>NZ_JNJA01000001.1 GCF_000702665.1 Solidesulfovibrio alcoholivorans DSM 5433
GACGCGACCGCCGCAAAGCCGTCGGACGCGTCGCCGCGTTTCCAACCCCGCCACCGAGGGGGTCCGGGGGGCATCATGCCCCCCGGGGGGTTCGGGGCAGCGCCCCGATTCCTTCCTACTCTTCCTTCTTCCTGCTCTCCGCGATCACCTTTTCGGCGATCGGCGGCGGGCATTCCTCGTAGTGGTCGAAGGCCATGGTGAACGCGCCCTGGCCGCCGGTCATGGAACTGAGCGTCTTGGCGTATTCCTGCATCTCGGCCATGGGCACGTGGGCCTGGATTTCGGTGATGCCGCCCGTGGAATCCGAGCCCAGCACCTTGCCGCGCCGGCTGGAGAGGTCGCCGATGATGTCGCCCATGTATTCGTCCGGGCAGCTCACGGACACGAGCACGATGGGTTCGAGCAGCGATATCTTGAGCTTTTCGCAGGCCGCCTTGAAGGCGATGGAACCGGCGATCTTGAACGCCATTTCCGACGAGTCCACGGTGTGGAAGGAGCCGTCGTAGAGCGTCACCTTGAAGTCCACCATGGGATAGCCGGCGACGTAGCCGCGCGCGGCGGATTCCACGACGCCCTTGTCCACGGCCGGGATGTACTGGCGCGGAATCGCGCCGCCGACGATGGCGTCCACGAACTCGTAGCCCGCGCCGCGCGCCTGGCCTTCCATGCGGATCCAGCAGTCGCCGAACTGGCCGCGGCCGCCGGTCTGCTTCTTGTGCCGGCCCTGCACCTCGACCTTGCCTTTGACGGATTCGCGGTAGGGAATCTTGGGAGCCTTGAGGACCGGGCTGACCTTGAAGCGGCGCTTGGCCTTTTCCACGGCCGTTTCCAGGTGCGTCTGGCCCATGCCGGAAAGCAGGATGTCGCCGGTCTCCTCGTCGCGGGTGATGGAGAGCGTGATGTCCTCGTCAAGGAGCTTTGTCATGGCCGCGAACACCTTGTCCTCGTCGCCCTTTTCGGCAGGGGCCAGGGCGTAGGAAATCATGGGCGGCGGCAGGACCGGCGCGGGCACGATCACGGGCTTTTTCGGGTCGCACAGGGTGTTCCCGGTGGCCGTGTCCTTGAGCTTGGCCAGGGCGACGATGGAGCCGGGGCCGGCCGGCTCCTTGGAGATGACGGTCTCCTTGCCGAGCGGCAAAAGGATCTGGCCGGCGCGCTCCAGGGTGTCGGTGACGGGATTTTGCAGGTCCTGGTTCGTATTGAGCGTGCCCGTGAGCACACGGGTCATGGACAGCTGGCCCGCGAAGGGATCGAAAAGCGTCTTGAAGACGAAGGCCACCACCGGGCCGGATTCGGAAACGGGGATGTCGCCGCTTTCCGTGGTGACGATTTTCGGGCCGTCAGCCCCTTCCAGGGGGCCGGGCAGGAAATTCTGCACGGCGGCCAAAAGGCGCGCGCCGCCCATGTTTTTGAGCGCCGAACCGCAGCATACCGGGCACAGTTGGCCGGAAAGCGTGGCCTTGTGCACCGTGGCGAGCAGTTCCTCGGTGGAAATCTCCTCGCCTTCGAGGTAGCGCTCCATGAGCTGTTCGTCGGCAACGGCGATTTCCTCGACCATGGTCTCGCGCAGGGTCTCGACCTCGTCGGCCATGTCGTCGGGAATGGGGCCTTCGGTCACGCCGCCCTTGTCGTCGAAGAGATAGGCCTTGCCCTCCAGGACGTTGACCACGCCCGTAAACGCTTCCTTGGCGCCGATGGGCAGGTTCTGGACGTAGGTCTTGACCCCGAGCTTCTCGCGGATGCCGGAAAGCGCCATGTCGAAATCGGCGCGGTCGCGGTCCATTTTATTGATGAAAAAGACGGCGGGCAGGCCGAGCTTGACGACCTCGCCCCAGAGTTTCTTGGTCAGCGGCTTGACGCCGTCCACGGCATCGACGACGAACACGACGCCGTCCACGGCGCGCAGCAGAAAGGGCAGGTCGCCGTTGAAGCTGCCGTCGCCCGGGACGTCCAGGAGAAAATGGCGGTTTTTATTGAACTGGTAGGTGGCCAGGCCCGGCTGCGTGCTGCCCCGGCGTTTGATTTCCTCGGGCTCGTAGTCGAGCGCCGTGGTTCCCTCCTCGATCTTGCCAAGGCGCCCCACGGCTCCGGTGGTAAAAAGGAGCATTTCGGCCACCGAGGTTTTGCCGCATCCGCCGTGGCCGATCAGGGCATAGGTGCGTTGGCTGGCAAGGTTGTCCGACATTCCCTTCTCCCTTGTTGTCGCGTTCGGTAACTGCAAAGCATGCCGACATGAGTGCAACCCAAAGACGCAAATGGCGCATCCGCGCAGGAAACGCGGTTTCGTGCGAGGGCGACGCAGGGGGCATCGCGGGGCGGGGCCGCGCGGGAGCGGGCCGCAAGCGCCGTATGGCCAACCGCCGGGGAAGGCGGCGTGGAGTCTTTGCAAACCAAGAGAAAGAACGGAGCGCGCGTTTCCGGGCCGCTTGCGGCCCTTGGCTTTTGCACGAGTTTAGGCATAGTGAGGCAGGCGTCACCCCCTTGTCAAGACGCCAACTCCTTGAAATCACAAAATCTACGGAAAAACCGTAATAAAAACGACACCGTGCAGCCACTCTTTTTACACCCGCGTGATCTGGACCTCGACGCGCCGCACCTGTTCTGGGCGACACCGCCGGACGACGCCCTGACCGCGTCGTTGGCCTCAATCGGCCAGACGACCCCGGCCCTGGTATTCACTGGCGAAGGCCGGCCCGTGCTGGCCGCGGGCGCGCGCAGGGCCGCCGTGCTGCGCACGCTGCGCGGCCGCACGCTTTGCGCCGTGGCAGTGGAACCCCAGGACATGGAACCGGAACTGGCCGCCCTGCCCGAGCCCCTGCGCCTGGGTGCGGTCTACCTGGCCTCCAACCTCGGCCGCGCCGTGACCGACGCCATGGCCGTGGCCGCCGCGCGCTATTTCGTCGCGGCAGGCGGCCCGGAGGCCTACGAAACCCTGGCCGCGCCACGACTGTTCCCGGACGGCGACCGGCGCGGGGCGCTCGTTTCCCGCTGGCTGGCGTTGCCGCCGGCCCTCGACGCCCTGCTCGAAGCGGGCCATGTGCCGCTCGGCGCGGCCGGCGCGCTCGCGGCGCTCAGTGCGGCCACGCTCGATGCCCTTTGGCCGCTGCTGACCGCCGTGCGCTGGTCCCGGGCCAACCTCGGCAATGCCCTCACCTGGCTGAGCGAAGCCGCGCGGCTGGCCGGGGAAGCGCCCGAGGCGACCCTTGGCCGCAGCGGCGCGCTGGATTTGCCCGGCCGGGGGCTTTCCCCCAATGATTTGGCCGCAGGCGTGCTCGCGGCGCTGCGCCGGGCGCGCTATCCGGCCACGACCACGCTCGAGGCGCGTTTCGCGGCCCTCAGCCGCACCGTGACGCCCAAGGGCAGCAAGGCGCGCCTGTCGCCAAGCCAGGGCTTCGAGGCCGACGCCGTTATCGTGACCGCCACGGCAAAAAGCCCGGCCGAACTCGCGCGCATCGCCGCGGACATCGCGGCCATGGCCGCCGCGCCCGACCTGCCGCGCCTTTTGCGCGTGGCCCATGAGGACGATCCCGCATGAGCGGCGCGCCCTGGGACATCACGCTGCTTGCCGTGGACGCTTCCGTCGCGGGCACGGCCATGGCCGCACGGGCCGCGGCGGCCCTGCCGCAGGCCGCCCATGTGGTCCTTGCGCCCGGCGACGCCCTGCCCAAGGCCCCGGGCGGCGGGCGGGCACTGCACGTCAAGGCGCACAGGGGGCGGTTTTTGCGCCCCTGCCCGGCAACGCGCCATTACCGCTGCTGCGGCTACCAGATCGTGCACATCGGCGAGAACTGCCCCATGGACTGCTCGTACTGCATCCTGCGCGCCTATTTCCGCGACCGCACGCTCACGGCCTTTGCCAATACCGACGCCATGTTCGACGAGCTCGGGGGCATCTTCGGCCGCGACCGCACGCGCCCTTTCCGCGTGGGCACCGGGCAGTTCGCCGATTCGCTGGCGCTCGAGCCCGTCACCGGGCACACGCGGGAGATACTCGGGTTTCTCAAGGGCTTCGACAACGTGACGTTGGAGCTCAAGTCCAAGACCGCGGACCTCGGCTGGATGGAAGCCGATCCCAGGCCGGACCGGGTGCTGCCGGCCTGGTCGTTCAACGCTCCGGCCATCGTGGCCCGGGAGGAGCGGGACACGGCGTCCCTCGAAGCGCGACTCGCCGCCGCGAAAACCTGCGTCGCCGCGGGCTACCGCGTCTGCCTGCACTTCGATCCGATCTGCTTTTTCCCCGGCTGGGAGGCTGGCTACGCCGCCGCCGTGGACATGATTTTCGATTTCCTGCGCCCGGAAGACATCGCCTACATGAGCCTCGGGTCGTTTCGCTGCCTGCCGGAGCTTCCGGGCAGGCTTGCCGCCGAAGGCCGGGAACTGCCGCTGTACATGCTCGGCGAATTCACCCTCGGCGCGGACGGCAAGAAACGGCTGCTGCGGCCCCTTCGCGTGCGACAATTCCGTTTCATGGCAGGCAGACTCGCCCGGCATGGCTTCACCCGGGGGCTGTATTTCTGTATGGAATCCGACGAGGTCTGGCGTGAGGTTTTCGGGCGCACGCCCCGGGACCTGGGCGGGTTGTCCGCCTATCTGCTCGACGCGGCCCGCAACCGTGGAGGTGCGCCGTCATGCTCGTGGACTACGCCGACATCCTGACCCGGCTCGAACGGGGCCTGGGCCGCAGCTACGCGGAATCCCCAGCGATCTTGAACGTCCCCGGGGCCTCTGCGGCGCTCAAGCTGGACCCGTATTACTATCTGGCACTGCGCCCGCTTTTTTTCGAACTGCTCGGCAAATGGGCGGCCGTGCCGCCGACGCGGGTCGAGGAGACGCTCATCCGCACGGGCAACCTCGTGCTCGGCCCGGGAAAGACCCGCTATCCCCGGCCCCTTGCGGTCTTCGAGGAAAGCACGGGCACGCGCCTGCAACTGACCGCGGATTTCGTGCCCGCGGCCTGCATCGACCGGGCCGTGGTGCTGTACGGCGGCAGCCCGGGACCGTTGCCCGTGTCCGGCCTGCGCCTCGCCGCGGCGCAGCGCGAGGCCCTGGACGCCTTTTTTGCGGAGACCACGCCCCTGGCCTCCCTGTGCTTCGGAGAGCCCGCCCGGGCCTGACGCGGCCCGGGACTTCCCTTGACACAGGCGACGCTTGGGGTCATGTGGGCAGACATAAAGAACATAACGGCCTGTGCCGCCCTGGAGGATGCGCGTGAAACGCCTGCTTGCGATATTGCCCGTGTTGTGCCTGCTTCTTGCTTCCTGTTCCTCGACGCTCAATTTCTTCGGCTTCGGGGGCAAGGACGAGAAACCGAAGGAACCGACCATCGTGCTGGTGGACTACGGCATCTATGACGCCAGCGGCGCCCTGACGCTCGCCACCACCTCCGTGCCCCGCAAGCTGGGCACCACCTTCGGCATGCGCTTCCGCACCTTGAAGCCCGAAGGCGGCGCCTCCAAGGTCAAGGTCGTCACCGCCTCGCCCGGCATCATCGACCCGGCGAAAAACGCCGTGGTCTTCAATACCGAGTCCACGGTCGACGTGGTCACGGGCAAGGAATACAACTGCACGTTCACCTTCGAGAAGGAATGGGAGATGGCCAGCGGCGACTGGACCCTGACTGCCACCGCCGAAGACGGCTCCCAGATCAAGAAGACCTTCCAGGTCTTCAACCCGCAGCAGTAAAAAACGAAACGCGCCGCGCCGCCCGGAAGGCGGCGCGGCGCGCATAATTTCCTGCGGCCGATTCCGGCCGGTTCAGCCATCCTCGCGCAAGAGTTCCCAGGATATACCCAGGGCGGCGGCGACCTTTTTGAGCATGGCCGCACGGGGCCTCGCCTTGGCCGCTTCGAACTGGGCCACGGCCGGCGGCGACACGCCAAGGCGCAAGGCCAGCTCTTCCCGCGACACGCCCAGGTGCTCCCGCCAGGCCCGAATGGCCGAAAATCCGTCCCGTCGCAACCAGGCCACCTCGGCCGGGGTTTCCGGCCGCCCCGGAGTGTCGTCATGCTGCATGGCGATCACGGCCTTGGCCAGGACGCGGCCACGAACGGCACGAACGCGTCGCCTTCCTGGCGGTAGAGGTCCATGGCCGCGCCTTCGCTGCCGGCCACGCGCACGGCGAGTTCCAGGCCGTCGGCGGTGCGGAAGGCGAAAAGGGGCGTGTAGCCCGCGACCGGGAATTCCCCGCCGTCGTCCTCGCGCCAAGTGCCGCCCGGGTCGGTCGTCGCCGGGTAATCGAGGTACACGAGGCCCTGGCGGTCGGCATAGGCCAGCGTGACCAGCTCGTCGCGGCCCCGCGGCGCGAACCGGGCCAGGTGCAGCACGCCGCCGCCTTCCACCGCGGCCACGTTGCGGCACCACAGCACGGGCCGCCCCGCCCGGGCGGCAAGGGTGTCGCGCAGCGCGGCCGGGCATTCCCGCCCGTCGCCTTCGCCG
Organism: Solidesulfovibrio alcoholivorans DSM 5433; assembly: GCF_000702665.1. Lineage (GTDB taxonomy): Bacteria > Desulfobacterota > Desulfovibrionia > Desulfovibrionales > Desulfovibrionaceae > Solidesulfovibrio > Solidesulfovibrio alcoholivorans. Next base: position 6,436 of record NZ_JNJA01000001.1, read on the forward strand.
GCAAGAGGCGTGACGCCGAGCACGCGGCGCGCGGCCAGAAATCCGTCCGTGGCCACGAACACGTCGCCGCCCGCCCCGATCTGGCCCCCGGCCGCGAAAAGCGCGCCGGGCGTCTCGTGAAATTCCGTGATCCCGTCCCGGTCGGCGTCGCCGCCCCGGCGTACCCCGGCAAAGGTCAGGGGTACGATCCGGCCGGGCGCGGCCACGGCCTGGCGAAAGCCCTTCATGCCCCGGGCCAGTCCCGTTTCCACGGGCACGAGCACCTGCCTGCCCGCCGGATCGGCATAGCCGAACGCGCCGCCGGAAAAGACCTGGTTGGCCGTGGGATCGTCCTCGTCGTGACTCGACTGGGCCAGGGCCATGACCGCAAGGGTCAGTCCCAGGACCGCCAAACCGAACGCGACCCGCCAGGAAAACGAACCCTGGCCGGGCGTCGCCGTCTCGCCCATATACGTTTCCTTCTCCCGCAATAAAATCCCAATGCGCCTATTCGGCGGTCAGCGCCGATGTCCCGGCAGCCCCCAGACCTCGGCCACGGCCGCGGCCACGGCCGCGATGACCCGGTCCCCGGCCCGGTCCCGGCGATGCACCAGCGACAGCGTCAGCGACAACTCCGCGCACTCCCACAGGCAGACCTCGCCGGCGGCGGCGGCGTCCAGGGCGTCGTCGCGGCGCAGGAGCGTGAGCCCGATGCCGGCCGCGACCAGGGTGCGCAGCGTGGCGTCGTTGTCCCCGACCATGACCTTGTTGATGGCCAGGGACCGGCAGGAAAACGACGTCTCGAGCAGGTACTGGAACGGGCAGCGGTCCGAGAACCAGACCCATGGCATGCCCGCCAGAGCCTCCCAGTCCGCCTGGCGCATCCGCGCGGCGAAGGAGGTGGGGCCGACCACGGCCATGGGCACGTTCTCGAGGTTCAGGGCCGCCACCCCGTCACCCGGCTCGATGATGTTGTCGTAGACGAATCCCAGGTCGAGCTTGTCCTGGCGCACGGCGTCCAGGATGCGCGGCGAACTGGAATTGACCAGATGCACTTCCACCCCGGGATGCCGCCGGCCGAGCACGGCCAACAGTTCCGGCACCCGCATCCGGGCCGCTTCGTTGTTGAGCCCGATGCGGGCCACGCCCGTGACTTCGCGCTTGAGCGCCCCGGCCCGTTTGAGCACGGCGTCGAGGCCCGACAGCGCCCGTCTGGCCTCGGCCAAGAGCGCCTTGCCCTCGTCCGTCAGGCGCATGCCTTTCGGCGTGCGCACGAAAAGCGGCACGCCGAGCTCGTCCTCCAGCCCGCGCACATGGGCGCTGACGGCCGGCAGGCTGGCATGCAGGCGCTCGGCCGCCCGGGTCAGGTGCTCTTCTTCGGCCACGGCCACGAAGGTCCGCAGATGGTAGTATTCCACAACGCCCCTCCCGGCGTCGCGTCGCCCGGCCTTCAGGGAAACGGAAGCACCGCTTCCGTCATTGCGATTGGATCGCCTCCCCGCCGGCCTGCTACATCCGATGCTTCCTGGCCTATGGCATACGCCCGTGCCCTCGTAAAGGCCGGGCGCAACCCCTTTTCTCCGGGAGGCACAGCATGTCCGTTGTCAAGAAAATCCTTGCGGGCGCGGCCCTCGTCGCCTTCGTTTGCCTGGCGCTGGCCTTTACAGAACATCCTGCGGCAAGCCCGGTTTCACCCGGCCGATCCGTCGCGCAAACCCCGGCCCGGGCCGATCTGGCCGAGGCGGTCTTCGAGATGGTGCTGGAAAACGCTCGGGCCGGCGGCATGGCTCTTGGCGAGCCGCCGACCCTGTGCCAGGCCTGCGTCGCCGCCCACCTGGGGCTTCCCGAAGCAGTGATGCGGGAGCGCTGCGCCCGGGCCTGCGCCCTGCGCTGAGGCGAACATGGCGGGAATTCAGGCAAAAAGCCGCAGCAGCAGGCCGTCGAGGATGTCGGCCAGTTCGCCGCAGAGCCCGCCGCCGCCGGGCGACGCGCCAAAAAGCTCACGGCGCTCGGCGGCGAGGTCCGGAGGCGTGCGCTCCGGTCCGTCCACGAGCGACAGGGTGATGGCCAGGCGCTTGGCCGGGAAGAAGATGCGCAGCCGCGCGGCAAAGGCCTGCATGCGCGCGGCGAAATCCGGCCCCGCCTGCCGCCAGTAGGCAAGGGCCGCGTCGTTCGGCCGCGCGGCGGCCGCGCCGGCGAGCATGCCCGACAGGCTCGACAGGGAGAAGCCGGGCATGCCCGGACGCCAGCCGAGCAGCCAGGTGTTTCGTCGAAACAGCAACCGGGACGCGAGCCCCGCGTCCACGGCCCCGGCCAGGGCCTCCCTGGCGGCGGCAAGATGCGGGTCGTCGAAGCGCACGGGCTCCGTATCCGGGTCCCAGGCCGGCACGCCCGTCTCCAGGCGGCCCTCCCGGGTCAGCACCCCCAGGATGCGGGCAAACCAGGCGTTGGCCTCGGGCGAATCCGGCGTCTCCAGGTGGGCGTGCGACAGGACGTAGCGCCCGCGGCCGCTGCTGCCGGTCAGCACGCAGGCCGCGCCGTCGAGGAAGGCGGGCGGCAGGCGCACGCCGAAACGCTCCCGGCAGGCGGCGAGCTGCGCCTCGGGCATCGCGCCCAGGGGAATATCGGCGAGCATCAGGTCCGGCCCCGGCCCGTCGTAGGCGGCGGCCACGGCCACGTCGGGGTCGCTTCCGCCAAGGGGAGGCGCGAACCCGGCCGGCCACCATACCGGCACGCAAAGCCCTACCGGCAGAGACGCCGGGCACAGGGCCGAGTCCGGGTCGAGGCGCAGGCGCACGTGGCCGCTGACCAGATGGTCGAGCCGGTCCGTGAAGGTGCGCCGCGTCCAGGAGCAAAGCCGCAGCCCGTCGGCATGGGACAGCGCCAGTCCCGCCCCGCCGCAGATCCCGAAATAGGAGCCGCCCCGGGTGACGTATTCCCGCACGGCGCGCGCGCCGTGCGGCCCAAGAGCCGCGAATTTGCGTTTGGCGAACCCGCCGGGCACGAGCAAAAGCCGTGGCGTCTCGCGGGAAAGCGCCCCATCGGCCACCTCCCGGCAGGTCACGGGGGCGAAATCCGCGCCCACGGCGGCGAGCCCCCGGCAGACGAGCAAACCCCACAACTGCGAATGGTCCCACAGGACCCGGATGGACGCGGCCATGGGAAAAGCCTATCGGGAGAGCGGACGGCCGGCAAGCCGTACGAAGCCGCCATGGGGGCCGGGCCGTGACATCGGCCCCGATCTTTTGTATCCAGGGCGGCCGAAGCGGCGCAACGCGCCGCGTTTTTTCGAAGGAGCGCACAATGACCAGCGAGGCCCTCTCCAAGGGATACGAGCCGGCCGACGTCGAAGCCCGTTGGATCGCGTACTGGCAGGACGAAAAGACATTCACCCCGGACCCCGACGGCCCGGGCGAGCCCTACAGCATCGTCATCCCGCCGCCCAACGTCACCGGCGCCCTGCACATGGGCCATGCCCTCAACGTCACCATCCAGGACATCCTGTGCCGCTACCACCGCCAGCGCGGCCGCAAGGTCCTGTGGGTGCCCGGCACGGACCACGCCGGCATCGCCACGCAAAACGTGGTCGAGCGCAAGCTCGCCGCGGAAGGCACGTCCCGCGAGGCCCTGGGCCGCGAGGCCTTCGTCGAGCGCGTCTGGGCCTGGCGCGAGGAATACGGCGGCAAGATCCTCAACCAGATCAAACGGCTGGGCGCGTCCGTGGACTGGACCCGGGAACGCTTCACCTTCGACGAGGGACTCTCCCGCGCCGTGCGCGAGGTGTTCGTGCGCCTCTACGAAGAGGGGCTCATCTACCGGGGCGACTACATCATCAACTGGTGCCCGCGCTGCCACACCGCCCTGGCCGACCTCGAAGTGGAATACGCCCCGCACATCGGCAAGCTCTACCACATCCGCTATCCCGTGGAGGGCATGGAAGACACGTTCGTCACCATCGCCACCACCCGCCCGGAGACGCTCCTTGGCGACACGGCCGTGGCCGTGCACCCCGAAGACGAGCGCTACAAGGAGTTTGTCGGCAAGCATGTCATCCTGCCGCTGGTCGGCCGGCGCCTGCCCATCATCGCCGACGCCTACGTGGAGCGCGAATTCGGCACGGGGTGCCTCAAAGTCACGCCGGCCCACGACATGAACGACTTCGAGCTCGGGCGCAAACACGGCCTCGACGTCATCGCCGTGCAGGACGAGGCCGGGCGCATCAACGAAAACGCGCCCGAAAAATACCGCGGCCTCGATCGGCTCGAGGCGCGCAAGGCCGTGATCGAGGACCTCAAGGAACTCAAGCTCCTCGACGACATCCGCGACTACGAGCACAACGTGGGTGAGTGCTACCGCTGCCGCACGGTCATCGAGCCCTACGTGTCCAAGCAGTGGTTCGTCAAAACCGGGCCCCTGGCCAAAGCGGCGCGCGAAGCCGTGGAACACGGCCGCACCGCCATCCTGCCCGACCAGTGGACCAAGGTCTATTACGACTGGCTCGACAACATCCGCGACTGGTGCGTCTCGCGCCAGATCTGGTGGGGCCACCGCATTCCGGCCTGGACCTGCGACGCCTGCGGCGAGCTGATCGTCTCGCGCGAGGACCCGACGGAATGCCCGGCCTGCGGCGGCACATTGCTCACACGCGACCCGGACGTGCTCGACACCTGGTTCTCCTCGGCGCTGTGGCCCTTTTCCACGATGGGCTGGCCGGACGAGACCAGGGAACTCAAGACGTTCTACCCCACCTCGGTGCTGGTCACGGCCTTCGACATCCTTTTCTTCTGGGTGGCCCGCATGATGATGATGGGCCTGCACTTCATGCACGAGGTGCCGTTTAAGCAGGTCTACATCCACGCCCTGGTGCGCGACGCCGAGGGCAAGAAGATGAGCAAGTCGCTCGGCAACGTGATCGACCCGCTCGTCATGGTGGACCGCTACGGCACGGACTCCCTGCGCTTCACCTTGGCCGCGTTCGCCGCCATGGGCCGCGACATCAAGCTGTCCGAGGAGCGCATCGAGGGCTACCGCCACTTCATCAACAAGCTGTGGAACGCGGCCCGCTTCGCGCTCATGCACGTGGGCGACGGCGCGCCGGCGACGCCCCTGGCCGAGGCGGCCGAGGCCGGACTGTGCCACGCCATGATCCTTTCGCGCCTGGAACGCCTCAAGGGGACGGTTTCCCGGGCCATCGAGGGCTACCAGTTCAACGAGGCGGCGCAGGAGCTCTATGGCTTTTTCTGGCGCGAATTCTGCGACTGGTATCTGGAGATGGCCAAGGTGGACCTCGGCGGCGAGGACGCGGCGAAAAAGGGCGCGGCCAAGCGCGTGCTTTTAACCGTCCTTTCGGAAGTCCTCACCCTGCTCCATCCCATCATCCCCTTCGTGACGCAGGAAATCTGGAGCAAGCTGCCGGAAACGGCCGACCCCAACCTCGCCCGCATGCCCTATCCGCCGGCGCGGCCGGAGCTCGTCTCCGACGCGGCCGAGGCGGACATGGAGCTTGTAAAGGCCGTTGTGGTCGGCGTGCGCAACATCCGGGCCGAGCTCAACATCAATCCCGGGATCAAGCTCACGGCTTTGGTGCACACGGAAAACGAGGCGCAGGCGGCGGCGCTTTCGGCCAACGCGGCCATGATTTCCTTCCTGGCCAAGCTCGAGCGGTTCGAGGCCGGCCCGGAGGTCACCGCGCCGAGGGCCTCGGCCTCGACGGCGGCGGGCACGTGCGCGCTTTTCGTGCCGCTTTCCGGCGCGGTGGATTTCGACGTGGAGTACCTGCGCCTGTCGAAAGAAGAGGTGAAGACGGTCAAGGAGCTGACCGTCGTGGAAAAAAAGCTCGGCAACGACGACTTCGTCTCCCGCGCCCCGGCCGAAGTGGTGGCCAAGGAGCGCGAGAAGCAGGAAGCGCTCGGCGAACGCCTGGCGCGGCTGCGCGAGCTCAAGGACCGCATCAAGAAGCTGATGGCCGAATAGCCGGCCATCGCGATAGCGCACAAAAACGCCGGGCGGCTCCGCAAGGGGCCGCCCGGCGTTTTGGCATCGGCTGCATGAACAAAGGGTTGCGGACTTCGCTGGGTTAACCGGTGTCCGCCAAGCTGTTCTTAAACCTGAGCAAGTCACAGTACATGGACCTGCTCTGGTCCGATTTGTCTTCATCGGTGAGGAAGATGAAGTCGTTTTTCATATAAAAACTTATCGCTCTTAGATTATTGTAGGCATCAACCGTAACGAAACGGCAGCCCGTCCGGTTGTCCGTTATAAAGAGAACCTTGATGGCCCACAGAAGGCGCGAGCCGATGCTTTTGCCCTGGTACTCGCTACGTGTCCCCAGGCGTCCAATCTTCACGGTGGGATACGACTTGTAGCGCTTGCCTTCAGGGAATGTCCGGCTTTTTTTCCTGTTGGACAGCTTAACCGAGTCGTTTGACATGCTGCAAAAGGCCACGGCATCGGACACGGACTTCTCGCCCTTGAGATGAAACGAGTAGATCTTCGCCAGAAGCTGGTCGTCGTGCGGTTTTGCTTCGTTATTAAAAAAATCGTCAAGGTCCGCATCGCCACATGAAAAGCCCGCGAACAACGCAAAGTCATTCACGGGCTTCAAGATGCAGTCGGAATCTTCGTAGCTATTTCGCGGGCTGCTTGTCACGACCAAAGACCAGGGACTTGGCTTTGTCGAGGCTTGGGGCGCACGTCACCTTCATCGGAGAACCAACGTCCTCCGCGATCTTCCGCTCAAAATTTTGCGCCTCCCGGTCGTAGAGGACAGGGGTGGGCTTGATCGGCATGGCCATTGTGGTTACCTCATGCGCAGGGGAGCAATGCATACAGTGCATACCATATGCACAAGGCATATATGTAATCCCCCTCCGCACGCCGCGCAAGGCCCGCATCCCCCTCCCGAGCGCATCCGTTCCCTGAACGCCGGGATGCGCCCGCCAACATGGCGTGCGTTCTGGCGTGGTTGCGACGGCGATCGCGCACGCCGCCCGGCCTTCTCTCAAAAAAAACGGGGGGCGCGGGCCCTCGCCGCGCCCCCGTGAAAAAGCGGAAACGATCCTGCGGCGGCGCGGCCGCCTATCCCCTGGGCAGCGCGCGGGCCTTTTTGGCGTGCGCGGGCGCGGCCGGGGCCTCCCCGCCGCGCATCTCGGCGATCAGGCGCGTGAGCACGCTCGACTGCTCGGCCATCTCGCCCACGGCCTGCGCCGATTGCCGCATGCCCTCCGAAGCCTCCAGGGAAATGCGGTTGATGGACTCGATGCTGCGGTTGATCTCCTCGCTCGTGGCCGACTGCTGCTCCGAAGCCGTGGCGATGGACTGAATCTGGTTCGCCACCATGTCGGCCAGGGTCACGATCTCATTGAGGGCCTCGCCGGACTGGTTGGCCAGGCTCGTGGTGTGCGCGATGGTCTCCACGGTCTTCTTCACCTTCGCCACATTGCCGGCCGTGCCCTGCTGGATGCCGGTCACGGCCTCGCCGACCTCCTTGGTCGCGCTCATGGTCTTCTCGGCGAGCTTTCGCACCTCGTCGGCGACCACGGCGAACCCCCGGCCGGCCTCGCCGGCGCGGGCGGCCTCGATGGCGGCGTTGAGCGCAAGCAGGTTCGTCTGGTCCGCGATGTCGGAAATCACGTTCATGATCGCGCCGATACCCTTGGCCCGTTCGCCGAGCGCCTCCATGTCCTGTTGCAACTCCTGGGCGTGGTTTTGCACTTCGGCGATGCCGTGTACGACTTCACCCACGACCGCCTTGCCGCGCGTGGCCTTTTCCTTGGCCTGCTCGGCCGTGCCCGCGGCGCTGGAGGCGTTTTTGGCCACCTCGAGTACGGTGGAATTCATCTCTTCCATGGCCGTGGCGGTCTCGCCGGCGCTCTGGGACTGCTGCTGCGCCCCGTTGCTCGCCTGCTCGATCTGTGCCGAAAGCTCTTCCGAGGCCGCGGCCGTAGCCTGCGCCACTTCCTGCAAGGTGGCGGCGGCGGCGAGCATGCGTCGCGCTTGGCCATGGCGTCGCGCTCGGCCGCCTCGGCCTGCGCCATCGCCTCACGGGCCTTGCGCGCCTCCTCGGCGGCCTCGGCCGAGCGGACGTCCGCCTCGCGGATGCGCTCCTTGAGCCGCTCGACCATGGCCCGCAGGCTGTCCGCGAGCTTGCCCACCTCGTCGCCCTGGCGCACGTCGAGGACCCCGTCGAGGTCGCCGCCTGCCACCCGGTCGGCAAAGGCCACGGACATAAGGATGGGCCGGGTGATGGCCCGGGTCAGGTACATGGCGATGCCCACGCACACGACCAGGGCGACGGCCAGGCCCGACACCAGGATCGTGCTGGCCATGGAGAGTTCGGACACGGCCGCGTCGGCCAGACGCTGGGTATTGGTCATGCCTGCCTGGGCCATTTCCTTGGCCAATTCCTCGATCCGCGAAGCCGCCTGGTTGCGCTTGGCACCGAGTTCGTCCAGAGCGGCCATATCGGCGTCGAACGTCGTCATCGACTTTTTGTACAGCCCCAGGGACTGTTCCACATCGGCGGCTTCCTTCTTGTTTTCCGCAGTGCGCATGGCACCGGCCAACTTGCCGACCATGGCCTCGACCTTGGGAAACAGTTGTAACGCCTGCTGGCGGATTGTCCGGTCGTTCATGGCCTGGGCCTTGAAATTGCGCACCCGGATGTCGAAGCCGATTTCGGTGATCGCGGCGACGTCGGCCAGCTTCTCCAGGCGATCCTGGAGGTTCGCCGTCCCGGCGTCGTTCCGGATCTCCTGGGCGAACAGCTTTCTTTGGCTTTCCGACAACAAGTCCACGCTTTTGACGAAATCAGTTGCCGCCGCATCCATGGCCTTTCGCGAATCGGCCAGGGACTTGATGCGTGTTTCCGTTTCCGCGGCCAGGGCGAAATAGGATTCGGCCGCGGCCTCGGCTTTGGGAATGTCGGCCTTGAGGCGCACGAGCGAGGGATACTTGGCCGAAAGCTCCCTGGCCTGGGCCAGTGCCTTGCGTACGGCCTCGGTTTCGGTCTTGGCCTGATCCCTGTATTTCTGGTCCAGGCTCAGGGCGTAGCTGCGCATGGCGTGCATGGTCAACATGGACGTGCGCTCGATTTCGTTGGCGATACCCGTTTCCGGGATATACTGCTGCGAGAGCGACGCAGAAGTCGTTTCCACGCTGCGCATGTTGAACACCCCAAGCAGGCCGAGGGCGCAGGCGATGAGAATGAGGCCGCCGAAACCCATGCCGATCTTGAAGCCAAGTTTCAAATTTTTCATATCTATTTCCTTATACAAACCTGCCAGAGGCCTCATGCCGACGCCATCCATAACCATATAAACAAGATATTATTACTCCGATATCTTGAATATTTTACCTTCGCGTCTTGTCGACTGCAACAGTCTTATGGCGTCACCGCAAAAGCAGCCTTCAGCCCTTCAGGCCCACACAGGGGAAACAACGTGGCGGCAGGCCGCCACGGGAGCATGCGCCCGCGCCCGATGCGTTTGGAAAAACTGCGCCCCTGACGGGGCCGCTGTGGGAAGCGCGTTCAGGAAACGGACGTTTCCCCGGGGCATGCGGCCGCGCCGAGCATCCGCTCGACTTCGTCGCCGCAGACGGGACGGGAGAACAGGAACCCCTGCCCGGCCTCGCAGGCGAAGCCCGTGAGCACGTCGGACTGCGTCTCGAGCTCCACGCCCTCGGCCACCACGTCGAGCCCCAGGCTGTGCGCCAGGGCCACCACCGCGCCCACGATCTTGCGGTTCTCGCGGGCCTCGATGTCGCTGACGAAAGCCCGGTCCACCTTGAGCGTATCGATGGGAAAACGTTGCAGGTAGGAAAGCGAGGAATAGCCCGTGCCGAAATCGTCCACGGACAGACGCACCCCGAGTTCCTTGAGGCGTTTGAGGCGGAGGATCGACACCTCGGGGTTGTCCATGATGACCGTCTCGGTGATCTCGAGCTTGAGCGCGTGGGGATCGAGGCCGGTCTCGCGCAGGATGCGCGTCACCTCTTCCACGAGCATGGGCTGGGCCAGCTGCTTGGCCGACAGGTTCACGCTCATGGACATGGCCCGCGCCTCGGGAAAGCGCCGCTGCCAGGCGGCCATGGTCCGGCAGGCCTCGGTCAGCACCCAGGCCCCGAGCGGCACGATGAGCCCGGTGTCCTCGGCCACCGGGATGAACTCCATGGGCGAGGCCACGCCCTTGCCCGGCCGCCGCCAGCGCACGAGGGCCTCGAAGCCCGTCAGTCGTCGGTCGCGCAGCGCCAGGATCGGCTGGTAGTCCAGGAAAAATTCCCCGCGCTTCAGCGCCAGGCGCAGGTCGTTTTCCAGGTCCATGAGCCGGATGGCGTCTTCCAGCATGCGCGTGTTGAAGACCTTGAAGCGGTTGCGGCCCTCGCCCTTGGCCCGGTGCAGGGCGATGTTGGCGTTGCGCAGGAGCTCCTCGGGTTTTTCGTAGAGGCAGGGGCTTATGACGATGCCCATGGAGCAGGTGACGTGGACGTCGTGCTCGCACAGCGTGAACACCTCGCCGATGGCGACGCGGATGCGTTTGACGATGCGGATGATCTCCCGGTACGAGCCCGTCTCCTCGAGCAGCACCACGAACTCGTCCCCGCCCAGGCGCGCCACGGTGTCGAGGCCGCGCACGCATTCGCGCAGCCGCTTGGCCACCCCCTCCAGCAGCCGGTCGCCCATGTGGTGGCCCAGGCTGTCGTTGATGACCTTGAAGCGGTCGAGGTCCAGGAAGATGACCGCGTACTGGTAATTGTCGCGCCGTTTGGAGCGTTCGATGGCCTGGCGGATGCGGTCCAGGCACAGGCTGCGGTTGGGCAGGCCCGTCAGGGGGTCGTGGAAGGCCATGTGCGCCAGCTGGCTTTCCAGGAGCTTGCGGTCGGTGATGTCCGTGACCAGCCCGGCGGCCATGCGCGAACCCTCGTCGTGGCCCATGGGGAACAGGCACACGAGCAGGGTCTTGTCCGCGCCGTCGATGGTGACGGTCATCTCTTTTTTGACCGGCTCGTTCCAGGCGACGACCCGGGCCGCGTCGCGCGAAAGCGTGGCCGCGAGTTCCTCGGGCAGGGCCTCGCAAAGGGGCGTGCCCGCGGGCGGCGCGCTGCAAAGGCCGAAGACGTGGCCCGCGGCGGCGTTGGCCAGGCGCAGCCGGTCCTTGGCGTCGACGACGAAGAACCCTTCGGGCGAAGCGGCCAGGTCGATGTCCGGCAGATCGGGCCGGACGCCGGACTGGCGGGCAGGGCGGGCCTCGAGCAGCAACCGGGCGTCCTCGCCGCTGACGCGGGGCACCAGGGTCAGAGCCACGGGAAAGACCGAGCCGTCCTGGCGCAGGCCCCGGCCCACGACGCGTCCCGTCTCGCCGCCCCGGGCCGCGTCGAGCAGTTCCGCGGCCAGCTCCCGCTCCCCGGGGGCGAGCAGGCCGGCCAGGGACGCGCCGCCAAGCCCTTCCCGGCCGCAGCCGAAAAGTTCCAGTGCGGCCGCGTTGGCGTCGCACACGACACCGTCGCCGGTCAAAAGCAGCAATGCGGTGGGCGTGGCCGCGAAAAGCGCGCGGCATTGGCTTTCGAGCTGTTGCCGGGCGCGTTCGAGGCGGCTGCGGGCCAGGGCCTTTTCTATGGCCGCGACCAGACGCACGCCGTCCGGCGGATTGGGCAGGAAGCAGGACACGGCGGCTTTTTGCGCCGCTTCCAGACGGTTTGCATCGCCGTTTCGGGAAAGCAGGATGACGGGGATGGCGTGGCCTTCATGCAGCAGCGCGGCAGCGTCGGCACCGTCGCAGGCGCCCTCCAGGCGGAGTTCCATGACGGCCAGATCGGGCCGCAGGGCCTCGACGGCTTCCAGAGCCTCGCGGCAGGACGCGACCGGGCCGAGCGTATCGTAACCGTGCGCGACGAGCGTCTCCGCCAGCGCGGCGGCCGCGGCGCGGTCCTTTTCGACGACGAGGATGCGGGGCGGCGTCATGAAAACCCCCTGCCGCTGGGATCACCCGTGCATGCCCGGGGCGAAACGCGGCCGAACCTTGCCGCGTATCCCAACGAAAGCCACCTGTAACCAGGACGCTTTCAAAAGGCAATGAAATTGGCCCGTTCGTGCGCCGTCAGTTCGTGGGATACCAGAGCTTGATGGCCGACCCCTTGTCGCCCTTGGCTTCCGGCAGGCGGAACTCGTAGCGGGCCGTGCCCTCGGGAAGGCGGAACAGCGCCGTGCCGACGTTGCCCTTGACCATGCTCTCGAAGCGCAGTCCCTGGCATTCCTCTTCGATCTGCGCGCCCGCCGCATCGTAGCGCGCCATGCAGACCTTGAGCAGGGGCTGGCCCTCGCCGCCGCCGAACATGGCGTCCATGCTCGCCGGGGGCTTTTGCCGCAGTTCCCCGGTCACGACGACTTCCTTGTAGGGCACTTTTTGCAGCGTCACCTTGCCCCCGGAAGGCACATACTTCTCCTCGAAGCGCTCCCGCTCCTGGATGTCCGTCACTTTCATGTAGGGGTTGCGCAGGTCCTTGTAGCGCGAAAGCTCGAGGTTCGCGGCCGGGGACGCGAACGGGGCGGCGAACAGCAAGGCGCATGCGAGCAGAAACGAAAAAACGCCAGGCCGGGTCATGGGGCGGCTCCCTCCGTTTCGAGTGGCGATGCGCCCCGGCGCGGTCAGTCGCCGCGCCGGGGGGCGATGGGGAAAATAGCCAGCTTGAGAAAATCGGTTTCGGTGATGATACCCACCAGTTCGCTGTCGCTGACCACGGGCAAGCAGCCGTACTTGTTGTATATCATGGTTTCGGCTGCGGTGCGCAGCGGCGTGTCCGGCGTCACCGTGACCACGTCCGTGCGCATCACGTCGCGCAGCTGCGTGACCGGATCCTTTTTGTGCTCCAGGGAAAGCAGGTCGCGCTGGGTGACGATGCCCACGAGCCCGCCCCCTTCGTCCACGACAGGGATGTGGCGGATGAAAAGCTCCTGCATGGCGGCCATGGCGTCGGCGAGGCTGTCCGTTTCGCGCAGGCAGCGCAACTGGCTGGTCATGAGATCGGCGACGCGCATGGGGGTTCTCCGAACGAGGCGTTGCGGCGGCAATATGCGCCATTCCCCGCATCCTTGCCGATGCCCGGCCCCAAGTCAAGCCAGCGCTCCGCGCGCCCGGCCCGAAACGACGAAAGGCCGGGAAAACCCCGGCCTTTCGCGACGGATACTGATGTGCGAACGATGCTATTGGGCGGGAGCGGCCTTTTTGGCCTTCTTCTTGGCCTTGAGGATCTCGACGACCGAGTAGCTGTCGGCCTTGGTGGTCTTTTTCTTTTTCTTCTTGGTGCCGGCGAAAGCCATGGAGGTGGCGAGCAGGCAGGAAATAACGGTGAAGACGACGATCTTTTTCATGATATGAGCTCCTTGAGCGGTAATTTGGTCCTGGCCAGTTTCCGGCCGACAGGGCCCGTTCCCCACGGACCGTTCCCCGGTCGCCGACCGGATGCTTTCCCCCGGGCCGACGTAAACCGTTTATTCCCGTCCTCCTTTCCGGCCTCTTACCCTCACATTACAGACTTGAAACACGAAAGATTCGCGATTCCAAGCTGTTACAACAACCTTGCCAGTCCATGACAGATATGAAAAACAAGGAAAATCCGTAGCGCCACGGCCCTTCTGGCCTTTATGAGGCGTTGCATGTACATCGCGCACCCAAAGCCCGAATCGTCCGGCCGCCGCCCCGATGGCGACCGGCGAAAGGAAACACGGCCCATGCGGATTCTGCTCGTCGAGGATGACGAGAAAATCGCCTCTTTCATCATCGGCGGTCTGCGGCAAAGCGGCTTCGCCGTGGATCACGCCGCCAACGGCGTGGATGGCCTGCACCTGGCCTCCACGGAGCCCTACGCCGTGGCGGTCATCGACGTCATGCTGCCCGGGCTCGACGGGCTCAAGGTCATCGAGGAACTGCGCCGGCGCGGCATCAACACCCCCATCATCATCCTCTCGGCCAAGCGGTCTGTGGAAGACAGGGTGCGCGGCCTCGAGACCGGCAGCGACGACTACCTGTCCAAGCCCTTCTCCTTTTCGGAACTGCTGGCCCGGGTCCAGGCGCTCATCCGCCGTTCGTCGAGCGTGTCCGAACCCACGCGCCTGACCGTGGGCGAGCTGTCCATGAACCTGCTCACCCGCGAGGTCCGCCGGGGCGAGACCGCGGTGCAGCTCCAGCCACGGGAATTCGCGCTGCTCGAGTACTTCATGCGCAACCCCGGCAAGGTGCTCTCCAAGACCATGATCATGGAGCACGTCTGGGACTACCACTTCGATCCCCAGACCAACCTGGTGGACGTGCTGGTGTGCCGGTTGCGCAACAAGATCGACCGGGACTGGGAGAAAAAGATGCTGCATACCCTGCGCGGGGTCGGGTATGTCCTTAAAGAGTAGGGCCTTTTTCCGCTCGACCATCTTCCGGCTGACCGCGCAGTATTCCCTCATCTTCATCTCGAGCGCCCTGATCCTGTTCCTTCTGGCCTATTCGTTGCTCTCCGACGCCGTGCGCGAAGGCGACCGCCTGGCCATGGCGCAGAAGGTGCGCGAATACGCCTCCATCGCGCTCAAGCGCGGATTGCCGGCCCTGGTCGAGTTCATGCGCATGGAGCGCGAGGACTTCGAATCCGACGAGTACTACCTGCGCCTGGACTCCCCGGACGGACAGGCCCTGACCCAGATCGCCCCCACCGACGCCGCGCCCCTGCCGGACGACCTGCCCCGCGACCTGGGGCCGGGCATCCAGTGGACGTTTCTGCCCAAACCGGAAGGCAAGGGCCTCATCGAACTGGCCTGCCGCAGCCTGCCCGGCGGCGGCACGGTGTACATGGGCAAGGACGCAAGCGACCGCGAACGTCTGCTGCGCCAGTTCCGGATCATTTTCGCCGGCATCATGGCCCTGGTCGCCCTGGTCGGGCTGACCGCGGGCTTCCTGCTCGCCCGGCGCACGCTCAAGCCCATCCAGGGACTCATCGACACGGTGCGGGCCATCGACACCGGCCGCATGGACGCCCGCGTGCCGGACGAAGGGGCCGACGACGAACTCAACGAGCTGGCGCGGCTGTTCAACGCCATGCTCGACAAGATCAAGAGCCTTATCAGCGGCATGCGCGAGGCCCTCGACAACGTGGCACACGACCTGCGCACCCCGGCCACCCGCACCCTGGCCGCCGTGGAAATGGCCGCGTCCACGAAAAGCGACCCCGAGGCCCTGCGCGAAGCCCTGCTCGACTGCGCCGAGGAAACGCGGCGCATGGTGTCCATGCTCGGCATCCTCATGGACATCTCCGAAGCCGAAACCGGGGCCATGCGCCTGCATCTGGGCCGGACGGACATGGCGGCGCTCATTGCCGAGATGGTGGAAATCTACCAGTATGTGGCCGAGGAAAAGGGCGTGCTGCTCGCCGTGGCCCCCATGGACCGGCTACCGGTGACGGCCGACGCCGACCGGATGCGCCAAGTGCTCGGCAATCTGCTCGACAACGCCGTCAAGTACACGCCGGCCGGCGGCCGTGTGGACGTTTCGGCCTGGCGCGCGGGCGAGGCCGTGGCGGTGCGCGTGGCCGACACCGGCGAGGGGATCGGCGCCGACGACATCCCGCGCATCTTCGACCGCCTCTACCGGGCCGACAAGAGCCGGTCCCAGCGTGGCCTGGGCCTGGGGCTCTCCCTGGTGCGCGCGGTGCTCCACGCCCACGGCGGCGCCATCGACGTGCAAAGCGCCCCCGGCAAGGGCAGTCTTTTCACCTTCACCCTGCCCGCGGCCGCCGACGCCGCGTCCCTGTAGCGACCGGCCGCGCGGCGAAGACCTGGCGGGCGACGGCCGAAAAGCATTGTCATCCCGGGCTAGCTGGGGCATGTTGGGGACAAACCCGTCATGCCCTGCGTCTTTTCCCTCCAACCGCCAACCCGGGAATGCGCCATGAGCGAACAGGACGCGGCCAGCGCCACCCCTTTTTTCTTCACCAAACAGGCCCTTTTCGACGTCAAGCGCAAGCTGTGGGGCTATGAAATCCAGGGCGGCAACGACGCCTGCGCCGCCCTGACCTGCTTTGCCGACCGCGAGCACGTGGCCGACTCGCTGGCGTCGTCGTCCTACATGGGCGTGCAGCATGCCGTGGAGCGCGGCAAGAAGGTCGTGGCCCCCTTCGACGAGGCGGGGCTGCTCGCCAAGGCGCCGTACGCCCTGCCGCCCCAGCACGGGGTGGTCAAGGCCGTGGGCGCGGTGCGTTCGCCCGAGGCGGTGGTGGCCGCGGCGCGCCAGTTGCGCGCCGACGGCTACATCCTGGCCCTGGAGGACGGCCCGGGCATGGCCGCCGTGCCGGAGCTGGCGCACATGGCCGACGTGCTGTGCTTCAACGCCGGGAACGGGGCCGACCCGCGGGATTTCCTGGACCGGGCCAAGGGCCGCAAGGTCATGCTGCTGGCCTCCCGCGTGCAGGGCCTCGAACAGTTCGAGGCGCTCAAAAACGCCGGCTTCACGCTGTTCCAGGGACGTTTTTTCAAGGAGCCCGAGGTTCTTGCCGAACGCAAGTTCACGTCCCACCAGATGAGCCGGTTCCAGCTCATGCGCCTGATCGAGACGGAAGACCCGGACGTGGACGCCCTGGCCGAGGCCATTTCGTCGGACGTGTCCGTGAGCTTCCGGCTGCTTTCCTACCTCAATTCCGCCGCCTTCGGCTTTCCCCAAAAAATCCAGTCCATCCGCCAGGCCATCATGATCCTCGGGTCGGTGAAGATGCGCAACTGGCTGCGGGCCGTGCTTCTCGCCGACATGGCGCAGCACGGCGACATGCCCCGGGAGTTGGCCGAGCTCTCGCTCCAGCGGGCGCGGTTCCTGGAGCAGGTGGCCACGCGCTACGATTATTGGGATTTCAATCCGGGCTCACTGTTTCTGCTCGGGCTTTTTTCGCTCCTCGACGCCATCCTCGGCATGCCCATGGCCAAGGTGACGGAGCTTTTGCCCCTGGAGGAAAAGCTCAAGGCGGCGCTGCGGCGCGACACGCAAAGCGAATACGAGCCGCTGCTCGAACTCGTGGGCTGCATCGAGGACGCGGACTGGACGCGCCTGGAGGAGCTTACGCAAAACCTGGGCTTCGATCTGGAGACGGTCAAGACCTGCGCGAGCGAGGCCATGGCCTGGAGCGGGGCGTTTTTCGCCACCCAGCACGCCGCGCCCGAGCCGGCGACGCCGCCGCGGCGACGTTGAGGGAAACATGCCGTCCGGCGCATGCGCAAACGCCGGCCGCACCATGCACCAGCCCTGTGGCAAGCGCGCGCGGGCGCGGGGGAGTCAGTGCGGCAGGACAGGCGCGTCGATGAGGCCGAGCTTGGCCAGTTCCGAGAGCAGCACCTCGCGGCGCAGGGGTTTGGGCAGGTAGGCGTCGGCACGGCCGTGAAAGAAGGATTCGCTGACGTTTTTGGTGTCCGTGAGCACGGAGATCATGATGAGCTTGAAGCGCTGCCGGGGATTGGCGGCGTCTTCCATGCGGCGCAGGGCCTGGACGACCTCGTTGCCGTCCATGCCCGGCATGAGGATATCCATGAAGACGGCGGTGAAGGGCTTTTCTTCTTCGAGCGCGGCTTCGAACGCTGCCATGGCTTCCAGGCCGTCGCCCGCAGTGAGGCATTCGGCATAGGCGGAAAGAAACGTGCGCAAAAAGAGGATGATGCTTTCATCGTCATCCACGATGAGAAAGCGCATGACAGTACTCCCCTGAAGGCAACGGCATGGGGCGGGACCGCGCGAAAAAATCACGCCCCTGCGAAAGGGGTATTGTTTTTTGGGGAGCCCCGCAACCACCGTTTCGGCGCGGCGTGCCATGCGGGCAGGGACGACCCGGCCGGCTTGACGGAAGCGGCCGGGAGTCAGTAGTGGGTCACTGCGCGCCCGTAGCTCAGCCGGATAGAGCATCGGACTTCGAATCCGACGGTCGGGCGTTCGAATCGCTCCGGGCGCGCCAGGTATTTCAGGCGGTTCCCGCTTCTTGCCAGGACCGCCTTTTTCATTGTCCACACAAGACGATCGCCGCGCTGCACACCATGCCCTCGTGGGGCGCCTCACCGGCCCAGTCCCCCTGGGAACAGCGCAAGCCCATCGGCGCGGGCAGCAGCCGGCCGCCGCAACGGCAGACCAGCCCCGCCGCCCGGGCCGGATTGCCCAGCACCAGCGTAAACGGCGCGACGTCGCGCGTGACCACCGCGCCGGCACCGACGAGCGCATACGCCCCCACCGTCACCCCGGGCACGACCACCGCGCCGGCACCGATGGAACAGCCCTTTTCCAGCACCGTGCGCACCGACGGCACGTGTCGTCCGCTGCGGGGATAGCGGTCGTTGGCGAACGCCGCGGACGGGCCGATGAACACATCGTCGCCGACGGCCACCCCATCCCACAAGGCGACGTGGCACTTGACCGTGACCCGGTCGCCGAGCGTTACCCCGCCCTCGATGAAAACATGGTCGCAGATATTGGCGTCGCGGCCGATGACCGCGCCCGGCAGCACGTGGGCAAACGCCCAGATGCGCGTTCCCGGCCCCACGGATGCCGATTCGCAAATTCCCGCCGCATGCACGAAGACGTCCCTTGGCGCGTTCACCTGCCCTGCTCCTTGCGTTTGCGACGCATGATAGCGGGGAAGCGTCCGGCACGCCAGCCGACCGATTGCCCGCCCGCGCCGGACATGCTAGGTTTTCCCATGCTCACGCTCCCTTTCCCCCGGAATATCCGGCCGTCATGAGCGCCGCCATGGACAAGCACGTCATCGTCGGCGGCGGCGTGGCCGGATTGACCTGCGCCGTGCGCCTTGCCGAAGCAGGCCTGCCGGTCGTCGTCCTCGAACGCGAACCCGAGGTGGGGGGGCTCTTGCGCTCCTTCACCCTGGACGACGTCGTGTTCGACCTCGGTCCCCACGTGCTTTTTCTGGAGCACGACGGCCCGGGCGAGGCCTTCCTGCGCGAGACCCTGGCCGGGCAGCCCGTCATCCGCCATCCCTTCGCCTTCGCCATCGCGGCGGACGGACGGTACTGGAAATTTCCCAACCATTTCGATTTCCTGCGCTACCCCCTGCGCTACAAGATCGAGGCGCTGCGCGCGGCGACCAAACGCCGGGGCGCGCCGCCGCCGGAACCCATCCCGGCGTCGCTCGAGCTTGCGGAAAAAAGCGGGCCGGGGCTCTACGCCCTGCTCTTTCGCGACCTGTTCGCCAAAAAGGCGCTCATGCCGCCGCAGGAGCTGCACCACCACTGGCTGGCCCGCGTGGACCGCACCATCGACAACGAAAAGGAGCCCTTCGTGCGGCGCGGCAAGGCCGCGGCCGTGCTCGGCGCGCTTTTCCGCCTGCGCCAACGCTACACCTACCCGGCCGGGGGCCTCGGCGACGTGCCGGCCCTGCTGGCCACGCGCATCCGGCGGGCCGGGGGCGAAATCGTCACCGGTGTGGGAGCAATCTCCCTGACCCGCGACGGGGAGCGCGTCGCGGCGGTCGTCGCCGACGGCCGCGAGATCGCCGCGCGCCATCTGGTCTGGACCGCACCGCTTAATGCGCTCAATGCCGCGCTCGGCGCACAGGCGCCGACCCTGCCCACGGTGAACATGCGTCTGGTCATGCTCACCTACGCAAGCCCCGCGCCGCCTTTTCGGCCCTTCGTCTACACCTACCATCCCGACCCGGAGCTCACGGCCAACCGCGTCTACTACCCCGGCTCCATTTTCCGCGAGCGCAGCCCGGCAGGCCGCGAGGGGCTGTGCCTGGAAATCAACGTGGCAACCGGCGACGCCGCGCCGCCAAGCGAGGAAGAGACCATCGCGGCGGCCATCGCCGACGTGGCGCGCCTGGGGCTGTACCCGGCCTCGGCCCTGCGCCAGGCCAAAGCCGTGACCCTGCCGGCGGCCATGCCCGTCTATCCCCTGGACTACGAAGCGCGCCTTGCCGCGGCGGCCGCGCCCGTGCGCGGCCTGGCCAACGCCCATGCCGTGGGCCGCCAGGGCGGCTTCTACTTCTGCCTGACCCCGGCCGCCGTGACGCAGGGGCTCAAGATGGCGGCGCACCTTCTCGACGAAACCGCAACACACGGAGCATAGCGCCCATGGGACTGCTCGATTCCGCCCTGGCCACCAAAGGCGCGGGCACGGCCGAACGCCTGAAAATCCTCAAGCGCCACGCCCAGGCGTTCCTGCGCCACGCCACGCCACGGCGGCTGCTCAATTTCGCGCGCGCCGAACGCAACCGCCTGCAAAAGCGCACGGTCCTCGACTCGATGCCCTACATCCTCAAAATCGAGAGCACCAATATCTGCAATCTGCGCTGCGCCTACTGCTACGACGACCGCCGCCCGCCCCGCGACGACGAACGGCTCTTCGGCCGCATGACCCTGGAACAGTTCCGCAAGATCCTCGACGACGTGGGCGCGTACCTGTTCAAGATCAACCTCTACGGCTTCGGCGAGCCGTTCCTGTTCCCCGAGACCCTGGACATGATCCGCCTGGCGGCCTCGCGCAACATCGGCGTGGGCGTCTCCTCCAACCTCACCCACCGCGACCCGGAACTTGCCCGGCGCATCGTGGCTTCGGGGCTCGAGGTGCTCATCTTCTCCTGCCACGGCGTGTCCCAGGAGACGAGCGGGCGCTTCATGCGCGGCGGCAACCCCGACGTGGCCCTGGCCGCGCTTCGCGCCGTCATCGAGGAACGCCGCAAGGCCGGCAGCGCCACGCCTTTTATCGACTGGCAGTACTGCGTCACAGGGTTCAACGAACACGAAATTCCCGCGGCCCGCGAAAAGGCCCGGGAACTCGGCGTGGACCAGGTGCGCTTCATCAAGCCCTTTTTCCCGGCCGACGCCCCGGACGACTGGTTCTCCACGCGATTTCCGCGCCAGACCCTGCGCCCCGACGCGCAGGCACCCTCGCCCGGCTGCTCGTGGCTCTACCGCTCGGCCTACGTCAACTGGGACGGCGGGCTCATTCCCTGCTGCCGCGACCCCCGCGACCCGTCCGTGGATTTCGGCAACGTGCTCTCCACGCCGTTTCGCGAGGTCTGGAACAACGCCAAATACCAGGCCGCCCGGGCGCTTTTGGCCGATCCCCGGCAAAACGCGCTGCGCGCCGGCATCGTCTGCGGCCGCTGCCCTGTGACGAAGGTACGGTAGGGGAGAGGGGAAGAGAAGATCGGGGCGCTGTCCCGAGCCCCGCCGGGGGGCATGAAGCCCCCCGGTCCCTCTCGCAAGGGGGAAAGGAGTCCCGGCGAGGCTAATACGGGGTGTCGTTGCTTTCCACGGCACTCCAGACGTTGAGCGGCATGTCGTTGTCGAGCACGCGGTCCACGAAGCCGTTGTTCTTCCGGTCGATCTTCTTCCAGGCCGTCTCGGCCTTCTGCTTGTCCTTCCACTGCGCCACGAACTCTTCCTTGGTGATCTTGCCGTCCTTGTTCACGTCGTACTTGGCGTAGACTTCATCCAGCGACGTATAGCTTTTTTTCTTGGCGCAGCCGCCCACCGCAACAAGAAGGGTCACCGCCACCGCCAGAGTCCAGAAAATCCGCATCATGCCGTGCTCCTTTTCCCGTCGTATCAGGTTTCGCGCGCCAAGCGCGCCGTATCGCCAGGGCCGTCGCCGCATTTGGAAGGGCTGTCCCGCATCCCGGCCGGGCAGAAAAAAACCAACCAGTCCACGACGTCGCAACAACGTAGCATCGCGAGGCAAGCGGGACAGATCACGGGAACCGGGCTTGCAAGACACATGGATTCGGCCCGGGCGGGCTCCGCGCCCAAGACCAGCCACACTGCCGCTGCAACAAGCATGCATCGCAGAGCCGTCGCCGTCTCCCGCATCATGCCCGACCGGCCTGCTTCCACCAAAAGTCCTACAGGAATCCGCGCCCGCGGCGCAAGGGGTGGCGACCGGCAAGACGCTCCCGGAAAGGCCTTTTTGTCGCCGCCGGGTCCGGGACAGCCGCCCTTGTCACCGCCCCGCGCCATGGGCTATTTCATGGGCTTCCTGCGGTCGCGCCACGGCGCGTCTTTTCCTGCAACATCGCCAACCCGAGGACCAAGGATCGCGCCATGCCGTTTTCTCCCGACGCCTGGATCCGCGTGCGCCACGAGGATACCTCCATCTATTTATGCCCCGAAGCGCCGGACTGGTTCGTGCCCAACGCCGCCGGCGACGCCGCCATCGCCGCGACCGCGCGCGGACAGGCCCCAAACTGCCGGGAGCGGCTCTTCCTCGCCCGCCTGCCCGAGGCCGAGCCCGCGCCCTACGCCGGCCGCCTCTGCGCCCTGCCCCTGGCACGGCTTGCGGAACTGTGGCTGCACGTCACGGACCGCTGCAACCTCGCCTGCCGCCATTGCCTGTTCTGTTCGGGGCCGGCCGCCGCTCGCGAACTGCCAACCGACGTCGCGCTTTCGCGCATGGCCGAAGCGCGCGCACTGGGCTGCCGCGTGTTCGCCCTGACCGGCGGCGAACCGTTCCTGCATCCGGGCTTTCCCGCGCTGCTCGACTTCGCCCTGGCCGACCCCGCCGCCCACGCGGTGGTGCTCACCAACGGCACGGGCTTTTCCCCCCTGCGCGAGGACCTGGCCCGCAGGCCCCGGGAGCGGCTGCATTTCCAGGTGAGCTGCGACGGCCTGGCCGCGCGCCACGACGCCCTGCGCGGCGAAGGCGCGTTTTCGCGTCTGGCCGCCGACGTACGCCTCGCCCGGGACCTCGGTTTTCCGGTGACGCTGTCCTTTTGCCCCACGCGCGACAACCTGGCCGACCTGCCCGATGTCGCCTCCTTCGCCGCGGCCTGCGGCGCGTCGGGCCTGCACCTCATGTGGCATTTCGCCGTGGGGCGCGGCCGGGAGGAAGACACGCCGGACACGGACGCGCTGTACGCCGCCGTGGCCGCGGCCTGGGACAGGGCGGACGCGCTGGGGCTTGCCATCGACAACATCGAGGCCCTGCGCGCCCAGGTGTTCGCGCCTGTGGGCACGCGCCACGACGGCACCACCGCCGGCTACGAATCCGTGGCCGTGGGCCCGGACGACAGGCTCTACCCGAGCCCGGCGCTGATCGGCGTGGAGGCCCTCGCCACCCCCCTTCCCGCAGCCGGCGGCCTGGAAGCGGCCTGGAAGGAAAGCCCCGCGCTCGACGCCCTGCGCCGGGCCAGCAGCGCATCGAGCGCATCGCCCTGGAAATACGTCCTCGGCGGCGGCGACCCGGACCATTCCTTTCGCCACGCCGGCACGTTCACGGGGCGCGACCCCTACCAGCCGCTGCTCGAGCGTCTTGCCGCACGCCTGATTGTCCGCGAGGCCAAAGCCGTGCCGCCCGCCCTGCCCGACGCCCAGCCGGCGCTGCTTCTTAAAATGGGCGAAACCCACGTGAGCTGCCACGCCCATGGCGAGGTGGCCCTGGCCCACACCAACTGCCTGCTCTCGCTCGCCGGCGAAGGGAGCCTCGCGCAGATCAAGGCTTTTTACACCGAGGCGGCGGCCGTGGAGAAAGGCGACATCGTCAATCCCGTGCATTACCCGGCGGAGATGGTGGAGCACATTCCCGAACGCTTTCGCGTGCGCGGCTACGGCTGCGGCTCGCCCATCGCCGACGCGGACCTGCGCCCGGGCGAAACCATGGTGGACCTCGGCTGCGGCGCGGGCGTCGAGTGCCTGATCGCGGCCAGGCGCGTGGGGCCGGCGGGCCGGGTGATCGGCCTCGACATGCTGCCGCCCATGCTTTCCCGGGCGCGCGCCGCGGCCAGGGCCACGGCCGAAGTGCTCGGCTACGCCAACACGGCTTTTTTCCAGGGCTACCTGGAGGCCATGCCGCTGCGTGACGCCACGGCCGACTGCGTGACGTCCAACTGCGTGCTCAACCTCTCCACGCGAAAGCGCCGGCTCTACGCCGAGATATT
This sequence comes from Solidesulfovibrio alcoholivorans DSM 5433, assembly GCF_000702665.1. Taxonomy (GTDB): domain Bacteria; phylum Desulfobacterota; class Desulfovibrionia; order Desulfovibrionales; family Desulfovibrionaceae; genus Solidesulfovibrio; species Solidesulfovibrio alcoholivorans. Next base: position 30,307 of record NZ_JNJA01000001.1, read on the forward strand.
CCGCATCTTGAAACCCGGCGGGCGCATCGTCTTTTCCGACGTGGCTACGGAAACGCCGGCGTCGGCGACCATCTGCAACGACCCGAGCCTGCGCGGGGAATGCATTTCCGGCACGCTCACGCAAAAAGACCTTGTCGCGATCCTGGAAGAGGCCGGGTTTACGGACATCCGTTTCCTGCGCCGCTTCCCCTACCGACTGGTGCGGGGACACCGGTTCTATTCGGTGACCATGGAGGCGCGCCGTCCGCCGGTTGCCCCGCGGCGGTGCAAGGTGTTCTACCGGGGACCGTTGCGCGCCGTGGTCACGGCCTCGGGCGAGGTGCTGCGCGCCGGCGAAGTGAAGGAAATCGACGTATGGGAAGCGGACCTTGCGGGCGAGAACCTCTTCGTCCTGGACGCGGGCGGCGATATCGCCAACCCGGCCTTCGACGCCGGCGCAGGCTCCTGCTGCTGCGGCGCGCCGGCCAGGCCCGACGCCGGAGTCGCGGCGCTTCTTGAGAAGCAGGCGGCGCACGAGGGGCTCACGCCCTTTAACCTCGCGCCGCCGCCGGAAAGGTAAGCCGCCCTACTCCCCGGCCGTCTTCTTCATCTTGCGGAAGATCGTGGTGCGGTCCACGCCCAGGCGCTTGGCCGCCTCGCCCACGGAGCCGAAGTAGGCGATGGCCCGCTCCAGGTAGTCGCGCTCGAAGGAGGCCAGCACTTCCTTGTAGGGCCGCTCGTAATTCACGGCCGCGGCAGCGGCCTGCACGGACGAGGAAACCGCGGCGGAACCGTCCGCCCCGGCGGCGGGCAGCAGGCATTCCTTGACGCGCATGGCCGTGGGCAGATCCTCGGCCGTGATCTCGGTGTCGCAGGTGATGACCAGGCCCTCGATGAGGTTCTCGAGTTCGCGCACGTTGCCCGGCCAGTTGTAGTGCGCCATGATCCGCTCGGCCTCGAGGGAAAACGCCACCCGCTTGCGGTAGCGCGCGCCGAAGCGCTGCAAAAAAAGCCGGGCCAGGGGCAGGATGTCGTCGGGCCGATCGCGCAGGGGCGGAATCTCCAGCACCGCCACGCGCAGCCGGAAGAAAAGATCGCTGCGAAACGTGCCGAGCCGGGCCTCGGCCTCAAGGTTGCGGTTGGTGGCGGCGATGACGCGCACGTCGGTCTTGCGCGCCTTGCTCGACCCCACGGGCGTCAGTTCCCGGTCCTGGAGCACGCGCAGGAGCTTGGACTGCAACAGAAGCGGCATCTCGCCGATCTCGTCGAGAAAGATGGTGCCGCCCTCGGCCATCTCGAAAAAACCCACCCGCCCCTTGGGATGCGCGCCGGTGAACGCCCCGGGCGCATAGCCAAAAAGCTCCGACTCGATCAGGTTCTCCGGAATCGAGGCGCAGTCCACCTTGACGAAGGGCTTCTCGCGCCGGGGGCTGGCCTCGTGGATCATGCGCGCGAAAAGCTCCTTGCCGACGCCGGTTTCGCCGAGCACCAAAGCCACGGCGTCGGTTGCCGCGACGCGGCGCAGCAGGTCCATCAGCCGCTTCATGGCGGAATTTTCCGCGATGAAATTGGTGATGCCGCCGCCCTCGCGGATGAAGAAATCCATCTGGTGCTGGTAGGTCTCGATCAGCTCCTGCTGGCGGGAGATGCGCTCGCGCATGCGGGCCATGAGCGTGATGTCGCGGGCGTAGACCACGACCAGGCTCACGGTGCCGTCCGGGTCGCGCACGGGCTTGCCGTCGATGGTCATGGAGCGGTTGTCGCGGGTGACCTGGATGGAGGAGGCGGGCCGGCCCGTGGCTACGATCTCGGGGGTGATGGGCGCGATGTTGAAAAGGCCGGCCTTCTTGAGCTCCTCGACGTTCTTGCCGATGAGCTCGGCCTTGGTCATGCCGGTGAGCTGCTCGTAGGCGGCGTTGACCTTGAGGGCGTAGCCGTCGCGGTTGGCGATGAACACGCCATCCTCGATGCTGTCGAGGATGGCGTCGAGGTGCCGGGCCACGGGATCGGGGGGGTGTTGTTCTTTTTTTCTCATTACGGGCCCCTTTTTGCCTCGAGTTCGTCACATTTTTCCCAAACTCGCCCGAACGCACCTGTGCAATACCGCAACTCGTGGCAGAGATGCAACATGTTGCAAATTTGCCAACACGCTGATTTTATTCATTTCCATCCTCAAAGGGTGGGGAAACCCTGTGCGAATTTGCAACATGGCATGCTTCTTTTGCGGCTTTCATCAGACCATTTTATTTTTATCCTGAAATTTCAGTATATTAAAAACATGGCACGCACGTTGCTACTAGAGAGACAAAGCGAATGGCCAAACCCGAAATCCACTGCCTTTTACATACAAGGAGACCACCATGGACGCCACCCCGAACACCCCCAAGGTCCGCCCGGTTGTAACGCCCCTGGATCACTACACCATCGAAGGCGTGAGCGAATGCTCCGCATGCGGCCGGGCCGTCAAGATCCAGCTGCTTATCGAAAACGACATCATCGTCAATGCCGGCGGCACGGTCGAAAGCTGTAGCTACAGCCGCGAATGCATGGCCGCGCTCATCGCCACGGTCGTGGGCATGAACGCCTATGACGCCCAGGCCGTGTCCAGCGAAGATTTCCAGCCTCGCATGACCCGCGTCATCGAGAAGCTCGGTTGCGACAACTGGTGCGTGGCCGCCCTGCGCATCGCCCTGCGCAACTACCGTCTCCGGGCGGCGGCATAGGCACACCGCCGTCCGATTCCCGGCCACCCGTTCGACCCACACGGACGGTCGGGGGCAAGCCAGGGGGCGTCCGCCGCTAACGCCCCCTGGCTTTTTTTGCGCCCGCAAAGCGGCGGCCCCGCCCTCCCCCGGGCCGCTTTGACAACGCCCGCCCCATTCCGTAGACACTGTAAAGCGCCGGAAATGGCTGCCGGGCAAGGCTTCCCGCGCCCTGGCGCACCAATGCACGAGCCACGGGAAAAAGCGGGAAGAGACGCGTCCGCAGGACCGCCTTCCCCGTCCCCAGGGAGCCGCCATGGGCAAGGGAAGCGTCACGGACTACCACGACCTCGCATCGCTTGGCGAAGACATCCGCCGCCACATCCTCTCCAACCTCGGCAACGACCTCTACCCGCCCGACCCCTTCCGCTACTTCAGCGGCCTGGCCTACGCCGTGCGCGACCGGCTCATCCGCATGTGGCTGACCACGCAAACCGCCTATTACGACTCCATGAGCAAGCGCGTGTACTACCTGTCCATGGAGTTCCTGCCCGGCCGCTTCCTCATGAACGCCATCATCAACATGGGCATGGAGCAGGGATGCCGGGAGACGGTGGCCGATCTGGGCTTTTCCCTGGACGACCTGGCCGAGGAGGAGCGCGACGCCGGGCTCGGCAACGGGGGCCTCGGGCGGCTGGCCTCGTGCTACATGGACTCCATCGCCACCTGCGGCATTCCCGGCTGCGGCTACGGCATCCTCTACGACTACGGCCTGTTCCACCAGACCATCGTGAACGGCTGGCAGGAGGAACAGGCCGACAACTGGCGGCGTCACGGCAGCCCCTGGGTCATCGACCGCATGGAGCACCTCTACGAGGTGCGCTTCCACGGCAGAAGCGAGGCCTACACCGACGACAAGGGCAACCTGCGCTACCGCTGGGTGGACGCGGACACGGTCATGGCCATGCCCTGCGACATCCTCCTGCCCGGCCACGGCGGCGGCCACGTCACCAACATGCGGTTGTGGGCCGCGGCCTCGTCCCAGGAATTTTCGCTGCGCGACTTCAACCAGGGCGACTTCGTCGGGGCCATGCAGGCGAAAATCCTCTCGGAAAACATCTCCAAGGTCCTCTACCCCAACGACGAACCCGTGGCCGGCAAGGAACTGCGCCTCAAGCAGCAGTATTTCCTGGTCGCGGCCACGCTGCGCGACATCGTGCGCCGCCACCGCAGACCCGGTCCGGCCGCCTTCGAGGGATTCGCCGACCAGGTCGCCATCCAGCTCAACGACACCCACCCGACCATCGCCGTGGCCGAGCTCATGCGCATCCTCGTGGACGAGGAATTCCTGCCCTGGGACGAGGCCTGGGCCATCTGCCGGGAGACCTTCGCCTACACCAACCACACGGTCCTGCCCGAGGCGCTCGAGACCTGGCCCATGGACCTGCTCGGGCGCGTGCTGCCGCGCCACCTGGAGATCATCGTCGAGATCGACCGCCGCTTCCAGGCCGAGGTGGCCGCGCGTCATCCCGGCGACGGCGGCAAGCTCGCGCGCATGGCCATCATCGACCGGGGCAGCTCCCGGGTGCGCATGGCCCATCTGGCCATTGTCGGCAGCCATGCCGTCAACGGCGTGGCCAGACTCCATTCCGACATCCTGCGCGAGCACGTGTTTCCGGATTTCGACGCCTTCTATCCCGGCAAGTTCACCAACGTGACCAACGGCGTCACGCCCCGGCGCTGGCTGCTCCAGGCCAATCCCATCCTGTCGGCGCTCATCACCGAGGCCATCGGCCCGGACTGGGTCCGGGATCTGACGGAGCTGCGCAGGCTCGCGCCCCTGGCCGAGGACGCGGCCTTCCGCCAGTCCTGGCGCACGGCCAAACGCGACAACAAAAAGCGCCTGGCCCGCTACGTGCTGCGCAAGGCCGGGCTCGGCATCAACCCGGACACGCTCTTCGACGTCCAGGTCAAGCGCATGCACGAGTACAAGCGCCAGCTTCTGAATGTCCTGCACGTCGTGACCCTCTACAACCGCCTGCGCCGCGACCCGGGGCTCGCCGTGCCGCCGCGCACGGTGCTGATCGGCGGCAAGGCCGCGCCGGGCTATTTCATGGCCAAGCGCATCATCCGGCTGATCACGGCCGTGGCCGAGAAAGTAAACACCGACCCGGCCATGCGCGGCCGCCTGCGCATGCTCTTCCTGCCCAACTACTGCGTGTCCCAGGCCGAAAAGGTGATCCCCGCCGCAGACCTCTCGCAGCAGATTTCCACCGCCGGCATGGAGGCCTCGGGCACGGGCAACATGAAGTTCGCCTTAAACGGCGCGCTGACCATCGGCACCCTGGACGGGGCCAACATCGAGATCATGCAGGAAGTGGGGGAAGACAACATCTTCATCTTCGGCCTGACCGCCGACGAAGTGGCCGCCGCCCGGACCCGGGGCGTGGACCCGCGCAGCCGCGTGCGCGACGACCCCGAACTGGCCGAGGCGCTGGACATGATCGGGCGCGGCTTTTTCGCCCCGGACGACCCCGGGCTGTTCACGCCCGTCATCGAAAGCCTGCTCGACCGCGGCGACTACTACTGCGTCACGGCCGACTACCGCGCCTGCATCGAAGCCCAGGACCGGGTCAACGCCCTCTACCTCGACCCCGACGCCTGGAGCCGCAAGTCCATCCTTAACACCGCGAACATGGGATTTTTCTCGAGCGACCGCGCCGTGATGGAATACGCCCGCAACATCTGGCACATCGAGCCGCTCAAGGAGTAGCGAGGACCACCTCTTCCGCGTCCTGCGGCGGCTCCACGGGAAAGGTCGCCTCGAAGCGCACCCCTCCGCCTGGCGGCGTGGTAAACGATGCCTCGCCCTCGAGCTGGCGGGTGAGTTCCGTGACGAGCGTCATGCCCATGCCGGCGGCCCCTGTGGCATCGAAGCCCGGCGGCAGCCCCTGACCGTCGTCCTCCACCCAGATGCGGGCGACCCCGCCTTCCTGACGGCAGCCCACGCGCAGGTGGCCTGTCCGCTCGCCGGGAAAGGCGTGCTTGCAGGCGTTGGTGAGCAGTTCGCTGCAAAGCAGGCCGCAGGGCACGGCCTTGTCCAGCGGCAGGCGCACGGACTCGGTTTCCAGGCGCAGGCGCACCCGGGTCGCGACGTCCGCGTAGACGTTGCACACGCCCTCGGTCAGGACCCGCAGGTATTCGGCCAGGTCTATGGCGGCGAAGTCGCCGTGACTGTAGAGTTGCTGGTGGACCAGGGCCATGGAGCGGATGCGGATCTCCAGGCGGCGCAGCCGGTCGCGCTCGGCCGGGTTTTCGGCGTCGTCGGCCTGCAGGCCGATGAAGCTCAGGATGATTTGCAGGTTGTTCTTGACCCGGTGGTGGATCTCCTTGAGCAGGACGGTCTTTTCCTCCAGGGCGCGCTCGCGGTCCGTGACGTCGTCGAAGCGGATGACCACGCCGTCAGCGCCGTTGGCGATGAGCGGATAAAGCAGCATATCCAGGAAATGCATGTCCCCCGCCTGGGGCAGGGAAAGCTTTTCCACGACCAGGGCCCGGCGTTCATGCAGGGCCCGTTCCACGGCATGCATGTAGTCGCCCAAAAGCGGCAGGGAGGCGACCACGTCGCGTCCCATGGCCGTTTCCCTGTTCAGACCGAACAGGCGGCTGGCCGTGTCGTTGACGTGGGTGACGTGCCCCGTGCCGTCCAGGCCGATGATCGCCGAGGGCATGGATTCCAGGATGTTGTGCAGCATGGAGCGCATCTTGGCCAGCGCGGTCACGGCCTGCTCCAGTTCCCGGTCGCGTTGTTGCAGGGCCCCGGCCATGGCGTCGAAGCTCGCGCCCAGGCGGCGGACCTCCAGGCTTCCGCCGTCCGCGCCGGCCCGGGCCTCCAGGTCGCCTGTGGCCAACCGGGCGGCGGCGGCGGAAAGGCGGGCGAGGCCCTGGCCGATGGCGTATCTGCCCGCGGCCCAGGCGATGACAAGGGCCAGGACAAGAGCCAGGAAGGCCTGGACCAGTCCCCGGAGCAACTGCGCGTCGGCCTGGGCGTAGGCTTCGCCGCGGGTGCTGGACACAATGATGGTCATATAGGGCGGCTGGTCCGGCTGCAGGCGCAGGCGCGCGAAACTGAACAGCCCCTCCTCGCCGCTGCGCCGCGTGCCGACGAAGAATCCGACGTCTTCCGCCGCCTCGTTGCAGCGTTCCCAGATGTGGGGCGTGGCCGTTTCGCCCAGGGGGAAACGGGAATCCGTCGGATAGGCGACCATGCGCCGGCCATCGGTGTCCAGGAGCGTGACCCGCGCGTGGGGCGGCAGCTCGAGGCCTCTGAGAAACCGTTCGTAGCCCTCGAGATAATAGGACAGCCCGATGACGCCGGCGAAGGCGCCCTCGGCGTCCGTGCGGGCCAGGGCAAAGGCCACGATGGGTTTGTGCGTGGCCCGGCCGAGGATGAACCGGCTGACGCCCAGGCCGCGGCTGCCCTGAGCGGCCTTGAAGTAATCTCGATCCGAAAGGTCCACGCCGAGAAAGGCCGGCAGCCCCGACGCCACCACCCTGCCGGCGGCATCGGTCAGAAAAATGTTGGACATTTCCGGGTGGTCGTCGAGCAGGGAGGCGAACATGCGGTTGAGCGCCGGCAGGTTGTGGCCGCGCATTTCCCCGGTATGGGCCAGGGCGACGAGCAGCGCCTGGGACAGGTTCCCGACGCCGTCCTGGATGGCGACGAGCCCCTGGGTCAGGTTGCGCATGTCCTCCCGGACCAGGAGTTCCCCGGCGCGCCTGTTTTCGAAGCTCATGCCCAGGATGATGGCGATGGCGGGCAACCCGGCCATAAGCACGATGCCGGTCAAGAGCGTGGCGAGAGAGCGGCCGAAGACCCAACGCCGCAATCCGGCGAGCAGTTTCCCCATTGCCGTCATAGACAGGATTCCGGGGCAAAAGTCCAGGCGAAAGAAACCTGCCGCGCGGTTCTACCCGGCTGCGCCGCCGGGCCGCAGGCGGCTGTAGCGCGCCCGCAGGAACCCCTCCTCCGCGGCGACCTCAAGCCGCCAGCCCGAGACCGTGGCCAGCTGGTCCTCGAGCACGCCCCGCGCGCTCGGCGCAACCAGGAATTCCAGTTCCCGGGCGCGGGATAAACGGAGATACCACCCTATCTCCAGGCCCAGGCCTCAGCACTTGTCGCGCAGATCGAGGGTCAGGCGCTTGTCGTCCATGGCAGTCCCCTAGAGTTTGTCGAAATAGATGAGCGCGCCCATGACCACGAAGGCCACGGCAGCGACCTTCTTGATGATGTCGGGCGAGACGAAGTTGCAGATGAATTCCGCGAAAATGACCCCGAGCAGGCTCGTGGCCACGAGCGCCAGCGAGGAGCCGGCGAAGACGATCCAGGGCTTGCGCGAATCCGCCGCCGTCAGCACGCAGGCCAGCTGCGTCTTGTCGCCGAGTTCGGCCACGAAAATGGTGGCGAAAGTGGTGAAAAGCAGTTTCCAGTCCATGCATCCCTCTTGGCAGCCGCGACCGGCTGCCGCTTACGCGCCGGGCAGGCCCATTCCCGGCTCCATGACGCGGCCCGTCCAATCGGTTTCGTAGCCGCCCAGGGCCTCCACGCTGTCCCGGAAGGCCGTTGCGCCCACCACCTCGCGCACGGCCGCGATCTTGTCGTCCGCGGCAAAGGCCTGCGGGATGACGAGGTCGTAGCGCTCCCGGGCCAGGGGCACGAAATCGAGCCCGAGCGCCCGCGCCGCCGCGAAAACGCCCAGGCCGCAGTCGGCCGCGCCGGTCTTCACGTTGACGGCCACGGCCATGTGGGTGTGCTCCTCGCGGCCGTAGCCCTGGATCTGCTCGGGCGAAAGACCGGCCTTGCCCAGGTGGTAGTCGAGGAGGATGCGCGTGCCCGCGCCGCGCTGGCGGTTGATGAAGCGCACGTCGTCGCGCGCGAGGTCGGCCGTGGCGCGGATGGCCTTGGGGTTGCCCGGGGCCACGATGAACCCCTGCTGGCGGATGGCCAGGTTGATGACCGTCACGGCAAGCCCCGGCAGGTACTTGGCCAGGAAGGGGAAGTTGTAGTCGTCGGTGGCCGGGTCGAACAGATGGGAGCCGGCCAGCATGGCCGCGCCGTTTTTGAGCGCGATGAGTCCGCCCATGCTGCCCACATGGCTCGAGGCCAGGCGCACGGACGGGTCGCGGCGCATGAGCATGTCGGCCAGGAGGTCCAGGGTGTTGTCGTGGCTGCCCACGCACACGAGCGTGCGCGAAAGCTCCCCGGCGTCGACGAGCAGTTCCGCCGTGATCCTGGCCCCGGATTCCAGGCCCTCGGCCTCGGGCGCGAGCTGGGTCACGGCTTGCGCCTTGGTCAGGCTCGAAATGCTGCCCGCGCCCCGGGACAGGGGCAGGGCCACGTAGGCGCTGCCGACCTGGCCCACGGCCAGGCGCACGAAATCCACCATGCCGATGCGCGAGGGCACGCTGCGCGCCAGGGTGGCCTGGACTCTCTGGCGCGACTGCGGCTCGGACCGGCTGAGCCAACAGGCCAGCGGGTAGAGCAGCCGCTCGAAGCAGACCACGGAACTGACCGGATAGCCCGGCGCGCCCACGACGAGCTTGCCCCGGGCATGGCCGAGAAGCGACGGCTTGCCCGGCATGGCCGCGACGCCGTGGACCAGCACCTCGCCCACGCGCTCGATGGTGGCCCGGGTGAAATCCTTGCTGCCGGCGGACGAGCCGGCCACGATCACCACCACGTGGGCGTCGGAGGCGAGCCCCTCCTCCAGGGCGGCGGCCAGGGCCTCGGGATCGTCGCGCACCGGGGCGACGCGCGTGCACTCCATGCCCCAGCTTTCGGCCAGGGCGCGCAACAACATGGAGTTGCTCTCCACCACCTGCCCGGGACCGGGCTCGGGATGCGCCGTGAAGTCCATGACCTCGTCGCCGGTGGGGATGACCCGCAGGCGGACCCTCTCGTAGACGGGAATCTCGTATGCCCCGCACGAGAGCAGCGCACCCACGTCGTAGGGCGTCACCCGCCTGTGGCGCGGCAGGATCATCTCCGTGGCCACGATGTCCTCGCCGATGCGCCGCACATGGGCGAACGGGGCCACCGGGGACTCGATGGTCGCGACCTCGCCGTCCATGACCACATTCTCGATCATGACCACGGCGTCGAAGGCCAGGGGCAGCGGGTGGCCGGTGTTGACGAACACGAAGCCCTCGCCCGGGGCCAGGCGCACGGGCGCGCCCTCGCGGGCGAGAAAGGTATCCGCGGCGCGCACGGCGATGCCGTCCATGGCCGCGCTGTGGAAGGTGGGCGAGGAATAGCGGGCGATGACCGGCTCGGCCGTGATGCGGCCGGCGGCATGCTCGGCGCCGATGCGCTCGACGCCGACAAGGGCCTTGCGGTCGAGCACGGCCTTGACCTTGGCCAGGGCGTCCTCGATGGGAATGGTGCGCAGGTAGATATTGCGTTTCACGACGCCTTGCCTCCCGTTTCCTCGCCGTACAGCCGGCACAGCCCGCCGTAGGCGTCGACGCGGCGGTCGCGCAGGAAGGGCCAGTGCCGCCGCGTGGTTTCCACCACCTGCGGGTCGATGACGGCGGTGACGATTTCCTCTTCCGCAAGGCCGGCCTGGGCCACAATGCGCCCTGAAGGATCGGCGATGAAGGAAGAGCCCCAGAATTCCAATGTTTCGCCGTAGCCCGCGCCCCCGCCCTCGACGCCCACGCGGTTGACGGCCGCGACATAGGCCCCGTTGGCGATGGCGTGGCCGCGCTGGACCGTGATCCAGGAATCGCGCTGGGTCTCCCCGTACTGCGCCTTTTCCGAGGGATGCCAGCCGATGGCCGTGGGATAGAGCAGGACCATGGCCCCGGCCAGCGCCGTGGCCCTGGCGGCCTCGGGGAACCACTGGTCCCAGCAGATGCACGTGCCGATGCGGCCAAAAGGCGTCGCGAAAGCCTTGAACCCCAGGTCGCCCGGGGCGAAGTAGAATTTTTCCTCGAAACCCGGGTCGTGGGGGATGTGCATCTTGCGGTAGATGCCGAGAAGCCCGCCGTCCGGGCCGAGCACGGCCAGGGAGTTCTGGTAGCAGCCGGCGCCGCGGCGCTCGAACAGCGGCGCGACCACGGCCACGCCGGCGGCCTTGGCCGCGGCGGCCATGGCGTCCGTGGTCGGGCCGGGGATGGGCTCGGCCAGGTCGAAGGCGGCATGGTCCTGGTTGCGGCAAAAATAGGGCGTGGCGAAGAGTTCCGGCAGACAGACCACCTGCGCGCCGCGCCCGGCCGCCTCGGTCACGCGGGCGGCGGCCTTTTCCAGGGAAGCGGCCACGGTTTTTTCCGGGGACATCTGTACAAGGCCAAGGGTGAACGGCGCGGCCATGGGGACTCCTTCGAAGCGGTATGCGTTGCGACCGGTGCAGTTTAGCATGATACGGGGCTTCCGGGCAAAGAACAATGCGGCATTATGCGCCACGAAGAAGGGAGACGCCCTGCATGACGAACGTCGCGGCGAAATAGAGCAGCGAGACCCCGAGCGCGCCCATAAGCAGCCTGTACGCCCGCCCCGACAGGAACCGGCCGCACCGTCCCGTGACCACGGCGGCCGCGACCTTGGCCCCGACGATGGCGACGTAGAAAAGGGCCAGGAAGACGCACACGCCGGCAAGGCCCGACGCGGCCCGCGCCTCCAGGAGCAGGGGCACGCCCACGGCGGTCCAGAACAGATACGGATGGGGATTGGTGAAGTTGGCGGCCACGCCGCGCCAGAGCGACCGGGGCGCTTCCCGCGTCGCCTCCGCCGCGGGCGGCGCGGTCGTGAAGCAGGCGATGCCGTAGCGCACAAGCAACGCCGCCCCGGCCAGGGACACCAGCCCGAGCACCGTGGGCGCGCCGGAAAATTCCGACAGCGCGAGCCAGCAGGCGAGAATGATGGGCGCATCGGTGACGACCGGGGCAAGGGCCACCTTGACGCCCTCGGCCGTGCCGTGGCGCAGGGTCTGCGACAGCACCAGGGAAAAAAGCGGTCCCGGCGAAAACCCGGCGGAAAGCCCGAGCGCGGCGGCGGCCAGGGCCAGGGAGGGAAGGGATTGGGCCATTGCTTGCGTTTCCGGTCCGGCCCCGGCTACACTGCCGGCGGCGCGTGAGGCAACGTGCCGCAAACCCCGCCGCATTTCAAGGAGCGTTGCATGCCCCGTCCCGGCGACCGCACCGCACGGCCCATTCGCCATGCCCGCCACGACCGACATGACCGACATATCCTGGCCGCCGACATCGGCGGCACGAGCAGCCGCTTCGGCCATTTCCTCGCCGCGCCGGACGGCTCGATCACCCTTGCGGCCGTGGCCCGGCTGGAAACCGCTGCGGCGGAATCGTTCGTGGACCTGCTTGGCCGCCTGCCCCAGGCGGGTTTCGACCTGCGCCCGGACGCCGCCGACGCCGCGGTGTTCGCCGTGCCGGGGGCCGTGGTCGGCCGCAGCGTCACCTTCGCCAACATCGACTGGGCGCTCGACCTCGACGTCCTGGCCGCCGCCTTCGGCCTGACCGCAAGCGCCTGCGTCAACGATTTCCTGGCCCAGGCCCACGGCTGCCTGCTCCTTGGCGACACGGCCGAAACGGTCCTGCCCGGGGGCATGAACCCGCAGCTCGTCCGGGCCGTCATCGGCGCGGGCACGGGCCTGGGGCACGCCGCCCTGGTCCCCGTCGAAGGGGGGCGCGTCCTGGCCCTGGCGTCCGAGGCCGGCCAGGCGGCGTTTCCATTTGCCGACGGACAGGAGCGCGAATTCGGCCGCTTCCTGTGCGCGGCAACCGGCGAATCCTACGCCCGGGGCGATTCCGTGGTGTCCGGGCCGGGGCTGGCCTGCCTGCACCGCTTCCTCACGGGCGAGGACCTCTCCCCCGCGGCAATCAGCGCGCGCCTCACGCCCGGGCACCCGACCACGGCGCTCTTCGCCCGCTTCTACGGCCGGGCGGCGCGGCAATACGTGCTTGGCCTCGTGGCCGCGGGCGGTCTCTACGTCAGCGGCGGCGTGGCGGCCAAAACCCCCCTGCTGGTCACGCACCCGGAATTCTCCCGGGAATTTCACGATTCCCCCACCTATGGCGGACTCTTGCGGAAAACGCCGGTACGCCTGGTCCGGCACGAACATGTCGGGCTTTTCGGCGCGGCCCGGATCGCCCTGGATCTCTTACCGTCAGCCTGAACAAGGAACATCGCCATGCGCGAAGGCTTTTTCCGGGCCGTGTCCACGGCCCAGTTCACCGACCTGCTGCGCGCCTTCGCGCCGCTTGCCCCGGAAACCGTCGACCTCCTCGCCGCGCGCGGCCGTTTCCTCGCCGCGGACGTCACGGCCACCGAAAACCTGCCAGCCAATCCCCGCGCCGCCATGGACGGCTACGCCGTGCGCGCCGCCGACCTCTTCGGGGCCACGGATTCGAACCCCGGCTACCTCGACCTCGCCATGGACATCCCCATCGGCATGGTCCCGGACGCGCCGCTGCCCCCCGGGCGCTGCGCGCGCATCGTTACCGGGGCCGTGCTGCCGCAAGGGGCCGACGCCGTGGTCATGGTGGAATACACCGAGGACATGGGGGCCGGAGCCGTGGAAATCCGCCGCTCCGTGGCGCCTGGCGACAACATGCTCTTTGCCGGCGAGGACGCGGCGCCCGGGCAGTGCGTGCTGCCCGCCGGCACGCGGCTGCGGCCGCAGGAGATCGGCATGCTCGCGGCCCTTGGCCACGAGCGCGCCGGCGTCGGCGGGCGGCCCCGCGTGGGCGTGCTCTCCACGGGCGACGAGCTCGTGCCCGTGGCCGCGACGCCAAGGCCCGGACAGATCCGCGACGTCAACAGCCACACCCTTTCGGCCATGGTCGCCGCGGCCGGGGCCGCGCCCAGAACCTACGCCCTCGTGCCCGACGACCTCGCCGGAATCACCGCCGCCCTGGCCGCGGCCACGGCGGAAAACGACCTGACGCTCCTTTCCGGCGGCAGCTCGGTCGGCGCGCGCGACTTCACCCTGGACGCCCTGCGCGCGCTCGGCGCGGACATCCTGGCCCACGGCGTGGCCATAAGCCCCGGCAAGCCGACGATCCTGGCGAGCCTCGGCGGCAGGCCGGTCATCGGCCTGCCCGGACAGGTCACCTCGGCGCAAATGGTCATGCTCGCCTTCGGCGTGCCGCTGCTCGCCCACCTCGCCGGCGATCCCGCCGCCTTCGACCGCCCGCCGCGGACCTTCCCGGCCGAGCTGTCGCGAAACGTGGCCTCCAAACAGGGCCGCGAAGACCACGTGCGCGTGCGCCTGGAAGCGCGACCCGGCCAGCTGCCGCTGGCCCACCCCGTGCTCGGCAAATCCGGGCTGCTCAAGACACTGCTGCTCGCCGACGGCTGCATCGTCATCCCGGCCGACCGCGAAGGCTTCCCCGGCGGCATGGAAGTCGCGGTCAGGCTCCTGTAAGGGGGAATGGGGAGAGAAGAAAGAGGATGAAGATGCCTCCGACGGCCAGGAGGGGATGATCCCCTCCTGGACCTCCCCGAAGGGGGGTGCCGGGGAAATGGCGGTATCCGGCCGCTTGGCGGGGGAGCGCGAGGGGCTTTCTTAGGCGCAGCGCTCGTCTGTGCCGCGGGGGGCCTCGGCCGCGTCCTCGGTTTCGACCTGGGCGCGGGCCTTGTGGTAGGCATTGAAGACCGCGAGTCCGCCCTTGCCCATGTAGCGTTCGAGCTGGCGGCGGTCGGCCTGGAGCAGGTCCACGACGATCAGGCCGTCGAGGCAGTCGGCGAAATCCTTGTCCACATTGAAGGCGAGCACCTTGCCGCCGAGCTTCAGGTACTGGCGCAACAGCACCGGAATGCCCTTGCGGTCGGCCTCGATGTCGTCGATCAGCGCCAGCAGGTCGTCGAGGTCGCCGACCAGGGTCTGGGACGCCCGGGCCAGCCAGCCCTGGCCGCGCAGGGGCGTTTTGGGCCGCACGTGGCGGGCGAGGTTGGGATTGTTGACGTTGCCTTCGAAATAGCTGGCGATGAGCCGCCGCGAGGCGTGCTTGTATTCGTTGGTGATGCTGACCGGCCCGAACAGCACGCGGTAGCGCGGTTCGCGCACGACCATCTGCGCAAGCCCCTTCCACAACAGCAGCAGCGGCGAATAGCTCTTCTGGTATTCGGGGCGCACGAAGGAACGCCCCATCTCCAGCGCCGGGCTGATGCGGGAAAAGAACTCGGCCTTGAGCACGAACAGCGTGCTGGTGTAAAGGCCCTGCGCGCCCTTTTGCGCCAGCAGCTCGTCGGTGCGGCCGATGCGGTACGCGCCGGCGATCTCCTTTTTCTCGGCGTTCCAGAGGAACAGGTGGCGGTAGAAGGGATCGTAGGCGTCGAGGTCGCAGGCCTTGCCCGTGCCCTCGCCCACGCGGCGGAAGGTCAGTTCGCGCAGGCGGCCGATTTCGCGAAGGGCCAGGGGAATCGCCTCGGCCTTGGCCTCGATGACGACGAACTCGCCGCTTTGGTGCAGCACGGCGTCGGCCGGCAGGCGGGCGATTTCGTCGGCGAGCAGTTCCGGCGCGATGGGGGCGATGAGCGCTTCCTGGCGCGCGGCGCTCTTGTGCGGGAAAAGCGGCGGCCGGCGGCGGGGCCGGTTGGGACGGTCGCGCAACAGGTCGGTGCGCAGGCGCAGGTAGCGCGTGACGCAGGCGTCGGCCTCGGCTTCGCACGAGGCGACCCGGGCCAGACGGGCGGGGGTGATGGGGCTGCCGACGCGGGCGACGATGGTGCGCCCGGATTTGTTGATGAATTCCCGGGGCAGCATGGCCGTGCGCAACAACGGATGCACGAGGCCGAGCGCCTGGAACAGGCGGCTGTTGCGGCCATCGAAGTGCACGGGCACGACCGTGGCCTCGGTGCGGCGGGCCAGCCGGGCCACGGTGGTGTTCCAGGCCGGATCGGCCACGGTCAGGCGGCCGTTTTGCAGGCACGGATGGGACACGGCCCCGGCCGGAAAAATACCGAGCAGGCCGCCCGCGCGCAGCACGCGCAGGCTTTCCTTGAGCGGGCGCACGTTGCCTTCCGTGGCCGAAGCGCCGCCGAAGGGATCGACGAAGACGAAGAGCTCCCGCAGCTCCGGGATGCGCGCGAGCAGGAAATTGGCCATGATCCGGGCGTCCGGGCGCACGGCCTGGAGCATCTTGGCCAGGATCAGGCCTTCCAGGCCCCCGAAGGGATGGTTGGAGACCACGACCACGGGTCCGGTCTTGGGGATGCGCGCCAGCTCTTCGGGTGCCAGGCGCACCTGCACGTCCATGGCCGCGAGCACGGCGTCGACGAATGCGCCGCCGGCCAGACCCCGGGGGATGGACCGGTACAGGGCTTCGATGGGCTCCAGGGAGAGCAGGCGGGACAGAGCGGGCTCGACCAGGGACAGGGCGCGTCGGGCCAGGGTTCCGCCAAAGGGCGGCTTGAGCGCGAAAATACGTGAACGGCAGGCGGCATCCATGGCATCACCTCATGGGACGGTGTCGTGGCGACGGGGAAACTTCCTTCAAGTAAACCTTCCGTCTTCTAGCCGGTCCCGGTTACGAGCCCATGGAGATTGCGCGGCGATCGCGGACGACAACACGCGCATCCGTGACACATGCGGCGGATTTGTTACATCTGCCCCCATACCCCTTCCGCGCGCGCCAGGCAACAGGCAACCTGCTTGACACCGCCGCCGGCCGTCCCCAAAGTTGCGCGGGGCAAAGGGCACGGAATCCTGTTCGCCGACAACAGGCCCGACAGCTTCTTTTTTTCCAGAAAGGGACACAGGCCACGCGCACGGGGCGCGGCCTGTGTCCGCCGCCCGCCCAGTCTGCACCAGGGGGAAACGCTGCGTGGCCGAGACTCGCCTGTATTCGATCGCCGCCATCGCCAAGGCGCTGGATGTGCCGGAATCCACCCTGCATTATTGGAAGAACCGTTTCGACGACGTGTTGCCGAGCGTGGGTCGCGGCCGGGGCAAGCGGTTCCGGGCCGAAGCCCTGGACATTTTTCGGGCCATCGGCCGCATGCTCGCCCAGGGCATGTCCTCGGCGGACGTGCGCGCCACCCTGGCGCGCACCTATCCCGTCAACGTCGCCGTGGAGCCCGGGGCGGCGCCAGAGGCCGTTTCCGAGCCCGCGGCCATGGCCACGCCGCCCGCGAGGGACGCCGCCCTGGCCATGGCCGCGCATATCGGGGCGGAAATCGCGCGCTCGCTGGCGGTACATTTGAAGGACTTGGCCGCGCCCGTCCATCCGGGCCTTTCCGGCGCGCAAGCGGCGGCCCTGGAGTCGGAACTGGCGGCCGTGCGCGCGGAAAACGCGTCGCTTTCGGAGAAGATGCGCCTGCTCGAAACGGAGTTGGTGCGCCTGCGCAAGGATCGCCGCGAGCTCGAGAACTACCTCGTGGACAAGATCAACGCCCTGCGCCGCGACGAATCCCCGTCCTGAATCCCCCTCCGCGAACCGCACGCAGGACCAAATAAAGGGGAGGCCGGCTCCCCGGTCTGCCAACCGGGGTTCCAGCCTCCCACTCCTCGAGGGCTCTCGCTTGGCCCGGCAACCGCCCCGACGCCGCGGAAACGTCGGCCCGCCTTCCGGTGGCGGTGGCGGCTTGGGCTAAAGCGTCTGAAACGGACCCTGACGGCCGAGGTGCCGGCCGGGCCATCGTTCGGAGGCGCTAGACGTCCATGATCTCCAGATAGACCAGGGTCTGGTTGAGCAGCTGGTAAGCGATCTCACCGTAGGTCACGGGCCCGGTGAAGGGATCGGTCTTTTTGCCTTCCAGTTCGGAATAGAGGTAGTTCAGGATGCAGTTGCAGGAGAAGGCCACCCGGCTGGATTCGATGGAGCATTCCTTGCTCAGGCGGTCGTTGAAGCCCTTGACGTAGTCGGCCACGGGCCGGGCATGCTTGTAGCGGATGCCCGAAAAGACCGGGGCGTAGAACTTCACCTGGCCTTCCACCTCGTCCACGTCCTGGAAGCTGATGTTGACCATGGCCCCGTAGTAGTCGGCCACGAGCGGCAGCTTGGTGTCGAGCTTGTTCTTGACGATGTAGGCGGCGAAGTTGCGCTTTTCGCCGTTGACCATCACTTCCTTGGCGGCGAATCCGTCGGCGTTGAAGGTGAGGATGTCGCCGTCGCCCTGCTCGAAGAGATTGATGATGCCGATCTCGGCCACTTTGCCTTCGGGCAGCTGGGCCTGAAGCACCAGGGCGCCTTCTTCCAGCATCTCGCCGGTCTGGCCGTTGACGACCTTGGGCGTCTTCTTGCCGAGGTCGCTCAGATGCACGCCCGCGATCCAACCGATGAGGGGACGCACGCCGAAATCCTTGTAGTTGGGGCCGTTGAGCGCAAAGGCCAAATGGGTCTTGCTGGCGGCGGGAATGATGATGAAGCTGAAGCCGTGCTTGGGTCCTTCGGCATAGACCCGGGCCAGACTGTTTTCGTCGTAGGCGACGATGTCGATGGAGGCCACGATATCGGTGATATCGGTGGCGCAGATCATGTCACGACTGACCATGCCGCCCTTCTCGGCGGAGATGAAATAGGGGATGGTTCCGGCAATCCAATCGCCCTTGGGGAGCTGCTGCAACGCGTCCTCGTCGCCGGCCAGAAGGAGCTTGCGTCCCGACTCGATCATCTGCTTGACGTCTGCTACGCTGGAAATGGTCTGTCGCATATCGCCCTCCTAGCCGAAAATAGTTTTCAGATCGTCCTGAACGCTCGGCATGTTCACGTTGTTGGCAAAAATCGCGTACAGTTGATCGACGCTGGCGTTGATATTGTCAGGCGAGGGATCTTCCTTGACCGCTCTGGTCAGCCTGCCAAGCAGTATCTTCGCAGCCAGAAATTTGAGCTGATACGTCTTTTTCCCAGTGATGATGTCTTTCCAGGCCTGATTGCTCTTGCTGGGTACATCCATATTCGCCTCCTTCATTATGCGGCAGCGCGATCTTCCTTCTACGTGAAATCCCGTTCCGTTGCGACCCAACCCGCGACGGCCGAACCTGGCCTGGACCCGCTGAGGAGTCCCGGAGCAACGTTTTCGTGTGAATGCCTCAGACAGCAAGCAAGGATCGCACCACGAAAAAAATTGCACAAAACCTGATGGTTATTGTAATCTTAGAAGAATATGGCAGAAAATTCAAGCCAAAATCGCACGATCAGGGACTTCAGGAAGGCACACGCATGCGGGGAAAACAAATAATAGTTAATTATTACAACAAAATATCAGATATGGGGAGAATTGGGGCAGAAGGAGTCCTCTGCGGGTCAAAAAGAAACAGCCCGCTCCAGGAAAAGACACCGAACCGGAACACGAACGCCAGCTTCGTATTTCGCACCCGGCCGGCGAGCTTCGGGCCCGCACGCGACGCTGAGACGCAAGATGTTTGCATGGTCTACAGGGAATCCAAGGCAAGCCTCAGGCGCGCACGCGACGCTGGAGAAGCACCATGTCCGCCAGCGTCAGCAGCACCATGGCCCGCAGCACCGGAACCACGCGCGGAACGGCGCTGCGGTCGTGGCGGCCGCCGACGACAATCTCGGCCGGATTGCCGGCCACGTCCGAGGTGCGCTGGGGCACGGCGATGGAGGGGATGGGCTTTATCGCCGCGCGCGCGATCACGGGCTGGCCATTGGAGATGCCGCCCAGGATGCCGCCGGCGTTGTTGGACTCGGGCGGCGTGACGATGGGATCGTTGTTGGTCGAGCCGGTCAGGCGCGCCGCGGCGAAGCCGTTGCCGATCTCCACGCCCTTGACCGCGCCCACGCCCATGAGCGCGTAGGCGAGCCGCGCGTCGAGTTTGTCGAAGACCGGTTCGCCAAGCCCGGCGGGCACGCCCGTGGCCCGTACCTCGACGATGCCACCCAGGCTGTCGCCCGAGGCCATGGCTTCCCTGGCCCGCGCCTCCCAGGCCGGAACCACGGCCGGATCGGCCGCGCAAAAGGCTCGCCCGGCCGCGCCGTCGGCATCCGCCACGGCGCAGGGGATGCCGCCGAATTCCACCGTGTAGGCCACGACCGTCACGCCGCACGCGGCCAGCATGGCCCCGGCCACGGCCCCGCCCGCGACCCGGGCCGCGGTCTCCCGGGCCGAGGCCCGGCCGCCGCCACGGTAGTCGCGCCGGCCGTACTTGGCCAGGTAGGTGCCGTCGGCATGGCCCGGGCGCAGCAGGTTTTTCGCCGCCTCGTAATCCCCGGAGCGCTGGTTGGTGTTTTCGATGACGAAACCGATGGGCGTGCCCGTGGTCTCGCCCTCGAACACGCCGGAAAGCAGGCGCACGGCGTCGGGCTCCTTGCGCGCCGTGCCCGTGAGCCCGCCCGCACCGGGGCGGCGGCGGTCGAGGTCGCGCTGGATCACGGCCTCGTCGAGCGGCACGCCGGGGGGGCAGCCGTCGATAACGCCGCCAAGGGCGGGGCCGTGGGACTCGCCATAGGTGGTGAGGCGGAAAAGGTCGCCGAACGTGCTGCCGTGCATGGTGCCTCCGGGAACGCGCTATTTGGCCACGTCGCGCACGGTTTCAACAACGTAGTCGATCTGCTCGTCCGTGAGCTTGGGGTACAGGGGCAGGGTGATGGTCGAGCGCCCGATGCGGTCGGCCTCGGGGAAGTCCCCGGGCGCGTGACCCAGGGCGTCGCGCAGAAACGAAAGCGTGTGGATGGCGCGGTAGTTGACGGCCACGGCCACACCCCGGCCCTTGAGCTCGTGCAGGATGGCGTCACGGCGCTCGGGATCAACCCACAAGGTGTAGAGGTGGTGGGCGGAAACGCCGGGCGCGCGCGGCCGCACGATGCCCGGCGCGCCGGCGAAACCGGCGTCGTAGCGCGCCACGATCTCCTGGCGGCGGGCATGCAGGCCGTCCAGACGGTCGAGCTGGTCCACGAGCAGCGCCGCGCGGATGTCGTCGAGGTTGTACTTCCAGCCCTCGGCCACCATGTCCCAGTGCTCGTACTTGCCGTGGTAGCGGCCCGAGGCGTTTTTGCTCATGCCGTGGTTGGCCAGCTGCCGCGACAGCGCGGCCTTGTCCGCGTCGTGCCAGGCGATGGCCCCGCCCTCGCCGCAGGTGAGGTTTTTCGTGGCGTAGAAGCTGTAGCAGGCCGCGGCGGAGAGCTCGCCCGGGCGCACGCCGTCGCGCGAGCACTCGATGGCGTGGGCGCAGTCCTCCACGATGAAAAGTCCGTGCTCCTCGGCGACGGCGGCCAGGGCGCGCATGTCGCACATGGCCCCGTAGAGGTGCACGGGCAGGATGCCCCGGGTGCGCGGGGTGACGGCCGCGGCGACCTTCGCGGCGTCGAGGAGCCCCGTGTCCGGCTCCACGTCCACGTACACGGGCTTCGCTCCGCAGTGCATGATGACCGTGGAGGTGGCGATGAAGGTCATGGGCGTGGTGATGACCTCGTCCCCGGGCCTGAGGCCGAGGGCGAGCAGCGCCAGGTGCATGGCCCCGGAGCACGAGGACAGCGCCACCACGTGGGGCAGTCCGGTATAGGCGGCGAACTTGGCTTCGAACTTCGCCCCCACGGGGCCGGAGGTCAGGAAGACGGAACGCAGCACGGACAGGACGTTGTCCACGTCCTTGTCGTCGAGGCTGTGGCGGTAGAACTCAACCTGCATGGGAGACTTCCTTGGTTTTATTGCGGGCGCGCACGCGCAGCAGCAGCCAGCCGAGCGAGCCCAGGAGCATGACGGCGATGCCGGAAAAAAGCAGCCAGGCCACGGTCATGGGGGTGTCGTGGTAGACCGCGACGAGCCCCAGGAAAAGTCCCACCCCGGCCACCTGGAACCAGACGAAGCCGAATTCGGAGCGGGCCTGGAAATAGACGAAGAGGATATTGGCCACGGCGAGCAGGGCCATGGCCGCGCTGATGACGGTCAGCAGCGGCCCGGCCGCGGTGTAGCTCGCGCCGAAGAGAATCTTGACCACAAACGAGGACGCGACAAGGCAGAAGAGCGCGAAGCCGCCGCCCAGAAGCGCCGTGAGGCCCATGGACATCCACAGCGACGACAGGTCGTTGCGTCCGGACTCCTTGGCCGTGGCCGCCTCGGTGAAAAGCACGCTCATGAGCACCGAGGGCAGGTAGAAGGCGATGCGCCCGAGGATCGCGGCCGTGGCGTAGAGCCCCGCCCCCTCGGCGTCGCAGTAGTGGCGCACGAGCACGAGGTCGAGGTTGCCGAGGATCATGACGATGACCGAGGAGACGAGCATGCCCACGGAATACGTGCCCACTTCCTTGAGCAGCCCCTTGGGCAGAGGCGAGCCGCGCAGGGGGAAGACGTCGCGCAAGAAAACGCAGTTGACCGCGATGGCCGCGACAATGCCGGCAAGGCTCGAAAGCAGCGCGCCGTTGATGCCCCACGACAAAGCCATGACGAAAAGGAGCGCGCCCAGGAGGCGAAAGAGCGCGTTGGACGCGCCGGCGATGCCGTAGCCCGTGAAGCGCTGCAAGCCCTGCAACATGCCCCAGGGCACGGGCAGCACGAACGAGCCGGCCATGACCCCGAGCATGAGCAGCACGGGCGTGGCCGAGTCGATGTGCAGAAACGCCTGGAGCAGCGGCAGGCAGGCCGCGCCGATGCCGTAGGCCACCATGGCGAGCAGCGTGGCGCAAAGCCCGGCCCGGGACAACAGCGAACGCACGAGCCCCATGTCGGCGATGGCGAAGCGCGCCGTGAAGCGGGCCATGACCAGGGGCACGATGGCCAGCGGCGCGGCGAAGATGACCATGGTGGAATTGAGCGCGTTGAAGCCGCCGAAATCGGCCGGGCTCATGTTGCGGCCCACCACCAGCTGAAACAGGTAATTGAACAGGTTGCCGGAGTTGAGCAGGAAGAGGATGACGATGTTCTGCCGAAGAAAGCGTTTCACGCGTGCACGTCCTTACGGGCGGGTATCGGCGCGGGAGGCCGCCTGGGATGCGTCCCGGCCTGGGACGGCTTGGAGATAAAGGCCGGCCAGGAAACAGTAGAGCCCTGCCTGGACCAGAAATTCCGAGGCCCGGGCCAGCATCGCCTCGCGCAGCACGGCGGCCAGGATCAGGGACAGGGCGAAGCCGCCGAAATAGAGCCGGCCCGGTTCGCCGCAAAACCAGCCGCCGAGAGCGGGCAACTTTCCGGCCACGCGCGCGGCGGCGAGCGGCGCGACAACCCGCCATACCGGAACCAGGCAGGCCGCCGCAAGCCCCAGCACCACCCTGCCCGGCACGGCCCCGAGGAGCAGGCCGGCGGCGGCCAGGCACAGGCATGCGCCAAGGCCCCAGGCAAACTGCCGCCTCGCCCGCGGGCCCTTGCCCGGAAACGCGGCCAGCCAGACCGCCGGCCGGCGCGCCAGGGCCGTAAGGCGCTCTCGCCCGGCAAGCCGCAGGCCAAGGCCAAGGGCGAGCAGCGCGACCAGGGCGACGACCGCGCGCGACAACGTGCCCGGTCCACCGCCCGATCCGCTGCGCGGCGCGGCCGCGAAACGGGCAAGGTCCACGGGCCGGTCCGTCTCGAAGCACAGCGCGGACACGCCGTACCAGGGATGGGCGAAAAAGCGCGCCGAAGCGGCCTTGGGCGCAAGGGATGCCTGACCAAGGGAGAACCAGTCGTCGGCCTCGTGCAGGCGGCGGGCTTCCTCCCCGGAGACCGGCCCCGGCCGGTACGGCCTGCCATCGAGCGCCGCCAGGGGCGCGGCCGCGAAAAAGTCCTTCCACCCCGCCGCGGCCTGCCCGGAAAAGCCCGGATCGGCCAGTTCCAGCATGCTCGCGGCCCGGCCGCCCAGGCCCGAGACGGCAAGGGTCGCCGCGCCGTCCCCGTCCGGGAGCCGGCCGGCGACGATGCCCGAACGCGTGTCGGGTACGGCCGGCGCGCCGCCGTCCACGGAAATGGCCACGGGATTGCCGATCAGGCCGTAGGCAGCGGTCAGCCAGGAAAAACGGCCGAACGGCGTCAGCGGCGTGGCCGCGTAGCGCCCCTCCCCCGTCTGCTCGAGGATGCCTGCCGTGGCCACGGGCCAGGGGAGCTTGGCTTCGTAAAGCCCCTCGTGGGGCGCGACCGCGGGCACGGCGGCGAGCACGGCCCGGCTCAGCGGCAGGGAAAATTCCCGGCCTGTGAAGGTGAAACGCAGTTCGGCCCGGGCCACCCGCGCCGGAAGATCGGGCAGGGGCGTGGGCGCGCCCGGGCGCAGGGCGTAGGTTTGGGGCGCGCCGGAGCCCGGCGCGAACACGTCGAGGTTCACACCGGCCAGACCCGGACAGGCACCGATGTCCAGGCGAAAAAAGTATGCGGCGTCATGGGCCGGCGCAAAGGCCGCGTCCACGGGGATGGCCAGTTCCCTGGCCCGGCCCTCGATCACGAGCCCGCGCGGCTCGCGGTAAAGGCGCACCCCTCCCTGGGCCTTGAACAGCCCCTCGCCGCCGGAAAGAAAAACCGGCGTGGCGTCGCGGACCTGCCCGACGCGGGAGCGGCCGGAAACCGCCTCGAAGGGCGAGGCGAGGCTCCACAGCGCCTGGACGGTCACGCCGCCGTCGGCGCGGTCGATGTCCGGGGCCGCGCCGAGCCCGGTAGCCAGCTCGTCGGCGGCGGCCAGGAACGCCGGGGTGTCGCGGCGCGGGGAAACCAGGACCAGGGCCGCGCTTTCGAGCGCGCCGCCGCCGGAGAGGCCCGGGGCCATGGGCGTCAGGCGCAGCGCGGTCGTGGCCGTCGCGTCCGGGGCACTGCCCAGGGCGGCGGCCGCCGGGGCGATGTTGACGAAGACGCGGCGCAGTCCGGGAAACGGCTCGCGCACGCGCGTCGGCAAGCGCCCGGGCAGGCCGTGTGCCGCGATCCAGGCCGGGTCGAGGCCCGTGGGGACGAAGACCAGACGCTCCACCACCCGGTCGCGCCGGACCTCCGCCTCGCCCTGGCGGAAGAACATCAGGCTTATTTCCTTGAGTTTGGCGGCCTTGAGCCCGGGATAGCGGGCGCGCAGATAGCGGCCGACGTAGACGCGCAGCACCGTGCGGCCGTCGGGCAGCTCGAAGCTGCGCTTGGCCAGGGCGTACCAGTCGAGCACGGTGCGCTGGCGGGGTTGCGCCGGGTCCAGCGCGGCCACGAGATTGACCTGCACCGGGGCCGGCCGGCGCAGGATGAGGTCCACCGCGCCGATGTCGAGGAGGTCGCGGTCGAAGCGGCGCTGCAAGAAGGTGGAGGGGCCGTCCTCGGCCGTGCGCCAGACGGCGTCGTGGGGCAGGTCGAGCAGGCGGCGCAGGAGGTACAGCGGCGTCTTGTCGGCCCACTCGGCCCGGGCCACGGGTACGGAAGCGTCCTTGCCTGCGACGCTTTCCAGGTAGGCCGCGCCGAGGCGGTCCACGCATTCCAGGGGATCGCTGGCGAACGTCCGGCCGTCCGGGGCGCGCACGGTGAGCGCGGCCAGGGTGGGATTGCCGGGGTTTGCGTCGCGCACGTCGAGCGCCACCTCGTTGAAGTGCCCGAAGGCGATGGCCTCCCTGCCCTGGGCCGTGCTCAGGGCCAGCGAGCCGTCCGGGGAGGTTTTTTGCGCCCAGGCCAGCGGCGCGGTCTCCAGCACGCGGGAGTATTTGACCTTCTTGGTGAAGAGCTTGACGCGAAGGAGTCCTTCCACGTCGCCCTGCGCGGCGAAAAGCCCGTCCGGCAGACGCACCGGGGCGCGCTCGGGTTTGGGATCGAGATGCATGGCCGCAGCCGGCGCGGCTCCCAAAAGGAGCAGACCCGCCGCAAGCCAGGAAAGCAGCGGCAGAGGGCTACGGCGCAGGCGCACGCTCGCCTCCTTCGCCCGGGGCCGGCGACGGGGCCGGGACCTCGACCGGGGCTTTGCGCCGCCGCACGCGGCGCTCGGGCTTGGGCGCGTCCGTGGCGTCGCCCGCCGGGGCGACCGTCTGCCCCTCGCCCGGGCCCTGAGTGACCGGGGTGTCCGCTCCGGCCGGAACCTCGGTGGGAGCTGCCTTATGCCGACTGCGCCGCTCCCTGCGGGGCGGCGTTTCGGCCGCCGGCGTCTCGCCGGCCGGCGCGCCCGTGACCTGTCCGGCATCGGTGGGCGCGGCTTCGACCGGCGCGGCCTCTGCCGGCGCTTTCTGCCGCCGCAAGCGACGCTCCCTTTTCGGCGCGGCGTCGGGCGTAGCGTCAGGCGCGACGGTTTCGCCCTGGCTCCCGGTCGTCGGCGCAAGGCCGGCACCCGGCGCGGCCGGCGCGCCTGCCGCCGGCGCATCCGTGGCCGGCACGCCCGAGGCCGGGACTTCATGGCGGCGGGAACGGCGCTCCTTTTTCGGCACGCCTTGTGCCTCGGGCGCGGCGGCGTCGGGCGACGCGACGCCCGAAGTGGCCGGAGCGGCCGGAGCGGGCTGCGCGCCCGAGGCCGGGGCCTGCCCCGGAGCCGGCTGGCCCTCATGGGTCATGGGCGCGGCGGTCCGGCCCTTTTTGCCGGGATAATTGCTCGGAAAGCGGTCGAGCACCTCGACCTCGACATCACCCGCATCCGGGGCCGGCGAGGAAGACACGGCCGGCGGCGCGCCGGGTGTCGCCGGAGAGGGCGGCTGCTGTGGCTGGCCGGACTGCGGGGCCTGTCCCGCAACACCGGGAACCACGGCCGGCGCAACGGGCGCTGTCGGCTGGGGCGCGCCTTCAGGGGCGGTCCCGGCCGCCGGAGCCGGCTGCTCGGCCGGCGTGGCGGAGGCCGGCGCGGGCGTGGCGGGTTGCGGCCGGCGCAAGATGAGCAGCCCCCCTTCGTCATGCACGATTTCCAGCTCCTGACGGGCGCGGATGACCAGGGAATTGAATTCCCGGGCCACTTCCTCGTCGCGGCAGGCACCGTTTTGATATTCGCAGCCCTGGTCCAGGACGAACCAGGGGCGTTTGAGGTCGAGGATCACGTACTGCGCCTGCCAGGAACGCACGGGCAGGTTCGGGGTCTGGCCCGTGCGCACGAAATGCCAGAAATCGGCAAGCGTCGCTTTGGAGAGGTCACGCACGGGGTGGGGTGTGAAAACCCCCAGCGGAAAGCTGTTGTAGTCCTGACGCTCGGCCAGGGCGCCCCAGTTGAGACTATTTTGCGACACCACGGCAAGGGACGGGTCGCGAGGCACGTTTTGCAGCATCTCCGCCAGGATGGCCGCGTCGCGGGCCGTGGGTTCGTAGGCGTCGATGGAAAAGGCGAAACTGTCGGAAAGCCAGAACAGCCGCCCCAGCGGCGACGGGGCCAGAGCCACGTGCACAAGGCCCAGCGCGGCGAAAAGCGCAAACCCGAAACGGCGGACACCGATGCCGGACTGCCTGGCCAGGATGCGCACCGGGCCGAGCACCTCGCAGTAGGCGAAAAAAAGCGCCCCGGCCGCGCCAGCGCTGTAGTGGTTGGCCCAGCCGTAGTAGTTGGGGTGGGTGGAAAGCAGCGACAAGGCCAGGGCGGGCAGGGCCGGCAGCAGGAGCTTGGGCCGAAAAAGCGGGAAAAGGAGCAGCGCGCCGAACAGAAAGCCCATGTATTTCCACTTGCCCGGCACACCGAAGACCTCGGCCAGCACGGTGAAGGGATGGGCGAACATGGTGACAAGGGCCGCGCCCGGGCCGCCACCGAGCCAGGCATAGGCCCCGCTTTGCGCGCCGAGATTGCCGTCCGCGGTGCAGAACGGCACGAGCCAGGCGGTCGCGACGTAGAAATAGAGCCCCCCGCACAGCACAAGGCCCCAGCCTGCCGCCTTGCGCCCCTGGAAAAGCAGCAGATACGCGCCGCAGCAGACCGTGGTCAGGGCATAGGGCTCCTTGACGACGGCGGGCAGCAGCCCGAGGACGAAGGCCAGCCATATCCGGCCGGAAGTGGCCGCGGCCAGGAAGGCGAAGAGAATCGGGATGAGCAGGTGGTCGAGGTGGAAGTCGAACAGCGCGTTGGTCCAGACCGGGTAGAAAAGCGCGTAGCTGGCCGCCGCGAGCAGGCCGTAGCGCCGCCCGGCCCAGAGCGCGGGCAGGGCCAGGGCGAAGGCCTGGGCCGTCAGGAGCAGCAACGGCGCGGCCTGGTCTGGCACCAGCCGGTAGACCTGGGCGTAGACGGGCAGAAGCGGCTGGGCATGGCCCAGAAACGCCCGCCACCACTGGCCGTAGGCATGCAGGGAATAGAGGTTGGAGAGAAAGACGCCGAGGTCGAAGACCGTCGAGTGCAGGGCCAGGTATTTGAGGCAGGCCATGACCGCCAACACCGCGAAGAGCCCGAAGAAGACCGCGCCGCCGAATCCCCGGTTGGCGGTCCCCACGGGCAGGGTGGCGGGGGCGTGGATGTCAGGCATGGGGTTTCTCCCGGCGTTTTGCCGCAAAAAAAGGTCCGGCGACGAGGACCGCAAGGCAGACGACGTAGGCGGCGGCGCTGCCGGCAAGGCCCATGAGGTACGAAGTTTGCGGGGCGAAGGAAAGCAGCACCTCGAAGTCGAGGCCGCCGTCGGCGCGGCGCGTGAAATAGCCCGGCGTCTCCGGGCCGGCCTCGGGCAGCAGGCGCAGGATGGCCGGGTCGAACCACCAGGCGTTGGCGAAGCCGTAGGCCTCGAGATGCAGGGCGTCGGGCCAGGTCACGGGCTTGCCCTGCCCGACCCCGGTCACGGCCCAGCCGGCCGGGTCCAGGGGATGCGACAGGGTTTCGGCGTCCTTCGGCGCGTACGCCCCGGGGAAAAACGCTTCGGTCAGGCGGAATCCGGGCAGGTTGTCGTTTTGCATGGACCCGGCGATGGGCCGCGAGACGTAGCCCACGGTGGTGGTGGCGCGCGTTTCGCCGCTGACCGCCCCACCCTGCCCGTAGACGAAGCCCTTGCGGACCTTCGGACTGCCGTCGCCCAGGGTCGAGACCGCACCCGAGGCGATGGCCTCGCCGAGCTCCCTGGCCGAGGCCGCGTCCGTGCCCGCTGCGGGCGGCGGCACATAGGCGGCGAGCAGCCGCGCGGCGTCGCCCGCGCCCGTGAGTTCCCCGGCCTTGCGCGGCACGAGCAGCGCCTTCCAGCCGGCGTGGAACGTCTCCTGGTAGATCAGCGGAAAGGCTTCCGTGGCCCCGTGGACGCGCAGGCGCACGGCGGTCGGGCCGAGGCGGCGAAATTCCACGCGCGGCGCGGCGATGGGCGTCTGCCGGCGCTCGACCACGAGCCTTTCGTCGCTCGCGCGGCCGACGAGGAGCCGGCTTTTCTTCGGCCCGTCGCCCATGATCTTTTCCAGAAATTCCAGGAACACGGGATCGCGGCCGGCGCGCAGGTAGACCGTGCCCGGGTCGTAGTCCGGCAGGGCCACCTCCTCGGCCAGGGCGGCGACCACGGGATTGGCCGGCCGCGTTCCGCCCACGGGCTCGACAGCCGCGATCCGGTCGCCGGGGCGCACCAGCGGCAGGAACGCCTCGTTTTCGTAGACGTCCACGCTCCCGAAAAGCGGCAGCTTGCGCAGTCCGCGCTGCAGGGCCAGGTTTGCGTCGAAAACGGGCTTGTAGTCCTTGTAGCCGTCCACCACGTCCGGGGCGGCGTAGGCCGGCTGGAAATCGTCGTAGGTGTAGGCGTGGGCGTAGTGCGGGTAGACGAAGAAGCGGCAGGACCCCAGCGCCGCCAGCCGGGCAAGCGTCGTGGTCGGATGTTCGGCGTAGAGCCCCCTAAAGACCGGCTCGGCCAGGGGGTGCGTCTTGAACGCCAGGAAAAAGGGCTTGGGCGAATAGGCCGAAGTCCACTCGAACGTGGACTGCGTCTCCCCGGGCCAGGTGATGCCGATGGGCGGCAGGTAGGCCACGCGGAAGGCGTCGGGCCGGTCGCGCAAAAACGTATAGACCGCGGCGTCATCCGGGCCGATGGGCGTCTGCTTGAGGGTCAGCGGCTGGATGTCGCGCTCCGGGTCGAACGGGCGCGTAAGCCCCCCGGCCAGAAACGGCGAAACGAAGACCAGCGTCGCGAGCGCGGCCGCGCCGCCGACCAGCTTTGGCCGGCCCGCGGCGGCGAGGTCGGCCGCGGCCCGGGCAAAAAGGATCGCATAGGGCAGCACCACGAGCGGCAGCCAGCGCGTGGTGTTGGAAAAGGCCGCGAACAGGATGGGCAGGGTCTTCTTGAGGCCCAGCTGGTAAAAAAGCATCCCCGGCAGGGTGCGCGAGCCGGAAACGAGCAGCACGCCGACCACGGCCGTGACGAAAAGCGCCGAGAGCTCGGGGGTTTTACGCGCGCGGAAGGCGTAGGCGAAGACGCAAAGCGCCACGGCCACGGCGGCGAGGTGCCAGGGCACGCCGAGGCCGTGCGGAATGGGGTAGACGTATTCCGTGTCCATGCCCGGGCGCAGGCGCAGCAGCGCCGAAGCATCCACGGGCTGGCTCGTGGATTCGTGGTAGGCTTCGCGCCGGGGCAGCTCCGTATCCACGGTCACGTCGCCCTCGGCCGAGACGGAAAGGCCCCAGCCGTGGCGGATCGCCCCCTTGCCGAAATAGTCGCCGACAAAGGGGGCCATGAAATGGATGTTCATGGCCACGGCCACGAGCCCCAGGCCCACGAACACGGCACAGAGCGTGAGCCGCCGCTTGCCGCCGCACAGCACGCGCCAGGCGAACGCGATGGTCAGCATGGCCGCGGCGGACATGCCCACGCCCGGATGCAGGGAAGTGAGGCCGAGGAGAAAGCCCGTCAGCACGGTGTCATAGACCACGCCGGGCTTCGCGTCCTCCACGCGCGCCATGAGCGCCTGCGCGGCGAGGATCACCAGCGGCAGGAGCGCGTAGCCGGCGAGCATGGGCATGTGCCCGGCCACAATGCGCGACAGGGCGTAGGGCGAGAAGGCGTAGAAGACGGCGGCGACCCCGGCGTAAAGCGGCGACAGGCCCTGGCGGCGCGCCAGGGGCCACATGGCCGCGCCCGCGCAAAAGGTGAGCACAAGCGGCAGCCATTTGGATACGGCCTCGCCGCCGGCCACGGAAAACGGCCAGAGAATCCACCAATAGAGCAGTTCGAGCTTGAAATAGTGGTAGCGGCCGGTCTCGAAATAGTCGTCCCAGGTGGACAGGTGCCGCCAGGCCATGTCGCGGAACTGCTCGGCAAAGGCCGGCACGCCCCAGTCCCAGGTATGGCCGACCATGCCCGGCCGCGACAGCACGCCGGAAAACGCGAGCAGGACCAGGATCGCGAGCGCGATCATGGCCCCGAGCACGACTGCCGTCTTCCGTCCCATCATTGTTCTCTTGCGCCCCGCTGTCCCAACATCCGGCAAACTCGCCATACCGCCGCACCTGGAGGCATGCGCCTCCCCTCTACCCCCCGCCGAGGGGGTCCGGGGGGCATCATGCCCCCCGGCGGGGAAGTCCAGAAGGGGCGGAGCCCCTTTTGGTCGGTCCGGGAGAGGCGGCGCCTCTCCTGGCGGCTTCGAAGGACGCGTCGAAGATGGCCGACCAGCGGTAGCGCTCCATGTAGGCCACGGCGGCGCGGCCCATGGCGCGCCAGGAGTCGGGGTCGCCGACCATGGCGGCCACGGCCTCTTCCACGGCCTGCGCCGTGTAGGCGGCCACGATGCCCGCGCCTTCGCGCGCCACGTCCCTGGCGATCTCCGGCACGTCGGTGATGATCACGGGCAGGCCGCAGGCCAGGTAGTCCTTGACGCGGCTGGGGTCGGCCCAGCGCGAGAGGTTGTTGTCCGTGGGCCGGTACAGGGCCAGGCTCACGTCGC
Source organism: Solidesulfovibrio alcoholivorans DSM 5433 (assembly GCF_000702665.1). Classification (GTDB taxonomy): domain Bacteria; phylum Desulfobacterota; class Desulfovibrionia; order Desulfovibrionales; family Desulfovibrionaceae; genus Solidesulfovibrio; species Solidesulfovibrio alcoholivorans. The sequence continues at coordinate 61,615 of NZ_JNJA01000001.1, forward strand.
ATTGCGGCAGGGTTTCGAGCACCTTGTCGTGGTTCATGACCCCGTGCAGGACCACCGAATCGCCAAGCGCGCGCAGGCGCGGCTCGAAGGGCGCGTAGACCACCCCGTCCTCCACGGCGTTGTTGGGGGTCTTGCCGATGACGTGCAGGCGCAGTTCCGGAAAGCGCGCAAGCAGGCGCGGCCAGGCCTCGATGACCAGGTCCACGCCCTTGGACGGGCTGAGCGCCCCCAGGAGCACGAGGTCGCGGGGCGTGCGCCCCGCCTTGTCCGCGAGCGTGATCTTTTCCAGGTCCACGCCCACGGGCACGAGCACGTTGCGCGCGTCGGGCAGGCCCTGTTCACGCCGCACATCGACGATGCGCGGCGAGATGTTCCAGGCCGCGTCGCAGTGGCGCACGCAGAAGCGGTCCAGGGCGTGGTAGATCCTGTTGAGCACGGGATTGGCGAAGCGCCCGGGCATCCAGTCGATGGTGTAGAAGACCACCCGGTCGATCAGGCCGCATTTCTTGAGCGCAATGGCCACCACGGCATTGAGCGGATCGCAGGCCACGCAGTCGTTGTAGCGCCCGCCGAGCAGGAAGAAAAAGACCAGCGAGCACAGCGCGTCCTTGACGTAGGTCAGCAGGTTGGGCAGGGCCCAGCCGATGCGGCGCTTGTCCATGGCCAGCTTTCCGCCCACGTACTTGCGCGCCAGGGAGCGGCGGTCGGAGCAGTAGTGGAACGGGTGGTAGATGACGCCCAGCACGTCGCTGCGGTGGCGCAGGTAGTTTTCCAGGGCTTCCGAGGGGCCGGCCAGATCGGTGATGTGGCTTATAAGGAGTGCTTTGGCAAAGCGCATGGCGATCCTGTGCGGTCTTTTACGAGGATGGGCCGGCGACGGAGCCGGTCGGGGCTTGAGGTAGCCGTATCGCCCGGGGAAATCAAGGCGGGCCTCGGCGCGCGGCCATGCGGCGTTGCCAAGGGTCGCGGCCTGGGCTAGCCTCGGTAAACTCCGGGAGAAGGAAGCACCGCATGGAACACCCTCGGGCCAGACACGACCTTGAATTCATTCCCTTCGACCACGAGGGCCGGCAGATGATCCTCGTGCGCGACCGGCTGGGGCTCGTGCCCTACGGCACGGGCATACCGCCCGGGCTGTTGCCGATCCTCGCGCTCATGGACGGCCTGCGTTCCTTAGGCGACCTGGCCCGGGAGATCACGGCGCTTCAGGGCGGACGCAGCGTCTCGCGCGAGGACATCCTCGCCGTCCTGGCCGAGCTGGACCAGGCGGGGCTGCTCGACACCGAACGCTACCGCGCCGCCAAGGCGCAGGCCGCGGCGGATTTCGCCGCCAAGCCCGTGCGCGAGGCCGTGTTCGCCGGCCAGGCCTATCCCGACACCCGGGCGCTGCTCGCCCCCTACCTCGACGCCATCCTGGCCCTCGCGCCGCAGGCCCCTCCCGCCCTGCCCGCGGGCGCGCGCCTGCTCGGCATCATCGCCCCGCACATCGACCCCGAAGCGGGCAAGACCGCCTACGGCGCGGCCTACGCCCCCCTGCGCGGGCTTGCGCCGAAGCGCGTGGTGGTGCTCGGCGTCGGGCATCAAATCATACGGGGCCTCTACTGTCTGACGGACAAATCGTACGCCACGCCGCTCGGCGACGTGCCCGCCGACGCGACGGCCGTGGCCCGGCTCAAGGCGGCGGGCGGCGCGGCCGTCGATCCCGGCGACCTCCAGCACCGCGACGAGCACTCCGTGGAGTTCCAGGCCGTGTTCTTGCGCCATCTGTTTGGGGAAACAGACTTTTCGCTGGTGCCGGTGCTGTGCGGCTCGCCGCTCGGGGCGCTCTCCGGCAACGCTTCCCGCGCGGCGTTCCTGGAACTGGCCGGCCCGTTCCTGGAAACGCTCAAGGAACTCGCGGCCGCGCCGGACACCCTGGTCGTGGCCGGGGTGGATTTCTGCCACATCGGCCCGAAATTCGGCCATGACAAGCCGGCGCAGTTGCTCGAGGACGCGGCCACGGCCCACGACGCGGCCCTGCTCGACGCCCTGGGCAAAGGCGACGCCGAAGCCTTCTGGGCCGAATCGGCGCGGGTAAAGGACCGCTTCAACGTCTGCGGCCTCACCGCGTTGGCCACCCTGGCCGAAATCCTGCCGCCGTCGGACATGACGGTCCTTTGCCGCGACATCATGCGCGAAAAAGAAACCGCCTCGGCCGTGACCTTCGCCGCGGCCGCCGTGACCGCCCGATGACCCGTACGCCGCTTATCCTCGACCGCCTCCACGTCGAGGCCTCCTCGCGCAGCCGGGCCGAAACCGGCTTCACCATCCACGCCGGCCACAAGAAACACTGGCTCGACCACGACCTGCCGCTCATGCTTTTCAAGAAAGCGCTGGCCGCCATCGACGCCGTGGCCGAAGTGCGCTTCCACGGCTGGGGCGACCCCCTGGCCAATCCCGACATCATGGCCATGCTCGCGGCCGCCCGGAAAAAAGGCGCGACAACCGTCCTCGTCACCGACGCCGGCCGCCTGGGCGACGCCCAGGCCAACGCCCTGGTGCGCGACGGCCTGGACGCCGTGGTCTTCCCCCTGGCCGGCCTGTCCGAGGAAACCAACTTCCGCCGGCGCGGCACCAGCCTCTACGCCGTGCTCGCCGCCATCGACCGCATCAACACCGTGCGCGCCGTACACGAAACCGCCGCGCCGGAAATTCGCGTGCGCTACACCCTGACCCGCACCGGCCTCGCCGCCGGCGAACTGGAACAACTCCCCCGCTTCCTCGAAGGCCTCGGCGTCGCGCGCGCCAAGCTGCGGCCGCTGTCCTACGCCACAAGCCCGCAAACCGAATACGACGTCCTCGTTCCCAAGGACCAGGAGAGCTTCGACGCCGTGGCCGCAGCCATGCGCGCCGCCACCCGCGAAGCCGCGCAACGCGGCATCACCCTGGACTGCAAGCTCGTCCACGGCGGCGTCGCGCGCTTCCACTGCCCCGACGACCCGGGCTCGAGCCTCTTCCTGGCAGCGGACGGAGCCATAAGCCCCTGCCCCCTGCGCAATGTCCCTCTGCCCGACCCCGCCAGCTACCGCTTCCACGGCCACGACATCCCCTTCCCCCGCGACGTGCGCGGCAACCTCCACACCACCCCGCTGCCCGCCATCTGGAACGCGCCCGACTACCGCGACTTCCGCTACGCCCACGACACCGACACCGCCCCGGCCGGCTGCGCCGGCTGCTGGCGGTCGTTCCTGGTGACGGTGAAGGCGGAGGGTGGGGTTGAGGAGGAGAGGCATGGACAAGGGCAGGGGAAAGGGACGGGAGAGAAAGAGGTGAAAGGCGAAGAGGCCTCCGGCGGCCGGGGGGCATGATGCCCCCCGGACCCCCTCGACGGGGACGGATGGCAGAGAAGCGGGAACGTCGGACGGCGTTGCGTCGGACCATGTGGTCGCGGAATTCGTCCGGGCGACGCAGGCCGCAAAGCCGGCCAGCACGCCCGGCCAAGTTCCGCGACCACGGACGCCAGCGGCGAAGCGCCGCATTTTAAGAGAGATGGGGTAAAACCTGGGCTGCCCTTCTCCCCCCTTGAAGAGTTTTTCGGGAAAGGAGGGAATGCGGGGGAGGGAACCCCCTTTTTACAAAAAGGGGGTTCCCTCCCCCGCATTCCACGCTTCTACCCCTTAAAAGGGGTTGATCTCCTGGGTGCGGGTGTAGTGCTGGTAGCCGACGTTCGCGCCCAGGCGCAGCCCGACGCCGAAGCGGATCGGGGCCAGGGTGATGTTGTCGGAGCGCTGGTAGTTCATGCCGAAGCCGCCCAGGACATAGGCGCTGCCGTCCACGCCCGGGAAGCGCTGAAAGATCTCGTTGGGATGGGTGGTGCCGTAGACCAGGGTGAACACCCGGACCGCGTTGACCCCGAGATCGATCCCCAGCGACGGGCTCTGCCAATACACGGGAATGGGCTTTTGGCCCTTGAGGTAGAGCGTGCCCGAGCCGTAGCGCAGGCCGACCACGAGCGCGCCGCCGGCCTCGCTGCCCTTGATGAATCCCGTGGGCTGGCCGAGGTCGTGGAAGGCCCGTGCCACCATTTCCGCCAATCCGCGCGACCCGCTGTCGAAAAAGCCCATCACTTCACGGTTGACCTCATCCCGGTTGTAGGTCTGTTCCCTGCTGGGCGGCGGAGGCGGGGGCGGAGGCGGAGGCGAAACGCTGGTCTGGCCATTGATCGGCGTGCTGCCGGGAGGCGGCGGCATGGAGCCCTGCCCGGGCGGCGGAGGCGGAGGCGTATAGCCCTGGCCGCCGGTCGCTGGGGGCGGGGGTGGTGGAGGCGGCGTGCCGGCGGGCTGGCCGTTGATGGGCGTGCTGCCATGGGAAGCCGGCGGCGGGGATGCCGGTTGTTGTTGCTGCCCGCCGACGGGCACGGACGTCGGCGCGGGCGCGGCGGGCGTCTGGGCGGGCATGGGCGCGGGCGACACCGTGGCCGCGCCGGGCTGCGCTGCGGGCGCGGGAGCCGGATCGGCCGGCGTGGCCGCCGGGGCGGGCTTGTGCGACGCCGCGGGCGAATCGCTCAGGCTGCGTTCCTTGAGATCGGACTGGGCCCGGGCGGGTGGTCCCGAAGCAAGGGACAACGCGAGGGCCAGGAGGCAGGTGACGGCAAAGCGTGTCATTGCGGTCCTCCGTCGTTTGCGGTTTTGGGGAGGGAAAGCCGGGCGCGGATGGCCGGCAGCATGGCCGCCGCGATGCCTTCGCGGCCGGCGTCGGTGTTGTGGACTCCGTCGGCGGTGTAGGCCGGGGCGTTACGGCCGCACAGCGCCTCGCGCAGGTTGACGAAATACGGTTTGCCGGCGAGCCCCCGCTCCAGGGCGGCGTAGACGGTCATGAAGTTCTCGCGCACGTGGGGGAAGGTCTTGCGCCCGAGGATCGTGTCCTTTTCCTGCGCCGCCACGGCGGCGTCCACGCCGGAGCAGCTCTCGACCCAGTAGAGCGGCTGGAGCGCGAGCAGGAACTTCGCGCCCTCGGCGGCGCACAGCCGGTTGATGAAGTCGTAGCGTTTGACCGTAAGCTCCACGAAGGCGGCCAGCTCCGGGGAGTTCGGGTCCACGGGCTTGGCGGTGTAGAGGAGCTTTTGCAGCAGTTCGCGGGTGAACGAGGCGAAGTACGCGGCATTTAAAGGCTTGAGGATGCCGTAGCCGGATTTGTAGTAGCTTTCGATGACGCCCTGCACGCGTTCGCGTCCTTCGTGGGCGTAGGGCGTTTTTTGCACGGCGAAGTAGTTGGCGTCGTTGGCTCCGTCGTAGAAGACCACGAGGTCGGGCCGGATGGGAAACTCGATGAACTGTTTTTCCAGGTACTTGGACTCGAGCAGCGAGTTGAAGGAATTGACGCCGAAATTGAAGCAGTTGAACGCGTACGGTTTTTCCGTCTCGTTGAGGTTCCTGGCGACGAGGCTCGGGATGGACATGGCGTAGGGCGCGGCGCTGGCGCGCATGGTGGAACCGCCGAAAAACCAGATGACCTTGGACAGTTCCGGGTGGTTGTCCACGTATTTCGAGTAGGCCGTGGGCCAGACGCCGTTTTCCATAAGGAAAAGCGCATACGGATCGTAAACGGCCTTGGGTCCTTCGCGCAGGTTGCCGTAGATAATCCAGTTGGTCGTGGTGATCACGGCGAAAGACAGCGCCTCCACGCACAGCAGGCCGATGACGGCCCATTTGACGATTTTCAGTGTCGCCTTGAAGAAGCGTTTCACCGCGAGTCGATCCTTTGCGGCCCGTGTGGGCTATTTGGGAATGCGCATGGCCACGCCTTCGGGCACGCGTTCGGCCGTGGGCGCGCCGCGCAGCCGGGCCGTCGCGTCCGGGGCCATGTCGAGGACCACGCGGAACTTGTCCGGATGCGTGCCCACGCGGATGTGGCGGATAAACGCGTTGCCCGTGTCGCTTGCCCCGGGGCCTACGTACTTCCAGGACCCGGCGACATCGAGCACCAGCCGGGGCGGATTGGTCAGAAACATCTTGGTAAAGCTCGCGGGCGGCTTGCTCGTGTAGACGACGAGCTGGTATTCGCCGGGTTTTTCCTCGGCCACGACGCGGATCACGGTGCCCGAGGCGGCAGTCTGTTTGGCTGCGGCGGCCTGGGTCTTGGCCATGAGCGCCTTGGGTTCCGGCTTGGCCTGCGCCTTGGCCTGGGATTTCGGGGCGGGCGCGGCGGCGGGTTCCGTCGCGGCCGGCTTGGCGGCGACGGGTTCGGGTTGTTTGGCGGCCTTGGCCTTGCCTTTGCCCTTGGCCGGGACGGGTTGGGGCACGGACGCGACGTCCGTGGCGGCGGACGTTTCCGCCGGGGCCGGCGTCTCCGTCGCGGCCGGCTCCGTGGTGACGGAGGGCGGCGCGGGCGCGGGGGCCGGTTCGGCCGGGGCCGTGACGGGAACGGCCTGCGACCCGTGGGGCGCGGCCTTGCCCGACGGCTTGCCGGACGTGCCCTTGGCCGGCGTATCGCCGGTGATTTCCGCGAACATCTTTTCCAGGGTCTCGTCGCCCGGGGCTGCGGCCCGGGGCGCGGGCTTGGCGGACGAAGGCGCGGACGCAGCCGGCGCGACCGTATCCGCCACGGGCGCGGCGGCGCTTGCCGGTACGGCCGGGGCCGGGGAAACCGTCGCCGGCACGGACGGCGTCGGCGTGGCGGCGGACGGCGCGGCGGCAACGGGTGCGCCCGGGGCCGAGGACTGGGCCGGCGCGCCGACCGGGGCCAGGACGGCGGGCACGGGCGCGGCGGCCGTGGGCGCGGGGGGAACCGCCGCGACCGGCGTTGTCGCGCCACCCGAGAAAAGGCCCGGCCGTTTGAGGATGGCAAGGCCCAGCACCACGGTTGCGGCCAGCGCAACCGCGCCGATGATGATCATTTTATCGCCGCGCGTCAGTGCCATGCTATTCTCTCCTGCGTCGCCGCGACGCCTTCGCATCCGGCTTTCGAGCGGCAACGCTACCCGAGCTTGCCGTTTCCCTCAAGGGGCGGCCCCTGCCCGGCGCTGCCCGCCCGGGGCGGCGGATGCGTTGACAATACGGCGCGTTTTCGTGTTTCGTTTCGGAAACGGGAGGGCCGCATGCAAAACAAGGTCCGATCCGTGCGGGTGCCGCCGGAAATCGAAACCCTCGACCTCTCAAGCCTCGTCAAGGAGTGCGCGCGGCATCTGCGCGACCTGGAGTCGGCGAGCCTGCTCTCTTCCCAGGGCAACGCCGAGGCGGCCGAGGCACTGGTGCGCGCGCGGCAGGCCGATCTTGGCCGGCGCGTGGGCAAGCTGGTGTTCGAGGCCGGCAAACGCGGCCGGGAGAAGAAATGAACCGCACCGCCCTTGCGGCCCGCAGCCGGAGGGCGTAGGCCTGCGCCGACCGCCGTTTGCGGGCGCACCCCAGGGAGGCCGGACGTCATGGCGCGACCGATTCCGTTTATCTTTGTTGTCGGCTGGCTCATTTTGTTAACCAGCGCCCCGGCCCAGGCCGGGGTGACGCTCGACGGCGACACCTGCCGCCAGGTGTTCGACAATCCCCGCGCCGAGCACATCGCCTGCCGCACAGGCTTCCGCCTGGACGCGGCCACGCGCGCCCGGCTCGAATCCTCCTCCTTCGGCCTCGTATCCGACATTTCCTGCGCCGCGGACCTGACCGCCGACCGCTCCGAGGTCATCAGCCGGGTGCATGCCGGCGGCGACGTGGCCCTACCCCAGCAGGAGGTGCGCTGCAAGCTCGTTTCCGGCGGCGATCCGCTGCCCGTGCGTTTCCATCTCGCGCCCGTGGTGCGCATCGACAAGAAGACCAGACGCGCCGTGGACGCGCGTCTCGGCATCCGCGACCTCACGGGCATTCCCGAGCCCCTGGCCACGGCCGTGGCGGAATTCCTCAACGCCGAGCCCACCCTGCGCAAGAGCCTCGTCCAGGCGGCCAACGAGATCCTGCCGAACCTGCCCCCGCGCTGAGCGCCTGCCGCCTGCCCTACTTGACGCCGATGGGCGCGCCCGTGGCGAAGGACGGCTCGTGCAGCGGGATGACGATGTCCGCCGCGTCGCGGATGCGCCGCACGATGTCGTAGGCGGCATAGGCGTTGACGCAGGTGCCCGGCGGAATGACCTCCATCTCGCGGGCCGTCACGGACTTCGGCGGATAGAAGTTCTCCCGGATGACGCAAAAGCCGCTGATGACGGCGGAACCGGCCGGTGTGTCCACGAACACGGACATGCCGCCTTCGGTATGGGCCGGGGTGTGGACCATGCGCAGCCCGGGCACGATTTCCGTATCCTCGGACAGGGCCACGATCTGCCCGGCCTCGGCCACGTCCTCGATGTATTCCTCGTTGTAGCGGTAATCCAGCGGATGCGGCTCGCGGGCGTGGGCCAGCTCCTTTTCGTGGACGTAAAACAGGGCGTTCTCGCACAGGCCGTCGTTTTCGCAGTGGTCGTTGTGCAGGTGCGTGTGCACCACCACGTCGATGTCGGCGGGAGTCAGGCCGAAACGGGCAAGCGCCGCGGCAAAGGTGTGGATGGGGCCGCCGATGGCCGCCTCCCTCGCCTCGGAGATCACGGGCCGCATCTCCCCGGTGTCCACCAGGATGCGCTTGCCGCCCCCCTCCAGGTACCAGCCGTAGATGGGAATGGTGTAGGGCTGCCCGTAATCGACCTGATAGGTCATCATGCCCTTGTCGAATTCCTTGGTCCCCAGCACCAGGGGATGAATCACGAATGCGCCCATGCGGTCCTCCGCGCGCGGCATCCGGGGAGGATGCCCGTCTTGGCCATGGCCCAAGGGCCGGAAATGCCCCGCCGCAGCCTGACGCAGTATTGTCCCGCCGCACCCGCTTGGCAACCTGCCCGGGGCGAAAAACGAAACCGCGACACCGAAAGCTACGGCCGGGCCATCAGGGACAGCAGCCAGACGTAGAACGCCGCCACGCCCAGCTGGCACATGGCGATGGGCACGCCGTAGCGCATGAACGCGGCAAAGGCGATGGGCTTGCCGTGGCTGGCGCTGATGCCGGCGGCGACCAGCGTGGCCGAGGAGCCGATGAGGGTGACGTTGCCGCCGAGCGTACCGCCGAACATCATGCCCGCGAACACGGGCAGCGACGCCGCGGGCCAGTCAGAATACCCGAAACCCAGGGCGAATTCCGGGACGAGCTTCGCCATGACCATGTAGCCCTTGGCGAGGAGAACCGCCGCGGCCACGACGGGGATATTGGCCAGAAACCCGGACAAAAGCCCGATGGCCGCAAGGAGCACCAGGGCCGCCTCGAGCAGGCGGTCGCCGACGCCGGCGTAGAGCATGCGGGACAGCCCGCTCATGATGCCGGTTTTCGTGATCTCCTCGACGAAACACATCATGCAGAAAATAAAGACCAGCGTGCGCCAGTCGATGTCCCGGAAAACGGCTTCGGTGGATTCGTAGCGGGACACGTGCAGGGCGAACAGGGCCAGGCTCGCGCCGATGATCGCCGCGCTCGGCGGAACGACGGTGACGGGCAGGAAGTCTCCGACGAGAAAGAGCGCGACCATCACCGCCAGGGCGCCCAGAGCGAGGAAGCAGAACCCCGGGCGGGCGATGGGCTGTGGGCGCAGGTCCGCGGAAAGGCGGCGCCGGGCCTTCCAGCAGGGGCCGAAGAGCAGGGGCATGAGCGGAATCACGACGAGGATGCTGAGGAGCCCGCCGGGGCTGATCTTTCGCAGGTATTCGGTGAACGACAGGCCGGCGGCCTGCCCCACCAGAAAGGTCGCCGGGTCGCCGACGAGGGTGAGCAGGCCCGCCGCGTTGCTGATGACGGCGGTCAGGATCAGCGGTCCCGTGAAGTCCGTGTCCAGCTCCTTGCAGACCCCGATCACGATGGGGGCGATGAGGATCACCGCCGTGGCGTTGGGCAGGATGGCGCAGACCACGGACGTCATGGCCGTCAGCAGCAGCAGGAAGCGCCGGCCGCTGCCGCCGGTCAGGAGCAGGAAGCGCGTGCCCAGGTTGCCGAAGATGCCCGTGGGCGCAAGCACGCGGGCGACGACCATGCCGCCGAACAGCAGCGCCAGGGAACCCGAAGATGCCCGGATGGCGTTGAAGACGTCGTTGTGGGTGACCAGCCCGCCAAGGGTCAGCGCGCACAGGCCGAGCATGGCGAGCAGCGTCATGTCGGCGACATTGAGCGCGATGCAGACGATGACCAGCCCGAAAACGACCGTGATGGACAGGGGTTGCGCTTCCAGCATGACGACTCTTCCGGTGTTTGGCGTCGCGGGGCAAGGGCCCAGCGTGGCGTCCGTTCAAAAACACTCCACGTCCGATGGAGCGCCCTAGAAATCCGGCGGGATCATCAGACCGCCCTGGGACCAGAGGCGGTTCGGCCCCGGTTCGAGGCCAAGGGGGCTGTCCGCGCCCAGATTGCGCCGGAACATCTCCCCGTAGTTCCCCACGGCGGCCACGGCCCGGGCCGCCCAGCCCGGCTCGATGCCGAATGTTTTGGCCAGGATATCGGACTTGTGCACAAAGACCTCCCTCGCCGGGCTCGCGGGCGCGTCGGGCCGGAAAGAGGCCTGGTTCAGGCCGAACTCCTCCGCCAGCAGCAGGCTGGCCCAGACGGCTTCCACGAGCTGCCGCCATTCGTTGTCTCCCTGGCGCACGGCCGGGGACAGGGAATCCATGGTGTGGTCGTCCTTGATGATCACGTAGGCGTCCTTGCCGCCCGGAGCCACAACGCGCAGGGACGCGAGCAGGAGGGCGTCGCTGGCGTAGCCCTGGCAGGCTCCCTCGAAAAAGCCCTGGCGCGCCTGCTCGTCGCTGTCGAAATCGCGCTTGTCGATGTGCAGCCCCTGGCGCAGGGCCCAGAAATTGATGGAAACGTCCTGGGTCGAGTCCCTGACGACGCAGATCGCCTTCCCATCGAGATCGGGTATGTCATGAATGCCGCTTTGCGCGCCGACCAGGATGCCCTGGGTACTGTAGGCCAGCGGCCCGGTGAAGACGATGCCGAGGGTGGCCTCGCGGCGTAGCGTCCAACTGGCGTTTCGCGCCAGGATGTCGATCTCGCCGCTCATCAGGGCGGGAAACCGCGCGAGCATCGGCAACGGCTTGTAACTGACGCGCGTGTCCTCGCCCAGGGCGGCGGCCACGGCGCGGCAGAAATCGACGTCCAATCCGCTCCAGACACCTTCCGCATTGCGTTCGGAAAAGCCGGGAATGCCGGTGCTGACGCCGCAACGCACGGTTTTCGCGTTCTTGACCGATGTCAGGGTTTCGCCGGCAAACGCCGTGCCCGCCAGGGCCCAAAAAAAGACGCATGTCAAAACGACCTGTCGCATCCGGCCTCCTTTGCCGTACAGGCGCACGGCAATCGCTTCACTGCCCCAGCCGTTGCAGCAACTGCATAGCGGCGGCGCGGCCCGGGGCTTCCCTCACAATCCGCACGGTGAGCACCCGGGCCTTGTCCGCCTGGCCGGCCCCAGGTAGAGGCCGGCCATGGCCGCGAACACCTGCTGGTCCTGCGGCGACAGGGCGAGCCCCTGCGTAAAGGCCTGTTCGGCCCGGGCCGGCTCCTTGAGCAGAAGCAAGACCTGTGCACGTCGTGGCAGTCGCTGCAACGCACGCCACGCGCGAATATCCTGCTTTGCGGAAACGAGCCGCAAACGTAGTCCTCGGCCAGGATCTGCCCATCGGGATAATTGACGCCCTCGTTCAAAAGCTCCGGCACGATGAGGTCGAGCAGTTCGCCCTGGACGAAGTCCGCCGTGGACATGCCCGTCGGGTGGCCAGGGGCAGTTCCAGGAGCGCCTCGTCGCCGCCCGCAAGCGCGCCCTCGAGGTCGCCCCGCAGCACCGAGGCGAAGGGCTCCTTCGTTTGCCATTCGGGATGCTGCGGCGCCATGGTCCTGACCCGGTCGAGGACGAAAAAAATCTGAAAATACAGTGGCTTTTCCGCCAAGAGCGTGCCGTCGTTGTCGAAGGTGGCGATGCGCTCCGGCACGGGCACGAAATCCGGCGATCCTTCGCGGGTCGTTTTCACGACGAATGCGAGGATGGCCGTCTTGGCCGCGCCGTCGTTCCAGGACGGCAGCGGATCGGTTCGCTGCGCGACAGCCAGTTGGCAGGCGAAAAGCGCGACGGTGACGACAAGAGACACCAGTAATGTTCGATGCAACTTCATAAGGGGTATCCTCTCCGTTTGGTTGGGGAATGCCCGTGTCGCACAAAAGGCTTGCCTCCGGGGCATGATGCCGCTCCGGGGGCAAGCATGGTCACGGACTTGGGCCGGCATATGGCCTCTTGCGGGGCATTGTGCCTTGTACCGCGCTTCCGATGTCCGTGCCGGCTCTCGCGATCACGATACCCCTTGCCTGTCGGCTTTGAAAGGCGGGCGGCCTGGGACCATAACCGGAACACACTCGGGATCGGCGCGGCGGCCGGAATGACTGGGACGTACCCGCCGCCGGGGACTCAGAACTTGATGGCGAAGGAAGCGTACACCGTGTCCATGAGAAAGCTGTGCCGCGCGCCGAGGTCGTGGATCCATTTGCCGATGAGCATGAGGTCCTTGCCCCCGACGGGAATGGTGCAGGTGGCGATGGGGCCGATGCCGGTGCCCGAACATTCGAAGGAGCCGAGCTTGGCCCCGGAACCCGTGTCCGGCGTGGTCTGGGTCAGCAGGTAGCCGGTCGCGCCCAGGGCGAAACGCGGATTGAAATGGTAGGCGGCCGTCCAGTCCACATGCAGGAGGTTGCCGGAGAGGTAATGCGTATCGGGGTTTTCCGTGTTGATCATGTAGCCGGTATTGATCGAGAGCTCGAGATTGCTTTTACTGAGCCAGGTGAAGGCCACGTTGCCGTCGAAAGAGAAATAATTCATGCCGAGGTTGGTCAGCTTGCTCGGGTTGTAATAGCCCGTTGGCAAAAATACGATGGGCATGACCGCGATGTGGCATTCGCCGAAGTTCCAGCCGGCGATGACGGGCATGAAAAAGAGGTCGGACAGCCCGCCCCGGTTGCCGGAACCGCCGATGCTTTTCTGGTCGGGCAGGGGGAGCCCGGTGGGGTTGGAGCGGGAAGAATAGGTGGCCGAGGCGTCGCCGGAAACATGCAGGTTGACGATGACGGGCACGCCGAGGCCGACGCCCAGAAAGCCGTTCATGGCCGGCACGTCGAACATGTAGGTCAATTTGGTGAGGTTGACGACGGAGTGGACGTCGAGCCCGGCGTAGACGCGCCCGCCCTTGAGCGCCCCGTCGATATGGCCGGCCTGGTAGATCGTGTCGTTGCGCGCGTAAAAGCCCGCCGCCGGGATGTAGCCCATGAGAAAGTCGCCGTACGCGCCCTGGATGTAATGGCTTGTACCGCCTTCGACCGCGAGGGACTGCCGGGGCACGAAGACAAAACAGGCGAGGAGGAGCAAGGCCTGCAAACAGAAACGATGCCGCGCGGGGGAAAGGGTGTGGCACATGGGCGACCTTATTTACCTTGTGGGTGGCGTACCGGCGCTTCCTCAAACTACAGTTGCGTTTACCCGAGCAAGAAACATTCGGCAAACGAAATGTAGCCCGCGCCTTGCCGAAAGAACCGTTATTACAGCATCATATTACAATATATAACAATCGAGTATCCAGTCTCATTCTCCCCTGTCCGCGCTGAAGAATATGATCCGCCGACTCGTACGCAACGCGATCGCCTTTCCGCATTTTCTACTGCAAAATGCATGCGCCTTCCTATTATGAAAGATATTCCTCACCTTTCTAGAGTTCAGACATAGCGCTTCTCGACCTTGGCATCCTGGTTTGCGAGACAAAATCCAGCATTGTATTTCACGATTGCACGAAAGCAGCGCACCCACTTCCATACGGCCGTGCCATTCCGCGCCCAGGGGAAATATTTGCAACAATGCGGCTGTTGCACAAGGACATCGTTTTCGAAACGGCGCGACGGAAGACAGAAGCCGGCCCGGCCTTGCCAGAATAAAAACGCGCGCCGCAGCACGGGCACGGCGCCGCCTCCTGCTCCGGCGCATCGAACGCGGGAGGCGTCCGTCGCGGGAAACCGCGCATGGCCGTCGTCCATGGCATAAGGAGGCGCGGCGACGCGGGCGCGCCGTCGCAAAAACGAAGCGCCGGGTTCCCCCGACGCTTCGTTCGATACGGCGCTTGCCGTTCTCCCGGTCCCGGCACGGCCCGCCTCTTCGAAAGAGGCCTGCGCCATGCCGGCAACCTGGAGCGTTGTCGCCGCTTCCGGGCATCCCCCTTTCCGGGGCATGCCCAGCTCGCATTATGAGAGTTGTCTCGCTAGCCGGCCACGGCCGCCTTGACCCGGGAAAACGCCTCGTCGATGCCCGCCGGGTTCGTGCCGCCGGCCTGCGCCATGTCCGGACGGCCGCCGCCCGAACCTCCGACCGCCGCGGCCGCGTCCTTGATCAGCGCCGGGGCCGTGAAACGGCCGTGCAGATCCTTGCTCACGGCCACGATCAGGCTGACCTTGCCGCCTTCCTGTTCGGCCGCGATGGCGACCACGCCCGAGGGAACCTTGCTGCGCAGATCGTCCATGGCCTCGCGCAGGGCTTTCACGTTGGGTGCATCCACCTTGGCGCACAGCACCTTGACGCCGCCGATCTCCTCCAGGCCGCTTAAGAGATCGCGGCCCTGGCCCGAGGCCAGCTTGGCGGCGAGCTGTTCCTTTTCCTTGCCGAGCGCCTTGATCTCGTCCTGGAGCTTTTTGACGCGGCCCACAAGCTCGCCCGGCCGCGCCTTGACCAGGTGCAACGCCTCGTCGCGTTCGCCGCGCATGGCCCGCATCTGCGCCAGGGCGTTTAGGCCCGTGGCCGCCTCGATGCGCCGCGTGCCCGCGGCCACGCCCGCTTCGGAGAGAATGAGGAAGCTGCCGGCTTGGCCCGTGGCGGAAAGGTGCGTGCCGCCGCAAAATTCCATGGATACGCCCGGCACCTCGACCACGCGCACCTCATCGCCGTATTTTTCGCCGAAAAGCGCTGTCGCGCCCTTGGACCGGGCCGCCTCGATGGGCAGCACCTCGGTGACGACCGGCGCGTCGAGCAGGATCGCCGCGTTGACCTCGTCCTCGACACGGGCAAGTTCCTCGGGCGTCATGGCCGAAACATGGGTGAAGTCGAAGCGCAGCCGGTCGGGCGCAACCAGCGAGCCGGCCTGGTTGACGTGGCCGCCGAGCACGTTCTTGAGCGCCTTGTGCAAAAGGTGCGTGGCCGTATGGTTGCGCGCCGTGGCCATGCGCGTGGCCGTGTCCACGGCGAGTTCCGCTTCCTGGTCGAGCAGGATCTCGCCCGCTTCCACCTTGATGTGGTGCGCGGTCAGTTCCGGCCCGGCTTTGACGGTCCCCGTGACGGCGGCGTCGCCGGTCAGGGTGGACACCTTGCCCACGTCGCCGGCCTGGCCGCCGGATTCGCCGTAAAAGGGCGTCACCGCGCTGACCATGTAGCCGGTCTCCCCGGCGGTGAGGCGCTCCACGGCCTGGCCCTCGGCGGAAATGAGCGCATTGACCCGGCTTTGGGCGGTAAGCGCCTCGTAGCCCACGAAACGCGACTTCATGCCCGACTCGAGCAGTTCCAGGAACAGCACCGCGGGGTCGGTCTCGCCGCTGCCCTTCCAGGCCTTTTTCGCCCGGGCCTTCTGCTCGGCCATGCTCGCGCGGTAGCCGTCCTCGTCGGCGACGATGCCCCGCTTGCCGGCCACGTCGTTGACGATGTCCAGCGGAAATCCGTAGGTGTCGTAAAGCTTGAAGGCGAACTGGCCGGTGATGGTCTTTTCTCCGGCGGCCTCCATGCGGTCGAGCTCCTCGCCGAGGATCGCCAGGCCCTTGTCGAGGGTCACGCCGAAGCGCTCCTCTTCCTCGCGCACCACCCGCTCCATGAATTCGCGGCTGGCCACGAGCTCGGGATAGGCGTCGCCCATGACGTCCACCACCGTGCCGGCGGTCTTGAAAAGGAACGGGTCGGACAGGCCGATCAGCTTGCCGAAACGCAGGGCGCGGCGGATGAGCCGGCGCAGCACGTAGCCCCGGCCCTCGTTGGAGGGCATGACGCCGTCGGCGAGCAGGAAGGCCACCGAGCGGCTGTGGTCGCCGATGACGCGCAGCGCCGTGTCGTGCTCGTCGTTGTCGCCGTAGGCCACCTTCGCGATGGACGCGGCCGTGGCGATGATGGTCTGGAACAGGTCGATGTCGAAATTGGAGTGCACGCCCTGGACCACGGCCGCGATGCGCTCAAGGCCCATGCCGGTGTCGATGCTCGGGCGCGGCAGGGCGACGCGCGTCTCCTTGTCGATCTGGTCGTACTGCATGAAGACGAGGTTCCAGATTTCCAGGAACCGGTCGCAGTCGCAGGTGCCGATGCCGCAATTGGGGCCGCAGGCGATTTCCGCGCCCCGGTCGTACATGATCTCCGAGCACGGGCCGCAGGGGCCGGTGTCGCCCATGGACCAGAAATTGTCCTTCTCGCCCAGGCGGTAGATGCGCTCGTCGGAGAGGCCCGCGACCTTTTTCCACAGCCCGTGCGCCTCGTCGTCGTCCAGATAGACCGTGGCGTAGAGGCGCGACTTGTCGAGGCCGATGACCTCGGTCAGGAAGGTCCAGGCGAACCGGATGGCGTCTTCCTTGAAATAGTCGCCGAAGGAAAAGTTGCCGAGCATCTCGAAGAAGGTGTGGTGGCGGGCGGTGCGGCCGACGTTTTCCAGGTCGTTGTGCTTGCCGCCCACGCGCAGGCACTTCTGGGAGGTGGTGGCGCGCTTGTAGCCGGGCTTGTCCTGGCCCAGGAACACCTTCTTGAACTGCACCATGCCTGCGTTGGTGAAAAGAAGCGAGGGGTCCTCGCGTGGCACGAGGGGCGAGGAAGCAACCTGCTGGTGCCCGTTGGCGACGAAGAATTCCAGGAACTTGGCGCGAATCTCATTGGCCGTCATCATCGATATGCCTCCGCATGGGGATGGAAGACCAAAGGACGCATCCCCCGCATCTTCCTCGAAAGAATAAGAACCAGGAGGGGCGACGCCCCTCCTGGACCACCCCATCGGGGGGGATAATCCCCCCCGAACCCCCTTGAAGGGTGGGGCTAAAAAATCTGTTCCTCCCCGCTCTCGTGGGGCCGGAAGGGCGTTGCCGCCGGCATGCGGCAACGCCCTTCCGGCCCCACCAGCGAGGGGGTCCGGGGGTATCATGCCCCCCGGCCGCCGGAGGCATCTTCACTCTTCCCTCCGGCGCTCCTTACATGCCGTCTTCTTCCTCGATGGCCTCGGGGGAAGCCGGCGGGGTATATTCGCTGAACCCCAGGTGTTCGCGCAGCTTGCCCTCGATCTGGTCGCGGATATCGGTATGCTCCTGGAGAAAGGCGCGCACGTTGTCGCGGCCCTGGCCCAGGCGTTCGGAACCGAATGAGAACCAGGCCCCGGACTTGTCCACGATGCCGGCCTCGACGCCCATGTCGATGAGCTCACCCTCGCGGGAGACGCCCGTGCCGTAGAGGATGTCGAACAGGGCTTCGCGGAACGGCGGCGCGACCTTGTTCTTGACCACCTTGACCCGGCAGCGGCTGCCGTAGGTTTCTTCCTTGTCCTTGAGCGTCTGGATCTTGCGGATATCCAGGCGGATGCTGGCGTAGAACTTGAGCGCGTTGCCGCCGGTGGTGGTCTCCGGGCTGCCGTAGCCGGTCATGCCGATCTTCATGCGGATCTGGTTGATGAAGATGACCGATGTGTTGGACTTGTGGATGGTGCCGGTCAGCTTGCGCATGGCGTGGGACATGAGCCGCGCCTGGCCGCCCACCTGCGTCTCGCCCATCTCGCCCTCGAGTTCGGCCTGGGGGATGAGCGCGGCCACGGAGTCGATGACCACCACGTCCACCGCGCCCGAACGCACGAGCAGATCGGCGATGTCCAGGGCCTGTTCGCCGTAGTCGGGCTGGGAGATGAGCAGTTCCGGGGTGTTGACGCCGAGCCGCTTGGCGTAGTTCACGTCCAGGGCGTGTTCGGCGTCGATGAAGGCGGCGGTGCCGCCGAGCTTTTGCGATTCGGCGATGATGTGCAGGGCGAGCGTGGTCTTGCCCGAGGATTCCGGGCCGTAGATTTCGGTGATGCGCCCTTTGGGGATGCCGCCGATGCCGAGCGCCAGATCCAGGCCGATGGAGCCGGTGGGGATGGACGGAATTTTTACGTGGGCGGAGTCTTCCAGGCGCATGACCGCCCCCTGCCCGTGTTTGCGCTCGATGGTGGTCAGCGCGGTGGCCAGGGCTTCGTTGCGGAAATCTTCCGGGGATTGTGCGGGCTTGCGGGCCATGTCGCCGTGCTCCTGCTAAAGTGTCTGGGGCGCAAGTGCGGCTACATAGCAAAATCCTTGCCGCCCGGCAACTTCGGCGGGGCGGGGCAAACCGCTTGCCATGCGGCCGCCGAGCCCTTAGCTACGCCGCATGAAATCCTACCACGCCCTGGCCCTTTTTTCCGGGGGCCTCGACAGCATACTCGCCGCCAAGACCGTCCTCGAGCAGGGACTCGACGTCCTGTGCCTACACTTCGTCAGCCCCTTTTTCGGCAAGCCCGACAAGATCGCGCGCTGGCGCGAAATCTACGGCCTCGACATCATCCCCGTGGACGTCTCCGACGCCTACGTGCGCATGATGGCCGCCGGCCCCGCCCACGGCCTGGGCAAGATCCTCAACCCCTGCGTGGACTGCAAGATCCTCATGCTGCGCCGGGCCAAGGCGCTGCTCGCCGACTACGGCGCGTCGTTCATCATTTCCGGCGAAGTCCTCGGCCAGCGGCCCATGTCCCAACGCCTGGACGCGCTCAACATCATCATCCGCGACTCCGAAACCAAGGGCATCCTGCTGCGGCCCCTTTGCGCCAAACGCCTGCCCGAAACCGAAGCCGAGCTCTCCGGGCTCGTGGACCGGGAGCGCCTGCACGCCATCAGCGGCCGCGGCCGCAAGGACCAGCTCGCCCTCGCCGCGCACTTCGCCCTGCCCGAAATCCCCACCCCGGCCGGCGGCTGCCTGCTCACCGAAGAGCCCTCGGCCAAGCGTTTCTTTCCGCTTTTCATCCACAAGCCCGAGCCCACGCCCGCCGACTTCGAGCTGGCCAACATCGGCCGCCAGTTCTGGAGCGGCAACCGCTGGCTCGCCATCGGCCGCAACCAGTCCGACAACGCGCGCCTGGAAAAAATCATCGCACCCGGCGATCTCGTCTTCAAGGTGCGCCACCTGCCCGGCCCCCTGGGCGTCGCCCGGCCCATGCCCGAAAGCGCCTGGGACGCGGACGCCGTGGCCGACGCCGCCGCCTTCATCGCCTCGTTCAATCCCAAGGCCATGGCCGTCGCCGGCAACGTGCAGGTGGATGTGACCGGCTTCCCGGGCTCGCCCGTGCTCGTCGCTCCCGGCCGCGGCACGCCGCTCGATTGGCAGGAGCCCGCCTGGGAAACGGCCAAGGAAGGCAAACGCGAACGCTTCACCATCCACGGCGTGGGGGGAAGATAGGGGAGAGGGAAGAGGGGAAGAGGAAGAGTGCCTCCGGCGGCCGGGGGGGATAATCCCCCCCGGACCCCCTTGACGGGGGGGGGAGGTTGGGGGACGAAATCTCGCGAGACGTTGCGCTTTTGGGTCCACTTCATTTACCCCTTGCGAGGGGGTCCGGGGGGGATTATCCCCCCCGGCCGCCGGAGGCACTCTTATTCCCATGATCTCGAAGGCACTCATTCTCTCTGCCGGGCTCGGCACGCGGCTGCGGCCGCTGACGGACGTCATGCCCAAGCCCATGGTGCCCCTGGCCGGCCGGCCGCTGCTTGAGCATCTGGTGCGGCGCTGCGCCGCGGCCGGCATAGGCGACCTTGCCGTGAACCTACACTACCTCCCCCATGTCGTGACCGACCACTTCGGCGACGGCGCGGCCTTCGGCGTCAGGCTCCTCTACGGCCTGGAAGCGCAACTCCTCGGCACGGCCGGCGCGATCAACAATTTCCGGGAGTTTTTCAGCGAGCCGTTCCTGGTCCTTTACGGCGACGTCTTTTTCGACGTGGACCTCACCGCCTTTGCCGCCGCCCACGAGGCCAGCGGCGCGACGGCCACGGTGGGGCTCTACCACGTGGACAACCCCACCGAATGCGGCCTCGTGGACCGCGACGCGACGGGGCGCATCACCCGGTTCGTGGAAAAGCCGGCCGTGGCCTTCACCGACCTGGCCAATGCCGGCATCTACGCCATGTCGCCGAAGGTCCTGGATTACATTCCGGAATCCGGGTTTTGCGATTTCGGTCGCGACGTGTTCCCGGCCATGCTCGCAGCGGGCGAGCCGCTTTACAGCGAAGTGCTGGACGGCTATGTTATGGATATTGGGTCGCCACAAAAGTACGAGCGGGCCCAAGCCTACGTGGCGTCGCGCGCGTAGCCCGGAAGCGGATTTTCAGGCTACGGCAACCCGGACAGGAGCGTACAAACGGCGATGGAGTTCACGTGCCTTGCGCGTCAGGCGTTTGATTCCGCGGCCTTCGGCTGCGATTTTTTCCGCGTGACGCGCTACGACTACCCCCAGCTCGCGCGCGAGTTGGCATGGCTGCGCGCCATGCCCGGGGTCATGGCCGACGCCCGCATCGCCGCCTCGGACCGCGAGGCGGACCTTTTTTTCCAGCGCCAGGGCTTCCGCAAGGTCACGGTGCAGGTGCGCTTCGCCGGGCTGGTCGATCCCGCGCTGGCCGCAGGACCGGACCCGCGCGACACCGCGGAAAACCGCCTTTCCCCGGAGGCCGTGGCAAAGCACGTGGACAACCTGCGCTACGACCGCTTCAACCTGGACGCGTTCGCGCCCAAAGCCGGCCGCGACCGGTTCCAGGCGGCCTGGATCGGCAATTCCCTGGCCTCGCCGGCCCTGCGCAAGGTCTACGACGGCGAAAGTTTCGTGAGTTTCAAGTACGACGGCAGGGACGCCGTGGTGGACATCGTCTCGGTGCTCGTGCACAGGCGGGGCATCGGCCTGTCGCTTATGCGCCGGGCGCTCGGGGCCGCGGCCCGGGTGGGATGCACGCGGCTTTGCGTCACCACCGAGGCGGAAAACGAGCCGGCCTGCCGGCTCTACGCCGCATGCGGCCTGTCCGCCGAAGCGCATTTTTCCCGTTTCCATTACGCCTCCCCCGGGGAGGCCTCCACTGCGAGGCACGCATGATCATATCCAAGGCTCCGGTGCGGTTGAGTTTCGGCGGCGGCGGCACGGACCTGCCCGCCTATTACGAACGCCACGGCGGCGCGGTGCTTTCCGTCACCATCGACAAGTACTTCTATACCATCATCGAGCCCACCAAGGACGGCACGGTGGAGCTCGTCTCCTCGGACTACCAGCTCCACCAGCGCATTCCGGACATGGAAAAGGCCAATTTGAGCGATGCGCTGAAAATCCCCAAGGCGGTGCTCAAGCGCTACGGCGTCACGGGCGGCCTGTACATGGCGCTCAAGGGCGACGTGCCCACGGGCTCGGGGCTCGGGCTTTCCGGCGCGGTCACGGTGAGCATCGTCCAGGCCGTGGCCACCTTCAAGGGCCAGAGCCACGACAAGGCGGAGCTGGGCAGGATCGCCTCGGAGATCGAGATCGGGGCGCTCAGTCGCCCCATCGGCATGCAGGACCAGTTCGCGGCCGCCTACGGCGGGCTCAACTTCATGACGTTCTCGAGGGACGGCGTGGACGTGACCCCGGTGACGCTGCCGGAGGGCGTGCTGTCCGGGCTGGAGCGCCGGCTGCTGCTCTTTCACACCGGAGCCTCACGCGATTCCGCGAGCATCCTCGCCGGCCAGAAAAAATCCACCGAGGCCAGCGACGCTGCCGTCATCGCCGCCCTGGACGCGCTCAAGGCGCAGGCCTACCGCATGCGCGACACGCTCGCCGCCGGCGACCTGGACGGATTCGGCCGGCTGCTCGGCGAGGCCTGGGACTTCAAGAAAAACCTCGCCAAGAACATCAGCAATCCCGAAATCGACCGCTACTACGAAGCGGCCCTGGCCAAGGGGGCGCTTGGCGGCAAGATCGCCGGCGCCGGCGGCGGCGGCTTCCTGCTGCTCTACTGCCCGCCCGAGGCGCAGCAGGCCGTCATCGAGGAGATGACGGAATTGGGCCTGGAACGGCTGCCGTTCTGCTTCGAGGCCGGCGGCGCGCAGCTTACGCTCGACCACACCGGCAACTTCAACGCCACCATCACCCCCGAAGGCTACCTGCTCGGCATGCGCGCCGTGGTCAGCCGCCTGGACAAGGAGCAGATCGGCCGCATCGCGGACACCATCTGGGAGGCGCGCAAGCACGACCGGCAGATCTTCATCATGGGCAACGGCGGCAGCGCCTCTACCGCCAGCCACTTCTGCTCCGACCTGTCCAAGACCACGCTGATTCCCGGGAAGAAGGGCTTTCGCGTGGTGCCGCTCACGGACAACATTCCGCTCATGACCGCCTGGGGCAACGACGCGGGCTTCGAGAACATCTTCTACGGCCAGCTGCTCAACCTGCTGAACCCGGACGACGTGGTCATCGGCATCTCCGGCGGCGGCATGTCGCCCAACGTGCTCAAGGCCCTGGACCTCGCCCGGGAGCGCGGCGCGCGCACCATCGGCATGGCCGGCTTTTCCGGCGGCAAGCTCAAGGACGCGGTGGAGGACTGCTTCATCGTGCCGAGCGACAACTACCAGTTCATCGAGGACGTGCACATGATCCTCGTGCACCTCATCGCCTCGGTCCTGCGCGAGCGCATCGCGAAGGAGTAGGGGGGAAGGGAAGAAAAAACCGGGGCGCTGCCCCGGGCCCCGTCGGTCGGGGGGGATCATCCCCCCCGAGCCCCCTGGAAGGGGGGACATCGTGGGGTTGAGGATTTTCGGGGGGGACGGTAAGGAGCCCCCATGCGGCGGCCGGGACGTTGTTCCGGCCGGCCGCGTTTTGCGGGGCCGGCGGTCCCGCCCACTCCATCGCAACGGAAGCCGCCCATGACCGCAATCCTCTTGGCCGTCGT
This sequence comes from Solidesulfovibrio alcoholivorans DSM 5433, assembly GCF_000702665.1. GTDB lineage: Bacteria > Desulfobacterota > Desulfovibrionia > Desulfovibrionales > Desulfovibrionaceae > Solidesulfovibrio > Solidesulfovibrio alcoholivorans. The sequence continues at coordinate 84,577 of NZ_JNJA01000001.1, forward strand.
CATCGCCCTGGCCGGGTTCGCCCTGGAAGTCTGGCCGCGTCTTATAAATCGCTATTTCGGCATCGACACCTGGCGCTTCGCGCTCCTGGCCGACGCCATCCGCCGCCACGGCCGCTACCCGGACAGCGTGCCCGAGAAATACATCGTGCCGGGTTCGGTGGACAATCCGCCGTTTCTGCCGTTCGTGTGCTCGCGCTTTTCCAAGGCCTGGCTCGACCGCAACCAGGGGCTCATCTCCCCGGCCTTCGACGTGCTGCAAAGCCTGACCGTCTTCGGCCTGGGCTGGGCCGTGACCGGCGCGCCCGTGGGCGGGCATCTGGCGCAAATCTTCTACATGCTCACCCCCGTCGTGCCCCTGGAGGCGAGCAACCTGAGCCTGCGCACGCCGGGGAGCCTCATCTTCCTGTGGGCCATGCTCGGCGTGCAGGCCTACGCGTTGCATCCGAGCGTCTGGACGTTCGCCCTCGGCGTGGCCGGGGTGACGCTTTTGACCTTCACCCACCGCATGGCCGTGCAGGTGCTTTTTTTCGGCATCATCGGCTTCACCGTCATCGACGGCAACGCCCGCTGCCTGCTGGTGTTTCTCGTCGGCGTGCTCTTTTCCATCTTCGCCTTCAAGGGCGCGTACCTCAAGTACCTGCGCGGCCAGCTGCTCATGATCGCCTTCTGGATGTACAACATCCACAACCGGCTGGCCCACCAGGTGCGCGGCAACCCGACCAAGGAAAAGAAGCACACCGACTTCGTGCGCCGCATCGAATACCTCATCTGGAAGATTCCGGTGCTGCCGTTTTTCGCCGTCAATCCCTGGGCCATCTACGCCTTCGTCGCCCTGGCCCTGCCGGACTACGGGACCATGGCCGCGGCCTCGCCGTGGTTTTCCGTGGTCATCAAATGGTCCGTGGTGCTTTTTATTCTCGGCATTCTCTTCAATACCAAATACATGCGTTTTCTGGGCGAAGGCCAGCGCTACCTCGAGTACGCCACGGCCGCCGCTGCCGCAGCAGCCGCCGCCCTGGTCCTCAAGTTCGCCGCCGACCCGGCCGTGTGGGGCCTCGTCAAGGCCGCGCCCTTTATCGTCGGGGCGGGGTGCCTGGGCGTGATCCTCTTTTTCCAGATCAAGCTTGTGGTCAACAATCCGGACAAGTCCGTCACCCCGGCGCTGTGGGCCGTGCTCGAGCACCTGAACGCCTCTCCGAAGGAAGTGCGCATCGCCTGCCTGCCCCACGGCCTGGCCGACGCGGTCACGTATTTCCTCAATAACGGCAAGGCGCTGCTGTCCGACAACTCCGTCGGCGTCTACGAACTCGTGGACTACTGGCCGCTTCTGCAAAAGCCCCTGCGCGAGATCGCGGACAAGTACGGCCTCACGCACTTCCTGGTCAGCACCAAGTTCGTGACCATGGAGGAACTGGATATTCCCGGCTTCGTCGAAGTCTTCCGCCGGGAGCACTACGTGGTGCTCGCGCGCGAGGACGCGTAAGCGATGAAACGCCTCTCCTCCGTCCTGGTCGCGACCATCTCCGACATCACCGACGCCGCCACGGGCGAGCGGATGCGCCACAATTCCCCGGCCTGGCCCATGCTGGAGTTCTTCCGCGACCGGGCCGAACGCGCGACCGTCCTCGAGCTGTCGCTGCCCCGGCCGGGCATGGTCTCCCGGCCCCAGGCCTCGTTTTTCGAGCGGGGCAAATTGCGCGAGCGGCGCGTCTGGCCGGGCTGGATCACCGCGCCCGTGGCCGTAGCGCCGGACAAAGCGCAGCCCAAGACCTATTTCCGCCTGAAGATCCGCGACATCCTGGCCTGCTTCTGGGCCGCGGCGGCAACGCCCGGCCCCATCGACCTCTTCGTCGGCGTGGAATCGCTGCTCGCCCTTTGCGGCGCGGCGCTCAAGGTCCGGGGCAAGGTGCGGGAGAGCGCCTACTACATTTCCGACTGGTCGCCCTGGAAGTTCGACAACAAGGCGCTCAATGACCTCTATATCTTCCTCGACAAGACCGCCTGCCGCCGCTCGGACTTCATCTGGAACTACACCTACGCCATAAGCGACGCGCGGCGCGACATCCTGGGCTACGACATGGCGCAGCTCGGGCGCGAGCTCTGGGTGCCCTTCGGCTTCATCCCGGACGGCGTGGTCATCAAGTCCCACGACGAGGTAGACCGCCGCCGGCTCTTCTACAGCGGCGGCATCTGCCGGGAAAACGGCGTGGCGCTCATCGTCGAGGCGCTGCCGGAGATTCTCGCCTCCGTGCCGGACGTGGTGATCGACATCTTCGGCGACGGGCCGCAGCTGGCCGAGCTCAAGGCAAGGGCCGAGGCGCTTGGCGTCTCGCGTGCCGTCGTCTGGCACGGCTACGTCACGGACCGCCGCCGCATCCTCGACGCCGCGCTGTCGGCCTCGGCCGCCCTGGCCCCGTACATGCCCTTTCCCGAAAACGTGAAGCGTTTCGGCGACGTGATAAAAATCCGGGAGGCCATCGGTTGCGGCCTGCCCGTGGTCACGACGGAGGTGCCGCCGTCGCACCGCGAGGTGCGCGAAGGCGGGCTCGGCGCGGTCATCCCTTACGACGCCGGGGAGCTGGCCAAGACGGCCGTGCGCCTGCTCGCGGACGAGCCCTGGTACCGCGCCGTGCGCGACCGCGTGGTCGCGGCCTCGCGCGACAACCTCTGGGACGCCATCTACACGCGCACCCTTGCGGCCATGGGCTACGACGCCGCGCCCCGCTTCGGCGCTCAGGCCGGCTGAGGCCGGCAACGGCCCGCACGGCGCGGCACCTTGCGCCGGCGCGGCCTTCCCGCTACAGTCGCCGTCGCCTCGCGGCCGGGTATGGCCTCACGCGCCCGCACCGGGCGAAAAACGCATAACACGCCGCGAACCACGCCGGCGCAGGCGGAGTCCATGCTGTTTTCCACGAAAAACCACCTCAACCAGGTGCCCGCGGGCTTCGACCTCGACAGCCGCCCCAAGGTGGGCGTGCTGGTCGAAACCACCATTCCCCCCGTCTCCCGCGCCAACCTGCGCATGTACTGGCTGGCCAAGGTGCTCATCGCCGAGAAGCGGGTGATGGTCAACATGGTCTCCCCGAGCAAGGACCTGCGCTCCAGGCGTTCCTATTTCGTGGAATGGATCTGGATGAACCAGTTCCCGGGCTGGGCCTGCCACCTCTACACCCGCTGGCGACTGCCCGTGCGCATCTGGCACTTCCTGGCCTCCATCATCTCGCTCGTCATCCTCGAAGTCTGGTACCGGCGCTCCTGCGGCCGGGGATTCGCCGCCCTGCACGCCTGGAACCCCCTGGCCGGACTCGCCGCGGTCCTGGCGGGCAAGCTCATCCGCAAGCCGGTGTTCGTGGATTTCACGGACTTTTATTCCGACATCGCGCGCACGGACATGCCGCTTCTGAGCAAGCCCCTGGTCTGGCTGGAGAACTACGTCCTGCGCCAGGCCCGCTTCATCTTCGTGGTGAGCAACCAGCTCAAGGAACACCTGGCGCGCGCCCACGGCCTGCCGCCGGAGAAGATCCACATCGTGCCCGACGGCACGGATTCCGAGACCTTCCGGCCGGACGTCGCGACCGCCGGCGTGCGCGAGCGCCTCGGCATTCCCGAGGACGCGCCGGTGCTCGTCTTCCACGGCGACATCAAGCACGACGACGGCGTGGACATCCTGCTCGACGCCCTGGCCCTGGTCGCCAGGGAGCGCCCGGACGCCCGCCTGCTCATCCTCGGCGGCGGCAGCCCCTATTTCGACGAGGTCTGCCGGCCGCGCATCGCCGCGCTCGGTCTCGAAGACAACGTGGTCCTGCCCGGCTGGATTCCCCACGCGGACGTGCCGGCGGTGCTGTGCGCCTGCGACATCGGGGCCATGACGCTGCGCGCCACGCTCAACCACGACCACTACCTGTCGTTCAAGCTCTTCGAGTACTGGGGCTGCGGCAAGCCTGTCGTGGTCACCAAGCTCAAGGCCATCGGCGAGATCGCCCGCGACGGTGAAAACGCGCTCGTTGCCCGCAGCGGCGACGTGGAGGCTTTTGCCAAGGCGTTCCTGCGCCTGATTGCCGACAAGGAGCTCGCCGCCCGCCTGGGCCATGCCGGCCGGGAACTCGTGGTGCGCGAATACGACTGGCGCGAGATCATGAAAAAGGAAACCGCCGTGTACACGGCCGAATTCCTGGACGCGGCCGAACCCCGCGAAACACGGTAGCGCCCGCCATGTCCGTGTCCTTCGACAGCGTCATCATCGAGCTGACCAACCACTGCAATTTTTCCTGCCCCTTCTGCCCGAGCGACGCCATCACGCGGCCCAAGGGCTTCATGGACCCGGCGCTCATGGATGCCATCCTCGTCCAGATCGCCCGGGGGCGCATCGCACCCGTGGTGCAGTTCGGGCTCATGGGCGAGCCGTTCTTGCACAAGGGCCTGTTCGACATGGCCGCCAGGGCCCGGGAACTGGGCCTCACGCTTCGTGTCTTCACCAACGGCAGCCGCCTGACCGAGGCCAACGTGGAGCGCATCGTCGCCTCGGGCATAAACGAGCTCTACGTCAGCTACCGGGGCGTGGACGCCGCAGCCTTCGCCGCGCTTTCCCGCACGGACTTCGGGGCCTACCGCGAGGGCGTGCGTCGGCTGGTCGCCGCCGCGCCGCGTTTTTCCGGCCGCGTCATCCTCAAGGTCTTCAAGGACACGGTCTACGAAAAAGCCCTCGGCACCGACGCCATGGGCCGCAGGATGTCCGCCGCGAGCGTCGAGGCGCGCATGGAGGAACTCCTGCGCGGCCTCGTCCCGCCCGTGTCCTTCGCCCCGGACCGCGCCCGGGCCAACCATGCGGTGAAGGTCACGGACAACGTCTCCGTGCGTTTCGAGACCGTCTCGCGCTGGGTCAGCCAGGAAAACGCCGGCCGGCCCGGGTTCGTGCGTGGCGTCATCGGCGCGTGCGACGGCCTGGACGGCCACTTTGGCATCCTCTGGAACGGCGACGTGACCACCTGTTGCAAGGACTACGACGGCAAGAACGTTTTCGGCAACGCCGCCCGGCAGTCCCTGGCCGGCGTGCTGGAAAGCGACGCCGGCAAAAGGCTGCGGCGCTGCCTCAAATACTGCCTGCTGCCTACGGAATATTGCCGCCAGTGCCGCGGCGGCGACACCTGGCGCGACGCGCTCATCCACCAGCTCGGCACCATTGCGCTCTTCAAGACGCCCCTTTCCCGCATCCTGCTTGGCCTCGGCCGGGGCGGGGACGACGCTTCGTGAAAAAGCGACTGGCGGCGCTTGCGCCCCTCGCGGTCGTCGCAATCTTTGCCGTCCTCTCCTTCCGGGGCATCCTGTTCGCTCCGGGCCACGTCTACCAAAACTGGGACAACGCCACCCCTCCCTTCCCCGAGGAGGTGCGGCGGCTGGCGGAAATCTCGCAATACGGCTGGAACGCCCATTTCGACCTGGGCTCGCCCGGGGCCTTCGGGGCCATCAACCGCTGGTTCGACATCGTGGTGCGCGAGGGGCTGGCCCCCCTGGGCGGCTCGTTTATCATGAAATGGCTGCCCCCGGCCTATGCCGTGGTCGGCGGCGCGGGCATCCTGGCCCTGTGCGCCGCGCTTGGGCTCGGGGCCTGGCCGTCGCTCGTTGCGGCGCTCCTTTATGCGTGCAATCCCCGGCAATATTCCCTGGCCGTAAGCGGCCACGTGCAGGAGACCGGCTTCGCCCTGGCGCTTTTGCCCTGGATCGTCTGGCTCCTGTGGCGGGGGATTGCCACCGCGAGCCTGCGCCGCACGTGCGGCCTGGCCCTGGCTGCGGGGCTCCTTGGCGCGCTCGCCTGTTCGGCCTCGCCCTTCGGCATCGTCTTTTTCGGGACCGGGACCGCGCTTTTCACCCTGGCCGCCACGGCCAGCCGGCGCAGCCTGCGGCCGCTGGCCGTTTTCGTCATCGCCGGCGCAACGGCCGTGGCGCTCAACCTGCACTGGATCGTGCCCGCCGGCGTGTCCCTGGCCGGCGGCGGCGCGACCGTCAAATACAACCAGTCCGCGGGCGAGGTGCGCAAGAACTACCGCGACATGTACCGCCACTTCTCCGCGCCCTTGCGCCAGGCCATGCTCGGCCACACCGACAACTACGGCATGGGCACGGAATACGCCTATCCCGTCAATTTCAAGGAAAATCCCGCCTGGGTTGCCGCGGCCTTCGGACTTCTCGCCCTGGCCCTGATCGGATTTACCTACAAGGGGCCGGGGCGGGCGCTCAAATGGTACGCCGCAACCTGCCTCTTGGCCGGGTTCGTGTGCATGGCCGGGTCCAAGACCCTGGCCGGCGCGGTCTTTTACGAGAAATTCCTCGCCCGCGTGCCCATGATCTTCTACCTCATGGCCCGGCCGGCGCGCTGGCTGCCGCTCTATTTCACGGGCCTGTCCCTGCTTGCGGCCATGGGGCTCGCCGTCATCGCGCGCCGGGGCGTCTGGCGGGAAAGCCGCCTCGTGGACGTCGGCGCGGGCCTTTTCGCCACGGCCTGCCTCGCCGTCTACCTCGCGCCCTACTTAAACGGCTCCCTGGCCACGCCCAAAAACGCCACCACCCAGACCATGGCGCTCATGCCCCAGCCCACCTCCCCGGCCGAGGAAAAGCTGGCCAAGGCCCTTTCCGCCGACCCGGACGATTACCGCGTGACGGTCTGGCCGACCATCGCCGGCCCCACGGGCGAGGTGCCCGCGCCGCCGCAAAACGCCGTCACGCGCAATTTCGCCATGCTCGGCAAGGACGCGGTCATGGGGCCGACGTTCATTGGCGAGCCTTTTTCCCGCTACCTGCTCTCGGTCCTCATGCGGCCCTGGCCGGCCACGGACCGTTTCGGCCGCCTGCTCGGCCTGGCAGCCGTCAAGCGCGTGCTCTACGACCCGTCCGTGCCGTACCTCTCCTACGGCAGCTTCGGCTGGATGCCGACCACCAAGCGCGGCCCCGAAACCCTGTTCGATCCCGGCGACATCCTCGCCCCCTTCGTCGCCGCGCAAAAGGACCTTTCCCCGGACGCGCAGCTGGCCGCGCCGCCCGTGGACGTGCTGGCCAACGCCGATTTCCTGCCCCGGCTGCGTCTGGCCGACGGCGGCCTCCTCGCCTCGGGCGGCTTTGCCCTGCTGCTTTCCCTGGCAAACGGCCCGCATGAGGACTTCCCCGGGCGCGTGTTCTACGCCGCCCCGGACCTCGACGCGGCGCAGGTGAAACGGCTTGGCGCGGGGCTTTCCGGCGTGGCCGCGTACGGCCGCTCCCGGCCGGAACTGGCCCTGCCCTTCCTGCCGGAGAGGGCGTTTACCGCCGCGTGCGACGCGAACCTTGCAGGCGACTGGGGCAACCTCGCCGACCGCTTCCTCGACGACATCCGCCTGGGCGCTTCGCCCCTGGACGGCGGCGGCAAGGCGAGCGCGGGGCCGGGCAAGATCGAATTCCCCCTGGTCGGGCACGGCTCCTGGCGCGTGTTCGTGCGCCTGGGGGCAGCGCCGTTTGCCGGGCGCACGGTCGTCGCCATCGACGACGAACCCGTGGCCGAGCTGGACGCCGGCCCCCTTGGCCGTGGCATGGACTGGCTCGACTGCGGCACGGCCACCTTCGAGCCCGGTCCGCCCCACGGCCTGACCGTGGCCGCGCCCGGGCGCGGCGTGTATGTCGCGGGCATGCTGGCCGTGCCCGAGGACGCCTACGACGCGGCCCGGGAATCCGTCGTGGCCCTGGCCGCGCGCGGCGGCGCGCGCCTTGTCGCCGAGGCCGAGGAGGCGACCGTCGCCCCGGCCGTGCCCATGGCCCCGCGCCTGACCGTGCCTCTGCTTGCCACCGGGGCCGGCGTGGAAATCGTCCGGGACCATGCCCGGCTGCGCGACGTCGATCCCATGGGCGGCGGCACGCTGGCCGTCGAAGGCGACGCCCCGGGCGAAGCCGCCTTCACCGTGCGTTTGCCCGTGCCGGCCACGGACGTCGTGCTCGAGGCCTATCCCCGCCTTTTCGGCGACAAGGCCGCGCCGTCCTATGTCGCGGCGGAAGTGTCGGTGGACTGCAAGCCCTTTGCGCCCCTGTTCCGGGTCGAGGGCAAGCCCGACGGCCGCTGGGAGGACGTCTACGGCCGCAAGGAGGTCCACCGCATCCCCGGACCGGCCACGACCGTCACCGTGCGCTTCGCCATGCGCCAGGCCCAGCTTTCCTCCCAGGCCAATGTCCCCAATCATCCCATGCGCCTGGTCGCCGCGACGCCCGTGCCGGGCGGGACGACCCTGTCCTTCGGCGCGGCGGCGCGGCTGCCGGCCGAGCTCGGCCTCGCCGCACCGGTTCCCGGGACGTACGCCGCGACGCTGCGCCTCGTCGGCCCTGCCGGCGCGACCGTGACCCTGCCGGACGGCGCGCAAAAGACCTTCCCTGCGGACGGCGCGCTGAATGTGCCGGGCGTTGCCGTGACGACCGACGCCGCCGGCCGCGCGCGCCTGCGCCTCACCGGCCCGCCCGAAGCCGCCGTGGACTGCGTGGAGCTCTCGCGCGAGACGCTTTTGCCGCAAACGCCGCCCGCGCTCGCCTCCTCCCGCGTCAATCCGGGCCGCTACGCCCTGGATCTGCCCGAAGGCGGCGGCAGGACGCTGGTTTTCGCCGAGGCCTTCCACCCGGGCTGGAAACTGCGCCTGGCCGACGGCCGGGAGGTCGCGCCGCTTAAGGGATACGGCTTTCTCGACGCCTTCCCCCTGCCGTCCGGGGCGAAAGGGCCGGCGACGCTCGTTTTCCGCGACGAAGCGGTCATGGAGCGCATGCTGCCCGTCGTACGCACTGCCTGGGCCGTCCTGGCGCTGACTTGCGCCGCATTGCTTGCGCCCTGGCCCGGAAAACGGGCGCGGGGCAAGGATTGAACCACCGGGGCAACCCGGCTATGGTGACGCCGCCCGCCGGCCGATCCTGGCCGGGGGGCCGGAGCAGTATGGAACAACGTCCCTCGCGGCTGGCGTCCTGCCTGAGGCTTGCCAGGCCGCACCAGTACGTCAAGAACGCCTTCGTCTTTCTGCCGCTTTTCTTCGGCTGGAAGCTGGCCGGCCCCGCCGCCCTGCCCAGGGCGGTGCTGGCCTTTGCCGCCTTCTGCCTGACCGCCAGCGCCGTCTATGCCATAAACGACCTGAAAGACATGGACGAGGACCGCGCGCACCCCTCCAAGCGCACCCGGCCGCTGGCCAGTGGCGCGCTCTTTCCGGCCGAGGCCGTGCTTTTCGCCGCCGTGCTCCTTGCCGGGGCCGGTTTTCTCGCCCTGACGCTCGGCTCCGTGCCTTTTGCCGGCATTCTGGGCGCGTATCTCGCCATCAACCTGCTCTACAGCTTCGCGCTCAAGCACAAGGCCCTGGTCGACATCGGCTGCATCGCCGTGGGCTTCGTGTTGCGGGTCTTCGCTGGCGGCGTGGTCACGGGCATCACGCCGAGTCACTGGATCGTGCTTATGACGTTTCTGCTGGCGCTTTTTCTCGGCTTCGCCAAGCGCCGCGACGATTTGCTTCTTTCCGCCGCGGGCTGCGAGAAAACGCGCCGCTCGCTCGACGGCTACAACCTGGAGTTCGTTTCGGCGTCCATGATCATCATGGCCGCCGTGGTCATCGTCAGCTACATCCTCTACACGGTCTCGCCGGAAGTCATCGCCAAGCACGGCTCGGACAAGTTGTACCTGACCGCAATTTTCGTCATCATGGGCGTGCTGCGCTACTTGCAGATCACGCTCGTCGAGTGCAAAAGCGGTTCGCCGACGCTGGTGCTTCTGCGCGACGGTTTCATCCAGGCCTCGATCCTGCTGTGGATCCTCAGCTGCTACTGCATCCTCTATCTGGAGCACGCCGGTCGCCCATGAAAAAGATCATGCTGTTCTACCCGCCGGGCCGGTTCTACCAGCGCGGCGAGGACCGCTCCCAAGGCAACGTGGAACAGTCCACGGCCACGTCCATGCGCGCGCCAAACGATCTTGGCTACGCCGCGGCCACGCTCAAAAAGGAAGGCTTCGCCGTCTTCTTGCGCGACTACCAGACCGAACGCGCCGCCCCCGCCGACCTTTTCGCCGACTTCGACCGCGAGGCCCCGGACGGCATTTTTGTCAGCATCACCAATTCCACCATCTTCGACGACTTGCGACTCGTGCGGGAGCTTGCGGCCAGAAAGCCGGGCCTTTGCGTCATGCTCAAGGGCGCGATCTTCTTCGCTCCGGACGCGGCGCTCCTTGACCAGCTCGACCTCGCCGACGTCACCTACCTGATCGGCCTGGAATCGGACTTCATCGTGGGCAAACTCGCGGCCGCGCATTTCGGCGACCCCGCCGCCGTGCCCGCGATTCGGGGCATCCTCTACAGGAAGGACGGCGTCTGGACCCCCACGGACTTCGCCTCCTGGGAAACCGACCTGGACAGCCTGCCCTTTCCCGACAGGAGTCTGATCAAAAACGCCCTCTACGCCCGCCCCGACACCGGCGAGCCCCAAGCGACCATCGCCACCTCGCGCGGCTGCCCCTCGGCCTGCATCTTTTGCATGACGCCGAAGATCTCGGGCAAAAAGCTGCGCCTGCGTTCCCCGGAAAACATCCTGGCGGAACTTTCCGAATGCTACTTCACCCACGGCATCCGCGACTTCTTCTTCAAGTCCGACACCTTCACCTTCGACGCGGACTGGACCGCCGCCGTGTGCCGGGCCATCCTCGATTCGCCCCTGGCCGGGAAAATCCGCTGGGTCGCCAACTCCAAGGTCAAGCCGCTCACGCGTGAGACGCTTTTCCTCATGAAAAAGGCCGGCTGCTGGCTCGTGGCCTTCGGCTACGAATCGGGCAGCCCGGAGACGCTTGCGCGCATCCACAAGCACACCACGGTGGAAGACAACCTCCAGGCCACGAAATGGGCCAAGGAAGCGGGGCTTCTCACCTTCGGCTTCTTCCTCGTCGGCCTGCCCTGGGAGGGCCGCGAGCACCTCGAAGCCACGCGCAAGCACATCTTCGCGCTCGACAACGACTTCCTGGAACTGCACATCGCCATTCCCTATTACGGCACGCGCCTCAACGAGATCGCGCGCGAAGAGGGCTTGCTCCCCGGCACGGTGCTCGGCAAGGACTACTTCAACGCGCCGACCGTGGGCACGACCAAGCTTTCCATGGCGGAGATCGAAGCCTTCCGCAAAAAAACGCTGCTCGATTTCCACCTGCGCCCGTCCTACATCGGCAGAAAGCTCCTCCAGGCCGGCGGCAACCCGAAAATCCTCGCCAACTACGCCCGCTTCGGCCTGCGGCTGCTCAAAAACACGCTGCTGCCCCCGAAAAAACGCCGCGTCGCCGCCGACGCCCCGCCCCACGTCCTCATCCTCGGCGCGGCCTCGGACATCGCCCTGGCCCTGGCCAGGGAACTCGCACACCAGGACGCCGCACGCCTCACCCTCGCCTCGCGCGACCTCGCGCGCCTGGAAGAAGCGGCCACGGACATCCGCGCCGCCTTCGCAACGCCCGTGACCGTACGCGCCTTCGACGCCCTGGATTTCGCCGGCCACCAGGCGTTCTACGACGCCCTCGACCCGGCCCCGGACATCGTGGTCACGGCCTTCGGGCTCTATCCCGACCAGCAGGCCGGGCAGCGCGACTTCGCCCTGGCCAAGGCGACCCTCGACGTGAACCTGACCGGCGCGGTCTCCATCCTCGAAATCGTCGCCCGGGACATGGAGGCGCGCGGCCACGGGACCATCGTCGGCATCTCCTCGCCCGCCGGCGACCGCGGCCGCAAAAGCAACTACCTCTACGGCGCGGCCAAGGCAGGCCTGACCGCCTACCTCTCCGGCCTGCGCCACAGGCTGGCCCAATCCGGCGTGCGCGTCGTCACCGTGCTACCCGGCTGGGCCAAAACGCGCATGACCGCCGCCGCGCCAACGCCCCAATTCCTCACCGCCACGCCCGCGCGCGTGGCCGCCGACATCCGAAACGCCATTTTGCGCGGCAAGGCCGTGGTCTACACTCCCTGGTTCTGGCGGCCCATCATGTGCCTCGTGCGCGCGCTGCCCGAAAAACTCTTCACGAAAACGAATCTCTAAATGAAAATCCTCTTCCTCAATCACAATCCCGAGGGCTACGGCACCTATTTCCGCTGCTACCACCTGGCCCGGCACCTCGCCGCGCGCGGCCACGAAGTGACGCTCCTTTGCGCCTCGCGCGAGCCCACGCTCTCCATCCGCGACCGCAAGGACGGCAACCTCACCATCCGCATCCTGCCGCGCGTCAACCTCGCCACCTACCATACCGGCCACACCCTGCGCATGTTTTTGAACGCCCGGGAATGCCTCACGCAGAAGATGGACATCCTGCACGCCTTCGCCTTTCCGCTGCACCCCATCAGCCTGCCGACGCTTCTCACCTCCATCGCCCGGCCCAAGGTGAAAATCGTCCTCGACCACGACGACATGTGGAAAGGCGGCTTCACCCTGCACCACCCCGCGCCCGTGCGCGCCGTCTACGACTTCACCGAGGACAAACTGCCCGCCCACGCCGACATGGCCACAGCCGCAAGCGCCATCCTCATGCAGAAATTCCGCGACGCCGGCCTGCCCGAGGAAAAGATCCACTACATCCCCAACTGCCCCACCGTCTCCGCCACCATGCCGGACAAGCTCGATGCGCGCGCCGCCCTGGGACTGCCCCCGGACGCCAAAATGGTCCTCTCCATGGGCCACACCTACACCGAATCGCTCTTCGCGCTCCTCGACGCCTACGCCACGGCGCGGCAGTCCATCCCGGACCTCAAGCTCTACTTCCTGGGCAAGCTCCACATCTCCGACGCCTTCAAGGCCCGCATGGCCGCCTACGAGGAGCGCTTCGCCCCGGATATCGTCAAGGTTGGCGAGAAACCCTCCAGCGAAGTACCGACCTACCTCGCCGCCGCCGACGCGCTGCTTCTGCCCATGGACGACGACCCCATCGAAAAAGCCCGCTTCCCCATCCGCTTCGGCGACTACCTCGCCTCGGGCGTGCCCGTCGTCTCCAACGCCGTGGGCGAAATCAAACGCATCATGGAAACCCGCGACTGCGGCTACACCGCCCCGGTCGACGACCCCGCCGCCTTCGGCCAAGCCATCGTTACCGCCCTGACCGATACGGCCGACCGCCAACGCAAACACGACAGCGCGCACAAGCTCATCGCCGAGGAACTCAACTGGCCCGCCGTGGCCGCGCGGTTGGAAGCGATCTACGAGCAGACGTTGAGGGGATAGTGGGGAAAGGTCGGAGGAGAGAAAAGAGGGAAGATGCCTCCGGCGGCCAGGAGGGGGTGACCCCCTCCTGGACCTCCTCGATGGGGGATTGGGTAAGCGGATGGGAGCGTAGGTCGTGGGCGGGTGTGCGTCGGCGAGGCCGGAATCGGGGCGGCGATGCCGTCGCTGCGCTCCTGGCTCGCCGCCCCGATTCCGGCCTCGCAGGCCCGTCGCCCCTTCGGGGCGAAATTGATGGAATTTTGCTTTGAAAGCCTCTTAAGGCAATAAAAAGAGCACTACGAAATAGTCGTGTCGGGTGAGACAATGTCTCCTGGATTCCCTTGCCTGGGCGGCGCTTTTTGGGGGCTGGCTTTGCAGCCCCCAAAAAGCGCCGCCCCGACAAGGGGGTCCGGGGGGGATTATCCCCCCCGGCCGCCGGAGGCACCTTCATCATGCGCATCTTCGTGCCTGCCATGGGGCGGGTGAATACGAGCAACCGGGACGGCAGCGAAGTCCGTTTCGCCGAGATTGCGAGGCGTTGGCTGACGCAGGGCGTGGAATTGCTGCTGCTTTTGCCGAAAAGGGAAATCGGCGTCCTGGAGTCCCAGGGCGTGCGGGCCACGTGGCAGGTGCATTGGGAGCCGTTTGCCAGCGAATCGGACAGGCTGTGGAACGTGCTGGCCATTTATTTGTGGCGCATCCTGACCTGCCCGTTCGCACGCTATCCTGTCGGCGTGGACGCGGTGTACGCGCCGTCGGATTTCCTGTTCGATCTGCTGCCGGCGCTTTTTTGCCGCTGGAAGAACCCCAGGGCGCGTCTGGTGGTCTGTGTCTTTCTCATCGCGCCCAACCCTTTCAAGGGTTATGAAAAAGTCCTTGGCAAAGGCTTCAAGCTGCCGTCGATTCGGGGGCTTTTGTATTTCACGGCCCAGTGGCTGTCCGTGGCGCTGGCCCGGGCGGCCGGCGCGACCCTGCTCGTGCTCAACTCCCTGGACAAGGATTCGCTTGTCGCCATGGGCGCGCGGGCGGAGAAGGTCCACGTAGTGACCATGGGCGTGGACGGGGCCTTTTTCGACGCCGTGGAGGCGACGCCGGACACGCCGCGCTTCGACGGCCTCTTCCTCGGGCGGCTGCATCCGCAAAAGGGGCTGTTCGATCTCGTGCGCATCTGGCGGCTGGTGTGCGATGCGCGCCCGGGGAGCCGGCTCGGCATCATCGGCGGCGGCAGTGACTGGTGGTTTTCCAAGCTCAAGCAAGAGATCGCGGCCGCGGGACTGACGGGCAACATCGAGCTGCTCGGATTTCGCCAAGGCGAGGACAAGGTGCGCCTGCTCAAGGCCGCGGGCTGTTTTCTCATGCCGAGCCATTACGAGAGTTTCGGCCAGGTGGCGGTGGAGGCCATGGCCTGCGGGCTGCCGGTGGTGGCCTACGACCTGCCGATTTACCGGGAAATCTTCCCCACCGGCATGATAAAGACGCCGTTTGAGGATACGCGGACCTTTGCCGGCGCCGTGCTGCGCGTGCTGGGCGAGCCCGAAGCCCGGCGGCAGGCTGCGGCCGCGGCGCGGCGGCGCGCGGCGGTCTTCGACTGGGCGGCCATCGCCGAGCAGGAAATGGCGATCCTCAACAATTCGTAGCGACCGCAACGAACCGCAACCCGGAGAACAGGCCATGTTGGATTACCTCAAACTGTTCCTGTTGTTTTTCCGGGTGGGCGCGACCAATTTCGGCGGTCCGGCGATCATCCCGTTTTTGCGGACCGAGGTCATCAAGCGCGGGCATATCGACGCCCGGCGTTTCGGCCGGGGCGTGGCGCTGACCGAGATATTGCCCGGCTCCACCATTCTCCAGCTTTCGGGCTACGTGGGTCTGGAATACAAGGGCGTCCCCGGCGCCATCGTCGCCTTCGCCGGCATGGCCATGCCGAGCTTTCTGCTCATGCTGGGCCTCACCTGGCTCTACGTGGCCTATCACAGCCTCGATATCGTGAGGGCGGTGCTGGCCTGCATGGACGCGGTCATCGTGGTGGTCATCCTGCAGGCGGCGCGCCTGTCCGGCAAGGTCACGTTCAAAAGCTGGCGGGGGCCGGCCATCGCGGCCGTGAGCCTCGTGCTGTTCCTGTTCAAGATCCCCTCGCTCCCGGTCCTTGGCGGCTGCGCCGCCTTGGCCATGCTCGCGTTGCCCATGCCCGAGCCGGTGGACGCTTCTGGCGACGAGGAGCGCATGCCGCCGCGCCTGTTGCGGCAGGTGCTGTGCCTCACCGCGACCATGGCGGCGCTGACCGTGGGCGCGTTTTTCTGGGAGCCGCGCATGGGGCAGCTCGCCGTGGACATGGTCAAGGCGTCGCTGCTCTCGTTCGGGGGCGGCTTCGCCACGATCCCGATTTTCCTCGAGGACGTGGTGCACGGCAGCCACTGGCTCACGGCGTCGCAGCTTTCGGCCGGCATCATGCTCGGCCAGGTCACGCCCGGGCCGGTGGTCATCACGGCCACCTTCATCGGCTACCTGATGCACGGCCTGGCCGGGGCGACTCTCGCCACGGTGTGCATCCTGGGGCCGTCGTTTATTCTGGTGGTGGCCATCGCGCCGGTCTTCGGCAAGGTGGGCAACAACCCCTGGGTGCGCAAGGCGGTCAGCGGCGTGCTTGCGGGCTTTGTCGGCATGCTCGTGAGCGTGGCGGTGTTTCTGGCGCAGCAGGTGCAGTGGAACTGGGCCACGGGCGCGACGCTCGTCCTTGCAGCCGTGCTCATGGCCTGGAAGAAGCTCTCGGTGATCTGGCTGATCCTGATCGGCATCGCCATCGCCGTGGGCAATTATTATTTCGGCCGCTATCTGCCGCCGCTCCCTTTCTAGGCCAGGGCTCACTCGTCGCGCAGGACGCTGAGGACCTCGACGTTGGCCGCGGCCCAGGCCGGGTAGGCCCCGGCGACAAGGCCCAACGCGGCCGAGCCGCAAAGCGAACCGCCGATGAGCCACGGGTTGAAGACGCTCGGGAAATCGCCCACGCGGTAGACAACAACCAACAACAACAATGCCGCGAAAGTCCCGGCCGCGCCGCCCACGGCCGACATGGCCCCGGATTCCAGCAGAAACTGCCGGATGATGTCCGAGCGCCTGGCTCCCACGGCCCGCCGGATGCCGATCTCCAGCCGCCTGGCCCGCACGAGCAGGATCATGATCGACAGGATGCCCAGGCCGCCGATGCCGAACGACAACGACGAACTGATGTAGCCGAGCGTGGCGACCAGATCGAGGGCCTGCTGCTTGAGGTCCATGGTGTCCTTGGCCGTGAGCACGCGGAAATCGTCGGGCTGGCCTTTGTCCACCTTGATGTCGTGGCGGCGGCGCAGGATATGCTCGGCCGTGGCCTTGGCCGTCTCGAAATCCGTGCCGTCGGCCATCTGCATGTACACGCCGTGGATGTAGTCCCTGTTGGAGAGCCGGCGCATGTAGGTGGAAAGGGGAACGAAAATCTGTTCGTCCTGGTTGGCCCCGGAAACGTCCGCGCCTTTTTCCTCCATGACGCCGAGCACCTTGAGCCGCGCGCGGAAAATGTGCACGGACTGGCCCACCGCCGCCTGGGGCGCGCCGAAAAGCCGCGTGGCGATGGCCGGGCCGAGCACGCAGACCAGAGCCCGGTCGTCCTCGTCGTCCTGATCGAAAAAATGCCCGTATTGCGGCGCGCCGCCCCGGATTTTTGGGTACGCCGGCCAGGTGGCCACCACCTGGCACATGGTCTTCCTGTCCCCGGCCCGAATGGGCATGGGAAAGGCCAGATAGGGCACGCCATCCGTCGCCGAAGGCAGCCCGCGCAAAAGCGCCAGGGCGTCCGGCAGCTTGAAGCGCGTATTGCCGGCGTCGGCGCGGATGTCGCCGCGGCGAAAGCGGATGTTGCCGCTCATGGCCATGAGGAGATTGGGACCGAGCTTTTCCGTTTCCAAAACGGCCTTGCGCTCCATGGCCAGGGAGATGTGCAGCACGCCCGTCAGCGCCAGCGCCCCGAGGAAGACCCCGAGCATGGCCAGGACGGTGCGCATCTTGTGCGTGGCCAGGGATTTGAGCGCAATGCGCAGGCTCAGGAACATGGCGCTGGTCAGCCGGAGGCGTCGGCTTTGCTCGGGTCTTCGCTGAACGCCTCGGTCTTCCAGGGAAAAATGTCGCGTGCCCGAACCAGGGCGTAGTTTTCCACATCCTGGTGCCAGGCCCGGAACAGGCGCACGATCTCGTGCCCGAGCGGCGTCAGGCGAAAGCCTTTCTTGGGGCCGGAACGCTCCACCAGCGGTTCGCCGATGACGGTTTCCGTCTGCTTCATACGGCCCCAGGCCGCCCGGTAGGACATGCCCATGGCCGCCGCGGCCTTGTTGAGGGACCCCAACTCCTCCACGAGTTCCAGCAGCTGGATGCGCCCCAGCCCGAGCAGCATGCCGTCGCCGGTTTCCAGCCACAGGTGCAGCCGCTGCACGGCCTCGATCTGACGCATCGCTCCTCCCTTATTTCCGGCGCGGACATCTGGTTGCCGGTTCCGGCTGTCTTATCCTCTGCCGGCCCGGACTGCAAAGGGGGGAGTTGACCGCGCCGGCCGCGTCCCGTATCGCCTGACCCCTGCCCGGCGGACCGGACACCGCAGCGTTCCGGTGCGTGGAGGATTGATGGGAAAACGCCAGACAACAGGGCAAAACGCCACGGGATACGCCGCCATCTGGGCCCTGGCCTGGCCGCAGATTCTCATGATGCTGCTCAATTTCCTGATCGGCATCATCGACGTGTACGTCGGAGGGCGCATCGACCGGGAGACGCAGGCGGCCATCGGCGTGCTGACCCAGGCCATGTTTTTTTTCCAGGTCGTGGCCTCGGCCGTGGCCAACGGGGCCGTGGCCGCGGTCAGCCAGTCCGACGGGGCAGGGCGCACGGCCCGCGCCGACCGCTACGTCTGGCTGTGCCTGCTCCTCGGCGTCGCCGCCTCGGCGGCCATTCTCGTTTTGGGGCTGGCGAGCCGTCCGCTTTTCCTCTCGCTGCTCCAGGTGCCGCAGCCCATGCTGCCGACGGCGCGCTATTTCCTTACCGTTTTCCTCTGGCTGCTGCCCATCCAGTCCTTTTTCGTCATCGCCAACGCGCTGTTCCGCGCCAGGCGCTTGGTCATGGTGCCGCTCTACGCCTGGGGACTCGCCGCCGCGCTCAACGCCCTGGGCGATTTCGGCTTCGGCCTCGGCTGGTTCGGGCTGCCGAATTTCGGCTACGCCGGCGTGGCCTGGAGCACGTTCCTTTCCGTCACGGCCGGCATGCTGTTCAACTTCGCGGCGCTGCTGCGCATCGGCTGGCTGCGCGCGGCGCGCTTCCCCGCCTGGCGCTGGGTGCGTTGCGCGAGCCCGTACCTTTACAAGGTGGCCTGGCCGTCGGGGCTCATGCAGATCGTGTGGCACACGGGGTATCTGCTCCTTTTCGCCATCACCGGCTCCCTGCCTTCGGGCAGCGTGGACGCCCTTGCCGGCATGTCCGCGGGCATGCGCGTGGAGTCGCTCCTTTTCCTGCCGCCCATGGCGTTCAATTTCACGGCCTCCATCCTGGTCGGCAACCTGCTCGGGGCCGGGCAGCCGGCCCTGGCCAAGCGCGTGGGCTACCGCATTTTTTTCGCCGGCCTTGTGTCCGTGACGCTTCTTGGCGCGGCGCTGTGGCCCTTTCTGCCCTGGTGCGCGTCCGTGCTTTCGCCGGAGCCGGCCGTGGCCGCCCAGGCCGTTTCCTATCTGCGCTACAACGTGGCGGCCATTCCCTTCACCGTCGGAGGACTTATACTGATCGGGGCGCTGACCGGCGCGGGAGCCACGCTGCTCACCATGTGCGTGACCGGGGCCTCGATCTGGTGCGTACGGTTGCCCTTGGCCCTCTATTTGGGGCATAGCCTCCTTGGCCGGGCCGAGGGGGTGTGGATGTCCATGTTCGCTTCCCAGGCCGTGCAGGCCCTGGCCTGCCTGTGCGTGTACCAGTACGTCGACTGGACGCGTTTCGGCATGGGCGGCGGCAAACCAAGGAAGTAAGATGCGAGACGGTTTCGAGCCCATTTGCCTCACCCGCCGGGAAGAGTACCTGGAACGGCTGGCCCGCTGCCCCCAGAAGGTTTCCGACTACAGCTTCGGCAACCTCTTCGGCTGGGCCGAGGAATACGGCCTTTCCTGGCGGTTCGGCGAAAGCCATGTCTGGATCTTGCAAACGAAGCCCGTGGAAGTCTTCTGGGCTCCGGTCGGCCCGTGGATGGACGTGGACTGGAGTTCTTGTCCCTGCCTGTCCGACGGCCTCGACTTCATCCGCGTGCCCGAGCGGCTGTGCGAGATTCTCGGCGACGCCATGCCCGACCGGGTCGCCACCCAGGACTCCCGGGACCACGCCGACTACGTCTACAGCGTACCCGAGCTCGTCGCGCTTCGCGGCAACAAGTTCCACAAGAAAAAAAACCTGCTCAACCAGTTCCTGCGCAGCTACGATTACGAATACAAGCCCCTGACCCCGGAATGCGTGGAAGAGACCCTGGAGATGCAGCGCCAGTGGTTCTCCTGGCGCGACCCCGAGGAGTCCGGCGCGCTGCTCGCCGAGAACCAGGCCATCGTGCGCGTGCTCCAGAACTGGGACCGCATCCCCGGGCTCATGGGCGGGGCCATCCGCGTGGACGGCGAGATGGTCGCCTACACCGTGGCCGAGGCGCTCACCCCGGAGATGCTCGTCATCCATTTCGAAAAGGGCCGGCCCGGGTTCAAGGGCATCTACCAGGCCATCAGCCAGATGTTCCTGGCCGACGCGGGAGAGGGCTACGCGCTGGTCAACCGCGAACAGGACCTCGGCGACGAGGGCCTGCGCAAGGCGAAGCTCTCCTACAACCCGAGCGGTTTTCTCAGCAAGTGCACGGTGTCCGTGGCGGCGCGCCGGTAACGGCGCGCCGCGCCCCGCAACCCCAGGAGGGCTTGCTTTTTCCCGGAAAAG
The DNA here is from genome assembly GCF_000702665.1 of Solidesulfovibrio alcoholivorans DSM 5433. Taxonomy (GTDB): domain Bacteria; phylum Desulfobacterota; class Desulfovibrionia; order Desulfovibrionales; family Desulfovibrionaceae; genus Solidesulfovibrio; species Solidesulfovibrio alcoholivorans. The sequence continues at coordinate 104,743 of NZ_JNJA01000001.1, forward strand.
GTTTCAATCAACTGCCTTGCAACATGAACGCGGCATGCGCCCCTGCATGCCGCATCGGAAAAGGAGACGACTTTGAAGGTCCTCGTCGTGGACGATTCCAAGGTCATGCGGGGAATCATCCGCAAGATGCTTGGCCAGGACGGGGTCGATGTGCTCGAAGCCGCCAACGGGCGGCAGGCCTTGGAGGTGCTGTCCGGCGAGCCTATCGACTGCATCGTCTCCGACTGGAACATGCCGGGCATGAAAGGCATCGATCTGTTGCGTTGCGTGCGCGGCGGCGTGGCGCGCGCCGACATCCCCTTCATCATGGTCACGGCCGAGGCGCTCGAGTCCAACTTCGCCGAAGCAGACGCGGCCAAGGTCAGCGGCTACCTGGTCAAGCCCTTCACCGCCGAGGAGCTCTGGAGCGCCATCCGGAACGTCCTGCCCGACGCCCCGGGACGCTGATCCAAGCACCGCGCCGCGGCCGCCCGTTTTCTTTTCCCTTCCCCGACAATCCCAGCATCCCGGCCGCAAGCCGAAGGGTTCCCCATGTCTTTTCGGATGACACCCAAGGCGCTTTCCCGTCTTCCCCAATGGTTTTTCTTCCTGGCCTCGCTCGTCGTGGGCTGGCGCTTTTTTCTCTTCTGCCGCTACGCCGTGGGGGCCGGCCCCGAGGCGGCGCGGCCCGCGGCGGTGGAGGGCTTTTTGCCCATCAGCGCCCTGCTCGGCGCGCGGGAGTTCTTCACCTCGGGCCGATGGGACCCCGTGCATCCGGCCGGGCTCGCCATCTTCCTGGCCGCCCTGGGCATGAGCTTCGTCTTTCGCAAGGGCTTTTGCGGCCACGTCTGTCCGGTGGGGTTCGTGGCCACGCGCCTGGGCAGGCTCGGCGCGCGCCTGGGCCTCGCGCGCAGCCTGCCAGGCCGCCTCGACGCGGTCCTCGGCCTGCCCAAGTACCTGCTGCTGGCCTTTTTCCTCTTCACGACCTTCTTCGCCATGGACGCCGCCGCCGTGGCCGGATTCCTGCGCTCCTCCTACAACATGACGGCCGACGCCAGGATGCTGCTCTTTTTTACCCGGCCGGGGCTGGTCGCGGTCCTGGTCCTGGCCGCGCTCGCCATGCTCGGCCTGGTCTTCAGAGGCTCGTTTTGCCGCTGGCTGTGTCCCTACGGCGCGCTGCTCGGGCTTCTCGCCAGGATAGGTCCCACGGCGCTTGTCCGCGATGCCGACGCCTGCACCGGTTGCGGGCGCTGCCGCAAGGTCTGCCCCGTGGACCTGCCCATCAACGCCGGGCCGCGCCCCATGACGTGCAGCGGCTGCGCCGCGTGCGTGACGGCCTGCCCCAGCGCCGCCCGGGCCGCGTCCTTTTCCTTCCTCGGCCGCCGCGCGCCGTGGTGGCTGACGGGTGCGGGGGCCTGCGCCGTGTTCGCCGCGGCTTTCGGCATCGCGGTCGCCCTGGGCCTGTGGCAGGCGAAAATGCCTGCGGCCATGCTCGCGCGCCTCTACGCCGCGGCCCTTGGCGGCTGAGGCGCGAAGCGCGAAAAAGTTCCGACCCTACCTCTTGTCTGGTATGCCCTTAGAGGATATATCCTTGATCGATATCTATCGTCGCGCATAATCACCAGGGGGAAACCATGGGCAAACTCGTCAAGGAAGAACAGGAAGGCGGACGGCTGCACATCGAGTCGCCGCTGATGGGCGAATCGCTGGTGAGCAAGAAGCTCCTCACGGGCATGTCCCGCAAGGAAGTCTTCCGCATGCACCCCGACGTCAACGTGCTGAAAATCGGCGGCCAGTCCATCATGGACCGGGGCGCCAAGGCGCTGTTGCCGATCATCGACGTGCTGCTCGCGGCCAAGGAAAAACACAAGCTCATCCTCATGACCGGCGGCGGCACGCGCGCGCGCCACATCTACAACATCGGCCTGGAGCTCGGCATGCCCACGGGCGTGCTGTCCAAACTCGGGGACAAGGTCGCCTCGCAGAACGCGGAAATCCTCTCGGTGCTGCTGTCCAAGCACGGCGGCGTGCGCATCGGGCACGGCGACCACCTGGAACAGCTCACCATGTTCTGCCAGCTCGGCTACCTGCCCATCACCCCGGGCATCCCGCCCTACGGCTTTTTCGAGCACCCGGCGGAAGACGGCTTCATCCCGCCGCACCGCACGGACTGCGGCGCGTTTCTTCTGGCCGAAAACATCGGCGCCAAGTCCCTGCTCTACCTCAAGGACGAAAGGGGCCTCTACAGCGACGATCCGAAAAAGGCCAAGGACCGGGAAAAGCTCGAATACTACCACCGGCTGACCGTGGACGAACTGATCGCCCTGGACCTCGACGACCTGATCGTGGAACGTCCCGTGCTGCGTTTCCTCAAGTACGCCAAGACCATCACGCAGTTCCAGATCATCGACGCCCTGCGCCACCCGGAGCATATCCTGGCGGCCCTGGACGGGGAACACGTCGGCACCATCGTCACCAAGGAGTAGCGCAGGGGCCGCGCCAGCCACCTTACGGCTGGCGCGGCCGCCCGCGGAGCCCCATGCCGGAATACCGGATGCAGCGACAAAAGCCGCGCCGGGAACGAGTCCCCGGCGCGGCAACACGGAAGGCAGGCGGCGCGGACCCGGCAACCGCTCCCGCGGCCACGAAGGCGACGCCTCATCAACATTGGCGTTATACGATGCCGGCTAGTCCTGCCCGCCGCCTTCACGCGCGGCATCGGTGGGAAGGTAGACGACCTGCGCGCCGATGGCGGCGGCAATGGTGTCCAGCTCGCGTTTACGGATGTGTTCGGCAAAAAACTTCACGTCGCCCGTGGCAGCCACGACACGGTAACGGGGCCTCTTCTCGCCCTTTTCGATCTTGCGGCGCTCGCGCGCGAAAATGGTGGACATGGTGCTCCTCCATGGGGCTGGGGTGTGTTTGAGTTGGCAAATGTAACCTATGTGCTTAAAGCATCTATGTCAAGGGGGTGTACCCGATGGCGGAAAAAATTGGTCCGGGCAAACCGGACCGCTACATGCAACCCTCGATCCTCATGGCGCTGCTCGACGGCAGCTCTCATGGCTACGAGCTGTTGCAGCAGATTGGCGAATTCGGATTTCTCAAGGGCGATGCGCCACCGGGCATGATCTACCGGCACCTGCGCCAAATGGAGGAGGAAGGGCTCGTGGCCTCGCAGTGGGACGCCACGGGATCGGGACCGGCCAAACGCGTCTACGCCATCACGGACGAGGGCCGCGAGGTGCTCCACGCCTGGGTGGGCTACATGGAACGGCAGGCGGCGTCGCTGCTCGCCTTCGTGACGCGCTACCGGGAAAAGGACGCCGGCTAGCGTTGCGCCCCTTCCAAATACGGCCGTATTTTTAAGGGGAAATAGGCAGCGGGGACGCGCCGCTAGGCGATCCCGCCAGCCGCCTTGCCGGCGCGCTTGCCGAGCGCCGCAACCCAGCGGCCGAGGCCGTCGGCGCGCACCTGGAGCACGGCCTGCCCGCCCCATAGCGACGGCCGCAGCCAGCCGCCGGTCGCGACGCTGTCGCCGGAAAGGGGGACGAGGGGATCGCGGTCCACGGAAACGACGCGGATGCCCCGGGCTTCCAGCTCGGACACGGCAACCAAGGCCGGCAGCCGGCGCATGTCGCCAAGCTCGATGAAGCGGCCGCACCAGCCGTGCCGGGTCAGGCCCACGGCCGCCGCCGCGCCGATGATGCCGTCGTTGCTGCCGCCAACGCCAGCCAGATGCGCGCCGGACGCCGCGGCCATGGCGTCGCGCTGGGCGACCTTCCCCGCGTTGCAGGACAGGGCGAAGGCGACCAGGGCGTCGTTCACGTCGCCGGCCGCGGAGAGGCACACGCCCGGGTCGCTGCCCTCCGGGGCGTTGCCCGCGAGATAGGCCGCGGCCGCATCGAACAGGCCGCGCCCCAGGGAGGGATCGTCCGCCTCGAGCACGGCGCAGGCCGAACTGTTGTTGCTCGTAAAGGGAATCTCGGGGAGTTTGGGCAGTTGGTGGCGCAGCACGGCGCGAAGCGTAAAGGATTCGGGCAGCCCGGCGCAGAAATCGCGAATGGTACGCCCCGTGCCCTTGGGCGAGGTCTTGGTGTCCGTGTCGTCGAATCCCAGGTAGAAAATACAGCCTGCGGCGCGTGCGGTATTCATGCGGTCCCCCTGTCGCCGCGCCGGTTGCGCGGCGGTTTCGATCCCTAGCATGGGGGTGCCGCAGCGACAATATCCAATATTAAAAATAGCTTATGTTTTAATTGACATGACCGACATGGCTATTTCTTGGGCCTGCCGCCCGAGGATTCCTTGCCGGTGATATGGTTCATGGAATAGCCGCCCTGGTAGATGACGCCCGTGGTGGTGTCCATGACGTATTCGAGTTCGCCGTTGGCGATGTACTGGTAGCGGCCGACGCCGCGGTTGCCGTACAGACTGTAGGCCAGCACGGCCACGCCGGCGATGACCGCCAGCTTGTAGAGCACGTCCACGATATCCTTGATGCGTTGCGACATGATGGCCTCCCCGCGCAACGGCGCGGGGCGTTTCGGTTAGACGTTTTCCGCCTCGTCGTGCCCCTCGCGGGCCAGGCCGTACTTGCGGATGCGGTAGCCGATCTGGCGCAGGGTGAGTCCGAGCTCCCGCGCGGCCCGGGACTGCACCCAGCCGTGGCGGGTGAGCGCGCTGAGGACCTGCTGGCGCTCCATGTCGCGCAGCTCGGCCGCGTCCTCGGGCAGCACCTGCGGCCGTTCGCCCTCGGCGAGCATCTCCGGGGGGATGTCGGCGATGTCGATGCGGTCCTCGGGCGCGGTCACGGCCAGGCGCGATACGAGTTCGCGCATCTCGCGGATGTTGCCGGGCCAGTCGTAGGCCTCCAGGGCCTTGAGCGCCTTGGGCGTGAGCGACAGGCGGCGGGCGTCGCGCGCGGACTCCAGAGAAAGCAGGTGGTCGAGGAGGATCGGGATGTCCTCGGGGCGTTCGCGCAGGCTCGGCACGCGGATGACGGCCATGGCGGCCGCCCCGGCAAGCTCGGGGGCGAGCCCCTGGGGCGGAGCCGAGAAGAGCAGCCGCGTGCGGCTCGTGCGCCGGCGCGTGCCGCCCATGCGCGCGAACGCACCTTCGGTCAGGAACCGGGCCAGACGCTCGACCAGGGCCGGCGGCAGCCGGTGGGCCTGCTCGATGAGCAGCGTGCCGCCGTCGGTCTCCTCGATGCATCCGGGAACGCCGGGCCTGTCGATGCCGCGCGAGACGCCGAAGAGGCGTCTGTCGGGATGTTCCCCTTCGGCCGGGTCGAACACCGAAAACAGCCGCACCGCACGCGGCGAAAGCTCGTGGATGAGCCGGGAGAGCACGCCCCGGCCGCTGCCCTCCTCGCCAAGGAGCAGGACCGGCGCGTCGGACTGGGCCGCCTTGTCCACGGCGGCGCGCAGCGGCTCGAGCAGGGGGCTTGCGCCCTCGGAAAAGACGTGGCGATAGCGCAGCGAGACCTTGGAGCGCAAAAAGACCGTTTCGCGCGCCAGATCGCGGTTGCGCGCAAGGCCCGTGCACGTGGCGCGCACCAGGACGGCCACGGCCTCGGCCAGGACCGTAAGCCCGCGCAATTCTTCGGACAGGGAGGCGTCGCCGCCCGTGAGGCCGTCGGCGAAAAACCAGCCGCCGGGCATGTCCTCTCCGGCAAAAATGGGCGCGGCCAGCATGGCCCCCGCCTCGGGCGGCAGGTCCACCGCACCGTTCGCGTCAGCGAGCACGGCCGGCTGGCCCCGGCGCAACACCCGGGGCACGGCCCCGGCAGCGCCGCGCTCCAGGGCGGCTTCGAGCAGCAGGCTCACGTCCGGCGCGCCGATCTGCGCCCGGATGGCCGGCGGATTGTCGGCGTCGGCCAGCACCACGGCGGCACTTGCCAGCCCCGGCATCCCGGCCAGCACGCCAAGCAGGCGCGCCATCGCGGCGTCCAGGTCGCGGCCGGCGTCCGCGGCCGGTTCGAGGCAGGCAAGGGCCCGACGGAGTATCTCGAGGTCCATGGCGTTTCCTTTTGAGGCGCTTGCGAAAAAAATGATAAGGAAGCCTCTCGCCGCCCTTGTTCCAGGTTTGGCCGGCCGCCGTCAATGGCTTGACTTGCCCTTGCCGGCCGGTACGAGCCCGCATGGACAGTCCGGGCGTTTTTTGCCAGAGGGGAGGGACAAGGCGGCGCTTGCCCCGCGCGGCAACCGGACCGTCATGCGACGCCCGTATGGGGATTGCAAGCCGGATGCGGCCGCTTCGCGCGCCCACCCACGCCTCCCCGAGCCTTTTGCCCCAAAGGAGACCCCCATGCAGCGCAGAGCCAGCGGCGTGCTGATGCACATCACTTCGTTGCCGTCGCGTTTCGGCATCGGCGACTTCGGCCCCGGCGCGCGCCGCTTCGCCGCGTTCCTGGCCAGGTCCGCCCAGTCCTACTGGCAGATCCTGCCCCTGACGCCCACCTCCACCTTCATCGGCAACTCGCCCTACAGCAGCGACTCGGCCTTCGCCATCAACCCCCTGCTCATCAGCCCCGAACAGCTCGCCCTCGACGGCTGGCTCGACGCCGGGGACCTCGACGCCGACGCCCCCCGGGGCAATCCGGCCGTGGCCGACTACGAAGGCGCGACGGCCCACAAGGAGGCGCTCGTGTGCCTGGCCTTCGCGCGAAACCGGGAAAAGCTCGCCACCGACGCGGGATTCGCCGTCTTCTGCCACGACGCGGCGTCCTGGCTCGACGACTATGTGCTCTTTCAGGCCATCAAGCGCGAACGCGGCGGCCAGGCCTGGAACGAGTGGCCGGCGGAACTGCGCGACCGCCGCCCCGAGGCGTTGCAGGCCGTGCGCGAGCGCCAAGCCGAAACCATCGACTGCCTGCGCTTCGCCCAGTACCTGGCCGCAACGCAGTGGAAGGCGCTGCGCCGGCATCTGCGCGAAAACGAGATCCAGGTCATCGGCGACATGCCCATCTACGTCACCCAGGACAGCGCCGACGTCTGGGCCGACCCGGGACTGTTCAAGCTCGACGGGCACAAGCGCCCGGTGTTCGTAGCCGGAGTGCCGCCGGACTACTTCAGCGAGACGGGCCAGCGCTGGGGCAACCCGGTCTACGACTGGCCGGCCCACGAAAAGACCGGCTTCAACTGGTGGATCAAGCGCATGGCCCACAACATCGCGCTCTACGACGTGGTGCGCCTGGACCACTTCCGCGGCTTCGAGGCCTACTGGGAGATTCCCGCGTCCGAGGCGACCGCCGTGCGCGGTGAGTGGATCAAGGCCCCTGGCATGGCGCTTTTCAAGACCATGCTGCGCCATTTCCCGTCGTTGCCGCTCATTGCCGAGGACCTTGGCGTGATCACGGCCGAGGTGCGCGAACTCATGGCCGCCTTCGCCTTTCCCGGCATGAAGATCCTCCAGTTCGCCTTCGGCCCGGGCATCGCCGAAAACCGCGACGCGCCGCACAACTACCCGCGCAACTGCGTGGCCTACACCGGAACCCACGACAACAACACCACGCTCGGCTGGGCGCGCAGCGGCGAGGCCGGCGAGGAAGGGCGCAACGCCCTTTTCGCCTACCTCGGCCGGGAAATCGCGCCCGAACAGACGCCCTGGGAACTCATCCGCCTGATCATGGCCAGCTGCGCGACCACGGCGGTCGTCCCCATGCAGGATCTGCTCGGCCTTGGCGAAGGGGCGCGCATGAACATGCCCTCCGTGGCCAAGGGCAACTGGGGCTGGCGGGCCGTGGAAGAACAGCTCGAAGCGTCGCTGGCCGAACGCCTGCGCGCCATGACCGAAATTTATGGAAGGAATCATTGAGAAAAAGAGAGGAAAGAAGCCTCCGGCGGCCAGGAGGGGCACTGCCCCTCCTGGACCTCCCGAAAGGGGGGATGAGAGACGTTGTGGGCATGAGACGATGAGCGGGGATGCGTATGCGGGGGTGGCCGGGCTTTACGACCCGGCCACCGCGCTTTTTCTCGATCCCGTGCGCCGGCTGGTCGCCGGGACGCTGGGCCGGCTCGGCGCGCGGCGCGTGTGCGACGTCTGCTGCGGCACGGGGCGGCTCGTCGCGCAATTGCGCCGCGCCGGCTTACGCCCCGTCGGCATCGACGGCAGTCCGGCCATGCTCGCCCGGGCGCGGACCCTTTGCCCGGGGAAACAGGTTTTCGCACGCATGGACGCCCGGCGTCTGGCCCTGCCCGACGGGGCCTGCGACGCGACAGTGGCGACCTTCGCCCTGCACGAAAACGCCCCGGACGACCGGCGCGCCATGCTGGCCGAAATGTTTCGCGTGACGCGGCCGGGCGGCCACATCCTGGTCGTGGACTACCTTGCCGGGCTGCCCGCCTCGCCCATGGGCCTGCTCGTGGCCCTGGCCGAACGGCTGGCCGGGCGCGAGCACTACCGCAACTACAGGGACTTCCTGGCTAGAAAAGGGGTTGCGGGCCTTTTTCAGGCTGCGGGACGTCCTGTGGCGGCGCGGTATCCGTGTCTTGGGGGGCGGGCGGCGCTGGTTGTTGCTCCGGCGGAGCCGGCTGTCGCTCCGGCTTGCGCTCCGGCTCGCCCTTGATGATCAGCTTGTCGTGCCGGGGCTCGCGCTTGGGCAAAGGCTTTTTGGGCTGTCCCTTGGGCGGCAGGGAAAAGCCCGACGTCACTGGCTCGGCGTGGGCTTCCTTGATCTTCCACAGCCGGTTTTCGTCGCGTACAAGGCCGTAGTAGCAGTTCATGACGGCCTGGTGCGGCTTGCCGCGCTCCTGCCAGGCGAGTTTCGCGACCACGCGCACCGAGGCGTTTTCCCCCTTGGCTTCGACCTGCATGGGCTCGACAAAGGCGATGCGGAGCTTGGCCTCGCGCTCGGCGGCCAGGAGGCCGGGCAGGCGCTCGGGCAGTTCGCTCGCGCGCACGGGTCGCACGATGTTGCTCAGAAAGGGCACGATCTTCGCCCCGTCGGCGTAGAGGCGCAGATTGGCCTTCACGTCGCCGCTCATGACCACGCCCGGGTATTTCACCATGAAATCGTGGACGTTTTTCGCGTCGGCCGAAGAAAAGCCCGAGGATTTGGGACCGGCGGCCTTCTTTTTCTGCGCGCCGGCGCAGCCCGCAAGCGCCGCCGCCACGACGCACAGGACAAGCGCGAGGACGAGGCGGCGCATGGCGGCCTACGCCCCGGCGGTCCCGCCGTTTGGCCGGGGGCCGGCCGCACGGCGCAGCAGCAAGCGGTAGGAACGCACGCCGTGGACCATCTCGCCAAGCAGCCTGCCGCCGCCGCGCACGAAGCACAGAAGCGGCAAAAAGCCCCAGGACTGGCTGGCGTAGAGCACGCGCCGCAGTTTGCGCGACCAGACGAGCTCCGGCAGGATGTCGCGCCTGAGCCCCTTGCCGTAGACGGCGAACGGGTCCGCGCCGCGCGACAGGGCCGCGACGGCCGCCTCGCCGGCCATCTCGCCGCTGCGCAAGGCGTAGTAGATGCCTTCGCCGAAAAGCGTTTCCACGAGCCCGGCCGCGTCGCCAACGAGCATGGTCCGGCCGTGCCAGGGCGCGTCCAGGTAGTTGCCGTAGGGCAGGCCGTGCCCCTTCGACTTCTCGGCAAGTTCGCCGGGAAGGCCCAGGAACTCGACGAATTCGCGGAATTTCGGGCGAAACTCCTTGGCGTGGCGGGAGCTGTGGCCGCCGATGCCGATGGCGAGACAGTCCTTGTGCGGAAACACCCAGCCGTAGCCCGCGCGCAGGAACCCGGCGTAGACCGTGGGATGCGGCGCGTGCAGGTCCTCGTGGACGCGCCCGGAAAGGAGCGGGTCCGTGCGCGGCAGGTAGAATTCCATGGCCCCGCCGAGCCCCGCCTTCCAGGCGGCGCGGTCGATGGGGCAGGCCGCGCGCACCACGCTCCCCACGCCGTCGGCTCCGATCAAGTAGCGGCCGCGCAGTTCCCGGCCGTCGTCCAGGCGCACGGCGGCGTTTGCCGGGTCCACGGACACGACGCGCGACTCCAGGCGCACGTCCGCCCCGGCGCGGACGGCGCGGTCGAGCAGGTGCTTGTCGAAGACCCGGCGCGCGGTCAAGTGGAAGGGGTAGAACATCTCGCCGGCGGCGATGACGCGCTCGCGGAAGCGGATGCAGTAGCCGCGCGCGGCCGTATTGAACACACCCGTGGCGAGAAGCCCTTCGGCCGTTTCGGCGAAGACGCGCTCGAGCACGTCCACGGCCTTCCAGGTGAGCAGCCCCGCGCACAGCTTGTCGCGGGGGAAAGCGGCCTTGTCCAGCACGCAGACGGAAAAGCCCTTCTGGGCCAGGACCTGGGCGGCGGTGGACCCGGACGGGCCCGCGCCGACGATGACGACGTCGTGGGTTGCGGTCATGGGAATCGGTGCGGCAAAAGGTTTGTGCCGGGTTGCCAAGGACGGCTCCACCGGCTAACGGTGCCCGAGCATAACCGCAGCGCGCCCGAGGGGCAATGCGCGACCGGGGGTTTTGGCGTGACGCATTTCCGCCTGCCTTTCAACGCCGTCGTGTTCGACTTCGACGGCACTCTTGCCGAACTCGTCATCGATTTCAAGGTCATGAAGGAAATGGTGGCCCGCGAAGCCGCCGTCCGCCTGCCTGATCCGCCGCCGGCCGACGGCCTTCCCGCCCTGGAATACGCCGCAAGGCTCGCCGCGCGGATTCGCGAGGTTTCGCCCGCGCAGGCGGAAGCGTTCGAGGCAGCCGTGGCCCGGGGCATCCGGGACCAGGAAGTCGCCTCGGCCGCCGGGGCCAGACTTTTTCCCGCCACGAAGGCCGCGCTCACCCGTCTGACCGACGCCGGGACCAAGGTCGGCGTCATCACCCGCAACTGCCGCGCGGCGGTGCTCACGGTCTTTCCCGACCTTGCCGCCTATGCCGGGGTGCTGCTCGCCCGCGACGACGCCCGGCGCGTCAAGCCGGACCCGGGACATCTCCTGGACGCCCTGGCGGCGCTTGGCGCGGACCCCGCGCGCGCGCTCATGGTCGGCGACCATCCCATGGACATCGCCACGGGCCGCGCCGCCGGCACGCGCACGGCCGGCGTGGCCAGCGGCCGCACGCCGCTCGCCGAACTCGCCCGCCACAGCCCGGACTACCTGGCTCCGGACGTCGGCGCGCTCGTGGAAATGCTCGCCCACTGACCTCCGGAACCCCGCCCCGCCACACCAAACCTCGTACCGTGCCCCGCCCCCCTTTCGGGAGGTCCAGGAGGAAGTGACCCCCTCCTGGCCGCCGGAGGCATTCTTCTCTTCTCCTCGCCCTCACTTACCGCGCCGGCCGCATGAATACGGCCGCCAGCGGCGGCAGGGTCAGACTGAGGGAGAAGGGATGGTCGAAGCTCTCGATCTCCTCGGCCATGACCGCGCCGGCGTTGCCGAGCCCGGAGCCGCCATAGGCCTTGGCGTCGCTGTTTAAAAGTTCCGTCCACAGGCCGGGGATGGGCACGCCGATGCGGTAGCCCTCGCGGGGTACGGGCGTGAAATTGAGCGCCACGAGCACCACGTCGTCATGCCGCTTGCCGCGGCGCAGGAAAGCCAGCACGCTTGCCTCGGCGTCGCGGTAGTCGATCCATTCGAAACCCTCGGCCTTGAAATCGCGCTCGTGCAGGGCCGTCTGCGCGCGGTAGAGGTGGTTGAGGTCCGCCACCCACTGCAACACGCCCTGGTGCGGCGGGGATTCGAGCAGTTCCCACTGCGGCTCGGCGTCGTGGTTCCACTCCTGCCACTGGCCGAACTCGCCGCCCATGAACAAGAGCTTCTTGCCGGGATGGCCGAACATGTAGCCGTAGAGCAGGCGCAGATTGGCGAACCGCCGCCAGTCGTCGCCCGGCATTTTCCCGAGCAGGCTGCCCTTGCCGTAGACCACCTCGTCGTGGGACAGCGCCAGCACGAAGTTTTCCGAAAACGCGTACCAGATGCTGAACGTCAGCTCGCCGTGATGGTATTTGCGGAAAATGGGGTCGCGGGCGAAGTAGCGCAGCGTGTCGTGCATCCAGCCCATGTTCCACTTCATGCCGAACCCCAGGCCCCCGAGATAGGGCGGCCGCGACACCATGGGCCAGGACGTCGATTCCTCGGCCATGGTCTCGGCTCCGGGAAACCGGGTGTAGACCATTTCGTTGAGGCGGCGCAGGAACTCGATGCTGTCAATGTTCTCGCGGCCGCCGTGGGCGTTGGGAATCCACTCCCCCTCGCGCCGGGAATAGTCGAGGTAGAGCATGGAGGCCACGGCGTCCACGCGCAAGGCGTCCACGTGGTAGCGCGAGAGCCAAAAAAGCGCGCTCGAGATGAGGAACGCGCGCACTTCGTAGCGGCCGGTGTTGAAAATGTAGCAGTTCCAGTCCGGATGGTAGCCGCGCTTGGGATCGGCGTGCTCGTAGAGGTGCGTGCCGTCGAAAAAGGACAGGCCATGCCCGTCCGTGGGAAAATGGGACGGCACCCAGTCGAGGACCACGCCGATGCCGTTCTGGTGCAGGCGGTCGATGAGCGCCATGAACTGCTGCGGCGTGCCGAAGCGGCTCGTCGGCGCGAAATACCCGAGCGTCTGGTAGCCCCAGGAGCCGAAAAAGGGATGCTCCATGATGGGCAGGAATTCCACATGGGAAAACCCGGAACGCAGCACGTGCTCGGTCAGGTGGTCGGCCATCTCCACATAGGACAGGGAGCGGTAGCGGTCCTCGTGCACGCGCTTGAACGAGCCGAAATGCACCTCGTAGATGGAAACCGGCGCGGAAAAGCCGTTTTTCTCGTGGCGCGAGGCCATCCAAGCGGCGTCGTTCCAGTCGTAGCCGAGATCCCAGACAATGGAGGCCGTGCTCGGCGAGGTCTCCCAGTAGAACGCGTAGGGATCGCCCTTGTCCGCCCGGTAATCGCCCACGGCCGATTGGATGTGGTACTTGTAGTGCGCGCCGTTGCCGAGCCCCGGCACGAAGCATTCGTAGATGCCCGAGGCGTCCTGGCGCACGGCCAGGGGATGGCGGCCGGGATCCCAGCCGTTGAAGTCGCCGACCACGGAGACGGCCTTGGCGTTGGGCGCCCAGACCGCGAAATGCACGCCGGGTTCGTCCTCCACGGTCATGGCCCGGGAGCCGAGCTTGTCGGGCAGGTCGAAATGGTTGCCCTGCTTGAAAAGATAGACATCGTGCTCGGTGAGCCGCGACACGTCGTGGCGGGGAGACTTGGCGTCCCACATGATTGCGCGCTCCTCCATGAAAACGGATGCCGCCGGCGGGCGGCTTTTGGGAATCTCTTGTAATCAAAAGAGGCTGTGCGGGCAAACAGCGGATCAGTCGAAGGAAAGCGAAAGCCCCACGCCGACCTCGTGCACCGGAAGCCGCGCCGCAAGGGCCATCGTGGCGGCAAACCCCGTGCAGTGGCAGGGGTACAGGGCCGAAACCCCGGCGTCGGCCAGCCAGTCGGTCACGGCCAGGATCCGGTCCTCGGAAGCGTCGAGAAGATGCAGGCCGCCCACGATGGCCGCCACCCGGGACTCGCCCGTGACCTCGCGGGCATGGGCCACGATGTTGCAGATGCCGGCATGGGAACAGCCCGTGACGATGACCAGCCCGTCCTCGCCCAGATAGGCCAGCGCGGTGTCGTCGGGCAGCGTGTCCGGCACGGCCCCGGCCGGCGTCAGGCGCACACCCATGGGGGGCGTGGCCTCGAAGGGGAACTGCCGCGGAATCTCCCCCAGAAAAAACAGCCAGTCCGTGAGCCGCAGCGGCTCGCGCGTCAGCCGGAACGTGAAATGGTCGCCAAGCGTCGCCTCGGACACCATGGAGCCGATGTTCATGCCGTTCAGGCGGCGGGGCGCGAACGCCTCGGGATGCGCCACCAGAAGCGGCCGGCCGGGCGTGCGGCCCTCCAGGGCGTGCACCGTGAAATGCGTGACCAGATGCGCCAGGCCCCAGGTATGGTCCAGATGGCCGTGCGAAAGCGCCACGACATCCACCGCGCCGAGATCGATGCCCATCCGGGCCGCGTTGGCGCAGACCACATCGGAAAAACCGCAGTCGAACAGCACCCGGCTGCCGCCGTCGCGCAGCAAAAAGGAGAGTCCCGCCTCGCCCAGCAGGTAGCGGTCGGTCAGGGTGTTGTTGTCCACCAATACGGTCAGGCGCATTGTCACCCTGTGGTCATACAAAGGAAAAAAGTCAAGGAAATCCTGGACAAAGCGTGACGATTCAGGCAGGAAAAATGTACTATTTCCTGTCGCGCCAGGGGGAAGCCATGAAAAAGTCCATTGCCCACGCACTCGGTCTGTTGTTGCTGCTCGCGACGCTGGTCGTCGGTTGCAGCGTGTCCATCGACCTCACACCGCCGCCGCCGGCCGGATACGTCCGCGTCGTGGGTGCGGATTCGGTCAACGTGCGCGCCTGCCCCTCGCCCAACTGCGAAGTGCGCACCGTCGTCTACCGCGGCCAGGCGCTGCGGGTCTACGAATACCAGAACGGCTGGGCCCGCATCGTCGTGTCCGACTCCGGCGTGCCCGGCTGGATGGACGCCCGCTATCTGCGCATGCCTTAGTCGGGAAAAGAAAAGAGAGAAGAGAAGATGCCTCCGGCGGCCGGGGGGGATCATCCCCCCCGGACCCCCTGGACGGGGGAGCGGGGGCGGGTGGCGAGACGGTCGGCGAGCGGTGCGCCGGGAAAATTCCGGCCTCGCCGACGCATTCCCGCGAACGGCCGCATCTCCCCCCGGCTCCCCTCTCCCCGCACCCCCTATCGAGGAGGTCCAGAGGGGGGCACCCCCTCCGGGCCGCCGGAGGCATCTTCCCTCTTCTCCTTTTCTCTCCCTCTCCCGCTTTTGTCAAAACCCGGCTTCGAGCGGCGGATTGACCAGCCACGGCCCAGCGCCCTCCACGCGTTCTCCCGTTCCCGCTCCCATACTCGTTTCCATCACGTTCCCCTCTGCCGGCAGCAGGCGGACCTTGCGCCCTTCCACGCGCAGCCGGCCGGCGGCGAGCCAGGCCAGGGCTTGCGGGTAGATGCGGTGTTCCATGGCGAGGATGCGCGCGGCGAGGCTTTGGGCGTCGTCGTCGGGCGTGGCCGGCACGGCGGCCTGGATGATGATGGGGCCGTTGTCCATCTTTTCATCCACGAAGTGGACGGTCGCGCCGGCGATGGTCACGCCGTAGGCGGCCGCGTCGGCCTGGCCGCGGATGCCGGGGAAGCTCGGCAGGAGCGCGGGGTGGATGTTGAGGATGCGGTTGCGGAAGGCGGCGATGCATTCCGGGGCGAGCAGGCGCATGAAGCCGGCGAGGACCACGGCCTGCGCGCCGCTGTCGCGGATGGCGGCGAGCAGGGCCGCGTCGAAGGCGGCGCGGTCGGGGAAGTCGCCGTGGGGCAACGCGCGCGTGGGGATGCCGTGGCGTTTCGCCCGCTCGAGCGCCGGGGCATCGGCCTTGTTGGAGATGACGGTGGCGATGCGGGCGTCGATACGGCCCGCATCGATCTGCGCGATGATGGCTTGCAGGTTCGAGCCCGTCCCCGAGACGAGGACGGCGACGGGCAGGGTCACGTTGCGTCCCCGCCCGCCACGGCGTCGGCGATGACGGCTTCGGCCAGGGCCGGCACGGTGTAGGAGTCGGCCACGACATCGGGCACGAGGCCGTATTCGCCGAGGGTCTTGGCCGTGATGGGGCCGATGCAGGCGGTTTTGACCTTGTATTCCCTGAGCAGGTCCGGGGAGATGCGCGCGAAGAAGTTGGTCACGGTGGAGGAGCTGGTGAAGGTGACGTAGCGGATCTCACCGGATTTGACGGCTTCGACGATTTCGGCCGGGTCCTGGTCGGCGGGCCGGGTGTCGTAGACCGGCAGCACGGCGACGTCGGCCCCGGCGGCGGCGAGCTTTTCCGGGAGCACTTCCCGGGCCTCGCGGGCGCGAGGGATGAGCACCTTGGCCCCGCTTACGCCGCGTGCGAGCAGCCCTTCGACCACGGATTCGGCCACGAAGCGTTCGGGCAGGAAATCGGGCCGGATGCCGCGCGCGGCCAGCGCCTCGGCCGTGGCCGGGCCGATGGCCGCCACCTGGATGCCGGCGAAGGCCCGGGCGTCCAGGCGCAGGGCGTCGAGCTCGGCGAAGAAGCATTTGACGCCGTTGACCGAGGTGAAGATCACCCAGTCGTAGTCGTAGAGCTTGCCGATGGCCTCGTGCACCGGAGCGGGATCGAGCAGCGGTTCGATTTCGATGGCCGGGAATTCGTAGCAGCAGGCGCCCTGTTCGGCGAGCAGCCGCACGAGGTCGCTGGCCTGTTCGCGGCTGCGCGTCACGACCACGCCTTTGCCGAGCAGCGGGCGCTTTTCGTACCAGGAGAGCGTGTCGTGGAGCGAGACCACGCCGCCGACCACGAACAGCGACGGCGGAGTGAAGCCGTGTTTGGCCGCTTCTTCGGGCATGGTGGCGACGGTCGCGACGAGGCTTTTGTGGCGGCAGGTCGTGCCCCAGCGCACGAGCGCCGCCGGGGTGTCGCCGGGCATGCCGGCGGCCATGAGGTTTTCCGTGATGTGCGGGAGGTTTTTGACGCCCATGAAGAAGACCAGCGTGGAGCCGGAGGTGGCGAAGGCCTTCCAGTTGAGCGAGCTTTCGGACTTGGTCGGGTCCTCGTGGCCGGTGATGAAGGACACGGAGGAACAAAACGAGCGGTGGGTGATGGGGATGCCGGCGTAGGCCGGGGCGGCCACGGCCGAGGTGACGCCAGGCACGACCTCGAAGGGGCAGCCGGCGGCCACGAGCTCTTCGGCTTCCTCGCCGCCGCGCCCGAACACGAAGGGGTCGCCGCCCTTGAGCCGGGCCACGGTCTTGCCCGAGGCGGCCATGGCCACGAGCAGGTCGTTGATCTTGTCCTGGGGCAGGGTGTGGTCGCCGCCCTTCTTGCCGACGTAGTAGATTTCCGCGTCGGGGCGGGCGAAATCGAGAAAGGCCTTGTTGGCCAGGTAGTCATAGACCACGACGTCGGCGCGGGAGAGGATGTCTTTCGCGCGCAGGGTGAGCAAACCCGGGTCGCCGGGACCGGCCCCGAGGAGATAGACTTTGGACATGCAGGTCGCCTTTGGCTGAAGTGACGAAGCCGTGAAAGCCGCGACATAGCGGGGAACGGCCCGTCTTTCAAGGGGGCCGTCGCGGCGGACGCAAGGGGCCGGCGCGACGACAGGCCGTGCCGGCCCAGCGATGGGCGGGCCTCCCGGCGGCCGGTGGGCCGACGCGGCCCGGGGAGGGCGCTACGCCCCGAACGCGGGGGACGGCGCGCGCGGGCTAGGGGCCGTCGTGCCAGTCCTTTTGCGCGCCGCACAGGCACAGGTTGGCGATGAGGTCGATGACGCAGTCGCTGGCCAGATGCCCGGTGGAGGACACCAGCATGGCGGCGCGGCCCTGGTCCGGCACCATGCCGTTGTCGAAGAGGTAGGAGACGACCACGCGCTTGTTGCCGTCCGGCAGGGGGGTCACGGATTCGACTTTCGCTTCGTAGAGGGCGAGGTCGTGGCAGCGCTGCCAGACTCTGGAGAAAAGCGTCAGGTAGCGGGCTTCGGATCCGCCGGTGGCCCTGGTGCAGCCGAAACCCGCGGCAAGGAGCGCGGCGCCGAGGAGCAGGGAAGCAAGCGTGGACTTTCGCATGGAGGCTCCAACATTTTTTCGGGAAATTACATGGAATCCCCAAAACGGCAACCCCGTCCGGCACGCTCCGCGGCTTTGACTTCGGCACGGGAACGTAGCACAACGGGGCGGTTTGCCAGGAGGGCCGCCGTGACCTCGCGTTTTTGCGCGCGTTTGTTTCCCCTGTTGCTTGCCTGCTGCGTCCTGGGCGCTCCCGCCCTGGCCCAGGAGGACTTCCGCGCCGTGCTGGCCGATCGCGCGGGCATTTTTCCGGGTGCGGAGTTCAAGAAGGTTTTTCGCTTTCCCAAGGCCACGGTGGTGATTTTCGAGACCGGCGAGCCGCCGGCGGCCATCAGCGCCTTCTATAAAACGGACATGACCGCCCGGGGCTGGAAAGTGGAAGTGGACGACGTGAGCGAGGCGGCCTCGTACCTGCTTTTGACCAAGAACGGCCGGCGCTGCATCGTGGAAGCCCAACGGGGCCTGCCCGGCCGCACGGGTTTTAGCGTCAGCCTCTAGGGTCGCCCCCCGGGGCCAGCCATGCCGAGTACAGTGCCGCCGCAACACGGAGCGGGAAAATTCCGCCGCCTGCCGCGCCTGATCGCCCTCGTCGCCATCTGCGGCGCGCTGTTGGCGTTCGCGCTGCCTCTCGTCGCCCGGCAGGTCATCGGCGCGCAGCGCCTCAAGGCGGTGGCCGAGCAGGCCCTGACCGACGCCCTGGGCCGCCGCGTGAGCATCGAGGGCGAGGTGGCCGTCGTGTTCACGCCCTGGCTGGGCCTGGCCATGGGGCCGGTGTCCATCGCCGAGGGGCCGGGCTTCGGCGACGGCCCCATGCTCTCCGCCCGCCGCCTGGAAATGACCATCCGCATGCTGCCGCTGGCCGCGCGCGTGGTTTCGCCGGGTTCGGTGCGCGTGCGCGACCTCGCCGTGCACCTGCGCCGCGACGCCTCGGGACGCGGCAACTGGCAGGACCTCGCCGCGCCGCAAACCACGCAGGCCCCGGAAGCCCCGGGCTGGGAAATCGCCCCGGAACCCCGCGACATCCAGCTGGAAAACGCCTCCGTGGACTACGCCGACGCCACCACCGGCCGCACCATGTCCGTGCGCGAGGTGAACCTCAAGACCGGCCACGGCCAGCCTTTTTCCTTTTCCCTGTCCTTTCGCGCCGAAGGCTTTCTGCCGGGCGGGCTTCTCGAATGCCACGCCGGGGGCAAGGCCTCCCTGGATGCGGCAAGCGGCGCATTCACCCTGGAAAAGACCCTGGTCGAGACCGGCCTCGTCTTCACGCGTCCCCTTGTCGCCGGCGGCGCTTCGCCCACGCGCATCGTCACCAGGGTGTACGCCGCCTACGACCCCGCCACGGCCCGGCTGTCCCTCACGGGCCTCGACGCCCGGCTCCCCGGGGCGCGCCTGACGGGCTCGGGCCTTGTGGACACCCCCGTGACCGCCCCCAAGGCCCGCGTCGCCCTGGACCTCGACCTGGACATGGCCGGTTCCTGGCGGGAACTGCTGGCCCTGACCCCGGCCGAACCCGCGGACAATCTCATTGCCGCGCCGCAGAACCCGGCGCGCGAGCCGGACCCGGTCGCGCCCGAGGGCGCGGCGTTTACCGCCGCCCACCCCGCGCCGGCCCCGGGCCGGGCCGCGCTGACGCTGACCGCCACGGCCGACGCCGGGCAGGTGGCCGTGGAAAACTTCGCCCTGACGCTGCCCAAAGGCCGCGTCGAAGGCGCAGGGAAATTCACGCCGGGCGCGGCCGCGTCGCCCCCGTCGCTCGACGCCAGCCTGCGGGCCGAGGACGTGGATTTTGGCGCATTGCCCATGCCGGCCGGCCGCGCGACCTGGCCCTGGCCCCTGCCCTGGCCCACGGCAGGCCTCGCCGATGCCAGGCTTACGCTACGAAACTGCTCCCTGGCCGGACTCGCCGTGGCCGACGGACACGTCACGGCACAGAGCCGGCACGGCATCCTGCGCCTGGCCCCGGCCTCCTTCGCATTGCCGGGCGGCATCGTTTCCGTGGACGCCCGCTTCGACGCAGGCCTGCCGCCGGACGCCGGCGGCGAAGCGACGCCGGAAAGCCTCGGCATCGACATCCGCGCCTCGGTGCAACCCTTTTCCAAGGAAGCCGGTCCCATCGCCCAGCCCACGGTGGCGCGGCTCCTTGGCCGGCTGCACGCCGAAGGAGCCAAGGGCAACCTCATGGCCCAGAGCCCGGACGCGGCCCGGGCGCTGGCGGTACTCGGCCTTGACGGTTTCTCCCCCCCACCCGGCCCCCTCGACGTCAAAAGCGGCTTCGCCGTCTCCCCGGGCATCAACCGGCTGGTGGCCAAGGCCACGCTTTCGGGCCTCGAAGGGCGGTTCGCCGGCGCGACCTTGCGCGGCCAGGCCGGCTACGACGCCACAGCGCCCGTGGGACTCGGTTTCGACCTCGTCCTCGACAACCTGGACCTGGAGCATCCGCCCGCCCTTGCTGGCGGCGCGCCGCACGCGGCCGGTCCGGGCGCGGCCGCCCCCAACGCCGCGGGAAAGCTACGCATCGAGCGCCTGACCGGCCGGGGCGTGGACGCCCGCAATCTCGCCCTGGACCTGACCCTTCAGGGCGGTGGCCTGGAAGGCGCGGTCGCCGGGGGGGAACTCTTCGGCGGCAGGCTTTCCGGCAAGTTCGACGTCGAACCGTCGGGCCGCGTCGCGGGCAGCCTGCAGCTGACCGGGGCCGACGCCAGACGCCTGCCCGGCGTCCCGGGCGCGTCGGGCGCGGTCGCGGCCAAGGCCGCCTTCGACGCGGCCGCGCCGGGCAAGGGCCGTCCCGGGGCCGTCTCCGCCACCATCGAAGCCGAGGCCCCCCAGCTCTCCCTGGGCGCGGGGGCCAAAGCGCATCCCCTGTCCGTGGCCAAGGCGACGCTGACGCTCAAGGGCCGCCGCGCCGCCGGGGAAGGCTTCGAGGGCGAGGCCAGCCTCGTGGCCGGCCTGGGCTCGGGCTTCGGCCTGCGCGAGGCGCACCTGACCGCCGCCTGCCCCGTGGCCCTGGACGCGGCGGGCAAGCTGCGCGACCCGGGCCCGGTCAAGCTCGAAGGCTCGGGCCTGCTGCGGCCCGGGGAATCAGGCCGACCCGTGAAGGTCACCCTGACGGGGCAGGCGACGCCGGACGGCGCGGGCGGCCTTGCGACCTCGGAGCTGCGCCTGGACGCCGGCGGGCTGCCGGCCACGCTCAAGCTCTCGCGCAAGGGGGGCGCGGGCGCGCCCACGAACTTTTCCCTGGAAACCGGAACCGTGTCCCCGCGCAAGGTGCTCGCAGACTGGGGCGTGGCCCTGCCTTCCGGGCTCGCCGCGGACAAGCTTGCCAAGGCTTCGGTTTCGCTTTCCGGCACGGCCACGGCCGACGCCTGCGACATCAAGCGGTTGCAGCTCGGCGTGGACGACGTCACGGTCACGGGCACCGCGCAACTGGCCGGCTTCGACCCGAAACGGGGCAAATGGGAACTGCGCGTGGACCGGCTGGACTGGGACGCCTATTTCCCGAGGCCGCCGGCATCCTCCGGGCCGCCGCCCCTGGCCGAACGACGCAAGCCCCTCGACCTGCGCTTCCTGCGCGAGCTGTCCCTGGACGCCAAGGCCTCGATCGGCTGGCTCAAGAAAGGCAACGTGACCTTCGACGCCAGCACCGTCACGGCCAGCGCCAGGGGCGGCCAGTTCACCTACCGCCAGGAATCGTCGCGCTTCTACGGCGGCCGCTTCTCCACCGACATTCGCGGCGACGCCCGGGACACGGCGCTCAAGATGCTGATCGAGCTCAAGCTCGAAGGCATCGAAATAGCACGCTTCCTCTGGGACTGGGCCGAGGGCAACACCCTCGATTCCGGCGCGGGCACCTTCATCGTGGCCGCGCGCACCAGCGGCGAAAACGAGGAGGAGTTGCGCGGCAACCTCGCCGGCAACGCCAGCCTGCAAATCACGCGCGGCAACCTCAAGGTGCGCGAACCCGCCTCCAAGACCGGCGGCGAGCCCACCTACGAGCGCCTGCCCTTCAGCATCTTCTCCTCGTCCTGGTTCGCCAAGGGCGGCGTGGCTCACAGCGACGACTTCCTCATCGAAAGCCCGCGCATGCGCGTGGCCGGCAAGGGCTTCGTGGACCTGCGCGACGAATCCATCAACCTCTCCCTCAATGCCGCACTGACCGGTGGCGGTGACGTGCCGGCCACCATCATCGGCCCCCTGGACGGCCCCAAACTGACCATCGACCGCAGCAAGCTGATCGGCGACACGGTCTATCGCGTGCTCCAGGGCATCGTGAGCATCCCCGGCAAGGCCGTCACCCGCATCCTGCAGCTGCGCTGAAGGCCCGCCATGCCCGTCCTGCCGCCGCCGCCGCCCGTCACCGCCGCCGCCGTCCACGGCCCTGACGGGAGCCTGGCCGACGTGCGCCTGGAAACGGCCGGCCGCGTACGCCACCTGGCCGGCCGGGGCGGGGCCGCGGCCGAAGCCGCGCGTGCGACGTCCGCCCTTGCCGCAGGCGGCATGCCCGTCTTTCTCGGCGCGGGCCTTGGCGCGGGCATCGCCGCCGCCAGGGCGCTTCGGCCCGGCCCCCTCTTCGTGTGCGACCGCCTCGCCGCCGTGGACCGCGTCACTGGCGTGCGCGCCCGCTACCGGGACAACCCGGACGTGCGCTTTTGCGACGCCCCGGACCCCGAGGCCGTGGTCGCGGCCGTCACCGCGGCCGCCCGCGCCCTCGGCAGGACGCGGCTCGCCGTGGTCCTCGACCCGGCCGCCGCCCGCCTGGATCCGGACTGGATCCGCGCCGTACGCGCCGGGCTCGCCGGCTACGAGGCCCTGCGCGAACGCCTCGCCTACCGCCGCTTCGCCGACCGCGCGCCCCGGGTGCTGCTCCTGCGCCGGCCCTACTTCCTTTACCGCGAAATCGAGGCGGCGCTTACGCGCCTGGGCTTTCCCTGCCACGTCGTGGACACGGGCCGCGGCGAAACGGGCCGGGAGGACGCCGTTGCGGCCATTGTCGCGGCCACGGCCGCGTTTCGGCCGGATTTCGCGCTCACGGTCAACCACCTGGGCCTCGACCGCGAAGGCCGCCTCACCGCGCTTCTTGCCGACCTGCGCCTGCCCCTGGCTTCCTGGTTCGTGGACAGCCCGAGGCTCATCCTCCACGACTACCCGAACGTGGTTTCGCCCGGGGTCATGGTCTTTTCCTACGACGCCGACAGCCTGCCGGAGCTTGCGCGCGCCGGCTTCGCCCACGCCGCCTGGCTGCCCCTGGCCACGGACCCCGGCCATTTCCGGCCGATCGCCGACGCGGGAGCGGCGCATCCCTGGCGGGCGCGGGCTTCCTTCGTCGGCGCATCCATGGTCTCCCAGGCCGGGGAAGCGCTGGCGCGGCTTACCCCCTTCCCCGCCCTGGCCCGGGCTATGCCCGAGGCGGCGCGGCAGTTCGTGGCGAGCCCGGAAAAAAGCGCCCGGGCGTTCCTGGCCGCCCATCCCGCCTGCGGCCCGGCCTTTGCCGCCCTGTCCACGCCCGAGGCGCGCCTCGACGCGGAACTGGCGCTCACCTGGGAAGCGACACGGCGCTACCGTCATACCTGCGTGGCGGGCATCCTGGAATTTTCCCCGCTGCTCGTCGGCGACACCGGCTGGGACCATGCCCTGCCCGGGAGCGGGCGCACCTGGAACCACCTGCCGGCAATCGACTATTACGACGCGCTGCCCGAATTCTATCCGCGCAGCGATGTGAACCTCAATTGCACGAGCCTGCAGATGAAGGGCGCGGTCAACCAGCGGGTCTTCGACGCTCCGGCCGCCGGAGCCTTCGTCCTCACCGACGCGCGGGAGCAGCTCAACGCGCTTTTCGACGTCCCGAACGAGGCCGCGGTCTACGCCGATCCCGGCGAAATCCCGGGCATGGTCCGCCATTTCCTGGCCAACCCCGCCGCGCGCGCGCGCATCGCCGCGGCCGCCAGGCGGCGCATCCTTGCCGCGCACACCTACGACAAGCGCCTCGCGGCCCTCGCCGACGCCATGAAAAAGGCCTTCGGCGATTAACCGAAGGCCTTGGCGAAGAGCAGGGGATGCGCGGGACGCGCCTACTGGCGAGCGGGAATGGTGAGCGTCTTGCCCGAGGCGATCTTGTCCGGATCGGTGATGCCGTTGGCGTCCATGAGGCTTTTTTCGCTCACGCCGTGGCGCTTGGCGATGGAACGCAGGGTGTCGCCCGGGGCGATCACGTAGCGGTCGCCGGACGCGGCGGTTGACGACGCGGAAGCGGCAAGGGCGGTTTTTTTCGCCGACGCGGCGGGCGCGTCGCCCTTCGGCAGGGCGAAAGGGTTGTCCTTGGCGGGGGCCACGGCGGCGCTGCGGGCGGGCGCGGCCATGGGAACACCGTTGGACGCGGCAGGCGCGACAGGCGCGGCCGGGGAAGCGTCGTTTAATTCCCGAGCCTTGGGGGCGGTGGCCGGAGCGGCGTCACCCGTCGGGGCGGCCTTTTTCGCGGCTGGCAGGGAAACGCCCGGCGGCGGCGGCGGCAGTTCGTCGGTGGGGGTGTGCAGCCGGGCGGAATAGCCGCCGTTGCTGCGGTCCGACAGTTCGTTGTAGACAATAACATACTGCATATACGCATCGTTATACGCATTATAGACGGCATTGTCCGGTTCGCGGCCGCCGCCTGCGGCGCGCCAGGCTTCATGCGCCTTGACGACGCTGTCCCAGGACACCTGGGCGTCCTGGCGCAGCAGGTCGTCGGAGACGTACTGCATGTTCCTTTCGAGATGGTCGTACTTGCCGCAGCCCGCAACGAGCGAGGCTGCCGCAAACAGGAATACAAAGGCCAGCGCAAGCCGGCATATTTTCCAAGGCATCGGAATCCCTCCGAAAAAACCGCAGGAACAGACGGTTGAACGATTGTCGGTCGAGGTTGGTTGGCGTTACATGCCCTGGAACACGCTTTTCGTCAAACCGGGAGGACGCGCCTCGAAACACGGCAATGGCCGGAAAATGACGCATCAGCCTGCCTCGCCGCACGCCGCAAGCGGCCTTGGGGCGCATCCTTAAAATGATGTTATCATTTGTTAACATACAGTTAATCTTTTGAGGACAAGCCCTTGAAACATGAAAACGCCGACAGACGGGACGCGCCGCATGACGCCCTGCGCCGCGTCCTGCCGCTATGGGCCTTCGGCCTCGAGGGCGGCTGGCTCGCCCGGCATCAGGCCGCGGCCCTGGCCAGGGCCGCGGCGGACGATTCCCGGCTGGCCGGCCTGGATGCGGCCCTGGCGGCCTGGAACTTCGAACGCGCGCCGCTCGACGCCGCCTTTGCCGCCTCGGCCCTTATAGCCGCCCGCCGTGGGGGCGGGGCACCCAAACGCCGGGCGTTGTGCGCCGCCCTGGCCAGGACAGTCGATCCCGGCCGGGACGCCGGTTCGTGGCCGGCGCTTCGCGACGGCGCGGACACGGCCGTGGCGGCCGGTTTCCTGGCGACACGGCTGGCCGCCCCGGCGACCGCCGCCGCGTGGCGCGCCAAGGCCTTCGACTTCGCCCTGGCCCGGGGCCTGCCGGCGCTTGCCCGCGCCGTCGCGGACTCCCTGGGCCATGCCCCTGCCCTGGTTCCGGCCGCGCCGCGCGTCCACGCCGAAATCGCCCTGGCCTGGGAGGGCCCGGCCGCCTGCCTGGACGCCCTGGCCGCCGTGGACACAACCCTTTTCCCGCGCTTTCACGCCCTGGCCACGGCTCATTGCCTGGCCGAAACCGGCCGGGCTACCGACGCCCTGGCCGTGCTGCGGTCCTTGTGGCGGACCGAGCGCTGGCACCCGGGGCTGTCCCTTCGCCTGCACGCCTTGCTGCGCCCCCTGCCGCAGGCCGACCTCGACATCCTGCCCGGCCGGCTGTTCGTCTTCCTCTACACGTGGAACCGCGCCCCCCTGCTCGAGGCGACGCTCGAGAGCCTTGCGGCGAGCCGCCTCGGCCCGGCCCGTGTGGTGGTCCTCGACAACGGCGGCACGGACGACACCGCGGCCGTGTGCCGCAAGGCGGCGGAACGCTTTGCGCCCGGGCACTTCGACGTCGTGCGCCTGCCCGTCAACGTGGGCGCGCCGGCCGCGCGCAACTGGCTGGCCGCCGTGTCCGGGATCGGCGCGAGCGACCTCGCCGCCTACGTCGACGACGACGTGTCCCTGCCGCCGCAGTGGCTCACCCGGCTTGCGGGCGCGCTGCTCGCCACCCCGGACGCGGACGTGGCCGGGACGCGCATCGTCGCCGCCGCGCCCGGGGCCGCGGCCGTGCCGCAAGCCGCCGACGTGCGGCTTTTACCCCCGGATGGGGCGCACAGCGTGCGGCCGCTCGTCAATTACGGCCCCGGGCCGGACCTGGGGCTGCTTGCCACCATGCGGCCCTGCCCGTCGGTATGCGGCTGCTGCCATGTGCTGCGCGGCAGCGCCCTTGCCGGCGGCGCGCCTTTCGACGTGCGCTTTTCGCCCAGCCAGTTCGACGACCTGGCCCGGGATCTTCGGGGCTATCTCGCCGGACGCCGCGCCGTCTACGCCGGCGATCTGACCGTGGCGCACCACCAGCATGCCGGTGCGGCCCAGGCGAAAACCGCCGCCGCCCGGGGGCAGTTGCGCGGCGCCCGGTGCAAGCTCGACGGCCTTTTCCCAGCGGACGTCATGGCGGTCGCCGCCAAACGCGACGCGGATACGGCCTGGGAAGAGTTGGAGATAAAACAGCGGGAGGTCGCCGCCCTGACCAGGTGACCACGCCCGACGCCATACGTGACCGATGTTTCGCTCCGGATTCGCGATGCGTTTTCCGTACAGGATGCGCCTATTTCCTACACAAAACCTCTACTTTGGCGAACTCCGGCGCACCTTGACCGGGTAAAAGACGACTGTTATCGATTTCTTCCCTTTATACATTACTCTTCTCACGCGAGGCGGGAAACGGCATGAAAAAATTGCGGGCTGTCGTTGTGGCAACTTTTTCAAAACAGGTTCTCGTGTCCCTCCTCTCCCTGTTCCTGTGTACCTCCTGTGGCCACATGGCGGCCACGATGATCCAGGGTGCGGGGACCTACCAACTGACCAAGGAAAAGAAATGCAAAATATGGAATCCCTATGCGAAGGGACCGTCTGAAGCATCCTGGTCCGGCGCCTGCAACGCGACCGGATTTGCCACGGGACGAGGAATCGCCATCTTTGAATACACCACGGGCGACGGTTCCAGATACATCGCCCAACGGGACTGCGTCCTTGACGAGCAGGGCAAGATCGCCAAACTGTACAGCTATACCGACAACAAGGACCTTAACCTCGACTACACGGCCAAGCAAGGCAAGGCATCCTCCGGCGATGCGCCATCCGCCGCAGCCGGCAGCGGGGGCGTCTGCGCGCAATATACGCAGCGCTGGAAGCTCCCGAAATCGAAATACGATTGCGACAGACGGCTTCAGGAACTCTTCTTCACGCAGCTGTACAAGACAGGCAACGTCAAGGCCATCGACATCCATGCTGCGAGCAAAAAGGAAATCACGGACGCCATAGACAGCGTTATGACGTCCCCGTCCATGCAGACGGTCAAAGAGGCTCTTGGCTGCATCAACAAAACCGATGCGCCCGGTTCGAATTATTGCCAGGGAAGAATGGACTGGTACAAAAAGGGCCTGAATTCACCGATATTCAACGGCGAACGGTATAAATTCATGGCCCTGTACACCGTCCCGTACGATTTCAACGTCAACGGGCACATCCAGCGCATTCCGGACTGGACGGCCAAGCACGACACCCTTGATTTCGACGTCCTGCCCTTCCCTTCCTATCTGGACAAGAATATCCACGAATTGCCGGAACACGAATACGCCCACTTCATCCGCACGAAAACGGTCAAACCCGTCGAAGCACTGTCCATCACCATCGCCGACGGCCTGAGCGGCGGCAGCTTCAGCCATGCCCCCGTCGTCGTCCTGTACGCAAACCTGCAGTGCAACGCGACGAAGCCGCAACAGGAAAACGTCAAATACCAGGGACAGTTTTTTCACGACACCAACACCAAGGAACTCAACAGCAAATACACCTGCAAACCGGACCCCGGGTTCCAGTATTTCCAGGACTACATCAAAGAAAAATACGGCATGGAGACCTACGCCAAGCCGACAGGCCCGATCACGTTCGAGGCGACGCTCAACCGGGAGATCGTCAACCAGGAACTCAACCAGAAGGGGAAGAACGTCAAGGCGTTTATCGGCTCCGCCCTCAAGCAGGGACTCGAGGATTCCAAATCCCCCCGACGTCCCCTTTGCGAAAAAATCCAAAAACGTTGCCGCAGCCATTGCAGCACGATGCCGGAACGAAAAAACTTCCAATTCACCTATAAGACGGACAAGGAAGGCTGCGAACAGCTTTGCGACGACATAATGTACGGCTGCATCCACGAAAATCCGTCTTACAAGGCTACCTACTGCAAGGCCATCTGCCAGCACGACGAAGAACAGTATGCCTGTCGGGAAGCCTGCGAGAAGAACTTCAAGGAGGAATAGGCGGGACGCCGCCGCCCCGGGCAATGCGGGCGGGCGCTAATCGAGCATGTACTGGCGCGGGTTGACCGGCGTGCCCGCCGCCCGGACCTCGTAGTGGAGGTGCGAGCCGGTGGTGCGGCCGGAATTGCCGGAAAGTCCGATGCGCTGCCCGCGCTTGACCTCCTCGCCGGGTTTGACCTCGATTTTCTGGAGGTGGGCGTAGACCGTTTCCAGGCCGTAGTCGTGGCTGACCACGATGCGCAGCCCGTAGCCCGTCATCGTGCCGGCCTCGGTCACACGCCCCGCGCCGGCGGCGCAGACCGGGCTGCCCGTGGGCACCTTGATGTCCACGCCGTTGTGGAAATCGCCGCCGCGGCCGAACGGCGACCGGCGCGGACCGAAGCCCGAAGTGATGTACCCGTGCGCCGGCCACAGGGACGGCTTGGCCAAAAACTCCAGCTTGCGTTCGGCAAGAAGGCGCATGAGTTCGAGTTGCGCCACTTCCTCCACGGCCATGCGGCCGCCCAGGGCCTGGAGAAAATCCACGAGCCGGCGGCCGGCCTCACCGTCCGCAGGCACACCCGGAAGGCGCGTCGCATCGGGAAAAGCGCCCACGCCCCCCATGTCGCGCGCCGCGTCCACCATCACGGCCAGCTTGCCGTCGAAATCCCGGATGCGTCCGGCCTCCTCGGCCAGCCGGCGCACCCGGTCGCGCAGGGCGAGGGCCGCCGCCTTCTGCCCGGAAAGCCGCGCCAAGGCCTCGAAGCGCCGCGACTCCAGGGCCTGGCGGCCGGAGACGTACGGCCACAGCGCAAGCCCCCCGGCCGCCAGGACGAGCAGGCCCGCGGCCATGGTGAAAAACATCCAGCGCCGGTAGGTGAACACCCGCCGTACGCCGTTGCCGTTGCGTATGTAGATTTCGAGTTCGCGTTCGAGCATGCGTTAAGACCCGGCCCGGGCGGCTCCCGGACGCCGGCCCGCCGCAAAGGGCGGGAAGGATGCGGCACGGGCGGGCACTACCCGAAAAGCCAGCTGAAAAGGTCGGACCAGTCGAAGCTGCCGGAATACTCCTGCCCGTCGACCGTGGCCGAAGCGGAAACCGTCTTCGATCCGGCGTCCAGGTTCGCCGACCAGTCGACCGTGGTCGTCCCGCTCGTCACCGAACCGCTGGTCGAGCCCGAGGAGGAGCCGTCGCCCGACACCGAGCCGCTGGTCCACGGTGTGCTCCAGGAAAACGACGCCGCCTGTGCGGAAAGCGGCCCCGCGCACAGCGCCGCAATGACAAGCAACAGAGCCAATCGTTTCATGTCGGCCTCCCTTCGGTCACGGCCGCACGCCAAACCGCCGCCGCAACCGCCGCCTGGCGGCCTGCGCCAAACGGGTCCTTTTTTTGGCTATAGGACGGCTGTCGCGCCTGTCAACCACCGCGCCGCGCCCGCGTGCGACGCCATGCGGTTTGCGCCGATCGGATTTACACGACACGCGGTCTTGTTTATCGTCTGCGGGCAACCTGCCTTTTCACATCAACCGCGCATTCGCCGGGAGCCCCCATGCCCCAGTCCGACATCCTTCTCGAAGCCGGGACCAACGAACTGGATGTCATCGAATTCTACATCGACGAAGGCCCCGTGCGCGGCCGCTCCACCTTCGGGGTCAACGTGGCCAAGGTCCTCGAAGTCATCGAGAGCCCGGGGCTTGCGCCCCTGCCCGGCGCGCCGCACCCCTGCTTCATGGGCACCATTCCCCTGCGCGGTCTGGTCCTGCCCGTGCTCGATCTGGCCGTGTGGCTGAACGTGCCCCGCGTGCCCCAGAAAAACGAGGTCATCCTCGTCACGCGCTTCAACGAGCGCACCACCGGCTTTCTCGCCACGGGCGTGACCCTCATCCACCGGATCCAATGGCGCGACGTGGAGCCGCCGCACCCGGCCCTGGCCAGGCTCGCGGGCAACTGCATCACCGGGCTTTTGCACCTGGAGGACCGCTTCATCCAGCTGCTGGACCTGGAAAAAATCATCATGGAGCTCGACGGCGCGCTGGCCGAGGAAGAGCCCATGCCCGCGCCGTCCGCGCGGCGGCTGCGGGCGCTGGTCGTCGAGGACTCCGGCATCATGCGCCAGATGGTGCGCGACCGCCTGGAGGAAGCCAATTTCGAGGTGACGCTCGCCGGCAACGGCCAGCAGGCGTGCGACATCCTGCGCGATCCCGGGCGGAAGCCGCCGGACATCGTGGTCTCAGACATCGAAATGCCGCTCATGGACGGCTACACCCTGACGAAAAAAATCAAGGAAGACCCACGGCTGGCCGCCACGCCCGTGGTGCTGTTCTCCTCCCTGGTCACCGACGAACTGCGCCACAGGGGACTTTCCGTCGGCGCGGACGGACAGATCTCGAAGCCCCAGTTCGCCAACCTGGCCAGCCTCGCCCTGTCGCTGATCGCCTCCCGGGGGCGGCGCGGCGAGGACGCAAGCGCGCCCAAGGACGCCTAGGCGCCCGAAATCTTCCACCGAGAAGGCGGATTTTGCCCATGAAGCTGCGACCCGACATCCCGGATGTTCTTTACAAACGCTCCCTTTTTTCCTGGGTGTGGACCAGCAATTTGAAGCTCCAGGGCATTCTTCTGGCCATCATCGTCGTCACGGTGGCCGTGCGCGTGCTGCCGCTCGAGATGCAAAAAAAGATCATCAACCAGGCCATCGGCCTCAAGCGCCTGGATCTGCTGCTCATGTACTGCGGCTACTACCTGGCTTGCGTGGTCGCCGCCTCGGGGCTCAAGCTCGCGATAAACGCGCTGCAGAACTACATCGGCCAGCAGTCCCTGACCGACCTGCGCAAAAAGCTCTACGCCCACATCCTCACGCTCCCCATGTCCTTTTTCCGCAAGGCCTCGCCCGGCATGGTCGTCTCCTCGCTGATCTCCGAGGTGGCCAACACCGGCGAATTCGTGGGCCAGGCCGTCGCCGTGCCCGTGACCAACCTGCTCACGCTGCTGGCCTTCGCCGGCTACCTCTTCTACCTCAACCCGCTGATGGCCATCATCAGCATGGCGCTCTATCCCATCGCCATCCTGGTGATCCCGGCCCTGCAACGCCGGGCCAACGCCGCCAACAAGGAGCGCGTGGACACCGGGCGCAAGCTCTCGACGCTCATTGGCGAAACCATCTCCGGCATCCACGAAATCCACGCCAACGCCAGCTTCCGCCTGGAAAACAAGCGCTTCGGCGCCTGGGCCGAGAAGCTGTTCCGGGTGCGCGTGGTCTGGAACCTCTACAAATTCACCATCAAGGTCTCCAACAACTTCTTCCAGAACCTCGGGCCGTTCGTGCTCTTCCTGGTCGGCGGCTACCTGGCGATAAACGGCCGCTTCGATCTCGGCGCGCTGGTCGCCTTCCTTTCGGCCAACGAAAAGCTCTACGACCCCTGGAAGGAGCTCATGGACTTCTACCAGACCTACCAGGACGCCTCGGTGAGCTACGGCCGCATCATGGAGTATTTCCAGGGCGACGCGGAATTCCTGGCCGAACCCGAAGAGCCCCGTCCGCCCGTGGCCCTGGACGGGGCGGTCTCGGCCAAGGACCTCGTCCTCGAGGTGCCGGGCGGCATCCAGCTGCTCAAGGGCGTGTCCCTGGACATCGCGCCCGGCGAACTGGTGGCCCTGGTCGGCTTTTCCGGCTCGGGCAAGTCCACGCTGGCCCTGTGCCTGTGCCAGATCCTCAAGCACACCGCGGGCACGGCCAAGCTGTCGGGCCAGGACATCGACGCCATGCCCAAGTCCGACATCGCGGACAACATCGGCGTGGTCTCCCAGCACCCCTTCATCTTCGAGGGCTCCATCAAGGACAACCTGCTCTATTCGATCAACGCCCGGCGCGAGGCGCACGGCGTCAGCGGCGAGCAGGGGCTGCCGTCGCTCGACGAGATCATCGCCGTGGTGCAGCAGGTGGGGCTTTTCGCCGACATCCTGCGTTTCGCCCTCAATTCGGTCTTCAAGGAGGGCAAGAAGGAGCACCTGGTCAAGAAGGTGGTGCGGGTGCGCGAGGCCTACCATGCCGGGCACGGCGAATCCCTGGCCGGCACGGTGGAGTTTTTCGACCCCACCCGCTACCTCTACTACAGTTCCGTGGCCGAGAACCTGATTTTCGGCACGCCGCGCCGGCCCGAATTCGAACCGGACAAGCTCACGGGCAACGCGTTCTTCATCAATTTCCTCCACGAGGCCGGGCTCAAGATGCTGCTCAAGCAGACCGGCGCGGAACTGACCACCCGCACGGTGGACATCTTGAAGGACGTGCCCTCCCCGGACGCGACCTTCTTCGAGCAGACGCCGATCCTGGCCGACGAGTTCGAAACCTACCGTGATCTGGCCTTCCGGCTCGGCCGGGTGCGGCTGCACAAGCTCTCGCCGGACGACGAGCGGCTGCTTTTGACGCTGGCGCTGCGCTTCACGCCCGGCATCCACTCCATCGTGACCCTCTCGCCCATCCTGGAGGGGCTGCTGCTTTCGGGCCGGGCCATGTTCGCGGACCGCGTGGCCACGGACATGCCGGGCGCGGTGACGTTTTTCCGGCGCGAGGACTACCTCTACCCCATGACCGTCATGGACAACATCCTGTTCGGGCGCGTGCGGACCACGAGCCCCAAGGTGCTCGACCAGATCCAGAAGACCATCGTCAGCCTGCTGATCGAAGAGGACATGCTGGAGCGCATCCTGGAGATCGGCCTGGACTTCCAGGTAGGATCGAGCGGCGACCGGCTCTCGGGCGGGCAGCGGCAGAAGGTGGCGCTGGCCCGGGCGTTTCTCAAGGAGCCGCCCATCCTCATCCTGGACGAGGCCACGGCGGCGCTCGACAACGCCTCCCAGACGCGCATCCAGAACCTGCTCGAAAACAAGTGGCGGGGCAGTTCCACGGTCATCGCCGTGGTCCACCGCCTGGACACCATCACGAACTACGACAAGGTGGCCGTGATGAAAGCCGGCCGCATCGTCGAGGCCGGCGGCTATGCCGAGCTTATGGAAAAAAAGGGGATGCTCTATGAGCTTGTCCACGGATCAGCCCCAGCCAGGGCTTAAAAGCTGCGGCTTCAACGACTGTCTGGACATTTTGCGCGAACTGCCGATCCTAAGCGGCGTCCCGCTCGACGTGGTCAAGGTGCTCGCCTACCTGTCGGGCCGGGAGAGCTTCGACGCGGGCGAGGCGCTGTGCGAGCAGGGCGAGGCGCTGGACCGCTGTTTCTACGTGCTTTCGGGCGAGGTGGAGATGGCGCGCCAGGTGGACGCCTGCGCCGTGGGCCTGCCGCGCCGGGGCAAGGGCTATTTTTTCGGCGGGCTGGGGCTGCTTGCCCCGGCCAAGGCGCTTTTCGCCGTGCGCGCGGTCACGGACACGGAGTGTCTGGTGCTGACCAAGGAGAAGTTCCAGAAAACGGCCGAGCGCTTCCCGGACATCTGGCCGAAAATCCTCGGCAACGTGGTCGGGCACGTCTTCCGCTGGGAAGAGGCGTTCCTCGCCGCCCACGCCGAGGAATGCGCCACGACCGGGGAAATGGGCCTGAGCCTGTTCTAGCCTTCGCGCGCGGCCTTCTCCGTCACGAACACCACGGAATTATACCGCAAAAAGCCCGCTTTCTCGCCGGCCTTCCAGGCGGCATCGTACAGGGCATGCATGTCGCCGTCGATGATGCCCGGCATCTCCGAGGGCTTGTAAAAGGCCACGTGGGTCGCGACATGGGTCGGTTGGCCGCGCGAGGTGAGGCGCTGGGACAGGTCGTCACCGAAATCCGTGACCACGAGGGAACCGCCCTGGCGCACCGGGTCGCCGTGGTGCACCGGCGGCAGCAGATCCACCCGCGCGCCGTCCGTGAAGCACACGCGCGGCGTGGTCAGGTGCCCCTCGTGTACGGGCACCGTGAACACGTGGCGCCCGCCCGGGGCCAGCACCCGCCAGACCTCGTCGAAGGCCCGCCAGGGGTCGGCGATGTGCTCGAAAATGTCCTGGGTGACGACGAGGTCGAAGGACGCGTCGGCGAAGCTCAGGCGTTCCAGATCCTCGCAGCGCAGCCCTGCCTGTGTGCACGAGCCAGGCTTCGCAAGCTCCGGCACGTATTCCGAGCAGGCATAATGCGGCAGGCAACGCAGCACGTCATGGAGCGGGCCGGCGGCCTGGGCCTCGAACACCCGCCAGTCCTGCATGGCGGACAGGGCCTGGGGCAGCGTGGCGCAGTCGCGGCCGGCGGCCAGATGGGCGATCACCCGGGCGAGGTCGCGGGTGCGGCGGCTGGCCTTGCACGCCGAGCAACGCGTCTCGCGCAGGCTGTGCCCCGGCCGGATCGGCGCGAACACGGCCTGCTTGCCGCAAACCCTGCAGACGCCGTCCGCCTCGAACACGTCCCAGCCCCGGCACTTCGCTTCCGCTTCCATCCCAGCCTCCTTTCAAGCCCTTCCCCCCTCGAGGGGGTCCGGGGGAATCATTCCCCCCGGCGGGTCCAGGGCAGCGCCCTGGTCTTCAACCCTCAAATGGCCGCGTCGAGGAGCAGGTTGTCGCGATGCACGGCCTCGGCGTAGGTCGCCTCGCCGAGCACCTGGGCGATGCGCGAGCTTTTGAGCCCCATGATCTTGCGCATGTCCGCGGCGTCGTAATTGGAAAGCCCCACGCCGATGTGCTCGCCGGCGACGGACGCCACCCGCACCATGGAGCCCACGGCAAAATCGCCGGCCACGTCCACGATGCCCGCGGGCAGCAGGCTCTTGCCCTTGTCGCGAAGCGCCTTGACCGCGCCGTCGTCCACGACCAGCGTGCCCTGCGGCTCGTGGTGGTAGGCCAGCCAGAACTTGCGCCGGGGGATGGGCTTGCACCCGGCCGGCACGAAAGTGCCCACGGCTTCGCCGGCAAAGGCCCGCGTCAGCGCCCCGGGGTCGCGCCCGGCGAGGATCAGCGTGGGCACGCCGAGCTGGGCCACGCGCCGGGCGGCCAGGAGCTTGGAATACATGCCGCCCGTGCCGAGCGTCGTCTTGGCCCCGCACATGGCGTCGAGGTCGAGGCCGGCGATGTCCTCGATGACCTCCATGGGCACGGCGTCCGGGTGTTCGTCCGGGTTTTCGGCGAACACGCCCCGGGCCGAGGTCAGATTGACGAAAATTTCCGCGCCGATGGCCCCGACAAGCAGCCCGCCCAGGCAGTCGTTGTCGCCGTAGACCAATTCGGAGACGGCCACGGAGTCGTTTTCGTTGATCACGGGCACGGCCCCGAGATCGAAAAGCGTGGCCAGGGTGTTGCGCAGGTTGAGGTAGCGTTCGCGGTTGTCCAGGTCGTCGCGGGTGAGCAGCACCTGGGCGGCGATGCGGCCGTGGCGGGCGAACTCCTGGTCGTAGGCGTGCATGAGCCGGCTTTGGCCGATGGCCGAGGCGGCCTGCCTGTGGGGCAAAAGCGTGCGGTCGTAGCGGTCGCCGAGCACCTCGCGGCCGGCGGCCACCGCGCCGCTCGAAACCAGCAGCACCTTGCGCCCGGCGGCGGCGAGCCCGGCGATCTGTTCGGACAGCCCGGCCACCACGGCCGCGTCCACGCCTGCACCGCCGGCGAGCACCGCACTGCCGACCTTGATCACGACCCGCCGGGCCTGGGAAAGGACATGCCGGCGCCTTTCGCGCCAGTCGCACTCGGCCATGAAGCCTCCTTGAACCTGTTGTCGCGGGGATGCCCGATTCAGGCCGTCTCGTCGGCGAGGACGCCCCGGGGCGATTCGGGCATCGCCGGGCGGGGGGAAGCCTCCGTCGCGGACAGCGCCCCGTGCGTCCCTGCAAAGGACGCATCGGCCCGGGCGTTGTCCGCGGCCACCCCCTGTTGGACGTTGTCCGTCCAGGATTTGTATTCCGGGATGACCGGCAACAGGGGCGGCGAGGCGTTGTCGGCAGTGTTCATACCGCATCTCCAGGCGCGATCACGCCTGCCCTTTTCATACGATCTCGGGCGGCTCCTGGCAAGGCGCGGCGGCGGCGGCCGGGCTCGAGGCCGCCGCTTTTCAAAGTCCGCGCGCGCTGTTATGGCAACGGGCGGGAGGGATTGTCGTGCGCATCAAGATGTTGGAGCTCTTAAGCGGCGCGGAGCAGGCCTCGGGTACGGCCGTGGTCATCGACGTGTTCCGCGCCTGTTCCGTGGCCTGCTACGCCTTTGCCGGAGGCGTTACCCGCATTTTACCCGTGGACACGGTGGAAGAGGCCCATGCGCTCAAAGCCGCGCATCCCGACTGGCTGCTCGCCGGCGAGCGGCACTGCCTGAAACTGCCGGGCTTCGATTTCGGCAACTCGCCGAGCGAAATCCAGGCGGCGGACCTTGCCGGCAAGACCCTGGTGCACGCCACCTCGGCCGGCACGCGGGGACTCTACGCCGCCATGGCCTCTGCCGAACGCGTGCTGACCTGCGCCTTCACCAATGTCACGGCCACGGCCAGGGCCCTGTTCGCAGCCGCCCCGGAGACGGTGTCCATCGTGGCCATGGGCAAGGCCGGGGTTTCCCACGCGCCGGAAGACAAGCTGTGCGCCATGTACCTGGCCAACCTGCTCCAGGGCGTGCCCAACGCCTTCGAGGCCATCCCGAACTTCCTGCGAAACGCCCCCACGGCGGAAATCTTCTTCGGCGAAACGGCCATCGTGCCCGAAGAAGACTTCGACCTGTGCCTGAACCTCGACGCCTTCGACTTCTACCTCGAAGCCGAACGCCTGTCCGACGGCCGGCCGGCGCTGGTCAGGAAAACGCTTCCCCCGGACGCCGCGCCGGCGACCGCCTGATGTTTTCCCACACACCGACCGACCAACTCGACGTACGACTGCGGATCAGGCGACAAGCGCAGGGGCGTGGCGATGCTGCATAAATCGACGGCAAGCATGCGGGAAGAAATGTATTTCGCGGTTTCCCCCCTGATGATCTTCCCGCAAACGCTGGGAAGATTTCGGGTCTACATCCGCCAGGCGGGCAACTTCGTCCTCTACGCCGCGGAAAACG
Organism: Solidesulfovibrio alcoholivorans DSM 5433; assembly: GCF_000702665.1. GTDB lineage: Bacteria > Desulfobacterota > Desulfovibrionia > Desulfovibrionales > Desulfovibrionaceae > Solidesulfovibrio > Solidesulfovibrio alcoholivorans. The sequence continues at coordinate 141,801 of NZ_JNJA01000001.1, forward strand.
AACAGTTCACCCCGCGCCACAGGCAAAAGCTGCATGACGCGGGCGTGACCGAGGTCTACATTCGCGGGGAGCAACGGCCCGACTTCAACCGCTACATCGAAAAGCACCTGCCCAACATTCTTGCCGACAATTTCATTCCAGTGGAGGAGCGCTGCAAGGTCCTCTACAACGCCTCCGAAGCCGTGGTGCGCGAGGTGTTCGAGACGCGCCTGCCCAAGGGCATCGGCAAGAAGGAATACGCCCGCATCGTCGCGCTGGTCGAGAAAAGCATCAAGTTCCTGGCCATGGACGAATCGCTCAAGCGCATCGCCGCCCTGGCCGCCCACGACTATTCCGTGCACACCCACAACGTGCAGGTCTTCGTCTACACCACGGCCCTGCTGCAAAGCATGAAGGCCGACGACTACACGCAGGTGCAGGCCGGCATCGGGGCGCTGCTGCACGACATCGGCAAGACGCGCATTCCGAACGAAATCCTGTCCAAGCCCGGCCCCCTGACCCCGGAGGAGCGGCAGGTCATCAACACCCATCCGGCCAAGGGCATGGCCCTGTGCCAGGAGGTGCCGCTGTCGCAGACCGCCTGCCACTGCATCCTCATGCACCACGAGCGCATGGACGGCGGCGGCTACCCGGGCGGCCTGGCCGGTGAGCTCATCCCGCCCTGCGTCCGGGCCCTGAGCGTGGCCGACGTCTACGACGCCCTGACCACGAAACGGCCCTATGCCGACGCCATGCCGCCCTTCCAGGCGCTGCGGCTCATGCGTGACGAGATGATCGACGCCTTCGACCCGGACGTGTACAAGCGTCTGGTCATGATTCTAAGCGGCGCGAACATGGTTTAAGGAGCAACAATGGCCTTTTCCCGCATCCAGTTCCGGCCGACGGAGACCAAGGTCGCCTGCCCGGGCTGCGGCAAGCAGCTCACCTACGAGCGCACCTGCCTTCGCATCATGCTCACCTGCCATGGCTGCGGCCGGGACTTCGACCCGGCCGACTACGTGGACCAGCTCGACGACGACTTCGACGAAGTCTACGCCAACGTGCCGCTCGACCGCATGTAGGGCGCGCGTCCTCGTGCGGCTCTAGCCGCAGTGCGTGGCGATGTAGCGCCCGAGACGGTCCAGGCCTTCCTCGATGTTCTCCAGGGAGTTGGCGTAGGAAAAGCGCAGGTGCCCCTCGCCGCCCGGGCCGAAGTCGATGCCCGGGGTCACGCCCACATGCGCCTTCTCCAGGATGTCGTAGGCCAGGGCCAGCGAATCGGGGTTCAGGTGGTCGGCGCGCACGAACACGTAGAACGCGCCCGTGGGCTCGGTGCGCGGGGCGAGCCCCATCTTCGTCAGCCCGGCGAGCAGCGCCTTGCGCCGCGTGTCGTAGGTCCGGCGCATGGCCTCGGCCGCTTCCAGGCCCTCCTCGGAAAGCGCGGCCACGCCCGCCCACTGCGCCACCGACGACGCGCAGATGAACAGGTTCTGCTGGAGCTTCTGCAAAATCCCCATCATGGAGCGCGGCGCGATCAGATAGCCCAGGCGCAGGCCGGTCATGGCGAAGCGCTTGGAAAAGCCGTTTAAGACCAACGCGTCGTCGGAAAATTCCAGAGCGCAGCGCGCCCGCCCCCCGTACGTCAGGCCGTGGTAGATCTCGTCGGAAATCACCGGCACGCCCATGGCGCAGGCCGCCTCGTAAGTGGCGTCCGGGGTGAGCGTTCCCGTGGGGTTGGCCGGGGAATTGAGCAGAATGCCGGCGGTCAGCCCATCCACGTTGTCCATGATGGCCTGCGGCGTGAACTGGAAACCGTCCTCTTCGGCCACGGGCACGTAGCGCGGCGTAATCCCGGTAAAGCGCAGGAAGTTGGGGTAGCAGGCATAGGCCGGATCCGTGAGCAGCACGTGCGCCCCGGGCCGGGCCAGCACGCCGAAGGCGAGCAGCATGGCCGGCGAGGTGCCGCCCGTGACCAGGATGCGCTCCGGATGCACGTCCACACCGTATTCGTCGGCGAACAACCGGCAAATGGACTCGCGCAGCTCGACCACGCCGAGGCTGTGCGTGTAGTGCGTACGGCCCTCGGCCACGGCCTTTTTCGCGGCTTCCTTGACGCAGTCGGGAATATCGAAGTCCGGCTCGCCGATTTCCAGGTGGATGACGCGGTTCCCTGCGGCCTCGATGGCCTGGGCGCGTTCCAGGATGTCCATGACGAGAAACGACGTGATGTCCTTGCAAGCGGGATTCATGAGGCGTGGTTCCTGTTGGGAGTGGGGAAAGGGGCGCGGACCCGGCCGGCGGGCCCGCGCGGGGAAACGTGCAAGCCGGCTATTCGCCGGCCGCCCCGGGCTGCGCCTGCGGCTTGGGCTCCGGCTGCTGCTGCCAGACGCCCGAGGGATGGGCGTAGCGGTCGTTTAAGGACTGAATGAACTTCTCGCTGTCGGCGATGACCGAGGAGAGGATCCTGCGGTACTTCTGGCCCCAGCCGGCCGGCTCGGAACAGAAGATCGAACGCCAGGGAGCGGTGTTTTTTGCCAGGGCGCGCAGCAGCCCCTCGCGCACGGGACCGTGGGAATAGGCCTTCTCCACCATCCGGGCCACGGATGCGGCCGACCACTTGCGCGCCAGGGAATGCAGCCAGAAGCCGCCGCCCAGGCACAGGAGCAGGAAGGGAATCGCCCGCCAGGACTCTGCGAACACCCACTCCATCCAGACCGGCGCGAAGCCGTAGGTGAAGGGATGCCCGGTCAGCACGTAGGCCGCCGCCAGGATGAAGGCCAAGGCCCCGAACAGCGCCATGTCGCGGCGCACCACGCCCTTGCGCCAGCGGATGAGCATGCCCCGCACCTCGGGCACGCGCACGTCCTCCACCTCGCGGGCCAGCTTCTCGAGCTCGCCCACGATGCGATACGCCCGCTCCACGCGCACCTGGTTCATGCGGTTGTGGATGGCGGCCATGTCCGCGTCGCGCTTGGCCTCGAACCGCTGGCGGAGCGCCTCGTCGGGAATGGGCACCGCGGCCGTGGGCGCGTAGATGCGGTAGAACTTCCCGGCCGTGAGCCCCTGCTGGGCCAGAGCCCGCTGCCACGCCCCCACCACCTCCTCGGGGTTGTCCTCCCGGGCGGCGATGTCCATCTGGTTGAGGATGTAGATGAACTTGTTGGAGTCGCGGCGGTTGATCGTCGCGGCCACGAGGTGGGTGAGCGTGTCGCGCATGGCCCCGGGTTCGGGACGGCGGGCGTCGAACAGGACCAGCACGAGGTCGGACAGGTCCATGATGTAATTCGTGATGCGCAGCGTCGAGGTGCGCTGGGCGTCGGCGTCGAAGCCCGGGGAGTCGATGAGGATGAGCCCCCGCAGCTTGTCGCTGGGGCTGGTCTTGAGGCGAATATAGGAGTCGATGCGGCCGCCCTCGCCGGGCTCTACCTTCTCCAGCTCCTCGCTCATCTTGTAAAACGGAAACCGCAGATCGGCATTGAGCGCCGTGCCGGGCAGCACGCGCGATTCGCCGGCCGCATTGTAGCAGATGACCGTGAACTTGTCGTCCACGGCGTGGGAACCGGTCTGCTGCACGGGCGTGCCGAGATAATAATTGATGAAGGTGGATTTGCCGGCGGAAAACGGCCCCAGCACGGAAATGAGCGGCCACCAGGCGATCTGGGAAATCGTGGATTGGTCGTTGCCGAGAAGCCCGATGCCCCGGCACACCTTGTCGAGCTTGCCGAAACTGCCCACCGCTTCCACCAGAAGCGGATTTTCCAGTTGCAGGTGTTCCTTGAGGCTGGCCAGTCTGTCGCTCAGTCTACCGTCTTCCATGCGCCCCCCCGCCAATGAAGAATGGCCCTATCTATCCAATACTTCGAGCTTCGTCGAGAAGGGCCTTGGCCGTAACCGGCAGGAAACATCCGTTTCTTCCCCCCATACCCCTTGCCGTCGCGCGCGCCTTGCCGCTATCCCCGGAAGAAACGCCCGCGCCGGCCGCCCCGGCTACGACAGGCAGCTAAACGCCGCGACAAGGAACCCGCCATGCATGAGGAATCGCTCGGCAACGTCATTCGCGACTACCTGACCGGCGAGGAAATCGCCGAAACCTCCTACGAGGAATTCCGCCAAGCCCTCGCCCGCATGCTCGTGGAGGAAAAAGGCTACCCCAAGGATCGCCTGGCCTCCAGGAGCGGAGTCTGCTTCCCCGTGGACGGGTCGGAATACACGCGCATGATCGACCTCTACGCCACGGACGCCGCCGGCAACCCGCTGCTCTTCGTCATCTTCTGCTCCGGCGAACCCGGCTCCTACATGCGTGAAGCCCTCGCCGCCGCCCGTGTCTTCCAAAACGGCCAGGGCGGCGTCCCCCTCGTCCTCGTCACCGACACCCACGACGCCGTGCTCCTCGAAGCCGCCACGGGACGCGAACTCGGACGTGGCATGCGCGGCATCCCCTCCTGGGAACAAGCGCAAGCCCTGCACGCCCCCATCCCCGTCCTCTCCGAGGAAGCGCTCAACCGCGAACGCCGTATCCTGTTCGCCTACAGCGAATTCCTCGCCGACGGCTGCTGCCAAGGCGCATGCCGGCCCAAGGCCAGGGGGTGAAGGGGAGAAAGGAGAAAGGCGAAGGAGGGAGGAGGAAGAGAAAGATGCCTCCGGCGCCTCCCGGACCTCCCCGACGGGGGAGTGGTAGGCGGATGGAAAGGCGGTCGGTGCGCGGTGCGTCGGACCATGTGGTCTCGGGATTTCGGGCAACCCGCAGGCCGCAAAGCCGGCCAGCACGTTGCCCGAAATCCCGAGACCACGGGCGCCAGCGGCGAAGCGCCGCATTTTCAGAAATTGGGTCTGTAAAATTTCATTATACCTCGCCCCGAAGGGGCGACGGCCTGGGGCCGGAATTTCCCTGCCGAGCCTGCCGCGACAGCGGCGGCAGCGGCAGGGAAAATTCCGGCCCCGTCTTCGTTCCGCCTGCCCCCGCCTCTCCGGTGCCCGCGGCCCGTCCCGCGCCACGACGCCTGACAGGGGGACCGGGGGGAGTGACTCCCCCCGGCGGGGTTTGGGGCAGAGCCCCAATGGGTCCAGGGCAACGCCCTGGTGGGGCCTGGGGCAAAGCCCCAGCCCTCTACAGCACGTCGGTTCGGGTGAGTCCTTCGACCCCGAGGGCATCCAGGGAGGTGGACGGCCCGAGGACGACGATGGCGGGGTTTTCGGCGGCCTTGTTCAGGGCTTCGCCGAATTCCCGGAAGCGGGCCTGTTTCGCGCCGAGCACCTGGGCGCGGGTCGTGGCGCGGATTTCGGAGGTGTCGTTGACGAGGCGGCGCACCATGGCCACATGGCCTTTGGCGTCGGGCAGCATATGGCTGTCGATGTCGCCGATGGCGCCGATGATGGCCCGTTCCATTTCGGCTTCGTGCAGTTCGGTCTCCATGAGGTAGCGGCCGGCGGCGCGGAAGGCTTCGATGGTGGCGTCGGTATTGGGGTCGCGGTAGGAGACGAACACGGCCTGGCCGGCGATGCGGTCCAGGGAGCAGAACGCGCCGTAGGCCCCGCCGCGCACGCGCACGCGGTCCCAGAGGTAGGCCATGCGCAGGTAGCGCGCGGCCACGAGGTCGGCCCCGTCAAAGGTCCAGCCCGTGCCGGTGAGGTCGAGGCCCACGCCCACGTAGTGCACCTGTGCCGGGATGGCCACGCCTTCGGCGGCGGGCACGGCGATGCGGTTCCAGGTTTGCGCCGGGGGCGCGGCTTCGGGCAGGTCGTCGAGGAGTCCGGCCACGGCGGCTTCCAGGCCGTCGAGGTCGGACGGCGAGGCGGTCAGGCCGACGACGGCACCGTTTCGCGTGAGCACGACGTCGCGCAGGGTTTCGAGGTCGGCACGCACGCCGTCGTAGTCCGCTTCGATGCGCGCGACGAGTTCGCGCAGGAAGAGCAGCTGGCTGATGCCGCGCAGGCGTTCGCCCAGGTTGCCGGCCAGGGAGTAGCGGGCGCGCAGCCGCGCGCCCGCCGTGGCGTGGCCGGCCGGGGCCATGCGGCGTTCCAGGCGGGATTTGGCCTCAAGGGCCATCTGGGCGAAGCGTTCCTTGTTGCCGAAATCCGTACCCGCGATGATTTCCCGCAGGATATCCAGGAATTCCGTGGTTTTTTCCACCGTGGCCTTGCCGCGCAGCACGAGCCGCGCAGCCGCGTCGTCCGGGCCTTCGCCGTAGCGGGAGGCGACCAGGGCCTCCCGCGCGATGCCGCCGGTCTTGGCGGCGATGCGCCGGGTCAGGGTGATGGCGTCGCTTTTGTCCGTGCCGAGTTCGAGCAGCGCCCGGCCGAAGAGCGGCACGAGCGGCACGAGCGCGTCCGGCACGCCGGCCAGGGGAAAGGCGAGGTCGAGGTAGGCGATGCCGGCGGTTTCCAGGGGATGGCAGTAGAGGGACGTCTGCGCGCGGTCATAGGCGCGCTGGGGAATGGGCGTTTCCTGTGTGGGCAGGTCCTTGACGGCCAAGCTCGGGATCTTGGCCAGGTCTTCGGGCGCGTCCGGGGTTTCCTGCAGGCGGCGCAGTTCCTCCTGGCCGGCGACGATGGCCTGCTTGCCGGCCTCGTCGAGGCCGGCGGCCACGCCCGCCAGTTCCTTTTTTTCTTCTTCCAGGCGCTTGGTGTCGAGTTCCGTGTCGGGCGTGAGAATCAGCGTAACCCGGTGGGGATTGTCGATAAGCCACGTCTGGATGGCGTTCTCGAGCACGCGTTCGCCGGCGGCGAGGCGTTTCTTGAGGCGCTGTAGCGGCCCGGAAAAGCGCAGCGGGGCGAGGGGATCGCCGTCGTGGAGCCAGGTGGTGAGCGCGCGCAGCATCATGGACAGCCCGCGCGGAAACGAGCCTGTGTTGTTTTCGCGAAGCGAAAACTCCAACGCGTTGACCCCGGCCTCCACGGCGTCGGCGGGCAGGCCGGAATCGGCCAGCCAGGTGAGCGTGCCGTTGATCACGCCCTCGACGTCGACGGAGGTGCCGGGCTTGATGCCCTTGAGGCCCACGGAGAAAAACATCTGGCGCAGTTCGGTTTCCAGGCCCGTGCCGGCGAGGTCTTCGCCCAGGCCGCTGTCCAGGAGCGCCTTGCGCAGCGGCGAGGTGGGCAGGCCGATGAGCACGTGTTCGAGGACGTCGAAGAGCAGCACCGTATCCTGGTCGGCGGTGTCGGGCAGCAGCCAGTTGACGGTGACGAAAGCGCGCTCGGCCTGTCCCGGGGCCGCGGCGTAGGGCATCTCCCTGGAGGCCGGGGCGCTGAAGGTCTTTTGCAGGGCGACGTGGGAATCCACGGGCCGGGCGGCGAAGCGGTCGAAGTAGTCGGCGAGGATGCGCAGGCGCTCGTCGGGGTCGTCGTCGCCGGAGAAGAAGGCCCGGGCGTTGGACGGATGGTAGTAGGTTTCGTGGAAGGCCTTGAATTCCTCGTAGGTCAGGGCCGGGATGACGGTGGGATCGCCGCCGGAATCCAGGCCGTAGGCGGTGTCGGGGAAGAGCAGGCGCTGGGAGAATTCGCCGAGCACGGCGTCGGGCGAGGAATAGACGCCCTTCATTTCGTTGAAGACCACGCCGCTGCGGATGAGTTCGCCGGCGTCGGTGAATTCGTAGTGCCAGCCTTCCTGCTGGAAGATGTGCGGCGGGATGCGCGGGTAGAACACCGCGTCGAGATAGACGTCGACGAGGTTGTAGAAATCCCGGAGGTTGGTCGAGGCCACGGGGTAGCAGGTCTTGTCCGGGTAAGTGAAGGCGTTGAGAAAGGTTTGCAGCGATCCCTTGAGCAGTTCGACGAAAGGCTCCTTGACGGGGTACTTGCGCGAGCCGCACAGGACCGAGTGTTCGAGGATGTGGGGCACGCCGGTGGAGTTGGCCGGCGGCGTGCGGAAGCTGACGCCGAAGACCTTGTTGGCGTCGTCGAGGGAAAGGGAGAGGACTTGCGCCCCGGTGCGGTCGTGGCGGCACAGGACGGCCCTGGCGGCGTATTCGGCGAGGTCCTCGTCGCAAAGGACCGTGAATCCGTATTTTCCGGACATTGTTGCTCCTGCTGTTTTTTTCAATGCTGCGGCGCGTTTTGGCGCGGTCATTTTTTTTCTACACATTTGGGAGAAATTTGCTAGAGTGGCCCCGTGTCCGGTCAAAGGTCCCGACCGGATTGGCAGGGGAGAAGAAGCGCATCCTCTTGCGCTGGCTTGCAAAAAGCACTATATCTTTAACCGGAGAACAGAGGGACCTTGCAGGAATGCTTGAATTCGTTAATGATTTCAGGTGATTTTTGCGAGGTGGGTCGTCTTCCCCTTGTGGGGCGGCCGGCCCGTTGACGATTGAAGAGGGTGTTTTTTTTGGCAAAGGTGAATCTCATTCACTGCTCCGAGGAGGGAGTTATGAACAAGAAACTGCAAGTGTTGCTGGTGGCCGTGGTCGCCCTGCTGCTGGGCTTCAGCGGCCCGGCCATGGCGAAGAAGCAGGTGCCGAAGGTCGACAACTTTATTTATTTCATCGACCATTCGAGCTCCATGGCGTTCTCCTACAAGGGGCAGCGCTATGTCCAGTTCGGCGGCGTCTCCAAGATCATGATGGCCAAGTCCCTGGCCCGTGAGCTCAACAAGATGACCCCCGAGCTCGGCTACAAGGCCGGCCTGTACACCTTCGCCCCGTACAAAGAGTACGCCGCGATGGCTCCGTACAGCCAGGCCACCATGGCTGCCGCCATCGAAAAGATCCAGACAGACTACAGCGTCTACGGCCGCATGACCCCCATGGGCAAGGGCCTGGAAGACCTGGACAAGCTGCCCATCTCCACCCTGTCCGGCAAGACCGGCGTGTTCATTTTCTCTGACGGCGACTCCAACTGCGGCGTCGACCCCGTCGCCGTTGCCCAGTCCCTGAAGGCCAAGTACGGCGACAACCTGTGCTTCTACATCGTCGACCTGTCCGACAGCAAGCATGGCCAGCAGGTGCTGAAGGCCATCGCCGCCATGGGCAAGTGCAACTGCATCGAGCTCGGCGAAGAGCTGCTCCGCAACGAGGCCGCCCGCGAGAAGTTCCTCGAGTGCGCCCTGTACGAGTGGATCGAGGACGAAATCGTCGTCTTCCGCAGCATCTACTTCGACTTCGACAAGTACAACATCAAGCCCGAATTCGTGCCCGTTCTTGAGGAAGGCACCGCCATCATCAAGTCCAAGCCCGGCATGAAGGTCATCCTCGAAGGCCACACCGACAGCATCGGTACCGAACAGTACAACATGAAGCTCGGTCAGCGCCGCGCCGACTCCGTCAAGTCCTTCTTCGTGAAGAAGGGCATCGACGCCAGCCGCATCGAGACCATCAGCTTCGGCGAGTCCGATCCGGTCGCCACCAACAAGACCGCTCAGGGTCGCGCCCTGAACCGCCGGTGCGTGATCAAGTTCAAGAGCATGTAAGCGGGACGGTCCGCCGTCTCCCTGGCCAGACGCCCCTTCGGGGGCGTCTGGCCTTGTATTTTGCACGGAGTGCCTGATGCCAAGCGCTAAAACCCTCGCCGCTCTCGTCTTCCTCCTGTTGGCCGCACCCGGCTCCGCCTGGGCCGGGCTCAATGTCTACCGCGCGGACGGACCGGCTCCCTCGCTTCAGATCGAAGAGCCCAAGCCCCTGGAATACAAGGTCCAGAAGGGCGACTCCGTGGCTGCGATCGCCAAGAAATTTTCCATCACATCCAAGGATCTGATGGCCGCCAACGGCCTGGCCGACGCCAAGAGGCTCAAGGCCGGCCAGACGCTCAAGATTCCCGGCAAAACCGCCCCTACCCCCCCCGCCAAGGCTCTCGCCGCAGCTCCCGCAGCAGCCGCAGCCCCCACAACCGCAAAGGCCGCGCAAGCCAAGCCCGAGCCCATGCCCGTGGAGGCCAAAGCCGATGCTTCGGCCCGCAAGGCCGCCAAGCGTGGGGAAGTGCTGGACCCGGGCGTGGACGACTCCACGCCGGTCAAGGGGAAAAAGGGAAAGAAGGGCAAGTTCGAGCCCGCGCCCGCACCTGCGCCCACTATCGAGGTGGACGACAAGATGCGCGCCTCGTTCGGCAAGACGGGCGTCATCACCAACAGCACCAATGTGCCGCAAAACATCCGTGACGAATTCCTGACCTACGCCAGGAAATGGGTGGACGAACTCGACCGCCTCGGCGTCGGCACCGTGACCAACAAGAAGATCAAAAAGGTCGGCGACCACTGGGAAGCCACCTACCGCGTGATCGTCCGCGAGTCCCTGGGCGCGGAGGTCAAGAAAGTCGAGTACGAGCATACGCCGTATGTGGGCCATATCACCTACATGCAGCGCGTCTACACTTGCGAAGCGCCGACCAAGCAGGCCGCGCTGGCCGGTCCGTACACCTCCAAGGATGAGGCCATCCGCGAAATCTTCAGCTATTCAGGCCAGAAAAAAGCCTGGCGCTAGCAGAGCATCCGCAACATACGAACGCCTCCCAGGCTTGCCTGGGAGGCGTTTTTTTTGGGGAATCGCGGAAAGAGCAAGGGGGGGAGCAGCATTCGCCGGACGACTGGGCAGGAAGCGGCGCCGCGTCTCTCCGACAACAATGCGAAGGATTCAGCGGGCTGTGTTCAAGAGTGACTGCCGGCGTCCATGACCGGATTGCGCAACACGCCGTAGCCCTCGAGCGCCACCTCCACCATATCGCCGGGTTTGAGGTAGCGCGGCGGCGTCAGGGCGAAGCCCACGCCTGACGGCGTGCCGGTGACGATCACGTCGCCTGGGGACAGGGTCATGGCTTCGGACAGCGTCGCCACGAGCATCTCGATGGGAAAGAGCATGTCGGAAGTGGACGCCTCCTGCATGACCTCGCCGTTGACGGTGGTGCTCAGGCGCAGGCCGCACGCGCCGGGTGGCAGCTCGTCGGTGGTGCAGAGCTCGGGGCCGAACGCACCGGTAGCGTCGAAATTCTTGCCGAGAAACCACTGGCTGGTGCGGAACTGGTAGTCGCGCACCGAAGCTTCGTTGAAAAGCGCATAGCCGGCGATATGCGCAAGCGCAGCATCGCGGGGGATGTTGCGTCCGCCGATGCCGATCACGGCGGCGACCTCGCCTTCGTAATCGAGCATGCGCGAGACGAGAGGACGCACGAGCGGCGCGTCGTGCCCCACGAGCGTCGACGCCATGCGCGCGAAAAAAACCGGATGTTCGGGCAGGTTCTTCTGATCGACCTCGATGGCGTGGTCCACGTAATTGAGGCCCACACACAGGATCTTGTCCGGGTCAGGCACGGGTGGCAGCAGCCGGACGGCGGAAAAACGCGCCTGGCAGCCGGTCCCGGCCGCGGCCGCAGCCTCGGCAGCGGCCTGCAGCCCGGCATCGCCCAGGGCAAGGAGCGCTTTCATGCTCGTGGGAAGCCCGGGCGCGGCCAGGGCCAGATCGACGAGGACATCGCCCAGGCGCACGCCAATGCGTGGTCCCGAGGTATGTGCAAACGTGACAAGGCGCATGCGACCTCCCTATCCACTTGCAATCCACACTAAAAGGGAGAGGCGGGGGGCGTCAAGAAGCGGCAAGGACACTGGCATTGCAGTGCTGCAAGCCTGTTGCGTCAGAATGGGTCGCAAACGCCGCAGAGGCAACGCACAGGGCATTTTCGTACAAGCCGGGAGATAAGGACTCGAAAGGCGAAACGTCCGGGAAACGGGCGGAGAGCGCCAAAGGACGTGGTGCCTAGGGCAGCGGCAGGGTCTGCGCTTCGGAAGCGCCGCCAAGTCCGGACAGAAGCCAGGACAACACCGCGGCGCGCAGGTCGGGCGTTTGCGCGGCTGAGGAAAAAAGCCCCAGCACCCCGCTTTTCTTCTTGGGACCGGAAAGCTGCGGCACGTCGCCTTTGAGCCCCGTTTGCGCCTTGACGGAGTCGATGGCGTCTTCCAGGCCACCCAGTTCGTCCACAAGTCCCAGTTCCTTGGCCCTGGCCCCGGTCATGGCGCGGGCGTCGGCAATGGCGGCGATGGACTGGGGCGAGAGCTTGCGCTCCTTGGCGACGTCACCGGAAAATTGCTTGTTGAGGTCGTTGATGAGCCCTTCGAGGTAGGCGCGCTGCTCGGGCGAAAGCGGCTTGAACGGACTGCCGGCGTCCTTGAGTTTGCCTGTGGTCAGGGACTCGAAACTGACGCCGAGCTTCTGCATGAGTTCCGTCACGTTGGCCATCTGCGACATGACGCCGATGCTCCCGGTGATGGTGCCGGGATTGGCGAAAATTCGGCTCGCCGGACAGGCGGCGTAGTAGCCGCCGGAGGCGGCCACGGCGGAAAAGGAAGCCACCACGGTTTTTTTGCGCCCGAGCTTTTTGACCGCCATGTAGATTTCCTGGGAGGGGCCGAACGCGCCGCCCGGGGAATTGATGCGCAGTACCACGCCCTTGACGGAATCGTCTTCGCGCAGTTCACGGATGAAATCCACGGTCTTTTCGGCGTCGGTGATCGTGCCTTCGATGCGCACCACGCCGATGCGCGCGGACGACGGGCCGAGCAACCGCGCGCCGTCGTCGTCTCCCCAAACGCCGAGGGCGGCCGCAACCCCCACGACGAGGATCACGGCCGCCACGGCGACAAGCAACCCGAACAGGCCGGGCCGCCTTTGAGCAAAGGAATCGTTAGCGCTGGGCATCCTCTTCCAACTTCTGGCGCAGCAGTTCGCCGAGGTTGCTGCCGGTGTCCGAAGGCCCGGCGGTGCGGAACTCCTTGGACTTGCGCTTGTCCTCTTCGTCCTTGATGGACTTGATGGACAGGCCCAGGCGGCGTTCGTCGGCGCTGACGTGGATGACCTTGGCTTCGATCTCGTCCCCTTCCTTGTACAGCTCGGCCGGGGTCTTGACCTTCTTCCGGCTGATCTCAGAAACGTGGACCAGTCCCTCGATGCCCTCCTCGACCTCGACGAAGAGGCCGAAGTCCGTGATGTTGGTCACGGTGCCCTTGACCATGGCGCCGACCGGGTAGGTGTCGGGCACGCGGGTCCAGGGATCCTCGGAGAGCTGCTTGATGCCGAGGGTGAACTTCTCGTTCTCCTTGTCCACGGTCAGGACCTTGGCCATGACGGTGTCGCCGCTCTTGAACATCTCGCCGGGGTGGCGGACCTTCTTGGTCCAGGAGATGTCGGAGACGTGGATCAGTCCGTCGATGCCGTCCTCGATGCCGATGAAGATGCCGAATTCGGTGATGTTCTTCACCGAACCCTCAAGGATGGTGCCCTCGGGGTACTTCTCGGCCACGATGTCCCAGGGGTTGGGGCGCACCTGCTTCATGCCGAGCGAGATGCGCTTCTTGTCCGGATCGACGGACAGGACCACGACCTCGACCTCGTCGCCCACATGGACCATCTGGCTCGGGTGGCGCAGCTTGCGGGTCCAGGACATCTCGGAGATGTGCACCAGGCCCTCGACACCGGCCTCGAGCTCGACGAATGCGCCGTAGTCGACCAGGTTGGTCACCTTGCCGGCCAGGCGCGTGCCCTCGGGGTACTTGCCGGCGATGTTCTCCCAGGGGTCGGAGACAAGCTGTTTCATGCCCAGGGAAACCTTCTGCTTCTCCTGGTCGAAGGACAGCACCTTCAATTCCAGTTCGTCGCCGAGGTGCACCAGCTCTTTGGGATGCTTGATGCGCTTCCAGGACATGTCGGTGATGTGCATGAGCCCGTCGAGGCCGCCGAGATCGACGAAGACGCCGTACTCGGTGATGTTCTTCACGCGCCCGGTGACGACCTGGCCCTCCTCGAGGGTCTTGAGCAGGTCCTTGCGCATGGAATCGCGCCGTTCTTCGAGGAGCACCCGCCGGGAAACGATGACGTTGCTGCGGCGGCGGTTGATCTTGAGCACGCGGAATTCGAACTCCTGGCCGACCAGGGCGTCCATGTCGGGCACGGGGCGCAGGTCGACGTGGGAGCCGGGCAGGAACGCCTCGACGCCGCCCAGGTCGACCGTGTAGCCGCCCTTGATGCGGCGCACGATCCGACCCGAAATGACGTCATTTTTTTCCTGGATTTCCTCGAGCTTATCAAAAAGCTGCATGCGCTTGGCCCGTTCGCGGGACAAGTGGATGGTGCCTTCGGATTCGTTCTTGGAGACGACGTAGACGTCGATCTGGTCGCCGACGCCGACTTCGAGTTCGCCGGCGGCGTCAAGGAATTCGTTGACCGGGATCTGGCCCTCGGATTTGAAGTTGACGTCCACCAGGACGTGTTCCTTGCCGATGCGGACCACGATACCCTGGGTGATGGAGCCCTCTTCCATGTCGCCGAAATCCTCATTGAGGTAATTTTCGAGCGCGGCTTCGAAGTTGACTTCCATCTCCATGTTAGGGTTGTTTTTCATTTCCGTGGTTTTGTCCATGAGTTGACCTCCAACGCGATCTATCCCTGTAAAAAGGATTTTTGGTCGTAGCAGAAAGCCCGGAAGGGCACAACCATTATATCCCGGCCGTTCCCGGCCGCTTCTTGCGGCGTACGGCGAAGCGGATAAAAAAGGAAGGCCGCTTTTCGTCAGCGCCGGGCGCGCAACGCCATGGACCGGCGAAAGGCCACGGTGATGGCCCGGGCCGTGTCCACGTCGTAGAGGCGTCGGGCCAGTTCGGCGGCGTAGAGGATCTGCCGGTCCGTGGCGATGCCCGCGGCGATGGCGGCCTTGAGCGTGTCCATGATCTCGGCCTCGGTGCCGCTGGCCACGGCGCAGGCGATGACCATGTCGAGCGCCCTGTCCGTGCGCGCCTCCTCCCAGGCGAGCCGGGCGTATTCGAAGGCGCCGTCCGGGTAGCGTTCGAGGCCGGGCTTGAGAAAGCCCAGGTCGAACACGCGTCCCGCGCCAAGGAGCGCGCCGGCCAGGAAAAGAAAAAGCGCCTGCCCCGGCCGGGTCTCGCGGGCGGGGTCGGGCACGGCCCCGGCGCACGCGGCCTCGGGCAAGAGCGGCAGCGCCGCGCGCACGATGCGCGCGGCCTCGGCCGCGTCGCCCGCATAAAGAAACGTCAGCGCCAGCTTGGCGGCGGCAACGAAGCCTTCGGTCCCGGGCAGGCCCGCGGCCAGGGCCAGAAGCGGACGCGCCGCATCGGCATCGCCGCGCCGGGCCCGGATGCTGCCCAGGGTATGGGCGGCCTCGGGCGCGCCCGCGTCGCCTGCCTCCACGGCCTCGGCCAGGGTGCGCACCGCGTCGTTGTAGAGTCCGCCGTGGCGCAGGGCGTGGAAATAGCCGGCATTGGCCGCGGCGATGCGCCGGCGCGCGTCGCTGCGCCGCGGATTGCCCGGGCCTTTGGCGATGCGTGCGAGAAATTCCCCGGCCCGCGCCCGGCTCGTGTGGACTTCCCGGCAGCGCTCCCGGCCGCGCCTGGCGATTGCCTCGTAGTGGTCCCTGTCGCGTTGCATGTCGGCCAGGATGTCCAGGACGTTTTCGGCGTCGAAAGTGACAAGGTGTTCGCCGTTGGTGAAATGCGCGTCCACGCCGTCCCCGCCGGCCTCGGTCAATAGGACCGAGCCCGAGGCCAGGGCCTGGAACACGCGCAGCGTGAGGCCGCTGAAGAGATTTTCGTTGAGCACGACCTGGGAGCGTGCGAAGAGTTCCTGCATTTCCCGGCGCGTCACGCGCTCCTTTACGACGAGGGGAAAATGCTTTTGCAAGAGCCGCAGCAGGTTTTGCCGCTTGCCGCGATGGACGGTCGTGCGGCCGACGAACGTCAGGAAATGCTCCTTTGGACGCTGCGGCACGAAATCGTCCTCGAGGGCGCAAAGCGGCAGCCATGATGCCGCGATGCCGTACGGGGCAAGCGACGCGACGCTCGCCCGCTGGTCCACGAACACGTCGTCGCACAGGGCGAGCAGGTGGCGCATCCAGAATTCGTTGAGCGGCGTGTCAATGCAGTAGGCGGCGATGCGGCAGCGGCTTTCGTGCATGCGCGGCGGCAGCGCGGCCTTGCCCCACAGTTCCAGCAGCACGAGGTCCGGCGCGGGGCAGGTCGCGGCAACCAGCTCGTCGAAGGCGCTGTCCTGGCGCAGGGGCAGCGGGACGACCTCGTGCCCGAGGCCGCGCAGGCCTTCGCCCAGAAACATGCCGGAATAGGCGATGCGCATCGCTTGCACCTTGCCGGGACCCGACGGACGTCTTCAGGCCAGCGCCACCAGGTCGTAGTCCTTGGCCTCTTCCACGGTCGCCGCGACCATGGCGCCGGGCGCGACGCCCGGGCCGCTCACGTAGGTCACGCCGTCGATCTCCGGAGCCTGGAACCAGCAGCGGCCCAGGTGCAGCCCCGGCCATTCGCCGTGGGCCGCATCCACCAACACCTCCTGGTCCGTGCCCACGTACGTTTCCAGGATGTCCGCGCTGATTTCGCGCTGGACGGCCATGACCGTCTCCACGCGGCGTTCCTTCACGTCGCGGCGCACCTGCCCGGCCATGGACGCGGCCGCCGTGCCCTCCTCGCGGTGGTAGGGGAAAACGCCCAGGTGGTGGAGCCGCGCGCGGGCGACGAAATCGAGCAAGGCCTGGAAATGCTCCTTTTTCTCGCCGGGCAGGCCCACGATGAAGGTCGAGCGCAGGGCCGCCTCCGGGAAGTGCCGCCGCACCCGCTCGACGACGGCCTCCGCCGCCGCGGATTTGGGCCGGGCCATGGCCGCGAGCACTTCGGGATGCACGTGCTGGAAGGGAATGTCGAAATAGGGCAAAAACGGCCGTCCGGCCCCGGCCAGGAAGGAAAGGAGCGATTCGGTGACGCCGGAAGGGTAGAGGTAGAGCAGGCGCAGCCACTTGAGCCCGGTAAGCGGCAGGAGCTTTTCCAGCAACTGCTTGAGCCCTTCCCGCATGCCAAGGTCGCGGCCGTAGGCCGTGACGTCCTGGGCCACCAGCACGAGTTCCGACGCGCCCCGCTCGAGCAGGCCCCGGGCCTCGGCGACGAGGCTCTCCGCAGGGCGGCTGACGAGCCCGCCGCGCAGGGACGGGATGGTGCAGTAGCGGCAGGCGTGGTCGCAGCCTTCGGCGATCTTGAGGTAGGCGTACGACGGCGGCGTGCTGGCGATGCGGCCCATGGGCGCGGCAGGCGTCTCGCCAAGCGCCTCGGCCAGCCGCCCGGGAAGGGCGTCGAGCTCCGAGGGCGTGCCCCAGATGTCCACCTCGGGCATGCCCTTGCGCAGCTCCTCGCCGAAGCGCGCCGGCAGGCAGCCCATGACCGCGAGCTTAGGCCGGGGCGAAAGCGCGCGCAGCGCTTCGGCGGTCTCCAGGATCACGTTCACGGACTCCTCCACCGCCGGAGCGATGAAGGCGCAGGTGTTGATGACCACGAGGTCGGCCTTTTCCGGCGCGTCCACCAGCACATGGGAAAACGGCAGGCCGCCCAGGGCGGTTTCGGTATCCACACGGTTCTTCGGGCAGCCAAGGCTTATGGCGTGCACCCGGCAGGTCTTTGGCATAATGCGGTCTTCCATCCTTGCGGGCTGTCTCGCCCCGAGCTACCATGGGCGTCTGCCAATGGCAAAACCGCCGGCAGCGGCCGGCCCGGAGGGGCCATGCATCAAGACCGCGACCTGCCGCCCCGCCTGTGTCTTTTCGGCGACGGCCGAGCCCTGCTCGACTGCTTCGAACTGTTGCGCCAGGCCGGCATCGACGGCCCCGGCGACACCCTGGCCGGCGCGAGACTGGCCGCCGCGCCCGCGCGCAACGGGGACAGCGGTTCCGCCGTGGCCACGGCTGCCCGCGCAGCCCGGGAAATGGGCATCGACTGGCACGACGACCCGGCGTCCATGCTCGCTTCCGACGCGCCGGGACTGCTTTTCTGCATCGCCGCGGATGCCGCCCCGCCCGGCCCCCTGCCCCAGGGGTGGCGCTGTTACCCCTTCGAGGACGCCACCCTGCTCCTGGAACTCCTCGTACACGCCGCCTGCCCTCATGCCTGCCGGCCGGACATGGCCCGGGCCCGGCGGCTGCTCGCCACCGTGCTCGACCGCATGGACGACGAAATCGCCCTGCTCGGCCCCGACGCCCGGCTCTGCGACGCCAACGCCCGGCTGTCGGCGCGGCTGGGCCGCCCCCGCGAGGCCCTGGCCGGGCTCGCGGCAGCGGAAGCCTTTCCCGATTTCCCGGACCTGGACAAGCCCGGGCCCGAAGGCCGCTCGCCCGTACGCGAGGCCCTGGCCGCCGGCCGCCGGGCCGACCGGGAAAACTCGCGCATCGACCGGCGTGGCCGGCTGCGCTACTTCCGCACCACCTTCTACCCCGCCCCTGGACCGGACGGACGGTCCGACCACATGGCCGTGGTACGCCGCGACGTAACCCAGGACGTCTTCCTGGAACGCCGCCTGCAAAAATCCGAACGCCTGGCCGCCATCGGCGAACTGTCCATGTTCATCTCCCACGAGATACGAAATCCGCTCTTCGCCATCGCCGGCTTCGCCAACGCGCTCTTGCGCGCCAAGGACCTGGGCGAGGCCAGCCGCGAAAAGGCCTCGATCATCCTCCAGGAATCCAAACGCCTCGACGACATCCTCAAGGACATCATCAATTTCTCCCGCCCCGTCAGCGCCAAGCCCGGCGAGGCGGACCTCGGCGACGTGGCCAAACGGACCACCGCGCTCATGCGTCTCGCCATGGAAGCGCAAGGCATACGCCTGACCCTCGACCTGTCGCCCGATGCGCCCATGGCCCGCGGCGATCCCGACACCCTGTCCCAATGCCTGCTCAACTGCCTCAAGAATGCCATGGAAGCCATGCCCCACGGCGGCAACGTCACCGTGTCCACCACCTTGGAGGACGGCCGCGTGCGCCTTTCCGTGACCGACGACGGGCCGGGCATCGCCCCGGACATCCTGGAAAACGTCTTCAACCCCTTTTTCACCACCCGCGACAAACGCGCCGGCCTGGGGCTGGCCATGACCAAGAAAATCGTGGAGGATCTGGGCGGCACGGTGGAACTCGTCAGCACGCCGGGAAACGGCGTCGTCGTCACCCTGTCCCTGCCGCCCTCTCTCGATCTCGCGCCCGAGGAGGTATGATGGGCCCATCGTCCGCATCCGAGCCGCATGTCGTCGTGCTCGCCACCAGAAACGCCGGGAAAATCAAGGAACTGCACGCGCTGCTTGCGCCGCTTGGACTTTCCGTCCAAGGCCTCGACGCCTACCCTGAAATCGGCGAAATCCCCGAAACCGGGGCGACTTTTTTGGAAAACGCCCGCATCAAGGCCCGGGCCGTCTGCCGCGCCACGGGCCGCATCAGCCTCGCCGACGACTCCGGCCTGTGCGTGGATGCCCTCTCCGGCGCGCCCGGCGTCTACTCCGCCCGCTTCTCCGGCGAGAACGCCACCGACGACGCCAACAACGCCAAGCTCCTGGCCGCCATGGCCCTGGTGCCCGAACGCGACCGCACCTGCCGTTTCGTCTCCGTCGTCGTCGCCGCAAGCCCCGACGACCGGGAACTCGTGGCCGAAGGGACCTGGGAAGGCCGCGTCGCCGCCGAACCCGCGGGCGGCGGCGGCTTCGGCTACGATCCGCTCTTTTTCGACCCGCAAGCCGGGAAAACCGCCGCCGAACTGACGCCGGCCGAGAAAAACGGCCGCAGCCACCGCGGCAAGGCCCTGGCCGCCCTCGTGGAGAAGTGGCGGACGGGGTGGACGGAGGTTGCGGCGGGAGAAGGTTGAGGGAAGAAGGGAGATGGGAAGGAAGAAGCCTCCGGCGGCCAGGAGGGGGTGACCCCCTCCTGGACCTCCCCGAGGGGGGGCTGCAAGCGGAGGAGAGAGACGGTCGGTGCACGGCGCGTCGGGGCACATTCCGCGATCACGGGCGCCAGCGGCGAAGGCCGCATAAAAGGGAGAAACGCCATGACCAAGTCGTATCTGCTATACAAGTGCGGCGGCGAAGGACGGGTTCCCCTGGTATTCTTCACGGCCGACGGCGAAAACGAAGCCCGGGAGGCGCCCACCTGGCTCAAACGCAAACACCCCGACAACCAGGGGCTGCGCCTGGGCTCCGGGGAATTCTACGAAATCATCGAACAGGATCTTTGCGCCCCCCAGGAATGGGACGCCGCCCTCGCCGCCCTCGGCAACCCCGCCCCCACAACCAACAGCAAATAACCCCTCCCCCTTTAATAGTTTTTGGGGAAGGTGGGGGGCTCGTGGGGCGAAAAACCCTTTTAAAAAAGGGGTTACCGCCCCCCGAGCCTCTCGCTTTCTCCTCCCCTATCCTATCTCCAATAAAATATCGCGGGCGGCGGCGGCGGGGTCGGGAGCTTTGGTGATGGGTCGGCCGACGATGATGTGGTCCGCGCCGGCGGCGACGGCGGCCTTGGGCGTGGCGGTGCGGGTCTGGTCATCGCGGACGCTGTCCAGAGGCCGGATGCCCGGGGTGGCGATGACCGGTTTCGCGCCCAGGTTCTTGCGCAAAAGCGCGGTTTCGAGCGGCGAGCAGACGACGCCGTCGGCCCCGGCGGCAAGGGAGGTCACGGCGCGCAGCCGCACGAGGTCGGCGAGGCTCCCGGCGAAGCCGGTTTGCTGGAGTTCGTCGGACCCGAGGCTCGTCAACACCGTGACGGCCAGGATCTTGGTGTTGCCCTTGGCTTTCGCCGCCGCTTCCACCACCTGCGGATAGCCGTGGACCGTGGCCAGGGCGATGTCGTGCCCGGCGAGCTGGCTGACGGCCAGGGAGACCGTCTGCGGGATATCGTGGAACTTGAGGTCCAGCATGACCTTGTGGCCCCGGGCGCAAAGCGCGTCGCACACGGCGAAGCCCGCCTCCAGGAACAGTTGCAGCCCGACCTTGAAAAAATCCACGTGCGGCGCGAGCCTGTCGGCCAGTTCCAGGGCGGCGGCGGCCGTCGGTACGTCCAGGGCGACGATGAGGCGTTCGTCGCGGATTGCGGATTGCGGCATAGGCGGAGGACCTCCGGTTCGCGGCGCGCCTTGCAGACCGCATGGACAAGGCGCAACCCGACACACGTGTTGTGCGTATTCGCATAACATTGCCGTGTTTTGCAACGGACCGCAACGCTAGAGGTTGGCGTAGCGTTCGATGCGCTTCTTGTAGGCGGCGATGCCCTCGACCATGCCCTTGGCCAGGGCATTCAGGTAGGCGTCGGAGGTCAGGCGCCTGGCCTCCTCGGGATTGGTGATGTAGCCGAGTTCCACGAGCACGGCCGGCATGTTCGCGCCGATGAGAACGAAGAACGGGGCTTCGTGGGGGCCGCGGTCCCGTGTGCGCCAGGAGCCGCGAAGTTCGGCCAGGGAACGCTTCTGCACGAGCCTGGCCAGATCCTTGGACTCGACCGTCTTGGACGAGAGCATGAGGTCGGTCAGGATCGCCTGCAGGTCGCTGACCTTTTTCTGGGACACGGCGTTTTCCCGCGCGGCCACGCGCACGGAATCCCGGGAATTGGCGAGGTTGAGGGAATAGGTTTCCAGTCCCTCGGAGTCGGCGTCGCTGTGGGAGTTGCAGTGGATGGAGACGAACAGGTCCGCGCCCTTGGAGTTGGCCATTTCCGTGCGCGTCTCCAGGGGGATGAACACGTCCGTCGTGCGGGTGTAGAGGACATTGAAACCTTTCTTGCGCAGCGCCTCGCCGAGGATCTTGGCGAAGCGCAGGTTCACGTCCTTTTCCGTCACGCCGTAAAGTCCTTGCGCGCCGGGGTCCTTGCCGCCGTGGCCGGGGTCGATCATGACCGTGCGCACGGAAAGCCCGAGCTGTTCGAGCAGGCTGCCCATGCGTTTTTTCGCCTCGGCCGAAGGCTTGAGGGGTTTGCCCGGCTTGTCGTCCCGGGGCGAGGCGGAAATGGAGCCTTTCTTGAGCTGTCCGGGCGGCGGTCCCTGGTCCGGACCGCTGGCGTCGGCAAAGACGTTGCCGAGCCAGGTCGCAGGCTTGGGCGTTTCGGGTTTACCGCTTTTCGCGGCCTCGGCACGATATTCCGAGGCCTTGGACTCGCCCGGCCCCGGCGACGCGTTGAGGTCGAGGACGATGCGGAACGGATCGGCCTCGCTGTGGATTTCGTACTGGCGCACGTCGGCCAGTTCCAGCACCACGCGCACAGTTTCGGGGGTGAAATAACCCGCGCGCAGGCGACTGACCGCGCCCTTGGCGAAGCGCTTTTCCGACGGCACGCCCCCGCCGGTGCGGGTGTTGTCCAGGTCGATGTAGAGCAGTTTCGCGGTGTCGCCACCGGAGCGCTTCTGCTCGAGGAGCTGGTAGCGGAACGTGGTTTCCCGGTCGAGGTTCAGGGTGAGCCGGCCGCCGCTTGAGCTCTGGGACACGGTCGCCCGGGTGAGCACGGCGGGTTTGGCCGGGCTTGCCGGCGGCGGGCCGGCTTTTTTCTCCGGCGCGGGCGCGGCCGCCGTGGCCGGGGATTTCTCCGGGGCGGCCGGCGCGTCGAGGGTGGCCAGCATTTCCCTGGCCCGGGCGGCCATGTCGCCCTTGGCATGGCGCGCAAGCAGCAGTTCCAGGTCGGCCCTGGCTTCGTCGGGCTTTTTGAGCGGCCCCTTGAGGATGTCCGCACGGCGCAACAGGGCGTCGTCGGCCCAGGCGTGTTTGCGGAAGGCGTCGGCCATGCGCTTGTAAAGTTCCGCCGCGGTGGCGTAGTCCGCGTCGAGGTAGGAGCGCGCCGCAAGTTCGGCGTTGGTCCAGGCCTGGTAGTAGAGGATCTTCGGGGCCAGGGGATCCTTGCCCGCGGCCTTGGCCAGGGCGGCCAAGCGCGCGTCCAGGGCCTTCCACAGGTCCCGCCGGCCCGAGGAACCGGGGTCCTTGCGCAGCCGGTCGAACTCCTTGACCGCGGCCTGGTAATCCGTGGCCACGTCCGCGGCCAGGGCCGGGCCGGCGGCACAGCACAGGGCGGCGACCAGCGCCGCCGCCCGCAAGAGCATCCGGAGAAAAGCGCTTCCCGACACGCCGCAGGCCTACTCCACGGTCACGGATTTGGCGAGGTTGCGCGGCTGGTCCACGTCCTTGCCCAGGTAGTCGGCCATTTCATAAGCGAAAAGCTGAAGCGCCGGCAGCATGAGAAAGGTGGACAGCGGCCCCCAGGCGGCCGGGATCTCCCAGGGATGGTCCACGTCGAGGTCCGCCCCGGGCTGGGTCAGGGCCACGATCTTGCCGCCGCGCGCCTGGACCTCCAGGAGGTTGGACTTGACCTTGGGGAAAAGCCCGTCCAGGGGGGCCAGGGCAAAGGTGGGGAATTTCGGGTCGATCAGCGCGATGGGGCCGTGCTTCATTTCGCCCGCGGCATAGCCCTCGGCGTGGATGTAGGAGATTTCCTTGAGCTTGAGCGCCCCTTCGAGCGCCAGGGGATAGCACAGGCCGCGGCCGAGGTAGAGGAAGCTGCGCGCCTCGGCGTAGACGCGGCACAGCTCCCGGCCGCGCTGCCGCAGTGCCGGCAGGATGCCATCGAGCAGCGCGGGCAGCCCCTCCAGGGCGGGCACGCATTTTTCAGCCGCCTCTTGCGGCAGCACGCCCTTGCGCTGGCCGAAGGCCAGGGCCATGAGCGTAAGCAGCACGAGCTGCGAGCACATGGCCTTGGTGGAGGCCACGGAGATTTCCGGCCCGGCCTGGGTGTGCACCACCACGTCGGCCTCGCGGGCCACGCTCGAACCGACCACGTTGCAAAGGCCGATGACGCGCGCGCCGCGCGCCTTGGCCAGATGGATGCCGGCCAGGGTGTCGGCGGTCTCGCCGGACTGGCTGATGGCGAGCACGGTGTCTCCGGGACCGAGGATGGGCTCGCGGTAGCGCAGCTCCGAGGCGATCTCGACCCGTGTCGGAATGCCGGCCCACTGTTCGAGGAGGTACATGCCCCACAGCCCGGCGTGGTAGGAGGTGCCGCAGGCCACGATGAACAGGCGCTCGGGCACGGGCACGGCGTCGAGTTCGGGCAGCACGGCCCGCCCCGTGGCGCGGTCCACGCGGCCGGCGAGGCAGTCGGCGATCACGCGCGGCTGCTCGAAGATTTCCTTGAGCATGAAGTGCTTGAAGCCGCCCTTCTGGGCCGCGGACACATCCCAGCTGATGTGGCGCACCGCTTTTTCCACCGGGGCCAGGGTGGCGGCGTCAAGGACCTGCCAGGAGCCGGCGTCGATGCGCGCCATCTCGCCGTCGTCGAGGAAGACCACTTCGCGGGTGTAAGGCAGAAAGGCCGGGATGTCCGAGGCCAGGAAATTCTCGCCCACGCCCACGCCCATGACCAGGGGCGACTGCTTGCGCGCGGCGTAGAGCATGCCCGGGTTGTCGCGGCTGACGACCACGATGGCGTACGCGCCCTCGACCCGGGACAGGGCCTTGGAGATGGCCTCGGCGAGCGAACCTTTTTCCTTGTAGTAGCAGCCGACGAGCTGGGCCAGGACCTCGGTGTCGGTGTCCGACACGCAGCGCACGCCCGTGGCGGCCAGTTCCTTTTTCAGTTCCTGGTAGTTCTCGATGATGCCGTTGTGAACCAGGGCGATGGAACGGGAGGCGTCGGTGTGGGGGTGGGCGTTTTTTTCCGTGGGCAGGCCATGCGTGGCCCAGCGGGTGTGGCCGACACCCGAGGTGGCCAGGTAGACGTTCTGGGCGGCGAGCTTCGCTTCCAGGTTGGCGAGCTTGCCCTCGGCCCGGACCGTGATCAGGTCCTTGCCCTGCAAAAAGGCCACGCCGGCCGAGTCGTAGCCCCGGTATTCCAGGCGCCGCAAGCCTTCGATGATGACCGGAACCGCCGGCCGGTGCCCGCAATACCCAATGATGCCGCACATAAGCACTCTCCCGCCGCGCCGTTGGCGCAAGCCGTTGGCTCTGCGCCGCCGCGGACGACCGTCTCGTCCGCACGCGGCTGCAAACCGCATTCCGGGCCTTCTTAGCCCGCCTGGGCAGGCGTTGCAACACGCGGCGGCGGCGCCGCCCCGCGCCGGGTAAATTGATTTTTTTGTCTGGGTAATAACGACACGCCGACGCCATGCGAGAAATTTTGACCCAACCTTGCAAACGGAAAGGACAAAAGTTCCTCGCCTGCCAACAGGCTATTATTCCAAATGAAATCGTGACATCGCCCCTGTGCCGCCGCGCGCGCAACCGCCAAGACAGTGCGTCAAAGTCCCATGCGGCGTCCCCCTTTCGTCACATTCGAATCCATCCCCTTAAAATAACAAAAGATTAATTCAGGACCGGTATTTGCCATACGCACGCAAACCCCCAAGGTGCGTCACGCGCAAAAGCAACGCATCCGGAAACCGCCCACGGCTTTGGGCGGCTTCCCGCAGCGTTTCTGACGGACTTTGGGGCTGGGGCGGCGACCGCCCCGGCGGGACGCCCCGCGCCGGGACGGCATTTTGGGTTAACGCGTGCTTTAGGCGGGAGGATTCGGGACGACATAAACCAGAAACGGTGGGGGGATGTGATGACGCTGGCTATCTTGATCGCCATTTCCTTGATGTGGCTGCCCGTGGCCCTGCTCTTCCTCGGCTACGGCGAAGCCAAAGGTACGGGGGCCATCTGCGCCTTCGTCGGTGTCTGCGTGGTGTTGGGCGCATTCGTGAACGTCATGCAAAACGACGCTTTCACGGCTGGCCTGCTCTTTGCCCACGGCCTGCTCTATTGCGTGGTGGCCTACGCCCTGCTGGCCGGGCTCTCCGACATGCGCTCCGTTGGCAATGTGAGCTTGACGGTGGCTATTATCTCATTCATCTATATGCTACTCTACTACCACGTGAAAGGAAGCGGCTACTTCACCCTGGCCTGCGCCGGCTACACGGCACTGACGCTCGAGGTATGGCTCAACGCCTACGGCAAACTGTCGGCCAAGCTCCTTGCCTGGTCGCTGATCATATGGGTCCCGGTCGGGCTTTACATCCCGGCCTTTCTGCTTCTGTCGGGCAAGCCGCTGCCGTTCTAGGCGCGCCCTGCCCGTGGCCCGGACCGGTTTGCGGTCCGGGCCTGTCCAATTTTCGCGTCGTCGGTTGCGTTTTGGGGAACAATCGCCTTTGGAGGAGGGAATCATGAAACGTGTATTGTGCATTCTCGCGGCAGTGCTCATGCTGGCAGCCGCCGTCCGCGCCCAGGCAGCCACCGAGGTGCGGATGACGGGCGATGCGCTCGTCTACGGCAACTTTTTCGCCAACCGCAATTTCACCGGCTGGAACAGCGCCAAGTGGATCAACGAGGCCGGCACAATCCTGCCCGCCGGCAGCCGGACCGAAGACCGCTTCGAAATCTGGGAACGGTTCCGCCTGCGCAGCGACTTCGTGGCCAACGAGGCCGTGAAGTTCCGCCTGGGCATCCTGGTCGAGGACGTCTGGGGCCACGGCACCTTCACCGCGGCCAACCCGACCACGGCCGTGGAAGTCTACCAGGCCTACCTGATGTTCAAGTGGCCGGGCTGCGACATCCAGATCTCCGCCGGCCTCCAGCCCGCATCCATCCCGCAGTCCTCGTTCTTCGCCGGCAGCATCGTCTTCGACGAAAACGTCTCGTCCCTGATCATCACCGCGCCGCTGATCCAGGACCACCTGAGCATGGTCCTGGCCTACGTGCGCACCATTTCGAGCGACCGCACCTTCGCGCCGACCACCGAGTCGGTCTACGCCAACGAGGAAGGCTACATGCTGGCGCTGCCCATCACGGTGGAAGGCTTCAAGGCCACCCCGTGGGCACTGTTCGGCGTGGGCGGCAAGGGTGGCCACTACCTGACCGAGGCCGGATGGGCCGAAGGCCTCATTTCCTCGGGCCTGTTCTCCATGGCGCCCGTGGGCTGGAAGAACAACTTCATCACCGCCCTGTGGGCCGGCTCCACCCTGGAAGTCACCGCGCTCGACCCCTTCAAGTTCTACGCCGACGTCATCTGGGGCCAGCACGGCATGAACGAGTACAGGAAGAACGTGCGCAACGGCTGGTTCATCGACGCGGCCGCCGAATACACCGGCATGACCATGATGACGCCGCAAGCCTTCGGCTTCTGGTCCACCGGTGAAGACAACTCCACCCGCAACGGTTCCGAACGCATGCCTAACTTCTTCCCCGGCTCCGGCCGCGGCGGCGAACACGACGGCGGCACCCAGAACTGGAACGCGGGCAACAGCTTCCTGTTCGACGGCGGCCAGGAACTGGTCAAGGGCTCCAACATGGGCATCTCGCCGCTTGGCGCCTACGGCTTCGGCGCGTCGCTCAACAACGTGAGCTTCATCGAACAACTGACCAGCCGCCTGACCTTCGCCTACGTCCACGGCACCAACTCGGCCAAGGCCATCCGCTACGCCAACTTCGTCCTGGGCAGCAACCCGATCTTCCAGATGGGACGCGACCTCACGGACAAGGAATGGGTCATCGGCCTCAACTTCGACTCCAAGTACATGCTCTACGAAAACCTGGCCCTGATCCTCGAAACCGGCTGGGCCCACCCGAGCGAGTTCCAGAGAAGCGTCTGGGGCCGCCGCCTCGCCAACAAGGCCGAGGACGCCTGGAAGGTCTCCTTCGGCCTCAAGTACACCTTCTAACAGCAAGTCTGCCGCAACCGACGCCAAGGCCGGCCCCCCGCACGGGGCCGGCCTTTTTTGTTTGCGTGAGGCGAGGGTGCGACCCGGTGGCGATTTCGGACGGTCACCGACTATCCCGTGGGCAAGCCCGTCCGCGGACGGGCTTGCCCACGGGGGGCGTGCCGCCCGCCACGGCCGCGGTACGGCGGACTACGGCAAAAACCAGCGACTCCCGTCAAGCTCCTTATTGCCGGAAGAATCAGGCCGTACCATAGATGCTGACGGTACTTCCGGCATAGATGGAGTTGTTGTGCGCATCTTTCTGGTCGTAAAAAAAACGGATGCTCGTCAGTTGCGCGGCGCTGCCTTGCAGCAAATACGACCCGCCACTGAACACCTGGCAGCCCCAGGACCGATGCGCGATCGGCGCATACAGCAGAGCAGTGAACGGGACATTGGAAGCATTCTGCGGGTTGAATATGGTCATTGTACCGTACACTCCGCCATCCGTAGGTCCCTGGCGGCTATTGGGGTAGACGAGAAAGGACGTATCCATATCGCTTGTGGCGTTGCTCCCTCCCCTATCATTGGACCATGTCTCCGTATTATAGAGACTTTCTGTCAGCCACCCTTTTTCCTGACCATATTGCGCGCGAAGATGTGCGTCATAAACACAAGGTGTCACGTTATCAAGGACGACCTCGTAATACCTATATGCAGAGGAAAAACAAGCGACCAATTCGATATACATGACATCGTTGCTTGTTGTCACCCTCTTAATCAAATCACCCATGGCTCACCTCCTCAAAGTTTCATTCG
This sequence comes from Solidesulfovibrio alcoholivorans DSM 5433, assembly GCF_000702665.1. Classification (GTDB taxonomy): domain Bacteria; phylum Desulfobacterota; class Desulfovibrionia; order Desulfovibrionales; family Desulfovibrionaceae; genus Solidesulfovibrio; species Solidesulfovibrio alcoholivorans. The sequence goes on from NZ_JNJA01000001.1 coordinate 169,978, forward strand.
CTTAAGGAAGGAAGAACTGTTCATGAACCGAGCCTCTGCCGCGAGAGAGCCGCCCGCCGCATGGACCTGCCGTAGCGGGGACGGCACACCTATTGGCAGATATTTATATATAATATTATATACGTCAACAAATAACAATGCCGGGCACCCCGCCACCCCAAAAATCGAGGCACACGCTCCCGACATGCAGCGACTTGATGCTGTTTTTCTGGCGAACCCTACAGGGGGGTGAATTCCGTGCCTTTCCGGAACACGTTCTCCGCATAAAATGCTTGCCGCGAGCAAGGCTGTACCCTGCCCGACCGGAAGGCTTTCCCTGCCTGCCCCACGCTTCAGAGGATCGGCGAGAGCAGCCGGCTGAGCATGACGCCGGTCTTGAACGCGAACGAGCGGTCCTCGTAGTCGTCGGCGCTGGCGCGCTGGCAGCGGGAGAAGTCCTCGAGCAGCATGGCCTCGACGGCCTTGACGAAGCCGGGGTCGGCCACGGCCATGCTGATCTCGAAGTTGAGCCGAAACGAGCGGTTGTCGCAGTTGGCCGTGCCGACCGAGGCCATGACGTCGTCGACGAGGATGATTTTCTGGTGCAGGAAGCCATCGCCGTAGCGGTAGAATTTGACGCCGAGGGTTTCGAGGTCCGGCAGGTAGGAGAACGAGGCGAGATAGACGAGCTTGTGGTCCGGCTTTTTGGGCAGCATGACGCGCACGTCCACGCCGCGCAGCACGGCCAGTTGCAGGGCCGAGACGATCTCGCGGTCGGGCACGAAATAGGGGCTGACGATCCACACCCGTTTCGTGGCCGCGCTGATCGCCTGGAAGAAGTAGAGGTCGCAGGATTCGATGTCGTCGGCCGGGCCTGTGGGCAGCACCAGCACGGGCATGTTTCCGGATGGCGCGGGCCGCAGTTCCCAGTCCAGGGACAGCATGCGGCGCGTGGCCCAGTACCAGTCCTCGGCGAAGGTCAGCTGCACCAGCGTCGCGGCCGGCCCCTGGCAGCGCACGTGGGTGTCGCGCCAGTGTCCGAGTTTCGGGCTTTTGCCCATGTACTCGTCGCCGACGTTATGGCCGCCGACGAAGGCCGTGTGGCCGTCAACCACCACGATTTTGCGGTGGTTGCGGAAATTGAGCTGCAGGCGGTTGCGCCAGCCGAGGGTGGTGTTGAACGCCGAGACGTGCACCCCGGCCTGGCGCAATGCGTCGAGGTAGGCTTCGGACAGCTCGTGGCAGCCGATCTCGTCGTAGAGGAGATAGACGGCCACGCCCGCCCTGGCCTTGGCCGTCAGGCGGGCCTTGAGGGCGCGGCCGATGTCGTCGTCGCGGATGATGTAGAACTGGACCAGGACGGAGGATCGCGCCGCGTCCACGGCCGCGAAGATGGCGTCGAAAGTGGCCTTGCCGTCGATGAGCAGCGCCACCGCGTTGCCGGTGGTAAACGGCAGTTCGCCCAGGCGTTCGAGGACCGGGAACAGCCCGGGCACGCCCGGGGCCTGCGGATCGGGAAAGGCGCGCAAATGGTCGAGTTCCGGGGCCAGGGCGTCAACGACTTTGTCGCCGGCGCGCCTGGAGGCCACGTAGCCCTGGAAGCGGTTGCGGCCGAGCACCCAATAGAGCGGCACCGCCACGTAGGGAAAGGTGATCATGGCCATGACCCAGGCCATGGCACCCTGGGGGGAGCGTGCGGTGAAAAGGGCTCGGGTCGCGGACGCGACACCGATGGCGTGACAGCAGGCGAGTATGATGACGAGCATGGCCCCTCCCTGTGGACAAGCGGCGGCGCTTGCGCAACCGGCTGCATACCGACTTGACCATATGCGTCTTTTGCTTATACCGATGCAGGCAATACGGCAAGAATCCTTGCACAAAACCGCAACACAACGTTTGCCCGGAGAGCCCCGACATGCCAGACGCCGCCCTCGACCTGACTCTTTCCGCCCCGGTCCATGCCACGGACGCCGCCATCGGCCGCGTGGAGAACGTCATCATCGACCCGCACCAGGGCAAGGCCACGCATCTGGTCGTGCGCGAGGACGCCCTGCCCAACACCCTGCGCCTGGTACCGGAAAAATACATCGCCTCCGCCGGCCCCGACGGCGTGCGCCTCAATATCACGCAAAAGCGCGCCGCGGCCTGCAAGCCGTACATCCAGGAAGACTATTATTCCCCGACATTTTTCCTGTCCCTGGCCAAGGCCGAGGACGTGAAGCTCCCCATGGCCCCGTCGTCTTGGACCGTGGAACATCCGACCACGCCCGCGGGCTCGGTGGCCCTGGCCGGGCACGAACCCGTGCGCGCCACGGACGGCAAGGTCGGCCGCGTGGACGGCGTGCTCACCGAGCGCCACACAGGACGCGTGACGCACCTGTTGTTGCGCACGGGCCATCTGTGGGGCACGCGCGAGGTGCAGGTGCCGGCCGGGCTCGTGTCCGGCTACGAGGACGGCGACGTGCTGCTGTCCGCGACCAAGGCCGAGATCGGCGCGCTGCCCGACGTCCACGCCGGGTAGTCGGCGTAGAAGACGCCTCCGGCGGCCAGGAGGGGATGCCCCCCTCCTGGACCTCCTCGACGGGGCGCTTGCAGGCTTGCGACCCCGCAGCCGAGCGTGTCCTTGCGACGCCTCTTCGAAGAGAAATCCCCTTCTCCAAGCCGACGCCACGGCGTTGCATGGGAACGGTTGCGCGGAAAAAAGATAAAAACGGACACCCGGAGGAATTCCTGGTGTCCGTTTTTTACGGGGTACGGGGGCTAGTGGCCGGTGTGGCCGTTTTCGGCCTCGGGCTCGAGATCGAGCACTTCCTCGCCGCCGACGTAGGGCATGAGGATGGGGTTTTCCACGGCCTTGAGCAGGTTGACGATGGCCCCGCGCAGGCGGTTGATGTTCTCCACGATCAGGTTGACGTACTGCATCTTCTTCTCGACCTCCATGCGCTCCACGGTCAGGCCGAAGAGATGCCGCATGGCCGCCGGGGCCAGGGGCGGCCAGGGGCCGGGAACGAGCTGCATGGCCTCGCCGATGAACGCCGTGGCGATGTCGTCCTCGTTGTCGAGAAAGTCCTCGCAGTCCTCCAGGATGAGTTCCGCGCCGTTTTTCATGATCGCCAGCACGTTGTTGCCGACGTGGGCCATGCCGCCCGCGGCCTTGGCCAACGCGTCGCGCCCGAGCTCCAGCCTCCGGCCCACGGTGAGGGAGACGATGCGGGCGCAGTCCGCGGAAAAATCCGTTTCGTAGCGGTCGAAGAACCGGGGCTTTTTCGAGTAGAGCATGATGAGCCCGAACGCCTTGCCCGCGGGGGCGCGCAGGAAAAACGACAACCGGCAACGAAAGCCTTCCAGGTAGGGCACGCAGTCGATGGACTCGCCGCCGCGCTCGGGGCCTTGCAGATTGTTGGAGACCACGAACAGCGCCCGGGGGTCGTTGACGGACCGCATGACCGGGTGGTGCGGCAAGGTCTCTTCCATGAAGCGCACGAAAATGGGCGTGGCCCGGCCGGTGTGGGTGTTGGCCGCGATATTGACCCAGTTGCCGGATTCGTCGCGCAAACGGCAGACGTAAAGGTCGGCCTTGAGCTCCTTGAGCAGGATCTCGGCGCTTTGTTCGAGGATTTCGTCGGCGGTCTGGAAGTCCTGTCCGGCATTGATGAGCTCGTAGAGGATCTCGAGCATGAGCGCGGCCTTGTCGTGAGCCTTTTTGAGCTTGCCGTAACGGTATTCGAGGTTGGCGAAGCCCGGGTTGGCCCGCATCAGCTCCTCGAGCTTGAGGGTCTTGACCGCGTCGATCTCGCGGCGCACCCCGGTCAGGGTCGTCAACAGGCTTTCCCAGTCCCGCACCGGGCTCTCCGGACGTTCCAGCACCGGCACCTCCTCCAGCACGTCGAGGGAGGTCTTGATGGAGCGCATGAGGTCGACGATGGCCGCACGCACGGCCGCCGGCGCGGAGCCGATGATGTTGAGCAGGCGTTCGCGGGAATCGAAACCCGTAAGCAAAAGCGGGGTGGCCAGGGGACAGGAATCGGCTTTGAGCGGCATGTCTGGTCCTTGCGCGTGAAAGGGCGGTCGTCGCCCCCTGTCCGCTCTGTAACGCTTCCGACGATTTCTGTCGATGGGCTCAGAACGTCACGGTGTCGAAGCGCATGGTCTCGAGATCGGCCACGAGCGCCTTGCCGGAAAGGGCCGGGGCGCGGCCGGCGAGCAGGCGCACGACCTCGGCCCCCATGAGCGCGGCCGCGGCCATGACCGCCGGGGAGGGACAGCCGAGCACGTCCTCGGCCGCCGTGCCCCCGCCGCCGGCGAGAAGCTCCACGGGCGAGGCCGCGCCGGGCGGCACCGTGGCCACGATGACGGTGTAGCCGGCCACGGCCCCGGTGACGAGGGGGATGCCCCGCGCGCGCGCCGCCGCGGCCAGGGCCGGCCGGTCGACCAGCCCGCCCAGGGCGTCCACGGCCACGTCCGCGCCGTCGAGCAGTGCGGCCATGCCGGCCGCGTCGAGAAAGCGCGGCCAGGCGGTAAATTCCACGGACGGATTGACGGCCGCCGCCCGCGCCGCGGCAACGATGGCCTTTTGCCTGCCAAGGGCCGCGCCGTCGGACAACAACTGGCGGTTGCAGTTGGTTTCCTCGAACACGTCGCCGTCGGCCGCGCGCACCACGCCCACGCCCGCGCGCACGAGGTTTTCAAGCAGCCCCCCGCCAAGGCCCCCCAGGCCGACCATGGCCGCGCGCGAGGCGAGCAGCCGGGCCTGCTCGGCCAGGGAAAAGGCGTGGAGGTTGCGGGCGTAACGCAGGGGGCACACGCCAAGCTCCAGGGCCGCGATTTCCACCTGCCGCAGGGGCAGGGCCAGCTCCCGGCCAAGGGCGGCCACGGCCTCGCCGGTCAGGAACCGTCCGGGCCGGCCGTCGGGAAAGGGCGCGTCGTGGGCCGCCGCCGCGATGGCGCGGCTCGCGGCTTCGCCTGTTTCGAACATGGGATCACCCACCGCTTATGGGCGCGATGTAAAGAACGGCATCCCCCGGGGCCAGCCGCGTGTCCGGCTGCACCGCATGGCCGTTGACCAGCACCGTGCCGAGCGCCGCCGGATCGACGCCGCACCGGGCCGTCACCGTGGCCACGGTGTCGCCCGGGGCAAGGGGCAGCCGGCCGTCCGGAGGCGGCGCGCCGGCCAGCCCCCCGAGCAGGCGCACGGTCACGGCGTCGGTCACGCCTCGCCTTCGGGCGCCTCGATCCAGGCGGCCAGGCCGTCGATGATCTTTTTCGCCTGATCCCGGCTGGAAATGGCGAATTTCGACTGCACCCGGTACGTGTCGCCGGATTTCTTGTAGCGCCGGATGGCATAGCGGTCCGGGCCGTAGGCGTCCTTTTTCGGGTCCCACTGCACGAAGCGGAACAGGATCGTGGTCCAGGCCCCGCGCGAGAGAATCACCTTGTCCAGTTCCTTGGTCAAAAGCACGCCGTCTTCTTCGTAGTTGACGGTCAGGTCGTCGATGGTTTCGGCCACGATGCGTTCCTTATCGGGTAGCGGCGTTAGTCGGACTGTCCCTGCCGCTGGGAATCGCGCTCGCGGCGGCGCTCGTGAAGCCGGGCCTCACGGCGGGCGGCAGCCTCGCGGTTGCGGCGGCGGTCGTCCTCGGTTTCAAGGATCAGCGGCGGCACGGCATGGGGGCGGCGGTCGGCGTCCAGGGCGACGTAGGTCAGGTAGGCCGAACCGGCATGGCGCGTCTCGCCGGTGATGGGGTTTTCACATTCCACGCGCACCCCCACCTCCATGGATGTGGAGCCCACGAGGTTGACCGAGGCCATGAAGGTCACCACCTCGCCGATGTAGGCGGGCTTCAAAAAATCCATGCGGTCGATGGAGGCGGTGACCACGGCCGAGCGGGCATGGCGAATGGCGGCGATGCCGCCGGCGGTGTCGATGTACTTGAGGATGACCCCGCCGTGGACATTGCCGGCCGGGTTGGCGTCCGGGGGCAGCATGCGCTGGGGCATGACCACGCGGCTGGCGGATACGGTCTTGGGCTCCAGGTTGCGTTTTTCCGGCGGCGTCATTTGATCGCGTACCCCTTTTCCTGCATGCAGGCGTCGATGATTTCCTGCTGCTTGTCCGCGGCCTCGCCGGCCGAGCGGATCAGCGCCGTGGACACGTAGGCGCGGCTTTCGCAATCGTTGTAGTCGGTGGTGACCACGTCGGCGGCGACATTGTCGGATTTGGGGCCGGAACCGGCGCAGCCCAGGCTCAAGGCGGCCAGGGCGAGGCAGGACGCGGCAACGAGTCGGCGAAGCATGGAGGCCTCCTTGGGCGGTGCGACGGAAAGGCGGCCGGGATGGCCGCGTCAAACCTTTAGCGTCCCGGGGGGCGCGGGGTCAATGCGCAGGCTGGACATCGGGCGTGCTTCATGGTTCAATAGGATAATAGGAAAAGGACTTTTGCCGTGCTGCACGGCAACGCGGCGCGCACAGTTCGAACGCGGTTTTCAGGCGACTCCACTCTCTATCCATCCCTCTGCAACCAAAAGGATTACCGAAAAATGCCCCGCAAAATCCTCTTGTTCGCGCTGTGTTGCGTGACGGTCTTTTCCATTGTTCCAGGCAGGTCCGCCGCCCAGGCCGCAGCGCCCTCGCCCGACCAGCAGGACATGCAGAAGCTGACCCAGGAATCGAGCAATCCCATAGGCAGCCTCTGGATGATCACCAACCAGTTCAACCTGAACCTGCTCCAATCCCCCAAGGGCGGACCGTTCAGGGAGGAACGGACGCAGTTCAACTATAATTTCCAGCCCGTGCTCACCTTCGACCTGTCCAGCGACTACCGCCTCATCGCCCGGCCGGTGCTGCCGGTCTACAACACGCCCTATCCCGTCAGCCTTAAAAACGTCGATTATAAATTCGGCCTGGGCGATGCCGAGTTCATGGCTATGGTCGCGCCGAGCTCCAGCACTTCGAAGTTCCTGTTCGGCCTCGGGCCCACGGCCGTTTTCCCCACGGCCACGGACAAGCACCTCGGCGACGGCAAGTGGCAGCTCGGCGGCGCACTCGCCGCCGTGTACATGGACGAAACCTGGGTGGTGGGCGTTTTCCCGCAACAATGGTGGTCCGTGGGAGGAGACCCTTCGCGCAAGGAAGTGAGCCTGACCAAGGCGCAGTATTTCATCTGGTACTCGCCGGCCCCCACCTGGCAGGTCGGCATGTCGCCCAACGTGCTCATCGACTGGACGCAAAAGGACGCGGACAAGGCCCTGACCCTGCCCGTGGGCCTGGGCGTGGCCAAGCTCGTCAAGCTGGGCACGCTGCCGGTCAAAATCGCCGCCGAAGCCGACTACTCCGTCATCCGGCCCCGGGACGCGGGCACGGAGTGGACGTTCAAGCTGAGCATCACGCCGATCATCCCGAAACTGTTCTAACTCGAAGGAGGCCCCGAACATGCGCTCGCGCTCCCTGGCCGCCCTGGCCGTCGCCGTCATCACCCTGGCCGCGCTCGGCCGCGCCGACGCCTGCACCAGCATCCGGCTCAAAACCACGGACGGCGACGTCATCTACGCCCGCACCATGGAATACGCCGAACAGCAAGAAGCCGGCGTGTCCGTGGTGCCCAAGGGCACGACCTTTGTCGGCACCCTGCCCGACGGCTCGTCCAAGGGCCTGCCCTTCACGGCCAAATACGGCTTTATCGGCATGAATTCCCATGGCGTTCCCATCCTCATCGACGGCGTCAACGAAAAGGGGCTTGTGGCCGGCGGCCTGCTGTTCCCCGGCTTCGCCGGCTACGCCTCCTTTGAGCCGGCCGAGGCCGGTCGGACCATCGCCCAGTACGAAGTGGTCAACTGGCTCCTGTCCCAGTTCGCCACCGTGGCCGAGGTGCGGGCGGGCCTTGCCCAGGTGCGCGTGTGCCAGGGACCGTCCGCCTCCAAGGGCATCACCGTGGGCCCGCTGCCCCTGCACTTCACCGTCCACGATGCCACCGGCGACAGCATCGTCATCGAGCATGTCGGCGGCCAGACGAAGGTTCATGACAACCCCCTGGGCGTACTCACCAACGCCCCGGACTTCGACTGGATGCGCATCTACCTGAGCAACTTCGTCAACCTCTCGGCGGTCAACGCCGCGCCCAAGGACCTCGCCGGCTTCAAGATCGATCCCACGGGCCAGGGCTCGGGCATGCTCGGGCTGCCCGGGGACTTCACCCCGCCGAGCCGCTTCCTGCGCATGGTGGCCCTGACCCAGACAGCTTCCCCCGTGGCCGGTCCCGACGCCGGGCTGGCTCTGGCCATGACCATCATCGACAACGTGGACATTCCCATGGGGACCGTGCGCGACGTCTCGCCGGCCGGGATCGTGCGCGACGTCACTCAGTGGGTCGGGGCGGTGGACACGGCGCGCGGCCGCTACTACTTCCGCACCTACGACAACAAGAATTGGCGCTACGTGGACCTCAAGGAAGCTCTGGCCAAGGCCGGAACAACCATGCAAAACATCCCCACGAAGCTCGCCCCCGATTACCTTGACGTGACCGCCACAGCCAAGCCCGCGGCCATGCCCTGACGCTGACCCGGCCAACGCCCGTCGCGGGGCTCTCCCCCCGTGACGGGCAAAGCCATAACCCCAGGAAGGATTCCCATGTCTCACCGTCCTCACGCCGCCCCGCTTTTCCTCGCCGCCCTGTGCCTTGCCCTGGCCCTCGCCGCCGCCCCACGCCCGGCCCAGGCCGTGGAAGGCGGGGCCAGCCACTACATCCAGGGGGCCTACGGCGACTTCCTCATGGGGCTTATCCCGGCCTCGGGCTTCTACGTACGAAACGACACCCTCTACCAGTCCACCCACATGGACGCCACGTACAAGGCCGGCCGCGTCTTCGCCGGCCTCGACGACACCTCGGTGATCAACATCACCAAGTTCTCCTACCTGTTCGACGTGCCGGCCATGGGCGGCTTCCTGGGCCTCGGCGTCGGGGTGCCGCTGATCCTCAACGAACACATCACCGGCGACGTGGCCGCTGACTACAGCCGCCGCTCGCGCACGACCGGCCTCGACATGCCGCATCAACTGGATTTTGGCGGCGGCGGAGACCGGGGCGGGCTTTCCGACATCTTCCTCATGCCGGTCATCGCCGGCTGGAACTTCGGCGAATGCCACCTGGCCGTCACGCCCATCGTCTTTTTGCCCACGGGCTACTACGACAAGAGCAAGCTCACCAACCTGGGCATGAACTACGCCAGCTTCGACGGCAACATGGCCTTCACCTGGCTGAGCAAAAAGCGGTTCGAGCTGTCGGTCAACGCCGGCTACATGATCAACGCCGAGAACGCGACCACCAAGTATTTGAGCGGCAACCAGCTCCATGTGGACTGGACCGCCGCCTACCACGTGAACGAACGCCTGGCCTTGGGCGCGGTGGGCTACCTCGTGGCCCAGACCACCCCGGACTCGGGCGCGGGCGCGACCATGGGGTCGTTTTACTCCTCGGGCACGGGCATCGGCCCGGCCGCCACCTATGCCATTCCCGTGGGCGGCAAGGACGTCATGCTCATCGCCAAATGGCTCCACGGCCTGGGCGCGACCCACAGCTTCCTCGGCGACACGGTCTACGCCTCCTTCGCCGTCAAGTTTTAGTTCACGCCCCTACCCATGCGACGCGGGCGGTCCGGATACCCCGGGCCGCCCGCGTTTCCTTTCGAGCCGCCGCCGCATCGGCCCTTGACACCGCCGCGCGCGCCGGGCTATCCGGCGGCCTCGCGACGAGACCCTATGCACACGCAGCCCAAGGCCCGCATCTTCACCTTCGAGTTCAGCGGGCTGTGCCTGCTGCTCTTTCTGGCCTACTGCAACATCGCGGTCTTCTACAGCCTCTACGTCTACCTCCAGGCGCTTGGCATCCCGGCCTCCTGGCGGGGGCTTCTCATCGGGGCCTCGTCGCTTGCGACCATGGCCGGCTACCTCTTCGCCAGCCCCTTCCTCACCGTCCATAACGCCGCGCGGGCCGCCGGCTGCGGCATCCTGATCCTCACCGGCTGCGGCGTCTCCTACCTCTTCGCCACGTCCGCGCCGGCGCTGCTCGCCGTGCGCCTGGCCAACGGCCTGGCCGTGGCCCTCGTTTCCGCCGGGGCCATGACCCTGCTCGTGGCCGTCATCCCGCCCACGCGCACGGGGCAAGCCTTCGGCATGTATTCCGTGGCCATGCTCCTGCCCTATTCCCTCGTGCCGCCGGTCTTCGACGCGCTTTCCCCGGCGGTCCTGTCCTATCCCCAGGGCTACGCCGGCATGGCCCTGGCGCTCGCCCCGGCGCTTGCCGTGGTCGCCGTGCTCGGGCGGCGCGTGGCCGGGCGCGAAGGCCACGCGCCGGCCCGCCGGCCGGCGCTTGCGCAGATGGCGCGAAACGCACGCAAGCGCCCGGTCGCCCAACTCCTCGCCGTCAACGCCGTCTATTACCTCAATTTCGCCTCGCTCTTTTTCCTGGCCAAGAGCCTGTTCCTCTCGCGCGGCCTCGACCATGCCGGGGTGTTTTTCTCCCTCCAGATGTCGTGCATGATCCTGCTGCGGATTTTCGCCAACCGCGTCTTCGACGCCGTGCCGAAAATCCGGCTGATCCGCTTCTGCTACCTGGTCACGGCGGGCGCGTTCCTGCTGCTCTACTTCGCCCGCGGCCTGACGTTCGCGTTTGCGGCGGCGCTGCTCCTCGGCGTCGGCATGGGCGTGGGCTCGCCGTCGCTTAACGCCTTCATGTACGAACTGTCCGAACCGGCCTATAGAGGCCTCAACGCCAACCTGATGATGCTCTCGCTGCAAAGCGGCAGCTTTCTCGGGCCGATCCTCGGCGGCGCGGCCGTGGCGGCGTTCGGGTACGGCGGTTTTCTGCTCGTGGGCGCGGCGGCCTGCCTGTGCGGCACGGCCCTGAGCCTGGGGCTCGACGCCAAAACGTCAACAGTGAAGTGATCGTTTCCCCAAGGAGGGCGACATGCACGGATGGTACGAATACGGCACGTTCGGCGGCGGCCTGTGGTCGTTTCTGATCACGCTGCTCATTTTGCTCGTGATCTTCCTGATCTGCCGCGAGCTCGTGTGCTGGTACTGGAAGATCAACCGGGCGGTGGAGCTGCTCGAGCGGCAAAACGTGCTGCTCGAACGCATCGAGGCGCGGCTCTCGGCCACCGGCCACGTCCCGCCGGCGGACCGTCAGGCGTCGTAACGGACTATTTGGCCCCGACCAGGGCACTGATGGCGGCGAAACTCTCGTCGAGCGTGGCGCTGGCGGCGATGTCCTGGCGCAGGAAGTCGTTGATGGGGCCGATCATGTCGATGGCCCGGTCGATATCGGGATTGGCCCCGCGCGCGTAGGCCCCGATGTTCACCATGTCCTCCACGCGGCGGTAGGTCGCGAGGATGCGGATGAGCTCGCGGCCCGCGCCAAGCGCGTCCTTGGGCGTCACGTCCGAGCGCAGGCGGCTTATCGAGCGCAGCACGTCGATGGCCGGGAAATGCCCCTGGTCGGCCAGGTCGCGCGTGAGCACGATGTGCCCGTCGAGGATGGAGCGCACGGCGTCGGCGATGGGCTCGTTGAAGTCGTCGCCGTCCACGAGCACGGTGTAGATGCCGGTGATGCTGCCCTTGCCGTTCTTGCCGGCGCGCTCCAGGAGCTTCGGGAGCTGGGCGAAGACCGAGGGCGTGTAGCCGCGCGTGGTCGGGGGCTCGCCCGCGGCCAGGCCCACCTCGCGCCCGGCCATGGCGAAACGGGTGACGGAGTCCATCATGAGGATGACGTCGCTCCCTTCGTCGCGGAAAAATTCCGCCATGGCCGTGGCCGCGTAGGCCGCGCGCATGCGTATCAGCGGGCTCTTGTCCGAGGTCGCGACCACGACCACCGAGCGCGCCATGCCCTCGGGCCCCAGGTCCTTTTCGATAAATTCCCGCAATTCCCTGCCGCGTTCGCCCACGAGCCCGATGACGTTGACGTCGGCCTTGGTATTGCGCGCGATCATGCCCATGAGCGTCGATTTCCCGACGCCCGATCCGGCCATGATGCCCACGCGCTGGCCCTTGCCCAGGGTGAGAAGGCCGTTTATCGCCCGCACGCCCACGTCCATGGGGTCGCAGATGCGCGGCCGGTCCATGGGGTCCGGGGCCGGGGCGAAGACGGGATTGAAGCGCGTGGGGAAAAGCGGCTCGCCGCCGTCGAGGGGGGTGCCGAAGGCGTCGATGACCCGGCCGAGGTAGCGCCGGCCCACCGGGAAAAGCGGCGGCGTGCTGGTGTTGCGAATCAGCGTCCCGGGCGCGATGCCGCGCAGGTCGTCGTAGGGCATGAACAGGCACGCCCCGTCGCGAAACCCCACCACTTCGGCCGGCACTTCGCGCACGCTGCGGCCGTCGTCGGCCAGCAACTGGCACACCGAGCCCACGGGTGCGCGGATGCCCCGGCCCTCGGCAATAAGCCCCACCACCTTGGACACTTTGCCGAAGGTGCGCGCCGGGCGTAGCGCCGTAAGCTGGGCCATGGCCCCCGCGGTCTCAAGCCGCGCCATCGCCGTCGCCTTCCCCGGCCGCGGCCATCTGGGCCAAAATGGTTTCCACCTCGCCGAAGCGGCTGCCGATGGAGTTGTCCACGAGACCGTCGCCGCATTCGAGGATCACGCTGCCGGGCAGCAGTTCCGGGTTGGGGCGCACGAGCACCTTGTCGAGGCCGCCGCGGTCCTGGGAGGCGCGGTTGATAAGCTCGCGCAGCAGCGGTTCGTCCTCGGGATTGACGGCCAGGGTCAGGTCGGCCTTGGCGTCCATGAGGTCCAGGGATTCGTGCAGGAGGTTGCGCAGGATTTCCTCGCGCCGGGCGTCGATGGCGGCGAGCGTGGTGCGTTCCAGGGCCAGGCGCAACAGGGCGACGAATTCCTGACGGTGGGCGTCCCAGAGCTTTTTGCGCTCCCCGGTCAGGGATTCGAGCATGGAGCCCAGGGAGGTGGACATCTGGGCCAGTTCGGTCTGGATCTGCTCGCCGGCCGCGGCCACGCCGGCGGCGTAGCCGGCTTCCTGCGCCTTGGCCTTGATGCGCTCGCCCTCGGCCATGGCCTCGGCGATGATGGCCGACGCCTTGGCCTTGGCCTTGGCGCGCACACGCTCCCAGAACTGCGCCTCGACCTCTTCGAAATGCAGGGGCGAACGGCGCGATTCCAGTTCCGAAACCGTGGTCTCGGCCTCGCCGCCCCCGCCCGGGCCGAGGATGACCCGGCCCGTGAGCACGCCGGCCGCGTTGCCGTCAGATAAAGACATCCCCGCCTCCGCGCCCGATGGCGATCTTGCCCTCGGCTTCCAGCCGGCGCACGGTCTTGACCACGTTCTGCTGGGCGGCCTCCACCTCGGCAAGACGGATGGGGCCCATGATCTCCAGGTCTTCCTGGATCATGGTGGCGGCGCGCTCGGAGAGGTTCTTGAAGAACTTGTCGCGCAGATCCTCGGACGCGCCCTTCAATGCCTGGGTCAGCTCCTCGTTGGAGACTTCCTTTAGCAGTTCGCGGATGGCGCGGTCGTCCAGGGCCTTGATGTCCTCGAAAACGAACATGAGGTTGCGGATGTCCTCGGCCATCTGCGCCGATTCCTCTTCGATCTCCGAGAGCACTTCCTCTTCCGTGGCCCTGTCCACGGCATTTAAGATTTCGGCCACGGAGGTGATGCCGCCGACCTTCTTGCCTTCCTTGCCGCCCATGGCGATGAGCTGGTTTTGCAGCACCTTGTCCACTTCGAGCAGCATGTCCTCGGCCACGGCCTCCAGGCGCGACAGGCGCATGAGCACTTCGGCGCGCACGCCCGACGGCAGGTTCTGGAGCAGTTCCGCGGCCTGGTCGGGGTGCAGGTGCCCGAGGATCAGCGCCAGGGTCTGCGGGTGCTCGTTGCGCAGGATCTGGGCCAGGATGCGCGGCGAGACGTTGCCGAGCTCCTGGAAGGGCGTGGGCCCGGTGTCGAGCTCGAGCGTCTCCATGATGTACTTGGCCGTGTCGGAGTCGAGCGTCTTGGACAGCATCTTGCGCACCTGCTCCGGGCCGCCCGTGACCATGTCCTTGCCCACCTGCATGGACTCGTTGAACTCGTGGACCACGTCCTCGACCTGCTCCTTGGGCACGGTCTCCATCTCCATCATGGCCTTGGAGATGCGGGCGATTTCCTTCCGGTCCAGGCGCTTGAACACCTCGCCGGTGAATTTCTCGCCGAGCGCCAGGCACAGGACGGCGGTCTTCTGCGGGCCGGTCATGGACATGGGGGCTTAGGCCTCCTGCTTGAGCCAGGTCTTGAGCAGGGTCATGGACTGTTCCATGTTTTCCTCGAACAACTGGAGCGCCAGGTTCTTGGCCAGCTCGAACTGCTTGGCGCTTTCGAGCATGGGGGTTTCCTCGCCTTCTTCGCCGGGCTCGGCCAGGGCCAGCCGGGCCTCGCCTTCGGGCAGGCGTTCCAGGGTCTCGATCTCCTCTTCCGTGACCCGCGGCCGGATAAGCGCCAGGACCACGGGCCGCACGACCAGGATGAGGAAGAGGAACAGCAGCAGCCCGTTGAGGAACGGCTTGCCCAGACGCTGGGCGTATTCCAGCATGGTCTGCACCAGGCTCGGCTCGCCCGATCCGTCGGGAGCGCCGAACTCGAAGCTCGACACCTGCACCTCGTCGCCGCGGGACGGGTCGAGGCCCGCCGCCCGGGCCACCACCGCCTTGATGCGCTCGAGCTCCTCGGCCTTGCGCGGCACGAACGTGTAGGTATTCTTGCCCTCGACCTTCTCGTAGGTCCCGTCCACGATAACCGCTAAGGACTGGCGCTTCAAGTCGCCCACCGGCGTGACGACGTTTTGCTCTTCCTTGTTGATCTCGAAGTTGGTGGTGCTGGCCGTGCGGTTGGACTTCTGGGTGGATTCGGTGCCGGAATAGCCTTCGCCGCGAAAGTTGGTGTTGGGCACGGCCGCGCCGCCGCCGCGCGGGGTGGTGGTCACGCCAGAGGGGTCCACGGCCGCCGTGCCGGAGGTCGATTCCTCGCTCTTCTGCTCGCTGCGCACCACGGTGGCGTTGGGGTCGTAGAGCTCCTTGCGGATGGTGCGCTGGCTGAAATCCAGGTCGACGTTGGCTTTGACGAGGGCGCGGCCGGGGCCGACGATGGGGGTCAGGAGCTGCTCGATGCGGTTTTCCAGGTTGGATTCGTAGGTGTTCTTGAATTCGAACTGGGTGGTGGACATGCCGCCGAGGCCGCCGTCGCTGCGCGGCTGGTACAGGGCCTGGCCGGTGGTGTCGGTGACGGTGATGTGTTCGGGGGTGAGCCCTTCCACGGACATGGACACCAGATTGACGATGCCCTGGAGCTGCTTGGCGTCAAGTTTTTGGCCGCGCTTGAGCGTCAGTACCACCGAGGCCGAGGCCTGCTTCTGCTCCTCGATAAAAAGGCTCTTCTGCGGCAGTACCAGATGCACCCGCGCCTTTTCCACCTGCGGAAATTCGGTGATGGTGCGCGAAAGCTCGCCCTGGAGCGCCCGGGTGTAGTTGATGCGCTGCACGAAATCCGTCTGCCCGACCTTGAGCTGGTCGAAAAGCTCGAAGCCCACGCCCTGGCCGTGCATCACGCCTTCGCCCGCTACCTTCAGGCGCTGCTCGTAGACCGCCTCGGCCGGCACGAGCACCGTCCTGCCGCCGTCGCGCAGTTCGTAGGGCGTCTTGGAAGCCTTGAGCAGCTCCACCACCCGGGCCGCGTCCTCGGGGGCGAGGTTGGTGTAAAGGACGCGCATTTCCGGCTGGTTGAGGAAATAGATCATCACCAGGAAGGCTGCCGCCGTGGACAGGGCCAAGCCGGCCAGCATCACGCGCTGGGCATTGCTGCGGTTGGACCAGTACTGGATGAGCTTTTCGAAATTCTGCTTGAGAAAAGGGGGCATGGCGTTTCTCCGGGCGGACGTCCGTTAGGAATGCTGGGCCGTTAGAACTGCATCTTCACCAGTTCTTTATACGCTTCGAGCACCTTGCCGCGCACGGTCGTGGTCATCTGCATGGCGAGTCCCGCCTTTTGCAGATTGATCATCAGCTCGTGGACGTTCTGCGTCTGGCCCGAGGCGAAGGACTCGACCATGTCGCTCTTCTGGTTTTGCATGTCGTTGACGGTCTTGAGCGAATCCATGAGCTTGGTGCCGAACCCTTCGGTCGGGGCCGCGCCCGGCTTGGCCAGGGTGCGCGACACCTCGCCGTCGATGGCGGCGGTGTTCGCCATGGCGTTGCGGTAGGCGGAAAGGGCGATGGGGGAAATGGCCATGGGAAACCTCCGTTACTTGCCGATTTCCAGGGCTTTGTTGAACATGTTCTTGACGGTGCCGATGGACGAGCTCGACGCTTCGTAGCTGCGCATGGCCGTGATCATATTGGCCATTTCCTCGACCACGTTGATGTCGGGGTAGGCCACGTAGCCGTCGGCGTTGGCGTCGGGGTGGCCGGGCTCGTACTGCATGCGGAAGGGACGGTTGTCGTTGACGATGCCCGTCACCTTGACGCCCGCCAGCTCCCGGTCCTGGGCCGTCTGCATGGCCTTGGAAAACGGCGCGTCCAGGGGGGTGGATTCGAGCATCACGGATTTGCGCACGTAGGGGCCGCCGCCGTTGACCGTGCGCGTGGTCCTGATGTTGGCCAGGTTCATGGAGACCGTGTTCATCAGGGTGCGCTGGGCGGACATGCCCGACGCCCCGATATCCATTGCGCTGAAGAGATCCATGCTACTTGCCTCCGTCCGTGATGACCCGTTGCAGGCCTTCGAAACTCTTCTTGGTGATGTCCGTCAGAGCGTTGTACATGAGGGTGTTCTTCGCCATGATCGACATTTCTTTATCCATATTCACGCTGTCCAGGCCCGCGACCACCCTGGGCTTCCAACCCATCTCCAGGTTGCCCTGGAAACCGGCGGCGGAAAACGCCGACGGCAGGTGACTGCCCGAGGTGCGCGTCATCTTGCCGTGTTCGTCGAGGTCGAGGGCGGATTGCAGCTCCTTCTCGAACTCCAGCCGGCGCGCCTTGAACGAGGGGACGTCCTGGTTGGCCAGGTTGGTCATGACGACATTCTGACGGTCCAGGCGCAGGTCCATGACCTTGCCAAGAAGCGCTATGTTATCTGGATACATTGATTTCATGCCGTTTTTCCCTCCTGATTCCAGGTGCCGGCCCCGGCGGACCGGCCGTTGTCGCCACTGTACTGGGCAAAAAGCGTTCCAGCGCGAAACCCTTCCCCGCGGCGACCAGGCATTTTTTGCCCAACACCCAGTTTCACTTTCTCATAAAACCATGCGGCAAAACCGGTCGTTCCGTGCCGAAACGCCGCGCAGACCCGCGATTGTCCCGGCCGTCAGCCGCTGGCACGGGGCTTGCTTCGGTCTTCGTGCCCGGCAGGACGCGCCGCCGGCGCCGGCCCCACAGGCCGCCAAGACGCGAAAAAAAACGGCGCAGGGATTGCGCGCCAACCGGCGATGCCGCCGCCACGGCACAACGCGGCGTCGGGAACGGAGGGGAATCATGAGTGGGCAGCTGGATTACGAAATCAACAAGGAACTCGGCGAGTGCTACCTTTTCATGGGCGACCTGGACAAGGCCGAGGAGTACTACACCAAGGCCATGAGCAATAACGGCATCCATTCGGATCCGTATCTGGGCCTGGCCACCATCGCCGTGCAGCGCGGACAGCTCGAGGACGCCATGCACCTGTACCGCAAAGCGTCGAGCATCGAAGCCGACGACCGGGCGCTCTCCGGCATGGCACTTATCGAAATGGAACGCGGCGAACGCGCCGAGGCCTTCACCCATTTCAAGGGCGCGCTCACCCGCAACCCGGAAAACCTCGTGGCCCTTTTCGGACTCGTGCGCCTGGCCCACGCCGACGCCCGCATCAAGGAGGTCCTGCCCTACCTGCAGGACTACCTCACCATGGACCCCGCCAAGCACGAAGTGCGCTTCACCCTGGCCGGCTGCCTGGTCAGCCTCGGCCGCCACGCCGAGGCCGGCACGCAGCTCGACGCCATCCTCGCCCAGGACCCCGGCAACGACGCCGCCCGCGAACTGGCCGAGGAACTCAAGCGCATCGCCGCCTAGCCGAACCGATTTTTCCCCCTCCGCGCCGTCCGGCCGCTTCCCGAAGGAAGCGGCCGGCGGCCCCGGCAGCATCCCGCGCCCTTGCCATCGGCCGGCGCGTGTGGCACCTCGCCCGAAAAACAAGCGAGGTCCCACCCATGGAATACCTGCCCGTCAAACGCGCGCTTCTAAGCGTCACCGACAAGTCCGGCCTGCCCGAACTGGCCCGGTTTCTCTCCGCTGCCGGCGTCGAACTCGTGTCCACGGGCGGCACCCGCAAGCAACTCCTCGACGCGGGCCTCCCCGTCACCTCCGTCAGCGACGTGACGGGCTTCCCCGAGATCATGGACGGCCGCGTCAAAACCCTGCACCCGGCCATCCACGGCGGCATTCTCGCGGACAAGGACAACCCCGGACACCTCGCCACCATCGCCAAGCACGGCATCGCCGCCTTCGACATGGTGGTCGTCAACCTCTACGCCTTCGGCAAGGCGCTCGAAAAAGGCCTGCCGCTGGCCGAAATGATCGAGCAGATCGACATCGGCGGCCCCACCCTGCTGCGGGCCTCGGCGAAAAATTTTGGCAGCATCCTCGTCGTGCCCGACCCCGCCTTCTACCCCGAGGTCATGGACGCCTTGGCGCAAAACGCCATGAAGGCCCCCCTGCCCCTGCGCCAGAAAACCGCCGCCGCCACCTTCCGCGCCACGAGCACCTACGACGACGCCATCGCGACGTACTTGGCGAACGCGTAGGGGGGAGAAGGGGAAGAGAGAGGCAGGAGAGAAGAGGCCTCCGGCGGCCGGGGGGATAATCCCCCCCCGGCCCCCCTTGGCGGGAATAGGGAGGAAGCCATGGCAATCGCGATTGTGCTTGCGCAGCCGCTCAATGCGGCAAGCCGGCGTTTGGCCGAAGAATTGGCCGCGCCGCTGGGGGGATTTCTCCACCTCGACGACATCGCACCGGCCGACCGGGACGCGGCGCTGGCCCGGGCCCGGGTGGTCATGGCGTTCAAGCCCCTGCGGGAATTGGGCGACGCCCTGGGCCGCCTCGGCCCGGGACAACTGTTGCAGATCGTCTCGGCGGGCCTCGACGACCTGCCCTTCGACGATCTGCCGCCCGGGCTCGTCGTCGCCGGCAATTCCGGCGCGTTCGCCCGCCCCATGGCCGAGCACGCCCTGGCCATGATCCTGTGCCTGGCCAAGCGGCTGCGCGAGGAAGACGCGGCCATGCGCCGGGGCGAGTTCAACCAGATGGCCCCGAACCTGCTCCTTGCCGGCAAGAAGGCCGCGGTGCTCGGACTCGGCGGCGCGGGCAAGGCCGTGGCCAGGCTCCTGGCCGCGCTTGGCATGGAGGTCTTCGCGCTCAACACCTCGGGCAAGACCGACGAACCCGTTGCCTTCGTCGGCACGCGCGACGCCCTGGACGCGATCCTGACTGACGCGCAGGTCGCGGTCCTCACCCTGCCCTACACCCGGCTCACCCACGAACTGATCGGCGCGCGGGAACTGGCCCTGCTGCGCCCGGACGCCATCCTGGTCAACGTGGCCCGCGGCGAAATCCTTTCCCAGGGCGCCTCTACGCGCATCTGCGCGCGCACCCCGCATTCCGGGCCGGCCTGGAATCCTGGTGGGTGGAGCCCATGCGCCACGGCCGCTTCGAACTGGCCTTCCCCTTCCTCGACCTGCCGAACCTCCTGGCCAGCCCCCACAATTCGTTCAACGTGCCCGAATGGCAACGCCTGTGCCTGGAAGGCGCTTTCGCCAACGCGGGCCGCTTCCTGCGCGGCGAGGCGCTCACGGGCGTCATGCGCCCGCAGCTGCACCGCATCTGAGGCGCAAAGGCCCCCTTCACGCCACGGCGCAAAACATGCTTGCGCCCATGCGCTGCGTCGCTGTGGCGGCGGCTGCCTGGTAGCCGGCCAGGGCCTGGCGGCGGCGCAGGGGGCTTGACGCGGCATCGTCCGTGCGTTGCGCCGCGTTGCCGGAATCCTGCAACAGGGCCGTTGCCGCGGCGGCGTCCAGGGCGTCGGCGAAGGAACTTTGCGCCGAAGCCCCGGAGAGGTCGAATTCGTAGTCCGTGGCCGAGTAGCTGACGGAAAAGGGGCCGAAGGAGAGCGTGGCGTCGCGGGTGATGCGTTTGCCGCCGACCTGCGGCGCGCACGGGGCCAGACGCGAGGATTCGCGCTGGTAGGCCGAGGCGGCGGTGACGGCGGCAATGGGGGCCATGGGCGCACTCCGGGCGCAAACGCGCCGCAAAGGGAAGCGCGAGCATGCCTGCCCTCGCGGCCCCGCACGGCGGGGACCGGCTCCGTCCATGGAGGTAAGGACTTTTTATGTAACCAGCCCGCGTCACCATGGCAAGGGGCGCGGCGGCGGCGGTTACGCCGTGAAGCAGCCGGCGAGCCTGCCGTCGTTGTCCAGGATGGCACGCACCTCGCCCAGGCAGTCGCGAAGCGACAGCACCGTGAAGAAATCGTCCTTGACGCTCGGCGCGCGCTTGACGGCCGCGAGCCATTCCTCGCGGGAAAAGGGATCGGCGCGGACGGCGTCGAAAAAGCCCGTGGCCGTAAAAAGCCGGGCGAGCGCCTCGGTCTGCTGGCCGCCTTGCAACCGGCTCACGACGTAGCCCGCCACGCCGACTTGCAGGCCGTGGAGCCGGGGGCGGGCCGCAGCAGCGTCCAGGGCGTGGGAAATGAGGTGTTCCGAGCCGCTGGCCGGGCGCGAGGAGCCGCAGATCTCCATGGCGATGCCGTTTAACATCAGCGCCGTGCCGAGCAGTTCCATGCCCTTGGCGTCGAAGCTCGGGTTGTCCATGAACTGATGCACGGTGGCGTCGGAGAGCAGGGCGGCGAGGTCGTCCACGGCCTCGCCCCGGTGGTGGAAGGCCAGTTTCCAGTCGAAGACCGCGGTCAGCTTGGAGGCCAGGTCGCCCACGCCCGAAAGCCACAGGATGCGCGGGGCCGAAAGGCATATGTCCGTATCGATGACCACGCCCTGAGGCAGGGCGGCGGCCAGGGAGCGCCGCGTCCCGGCCATGGTCAGGCTCGACTGCGGGCTGCAAAAGCCGTCGTTGGAAAGGGACGTCGGCGCGGCGAAATAGGGAAGCCGCGCCAGGAAGGCCAGGTACTTGGCCATGTCGAGCGCCTTGCCGCCGCCGATGCCGACCACGGCGGCGACCTTCTTCGGCAGGGCGGCGAACGCGGCGGCCGCGTCCTCGAAGCGGTTGTCCGCCGCCTCGCTCCAGGAAACGGCCTCGATGCCCTCGCCGGCCAGCCCGGCCCGCGCCGTCGCGAGCACGGCCGGCGGCAGGCCCTGGCTGACCAGAACCACGACGCGGCCGAGCCCGGCCCGGCGCAGGTAGATGCCCAGGCGCGCCATGGCCCCGGGTTTGATGCGCACGAGCCCGGGCACGGAAATCGTCTTCATGACGCGCCTCCCCGCCCGAGGAGCATGGCCGCGATGTCCGACCAGGCCGTGAACCCGCAATACCCCTCGCCGCGCTCGCGTAGCGCCCCGGCGAGGTCGCCCCGCGCGAAACGCCGCCCTGCCGGCACAAGCAGCGCGGCCGGCAAGTCGGCGAACCCGTCGCCGGCAAAGGCCACCGTTCGCACCCGACTCATGGCGTCACGCACCACGGCCGCCTTGTCCACGCCCGTCCCGGGGCAGGTGAAGGGCGACGGCGGCGGCGCATCCATGACCAGCGGCCCGCCCGGCAGGTATTCCCCGGGGTTGGCGTAGACGCGAAGGCGCACCCCCGCCCCGTCGAGCAGGCGGCGGATGTACCAGTCGCAGCCGGCCGAGGCCACGACCACCTCCCAGCCGGCGGCATGCAGCCGAGCAAGGGCCGCGGGCAGCCCGGGATCGAGTCCCATGTCCGCGACCACGGCCAGCGCCGCCGCTTCCGGGGCGCGGATGCGGGAAAAAATGGTGCGCAGAGCCTCGAAATGGGTCATCCGCCCGGCGAGGTACTCCTGCCACGGGGCCAGGGCGTCCGGCGGCAGCAGGCGCGCGGCCGCCAGGGAATAGAAGTCCTCGGCGGTCATGGTGCCGTCGAAATCGCTGACCAGTACGGCGTCGGGCATGCATCCGTCTCCGTGCGTTGGATGTTGCGCAGGCTTGAGGCGCGGCAAAGCTCCTCGGCTTTGCCTGACATAAGCCGAAACCGCCCACGAGGCCAGCGACGATTGCGCCAAGGCGCGGCGACGCCCTTGCGCGGCTTGACCGGCCCGGACAGGGAGGTATTGTGGAGCATCGCCCCTGCCCTTTTGGAGGACGCCATGGAGCAATGCGACCTGCCCCGCCCGCCGAGCCGCCTGGACCGCATCCGCAAAGTCCTGCCGCGCGTGCTGCCGTTTTTGACCTGGTGGCCCATGGTCAACCGCCGCACGCTGCGGGCCGACCTCTGGGCGGGCCTGACCGGCGCGGTGATCGTGCTGCCGCAGGGCGTGGCCTTTGCCGCCATCGCCGGCCTGCCGCCGGTCTACGGCCTGTACGCGGCCATGCTCCCGGTGGTCGCGGCCGCATTGTTCGGCTCCTCCCACCACTTGATCTCCGGCCCGACCACGGCCATTTCGCTTGTGGTCTTCGCCACGGTCAGCCAGCTCGCCGTCGCGGGTTCGCCGGAATACATCCGCCTCGTGCTGGCGCTGACGGTGCTCGCGGGGCTGGCGCAACTGGGGCTCGGCCTGGCGCGGCTCGGAGGGCTCGTCAATTTCGTCTCCCACTCCGTGGTCACGGGATTCACCGCCGGGGCGGCGGTGCTCATCGTCACGAGCCAGCTCGGGCATTTCTTCGGCGTGACCCTGCCGCGCGGCGGGGAGTTCCTGGAGACGTGGTGGGCGTTTTTGCAGCAGACTCCGGCGATCAACTGGCGCGTGGCGGGCATCGCCGCCGCGACCCTCGGCCTTGCCCTCGGCATCCGCCGGCTGTGGCCCAGGGCCCCGGCGCTGCTCCTTGCGCTTATCGGCGGCAGCATCGTGTGCCAGTTCCTCGACGGCGCGGCGCACGGCGCCAAGCTGGTGGGGGCGCTGCCGGCCAGCCTGCCGCCCTTCTCCCTGCCCGAAGTCGATCTGGAAACCTTCCGGGTGCTCTTTCCCGGAGCCCTGGCCGTGGCCATGCTGGGGCTGGCCGAGGCGGTGTCCATCGCCCGAGCCGTGGCCGTGCGTTCGGAGCAGCGCATCGACAACAGCCAGGAGTTCATCGGCCAGGGGTTGGCCAACATCCTGGGGGGATTTTTTTCCGGCTACGCCTCGTCGGGGTCGTTCACGCGCACGGGCGTCAATTTCGAGGCCGGGGCCAAGACGCCCCTGGCGGCGGTCTTTTCGGCCGTTTTCCTGGCCGCGGTGCTGCTGTGCATCGCGCCGGTCACGGCGTACCTGCCCATCGCGGCCATGGCCGGGGTGATCGTGCTGGTCGCGGCCAATCTGGTCAACCCGCGCGCCATCCGCCACATCGCCACCACGGACAAGGCCGAGGCCGGCATCCTGGCGACCACGTTTCTGGCCACGCTCTTCGTCGGCCTGGAATTCGCGCTCTACGCCGGCGTCATGCTGTCGCTGCTGCTCTACCTGCGCCGCACCAGCCACCCGCACTTCATCACCCTGGCCCCGGACCCGGCCTCACCCCACCGTTCGCTGGTCAACGTGCGCCGCCGGCCGCTTCCCGAGTGTCCGCAACTCAAGATCCTGCGCCTGGACGGCTCGATCTTCTTCGGCGCGGTCAACCACATCGCCGAGGAGCTCCACCGCATCGTCCAGGACAGTCCCGAACAGTGCCACATCCTCATCATCGGTTCGGGCATCAACTTCATCGACGCCGGCGGCTGCCACATGCTCTTCCACGAAGCCGGCTCCCTGCGCCTGTCCGGCCGGGAAATCTTCTTCTGCTCGCTCAAATCGGAAGTGATGGCGCTGCTGACGCGCGGCGGCTGCCTGGCGCGCATCGGCGCGCAAAACGTCTTTCGCGACAAGGCCTCGGCCATCGCCGGCATCATCGCGCGCCTGGACCCCGAACGCTGCGCCTGCTGCCGCGAACGCGTCTTCGCCGAATGCGCGTTCCGCCCCGGCGGCGAGGCCGCGGAATAAGCGGGAGAAGACGAGGGAGACGAGGAAGGAGGGGGAGAGAGGGGATGACAGGGGAAGAATGCCTCCGGCGGCCAGGAGGGGCCGGGGGCCCCGCCTGGACCACCCCGCAAGGGGCGGCTCACCCTCCTGGGGCTTTCGGAGGCGCCTCGGCGACCGGGGGCGCGGCGGCGCGGGGCGCGAAATGGCGGCCCATGAGCAGGGCGATGAAGACCACGAGATAGACCTGCCCGATCAGCGCCTCGTAGGCAGCCAGCATCCGGGCCATGTCCGACACCGGGACCACGTCGCCGAAACCGGCCGTGGTCAGGGTGGCGACGCTGAAATAATACAACGTGACGGAGGGATGCGGGCCAAGGCCGCCTTCCGGGCCGCGCACCGCGCCCGGCGTGGCCAGGCAGGCCAAGGCATAAAGCTGGGTCCACAGGGCGGCCATGAACATGAAGACGATGATGCCCGCCATGATGTTGTCGAAGGGCATCTTGCGCTGCCTGAACAGCCAAGTCAGCATGAAGACGATGAGCAGCAGGTCGAAAACGCTGCTGCACACGAGCGTCGTGCAAAGCAGCGTCGGGCTTTCGCCCAGGAAATTGGCCACGGCCCCGACCAGGGCGAGGCTCCCTGCGGTCAGGATGCAAACGGAGAGCGCGTTGCGCTGGCCAAGCAACAGGAAGCCGGCCATGTACAGCACGAGCAGGAACATCGGGCCAAAAAGCACGCCCCGACCTTCGTCCAGGGGTACCGTGAGCAGATGCGCGGTGAAAATGATGCCGAGGGTGAGGCTGTGCCGGTTGGCGAGAATCGCGGCCAGGACGGGCCGCTCGCGGACATCGAACGTGGGGGGCAGGAGCAGGTGGTCCATGCCGGGAGGGCGTCAGCCTTTGCCGGAGGCCTTCTTCTGGCAGTCCGGACAGATGCCGTACAAGTAGAGCTTGTGGGCGGTCAGGCGGAAGCCGTGTCGCCGGGCCACCTCTTCCTGGAGGCGTTCGATGGCGGGGTCCACCACTTCGACGTTGACGCCGCAGGATTCGCAGATGAGGTGGTCGTGGTGGCTCTGGCCGTAGAGGATCTCGTAGCGCATGGCCCCGTCGCCGAATTCCACGGCCTTGGCCAGTCCCGAGTCGGCCAGGAGCTTCAGGGTGCGGTAGACGGTGGCCTGGCCGATGGAATCGTATTCGCGCTTGACCTTCTGGTAGAGCTCCTCGGAGGTGACGTGCCCTTCCTCGCTCAGAAAAACCTCCAGTATCCTGCGGCGCTGGGGGGTCATCTTGAGCTTCTTTCGGGCGACGAAATCGGCGAATATGGCGTTCGGATCCTTGCTCATGCGCGCGTCCCGTGGAACATAATTACCCACAATACCCCATCTGGTCGGCCCCGGTCAATGCGGCCCGGCCAGGGCCCACCGCGTCGCCGTCCGGTCCCGTTCAGGCCGCGGCCCGGCGCACGGCCGCGACCAGCGTCGGCACGTCCAGGATCAGGGACATGGTGCCGTCGCCGTTGATCGTGGCCCCGGAGATGCCGGCGATCGAACCGATGTAGCTGCCGAGGCTCTTGATGACCGTCTGCTGCTGGCCCATGACCTCGTCCACGGCGATACCGGCCCGTTCGCCCTCGAAACGCGTGACCACCACCTGTTCGATGGCCGGCGGCTCGCCGGCAAGTTCAAAGGCCTCGCGCAGCCGGATGTAGGGCACGATCTCGCCGCGCAGGTGGATGGTGCGTCCCCGGCCGGCTTGCGTTCCCTCGTCCCGGGGCAACTCCACGCATTCTTCCACCAGGGACAGGGGAATGATGTACTGGTCCTCGCCGGCCTTGATCTGCAGGCCGTCGATGATGGCCAGCGTCAGCGGCAGCTTGATGGTGATGCGCGAGCCCTTGCCGAATGTGCTCTGGATGTCGATCTTGCCGCGCAACGCGTCCATGCTGCGCTTGACCACGTCCATGCCCACGCCGCGCCCGGAGACGTTGGTGATCTTCTCGGCCGTGGAAAAGCCGGGCAGGAAGACGAGGTTGTAGATTTCGCTTTCGGTCAGGCGCACGTCGGACGCAATGAGCCCCTTTTCCTCGGCCTTGGCCCGGATGCGGTCCGGGTTCATGCCCCGGCCGTCGTCGAGGATGGACAGCACCACCTCGCCGCCGGCGTGCTCGGCCGAGAGCACGATGGTGCCCGTCTCGGGCTTGCCCGCGGCCAGGCGCTCGGCCGGCGGCTCGATGCCGTGGTCGATGCTGTTGCGCAAAAGATGCACCAGCGGATCGTTGAGCTGCTCAATGACGGTCTTGTCGAGTTCGGTCTCGCCGCCCTCGGTCACGAGCTCGATGGACTTGCTCATCTCCGAGGACAGGTCGCGCACCAGGCGGCGGAAGCGGCTGAAGGTCGTGCCGATGGGCAGCATGCGGATGCCGAGCGTGTTGTCGCGCAGTTCGTTGGAAAGCCGTTCGATCTCCTCGGCCACGCTGGTGAGCGCCGGATGGGCCAGCCCCGAAGCCAGCTGCGTGAGCCGCGCCTGGGCGATGACCAGCTCGCCGACGAGGTTGACGAGATCGTCGAGCTTGGCCGCGTCCACGCGCAGGCTCTGCATGGCCTCCTTTTTGGCGGCTTGCGGCTTTTTCGCCTCGGCCGGCGCGGCAGAAGCGGGCGCGGGTTTGGCCGCGGCAGGGGGCGCGGCAGGCACCCCGGCAGGAACGGACGGGACCGCGGCCGCGACAGGCGGCGGGGCCGCGGGGCAGGCGCCGAGCACGTTGGCCGACGTCTCCACGGCGCAGCCGTCGCAGGCCTCGATGCTCACGTCGTCGGGATTTTCCAGAAAACAGAAGACGTCGCGCAGGGCGTTGGCGTCCACGACGGCGGTTTCACCCACGGCGAGCAGGGCCTCGAAGCGCAGCAGGCAGTCCTGCGGGGAAAGCAGCGCCAGGTCCGGCACGTCGGCCAGGTCGCAGCGCACCGCGAGCTCGCCCATGGCCCGCAGCTCGTCGAGCAGCGCCAGGGGATCGGACTTGCCCAGGTGTCCGGGATCGGACGGGGCCAGACGGATGCGCCAGGTCCGGGTCTGACCGCTTCCCGTGGCCGGAGCTGGCGCGGAGGCCGGCGCGGGCGCGAAGGCGGCCGCAGGCGGCGGGGACGGGGCGGCCGCTTCCGGGGCGGACTCGGGAGCGGAGATCTCGTCTCCCGGCAGATCGGGGTTTTTCAGCAGATCCTTGAGCCGGGCGGAGAGCTCGTGGTCCTCGACGGCGTCTTCCCCGCCGTTGGCCAGCATGGCCGAGAAACGGTCCTTGGCCGCGAACGAGACGTCGAGCAGGGCCTTGCCCACGCACCGCCAGCCGGTGCGCACCTGGTCGAAGAGCGATTCCAGATCGTGGGCGAGGCGCACCACGGTCGAGAGGCCGAACATGTCGCAAGCGCCCTTAATGGTATGCACGGCCCGGAAGATGCGGTTGACCGTGTCCATGTCCCCGGGACTGTGCTCCAGCTCAAGCAGAGCGCCGTCCAGTTCGGCAAGGTTTTCCATGACCTCTTCCTGGAACAGCGTACGCATCTCGTCATTGACGGCCATCAAGGACCTCCCGGTCCGGCGCGGGTCGCGCCTTCTTCCGTTTCTCCCGCGTCGGCGCAGCCGGCGCAACGGTCATTTTTCTTTCTCGCGGACGTACCTGTCCCTGCGCTCAGGATGCGAAGAGCAGCCCCGCCGGCAACCCGATCGCGGCCAGGGACTCCGGCGTGATCCCGGCGCGCCGGGCCGTCACCGCAAGCGACGCCGGCGGCGTGCCGGCATGGGACAGGGGCAGCCCCCTGGCGGCGAAAGTCCGGCCGGCGGAGACCAGCACCTGGAGCAGGGCCAGATCGGCCGCCATACCCGGGGCGAAATCCAGGGCCACGCCCGCGCCGTGGGCAAGCCCGGCAAGCAGCGCCTCGCGCGCGGCCGCCGCGTCGGCCGGGGCGTTCGCGGCAAGGCGCAGCGTCGCCCCGGCGCCGGCGACGCGCAGCACGAACGGCCCGTAGGCCTCTTCGCCCGCGGCGACCTCGCCCGGCTCCGTCGCGGCCTGCGCCCCGGGCGCGGCGTCGAGCGCGGACAGGTCCACGGGATGGATGCGGGACGGATCGAGGGCGAACAGGTAGCTGACGATGTCGGGCTCCACGATGGAGGCGAACAGCACGTAGAACGGAATGCGGTTGACGGGCGGCGCGTCCAGGTCGCCCACGGCGGCGAGTTCCATGCGGCAGTCGACGATCATGCCGCTCGACTCCATGGTGTTGATCACGTCAAGGGGCGTCTTGCCCCGGGCCTGGACGTCGTGGATGAGGTCGTATTCCACGAGATAGAGGTTCTTGCCGCCGGAAACGCCCTGGCGCAGGCTCAGGGCGTCGATGGAAAAGACGACTTCGCCGCCGGGCAGGGCGATGGGGATGACGTCGGCGGCCTTGGCGCGCTGCTCCGGGGCAAGGTGCTCGGCCGTGAGCCCGGACAGGTCGGAGAGCAACTCGGTGATGTCCTCGCCGTCACTGGCCGGGCCCATCTCCACGAGCGCCAGCAGCCTGTCGAAGCCGGCCAGGAGCTGGTTGACGACGCGGGTGTCCGGGGCGACCTCGCGGCTGCGCACCATATGCAGGAGGTTTTCGAGCTTGTGGGACAGGTCCCGGATGTTGTTGAGATTAAGGAATCCGGCGCCGCCCTTGATGGAATGCGCGGCGCGGAAAACCTTGTTGACGAGCTCCTCGTCGATGTCCTCGCCGCCGCGCTCCATGTCCATGAGCGCCGACTCGATGTCGGCGAGATGTTCGCGGGTGTCCTCCACGAACATGGCCATGATTTCGTCGTCCATCTGGTCCATGGCGCTCCCCGGCCTTGCATCGCGTCGCCGCACGCCCCGTTGCGCAGAGCGCGGGCGGCGCGGGTTAGAGGAAATTCACTGGTGCGTATGTGCTGCTGCGGGCGCGGCGTCAGGCGGTTTCGACCTGGAAATGCTTGTCCAGGCGCATGGTGCGCAAAAGCGCCGCGAGGTCGGCGTTGACGTGGCGCAGGACGAGCCGGCCGCCCTTTTTGCCGAGGCTGTTGTGCACGGCGATGAGCAGACCGATACCCACGGAATCGATAAGCTCCACGCGTGACAGGTCGATGACCACCGGGCCGTCGCCGGACTGGAGGATCTCCTTGAACCGGGCGCGGAGTTCATCCGCGGCCGAGGCCACGATGTCCCCGGCCGGGCTCACGATGGTTTGTCCGTCCTCGATGCGAATGTCGTGCATGGGTGTGCTCCGGGTGTCGTTTTCCCCGTCGCCGGGGGGAGCGGCCGGGCCGCGCAGGCCGGCCACGGCCTTGGTCAGGGTGACCTCGTTGCCGGACGCGTTGAAACGCACGTCGTCGGCGTACAGCGTCAGGATGGTCAGGCCCCGGCCGCTGGTGGCCTCGGGCGGGGCGAGGTTGGACAGGCCCGAGCGCCAGTCGAAGCCCGTCCCCTGGTCGGCCACGGTCAGGGTCAGCCGGCCCTCGGCGGCGCGGACCTCCAGGGTCACGGCGCGCAGCGGATCGCCGCGGCTGCCGTGGAGCACGGCGTTTAGAAGCGCCTCGCGCAGCAGCAGCTTGACGTCGAACAGGGTGCCGCCGGCATGCTGGGCCTTGAGAAAGCCCACGGTTTCGGCCACCGCCCGATCCAGAAGCGTCAGGTCGGCGGAAAAGCGGAAGGCCAGGCCGCCGGGGAACGTCTGGATTTCGTACATGGCCGTCATACCTCGATGCCCATGAGCACCAGATCGTCCTGGGGCTTGCCGCCCCCGGTCATGGCTTCGGCCACGGCGGCCACGGCGGCGTCAAGGGGCTGGGCCGCGACCTTGCGACAATGCGCGACCAGGGCCGTAAGCCCGGCTCCCCGGGCCATCGCCCGCGGGCCAAAGCGTTCGATGAGGCCGTCGGTATACAGATAGAGGCGGTCGCCGGGCGTAACCGGCTGTTCCAGGAAGCCGCACTGCACGGTCTCGAAAACGCCGAGCACGTCGCCCGCGGCGGCGAGCACCGTGGCCGCGCCGTCCGGCGAGACCAGGACCGGAGGCGGATGCCCGCCGTTGACCAGGGTCAGGCGCCCCCGCTTGCGGTTCAAACAGACCATGGCCGCGGTCAGGTGCTTGCCGTCGCGCAGGAGCGTCGCCAGCACGCTGTTGATGTTCTTGAAGGTTTCAAGCGGCGTGAAGAGCGGGCCGGTGTTCTGGCGCAGCAGGGCCTTGAGCGAGGAGGTGACGAAGGAGGCCCCCAGGTCGTGGCCCGAGATGTCGGCCACGAAATAGCCCGTCACCGTGTCCGTCCAGGGAAACACGTCGTAGAAGTCGCCGCCGGCCTCGAGCACCGGCACGTAGCGCACGGCGAATTTCGCCTCGGGCAGGTCGGCCGGGGAAACCAGGATGGACTGCTGGGCGTCGCGGATCTGTTCGAGCTTGGCCGCCTGTTCGGCCAAAAGCGCCCGCAGGCCGCGGCGCAGGCGGATGTGGATCTTGACCCGGGCCAGGACTTCCTCCCGGGCAAACGGCTTGGTGACGTAGTCCACGGCCCCCAGGCGCAGGCCCTTGACCTTGTTGTCCACGTCGTCGAGCCCGGAAATGAAGATGATGGGGATGTCCGCCGTGGCCGGATCGGCCGTGAGGCTTTGGCAGGTGTCGAACCCCGACTCGCCGGGCATCATGATGTCGAGGATGATGAGGTCGGGCTGTTCGCGCGCGGCGAGTTCGCGCCCCTTCGCCCCGGAATCGGCGCGAAGCGGCACGAAGCCGGCGTCCTTGAGCATCCAGGCCAGGGTCTCGACGTTGATCAGTTCGTCGTCGACGATGAGGATGCGCGGGGGGCTGGCCGGGGCGTGCGGGCTCCTGGTCACGGAGTGTTCCATTGCATTCGTACCGGATCGCTGCGCGGCCGGAAGGGGGCGGCCGGCCAGGTTCTTGGAAACGCGTTGCATTCAAGCCTGCCAGCCAGTATGACGTTTTCCGGGGCGATTGACAACGCGGCCGGGCATGATTTTTCATGGCGCGCCCCTTCCGACGGCCAGTTTGGCGCAAGGTACGATTATTTATGAGCAACATTTTGGAATCCCTGAAAAAATATCACCGGGAACTCGGTGTCGTGGCTATCTGGTTCACGAGCCTTTTGCCGGGTGTCATCGTGTCGTTGCGCAAGGGCGACCCCTGGCACGCCACCGTGGTGGTCATCTTCATCCAGCTGCTGGCCTCCTTCGGGTCCATCACACTCTTCGGCGTGATCACCCAGATCATCTGCTACAAGTACATCGAATCCGTCGAAATCCACGACCGCATGATGGACGGCCTGTTCTTCGGCTTCCACGCCGGCATGGTCATCTGGATCTGCTACGGGTTCTTCCACATCCTTTTCGGCCGCAAGATCATCGGCAACGTCAACGACCTGGTGTCCATCTTCGGCATCAGTTGCATCGGCAGCTGCATCCTCGGCATCGCCATCGGCTTCCTCGTCGGCAAACTGCGCGACAACAACGCCACCATCGTCTGAGGATAATCAGACGGGGAGATGCCTCCGGCGGCCAGGAGGGGCGCGCCCCTCCTGGACCTCCTTCCCGAAATGACGCTGCGCGGCAATCCGTCACGGGAGTCCAGAGGGCGCAAGCCCTTTGGCCGCCGGAGGCGTCCACCCCGACCTTCCGAACTTTTTGGAGAGACGCCATTTCCGCCAAGGTTCAAGGCAACACCGTCGGGCTCAAGCCCAGCCAGTTAAAGGCCCTGGAGCGCCTGGGCGCCCGGCGCTACCCGTCCAGGGGCGCGGCCACGCCCGACCAGGCGCGCGAGCTGGCCGCCATCGCCTACGGCATCGGCCGCCAGGTCGGCCTGCTTATTGACCGCAAGGGCCGGCCGACCATGATCCTGGTCGGCACGCCCAAGGGCATCCTCATCCCGGAGCTCGACCGCTCGCGGTTGGGCGCGGGCAGGCTTCGCGGCGTGCGCCTGCTGCACACGCACCTTGCGGGCGAGGGTCTCACCGAGGAAGACCTCACGGACATGCTGTTTCTGCGCCTGGACAGCGTGGCGGCGCTGACCGTGGACGACCAGGCCCAGCCCGTGACGCTCCACGCCGCGGTGCTGCTGCCGCCCGGGGCCGGGGACGCGCCCTACGACGTGCTGCCGCCGCACCCCTTCGACAAGGTGGAGGAGGATTTCAACGCCCTGGCCGTGGCCCTGGAAGAGGAGCTCGCCCGGGAGGGCGAACGCCTGGCCGCGCCGCAGGCCCGCGAGGCCGGCCGCGAAAAGGCGGTGCTCGTCAGCGTGTCGAACGCCCCGCGCGCCGTCCAGGAGGCGTCGCTGGCCGAGCTCGCCGCCCTGGCGGACACGGCCGGGCTCGCCGTGGCCGAATCCGTGGTGCAGCGGGTGGCGACGGTCAACCCCAAGTACATCCTGGGCAAGGGCAAGCTCGCCGAGATCGAGGTGGCGGCGCTGAGGGCCGGGGCGTCGCTGCTCGTCTTCGACGGCGAACTGTCCCCGTCCCAGATCCGCAACCTGGCCGAGGTCACGCAGTTGCGGGTCATCGACCGCACGCAGCTGATCCTCGACATCTTCGCCCAGCACGCGGCCTCGCGCGGCGGCAAGCTGCAGGTGGAGATGGCCCAGCTCAAATATCTCCAGCCGCGCCTGGTGCGCCAGGACAGGGCCATGTCGCGGCTCATGGGCGGCATCGGCGGCCGTGGCCCGGGCGAAACCAAGCTCGAGGTGGACCGGCGGCGCATCCGCGACCGCATCGGCCGCATCAAGGACGAACTCAAGGAGCTGCGCAAGCGCCGGGCCGCGGCCCGGGCCGGCCGCGCCAGGGCCGGGCTGCCCGTGGTTTCGCTCGTCGGCTACACCAACGCCGGCAAGTCCACCCTGCTCAACACGCTGACGGGCAGCGCGGTGCTCGCCGAAAACCGCCTGTTCGCGACCCTCGACCCGACCAGCCGCCGGCTGCGTTTCCCGAGCGACAAGGAAATCATCCTCACGGACACGGTGGGGTTCATCCGCGAGCTGCCCAAGGAGCTCAAGGAGGCCTTCCGGGCCACGCTCGAGGAGCTGGAGGCCGCGGACCTGCTCGTGGCCGTGGCCGACGCCTCCCATCCCGAGGTGGAGGCGCAGGCGGCGGCCGTGGCCGAGATCCTGCGGGAGATGGGCCTTGGCGACATCCCGCGGCTTTTTGTGCTCAACAAATGGGACGCCGTGCCCGAGGACGGGCGCGAGCCGCTCCGAAACGCCTTCCCCGAGGCCATCACGCTCTCGGCGAAAAACCGGGAAGGCCTAAGCGCCCTCACCGACGCCATCCTGCAGCGGGTACGCTCCGGCCCGGGCGTGCGCGACCACGGCCCCGCCCTCGAAAGGGGCGCGGACGCGGATGGAAACGCGGACGCGGAGACGGACGGCGCGGGCGACGCAGCGGACGGCGACCCGGCTACGGCTGCGGCGACGCGAACCGGGCCTTGACGAATTCCCGCACGTACTTCCAATATTCCGGCGCATCCACGATGTTGCCGTGCCCCGTGCCCTCGATGACCCGCACCTCCTTGGGTCCGGGCCAGGACGCGGCCAGGCGGTCGGCATGGTGCGGCGGCACGTACCGGTCCGCCCCGGCCACGAGGAACAGGGCCGGCGCGGTGACCTTGGCGGCGTCGGGGACCACGTCGAAGGGATTTTTGAGCAGCAGGCGCACGGGCACGAAGGGGTGGCTCTCCTGGCCCACGGCGGCCAGGGAGGAAAACGGCGTCACGAGGATGATGCCGGCCACGGGCCGGCGGGCGGCCACGTACGCGGCCATGGCCGTGCCCAGGCTGCGCCCCATGACCACGATGCGGGGATTTTCGCCGAGCTTGACGGCCAGGGCGTCGTACACGGCCAGGGCGTCGGACTTGAGCGTCGCCTCGGTCGGCACGCCGTCCGAACGGCCGTAGCCGCGGTAGTCCACGCCGGCCACGGCGTAGGGCCGCAGTTCGTTGGGCGACCAGAGGAAAAAGCCGGTCTGTTCCTCGGCGTTGCCGCAAAAATACAGCACCGCCGGCGCGGGTTGCCCGTTTATGGTCCGGGGCAGGGAGTAGCCCCGCAGGGTCGCGCCGTCGGCGGCCGTGACGGTGAAATCCTCCAGCCGGGGGAAGTAGCGCCGGATCTCCGCCTCGCGGGCGGGATCGACGGGACGCCCGGGAAAAACCATGGAATCCTGGCCCATGTAGAGCATGGCCAGATAGCCGCAGTACGCAAGCCCGAGGGCTGTGATGACGATGACGAAGATTTTCATGACCTGTCGTTTTTTCATGGGAAAAAGGCCCCCGTGTCCGGCTCGCCCCTAGCCGCGCCCGGCGCGCGGGCGCTCTGGCGCGAGGCCCTGGCCCGCGTCGCGCCCATCGCCATGGGCTACGTCCCGGTGGGTATGGCCTATGGCGTGCTCGCCGGCAAGGCCGGGCTTAGCGCGCTCAACGTCCTGGCCATGTCGCTGCTCGTCTACGCCGGCTCGGCCCAGCTCGTGGCCGTGGGCTTTTTCGCGGCCGGCGCGTCGGCGCTGTCCATCGTGGCCACGACGTTCGTGGTCAACCTGCGCCACCTGCTTTTTTCCGCGGCCGTGGCCCCGTCGGTGTCGGGCTGGCGCAAGCGTGAGCTCGCGGCCTTCGCCTTCGAGCTCACGGACGAGACCTTCGCCCTGCACGCCGCCCGGTTCGGCCGGGGCGACCGCGACAAGGCCCTCACCTTCGCCGCAAACGTCCTGGCGCAGGCGTCCTGGGTCGCCGGCACGGCGCTCGGCGTCGCCGCGGGCGACGCGCTCGGCGACGGCAAGGCCCTGGCGCTCGATTTCGCCCTGCCGGGCATGTTCCTGGCGCTTCTCGCCGGGCAGCTGCGCACGCCGTCCCAGGCCGCTGCGGCCGTGGCCGGCGGGGGGTTGTCCCTGGCGGCGGCGGCGGCCGGCGCATCGGGCCTCGGCACGTTGACGGCAGGCCTGCTCGGCGCGGCCTGCGGCATGGGAGTGGAGACATGGACTCGCAGGAAACGATCTTCCTGACCATCTGCGCCATGGGCGCGGTCACCTACGCCACGCGTTCGGGGCCGCTGCTCTTCCTGGCCGGCCGGACGCTGCCGCCCGCGGCCCAACGCTTCCTGGCCCACGTGCCGGCGGCGGTGCTGGCCGCCCTGGCCGTGCCGGCGCTCCTCATGCCCGAGGGACGGCTGGCGCCCGGGCCCGGCAATTTCATCCTCTGGGCGGGGCTGGCCGCGTTCGCCCTGGCCGTGCGCACGCGGGGCTTTTTCGGGCCGGTGGCACTCGGCATGGCCATCGTGGCCGCGGCCCGCTTTTTCGCCGGCTGACGGAATACGGGCCTCAGGCGTCGCCCCTGCCTTCCTGACCGGCGAGCCAGACGGCAAACGCCGGGCCGAGCTCGCGCCACAGGTCGGAAAGGGCCACGTGGGCCTTGCCGGCCGCGTCCGCATCGCCGGTGCGCAGGGCCTTTTCCAGGGCCCTGGCCCGCTCGCGACAGGAATACGCGCCAAGCGTCGCGGCCGTGCCCTTGAGGGTGTGCGCGTCGATGATCGCCCGCGCCATATCCCCGGCGGCCATGGCCTCCCGGCACGCGGCCAGGCGGCGCGTACCCTCCTCGAAACTCACCCGGCACAGATCCAGGAACTGCTCCCGGTCGATGTCCATGCCCTGCCGGGCCGTATCGGGGTCGAACAGCGCGTCGACCGACACGGGACGCGCGGCCGGCGCGGCCGCAGCCCCGCCGTCGTGGCGCGCCGCGGCGTCGAGGGCGTCGCGCAGCACCTGGAAATTGATCGGCTTGGACACGAAGCCGTTCATGCCCGCCTCCAGGCATTCCTGGCGCATGTCCTCCAGGGCGTGGGCCGTAACCGCGATGATGGGCACGTCCGGGTCGAAAACCGGGGCGTCTTCCGGCCCGCCGGCCCGGATGGTCCGCGCGGCCGTGATGCCGTCCACTTCGGGCATCTCGATGTCCATGAGCACCACATCGAAGCGCTCCCGGGCAAGGATTTCCCAGGCCTCGCGCGCCGAGGCCGCCACGGTCAGTTCATGGCCCATGCGGCCCATGTGCAGCCTTGCCACGGCGGCGTTGAGCGCATTGTCCTCGACGAGAAGGATGCGCAGCGGCTCGTGCACGGCCGCAGCCGGGGGGGGAGCCGGGGCCGGCGCGGCCACGGCGTTTCCGCCGGCGGGCGCAAGCCGCACCGTGCAGGTGAACGCGCTGCCCTCGCCGAGGCGGCTTTCGACCGTGAGATCCCCGCCCATGCGCACGGCAAGACCCTTGGCGATGGCAAGCCCCAGCCCCGTGCCGCCGAAGCGCCGGGAGGTGGAGGCCGCGCCCTGCTCGAAGTCCTGAAACAGCCGCGCGCACTCCGCCGCGTCCATGCCGGGCCCGGTGTCGGTCACGCGCAGCGCGAGCGCCGTGCGCCCGTCTTCCGGCGCACCCGGCATCTTCGCGGCCAGGGACACGCGCACGGACACCGCGCCGGCCGCGGTGAACTTGAGGGCGTTGGCCGTCAGGTTGACGAGGATCTGGCGCAGCCGGCCCGCATCGCCGAGCAGCACGGCGGGCACGTCGTCGTCCACGGCGGCCGTGAAGGCCAGCCCCTTCTGGGCGGCTTCGTGGGCGAAGACGGCGACCACGCCGTCGAGCAGGCGGCGCAGGTCCACCTCGCCGCGTTCGAGCACGAGCTTGCCCGCCTCGATCTTGGAAAAATCCAACACGTCGTTGACCACACCGAGCAGATGGGCGGCGGCCTCCCGCACGGAGCGCAGATGGCCGCGCTGGGACTCGGAAGCCGGCCCGGACAGCAGTTCCTCGGTCAGGCCGATGACGACGTTGAGCGGCGTGCGGATCTCGTGGCTCATGACGGCCAGAAACGCGCCCTTGGCCTTGCTTGCGTCCTCGGCGCGGTTTTTTTCGCGCTCCACGGCGTCCTGGCGTTTCTTCTCCTCGGTCACGTCCACGTAGGAAAACACCCGGCCGATGCAGGACTCGCCCTGGAGGATGGGGCCGCTGCGGCGCTCGAAAAAACGCCCGTCGCGCAGCGCAAGCACGGCCACGTCCTGGCGACGGGGCTCGGCCATGAGCTTTTCGTAGGCCTCCTCGCTCGCCTGCGGCGCGGCGAGCTTGCCGAGCACCAGGGCCACGCGCCGGGGCCGCTCCTGCGTAAGCCAGTCCCCGGGCAGCCGCCACAGTTCCAGGAAGCGGGCGTTGACGGCCAGGACCTCCCGGTCGCCGCCGAGGCCGACGCACAACACCCCTTCCGTCTTGGACTCCAGGATGGCCTTGTGCAGCGCCAGGGCGCGCTCCTGCCGGGACTCGGCGTCCTTGCGCGCCACGATTTCGTCCGTGAGGCGCTCGTTGGCCAGGGCCAGCTCCGCCGTGCGCTCGTCCACACGCCTGGCCAAAAGAAGGCGGTTCTCCTCGACTTCGGCCTGGCTGCGGGCAAGGGATTCGCTCGTTTCCTTAAGTCGCGCCGCCATGGCGTTAAACGCCATGGCCATGCGCCCCAGGGCGTCCCGGGAGCCCACGGGCAACGCGACGTCGAGCCGGCCCGCGTGCACGGCCTCGAGCCCCTGGCGCATCTCGTCCACGGGATGCAGCACGAACAGGTGGAGCATGAGATTGAGCAGCGCGGCCAGAAGCACGTAGGCTCCGACCACGGCCAGGGCGAACACGAACCACGTGTGCTGGTTGAGTTCGGTGATTTCCCGCAGGGAGTAGCGCAGGCGCAGGTAGCCGAGCGTTTGCTCCCCGTCCGACACGGGCTCGACCAGGGAGGCGAAGATCTTGCCTTCCTCGTCGGTGGAGACCGAAAAGATGCGCCGGCCGGGCAGTCCCGGCCCACCGTCGTCGCCGGTCAGGGGGCCGGGCCGGACCTCGCCGGCCGTGGCCAGCAGCTCGCCGTGCGCGCCGAACAACGAGGCCTCGACCACGCCGTCCACCCGCACGAGGCGGTTCATGATTTCCAGGGCCTTGCCGCGGGCGTCGCGGCTGCCCAGCATGGGACCCAGGGCTTCCAGGCGGTGGGCGGCCAGGGTGCCGAGCAGGAGCCGGGTCCTGCTCTGGGCGGCCTCCTGGCGGGTGCCCATGTAATAGGAGAGCACGCCGCCGAAGGCCGCGGCCGCGGCCAGGAAGGCGAGAAAGATGGCGAGGTTGATCTTGACCCGAAGGGAGGCTCCGCGCATGGGGACATCCGGGATTGACCGCGCGCGGCGCGGGTCGGGCCTGACGGCGCACGGCGCGGCGGCGACAGGCTGTTTCACTTTCTCGATTTGTTAAAAAGAAATCGTCCCGCCTGTCAAAGGCCGCGCCGGCCGGGGTCAGGGCGAGAGGACACGGTTGGCGGCATAATAGCTCGTGCGCCAGTACGGGGCCATGAGGGTATCCTCGCGCACCCGGCCGCCCGGGGAGGGGCTGTGGATGAATCCGCCGTGACCGTCGAAGATGCCCACGTGCAGGCTCGAGGATTTTGCCGAGGGCATGAAAAAGACCAGATCGCCCGGCCGCAGGTCGGCCTTGGACACCGGCCGGCCGACGCGGAGCTGGTCGTCCGTGCGCCGGGGCAGGCGCACGCCGTGGCGCGCATAGACCCACTGGACGAAGCCGGAACAGTCGAAGCCCGTGTCCGGCGACTGCCCGGCGCTGCGGTAGGGGACGCCGATCTGGGAGCGGGCCGTGTCCACCACCGTACCCCGTCCCGGGACCAGGGGCGACGGCTCGCGGCCGCCCCCGGAAAAGGCGCAGCCGCCGAGGATGAGCCCGAGACTCGCCAGCAGTGCGATGCGGATGACTGCCTGCATGCGCCGATCCTCCGACATGAGCCATGCAACCGGCGTGCCCGGGGCCCGGCCTCAGCCGGTGCGAAAAAGGCGAGGGCGTCGCGCACCACCGTCGATGTGTCGCCATTTCCCCCCGCAACCGAACAGTTTTTTTTGTCACTGAAAAAAAGGCGACGATCGTTTGGCCCGTTTTCCCGACCCGACACCTCCGACAATCGGTCCCACGGCCGGAGTTGCGTCATTATTTTTTAACAAAATCGGCAAGTTCGTCTTAATCACCTCCGCCTCGACGCCCCCGCGCAGACGTGTGCCGCCGTTGCCAGCCGCGGCAAGTTTCCCTTTGTTTTTTGTCGGATTTTTTCGTAAGAACCCTGTTCCATGGCTCACTTGTGTCTCTCCGACGTCAGCGTCCACTTCGGGGGCCTGCAAGCCCTCACGGAAGTGTCCTTCGATCTGCGCCCGGGCGAGATCCTCAGCCTCATTGGCCCCAACGGCGCGGGCAAGACCACGGTTTTCAACGTCATCACAGGCGTCTACAAAATCTCCGGCGGCCAGGTGACCTACGACGGCGCGCCGCTGTCCGGGCTGCGGCCCCACCACATCCTGGCCCGGGGCATCGCCCGCACCTTCCAGAACATCCGCCTGTTCACGGCCATGACCGCGCTCGAAAACGTCATGGTCGCCCGGCACTGCCGCACGCGCGCCTCGGTGCTCGGCGCGGTGCTGCGCACCCCTACCCAGCGGCGCGAGGAACGGGCCGTGCGCGAGCGGGCCCTGGAGGCCCTGGCCTTCGTGGGCCTCGACAGCCATGCCGACACCGTGGCGAAGAACATGCCCTACGGCCTGCAACGCCGGCTGGAGATCGCCCGGGCGCTGGGCTCGGACCCGAAAACCCTGCTCCTCGACGAACCCGCCGCCGGGCTCAACCCCTCGGAGAGCCGGGAGCTCATGGAGACCATCGCCCGCATCGCCGCCACGGGCAAAAACGTGCTCCTGGTCGAGCACGACATGAGCGTGGTGATGAATGTCAGCCACCGCCTGGTGGTCCTCGACCACGGGGTGTGCATCTGCCAGGGCAGCCCGGACGAGGTCCGGGCCAACCCGCAGGTCATCGAAGCCTACCTGGGCTCCGAAGCCGACGGGTGACGGCGCAGCCGCGAATACGCCCGCATGGCCGCACCGTCGCGGCAAGGGGGGCGAGACCAAGGACACAGGAGGTTTGCGGAACATGAAGACGAGAAGCATCATCCTCACGGCCCTGGCCATTTGTCTCGCCATGGCCGGCACGGCCACGGCCAAGACCCTCAAAATCGGCAGCATGAGCCCCTTGACCGGCTCCTACGCCGCGGACGGCAACGACATCGCCAACGGCGCGCGCGCGGCCATCGCGGTCATCGAGAAGGAAGGCGGCATCCCGGGCTACGACAAGATCGAACTGTTCGCCGAGGACACCGCCTGCGATCCCCGCCAGGCCGTGGCCGCCGCCAACAAGCTGGTCAACGAGAAGGTCGTCGGCGTCGTCGGCGCCTACTGCTCCTCGGCCACCATTCCGGCCTCCGAAGCCCTGTCCGAGGCCGACATCCCCATGCTGACCCCGGCCTCCACCTCGGAGAAGGTCACCGAGCGCGGCCTGCCCTACATGTTCCGCGTCTGCGGCCGCGACGACGACCAGTCCATCGCCGCCATGAAGTTCATCAAGGACGTGCTGGGGGGCAAGACCATCTTCATCGTGGACGACAAGACCACCTACTCCCAGGGCCTGGCCGACAACGTCGAAAAGCTGGCGGCCAAGGAAGGCGTCAAGGTCATCGAGCATGACCACGTCAACCAGGGCGACAAGGACTTCTCCGCGGTGCTGACCAAGATCAAGGAAGCCAACCCCGACGTCTTCTACATGAGCCTGCAGAACTCCGCCTCCGGGGCGCTCATGCTCATCCAGGCCAAGCGCGCCGGCGTCAAGGCCGCCATCATCGGCCAGGACGCCGTGTACCACCCGCAGCTGATGGAAATCGCCAAGGACGCCGCCGAGGGCATGTACCTGACCTTCGGCTACATCGACGACGCCACCCCGGCCTACAAGAAGTTCCAGGCCGCCTACGAGAAGTACGGCAAGCCCGGCGCGTATTCGGCCTACTCCTACGATGCCGCCTACTCGCTGCTGTCCGCCATCAAGGCCGCCAAATCCACGGACCCGGCCAAGATCAAGGCCGAGCTGCTCAAGATGAACATGGACGGCGCGTCCAAGAAGATCAAGTTCCAGCCCAATGGCGAGTCCGGCTCCAACTACGTCATCCGCGTGGTCAAGGACGGCAAGTTCGTCAACTACTGGGACCCGCAGACCGGCAAAAAGTACTAATCGGCTACCCCACCCCGGGGGGAAGGCCCGGCCTTCCCCCCGCAAAAGCGCGGACGGCATGGAATACCTCATTCAGCAGCTCATAAACGGCCTGACCCTCGGCGGCGTCTACGCCCTAGTGGCGCTCGGCTACACCATGGTCTACGGCATCATTTCGCTGATCAACTTCGCCCACGGCGAAATTTTCGCGGCCGGCGGCTACATGGGCGTGATCCTTTTAAGCTACATGGCCTCCCAGGGGCTCATGGACGCCCATCCCTGGTTCGGCCTGGCCTTCGCCCTGATCCTGGCCATGGGCTACTGCGCCATGCTGGCCATGGCCGTGGAAAAGGTGGCCTACAAGCCCCTGCGCCAGTCCTCGCGCCTGTCCGTGCTCCTCTCGGCGCTCGGCATGTCCATCTTTCTCCAAAACGGCCTCATGCTCACCCAGGGCGTCTACGACAAGGCCTACCCTACGGAGTTCACCCACGGCGGCTTCGAGGCCTGGGGCGTGCGCGTCAGCTACATGCAGATCGGCATCATCGCCGTCACCGCCCTGCTGCTGTTTCTGCTCAATGCCCTGGTCTTCAAGACGCGCATCGGCAAGGCCATGCGCGCCACGGCCCAGGACAAGGTCATGTCCGCCCTGGTCGGCATCCACTCCGACAAGGTGATCAGCACCACCTTCGCCATCGGCGCGGCCCTGGCCGCGGCCGCCGGCATCATGGTCGGCATGTACTACGGCTCGGTGCGCTACGACATGGGCTTCGTGCCCGGCATCAAGGCCTTTGCCGCGGCCGTGCTCGGCGGCATCGGCAACATCACCGGCGCCATGATCGGCGGCTTCATCATCGGCATGGTGGAGATCCTGGCCGCGGCCTACATCCCCCACGGCGGCGAGTACAAGGACGTGTTCGCTTTCGTCATCCTCATTCTCGTGCTCTATTTCATGCCCACCGGCATCATGGGAGAAAACGTCGATGACACGCGGGTCTAGGAAGTCCTGGCTGTACTTCGGGCTGGGCCTGGCCTGGTTCTACCTGCTGCTGTGGCCGCTGATGGGCATCCGCGACGGCGGCCTGCACTTCGAGAAATCCTTCCTGGTCTGGCTGCGCGTGGCCGTGGCCGCCACCGTCTGCTTCGTGCTCTACCGCCTGGGCAAGCGGGGCGTCCTCGACCCGGTGCTCACGCCCCTGGCCAAGTCCCGCGACGCCGCTCTGCACACGCTTTCGCGCGCGCCGCGCTGGATGTTCTACGTGCCCCTGGCCGCCTTCGCCCTGGCCTACCCCATGCTCACCAACCGCTACGCCCAGGATGTGGCCATAAACGTCCTGGTCTATATCTGCCTGGGCCTGGGGCTCAATGTGGTCGTCGGGCTGTGCGGCCTGCTCGACCTCGGCTACATCGCCTTCTACGGCGTCGGCGCGTACACCTACGCGC
Organism: Solidesulfovibrio alcoholivorans DSM 5433; assembly: GCF_000702665.1. GTDB lineage: Bacteria > Desulfobacterota > Desulfovibrionia > Desulfovibrionales > Desulfovibrionaceae > Solidesulfovibrio > Solidesulfovibrio alcoholivorans. Next base: position 212,638 of record NZ_JNJA01000001.1, read on the forward strand.
TGCTCTCCGTGCATTACGCCATGCCGTTCTGGGTCTGCCTGCCCATCTGCGCGCTGTTCGCCGCCGCGGCCGGCTGCGTCATCGGCTACCCGACCCTGCGCATGCGCGGCGACTACCTGGCCATCGTCACGCTCGGGTTCGGCGAGATCGTGCGCATCGTGCTCAACAACTGGATGGCCCTGACCGGCGGCCCCAACGGCATCCTCGGCATCAAGGCCCCGGGCCTCTACGTGCCGACCTTTGCCGACGGCTCCTTTTCCTTCGAATACCTGCTGCTCAGAAAACTCGAATACCTCTACTACGTCATCCTCGCCCTGGCCGTGTTCACGGTCATCGCCGTCTATCGCATCAATTTCTCCCGCATCGGCCGCGCCTTCGAGGCCATCCGCGAGGACGAGACCGCGGCCGAGCTCATGGGCGTGGACACCTTCCGCTTCAAGCTCCTGGCCTACGCCCTGGGCGCGGTCTTCGGCGGGCTGGCCGGAGCCTTTTTCGCGGCGCGCATGCGCTTCGTCAGCCCCGAGAGCTTCACCTTCATCGAGTCGGCCATGGTGCTCGCCATGGTCGTTTTGGGCGGCATGGGCTCCATCCCGGGCGTCATCCTCGGCGCGCTGGCCCTGGTCGCGCTGCCGGAGGTGTTTCGGGAATTCGAGCTCTACCGCATGCTGGCTTTCGGCGGGGCCATGGCCCTGATGATGCTGGTGCGTCCGGCCGGACTGTGGCCGGCGGCGCGCCTGGGCAAACGTTCGGACGATTCGGAGTAGCCGTGGCCGCCATCCTCGAACTTACGGGCGTGTGCGCCCACTACGGCCGCATCCAGGCCCTGCGCGACGTGTCCCTGCATGTGGACGAGGGCGAGATCGTCACCATCATCGGCGCCAACGGCGCGGGCAAGTCCACCACGCTCATGACCATCTGCGGCATCGTCATGGCAAGTGCCGGCGACGTGCGCTACATGGGAGAGTCGATCCGCGACACGCGCGCGGACCTGCTGCCCGAGCGCGGCCTGTGCCAGGTGCCCGAAGGCCGGCGCATCTTCCCCCGCCTGACCGTGCGCGAGAACCTGGACATGGGCGCGTTTTTCCGCCGCGACGTCGACGAGATCGAAGCCGACCTCGGCATGGTCTTCCGGCTTTTCCCGGTGCTCTTCGAACGGCGCAAGCAGCACGGCGGCACGCTCTCCGGCGGCGAGCAGCAGATGCTCGCCATCGCCCGGGCGCTCATGAGCCGCCCGAAGATGCTGCTCCTCGACGAGCCGTCGCTCGGGCTTTCCCCCATGATCTCGCAGCACATCTTCCGCATCATCAAGAACGTCAACGAGGAGCGCGGCATGACCATCCTCCTCGTGGAACAAAACGCCAACATCGCGCTGAGGCTCGCCGACCGGGCCTACGTCCTCGAAACCGGGACCGTGGTCATGGAGGACTCGGCCGAGCGCATGCGCGAAAACACCGACATAAAGAAGGCCTACCTTGGACAATAACCCCACCCTCGACGCCATCCTGGCCCGGCTGCGCCCGGAAAAGGTTGCAGAAATCCGCGCCCTCATCCTCGACGCCATCGCCCGCCAGTACGGCGACACCCCCGATCCGACCACCCTTTCCCGCTTCCTCGACGACATCCGCGTCGCCCAGTCCATGTCCGGCATCGATATCGACTACGCCGAGCACTACACCCACATGCACCAGGCAGGCGTCGACTTCATGCGCCTTGTGCAGGCCGTGAAGGCGGCGGACAAGGATTACAAGTAGAAGCGAGAGGAAGAGTAGAAGCGAGAGGAAGAGAAGATGCCTCCGGCGGCCAGGAGGGGCGACGGCCCCTCCTGGACCTCCCGAATGGGGGGTGAGGGGTCCGCGAAGGTTGGGACGGGAGCGGACGAGTTTTTGGGTCCGGGGGCTTGACGGAAAAAATCCGAAGGGTTGGCGTAAAATTTTATCGGATAAATAGGATAAAATTAGTTTTTTAATTTTATCAGGATGTTCTCAGAGCACGCAAGAAAACGGCAGCGTGTTCCAAATGCCTTCAACACCTTTCCGCGACTGGATATCCCGCTGCATTCCCCGAAGGAGTGAAGCGACGCCCTCCCGGCCGGCCCGTCGTTGACACCGACTTGCCCTTTTCCCATACAGTGGTTCTGCGCTGGTGTTCGCCCGCATCGGGGAGGAGCGGGGGAACGGCAAGAGGGAATCCGGTGCGACTCCGGAGCTGCCCCGCAGCGGTAAGCGAAAACGACCCCCGCCATGAAGCACTGGGCGCATGCCCGGGAAGCGGCGGGCAGTAGGCCGCCGGCGATGTTCGCCGGCCCGTTCGCGAGCCCGAAGACCTGCCAGTGCCCGCCGGCCGCAAGCCGGCGGCGTCAAGGGTGCCTCGCGGGAGGGCGACCCGGCCGCAACGACGCAAGAGGCGCGCCGTGCGGCCATCGCATCCGTCAACGGCGCGCTCGCGCCATTTCCGAACAGGGAGAGACAGTCCATGCTTTCGCCGTCCGAAAACGGCAATCTTGCCGTTGCTGTCGTGCGTCCCGAGACCGATTCCGACAATTCCCAGGACAAACGTCCGGCCGTCGCCGCCGTTCCGGCGCGCATCCGCAAGCGCGACGGGCAGGTCGTCACCTTCGACGCGGACAAGATCCACTCCGCCATCCGCCGCGCCGGCGCGGCCACGGGCGACTTCGGCGACGACGAGGCGAGGCTCCTTACCGCGCAGGTGGTCAAGGTCCTGGCCCACCGTTTCGTCGGCCAGATCCCCGACATCGAACGCATCCAGGACGTGGTCGAGCAGGCGCTCATTTCCGCCAACCACTTCCGCACCATGCGCGCCTACTCCGTCTACCGCGAACAGCGCGCCCGCCTGCGCCAGGACAAGAAGACCGTGGTGGACGTGGCCGCCTCCGTCAACGAATACCTCGACCGCCAGGACTGGCGCGTCGCGGCCAACGCCAACCAGGGCTATTCGCTGGGCGGGCTCATCCTCAACGTCTCGGGCAAGGTCACGGCCAACTACTGGCTCTCCCACGTCTATCCGCCGGAAGTCGGCGCGGCCCACCGCGAAGGCGACCTGCACATCCACGACCTTGACATGCTCTCCGGCTACTGCGCCGGCTGGTCCCTCAAAACGCTCTTGCAAGAGGGCCTCAACGGCGTGCCCGGCAAGGTCGAGGCCAAGCCGCCCAGACACCTCTCGAGCGCCGTGGGGCAGATCGTCAATTTCCTGGGCACGCTGCAAAACGAATGGGCCGGCGCGCAGGCGTTTTCGAGCTTCGACACCTACATGGCACCGTTTCTGCGCAAGGACAACCTGTCCTACGAAGAGGTGCGCCAATCCATCCAGGAACTGATCTACAACCTGAACGTCCCCTCGCGCTGGGGCACGCAGACGCCCTTTACCAACCTGACCTTCGACTGGAACTGCCCCGAGGACCTCGCTTCCCAGCATCCCCTCATCGGCGGCGAGGAAATGCCGTTCACCTACGGCGACCTGCAGGCCGAGATGGACATGATCAACCGTGCCTACATCGAGGTCATGACCGCCGGCGACGCCAAGGGGCGCGTTTTTACCTTCCCCATCCCCACCTACAACATCACCAAGGATTTCCCCTGGGAATCGCCCAACGTGGAGATCCTGTTCGAGATGACGGCCAAGTACGGGCTTCCGTACTTCCAGAATTTCGTCAATTCCGACCTCGAGCCCGGCATGGTGCGCTCCATGTGCTGCCGGCTCCAGCTCGACCTGCGCGAGCTGCTCAAGCGCGGCAACGGGCTTTTCGGCAGCGCCGAACAGACCGGGTCCGTGGGCGTGGTCACCATCAACTGCGCGCGCCTGGGCTACCTCCACCGCGGCGACTGGGACGGCCTGGTCTCCCGCCTCGACGCCCTGCTCGGCATCGCGCGCACGAGCCTCGAGATCAAGCGCAAGGAGATCACCCGCCGCATGGACGCCGGGCTCTTCCCCTACACCAAGCGCTACCTCGGCACCCTGCGCAACCACTTCTCGACGATCGGCGTCAACGGCATCAACGAAATGGTGCGCAACTTCACCTCCGGCACGCACGACATCACCACGCCGGAAGGCCACGCCCTGGCCGTGCAACTGCTCGACCACGTGCGCGAGCGCATGACCGAGTTCCAGGAGCAGACCGGCCACCTCTACAACCTGGAAGCCACCCCGGCCGAGGGCACGACCTACCGCTTCGCCCGCGAGGACCGTAAACGGTTCCCCGACATTTTGCAGGCCGGAACGGATGACAAACCGTATTACACCAACTCGTCCCAGCTGCCCGTCGGCTTCACCGACGACCCCTTCGAGGCGCTCACCCGCCAGGAGGAGCTCCAGCGCAAGTACACCGGCGGCACGGTGCTCCACCTCTACATGGGCGAGCGCATCACCAGCGCCGAAGCCTGCAAGAACCTCGTACGCCGTTCGCTTTCCCGCTTCGCCCTGCCCTATGTGACGGTGACGCCGACGTTTTCCATCTGCGACATCCACGGATACCTCGTCGGCGAACAGCAGACCTGTCCGCACTGCGCCGCCGAAGGCCGTAAGCAGCCTTGCGAGATCTGGACGCGCGTCATGGGCTACTACCGGCCCAAATCGGCGTTCAACACCGGCAAGCAGGGCGAATACGAGGAGCGGGTCTGCTTCAACGAACCCTGCGACCTTGCCCCCGGCGCGCGCCCAGCCGCCGTGTAAGGAGAGAAACCATGGAACAGGTGCTCAAGGCTGCGTTCATCTTCGTCGCCCCGGGAGCCGGCCCCGGTGTGGACCGGGCCTGGGTGAAGACGCCCAAGGTCCATCTGTTGGCCGTCGGCGTCGGCGACTACGAACAGGCGGTGGCCGTGGCCAAGGACGTGGTGGCCAACGAGGGCATTGCCGCCATCGAACTGTGCGGCGGCTTCGGCCATGCCGGCGCGGCCATGGTCGCGGCGGCGGTTCCGGTTCCCGTGGGCGTGGTGCGCTTCGACACCCACCCGGGCCTTGGCGGCGCAAGCGGCGACACGCTGTTCGCGTAGCGCGGCCGCGCGGCCGGCCATGCCCCTTGACGCCGGCGGCAAGGGCGGGCAGGCCAGGGGCATGACTTCCCCCACGCGCCCCAAGGGCCGCAAAGGTTCCCACGCATGGACGGACTGACCATCGGCGGCGTGACGCCGCTTTCGAGCCTCGACTTCCCGGACGCCCTGGCAGCGGTCATCTACTGCCAGGGCTGCCCCTGGGGCTGCCCCTACTGCCACAACGAACCGCTGCGCAAGATCGGCGGGGAAGGCGAGCGCGACGCGGCCTCGGTACTGTCCTGGCTGGAAAGCCGCCGGGGACTGCTCGACGCCGTGGTTTTCTCCGGCGGCGAACCCACGCTCCAGGAAGGCCTTGCCGCGATGCTCGCCGCCGTGCGGGAGCGCGGCTTCAAGACGGGCCTGCACACCACGGGCATGTTCCCGGACGCCCTGGCGCGCGTGCTGCCGCTTTGCGACTGGGTGGGGCTCGACGTGAAGGCCCCGCGCGCGGCCTACGACCGCATCACCGGGCGCACGGGCGGTGGCGAGGCGGCTTTTTCGAGCCTCGCCCTGCTGCTTGACAGCGCCATCCCCTTCGAGGCGCGCACCACCTGGCATCCCGGCCTGCTCGATACCGACGAACTCGTGTCCCTGGCCCGGGAACTGGCCGCGGCCGGAGCCGACCGCTGGGTCATCCAGGCCTTCCGGCCCGACGGCTGCGCCGACGAGACCCTTGCCGCCGCAGGCGTCACCGCCTTTCCGCCGGACCTCGTCTCACGGCTCCAGGCCGCCGCGCCGCGCCTGACCATCACCACCCGCTCCTGACGGCAGGTTGCCATGGACGCACCCACGCTTTGCATCCTCCCCGGCGTCGCCGTGCTCCTGGACGAGTTGCGCTTCACCGCCACCACGGCCGGCGGTCCGGGCGGGCAGCACGTCAACAAGGTGAGCACCAAGGTGACGCTGCTTTTTGACCTCGACGGCTCGCCGAGCCTGACCGAGGCGCAAAAGACGCGCCTGCGCGCGGCGCTCGCCGGGCGCATCGGCAAGGACGGCGTGCTGCGCGTGGTGTCCCAGTCCACGCGCAGCCAGTCCGCCAACAAGGAACTCGCCGTGGACCGCTTTGCGGCGCTTTTGCGCGAAGCCCTGACCCCGCGCACGCCCCGCCGCAAGACCCGGGCCACCCTGGCCTCGAAACTGCGCCGCCTGGAAGGCAAACGCCAGCGCGGCGCGGTCAAGCGCCAGCGCACCGTCCGTCACGACGACGGAGAGTGAGCCCGCCGCGCCACAACAGGGGCGCGGCCGTCCTTACGCCTCGCGCGTCACTCCAGCGCCGCCCCCTGGTTGTTGCGCCGCATCGTGTCGATCAGGTGCCTTATGCCGTCGATCTGGCCGGCCAGTTCGTCGATGGCGATGGCCGACTGGCGCATGGCGTCGGAAGTGGCCGCGGCGATGCGGGTGATGTCCTCCACGGTGTGGTTGATCTCTTCGCTGGTCGCGGACTGTTCCTCGGACGCGGTGGCGATGACGCGCACCTGGCCGGCCGCGGCCCGGATCAGCTCCACGATGGCGGCCAGGGCCTCGCCGGACTGTCGCGACAGGACCGTGGCGTCCTCGATGGCGGAGGCGGCCTGGTCCACGTTGCCCATGTTCTTTTTCGCCCCGTCCTGGATGCCGGTGATGGCAGCGTCCACCTCCTTGGTGGCGACCATGGTCTTTTCCGCGAGCTTGCGCACCTCGTCGGCGACCACGGCGAAGCCGCGCCCGGCTTCCCCGGCCCGGGCGGCCTCGATGGCGGCGTTGAGCGCGAGCAGGTTGGTCTGGTCGGCGATGTCGGAAATGACCGACAGGATATAGCCCGTGGCCTGCGCCTGCCGCCCCAGGGCGTCCATGTCGGTCTTGAGCGCCAGGGCCAGTTCCTTGACCCTGTTGATGCCGGCCACGGCCTCGCCCACGACGCGGGAGCCTTCCGCGGCGCGTTCCATGGCGGCGTCCGTGGTGCTTGCGGCCTGGGCCGCGTTCCTCGACACCTCGAGCACCGTGGCGTTCATCTCTTCCATGGCCGTGGCCGCGCTCTCCAGGCGTTTGGCCTGTTCGGCCGCGCCGTTGCTCGAGCTCTCCACCTGGGCCGAGAGTTCCCCGGAAGCGGAATTGACCACCGCGACGATGTCCTGCAATTCTCCCGCGGCCTCGAGCATGCCCTCGGCCTTGGCCCGCTTGGCCGCCAGCATGGCCTCTTCGGCGATCCTGGCGCTGCGGCGGGCAGCCTCGGCCTCCTTGTCCGCCTCCTCGCTCTTGCGGTCGGCCAGCAGGATCTTGTCCTTGAGCGACGTGACCATGGCCGCGATGGCGTTCCTGACCGACGCCAGTTCCTGGACGAACGTCCCGCGCGGCGTTGCGGCGAGATCGCCGCCGGCCACGGCCTTGGCGTAAACGCGCAGGTTCCCGAGCGGCGTCAGCACATCCGACTGGAGCCGCCACCAAGCCAGGCCCACGACCAGGACGATCACGCCGAAGGTGACGCCGCCGGTGATGATGGCGGCCTGCCGCGCTTCCGCCTTGGCCCCGTCCAGGGAGGAGATGATCTCGAACGCACCGTGCAGTTCCCCTTCCTTCCAGCCTTCCTTGATGCCGCCCACGGGGTCGCGCTCGCCCTTGGCGTCGCCGTGGCAGTACAGGCATTCCTTGCTCAGGCGGATGGCCTGGTAATAGCGGATGTGGTCGGCGTCCTTGACCACCATTTCCGTCAGATTCCTTGCCGCCATCTCGCGCAGCACGCGCGTCTCCTCGGGGGTCGGGGCGTTGTGGGGATTGCGCGGCTGCTCCTTGGGCACGCGAAAGGAAAAGCCGAGGTCAGCGGCCTTCTCCCGGACCATGTTGATGGCCGTGATGACCGGCACGGCCTCGACGAGCTTGTCCGGAGGGATCTGGTCGAAGGGGCGAATGATTCCCTGATGCATCTTCTTGGCCATCTCGGAGCGGGCCGCTGCGGCCATGGACACCACGCTGCGCGAGGCTTGCAACACGGCGGCGTCGTAGGATTCCGTAATGAAGCGCATGTCCACGAAATAGCAAACCAGCGCCGTGAGAAGCGGCCCCAGCGTCACCACGAGCAGCGCCCGCTGTCTGATAGTCATGTCAACCCCCCGGGATATCTAAATATCGCAAACATGGAAGACGCAGTGTTTCCAGCATAGCATGCCTTATTTTTCATTGAAATAATCGCCGTAAAATTTCTGAAAATAACAAAGCAGCATCGATTTTATAATATTCACATGTTTCCGATCCGCTGCGCCCGCCCATCGGCCGGCGGCCTTGACGCCTGGCGTCGGGGCGGGCTAGGGAAGCCTGTCGCAAAATCCCATGCGACCCATCCCCAAATCCCGATCCGGAGTTCGCACCGCATGTCCTCACTGGAACACAAGCGCGCCAAGAAATCCTTCTGGCTCTCCGCGACCAAGGAGCAGGCCAAGGACACGGGCATGGCGCTCGTCCTGATCGCGCTCATCGTTTTTTTCGCCACCCGGGAGATCCGCTACGCGACCATCGCCACCGCGCTGCTGCTCCTGGACATGATCGCGCCGGCGCTGTTCAAGCCGGCGGCCAAGCTGTGGTTCGGCCTGTCCCAAGTCCTCGGCACGGTCATGTCCAAGGTCATGCTTTCGCTCATCTTCTATCTGGTGCTTTCGCCCATGGGCGTGTTGCGCTCGCTTTTCGGCAAGGACCCCATGCGCGTGCGCCAATTCAAGAAAGGCGGGGACTCCGTGTTCCGCGTCCGGGACCACCGGTTCGTGGCCGCGGACATCGAACAGCCGTTCTGACCTGACCCGCGCGAAACGGGACAGGCGAAGCGCCCGCCATTGGCCTTGCGGGCGTATTGCAGTATCGTGCGCCCGCTTCACGGGCGCAGGGCGCATCACGCCCTGGAAGGCGGCGCCGACGCCGCCCCAACATCGCCGATCCGCCGCCGCGCATGCGGCCGGCCGATTTCCCTTACGGAGGAACCATGGAATTTTTACGCGAACTCTGGGGCTTTCTGCGGGTCAGGAAAAAATTCTGGCTGCTGCCCATCATCCTCGTGCTGTTGCTTTTCGGCGTCCTGGTGGTCCTGACCAGCGGCACGGCCGTTGCGCCCTTCATCTATACGCTCTTTTAGCCGGACGCGCCCATGGCCGAATACATCCTGGGGATATCCGCCTACTACCACGACAGCGCGGCCGCGCTTTTGCGCGACGGCGAGATCGTGGCCGCCGCCCACGAGGAACGCTTCACCCGCAAGAAGCATGATGCGTCGTTTCCCGAGCACGCCGCACGCTACGTGCTGGAGGAAGCCGGCATCGGCTTGCCCGAACTGGCGTCCGTCGCCTTTTACGACAAGCCCTACCTCAAGTTCGAGCGGCTCATGGAAACCTACCACGGCTTCGCCCCGCGCGGCGTGGTCAGTTTCCTGTCCGCCATGCCGGTGTGGATCAAGGAAAAGCTCTTCATGAAAAAGATGCTGCGCGAGGAACTGGCCAAGCTCGGCCAGGGCAAGCCGCGCATCCTTTTTCCCGAGCACCACCTCTCCCACGCCGCCTCGGCCTTCTACCCCTCGCCCTTCGACGCCGCCGCCATCCTGACCATCGACGGCGTGGGCGAATGGTCCACCACGACCATCGGCGTGGGGCGCGGCAAGGACATCACCTTCCTGCGCGAGCTGGACTTCCCGCACTCGCTGGGCCTGCTCTACTCCGCCTTCACCTACTACTGCGGCTTCAAGGTCAATTCCGGCGAATACAAGCTCATGGGCCTGGCCCCCTACGGCATCGACGGCTCCGAGCGCGTGGAGACCTACAAGGCCAAGATCCTCGACGAACTGGTCGACCTGCGCCCGGACGGCTCCCTGCTCCTCAACATGGCCTACTTCGACTACGCCACGGGCCTGACCATGTGCCGCGACGCGAAGTTCGAGGCGCTTTTCGGCCTGCCCAAACGTGCCGCCGAGTCCGAGCTCGCCCAGGAGCACATGGACATGGCGCTGGCCATCCAGCAGGTGACCGAAGATGTGGTCATGCGCCTGGCGCGCACGGCGCGGGAATTAAGCGGCGAGAAATACCTCGTCATGGCCGGCGGCGTGGCGCTCAACTGCGTGGCCAACGGCAAGCTGCTGCGCTCGGGTGTCTTTGACGACATCTGGATCCAGCCGGCCGCGGGCGACGCCGGCGGCGCGCTCGGCGCGGCGCTCGCCGCCTGGCACGTGCGCGGCGGCAACGAACGCACGCCCCTGCCCGCAGGCGCGGCCGACCGCATGGCCGGCTCCTACCTCGGCCCGGAATTCACCCGCCGCGATGCCTTGCGCGTGGCTTCGCGCAACGAAGCGCCCTGCACGCCGTACGACGACTTCGACGCCCTGTGCGCCACGGTCGCCGACCTGCTGGCCGACGGCAAGGTCGTGGGCTGGTTCCAGGGCCGCATGGAATACGGCCCCCGGGCGCTTGGCGACCGCAGCATCCTGGGCGACCCGCGAAACCCGGAGATGCAGAAAAAGCTCAACCTCAAGATCAAATACCGCGAGGGCTTCCGGCCCTTCGCCCCGTCGGTGCTGGCCGAGGCCGTCTCGGAGTGCTTCGAGCAGGACCGGCCCTCGCCCTACATGCTGCTCGTGGCCCCGGTTGCCGAGAAACTGCGCCGCGCCCTGCCCGAGGGCTACTGGCAGATGCCCATGTTCGAGCGCCTCTACGTGCCGCGTTCCGAGCTGCCGGCCATCACCCACGTGGACTTCTCCGCGCGCATCCAGACCGTGCACGAGCGGACCAACCCGCGCTACCACAAGCTCATCAAGACGTTTCACGCCCGCCACGGCTGCCCGGTGGTGGTCAACACGAGCTTCAACGTGCGCGGCGAACCCATCGTCTGCACCCCGGCCGACGCCTACCGCTGCTTCATGCGCACGGAGATGGACTACCTGGTCATCGGCGATTGCCTGTTCAACAAGGAAAACCAGCCCGAATACGCCGACGCCGGCGACTGGCGCAACGAATACGAGCTGGATTAGGCCGCTTGCGGCAAGACATCCGGGAAACGCCGTCCGCAAGGGCGGCGTTTCTTTTTGGTGTCGCGAACCGGCCTTGCCCACTGCGCCGGGACATGCAAAAAGAAATCCTCCGGTTTACGAGGTGCGCCATGGACGCCGAACATACGGACGGCATCGTACGGGACGGCAACAGGGGGACTGGTCCCCTAAAGGAATGCGGGAGCGCGACGAAAAGGCGCGTATGGGCGGTTCAGGCCGCCGGGGAGGGTTGCATGAAACGGCTGGCGATGCTCGTGCTGGCGTGCGTGTTGCTCGGCGTGCCACCGCTTACGCGGCCGGCGGCCGCATTCGACGAACAGGCCGTGCTGGTCTGCTCGTTTCGACGCGCCCTGGCGATACTGACCTGCAAGACGCCGGACAAGTACAGCTTCGTCGGCGTGCGCGAGGGCGTCTATATCTTCAACAGCTTTTTCGGCAAGGAATTCGCGGAATTCTACGTCCAGATCAATGGCGACCTCGCCGTCTTCACCAGCCGCGTCTGGCACGGCCGCATGCCCTCGGGCCGCATCGTCAAGGACTACAACGGCGGCTGCGTCAACGTGCTCGTGGACGTCATCCCCTGCTCGCGCTTCACCTCGGCGCGCTGCTGCGGCAGCCAGTAGCGCGCCGGCGCGTCACCGCGACCGCGGCGACGCCGCCCTGGCCCGAGAGAGGAGTTCCAGCGCCAGGGCGTAGCGATTAAACGGCGGGATGACGTACATGCCGGCGAAATGCGGCAGCGCGTATTCCATGAGCTCCCAGGCGATCTCGAGGCCCTCCTGCGCCTGCCCGTCCCCGGCCTCGCGCAGCCGCGCGAACACGGGTTCCGGGATGGTGATGCCCGGGAACTCGTTGTGCAGAAACTCCGCGTTGCGCAGGCTCACCAGCGGCATGATGCCGAGGAAAATCGGCTGCGCCACGTCCTTGACGGCCGCGATCACCTCGTCGACCTTTTCCTTCGAATAGACCGGCTGCGTCAGGAAGTAGCGCGCGCCGAGCGCCGCCTTGCGGGAAAGGCGCTTGACCTGCATGGCGAGGTTGCGGGTGTTGGGATTAAACGCCGCGCCGATGCAGAAATTCGCCGCCGCGCGCATATCCTGGCCATGGGCGTTGCGGCCCTGGCGGAAGCTCTCGAGCAGGGCGATCAGCTCGAAGGAGCGCACGTCGAACACCCCGGACAGGCGCTCCTCGCCGCCCGTGGACGGCGGATCGCCCGTGACGGCCAGGACGTTGTCCAGCCCGAGGCAGGATAGGCCCATGATCGTGGACTGCATGCCGATGAGGTTGCGGTCGCGGCCGGTCAGGTGGACGATGACCTCGACATTCGAGCGCGCGCGGATGCGCTGGGCCAGGGCGATGTTGGACAGGCGCGGCGCGGCCAGGGGATTTTCCGCGAGCGTAATGGCGTCCACGCCGGCCCGGGCCAGGGCGTCCGCGCCCTCGAGCACGGCGGCGACGTCCAGGTGCTTGGGCGGATCGAGCTCCACCAGGAACAGCGGCCGCCCGCTGCCGAGCCTGGCGGCAAAGCCCGTGGCCGTTTCCTCTTCCTCGCGCGGCTGCGCCACGGAGACGGCCTGCGCCGCGGCAGGGGACGTCGCGCCGGGTCCCGCGCCCTTGCCGGCGGCGAGCAGCCGGTGCAGGGCGCGGATGTGCTCCGGCCCGGTGCCGCAGCAGCCGCCGAGCAGGCGAGCGCCGCTTTGCGCGCACTCTACGAGCATGTCCGCGAAATATTCCGGCGAGGACGGATAGACGAGCCTGTCGCCCCGGCGTTCCGGGAATCCGGCGTTGGGAAAAACCGAAACCGGCCCTTCCAGGGGGCCGGCCGCGCGCAGCATGTCGCGGGCGCCTTGCGGCCCCATGCCGCAGTTGAGGCCGACGATGTCCGCGCCCTCCTCGCGCAGCAGGCGAAAACAGGCGGCGATGTCGCGCCCGCCGAGGTCCGAGCCTGCCGCGCCGAACACCATCTGCGCGGCGACCGGCAGGGGCGTCGCGGCCTTGACCGCACCGAGGGCGATGCGCAGGAGCTCGAGATCGGCGAAGGTTTCGAGGATGAGCAGGTCCGCGCCCCCCTCGGCCAGGGCCTGCGCCTGTTCCGCGTAGAGCGCGGCCACGGCGTCCCGGTCCCACTCCGCCTCGTCCTCGAGCCGGCCGACCGGCCCCATCGCGCCCGCAACAAAGGCCCGCGACCCGGCGCAGGCGCGGGCGAGCAGCGCGCCCTGGCGGTTGATCTCCCGCGTCCTGTCCGCCTGGTTGCAGCGCGCGAGCTTCCTGCGGTTGGCCCCGAACGTGTTGGTCTCGATGACTTCCGCGCCGGCGGCCAGGTACGCCTGGTGGATGGCGCGCACGGCATCGGGCGCTTCGATGTTGCAGATGTCGAGGCAGGGCGTGGCAAGACCCCGGGCCGCAAGCTGCGACCCCATCGCGCCGTCGGCCAGCACCGGCCTTGCGGCAAGCACGTCGAGAATATTGTGTCGCATGGGGGATTCCTTCAGGGATTGCGCGAGGATTTCCCGCCGCCTGCCGGCCGTTACAGGCGGCGCAGCCAGAGAACGAGGCCGCACAGGGCCACGGCCGGATACAGCGGCCAGAGCACGTCCGCGAGCTGGCAGACCACGGCGGCCCCGGCCAGGAGCAGGGCCAGGACGCTGGCCTCGACATAGGGTCCGAGCCCCCGGCCGGGCCGGGCCCAGCCCTGGAAATCGAGCAGCCGCGGCCTTTCCGTACGTCCGTCCGGGCCGTCCCCGGCGTCGTTTTCGCCGGCCTGGCGGTCGGATTGCAGCTTGTGCCCGCAGACAGGGCAAAAGCGTGTGGCGTCGGGGCTCTGGGCCCCGCATTTGTTGCAGCGCATGCTTACGTTTCGCTCCGGCGTTGACAAGCCAGGGGCGAACCATAGATGGAAAGAGGCTCGACCGCCACCGAAACCGAGGACCACCTATGGAGACGCCCCTGCACGCCTACAGTGTCAATCCCGTCTGCTGCAACGGCTGCGGCGCTTGCGCCAGCATGCTCCCGGAACTGTTCGCCATGGACGAGGTCGCGGAAAAGCCCGTGGTCCTGCTCGCCGAGGCCCCGGCCGCGGACATCGAGCGGGCCATGGCCTTCTGCCCCCACGACTGCATCGAAATGGACTAGGCCGCCGAAAGCGGCCGTCCCGGGACGCGCCCGCCCGCCGTGCGGCATCAGCCGCACTTGGTGTAGCCGCAGGCCTTGCACACGTGGCAGCCTTCCTCGAAGGTCAGCTCCCCGCCGCAGTCCGGGCATTGGGCATGGCCCAGGTTGCCGGTGTCGTCGAGGACCTTGCGGCCTTGCAAATAGCGGTTTTCCAGTACCCAGGACACGGCGTCCGGGATGGAGAGCAGCAGGCCCTTTTTCTGAAATACCGGGTTTTCGCCGCCGATGCCCTTGAGCTGGCCCACGATGTCGGCCACGTTCACGCCCGAGCGCAGGGCCAGCGACACCAGTCGGCCGATGGCTTCGGCCTTGGCCGTGACCGAGCGGCCGGACTTGCCGATGGTGGCGAAGACCTCGAACGGCTTGCCGTCCACCTCGTTGACCGTGAGGTAGAGTTCCCCCAGCCCTGTTTTGACCTTCTGGGTGAAGCCGAACACGATGTCCGGCCGCACGCGCACCTTGCTTTGCGGCTTGGCCGGATCGGCCGGCGCGCCGTCGCCCGTGCACAGCACCTGATTCGACTTGCAGCCGTCGCGGTAGACCGTCACGCCCTTGCAGCCGAGCTCGTAAGCCAGCCAGTAGATCTCCCGGATGTCTTCCTTGGTCGCGGCGCCTGGCAGGTTGACGGTCTTCGACACGGCGTTGTCGGTGTATTTCTGGAAGGCGGCCTGCATCTTGAGGTGCCAGACCGGCTCGATGTCCATGGCCGTGACGAAGACCTCGCGCAGTTCCTCGGGCAGCATGCCGATGTGCGCGATGGAGCCCTTGCGCGTGACCTCCTCCATGAGGCTTTCGGAGTAGGCCCCGGCCGTCTTCATGGCCGCGACGAAATGGGGATTGGCCTCCACGAGCTTTTCGCCGTCCATGACGTGGCGCGAGAACGCCAGGGCGAAAAGCGGCTCGATGCCCGACGAGCAGCCAGCGATGATGGAGAGCGTGCCCGTGGGGGCGATGGTGGTGGTGGTGGCGTTGCGGTAGGGCCCGAGGTTGCGCTTGCCGAAGACCGATTCCGCGTAGGCCGGGAAGGGGCCGCGTTCGGCGGCCAGGGTCTTGGAGGCGGAACGGGCCTCGGCCTGGATGGTTTCCATGATCTTCTCGGCCAGACCCAGGGCCTCGGTACTGTCGTAGGGGATGCCGAGCAGGAACAGCAGGTCGGCGAACCCCATGAGGCCCAGCCCGATCTTACGGTTGGCGTGGACCATCTTGGTGATCTGGTCGAGCGGATAGCGCGAGGCGTCGATGACGTTGTCGAGGAAGCGCACGGCCAGATGCACGGTTTCGGCCAGCCCCTTCCAGTCGATGCCATCCGGGGCGTCGGGGGCATGAAACGCCGACAGGTTGACCGAGCCCAGGTTGCAGGCCTCGTAGGGCAGAAGCGGCTGCTCGCCGCAGGGATTGGTGGACTCGATGGCCCCCAGCGCCGGGGTGGGGTTGTCGCGGTTGATGCGGTCGATGAACACGATTCCGGGATCGCCGGATTCCCAGGCCTTGCGCACGAGCAGCGCAAACACCTCGGCCGCGCTCTGCCTGCCGACGACCTTGCCGTCGCGGGGATCGATCAGGTCGTAGTCCTCGCCCTTTTCCACGGCCTGCATGAAGCGTTCGGTCAGCGCCACGGAGATGTTGAAATTCTGCAGCTCGTTTTCGCGTTCCTTGCAGGTGATGAATTCCAGGATGTCGGGATGGTCCACGCGCAGGATGCCCATGTTGGCGCCGCGCCGCGTGCCGCCCTGTTTGACCTGCTCGGTGGCGGTGTTGAAGATGCGCATGAACGACACCGGCCCCGAGGCCACGCCGCCGGTCGAGCCCACGCGGCTTTTCTTCGGACGCAGCCGGGAAAAGGAAAAGCCCGTGCCACCGCCGGACTTGTGAATCAGCGCCGCGAACTTCACGGCGTCGAAGATCTCCTCCATGGAATCGCCGACCGGGAGCACGAAGCAGGCGGCCAGCTGCCCGAGCGGCGCGCCGGCGTTCATGAGCGTGGGCGAGTTGGGCAGGAAGCGCATGCCGGTCATGAGGTCGTAGAACTTGCGGGCCAGGTCTTGCGGCGCATACGGCGACTTGTCGTACTTGGCCTCCTCGGCGGCGATGGCGGCGGCCACGCGCCAGAACAGCACGCGCGCGTCCTCGACGGGCGCGCCTTCCGGGTCCTTTTGCAGGTAGCGCTTGGTCAGGACCACCTGGGCGTTGGCGTTGACAGGGACTTCGGGCAGGTCGGCGGGCATGGGCAGGCTTGTCATGGGCGGGTGTTCCTACGGTTGCGGTGTCGCAAAAAAAGGGCGGCCGCGGTTGCGGCTGCGGAATTGATCGTTCTATTTCAGACTGTTACGAAAACACGTGTCGTAAAAGCAGAAGGTCCCCAACAACACGGGAACCTACACCAGCTCGCCGGGAAAGGGAACCTCCGGCGACGCGCCGGGCCTGCGTGTCCCGGTCCGTTGGTTGCCACTGCCGCCTATTTGCGATAACGCAACGCCCAAGCCGTGTTTCGATGCGGCCAAATCTTCGCCGAACGGACCGGAGCGCCATGAGAAAACGACCGCTGACCCCGGGATCATATTACCGCCTGCCCTGGAACCTGGCCGACAACGCCATCACCTGGCTCGAGCCCACCACCAAGTGCAACCTGTACTGCGAGGGCTGCTACCGCGAAAACGATCCCGACGGACACCGTCCCCTGGCCGACGTCATCCGGGAACTGGAAACGGTCAAGACGCTTCGGCGCACGGACAACATCTCCATCGCCGGCGGCGAGCCGCTGATTTACCCCGACATCGTGCCGCTGGTGCGCTACGTGGCTTCCAAGGGCTGGAAGCCCGTCATCAACTCCAACGGCCAGGCGCTCACCCCGGAACTCGTGCGCGAACTGGCCGCCGCCGGGGTCGTGGGATTCACCATGCACGTGGACTCCCACCAGAGACGCCCCGGCTGGAAGGGCGCTTCCGAAAAGGACCTGTGCGAACTGCGCCTCAAACTCGCGGAGATGATCCACGAGCACGGCGAGGGCAAGATCGCTTGTTCCTTTAACGCCACGATCTACCGCGACACCCTCTCCGATATCCCCATGCTCACGCGCTTTGCCCACGAGCACATCGACATCATCCAGACGATGGTGTTCATCCTGTTCCGCTCGGCGCGCAAAAAGAACAATTTCGACGTGTTCGCCAACGGCCGCCCCGTCGACGTCGGCAACCTCGTCTACCAGCTCGACAACCAGGAGACCCACCAGGACCTCGTCTCCCAGGAGATCGCCGACGCCATCCGCCTGGCCTATCCGGAGCACGAGCCCTGCGCCTACCTCAACGGCACCGAGGACCCGCAGTCCATGAAATGGCTGCTCACCCTGCGCGTGGGCACGAAAGACGAAATCCTCGGCTACCTCGACGCGAAATTCGCCGAGTGGACGCAGATCTTCCACCACCTCTTCTTCGGCACCTACCTCGCCTACTCGCGGCCGTGCTGGATGCAGGGGGTGCAAAAGCTCCTGCCGCTGGCGCTTTTCAACGCCAGCCTGCGCAAGATCTTCGGCCGCCTGCTGACCAAGCCGAAGATGTGGTTCAAGCCGCTGTCCATCCAGTCCATCATGGTGATCCAGCCCTGCGACCTCTTCGACGACGGCCGCCAGAACATGTGCGACGGCTGCCCCGACGCCATCCTCCACGACGGCAAGATGGTCTGGAGCTGCCGCGTGGACGAGTTGGAAAAATTCGGCGCGTTCATCCAGTGCGCCCCGCGCGGCTGCTGCGGCGGCAAGGCCGCTCCCGCCACGCCCGAGCCGGAACCGGCCCCCGATCCGAAACCGGCCCCCGCGCCGCAGCCCGAACCGGAGCCGGCGAAAGCCCCCGAGCCCGTGCAAGCGGCCGAGCAGGCCCCGCAGCCCGAACCCGAGCCTGTCGCCGCCGCGCCGCAGCCCGAACCGACGCCCGAACCCGCGCCGGCCAAAGAGCCGGAGCCCGTTCCCGCGCCGCGCCAGGAAACCGCGCCGGTGGCCAAGGAAATGCACCAGCCGGCCGTGAAGATCGACATCCCGCCGGCCGTGGCCATGCCCGAGCCCGCCAGGAAGCCCGAACCGGCCCCGCAACCCGGGCCGGAACCGGCCGCCCCCGCGCCGCAGCCCGAACCCGAGCCGGCGAAAGCCCCCGAACCTGTCCCGACGCCCAAGCCGGCCCCGGCCGCCAGGGATGGCAAGGCGGGCAAGGCCGACGCCAAGGCCGCGCCCGCCAAAAAGGGCGGCAAGGCCGCCAAAAAGAAAGCCAAGGCGAAATAGTCTCCCCTTCCCTCCCGGCCGCCCGCGCGGCCGGGAGGGGGAATCCCCATGCCCCAAGCCGCACAGAACCCGCCTAAAAAGGCATCCCGCCCGTCCTACGGCATCGTTTCCAAATTCGCACACCTGGCCGGGGCACAGTGGATTCACGACGCCCTGCACACCTTTTTCCTGATCTATCTGGCCCGACTTTCCACCAGCGACTACGGCGAATTCATGGTGGCCTTCGGCTTGGCCTCCATTATCCTCTTCCTCGGCGAATTCGGCCTCAACCAGCCGCTCGTGGCGTCGCTGAGCAAGAAGTACAGCCACAAGGGCGACATTCTCGCCCAGTACACGCTGCTCAAGGGCATCCTGCTCGTCGCCGGCTGGATCGGGGTCGTGATCTTCATCTACTGGCAGGGCTACACATCGGGGCTAAAAAACCTCGTCATGGTCATCTCCGCGGGCGTGGGCCTGGAGGCCGTCGCCAGCTCCTTTTTCGTGGCCATCCGCGTGGAGGGCCGGCAGGATCTCGAGGGGCGCATCCGCGTGGTCTCGGGCGTGCTCGGCTACGGGTACGCCATCTCGCTTCTGGCGCTGGGGGCCGCGCCGCACTGGATCGCGCTGTTCAAGGTCATCGAGAACGTCTCCAACCTGGCCGGCGGCGTCTGGATGGCGCTTAGGAAGACGGATTTCACCGGCCTGACGCTCAAGCGCAAGTCCCTGGCCCGCACCTGGGCCACGGCCAAGCACGGCACCACCTTCGTGCTCATGGCCCTGGCCGCCATCCTCTACAACAAGGCCAACCTCTACTTCCTCCAGGGTCAGGCCGGCCCGACCAAGGTCGCCCAGTACAGCGTCACCTGGGAGCTCGTGGACGGCATCTCCATCCTCGTCTCCAACCTGCTTTTGCGCAGCATCCTCTATCCGCTGTTCGTGCGCCTGTGGAAAAACGACCGGCGCGAATTCAAGCGGCTGGCCAACAACTCCGTGCGCTGGCTCATCGGGGCCTCGATCCCCATCATGTTCGTGCTTTTCATCGAGTCCGACCGCCTGATCGGGCTCATCTACGGCGGGGCCTACCACGACGCCATGTGGATGCAGAAATGGCTCGTCGGCACCATCATCTGCGGCTTCGTGCACAACCTCTCCGCCTACCTGATGATGAGCCAGGGCAAGCAGCGGCTGCTCCTTTTCATCTACATCGGGGGCCTCGCGCTCAACCTGGCGCTGTGCTACACGCTCATCCCGGCCGATCCGCTGCTCGGCACGTGCCTGGCCATGCTCGTCACCAAGGCGGCCGTGGCCGTGACCACCACAAGCTACTGCCAGGCCACCATGCGCATCATCGACGTGAAATCCATGTGGCGCATCGCGCTGGCCTGCGCCTGCGGCGCGGGGCTCTATTTCGCCACCATGCGCATCGGCATCCGGGAGATTCCGGAGATCCTGGCCCTGGTGCCCTTCGTCTTCCTCGTCTTGCAGTGGAAAAAGGAGCTGGCCGCGCAAAAGGTCCAGGCCGGCGTGGTGTAACGGCTTGGAGACAGGAAAAACGCCTCCGGCGTCCAGGAGGGGCCGAAGGCCCCTCCTGGACCACCCCCAAAGGGGTGAAACGGCCGCCTCCATCATTTGACGAATCCGCGAGGAGAAATCCCTGCGCCGTGCGTATTACGCAAAACGGCCGCCGCTCCCTGCCCGGGAACGGCGGCCGTTTCATTTGCAGCATGCGGCCGCTCAGCCCTTGCGCAGCACCTCGCGCACCACGCCGCCCCAGCCCACCTTGTAGGCGATGCCGCGCCAGGACATGGTGTTGGTCGCAAACGTGCGGCCGAAGCACCAGGCCAGCATGGCGAAGGTGGCGGCGTAGCCGCGCAGCCAGGCGAAAACGCCGACCTTGCGCGGGCAAAGGCCGCGGTAGCAGAGCCCCAGGCCGGAAAACGCGGCGAGGTAGGCCAGCGCCGCCACGGCGGCCGCGCCGCCGGCCGCGCCGAAGGCCCAGGCGGCAAGCACGCAGAGGGCTAAAAGCGGCGGCGCGGAGAGCAGAAAGACCGCGACGATGGACACCAGCCAGCCCGGCGGGATGCAGAACTTGAGGTACAGCAGCTGGCGCGTGAGCCAGTCGTCCCAGCGGGCCAGCGTCATGCCGGCCATGGGCGTTTCCAGGCATGCCGCGGCCACGGGCCAAGCGGCCACGCCGAAGCGGTGCAGGTGCGGGCCCATGGAGAAATCGTCCACGATGTTGCTGCCCCAAAGCTCCCTGAGGCCAAAACGGTCGAAGGCCTGCCGGGAAATGGCCATGGCCCCGCCCCAGGGCTGGGTGATGGCGCGGATGGGCTGGAGCAGGTGCAGGGCCATGCAGGTGACGGCCATGCCGATGGTGCCCGTGGCCGCGTCGCCCGGCACGATCTTGTGGAAGCCGCTGGTCATGGGCGCGTCGCCCCGGATCACCGGCGCGGCCAGGTTGGTCAGGAAATGCCGGTCCGCCACGTGGCTCGAGTCGCAGTAGACGAACACCTCGGCCGTTGCCGCGGCGCGCATGCCGGCCAGGATGTTGTGGTTTTTCTGGCCGCAGCGCGCGGCCGGGCCGGCCGTGACCAGAAGCACGCGGGGATCGTCGCCGGCCACGCCCCGCACGAGCGCCACGGCCGGGTCGTCTGCCGTGGCCGTGACGAAGACCGCCACGAAATCGGGATAATCCTGGTCGAGCAGCGAGGCCACGGCCTCGCGCATGCCCGGATGGTCGCCCGTGACGGGCACGATGACCCCGAGACGGGGGCAGGTTTCGGGCATGGGCTCGGGGCCCGCGCCGCCGCGCACATGGCGTCGGCCAAGCAGATAGAGCGCCGTCAGGACCGCAAGTTGCGCGGCCATGACCGCAAACGCGAACAAAAGCACGAATCCTCCTGGGGAAAATCAGCCCGGACGGCGCGACGCGGCCGCGGCGGTGCCGTCTGACGGCGTCTTCCTGCCGCCCTGAAGCGGCACCTTGGTCGCCTGCACGTCGAGACGGCTGCCGCCCTTGGTGGTCAGCACGCCGCTTATCGCCCCGCTTGTGGCGTCGCCCTCGAAGACGTGGCCGCTGCCGTGCACCATGTAGACATGGCCGTTAAAGACCGCGCCGACCAGATGATAGACGTTTGTTTCGCCGGTCATGGCCACGACCACGACCTCGGCCTTGACGTGGTGGCCTTCCTGCTCCACCCGCGCCTGGACGTCGGAGCCGTAGAGCGACCCGCGCCAAAGGCCTGACAGGTCGGGCTCGCCGGCCACGGCGGCCATGGCCGGAACGGCCAGCAGCAACAGGGCCCAAAGCACCGGTTGAACGAAAAGCGTCATGGCATGCTCCCTGCGCGGGCGGCGTCCCGGGGTTTTCCCGCCCGCTTCATCGCCCGGCCGCATCGGACAACACCTTTTCAAACACATCTTCGTGACGGCGCACCATCCGTTCCATGGAAAAATGCGCCAGCACGCGCTCCCGGGCGGCTTCGCCGCAGGCGCGGCGCAAGGCTGCGTCGGCCAGAAGCTTTGCAATATTCTCGCCCAGGGCCTGGGCGTTGCCCGGCGGGCAGAGCAGGCCCGTGCGGCCGGGCTCGACCAGGTCCGGAATGCCGCCCACGGCCGTGGCCGCCACGGGAATGCCCATGCTCATGGCCTCGAGCAGCACGTTGGGCAGGCCCTCGCGCACCGAGGACAGCGCCACCACCGACGCCTGCTGGAAAAAAGGCCTGGGGTCGGGCGTGGCCGGATAGGTGCGGATGAGCCCCCGCACGGGGCTCCTGGCCGCAAGGGTGCGCACGCGCGTGCGCAGCGGCCCGTCGCCGACCAGCCACAACTCGGCGCGCGGCCGCTTGGCCACGGTGTAGGCAAAGGCCTGGATGAGCGTCTCGTGGTCCTTGTCCTCGCAAAACCGCGCCGGGCAAAGGACCACCTCGCGCACCGGGCGCAGTTCCTCGGGCGGCGGCACGAAATGAGCCGTGTCCACACCGTTGGCGATGCAGGTCACGGCGGATTCGGGCCGGCCCATGCGCACGAGCGCTTCCCCAAGCGGCGCGGCGTTGACGATGTGGTGCGCGGCCAAGCCCTTCAAGAGCCGTTCGTGCTGGCGTTTGATCGCCCCGCCGCCGCGGCAGGTGCCGACGATGGCCGAAACGCCCCGCAGGCGGCCGAACACCCGGCCCCAGATGTTGGGCACGGCGGTCAGCGGCACGAGCAGGTCGGGCCGGTCGCTGGCGAACTTTTTCCACAGCGCCGCGAGGGAAAGCGCGCCGACCTTGGGGTACGGCGAAAGCCAGGTCAGGGGAATGCCGGCCGCTTCGGCGTGGGGCGCGAAGTCCCGCACGTCGGCGAGCATCCAGAATTCCGGGGCGAAACGGGCGCGGTCCAGGCGCGCGCCGAGTTCCAGGGCCTGACGCTGGGTGCCCCCGAACGCCAGATCCTGGAGCAGCATGACCACGCGGGCCGGTCGGGAAGCCTCGGCCATCAATACCCCATCAGCCCGCAGCAACGGGTACACGAGGGCATGAGGCCCTCGGTGTGCAGGCTCGCGCGGAAACGGCGGTAGGACTCGCTGTTCCACAGCTCGGTGATGGTCTTGTCGCGCACGTTGCCGACGATGTAGTCATGGTAGTCGCGGCAGGGCGACATGTCGCCGTTGGAATCGAGCTCCACGGCCTGGTAGATGGAGATGCACTGGTTGTAGCCGAACGTGGCGTCGTGGTTGTTGTAATATTCCTGCAAATTGGGCAGGCCTGTGATGTTGGGGATGATGTTGACGGCCGGCTTGCCGAAGCCCTTGGCGCGGCGCTGCACTTCGCGCAGTTGCTTGTCGAGGGTCTCGTGGTCCTTGATGGTCCAGTCGCCGACCCAGCCCCAATGCAGTTTGGGCTTGAAGCCGAAACGGCGCGCAAAGTCCTCGTCGTGGGCCTTGGCGCTTTTTTCGTCGATCCACCAGGAAAGGTAGTAGACGAAGATGTCCACCCGGTCCTTGTAGGCTTCGTAGATATCCACGAGGTGGTTGACATTGGCGCTCGAAATGGTGGTGAGCGACGCGACCAGGGGAAGCTTCGTCTTGTGGGCCCGCTTGGCTTCCTTGATGGCGGCCAGGGCTTCCTGGATGACCTTGTAATTGTCGCCCGCGCCGCTGGCCGAGGGCCGGGCGGCGTTTTGCACCTCGGCCGAATGGCCGTCGATGGAAATCTGGAGCAGAAACAGGGGCGCGGCGGCCAGCCGGTCCGCGGCGGGCACGAGCTTGGTGGCGTTGGTGACGATGGACGTCGGCATCTTGAGTTCCGTCGCGCGTTCGACGATCTCCAGCCAGCCGTCGTACATGGTCGGCTCGCCGCCCCAGAGGTAGACCGAGGGGTGGTGGCCGTTGCGGGCGAGGTCCTCGAGCAACTCGAGGTAGCGTTCCGGGGATATTTCCTGCCGCTTCAAATCCTTGAGGCTCTTGCCGTGCAGGAACCCGTGGTCGCCCCACTGGCCGCAGGTGTGACAGCGCAGGTTGCACATGTCCGTGATGCGGATGGAGAGCTGGCGGATGCTGCGGGCATGCCCGGTTTCGGCCCGGGGGTTCAGGGCCGAAAAAAAGATCTTCTCTTTTTCAATGGCCGCCAACCGGCCGGCCATCCAGGGATAGCGGCCCACTTTGACGGCTTGTTTCAAGATCGTATCAAGCGCGACGCTGCTGCGTTTGCTCATGAAGCCTCCGATGCCGTGACGGCGAACCCCGCCATACGCCGAAAAGCCCCCTGGTTCAAGCCTTGCCGGGCGGGCGGCGCGGCGTGCCCTTTTCGGCCCTTGCCGACCGTGCGGGCCAGGGATAAAAAGGACTTGCGGCGGGAAACCCCTGGAGGGCCGTCCCCATGTCTCCCGATGTCAAAACCATTCTCCTGGCCGTGGATTTTTCCGAGGCGGCGCAGTACCTGGCCGAGTACGCGACGCTTTTCGCCAAGGGACTCGACGCGCGCCTGCTCGTGCTCTACGTCTCGCCGAGCATGAACCGCTACACGACCCTGTACGTGCCGGCGGAGAGCATCCAGACCCTGGTCGCGCAGATTCTCGAAGGCGCCAACCGGACCATGGGCGAATTCATGGCCGAGCGCTTTACGGGCGTGCGGGCCGAGGGCCGGGTGGCGTACGGCTACGCGCCGGAAAAAATTCTGGAAGCCGCCCGCGAGGCGGCCGCGGACATGATCATCATGGGCACCCACGGCCGGCGCGGCGTGGACCGCATCCCCTTCGGCTCGGTGGCCGAAAAGGTGGTCAAGACCGCCAGGATTCCCGTCCTGACGGTGCGGCCGTCCTGAGCGCGGGGCGCGGGACGTTTTCCACTCGCCCGGCGCGTCACGACGATTGCCCAAAAGCCGCAACTCGCGTAGAAGCGTACCGTTCCCTCTTTTTTCAAAGGACCGGTTGCGCATGGCAGACGACGCATCGCGACAATACCTCACCCTGACGCTCGGCGGCGAACGCTTCGCCCTGGAGTCCTCGGCCGTTTCCGAGGTGCTCGACATGCTGCCCGTGACCTGGGTGCCCCTTGCGCCCGCGCACCTGCGCGGCGTGGTCAACCTGCGCGGCAACGCGGCCACGGTGGTGGACGCGCGCGCCAAGCTCGAGCTGCCCGACACGGCCAAGCCTTCCTGCCTCATCATCATCGAACGCGACGCCGACGGCGAGCCCGTCACCATGGCCGCCCTGGCCGACGCGGTGCACGAGGTGGTGGAAATCGCCCCGACGGACATTCTGCCGCCGCCGGACATGGGGCTTGCCGTGCCGCCCCAGTTCGTCAAGGGACTGGCGCGCATCGACGGCGATTTCGTCATGCTCCTCGACGCCAACCGGCTGTTCTCCCTGGAGGAACTGGCCGCACGTCAGCGCCCGTAGAGCCTGCCGTACATCATGGCGCCCGCGTCGATGCGCCGCACGTAGTCCCGCGTTTCGGTATACGGAATCAGTTCCGTAAAGAGTTCCTCGCCAAGGCCGCCGAAGCCCCGCATCCAGGAGGCCGCCCGCGTCTGGCCGGCGTTGTAGCCGGCGAGCGCCGCGGCCAGGCTTCCCGCGCCCGCCACCCGCTCCCGGAAAAACGCCGTCCCCAGGCGGATATTGACCGCCGGATCGAAAAGGTCCTTGCGCTCGACCTTGATGCCGAGCTTTTTGCCCATGGCCTTGGCCGTATCCGGCATCAGCTGCATGAGCCCCACGGCCCCGGCCCCGGAGACAGCCCGGGGATCGAAAAAGCTCTCCTGGCGGATCAGCGAATACACGATGTCCGGGTCGATGCCCGAACCGGAAAGGGCGTTGACGACCAGCCCGGCGTGGGCGCGCGGGTACAGGGCCGCGCGCAAGGGGAGCAGGTCGGCGGCCGTGCCGCGCATGAGGCAGCCGCCGAAGGTGCGCCAGGCCGTGCGCATGACCGCGCCGCGCCGGCCCATGGCCTCGGCGGCCTCGATGTGGGCCATGGCGAGGTCGGCGCGCTCGGGCATGGACCGCGCGGCGAAATCGAGCTCGATCTCGCCCAGGGCCGGCAGGCCGGAGTCGGCAAGGAGCCTCGCCTTGGCCAGGGCCGCGGCGGCTTCGGGCGAGGCCGGTTCGCCGCGCCCCGGGCAGCGCGGCCCCTGGCGCACGGCCGAGGCCACGACCCCGTCCCCGGCGGCGGCGCCCATGGCGGCGAGCGCCGCCTGCGCCCGCCCGGCGTAATAGGAATTGGGCCGGCGCGAAAGCGCGTCCAGATAGGCCTTGGCCGCCTCCTCGGGCCGGCCCAGGGCCGCCAGCGCCCGCCCCCGCCAGTAGCGCGCCCCGTCGGCCCAGTCGTCGTCCGGGTAACGCTCGGGAAACGCGGCCAGCTCGCGGACCGCGCCTTCCATGTCGCCGGTGACGTAGCGTAGAAGCGCCGCCAGGGACGCGCCCTGGGCGGCGAGGTCCGGCGACACGGCCAGGCCGTGCAACTGCCCGGCGGCCGCGAGGGCGTCGGCGAAACGGCCCCGCTCGACGAGCAGCAGGGCGAGATGGCGCGCGGCCACCTCGCGCAAGGGATCGTCGCGCACGGGCGCGGCCAGCACCTCGCGCAAAAGCGCCTCCATGCGCGTGAGGTCCTCCCCGTCGAAAGAACGCCACAGGCAGCGCGCTTCATGGTAGCGCGCCCAGCCGGCCAGGGGCGCGGCCGGGTCCGCGGCGGCGGCGCGGGCGAAAGTCTCGGCCGCGGCCTTGAACCGCCGCAGCCGGTAGAGCGCCTTGCCGCGCACGTACTGCGCCCGGGCGGCCTGGCCGGCGTCGAAGCCGTGCCTGCCGTCCAGCAGTTCCAGCGCCGCCTGCGGCGCGCCCTTCTCCACCATGGCCTCGGCCCGCAACAGCACGTTCGACGGCGCATCCGGATCGTAGCAAAGCACCTTTTCCCCCTTTCCAGGGGGGCCGGGGGGGATGATCCCCCCCGGCGGGTCCAGGGCGGCGCCCTGGCCGCCGGAGGCGCCTTCCCTGCAAATCTCCCGCGCCAGCGCGTTGCCGGCGCGGGCGGCCTTGGCGTCGGGCCAGGCCAGGGACAGGTGGCGCAGGAAATCGGTGGCATCGCGGCGCAGCCCCTGGGCGTTCGCGGCCACGGCCGCACGCAGCCAGACCTCCGGAGCAAGCGCAGGCTCGGCGTCGGTCAGCCAGGACCGGGCCCAGCCCAGGGCGCGGGCGTACTCCCCGGCCCGGGAGGCGGCCTGGATCGCCAGGTACTGGGCGTCGCGCCCGAGAAACGACGACTCCGGCGCGTCGGCCAGACCCGCCAGGGCGTTCGCGGCCCCGGCCGCGTCGCCGCAGCGGTAGCGGCCAAGGCCCAGGTAATAGGCGGCCACGTCGGCGAGCGCGCCGGCGCGTCCGGCCACGGCGGCGAGCCGGGCCGCGCCGGCGCGGCAGTCTCCGGCCAGAACCTCGGTGACGCCGCGCGCGGTTTCATAGCCGGCGGGTGTCGCCTCCCCGCCCGGCTCCCCGCCGCCGCGGGCCAGGGACCGGGCCGTCCCCTCTCCGGAAGCGCCGAGGCGCGCCGAACGCGGCAAAGGGATATCCATCGGGTCCGCCGGCGGGTTCCAGGGCTGCGCCGTCGCGGCGTGCAAAGGCGGGGCGAGGCAAAGGAACAGCACGACAAGGCTTGTAAATACCAAACCAAGTCGATCGGAGATGCCGGGGATTTCAGGCTGCGTCATGGTGGAATACCCTACCGTTTTACGTCGTATATGGCGATATTACTTAATGTCTTAAGACGACAGGCCCCTTGACTAAACGTGAAATTCGTGACTAACAAGTGCGAGTTTTTTTGGGGTCTGTTTGTCCGTTTGCTCGGGGCCGTGCGCGGGACTGCGCGGCTCCTGCGTCTTTCACCTGTCAAGGAGGTCGGTATGTCCTTCGCGCAGTCCTGGGACTTCACGCCGGGCGCACGCATCGTCGTCGACGATTTGCGCAAGTGCTCGCGTGAGTACGAGTGGCTGGAGGAACCTTACGTCTCGCCCGACGGCGAGACCGTGGCCATGGTCGCCGCTTTGCCGGACGCCGAATTTTCCATGGCAGTCAACGGTGAGGTCTGGGAAGAAACCTTCGACAAGATCTGGTATCCCCGCTATTCCCCCGACGGCAGGCTGACCGCCCTGGTCCAGTCGGCCGGGGAATGGACCATGGCCGTGGACGGTCAGGCCTGGGAAACCCAGTTCGGCTATATCTGGAACACGCTTTTCTCCGAAGCGGGCGACGTCATCGCCGCGCCGGTCCAGATCGACGGCGAATACGGCCTGGCCGTGGACGGCCAGCCCTGGGAGACGCTCTACGAGAACGCCAACATGGTGACGCTGTCCCGGGACGGCAAGGCCACGGCCGCCGTGGTCCAGGTCAAATCCCTGGGGCAGGCCGACATCGAGACGTTCCAGAAAGGCATCTTCAGCGTGGCGGTAAACGGCGAAGCCTGGGATTCCATCTTCGTCAACTGTTGGAACCCCGCCCTCGACGCCACGGGCGCGCATGCCGCCTGTACCGTGCGCCGCACGCTCTACGACTACACCATCGCCGTGGACGGCCAGGCCTGGGAAGGTGCCTACGCCTGCGCCTGGGGGCCGATCTTCAACCCGGCCACGGGGCAGGTCGCCGCGCCCGTGCGCAAGGCCGGGGCCTGGGGCATGGCCATCGACGACAAGATGGTCTGGGGACCGGGATTCGCCCAGCTGTGGCATCCCGCCTACGCCCCGGACGGCTCCAAGCTCGCGGCCATCGCGGCCGTGAAATTCGGCGAATTCACCGTGGTCGTGGACGGCACGCCCTGGGGCGCGACCTTCCCCGTGGTCACGGACCTCACGATCAGCCCCGCGGGCGGACGCGTGGCCGCGCTCGGCAACGACAACAACACCAACTTCGCGGTCCTTTGCGACGGCAAGGTCTGGCCCGGCCGCTACGACATGGCCTGGCCCCCGGTGTGGAGCCCCGACGGCGCGCATCTGGCCGTGACCGTGGAACGCGGCGGCAAATTCACCGTGGTCTGCGACGGCAAGGCCTACGCCCAGAGCTTCGACAAGTGCTTCCAGCCCGCGTTCTCCCCGGACGGGACCAAGGTCCTCATCCGGGCCATCGCCGACGGCAAGCTCCACCGCATCGTGGCTCCGGTCGAAGCCTTCACGGGATAGGAGGGAGACAGTCATGCACGCCCTGTACGATCTCGCCGTAGGCCCCCTGGCCTGGCTCGCCTTCGGCGTTTTTATCATCGGTTCCATCTACCGCCTGCTGGCCATGCGCGCCCTTGCCCTCAAGAAGGACGGCGCGTTCATGACCTACATCAGCTGGCCCCACGCCATCAAATCCCTTGTCCACTGGTTCACCCCCTTCGGGGCCCTGGGCTGGAAGGAAAACCCCGGCGTCACCATCGCCACGTTCGTCTTCCACATCTGCCTGTTCCTGGTCCCGATCTTCCTCATGGGGCACATCGTGCTCTTCGACACCTTCCGGGGCTGGTCCTGGCCGGCGCTGCCCGACGGCGTCGCCGACGGCCTGGCCATCGTGGTGGTGCTCATCTGCGCCTACTTCCTGTGGCGCCGCCTGAGCGTGCCCGAAGTGCGCTTCCTCACCACCCCCCAGGACGTGTTCGTGGTGTCGCTTGTGGGGCTGACCTTCCTGACCGGGGTTTTGGCCTATCATCGCATCGGCGACAACCTCGTTCTCACCACGCTGCACATCCTGTGCGGCGAGGCCATGCTGGTCGCCATCCCGTTTACGAGGCTCTCCCACATGCTGTTCGCGGTCTTTTCGCGCGGCTACATCGCCTCGGAATTCGGGTCCGTAAGATTCGCCAAGGACTGGTAGCCACCGGAGGATTGCATGAGCACCATTGCCGACCGTCTTATCGAAGACGCGGGGTTGCGGGCCGGCGTTTCCCGCCTGACCCCGGAAAAAATAGAAAAAGTCTTCAAGGAGCTGATCGCCGGCGAATGCGGCGCGCGCCTTAAAACCTATCTGGAGACCTGCGTGCACTGCGGCATGTGCGCCAAGGCCTGCCACTACTACATGTCGCACAAGGACCCGAGCTACATGCCCGCGGCCAAGGTCACCCAGACCATGGCCAAGCTCATGGCGGCCGGGGGCAAGGTCGACCCGAAGCTCATCTACGAATGCGCCCAGGTCTCCTACACCGAATGCAACCTCTGCCGGCGCTGCATCCACTACTGTCCGCTGGGCATCGACACCGGCTACATCATGAGCGTGGTGCGCCGGCTGTGCCACAAGCTCGGCTGCACGCCGCAGTACATCCAGGACACCGCCCACAGCCACTCCGCGACCATGAACCAGATGTGGGTCAAGGACGACGAGTGGCCCGACACCCTGCAATGGCAGGAGGAAGAGGCCCGCGACGAATTCCCCGGGCTGCGCATTCCCCTCGACCGCGAGGGCGCGGACTTCATGTACTCGGTCATCGCGCCGGAACCCAAGTTCCGCACCCAGCTCATCTACCAGGCCGCGGCCATTTTCAACGCCGCCGGCCTCAACTGGACCATGCCGTCCATGCCCGGTTGGGACAACTCCAACATGGCCATGTTCTCCGGCGACTCCGAGATCATGGGCCGGGTCGAGCGCGCCCACTACGAGATGGCCCAGAAGCTCCGCGTCAAACGCATCGTCATGGGCGAGTGCGGGCACGCCTTTCGCGCCGTCTACGACGTGGGCAACCGCTGGCTCGGCTGGAAATGGACTCCCGTCCCCATGGTCCATTCGATCGAGTTCTTCTGGGAGCTCATCCAGCAGGGCCGCATCAAGATTACCCACAAGTACGCGGAGCCGGTCACCATCCACGACCCCTGCAACGTCATCCGGGGCCGCGGCCTCATGGACAAGCTGCGCGAGGTGACCCACTTCCTGTGCGAGGAAGTCGTGGAGATGCACCCCAACCGGGAGCACAACTACTGCTGCTGCGCAGGCGGCGGCGTCATAAACTGCGGGCCTCCCTTCAAGAACGTCCGCGTCGCCGGCAACTCCATCAAGGCCGAACAGCTCAAGGCCACGGGCGTGCATACGCTCGTCGCGCCCTGCCACAACTGTCACGGCGGCCTGGAAGACATCATCAGCAAGTACGAACTCGGCATGCACACCAAGTTCCTGGGCGACCTCATCTACGAACTGATGGAGAAGCCCGAGGCCGAGTAAGCCCGGCGCAGGAGAACCCGCTATGAAACAACGCACGATACCGTTTGCGCTTGCGGCTCTCGTCGTCGCCTGCTTCCTGGCGATGCCCGCCCTGGGCCAGCAGGACATGAAGACGATTCCCGACGAGGGCTTCAAGACCAAAACCCGGCTCCCGGCGGTCTTCAACCACGACGAGCATAACGAGAAAGCCGGCATCGCCGAATGCACGGCCTGCCACCACGGCGAAAAGGACGGCAAGCGCGATCCCGAGGCCGACACCTCCGGCATCCCCTGCTCCGACTGCCACAGCGCCGTGGCCAAGCCCGGCCGCACCTCGCTCATGCGCGCCTTCCACAAGCAGTGCATGGGCTGCCACATGGACCAGAAAAAGGGCCCCGTGACCTGCGGCGACTGCCACAAGCCGCTGCCGAAATAACCCACGGGATCTGCATCAATGCCTTGCGGGGCGCGGCCGGGAAATCGGCCGCGCCCTTTTTTTCGGGAACGGGTCTTGCTAGGAAAGGCCAAACAAGGAGCCTGCCATGCGCCGCCTGTTCCCGGTCCTGGCCCTGTGCCTCGCGCTTTTTCCGCGTCCCGCCGCCGCCCAGCAGCCGCCCGTTCCGGGATTCGCCGCCGCGCCACGGCCCGCCTACGCCGCCGAGGCCATCCCGGATCCGGCCGCTTCCCCGCCCACGCCGCCGCACCAAGACCCGGCCCGGCCCGACGGCGGGGACGCCGTCCGGCGTCAGGTTTCCGACGAACGCGTCTTCTCCAAGACCGTTACCTGCTTCTACGGCCCCCACCTGGACCAGGGGCAGGCCCGCCGCCTGTGCTCCCAGCAAGCCCGGGGCCGCCTCCTCGACGACGCCGCCGCGGCCTTGGCCCACGATGCGGCCCTGGCCAACACAAGCCTCTCGACGCAGGACCTGCGCGCCTTCGTCGACAGCCTGCTTACCGTGGCCGTGGCCGACGAGGAAATCCGGAAGGTTCCGGACGGCTTGGCCGTGCGCCTGACGCTTCACGCCAAAACGCCACAATCGGGGCTGATCGAGCGCCTGGCCGCCTTCGCCGCCAACCCGCAGGTACGCGCCGCCGCCCTGGCCGAGACCGCCACGCGCGACCGTCAGGCCGCCGAGGCCCGCATGGCCGCCATCCCCTTCGGCGCGGACAGGGAATTCCGGGCCAAGGAGATGCAAAACGAAATGCGCGAGGACGCCGCCTTCGCCGCCCGGCGCGTCGTGCCCGGCATGTCCATGGCCAACGTCAAGGAGCTCCTGGGCAACCCACCGGCCCTCAAGCAGGCGATCATCGGCCCGGAGACCTATGTCTGCGCCGGCTACGGCAAGGTCTGGGTCGTTTTCCGCGACGGCGTGGTCTCCTGCCTGCGCACGCGCCTGGACTACGTGCAGCGCTATGGCACGGACTGCCACTGCGCGGGCAACTACGCGACAATCCTTAAAAACGACTAGCGGATAACCATTCTTGACAGGAATGCCGACCGGCCGGTACGACAACCCTGTTCCCCGTCACGCAGGCGGAGTGTCCCACCCTCAAGCTGCCGGAGGCACCATGCGGGCGCTTATTGTCGATGACGATTTCTACAGCCGCAGCTTTCTCGAGTACATCCTGCACCCGTATGCCGCCTGCGACGCGGCGGTCAACGGCGAGGACGCCATCATGGCCTTCAAAAAGGCCCTGGAAGGCGGCAGCCCCTACGGGCTGGTCTTCATGGACCTGCTCATGCCCGTGATCGACGGCCCCAGGGCGCTCAACGAGATCCGCGAAATCGAGAAGGATTTCGGCGTGGCCGACGACGCCTGCTGCAAGATCATCATCACCTCGGTCCTCGAAGACGGCGAAGACACCCACAACGCCATGTACCTCGGCGGAGCCACCTCGTTTCTGCAAAAGCCCGTGGACGAAAAATCCATCCTGGCGGAACTGGAGCGCCTGGGCGTCATCGCCGCAGACGCCTGACGCCGCCAGGTTCCGTTTTGCATTTGTAACGCTTCGCGCCTTCCCTGCCCGCCGCGGTTTCCGTATAGGGAACCATGCGCAAACGCCTCGTCCTGGCCGGCGGCGGCCATGCCCATCTGTTCACGCTCTCCCGCCTCGGGGCCTTCCTCGGCGCGGGCATCGATGTCGTCTGCGTCGCGCCGAGCCCCTTCCTCTCCTACTCCGGCATGGGGCCGGGCATGCTCTCCGGCCGCTACGCGCCGCAGGAGCTGCGGTTCGATGTGGAGAGCATGGTGAAGAACGCCTCCGGCGGCCGGGAGGGGCGGGCCCCCTCCCGGACCTCCCGGGAAGGGGGCAGGGAACGGGGGCAGGCGGCGTTCGTGTCGGGGAGCGTGGCGCGGATAGATGGGGAGGCGAAGACGCTCGTCCTGTCGGACGGGCGGGAGATCGGCTACGACGCCGCGAGTTTCGGCGTCGGCAGCGTGGCCGCGCCGCCCTTTCCCGTGGAGGCCGCGCCCGGGGCGGGCGTCTATCCGGTCAAACCCATCGAGAACCTGCTTGCCGCCCGGCGCGACATCGAATCGCGGGCCGAGGCCGGGGAACCGGTGCAGGTGCTCGTCATCGGCGGCGGGGCCTCGGCGTTCGAGGTGGCGGGCAACGCCCTCGGGCTGCTCGCGGGCCTTGGCGTGAAAACGCCCCTGGTCACGGTCGCCACCGGCCGGGGGCTTCTCTGCGGCTGGCCGGCGCGCGCCAGACGACTGGCCATCGCCTCGCTCACGCGGCGCGGGGCGCGGCTCGTTTCGGGCCGCGTGGCGCGCATCGCCGGCGGCCGGGCCGAGCTAGCCGGCGGCCGGGCCGAGCTAGCCGGCGGCGGCGGCGCGCGCTTCGACGTCTGCTTCCTGGCCACGGGCACGCAGCCGCCGCCGCTTTTCGCGCAAAGCGGCCTGGCGCTCGACGCCGGCGGCGGGCTTACGGTCAACGCCTTCCTGCAAAGCCCGCTATACCCCGATCTCTTCGGCGGCGGCGACTGCATCCATTTCGCGCCACGTCCCCTACCCCGGGCCGGAGTCTACGCCGTGCGCCAGGGACCGATGCTCTGCGCCAATCTGCTCGCGTACCTCACCGGCCGGGAACTGACGCCCTTTCGCAAGACCGGCACGCGCTACCTGGCGCTGCTCAATTGCGGCGACGGCCGGGCCATTTTGCGCAAGGGGCCGCTGGTCCTTTCCGGGCGCTGGTGCATGGCGCTCAAGGACGTTATCGACCGGCGCTTCATGCGGTCGTTTCCGCTTCCAGCGCCATCTCGCTGACCGGGCAGGCCGGCATCTCGCGCGACGGCGCGCCGGCCACCGTCACCAGATCGGTCAGGATCTTCTCCTTGTAGCTTTGCACCATGGCCTCGTTGTGCATGATCATGTCGAGCTGGCGGGTGTGCATGAGCATGTAGCCGATGCCCCTCAACGCCGTGAGCATCTCCTCCTGCGGCCCGCCGCTGATGCGGGCGAACGAGGCGTCCTCGCTCACCTCCACCGTGAAGCCGCGGATCTCCAGGATCTCGGCCACGAATTCGGCCCTGCGACGGCGGCGCGAGAATTCCGCCGCCCCACCTTTGAACTGGAAGCTCACGTAGTTCTCCTGGGGCCTGTCGCCCACAAGCGCCTCCACCGTGCAGAAATGGAAGCCGAAACGGGAGCTTAGGCACATGTAGTTGTGCGAAACCATGAAGTAGTTGCGCTCGGCGAAGGAGGAGTGCGTCGCCGCTTCCAGGTGCGGGTTGGTCGAGGCCTGGGCGATGATGGACATGAGCCCCCGACCGTCCACGGGCGGCGGCCCCTGCCAGGGGATGGCGATGATGCCGTCCCACAGCGCCCCGACCGGGATGGAGCAGATTTCCTCGAGCTTCACGTACTTGCCCGGCACATCGTGGGTGAAGCCGTCGTCGAGGTTGATGAACCACCACTTCATGGCCGTGCCCTTGTACTTGAGCTGCTTGGCCGCCCGCTTGGAGAAATGGAACTCCTGGCCGAATGTGAACATCTCGGTCACGGACTTCTCGTGGCTAAAGCGCGTGATGTCGTGGAGCGTGCGGCAGTTCTCCGGGGCGAATTCCGGCACGTTGGGGTCGATGAGGTTGAGCGGCGTGATCTGGTCCATGACCCGGCGCAGGATGGCGTGCATGGGCGTCTGCCGCTCGGGCGCGGGCTGGCGCTCCTTCGCCGCCGCGTCGAGCAGCTCCTGCACGCGGCCCTGGTAGACGGCGCGGCCGTCGGCGTCCACGGTCACTTCCGCGCCCGCGGCGAGAAGCTGCGCCGCGCCGGCCACGCCCATGAGCGCCGGCACGCGGAATTCCCGGGCCACGTTGGCCAGATGGCCGGCCGCGCCGCCTTTTTCCGTAACGATGGCCGCAGCCATGTCGATGACCGAGGCGTAGCGCGGCAGGGCCTCGATGGCCACGAGCACGCCGCCCCTGGGGAAGCGCAGCAGGTCGGCCTCGCGGCGCACCACGAACACCGGCCCGCAGCCCACGCCCGGGCTCGCCGTGACCCCGTCCGCCGCAAGCGGCTGGCCGTGCACCCGGCATGGCCGCCCGGGCGAGGCGCCGCCCGGAAGCTGCACCAGCTCCCGGCACTGCAGAAACGTGATCGCGCCCGACGCGTCCACGGCCCATTCCACGTCCACGGGAGCGCCGTACATCGTCTCCAGCCGCACCGCGGCATCCGCCAGGGCCAGGGCCGTGTCGTCCCCGATGCTCGGCGTGTCGGCCCGTCCGTCCGCGGCCTCCATCAGGCACACGCCCTCGCCCGGCAGGCAGACGAACACCTGATCCTTGTGCCGGATGTGCCGCTCGGCCAAAAGGAGCGGCTCGCCCCGGCGCACCACGAACTCGTCCGTGGCCACGGACCCGTCCACCACGGACTTGGGCAGGCCCAGGGCACTGTGGATGCGGATGGCGTCGTCGCGGATGTCGAGCGGGTTTCGCGAATAGATGACGCCGCCGGCCGCGGCGTCCACCATGGCCATGACGCCCACGCACATGGCCACGTCCTCGTCCGGGATGCCCCGGTTGAGGCGGTAGGTCATGGCCTGCGGGCTGTACTTGCTGGCCAGGACCTCCTTGTAGGACTGGAGGATGTCGTCCGGGCCTACGTTGAGCTTGGAGGAGAACTGGCCGGCGAAGGTTTGTCCGGCCTCGTCCTCGCCGAGCGCCGAGCTGCGCAGTGACACGGGTACGGGCTGCCCGAACGGCCGCCACAGGGCCGCGTAGGCGTCGAGAATGGCCTTTTCCACGTCGGCCGGCACCGTGGCATCGGTGATCTTGTTGCGGATCTGGGAGCTCAGGATGAGCAGGTTGCGCTGGTCGTCGGGCCCGGCCGTCTGGAGCAGGCGGTTGATCTCGTCCTTGAGATCGTTTTCCTCCACCAGCCGGCGGTAGGCACGGGCCGTGACCGCGAACCCCTGGGGTACGGGCAGGCCCGTGCGGCGCACGATCTCGCCGAGCCCCGCCATCTTGCCGCCCACCTGGTCGGCCATGTCCCGCCCGGCCTGGGCCAGGGGCACGACCAGAGCGGAATTCGCGTCCTGGTCCGCGTGCTGCCAGCATTCGCCGATGCGGCGTTGGATGTCCTTGATGCGGTCGTAGAGCGCGGCGTACTTGCCCGGCGCGATGGCATTTATATGCTCGACGATCTTGTAGACGTTGACCGAAACGGCCGTGGAATGGGCGCGGATGAAGGCCATGCCGAAGGTGCGACGGCCGTGCAGGGCCTCCTCCATCTCGGACATGAGTTCCAGGGCTTTCTTGTTGGCCGTGAGCAGTAGCTTGAACTGGTGGTAGCGCTTCTTGAATTCCGCCTGGATCTGCTCCTCGGTCAGGCCCTGGGGCAGTTCGGTATCCTTGCCCGAGAAAAGCCCCGCCAACGCGCGCTTGATGGTGCCGAACACGTGCCCCCCGATGGCCGGCAGGCCGGCCGGGTTGTGGTCCGAAGCCTCAAGCCGTTTGTACCGGTTCGATACAAGCTTGGCAACGTGCCGGGCATGCCGGACGCGGGGGCGCTCAGCGCCGACAGGAGTGGCACTGGCACAGCCTGTTGGTGAGCATGACGGCGTCGTTGCACACGCACCGTTTGATCAGGCTGGTTGTGGTATTCTCGTAGATTGTGGAAGAGAAATTCTTGCAGCCCGGCAACGAGGTGTCGATACCCACGAAATCGACTTCGAGGGAACCGCCCGCGCCGCCCTCGAGCGGGCCGGGGTCTCGCGCGAAATCGCTTTGCGCGATCTCCGTGTACTGCGCCTTGGGCGTAGCGCCCGACTTTTGCAGCAACTGCGACACCCGGTCCGCAGGAATGGCGAAATTGAGGTTTTGCGCGTCCCGTCGCTGCGCCACCACCACGCCGACCACCTCGCCCTGCATGGTGAATACCGGAGAACCGCTGGACCCCGGCGAAACGGCGATGGAAACCTGCATGATCCCGTCCTGGCGCCGCTGGCTCAGCATGCCGCTCGTGATGGTCTTTTCGTAACCCCGGGGCGAGCCGATGGCGAAAAGCTCCGCACCCGGCGAGACGTCGGACGGAACCCCGATCTTCACCGGTTTTCCCGGTGTCGGCGCGAGCAGGAGCGCAAGATCGTTCTGGGCGTCCACGCCGACCACGTATTTGACCGGCGTCTCGCCGTCCGCGTAGTTCTTGAAATAGCCGACGGACGCGCTGCCGCGCAGCACATGCAGGTTGGTCACGATGAAATCCGGCGTGACGTAAAAACCCGTGCCAATGTTCTTCCCGGCCCGGACCGTGACGACGGAGCCTTCGTTTTCCTTAAAAAGCGCACTCAAATCAGCAGCCCCTGCAACGCCGCGTCCGTAAACGAGGCACAACAAGGCTGCGATGCAGACCTGCGTGAATCTCATGGCTCACCCGCCGGCACGAGACGTCGCGCCCCGCCAAATTGACCATGCCCAACGAACCACAACAGCCTCCGCTTCCGTTGCGGGGAACCCGGCCTGCCACACGCCCGCATCGCCGCGCAAAAGGCGCATCCTGCCCCGAAAAATACCGCTTCCTGCACCTGTCGCATATCCCGCCGCGCTACGCAATCCGCACCTTGCCGCCTGCCGCCGCGCCGCGCCCCGAGACCGCCCCGGCAAGGCCGGTTCCGGGCGGCCTGCACCCGCATCGGCCCGCTTCCGTATCGCCAGAGCGTCCTCCATGTCGGCCTGCCCGTGCCGCACCCCCTCGAGGGCATTCAAAAATGTAATTTACATCTAGATGTAAATTACAGTAAGATGTTTCCAACAACTCAGGAGGACTCCCATGCCGCCGGAAAAAACCAAAGGCTACCGCCATCTTCCCGCCTTTCTCCTGCTCGCCC
Source organism: Solidesulfovibrio alcoholivorans DSM 5433 (assembly GCF_000702665.1). Classification (GTDB taxonomy): domain Bacteria; phylum Desulfobacterota; class Desulfovibrionia; order Desulfovibrionales; family Desulfovibrionaceae; genus Solidesulfovibrio; species Solidesulfovibrio alcoholivorans. The sequence goes on from NZ_JNJA01000001.1 coordinate 251,048, forward strand.
TGGGGCACGGGCCCGGGCACGGCGCGGCGCTCTTCGCCCGCATGCACGAACTGCTGCCCCTGTCCGGTGTGGACACGGGCGCGGTCTACCGCACCTTGAACGCCCTGGAAGCGCAAGGTGAAATTTCCGGCTCCTGGGATACGAGCGTTCCGGGGCCGGCCAGGAAAATCTACCACCTGACCGACGCCGGCCGGGAACGCCTGGCTTTCTGGCGGCAGGACATCGCCTACCGCGTACGCCTGCTCACCGCGTTCCTGGACGACAGCCGGACGATTCTGGAAGCACGAAAGGAGGCTGCGCCATGCCCCAAGCCGTAACCACTCGCCAGACGCCCGCGGCCGGGGGCATGGCCATCCGCCCGCGCCAGGGCATGGCCCTGGCCGCCGTCATCTGCGCCGGCGCGGCCCTGCTCCTGCCGTCCCTGGGCCTTGGCACACTGGGCAAGGCCGCCATCGTCGTCCTGCTCGGCATCGGACTTTGGACCACGGGCTGGCTGCCGGAATGGCTGACCGCGCTGGTTTTCTTCTCCCTGTGCATGCTCGGCAAGGTGGCCCCGCCGGCCGTGGTCTTCGCGGGCTTCGCCTCCTCGGCGACCTGGTTGGTACTGGCCGGCGCGGTCATCGGCCTGGCCATCCGGCACACCGGCCTCGGCGGCCGGTTGGCCTCGCGCCTGGCCCCCGCCATCGGCCGCTCCTTTCCCCGCGCCGTTGTCGCGGTATCGCTTTTCGGCCTGGGCCTGACCTTCGCCATGCCCTCGGCCATGGGCCGCGTCATGCTGCTGTTGCCCATTCTCGCCGCCCTGGCCGACCGGCTCGGCTATCCCCTGGGCAGCCGGGGCCGCAGCGGCGTGATTCTGGCCGGCATCTTCGGCACCTACCTGCCCGCGTTCGCCATCCTGCCGGCCAACATCCCCAACACCGTCTTCATCGGCGCGGTGGAGCACGCACTCGGCACGCCGCCCCATTACGGCCAGTACCTGCTGCTGCACTTTCCGCTCCTCGGCCTTGCCAAGGCGGTCATCCTCCTCCCGCTGCTCATCCGCATGTTCCGCGACACGCCACGGGAACAGCTGGAGGCGGAACCCCAGGCTGCGACCAAAATGACGGGACCGGAAATCCACTTGAGCGTGGTGCTCGCGCTCGCCGTGGCGCTTTGGAGCACGGACGCCTGGCACGGCATTCCGGCCGCCTGGGTCGGCATGCTGGTCGCGGTGTGGTGCCTGTTTCCGGGAAGCGGGCTGATGGGCAAAAAGCCCTTTGCGGCGCTGCAATTCGAGCCCGTCTACTACGTCGCGGGCATCGTGAGCCTCGGCGCGGTGGCGGACGCCTCGGGACTGGGCAACCGGGTCGCAACCTGGGCGCTTTCCTGGCTGTCCCTCGCGCCGCACGCCCCGGCGACCAGCTTCGCCGTGCTCGCCGGCCTGGCGGCCCTGGTCGGGGTGGTGGTGACGTTGCCGGGCGTGCCCCCGGTGCTCACGCCCCTGCTGCATCCCCTGGCCGCGGCCACCGGCTGGCCGCCCCTGACCGTGGCCATGACGCAGGTGCTCGGGTTTTCCACGGTCATCCTGCCCTACCAGGCCCCGCCGCTGGTCGTGGCCATCCAGACCGGGGGCCTCAAAGCCGGGGACGTGACGCGGCTGTGCCTGATCACGGCCGCAATCAGCGTCTGCGTCCTGTGGCCCCTCGATTACGGCTGGTGGTCGCTGCTGGGCTGGATCGGCTGAAGATCGGGTACGTCGCGGACCAGACGCCAGCCGTTGCGGCCGGCGTTTTTGGCCGCGTACATGGCCGCGTCGGCAAGGCGCAGGAGCTCTCCGGCGCGCTTGCCGTCGTCGGGGAAAAGCGCCACACCGACGCTGGCCCCGAGCCTGCACGTATGTCCCAGGGCGTGAAAGGGCGAGCGCATGGCCGCGACCATCTTCCCGGCAATGAGCCCCGCGTTGGCGACGTCGCCGATCCCCGGGGTCAGCGCCACGAACTCGTCGCCGCCGAGCCGGGCCACGGTGTCGCTGCGGCGCACGCAGGCCGCAAGCCGCTTCGCCGCCTCGACAAGCACCCGGTCGCCCGTTTCGTGGCCGCACGCGTCGTTGACTTCCTTGAACCGGTCGAGGTCGATGAAATACACCGCCGCCTTTTCCCCGGAACGCTCGGCCAGGGCCAGGGTCTGGCGCAAGCGGTCCGTGTACAGGGCCCGGTTGGGCAGCCCCGTCAGGCCGTCGTGCAGGGACATGCGCGTGACGAGCTCCTCGGCCCGACGCCGCTCGGTGATGTCGTTGATGATGCCGTCGTAGGAGAGGATGCGCCCGGCCGCATCGTGGTGCAGGACCGGGGTGTTACGCACGTAGCGGACGGTGCCGTCCTTGTGCAGGATGCGATGTTCGAGCGGGGCGGGATCGCCGGCCAGCACGCGCGCGGCGTGCTCGAGCACCGCCGGCCTGTCCTCCTCCGGCACCATGGCCAGCCAAAGCAGGGGATTTTGCTGGTATTCCTCGGCCGTATACCCGGTGACGGCCACGCAGTTGGGGCCGTGGATCGTGGCGACGGCCTGCCCGTCCCGGACGCTTACGGTGTAGACGTAGTCCGTGACGCTTTCCAGCAGGCGGCGCAGGCGATGTTCGTTGCTGCGCAGGGAGCGCTCCAGTTCCAGGCTCTGGGCGTGCTGCGCCTCGAGCTCGGCCACCCGGCGAGTGAGGGCCGCGATCTCGGCCAGAAGTTCCTTCCTGCCACGACCGTCGTTGGACATGGGACACACCTCGCCTCCACGCTACCCGAAAGCCGTACGCTTGTCATGGTCCGCCGCCTTCCAGATGCGGAAAAAAGCCGCCCCAAACGACAAGGGCCGGGGTGCACACGCCCCGGCCCTTACAGTTTGCATGCCCGGCAAGGCACGCCGGCAATCTATTTCTTCGCGGCTTCCTTCTCCGGCGCCGCGTCGCAACGGGCGATGGGCCAGACCTCGTCGATGCGCTCCACGGGATAGACCTTCACCCGGCCGCGCAGATCGCGCGGGATGTCGTGCAGGTCCTTCATGTTCTGCGCCGGGATGATCACCCGCTTCATGCCGGCCGCGACAGCCGCCAGCACCTTCTCCTTGATGCCGCCCACGGGCAGCACCCGGCCGCGCAGGGTGATCTCGCCCGTCATGGCCAGGTCGTTGGCCACGGCGGTGTTGGTGAGCACCGAGATCAGCGCCGTCACGAGCGTGACGCCCGCCGACGGGCCGTCCTTGGGCGTGGCCCCGGCCGGCACGTGGATGTGGATGTCGTTTTTCTCGAATATCTCGGGCTCGATACCGAGCTCCTTGGCCTTGGACTTGGCGTAGGTCAGCGCCGCCTGCGCCGACTCCTTCATGACGTCGCCGAGCTTGCCCGTCAGCTGCAACCCGCCCTTGCCGGGCAACGTCGCGGCCTCGATATGCAAGATCGCGCCGCCGACCGGCGTCCAGGCCAGGCCCACGGCCACGCCCGGGGGCAGCTCCGTCTCGCGCTCGTCGTCCATGAACCGCGCCGGTCCCAGGAGCTTTTGCAGCGAGGCCGTGGTCACCCGAAACGGCGGGGCCTCGCCCTCGGCCTTCTTGCGCGCGAGCTTGCGCGCGACCGACCCCACCTCGCGCTCGAGGTTGCGCAGCCCGGCCTCGCGCGTGTAGTCGCGGATGACGCGCGACAGCACGTGGTCGGACAGGATCATGTCGCCCTTTTCCAGGCCGTTCTCCGTAATCTGGCGCGGCAGGATGTAGCGCCGCGCGATCTTGATCTTCTCCTGCTCGGTGTAGCCCGGCAGCGTGATGACCTCCATGCGGTCGAGCAGCGGCGCGGGGATCGTGTCCAGGATGTTGGCCGTGCAGATGAACATCACCTTGGACAGGTCGAAGGGCACGTTGAGGTAGTGGTCCGAGAACGAGAAGTTCTGTTCCGGATCGAGCACCTCGAGCAGCGCCGAGGACGGGTCGCCGCGGAAGTCCGAGCCCACCTTGTCGATCTCGTCGAGCATGATGACAGGATTTCGCGTGCCGGCCTGCTTGATGCTCTGCACCACGCGGCCGGGCATGGCCCCGATGTAGGTCCGCCGGTGGCCGCGGATTTCCGCCTCGTCGCGCATGCCGCCAAGGGACATGCGCACGAACTTGCGCCCGAGCGCCCTGGCGATGGAGCGGCCAAGGGAGGTCTTGCCGACGCCGGGGGGGCCGACGAAGCAGAGGATCGGGCCCTTCATGCCGGGATTGAGCTTGCGCACCGACAGGTACTCGAGGATGCGCTCCTTGACCTTTTCCAGGTCGAAGTGGTCTTCGTCCAGGATGCGCTTGGCCTCCTTGATGTCGAGCCGGTCCTTGGACAGCTTCTTCCAGGGCAGGTCCACGAGCCAGTCGAGGTAGGTGCGGATGACGCCGGCCTCGGAGGAGTCGGGGTGCATGGAGACGAGCCGCTTGAGCTGCTTGTCGGACTCCTTCTTGACTTCCTTGGGCATGCCGGCCTTGTCCAGGGCTTCCTTGAGCTCGTCGAGCTCGTCGGACTCCTCGCCGCCCTCGCCGAGCTCGCGGCGGATGGCCTTCATCTGCTCGCGCAGGAAGAAGTCCTTTTGCGCCTTGTCCATGCCCTCTTTGGCCATGTTCTGGATCTTGGCCTGCATGGCCGCGACCTCGGCCTCCTTGACGAGCTGCTCGTTGACCAGGCGCAGGCGCTCGATGGGGTCCTCGCACTCGAGCAGGCGCTGGGCCTCTTCCACGCGCATGCGCAGGTTGGAGGCCACGAGGTCGGCGAGCCGGCCCGGCTCGTTGACGCTGTTGAGCACGGCCATGATGTCGGCCGAAGCCATGCCGCGCAGCGACAGGATCTTTTCGCTCTGCTCCCTGGCGGCGCGCATCATGGCTTCCTGCTCCAGGGTCACTTCCTTGGTGTCGCGCTCGGGCAGGACCTCGATGGCGGCCGCAAGGAAGGGGTCGGTGGACGTGAAGTCCTTCACCCGCGCCCGGGTCAGGCCCTGGACCAGGACCTTGAGCCTGCCGTCGGGCATCTTGAGCATGCGCATGATCATGCCCACCGTGCCCACGCGGTAGAGGTCGTCCGTGCCCGGCTCGTCCACCTTCTCGTCCTTCTGGGTCAAAACGAGGATGTAGCGGGAGCCGTTTATGGCCGCGTCCACGGCCTGGACGGACTTGTCGCGGCCGACGAACAGCGGCAGGATCATGTAGTTGAAGACCACGATGTCGCGCACGGGCAGGACGGGCAGCTCGGACGGGATGTCGGGCTGGTTCTTCTCCTCGCCTTCGCTGGCCGTCGGGGCCTCGTTGTCGTGCGTCGCGTCGGCTGGCGGCGCGACCTTATCCGCCGTGTCCTTGGGGTCGAATTCGTTATCCATAACCGCCTGCTCCTCGCGGGCTTTTGCCGCCTGCCCCTTGCGCGGGGCGCGCGGCCAAAGCGCCGTCGCGTTTATACTGGATCGCCCGCGGCGCCGGACGGGCCGGCGGCGCGGGCGCTTTTTGCCGCTTGGCCGAAAACGCGCCCGGGCGCGTCCTCAGCGGATGTCAAAGCTCGAAAAAGCCTTCTCGTACTCGATAACCTTCGCCTCGACCCGTTCCACGCGGGACAGCGGCGACCCTTCGGCCAGCCGTTCCTTGAGGGCGTCCAGGCCACGGGGATCGCCCTGGGCGAGCACCTCCACCTTGCCGTCCTCCAGATTGCGCACCCAGCCGTTAAGCCCCAGGCTCTTGGCCTGGTCGAACACCCAGGCCCTGAAATACACGCCCTGGACCTTGCCGGAGACGGTGGCATGCAGACTCGGCGTCATGGGAGTTCCTCCTTGTTACAACATGCCTTCTGCCTGAAAGCTGAAATACCCGCCCGCGGTGACCACAAGGTGGTCGAGCACGCGCACGTCGAGTCCCCGGGCGGCGCTGACGATGCGGCGGGTGAAGGCCACGTCGTCGGACGAGGGCCGGGGATCGCCGGCCGGGTGGTTGTGCACGAGGATCACGCCGCTGGCCTTGTGGCGGATGGCCACGCTCAGGATCTCCCTGGGGTAGATCACCGCCTGGTCGATGGTGCCCTGGCTCACCTGCTCCCAGCCGATCAGCCGGTTCTTGGTGTCCACAAGCGCCATCCAGAACTCCTCGCGCTCGCTGGCCCCGATCCGCGCCCGGGCCATCTCGGCCACGATGTCCGGGGAATTGAGCAGCGCCCGTTCGCGCAGGGGCTGCTCGTGGAACCGCGCCCAGACCTCGCGCCACAGGGTGACGAATTCCAGCGCCCCCGGGCCGATTCCCGGCACGCCCCGCAATTCCTCCTCCCGGGCCAGCAGCACGCCGCGCACGCTGCCGAAGCGGTGGAGCAGCTCCTTGGCCAGGGGCTTGTTGTCCCGCCGCACGTTGACGTAGCCAAGGAGCAGTTCCAGGATCTCGTAGTCCGCCAAGGCCCGCGGGTTTTCCATCAGGCGGTCCTTGAGGCGGCGGCGATGGCCCAGATAGTGCGGCGGTTCTTTCTTACTAAGCATGATGTCCGGCCCGGGCAAGGCGTTTGACGGAAAAGGATGATGTTTTGCGGGAAAAAACGGTCCTCGCGGTCGCGAAATGTCGCGGACTCATGGCGAAGCGCGGCCCGCGGCCCGGGTTTGGCCGCCGAAAATGCGAAAAAGCTCGGCCGTCAGGTATTCCAGAGCCTGATCCGTCCGGCGGCTGCCGGATTTGATCCCGGCTTCGGCGGCAAACGCCGCCTCGAACAGCCGGGCCAGACCTGTTGCGCCCAGGCGGCGGGCCATGGCGCGCTTTTTTTGCAGGATCGACGGCGGCAGGCGGATGTCGCCGTCGTCCCCGGCGGCGATGCGCCACATGGTGCGGGCCTCGTAGAGCAAAAGCCCGATCAGGGGAAAGACCATCTCCTCACCGGCCAGTTGCTTGTCGAAGATGCCGCGCCAAACCGCGGCCGGGTCCCGGCCGCTGGCCACCGCGTCCAGGAAGGCGAAGCCGTCGAGCTCCTCGTGGCGGCCGAACTGCGCCGCGTCCGCGGCCGTGACCGTGGCCCGGTCGCCGAGCGAAAGTTCCAGCCGGGCCAATTCGTTGTCGGCCCGGGCGAGGTCGAGCGGCAAGGCCGCGGCCAGGCGTTCGGCCGCGCCGGGCTCGAACGCCAGGCCCCGGGCGGCGGCCCAGTCGGAAAGAAGCGGCCCCATGTCGCGCGGGGAAAGCCCGGGCGAGACAAAGAGCCAGTTCCGCTTCCCGGCCACCTTGAAATAGGGTTGCTCGGACAAGGCCTTGGGAATCTTCGGCCCCTTGCGGTCGAACGCCCCCTCCAGGCAGAAAAACGGCCACACCGCCGGGTTGAAGCCCCGCAGCGCCGGGGCCAGCTTGGGCCAGAGCTCCGCGGGGCAGGACTCGGCGCGGCGCAGCACCACGGCCTTGCCGGCGGCAAAAAGGCTGCCCACGGTCAGGGCGTTCCAAAACGGCGGTCCGAGCTCCTCGTCACCCCAGAACACGATTTTTTCAAAGGGCGCGCCGTTCTCGCCAAGCAGGCGGTCGATGCGCTCCCGGATGATTTCGGGGTCCGGGCAGGCCAAAAAGGTGAATCCGGGACGGTCCATGGGGCGAGAGTAGCCGAGGCCCGCACCGGGGGCAACGGCCCTGCGGCCCGGGTCCGGCCGCAGGGCCCGGACGCGGTGTCTAACCCGCCTTGCGCACACGACAAATCCGAGGACCTTTCGCCATGCGCCACAGCCGACTGGCCCCGTTCTTGCTTGGATGCTGCTGGCGGCAAAAGCTGCCGCGACCGCGACGCAAGGAGGCCGCGCGCCATGACCACCGCCCCCGCCGCCACCTACCGCCTGTCCATCAAGGAGACCCTGCGCTGCCACCTGATCAGCCGCGACCCGCTGATCGTCATTTCCTACGGCGCGCCGCTCGGCGCGCCCATGCAGCTCGGCCCCTTCCTGGCCGACCGCAAGGCCTATTTTCTCATGGGCAACTGGTGGTCCCTGCTCGACGAGCGCCTTTTGGCGCAGACGAAAGCGTTCTACGCCATGATGACGGCCACCTATCCGCTGCACCGCTACATCTTCCTGACCAACGCCCCCGAGGAGAATGCGGCGCTCCACCGGTACGGCCTGCCGCACTATTTCTGCCACCACAACGCCTTTCTCGACGAGCGCCTCTTCCATCCCGTCCCGGGCGTGGCCAAAACCATGGACGCCGTGTACACGGCGCGCCTCAGCCGCTTCAAACGCCACATCCTGGCCCGGCGCATCCCCTCCTGGGGCCTCGTCTACTACTTCTTGCCCGGCCCCAGGGAGCCGCAGGAAGCCTACCTGCGCTCGCTGACACGCGCCATGCCGGGCATGGTCCCGTGCAACCAGGACCGGCGCACCAGGCTCTACCGCTTCCTGCCGGCCAAGGAAATCAACCGGGTCTACAACGCGGCGCGTGTCGGCCTTTGCCTGTCGGAAGCCGAAGGCGGCAACTACGCGACCACGGAATACCTGCTCGCCGGCCTGCCCGTGGTCTCCACCCCGAGCGAGGGCGGACGCGACGTGTTCCTCGATCCGGACATCAGCCGCATCGTGCCGCCGAGCGCCGCTGCCGTGGCCGAGGCCGCGGCAGCCCTCATCGCCCGGAAAATCCCGCCCCGCGAGATCCGCCTGCGCGCGCTCGTGCGCATCCGGGAAATGCGCCAGGATTTCATCCGCCTCGTCGCGAGCATCCACGAACAGGAAGGCTGCGCCGACACCTTCGCCGACCGTTTCGACACGGTATTTACCCACAAGATGTTCACCGCGTACGGCTCGCCGGAAGACTTTCTGTCCCGACACGGCCTGTTGCCCGGCCGGAAGCGCAAAAGCGCCTGACCCAGCCGGCGTTCCCCGCGCATGCGCCGGTTCGGGAAATCCCCCGGAAAGTCCCTCCCAACCCCGCAAAATCCCATTGACGGCCGGAGCATCCGGCGTTACGCCGCGAAAAACGTCGAGTCCCGCCCGTGGCGGGAACGGGGGACCCACCTCCCGGGGCGCATCGCCAACATGGCGTAGGGCAACCTCTTCGGCCCGAGCCCGTCAGCTAACCTCGTAGACGTCGAAGTGGAAACCGCCGCTTTGCCGCAGGTTTCCCGCAACCGGTCGCCCGGAGGGATGCCATGTCCGGTCCGTTGTCGTGCGCGCTTGCGCCCGCGTTCCTTTTTTTCGCGCCATTCCCGCATTCCGCCGTCCCGCCGGGGCAACGGCCGCGCCGCGTCGCGCCGTAAGGCCCAGCACAGTTTTCACTGCGCCCGTCCCCTGCCCCGCGCCAGCGAGGGGGCTTGCCCCGTCGCCGGATATCGAAGGAATACGCCATGTCCCAGGAACAGCACCATTCCGTTGCGCACCGCCTGCGCCGCGCCGTCATCGGCGAGGGATTGAACCTCGCCGACCAGTCCATTTTCCACAAACTCTCGCTCATCGCCTTCTTCGCCTGGGTCGGCCTCGGCGCGGACGGCCTGTCCTCGTCGTGCTACGGCCCGGCCGAAGCCTATCTGGCGCTCGGCAAGCACACCTTCCTGGCCGTGTTCGTGGCGTTCGGCACGGCCGCGACCATTTTCATCATCAGCGCCGCCTATTCCCAGATCATCGAACTCTTCCCCACCGGCGGCGGCGGCTACGTGGTGGCCTCGAAGCTCCTTTCGCCCAAGGTCGGCATGGTTTCGGGCTGCGCGCTTTTGATCGACTACGCCCTGACCATCACGCTTTCCGTGGCCAGCGGCGCGGACGCCGTGTTCAGCTTCCTGCCCGAGGCCTGGCTGCCCTACCGGCTCCCCGCAGCCATCGCCGGGGTACTCGCGCTCATCGTGCTCAACCTGCGCGGGGTCAAGGAATCGGTCATGGCCCTCGTGCCGGTCTTCATGACCTTCGTCGTCACCCACGCCGTGGTCATCGGCTACGGCGTGTTCGCCCACGTTTCGGACATGCCGGCGCTCGTCGCACGCATGGGCCAGGACGTGTCCGCCGCCCACGGCGAACTGGGCATGCTCGGCATGTTCCTGCTCGTGCTGCATGCCTACAGCATGGGCGCGGGCACCTATACCGGCATCGAGGCCGTGTCCAACGGCCTGCCCATCCTGCGCGAGCCGCGCGAGAAAACCGGCAAGCGCACCATGCTCTACATGGCCCTGTCCCTGTCCGTGACCGTGGTCGGGCTCATCGTGTGCTACCTGCTCTTTTCCGTCCGACCCCAGGACGGCAAGACGCTCAACGCCGTGCTGTTTTCCGCCGTCACCGACGGCTGGGGCCAGGGCCTCGGCGGCGGCTTCGTGCTGGTCACCCTCGTTTCCGAGGCGCTGCTCCTTTTCGTCGCGGCGCAAGCCGGCTTCGTGGACGGGCCGCGCGTGCTGTCCAACATGGCCATCGACCGCTGGCTGCCGGCCCGCTTCGCCCTGCTCTCCGACCGCCTCGTCACGCAAAACGGCATCCTGCTCATGGGCGCGGCCGCGCTCGTGCTCATGCTCGCCTCCCACGGCTCGGTGGACCTGCTCATCGTGCTCTACAGCATCAACGTCTTCATCACCTTCGTGCTGTCCCAACTCGGCATGGTGCGCCACTGGTGGCAGGTACGCGGCCAGCGGGTCCCCTGGAAAAAGGGCCTGTGCTTAAACGGCCTGGGGCTCGTGCTCACCGCCTTCATCCTGGTCATGGTCACCTGCGTGAAGTTCTTCGAGGGCGGCTGGGCCACCCTGGCCGTGACCGGGGCCCTGGCCGCGGCCGCCCTGGCGATAAAGCGCCACTACGACGCCGTGGGCGCGCGGATCAAGAAGCTCGACGTGCTGCGCGCCGTGGTCGATCCGCAAAACCCCTACACCCCGCGCATCCCGGGAAACGCCGCGCCTGACGCCGAACCGGACCATACGGCCCCCACGGCGATCATCTTCGTCAACGGCTTCAACGGGCTCGGCATCCACACCCTGCTCTCCGTGGTGCGGCTTTTCGGCAAGGACATCAAAAACTACGTGTTCGTGCAGATCGGCGTGGTGGACGCGGCGGTCTTTCGCGGCGCGGCCGAACTGGCGCGGCTCAAGGCCGGCATGGAGCGCGACCTCGCCACCTATGTGGAGCTCATGCGCGACCACGGCTACCACGCCGAGGCGCACTGGGCCGTGGGCACGGACATCGTGCACGAACTGACCGAACTGGCCCCGCCCCTGCGCGAGCGCTTTCCCAAGGCCATCTTCTTCGGCGGCCAGCTCGTGTTCGAAAAAGAGACGTTCGTCACGCGGCTTTTGCACAACTACGTGGTCTTCACCCTCCAGCGCCAGCTCTACCGCATGGGCCTGCCTTTCGTGATCATGCCCGTACGCCTGGACAAGCCGGGCTGGGACTGAGCGCCCGCGCGGCGATTGCCAAAAGCGTCAAAAAGAAAAGCCCGGCATGGCGCGGCGTTGCCGCGACCGCGCCCTGCCGGCGACAATCCGGCCCTTGCAATCGACGCGGGCGGGCGTATGAAGGTAGCGTCTTTCGGGGGGGACTCGAGGGGGCTTTCCTCCCGCGCCGCACAGGGAGCGGCCGGGCCGGTTTTCACACTGTATCCATTCCGCATTACTGGAAAAAATGACGCTTTCTCCAGCCTGGGAGCTCGTGCGCGGCATCGAGCCCATGTCCTTTTGCGATTGGCCCGGCAGACTTTGCGCCGTGCTTTTTTTCGGCGGCTGCAACCTGCGCTGCCCGTCTTGCCACAACGCGTCCCTGGCCTTTGCCAAGGGCACGCCCCTGCCCGCGGCCTCGGTGCGCGCCTTTGCCGCGTCCCACGCCAAATGGCTGGACGGCTTCGTCGTCACCGGCGGCGAGCCGACCCTGACACCGGGGCTCGCGGCCTTCGTCGCCGAGCTCGCGTCGCTTGGCCCCGACGTCAAGATCGATTCCAACGGCATGCGCCCGGATGTCCTGGAAATGGTGCTCGATCGCCATCCCGGGGCCTGCTTTTCCGTGGACGTCAAAGCGCCGTTTGCCAAATACGGCCTGGTCACGGGCGGGGCCGTGACCCCGGCCGAGGCCGCCGCGCGCCTCGGCGAGGTCTTCGCCCTGGCCGCGCGCCATCCCGGCCGCTTCGCCTTTCGCACGACACTCGTGCCGGAACTGTCGCCAACCGACGTCAGGGAGATCAGGGAGGCCCTGCCGCCGGGACATACGCTTGCCGAGCAGCCGTTTCGCAAGCCAACACCGAGCAAGGGGGAGGAAGGGAGCCATGCCGATACAGATCCGGAAACGCGACGGGTGCCTGGAAACCTGGTCCACCCAACGCATCGCCCAGGCGATCCTCAAGGCCCTCAAGGCCAGCGGCATCCAGGACCCGCTGCTCTCCACGCGCCTGGCGCACAAGGTCGAAGCCAAGCTTGTCGATAACGACGTCCCCGAACAGGAGGCCGTCCAGGACGCCGTGGAGCAGGTGCTCATGGAGTCGCGGCTTTTCGCCGTGGCCAGGCGCTACATCGTCTACCGCGAAAAGCGCCGCGAACTGCGCGAGCAGAAAGCCGCCTACCTCGACATCGCCGACGTCATCGACAACTACATCGCCAAGACCGACTGGCGCGTGGCGGAAAACGCCAACATGACCCACTCGTTCCAGGGGCTCATGCTGCACCTCTCCGGCACGGTGCAAGCCCGCTACGCGCTCGGCAAATATCCCCAGGAAGCGCGCGAGGCCCACGACCACGGCTACTTCCACATCCACGACCTTTCCTTCGGCCTCGCCGGCTACTGCGCCGGCTGGAGCCTGCGCGACCTGCTGCTCGAAGGCTTCAACCTGCCCGGGCGCTCCTGCGCCGGCCCGGCCAAGCACTTCGACGCCGTGCTCGGCCAGATGGTCAACTTCCTCGGCACGCTGCAAAACGAATGGGCCGGGGCCCAGGCCTTCAACAACGTGGACACCTACCTCGCCCCCTTCGTGCGCGAGGACGGGCTATCCTACCGCGAAGTCAAGCAGGCCATGCAGAAGTTCGTCTTCAACCTCAACACGACCTCGCGCTGGGGCGGGCAGAGCCCTTTTACCAACCTCACCTTCGACCTCGCCCCGCCCAAGCACCTGGCCAGGGAAGGCGTGATCGTGGGCGGCGTCATGCGCGACGCCGCGTACGGCGAGTTCGGCGAGGAAATGGCCATGATCAACAAGGCCTTCCTCGAAGTCATGGGCGAGGGCGACTACCACGGCCGCATCTTTTCCTTCCCCATCCCCACCTACAACATCACGGCCGACTTCCCCTGGGATTCCGACATCGGCACGCTGCTTTTGGAACTGACGGCCAAGTACGGCGCGCCCTACTTCCAGAACTTCATCAATTCCGACCTCTCGCCCGAGGACGTGCGCTCCATGTGCTGCCGGCTGCAGATGGACCTGCGCGAACTGCGCAACAAGGTGGGCGGACTTTTCGGCGCGGGCGACCTCACGGGCTCCGTCGGCGTGGTGACGCTCAACCTGCCCAAGCTCGCCTACCTCGCCCAGGGCGAGGAGGATTTCCTGGACCTCGTGGCGGAATACGCCGAGCTGGCCCGGGACGCCCTGGAATTCAAGCGCAAGATGATCAGCGACAACCTGGAGCGCGGGCTTTTCCCCTGGACCAGGCGCTACCTCAAAAACGGTTTCAAAGGCCATTTTTCGACCATCGGCCTGGTCGGCGGCCACGAGGCCTGCATGAACCTTCTCGGCAAGGGCATCGAGACCGAGGCGGGCTTGCGGCTCATGACCCGGGCGCTCAACCACCTGCGCGCGCTCACGTCCCGCTTCCAGGAGGAAACCGGCAACCTCTACAACCTGGAGGCCACGCCGGCCGAGGGCACGAGCTACCGCCTGGCGAAAATCGACAAGGCGCTCTACGCCGACATCCGGGCTTCGGGCAACGGCACGCCCTACTACACCAATTCGACCACGCTGCCCGTGGGGCTCTCGCGCGACGTCTTCTACGCCCTGGAGCACCAGAACAAGCTCCAGCCGCTCTACACCGGCGGCACGGTCTTCCACACCTACTTAGGCGAAGCCGTGGCCGACACCGAGGCGCTCAAGTCGTTCATCGTCAAGGCCTTCACCATGACGAAGATTCCCTATCTCTCGATCACGCCCACGTTTTCCGTGTGCAAGACCCACGGCTACATCAAGGGCGAACACCACGAATGCCCCGAGTGCGGCGCGCCCTCGGAGGTGTTCACGCGCATCGTCGGCTACTACCGGCCGGTCTCTTTGTGGAACAAGGGCAAGCAGGCGGAATACGCCGAGCGCCTGACCTACGGCGAGATCTGCTGACGCCGCGCGCCCCGGGGGAAAGGCGTCTTTCCCCCGGGGCGACTCCAGGCACCTCCCGCATCCGCAGGAGCGCGCCGCAGGCACCGGGAGGGCTGGAAAGCGGCAAAAGAAGACGAAAAAGGTGAGCGGCAAGTTCCTGCTGTCGCAGGTTCTTGCCGCTCTTGAAATCTTGGCGTCCCCAAGGGGATTTGAACCCCTGTTAGCGGCGTGAGAGGCCGCCGTCCTAGGCCACTAGACGATGGGGACGGACGCTGCTGGTGGGCCGTGCTGGGCTCGAACCAGCGACTCTCTGCTTAAAAGGCAGATACTCTACCGTCTGAGTTAACGGCCCACACGGGAAAGAAGTCATTATGCGTTTGCGGGCCGCCTGTCAACTTGTTTCCAAAAAATTGCAAAAATCCAGCTCCGGCAGGCTTCCCAAACCCGGGTCGCCTGACTATAGCTGCGCCACCATGGACATCGCGCACACGTGGCACTCCCTGCTCTGGCCCCTGCTGCGGCTCCTCGGCTCCCTCGCCGTCGGCCTGCTCGTGGCCAACTGCATCGAAGCCCTCAACTGGACCCGGTTCCTCGCGCGCCTCGCCGCGCCCATCATCCGCATCGGCCACCTCAAGGACGTGGTCGGTGCGAGCTTCTCCATGGCCTTTTTCTCCGGGCTTGCCGCCAACTCCCTGCTCGCCGAGGCCTACGCCGCCGGCAAGCTCGACGACAGGGAACTCGTCCTGGCCAACCTCTTCAACAGCCTGCCCACCTATTTCCTGCACCTGCCCCAGATGTTCTTCATCACCGTGCCCTTCCTCGGCACGCGGCCTTCGCTTATCTACGTCGGCCTCACCCTGCTCGCCGCCCTGCTGCGCACCGCCGCCATCCTGGTCTACGGCCGCCTGCTCCTGCCGCCCCTGGACGAGGGCTGCGTCGTCTGCCACCTCAAGGACGGCGAGTTTTCCTGGAAGAAAGCCCTGGCCAAGGCCTGGAAACGCTTCACGCGGCGCATCCGCACCATGGTCCTTTTCACCGTGCCCATCTACGTCGGCATCCATTATCTCACCGTGTACGGCGCGTTTAACGCCATGGAGAAGTGGCTTTCGCAGCACCTCTCCTTCCTCTCGTTCATGACCCCGCAGGCCGTGAGCATCGTCATGTTCCAGGTGGTGGCGGAATTCACCGCCGGTCTGGCCGCGGCCGGGGCCATGCTCGGCGCGGGCGACCTGAGCGCCAGGCAGGTGGTGCTGGCGCTCCTTATCGGCAACATCCTGTCCACGCCCATGCGGGCCTTCCGCCACCAGTTCCCCTATTACGCCGGCATCTTCTCGCCTAAAAACGCCGTGCGCCTGATCGTGCACAACCAGGCCCTGCGCGCGGCGAGCGTCGCCCTGGTCGCGCTGGCCTACGGCCTGCTGACCTAGCGCCCGCATCCTTTAACAATACATCGACATCTTGCGGACAGGACATGTCTTCCCCCGCACGCCCCCGCAGCGGATCGCCGTCCGGAAGACATTGCGGAAGCCTTCCCGGACCTGCGGCGCGCGAAGACGGTTTCTGCGGTCGGGCACTTGCGGCACGCGCAAAAAAATCCTCTGCCGCCGGGCACATATTTGTTGTGTTTGTATCCGGTCCGTGTACAATGAGGTATTATCTGCAACGCGCATGCCTTCTTTCGCTGCTTGGACCTGATGGAAGTCGATCCCCCAACCGCCGAAACAGATCATGCCAAAGACCGGAGCTAGAGTACATGTCGAAGAAACTTTACGTTGGTAACCTGTCCTTCTCCTCCACGGAAGACGACGTCCGCGACCACTTCGCCCCCTACGGCGAAGTGCTCAGCGTCAACCTCATCACCGACCGGGAAACCGGCCGTCTGCGCGGCTTCGGCTTCGTGGAGATGGATGACGAAGGCGCCAACGCCGCCATCCAGGCTCTGGACGGCAAGGAACTGGGCGGCCGCACCCTGAAAGTCAACGAGGCCCAGGAAAAGCCCCGCTCCGGCGGCGGCGGTGGTGGCGGTCGTCGCGGTGGCGGCGGCGGTTACGGCGGAGGCGGCGGCCGCTGGTAGGCCCCTGCCGACGCCCCCGGGCCGGTTCTGGCGAGCCCCGGGCATGCGCGTCTTCGGGATGCCGCTAGAGGCCCCACGCCGTTAACGGACTGTTAAGGCCGGAACATCCGTCCCGGCCGATCACGGACAAGCCCCCTCCTTCGGGAGGGGGCTTGTGTTTTTTTTGGAGGATCCCGGTCGGGCCTAGCCTTGCAGGGCCTTGCCGACGGCGCCGATGACCACGTCCTGGACATCGGCCGCCAGGTAGGGATGCATGGGCAGGCTCAGCACCCTGGCGCTGGCGGCGAGGCTTTCCGGGAAGTCCTCGGGCGCATGCCCGAGGCCGGCGAACGCAGTCTGGGTGTGCAGGGGCTTGGGGTAGTAGACCATGCTCGGCACGCCGGCCTCGCGCAAGGCCGCGGCCACGGCGTCGCGGTCATGGCCGGCCAGGGACAGCGTGTACTGCGCCCAGGCGCAGCGACAGCCTTCCGGCACAACGGGCAGGGTCACGCCCGGCAGACCGGCAAGGCCCGCGCCGTAACGCGCGGCCACGGCGTCCCGGGCGTCGAGCTCGCCGGGGAAGGCCGGCAGCTTGGCCAGCAGCACTGCCGCCTGCAACGTGTCCAGGCGGCAGTTGAGGCCCACGCGGACGTTGTCGTACTTGTGCCCGCCCTTGCCGTGTACGCGGATGGAACGCAGCACGTCGGCCAGGGCGTCGTCGTCGGTGAACACCGCGCCCCCGTCGCCGAAGCACCCGAGCGGCTTGGCCGGAAAAAAGCTCGTGGCCCCGGCCGCGCCCAGCGCGCCCGCCTTCTTGCCCTTGTAGACCCCGCCGAAGCCCTGCGCCGCGTCCTCAAGCACGAGCAGCCCGTGTTCCCGGGCCACAGCCCCGAGCGCGTCGTAGTCCGCGGGCAGGCCGAACAGGTCCACCGGAATGACGGCCTTGGGCTTGAGCTTGTGGGTCATGGCCGTCATGGGCAGGGGATGGAGCGTGGGGTCCTGCGCCGCAACCGCGGCCACGGCCAGTTCCAGCCGGGCGGGGTCGATGTTGTAGGTGCGCGGGTCGATGTCCACGAAGACCGGGGTCGCGCCGAGCAGGGCGATGACTTCGGCCGTGGCGATGAAGGTAAAGGGCGTGGTGAAGACCGCGTCGCCGGGGCCGATGCCCCAGGCAAGCAGGGGCATGAGCAGGGCGTCGGTGCCCGAGGCGCAGGTCACGGCATGGCGCGCGCCGGCAAAGGCGGCCAGGTCCGTTTCCAGTTCGGCCACTTCCGGGCCCATGATGAATTTGCCGTGGGCAAGCACGGCGTCCATGCGGCGGCGGATCTCGGGTTCGAGAACGGCGAGCTGGGCCTTGAGGTCAATAAACGGAATGGGCATGGGTGTTGTCCCTGGGCGCGCTTTGTTACGGCGCGGCAGTGTGTTGGCGTGGTCGGGCCGCGGGGGTGCGGCGGTTCCTGGGGTTCGGAATCAGGCCCTGTCGGGGCGGCAACGGGAGGGTTCCGGCGAGGGGAAAAACGCCGGCAGGCAAGGATGCCGGGGTGGCCGGCAGCGCGCCTGAGGCCGGAGCCGGAGGCGCGGAAATGCGCGAAGCACTGTCCATGCGTATCCAAAACGATCACGTTTCGCGCGAAGCGATGGCGTTTTTTTCCTGCGATCCCTGCCTCGTGTCAAGGGCTGCCTGCGACCGAGCGGCGGCGCGAAGGCCCGTGGCCCCTGGCGCGCAGCGCTTGGCCTGCGGGCGGCGCGCAAGGATTTCCGGGTTGTTTCGGGCGCGTCCCTGGGGCACCTTGCCAGAAGACGGACACGACCTCTTGCCCTGGGCGTTTCCTGCAAGATATCGGCCTGCGGCGGTAAACGGACAAATGTTTCGCCTGGCCGGCCCCGGAGTGCTATAAAGAACGACAGCGGCCGGCCCGCGCCGCGAGGAGAGGAGGAAGACCGTGCCAGAAATCACGCTGGAATCCCGCATGGATCTCTTGAGCGAATGCGTCAACATCGGCCTTGGCCGCGCCGCCGAGGCGCTCAACCGCATGTGCGCCACCCATGTGGCCCTTTCCGCCCCGGAAATCCGTATCCTGAGCCGCCCGAGCCTCACCGAGGCCACCATGGGGCGCTGCCCTTCCATCTGCGAAGGCGTGTTCCTGCCGTTTACCGGGGTCATGAGCGGCATGACCGCCCTGGCCTTCGCCCACGGCGACGCGAACAGCCTCGTCTCCGGCCTCACCGAGGCCATGGGCATGCCCGAGGCCTCGGACCAGATGCGCGAGGACACCCTGCGCGAAGTCGGCAACGTGGTCCTGGTCGGCGTGCTCGGGGCCATGGGCACCATGCTCGGCCTGCACGTGGACTACCAGCCCCTGTCCACGGCCAAGAACCTGGGGCCGCTTTTGGCCGTGGCCGACGCCCTGTGCTCGGTCACGCTTTACGTGCGCGCCAATTTCACCCTGGCCCGCTACATGGCCACGGGCGACATCCTGGTCGTGCTGGCCCAGAATGGCTTCGACGCCCTGACCAAGGCCCTGGACGCCAAGATACTGGAGAACCTCGCCTAGGCGGCATACGCCCCTTGTCGTGGGACGCCGCCTTGACAAGGCGGGCGCGCCCCCGGCATCCTTCCGAAAATGGAGCCACAGGCCACCCCGTCCCGGACGGCCCCGCGCGTCGTCCTCATCTCGCCCTATCCCGACATCACTTGCTTCGGCGTGCGGGCCATCTCCGCGTACCTGCGCGCCGCGGGCGTGCCCACGCGCCTGGTCTTCCTGCCCGATCCCCTGGGCGACGCCCTGACCGACCAGCCCGAGCGCTACCCGCCGGGCGTGCTCGAGGCGCTCGTTCCCCTGTGCGCCGACGCCGCCGTCGTCGGCGTGTCGCTCATGACCAACTACGCCGACAACGCCGCCCAGATCACGCGGGCGCTTCGGGGCAGGATCGCCGCGCCCGTGCTCTGGGGCGGCGTGCACCCGACCATCCGGCCCGAGGAGTGCCTGGAGGTCGCGGACATGGCCTGCGTGGGCGACGGCGAGGAAGCCATCCTGGACGTGGTCCGCGCCCTTGCCGCGGGACTGCCGGTCACGGACATCCCCAACATCTGGGCACGCCGGCCGGACGGAAGCCTCGCGCAAAACGCCGTGCGCCCCCTAAGCGCGGACCTCGACGCCCTGCCGCCGCCGGACTGGTCCCACGAGGAACACTATATCTGGGAGGGGGGCGACGCCCTTATCCCCCTCACCCCGGACGTGACCGAAAGGCACCTGGCCCAGGGCACGGTCTCGCGCCTGCTCGGCCGGGTGGGCTACCAGACCATGACCGGGCGCGGCTGCCCGCACCGCTGCGCCTACTGCGTCAACGACGCGATCAAGTCGCTCTACGGCGCCAAGGGCTACCTGCGCTGGAGAAGCGTGGCCCACGTCATGACCGAGCTGGAGACCGCCCGGGCGGTCATGCCGTTCATCGGCTACGTCTGGATTTCCGACGACGCCTTTTTCGCCAGGCCCCTCGAGAACATCCGGGAGTTCTGCCGCGAGTACAAGGCGCGCATCGGGCTGCCGTTCACGTGCCTCGGCAGCCCGGCCACCATCAGCCGCGAGAAGATGGACGCCCTGGTCGACGCCGGCATGGTCTACATGCAGATGGGCGTGCAGACGGGCTCGCCGCGCATCCAGGCGCTTTTCAACCGCCAGGCCATGGGCAACGACAAGATGCTCGCGGCCATGGCCGTCATCAACGCCTCCAAGGACCGGATGCTGCCGCCAAGCTACGACTTCATCCTGGACACGCCCTACGAGACCCTGGAAGACCGGCTCGAGTCCGTGCGCTTTGTCGCGAGAATCCCCAAGCCCTTCCGGCTCCAGCCCTTTTCCCTGGTGCTCTACCCGGGTACCAGGCTCGCGGCCATGGCCGCCGCGGACGGACTGCTGACCGACGAACGCCGCGACGTCTACACCAAAAGCTACACCATGCGCCGGCCGGACTACGTCAATTTCCTCATCCTGCTGGCCAAGGGCGGCCGCTTCCCGTCGCGGCTGCTGGCCCTTTGCGCGGCAACGCCCGTGGCCAGGGCCCTGAGCGCCCCCATGCTCGCGCCGCTGTGGCGGCTGGCCTTCGCCGTAGCCGGTCCGGCCAAGCGGCTGCTCAAAAGGCTTTTGGGGCGCGGCGCATGAAAATCCTGCTCGTGCAGTCCTGGCTCGGCGGCGACGGCCCGCCGGTCTATCCCGTGGGCCTGGCCTGCCTGGCCGCCGCATTGGCCCCCGGCCACGAGGTCGCCTGCTGCGACCCCAACGTCGCCCCCGATCCCCTCGGGGCGCTTGCGCAAAAACTCCGGGAATTCGCCCCGGACCTGGTCGGCGTGTCGCTGCGCAACATCGACTCCACCAACACGCGCGTGAGCACATCCTACCTGCCGCCGTTTGCGCAGGTGCTGAACACGGTGCGCGCGGGCTTTGCCGGCCCCCTCGTCGTCGGCGGCTCGGGCTTTTCCATGTTCGCGCAGGCGCTCATGGCGCGCTACCCCGCCATCGACTACGGCGTGTACCTGGAAGGGGAAGGAACGTTCGCCGCCCTGGCCGACGCCCTGGCGGGCGAAGGCGACGTCGCGGCCGTGCCCTCGGTCTACCGCCGCGAAAACGGCCAGGCGGTCTTTTCCGGGCCGTCGGCCAAGGCGGATTTTAAGGACCTGCCCGCCCCGGACTTCACTGTGCTGCCCCTTGCCCCGTACACGGCAGTGCCCTGGGGCATCGGCGTCGAGACCAAGCGGGGCTGCGCCTTTTCCTGCCTCTACTGCCCCTACGGCTTCCTCAACGGCCGCACCTATCGCCGCAAGGACCCCGAGCGCGTGGCCGGGGAGCTGGCGGCGCTCAAAACACAGGGACTTAGCCGCTTCACCTTTCTCGATTCGGTCTTCAACGCCCCGGCCGACCACGCCGCCGCGGTCATGGAGGCCATGGTCCGACGCGATTTGCGACTTTCCTGGTCGGCCTGGTTCACAGAACGGGGGCTTACGCGCGATTTCCTGGAACTTGCCCGCCGCGCCGGCTGCGACACCGTGATTTTCTCCCCGGACGCCTACGGCGACGCGGCCCTGCGCGCATTGGACAAGGCCGTGACCCGGGCCGAGATCGACGCCGCATACGCGCTCGTGCGCGACATGGGCTGTTTCGACGTGAGCTACAATTTCTTCAAGAATCCGCCCGGCCAGACCCTGCGCGACGCCCTGGCCCTGCTCGGCTTCATCGTCCGGGCCAGGCGGC
Organism: Solidesulfovibrio alcoholivorans DSM 5433; assembly: GCF_000702665.1. Taxonomy (GTDB): domain Bacteria; phylum Desulfobacterota; class Desulfovibrionia; order Desulfovibrionales; family Desulfovibrionaceae; genus Solidesulfovibrio; species Solidesulfovibrio alcoholivorans. Next base: position 272,558 of record NZ_JNJA01000001.1, read on the forward strand.
AGCTGGGCAGGCGGGCGCATTTCGAACTGAGCAGCCTGCGTGTGGAGCCCCACACCGCCCTGGCCGCGCGCGCCGCGGCCGAAGGGATCGTCGCGCCCGGGGCCGACCTGCTGGAACCGGTGCGCTACACCCAGGGCAGGACGACGTACATCGAGACATTCTTCGACATGCTGCTCAAAGCCAGGGGCCGCTAGGCGTGCGCGTTTCCGAAAGCCCGGCGCGCGATGCGCTGCGTCTCGTGGTCTGGTACCCGTTGCGCTTTCTCGTGGAACGGCTGCCGCCGCGCCTGGGGTTTGCCGTATTGCGCCTGCTCGGCCGGCTGCACGCCGCCGCGTCCCGGGGCCGGCGCGGCCGGGCGCTGGCCGCCGTTTCCCGCCTGCGCCCGGACCTGCCCGGACCGACGCGCCGCAAGCAGGCCCTGGCCGCCTTCGAGACCCATTACGCCAACCAGCTTTCGATCTTCGTCTTTCCCCGGATCACGCCGGACAATTTCGCGCAGGTTCTCGAAATAAAGGGCCGCGAGCACCTGGACGCGGCCCTTGCCGCCGGGCGGGGCGCGGTGCTGCCCATCGGGCATTTCGGCCCGACGCAACTGCCGCTGACCGTCCTCGGGCTTCTGGGCTATCCCATGCTGCAAATCGGCTTTCTAAACGCGGCGGGGCTGTCGTTTATCGGCCGCCACGTGGCCGTGCGCCTGCGCCGGCGCTACGAGGGACGCATCCCGGCCCGTATCGTGCCGCCCGGGCCGGGCACGCGTCAGGCGCTTGCCCATTTGCGCGCCGGGGGCGTGGTCATGACCACCCTGGACGACGCCCCGGGGCAGCCGCCGTTCGGCCGCCATGCGATCTTCGCCTTTCCCGGCGGGGCGCTCTGTGCGCCCCTGGGGCCGGCCCGGCTGGCCCTTTCCAGCGGCGCCGCCCTGTGTCCGGCGTTCCTGGTCCCGGGCAAGACAGCGCCCTACCGCCTGCGCCTGGAAGCGCCCCTTTTCCCGCCGCCCGGCGCGGACAAGGACGCCGCCGCCATGGCCCTTTCCACGGAGCTCCTGACCCGCTACGCCGCCGTGGTGCGCGACGATCCGGGCTGGTGGCATCTGCTCGAGGCCCACGGCGCTCCCAACGCCCCCAACGTCTCCAACGTCCCTTGATGCCTGCCGCCGTCATGAGGCATAACCCGCCTCGCACGCGACCGCACAAGGAGCTCCCCATGGACACCCCCGGCCAGCCCGTCCTGTCCGTCGTCATCCCGGCCCACAACGAGGAAGGCAACATCGCCGCCACAGTCGAGGCGCTCGTATGCGTGTTACGGCGCGAAGCCATCCCCTACGAGCTGGTGCTCGTGGACGACAACAGCGGCGACGGCACGGGCGCGGTCCTCGACGCCCTGGCCGCAAAGGACTCCGGCATCACGGTCGTGCGCCGCATGCCGCCGCGCGGCTTCGGCCGGGCCATCCGGGCGGGACTCGAGCAGGCACGCGGCGACGTCATCGTCATCTGCATGGCCGACCGCTCCGACGATCCCGAGGACGTGGTCGCCTACTATCGCAAAATCGGCCAGGGCTACGACTGCGTCTACGGCTCGCGCTTCATCAGGGGTTCGCGCTGCCTCAATTATCCCCGCGTCAAGCGCTTCGCCAACCGCCTCGTCAACCACATGCTCCAGCTGCTCTTCTGGACGCGCTTCAACGACCTCACCAATTCCTTCAAGGCCTACCGTGCCGAGGTCATCCGCGACATCTGGCCGCTTATGGCCTGCCACTTCAACATCACCATCGAACTGTCGCTCAACGCGCTGATCCGCGGCTACCACATCGCCCAGATCCCCATCTCCTGGCAGGGCCGCACCTGGGGCAGCTCCAACCTGCACCTGAGCGAAATGGGCCGGCGCTACCTGAGCACCATGCTGCGCGCCTGGTTCGAAAAAAACCTGATCCTCGATGACCTGCTGGAGGAATCCGCCGCCTGCCGGGTCCGCACGGCCGCCATGCGCACGTCCCTGGAAACGCGCGTCGCCGACGTGGAGCGCCGCCTCGCCGCCCTGGAATCGGCCAAGAACGACAAGGCGCAATAGGAAGGTGCCCATGGACGCCTTGGAGCCCTTTCCCGCCCTGCGCTCCCGCGAACAGATCGTCTCCTGGCTCACGCAAGAGGCGGCGCGCATACGGGCGCTCGACGCAGCGGCTCTTGAGGGCTGCGAAACCTTTTCCCTTGTACCGGGGGCGGAGTCTTCGCACCATCGCGGCGGGGAAGAGGATGCCGACAAGTTCGTCCTGGCGTTGCTTGCGGCGGACTGGGCCTGCTATGCGCAACAGGCCCACCGCGAGGACTACGCGCATCTGAAGCTTGCGGTATCCGTGTTTCCGAAGGGTTTCCGGCTGTGGCTGGCCCGGCTGGAAGGGCGATGCGTGCCTGTGGGGTATGCGGGTTTTCATCCGATAGCGCGGCGCACCTTTTCCCTGCTCAAGCGCTCCCCGGAAAACATTACGAGCCGCGAGTCGATCGCGCCGGAGCCGGAGTCGTTCGACCACGCAAACTATTTGTATCTATATAACATTGGGATCATAACGCCTTTCCAGAAATCGCACGTCAGCAAAGCGCTGATAAAGACCTTCGTGCAAGACATGGCCTCGGTCGCAAGACGCGGCCTGGCCGCCATCGCCGTTTCCCCGGATGGAGAGCGCGTCATCGAACGGTTCGGCTTGCGGAAATCCGGTTGCATCAGCCATGACGGCCAGAAGGAAATGGCTTATGTAAGCGAGGAAACGGACACTCTCCCCTGAAATGCCGGCCTGTTGCACGCGCGGGGCGCGCCGTCCCCGCCGGCGGTCCGAAGTTGCCGGCCCGAAAACCCGCAAAGGAGCCCGTCGCGCCATGGCCCGTCTGACCCTGCTCTCGCCCACGCCCCCCGACCTGTCGGCATTTGGCGTGCGCAGCCTGCAAGCCAGTCTCAAGGCCGCCGGCCACGACGTGCGACTCGTCCTTTTTCCGGGAAGCATCGGCCTGCTCCAGGAAGACGGCTCCTACGTCTACCGCTATCCCGAGCGCATCGTGGCGCAGGCGCTTACGCTCGCCGCCGACTCGGACCTTGTCGGCGTTTCCTTTTTCACCAGCTACTTCGACCGCGCCGTGCAGCTCACCCGGGCCGTGAAGGAGCGCCTCGGCCTGCCCGTCGTCTGGGGCGGCATCCACGCCACGGTGCGCCCGGCCGAGGGGCTCTCCCACGCCGATTACGTCTGCCGGGGCGAGGGCGAGACGGCGCTCGCCGCGCTGCTTGCGAACCTGGCCGCCGGCCGGCCCGCCGACGCCATTCCGGGCATATGGACGCGCCGGGGCGACGCGATCGTGGACAACGGCCTCGCTCCCCTCGTCGCGGACCTCGACGCGTTGCCGTTTTTCGATTTCACCGGTGTTGACCAGTTCGTGCACGCGCCGGAGGCCGGGGCCATCGTGCCCCTTTCCGCCGAGGTCCTCGCCCGCGCCCTGCCGCGCGTGCCCTTTCGCAACGGCCGGCTCCTGCGCGTCTACCGCACCATGACCGACCGCGGCTGCCCGCACGGCTGCGCCTACTGCAACGTCCCAACGGTCAAGGAACTCTTTCGCGGCGGCCCCGTGCCCTACTTCCGCAACCGCGGCGTGCCCCACGTCATGGCCGAACTGCGCGAAATCATTGCCCGCTACCCCTTCATCGAAGGCGTGCAGCTCTTCGACGACACCTTCTTTTCCCGGAAAATGGACTGGCTGGAAGCCTTTGCCGCGGCCTACAAAAAGGACGTCGGCCTGCCGCTTTTCTGCCAGGCCTCGCCCACGACCCTGGACGCCGCCAAGCTCGACCTGCTCATCGACGCCGGCCTGTGCTACGTGGAAATGGGCATCCAGACCGGCAGCCCGGCCATGCGCAAGCGCTTCCGCCGGCCCGAATCCGACGAACGCGTGCTGGCCGGCGCGCGGCTCCTGCACGAACGGCGCGGCCGCCTGCTGCCCCCGGACTACCACGTCATCATCGACTCGCCCTGGGAAAGAGCCGAGGACAAGCTCGACACCGTGCGCCTGCTGGCCAGACTGCCCAAGCCCTACGGCCTCGCCATCGCGAGCCTGCTCTACTTCCCGGAAACCGAACTCTACCGCCAGGCCAAGGCCGAAGGCCGCATCCACGACGAGGAAACGGAAATCTACCGCCGGCCCTTCTACATCCCGCCCCGGCGCGACTATCCGTCGTTTCTGCTCTACCTGCTCACCTTCCAGCACATCCCCGGCGCGCTCTACCGGGCGCTGCTCTCCCCGCGCGCCATAACTTTCTTCACCCGCACCAACCCGACCTGGCTCTACAAGCTCGCCTACCCGGCCGGCGAGGCCTGCCGCCTCGTCGCCAAGGGCGTCGCCGCCCTGGCCGGCGGCGACATCGGCCGCATCACCGGCTACTTCCGCCGCCTCCTGCGCCGCGACCCCGTCGCCGCCGGGCGCAAGGGGTGAGGGGGGGGAGGAGAGATGAGAAGATGAAGATGAAGAGGCCTCCGGCGGCCGGGGGGGATAATCCCCCCCGGACCCCCTTGATGGGGGAGAGGGGGAAAGTTCTATTATGGGAGACGGCATGATTGCGCAGCATTCGCCGATGTCCGTTCTGGTGCTCAACGCGCCGTTTCTGCCCCGGTTTTCGCGGCCCCAGCGCTCGCCCGCCGTGACCAAGTCCGCCACGCTCTATTTTCCGCTCTTCCTGGCCCAGGCCGCGGCCGTACTGCTCGCCGACGGCTTCGCCGTGGACCTCTGCGACGCCCCGGCCGACGGCCTCGACCTGCCGGCCGTGCTCGCGCGCGCGAGAAAGCTTGGCCCCGGGCTCGCCGTCATCGACACCTCCACGCCGAGCATTGCCGCCGACATCGACGCCGCCGCCGCCCTGCGCGAGGCCGTCCCGGACGTGTTCACGGTGCTCGTCGGCCCCCATGCCACGGCCCTGCCCGAGGAAGCGCTCACACGCCGCCCCGGCGCGGTCTGCGCCGTGGCCCGGCGCGAATACGACGACACCGTGCTCGAGCTCGCCCGTGTGCTTGAAAGCGGCCCCCCCACGCCCGAACGGCTGGCGAAGATCACTGGCCTGAGCTTCGTCGATGCGGCCGGCGCGGTGGTCCACAACCCGGACCGGCCCTATATCGAGGACCTCGACCGCCTGCCGCCCGTGGCCCCGGTCTACAAGCGCTTTCTCGACATCCGCCAGTATTTCAACCCCAACGCCAAGCCGCCCATGGTGACGCTCGCCACCTCGCGCGGCTGCCCGTTCCGCTGTTCGTTCTGCCTGCATCCCCAGACGCTGACCGGCCGCGCCGCGCGCTGCCGCTCCATCGACGCGGTGCTGGGCGAGGTCGCCTGGTGCCTGGACAACTTTCCGGGCCTGCGCACGATCTTTTTCGAGGACGACACGCTCACGGCCGACCGGGCGCGCTGCCGGGAATTCTGCGCCGCCATCGTGCGCCGGGGGCTTGCGTTCGAATGGTCGGCCAACAGCCGGGCCGACCTGCCCGCCGACGTCCTCGCCGCCATGGCCCGCGCCGGCTGCCGGCAGGTTTGCGTCGGCTTCGAGTCCGCCGATCCCGCCGCCCTCTCCTCCATGAAAAAGGGCCTCGGCACCGAGCGCATGCTGCGCTTTCGGGCCGAAGCCAGGGCCGCCGGCATCAAGGTCCACGGCTGCTTCATCTTCGGCTTTCCCGGCGACACCCGGGAGTCGATCGAAAAGACCATCGATTTCGCGCTGCGCTTGAACCCGGATACGGCGCAGTTCTATCCGGTCATGGTCTATCCCGGCACCGAGGCCTACGAGGACTACCGCGCGCGCGGCTTCATCGAGGCCGAATCCTGGCGCGACTGGCTCACCCCGGCGGGGCTGCACAACTGCGTGGTGCGCAACGAGACCCTCGCTCCAGCCGCACTCGTGCGCCTGTGCGACCGGGCGCGGCGGCGCTTCTATTTGCGGCCGTCGTTTCTTGTCCGCCGCGCCCTGGCCGCCGCGGCTTCGCCCGGCGAGATGGCGCGCACGGCCCGGGCCGCGAAGACCTTCGTCCGCCACCTGCTGCGCGGTTCAAGGGTCTAGGCCGTGGACAGCCTCGACGTCGCCGTGGTCGTGCCGGCCTACAACGCCGCCGCCACCCTGCCGGACACCCTGGCCGCCCTGGCGCGCCAGGCCTACGACGCGGGCCGGGTCACGGTCGTGGTGGTCGATGACGGCTCCACGGACGGCACCGCCGCCGTGGCCGCGCGTTTCGGGGCGACGGTCGTGCGCCAGGACAACCAGGGACCGGCCGCGGCCCGCAACGCGGGAGTTGCCGCAAGCAGCGGGGACGTGATCGTTTTCACCGACGCCGACTGCGTGCCCGAGCCGGATTTCCTGACCGCGCTGACCGCGCCGCTGCGCGCCGACCCGGACGTGGCCGGCGCGCAAGGGGCCTACGTCACCACGCAACGGTCGCTCACGGCGCGCTTCGCCCAGCTCGAATTCGAGGACCGCTACGCCTACGCCGCCCGGTTCCCCTGCCTCGACCTCGTGGCCACCTACGCCGCGGCCTTTCGCCGCGCGGTGTTCACGGAAGCCGGCGGCTTCGACACGGCCTTCACCAGGGCCGACAACGAGGACACGGAACTGTCCTACCGCCTCTGCCACCAGGGCCGCCGGCTGGTCTTCGCCCCCGACGCGCGCGTGGCCCACCGCCATCCCGCGACCCTTGGCCGCTACCTGCGCATCAAGGCCAGACGCGCCTTCTGGCGGCTGCGCGCCTGCCGCGAGCACCCGGAAAAGCTCGTGCGCGACGGCTACACCCCGCCCGTCATCCGCGTGCAGACGGCGTTCGGCGCGTTGTGCCTGGGGGGAATCGTCCTCTGGCCCGCGTGCGGCGGCGGCCTTGCGCTCCTTGCGGCGGCGGCCATCCTCGCCACGAGCCTGCCCTTTGCGCGCTTCGCCGCGCGCCGCGACAGGGTCGTGGGCCTGCTCGCGCCGGGATTTATTCTGGCCCGGTCCCTGGCCTTCGCCGCCGGGGCGCTTGTGGGCGCGGCCCGGCGTTTCTGGCCCGGCAGGGAGTGCCGCGCGCCCAAGCCGGGGGCGCGGCCGTAATGCGGGTCGGGCTCGACCTGCACAGCCTGTCCGGGCTCATGCAGGGCTCGCGCACGTACATGGCCAATCTGGCGCAACGACTTCCGGCCGCCGCGCCGGACATCGACTTCGTCTTCTACGCCACGGACCCGGACGCGCCCCATATCCGCGCACTGGCCGGCGACGCCCGAAACGTCGCGCGGCGCCCCATTCCCCACGGCCGCTTCGCCCGGCTCCTCTGGCCGTTCCCGGACAGGGCCGCGCGCGAGGTGGACGTGCTCCACTGCCAGTACGTGGGACCGCTTCGCGGCGGGCCGCCCACCGTGCTTTCCATCCACGACATTTTGCACGAATCCATGCCCGAGCATTTCCCCCGGGGCCTGGGCTCGCTCATGCGCCGGCTCTACCCTGGGAGCGCCCGGCGCGCGCGGCGGGTGCTGACCATTTCGGATTTCAGCCGCCGCGAGATCATCGCCCGCTACCGCGTGCCCGAGGAACGCATCGCCTTCGCCCACCTGGGCGTGGGGCCGGAATTTAAGCCGGTCGCCGAGCCGGCGCGCCTTGCCGCCATGCGCGCCCGGTTGGGCCTGCCGCCGGGGCCGTACATCCTGTCGGTCGGGCGCATCGAGCCGCGCAAGAACCTGCCGACCCTGGTCGCGGCCTACGGCCTCGTGCGGGAGCGCCTGGGCGCGGCCGCGCCGGCGCTCGTGCTGGCGGGCGGGCGCGACGGGCTTTTTGCGGAATTCTACGACCGGATGCGGCGGGAGGGGGCGGCGCGAGGCGTCTTCCTGCCTGGAACCGTGCCCCAGGAGGAACTGCCGGCACTGTACGGCGGTGCAACGGCGTTCGCCTACCCGAGCTTCGGCGAGGGCTTCGGCCTGCCCGTGGCCGAGGCCATGGCCTGCGGTGCGCCGGTGGTGGCATCGAGCGCCCCGGCCGTGCCCGAGGTGACGGCCGGGGCGGCGCTGCTCGTCGCCCCGACGGACACGCTGGGCCTTGCCGCGGCGCTTGCGCGCGTGGTCACGGACGAGGCGCTGGCCGGGGAATTACGGGCCAAGGGCCTCGCGCGGGCCCGGGAATTGACCTGGGACGCGGCCGTGGCCCTGGCCGCAGACGCCTACCGCCTGGCCGCGAGCGCCTCGCCGAGCACGCGGCTCAGGGTGCCGAAATCCACGGGTTTAGGCAAATAGGCGTCCATGCCGGCATCCAGGGCGGCCTGCCGGTCGTCGGAGCCGACGTGGGCCGTGGCGGCCACAAGTGGCACGCGCGGGTCGCGCACCACGGCCTCGCCACTGCGGATGGCCCTGGCCATGCTGTACCCGTCGTGATCGGGCATGCGCACGTCGAGCAGCACGGCGTCGAAATCCTCCGTTGCCAGCCGGGCCAGGGCCTGACGGCCGTCTTCCGCCAGGACCACGACACAGCCGAGCCGCTCCAGCATGGCCCGCAACGTCAGGCGGTTGATGGCCTCGTCGTCCACCACGAGGATGCGGCGACCGGACAACGCGGACGCTTCCTGCGCCGCAGGCGCGGCTTCCGCGGCGTCCTGGAGCAACGGAACGGCGCAGGCCGAAAACCTGATGAAAGGCAGACGCATCACCGCCGCGAGCCCGCCGCCGGCGGCCTCTTCCAGCTTGAGCTCCCCGCCCATGAGCCCGACCAGCCCCTTGGCCAGGGCCAGTCCCATGCCCGCACCGCCATGCTTGCGCGTCAACGTGGCGTCGGCCTGGAAAAAAGGTTCGAACACCTTCTCGCGCAGCGCCGCCGGAATCCCCCGGCCGGTATCCGTAATGCGGAATTCCAGCCGGACGCGGCAGCCGCACGCCTCGCCGTCCACAGGCCGCACGGCCAGGACGATGCGCCCGGCATCGGTGTATTTGACGGCGTTGCCCACGAGGCAGCACAAAATCTGGCGCACCCGACCCGCGTCGCCAAGGAGTTGCTGCGGCGTGGCCGGGTCCGTCTCCAGGCGCAACTCCAGACCCTTGGCCGTTGCTTCGTGGGCAAAGGCGGCCAGGATCGGGTCGAGGATTTCCGGAAGGGAAAAACACTTCTCGCTAAGGCCCAGAGTACCGCCATCCATTTGGGAGAAATCCAGGATATCCGAGAGAATACGCAAAAGCGACCCGGAAGCTTCCAAGGCCATGGCCAGATAGTCCTCCTGCTCGCGCGAAAGCGGCGTGGCCTTGAGGAGTTGCAGCATGCCCATGACACCGTTAAGAGGCGTGCGGAACTCGTGGCTCATATTGGCGAGAAAAGCGCTTTTGGCCTCGCTCGCGGCCCGGGCCTGGGCCAGGGCCGCGTTTATCGCCTCCTCGGCGGCCTTGCGGCGGCCGATGTCCTGGAGCATGATCTGAAAAAGCTCCCCCTGCTCGTCCAGGGCGCTGAAATCCACCTGCAACGCAAGCCACGTTCCGTCCTTGCGCCGGTAACGCCGCTCCACGGTGAAGGCCTTGCCGGCTTTGGCGGCTTCGATGCCGGCGTTGACGGACACCACGTCCAGGTCCTCGGGATGGATCAGCTCTCTTATATTCATCCTGCGCAGCGCATCGATGGCGTAGCCGAGCATCTCCGCCGCGCGCGGATTGGCATCGTGGATGTTGCCGCAGGGGTCGCCGAGCAGGATGCCCATGACCGAACGCTCGAAAAAAAGCGCGCAACGCGCTTTTTCCCGCTGCACAGCGGCCAGACGCGCCTCGAGCGCCGCGATCCGGCCTTCGGGAGAGGCATCCGCCGCGGGGAGGAGAAATGCGCAGTCGTCGGTCATTGCGTGCCGCCAGCGTGAAGGGTGGAACTGGAAGTCTGCACAGCGCTCGCCGCGACGTGTGAGATACGGTTTCCTTATGACACCGCTTCCGCGCCCTGGCAAGAAGCGCCTCGAAAAAACGGACTGCGGAAAAGCACTTGCGTGATACTGGCCACGGCCGCGCAGTACTGCGTGCGTTGTTGCCGTATGAATCAACACCAGCGCGCGCAACCCCTCTGGAATACGTCCTGGCGCAACCTCCTCGCGGTTTGTGCCTGTTTACAACCTGTATTTCATTTGCGCATTTTCACGCGGCGTATAGAAACGACTGGACGCAACCGGAAAAGTCGTGCTAAAAATCCTTGATTCCTACCTGTAGAGTAGGTATACGGCCTCTTTCCAAAACGACTGGTCACAAGAGGAAACACATGGAAGAGTATCTGCAAAGCGCGCTGGAAATCGTCAAGGCTCAAGCCGGCTCGCGGCCGATGACCGAAGAAGAGATCCTGAGCATGGTCAAATCCGTGGCAGGAGGCATCGCCGGCCTTGTGGGCGGACAGCTTCCGCCTGCCGGCGAAGAAGCCGCCACGCCGGCCATGGACCCGAAAAAGGCCATTAAGGAAGCCTCCATCGTCTGTCTGGAGTGCGGCAAGTCCTTCAAGGTCATCACCAAGAAGCATCTTGCGTCCCACGGCCTGACCGCCGAGGAATACCGCGCCAAGTACGGCTACAAGAAGACCCAGGCCCTGGCCTGCAAGTCCCTGGCCCGGGAACGCCGCGCCAAGATGAAGGACATGAAGCTCTGGGAGCGCCGCAAAAAGGCCGAATAGCCAACGAAAGACCGCGCCGCGCCCGGTCCTGCCGGGGCGGCACGCGCAGACGCGACGGCGGCATGCGCCGTTATCGCCTGGGAGCCGTTATGGATGACGCCGGGATGCTGGCCCTTTGGGGCATGACGCTGGACGAGAAGATCGCCGCCTCCAAGGCGGTGCTCGCCTCGGCCATGGCGCGCTTCGGCCGGGACTTCTGGCTGGCCTGGACCGGGGCCAAGGACAGCACGCTGGTCCTGTGGCTCGCCCGGGAGGCCTGCGCCGAAAAAGGCCTGCCCATGCCCCGGGTGCTGACCATCGACGAAGGCGACCCCTTCGAGGAGGTCACGGCCTTCCAGCAGCGCATGGTCAGGGAATGGGAGCTTGCGCTGACGACGGCATCCAACACGGAGGTCCTGGCGAAAAAGCCGCGCATCGGCGACTACATCGCCGTGGCCGACCTGTCGCCGGAGAGCCGGGCCGAGGTGGAGCGGGCAGGCTTCACCGGTCCGGGCTTTCCCTTCGACCCGGAATCCCCCGTGGGCAACCAGCTCATGAAAGTCGCGCCCATGAACGCGTTCCTGCGCCAGGCCAAGGTGGCCGCCCTGGCCACGGCCATCCGCTGGGACGAACACCCGGCCCGGGCCGGCGAGGACTACGAAAGCCCGCGCCAGGACCCGCCCCACCTGCGCGTGCATCCCATCCTGCACATGCGCGAAGCCGACGTGTGGGACATCACCCTCTCGCAGGGCATTCCCTTCTGCGAACTCTACCGCCAGGGCTACCGGAGCCTCGGCACCAAGACCGGCACCGAACGCAAGAGCGACCTGCCCGCCTGGGAGCAGGACCTGACCGACCGCTCCGGCGAACGCGCCGGCCGGGACCAGGACAAGGAAGAAGCCATGGAGCAGTTGCGCTCCCTGGGCTACATGTAGCGTTTCCCCGCCGCGCCGCCGGAGACTACCAGAGAAAAGCGAGACGGGACAGCCCGGTTTTCCCGACGACGACGTTTTGCGTGCGCGAAGCGCCGCGCGCCGTGGCCGTGACGGCGTAGCGGCCGGGCGGCAGGCGCAGCAGCAGGATCGGGCCCTCGGCCGTCAGCTGCGTCGCCACGGGACCGCGTATGGCCACAGGCACGTCGCCGAGATAGGCCCGGTCCGCCCGGGCGAATTCGAGCTTCAGGGAATACGCGCCGGCCATGGCGTCCATGGCCGCCCGCTCGTCGGTGCCGATGCCGCCGGTGACGTAGGGAATGCCCTCTGCCGTCGTCCGGGCCGTTTGCGCCGCCAGGGGCGCGGACAGGAGCAGGCACGCCGCCAGACAGATTCGGGACAGAAAAACCTTTGTTTCCCCAAGCATAAAAGCCTCCCCCGGGGCGGCTTCGCCGGGTTGCGCCCTGCGCCGCACGGCACGGGCCAGGACGTCGCCGCTGTCTACTGCGCCGGCAGCGTGGCGACGAAAAGGCTCAGCGATCCGTCTTCGTCCCGGTAGACATTGCCGGTCAAAGTGACCTGTTTCCCCTTGAAGCGCTTGTGAAAGGCCTCTTCGGTCTCCAGCGTGATTTCTTCCGGGGTCAGCACGAGGTAGGTCGTGCCCTCGTCCGTGGTGAGCAGCAGGCCGTCGCTATAGTCCTCTTCGATCACGCCGGTGATGCTCACGCCGGATTTTATCGGCCGCATGTCCTCGTCGGGCGTGGCCGCCAGGGCCAGGCCCGCCGCGAAAAGCCAGACCATCAGGATGGCCGTCGCCGCAACGGTCGTTCGCAACGTCTTCATGCCGCCTCCGCGCGACGTTTCGGATGGAGAAAATCCTGCCCCGGCGGGCGCGCGCCGCCGGGACGATTTGCCTTTATACCGGATCGGGCCGGTCGGCAATAACCCGCCAACTGCTCGGATGCCTTGCCAAAAAACATTTCTCCGGCGTATGTTGGGCCATGACCGGCAAAGCAAAACCCCACACCCTTTCCTGCGCCCCGCGCACGCCCCTGACCGGGGGCCTGTTCGCGTTGCTGCGGGCCTCGGCCGAGGCCGATCCCGACGGCGCGGCCATCCTGTGCGGCGAGGCCGTCGTGCGCCATGCCCAGCTCGCCGAGGACGTGGCCCGGCTCTCCCGCGCGCTGACCGCGCTCGGCCTCGACAAGGGCGCGCGCCTTGGCGTCTGGGGCCGCAAGACGACGCAAGCCGTGACTGCGTTCCTGGCAGCCGCCGCGGCCGGGGCCGTTTTCTTCCCCGTGGACCCCAACCAGCCCCCGGACGTCGTGCGCGCCGTTCTCGAGCGCCTGCGGCCGGCCGTGCTGTGCGTGGCCGCGGAATTTCTCCCCGCCCTCGAAGCGCTTTTCCCCGGACCGCGCCCCTTCGCCGTGGCGGTCATGGACGGGCCGGCCACGGGCGGCCTGCCCTGTCTGCGCGACCTGGCGGCCGGGCCCTATCCCGAAGCCCTGCCCGAGGTCGGGCCGGACGACCCGGTCTATTTGAACTTCACCTCCGGCACCACGGGCGCGCCCAAGGGCGCGGTGACCACGCTCGGCAACCTGCTGGCCAATACCGAAGCCAGCGTTTCCGCCTTCGGGCTGACTCCCGACGACGTGCACCTGTGCATGATGCCGGTGTTCGTCCATCCCCACGAGACGCTCCTGCGGCCGCTCGCCCTCGGCGGGCCCATGGTCCTGTGCGACCGGGTTTCGGCCAAGGCCGTGGCCACGGCGTGCCGCCGCCACAAGGTCACGGCCCTGATGGCCGTGGCCGCCATCTACGAAACCCTGCTGCGCCTGCCGGCCGGGGCGGACAACCCCCTCGCCACGGTGCGCGTGGCCGAATCCGGTGGCATGCACGTGCCCGCGGCCCTGGCCGCGGGGCTTGCGCGGCGCTTCGGCACGGCCATCCTGCCCGTGTGGGGCTCGACCGAAACCACGGGCGTGGCCCTGGCCAACCGACCGGGCGAGGCCCACGCGCCCTGCCGCCTGGGCCGGCCCGTACCGGGCTACGTCGTGCGGGTGCTGGACGAGGACGGCAACGACGCCCGGGACGGCGAGCCGGGCGAGCTGGTGATCTCCGGGCCCGGAGTCTGCCCGGGCTATTTCGGAGAGGAGCCCCGGCCGGAATTCCGCCTTTTCGGCGGACGGTTCCGCACGGGCGACATCGTGCGCCGCGAGGCAGACGGCGCGTACTTCTTCGCCGGCCGCCAGAGCATGCTGCTCAAGGTCGGCGGCATGAAGGTCTTTCCGGTGGAAATCGAGGAAGCGCTGCGGGCGCACCCGGACGTGGCCGAGTGCATCGTGGTGCCCGTGGCCGATGCGCTGCGCGGCGAGGCGGCCAAGGCCGTGGCCGTGCCGCGAACCGGCGCGACGCTTTCCCCCGGCGAACTGCGGCGCTACCTGGCGACGCGGCTGCACCGCATGAAAATGCCGCGGGTGATCGAGATCCGCGACGCCCTGCCCAGAACCCCAGGAGGCAAGATCGCATGGCGCGCCCTCGCGTAGCCCTGGCCTCGCGGCCAGTGCCGGAATCGCCCACGGAATTTACGGAAAAGAGCTTGAAGCTCGTGCGCGACCTCGTCGCGGAGGCCGTGGCCGCCTGCTGCGACCTTGCGGCCCTTGCGCGCGGTCAGGTCGTGCTGGTCAAACCCAACCTCGTGCGGCCCGATCCCCGCAACCCCTGTGCCGTGGTCACGGACGAGCGCGTGCTCCTGGCCGTCGTGGGGCTCCTTCGCGACGCGGGCGCGGCCAAGGTGCTGGTCGGCGACAACCCGGGCTACGGATTGTCGCTGTTCGAAGCCCTTGCCTGTATGGCGGATTTCACCCGCCGCGTCGCGGCCGCGGGCGGCGAAATCGTCTCCTTCGACCACTGCGGCAGCGAGGCCGTGCCCAATCCCGGAGCCTTCGTCTTCGACCCGGTGCGCCTGCCGCGCGCCCTGCTCGACGCCGACGTGCTGGTCGACCTGCCCAAGATGAAGACCCACGTGCACACGCTCGTGACCCTTGGCATCAAGAACCTCTATGGCCTCGTCTGCGACGACGAGCGCATGTTCAGCCACCGCAACGACATCAACGCCAAGGTGGTGGACGTGCTGCGCCTGGCCCGACCCCGGCTCACGGTCCTCGACGGCCTGTGGGCGGTGCAGGGGCAGGCCCCGCTTTCGGGCTCGGCCGTGCCGGACATGAACGTGATCGCGGCCGGCACGGACGTGTGCGCCGTGGACACGGTGGCGGCCGACCTCATGGGCATCGGCGCGCACGAGGTGGCCATGCTGCGTCTGGCCCGGCAGGAGGGGCTCGGCGAGACGGACCTCTCCGCCATCGAGGTCGTGGGCGCGGACCCGGCGGGGCTTCGCCGCGCGTTCGCCCGGCCGGTCATCGGCTGCGCCGGGGCCTACGACGCCGTGCGCGTGCACGAGGGCGGGGCGTGCATGGGCTGCCTGTCGGCGCTGCGCCATGCGCTGGACAAGCTCGCGGGCGAAGGGGCGTTCGCCGGCCGCAAGCCGGTCACGCTCTATGTCGGCGTGCCCATGCCCGAGCGGCGCAGCCTGTTGCGCCGCGACGGGGAACTGTGGTGCTTCGGGGCCTGCGCCGCGCCGCTCGCCTACGAAACCCACGGCCAGGCCCCGGCGGCGCACTGCGTGCCCGGCTGCCCGCCGCACATCCTCGACTTCTACAAGGCCTACAAGGCGCGCTACGGCAACGGGGCGTAAGCGTCCAAGCCCTTACGGCCGCCCGTCCATGAAGTGGAAATCGTGCCCGAGGGACGCTTCCTCGGCCAGGGCGCGGGGCAGGGCCGTTTCCTCGAGGTCGCGCAGGACGTCCGCGCCGACGATTTCGGCGAGGTAGGCGAAAATCGCCCCGAGCGCCCCGGGATCGCCCTGAGGGATGTCCTGCGCCGGGGACGCCAGGCCGCAATCCCCGGCCACGGTCCGCACGAGCAGCGGATACGCGGCAAAAGCCGCCGCAACGGCCGCCATGGCCACGCCCCCCGCGCCGCTTCCCGCAAATGCGCCCTCCAGGCGCGCGAACACGGCCGCGAATTTGGCCAGCGCCAGGTAGACGAGCAGCGGGCAGCCGCATTCGGCCGCAATGGCCTTGGCCTCGTTGAGTTCCAGGGCCATGACCTTCAGGATGGCCGCGGGTTCGCCCTGGGCGATGAGCGCGGCGTAGGCGTCGGCGAGATAGAGCGCGTCGCGGCGCACGCACTGCGCCCGGCCGATCCGCCGCGTCTGGAGCACGGTTCCCCTTTCGGGCAGGGCCACACGCCAGCCGCGCTGCCGCACCTTGCGGCAGAAATGCCAGTCCTCGTGGGTGGCCCGGTCGTAGTCCCCAAGCCCGCCCACGGCGTCGAAGACGTCCTTGCGCATAAGCCAGAGGCCGCCCCGGGCGAACCCCCGCTCCTCCTCCCCGGCCTTGGCCAGGGAGGCGAAGTGGCGCGCCGCGGACAGGCTGTCGCCGTGGTTTTTCTCGAGGATGCGCGCGCCGACCAAGCCGACGCCCGGGTCCCGGGCGAGCTCCAGCGCGCCGTAAAACCACAGCGCGTCCCAGGCGATGTCGCTGTCCGCGGACAGAATGTAGGGCCCGGCGGCCCGGGCCAGCCCGCTGCGCTTGGCAAAGGCCGGGCCCTGGTTGGCCGCGTGGCGCACGACGAGCTGCCGGTCGGCGAAGGGACCGGGCGGTGCGACAAACGGCGCGTCCGAGCCGTCGTCCACGACCACGACCTGGCCGACGACGGAAGAAAACCGCTCGAGGCGGCGCAACAGGGACAATACGAAGCCGTTGTCGTTGTACGTGTAGGTGACGACCGAAAGCATCACGCCCGCCCCTTGCCGCGCTGGCCCGGACGGCGCGATCCGCAACCGTCTCCTGCCAACCGCAGCCTACAGCGAAATCACCTTGGATTCGGCGGCGAGGTCGATCAGGTCGGCGGCGGTGCTGATCGCGTAGCCCTGGGGCAGGTCGTCCGCGCCGATCATGCGGGATGCGGCGCATGGTTTGCACACGAGGATCTTCACGCCCTTGGCCTGCAACTCCCGGATCTGGTCGATCATGGCGTCGCCCGTGGGGATGCGCACGTTTTCGGCCATGCCAAGGTTGGCCCAGTACACGGCGTCGTCGAGCAGGAACACCGTGACGTCGTGCCCCTTGCCGGCCGCGACCTTGGCCAGGAACATGGCGCGCACCGCCCGCACCGGGGCTTCGGGACCGCAGGACAGGGTGACGAGAAACTTGGCCATAGCGCCTCCGTATTGGATCTGTTTCAGGGAATGCCTACCACGTGAATCAAAAATTCAAGTATTTCGACGATACGCCGCCCGCTTTAGATGATCAAGCAGGCGCGCGTCGCCCGCATCGGGTTTGCCGGCCCGGCGCATTGACATGTCTTGCCAATGGGCATAGCCAACAGCATTTTCCAATATCCTGGGACCAAAGACGCTTTTTGTTGTCGCAAGGCCCCATGACGAGGTTTTTCCCGTGGAATGGCTTCTCGTCTCGGTCGCGCTTTGCCTTGCGGGCGCACTGGCCTCCCTGGCCGCGGGCCGCGGTTCGGCCGCCAATCTGGCAGGTGCGGCGGGCGCGGTCCTCGGCTGCCTGGCGGCGCTCGCCGCCGTGCTGGGCGGGCCTTTCGACGCCGCCGTCGGCCTGACCCTGCCCTGGGGGCTTCCCGTCGGCGCGTTCGCCCTGGGCCTCGACCCGGTCAGCCGCCTGTTCCTGCTGCCGGTGTGCGTCCTTGGCGCGGCGTGCGCCGTTTCCGGCGCGGCCGCCCTGGGCGGGGAGCACGGCAGCACGGAACGCACCGGCCCCCACTGGTTCTTCTACAACCTGCTCCTGGCGGGCCTCGTCCTGGTCATGACCGCCCGGGACGCGGTCCTTTTCCTCATCGCCTGGGAACTGATGTCCCTGGCCCCGTTTTTCCTCATCGCCCACCACGATGAGGAAGCCGAGGTCCGGGAGGCATCCTGGATCTACCTCGTGGCCGCGCATCTCGGCGCGGTGTGCGTCATCGCCTTTTTCGTCCTGCTGTGGGCGGGCGCGGGCCAGACCGGCTTCGACGCCCTGCGCCTGGCCACCGCCGACGGCCGGCTCGCGGCCCCGGCCGTGCCGTTTACGCTCGCCCTTATCGGTTTCGGGGCCAAGGCCGGCTTCGTGCCCTTCCATGTCTGGCTGCCCGAAGCCCACCCGGCCGCGCCGAGCCATGTCTCGGCCGTACTCTCCGGGGCCATGATCAACGCCGGGCTCTACGGCCTGTGGCGCGCCCTGGAGCTGCTCGGCCCCACGGCTCCCTGGCAGGGCTGGACGCTCGTCGCCCTGGGCTGCGTCACCGCCCTCTCCGGCATCCTCCAGGCCCTGGCCCAGGGCAACCTCAAGCGCCTGCTCGCCTATTCCAGCGTCGAAAACATGGGCATCATCCTTTTGGGCATCGGCGTCGGCTGCGTGGGCCGCCAGGCGGACGCGCCCGCCGTGGCCGCGCTGGGGTTTTGCGCCGCGCTTTTCCACATGCTCAACCACGCGGCCTTCAAGGGCACGCTCTTCCTGTGCGCCGGCGAGGTGCTCCATGGCGTGGGCAGCGTGCGCCTGGCCCACCTGGGCGGGCTCGGCAAGCGCATGCCGCTCGTGGGCGCGGCCTTCGCCCTGGCCGCGGCCGGCATCGCCGCCCTGCCGCCCCTGGCCGGGTTCGCCGGCGAGCTGACCCTGGCCGTGGCCATGTTCCACGGCCTCGACCTGCCCGGGCTCTTGCCCAAGGCCGGATTTTCCGCGGCCATGGCCGCCCTGGCCGCCGTGGGCGGCTTCGCCCTGGCCGCCCTGGCCAAGGCCGAAGGCATGGCCTTTCTCGGCGAGCCCCGCACGCCGGCCGCAGCCGCCGCCCATGCGCCGGGCAACGACGCCATCGCCCCTATTCTCCTCCTGGCCGGCTGCTGCGTGGCTGCGGCCGTGGCCGCGCCGGCGCTTTTTTCCCTGGCCATGAAGGCCGCCCTGACCTTCCCCGGCTTAGACGCCGCCCCGGCCCGCGCCGCGGCGGCCAACGCGCAAGGCATGCAGGGAGGCGTCGCGACCGTGCTCGGCGTCCTGCTCGTGCTCGTGGCCGTCATCCTTTTCTTGCGCCGCCGCCTGCTCGCCGCCACCGGCGTGCGCCGCGAGCCGACCTGGGGCTGCGGCTACGCCGCCCCGACCGCGCGCATGCAGTACGGGCCGGCCTCCTTTGTCGAACCGGCGGCGCGGCTGCTGTCCGGCCCCATGGGCCAGACCAGCCGACTGGACATGGCCCCTGGCTATTTCCCCGCCGGCGCGCGCCTCGTCGTCGCGGCCCCGGACCGGATCAAGAACGCGGTGTTCACCCCGGCCTTCGAACTGGTGGCCAAGGCCTGCGACGCCCTCAAGGTAGTGCAGCACGGCCGGGTCCATCTGTACATCCTTTACGTGCTGGCCACACTGGTCCTGCTGCTGGCCTGGAAGCTTTGACATGCAGCCTTTGCTCCATCCCCTCCTGGCCCTGCTGCTCGCCCCCCTGCTCCTCGGCATCATCAACCGGGTCAAGGCCCGTTTTGCCGGACGCCAGGGCAGGCCGCTGCTTCAGACCTATTTTGACCTGGCCAAGCTCCTGCGCAAAGGAGTGGTCATAAGCCGCACCGCTTCCTGGATGTTCGCCGCAGGGCCAACCGTGTCCCTGGCCGCCGTCTGTTGCGCCCTGCTCCTGGTCCCGGCCGGGGGACAGGCCGCGACCATGCGCTTCACCGGGGATTTCATGCTCATGGCCTACCTGCTCGGGCTTTCCCGGCTGGCCCTGGTGCTGGCCGCCCTGGACACGGGCTCGAGCTTCGAGGGCATGGGCGCAAGCCGCGAGGCGGTCTTTTCCGCCCTGGCCGAGCCGGTGCTCTTCCTCTGCTTCCTGTGCCTGGCCAGCCGCAGCGAAGGGCTTTCCCTCTCGGCCATGCTCGTCGGCCCCGGCCCTGCCTTCGCCCCGGAAGGATTTTTCGTGCCGGCCATCCTTTTCGTGCTGCTCCTGGCGGAAAACTCCCGCCTGCCCGTGGACGATCCCAACACCCACCTCGAGCTCACCATGATCCACGAGGTCATGGTCCTCGACCACAGCGGCCCGGACATGGCCGCCATCGTCTACGGCGCGGCGCTCAAACTCTGGCTTTTCTGCGCCCTGACGGTCGGCTGCCTGCTGCCGCTTAGGGGGCTGCCGCCCCTTGCCGCCTGGGGCGTCTGGCTTGGCGCCATGGGCGCGACTGCGGCGCTGGTCGGCGTGGTGGAATCGGTGATGGCAAGGCTTCGCCTCACGCGCGTGCCGCGCCTTCTGGGCGGGGCCGGCGGGCTCGCCGCCCTGGCCCTGGTCCTGACCTTGTGGAGGTAGGCGCGTGGAACTGTTCCAGTCCGTCATGGTCGCCCTGCTGTGCTGCAATTTGGCGTATCTCGCCATCTCGCGGCTGCGCGTGCTCATCCGCCTGACCGCGGTGCAGGGGGCGCTGCTTGCCGCCGTGCCGCTTCTTTTCTCCGGCGCTGCCGCACACGGCCACGCCCTGGCCTTGTCGTTTGCCGTCTTCGCCATCAAAGGCGTGGGTTTCCCCTGGCTGCTTGCGCGCACGCTTTCGCGGCTCGAAGTGAACCCCGTGGTGGAACCGACGCTCGGCTTCCACCTCTCCCTGATCGCCGGAGTGTCCGGACTGCTCTTTTCGCTCTGGCTGGAAACGCGCCTGCCGTTTCCGCCCGGGCTGTTTCCGCCGCTGCTTTTTCCGGCCGCGCTGACCACCATCTTCGCCGGCCTGACCCTGGTCGTGGCCCGCAAAAAGGCCCTGACCCAGGTCATCGGCTACCTCGGCGCGGAAAACGGCATCTTCCTGCTCGGCACGCCGCTCTCCGGCCAGGGATCGGTCTGGCTGGAACTGTCCGTGCTCCTCGACGTGTTCGTGGCCGTCTTCGTCATGGGCATCGCCATCCACCACATCAACAAGACCTTCGAGTCCATCGACGTCGGACGGTTTTGCAGCCTGCGGGACTGATGCCCCATGCTAAGCGCCCTGCTTCTCGTCCCGATTTTGGCCGCGGCCCTGTGCCTGGCCCTTGCCGCCGACCGGCCCCGCCGCGCCGTGCTCATTTTCGCCGCCTGCCTGCACACGGCGCTTGTCGCCGCCACGTTCGCCGTGCCGCCGCATCCGGCCTGGGGCGGGCTGCTGGAACTCGACGCCCCGGGACAGCTGTTCCTGTCCCTGGCGAGCCTGCTGTTTCTCGCCGCCGCCATCTACGCCACGGGCTACCTGCGCGCCGAAGGCGCCGGGGCCAAGCGCGACTTCCAGGACGGCTCCATGTTCACCAACGCCCCGGAGCGCATCTTCACCGCCTGTCTGTGCCTGTTCCTGGCCGCCATGACCCTGGTCGCGTCCACGCGCAACCTGTCCGTGCTCTGGGTCGGCATCGAGGCAACCACGCTCTCGAGCGCCCCGCTGATCTATTTCCACCGCCACCGCCGCTCCCTGGAAGCGACCTGGAAATACCTGCTCATCTGCTCGGTGGGCATCGCCCTGGCGCTGCTCGGCAACATCCTTTTCTCCGTGGCCTTCTTCGACCAGGCGAGCCCGCTGGCCTCCATGGACCTCGCGTCCATGCTGCCCCGCGCGGCTGTGGCCGGAAAACCCTGGCTCAAGGCGGCGTTCATTTTCCTGCTCGTCGGCTACGGCACCAAGATGGGGCTCGCGCCCATGCACAACTGGCTGCCCGACGCGCACAGCCAGTCGCCGTCCCTGGTTTCGGCGCTTTTGTCCGGGGCGCTGCTCAACTGCGCCTTCCTCGGCATCCTGCGCGCGCACCAGATCCTCGGCGCGGCGGGCATGGCCGACTTCAGCGGCGGCCTGCTCGTCCTGTTCGGGCTCTTCTCCATGGGACTGGCCGCGGTCTTCATCGTCGGCCAGGGCGACTACAAGCGCCTGCTCGCCTATTCGAGCGTCGAACACATGGGCATCCTCGCCCTTGGCGTCGGCATCGGCGGCGCGGCCACCTTCGCGGCCATGCTCCACGCCGCCTGCCATTCCCTGACCAAGGGCGCGCTGTTTCTCATTTCCGGCAACATCCTGGCGCTCTACCACACGCGCTCCTGCCACGACGCCAGGGGGCTTTTCCGCGCCCTGCCCGTGACCGGGGCCTTGTGGGCCGCCGGATTCCTGGCCATCTGCGGCTCACCGCCGTTCGGCATTTTCGTCAGCGAACTGCTGCTGCTGCGCGCCATGTTCGCCGGCGGCCATAGCGTCGCGGCCGTGTGCTGCCTGGCCTTCCTGGCGATCATCTTCGTCGGCATGTCCGTGCCCGTGGTGCGCATGGTCCAGGGGCCGGTGCCGCCGGCCGTGCATCCGCCGCAGACGGAACCGGCCATTGCCTGGGGGCCACCTTTGGCCTTGCTCGCCCTGGCGCTCGTCCTCGGCCTTTACCTGCCCGCCCCCCTCGGGGCCTTCCTCACCCGCGTGGCCGGGGCCATCGGAGGCTGACGCCATGGAATTTTCCCATACCCAAAGCCTCGCCCTGGCCGAGATTCCCGTCCTGCCCCTGGAAGCGTTCCGCCAGCGCGTCCTCGACCGCGTGGCCGCCGGCTGGCGCGTCATGGCCCTGTTCGGGCTGCCCGGACAAGGCGGCGTGGGACTTGTCGCCCTCACCGGCCGCGACCACGACGGCCGCCTCGCCGTGTGGCGCACCGGACCTCTCTCGGTCTATCCGAGCCTCACACCCGAATGCCCGCAATGCCACATGTTCGAGCGCGAACTCTTCGAGCAGTGGGAGATCCGGCCCGAAGGCCATCCCTGGCTCAAGCCCGTGCGCTTTACGCCTTCCTTCGTTTACCCGGACGGGCCGCGCCCGGCCCCGGGCGTGACCGAGCAGTTCCGGGTGCGCGGCGAGGACGTCCACGAAGTGGCCGTGGGCCCGGTCCATGCCGGCATCATCGAACCCGGGCACTTCCGCTTCCAGTGCTACGGCGAAAACGTCATGCACCTGGAAATAAGCCTCGGCTACCAGCACCGGGGCGTCGAGCGCCTGCTCATGGGCGGCCCGGACCTGCGCACGCCGCACCTGATGGAGACCGTGGCCGGAGACACCAGCATCGGGCACAGCCTGGCCCACGCCGCGGTCATGGAGAGCCTGGCCGGGGAACCGGCCACGCCGCGCGGGCGCTGGATGGCCCGCCTGGCCCTGGAACTGGAGCGGCTGGCCAACCACACGGGCGACCTGGGCGCGTTCGCCGGGGATGTGGGCTACCTGCCCACCATGTCCTACTGCGGCCGCATCCGGGGCGATTTCCTCAACATGACGGCGCTGCTGTGCGGCAACCGCTTCGGCCGGGGCCTCGTGCGCCCGGGCGGGGCGCTTTTCGACCTCGACGACGCCACGCGCGACGCGCTGGCCGCCCGCGTCGAGGCCGGACGCCGCGCCGCGTTCGGAGCCTGCGAACTGCTTTTCGTCTCCTCCACGGCCCTGGCCCGCTTCGAGGGCACGGGAACCCTGGACGCGACCCAGGCCCTGGAACTGGGCCTCGTCGGCCCGCCGGCCCGCGCCTGCGGCCTGCCCCGCGATGCGCGGCGCACCTTTCCCCTGCCCGGCACAGGCCCCCGCGACATCCCGCTGTCCCTGCACGATTTCGGCGACGTCTACGCCCGGGCCCTGGTGCGCCGGCTGGAAATGGAAACCTCCCTGGATTTCCTGGACGCGGCCCTGGCCGATCCGCCGGACGGACCGATCCGCCACGCCCTGCCGGCAACGCTGCCGCCCGACCGGCTGGCCGTTGGCCTCGTCGAGGGCTGGCGCGGCGAAATCCGCCACGTGGCCGTGACCGGCCCGGACGGCCGCTTCGCCGCCTACAAGATCATCGACCCCTCCTTCCACAACTGGTTCGGTCTGGCCGTGGCCCTGCGCGGGCAGCAGGTTTCGGATTTCCCCTTGTGCAACAAGAGCTTCAACCTGTCGTACTGCGGCAACGACCTGTAGGGACGCCAGCATGTTTCGCATTCTGCTCGAACGCCTGCGCCAGGGACGGCGCACCGTCGCCTTCCCCAAAAGCGTGCCGCCCCTGCCGCCGCGCTACCGGGGACGGCCCGAGCTGACCGACGGCCCCTGCGCCGGGGACTGCGCCGCCGTCTGCGCCGGGCTGTGCCCCACGGGCGCGCTCGGCACGGACGATAAGGGCCTCTTTCTCGACCTCGGCCGCTGCATCCTCTGCGGGGTCTGCGCCGCCTGTCCGGGCGGCCGCGTGCGCTTCACGGGCGACCACCGCATGGCCAGCTCCAACCGCCAGGGCCTCGTCCTGCGCCCCGGCACGAAACCGGACGTCGCGCCCCTCGCCCCCGAGCGGCGCAGCCTCTTCGCCCGCTCGCTCAAATTGCGCCAGATCAGCGCCGGCGGCTGCAACGCCTGTGAAGCCGACATCAACGTGCTCGGCACCGTCGTCTTCGACCTCGGCCGCTTCGGCATCGATTTCGTAGCCTCGCCCCGCCACGCCGACGGCGTGGCCGTGACCGGCCCCGTGACCGAAAACATGCGCCAGGCCACGCGCGACACCTTCGACGCCGTGCCCGATCCCCGCATCGCCGTGGCCGTGGGCGCCTGCGCCATCTCCGGCGGCCTCTTCGCCACAAGCCCCGAAACCCACGGCGGCGCGCCCGCCGTGCTGCCCGTCGATCTCTTCATCCCCGGTTGCCCGCCCCATCCCCTCACGATCCTTGACGGACTGTTGCGGTTGCTTGGGGTGAAAACGCCCTAGGACGAAGTGAGAAAGGGAAGGGGCGCGAAGGGATGGGATGGGATGGGAAGATGCCTCCGGCGGCCGGGGGGGATCATCCCCCCCGGACCCCCTGGGCGGGGGATTGGGTCAGCGGGTGGAAACGTGGTCGAGGGCGGGAGTGCGTCGGCGAGGCCCGTCGCCCCTTCGGGGCGAGTTTGACGGAATTTTACTGACCTGATTTCTTAAAATGCGGCGCTTCGCCGCTGGCGCCCGTGGTCGCGGAAATGAGGCTGCCGTGCTGGCCGGCTTTGCGGCCTGCGGGGCAGCCCCATTTCCGCGACCACAGCCCCCGACGCCCCGTCCAACGACCGTCCCACTCCTCCCCCGTCGGGGAGGTCCAGGAGGGGATCATCCCCTCCTGGCCGCCGGAGGCATCTTCTCTTTCTCTTCTTCCCCTCTTCCTCACTAACGTCCGCGCGCCTGGTAGCGGTTGATGTGCCGTTCCAGCCAGCGTGAAAGTTCGGTCAGGCAGAAGCAGATCACGAAATAGAGCAGGGCGATGGTGATGAAGATTTCGGTGGGTGCGGTCAGGGTGCGGTTGTTGATTTGCGTGGCGGCCTTGGTCAGTTCGTTGACGCCGATGATAAACGCGAGCGAGGTGTCTTTCGTCAAGGAAACGAACTGGTTGACGAAGGACGGGATCATGTTGAAGAGCGCCTGGGGCAGGATCACGTGGATCATGGCCTGGACGTGGGAGAGGCCTGTGCCCCGGGCGGCTTCCATTTGGCCTTTGGGCAGGGATTCGACCCCGGCGCGGACGATTTCCGCGATGTAGGCGCTGGTGAAGACGATGAGCGCGACGAGGGCGCTTTCGGCCTCGGGCAGGGTTTTGCCCAACAGCACCGGAGCCAGGAAGTAGAACCAGAACACGACCATGAGCAGCGGCGTGCCGCGGATGATCTCGATGTAGGCCATGGCCGGCCAGCGCAGCCTGCGGTTCTTGGCGATGCGCATGAGGCCGATGCCGAGCCCCAGCCAGAATGCGCCGAAAATGCCGCCCACGGCGAGGATGGCGGTCATGGCGAGGCCACCGAGCGGCCCCTTGGGAAAGGCCCCGATGAGCAGGTAGTCGAAGTTGTTGGCGACGACGTTCCAGTGCATGGCGCGTTCCCCCTAGTGCGACCGCACGCGAAGCACGCGCCGGTTGTAGAGGTTGACGCCAAGGGAAACGAGCAGGGAGATGCACAGGTACATGGCTGTGGACACGGTGAAGGCCTCGAAGCCGTGGAAGGTGTGCGCCTCGATCTGGCGGGCCATGTAGGTCAGGTCCATGACGCCGATGGTCATCACCAGCGACGAGTTCTTGATGAGGTTCAGGAACTGGGAAATCAGCGGCGGAATGATGACGCGAAAGGCTTGCGGCAGGATCACGTAGGCCATGGCCTGGGTGAAGGACAGACCGCAGGCGCGCGAGGCCTCGAGCTGGTTTTTCGGGATGGAGAAGATGCCGGAGCGGATTTCCTCGGCGATGAATGCGCTGGTGTAGACGGTGAGCGCGATGACCCCGCAGGCGAATTCGAAGTCGCGCTGGTAGAGCCACTCGTTGACCACGTTCGGCAGCACGTTGTAGGAGCCGAAATACCAGAAGAAAATCTGGACCAGCAGCGGCGTGTTGCGGAAAAATTCGGTATAGGAAGCGCTGAACCAGACCAGCGGCCTGACCTTGGACAGGCGCAGCACGGCGATACACGTACCGAGCGCCAGGGACAGGACGATGGAGATGGCGGAGATGTGCAGCGTGGTGACGAGGCCGGACACGAGCCACTGCCCGTATTCGCCGCTGACCACCTGGCCGAAGTCGAATTGGTACGCCAAGGAAGTTCCCCAAACCCTCGATTGTCGTTGCCCGCCGCACGCCGTCCGCGCCGGCCGGATGACTCCGGCCGGCGCGGACCTGGCGCATCGAAAGCGGAGCGGCCGCCCGACCCGGACGGCAGGTCAGGCGCGTGCGCGGCCTACGGCCACAGCTCCATCTTCCAAGTCAGCGGCAGATAGTCCTTCTTGCCCTTGCCGAACCACTTCTCGTAGATCTTCTGGTATTCGCCGGTCTCCCACATGTTCATGAGCGCCAGGTTGACGAAGTCGCGGAAGTCGGAGTCGTTTTCCGGCAGGCCCAGGCCGTAGGGCTCGGGGGAGATGTAGTCGCCGACGATTTCCCAGGCGTCCGGGTTGTCATCGCTGTTTTTGATGCCGACGAGGATGGACTCGTCCGTGGTCATGGCCTGCACTTTGCCCTGCTTGAGGGCGAGGAACGCCTCGGGGTAGGTTTCGAAGGAAATGACGGTGCAGCCGGGCTGGGCCTTCTTCACGTTCTGTTCGGAAGTGGAGCCCTTGACCGAGGCGACCTTCTTGCCGGCGAGGTCGGCCGCGGAATTGACGCCGCCGCCCTTTTTGACCAGCAACTTCTGGCCGGTCATGAAATAGGTGATGGAGAAGTCGACCTGGTCCTCGCGCTCCTTTTTGTGGGTCATGGTGGCGGCGACGATGTCCACCGCGCCTTGGCCGAGCATGGGGATGCGCGTGGAGGAGGTGACGGGCTTGAGTTCCAGCTTCACGCCCAGGCGTTTGGCCAGCGCTTCCATGAGGTCGATTTCGAAGCCCACGATCTGGTTGCTCTTCTCGTCCACGTAGCCGAAGGGCGGCTGGGAGTCCTTGACGCCGGCGACGAGGGCTCCGCGCGCTTTGATGTCGTCGAGCTTGCCGGCGGTGGCGAACGGGGCCGCGCACAGGACGGCGAGGCAGACCAGGGTCGAAATCCAGGCAGTTTTGCGCATGGAAGCCTCCTCAGGGGCGGTTGGGGTGTTTTTTCTCCGGGCCGCGGAAAAGGTGGTCACAAGATTTCCTTGAGAAACAGCTTGGTGCGCTCATGACGGGGATTGCTGAAGAACTCCCCGGGCGGCGCGCCTTCGATGACTTCGCCGTGGTCCATGAACACCACCCGGTCGGCGACCTCGCGGGCGAAGCCCATTTCGTGGGTCACGCACAGCATGGTCATGCCGTCGCGGGCCAGATCCTTCATGACATTGAGTACTTCGTTGATCATCTCCGGGTCGAGCGCCGAGGTGGGCTCGTCGAAGAGCATGACCTTGGGGTGCATGGCCAGGGCCCTTGCGATGGCCACGCGCTGCTGCTGCCCGCCCGAGAGTTCGGCCGGATACTTTTTGGCCTGCGCATGGATGCCCACGCGGTCGAGCAGGGAAAGCGCCAAGTCCTCGGCTTCCTTGCGCGCCATCTTTTTGACCTTGATCGGGGCCAGGGTGATGTTCTTGAGCACCGAGAGGTGGGGGTAGAGGTTGAACTGCTGGAACACGATGCCGATGTCGCAGCGCAGGCGGTTGACGTCGATGTCGTCGCCGTGGATGTCGTGGCCGTCGAAGAGGATGTGGCCTTTCTGGTATTCCTCCAGCCGGTTGACGCAGCGGATCAGCGTGGATTTGCCCGATCCGGACGGGCCGCAGATGACGAGCACCTCACCCGGCTCGACGGCGTCGGAAATGCCTTTGAGGACGTGAAATTCGCCGTACCATTTTTGGACGTTGTGGAATTCGATCATGGGCATGGGCGCGACAATTCCTTTTCCGCCAAACCGCGACCAAGGGCCCGGCGGCGATCGGGTGGCAGACGTCAGGGCAATCCGTAATGAGCCAAGATGCGGCAATACGGCCATTTTGTCAAATACGGCGGAAGCCTGGAGCGCTTCGCCGCAGCAGCGATTTTCCGTTGCGCAGGAAGCGGCCCTTCCGTAATCATATCGGTGAGGGAGCGACGATGCGGCTGCGCTGGAAATTTTTCCTGGTTCTTTTGGCCTTCAGCCTCGTGCCGCTTGTGGCGCTCACGGGGTTTACCCGCGGCAATGTCGTCCGGCTCGGCCGGGCCATTGCCGACGAAGGCCGGGAAATCCTGACGGGCATCATCAAAAACGAGCTGCGGCAGACCGCCGAGGACTATGCGCTGGTGCTTAGGCGCTCCAAAAGCGCCATGGACTTCAGCGTCACCGTATTGGCCTCCGAAGCCGAGCGGACCGTGGCCGGCGCGGGAGCCCGGGCCGCCGAGCCCACGCCGGTCTACCGCGCGCCGGACGTGGCCACCGCGCGCAACGCGCCCCCGGACATGGCCGACGACGCGGGCTACGCCAAGCGGCTGGCCGACGGCGGCAGCGAGCGTCTGCCCATCAGCCACGACGCGCCCGTGATCTACCGCCCGCCCGGGGCCAGGGGGAAAAACGGCGAAGACATCCGCCTCGCCTCCCTGGGGCCGACCTTTTCCCTGCTGCGCGCCGAACTCGGCGACCTGCTGCTGTTCGCCTCCGTGACCCTGGAAGACGGCAGCCACGTCTCCTTCCCCGGTCACGCCGGCTATCCCGCGGACTACGATCCCCGGGAACGGCCCTGGTACACGGCGGCCAAGGCGGCCTTCGCCCCCTTCGCCCCGGCCGGCGGCCCCGTCATCTGGAACGCCCCGGCCGTGGATGCCGCCACGGGACAGGTGACGCTCACGCTTTCGAAGGCCCTTGCCGGCCCCGGCGGCCGCTTCCTCGGCGTGGCCAGCCTGGACGTGCCCCTGGCCCGGGTGCTCCAGGAACAGGAGATCGCCTCCCAGTGGTCCGAGGCCATGCGCACCTTCCTCGTCGCCCCGGCCCTCGATCCGGCCACGGGCCGCGACAGCCTCTACGTCTGGGCCCAGCGCTCCTACGAGAACCACGTGCCGGACTGGAAGAGCGCCATCAACTTCGAGCGCCTGTCCTCGCCGGACACGACCCGCTTCGGCGCGTTGCTGGCCGCCATGAAACGCGGCGGCGCGGGCGCGGCGGAGCTTCCCTACCACGGCGAGGACGCCTTCTGGGCCTACTCGCGGTTCATGGACGACGCCTATTTCCTCATCATCGTGCCCAAGTCCATGCTCGCGCCCCTGGCCGAACAGGCCACGCAGGAAATCGGCGCGGCCGTGGGCAACCTGCTGCGCCTGTCCGGCGGCGCGATGCTGGCCGTGCTGGCAGCGGCGACGGTCGCCGCGCTGTGGATCGCCAAGGCCTTCGTGCGGCCGATGATGGCCATGATCGACGCCTGGAAGCGCCTGGGGCGGGGGGATTTTTCCGTGCGCCTGTCGTTTCACCTGAAGGACGAGCGCCAGGAGCTTGTGAACGCCTTCAACGAAACCGTGCCGGTGCTGGCCGACCACCTGCGGCTGCAACGCTCCCTGGAACTGGCCCAGGAGGTGCAGCAGAACCTGCTGCCCGCCGCGCCGCCCGTCGTGCCCGGGCTCGACATCGCCGGCGCGGCCATCGCCTGCGACGAGACCGGCGGCGACTACCTCGACTACCGGGCCGTGGACCGCGACGGCGAGGCCTGCCTGGATACGGCCGTGGGCGACGTGACCGGGCACGGTGTGCCCTCGGCCCTGCTCATGGCCACGGCGCGGGCGCTGCTGCTGGCCACCGAGGACAGCGAGACCCCGGGCCAGCGCGTGACCCGCGCCAACCGGCTGCTGTGCCGCGACGTCGGCGATTCGGGCCGGTTCATGACCCTGCTCGGCATGGAGGTGCGGCCCCGCTCGGGTGTGGCGCGCTACGTGCGGGCCGGGCACGACCCGGTCATCCTCTACGACCCCGACGCCGACCGTTTCGAACAATGGCCGGGCAAGGGGCTGCCTCTCGGCATCGAGCCGGAATACCTCTACGTGGAGAGCGCCATGCCCTTCGACCGGCCGGGGCTCGTCCTCGTCATCGGCACGGACGGCATCTGGGAGGCCCGCAACGCCTCGGGCGCGATGTACGGCAAGGAGCGGCTCATGGAAACGGTGCGCCGCGCGGCGCGGGGGTCCGCGGCGGAAATCGTCGCGGCCGTCATCACGGACCTGGCCGCCTTTCGCGGCGCGGTCCGCCAGGAGGACGACGTCACCCTGGTGGTGGTCAAGAAGACCTGAAAACAGCCGGGCGCGTACGCTTCCCCGGCCGTTTATCCGGGCGCGGCAGGAGCCTCGCTCAGCTCTCCGATCCTGCCGGTGTCTCGAGGAGCGTCACCTCGATGCCCGTCATCTTCCCGATCTTGCGTGCCGCAGCCATGTTGGGCACGGCCACGTCGATCGTGCGCCGGAAGCGTTGGTGCATGGTATCTTCTATGATGAAGACGCCGAGGCCCTCGATGTGGATCTTGTCGCCGAAATCCCAGCCCGCGCGCAGCAGGTCCCGGGAGACGGCCACGATGCCCGGCCGGATGGGCGTGCCGAGGGCTGTGCCGGATTTGGTGCCCGGTCCGCCGTTTTCCCGGGGGGAGGGGGTGTAGGCGGTGACCGTGGCGGCAATGCGTTTTTTGGGGGAATACTTTCCAAGCACAACTTTTTTAGCCTGGGATGCCTCGACAGTAACTGCTAAGGTTAACGCCATAATAAATAATATGAAGACTCTCATGCTGCACAATGCTCCATGCAGTGCCGTTGCAATATCCGTCGATCTGGCGACGGGTTGCCCCGGCTGCTGGCAAGACGATCCCGGCTGCGGCGGGCATGGATCGGATGACTTCGGTGATGCGAGGAATACTCTCGGAGATGAAGCGAGCCGCGAGGGTGATACGGAGTGATTCTCGGTCCGTTTTGAAGCGTCGCTACCTAGTGGAGGCACTGGGCCTTGTCAAGCCGAAACGACCCCTCCCGGCCCGGTGGTCTGAAAATACTTATTATATAATTTCGGTATATTATCATTTTTTGCTGAAAAAAATCCGCCATGGCAGGACGGAATGCCGCCGCGCCAGCGCCTCGGGAATACCCTCGCTTTACAGGAGAAAATCCCCGCTTCCGCCGCAGGCTTGCGCCGCCCGCCCCTCCCGGCTACCATGCAGCCTCGCAAAGGCCGGCCGCCGCCGGAAGGAGCATGCGCATGTCCGTCATCCAGGTCGCGCCCAGGCTCATGGTCGAAGATGTCAACCGGACCGTGGCCTTTTACAATGAAATCCTCGGGTTCGCCTTTACCAAGGGCGTGGACGAAGCCACGCGCCGGCCCGTGGCGGCCTGGCCCGCTCCCGTCCGGCTGGCCTACGCCGAGGTGGCAAGCGGGGACGCCGTCCTCGCGTTCCAGTCCCGCTCCTCCCTGGCCGCCGAACTGCCGCGTTTGTCCGAAGCCCGCATCGGCGGCCCGGCCGTCATCGGCCTGCGCTGCGACGACTTCGACGCCGTGGCCGCGCGCCTCGCCGACGCCGTGCCTTTCATCAAGGCCCCGCACCAGGCCCTGCGCGGCGGGCGGGAACTCAGCATCGAAGATATCAACGGCTACGTCCTGACCCTTTACGACACCCCATAACGCCAACACCTTCGGAGCCGACGCATGACCGATTCCGCAACGCTTTTCGCCAAGGCCCAGCAACTCATTCCCGGCGGCGTCAACAGCCCCGTGCGGGCCTGCCGCAGCGTGGGCTGCGATCCCCTGTTCATCGCCTCGGCCAACGGCTCGAAAATGACCACCGTCGAAGGTCGGGAGATGATCGACTACGTCATGTCCTGGGGCCCCATGCTGCTCGGACACAACCATCCCGAGGTCAACGCCGCCATCCACGCCGCCGCGGACAAGGGCGCAAGCTTCGGCGCGCCCTGCCCCGACGAGGTCGCGCTCGCCCAGGCCGTGGTGGACGCCGTGCCCGGCATCGACATGGTGCGCATGGTCAACTCCGGCACCGAGGCCACCATGAGCGCCGTGCGCCTGGCCCGGGGATTCACCGGCAAATCCATGATCATCAAATGCATCGGCGGCTACCACGGCCACGCCGACAGCTTCCTCGCCGCCGCCGGCTCGGGGCTCGCCACCTTCTGCATCCCCGGCACGCCGGGCGTGCCCGAAGACACCGTGCGCCACACCCTGCTCGCCCCCTACAACGACCTCGCTGCGGTCAAGGAACTCTTCCGCACCCGGCCGGACATCGCCTGCGTCATCGTCGAGCCCGTGGCCGGCAACATGGGGCTCGTTCCCCCGCTCCCCGGCTTCCTGGAAGGCCTGCGTGAACTGACGGCCAACCACGACGCCCTGCTCATCTTCGACGAGGTCATCACCGGTTTCCGCCTGGCCTACGGGGGCGCGCAATCGGTGTTCGGCATCGACCCGGACCTGACGTGCCTGGGCAAGATCATCGGCGGCGGCCTGCCGGTCGGGGCCTACGGCGGCAAGCGCCGCATCATGGAACGCATCGCGCCCTGCGGCGACGTCTACCAGGCCGGCACGCTTTCCGGGAATCCGTTGGCCATGGCCGCGGGCCTGGCGACCCTTGGCGCGCTCAAGAAGGCCGACTACGACGGGCTGGCCGCGCGCACCAAGGCCCTGGCCGAGGAAATGGCCGCCATCCTGCGCGAAAAGGGCGCGCCCGTGTACCTCACCCAGGTCGCCTCGCTCTTCACCCTCTTCTTCTGCCAGGGCCCGGTCAGGGACTTCGAATCGGCCAAGGCCGGCGACGCCGCGCGTTACGCCAGCTTCTACAACCAGATGCGCGAGGCCGGCATCATCCTCGCCCCCTCGGCCTACGAATGCGCCTTTACGTCCTTCGCCCACAGCGAGGACGACTACGCCCGTACCCTCGACGCCGTGCGCGGCGTGAAATTCTAGGGGAAAATGCCTCCGGCGGCCGGGAGGGTCTCCCCCTCCCGGGCCTCCAGGAAGGGGGAGACATGGCAGGGAGGCGTCGGTGATCGCGCCGTGGAAGCGGAAGCGGCCGCCGGCCGTGGCGACACCGCCCGGCTCGGCGATGCCCGCGCCGCGGTTTGCCGCCTTCCAGCCGCCGGCCCTGGAAATCCTGGCCGCGCCCGTGCCCGTGCGCTACCGCGCCACCCTCTACCTGTTGCTGGCGTTTTTCCTGTGCGCCCTGCTGTTCGCCTGCCTGGCCAAGGTGGACCGCATCGTGGCCGCGCCGGGAAAGCTCGTCTCCGCCAGACGCAACGTGGCCGTGGCTTCGCCAGACGGCGGCGTCATCCGCGACATCCGCGTCACCGCCGGCCAGACCGTGGGCAAAGGCGACCCCCTCGTCACCCTGGACCCGACCCTGGCCGAGGCGGGGCTGGCCGAGCGCGACAAGGAAGAACGCGTGCTCGCGGCCAAGGTCTGGCGGCTCACCTGCGAAACCGGTGGTTCCTGCGCCGCGCCCAAAGGCCTGTCCGCGGACGACCTGCGCCTGGAACGCGAACTGCTCGCCGCGCGTCGCAAGGAATACGACGCCAAGCTCGAGGCGCTCGACCGGCGCGTGGGCGAACTTTCCGCCAAGCTCGCCACCAACGCCGCGGAAGCGGCCAAGAACAAGAAGCAGATCACCCTTGCCCGCGACCTGGAGCGCATGTACGGCGACATCTACAAGCAGGGAGCCAGCTCCAAGGTCGAATACATGAAGGCCCAAAGCCAGCGCATCGAAGCCGAAGGCCAGTTGACCAAACTCGGCAACGAGGCCGGCGAACTGCACCAGTCCCTGGCCCGCGCCGAAGCCGAAAAACGCGATTTCCAGACCAACCGCGCCGCAGAGGACGCAGGCGACCTGGCGCAGGCCAGCCGCGACCTCGCCGCCGCCGAGGAACAGCGCCGCAAGGCCGCCCACCTGCGGGAACAGGTGGTGCTGCGCGCCCCCGAATCCGGCACGGTCCTCGACGTCGCGGCCAAGGCCGCCGGCGCCGTGGCCGGGGCCGGGGAAACGCTGCTCACCCTCGTGCCCCAGGGCGACAGCCTCGTGCTCGAAGCGGAAGTCGCCGCCCAGGACATCGGCCGCGTGCGCCCGGGCGACGCCGTGCGCATCAAGTTCGACGCCTTTCCCTTCCAGCGCCACGGCACGGCCTCGGGCACGGTCGCGACCATCAGCCCCGACGCCCTGGAAAAACAGACCCCCGAAGGCCAGCGCCTCTTCTACCGCGTGCGCGCGGCCGTGACTGACGCGCATCTCACCGACGTGCCGCCGGACTTCCACCTGTTCCCCGGGCTTTCCGCCACGGCCGAGATCAAGGTCGGCGCCCGCCGCGTCATCACCTACCTCGCCTACCCCCTGGTGCGGGCTTTCGACGAAAGCCTTCGCGAACCTTGAACTTCCCAGGAGCTTCCGATATGAGCGACGAACTTTTCGTGGACGGCATCCTCGGCATCGGCTTCGGCAAGGGAGCCGTGCGCATCGATTTCTTCGCCATGGGCGAGGGCCTCGACGCCAAGGGACAGCCGACCAAGGAGCGCAGGCAGCGCCTCGTCATGACCACCGAAGGCTTTGTCGAATCCTTCACCCTGCTCGCCGGGGTCATGGAAAAGCTCAAGGCCGCGGGCCTCGTCGCCCCCCGCCCGGCTCCAGGCGCAACCGGGACCGGGACCCCGCCCGCAGGAAGCGGCGCGGCAAGCCCCAGCCCCAACTTCTGACCGCCCGCCCCCTCGGGCGTCCCAACCTCTGACCGGTCGTACGGAGGTGACCCATGGGCGCAACACCCGACGTGATGGAAAAAAGCCGCACGATGTGCCGGCGCGCCAAACAAATTTTGGACGCGCTGGAGCTCGTGCGCGCGTGGAGCCGCTTCGGGCGGCCGGTGCTGGTCGGGGCCGTGGCCCACGGCCTAGCCCTCGACCCGGACATCGACATGGAAGTCTACTGCCCCGTGCTGCGCCCCGAGGACGGTTTCACCGTGCTCGCCCAGGCCTCACGCCATCCCGGGGTGCGCGAGGCGCTCTTCCAAAACCACATGCACGGCCCGGACAAGGCGCTCTACTGGATGCTGCGCTTCGAGGACACCGACGGCAGTACCTGGAAGATCGACATGTGGAGCGCGCCGGACGACTACGCCCTGCCTCGCGGCGAAGACCTCGTCGCCCCCCTGGCCAAGGCGCTCACGCCCGAAACGCGTCGCGCCATCCTCGAACTCAAAGCCTGGCGCGCCCGCACGCCGGACACGTCCCTCCTGTCCGTGGACCTCTACCGGGCCGTGGTTTCCGGAGGCGTGCGCGATGTGGACGGCCTGCACGACTGGCTGGAACGCAACGAGACGGGTGTGCTGACCGACTGGAAGCCGGAATAAGGAGCGGAGGGGAGATGCGAAGGCCTCTTCCCTTCTTCCCCGTCTCCCGTTTCCCATCCCCCGAAACTATCCCGTAAAGCTGGCGTAGTTCTTCCCGACGCGGTCGATGAGTTGCAGATGGCGGTATTCGCCTTTGATCTGGCCGGCTTCGTAGATACGGTAGGCTTCCTCCACGCATTTCTCGCAGGCGCCGATGGGCGCTTCGACGCCCAGGCACAGCGGGTTGCGCGTGGATTCGGTTTCGTATTTGAGAACGCCCCGGCAGTGGTCGCACAGCCGCACGGATTCGGTTTGGTATTCCGTTATGGCGTCCGTATCGTAATACAAAGTCTTGCGCCGCGTGAACCAGCCGTTGACGACATCGCCTTTGCCCGGCCCCTTGGGATTGCGGGCCAGGGCCGTGATTTCGCGGCAGATTTCCTCGATGTATCCCGTGACCTTGGCCGACTGGCGCACGGCGGCGGGGTCGAAGTTGGGTTCGCGCACGTGGGAGTAGTCCAGGCCCGCCATGGAAAGCACGAGCCCGAGGTTGACGTAGGGCAGCGCCCCCTGGATGGCGTAGCCGCCTTCGAGCACGGCGATGTCCGCGCCGAGCAGTTCGGTGAGGCGGGCGTACCCCTGCGCCGAAAAGGCCATTTCCGTGATGGGGTCGGAAAAGTGGTTGTCCTGGCCGGCGGAATTGATGACGAGGTCGGGCTTGAAGTCTTCGATGAGCGGCAGCACCACTTCGCGCATGGCGAAGAGGAAGCCTTCGTCGGAGGTGCCGGGCGGCAGGGGCACGTTGACGGTGGCCCCGAGCGCGCGCGGGCCGCCCAATTCGTAGGGGTAGCCCGTGCCGGGGTAGAGCGTGCGCCCGTCCTGGTGCAGGGAGATAAAGAGCGTGTCCGGGTCGTGCCAGTAGACGTCCTGCGTGCCGTCGCCGTGGTGGCAGTCGGTGTCCACGATGGCCACGCGCAGGGGGCCGTAGTGCTCGCGCAGCCATTCGAGCATGACGGCCTCGATGTTGATGTTGCAGAAGCCGCGCGCGCCGTGGACCACCTTCATGGCGTGGTGTCCGGGCGGACGCACCAGGGCGAAGGCTTTTTGCGCCTCCTTGTCCATGACCGTGCGCGCGGCGCGCATGGCCCCGCCGGCGGAGACGAGGTGGGAGGCGGTGGTCACGGCGGCCACGTCCGGGAAGCAGAAATGCACGCGGGAGACGTCCGCGGCCGTGGCGAGGTCGGGCTTGAGCTCGGTGATGCCGGCGATGTCGAAGACGCCTTCCTCGCGCAACTGGTCCTGGGTGTAGAGCAGGCGTTCCTGGCGTTCGGGGTGCGTGGGCGAGATGGCCCAGTCGAAGGCCGGGAAAAAGACGATACCGAGGGGATGGCGCGCCTTCAGCATGACTGCGAAACCGCCTGCTTGTACGCGGCCAGCACGCCCGGGCGCACCTGGCAGGCCACGCGGATGTTGTGGCCGACCTGGGTCTGGCCTTCGACCATCGGGAACGAGGACAGTTCGACGGTTTCGACGGGCGCTTCGCCGGGGTCCGCGCCGATGCCCGCGAGGTAGTCGCGAAGCCGCGTGGCGGCCTCGCCCTCGGCCGCGGCCGGGCTGAAGTTGTCGGCCACGGCGCGCGCCACGCCGAGCGCCGGAATGGTCAGGCGGCCGGCGGCGGTGTCGGCGAAGAGCTCCACGGAGAACGTGGGCCGCGCCAGGGCCGCGCCGATGGCGTTGGCCACGGCGAAGCTCTCGGGCACCACCACTTCTTCGGAAAAGGCGTCCTGGAGCAGGGCAGACAGCGCCAGGGCCGGGCCGCCCATGACGTAGACGCGCGTGGGGCGGACCTGCCGGCCTTCGAGCAGGTCGAAGATGGTGTAGACGGGCCGGTCGTTGATTTCGCGCACAAAGGCCGCCACTTCCGAGCGGATCTGGTTGACGGCGTTTAAAATGGCGGCCTCGGCCACCTCGTCGGGCTCGAAGCCGTGGGGCGCGCCCAGGGCGGCCATGCCGGCATAGGAGGCGCGCGGATCGCCCACGGCGATGACGTTTTGCAGGTTGAGCGCATCGACGAGCGTCGGAACCGGACCGCCGAGGGCCATGGGCGGTCCCAGGCGTCTGGGGCCCACGCGGATGGCCTCGCGGGAGACGCTTATGGCCGAGTCGCCGCCGACGCCGATGGAGCGGGTGCGCAGCGCCCGCACGAGCGTGGGCCGGCCGGCGATGGCGATGCCCTCGTTTTCGACCAGCGGCGCGCCCGCGGCGAAGACGGCGATGTCCGTGGTGGTGCCGCCGATGTCGAGGATGACGGAGTCCTCGGCGATGTCGCACACGGCGATGATGCCCATGACCGAGGCGGCCGGGCCGGAAAGGATGGACTGCACGGGCAGGGCGCGCGACACGGCAAGCGGCATGGTGCCGCCGTCGGCCTTGAGGACGCTTATGATGTCCGGCGCGATGCCGAGTTCGCGCACGGATTGCTCCACGGCGTCGCAGAAGCGGTTGTAGACGCGCCAGACGGCGCTGTTGAAGTACGCCGTGGCGATGCGCCGGCCAAAGCCCAGGCGACCGGAAAATTCGTGCCCCAGGGACACGCAGTCCGAATGCGGGGCGAGCAGTTCGCGCAGGGCCAGTTCCTGCTCGGGATGGCGGGTGGAGAATTTGGTGACGGCGGCATGGACCGTGACGCCGGCGGCGTCGCAGGCGCGCAGGGCCTCCCGCGCGGCGGCCATGTCCAGGGCGGCGGTTTCGCGGCCCCGGTGGTCGATGGCCCCGGGCAGGACGTAATAGTGCTCGCCCAGACGGTAGGCCTCGGGGTCGATGCCCGGGCCGCCGGACACGATCGCGCCCACGGGGTCAGCCGTTCCCTCGACGATGGCGTTGGTGGAAAGCGTGGTCGAGAGGTTGAGCCGCGAGACGGCCCCGGGGCCCGCCACGGCGGCGATGCTGGCCAGGGCCTCGCGAATGGAGGCGAGCAGGTCGTCGTGGTTGGTGCGCAGCTTGGCGCAGGCAACGACGCCTTCCGGCCCGATCAGGACCGCATCCGTATGGGTTCCGCCGACGTCGATGCCGCACAGCATGAAGCGACCGTAGCATCATGGCCGCCCGGCGTCGAGATGGCCGGATGCGGGATTCGCCGCGGGCTAAAGGACTGCCGCGGCCTTTGCGGCGTCGTAAATCTCGGCCAGTTGCCGGACGATGTCCGGCCGGGACGAGCGTCCGATGCCGGCGGCGGGCGTAAACGCCTCGGGCGCGGCCGCGTCGCGAAGGCCCAGGGCGTCGCAGGCGTCCTGGGCCTGTCGCCCCAGGAGATCGGCATGCGCATCGTCCACGGGCGCGGGCGCAGTCTCCTGAAGCAGGAAAAGCACGGTGACAAGCCGCGTCAGGCGCGTGGCGGCCCCGGCCAGGGCGTCGCAGGCCGCACGGGCGGACGCCTGCGCATTGCCGCCCCGCCACTGGGCCACGGCCGCGGCCAGGGCCGCATTGGCGCGTTCGGCCCGGCGCTTGGTCGCGACGCTTTCGTGGTGGAAATGCTCCCCCCCGGCGGCCAGGGCGTTTCGCACCGTGCGCAGGTAGTCGCCGCTTGCCGTAAACGACGCGGCCAAGAGCCCGCGAATCCGCGCCTCGGACGGCACGCTCCACAGCAGGCTGGCCACGCCCCAGGCGGCGAGGCTTCCGGCCACGACGCAGCCCAGGCGCTCCACGGCGAGATGCCAGGGCAGCGTGGTGTCGAGGCTCGTCATGAGCACCACCGTGACCGTGATGAAAAAGACCGCCGTGCCGTAATGGCGGCGCATCAGGTAGGTAAATATCGCACAGCACGCGGCGATGACCGCGAGCAGCCAGGGCAGGGGCAACGTGCGCCACAACGGCAGCCCGGCGACAAGCGCGCCGGCCACGGTGCCGGCCACGCGGTGGGCCATGCGCGCGCGGGTCAGACCGGCGCTCGGCTGGAGCACCACCAGCATGGAAAAGGGCAGCCAGGAGCCGTGAGGAAGCCCCAAGGCTTTGAACGCAGCCGCCGCGGCCATGAGCAGCAGGGAAAGCCCCAGGCTGTAGCGCACGAGGGCCGGGTCCAGGCGGCGGCGAAAGCTGAAGGTGCCGCCGAGGGGGCGGCCGATCCAGCGGGCGATGCGCCGGCGCTGCTCGCGGAAGGCGGCGCGGCCGGCGCGCGGCCGGCTGATCTGGCGCAGGGCACTTTCGGTTTCCGCGAAGCGGCCGGCGGTTTCGGCCACGAGCGCCGCCAGCCGGCCGTCCGCGGCATCGCCGTACGCGGCCGCGCGCTCCAGGGCTTCGC
The DNA here is from genome assembly GCF_000702665.1 of Solidesulfovibrio alcoholivorans DSM 5433. Classification (GTDB taxonomy): domain Bacteria; phylum Desulfobacterota; class Desulfovibrionia; order Desulfovibrionales; family Desulfovibrionaceae; genus Solidesulfovibrio; species Solidesulfovibrio alcoholivorans. The sequence goes on from NZ_JNJA01000001.1 coordinate 312,200, forward strand.
GCGCGGCGTGCATGGCCCCCACCGCGATGCGCATGGACCCCGGCCGGGGCCGGACCACCACGTGGGCCACGGTATTGGCGGCCTTGGCCAACAGGTCCAGGGCCTCGGGCAACGCGTCGCCTGCGCCGGGGCAGGCCTCCAGGGCGCGCAGGGCGGTCAGGCGTGCCGCGAAACGGGCGGCGGCCAGATTGGCCGCGGCGAGGTTGTTCCAGAAGGGATGCGCCCCGGGACCGGCCAAGGGCGCGATCTGGGAGTAGGCGGCATCGAGCGTGGCGCGAAGCGCGCGTTCGAGCCCTGCGGCGGTCCCTTCGCCTGCCGCGTCGCCGCTTCGCAGGCTGCGGGCCACGGCGCGGGCAAGGCCGGCCACGCCCACCCAGTTGCGCCCGACCAGGCGGCGCAGCGGATATTGCGGCCGCAGCGGCCAGTAGGCGAGCAGGCAGGCCACGCCGAAAAGGCCGCCGGCGAAGGTGGCCAGGGCGTGCGTCAGGGCCGCAGGGGCGAGCGCGGCCATGGGCGTTCCCAGGGGAGCCATGCCAAGCGCGGTGAAAAGGATCAGCGCGCAGGGCACGGCGGCACCGGGGCCGTAGTCGCGGCAGACCTGCCGCCACAGGCCGACGGAGAGCCCGAGCAGTCCCGTGACGGCCACGGCTCCGGCCAGGGAGCCCGCGGCCAGGGTGCCGCAGGCGGCGCTTGCGGCGAAGGCCACGGCGAGCAGGCACAGCAGGTTGAGCCGCAGCACGTACGGGCCTTCCACATCGACCAGGGCGATGCTGTGGGCGGAAAAGGCGGCGAACACGGCGTCCTGGGGCGAGCCCAGGGCCAGCCCGGCGAGAAACGGGACCATGAAGACGACGGCCCCGCGCAAGGCGAGCAGCAGGCCGCGCAGGGCCTCGGCGCGTTGCGCCGGCTGCGCAATCCATTGGGAAACAAAGGGAATATCTGGAAGATAGGGCATCAGACGGCGGGAAACGGCGGCAAAGGACATGCCGGGCTCCTACTCCCGCCCCCTGCGGCTGTAAAGGTCAGATGACGCCGGCGACGAGCAGGGCGGAAAGCACGAGCAGCATGGCCCCGACCAGGCGGTGCAGGGTTTCGATGGTCATCTTGCGCAAAAGCCGCGCGCCGACAAACGCCCCGGCAAAGGCGCAGGCCGTGGCGGCCGCAAGCAGGCCCAGGTTGCCGGCCACATCCGGCACGGACAGGTGGGAGACGTAGACGGACAGGCGCGTGGCGTCCACCATGCAGGCCACGACCACGCCCGTGGCGATGAACGTCTCCTTGGACAGGCCCAGGCGCAACAAAAAGGCGCTGCGAAACGCGCCCTGGTGCCCGGAAAGGCCGCCGAAAAACCCCGAAACCAGCCCGCCCACGGGCAAAAGGCCCGGCGGCAGGCCCCGGCCCTTGAGCGTATGCGCGATCTCGAGCCAGGAGAAGACGCCGACGAGCAGCCCGACCACGAGCTTGACCGGGGTGACGGCAAGGAAGCGCCCGAACAGGGAATAGGCATAAAGGGGCGGCAGATCGGCAAGCCACAGGAGCAACGCCGCGCCGGCGAAGCTCGCGAACACGGCCGGCAGACCGAACCGCAGACAGGCACGGCGATCGGCCTTGCCCGCGAACAGGGCCAGCTTGAAGAGGTTGTTGGCGAAATGCACGAGCGCGGTCATGGCCACGGCGGCTTCGATGGGAAAAAAGACGGCCATGACCGGGGTGAGGATGGTGCCGAGGCCGAAGCCGGAGAAAAGCGTCAGAGCCGAGGCGGCAAGGGCCGTGGCGCACACGGCGATGAAGGCGGCGGACATCGGGACTCCGGAATCTGTCGTATCGGAGTGGGACGCTACACCGGAATGGCGACGGTCCTGTGACGCCGCAGGCACGCGTCAGCCCCGCCCGTAGCGCCCCATGAGCGTGGCCGAGGCCAGGATGTGTCCCTTGGCGGCGCGCAGGAGCTCGGCCTTGGTCGCGCCGGGCGGCAGGTCGAGCATGGCGTCGAGGGCGTAGAGCGTGAAGAAGTAGCGGTGGACGCCGCTTGGCGGGCAAGGGCCGCCGTAGCCGTAGCACCCCCAGCTGTTGCTTCCCGACAGACTGCCGTCGGGATAGGCCGGGGCCTGGTGCAGGCCCTCGGGCAGGCCGGGCGTGGCCGGGGAAAGGTTGTAGAGCACGAAATGGTCCCAGACCCCGGCCGACGCGTCGGGATCGTCGCAGATGAGGACGAGGCTCGCCGCCTCGGCCGGGACGCCGGCAAAAGCCAGCGGCGGCGACAGGTCCGCGCCGTCGCAGGCGTAGCGCGACGGAATGGGGCCTTCATGGACAAAAGCCGGGGAGGCAAGGGTCATCGCCATGGCTGACTCCTCGTCGCCGCCGGGGGCGGGCCTCCCGGCGGCGACAGTGCGCGGTCGAAAACGCCCTTTAATCGTCGAAATCGCCTTCCGGTCCCTTGTCGCCGCTGATGGACGCCGCGCGTTCGAGAATTTTCTCGCGCGTCCAGGCGGCCGGGTCCTCGATGCGCCCGGCCTTGGGGCCGAGGTCGTAGGTGCCGGCGGCGAGCAGTTCCCCGATGGCCAGGGAGCCGGTGCCGGCGGCGTTGAACACGTCGGTCAGCAGTCCGTAGACGAATTCGGCCACGGCATCGACCATGCGCGCCCGCACGGCGGTGGGCTGGGCAAGGAGTTTTTTCTCAAACACGCAGTTGAGCTTCTTGTAGTCGCCGGCCTTGATGGCCTTGCCGTCGGCGTAGGCGGTCATCTCGGCCCACAGCGCATCGTCCAGGCCCTTTTCCGGTTCCTTGATGAAGGCCCCGGCCGCGTCCATGATGGCGTTGCCGTAGTCGTTGACGGCCACGCCCCAGGAGACCATCTGCAGGGCCGTGGCCACGTTGGCCTTGGTCGTCGCGGTCTTGGCGGCGATTTCCCTGAGCTTTTCCGAGGAGTTGCCCGAGGTGCCGTGCTGGGCACCGGAGATGCCGTAGGGGGTGAGGGCCTCGTGGATGCGCGCGGTCAGGCCCACCTGGATGCCCGTGGCCGAGGCCTCGATGCCATGGGTGGTGCCGTTGTTGAGCGCGATCCAGTCCGGATGGATGTCGTGGGCATTGAGGCCCTTGATGAGGAAAAGCGCCTCCTCGGGCGTGGACAGGCCGGATTTGCCCTTGATCTCGCCGACTTCCGTCTCGTAGCCGGCCCAGGTCGGCACGTAGGGGGCCAGCGCGATGTTGGCCAGCAGGTTTTCCGCGTCGGGCAGGTGGGAGGCGTCGATGGCGATGGAAGTGATGCCGGCCTCGAACAGGGTGGGGATCTCCACCTGGGCCTCGGCCACGTCGCCGGGCTTCTTGATGCCGTAGTGGTCGGCGTGGATGGCCACGGGCACGGTGACGCCCAGCTCGTTGGCGGCCTGGTCGGCCTGGCGGGCGATGTTCCACATGTTGACGTCGCAGTAGTTAGATTCGGAGCGGGCGATTTCGAGGATGATGGCCGCGTCCGCGCGCTGGGCGGCGAGCAGCGCCCCGCGCAGCACGAAATTGCTGCGGGCGTTGCCCGCGATGGTCATGGCGTGGCCTTTCTTGCGCATGGCCCGGTCGATGGCCTTGCCGCTGACGAGCAGCGCCCGCGAATTGGGGAAGAGCTTCTTGATGTTGGGCGGACGGCCGACGGCCAGGGCCTGTTCGAAAGCGGTATCGGGCTTGGTCATGCATTCCTCCTGGGCTTCATGCCGGGCCGTGGCCCGGGGCGCGGACGGGCGTATCCGGTGTCGCTGCGCCGTTTGGTGATTCCATGCGCCGCGCGTTTCAAAACGGCGCGAAAAGGTCCTTGATGCCGTGGCGCTCGAGGATGGCCGCGGCGGCGGGATCGTTCGCCGTGGCGGCGAGCAGGGCGGCCACGGACGGGGCCAGCAGCGACCGCACGGCGGGGTAGCTGATGCCGGCCAGGCGTTCGGCCAGGGCCGTCAGGCGCGCCAGGTTGGCGTCGGCGGGCGCGGACCGGCAGCGGCCCAGGATGTCGCAGGACACCACGTCCTCGACGCTTGCCGCCGGCAGTTCGGCCACGTAGACCGCGCCGCCGCACACGGCGCAGGTCACTTCGCCCGGCGCGGTCGCGGCGACGGGCAGGGTCCACTGGGAAGTGGTATTGCCGCAGGCGTCGAATTTCCGCATGTGGAAGAAAACGCTTTCCGCAGCCCAGCCGAAATCGGCATGACTGGGGTCGTTGATGCAAAAAAGCTTGCGCGACAGCATACTCGCTCCTTTTGCCCGGATGCCGGGCGCACTCTTTCCCGCATAGTACGAGCCGGCGAAACAATCAATAAACGCGGCCCGGTTTCCCTCACGTCACAAGGTTTTTCCCTTTTGTTTACGGCCTGATTCTGCTACCGCATGCCTCGCCCGGCCGAACCCGTCCGGAGGGAGCCCGCATGTCCGGATACGTCTACGTCCTTGTCGCCGCCTCGCTTTGGGGGCTCATCGGCCCGTTGTCCAAACTGAGCTTCGCCGCCGGCATGGACACGGTGGAAGTGGCGTTTTGGCGCACCACCTTGGCCTGGTTCTTTTTCGCCGGCCAGGCCATGTGCGCCCGGGAAGTCCGCATCGCCCCGCGCGACCTGCCGGCCGTGGCCGGATTCGGCGTGGCCGGCATCGCCGGCCTGTTCGGCGCGTACGTCGTGGCCGTCGAGGCCGGAGGCGCGGCGTTGGCTTCGGTGCTGCTCTATACCGCCCCGGCCTGGGTGGCGCTCCTCTCCTGGCTGTTCCTCAAGGAGCCCATGGGCGGCTTCAAGCTCGCGGCCGTGGCGGCCACGGTCCTCGGCGTGGCCGGGGTGAGCCTGGGACCGGGGTTTTCCGGAGAAGCCGCCTGCGGCGGCAAGGCCATCTTCTTTGGCCTGCTCTCCGGTGTGACATACGCTTTGTATTACATCTTCGGGAAGTACTACCTTTCCCGCTACCGCACACCCACGCTTTTCCTCTACGCCCTGCCCGTGGGCTCCCTGACCCTGCTGCCGTTCGTGCATTTCACGCGGCCGACCCTGGCCGGGGCCGTACCCTGCCTGCTGCTGGCCATTTTCTCCACCTACGGCGCGTATTCGATTTATTACGCGGGCCTCAAGCGCCTGGAAGCCACGCGGGCGGCCGTGGTCGCCACCCTGGAGCCGGTCATCGCCGCCGTGCTCGCCTACGCCATGTTCGGCGAGCGCTTCAGCTTCGTGGGCTACCTGGGCGCGGGGCTCATCATCGGTTCGGTGCTGCTCACCATCTGGGACGGGGCCAGGGAGCGCTTGCGCGCGCCGCTGCCCGGCCAGGCGGACTCCCGCGCAGGCTAAAGAAGGGCCGCGCCAGGGTCGATGAGGCGTACAGGGGGATTTTCGCACAGGTCCCGGAGCGTGCCGCCGCATGAACGAAATCGATCTCAACGCCACGCTGGGCGGAGCCGAGTCGGCCGCAAAGACCGAAGCGTCCGCCGCGCGCCAGGAAGCGCACGTCGCCGCGATGTCCCGCGAGCCCGACCGCGACACCGTGCGCGTGGAGGCGCTTGCCAAGGCCACGGCCTCGCGCCTGGTCACCGACGAGGCCACGCGCGTGGTGCAAGTCGAGATCCTCGACCCGGCGACCCGCAGGGTGCTGCGCGCCTTTCCGGACGACGACTGGCTCAAGGTGGTGCGCGCGCTGCAAGCCATGGCCGGCGAGGCCATCGTGGACAAAAAGACCTAGGCCGGCCCACCCGTTCCCAACGCGCCTTCCTTGCCGGCTCACCCATTTTCCCTTAAATTAATATCGGATCACCCACGAAGACGGCTTGTGCGGCGTCAACGTCATCCTGTCACCTCAACCCCGTTTTGTTCGCGACGCCGCCATGTCCACAACCGCCTCCCCTGCCCCGCGCCCTTTTCCCCTGCGCCAGGCCGCGCTGCTCATCGCCGTGGCCACGCTCCTCTACGTCATCCTCGGCATGCTGCTCCTGGCCGCCAAGGGCAATGCCAAGCGCTTCCGTGACGACCTCATGGAAGCCGGCGCGCGCATCGACGACATCCGGCTGGTTTCGGAAAAAATGCACGCCCAGGCCCTGCTCGCCGCCGCGACCGGGGAGCAGATCTTCGCGGCCCGCCATGCCGAGAGCGTCCAGGCACTCCCGCGTTGGATCGAAGAGCTGGCCCGGCTGGAGCGGCATTCCCGCGTGCCGGTGCAGGCGACCGCCCTGGACCGGCGCCTCCAGGCCGTGGCCGCCACGCAGCGCAAGGCCCTGGACGCCGCCGTGCAAGGCGATCTGCCGGACGCCTGGGCGCAGTTGCGCAGCCTCGGCTACGAAAACGCCCAGGCCGCCCTGCGCCATTGCCTCGACGACTGCGATGCGGCGGTCAGCCGGCGCGCCGACGAAGCCCTGGCCCGACAGGGCCGCTATACCCGGATCGCCCTGTGGTGCCTGGCGCTTTTCACCCCGCTTTTCGCCTGCGCCGGCGCGCTGTTCGTGCGCCGCGCCCGCCGCGACGCCGCCGCGAGCGTCGCCGCCCAGGCGGCGCTTGCCGATTCGGAACGGCGCTTCCGCGACACCTTCGAGCTGGCCGCCGTGGGCATCGCCCATGTGAGCCTCGACGGACGTTTTCTGCGCGTCAACGAGCGTTTCTGCGCCATTACGGGCTACAGCGCCGACGAACTGACGCAAACCGGGTTCGCGGCCATCACGCACCCCGAGGACATCGAGTCGGACATGGAACTCGTGCACCGCCTCCTCGCCGGCGAGATCGACACCTTCTCCAGGGAAAAACGCTACCTGCGCAAGGACGGGAACACCGTCTGGGTGACCATCACCGTGTCCCTGGCCCGCGATGCAGACGGCCGGAAACTCCACTTCATTCCCGTCATCGAGGACATCAGCGCCCGCAAAGCGGCCGAAGCGGCGGCTCACGAAAGCGCCGCGACCCTTGCCGCGCTTCTCGACGCCACCACGGACCGCGTCATCCTGGCGGATGCCACGGGCACGGTCCTGGCCGTGAACAAGGCCTCGGCGGAAAGCCTCGGCCGCGCCGCAAGCGACATGGTCGGCCGCAACTTCACGGAACTGTTCGGCGACGCCCTGGCCGCTTCGCGCCTCATGCGACTGCGCCGGGCCATCACCGCGGGGCGCATCCTGCGCTTCACCGACGAACGCGACGGCGTGGTGCTCGACAACATCGTCGCGCCTTTGCCCGGCCGCGAAGGCGCGCCGGGCAGAGGCGCGCTTTTCGCCCGCGACGCCACGGCGCTCGTACGGGCCAGGGAGGAGGCCGAAGCGGCCAACCAGGCCAAAAGCCGCTTCCTGGCCAACCTCAGCCACGAACTCCGCACGCCCTTAAACGGCATCTTCGGCATGGCCCAGGTCATGGCCGGACTCAACCCCGACGACGCCCAGCGCCAGTGCCTGGACGACATCGCCAGCGCCTCCGCCACCCTGCTCGCCCTGATTGACAACCTCATCGAACTGTCCCTGCTCGAAACCGGGCAGACGACCTGCGAACCGGACCTCTTCGCCCTGGCCGACATCCTCGAAGCCGTGGCCGCAACCCTCGCCCCCCAGGCCGCAGAAAAGCACCTGTCCTTCGCGACCACGCTTGCGCCCGACGTGCCGCCGCTGGTGCGGGGTGACGGCGGCAAGCTGCGCCGCATCCTGCACATCCTGGGCGACAACGCCGTCAAATTCACGCAGCAGGGCGGCGTGACCATGGTACTGCGCTGCTGCGACGCCTGCCCGGCCGAGGAAAGCACGGTCCCGACCGTGACCCTCGCCTGCGTCGTTGCCGATACCGGCATCGGCATCCCCCCCGAGGAGCAAACCCGCATTTTCGACAGCTTCACCCAGGCCGACGGCTCGGCCACCCGCCGTTTCGGCGGCTCCGGGCTCGGGCTCGCCATCGCCCGCCGCCTGGCCCGGTTGCTTTGCGGCGACATCACCGTAGAGAGCCGTCCCGGCCAGGGCAGCGTCTTCACCTTGACCGTCCTCCTCGAACGGCCGTCGCCTGCCGCGGGCGACGGCCCCGGGCAATGAGCGCGTCCGCGCCGGGCCTGTCCCCGGCGGCACGTTTTGCACACGACATGGCCGTGCTGCGCCAGGGGGGGCTCTCCTGCGCAGGCAAGGCCCCTGCCCGCCCATCGCCGACACCCTACCGGCCGCGCACCGGCGACGTGGTGCTGCGGCTTCTGGCCCTGCCCGAATCCCTGGGCCTGGCCTCGGCCAACCTGTCGGGCTATTCGCACTGCGGCGTTCTGCACGTCCGCGACGGCGCGCCTTTCGTGGACGACTGCTACCCGCTCAGGGGAGACCGCCAGGGCGTCATGCGGCGCACGCCATTTTCCGCCTGGACCGCGAGCGAAGCCGGCGCGCCCGTGCTGCACTGGCTTGCATTGCGCCGCCCGGACATGGACGAGGCCATGGCAGGCAGCGTCCTCGACGCCCTGGCCGGCCGGGAACTGCGCTTTTCCCTGATCCTTGAAAGCCACGACGCCCTGAGCGAAGGCGGCGCAACCGCCAACTGCTCGGCCTTTGTCCGGGCCTTTCTCGAGGCCATGGGCGTGGACTGCGCGCCGGGCGTGCGGGCCGCGACCGTGACCACCACGGTGCTGACGCGCTTTTTCTTCCTCGCGCGAAACGGCTTCTACGACGCCGCACCGGGCAATGCCGGCGGCGATTTCTACGCCCTGGCGCAGGCCCATGGCCTTACGGCCTTCGCCGCCTGTCCCCATGCCACGTTGCCGCCGGGGTTCGCCGAACTGCTGCCCGAGCTTGTGCCCGCAGCCTATGTCCAGGGCGCGGATGTACCGGCCGCCACGCGCCGTTTCGCGCTCGACGCCTACGCGCGCACAGCACCGACCCTGCGCGCGGCCCTGGCCTGTCACGGACTTTCGCCAGAAGCCGCCCTGGCCTGGCTCGGCCGCGCCGACGCCCGGGGGCTTTCGCCCCTCGTCCGCGCCCTGCCCCGCGCCCTTCCCGTGCACGGCGCGGACCTCGCCGTCGGCGCGCTCCTGGCACTGGCCGCCACGCCCGCGCCCTACGTGGCCATTCCCCTGGCCGTGCATTTCGCCTTCACCCGACCCGGGCCGCTGGGGGAGCTCTTGCAGCGCGCCCTGTTGCGTTTTGCGCCCCGGGCCGCCGCCCTGGCCCGGCGCGCCCGGCTCGGGCCGTTTCGCCTCTTTGACGCCATGCCCGAACCGGAGGGGAAAAAGCCATGACCACCCGCTACGCCAACCTGCTCTCGCGCCTGGCGATGCGAAACGGCTTCAGCTACCAGTTCGCCTTCCCGATCCTCGACAACAGCCGCCTCCTGCGCCGCCTCGCCATTCTCGAACGCTTCGTGCCGCGACCCCGCCTTGAGCCCGTGCGCGAGCCTATCTTCGTGATCGGGTTGCCGCGCACCGGCTCGACCTGGCTGCAGACGCTCCTTTGCGCCCACCCGGACGTGGCCTACGTCACGCACTTCGCCCACCACACCGCGCCGTACTTCCGCGCGGCCACCCTGCTCGCCCGGCTGCTGCATCTCGATGCCAGCGGCGAACGCTTCATCGGCGATTCCGTGGTCCACTCCCTGCATAGCCCCTCCGAGGGGACGCTGCTGTGGGGCGAATGGTTCGGCATGGACCCGGCCTGCCTGACGTACGACCCCTTCACAGCCGCCGACCTCGGTCCACAGACCGTGGCGGAGATCAAGGAGACTCTGGCGCGCGTGACGGCGCTTTTCGGGCCGGGCAAGCGGTTTTTTGCCAAAAACCCGGCGTTTATCCCCTACACCCCGGCCCTGGCCGGGATGTTTCCGGACGCGCGATGCATCCACCTCGTGCGCGACCCCCGGCCCACGGCCAACTCCATGGTCAAATTGCTGCTGGCCTGCCGCGCGCAGCTTGGCCGCATCAACGCCTCGGGCAAACCGCTCGCCATGCGCCTGACCGACTTCGTGCCCTACCCGCGCCTGCCGCGCCTGGCGCAGTACGTGGCACGCTTCGGGGCCGACGACGTGCGCGCCACGGCGCGGCTGTGGCGCGACGCGACGCACTTCATGGAAGCCCTGGCCCCGGAGGTGCCCCACATGCTCACCGTGCGCTTCGAATCCGTGCTCGCCGACCCGGCCGGGTCCATGGCGCGCATCCTCGATTTCTGCCGGCTGCCACCGTTGCCGGCCGATTCCCCGGCCATGGCGGCGCTTTTCAAGCAAACGGGCAAGGTGGCCCACGTCAATGCCTACGGGGAGTACGACCTGATCGCGGACATCTGTCGCGAGGGCATGCCCCTTCTCGGCTACGACCCGGACCGGCCTGTCGGGACGGTGCTGCCGGCGGGCGCGCCGGCGTTTAGGGAGATGGTGTAAGGGAAACGCGCGCCTCAGCGACCCCGGCCGCGCAGGTCGTCGAAGCGGCGGCGCACGGTTTCCACGCGCTCGCGGTAGGCGGCGGCGTCGCCGTACTCCAGGAAGAAGCGGTAGCGGGAATGGGGGGAACGCGGCGTGCGGGCATGGCGCACCGGGCACCAGTACTGCTCGGTGCGGCCGGCGACCTCGCGCACGAACCCGAGCAACCCGTTGAAATAGCCGCAATAGACGCAGTTGAGCTTCTCGATCCAGTTGAGATAGGCCAGGGCTTGGCGGTCGATGACGATATAGTCGCCGCGCCGGACCTTGGGGATGCCGTAGATGGGGAAGCAGACCCACTGGTAGACGGTCACGGTCAGGTCCATGAGCAGGGCCGGGAGGACCGCACCCCAGATGACGGGAATGGTCAGGATCATGAGAAAGCCGGACTCGTAGACATACGCGGCCCATTTCGTGGCCAGCAGGCGATGCTGCTTTTTGATCTCGCGGGTGAAGCGGACCTTTTTGCGCTCGATGGTGTAGCGCACTTCCTCCCCGACCCGGTCGAATTCCTCGGCCAATTCCTTTTCCAGGGCTTCCAGGCGCTCGGTGATGTCGTCGATTTTGGTCACGTCGGCTCCCCTTTGTCTGTACCAGTTTCCGGCGCGCCCGGCGCGGGGCGCGGCCCCGGACTTCCCGAGACCGCGCGCGAGGCCCCTGCTTTTGCGTTCCTAAAAAAAATACGTCAGTATTTTTAGGGGAAAAGCATCATACGAGGAGGATGTTGTCCTCAAAAAAACATACTTTTTTATTGAGGACGCGACACTACTGCAACGGGTGCAGGCACTCGTGGCCGTGGGACTGGCACAGCTCGTCCTTGTCCTTGAGCGTGCCGGCGAGGAAAGCCGCGGCCGCTTCGCGCACGGGGCCCGATGCGCCGCGCACCACGGTGAGCCCGGCCCGTCGCAGCTTGTCCGCCGCGCCCTGGCCCATGTTGCCGGCAATGAGCGCCGAAACGCCCATGCCGACCAGCGTCTCCACCAGGTTCGAGCGGCAGCCGCACTCGGCCGGCGGCGCGAAGGTCTCTTCGCTCACCACGGCCTTGTTCTCACTCACGGTCAGCACCGTGAAATAGCCGCAGTGGCCGAAATGTTCGTCCACCAGGCCGTCACGGGAAGGAATGGCGATCTTGGTCATGGTTGACTCCTTTCGATTTCCAGGCGCCACATAGCGGAATACGGCCGGAGGCGAAAGCCCCGGGCGTCAGTCCGATGTCGGGGCCACGCAGGCTCCGGCGAAGCCGCCCATGGCGGTAAGCGCCCGGGCCGTGGACGCGGCGTCCGTGTGGACCACGCTCCGGATGCCGAGCCCCGACGCCACTTCCACGAACATGGGCCGGTCGTCGATGTAGGCCGCGGTTTCGGGCGCGGCCTGGGCGATGTCCAGGGCCAGGCGGAAAATTTCCGCATCGGGCTTGCGCCGGTGCACGAAGCACGAGGACACGAAGGCGTCGATGAAGCAGTCCAGGCCAAAGGCGCGGATGCGGTGCAGGTTGAGTTCGCGGCCCTCGTTGTTGACGGCCACGATGCGGATGCCGTGGCGCGCCTTCACGTCGCGCAGGTAGTCGAGCATCTCCGGCAGGGGCTGCGAGCGGGCGTACATGAAGGCCTTGAACTCGTCCCGACCGAAGGAACGCGGCGCGTAGAACACCGTGCGGTCGAGGTACTCGTCCAGGCTGAGGCGGCCTTCCTCGTAGGCGTCGAAGGTCAGGTGGTGGCGTTCGTCCACCTCGCCGTGGTCCAGGCCGTAGGTGTCGCAGGCCAGACGCCGGGCGGCCCGGTCCCAGCCGTTGGTGAGCATCACGCCGCCGACGTCGCAAAAAAGGGTGCTGACAGGCTGTGGCATCTTCGCCCTCCTTTGCCGCGCGGGGCGGCAGGAAGGCACGATAGCATCCCTTGCGGGCCGCGCGTCAAGCGATGGGCGGCCGGCGGCGCGCGCGGAAAAGGCCCGTGGCACGCACGGGCGTGGTGCGCCAGTTGCGGGTGATGGCCAGCATGCGCAGCATGAACGTGACGCCGATGGCCCCCAGGGCCGCGGCCAGGGGCGGCAGGGCGTCGCTTTGACGCAGCAAGGGATAGGTCAGGCAGCCGATCAGCGCGGCAAAGGCGTAGAATTGCCCGGGCCGGAACACGAGTGGCTCCTCGCCGGTCAGCACGTCGCGCAGGATGCCGCCGCCGCAGGCGTTGACCGTGCCGACCAGCACCGCCGGGGCGAACGCCAGGCCAAACGCCAGGGACTTCTCCATGCCGACCACGGCGTAGGCCCCCAGGGCCGCCGCGTCCACCACGGCCACCAGACGCTGGGACAGCACGGCCCGCCGGCCGAAGACCAGGCAGGCCGCCGCCGCCGCCGCCACGGCCAAAAGGTAGTCCTGGTTGCGCACCACGGCAGGCACGCCGGCCTGGAGGAAGATGCCGTCGCGTATCAGTGCCCCGCCCACGCCCGTGGCCAGCGACAGCCCAAGCAGGCCGACGAGGTCGAACTCGCGGCGGATGGCCTCGATGGCCCCTGTGGCGGCCATGAGAAACACGGCGAACAGGTCGAGGTAAAGCGGCAGTTCGAACCCCTGGGTCATGGCGTAGCCTCCCTTGCGCGCGCCCGCCCCGGACGGGGCGTCCGGGGCGGGCGGCTCACATAGGGCCGGCGCTGTCCCGCGTCAAGAGGCGTCGCGGCTGTTTCGCCGCACCAGGGCCGCAAGCTGCGGGGCGATGCGCGGCAAAAGCAGCACGAAGGCCCCCATATACAGGAACGTGAAGAAGAAGTGGACCTGCGCGCCGTCCACATGGCCCGGCAAAAGCCGCCAGAAGGCTCCGGGGACGGCCGGGGCCAGGAACTGGCCGCAAAAAAGCCCGAACAGCAGCATGGCCCCGCGGATGTCCAGGCGCAGTCCGGCAAGAAGGCCCACGGCCAGCAGCGACTGGGCGGCGGTGAGCAGGACCTCATGCATCTGCATGCCGTCCAGGGGCATGGGCGTGGCGAAGGAGCCGGAGGAGACGCCGTAGACGCCCGGGATCATACCCACGAGCAGCGTCCACTGGTTGAGCTTGGAAGAGATGAGGCTCCCAAGCGCCATGCCGGCCATGCCGCGCAGGGCGAACATGATGGCGACGATGAATTCCGGGGCCTCGGAGGCGATGGGCGCGAGCCACTGCACGAGCAGGAATTCGCTCACGCCGAACATCCGGCCCGTGGCCACGAGACCTTCGCTGAAATGCTCGGCGTTGGCCACGATGACCCCGGCGGCGAAGAGGAACAAGGCGGCCGTGGCCAAGCGGCGGCGTCCGACCGTAAGCCGGGCCAGACAGGCGGCCACGCCCTCGAGTTCCGGTTCCTCGCACTCGCGCCGGGCGGCGATGGCGATGTAGACGACGTAAAGGCCGATGAGCACCGCGCCATCCACCCAGGTGAGCGTGCCCGAAAGGGGAATGCTCATGGCGTAAGCCGTGGCCAGCCCCAGGAAGAGCACCTCCGTGCGCCGGGCCGGCTCCAGGATGACGGGCCGGCGCGTGCGCCACCACACGACCAGGGCCACGGCGGTCCAGGCCACGCCGATGAGCAGGCGGTTGGCGCCGGTCATGTTGGCAATGGCGAAGTGGGCGTAGTCGGAATCGGGATGCTGGCCGGCCATCCAGGTGAAATACATGTCCACGGCGTATTCCGGCAAAACCGCGATGAGCGCCACCACGGCCAGGGCCAGGGCCTGCGGGATGTCGTGCTGGGCCACGTCGCAGGCCCACAGGAGCAGGAAGGACGCGCCGAGGATGGCCACGCCGGACACGGCGGCGGCCGCGGGCGGCGTCATGGGCACGGACAGCAGGGAACAGGTCAAGCCGGGCAGACAGGCGGCCGCAGCCAGCCACAGGGGAAGCAGTTTGCGCATCGTTGCTCCGCAAGCGGGCCCCGAGGGGCCTCGGTTTTGCGCGGCCGGAAAAAAAAGACCTCGGCACGCGCATGCATGCCAAAGGTCTTGCCGATCGATTCCGGGAACCGACGACAGGGCCAGGCGGCGGTTATGCCGCAGGGATGTTGACCCTGTCCGAGACAGCTACTCCCCTTTGGAGGTCTTCAAGATAAGCCGCATCGCCCATGGCGTCAAGCCGATCGAGGCGGCAGGGGACCGTCCCCGCCGCCGGGACCCCGGGCGGTCCCGGCGACAGGGAAACGACCTCCCGGCCGGCGCTACACGACCCGCGCGAGGATGCCGATCGTGTCGAAGTACTTGCCGGCCTCGGCGCGCATCATGTCGCGGTCGCGCACCGCGTAGGGGTTGTCGGACTTGAGCCAGTCGCGCCAGGCCACGTCATGGCAGGCCATGGAAAAACAGTCCTCCAGCCTGACGGCGGACGAGCGCCCGAAGAGGTCCGCCCACCAGGCGACGGTGTAGAAGTTGATGTCCTCCTGCCAGTACGGACACAGTTCCTCGGGCACGCCGCCCGTGAAGTCCTCCTTCAGGCCCGGGACCGCGATGGCGATCAGGCCGCCGGGACGCAGAAACGGCGTCAGGTGCGTCTCCAGGAAGCCGTCCCTGGCTCCGAAATAGAGGTAGGCGTCCAGGCAGAAAACGGCGTCGAAATAGCCCCGGGCAAAAGGCAGGGCGTCGGCTTGCCCATGCACGGGAACGACCCTGTCCTCGAAATGCTGCCGGCAAAACCGCTCATGGTTGTCCGTGGCGTCGATCCACAGATCGTAGGCGAAGATCCGCGCCGACGACCGCGAAGCCAGGTACATGGAGGATAGGCCCGTGCCGCAGCCCAGGTCCAGCACGCGCCGGGCATCCTTGATATCGACCCTTTCCAGCAATTCCCCGGCCCAGCGCAGGCAGTTGGGGCCCATCATGTTTTGCAGCACAAAGGAAGTTTCGAAAATAGCGGTTTCAATGCGTTCCATACCGTCCTCGCAATGTTGGATTCGGGGACAGCATAGCAGATGCCCCGTCCGGGGAAACCTCCTTTCCTCTTGCGAAACGAAGACGCGACAAGGCGACGCTTCCGCCTCGGGTCAAACGGCGGGCAAACGGGCTTGCGGCAATGCGGCCGGAGCCCAAGCGCGGTGACGGCCGCCGGGCGCTGGGGCTTCCGGGGTGCCTGTGCGGCCAAGGGCAGGCGTAAAAAAAGCCCGCCTTGGGACCAAGGCGGGCGTGGACTCGCTCTAACCCGTGTCTTTCACGGCAAGAATCTTATAAACGGTTTTGGGCGACAAGCAGTAGGACGTAGCGATGACCTCGACAGGCGTTCCGCGCAGGTATTTTTCGCGGATCGCGGCATTGCGGGCGCGCAAAAGCGTCCGGGCGTCGTTGCCTTCGCCCCAGCGCCGCCTGTTTTCCTCCTTGCGGGGGATGTACAGGTATGCGCCATCGACATGGTTTTGTATCGCTTCAAGCAGCTGCGCGGGCAGCACCTCGCTTGCGTTGGTATATGCCATCATGCTCCCCCCTAAAATATATTTTAGGATCGAGCAAAGGCCACCCCATTTTCTTTAGTCGAGCATGCGATAGCCTTTGCTATGCATGCGGCACAAGATCCAACGGTCTGTTGCTATGCACAAAAGCCTCTCTTTTTCCGCGCTCCCTACCCTTGCCCAGGGCAGGCTGTCAATCGAGTCCGCCCTGTCCATCCACCACAAGGCTCTTCCCTTTCGGAGTGGTCCAGGAGGGGCCCCCGGCCCCTCCTGGACGTCGGAGACGTTCTTCCCCTCATCCGCCCCCGGACATCACGCGTCCGGGCCGGGCAGCTGTTGCAGCATCTTTTCCGAAAACTGGTAGAGGATATCCACGGCGAAGGCGAATTCCGGCACTTCCTCGCGCCACAGGGCCATGAGATACTTGACCTGCGCCCTGGCCGCCGCGATCTCGGAGGGCGTCTCGGCGTTGTTGATCGCGGCCAGGGCCTCGAGGTACTCGTCGCTCAAAAACGCCGTGACCATGCCGCGGGACACGCGTTCCTTGTCCAGTCCGTCCCAAACGCCAGACGCCATCGCAGTCTCCTTGTGGGGTCACTTGCAAAGCCACAGCGCCGCGCCTTCGATGCCGCGCAGGATCTTGAGGCTGGTCGTGGCGAAAATGTGGTTGAGGGTCGAGGGCTTATGGCTGGTGCGGCCGATGGCCACGGCGGCGTAGCGGTTCGCCTGCGCTTCGTGCAAGATGGTCCGGGCCGGGTTGGACGAGGTCATCACCTTGATGGAGATGCGTTCGTCCGGGATGCCGTTGGCCTTGATCTCGGCCAGGGCGCGGCCGAAGATTTCCTCGGCGTCGATGCAGCGGTCGTCGCCGCAGACATGCAGCAAGGTGATGTCGTGCCCGGGCTCGCGTTGCAGCATGTAGCCCACGTGGTCGGCCACGCGCATGCACTCCTCGGAGCCGTCCACGCACACCAGCACGTTTTTACGATCCTTTTCCGGGTTGCGGCAGATCCAGATGGGAAACGAGAGCTGCTCCCAGAGGATGCGATGGGAAACGCTGTCCGTGACCATCTCCTCGAACCAGGAAAGCCCCCGCCGCCCCAGCACGGCCGCGTCGTAGAGCCCTTCCTCGGACTCCTTGATGATCTCCTTGACCGTGCCGAGTTTGCCGTGGGAAAATTTGACGGACACCTGCTCCTTGGAAAACCCCATGGATGCAAGCCACTGCTTGGCGTTCTCCATGGCCGGCACGCCGTGGGCGGCCTTGTCCTCCTCGATGTGCACGAGGGCTTCGGGATTGGCTTCCAGGTTGATGGGGTCGAGCCGCCAGTCCGGCTTGCGCGGCACGACGTAAAAAAGCGTCAATTTGAGCGATTCCCGGTTCGTAAAAAAATGGTGTACGAAACGCAGGCTCTGCGACGTGTGGAAATCGTCGCTCACGGCCACAAGCAAATGCTTATCCATGAGGCGCGTCCTTTTCGGCGGGCAGACGGACAGGCCCGGGGTCGAGGGGTTTGTTTTTTATGCGGATAAAACATCTTGCGCGATCTTGGAAAGGGTTTATTCTCCTCTTCGATGATGATTTTCATTTTCAAGGAGTGCGCCCGTGGACAAATTCATCGTTTTCCTGATCATCGCCCTGGCGGCCGGCTACGTCATCCGGCGGTTCTTCTTCAAGAAACAAGGCGGGTGCGGCTGCGGTTGCAGCGGTGGCTGCGACGCGCCGGACAAGAAGGGCTCATGCTGCGGCGACGGCCCCAAGCCCTTGTAGCCGGACTGCTTCTGCTCGTCGGCCTTGCCGCCGCCGGGCCGGCCGTCGCCTGCACGTTGTTCGGCCTGGCCGGGCCCGATGCCGCCGGCGGGGGGACGCTGCTCGTCAAAAACCGCGACTGGCGACCGGACCAGACGCAACGCCTGGAGCTGGTTTCGCCTGCCGGAGGCACCCCGTACCTCGGGCTTATCGCCACGGGTGGCGGGGCCTCGGGGCTCAAGGCCGGCGTCAATGCGGCCGGGCTGTCCGTGATTTCGGCCACGGCCTCGAGCATTCCCCGCGAGGAGCGCAAGGCCGAAAAAGGCGTCGGCGGCATCCTGCGCCGCCTGCTCACCGAGTGCGGCAGCGTGGAGCAGGCCCTGGCGCGCCGGGATCTTTTCGCCCACGCCAAGCCCTGCTTCTACATGCTCGCCGACCGCCGCGAGATCGCCCGGGTGGAAACCGCGCCGGGCGGACGCTTCGCGGTCACGCGCGTTTCCCGCGGCCCGCTGTGGCAGACCAACCACTACCTGGAGCCGTCGCTCGCGGGGTTCAACCGCACCATCGGCGTATCGAGCCGCATCCGCGCGGCGCGCATCGAAAGCCTGCTCGACTCCCTCAAAAAGCCCGCGAACCTCGACGCCCTGCTCGCCCTTTCGCGCGATCGGGCGGACGGCCCGGACAACAGCCTCTGGCGCACGGGCGGGACGCCCGCGTCCACGCGCACCATGGCCACCTTCGCCGTGGCCATGCCGCCGCAAGGGCCGGGCACGCTGTATCTGCGCACCGCAGACCCCGACGCGCCCGAGCGCACGTTTACCCTCCGTCTCGACGCGGCCGTCTTTACGGGGAAAAGCGCCCTTGCGCGCAGCGCCAAGTGACTCGCAGCGGTTTTCGCGGCGGCAGATGGCGCAGGGAAAAGCGCGGATAGCCGAGCATGAGCCCGCCGTACATGACATGACCGTCCGGCAGGGCGAGCAAGTCCCGAACCGGCGGATGGACCGAGGCCACATAGCGCAAAATGCCGGCCCAGCATGCGCCAAGTCCGTGAAAATGCGCGGCCAACTCCAGGTGGGCCAGGGCGATGACGCAGTCCGTGGCCGGCGGGATGGGGGCCTCGGCGGGGGCGTGGACAAGGACCAGGCAGGGCGCGTGGCGCAGGATGGAATCCTCGCCGGCGTCGTAGGCGCGCAGGAAATCCGGGCTGCGCCCCGTGGCCCGCAGCAGGTCGGCGCAGCCGGCGGCCAGGGCCGCGATGCACGCCTTGTCCTCGATCACAAGAAATTCCGCAGGCTGGCCGTTTAAGGCCGACGGCGCGTAGCGCGCCGCTTCGAAGCACGCGATAAGCGTTTCGCGCGGCACCGGGCGCGCGGCGAAATGGCGTACCGAGCGCCGGGACTGCATGAAGCCGACGAGGGCCCCGGGTGAGACGTCCGGGACGGGCGTGGCGACGGCCAGGCTTTCCTGGGCGACGCCGCCCAGGCACAGGCAGCCCCGGGGACATACGGCCAGACAGTGGCCGCAGCCGATGCATGCCGCCTCCAGACGCGGCCCAGGCACAGGGTAGCCTTCAATATCGGTTTCGAGCAGCGACAGCGGACACTCGAGCACGCACAGCCCGTCCCGGGCGCAACGCTCCCGATCGATCTCCACACGCGACATCACAACCCTCGCTGGTTACTGTGCGGGGAGGAGGCCTCCGGCGGGCAAAGGGCTTCGCTCTCTGGAAGCCTTAAAAAGATTCCGCGCATCGGCCTCACCATGAAGCCCCCCGTCGAGGGGGTCCGGGGGGCATCATGCCCCCCGGCCGCCGGAGGCTTTCTCTTCTCATTCCGGTTCTACAAATTCTGCCGCGTCCACGCGACCAGGTCGGCGGCGCTGCGCGCGCCGGAGATGCGGGCCTTTTCCCGGCCGCCCTCGAAGAGGACCATGGTGGGCACGCCCTGGATGTGCATGCGGTCGGCGATGGCGAGTTCTTCCTGGGTGTCGCATTTCGCCAGGATGACGCGGGGATGGAGCATGGCCGCGGCCTGATCGAAGGCCGGGGCCATGGCGCGGCAGGGGGCGCACCAGGGAGCCCAGAAATCGACCAGCACGGGCAGGTCGCTTTTGGCGATAAACGTGTCGAAATTGGCTGCGGTCAGGTGCACGGGATGCGGATCGAGGATGGGGGCGCGGCATTTGCCGCACACCGGGCCGCTGTCCAGGCGGCCCGTAAGGACGCGGTTGACGGCCAGGCACTTGGGACAGACGGCGTGTATGGCATCGGGCATGTCGGAACCCCTCCGTTTCGCCGACGCGGCAGGCTGCCAACCCGGCGTTTTTTCTCCAAAGACATAGCCATGCCTTGGCGAAAGGCAATGCCCGCCCACCCTGGCGGCGCGGCTAGGCCTCGCTCATGGCGAAATCGACCCGGATCTTGAACAGCCGGTCGGCGGGCAGGTTGAGGATGGAAATGCCCGTGGCCGCGGTGATCTCCGCCAGGGCCGTCGCGATGGCCTCGCGCGAGGGGCCGATCATGGTGAACCAGATGTTGAGCGGGTGGTCGCGCAGGTAGTTGTGGGTGACGCCGGGGTGGGCGTTGACCGCCGCGATGAAGGCCTCGCGCTTGTCCTCGGGGGCGGAGGCGGCGCACAGCGTCGAGAAGAAGCCGATTTTGGCCGACTGGAAGTTGGCCCCGATGCGGCGGATGATGCCTTTTCCCTTGAGCGCGCGCACGCGGGCCAGGGTTTCGGCCTCGGTCAGGCCCAGTTGTTCGCCGACCACGGCGTAGGGGCGCGGCGCGATGGGAAATCCCGTCTGGATGATGTCGAGAATGCGTTTGTCGAGAGCGTCCATGTGCTGTGCGCCTCATGCTCCGGTTTGGGGCGGCGCTTCGCGCTCCACCCTGTTTCTGCCGCCGTCCTTGGCCCGGTACAGCGCCTTGTCGGCGCGGGAGAGCATCGCTTCCGGAGCCTCGCCCTGCATATGCTGGCTCGCGCCGAAACTCGCCGTCACGCGGCCGGCCACGGCGAAATCCTCGCCGGCCACGGCCAGGCGCAGCCGTTCGGCCAGCCCCGCCGCCCGGGCCAGGTCGATGCCCGGGGCCACGACCACGAACTCCTCGCCGCCGAAACGCGCGAGCCGGTCCACCTTGCGCAACTGCGCCCGGATGCGGGCCGCAAGCTCCACGAGGACCGCGTCGCCCGCGTCGTGGCCGTGCGTGTCGTTTATGGCCTTGAAGTGGTCGATGTCCAGCAGCACCGCCGACAGGGGGGAACCGTAGCGGTCCGCCCTGCCCGCCTCGTCGGCCAGGACCTCGGCCAGCTTGCGGCGGTTGAGCGCCCGTGTCAGGGGATCGAGGTTGGCGAGGTCGAGCAGTTCGCGGCGCTCGAGTTCGAGTTCGGTCACGTCGGCCAGGGTCAGCAGGCAGCGCGACGGCCCCGGCAGGCGCGTGACCGCCACCTGGAAGACGTGGGGCGGCTGGCCGGGCCGGTCGGGGTGGGTGAGGCGCAACGTATGCTCGCGGTCGAGGGGATCGTCGGCCAGGCGGCAGGCCCAGGCGGCAA
Source organism: Solidesulfovibrio alcoholivorans DSM 5433 (assembly GCF_000702665.1). Taxonomy (GTDB): domain Bacteria; phylum Desulfobacterota; class Desulfovibrionia; order Desulfovibrionales; family Desulfovibrionaceae; genus Solidesulfovibrio; species Solidesulfovibrio alcoholivorans. The sequence continues at coordinate 333,245 of NZ_JNJA01000001.1, forward strand.
GACCCTCGGCGGGCGGCGGATCGGCCAGGAACTGCTCCAGGGAAAGCCCGCGCGCGGCGAATTCCTGGCGCGAGGCCAGGCCCAGAAAGCGCAGCCAGGCCCGGTTGATGCCGAGCACCCGCGCGCCCTGCATGATGGCCGCCGGCTGGGGCATGTCGTCGAGGAGCCGGTGGGCCAGTTCCCAGGCGTCCTCCAGGCGGCGCTTGAGCCCGGCCGCTTCCAGGACCTCGTCCACGGCCTCGCCCAGGGCGGCCGGGTCGATGGGGCGCTGCGCCACGCGCACCCCGGGCAGGGACACGGTTTCGAGCAGACGGCGGATGTCCCCGGCCGCGCCCGTGACGATAAGCGGCACGCGCCGGCCGGATTCGCGCAGGGCGGCGGCCAGGGACGCGGCCCCGCCCGGCAGGTCGGCGGCGACCAGCGCGAGATCGGGCGGTTGCAGCGCCAGCGTCCGCAAGGCGGCCTCCAGACTCTCCACCGCAACCACGCGGGAACAGCGCGGTTTGAGCACCCCTTCCAACAACTCCCTGGCCCAGGGATCGGCCTCGGCCACCAGGGCGAACGCCCCCTTGCCGTATGCGTCCATCGTCACCTCCGGCGCATTGACGCCGCCTCGACGATAAAGCCTCCCGGCCCCCTTGTCATCGCCGTCGCAATGGGTATGGTTGCGGTAAGCTGGACACGCGTCTTCCCTGAACGGAGCGACGTTTATGCGGGGCGTGCGAGGAGGCTGCCATGAAACGATTCCCTCTCGGCCTGTGCCTGTTTTTGCTGTGCCTGTTCGTCCTTGCCGCGGGCGTGCGGCAGGGCATGACCCAGCCGCGGCCCGTGGGGCCGGCCTTCGGGCCGCGACCCGTCGGACCGGTCGTCGGGCCAAGGCCCATCGGCCCCGTGCCCGGTCCCTGGCGCGGCCCGCGCCCCGGAGTCGGCCCGTGGCCCTGGCCCGTGGTCGTCGCACCGGGCCCGCTCTATTATCCGCCGTATCCGGCCTACCCCTACCCGGCCTACCCGTATCCGGCGTATCCGTACGCGGGATATCCGTATTACCCGGGCTATCCGTATCCCGGCTCTTATCCGGGACCGGGCGTGGGCGTCGCGGTCGGCGTCGGCCCCTGGGTCGGCCCCGGTCCGTATCCCGGCCCCCGGCGCGGTCCGGTCGTCGGGCCGGGCCCCGTGGTCGGGCCGCGTGCCGTCGGCCCCGGCCCCATAGGGCCGGTCGGCCCCGTGGGAGCGGTCCCCGGCGTGGTGCGCCAGCCGGGACCCAATTTCGGCGTGGCCCAGCCCGGCGTCGCGACCGTGCGCCAACCCGGCCCCAATTTCGGGCCGCAGCAACCCGGACTGTCGGCCGTGCGCCAGCCGGGGCCGAACTTCGGCGTGGCCCAACCCGGAGCGGGCGTGCCGCGCCAGCCCGGCCCAAACTTCGGGCCGGCCCGGCCGGGCCGCTGACGGCGGGCGCGCCCGTCGCCCCCGGCATTGACGCGCTGCGGCCCCGCCGCTACCAAGAAAGGGTGGCGGCTTCCTCCACGCAACGCCTCAAGCCCAAGGAGTCCTTATGCGACGCGCCTTCCTGGCCGCGGCTCTCTTTCTCGTCCTTGCCGGCTGCGCCGGCTCCATGGCCAAAAGCCCGGAACTGGCCGGCGAACCCACGGTCTACGCCAAGGTCGTCAAGGAGCCCGATCCGCTGCTTCTGGGCTGTCGCATGCGTTCGCGGCCCTCGGAGTACAACCGGCCCAACACCTACACCTATTGCCTGGTCAAAAAGGGCGACAAATACGCCGTGTATTACGACTGGCGCGACGGCAAGACCCTGGAGGAACACAAGGGCTGGATGCCGTTCACCATTTACGGCGACCGCATGACCAGCGACACCGAGCCGAGCACCTATCTCGTCAAGGACGGCCGCGTCTGGCACAATTACGGCGGCCGCGCCACGCTGCACCCCATGCTGCCCAAGTAGGCGCGGGGACCGGGGGCGGGCGCTTTTGCCAACGCCCCCGGGTTTCTGCTATCGCTGCCCGAAACAGGGCCGCCGCCCGTGACGTATCGAGGGAGCAAGCGCCCTGCGGCGCACAACAGCCATGTGGGACAGCGAAACCGCTAGACGCTACGACGCCTGGTTCCGGACCCCGCCCGGGGCGTTCGCCCTGTCGCGCGAGATCCGGCTGCTCGAACGCATGACCGCCGGCTGGCCGCGCCGGGGCCAGCGACTTCTGGAAATCGGCTGCGGCACGGGCATCTTCCTCGACGTCCTGCACGGCGCGGGCTTCGACGTGGACGGCCTCGACGCCTCCCCGGCCATGCTCGAGGCGGCGCGCCAGCGCATGGGCGACAAGGCCGACCTGCACCTGGGCGACGCCGGCCACCTGCCCTTCGACGACAACACCTTCGATTTCTGCGTGCTGCTGACCGTGCTGGAATTCTGTCCCGACCCGGGGCTCGTGCTGTGCGAGGCCGCGCGCGTGGCCAGGAAGACGCTGCTCGTTGGCTATCTCAACCGCTTTTCCTGCTACGGCCTCGCCATGCGCCTTTTCCCGGGGCATACGCGCGGCCCCTTGCGCGAGGCCAAGTGGTTCACGCCGTGCTGCATGGGCCGGCTGCTGCGCGCGTCCCTGGGCCGCCGCCCCAGTCGCACCCGCTCCGTGCTTCTCGGCCCCAAGTCCACCTGGCGCGAGGCCACGCCCTGGCGGCAGGTCAACAGCCCCATCCTGTCCCTGCCCGTGGGCGCGTTTTGCGCCACGACCGTGAGCCTTGCCGACGCGCCCGTCATGACGCCCCTGCCCGCGTTCAAGGCCAAGGCCTGCGTGGGCTGAAACGGGCTCGCGGCACGGCTTTTGACAACAAGGCCCGTGTCGTCTACTCTCGTGCGTCTTTTCTAACGACTCGGCGTTTGACCGCCCCCGGACCACGCTCCATGGAAAAAATACAGAAGATCAAAGGCTTCGCCGACCTCTTTCCGCCGGATTCCGGCGTCTTCTCCTTTATCGAGCAAACCGCCCGCGACGTCTTCTCCCGCTACGCCTACAGGGAACTGCGCGTGCCCGTGCTCGAACGCACCGAACTCTTCGCCCGCTCCATCGGCGAGGAAACCGACGTGGTGCAAAAGGAGATGTACACCTTCCCGGACCGCAAGGGGCGCTCCCTGACGTTGCGCCCCGAAGCCACGGCCGGCGTCATGCGCGCGCTGATTGAAGACAAGCGCACCGGCGAAGGGTTGCAGAAATACTTCGCCTACGGCCCCATGTTCCGCTACGAACGACCGCAAAAAGGCCGCATGCGCCAGTTCCACCAGATCGACGTCGAGGCCGTGGGTTCCCCGGACGCCCTGCTCGACGCCGAGATCCTGCTCATGCTCGACCACTACCTGCGGGCGCTGGGGCTGAATAACCTTTCGGTCGACCTCAACTCCCTGGGCTGCCGCCAGTGCCGGCCGGTCTTTCTCGAGGCGCTGCGCGAATTTTTAAAAGGCATGCACAAGGAGCAGCTCTGCGAAGACTGCATGCGCAGAAAGCTCACCAACCCGCTGCGCGTGCTCGACTGCAAGGTGCCCCAGTGCAAGGAGTTCACCGCCGACGCGCCGAAAATCACCGACCACCTCTGCCCGGAGTGCGCCGCGCACTTCGACGTGGTCAAAAGCGCGCTCGACACGGCCGGGCTGCGCTACGTGCTCAACCCGCGCCTGGTGCGCGGGCTCGACTACTACGTGCGCACCACCTTCGAGATCGTCTCCGGCGACATCGGCGCGCAGTCTTCCGTGGCCGGCGGCGGGCGCTACGACGGTCTGGTCGCCTCCCTCGGCGGCCCGGACGTGCCGGGCGTGGGATTCGCCTGCGGCATGGAGCGGCTGGCGCTTCTGATCGACCGCGACATGACGGCCGCGCCGGACTTCTTTCTGACCGTGCTCGACGCCGCCGGGCTGTCGCACGGCTTGCAGCTCGCCCAGGAACTGCGCCGGGCCGGCTTTTCCGGCGAAGCCCCCTTCGCCGCCAAGAGCGTCAAAAGCCAGATGCGCGCCGCGGACAAGTCCGGCGCGCGCTTCTGCCTCGTGCTCGGCACGGAAGAGCTCGCCGCCGGCACGGTGGTCGTCAAGGACATGCGCGCCGGCGGCCAGGAAACCGTCAGCCAGGACATGCTCGCCGCCTTCCTGCGCGCCCGGCGGGAAGAGGCCAAGGGCGAATAGAGGGGAGAAAACTGGGGCGCTGCCCCAGGCCCCGCCGGGGGGGATCATCCCCCCCGGGCCCCCCGGACGGGGGGCGGGTTGCAGAATTTTCGGGTTCGATACGCATTGAGAAAAAAGCGGGGGGAAAGCCGGTTGGACGGTTTTTCCCCGCCTTCGTGAAAAAAGGATGACTCCATGAGCGAGACGCTTGTCCTCGACAGGCTGGACGACTGGCGGCGCAGCCACGATTGCGGGGCGCTGCGCGCCTCGGACGTCGGCAGCGACGTGTGCCTGATGGGCTGGGCCCAGTTCCGCCGCGACCACGGCGGCCTGATCTTCATCGACCTGCGCGACCGGGGTGGCCTCACCCAGGCCGTTTTCTGCCCCGAGGGCAGCGAGGCCGCGCTCGAGCGCGCCCACGTGCTGCGCGTGGAATACGTGCTCGCGGTCAAGGGCCGCGTGCGGCCCCGGCCCGAGGGCATGGCCAACCCGGGCATGCCGACCGGCGACATCGAGGTGGAGGTCACGGAGTTCAAGCTCTTAAATACCGCCGCCACCCCGCCCTTCCCCATCGAGGACCGCATCGACGCCTCGGAGATGCTGCGGCTCAAATACCGCTACCTCGACCTGCGCCGGCCCAAGCTCGCCGCCAACTTCATCCTGCGCAACCGCGCCGTGCAGAGCATCCGCCGTTACCTCGACGGCCTGGGCTTCCTGGAAGTGGAAACCCCGGTGCTGACCAAGTCCACGCCCGAAGGCGCGCGCGACTTCCTGGTGCCCAGCCGCCTGAGCAATGGCTCGTTCTACGCCCTGCCCCAGTCGCCGCAGCTTTTCAAGCAACTGCTCATGATGTCCGGCTTCGACCGCTACTATCAGGTGGTCAAATGCTTCCGCGACGAGGACCTGCGCGCCGACCGCCAGCCGGAATTCACCCAGGTCGATATCGAGATGAGCTTCGTGGACGAAGAGCAGATCATGCACATGGCCGAGAACATGGTGCGCACCATGTTCAAGGAGGCCGCTGACGTCGCCCTGCCCGACGCCTTCCCGCGCATGACCTTCGCCGAGGCCATGCGCGACTACGGCGTGGACAAGCCGGACATCCGCTTCGGCCTCAAACTCGTGGACGTCACGCCGGTCGTGCGCGAAAGCCAGTTCCAGGTCTTTGCCAAGGCCGAGCTCGTCAAGGGCCTCCGCGTGCCCGGAGGCGCGGCGCTCTCGCGCAAGGAAATCGACGACCTGACGGAATTCGTGAAGATCTACGGGGCCAAGGGCCTGGCCTGGATCAAGATCAAGGAAGACGAGTGGCAGTCGCCCTTCGCCAAGTTCCTTTCCGACGCCGAACGCGCCGGACTCGTCGAGGCCTTTGGCATCGAAGTGGGCGACATCGTCTTCTTCCAGGCCGGCGCGGCGGATATGGTCAACGCCGCGCTCGGGAACCTGCGCCTCCAGCTCGGCGAGCGCTTCGGCCTCATTCCCGAAGGCTCCTTCGCGCCGCTGTGGGTCACGGACTTCCCGCTGCTCGAGTACGACCCCGAAGGCAAGCGCTACGCCGCCAAGCACCACCCCTTCACCGCGCCCCAGGCCGGGCACCTGGAGCGGCTGGCCGACGACCCGGCCGGCGCGCTCTCCCGCGCCTACGATCTTGTCCTGAACGGCAACGAGATCGGCGGCGGCTCCATCCGCATCCACGACCGCGAAACGCAAAAGGCCATGTTCGCTGCGCTCGGCATCGGGGACCAGGAGGCCGAGGACAAATTCGGCTTCCTGCTGCGCGCCCTGGAGTTCGGCGCGCCGCCCCACGGCGGCATTGCCTTTGGCCTGGACCGCCTTATCATGATCCTTGCCGGCGCGAAATCCATCCGCGACGTCATCGCGTTTCCCAAGACCCAGAAGGCCATGTGCCTCCTTACCGAAGCGCCGGGGGAAGTCTCTCTCGCCCAGTTGCGGGAGCTTGGGATCAAACTGCGCACGCGGGACAAGGACAAGGACAAAGCCTGAACCATGCCCCTTGAAATACTCAAATATCCGCATCCGGTGCTGGCGAAAAAAGCCGCGCCGATAACGGAGATCACGCCGGAGATCCGACAGCTTGCCGCGGATATGGCCGAAGCCATGTACGGCAACCAGGGCGTCGGCCTGGCCGCGCCGCAGGTCGGACGGTCCCTGCGCCTCGTGGTCATCGACCTGTCCGGGCCGGAAAAGCGCGAAGGGCTCATTACCCTGGTCAACCCCGTCATCACCGCCGCCAGCGGCCAGCAGGACGACGAGGAAGGCTGCCTCTCGGTGCGCGACTACCGCACCAACGTGCGCCGGGCGGCCAACGTGACCGTCACGGCCCTGGACCTGGACGGCAAGGCCTTGGAGATCGAGGCCGACGCGCTGTTCGCCGTCTGCCTCCAGCACGAGATCGACCATCTCGACGGCGTGCTTTTCATCGACCGGATCAGCCGGCTCAAACGCGCCATGTACGACAAGCGGGTGAAGCGATGGACCAGGCAGGAGCAGGAACAAACGGACCGGACCGGCTCGTAGCCGTCTTCATGGGCACGCCGCAGTTCGCGGCGACCGTCCTTGAACACGTGCTCGCATGCGACGACGTGACCGTGGCCGCGGTCTACACGCAGCCCGACCGTCCCTGCGGCCGGGGCAAGAAGTGCCAGCCCGGCGCGGTGAAGACCCTGGCGCTGACGACCGGCCTGCCCATCCACCAGCCCGAGTCCTTCAAGGACCCGGCCGAGGTGGAGCGCTTGGCCGCGTACAAGCCCGACGTGCTCATCGTGGCCGCCTACGGCATGATCCTGCCCCAGGCCGTGCTCGACATCCCGCGGCTCATGCCCATAAACGTCCACGCCTCGCTGCTGCCCGCCTGGCGCGGGGCCGCGCCCATCGAGCGGGCCATCGCCGCCGGGGACACACTCACGGGCGTGACCATCATGCGCATGGTGGCGGCGCTCGACGCCGGCCCCATGATCATGCAGCGCGTGCTGGCCATCGGTCCCGCCGACACCGCGGGATCGCTTCGCGCCGAGTTGGCCGACCTCGGCGGCCGGCTGTTGCTGCATACGCTGCGGCGCCTGCGCACGGGCGGCGTGCCCATGGTTGAGCAGGACCCGGAAAAGGTCACCTACGCGAAAAAGATCGACAAGGCCGAAGCGCTCATCGACTGGACCCGGCCCGCGGCCGAAGTTCACAACCTGATCCGGGCCATGACGCCCCATCCGGGCGCGTTTTTCTTCTGGAAGCCCGCCCCGGACAAGGAGGCGCTGCGCATCATCGCCCATCCGGGCCGGGTGGGCTGCCCGCTGCCTCCCGGTGCCAGGCCCGGGGACATCCTGGGGCTTCTCGAGTGCCATCTCGGCGTGGCCTGCGCCGACGCCGTCTATTTCATCCCCACGGTGGTCCCGGCCGGCAAGCGGCCCATGGACGCCAAGGCCTTTTCCTGCGGCTACCTCGGCAAGTGCGACGACGACGCCATGGCCGTGTGCGGACCGCCGAAGAGCGGGGGAGCCGCATAAACGCGGCGGGAGTATCGGGAGCTTTGGTGGAACGCAGCGAACCCTCGAGAAAACGGCTTTTCATCGGGCTGTTGTGCGGCACGGGACTGGCCGTGTGCGCGCTTTTGGCCCTGGTCTGGATCATCCCCTACATCGGCCTTGCCAACATCCATCCCCTGGCCCCCTGGGTGCTCGGGGCGTTTTTCGCCGCGGCCATTCTGCTCGTGCTCTGGGCCACGATCGGCCTGACCATCAGCGTGGCGCTCGGGCGCTCGTTTCTTGGCTCGGACCATTTGCGCGGGGTCATGGCCAAGGTTTTCCTGCCGCTCATGACCATTTTCGCCCGGTTGTTCCGCCTGTCCAAAAGCCGGGTGCGCGGATCGTTCATCAAGGTCAACAACGAGATGGTCGCCGCCTCGGTCGGGCGTTTTCAACCGTCCCAGGTGCTCGTGCTGCTGCCGCACTGCCTCCAGTCCAGCCGCTGCCTGCACCGGCTCACCTACGACATCAACAACTGCAAACGCTGCGGCAAATGCCCGGTGGACGGGCTCATCACGCTCTCCGAGGCCTACGGCGTGCACATCGCCATCGCCACGGGCGGCACCATCGCCCGGCGCATCGTGGTGCAGAAACGCCCCCGGCTCATCCTGGCCGTGGCCTGCGAGCGCGACCTGACCAGCGGCATCCAGGACACCTATCCCATCCCGGTCTACGGCGTGCTCAACGAGCGCCCCAACGGCCCCTGCCTGGACACGCAGGTGGCCCTGCCGCACCTGGAAACGGCCCTGCGCCACTTCCTGGTGGACGGCAAGGCCCGTGCGCGCGTTTTCGAACGTTTTCCGGGACTTGCGCCGTACGGCGCGCCCGTGACCGTCGCAGGCGGCCCGCATTGAGCGCGGAAGCGCCGCGCCAGGCGGGGCAGGGCGTCCCGCCGGCACGCAGGATCGCCCTGGCCGTGCTCGGCCGCGTGCTGCCGGCCCCGGGCAAATCCGCGCCCCCCGCAGGAGCAGGAGCGGGGCAGGACGCCCAGGCCGCTCTGGACGCCGCCCTGGCCGCGCCGGGCATCGATCCCCGCGACCGGGGGCTGGCCACGGAGCTCGTCTACGGCTGGCTGCGCCTGCGCGGCCGGCTCGAACACATCGTTTCGCGGCTGCTCAAAAATCCCGACGCCGTGCCCGTGCCCGTGGGCCGCGTGCTGACCCTGGCCGCCTACGAGATCCTGTACTGCGCCAAGGTGCCGGCCTACGCCTCGGTGGACTGGGCCGTGACCGCCGTGCGCAAGCGCTCGGGCAAGGGCATGGCCGGCATGGCCAACGCCGTGCTGCGCCGCATCGCCGCCGATCCGGACGCCTACGCCGACCCCGAGTTCTACCGCCGGGACCGCTGCGACGACCTGGAATTCTTGAGCCGCTTCTATTCCTGCCCGCGATGGATCGCGGCCATGTGGCTGCGCGACTGCGGCCGCGACGAGGCCGTGGCCCATCTGGCCGCCCAGACCGAGACGCCGCCCCTGGGGCTTCGCGTGAATGCCGCGCGCCCAGGCGCACGCGCGCTCTTCGACGCCCTGGCCGGCCTGCCGCAAGTCCGGCTGGCGGAGTTTCCCACCCTGGCCCTGCCGGCCGGGACCGACCTTTCGCCCGCCGGCGTCGAACTCCACGACGCCCTGGCCGGGGGGCTTCTCTCGCGCCAGTCCGCCGCCGCGCAGCTGGTGCTCGCCCGACTCGGCATGCGCGACTGGCCGGAACCGGTCTTCGACGCCTGCGCCGGGCGCGGCGGCAAGACCCTGGCCCTGGCCGAGGCCGGCAAGAACGTCTTCGCGGCGGACATGCACGCCGGCAGGCTTTCGGGACTGCGGCGGGAGACGGCGCGGCTCGGGCTGCCCGCCATTGCGGCCTTTCGCGCCTCGGCCACGCGCATGGCGCTCTCGCGCGCGCCCGGGACCATCCTTCTCGACGCGCCGTGCTCGGGCCTCGGCGTGCTTTCCCGACGCCCCGACGCCAAATGGCGCAGGGGTTCGGAGGATCTGGCCGGGCTCATCCGCCTGCAGCGCGCCATGCTCGAAGCGGCCTACGCCGCGCTCGCCCCTGGCGGACGGCTCGTCTACGTGACCTGCACCGTCAATCCCGCCGAAAACGAGCAGGCCGTGGACCGGCTCGGCAGCCGCCACCGCGAGCTCGTGCTCGAGGCCGAGGTCCCGGCCGCGCCGGACGCGGCCCTCGGCGAGGCGTTCTACGGCGCGGTGCTCAAAAAGCCCTAGATACGGAACGCTCTCCGGACGCGCCTTTGCCCCATTCGTCGTGCCGGACGAGCGTCGCGTTCTCGAAATACGTACATACGATTTCGAGAACAATGGTTTAAAATAATTATTTTTCTGTAAAAAATATTCCCATATTTTTACAAAACGCCGCACGAGCGCGGCAGGACCGCCGGGCCGCCGTCGCCTGTCCGCGAGGCCTCGCGCCGCATGGAATCGATGAGTTCCTCCAGGGCGACGGTCTGGTCCGCCACCTCGGCCACGGCCGCCGCCGCCTCGGTCATGGACGCGCTCGTTTCCGCGGAAATAGCATTGATTTCCGTGATGGAACGGCTGATCTCCTCCGTGGCCGCAGACTGCTCCTCGGTCGCCGTGGCAATCGCCCGCACCTGGTCCGAAGCCGATTCCACGAGAGCGACAATCTCGCCAAGCGCCTGCCCGGATTCCTGGGCCTTGTCCGTGGCCTCGGCGATAAGTGAAACGGCCCGCTCCACGTTGCCCACATTGCGCGTAGTGCCCTGCTGGATGCCGTGGATGGCTTCCCCGACCTCACGCGTGGCCGTCATGGTCTTTTCCGCGAGCTTTCTCACCTCGTCTGCGACCACGGCGAAGCCGCGCCCGGCATCGCCGGCCCGGGCCGCCTCGATGGCGGCATTCAAGGCCAGCAGGTTGGTCTGGTCCGCGATGTCGTCGATCACGCCGATGATCGCGCCGATGCCCTGCGCCTGCCCGCCGAGGCTCCCCATGTCGGCCTTGAGCGCGAGCGCCTGCTCGCGCACCGCGCCGATGCAGGCGACGGCCTCGGCCACGATGTCCGCGCCACGCTCGGCCTTGTCCCGGGCCGTGTCGGCCGTGGACGCCGCCTGGGAGGCGTTTTGCGCCACCTCGACGACCGTGGCGTTCATCTCCTCCATGGCCGTCGCAGTTTCGGAGACGCGCCCGGACTGGACGTTCGAGCCCTGGCGGGACTGCTCGATGCGCGAGCGCAGGGCGTCCGAGGCGGAGGTGACCACCGAGACCACCTCGCCCAGGCGTCCGGCGGCATGGAGCACGCCTTCGCGCCGGGCCGATTCGCCCTTGCGCCGGGCCTCTTCGGCCGCCTGCTGCGCCTGGCGGGCGTTTTCCGATTCCTGGTGCGCGGTTTCCATGGCGGCCTGGGCTTCGGCGATCTTGTCGCGAAGCGTATTCACCATGCGCCGCAAATCCTCGGCCAGATCGCCCACTTCGTCGCGCTGGGAAACGCCAAGCGTCGTGTCCAGCCGCCCCGAAGCCACCGCCTTGGAATACCCGGCCAGCGCCAGGATGGGCCGGGTGAAGGCGCGAGCGACGAAAAACCCGAGCCCGCCGAGCATGACCACCGCAACCAGGGCCGAAAGTCCCGCGCCGCGATTGACCGCGGACAGGGCTGCGGCCATTTCGTCCATGTGCTTGCCCACAAACCCTATGCCCACGGGTTTGCCCGACGCGTCGGCCAGCGCCCAGTAGGCCGTGATGTAGGGCCTGCCGAAAAGCATCAGGCGCTTGTAGACCGTCTCGCCCCGGCCGAGCACCTTGTCCCGTATTTCGGGGTCGTCGATGGATGTGCCCACGGCCCGCCGGCCGTTTTCCATGATGGTGGTGGAAACGCGCCGGTTCCCGGAAAAGAGCGTGGCTTCCGCGCCGAGCATGGCCTTGATGCCGTCGACCAACGCGTTGTCCGTGGCCAGATCGGCCACGAGGCTCACCGTGCCGACGACCGCACCGTCCCTGCGCACCGCGGCGCTGGCCAGATAGGGCAGATGGTCGCCGGTCGCGGCGACGAAGCCCGCCGCATTCCCCCCGAAGGCGGCCCCGGCCGCATCCTTGGCCAGGACTTCGCCCAACCCGTCCGTCTTGCCCGCCCTGGCAACGACCACGCCCTTGGCGTCGGCAAAGACCACGCCTCCGATCTGGCCTCCGACGGCCACGAGGTCCTCGCCGAGCCGGGAGAGCAGGGCGGCGTCGCCGGAAGCGAGGCCCGCAACGACGTTGGGCCGCACGGCCTGCGCCTTGGCCGCTCCCGCCAGCGCGGCGTCCACGGCGCGTATCCGGTCCGCGCCGACCTTGGCGAAGGCGATGATGTTTGCGTCGTATTCCTTGGAAAAGCCGTCCTCAAAGGCCATGCGGCCGGCAATGAGCACGGCCAGGGCGGAGGCGATGACGGAGGAAACCACGAGAAAAACGATCTTGAACGTGATGCCGATGCGCATGGGACTCCTCCGGCGAAAAAGGAACGTACGCGCAGCGCTGCCGTTTGCTGCTTCCCACAGGGGTAATGCCTGACCATGCAACGGACGGGAGAAAGACCGCAATTGAATGTACACTCGTGACGTGCGGCGTCAACAGCAGGGGCGCAATACGGCCGTTCGCCGGGAAAAGCGGAATGCCCGCCGCAGGACGGCGGCAGGATGCGGCTTCAGGACGCCAGCTTGAGGACGGCGACACCTCCGATGATCAAGCCGACACCGGCCAGTCGGGCCAGACTCACCGGGTCGCCGTAGACCAGCGCGCCCACGGCGAACGCCCCGGCCGCGCCGATGCCCGTCCAGACCGCATAGGCCGTGCCCATGGGGATCACACGCTGGGCCAGGAACAGGAATAAGCCGCTTGCGCCCATGCAGACCACGGCGACAACGATGCCGAGGACCATACGGCCCGGGGTCTGGGCCAGCTTGAGCCCGATGGGCCAGCCGATTTCACACATGCCGGCGACAAGAAGCGAGATCCAGGCGAGTTGCATGCGCATGCTCCATCGTGTTCCAGTGTTGCGGGCAGGGGGGTCAGGGAAGGGCGGGGGAAAAGGCGTCCATGTCCCCGGCCGTTCCGGCGAAATGCAGGAAATACGCGGCGGCGTAGGCGGCGTCCAGACAGCGGGCCTTGAGCGCCGCGAAAAGGCCGGGACTATCGCCCCAGGCCGCCTGGAAAGCCGGATCGGCCAGGAAGGGGTAGTGCGCGAAAAGGGCCGTGGCCCACAGCGCGTTGAAGCGTGGGTCGAGCCAGGTGACGGGCGAGCCGGTGAGCAGGTGCCAGCTGAGGGGCCGCATCTCGAAAAGCATCTCCCGGCTGTCCGGCCGGCGCTGCTCCTGATAGGCGCGTTCGAGGATGGGCCCATGCAGTTCGGGCGTGAGCACGAGCAGGCCCGTCTGTACGATGCGGTCCGGGAACGCGTCGAAGCTGTAGCGGCCGTAAAAGGCCTGCGGCGTGTCGTCGGCGCAGCCCGTGACGCCCAGGCGTGCGTGGTAGGCGCGGATGTTGGCCAGGGCCAGGGCGTAGGTTTCGGGCGTGGGGCTTTGCAGCTGGTCCACCGCGCCGAAGGTCTCAGCCGACACCCCGTCGAAGACGTTCGGGGCGTCCGGGCGCGGCAGCATGTCCGCGTCGATCCAGGCGACCTGGGCGCAGGCGCGCAGTTTCGGATGGCGCAGCACCAGGCATTTCTGCCAGGCCGGCGAGCGGGCGCTCCCAAGAGGCGACGTGTCGAGGAGCCGGTCGAGGACGACCAGCGACAGGCCGTGCGCCTTGGCGTAGGCGCGCAAATACGGCGCGACGCGGGAAACGAAGCGCGTTTTGTAGGCGTCGCCGCAAACGAGGGTGACCAGGGCGCGTTTCATGCGCCGCCTATACCCGCAACGGCCGGCGACGGCCAGCGGTACGGAAAGGCGGCCTTGCCGCGCCTACAGCACGCTGACGCGGTTGCGGCCGGTCTGCTTGCTTTTGTACAGGGCGTCGTCCGCCCGGGAGAGCAGGGCATCGCCTGTATCTTCGGACTCAAAGGCGGACACGCCGGCGCTGACGGTGTGCGCCCGGCCGGTGCCGAAATCGTGGGCCGCAACGGCCGCAAGGACGCGCCCGGCCAGATGCGCGGCCTGATCGCGCCCGGTTTCCGGGCACAGTACCAGGAACTCCTCGCCGCCCCAGCGGCCGGCCATGTCGGTGTGGCGAATACTGTCTCGTACGAGTCTGGCGAAGCCGATCAGGAACCTGTCCCCGGCGAGGTGCCCCAGGGCGTCGTTTACGGCTTTGAAATGGTCGATGTCGAGCATGATGACGGAAAAGGGCCGGCCATAGCGCCTGGCCCGCTCCAGTTCGGCCTCGAAGGCGGTCATGAGCCGGCGGCGGTTGGGCAGGTCGGTGAGCAGGTCGGTCTGGGACAGGCGCGTGAGTTCCGCGTTGTATTTCTTGAGCTTGTAATTCCATATGAATCCCAGGCCGAGCACGACGGCGAAGACGATGCTGACCTTGAGCGCCAGCGCCTTGTCCGTGCCGGTCTGCACGTTGATGGCGACACGGCGGTTGACGATCTGGCCGCGTTCCTGGGGCGTGATGGTCTGGATGCCGGCATTGAGGACATCGCGCAGCACGGGCTCGCTTTTCACCACACCCACGCGCAGGTTGTTGGCGAAATTGGGCAGCCGGCCCGCGATCTTGAGATTGAAAAGCCCCTCCTTCCTGATGGCGTAGGCGGCGACGATCAGCGAGCGCATGGTCATGTCGGCCTTGCGATCCTCGACCATGTCCAGGGCTTCTCCCTCCGAGCCCGTGGTCAGGATCGTGAGGTTCGGATACTCGGAGCGGACGCGCTCTTCCATGGAAGTGCCGCGCGGAAAGACGATGCTCTCGCCCGTAAGGCTTGCCGGGTCATCGATGAACCCGTGCTCGACGCGCGTGATGAATACATTGGAATCGTTGAAAATCGGATCTGTGAACAGCAGCCATTCCTTGCGCAGCGGGGTTTCGTTGAGAAAGCTCAGGACCTGGCAGCGCCCCTCCTTGGAGGCGGCGAGGCTCTCGTCCCAGTCCTTGGTGGGGACCAGCGCGAAAGCCAGGCCCGTGCGTTCGGCCACCAACTGCAGCAGATCCGCGGCGATGCCTTCGTGCTCGCCCCGGGAATTCAGGCTTTCAAAGGGTACCCAGTCCGGGTCCACGCAGAGCGTGGCCGTTTTGTGCGCCGCGACATAGGCGCGTTGCTCCGGCGTCAACTCCGCCATGGCCCAGGCCGCGGCCGACGCGAGAAGCAAGACAGCGACAAGGAGGCAGCCCATAAGAAGCGCGATGCAACCTTGCTGCACTCCTTGGAAACGTTGTGTTCCGGTAATTGCCATGCGTACTTTCCCTCGGGCGAACGCGCGGCGCCGCCGCGTCTCGAGAAGAATACACGCCCTGCGCACATACGGGCAATCCTGTTTCAGGGAAAAGAAGCAAAATAATGCAACGCATGGACTTCAGTCCTGTTTTGTGCCAGTCTTGTTTTCCCGCCGTTGTGTTTCCACGGCGTCAGAGCAACCTTGCCAGGAGGGAACGGTATGCATCTGTCGCTGCGCACCAAGTTTTTTACCCCCATTCTCGCCCTTGTCGTCATCGGCATGGCCCTGCTGGTCTTCTTGAACAACCATGCCACGAAAAGCGCCCTGGAACAGGTCGAGGGCCAGTCCATGACCCTGCTGTGCCAGTCCATGGCCAACGACGTCACCGGAACCGTGAAAGCCAATCTCGGGGTCCTCGCCAGCTTCGCCAAATACGGCACCGCCCTGGCCGCGGCCAAGGGCGAAGACCCCGCCGCGGGCAACGCCCTGCTCGCCACGCTCGCCGCCGGGCTCAGCGGCGCGGATTACGCCAACATCTTCGACCTCCAGGGCGTGTCCAAGGCGTCGAGCAACGCCGCAAGCGTCGGCAAGATCAAGGTGGCCGACCGGGACTATTTCGCCCTGGTCACCAAGGACGGCAAGACCAACGTCGTGTCCAAGGCCATCGTCAGCCGCACCACGGGCAAGTCGGCAGTGGTGCTCGCCCAGCCCATCCGCGACGCCTCCGGGCAGCTCATCGGCGTGCTCAATACCGGCATGGACCTTGAATCCCTGACCAACGACCTGTCCCGCACCAAGATCGGCCAGACCGGCTACGCCTTCATCCTGGACGCCCAGGGCATGGTGCTGGCCCACCCGGACAAGTCGCTGCTCATGAAGACGGATCTGGCCGGCACGGACCTCGGCCGGCGCATCCTGGCCGTGACCGGCTCTGCCCCGATCGCCTACACGGACGCCTCGGGGAACCACCTGGCGGCGGTCGTCCGCGATCCCATGACCGGCTGGTTTTTCGTAGTCGAAGCGCCCCTGGCCGAGTTCCAGGCCTTTGCCAACGCCGCGGCCTGGCACGGCGTCTGGATCGCCGGCAGCATCACCGTGGCGCTCGTGGCCGCCATCATCGTCCTGTTGCGCGTGTTCGTGCTCAACGGGCTGCGGCGCTGCGTGGCGTTTTCCGCCGCCGTGGCCGAGGGGGACTTCGCGCGCACCCTCGACATCCGTTCCGGGGACGAACTGCAAGTCCTCGGCGACGCCCTGACCGCCATGCGCGAGAGCATCACGCGCAACCTGGCCGAAGCCAAGGCTAAGGGCGACGAGGCCGCGGCCCAGGCGGCCCTGGCCCACGAGGCCCTGGCCGAAGCCAAGCGGGCGCAGGAACAGGCCGAAGAGGCCAAAACCCAGGGTCTGCTGCTCGCGGCCGACAAGCTCCAGGGCGTGATGCAGGCCCTGGCGGAAGGTTCCTCGCAACTCGGCGATGAAGTCGCGTCCGTGGTCGCCTCGGTGGGCGAGCAGGAACGGCGCACCGCGGAAACGGCCACGGCCATGGAAGAGATGAACGCCACCGTGCTCGAAGTGGCGCGCAATGCGGCCGAGGCCGCGGGCAAGGCCGCCGCCGCCCGGGATCAGGCCAACGAGGGGCGGAAGGTGGTCGGGAAGTCCCTGGCCGCCATCAGCCAGGTGGATGCCGTGTCCCGCGAGGTCAAGGCGGGCATGGACGCCCTGGGCGAAAAGGCGCAGTCCATCGGGGCCATCATGAACGTCATTTCCGACATCGCGGACCAGACCAACCTGCTGGCCTTGAATGCCGCCATCGAGGCGGCCCGGGCCGGGGAGGCGGGGCGCGGCTTCGCCGTGGTCGCCGACGAGGTCCGAAAGCTCGCGGAAAAGACCATGACCGCCACCAAGGAGGTCGGGGATTCCATCGGCGCGATCCAGAAGGGGGCCAAGGACAGCATCGCCAAGGTGGGCGAGGCGGCCGAGGCCGTTGCCCGGGCCACGGAGTTGGCCGGGGCGTCCGAGGAAGCCCTGCGCGCCATCGTGACCCTGGTTGACGAGACGTCGTCCCAGGTGCAGGGCATCGCCGCCGCCGCCGAGCAGCAGTCCGCGACCAGCGAAGAGATCAACAAGGCCGAGGAGGCCGTCAGCCGGCTTTCCGGCGACATCGCCCAGGGCATGCGGGAATCGTCGGGCGTGGTTTCCAACATGGCGCGCCAGGTGGACGCCCTGGAAGAGATGGTGGCCGCGTTCCGGGACAATTGCTAGGTCGAACCGGAGAGACGGCTGCCGTCGCCCCGGTCCGGGAACGATTTGTCCCGGGCCGGGGCGCGTGACATTTTTCCGGCGCGCCCTGCCGCGTCCGGAATGTCTGCCCCATCGATATTCCTTATTTTTGGAATATTGCCACAACAATTATTCCTAAAATGATTTCCTTCAATCCAGCTCGCGCGCCGTCCAGATGCAACGGCCGATGATCTCGAAATCGTCGGCATCGGAGACGAGGAGCATGTTGCCGTCGTTGTCCGAGGCGATGCCCAGGCTGCCCTCGCGCTCCACGAGCCGCTTGATGTACATCTGGCCGTTGTAGCGCAGGTAGTAGACCTTGTTTTTCACGAACTGCCGCCGGCCCTCGTCGATGAGCACCACGCTGCCGTCGGGGATGGTCGGTTCCATGCTGTCGCCGAAGGCGCGGATGACGGTCATGTTCTCCGGGTTGCCCTTGGAGCGGATCCATTCCGTGCGAAAACTCAGGTAGGTCAGGGCGCGGTCGCCGGTTTCGGTGGAGCCGCCGCCCATGGAGCCCGTGGCCTCGCGCAGCGGCACCTCGGTGTATTGCAGTTGGTGCGCCTCCCGGGCCCGGATGTCGCGCAGCATGGAGCGCAGGGCGGTGAAGCCGCCGCCCGTCCCCCCTCCTTCGCCGCCGTAGAGCGGCTCCCGGACATGGTAGCGCCGCGGCGCGCCGCCTTCGGGGTCGTAGTCCTGGCTCTCCAGGCGCTCCCGCCCGAGCGCGACCATCTCCTCGTACGCCATCTTGAAAAACGCGGCGAACCTGCGGCGCAGCCCCGCCTTGGGCGCCTGCTTTCCCGCCAGGATCTTGCTGACGTAGCCCTGGCTCACGCCCACGAAAGCGGCCAGTTCCGCCTGGTTGGGGTTATCCATGGCCGCAAGCTCCGACAGGGCTTTCCAGAAGCACCTGTCCTCATCAGTGCGCAGCGCCGCGCCGAGCAGCGGGGAGGGCGGTGGAGAGGATTTCGCCATAAAGCCAGTCATGCCCGAGAGTGGGGGGGAATGTCCATTCCTTTTTTGGAATATTATTCTTGACAAATATTCCTAATTGGAATATTCGTGGATCGCATCGGCACCGCAACAGCAAGCACAACCCCTGGAGACCTGTCGATGCGTGAAGCAGAACTGGAGGCGAGACTGGCGGAAAGCCTGGGGCCGACGGCGGCGCGGGCCGCCGTCGACGCGCTCATTGCCGCCTGGGGCGGATGCCGTCTCGATATTCCCAACGGCTCCGCCGCGCGGTTGCGCCAGCGCGACCGCGAAATCCGCCGCATGTACCGCAACGGGGCCGACCTCTTTGCCCTGCGCGACCAGTTCGGCCTGTCCGACAGGCACCTGCGCCGCATCGTCTCGCGCGTGCACTGAGGAAACGCGCGTGCCTACTTCCCCAGGGCCCGCTCCAGGGCCGCCGCCAGCTCCTGCGGTTCAAAGGGCTTGGTGACGTATTCGTCCATGCCGGCTTCGAAACCCAGTTCCCGGTCCGCGTCCATGGCATAGGCCGTCAACGCCACCACCGGAATGGCGGCGTCGAGGTCGGGCACGTGGCCCGCGCGGATCATCCGCGTGGCGTCCAGGCCGTTCAGGCGTGGCATCTGGATATCCATGAGCACCAGATCAAAGCGTTCGCGGCCGAGCAGGGCCAGGGCTTCGCGGCCGTCGGCGGCAGTCTGCACGGAGTGTCCGAGCTTTTGCAGGGCGCGCACGGTGAAGATGCGGTTGACCGGCTCGTCCTCGGCCAGAAGGATGCGCAACCCGGCCCTTGCCCCGGCGCAAGCCGGGGTATCGGGCGCGGGCGGCGGGGCGGGCTTGCCCCGGGCCGGCACGCCGCTCGGGCGTGGGGCCACGGTCGAACGGGCCACCGGACAGCCGGACAAGTCGAGCAGCTTGTCGATGCGTTCCTGCAGCAGCGCGGCGGATTGCAGGATCGTGGCCAGCCCTTCCCGCATCTCGCCGTCCGCGGCCTTGTCGAGCAGCAGCCGGGTCATGTCGATGATGGCGCCAAGGGGCGTGCGCAGCCCATAGCCACGGTCAGCCGCCAGCCGTCCCGTCGCCGCGCATTGTGTCCCGGCGTCACCTGCGGCAGGCACGCACGATTCCCCGGCAGCATCGCGCTTGCGCGGCGAGCCGCTTTCCGGCGTGTCCGTGTCCTTGGAAAATCCGGTCATGCTCGGCCTCACCCGGCGATGCGCCCGGCGCACCGCGATTGTGGCGCGCTTACGCGCCGTCGCGCCGGCGGCAGAACTGATCGCACAAATCCACGGCCCGCTCCAGGATCGCACCGCAACCGTTGGTCAGGTTGTCCACGTAGAGCGCATTGTACGTCTGCCGGCACATGGCCAGACAGCTTCGCAGGTCCGCTGGCGCGGCCGCCAGTTCCTTGCGGTAAAGCAGGCAGATAGGATCGGAAATGCATGCCCCCGGCGTCGGCAGGGCCGAGCAGAATTCGTAATATTCCTTCACGGACATGGGCGGCGCAAGGGTTGCGCCGTCCGACTGCGCCGCCTGGCGGCCGGCACAGCCGCAAACGAGAAACATCGCGCCGACAATAAGCAGCATACGCAGGGACATGGGCGTCTCCTTTCGGCCATTGTCGCAAGAAAATGCCCTATGGGGCACCCCTTGTAAAGACGGGCGCTTTCGAATTCCCGCCTGCAATAGGCGTATTTATTTTTGACATAGACTGGCTGGTCACTGTCCGCCTTCCATGGTCACCTCGGACCCAAGGAAGGTGCACCATGAACACGAACTCGACTTTGCCGGCCTTTTCCGGCGACCTGCGCGGCGCGGTCCTTTCCAGCTACGCCAACGTGGCCGAGGATGGGACCATCTGTTTCGTTTCCGACAAGATCTACCGGACCTGCGACGCCTGCGGCACGGTGTTCGCCGGCTCGGCCTACCGGACGCCGTTTTCCGGGCCGCCGGCCTGCCCCTTCTGCGGCGGCCCGGACTGCACCCCAATCTTCAGGGGGCTGCCGTCATGACCGCAGCGGACAAGTTCCTTTCGCGCAAGCTCCTGGCCGCGCTGTGCTCCGTGGCCGTCATCGCCGTCAACCGCAAGTGGGGCCTTGGCCTTGGCGACGAAGACATCCGGGCCATTTCCGAGATCGCGCTCACGGCTATCGGCTCCCAGGCCGGCATCGACCTGGCCGAACGCCTGCTTCCAAGCCGCAACCGCGCCCCGGCAGACACCGCCGCCGCCGGAGACGCCCATGCCTCCTGACCAGATGTTCCTGCCGGCCTGGATCGCGTTCCTGGTCGGGCTGGTCATGTTCTTCACACGCAAGTGGGTCAGCGACGTGGCCCGGGCCATCGACGGCCTGGACGCGCGCCTGCGCGCCCTGGAGAAAACGCAGACCGACTGCCGTGTGGAACTGGCCCGCGGCTACGCGACCCGGGTGGAGATGGAACGCGTGTCCGAGCGGCTGGAAAACCACGCCACGCGGCTCGCCGTGCTGGAAGAACGCGATTTGGCCGCCTAGGCCGGT
The DNA here is from genome assembly GCF_000702665.1 of Solidesulfovibrio alcoholivorans DSM 5433. Taxonomy (GTDB): domain Bacteria; phylum Desulfobacterota; class Desulfovibrionia; order Desulfovibrionales; family Desulfovibrionaceae; genus Solidesulfovibrio; species Solidesulfovibrio alcoholivorans. The sequence goes on from NZ_JNJA01000001.1 coordinate 354,016, forward strand.
CCATGCCCGCCTGCCCCAGGCGACCGGAGAATCCCATGCCAAAACCCGCGCCCCTGACCGTCAGCCTCGACGGCCTGCTTTCCCTCAACCCCCACCTGACCCTGGCCGACATCCTCGCCCTGCTGCACTGGACCGGGCCTTCGAACCGCCTGCATTGAGCGTTTCCCCCAGCTTTTCACGCGGAGCCGCACGCATGACGCAAGCACCCGGCGAAAAACGCCTCACGGACCGCCAACGGCGATTCGTGGAGGAATACCTGATCGACCTCAAGGCAGGCGCGGCAGCCGCACGCGCTGGCTACAGCGCCAAAAGCGCCGAGACCCTGGGCACAAGGCTGCGCAACCTGCCCCATGTGCACGCCGCCATCGAGGCGGCCATGGCCGAACGGCGCAGGCGCGTCGGCATCACTCAGGATCGGGTGGTGACGGAACTGGCCCGTCTCGCCTTTGCCGACATCCATGATTTCGCGGACTGGGACAACCACGACGTGACGCTTAAGCCCGCACGCGACCTGACGCCCGATCAAACGGCCTGCGTGGCGGAGATCGTGCAGACCCCGGGCAAGGGCCTGCGTATCAAGCTCCACGGCAAGACGCAGGCCCTGGCCGCCCTGGCCAGGCACCTGGGATCCAAGGAGAGGACGGAGGAGGGCAGGGAGGTCGCGCCCGCGATCACGGTGGTCACCTGCGTGCCGCCCCCGGACCTGCCGCCGGACGAACGCCTGTGCCAGGGGCCGCCTTCCCAGGCAGGGGAGGGCGGTGCGGCCGGGAATCCCTAAATTCCGGATTGCGCCGGGCCGGAAGACGTGTCTGCGCCGGCTCCGGCTTCTGCGGATGCGCCTGCGTCGCAACAGGCTTTTCGACCCGGCCCGGCATCCGTCGCTAGCGCCTGACGTTCGCTCTGGCGCAACAAAACCACAGCCATGAGTCTGTCCGATGCGGCGTCCGGAACCGGCTGCGGCGCGTTCTTCGCGGCCGCGAGCACGCGGCCGTAGCCCCGCGCCGGTTCCTGGCGCGAGGCGACCGTGCTGCCGCCGACAAGGGCCGCGACCGCAAGGACCGCGACCAACGCCACTTTGCAAGCCCGCTGGCGCATTGCCATGACAGCTCTCCTTCACAAGCGAGAACGCTTTGTCGCAATGCCGATGCCCAAATCGTGCCAGCCTGCGCATCCTGCAATTTCAATGGGTTGTCTTTACCTCTTGTAAACAGGTACTCCATGCAGCGTAATAATGTCGATATTTCGGAACGGTCGGTCGCTCCAAACCGCACCGTGGCCCTCGACTATGCGCCTCAGCCCAGGCAGGCCGCCTTGCACGCCTGCGCGGCCAACGAAATCCTTTTCGGCGGCGCGGCCGGACCGGGCAAAAGCCATGCCCTGCGCTTCGAGGCCCTGCTTTCCTGCCTGCGCGTACCGGGCCTCCAGGCCTATCTCTTCCGGCGCACGACCCCGGAACTCGAGCGCAACCACATCCGCCCGGCCCTGGGCCAGTTCCCCAAGGCCCTTTTCCGCTACGTCGCCTCGAAACGCCGCTTCGAATTCCATAACGGCGCAAGCCTCTCTTTTTGCGGCTGCCCGCGCGAGGCCGACGTCTTCGCCTACCAGGGCGTGGAAATCCATTTGCTGCTCATCGACGAACTGACGCACTTCACCGAATTCCAGTACGACTTCCTGCGCGGACGGCTGCGCTGCGCCCTCGACGTGCCGCCGGCCTACCGCCACAAGATTCCCGGCATCGTCTGCGCCTCCAACCCCGGCGGCCCGGGGCACGGCTTCGTCAAGGCGCGCTTCGTGGACTTCGCCCCGCCCCTGACCCCGCGCCGCGCCCCGGACGCGGAAGGAGGCATGCTGCGCTGCTTCATCCCCGGCCGCCTGGCCGACAACCCCATCCTTTTGGCTCGGGACCCGGGCTACGCCAAACGCCTGGAGGCCCTGCCCGAGCCCTACCGCAGCGCCTACCGCGACGGCGACTGGGACGTGTTTTTGGGCCAGGCCTTCGCCTTCAACCGTCGTCTCCACGTGGTTCCGGCCATGCCTGTTCCCGCCTACGCGCCGCTTTTCATGACCTTCGACTGGGGCTACGGCGCGCCGTTTTCCGTGGGCTGGTGGTGGGTGGATGCTGACGGCAGGCTGCTGCGCTTCGCCGAGTGGTACGGCTGGAACGGCTCGCCCAACCAGGGCCTGCGCCTGACCGATTCGCGCATCGCCGCAGGCATCAGGGAACGCGAGTCGGGACTCGGCATCGCCGGCCGGGCCATCACCCGCCTGGCCGGACCGGACTGTTTCGCGCGCAAACCAGACTACCGGGGCGGCGGCCAGGGGCCGAGCACGGCGGAAACCTTCGCCCTGGAAGGCGTCCATCTCGCTCCCGGAGACCCCTCGCGTACCGCCAAGATCCGCCAGTTCCACGAGCGGCTGCGCCCTCGCGAGGACGGCGCGCCCATGCTCGTGGTCTCCGACGCCTGCACGCAGTTCATTCGCACCATCCCCCAGCTCGTCACGGACAGGCGCAACGTGGAGGATATCGACACCACGGGCGAGGACCACATCTACGACGAGGCCTGCCACGTCTGCATGGCTCGCCCCCTGCCGCTCGAGGCCTTGCCCGCGGCGCGCCGGTCCGCGGCGCGCATCATCGACGCCGTGACAGCCGGAAACCCTTACCCCCAGGAGGCTCCATGAATCCCGTATCCTTCGATCCGGCATTTGCCTTACTCGTCCTTTTGGTCGCGCTTTTCTTTCTGCTGCTCGGCTGGCGGCTCGGTCGCGAAAGCGCAGACCGGCCCATGTTCGACTTTCCGCTCTTTTCCGCCGCGCGGCAGGACACAGACACCCCGGATGACGCCTGGGAGGCGGCCGAAGAAGAGGAAAACCTCTTTCCCCCGCGTCGATTTTAGCGGCGTTGCGCGTTTCATTTTCATTCACCCGGAACCCGAGTGTATCCGGAGCATACAGCGTATCCACCCCGAACCCGGGTTCTGTATGGTTTCTATCCATCTCGGGAGAGAGGTTTCGGCCCGGCATTTTGCAGCAACACATCAATATCATGCAGAAATTATAGTTGGCATGAACCATGCTTTCCCAGGAACAACCGCGGACACGGAGGCCGGCAAGGCCACACCACCCGCGGCACTGCGAAACAATTCGGCCACGGCCGACAAACCCTGGAGGAACTTCCATGCAACGCAAGACTTTCGGCATCGCCCTCGCGGCTCTGGCTACCCTGGCGCTCACTTCTTCCCTGGCCCTGGCGCGGCCCGGCAGCGGCCCCGGCGCAGGCAGGGGATACGGCCCCGGCGACTGCCCCGGCTACGGCGCCGGAGCCATGGCACGCCTGACCCCGGAACAGCAGGCCACCTTCCAGAAGCTGCATGACGCCTATGCCGCCAAGACCGCACAGCTGCGCGCTGACCTCGGCGTCAAGCGGGCCGAACTCAACGCCCTGGCCATCACCCAGAACCCCGATCAGGCCAAGATCACCGACCTCACCAAGCAGATCGGCGACATCGAAGGCAAGCTGCTCGCCGAGCGGACCCAGTTCCGCATCCAGGTGAGCAAGGAAGTCGGCCCGAACGTCATGGGCGGCTACCACCATCGCGGCATGATGGGCGGCGGCACCGGCTGCGGCGGCAACTGGTAGGCGAGAATTTACAGCGGGGTCGGTCATGCGGCCGGCCCCGCTTTTTTCACAAAACCGGGGCAAACCCGAGGAGCAACCCATGCGGACCACCCTTGCAAATGCCGTATCCCTCGGTGGCGGCAGCATGTTGTATGGTCCGCTGCTCTTGGTTATACTCGCCGTAGCGCTCATTATCGTCTGCATTGTGATCGTCTTGCACAGGCGCGATGTGCAACAGCGCACAAAACATTCCAATAGCGCCAAGGCCGACCGTGAAGACGCTCTGCGACTACTGCGTGTGAGGTTTGCCTCAGGCAGCATCAGCCAGGATGAATTCGAACGTCTGCGCCATGCCGTGGCAAATGAACAAGAGGAATGCCTCCTGCGGCCAAAGGGCTAGCGACATCTGGAATCCCCGAAGGGCATCACTCTTCCGCAATGACTTGCTGGAGTAGCAGTCAGATTTCCAAAGTGTTGGCAATCGACGAAGCGACCCCTGCCTTCGTTGTCAGCATAAAGCGCGGCAACATCCCTCACGCCTTCTGCTCGCGCACACGCCCGAAGCGGTTTTACCGCTTCGGGCTTTTTATGAACCGATGACAAAGGGCCACGACACTGCTAAGCTCGCGAGAATTCCCTTTTGACACCCAAAGGAGACGCCATGAGCAGCAGCATCGTGAACGATCCCCTTTTCGAGCAACAATGGCACTTGCAGAATACGGGACAAGACGGCGGCACTCCCGGCGTCGACCTGAACGTCGTCCCCGTCTGGCAGGACTACACGGGCAAGGGCGTGACCGTAGCCGTCGTGGACCAGGGCATCGAATACGCCCATCCTGACTTGGCCTCCAACATCGACACGGCGCTGAGTTTCTCGGGCATCTCCTCCGCGAGGGACGGCCAGCCCGTCGCGTCCACGGACAACCACGGCGTTGCCGTGGCCGGGGTCATCGCGGCCGTGGCCGGTAACGGCATCGGCGGCGTCGGCGTGGCCCCGGGCGCGACCCTGGCTTCGGTCTATATTCCTCTGGGTTCCGACATCGATCCGGACACGCCCGAGGACATGGACGATTTCGTCGGCGCTTTTCGCATGGCCGCGTCCTCCTACGACGTCGTCAACAACAGTTGGGGCCATTCCGGATCATTTTACAACTTAAACGACCCTGAAAACGAAAGCGCCGCCACGGCCCTGGCCGACGCCGTGAGCAAAGGCCGAGACGGCAAGGGCTCCATCATCGTCTTCGCGGCGGGAAACGACCGCGAGGAGGATTTCGACGCCAACACCGACAACCTGACCAATTCCCCCTATACCATCACCGTGGCCGCCATCGACAACACGGGCAAGGTGAGTTCCTACAGCACGCCCGGGGCCTCCATCCTCGTGGGCGCACCATCGCTTTCCTGGTATTACACCACGGAAACGGTCGTCATCCCGGCCGAAAACGAAGACGACGAGGATCAGGTCGTCACGCAGATCGTCCGTCACGATTACGGCCAGATCGTCACCACGGACCGGATGGGCGAGAACGGCTACAACACGGCCCCATCTCCCCAGGGGGATTACGCCTACGACTTCGGCGGCACCTCGGCCGCCGCGCCCCAGGTTTCCGGGGTCGTGGCCCTGATGCTGGAGGCCAACCCCGACCTCGGCTACCGCGACGTCCAGGACATCCTGGCCCTGACCGCCCGCAACACGGACCCTTCCGGCGACTGGACGACCAACGGCGCTTCCAACTGGAACGGCGGGGGCATGCATGTCAGCCGCGACGTGGGCTACGGCCTGGTGGACGCCACCGCGGCGATCCGCCTGGCCGAGACATGGGATGCGCAAAGCACGACAGACAACCTGGCGACTGTTTCCGGGCAACAAGCCGTAGACGCCGTGCTGCCCGACGGCGCGGGTTCCGTCTCCGCGACCATCGCCATGCCCGTCGGCGTTTCGGTGGAACGGGCCGAGGTCGTGCTGGACCTGGGCGCCCAGGACGCCTCGGACCTCGTGATCACGCTCACCTCGCCCTCGGGGACCCAAAGCCTGCTGTTGGACGCTCCGGGAACCAGCGAACCCTATCCGGCGAACTTCTCCCTGACGTCGACCCACTTCCTGGGGGAACCCTCCCTGGGGAACTGGACCGTCACCGTGGCGGACAGGAACGCCGACGGCGACAGCGTCTCCTTTGACGGCTGGACGTTGCGCCTGTACGGCGCCGAGGCCACGAACGACACCCGCTGGGTCTATACGAACGAATACGCCTCCGTCGCCGCCGGCGACCCGTCCAGGCAGCTGCTCGTCGACTTTTTGGGCAAGGATTCCCTCAATGCCGCCGCGGTCACATCCGCCTCCGCCATCGACCTCCATGCCGGAACCGTCAGCCTCGTCGACGCGACGCCGCTCTACATCTTCCCGCAAAGCACCGTGGAGAATGTCTACGGCGGCGACGGCGGCGATCTGCTTGTCGGCAACGACGCGGACAATTTCCTCTTCGGCGGCCGGGGCAACGACATGCTCTACGGCGGGGGCGGCAACGACCACATCGACGGCGGCCCGGGATTCAACGTCGCGGGGTTCGAGAAACCCTACGCCATGTACACGGTCACGAACACGCAAAGCGACCTGTCCGTTGCCAGCTACGACGGCACGAGTACGCTCTCCAACATCGACCTGCTGCTTTTCCCCGACCGCATGGTGGCGACGCAGGCGGCTCTCAGCGCCTAGCCAGCGCCGTCCTTTATTCGAAGTCCCGTGGCCGTGGCGCAAGGTTCGGCTTCGGCCACGTCTCCTCCAAGCAGGATGTGCGGTCAAACGGATTGATAACGCCCGCGATATCTCCTAGGTTGCACCCCCAACGTTTTCTGCCCATTTGAGGAGCATCCATGAGCGAAGAGAAAAACACTCCCGTCGTCAGCCGCAACGCAGCGATCCTTGGCATCGTCCTGGCCCTGCTTGTCGGCTTTTACCTCGGGTTCACGGTCCACGGCCTGACCGGCGGCAAATCCGCGCCCCAGGGCGCGCAGCAGACGGCCCAGCAGCAGATGCCGCCGGCGGCGCAGCAGGAAGCGCCCAACCCGGCCCTGGCCGACCGCATCAAGGCCATCGAGAAACAGACCCAGCTCGAGCCGGCCAACGCCGCCGCCTGGACGGAACTGGGCAACCTCTATTTCGACACGCACCAGCCGGACAAGGCCATCACGGCCTACGAAAAGGCGCTCACCCTCGATCCGCGCCAGCCCGACGTGCTCACCGACCAGGGCGTCATGTACCGCGAGGTCGGCCAGTTCGACAAAGCCCTGGCCAGCTTCGACAAGGCCCTGGCGCTCAATGCCGGGCACGTCATCGCCAGCTACAACAAGAGCATCGTGTTGTCCCACGACAAGCACGACAATGCCGGCGCGGTGGCCGCGCTCAAGGCCCTGGCGCTCAAAAACCCCAACGCCAAGCTCCCCGACGGCCACACCGTGACCGAGGCCATCCAGGAACTCTCCACCGCCAAATAGCCTCCTCTTCCCGCATCAAAAAGTGCCCCTCCCGGTATCGACCGAGAGGGGCACTTTCCTTTTCATCCCCATGCGGGAGGTCCAGGAGGGGGTGACCCCCTCCTGGCCGCCGGAGGCATCTTCCTTCTTTCTTTCCCAATTACCGCGCGGCGGGATCCTTGTAGACCGCGCCCTGGGCGGCGGACTTGACCAGGGAGGCGTAGCGGCGCAGCAGCGGCGAGGCGATTTCCTTTTTCTGCGGCACGAACGCGGCGCGGCGCGTTTCCAGCTCCTTGGCGTCCACGCGCATCTCGAGCTTGCGGGCCGGGATGTCCACCTCGATGATGTCGCCGTCGCGGACGAGCCCGATGGGGCCGCCGTCGGCCGCTTCGGGCGAAACGTGGCCGATGGCCGCGCCGCGCGTGCCGCCGCTGAACCGGCCGTCGGTCACGAGCGCCACGGTTTCGCCGAGGCCCATGCCCATGATGTTGGAAGTGGGGGAGAGCATCTCGCGCATGCCCGGGCCGCCCTGCGGGCCTTCGTAGCGGATGACCACCACGTCGCCGGGCTTGATCTCGCCGCCGAGGATGGCCGCGTTGGCCGCTTCCTCGCCGTCGAAGACGCGGGCGGGGCCAGCATGGCGCATCATGGACGGGGCCACGGCAGACTGCTTGACCACCGCGCCGTCGGGCGCGAGGTTGCCGCGCAGGATGGCGATGCCGCCTTCGTTGGCATAGGGTGTCTTGGCGCGGATGACGTCGTCGTTTTTGACGCGCGCCTTGAGGTCGCTCAGGTTTTCGCCGAGCGTCTTGCCCGTGGCGGTCATGACGCCGAGGTGGAGCAGGCCCCGTTCGGCCAGGGCGCTCATGACGGCCGGGATGCCGCCCGCGCGCTCGAGGTCGTCGAGATAGTGGTGGCCGGCCGGGGAGAGCTTGCAGAGGTTGGGGGTCTTGCGCGAGACGGCGTCGAAGATGTCCAGCGTCAGCGGCAGGCCGGCCTCGGCGAAGACCGCGGGCAGGTGCAACACGGTGTTGGTGGAACACCCGAGCGCCATGTCCATGGTCACGGCGTTTTCCAGGCTTTTTTCCGTGACGATGTCGCGCGGCCGGATGTTTTTTGCGAGCAGATCCATGACGCGCATGCCGGCTTTTTTCGCCAGGCGCACGCGCTTGGCCGAGATCGCCGGGATGGTGCCGTTGCCGGGCAGGCCCAGGCCCACGGATTCGGACAGGCAGTTCATGGAATTGGCCGTGAACATGCCCGAGCACGAACCGCAGCCGGGACAGGCGTTTTCCTCGAGCTCGTCGAGGCGTTCCTGGCCGATGTCGCCGCGCTTGAACTTGCCCACGGCCTCGAACACGTCGATGAGGTCGCAGGAGCCCTCCGGCGTGTTGCCGGCGAGCATGGGGCCGCCGCTGACGATGACGGCCGGGATATTGAGGCGCAGCATGGCCATGAGCATGCCCGGCACGACCTTGTCGCAGTTGGGGATGCACACCAGCGCGTCGAAGGGATGGGCCATGGCCATGATCTCGATGGAGTCGGCGATGATCTCGCGGCTGACCAGAGAGTAGTGCATGCCGGCGTGGTTCATGGCCAGACCGTCGCACACGCCGATGACGGGAAAGGTCATGGGCGTGCCGCCGGCCATGCGGATGCCGGCCTTGACGGCTTCGGCGATGGTGTTCAAGTGGATGTGGCCGGGTACGACTTCGTTGGCGGAGTTGACCACGCCGATAAGGGGGCGCTCCATCTCTTCCCGGGTCAGGCCCAGGGCGTAGAGCAGGGAGCGGTGAGGTGCTTTTTCCAGTCCGGATTTGAATTGCGAGCTGCGCATGGCGGTTTCCTCGTATCGAAAGGGTGCGGCGTTTCGCCGAGGGCGTGAGTTTTTCACACCCATACCGCTTCTGGCAAGTTCGACGCCGTCTGCCTGCACTTGGTCCTGGAACTGATCGGAGTCGCGCCTTGCGAATCGTGAACCTGCACAACACGGCATTTGTGCTGACGTTTCGGGCCCTTGGCCACGAAGTTCTTTCCGTTGGCATCGACACCGGTTGCGACGTGCCCTTGTCCGAGCCCCTTTCCGCCAGACGGTTCACGGAACTTCTCGCCGCACACGGCATGGCGCCGGATCTGGTCTTCTGGTGCGACGGCTGCCAGATTCCCTGGGTGTTCGGGCTGGAAACCCTGCCCGCCGTGGTCATCGGCTATTCCGTAGACCAGTACATGCATCCCTGGCACGTGCCCTACAGCATGGGGTTCGACGCCGTGTGCGTGGCGCAGCGCGACTACCTGCCGCTTTTCGAGGAATCGCCCCACGACCGGCCGGTCACGTGGCTGCCGCTCTTTTGCGATCCGAGGCGCGACCGTGACCCGGGCGTGCCCCGTGACGTGCCCGTATCCTTCGTCGGCACCCTCGACGGCCGGGTCAACAGCGCCAGAAGGCCCTTCTTGCAGGCTTTCCGGACCAAGGCTCCGCTTTTCATGACCACGGGCGAGTATGCGCCCATTTTCGGACGCAGCCGCCTCGTGCTCAACCAGAGCGCGGCAGGGGAACTCAATTTCCGCGTATTCCAGGCCATGGCCTGCGGCGCGGCGCTCGTGACGGAGGATGTGGGCAACGGCCTGGCGACGCTTTTCACGCCTGGCACCGACTTGCTGACCTATCGGCGCGGGGATCCCGAAGATGCGGCCCGGGTGGCCCTGGCCGCGCTTGCCGACCCTGACCTGGAAACGGTCGCGCGGGCAGGGCGTGAGAAAACCCTTTCCCGGCATACGGTTTCGGCCCGGGCGCGGACCCTTCTCGCCCTGGCCACACGCCTGGCCGCCCAAGGCGCGCCGGCCAAACGCCTGCACGCGCTTTCCGGCGTGCGACGGCAGTTGCGCAAGGCCTACGCCATGCTGGCCCTGGACGAGCATCTGCCCCTTCGCGCATCCGACCGCGAATTTTTCCTTTCCCAGGCCCGTTTTTGAAGCGTCACGGGGCCTGCCGCGCGAAGGGCCGGGCATGGCTGTCGCGCACGCCTTTTTTTCCGCCAAGAGCCTTTTTCCATCCCCGTTCGGCGAGCAGCAGGTAGAGCCATGCCGGCACGGGGCAGGGCACCATCATATCCCCGGTCATCGCGATGTCCGGTATCCGCGCGTTCATAAACAATCGCGCCTTGCGCTCTATCGCCGCGCGCGTCTTGCGGCCAAACCAGCCCAACGCTTCGAGTGGCCGGCCTTCGTAGAATCCGCCCCCGCCAACACCGCAACCGCCCAGCCAAGTGAACACCGCCTCCCGGGCGAACAGACGGCACATGGCCAATGCGGCGTCGTTGTTTACGCTTTCCGGGAAACCACAGTTGAGCACCGCTGAAAACCGTTGGTTCTTTCGCGGCGGGACTTCCCTTCTCCAGGCGATAAGCCGCGCCAGCGCCGCCTGGGCATGGCCCGGCAACTGGTCCGCATAGAGCGGTGAAAAGAGCCACACGCCATCGGCTTCATCCACGGCCACGGCCAGTTCCGTAAACGCCTCTTCGTTCCGGCCCGCGGCAAGCAGATCGAAGGATGCGACCTCTGCACCGGCAACGCGCAACGTTTTTTCCGCATACGTAGCGAACCCTTGCGAGACGCTGTGCTTTTTCTTTGGCGAACCGCACAAGAGCACGATGCGCCGCGACGCCGAGGTGGTTTCCTTCCCGAAATCCAAGGCCCTGGCGACCATTGCCGCGACAACGTCCTGCGCCATGTCCGCATACGCCACCGCACTGGTATGCGCGGGGCTACGCATGTTGGCGGCATTTCGCGCCACCACGCCGGAAAAGACCTGCTCCATATCCGCATCGACGCCGGGCAACAGACCTATGGCCACGAGAATGGGCGTTTTCTTATAGCGGGCGAAATGTCGCGTACGGCCGTGTACTTGCTCGAAGTGGGGAAGCAGCGTCGGCAGCACGCCCCGGTCCACCGCGGTCTTGAGCAGCGGCGCGTAGCCGCCCAAAACGATTGGCGTCAAAAAGACCAGCACATCCGCCCGCGCCAGTTTGGACGTGATTTCCCGCGCCGCGTCGTCATGGACGCACACCCCCGGGGTTTTGGTCCAGCAGCCGAAGCATCCCCGACACGGCGCAATGGCCGTCGCATCCAGACGCATGACTTCCAGGCCCTTACCCAAGCCTTCCGCCCGGGCGTAAAACGCCCTGCGCACCGCATCCCCGCCGCGTGTGTCCCCGAACGCATCCAGGACCAGCCATGTCTCCGCCATGTCCCTTGCCCCCGCGTCAATGTTGGCGATGGAAACATTCGCTAGGGCTCTATGTGGACATTGTCAACATTTTTTGGTGCAATGCACCCTCATGACGACCCACGTACCGAATCCCGCTTATCACCACGGGAATCTGCGCCTGGCGCTGCTGGATGCCGGGGAAAAGCTGCTCGAGTCCGTCGGCATCGACGGTCTGTCGTTGCGCGGACTGGCCCGGGAAACCGGGGTGAGCCATGCCGCGCCGTACCGGCATTTCACGGACAAGGCCGACCTGCTCGCCGCCCTGGCCGCGCGGGGATTCGAACGGCTCGCCGCCGCGCTGACGGCCGCCGCCGCCGCGCATCCCCTGGACTCCTGCCAGGAATTCCTGGCCTCCTGCCGCGGCTACATCACCCTCGGGCGGGAGCATCCGGCCATGTACCGGCTCATGTTCGGCCAGCCGCAACCGGGCGTCGGCGGCCAGCCTGAACTGGCCGCCGCAGGTCAGGCCGCCTACGACGCCCTGGCTGCGGCCATGCAGCGCGGCATTGCCAACGGTTTTTTCCGGAACATGCCCGTACAGGCCCTGGCCATGGCCGTCTGGGCCATGGTGCACGGCCTGACGGAACTGGCCATCACGGGCCATCTGCTGGCATGCGGGGAAGCGGAGGGGGAGGAAACGCGGATCAGCGAGTCCGCGTGCGCGTTGCTTCTTTCGGGCATTGCGCCGTTTCGTTCCGAGGCTTGACGGAAATGCGCTCCACGACCTTCTGGTAGTAGACCTGTTCCTTTTCCAGGTTCACGGGCCGCCTGCGCCTTGCATTGACCTTCAGGACGAGCAGATTGAGCTTTTGCATCTGCCGGTAGCGTTCCTGTTCGTCCGTGGCCGCGGCGAGGAGTTCCGTGGCCGTGACGATCTCTTTTTCCTCCAGGAACTCCTCCGGCACGTAGCCGGCGTTTTTAAGCATCTTGTAGGCCATGCGCAGATCCTCGGGAACCATGGAATCGTCCTCGAAAACGATCTTCCTGCCCTTGCCCGCGAGATTGTCGAATTCGCCGCGGCGCATGGATTCCTCGATGCGCTGCTCGGCGATCCAGCCGATGACCTGGAACATGGCCTTGCTCCGCTACTTTTCCAACGCTTTTTGCAGCTTGGGCATGCCGCCGTCCAGCCAGTCCACGACCTTGGGCACGATACGGCCCAGGGCGTCGCCGGCGGCACGGGCGATGGTATCGCCGCCAAAGTTCTCGAGCGGCGCATAGGCGTTGAAGTCCCCCGACGAAATGCGCGCGCCCATGTTCTTCGTCCACAGGTCGAGGTGCATGGAGACCACGAAACGGCCGCCTTCGGTCTCTTCGACGTTGAACGCCGTCACCTGTCCCGTAAGCACCGCGTCATGCGCCACGCGCGGCTGGTAATCCACGGGCGTAAGTCCCGTGGACGCGCATTCGATGCCCTGGCGCAGCGCCCGGCCCACGACGTCCTGGGGCGGGCCTTCCCAATAGTATTCGAGGCTTGCCGTGAGCACCCTGTCGCGGGCGGTGAGCACGGCGGTGCGGTCCAGGTTCTCCATGGTGGTCAGGCCCTTGAACCCGAGCGGCAGGCGATGCTGCTGGCCGGTGTCGCCGGGGCAGGGCGCCTGGGCCAGTTCCACGCGCAGGTAGCGCTGGGGAGGAGGGGGCTTGCCGAAGCAGGCCGCAAGCGACGCGGCCAACGCAAGCCCGGCAACGAGCGTCAACGATCTGGCGAAAAAACGCATGCTCATTTTCCCGAGGGCGGCCGGAGCAGTTCCCAGGGGCGCTCGCGCAAGCGGCCCGCAAGCTCCCGGATCTCCCGGCTCGTCCGGTTGAGGTTTTTGAGGATGTCCTCGAGCTGTTCCTGGTCGTAGTTGAAACCCTGGCGCACGTCGCCCACGAGCCCGCCCACACCGTCGGCCTGTTTGCGAAAATCGCGCAAGGTCTTGGTCAGCTCGCCCTCGATGACGGTTACGGCTTTCTCCGTGCGTTGCAAAGTTGCGTCAAGGCTTTCCGCCGCCTTGCCGCCCTTGGTCGAAAGCGTGTCCCAGTTCTTGCGAAAATCATTGGCCGCGCGGCGCAGGTCCGCGACCAGCGCAGGCGTGCCTTCCAGGGCGCGTTTGAGGGATTCGGTGTTTTCCTCGGTAAACAGTTTGGCGATGTTGTCCGCGATCCCGTTGATCTTGGGGCTGACGTCGTCGAGCAGGTCGCCGGCCTTGGCCGCGAGCTCCTGCATGTCCAGGGTGGCCACGGAAGGGATGTCCGCACCCGGCGCTAGGCGCGCGCCCGGGTCGCCGCGCAGTTCAAGCAGCACATAGTAGTCGCCGACGAGCCCTTTCTGCGCGATGCGCGCCACGGTTCCGGCGTAAAGGGGAAAACCCGCGCGCACGGCGATGCGCACGGCGATGCGTTTGGGATTGGTCGGGTCGAGGTCGATGGCTTCCACCCGGCCGATGTCGAGACCGGCGTATTTCACCGTGCGCCCGGGGCTCAAATCCTTCACCGAGGTGAAGAATATATCGTACTTGTCGTACTTGACCCAGAACCAGTTGCCCCCGAGCACGACCATGAACGCGCCGAGGATGCACAAACCGAGCAGGAGCGTGCCCACGGCCTTGGCGTAATCGGACCGGCTCGCTTTCGCCGTCAGCATGCGCTTCTCCCTCTTCCCCGGCCCGCGGCGACAGCCTCGCGCCGCCGCGCCACCAGCGAGGACCAGCTTTCCGACAGCACGCGGCTTTCCCGCGACGGCTGCCTGTCCAGAAACTGCCGGATGAACGGATCGCCGCATCCCGCCAGGGCGGGCAACGTGCCCTCGAAAAGCATCTTGCCCTGGTTGAGCACCACGACATGGTCGGCAATGGCGCTCAGGCTTTCCAGGTCGTGGGTGACCACGACGATGGTCATGTCGAACGTGGTCTTGAGTTCCAGCACGAGCTGATCCATCTCGGCGGCCGTGATCGGGTCGAGCCCGGACGTGGGTTCGTCGCACAGGAGCACGGCCGGGTCGAGGGCCATGGCCCGGGCCAGCCCCGCGCGCTTGCGCATGCCGCCGGAGAGTTCGTTCGGAAAATAGTCCATGAAATCGGCCAGGCCGACAAGGCGCAATTTGAGGCGCACGACCTCCTCGATGAGCGAATCCGTGAGGTCGGTGTGTTCGCGCAGGGGCAGGGCGATGTTCTCGCCCAGGCGCATCGACCCGAGCAGCGCGCCGTCCTGGAAGAGCACGCCCATGCGCCGGCGCATGGCCAAACGTTCGGCAGCGTCCATGGCGGCCATGTCCCTGCCGCCGAGCACGATCCGCCCGGTCTTGATCGGCACCAGGCCGATGATGTTGCGCAGCAGGGTGGACTTGCCGCAGCCCGAGCCGCCGAGGATGACGCTGACCTTGCCGGCGGGCAGGGTGGTGGTCACGCCCGAAAGCACGATCCGCTCCCCGTAGCCGACGCTCACGGCGTCAAGCGCGATATCTGGCGATCCCTGCCGGCCGGACACGGCGTTCCTCCTTTTCTAGCGGAAGATATAATTGAGTGCGGTAAAAAACAAATCCAAAAGGATCATGAGGAAAATGGATTGCACCACGGCCCTTGTCGTGCGCCGGCCGACGTCGGCCGCGCCTTCCCGGGCGAGCAGGCCCTGCCAGCAGGAGACGATGGTGATGGTGATGCCGAAACCCGCGCTCTTGATGAGCCCCGCGGCCACATCGCGCATGCCCAGGAAATTGGCCGTCTGGAGGAAATAGGCCTTGCCCGGCAGCCCCAGAGCCAGGGCGGAAAACACGCCGCCGGCCGTGATGCCCACGGCGTCGCCCCACAGCGTGAGCAGGGGGGCCATGACACACATGGCCGCGAACTTGGGCCAGATCAGGAAGCGCACAGGGTCGATGCCCATGACTTCCAGGGCATCGATCTCCTCGGAAATGCGCATGGTGGCGATCTCGGCCGTGAACGCCGCGCCGGCCCGTCCGGCCAGGATCAGGCAGACGAGCAGGGGACCGAGCTCGGTGACGATGGAAAAGCCGACAAGGTTGGCCACGTAGCTGAGCGCGCCGACCTTTTCGAGTTGGGTCGCGGATTGCAGCGCCAGGATGATGCCGACGCAGGCCGAGATGATACTGATGATCGGCATGGAATCCGCGCCGATCCAGGCCATGTGCGTCCACAGCCGCGAACGCTGGTAGGCCTTGGCGCGCCGCCAGGGAAGAAAGGCGTCGCGGATGCAGCCCCCAAGCCGCATCACCAGCCAGACCAGCATTCCGGATTCGCCGCCGCCGCCCGCCATGCCGCCTTCGCCTACGCCTCTTCGGGCAGACCGAACATTTCCCCGAGCTGGGTGAGTTGCAGCAGTTTGCGCACCTGCGGCGCAATGGAACGGATGCGCACGCTCCGGCCGTTTTCCTGCAGATGCCTGCGCGCCTCGAGCAACAGGGCCAGTCCCGAACTGTCGATGTAGGTCAGATCGGCCATGTCCAGGACGAGGTCACCCGTCTCCTTTTCCGTCAGTTGCAGCAGGCGCTCCCGCACGGCAGGCGTCACGGAAAAATCGATTTCCCCGGCCAGGACGAGCACACCCGGTGCGTCGCCTTTGTCGATCCGCCAGCCGGCGGCCTGTCCTTTTTCCTTGTCGCTCAAAACAGTTCCCGCCTTTGCCGCGCCGCCGGGGCGCATGACTTTTCCACCGGCCCGCATCCGTGGCGGACCAGTCGCATCCATCGTTGCGGCGCGAACACCCGGGTCATTCGCCCGATGCGCCCGTAGCGATCAATCCGGCCAACCCGAAATGGTCGAGCAGGCCTTCGAGCTCGCGACGCGAACTGAAATGGAACGTGATCTTGCCATGGTCCGGCGTGCCCGAAGCCTTGGCCAGCACGCCCGCGCTTTGCGTCAGCGGCCCTTCCAGTTCCTGAAACGCCTTGTCCTTGACCGTACGCGTCCTTTCCCGGCGCGTCTCGGCTTTTTTCGCCTCCGCGCGCTGTTGCGGCAACGCACCGTTGACCTTGGCGTAGGCCACGGCCTCCTCGGCCTCGCGCACACTGCACCCGGTTTCGCGCATCCGCTGCCAGAGCGATTCGCGCAATTCGGGGTCCGTCAGCGCGAGCAGGGCGCGCGCGTGACCGGCCGTCAGCGCACCGGCGGCAAGATCCGCACGCATGGGCTCGGGCAACTGGAGCAGGCGCAGGCTGTTGGCCACGGCCGGGCGGCTTTTGCCCACCTTTTTCGCCAGGGACTCCTGGCTCAGGCCGAAGCGCTCGACGAGGAGCTGGTAGCCGGACGCCTCTTCCATGGGGTTCAAATCTTCGCGCTGGAGGTTTTCCACGAGCGCCAGTGCGAACATCTGTTCGTCATCCACCTCGCGCACGATGACCGCGATCTCGGTCAAGCCGGCGAGTTTCGCCGCGCGCCAGCGGCGCTCGCCCGCGATGATTTCGTGGCTGACGGTCCCAGAACCTGCAACCGGGCGCACGAGCACGGGCTGGAGCAGCCCCTGTTCGCGGATGGACTGCGCCAGTTCCTCCAGCGCCTCGGGCGCAAAATCACGCCTGGGCTGCTGTGGATTGGGCCGCACGGCCGCAAGGGGCAAAGTGCTCGCCTGTTCTTTGGCTTCCTCTTCCCGGTACCCGCCAAGCAGGGCCTCGAGTCCCCGTCCCAATCCCTTCTGCGCCTGCGCCATGCGCGTTTTCCTTTTTGCATATGCAAGCCGGTCGGGGAGGATGCCTCCGACGGCCAAAGGGTTCTTGCCCTCTGGACTCCCCTCCAGGAGACATGCGCACGCGCCACGTCCTGGAAGGCTCATCCGTCTTGCAAAGGTCATTCGTGTTTTGAAACACTGTGCCGCTTTTCAGGCAACAGTAGTTCGTTTCGCGATCCGCCGACTTCCATGCCCCGGCATCGCCCTTGACGCGGCCGGCCCATGCGCTACCATGAAATGCATCTATTTCGCGCGGCAGGCGACACTCCGCCATCCGCCCAAGGAGACATCCGTGCCCCCGATTTCGCCCCATCTGCTGGAACTGTTCGATGCCGCCGGCGCGCCGCGCGGCCTGCTTCTTAGCCCCGAACTCTGGGCCAAGGTCCGCGACGACGTGCTGCCGCGGCTGACGAAGGCGCTCTACGTCCTGGACCCCGCCTGCCGTCCGGAACCCGAAGAACGCCCGGAGCCCATGGCGGAATGGGAAACACTGCTCCAGTATTGGGATTTCACCTATCCGCCGGCCTACGACGTTTCCTGCGCCCATTGCGGCGCGTCCACCCCGGACTGGCGCGCGGACGAACCGCGCAAGTTCCGGTTGCGAAACGCCAATCTCGGAGGACTCGTAACCTTCCAGTGCCAGACCTGCAAGTCCCTGGTGCTCAAAAAGCATTTCAAGAAGCATCTCACTGTGGAATGCCTGCCGTATGTCGAACGCTGCTGAACACTGCTGTTTCCCACGCAAAAAAGGCCGTCCCGAGGGGCGGCCTTTTTTGCGCGCGGAAGAATTTTCTACGCGCCCACGGGCTGGCGGCGGACCACTTCCTGGGCCAAAGAGAGGTAGGCTTCCGCGCCCCGGGACTTGATGTCGTGGGTAAGCACGGGCTTGCCGTAGCTCGGTGCTTCGGACAGACGGATATTGCGGGGGATAAGCGTCTGGAAATAGAGCTTCGGAAAGCACTTCCAGACTTCGCGCTTGACGTGGCGGTTGAGCTTGTTGCGGCCGTCGTACATGGTGAGCACGACGCCGAGCAGGGTCAAACGGTTGTTGAGACGCTTGCGCACCTGGTCGTAGGTGCGCAGGAGCTGGGCCACACCTTCCAGTGCGTAGTACTCGCACTGGAGCGGCACGAGCATTTCCGTGGCCGCGCACAGGGCGTTGAGCGTCACGATGCCAAGCGACGGCGGGCAGTCGAGGAGCACGTAGTCGTAGGCGTCGGCAAGCCGTTCGACCACGGCGCGCAGGTAGTATTCCCGCCGGGGCTTGTCCACCAGCTCGATATCCGCGGCCACAAGGTCTGGACCCGACGGCAGCACCTTGAGGCAGGGCAGTTCCGTGCCCACCACGGCCTGGGCGGCGCGCTCGGGTTCGTAGAGCACGGAGTAGAGATTTTCGCTGACTTTTTCGGGGTAGATGGACAACCCGCTGCCGGCGTTGGCCTGCGGGTCGCAGTCAATCAGCAGGGTTTTTTTTTCCATGACCGCCAGGGAAGCGGCCAAGTTCACGGCCGTGGTGGTTTTACCCACCCCGCCTTTCTGGTTGGCGATGACAATCACGCGCGCCATGCCGTTCCTCCCGGGCCGCAAGCGGCCCTCTCCGAATATCCCGACGCCGGGTGCTGTTTCACGTGAAACAGACGGTCTAGTCGCGGAACGTGCGGTGGCAGAACGCCTGGGCGTCGTCCAGGGATTCGACGAGCATGACGCAGCCTTCCACGTCATGCTTCTTCACGGCATTGAGCAGTTGGCCGGCGAGATGCGAAAAGTCCTCAGCTTCGTCCATCCAATCCTCATCTGCCAGTTGGTGCATCTTGCGAGCCAACCGAACAAGGCGATTGACAGATTCTTCTTCAGGCAGATTCGCTTCGGCGACCTGGCTCTGGATGAGCGTGAAAACTTTTTCAAGATCACGTTTCGTGGTCTGGAATTCCATCTCCCGAGTCCGTCCTTCAGGCGGTTTCATTGGTTGCTTGGAAAGGATTAGGTGACTGTACGCATCCTGTCAATATCAAGAGCAATAATATTCACGATACCATTCGATGAAACGCGCTATGCCTGTTTCAAGAGGCGTGCCGGGCTGAAATCCGACGTCGCGGACGAGATCGTCCACATTGGCGCAGGTGGCCGGAACGTCGCCTGGTTGCAAAGGCAGCATCTCCATAATGGCTTTCTTTCCCAAAGCCTGTTCGATGCATTCAATGAAACGCATCAAGGAGACGCTGTTGTTATTGCCGATGTTATAGAGACGATAGGGGGCGACACTGGTGCTCGGATCGGGCGTGGCAGGATTCCAGCTCGGATTCGGTGTCGCCGTATTGAGCGTCACGCGGACGACGCCTTCGACGATGTCATCAATGTAGGTGAAATCACGCTCCATACGGCCTTCATTGAAGACCTGGATCGGCTTGTCCTCAAGGATGGCCTTGGTAAAGAGAAAAAGGGCCATATCCGGGCGACCCCAGGGACCGTACACCGTGAAAAAGCGCAGACCCGTGCAGGGAAGACCGAAAAGATAACTGTAGGAGTGGGCCATCAGTTCGTTTGATTTCTTGGACGCCGCATAGAGGCTGATAGGATGGTCCACGTTGTCGTGCACGGAAAACGGCATCGTCGTATTGAGACCGTAGACGGAACTGGAAGAAGCGAAAACAAAATGCTGGACCTTGTGGTGGCGGCAGTTTTCCAGGATGTTGTAATAGCCGATGATGTTGGCGTTGATGTAATCGTCGGGGTGCGTCAGGCTGTGCCGTACGCCGGCTTGCGCGGCCAGGTTGACAACATGCGTGAAACCGCTGGCGTCAAACAGGGCGTTCATTGCGGCACGGTCGGCCATTTCGGCTTTGACGAACGTAAACGCCGGGTTCTCCCCGAGAATCTTCAGCCTGTCCTGCTTGAGCGCCACGGAATAGTACGGGCTCAAGTTGTCGAGGCCGGTGACGGTAAAGCCCATGGACAGGAAACGGCGACACAGGTGGAAGCCGATAAATCCGGCCGCGCCGGTTACAAGGATGTTCATGGTTCCTTTGGGTGGCGGTTGCACGCTCGCATCTGCGAGGCGGTCGTGGCCCATCGGCGGGATCACGCGTCGCCGTCTTGAGTCGTGTCCTGCACGCTGGTTTCGGTTTCTGCGGCGAAAGCCGGGCTCAGGGGTGCGGCGTTCGGGACAGGTACCTTTCCGTCCTGTCCGCCGTGGGCTGGAACATGAAAAAAAGCCCGGATAAAATCAAGAGGGATAGGCAAAATTGTAGCCGCATGGCTCTCGGAGGCCATCTCGCGCATGGTCTGGAGATAGCGCAATTGCAGGGCTTCCGGGCGCACGGCGATGATTTCCGCGGCCTGGGCCAGACGGGTGGCGGCCTGGAACTCACCTTCGG
Organism: Solidesulfovibrio alcoholivorans DSM 5433; assembly: GCF_000702665.1. Lineage (GTDB taxonomy): Bacteria > Desulfobacterota > Desulfovibrionia > Desulfovibrionales > Desulfovibrionaceae > Solidesulfovibrio > Solidesulfovibrio alcoholivorans. The sequence goes on from NZ_JNJA01000001.1 coordinate 374,408, forward strand.
CGTTGATAACCTTGGCCCGGCGTTCGCGTTCCGCCTCGGCCTGCTTGGCCATGGCGCGCTGCATTTCCTGGGGCAGGTCGATGTACTTGAGTTCCACGTTGGCGACCTTGATGCCCCAGGGGCCGGCGTGCTGGTCCAGGATGGACTGGACCTGCTCGTTGACCTTGTCGCGGTGGGCAAGGATCTCGTCGAGCTCCACGCCGCCGCACACGCTGCGAAGGGTCGTCTGGGAGATCTGCGATGTGGCGTACATGTAGTCCTCGACTTCGAGAATGGCCTTGATCGGGTCGATGACGCGGAAATAGACCACGGCATTGACCTTGATGCTCACGTTGTCGCGGGTGATGACGTCCTGGTTGGGCACATCCATGGCGAAGGTGCGCAGCGAGACTTTCGTCATGCGGTCGATGACAGGAAAAAGAAGGATAAGCCCCGGCCCCTTGGCCCCGATTACGCGGCCGAGACGGAAAATGACGCCGCGCTCGTACTCATTGAGGACGCGGAGCGAGGCGAAAACCAGAAAAAGGACAATGGCCGCCAGAGGTAGAAATGTAAACATGGCTTCCTCCAAAGCGTTAGTGGGCGTTCAGGCTCGTCCGTCGGTATCGACGGTAACGACAAGAAGCATGTCCTTGATCGCGACAACGCGGACCGTGCCGCCGGATTGCGGTGTCACAGCGCTTGTACCGGGTTCGAGGACGGCGTCCCAGATTTCCCCGTGCAAAAAGACCTTGCCACTGTTGGCGCTCCAGTGCCGCACCTGCGCGGCCTTGCCGACAAGCTCGCTGACGCCCGTGCGGGGGCGCAGACGCTGTGCCTTGGCCAGCAGCCAGACCGCAAGGGAAAGCAGGACGCAGACACCGATGACCGTCGGCGCAATGAGCGAAAGGGGCAGTCCGTCCACGCCCTGGCCACGAAAGAGCAGCAGCGAGCCGAAAAAAAGCGCCGCCAGCCCCGAGAGGCTGAGCAATCCGTAACTCGTCACATGGATTTCCAGCAGAAAGAGCCCGCCGCCGAAGAGAAGCAAAAGCAGGCCGGCGGCGTTGGTCGGCAGCACGGACAAGGCGTAGAGCGCGAGCAGCAGGCTCAATCCTCCGGCCACACCCGGCAAAATGACTCCTGGGGTCGAAAGCTCGAAAAAGACGCCGGCCACGCCGATAAGGAGCAGGATGTAGGCGACCTGGGGATTGAGCAGCCAGGAGAGGAACGCATGCCGCCAGGACGGTTCCTGCGTGACAATGCGCACCTGGGACGGTGTGAAGCGCAGGACGGCACCGTCTGTGGCAAGGCCGCGTTTGCCGATCTGTTCGAGCAGGTCGGTACGGTCCACGGCAAGGTAGTCCACGACGCGCCGGCTGACGGCTTCCGCGGCGGTCATGTTGGCCGCTTCGGTCACGGCGCGCTGGTACCACGTGGCATCGCGGCCCGTGGCCTCGGCCAGGGAGCGCACCAGGCTCGTCAGGTCGTTTTGCACCTTGGCGTTGATCGTTTTCCCCATGTCCTCGCCGCCAAGGCCTACGGGCGAAGCCGAACCGATGGTCGTCTGCGGGGCCATGGCGTTAATTTGCGCCGCAGCCATGAGAAAGACCCCGGCCGAGGCCGCGCGCGCGCCGGACGGCGCGACATAGAGGACAACCGGCACAGGCGACTGGCGAATGGATTTAACCATGCGACGCATGATTTCCACGCTGCCCCCCGGAGTGTCGAGTTGTACAAGAACGAGGGCTGCGCCTTGTTTGTCGGCAACAAGCAGGCCTTCGTCGAGAAAGTCAGCCGCTACCGGAGTGATGGCGCCGTCGAGGGAGAGGGTGATGGCCGTAAGGGATGTGTCACGGGACGCGGCCTTGTCAGAGGCAGCCTGCGCCACCGTCGCGGTGAAAAGCAAGCAAAAGAGCAGTTCAAGGTGAAGCCAAAGACGCCACGACATGGTCCCAGACCTCCTTGTCGCCTTGGAGCAGGGTATCGGGATCGGGCAAGGACAAGAGTTGCAGGGAAACATCGGTCAGGCGTTGCGCCTTGAGCATATCCCCCATGGCCGGGTCGAACACGGCCAGCACGCGTGGGCCAAGCAGGCGCAACCCAGCAAGAAAAATCGTCTGATCGCGTTGCGGATCGTCAGAATCCGGCAGGTGCATGGGCCAGAAGGCCACGGCGTTTTTCCCGGCAAGGCCGCAGGATACGAGCAGTTTACGCCAGAGCGGTCCGCGCCTGGGGTCGGCGTGGCCGGTCATGTCCTCGCCCAGGGCGGCATAGGTGATGACAAAGGCCGGATGGGTCGGTGCCTTGGCGAAAAGCGCGGGCCAGGGCGCGGGCCAGGAGGCCGGGTCGTCGGAGACGGCGTCCGGCGCAGCCGCTGCGGCAGGGGAGACGGAAGGGTCTTCCGGTGCGCAAGACTCGCCGGCCGCCGAGAAAACCTGTGTCGGTTGCGGCGAAGAAACGGTCTGTGCTTCGGGATCGAGGTAAAAATAGCGCACTCCGGCCAGTTGCCAGATGCGCAGGCGTTCGGGAACGTCTAGGAGGGAATCGTGAAGTCCCATATTTTCCAGGCCATATCCGTTTTGGGCAGTTTCTCCCAGGTTTCCTCGCGCCCGTCGGCAGCAAGGGCCAGGGCGGTGTTGCTGGAAGAAGCGAACCCTGCTTCAACGCTGCCGATGGGGTTGGCGATGATGATGTCGCAGCGTTTGCGTGTGAGTTTTCCCTGGGCGTTTTCACGGAGTTTCTCGGTCTCCGCGCAAAATCCGACCAGTGTCTGCCCAGGCATTTTGGATTGCCCCATTGCAGAAAGAATATCACGTGTGGGCGAAAAGACCAGGGGGGGACCTTCGTCAGCCGATTCCTTCTTGAATTTGCCGCCTCCGGGCAGGGGAGTGGGCGCGAAGTCAGCCACGGCGGCGGTCATGACGCCGTAATCGCTTTGCCCCCAGACTTCGAGGCAGGCATCGTACATCTGGGCGGCGGAAGTGACGGCGACCGTATGCACCGATTCCGGAAACCACCAGGAGACAGGGCCGTGGACCACGGTCACGTCCGCGCCGCGCAGCCAGGCGGCCATGGCCACGCATGCGCCCATGAGCCCGGTCGAGGGATTGGACCAGAAGCGGGCGGCGTCGAAATATTCGCGTGTGGGCCCTAGGCTGACCAGCACCTTTTTCCCGGCCATGTCCTGCGGCGTGAGCGTGCGCAGGATGGCCATGCCAATGGCGTGTTCTTCGGCGAGTCGGCCCTGACCCGTTTCGCCGCAGGCCATTTCGCCGCAGTCGGGCGTCACGCCGATGACGCCGCGCGCAAGAAGCGTCTCCCAATTGGCTTGGGTGGCCGTGGCGTTCCACAGACGCGGGTTCATAGCCGGCGCGACCACGACAGGTCCCTCGAAGGCCAGCAATTGGCAGGAAAGAAGCGTGTCGGCCATGCCGTGGGCCATGCGGGCGATGGTATTGGCCGTGGCCGGTACCACGGCAAAAGTGTCGGCGGCCTGGGCCGGGCCGAGATGGGCGAAGGAAGCGGCCTCGGAGGCGAACATGCCTGCCAGCACGGGATCGGCCCCCAGGGCCTCGAAGGAAAGGGGGGTAACGAAATGCGTGGCCGCCTCGGTCAGGGTGACGCCGACCGAGACGCCGGCGGCAAGCAGGCGGCGCATAAGCGAAAGCGCCTTGAAGGCCGCGATGGAGCCGGTCACGCCAAGGTGCACGTGACGTCCCTGATAGCCGGTGAAAAGGCAATGGGTGTCGTTCATGGAAGTTCCGTAGATGCTGGCAAGCGCTAGCCCGCGAGCCCTTTACTGCGGTAGAGGGCAATATGCCACTCATAAATACGCTGGGCGAGGTCGTCGATGACGTTGTCCGTGATCTTGCTCCATTCCACCTTGCCGCTTTCCTCCTGGCGTACGCCGTTGGCGATGAATTCCAGGCCCATGACGACTTCGCCGGAAACGGGATCGCGCTGCACGTTGTTTATCTTGCACACGAGCCAGTATTCCTTGCGCAATCTGGGGATTTCTTCGGCAAACGTGGAAAAGAAGATGAACCGATGCCCCTTTTGGGGATCGAGCTGCTGTTCCTTGAGCAGCGACCTGTGCAGGGAAAGGCGCAACCCGCCTGCGGAAAGATTGTCCAGTATGGCATGGTTGGCCTTGAAATGCGAATGCCCGATGGTCGGTTTGGCGATGTCAAAGCCGCCGCTGGCGTCGTATTTCCAGAGTGCGATATGGGAAAACTGCTCAAGATTCGGTTTCATGCGCAGGCTTTTGCGGCGCTGCGCTCCTTGCAGGGAGGTCGGAAAGGCGACGGCGATCTGTGGCAGTTTGTCAGGGAGTTGGCGGACGCGTAGAATCGTGGTCGTAAAATTGTAAAAGATTTCCCGGTGCCGGTCTTCGCGTTCCACAATACGGAAAAAACAGGTGATGGTCTGATCGACAAAGCGTTCCTTGATATTGGACAAGCCGCTCAATTCCAGAACAAGGCCACTGTTATTGAGAGCGATGATCGTACCGGACACGCCTTTGAGATTGGACGTGCGTTCGTCAAACTGGATGTGGATCTTCGACCGCTGCAGAAGGGCAAGATCGAGGATGGCGGCATTTTTTTGCCGTATCTGGTCTTCTTCCTTGGAAGAAGTCAGTTTGCGAAAAATATCCAGTCCCATGGCAATTTCGCCCGCCTGCGCAAACCGTGCGCGCCATCACCGCAAGCGGGTGATTCGCGTCTGTCCGGGGGGGCCGCCCTGAAAGCGGCTAGAAATTTCATCGCACGTAAAGGATGGTGGCACCAATACTGGAAATAGCGACGCTTGTCGTGCCCTTTGCCGCCCGTCAGTTGGCATTTTCAAAACCCGCGACCGGTTCTGATGCTTGTTTAACATACTGAAAAAAACGATCCAGGCAAACGAGGCGTTTTGCCGGAAACACCTTGTTTTGCCAGGCGCAAAAACCACGCCTATTTTCAGAGCAAAAAACGTTCCTAGAAAAATCACCTAGTAGGAACCATAGACAGGGTTTCTGGCGACATCACAGAAAATTCTAATAAGTTCAAATAGTAACTCAAAATATACTTCATTTTGAATTGGAATGCAGCGCCTTCAATTGCTGCTCGATGACTTGGGGATTGGGATAGAGCGGACGCAGCGATTCCAGAATTTGCGCCGCCGCTGCCGTTTCGCGTTTTTCCTGGAGCAGGGATGCCAGGGCAAATCCGGCACTGGCGCGCAGGGCCTGGGGATATGCGTCCGTTTCGTAGACTTCGCGCAGCAGGGTTTGCGCCTGAGGTTTCTGCCCCAGTCGCAGCTGCAACAGGCCAAGCTCCAGAGTCAATTTCGCCTTGAGTTCCGGCGCAAGGGGTGTGGCGAAGGTTTGTCGCAAGAGCGCCAGGGCTCCTGCGTCGTCGTGTGCCTCCAGGCGGGAATGCGCGTACTCGAGGACAATATCGACGCGCAGGGCCTGGGACAGCGCGTCGTTCTCCAGCAGCTTGGCGTAGAGGCTGCCGGCCTTGTCGTATTCCTTGAGCGCGGTGCGCATCCGGGCCGCGCGCAAAAGGAGCAGAGAGGCCGTTTCCGGGTCGCCGCCGTATTCGAGGAGCGAGGATTCGAGAAGTTTTGCCGTCTTCGCCGGGGCATTGCGCACATACTGGCTGATGTCGGCAAGGCGTTCCCAGGCTTCCAGGCGGTAGTTCCCTTGGGGATTGGCCTGAAGGTACTTTTCGTAACGCTCTTCGGCGCGCAGGTATTCGCCGTCGATGAAGGCAGACCGGGCGGCGACGATCGAAGCGGTCTCGTCTTCGCCACTTTCGCGACAGCCGGCCTGCCCCAAAAGCAGCAAGGACAGGCCGGCAAACGCGATGGCGATCAGGAAGCGTCGCTGGAAGGACACTGTTCGGGGTCGTTGGGATCGACCAGATCAAAGCCGGTCACCGTGACGTCGTCCTCCATGCGCACGAGCATGACACCCTGCGTCGCGCGGCCCACGGAGCTGATGCCTGAAACGGAAAGCCGGATGATCTTGTTGGCCGAGGTGAGCAGCAACATCTCGTCTTCGGGGCTGACCATGACCGCGCCGATGACCTGCCCGGTTTTCGGCGTCACACGCATGTTGATGACGCCCATGCCGCCGCGGTTGCGCACCGGATAATGTTCGACGGAGGTCCGCTTGCCGTAGCCGTTGGCCGAGATGGTCAGCACTTCGTCGCGGCCGTTGCCGGTCATGATGACCCCTGCGGCCACACGGTCGGTTCCTTTAAGCGCAATGCCCTTGACTCCTGCGGCAGCGCGGCCGGTGGGCCGAATGCCGGAGATGTGGAAGCGGTTGGAAAGGCCCTGGTTCGTGGCAAGCAGCACCTCGGCCTTGTCGTCGATTTCCTTGACCGTGAGCAACTCGTCGCCTTCCTTGAGGGTCACGGCGATGATGCCCGTGCTGCGGCAGTTCTTGTAGAGGTCCGTGCAGGAGCGCTTGACCATGCCACGGCGCGTCACGAACAGGAAATAGCGCTCGAAGGAGAATTCTCGGATGGCCAGCGCCGTAGCCACGAATTCCTCCTTGTCCATGGGCAGCAGGTTGGCGATGTGCGCGCCCTTGGCCGTGCGCTGTCCCTCGGGAATCTGGTGCACGGGCAGCATGAACATGCGGCCGAGGTTGGTAAAAAGCAGCAGTTGTTGATGGTTGGTGGTGGCGCAGAAGGACTGGACGAAATCGTCTCCCGAGGTGGAGACGCCGGCCACGCCCTTGCCGCCGCGTTTTTGCTGCTGATAGTTGTCGATCTTGGTGCGCTTTATGTAGCCGCGACGCGACAGCGTGATGACCACGTCCTCGTCGGGGATGAGGTCGAGGATGTTGATTCCTTCGAGGTCCTCGAGAACTTCGGTCTTGCGCGGCGTGGCGTAGCGTTCCTTGATCTCCGTGATCTCGTCGCGGATGACGCCGCGCAGCACTTCCTCGTTTTCGAGGATCGAGCGCAGGTACTCGATGAGTTTGATGAGTTCGTTGTACTCGTCGATGAGCTTCTGGCGCTCGAGGTTGGTCAGGCGTTGCAAGCGCATGTCCAGGATGGCCTGGGCCTGCCGTTCGGACAGGCCGAAGCGTTCCATCAGGCGTTCCCGCGCTTCCACGGCGTTCTTGGACGCCCGGATGATGGACACGACCTCGTCGATGTTATCCAGCGCGATGCGCAGGCCTTCGAGGATGTGGGCGCGTTCCTCGGATTTGCGCAGGTCGAAGGCCGTGCGGCGCAGGACCACTTCCCGGCGGTGGGACAGGAAGTGCTCGAGTACCTGTTGCAGATTGAGCAATGCCGGCCGGTTGTCGGCGACGACCAGCATGTTGATGCCGAAAGACGTCTCAAGCGGCGTGTACTTGTACAGGGCATTGATGACGATGTCCGGGATGGTGCCCTTTTTCAGGTCGAGCACGATGCGGATGCCGCGACGGTCTGATTCGTCGCGCAGATCGGAAACGCCCTCGATGCGGTGGTCGTTGATGAGTGCCGCGATCTTTTCCACCAGCGACGACTTGTTGAGCGCGTAGGGAATCTCGCGGATGACGATGGCCTGCAAGTCCTTCTTGCGGTCCTCGATCTCCACCTTGCCCCGGATTTTGATGCTGCCGCGACCGGTGGTATAGGCCTCAATCAGGCCCTTGCCACCGTAGATGGATGCGCCCGTGGGGAAATCCGGGCCTTTGACCAGACCGATGATTTCCTTGATGTCGCAGTGGGGGTTGTCGAGCTGGTGCAGCAGGCCGTCGCAGAGTTCGCCCAGGTTGTGGGGAGGAATGTTCGTGGCCATGCCCACGGCGATGCCCGAGGAACCGTTTAGGAGCAGGTTCGGCACCTTGGTCGGCAGGACCTCGGGTTCGTTTAAGGAGTTGTCGTAGTTGGGCCGGAACCCGACGGTCTCCTTCTCGATGTCGGCGAGGAATTCGCCGGCCAGGCGGGACATGCGCACTTCGGTGTACCGCATGGCCGCCGCGGCGTCGCCGTCGATGGAGCCGAAGTTGCCCTGGCCGTCCACGATGGGGTCGCGCATGGAGAAATCCTGGGCCATGCGCACCAGGGCATCGTACACGGACTGGTCGCCGTGGGGATGGTATTTACCGATGACGTCACCGACGACGCGGGCGGATTTCTTGTAGGGCCGGTTGAACGTGTTGGACAGCTCGTGCATGGCGTAAAGGATGCGCCGGTGCACGGGTTTGAGGCCGTCGCGCACGTCCGGGATCGCCCGGCCGATGATGACGCTCAAGGAGTATTCCAGATAGGACTTCTTGAGCTCTTCCTCGATGTTGATCACATTGCTCACGGTATGCTCCATGATGGGTATGCCGATACTGCCGTCGACCGGTGAGATTTCCTCCGGCCTCTGGATAAGGGATCGCCGCTGCTGGAACCCGACCCGGGCTCACACCAGCCACCCCCCCTTTAAAAGTCTTTGGAAAGGGGCTTGGGGGAAACCTTTCTCCGGAAAGGTTTCCCCCAACTCTTCTCTCCCCCTTAAATATCCAACTCTCGCACCGACAGCGCGTTGCGTTCGATGAAATTGCGACGGCCTTCGACCTTTTCGCCCATGAGCTGGTCGAAAATATCGTTGGCCTCGCCCGCGTCTTCGATATTGACCTGCAGGAAGCTGCGCTTTTCCGGGTTCATGGTGGTTTCCCAGAGCTGCTCCGGGTTCATCTCGCCAAGACCCTTGTAGCGCTGGATGTTGACCCCCTTGAGCGCATCGTCCATGAGCGCCTTGTAGAGGTCGAAGAAACCGGGGACCTCGCGCGATTCCTCCTTGCGCACGATACGCAGCGGCAGCTCGGGGCAGTCGGCCAGCAGCAGCCCGTAGTTCTCGTGGGCGTGGCGGTAGAGCTTGGAGCTGAAAAACTCCACGGCGATGCGGTGCCGGGCCTGTTTCTGGTTGATGAACACGGCGAAGAGCCGTTTTTCATCTTCGAGTTCCTCGGTTTCGATTTCGAGGTGGTAGCCTTTCCCGGCCAGATAGGCCGCAAGAGCCGGCGGGATGCCGTCTCCGGCGAATTCCGAGGGCGTGAGGCGATCATAGCCGAGCAGGCCTGTGAGCAGGTCGTCAGGCAGGCCGTAGCTGGCCGCCTCGTAAATGCGCGCTTCCAGGGCATGGATGCGGTCGAGCAGATTGGTCAGTTCCTCGCCGGCAAAGGTCTTTTCGCCGGAAGCCACGGTCACGTCCTGGCCGATGCGGCCCATGAGGAACTGGGACAGTTCCTCGTCGTCCTTGATGAAACGCTCGAAATCGCCCTTAAACACGCGGTACAGGGGCGGCTGGGCGATGTAGACGTAGCCGTTTTGGATGAGCTTCTCGTAGCGGCGGTAGAAGAAGGTGAGAAGCAGTGTGCGGATGTGCGCGCCGTCCACGTCGGCGTCGGTCATGATGACGATCTTGTGGTAGCGCAGGCGGGCGTAGTTCTCGGCTTCCTTTTCCTCGTCCTCCTCACCCATGGCCGGAGTCGGGCCCATGGCGGTGATGAGGTTCCGGATTTCCTTGTTGCCGAGCATCTTGTCCGTGCGCGTGCGCTCGACGTTCAGGATCTTGCCCCGAAGCGGCAGGATGGCCTGGAAGCGCGGATCGCGCCCCTGCTTGGCCGAGCCGCCGGCCGAGTCGCCCTCGACGATGAAGAGTTCCGATTCCTCGGGGTTCTTGCTCTGGCAGTCGGCGAGCTTGCCGGGCAGGGAATGGTCGGACAGCGCGCCCTTGCGGCGCACGAGCTCCTTGGCCTTGCGCGCGGCCTCGCGGGCCCGGGCCGCGTCCACGGCCTTTTCCACGATGGCCTTGGCGTCCTTGGGATTCTCCTCGAAGTGCACGTTGATCGCTTCGAACACGACCTTGGCCACGATGCCGGCCACTTCGGAGTTGCCGAGCTTGGTCTTGGTCTGGCCCTCGAACTGCGGTCCGGGGAGCTTGACCGAGACAACGGCGGTAAGGCCTTCGCGCACGTCGTCGCCGGTGAGCTTCTGCTTGAATTTCTTGGGGATGTCCGCCTTTTCGATATAGGCGTTGATCGCCCGCGTCAGCGCCGTCTTGAAGCCGGCCAGATGCGTGCCGCCTTCGCGCGTGCGAATGTTGTTGGCGAAGGTGAGGACTTCTTCCTTGTAGTTCGCGTTGTATTGCAGGGCGAAGTCCGTGACCACGCCGTCGATTTCCCCCAGGCCCTCGATGATGTCGTGAATGGGCTGTTCGCCGGCGTTGAGGTCGGCCACGAAGCGCTTGAGCCCGCCGTCGAAACGGTAGGTCACGCGTTCGTTGCTGCGTTCGTCGCGGAAATCGAGTTCCAGGCCCCGGTTCAAGTAGGCGAGCTCCTCGAAACGCTTGGCCAGGGTCTCGTGGGAGAACTGGTTGGTCTCGAAGATCTCCTCGTCGGGCTTGAAGCGCACGGTGGTGCCTGTCGATTCGGCTTCGCCGATAATCGTGAGCTGCGTGACCGGCACGCCACGCTCGTAGCGCTGATGGTACTTCTTGCCGTTGCGGCGCACCGTGACCTCGAGGTACTCCGAGAGGGCGTTGACCACGGAGACGCCGACGCCGTGCAGGCCGCCCGAGACCTTGTAGGTCTCGTTGTCGAACTTGCCGCCGGCATGGAGCACGGTCATGACGACTTCGACCGCGGGACGGTGCTCCTTGGGATGCATGTCCACGGGGATGCCGCGGCCGTTGTCCGAGACGGTCACGGAGTTGTCCAGGTGGATGGCCACGGTGATGCGGTCACAGTAGCCGGCCATGGACTCGTCGATGGAGTTGTCCACGACCTCGTAGACCAGGTGGTGCAGGCCCCGGGCATCGGTCGAGCCGATGTACATGGCCGGGCGCTTGCGCACGGCCGAAAGCCCTTCCAGGACGGTGATGGAGCTGGCGTCGTACGACGTCTTGTCCTGACTCATGCGATATCTTCCTCGCTATAGTACGTCTCTTCCACAATTTTCATGGGCATGATGATGACCAGGCATTCGGGATCCTCTTCGCCGGTGATGCCGCAGGGGCCTTCCGACCCGGTCAGGGTCAGGGTCACGCGGGCGGCGTTGAAATGCCCGAGGATGTCGATGATGTCCTTGGTGGGGAAAGCCACCTTCTCGAGTTCGCCCGAAAAGACGCATTCCAGGGTTTCCGCGGCCTCGCCCGCCTCCTGGCCCTGGCTGCGCAGGGAGAGTTCGGTGGGGCTGTCGAACAGGAAATAGGCGCAGCGGTTGTTGTCGGTGTTGAAGATGGCCACGCGCTCCAGGGCGTCCACCAGTTCCAGACGGTCGATGGACAGCGTGGAAACGCCCTCGGTCTTGAGCTTGGAAACGAAGGTATTGTAATCCGGATACTGGTAATAGCTCAAGGGCAGGCTGAAGGTCTCGATTTTGGGCGCGGCGGCCTCGTCGGCCGGGTCCTTCTGCTGAGTGCGAAAGAAAAGCCGCTTCTGGCTGATGGCCAGTTCGATTTCGTCGGCCGTGAGCCAGCGCTTGAGTTCGGCCACGTATTTCTTCTGGATGAGGATGCCGTCTTCGGGGAGCAGGGCGTGGACGTCGTCGTTGAAAAACCCGACCAGCGAGAACTGGTGGCCGTTGAGGCCGCAGACTTCCACCTTGGCCTCGGGCGCGGGCTTTAAGAACATGCAGGCCATGGCCTCCATGGTGTCCTCGTCGGAGATGCAATAGGCCACGCGGTCGATCAGCTCCTGGAGGAAGTCGCCGGACCAGGTGACGGCTTCGGCGTCGGGGAAGGGCGAGAAGCTCTGGAACCAGTTGCGGTCGGACACGGGCAGCTTGTAGCGCCGCGTGCCCTGTTTGATGAGCAGGTTGCCCGAGGCGGCGTCGAGGGTCAGGCCGATCTCGCCCGGGGGGAGCTTGCGCACCAGTTCGAAGAAGTTCTTGCCCTGCACGCCGCAAAGGCCCTCCTCGGTGACCTTGGCCGCGTACTGGCCGGTGAATTCCAGGCTCGAATCCGTGGACAGGATGCGCAGTACGCCCGAGGCGGCCTCGAGCCAGATGGTGCGCAGGAAGGCCGCCCCGGTCTTGGCCGGGATGATGGCCGACGATTTTTGCAGGCCGTCGATGATGTCGTTTCGAAAGACCTTCAGTTGCATGGGCGTCTCCTTAACCGGCGCTGCCGCGCGGCGTTGTTGCGTAGAAAGCCGGGCTTGAAGCCTCCGGCGTCCAAAGGGCTGGCGCCCTCTGGACGCCCGTTTCGGGAAATGGGGCTCTTGAGGAATCTTCTCTTATTGAAAAGGGAAATTTTTTAGTGGGATCAATAGAGGAGGCCTCGTATGTCACTTGTGAAGATAACACTTTGTTATTGCACATAAAAAAAGGAAACTTCCTGGGAACGGCCAAGGCGCGAAGGAACGGCGCACCGCGTTTTGGGCTCAAGCCGGACCGCCCTGGCGGCATTTTTTCGCCAATTGCCGGAAAAGAAGTTTCGTTTCCCTGTCATCATCCTGAATTTTTTGAAACTTTCTGATGGAATAAAGCACCGTGCTATGGTCCTTGCCGCCGAAGGCCTTGCCGAGCGCCGGGTAGGACATGCCGAGCAGGGTGCGGCACAGGGCCATGGCGGCCTGGCGGGCGAACACGAGTTCCTTGCGCCGCGACTGGCCGGTGATCTCGGCCACGGGCAGGCCGAAATGCTCGGCGCACACCGCAAGGATGCGCTCGGGCGTGACTTCCGGCAGGGCCTGGTCCTCGGAGAGGCGGATGTGCCGGGCGAATTCGGCGTCGGTGAGTTCCTTGCCGCTTAAGCGCCGGAAGGCCTCGATGCGCAGCAGCACGCCTTCGAGCTGGCGGAAGCCCTCGAAGCGGCTGGCCAGGGTGACGATGCGGTCCCGGGCCAGGCCCAGGCGCTTGTCGCGGTTGGCCGCTTCCACGAAGGCGATGCGCACGTCGAGGTCCGGGGCCTTCAAATGGACCATGAGGCCCCATTCCAGGCGGGATTTGAGCGTGGCGGAGAGGAAGTCGCACGCGCCCACCCGTTCGCGGCTGGAAAAGACCATCTGCTTGCCGGCGTCGTGAAAGGCGTTGAAAAGGACCACGAGCTCCTGTTCCATTTCCGGGGAACGCTTGAGGTCGGTCAGCTCGTCGAGGAACAGCCACTGGCTGGCGGCGATGGCGGCGCGCACCTCGTGGCGGCTGGTTCCGGCGTCGGCAAAAAGGCTCTGGATGTCGGCCACGGAGCCGAAGTACACGGTGCGCACGGGGCGCAGGCGCGAGGCGGCGTTGGCCATGGCCCGCAGCAGATGGGATTTGCCCGCGCCCGAGGGGCCGCAGACCAGAAACGGATTGTAGCGGACCTCGCCGCCCTGGGCCACTTCGCGCGCGAGCGCCAGGGGGAAGTGGTTCTTTTCGTTGACGAGGAAGGAGTCGAACGTGAACCGGTGGCCGAAGGGGAAGTCCGCGGCCGCGCCGGGAAGGCCGAGCTGCGGCGCGGCATGGCCGTCGCCGCCGGCGCGGTTGTGGTAGGAGACGGCGTAGCCCGGCCCGAGGAAACGGCGTACTTCCTTTTCGAACAGTTCCTTGGCCGAGCTTTCGAACCAGGCCGCGAAGTAGGCGTGGGGAAAGCGGACGCAACAGGAGTGGTCCGATTCGCTGACCGAAAGGTCAAGGGGATCGAACCAGCGGCGCAATTCCTGCTCGGGGCAGGTGCGCGCAAGGTGCTGGCGGAAATCGTCCTTGAGCACGCCGCCACCGGAAGCGGTCAGCGGCATGGGCGGCAACCGGCCAGTACAAAAAAATTTGTCATATCGGTATGTTGTAAGAAATACCCCGGACCCCTCCCCAAGGCCGCGAGGAAAAGCCAGTCTAGCGCATTTCGTCCTTGAAGCCAAGTGGGGGGCCGTTCGTGTTGCCTTCAGCCCGGAAATGGGCCAAGTAGAGCGCCTGCCGCGCGCGCGAGCGCGGCGAGAGGGAGAACGGCATGAGCCACGAGGTGAAAAAAACCGTCGCCGAGATCAACCGGCGCATCGAGCAGGGCAAGGCCGTGGTGCTCACGGCCGCGGAAATGGTCGAGACCGTGCGGCGGCTCGGCAAGGTCAAGGCCGCCAAGGAAGTGGACGTGGTGGCCACGGGCACGTTTTCGCCCATGTGCTCTTCGGGCATGCTGTTCAACTTCGGCCAGGAACCGCCGGTGATCAAGGCGCAGAAGGTCCGGCTCAACAACATCCCGGCCCACGCCGGGCTCGCCGCCGTGGACGCCTACCTCGGCGCGACGGAGCTGCCCAAGGAGGATCCGCTCAACAAGATCCATCCCGGCCGTTTCAAGTACGGCGGCGCACACGTCATCGAGGACCTCCTGCGCGGCAAGGCCGTGCGCCTTTGGTGCGAGGCTTATGGCACGGACTGCTATCCCAGGCGGGAGCTCGAAAAGGATGTGACGCTGGCCGGGCTCAAGTACGCCGCGCTTTTAAACCCGCGCAACTGCTACCAGAATTACAACGTGGCGGTGAACCTCACCAGCCGCATCGTCTATACCTACATGGGGCCGCTCAAACCGGGTGCCCGCAACGCCAACTTCGCCACGGCCGGCGAGCTGTCCCCGCTTTTCAACGATCCCTACTTGAAGACCATCGGCCTTGGCACGCGCATCTTTTTCGGCGGCGGCATCGGCTACGTCATCGGCGCGGGCACCCAGCACGATCCCCGGCCCAAGCGCAACGAGCGCGGCATTCCGCTTTCCGCCGCGGGCACGCTCATGCTCAAGGGCGACATGAAGGGGATGAACCCCCGCTACATCCGCGCGGTGTCCATCCTTGGCTACGGCGTGTCCATGGCCGTGGGCGTGGGCATCCCCATCCCGATCCTCAACGAGGACATGGCCTTTTTCACGGGCGTGTCCGACGCGGACATCGAGATGCCGATCAAGGACTACGGCCACGACTACCCCATCGGCATCGGGCGCACGCTCGGCTACGTCACCTACGCCGCCTGCCGCTCGGGCGAGGTGCTGATCAACGGCAAGCCGACCCAGGCCGTGCCCGTGACGAGCCTTTCCATGTCCCTGGAAGTGGCGCAGACGCTCAAGAGCTGGATCGAGCAGGGAAAATTCCTGCTGACCGAGCCCGTGGCGCCCATCGAATCGTACTGACGCGCATCCGCGGCCCCGCGTCCGCGTCCGGCGCGCCGGAAAGCGGACTGGACAAAGGGCGCGGATTGCGATACCGGATCGGGTTCTCTCACCCGACAGGAGGAAACAGCATGTCCAAGCACAAGAAGATCGAGCGCCACAAGGAACTGGACCGTCGCCGCAAGCGCCGCAAGGAGCGCCTCAAGGAGCGCGTCCGCGAGGCCATCGCCGCCAAGAAAGCCTAGCCGCCGTTCGTCCGGGGGAGTGCCGCTCCCCCCTGCCGCGCGGTCGAGCCTGCCTGCAGCAGCGTTCCGTTATCGGGGCAGCGTGCGCCGTCCGGCGGCGTATCGGATCTCGCCCCCAAAGACGGGCGCGCCCGAAAGGACTGCCGCGCATCATGCGCCGGTGCTCCTTTCCGTTTCGTTTTTTTGACGCACACGCCACCGGGCGGGGGAACGCCCTTGCCCGGCCCGTGATCCCCTGGGGGGCCTCCCATGCCCTTGTATGAATACGAATGCCCCGTCTGCGGCCGCGTGTTCGAGGAACTGCGCCGGGCCGGCGACAAGGCTCCGGCCACGTGCGCCTGCGGCGCGACGGCGGCGCGCATCGTTTCCCTTTCCGCCTTCGCCCTCAAGGGCAACGGCTTTTACGCCACCGATTACGTCAAACGCCGCCCCGGCTCCTTTCAGAAGGACGGCAAGGGCACGATCAAGGGCACGGAAGTGCCCGTGCCCCAGCTTGCCCGCGATCCCTCGGTGCCCCTGGCCGAGGAGGAGGAAAGCGAGGACGGCGGCCATCCCGAGGAGGGCGCATGATCGAGCGCTATACCCGCAAGGCCATGGGCGCGCTGTGGTCCCTGGAAAACCGCTTCGCCGCCTGGCTCGAAGTGGAAATCGCCGTGTGCGAGGCCTGGGCCGAGCTCGGCCGCATCCCGGCCGCGGACATGGCCGCCATCCGCGACAAGGCCGGCTTCGACGTGGCGCGCATCCTCGAAATCGAGGCGACCACCCGCCACGACGTCATCGCCTTCCTCACCGCCGTGGAAGAACGCGTGGGCCCGCCTGCCCGCTTCATCCACCTGGGCTGCACCTCCTCGGATATCGTGGATACGGCGGGTGGCCTGCTGCTCGGCCGGGCCGGGGCCATGGTGCTCGAAACCATCGACGGGCTGCTTGCGGTCATCAAGGATCTGGCCATGCGCTTCAAGGGCCAGCTCATGATCGGCCGCACCCATGGCATCCATGCCGAGCCCTTGAGCTTCGGCATGAAGATGGCCTCGTTTTACGCCGAGTTCACCCGCCACCGCGAGCGCGTGGCCACGGCCACCGCAGGCGTGCAGGTGGGCAAGATTTCCGGGGCCGTGGGCGGCTACGCCCACCTCGACCCACGCGTGGAAAAGATCGCCCTGGCGCGGCTGGGACTGGCCGTGGACCCGGTTTCCACGCAGATCGTGCAGCGCGACCGCCATGCCGCCTTTTTCACCTCCCTGGCGCTGCTTGCCGGCGGCGTGGAGCGCATGGCCACGGAGCTGCGCCACCTCCAGCGCACGGAAGTGCTCGAGGCCGAGGAAGGCTTCGCCAAGGGGCAGAAAGGCTCCTCGGCCATGCCGCACAAGAAAAACCCCATTTCCGCGGAAAACATCTGCGGCCTGTCTCGCCTGGTGCGGACCAACGCCCTGGCGTCCATGGAAAACATGGCGCTGTGGCACGAGCGCGACATCTCGCATTCCTCCGTGGAACGCGTCATCATGCCCGATTCCACGATTCTTGCCGACTACACCGTCGCCCGCCTGACCGGCATCCTGAAGAATTTGAAGGTCAATCCGGACAATATGGCCCGCAACATGATGGCTTCGTTCGGGCTGTTTTATTCGCAGCGCGTGCTGCTCGCGCTCATCGAGACGGGCTTGGATCGCCAGAAGGCCTACGAGGCCGTGCAGCGCGTGGCCATGGCCTGCTGGGAGGGACGCACTTCCTTTCCCGACGCCGTGCGCGCCGATGCCGTGATCGCGGCGAAGCTCGCGCCGGCGACGCTGGATACGCTTTTCGATCCGCAGTACTATCTCGCCCATGAGGACCTGATCTATTCCCGGGTCTTCGGCGCGGCGTCCTGACGGCGGCTCGCCGCGGACACCGCTTGGGGAAATGTTCCGGCCGGCGGCGTGTTTTTTCACGCCGTCCCCCCGCCGGGGCGCGGAAGCACTTTTCAAACCGGGCCGCCTTTTGTATGGGGAGACAAAGGGGTCACGCGGGGAGTTTCATGTCCTTTTCCATCGAGGGCCAGGACGCCGGCGCCATGCGCGCTCGTCTGGCCAGCCTGCTGCTGGAGAAATCCTACCGGGCCGGCGAGGTCACCCTGACCTCGGGGCGCAAGAGCGATTACTATTTCGATTGCAAACAGACCGCGCTGCATCCAGAAGGGGCGTGGCTGATCGGCAACCTGCTTTTCGACCTGCTGCCGCCGGACATCGTCGGCGTCGGCGGCATGACGCTCGGGGCCGATCCCCTGGTCACGGCCGTGAGCCTCGTTTCCCATCTGCGCGGCCGGCCCCTGCCGGCGTTCATCGTGCGCAAGGCCGCCAAGGGCCACGGCACCAACCAGTTCCTGGAGGGACTGTCCAATTTCGCCCCGGGAGCCAGAGTGGCGCTGCTCGAGGACGTGGTCACCACGGCCGGCACGCTGTTGACGGTCATCGACCGCGTGGTCGACGCCGGGCTCACGGTCGGGGCCGTGGTCACGGTGCTCGACCGCAAGGAAGGCGGCACGGAACGCCTGGCCGAGCGTGGCTACCCGCTGCTGTCCGTTTTCACCCGTGACGCCCTGCTTGCCGCCGGCAAGCCCAAACAGGCGTCCTGACGCGAGGCGACATGAAACGACTGGGCCCCGCCGTAGTCCTTGCCTGCCTGCTCCTGGTTCCCTGCCGCCGGGCGGCGGCGGAATGGTCGGCCGACATCGTGGACATGGAGTGGTCGCCCACACGGTTCGTGGCCGTGGACAAGAAGGCCCAGTCGTTTTCCCTGCTCTCCCGCCAAAGCCCGCTTCGGGTGCTGTCGGCCATCCCCTGCGCCACGGGCCAGGAGCTCGGCGACAAGTTCAAGGAAGGCGACCTCAAGACCCCCGAGGGCGTCTACTTCATCACCCGGCGCAAGAGCGCGGGGCTCAATTACGAACTCTACGGCGACCTCGCCTTTCCGCTCAATTTCCCCAACCCGGCCGACGTGGTCCGGCGCAAGTCCGGCCACGGCATCTGGATCCACGGCCGCGGCCACGCCCTCATTCCCTACGAGACCCAGGGCTGCGTGGCGTTGAGCACCCCGGACATCCACCGCATGGACGCCGAGCTCGCCGAGGGCATGCCCGTGGTCATTGCCGACGAGGTGCGCCTCGGCGGTCCGGAAGCCGCCAAATTGCGCGACGAGGCCCGGGAGGTGGTGGACGCCACCAAGGCCTGGGGCAAGGCCTGGGAAAACCGTTCGGATGCCTTTTTCGACTTCCACGACCCCGAGAAGTTCTCCCTGACCGAGGGCAAGCCCTTTTCCTCCTTCCGCAGCCACAAGGAAGGGCTGTTTCGGTCCCTGCCCTGGATCAAGGTGGATCTCTCGGAAATTCGCGCCATCCCCGGCCCGGATTACTGGGTGACCTATTTCGTCCAGCTCTACCGCTCGCCGACGCTCGTTTCCCAGGGCCTCAAGCGCCTCTACTGGCAGCGCGGCGCGGACGGGCGTTTTCGCATCATCGGCATGGAATACGAAGAGATGCCGGTGACCCTGGCGGCCAACGGCAAACGCGGCAAGCGGCCTTCGCCCGACGAGGTCGAGACCGACACGCGCAAGCCCGACAGCCCGAGCGAGGAGGAAGTGCAGGTCCGCCAGCTCGTGGGCGCCCAGCACGACGCCATGGAGCGCGTGGCGCAAAAGGCTTTCGCCTCCTTGAGCCTCAAGAGCCAGCCCTCGCCCGAGGACCAGGCGATCCTCGAAGTGGCGGGCACGGGCGCGACCAAGCCCGGCGTGTCCCCCTTCGCCACGGACGCCCTGCGCCAGGCGCCGCCCGTGCCGCAGGATATCCCGGCCGTGCCGCCTGCCGCTCCGGCTCCCATCCCGGCCAAGACTCCGCCCGTCAACGCTCCCGCCCCCGCGCCGGAGCAAAAGGCCCCTGAAGCCGCGCCCGCGCCGAGCATTTCCCCGGCCAAGGCGGCCGAGATCGCGGCCGCCATGGAAGGCTGGCGCGCGGCCTGGGAGCGCGGCGACATCACGGCCTACATGGGATTTTACGCCGACGGCGCGCGCCAGGGCAACCTGCGCGGCAAGGACGCCATCAAGCGGCAGAAGGAAGGCGTCTGGCGCGGTACGTCGCCCGGCCGCGTGGGCATCGAGGTCGTCGCCGCGGCCCCGTCCGGCGACGGCTACGCCGTGGTCTGCGCCGAAAGCTACCAGGCCAAGGGCCGCCGCGAGAGCAAGGGCTACAAGAATCTCCTCCTCGTCCCGTCCGGCAACCGGCTGCTCATCGCCCAGGAGCGCTGGACGCGGGACCGTCCCGCGGACATTCCCGCGGTCGCGGCCAAGGTGACGCCCGCTGCCGCGCCCGTGGCGGAAAAGCCCACCGCGCCCGTCCAGGCCTCTGCGCCCGCCACGGCGCAGGCCGAAGCGCCGCAGATCGCCCCGACCCCGGCTCCGGCCAAGGCCGAGCGCACGGCCCAGGTCGCGTCCCTGGTCGAATCCTGGCGTACGGCCTGGGAAAAGGGCAACGTGGACGCCTACGCCGGGTTCTACGCCCCGGACGCCGTTCAGGGCGACCGCCGCGGCCGCGCCTCCATCCGCGACGACAAGGTCGATTTGTGGAAAGACAAGGCTCCGAGCCGGATCTCGCTTTCCGATGTGAAAATACGGCCCCGCAAGGACGGGTTCGTGGTCACCTGCGTCCAGGACTACCGCAGCCGCGACGGCGGCAGGGACCACGGCCTCAAGACCTTGTACCTCGCGCCTTCGGGAGGCGGCTTCGCCATCGTCGAGGAAAAATGGAGCCGGCTCTAGATGGCCGCCGGCGAAAAAGTCGATATCCTTATCCTGCGTGACGCGGCCGGGGTGCGCCGTTTTCGCGTCCCGGTCCTTTTTCTGCGCTTCCTCTGGCTGTGTCCGCTGGTCCTGGCGGTTCTGCTCGCCGGGGCCGTGTACGCGGCCTACCTCTTGCGCAAGGACAACCTGGAAATGGCCGGCAAGGTCCGGGGCATGCATGCGGAACTGGACGCGGCAGGCGAAGGGCTCATCAAGCTCCAGAATATCGAGATGATCCTGCGTTCGCGCGACGTCACGGGCCTGGAAACGCTCATCGGCTCCTACAATGCCGACGATCCCGGCTGGTGGAAGCCCAAGTCCGTGGATGACAAGGGCAAGGTCGAGCCCCGCGAGGCGGCGCGGCCGGACCTGTCGCGCCTGCTCGCCCGCGTGGACGCCAACCAGGCCGGCATCGACAACCTGCGCGCCCGCATCGACAACAAGAAGTTGCAGCTCAATTTCGACCTGAGCAACGTCACGCCCCAGACCAACCTCGTCGGCCGCGTGGAAGCGGCGCTCGTTGGCAACGACGCCACATTGCTGCCGCTGAAGCCCGAGAAGGACGAACTGTCCTTCCAGATCCAGCGCTTCAAGCAGATTGCCGTGGGCCTCCCCCTGCCGGGCAAGATCGACGCCAGGGACATCTACGGCGTGAGGCTTACCGTGGCCGATCCTTCCGGCAAGACGGTCTTTTCGCAGGTCTATCCGCTTTCCCGGGAGTAACGCGCGCCATGCCCCGCTTCTACGTCAATTTGAACCTGCGCGCGGCAGAGCGCGACCCCTCGCTCTGGGAGCGGCAGCTGGCGCGCCGCGTGCCGCCGGAGCTTGGCCTCGATCCGGTGCTCATGGACGCGACGGGCACGGACTGGCACCGGGAAACGGCGCGCCGGATCAGTGACGCGGGGCTTCCCTGCACGCTTCATCTGCCTTTTTTCGATCTCCAGCCCGGCAGCGCCGACGCCCGCGTGCGCGCGGCGAGCCGCGACCGCCTGCTTGAGGCCATGGACGCGGCCGCCATCTACGCGCCGGAACGCATGGTGGGCCACGCCGCCTACAACCGCTTCCTCTACATCCGCTCCTTCGGCGACTGGGCGGCGCGCGCGGCCGACACCTGGGCCGAGGTCCTGGCGTCCTGGCCCGGGCATCCGCCGCTTTGTCTGGAAAATACGCACGAGACCGATCCGGCCACGGTGGCCGGGGCCGCAGCCGCGCTTCGCGAGCGCCTGCCCGAGTCCGAACGCGGGCGGGTCGGCATCTGCTTCGACGTGGGGCACTGGTTCAGTTTCGCCGGCGGCAAGGAGGCAGGAAACCTGGACGCCTGGCTCGACGCCCTGGCCCCGTATCTGCTGCATCTGCACCTGCACGACAACGACGGTTCCTTCGACCAGCACCTGGGTCCCGGGCAGGGGGAGATTCCCTTCGACGCGATTTTTGCCGGCCTTGCGGCCCGCGGGCTTCGCCCCACGGCCACCTTCGAGCCCCACACCCCGGCCGCGTTCGAAGCGGCCCTGGCCTTCGTCGCCGGGCGGCCGGATTTCTTCGCCGGCTGACCGGCGCCTGTCCTTCGTTATTTGCCCGCGCGCCATTTCGAGCGCTGAAGCACCCTGTCAAAATCTTGCGATTTGGATGTCGCGGAGGCAGATCCGGCTCTGGTGACGCATGGGGCACGTCCCTTTTTCAGGCCGTGCCCTTGGGGGAGGGGCGTAACGCCGAACCGAGCCCTAGCGCAGGTAGTTCGGGATGTTCATGAACAGGTCCCGCGTGAAATTGATCATTTTGTCCATCATCCAGGGGAAGGCCAGCAGCAGGGCGATGAACATGGCGAGGATCTTCGGCACGAAAGTCAGCGTCATTTCCTGGATCTGCGTGGCCGCCTGGAGCACGGAGATGAAGACGCCGACCACGAGCGAGACTCCGAGCATCGGCAAAGCCAGGAAAAGCGCCGTCTCGATGGCTTGTCTGGAGATGGCGACGACCATATCCGGCGTCATTGCGCGCCTCCTTTCCGTTGTATTGCCCTTGCGACGCGAAGCCTTGCCATAAGGTTCCCCTTAGGTGGGATTCCAAAGGACGCGAGCCCGTTGGCCGCCGGAGGCTTCCGCCCCCGCCCCCCTGCCGGCATCACGTCGCGAACGAGTTGACGAGCGACCCCACCATGAGGCCCCAGCCGTCCACGAGCACGAAGAGCAGCAGCTTGAACGGCATGGCGATGGTCGCCGGCGGCAGCATCATCATGCCCATGGCGAGCAGGATGCTCGAAATGACCATGTCCAGGATGAGGAAGGGGATGTAGATCAGAAAGCCGATGGTGAACGCTGTTTTCAGCTCGCTGATCATGAATCCCGCCGCCAGCATGACCGTGGGCACCTCGGCCTTGTCCTTGGGCCGTTCCATCTTGGTCACGGTGTAGAAGACCGACAGGTCCTTTTCCCGCGTGTGCTTGAAAAGAAATTCCCGCAACGGCGCCTCGGCCTTCTTGAGCGCCTCGGTGAAGCCGATCTGCTCGTCCATGTAGGGCGAAAGCGCGTCGTCGTAGATGGCCTTGCCCGTGGGGTACATGATGACGCAGGTCAAAAAAATGGCCAGGCTGGCCAGGATCTGCGACGGCGGCACCTGCTGCACGCCCATGGCCTGGCGCAGGAAGGAAAAGACGATGATGATGCGGGTAAACGAGGTCACCGTCAAAACGAACGAGGGGGCCAGCGACAGCACCGTCAGGGCGAAGAGGATTTCGAGCAGCGTGGCCACGCGCTCGGGCTGGTTCTGCCCGGCGGCGAGGTTTAGGGAAAGCGTGGGCGCGTCCTGGGCCATGGCCGTGGCGGCCAGGAGAACGACCAGAAGCGCCAGGGGCAGGGCGATGCTGCTAAGGCGAAGGAGGCGTGTCGTCGCCGCCTGGCGTTCGCGTCCGGGCGGCAAGGGTCGCGGCGAAGCTGTTTCGGGCAGTGGTGTCGTCATCGTCGGCCGTTTCCTCGGTGAGCAGCGTGATGTTGTGTTCGGTGACGCCGAGCACGAGGTTTTTATGCATGAACCGGACCACAACGATGTTCTTGCGTGGCCCGAGATTCAGTTGGGCCAGCAGGCGCAGCATGCCGCCGCGTCCGGCCGGGCCGATGCCCCATTTGCCGCCGTAGCGTTTGAGCAGCCAGTAGGCGGCGAAAATGACGGCCAGGACGAGGAGCAGGGCCAGGGCCATGTGCACGGCCGTGCCGGCCAGGCCGTAATCCATGGCCGGCGGCGTCGCGACGGGGGGGGCGGAAGGATCAGGCAAGCTGTTTCACCCGTTCGATGGGGCTGATGATGTCGGTTAAGCGCACGCCGAACTTCTCGTTGATGACCACGGCTTCGCCCCGGGCCACGAGTTTGCCGTTGACGTAGATTTCCAGGGGTTCGCCGGCCAGCTTGTTGAGCTCGATGACCGAGCCCTGGCCCAGTTGCAGCAGTTCGTTGATGAGGAGCTTGGTGCGGCCGAGTTCCGCGGACACGTCGAGGGGAATGTCCAGGATGAAGTCCAGGTCGCGGCGCACGTTTTCCGGTCGCGGCGCCTTGGCTTCCTGCGTCAGGTTCTTGAACTGGGCCGAGGCGCTCTGCCGCGAGAGCGATTCCTGCTCGCGTTCGCGCTTGATGGACTGCTCTTCCTCGTCGGCGAGCGCGGCGGCCCATTCCGCGGCCAGCTTGTCCTGATCGATATCGTCCGGAGCCATGGAATATCCTTGCGCCGAGGCGGGTTATTGGATGACGAAATCCGTGAAATAGACCCTGGCCACCTTGGCCTGGCCGATGGCCTGGTTGAGGCGGTCCACGATCTCCTTGCGCAGCAGGATCTTGCCTTCAAGCGTAGCGAGGTCCTGCGATGTCTTGGAGGAAAGGAGCATAAGCAGGGCGTCGCGGATCTTCGGCATGTTGGCCTCGAGCAGTTCCGGGTTGCCGGTCATCTCCACGTCAAGCACGATCTTGAGGTAACGCCGGGCGTTGGGATCGGCGAGGTTGACCACGAACGCGGGCAGGGGGACGTTGTTGGACGGGGCCTTGTCCTTGCCGCCGTGTCCGCCCTTGGCTTCGCCGTGTCCGCTTTCGGCCTTTTTCTCCTCGGCCTTGGGCGCGTGGGCCTCTTCGGCCTTCTTCTCTTCGGCCGCGGGCTGCCCTTCGGCCGTGGCTTCGGCCGCCGGCGCGGGCGGCTTGGCCGCGAAGAATTTCAGGTAGGCGAAATAGCCGCCGCCGCCGAGGACCAGCAGCAAAACGACCAGGATGACGTATTTGAGAAAGCCGCCTTTTTTCTTTTTCTTGCCTTCTTCGGCTTCGGGGGCGTCAGCCATGTGTTTCCTCCGGGCGTCGCCAGGCTATGACGCCGGTCGCTGTCTCGGGCCGAAAAGGTCGGTGCCCACGCGTACGTGGGTGGCCCCTTCCATGACGGCGGCCTCGAGGTCGCCGCTCATGCCCATGGAGAGCATGGGCAGCGGCATGCCGAGGCGCGTTTCCAGGGCGTCGCGCAGTTCCCGCAGCCGGCAAAAGGCCGGGCGCGCGCCCTCGGGGTCGTCGAAGACCGGCGGAATGACCATGAGCCCGCTCAGGCGCAACGCCGGCATGGCCGCGACGGCCTCGGCCAGTTCCGGCAGGCCGTCCGGCGCAACCCCGGATTTCTGCGTTTCGCCGGCCACGTTGACCTGCAGGCACACGGTCTGCGTCAGGCCGGCGTCGCTCGTTCTTTTTTGCAATACCTGGGCCAACTCCATGTTGTCCAGGGTGTGGATGCAGGCGAAGCGTCCTATGGCGAAGCGCGCCTTGTTGCGCTGCAAATGGCCGATGAAATGCCAGACGAGTCCGGCCGGCGCGGCCTCCATCTTGGGCAGGGCCTCCTGGATGTAGGATTCGCCGAAGATTGTCTGGCCGCAGGCGGCGAGGGCCGCCACCTCGGCCGCATCATGGAGCTTCGAGACGGCAACCAGCGTCACGGAAGACGGATCGCGGCCGCAGGCCGCGCAGGCCGAAGCGATGCGCGAGCGCACGCGGTCGAGCCGCTCCCTGGCGGAAACGTCCACGGACACGTTCTCCTCTCCCTGGGCCGGGGCTATTCCCCGAGCCCGAGTTCGCGCAAGAGCGCGGGGTCGTCGGCCCAGCCCGGGCGCACCTTGACCCAAAGTTCCAAAAAGACCTTGCTTCCGAGCATCTCCTCGATGTCCAGGCGCGCCTTCTGGCCGATATCCTTGATGCGCGCCCCGCCCTTGCCGATGACCATGGGCTTGTGGCTCTCGCGCGCAACGAGGATGGAGCAGGCGATTTTCGTCAGTCCCGGCTGGGAGTTCTCATCCCAGAGTTCCACGGTCACGGCCGTGGAGTAGGGCAGTTCCTCGCCGAGCGCCAAAAAGAGCTTTTCCCGCACGATCTCCCCGGCCAGAAAGCGCACCGGCGCGGTGGAGACCTCGTCCGGGTCGTACCGATGCGGTCCTTCGGGCAGGCGCGCCGTGATCGCGGCGAGCATGGCCGCGACGCCCATGCCCGTCAATGCGCTGACGGGAAAAAGTTCGGCCCCGGGCAAAGCCTCGCCCACGGCGGCGAGGAGCGGCAGGATTTTGGCTTTTTCCTTGATGAGGTCGCACTTGTTGCAGGCCACGACCACCGGGACGTGGCCCGCGCCCACGGCCTTGGCGATGGGACGCAGCTCGGCGGCGAGCGCGTCCGGACGTCCGGCGAAACGGGCCGCGTCGAGGAGCACGAGCACCACGTCGGCCTGGGCCAGGGCGGCGTAGGCACTTCGCAACAGGAGCGGGGCGATGCCGCGCTTCTGGTGGTGCAGGCCCGGGGTGTCCAGGAACACGAGCTGTGCGCCGCCTTCGGTCAGGATGCCGCTCACGCTGTTGCGCGTGGTCTGCGGCTTGGGAGAGACGATCGAGACCTTCTGGCCGATCAGGTGGTTGAGCAGAGTGGACTTGCCGGCGTTGGTCGGGCCGAGCATGACCACGTGGCCGAAACGTTGCGCGTTCTCCAAGGGCGTCTCCCGTGCGGCCCGTGCCGGGCCGCATTGTTTATAATTCTTATAAACGCATACGAACGAAACGAAAATCGAGCAGTAGCCCGGCATCGGGCAAACGGCAACCCTTGCCTTGGCCCGTTGTCGTGGCTATAGCACGCCTGCCATGGGAAAGGACCTTATTATCGTCGAGTCGCCGGCCAAGGTGAAGACCATCAAGAAGTTCCTCGGCAATGCCTATGCCGTGGAGGCCTCGGTGGGCCACGTGCGCGATCTGCCCCAGAAAAAACTCGGGGTGGATGAAAAAGAAGATTTCGCGCCGCAATACCAGATCATACCGGGCAAGCAGAAGGTGGTGGCCAAGCTCAAGGATGCCGCCGCATCCGCGTCCACGATCTATCTCGCGCCCGACCCCGACCGCGAAGGGGAAGCCATCGCCTGGCACGTGGCCGAGATACTGAAGGATACGGACAAGCCCATCCACCGCATCCAGTTCAACGAAATTACGGCCAAGGCCGTGCGCGAGGCCCTCGCCCATCCCCGCGACATCAACGAGAAGCTTTTCCTCTCCCAGCAGGCCCGCCGCATCCTCGACCGCCTCGTGGGCTACAAGGTGTCGCCCATCCTCTGGCAAAAGGTCAAAAGCGGCATCTCTGCCGGCCGCGTCCAGTCCGTGGCCCTGCGTCTGGTCGTTGACCGCGAAAAGGAACGCCGCGCCTTCGTGCCGGTGGAATACTGGAATTTCAAGGCCCGCCTGGCCGGGGACGCGCCCCCGGAGTTCGAGGCCGAGCTCGTCAAGTACAAGGGCAAGAAGCTCGAGATCGGCAGCGCCGAGACCGCCGCCGCCGCCGAGGCCGCGATTTTGGGCAATCCGTTCGTGGTCGCCGAGGTCGCGGAAAAGGAACGCAAGAAGTCCCCGCCGCCGCCGTTTATCACCTCGACCCTGCAACAGGCCGCCAACCAGCGCCTGGGCTATTCGGCCAAGCGCACCATGGGCGCGGCGCAAAAGCTCTACGAGGGCCTGGAGCTCGGCGACAAGGGCACGGTGGCGCTCATCACCTACATGCGTACCGACTCCACGCGCATCGCCGACGAGGCGCGCGACGCGGCCCGGGAATACATCGTGGGCACGCTTGGCCCGGACTATTACCCGGAAAAGGCCCGCCATTTCCGCTCCAAGGCCGGCGCCCAGGACGCCCACGAAGCCATCCGGCCGGTCGACGTGACCCTCGCCCCGGCCGACGTCAAGGCGCTTTTGCCCAAGGACCTGTTCACGCTTTACAAGCTCATCTGGGAACGCTTCGTGGCCTCGCAGATGAGCGAGGCCCGCTTCTGGGACACGGCCGCCGACATCGCGGCAGGTCCCGGGCTCTTCAAGGCCAAGGGCCAGCGCCTCATCTTTCCGGGCTATTTGAAGGTCTACGGCCAGGAGGCCGGGGACGAGGCCAAGTCCCTGCCGCCGCTTGCCAAGGACCAGGTGCTCAAGCTCCTGGAGCTGAAAAAGGAACAGAAGTTCACCCAGCCGCCGCCGCGCTACACCGAAGCCTCCCTCGTGCGCGAGCTGGAAGAGAAGGGCATCGGCCGGCCCTCGACCTACGCGGCCATCATCTCCACCCTCATCGACCGCGACTACGCCCGGCTCGAGGAAAAGCACTTCGTGCCGTCCGAGCTCGGCGAGACCGTGTCCGACCTGCTCGCCGAGCACTTCGTCAAGATCATGGACGTGGGGTTCACCGCGGGCATGGAAGAGGCCCTCGACGCCGTGGCCGAGGGACGGGGCGACTGGGTCGGGTTGCTCAAGGATTTCACCGGCGATTTCTACCCGACCCTGGCCAAGGCGGCCAAGGACATGGCCAAGGTCAAGGCCGGCAAGGAAACCGACGTCAAGTGCGAGCTGTGCGGCAAGCCCATGGTCATCCGCTTCGGCAAGGCCGGTGAATTCCTGGGCTGTTCGGGCTATCCGGACTGCAAGAACACCAAGGAGTTCGACCGCGCCCCGGACGGCGCGGTGGTGCCCCGGGAGCGCAAGCCCGAGGAGACGATTTCCGTGGGCAAGTGCCCGCAGTGCGGCAAGGACCTGGCCGTCAAGAAATCCCGCACCGGCAGCCGTTTCATCGCCTGCACCGGCTGGCCCGACTGCAAGTACACCAAGCCCTTTTCCACGGGCGTTCCCTGTCCCCGCGAGGGCTGCACGGGCACGCTGGTCGAGAAGAGCTCCAAGCGCGGCAAGGTGTTCTACGCCTGCGACGCCTATCCCCAGTGCGATTTCGCCCTCTGGGACTGGCCCGTGCCCGAACACTGCCCCGAGTGCGACTCCAAGGTGCTCGTGCGCAAGAAGACCCGCGCCGGCGAAATCATCGCCTGCCCCAACCGCTCCTGCCGTTACACGCGCCCCGTGGGCGGCGCCAAGGACGAAAAAGACGAGGGGTAGGGGAAGAGGGTAAAGAGAGAGTGGAGAATGCCTCCGGCTGCCAGGAGGGGCCGGGGGCCCCTCCTGGACCAACCAGAAAGGGGGGATACGAAGGGAATGTCGCCTTCGTATCCCCCCTTCGTCGTAGGCGGGGAGGAAATGTCCGGGAGGAGCCGGCTCAGTTGTTGAAGTAGGCGACCACGGCGTCGCGGGTGGGCTTGGACAGGACCTTGAGGCGCACGAAGACGTCGGGGTGGGTCTGGAACACGCCGGCCAGGAACAGGAAGCGCGGGTCGTTCATGCGGTCCGTGCCCTTGATGCTCCCCTGCAACGCGTTTTTTACCGTAGCCTCGAAGTCGTAGCCCGCCTTCTTGAGCGTGGTCGCATAGAGCATGCAGGTGCGTTCCTCGTACTCCTTGCCGTTGATTTCCTCGGGCAGGGCGCGCTTGCCTTCCTCCACCTGCTTGAAATAACTGTACACATTCTGCTTGTTAAACGGCAGGCTGCGCGGCGCGTCCGCGGCGAAGACGCCGGCGGCAGGCAGCAGCAGCGCCGCCAGGACCAGGGCGAGCAGGCTGCGGCGGGTCATTGCGCGGCCGTCCCGCCCGGACCGGCGCAGGGCGCAAAGAGCGGCTGGTAGAAGTAGCTCAGCGTGCCGGTATCCTTTTCCTTGGAAAACTCCATGCGGATGAGCACGTTGCCGATGGGCCAGCCCAGGTCCTCCGCGCGTCCCTCCACTTCCAGGGCGGGCGTGTATTTGGCCTCCAGGAACTTGCGGATGGCGTCATGGGCCTTGCGGCCCTTGTATTCGACCATCACGGCCGCGAACTTGTCCTGGCAAAAGCCGTAGACCACGTTGCTCAAGAACGCGTCGGCGATGCGGTAGACCGCGCCTTCCACCGTGGCGTAGGCCGCCTGGCCGTCCTTTTCCACCACCTTGAGATCCGCCACGGCGGCCATGGGCGTGCCCCATTTGACGCCGTGAAAGGCGTTGGGTTCCTTGATGACCTTGCCCGGGGTGTTGACGGTTTCGTGTTCGGCGGCGGGTTCGGCCTTTTTGGCGGGCGCGTGCTTGGCCGGGGCATGGCTTTTCGCCGCGGCGGCGGGCGCGCAGGCGAGCAGGCCGCACAGGACGGCCAGGAGAAGGATGCGGATGTTCATGGACGTGTGCCGGGTTGCGGGAAAAAGAAACGGCTTTCCCGCAACGGTGTGTATGCGTTGTTGTTCAAGGCGGGGGCGTTACGCGGAAGCGGAGAGGATCATGCCCCGCAGGCTCGCGACCATGATGTCGCTTTGCACGCTGCGGCCGCTGGACAGGAACCGGGCCATTTCGTCCCGCCGCCGGTCGCTGGAAAGGGACATGTATTCGAGGATCATGTTGTTGATCGCGGTCCCCGTCAGCGGGGTGATGGTCATGGCGTTTGCGGACGAGGACATGGCGCGTCGCTCCCTTTTTCCCAGTAGTATATCCCCGCCCCGGGATTGGCAAGAGATGCAGCCGGCGATAGTCATGGCGCAACCAGGGCGGTCATGGCGGCGAGGCCTCCCTCGAGGATTTCCCAGAAGGCCTCCGGCTCCGCGTCGGCGAGGTTGAAAAGGGGCAGGACCCGCGCGTCGAGGCGCGGGAAACCCGCGGTCGGCACGATGCGCACGCCAAGGGCGTTGGCCATGAAATCCCCGGCATGGACCGCGGCGGCGATGAGGTTGTCCGGGCAATGGCACGGGTCGTGGTGGGCGGCCACGGCCTGACACAGGGTTTCGGGCAGCCGCCATTTGACGGTGATGCGCCCGCCGAGTGCCGCGTGGTCGAAACCGAGCTCCAGGCGTTCGGCCGCGTCCAGGGACAGCTTTTTGCCGATGGTGCGGCCGAGGGCCGCGCCGGCCAGGCCCGGTTCGGCCACGGCCAGCATGAGCCGGCCCATGTCGTGGAGCAGTCCGGCCACGAAATAGCGTTCCCCGCCCCGTTCGCCCACGCGTTCGGCCAGGGCCCGGGCCAGCAGCCCCACGGCCACGGCGTGCCGCCAGAAATCGTCCAGGGACAGGAGGTCCCGGCGCGGGGGCTTGTCGAAGGCCCGGGTCAGCATGGAGCCGGCGGCCATGGTTTCGATTTCGCCGAGACCGATCACCGTCACGGCGCGGGTGACGGTCTCCACCTTGGCGATCGGGCTGAAAAGCGGGCTGTTGGCCAGGCGCAGGACATAGGCGGCGAGCGCCGGGTCCCGGGAGATGGCCCCGGCCACGTCCGCGTCGGTGCTCATGGGGTTTTGCGCGACGCGGCGCAGGGCCATGTAGGCCTCGGGCAGGGGCGGCGGGTTGATGTCGGCCAGGGAAACGGCGGTATTGGGCAGCAGGTCGTGGGGGGAGGTCGTTTCCGGCGCGCGTGCGGGGGGCTGGGGCTGACGGGGCGCGCCCCAGGCGAGAAAACGCCCGGCGAACGCTTCGCCGGCCGAAGCGGCCCCGGAGGACCCTGTGTCCCTGGGCTGGGCTGGACTGGCGGACATGGCGGGCATTCTCCCTGACATGCGTCTCACAGGCGATTAGCCCATTTCGTGAAGTCCGGCAAGGCGCGAGATGTTGGCGAATTTCCCTTGATTTCTTGACATTACGGACGCACAGGATAATGGGAAATTACAAGCGACTAACCGGGAACGCCCATGTTCAAGCAAAGTGTCGGCGAACTGGCCACACGGCCCCATATTGTCGCCGCGGACGCCACCGTGACCCAGGCCGCCGATGTGATGACCCGTGAGGGCGTCAGCTGCCTCGCGGCCGTGCGCGGGGCCAGGGTGGTGGGCTTTCTCACGGAAACCGCCCTGATCCGCCATCTCGACGTGGACCTCGACCCCGACACGTCCATCCAGGAGTACCTGTCGCGTCCCACGGGGGGCATTCCCCGGGACATGGCCGTGCAGGAAGCGGTCCGGGTCATGCTCGACCGCCGGGAGCGCCACCTGCCCGTGATGGATCTCGGCGGTTCCCTGCTCGGGCTCGTCACGGAAAAGGAGCTGGTGGACGCCCTGGCCGTGGATTTCATGGTGGAAAACGCCGTGTGCAGCGATCTGATGCGCACCGACGCCCTTGTCCTTGCTCCCGAACGGCCCGTGCGCGACGCCCTGGCTCTGATGCGTTCCAAGAGCGCGGACTGCGTGCTGGTCGTGGCCGAGGGCCGGCCCAAGGGCATTTTCAGCGAGCGCGACGCCACCTCCAAGATCATGGGCCGCCCGGAACGGCTGCCCGAGCCCATAGCCGACCACATGACCGGGCCGGTCATCAGCGTGCCGCTCGAGGCCATGGTCTACAAGGTGATCCAGTTCATGCGCCAGAAGGGTGTGCGCCGCGTGGCCGTGGTGGCCGCGGACGGCACCCTGGCCGGCTTGCTCTCCCAGCGCGAGATCCTCGCCTACGCCCGCCGCATGGGCTGACGGCCTCCCCTTTTAGACGGCGTCCGCCGCGACCACCGTGGCATAGGCCGCGCCCAGCGCCGCCAGGAAGGCGGTGTGGACGTCGGCGGCCGCCACGCTGCGCCCCTCGAAAAAGAGGTCGCAGGTGGCGCAGGCGTCGCCCGCCACCGTGACCGCGTAGCCCATGTCAAAGGCCGCCCGGACCGTGGCATCCACGCACATGTGGGTCATCATGCCGCACACGACCAGCCGTTTTGCGCCAAGGGCCTCCAGGTGCGCGGCCAGCGCCGTTTCGCGGAAGCTGTTGGGGTAGGCCTTGGTCAGCACGGCCTCGCCGGCGCGCGGCGCGACGCAGGCGCGGATGTCCGCGCCCGGGGTGCCGGGCAGGAAAAAGGTCGCGCCCGGGCGCGCGGATTCGTGGCGCACGTGCACAATTCCGGCCCCGGCCGTCCGGAAACGCCCGAGGACCACTGCGGCGCGCGTCCCGGCCGCGTCCGCGCCGCGCAGTTCCATGGCCCCGCCCGGGAAATAGTCGTTTTGGATGTCCACCAGCACCAGGGCCGTTTCGGCCAGAGCGGCATGTCGCGCGTCCATGACTCCTCCTTCATTCCGTAACGATAAACCGATCCTTGACGCCAAGCCTGTACATTTGGCAATAATCAGGACTGAATCGATCGATTTTATTCCACTACCGCTACCGCGTCGCCGCCAGGCCGGCAACCCGCCGCGCCCGCATGGCGGCGCGGCCCTGTCCGGCCTGACCGCGCCGGCGCTGTAAGGGGGACGCCCATGGCTGTGACCCAGAAATGCCAATACGCCCTGCGGGCCCTGTTCGAACTGGCCCTGCGCAAGGGCGACGGACCCGTGTCGGCCGGCGACATCGCCGAGAACCAGGCCATCCCCAAGCGGTTCCTGGAAGTCATCCTGCACCAGTTGCGCCAGGGCGGCTTCGTGGATTCCCAGCGGGGCAAGGAAGGCGGCTTCTACCTGGCCCGGCCGGCCGAGGACGTGACCGTGGGCGAGGTCATCCGCTTCATGGACGGCCCCATAAACCCGGTGGACTGCCACCGGGAACGCCCGGGCCAGGAATGCCCCCTGCGCGGCGACTGCGTGTTCAAAGGCGTCTGGGACGAAGCGCGAAAAGCCCTGGAGCGGGTCTACGACACGCGCACGCTCAAGGACCTGATCGCGGAGAAGCGTCGCCTGGAGCAGGAGACGGCGGGACCGCCCTACGTCATTTGAATTTCAGCCGTGAAACATCCGCGCCGCCCAGGCCAGGGCCTCGAAATAGATCCGTGACGCCGCCTCCTGGGAAACGCCGAAGCGTTCGAGCACCTTGGCGGCCCTGGCGTCCGGGCTGCCCTCGAAGCCCCGGCACAATTCCAGACAGGCCTGGGGCTGGCTGGGAAAACCCAGGAGTGCCTGGCGGATGCCCGTATCGAGGGTCAGGTCGGACAGGGCCTTGGCCATGGGCACCCCGAGCATGGCGTCGAGCAGCGACAGCAAGCCGAGCAGGCAGATGCCTTCCCCCTGGTGGCATTTTTCGCCCCTGGCCCGGTCGATGAGGGCCAGGAAGCGGCCGCGCACGGCCGAGGTGAAGGCCAGTTCCCGGTCACGGGGCGTGGCGCCGAGGGAGGCCAGGAGATTGACCGCGACCCAGCTCGCCAGGGCGTCGCGGCCGAGCAGGCGGATGGCGAAGTCCAGGGACTCCACGGCCTGGCCCCGGTAGAAGCTCGCGGCGTTGACGTGGCGCAGGAGCTTGTAGGCCAGGGACACGTCCGCGCCGAGGATGTCCCGTACTTTTTTCTCGTCGATGTCCGGGCGCGAGACTTCGGCCAGAAGCGCGAGCTTGGTGGCCTGGTTGGCCGGCAGCGCCCTGGCCTGGACCACCAGCGGCCGGCTGTAGAAATAGCCCTGGGCCAGGGGGATGCCGCGCGCGCGGCACAGCGCGATGTCGGCCTCGGTTTCCACTTTCTCGGCCAACACGGTCTTGTCCACGCTGCGGCAGGTGTCAAGCACCGCCTCCAGCCGGGCGGGATCGTTGCGCAAAGCCAGGAAATCCACCTTGACGTAGGTCACGTAGGGCAGGATCGGGTCGAAGGTCGGGTCGCCCACGTAGTCGTCGAGCGCCAGGACGAAGCCGGCTTCACGGATCTTGCGGACGAGGGTCGTGAACGCGGCATCGCAGGCGACGTGCTCGAGCACCTCGATGACGAAGCGCTCGGGATCGAGAAAGGCATGGTAGCCTTTCTCGAGAATTTCCCTGGAAAAATTGATGAAGATTTTCTTCTTCGGGCCGATGTCCCGGGAGATGGCCTCGATGCCGTTGGCCAGCACGGCCAGGGTGGCCTCCTCGTCGCTCGGCAGGATCGCGGCATTGGGGCCGCCCACGGTGCGGTAGAGCAGTTCGTAGCCGAACACGTCGCCGTCCACGCGGTAGATGGGGTGGCGGGCGACGGCGTAGTTGCAATCGACGGTGCAGGAAGCGGCGGATTCCATGGCGTAGTATCCTGTCGCGGCAAGAGGATGCGCGGCGATGCGGCCACGGAGGCCGCGTGCCTTCAGGTCCCGTTGCTAGGAACGACTTCGCGGGGGTACCGTAGCGCGAAACTAGGCCATTGGACGGGCAAAGACAATGGGCCGCTGAGAATCAGGAGCCGGTCAGGCGCTCCCGCAGGTCCGGCGGGAGCACGGCGAAACCGACCTCGCTGCCCGGGGCCAGGCAGCCCAGGCGCGTGCGGCCGAGCAGCCGGGCCGGGGTCGTGGTCAGCGCGGCGAGAACGGCCGGGGCGGGGAAATCGGGAAAGGCGGCCAGGAGCGCCCGGACCTCGTTCCAGAGGTCGAGGTCGTTGTTTGAGGCCAGGCTGTCCGTGCCCAGGCACAGCGGCACGCCGGCCGCGAGAAGCGCCGGGGCGTCGGCGACGCCCACGCCGATGCGGGCGTTGCTGCGCGGGCACAGGCACACGCTCGCGCCCGAGGCCGCAAGCAGCCGCCTGTCGGCCGCGTCGGCGCAGACCACGTGCACGGCAAGCGTGTCCGGCCCGAGAAGCCCCAGCGCATCGGCCTCGGCCACGGGCGAGCGACCGGGCGGCGCATAGTTTCGCGGCAGCACCCGTCCGGCCAGCAGCGCGGCGAGCGGTCCCCCGCCCGTGGCGAGCAGTTCCGCTTCGGCGTCGTGTTCGGCCAGATGCAGGCAGAAGGGGGCGCGGCGGTCGCGGCAGGCGTCCCGGGCGCGGCGCAGGTTTTCGGGGCTCGTGGAGTAGAGGGCGTGGCCGCTCGCGGCGGCGCGCACCGGGCCGTCCGCTGGCGCGGCGACTGCGAGCGCCTCGGGAACGGGATTCTTGCGGCCTGGTTTCCAGCCGAAGGCTTCGTGGCAGACGAGCGCGGCAAGCCCCGCCCGGTCGAGGGCTGCGGCCACGGCAGGCCCGGCGCGGCTGCCCACGTCGATGACGGCCGCCGTGCCCGTGGCCGCCATTTCCGCGACGGCCGCGTCCAGCACGGCGTCCGGGGGGGGGGTGAGGTCCTGGCCGATAAGCCAGGCGGCCCAGGCGGCGAAGCCTGCCGGCGCGGGCGCGCGGCCGCGCAGATGCGCCAGTTCAAGATGGCTGTGGGCGTTTACGAGGCCGGGCACGAGGACCGCGTCGCCGCAATCCGCGACCGGCCCGGCAAAGCCCCGCAGGACCGTCCGGCGCGGCCCGGCGTCGAGGATCCGCCGTCCGGAGTAGACGATGGCGGCGTCGTCCACGGGGGATGCGCCGGGCCGCAGGGACAGCATGCGCCGGGCCGTGACGGCCCGCGGACTGGGAGGCTGCAACGGCTAGCCTTGAAAGACGATGAGGGAATCCTTGATGAAGGCGCGCAGTTTGTCTATGCGCTGCCCGAATTCGGCGATGTTTTTCGCCACCTCGGATTTCTTGTCGTTGAGCAGCGTGTCGTCCACGTTGTAGGGCGTGTCCTTGATCTTCTCCAACGTGTCGAGGATGTTGTCTATCCTGTCGAACAGGTAGGTCTTTTCGTCCTTGGTGAAGCAGTAGGTCGTCTTGTTGTAGATATAATAGATATCGCAGAGGTTGAGCGCCAGACCGAGCGTTTTTTCGATGCGCGCGGTCAGGTCGGTCAGGGCGATGTATTCCTGGCTGTAGGGCCGTTTCTGGATCAGTTTTTCCTTGTCCTCGTATTCCTTGATGCGGATGGCCTGGACAACGGCCTCGTTGAAGTAATTCATGAAATAATTGAGGCTTTGACGCATGTTCGGCGTTTCCGCCGCGCACGGGGCAGCGATCGCCAGCACGAGGGCGCAGACTGCGGCCGTAAGAAAACGTTTCATGATCTTCCGCCGGACGGTTTGAGGGTTGCATTTCGGGCCGAACCGGCCCCTTGCCATGGATTTGTCACGACTGCGCGCCGGAGTCAAACGGCGCGGCCGCCAGGAAGAAATCCTCCCGCGCTTCGAACCGGATGCGCTGTCCGGGCAGGCCCAGGGCGGCATAGGCCGGAGCCAGCTCCCGGGCGTGGCCGAAAAGCTCCCCGGCGAAGCGGCGCGGGCAGGAAAGTCCGGCCGGCGGGCCGCCCAGCGCCGCGACGTGCGCCGCCACCAGGGCGAAAAGCGCCCTGGCCCGCGCCCGCGCACCCAGGGCGGGATGGCGCGGCCCGGCCAGGATAGCCGCCTCCAGGCCCGGTTCGGGCGCAAGGCCGATGCGGGCCACGCGTGCCCCGGCCCGCCACAGCACGGGCAGGACCCGGGCCAGGGCGTCGAGGGTCGTTTCCAGATCCCAGGGCGCATAGCCCCCGGCAGCGTAGAGCGCGGCGAGCGGCGTGCCGGCCACGACCAGGCAGGGGTGCAGCCGCACGAGCGACGGCGCCAGGTCGGCCGCCTCGGCCGCGTCGCGCGCCAGCCCTTCCGGGGTATGGCCGGGAAGCCCGGGCAAAAGCTGTATCCCCAGTTCCAGCCCGACAGCCCGCACGTCCCGGGCGGCCCGGCGCGTGGCCGCGGCGTCATGGCCGCGGCCGGCGCGCGCCAGCACGGCGTCGTCGAAGGTCTGCGCGCCCAGTTCCACGCAGTCGAGGCCCGCGTCCCTGAGGCGCGCGAGGAGCCCCGGGTCGCAGGCGTCCGGTCGCGTGGAGCAGCGCACGCGGGAAACGATCCCGGCGCGACGCAGACGCGAAGCCTCCTCAAGAAAGCGCCCGGGCCACGGCTCGGGCAGGGCCGTGAACACGCCGCCGTAGAAGGCCAGCTCGTACGGGCCGCGCCCGGCCCGGGCCGCTTCCTCGAGGCCCGCGGTCATGGCGACGAGTGTCACGTCCAGGGGCTGCGGCCCCTGGCCGCTTTGCAGCGGCTGGGCGCAGAACACGCAGCGGCCCGGGCATCCCCGAAATGTCACATAAACGGGCCAGATGCGCCCGGGCCGCCGGAAGGGCTCCGGATGGCGGAAAATGCGCCCTGCGCGGGGCCGCGCGGGGGCGCAACGGGGGCTTTGCGGCGCAGGCTGCAATATTTTTCTCCTAAACCACTTGAAAAAATGCTTTTCCTTGACTATCAGGAAGGCAATACGTCGGGTCGGCCTCGTTTCCCCCCTGGAAAGCCCCGCGCCGGACCGGCAGTCGCCGTTGCAAAGAAGGCTGTGCCCATGGATCATGCCGATTGCATTTTTTGTAAAATCGTACGGGGCGAGATCCCTTGCGCCAAGGTGTATGAAACGGACGAGGTGCTGGCCTTTCTCGACATCGCCCCCGTGGCCCCGGGCCACGCCCTGGTCATCCCAAAGGCGCACCATGTCAACCTGTTCGATCTGCCCGAGGCGCTCGGCGGCCGGCTGTTCGCGGCCCTGGCCCCCGTCGCCGCCGCGATCCAGGCGGCCACGGGAGCGACGGGCATCAATGTGCAGATGAACAACAACGCCGCCGCCGGACAGGTGGTCTTCCACGCCCACCTGCACCTCATTCCCCGTCGTGAGGGGGATGGGCTGCGCTTGTGGCCCGGCCACCCCTATGCCGATGCCGCCGCCATGGAGGCCATGGCCCAGGCAGTGCGCCAGGCCATCGCTTCTGGACGCTGACGAGCCCGCCGTGTCGCGGCCGCGGCCGCGCGCGACGTGATGCAACAACGCCAATGCGCCGGAGAACGCCATGAATGGAAAAACGCTCACCAAGGCCGACATCGTCGATTACATCTACGAGAAGACCGAACGCAACCGCGCCGAGGTCAAGGTGCTGGTGGATCACCTGCTCGAACTCATGAAGCAGTCCATCAAGAAGGATCATTCCCTGCTGGTCAGCGGCTTCGGCAAGTTCGAGTCCTACGACAAGAAGGCGCGCAAGGGCCGCAATCCCCAGACCAACGAATCCATCATGCTGCCGCCGCGCAAGGTGGTGGTGTTCCGCCTTTCGCGCAAGTTCCGGGCCGAGCTCAACCCCGACGAAGTGCTTTAGCGCCGGCGCTGCCCCGTCTGTGGGGACGCTCGGCGCGGGACCTACGGGGCCGTCCGGTCGGCCTTGAAAGCCGCCCACGCTGCGCATGCCGTCCCCGCCGCAGGACTTCGGTCGCGGCCGGGACGGCTGCGGCCGGCTATTGGGCCAGGACGAACGCGCCTTCGAACACGGTGGACAGGCGCAGCCGCGCGACCTCGGCCGCGTTCACGGTGGGGAAGGTCCCGGCGTGGACCCGGAAGAACCGCGTGCCGTCGATTTCCTTGTAGTGGATGCGCGAGCCCGCGTATCCCGCCGCCAGCATCCTCGCAAAGAGCTTTTCCGCATTCTCGCGCCGGGTGAACGCCCCCACCTGCACGTAGAACGGTCCGGGCAGTTCGCCGTTCGGCGTCACGCCCGGCACGTCTCCCTCGACCTCCACGCGCACCCTTGCCGTGCCCTTGCCGTGCACGCCCAGCGCCTTGGCCCCGGCCAGGGACAAATCCACGATGCGCCCGGCCACGAACGGCCCCCGGTCGTTGACCCGGAGCACCTGGGAGCGGCCGTTTTCCAGGTTGGTCACCCGCACCATGGTGTGCATGGGCAACAGCTTGTGGGCGCAGGTCAGCTGGTACTGGTCGTAGATCTCGCCGCAGGAAGTGAGCCGGCCGTGAAAGCCCGGGCCGTACCAGGAGGCGACGCCTTCCTCGCGGTAGCCCTTGGCCGAGTGCAGGGGCACGTAGGTGACGCCCTTGACCGTGTAGGGCCGAAGCGTTGCCGGTTCGCGGCCCGTGGCCCGGGGTATGGGGGCCTTGGCGGCGCAGCCCCAGAGCAGGGTGGCCAGCAGGACGGCGAGGACAAGGCGCAGGGGCCGGGAAAAACGGGAGACGACAGGGTGCGGCATAGCCTGTGGTAGCCGCTGCGCCGCCCAGGCGCAACCGCCGGGGCGTGTCAGCGTTCGCAGGAGCAGCCGTCCGGGACGCGCCTGGCGAGAAAGTCCAGCAGCGCGTCCTCGGGCAGGGGCCGTGCGTAATGGAAGCCTTGCCCCAGGTCGCATTCCAGGCCGGCCAAGTCGTCGAGCTGCCCGGCGGTCTCGATGCCCTCGGCCACCACGTCGTAGCCCAGGCTGTGGGCCAGGCCGATGACCGAGCGCACGATGGCCCGGTTGCCGTGCTCCTCCATGCCGGACACGAAGGCGCGGTCCACCTTGAGGGTATCGATGGGAAAGCTCTGGAGATAGGACAGGGACGAATAGCCCGTGCCGAAGTCGTCGATGCCGATGCGCGCGCCGAGCTCCCGCAGGCCGCGCAGCTTGTGCATGGCCGATTCCGGATGCTCCATGAGCACGCTTTCCGTGATTTCGAGCTTGAGGTCGGCCGGTGGCATGTCCTCGTCGCGCAGCGCCGCGACGATCTGCTTGACGAGGTCGGGCTGGCTGAACTGGCGCGCGGACAGGTTGACGGACATGAAAAACGGCGCTTCGCCGAGAATTCCCCGCCGCCAGCGGGCCATGGCCCGGCAGGCCTCGGCCAGCACCAGCGCGCCCAGGGGGATGATCAGCCCGCTTTGTTCCGCGGCCGGGATGAATTCCCCGGGGGAAACGAGCTCGCCGCCCGGCCGCCGCCAGCGCACGAGGGCCTCGACCCCGCGCGGCACCAGGGTGCGCAGGCAGAAGATCGGCTGGTAGTGGAGCACGAATTCGCCGCGGTCGATGCCCAGGCGCAAGTTGGTCTCCAGGTCCATGACCCGCTCGGCGCGCGCGCGCATGGCCCAATCGAAGACCCGCACCCGGCCGATGCCGGCCTGTCGGGCGTTGCCCATGGCGATGGCCGCGTTTTGCAGCAGCTCCTCGGGCCGGTCGTAATCGGCGGGCCCGAGCACCACGCCCATGCTGGCCGTGACGTAGCACTGCCGCCCCTCCACGGCGAAGGGCAGGCGCAGGTGCTCGCGGATGGCCTTGACGATGCGCAGCGCGTCCCCGGGCGTGGCGATTTCCTCGAGCAGCACCGCGAATTCGTCGCCGCCCACCCGCGCCACGGTGTCGAGCTGGCGCACCTCGCGGCGCAACCGTTCGGCCACGCGCTTGAGCAGGCCGTCGCCGGCCACGTGCCCCAGGCTGTCGTTGATGCGCTTGAACCGGTCGATATCCATGAAGATCAAGGCGTAGAGATAATTGGAGCGGCGTCTGGCCCGCTCGATGGCGCGGGCGATGCGGTCCAGGCACAGGGCTCTGTTGGGCAGGCCGGTGAGGGCGTCGTGAAAGGTGCGGTAGCGCAGCCGCTCCTCGCCGTGCTTGCGCTCGGTCGTGTCCTCCAGGGCCACGGCCACCTGTCCCGGGGCCGGGCTGTAGGCCTGGGCCAGGAAATAGAGGTTGAGGGGGGTGAAGAAGTTTTCAAAGCGCACCGAGCGTGCCGTGCGCGCCGCCTCGCCGAGGGTCTCCAGCCAGAAGGGCTCGATGTCCGGAAACACCTCGCCGAGCAGCCGGCCGACCACCTCGTCGCGCATAAGTCCCGTGACCTTCTCGAAGGCCGGGTTGGCGTCGAGGATCTGCAGGTCGCCCGGACCCGCGGGCGCGGGGATGTGGCCGAGCAGCAGGAAGGCGTTGAGCATGCCGGAAAAAAGCGCCCGGTAGCGCCGTTCGCTGCGGCGCAGTTCCTGTTCGGTGCGGTGCTTGAAAAGCGCCACCTCCACGGCCGTGCGTAGCCAGTCCCCGTCCACGGGCTTGAGCACGTAGCCGTAAGGCGCGGTGCGTTTGGCCCGCTGCAGCGTGACCCTGTCGGTGTGGGAGGTGAGGAAGATGACCGGGATGTCGCATTCCCGCTGGATGACGCAGGCGGCTTCCACGCCGTCCATGGCGCCCTTGAGGAAGATGTCCATGAGCACGAGATCCGGGCTCAGGCTTTCGCACAGTTCCACGGCTTCGGCCCCGGAGGTCGTGACGCCGGCCAGGCAATAGCCCAGGCGGCGCAGGATGGCCTTGAGGTCCAGGGCCACGATGCGCTCGTCCTCGACCACGAGGACCCGGGGGGCACGGCCGCGCAGCCCGTTGTTTTCGGTGATGAGCCCGGCGCAGGTCGGGTCGGTGCCGGAGGCGTTCATGGCATCCTCGCATTGCAAAGCAGCACGGCCATGTACCCATGTTTACGCTTTTGCGGGCACCTGTAAAGCGTTGCGCGTTTTTTCGAAGCCCTTTCGTTATTTTTTTCACGAAGCGCGTCCCGAAGAGGACGCCGCGGACGGGACGTCGCGGCCGGCATGGCGTGGCCGCGACGTGGCATGTCGGGAAATGCCTAGGTCGGGCATTCGCCCAGGCTCAGGCAGTAGTTTTCCACGAACCGTCCGATCTGGACGCCAAGCGAGGCGCATTGGACGCCGCGGATGCAGGCGTCTGCGTCGTCCTTGCCCAGATGGGTGGACAGCGCATGGTCCTTGTGACGCATGGTGACAAGCCAGTCTCCGCTGACCGGGTCGTCGGCCACGGACACCGCGATGCCGTGGCGTGCGATCTCGGGGTACAGGGAGGCGATGGAGGCGGCGATCCGCCTGGGATCGGTCATGATGCCCTCCTTTGTTGCGGGTCCCGGGGCCTGTCGCCGCGGGCGACGGTCCGGGACGCCTGCATCAAGCATGCGACCGATTCGGGCGGAGTCAAGGCGTGGCGGTCAGGCGTCCCGGGCCAGCAGCAGTTCCTCGGGCTCCATGTCGGGGCGGATGTCGCGGGAAACCTGGAAGAAGCCGTACAGGTCGCGCAGGCGCAACTCGTCGGCCACGGCGGGCTGGGGATTGGCCAGGATCAGGCGGCGGCCCTTGGTGGCGAGCGCCGTTTGCAGGCGCACCAGGGCACCGACCCCGGCGCTGTCCACGGCCGGAATGGCGGCCATGTCCAGGACCGTGAGCGGGTAACGGCCCACGTTGGCGGCCTCGATGACGGCGGTTTCCAGTTCCAGGGCGGCCGTCCCGCCCAGGGGGGTCGCGGCGGAAGCCCAAAGGACGCCCTGGTG
This sequence comes from Solidesulfovibrio alcoholivorans DSM 5433, assembly GCF_000702665.1. Taxonomy (GTDB): domain Bacteria; phylum Desulfobacterota; class Desulfovibrionia; order Desulfovibrionales; family Desulfovibrionaceae; genus Solidesulfovibrio; species Solidesulfovibrio alcoholivorans. The sequence goes on from NZ_JNJA01000001.1 coordinate 416,674, forward strand.
GTTGCTGATGGCGATGCGGCTCATGGGTGGCGTATCCGTGGTCATGAAACGGGACCGGGCGCGGAGGGATGCCCGCGCCCGGAGTCCGTCGGGTTCACCCCCAATACCGAAAAGCGGGCGCGGCAGGCAAGGGGCATGGGCAAGGGACAAAAGAAGACTGCCGGTATCACGGGCTTTATTTCTGCCAGGCCCGTCCGGGCGCGCCTACTTGTACCAGGCCAGGAGGTTGAAGGAGGAGTAGCCGTTGTCCGGGTCCTCGGCGTAGCGGCAGCCCAGACTGTTGTCTTCGTCCTTGTTGCGGATGTCCTTTTGGGAATTCCGGTAAAAGACGCAGGCGTTGTTGTTGCACACGAGGATTTCCCCCCATCCCGATTCCGGCGGGCCGATCCAGGACGAGAGTTTCTCCCCGCAGTGGGGGCAGTAGCGTTCTTCGAGCATGATGCGCGTCTCCTTGAAAATGGGCGTACGGCCGGTCGCGTCCATACGTCATGGCAAGACTGTAGACATGATCGGCGCGGCGTCAACGGGCGGTGCCGGGAATCCCGCGCCGCCCCCGGGGCGGCGCGGGAGAGGGGCGGCCTAGAAATTGTCCTTGGCCCAGTAGAGCAGGTGGTGGTTGGCGCCGAGGCGTTCGATGAGCGCCTTGGCCTTGGCGTCGTCCATGGGATGGACGCGTATGTAGACCGTGCGCCGGTCGGGCGTGGCGTCGTCGTAGGAGGTCAGGATGCTGATGATGCGCACGTCGTGGCCCTTGAGGTCGTCGAGCACGGTCTTGAGGCTGCCCGAGACGTTGGGCAGGTCCAGGGCGAACTGGATGCCGCCGCTTAAAACGCCCGTGATGCTCACGAGCACCTTGAAAATGTCGCTGTCGGTGATGACGCCGACGACCTTGTTCTCGCCGTCCACCACGGGCAGCCCGCCGACGTTGTGGCGCAAAAGCAGCACCGCGGCCTTTTCCACGGTGTCCTCGGGCGTCACCGCGACCACGTTTTTGGTCATGATGTCGCCGATCTTGATCTCGGAGAGCAGATAATACAGCTCGTGCATGTCCAGGGTCGTGGCCTTGGACGGGGAGGCTTCCTTGATGTCGCGGTCGGACACGATGCCGACGAGCGTGTCGTCGTCGTCCACCACGGGCAGCCGGTGGTAGCCGTTTTCCTTCATGAGCTTGGCGGCCTTCATGATGGAGGTGGCCGGCTTGACGGTGACCGGGGTTTTGCTCATCCAGTCCTTGATCAGCATGTGCGTCTCCTTGCAGCGCCCTTGAGGATGGCCCGCTTGTGGTATAAGGCCCAGACGTCGCGCGGCGATTGCGCCGTATACGGTCGGTTTCTTATACGCGATATGGGCGTCATTTCAACCCATTCCATGGCCGGCCCGAGGATGGATCCATGAAGGCCCTTGTCTATCGCAAAAGCGTGCCGCGCTACCTGGCCTGCGCCCTGGCGGCGCGCGTGGCCCCACGCAGGTTTTTCCCGGCCCTGGCCCCGCTCGGGCTGGCCGAGGTTCCCTTCGACCCGCCCCGGGGCTGGCTGCCCCTCACGCCGCTTCTGTGCGGCATCTGCGGCTCGGACCTGGGCCTTTTGCGCGGCGCGGAATCCGTGCTGCTCGAACCCTACGCCAGCCTGCCGTTCATCCTCGGCCACGAGATGGTGGCGACGCTCGACGCCGACGCGCCGGGACTGGGCCTTGCCGCCGGGACGCGCGTCGTGGCGGAGCCGGGGTTGCCCTGTGCGGTGCGGGGCCTGCCACCCTGCCGGTCCTGCCGCGAAGGGCGCTACAACCGCTGTGAGCGCTTTCTCGACGGCGCGTTGCCGCCGGGCTCGTTTCTGGGGTTCACCGAACGCGCCGGCGGGGCCATGGCCGGGCGCACGGCCGCCCATCCCTCACGCATCCTGGCCGTGCCCGGGTCCGTCAGCGACGAGGACGCGGCGCTCACCGATTCCCTGGCCTCGGCGCTGCAACCCGTGCTCGAACATTTCCCCGCCCCGGACGCGTTGGTGCTGGTCACGGGCGCGGGCATCCTCGGCCAGCACGTGGTGCGCTGCCTGCGGGCGCTGGGCAGCCCCGCGCGCATCCTCGTCGGGGCCCGGCACAAGGCGCAGGCCGCCCTGGCCAGGGCCGGCGGGGCCGACGCCGTCGTCGCGGCGAAAAACCGCCGCGAACTGGCCGAGGCCCTGGGGGCGCGCTACGTGCCGACGACCCTCGGCGGCGGCAACATCGAAGGCGGGGCGGACGTGGTCTTCGACTGCGTCGGGTCCTCGCGCACCTTCGAGGACGGGCTTTTGAGCCTTGCCGCCGGCGGGAAATACGTCATGGTCGGGGCCGGGGCGCGGCTGAAGGGCGTCGACATCTCGAGCCTGTGGTTCCGCGAGCTGACCGTGGCCGGCTCCTCGGGCTGCGCCATGGCTCCGGACCCGCGCCGGCCCGGAACCATGGTGCGTACCTATGCGCTGGCCCTGGAGCTGCTCGCCTCGGGCGACTATCCCACCGACGGATTGCTCACCCACCTGTTCCCCCTGGAGAAATGGCGCGAGGCCTTTGTCTGCGCATGCGACAAGCGCACGACGGGCAGCGTCAAGGTGGCTTTCGACCTGCGCGGATAGCCCGCGACGCCCTGCCGGACGTTTTCCGCAGGGGCCATGCCGCCTTGACCCTGTGCGGCGGGGGCGGTACGAGCGGCCATGCTCGTTCGTGCCGCATTGGCCCTGGAAAAACGCTACCTCGCCCTGGTCGCGGGCTGCTGCGCCCTGGCCTTGTTTTCCCCGGGGTTTTTCACTTGGCTCGCGCCCTATATCGCCCCGGCCCTTGGCGTCATCATGTTCGGCATGGGGCTTTCGCTCACCTTCGCCGATTTCGCCGCCCTGGCCCCCAAGTGGCGGCTGGTGCTCGTCGGCGCGCTGCTGCAATTCACCGTCATGCCCGGCCTGGCCTGGCTGCTGGCGAATGTCCTCGGCCTGCCGCCCGAGGCCGCGCTCGGCGTGATCCTGGTCGGGGCCTGCCCGGGCGGCACGGCCTCCAACGTCATCACCTATCTGGCCGGCGGCAACCTCGCCCTATCCGTGACCCTCACGCTCGCAACGACCATGGCCGCGCCCCTGGTGACGCCGGGCCTGACCGCGCTGCTCGGCGGGTCCGTCGTCGATGTGGACGGCCCCGCCATGATCGTTTCGGTCTTCTGGATCGTGGTCTTCCCGGTGCTGGACGGGCTCATTTTGCGCCGCCTGCTGCGCCGCCGCCTGGAACCGGTGCTCGCGGTCTTTCCGGCGGTGTCCATGGTGACCATCGCCCTGGTCATCGCCTGCGTGGTCGGGCTCAACCGCGACACGGTGCTCGCCTTTCCCGGCCTGGTCATCGCGGCGGTCGTCTTGCACAACTGCGGCGGCTTCGCCCTGGGCTACCTGGGCGCGGCCCTTTTTTCCGCCGACCGCGCCGACCGCATCGCCATCGCCGTGGAGGTGGGCATGCAGAATTCCGGCCTGGCCGTGGCCCTGGCCAAGCTCCACTTCACCCCGGCCGCGGCCCTGCCGGGCGCGCTGTTCAGCCTCGAGCAGAACCTGGCCGGCGTGCTCTGGGCGCGCTGGCTGGCACGGCGGCGCGACGGCTGCAACGGCGCGCGGACAAACGCGGCCCGTTCGTCGCCTCTTTGACGCCCGATCGCGCCGGTGTGCGCGCAGGATGCATCCGTCGCCGGCGGATTTCGGTTGTCGCCGCAAGCGATTTGGCGCTATCGTCGTCCTACTGTTGCAGCCAAAGGAGGCCCGCATCATGATCGACAAGATTGCCGGGTATCTCGGCGAGGAAGCCGAATTCCTGCTTTCCCACGAATGCAAGACCATAGCCAAGGAGCAATTGCACCTGCCCGGCCCGGGCTACATCGACGACATCTTCGTCCAGTCCGACCGGCCCGTGCCCGTGGTGCGCGCCCTGGCCGCCATGCTCGGCCACGGCCGCCTGGGCGGCACCGGCTACATGTCCATCCTGCCCGTGGACCAGGGCGTGGAGCACTCGGGCGCGGCCTCGTTCGCGCCCAATCCCCTCTATTTCGACCCGGAGAACATCGTGAAGCTGGCCATCGAGGCCGGCTGCAACGCCGTGTGCTCGACGCTCGGCGTGCTCGGGTCCGTGGCCCGCAAGTACGCCCACAAAATTCCCTTCCTGCTCAAGATCAACCACAACGAGCTGCTTTCCCTGCCGGCCATCCACGACCAGACGCTGTTCGCCTCGGTGGACCAGGCCTTCGACATGGGCGCGCTGGCCGTGGGCGCCACGGTCTATTTCGGCTCGCCGGAAAGCCGCCGCCAGATCCAGGAAGTCTCCGAGGCCTTCGCCCGGGCCCACGAGCTCGGCATGGCTTGCGTGTTGTGGGCCTACCTGCGCAATCCCGCCTTCGTGAAGGGCGGGGTGGACTACCACACGTCGGCCGACCTCACCGGCCAGGCCAACCACCTGGCCGCCACCATCGGGGCCGATGTGGTCAAGCAGAAGCAGGCCACCAACAACGGCGGCTACACGGCCGTCGGCTTCGGCAAGACCGACAAGCGCGTCTACAGCGAACTGACCACCGACCACCCCATCGACCTGGCCCGCTACCAGGTGGCCAACTGCTACATGGGCCGCATCGGGCTGATCAATTCCGGCGGCGCGTCGGGCGCGTCGGACTTCCCCGACGCGGTCAGGACCGCGGTCATCAACAAGCGCGCCGGCGGCATGGGCATGATTTCCGGGCGCAAGGCCTTCCAGCGTCCCATGGCCGAGGGCGTCGAGCTCTTAAACGCCATCCAGGACGTCTACCTGTGCAAGGACGTGACCGTGGCCTAGGCGGCCGGCGCTTTCCACGGGGCGGACGGTTTCGTCCGCCCCGCTTCGATATTGTAACCCCCTCCATCCCCCCGGCGACCAACCGCGTACAAACGGACGGCGCAGGCCGCCCACGTATTCGGGAGGTCGTTTTCATGAAGAAATTGTGTTACGGCTTGCTGACCCTGGTCAGCCTGGTCGGTTCCGCCTATGCCGTGGCCGCGGGCCCCGGCCCCGGCGGTCCCGGCGGCCCGGGGCCCGAAGGCATGCTCGACAGGTTGCTTGCGCTCAAGCTGAGCGACGCGCAAAAGCATGACGTGGCCGTGATCCTCAAGGAGAACCGGCCGGCCTTCGAGGCCGCGGGCAGGGCCATGCACGAAGCGTTCGACGGCATGCGCGACGCGATGTGCAAGGAGCCGGGCAACGAGCAGCTCGTGCGTCAGGCAAGCCGCAAGATCGGGGCCGCCGGCGAGGAATTGGCCGTGTTGCGGGCCAAGGTCGAGGGCAAGGTGCTCGCCGTGCTCACGCCCGAGCAACGTAAAGAGTGGGCCGAGGGCTGCATGCCGCCGCCCCCGCCGAAGAACAAGGAGCGATTTCATGCCGGCCACGAGCTGGTCAATGAGTGGATCGACGCTCACGCCGGCGCGGGCAAGTAAGCTCCGGAGCGTTATGGCCGAAACGGTGGTGGACATGGAGGACGCCCGGGTCCTCGGACAGATCCGGGCGGGCGACGTGGACGCCTACGCCAGGCTCATGACGAAGTACCAGGGGCGCGTGGCCGGGATCGTTTCCGGGCACGCGCCCCGGGAACGGGTGACGGAGCTCACGCACGAGGTGTTCGTACGGGCCTACCGGTCCCTTGCCGGCTACCGCGGGGACAGCCCCTTCGGCCACTGGCTGGCCAAGGTGGCGGTGCGCGCCTGCCACGATTTCTGGCGGGCGGAATACCGCCGCAGGGAGCGGCCGGAGAGCGAGTTGTCCGACGAATGCCGGGCCTTCGTCGAAGAGGCGGCGGCCCTGGAGACGAGCGAGGCTGCCGAGGAAACGGTGTCGCGGCGGGAGGCCAGGGAATTGCTGGCCTGGGCCATGGATCGGCTCTCGCCCACGGACCGCATGGTGGTCACGCTCACGCACCTCGAGGAGCGCCCCGTGGCCGAGGCTGCGGAACTGCTGGGGCTAAGCGTCCCCAACGTCAAGGTCCGGGCGTTCCGGGCGCGCAAAAAGCTGCGCGAACTGCTCGCGAACGTCATTGGCACGTAAGGAGGACTCCATGGACGGAAACGAATCGCAACGCATGGATCGGCTCGAGGCCGTGCTGCGTGCGGCCCATGCCGGGCGCGAGACCCCGCCTGTCGATCCCGCCATGGCCGCCTCGGTGCTGGCCGCCATCAAGGCCGAACCGGCCGAAGAACCGGCCGCCACGGGCATCCTGTGGCGCATGGCCGCCGGAGCCGGCTTCGTGGCCGTGGCCACGGTGCTCTTGGCGCTGTTCTGGGGCTCCGGCCTGGAAGAGGAAATCGGGCGGATGCTCTTTTACGACCCCAACGGCCAGGTCCTGGTCTCCATGCTCGGCGTGTAGGGCGACGGCATGCGTTCCACGACGACAAAGGTTCTGGCCGGCTTCCTGCTGTTCGCCTCGGGCGCGGTGACGGGCTATTTCGGCTCCCGCCTGCTGGCCGAGCGGAGCAGGTTCGCGCTGTTTCACGGTGACCCGCAACACTTTTCCGAAATGGTCGTGCGCCGCATGTCCGATGATCTGGATCTCACCGCGGAGCAGCAGGAGAAACTGCGGCCGATCGTGCTCAATACCGGCGACGAACTGGCCAAGATCCGGCGCGAACAGGAACCCAAGGTCCGTGAGACCATCGACAAGAGCATCGAGGCCACCAAGGCCATCCTGACCCCGGGGCAGCGCGAGAAGTTCACCGCGTTCATGGAGCGTCTGGAAAAACGTCGCAAGGCCATGGAACGCTTCGGCCCGCCCCCCGGAGAGCCGGGCATGGGGCCTCCTCCGGGGCCGCCGCCCGGCGAGGACGGATTCCCGCCGCCCCATGGTTTCGGCGACGGCCCGCCGCCTCCCCCGCCCGGCAGGAGGCCACTCCCGGACTTCGAGGGTTTCTCGCCGCCACCGCCGCCGCGACAGCCGCAGCCCCAAGGCAAGGCGACCCCTGATGCGGCTCCGGCGCCGGACAAGGGCAACGTTGCGCCCCAAGCTCAGGAAAAGAGCCTGGCCAATCCGTAAGCCATTCCCCTCTGCCGCGAAATCTGGCAATACTGACGGCAAATCCAGCGGGCCGCCCTACGCAAGGGGCGGCCCGTCGCAACCCAAGGGTACGCGCCACGTCACGGGGCCGTGCCGAGGAGGAACGTCATGCCAGTCTCTCGCGCCGCATCCTTTTCTCGTCGCGATATCCTTCGTCTTTCCGCCGCCGCCGGGCTCATGGTCCTGGCCGGAGGCCTGATCCGGCCGGACGCCGCCTGGGCCGAGGCCTATACGGCCCCGCCCCTGCCGTACCCCGAAAACGCCCTGGAGCCCGTCATCTCCGCCCGCACCGTGAGCTTCCATTACGGCAAGCACACCATGGGCTACTTCGCCAACGCCAACAAACTCGTGGCCGCAAGCCCCCTCGCCGGCAAGTCCCTGGAAGAGGTCTTCCTGGCCGCCGGCAAAGACCCCAAACTGACGGGCATCTTCAACAACACGGCCCAGGCCTGGAACCACGTCTTCTACTGGAACGGCCTGAATCCCAAAGGCGGCGCGCCCGCAGGCAAGCTCGCCAAGGCCATCGACGCGTCCTTCGGCAGCCTCGACGGCTGCAAAAAGGCCCTCTCCGAAGCCGCGGTCAGCCAGTTCGGCAGCGGTTGGGCCTGGCTCGTCGCAGACAACGACGGCAAGCTGCAAGTGGTCAAGACCGGCAACGCCGGCAACCCGCTCCAGGAAGGCCTCAAGCCCCTGTGGGTCATCGACGTCTGGGAACACGCCTACTACCTGGACTACCAGAACCGCCGCGCCGATTACGTGGCCGGCGTCCTGGACAAACTCGTCAACTGGGACTTCGCGGCCAAGAACCTGGGATAGGTGAGAGAAAGGCCGGGGAGAGAGGATGAGGATGAAGGAGATGAAGAGGAAGATGCCTCCGGCGGCCAGGAGGGGATGATCCCCTCCTGGACCTCCCCGACGGGGGATGGGTAAGCGGGTGGAGGCGTGGTCGGCGGGCGGTGCGTCGGGGTCTGTGGTCGCGGAAATGGGCCGGCCCCGCAGGCCGCAAAGCCGGCCAGCACGGCCGCCCCATTTCCGCGACCACGGGCGCCAGCGGCGAAGCGCCGCATTTTAAGAGATTAGGTCAGTAAAATTCCTTCAAATTCGCCCCGCAGGGGCGACGGGCCTGCGAGGCCGGAATTTGGCCGGCGAGCCTTTCGCGCAGCGACGGCATCGCCGGCCAAATTCCGGCCTCGCCGACGCACTCCCGCGAACGACCACGCCTCCACACGCTCCCAGCCTCCCCCGCTCAGGGGGTCCGGGGGGGATGATCCCCCCCGGCCGCCGGAGGCATCTTCCTCTCAATCTCTATCTCTATTTCTCTACCATTCTCTAGGCTTGGGGGATCAGGCGGCTGACGATGTTGCCGAGGGAGGCGGTGCCATCGCCCACGATGAGGGCGGAAGCGTCGTCCGCGGCGCAGCGCACCACTGCGGCGGTGGCCAGGGGCAGGCCGGATTCGTCGGCCACGGCGACGGTCGCGCCGGGGGAGAGGCCGTGTTCGGTGCCGAGGCCGAAGGAGATGAGCAGGCCTTCGGGGGTTTTCTTGGTCATGTAGACCACGGCCTTGCCTTGTTTGCGCCACACGGCTTCCAGGGCGCGCGAGGCCAGGTAGACGCAGATGCCGGCCAGGATGGCGACGGCGAGGCAGTAGGCGGCGGCGGCCAGGGGGGTGATGCCGAACACGCGGCGGATGTAGGAATTGGAGGCGGCGTCCAGGGAGGCCTGGTCCGGGAAGACGCGGATGACGAAGGCCTGGACCGGGGCGGCGGCGTCGGCCTTGGGGTCGCGCAGGACGATGGTCGCGGCGCCGGGTTTGGCGTCGGGCGCGGCCTTGACTTCGGCCTGCCACATGCGGTTGCCGAACCAGAAGCCTTGCGTCTGCGTGGTCATGGTCAGGGTGACGCCGGGGTGGTCGATGCGCACGTCCAGGGCGGAGGTGTCGGTGGCGTCCGGGGGCAGGGGGCCGGAGAGGTGCTCGGTATTGCCGGGCAGAATGGAGAAGGCGTTGGGTCCCGTGCGAAAGCTGTTGAGGAAGCTGTCGGCCAGTCCCAGGGCGGCGCACAGGCAGCACAGCGCCGCCAGCCAGCCGCACGCGCCGCGCAGGCGCAACAGCCGTTTTTCGGTCACGCGCCGGCTCCGCTGGCGGAGGTGTCGTCGTGGCGGTTCCGCAGGCGGCGGATGGCGTAGATGCCGGCGATCAGGGTCGGGATGCACATGGAGAAAAATGCCTTCATGAATACGGGGGTGAAATCGTCGGGATATTTCGATGCCATGTAGACGGAAAGAGTGACTTCGGCAAGCACGGCCACGTCCATGAGGATGACGGCCAGGCGTTGGCGGCTGTTGAGTTCCGGGGCCGGCGAGGCGGAGCGGTCGAAGAGCATGGCGTCCTCCTGTGGGGTTATATGCCGCCCCGGCCCGCGGGCGGCGGGCCGGAGCGGCAGGGCGGGGTGTGGGGTTACTTCTTGAAGATGTTCGTCGTGGTGACGTTCATCACGCGCAGGGCCTTGCCGTCTTCCTTGAAGTAGACGCGCACGATATCGCCGGCGTTCCAGGCCGAGGCCGGCAGGCTCATGTACTGGTCGGGCGGGATGAAGGTGACGAGCATCTTCTGCGCGCCGGAGTAGATGGTGACGGTCTTCTTGTCCTTGTCCACGGCGGGGAAGGGCTTGGCCTTGCCGCTGGCTTCGTCGAAGACCAGGGGATGCTTGGAATCGATGCCTTGCTGCTTGTCCACGATCTGGATGGCGATGGTTTCAAAGCTCTTCTTCTGCGGATCGTAGAGCACGATCTGGGACTTTTCCGTATCGAGCTTCATGCGCAGGCCCGGCTTGGGATCCTGGCCCATGTCCATGGGGTTGGTCGGGTAGGTGAAGGTCAGGGCCGGCAGCTTGAAGTCGCCCTTGGCCGGGTCCGTGGACATGTTGGGGATCATGGTCAGGGTCTTCTTCTCCGTGTCGATGGCCACGGTGCGGCCCTGGTCCACTTTGCCGTAATCCACGCAGCCGGCCAGGAGGAGCACGGGCAGGGCGGCCAGCAGGATTTTGCGGTACATCGAGGGCATGGCGTTCTCCTTCTCTTTTTTGTTGTCGCCTAGGCCTTGGCCTTCTTCATGGCCAGTTCGTGCTTGGCCCCCTGGACCATCTTCACGGTGATGTAGATGGCCATGGCCGAAACGAGGCCCAGGATGAGGTAGGTGGCGATTTCGTTGCAGATGTAGCTGATCCCCGGGATGTAGGTGGGGAGGAGCTTGAGCAGGATGGAGATGCCGCAGCCGATGACCGCGAGGCCGAAGGCGATGCGGATGCCGTAGCCCTTGATGTACTTGGTGGCCACGGCGCCGACCTGCGCGCCCATGGCCGCGCCGATGAGCATGATGATGGCGGCCACGAGTTCGGTGCGGCCCTTGTAGGTGTAGGAGGCCGCGCCGTAGAGGCCGGAGATGGCCACTTCGAAGAGGTCGGTGCCGACGGCGACGTGGGTCGGGCAGCCGACGAGGTAGATCAGGGCGGGCATGCGGATAAGACCGCCGCCGATGCCCAGGATGCCGGCCAGCCAGCCGGTGAAGAAGCTGACGGCGATGGGCAGCCAGGCGGAGCAGTAGATGCCGGCCGCGGACAGGTGCACCATGGGCGGGATCTTGATCTTGTGCAGGGTCTTGTGCCACTCGAGGCCCGTCGCCAGCTTGTCCACTTCCTGTCCGGCGGCGATGGCGGCCCGTTCCTTGGCCTTGCGCTTGGCCACGTCGGCGAAGACCATCCAGGTGATGAAGGCGAGCAGCGCCAGGTAGATCCAGCGCACGACCATGTCGACCTTGCCGATGCGCTCGAGCCACATGATCATCTGCGCGCCGACCTCGAAGCCGGCAATGGTGCCAAACAGCATGATGAAGCCAAGTTTGTAGTCCACGTTGCCGAACTTGCCGTGGCGCATGGTGGAAATGAGCGATTTGCCGGCCATGTGCGCGATGTCGGTGCCGATGGCGAAGGCCATGGGGAAACCGAGGATGTTGAGGCCCGGGGTGACCATCCAGGCGCCGCCCATGCCGAAGAAGCCGCCGATGACGCCGACGCCGATGCCGAGGATGATGAGGCCGGGCCAGAAGATTTTGACGCCCGCGATGGGCATGAGGATATACAGCCAGTCCATGTCGTGCTCCTTTGCCTGTGGGCGTTATTCTAGTGTTCCGCCAGATCGCGGGATTTGAGGTCGATGCCGATGAAATGCATGACGATGTCGGCCAGCACGCCGAAGATCACGCCGATGAGCGGAATGAGGATGACGGTCAGGATGGTGAAGTAGAGGTGGGACTCGTTGTAGAGGTTGGCCCACCAGGCCATGATGCCGGTCAGTTTGCGCGTGTCGGCCACGATCACGATGGGCGCGCCGCCGCCGCCGGCGGCGAAGGCCGCGGCCGGGGCCAGGAGCAGAAACGTGGTCAATCCCGCCAGAAGCGCCTTCCATTTCGTAAGCATGTCAGCCCCCTTGGATGGTTAACGGATCACGAGCACCGAGCACGGCGCGTGGGTTGCGACACGGGAGGCGACGCTGCCGATCAGGAAGCGTTGCAGCCCCTTTTTCCCCTGGTGTCCGACGATGATGAGGTCGATCGCCTTGTTCTTGGCGTGGGCGACGATGAGGTCCGCCGGCGAAACGCCCTGCTCGACGATCACTTCGGCTTCTATGCCTGCAGCCTTGGCTTCGTCGGCGTATTGTTGCGCGGCGGCCTTGGTCGCTTCGAAGACCTTTTGCGTGACGGACTCGACGTCGAGATAGTCCCCGATATCGAAGTAGTCCTCGGCCACTGTCATGATGGACAGGGACCCTTCCAGTTTCTTGGCCATGGCGATGGCCTTCTCGAGCACCGTCCCGGCGAACTTCGATTGATCCAGAGCCACGAGAATCTTCATGTACCCACCTCCTTGAGTCGCGGTTATTCGCGTTTTGGCGCATGTGAACGCGCAGTCTTGAGCAAGGGGCGTGCCGGCGCAATTATCTCTTTGTTTTTAAAGGATTTTTAACTTTCGTGAAAAAAAGCGCTTGACAACGCGCACGGTGTTTTGCGCATTACAAGCGCCAGAACGGAGTGATCGCGCCATTCCCGCAACCGGGTTTCCGGCCCGTGGAGGATGCATGCTCAACCTCTTTCGGCGAAACCATCGCGCCGAGATTTCGGACATCTATGCCGAGGGGCTCTCCCAGTGGAGCATCCGCAAGAAGCTGCTCGTGTTCCTCGTGCCCGCCGCGGTCTGCATCCTCATGGCCACGGGCCTGATTCTCAATATTTTCTCGAATTATTACATTGAATTGGCCATCGGCCGCAGTTCGCTCATCCTCACCCTGGCCCAGGCGCGGGAGGTGGAGAGCCTGCTGGAAGGCTGTCGCGAAGACATCCTGTCCCTGGCCTACCGGCCGGTCACGCGGGAGCGTTTGCGCGATTTCATGGAGGCCTCGGCCTCGGCCCGGGGGGCGCTGTATGCGGAGGCCGCCTTCGTCGGTGAGGACAACGAGCGCCAGTTCGCCTTCATCCGCACCGACGAAGGCGTGGAGGAGGTGCCGGCGGAGGTGGCCAACAAGGCCCGCAACAGCCCGTTCGTGGTGTCGCGCAAGGCCCTGGAAAGCGCGCCGGGGCAGGTCTCCCTGTCCGACCTGACCGAGGTCTACTATCAGCCCACGGGGCTCGGCGTGGCGCCGCGCCAGCGCAGCCTGTCCGTGCTGCGCCTGTCCACGCCCGTGGCCGCGCCCGACGGTGGTGTTTCCGGCTACCTGATCCTGTCCGTGGACGCCCGGGCCGTGCGCAACGTGCTGTCACTCTACAACTCCAACCGTTCGCCGCTGTTGGGTTTCAGCCGCACCACGGAAAACCGCCAGAGCATCTTCGTGGACGAGCGGGGCTGGATGCTCTTCCAGTCCGAGAACGTGGACGAGCCCGCGCGGCCGCTGTCCGTGGAAGAGGTCAAGAGCAACCTGTCCGGCGACCACGGCAAGCCGGGTTACGATGGCGCGTTTCGCCCCGGGCCGCGCCACGAGGCCTTCTGGCGCATCCTCACTTCCCTGCAGCAGGGGCGTTCCGGCATGGAGCGCAGCGAGCCGGATTTCGGGCCGCCCAAGCTCGCTTCCAGCGAGGATTTCGTCGGCTACGCGCCGGTGCGTTTCAAGGAAGCCGGCGCGAGCGAGTCCCTCGTCGTCGGCGGCATCATCTACGTGGACCGCAGCCTCTTGCCCCGCGCGGCGGAATTCGGCCAGATCAACATCATGTTCCTGACGACGCTGGGGGCCATCGTCTCCCTGGCCGCGCTCATCGTGGTCCTGGCCGGCTTCATCACCAGGCCTTTGGCGCGACTGGCCGAGGCCGTGCGGCAGATGCGCCACGAGGGGCACCTCCATGAACTCGACCTGCCCGACAGCGACCTCGAATCCGCTACGCTCAAGCGTTCCATCAACCGGCTCATCGCGGCGGTGCTCTCCAAGGAAATGGAGTTGAAAGTCCGGGACGAGCGCTTGCGTTCGGTTCGCGCCAAGGAAAAAGTCCCGCTGATCGCGCCAAGATCGCGCAAGGGTTCGGATGGAGGGAAGCTCGAGGACCTCGTGGGCGAGGGCCCGGCCATGCTGCGGCTGCTCGAACGCCTCCGCAAGGTCGCGGCCACGGACGCCGACGTGCTCGTCATCGGCGAAACAGGCACGGGCAAGGAGCTCACGGCCGAAGCCATCCACCGCCTGAGCGCACGCGCGCCCATGCCGTTTATTTCCATCAATTGCGGGGCACTGGACGAAAACCTGCTCATGGACGCCCTGTTCGGCCACGTCAAAGGCGCATTTTCCGAAGCCAAAAGCGACCGCAAGGGCGCGTTTCTCGCCGCGGACGGCGGCACGCTGCTGCTGGACGAGATCGGCAACGCCTCGCCGCGCGTACAACAGGCTCTTTTGCGCGCCCTGTCCGTGCGACGTATCAGTCCGCTTGGCAGCGATGAGGAAACGGCCTTCGACGCCCGGGTTATCGCCGCCACCAACGTCAACCTCAAGGAACTCGTCGCCGCCGGGGAATTCCGCGAAGACCTCTATTACCGCTTGCAGGTCCTTGCCGTGTCCACGCCTTCCCTGCGCGAGCGCACCGAGGACATCCCCGTGCTGTCGGGCTATTTCCTGCGCCTGGCCGCGCGGCGCATGGGCAAGGGGGAGCTCAGCCTGTCGCGCGGCGCGCTCGACAAGCTGGAGGGTCATTCCTGGCCGGGCAACGTGCGGGAACTGAAAAACTGCATCATCCGCGCCGCCGCCATGGCCGAGCGCGACCTCATCCTGGCCGAAGACATCCACTTCGAGGACGAGGCCTCTTCCTCCTACCCGGCGGGCGAAACGCCCCGCGTCGAGGCTGCGGCGGAATCACCGTCCCTGGACGCGCCGCTCACCGGTCGCCAGCGCAAAGCCCTGCGCGCCCTGCTCGAGCACGGTCCCTTCACCCGTCAGGACTACCAGATCGCCGGCGGGGACGTGCCCCAACGCACGGCCCAGCACGACCTGCAGGACCTCGTGCGGCGCGGCATCCTGGGCAAGGAAGGACGCGGCCCGTCCACCCGCTACCAGATACGCCATCGCAGTGAGGCATAAGCGGCATTCCTTGAAATATCGCGGAAGATCAGAGGTATACGACGCATCAGGCCGGCTCTCGCTCGTGGCGCGCGCGCCTCGTTCAAGGAAGCGACCAGGACGAGGCTTGTTCCCGGGGGGCAAACGCTGCTAGAGAGCGCGTAAACCTCTGGAGGTGTCCCATGGTGGCGGAACTGATCGCACTGTCCTGCCTGTTGGCACTGGGGTTGGCCGCGCCGGCCAAGGCGTCCGCGGCGTCCCCTGCGGCGAGCGACGTCATCGAGACGTCCGGCGGGCCGCTTCGCATCCATTTCATCGGACACGCCTCGTTGCGCTTCGAGTACGACGGCAAAAACATCTACGTCGATCCCTTCGGCAAGATGGGCGATTACGCCTCCATGCCGCCGGCCGACCTGGTGCTGCTCACCCACGAGCATTTCGACCACCTCGACGCCGAGGCCCTGGCCAGGATCGCCGGGCCGGACACGCCGCTCGTGCTGATCGGGGCCTGCCTGCGGGCGCTGGGGCGGGGCATGGTGCTCGAAAACGGCCAGACCGCGACCGTGGCCGGGGTGCCCGTCGAGGCCGTGCCCGCCTACAACATCGTGCACATGCGTACGCCGGGCGTGCCCTACCATCCCAAGGGCCTGGGTAACGGCTACGTGCTCACCTTCGGCGACGTGCGCGTCTACGTGGCCGGCGACACGGAAAACATCCCGGAGATGGCGAACCTCAAGCACATCGACGTCGCCTTCCTGCCCATGAACCTGCCCTATACGATGACGCCGGAAATGGCCGCGGACGCGGCGCGGATGTTCGGACCCAAAATCCTCTATCCCTACCACTACGGCGAAACCGATCCGCAACAGCTCGTCGCGTTGCTCAAGGATTCGGGCATCGAGGTGCGGGTGCGGGAGTTGCGCTAGTCTTCGGGGTTTATCTTTGAAGGGGCAAATGCTACCTCACGAAACGGCTTTTGGCCGCCAAAGGAGAGCATCGCCCCCATGAACGTCCTTTTCGCCAACCTGGCCGGGGTCAAGGTCGATCCCGATGGCAAGGTGCGCCATTTCATCAAGGCCGGTTCCCGCTGGCCCATGACCATCGGCTACGCCAAATCCGTCGACTACTATCCCTTCCCCTTCTGGCTGGCCTACGCCCTGGCCCTTTGCAAGCGCGACACCGCCGCCTCCTGCTCGGGCCTCGACGGCGTGGTCATGGATCTCACCGACGTCGAGATGCTCGCGGCCGTGACGGACCGCAAGCCCGACCTGCTCGTCACCGAACTGGCCGCCCTGACCCTGGCCGACGACCTCAGGTTCCTGGCCGCCGTCAAGGAGGCCACGGGCTGCAGGGTTCTCGTCGCCGGCAACCACGCCACCGTGGCCGCCGCAGCGCTGCTCGAGGAAAACGACTGCCTCGATTTCGCGGCCATCGGCGAATACGAATTCACGGTCAAGGAAGTGGTCGCGGCGCTGCTCGCCGGCAAGGACGATTTCACGGGCATCGCGGGTCTCGTCTCCCGCAGGGACGGGGACGTGCTGGTCGCGCCCCGGCGCGAACTGCTGGCCGACCTCGACAGTCTGCCCTTCCCGGACCGCGAAGATTTCCCGGCCACCATCTACCCCGATTTCACGCTCTATTCGCCCTGCATCAACATCGTCTCCTCGCGCGGCTGCCCCTGCGGCTGCGTCTACTGCCAGGAGCGCCACATCATGTACGCCTCGCCGCGCTACCGCGCGCGCGACCCGGAAAAGGTGGCCGAGGAGATGGAATACTGCGTGAAACGCTTCGGCGCGCGCCAGTTCTATTTCGACGACCAGAGCTTCGTGGTGAAAAAGTCCCACGTGCTCGGCGTATGCGCCGCCATCAAGAAGCGCGGGCTCAAGGTACCCTGGACGGTCATGGGCGACGCCATGTTCGTGGACCGCGAGACGCTCGCCGCCATGGCCGACGCCGGCTGCATCGGCATGAAGTTCGGCGTGGAATCCGCCGACCCGGGCATTTTGAAGGCCATCGGCAAGCCGCTGGATCTCGACAAATGCCGCCAGGTGGTCAAATGGTGCCGCGAACTGGGCATCCGCACCCATGCCACTTTCTGTCTGGGCCTGCCCGGCGAGACCGAAGCCACCATCAAAAAGTCCCTGGTCTTCATGGAGGAGCTCGACGCGGACACGGCGCAGGTGTCCAAGGCCGTGCCCTATCCCGGCACGCCCATGTACGCCTGGGCCAGCGAGCACGGCTACCTCGTGGCCAAGGACCTGACGAGCTTCGACGGCATGGGCTCCTGCGTGGTCGGCTATCCCGATTTGCCCGCGGCGGAGATCGACCGCTGGTACGGCATCTTCTCCAAGCGCGTGGCCCGCAAGAAACTCTTCAAATACATGAGCGAGCCCGGCCAGAGCCTGTCCATCCTGCTGGAAATGGGCCGTCGCAAGGGCGTTATGAGCGTGCTCAAGTCCGCCTGGACGTTCGTGATGCGGGCGTTTCGGTAGGACGGGACGGGAAGAAGGAAGAATGCCTCCGGCGGCCGGGGGGAATCATTCCCCCCGGAACCCCCGGAAAGTTTAGATTGCGCCCAGCACGTCGGCCAGGGCGGAAGCGAAGCGTTTCAGGTCTTCCTGCTCGATGACGAGCGGCGGCAGAAGCCGCAGCACCTTGTCCTGGGTCAGGTTCAGGATGAAGCCGCGCCCAAGCAGCTTCTTCCAGACCTCGCCGCCGGGAAAGGTCAGCTCGATGCCGAGCATGAGCCCCATGCCGCGGATCACGGCGATCTTGTCCGGATACTGCGCGCGCACGTCCTCGAACAGCGCCTTGGCGAAATCGCCCATGCGCGCCGCCCGCTCGGCCAGCCGATCGTCCCGCATGATGGCGAGGGTCTTGGTCGCCGCCGCGGAAACCAGCGCCCCGCCGCCGAACGTCGTCGCATGGGAGCCCGGCACGAAGCCCGCCGCCGCCGCGTCCGTCGCCAGCACAGCGCCCATGGGCAGCCCGTTGGCCAGGGCCTTGGAGCAGGTGAAGACGTCCGGCTCCACGCCGTAATTCTGGAACGCCCAGAACCTGCCCGAGCGGCACATGCCGCACTGCACCTCGTCGCACATGAAAAGGATGTCCTTTTCCTTGCACAGGGCGGCCACGGCCGTGATGTATTCCTGCGGCAGCGGCAACACGCCGCCTTCGCCCTGGATGCACTCGAGCAGCACCGCCGCCGTCTTCGGCGACACGGCCGCGCGCAGGGCCACGATGTCGGCGGCGGGCACGGTGGTGAAACCCTCCGGCAGCGGGTCGAAGCCGAACTTGATCTTGTCCTGTCCCGTGGCCGTCAAGGTCGCCAGGGTGCGGCCGTGAAAGGAATGGGTCAGGGTGATGATCTCGTAGGCGTCGCGGTTTTTCACCGTGCGCATGTAGCGCCGCGCCAGCTTGATCGCCCCTTCGTTGGCCTCGGCCCCGGAGTTGCAAAAAAAGACCTTGCCGGCGTGGCAGGTGGTCTTGAGCGCCTCGGCCAGCTCGATCTGCTCGCGCTGGGTGAAGAGATTGCTCACATGCACCAGCTCGCGCGCCTTGGCGGCGATGACCTCGGCGATCTCCTCGCGGCAATGGCCCAGGTTGCACACGGCGATGCCGCCAAGAAGATCGATGTATTCGCGACCGTCGCAGTCGTAGAGGCGGCAGCCCTTGCCCGAGGCAATGGCCAAGGGGTACCGGCCGTACGTGTTCATGATCGCTGCCTGCTCCCGCGCCTTGAGCGCGTCGTACGCTTCGCTCATCACGACCTCCTTCGGTGTGGAATTCCGGGGGAGGGAACCTTTTTTTGCAAAAAAAGGTTCCCTCCCCCGGACCCCCACCTTCCAAAGAAACTCTTAAAGGGTGCTAAAGGGTATTCCCCCGCGAAATCCATTTCCCGCCGAGAGGGTCCGGGGGCATCATGCCCCCGGCCGCCGGAGGCATCTTCCCTCTCCCCGCTACACTTTCCCGCTATGCCCGAAGCCGCCGCTGCCGCGGCGGGTGTCGCCGAGTTCCTCCACGGCGATGACGACGGGTCGGACGACCGGCGCGAGGATGAGCTGGGCGATGCGCTCGTGGCGCGAGATGGTGCGGGGTTCGTCGGCGGTATTGAGCAGCCAGACGATGATTTCGCCCCGGTAGTCCGGATCGATGACGCCCACGCCCTGGGCCACGGTCAGGCCGTGCTTGGCCCCGAGCCCGGAGCGGGAATAGACGAACCCGGCCAGGCCCGGCGTTTCGATCTCGATGGCGATGCCTGTCGGGATGGCGGCGCGTGCGCCCGGCGCGATGGTCAGGGTTTCGTCGTCGATGTCGGCGCGCAGGTCCATGCCGGCCGAACCGGGCGTGGCCACGGACGGCGGATTGGCACGGCTCGACTCCCGGAGGAACTTGATGCGCAGGGCGCTGGTGGGGATGGACATGGCGAACCTCCGGACAGGCGATAGGCTGGCTAACGTAGCGTATTCGCTGCATTTGTAAATAAAATTTAATATGCCGAAATTCAAGGATTTTTTCAATCAAGCGCCAGGGTTGTGACATTTTGTCCCCGGCCTTGCCTTTTGGCATGCCTTGTGGGTAGATGCCGCACAAGGGCACGGACTGCGCGGCATGACGCGCCGCGGCGCGTTGCCTGGACAAAGGGGAGTATATGCAGCCGTTACGCGTTTACAGCGTTGTGCCGAAGTTGCCGGCCAAGCTCAAACCGCTTTGGGAGCTGGCCTACAATCTGCTTTTCGCGTGGAACGACGACATCGCGTCGCTTTTTGCCCAGGTCGACCGCAAATTGTGGCGGGAGTGCTCCGGCAACCCGGTGGGCTTCCTCAACCGCCTGCCCCAGAAGACCCTGGAGACCCTGGCCGAGGACGACTTCTTCGTGGAGCGGGTAAGCGACCTGCGCCAGACGCTTGCGACCTACCTGGCGCGCAAGACCACCTCGATTCCCTTTCCCGACCGCGACGGTCAGCCCGTCGTGGCCTATTTCAGCCTGGAATACGGCATCAGCGCCTGCCTGCCCGTGTATTCCGGGGGGCTTGGCATCCTCGCCGGCGACCACCTCAAGTCGGCCAGCGACCTCTGCGTGCCCCTGGTCGGCATCGGCCTGTGCTACCAGCAGGGCTATTTCCGCCAGTACCTCACGGCCGACGGCTGGCAGCAGGAACGCTACCCGATCTACGACTTCGAGCAGATGCCCCTGTCGCTTTGCAAAAACGACGGTGGCGAGCGCATCCTCATTCACGTGGATCTGCGCGGCGAACGCGTTTACGCGCAGATCTGGAAGGCGCAGGTCGGCCGCGTGGCGCTTTATCTCCTGGACGCCAATGTGCCCGAGAATCAGCCCGGCTCGCGCCAGCTCACCAACCGCCTCTACGGCGGCGACCTGGAAACGCGCGTGCGTCAGGAATACCTGCTCGGCATCGGCGGCGTCCGCGCCCTGGAGGCGCTCGAGCTCAAGCCCAAGGTCATCCACATGAACGAGGGCCATTCGGCGTTTGCCGGCCTGGAGCGCACCGCCAACTTCATGGACAAGCACAAGCTGTCCTTCGAGGCGGCCATGGAGCTTGTGGCCTCGAGCTCCATCTTCACCACGCACACGCCCGTGCCGGCAGGCAACGACCGTTTTCCGCCTGAGCTGATCCAGCTCTATTTCGAGGACTACGCCAAGCGCCTGGGCCTTGCCTTCAAGGTGCTGCTCGCCCTTGGCCGCGAGGACCCGCGCAACGACTCCGAACACTTCTGCATGCCGGTGCTGGCGCTCAAGCTCTCGCGTTTCAACAACGGCGTCTCCCAGTTGCACGGCGTGGTTTCGCGCCGGATGTGGAACCGTGTCTGGAACCAGTATCCGGTGGAGGACGTGCCCATCGGGGCCATCACCAACGGCGTGCACGTGCCGACCTGGGTCGCCCAGGACATGGCCGCGCTCTACGACCGCTACTTCGGTGCCAACTGGCGCGAGGATCCGGATACGGGCCGCGTGTTCGCCCAGACGCACCTGATTTCCGACGCCGAACTGTGGCGTACCCACGAGCGCCTGCGCGAGCGGCTGGTGGGCTACGTGCGCGAGCGGCTGCGCGAGCAGCTGCTTGCCCGCGGGGCCAAGCGCAAGGAGCTGCAGGCCGCCGAGGAGGTGCTCGATCCCCAGGCCCTGACCATCGGTTTCGCCCGGCGCTTCGCCACCTACAAGCGCGCCAACCTGCTCCTTTCGGACAAGGAGCGGCTGCTGAAGATCCTTGGCGACAACGCCCATCCCGTGCAGTTCGTTTTCGCCGGCAAGGCCCATCCCCACGACAACGAGGGGAAAAAGATCATCCAGGAACTGGTGCAGCTGTGCAACAGCCTGGAGTGCCGGTTCAACATGGTCTTCCTGGAAGACTACGACATGGAGATCGCGAGCTATCTCGTGCAAGGCGTGGACGTCTGGCTCAACACCCCGCGCCGGCCGCTCGAGGCCTGCGGCACCAGCGGTATGAAGGCCATGTGCAACGGCGTGCTCAACTACAGCACCCTGGATGGCTGGTGGGCCGAGGCCTGGAAGCCGGACAACAGCGTGGGCTGGGCCATCGGCCAGGGCGAGGAGTACGAGGACGGCGGCTACCAGGACTTCGTGGAGAGCCAGACCCTCTACAACATCCTGGAAAACGAGATCATTCCGACCTTCTACGACCGGGGCCACCACGGCAGCCTGCCGCGCAACTGGATCCGCAAGATGAAGGATTCCATCGCCCAGCTTGCGCCGCTCTACAACTCCCACCGCATGGTGGAGGACTACGCCCGCATCGCCTACGTGCCGGCGCTCGAAAACTACAACCGCCTCACCCGCGACGACTGCGCCGCGGCCAAGGACCTGGCTTCCTGGCGCATGGACATGATGACCAAGTGGAGCAACCTGGACATCCGCAACATCCGCGCCGACGAGCCCGAGCAACTCCATGTGGGCGACCCCATCCGCGTACGCGCCGAGGTGCATTTGAACGGCATCCGGCCCCAGGATGTGGAAGTGCAGATCTACGCCGGCCGGCTGGACTACGAAGGCAAGTTCGCCCAGCGCGAGACGATCGTCATGCGGCCCGTGGAGAGCATGGACGACGGCTGGACGGTCTACGTCGGCGAGATCGAACCTGCCGAGGCCGGCCGCTTCGGCTTCACCGTGCGCATCCTGCCGCACCACCCGCTGCTGCTCGACTCCCACTCCCTGGGCCTCATCCGCTGGGCGTCGGCGTAAGTTGGGAGTGGTGGAAGGAGAAGAGGGAAGAATGCCTCCGGCGGCCAGGAGGGGCCGAGGGCCCCTCCTGGACCACCCCGAAAGGGGGGAGGTAAAACGGTGAACAGCGCTGTATGATGCGGTAGTTCGGCGATAACAGGCGGCGGAGCAGGCTAAGTGGCCTCGCTCCGCCGTTGTCTTTCCAAGAGGAGAAGACGATGCGGCGTCAAATGGCGTGGCTGCTCTTGCTGCCGATGGTGCTGGCGATGTTCATTTGCGGAGCGACCGTGCTGGCACGGGCCGGGCAGGACGGCAATAAGGCGCTTCACGCGCAGCTTGCGGCTCTTTCGCGCGAAGCAGGGGGACGGCTTGGCGTGGCCTTTCTCGACCCCGCCACGGGCCGGCGTTTCGCCTTCCGGGGCGGGGAGCGCTTTCCCTTTTGCAGCACGTTCAAGCTCGTGCTCGTGGCCGCCGTGCTGCGCAAGAGCCAGGACGAGCCGGGCCTGCTCGCGCAGCAAGTGGCCTACGGACAGGGCGATCTCCTTGCCTGGGCTCCGGCGACGCGCAAGGCCCTGGAGCAGGGGCGGGCCATGACCGTCGGCGAACTGTGCGCCGCGGCGATTACGGTGAGCGACAACACCGCCGCCAATCTGCTCCTGGACAGGATCGGCGGGCCAAGGGCGCTTACGGCGTACGCGCGCAGCCTCGGCGATACGGCGTTTCGCCTGGATCGCCGCGAGCCGGAGCTCAACACCGCCGTGCCGGGCGACCCGCGCGACACCACCACGCCCGCGGCCATGGCGCGCACCGTGGAAAAGCTCGTGCTCGGCGACGCCCTGGCCGCGCCGCAGCGGCGGCAATTGGCGGACTGGCTCAAGGGCAACACCACGGGCGGCGAAAGCATCCGCGCCGGTGTTCCCGCCGGCTGGACGGTCGGGGACAAGACCGGCAGCGGCGCGTACGGCACGACCAACGACGTGGCCGTGCTCTGGCCGCCGCAGGGCGGCCCGGTGGTGCTGGCGGTCTATTACACGCAGCCGCGAAAGGACGCGCCCGCGCGCAAGGACGTCCTCGCCGCGGCGACGCGGCTGGTGCTTGCCGGTCTGGGGTACGTTTCGCGGTAAGCGCCGTTTTGGGTAGTGAAGCCGCAATAAAACCGGGCCAGCTCGTTGGAGGCGGCACGATATAACTTATCTTATCGCTCAGCCGCAAGAGAGTCTCCGGCACGCAGGGGGCACGGCTCGCAGTGATGCGTTTGATACTGGTGTCGATGCAAAAGAGAAGGCAATCTTGGTTAACTATGGTCGACAGACACAACATGATGCTGGAAGAGTGGAATATCCTGTGGAGTATTTATTTGCATAACACGATCCAGTGTCTGAGGTGACATTGCATGGTCCATTTGTGGATGATACCTTTGACACGACATTCGTGCATGAACAGTCACCACCGGTGACACAGACAGAACTCGTATGTATAGCAGGTCCGGCTGGACCAGTGGCGCCGGTCTGGCCGGTCGCTCCTGTTGGTCCGGCAGGTCCAGTCGGACCAGTATCTCCTTTTCTGGCCAGCATAGCCCAGTATACGGACGTTGTGGCTGGTGTATTTCCCCTGTTGTCTCCCTTCAGGCTGAACCAGCTTGAACCGTCATAGAATACAACATCTCGGATTGCATATTTTTCACTGGGACTCCAGTTGCCTTTGTAAGCCATCGAAGACGAAGAAATGACAAAAAGAGCATCCGCTGCAACTGCAGAAAAAGCATTGAGGATTATTGATAAAGAAACAAGGACGGATAAACAGAAATAGGAAAGCATTGTTTTGAGGTTCATCAAAATCTCCAAGAGTATAAGCTGGTTGAAAGATGTAGAATTAACTACAACTAAATATAGCCAATATGATTGCATATTGTCAACAAAATACGGGCTTCGGTAGTTCCGTCGCGTGCAGAGTTCGGACAAAAAAACGGACCGCCCTGTGAGGGCGGTCCGTTAGTATTCAGGATTCGGGACAGGCGGGCAGCCTACCCGCATGCTCCCCTTGAGGCGTTACACGAGCGGCGTGTTCTCCACGAGGTCCCAGACGCCGCAGGGGCAGGCGTTGGCGCAGAAGCCGCAGCCGATGCACTTGGCCGGGTCGGAAACCATCTCGAACTCCTTGCCGTCCAGCGCCTTGCGCGAGATCGCGCCCGTGGGGCAGATCGTCTCGCACAGTCCGCAGTCGCGGCACGCGCCGCAGGACGAGCACTGGCTGGCGCAGGAGTCGAGGTCGTTGAACTCCATGATGCGCGGGTCGAAGTATTCGAGCTTGGCCCGCTTGTAGTCGATCATCTTGCGGGTGTCTTCGCAGGGGCGCTTGCCCGAGAAGATGTCCTCGATGGCCTTGGCCGCGTCGCGGCCCATGCCGATGGCCTGGGTGAGAAGGCCCGGCTTCACGATATCGCCGATGGCGAACACCTTGGGGTTCGTGGTCTGGTAGATCTCGCTCACCTTCACGTGGCCGCGCTCCGTGGCGATGGTGTCGTCCAGGAACTCCAGGTCCGGCACGTCGCCGACGGACAGGATGACCGTGTCCGCGGGAAGCGTTTCGCCGGATTGCAGCGTCACGCCCTCGGCGGTGATCTCCTTGGTGAAGCAGGGCCACTTGAAGACCGCGCCCGCGGCTTCGGCGTCCTTGCGCTCCTTGCCGAACGAGGCCGGGGTCTGGATGTCGATGAGCGTGACGGATTCGGCTCCCAGGCGCGCCGCCTCGGTGGCGACGTCGCAGCCGACGTTGCCCGCGCCGATGATCACGACGCGCTTGCCGACCTTGGCTTCGTTTTTCTTGGCCGCCTTGAGGAAGGTCAGCGCCGGGGTGGCCAGCTCCTTGCCCGGCACAGGCAGCATGCGCGGCTTGTTCGCGCCAACGGCCAGGACCGTGAAGTCGTGGTCCGTGACGATCTGGGCGAACTCGTCCTTGCCGAGCGCCTTTTGCAGCCGGATATGGGGCAGGACCTCCTGGGCGCGCTTGATCTCCGCGTCCAGCACGTCCTTGGGAATACGCGAGGAGGGGATGGCCGCGGTGATCTTGCCGCCGAGCTTTTCCTCGAGGTCGTAGATGATGGCTTCGTGGCCGGCCAGGCGCAGCTGCCAGGCCACGGACATGCCGGCCGGGCCGCCGCCGATGACGGCGACGCGCTTGCCCGAAAGGGGCGGCAGCTTGGGCATGTGGCCGGCCTTGACGTTGGCCTTGCCGAGCATGGCCGTGTCGAGGGGCGTCAGGTTGGACACGGCGCGGGTGCAGCCCTGCATGCACAGGTTGGGGCAGAGGTAGCCGCAGACCGTGGCCGGGAAGGGCGTGTAGGCCAGCGCCAGATCCATGGCTTCGTCCATGAGCCCGTCACGCACGAGCTGCCAGCGCTGCTGCACCGGGATGCCCGTGGGACAGCTGGCCTGGCAGGGGGAGAGGTATTTCTTGTTTTCCCAGACGGGCACGAAACGGCGCAGGTCGCCGTTGACGATGACCCCGATGGGCGAGCGGTCACTGTCGTCGAGGTCGCCGATCAGTCCGCCCCGGCCCAGTTCCGCGTCCCAGACGTTGGTGCGGAACTCCACCATGGAGCGGCGTTTCTTGCCGGTCTTCTCAAAGGGCGTGCGCGCGGCGATGCACTGCCATTCGTCTCGCTTTGTCAGCGTTTCGTAAAGCTCCGGCCGGCCGATGTCCTCGAGAAAGACGCGCAGGCCCTTGGTCAGCCAGGCGAAGGCCGCGTCGTCGATGGGCACGAGCTTGGCGTCGGCCATGGAGAAGCCCTTGTAGGGGCCGCGGAAGTAGATCTGCCCGCCGACCATGCCGACGCAGGGGCGGTAGCCGAGCACGTTGTCCGGGTTTTGCGCCTCGAAGCCGCAGACCACGGCCGTGCCGCCAGCCATGAACTCGGCGAAGTAGTCGCCCACGGAGCCGAGCACCCACATTTCCGGGGCGTCGTACTTCGGGTTGCGCTTGGTCATGGTCATGCCGCGCGCGCCGAGGTTGCCGGCGACCATGACCTTGCCCTGGGCCATGCCGTTGGCCGCGCCGTTGCCGGCGTTGCCGCGCACCACGATCTCGGCCCCGGCGTTGAGCCAGCCGATGTCGTCCGAGGTCGGGGCTTCGATGATGATCCTGGTGCCGGGAAAGCCCATGGAGCCGGTGCGCTGGCCCGGGGCGCCGGTGATGCGCACGGTGACGGGGTCTTTGGGAGAGATGAAGAGCCGGCCGCCGATGCCGTGCTGGCCGCAGGCCTCGACGGTGAGTTCCCGGGCGCCCTGGGTCACAGCCCGCTGGATGCGTTCCTCCAGGATGCGGGACTGGACCCGTTGGCCGTTTTCCATGCCGTGTATGGTGACGCTTTGCTGTGCCATGTGCGTTTGCTGCCTTGCTGCTGCTTGGGTTCGAGGTCGCCTGGCCTTTTTAGACCACGTACTTGATCTTGAGGCGCTGGGCCGCGTGGTAGTCGCTGATGCCCAGGGCGTCCGACATGCCGATAGGCAGCGACGTGGAACGTCCGAGCGGGGCGACGATCTTGCGCAGCTCGGTATCGAAGGAAAGGAACACGTCCACCAGGCGCTCGGCCACCTTTTCCGGATCCAGCCGGCGGTACAGGCGCGGGTCCTGGGAGGTGATGCCCTTGGGGCACACGCCGATGTTGCACACGTTGCAGCGGTCGTGTTCCGAGCCCAGGCAACCGGCGGCGGCCTGCATCATGTATTTGCCGGACTGTACGGCGCTGGCCCCGAGCATGATCAGCGCGGCGGCGTTGGCGGCCAGGTTCCCGTTCTTGCCGATGCCGCCGCCGGCGATGAGCGGAATCTCGTTCTGCTTGCCGGCGATGCACAGGTTCTCGTAGCAGTCGCGCAGGTTGCTGGCGATGGGGTGGCCCATGTGGTTCATGGACACGTTGTAGGCCGCGCCCGTGCCGCCGTCCTCGCCGTCGATGGCGAGCCCGGCCGCGTAGGGGTTGCGCACGAGATTGTTGAGCACCGCCGTGGACGAGGTGGTGCCGGAGATCTTCGGGTAGACCG
The DNA here is from genome assembly GCF_000702665.1 of Solidesulfovibrio alcoholivorans DSM 5433. Taxonomy (GTDB): domain Bacteria; phylum Desulfobacterota; class Desulfovibrionia; order Desulfovibrionales; family Desulfovibrionaceae; genus Solidesulfovibrio; species Solidesulfovibrio alcoholivorans. The sequence continues at coordinate 443,561 of NZ_JNJA01000001.1, forward strand.
GGACGCGGAATCCCCAGGCCATGGACATGGACTGGATCATCTTGGCCACGGATTCCTCGATGGAATACTGGGTCTGGTGGGTGGGCGGGCTCGGCAGGGACACGCCCTGGGGCACGCCGCGGATGGCGGCGATGAGCTTGTTGACCTTGTACCACATGAGCAGGCCGCCGTCGCCGGGCTTGGCCCCCTGGCCGTACTTGATCTCGATGGCGCAGGGGTCTTCCTTCATGTCCGGCAGGGCCTTGATGATCTCGTCCCAGCCGAAGTAGCCCGAGGCGATCTGCAGGACCATGTACTTGAGGAAGCGCGAGCGCAGCAGGCGCGGCGGGCAGCCGCCCTCGCCCGTGCACATGCGCACCGGCATGCCGAGCTCCTCGTTTAAGTACGTCACGCCCATGACGAGGCCCTCCCACATGTTGGGGGAGAGCGCGCCGAAGGACATGGAGCCGATCATGAGCGGGTAGATTTCGCGCACGGCCGGCACCCAGGCGTTCTCCTCCAGGGCGACGAGGCCTTCCTCGGGCGGCTGGATGCGGCCGAGCAGGGTGCGCAGCTCGAACTCGTGGCGGCCGGCGTCGAGCGCCGGGTCCGTGAGCATGGAGATACGGATGAATTTGATCTGGTCGAGCAGGCTGCCCGTGTCGTTGCGCCGGCCGCCGCGAGTGCGGGCCGAGCCGCCGCGGTTGTTGTGGAACTTGAGCGTGGTGGCTTCGGGGAGCAGCTTGGGGGCGATGGCGTTGTTGGGGCAGACCATGTTGCACATGCCGCAGCCGATGCAGCGGTAGGCCGGATCGGTGCGCTGGCGGATGCCGTAATAGATCGAATAGCTGTTGGTCGGCTTTTTTTGCAGGGCGACCGTCGCCTCGACCGTGCGCTTGCGGAAGACCCCGAGCTCGATGGCATTGACCGGGCACACGGACGTGCAGCGCCCGCACAGGGTGCAGGTGTCCTTGTTCCACTCGATCTGCCAGGGGAGATCGACGACGCTTAGTGTGGACGGGGTAATGACTGCAGTTGATTGCATAAGGTGACCTCTTGGCATTCGGGGCGCACGATGACGGTGTCCAGGTGCATGGGCTGCACGTCGCTATGGGGGTCGCGGTCGGGAATGGCCGCGTCCAGGCCGCAGATTTCCGAGGAGAAGGCGAAGATGCCGTCCTTGCCTCCGACCACGCCCGGCCGCAGCTTCTTGCGGTCATGGACCATGAACATGTTCCCGTCGGGCAGGCAGCCGATGACGCAGTTGGGGCCGTCGATGATCAGCTTGCGGCAGGTCTGCTTGATGCGGGCGAGCAGGGCCCGGTCGGGATGGCCTTCCATCTCGGCGTCGGACAGCGGCGTGATGACGTGCTTGTAGTATTCGATGCCAAGTCCCAGGCGGTTGCGCGTGAAGTGCATGATATGGGCGAAGACCTCGGAATCGGACTGGTAGCCCATGTAGCCGCGGAAGCCGCGCGAGAGCAGGTATTCCTTGATGGGAATGAACGCCGTGTTCTCGCCGTTGGTCATGGTGCACACGCCCTGGAGGAAAAACGGGTGGCAGGCGTAGAGATTGATGGCGTAGTTGGTGTTCTGGCGGCCCTGGGCCAGGATGCGCCGGGCGTAGAGCTCGGACCGGTCGAGGCCGAGGTATTCGGCCACGGTCAGGGGATCGCCGACTTCCTTGACCATGATGGTGTCGGGCCAGAAGGAGAAGACCCGGATGTCGTCACGCTCTTCGCCGAGCAGGCGCAGCGTGACGCGGATGTTCATGTAGGTCAGTTCGCGTTCGGCCTTGGAAGCGGCCTTGAGGTCCGCGGGGACCTCGTAGGCACGGGCCATATAGGTGCCGCGTACGGGCGTCCCCACCGGGGTCGGCGTTTGGGGGTCGAGCACCAGGGTGGCCTTGGTCACGAAGCCCCGTTCGTCCATGAAGGCGTCCAGGCGCTTGAGGCCTTCGTCGGTGAAAATCCCGGAAAGGATGGGCGCGTCCTTCATGTCGCCGAAGGGGCCGCCCAGGTCATGCAGGAACAGGCCGACGCCGGAGCCGTCGTGCCCTTCCTTCATGACGTTGAGCGCCTCGATGGCGCGCATGGGGGACACGGGGTCCCGGCTGCTGAGGGCGAATAAGCGGCACATGGTCTACTCCGAATAACGGTATCTATTTGAGGGGGGTTTTTTCATAGTGACAAAATGGGGCAGCGTAAAGCAAAAAATAAAAAAAGGGGGTTCCTTGCGGAAATTGTAAATTATTCCCGCAAGGAAGACGGAGAAGCAACGTCTGTTCGCACAGGATGTTTCGCCGGATTTGGCAAGTTGCGCCTTCCGGGAAACGTCTTATGTCCGGTGTTTTGCATGCCTTATCGAATATTGTTCTGCGCTCGCGCACGCCACGGCCCCTGTCACATGCGGTGAACCCCGCGTTGCCGCAGGCGACCGTATGCCGCCACGGCGTCGGGAAGATTTTTCCCGAATTGGAAAAATAAGGCCGCCGCGTCGGGCGTCAATGCCCGGGCGGCCGCGGGCGCGGTGTTACGGGGCGGGGGCGGCCAGGATATCCGCGGCGGGAAACGGCTGCGGCAGCAGGCCGAAGCGGGCGCAGACGTCGATGACCCCTTGCAGGGCCTGCGGCGCAAGGGTTTCGGGAAAGCGCGGCAGGGCGATTTTCGCGGCAAGCTCCGGGGAGAGCTTTGTGCGCGCGGCCAGGACGTCCCGGGCTTTTTGCGGGTTGGCGGCGATGAACGCCGCCGCCTTGGCCACGGCACGGGCAAAGGCCGCCGCCTCCCTGGGATGGGCCGCGATCCAGCCCTTTTTCGCGAACCAGCCGCCGATCAGGTACGGGCTGCCGAAGGCGGCGTGGGGCGAGGGGTCGAGCACCCGCGCCGCGCCGCGCGAGACGGCGTCCGTGACGAAGGGCTCGAGGGAAAGCGCCGCGTCGGCCGCACCCTTGGCCAGGGCCGCGGCCATGTCCGGGAAGGGCACCTCGACCAGCCGGATGGTGTCCGGAGCAAGCCCGGCTTGCGCGGCCAGGGCGCGCATGGCCGCCTCGTTGATGTTGCCGAGGGTGTTGATGGCCACGGTCTTGCCGGCGAGGTCCTTGACCGCTTTGACCGGCGAGGCGGCGGGCACGAGCAGGGCGTGGACGTCGTTGGTTCCGGCCACGCCTTCCGCTCCGGGAGCCAGGAAGGCGAAATCGAAGCCGCGCGCATGGGCCAGGATGATGGACACGGCGTTGGACCAGCCGACGGCCAGTTCGCCGCCTTCCACGGCCGGGGCGATGACCGCGCCGCCCTTCATGGGCATGCCGGTGGCGGCCAGCCCTTCTGCCGCGAAATAGCCTTCGGCCTCGGCCACGAAGTATTGCAGGCAGTCACCCACAGGGATGTAGCCGACCTTGAGCGGCGCCGGCGCTTGCGCATGGGCCGTGGCGGTGCAAAGGACGAGGCACAGGACGTAAGCGGCGAGGCGGGACATGGGCTCTCCTTGGTTTTTCGGCGCGCGGACGGGACAGCATTCCTTATGCATCAATTGTCGCATTATGCCAATGGTGTGGCGGGAAGCGTGAGGCCTGTCGCGACGCCGTGCAGCGAGAGGACAGTTGACGGTGCCACGGCAGGTCGGCTACTGGTGCGTCATAGATGTATACGTTGTAGTCTCGGGAAGGAAAGCATGCGTTCGGGGATGTTTTTCAGATAGAAGAATAGTAATTTCTGGAGGAAGCGATGTTCGCAAGGGTATTGACGGCAAGTTGCCTTCTCTGGATGGCTATTTTGGCCGGTACGGCGTGGGCTGGCTCCAGTGAATTGCAATATAGCATGAAAAGATTCTATTATGGCGATGCGAAAAGAACGGTAGACTACGATTTTTCGAGTGGAACACAGAATCCTATCGGAGGCGTCGACAACGTAGACCAGATCGCCGTTCCGGAGAGCGCCATTATATACCCTGAAGGGCAGACGCCGTCGGAGACGGACAAGATCAATTTCGTCTTCAACGTCAATCACACGCATTTTACACTCAGCACCAGCGCCGCGTCCCTCGTGCTGTCCGGCACCTTCGACACCCCTGCCGGCTGCTACAGCTATGGCTGCTCCGCTGCCGGCGGCATGGAGTACACCAATGGCATCTTCAACATGGCCACGGCCCAGCCGCTGGCGGAAACGGCATTTTTTCATTCCGTGCGCCTGGCCGAATTCAAGGCCTTTTCCTCGGAAAAATACAACGCCTTCACCTACGGTTTCCAGGGCAACAACCTTACCGACGCTGAAACCTGCCCCCAGGCCCGCATCACGGCCAAATGGATCAAGGGGTTCTATTGCGGCCGGCTCTTCACGGGGCAGCTGGTGCTCGAAACCGCGATCTACAACAATTATTCCCTGTTGCGTCAGTTCACCGTGGCCAACGGCGGGGGATATGCCATCGAGGGGCTGACGGACCCGACCACGGCCGTGGTGGACCTGGCCATCGAGGCTACGGACGGCGGCGCGACCGTCAATTTCTACTACCGCGTCGGCGGCGGAGCCACGGCCATGGACAAGGCCAGCGGCGACTGGGTTCTCTACGATTCCTACGCGAACACGGGCACGGCCTTTTACGGCTATCCCGTGAACAAGGGGCTCATGTCCTTGACCGCAAGCGACCTGGCGTATCCTCCCGATGTGCCGACCGATATCAGCATCAACTCGGGCAAGGGCGTCTCCGTGTCCGCCTCGTCTTCGGTCAGCGCCAGCGCCGACGACCTGAAAGGGGACTATCGGGTGGTCAATTTCGAACCCGTGTCCGGCGAGAAGCGCATCGCCTATTCCTGCACGCCCGGCAGCCTCACCGCCATCCGTTCCTCGTTTTCCGGGCTCGCCGTCGCCCCTTCCGGGTTGACCGTGGTCAAGCTCAAGAGCAACGGGGTTTCGACGCCATTCAAGACCTACCGGACGTCGTTCGACGCGGCCACTTCCGGCGATTGGGCCATCGCCGACGCCTCCACCGGAAACTTCATCGCTTCGGGCCAGACGCTCACCGCCGGCAAGGAATACTATCTGTACCTGTTTATAGCCGACAACGACGCGGTCTATGACCTGAACCAGGCCTCCGGGCTGATCGAGGACCCGGCCGTGCTCGGGACCGGTTCCCCCTCGTTCCTGGGGCGCGGCGCGCCGGTCATGCTGCTGCTCGATAACAGGCAGTAGACGCCGGCGGGGGAGAGGGGCTCAGTGCGGGGCGTCGCCGGGCCCCGCCCAGCGCGTCAGGCGGGCAAGCGCTCCCTGCGCGGCCGCGTTGACGCCAAGGCCCGCCAGGCCCAGGGCGGCCACGCCGGCGTACATCTCCGGGATGGCGAAGGTGCGCTGCATGCGCAGGATGTAGTGCCCGATGCCGTTCGTCGCGCCGATCATCTCCGAGAGCACGGCCACGATGAGGCCCATGGGCACGGCCGTGCGCAGCCCGGCCGCGACGCTGGGGCCGGCCGCCGGCAGGATGACGCCCCACAGCGCGTCCAGGCGCGGGACGCCGTAGGCCGCGGCCGTCATGCGAAACCCGGGCGCGACCGCCCTGGCTCCGTCCGCCGCACCGACCAGGATGGGAAACAGGCAGGCGAAGAAGACCACGAACATCTTCATGCCGTCGCCGATGCCGAGAAAGAGTATGGCCGCAGGGATGACGGCCGGCGGCGGCACCGGGCGCAAAAGCTCCACAAGCGGGGACAGCAAGCCTCGGAAGCGCCGGGAAACGCCCATGGCCAGCCCCAGCGGCACGGCGCACAGCGCGGCGAGCGCCAGCCCGGTCAGGGCGCGGCCCAGGGTCAGCCCGACCTGGGCCGGCAGCAGCCCCGAAAGCGAAAGCCGGGCGAAGGTCGCGGCAATGGTCGTGACCGGCGGGAAATAGAGCGCCGAGACGACCCCAAGCCGCGAGACCGCCTCCCAGACCACGGCCAATCCCAGAAAGACCGCTATGCCGGAGAACCAGCCGCGCATGGCGCGTGTCCTTGTCATTCGTATCCGCATACCGACTCGAATCGTTACGGGAGTCCAGAGGGCGACAGCCCTTTGGCCGCCGGAGGCGTTTTTTTACCCATCAATCCATCCTCCCTGTCACCGCCTCCCGCCGCGCGGCATCCAGCGCAGCGCCCGGTCGCGCAGGGCCGCGAAGGAGGCGTTGAGGCCGAAGCCGAGCAGGCCCACGGCCACGATGCCGGCGTACATGCCTTCCGGCCGGCGGGCCAGTGACGATTCCAGGATGAACGAGCCCAGGCCGTTTGGCGCGGCGGCCATCTCCGTGGTCACGGTCACGGCCACGGCCACGGCCAGCGCCACGCGCAGCCCGGAAAGCACCTGGGGCGTTGCGGCGGGCAGGCGCACGTGGAAGAGAATTTCGCGGGAGGTAAGCCCGTACACCCGGGCCGTGTCGCAAAGCCCCTGTCCGGCTGCCCCGGCCCCGGCCAATGCCGCGACGTATGCCGGCCAGGCGCAGGCGAAGCCGGCCACGGCCACGCACAAGCCGAACCCCAGGCCCAAAAACAGGATGCCGATGGGAATGAGCGCCACCGACGGCATGGGGCGCAGAAATTCCACTGTGACCCGGCAGGCCCGGCCGAACCCGGGAAACGCGCCGCAGGCGAACCCCAGGGCCGCGCCCGCCGCGCCGCCCGCGACGAACCCGGCGAGCACCCGGCCCAGGGTCGCGCCGCCCTGCCGCCACAATTCGCCCGAAACGGCCAGCCGCCACAATTCCTCCAGCACGGCCGAGGCCGGCGGCAGCAGATCCGCGCGCACCACGCCGTAGCGCGCGGTCGCCTCCCAGGCGAGGAGCAGGAGGGCGAGAAGAAGATAGCCTGAGAGGGAGGATGTCTCCGGCGGCCAGGAGAGGTGCTGCCGCTCCTGGACCTCTCCGCCGGGGGGCCAAAAGGGGCGTTGCCCCTTCTGGACTTCCCCACCGGGGGGGATCATCCCCCCCGGCCCCCCTGGATGGGGTGGGGAGGGGCGGGGGGAGAGGGGCGATATAGGCATGGCGCTAGCGGTGCAGCAGGGCGTGGATGGCTTTGCGGGCGTCGAGGAAACGACGGTCCTCGCGTGTGGCGATCTGGTCGCGGGGCCGGGGCAGGTCCACGGGGAGCAGGGCGGCGACCGTGGCCGGGGCCGGGGTGAGCACGACCACGGCGTCGGAAAGGTAGACGGCCTCGTCGATGTCGTGGGTGACGAAGAGCACGGTCTTGCCCTGCGCCGCGGCCACGCCGGCGAGCAGGTCCTCCAGGTCCTCACGGGTCTGCGCGTCCACCGAGGCGAAGGGTTCGTCGAGCAGCAGGACGTCCGCGCCGTAGGCCAGCCCCCGGGCCAGGGCGGCGCGCTGCTGCATGCCGCCGGAAAGCTGCCAGGGGTAGCGCTCGGCAAATGCGGCAAGTCCCACGTCGGCCAGGGCTTTTTGAGCCGCGTCCTCCTTGTCCTTTCTCGAGCCGGGCTTGCGCCGCAGCACGAAGCGGATGTTGCCGGCCACGGTCATCCAGGGGAAAAGCGATGCGGCCGCGTTCTGGAAGATGAGCGCCATTTCCGGCGGCGGGCCCGTGACTTCCCGCTCGGCCAGGAGCACGCGGCCGGAGGTGGGGGCGAGCAGGCCGCAGACGCATTGCAGCAGCGTGGACTTGCCGCAGCCCGACGGTCCGAGCAGCGACACGAAGGCGCCGCGCGGCACGGTAAAGCTCACCTCGGCCAGGGCGCAGGCCGGGGCGTGGCCGTTATGGGCGTAGGACTTGGCCAGATGCTCTATGCGCAACACGGACGTTTCCTAGGGGCTTGCGGTTGCATTGCGATCCTCTAGCACACTTTCCTGCCCGGAAAAATACCGCCCTCACGATGGCCGCTCCGTCCGGAATCCCCCTTTGGGGGTGGTCCAGGAGGGGCCCTCGGCCCCTCCTGGCCGCCGGAGGCATTTCTTCATCCTTCCTTCCCCTCTTCCTAGCTCCACTCCACAGGCAATCGCACGGTTTTGCCGGCCTTGTTGCTAAACAGCAGGTAGCCGTTGTCGCGGCCGAAGAGGTAGAGGTCGCGGGTGACGGCCACGTCCTGGCGGCAGTAGGCGATGATTTCGTCCATCTTGCCTTCCTTCCACCAGGCCAGGGCGTCGAGGCCCGTGGCGGACTTTGGCGTGCCGAGCGTGGCCTTGGCCAGTCCGTCCAGGGACAGGCGGTAGCCCAGGCGGGCGTGGACCTTTTCGAGGATGTCCAGGGTGGGCAGGCTGCGGTGGTCAAACGGTGACGCGCCGGCGAGCACCTTGTAGTCGAAGCGGTTGATGTTGAACCCGACCACGAGGTTCAGGCGGGTGAGCGCCTCGTAGAGCGCGGGCAGCTCCTCCTGGCGGTAGACGACGAAATCGTCCAGGCCCGAGTCGTAGAGCACGGCTACGGACACGCCCATCTTGTGGGCGTTGCCCCAGCCGCCGACGTCGGCCGCGGCGCGGCGCGTCTCCACGTCCAGCACGCCGAAGCGCGCGGGAGGCGCGGGCCTGGCCGCCGGCGCGGAGGTTTCGCCTGCGCCCGGGGCGTCGGCCGGCTGCGCGGGCGCGGCGCACTGCGGGCGGCAATCGGCCTGTTCGGGGAATTTGCCGGACACGAGGACCTCCAGGAGGAAGCGGCAGGCGACCTTGTCGATGGGCCGGTTGCCGGAGCCGCATTTGGGGGAATGGACGCAGGAGGGGCAGCCGGTTTCGCAGGGGCAGCCGGCCACGGCGGCGAGGGTGCGCTGGAGCGCCTCCTCCGCCTTGGCGAAGGCCATGCGCGAAAGCCCGACGCCGCCTGGCGCGCCGTCGTAGATAAAGACGCAGGCCCGGCCCACCTGCGGGTGGAGCGGCGTGGAAATGCCGCCCAGGTCGTTGCGATCCGTCAGCACGAGCAGGGGCAGGATGCCGATCATGGCGTGTTCCATGGCGTGGATCGCGCCCATGAAGTGGAAAAGCCGCCGGTCGAGCTCGTTTTGGACCTCCTGGGGGATGACCCACCACAGGCCTTCGGTTTCGAACACCATGGGCGGCAGTTCCAGCGGCACGATGGAGAGCAGCTGGCCGCCCCGGTTGGCCCGGCGCTCGTAGCCGGTGACCGTTTCCGTGACCTTGAGCCGGCCGAGGAAGACCGGCACGCCGGCGACGGACGATTCGCCGAGGACTTCCAGGATCTCGGTGGTCTTCTGGCCGCGCGCGCGGGTGTGGTAGTCGGCCCTGGCCGGGGCCACGCGCACGCGCCGCTCGGGAATATCCAGGCTTTCGACCAGGTAGGAGACGCCGCGGTGGATGTAGACCGCGCCGGGATGCGTTTCGCGGTAGGCGCGCATTTCGTCGATCTGGCCGATGATGCCGCCCGTTGCGGTCTCGATGGAGAACTGGCCGCCCGAGCCGCGCAGGTTGACGTCGCGGTGGGGGCGCTTGCGCGCCGCGAAGAGGCGCTGGCCGTCCTTGTCGCGAAGGAGCAGCCCCCTGGCTTCGAGCTTTTCGATCTCCCGGCGCAGGGCCGGCGCGGCAAAAGCGGGTTCTCCCGCGCCAAGGGGCAGTTCGGCTGCGGCGCATTCCAGGTGGCGGGCGGCGATGACCGGGTTTTCGGGGTTGATCACGGCCGATTCCGGCGGCCGGTCGAAGAAGTCGGCGGGATGGCGCATGAAATACTGGTCCAGGGCGTCCTCGCCGGCCACGAGCACCACGGCCGATTCGCGCATGGCCCGGCCCACGCGGCCGCCGCGCTGCCAGGCGGACATGACCGAGCCGGGGTAGCCGCACAGGATGCAGAGGTCGAGGCCGCCGATGTCGATGCCGAGTTCGAGCGCCGAGGTGGAGACCACGCCGAGGAGCTTGCCCGAGGTCATGGCCGCCTCGATGGCCCGGCGCTCCTCGGGCAAAAAGCCGGAGCGGTAGGCGGAGACGCGGGAGGCGTACGGCCCGGCGCGCTCGGCGATCCAGAGGCTTATAAGCTCCGTCATCTTGCGCGACTGGGTGTAGACGATGGTGCGCAGCCCCCTTTTCAGTGCGGCGGCGAGCAGCATGACCGCGGTGGTCGCGGCGGACTGCTCGGGGTTGAGAAAGAGGAAATGGCGCGGCGCGGTCGGCGCGCCCGAGGCCGTGACCGTGGTCACGGGAACCCCGGCCAGGCACTCGGCCAGCTCCCCGGGGTTGCCGATGGTGGCCGAGCAGAAGATGAACGACGGCCGCGCGCCGTAGCGGGCGCACACGCGCGAAAGCCGCCGGAAGACATGGGCCATGTGCGAGCCCATCACCCCGCGGTAGGTGTGCATCTCGTCCACCACGACGTGGGAGAGGCCGGCGAACAGCGTGCTCCAGGAGGCGTGGCCCGGCAGCAGGGCAAGGTGGAGCATCTCGGGGTTGGTGATGAGGATGTGCGGCGGGTTTTCGCGGATCTTGCGCCGGAAATGCGCGCTCGTGTCGCCGTCGTAGATGGCGGCGCGCGGCCGGCCCGAGGCTGGCAGGCCGGCGGTCAGCTCCTCGATGGCCTTGAGCTGGTCCTGGGCCAGGGCCTTGAGGGGATACAGGAAAATGGCCCGGGAATCGGGGTTTCGCGCGATCTCCTCGAGCACCGGCAGCAGGTAGGTCATGGTTTTGCCGCTGGCCGTGGGCGTGGCCACGGCGACGTGGCGGCCGGCCCGGGCCAGGTCCGTGGCCGCGGCCTGATGGGCGTAGAGCCTGTCGATGCCGCGCGCGGCGAGCAGTTCGGCCACGTGGCGCGGAAAGGGCCTGGCCGGGTCGGCGAAGACGGCCGGCGCGGCCGGGATCACGCGGTGGTGCACGACCTGCGGCCCCAGGCGCGCCGAAGCGACGAGCGCGGCGACGTAATCGGCCACGTCGCCAGGGGAGGCGGCGGTCGGGGATGTTTGCCGGAGGTCGTCCGGGGTATTGGCGTCAGGGGGCGGCATGATCATTTGGCGTTTAGCGGACGAAATGGTCATGGAGCAAAACCGGGTTTTTCGCAAGACGGCGAGTGAACGCATTGTCGGGACGTCAGCTTTACTGTACTGTTAGGGGGAGGATACAGGGCGAAATGTCGACGTAATGGACTGGCTGCCCCGAACGGTGGTAATTTGGAAAAACGATTCTTCCTGCGATTGCGGCGAATTGTCGGCTTGGAAAGTCTTCGCGGGCAATTGCGTTTCTATGCACTGCTGCTCGTTGTGTTGCCTATTTTGTTGGCAACGCTCTGCTTTTCCCTGTTTCAAAGAAATAACATCGTAGACAGGGAGATTGGTTCCCTTGCATATGTCCTCAGGCAAGAATGTAACGTCGTACGCACATGGATCGACGAGCGCTTCGACGATGCGAGATATCTTGCCAGCATTGCCGCAGCAACACGCAACGATGTCGCCACAATGACAACATATCTGAAAGAGTATGTCAGGACCCATGGCAATGTGAAGCATATTTTTTATATAGGAACAGATGGCGTCATAATCGCATCAAATATCGAAAGCAGAGGGGTTTCTCTTGGCGACAGGGCCTATTTCCGCAAGGGCCTGGAAGGACAAGACGCCCTGGAACTGATTCCGGACGGGCGTTTGACAGGAAATCCCGCCTGCGTCTTCAGTGTTCCCGTTGCATCGCAGGGGGGAGGTCCCGGCGGCGTGCTCGCCATTTCCGTGCATTTGCAAACCCTGGACCGGTGGTTGCGGGAAAATGTCGCCCACTCCGACAGCCCGGTGATCCTGTGCGACACGCAGGGATTCATTCTGGCGCCTTCGTCGGCGGTCGCGGCCGGGGGCGGTCCCGGAAAGGCGCGTGTCGCGCCGGCGCTGCTTGCCACCGGCGCGGCGGGCGGGGCGTACGCGGCCGCCGACGGGCGCGAGATGCTCGGGGCGTCGACGCCCCTGGGCCGCGACGGCTGGCGGCTGGTCAGCGATTTGCCCGTGACGCACGTGCTTGCCGGTTACCGGCGGCAGATGCGCTGGGTGTTTTTCGGGGCGGTGGCCACCCTGCTGGTCGTGCTGCCGCTGGTGTTGCGCCTTTCGCGCAATATCGAGCGCCCGCTGACGGGGTTGGCGGCGTATGCCCGGGAATTGCACGACACGCGCTACGCGGCGGCCTGCCCGGTCGCCCGGTCCGACGGCCTGCCCCGCGAGGTGGCGGAACTGCGCGAGGCGTTTTGCCAGATGGCCGGCGAGATCCGCTCCCATGTCGAGGAGGTCGAGCGGATCAGCGTGGAGGACGCCCTGACCGGGCTGTACAACCGGCGGTTCCTCTTTTCCGGGGGGCGCAAGCTCCTGGAGGCCTCGGTGCGGGCGCAAAGGCCCTGCGCCTGCCTCATGCTCGACGCGGACCATTTCAAGGTCGTCAACGACACCTACGGCCACGCCGCCGGAGACAGGGTGCTCGCGCATCTGGCCCGGATACTGGTCGGCTGCGTGCGCAAGTCCGATCTGGCGGCCCGCTATGGCGGCGAGGAGTTCGCGGTGCTGCTCACGGGCGCCACTGCCGCCCAGGCGGCGGCGCTTGCCGCGCGCTTCCGCACGGTCCTGGCCGGCAATCCCTGCCGCATCGACGGCACGTTCCTTTCGGTCACGGTCAGCATCGGCGTGGCCGAGGCCCGGGAGCGCGTGGAATACGGCGAGAACGCCCTGGAGGACATGCTGGCCCGGGCGGACAAGGCGCTCTACGCCGCCAAGGCCGCCGGCCGCGACCGGGTGGCCGTGGACGGGGCGAGGGCGTAGGCAGGCCGTGGCCGGGAAAAGGCGTGCGCGCGGCCGGAAGCGCCGGGCGCACGCGCGGGTTCATTCCGAGAGCAGCAGGCCGACGGGTGCGACGGCGGGGGCCTGGACGGTCCAGGCGACGGTGGTTGCCGCGCTGGCCGCCTGCCAGACGCCGCCGCTCGTGCCGCCGACGACGGACAGGCTGTGGGAGCCGACGGCAAGGCTGGACAGGGTGATCGGCGTGGCCACGTCCACGGCGGCGGACCAGTCCGTGCCATCCAAGCTGTACTTGTACTGGGTGACGTTGGTCCCTCCGACGGTGATGGACGCGGTGCGGGTCCGCGTGGGGGAGGAGGGCACCCCGGTCAGCGAGGCCGTCGGGGCGGCGCTGGCGAAGCGGCCGATCTGGACACGGTTGTTGCCGGTGTCGGCCACGTAGATGTTGCCGGAAGCGTCCACGGCGATGCCTTGGGGGTTGTTGAACTGACCCGGGTCCGACCCCACGCTGCCCGAAGCGGTCCAGGTCCCGGCGGCGGCGTCGTAGACCTGCACGCGGTTGTTGAGGGTGTCGGCCACGTAGATGTTGCCGGAGTCGTCCACGGCGATGCCGGCGGGCGTGCCGAACTGGCCGACGCTCTTGCCGCTGCTTCCCCATTGGCCCACGAGTTCCAGGGACTGGTCGGCATCATTGTTCTTGTAGGCGTATACGGGGCCGGCGGTGGCGAAGTAGAGAAGGCCCTGCGGCGATACGGTCAGGGCGGACGGCCTGAGCGACAGGGTATAGTTCGTGAGCGTGCCGAGGTCCGGCGTCATGAACTTGATGACGTTGCAGCGCGTGGAACTCAAATTGGTCGTGACGCTGTAAATTTCCGTGCTGCTGACGCTATAGAGGCCATGGATAGTGTCTGTGCCCTCGAACAGTCCGACATCGTCGCCTGCCTCGGTGAAGCTCCCAATCGTGTCGAAGTTTGTCGCGATCAGAAAGAAGCCGTCGCTGGTGTTGGCTGCGTAAAGAGGTCTCCCTTCTAACAGCATGTCGGAGAAGAAGGACCATTGTTTGTTCACAAGGCGCAAGACGCGGAGGTTGTAGGCGTCGGCCACGAGGAAGCCACCCGTAGAGGCGGCGTCGCGGCTTATGCTGGTCGGCGCTTTGAGGTTGCCAAGACTCTCCGGGACATCCGCCACTTCCCAAGTCAGCGTCGCGGCATCCAGGGCGGCCAGGGCGGGGCCGGTCGGAATCAGGAGCAAGGCGTTGAGAGCGGTCATGACGACCAACAAACGCAGTTTGAGCAAACGGCACGCGTACATAAGGCGCCTCGCAATGTTAGTGTGGTTCCAATAAAGGGAGGACACGCGGGAAAAGAGAGCGCAAGCTGATCGTGCTGTGGTTATTGACGTGTTTCGTCACGCTGGGCAGAATAAATTGTGACGTTTTTCCGAGAGGGGATGTTGGAGTGGATAATGTCGCAACGGTTGGCCGTCACGAGGAGGGCGGCGCGGTCGAGGCGGCGTCATGATGCCGCTTCACGCTTGGCAGCGGCCCGCGGCTTGCTTATCCTGGAAATGGCGGGGAAATGGCTGGGCCAACCAGTCTCCGCCCCCGCGGAGCCCAGCGGCCAAGAGGCGTGACCGGCGCGGCCTAGTGGCCGGTCAGCTTGTACTTCTTGAGCTTGTATTGCAGCAGGCTCTTGGAGATGCCGAGCATCTCCGCCGCCTTGACCTGGACGAGGTTGGAGCGGGCCAGCGCGCGGCGAATGAGCGCCGCCTCGATTTTCTCCAGGGTCTCGCCAAGGTTGATGGTCAGCGGCAGCAGGTCCACGGCGGACTTGTACTGGCTTTCCTCGTCGCGGATCTCGCTCGGCAGGTCCTCGACCACGATGACGTCGCTGCCGGCGAGCACCACGCAGCGCTCCACCACGTTTTGCAGCTGGCGCACGTTGCCCGGCCACTCGTAGGCCGTGAGGTACTCCATGGCCTCGGGTGAGAACCCCTTGAAGGTCTTGCCGTTCTCCTTGGCGTAACGCTCCAGGAAGTGGGCGGCGAGGATGGGGATGTCCTCGCGGCGCTCGCGCAGGGGCGGCGTCTGGATGTGGACGACATTGAGGCGGTAATAGAGGTCTTCGCGGAACGTGCCGGCGGCCACGGTCTCGGACAGGTTGCGGTTGGTCGCGGCCAGGATGCGGATGTCCACCTCGATGGGGTCGGAGCCGCCCACGCGCTCGAACTTGCGTTCCTGGATCACGCGCAGGAGCTTCACCTGCAACTCCGGGGAGAGCTCGCCGATCTCGTCGAGGAAGATGGTGCCGCCGTGGGCCATCTCGAACCGGCCGCGCTTGCGGGCCACGGCCCCGGTGAACGAGCCTTTTTCGTGGCCGAAGAGTTCGGATTCGAGCACGCCGGACGCCAGGGCCATGCAGTTGACGGAAATAAACGGCGCGTCCTTGCGCGGCGAGGCGTAGTGGATGGCCTTGGCCACGAGCTCCTTGCCCGTGCCCGATTCGCCGGTGATGAGCACCGTGGATTTCGTGGGCGCGGCCTTGCGCACCATTTCCAGCACGCGCTGCATGGCCTTGCCCCGGCCGATAATGTTCTCCGAGGAGAAGCGGTCCTCGAGGGACTGGCGCAGCAGCATGTTCTCGCGCTGGGCCGCGGCGAAGCGGCTGGCCTTTTCCACGGTGAGCAGCAGTTCGTCGTTGGCGAAGGGCTTGGCGATGTAGTCGAAGGCCCCGATGCGCATGGCCTCGACCGCGCCTTCGATGCTGCCGAAGGCGGTCATGATGATGACCGGGATGTAGGGGAAGTTGCGCTTGACGTGCTCGAGCACCTGCTGCCCCGTGACCTTGGGCATCTTCATGTCCGTGATGACCACGTCCACCTCGGATTCGTCGAGGAAGGCGAGCCCGGTCTCCGGGTCGTCCAGGGCGGTCACGGCATAGCCCGCGTCCCCGAGCATGGCTTCGAGGATGAGCAGGTAGTTCTTTTCGTCGTCGAGAATGAGGATCTGGCTTGGCATGGCGTTATCCGGGAAAAGGATTGGGAAGGGGCCGCCGCGCCCGGCGCGCCGGTCGGCCGTTGTCCCCGGTCATACAGGAGGCTTACGCCGGAGGAAAGCGCATGACCACGCGCGCCCCGCCTTCGGGGGCGTCGGCGAGGGTCAGCGAACCGCCGTGACTTTGCAGGATGTTGCGCACGATGGCGAGCCCCAGGCCCGTGCCGGCGTCCTTGGTGGTGAAGAAGGGGTCGAGCAGGCGGTCCTTGTTTTCCGGGCAAAACCCCGGCCCGGTGTCGGTCACGGTCAGGGTCACGTCGTCGGGCCCGGGCGCGGCCGCGACGGTGATGGCCGCCGGTTTGGACGCGGCCTCGGCCATGGCGTCCAGGGCGTTGGAGACAATGTTGTACACGGCCCGGTAGAGCAGGTCCTTGTCCCCGCGCACGACGAGCCCTGGCGCGTAGTCGCGCGTGACGGCGACGCCCAGGTCCTCGCACTTCTGCTCTAAAAACGTGAGCGCCTGGTCGCAGATCACGGCGAGGTCCACCTCGTCCTGGCGCGGCGTCTTGGGCCGGGCGTAGTCCAGGAAATCGCCCACGGTCTTGGACAGGCGCTTGGATTCGTCGAAGATCGCGCCGAGCAGCTTGGCGTTGACGCCGTCGGCGTCCTTGTTGCGCTTGAGCAGAAGTTCCGCCGTGGAGCGGATGATCCCCAAGGGGTTTCTGATCTCGTGGGCGATGCCCGCCACCATGCGGCCCATGCCCGCGAGCTTTTCCTGCTGCTGGAGCTCGCGTTCGAGCAGTTCGCGCTCGGCGATGCGCTGGGCGTTGATGCGTCCGGCGCGGCTGATGATCACGCGCAGGATGAAAAAGAGCAGAAGCGACGAGGTCAGGGTGGTGGCGATGATGATGCGCTGGAAATCCACGACCTTCTGGTAGTCGTCGGTGATGTCCTGGGTGAACTCCAGCACGCCCATGATGAAGCCCTGGGGATTGCCCGGGACCAGGGAGCGTTCCGTGCGCAGGGGGTAGATGGTGCGCAGGGTCACGGCGTCGGGCTTGGGGTGGAAGTCGAAGATGCCGCCGAACATGCCCGCGCGGCTGACGACCTGGAAGCTCGAGTTGCCCTGTTCGAGGGCCTCGAGGATGGCCGTGCCGGCGTAGCCCGTCTGCCCCACGAGCTCCTTGTCCGTGGAGAACGACACCCGCTTGTCGAAGTCGTAGATGCGCACTTCGCTGACGTGGAAGCTGTGGATGGTCGTGAGCACGGTCTTTTCCAGCCGGTCGTACTGGGCGGGCTGGGACAGCTCCACGCGGCCGAAACCGATGACCGTGGGCAGGGTGAAGCGCTGGTAGATCTGGTGGTTGAGGTTTTCGGCCAGGAGCAGCGCGAATTCCTTCTGCTTGGAGAGCACGTCCTGGCGGGCGTAGTTGGACAGGAAGATGGACAAGAACAGGTTGACGAGCAGGATCAGGGCCAGGGAACTCCACGACAGGAACTTGACCAGCCCGAGGTACTGGTCGCCTTCCGAACGGGCGGTTTTCTTCACGCCGGGTTCCCTGGCCGCAGCATATCGCGGGGCGTTACAGTTTGCCCAGGAAGTCGCCCATGGCCGTGAGCGCCTTTTCCAGGGTGGCGTCGTCCGTGGCGTAGGAAAGGCGCACGCAGCGGTCCTCGCCGAAGGCCACGCCGGGCACCGTGGCCACGCCGGCCTCGCCGAGAAGCGCCTCGGACAGGGCCGTGGAATCGGGCACGGCCGCGGTGTAGTACGCCGACAGGCAGGGGAACAGGTAGAACGCTCCGTCGGGCGTGGGGCACAGGGCCTTTTCCCAGGTCTTGATGATGGAAAGCGCCAGGTCGCGGCGGCGTTTGAAGGCCAGGCGCATCTCCTCCACGCAGTCCATGGGGCCGGTCAGGGCGGCGATGGCCGCCTTCTGGGCGATGGAGCAGATGTTGGAGGTGGACTGGCTTTGCAGGGTGGACATGGCCCGGATCAGGCTCGGGTGGCCCAGGGCGTAGCCCACGCGCCAGCCGGTCATGGCGAAGCTCTTGGACAGGCCGCCGACCACGACGACGTGCTCGGGGTGCAGCGCGAAGCAGCCGGCCATGGAGGCGGGCTTGGCCGGCTCGTAGACCAGCCGGTCGTAGATTTCGTCGGAGACGATGATGATGTCGCGGGCGACCGCCCAGTCCATGATGGCGTCGAGGGCCGCGGCGGTGTAGTGCGCGCCGGTGGGGTTGGAGGGCGAATTGAGGATCAGCGCCCGGGTGGTCGGGGTGGCGGCCCGGTCCAGATCCTCGACGGTGACGAGGAAGCCGTTTTCCGGGGAACTCGGCACGGGTACGGGCGTGGCCCCGGCCAGGCGGACCATGTCCGGGTAGCTCACCCAGTAGGGCGCGGGCACGAGCACTTCCTCGCCGGGGTTGAGCAGGGCCATGAACAGGGTGTAGAGGGCGTGCTTGCCGCCGCTGGTCAGGATGACCGATTCCCTGGGCATGGGCACGCCGTAGGTGTTTTTGTAGTAGGCGGTCACGGCCTCGCGCGCGGTGTGGATGCCCGGCACCGGAGTGTAGCGGGTGAAGTTGTCGTCGATGGCCTTTTTGGCGGCGGCCTTGATGTGGTCGGGAGTGTTGAAATCGGGTTCGCCGGCCGAAAGGTCGAGGATGGCCTTGCCCTGGCGACGCAGGTCGGCGGCTTTGGCGGCCATGCCGAGGGTTGCCGAAGGGGCGACGAGACGCATACGAAGCGCGGTGCGCATGGCCCGGAATCCTTGCTTAGGGGTTTTCGCCTACGGCCGCGGACGCGCGGCCGTCTGTCAATATAGCGTCAATCGCGAAAAAGGTAAATCATGGTTCCCCGCTCGGAAGTTTCCGTGACCCTGCCCCTGCCCGGCCCCCTGGTCCCGGCCCGGTTCGTGCGCCGCCGCGTGCGCTTCCTCATCGACGTGGAAGGCGACACCGGCCCCTTCACCGCCCACGCCAACAACACCGGCTCCATGCTCGGCCTTTTGCGCCCGGGCCGGCGTGTCGGGCTTTCCGTGTCCGACAACCCCAAGCGCAAGCTGGCGCACACCCTGGAGATGGTGCGGCTTCCCGATTTCCGGGGCGATTTCTGGGTCGGTGTCAACACGCTCACCCCCAACCGCCTCTTTCGCAAGGCGTTCCTGGCCGGGGCCTTTCCCGACCTCGCCGGCTACGATGCCGTGCGGCCCGAGCCCGCTTTCGCCCACGGCAGGCTCGATTTCGCGCTTTCCGGCCCGGCCGGACAGTGTTTCGTGGAATGCAAAAACGTCACCATGGTCGAGGACGGCGCGGCCATGTTCCCGGACGCGGCCACGCTGCGCGGCTGCAAGCACCTGGTCGAACTGACGCGCCTGGCCCGGGAGGGAAACGCCCGCGCCGCGCTTTTTTTCTGCGTGCAGCGCCCGGACGGGGACTGCTTCGCCCCGGCCGCGGTCATCGACCCGGACTATGCGGCGCTCTTGCGCCAGGCCGTGGCCGCCGGCGTGCTCGTGCTCGCCTACCGCGCGGCGGTGGACGAGGCGGGGGTGCGTCTCGGCGGACGCCTGCCGCTGGCGCGCGGCTGCCTGTAGCCGCGCGCCGGCGGCGGGAGAGGCGTGGCGTGGCGGGTCAGGCGGAACCGGTCCCCGGCATTTTCCTGGGGCGCACGAACACGACGACCGACCGCTCCTGCACCATGTATTGCGCCGATGTCGCGGCCACGGGCGTGGCGGGAAAATCCCCGGGGCTGGCGCGGCCCGTGTCGAGGACCATCGCCCATTGTGCAGGGTCGCCGACCTGGAGGGTGAAGGCCAGGGGCTTCCAGTAGGCGTTGACCATGACGTAGAAATCGTCGTCGCCGGCGTTTTCCCCCTCAAGGGAGAACGCCAGGGT
This sequence comes from Solidesulfovibrio alcoholivorans DSM 5433, assembly GCF_000702665.1. GTDB lineage: Bacteria > Desulfobacterota > Desulfovibrionia > Desulfovibrionales > Desulfovibrionaceae > Solidesulfovibrio > Solidesulfovibrio alcoholivorans. The sequence continues at coordinate 463,082 of NZ_JNJA01000001.1, forward strand.
CCGGCAATAGCCGGCAAGGTCGCACGGCCCGTTGACGCCGAACCACTGGACGCTTTGACGCCAGTAGCCGCTGCGGCACAGGGAGGGATGGGCCTTGCGCAGGGCGATCATTTTCTTGACGAAGGCGAAGACGTCCGCATGGGTTTTTTTGAGGCTCCAGTCGATCCAGGTGTCGGCATTGTCGATATTGTAGGGATTGCGGCGGCCTTTCTGGTCCTGCATGAATTCGTCGCCCATGAGGATCATGGGCGTGCCGTTGGCGAGCAGCAGCAGGGCGAAAAAGTTTTTCGTCTGGCGTTTGCGTAACGCGACCACGTCCGCGGGCGTGCCGCCGACCCCTTCATAGCCGCAGTTCCAGCCGAGTTGGGGATACGAATCGTCGTCGCTGGCGTGGTCGTAGGAGACGAGGTCGCCGATGCGGAAGCCGTCGTGGGAGGCGATGTAGTTTATCGATTGGAAGGGATGCATCGAAACCGGCAGGTTGTCGGGCAACAGGTCGCAGCTGCCGTACAGAGAGTCCATCAACGTGCCGACTTGCCCCGCGTCGCCCTTGACGAACCGGCGCAGGCAATCGCGGAAGCGCCCGTTCCACTGGTGCCAGACGCGGCCGGGGAATTTGGCCATGCCCATTTGCCACTGTTCGGCGATGAGCCTGACCGAGTTGAGCACCGGGTCCGTCGCGATTTCGTCGAACAACGGGGCGTCCTCGTCGTAGTCGTAGCGGCCCTCCTTGTAGTTGAGGGCCAGGACGGAGGCGAGATCGAAGCGGAAACCGTCCACGTGCATTTCCTCGACCCAGTAGCGCATGCTGTCCAGCACGAGACGGCGCACGGCCGCGCCCGGAGCGAGGATCGTGTTGCCGCAGTCCGTCCAGTTGCAATAGGGGTTGGCCGCGTCGTTTTTTGCGATCATGTAGTAGCTGCTGTTGTCGATGCCCTTGAACGAATAGTTCGGACCGTGCTGATCCCCCTCGGTCGTATGATTGTACACGACGTCCAGGATGACTTCCATGCCGGCGGCGTGAAGGGCCTTCACCAACGCCTTGAACGCCGCGATCTGACCGCCGGCCGCCGGGTTCGCGGCATAGAGGTGGTGGGGCGAAAAGAAATTCAGCGTCATGTATCCCCAGCAGCTCCCCTCCTGCGGGTCGCACTGGAAGACGGGCATCAATTCCACTGCGGTCACGCCGAGTTCCTTGAGGTGAGGGATCATCCGGACCAGGCCCTCATAGGTGCCGCGTTCGTCCGGGGGCACTCCCGAATTGGAATTCTTCGTGAAATGCCCAACGTGCAATTCGTATATGACGAGGCTCTGGCCATGGCGCTGGGGCTTGTCGTCGCCCCAGTCGAAAGCGCCGGCATCGCGCTCCAGCCGTCCCAGGGGGGCCTTGCCTTCGTTGGAGCCGGGCATGCAGGCCGCCGCCCGGCTGAAGTCGGGCGGGAAAAAGACGGACCGGGCGTAAGGGTCGAGCAGGACCTTGTCTTTGTCGAAGCTGTGCCAGTCGTAGCCGAAACCGGGGCCTGATTTCGGGCCGTCCACCTTGTAGGCGTAATACAGCGCGCCCCGCATGGCGGAGGCCGGAATGCGCGTATGCCATATCCTCCCTGTCTTATTGAGGTATGGATCGAAATTGTAACTGTAGCAGGGCGCGGAGACGACGGAGTCGTAGCAGGAAAGCGTCACGCTTGTCGCGAATTTGGAATACAGTGCGAAATTCCAGGCTTGTTGCTCCTCGATCCAGGTGGCGCCAAGACGCTCGGACGACCCATACTGTCTTTCCCATTGATTATCGGTCATTGGCTTGTCCTCGTTGGAAAAGGGTTGCGGTTGGCGTGGGGCGCGGAAAAAGTTTTATTTCTGATACGTGATTAGCGCGGTTTATTTAAAATGCGCAACAGAAAATTCGATTGTTGCGTATCGGTGGGGTGCGGGACGCGACGGGAGCAAGGAGGGCCGTGGCCGGCCTCTTTTCGGGGAATGCGGCTCGGCGCGGCGCAAGGGCCGCCGGAGAAGAACGCGCTGCGCGGGGGTTACGGCTTCGGCCGGTGCCGCCCCAGGATGCGCCGGGCGGCCGGTGCTTCCACGAAGCGCGAAAGGAGCAGGCCCGTAACCACGGTCGCGGCCATGCCGATGCCGCATACCGCCGGCCACGTGTCCGGCAAAAGGCGCAAAAGGGCCTGCCACGGTTCGAGCGTCAGCGGCTGGAGCAGGTAGACCGACAGGCTCGCCCCGGCAAAGGCGCGCACGGGCCGCGCCCCCGCCCATGCCGGCGCGCGCGCGGCGAGCCCCAGGCAGACAGCCGCCAGACAGGGCGCGTACAGGGCATTGTTGGCGAGCACGGACAGGAAAAACGAGCCGTGTGGAAAGGGGGTAAACGCCAGCAGGCAAAGTCCCGCCCCGGCCGCGGGCCCGAGCCAGGCCGGCGGGCGCGCGCCCAGCAGGAACAGCCGGGCCGTGGCCATGCCGCACAGGAATTCGGGCAGGCGCAGGTACGGGGCGGTGTAGGTCAGCCACTGGAAAAAAAGCCCGGCCAGGTCCGTGGCATGGTCCGCAAAGACCGGGTGGGCGGCGGCGACCCGGGCGAAAAGCGCGGGCCAGGACGCCGCGATCCAGGCGTCGGCGCAGACGGCCGTGCCCAGGGCGCAGGTGGCGGTGACAAGGGCCGCGCGTCTTGTCGCCAGGGCGCTGACCGGGCGCAGCAGCAACGGAAAGAGCAGGTAGAAAAAGACCTCGGTGCTGACGGCCCAGCCGATGGGAAAGAGGGACGGGGCTTCGGGCGCGAAAAACCAGGTCTGGACCAGGGTGGCATGGGCCAGCACCTCGCCGGGAAAGCGGGTGAAAAAGCCGGGCTCGCGCAGGACGGCCAGGCCGAGGTGCGCAAGCAGCAGCAGAAGGTAGACCGGGTAGATGCGGGCCAGCCGGGCCAGGGCGAAGCGCTTCGCGGAAAACGCCGGCGCGTCCGGGCGCGGGGCGTGGGTGTAGAAGAGCACGAAGCCCGAGAGCACGAAAAAGCCCGACAGTCCCGCCTGGGTCAGCCGCGCCGCAGGGATGGCCAGAAACGGGTGCCGCGGCAGGGGCGTGAGCCAGGCCAGGGCGTGCCCGGCCAGCACGGCCAGGGCCGCCAGGGCGCGAAAGCCCCCGAGGCCGGCCAGAAACGGCGGCTTGCCGCGTCCTTTTTCCATCGGCAAGCCCCTACCAGGAAGCGCCCGGCCTGAAAAGCCGGGCGGCGGCGGAGATGACAAAGCGGCCATGAGTTCGTATTCTAGGAAAAGCGACCCCGGGACGACCGGCGTCCCCATCCCCAAAGCCTTTTTCCAGACGGAATCCATGACGCACACCCTTCGCCCCAAAGACCTGCGCGCGGCCTGCGACCCCGCATCCCTGCCCTTTGCCGACAGCCGGGACATTCCCGACGACCCCGACGCCCTGGCCAAGACCCAGCCCCGGGCGCATGCCGCCCTGAGCCTGGCGCTCTCCATCGCCGGGCGCGAATACAACATCTACCTCGCCGGCGAGCCCGGCATGGGCCGCACCCATTTCGCCCGCCGCTTCCTCGACCCCGAGGCGGCCAAGGGCAAGGTGCCGCCGGACTGGCTCTACGTCCACAATTTCGACGACCCGGACAGGCCGCGCGCCGTGTCCCTGCCGCCCGGCCAGGGCAAGGGCTTCAAGGTCGCCCTGGCCAAGGCCGTGACCGACATGCGCGAGGAGATTCCTGCCCGCTTCGAGCGCGAGGCCTACCAGACCGAGAAGCAGTCGCTGCTGCGCGGCTACAACGCCGACCGCGAGACCGTGCTCGACGAGATGGAGGAGCGCGCCAAGTCCGAGGGCTACAGCCTGTTCGTGGACGACCAGGGCGGCTTCACCCTCTATCCGCTGCTCGAGGGCAAGGTCGTTTCCGACGAGGAATTCGAGCGCCTGGACCCGGAGCTCAAGAAATCGCTCAAGGCCAAGGGCGACCGGCTCCTGGAGGAGATGGGCACGGCCCTGCGGCGTCTGTCCAAGGAGGAGCGCGGCTACCGCGACCGGGAAAAGGACCTGGAGCGCGCCACGGCCGGCGAGGTCGTGGACGCCCATCTGGCCGCGCTCGCCTCCTACCGCGAGGCCAACCCGGCCATCGACGGGTTTCTTGCCGCCATGCGCGCCGACATCCTGGACAACATCGACGCCTTCATGCCCCAGGCACAGGCCGCCACGCCGCCTCCGGTCCACGGCGAGGCGCCCTATCCCGACGACATCTTCTACCGCTACGAGGCCAACCTGTTCGTGGACAACGGTTCGCTCACGGGCGCGCCCGTGGTCATCGAGGACCACCCCACCTACTTCAACCTCATGGGCTGCATCGAGCGCGAATCCGAGATGGGCGCGCTCTACACCGATTTCACGCTGATCAAGGCCGGCTCCCTGCACCGCGCCAACGGCGGCTTCCTCATCATCCGCGTGGACGACATCTCGGCCAACATCGGGGCCTGGGAAGGACTCTTGCGTGCCCTGCGCTCGGGTCTTGGCCGCGTGGAGGACCCGGCCGAGGGCGGCGAACACGTGCGCACCCGCACCATCGAGCCCGAACCCGTGCCGCTCGACCTCAAGGTGGTGCTCGTCGGGCCCGACGAAGCCCACGAGCTGCTCCTTTACAACGACGAACGTTTCGGCAAGCTCTTCAAGCTCAAGGCCCACCTCCAGGAGACCATGCCGCGCACCGAGGAAAACGTGCGCGTCTACCTGTCGCTGGCGGCCCGGGCCATCGACGAGGCGAAACTGCCGCCTTTCGACCGCGCCGCCCTGGCCGGGCTCGTGGAATACGCCTCGGTTCTGGCCGAGGACCAGGCCAGGCTTTCGCTCAAGCTCCCCCTGGCGCGCGAGCTCATGATCGAGGCCGCGGCCCTGGCCCGGCGCGAAGGCGCGGCGCAGGTCGGCCTGGCCCACCTGCGCCTGGCCCGGCGCGCCAGGGATTTTCGCGCCAACCTCTACGAGGAGGAATACCTCGAGGAGTACGACCGCGAGATGATCAAGGTGTCCACCGCGGGCGAGGCCGTGGGCCGGGCCAACGGCCTGTCCGTGCGCATGTACGGCGACTACGCCTTCGGGCTGCCGCACCAGATCGCCTGCACCGTCGGCGTCGGCCACGGCGGCATCCTGGACCTCGAGCGCGAGGCCGAGCTCGGCGGGCCCATCCACACCAAGGGCATGATGATCCTGAAAAGCTACTTGATCGGCCGCTTCGCCCAGGACAAGGCGCTGGTCATGACCGGGTCGCTGTGCTTCGAGCAGAGCTACGCCGAGGTGGAGGGCGATTCGGCCTCGGGCGCGGAACTGGCCGCGCTGCTCTCGGCCCTGGCCGAGCGGCCGATCAAGCTGCGCTACGCCATGACCGGCGCGGTCTCCCAGTCCGGGGCCATCCTGGCCGTGGGCGGGCTCAACGAGAAGATCCGCGGCTTCTTCACGGTCTGCCGCCGCCGGGGCCTCACCGGCGACCAGGGCGTGCTCCTGCCGGCGGACAATGTGGTCAACCTCATGCTCGACGACGACATCCTGGAAGCCGTGGACAAGGGGCTTTTCCACATCTACCCCGTGACCACCATCGAGGAGGTCATGGAGATTCTGACCGGCATTCCCGCGGGCGCGTCCGGCCCCGACGGGAAGTTCCCGCCCGAGAGCCTCTTCGCCCTGGTGGACGCGCGGCTCTCGCGCATGGCCCGGTGCGCGCCCATGGGCTTTTCGCAGCAGCAACCCGGACAAGGATGAGGCCATGGCCAGCAACTGGTTCGACGAGAAACGCGCCGAGTTCATGCGCGACCTGCTGCGCGACTACTGTCTGGCCGTGCAGGTCCTGGAACGGCTTTTCCGCGATTTCGACCGCACCGGCACCATGGCCTTCGAGGACTTGAAGGACCTGCTCGGCGAGGAGATGAACAAGGGTTTGTTGTGGCGCTTGAAGGACACGGCCCACCACCTCTTCCGCGAAGGCGGCGGCGTGAGCCTCGTCGGCCAGTTTCTCGACTGGTGCATCGGCTACATCTTCCACGAGTCCATGAAACTCAAGGAAGATGCCTACCAGCAGCAGAACTACGCGCCGTGGTTTCGCTCCATGCAGGAGCGCGAACTGCCCGAGCCCGACCTCATCATCAGCCGCGAGCTGTTTCAGCTGCTCATGCAGACCGCCGAGAGCATGCAGCGCGAGATCCGCCGCATCCGCTTCCTGTTCGGCGAATGCCGCAAGCTCTTCCCGCTTTTCTTCGCCGACCAGAAGGAAAACCACTGGCTGGCCCGGTTTCTCTTCAAGCGCAACGAGCTCGTGCGCGAGGTCTTCGGCCAGGGCTACCGCGAGCTCGTGCGCGGCGTCTACGGCAACACGCCGGAATTCCTCTACGTCATGGCCTCGCGCAGCCTGCGCGAGGGCGGCTGGATGCAGCAGGCCGCCGAGGCGGCCGAGGAAGCCTGCCGCCTGTGCCCCCAAAGCGAACCCGCCCGCCGCGAAAAGGAAATCGTCGATACCTGGCGCGCCCATTTGCGGGCGTGAGGGGGAAGACGGGGGGAAAGAGGGAAGATGCCTCCGGCGGCCAGGAGGGGCACTGCCCCTCCTGGACCTCCCGAATGGGGGGAAGGTCAGTTTGACAGGAGCAGTTGGCTCCAGGGCAGGCCGGTCGCTGGCGGGGCCATGGACGCGGGCTGGATGGCCAGCGCCCTCGCGCCGCCCAGGTCCGCCGCGCCGTTGCGCAGCCCCAGGATGTATTTCCCGTTCGCCGCGTCCCCCAGCGAAAGGCCGATGGTCTTGTCCCGGTACTCCGTGCGCGAGGTGTTCTGGTTGCCCGTGCCATAATAGAGCCGCACGGCTCCGTTGCTGGAAAGCCGCACCGCCGTGTTCACGGGTCTGCTGTCGACCCAGGTGTGGGCCTTCCAGATGATGGTCACGCTCGTCGCATCCTGCCTGACGGAGATGTCGTCACCCGTCGTGGACGTGGTCAGCTTGTCCCAGTACGGGGCAACGGCCACGGCCGCCTTGAGATCGTTTACGCTGTTGAGGCCGCTCGTGATCGCCGTGCCGAAGGAAAGCATGCCGTTGCTGCCGACGTTGACCGTGGTGTAGGTCGCGCCGCCAAAGGGAAAGGCGAACGGCAGGGCAAGCGGCCAGGACTGGTCCGCGCCCTGCCAGCCCTTGGCCGTGCCGCCGCTGGGGAAGGCGTCCGGGGTCTGGTACTGGGCGTAGCCGCCATAGGTCGGGGCCTTGGCTTCCGTGTGGTAGCCGGTCAGGGCGAGTTTGCGGCCGAGGTCCCAGGGATCGCTGTAATAGCTCGGGTGCTCGCTGTTGTTGTCGCCATTTCCGTCGAGCGTCTCGTCCTGGAAGGCGTCCTTGCCCAGGGCGTAGAGGTACGCCTCTTCCATGGTCACGATCTTGTCGTCGTTGGAGTCGCCTTTGGTCAAATCGGCCAGGGCCTCGGTCACGTAGTAGGAAAATTCGTCGTAGCCGTTGCCGGTGTATGAGGAGTACGACAACTCCCACCAGCGGGAAGCTGACATGAGCACGCGATTTTTCCCCTTGAGCGCTTCGGCGAAGCCGCCGGAATAACACTGCTCGAAAATGCCTACGATGGCCTTGGCCGTGACCTTGTTCACCTCGGCCGCGAATTCCGCGTTGGTGATGGACGTATCGTTCCACAGCCACAGCACCACGTCGGTGTTGGAGTAGGGCGCAGGGTTGGTGGCGCTGTTGTTGCCGCCGTGGTCCGTGGTGAAGATGTAGAGGATGTCCTCGCTCGTCATCTTGCCGGCCAGTTCGTTGAAGACGGTGGTGATGTTCTCCTTGAGCGCGCTGTAGCGGATGTCGTTGATCTTGTCGTCGTTCAAGTCCCAAACGGAACTCGTGTTGTCCGACTGGTCCACGGCCGGGTTCTGGCCGTCGCTGATGAGCACGTAGATGTTGTCCTGTAAAAAGCCGTTGGCCTTGAGCGTCGTGAAGAAATACGAGCAGTCCTTCCAGTAGCGCGTGTGGTTGTTGTAGCGGTCCGCGCCGCCGGAAATGATGACCGCGTAGCGGTGGCTGGCGTCGGTCGCGGCTTTTGTCGCCGTGCGCGTCGTGACGGCCTGCGGCGTAAGGAGCGTCGCCTTGTCCGACGCCGTGGGCCAGGAGGTCAGCTCCGTGAAGGCCCCGAGGTCCTTGGGCGGCATGGTGGCGTCCACCGTGGTGATTTCCCCGGTTTTCGCAACGAGCACGTAGCGGCAGGGGTGTTCCCAGTTGGCTTGCGGCTTGTCGTCCACGAAAAAGAGCCAACCCGGACCGCCGGCAAGCGAGGCTTCGCCGCGCCACAGGGCGACCGTGGCCGTGTCTTGCACTTCCTCGTTCGCCACATAGACGCGCCGGCCTTGCAGGCTGTGGCCGAGCAGCCGGTCGGTAAGCGCGGTAAGGGCCGCCTCCCGGCTGGCCACGGCCGCGGTCGCCGCCGCCTTTCGGGCGGAGGCGTCCACGGTGGTGAGGCCTGTCGGCAAGGTCTCTACGGCGCGGAAAACCGTTTTGCCGTCCTGGCGCACGAGGGCCGCCAGGAACATCGTCCTGCCGCCGCCCAAAGGAAGGGAAACCCCGAACAGCCAGCCCGGGCCCTCGCCCAGGGTCACGGTCCGGGCTCCGTCGCTGACGGCGACAGTCCCCTGGCGCAGGTCCGGGTCGCCCGAGAGGGCGGCTCCTTCGCCGCCTGCGCGGGCGTCCTGGGCGATGAGCCGGTCGCAGGCCTTGGCGTAGGTGTCGATGTCGGCCGCGTGGGCCGGCAGGGAACAGCATAGAAAGACCACGACGAACGTTGCGGTCGAAAACAGGCGGCCGATGTGCATGAAGGGCTCCTCCTGGGAAACGGGGGATGCGGGCAATCGACGAAACGGCATTTTGACTATACAAGAGCCCCCATGGGCAGACAAGCGGTTCCGGGTCCCCTGCCGCGCTTCGGGCGGGGGGATGCGCGCGGCGTTGCGGAGAAGCGTCCGTGAACGCCCCGGTCGCGCTGTGGCGACGGCTTCTCGCTTCCCCGCTGGCCACCGCCCTGGCCCTGGTGCTGCTCATCCTGCTGTCGGCTTCGGCCGCGTTCTATCTTCTCGAATTCGCGGGCAGTTCCGATAAAACGTATTTTGACGCCCTGTGGTGGGCCATGGTCACGCTCTCCACCGTGGGCTACGGCGACATCGTGCCCACCACCGTGGCCGGGCGGCTGGTGGGCATGGCCATCATGGCCACGGGCGTGGGCGTCATGGCCGCGCTGACCGGCAATTTGGCCTCGGCGCTCATCGAACGCAAAAACCGCAAACGTCAGGGGCTGTTGCCAGTGAAGACTTCCGACCACTGCCTGGTGCTCGGCGTCAACGCCCAGGCGCCGGAACTGCTGCGCGCCCTTGCCGCGTCCGCTTCCGCGCACAAGCGGGGGCCGGCCGTGGTGCTCGTCGCGCCGCTGACGCCCGAGGATTTCGCCGAGATGGCCGCGGACCTGGACCTGGGCGACCGGCTGGAGTTCTGCCGGGGCAATCCGGCCCACGAACCCACCCTGGGACGCGCCTCGCCGGCTACGGCCCGCTCCGCCTACATCCTGTCCCAGGACGGGCTGTCCCCGGAGGAGGCCGACCAGCAGACCCTGCTTGCGGCCCTGACCTTTCGCGGTCTGGCCCCCAAGGTGCGGCTGTGCGCCGAGGCCCTGCTGGAGAGCAGCCGCAAGCCCTTGAGCCGCGCCGGCGTGGACGTGACCGTGGTGCGCGGCGAACTGGCCGGCCGGGCGCTCGGTGCCATGGGCGAGCATCCCGCGCTGTGGCATTTCCTGGAACGCCTCCTTGGCGGCGCGGGGCATCGTGCCATGGCGGCCCGGACGTTTGCCGCCGAGGAAAAGGGCCTCGCCTGGTCGCAGCTCGTGGCCAGGGCCATGGCCGCGGACGGGGAGATGCCCGTCGCGGTCTTTCGCCTGCGCCGCGACATCGACATCCGCGAGCTGCTCGATGCGGATTCGGCCCTCGACCAGTTCATTTCCGAGCTGTTCGCGGCCTACGGCCAGGACGGGCGCATCGGCAGCGAAGGGCCGAGCGTGGTGGTCAATCCCGGCGACGGCCTGGACCTCGGGGGCTTCGACGGGCTGATCTTCCTGCGCGCGGGCGGTCCCGAGCGCAAACCCGCGACTGTCGCGGAAGGCGGGGGGGCGTAAATGGGCGAGGCGTCCTGGGCCAGGGCCGAGCTGTTCGCCGGGTTGTCGCCCGGGGAGCTGGACGCGGTGCGGCCGTTTTTCGACACGGTGGCGCTTCCCGCCGGCCGCGACGTCATTGTCGAGGGCACGCCCGGGGACGACATGTTCCTCCTGGTTTCGGGCAAGGTGCGCGTGCGCAAGGCCATGGTGCAAAAGGGCATTGCCGTGCCGGCGCTGGAGGCCGAGGCCGGGGGCAAGACCCTGGCGGACCTAAGCGACGCCCAGAGTCCGTTTTTCGGCGAAATGGCGCTCCTTGACCGCGACATTCGCTCGGCGAGCGTCACGTGCCTCACGGACTGCCGGTTCCTGCGCATCGACCGCGACCGTTTTTTCGCCTTCCTGGCCGAGCGGCCGGAGATCGGCGTGAAGCTGGTCACGGCGCTGGCCAAGCGGCTCGCCCGCGTGGTGCGCAAGAACAACAACGAGATCGTGAAATTGACCACGGCCCTGGCGCTGGTCTTGAGCCGCCGCGGGCAGGGGAGGGGGTAGGGAGGCTATTTCCGCAGCGCCGGATGCTCCATGACGATTTCGCCTTCCACGTAACGGAAGACCACGTCGCGGGTCTCCTCGGGCACGGCCAGCACCGCCTCGCCGATGCCGATTTCGACGTTGGCCCCGACAAGGCCGGGCACGATCACCCGGCAGGCGGAAAACCGCCGCATGGCCGCCGGATGCGACCACAGCCGCGCCAGCTGCGCCTGGCAGGACTCGAGCAACCGTTCCAGGCGCAGTACGTCCGCGCCGCAGGCCTCGGCGCGTTCGCCGCCCCGGGCCACTTCCTCCTGGCAGGTCGCAAGCTCCATGACCAGTTCGCGCACCCGCGCCTTCAAATGCTGGTCCTGGTGGATGCGCTCGGGATCGTAGCCCAAAAGCAGCCGCGTCTGGCTCTGGCTGCCGCCGCCGAGCTGCTCGCCCACGTAGACCGCCTCGCCGCAATAGGCCTCGCCGCCGACGAGCCGGCCTTTGACCGCGAGTTTTTCCCCGGCGAACAGCCGGCAATGCATGCTTGCGCCGTCGATGAGGATGTTCTGGCCGGCGTGCAGCACCGCGTTTTCGCAGTACCTGGCCCGGATGCTCTTGCCGGCGCGCACCGTGCCCCGGCCCCCGCCCTGGATGCCGGCCTGGCAGGAGACGCCGCCCATGGCGCGCAGCTTGGCCGCCTCCACCGTGCCGCGCACGGTGATGTTGCGCCCCATGACCAGGAAGCCCGAGCGCACGCCGCCGCCCACGAGCACGTCGCCCACGGCCACGATGTTGCCGGTGTGGAAATCGATGTCGCGCCCGATGGAGAGCGTCTCGCGCACCAGAATCAGCCCGTCCACGCAGGAAACGTGGCCGTTGACCGCGGCCAGCAGCCGGCTGGGGTTGGACGGGTCGACGCGGCAGCCCTCGCCGTGGGGAAAGGACAGGTCGTCGGAGAGGATGGTTCCCGGCTCCGGCGCGTCATCCGGGTCGACCTCTTCCCATTCGGCCAGGAGCTGGCCGGCGACCACGTTCTGGGCGTAGCCCAGGTCGAACTGGTCCACGGACCCGTCCTCGCGGTTTTTCGGACGCAACCGGCGACGTTCGTAGTCCGGATCGAAGTGGTATCTCAGGAGGTACGGCATGGGCTTCCGCCGGTTTTTCCGGGCTGCATGCGGGTCATTGGCCTTATGATGGGATTCGTATCGAACCCCATGGGTTTGCACAAGCCCCGGCCGCGTCCTGGTCATGAAACAAGCGCCCGGGGGGAGGGGCCGTGCGCAGCGCGCAGCCCGCGCCAATTGACGCACGGGAACGAATATTTTAACCTTCCATACTTTTTTTGTATCATCCATCATGCGCAAAGGCGCGCCCAAACCACGAATTAGGCGAAACCTATGGAAACTCTCCGCACCCTTCCGGGCGACGACGTCCGGCAAATCATGTGGCGTTTCGCGGACCGCTTCGACCTCCAGATGGCCGTCCAATCCACCCGCGCCGTGGCGCGGGGACTGGTCGCCCGGCTGGTGGCCGAGGGCGCGCGCCACTCCCACGAATGGAACGAGCAGAAAAACCAGCTGCTCGCCGCCTTCGACGAGTCCGGCATCACCGCCGTCTTCCTCGACCCGCACCAGGGCGGCTTCATCGAGGGCCCCAAGAACATGGCCCTGGCCCTGGTCGCCTTCGAATTGTCCTGGGTGGACGCCGGCGCGGCCACCTGCTCCCTGGCGAGCAACCTGGCCCTGTCGCCCATCCACGAGCGCGGCACCACCGAACAGCGCGACCACTACATGAGCCTGTGCGCCCCGGCCCCGGACAAGACCCCCTGGCGCGGCGCGTTCGGCCTGACCGAGCCCCTGCCCTACGTCGGTGTGGACACCGGCGTGCTCGTCGGCAAGGTGCGCATCGACTCCTGGGAGGAAGGGCAGGAGCCCATGCTCCAGGTCGACAAGCGGGGCCGCTTCATCACGGGCATGGACTTCGCCAATTTCGCCACCGTGGCCGTGGACACCGCCGACCCGCGCATCAAGACCTCGTGCATGGTCATCCTGGAAGAGACCGACCCCGGCCTGTTCGACCGCGGTGCGCCCACGCTCAAGATGGTCCACCAGCTTTCCTCCACCCGCGACCCGGTCTTCAGCATGAAGGTGCCGGCCAGCCGCATCATCGGCGGCTACACGGTGAAAGACGGCTGCATCGTGCCCAACTACTCCCACTCCGAGATCATCGCTTCGGTGTTTCACCGCACGCGCGTGCCCGTAGCGCTCATGACCACGGCCAAGCTGCTCTCCGCCGTGGAGCCGGTCATCCGCTACCAGCGCGGCCGTTTCCGCGGCGGCGACGCCTGCGCCGAGGGCACGCCCAAGTACGAACTGGGCCTGCAACAGAAGCAGGACGCCCCCATCCGTCTGGCCGAACTCTGGGCCACGGGCGAGGCCGGCGCGTCCATGGGTTTCGCCACGGCGCGGCTGTTCGACCATCTCGACCCCACGGAAAAGCTCAAGGAAAAGGCCCTGGCCGACGCCGGCGTCACGAGCATGCGCGCGCAGCTCTCGGCGCTCAAAAAGGTCCTGCCCCAGTCCGCGGAGTACGTGAACCTGCTTTTCACCCCCGAGGAAACCCGCGACGCCGCCCGCTTCGCCGCCCTGGACGCCGATCCCGTGGTCAAGTACCAGGCGCTCGAGGCCGAGGCCGGCGTGCTTTGCCCGGCCTGCAAGCTCTGGAACACCGGCCACGGCGCGACCGTCATGCGCGAGGCCGTGGCGCTCATGGGCGGCTACGGCATCACCGAGGACTGCCCCGGATTCCTGTTCCACAAGTGGAACGACTGCCAGCTCGAAGCCACCTACGAAGGCCCCGAGTGCGTGCAGCGCCGCCAGCTCTCGGTCACCATGGCCAGCGACGTCTTCGCCGTGTACCTCGAAAACTATGTCGCCGAGATGGAGCGCGTGGCCGGGACCAATCCCGAAACCGGCGCGGCGTCCGTCGCCGCCGGATTGCGCCTTTGGAAGGCCGCCCTCGACATCCTCTCGGCCGGCAAGGACGCCGACGGCAAGAAGCTCTACCACGGCAACCGGCAAGCCGTGACCTTCCCCCTGGCCGACGCCCTGTGCCCGCTTTTGGCCGGCCGCCACCTGATCCTCGACACCCTGGAACTGGCGGCCAAGGGCCCGGAAAACCCGATGGTTGCCGAGGGCCTTGCCGGGTACGTGTCCTTTTTCAGCGACTTGTCCAAGATCCAGTCCGCCAAGGCCGCCGGCGAGGCCGCGCGCGTGTGCGCCAATCTCGTTTACGGCTACGCCTCCGAGGGCGCGGACCTTGCCGCGTTCGGCGCGCTGCGCGCCGCCGCGGACGCTTCCCTCGCCGGCCTCGGCGCGGCCCGGGAACGCGCCGGCCAGGCGCTCACCCAGGTGATGATCCCTGAAGCGCTCGATTACCCGATGTAGAAGAGAAGATCGGGGCGCTGCCCCGAACCCCGCCGGGGGGCCACCATACCGTGGCCCTCTGGCCCCCCTTGCCGGGGGGGCGCGGCCGGGAGGACGGAAGATTGTCCTCCCGGCCGCGCCCCCGATAAGGGAGACGGTTGAAACTACCTTCACCGACAAAGGATTTGGGGACGGTGAGGGATCAGGGGCGGGACCCCCTTTTTCATGCTGCGGGCCGGATGGCCCAGGTCCCCTCCCCCGGTTCTCCTTTCCCCCATTCCGCACTACGGAGGACGCATGGAACGGCAGGTCATGGAGACGGACATCGTCTGCGTCGGATTCGGCCCGGCCATGGGCGGCTTTTTGACGACCCTGGCCCGGGGCATCGTCAACGACGACGGCTCGCCGGTCATGGAGAGCCCGCTTGCCCCGGGCATGCCGCCGCAGGTCATCTGCTACGAGCGCGCGGACGACCTCGGCGTCGGCGTTTCGGGCGTCGTGTCCAAGGCGCGCGGCATCCGGCTGAGCTTTCCCGATATGAAGCCCGCCGACGTGCCCCTGTGCGCCCCAATCACCGACGAGAAGGTCGTCTATCTCCTCGACCCCGTGGGCGCGAGCCGCCGGCCGCTGCTCATGAAGCTCAAGGACAAGGCCATCAAGGCGCTTGGCGAAAGGCTCCCGGGCTACAAGGACATGGCCGTGGAGCTGCCTTATATTCCGCCTTTCCTGCAAAAGCACGGCGGCATGACCTTCTCCATCGGCCAGTTCAACCAGTGGGTCGCCGGCCAGGTGATGGCCACTGGCGCGGCGCAGGTCTGGCCCGGCTCGCCCGTGGCCGCGCCGCTGGTCGAAAACCGCAAGGTCGTGGGCGTGCGTCTGGCCGACCAGGGCGTGGACAAGGCCGGCAAGCCCGACGCCGGCTACATGCCCGGCATGGACGTGCGCGCCGCGCTCACGGTCGTCGGCGACGGTCCGGTCGGGCCGGTCGGCCGCGCCATCGACGACATGCGCGGCCTGCCGGCCGGCAAGCACCAGCGCGACTACGCCGTGGGCATGAAGCTGGTCATCGACCTGCCCGGGCACTGCCCCTGGAAGGAAGGCACGGTCATCCACACCATCGGCTTCCCCGAACCGGAAATCTTCGGCTTCCTCTACGTGCTGCCCGACCGCACGGCCTCGCTCGGCATTTTCGTGCCCTCCTGGTTCGACAACCCCGTGCGCACCGCCTACCGCTACCTCCAGCACTGGATGCAGCATCCCTACATCTGGAAGAACATCAAGGGCGGGGAGCTGCGTTCCTTCGGCGCGAAGACGCTCCAGGAAGCCGGCCGCAACGGCGAACCCTACCTCGTCGGCGACGGCTACGCCCGCATCGGCGAAGGCTCCGGCACCACCAACGTGCTCACGGGCTCGGGCGTGGACGAGGCCTGGACCTCGGGAGTGCTTTTGGGCGAAGCCGTGGTGCACTTGCTCGAGCAGGGCCTGCCCTTTACCGCCGAGAACCTCGAGCGGACGTACGTCGCCCGCCGCCGCGCCTCCTGGCTCGACGCCGAGGCGAAGATCGCCGCCCGCTCCCGCGAGGGTTTCGCCTCCGGGTTCCTGCCGGGACTCATTGGCATGGGCATCTGCGGCCTGACCAAGGGCGCGCTCTGCTGGCCGGCCGATTCCAAGCCCACGCACAAGCGCATCCCGGGCATCGAGGAATACTACCGCGGCCGCATCCCCTGCGAGGAGATCGCGACCATCCGCCGGGAGTGCACGGCCAAGGGCCAGGCGCTGCACGACGCGCTCATGGACCGCGCCGGCTGGCCGGCCATCGCCTACGACGGCAAGCTGCTGCTTTCCCACCAGGACGCGCTGTTGATTGGCGGCAAGGTGCAGGCCGCGCCGGGCTATGCCGACCACGTCGTCTTCGACGACCCGGACACCTGCCGCGCCTGCTGCGAAAAGACCTGCATCGAGGCCTGCTCCGGCCAAGCCATCACCACCAACCCGGAAGACGGCGTGCCGCTTTTCGACCGGGAAAAATGCGTGCATTGCGGCGCCTGCCTCTGGAACTGCTCCAAGCCCTCCAAGGCCGACCCCGAACGCACCAACATCGTCTTCAAAGCCGCCGCCGGCGGCCTGCATTCGGCTGAGAACTGAAGAATAAGACCGGGAGAGGCGCTGCCTCTCCCGGACCCTCTCCGCCGGGGGGGATAATCCCCCCCGGCCCCCCTTGATAGGGGGGTAATAGAGAACACATGGTAATGCTTCTGCCCCTTGGCGGCGGCGCAGCCAGGGAGTATTCCTGGTTGCGCCCCCGAACAGGGATAGCGGTCACAAAGATAACCTTGGGAGTTTTTTGGGAAGGTGGGGGGCCGGGGGGAGGGAACCCTTTTTTGCAAAAAAAGGTTCCCTCACCCCGATTCTCCCGCCATCCAAAAGGAGTGCCTATGTTTCATATCGTCGTATGCGGCGGCATTGTGCCCGATCCGTTGCAGACGCTGGAGCCGGTCAAGGGTCCGACCGGCTGGGGCCTGAAGAACGAGATGATGCTGCCGTCGATCCTCGATCCGTGGGCGTCGCACGCCCTGTACGAGGCCGCGCATCTGGCCAAGGCCGTTGCCGGCAGCAAGGTCTGGCTGGTGTCGCTTGGCCCCAAGGCCAAGTTGCAGCAGGTGATGATGACCGTGGGCCAGAAGGCCCCCTTCGAGCTGGTGGTGGCCGACGGTCCGGCCGGCGGCTTCACGGATTCCTTCGAGGTCGCTGCCGCGCTGGCCACGGCCATCGAGGGCATCGCGGACCTGGACAAGACCAGGCTGCTGGTGTTCGGCGGCTGGCAGTCGGCCTCGCGCGGCGCGGGCTCCACGCTGCAGATCCTCGGCGAGAAGCTCGGCGTCACTGACCAGTTCCAGGGCGTGGACAAGCTGACCGTGGGTGCGGACGGCTCCCTCGAGGTCATGGAGCGCGTGGAGGGCGGGGCGTACCTCGTCTCGACCTGCGCCGGCGCGCCGGCGGTGCTCGGCTGGGCCACGGGCGAGTTGCCCGAGCCGGCCAACAACCCGCAGGTGGGCATGGCCAACATGCGGCTGATCATGCCGGCCCTGCAAAAGGCCAAGCCCGCCGCCCTCGACGCGGCGGCCATCGACTACAAGTCCGTGGCCGTGCCGGCGCAGAAGCGGGAGACCCGCGTGGTCAAGGATACGCCCGTGGACGAGATCGCCCGGGACATCATCGCCTGGATCAACAGCTAGGGCAGGAGGCCGATTCGCATGGAAACCATACTCTTTCTCGCTCCTGTCGAGGCTGACGGCGGCGTGTCCAAGGCCTCCCGCGAGGCCCTGACCGCGGCCAAGGCCCTGGCCGAGGGCCTGGGCGCGCCGCTTTCCGTGGGCCTTTTCGGCGCGGACGCTGCCGTCGCGGCCAAGGCCCTTGCGGCCTGCGGCGCGGCGAGCTTTCACGGCGTGTCCGGCGAGGCTTTTAGCGTGCCGCGCTACGCCACCGACGTCGCGGTCATGGAAGCGCTGTGCAAGGACGCCGGCGCGACCATCGTGATCGCCGCCGACGATTCCCGCGCCTCCCGCGCCCTGCCGGGCGTGGCCGCGCGCCTGGGCGGGCGCATCGACGCCCATGTGACCGCCGTCGCGGTCAAGGACGGCGCGGTGGTGGCCACGCGCGGCTATTACCGCCAGCGCATGCAGGCCGAGCTGACCCGCGCCGCGCGGCCCTGGTGCCTGACCGTTTCCGCCGGCTGCTACGCCGCCTGGGACGGCGCGCCGGGCGACGCGGCCGTGGTGGCCGCAGACGTGCCCATGACGGACGCGCTCACCCGCACCACGGTCAAGGCGCTGCTTGCGCCCGCGGCCGACGAGCAGACCATCCGCCCGGACGCCAGGCTCCTGTTCGTCGCCGGCGCGGGCTGGACCAAGAAACAGGCCGACGGCGCGCCGCATACGGCCGAGGCCGGCGAACTGATCCTCGGGTTTTTGGGCAGGTCCAAGGCGTCGCTTGGCAGCAGCAAGTCCCTCGTGGACATGGGTGGCGAGGGCGAGGCGGTGCTGCCTTTCCTCACCCACCTGCACCAGGTCGGCCAGACCGGCGCGACGCCGCGCCATCCCAAGGGCCTGGCCACCTGCTGCCACGGCGAGGAACCGCACGTGGTCGGCTGGCGTTTCATCGCCGAGCGCCGCGCCGTCAACCTGGACCCCTCCTGCGGCTGGGCCCAGGGCAAGGCCGACGTGCTTTACGTGGCCGACGCCTTCGCGGTCATGAAGAAGGTCAACGAGTTGCTCGGCTAGGCGGCGTTTCCCCGAACCGAAGAATACGGGCGGACCCTGCGGGGTTCGCCCGTTTTTTTGTGCCCGCACGGGGAAAACAAAACGGCCGGGAACGCGCGCGTTCCCGGCCGTATCTCCGCCTGGGCGGATAAAGGGCTAGATGACCTTGTTGAGGGCGTATTCGATGATGCCCTCGGCGCCGAGGTCGTGCAGCTTGGGGATGAGGTCGCGCACGGTGCCTTCGGCCACGACGATTTCGATGGACAGCCAGTTCTTGTTGTAGAGGTTGGCCACCGTCGGCGAGGTGAGGCTCGGCAGCAGGGCCATGATCTGGGGCATCTTCTCCTCGGGCACGTTCATCTTGAGCCCGACGAGGCCTTCGGCGCACAGCGCGCCCTGGAGCAGCATGTTGAGGACCTCGATCTTGCGGCGCTTGAACGGGTCTTCCCAGGACTTCTTGTTGGCGATGAGCTGGGTGTTGGTGAGCAGCAGTTCGGAGATGATGCGAAGCCCATGGGCCTTGATCGTGGTGCCGGTCTCGGTCACCTCGACGATGGCGTCGGCCAGGCCTTCGACCACCTTGGCCTCGGTCGCGCCCCAGGAGAATTCCACTTCCACGGGCACGCCCGCGCCGGCGAAATACTGCTTGGTGAAGTTGACGAGCTCGGTGGCGATTTTCTTGCCGGCCAGATCCTCGGGGCGCTTGTAGGGCGAATCCGCGGCCACGGCCAGGACCCAGCGGGCCGGCCGGTTGCTGACCTTGGAGTAGACCAGGTCGGAGACGACGACCACGTCGGACTCGTTTTCGAGAATCCAGTCCTTGCCGGTCAGGCCGCAGTCGAGGGTTCCGGATTCGACGTAGCGGGACATCTCCTGGGCGCGGCACATGGAGCAGGTGAGTTCGGGGTCGTTTATCTCGGGGAAGTAGTTGCGGTGGTGCATCCGGATTTTCCAGCCGGATTTCTCGAACAGCGCGATGGTGGCGTCCTGGAGGGAGCCTTTGGGGATGCCGAGTTTGAGCATCTTGGTGTTATTGTTGTCGGACATTTATTTATAGACCTCCTTGGGATCGAAGACCATGGGGGAGCAGACGCGCTCCTCGCCGTCACTGGTCAGCTCGGTGTAGAAACAGGATTTGCGCCCCGTATGGCAGGCCGCGCCGCCGATCTGCTCCACGAGCACCAGGATGGTGTCGGCGTCGCAGTCCAGGCGCACGGACTTGACTTTTTGCACGTGTCCGGAGGTGCCACCCTTGTGCCAGAGTTTCTGGCGGCTGCGGCTGTAGTAATGCACTTCGCCGGTCTCGAGGGTTTTGTCGTAGGCCTCTTCGTTCATGTAGGCCATCATGAGCACCTCTCCGGTGCAGGCTTCCTGGGCGATGGCGGGGACGAGGCCGCCGCACTTCGTGAAATCGGGTCGTTTCATGGAGGGATTCCTTATGCCCATTTTTTGCGCGAAAAAGGAGAGCTAGCTTAACGAAACGGCAAATAGGTGACAAGCGCCGCGTGTGCGGCCGAATTTTATGCGCCGTCGTCCGCGGGGCATGCCGCTTCCGCCCGCAACTGGCCGCAGGCCGCCGCGATGTCCGCTCCCTTGCTCTTGCGCACCGTCGCCACAAGCCCCTTTGCCTTCAGGATTTCCTGGAAGGCGAATACCCGCTCCGGGGAAGGCTGGCGAAACGGCAGCCCCGGCGTCGCATTGTACACGATCAGGTTCACCTTGGCCTTCACGCGCGAAAGCAGCCGCACGAGTTCCCGGGCGTCGGCGTCCGCGTCGTTGACCCCGGACAGCAGCAGATACTCGAACGTCAGCGACTCCCGGGGCTTGAGCGGAATCTGCCGCAAGAGCTCGATCAATTCATCAAGCGGCAGCTTGGCCGCGCCGGGCATGATCCGCTCGCGCTGCTCCTGCGTGGGCGCGTGCAGCGACACCGCCAGCGCACACAACCCCGTCTTCCCGAGGTCGAGCAGATGCCGCTTCACCCCGGCCGTGGACACCGTGATGCGCCGGCTGGAAAAATCGAGCCCCTGCGGATGGTGCAGCGACTCCAGCGTCTTGATGAGGTTCTCGTAATTGAGCAACGGCTCGCCCATGCCCATGAACACGAGGTTGCGCAGCGCAAGGGGTTCGCCCTTGTTAAGCAGATACTGCCGCGCCACCAGCACCTGCCCGAGCATCTCCCCGGGCGTCATGTTGCGCTTAAACCCGAGCATCCCAGTGGCGCAAAAGCCGCAGCCCATGGCGCAGCCCACCTGCGTGGACAGGCAGCCTGTGTAATGGTCCTTCTCGGGAATGAGCACGCACTCGACAGCCTCGCCGTCGGCAAGCCCGAGCAGAAACTTCACCGTGCCGTCCTCGCTCTCGCGCACGCGCACGACCTCGGGCCAGACGATGTCCGCCGCCTCGGCCAGCTTCGCCCGCAACGCCTTGGACACGTCGGTCATGAGCGCGATGTCGCGGCAGCCCTTCTGCCACAGCCACTGCCAGACCTGGCGCGCGCGGTACGGCGGCTCGCCAAGCGAGACGATCAGGGTTTCAAGCTCGTGGAAGGTCAGGTCAATCAAGTTCGTCATAGCGGTGTCTGGCGACATATGCCCGGGTATCCCCCCACGCGGATCACGGTGTTGCACGAAGCGCGACGATCTCGTTGAGACCGGCGCCCCGGCCCTTGAAGGACAGGATGTCGATACGCATGGCATCGACGGTAATAGGTCTTTCTAACTTGTATGGCGTCCATTCAGGGTGTTGGTGCAGCGTGAGCGTGTCCGAAAACACCACTTTCCCTTCGTTGTAAAGCGAAAGTCGAACGGTTTCCGTGGAGCGGTCAAATTGGATGCCGTTGTTGGTGTTGAGCAGGCGCACTTCGGCGACTGGCTCGGGTTTGGAGAACGCGATGTCCAGCGCGCCAAGCTTACCTTCCGGCAACAGCCAGTAGTCGTGGCAGACGTCTTCCGTGACGCTGTAGTCCGCTACGTTGCCGGGAGCGAAGTCCGTGTTGTTTACATTGCTGGTGTCTTGTGCGGTAATTTCTGAGAATTCGATTATATTGTTTAGAAGTTTCGATGAGCGATCATTGCGAATGTATATGGCAGGACATTGTGAATGAGAAAATTTTTTGTTTGTAAGCAAGGTGTAGTCGGACGTTACGGTACCATATAGTTTTTGGAAAATTTGAATTCCTTGTAAGCTTGAATTGTTAAATCCAAAGCTATGCTTGGTAACTCCATCGATGATAAAATCAGGTTGTGTTCGCTGAAAGTCTTTCAAAAAGCGACTTCGGAAATATTCGCGTAAGGGTGATGGGACGATCTGTGCAAAAGTATGCGTCTCTCGGGTTGCAGGCGTTGCTGGCGTGAGGGCATACCACTGGGGCATCCATCCCCAGATAAGTATGCTGTCAGTTTTTTTTATATTTAACCACGAAAATATATTTTGATTGTTGAACGTGGCAGAGGTGTGGAGTGGTGTGGTGTGCGGCCCGAAGTGACGTATCTTTCCAGTTAGTGAATGTGCTAAAGGCTCTGCAATAAGATAAAAACAAAAGATGAATGCACAAATCAAGTAATATATGCTTGGTCTATTGTGGTAAAAGAGAGAAATATGAATTGCGCTTGTGAAAAGAAGTAGCATGGGTAGTATAAACGTGAGGTAGTGGGGGAATAAATTGCCAGGTTTTATTGTGCAAAAAGAAGAGACAAGAACCAAAATAAAATAATACGTTATTAAAACCTTTGTATTGGTACTTGTTCTATCGATTAGAATAAACCTATAGACAATGGCGGCTATGCAGAGGGCTAGGCAAAAGTAAATAATATTTAGAAAAAAGTTATCGAATGCTAAAAGTCGATGAAAATTAAATAAAGATAAGCTGAATTCAGAGTATTTTAGACCCCATAGAATATAGCTATTGAAAAAGTCTGTGCCTGAATCAGTTACATATGTTAAGATAAATATTGGAATTGTCGGTATAATCGTTCCAGCAAAGAGGGATAAAATCAAAGCAATTTTTTTTGAAGGATAACGAAAGCATACTACAATAAGACAAAATATAAAAACGGTAAGCGCAATGGGAACGGCCTGAAGTTTAGAAAAAAAGACTGATGCTAAACAGAACCCAACTGTAAAACACGAAAAGAATGAAGATCTAGTTGGTAATTGAGAAAGAAAGAGCGACACAGAAGAAAAATTTGCCAACAAAATAAGAGTAAGCGGTAAAATTTCGCTATTATAATGCAGGAAGTCTGGATGGTTTGTTGCCGCAAAAAATAAACAAAAAAAAGTGGAGAAAATTATGGCAGATGAAATGCCCGAAGCTTTTTTTATGGTGAAGAAAAGTAAAATTGTAGACAACAAAAGGTAGCAAAAAGCAGTAATTCGCAGAGTGGAATAGGTGACGTCTTTGTGGAAAAGATAAGGCCAGCATGCGCTTAGGGAGTGCAAAAATCCACATGTGGTGCCATCGAGGACATTCCAGCCAATACCATAGCGTTTGATGAGGAGCGCATTTGCTGCAACTTGAGCTTCATCTGGGTTTAACGAAAATGGGTAAATTATCGACGCGTAGCGTCCATAGCCAAGAATACATGCAGTTAAAATGATAAATAAAAAGCTCAAAATAACGTGTTTCGATTCAACTCTCATAAAAAACCTCTCCATTCCTATTGCCAGTAAGAATGGGCGATGTTTTTATACTTTTTGTGCTACTGCAAATACGCTCAATCCTGCAACTTTATTATTTAAATACTGCAACATAATACTTTCTAATTTGTTTATTTGAAAAAAACAATTGTTTATCAATGGAGTGAGCGTGCGGAGATCCGATCTTGATTGCCTTGTAGGTGACGCCCATTGGCGTATTCGCAACAGAAGGCGATGTATAGCTGCTATAGGAAAAAGAAACCCATAGCAATATGTTGTACGAATAGTTTTTAATTGAACACTTTCCAAGAGTCCCTCTAAACTAGTCAAGGTATAGCGACGCTTGTGCTCTAAGAAGGTATCATGTGGTCCCCACAGCCACTGGAATGCAGGTACACAGATGAGAAAAATTGTCCCTTTTTTTGCATTGAGCGAAATGGTTGTGAGAAATTCTTTATCGTTCTCAATGTGCTCAATAATATCTATAAGTAAAATTAAGTCACAGTTATAATCTTTTTCAGTGATGTTTTTTCGATAAAAAATGTGCTTCCCGGCATGTATCTCATCAGCTTCATGAGAATAATATAAGTCGTAGCAAGTAGCTTTTTTTGCTTCAGTCGTTTCCAAAAGATTTTTTGAAAAAAGACCAGAACCAGCGCCGATATCGAGAATGCTGTTAAATACTTTGTTGGGGAGGAGGCTGTTTATAAACGACAATTTTGAGCAATAGTACCAGTGTGTAGAGACGGAATCCTCCAGTATATCAATCTCTTTCAGGTCCATATTGGTTTGTCTCTGCAAAAGTTCTTCGCGGGCAGTTAATTGTTTCTGCTACAATATAGAGCGTTCGGCGTTTTGTTTCTACTACAAGTCGAGCGATATATTCACCCATGACTCCTAATCCCAAAGATTGAATTCCACCGATCAAAAGGATAATGACCATCATAGAGGAATAGCCTGCGACAGGATCCCCGATTATTAACTTTTTTAGCACAACAAATAATATATATATCATTGCGAACCCAAAAAAGAGAAAACCGGTGTACGTCCAAAGGCGTAGCGGGGTGGCTGTGAATGAACATATTCCACTTACCCCATGGTTCAGTAACGCCGCGATTCCCCATTTTGATTTTCCGGCAGCACGTTTTGGTCTGCAATATTCTACTGCAGTTGTTGGGAAACCAACCCACGAAAAAAGACCTTTCATAAACCGATCTCTTTCGGAAAGCTTTAGAATCTCCTGCACCACACGCCTCGACATCAACCTGAAATCGCCGACGTTGGTTTGTATTTTCTGCGGGGATAAAAAATTAAATATTCTATAATAAAGTTCAGCTGAAAATTTTTTAAAAAAGGTATCGCTGTTGCGATCGACACGTAGCCCCACAACTACGTCAAACCCTTCCTCTCGCTTGCGCAAGAAATCTATTATTAATTCGGGAGGGTCTTGGAGATCAGCGTCCATTGGGACGATATCTTCACCAGAAGCATACCCAAGGCCGGCAGTCAACGCCGCTTCTTTTCCGAAGTTTCTGGAAAAGGCTATAATCTTAATTCGCTCGTCCTGTGATGCAAACGCTCTAAGCTTTGGAAGCGTGTCGTCTGTACTGCCATCGTCAATGCAAATTATTTCATAATTTTTATTTGTCACTTTAAGTATTTCAATTAGTTTTTCGAACAATATATGTAGCATTTCTCCCTCATTATGCATCGGAATAACAATTGACAATTCTGTTGTGTCGTGATGATTTGTGAAGGTAGAAGTACTCATGAATTTAACCAACGGGCTGGCTGAATTGATTTAAGGAAGTGCTCGATTTGTCTGTTCTTTGGCTTGGTGCGGTGATAGGTTTAAAGTAATAGCAAGGCGATGGGGGGCACTCTGATTTTGTGTCTAGAATAATGAATCTTGTGGCGATAACCAGTAAAATGTGTGTCACGCAATAAAGATACAAGTATGAACATGAAGGTCCAGCTCAACCTGAAGGCGTCACTGGACCTCTCGCTCTATGTCTCTTCGGCTGCGCCTCGCCTCCGTAATCTAGTGCAATTCCTGCTTATCCCAATACGCGCGCACGAACGCTTCCGCCTCGGGCAGCCCGGTGACATCGCCGGAGATCTGCGCCTTGAGCAGCGCGTCGCGGATGAGGCCGACGGCGGGGCCGGGTTTGAGGCCGAGCAGTTGCATGATCTGCGCGCCGTTTAAAAGCGGTTCGAGCATTTCCTCGGGCGTCTCGGTCCGCTCGAGCATCTTCTTGTTGTGGTTGAATTCCTTGTAGGTGCCGCTCACGGCCTTGATGTCGGCGCGGGCCATTTCGATCAGGCGCGGGTACTGGTCCAGGGCCTTGAAGCGGCGGATGCCCCGGTCGGTGAGCATGAAGTGGAAGCGCATGTGGTTGCGCACGAGGCTGCAGACGAGATCGGTCTCGTCGGGCGGGAAGCCCAAGCGCGAGAGGATCTTGCGCGTCACTTTCGCGCCGACCTGGTGGTGCTGGAAGAAGTGCAGGTCGCCGTCGGCGTATTCGGCGGTGTGCAGCTTGCCCACGTCGTGGAACAGGCAGGCCAGCGTGCCGTACCAGTCGTAGGGCAGCTCTTCGGGATAGTGGCGCATGACGGCGAGCGTCTGCTCGAAAAGCGTATATTCGACGCCTTCCTCGGATTTCTGCTTGATGCGGGCGAGGGTGGCCACTTCCGGCAGGAACCAGTGCAGGATCATGGTGTCGTAGAGTAGTTCCACGAACGTGGCCATGTTCTCGGCCTCGACCTTGCGCCATTCATCCATGACGTCCTTGACGGACACATAGTCGAGGATGCGGCGCGAGGCACGCAGGATGGCCATGAAGGTGTTGGCTTCAACGGGAATGTTGTAGTTGGCCGAGAAACGCAGGGCGCGCACGGCGCGCAGGTAGTTCTGGCGCAGGGACTCATCCGCGATGCCGATCAGGCGCACCTCGCCCGAGGCCAAGTCGGCGAAGCCGTCGTGGGCGTCGACCTGGTGGGGGAGATAGGGGCAGGCCTGGTGGGGCGGCAGGATGCCCAGGGCATCCAGGCGTGCGACGAGGCGGCTGGTGAGCCGGGCCACGGTCTCCTCGGGGTGGGAGGCGTCGGCGGTGTCGGCCGGGTGGAAGTGAAAAAGCGTGCCGTTTTGCAGCACGCGCGCATAGGAGCCGCCGGCGTCCACGGCCTCGGTGTCGGGAAAGAGCTTTTGCAGCTCGGTCAGGGGCGCGTCGGTGGCGAGGTCGAGTTCCGGCGCGGCCTTGTCCAGGGCTTTTTCCTGCAGCACGGCGTTTATGACGTAGGCGTCGTAGCCGTTGCGCATGATGGTCTTGCAGATGGCGGTGGCGTCCTTGAAGGGTTGCGCCATGGATATCCTCCGAAAGCGTTTGCGGGTCGTCGCGGGGTTGGGATCAGGCTCCGGGCGCTTTGAGGTCGTGGACCACGACGCCGTCCACGGCGGTCAGCACCACGCGGCCGGTGAGCGGCTGGCCGAGCAGCGGCGTGTTCTTGCCTTTGGAGCGCAGGGATTCCGGGGTGACGACCCAGGAGTCCTCGGGGTCGAAGAGCAGAAAATCGGCCGGATCGCCCGGGGCGAAGCGGTTGACGGGCAGCTTGAAGATTTCGGCCGGCCGCCAGGCGAAGCGCGTGACGATGTCCGTGGCGGCAAGCCGGCCCTGGCGCACGAGTTCCCACAAGGCGGCCAGGGCGGTGTCCAGGCCCGAGATGCCGTTTTTCGCGTCCTCGAAGGGGGTTTCCTTTTCGTGGGCGGCGTGGGGGGCGTGGTCCGTGGCCAGGATGTCGATGACGCCTTCGCGCAGGGCTTCGATGAGGGCCAGACGGTCGTCATCGCTGCGCAGCGGCGGATTGACCTTGGCCATGGTGTCGTAGCCCAGAAGCGCCGCGTCGGTCATGAGCAGGTAGTGCGGGCAGGTTTCGGCCGTGACCGGCGCGCCGCGTTTTTTGGCGGCGGCGATGAGTTCCACGGAGCGGCGGCAGGAGACGTGGGCCAGGTGGATGGGGACGTGCAAATATTCCGCGAGCAGGATGTCGCGCGCCACCTGGATGGCTTCGGCGGCGTCGGGCTGGCCGCGAAGCCCGAGCCGTGCGCTCATGGCCCCTTCGTTGGCTCCGGAGCCCTTGGCCATGAACGGGTCTTCGCAGTGGTCGATGACCGGGGCGATGTCCGCGGCGTATTCCATGGCGCGGCGGAAAATTTCGGTGTCCGCGACCGGCTCGCCGTCGTTGGAGAAGGCGACGCAGCCGGCTTCGGCGAGTTCCGCCATGGGCGCGAGTTCGCGGCCGCGCAGCCCCACCGTGAGCGCGCCGATGGGGAAAAGCCTGGGGCCGTTCGGCCAGGCGTCCCGGGCGCGGCGCAGCATGAAGCGGGTGATGGCTCCGTTGTCGTTGACCGGGTCGGTATTGGCCATGCACAGGATGTTGGAGAATCCGCCCGCGGCGGCCGCGGCCAGGCCCGAGGCGATGTCTTCCTTCCATTCCTGGCCGGGCTCGCGCATGTGCGTGTGCGCGTCGGTCAGGGCCGGCATGAGCAGCAGGCCCGTGCCGTCGATGACGCGCCCTTCGGGGCGTGGGGCATTGGGGTCGTGCAGCGCGAGTTCGCGGACCTTGCCGCCTGCGACGAAAAGGTCCCACGCGCCGTCCCGGCCTGGGATGCGGACATTGGCGACGGTCAGGGTGTCGGCGGTCATGGACGGGCCCCTTGGTCCTTGCGGGTGATGTGCAGGTAGAGGATGGCCATGCGCACGGCCACGCCCGAGGACACCTGGTCGAGGATGAGCGAGTTGCCGGCGTCGGCCAGGTCCGAGGCGATTTCCACGCCGCGGTTGATGGGGCCGGGGTGGAGGACCTTGACGCCGGGGTTGGCGCGTTTGAGGCGCTCCGTGGTCAGGCAGAAGCGCCGGGCGTATTCGCGCAGGTCGGGGAGCAGCCCCGCTTCCTGGCGTTCGAGCTGCAGGCGCAGGCACATGACGGCGTCGGCCCCGGCGAGGGCTTCCTCGGGGTCGTGGAAGATTTCCGCGTCGAGGGCTCCGGCGTCCTTGGGCAGGAGCGTGCGCGGGGCGCAGATGCGCACCCTGGCCCCGAGTGTCGGCAGCAGGCGGCAGTTGGACCGGGCCACGCGGCTGTGGGCCACGTCGCCGAGGATGACGACGGTCTTGCCGGCGAGCGTGTCCCAGACTTCGAGCAGGGTGAAGAGGTCGAGCAGCGCCTGGGTCGGGTGGGCGTGCCAGCCGTCTCCGGCGTTGATCACGGCGCAGTCCACGCGATTGGCCACGAACTCGGCCGCGCCGGAGGAGGCGTGGCGCATGACGATGGCATCGGGGTTCATGGCTTCGAGCGTGCGCACCGTGTCCTTGAGCGTCTCGCCTTTCTGCAACGAGCTGCCGGTCTTGGCCAGGCCGAAGGTGTCGGCGGAGAGGCGCTTGCCGGCGATGTCGAAGGAGGTCTTGGTGCGCGTGCTCGGCTCGGCGAAAAAAAGGACCACGCTCTTGCCCTTGAGCGTGGGCACCTTCTTGACGGGACGGGTGTTGATTTCCCGGAAGGAGGCGGCGGTGCGCATGACCACGTCCACGTCTTCCCGGGAGAGCTGGGATACGTCGAGAAGATCCTTGTGGGGCCAGTTCATGGGGGAATCCTCGGGCAAAATTTGGGCCGCGCGCCCATGCGCGTAATCCGGTCAATATTTTCACAAGGTCCGGGCGGCGTCAATGTACGGATAAGACCGGGGCGCTGCCCCGGACCCTGCCGGGGGGGGATGATCCCCCCCGGGCCCCCTCGATAGGGGATAAAGGGGGCGGTCAGCTCAGCCGGGAGAGGGCCGTGTCGAGGTGGTCGCGCCAGATGGCGGCGAGGGGGGGCTGTTCGATGAGCCCGGCCAGGAGCGGGCGACAGCGGATGCCGGAGGCCTCCAGCACGCCGCGCCAGGAACCCGGAGCGTCGCCGGCCAGGTCGCAGCAGGCGTGCGCCCCGGCCACGGTGAAAAAGGGCGAGAGCCAGGCCGAGCGCGTCCCGGACGCGAGCAGCGCGTCGCGGATGCGGGCGATGTCCGGGCAGGGCGCGCCTTTCTCCCGGGGCATGGTGCCGAAATGCATCCGCGCGTCGCGCCGGGCGAGCGCGGCGGCCAGGGAAGCGTAGAATCCGGCACCGGGCGGCGGCGCGCCGTGCCCCATGACCACCACGGCCTCGTCGGCGCGGCGCGCGGCAGGCAGCCCGGCGAGCAGCGCCCCGGCCACGCGGTCCACGTCGGCAAGGCTCGCCAGCAGCGGCGCGCCCACGGACACGGTGAGCCCGGCCCCGTCCGTTTCCAGGAACCGCCCCAGGCCCGCGAGCATTTCGTGGTATTCCTCGCCCGGCACGACGTGCAGGGATTGCACGACGATGCGCGCCGCGCCGGATGCGGCAAGACCGGCGAGCACGTCGGCCACGCGGCGCGCGCCGCCGAAATCGTGCCGCCCGCCGTGCTTGCGCCCGACCGTGCGGGCGATCTCCACGGCCGCGCCCGGCAGTTCGCGCAACAGGGTTTCCTTGAAGGCGTCAAGCGCATTCATGGCCCCGGGATGGCGGGAGCCGTGGGCGGCCAGCACGACGGCGAGGGGCGCTGGCATCAGGCGCGCGACTCCATGGCCGCGGCAAGGCCCGCCAGGGCGGCGATGCCGCCCGCGGCGAGGACGGCGGCCGCGGCATAGGGCAGCGGGAAAAAGGCCAGGCGCAGGAAAAGGGGCGGCACGTCCAGGGCCGCGACCAGCGCCAGTTGCGTCACCTTGAGCAGGACGAGCGCCGCCCCCGCGCCGGCCATGCCCGTGACGCCGGCCCCGGCCGCAAGCGGCAGCCGGATGTACCACTCCGACGCGCCGACCAGGCGCAAAATCTCCAGTTCGTCGCGCCGACGCGAAAGTGTGAGGCGCACCATGCCGGCGACCACGAGTCCGACGAGCAGCGTGAGCAGCCCGGCCAGGGGCAGCGCCGCGCGCCGGGAAAGCACGCCGAGCGCCGCGGCCGCGTCCAGTTCGCGGGGGTCGTAGCGCACCTCGGCCACGCCCTCCACGGCGCGCAGCCGGTCGTGGACGTCGCGGGCGAAGCCCTCTTCGGCCACGGGGGGGCGGAAGGTGAGGAGCATGGTGTGGGGCAGGGGGCTTTTGCCGGCGAAGGCGGACAGGTCGGCGTCCGGTCCCAGGGATTGGGCCATGACGGCGAGCGCCTGGTCCGGGGTGAAGGCGCGGGTGTCCACGAGCCCGGGCAGGGCGCGCATCCAGTCCATCTGCCGCGCGACGAGCTTCGGGTCGGTCCCGGGCTTCCAGTAGACCTGGAAGCGCACGCGGCCCTGGTCCCGGGCAAGCGTCGCCTCCAGGTTCACGTGGGCCAGGGCGAACAGGCCGCCGAGGTAGAGCGTGGCGACAACGCCCAGGAACGCGGCGAAAAGGATGCCGGGCCGGCGCAACGCGTCGCGGCAGCCCGCAAGCACGAGCCGCCCGATCACGGCGTGCCTCCCGGGGCGGGCAGGGTGAAGACCGTGGCGTCCGGCGCGGCGGCGACCATGTCGCGGCTGTGCGTGGCCATGAGCACGGCCGTGCCGTGGGCCGCGAACTGGCGCAGGATGCCGAGGACCTTCATCGACAGGGCGTCGTCGAGGTTGCCCGTGGGTTCGTCGGCGAGCATGATTTTCGGCCCCGCGACCACGGCCCGGGCGATGGCCACGCGCTGCTGCCCGCCGCCGGGGAGCTCCCCGGCCGTACGCCTGGCGTCGGCGTCGAGTTCGAGCGCGACAAGGGCCGCGCCCACGCGCCGGTCGAGCACCTCGCGCGGCGCGCCGCGCACGGCAAGGGGCAGGGCCACGTTGTCGAAGACCGTGCGGTCGGGCAGGATGCGGAAATCCTGGAACACCATGGACACGTCGCGGCGCAGGGTGTGGAGCGTGCGCGGGGTGACGGCGGCGAGGTCGTGGCCGGCGATGACGGCCGTGCCCTGCTGCACGGGCAGGCTGCCGTGGAGCAGGCGCAACAGCGTGGTCTTGCCCGAACCCGAGGGGCCGGTCAGAAAGGCGAAGCCCCCCTCGGGCAGGCGCAGGGAGAAATCGGCCAGCACCCGGCGGTCGCCGAAAACGTGGGAAAGGCCCGCTACGCGCAGCATGGCGGCGGCGCATCCGCGCCAGGGCTGGAGACACGCATCTCGGCACGCCCTACCACCTGGACCGCCCGGATGCAAACTGGCGGCAGGCCGGGCGGTCTCAGCCCGGGGTATAGCAGTTCGGGTTCGACGTTCCCATGTCCGTGCAGACCTGGATCGGCGTCCCGTTTTCGTCGTACCAGGTCCAGGTGCCGACATATGCTCCGTTGTCTTTGTAGCCGGTGATCTGGTAGTTCCCGTTTTCGTAATATTTCGTATAAGCGCCGGTCTGGTAGCCGTGCGCGTAAGTCTTGAATTCGTCGGGAACGCCGGTGTCGTAGTAATGTTTGAGAACACCGTTTAGGGAACAGTCGGAATCGTAAGGGCGCTCCCATTCCCGTTTGCCGTTTTCATACCAGCTGGATTGGCTTGAACAGTGTCCTGTCTCGTATTCGTAGCATTCGGCCTGGATGATGACCGTGCGCGCGTCGTCCCCATAGATTTCGTAGGCCACCTGATGGCCTTTTGTCTCGTGCCGCCAGAGGCGCTCCCTTGCGGTGGCCATGGACAGGGTGGCCGTGGCCGGGATGCCCGGACAATACCGGCAGGTATCCTTGAGGCCGATATGCACGGCGGCGTTGCTCGGGGTCTTATACGGGGGCGTGGTGTCGGAATTGGAGGCCGTGACGATGACGGAATCCCCTTCGGCCACGGTAAAATTGAGCGGCGCGCCAGGGGAGACGGTCCCCAGACGGGCGTAGCTGGGCGGTTTGCCCGTCCCTTTGAACACGGCGTATTCGACGGCGTCGCTGCTGTCGACGCGGGCGAAATAGTCCGTGTCGCCGGCATTGATCTTGTTGAACCCGACCTTCCATTTCGCGGCGGAAAACGGAGCGAGGCCGGCTGCGAAATCCCAGGCGGTCACAAATCCCTGGCTGCCATAGGAATAGCGCGAAGCGGTGGACGACGGCTCCGGCCAGCCTCCGTGTCCGCTCGTCTTGGACAGCAGGCGCTGGACGAAGTCGGTCCATTGGGCGCCTGTCGTCACGGCGGAACCCACTGCGCGGATAACGGCCGTGAGGTCGGAGTAGTCAGACGTCCCCCTGCCTTCGTCGCGTACCTCCTTCCAGATGTCGTAGACGAGGGTGTTGGAGCCCCGGGCGTCGGTGAGGTAGCGCAAAAAGCCCGAGGCCAAGTAGCCGATGGATTGGGCCTCGGCATGGTCGACGTAGGTTTCCGGGCCTTGGCGGTAGGAATCGATGTTGGAGACGAAGACATCGGCCACGTACGTGCTCGACTCAAGCACCACGGATTCGAACCAGACCGAAGACGCCTCGCTGATCCACAGAAAATACGGGTGCGCCCGCGGGTGGCGGATGCGCAAGGCCGAGCGGGGGTCGTAGAGGTTTTGCACGATGTGAAAGAATTCGTGGCCGATGGTGGCGCGCAGTTTGTCGGCGTGGGTCGGCGCGCACAGGTTGACGTTGAGATTGAGATACTGCCCGGCCTTGCCCGAAAGCGGGATGCCGGCCTCGCCGTCCCGCGTGCCCAGGCCGGCCTCCACGGTGATGGACATGGGCAGGGACAGGCCGGTGGTGAGAAAGCCCATGTCGTGCAGGCGGGTGTAGGCGTCCTCGGCGTCGTTGAGGATGATTTGCGCCATGTCCGCGTCCGCCTGGATGGAGGCCGGGTAGTAGAGCCGGAAGTGCGTGCTTTCCATGGCGTTGAAGCCAGTCACGGCCCAGAAGGTGAAGCCGGTCCGGGTGGGCGTATCCGGGGCGGCTGCGGCGCGGGTCGGATTTTGGGCGTTGCTTGCGGTTTGCGTTTCCGTTGCCGGGATGGTGAAGCGCAGGATGCCGCTTCGCACCTGTCCCGTGACCATGGCCGGGCGCGCCGTTACCCGATCCGTATCGTAGTCCGCCTGTTCGGCCACAGCCACGGCCACGTCCCGGTCCGGACCGCCGAAGCCGGAAAGGGCCACGGCGAGTTCCTTGTCCATGCGGCCGCTCTCGATGCCGAGGTCGTATACCCGCGACGACGGCTGGCCGAGGAAAGCCGGCGCGGTGCGGCGGGTGTCCAGGGTCATCTGCACGGTGGCGTCGAACGTGCCGGCGGCGACGGTCACGCTCGTCGCCCCGGCGCGCAGCGTGCCGCCGCCGGCACCGATGGCGGCATTGCCGGAGGGCAGGCCGATCAGGGCGGGTACGAAGAGCAGGAGGTCGTCGTCGGCGGAGGCCGGGGCCACCGACAGGAAGGGAGCGAAACCGAGGCAGAGCGCCTGGATCAGGAAACGGCAAAGGAGCGTCGCGAACCTGGAGCACGGTGTGGGGAGCCCTGTGGCGGCCATTTGAACCTCCCGGAAAAACGTCTAAAGGCGTTGCAAACGTCTTGTACGGCGTCCTCAGAAAGGCAGGATGGCTCGATCGCTCGCATCGTCGGGCAAAAGGGCGACGACGATCTTAGAAAAAGTTACAGGAATTTTAAAGCAGTGTAAAGGAGACGGAGTGTCTTCTCGCGACTTCAGGCCCCGGCCGCGAGCAGGCGGCGGGCCATCTCCGCGCCGGCTTCGCCGCCGCCGGCCATGCGCGCCAGTTCCGCGGCCACGGCGGAGCCTTCGAGCCGTTGGCAGCGCGTGCTGGTCTGGCCGTCCTCCACGGTCTTTTGCACCTGGAAGTGGCGGTCGGCCAGGCTCGCCAGCTGCGGCCAGTGGGTGATGAGCAGGATCTGCGACGTGGCGGACAGCTTTTTCACGTAGGCCCCGACGCTGCCGAGCGTCAGGCCGCCGATGCCGGCGTCGATCTCGTCGAAGATGAGCGTCGGCCCGCCGGGCTCGGCGGAAAGGGACATGAGCGCCAAAAGAAAGCGGGACAGCTCGCCGCCCGAGGCGATCTTGTCGAGCGGCTGCGGCGGCTGGCCGGGGTTTGGCCGCCAGAGGATGCGCGCGCGCTCCTCGACAAGCGCCTCGCCCGGGGCGGCTACGGGCGCGTAGACCTCGGCTGGAGAGAAATCAAACAGCACGCGCACGTCCTTGGAAAACCCCAGTCCCCGCAGGATGTCCTCCAGGGAGGCGGCCAGGGCGTCGGCGGCCTGCCGCCGCGCGGTGCCCAGGGCGGTCAGGGCGTCGGCCAGTTCGGCGACCAGGGCCGCCTCCTGCCGGGCGAGCTGCTTGCGGTCCAGGGCGCAGGCGTCGAGAAAATCCAGGTTGGCCTTGATAGCGGCGTCCATGTCCACGATCTCGGCCAGGGTCTTTTTGAGCTTGCGGCGCAGGGTGGCCAGCTCGAACAGGCGCTTTTCCACGGCCTCGGCGTCGCCGGCCGACGTTGCGGCGGCGGGTTTCTTGCGCAGCCGCGCGGCCATGTCCTTGACCTGATGGCGGAAGGAGGCCACGGCCTCGGCGTCGTCGGCGAATTCTGGAAAGATCGTGCCGGCATGGAGCAGTTCGCGGTGCAGGTCGGCCAGGACGTCGAGGACCTTGGGTTCGCGCTCGATGGCGTCCTGGGCGCGCGACAGGGCTTCGGCGGCCTTGCGCGACTCGGCCAGGGCGGCGCGGCGGGCGACGAGCGCGTCTTCCTCGCCGGGAAGCGGCGACACCTTTTCGATCTCCGCGTGCTGGAATTCCAGGAATTGCCGTTTCTCCTCCAGCGCGGCGGCCTTGGCGTCCAGGTCGCGGATGCGCGCGCCGAGGTCGTGGAGTTCCCTGGCCAGCCGGTTGCGGGCCGCAAGGGGCGCGGGATCGGCCAGGAAGCCGTCGAGGAGGGCGGCCTGGAAACCGGGCTGGAGCAGGCGCTGCTGGCCGTGCTGGGAGGCGTGGAGCAGCAGTTTCGGGCGCAGGCCGGCAAGCGTCTCGCGCGAGGCCAGGGCGTCGCCCACGTAGATGCGGCTGCGGCCGGTATCCGCGGCGAGCTCGCGGCGCAGGACGAGGTCCTCGCCGTCGATGACGAACAGCGCCTCGACCACGGCCTTGTCGCAGCCGGCGCGCACGAGGTCGGGGTGCATCTTCTCGCCGGTGAGGAAGTTGACGGCTGAGATGATGAAGCTCTTGCCCGCGCCGGTCTCGCCGCTGAGCACGTTGAGGCCCGGACCGAATTCCAGCTCCAGGTCGTCGATGAGCGCCAGGTTTTTTATGCGTAGGACTTCGATCATATGCGCGCCTTACTGCCGCAGCCTGGGGTCCAGGATGTCGCGCAGGCTTTCGCCGATGAGATTGTAGCCGAGCACGGTGAAGAGGATGGCCAGCCCCGGGAAGATGGAGAGCCACGGGGCCACTTCCAGCACTTCCTTGCCCTCCATGAGCATGTTGCCCCAGCTCGGCATGGGGGGCTGCACGCCAAGGCCCAGGAAGCTCAAGGACGATTCCGTGAGGATCGCGCCGGCGACGCCGAGGGTGGCCGAAACCAGGACCGGCGCGACGGCGTTGGGCAGGATGTGGTAGAAAAGGATGCCCGGCGCGCCCATGCCCGACACCCGGGCGGCCAGCACGAATTCGCGGCCGCGCAGCGTCAGCGTCTCCGCGCGCACGAGGCGGGCCACGCCCATCCAGGACGTGAGCCCGATGACGACCATGATGTTGGCCAGGGAGGGCGTGAGAAAGGCGATGACGGCCAGGATGAGGAAAAACGAGGGGAAGCACAGCATCACATCCACGCCGCGCATGATGCCTTCGTCCACGAGTCCGCCGAAATAGCCGGCGCACAGGCCGAGGAACAGGCCGATGGAGACGGAAAGGCCCACGGCCACGAAGCCGACCCAAAGCGACACCCGGCCGCCGTAAAGGAGCCGTGCCAGCACGTCGCGGCCCAGCGCGTCGGTGCCGAGGAGATGGCCGTGGCCGGGCGGCATGAGGATGGAGTTGACGTCGAGGGCGGTGGGGCTGTGGCTGGTGAGCAGCGGGGCGCAAAGCGAGGCCAGGGAGATGCCGCCGACGAGGACGAGTCCGGCCCAGAGCATGCCGTGGCGCGGCAGCAGCCGGCGCAGGCGGGAAAAGACGGCCTTACGCACCTTCGCGGCCTCCCAGGCGGATGCGCGGATCGGCCAGGGCGTAGCCGGCGTCGGCGAGCAGGTTGCCGGCGAGGGTGAGGACCGCGCCAAGCACGAGGTTGCCCATGATGAGCGGGTAATCCCGGGCCATGACCGACTGGTAGAAGAGCTGCCCCAGGCCCGGCAGGGCGAAGATGGATTCGATGATGACCGAGCCGCCGATGAGCCCGGGCACGGAGAGTCCGAGGATGGTGATGACCGGGAGGAGGGCGTTGCGCAGGGCGTGCTTGTAGATGACCACGCGTTCGGGCAGGCCCTTGGCCCGTGCGGTGAGGATGTAGTCCTGGCGCAGCACTTCGAGCATGGAGGAGCGCAGGAAGCGCGACATGCCGGCGAGGCTGCCGAAGGTGTAGATGAAAATGGGCAGGGCGAGGTGGCGTGCGAGGTCGCCGGCTTTGCCCAGGGGGGACAGCGTGGCGAAGTCCATGGAAGTCAGGCCCGAGATGGGCAGCACGGGCCAGGAGATGCCGAAAAGGAGCATGAGCAGAAGCGCCAGCCAGAAGCCGGGCATGGCGAAGCCGATGAAGACGAGGACGGTTGCGCCGCGGTCGAAAGCGCCTCCCTGGCGGCGGGCGGAAACGACGCCGATGGGCACGGCCACGGCCAGGGTGAGGAGCAGGGAGACGATGTTCATGGAGAAGGTCAGCGGCAGGCGTTCCCTGATTTTTTCCCAGACGGGCCTGTGGTCGCCGGAGAGGGACTGGCCGAAGTCGAAGCGGACGAGTTTGCCGAGCCAGTCGGCGTATTGGATGTAGAGGGGACGGTCGAGGCCGTAGAGTTTTTCGAGGCGGGCGCGGGTTTCTGCGGTGGCCAGGGGGTTGAGGGTGGTCTGCATGTCCGTGGGCGAGCCCGGGGCGAGGTGGATGACGGCGAAGGAGATGAGGGTGATGCCGAGGAATATGCCGGCGACCCAGAGAGTTTTTCGCAGCAAGCGATTGGCCAGGGCGAGCACGTTTATGGGACTCCTTGGGGCGTTTGCGCCGAAGACGCCACGGCCGGTATGTACGGGAAACGGGTTTGGAAGGAAAGCGCGCGAAAAAATTGTGCGGGCTGGAAATAGCGCTTGACATTTTTCGGGTCGCGCGTAATTTCACCTCTCGCTGCGGGGCTGTAGCTCAGTTGGGAGAGCGCTTGAATGGCATTCAAGAGGTCGTGGGTTCGATTCCCTCCAGCTCCACCACGAAGCATGCCAAGGGGTTACCGAGAAATCGGTGACCCCTTTTTCTTTTGGATAAAGCACCAGCGCCAACACTACCCGTTGGCTGAGGTGTTGGACCCCTCCTCAGTTTTCTGGCGGGATTTTCAAGTGATGGGATATTTTTCCCTTGTCATCGGAGTAAGTGTATTGATAATAGGATAACATGTCTTGATGGGCGGGGCATGGAATCCAGAGTTCCTGTTTCTTAGGGATCATGGGATCTACGCTGCATAACGCTAACGCAAATCTCGAAATAGGCATGTCATGTCGCTGTCTAAACTCGTTCAAGAAGTGATAAATCGAGCAGAAAAAGAGAGGCGTGCGATGGAAATTCTAGATAAGTTTAGGGTTGTCGTTGATAAATCAGTTGATAGTTTTCAAAGGATTTATAATAATCTTTTGCAAACAGGGACGTTGCTTTTTTTTGGGATAGCTTTCATAGTAACTCCGCTGCTTGTCTATGCAACAGGTGGGAAGATTGTATCATTAGATAGGTTGCAAGATTTTTCCAATGAGGCATTATGGCTAAATATAGCAGGCATTTCGTGTTTAATTCTATCGACAATATGTTATTCTGTTAAGTGCTTGTTTACCTATCTATCATTTAAAGAAGTCTCAAAAAAACAGCCAACGTCAATGGACTTCGGTAAATAGGATCGTGGGTCCGATTCCTTCCAGCTCCACCAAGAAGAATGCCAAGGGGTTACCGAGAAATCGGTGACCCCTTTTTCTTTTGGGAAAAGCACCAGCGCCAACACTACCCGTTGGCTACGGTGTTGGACTCCGCCCCAGCATCCCCATCTAGATTTTCCCTTCGATTTGTACGAGAAAGTATCCCAACGCTTCTGGAAAGTCCCCCAAGTGTCTAGCTTGGTTAGTTTTTCTGTTTCCGTGTAGATTTTTTAGGAATTTTTGGTTGTGGTGCGCTGTTGGGACCGGGATAGGTTTTGTGGGCTACTATTCAAGCGGTCGTGGGCAAGGGATTGTCCTCGAGCAGGATGTTGACCATCTCCTCCGAAAACCGTCCCTGTCTCCTGGCTATTTCATTGTCCATGCAGAGAGCCACCTATTTCAAATTTCAGATGGTACAAAGGCGACGATGCCGGTATTCATCGAGTCAAACGCCCAGCCGAGACACATGATGAGCAGCAAGCGCCAATGAAACCAACCCAGTGGTAATTTCCCCAAACGTTCGACGATAGTCATTTGCATCCCCACAGTACGATGACCGTGTAGTGGATCGGAAAAAACCTTTAAAAGCGGCTGCCTGTCGTCTTACTTGTTTGAGGTCTGTACCTCCTTGAGCAGGGTGAGCATTTTTTCCGGGGTGATCGGCAAGGAACGCACGCGCACGCCGACGGCGTCAAAAATGGCGTTGGCAACGGCCGCCGATGTCGGAATGAGCGCTGGCTCGCCAATGCCTTTGGCACCGAACGGTCCTGTTTTTTCATTGTCCTCCACGATGATGGGATGGATGACGGGGACGTCCATGGAGGTTGCCATCAAATAGGTGTTGAGGCTGTCCGTCCGAATTGTTCCTTTCTCGCAAAGGGCTTCTTCCAGCAGCGTATAGCCCATGCCCATGATGGTGCCGCCCTGGATTTGCCCTTCACAGAGCATGGGATTGACGCTTTTGCCCACGTCGTGGGCGGCCACCACCTGGAGCAGCCGGACCTCGCCGGTTTCCGTGTCCACTTCCACTTCGGCCAGCTGGGCGGCAAAGGAGTAGCAACCGTATGGGTCCCCCTGGCCGGTAACAGGATCCAGGGAGGTGGTGGGGGGATTGAACCAGCCGCTGCCGATGGACATGATGCCCTTGGCGCGGCACTTGGCGACCGCCTCTTTGAAGGTGACGGAGGTCCCTTGGGGATTGGGCGCCGGGACGGGGGTGAGCCCGAGCGAACCCTGGCAGGTTTTCTGGCAGTCCGAGAGCTGTGCGGACGCCTGAGGCTGCGCGCGGATGACGCCGTTTTCGCCCACGAGTGCGTCCACGGGCACGCCGAGCATTTCGGCGGCCATGGTGTAGATGTTGGTTTTGGCCTCGCGGGCGGCTCGTTGGACGGCATTGCCCGAAATATAGGTTTGGCGGCTGGCGGAGGAGGCGCCGGCGTCCGGGGATTGGCTGGTATCGCCGGCCAGGACGAGGACGTCCTCGAACGGGACGCCGATTTCCTGGGCGGCGATCTGTCCCAGGACGGTGGAAGATCCCTGGCCGATCTCGGCGCAGCCCGTCAGCACCCGCACCGTGCCGTCGTCCAGGATGTCCACGAAAGCGCCGGAGGGATTGGGCAGACCGGTATTGCCGCAGCCGTACATCATGCAGCCGCAGCCGAACCCGCGCCGTTTGCCGTTGGTCTGTTCCCGCTTGTGGGGCGCGGCCACGTCGAGGTGGAACACCTCCCGGGCCTTGGCCCTGACCGCCTCCAGGGTTTTGACGATGCCCACGCTTTGGCGCAGCACGCTGCCCGTGGAAATGGCGTCGCCGGGGCGCAAGGCGTTTTTGTAGCGGAGGGCGTAGGGGGACAGGCCGAGTTTTTCGGCAATGCAGTCCATTTGCGATTCCACGACAAAACTCATCTGGGGCACGCCGAAGCCGCGCATGGCCCCGGACGTGGGGTTGTTGGTGAACACGGTGTAGGCGTCGGTCCAGACGTTTGGAATGTTGTAGGGACCGGTGCAGTGGACGGCCGCCCGGGTGAGTACGCCGGGGCCGAAGGAAGCGTAGGCACCGGTGTCCCCATAGATGGCGCATTGCACCGCGAGAATCGTCCCGTCGGCTTTTACGGCGTGCTTGATGTCCACCACGTAGGGATGGCGTTTGACGCTGAAAAGCAGGCTTTCCGTGCGCGACCAGACGATTTTCACCGGGCGGTTGCTGGCGCAGGCGAGCAGCGCCGTCGGCACGGACAGCGACATGTCGAGTTTGCCGCCGAAGCCGCCACCCGTGGTCATCTGGACGACGTGCACCTTGTGCATGCCGATGCCCAGGTTGCGCGCCACTTCCTTGGCATCGAAATGCGGGTTCTGGGTGGCAACGTGGACGTGGACGATATTGCCGTCGCAGTAGGCCAGGGCGGCTTCCGGTTCGATATAGCCGTGCTCGACCCGCTGGGTGCGGTAATGGCCTTCGACGCACAGGTCGGCGACGGCGAAGGCGGCGTCCACATTCCCTTTTTCGATGTGCCGGTTAAGCGCATTGGGATGGTCGTACAAACGCGGCGTTTCCGGCTTGATGGCCTCGAACATGTCAAACACCGGCTGCAGTTCCCGGATGGAAACGCGGATGCTGCGCACGGCCTCGGCGGCGATGGCCTCGGTGTCCGCGGCGACCAGGGCCAGGGGGTCGCCTACGCGGCGGACCCTGCCGCCGATGGGGACGCAGACGGGTTCATCCTTCATGATGATCCCATGGGAATTGGCGCCGGGAATATCCGCGGCGGTGAGCACGGCATGGACGCCGGGCATGGCCCGGGCCGCCTCCAGGTCAAGGGCCTCGAGCACGCCGTGGGGCACGGTGGAGCGCAGGGCCTTGCCGTAGAGCATCCCGTCCATGCACATGTCGGCGGCAAAAAGCGCCTTGCCCGTGACTTTGTCGAATCCGTCCGCACGCCTGACGGACTGTCCTATGACGGAATGGAGCTGTTGCACGGTGGCTTCCTGTGGGCTGTACGGTCTAGGAAAGGACGCGCATCTTGCGTGCGGCCAGAGCCACGGCGTCGACGATCTTGGTGTAGCCCGTGCACCGGCACAGATTGCCCGCCAGCTGGGCGACGATTTCCTCCCGGGTCGGATTGGGGTTGGCGTCGAGGAGTTGTTTGGCCATAAGCAGCATCCCCGGGGTGCAGAACCCGCATTGCACGGCGCCGACTTCCAAAAAGGCTTCCTGGATCGGATGCAGCCTGCCGCCCTGGGCCAGTCCTTCCACGGTGAAGACGTCCCGGCCGCAGGCCTGCACGGCGAGCATGACGCAGGCGGTGACGCCCTGGCCGTCGACGAGCACGGTACAGGCGCCGCAATCCCCTTCGCCGCAACCGCGCTTGGTGCCGGTCAGGCCCAGGTTTTCCCGGAGAAAATCAAGGAGCGTCAGGTCGACCGGGATGTCAGCTTCCACGGTGCGTCCGTTGACGGTCAGCGCGATGTGCACCGACTCGCCGCAGGTTGCCGGTCGTTTGCATGGGGCGGTCCGTTTGTGCAGGCAGACAGTGTTTACAGTCATTTTGTCGCAACTCCATGGGCTTGCGCAGGCGACACGCGCCCGGGGGAAACCGGCGCTTCATCCTCGAGGCAAAAATTGGCGTCCAGAGCGGCCCGGGTCAGCAGGCGTTCGACCAGCACCGCCGCGACGTCGCGGCGGTAGTCCGCTGTGGCGCGGATGTCGTTTATGGGGTTGATGCAGGCGAGGGCGCGCCGTCCGGCCTCTGCGAACACCGCTTTGGTCACGGGTCGGCCCCTGAGCCAATCCTCGACAGCGGGCAGGCGTATGGGCGTGGGGGCCACGGCGCCAAGGGCGATGCGGGCTTCGGCGATGCACGGCGCCGCGCTGCCGGCGAGTGCGATCCAGGCCGCCCCGTTGATGACCGCGATGGCCAGGGACCGGCGGCGCGCGAGTTTGATAAAGGAAGAGCCCGTGCCGAGGGTCGAGCAGGCAATGGGGATGCGTACGCGCACGACCACTTCGCCGGGTTCGAGACAGGTTTTGCCCGGACCGCGGAAAAATTCCCGGATGGGGATGTGGCGTTCCCTTGCGGGTCGGCCCATCATGGCGGCCACCACCATGGCCTCGAGGGCGAGCAGCGGCGTGGCGGTGTCGGCGGCGGGCGAGGCATTGCACATGTTGCCGGCCAGGGTGCCCATGTTGCGGATCTGCGGGGAACCGACCTGGGAGCTGGCCTGGGCCAGGGCGCCGGCGGCCTGCTGGACGCCCGGATGAGCGGCAATGGCGGCATGGGTGGCCAGGGCGCCCAGATCCAGGCTGCCGTCCGATTCGACGATGCCCTGCATTTCGGCCACCGTGAGCAGATTGATGATGGCGCCGAGGGGGAGCAGGCCCCGCCCCTTGCGCACCATAAGGTCCGTGCCGCCGGCGAACAGCCGGTATTCGGGCAGGGTGGACATAGCTTCGAAAAGCTGTGACAGGTTTGTGGGACTTGCGTATCCTATGGCCATTTCCTCTCCTTGCCCGAGGCTCGACCTTGCGTTGACCCCGACGGGGGCCGTGCGGTGGTCACGAAGCGCACGGCCAGGGCGGCATGGTCGCCCTGCGGGGGATCGCCGGGATCAGATCCGGCCCTTTTATCGGTATGGCCTACCGGTGCCTCCTAGACTACCTGGACGCCGGCCGGTTCGACCAGGACTTCACGCTGCACTTTATGGGCATGTACCTGCCCTCCGACCGGTTCGAGATGGCCATCCTGGATAGGCTCTATGTTCAGTTGGCAGGCACAGCATCGCCCCTGCGGACCATTCCAAACAGAACCAAGGAGAACCATATGCATTCCCGTAAAGGTTTTGGGCCGAAAATGCTTCGCCGGACAGTGCTCAAGGGGATGGGTGCGTTGGCGTTGGCACCGCTCATGACAGGTCTCGGCGCTAAGAATGTGCTTGCATCCCAGCCAAGCGACAAGCCCAGGGTTGGCAAGGGCAGTCATAATACAAGACTGGTGTTACTCGGCACTACGGGTGGCATGACCTGGTGGCCGGGTTCCAGCCGGGCCAGTAATTCCCAGGCTCTGCTCGTCGGGGGCGCTATGTACGGTCCTGTGGTTTCTTTTTTTGTTTTAAGTTAATAATTCCAATTTATTGCTGGCAAAACATTCAAGAGGTCGCGGGTTCGATCCCCTCCAGCCCCATCACGAAGCAATGCCAAGGGGGTGCCGAGAAATCGGTGACCCCTTTTTCTTTGTCCCCGTGCCAACTCACCGTTTCCTTGGACCTCCCCCGTCCACCCCGCCCGGCCGCCGGCCAGGACGCCCTCTCTTGGCGGCGTCCTCGGCTGCCGAAATGTTTTGGCCGGAGAACGCGACACCGACGGCCAGCAACGCTGCCAGAAGCGGTTTGCCGCCCGATTTCCTCCCCAATTTGTCCATGGAACGCTCCCTTGTCTTTGGCAATTCTCACACCTCGCAGGCATGACCCGCCTGCCGCCGGCACTAAAGCACATCCGCCCGGGCGTCTCTCACGGCATCGCCCGTGGGCTTGGCGAAATCGTCCGTGGACGGGGGCAGGGACGGCTCCGCCGGCTCGGGCAAGGGTGGCGTGTCGAGCACTTCGGCGATGTGGTTCGCGGCAATATGCATGTGGCGCATCTCGGAAATGAAGACGCCGAAATTGATCAATGGTTCGAAGAGCTTGTAGCCGACGACCAGGAAAAGGACGAACACCGGCACCGCAAGCCCCCCAGAGGC
Organism: Solidesulfovibrio alcoholivorans DSM 5433; assembly: GCF_000702665.1. GTDB lineage: Bacteria > Desulfobacterota > Desulfovibrionia > Desulfovibrionales > Desulfovibrionaceae > Solidesulfovibrio > Solidesulfovibrio alcoholivorans. The sequence goes on from NZ_JNJA01000001.1 coordinate 506,828, forward strand.
GAACAGCCGGGCCCCGAAGACCAGCAGACCGACAAAGCCCAACTCGAGGATGATCACATAGAGCATGACCGGCGCGCCGGCCACGGCTTCCAGGCGGATGCTGTCGTCACGCAGGCGGCGCATGGCCTCGTCGAGCCGCCTGCTGTCGCGGCCGGTCAGGCAGAAGGCCTTGAGCACCTTGATGCCCTGCAGATATTCCAGGAGCCGCGAGGCCGTGCGGTTGCGGGAAACGACGTGCCGCCGGCCGAAACGGGCGATCATCCGGCCGGCCAGGGGCAGCCCTGGCACGGCCACGGAAACGGAAACGATTATCAGCAGCGTCATGCGCCAGTCCTTGGAGAGGAAAAGGCGCACATCATGGCCGACAGCACAAGGCAGGCCATGGCGTCCAGAAAGAAATGGCCGAAGATCGATTCCACCTTGGCCATGTCTTGCAGGAGCAGCGCGGAGATGTCGCCGGGGTCGCGTTTTTTGAAAAAGCCGAGGGAAAGACGGCGCAGATGGTCGCCCAGACGCAGCCGGGCCGCCGTGGCCAGGGAATAAGCCGAAATGTAGCCCCGCACGTGGGCCCGTACGGCCACAAACAGGTCGGCGACCATGACCACGGCCATGAGCGCGGACAAGACGGCCAGGCGCGCGACGTCCACCGCTTCACGGGGCCGCAGCAGTTCGAGAACCACCAGGAAAAGGATGCCCGCCGGAGCGCCCCGAAGCATGAGGTGCACGACGTTCAGGAGGACGAGTCCGTACAGATGGCGCAAATCGCCGGCGATGACCCGAGCATGAGGAACAGCAGCAGCGTCGGCAGGCTGATCGCCCCGTCCAGATACAGCCACAGCCCGAACGGCAAAAGGAACAGCAGCCCCGAGGAGGTGACGACCACGAACATCGCCCATGACGGAGCCATGCCCGGCTGATCTCTTCGATGTAACGCCGGTAGACCAGGGCGGCCTCCTTGAGTCTGGCGAAGGAGGAAACGGTCTGATTGAAAATCTTGATGACCGGCATGCCCCGCATGTATTCCACTATGGTGGCGTTCATTGCCTCCAGGGCGTCGTGGTAACGGGTGCCCGCTGCCCCAGGCCGTCGCGCGCGAACACCCGGCGTTGCAGGAAAAAAGCGAGCGGCAACGGCAGCAGGGCGATCAGAGCCAGCCGCCAGTCCGCCATGAACAGCACGCCGACGATCAGGACGGGCAGCACGGCCCCTGACACGAGGTCCGGGATATGGTGGGCGATAACGCCTTCCGGTTCCTCCACGTCCTCGTAGAGAACCTTTTTGATCTGCCCCGTCTGGCGGGCGCTAAAATAGCCCATGGGCAACCGCCCCAGGTGCGCGGTGAGCGCGCTCCTGAGGTTATAAAGGATATCGAAGGCGGCGACATGGGAGCACATGGTCGAGGCAAAAAGGGTCAGGCAGCGCAGCACGACCAGCCCCCCGGCGACGAGGGCCAGGGATTGGATCTCCTCCACACCCCCGGGGCCGAAATCCGGGGCCAACAGTCTGACCAGGACGAGGTAGATGACGCCGTAGGGCGCTAAGGCGCAAGCTGACGCAATGATTGAAAACAGCGCTGCGGCAACCAAATGCGACTTTTTCGTGCCCGCCAGTTCGAAAAGCCTCGCCAAGCCGGAGCGTCCCGAGTGTTTCCTGTCCCCTTTCCCTTGTTGAATGCCAATGCCCGGCCGCAACCGGGCAAAACAAAGCCCCACCGCAGGCATGGCCGTGGGTGGGGCAATACGGGACGACGGGCGACGGCGTCTAACGGGGCAGTATTTTATTTTGGTCCGATCATCCGGGTTGGCGCGACACAGGCCGTTTGAGGCATCGTCGGGGCAGGACGCCGAAATGTGTTGCGAAAACCTTGGTGAAGTGGCTTAAACTGGCATACCCTACGGCATAGGCCACCTCCGTGACGTTCATATCGCCCTGGGCCAGGAGGCTGGCCGCAGTTTCCAGCCGGCGATCCCGCAGATACGCAAACGGCGTGCAACCATGCATCTGCTGAAAGCACAGGTGCAATTTGCTGCGGCTCATGCCCACGGTCTGGGCCAGTTCCCCGAGACTTGGCGCCTGCTCCAGGTCGGCTGCGAGCAGCGTCGCAGCGTGGCGCACGCAATCGACGTCCCGTGAGGACAGCGCCGGAGGGTTCGATTTTCTGCCGGCGGCAGCCTGCATCTCGTTGAGTTTGTGCGAGAGCAACTCCATCGCCTTGGCCTCCAGAAACATGCGTCGGGCCGCCCCGTGATAGGGGCAGGCCAGCATCTGGATCACGGTGGTCCGCATGACGGAAGAGACCGGGGCCAAGGCGACGTAACCTGGCCGGACCTGCGGACCATGCGACAATGCCTCTGAAAGCAGCCCCTCGTTTTCGAGCGCAAGGGATTGCAGCATGTCCCCATCCAGGGCGATGGCGACGCGAACCACCCGTTGAACATACACGGATTCGGTGTATTCTTCGATGTCCGGTGAAATGAAGAGGGCGCTTTGGCCTCCCCCCAGCATGAACGTGTCGGGAAAGCAGGAGGCTCCTACCCGTATTTTCCCGGACAGGTAAAATCCAAGGCCACAAAAGGAATGCTGGGCTCCATAGCGAATTGTTTCCGGCTTGTGCAAGGTATAGTCGGCGGCAAAAAGGCGCATGCCAGAGTGGAAATCCACCAGCTCCCGGAACCCCGTGCCAAGGCCCGCCGGCAAGGGCAACGCCCTGTTTCGGGCTGACTGGAAAAAAGGTCGAAACGCCGCCGGTGGCGTTCGTCTCCTGCCGGCCCTGTCCCTCAGGGGCAGACAGGACTTTACTCGATGCGGCTTGCGGCATGGGGGTAGCCGCTTCGATTCGTTCAAGGTAGGCCCTTGCAATCGCAACGGGCGAAAGGCTCTTCGAGCGAACCATGGCTGCCAATTCCGTTGCATCCGAAAAGTACATAACACACGCCTCCCCTTGGAATTGTGAGCGGATGTCGCCAAGCGGTATTGGGAGGATTCGCGAGCGAGTCTGGAGGCCCTATGGGCCGAGGTCAAAGACCCCATTGCCTGCCTGCGGATATATCCCGAAGTTTTTCGCGAGGCCCTCGAGAACGACAACCGTATGCGCATGGTCGGCTTCATGGCAGCCGAATACGACGACCTGCCTGCGACTGTGAAGAAAGAGATGAAGGCTTTCGCCGACGTTCACGCCGCCTGGCTGACGAAGTTTCTGCCTGCAATCGACGCCTCTGCAGACGCCGACGCTTTCAGGCAACGGGCGCGCGCCATCTTCGCAGCCATAAGCGGTGTTCAATAGCTGGCGAGGGGGTGTGTCGGCATAGCTCTCTTCGATGAAATCATCGAAAGCGACCGGCGCAGCAGGCCTCCTTCCCGATTCACCTAAAAACCGCTTGCGCGGTTCATCGTGCCGTTCGCGCCAGGCAAGCCGTACGGCCAGTCGGCGTAGCCCGGCGTTTTCCTCGTCTTCTGAGGTCGACTGGCAGGACTCGGGCCGCTCTGTGCCGAATCTGGCCGAAGAGTGAAGATGGGGCGGCAGATGGACGGCGGCGCGGACCGTGTGGCATGGGCTCCCACAGGAGCGGCCTCTCCAGTGATTTTCGGGTAAAGATACACGGTGCATACCGGACGTCATCGCCGGACAGGTCCCCGTGGCGGTCTATAGTCTCAAGCAGGCGTGCGACGCCCCTGGAGAGGAAGCCCTTGGCACCTTGGTATCCGCCCGGGTCGGCCCCAAGTCCATTCCCGTGGCTTTCCACCGGATTGAGCAATGGCCGCTGTCGCAACGCGGCAAGGTTGACCGGGCAGGCCTAATCCGTATTGGAGCTTGTCCATGAATCGGTCCGATCCCAATAAGTCTTTTGGCGTTATTTGTCTTCAAGTACTTGCTCGACCTGATGCATCTTGCCTTGAGCCAATTGTTCGGTGACGATCACTTGGCCGCATTTCTGGCACCCGAGAAGCTCGACTTGAAACAACCCCCCAAGATATTGCATGGAAACTTTTTGATAAGTAAGTTCACAGCCGCAGGCAGCGCATTTCCAGCCTTGAACATCTGCTTCCGGCACCCGTAGAGCGTTCATGCGTGTCCTTCCATGATCTGCAAGCGGTGGCTCCAGACGTTGTGAACGAGGTAGCCCGCGGAGCCTGCTTCGTATTGCACCCAGTAGGTGACGACCGACGGTCGGTACGACGCGAGAGAGTGTCCGGTTTGTTCATGCACGAATCGTCTGCCGGTCTCCTCCATGTGGCGCAGTACCTTTTGGATGTCCGAGACCAGAATGCGCCGCTCTTCCATATGGCGTTCGGCCGTTTCGGTGAAAGCGACGGCAATGGACTCGAAAGCCGCCTTGGGCGCGGGCGCGGGCTCCTTCCAAAGATCCGCCAGCAGCCGTTCCTTGAGGCGGACCCGGTTTTCCCGACGCCGGGAAAAACCGGTGGCCGGCCGGGCTGCGGGGTCGCCCCCCCGAGGGAACAGGAGGTCGAACAGGTGCCGGGCCCGCTTGCCGGCCTTGGCCAGCATGTCCCGGCACATGGCGCAGTAGGTGGCGAAATCCTCGGCAGCGGCCTCGGCCCGGTGCCTGGCCACCCGAATCCCGAGATCCGGATTGGCCTGCGCCAGAAGCCCGCCGTAGCCGCAACACTCGGTGGTTCTTCCCGAAAGCGCCGGCTCGACCACCGTGACACCGCATGCGCCAAGCAAGGCCCGCACATCCTGCTGCAAAGTCGCATCATGGCGCGCAGCGCAAGGATCATTGATGGCAAGCGTTGCCCCATCCCGAGCCGTCGCCCCTGGAGGCAGGCCGATGGCCCGCAACAGGGACCAATAGGAAACGAGGGTTGCCTTGGGCAGGCTCTCGGCCAGGAGAACCTGGCAACTCGGGCAGGCCACGACCAGGGTTGGCCGGCCCAGGCTGCGCCACTGCTCGTCAAGGACGGCCATGGCCTCTTGGAACCGTGCCTCCCGCCCTGACCACCGGGCGGGCGCGCCGCAGCACGAAAGCAGCAGCCCCACCTCCCCAAGCCTCGAGCGCAGGTCGCCGTAGGCGGCAGCCACGCCGTCGGGATCGCTGGCGGTCAGTTGGCAGCCTGGGAAAAACAGGTACTGGCTGGAGTCTTTCCCCGGGGCATGACGGGCCAGGGCGCAGTGGCCGCTGTTGGCGAAGGCCATGTCGCGCAGGGCGAATTCGTGGGCCGAAGGCGGCATCCGGTCCTGGCACACCATGACCCGACGGGCATCCAGGCAGACGGCGGCCATGGAAAAATTTCCCGGGCACAGCTCCTCGCACAGGCCGCACAGCATGCACGAATTGATCATGGTGTTGGCCTGGCGGATGCCCACCACGTTGGAACTGTTGTTGTATATTTGCCGGGCGTAGGCCTTGGGGTAGGACTTGTAATGTTCCAGAAATACGCAGTGCTTCACGCAGGTCAGGCACTGGCAGTTGATGCACCGGCCGGCCTCGGCCTCGGCCTCGGCCGTTTCCTCGGTGAACCCCCTCTCCGGGGCAATGGCCGGAACAGGCTTCACGCCGGAGAGATCCGTGACCAAGCGTGTCCGGTAGGGCCCTTCGCCCTCCCGGGCCGTGGTCAGGGCAATGCCCTGCATGAACCGCTCAACGGAAACCGTCACCCGGCGCCCGACGGCCGCTCGCATGGCAAAGGACGGTTCCCCGGGCCGGTTGGCGAAAATCCCGGCTATCTTCGTGCCGCATGTGGCGGCATCCGGTTGGCCGAGCGCGGCCAAGGCCCCGGGCAAGGCGTCGGCGTCCACGAAGACGGTCTTGGCCTCCCGGAGCAGGATCTTGGGCAGGTCCGGGTCCGGGGATGGAGCCGGCACAAGGACCACACCCAAGCGTTCCAGGTTTTCCATTTCGGTTTCGATGAGAGCAGCCGGCAGTTCGTTCGGAATTCCGACCAAGGCCGTCCGATACAGGGTGACCTCGAAACCCCGACGGGCGAGCTCCCAGGCCGTGCAAAGGCCGCTGAGGCCCGAGCCGAGCACCGCCACGTCCCAATGCTTCGACGGCAGCGGCCGGGGTGGGGCCACCGGCTTGGCCGCTTCGGCGCAAAAACGCTCCAGCGCCCCCACGGCGATGGCGCCGCCGAGGTCCCGGCGCAGGCAGGCGTCCTGACAGGGCGCGTCGCAACACCGGGCGAACAGGCCAGGCAACGGCACGGTCCTGACCAGCAGGTTCCAGGCCTTGTCCCAATGCCGGCGGGCCAGATGGGCGCAAAATCCGCGCGCGTCCATGTGGAGGGGACAGGCCGCCTGACACGCCGACGCGGCCTCCTGGGTGCAGCGCGCCTCCCACTCGGTCAATTCCTTGAGTTGCATGGTTGTGTTCTCCAGGGCCATGGCGCGGCCGATCGCCACCGCTACGGGAGGCCAAACCGTACCGCGCCATGGCGGGTGGGCGCTGGCTAGTTCTTTTCCTCTGCCGACACCACCGGGTGTTGCCGGAGGTATTCAAGCCGTTCGTACATGTCGCTGCCGAGGTAGTATCTGGACGGAGGCAGGAGCTTGCCGCCCTTCTCCAGGGTCTTGATGCCCTTGAGGACCTTTTCCGGCGAGGCGGGCAGTTCGTAGATCCGCACGCCCGTGGCGTTGTAGATGGCGTTGACGATGGCCACATGGCCCGAGGTCAGCGACAGTTCGGCGCAGCCCGAGGAGCCAAACGGGCCGGTCGGGCGCGGCGTTTCGGTATATTCGACCTCGATGTCGTCCGGGATGTCCATGATGTAAGGAAAGCCCTGTGCCCTGAGGGTGACATCCCTGGCCGGGTCGACAAAGTCTTCGCTGAGGGCCAGGCCGATGCCCTGGGCGATGCCGCCGTACATCTGGCCGTCCACCACGAGCTTGCTGCCGATGGGCCCGAAGTCGGCGTGCAGCGTCATCTTGACGACCCGGGTCTTGCCGGTCTTGGTGTCGACTTCCACCTCGGCCATGAACAGGCCGTAGGTATGGGTCGGGTTGGGGTCGCCCTGCATGGTGTTGAAGTCGCACAGGGAGGAGTAGCCCACGGTGGTCGCCTTGCCGGTGTAGCGGACGGGGATATTGTCCTTGGTCATTTCCGCGTGGGTCCGGTAGGTGCCATCGGGCTTGCGCATGGCCTCCATGAGCTGGTTGGCGCCGTCGATCATGGCCTTGCCGCCCATGTAATGGGAGCGGCTGCCGGCGGCGGCTCCGTAGTAGCCGTGCAGGGCCGTGTCGTTGAGGACCAGCCGGATCTGATCGGGCCCAAGCCCCAGCGGACGCAGGGCCTCGTGCAGAAGGACCAGGGCTCCGGCGTCGGCCCCCTGGCCCATGTCGTGCCAACCGCAAAAGAGGGTGACCGTGTCGTCGGCATTGAGTTCGAGGGTGACCTCGCAGAAGTCGTTGGCGCTAAACGTGCTGTCGTACATGCCGAACGCCAGGCCCACGCCGCGCTTTTTTTCCGGCGTGGATTCCTTTTTGGCCCGCTCCAGAGCGGCATCGTACTTTGGCCGCATCATTTCCAGGAGCTTGGGAAAGGGATGCACGTCCATGGTGCAGCCGGAGGTCATGGTCGTGCCCGGCCAGTAGGTGTTGCGGTAGCGGAATTCCAGGGGGTCGATGCCTATTTTTTCCGCCATCATGTCGGCAAGCTGCTCGGTGGCGAACAGGGCCTGGGGGGAGCCGAAAGCCCGGAACGCGGTGCCGAAGGCATGGTTGGAACAGCAGATGCGCCCCACGCCCCGGACGTTGGGGAAGTAAAGGCCCGCGCCGCACCAACGGAATCCCTTCTCGATGAGGGGATCGGACGTGCCGTCGTGGTAGGCGCCATGGTCGAAGAGGAAGTCGTACTCCATGGCTTGGAGTTTTCCCTCTTTGTCGGCGGCCATGCGCACGTTGAAATAGCTTGTGGCGCGCTTGCCGGTGAAAAAGGACTGCTCGGCATAGTCGAAATGCAGGCAGACGGGATGTTCCAGGATGAGGCAGCAGGCCATGAGTACGGCTTCCAGATGCGGGCTCATGGTGCAACCGAAGCTGCCGCCCACGGGGTTGTCGATGATGCGGACCTTATCGGGGGCTATGCCCACTGCTTCGGCCACCATGAGCGGCACGGCGTGGAGGAACTGGCTCTTGCTCTGGACCGTCAACCGGCCTTCCTCATCGAAATAGGCCAGGCCCACCATGGGTTCGAGCACGAGGTGCGGCTGGCGCGTGGTGTGGAAGCTCCCTTCCACGACGTACGGCGCCGTCTCGACGATGGGCTTGGTCTCTTCGCCCTTGATGCAGGCCATATCGCAGAACATGTTGGGCGTGCCCGGATGGATCTCCATGGCGCCCTCGGCCACGGCGGCCAGGCCGTCCATGTAGGCCGGCAGTTCCTCCAGCTCGACCTTCACCTTGTCCGCAGCGGCCCGGGCCTGCTTTTCGGTGTGGGCGGCCACCACGGCCAGGACGTCGCCATACTGGTAGACTTTCTCGTCATTGATGATGCAGCGTTCGAAGCCGTCGCTCTTGTTGGTCGGGTAGGCGCACAGGCCGTTGATGCGGTTGGTGCCCTTGATGTCCTTGGCCGTGATGACTTTGACCACGCCGGGCATTTTTTCCGCTTCCGACGTGTCGACGGCAAGGATTTTGGCGTGGGAGACGCGGGCGTGGACCTCGGTGAGGTGCCAGACGGGAAACGGCAGCTTGTGGTTGATGTCGTCGCCGTAGTCACAAAGCCCGGTCACCTTGGCCAGGGCCGTGGGCTTGGGCACGTTGGAGTTGTAGATGCGCTGGTCGGCCGGCATCTTGAAGGCCAGATCGCCCATGGATTTCTCGCCGCGCACCACCTTGGCCGCGTCCATCACGGCATCGACGAGCTGCTTGTAGCCTGTGCAACGGCAGGCGTTGCGGTTTTTCTGGAACCACGCGCGCACCTCCTCGCGTGTCGGGTCCGGATTGGTGTCCAACAGCCCCTTGGCCGAAACGATGAACCCCGGGGTGCAGATGCCGCACTGCACCCCGCCATGGACGATCCAGGAAAGCTGCAACGGGTGCAGGTTATTGGGCGACCCCATACCCTCGATGGTGACGATCTTGCTGAATTCCGGGACATTTTTCATCTTGCGGGCACAGGACCGGATGACCTTGCCGTCAAGGAGCACGGTGCAAGTGCCGCATTGGCCAATGCCACAGCCAATCTTGGTGCCCGTGAGGCCCAAGGCGCGCAGGGCGTTGGCCAGGGACTCCTCCGGATCGGTCACGATCAGTTTATCCACGCCGTTGATGTTCAGGAGCATTTTACGTGGCGTCATATACGAAGACCTCCAATACATGTTTGTCGGACAAGACTATCCCGTCACACCGCGGATCAAGGACGGTGCGTTTCAAACAGCGATGTTACGCAACGCGGCAAGCCTGGCAGGCCTGCCGCACCGTTTGACTAGAAGATGAATCCCAGGCGAACCATGACGGTGCTGGTGCGAACGCCGTTGGCCACGGCGGCGTCAGTGCTGAAGGCGGTCATGACCTGCATGTGTGGCGTCACCATGTAGGCACCCGACACGCCGACGTTGTGGGTGGCTTGCCAGTCGTTTTGCTCTTTGCCGCCCACAATGGTGCGGCCGCCTCCCGTGAAGATATAATCCAGGGAGCCGAAGAACTCCGGGGTGAAGTTGTAGCTCAAGTGCGCGTCACCCCCGAAAAGCGGATCGCGCGATGAGGTTGCCCGATGTCCTTCGGTGTTGAGGGCGTTGTCATTGTCGGAAAAAAATTGCGCATATCCCGACAGTTCCAGCCAGGTCCGGTCGCCGAACCCCTTGGCGAAGCAGATTTCCTGCTTGGTGGCCCAGCGGTTGGCTCCGAGGTTGATGCCGCTTTCCCGATCATACTGCCCCGTGGGAGCGGTCACGTACGGTGTCCAGGCGAAGATGACCTTGCTTTCCTTGTTGTTGACGAACCAGATCGTGGAAGCGAAGGTGGCATCGCCGATGCCTGAGGACTGCTGGTTGGGGAGGGTGACCTCACCGAAGGGGAGCAGGATTTGCGGGTCAATGGTGAACGGCCCGAGCTGGGTGAAATACACGGGACGCAGCACGCTGACATTGCCTATGTAGTTCGCGGAATTGCTTTTTTTTGAGCCGTTGACGTAATATTCGTTACCAAAACTGTGGTTGTAGTACAAAGCGAGGAAAAAAGTGTTCGGCTCAAGCGGAATATAATCGCGCGCATTGTTGGCAAATGCCTGGCTGGAAGAAAAAAGAAAAATTCCGAGCAGCGCGATCGTCATACCCCTTCTCATATTCCCTCCCCACGTGCTTTTCTGTTTAAGCTCCATGGCCATCCCCATGCGGTGTCCTTGAAACCGGACCAGGCCCGGGCGGCCGGCGGAGATGCGGGAACATCCCCGCCGGTCGTGCCCGCGGCCTCCGCTACATCTTCAAGACGCCCTTGAGGACCTTCCCCTTTTCCAGGTCTTCCACGGCCTGGTTGATGTCCTTGAAATCGTAGTAGGTAACCAAGCGGTCGATGGGGAAACGGCCCTGCTTGTAGAGTTCGATCATCTGCGGGATGAAAATCTGCGGCACGGCCTCGCCCTCAATGACGCCCCGCAGGCCCCGGCCAAAAAGAATTCCGTTCATGTCGAGCTTCACTTCGGTGCCCAGGGGCGTCATGCCGACCAGGGCGCCAAAGCCCGTGGTGGAGAGGCAGTCTACGGCCTGGCGCAGCACGTGGGGATTGCCGATGGCCTCGACGGAGTAGTCCGCGCCGCCACCGGTAATCTCCTGGATAACCTTGACCGGATCGGTTTCCTTGCCGTTGATGCCGTGGGTCGCGCCGAAGGTTTTGGCCAGTTCCAGGCGCTCGTTGTTGATGTCCACGGCGATGATCTTCGTGCAGCCGCAGACCCTCGCGGCCATGATGGCGCTTATGCCCACGGTGCCCACGCCGAACACGACGAGGGAGGAGCCGGCCTTGGGGCGCAGGGCGTTAATGACGGTACCGGCGCCGGTCTGCACGCCGCAACCCAGGGGGCCGAGCAGTTCCAGGGGGATGTCGGTGGGCACCTTCACAATGTTGCCTTCGTTGGCCAGGGCGTGGGTGGCGAAGGTGGACTGGCTGAAGAAACAGCCGTTGATCCGCTCGCCGTTCTGGCCCAAGGGCGAGGAGCCATCGGGGCGGCCGCCGCTGAAGTTGTGGAGATACATGCCGTTGCAATAGCCGGGAAGGCCGCTCTTGCAGGTATTGCAGGCGTAGCACGACAGAAAACTCATGACGACAGAGTCGCCGGGCTTGACGGATGTGACGTCCGTCCCAACTTTCTCCACGATGCCGGAGCCTTCATGGCCGAGCACGCAGGGAAGAGGCGTCGGGTAATACTGGTCGCGCACTCCAAGGTCCGTATGGCACACACCGCAAGCGACCACGCGGACAAGGACCTCGTTGGCCCTGGGGTCTTCAAGTTGCATGTCTTCGATAAGGAATTTACCGCCTTTTTCCCGGACCACGGCAGCCTTGATATCCATAATCGACTCCTTTTAGAGTGTATTGGAACATATCGGCATGACGTAAAAACGATTACAATGTACAAAATTACCTGTTTGTCAGTATGTGTTGGTCTTTTATATGCTTGTTATTTTCCTCCTTTTGCCTAAATTTGTAAGCATATAGTATTTAAGTTGGTTTATCTGCATAGCTGTGACAAAAAAATATTATGCTGCTATTGTCTATATTGAATACGTAACTGAACATTTTTCCAAGGACAATCTGCCATCCTCTCTACAACTCTCATACAAATATCGTATAAGCCCTCTGTGGTTTTACCATGCAACATGAAATTCTATTTCCCTTGCGCAGTAGTATGCCGTTTCGCCTGTTGTTGCGCTGCTAAAAAGCAAACGATATGCCAAGTTTTGTTATATAAAATTTAGCATAATAGGAGATGCCGCGCCGGGCGCCTGGCCGGACGCAGGCGACCCGCAGCGCACTTTTCAAAATTAGTTAATATTTTTAGGATATTGGCAGATAGTCAGGAGAACGCGGTCGCGTTCAGATGGTCAACATGGCGGGGAGCGGTGGAAGCTGCGGGCAGAGGATCTGAACAGCACCGCCTTGGCGGGAAAGAATCGGATCGGATGTTTCAAGGGGCTGGATGGCCGGCGGGACCGACGAGGGACCCCTTCGCCCCCCAACGCGTCGCATCATGCGACACTCACGCCGGCCCACTGCGAAATCGACGCGATATGTGCCGCAATTTGCGACACGGTAACAACTGGAATCTGCGGAGCCTAGGATAAGATACTATATAATTCAGCATATTAAGTATTACGTTCGTACACGTGAGGCGGAAATGGAGTGTTTCATTTTGACGCAAAGCCGTGATTGTTCCAAGCCGAACGAGTATCCGGATTCCTTTGCGCCTTGGCCGCCTCCTTGATTCTCGGGACCGGGTCGACCCGTTGCCCGGGTGCCGCGACTACGGCGTGGGGACATTTCCGGTCACGTCCCGTCGGTCAAGGGGATACGGGCATTCCCCTTGACCCGGTTTCCAAGACCACGCAAAATGTCCTACGCCCTCGAACAGGGGAGATGGCGACAATCCATGTCCGCATGGGAAGAAGCCGTACCCGCCAGGCTCGTGACCACCCGTTTTTTTGCCGGACACGGGGGGACCCGGGAAGCGCACCGGCCCGGCGGCACGCGGTCATGCCGCGCGGGTGACGTGGGGGAGATGGGACGATGCGCGAATCAACCGGGCACCTGCTCGATCCGAAGCGGCAGCTTGTCACCACCGAGCAGGCCTGGGACAGGCTCGTTGCCGTTCAATACATCGACAAGTCGCTGCTGCGCCAGGAGATCGCACTGTCCTGGCAGCGTTGTCTTTCGAGCAATGTCAATCCCCACACAAGCAAGAACGAGAACGTTGAAAAAGACTATCTCGATCTGGAGAACAAACGGTATTTGCTGGAAGTCGCCCTGCCGCACATGCAACAGCTCTATACGTTTGTGAAAGGCAAGGACTTCATCGTCATGCTGGCTGCCGCAGACGGAACGCTGCTCAGCGTTTTTGGCGACAAGAAGATGTACAGCGCTGGAGAGGCCCTCAATGTCGTAGCCGGGGCCAGTTGTCTGGAATCCGTTCTGGGCACCACATCGCCCGGCATTTGCCTTGCACGCAAGGTGCCGTTACAGGTTTTCAGGCAGGAGCATTATTGTCGGCTCTACCATACGTGGTGCTGCTCGGCCGTGCCCCTCTTCAATAGCCAGGGCGAACTGATCGGAACCCTCGATTTGTCCAACCGCGACAAGGACGTGCATCCCGCCTCCCTGCTCGATCTGGTCAAAATGACCGCAAGCTCCATCCAAGCCGAGTACAATTATCGTATTCTGCAAGACGACTTCAAGAAGTCCTACTACTACTTCAACATGGTAGTGGACAACATGCCAGAAGCGTTGATCTTCTTCGATCGGGACGACAAGATTTCCCATCTCAACCGGAATGCGACGAAATTACTTGGGACCTCGGCCGAACAGCTTGTCGGCAAACAAGCCAAAGCTGTATTTTCAAATTATGATGGCATCAAGCAAGAGTTGGCCACCGGCAGACACTGGAAGGAGCTTCGGTTTAAAACCAGATCCGGGTTGGTCGGCATCGAAGCCTATCTCAAACCTCTGACAAGCGAATACATGGAACCCCTCGGCATCGTCTGCACCCTGAAGGAAGACAATAAACCGAAGCCGTTGCACAATACCGCCAAGTATACGTTCGATGATTTCGTGCATGCCAGCGAGCACATGGACGCCTTGATCCGCACCGCCAAACGGATTGCCGCAATGGACGGAAGCGTCCTTATTCAGGGCGAAAGCGGCACCGGGAAGGAGATCCTGGCCCAAGCCATCCACAATGCAAGCATTCGCCGCAATGCCCCCTTCATTGCCGTCAATTGCGCGGCCCTGCCCCAGGAACTCATCCAGAGCGAACTTTTTGGCTATGAAGAGGGCACGTTCACCGGCGCCAAACGTGGCGGCAAAACGGGCAAATTCGAAATGGGCAACGGGGGCACCATCTTTCTTGATGAAATTGGCGACATGCCCCTCAACGCCCAGGCCAATCTGCTGCGTGTCTTGCAGGAGAAAAGCATTGTCCGCGTCGGCGGGGCGCACCCTATCCATCTCGACATCCGGGTCATCGCCGCGACCAATAAAACGCTGTCCAGGGAAATTGAGGCGGGCCGTTTCCGACTCGATCTGTTCTACCGCCTGGCCGTCATGAACCTTTCTATTCCGCCCTTGCGGGAACGCAAAGATGATGTGATGCCGCTCGTTAAACACTTTGTTCGCAAGCACCAACAGATGCGGAAAGACATCGCATTCTCACCTCCAGTAAAATCCCTTTTGCAGACCTATGACTGGCCTGGCAATGTCCGCGAACTCGAAAATGTAATCGTCAACGTCCTCACAAGGATAACACAGCAGACTGTAACGACGGACGACTTGCCTGAATATTTCAACACAGACAGTAACCAAGAGACAGATATCCTTCTATTGAAAGACACAGAGCTCACGACTATTTCCAGTGCGCTGGTAAAATGCAACAATAATATTACAAAAACAGCTAGATTGCTAGGCGTGAGTCGAGCAACAATCTACAGGAAGTTGAAAATATATAACGCCACTGACTGCAAGTAGTATGGCCACCGCTTCAGGAAAGCCGATGATGTTCATTCAGGATTCTCGTGACGATGTCTTGGACCGTTCCCTGATCATAGGTGTGCGCGGAGAGATTTCTGTCCCCCAATTGGCGCCGCCGCTTCCCAACGTGAACCGGGTGCTCCGCCGCTAGGTCGTGCCGGCGTCGGTCGTCTCGACGAGGCGACGCGGCCAATACGCGGGGTGGGTGGCCACGAAGAAATGTCCCGGCGTGTCCGGATTGACGGCCATGTATTTATAAGACGGCCGCTTCCCGTCGCCGTCCGGCGATCCGGGCCGTTCCTTTGTCCCCTTGGCCCGGCAGGGCGAAAGGGAGCAGGCAGAACCTCCCCCTTTCGCCCTGGGCGCTCGGCGTTGTGCGCATGCAGAACGCCCCGTGTGTTGTTCGTGGCCAGCAAGACCATCAGCAGCCCGATGCCGACTGAGGAACTCGCGGGCTACGCGCACCAACGAGAACCCTTCATGCTCGGATTTCCGCCATCCCGCACCCCGGAGCGACAGCTCACCTCGGGGCATGTTTCAAGGCGATCAGCAAGGCGGGTATTCCGATGGCGGCCGAGATCGGCATGATCGACCACGGTCCGGCGTGATCGACAACCACCCCTCCTACCAGGGCTCCGGCGGCGATTGCCCCGTTATAGGCAGAGACGTACAGGGATGACGGAGCTTCTGGACCGTTCAGATGCGCCGCCGCCTTGAATACCCAAGTCTGCATGAGCACCGGCAAGGCCGTGTATGCGGCACCCCAGAGCAGAAGAAGCGCGATGACGAGTGGCTGGCTTGTTCCGGCAAAGGTCAGCGCCGCAAGGCTGCCGATCAATACGGCCATCGTTATGAAGAGCGTTGGCCGGTATCCGTGCGCCATAATCGGAGCAATGCCAAAGTTGCCGAACAATCCCGCCACGCCATAAGCTAGCAACAGGCCGCCAATCCACCGGCTTTCAAAGCCGCTGACGTGCTCAAGGAAGGGCGCGATATAGGTAAAGGCGAGGAAATTGGCCATCATGATGAGCGCTGTCACATAGACCGCTGCGCGCAACGGACGTTCCCGCCAGGCTTCGGCAACTGTGCTATGTTTGCCCTCGTGCCCCGCGGGCAGGCTGGGCAAGGTCAGCCACATTTTGATGAACACCGCGAAGGCAAGAATCGCGAGCGCGACAAAGACAATTCGCCAACCGGCGTAACTGCCTAAAAAAGTACCTGCGGGAATGCCGAGCACGGAAGCAAACGCAAGGCCACCGTAGATTGCTGCGGTCGCACGCACGGCGTGCTTTTCGGGCACGATCCGCACCGCCATGCTGGCGGCCGTCGACCAGAAGATGCCGATTGCCGCCGCCACGATGAGGCGGCCAGCCAAAAGCGCCGCGTAATTTTGAGCGAGACAAGTAAGGATGTTGCCGAGTGTGCAAGCCAAAAGAAGGGCGAGCATCAAGCCTTTACGGTTCCAGCGCCGCGTGGCTGCGGTGAGCGGGGTCGCCGCAATCGCGACAAGCACCGCGAATCCCGTTACGAGGAAGCCAGCCTGTCCAAGCGAGACGCCGATGCCCTCCGCCAGTTGGGGCAGGATGCCGATGGGCATCAGCTCCGTGCTGACAAAAGCAAAGGTTCCGAGGGACAAGGCGACAACGGCAAGTGCCTCCGCCAGCGGAGCACGCTGTTTGACCTCACCGACAAAAACACCGGTTTGTTCTGTCTGATCGAGTGGTTGCGTAGAAATTGTTTCGCTCATGCTGCGCTCCTGTTTCAAGTTTGACCCTGCTATACAGAAGAGATATTAATGCCTCAAGAGACTGTGTGTCGCATCATTGATGACAAATTATCACGATACTTCGGGAACGGGACTGTGCACTGCACATGGAGTGTAAGGATGAGTTTTGACGGACGCATTCTGTCTGGGGTGGGCGTGCTGGCTGCCGTTGTTGAAAGGGGCTCCTTCGCAGGAGCCAGCGACATGCTCGGGCTGACGCCATCCGGGGTCAGCCGGTCGGTTTCACGGCTGGAGAATCGGCTGGGAATCCGCTTGTTTGACAGGACAACCAGGGCTCTGCACCTGACGGATGAAGGCGCGCGCTTCTACGAGGCTGTCGTGTCGCACCTGGAAGGCATAGAAGAGGCTGCAAACGACGCCTCGGGCGCCGCAAACATGGTTCGCGGGCGCTTGCGGATCAATGTTGACCCGTTTTTTTCGGGCCTTGTCCTCGCCCCGCATCTGTCGACATTCACCGCGCGTTACCCGGATCTCCAAATAGAGATCCATACTCGCGATGATGTCGGCGATCTGGTTTCAGACGGCATGGATGTCGCTGTCCGTTTCGGCCCGCAGCCCTCTTCTTCACTCATTTCCCGTCTTTTGCTCAAGACGCGGATTCTAACAGTGGCGACGCCATCCTATCTCAAGGCACATGGCAAACCGCAAAGGCCCCAAGACCTGGCCAATCATGCCTGCATACAGTTTCGCAACCCGCAGACGGGCCGGCCTTTCGAATGGGAGTTTCAACGCGGGACAACGATCATTCCAGTTCAAACGAATGGGCAACTTCTGCTGACAGATGTCAACACCATGCTACAGGCATGCCTTGGCGGCGCCGGTGTGGCGCAAGTGATGTCACTCGGAGTCGAACAGTGGATTGCCAGCGGCGCTCTGGTCGATCTCTTTCCCGACTGGCCGGACGAGATCTTCCCGCTTTACGCCGTGCATCCTTCCCGGCGTCATCCGGCGGCAAAGGTCCGCGCCTTTTTGGATTTCTGCACAGAGTTGGGGAAACAGGCCGCCCTCTAGCGCCAGGATGCACCGGCGCCCGTTGCGGTGGCCCTGTCTGCCATCCTGCCACCCCCGACAAAGAACCGGCTGACCGATGGCATTGGCCGACCATTTGAGCTTTTGCGGAGCACGTTTTCGAGGGGTTTCAGTCGATGAGGCGATCGGTCCCGTCCAGGAAGCAAGCATCATGCTTGCGGTGAGCGGCAACATCGTCGGCAATACCGGCGAACGCGCTGTTCGCGGCCTCAGGGGCCGGCATGCCCGGCCCCTTTTCAATCAGGGAGGACGATTCCCGAGTACTGCCGGCAGATATCCAAAAGCCGTTCCTGCAAGTCTGCGTTCAGAGCGTCCGGATTTGGGTCGATCTGCCGCATATGATAGAAGTAACGGCCTGAGACACGAGCCGCCGCAGCCTCGCTGACAGCCAGCCACGCTTGCGTGCGATACCCCTGATCCAGGTCGTCCGGCGCTCCCGGGCCGCCCATGCGTGTGGGGACCCAGCCCGGTTCCAAGGCGTTGGAAAGCGTTGACGGCCATCGTCTGGCCACGGCGAAGGCGAGCATGGCGTCGTAAAGCTTGCTTTCCGCGTAAGCATCGGCCCCGTTCCAGCGCCGTTTCTCCCAAACCGGGTCCTCCAGACAGGCAGGCACCCCCCTGTGCATGCCGGAACTGAGGTAGACCAGCCTGTCCGGTTTTTCGAGCACTGCGGTGAGGACGTACGGGGCCAGGACATTGACGGCAAAAACGTGGGAAAGCCCGTCGGCAGTGACGATGCGCCGAGGTTCGCGGTAGCCGACGCCGGCATTGTGGATGATCGCATCAAATCGGCCAAGCCCGGCCGCCTGGTCCGCAATGCGCCGCATGCCGGCAATCTCGGTGAGATCGCCCGTGACAACGGCTTCCACCCGGGGCATGGCTTGGCGGGCGTCCTCGGCCCGCGCCCGGTTGCGGGCATGCAGGACGACCTGATGGCCTTGTTCCGCAAGCAACCGGCCGGCCATGAGTCCAAGCCCCGTAGACGATCCGGTGATGAAAACCCTGGGCATGATTGCTCCTTATGCTCTTGCATGCAGCCGGTTACGCCCTCCAGCCCTGGCCTTGCTCCCAGGCCTCCCGCATCCGTTCGGCCAAGCCTTCGGGGTCTGTCAGCACCAGATGGCGGAGTTGCACGGCATGGTCGTCGGCATACACATGATGTTGTCCCTGCCGGATGCCTTCAAGGGTACGTTCGGCCACTTGGCGTGGCGGCGTCTTGGTCCCGCTGACGTTTGCCGCCATATCGGTGTCGAGAAAACCCGCGTAGACACCGACGACGAGCGTTCCCTGGCGGTGAAGCTCTGTGCGCGCCGCCTCGGTAACAGCCAGGGCAGCCGCCTTGGAGGCACAGTACGTGGCGTTGAAGGGATAGACATACCAGCTGACCACGGACAGCATATTGGCCATGGCGCCACCGCCGTTGGCGGCGAGCACGGGAGCGAAGGCCCGGATCATGGCCCGCAATCCCAGGACGTTGACCTCCAACTCGTCACGCAGGGCCGCCTCACCCCCTTCGGCCAGAAGAGGGGTGCTGCGCATGATGCCGGCATTGTTGATCAGGAGATTCACGTCTCGACAGGCGACTGACGCCGCCGCGACCTGCGCCGCGTTGGTGATGTCCAGGCGTACGGGGATAAGCCTCGGGTCCGTGATGGCCGAAGGATCTCTGCTGGCGGCATAGACCTTCGCCGCGCCGGCCTCGAGCAGCGCTTGCGCATAAGCTTGTCCCAGCCCGCGATTGGCCCCGGTGACCAGGGCGATACTTTTTTTGATTTCCATGACGCACCTCCATATTGGCGTTCGCAGTTGCTATAAGGCTTGCACATTAATGCTGGAAGCGTCATTTAAGAATAATATCAATGAGTAGAAATCATGAATAGCCTGGTATGCGACCGCGCCTTTTCGCAGGCACGGCTATACTCGCGGGGGTGGTTGGAAGTGGTAGCCCCGCCTGGGCTGCCGCAACGCTCGGGGTGATGCCCTCGGCCGATCCTTTTCGGCTTTACGCAACACCAAGCAATTTTTCGGGAGTTTTTGCTGGTGGCGGGCAACCGGGCGCGGCTGGGCCGTGTCCCCTGGGTTCGCCTTGATTTTTCCTCGTCAAAAAGACGCTTTGATTTCATGCCCGCAGCAGGCATTCTTCGGTTTGCAATGCTGGCATCCAGCCATGCCCGGATTTTGGCCCAATCTTTTGTCACCAGCCGTTGCCGCAAAGACCGCCAAGGATCGCTTATGAAACGTATTGTCCTGGCCCTGGTTGTGCTCCTCACCGGTGCCTCGCTTCCCGTCCCGGCCGCGTCCCTTCCCGCCGTTCAATCCTCGGTCCGCTACGAACACATTGGCGATTACACCGTCGAGCGGCTCAACAAGATTCTGAACGAAGAACTGGCGGAATTCAGCACGTTCAAGGTCGCCTATCCCCCGGCGAAAAACGCCGTCAGCCTCTACAGGGTCTTCTACGAAACCGTGATCCCGGAACTGGGCAACGAGCCGACAACGGCTTCCGGCCTGATCGCCGTGCCGCAGGTGGCGCAAAAGACCCTGCCTGTCGTCTCCTACCAGCACGGCACCGTGTTCACGAAAACGGCCGTGCCTTCGCACCCCGAGGAGTCCATGGAAACGCGGCTCATGATCGCCCGGTTCGCCGGGCAGGGGTATATCGTCATCGGCGCGGACTACGTCGGCAAGGGCGAATCCCCGGAGCCGGACAGTTACATGGTCAGGGACGTCACGGCCCAAGCCTGTCTGGACATGCTTTTCGCGTCCCGCGTGGTCTGCTCGGACCTCGGACTCACGCAGCAAAGCCTTTTCCTCAGCGGTTGGTCCCAGGGCGCCTGGGCAACGATGCAATTCCGCCACAAGCTCGAAATCCTGGACATCCCGGTCAAGGCCGCGGCCACGGCCAGCACGCCGTGTGATCTGTATTTGCTGCTGACCCGTTGGATCAACAACCCCACGTCCCTGGACGCCTCCTGGCTTCCGGGCTCGCCGCTCCTGTTCATTTTCGCCTATGAACACTACTACGATCTGCCGGGTCTGAGCCGGGCGGCCATCAAGGAGGAGTACTGGCAGACGGCCAACGACCTCTATGAGAACAAGATCGACTGGGAGCAGGCATCCAGGAAACTGCCCGGAACGGTGGGGGAGCTGCTGCGACCGGAATTTGCCGCCGAAAGCTCCATGGGGAACAGCCGCTTCTACAGACGGCTCCAGGAAAATCAGGCCTACCGGTGGCGGTATCGGACGCCAAGCCGCTATTATTACGGCAAGATCGACGAAGTCATGCCTCCCTATGTGGCGACGCTTCCGGTGGACTATGCCAAGGCGGTCGGAGGAGCGCCGGCCGAGGCCGTCTACGCCGGAGACAACGCAGACCACCGAGGCACGTTCCTTTTCGGCGTTCGCGACCAGAAGGACTGGTTCGACAGCCTCCTCGTCCAATAGCGAGTTGGAGGCGGGTGGGTCCCCTGGGGAGTGTCCCGTCTTTCTCCTCCCGGCCGCCGGCCCGGCCACCCCTTTGGGGGCGCACTACGCCCCTATCCTGGGCCGTTCCAAGGGGGACAGCGGCTGAGGCCCGATTTCCCCAGGGATGGCAGTGTTGGCGCTGGTGCTTTTTCCAAAAGGAAAAGGGGGCACCGAATTCTCGGTGACCCCTTGGCATTCTTCTTGGTGGAACTGGAGGGAATCGAACCCAGGACCTCTGGAGTACCATAGCAGGCCTCTCCAGGATGCCGCAGGCGGCCGCCGGCTTGAACCGGAGTGGTGTTTTCCGCGCCGGAAAGGACACCTCCGCCCCTTTGCGCGTTGACCAAAAAAAGCGGGCCCTTTCTCCCGTGGAAACGGGGGAAAGGCCCGCTTTGCGTTGCAGCCTCTTTGCCGGCCCGCTGGCGTGCCGGACTATTTGACCACGATCACGTCATATTCCCGGGTGCCCAGGCCGATTTTCGCGGCGTGGGCCAGGCAGGTGCGCCATTCGGACTCGGGCCTGGAGTTGGCGAAGTGGTCGTGGTGGTCCACGAAATCCGGCTTTGCCATGTTGTCGCTGAGCTGGCTGCCCGGCAGCGGCGTGGCCTTGAGGCAGGCGTCCGCGCAGGCCTGATCCAGCGCGAGCGGGTCGAAGGACGCGAACATGCCGATATCGGGCAGGATGGGCGCGTCGTTTTCGCCATGGCAGTCGCAGTTGGGGGAGACGTCCACGATCAGCGAGATGTGGAAGTGCGGGCGGCCGTCCAGGACGGCCTTGGCGTACTCCGCCATGCGGCAGTTCAGGGAAGCGACCGCGGCGTCGTAGCCGAAGGAGATCGCGTCGAAGTTGCACGCGCCGAGGCAGCGCCCGCAGCCGACGCAGTTGTCCTGGTTGACGTGCGTCTTCTTGGTCTCCTTGTTGAATTCCAGGGCGTTGTTGGCGCATTCCTTCAGGCAGGCGCGGCAGCCCTTGCACAGGGATTCTTTGATGGACGCCTTGCTGTCGCTGTGCTGTTCCGCCTTGCCCCGGCGGGAGCCGCAACCCATGCCGATGTTCTTGAGCGTGCCGCCGAACCCGGTCAGTTCGTGCCCCTTGAAGTGGGTCAGGCTGATGAACACGTCCGCATCCATGACCGCGTGTCCGATTTTGGCCTCCCGCACGTATTCGCCGCCCGCGACGGGGACGACGATGTCGTCGGTGCCCCTGAGGCCGTCGCCGATCAGGATCGGGCAGCCCACGGTCAGGGGCGTGAAGCCGTTTTCCCAGGCGCATTCCAGATGCTCCAGGGCGTTTTTCCGGCTGCCCGGGTACATGGTGTTGCAGTCGGTCAGGAACGGCTTGCCGCCCTGGGCCTTGACGACGTCCACCACGGCCCTGGCGTAGTTGGGGCGCAGGTAGCTGATGTTTCCGAGCTCGCCGAAATGCAGCTTGATGGCCACGAACCGGCCCTTCATGTCGATCTGGCCGATTCCGGCCTTCTTGATCATCTTTTTGAGCTTGGTCGGCAGGCCGTCGCCGAAAGCCTTCGTGCGGAAGTCCGTGAAATACACTTTTGCCTTTTCCATGCCTCTTCACCTTTTCTGGGTCTGCCCGGGTTTCGCTTCGCGCGGCCTCGCGCCGCGTATGAAAGCGTCATCGCCGCAAGGCGATGGCCCCTGTCATGTCGCCGCGTCAACACCCTGCCACCACGGCGGGAAATGCTGCTCCCTGCCGTCGAGCCGGACAGGTTCGCCGATTTTCGGCGTGAGCAGGCGAAAGTCCTTGCCCTTGCCCGCCACGACGACGCGCTTGAACGGTTCGTCCCACGCGTGCGCCGCGATGCAGAACCGGCCGACATGCGCAAGCAGCATGGACCTGGCTCCCAGGTCTTGCGCGGCGCGCACGGCTTCTTCGGGCGTCATGTGAATAAGCGGCCAGCGGGCGTCGTACTGGCCGCCGTCCAGGGCGACCAGGTCGAAGCCGCCGAAGGCGCGCCCGAGGTCCGCGAAGTGGGGACCGTAGCCCGTATCGCCGCTCAGAAACAACCGCCGCCGGGGCGTTTCGAGCACGAATCCGGCCCACAGGGTCTTGTTTCGGCTGAAACCGCGTCCGGAATAGTGTCGGGCGGGCACGACGTGGACGACGAGGCCGTTTTCGAAGCGCAGGGCCGTATTTCAGTCGGCTTCGAGGATTTTTCCCTTCGGGTATGCCCCGAAGTTCGCCTGCTTGAGGACGACGCATGCGGCCAACGCCAGACAGGCGCTTGTGGAGAAAAGGAAAATAAGCATGTTGCGGCCCCGGCTGGCCATCGTCCCTCCTCGTATCGTGGGCTTTCGGGCCTCGCGATGCGACCGCCCGAAGGGCGTTCATACTCCTTCGGGGTCGTGGACGGGAGGCACGATCCTCGCCATTTCTTGCCCGATCCTGCCGGGAGCGCCCCGAGGCGCTGGTTGTGGCTGGCAGGAAGGGCACGCGAAAGCAGGGGGAGAAGGGCGGTTGCGCAGGGAGCCTCCCCTTTTCCGTGCCCGAGAAGAGCCCGTGTGGCCGATGGTTCTTGGAGGAACGGGTTGGTGTGCCAGGCTTCCGGCATTCTTGCGTCCGGGCGCGTTTGCCGCGCTCGGGCGGCAAACGCGCCGACTGCGGCAAGGGCTGTCCTTTCGAGCCCACGGTCTTGGCCGGCTGCGCGCGGGACATGGACATCATGCGTCAGGAGAGGTTCGGGCCGGTGCTGCCCCTCGCCACGTTCACCGATCTGGACGCGGCCATCACCATGGCCAACGACTGCGAATAGGGGCTCACCGCGTCGATCTACGCCACGCGCCATGCGGCCGCTCCGCGCGGGCCGACGCCTGGCGTCCGCTACGAAAGCGCCTTGATCCCCGTCGCATGCCCCTCGCTTTCCAGTTCCTGGGTGAGCGCGGCCAGTTCCTGCGCCTGCCGGGCCAGTTCGCCCACGGCCGTGGAGGCTTCGTCCATGGCCCGGGACGCGGCGGCTGCCAGGGCGTTGACCTCCTCGATGGTACGGTTGATCTCCTCGCTCGTGGCGGACTGCTCCTCCGCCGCCGTGGCGATGGCGCGCACCTGGTCCGAGGCGCTGTCCACGAGCGTGACGATGGACGCCAGCGCCTGCCCGGCTTCGTCGGCCAGGGCGCTGGCCTGTTCCACTTCCCCGGCCGCCTGCTCGACGTTTTCCACATTGCGCCGTGTGCCTTGCTGGATGCCGCCGATGGCCTCGCCCACTTCCTTGGTGGCGGTCATGGTCTTTTCCGCGAGCTTTCTGACCTCGTCGGCGACCACGGCGAAGCCGCGCCCGGCCTCGCCGGCCCGCGCCGCCTCGATGGCGGCGTTGAGCGCCAGCAGGTTGGTCTGGTCCGCGATGTCCGAAATGACGTTCATGATGCGGCCGATGTCCTGCGCCTGGGTTCCGAGGCGGCCCATGTCGCCCTTGAGCGCCTGTGCCTGGTCGCGGATGCGGCCGATGCGCTCCACCATGCGCCCGACCACGTCCGCGCCCGCGTTGGCCTTGTTGCGGGCTTCTTCGGAGGTAGCGGCGGCGTTTCCGGCGTTTTTCGCCACCTCGAGCACCGTGGCGTTCATCTCTTCCATGGCCGTGGCCGTCTCGGCCACGCGCCGGGACTGGTCCTCGGCCCCGCGGCTCGATTCCTCGATCTGGGCCGAAAGTTCGGCCGAGGCGCTGGAAACGACCGCGACCACGCCGCCCAGGCGTTCGGCCGCATGGCGCAGGCCCTCGGCCCTGGCCGCTTCGGCCTGCGCCATGGCTTCCTCGGCCCGGCGGCGCAGGCCTTCGGCAGTGTGGGCCTTGTCCTCGGCTTCGCGCGTCTTGGCCGCGATGGCCGCCATGTTGTCGCGAAGCGTGGCCACCATGGTGTTGAGCGCCGCCTGCATCTGCGCGGCCTCGTCCCGGCCCGAGGCGTCCAGGGCGACGTCGAGGTCGCCGGCGGCGCAGCGCGCCGCCGCTTCCGTGGCATGGCGGATGGGCGCGGCGATGGAGCGGATAATGAGCAGGCTCAGGCCGATCAGGACGAGCAGCCCGACGCCGACGCCGGCCAGGATGCGCAGGACGAGGCTGTGGATGTCGGCCTGGGATTGCGCGCGAATGGCCGCCTTGTCCCGCTCGATGTTGTCGATGTATACGCCCGTGCCGAGCCACAGGTCCGTGCCGGGGATCATCACGGCGTAGGCGAGCTTGGGCTGGTCGCCCTGGCCGGGCTTGGGAAAGACGTATTCGACGAATCCGCCGCCGGAGAGGGCCTTGCGCGCCAGTTCGCGCACGTACTCCACGCCGTTTTTGTCCTTCGCGGCGCTCAAGTCCTTGCCCTGTCTGTCCTTGGCGATGGGCAGGGCGACGTTGACCGTGCCTTCGTAGACGAAATAGTAGCCGGATTTGTCTTCCTCGAAACGAAATTCGTCCACCATGCTGCGGATCATGGCGATCTTGGCCGCCTTGTCGGGCAGGCCCTTGACGGCCGCGCCGATGGAAGAGGCCAGGGCGTTTGACGCGACGACGAGTTTGTCCTTTTGCCCCTGCAGCATGATCTTTTGCGCGGAAACGGTGCCGCTGTCGGCAAGGTTTCGCATGCCGCTATAGAAGGTAGCCGTCACGCCGCACACGAAAACGGTAAAGAGCGCGATCAGAAGCATGAAGCGCCAGCGAAGCGAAATGCTGCGTAACCAGGTCGCGGAGCCGGAAAGGCTTTGCTCATGCTCGGACATGATCGCCTCCAGTTGCCGGTTTATTGCCGACTGCAAATGGTATTTTGGCCCACGCTACCATGCAGCCGGAAGCGGTTCAATAGAAACGATGACGGAAAAGAGTGGCGCAAATGCCGGTCGGGCATTCGCAGCGTAAGAAAAAGCACGCGCCCGCAATGTGTAGCGAATGGAAAGCGCCACTTCCTGCCGTCTCGCGTCAGTTACTGCTTTTGCCCGTGCGGCGGCGTACGAGTGCCTTGTGCAACATTTCCCATGCCTCGGCGACGGGAAACAGGTCCGCCTGCAGGCGAGAGGAAAAGCTGTACAGGACGGGCCGGCTCCGGGGGCCGGGAGCTTCAGGGTCGGCCGTTGCGGGCGCTTAAGAAGGCCAGGAAGCTGTTTTTGAGAAAGCGCGGGGCGAGCAGCCGCCAGGGGGCGTCCTTCCAGCCGTCCGGCAGCAGATGGTGCCAGCGGTAGCCACGCAGGCGGTAATGGCGCGCGGCGGCGTCGCGGAAGCCGGTTTCGGCCGCCGCGCACAGGGCCGCGTCGCGCTGGCAGCGGGAAGCGGCCATGGCGTCGAGCACGCGCGGGTCGAAGCCGCGTCGGGAGAGGATGCGCCGCACGCGCCGGCATTCGGCATGGCGCGACAGGGCATCGCCGAAGCCCAGGAGTGCGCCGCCAAGGGAGCCTGCCGTCAGCGCGGCGGCGAAAAGCGGGTGCGGCAGGAGATGGGCATGCACGGCCAGGCCGAGGGCCAGGGCGAGAAAGGCCGCGGTGACGCAAAGCGGCAACGGCGCCGCGAAAAGGAGGCGGAGGGTGACAGGGGCCACGTTGCGCCCAGGGTTGCCCGGCGGCACGTTTCCTGTCAAGGCGTGCTCTTGACAGGAAGCGCGCTTCGGCCACAATGGAGCCATGACCCGAGGAGGTGGGCCATGAACCGATGGGGCATGGGCACGACGCTCTACCGTGGGACGATTCTCTACGCCTTGTTGGCGATGCTCTACGACGCGGTCCTCGTCGCCGGCTTCTGCGACCGGCTCGTGCCCGAGCGCCTGGCCTTCGCCGTGGGTGGCACGCTGCTCGTGCTCGGCGTCGTGGTCTACGCGCTCGGCGTCTTTGCCGTGTACGCCGCCGTGGATGCCAGGCAGTTGGCCACGCGCGGCGTCTACGCCGTGGTGCGCCATCCGCTCTACGCCGCCTGGATCTGGCTGCTCGTGCCGGGGTTCGCGCTCCTGCGGGGCACGCTGCTCACACTTTTCGCGCCCGTGGTGGCCGCGATCTTCTACAGGCTTTGCATCCCCCACGAGGAAGCGCACCTGCGGCGGGAATTCGGCGCGGCCTACGACCGCTACCGGGAACGCGTGGGCGGCATCGTGCCGCGCCTGTGCCGGCCCTGACGGTTGCCGGGTCCGCGTTTTCGAGGCACTCCATGCGGCAACGTCCCACCCGGCTGCGTCTGGCCGACGCCCTTGGCGTGACGCGCGCCGTGGCCCCGGGCCACGAGGCCGTGGCCTTGCCGGGCGGCCGCCGCTGGCTGCTCCTGGGGATTGGCCCGGACCCGGCCGCCCTGGCGGCGCAGCTGCCGCCGGACGCCGACGTGCGCTACCTGGAGTGCCCGGCGTTTTTCCAGGCGGCGGGCGAGGCTTGGCGCGCGGCCATTCCCCCGGGCTGGCGGCGCATCGACGCCTGCGACGCGGGGGATGCGGACAACATCCTCCTGCACGCGCAATCCTTGCAGCTTTTTCCGCAGTTCTGGGCGCCGGTGCGCGCCACGCTGCTCCTGCCCGCTCTGCCTTGTGCGGACGCCGCCGGCACGGTGTATCTGCCGGAAATGCCGGGCAGCATGCTCGCCCCGGCCATCGCCCGCGCCCTGGCAGAGGAAGGCTTCGCCGTGCGCGTCGTGTCGCGGTCCGGGCTGCTCGAGAGCCTGGAGCGGGAGCGGCCGGCGCTTTTCCTTTCCGTCAACTGCGCGGGCCTCGACCGCGCAGGCGAAGTCCAGGCGCTGCTTGATCGCGCCGGCGTGCCCGTGGCCACGTGGCTCGCGGACAATCCCTTCCACGTCCTTTCGGGCGTGAAGACCCCGGCCTGGCGCGACCTGCACCTTTTCGTCACCGACGACTGGTTCGTCGACCCCCTAGCGCGCCACGGCGCGCGACACGTCCATCATCTGCCGCTCGCCGCCGATCCGGCCTTTTTCGCGGCCGTGCCCAACCGGCCGGAGCTGGCCGGGCGGCTGCTTTTCGTCGGACGCAGCGCCTTTCCCGGCAAGGAGGCGTTTTTCGCCGGGCTTTCGCCCGACCCCGACCTGTGGCGGCAGGCCACGGCCATGCTCGCGCGTGGCGAGCGGCCCGATTACGGCTGGTGGGCGCGCGCCCAGGGCGTGGCCCTGCTTTGGCCCGGCCTTGGGGCGCGCCGCGTGGGGCGCGGGGCCGAGGAGAGCGGGCTGGCCTGGCGGGAGCTGGTCATCCGCGAGGCGGCGCGCACCGGGAAGCTGGCCGTTTGCGGGGATGCGGCCTGGGCGGCGCTTGCCGGCGCGGGCTTCGACTTCCTGCCGCCCGTGCCCTACGGGTCGGCCCTTGCCTCCCTGTACGCTTCGGCGCGCTTCGTGGTCGGGGCCGTGAGCCCCTTGCTGCCCCACGGGCTCACGCAGCGCCATTTCGACGTCTGGGCCGCGGGCGGCTGCCTGCTCAGCGACGCCACGCCGGGACTTGCGTTTTTTCCGGAGGAGCTGACGCGGCCGGTAACCTATTCCCGGGCCCAGGACATCCCGGACCTGGCCCGGGAACGCGAGCGGGACCGCGACGGCCTGGTCGCGGCCTGGCGCGCGCATATCGCCGCGCACCACACCTACCGGCACAGGATACGGCGCATCATGGAATGCGTGGGGGAGCGCCGGGGTTGAGCTCAGGCCTCGTCCGGCAAAAAGGCGCGGGTGATTTCCTCGATGTGCGCGGTGGAGGCCGCCGCCACGTCGGCCAGGCGTTCGGGCGCGAGCCCGACCACGCCCCAGGCCGTGGGAGACAGCGGCGGCGCATAGATCTCGCCGCTCGAGCCCAGCCCGAGCGCGCCGGCCACGGCGTCGGCCACGTGGACCGTCGCCGGCATGGGCATGGACATGTGGGCCAGACCGCCGTGATGGTGGCGTACGGCCTTTTCGAGGCTTTCCGGGAAACGCCACTTGCGCAGCAGCATGCCGGCCAGCATGGCGTGGTCGAACCCGAGCCAGGCGCGTTCCGCCTCGCGCAGGAGCATGCCCTCGCGACGGGCCGTATCGAGCACGTAGGCGGCATGGCGCGGCAGGTTGCGGTAGAGCACGAGCCGGCCCATGTCGTGGAGCAGCCCGGCCACGAACAGGCGCTCCACCTCGCCGCCGGCTTCCGGGCCGGCCAGGGTCGAGGCGACCACGCCGCAGGCGATGCTGTGCTTCCAGAACGAGCGCATGTCCACGAGCCCGCCGGGCAGATCCTTGAACAGCGCGATGACGGAAATGCCGAGCGCCAGGGTGGTGAGCTGGCGGCTGCCGACGATGGTCACGGCGCGCGACAGGGTGTCCACCTTGACCGGGAAGCCGTAGAAGGCGCTGTTGACGAGCTTGAGGAGCTTGGTGGAAAGGCTCGCGTCCTTGCCGATGGCCTCGGCGGCTTCCCTGGCCGTGCTGTTGGGGTCGTTTAAGACCTCGTTGATGCGCACGAACACGTCCGGCAGCGAGGTGAGCTTGGGGTCGGACTCGATGACGGACATGGGGCCCGGCGGCGGCGCCTCGGGCTGGGGCGGCCGCGACGCTTCGGGCAGGGGGCAGGGCAGGGCCAGGGCGGACGGGCCGTGCGCGGCGAACAGCGCGGCGGCGCGGGGCAGGGCCAGTTCGAACAGGACGGCCGTGGGCGCAAGGGCGAGGTCGGCATGAATGAAGCGCGCCGCGAGCAGTTCGCGGGCGGCGTCGAGGGCTTCGCCGTCGGGTGGCGGGTCGTCGGGGGAAACGGGCGGGGCCGCGTCGCAGGGAGGGCCGTCGGCGGTTTCCACGACCGCCGCCTCGATGCTCCAGACCGGGAACAGTTCCAGGTGCCGCTCGGTCAGGGCCAGGCCCGCCGGCAGCATGAGAGCACCATCCCGGCGGCGCAGGGGCTCCGCCAGGACCATCCCTGCCCGCAATAACGCAAGGGGCACTCGCTGCATCATGATACGTTCCTGGGAATACTCGCCCGGATTGACGCTTCTCCTGAAGAGCAGCATTACAGGAGACGGGCGAGGAAATCGAGGGAAAACCGTCCGCCTTTCGAGTTCTCCCCGGGCCGTTTCAAAATACAGGCAATTCCCATGCCCGCTGCTTCCGACGCCGCGCCTCCCGGTAGCGCTGTACTTTTTCCGGCGCGCCGCTAGGATGCCCGGCGGGAGAACGCCATGCCGTCACAACCGCTCGCCGTCGTCGTCAGCCTCGATGTGGAGGAGGAGGGCCTTTTTTCCGGCTCCTACCCCCGCTTCGGCGCGGGCCTGACCAATATCGCGCATCTGGCGCGCCTGGAATTCCTGCCCCGGGAATTCGGGCTGCCCCTGACCTATCTCTGCGATTATCCCGTGCTTTGCCACGGGCCGAGCCTCGCGATCCTGGAGGGCCTGCTCGCCCGGCTGGGCGGCGAACTGGGCGCGCACCTGCATCCCTGGAACACGCCGCCATTTCCCGAAATGCCCTGGCCCGAGCCCGTTTCCACCGCGGTCATGCCGCGGGACGTCTTCCGGGCCAAGCTGGAGTCGCTCCAGGAGGCTGCCGCGGCCTTTTGCGGCCGGCGGGCGACGTCGTTTCGCATGGGGCGCTGGAACCTCTTCCGCCGGGCCATGGCCGTGCTGCCCGAGGCCGGGTTCACGGTCGATTCGAGCGTCGCGCCGTTGCGCCACGTGCGCGGCGGGCCGGACCACTTCCTGGCCCCGGCCGACCCCTACTGGCTGCGCCCGGCCGGCCCGGACGGGCCGCGGCTGCTCGAAGCCCCGACCACGCAGGTGCCTCTCGTGCCGGGCAGTCCGGCGCTTTGCGACGCCCTGTCCGCACGGCTCGGCTCCCGGGGCAGGGATGCCATGCGCACGTTTTTCATGAAAACAGCGACACTTGGGGTCAATCCGGTCTGGATGCCCGAGGCGACCATGCGTCTGGCCGTACGCGCCCATGTCCGGCGCGGCGGCCGCGCCGTGACCCTGTTCTGGCACTCCTCGGAACTGTTGCCGGGGGCCAGTCCGCATTTCCCGGACAAGGCCGCGGTGGACGGCTTTTTGGCCAAGGTCCGCCGCTTTGCCGGATGGCTGCGGCGGACCTTTGACGTCAGGGGAACGACGCTTGGCGCGCTTGCCGGTCCGGACTTCAGCTGGCCGGATCGCAGTTCGGCGATTCGTCCGCGTAGTACGGGGGATTGGGGCTAGAAAGCCCCCGGCCGTTCCTGTCGAAGATGGGGTACTGCTTGCGGCCCCATTTCTGCAGGCGGAACTGCACCGAGGTCTGGAGCACGCCGATGCCGTAAGTGCAGCTGCGGCGGAAGTTGATGGACGAGGCTTCCTCGAAGTACTTCGTCGGGCACGACACCTCGCCGATGCGGTAGCCGAAGTAGATGGTCTGGGCCAGCATCTGGTTGTCGAAAACGAAGTCGTCGGAATTTTCCCAAAGCGGCAGCGCTTCCAGCACCTCGCGGGAAAAGGCCCGGTAGCCGGTGTGGTATTCCGAGAGCTTGGCGGAAAGCAGCAGGTTCTGGGAGAGCGTCAGGAAACGGTTGGAAACGTACTTGTACAGCGGCATGCCGCCGTGCAGGGCCGTGCCGCCGAGAATGCGCGAGGCGATCACCGCGTCGTACTCGCCGCAGGTCACCAAGTTGGCCATGGCCGGGATGATCTTGGGCGTGTACTGGTAGTCGGGGTGGACCATGATGACCACGTCCGCGCCGGTCTTGAGGGCCTCGGCGTAGCAGGTCTTCTGGTTGCGGCCGTAGCCCCAGTTCCGGTGATGGCGGAAGCAGCGCAGGCCGAGCTTTCGCGCCTGCTCGATGGTGTTGTCCCGGCTGCAGTCGTCGACGAGGATGACCTCGTCCACGATGTCCTTGGGCACTTCGGCGTAGGTCCTTTCGAGGGTGGCGGCCGCGTTGTAGGCGGGCATGACCACCACCACTTTCTTTCCGTGCATCATGGGGTGTTGCTCCAGGGGGGTCGCCGTGTCGCGTGGGAGACGGCGGAGTGCGCCGCGAGTCGGATTCCTCGCGGCCAACGAGGCACTAATCCCGAAACCGGGGCGTCTGTCAACCGTTGCCTCGGCCCCTTGCGCCGCCGGGGCGCGGGAGCGAACCTGTGCTGCTGCGTCAGCGGGAGGCGCAGGCGGCCTGGTTGGCGGCGGAGTTGTTGAGCATGCGCACGAAGATTTCCCCAGTGCTCGAGGCGTAGACGATCTTGCGCCCGCGCTCGCCGCCCACGTTGGAGGCGGCCACGCGCAGCCCCAGGTCGGCCAGGGTGATGAAGGCGGTTTCCACGTTGCGCCGGCCCACGGACATGTCCTCGGCGAAAAGGGCGCTTGCGCCGCCGAACACCTTGCACTCGATATCGCCAAGGCGCACGCCCCGGTGCACCAGGCGGTGGACGAGGGTGGTGATGGCCGTGTCCACGAACTTGTAGGGCGTCTGTTCCGGGTTGTGCAGCCGGTATTCGGCGGCCTTGGGCAAAAGCGCGTGGAAGATGGCGGCCAGGCCGTGGCGCGGCGCGAAAAACGTGACGGCCACGCACGAACCGAGCACGGTGTGAGCCATGGTCGGCCGGTTGTAGAGGCCCCCCTGGGCCACGTTCAGAAAGGCCAGGGCATGTCCGGGAAAGCGGTCTAGAAGGCCTTGCATGGAAATTCTTCGTCCGTATCGCCGCCCAGGGGATTTTCGACGAGGCCGAGGCTCGCCAGGGCCTCCAGCAGGTTACGCGGCGTGAAGGGCTTGGTCACGAACGCCTGCGCGCCGGATTCGAACTGGGCCCGCAACATGTTGGCCGGGTCGTCGAGGCTCGACAGCATCACCGCCGGAGTGCGTTTCCCGGCCTCGACGCCGTATTGGTTCTCGAGGCGGCGGATGCCGGCCAGGGCGTCGTGGCCGGACAGCACGGGCATGAGGATGTCCATGACGACCAGTTCGAAGGGTTCGCCCCGGCGCAGGGCGTCCTCGAACAGGGCCATGGCCTCGCGGCCGTCGGCGGCTTCCTCGGGCGTGAAAAGTCCTTCCAGGGCCTGGATGATGAGAAATCGCTGATAGCGGCTGTCGTCGACAATGAGGGCGCGTGGCATGGGCGGCTCTCCGTTCGTCTTGCGGTTGTCAGGCGTGCGGGGCCGTCCGTCCGGCCTCGCGCAACAGTTCCGGCACATCCACGACAAGGGCCATGTCGCCGGCCTCGGTCACCGTGCCGCCGAGCACCCCGGGCACCTTGCCGAGGGCCCGGCCCAGGTGCTTGAGCACGGCCTGCTTGCGCCCGAGCACGCCGTCGACCACGAGTCCGGCCCGGCCGTCGCCCCGGCGCACCGTGACCACATGGGACGTGGCGGGCGTCTCGCCGCCAAGGCCGAAGAAATGGCGCAGGCACACGAGCGGCGTGGGCCGGCCGCGCAGGTCCATGACCCCGCGTCCCTGGCGCAGCGCCGTGCCCGGCGGCAGTTCCAGGCATTCTTCCACATAATCGAGATGGAGGTAATAGGTTTCGTCCTCCAGGCGCACTTCCAGGCAGTCGATGATGGCCAGGGACACGGGCAGGCGGATGGTGAAGGTCGCGCCCGCGCCCGGGGTGGAGTCCACGTCGATGCGGCCGCGCAGCGCGGCGATGCCCTCGCGCACGGCGTCCATGCCGACGCCCCGGCCGGACACCGCGCCCACGGCGTCCGCCGTGGAAAGTCCGGGCAGGAAGATGAGCTCCAGGGCGGCGGCTTCGTCGTAGGGGCGGGCGGGATCGAGTCTGCCCGCGGCCACGGCCTTTTGCCAGAGCTTGTGGCCGTCGATGCCCGCGCCGTCGTCGCGCAGGGCGATGACAACGTCGTTGCCTTCCTGGCGGGCCGACAGGGCGATGACGCCCCGCCGGGGCTTGCCCAAGGCCACGCGCACGTCGGGCGACTCGATGCCGTGGTCCACGGCGTTGCGCAACAGGTGGATGCAGGGCGTGTTGAGCTGTTCGATGACGGCCTTGTCGAGTTCGGTGTTCTCGCCTTCCATGACGAGGTCCACGTCCTTGCCGAGCGCCGTGCTGGCGTCGCGCACGAGGCGGCGGTACTTGGGAAAGCTGACCTTGATGGGCAGCAGGCGAAGCCCCAGGACCTGGTCGCGCAGAAGCGCGGCCAGGCGTTCGACCTCCTCGGCCACGTCGCGCAGTTCGGCGTCGGCGCGGCGCTGCGACAGGGAGGCCAGCCGCGCCTGGGCGATGCCGAGCTCGCCCACGCGGTCGACGAGGATGTCGAGTTCCCGGGCCGGGATGGCCAGCTTGCGGATGCGCTCGTCCGCGGCGGCCTCGGCCGGCGCGGCGTCGGGAAAGGCAGGATCGGCCGCGTTGTCGGCGGGCGAGGTCTCTCCCGAATCCTCGAGCAGGGCGGCCATGCGGGCCGTTTCCACGGAAATATCGCGGGTTCTGGCCTTGTCCGCGTCCTCGACCATGGCGCGGATGACGTCGAAAACCGCAAGCAACTCGCCAATAAGCCCCGGTTCGATGCGGCGACGGCCCTGGCGCACGGCGTCGAGCACGGACTCCGCGGCATGGCACAGCTCCGCCAGGGGCGCGGCGCCCACGGCCCCGGCGTCGCCCTTGATGGTGTGGGCGGCGCGGAAGACGGCGGCCACCTTGGCATTGAGCACGCCCGGTCCGGCGGACTCCAGGTCGAGGATGGCCGCTTCGATGCCGCGCAACTGCTCCAGGCAGCTCTCGGCGAAGAGCTCGAATATCTTGTCGTCTTCGACCATGGGGTACGCGGTCCGACGCGCGGTGTCAGAGTACGGCGCAACCGCCCCCGAGGCAAGCGGGCGTGGCCCCGACGCCGGCTACATGTAGCCGAGGTCCGACAGTTCGTCGGCGATGCGCGCGGTCGCTTCGCTGTCCGTGCCGGCTCCCGCCGTCGCCGCGGCCGCGGCTGCTGCCGCGGCCGTGGCCAGGGGCCGCGCGGCCAGGGTCTCGGGCGTAAACGCCGCCGTGAGCACCCTCCCGTCCATGTTCTCCGGCACGGCCTCGCCCAGGGCGTAGAGCAGGGTCGGCGTGACGTCGGGCATGTCCGCGCCCGAAAGTTCCGCGCCGGCGACGACGCCCGGCCCGGCCAGGGCGAACACGCCGTGCTGCTCGTGGCGGCCGCTCCATTTGTGGGGCGCGAAAAGGCCGGTGGGCGCGCCCTGGCCGTAGAGCGCGATTTCGTGGGGCACGAGCACCTGGTAGCCCGGGCCGCACAGCGTCACCACGTCGGGCGCGTCGGCCACGGCGTCGCCGGTGTAGAGCTCCTCCCGGGCGTGCACGGCCATGAAGGGATGCTGCCCGGTTTCGGGATCGACGATGGCAGCCAGCCCTTCCTTGAGCCGGCGCGTCAGCGCCTCCCGGTCGCCCGGGCCGACCACGCGCGGGTTGAAGAAGATGCCGCCGGCGATGCCCTCGGAGACGCAGGCCGAGCGCTCCCAGTCCACGATGGCGGAAAAAAGGTTGTTGATGCGGGCGTGGGCCCTGGAGCGGCCCTTGCGTCGCGCGGCCACGACCGACGCCGGCAGCACGGCCTTGGCCACGGCGGCCGCGGCCCGGCGCAGCGCCGAGGGCGGCCGGCCGGCCAGGGCGGCGAGCTCGCCCGAGAGCACGAGCAGGCCCTGGTCCATGAGCCAGCGGTTGAGGAAGATGGCCCGGCGCAACGGCCCGGCCCCGTGGTCGGAAACGAGCGCCACGGCCGCGTCCGGCGGGCAGGCGGCGACGATGCGGCCAAGTGCCGCGTCCAGGCGCTCGTACACGGCCTCGATGGCCTGGCCCAGGCGCGCGTGCAGGGGGTGGGTCGGGTCGCGGTAGGCCCAGAAGAAATGCTGCACCCGGTCGGATTCCATGAAGACCGAGCAGAAATAGTCCAGGGGCCGGCGCTCCATGAGCCACAGCGTCAGGTCGCAGCGCGCGGTAACGCCGGCGAGCAGGTTTTCCAGGTAGCGCGCCGGGTCCGGGTCCATGGCCGGCGAATCGCGGCACATGGCCGGGCCGAAGCGCGCCTCGATCGCGGCTTGGAGTTCGGGCGGGTGCACGAAATTTTCCGCGTCCGACGGGGTGAACATGCCCGGGACGACGAAGCCGTCCACGGCGTCGGGCGGCCAGGTCACGGGCACGTTGACCGCGCCGGCGGGCCGTCCGCGCGCGGAGAGCACGGACCAGACCGGCGCGACGCGGCGCATGGCCGCGGAGACGAAACGCACCGCGTGGCTGGCCGGATCGAGAGTCAGGGCGTCGAAGATGCCGTGGCGGCCGGGCGAGGTTCCGGTGGCGAAGCTCGTCCAGGCCACGGGCGTGACCGGCGGCACGGTGGAGCGCAGCCGGGCGTGGACGCCCCGGGCGAGGAGCGCTGCGAGGTGGGGCATGCGCCCGGCGGCAAGCAGGGGGGTTATGATGTCGAACGTGGCTCCGTCCCAGCCGACGACCACCGCGCGGGAGGCTTTCATGGGCGTTCTCCGGATGCGCCCGCGCCGTGCGGGCGGGGTTTGGCGACCGAGCGCAGTTCCGCCAGGTCGTGGGGGCCGAAGGCCTTGAGCCCGACCAGCACGCCGGCGTAGACCAGCGCGCCGCACGCCGCTCCGACGAGGGGCGCGTGGCGCAACAGCAGGCAGGCCCCCAGGCACGCGCCGCCGGCACACAGGACCCGCAGCAGCGGTCCCAGGGCGTGGGGCCGGAACTCGTGGCGGGCGGCGAAGCGCGTGGAAAAGACCAACAGCCAGGCGTAGGAGCAAAGCGCCACCACGGCCGAGCCCACGGCTCCGTAGCGCGGCACGGCGTAGGCGTTGCCCGCGACGTTGAGCGCCAGGGCGGCCGCGGCGTAATAGAGTGCGTAGCGCTGCCGGCCGATGGCCACCAGGACGTTGTTGACGAGCATGTCGAGGGCCAGTGGGGCCAGCGCCAGGGCGAGCAGGCGCAGGACCATGGCCGCGCCCGCGAATTTCTGGCCGAAAAGGAGCGTGCAGGCCGGTTCGGCGTAGACGGCGAGCAGGATCGAAGGCAGGGCCATGATGTGCAGGGTGTGGCGGAAGATGAGCCGGAAAAGCCGCCGCGCGCCAAGGGGGTCGATGGGGGCCAGGCGGGCCAGGGCCGGAAAGACCGCGAGCATCAGCGCCTGGGGCAGGATCTCGAGCTTGAGGATGAATTCGTGGGGGGCCTGGAAATCGGCCACGGCCGCGGGATCGGCCAGGAAGG
The DNA here is from genome assembly GCF_000702665.1 of Solidesulfovibrio alcoholivorans DSM 5433. Taxonomy (GTDB): domain Bacteria; phylum Desulfobacterota; class Desulfovibrionia; order Desulfovibrionales; family Desulfovibrionaceae; genus Solidesulfovibrio; species Solidesulfovibrio alcoholivorans. Next base: position 543,824 of record NZ_JNJA01000001.1, read on the forward strand.
ACAGGGCCAGGGTGTTGGCCCGAAACAGGTTCTGGTGGAAAAAGACGCCGAGCCCCACCACCGAGGCCGCGCCGAGCATGCGCCACAGCCCTTTCCCGTCGAAGCGCAGGGACGGCCGCGTCAGGAAGCGCCAGACCACGCCCCAGGCCAGCAGCATGTGCAGGAGCGCGGCCAGGGCCAGCCCGGCCAGCACGCCCGGGTAGCCGAGCCGAAGCCACAGCGCCGCGCCGACCAGCGCCACGGAAGCAAGCCCCGACACGATGGACAGGGGCGGTTCGTAGCCCATGCGCTCGTGGGCCTGGAACACGGCGCAGCCGAGCATGGTCAGCGACCGGCAGGCCTCCAGGCAAAAGGCGAGCCCCAGCCCCAGCCGGACCCCGGGGCCATAGCCCGCGAACACGGCCACGCCGGCCAGCGCCACGCCCGAAAGCGCGATCATGCCCAGGCGCAGCACCAGGGCCTGGCCGATGATGGCCGGTCCCTGGCCCGGCATCGCGGCCATCTCGCGGATCATGATCTGCTGGATGCCGAAATAGGTCATGGCCGCCACGGCCCCGGCCAGGGCCGTGACCGAGGCGTAGGTGCCGTAGGCGTCGAGCGGCAGGCCCCGGGCCGCGGCCAGGAGCACGAAAAAGCCGCTGGCGATCTGGACGGCGCGCGACAGGGCCAGGGCCAGGAAGTTGCGGGCCAGGGAGCGGGGCGGCGTCACGTGGCGGGGTTCTCCCGGGGCAAGCGTCACGGCGGCGTCACTTGGCGGCGTCGAGGTCCACCGTGACGTCGCAGCGCATGCCTTCCTTGATGCGCAGGTCGGGGTTTGGCAGGGTCATTTCCAGTTCGTAGAAGGAAGGCTGCTGCAGCATGGCCGGCTGGGCCACGAAGTCGATCTTGGAGATGGTGGTGTGAAAGGGCTGCCCCGGCATGGCATGGAAGAACACGGTGGCCTTGTCGCCGACCTTGAGCTTTTGCGCCGCGATCTCGTGGACCGAGGCCCGGACGATGATGGGGTCCAGGCGGCCGATGGAAATCAGCGAGGCCTGCTTGGTGAAGGCCATGCCCGGCACGAGGCTGGAGTTGGTCCACAGCACGTAGCCGCTGCCCGGGGCGCGGATGTAGCCCACGCGCGGCAGATGGCGGATGTCCTGGTCCTTGCCGTACTTGGACTTGGCGATGATGACCGCGTTGTCGTAGCGCTGCTGGGCCAGGTCGCGCTTTTCCCGGAGGAAGTCGCGCTGGAGCATGAGCGCTTCGATTTCCCGCTGGTTGTAGCGGATGGTGTTGGGCGCGACGGACTGGTCCGCGGCCTGGTTTTCCAGGTCCGCCTGCTGCTGGCGAATGACGTCGAGCTGGTGCTCCACAAAGGCCAGCGCGTGGTCCTCGTTGTTGAGGTCGGCGCGGGAAAGGGCCTGCTTCTCGGCCATGAGGTTTTCAAGCGGCATCTCGTAGGTGATGAGGATCTGGTCCTCGTCCACCTTGTCGCCGACCTTGAGCGGCGCGGACAGGATGCGCAGCCGGCGCATGTCCGAACCGAGCTCCGCGGCGGATCTCTCCCGGGTGCTTTTTTCCTTGGGCAGTTCGTAGACGTTGGCGGTGATGCCGCTGCCCTGGCTCACGCCCTTGTCGGCCTTGGTGACGAAGGGCCAGGTGATCTCGTACTTGATGGGGCAGTAGCTCTTGCCGAGAAAGGTCAGGACCTCGGCCCGGGCCGTGGCGGCCGGCAGCAGGGCCAGGCACAGGGCCAGGCACAGGGCCAGGGCGGAAAGCGTGCCGGCGAAAAAACGCGTGGATGTCATAAGTTGCCTGAATGCCATTGAGGTTGTCGGCGCGCGCTATCGGATTGGCGCTCGCCGGAGCATGGCGCATTGGCTCTTACACCATAACCGGGTGGACCACAACGCGCGGCCTCGCCTTGCGATCGCCCCGGAAATCCCTTACCAGAAGGCAGTTTGACGACCCTCGGGGAAATTCATGCCGACAGTCCGCCAGTTTGCCTCGTCGCGCGGCCCGCGCCGCGCCCTCGCGCTTGCGGCTTGCGCGGCCGCGCTGCTGGCGCTGCTGGTCGCCTGCGCGAAGCCTTCGCCGCCCCCGCTGGCGGGCACCTCGAAAAACGCCGCCGCCGGCATGGCCGCACGCCGGGCGACGCTCGGCTACGGCGACGAGATCACCGTGGCCGTGTGGCGCAACGACGATCTCAAGACCACGGCCCGGGTGGATGAGCGGGGCGGCATCAACCTGCCGCTGGTCGGCGACGTCAAGGCCGGCGGCCGCACCGTGGCCGAACTGCGCGCCGACGTGGCCCACGCCTACGCGAAGTATGTCGTCGATCCCCAGGTCACGGTGACGGTGGCCACGCTGCGCAGCCAGACGGCCCTCGTGCTCGGCGAGGTCAAATCCCAGGGCGTGGTTTCCGTGGACCACGACATGAACCTGTTCGAGGCCATCGCCAGAAGCGGCGGCTTCAACGACAACGCCGGCCGCTCCACGGTGGTGCTGTTGCGCCCCGAAGGCGACCGTCCGCGCGCCTATATCCTCGACATGCGCCTGGGCACGTCCGTCGGCCAGGGCGTGGTCGGGTTCAACCGCTACCTCGAAGGCGGCGATATCCTCTACGTGCCCAAAAGCACCTGGGCCACGGTGGAGGAGTTCATGGGCCACATGACCTCGGCGCTCAACGCCGTCATCAACGCCGAGCGCTTCGTCATCTTCATGCCCCAACTGCGCGACGCGGTGAACGACCTGTTCAAGGGGCCGACGACCACGACGACGGTCATCAACAACCAGTCCCAGCCCGTGGCCGGCGAAGTCTTGAGCAACAGCCAGGGCGGCGTCTTCACGGTGCAATAGTGGAACTGCGCCAGCTGCTTGCCCTCCTGTGGCGCCGCCGCGCGCTCATGGCCTGGACGTTCGCCGCGATTTTCGGCGGGCTGCTCGCGATCGCGCTGCTTTGCGAGACGCAGTACGTCGCCTCGGCCAAGGTCTATCTCTACCATTCCGCGACCAAGGCCACGCTGCTTAACCGTGTGTCCCTGGATTCGCCCATGGTCAGCAGCGCTTCGCTCACCGACACCGAGCGGGCCACCTACGAGGACTTGGCCGTCACCGTGCCGGTGCTGCGGCCGGTGATTGCCGAGCTCGACCTCAAACGCAAGCGCAAGTCCCTGCAGGTGCTCGAATACGTTCCCTTCGTGCGCCTGCTCATCGACCATTTCTGGCCCCGGTTGGGCCTGCGGCCCATGACCTACGAGGAGCTGACCAACAAGTCCCTGGTCCATGTCCTTTTTCCGCGGCCCTATCTCAAGGCGGCCATGATGGAGGACTCGGACATCCTGGAATTCTCCTCCTCGGCGTCGTCCCTGCGCCTGTCCATGGACCTGGCTAACGCCGCGGCGCGGTCCTTCGTCGCGCGGGAGTCGGCCATGCGCCAGGACGAATGCCGCGCCGTGGCCGAAAGCGCGGCCCGGGAGCTGCCCAAGGCCAAGGCCAGCTACGAACAGGCCCTGGCCGCGCAGCAGGAAGTGCGCAGGACCGAGAAGATCGTGGACCTGACGACCGAAGGCCAGCAGCTCGTCTCGCGCTACTACACCCTGTCCGCGGACCGCGACGCCAACCGCCTGAGCCTCATCCGGGCCCAGGGCATGCTGGCCAACGTCAAGGCGCAGCTGGCCAGGCGGCCGGAATTCCGCAAGACGTCCGAGGCCACGCAGCGCTCGTCCCTGATCGATTCGGTCAAGCTCACCCTGCGCGACCTCTACCTGGACCTGGCCGCGGCCAAGGTGCGCCTGACCGCGGAGCATCCGGCGGTGAAGGAAATCGAGAACAAGATCGCGGAAGCGAAAAAGATCATCAAGGGCGAGGCGCAAAAGGTCTTCGGCTCGGAAACCGTGTCCACGGACCCGACCTGGAGCTACCTGAGCGAACGCGCCGCCGAATACGCGTCCCAGGTCGCGGGCTACGAATGCCAGGACGAGGCCTTCGCCACGCTGCTCGCCGGCGTGGAGAAGAAGGCCGACGCCTTTCCCGGCCGGGCGGCGGCCTCGGCGCTGGTGGCCGCCCGGGTGGACGCCAACCAGGCGTTTCTTTCCAATCTCAACCAGATGGAAGCCATGGCCAAGGCCGGCGAGGGTATGGACCTGTCCATCGCCCACGTCGTGGAGCCGGCCGAACGGCCGGGCAAGATTGACGATTACATGCGGCCCAAGCTGTCGCTCATGCTCGCGGCGGGTATCGCGGTCGGGGCGTTCCTGGCCGTGGTCGCGGCCCTGGCCGCGGCATGGACCGACGCCACCGTGGGTACGCGCGAGGCACTGGCCGAGGCCGGCACGCGGGTGCTCGGGGCCGTGCCCCGGCGCGACCTCCCGGCGCGGGGGCAGGCGCTGCGTCGGCTGCGCGAGGCGATTTTCCCGGCGGGCGACGCGACGGCCCCGGTCGTCGTCATCGCGGGGGCCGACGACGCGGACGGCGACGCGCCCCGCCTGGCGTTCGACCTGGCCCGGGCCGTGGCCCGTGGCGGCACGCGCACGCTGGTCGTGGACGCGGATCTGTGCGCGCCGCGTTGCCCCGATACGGGTTGCGCGGGAGACACGGCGCATCGGCATGGGCTTGTGGCCGGGCTTGCCGGGCTGCCGCCCGGTCCGGGGCTGGCTGAGGCGCTTTCCGGCGAGGTCGCCCTGGACGCGGTGCTGGTGCCGGGTTCGGAGCCCGAACTTTTCGTCTTGCCGGCCGGCCGGGAACTGGCTTTCGAGGCCGCGGACCGGCTCATGGACGGGCCGCGCCTGGGCGAGACGCTCGCCGTGCTCGGCGGGCGCTTCGACCGGGTGCTGGTCGCGGCCGCGCCGTTTTCCCGCTCGGGCGACGCCTTGGCGTGCGGCCGCGCCGGCGCGGCCGTGCTGCTCGTGGCCGGCCTTTTCCGCACGCCGGCCCGGGCCGTGGCCGAGGCGGCCGAGGCCTGCCGCGCGGCCCTTGGCCGCGCGCCCGCAAGCGTCCTTTCCGGCGTGCCGGCCGACGACCTGTCCCCCCGCGAGCAGTGGCGGGCGCTGACCGCGCGGTTTCGCCGCAAACGGCCCGTCCGCGTCGCCTGATTTTTCCCCGCAGGATTACAGTGTGCTCACGTCCACGCCGCGTTCGGCGGCGATGCGCGCGCGCAGCCGCTCCAGGCGTGCCGTCAGGTAGGCCAGTTCGTAGGTCTCCGGCAGCTCGTGGAAATCGGCCATGTCCGGGTCGAAGCTGTCGAGATCGATGACCACGCGTTCGGCCACGAGACGCACGTAGTCGGAATAGCTCGGAAAATCGAGAGGTTTCCCCGGGGCGCGCAGGCTGCGGGCAAAGGCCAGGGCTTCGGCGTAGGCATCGGAATCGAAAAGGCCGGCATCGGGCTGGGTCATGGCGTCCTCCATTTCCTTCACATCGTTCCCGGTCAGGGCCTGGGGTCGGCCCAGGCCACGACCACCGTCCGGCCGTCCGGGGCGTGGAAGCGGTAGGCGTATGCGCCGGGCCCGAGCGACAGTGCTTCGGGCTTTGGCGCGCAGCCTGCCAATTTGGCGCAAAGGCGGCGATAGGTAAAGAAGGCGAGCTTGGGCGAGCCGTCCGGCCTGTCCGGGCTCACGCGCGGGTCCGTGGTCAGGCCGGCGTGGTCGAACAGGTCGCCCCGGAAGCGGAAGCCCTCGCGCAGCATGGCCCAGAAAACCTTTTGCACGCCGAGCGAAAGCGCATAGACGCCGCGCCGCACCAATTCCGCGGCCTGCTCGCCTTCGCTTTGGGGATTGAGCCCCGGCGGGGCGGCCGGCGCGCCGCTGTAGGTCGCGGTTTCGGTCATCCAGAGCGGAACGCGGGAAAATCCCGTCGCGTCGAGGGCCTTGCGCGCCGTGGCGGTCATGGGCGCAAGCTCCCGGTAGTCCCCGGCCCGGCCGAACAGGTGCAGGTCGAAGACATCGAAGCCGCGTCCGTGGAGCTTCTCCAGCACCGGTACGTAGTAGGCCTCGAAATTGCGGGAGAAATCCTCGCCCGATACCCCGGCCAGGAGCACCTTGGCCTTGGGGTCGGCTTTTTTGATCAGCCGTTCGGTGCGTAGCGCAAGCGCCGCGAACCCGGCGGCGTCGTTGCGTGCCCGCGACAAATCCAGTTCGTTTTCGAACTGCCAGGCGGCGACCCGCGCCACGCCTCTGGGCGGGTGCGCGCCGTAGCGCGTGACCAGCGCCGTGACAAAGGCGTCGTAGGCGGCCGGCGACGGGCCGAGCGCCCAGGAGCCGTCGGCCTTGACCGCCAAGGGACCGGGCGCCCCGGGCGCGACAGGCGGGGCCTGCCCGTCCTGGCGCAGGCGCGCGGGCAGCATGATCGTGAGCATGGCCCGCATATTCGAGCCCATGGCCGCCAGTTGGGCGTCCAGGCGCGAGAAGTCGAAGCGGCCGGCGGCAAGGTCCGCGTCGGACTGGATGTCCACCCACCAGGCCACGCCCCGGTGCCAGCCGAGGCCCAGGTCATGGGCCAGGGCAAAGGGCGGGTTTTCACCGCGAAACGTGGCCGGATGCGCGCCAAAGGGCGAGGCGAGGCGTTCGGCCGGCGTCGGCGGCGTTTCGCGGGGCGTCTCCTCGATGAAAACCGGCGTGTCGGAAAGGGTCAGCGTCGCATGGCCGCCGCTTGCCGTAACGGTCGTCGCCGGAAACTGCGGCGCGCCGTCCACCATTGTCGGCACGGCCGGGGAGACGGTCAGGCGCGCCGCCGTGGTCGGCAGGGAAACGGTCAGGGCCACGGGCGGCCGCGGCGCGGTCGGGGCCTGCGCCGCGCCGGGGGCTGCGGGAAGGGCCGGTCGGCCGGCTGTGCCGGGAAGAGGCGGCCGGGCGGGTGCGCCCCCGAGGGGTTGCCCTGGCGCGCCAGGGGCCTGGGCCAGGGGGCCGGGACCGGGCAGGGGCGCGCCTTGCGCCGGGGCGGGCTGCGCGCCTTGCCCGTCCAGGCGGCCGAGGGTCCCGAGCGCCAGCAGGCAGGGGTGCAAAAGCGGCGGCAGGGCCTCGGGTGTGCCAGCCTGGGACGCGCGCATCATGGCCGAAAGCGTCGCCGGCGGGCAGACCTGTTCGAGGCCGGTGAACGCGCCGGAAAAGCGCATGGCCCCGAACAGGTCCTGCAATTCGCGCAGGCGCGCTGGCGCGTTGGCCGCGTCCGTGGGCTCGCTGCGCTCACGCGCGGCAATCTGCTGCGCCTGCCGCAGCAGCATCTCCGGCGCGGGCTGGGCCGGGCAGGGCGTGGGCAGGCAGGCCAGGAGGCCCGACAGGCAGAGCAGGGCCGCCAGGCAGGCAAGCGGGCGCGAGGAGTTCTTCATGGGTGGTCTCCGGCGCGGGGCGCGGCTTCGCCGCGGCCGCTTCCCTGCGGGCCACGCGCAGGGAAGCGGCCAGGACGGCGACGTAGAGCCAGGCGAAGCGCGACACCGGCGAGGTCAGGTCGTGGTCGATGGCGCTGTGCAGCCCGAGTTCCGCCAGGGCAGCCACGGCCACGGCCGTGAAAAGGACGTGTACGGACCCGGGCGGTCCTCGGCGCAGGACGTTGGCCGTGGTCGCGGCCAGGACCGCGAGCCCGAGGATGCCGGTCAGGCCGCCGGCAAGCCCCAGGTCGAAGAAGAAGGCCAGCCAGAGGCTGTGCACCTCGGGCTCGTGCGTGTGCCAGATGAACCCTCCCGGGCCAAGGCCGAGCAGCAGCAGTTCGGGACGGTTGGCCATGACCGACAGGGCCTGCTTCCACATGCGGAAGCGCGCGCCCGAACCACTGACGTTGGAAGTGGATTCGGTTTTCTTTTTTGCCGAGAAGATGAGCGGTCCGGAATAGCCGAAGCCGACGAGCATGCGGTCGATAAACGACGGCTTGCCGGCCAGGATGGCCACGGCCAGGGCGAGCACGAGCAGGGTGGAGCGGCTTAGAAGCCGCTTGCGGCTTGGCGCGTGCAGGAACAGGAACGTGCCGGATGCGCCGAGAAAGCCCAGGATGGCCCCGCGCGAACCCGAAACCACCGCGAAGGTGAGAAAGACGAGCGCGAGCAGGCCCCAGGCCGCCCGGGCCAGACGGCGGGACCCAACGGCCAGGCCCATGGCGATGAAGGAGGCGAAAACCAGGAAGCCGCCGGACTGGTTGGCCGAGCACAGGCCGCCGATGCGGCCCCAGCGGGCCTCGGAAAAGAGTTCGAAGTTGAGTTCCGCGCCCGTGCCCAGATGCACCGTGCCGGCCCAGTCGTAGAGCGCCCCGCAGACCATGGTCGCGCACACGAGCACGGCCGAGGCGGCGAGTGTCAGGCAAAGCGCGCGCAGCCGCCGGACGTCGGAGACGGCCGCGACCAGCATGCAGAAATAAAGGACGTCGAACGCCAGCGTCGCCAGCTGCCCCAGGGCGAAGTCCGTATGCGGCGCCCAGCTCAAGGCCAGCAAATGCAGCGTGGCCACGACGGCCACGAACGGGGCGAGCACGGACAGGTTTTCGCGGCGCAGGGGCGGCCGCCGCGCGCCGTCAAGGGCCGCCCGGGCCAGAAAGCCCAGGCACAAGGGCGGGATAAGAAGCATGGCCGGGAAGAACTGGCTGACCACGCCCGGCGCGTAGGTGAGCTTGAGCGACGGCGTGCCGACGAACACGATGGCGGTGGCGACGAGCAGTCCCGCGAAGGGAAACAGCGCGACAAGCCCCGCGCCGGCAAGTGCCCCTGCCACGGCCGCGCCCCGCCAGTCCGCGCACACCGCCGCGCCGATCGCCGCGAGGGCCGCCAGGCCGCAGGCGGCAATCAGCTGGGATCGAAAAGCAGCTACGCGTGCCATGTCAGGCGACCGTTTCCGCCAATCTCGGCGTTATCTTTTCGCAATCGCTGCATCAAACCGTTCCCGCTCGGCCCTTCCCCCCCTTTCGGGAGGTCCAGGAGGGGCAGTGCCCCTCCTGGCCGCCGGAGGCATCTTCTCTCCGCAATTCCCCACCTCACCTAACCTAATACCCCGGCCAGCCGGGGTAGCCGGGGCCGTAGTAGGGGCTGCCCGGGGCCGGGCGTTCCGGGGACGGGGCGGCCTGTTTGCCGCTTTTGGCGGGCTTGGCGGCCTTGGCCGCGCCCAGGGCTTCGACCTTGGCGGAGAGGGCTTTCACTTCGCCGGCCAGCCGGTCCAGGGCCTTGGTGTCGTCCTTGGGGGCTTTGAGGGCGTCGAGCTTGCCGGAGAGCCCGGATACGGCCTGGCGCAGGGCGGAGAGTTCCTTTTCCACGGCGGCGGGGTCGCCGCAGGGGGCGGTGGCCGTTAGGGCGCGCACTTCCTGGTCCAGGGCGGCCATGGACACGCGCAGCCGCTCCTGGGACATGCCGAGCCAGATCACGCCGGCGAGGTTGAGCAGCAGCGCGATGACGCCGGCCGCGGCCACGCGTCCCCAGGGGAATTCCTGTCTGTCCATGGGCCGTCCTCCTCGCGCGCGCCCCGGGCCGTGGGCGTGGCCCGGGGCGCGGTCGGACCTACAGCTTGGGCAGGGTTTTCATGGTGCGGATATTGTACCAGCGGTCTTCGTCCGCGAGCTTGCCCGAGGCGAAGGCCTCGGCCACGTCGCGGATGCCGTCGGCCACGCCGTATTTGGGCGCAAATCCCGTGGCGAGCAGCTTGTCGGAATTTTGGCGATAGGAGCGCGGGTCGTTGGACGGCTTGATCTCGATTTCCGCCGGCGCGACCGCGACGATCATCTTCGCCAGATCGAGGATGGAAATGTTCTCGAACCCCGCGTTGAAGATGCCGGTGTACTTGTCGCCGGTCGCGAGGAAATGCAGGAACACCCGCACGATGTCCTTCATGTGGATGTTGGGCCGGGTCTGGTCGCCGCCGAGCACGGTGATGTGCTTTTTCGCCAGGGCCTGCATGGTGAGCAGGTTGACGGCCACGTCCAGGCGCATGCGCGGCGAGTAGCCGCAGACCGTGGCCGGGCGGATGATCTGCAGGGCGAACTTGTCGGCGTAGCTCAACAGGACGCGCTCGCTGACCATCTTGGTCTTGTTGTAGTCGGAGATGGGCACGCAGGGCAGGTCCTCGGTCACTTCCGGCTCGTCCTTCACGCCGTAGACCGAGCCCGAGGAGGCGTGCAGGAACTGCTTTACGCCGCAGGCGGCGGCTTTTTCGGCCAGCTTCATGGTGGCCAGGCAGTTGACCTCCCAGGTCAGCTTGGAATCCAGATCGCCGCAGGGGTCGTTGGCCACGTTGGCGAGGTTGATGACCGCATCCATGCCCTCCATGGGCACGGCGTCGATGTTCCGGGTGTCGCCGGTGATGGCCGTCAGTTTCGGGTGCTCGGGGATGTGGCGGCCGAACCAGCCGATGTCGAAGGCCGTGACTGCGTGGCCGAGGGCGAGCAGCTCGGGCACGAGCACGCTGCCGATGTAGCCGAAACCGCCGGTGACGAGTATGCGCATGCGTTTTTCCTTTGAAGCGTTGTGTTGGCGACGAGGTCGCGTCCTCGACGCCATACACCATTTGCGAAACGGCCGCCAGACATGCTACCGCCCGGCATCTTCCAGGGGGTTTCCACCATGCGCTTGCTTCGCGACGCGCTCGTCTGGGGCTACTGGCACCCGTTCAAACACCTCGTCTGGGCGTTGCCGGACGGCGCGGCCCATGCCCTGGCCGGCGCCCTTGGCCGGCTGCTCGGACGCGTGCCCAACGCCAGACTCGCCGGCATGGCCGAGGCCGCGCGCTGCATTCCGGGCGTGCCGGACGACCCGGCCGCGCGGCTGGCGCTGGCGCGCAAGGCGCTGGTGGAATTTTGTCGGACGGACGTCGAGGTGTTGCTTTTCCCGAAGCTCACGCCCGCGCGCACGGCGGCGCTTGTGACCATCGCGGGGCGCGAGCGCCTGGACGCCGCCCTTTGCACGGGGCGCGGGGTCATGCTCGCCTTCGGCCACTACGGGGCCAACCAGATGATCATGCCCGCCATCGGCTACGCCGGCTACCGCATGTGGCAGCTTTCGGCCCCGGCCACGGCGCTCAACGAAAAACTCCCCGAGGCGCGGAGCGCGCTCGTGCGGCGCACGCGGGAACTGCGCTGGGAGCACGAGCAGACGCTGCCCGTGACCCACGTCAACGTCTTCGGCGGGCTCAAGGAGGCTTTCTCCTGCCTGCGCGGCGGGCACGTGCTCGGCGTCGCCGTGGACGGCGGCGGCGGCGGCAAGCGCGCGGCCGTGCCCTTTCTCGGGCGCACGGCCGCGTTTTCGCTCGGGCCCATGGAGCTTGCCGGCAGGACGGGCTGCGTCGTGCTGCCCTGCTTCATGGAGCGCGCGTCAGGCGGCCGGCTGACGCTGTGTATCGAGGAGGCGCTCCCCGACGTCGCGCCCGGTCCCGAGGCGGCGGCGCGCGCCACCGCGCGCATGGCCGAGCGCCTCTCCCGCGCGGTCGAGGCCAACCCCAGCCATTACCTCTATTTCCTGTCCTTCCGCCTGCTCATGGAAAAGGGCGGCCACGAGCCGTTTTTCGTCGACGACGGCGCGGTCGCCTAGGCCGCTTGCGACGCCTTCGGCCGGGACTGTGCCTTCTTGCGCGGGCGCTTGCGCGTTCACGGGAGTCCCGGCGAGGTCGCGCGTGAGCCAGCCCGAGCGCGTGGCCGTCAGAAGCCCCCAGAGCGTGATCCACGACAGCGCGAACACCCAGAAGAAGCAGTAGGCCACGCCCCAGACCACGCCGAAGAAGCCCCGCTGCCGGAACTGGTAGATCGTGGCCGGGATGGCGGCCGCGAGCAGGCAGCCCATGGCCAGGACGTGCAGACCGGCAAGGGGTGCCAGGACCAGGGCGGCGAAGCTCGCGACCTTGAGCACCTCGGCCGTGGGCAGCATGGCCATTTCCAGGAGCCCCGACAGCCGCACCCAGCCCGCGCCGGAGTCGCCGCGGCGGAAACGTTTCGGCAGAAAGCGCAGCATGACCAGGCATTCCCGCACGTTGCTGCGCGCCCAGCGCAGGAGCATCCGGTAGAGGCCCCGGTAGGTCGTGGGCACGTTGGTCAGCACCACGGCGTCCTTCTGGTAGACCACGCGCAGGCCCTGGCCGAGGATGATGTTGGAAAGGGCCCGGTCCTCGCCGATGTTGGCCGGCCGGCCCATGAAGGTCTGGGCGGCCCAGGCTTCCATGGCCGGGGCCAGGGCGCTCGTGCGGTAGGCGGAAAGGGCTCCCGGCGTACAGAGCACGCCGCCGTAGGTGCCCTGGCCGCGGCGCAGGAAATCGAAGGACATGGTGAAGGACACGTCGAGCATCTTGGGGATGGCCCCGGCGGCGCGGTTGAGCACGCGCACGTTGCCGGCCACGGCCCCCACGCGCGGCGACGCCGCGATGGGGCTGACCAGGTGGCGCAGGGTGTCCGGGAACACCAGACTGTCCGAATCGATGGTCACGAAGGCCTCGCCGCGCGCGTGGCGAAAACCCTCGAGCAGGGCGTGGCGCTTGCCCATGTTGCGGGGCTGGCGCAACAGCCGCAGGCGGCCGGGAAATTCCGCGGCCCCGACGCGCATCCACTGCCAGGTGTCGTCGGCCGAACCGTCGTCCACGCACAGGATGCGAAGCTTGGCGGCGGGGTAGTCGCTGGCCATGACCGAACGGATGGTCTCGAGCACTTGCCGCCCCTCGTTGTAGGCAGGGATGACCACCGTGATCATGGGCAGGTCCGCATCGGGCGCGGGCGGGCAGGGCGTGTAGCGCGAGACCAGCCAGATCCGCCAGCCGAGCAGCGCGACGGCCAGGGGGGAAAGGCCCATGCCGAGGCCGGCATAGGGCAGCAGATCGCCGGAGGCGACCAGATAGACCAGGGATTCTTCCTCGCCGAGCAGGGCAACGACGGCGGAGCCGCCGGCTAGTGCCGTGAGGAGAACAACCAAGGCGTACATGAAGTCGATACTGGTATAGGTTCTTTTCATAATGCTTTCTAAACTGTAAAAAAATTGGCGCGGCAGGATCGCCGCCGGAGTTGCGACGGATACTCCATAGAAGAAGAGCCAGCAAAAACATACTTACAGTTTTGAGGGAACGTTAACGCAACGAAAGGTGTCCGTGAAAAACGAGACAGGCGGGATGTTTCCCGCCTGTCTCGTTTTTGGATTCGTGAGATTGACGACGCCGCGAACGCCGATTCGGGAAAATATTCTGCAGCCCACTTGAAATTCGACGCTATCCTGTGTATTAGCCAAAAATCCATCCGTAAGAACATTATTGTGCCTGTGAATTGTTGCACGATCCTGTGCAACGTCGTTGCTCATGGCGAGAAAGCATATGATGGTCGGCGTGCGCGTGGCGCAGCATCGCCGCGCGCAAATTTCGTGCTGCCAACCGGAAAAATACGATCCGAAAATTAGGCGGGTAGCGATGCGGTGGTGTATTTCAGGGATTGGAAATAGTTTCTTAGATGAATAGTATCCCGTTCATTCACCGTATCGGGACGAAGATCATCGGCATCTTCCTGCTCGGCATGCTGCCGCTCGTCGGCGTCATCGCCGCCCTGAACATTTTCATGCGCCAGAATGCCGTGGAGCATGGGCGCGACCGCCTTTTCCGCATCCTGTACGAGGCAGCCGGCGCGCAGGAGTCCGTGGCCTACGACCTGATGCGCGAACTGCGAAACCTCGTGGCCAGGCCTGAAACGCAACGTCTGGACGCGGCCGCTCTGGACGGGATACTCGGGCGGCTCGCCGAGGCGCACGCCGCCGTCAGCAACGCCTTCGTCTGCGACGCCAAGGGCGTCGTGATCGCTTCGGCGAAAAAGCCCTTTGCCGGCCTCAACAGCGCAAAAAGACGGTATTACCAGGACGCGATGCGGGAGCGGGGCCTTGTGGCCGGCGATTTTGTGATCGGACGGGTGACGGGCAATCCCGTGCTGCATTTCGCCCTGGCCATTCCCGGTCCGGGCGGAGGCCCGCGCGGGGTGGCCGTCGTTTCTCTCAACCTGCGCAGGCTCGCCGCCACGTACCGCAGGCTCGACTTGCCCGAGGGCATCCAGGCCGCGACGCTGGACGCCTACGGCCACGTGTTGGCCGGGTATCCGGACGGCAAGGCCTTTCTCCGGGACAAGTCCCTGCAGGAAATCGCACGGGAAGCCCTGGCCCAGGACAGCATGACCGGCTCCGTCGTGACCCGGCAGGGGATGCTCTACGTCTACAAGCTGCTGCGCCAGGAGGGCGAATCCGCCGGCCCCTACGGCATCGTCCTGGTCGGCACGTCCGCTGCCGCGGCCTTGGCCCAGGCCCGGGACCTCCTGTTCGTCTCGGCCGGGGTGTCGGTCGGGTCCCTGTGCCTGGCCGTGCTGCTCGTGGTGTTTCTCGGACGGGGGAGGATCGGGCGGCGGCTCGAAGTCCTGGCCGGGTTCGCCGGGTCGTTGTCCGAGGACAGGGTCTGCCGCCTTCCGCCCCGGTTCGGCAATGACGAAATCGGCCTTCTGGGCCAGCGGCTCGCGGACATGTCGCGCACGCTGCACGACAAGAACGAACACTTGGCCGCGGCCATGGACAGTCTCGCCCGGGAACGCGACCACCTCTCCACGGTGGTCGGCGAACTGCGCGAAGCCCACGACGCCCTGGAGCGCCAGGCCAGCCAGGATTTCCTTACCGGCCTTGGCAACCGCAGGCGCTTCAACGAGAAAATGCTCGCCGAGCTGAGCCGGTTCGACCGCTACGGCACCCCGTTATCCCTGGTGCTGTTCGACATCGACGATTTCAAGAAGATCAACGACTCCTGCGGCCACCAGGTCGGCGATGAGGTGCTGCGCCGGCTCGGGGGGCTGACCCTGGCCATGGTGCGGTCCCTGGACGAGGCGTACCGGGTGGGCGGGGAGGAGTTCGCCGTGGTCCTGCCCCACACCGACACCGAGCAGGCCATGGCCCTGGCCGAGCGGTTGCGGGAGCACGTGGCGGCCCTGGCCGTTGCGCTGCCGGACGGCGGGGAAGTGCGCTTCACCATCAGCCTCGGCGTGGCCCAGGCCTGCCCCGGCGCAAGGGAGATCAAGGATCTCTACGCCACGGCCGACGACGCCCTCTATGCCGCCAAGCGCGGCGGCAAGAACAGGACCGCCTGCGCCGTGGTCCACACCAGCTGAGGCTGGACAATGCCGGCCGCCTCCATTACCCAGTGCGGGCCATGTCCGATGCCCTGACGCCTCCCACCCCCGCGCCGGCCGCGACGCCGCCCGCTGCGCCGGGCTATTCCGCCCGCCTGGACTGGGCCCTTGTCGCCATCCTCGCCATGGCGGCGTTTCTGCTGTTCTACAACCTGGGCCAGCGGCCTTTCTGGCAGGACGAGGCCGAGACCGCCTGCCTGGCCAAGAACGTGCTCAAAACCGGGCTGCCCTACGCCTTCGACGGGGTCAACGTCGTCTCCCAGGAAGAGGAACGCGAGTTCGACAAGACCGGCGGCTACCTCTGGCGCTGGTCGCCCTGGATTCAAATTTACATGCAGGCCGCCGGTTTCGCCGTGGGGGGGCTGGACACCGCCGCCGGGCGCGTCCCCTTCGCCCTGGCCGCGCTCCTCGCCGTATTCTGGACCTACCGGTTGGTGCGCCGCCATTTCGGCGACCGCAACTGGGCCCTTCTGGCCGCGACCCTGCTCACGCTGTGCGTGCCCTACCTGCTCATCGGCCGGCAGGCCCGCTACTATGCCCCGGGCACGCTGTTCGTGCTGTGGACCCTGGACGCGTTTTTAAGCGACTGGCAGCGCCGCTGGCCGGCCTGGTGGGCCATGTTCGGCTCCATGGTGCTGCTTTTTCACACCAACTACCTGCTCTTTTTGAGTTTCGCGCCGACGGCCCTGGTCGCCGCCGCCTTGGTTTTCCCGGAGCGCATGGCGGTCAAGCGCCTGTCTCTGCTGACGCTCGCCACCGTGGTCGTGGCCGTGATCCCGGGCGTCCTGCTCTACCGCATCGGCCGGCAAAGCGGCATGTTCGACATCCTGCTCGTGCCGGAAAACCTGATGCTCTATTTCGCGGACCTGTGCATGTTCTGCATTCCCCTGCCCGTGTCCGCGGCGCTCGTGTGGCGCTGGCGGGGTTTTTTCACGAAGCTCAGGCGTCCCGACGACCCGGGTGAGCGCTTCGTGCTCTTTGCCGCGGTGCTGATCGTCCTGAGCCTGCTCTTTCTCGGCATCGTGCCCCAGCGTTTTTTCCGCTACATCGCGCACCTGCTGCCCCTGTGCGCCATCCTGCTCGCCTGGTGCGTGCGCCGGCTGTGGGGCTTTTCCCGACCGGCGTCGGCCATGCTCTTTTTCCTTCTGGCCTTCACCAACTGGCTGGCCGTCTACCCCATGGAGCGCTTGAAGATCGTCAACAGGCCGTGGCAGAACGACTTCCGCATGCTCACCTCGCTCAATTTCCCCATCAAGCTCTTCGTCACCGAGCTTGTCTGCGGCTATCCCGACGTCAACGCGGCCATCGTGGAATTCTTCAAGAACCACGCCAAGCCCGGCCAGACCGTGCTCGCCGAATACGGCGAACTGCCGCTGCTGTTCTACGTTGACGGTCTGCGCATTCTCGGCGGCCTGCAAGGACCGGTGCCCGAGGGCACGGTCCCGGACTGGGTGCTGCGGCGTCGGGTTGTGCGCGTCAACCGCGACCGGTTCCTCTTCGGCGCACGGGAGTTCACCGACGCCATGGACCTTTCCCGCGACTACGAGCGTGTGCCCCTGCCCTTTGCCGACGAAACCTTCGGCAACCGCACCGACGACCCCAACCACCACTATTTCATGCCCGTGGAGGAGCCGCAAAAGGAGCTGGAAGTCTGGCGGCGCAAGGAGGTCCGGCCATGAAGCGGCTGCTCTCCCGGGAAAACGTCGTCCGCGCCCTGCTTCTCGTGGCCCTTGGCGGCACCCTCTGGAAAGGCTTCCTGAAGACGCCCGAAGGGGCGACATGGCTGCGGCCGCAGTCCTTCTACAACGGCCTCGTCAACGACGGCGAGAACACGGCCATCATGAAGGAACGCCACCGCGACGTGCTGGAAGCCACGGACAAGGCCGTGCGCGTGCGCCTGGAGGAGCTGCGCTCGGGCGTGTACAAGCCCGCGCCCGGCTCCATCGTGTCCGAGCAGTCGCTTACGCGCGCCGTGCGCAAGGACCAGGCCACGCGCGAACGCGCCGTGGACGACGAGGTCAGGGCCTTGGAAAAACTCGAGCGGGCCAGGCGTCTGGAAGCGGCCGGCTGGCGCATGGGCCTCGGCTGCGCGCCCGCCGGGGAGGCGAAGCCGTGAACCGTGCGGGAAAATGGCTGCGCCGCGCCCTGTTCGCGGGCCTTGGCGCGCTGGTTGTGGCCGTCGGGCTGCTCGTCTGGTTCGGGGCTTGGCATTATCCGGCCCTCGGCCTGGCCGGCATCCCCAAGGAGGGCTACCGCCAGGCCATGGACATCGCCGTGCGCGGCATGACCGGAAGTGACGGCCTGACGTTTGAAGACTGGGATTTCATGAAGTTCCGCCAGGTGGAGCGGGGCGGCGAAGCCTATGCCTGGGGCGCGGCGCGCTGCCGGGCGGCCGACGGGGCAACCGCCTTCTACTGGGTCTACCTGGAGTGGAGCAAAAAGCGCGGCCAGTGGCTGCGCAACTACAGCCTGGAACTGGCCACCCCGGACGACGAGATCTATTTCACCCGCACCTTCCCCGGCCAGTTCGCCCGCGCCCGGCTGGCGCTTGGCAAGATCCTCGGCCAGCTCGCCTCGCGCATCCGCGAGGCCCGGGCCTGGTCCGAAAAACCCCCAGGCTTGCAAACCCCGGGCCTTTGACGTATTGGCCATTTTTCCGGCCATGTGCCGGCAGCCGGCGGGGGACCGAACGCCGCCGGCGCGGCGTGTCGCCTGACCCCATCCGAGCCGCCGCCTTTCCAAACCACGCGAGGAAATAACGAACGCCATGAGACTGCGCCAGCGCTGCGAGCACTTCAATAGCCTGCATTCGAGCATTTCCGCCCAGGGCATCAACCCCTATTTCCGGCCCATCGCCAAGACCTGGGGCACCGAGGTCGAGGTGGAAGGCCGCCGGCTCATCATGATCGGCTCCAACGACTACCTGGGCCTGTCCCACGACCCCCGGGTCATGGACGCCTCGGCCCGGGCCGTCTACGACTGGGGCACCGGCCCCGGCGGTTCGCGTTTTTTAAGCGGCAACATGGTGCTGCACCATCTGTTGGAAGAGCGGCTGGCGGCCTTCGTCGGCAAGAAGCAGGCCGTGGTCCACGTCACGGGGTTCAGCACCAACATGGGCGCGCTCGGCGTGCTGGTCACCCCGACCGACACCGTGATCTGCGACCGCGAGAACCACGCCAGCATCTTTGAAGGCATCAAGAACACCCGGGCCCGACTCGTCACCTTCGCTCACAACGACGCCGCCCAGGCGCGCAAACGCGTGGAGGACGCCAAGGCCGCCCGCCCGGACGGCGACGTGTTCCTCGTCACCGAGGGCGTGTTCAGCATGTCCGGCGAACTGGCCGTGCTCGACGAGCTGGCCGCCATCAAGGACAGCCATCCCGAAGTCGTCTTCTACCTCGACGACGCCCATGGCCTGGGCGTGTTCGGCCGGGGCGGGCGCGGCGCGGCGGACCATTTCCGCATCACGGACAAGGTCGACTTCATCATGGGCACGTTCAGCAAATCCATGGCCTCCATCGGCGGCTTCATCGCCTCCGACGACGAGGACATGCTGCGCTACCTGCGCTACCAGTCGCGCACGCAGATTTTCTCCGCCGCCCTGCCGGCCGCCAACACCGTGGCCGTGCTCACCTGCCTGGATATCCTCGAGCGCGAGCCCGAGCGGGTGGACCGCCTCCATGAAGTCACCGTGCGCATGCGCCAGGCCTACAAGGACATCGGCCTGCGCATTGGCGGCTCGGCCTCGCCCATCATCCCCATCATCATCGGCTCCGACGAGAAGGCTTTCCAGTTCTCCCGGGCCCTGTTCGAGGCGGGCATCTTCGCCCTGCCGGCGGTGTACCCGGCCGTGCCGCGCGGGCAGGCCCTGATCCGCACGGCCTACATGAGCACCCATGAGGATCGCCAGCTCGACGTCGTCCTGTCCGTTCTCGACCGTCTGGCCAGGGAATTCCACGTGCGCGAATGCGATCTGGCCGAGGATCCGGACGCGGTCTGCGCCGCTGAAGACGCCGAGGGGCGCTCCAGGCTCTCGTACTTGTAAAGCGCCCACGCCTCCGGTATAGGCGCGGGAACGCCGGGAAGGCGCTCCCCGAAGCTCTATTATGGCCATAGGAAAACGGAAACAGATCACCGTCGCGGAACTCGATCGCATCAGGCGTCGCGGTTCCGGGCCGATGCGGTATTACGACCTCGTGCGCGTCAGCGTGCGCGAGGTCGTGCGCAAGCGTCGGCGCTACATCGGCGTCCTGGCCTCCATTGCCCTGGGCATGGCGGGATTCATCGTCATCATCACCATGGGCAACGACCTCAAGAAAAATTTCAACAACGACCTCGATTTGCTCGGCGGCGCGACCATCATCAACGTGATGTTCGAGCAGCAGCCGCTGGAACGCCAGGAGTGGTTTCGCGACAGCACCCTCGAGGCCCTGACGCGCATTCCGGGCGTGACGGACATCACCAAGGTCGCGCTCAAGACCAGCGCGCTCACCACCTGGCAGGACCGGCTCTTCGGCTTCAACCTCGTGGGCTGCGAAGCCAACTATTGGCACGTGTTCTCGTTCAACGCCGCGGCCGGCAGGCTTTTCGACGAACGCGACGTGGAGGAGGGCGCGCGGGTGTGCGTGGTCGGTACGGACCTCGCCCGCCAGATGTTCGGCGGCGACCAGCAGGCGCTCGGCAAGGTGCTCTCCATCGACGACAACCTCTATACCGTTGTCGGCGTCCTCGGCGGCGTGCGCGCCGGTGACCGCGCCCAGTTTGTCTTCCTGCCCATCACCACGGCCCGGGCCCGCGTGGTCAACATTTCCATGCCCTACAGCGCCTACGTGCGCTGCGCCACCTGGGACGACGTGGGCCCGGTGGCCAGGGCCATTCCGGGCGTGGTCAAGGCCAACCAGATCGACCGGGGGCTGCGCGTCAACGTGGCCTGGGAACCGCTCAAGCAGGTGCAGCGCATCTTCTGGTGGGTGGAGCTTTTCATCTACTGCTCCATCGTCGCCACCATGATTCTCGGCGGTTTCGGCATCTGGAACATCATGATGGCCACGGTTACGAGCCGCACGCGGGAAATCGGCCTCAAGAAGGCCATGGGCGCGCTCGACACCGACATCCTCTACCAGTTCCTGTTCGAGGCGCTGTGCGTCACCATGTCCTCGTCGGTCTTCGGCGTGATCCTCGGGCGCATCGGCATCGAATACATGAGCCGCATGCTCGGCTCCCGGCCGCCCGAGGGGCTGTTCTTTTTCTGCCTGCTTATGGGCATTGTGTTCGCGGCGGTGCTCGGCATCGGCGCGGGCCTGTATCCCTCCATCCGGGCCAGCCGGATGCAGGTGGTGGATGCGATGCGCTATGAGTAACCAGACTGCCGCGTTCGACGACAACGAGCTTGTCATCGACATCAACGGGTTGACCAAGACCTACAACTCCGGGCTCGAACCGATCCGCGTGCTCAAGGACGTCAACCTGCACGTGCGCCGGGGCGAGATGGTGGCGGTCATGGGCCCGTCTGGATCGGGCAAGTCCACGCTCCTTTTCATCCTGGGGCTGTTTCAGCCGCCCTCCACCGGCGGCTACAAGGTGGCGGGCGTGGACGTGCTATCCTTAAGCCGCGACCAGCAGGCAATCTTTCGCCGGGAGATGCTCGGCTTCGTGTTCCAGACGTGCGACCTGCTCGAAAACTCCACGGTGTACGAAAACCTGGAGCTGCCGCTGATCTACGCCGGGGTGCGCCGCCGGGATCGGCCCGAACGCATCAAGGAGGCGCTCAGCATGGTCAACCTGGACCACCGCATCCACCAGCCCTCCAACCGCCTGTCGGGCGGCGAGCGGCAACGGGTGTCCATCGCCAGGGCGCTGGTCAACGAGCCGGAATTTATTTTGGCGGATGAGCCCACCGGGCAGCTTGACCGGGAAAACAGCCTGCGTGTATTGGAGTACTTCACGAAGATAACGGAAGAAGCGCGCACGGCCATGGTCGTGGTCACCCACGACGGCATGACGGCCGAGCATTGCACGAGAAAATGCGTCCTGACGGATGGCTATCTGAACGGTTAACGCTCGACGGGGAGGAGCGCATGGCCAGGCATTTGACCAGCGGATTGGGGGAGACGGCCGGGGGAGGCGTCGCCGCCCGAACTGCGACCGGGAAGGCGGCCCGCCTGTCGCAGGCGGCGGTGTTTTTTCTGGTACTGGCGCTGTCGGCCGGCCTTGCCACGGCGGGTCCGGCGGACCGTTACACCAAGGACAAGGTGAAAGCACCGGCCGGGACCGCGTCGGCGCCCGCCGCGTCGGCGCCTGCGCCCGTACCTGCGGCCAAGGCCGCCGATGACGACCCGGCCCCGAGCTTTGCCAAGGCCTCGTCCAAGTTGGCCCTGGGCGCGACCACGGTGCGTTCGCCCGCCGACTTCCAGGAGTGCGTGCGCGTGGCCCTGGCCCAGTCGCCGCTTCTGACCAAAAGTTCCATCGAAATCGAATCCAAGCGCCTGGATGTGGGGGATGCCTATTCCCAGTACATCCCCACCGTCGTCCTCAGCACCACATTTTATCTGCGTCTGCCCGAGTACAAGAACACCGTGGCCTCCAGCGCCTACCAGTCCGTGTTCAACAACGCCTCCTCGGACGCGACCCAGAACCTGTCCAATTCCATCAGTGCGGCCAATGCCGTTTACGCGGGCAACTCCAACAACCGCAACCGCAAGACCTATGACCTGAATTTCACCACCGGGGCCTGGAACCCGCTGCTGACCGCCTTCGAGGTGCAGGCGAAAAAAGAACTCGTCAACATCGCCGTGCTTTCCCACCTCAAAGTCATCGACCAGGGCCTGCTGCGCCTGGGCACCACCTTTCTCCAGCTCGGCATGACCGAATCCATGATGAACCTCGCCAAGGAGAAAGAAGACCTCGCCGCCAAGAACCTGGAATACGCCAAGACCAAGACCGGGCTCGGCCAGGGCGCCCAGCTCGACGTACGCATCGCTGAAACGCGGGTGACCCTGGCCAAGGCCGAGGCCGAAAAGATGCGCACTACCAAGTCCGTGCTGCTCGACGAGCTCAAGTTCATCATGGGCGTTCCCTTTGTCCAAAAGGTCACCGTGGACCTGAACCACGCCTCGCAGCAGGTGCTCGAGGATTTCAACCCGGCCAACGTGAGCGATGAATCCCTGCGCAAGCACTCCTTCAAGCTGCGCATCCACGAATACGAAAAGTCGCTGCAGCGCAAGAACATCGCCCTGTCCTACATCCACTTCCTCCCGACGTTCTCCTTCGGCTTCACCTCGGTGTCCACGCTCAACGACTCGTCCTACAAGGACGATACGACCTCGTTGCCCTTCATGTATCCGAACGTGACGTTTAATTTCCCGTTTGACTGGTGGACGAAGGGCCGCGACGTGAGCCGGCAATACAAGAAGATGGCCCAGCTCAACGTCGAGGGGCGTAATATCGAGTTCTCCGTCATGAGCGAGTTCCAGCAGGCCCTGGCCAAGCTGCGGTCGGCCAATTCCGACGTCAAGCTGGCCGAATCCTCGGCGGAACTGCAAAAGCTCACCACCCAGCAGGCCCAGTTCCGCTACGACTCCGGCCAGGCCGAGTACGACGCCATCGTCAAGGCCATGGCCGACTACCTCGACAGCCGCCAGAGCCTGCTGCTCAAGCTGTACGACCGGGACGTCGCCATGCTGAGCGTGCGCAGCATCTCCGGCGACTTCCAGGACCGCTACATCAACGCCAGTGTCATGGAGAACAACTAGATGCGGTTTTTCGCCTCGCTTGCGGCCGCCGGTTGCCTCGTCGCGGCCGCCGCGTTCCCGTGCGCGGCCCAGGACAAGCCCGCCGCGCCTGCCGCAGGACAGCCGGAAGCGGCCTCTTTCCGGCCCGCGGAAATCAATTTCTCGGGCAAGCTCTACAGTCCGGTCAAATTGTCGGTCTTCTTGCCGTATAACGCCAAGATCACCGCGCTTTCCGGGCATATCGGCCAGAAGGTCAAGAAAAACGAGGTGCTCGCCACCTACGAGATTCCCCTTGAAACGCGCATGGACGAGAAGACCAAACTCTCGCCGGCCAACATCAAGGAGCTCGAGCACAAGCTCGCCGAAGCGGACAAGGAGATCGACCGCCTTACCGCCAAGTCCAAGGAACTTGCGGCCATGAGCCAGCGCAACATGGCCTCCCAGCAGTCCATTGCCATGAACGCCAAGGAAATCGAGGTGTTCCGCAAGGACAAAATCTCGATTACCGAACAGCTCGCCTTGACCAGGGAGATCCTGAACGATCGCGTGGAGTTGGCCGAAGACCATTTCGGCAAGGGCGCGGGCATTGGCAAGGTGCCCAAGGAAGGCATCATCAAGGCGCCCATCGACGGCTTCGTCATGTGGATGAACCCGGAACTGCGAAGCGGCGTCAAGCTGGCCAAGGAAGCGGAGCTGTTCCAGGTCGGCACCCTGGACCCGATGATCATCCGCGCGCAGGTCCACGAAATCGAAGCGCAAAAGCTCAAGGAAAACATGGCGGCCACGGTCACCTTCGACTCCATTCCCGGCAAGAAATACGCCGCTTCGGTGTCGCGTATCCCCTGGGCGCCCATCCCCGCCACGTTGCAGCAGCCCTCGTATTACGATGTGGAGTTGACCATCCCCAATCCGGGTCTCGAACTCAAGGAAGGCCTCAAGGGGCAGATCATCATCCAGCCCGGGAAATGATCGGACCCTTATCATGAGCGATTCCACTCTCGTTATCGCACCAGTGGCCGGTCAGGCCGATCTGGAGGCCTTCATCCGCTACGCCTGGGAAATATACCGCGACGACCCGCTGTGGGTGCCGCCGCTTGTTCCCATGCAGCGCGAATTCCTGGACCGGGACAAGGGGCCGTTTTTCGAGTTCGGCCAGGCCGAATACTTCCTGGCGCGGCGGGGCGACCGCATCGTCGGGCGCATCAGCGCCCAGATCAACGGCCTCTACGAGAAGCACCACGACGCCGAGACCGGCTTTTTCGGTTTCTTCGAGTGCGAAAACAACCGCGAGACCGCCCACGCCCTGTTCGACGCCGCGGCCGCCTGGGTGCGCGAACGCGGCAAGACCCGGATTCTCGGGCCGCTGTCCTTTTCCATCTACGACGAAGTGGGCCTGCTTGTGTACGGCTACGACAGCCCGCCGTGCATGATGCAGACGCACAATCCCCCCTATTACGAAGACCTCGTCACCTCCTGGGGTTTTACCAAAACCTACGACTGGTACGCCTACCGCATCTGCTGGAAGCCGGGCATGGACGCGAAAAAGCTGGCCAAGATGCGCGACGCCATTCTTTCGCGCCAGAAGTGCGAAATCCTGCCCATCGAGCGCAAGGATTTCGCCAAGCGCGCGCCGCAGGTCAAGGAGCTTTTCAACGACATCTGGGGCAAGAACTGGGGCCATATTCCCCTCACCGACCGGCAGTTCCAGGATATCTTCGTCACGTTGCAGCCCCTGGTGCGCCCGGATCTCGAAAGCATGATCCTCGACGGCGACGACATTGTGGCCTTTTCCGTCGTTTCCCCGGACATGAACCGCTCGGTGAAGAAGTTCAACGGCAAGTTCGGTCTGTGGCAGAAGCTCCGGCTGCTCTGGGATTGCCGCGTGCGCCCGCTTACCCACTGCCGCGCCATCATCATGGGCGTGGCCAAGTCCCATCAGTGGAAACGCCTGCACCACGCCATCATCCTCAACATCATCGTCAACTTCCTCGAAAACCATCCCAAGATGGAATACTGCGACTGCTCCCTGATCCCGGAATCCCTGGAACAGTGGAACAAGACGCTGCTCGATTACGGTGGCGAACGGTACAAGATTTTCCGGCTTTATGACCGCGCCGTCTGACGGGCCGGCGCTGCGGCGCGACTGGTTCGCCGTCGCGCTGTGCGCCCTGGCCGTCTTTTTCGTGGCCCATCGCCTGGGGCTGGCCTCGCCCTGTGTCGTCAACGACGACGTGCGCCAGCAACTCTTCTGGATGGCCCGCTGGCTCGACCCTTCCCTCTATCCGTCCGATCTGCTCGGCGACTACGCCGCGGCCTATGTGCCGCCCGCGCTCAAGGCGCTGTACTACGCCGCGGCCAAAGGCAGCGGCATCGATCCCCTGGCGTTTTCCAAATGGCTGACCGGAGGCCTGTTCGTCGTGCTGGCGCTGGCCTTTTTCGGCATGGGCGCGGCTCTCGAAGGCCGGATGCTGGGGTTTGTCTGCGCGGCCATGGCCTGCTGTCTGCCGTATTTCATCAAAAGCATTTCCGGCGGCCTGTCGCGCTCCTTTGCGCCGCCGTTTCTGGCGCTTTTTTTTCTCGCCTGGGTGCGCCGCAGCGGCCTGGGCATGGCGCTTTCCCTGCTCGCCCAGGCGCTTTTTATTCCCTATATCGCCGTACTCTGCGCCTTTTGCGCCTGTTGCGACGTCTTTTGGGCCCGCATCACGGACCGGGAAGCCGGCGTCTTTCCGGCGCGGCCCTGGCACGGTGCGGCGCTTCTCGCTGCCGCCGCCCTGGTCTGGGCCTTCAACCACGGCCTGACCACGGCCGGGTTCGGCCCCCTTGTCGGGCGCAAGACCCTGGCCGCCGCGCCCGAATTTTCCGCTGCCGGCCGCCTGGATCTCTACCCTCTGCCCAACCCCTTTTTCGACCTCGTGTACTGGCCCTTCGAGAGCATCGGCCTCTTTCTCGACATCGGCCTTTTCGCCGGCATCGTGAGCCTTGCCGTGCTGCTGCCGTTTCTCGTCATCGGCCTGCGCCGCGCGCCGTGGCCGCAACTTGCCTCCCGTGCCGGGCGGCAGGCGGCCGCGCTGCTGGTCGGGTCCCTGCTGCTCTATGTGCTGGCGCGGATCGTGGCGCTCAGGCTCTTCGTGCCCGACCGCTACATCGCTTACACCGTCAATATGCTCTACGCCCTGGGGCTTGCCGTGGCACTGCGCCACGCCCTGGCGCGGCCCCTGGCCGCGCCGGCCGGGCGCGCCGCCCTTTGCGTCGCGGCCCTGGCGCTTGGCATGTGGCGCTTGAGCGGCGCCGGACTTTACGACTACCGCGCGGACGCGCCGCTTTACGCGGCCGTGGCGCGCCTGCCCAAGGACGCGCTTCTAGCCGGCAATCCCAAGCTGCTCGACAACGTACTCACTTTCGGCCGGCGCAACGTCGTGGCCTCCTATGAGCTGGCACACCCTTGGAGTACGGGGTACTGGGCCATGTATTATCCGCGCCTGGCGCATCAGGCCGAGGCCTATTACGCCAAGGACCCGGCCATGGTGCTCGATTTCGCCAGGGCCTACGGCGTCACGCACATGGTCGTGCGCGAAGCGGACCTGACGCCCGGGGCCGCCGTCAAGGGGCCGCTTTTCGCGCCCTTTGACGCCCGCATCGCGGCCCTTGCCGCGACGCCCGGCAAATTCGCCCTTCTCGACGCGGCGAAATTCCCCTATACAAGCCCCGAACCCGGCGTGCGTCTGGTGGACCTGCGGCCGCTTCTGTCCGAAAAAACGCCGGCCGCCGCACCGTAAAATGTCCCAGCGCGCCTGCAACGTCGAATAGCCAAGGTCGTAAGCCATGCCGGATATGCTTTCCATCATCATTCCGCTTTACAACGAGCAAGACAACATCGCGCCGCTTTACGACAAGCTCGACGCCGTGCTGCCGGGCCTGGGCCATCCGTACGAGATCATTCTGGTCAACGACGGTTCGGGCGACGCCACGCGCGAACGGTTGGACGCTTTGGCCTGTCGCGACGACCGCATCCGCGTCGTGCATCTGCGCCGCAATTTCGGTCAGACCGCGGCCATGATGGCCGGCATCGACATGGCCCGGGGCGATATCCTCATCCCCATGGACGGCGACCTGCAAAACGACCCGGCCGACATCCCGCGCCTGCTCGCCAAGCTCGACGAGGGTTACGACGTGGTCTCCGGCTGGCGCAAGGACCGCAAGGACAACCCCATCAAGCGCAATTTTCCCAGCCGCGTGGCCAACGGGCTCATCTCCGTCATCTCCGGGGTGCGGTTGCACGACTACGGCTGTTCGCTCAAGGCCTATCGCCGCGCGATCATCAAGGGCGTGAAGCTCTACGGCGAGATGCACCGTTTCATCCCCATCCACGCCGCCTGGCAGGGCGCGCGCGTGACCGAGGTGGGCGTCGCCCACCATCCGCGCATCCACGGCGAGTCCAAGTACGGCATCGAGCGCACGGTCAAGGTCATCCTGGACCTCATGACCGTCAAATTCCTGGACAAGTACGCCCAGAAGCCGATGTACCTCTTCGGCGGCTTCGGTTTGGCCAGCATCGCGGCCTCGATCGGGTTTTTCCTCTTCATGCTCTATTGCAAATTCTTTCTGGGCAAGAGCTTCATCGAGACGCCGCTGCCCCTGGCCGTGGTCATGTTCATGCTCATCGGCATCATCGCCATCTTCATGGGCCTTATCGCCGAGATCCTCATGCGCACCTACCACGAATCCCAGGACAAGCCGACCTATATCGTGGACTGCACGCGTAACTGTAAGGAGCCCTGAAGGGGGTCTTCCGTGCGGAAATCTGCGGCCTTGTCCAGTACGACGAAGACAGACCGGCGGCCGGCGCGAACGCGCCGGGCAGGCAAGGGGGGCTAGGCCGTGTGCGGCATCTGCGGTTTCCTCGGCCCCGGGGACGCGGCAGCGCTTGCCGCCATGAACGCGCGGCTTTCCCGGCGCGGTCCGGATGGGGAGGGCGTCTATGCCGACCCGGCCGCGGGCGTGCATCTGGCCCATCGCCGCCTCGCCATCATCGACCTCGAAGGCGGCCGCCAGCCCATGGCGACGGCTGACGGGGCCCTTGTCGTCACCTACAACGGCGAGATCTACAACCACGAGGCCCTGCGCAGCCGGCTCGAGGCGCGCGGCCACCGCTTCGTTACCGACCACAGCGACACCGAAGTGCTGCTCCACGGCTGGCGCGAGTGGGGCGAGGAACTGCCTTCGCACTTAAGCGGCATGTGGGCCTTCGCCCTCTACGACAAGCGCCGGGGGGTGCTTTTCTGCTGCCGTGACCGCTTCGGCAAGAAGCCCTTTTTCTATGCCGCGCGGCCCGGTTTCTTCGCTTTCGCCTCCGAGCTTACCGCCCTGGTCGCGCATCCGGCCCTGGCCGGGGCCACGGTTTCCCGCACGGCGCTTCGCAAGTATTTCGCCTACGGCTTCATCCCCGCGCCGAACGCCCTTTATGCCGGCACGCACAAGCTCGCGGGCGGCGAAAGCCTGCTCGTGGACGTGCGCGACGGCGCGGTCGTCAAACGCCGCTGGTGGTCGTTTTGCCTGGAGCCGGACGAGTCCCTTGTCGCGGCCGGTGAGGCGCGTATGGCGGCGCGTGTCCTGGAGCTGCTCGACGCGGCCGTGGCCAGGCGGCTCATGAGCGACGTGCCGCTCGGGGTGTTTCTCTCCGGCGGCGTCGATTCCTCGGCCGTGACCGCCCTGGCCGCGCGCCACGCCCCGGATGTGGCCGCCTTTTCCATCGGCTTCGACGACCCGGCTTTCGACGAGTCGGGCAAGGCGCGCGAGGCCGCGGCCTGCTGCCGCGTCGCGCATCACGTCGCCACGCTGACCCTTGGCAACGCCCTGGCGCTCATGCCCGACATTGTCGGCCGCCTCGACGAGCCCATGGGCGACGTGTCGCTCATCCCCACGGCGCTCCTGTGCCGCGAGACGCGCAGCCACGTCACCGTGGCCCTTGGCGGCGACGGCGCGGACGAGCTTTTCGCCGGCTACGATCCGTTCAAGGCCATCCGCGTCGCGAAGTGCTATTCCCGCCTTGCGCCGAAGCCCCTGCACGACGCCCTGGCGCTGCTCGCCGCGCGCCTGCCCGTGGGCCACGGCTACATGGCGATGTCGTTTAAGATAAACCGCTTCCTGCGCGGCCTTTCCCATCCGGCCAGGTTCTGGAACCCGGTCTGGCTCGGGCCGCTCGATCCCGAGGGCATCGCCGCGCTATTTCGCGAGCCCGTGGACCCCGAGGAACTCTACAGCGAAGCCGTCGAAGTCTTCGACGCCTGCCCGTCGCGCGACATGGTGGACAAGACCATGGAGTTCTACACGCGGCTTTATATGCAGGACGACATCCTGGTCAAAACCGACCGGGCCGGCATGATGCATTCCCTGGAGGTGCGCGCGCCGTTTCTCGACGGCGAGCTTACGGACTATGTGCGCCGCATCCCGCACCGTTTCAAATTCCGAAACGGCACCACCAAGTACATCCTCAAAAAAGCCCTGGAGCCGCTTCTGCCAAGGCACGTCATCTACCGCAAGAAGCAGGGTTTCGGCGTGCCCGTCGGCCGCTGGCTGGCGGAAGGGTTGCTGCCCATGGGCGATCCCTCGCCTCTCGAGGCGCCCCTCGATGCCGGCTACGCCGCGGACCGCATCCGCGAGCAACGCCAGGGCAGGGCAGACCACCGCCTTTTCCTGTGGAACCTTTGGGTGTTGCGCCACGCCGCGCTTTCGGGGGTGTGAGCATGGACCGCGATCTGCTCGGCTACGTCGTCGCCCGCCGCCTGCGCGCGCTCCTTGGCGAGGAACGTTTCGCCCGCCTCGGCCGCATTGTGCCGCAGTTCCGGCTGGAGCCCGCGCAGGCCCTGGACCCTTTCACGGTGGTCGATGCCGCCGTGTTGCAGCTTACGCGGCAGGGACTGGCCATTCCCGGGGCCAGCCTGCTCGTGATCGGCTGCGGCCCGACCAATGGCGCGGGCTACGCCCTGGCGGCACACGGCGCGGCGCGCGCCGTGTGCCACGATTCCCGGCCCGGCTTCGACGTGGGCGCGGACGCCAAGCACCTCGCCGCCATGACCACCATGCACCCCAAGGTGAAGTATGCCGTCTCGGTCGCGCGCGCCGCGCGACTGGCCGATATTCCCGACGCTTTTTTCGACGCCGTGATCGCCGAGCCGGCCGGTCCCGGCGAGCCGCGCGAAATGGTCGCGATCCTGCGCCGGGTGCTGCGCCCCGGCGGCGTCGTCGTCACGTGCGTGGATTTCCGCGAACCGCTTTCCCGCTATCCCTACCACCGGCTGCTCCTGTCCGGCCGCGCCGGGAAACGCCGGCCCGCGCCCGGCGAACGCGGCCCCTGGCGCTGCGACGACCACATCAGTGCCCTGACCGCCGCCGGCTTCGACGTCACCGTGCCATTTTACGAAAGCGACCCCGAAGCCTTCGCCCAGGTCGCAGGCCGCCTGCACCCCGACTACCGCGACCGCGACCATGGCCTGCTCGCCGTCACGCGTGCGACGCTCGTGGCGTGCCTCCGGCGGCCAGGGGAGGCGCTGCCTCCCCTGGATTCCTCCGCCGGGGGGGATAATCCCCCCCGGCCCCCTTTGACCGATGCTCAGTAGGGACTTCATATGGCTACCCAACCCCCTATAAAAAGTTTTTGGGAGGAGAGAGCGCGAGAGAGGAACCCTTTTCCTCAAAAAGGGTTCCTCTCTCGCATTCTTCTCCTCAATTACGAGTACCCCCCGCTAGGCGGCGGAGCGGGGAATGCGACGGCGAACATGGCGCGGGAGTTGGCGGCGCTCGGGCATGACGTGCGCGTGGTCACGGCCGCGTACAAGGGTCTGCCGGCGCGTGAGCGGGTGGACGGCTTCGAAATCCGCCGCCTTCCGGCCGTGCGCAGGCATGCCGACCATTGTTCGCCGCTCGAGATGCTGTCGTTTCTGGCAAGCGCGTGCGCGTATCTGCCGGTTGCGGCCGGGGCGTGGCGGCCGGGCGCCTGCGTGGCCTTTTTCGGCATCCCATGCGGGCCGGCGGCATGGCTGCTCAGGCTCCTTCGCGGCGTGCCCTACGTTGTTTCCCTGCGCGGCGGCGACGTGCCGGGCTTCCAGCCCTACGACCTGGCCGGCTACCACCGTCTGACCGCGCCGCTGATCCGGTTCTTGTGGCGCCGTGCTGCCGCGGTCGTGGCCAACAGCCGGGGACTGGCCGATCTGGCCGCGCGCTCGGCCGGCGCGGTCCCCATCCGCATGATCCCGAACGGCGTGGACGCCACGCGCTTTACGCCCGCCGAGGAGCTCTCGCGCGAAGGGCCGGTGCGACTCGTTTTCGTCGGCAGGCTCGTGCGGCAAAAGGGGCTCGACGTGCTGCTCGAAGCCCTGGCCCGCCTGCCTGGGGAGGCCTGCTTCGAGGCGACGATCATCGGCGACGGGCCGCTGCGCGCCGATCTTGCCGCCATGGCCGCGCGCCTGGGGCTTGCCGCCAAGGTGCGCTTCGCCGGCTGGGTGTCCCGCGCCGACATGCCGGAAACGCTGCGTCATGCCGACGCGTTCGTTTTCCCCTCGCGCGACGAGGGCATGCCCAACGCCGTGCTCGAGGCCATGGCCTCGGGACTGGCCGTGGCCGCCACGCGCATCGCCGGCAACGAGGAGCTTGTGGAAGAAGAACGCACGGGTTTTCTCGTGCCCCCGGACGATGCCGCCGCGCTGGCGGCGGTCGTCGCCCGGCTCGTCGCCGATCGCAACCTCTGCTGGCGGCTGGGGCAGGCCGGCCGGGAAAAAGTCGTGCGCGAATACTCCTGGCGCGTGGTGGCCGAGGCGTATGCGGCGCTGTGCGCCCAGGCGGCGCGCTGAGGTTCGGGGTGCCGTTGTTCGTTGTTGTAGTCGGATAGCAAAAGGCGACGCTTGTTATGTGCGGCATCTGCGGATTCGTGAGCCTGCGGGGCGGGGAAGGGGAGGTCGGCGAGAGCCTTGCCGCCATGACCGACGCCATCGCCCACCGCGGCCCTGACGGCGAAGGCTTCTACCGCGACCTGTTTTCTTCCGGCGGCGGCGCGGCCCTGGGGCACCGCCGGCTCGCCATCATCGACCTCGTCACCGGCGACCAGCCGCTTTTCAACGAATCCCGCCGGCTCGCCATCGTCTTCAACGGCGAAATCTATAATTTCGCCGCGCTGCGCGAGGAGCTTGCGGCCAAAGGCCACGTGTTCGCCACCTCCGGCGACACCGAGACCATCATCCACCTCTACGAGGAGATGGGGCCGCGCTGCGTCACGCGCCTGCGCGGCATGTTCGCCCTGGCCATCTGGGACGCCGCGAAGCGGGAACTCTTCCTGGCCCGTGACCCCTTCGGCAAGAAGCCGCTTTATTATACGGCGCTTCCCGGCGGCGGCATCGCCTTCGGCTCCGAGCCCAAGGCGCTTTTCGCCCATCCGGACGTGCATCCGCGCCTCGACCCCTCGGCCGTGGCCCATTACCTGACGCTCCAGCACGTGCCCGAGCCGGCCACGGGCTTTGCCTGCATCCGCTCCCTGCCGCCCGGCCACGCCATGACCTGGCGAAATGGCCAAGGCCGGCCCGAGCGCTATTTTCAGCTCGACTACCTGCCCAAGCTCACGGGCAGCGCGGATGACCTCGCCGCCGAACTGCGCGCGCGCGTCACCGAGGCCGTGCGCCTGCGCCTCGTTTCCGACGTGCCGCTCGGCGCGCACCTCTCCGGCGGCGTCGATTCCGGCATCGTCACCGCGGTCATGGCCGGGCTCACCGACCGGCCCGTGCGCACCTTCTCCATCGGCTTCACCGAGGAAGCCTTCAACGAAACCGACAAGGCCCGGGCCGTTGCCGCGCGCTACGGCACGCAGCACACCGAATTCACCGTCGGCTTCGACGCGGCGCGCGCCGTCATGGAAGACGTGGTCGCGGCCACGGACATGCCGTTTGCCGATCCCTCCGCCCTGGCCTCCTGGCACCTGTGCCGCCTCACCCGCGAGCACGTGACCGTGGCCTTAAACGGCGACGGCGGCGACGAAATGTTCGCCGGCTACCAGCGCTACTGGCTCGATCCCCTGGCCGACCTCTACGCGAAGCTCCCCCACGGCCTGACGCGCCGGTTCGTGCCCTGGCTGGCGGAAAAACTCCGCGCCCGCGGCGACGTGCCCGTGGAAGCCGACTGGCGCGCCGGCCTCAAACGCCTGGCCCAGGCCGTGCGCGTGCCCCGCGCCGCCAGCCTCGTGCGCTGGGGTTCCTACTTCTCCCCCTGGGACCGGGAGGCGTTCCTGCGCCCGGATTTCGCCCGCGCCGCCAGACCCGACGACACCGTCGGCCTCTACGCCGAAGCCTTCGCCGCCGCCACGGCCGACAACAACCTCGATCGCGGCCTGTTCGCGGACGTGCGCGTCTACCTGCCCGGCGACCTCCTCGTCAAAGCCGACCGCATGGCCATGGCCCACGCCCTGGAAGGCCGCTCGCCGTTCCTCGACGTGGAACTCGCTTCCTTCGCCGCACGCCTGCCCGCACGGCTCAAACTGCGCGGTCGCACCGGCAAATACCTGCTGCGTCGGGCGTTTGCCGACATGCTGCCGCCGCGCATCGTTGGCCAACCCAAACGCGGCTTCGGCCTGCCCGTCAGCGGCTGGTTTCGCGGCCCCCTGCGCGCATTCGCCCGCGATCTGCTGACAGGCGGCCGGGTGGAGCGCGACATCGCCCGCCCGGAAGCCGTACAGGGGGTGCTCGATGCGCATGAGACGGGAGTGGCGGACCACGGCAAGCGGATCTATGCGCTGGTCATGCTCGAACTGTGGTTGCGGCGATATTTGTGATGGGAGCGTAGATGGAGCGGAGAGGAAGAGAAGAGGAAGAGAAGAGTGAAGATGCCTCCGGCGGCCAGGAGGGGGTGACCCCCTCCTGGACCTCCTCAATGGGGGAGATGGTAAGCGGGTGGAAGCGTGGTCGTGGGCGGGCGTGCGTCGGCGAGGCCGGAATTTCCCCGGCGATGCCGTCGCTGCGCTCCTGGCTCGCCGGGGAAATTCCGGCCTCGCAGGCCCGTCGCCCCTTCGGGGCGAGTTTGAAGGAATTTTACTGACCTAATTTCTCAAAATGCGGCGCTTCGCCGCTGGCGCCCGTGTTCTCGGAAATGGGTCGGCCCCGCAGGCCGCAAAGCCGGCCAGCACGGACGACCCATTTCCGAGAACACAGACCCCGACGCACCGCGCACCGACCACGCTTCCACCCGCTCCCAACCTCCCCGTCCAGGGGGTCCGGGGGGGATGATCCCCCCCGGCCGCCGGAGGCATCTTTCTCTGCTCTGCTCTCCTTCCTTCGCCTATCTTCCCCTTTCCATCCCGTCGTCTTCAGTTTGCCGTCATCGCCGCTTTCACGCCGGCCGGATCGACCTGGTAGAGGACGTCGGTGAGGGCGTCGAGGGTGTCGCTGACGTTGTCCAGCGCAGGGGGTGTGGGCAGCACGGGGACATTGAGGCAGGAGAGGTCCAGGCAGGCGTAGGCGAGTTCTTCGTTGAGGC
This sequence comes from Solidesulfovibrio alcoholivorans DSM 5433, assembly GCF_000702665.1. Lineage (GTDB taxonomy): Bacteria > Desulfobacterota > Desulfovibrionia > Desulfovibrionales > Desulfovibrionaceae > Solidesulfovibrio > Solidesulfovibrio alcoholivorans. Next base: position 578,131 of record NZ_JNJA01000001.1, read on the forward strand.
GGCAGGCGTCGCCGATGCCGCCGCAGGTATGTTCCTGTTCCTGGCGTTCGGGGTCGAGCGATCGGGTGAAGCGTAGCATCTCGGACGGGCACTGGCAGGAGTTGACGGATTCGATTTCCTGGTTGAGCGCCTTTGCGGTTGCCATGAGGTGGTTGAAACCCGGCACGCGGGCCTTGCGGCGCGGGTCGCGGGGGTCGGGGACGAAGGTGCCTTCGTTGTAGAGTTCCAGTTCCCGGCGCAGGTCTTCGTAGGCGTTGCGCACGGTCCTCCGGTAGCGGCCGCTGGCGGTGAGGCCCATGGCGGTGCGGGTATGCGGGGTGATGGCGTTTTTATCCTCGAAGGCGGACAGTTGCGCGATGTCGTAGCCCAGGCTGGAGAGGAACAGGTCGGCCGGGGCGCTGTCGAGGAGGAGTTTGCGGAAGGCCCGCCATCTGGCCAGGGCGAGTACTCCTTGGCGGGCGACCTTTTCGCGCATGCCGGCAAAGGCCTCCAGGCGTTCGTCCAGGCGGCGGCGGCGGGAAAAGAAATTGTCCGCCATCTCCGTGAGCAATTCCTGCTTGAGGTCGTCGGCGTATTCGTTTCCAACCATGCGTGCATACTCCCTTGGGAATATCGTGTGCTTACCTGCTGGTATCCTGTGGATGCACGCTTGGCAAGACAGAGCCGCCGCCTCCGGGCGCGACCGGGGGGGGCGAGGCCGATGGGGCTGGGGGATGTTCCAGGGAAAGGCGGTGACATTTACCGTTCCATGTTTATATACGGCAAAGGTATGAAATTTGCGACTCCCAAAGGAGGAGGCGATGCAAACCGAGCTGTTGAACCCCCAAAATAGTGCGGTGATCTTTATCGATCACCAGCCGCAGATGACTTTCGGCGTGGCGAACATCGATCGCCAGACGCTGTTCAATAACGTGCTGTTGCTGGCCAAGGCCGCCAGCATCTTCAAGATCCCCACCATCCTGACCACCGTGGAAACGAAGAGTTTCTCCGGGAACATGTGGCCGCAGCTCCTGGCTATCTTCCCGGGACAGGAGCCCATCGAACGCTCCAGCATGAACTCCTGGGAGAGCGAGGCTTTTGTGAAGGCCGTGGCCGCGACCGGGCGCAAGAAGCTGGTCATGGCCGCCCTGTGGACCGAGGTCTGCCTGGTCTTTCCGGCCCTGGAGGCCCTGGGCGCGGGCTACGAAGTCTACGCGGTGGAGGACGCCTCGGGCGGCACGAGCCTTGCCGCCCACAACGCCGCCATGCGTCGCATCGAACAGGCCGGGGCCGTTCCGGTCACGGCGCTCCAGGTGCTGCTCGAATACCAGCGCGACTGGGCGCGCAAGGAAACCTACGACGACGTGCTGGCCGTGGTGAAGGAACATGGCGGCGCGTATGGCCAGGGCGTGGAATACGCCTACACCATGGTGCACGGTGCGCCCGCCAGCCGGGTAGCGGGGAAGTGAGGGGCGACATGGACGACAAGGCCGCGATCGACGCTTCCGGACCGCTCACCGTGATCGCGGCCTGGAGGATCAAACCGGGCATGGAAGCGGCGTTCGAAGCCTGGCATCAGGGCATCCTCGCGGAAGCGGCACGTTTTCCCGGGCACCTCGGCAACATCGTCATGCGGCCGGGGGAGGCTTCCGATGAATACCGCGTCATCTTCCGCTTCGATTCCCTGGAGCATCTGCTGGCCTGGGAAACCTCCCACGCGCGCGGCGAATGGCTGCGCAAGTCGGAGCATTTCCGGGCCTCCCCCATCCGCTACCGCAAAGGCTACGGCCTGGAGTTCTGGTTCGCCTCGCCCCGGGCCGCCGCGGACGGCCCGCCGCCGCGCTGGAAGATGGCGCTGGTGACGATCGTCGCCATCTATGTCCTCGTCAATCTCGTGGGAATGGTCTTCGCCCCGTTCGTGGGTGGCCTTTCGCCCTGGCTCGTCGGTTTCGTGGAAACGGCGGTCATCGTGCTCCTCATGACCTATCTGGTCATGCCCGCCGTCACCCGCATGCTGGCCCGCTGGCTGTTTCCTGCCGCAAAGGATGCGCCGCCATGAACGCAAACTGCCGCTCTCGCGCTGGCCAACGGACGCATCGCCACCCTGGATTCGAAAAAACCGCAGGTCACGGACGTGGCCATGGTCGATGGCCGCATCCTGGCCGTCGGCGACGGGGCGGATCTGGCCCAGCACGCCGGGCCTGAGTCGCTGCGCCTCCCTGGCCATGGGCTCCAAGCTCGGCTTCGACGACCAGGGAACTCCACCCGGCACTTCCTGCGCGAGCGCAACCGCCTGGGCTGACCAACTGCATCGACGCCGGAGACGATTTCCAGAACTCTCCCGACGACTACGAAGTGACGACCATCTGGCCGGGCGGGGCGAGCTGAACGTGCGCCTGGCCCACAACCTGTTCACCCAGAGGTCCGGGGCGGAATACGAGGATTTCGCCGCCGGGACGATCTCGCCGCGCAATCTCGAACGCGTGCGCGCCTTGGCGGCGGCATCGCCATCCAGGACCGCATGGTCTTCCAGGGCGGGTAGTTCGTGGCCCGCTATGGCAGCGAGGCCGGCAGGCGTGCGCCGCCCATCGGACGCATGCGCGAGCTCGGCGTCCCGGTCGGACCGGCACGCGCGTCACCCGCGTCTCCAGCTACACCCCCTGGGTTTCCTGGCTGAGCCGTCGTCGTGGTGAATTCAGATCTGGTCTCTCGTGAAGCGGGGGGGCGTGAACTTTGGTACGCCATGCGCGGCATGACGTCGAGAGTGCGCCGGTGGCGAGCCTGAGGCCAGCAGCTTCCCGGAAGAAAAGGAGCCATGATGCGTCCCGTCCGAGGAAGACTTCTGGAAAAATCTCGACGCCGCTGCGGGCCAGGACAAGGTTTTGCTCCTGGCTTACCTCCACAGCGGAGCAAGACGCAGCGTATTCTTCCGGCTCAAATGGTCGGGCGAGATTTTCCCGACAAGCAGGATCAGGCTCAGATGTGGGCAACGACGGGAGAGAGTTTCATTATTCCTCCTGTCATGGGATGGTTTTAGGCGAGATTGACAATCTTTATCAATAATGAGAGAGGGCGTCATGGAGCATTAGTGATGAAATATCGTATAAATATCCATAAGGAACAGGCTGGATGCAACGGAGAAATTACGCTCTCCGTGGAGTCGCGAGACGGGGTACTGGCCCCGGAAACCAGACAGGCTGCATTACGCCCAGGCCTTTTGTTGAACGTCTCCGGTGTGCTCCCGATTGAGGAGGCGAAGTTCCAATTTGAAATCGAAAACGCGCCTGTCCAATTCGGGTTCATCCTCTCCGGGGCCAATCGGTTTTGCTATTACGACGGCATGCTTAAAAATCAAAAACGTCTCCATCCGTCCGGAAGTAATGGCATCTACTATTTTCCTCACACATCCGGCTCTATCGAAAGCGACAGGCACGCCGGAGTGTCTCTTGTAAGCATTCTGGCTACACCGGATTTCCTGGATGAATACTTGCAAGAACCGAGCAAAACACTCCCCAGATCATTCGCTGCCATGATCAAAGGAGGCAAGGAGCAGTTCCATTGGAACGGTACCATGCGAGCGCCCAAGAAATCTCTGCTCTCTCAGATATTGTTCCAACCGTATGCCAGGCAGACAGCCAGGCTGTTTCTTGAAAGCCGGGTCTTGGAGCTGGTGGCAATGCAAGTGGAGGAGTGCCTTGGCTCTCTGGAAAAGAAACGAAAGGCACCGCCCCGCATATACAAGGCCGACATCGAACGCATCCGGGAAGCGCGACACCTGCTTGTCCGGGACTACGACAGCCCGCCGGGCCTGTCTGCGCTGGCCAGGGCGGTGGGGCTCAATGAGAAGAAGCTGAAATACGGGTTCAAGCAGGTCTATGGGCAGCCTGTTTTCGAATATTTTCGGGACTCCCGTCTTGAGCATGCCAGAGAGTTGCTTGTTTCCGGCGGTGTGACCGTCAGCGAAGTCGCCTATCAGATCGGATATCAGAGCCTGAGCCATTTCAGTCGAGCCTTCCGGGAGCGCTACGGTCTCAATCCCAAGGAATACAGCCATCTCCGTGGCATGACCTAAGAACGTCTCGGCTCTGTCTGTCGTCGCCACGGAGAGTTTCTGTGTGCGTGCCGGCGACTCCCACGCATCACCAACCGGCAGCACCTTATGGAGCGGCTGTGCAAGAAGGCCGGCGTCCGGGAGTTCGGCTTCCACGCCATCCGGCATCTCAACGCGAGTATCATGTACCGCGAGGGACAGCCTGTGTCCGTTATCCAGGCGGTGCTCCGGCATAAGTCGCCGCAGACCACGACACGTTATCTCCAGAGCCTCGGCCTCAAGCAGACCCAGGAGGCCATGGAAGCGGTCATGGGCAAGCGCGGACCAGCGCAGTCGTCAGCCTCCAGAGGGTCGCGCAAGAGCAGGGGTAAAGTTTTGGACTTCCGAGGTCAGAAATGTGGACTGCGTGTGGACAAATGAAAAAGCGGCTTACGCTGAACACGTAAGCCGCTGAATTCAACAGGTATTGCCAAGGAGAAACGAGCGGAGAGCGCGTAGGTTTGGCCTGTCCTGCCATCCTACGGTACGGTGATCTCCAGCCGGCCGATCAGATCCCCTGTGAGCCGGAAGGCGAAGCGCAAGGTCACGGGGCTGCCGGCGAAGTTGCCGGAAACAGTGGCCATGACCACGGCTTCTTCCCCGGACTGTTGGACGGAGATGGGCTCCGCATGCGGTTGGTACTGTTCGTTGGTTTCCTTTTCCCAGGTGCCAATGGCCACGTGGCCGCGGCGTTCCTGTTTTTCATCGATGACAGCCGCGTCCTGAGTGAAAAAACGCAGCATGGCCGTGGCATCGTGGGCGTTGGCAGCCATGAAGTAACCGGCAATGGCGGTGGGCAGTTCGATGGGCATGACCTTTTCCTTTTGTGACATGTTGTCGGGTACCACATTGTTACCCTGAGTCCAGGGCTAGGGCAGGTCCCTGACAGCCCATTGTCAACAGGCTGGGAAGCGCCTCTGTGGCCACAGGGCTGTCAGGGGCGTGAGACAAGCTGGCTGGCCTCTGCAACCATCCAACAAAGGAGATCACCATGTTTGCGGTGTATTGCGAGAAACCGAACGATGCCGAGCCGCTTCAGGCACTCGAGGTGGGGGAGCGCCCGGAACCGGAGGTCCCCGAGGGTTGGGTGCGGGTCCGCGTCACGCATGCAAGCCTCAATCGCCACGACATCTTCACCCTGCGCGGCATCACCGGCCAGGACACGCCCATCCCCTTCCCCATGATCCTTGGCAACGACGCCGTTGGCCGCCTGGATGACGGGACGGAGGTCGTTCTCTATCCGCTCATCACCAACGCCGATCGGGCAGGTGACGAGACTTTGGACCCAGGCTGGCATGTGCTGAGCGAAAAGGTCCAGGGCACATTTGCCGATTATGTGGTCGTGCCACACCGCAATGCCCTAGCCCTACCGAAGGGGCTCCCGCCGCTCGCCGCTTCGGTGCTGGGCACGGCCTGGCTGACGGCCTACCGCATGCTCTGCGTTAAATCCGGACTGCGCCCCGGGCAGGCCATGCTGGTGCAGGGAACCACAGGCGGCGTGTCCACGGCGCTCATCCAGATGGGATGTGCCGCCGGGATGGAGGTATGGGCCTCCAGCCGCTCCGAGGAGGGACGGGAATTAGCCCGCCGCCTCGGCGCGTGCCAGGTCTTTGCTCCAGGCGAGGTCCTGCCGCGTCGGGTCGAGGCGGTCTTCGACAGCGTGGGCACCGTCACCTGGGAGCACTCCCTGGCCTCGGTACGGCGCGGCGGAACCGTCATTACCATGGGCGTGACCACGGGGCGCATGGTACAGTTGGACCTGTTGCCAGTCATCGTCAATCAACTCACCATCAAGGGCTCCATCATGGGCACAAGGGAGGAAATGCTCGACCTGATGAACTTCGTCGTCCGCCACGGCATTGCGCCGCAGATCGCGCAGGTGTTGCCCATGGAGCGGGCGCGGGAAGGCTTTGCGGCCATGTGCGCAGGGCGGCTTGGCGGCAAGATCGTCTTGACGCGCTAGGTCGCAGGCGGCCCGTTCCGGTGGTGCCTGGCCGCAGCCTCGGCCAGGGCGGCGACACGCTCGCGCAGTGCGGCCGGCTCGACCACCGTGGCCCTGGGGCCGAAGGTGAGCAGCCAGGAAGCGAGGTGATCCCAGTCCACGGTAGACAGGTTGAGGACCGTTTCACCGTCTTGCTGGAGCCGGTCCTCGTCCACGCCGAGCCACCACTCCCGCCTGGCGCGGTCCATGGCCTCGGGATGGAAGTGCACGCGGGCGTGGAGGAGAGGACGAGGCATGTTCTCGCGGACATAGGCAGCCGGGTCGAAGTTGCCGCGCGCAACGAAGCGCTCGCCGAGCATTTCCGCCTCGTGCATGCGATCGACACGAAAATCGCGCAGCCCCTGGCGTAGGCGGCACCAGGCGATGAGGTGCCAGCGGCCGAGGTAGTAGAGCAGGCCCATGGGCTCGACCATGCGTTCCTCGGCGTCCGCTTTGCCGTGGCCCTGATAGCGCAAACGAAGGAGCCGGCAGCGGACAAGGGCCTTCTGGATCAGGCCAAGGTCCGGTTGCCGGGCCGGGGGCGGGGGAGCGGCCGCGCTGCCCATGCCGCGCATAAGGTTCGCCAGCTCATCGCGGCGCCCCGGTGGAAGCACGGCCCGAATTTTTTGCAGGGCCGAGGACACATGGCTTGAAAGGGAGGATGCCGCTGTGCGTTCGAGGAGCATGCCGCCAGTCGCCAGGGCGAAAGCCTCCTTTTCGGAAAAGTTGACGGGTGGCAGCAGATAGCCCCGCATGAGGGAGAAGCCGACCCCTGCCTCGGCCAGCACCGGCACGCCGGCCTCGGCCAAGGCTTTCATGTCCCGGTAGATGGTACGCTGGCTCAGACCGAAGTGCTCCGCCATGGACGCGGCCGTGGCGAAGCGGCGGGATTGCAGAAAGAGGATCAGGCCGAGCAGCCGGTCGAGTCTACGCATAGTTGGACGTACATTTCTCGGTCTTTCCGCTCCCAGGGAGCCTTTACAATAGGCGTCAGCCTGGTACGAGGTCAATCACGGGGAACGTCCAGAACGTCGCGTAATTTCCGAGGGGAGGGATGTGGACTTCGTGTGGACCAAAGAAAAAGCGGCTTACGCTGAACATGTAAGCCGCTGAATTTCTTGGCGTCCCCAAGGGGATTTGAACTCCTGTTACCGGCGTGAAAGGCCATCAACCTATCTTCCCCCTCAATTTCTGTCATTTCCTCTATAGTCTCATAATATCCTAATTTACTGAATAAATTTTCTTCACGCTTTCCTCTTGACTCCTACCCTGTCGCCTGTATTTTTACCTTGGCTGTTGGGTATAGTGTTGGGTACGAATTCCGGGGGAGGTTATCGGCATGCCGGCAAAGAAACGCTTCAAGACATCCTATCCGGGGGTCTACTACGTCGAGGGGCAGGCCGTGGCCACGGGCAAGCCCGAGCGGATTTATTACGTCATGTACCGCCGCGACGGGAAGCTCATCGAGGAAAAGGCCGGTCGCCAGCACAAGGACGCCATGACCCCAGCCAAGGCGGCGCGGATCAGGGCGGAACGCATCGAAGGCAAGGCCCTGTCCAATCAGGCCCGCCGGGAAGAGGAGCAGGCCGCCAAGGAAGCCGAGGCCGGGCGCTGGACCTTGGCGAAGCTGTGGGAGGAATATGCATCACAGAAAACGCCCGGCCCAGCGCTTACGACGGATCGGAGCCGCTTCGAGAAATACCTCAAGCCAACCTTCGGGGAAAAGGAACCCGCCGAGGTCTTGACCCTGGACCTCGACCGCCTGCGCTCACGCCTGCTCAAACAAGGCAAGTCCCCGCAAACCGTCAAACACGTCCTGGCCCTGTTCAAGCGTCTTGTCCGTTTCGGCGTCAAAAAGGGCCTGTGCGATTCCCCCGACCCTCGCAAGCAGACGATCAGCATGCCGCGCGTGGACAACGAAACCACGGAAGACCTCGACGCCGACGAACTGGCCCGCCTTGTCCAGGCCATCGAGGACGAACCCAATATTCAGGCCGCCAATTTCATGCGGCTGGCCCTGTTTACCGGAATGCGGCGCGGCGAGCTTTTCAAGCTCGAATGGCGGGACGTGGATTTCGAGCGGGGCTTTATCCACATTCGCCATCCCAAGGGCGGCAAAAGTCAGAAAATCCCGCTCAACGACGCGGCCAGGGGCGTGCTTGAAGGCCATCCCCATGTGGACGGGACGCCCTACGTCTTCCCGGGCCAGGGCGGCAAGCAGCGCGTGACTATCCAGGTGGCTTCCAACCGCATCAAGGCCCGCGCCGGCCTGCCTGCCGACTTCCGCCCTCTGCACGGCCTGCGGCATCTTTTCGCGTCCACGCTGGCTTCATCCGGGCAGGTGGACATGCTGACCTTGCAAAAACTCCTGACCCACAAGTCGCCGCAGATGACCAAGCGATATTCGCACCTCCGTGACGACGCCCTCAAGCAGGCGTCCGAAGTGGCCGGCAATCTCTTGGGCAATGTCGGCAAGCCAAGGGAATCCATGGATGGCAAGGTTATTTCAATGGGGAAAGAGCGATGATAGAAAGGGCCTCAACGTCGCAGGCTGGCCGCTTCCGCTCCGGCGGCAAGGAAGGTGACATCATGGGCATCCAGTACCAGATAGACGAACAGGGTAACCGCGTGGCCGTGGTCATCCCCCTTGCCGAGTGGGAAGCCATCCAGGAACGCCTTGCCAGCCAACCGGGCGGCCCTCTCCCCATCGAAGACTTCGGTATGACTCCGGCCGAGGGGAGGGAGACACGTTCCCGCCTGGAGGCGTTTGCCACGGATTGGGATTCACCGGAGATGGACGCCTACGACCGTTACGACGAAGCGAGGAAGCCCATTGAAACGCGGTGACGTGGCGCTCGCCGTCTTTCCCAACACGGACGGCCTGACGGCGAAGCTGCGCCCGGTGGTCATCATCCAGGCTGACGGGCTGGACACGGGCTTGCCGCAAGTCCTGGTGGCCATGGTGACAAGTAACTCGCGCCGCGCCGGAAAAGCCTTTCGGGTATCCATCCCCCTGGCCAGCCCCGAAGGCCGGGCCTCCGGCTTGCTCTCCGACTCCGTGGTCATGGCCGATTGCGTGGCCACCATCGCCACCAAGGCCGTGCATCGCATCATCGGCCGCATGGACAGGGACGCGCTTGACCAAGCACTAAAGGTGGCGCTCGACCTGTAAACCACATTTCCAGGGTCTAGCCGGGGCCTCATGAACCCCGACGAAAAGCCGCTTCCCTTGGCGGTCTGGCCCTGGTTATTTCAAGGAAGAAGTTGAAGGGAACTGATGAGTGAAGATGTATATCAAGATTCTAAACTATACAGCTTAAAATTTGGCCAGATATGTTCCACAGATGATAAATTTTTTTCAACATGGAAATCCAACTTAGCTGAGTCTTTATGGAGAGAACATATTGAAGAAACAAAAGGCATGGATATCGTTGAATATGTGAACAAATTTCGCCTTAGACCTCTGGGACATTCAATTGAAGATATTTGCGCTATATGGGAATTGCCGTGGCCATTAATAAAGGAGATGGTTGACGACGGAAGGCTGAATGCATTTATAGATATCAGCTGTTGGCTCGACAATGATGGTGAATTGTTTCGCAAACCATCTGGCGTTTATATACGCGATGAAAGCATAAATGCTTTTGAGAATGCAAATACTATCCTAAGAGAGCGTCATGTAAAATTGATTATTTGAAAAGAGAAAGAGAGGAATATGAAAACAAAATGAGAATTAATGAAGAAATAAGAAAATTTAGTGAAGAGCTAGAGGCACAAAAACAAAGAACTTATGAATTAGATTGTATAAATGAACAGCTCCAAGAAGAAAACAAGCGGCTGAAGTCTTGCGAAACTGCGGCTCCTGACTGCGCCAGTTGCAAGTCTGAAGACAACCACATTAATGAATGGATCAAGGACGTTGAATGTGCCGTTGTCCTTACGGCCCAACTTATGAAGGCTGGCGAGAAAGGATGCACGGCCTTCCATGAAGTGGAATGGAAAACGCTACGCGGCAAAGTCCGCAAGCGAGCCTTTGAGGCTTTTCGACGCGCATTGCCTGGGCACCTGAAAGAACAAGATCCCAAGAAAAAATAGCCCCGCCCTGTGGTTTCCGTCTGTGACTGCTCCGCTCAAAGCCATGACGGGACAGCTTGAAATTGTTTACTATTCCTGCTTGTTTTGAAGTTTATTTGTCGGTTTCCTCTTCGATTTCCCTACCTCTCCCACCAATCAGGCGGGACAAGAAAGTCCCAGAGCGGGACAACGGGACAGCTTCACCCTCTCCATAGCCGCCTCTATTCCTATAGCGACGCCTCGGGCCACTTCAAAAACCATGGCCCGGCACTCAAGGAGCATCGCTATGGAAAGGACCATCAAAGCTACGACGGGCGACAAGCAGCCTATCCAGTATGTGGTGGTGGACGAGAAGCAGGCCGCCGCCTACGTCAACCTGTCCGTCAAAACCCTGCAAGCTCGTCGGGCCGCCCACAAGGCCCCAGCCTTCCTAAAAATCGGTCGCTCCATCCGCTATCGTCTGGTGGACTTGGACGCTTTTCTCGCTGCCCACCGGATTGACCCAGAGGCAAATGCGTAGGGGCGAACCATGAGCACACAAAAAAAAACGACCAGGGGCGGCCATGGCTGGAAAAGGAGCGTGGTGAGCCTCTTTTCCGACGTCTGCGCCGCGTTCGTCAAGGTTGCCGTCATGCTGGCCATGCTCTGTAGGGCCGGGGGAGTGCGATGACCAACAGCACGCTTGATTTTCCTCTGGCAACATCATCCATGCCGCCGCTCGTAAGTGACGCGCAAAAGATCGTGGACGTCCTGTCTGCCGCCATGGAGCACAACGGCTTGGCCCCGGGCGAGGTGGCCCTCGATGGGCAGCTTCACCGATGCGGCACGGCCGACAAGCCGCATGGATTGAATGGCTGGTATGTCGCCCATGGTGACGAGCCGGTGTCCGCTGCGTATGGTGACTGGCGCACGGGCGAATCCTGGACCTTCTGCGTTAAGGGCGACCTCGAGTTGACGCCCGAGGAACGCAATCGCCTCAAGGTCCGCGTAGAGGCCGACAAGAAGCGCCGCCAGGAAGAGGAGGCCAAGCGCCATGACGAGGCCCGCGCCGAGGCAAAGCGCATCCTGGCCGCGACCATGCCGGCCCCGGCGGATCACGGGTATTTGGTCCGAAAGCACGTTTCCCTGGTGGGCGACCTCCGCATAGCCGGCGATGGCCGCCTTGTGCTGCCTGTCCTCGACGCCAAGGGGGCGGTTCAATCGCTCCAATTCATCACACCAGACGGCGATAAGCTCTTTCTCGCTGGTGGAAAACTCAAAGGTGGGTATTTCCCCATCCTCGCCGCCAACGGGGAGAAAAATGGCCCTTTGTACGTCTGCGAGGGCTATGCGACCGGGGCAACGATCCACGCCGCGACCGATGCCGCCGTGCTGGTGTCATTCACTGCCGGCAACCTGCTGGCCGTGGCGGAAATGGCCAGGGCGCAATACCCGGATCGAGAGATCATCCTGTGCGCTGACGACGACGCCAGGACCAAGGGCAACCCGGGCCTGACCAAGGCGACCGAGGCAGCGCTCGCGGTTAAGGCTTTGCTGTCCGTGCCCAGGTTTACGGACCCGGCCAAAGGGACCGATTTCAACGACTTGGCGGCGGCCGAGGGCATGGAGGCGGTCAAGGCGTGTCTGGCTGCGGCCGTGGCCCCGGGGGCAACCGACGCCAAGGCCGACAAGTCGGGGCTGGTGGTCCTCGACATCCGCGACTTCCTGGCTCTGGACATCAAACCCCGCGAGTTGATCCTCGCCCCGGTCATTCCCTGCCAAGGTTTGGTCATGGTCTACGCCGCGCGCGGCATCGGCAAGACGCACTTCGCCTTGCACGTTTCCTACGCCGTGGCGTCGGGGCAGACGGTGTTTCGCTGGAAGGCGGCCACGCCCCGGCGCGTCTTGTACATTGACGGGGAAATGCCCGCCTCCGCAATGCAGGAACGGATCGCCGGCATCGTCGCCAGCTACCGCCAGGAGCCGACGCCGGGATTCATGCGGATCATCACGCCGGACACGCAACCCGACTTCATGCCGAACCTCGCCACACCTGAGGGGCAGGCGGCCATAGCTCCCTATCTGGAGGGCGTGGACCTGCTCGTGGTGGACAACCTTGCCACGCTCTGCCGCGCCGGCCGGGAAAACGAGTCCGAAGGCTGGTTGCCGGTTCAGGAATGGATTCTCTCCCTGCGTCGCCGGGGCATGTCCGCTCTGCTGGTTCATCATGCCAACAAGGGAGGAGGGCAACGCGGCACGTCCAGCCGCGAGGACGTGCTCGATACCGTCATTTCCCTGCGCCGGCCCCAGGACTACCGGCCCGAGGAAGGCGCACGCTTTGAGGTCCACCTCGAAAAGGCCCGTGGCATCATCGGGGACGACGCCAAGCCCTTCGAGGCCAAGCTCATACAAAACGGCGATGCCCTTGTTTGGGCCTGCCGCGACATTGAGGACATGGAACTTGAAATGGTGGCCCGACTCCATGCCGATGGTCTTCCGATCCGCGACATCGCCGAAGAAACCGGGCTATCCAAAAGCAAGGTCGGCCGGTTGGTCAAACGCCTGAAGCAGGGGGCCGCATGAATACCGCAACCGCCCAAAGCGGGCTTGTCCCGCTGTCCCAGCCCCTAGGGCGTGGGACGCTGGGACAAAGCCCAAATCGTGGGACAGCCCGTGGGACAAGCAATGGGACAACTTCTCTAAAGTTCTTGGCAAACAAGGTGTTGCAACGCTCGAAAGCGGGACAACCCGTGGGACAGGCTGTGGGACAAGGGCAAAAATATCGTCCCACGGGGGGAGAGGGCATGGGACAAACAAACGGCGTTGTCCCGTTCATTGCCCCAGCCGATTTTTCCACCGGCCTGGAGTGGATCGTCTGGCCAGTCGATGACGCCGACCCCGACTTCGACGCCAGATGGGCGGCCGTCGATCTGCGCGACCGGGGCAAGCTCCATGGCGTGCGTGTTGTCCACTCCGGCGAGCGCATCTTCGCCGTCTATCCTCCCAGCCTCGAACCCGAACTTATCGCCCATGCCAGTTCGCTTTTAGTCGAGGCCCGGGACTACTTGCGCCAGCGCATAGACCGCCTGCCCAGCCTGACCCCGACCGAGGCCGTGACCACCATCAAAGCAATCATGCGCCAGCACAGGGGCCTTCGGTTCTGTCGTGGCGAGGGCGGGAGCATGTGGCCGATCTATCCCCGGACCTGGAGCGCCGGGCAACACGCAACCGTGCAAGCTCTTTGGTTTGCGGCCGGCCCTGCCCTGGACCGCGATGACTTCGAGGGACTCGACACGGGATAGGCCCCCCCTCCCTGGTCAACGATCAGGAGAGGGGAAGGACGGATAACCCCCCGGTGCATGCCCCCCAACGACGCCGTGGGGGGGTGAACTCTTCGGCATTTAGGGAACTGTACGCACACACGCACGCGCGCGTTGAACGCCACGGGGAACAGTTCGCCGAAGGGATTTGCCGACACTTACACGCGCACGCGCGCGCGAGGCTGGGGTGGCGACTTTCTGGTGACTGGCGACTTCGCGCGGGTCTTTCTGAACGGTTTTCAAGGCGGGTGCGCGGAGCCGCGATTTCCCGCTCGACGCAGACTGAAAAAACGGTCATCGGGCAACGCCCCGGAAATCCGCATGGCATCAATGTGTTAGGACGATTCAGAGGCCGGGAAAGTGTGTTTTTGCCTATTGATTTGGAAAATAATTCGGAGGTGCCGACGTGGGTAGAGGTCGAACGGGCTGGCGGCCTGTCGGGGAACACATGCTGCGCTTGGAAGTGTGCTTCCTGCATCGCAAGGACTGGCTACGGCCAGGGTTGTCCTTCACGTTGTCCTGGTCCTGGGGCGGCGAACCCACCGCCAGCATCGGCGTCTTCACCAACCCCGATTCCATCCGCCTCATGTACGGGACCAAGGACGGCGAGCATGTGGACGAACTTGTGGACCTAGACCGGACCCCCTGCAACTACGGCGGGACGCGGACATGGTTTCTCTGTCCTCGCTGTGGGCGGCGCGTGGGCGTGTTATTCGCCGGCCGGCGCTTCTGGTGTCGGCATTGCCACGGTATCGCCTATGCGGTCGAAAACGAGGACAAGCTGTCCCGGGTGTTGCGGCGGTCAAACAAACTGCGCGAGCGGGTTCAGGCCAGGGCCGGCACGGCGTACCCGGTTCTGTTCAAGCCCAAAGGCATGCACCAGCGGACGTTTGACCGCATCCGCTGGGAGATCGAAGCAATTGAAGCCGGCTTCTGGATTGCTACAGCGGAACGGTTCGGCATCACGCTGTAGGCGCGGCCTCTGTCCCTGGTTCGCTGTTCGCACTTCAGTTCGCATTGCTTCCTCGCGCGCGAGGGGATGCGCGGTGGCCATGTTGCCACGGTGGTTGCCAAAGCTCCTTCGCGTGCGAGTGGCAACCTGACGACGGTTACCAGCGGGGTTACCACCAATCCCTCGCGCGCGAGGGCGGTAACCGCTTCCGCGAGGGCTGCGCAAAATTGAACCCCATAAAAGGGGGGGGGGCGATGCTCGCCTCAGCCAGGGGGGGCGAAAGTCTGGATTGCATGGGTCGGGGACCGACATGACCCATTTGCGCGTAATTTCGTTCTGATTTTGGGGTGGTTTTTTCGCCCCCGTCGGCAGGCTGGGCGGCGCTCCCTGGCGATTAACGGAACTCAGGCCCTTGCCATGGAATTCTTGTAGGCCGGGATCAAATTGCCTACGGTTGTTCGTCTGAGATTGCATCCCACCGGTCAGGTCCGTTGCCCCGCCTGATGCCGAAGAGGAGCCCTCCATGAATTTGCCGGAGATTCGCATTTTCGTGTCCTCGCCTGGCGACGTAATGTTGGAGCGCCAGCTCGCCGAACGCGTCATCAACCGGCTGAAAACCCGCTATGAACGGGTGGCCGCCATTTCCCCTCTTTTTTGGGAACACGAGCCGCTGACCGCCCACGCCACCTTTCAGAAACAGCTCCCTCCGCCCTCGGAGATGGACATCGTGGTTTGCATCCTCTGGTCCAGGCTCGGCACCCCGTTGCCCGAGGCCTTCAAGCGCGAGGACGGTACGCATTACGATTCGGGCACCGCCTATGAGTTCGAGAACGCCTACGCGGGCTGGAAGGAACGGGGCACCCCCGACCTGCTCGTCTATCGCAAGACCGCCAAGGCCGTGCGCGAAGTGGACTTCGACGAAGAGGAACGCGTTCTGGAGGGGCTTACCCAACGCAAGGCCCTGGAGCAGTTCCTCAGGAAATGGTTCCACGATCCCGACGAAGGCACGCTGATTTCGGCGTTTCACGCCTTCGACAGGCCCGACCAGTTCGAGGAGGCCCTTACCGCGCACCTGGACAAGCTCGTCTTGCGCCGCTTGTCCCTGACCGAGGAAGAGCTGCGCCGGGCCTCGGCTGTCTGGCTGGAAAAATCGCCGTTTCGCGGCCTGCTTCCTTTCGATTTCGAACACGCGCCCGTCTATTTCGGTCGCACCAAGGCCACGGCCGAGGTCATCGACGCCCTCAAGGGCCAGACCGCCGCTGGCCGGGCCTTTGTACTCGTGCTCGGGGCCAGCGGTTGCGGCAAGTCGTCCCTGGTCCGGGCCGGGGTACTGCCTCTATTGATCGAACCCGGGGTTGTGGACGGAGTCGGCCTGTGGCGCCGGGCCATGTTGCGCCCGAGCGATATGGCCGAGGATCTGTTTATGGGATTGGCCAAGGCCCTGGCGGACGAGGAGGCCATGCCGGAGCTCCTCGCGGGGGGAACGAGTCTTGAACGGCTGGCCGCCGACCTGCGCAAAGCGCCGGGGGGCGTGGGCATGGTTTTGCGCCAGGGGCTGGCCCATGTCGCCGATCTGGCCAAACGCGACGGCGTGTTGCTCGGTGATTCGCCCCAGGCCCGGCTGGTCCTGGTGGTGGACCAGCTGGAGGAGATCTTCCAACCACCCGTCGCGCCCGAAGAGCGGGCCGGTTTCGTCCGCGCCCTGGCCGATCTGGCCGTGTGCGGCCCAGTGTGCGTCCTGGCCACCCTGCGAAGCGACTTCTACCATCGTTGCGAGGAACTGCCGGAACTCATGGCCCTTAAGGAGGGGCAGGGGCAGTATCATCTGGAACCGGCCACGGGGTCGCAACTGCGCCAGATGATTACCTTGCCGGCCGAAGCCGCGGGATTGCTCTTCGAGACCGACGCCGACACCGGACAGGGGCTGGAGGAACTGCTTCTGGACGAAGCCATCAAGAGTCCGGAAAGTCTGCCGCTGCTCGAATTCACCCTGGAGGAGCTTTACAAGCGCCGCCAGGGCAACGTGCTCCCCTTTGCCGCGTTCAAGGAATTGGGGGGACTCGAAGGGGCGTTGGGCCGCCGGGCGGAGTCGGTCCTGGCGACCCTGGACGAGGATGTGCGGGCCGCGTTTCCGGACCTGCTCCGGGCTTTGGTGACGGTGGATCCGACCCAGGAGGAGCGCACCGTGGCCCGCACGGCCAGGTTGGCGGATTTTCCAGAGGGCGGAGCGGCCCGGCAACTTGTCGAAGCCTTTTCCGGACAACAGGCACGGCTGCTCGTAGCCGAGGGCGATGTGGCAGGCGGCCGGGTGCGCGTGGCCCACGAAGCGCTCCTTTCGCGCTGGGACCGGGCGGCCGAACAGATCGAGAGGGATCGCCGCCACCTCCAGGCTCGTGCCCGGGTGGAACTGAGCGCCTCGCGTTGGGAAAAGGCGGCGAACCCTGACAAGCCAAGCCTGCTGCTGCCCGAGGGCTTGCCCCTGACCGAGGCCGAGGCTCTGGCTGAGGAGCACCCCGAGATACTGCTGCCCGAGTCGCTGGCCTACATCAAGCGGTCCGTCGACGCCGCTCGGGAGCGGCAACGGCGGCGTAAGCGGCGTACACGGCTGGTCATTGGTGCTCTCAGCATCCTCCTGGTCGTCGCTCTGGGCGGGCTCGCCTTGAGCTATATCCAGTACGGGCGGGCCACACGAAATGAAGCCAGGGCCAACGCAACCCTGTCCGACATCTACACCCGCGAAGGGCACAAGTTCCGTGAAACCCATGCATCAGGAAAGGCGCTCCTGTGGTATGCACGCGCCTTGGCCGCCAAGGACACCATCGCCGCCCGGATTGGAGCCGCCGACGCGATGAAGCTGAACGCTTATGATTTGGTCGTACTGCGAGGGCATGAAGCGTGGGTGAAAGCTGTGGCTTTTAGCCCAGACGGCCGAACCGTGGCGTCGTGTTCAAACGACGGGACCGTCCGGGTCTGGGATGTGGCCGGCGCCAAGGAATTGTTCACACTCAGGGGGCACGGACAATCGGTAAATACCGTGGCCTTCAGCCCGGACGGCCGGAACATCGCCTCGGGGGCTTGGGATGGTACCATCCGGCTCTGGGACCGGGCCAGCGGCCAGGAGTTGGCCGTGCTCAGGGGACATGACAAGGTGGTCACTTCCATAGCTTTTAGCCCGGATGGCCGGAGCATCGCCTCGGGTTCGCATGACAAGACCGTCCGGCTTTGGGACGTGGCCGCGGGCACGACGCTGGCCGTGCTCAAGGGGCATGAAGAGGAAGTTGCCTCGGTGGCCTTCAGCCCGGACGGCCGATACATTGCCTCGGCTTCGGAGGACAAGACTGTCCGGCTTTGGGATGTGGCCGGTGATAAGGATCCGACCGTGCTCAGGGGGCATGGAGACGCAGTCGCCTCGGTGGCCTTCAGTCCCGACGGTCGGTACATTGCCTCGGGTTCGAAGGACAAGACCGTCCGGCTTTGGGATGTGGCCGGTGGAAAGGAACCGACCGTGCTCAGGGGGCATGAAGAACAAGTCACCTCCGTGACCTTCGGTCCCGACGGTCGAACCCTCGCATCGGCATCGCTGGATGACTCCATCCGTTTCTGGGACGTGGTCAGCGGTCAGGGACTTGCGGCGCTCAGGCAGAACGATGTGGTTACCTCCGTGGCCTTCAGCCCGGATGGGAAGACCATCGCATCGGGGTCATGGGACGAAACCGTCCGGCTTTGGGACATGGTCAGCGCCGCTGGCCCGGTAATGCGGCGAGGGCATGATACAATCGTTTTTTCCACAGCCTTCAGTCCGGACGGGAAGACCATCGCATCGGGCTTGTCGGACAAAACCATCCGAGTTTGGGACCGGGCCAGCGGCCAGGAGCTGGCCGTCCTCAGGGGGCATGAAGGGGATGTTCTTTCCGTGTCCTTCAGCCCGAATGGCCGGATAGTCGCCTCGGCGTCCAAGGACAAGACCGGCCGGCTTTGGGACGTGGCCACGGGTAAGGAACTGCGTGTGCTGCGGGGACATGAGGACCAGGTTTTCTCCGTGGCCTTCAGCCCTGACGGGAAAACCCTTGTCTCAGGCTCCATGGACAAAACCATCCGGCTCTGGGGTGTGGCCAACGGCAAGGAACTGGCCGTGCTCAGGGGACACCAGAACGAAGTTAGTTCCGTGGCTTTCAGCCCTGACGGTCGGAGTATCGTATCGGGGTCCGCTGAACTTTTTCCCAAATCCAATGACTTCCCTCTTCGACTCTGGGACGTGGCCAGCGGCAAGGAGTTGGCTGCTTTCGGGAGTCGTAGGGACTTAGTTATGTCCGTGGCCTTCAGCCCGGACGGCCGGTCCATCGCTTCGACGTCCGCGGATAAGACCCTTCATCTCTGGGAGGTAGGCAGCGGCAAGGAACTGGCCAGACTCAGGGGCCATACCGACTGGGTCACCTCGGTGGCCTTCAGCCCTGACGGCCAAGTCCTCGCATCGGGCTCAGGCGACGCGACCATCCGGTTCTGGGATGTAACCAGCGGCAAGGAATTGGCCGTGCTCAAGGGACATGACAAGCCGATCTCCTCCGTGGCCTTCAGCCCCGACGGCCGCGAAGTCGCATCGGGTTCCGGGGATGCGACCGTCCGCCTCTGGAACCTCGGACAGGACAAGGCCTTTCTGGACCGGCTGACCACCGTTACCGACGTAGGCATAACGGATGATACCGATACCAATGGCCAGTCCGTGGCCAAAAACCCCATGCCTCTGGCCCGGGCTCGGTTTGAGGCCGCCAAGGCCGGCCGCATCTGGTGGCGTGGGGACGGCGGCAAAAGCCTGCTCCCTTATTTCGAGCAGACCCTGGCGTTGGCGAAGCAATGCCAGAGCGTCCCCGATGGCGACAAGTTGTTGACAATACAACATGATGCCACCAATCTTGAAGATTATCTCCAGCTCTTGAACATCGCCGCGCAACTCGCAGCCGCATATCCTGACAGTACCCATTGGCAACATATCCTGAGCATGTTGCATGGCAAGATAGGCAGTAAACTCAAGAACAATCGCGACACCGTCGGGGCGTTGTCGCACTACCGGCAGAGTGTGGAGATTCTGGAGCGACTCATCGCCGCCGCGCCGGATAGCGTTTCCTTGCGGCGAGATCTGAGTTCGACCCGCAACGAAATTGGCACGATTCTAAAGGATACGGAGGATACCGCAGGAGCGATCGAGGAGTACCGGCAGTGCGTGGAGATTTGGGAAAAACTGGCCGATAGAGACCCCAAAAACACCAATTGGCAGCAGAATTTGACTCTTTTCCATGACAAGATAGGCAATGCGCTTCGGGCCATGGGCGATATTGACGGGGCATTGGCGGAATATCGACAGGGACTGGCAATTTGGGAGCGACTGGTCGCTAGAGACCCGAAGAACGTCGAATGGCAGCGCAAGGCAGGCCTCGCCCACGATAGAATTGGAGACGAGCTCGTAAGAAAAGGCGACATAACAGAGGGGCTGGGGGAATACCGGCAGCAGCTGGCGATTTTGTTGCATCTGGCCACGGCAGACCCGAAAAGCACCAGTTATCAGGAGCCTCTCTTCTTCATACATTACAATATCGGCAACAAGCTCAAGGCAATGGGTGACACCGCCGGAGCGCTCGAGCAATACCGGCAGAAGTTGGCGATCAGCGAGCGATTGTTCGCGAATAATCCGGACATCTGGCAATCATTCCTCAGTGAAGCCCATCAAGATATTGCTTCTTGCCTCATACGTATGGGTGACCCGGTGGGCGGAGAAACGGAGTTGCAAAAGGCTCTCTCCCTGTTGCCCAATGAAAGCTATTCTTGGGGAGGTTTCGCCCAGGAAATGCTTTTTATCGGAAAATATGACAAAGCTGTCGCTGCAGCGGAAAAAGGCCTCGAACTTGATCCGAGTCAGACTTGGATCAAGACCAATCTTCTGCACGGGCACCTCTTCTCCGGCGCGGTCGACAAGGCGAAACAGCTCTACCAAGAAAATGCCACCATTATGATTAAAGAGAAAACATTCCGGCAGGCCATCCTGGACGACTTCGCTGAGTTCAATAAAAGAGGTTTGAACCCGCCCAATATGGAAGCATTCAAGAAATATATTGAATCGGCCAACAACGGGCTGTAAGCAGCGCACCTGCCTGACCGCGGGGTGGCGTAAGGAACCGAGAGTCCCGTCCCCCTGAGGGAGTCATTTCACTCTCGGTGTTGGGAATAGTGTTGGGTAAGAAAAAAGGGTTTACAGCGTTTTTGCCGTAAACCCTTGATTTTCTTTGGCGTCCCCAAGGGGATTTGAACCCCTGTTACCGGCGTGAAAGTGGCCGAGTCGGCTCAAATACTTCATCAAACACCTTCATATACTTTGATTTTTTCTGATCACCATGGTCAAGAAGGTCGCACATTTCATGGCGTGGTGTGGACCCCGTGTGGACTTCTTTCAGGACACCACCGCCCGCTGATTTCCTTGCTGAAATAGCAGTAACATCCCAGCTTCGTGCACTTTTCTACCGCTGCACACGCTCCTGTAATTTCCCTCTGAAATTGCGGATATCCTTGTCGTATAATTCACAATTTTAGTTTCACTTTCCTTCGCTGAGCTAACTGGTTAGAAATCCTTCCCCTGGGTCTTCATCCCAGACAGTTCCGATCTCCAAAACAACCTGAACCCAATGCGCAGCATCCTGCGCATTGTGCAAATACAAACCAATTTTGCGAATTGATGATCAATTTGTAAGTGTTAATTTCTCGCCACCGTCAAATATTATCATTAGCGGCTCAAACTCAAAAGTATATTTTCCTTTTTCTACATTAGCAAATTTCATATCAGCATTGATAAAGTTATTCACGTCAACGGTCCCAATAAATGTTGACGTTCCGTTGGCAGGGATGGCGTCATCGTAAGACAAATTTATCAATTTTATAGGGTCACCAAATATGTCGATAAACTTTGTGATTCCCTTAACACCAACTATTTTTTTGTCGCTTTTGTTCTGAAACCCTAGTTTAAGCTCAACCAAGTCTTTATATCTACCTGCTTGCGCGTTGCTTGGAACATATTCTTTACTCAAAATTGTCACTGTAAGAATACTGTCAACTTTCTTCTTTAGTGCAAGTTTCTCATTCTCCATCTTTAATTTTAAAGCTTCCTGCTCGGCTTGTTTTTGTTTCTGCAGATCTTCAAACGTACGCTGATTTTGGATAGCTTGTCCTACGGTTGTATTGTCTTCCGTATTTTTTTTGCCAAATGCTTCTGCCAGCTTGGTCCTAACGATATAGGTTGCGAGCAATCTTTTATCTTCGGGGTCAAGTTTTTCAGCGATGCTTTCCATGGTGACTTTCAGAGCAGCTTCATCTTTAGGGATGACTGTTTTTTTTACATCACTGAAAGGGTTATTACACGCAGCCAGAGTGAAAGAAACAAGCACAACGACGATCAATCGATACATAATAATTTCCTTGTATTAAATTATACAGTTAAACAGCATGCTTCGGAGGGGTCTTCATCCCAGACACTTCCGGTCTCCAAAACAACCTGAACCAAATGCGCAGGATGCTGCGCAAATGGTTTTTCTTGGATTTTGGAGCCTTCCAACGCACTCCCCCGTGACAATCTCCACCATTTCCCGAGCAAAAGCATTTTTGCTAGTTGCCGCGCACGATAAATGTCAGTGCTATTTAGAAGATTTAAAGTCTCGCAGAACTCTTATACAAGCGTTAAGGTAATTGCGTTTCATTTCAGGGGTAACGGTGTCTGGACCTTCATGGACAAGTTTATTTCTAATTGATGCAATAAATCGTATGGAATCGACAGATTTTTCTGAAACGATACATTTCACGCTTGATGCTTTTTCGTGAAGACCTCGACCAGAACCACCTTTGTCTTCAAGGATGCTTTCTATTTTTGAAGAAGCTCTAATAAGATTATCAAGAGATGTGTCTTTAGAATTTATCGCACGGTGGTTTTCAACTTTTCCCTTCGGATGGTTATATCCTTTAGACTGACAAGGGAGTGCTTTGCTTGAATCTTTTGACCAGCTATTCCCGACTGCACCAGAAGCTGTAGAGTCTCCACCACCCCTGGTCGCAATCGCCGCAGCAATCGAAACACAGGCAGTCCCTGTAACCACTACCCATTGCTTCAACTTTCTTTTCTTTTTCCGTTCACTGCCCGGTCCAGGTTCAGTGTCTACAATCTCTTCAGATACAAAATCAACAACAGTGTCTTTGGCTGACTTGACTGCATCCTTTGCCTTATTAAGGCTATCTCGAAAGCTCATTTTACATCCTTGCGACAAGGGTGTTAAATAATTCTGAATGCAAGCTATTTTAGCCAACGGAGATTTAAAAGCACTAAAAACTAACCAATCAAGTGATTACGCACAATCATTGACGGGTCAAGACACCTATAAAAACACCCGCGTAACAAGCTCAATATCGTCATCGTGCTAGCAATAAACCATTTAAATAAGACAATCCACTCGCCCTAGAATGGTCGAATAAACTTTGTGGTGCTATCTGATGCCTTAGTTGCAAATATTAGCAAGTCTCCCTGAGTGAGACGTATATATTCCATTCACTAGATCGCCTTGCCTTATTATGTCTTCAAATTTTTCAGCGTTTTTATAATCATTTATTTTCTTGTACTCACGAATCATGATATTTACAGAGTTTGTTAACTCGGAGCCCTCAAATAGTAACAGGTCAGCAAATTCTTTAAACTTTTTATCGCCAGAGCATTTGAATTGATCATATGCGCAAGTTGCGTATCCTTTGTAGGTAAACACAAAGTACAACAACTTATGAAGGTTGCCATTATTGTTTAGCTGTTTATTTTTTGCGGCAAAGTAAGCCATTCTTGCCAACTCATGTAGGTTGGCAAGGGATTTTAATAATTCAATTTTGTTGGGACATACATTGACAATCTCAAGAGCTGTGTTCTGTGAGTACTGGCCAAAGTTCTCTGCGGGCTTGTTGTTTTTTGCGCTATTTGCCTGAACGCTCTGCGAACGCGCATTCCCGTTAACTAATTCAGCTTTGACTACATAATTAACGCCATTCATTATTTCATACTGAACAGCGACCATCTTGCCATTGGCCGATTTCAAAACATCAAAATTCTTATCTTCCTGTTGTTCCGTTACAAATCCACTTTGATATGGTGCAATTATATAAGTAACATTTGCGTCATCCGTGAGCATTTCGATAGATTCTTCTCCAGCCCTTTTTAATCCTTTACATCTAACTACTACACTGTTACTCGGCTTATTGTTAGAGATATTTTGCGCTGAACTTTTGGATGAGATAGGTTCACGAGAAACAGCAACAGGGGTGCTTTCTTTAGGAAATTTTTGATACTCACTAAGTGCTGACTCATCAGAAAATTTTATATATTTATAATCCCCTGAAACATAGACACCAACTCCAAGCCCACAACTGCCATCGCTCCCTTTCTGTTCTACTTTTGCACTTTTGCCTTGTATTTGCACAATCACTTTGCATTCAGGATATCCAACAGGTGAAAAACTTAATCTACCGTCTATGAGTGTTGTCTTTCCATCAACACTTCCCGTATTTTGTCGATATTGGGCAAAAATTCTTATAGCATATAAATCTTTCCCTAGGTTTTTCAGAACAAGATCCCCCGACCAATCCCCTGAACTCCCCTCAAAGACATAGGCTTGTGACGCATACGAAAGAGATATCGAGCATAAAATTATAAAAAAAATCGTCAACAAGGAAAATTTTGTTTTCATACATAACCCCTTGATGGTCACTGAAACTATTTGTCAACAAACCGGTAAAGGCGCTCAATTATATCATAAATCTGCGTACAGGCACAATCTGTTTCACCAGTAACATTGAATAGCTTAGTCAGCTTTTTATCTACAATTTTCGCTGCTCTACATCCTATTGATCCAACCCCAGGAGTGATTAATTCTACCACAATCACTGAGCCATCAGCCTTCTTTAGCAACGCCCTATATTTTCTGACTCCTTCATCCTTGACTTTCCAGAATACAGACTTCTTCTCGGTAAGATTAACTAACTGCTCTAGAAATTTTAGTATATTTGCATGTAAAGCAGAGAGACTGTCGGGCGATGTCTCCTGCTGATTTGTTTCAGCACATCTGTTTCTCAAAACAGCATCTTCGGCAAAGAAAAATAAGTCACTCAATTTTTTATTTAACGCAGGATGGATAGGGTGCAAATTGCGACCTATGCAAAAAGAACTTTCGAGCTCATCGTCATTGTAAACATCAATATCAAGAACGGCTCGGCTATTGTTTTCTAAAAACACTTGGCAATCATATTCTGTATCGTCTTCTGTAAAAGAAGAAACATAGCAAGACTCTTTCTTGCCTTTTTCCCAAACAAGCTCTGAAGCGGCACTCATCTCGTAAATAATTTCGATCATTGGCATAAATGCTTCAAGTTGATTTCCATAATCCTCTTTAAGATGATTTTCTGATCCAGAGAAGACTTTGCCCTCCTCTTGTCTATATCCTTTTTTCTCGTGCAATTTATTTGATTTTTGGGACAGAGAGAAAATATTGCCAAGTTTCGTCCCTATAAATCTACACGACTGCCCGACACTTTCTTTTATAACTTGTTTATTTTCATCCGAAAGCACTGACGAAAGAGCTTCTATGCAATTGAACGCCAACTCGCAAGCTGCTTCAGGGTTCTCAATAACAGCCTGCTTTATGCTATATTTTGATTTAGACATTCTTGTTCTCTGCAACTTATAAATCAAAGACTCTCTTTGAGGTGGTCCATCTCGAAGCCCCGGCGGAGTTGATCCCAGAATGGGGCCTGTCTTTTTTGACTTCCCAAGTATCCATCTGTCCGACAAAATACGTTTTTCCAATACTCCGACATCAGCGGATTTACAAGCTCCGACAGCCCTCACTCCCACAGTCTCTGCCTTTCCCTGAGCCAAACGCTCCGATCCCCCAATGCATCTCTCTGAACCAACTGCGCAGCATCCTGCGCGTTCAGTTTTCGTACTTCTCCCGTGACCACCTCCCTGGTCCAGGGTATCCTTTTCCCCAAAGCTCACTTGTTGAACCAGGAGAAGGATAACATATGTCACAACAATACCTGGACACTCTCACGCTCAAGGACGAGATAGTCACCGCATTTCGTCCTATCGAGCAACTCTTAAAGATTATGGACAAGTCTTCTCCAGAGTCTTCTGGAGAACTGATTCGTGCCTATGGCGAGATTGGTCTTGAACTGTGTCGTAATTTTCGTCGCAGACTTGATACTATATTGAACACTCAGGAGCAGGAGCAGGAGATGGATGATGACTGCCAATAACGACTGGAACGTCATCTACTCCTACTCTAAGGCACAAGCGATTGCCGATGGCGTGCTCGTCGACGTCAGTGAGCAGGCGAAGAAGATCGGGTTCAGGATTCCCACCGTCGTCACTGCCACGCTCTATCACGGATATGTCGAACCACCAACCGGATTGGAAGCTGAAGGTCAATCCGTAACGGGTCGGCTCCATGATCTCATGGTCCTGGCACTGTTCGCTGCCCGCAGAACCATCAACACCGACCGCGTCACCTTCAAGGTCGATTTCCTGATGGCTCCAGGACGCAAAGAGACCGTGGAGGTCCTCGTCCACATCGGTCCCGGCGACGAAGGGGAACCTGTCCTGGCCATCATGCTCCCCGAAGACGACTGAATGTTGACGCTGGCGATTCCCCGTCACTTGAGAATCAGCACCCTGACCATCGTCAGGATGGCCCGGACCTGCTCTTCGGTGGCCCGGTTCAGGAGCTCTAAAAGCTCTTGCTGCGCCTGTTCCTTGGACAGCTTCACGTCACCCAGGTCGAAGAGGGTCGTCAAATCTTCCCCGAGCGCGGCGGACAGCCTTTCGATGTTCACCAAGGTCGGATTCCCCCTGCCCCGTTCGATTTCGCCAACGCTCTGGAGCGAAAGCCCCGCACGTTCGGCAACCTGCTCCTGGGTCAGATCCTTGGCCCGTCGCAGGGAACGGATGCGTTTTCCGAAAACCTTAAGAATTTCGCCCATGGGACCATCCTTTTCGGGAGAGTCTAGGGCTAGTTTTCATTTCGTATAAGCAAGTCAGGTATGTATATTGCTAGTAGATAGCAAGTTAACTTTAAATTTTACCAAATTTTCCGCCTAAACTGTGCACAGGGGCGGTGCGGCTGCGGGTCGCCGGAAAACAATTCCCGGTGGATCACGGAAAACCTCAGGCAGGAGCGGAAGAATAGTCAATTTGTTGACCGATATTCGACGCCATCCTGCCGAAATATCACTAGCCATGCCACAATCGGGATGTCGGTATGCGATATGCAAGTTAGCATATTAACGCTGCTCAACTTACTGAATTTGCCCAGCTAGCTCGCCCCTGGCGATGCAGGCTCCGTATTTGATTACTGACGTTCGGCGAAACTCGGGAGAGTCGCTGGCGGATGAGAAGGATGCCATCTATGGCATTGAGCATAAACCACAATCTTATGGCGCAGAACGTCGCCAGAAATCTATCGGACCATTACGGGTCGTTGAGCACGTCGACGCAGCGGCTGTCATCCGGGCTCAGGATCAACTCGTCCGCCGATGACGCTGCCGGACTCGCCGTCCGTGAGTTGATGCGGTCCGACATCTCGACCCTGAACCAGGGGATCAGGAATGCCAACGATGCCATCTCCATGATCCAGACTGCTGACGGGGCCTTGCAGATCATCGATGAAAAACTGATTCGGATGAAGGAACTTGCCGAACAAGCTGCAACAGGGACCTACAGCTCCGATCAGCGAATGATCATCAACAGTGAATTTCAAGCAATGTCCATCGAAATCAATAGGATAGCAAATGCCACCAATTTTAACGGGATAACACTGATAAATTCTATAAATCCAGACTTTGACCCAATGTCTGTTCAAAATTGGGAGCAGTTGAATCAATCTTCATTCAACAGCCCAGACAATATCACTACGAATGCCTTTGAAAATTACAATGGAGATTTAATAGCAGGGACTGGAAACGCCACCGGAGGGGAAATATGGGCGTACGATGGTACGCAATGGTCCCAAATAAATACCGATGGATTCGGCGACCCTAATAATACAACTGTATATAATACAAAAACATATAATGGTTCGCTGTATGCCAGCGTATACAACACCGCGTCAGGAAGTCAAATTTGGAAATATGATGGATCAAACTGGTCAAAAGTTAATACGGACGGATTTGGCAATGCAAACAATATATATTCTGAGACAATGAAAGTTTACAATGACAAGCTCTATGTGGCTACAAGAAATGACGCAACTGGAAGCGAGGTTTATTCTTATGACGGCAGTAGCTGGTCAAAAGTTTCAACTGGTGGATTTGGTGATTCAAATAACTTTGTCACATTATCGCTAGAAGAATTCAGAGGAGAATTATATGCTGGCACAGTCAATAATGTCGCCGGGTCGCAAGTTTATAAACTTAGTGGATCATCTTGGATTCAAGTAAACCAATCAGGATATGGAGACACTGACAACGTCCAAACACAGTCTTTAACAGCATACAACGACAAGCTTTATGCTGGAACCGCGAATTTTTCTGACGGAGGTTCAGTTTATGTTTACGACGGACAGTCATGGACTCAAATAAGCGAAGCTGGATTTGGCGATTCGAACAATGATTATATCGAAAATGTAACAATGTTTAACAATAGGATTTATGCATCAACAAACAACTCTGCGGAAGGCACACAAGTTTGGGCTTATGACGGAACTAATTGGGCTCAAATAAACACTAGTGGCTTTGGGACAAGCGATAATGTTTACGCAAACGGCTTGTTTGTATATGACAACCAGCTAGTCGCTGGAACATTTAATTCAACTTCTGGAACTCAAATATGGGCTCTCGATAAAATTGAAAATCAAAATATAAAAATACATTTCGGGACAGGAAATAGCTCTGCTGAAGATTATTATTATGTCATGCGGTCAAATATGACAACCGGAGTTGATGGATTAAACATTCAATACTTAGACATAAGGACTCAATATGGAGCACAGCATTCGCTGGGCGAGCTTTCTTCCGCAATGATAAAAACAGATACTGTTCGTGCCAACCTCGGAGCAACTCAGAACCGCCTTGAGAACACCATTTCGAACTTACAAATCCAATCCGAGAATCTTCAGGCTGCCGAATCGCAAATATCCGACACCGACGTCGCGCAGGAAATGACGTCTTTTGTCCGTGAGCAAATATTGACCCAGGCCGCGACGGCGATGCTGACCCAAGCCAATTCGATGCCGAAGATGGCATTGCAGTTGATCACTGGATAGCCGATTTCACCGGAGGAAATCATGAATACAGATCGTAGCGATAACAACACGTTTGAAATCAACGACATTAGGGGGCTGCTTTCCGAGGACTTCTCGAAGAACAAAATCGACCGACTCATCATGGCCCTGCGGTCGACCGATCCCTCGAAACCGGCTTTCGCGATGCACGAGATAAGACCCTTGCTGGCTGACGACTTCTCCCTGGCCACCGTCAACCGGGTGCTGATGACGTTGAAGCTCGCCCAGATCACCGCCTTCTGACCAAGGGAAGCAAACTCACAAAGCCCGTCCCTGGGCTCTCTTGTTGGGAACCATCTTGCCTGACCCCAGGTCCAGAGAAGACGCGGCTCCTGCCTGAGTGAGATAGGGCGGGTAGGGAAATTACCCTGCCCCTCTTGTCACCTTGTCTTCCTATGACTCTCACGCGCCAACCTGCCTTAGCCTGCCAAGCTCCTTGAGTGTTTACCATCACACTGATTTAACAAGCAATGCGGAGCAAAGAGATCGACCCAGGTTTCTCTTGCCACGCAGCAATTTCATGCGATTTTCAGATGAAATAGCCGCGATTCCATTCGAAACAAAGTGGTGACAGATCATGATCTTCAGACCGAATCCCCTGAGGAAGTGGCAAACTCAAATCTCTAACCCCGGTTTTTCGAGCACCAGCCTTCAGAGTTCATGGGTAAAGTGGTAACGCATGGCAATTTAAGTGGTGCCGCAAACGGTGCTTGCACGCTGATCCGTGAGGCTCTCGATATTCGGGGTAAATACGAACGGCAGGAGCCTTCATACCGTGCTTATCATGCTGGTATTCTGAAAAAACTTGTGCTCCACCACCCCGGCATCTTCCCCGGCCCCCTGGATTCGCGCGGGGCACCCCCTTCCTGGGATTTGGGGCTGGTCCTGGGGTTTGGGTGTCCCCCCCTGGACAAAATCGCAGGAAATCGCAGATATGGCCCAATGTCCGTTTCTCGCATCCCCCAGCTGGGCCACTGCCCGAGATCGTCGTGAACTCTTTGCGCAGGATGCTGCGCAACTGGTTTCAGTGGCGGGATTATCCTGGAATCCGCCTGGATTGTCGCTCGAAGGGAGATTTGCTACCTCGGGACCATGGCCAAGAAGTCTGACGAGAAAAAAGTCATCCGGTTCGACTCCCACAGGCTCAAAAGCGTTGCCTTCTGGTTCTGGGAGTACCAGCGGAGGAACCCCGCCTACCGCAAATTCTCATATGCCATTGAATATTATAGGTCTTATTTCGAAGAGCTTGGCGAACTTGAAGTCATCGAGTCTGAAGAGGGCTGCAAAAAATTCGAATCCGACGCCTTTGACATGGAAGACCCCAATCCGAAGAACCATCCCTATGCCTTGTATCTTGAGGAGAAATACGGAAGGGAAGCTCGCCTTGCTTTCTGCAAGCTATCATTCTTGGTTGAAGCAGTGAGGAGACGTTTCCATAGACTGTACCGCAACTGCTACATCGGGCTAGATACTGACGAAGCACTCACTGCCGTCCTCAAGGGTAAGCCTGTCGTATTTGAGAGCAAAGACCATTCTGATATCAATGCTTTACTTCGTTCTTATTATAAATGGGCGATGAGCATCGATGAGGAGGCTCCGAATCATTACATGTCTGACTTGGACAAGACATCAGGCATTCTTTTGGACCACAAGCAAGCACTCAAAGATCCTGAACAAGTTATGCGTGAACTTCATGCCGTCAAGATATTCAATGCAACCATGGAGAGTATTTTTACAAACAAACGGATAAGCGATGAAACATTGGAAGCGGTTTACAAACTCTGTCTTTCTGGAGAAAATATCGTAAGCGCCGACATAACACGACTCATTCTATTATGGATGTGGGACAAGGCCCATGAGGAAGATGAAAATAGCCCACTTGATTTCGATACTGTTCAAAAGCTCCTCAAGCAAGCTATCCCGTTAAAGTACAGATATAATGACAAGATAGCCACATTGCTTCAAAAAAAGCAGAGACTTCTCGAATATTACGAAAAGATCTGCAACAAGATCAATACGATGAATCCGCTTTGCACCAAGCAAAATGGAAGGCAACTCCCCTCGATAAAAGACGTCCTCAGCCTTTAAGGCTCTTCCCGCCGCGTTCATCGCCTTTCTTCCGCCCCTTCTCAAAACTTCCTTCGAAAACCGAACGATAACCATCTGATCTTTCTGGTCTTGTGAGAGACAAAAGGTGTCTAGACCTCTTGTCCACATCGTCCCGCGTGCCTTGATTAGACCGTAGCCAACATGAACGGCGCGATGGAGGGCGGTTACAGAGACCGCACTTCAAAGTTCCACCAGCCCCCAACTCGGGGTGCTTCTTGGAGGCTACCATGAACGAGGCCATGAAAAAGATCGTTGGTTCGCCGAATGTCGACAACTCGCAACACCGTGACCCCAGCAACGATGTCGATCCCACCAAAGGCACTGGCGGTACCGGAGGTGCCGGTTTCACCGGTGGCACTGGCGGCACTGGCGGCACCGGTTTCATTGGCAGTACCGGTGCTTCTGGACTTGGTGGTGATGTCGGCAAAGCCATCAACTCCATCATGGACATGAATGAAAGCGTTGAGGATTTTGCCAAGCATGTTGCTTACGCTGGACTTTACGGCGCCACCGGCGGAGCGGGCGGGATCGGCACTCTTGAAGACGCTGCCAACAAGAACGTGTCGCTTGCGGACATCAGCAAAAAGTTCTCGAAGCAGATCGGGAAGTTGGAGGACACCGAGGAGATCTTGAAGGACTTCAACGAGTGCCAGGGTGTGTTCAACCTTGTCATGTCAAAAACCAACGCGGTCAATGCCTACTTCGCGTTCATGCAGGGCAAGCGCCTCCTCAAACTCCAGTCCATCCGCAGCATGCAGAACAGCCGCGACTGGATCAAGTGGATCACCGCCAAGCTCCCCAACCTCAAAAAGCGTACCCGGGAGAAGTATATGAGCCTGGCAGCTGTTCCCGGAGTGGAAAACCACTTTGAGTACGGGGTCGAACGCCTGGCTGAGTTCGGCGCCATCTACTCCCCGAAGAGCGAAACGGATAAGACTGCGCTGGGCAGCGACCCCTTCAGCAACTATATGAAGTCGTTCAATCTTGAGATGGGCACCAGCCACGACGAACGCAAGAACTATGTTGATGCCGTCATCGAGGTGAGCAAGCTGAACCGTATCGGGGTCGACTTCCCTTTGGATGTGATGATCAACTTCCTTCGTGTGCAGGACCCGCTGACGAGTGAAGAGCGCAAACACCTGAAGAAGCTGGGCAAGGAAGAGGCGATCAAGCTCCTCACCCAGATCATCACCAAGGAGTTGAACCGCAAGAACTTCATCGCGGGGACTGACACTCCTTCATCCGAAACGGGGGCGTCCGGTGATACCCAGAAGGCTTCCACCGATACCAGCCCCGACGATTCTCTGACGGGACCGAATATCGACCGGATGGTGAGCACCCTTTGCAAGTCGCTGAAGCCCGTTGCCTCTAACACTGTCAAGCTCGATGGCAAGTTCGACCGGGACGCGTTGGTCCAGCTCAAGGTCTACATCGAGCAGTTGCTGGAACTTCCCCAGGACGCGCAGGTCGAGGCTGCTTAACCTGAATGACCACCAAGGCCCCTCTGGGATCACCTGGAGGGGCCACCACAAGGACAAACCATAATGAAGATATTTCTTTCCTCTCTGAGCATCCCCGTGCTCAAGCGGCTGCACGAAATCAACCCTGCGTTGAAGCCCAACGTGCTTATCACCTTCTATGGGCTCAATTCCCCCAAGGACTACACAAAGACCTACAGAAACATGATCAACGGGTTGATCCTGGACTGCGGTGCATTCAGTCTGAACAATAAAAAGCTTGGCTATGAGGCTCACGTTCTTGAATGTGACAAGCTCTTCATGCAGTACAGGGACTACACGAAGCTGACCCAAAACGATTACGACTTCCTGTTCAGCTTCGACGATGACTTCACTCCCGATGGATTCGACCATAACTTCCAGCGGTTGCTCGACCTTGAAGCTGCCGGTGTCAGGGCGGTGCCGGTCATCCATAATCTGCACAACCATGAGATCGACTTCTTCATTAACGAGAAGCCCAAATATTCGCTCGTTGCCATTGGTCAGTGCCGGGGGGATGATCGGACCAATCTCAGCGTCCTCTTCGAGGCGGTAGACAAGCTCTACAGGGAAAGGATCAAGGTCCATCTCTTCGGTATGTCGACCCCCAGCCTCGTCAGCCACGTTCCTGCCTACTCGTGCGACTCTGTGACGTGGAATGATTACGCGAGCAGGGGGCGCGCCCTGTACTATAACCCCGAAGTAAAATTCCTGAACAAGGAAAACTTGATCTACTTCCCCAATAAGGAAAAATTCAGCAACCTTGGGAATGCTGTCTACTACAAGGACTACAAGTACATGGATGCATTTCTGGCTCACATTAAGTCCAAGCTTGGCCTTGTCCAGGATGACCTCATCGCTGCACAGACCCAATCAATGTCGCTGAGTCTGGTGAATGCCCTTTACTTCATGGAGTTGGAGGAGCGGATCAACGAAGACAACCGACTGAGGGGGATCACGTTCGAGTAAAATGGTCAGATTTCAATGCCAAGGGACCGGTGTCGAGCCGGTCCTTTTTTTATGTTCAATGCCAACCAAATGCGCAGCATCCTGCGCAAACGGTCCCGTCACTACCTGACATCCCGATTTTTTGGGACCAGTGATAGAGATATTACCTCTTAAACACAGGAGGTTATCTCTATGTCCAAGAAAACTGCCGATACTCCCAAGGATGGTTCCAAGCGGAAGCACTTCGAATCGAAGTTTGATGAGAAGGTCCTCAGGGACATGATCAATGCCGGGAAAACCGCTGACGAAATTCAGCAGGCCCTTGGCGTGGTCAGCAAGCAGAGTCTCAGGCAGCACGTCTTGAAGCTCATCACCCGTGACCGCAAGGTCTACGAGGTGCCGGGCCTGTACGTCCGAAATTTGAAAAGGCCCATGGTCAATTTTAAGGGCGAAGTCCGCCTTACCAGGAACATGCTGGACTTCCCCGGATCGACCTACGAGCCCAATGACCAATTCGAAATCGAGATCGATAACGAAAAGATCGTTCTCCTCAGGATCATTGATGCGGTACCCACTGCGGCACCTGAACCGGAAAGCTCGGAGGGGCTATAACTGGAATCGGTCACACCTGCCTACAATGGTGGGTGTGACCATTCGCAGGGCATAGGTGTCCTTCGGCATTTTTTCATTTTTTGGGATATGAAAATATCCCCTCAACTCTCAGAGAAAATTCACCAAACGAGACAAGCTACTTTGCCGTTATCAAAGCAATAGCTATCAAGCTCTTTCATCTTGTCTTGCACGACATCAATACACCATAAGCCTGTTCTCAATTTTCTTTATCAAAATATTATCTTTAAAATCGTGATCCAATATCGATGGACAATCCACGTCAACACATGCTCGCAATTGAACAAATAGAACAGAGACACAAAGATAACAAAAAAAACACGCTACATAAAAGATTTACCAACCATCAGCTTTTCCAAATAATCCTTAAATGGATACGTATCGAAATAGGTATGACAATTTTTCAGCATCTGTTGGAGCATCTTTGCCACAGAAAGGATGCCACCACCTTGCCGTTCGTTAAAATTTTCAAAGAAGTATTCCTCAAATGTTCGCGCTTTTGAAGTGTCGTCACCATCTGTAACGGACATCATACGGAGAAATTTTTTAAGGAATCGACGTAGATTGAACAACTTAAAGTCAATACTTTGAATTATTACCTGGGGGCTAACAGAACACGCATCTTTCATCTTCGTTATTTTATTCTTCTTAAAGAATGGATTTTTATAACGGCACTCGATTCTAACAAAGTCATCGGTGTCAACAGTTTTATGGTACACATACGACCCAAGTGTTGCGGCTGTTCTTGGGTTACTGCAATAATAAGTAGTGTTGTATACTTTCGCCAACGACTTCCTGGAATACTTCTGGACCATGGTACAGGCAATGATACTTAAAAGCCTTTCATTGTCATTGCTTCGAAGGTCCATCGAGTACTCTACAGATGTAATCACATAGACCAATCCAAATACTTTCTCAATGTATTCAATTAAATCTGGAGAAGGGTGGATCAGTCGAATGGACAGCCCCTTGTAGAAGCCCTGAAACGAAACAAAAGTAAAAACAACTTTATATTTAACCCCTTTGACATCAACGAATCCACAAGAAATCGACTTTGAATCTTTGACATAATGAACATTCGTACAGTGGTTCTTAATAATTTCTTTTGCAGTTGATCTGCTGAAACATTTTACCGGATAAAAAATTTTCACAAAATCTATTGATAGAGCAATTGATATATCAAAATAGTCGAAGTCAAGATGCTGTTGGAGGTAGGAGAGCTTTGACGCGTCTTTAGTCTTTAAATACTCGATGGAGTCAAATTCTGAGTTTTTTGAAAAATTACATAAATAATTATAATACTCCTTAAACTTAGTACGATTTTGAAATATATTTCCGACATCTTGTTTGTCATTGACGGATTTCATCTACGTATTCCCAATGCAATTTCCATGTTTTACTTTCCATAACAAGACAACGTCTGGTTTTTGGATTTCATTAACGGCACTGCCGTCCACTCGCAGCCCCTTCTTCCTCATTCCCTAACACCTCTGCGACGGATTGTCAGCCTCTGCACTACGTTGACACGCATTGCGACAGTCACATCAGGCCAATGCCCTGCAAAACGACGAGGATATAATCCTCTACATACAGATATTAATAGTCAATGAATACACCTTTAACCAGGAGGTTGCCTGATGCTACTAGCACTATCTGGCCCATTAGGGCTTGTCGTTGGCGCTATGCAGTCAGATATATTCAGGGAGGTACTAAAAGCAGCTATTATCGTCGTAATACGAAAATCACTGTAGCAGTACTTTTCACGGGGAAGGCACTCTTATGTGGTGCCTTCTTCTTTTGAACGCTTAGAAATAACGGCAATTTCGCTGCTCTCCTTCAGCATTTTTCTCTGTCTTGAAAGAGATATTAAATCATAGGGTGCCAATGTCCGTTTTATCATAGAAACGGACATTCGAGCCCATCCCCTGAAAACGTCGAAGTATTTTGACTATTTATATGGGATTGCCCCTTGGGCATCCCCCGTCGTGCCATTTCAAAAGGATGATTCTACCATCCTGGAACTGAAAACGGACATTCAAGGAGGGACCATGCGAGTCGAACCAATTCGAGAGGAACAGCAAGTCAAGGCGATAAAGAAGTTGCTTCGCGACAAACCAAGAGACAGATTGCTATTTATCCTCGGAATTAATTCAGGATTAAGAGTTCAAACGATCCTCACTGAGCTTCGTGTGAAGCATCTGCTTTATGCAAAGCTGGGCGACAGCATCACCGTCAAGGAACGCAAGACGGGGAAGACCAATGTCTTCGTGGTCAATAAGGAAATCAAGAAAGCCTTCGACGAATACTACGCGGAGGTGAAACCCGACGAAACCCATTTTCTGTTCCGTAGCCGCAAAGGGTCGAACTACCCCCTGACGACTTTCCGAGTCACCCGGCTCGTGAAGGAATGGGGAGCCATGATCGGATTGAAGCAGAATCTGGGTGCCCATTCGCTTCGTAAAACCTTCTGCTGGTTCCAACGGACCAAGTACGGAACCAGTTGGGAGGTCCTGAGCCGAAGACTCAATCATAGCTCGCCCAGTATCACTCGATGTTATCTGGGCCTGACAGATGAGTGCGTCACTGAGATTCTTCACCACACAATATAAACAAGATGGGCCTCATAGCGAGGCCCATCAAAACTATTTGGTTTGAGTAGATTAAAGATGAATTATCGGATCATATAAAATTTATATTTTATCTTGCACGGATTTTATACAGTGATATACTGCCTTGTTGCAGTGCAACTCCATAAAAAATCCACTGGCACAGAGTCACGCGGCTTGTCTGTTTAAAAACAAATATTTTCGATGGGTTAAGGAGGAGTAGATGCCGCTGGAAACGCTTATGGCGCTGGAAGAAGAGCTGGGGCGGACCATGACACCACAGCAACTCGCTAAAATGCTTGGCGTATGCACGAACACGGTACGGAAGTACCGCGACCGGTGGGGTGGTGTTGAGGTGGTCCCTGGGAAACTCAGGTTCTTTGAAAACAAAGTTCGGGAGGCAATCCATGCCAGCACTGATTACGAAATTCAGTCCGCCTCGGTGGCGAGCGGTCGTCACCGTCAACGGAAAACGGAAGGAAAAACTCTTTCCCGACGGGACCGAGAAGAGCAGACGATCTGCGGAAAAATGGGAGGAAAGACAACGGCGCAAGCTGAAGAAACCGACCCCGATCGACACGGACTCGCCGCCGACGGTGATTGACCTGGCAAACTCCTACCTCGACTTCGTCAAGGAACGACAGTCCAAAAAAACCTACGCTGAGAAGCATGGGGTCTTGAAGCGCTTTGTCAGCCGATTTGGCAAGTCCACGTTCCTTGAGGACATCACCGTCCCCGAAGGACTAAAGTTCCTTACAGAGCAGTATAGGAAGCGTTCGGGGTACGCGGCGAACAAAGAGCGAAAGGTCCTCGTCACCGCCTGGAATTGGGGCAAGAGGTATCTGGCGAACTTTCCTGACCGCCAGTGTCCATTTCAGGTCATCGACCGGTTCCCGGAGACGCGACAGCCCCGGTATGTCCCACCCGAGGAAGACTTTTGGAAGGTCTACGAGGTCGCTTCAGGACAAGACCGGGTTATGCTGCTGGTATTCCTTTTCCTCGCTGCACGGCGTGGAGAAGTTTTCCGACTCAAGTGGGCGGATATCGATTTCGCAGGGAATACCGTCACCCTTTGGACGAGAAAACGCGCAGGAGGTGATCTGGAGCCTGACCCGGTCCCCATGGTGCAACGGCTCAAGAAGGTCCTCATGGCGTGGTGGGAGCACCGCCCCATTGTCTCCGAGTACGTGTTCGTCAATGTGGAGGAGCATGCCTTCTGCAAGGAATACCTGGGGCAGCCGTTCACAAACCGGCAGCACTTCATGGAGCGACTGTGCAAGAAAGCAGGGGTCAAAGAGTTCGGGTTTCACGCGATCCGTCACCTCACGGCGAGTCTCCTTTACCGTGAGGGGCAGCCCGTGGCGGTGGCCCAAGCTGTCCTTCGTCATAAAAGTCCCCAGACCACGACCCGCTACCTCCAGACCCTTGGTCTCAAGCAGACCCAGGAAGCTATGGAAGCTGTAATGGGACAGCGCGGTCCCAATAAAGTCGTCAGCATCCAGAAAGCTTCCCAAGAGTGAGAGGAAATACCAGACTATTGAAGTCGTAAATGTGGACTTCGTGTGGACCAACGAAAAAGCGGGTTACCCTGGACAGGTAACCCGCTGAATTTCTTGGCGTCCCCAAGGGGATTTGAACCCCTGTTACCGGCGTGAAAGGCCGATGTCCTGGACCAGGCTAGACGATGGGGACGCAGTATGTATCTTGGCTGGGGGACTAGGATTCGAACCTAGGTTGATGGAGTCAGAGTCCATAGTCCTGCCGCTAGACGATCCCCCAGCAGGCTCAAGAGCCCATTGCTTTACGCAGTCGGGGGCGGGCCGTCAAGAACTTTCTTGGCGGCCCGAAAAATCAGGACGCCTTGGCCAGACGGCGCGTCCGCTTCTTCAGCTTGTTGATCTGCCGACGCAGGATCTCTTTCTGCTTGCGCCCGCCGTCGCCTGCAACCGCCGTGCGCTTGACGCGCAGTTCACGCATCTTGCCCTTCATCGACAGGATCTTCGTTTTGTACGGGGAAACCGCAGGCCCTTCCTCGCCGCCGATGCCAAGCACTCCCTTGATCTGCACAAGCAGTTCTTCCTTGCCCAGGCCCGATGCGCCCGTGATCTGCGGAATCTGCTTGAGCACCAGATCACGAAGCTCCTTGGCTGTCATCTTGTCCAGCGGCTTCTTCAGATCAAGCTGCATACCTTCGCTCATGTTCGCCTCCACGAAAAATATCTCTTCACGCCGTCTTCGGCCGCCGCGTCCGCTTGCCTGCGGCCATCCGGCGGTCCCGGCCGGACGGCTGCGGCCCGGCCTCGAAATACGCGACATACTTCGCATAACAACGCCCGACAGGCGTCGCCGGATCAAGCGCCCCCAGCAAACCGCCCAACTGCTCCGGCTTTCGCTCCGGCGGTACGGCAAAACGGGGGGGCACGGCCCGTAGCGCATCCAAGGAAACTTGGTTTCCTAGCAAGTCGAACCGCACTCTGTCAAAGGCTTCGTGCCCCAAGGCGGCATTGACCAGCGATAAAATTTCCGGCGCGGCGAAATGCATCTCCTGCATGACCACCGGATCGTCCGCCCCGAGCAGCAGGTCGCGGCGGCGATGCCCCAGCGGACGCACGAGCTCGGCCGTCTCCGGCCCCACGATTTCGGACCAGCGCCGGCACACGGCCACGAAATTGCGCCGGCTCGCCGCCTCCTGCGCGGAGACGAAACGGTCGATGGATTCGGACAGGCGGCGCAGCATGGGGGGGCGCTTTGCCGCAGGCGGCCTCCGGCCCGGTTCGGACGGAGGCCGCCCTGGCGGCTGGCTGGCTACAGCTTGAGCGCCGTCTTGATGTCGGCGGCCGCGTCGGTGCGTTCCCAGGTGAACTCGGGACGCTCCCGGCCGAAATGGCCGTAGCACGAGGTCGGCTTGTAGATGGGGCGGCGCAGGTCCAGGCGCTTGGAGATGAAGTAGGGGCGCAGGTCGAAGACCTCGCGCACGGCCTTGGTCAGCGTCTCGTCGGGGATGTCGCTCGAGCCCATGGAGGTGACCAGCACGGACAGTGGCTCGGCCACGCCGATGCAGTAGGCGATCTGGACTTCGCAACGGCTGGCCGCGCCGCTGGCGACGAGGTTCTTCGCCACGTACCGGGCCATGTACGCGCCCGAGCGGTCCACCTTGGAGGGGTCCTTGCCCGAGAACGCGCCGCCGCCATGGTTGCCCATGCCGCCGTAGGTGTCCTGGATGATCTTGCGCCCGGTCAGGCCGCAGTCGCCCATGGGGCCGCCGATGACGAACCGGCCGGTGGTGTTGATGTAGACCTTGGTGTTCTTGTCCACCAGGGACTCGGGCAGGGTGTGGAAGATGACTTCCTGGCGCACCGCGTCCACGAGGTCGGAATAGGAGATGTTCTCGTCGTGCTGGCAGGCCACGACCACATTGTCGATGCGCACGGGCTTGCCGTCCACGTACTCCACGGCCACCTGCGTCTTGCCGTCAGGGCGCAGGAAGTCGAGAATCTTGTTCTTGCGCACGTAGGACAGCCGGCGCGACAGCTTGTGCGCCCAGTAGATGGGCGCGGGCATGAGGGTTTCGGTCTCGTCGCAGGCGAAGCCGAACATCATGCCCTGGTCGCCCGCGCCCTGTTCCTCGGGCTTCTCGCGGGTGACGCCCTGGGCGATGTCCACGGACTGCTTGTCCACGGAGGAGATGACGGCGCAGGTTTCCCAGTCAAAGCCCATGGTTGAGCTGTTGTACCCGATCTCCTTGACCGTCTCGCGCACGATGGACGGAAAATCGGCATAGGCCTTGGTGGTGATCTCGCCGGCGATGAAAGCCAGGCCGGTGGTGACCAGGGTTTCGCAGGCCACGTGGGCGTCGGGGTCCTGGGTCAGGATGGCGTCCAGGATGCCGTCGGAAATCTGATCGGCGACCTTGTCCGGGTGCCCCTCGGTCACGGACTCGGAACTGAAAAGGTACCGGCCCTTGGCATTGATCATATACGATATCCTCCGTGTGTCAGCGGTCCGTTCAGAGCGGACATGACATGTCTTATAGGAAAACGACGTTCACTGATTCGAAATTTAGTCCGATACCCGGCGTATCGTCAAAAAGCAAGTTGCAATACCGCGGCGTCAGCTTGGCGTTGCGGTGACGCCGGCCAGGCGGTTGTCGATCAGCCGCGCCCGGGAAAATTTCACCGCTGTGGCGAAAAGCGCCGGGCCGTCGATCACGTCCAGGGCAAAAAGCCGCTCGGGATGCACGCAGGCAAGGTATTCCGGGGTCGCGGACGGCATCTTCTCCGCAAAATAGGCCGCCGTCGCCGCAAGGATGCGCCCCGCGTCGCGTTCGCCGGCCGCGACGCGCGACGCGGCGAGCTCCAGTCCTCTGTGAATGTGCGGCGCGGCGGCACGTTCCTCGGGCGTCAGGTAGACGTTGCGCGAGGACAGCGCCAGCCCGTCGGCCTCGCGCACGATGGGCGCGCCCACGATTTCCACGGGAAAGCCCAGGTCGGCCGTCATGCGGCGCAGGATCGCCAGTTGCTGCCAGTCCTTTTCCCCGAAAACGGCGAGGCGCGGCTGGACGAGCAGAAAGAGCTTGGACACCACGGTGCACACGCCCCGGAAATGGATGGGCCGGGTCGCGCCGCAGAGCATTTTGGAAAGTTCCGGCACCTCCACCCACGTGGCGGCCCCGGGCGCGTACATGGCTTCGGCGGAGGGGGTGAAAAGCACGTCCACGCCGGCCTCGCGCGCCAGGGCCGCGTCATGGTCCAGGTCGCGCGGATAGGCGTCCAGGTCTTCGCCCGGCCCGAACTGGGTCGGATTGACGAACACGCTCGCCACCACGCGCGCGGCGCGCTCCCGGGCGATGCGAAGCAGGCTCGCGTGCCCGGCGTGCAGATAGCCCATGGTCGGCACAAGCCCGGTCACGACGCCCCGGCGCTGCCAGTCGCGGCAGCGCTCGCGCAATTCCTGAGGGTCCTTGACGATATTCATCGCATGCCTCCCGCGATTTGGCGGCCCTCTAAACCAAGCAGCCCGGCGTGTAAAGTCGGCCATGACAAATTTCGCCCGGACGCGTAAGCACGGCAGTCGCCATGTCGTTCACATCACTTGCTTGGAGCATGCCATGACCATACGCCTTTTCCTGTCCCTTTTTCTTGCCTGCGTCTTCCTGCTGCCGTCCGGGGCCGCCGCCCGGGCCGCGAAAGCCAATCCGGAAGAGACGGAAACGCCGCCGGTCTTTTCCGCCAAGGCCATCCTGCCGGAAAAAATCCTCTCCGGATCCAACTATGCCGTGGACGACAAGGTGGCAAACGACGGCTACATGAACCTCTACGTCATCCACACGCCCAAGGGCGACCTGCACGTGGAGTCCACGTCGCTGCTTTATACCCGCATCAAGGAATTGCAGGCCGCCGCTGCCATGGACGACGTGAACAAGGGCGCGGAAATCGGCAAATCCATCGGCCAGTCCGGGGTCAACGCCGTCAAGGGCGTGTTCAACCTGCTGACCAAGCCCGGCGAAACCCTCTCCAGCGTGGGCAAGAGCTTCAGCCGCGCCCAGGCGTCCTCCAAGGAGCAGCGCCCGAGCGACGACAAGGGCACGGTGGGCGAACTGCTCGGCTACAACAAGGCCATGCGGCAATACGCCAAGGCCTACGGCGTGGACCCCTATTCGCGCAACCCCGTGCTCCAGCAAAGCCTCAAGCGCCTGGCCGGGGCGGGCTTTTTCGGTTCATTTACGGCCACGGCCGCCATTCCCGGCGGCGCGGCCCTGGTCGCCTTTTCCCAGACCGGCGCGCCGGCCAGCGCAGTGGACGTCTCCATTCCCCCCGAGGACCTCTTCACCGCCAACCGCGAGCGCCTCAAGGCCATGGGCGCAACCGCCGACATGGCCGATCTGCTCGTGGAAAACACCCACTACACGCCCATCGAGCAGACGCGGCTGGTTCTTGCCCTCGACCGCATGACCAAGGTCGCGGACCGCACGGTTTTCATCCACCAGGCCATCCTGGCCGACAGCGACGACATGGCCTGGTTCCGCACCCGGCAGGCGGAGCTTTACGCCAACTTGAACGCCACCACCGACAAGGTGGCCCGCTTCGTGCGCGCCGACAAATACATCGCCGCCGTGACCGCCGATAACGGACTGCTCGTCGGCTATCCCCTGGACTACCTGGCCTGGACGCCGACCATGGCCGGCATCGCCAGGACCGTGGGGGCCTCCGCCGCCGCGCTCAAGGTCAAGAGCAAAAAGCTCGTGGTCTCGGGCGAGGTCAGCCCCCTTGCCGGCAGGATGCTCAAGGCCGCGGGCTTCGGCGTGGTGGCGCTGCGCGAGGGATTGCGGTAGGGAAGGACTCGCAAGACGTCTGTCCGGCGCGGCGCGCGCTCGGCCGCGCGCCGCGCCTCGCCATCCCCTGGCCGAACGACCGGGAGACACCCTATGACCGCGTGTTACAAAGCCCTGCTGTCACGCATCGAGGAACGCCTGGACGCCATCGGGGACTCCGAGGTGCTCCAGGACGTCATGGCCGATTTGTCCGCGCCGCGCCTGTCCCTGGAAGCGCTTTGCCACATGCACCTCTACGCCGAGACCCTGCCCCGGGCCGAGGACTGCCCGCTGACACCGGCGCAGCGCCATCTGCATTTTCTCTGGGACGCCTTCGACAAGCTGCCGATCTGCCTGATCGTGCCCTTCGCCATTCCGTTTCGCCGGCTCATCGCCAAGCGGCTTTTCGGCGCGTGCGGCAGCGCGTTCACCGCCGAGGAGAACCTGCGCTTCAATTTCGGGCCGCTTCTGCGCGTGGGCGCGGGGGTGTTCGTCAACCGCAACGTCTTTCTCGACACCAAGGGCGGCGTGACGCTTGGCGACGGCGTGGCCATCGCCGAGGACGTGCGCGTTTTCACCCACAACCACGGCGAGGCGTCCCACATCGAGCGCACGTACGCCCCGGTCGTCGTCGGCGACTATGCCAAGGTCTATTCCGGGGCTGTGCTGTTGCCGGGCGTGACCGTGGGCGCACAGGCCATCGTCGCCGCCGGGGCGCTGGTCACCCACGACGTGCCGGACAACATGGTTGTGGCCGGCCGGCCGGCCACGGTCCTGCGCGAGCGCCGCACCGAGGGCAGAAGCGGGGCGGAGCTCGACCACATCTGGCTCTTCTAGCCTCCGGCGCATCCGCGCCCCCCCGCCGCGCGTCCGGCCTCCGACTTGACGCCGGCGGCTGCGCCCGGTACGGGGCGCGCAGTCATCCCGGGAGGCGACCATGGCCCGCATCCTCTACGGCGTGCACGGCACCCAGCACGGGCATGCCATCCGCGCGCTCATCCTGGCCCGGCACCTCAAGGCGCTCGGGCACGAGTTCCTGTTCGTCTCCAGCGAAGAGGGCCTGCAGCTGGTCGGTCGCGAATTCCCGGTGGAGCGGTTCGAAAACCCCGGCACGCGCTACAGGAACCAGCGCCTGGACATGCCGGCAACACTGAAGCTCGCGGCGCGCACCCTGGCCAAACGCCCGGGCGAACTGGCGCGCCTGGCGGGCATGATCGCGGAATTCAGGCCCGACCGCGCCATCTCCGACTACGAATATTTCGTGCCCATCGCCGCCCGGCGCGCCGGCATCCCCTGCCTGTCCATCGACCACCAGCACGTCGTCTCCTGCTGCGACCACGACATCCCGCCGCGCCTGTGGCCGGACTACTGGGGCATCCGCGCCTCCATCCGCTTCCTTTTTTCCGCGGCCACGGACTACCTGGCCATTTCCTTTTTCCAGCCGCCGCCCAAACCCGGCGCGCGCGCCCGCATCGCCCCGGCCATCCTGCGCCAGAGCGTGCGCGCGAAAACGCCCACCCGGGGCGGCCACATCCTCGTCTACCAGAGCTGTGGCATCTGCGACGCCTTCGCGCCCTACCTGCGCGCCATCGACCGGGAATTTCGCGTCTACGGCTACCGCATGGACAAGGTGGACGGGAACCTGACCTTCCGGGACTACTCCGAGGAGGGGTTTCTTGACGATCTGGCGTCGTGCGCCTACGTCATCTGCGGCGGCAGCCACAATCTCATGAGCGAGGCGCTTTACTACGGCAAGCCCGTGCTGTCGTTCCCCGTGCCCGGGGCGTTCGAGCAGCAGTTGAACGCCCTCTACCTGGAGCGCCTGGGCTACGGCCGGTCCGCGTCCATGGAGCGCCTGACGCCGGAGTTGCTGCCGGATTTCGAAAAGAGCCTCGACGCCATGCGCCGTCGCATCGCCGGCGGCAGTTTCTGCGGCAACGAGGCCGTGCTCGCCCTGGTCGAGGATTTCCTGCGCGACGGCGCGCTGCCGGGAAGGTCATGAATCCGGGCCTTGCCCCTGGCGCATCGCACCGGCTTCATTTACATTCGCCACGCCCCATCAACTGCCAAA
The DNA here is from genome assembly GCF_000702665.1 of Solidesulfovibrio alcoholivorans DSM 5433. Lineage (GTDB taxonomy): Bacteria > Desulfobacterota > Desulfovibrionia > Desulfovibrionales > Desulfovibrionaceae > Solidesulfovibrio > Solidesulfovibrio alcoholivorans. Next base: position 623,018 of record NZ_JNJA01000001.1, read on the forward strand.
AGGAGTGCCCCATGCGCCGCATCCTTTCCTCCCTGGCGGCCCTGGCCTTTTGCCTGGCCCTGGTCGTCCCCGCCCCGGCCGCCGAAAAGCCGCTGACCTTCGGCATGCTGCTCGTCGGCCCCTACAACGACAAAGGCTACAGCCAGGCCCAGTACGAGGGCGGCAAGTACGTCGAGGCGCACCTCCCCGGCGCGAAGATGCTCTATCTCGACAAGCTCAATCCCGCCGACCGCCCGGGCGTCACCGTGCCGCAGGTGGTGGACGATCTGGCGGCCAAGGGCGCGACGCTCATCTTCGCCGGCTCCGACGACATGAAGGACGGCATCCGCGAGGCCGCCGAACAGCATCCCGACCTGACCTTCATCCAGATTTCCGGCGACGACGTGCTCACGGGCAAGGCTCCGAAGAACATGGGCAACCTCTTCTCCAAGATGGAATACGCCAAGATGATGGCCGGTTTTTCCGCGGCCATGACCACCAAGACCGGCAAGATCGCCTTCCTCGGGCCGCTCATTAACGACGAGACCCGCCGCCTGGCCGACGCCGCCTATCTCGGCGCGCGCTACGCCTGGGAGAAGGTGCGTGGCCAAAAGGCCGGGGACCTCTCGTTCAAGGTCACCTGGATCGGCTTCTGGTTCAACATCCCGGGTGTGACCTCCGACCCCAACCAGGTCGCCGGGTCGTTTTTCGACCAGGGCTACGACGTGGTCATCTCCGGCATCGACACCCCCGAGGCACTGACCGTGGCCGCCGCCCGCCGCAAGGCCGGGGCCGACGTCCACGCCTTGCCCTACGACTACAAGGACGCCTGCGCCAGTGCTCCCGAGGCCTGCCTCGGCGTGCCCTATTTCAACTGGGGCCCGGCGCTTTTGCCCATCGTCAAGGACGTCGCCGACGGCACCTGGAAGCCTGATTTCGTCTGGCTCGCCCCGGATTTCGCCGCCCTAAACGACCCGGACAAGAGCCCGGTGGGCTTCCTGCCCGGCCAGGGGCTTTCCCCCGAGAACAAAAAGGCCCTGGACCAGTTCACGGCCGACCTCGGCTCGGGCAAGGTCAACCTCTTCGCCGGACCGCTCGCCTACCAGGACGGCACGGTATTCGTTCCCGCCGGCCGCACGGCCACGGACAAGGAACTGTGGTTCTGCCCGCAGCTGCTCCACGGCATGGAGGGGGCCAGCGCCTCCAAGTAGGGCGCGGCGGAGAGTGCCCGGCATGGACGTCGTCCTTAACCATATCGTCAAGCGCTTCGGGCGGCTTGTCGCAAACGACGACGTCAGCGTGACCCTCGAGGCCGGGCGCATCCACGGGCTATTGGGCGAGAACGGGGCCGGCAAGTCCACCCTCATGAAGGTGCTGTGCGGCCAGCTGGCCCCGGAGGCGGGCGAAATCGTCGTGGACGGCGTCGCCCACAGGCGGCTGACCCCGGACATGGCCGCGCACTGCGGCATCGGCATGCTGCCCCAGGACCCCCTGGATTTCCCGCCGCTAAAGGTCTGGGAGAACTTCGCCCTGGGCGGCGGGCCCGTGCTTCCCCGCGCCGCCGCCCGCAAGCGCCTGGATGCGGTGTGCGCGCGCATGGGCTTTTGCCTGCGCCCGGACATCCCCGTCTCCGACCTCACCGTGGCCGAGCGGCAGCACCTGGAACTGGCGCGGCTTTTCGACCGCGACGTGCGCCTGCTCATCCTCGACGAGCCCACTTCCGGCATCTCCCCGGCCCAGCGCGAGACGCTTTTCGCCGTGCTGCGCGCCTTCGTCTCGGGCGGCGACCGGCTCGTGGCCCTGGTCACGCACAAGCTGGCCGAGGCCCGGGAGCTGTGCGACGCCGTGACCATCCTGCGCCACGGCCGCCTCGCCGGCAGCTTCGCCGCGCCGCTCGACGGCCAGGCCATCCTCACGGCCATGTTCGGGGCCGAGGTCGCGGCCGTTGCCGAGGCCGCGCCCCCGCCGCCGCCAAAGGCCGCGCCCGGGGCTGGCGACGTCCCGGTGCTGCGCGCCGCCCATCTGGTCATCGCCGACGACAAGGCCGTGCTCGACGACGTCTGCCTGGAAATCTGGCCGGGCGAAATCGTGGGGCTGGCCGGCATTTCCGGCGGCGGCCAGGAAGCCTTGCTGCGGGGACTGGCCGGCATCGCGCCGAGCGTCGCCGGGAACCTCGACGTGGGCGGCCGCGCCCTGGCCGGCCGGCCGGCCACGGACTTCCTGGCCGCCGGCATCCACTACCTGCCCGCGGCGCGCATGGAGGAGGGGCTTTTCCCGGGGCTCTCGCTTCTCGACCACGTGCGCCTGGCCTTCCCGGACAGGCGGCGCAAGGCCAAGACCATTTTCGCCGAACGCTGCGTGGGCAAGTTCCGCCTGACCGATACGCCGCACGCCCGCGCCGACGCGCTCTCCGGCGGCAACCAGCAGCGTCTGCTCCTGTCGCTTATTCCCGACGACACCAGGCTCCTGCTCGCCGACAACCCCACACGGGGCCTCGACGCCGCTTCCATCGCCCAGATCTGGGACCATTTCCGCGAACGCGCCGCCGCCGGCGCGGCCGTGCTCTTTTTCTCCGAGGATCTCGACGAACTGCTCGCCCATGCCGGCCGGGTGCTCGTTTTCTACAACCGCGACATGACCGCCGACCTTCCCGCGGCAAGCCTCGATCCGGGCCGTGTCGGCGACCTCATGACCGGCCGCGCCACGGCCGCCGGGAGCGTCTCGTGAGCGGCCGCGCGACCGTGCTGCTGCGCGCCGCCTATGCCCTGGCCGCGGCGCTCGGCGTGACGCTCGCCATCGTGGTCGCAACCGGCGCGCCGCCTTTCGCCACCCTCGCCGTCATGGCGCAGGGGGGCCTCGGATCCGAAGCGGCGATCCTGCGCACGCTCGCCGCCTTTACGCCGCTTTTATTGTGCGGCGCGGCCCTTTGCGTCACCTTCGCCGCCAACCTCTGGAACATCGGCGTCGAGGGCCAGATCACCCTGGGCGCGATCTTCGCCCAGGGCGTGCTGCGTGCCGCCGATCCGGCAGGCGGGCTGCCGCAGGGCCTGGACATGGCGCTCGGGCTCGGCGCGGCGGCCCTTGGCGGCATGCTCTGGTCGCTTTTGGCCGGCGTGCTGCGCACTCATGGCCGCGTGCACGAGATATTTTCCGGCCTGGGGCTCAATTTCGTGGCCATGGGCATATCGCTGTGGCTCATTCTCGGCCCCTGGAAACGGCCGGGCATGGCCTCCATGAGCGGCACCGAGCCGCTGGACGCCGCGCTGTGGCTGCCGGCCCTGGGCGGGCGGCCCATGAGCCTTGTCGGACCGATCCTCGCCGTCGTCGCCTTCGCCGCCGTGGCCTGGCTGCTCACCCGCACCTTTTTCGGCCTGACCCTCGCCGCCGTGCGCCAGAACGCCCTGGCCGCCACACGCCTGGGCCTGCGGCCGAAAATGCGCATCCTGGCGGCCATGGCCATCTGCGGCGCGCTGGCCGGCCTTGCCGGCGGCATTCTCGTCGCCGGCCTCTACCACCGGCTCATCCCGTCGATTTCCGGCAACTACGGCTACACCGCCATCCTGGCCGTGCTGCTGGCCTCGGGGAGCTTGTGGGCCCTGCCGGCCGCATGCCTTTTCTTCGCGGTGCTCACGGTCGGCTCGGTGCAGCTGCCGCTGTCGCTTTCCCTGGATTCGTCCCTGGCCGGCGTGATCCAGGGCGTGTTCGTGCTCACGCTTTTCGCGGCCAGACGCCTGCGTCCGGCGTCGCCCGGGAGGGAACGGTGAGCCTCGAGTACGCCGGCGCCCTGGTCGCGGCCGTCTTTTTCGCCGCCGCGCCGCTCATTCTGGCCGCGCTCGGCGAGACCGTGTCCGAGCGGGGCGGCATGATCAACCTGTCCCTGGACGGCACCGTGCTTTTTGCGGCCATGGCCGCGTTCGCCGTGGCCCGGGGCAGCGGCGATCCCTGGCTGGGACTGGCCGCCGGGGCCGCGGCCGGCGCGTGCATCGCGCTGGTCCTGGCCGTGTTCGGCCTCTTTCTCGGCGCGTCGGAGCTGGCCGTTGGGTTCGTGCTGACGCTTTTTTGCCGCGAACTCGCCTACTTCCTGGGCCACGGCGTGTCCCGCCAACCCGGGCCGGACCTCGGCAGCCTCGCCGTGCCGGTGCTCTCCGACCTCCCGCTTTTCGGCAAGGCGCTGTTCGGCCAGAGTCCGGTGGTGCTGCTAAGCCTCGCGGGCCTGGGGGGCGTGTGGTGGTTTCTCGCGCGCACGCGGGCGGGCCTCACGCTTCGCGCCGTGGGCGAATCACCCAAGGCCGCGGCCAGCCGGGGCGTGGCCGTGCGCAAGGTGCAGCTGTTGTGCTGCCTGGCCGGCGGGGCGCTCGCCGGCTGCGCCGGAGGGCTCTACTCCCTCTCCGTCAAGCCCGGCTGGGGACATCCGCAGGGCTGCGAGGGCGCGGGCTGGATTGCGCTGGCCATCGTCATCTTCGGCGGCTGGAAACCCGTGCGCGTGGCGCTCGGCGCGCTTTTTTTCGCAGCCATCCAGGTGGCCGGCATCGCGCTCCAGGACGCGCTGCCCGGGCTTTCGGGCGCGTTGTTCCAGATCGCGCCTTTTCCGGTCATGATCGCCACGCTCCTCGTGGTCAACCTGCGCCGCTCCACGGCCTTCCGCGAAGCCGCGCGGCGCGTGCCCCTGCTCGGGCGGCTCATGCCCCGCACCGCAGGCGGCGCGCCCGGGGCCATCGCCGGCGCGCTGGACAAGGGCTTCTAGGATGCGCGGGGAACAGCCAAAGGGCACGGCAGGCGCCAAACGCCTGCCGGGACGGCCGCGAAGCGACGCCGCGCGCAGCGCCGTGCTGGAGGCCGCCTACGGCCTGCTCGAAGAAGCGGGCTTTTCCAGGCTGACCATGGAGGGTATCGCCGCGCGGGCCGGCGTGGGCAAGGCCACGCTCTACCGTTGGTGGCCGGGCAAGGGCGCGGTCGCCATGGAGGCCTTCCTGGCCGTCGTGTCCCCGAAGATCGCCTTTCCCCACACCGTTTCCGCCGTGGCCGACATCACCGCGCAGATGCTGCGCCTGGCCGCAGCCTACCGGGGGACGATCGGCAAGATCGTGTGCGAAATGATCGCCCTGGGTCAGGCCGACCCCGAGATTCGCGCCGCCTTTCTCGACGGATACATGTTTCCCCGCCGCGACGCGGCCAAGGAGGCGCTGCGACGCGGCATCGCATCCGGGGAGATCCGTGCCGACGCCGACCTGGAGCTTGCCGTGGACGCCCTCTACGCCCCGATCTTCCACCGCATGCTGCTGCGCCACCAGCCCCTGGACGATGCCTTCGTGCGCGGCATCGCCGCCCTCGTCTTCACCAGCCTCGCCCCGAAATAATCCCGCCATCCCCCGCCTCCTCGCTCCCTTGAGGTATGTTCTCCCGTAATCGCAGGAGAATGGTTTTTGCCTTTTCTCCTTGACTCCGGTTTTGTCTTGATTATATACGAAACGTATCGTTTCGAAACAAACCAGGACAACCATCCTGCCTGCCGCCGCGCGGCCGGCAAAGGAGGCAGCCATGAATACGCTTTTCGAGGAAACCGCCCTCAAGACCATGTCGCTGCAAAACCGCACCATCCGTTCCGCCACCTGGGAAGGGCTCGCCGCCGACGACGGCGGCGTGACCCCGGCGTACATCGCGAAGCTGGTCGCTCTGGCCCGGGGGGGAGTGGGGCTTGTCATCACGGGCAACGCCTTTGTCAGCCCGGAGGGGCGGGGCGGCCACAGGCAGCTCGGCGTGCAGGACGACGCCCGCGTCCCGGGCCTTGCCGCCCTGACCGGGGCCGTGCATGCCGCAGGGGGGCGCATCGCTTTGCAACTGGCCCATGCGGGCGAGATCGCCGATACGGCGCATTCCGGCCTGCCGCCCGTTGGGCCGAGCCCCGATCCGGACCAGCCCGGGGGCGAGGCCCTGGACGTCGCCGGCATCGCCGCCCTGGTCGCGGCTTTCGCCAGGGCGGCCGCCCGGGCCAAGACCGCCGGGTTCGACGCCGTGCAGGTCCATGCTGCCCACGGCTACCTGTTGCACCAGTTCCTCTCGTCGGCCTGGAACAGCCGCGACGACGCCTACGGCGGCGCACTCGAAAACCGGGCGCGCATGCTCCTCGAAGTCGTGGACGCGGTGCGCGCCGTCGTGGGACCGGACTTTCCGCTGCTGGTCAAGTGCAACAGCGAGGATTTCGTGCCGGGCGGCCTGACCGTGGACGAATCCCTGGCCGTGGCCGGGATGCTGGAGGCGGCCGGTGTGGACGCGCTGGAGCTCTCGGGCGGCTGCAAGCAGGCCGGACCGGCGTTCATGCCCGCGCGCAAGGGCAGGATCAAGGGCCCGGACCAGGAGGCCTACTACCGGGCGGCGGCCGTGCGCTTCAAGGAGCGGCTGCGCATCCCGCTGGCGCTGGTCGGCGGCATCCGCTCCCACGGCGTGGCCGAGGCGCTCGTGCGCACGGGCGTGGCCGACTATGTCGCCCTAAGCCGCCCCCTTGTCTGCGAACCCGGCCTGATCGGGCGCTGGCGGGAAGGCGATCGCCGCCCGGCCCTGTGCGTGTCGGACAATGCCTGCTACGCGCCGATTTTCGCCGGCGAAGGCATCCGTTGCCCGAGCTTCGCGGGAAAGCGCGTAAGCGCCGCGGACTGAGCGGGACAGCGGCCAAGGCCTGCCTCTTGACGTCCGACGGGGATTGATTGTTTACGATACGTACCGTTTCTATTTAAGCAGGAGACTTCCCATGCACCACTGCGCATGTCTTTCCCTCGAAACGTCCGAGGCCCGGGAGCCGGGACGGGGCGTCGTGGCCCTGATGGCCGGCGCGGCCGGGCTCGCCGTGGCGAGCATCTACTACAACCAGCCGATGCTCGGCATTCTGGCCGAGGTGTTCCATGCCGATGCGGCGTCCATCTCCTGGATCGCGGTGCTCACGCAGGTCGGCTACGCCTTGGGCCTGCTGCTGCTGGCCCCGCTCGGGGACCGCTTCGAGCGGCGGGGGCTCATCGTTGTGACGTTCCTCGCCCTGGCCGTGGCTCTGGCCACGGCCGCGGCGTCCACGGGGCTCGGCATGCTGCTCGGGGCGAGCCTCGGCATCGGCGTGCTGGCGACCGTGGCGCAACAGGTGTTGCCCATGGCCGCCCATCTGGCCGGGGAGGGGCGGCGGGGCAGCGTCCTCGGCACGGTCATGGCCGGGGTGCTCGCGGGCGTCCTCCTCTCGCGCACGGTCAGCGGGCTCGTGGCCGCGTATGGCGACTGGCGGGAGATGTTCGCCTTTGCCAGCGGCGCGTCGCTTGTCATGAGCGCCGTGCTGCTGCTGTGGCTGCCGCGCGTGACGCCCGTGACCACGATCTCGTATCCGCGCATGCTTGCCTCCCTGGTGCGGCTTTTTGCCGCGCACAAGGAACTGCGGCGGGCGGGGTTCGTGCAGGGGGTGCTTTTCGGCGGCTTCGTGGCCTTCTGGGCCAATCTGGCCCTGTTCCTCGAACAGCCGCCGTTTCACCAGGGCAGCGCGGCGGCGGGAATGCTGGGCCTGGTCGGGGTGGCCGGCGTCGCTGCCGCGCCCCTGGCCGGGCGGTTGGCGGACCGGGGCGGCCAGGGCAGGCTCGTCGCCTACGGGGCCGTGAACGTTGCCGCGGCGTTTGTGCTGCTGGCGCTGTTTCGGGAGTCGTGGCTCGCCCTGGTCGCCGGCATCCTGCTCATGGACGTCGGCCTGCAAGGGGCGCTCGTGGCCAACCAGGCCCGGATCTACGCCCTGGACGCCGCGGCGCGCAGCCGCGTCAACACGGTCTTCATGACGTTGATGTTCGTCGGCGGCGCGCTGGGCACGGCTCTTGGCGCACAGGCGTTTTCCCGGTTCGGCTGGCTTGGCGTGTGCGTGATGGGCGCGGCCTGCGGTGTGCTCGCCCTGGCGCTCGAACTGCGCGGCGCGGCGCGGGCCTAGACGCCCGGCGCGGACCCGGACGTGAAAAACGGGCCTGCGGCACTCCGGTGCCGCAGGCCCGTCGGCGTTTTCGGGGCGCAGCCGCCCTAGAACTTGTAGATGAGGCCGATCGCCCCCTGCCAGGCGTCGCCGGCCTGGTTGACCATGCGCCGGCCCCAGATGCTCGCGCGGAAGTCGTAGCCCCTGGCCCAGCCCGTTTCCACGATCAGGTTGACGGCATCCGTGAGGGCGAAGGCGTGCTCGCTGGCGATGGAGAGCAGCCGCTCCCCCTGGGCGAGGTCCTGGCCCATGGTCACGTACTGCCCCGGGCCGCCCGTGGCCGCCACGGCCTTGCGCAGCCCGGCAGGGGAGCTCGTGCCCGTGGCGTAGGAAAAGGCGACGAGCGAGGTCAGGCGGTCGATCAGGCTGATGCGGTCGAAGTTGACCACAAGGCCCATGCTCCCTTGCGGCGTGGTGTTCATGGACGCCTGGGTCAGGTACTGGTCGGCGTTGAAGAGAAACGAGCCGCGCGGCCCCCACTGCGGATTGACGCCCGGCAGCCGCTCGGAGCCGTTGGAGAGCCCGGCGTCCTCGCCGCTGCCCCACCAGCCGAGCAACTGCGGCGCGACCGCGGTAAATCCCGTGTATTCCAGGGCCGCGTCCGCGAACCAGCCCTGCCGGTGGTTGCGCGAACGGTCGCCGGCGAAGGCGTTGCCGTAGATGCCGTCGGCATAGACCTTGACCGGGATGGGCAGTTCGTAGGTCAGGGCCGCGCCGGTCCAGAACGCGGCGTTCTGGTTGTTGGCGAACGCCGTTGACGGCGAGGCGTAGCTGCCGGCGGCCAGCAGGGTGTTGCCCATGGGGCTCGGCAGGTCGGCGGAGCGGCCGAGGATGGCCGCCGCGCCCCAAGGCGTGAGGCGCAGGCCCGAAACCGTTATCGGCAGCGTGAGAAAGGTGAAATCCAGTTCGTCGCCGACCTGCGTCGTGGTCGTGTCGTAGGTCCTGTTCGTGTCCACCAGCCGGGCGTAGCCCGCCGTGACCGCGAGGGCGTCGTCGAGCAGCGGGGCGCGCACGATGAGGGCGGCTGCGTCGCTGTTGCCCGAATCGGTGCCAAAGACCAGCGAATCGTAAAAAACCTCGGTATGCGGCAGGGACACGGGCTGGTAGCCGGCGGTCACCTGCACGCGCGTATCCGGCACGGTGAACTGGAGGTAGCACTGGTAGGGCTGCACGGCCACGGTCGGGTTGGCCGCGGTCAGGGTGCCGTGGCCCCAGGTTTCGTTGTTGACGCGCAGCCCGAGCCGGAAGGAAAGGTTCTCGTTGGCGGTGAAATCGACGTGCAGCCGCATGCGCTGCCAGATGTTGAGGGTGTCTTCGGTCTGCGTACCGGCGGCGTTCCAGCCGGTGTAGTTCTGGCCGCTGAAAAACGTGCCTTGGACGCGGAAATCGCCGTACATGGCCACGGACGTGGCCAAGGCGGGAACGGCGGCGACGAGGCAGAGCGCGGCCAGGCAGGCGGCGGCGAAGCGCGGGCGTGGCATGGGAACTCCCTTCCCGGGCGCACGGCCGCGGGCCGCCGTGGCGGCCCGCGGTCCGGCGGCGTGCCCGGAACGGCTTAGGTGTGGCTGAATCCCGAGGCCGTTTCGGCCGTGAGGGAATGGGTCACGGGGTTTTTCGCGAAGTAGTCCAGGCAGCGTTCCATGTCTTCCATGAGCAGGTCGGCCAGGTCGCGGCTGAAGCCGTGGCGCACCAGGGCGCGCATGACCACGAGGTCCGTGCGGTCGGCGGGCATGGAGTAGGCCGGCACCTGCCAGCCGCGCGAGCGCAGCCGGTCGGACAGGTCGTAGAGGGTGAATCCCTTGGCCGCGCCTTCCTTGAGGCTCCAGGTCACGGCCGGAATGCCGCCCCGGCCGTCGTAGATGACGTCGAAGCAGGGAATCTTGCGCAACGCGTCGCCGAGGTAGGCGGCCGTGGCGTAGCAGGCGCTTTGGATCTTGCGGTAGCCTTCCCGGCCCAGGCGCAGGAAGTTGTAGTACTGGGCCACGATCTGGCCGCCCGGGCGCGAGAAGTTGAGCGCGAAGGTCGGCATGTTGCCGCCCAGGTAGTTGACGTTGAAGATCAGGTCCTCGGGCAGCTCCTTGGCGTCGCGCCAGACCACCCAGCCGACGCCCAAGGGCGACAGGCCGAACTTGTGGCCCGAGGCGTTGATGGACTTGACCCGGGGCAGGCGGAAGTCCCAGGCGAGGCCGGGGTCGCAGAAGGGGGCGAGGAAGCCGCCGCTGGCCCCGTCCACGTGGACGGGGATGTCGAAGCCTTTTTCGGCCTGCAACTTGTCGAGCGCGGCGCACACGTCCGCCACGGGCTCGTACTGGCAGGTGTAGGTCACGCCGAGGGTGGGCACGACGCCGATGGTGTTCTCGTCGCAGCGCGCCACGGCCTCTTCGGGGCTCATGATGAGCCGATCCCGTTCCATGGGGATCTCGCGCAGCTCCACGTCCCAGTAACGGGCGAACTTGTGCCAGCAGATCTGGACCGGGCCGCAGACGAGGTTGGGCTTGTCGGTCGGCTTGTGCGCGGCGTTTCGCGCGGCGCGCCAGCGCCATTTCATGGCCAGCCCGCCGAGCATGGCCGCCTCGCTCGAGCCGGTGGTGGAGCAGCCCATGGTGTTGGCGGCCTCGGGCGAATGCCACAGGTCGGCCAGCATGTGTACGCAACGCGCCTCGAGTTCCGCGGTCTGCGGATACTCGTCCTTGTCGATCATGTTCTTGTCGAGGCACTCGTCCATGAGCCGGTGCACTTCGGGATCGGCCCAGGTCTGGCAAAAGGTGGCCAGGTTCTGGCGGGAGTTGCCGTCGAGCATGAGTTCGTCGTGCACGACCTGGTAGGCGTGCCTGGGCTCGATTTCCTTTTCGGGAAACCGGTACTTGGGCATGCGCACCGACAGGTCGCTCGAGGCGTAGACGTCGTCGAGGAGATCGCCGCGGACCGTTTCCTTCTGATGCAAGACCATGCATCGCCTCCTTCGTTGGGGCGTCGCCGGGCGGCCTAGTTGCCGCCCTGGCGCCAGCCGGGTTTCTTGCAGGCGTTAATGACAAGCGGCAGGCCGACGAAGACCACCATGCCGGCCGCCACCAGGCCCACGTAGAGCGCGGGATTGCCCACAGGCAGGTTGGTCGGCGGGAAAAACCCGACCACCAGGGAGAAGCACACGCCGACGAGGCCCGTGCCGGCGACGAACCACATGCCGCCGAGGCCGCCGGGCACCTTGTAGGCGCGCGGCAGGTCGGGCCGGGTGCGGCGCAGCTTGATGGCGGCGGCGTACATGAGGATGTACATCACGAGGTAGAGGGTGACGGTCATGGCCGAGAGCACGAAAAAGGCCACGCTCACGTTGTCCATGACGAAGTAGAGGCAGGCGAGGAGGCTGACGATCACGGCCTGGATGAGCAGGATGTTGATCTGCACGCCGTGCTTGTTGACCTTGGCCATGAAAGGCGGAATCTCGCCCTGCTTGGCCGTTTCGAGCAGGCCCCGGCTCGGGCCGCCGACCCAGGACATGACGCCGCCGATGGAGCCGAAGGCCGTGAGCACGCCCATGACCGGGGTGAGGAATTCGAGATGGAATTTGGAAAGCAGCAGTTCGAAGGCCTGCATGAGCCCGGCCGTGAGGCTGATTTCCGCGGCCGGGACCACGGCGGCCACGGCCAGGGAGCCGAGCATGAAGAGCAGGAAGATGACCGCCGCGGCCAGGAACATGCTTTCCGGGAACTGCTTGGCGGGCTCTTCCAGTTCGCTCGCGTGCACGGCATGCACTTCCACGCCGGCGAAAAGCAGGATGATGCCGGCCAGAAACGCGATGCTGCCAAGGCTCGTGATGTGGGGGAAAAGCCGGGCGTGCGCGCCCGAGTGGGCGAGGCTTCCCGCCGCGTCGGCGACCGGGCCGGGGGTCAAAAAGGCGATGGGGTTGCCCTGGTCGACCCAGAGAAGCCCCAGGACGATGACGATCAGCCCGGGCAGGACCGTGCCGCACAGCGCGCCGTACTTGGTGACGAAGCTCGCGACGCTCGAGCCGGCCAGGGTCAGGAACGTGGCCATCCAGTAGCAGGCCAGGATCACGAGGCCGGTGTAGACGCCGTTTTCGGCCAGGGCGGGCTTCATGACCGCGTAGGCCAGGCAGCTGGCCGCGAACCCGAGCACCGTGGGATACCAGACCACGTTCTGGATCCATTGCAGCCAGATGGCGGTGAAGCCCCAGCGCGAGCCGAAGGCCTCCTTGACCCAGGTGTAGACGCCGCCGCCCTGGCTGCTGAAGGCGCTGCCGAGCTCCGCCGCCACGAGGGAGGCGGGGATGAGGAACATGATCGTGGAAAAGAGGATGTAGAAAATCAGCGACAGCCCTTCCTTGGCCATCATGGGCAGGCCGCGCAGGCTCACCACGGCCGCAACGGTCATCATGCACAGCGTAAACACCGAGAGTTTCGTTTTTCCGGTCATGCGTGGGTACCCTCTTTGGCCGACGGTGATGGGGATGCGATGGGCGCGGGGGCGGTTGCCGCTGTCTGACAGTAATTTCGAATATCGCATAGCATAATTGTTTTTGAAGGGAAAATAAAAATGACGGTAGATTTTACATTGCGAGTAATAATTCATGATACCATGGCGTTACGAATTCATGACGAAAAGTGGGCTCCGTCAGGCCGGGATATTCCAGGGCACAACGCCTTGTATATGGTATTGCAGCGGTGATTTCGTGCGCGCCGCATCCGTTGCGCGGGGCATAAAAAGAGCGACACGGTGCAAGGCCGGGCTTTGCGTCGTGCCGCCGTGTTCGGGGCGGGGGTAAGGGAGCCGGCGTGCGCCGGCGCGGTCAGGCGTCCTGGTGCGCGCCCGCGTCCCGCGACAAGGCGCGTTCCACGGATTCGAGCAGTTCCTTGATCTTGAACGGCTTGGGAAAGAAGTCGTGCACCTGGCCGCGGAAGGCCTCGATGGCCGTGTCCAGGTGGGCGAAGGCAGTGATCATGATGACGTGGATGTCCGGGTAGAGCGTTTTGACGGTCTTGAGCAGTTCCATGCCGTCCATGCCCTTCATCTTGAAATCCGTGACGATCAGGGCGAAGCGCTCCTCGGACAGGCGGCGCAGGGCCGAAGCGGCGTCGAGAAAGGTCTCCACCGTGAAGCCGTGCTTGGTCAGGTGGATGCGCAGCATGTCCCCGACCACTTTTTCGTCGTCGATGACCATGATCCTAAGTCGTTGCGTGTCCATGAGAAGCCTCCGTCGGGGGAAGGGCCGGCAGCTCGACGGAGCAGGTGGTGCCTTTGCCCACCGCGCTCTCCACACGCAGCCGCCCGCCGTGGTTTTTGACGATGCCGTAGCTGACCGAAAGCCCGAGCCCCGTGCCTTCGGTGCCCTTGGTGCTGAAAAACGGGTCGAAGACGTGGGGCAGGGCGTCGGGGGGAATGCCCTGGCCGTTGTCGGCGATGACGATATGCGCCGTTTGCCCGGGCTGGCCCCGGGTGGACACGCGCAGCTCTCCGCCGGGCCGCATGGACTGGATGGCGTTGGTGATGAGGTTGACGAGCACCTGGTGCATCTGCGCGGTGTCGGCGAACACCCGGGTCTCGTCCGGGGCGATGTCCAGGGCGAGGTCGATGTTGGAGACGTGGAGCATGTTGCGCACGAGCGGCAGCGTGTCCGCGACCAGGGCGTTGATGCCGACCGCGCGCATGCTGGCGGCCTTGGGCTTGGAGAAGTCGAGCAGGTTGGTGACGATGCCGTGGATGCGGCCGCACTCCTTCCGGATCTGCCGCACCATCTCCAGGCGGTCGTCGGGGGGGAGCTCCTCGCCCATGGCCTCGAACGTCTCGGCGATCATGGAGATGTTGTTGACCGGGTTGGTGATCTCGTGGGCCACGCCTGCGGTCAGGGTGCCGAGCGAGGCGAGTTTTTTCGATTGCAGGATCTCGGCCTCGCGGGAACTCAGGCGCTCGGACATGGTGTTGACCGCCCGGATGACCGACGCCAGTTCGTCGTGGCTCTTGGGCTCCTCGATGCTCTCGAACTTGCCGTCGGCGATGGCCCCGGCCAGCCGCTCCACCTGGGCCAGGGAGCGCAGCACCTTGCGGAACAGAAGCGGCGCGGCGAGCACCGCCGTGCAGACCACGGCCGCCAGGGACAAGGTCATGGTGCTGCGGGACGAGGCGATGATCTCCCCGACCTGCGCCCGCTCCCGGCGCACGAGCGCGGTGGAGAATTCCCGCAGCGCGCGGCCGGACTCCCGCATGGCCGCCTCCACGTCGTCCCGGGGCATGTCCGCGGCGGCGGCCTGCCTGACGGCGGCGGCGTAGGCGTCGAGATGGCGCGTGAGGGACTGGTAGTTGGCCTCGCCCGCGCCCCGGACGATGCGGCCGCGCGATTTGGACAGCACCTCGCGCGTGGCGTCGATCCTGGTCGCGATCTCGCCGAGCGCCGCCTTGTCGCCGAACAGGAACAGGTTTTTCTCCGCCAGGCGCATTTCCAGGAAGCCGGTGTTGAGGTCGTCCTGGACCTCCACGAAGCGCAGCTTGTCCACCACCCGGTCCATGTCGTGCCGGGCGAGCACGGCGAGAAGCACCAGCAGGGCCAGGCTCGTGCAGCTGCCCACGATCAGCTTGGTCTTGATCCTCATGCCCGTTCCCCCGGCGGGTCCACGCACCTGGGCGTGCGGACCGGCTCCTGGCGCACCGGCCAATACCACAACAGGCCATCGACGACCATGGCCGCGCCGACCACGGCGAGCAGCCAGTCGACCAGGGAGAGCGGGCCGCCGCCGTAGTAGCGCAGCAGGCCGATGCCGAGGCTGAGCACGGCCACGCCGGTGCGGATGAAGGCCAGGCCCGTGCGCGCCCGTGCGGCGATGGTGCGGTAGCAGGCGCAGACCGTGCGCTGGGCGGCCAGGACGTTGCGCTCCCGGGCGAGGTGGATGCGTTCCGGCGCGCCCGAGGCGATTTCCAGGATGGTGGCGTGGTTTTCGAGCATGTCGCCCAGGCGCGCCAGCATGGTGGGTTTCGACGGCGGCCGCCGCCGGCCCGGGCTGTCGATGAAGTGGTATTCCTCGAGGAACTGGAGCGTGGCGGCGGAGATTTCGACCAGGGTCTGGACGCCGGGCAGGCTACGCCTTGAAAAGCGCAGGCGCAGGTAGCCCCCTGCGGCGGCCCCGGCCAGGACGAGGCCGAAGACGAGGCAGGCGATGTCCGCGTTTTGGGCCGAAGGCGTTTGCGCGCCGCGCAGCAGCGTGTTGCCGAGGGCCATGAGCCCCAGGCCGAAGCGCGAAACGCTCAGCCAGGTGCGCCCCGTGGCCATGTCCGTGCGCCAGCAGGCCAGATGGGTACGCCAATGGGCCATGGTGTTGCGCCAGTGCGCCAGGTTGGTGCGCACCACGCCCACGGCCGCGCCGGTCACGGCCGGCTTGTAGTCCGCGGCCACGCGGGCGATGTCCCCGGGCGCGGCGGGAACGAAGCGCAGCCGCAGGCCGGCCAGGGCCGTTGCCGCGGCCTCGCGCCCGGCGGCCTCGCGCCCCTGGGCCAGGGCGACGACGGCGGTTCCGTCGGCGTCGCGGAAGAGGGGAAACCAGCTGTCCTGGCGGAAATCCTCCGCGGCAAGCCGGGCGAGCAGGTCGGCCGGAATCCGCAGCCGTTCCTCGAAAAAGCAGGGGGCGTCTTGCTTATGCGCCATGGCTTCCGCCCAATCCGGCGCTGGCGCGGCCCCAGGAGGACTCGGGCGCGGCGTAGTCCGGCACGGCCAGTTCGAAATCGGCCGTGCACAGGCCCGAGCTCCGGCGCTCGGCCGCCGCCGGCAGATACCAGTACAGGCCGTCCGCGAGCAGGGCGAGCCCCGTGCCGAGCAGGCACAGGTCGAACACGGTCCAGCCCGTGGACGCCGTGCCGAACCAGGCGAGCAGGCCCAGGCCCACGGCCACGGCGTTGAGCCCCGTGCGGATGAAGGAAAGCCCGGTGCGGCCCTTGGCCATCTGCGTGCGCAGCCGCGCCAGGACGTTGCGCTCCTCGGCGAGGACGGTGCGCTTAAGCGCCAGCCCCGTCGTGCCGCAGAGGCCGTCGCAGGCGTCTTCCATGCCCTGCGCGCAAGCTGCGTCGGGCCGGTCCAGGGTGCGGGGGCTCGGGCAGGCCGCGGCGCGGCACATCGCGGCCTGATAGAGCCTGCCGGCGCGCCGGGCCGGCAGGTACCACGACAGGCCCTCCAGGGCCATGACCGCGCCGACGCCGATCAGGCCGAAGCTCGTGACATCCCACGGGCCGTGGTGGAACTGGCGGATCATGGCGATGCCGACACCGGCCACGGCGATGCCCGTGCGCCCGAGCGCCAGGCCCGTGCGCGAGCGGGCCATGATCGAACGCAGCTCGGCCAGGGTGGTGCGCTCCAGGGCCAGGGCCGTACGGTCCATGGCCAGGAAACGGCGGCGCGCCACCGGGGACAGGAGCTCCCAGGCCGCGCGCAGCGCCCGCGCGCCGGGCACGGCCGGCAGCCAGCGAAAGCGCGGCCAGCGCAGGTCGGCCGACACGGCGAGCACACCCGTGTTGCCGAGCGCCGGGTCCGGCTCGGGCACGCACGCGGGCAGTCCCCGGCGCGACATGCGCCTGGCGGGCAAATACCAGAGGATGCCGTCCACGATAAAAAAAAGCCCCGCGCCGCACAGCAGCGCCTCGAACGGCAGCGCCGGTCCGAGGCCGAAAATGCGCAACAGCACGAGCACGACGGTCAGGAAGGCGATCCCGGTGCGGAACATGGAAAGCCCGGTGCGGCCCCGGGCCAGGGTGGTGCGGAAACCCGCGAGAAACGAGCGGCGCGCGGCCAGGTAGGTGCGCACCTTGGCCAGCTCCACCCGGCCGGCCTCGGGCGGGAATCCGGGGCAGACGTCGGCGGAATTGTCGAGGATGCGCGCAACCGCCTCGCGGTCGGCCGGCAGCACCGTGACGTCGCTTGCGCCGAGGGCGGCCGCGGCTTCCCGCGCCAGGCCCTCGCGTTCGGGTGGCGCGGCGGCGACCAGCACGGTCGCGCCGTCGCAGCCGATGGGGACCCACAGGCCGGCGCGCATGGCGGCAAGCGCCCCCCGGCCCCGGAATGCCTTGGGAACCTCGAAATCCGCATCGCCGAGCGCCCGCGCAAGCGTCTGCGTCCGGTTGTCGTGCATCTTTTCCCCCACTGCACATCGCGAAGCGGTCCGCAACGCCTGACGCCGCGTCCCCAAAAAATACGTCAGTATTTTTTAATAATCATATAAGGGTGTTCTCCCCGAGAAAAAGCGCATTTCCGAGGAGCGGCTCCGCTGTGTCCGGAGACGGCCGCGGGGAGTGCAGGCGCATCCGTCACAAGAAAGTGCGAGGTTCGTAATCCGCCTCGTGCGCCAAGGCAAGGCCGGACTGCCCCGAGCCGGTTCCCGCGGCGCGTGCGGGGCCAAAGCGCACGCACGCGCGTTTCATATGCGCGGGAAACTGCAAGACGGTTCGTTTCGGGCATCTTGTGCGATGGCGAAAAAAATCATGCCGTCTGTACAGGGGCGGCGAGAGGACGCATAAGACAGGAAAAGGAGGTGTGCAGTATGCAAGGCGACCACGAACATCACCACGAGCATGCCCACGAGCACTCCCACGAACACGAGCACGAGCACGAACATCCGGGCTCCGGCCGGCACAGCCACAAGCATGTGCATGTCCATTCCCACGAGCACGGCCACGACCACAAGCATCCCCACGACCATGGCGCGGCGGCAGGCGTCCACGACCACGAGCATCCCGGCGAGCACGGCGCGCACGACCATGCCCACGAAGGACACGAGCACGAGCCCCACGACCACGAACATTAGAATTGTGTAAGCCGGGCGCGAAACCGCGCCGCGGATGGCAAGGCCGGCGCTCTCCTTTTGCGGGGGAGCGCCGGCCTGTCGCGTCGTACGCAGAAGCGTCCCTAGCCGGCGGAGAGCAGCGTGTGAATCGCCGTGTCGATGGGGATTTCGATGACGCTCACGCCCTTTTCGCCAAGGGCCTTGGCGAAGCCGTCGCGGATGTCCGCAACCGTCGCGGCGCGCCAGGATGCGGCCCCGTAGCCCTTGCCGAGGGAGACGATGTCGAGCCCGGGCAAATCGAGGCCCGGCACGCCAGGCGTCTTCTCGAGCATGGCGAAGGATTTGAGGATGCCGTACTCGCCGTTGCGCAGCACCAGGAAGACCATGTGCAGCCCGTGCTGCACCGCCGTCCAGACGGACTGGAGCGCGTACTGGAACGAGCCGTCGCCGATGACGGCGATCACGGGCCGGTTCCTGCCCGTGCGCTGCTCGGCCAGGGCCAGGCCCACGGCCGCGGGCATGCCCCAGCCGAGCGCACCCGAGGCCATCATGTACCAGCTGTCGGGCTTGGCGATGGTCCCGAGCCTCGTTTGCGCCAGCTCCCCCATGTTGGACGGCGACTCGTTGACGAGCACGTAGTCCTCGGGCACGCGCTCGGAGAGCACGGCGAAGACCTGCTCGGCGGTGAGCGGCTCCCGGGCGTCCTTGAGGATGTCCGCGGCGGGCTCGCGCCGCAGGTACGGCTCGCGCGCGGGATTGCCCGTCCGTGCGCGCACCAGGGGCAGGAGCGCCTCCAGGGCGAGCCCGCTGTCGCCGACGAGGCTGTCGCCGGCCACGGATTTGGCCGCGTCGAAGGCGTCGTCCGTGACCTGGAGGAGCTTGGCTCCGGCCGGCAGGTACTCGCCTGGCACCCAGGGATAGTAGCGAAAGACCGGCGCGCCCACGACCACGATCAGATCATGGCCGGCCAGGGCCTTGCCCAGGGGGCCGATGGCCGGCGGCAGGGTGCCGGCGTAGAGCGGATGGGTCTGGGGAAAGGGCACGTTTTCCGTAAAAGGGGCGAGCCAGACCGGAACGCGCAGCTTTTCGGCCAGGGCGATGCCCGCGTCCCAGGCTTCGCTGCGGGCAAGGTCGCCGCCGTAGACGAGCACGGGGTTTTCGCTGGCGCTTATGCGCGCGGCAAAGTCCGCGATGCGCGCCGGGTCCGGGGCGACGCGCGTGGAGACGCCGCGCAGCACGTCCACGTCCGCCATCTCCTGGTCCCAGTCGTCAAGCGGCAGGGACAGGAACACCGGGCCGGTCGGCTGCTGCATGGCCATGGCGTAGGCGCGCATGAACGCGCCGGGCACGTCCTGGGGCCGGGCCGGTTCGTAGCTCCACTTCACGTAGGGCCGCGGCAGGAGCGTGGGCTCGAAATTGGTGAGGAACGGCTCGGCGAGCAGCATCTGCCGGGTCTGCTGGCCGGCGGTGATGATCAGCGGCGTCTTGTTGAGGAAGGCGGAGAGCATCGCGCCCATGGCGTTGCCGAGCCCCGCGCCGGTGTGCACGTTGACCAGCACCGGCTTTTTCAGGCCCTGGGCGAGGCCGTCGGCGATGGCCACGACGTTGGTCTCCTGCAAGGCCAGGACATAGGTGAAATCCGACGGGAAGTCCTTGAGAAAGGTCTCTTCGGTGGAGCCGGGATTGCCGACGACGGTGGTCAGTCCCAGGCGGCGCAGCAGGTCGAAGGTGACTTCGCGGACGAGCGGCATACGGAGACTCCGTGGTTGGTGTTCGTCGCTCCTCGCTTGGCGCGAACGCGGCGTGTTCGCCCCGGACGGGGAATGGTTCTAGCATAGCATAAGCGAAGGCGGAGGCAAGGGCTCCCCGGAGCAAGGGAATTGACGCGCAACGGGAAACCCGGCAGGGCAGGGCCATGACACGCCGCACGCCGCGCCTGTTCCTCTGGGCCTGGGTCCTGCTGCTTTCCTGCGTCGCCCTGGACGCGGCCCAGGCCGCCGCCGTCGAGGACCTCGCCCGGGTCATCCCCGGCATCCTGCGCCCTGTCAGGGTGGGCGGCGACCGGGACTACCCGCCCTACGAGTTCCTGGACAAGGACGGCAAGCCGGCGGGGTTCAACGTGGACCTCACCCGGGCCGTGGCCGAAGTCATGGGCATGCAGGTGGAGTTCCGCCTGGGGGCCTGGGCCGGGGAACGCCAGGCCCTCATGGACGGGGACATCGATATCCTCGAGGGCATGACCTACTCCGACGAGCGCGCCCAGTACCTGGACTTCGCCCCGCACACCATCGTCAACCACGCCATTTTCGCCCGTCGCGGCACGCCGCCCGTGGCGACCCTCGACGATCTGGCCGGCAAGAAGGTCATCGTGCACCGCAGCGGCTACATGCACGACGTCCTGGCCGCCAGGGGGTTCGAGCCCGACCTGGTCTTCTCCGACACCCCGGCCGACGGCCTGCGCCTGCTCGCCTCGGGCAAGGGCGAATACGCCGTGGTGGCCATGCTGCCGGGCATCTACATCATCCGCGAGAACAAGCTCGACAACATCCTGCCCGTGGCCCGTTCCGTGGCCACGGTGCGCTACGGCTACGCCGTGACCCCGAAAAACGAGGCCCTGCTCGCCCGCTTCAGCGAGGGGCTGGCCATCCTGCGAGAGACCGGGCGCTACCAGGCCATCCACGACAAGTGGCTGGGCGTGCTCGAAAGCGGCAAGGTCCGCTGGGACACCATCGGCCTCTACGTCGGGGCCGTGGTCACGCCGCTTCTGGCCCTGCTCGGCGGAGCCATGCTCTGGACCCATTTCCTGCGCAAGCAGGTGGCCCAGCGCACGCGTTCCCTCACCGAAGCCCTGGAGGAGCTTTCCCGCAACCAGCGCCAGCTCGTCCAGGCCGACAAGATGGCGGCGCTCGGCATCCTGGTTTCGGGTGTGGCCCACGAGATCAACAATCCCAACGGCTTGATTCTGCTCAATATCCCCATCCTGCGCAAGGTACAGGCCGATGTCTCGCGGCTGCTCGACGGCCTGCGCGAGCGGGAAGGGGAGTTTACGCTTGGGGGCATCGCCTACGTGCGCATGCGTCAGGAGATTCCCAAGATGCTCGAGGAGATGCAGGAAGGGGCGCTGCGCATCAAGCGCATCGTCAACGACCTCAAGGACTTCGCCCGGCGCGAGGAGGGGGCCGGCAAGGCGCTCATCGACGTGGGCGACGCCTCGCGCAAGGCCGTGCGCCTCGTCGAGGCCACCATCCGCAAGCACACCGACCATTTCACGGCCGACTACGAGGAGGACCTGCCCCTCGTTTGGGGCAATTCCCAGCGCATCGAGCAGGTCGTGGTCAATCTCGTCTTGAACGCCTGCCAGGCCCTGCCCGACAAGTCCCGCGGCATCGCCGTCACCACGCGCCACGACGCGGCGCGGGGGCTCGTCGTCCTGTGCGTGCGCGACGAGGGCAGCGGCATCGCGCCCGAACACCTGCCGCACCTGACCGATCCCTTTTTCACCACCAAGCGCGACGCGGGCGGCACGGGCCTTGGACTGTCCGTCTCCGCCGGCATCGCCAAGGAGCACGGCGGCGCGCTGGTGTTCGAGTCGAGCCCGGGCCAGTTTACCCTGGCCTGCCTGGAGCTGCCTGTGGCCAAGGAGGAATCCGCCGCGTGAACACCGCCCCGTATCCCGCTTTCGGCATCCTGATCGTGGACGACGAGCCGGCCTGGCTGCGTTCGCTCTCCCTCACGCTCGAGTCCTCGGCCGGCATCACCAACACGTTTCTCTGCCAGGACAGCCGCGAGGTGCTGCCGCTTCTGGACAAGGGCGGCATCGGCCTGGTCCTGCTCGACCTGACCATGCCCGGGCTCTCCGGCGAGGAGTTGCTCGCCGCCATTGCCGAGCGCCACCCCGACGTGACCTGCATCATCATCAGCGGCGTGAGCCAGTTGGACACGGCCGTGCGCTGCATGCGGCTCGGCGCCTTCGACTACTACGTCAAGACCGACGAGGAGGACCGCATCGTCGGCGGCGTGCTGCGCGCCATCCGCATGCAGGAGCTGCGCGACGAGAACCTCGCCGTCAAGAACCGCCTGGTGGCCGGCGGCCCGGCCCATCCCGAGGCCTTTGCCGGCATCGTCACCCGCTCCCGGGCCATGCACGCCGTGTTCGCCTACATCGAGGCCGTGGCGGCAAGCCCCCAGCCCCTGCTCGTGACCGGCGAATCGGGCGTGGGCAAGGAGAACCTCGTGTGCGCCGCCCATGCCGTGAGCGGCCGCGACGGGCCGCTCGTCGCCGTCAACGTGGCCGGGCTCGACGACGCGGTTTTCGCGGACACGCTTTTTGGCCACGTGCGCGGGGCCTACACCGGTGCCGAGGCCGCGCGCCGGGGCATGGTCGAGGAGGCGGCCGGCGGGACGCTTTTTCTCGACGAGATCGGCGACCTGTCCGTGGCCTCCCAGGTGAAGCTTTTGCGTCTGCTCCAGGAGGGCGAATACTTCGCTCTGGGTTCGGACCTGCCCAAGCGCCTGCGCGCGCGGGTCATCGTGGCCACCCACCGCGACCTCGCCGCCCACGAGGCCGAGGGGCGCTTCCGGCGCGACCTCTATTTCCGCCTGCGCACCCACCACGTCCACATTCCGCCCCTGCGCGAGCGCAAGGAGGACATCGAACCGCTGCTGCGCCACTTTTTGGCCGAGGCCGCCGCCGCCATGCGCAAGGCCGTGCCCACTTTCCCTCCGGAGCTTACGGCCTGCCTGGCCGCCTACCATTTCCCGGGCAACATCCGGGAGTTGCGGGCCATGGTCTTCGACGCCGTGAGCCTGCACACGGGCCGGATGCTCTCCATGAAGAGCTTCCTCGCCGCCATGGGCCGCACGCAGCAGGCCTGCCAACCGGCCGCGCCGCCGCTTAATCCCTTCGCCCCGTTCGAGCAGCTGCCCACCTTCGCCGAAGCGGCGCACTTTCTCGTCGAGGAGGCGCTCTCGCGTTCGGGCGGCAACCAGACACTGGCCGCGCGCCTGCTCGGCATCTCCCAGCCTGCGCTCAGCAAGCGCCTCAAGCACGCCGCGGCCAAACCCTCATAGCCCAGGGTATGGGCATAACCTGCGGTTATGCCACATAACTTCTTGATTCCCCAGAGTATTCCCTGAGATTGCGCCGCGCCCCCATAACCTCGGTTATGGGGGTTCTTGTTTGTTTTTTCACACGCCGGCGCTGTTTTCTTTCGTCATCCCTGCATGTTGCGCCGCACGTCACCCTCCTGGCACTCATCCTGCTTTTATCCGCCGCAAAGGCTGTTTCGCCATGCGGCCTCGCTCCGCCCTGGCGCGGCGACCCACCGCCGCGCCAGGGATCAGACGCGGACAGGCCAGGCGCTGGCGGGCAACGACCCCATTCCCAAGGAGACTCCCATGCAACGCTCCCTCAAGGCCCTCGCCCCGATCCTGCTTGGCCTCGTGATCTGGCTGCTGCCGGTCCCCCAAGGCCTCACGCCCGCCACCTGGACCTACTTCGCCCTGTTCGCCGCCGTGGTGCTCGCCCTGGTGCTCGAACCCGTGCCCCCGGCGCTGGCCGGCCTTTTCGGCGTCACCCTGGCCGCCATCCTGCGCCTGGTGCCTCTTGCCCCGGGCAAGGTCCCGTCCCCGGGCGAGGCCGTCAAATGGGCCTTGTCGGGTTTTTCCAACGGTACGGTCTGGCTCATCTTCGCGGCGTTCATGTTCGCGCTGGGCTACGAAAAGACCGGGCTCGGCAAGCGCCTCGGGCTCACGCTCATCAGGCGCATGGGCAAAAAGACCCTGGGACTGGGCTACGCCGTGGCCCTGGCCGACCTCATCCTCGCGCCGTTCATGCCCTCCAACACGGCGCGCAGCGGCGGCACCATCTTCCCCATCATCAAGAACATTCCGCCGCTCTACGGCTCCACGCCCGAGGAAAATCCCCGGGGCATGGGCGCGTACCTCATGTGGACGGCGCTCGCCACCACCTGCGTCACCTCGTCCATGTTCTTGACCGGCCTCGCCCCCAACGTCCTGGCCCAGTCCCTGGTCGAAAAGACCGCCCACGTGTCCCTTGGCTGGAGCCAGTGGTTCGTCGCCGTCCTGCCTGCGGGCATCATCCTTTTCCTGCTCACGCCGCTTCTGGCCTACATCATCTATCCGCCGACCCAGAAGACCTCGGAAAACGCCCCGATCTGGGCCGCCGAGGAGCTGCGCAAGCTCGGGCCGCTCTCCGGCCGCGAGGTCACCATGGCCGCCCTGGCCGTGGCCGCGCTGCTCGGCTGGATTTTCCTCAAGGATTATGTCGACGGCACCACGGTCGCCCTGGCCGCCATCTGCGTCATGTGCGTGGCCAAGGTGGTCACCTGGAACGACGTCATCGGCTACAAGCAGGCCTGGAACGTGCTGGCCTGGTTCGCGACCCTGGTCACCCTGGCCGACGGCCTGGGCAAGACGGGCTTTCTCAAGTGGTTCGCCGGGGCCGCCGCGGCCCACCTGCAGGGCATGTCCCCCACGGCCACGCTGCTCGGCCTGACCGTGCTCTTTTTCGTCAGCCACTACATGTTCGCGAGCGTCACCGCCCACGTGGCGGCGCTTTTGCCCGTCATGCTGGCCACGGCCATGGCCGTGCCCGGCCTCGATATCGCCAAGGCCTCCATGGTCCTTTGCGCCACGCTCGGCATCATGGGCATCATCACCCCTTACGGCACCGGCCCCTCGCCCATCTATTTCGGCTCCGGCTACGTGAAGAGCAAGGAGTTCTGGGTGCTCGGCACCATCTTCGGCGTGATCTACCTCGGCGTCTTCCTGGCCGTGGGTTTTCCCTGGATCGTCGCACGGGGCTAACGGCCGGGTTTTCCCGGTGAGAAAACAAGGAGCAAGCATGCGTACCCTCGCCAAACAAACCGTCGTCGACGCCGTGGCCGCCATGTGCATCGACGCCAACCGCCACCTGCCGGAGGATGTCCTGGCGTCCTTCGCCCGGGCCAAGGCCGCGGAAACGCTGCCGGCCGCCAGGGAAATCTTCGGCCAGCTCGAGGAAAACGCGGCGCTCGCCGCATCGACCGGCCTGCCGCTGTGCCAGGACTGCGGCCTGGGCGTCTTCTTCGTCGAAGCCGGCGAGGGCGTGCGCCTGTCGGAGGGCACGCTGCGCGAGGCCGTAAACGAAGGCATGGTCAAGGGCTATAAGGACGGCTACCTGCGCAAGTCCACCTGCGACCCCTTCACCCGGAAAAACGTGGGCGACAACTCGCCGGCCATCGTCCATTTCGACCTGGTCGCGGGGGAATCGCTTCGGATCTGCATGATGGCCAAGGGCGGCGGCTCGGAGAACATGTCGCGCGTGATGATGCTCGCCCCGGCCCAGGGCTGGAACGGGGTGCGCGAGTTCGTCATCCGCCGCGTGGCGGAATCGGGCTCCAACCCCTGCCCGCCCATTCTCGTCGGCGTCGGCATCGGCGGCAATTTCGAGCTGGCCGCCATCAACTCCAAAAAGGCGCTCATGCGCGACGTGGACGACGTGCATCCCGACCCCGAGGTCGCGGCCATGGAAGCCGACCTCCTTGCCTCCATCAACCGCCTGGGCATCGGCCCCATGGGCCTCGGCGGAGCCACCACCTGCCTTGGCGTCAAGATCAAGGTCGCGCCCTGCCACCTGGCCAGCCTGCCGCTGGCCGTCAACATCCAGTGCCACAGCGCCCGGCACAAGGAGGTGACGCTCTAATGGCCGAACAGCATCTGACCACGCCGATGACCGACGCGGACGTGGAAAAGCTCCACGCAGGCGACGTCGTCTACCTCACGGGCATCATCTACACCGGCCGCGACGCGGCCCACAAACGCCTGGTCGAGGCCCTGGACGCCGGCCGGGAACTGCCCTTCGATCCCAAGGGCGCGGTGATCTACTACGTGGGCCCCTCTCCGGCGCGGCCCGGCTACCCCATCGGCGCGGCCGGCCCCACCACGAGCTACCGCATGGATTCCTACGCGCCGCGGCTTATTGCCGAGGGCCTGAGGGGCATGATCGGCAAGGGCATGCGCGCCCCCGAGGTCAAGGCGGCCATGGCCGCGCGCAAGGCCGTCTACTTCGGGGCCACGGGCGGCGCCGGGGCGCTGCTCGGGCTTCGCATCAAGGAAGCCAGGGTCATCGCCTACGAGGATCTCGGCCCAGAGGCCGTGCGGGAGCTCACCGTCATCGATTTCCCGGTCCTGGTCATAAACGATTGCCACGGCGGCGATCTTTACGCCGTGCCGGACCTGGAGGCGGCGCTCGGCGCGTGAGGCGCGTGCGCGACAAGTCTTCGGGCATATTCTTGCGATGGGAGTTGCGATGAAACGATTTCACGCAAGCGAGACACGACTTACGGCCGTTGCGGGCGGGTCCGGACCCCCCTGCCCGGGCGGCCGCAAGCCGCTGTACGCCTCGCTCTACTTCTGGGTGCTGGCCGCCATCGCCGCGGGCATCCTCCTCGGACTCGTGCCCGCGACCAAGGGCCTGGCCATGCAGATGCAGCCCTTCGGCGTGGCGTTTATCCGCATGGTGAAGATGCTCATCGCGCCGATCATCTTCTGCACCGTGGTCACGGGCATCGCCAAGATGGGCGACATGGGGCGGGTCGGCCGGGTGGGGCTCAAGTGCATGCTCTACTTCTGGGCCATGACGCTGTGCGCCCTGGCCATCGGCCTCGTCGTCGTCAACCTCTACAAGCCCGGCGCGGGCATGGACGACTACGCCGCGAAAATGCAGGCCGACCAGGCCGAGATCGCCAAGGTCGAGGCCTATGCCGGGGCGGCGAAGAAGATGTCCACGGCGGACTTCCTGCTCCACATCGTGCCGTCGTCCGTGGTGGACGCCTTCGCCAAGGGCGACATCCTGCAGGTGCTCTTCTTCTCCATCCTCTTCGGCATCGCCCTGGCCAACCTGGGGGGAAAGGCCCGCGATTTCGTCGGCATCCTCGACGCATTCTCCAAGGGGCTTTTCCGGGTCATCCACTACGTCATGTACTTCGCGCCGCTCGGCGCGTTCGGGGCCATCGCCTACGTGGTCGCCTCCCAGGGGGCGGACGCCCTGGCGCGGCTCGTCTTTCTCATGCTCGGCGTCTACACCACCTGCCTCCTCTTCGTCTTCGGCGTGCTGGGCGTGGTCTGCAAGCTGGCCGGGTTTTCCCTGTGGCGCTACCTCGTCTACATCAAGGAGGAAATCCTCCTCGTGCTCGGCACCTCCTCGTCCGAGGCGGCGCTGCCGCGCATGATGGCCAAGCTCGAAAACGCCGGCGCGGACAAGTCGGTCGTCGGGCTGTGCCTGCCCATGGGCTATTCCTTCAACCTCGACGGCACCTGCATCTACCTGACCATGGCCGCCGTGTTCCTGGCCCAGGCCACGGCCACGCCCCTCGATATCGGCCACCAGCTCTCGCTTTTGGCCATCTTGCTCCTCACCTCCAAGGGCGCGGCC
Source organism: Solidesulfovibrio alcoholivorans DSM 5433 (assembly GCF_000702665.1). GTDB lineage: Bacteria > Desulfobacterota > Desulfovibrionia > Desulfovibrionales > Desulfovibrionaceae > Solidesulfovibrio > Solidesulfovibrio alcoholivorans. The sequence goes on from NZ_JNJA01000001.1 coordinate 650,193, forward strand.
GCGGTCACGGGCGGCGGCTTCATCACGCTTGCCGCCACGCTGCAAACCGTGAGCTCCATCCCGGTCGCCTCGCTGACGCTGCTTTTGGGCGTCGACCGTTTCATGTCCGAGGCCCGGGCCATCACCAACATGATCGGCAACGGCGTGGCCACCATCGTCGTGGCCAAGTGGGAAAACGCCCTGGACGCGAACCGGCTGCGACTGACGCTCGCCGGGCGCTCCTGCGGCGATCCTGGCGACGGCATCTCCCTGGAACAACCGGCCGAGGCCCTGGCGCTTGCGGCCGCGGACGAAAAATAACGGCAACCCCCTTCCGCGGGCGCGTGCAAGCGGCAGCCGCCGGAGGGAGAGAGGACAGCATGGAATCGCATGACATCGTCATCGTCGGCTCGGGCGGAGCCGGACTGCGGGCGGCCGTGGGCGCTTTGCAGACCAACCCGGGCCTGGACATCCTGGTCGTCACCAAGACCATGCCCACCCGTTCGGCCACGTGCATGGCCGAAGGCGGCATCAACGGCGTGCTGGATTTTCCCGGCCAGGAGGATTCGCTCGACGCGCACAGCTTCGACACCATCAAGGGCAGCGACTACCTGGGCGACCAGGACGCCATCGAGTTCTTCGTGCAAAAGGCCTCCGAGGCCGTGCGCGAGACCGATTTCTGGGGCACGCCCTACAGCCGCGAGGGCGACGGCCGTGTGGCCTGCCGCCTGATGGGCGGTCACAAGTACGCCCGCACCAATTTCTCCGCCGACAAGACCGGCCACATCCTGCTGCATTCCAATTTCGACTACGCGCTCAAGTGCGGCGTGCGTTTCCGCATCAACTCCCAACTCCTGGACGTGGCCGTTACGGACGGCGTGTGCCGGGGCGTCGTGGTGCGCGACACCAATACCGGCGAAGTGACGCCCCTCCGCGCCAGGGCCGTGGTCCTGGCCACGGGCGGCTACACGCGCATGTTCTGGGCGCGCACGAGCACGCCCTACATCGCCACGGGCGACGGCGTGGGCGTGGCGCTGCGCGCCGGGGTGGCGTTCAAGGACCCGGAAATGGTCCAGTTCCACCCCACGGGTGTGGCCAACGGCGGCGTGCTGATCACCGAGGCCGCGCGTGGCGAGGGCGGCTATCTGGTCAACAAGGACGGGGAACGCTTCATGGCCCGCTACGCCCCGGACCGCATGGAGCTCGCCCCGCGCGACATCACCGCCCGGGCCATCGAGACCGAGATCCTCGAGGGCCGGGGCTACGGCGAGGGCCTGGGCGCGCACGTGCTTTTAGACCTGCGCCACCTCGGCCGCGAGCGCATCCTGGAGCGGCTGCCCCAGATCCGCCACGTCGGCCTGCTGTTCGAGAACCTCGATCTCGTGGAACAGCCCATTCCCGTGCGCCCCACGGCCCACTACTCCATGGGCGGCATCGATGTGGTGGACCACGAGCACATGAAAACGACCGTGCCCGGGCTTTTCGCGGCGGGCGAGTGCTCCTGCGTCTCCATCCACGGCGCCAACCGCCTGGGCGGCAATTCCCTGGCCGACGCCATGGTCACGGGCAAGCAGGCCGGCATCGGCGCGGCCTGTTCCATCCCGACCGCCACGTTCGGCGGCGACGCCGCCCTGGAAACCCTCGCCGCGTCCTGGCGCGAGCACTTCCGCGAGGCCACCTCCCGCAAGGGCGACAGGGCCACAGCGCCGCAGCTGCGCGAGAAGCTGGCCGCCGTACTCTGGGAGGGCATGGGCATCTTCCGCACCGAGGAAAAGCTCGCCGGGGCGCTCGACGCCGTAGTCGGCCTGCAAAAGGAGTTCGAGACCGCCGTGGTCGGCAACGCCAATCCGGTCTGCAACACGGCCTACGCCCACTTTCTGGAGGTGGGAAACCTCCTCTCCCTGGCCCGGTGCTCCCTGGTCGCGGCCAAGGCGCGCCACGAGTCGCGCGGCGCGCACACCCGCGAGGACTACCCCGCGCGCGACGACGCCGCCTTCCTCAAGCACAGCCTCGTCACCGTGTCCGGCGGCGACTACCGCCTGGACTACCGCCCGGTGACCGTCACCCGGCACCAACCGCAGGAGCGCAAGTACTGATATGGACACCCTCACGTTTCTCATCGACCGTTTCGACGGCACGGATTCCTGGCGGCAGCGTTACGAGATCCCCTACAAGCCCGGCATGACGGTCCTGGCCAGCCTCATTTACATCAAGGAACGCCTGGACCCCACGCTCAACTTCACGGCCTCCTGCCGCAGCGCCATCTGCGGGGCCTGTGCCGTGCGGGTCAACGGCCATGCGCTGCTCGCCTGCGACACCATGGTCGACGACCTGCTGCGGATCTGGGGCGAGGGCGCGCTTGGCGTGAGCCCGCTCGGCAACGCCAGGGTGGTCAGCGACCTCGTGGTCGCCTGGGAGGAGAAGGTCGAGCGGTTGCGCCTGGCCAGGCCAGGGCTTGACGCCAAGCCGGAGTTTTCCGCGCAGAAGGGCTGCCGGCAGGCCCCCGCGGATATGCAGGCCATCGCCAGGCAGTGGGACTGCATCCTGTGCGGCAGCTGCGCCTCGGAGTGCAACAAGCTGACAGACTCCGAAAAGGACTTCCTCGAGCCCTTCATCTTCACCCACGCCGCCCGCTACGCCGGGGATTCGCGCAGCGCCGTGCCCATGCGCCACGTCGAGGCCATGCTCGAGCACGGCCTGTGGAAATGCGTCCATTGCATGGAATGCGTGACCAAATGCCCCAAGCACATCCGTCCCGGCGAGGACATCGCGGCCATGCGGCGCATGGCCGTGGAGGCGGGCCATACCGACGGCCCCGGCCCGCGCCATGCCGAGGCCTTCCGTACGGACCTCGGCGCGACCGGACGGCTCAACGAGGTCAAGCTCGTGCCCCGCACCGAGGGCATGGTCAGCGCCGCCACCAAGCACCTGCCCTTCACCCTGCGCATGTTCGCAAAGGGCAAGCTCGGCGTCGTGGAAGCGGCCCGGCTGTTCATGGCCGACAATCCCCCTGTGGAAAACATCGACGGCCTGCGCAAGGTCCTCGCCGCCGAGAGGAGCCCGTCATGAAGTATGCGTTTTTTCCCGGCTGCGTCCTCCACGCCGCCGCCAAGGAAGCCCTGTCGTCCACCCTGGCCGTGGCCGACAAGCTCGGCATGGAGCTTGTGGAAATCCCCGGCTGGTCCTGCTGCGGGGCGAGTCACGTGCAGGACGTCGATCCCGAGGCGGCGCTTGTCGCCAACGCCCGCAACCTGGCCCTTGCCGAGAACATGGGCCTGCCCGTCGTCACCGCGTGCAGCACCTGCGCGCTCATGCTGCGCCAGGCCCGGGCCACGCTGCTGGCCGGGGCCATGGACCGGGCCAACGCGCGCCTGGCCGAGATCGGCCTGCGTTTCACGGGTGCCTCGGAAGTGGTCCATTTCCTCTGGCTTCTGGCCGACACCAGCGAGCAGTGGACGCACAAGGTCGAGAGGCCCCTGGACCACCTGCGCGTGGCTCCCTTCTACGGCTGCCATTCCGTGCGTCCACCGGAAATCATGGACTACGAGAGCCACCTCAATCCCCAGAGCCTGGAGCGGATCATCCGCGCCTGCGGGGCGACCCCCGTGGCCATCCCGGAGCGGCTGCGCTGCTGCGGCTTCCACGCCGTGTTCCCGGCCGAGCACACGGCCATGCGCATGACCGCCTCCGCCGTGACCAGCGCGGCCAGGGCCGGGGCCGATTGCCTGCTCACCCCGTGCCCGCTTTGCCACATGCAGCTCGACATGTACCAGCCCGATGCCCTGTCCGCGGCCTGCGGCGAGACGCCCGTGCCCGTGCTGCACCTGGCGCAGCTGGTGGGGCAGGCCCTGGGCCTTACGGCCAAGACCATGGGGCTTGGCCGGCATATCGTGGACGCCAGGCCCGTGCTCAAGGCGGCGGCGGGTTCCTGCGGCTAGGCGGGAAAGGGGGCGGCCGCCGGGTCGCCCCCTTCCCGGCGGCCCGCGCCTTTGCGAGGTCTTTCCAACGCAGCGAGGCGAACCATGAGACGTTCCATCCGCGTCAGGCTCATCTGCGGCGTCGTCGCCATCATCACCCTGCCGCTTCTGTGCATCTTCGGCATCATCGCCAGCAATATCGTCGATCTGTCCCACGAAAACTACATCGCCGTCTCCCGTACCGAGCTTACGCGCACGAGCCGGGCCGTCGAAATGTTCCTGGACGAGGCCAAGGCCAACATGGACCACCTGGCCGCGTATCCGGAGTTGCGCGAGACCGACGCGGGCCTCACCGACTTTTTGCAGGCCAGGGACAAGGTGAAGACCGTGCCGCGCGAGGACGACGTCCTGGGCAAGCGCCTGCGCGCCTGGTGCGTCCAGCTGCAAAAAACCCATCCCGACTACCGCAAGGTCTACCTCGGCACGCGCTACGGCGGATTCGTGAGCAGCTCCGACGCGCCGCGAAGCGCCTACGATCCCCGCGTGCGCGCCTGGTACAAGGACGCTGCCGCCACGCCCGGGGCGGCCGTGGTTTCCGCACCCTTCCGCTCCACGGACGGCCGGCCCACCATCAGCGCGGCCAGGGCCTTCACCGACGCGACCGGCAAAGTGCTCGGCGTGGTCTCGGCCGACATCTCCCTGTCCGTGATCACCGACATGGTGGCGGCCATCCGCCCGGGCAAGACCGGCTTCGTGGTCGTTGCCGAAAAGGGCGGCGTGGTCATCGCCGACACCGCGCATCCGCTGGCGAGCCTCAAGCCCCTGGGCGAACTCGGCGAGCCCGCCCTGGCGTCGCTTTTTTCCGGGCCGGCCGGAGAGGTCGCGCTGACGCTTGCCGGCAAGGACTACGTGGCCGAAGTTCACGACGCGCCGGGCAACGGCTGGCGTTACGTCACCTGCATCGAGAAGTGGGAGCTCCTGGAGCCGGCGCGCAGGACCGTGACCGCCATCGCCTGGGTCTCCCTTGCAAGTCTTGTTCTTATCATCGGCGCGCTGTGGGTGTTCATGGACCGCTCCGTGATCCGGCCGCTTTCCCGTGTCGGCGGATTCCTCCGGGCCATGGGCTCGGGCGAGTACGGCACTCGCCTGGAGAACCCGCATCGCCGCGACGAGATCGCCGCCATGTTCGCGGCCCTCAATGCCATGGCCGCGCGCCTGGGCGAAACCATCGACGACGTGCGCGCCAAGAGCCGTGAGGCCGAGGAAAAGGCCCTGGCCTGCCAGGCGGCCACGGACAAGGCCGAGGAAGCCTCGCGCCAGGCCCTGATCGCACGGGAGGAAGGCATGCTCCAGGCGGCCGGCAGTCTGGAGGAGGTCGTTTCCGTGGTGTCCGCGGCCACGCAGTCCCTGACGTCGCAAGTCGATCTGGCCAGCCGTGGCGCGGCGGCCCAGGCCCTGCGCGCCGGGGAGACGGCCTCGGCCATGACCGAAATGAACGCCACCGTGCTCGAAGTCGCGCGCAACGCGTCCGAAGCCGCCGTCACATCCGCCCAGGCCCGCGAGAAGGCCGAGGCGGGGCGCGCGACCATGGCCCGCGTGGCCACGGCCATGGAGCGGGTGCGCAGCGATGCCCAGGCTTCCCGGGAGCGCATGGCCGCCCTCGGCAGGGAGGCGGAAAACATCGGCCATATCCTCGGCATCATTTCGGACATCGCCGACCAGACCAACCTGCTTGCGCTCAACGCCGCCATCGAGGCCGCGCGTGCAGGCGAGGCGGGGCGCGGCTTCGCCGTGGTCGCCGACGAGGTCAGGAAGCTCGCCGAAAAGACCATGCACGCCACCAAGGAAGTGGGCGAGGCCACGCGCGGCATCACGGACGGTACGCGGGGCAACGTCGCGGCCGTGGACAGCGCCGCCGTTGCCATCGAACAGACCGCCAGCCTTGCCGGCGAGGCCGGCGAGGCGCTGCAGCGCATCGTGACCCTGGTCGACGCCACCGCGGACCAGGTCCGCTCCATCGCCACGGCTTCGGAACAACAATCCGCCACGAGTGACGAAATCAACCGCACCATCGGGGAAATCAGTGCCATTTCCTCGGAAACCGCCGTGGCCATGGAGCAGTCCTCCGAAGCGGTCAAGGTGCTGGCGCGGCAGGTGGACGCGCTTTCGGCCCTGATCGACGAGATGCAGGGCGCAGGACGCGCCGTGTCCGCCGTGCCCCTGCCGCCCGGCGCACGCGGGGGCGCGCCGCTCGCCATCGGCGGCGACAGCGGCCGACGCTAAGGGATCACCCCCCTCCCTCCCTGTCGGGGCGGCGCGCGTCGCGACGTCCCGGCGGGGAGAATTGGGTTTGCCCCCGGCCCCGGCCGGCGGTAAGCTCGCCGCCATGACCGCGCCCTTTTCGACCAGGCTCAACCTGCGCCAGCGCATCGTCGTCATCCTGCTGCTCTACGTGTTCGGCATCGGGGCCATGGCGCTCGTCTCCTACCAGGACTTGTCCACCATGGAGGACAAGCTGGAATTCACGCGCCTGGGGCACGTCATCGCCAACACCATCCTCGAAGTGCGGCGCTACGAGAAAAACTACCTGCTCTACGGACTGCCCGAGGATCTCGACGAAGACCGGCGCTACCTGGACGAATCCTTCAGGACCCTGGCCGTGCTCACTGCCGAGGCCCGCGACCTGCGCGTCTCGCCGCAGCTCGACACCCTGGGCGCGCTGCTCGCGCAGTACCGCCAGGGCCTCGACGCCCTGGCCGCATCCGGCCCCGGGCAGGTGGAGGCCGAAGGCGAGGCGGCGCTCAAATTGCGCGAAATCGGCAAGGCCCTGACCGAGGCCGCGGACCAGGTCGTGGACTTCGAGCGCCGGCGCATCCATGACCTGCTGCGGCTGCTCGCCTGGCAACTGCTCGGCGCGGTGGTCGTGGCCATGGCGCTCGGCGTTGCCCTGCCGGTGCTGATGTTCCGCAACATCTTCAAGCCGCTCGGGATCATCCGCCTGGCCACCCGCGACATCGCCGCCGGCCGCTACAACCGCATCCCCGTGGTCAACACCAACGACGAGATCGAGCAGGTCATGGAGGCCATCAACCGCATGGTGGCCGAGATCGAACGCCGCCAGGACCAGCTCGTGCAGACGCGAAAACTGTCCTCCATCGGCACGCTGACCGCCGGCGTCGCCCACCAGCTCAACAACCCCCTCAACAACATCTCCACCTCCTGCCAGATTGCCCAGGAGGAACTGGAATCGGCCGACCCCGCATTTCTGCGCAAGCTCCTCGGCAACATCGCCCAGGAAACCCTGCGCGCGCGCGACATCGTCGCGGGGCTGCTCGAATTCTCCCGCGCGCGGGATTTCTCCCTGCGCCCGGTGCGGCTTTCCGAGCTTGCCGCGCGCACCCTGCGCCTGGTCTCGAGCCAGGCCGGCTCGGGCGTGCGCCTGCGCGCCGACGTGCCGGACGACCTCGTGCTCGCCGCCGACGCCTCCCGGCTCCAGGAAGCGTTGCTCAATCTGCTGTTAAACGCCATCCAGGCCGTGGACGGCGCGGGCGACGTCACGCTTTCCGCCCGGCAGGAAAACGGGCAGGCCGTCGTCACCGTGGCTGACACCGGCCCAGGCATCCCCGAAGCCATCCAGAGCCGCATCTTCGACCCCTTCTACACCACCAAGGAAGAGGGCAAGGGCACCGGGCTCGGGCTCTCCATCGTCTACGGCATCATCGAGAAACACGCCGGCACCATCGCCGTGGACAGCGCGCCCCGCCGCGGCGCGTCCTTTGTTATCCACCTGCCCCTGGCCGGGGAGCCGCAGAACGCGCCCGCCGAGGACCCGGCATGAGCCGCGAACGCATCCTGGTCGTGGACGACGAGGAAATCGCCCGCGAAAACCTCGTCCACAGCCTGACCAAAGCCGGCTACCGCGCCGCGGCCGCCGCCGACGGCCGCCAGGCCCTTGCCGTCCTGGCCGAGGAGCCCTGCGACCTCGTGCTCACGGACCTGCGCATGCCGGAAATGGACGGCATGGAACTGCTCGCCGCCATCAAGCGCCGCTACCCGGAAGTGGAGGTCATCGTCGTCACCGGCCACGCCGCCGTGGATTCGGCCGTGGCCGCCATGCGCCTGGGCGCGTTCACCTACGTGGCCAAACCCGTGCAGGTCGCGGAAGTGCTGGCGCAGGCCGCCAAGGCCCTGGAAAAATCCGCCATGCGCCGGGAACTGGCCAGCCTCAAGCGCAAGGTCGATCCCGCCTCGGGACTGTCGCGCCTCATCGGCCAGAGCGCCGCCATGGAGGCACTGCGCGAATCCATCGTCCAGGTCGCGCGCCTGGAATGCAACGTGCTCATCACCGGCGAAACCGGCACCGGCAAGGAACTCGTGGCCCGCACCGTCCACGACCTGAGCCCCCGCTGCGAAGGCCGGTTCATGGCCGTCAACTGCGGCGCGTTCTCCGAGGAACTCATCAGCAACGAACTCTTCGGCCACGAACGCGAAGCCTTCACCGGCGCGGCCGCGCGACGCAAAGGCCTCATCGAAGCCGCCTCCGGCGGCACGCTCTTCCTCGACGAAATCGGCGAACTGCCGCTGACCATGCAGGTCAAACTGCTGCGCGTGCTCCAGGAACGCACCTTCCTGCGCGTCGGCGGCACCGAGGAAGCTCCCATGGACGCCCGCGTGCTCTCCGCCACCAACAAGGACCTCAAAAAGGAAGCCGAAACCGGCGCGTTCCGCCAGGACCTCTTCTACCGCCTCGACGTCGTCACCCTGCACGTGCCGCCGCTCGCCCAGCGCCGCGAAGACATCCCCCAGCTCGCCCGGCACTTCCTGGCCAAACACGCCGGCCAGGCCTGCCGCGAAGTCGCGCTCTCGCCCGAAGTCCTCGACCGTCTGCTCCTCTACGAATACCCCGGCAACGTCCGCGAACTGGAAAACATCATCCAGAAGGCCCTCACCATGTGCGACGGGGACGTCATCCGGCCCGAACACCTGCTCGCCGACCTGCGCGACGAAGGCGTGCGCCCCACCCGCAGCGCCGCGCGGCAGGAATGGCCCTCCCTCGAAGAACACGAGAAAAACTACATCCGCGACGTGCTCGAGGAAGTCGAAGGCAACAAATCCAAGGCCGCCCGCGTGCTGGCCATCGACCGCGTGTCACTGTGGCGCAAGCTGAAGCGGTACGGATTGGAGTAGATGCAGAGGTGTAGAGATGCAGAGGGGTAGGGAGGTAGAGGGGTAGGGGAGAGGAAAGAGGGAAGATGCCTTCGCCTTGCCTCTTCCTCCATCGCCTATTCTTCCCGTCCCCGCAGCACCACGCCCGCCGCTTCGACGACATCGCCTGCCTCGACCACCTGCAAGCCTTCCAGCACGTCGGCCGGAAGGCCGGCTATGACATCGCCGTTGGCTTTGGGCACGACGACGGTGGCGATGCCGGCGCGTTTGGCGGCGAGGCATTTTTCGCGCAGTCCGGCCACGGGCAGCATGCGGCCGGAGAGGGTGATTTCTCCGGTGGCGGCGGTGTCGCAGCGCGCGGGGCGGCCGGTTAGAAGCGAGAGCAGCGCGCAGAAGATGGTGACGCCGGCGGAGGGGCCGTCCTTGGTGATGGCGGCGGCGGGGAAGTGGACGTGGATATCGGATTTCTCGAAAAATCCCGGGTCCACGCCGAGCTCGGCCGCGCGGCTGCGGATGAGGCTGAGCGCCGCCTGGGCGGATTCGCGCAACATTTCGCCGAGCGACCCGGTGAGCAGGAGCTGGCCCGAGCCTGGCATGCGCGCGGTTTCGACGAAGAGGATTTCGCCGCCGTGCTGGCCGACGACGAGACCGGTGACGACGCCGACGCGGTCGCCGGCTTCGGCGGCTTCGCGGGTGAAGCGGCGCGGGCCGAGCAGGCTTGGGATGTCGGCGGCGTCCACGCTTGCCGGGGCGGTGGCGGCGTCGTCGAAGGTGAGGCGGGCGAGGCGGCGGCAGGCGGCGGCCACGGTGCGGGAGAGGCCGCGCAGGCCGGATTCGCGGGTGTAGTCGTCGATGATGCGGGAAAGCGCGGCGTCGGTGAAGGCGACCTGTTCGGTGGAAAGACCGTTTTCGTGCAGGTGTCGCGGCAGGAGGAAGTCGCGGGCGATATCGCGTTTTTCGCGGTCGGTGTAGCCGGGGAAATCGAGGATTTCCAGGCGGTCGAGCAGGGGGCCGGGCAGGCGCGAGACGTCGTTGGCGGTGCTGATGAACATGATGCGCGAGAGGTCGAAGGGGATTTCCAAATAGTTGTCGGAGAAGCGGGCGTTTTGCTCGGGGTCGAGGATTTCGAGCAGGGCGGCGGCGGCGTCGCCGCGGAATTCCGCGCCGATCTTGTCGATTTCATCCAGCATGAAAACGGGGTTGGCGACGCCGATGCGGGCGAGTTCCTTGAGGATGCGCCCGGGCATGGCCCCGACGTAGGTGCGGCGGTGGCCGCGCAGTTCGGCCTCGTCGCGAAGCCCGGCCACGGACAGGCGCACGAATTCGCGCCCGAGCGCCTCGGCCACGGCCTGGCCCACGGAGGTCTTGCCCACGCCCGGAGGCCCGGAGAAGCACAGCACCGGTCCGCGTCCCGGCGAGGCGGACAGGCGCGCTTCGAGGATTTCGGCCACGGTCTTTTTGAGTTCCACCAGATTGACGGGCTTGCCCAGGTAGTGGGCCGCGCCGGCGCGCAGGGCTTCCACGGCCGTGCCGACGGTGGCGAAGCCCGTGACCATGACCACGGCGGCGTCCGGGGCGGTGCGGCGCATGCGCCGCAGAAGCTCCATGCCGTCCAGGCGTTCCATTTTGAGATCCGTGACCACGACGTCGGCGGCGAAACCGGAAGCGAGGATGTCCAGGGCTTCCAGGCCGTCGGCGGCCGTGCGGATTTCGTAGCCTTCCTTGCCGAGCACGTGGGCCATGTTGGCACGGGCGATCTCCTCGTCGTCCACGATGAGGATTTTCGGCTTGGCTGCGCCGCGAAGCGCCCTGGCGGCGAGAAATTCCAGAATGCGTTCCTTGACGGCGTCGAGGCCCCGGTGGCGGGCGTCGAGGACTTCCCGCGCGCGGCGCAGGTCGAGGGTGTCGCGCGTGCAGGTGGTCCAGGGAAGTTTGAGCAGGAATTCCAGGTAATTGATGCCGACAGCATATTCGGCCACGGCCGGGTCGGTGGTTTCGAGCCTGGCCAGTTCGCGCCGGGCGGCTTCGGCGGCCTGGGCGGGGAGGCCGGCGTCGTCCACGGCGCGGCGCAGGGTCTCGAGCACGCCGGCTTCGGCGTCTGGTGCGGCGGGCGCGGCGGGCGCGGCCGCGCGGGGCTTGTTGCCGAAAAGCATGGGCATCTCCTTGCGGGACGGGTGCGGGGAATCTAGCGCCAAAAGCCGGCGCGGCGCAAATGGGGCGGCAATCCGCGCGCCGGGCGACTGTTGCGTATTGTAACAGATACTCCCCCCTGTTGCGATCTGAAACGTCTCATCTTGAAACGCCGCGCTGGCAAGGTCTGAAACGCGTCGTTCATGTCCGGGCTGCGGGGGTGTTGCACATCGCAATACTGACTGAGTGGTCAGTCGGTTTTTGCAATTTTACAAAAAGTCCAATGAAAACAGATTACAAGTGGAATGTTTCAGATTGGCACGCAAATTGTTCTTAAAGGCGCAAACGGGCGCACGCGCCCGAACGAGGAAACGGCATGCAGGCAGACACGGCACGACCCTTTGGCGACACGACGCCGACCGCACGGCCCCATCAGGTGCTGGTGGTGGTCCGGGGCGGCGTCGCCGGCCAGGCGCTCGTGGACTACGCCCTGGGCGTGGCCGAGCGGCTGGGGCTCGGGGTGCTGGCCGCCTACGTGGATACGCGGCCTCGTTACGGCGACAGGTTGTCCCGGCGCGAACGCTTCGCCGCCGGCATAAGCGGCGACGCGGCGTCGTTTCGGGACAAGGCGAGCCAACGCGGCATCGGTTTCGAGCACGTCATGGCCTGCGGCAAGGCGTGCGAAGTCGTTCCGGCCATCGTGCACGGCGGCCGGCGCATCGACTTCGTGGTGCTCGATCCGGCCATCGGGATTGAGGACGTGGCCCGGCGTTCGTCCGTTCCCGTGTTCGGCCTGGACGTGGCCGGCGGGAAGGGCGCGCGCGGCCGGAGCCGCAGCATGCTACAACAGCGAACCCCTGGGAGGTTGACCATGTCCGAGACGACACGCAAACGCAACGTGGTCCGCACCATCGTTTTCGGCGCTGCGGCCGTGGCTTTGTACGCCGCGGTTTTCACCCACACCGACTTCATCACCACCCTGTCGGCCAAGGGCGGCGTCTACGCCGTTGTGCCGGTCCTCACCGTGTTCCTGTTCTCCTACATCCACGGCAGCTTCACCGGCGCGTTCTGGTCCGCGCTCGGCATCGAAGCCTCCAAGGCCACTGCGGCCAAGAAGCAGGCCACTGCGGGCGCGGCCAAGCGCAAGGACAGCCGGGCCACGGCGCAAGTCAACGCCTAACGTTCAGACCGCAGCGATCACAACGAGTTTTCGGGAGGAGACGGACATGCACGGCGCTGGCGAAATGATCACCTTCATCGACCTCAATATGTACTCCATCATTTTCCTGTTCCTGGTCGGCTTCATCGGCGGGCTGGTGAGCGGGTTCATCGGCTCCGGCGGAGCCTTCGTCCTGACCCCGGGCATGATGAGCCTGGGCGTGCCCGGCCCGGTGGCCGTGGCCAGCAACATGTGCCACAAGTTCCCCAAGGCCCTCGTCGGTTCCATCAAGCGCTACCGCTACGGCCAAGTGGACATCAAGATGGGCGTGATCATGGGGCTTTTCGCCGAAATCGGCGTCCAGGTCGGCATCAAGGCGCAGACCATGATTCTGGAGAAGTGGGGCGAGGCCGGCTCCAACCTCTACGTGAGCGTGGCCTTCGTCGCGGTGCTGCTCACGGTCGGCAGCTTCGTCATGCGCGACGCCCTGCGCCTGGCCAAGTCCGGCGAAGGCGACGGCAAGCCCAACAACCTGTGCAAGCGCCTCCAGTCCATCGAACTGTGGCCGATGATGACCTTCAAGCGCGCCAACGTGCGCATCTCCGTGTGGTTCCTCATCCCCGTCGCCATCGCCACGGGCATGCTGGCCGCGACCATCGCCGTCGGCGGCTTCATCGGCGTGCCCGGCCTCATGTACGTCATCGGCGTCACGAGCATCGTCGCCTCGGCCACGGAGCTGGTCATCGCCTTCGTCATGGGCCTCGGCGGCACGCTCATCTGGGCCTACTACGGCATGGTGGACATCCGCCTCACGCTCATCATCCTCGGCGGGTCGCTCTTCGGCGTGCAGCTCGGCGCCATCGGCACCACCTACGTCAAGGAATACATGATCAAGATGGTCATGGCCGTCATCATGCTGATCGTGGCCTTAAGCCGCTTCCTGGCCATGCCCAAGTACCTGGACAAGCTGTCGCTGACCAACTTCGGCGACACCACGGTGTCCATCCTCTCCAAGACCAGCTTCGGCGTGATGGTCGTCGCCCTGCTCATCGGCGCGGGCATCATCCTGGCCTCCATGTTCAAGGCCCGCCGTCTGGAAAACCAGGCCTGACCGCGCCCGGGAACAAGTCGGTAGGATTTTCAGCGAACCATCACTCCCGCCATGGCGTCCCGGAAACCATTCCGGGGCGCATGGCGGGAAAAACGGCGAGGATCGCGGTGCGCGCATGATCATGCATCGACCCAAGACCATCGTCGTCGGGCTCGACGGCTCCCCGGCCTCCCGGGGGGCGTTCGAGCAGGCCATGATCCTCGCCGCGTCGTTGCGGGCGCGGCTCGTGGCCGTCTCCGTCGCGCCGTCGCTTGCCGGGCTCGAACGCATCGGCCGCGAGGAGATTCGCGAGCTTTCGCGCCCCTTCGAGCAGGCCCTGGAGGACGCGTCGGACGCGGCCGCGCAGGCCGGATTGCCGCTAAAAAAGGTGCTGGAGGCCGGCGAATCCTTCGAACGCCTGGTGGACGTGGCCGAGGCCGAGGAAGCGAGCCTCGTGGTCATCGGCGACGCCCGGCGCGCCTACATGGAGCGCGTGCTGCTCGGACGCAACGTGGCCAAGGTCATCGGCTACAGCCCCTGCGACGTGCTCGTGGTCCCGGAAGGGACCAGACTGGATTTCACCCGCGTGGTCACGGCCGTGGACGGCTCGCGCCAGAGCATGGCCGCCGCGGGGCGCGCCATCGGGCTGTGCGCCGCCTACGCCGGCAAGCTGGACGTGCTGGCCGTGGTGGACGTGCCGGTCGAGCGCAACCTCATCTACGGCATTTTCGAGGACATCAAGCGCCGGGCGCTGATCGCCGTCAGCGCGGTGGTCAAGGCGGCCCAGGCCAGGGAGGTCACGGCCCTGGCGACGGTGCTCGAGGGCGCGCCCTTCCGGGCCATCGCCGGGTTCGCCGCCGAGATCGGGGCCGGCTGCCTCGTGCTCGGTTCCTACGGCAAAAGCGGCCTGCGCCGGCTCATGCTCGGCAGCGTGGCCGAGCGCGTGCTCGCCCTGGCTTCGTGCCCGGTGCTCATCGTCAAGTCCGGGCCCGGCGACCCCGACGACGTGGTCGGCGCGCTCGATCCCTGAGAACCTTTATCCCAGGAGGATGCCATGGACATGCGGCTGGCTTTTACGGAATTCCTGATCGCCTTTTGCGCCGTTGCGCTTGCCGACCGCATCCCGGGCGTCCTTGCGCGCCTGGCCGGGGCGCTCGGCTTGTCCCGGCCGCTGGCCGCCGTGGGCGAGGCCCTGACGGCGGGGAGCGAAACCGGCTGGTACGTCTATTTTTCGCGCGACGCCGTCACCGGCGAGCCGCGCGTTACGCCCGTCGCGCCGCCGGCCCCGGCCGCGCGCCCCCGGCCGCAGCGGGACACGCGGCCCCGGTTGCGGGCGTAGTCCGGTTTTCCTGCCGTCATTGGAATGTGCCTTTCCTTTGCACGTCAACCACGGGACCGACCATGATCACGCACCATGACCACACTTGCGTCCTGACCGCCAAGGAGGCGGCCGCACCCGAACATCGCGAAGCGCTGATCGCCCGCTTCGGCGAAAAGGCCTACCGCCTCTGGTGCGACGCGCGCCATCCCCAGCGTCTGCTCGCGCCCACGTCCATCGGCACGGCGACCGATGCCGAAGGCTGCCGCATTTCCATCGCGCTCGGCATGTACGGGGAGATCGTGGCGCAGACGGATTTCGACGCCGAGGGCTGCCCCTCGGCCAAGATCGCGGCGGCCGCGGCCGCGCATTGGGCCATGGGGCGCACGCTCGACGAGGTTGCCGCCACGGACGAAGCGGCCATCGTGGCCACGCTCGGCGACTTCCCCCAAGAGGCCCGCCGGCACGCCCGCCTTGCCGGTCAGGCCGTGCGCGCGGCCGCGGCGCGCTGGCAGGCCCGGGCCAACTAGGTCCCGCTTTTCCCGTTGCGGGGACGGCAATGCGCCGTCCCCGCAACAGGCTTTCCGCCGCCGGCAGCAGCCGGGGCGTCTCCTTTCGCGCCTTCTTCAGTTCGCGGGCTTGGCCGCGATGCCCGGCCCGGGGCAGGGCCGGGGCGCAAGCCCGAGGTTTTGGCGCAGTTCCGCGCCTGCCGCGCACATGCCCTCCACGAAGGCCGCGTTTTCGAGCAGGGTCGCCGCGATGACCGTGCCGGCGATGCGCCCGGCCACGATGTCGCTCGGGTAGTGCACGCCGCCGATGATGCGGCTCAGGCGGTAGGCTTCCGCCCGGTCGAAAATTTCCGTTGCGCGTTCGGGCACCATGCCGGCGAGCATGACGGCCGCCGCCGTGGCGTACGTGGAATGGCCGCTGGGGTAGGAGGCGTTGTGGGGAAGGCGCAGGCTCGGGCGGATGTCGGGGTCGGCCTGGGGCGGGCGCGGCCGGTTCCAGTGCGCCTTGGCTTCGCCGAGCATGGCGTCGGCGTCCTTTCGCAGCGTTTCGAAGAAGGCCATGGTCAGGGGGAGCTTTTCCGGCGCGAGATCCCGTCCCAGGGCCGGGAGGAAGGGCTGCGCCGTACGCGCGGCGTCGGCCTGGGCCAGGGCCTCCATCTCCGGCGTGCGGCGTTGCTGCCATGCCCGCACCACGGCCTTGTCCTCGCGGTCCGCGACCGAGCCCGGGGCGGGGGGCGGCGGCAGCAGCCGGGTGAAGTCGATGGGCTGCCCGGGGGCCGGGACGCTCTCGGCCGCGGGCAGGGACAGGGGCGAAGCCAGCAGAAACAGCAGCAGGAACAGCCAGGGGATCGGGCGTCGCATAGGGCACCTCCGAAAGGGAAAAGGGTCGCGCGGGGCCGGGGGCGCCATCCGTAGCGTCCGCGTCGGCCGGACCACGAGGATAGCCTACGCGCCGATGACGATCCAGTGGCCGGCGTCTTCCCGCTCGATGCGGTAGTCGGTGACGCCGGCGGCGCGCAGGGCTTTTTCGTGGGTTTCGGGATCGGTGCCGGGCCGTGGCGGCGGTGGCGAGCCCGAGGCCCAACGCGGATGGCGGGAAGCCATCTGCCGACAGATGGCCTCGCGCATCTGCGGCGTGCCGAGCCCGCCGCCGAGGTAGGCCCGGCCGTGCGGGGCGAGCGCGCGCCGCACTTCGGCGAAGGCCCGGGGCAGGTCCTTCCAGAACATGACCGAGCCCCGGCTGACGATGAGGTCCGCGCTGGCGTCGGCAAGGGGCAGGGCGCAGGCGTCGCCGGCAAGGACCAGCGCGCGCCGGGCGAGGCCGCGTTCCCGGGCGCAACGCGCCGCCGCCTTTAGCATGGCCGGGGCGTGGTCGAGCAGGACCGCGCGCATTGCGCTGCGCCCGGCCACGGCCAGGCCCAGGTCCCCGCCGCCGCAGCCGATGTCCAGGCACACGCCGCGCGTCAGCCCTGACTCGCGCAGGAACAGGTCGGCGTAGTAGGGATAAAGCGGCGCAAAGACCTCCCGTGCGATGGCAAGAAAGCCCTCCACATCCATGGGCCCGTCCGCACGTTCCTCTCCCACGTCCCGCACCTCCTTTTTCGCCGCATTTCCTCCGACCACGTCAGCGCCCAAGGGCCTTCCCCCCTATCGGGGTGGTCCAGGAGGGGCCCTCGGCCCCTCCTGGCCGCCGGAGGCATTTCTTCCCGTCTTTTCCCTCTCCCCTCTCTCCCCCTACTTTCCCGCTTTGTCGTCGCGGAAAATCACGGACATGAGCCCCTGGTTGTAGAGGTTGCGGGCGAAGCATTCGCAGGTCACGTCGCAGCCCGTGCACACGTGCATGAACATGCTGCGGTTGCCCACGGCGATGCTGCGGCCCGGGTAGGCCTCGCCGATGGTCCCGCCGGGGAGCTCCTTGAAATAGCCGGAGAACGGGTAGGGCTTGTGTTCGCCGTCGTCCAGGTAATAGCGGTAGCCGCCGTTGTGCTCGAAAATGGGGTGGCGGCCGGTGGTGAGCGCCAGGTACTGGGCGTCGCCGGGTTCGTAGCGGAACCAGTCCTTGCCGTTGGCGCAAGTGGTGTAGGGGGGCTGGAATTCCGCGCAGCCCACGCCTTCGATGAGCGCCAGGGCGACGCGGTTGCCGGCTTCGAGCAGTTCGAGCAGGCGCGGCCGGATGTCCAGGATCGACGTCGCCGGGCCGAGGTTTTGCGAGACCGGGATCACGGCGCTCGGTTCCGGCACCATGACCAGCCGGCGCAGCGAGCTGCCCTTGAAGTAGCCGCCGCGACAGGCCACGGCCATGTCGTCGGGGAGCCGGCCGCCGTCCTCGGGGCCGCCGCCGAAGAGGTCGAGGATTTCCTGTCTGGAGACGATGCGCGTGAGGTGCGGATTTTTGGCGAGCGCCTCCCGGTCGCGGTCCGACAGGTCGTAGAGCCCGGCGTAATGCGCGCACCAGTTGCTGGCCACGGCCAGGCCGTCGAGGTCTTCGAGGTCGATGGGGGTCGTGGCCGGGACGAGATCGCCCGTGCCCACGAGCACGGTGGTCATGCCCGACTCCCGGGCGAAGCGCGCCGCCTCGGCAAAGGCGTTTTCCACGTATGCGCGGCGCGTTTCCGGGGCAAGCGCACCGTAGCGGCTGGAATAGTACTGCTGGGCGTAGGCCAGGAAGGCGAAACCGGGGTCGTAGCGGGCGACGAAATCCAGGGCGGTGTCCGTGACCCAGGCGTTGCTGCCGCCGTCGCGGTCGCCGGGAAAGGGATGGCGGGCGAGGATGTCGCCGACCATGCCGGAGAGCGGCGAAACGGCCTCGGTGGGGCGGCCGGAGCGCAGGTCCACGGCCTGTTGCCATTGCCGCGCGTCGAGCAGGGCAAGCGTCATGCCGAGACCTCCTTGGCGTTCCAGGCCACATGCCCGCCGTAGAGGGCGATGGGGCCGCCACATGACGGGCAGCGACCACCCGCGGCGAAAAAGGTGTCGAGCTTGTCCCCGCCGCAGCCCAGGCTGTGGCGCGAGATGGCCACGGCCCCGCAGGACGGGCAGTGGGTGTTGACCCAGCGCGAGCCGATGAAGTTATGGAAATAGACGTAGTCCAGGCGGCTTTTGACGGCTTCGACCTTGGCGCTTAAGGACTCGATGCTCGGGTAGTGCTCCTGCTGCATCCGGTATTCCGGCAGCAGGCGGAAGACGTGCCAGGGGATGTCGCGGCGCACACCGGCCAGAAAATCGGCCATGGCCTCCATCTCGTGGTCGTTGACGCCTTCGATGACGGGCGTGGTCACCTCCACGTGGCAGGTGCGCGCGAGCGCCTCGATGTTGCGCAGGATCGGGCCGGCCTCGGGAACGCTGAGGTAATCGACGCAGAATTCCGGCGAGAGTCCCTTGAGGCTCACGTTGACGAAGGAAAAGATGCGTCCGAGCAGGGCCGTGGATTGCGGCGTGCCGTAGCCGTTGGTCAGGCAGCCCATGGCGATGCCGGCTTCCCTGGCGGCCTCGGCGACGCGGGAGAGCGTCGGCAGGGAGACGGTGGGCTCGTTGACGGCGAAGACGATGGCGTGGCAGCCGTGCTTTACCGCCTTGGCCACCATGGCTTCGGGGCCGATGTCGAGCATGATGTCGGCAAGGCCCGCCGGATCGACCTTGACCACCTCGGCGTTGGCGCAATAGCGGCAATTGAAGTTGCAGCCGGACGTGCCGACCACGAGGCAGCGCGCCCCGGGCCAGGCGTGGTAGAAGGGGATCGTTTCCACGCGCGAGATGGCGTAGGCGCACCAGCGGTCCGGAAAGCGCTCCACGATCCTGCCGCCTTCCTGCCGGTACATCTTGCAATAGCCGAAGCTGTCCGGCCCGAGCCGGCAGCGCCGTTCGCAGTAATCGCATTCCATAAGGCCGCTCCTTGCCTGGCCGCGCGGCGCTTCGGGCGCGACGCCGGGCAGGCGTCCCGGCGTATCTGAACGCCGGGTGCGTAAAATGGCAAGCCGGACTAGCCCGGCAGGCCCGGAAAACCCCTGCCGGCGCACCAGACCGCAAGCGCGGCCGCGACGAGCACGGCGTCGCCGGCGCGAAACGAAAGGCGCGCGCCGCCGGTAAGCGCCCGGCCGGAGATGCCCCGCAACTCCAGGGACAGGGCGAGGTCCGTGGCGCGGCGCATCTGCGCCAGGAACACCGGCACGAACAGGGGCAGGAAATTTTTCGGGTTCCAGAGTTTTTTCGGCGCGAAGCCCCGGCAGCGCTGCACCTCGAGGATGTGCATGGCCAGGGCGAAGACGTTGGGGAGCATGGTCGCCAGGGTGGAGGCGAAAAGCACGAGCTTGCCCGGCAGGCGCAAGGCGCGCAGGGCGAGCAGCAGATCGGAGAAGGTCGTCCATTTGACGACCAGGATGTCGGCCAAAACCACCACGAACAGGCGCAGGGAAAAGACCGCGAGCCACGAGAGACCGAGGAGCACGCCCGTTTGCCAGTCCGGGGCCTTTTCCATGCCGCCCAGGATGAACAGCAGGAGCAGGGTGGGCAGGGTCGCGGCGAAAACGACCGGCACGAGCAGCACCGTGCGGTCGAAATCGCGCGACAGCGCGAGCAGCCCGGCCAGGGCGACGATGAGCGCCACAAGCACGCGCCAGTCCTGGCAGTAGAAGACGTAGGCCGAAAGCGAGGCGGCGAAGAGACACTTGGCCAGGGGATTGGACCGCTTGAGCGTCAGGAGCATGGTGCGGCCTCCGGTTGCGGCGCGTCGGGGACGTTGGGGCCATTGGGGACGTCGGCGACGATGCGCCCGCCTTCGAGGGTGACGCGGCGCGTGGCGGCCATGGTCGCGAAGGCCTCCTCGTGCGTGGCGAAGACCACGGCCTTGCCCGCGCTGGCCAGGGCGCGCACGCGCGCGGCCATGGCCGCCATGTTGGCGTCGTCGAGGCCCGTGGTCGGTTCGTCCAGGCAGAGGATGGCCGGCTCGGCCACGAGGATCGCGGCCAGGCACAGGCGGCGCTTTTCCCCGAAGCTCAGGGTGAGCGGCGCGCGCGTCTCCATGCCGCCAAGGCCCAGGGCGGCAAGCAGCGGCGCGCAGCGCGCGGCCCGCTCCTCGGCGGGCAGCCCCAGGTTGGCCAGCCAGTAGCCGCACTCGGCTTCCACGGTATGGGCGAAAATCTGCTCCTCGGGATTCTGGAACATGAGCCCCACGTCGCGCGCGGCACCAAGCCCCGGCCCGAGGCGGACCCGGCCGGCATGGGGTTTGGCCAGGCCCTTGATCAGGCGCAACAGCGTGGACTTGCCCGCGCCGTTGCCCCCGAGCAGGGCCACGGATTCGCCGGGGCGCACGGCGAGGTCCACGCCCGCAAGCACCGGTTTGTCCTTGGCGTAGCCGAACGCGACGCCTTCGCAGGCGACGGCCGGCTCCCTGGGCGCGACAGGCGCGAACGGCGGCAGCCCGGCGGCAAGCGCCCCGGGTGCGCGGCGGACGATGCGCCCGGGCGGGCCGTCGGCCACGATGCGGCCGTCCGACACCGCGAGCACGCGCTCGGCAAAGCCGCCGAGGCGCGCGAGGTCGTGCTCGATGACGACGACGATCCAGCCATGGCAGCGGCACAGCGTGCCGAGGTGCGCGAAAAGCCGGTCCGCCGTGGCCGCGTCCAGGTAGCTCGTGGGCTCGTCGAGGAGCAGCACCCGGGGTTCCATGGCCAGCATGGACAGCACGGCGGTGAGCTGCTTCTGGCCAAGCGACAGCGTCGCCACGGGCCTGTCGCGCTTGCCGGCGAAGGCGTAGCGGTCAAGCAGCGCGTCGGCCACGGCGGCGCAGCGGCCTTCGGGTTCGCCGCGCACGCGAAGGGCGAGCGCCAGTTCCTCGTAGACCGTGCGGCAGAAGAGCTGCGCCTCGGGGTTCTGGCCGACGAGTCCGGCGAAGCCGTCCGGCGCGCCGTCCGTGCCGTCCTCGCCGTCGTAGCGCAGGCTGCCCGTGGTTTCGCCGGCCAGGGCCAGGCGGTGCGCGCCGCACAGGTGGTAGCCCAGGGTGGATTTGCCCGATCCCGACGGCCCGACGATGCCGATGCGTTCGCCGGGCGCGACGGAAAGGCGCACGTCCGCGAGGATGGGCCGGTCCGCGCCGGCCGGGGTGAAGGAGACGCCCGTCAGCGCGATCATGCCGTGCGCAGCATGGCCACGGCCTGCAGACCGTTGATGCGTTTCCAGACCGAAAGCGCCAGCCAGACGCCGAGGCCGTTTATCGCCAGGGACGTGACCAGGGAGATGCTGAAGAGGAACTGCGTGGCCGTGGCCCAGGGTACGCCCATGGCCGTGCGTACGACCATGGCGGCCGACGGGCCGATCAGCCCGCCGGCGAGGATGGCGACATAGGCGCGGCCAAACGGCAGGGGCCGGCGCAGCAGGGTGAACAGGGCGTCGAAAACGACGCCCTGGGTCAGCGCGGGCACGAGCTTGAGGAAACCGGGCTCGCCCCCGGCCGCCGGCATGAACACGGCGGCCAGGAGCCCCCAGGCCAGTTCGTAGGCAATGAGCGTGCCGAAACGGTCGAGCATCAGGCGGGTGAGCACCATGAGCATGACCGAGACGATCATTTCCAGGCGCGCCACGGAATGGATGGCCGTCAGCTGGAGCGCGGTCTTAAAGACCATGCCCCAGCCGAAGTCCAGGGCCACCATGGACGCGAAGAACACGACCTGGGCGGTGGTGAGCCCGCGTTTTTTCAGAACTTGCATGACAGTTCCAGGAACAGCATCCGTCCGACGTTCAGCGTATTGGGGTTGTGGGCGTCCACGTACTGGTGGTCGAGCAGGTTCTCGCCGGAAAGCGATACGGTGAACTTCTCGCCGTAGCTGCCGAGGAAGTCCAGGTTGCGCCAGACCTTGGCGTTGAGCAGGGCGTGGGGCGGGATGATGTTGGCGTCGGTGTTGAGGTCGTCGCCGTACATGAGGCCCACGTACTGCACCGCGACCTTGCTGTTGACGTACTTGTTGAGCCAGGTAAACCCGACGTTGAACGAGTTCTGCGGCACCATGGGCAGGAGCTTGCCGACGAGGTCGGGCCGGCCGGTGAAATCCGTGACGCGGGAATCGTTGAAGGTGTAGTTGGAGAACAGCGTGAATTTCTTGAGCACGTCGATGTTCTGGAACTTGAACGGGTCCCATTCGCCGTTCAATTCCGCGCCCCAGATCTGCACCTGGCCGATGTTCTGCTTCTGGTAGATGCCGGAGGCGACCGTGATGTACGACTGGAGGTCGCGGGCGACGGAGAAGTAGCCGGAACCGGACAGGCGCACATTTTCCACGGGCTGCCAGTCCGAGCCGAGTTCCACGGAGTCGATCTGTTCCGGCCCGAGCGAGGGGTTGGAGATCTTGGTGCCGCCCTTCATCTTGCCGCTGCGGTACATGTCGTCGAGTAGCGGCGCGCGGAAGGCGTGGCCGTAGGAGGCGTAGGCGCTCAAGTTGTCCATGAAGAAGTATTTGACCGCGCCGCGCGGACTCCAGGCGTCCCAGGTATGGTCGGGGTAGTACTCGGTGTACTTGCTGAGGTTGGAGATGTTGGTGTCGTAGTGGCCGTCGAAGGTGGTGGCGTTGTCGTAGCGCAGGCCGCCCAGGAAAATGAGGCGGTCGTCGAGGAACTTGAGCTGATCCTGGGCGAAGATGCCGTAGCTGCGGATCTTGCCGTAGTCCGTGGCGAAGTTTGGCGCGGTGCGGTAGTAGTCCGTGCCGTCCATGATGCCGACGCTGCAATCGAAGCCCACGGTGACGGTGTTGAACCCGATTTCCTTGGACACGTTGGTGAGCAGGCCGTACTGCTTGCGGTTCACCTTGGTGTCGGTGCGGCTGTAGGTGTCGATGTCCGTGGTGTCCTTCCAGGACTCGTTGGTGCGGTCGTAGTGGATGTCGGTGAAATAGGCGTTGATGATGGTGGACCAGCCCGCCCAGGAGCCCGTGAACTTGCCCTGCCAGGCGTCGGTGTCGTAGCCGCGGTGCACGCCGTCGTAGGCGAAGTATTCCGTGCCTTCGCCGGCCTTCTGGTTGTCCTTGGTGTACTGGAATTCGAGGTTGTTGCCCTCGCTGATGTCCCAGCCGACCTTGGCGTTGACGGTCTTTTCCCGGATGTAGGAATCGACCGACCAGGGGGTCTGCTCGTCGCTCGGCGTGGCCATGTAGCCGGGGGAATTGTGATAGAGCGCCGAGACGCGGGCGTAGAGGGCGTTGCTTAAGGACTCGGACGTGCGCCCGGCGGCCACGGCGCGCACCTTCCAGTCGTCATAGGTGCCGTAGCTGGTCGAGGCCGCGCCGGACAGGCGCTTGGTGGGCTTTTCGGTGATGATGTTGATGACGCCGCCCATGGCGTTGTTGCCGTAGATGGAGGCGGCGGGGCCCTTGAGGATCTCGATGCGCTTGACGTCCTCGAGGTTGATGCGGTTCCAGTTCACGTCGCCCATGTCCGAGGTGTTTTGCGGCACGCCGTCGATGAGGACCAGGGTGCGGCCCTGTTCGTTGCCGAGCCCGCGCAGGGACACCACGGACTTGAAGCTGAAGATGCCGCTCGGGCGCTCCACGTGCGCGCCGGAGATGTAGGAAAGGGCCTCGTCCACGGTCTGCACGGGCATGTCCTTGAGTTCCTGCCGCGTGATGACCGCGACGCGGCCGGGCACTTCCTTGAGCGGCTGCTCGGTGCGCGTGGCCGTGACCACCATGTCGTCCATCCTGGCGTCCACGTTGTCCCCTTCCCCGCCCTGGGCGAAAGCGGCAAGCGGCGCAAGGCACATGGCCAGGACCGACGACACGACGAGAAAACGTTTCATACTCCCTCCCCTTGATCGCTCTACGGTTGGTACGTCTTGGCACGACTCCGCCGTCGCCGCGGCGCTGCGGTCACGAAAGCGCGCCTCTGCGGCCTACCCCCCCCCGGGGAAGCCGTGACAGAGACGCCTGCCCCGCGACCGCGTTTGCGCCCGGTGATCCGGGCCGCAACATCCCGCCGGCATCCGGCGGAGGCCTCTCCCGCGGCCCGTTTCCGCGCGCCGTCCTCCTTTTCCGTACCCCCGAAGCCTGCGGCCAAACGGGTCGCGGAATGGAGCGCGCGGCAAATGCTCTAGTGCAATGACTGTCACGCATAGTAAAAATTGCATGATAGTCAATTGATCCGTGATGTGACGACACGCATGTTGTCACAAAACGTACAGGTCTGATTGAAAGACGCACCGTTTGGCGAAGTTGCATGCCTTGACAACGGCTGTCTCATAGGGAAAGCTCAAACAAATAGCAAGGCGTCACGATTTAATGAAAACCGTGATGGCTTGAGTACCTTCGTCACTCTAGTCGTTATTGTCGCTTGGTTCGCAAGCAAGATCGATATGGAAAACTATAACCAGCTGATCCTCTCCGCGAGGGAGCCGGAGCCGGGGTGTCCCGACGCCGGGAGCGCGCTGTGCGCGTCGCAGGAACTGGAAGGGCTCGGGGAATGCTGCTTCGCCCTGCGCGATCCGGCGGCCGAGGCCGTGCCCGCGCCACGTGCCCTGCGCGAGAGGACCGGCATCTGGTTCGGCGTGTCCCTGACGCTGCACGCCATGCTGTTTTTTTCTCTGGCCTGCGCCGGAGTCTTTTCCTGGGACCCGCCTCAACCGCCTGTGGAAACCGTGGTGGAGCTGACTCTCGGCAGCCTGGCCGGCCCCGGCGGCAGCGGCGGGGACGGGCAAATGCCGGGCGGCGGCGCAGGTGGGGCTGCTGCCGAAGCACAGGCTGCGTTCCCGACACAGGACGCGGCGGCGGACCCGCCCGAACCGCCGCAGGAGGCGTTGCCGCAGCAAGCGCCGCCCGAGCCGGAGCCGGTCCTCGCGCCGCAGCCCGTGCCCGAGCCGGCCAAGCCGCCTGAGCCAAAACCCGAGCCGAAGCCGGAACCGAAACCGGCGGTTACGCCCAAACCCAAGCCGGAGCCTACGCCGCGCCGCAAGCCGCAGCCGCAAGCGGCCGCGCGCGAGGCCCGGCCGGCGGTCGCGGCGTCGCCTGCCGCGGTCGCTGTCGCACCGGCGGGACAGGGGACGGGCGTCGGCGCGGGAACAGGCACGGGCGGCCCGGAAGGTCCTGGACAGGGCAAGGGCCCGGGGCAGGGGCCCGGACCGGGCGGTTTCGGCGGGGAAGGCCCCGGCGGCGGGGGGGGCGGCGAGTACGTGGGCCAGTTCGGCCGTGGAGACGGCCCCGTCTTCCGGCATCGCGCCCTGCCGCAATACCCGAGCGAGGCCAAGCGGGACAACCAGGAAGGCAAGGTGGTCCTGCGCCTGTCCATCGACGCCGAGGGCCTGCTGCGCGATGCGGAAGTCGTCTCGCACACCGGTCTGGAATTCGCCGAGGAGGCCCTGCGGGCCATCCGCAAGTCGTCGTTTTTCCCGGCCAAACGCAATGGCCGTCCCGTCCCGAGCAAGGCCCTGCTGGCCGTGCGCTTCAAGCTCGACTAGTGTCGCGTTCACGAAATTCGGGCATCAAATCAAGAGAATAATGCTTTGAAATAAATATTTTACTATAAAATATGACCGTATTTTTACAATCCGCCACACTCGGCCGCCTGCGCGTGCCTCCCACGCAACCCTTCGCCCAGCGCCGCGCGCCCGGCTGCCATTCTCCGGATGCGGGGTTGCGGCCGCCGCGGCCACGCCGCCTGCCCTGCCCGGGCGGGGGCGCACATGACAATTTGTTATAGTGACAACAGGTGCCCGGCGCACTACAGGGCGGACCATGGAAGGAAACACTTGCGCGGCTTCCTGTGCCTGGGGTCGGCCCGTTCGCAGACCCTGCAATATCAATGCGCGCGAGAGAAAGTCGGGAGCGCTGCGTGGAACGCGCCGTGTGGTTGCGTCGGCGAGGTCGAAACGATGCAGAAGAATGTGGCGATTTGCTTGTTGTCTTTCCTTTTTTCCATGAATCTCTGCTCCGGTTGCTTCCAGCATATCGATCGACCGCTCTCTCGGATCGAGTCGTGCCTCAGTGAAAAGCTCGGTGCCAGGGAGGTGGCCGAACAGGCTCTGGAGATGGAACGGAGGCTGCGGTCGCGGGCGCATGTCACCTTCAAGGCGTAGGCGCGGTCGCGGCGGAAGCCCTCAAAGGGACAGGTCGCCGAAGCCGACCATGGCACGCACGTCCCGGGGCGTTTTCCCGGCTTCGCGCAGGGAGCGCAGAGTCAGGGCCTTATCGCGTTTGGCGAAGCGGCGGCCCGTGGCGTCGCGCAAGAGCGCATGGTGGCGATAGCGCGGCGTCGGCAGGCAAAGGAGCGCTTGCAGGAGGCGGTGGATGTCCGTGGCCGCGAAGAGGTCCTCGCCGCGCGTGACGCAGGTGACGCCCTGGAGCGCGTCGTCGACCGTGACGCTTAGGTGGTAGCTCGTGGGCACGTCCTTGCGCGCCAGCACGACGTCGCCGAAACGCGCGGGATCGGCCCGGACCTCGCCCTTTGCTGCGTCATGCCAGAACAAAGCTCCCGCCCGGGCGCAGGCCCGCGCCATGTCCAGCCGCCAGACATGGGGGCGGGTTTGCGCCAGGGCCTCGCGCGCCTGCGCGGACAGGTCGCGGCAGGTGCCGGGGTAGACCGGCCCCGCGTCGTCGTTTTCCTGCGGCGCGGCAAGCGCTCCGATCTCCTTGCGCGTGCAAAAGCAGGGGTAGAGCAGCCCCATCTCCCGCAATATTTCGAGGGCCGCGGCGTAGTCCGCGCCGTGCGCGGACTGGAAGCGCACGGGCTCCTCCCAGGTCAGGCCGAGCCAGCGCAGGTCGTCAAAAAGCGCCTGGGCAAAGACGGGCTTGCAGCGCACGGGGTCGATGTCCTCGATGCGCAGCAGAAACCGGCCTCCCGCCTCGCGCGCCGCGCAGTAGGCCGTGAGCGCCGAAAAGGCGTGCCCCAGGTGGAGCAGCCCCGTCGGACTCGGCGCAAAGCGGGTGACGGTCGTGGCTTCCATGAAGGTGTCGCGCGGGTGGCGGCGGGCATGTTCCCGGATGCCGCCCCCCGACGGCCTTCTTCACTATCCTCCCGGCAAGCGGTTCGTCCAGCCGGGGCCGGGGCGGGAAACGGTCCATGGATGGCGGATCGCCCCCCCAAAAAAACGACGGGTGCTCCTCACACGGCCGGAGGTGCGACCGCCGGCTGCGGTTCGATCGCGGAAGCCTGCGCACAGGACGGGGCGCACCGCCGCGTTTCGGCCTGGGCCCGGATGTGGCGGACAAAGGCAAAGAGGTTTTCCCCCATGCCGCAGAGCACAATGTAGCGGCGCAGCCGGCTGGGGTTGCGCCAGGCAACGAGGGCCAACTGCCGCCAGAATTGCCAGCGCGCCTCGCCGATCACCCCCTGTCGCCAGAGCAGGCGCAACAGAGGCGTGAAGTCCGGGCTGGGGTTTTTCCGGGCCACGGCCAGGGCCGGATCGGCTTTCGCCCTGGGCGCGGCCCCCGGCATGGAGGCCCGGGTCGGGCGCATGCCGAGCGTGGCCCGAAGCACCCGTCCCAGGTAGGCCCCCGGCGCGTAAAGGGCGCTTAAGGCCGAGACCTGTTCGGCGAAGATCGTCTCGATGGGCCGCAGGGGCGTGAAATTGGTCAGGGCGTCCCAGCCGCTTTCCTCGATGCCGTCGTGCAGCCGGCCTTCCGCCTTGAGCCTGTCCCACAGGGCGGTGAGAGGAAGGGCGCGCAGGACGTTGACCATGACCCACGGCAAATCCGCCGCCTCGGCAAAGGCCCGCATGCGCTCTCCGGCTCCGGCTTTTTCGCCGTCCATGCCGAGGATGAAGCTGCCGATGACGCTGAGGCCGTTGGCGTTTATGGCCCGCAGGGAATCCAGCAGCGGATTGCGCACGTTCTGGAGCTTGTGCGCGGCGGTCAGCACGTCCTCGTCCGGGGATTCGATGCCGACGAAGACATAGGAGAAATTGGCGGCGGTCAGCAGGTCGATCAGCGGGATGTCCTGGCCCAGGTTCACCGATGCCTGGGTGATGAAATCGAACGGCTCGCCATACCGGGCCTGCCATTCGATGATGCGCTCGAGCAGGGCCACGGCCCGGGGACGGTTGCCGATGAAGTTGTCGTCGGCCACGAACACCGTGCCGCGGAAGCCGAGCCGGCGGATGGCCTCCAGTTCCTCGATGACCTGTTCCGGCGTCTTGTGGCGCGGGGTCCGTCCGAACAGGCTCACGATGTCGCAGAATTCGCAGGCGAAAGGACAACCCCGGGAGGTCTGAAGGGACATGGATTCGTAATCCCCGGGGTTGATGAGATCGAAGCGGGGCGCGGGCGAAGCGGCCAGGGCGGGCTTGTCCGCGCACGCGAACGTGCCGCCGGTGCGGCCGGCCGCAAGCGCGGCGACCAGGTCCGGGATGGTGTTTTCCCCTTCGCCCTGGATGAGAAAGTCGCAGCCGGCGTCCAGCACCTCCTGGGGCGAAGTGGTGGGGTAGGCCCCGCCGGCCGCCGTGGCGATGCCGCGGGCCTTGGCCTCGGCGAGCAGTTCCAGCAGGCTTTCGCGCTGCACCAGCATGCCCGTGACGAGCAGCAGGTCGATCCCGTCCCAGTCCGCCTCGACCAGCGGCCGCACGTTGAGGTCAACCAGCCGGATGTTCCAGTCCCGTGGCAGCAGGGCCGCCACGGTCAGCAGGCCCAGCGGCGGCAGCAGGGCTTTCTTTCCGGTCATGGCCAGGGTTTCGCGAAAGCTCCAGAACGACAAGGGCAACGGTGGGTGCAGCATGAGGACATTTTGCATTGTCTTCCCTCGTTAGCACACTCGGGACGCAGCCACCATGATTCATTTTCCGTCGGTCCGGAATTTGCGGGGCCGTCCGTTCGCGGCGGGCGCGACGTCCGGCAAGACGGCCGAGCCGGCACGTCCACGGCCCGGGTCGGCAGCGACGGTCTTGTCCGGCATCGGTCCCCGGTCGCTTGGACTTCGGGCGGCGCATGGTGCTGCCGGCGCCGAAACCGGTACGGACCAGGACGCCATGCGCCCGCAAGTGGCGCGCCTTGTTGAAAACGTCCGGGCAAAGGTGAAGTGGTTGCGTGAGGGAGGCAGGCAAAGGCAGCAAAGCAACATGGAGAGGAGAGGGCAAAGCCGCCAGAGGGCGGGCTTTGGGATTGTTATGGGAAGTGGGACAGCGCGGGGGAAGACTTTTTGAAAATGGGCCAAAGCCCGCAAAATGGCGGAGGGAGAGGACTTCACATTGAAGGCATAACTTACTTATCTTACAGAATAAATCTTGTTCGGATTAATCCTGTTATCCGGAAAGTTATCCGGTTTGTGCTCGCCCTGCATTTTTTTCTCTCATCTCTCCCCTTCATCATGACACGTCGCTACCCTTTTTTCAGGTGTAAGTCGATTGTCAGCAGCGGGGGGCTTTTTCAGGTGTAAACTCGGTGTAAACTGCCAGCCCTTTTTCAGGTGTCCACTCACTGTCCACTGGTAGACCGCCGGGGCCTCGGCCTGATACCAGCCCGCCATGGCCAAGCCGTCGCTTACCGTCCTCCCCGGCTGGGATATGTACGAGTTTCACCTCGCCGCCGTCTCCGCGCTACGGAAAGCCGACCTCCATGACGAAGCCCGGGAGCTTCACCAGCGAGGGCTGGACGCGCCGTCTTTCTACCACATGCGGGAACTGGTCTTGGAGTACGTAATCTTGCGGACGACGTGATGCCGGGCCGGGGCCTCGGCCGTATTTGTCCGTATTTTTCGGGCCAACGGGCAAGTCACTTCAAGTTACTTTGTCTTGACGGCAATCCCGTCACCGAAACTCGCCGTAAAAAATAGAGTTTTATCTACCTCTCATGGGGTCCGCTTTTTCCGCTTCGGTTTGCGGCCGTTTTTGGCGGCCTTGGCCTTGCCCTCGGGCGTCGTCGGCCCGGTGGACAGACCGCCATGGAGCGGGCAGCGGGCGCTTGTGTAGAGGTCTTTTCGCTTGCACGGTGTCCCGGCCCTGGTCTTGGCTCCACAGGTCAGGCCCCTCAATTCATCCGGGAACGGCGGGAACACCGGAGGCGGGTACTGGTAATCCCGGGCACGCCATTCGGCCGCCACCTTCTCGTGCTCGGCAAAGTGCTCTCGCCACAGCTTCCGCAACCGGCGGCGCTCGGCTTCGTCAACGTCGTCCATGGTGTTCTCACTGATTGCCAGTTACCACTAAGTTTCCACCAAATCCCTCGCGCGCGTGCGCGCGTAGTGCTCCCATATTGGCGACGGCTACCGCCCCCACCCGCTAGTTCAATCTGCCCCGCCTAGAAACCCCACTTTTTAGCAAGCTCGTCGGTGAGGCGGCAAACGTCGTCGCCAGACAAGGATTGGTCGCAGATCATAAATTGAGAGAAGTTTAAAGAACACCCCATGGAACCTTGTATATGACTATAGACATTATGGCCGTTTCCCCCGCCATAAGAATAGCTTTCTTCGCCTTTGAATACAACACTGCCATTTATACAAAGGGTGGACAAAGCGTTAACACGCCTCACGGTGCCACCATACAAAGGATCTAGCTTAGACTCCAAAACATCATACCTCAATGACACTATTGACGAATATGCAGGGTCATTTGATGCGTAGCTATAACCATACGAATATTCTTTGACAGTTGTAACTCCGCGTAACCTGCTATAGTTAAAATCTAGCCCACAAGTTGCCTTGTCATACCAAAGTTCCTTTCTTATTCTGCCAGTTCCAAACCCAATATCTATAGAATCGTCATTGCTGAAATTAAGCAACACGAACATAGTCTTATTTAAGCTTGGCTCTTTTGGAGTAAAATACAGTGAGCCGCTTGAAGCACGGCCTTTCCATGGATCTGTTGCTAAAATTCCTAGTCCATCCACCCCGTTGACTTTAACAATACCCGGTTGATGATAACTATAACCGTCCATTTCGGCAGGGTACTCTATGGGCATGCCGACATTTTTGTCTTTAATAATGTTGCCAGACAAAAAGCCGTCGGCGCTTGAGTCAAAGTTTAAATGAAGAGGCCCCGGGCTTACCGGCTTCGGCTTCGCCTCAATCTCAATGAAGTCCTGATACAAATCACGACGACACTTGAACCGAACATCGCCGCCCAGCTTCCGTTCCTTGAAAAAGTACGGCTGGTCATTGACGTTCTCCCGGTTCGCCTGCGCCAACAGTTGCGCGGCCTGGGGGTAGTAGCTTTCGGCGCGCTTCACGTCGCCCCAAAGCAAAACTTGCGTCGGCGTGGAGTAGGGGCGCGTTCCGGGAACATGAGCAACAGCTTTCCCGTAAGGACCCGCCTTGTCGGGCCTGGGGTCAGCAAACACCGTCCATTCGCCGGTTTCGGGATTGTACGGGGCGTCAGTCATACTCTTTCCTCCAAGGTTCGGTTGTGGTTTTAAGCACTGGCCGCCTGGGCAAGCTCGCGGCGTTCGGTCGCGTTCATTGCTTCGCCTCGGGCAGCGCCGGCTTGACGATCTCGCCCTCGATGGCGGGCTCGGGGCTCCCGCAAGGCACCACGTTCACCGTGACTTGCATCGGCTGGGTTCCGTCCACCTTGTGGTCAAGCTCCACACGGTCGCCGTATTTCTTCGGCCGCAACTTCCCGGCAAGCCATTTCCTGGCGTCGATCATCACACGCGCCCGGTTCGGGTCGAGGTCCGAGTCGGCAATTTCGAGAATTTCATCGGCCAACATGTCGGCTTGCACCTCGCGCGCGTGCGCGTACATGTCCTGAAACCCCTGGTACTGCCCCAGCCAAGCATAGACCGTCGAAGCTGCCGGCATCCCCTCCATGGCGCAGATCGTCCGAAGGCTCTTGCCGGCCATGATCTCCTGGCAGATGGTCCCCACCACCTCTTCCGAGTAGCCGCTCGGCCTGCCCGTCTTCGCAACCTGTTCTTTACCCATGGCGACGGCTCCTCTTTATCGACCGCTTGCGGCAGGATGGCCGGTTGTCCCAGTCGTCGCGTTCCCGTGAAATCCTGGCCCGGAATCCGCTTCCTGTGTGGCGCTCCCGAAAAGAGAAATAGCCCGCGCCCGTCGTTGTTCCCGGGCCTCGGCGGAATAGTAAGGCGACCGCCCCGACCTGAAGGGCCAGATCGGACACGGCGACAGGTCCAAGTATATCTTACCAGCCTTGCAACCAGCCACGTCGCCACCAAGGGCGCAGCCGTCGCAGTAGGCGCGGATGATCTTGAGCAAACGCCGAGACGCGCCGGCCTCGATGACGCCAGATCGGTAGGCATGGAAGGCGCAACCCACAGACGGGCATTCCGACACCAAGGCGAACGATCCGCCCATGCAGCCGATACAGAACAAGCGGATGCTCTCAAGCGCGGTTTTCCGGGGGCCGTCATATCCGGGTACGGCGGGCTTGGCTTTCATTCGTCGTCCTCCATGGTGAAGGTGTCGGGGATGCTGGCGGCCACCTCCGGGTAATAGCGATCCAGGGCGAAGGCTCGGGCCAGCCGACCGGGCAAGTAGTCCATGGCGTCGAGGATGACGCCATGTGTCGCCTTCAGTTCCGGCGGCACGTCGGTTTCGGTGAAGATGGAATCGACCATGCCCAAGCGGACGAAGGCCAACAGGTCTTGCAGTCGGTTAAACAAATCGTCTTCATCCACCACAGGCTTGCGCTCATAGTTGGCGGCCCACTGTTTCAGCCTGCCCATGTCGCGCTTGGCCTGTTGCCGCATGAATGGGAATTGCTTCACGTTGCCCATATCTTCCTCCATGTGGGAATCGTCAAAAATTCTTGGAGTAGGTACTACATGACCGGGAGTCCCATGCGCTTCATGGGGGGGGCATGACCCGGGGGGTTATCCCCTTCCCATATCCAGATCGTTGACCAGGGAGGGGGGCTACCCCGCGCCGATTCCCTGGCGACGTGCCCACCACGCCAGCAAGAGCGCATCCGCCCGGCCGTGGTCCTTCTTCCGGCCGAGGGCAGCGTCGGGGAACAGCCTCCGTGCCGTGGCCAGCGATGCGGCCTTCGTGTCCTTGCCGGCCTTCCTGTCCACAAGCCCGCGCTGCCAGTCCTGGGGCCTGGGACAGACGTAGGGGATGCCGAGAGCGGCGAGGATGCCGTGCCATGTGCCGACGTTCTGGCCGAAGGTGAACATGGAGACGACGCCTTGACCGGGCATCGCGCCCACCTTTTCTAAGGCAGCGAGGCGCACGTCGAAGTGGGCCAGCCAATCCGCCAGCCTGGGCACCACAAGCGCGGCATCGCCGGGCCAGTCGAACAGATCATGTCCTCCGGCATGTATGAGGGCCGCACATCCGGTAGCGCCAGGGTCTATGCCGAGGAACGCGACGGGGCGGGCCTTAAGTTTATCTTTCTCCAATTTCGCGAAGGATTCCCGCAGCGCGTCTACGGTCAGTGCGTGAACCCGGTCATAGACGGCCTCGACCCCGGTGCTCAATTCGTCGTGGGTTGCGATGCTGGTATCGTCAGACGTGGGGCCGATGATGCGAAGATGGCTCATGCGTCCACCTCCATGAAGGAATCCTCGTCCAGGGCGTCACCAGCCGCGAACCACAGAGATTGCACCGTTGCCTTTTGCCCGGCGGTCCATCCTTTTGGGAACAATGGCCAACGGCTCCCACCGTCACCTCGACAAAACCGAAGGCCCTTGTGCTGGCGCATGATGTCCAAGAGAATCTTCACGGCCTCGGCCTGGGTCAGGATGGGCAGGCGGTCCATATTGGCGGCAAGGTACGGCCGGGCCTCGGCCAGCAG
Organism: Solidesulfovibrio alcoholivorans DSM 5433; assembly: GCF_000702665.1. Taxonomy (GTDB): domain Bacteria; phylum Desulfobacterota; class Desulfovibrionia; order Desulfovibrionales; family Desulfovibrionaceae; genus Solidesulfovibrio; species Solidesulfovibrio alcoholivorans. Next base: position 684,113 of record NZ_JNJA01000001.1, read on the forward strand.
TTCGGAGGCGTAAGCCACAAGCTCGGGCTCCATGGTCGGGTCGAAGACCGCGAGGATGCGCTTGCCGGCATGGACGATCCGCACGCCGTACAGGCGGCACACGTCGGCCAGATCGAAGGCGGCCCACCAGCCGTCAAACGATGGGGCGGCACCATCGGGAGGACCGGGGAGCCAGCCCAAACCCGTGGGGTCTAGCTCCCGGCGCAGTTCTTCCCGACGTTCCCGGGCCACGTTGAGCACTCGCTCGACAACCTTGGCCGGCAGGCGGTCCAGCCCGGAGAGCTTCACCTTGCCATCCACGAAGGCGACCGCCGCGCCCATGTCGGTGATGATCCGGGCGGCGCTCATATCTCTACCTCGGCCGGGCCGGTCCATAAGCCGGTTCCCTCGGCCGGCTTCATGTCGATGACCGGGGCCGTTTTTTGTTCGGGGTTATCGTTTTCGATCGTTGCGGCCGTTGCAGTCGTTGCGTGACTGTAATCATTGCTCTTTTTCTGCAACGATACCGTTTCGCCCATCGTTGCGGCCGTTGCAGGTCCACCGTTGCGCCGGTCAGATGCAACGGTTGCAACGACGGCGGATTCGGGACCGTTGCGGCTGGAACCCGCGCCATTGCTGGATGCAACGGTTGCAACGATTGCAACGGCGCTTTTTGACGTATCGGAATCTTCCGAGACGATGCTCGACGCGAAGTGGTAGTACCGGGCGAAGGGTTGTCCGGGGATGCGATGACCAGAAGCCGGCAAGCCGTCCGTGCCGAGGATAACAAGGCCACGCTCAACCAGTTCTTTGACCAGCCGCCTATCGTCGTGCCCTCTAGCGATCTCCGACTTGAACACGGCCGCCGGCACATAGTATTCCCATGCGCCCGTCAGTTTGTCCTTCCGGCGGAAACCAGCGCGGTTGATGGTCTTGGACTCGTCGGCCTGATTGCCCCACACCTCGAACCGGCTGGACCCGTGGGCCTGGAAGAACGCCCGCACCTGGGCAAGGCCCGCCTGCGTTTCGGACGCGCCCGTGCCGCCTCGCAGCGCCAGCCAATCACGGAAGCACCGCGCCGCCGCCTGGGTTGCCTCACCTTTCGGCCAGGGCAAGACCCCGTAGGCCGCGCCGCACTCGCCACCAGCGGCCACCAGGGCGAAGCGGTTGCACACGCGCCGGACCTGTCCATCGGCCCCGGCTGGGCAGTGCTCGGCCGTGAAGGTCGTGATGAGCGCCGGGACCACCCGCATGGCGTCGTCATAGTCGGCCGCCAGCTTTTCCAGGAACGCCCGCAACACCACGCCATAGGCCCGCTTGGCTGCTTCCTTGAGGTGGCGGGAGAAGGCGTCTCCATCCGGGAAGCCGTGCAAGTTCTCGAACAAACCGAGCCCCGCGCCCGCATCGGCGTCAATGTCCACGACGCGCACCAACTGCCCCGCCATGGCCCGGCTTTTGCCGTCCTCCCTGATCTTGTCGGCCAAGGTGATTTCCCCCGTGCTCAAGAACAGGATGCGCCATTCCGCCGGCTTCCGGGCGGTTCCCTGCTTGGTGGCCCGGGTCTTGCCGGTTTCGTTGGTCAGCATGTAGGCCGTCTCGCCGGCCGCCTGGGGCGTCACCTGGGACAGCTCGTCCAGGCAAAGGAGCGCATCGCAGTGTCCCGCCGCCACGCCTTCCAGGCCGTTGGCCGTGGCCCGCCATTGCAGGACATAACCCCGGACACCGCCGCCGCCGCCGCACACGGACCCGGCCACAATAAGCGCCGTGGTTTTCCCGTGACTGGACCTGCCGACGAAATGCAGCCCCCCGGACTCGGCACCGGCCAGATAAAGCAGAGGCGCGGCCAGGGCGGCGGACACGGACAGTACCAGCCGGGAATTTCCGACGCAGAAGCGGCCGATGGACTCTTGCCAGTCGGATAGCGAGCCCTGGACTTTAAAAGGATTGTCCACGCGCTCGGCTTGCAGGATGACGGATTCCCCAGCCTCGAAGCCGAAGACGGCATCGGGCAAGATGAACCGGCGGCCGTGCCAGCCTATCCGGGGGACGCAGCGCACACGGCCACGCGGGCGACACAGGGAAAGGAACTGGTGCAGCCGGGCAGGGCCTTTGCCAGGAGCGAGACACAGCCCCATAGCCATCAACTCGCCCCGTAGATCATCACCAGACCCGCGCAAGGCCCGCATCGGCATGGCCCACCGATGGGCGTTGCCGTCCGGGTCGCGGACCTCGACCAGCCGGCCCCATTCCAGGTCATCGCCTTCACGGGTCAGGGCAAGCACCTTGAGCGGCGAACACAGCCAATGCCATTCCGGGTTGCCGTCGTTGTCCTCGGTCCTGAAGTAGATGCCGTTTTCCCGGACTTGGAAGCCTTCGGGCAGGCGGTCTACCCGGCCCAAGACGATGGGGCTTTTGACCCTGGCGGCGCAGCCGTTGCAGTACGTGCCGAAGTCGGCCTTGATGCTCTCGCAAGTCCGGGGACCGGCCTTGTCCATGGCCTGCTTGAGCTTGGCGTCGGTTTCGGCCGGGTTGTATTTCGGATGGGCCTTGCTCGACTCATGCGCCAGCCGCGCACCATCCTTGCACCGGGCCAGGATGGAGAGCAGCGCATACCACTCGGGTTCCGGCAGGCCGGCGGCGTCGTCTCGGCAGTGCCGCGCCCAGGCGCACTTGCCCAAGATCAACTTGATGTCGGCGTCGGCCACGTCGTCGCGGCCCTCGGCATGATCCGGTTCGGCCTGGGGCGTCTCGACCGGGGGTAACACGGCTTCGACGGCTACCAGATCATACCGGGCCGCGAGGTCCACATGCTCGGCCGGGACCGTGACCAGCACGGGCTGGCCGGTCTTGCGGTTCCAGGTCCCCGGCAGGCGCAGGACGCGGGGGAGGTCGGCGGTATTGTCGAACTTCCACCCGCGCCCCATGCCCATGGCGATGATGAAGCGTTGCCACCGCTCGGACAGGTTCTTTGCCCGGGTCCATTCCTCTTTCGCCGAAAGCCGCATCGGTTCCGGGAAAAGCCAGTACGGTTGCAGCCCTCCACCCGTGAAGACGATGAGCGAGGGCTTGAGGGGTAAGGCGTTGATGAAGTCGAGGGCTTCCTCGAAGGTGGCGGGCAAGTTTTCCTGGGCATGGCCCGGCCCCTTCACGTCGAGGTCTAGCCAGATTCCCGGAATGGCGATCACGTCCTCGGCCTTGCCGCGCGCGTTTTTCGCCGGCTTCTCTTTTCGCAGCCCGACACCGTGCCAGACGTTGGCGGTCTTGGCCTGGGCAAGCGCCCATTTCTCGGCATCGGCCAGCCTTGAACGATGGAAGGCCGCCGTCACCGTCTTGCCGCCCCGGGTCTTGGTGAAAAAGGTCAACCACCCGTCGAAGTCTGCGTCGGGATAGAGCAGAGCAAGAAATTCGGCTGGGGTTTGCAGGGTATCAAGGGCGGCTGTCATTCCGCCCCCTTCATGCCCCGATAGAGGTACAGAGCGACGCGATGCACGTTGCCTTCGGCTGTAACGTCGTCGATTCGTACCGTGTCGATCAGGTGGCCGCGATTACGTAGCTCCTGCACTCGGGCGGCCGGGTGTAAGATGTCGTGATACTTGCGGGCGGCCAGGGTCGAGACGGGGCCTTTGATGAGGGCGGCCAACAACCGGGACCGTTGGGCAGATGCGGAATTGTCGTTGCCATTTTCGGTAGGGCTGGGCAGAATGGGCTTGTCGTCGCAGACAACCTTTCCCGCGAAGCCCCGGCCGTCACCGGGGTTTTGCATTTCCTGGGGGCTACTCATGACAAGCCCCCTTCCCAGCCGCCAGCCGGTCCACCAGTTCGTCAATTTGGCTTTCAGGCCACGCCACAGCACGCGCTCCCAGCTTGACGGGCCGGGGGAACACGCCTTGGCGCACAAGGTCGAGGAAACGGCTACGTTTGTAGCCAACACGGTCGAGGACGGCAGGGAGACGGAGGAGACGTTCGGACTTGTGAAGGTCTGGTTGCAACTGGCCATTCTCCTGTTCGGAGTGACCACCCTCGCGGCGAGACTCACGGGCCGTGGGGTGGAATGGTCAGTTTGAACCAAAAAAGTCCGAGAATGAAAAAGAACCGGAAAATGTTTTTTGGTTCCTGGAACCTACTTGGCGGTTTTTGTTCCTGGAACCAGTTTACGCTTTCGGGTTCCAGAAGGACGCTTGCGCTTTTTGCTTTCGGGATTTTTCTTGTCGAAAGGAAGTACCTTGGCTGCTTCAATACAAGCCTCAGTTCTTCTTAGATAATGGTAGAACTCAGTAATTTGTTTATTGCCAAGTCCTAGCATGTCTAAATCAAACTTATCTTGTATTTCGTCGATAGCTTGAGTCTTGGCACCTTCACCTCCTCTAAGCTCCTTTACTCGGTCCCAAAGCCATAATCCGGCAGCGCGGGGGGCTTGACTCTTTGGGGTACACTCACCCAATGCAGTGGCGCGGAGACATTCAGTTGACAAATCATCAGGCTTGAAGTTATCTTTTTTAATGTAAAAATTATATAGCTTTGTAATCCAATCTATAACTATAGGTAGTGGCTCGTTAAAATTGAGACATAAAAAGAAATCACCGGGACGCCCAGTGTAAATTATGTCTTTTTTATGTTCTTCACGAGCGATGATTTTCCGTTTGCCATCAAAATTTCCGAATTCTTCAATTTTATACCCTGGAGCGATACCACGATTGTGATAAGGAAATACCATACGCGTTGGAGTGTTTATGTTTAACAATATATATTCAGAATTTCTTGCTGGTCTTTCATACAAAGAAAATCCATATCGAAGCTCACATTCTTGTGAAATAAAGAACCCCTCTGCCATTATTGATTTAATGCTGTCAGGTAGGTCTGTATAGGATTTTAATTTGACAAATTCATCCAATACAAATCTATCCCTGTCAAAAATATGACATTCATCTTTTTGCCACGGGTAATTTTGATCATACTCATCAAATTCTTTAATTATATCATGCCTAAGATATTCTTTGCCCTCGGATAATTTGTCAACAAGCTCCTCATGTGTCAAAGAAATCCCTAACTTCCTATAATAATCATCAAGCTCGTCGAGCATAACTTTAGAATATGGCTCCAGCTTGTTTTCTAATGCACTAATTTTATATTTGTCGTTGATAAAGTGATTATTTCTAGAAACATATTCCAATGACCACAAGCGATAAAACAAAGTCTTAATGTCTTGTGATTGTTTTTTCACTCCAACAGCCCCCTTCAACTTCCCCTTGAAATAATCCAGGGCCAGACCGCCAAGGGAAGCGGCTTTTCGCCGGGGTTCATGAGGCCACAGCTAGACCCTGGAAATCTACTTAATTTATTATTTCAGTAAAATGCATGGCAAAATATTTGCAAACTTTCTCATGCTTTTCTGTCAATTCCCAGAACATTACACTTTTCGATGCACTCGTCAGTTCTTCTTAATAAATAATAGCAATAATCCCTATCATACGGCAATTCTGTATTTTTAGCGTGGAATATGTTTTCAATCTCACGGATTGCTTTAATTTTTGTGCCACGCTTTCCTCCAAGTTCATAAACACAATCCCAGAGCCATAAGCCAATGGCACGGGATAAATCGCTGTTGTTGCAAACAACATCTCTCTCTTCTTTGTGACAACATTTTTCTATAATATATATTGGTTTATTGTATATTGACACTGGCCCATCGTTTGCGCCTTCTTGTCGTTTATCGTTCTTTATGGTTTCGATAGTAGAAACTGGCCTACTTTTACCATTTAAAATATCTAGCATAAGCGATATTTGGTGTAGTATTTTTTCTTTTGATCCGCGCCAATTTATTTCAGCAAGCAATAAATCGGGCTTGACAGTAAACTCTACTAAGTACTGATCTGGCGGGTCCCAGGTGTATGCTGTTGGCTTGAACGTCTTAGTTGCAATCTGTTGAATTATCTCTACAGGCTTAGGGCCATACTCTGCGTGAAAAAGCGGAGGACAGCCCTCTGCGTGCAGAATAGATGTGACAGAATCATCTTCTTTGGATAATTTCTGTAGTTTTTCGAGTTCAATAGCGCGTTGGTTTTGCACTCTTTTGTTTCGTTTTATGTATTGAATTTTCCAGAATAAAAGGTTGTCCTCTGTCACAAACGGATTGTCATTGTCATCGTCTACTGACGTTCCCTCGTAAAAACGGATTATACACATTTTAAGCCCCCTCAGCTTGCCCCTATCAAAAATCCCCGCCCAGGCCGGTAGGGTTCCGGCTTTTCAGGAGCTACCCTAGGGCGGGGAAATGTCTACGCAGTGCAGCTACAGGACCAAATACAGGCGCTTGGAGCACAGGCCGAAGATATGCGCCAAGGCGTAGCCGTCCGCCTCTGTCACCTCGGCGGTTCCGTCGCCCACCACGTTGAAGTACTCCTCGAAGAACCGGAACACGTTGGCCGCTGACGAAACCTCGACGTGGTAGTCAAGCTCTTCCTCGGGTTCGGTGGGGTTGGACTTCTGGCCGTCCTTCCCGATGCTGTGCAGCTGGGGCTTATCCATGGTCCGCCCCCTGGCCGATTATGGTGTTTTGCGCCTTGGCCGGGTCAAGGGCCTGCATCACTTTCTTGGCGTCGGCGGCGATGTCTTCCAACATGGCCCACATCGCGGTCATGTCCAATTCAGTCGGCACATGGGGGTAGAACTTCAGCAGTTCAGCCGTGAAGGATGCACGGGCGTAAATCTTGTCCGCCAGGAAATACGGCTCATGATCGGTGTTGACCTCAGGCATGGGATGCCCCCTCGGCTTCGGGCATCTTCTCCATGGTGGCCTCGACGACAGCGGCGACAGCCTCTTCGTGGGGGTAGGGTTCGGCGTACTTCTCTTTGTAGACCTCAAAAGCCTTGATGGCGGCCTCGCACATGAAGTTGCGGGCGGTCAGGCCATGCGGCATTTCCCGGGCCTCGGCCAACGCCTTGAAAAGCTCGACCTCGGAAAACGTCTCGGGTAGCAGCGGCCCCTTGCCCTCGGCAATCTCGGCCAGTTCCCGGGTCTTTTCGGGAAGGCCCTTCACCGTGTCGATCATTTCCCACATGGTCTTCTCGGCGTCTCGCACGGCCAGTTCCGCGCCCCGGATCGTCGGCTCCTTGCCCCCCAGCCCTTCGGCAATGAAGGACAAGCGGTCCACGAAATCCCGGAGGAATTCCGCCAGCCAGTCCACGCCGCGCACAACGTCTTCACCGAGCTTGCCGCCCTGATATTCCTTGTCGCTCATGGCCTAGACCTCCTGCTGATATGCGAAGTCACCGCACCAGCTATCCGCCGGCACCTCGGGCCAAACGCCCACATGCCCGTGCCCGCCCGTCACCTGTCCCGCGACAATCCACGGGGAACGCTTGTGGCAGGAATTGTCAAGCCTCCAGCGACATGCCGCGCACCGGGGCCGCTTGCTGGGACTTTTGCCGTACGATATGCCCGTCTCAGTCATGGCCGCACCTTCCTTTCAGGTCGGTTGTGATAAGGCCCTGGCCGGTGGAGCTAGCACCAGCCGGGGCCGATTTATAAGGTCCGCCCCCTTCAGGCGGATTCCTCCATGGTGGTGGTCATTCTCCCGCCGTCGCGTGCAGAGGCGTCACCTTCGCCCCGGCCTTGAGCGTGTCCAAGTAGTCGGCCCACGACTGCATCATGCGGCGGCGCTCGGGCAGATGTTCAGCGAAATTGTAGGCCGCTCGGACGGCATTGCGCTCTGCATGGGCAAGCTGGCGTTCGATGGCGTCACGGTTCCATCCCAATTCATTGAGCAGGGTAGAAGCCATGGAGCGGAAGCCGTGGCCGGTCATTTCGTCCTTGGTGTAGCCCATGCGGCGCAGGGCGGCCAAGACGGTGTTCTCGCTCATGGCCCGGGATGAGGACCGCACGGACGGGAACACATACTTGCCCGCCCCGGTCAGGGGATGCAGTTCCCGCAGGATGGCGATTGCTTGAGTGGAAAGAGGCACGATATGTTGCTCTTTCATTTTCATCTTGGGGCCTGGGATGCGCCATTCTGCCTTGTCGAAGTCTATCTCCGACCACTCCGCATGGCGCAGTTCACCCGGCCGTACAAATACCAACGGAGCCAACCGCAGGGCACATAGGACCATGAAGGCCCCTTGATAACCATCTATGGCCCGCAGGAGTTGCGCTACGGCCTTGGGGTCCGTGATGCTGGCGTGATGCTTCTCCCTGGCAGGCGGCAATGACCCGCGCAGATCGGCGGCAATGTCCCGGTCAGCCTGTCCCGTGGCGATGGCATAGCGGAAGATTTGACCGCACATTTGCAGGATGCGGCGGGCGCTTTCCACGGCTCCCCGTCCTTCGATGAGGCGGACGGCGGCCAACAATTCGGGGGCGGTAATGTCGCGGATGGGGCGGGGGCCAAGAGAAGGGAAGACGTTTTTTTCAAGCCGCTGGATCACGTCCAGGGAATGGGAAGGCGACCACTTGGGCTTGAAGCGTTCGTACCACTCCCGGGCCACGTGCTCGAAGGTCAGGGCCTCGGCGGCAGCTTCGGCCTTTTCTTCCTGGCGGATTTTGCTCGGGTCTATACCTTGGGCAAGGTGCTTACGGGCGGCGTCGCGTCGCTCCCGGGCATCCTTGAGGGACACGTCAGGGTAGACGCCGAGGGAGAGCATGTTTTCCTTCCCCTGGAAGGTGTAGCGCAGACGCCACCACTTACCGCCCTTGGGGCTGACTTCGAGGTAAAGGCCGCGTTCATCGCGGAGACGGACAGTCTTGGCGCTCGGCTTGGCATTTCTTACGGCAAGATCGGTAAGAGGCATGTGGACCTCCATCCAGGCAGGGCCTAGGTTTTGACGGTTACCCGTCTACCCAAAACGCCTACCCGGATAGCTACCCGCCTGTTACCCGGATGTCAAACGACCAAACTGGACCCCATCGGACCTCGTTAGGCCGGTTCTACGCTGGAATCACTGATTTTTTGGATCGTATCGGACTTGGCTGGATCATCATTTGGCGGAGGGAGAGGGATTCGAACCCCCGGACGGGTCGCCCCGTCAATGGTTTTCAAGACCACCGCCTTAAACCGCTCGGCCATCCCTCCGTGCAAGCGCTACCTAAAGGGCTTTGTCCTTTGAGGCAACCTCGAAATCCACCGGCTCGCAGCCCAGGCGGCCGAGCTCCTTGTAGAGCGCCTCGGGGATGTCCAGAAAAGCCAGCCCAACGCCCGGGGCCACGCGTCGCAGGCCCCAGGGCTCGTGCCACGCCACCCGCGCCCGCGTGGTCTCCTCCGTCACGTCCGGAAACTCCACCCAGGCGGTATCGCCCAGGGTCCAGTCGCTCGCGGTATGGAGGAAACAACCCAGGTAGGAAACATTGATCGTGGACGTGCGCTCCCCCCGGCCGCTGCCGTCCGGCGGCGTGCGCCAGAGCACTGCCGGCAGGTGCGCCTCCACACGCTCCCCGCGCCGCATCCCCCGCGGCAGGAAGTCCCGGCAGGCCGCCACGAACACCGACAGCCCGTCGCGCGAGCCCGGTCCCGCGTTGTTGCCCAGGGCGTAGACCATGCCCGTTGCCGGGTCGAGCTTGAGCCGCGCCGAAGGATAGATTTCCGTCAGGGATTGCAACAGCCGGCGGTCGAGATCCTTGGCCCGCACCAGGGTCGGCACGTCGAAGAGCACGCCGTTGTACCGGCAGTGCCGCGTGGCGGCCTGCAATTCTTCCGATGTCCGGGCCACGTCGCACGCGGCCCCGAGGGCGGCCAGTTCCTCGCTGTAGCGGTCCCTGGCCCGGTCGTCGCGGACAACAAGCAACATCCGCATGGGAAACGCCTCGTCTGCACAACTGTGGTTTGCGGACAAACATTCCGCCCGCAAGGCGCGTCGCAGTCCACGCCTTCGGGGTTCGAGTTCCTACGCCCGGAGGGTGACGGTTCGTTGAAAACGCCGCAGCGAATGCGCCTGGAAACTGTAAAAGAGCCCCGAATCGGGTTGCGGACGCACTTGCGTTGCGCCGCAAGCGATCCGAACGCCGCCGCCGTGCGCCCGCCGGACGCCTCAGGCGCGCCGCTTGCCTCTTGCCGCTGCGCCGCGCTAACGCCGCTCCTCGATGAGCTTGCGCGCCCGCTCGGCCAGGGTGCCCACCTCGGGCTTGGTCACCTGGTCGTCCGCGCCCACCGAAAGGCCCTTGTGGTAGAGCTGGTCGTTTATCAGCGACGAGAACAGCACCACCGGCAAGTCCTTGAGCACCGGGTCGTCCTTGATCTTGCGGCAAAGGGTGTGCCCGTCCATCGATGGCATTTCGATGTCGGTCACGACGAGATTGACGTTGTGCGCGAGCGGCACGCCGTTTTTGACCGTCTCTTCCTTCCAGGCCATGAGCCGGTCCCAGGCGTTTTGGCCGTTGATATCCTGCAACACCTCGAAGCCGTCCTTCTCCAGGTAGGTGGCGATCAGCCGGCGGATCGAGTTGGAGTCGTCCACCACGAGGGTCTTGTAGGCCGAACGCTGGGGTTCGGGGATCGACGCCTCCTGCCTTTCCCGCTCGGTCTTCATGGCCAGGGCGGGGTTCAAGTCCCAGATGATCTGCTCCATGTCGAGCAGCAGCACGATGTGGTCCGGGAACTTCACCACGCCCGTGAAATTGTTGGCCGCAAACGAGGTCACGTAGCCCGAGGGCGGCTCCACCTCGGACCAGCTCAGGCGGTGGATGCGCGTGACGCCCGAAACCATGAAGGCGTTGATGACCTTGTTGAACTCCGAGACGATGACCTTGGTGTTGTCGTCGCGGGCCATGGGCTTGCCGAGCCACATGCTCAGGTCGATCAGCGGGATGACGCGGGAGCGCAGGTTGAACGTGCCGATCACGCACGGATGCGGCGTCTGCGGCATGCCGGTGACCTTGGGCAGGCGGATGATCTCCAGCACCTTGGCCACGTTGACGCCGTAATAAGCCCGGTACGGCTTGACGCCCTCTTCCGGCGCCTCGTCGATGTAGAATTCGATGATTTCGAGTTCGTTGGTCCCGGTTTCCAGGAGAATGTTGGTCTGCGCCATCGAGGTTCCCTGCCCGCTTGCCGTTATCGCCCCAAAATGCCAGCCGCCCCAGCCGCAGCTTCGGGCACGCCGCGCGCGGCATATCCCAACCCTATGCTTAGCCGTAAGCCGCCCGGGGCGCAAGCGCTTTGCGCCGTTTCGCCTTCTCGGCTTTACAGCGCGCCGCTCCCTGGACTACATAGCCGCCGTTGTCCGGAAACGCCAAGCCCTCAGCAGGCGAGCATACGATTTGAGCCTCCCCAAAACCGCCTATATCCTTTTGTGGTATCCGCTGCCCTCCGAGACCTTCATCTTTCGGGAAGTGGAAAACGCCAAGGCCGCCGGCATGCCGTTTCGCGTCTACGCGCTCTACGGCGAGGCCGCCAAGCACCTTTCCCCCCAGATGCGCGAGGTCGCGCCGAGCGTCACGCGCCTGGGCATGGCCGCCGTCCCGCGCATCCTGGCCGATATGGCCTGGTGGGCGTTGCGCCGACCCGTGGAAACGGCGCGCATCCTCGCCGGTATTCCTTTCCGGCGCTGGAGCTGCCTGGAAGTGGCCGGCGAAAACGTCTGGGCCATGTGCGCCGGCTTCACCCTGGCCCGCAGGTTCCTGGCCGACGGCATCCGCCGCATCCACGCCGGCTGGGCCAACGGCCCGGCCACGGCCGCCTGGGTGGCCTCGCGCCTGTCCGGCATCCCCTTTTCCTTTTCCGCGCGCGCCGGCGACATCTACCCCCCGGACGGGGCGCTGGCCGAAAAGATGCGCGCCGCCGTGGCCATCCTCACCAACAACAAGGCCAACATCGCCTACCTCGCCGACACGGCCCCGGAGGCTGCGGGCAAGATCCGCCAGATCTACAACAGCCTGACCCTTGCCGGCAAAAGCCGCTCCCCGGTGCACATGGAGCCGCCGTACCGGCTGCTCGCGGTGGGGCGTTTCTGCCGCACCAAGGGCTTCGACGTGCTCATCGACGCCTGCGCCATCCTCTCGCGCCGGGGATTTCCCTACCAGCTCACCCTGGTCGGCGCGGGCATGCCCTGGCCCACGGCCGTCATCCGCCGCCGCGTCCGCATCCACGGCCTGCGCGCCCGCGTCTTCCTGCCCGGGTTCGTCAGCCACGACCGCATGGGCGAACTCTACGCCGCAAGCGACGTCTTCGTCATGCCGAGCGTCGTGCATCCCACCGGCGACCGCGACGGCATCCCCAACGTCATCATGGAGGCCCTGGCCCACGGCATTCCCGTGGTCGCCACGGATGTCTGCGGCATCCCGGAAGTGGTGGAGGACGGCGTCACGGGCCGGCTCGTGCGCCAGCGCGACCCCGAGGCCCTGGCCGACGCCGTCATGGACCTGGCCGCGAACCGCGACCGGGCCGTGGCCATGGCGCAAGCGGGCCGCGAACGCGTGGCCCGCATGTTCGACCCCGAGGCCAACACCCGGGCCATCCTCGATTTCTTCGCCCAGACGGCGGCGCAGGGCGTGCGCTGACATGTGCGGCATCGCCGGCTTCGTCTGGCCCCTGGCCGAGACGCCGCCCCCCGAACCCGAGCGCCTGGGCTGGCTTGCCGCCGCGACCGGCGCTTTGAGCCACCGCGGCCCGGACGGCGAGGGGTTGCTCCTCGAGGGCCACTGCGCCCTGGGCCACCGGCGGCTCTCCATCATCGACCTCGCCGCCGGCTCCCAGCCCATGGAGGACGCGGACGGCAGGGCGGTCGTCACCTTCAACGGCGAGATCTACAACTACCGGGAGCTCAAGGCCCGCTACGCCGCCCGGGGCTTCCGCTTCCGCACGAATTCCGACACCGAGGTGCTTCTTGCCGCCTGGCTCCTGGACGGGCCGGAGGGGCTCGACGCCCTGGAAGGGATGTTCGCCTTTGCGCTGTGGGACAAGGCCTCCCGCACGCTTTTCGCCGCACGCGACCGCTTCGGCAAAAAGCCCTTCTACTACACGGCGCAGGGGGGCGTGCTGGCCTTCGCCTCGGAGCTCTCCGCCTTCGAGAAGCTGCCGTTCCTGCGCCTGGAAACACCGCTGGCCGCGCTCATGCGCTTTGTCGCCTACGAATACGTGCCCACGCCCGAGACCATCTACAAGGGCGTCTACAAGCTCAAACCCGGCCACAGCCTGCTCTGGCGCGACGGCAAGCTCACCACCGCCTCCTACTGGGACATGCCCCTGCCCGGCCCCGCGCCCAAGGCCTCGGAAGAGGATTTGTGCGCCGAACTGCGCCTGCTGCTCGCCCAGGCCGTCAAGCGCCGGCTGGTGGCCGACGTGCCGCTCGGGGTCTTCCTCTCCGGCGGCATCGACTCCTCGACCGTGGCGGCGCTGACCGCCGGCATGGTCAGCCGCATCAAGACCTTCAGCATCGGCTTTTCCGAAGCCTCCTACGACGAGTCGCGCTACGCCCGCCTGGTCGCCCGCCGCTTCGCCACGGACCACCACGAGCGCATCCTTTCCGCCGACGCCTGCGGCTCGCTTCTGCCCGAGATCGTCGCCCGCTTCGACGAGCCCATGGCCGACCCGTCCATCGTGCCGACCTACCTGCTGTCCCAGGTCACGCGCGAAAACGTCACCGTGGCCCTTGGCGGCGACGGCCCGGACGAGCTTTTCTACGGCTACGAATATTTCCCGGCCTTCAACCTGGCCGCGGCCTACGACCGCCTGCCGGCGTTCGCCCGCAAGCGGGTCATCGAGCCGCTGACGAAACTCCTGCCGCACTCGGCCGGCTACGTGAACCCGCGCTTCGTCGCGGACACGTTTCTTGCCGGGGCTGTGGCCCCGAAGTGGCTTCGCGTGCAGACCTGGCTTTCCGCCTTCACCGCCGAGGCGCAGGCGCACCTGTGGCGGGAGCCCGTGCCGGGGCTGCTCGATCCCGCGAACCTTTTCGCGCCCACGCGCGCGCTGTTCGAGGCCTATCCCGCGCAGGACCCCCTGGCCCGGGTCGGCTACGTCTTCGCCCGCCAGTACATGCTCGACTACATCCTGGTGAAGGTGGACCGCTGCTCCATGATGCATTCGCTGGAGGCGCGCGCGCCCTTTCTCGACCGCGACGTGGCCGAGTTCGTCTGCCGCCTGCCCGCGCGCTACAAGCTGCGGGGAACCAACCGCAAGTACATTCTCAAAAAAGCCGTGGCGGACTTGCTGCCCAAGGAAATTCTCGGCCGGGGCAAGCGCGGCTTTCTCATTCCGGTGGCGTCCTGGCTGCGCGGCCAACTGCGGCCGCAGGTGGACATGCTCCTTGGCGAAAAGCACCTGCGCGAGCAGGGCATTTTCGATCCCAGGGAAGTCGGCCGCCTCGTCGCCGACCATGCCTCGGGCGCGGCCGACCACCGCAAGAAACTCTGGACGCTCCTGGTCCTGCAACTGTGGCTCAGTAGCCGCAAACCGAGCATCATCCCGTGAAGCCACACCTCGATCCGGCCCGGCCGGAACACGCCCTCACCCGCACGGCCCTTCGCGCCTCGGGCAGGGCGGACATCCTGCTTTTCCTGCTCGTGTCCACCATCGCCTCCACGGCCGGCATCCAGGCCTGGCAGACGCTCATCAACAACTTCGCCGTGGATTCGGCCCACCTCGGGGCCGACGCCGTCGGCTTCGTCCAGTCCATCCGCGAGGTGCCGGGCTTTCTCTCCATGCTCGTCATCTACGTGCTGTTTGTCCTCAGCGAGCAGCGCGCCGCCTCGCTGTCCATCCTGGTGCTCGGCATCGGGCTTGCGGCCACGGGCTATTTCCCGAGCTTCTGGGGCCTCACGCTGACGACCCTCGTCATGTCCACGGGCTTTCACTACTACGAGCCCCTCAACCAGTCGCTCACCCTGCAGCAGTTCAACACCTTCGAGGCTCCGGTCGTCCTTTCGCGCGTGCGCGCCGTGGGGGCCCTGGCCAATATCGCCGTCGGCATCCTCATCTATTTCCTTTCCGACGCCATGGGCTACAAAGGCATGTTCGCCCTGGTCGGGGCCCTCGTCGCGGCCGTGGGCGTGTGGGGACTTTGCAAGAAGCCTTGCGAGACGCACGGCGCGCCCCAGAAAAAGAAGATGTACCTGCGTCGCAAATACTGGCTCTATTACGTGCTCACATTCCTCGAGGGCTCGCGCCGCCAGATCTTCATCGTCTTCGCCGTGTTCCTGCTGGTCAAGAAATTCGACTATTCCATCCAGGCCATTTCCATCCTTTTCATCATCAACAACGCCATCAACTACTTCCTCAACCCCTTGATCGGCCGGGCCATCAACCGTTTCGGCGAGCGCCAGCTGCTCACCGTCGAATACGCCGGCATGATCCTCGTCTTCCTCACCTACGCCTACACCGATTCCCACATCGTGGCCGGCATCATGTACGTCCTCGATTTCCTCATCTTCAATTTTAACGTGGGCGTGCGCACCTACTACCAGAAGATCGCCGCGCCTGAAGACATGGCCTCGGGCATGGCCATGGGCTTCACCATCAACCACATCGCCGCCGTGGTCGTGCCCGTGCTCGGCGGCGTGCTGTGGATGGTCGATTACAAGATTCCGTTCTTCATCGGCGTGGGCCTCGGCGCCGTCTCCCTGGCGCTCACCCAGTGCATCCGCATCCCGGCCAAACCTGCCGCGAGATGATTGGGGGGAGACGCCTCCGGCGGCCAGGAGGGGCCGGGGGCCCCTCCTGGACCACCCCGTATGGTGCGCCGTGCCCTTAGGCCGGTTCGCGTGGAAGAGGCCTAAGGGACGCCGGAGACGTGTCCGATAGGCGGGTAGAGACTCCGCGGGAGGATGCCATGGCGGGCGCGCGCACGGGCTGGGTTCCGGCCCTGGAGCGGCTGGGGCTGCTCAAATATATCCTGGCAACGCTTTTTACCGGCCTCGCCTTCGTGCTGACCGCCGGGGCCTACTACTACGAAGAGCTTTCGCGCAGGCCGCCGCGCCTGCCCGCGCCGCCGGCCGCGCTTTTGGCCGCGCCCGTGCCGCCGCAGGCGTTTGCCCTGCGCGCCCCGGTTTCGCGCGCCGTGCGCTTTGCCGCTGCGCCCGAGGCTCCGGCCGGTTTCTCCTTCTACGACATCGGTTCCGGCGAGACGCCGCGCTCCCTGGCGGACAAGCTCGGCCGCAAGCGCTTCCGCGTCGGCCGCGACCGGGGCGAGTCCTGCGATTTCGCCCGGCCCCTGGCCCTGCCGGCCGCCGGGAGCGGGGCCGTGGCGGACTATATCCGCGAGCGCAGTCGGCAGTGCTGCGCCCTGGCGACGACCCTGCCCGGGCAGCTCGCCACCTACGCCTTTTCCCGCGACGCCGCCGGCGGCACGGATGCGGCCGGCCCCATCGCCGGCACGGCCGTCTTTTCCGGCGTCGGCGCGGGCCTGCTCACCATGAGCCTGCGCTTTACGGGCAATGCCGACGGCTACCAGGCGGCCATGACCAGACATTTGAGCGAACGCTTCGGGCCGCCGGCGGCCTCGGGCGCGGCGGGCGCGGCCTGGGCCCGCGACGGCGGCCTCGTGACCATGGCGCGAAAGGGCGCGACTCTGGCCGTGACGGCGTATTTCGCGGCCAACATCGAGCGCCACGCCGCCGCGGCGGTCAAGCTGGCCGGGCGGCCCGCGCCGCACGAGCCCGATGCGCCCGCGGCGCGGCGTCTGGCCCTGGCGGGACACGCGCAGGAGCGCATGCCGTAAGGGTAGGGAAGCGGAAAAGGACGGCGGTTACGGCGAGAGCCGCACCCAGCCGAGCAGGTTGCCGGACGCGTCTTCGCAGGGCGTGTCCCCGGCCTGGGGAAAGGCCGGCCGGCCCGGGAAGGCTTCGCTGAAAAGCTCGCCCGCGATGCTGTTGTCGGGATGGGAAAAAAGCACGCGGCCCTCGGGATCGACCACGACCAGCGGCGCGGCGCAGGCCGTCGCCACGGCGAAAAGCAGGCTGCGGTAGAGCGCGGCCACGGCGTCCGTAGGGCAGGGCCGCTCGCGCTGGCGGCGCGTGATGGCCATTTCGAGGTTGGCCTTGAGGTCCAGGAGCTTGACCGGCTTTTGGATGTAGCCCGCCGCGCCGGTCGCGGCCACGCGGTCCATGATGTCGCGGTCCATGGCCGCCGTGAGGAAGATCACCGGCGCGCCCACGGATTCGATGATCGCCTTGGCCGCCGCCACGCCGTCCATGGCCCCGGCCAGGTTGATGTCCATGAGCACCACGTCCGGGGCGTGCAGCGCGGCCCCGGTCACGGCGTCCTCGCCGGTTTCGATCACGGCGCACACGCCGTAGCCCAGGCGGGCCAGGATCTTGGCCGCGATCCGGGCCGAGAGCGGGTCGTCCTCGACGATGAGCACCCTGCGGCGGACCGCGTCATCCATGGCGGCGTCCGGAATCAGCTTTTTTCGGAAAGCTGGATTTTTTTGTGGGCGTCCTGGATCTTGTAGTACAGGTCGTCCATTTCCGCCGGCTTCATGAGGTAGTCGAAGGCCCCTTGCTCCATGCCGCGTATGGCCACGTCCACGTTGGCGTGGCCGGTCAGCATGATGACCTCCACCCGGGGATGGGCCTGCTTGATGCGCGAAAGCGTTTCCATGCCGTCCATGCCCGGCATCTTGACGTCCAGCAGGACGACGTCGATGGGGTTGGCCGCCAGGGTTTCCAGGGCTTGTTCCCCGCTGTTCGCCGTCAGCACCGAAAGCCCCCTGCGCGACAGCCGCTTGCGCAGCGTGTCCACGTAGCTTTCCTCGTCATCGACCAGAAGCACCCGCACCGCTGCTGCCTCGCTCACGAATATCCCTCCGCTTGGACGTGCCGACGATGCCGTTTCATAGCCGCGCGTCCGCCGAAAAGCAACCGCGCCCGGTCCCGCTCCCGGCCGCCGCCGCTATTGACGCCGTTTCCCGCCGGCTTGATAGTGGCTGCCATTCCACGATCCGGGAGTCCCCATGCACGACCTCGACCTCTCCGCCCTTGGCGGCATCGCCCGGCTGGCCGGCCAGGCGATCCTGGACATCGCCCGTTCCGGCTTTGCCGTCACGGAAAAGGAGGACCAATCGCCCGTGACCGCGGCGGACACGGCGTCAAGCGGCATCATCCTGGCCGGGCTCGCCCAGGTCTTTCCCGGCCTGCCGGTCGTGTGCGAGGAAACCGAGGATGCGCCCTATGCCGCGCGGCGCACTTGGAAGCGCTTTTTCCTGGTCGATCCCCTGGACGGCACCAAGGAGTTCATCCGGCGTACGGACGAGTACTGCGTCCTGATCGCCCTGATCGAGAAGGGTTCTCCCGTGTACGGCGTGGTGTACGCCCCGGCCACGGACACGCTTTTCTGCGGTGGCCCGGGCATCCCCTCCGTGCGCCGCGTGGCCGGCGGCCCGGCCGAGCCGATCCGCGCCGTGCCGCCCGCGCCCGGCGAGGAGATTTGCGTCATGGCCAGCCGCTCCCATCCCGACCCGGGACTGGCCGCGTATTTGCGCCGCTTTCCCGCCGTGCGCCAGACCAGCCGGGGCAGCGCCCTCAAGCTCGCCGCCCTGGCCATGGGCGCGTGCCATCTCTATCCCCGTCTGGGGCCGACCATGGAATGGGACATCGCCGCCGGCCATGCGCTGCTTCTCGGCGCGGGCGGGGAACTGACCGCCTATGACGGCTCGCCTTTTCTCTACAACAAGCCCGATCTGCGAAACGGTCCCTTTGTCGCGCGTTCGTTTCCCGGCGAGACGATCGACGGCGTTTCAATTCTCAACGTCTAGCGGCAGAACGCAGTCTTACGCCGCCGGTTCCTCGTGGCTCAGGCAATGCACCGTGCCGAGGCCCCAGACGAGGTCCACGGCGTGGACGCCGACCACTTCGCGCCCGGGGAAGGCCTCGGCCAGGATGCCGAGGGCCAGCCGGTCGCTCGGGTCGTTGAAGGTGGGCACGAGCACGACGCGCTCGGCGATGAGGAAATTGGCGTAGCTGGCCGGCAGGCGCTGGCCGCGAAAGTGGAGCGGGCGCGGCATGGGCAGGTCCACGACCGTGAGCCTGCCGCCGTCCGCCAGGCGCGCGCCCAGAAGGCGCTCGCGGTTTTCGGCCAGGGGCCTGTGGTTGGCGTCGGCCGGGTCGTCCTCGCGGCAGAGCACGACCGTGTCGCGGGAGACGAAGCGGCACAAATCGTCCACGTGGCCGTGGGTGTCGTCGCCGGCGATGCCGCGCCCGAGCCAGAGCACGTTTTTCGTGCCGAGGTAGTTGCGGAACACCGTCTCGTAGTCCCCGCGCGAAAACCCGGGATTGCGCACCTGCACGGCCGCGTCCAGCAGGCATTCCTCGGTGGTGAGCACGTCCCCCGCGCCGTTGCCGTCCATGGCCCCGCCTTCGAGGACCACGTGCCGGCCGTGATGCAGGGCCGGCACGACCTCCATGCCGCGCTGTCGGCACACGGCCGGCCCCACGGCGTTGTCCAGGGCATGGTCCGGGTACTTGGCCCAGCCCGTGAACGCGCAGTCCACGGCCACGATGCCCCCTCCCTCGCGCACGAAAAAGGGCATGAAATCCCGGGTCCAGCCCCGGTCCATGGGCGCGGTGAAAAAGGCGATGCGCCCCATGTCCGCGCCGACGTCGCGCAGCACGCGCCGTGCGGCGGCCTCCTGGCGCGCGTCGCGCACGAGCAGGCGCACCGTTTCGCCTGCGCGCGAGAGCGCACGCAGCATTTCGCCGTACACCCAGGCGATGGGCGCGAACTTGCCCGGCCAGTCCGAGGCGTTGCCCGGCCATGCCAGCCATACCGCCGCATGCCGGTCGAATTCCGCCGGCCAGATGAAGTTACGATCCATGGCGTCCTTTGCGGGAGGAGCGGGGGAGGGAACCTTTTGTTGCAAAACAAGGTTTCCTCCCCCGAACCCCCTCCTTCCCAAAAAACTCTTAAAGGGGTGGAGTGGGGCGCAGCCGCCTGTATGGTGCGCCCGTCCTTGCGGGCAGGAGTAGGGCAGGCGGGGGGGAAGGGCAAGGGGGAAGTGGTGGGGGCCGGCCCGCTCCTTGCCGACGGCGACGGACGCGGCTAAAGGGGGCAGCGGACGGGAAGGTTCGCGGTTGCGAACCGGCTTTCCGGCAAAGAAGCGCAAGGAGACGGGCATGAGCGAAAAAACGGAAAAACCCGGGCAGGCCGACTGGGTGGCCAAGGCGGCCGCCGGCCGCAGCCTCGACGCGCAGATCGCCGCCGTGCGCGAGCAGGGCAATCACGGCGCGCCGTCCCTGCTGCGGGCCATGGCCCTGGGGGCAAACGGCGTGGGCCGGCCGGCGGTTGCGGCGCGAAACGCCCTCGTCTTCGGCTGCTACCGTCCGTTCAGCACGCCGTACATCGTGCGCGACGCCGTGGCGTTGCTGACGCGGCTCGGCGTCGATTTCACCTGGCTCGAAAAGGAATACTGCTGCGGCCTGCCCCTGCTCCATCAGGCCGGAAGGGAGCGGTCGGACGAGGTCATGGACGTGGCCCGGGAGTCGGTCCGGGCCAACCGGGACATGGCCGGGGAAAAGGGCGCGGACACGCTCGTCTACTGCTGCGCCGGCTGCGCCCATGCCGCCAAGGGGGCCTTGCCCGACGAGGCCCCCCGGCACGCCTACCTCCTCGATACGCTCCTCGACGCCCTGGTGGGCCGGCCGCTGCGGCTCGCGCCCCGGCGCGTCGCCTATTTCGAGGGCTGCCATACCTCCTACCGCAAGCCGTTTCCCGCCTCCGGCCTGGACTGGCCGCGTTATCGCGCGTTCCTCGACGGCGTGGCGGGCCTTACGGTGCAGGATGTTGCCGGGAACCTGTGCTGCAAGGTCGCGGCGGAGAAGATCGTGGCCTGGGTCGCGTCGCAGGGCCTGGACACCCTGGTCTGCGCCTGCTCCGGCTGCAACGTCGCCCTGCGCCAGGCCGGGGCCGGCCGCATCCGGGTCATGAGCTACCCGGAACTCCTCGTCGAGGCGGTGGGGGAAGTCTAAACTTGCCGGCAGACGTAGAGCACGAGCCCGGCGACGGCCAGGGCGATGCCGGCCGCGCCCAGGATGCCGGGCCAGGGGCCGGCCAGGAGCAGGGTTTCGCCCAGAAGCGAAAACACCACCTCCAGGGACTGGGTGGCGTCGGTCGCGGCCAGCTCGTAGGCGCTTTTGGCCAGGCTTCTGGCGCGCAGGAAAAGCGTGGTGGCGACCACGCCCGAAAAAAGCGCCACCAGCGCCGTCTGCACGATCTGGCCCGTGGCGGGCGGCGGGGGTTGCGTAAAGGCGACGAGCGCGATCCAGAAAGGGATCGAGCCGATGGTCAAAAGCAGCGTCGGCGCGCGCCCGGCGTCCAGGGCGGGCTGGTCGATGCGCGGAATGCGGGCGAGAAGGCCTTTTCCCCTCCCGCCGCCGTGGCGGGCCTCCCAGACCAACTGGTTGCCGAGCGGATAGGCGAAGGCGGCCACGAGCACCGCGGCCACGCCCCACAGGCTGCCCACGTCGGCGGCGCTTCGGGCCTGTTCCAGGTTGACCAGCACGATGCCCGCGAAAATGAGCGCCGTGAAAACGAGCCCCTTGGCCGGCACCCGCCGCCCGAGCAGGGCCAGCACCACGGGCGAGCACAGGATCGTTACCTGCCAGGTGGTGGCCACCACCCAGCCCGGGGAGAAAACCGACGCCAGCGTCACCCCGGCGTAGAACACGCCGAAGCCGACCGACCCGGCCAGGGTCCAGAAAAGGGGATGCGCGGCGAAAAGCGCGAGCGTGTCCCGCAGGCCGCGTACGCCCCCGGAAGCCAGCGTCCAGGCGACGAGGATCGGCAGCATGAAGGCGTAGCGCAGGCTGGCCGACCAGACCCAGGGGCCGCCGTCCAGACTCATCGCCCGGTTGAGCACGAAGGTGCTGGAAAAAAACAGGGCGGCCATGGCCCCCAGGATGAGCAGGCGGGCCACGAAACGCGCCTTCGGATCGTGCGCCATACAGGAGGGGATCAGGCCAGCCCGGTTTCGGCGGCGACCCCGGCGATGGCCGCGATGGCGATGGTCAGGAATTCGTCCAGGGAAAGCCCCGCCTTTTCGCATTCCAGGATGTTGGCGCGGCGGACGTTTGCGGCAAAGGCCTTGTCCTTCATCTTTTTCTTGATGCTTTTCGGGGCCATGCCGTTCATGCGGTCGGGGCGCACCAGGGCGGCGGCGCTGATGATGCCGGTGACGGATTCGGCGGCGCGCAGGGCGAAGTCGAAGGCGCTTTGCGGGGCCACACCCGTGTGCTCGTCGTTGTGGGCGGCGATGGCGTAGAGCGCTTCCTCGGGCAGCGCCCCCTCGGGCAGGGCCTCGCGCAGGGCCAGGCCGTGCCGGGCAGGCTCGGCGGCGGTGCGCGGATAATCCAGATCGTGGACGAGGCCGGTTATGCCCCAAAGCTCCGGATCGTGCCCCAGGCGTTCGGCCAGGGCGCGCATGACGGCCTCGGTCTGGCGGCCGTGGGCCAGGAGCCCGGGATTGGGGTGTTCGGCTGAAACCAGGGCCAGGGCGGATGCGCGGTCGATCATGAGGCGTCCTTGTCGGGTGCGGGCGGCAGGAGGGCGTCGAGGTCGGCGCGGATGTCCCGGGCCACGCGTTCGGCATAGGCCAGGGCGACGCGTTTGGCGTCCTCCAGGTTGGGAATCTTGTCCTTGAGCGAGCGTTTGCCGACCTGCACCTTCCAGCCCGGCGCGCCCATTTTCTCGTGGACCACGACCACGAGCAGGGCCCGGCCGAGGTTCAGGTAATGGGTGCTCTCGTCGTGTTTGGTCCATTCGGGAGCCATGGCACCTCCTGGGGAAACAGGCCGTACGCACAACATGCTAGCACGTTGCGTGGCGGGCGTCCCTCAAAAAATTCGCGGATTTTTCCAGGGAAGAGGCGCCGTGACAGCGCGCCGCCCGGGCGTATTGAAAAGGGGCCCCCAACGGCGTCAACGGGGAAAGCGCAGGGTGAACACGGCCCCTTCCGCGTCGTTGCCGCCATGCACCTCGCCGCCGAGCTGGCGGGCGAGGTTGGCGACGAGCTGCATGCCGAGGGTGCCTGTCGCCTCGAGGTCGAAATCCGGGGGCAGGCCCGGCCCGTCGTCGGCGACGATGATGGTCACGGTATGGGCATCGGCCTCGAGGCGCAGGCGCAGGATGCCGGCCGGGCGTCCCTGGAAGGCGTGTTTGTAGGCGTTGGTCAGCAGTTCGTTGAGGGCCAGGCCCGCGGGCACGGCTTTTTCGATGGGCACGTCCACGGAGGCGAGGCGGCAGTCGTAGGCGATGACCGGCGTCTTCTGGTCGTGCCCCAACAGGCGCGGCAGCAGTTCCTGGATGTAGTGGTCGAGGCGCACGCGCGCGAGGTCGTTCGAGCGATAAAGCTCCTCGTGGACCAGGGCCATGGAGGCGATGCGGCTGCGGCTTTCGCGAAAGCTCTCCAGGGCCACGGGGTCGTGGACGCGCTCTTCCTGGAGATAGAGCAGGCCGGAGATGATCTGGAGGTTATTCTTGACGCGGTGGTGGATTTCCTTGAGCAGGATGTCCTTTTCCCCCAGAGATTGGCGGAGTTTTTGTTGCGCGCGCACGCTCGCCGTGACGTCCCTGTCCACGCCGCGGTAGCCCTTGAACGCGCCGGTTTCGTCGTGCCAGGGCACGGCGCTCGTCAGGACGCAGCGCTTGTCGCCGTCGCGCGTGGCGCGCCAGGCCGTGAGGTCGCGGATGGGCGCACGGGCGGCCTTGGCCTGGGCAAACGCCGTCCGGAACGCGTCCTCCTCGCCAGGGGCCAGGAAATCGAAGGGGGTTTTGCCGAGCAGCGCGCCCGGTTCGCAGCCCAGCGTCCGGGCGACCTTCTCGCTGATGTAGACGTAGCGGTCCTCGTCGTCGGTTTCGAAGATCCAGTCGGCCATGCTCGAGGCGATGTGCCCCATGCGTTCCTGGCTCTGGCGCAGCGCAGACAGGGCCTGCTCCCGCGCGGCGTCGTGGGCGGCGAGCAGGCTCGCCATGGCATCGAGGTTCTTGGCTACCTTGGCGATGCCGGACTCGCCGTGGGGCAGGCCGGTGCGGGCGGCGAGGTCCCCTTGGCCGATGCGGCCGGCGGTATCGGCCAGGCGGTCCAGACGCTTGGCGATGACCGGACCGCCGAAGAACCAGGCCACGCACAGGGCGAGCAGGGCCGAGGCCGCCAGGAAGAACAGGTTGCCCGCCAGGGACTTGCGCGCCGCGCCGAGGACTGTGGCTTCGGGCAGGCCGACCACGAAATACATGTAGGGCGTCTGGTCCGGGCCAAGCGAGAGCCTTTGGAAGGCGTAGAAGCGCTTGAAGCCGTCGGAGCCCGGCAGCAACACCACGCCCTGGTTTTTGGGGCCCGCGGAGATGGCTTTCCACACCTCCTCCCGGATGGGAGCGCCCGGGGGGTTGGTGGGCGATTTGGGGCGGTAGTACAGGCGGATGCCCTGGTGGTCGGTGATGCCGAGGATCGAGCCAGCGGGCATGAGCATCCGGTCGAAGGCGTCGTCGAAATGCGACAGCTTGATGGAGGCGATGAGCACTCCGGCGATCTGCCCGTGTTCGTCCCGGAAAGGCAAGGCGTAGGGAAAGGCGGAATCGTATCCCGTGCGGCTGACGATGTATTCGCCCGCGCTGAAGCCCCCGGAGGTCATGGCGTCGATGACGTGCTTGCGGTCGGCGAGATTGACGCGGCCAAAGGGAAGGCCGGAGGCGAAGATGTCGCCGTGGCGGTCCACGGCCAGGATGTTGATGTAGAGGGGATTGTCGTTGAGCAGGGAGGCGAACAGCGCGCCGCAGGCGGCCGTGTTCATGCGCCTGACCTCGGGCATGGCGGCCAGGGTGGCGAGCAGAAGGCGCGTGCTCTCGGTGATGCGGGCCTGGGACTCGGCCATGGCCGCCGCGGCGCGCCGGGCTTCCATGGTGGCGTCGGCGACGAGGTGGCGGCGCTGCTTCACGCCGTCGTAGACCTGGAGGGTCAGGGCCGGCAGGACGGCCAGCAGGGCCAGGAGCACGAGTCCCGCCCGGATGGAGAGCGTCTGGGGAAAGCGTCTCACATGCCTCTCCCGCCATGATCGCGGCGCGATGGCCGGTTCAACGCCGGCGCAACAGGCCGAACAGCCGGGCGGCCAGGTCCCAGCCGTCGCGCAGGCGTGACCATTCCCGCGCCCCGCCGGCCTTGGCCATGCCCCATTCGACCTCGAGCAGCCGGCGCTCCAGCGCGGCGCGGGCACACAGGCGCTTCTTTTCGCCCTCAAGGGCGCGCAAACGGCCGTCTAGAAACATTCCCTGTCCTTTCGCAACTCCCGGACGCTCTCCGTGAAAAGGCGCGGGGCGCGTGCCAGCCGCCGCCGGACGCCGCACAGGAAGATCGCGCCCGCGCCGAGGGCCAGCACCGCGCCGCCGGCGGCCGCGAGCGCCCGGTAAGGGGGCGGCGTGGCCAGCACGGCGGCCAGGAGCGACAGTCCAAGGCCGAGAAGCAGCAGGCCGCAGCCGAGGCACGCCAGGATGCACAGCTGGACTAGGCGTACGGCGGCCTCCCGGGCCTCGACGCCGGCAAGCTCCAGGCGCGTGGCCAGGATGTCGGCCAGCACGCCGACGACGGCCGTGCCGGCCTCGAGCAGTTCGGCCAGGGGGCCGGGTCGTGCGGCCACGCTACTTCCTGCTCATGAACCAGCCAAGCAGCAGCCCGCCCAGGAACGCGCCGCCGATGACATGGTAGGGGCGTTCGCGCACCACGCGGTCGGCCGCGGCCGCGGCGTCCCCGAGGGCTTCGTCAAGGATGCCGTCGAGTTCCGCGTATTTTCCCTTGGCCACGGCCAACCGTTCTTCGAGTTGCGCCCGGGCTTTCTTGATGCGCTCGTCGGCTTCTCCCGCCGTGGCGTCAAGCAGCGCCCCGGCGTGGCGCGCGATCTCACGCAGTTCCTGCGTCGCTTCGTCGGCGTATGTCCTTCTGGCCATCGTGGAACCTCCGCAACAGGGGCTTTGCCATTCTTTCCGACCGTATCCTTTTGATGCGCGGCTGTCCACGGCTCAAAGGACGAACGTCGCTTCCTCCTGCGCTACATCCGGGAGGGCCAGGGGCAGGGTCACGGTGAAGACGCTGCCTTGTCCGGGGCGGCTGGCCAGCCGCAGCCGGCCGCCCATGCTTCGGGCCAGCATGGCGCTTAAGGTGAGACCCAGGCCCGTGCCGCCGTAGGGACGGGAGGTCGTGCTCCCGTCGGCCTGGGCAAAGGGCTCGAAGATCCGTTCCTGCTTCTCCGGCGGGATGCCGATCCCGGTGTCGGTCACGGCGAACACCAGCCGCGGCGTGTCGGCCGCGTTCCGTTCCAGGCCGACGTCCAGGCGCACCGCGCCAACGCGCGTGAACTTCACGGCGTTGTCGAGGAGGTTGTGGAGGACCTGGCGTATCCGCGCCGGATCGCCCACGGCGGCTTGCGGCATATCCTGCGCCTCGACCAGGGAAAGGGCCAAACCCTTGGCCGCGGCCCGGGCGGCATGGGCGGCCAGGGCCTCCCGCGCCAGGGCGCGGGGATCGAAAGCCTCGCGCGCCAGGCGCAGCCGGCCGGACTGGATGCGCGACACGTCCAGGATGTCGGACAGCAGCGCGAGCAGGCCTTCCCCGGCCTGCTCCAGGGCGGCGAGAAACTCTTCCTGGTGGGAAGTGAGGCCCGAGTCGCGCAGCAGGTCCACCATGCCGAGGATGGTGTTCATGGGCGTGCGGATCTCGTGGCTCATGACGGACAGGAAGCGCAGCTGGGTCTGGCTGGCCGCTTCGGCCTCGTCCTTGGCCAGGAGCAGCGCCTGTTCCATGGCCTTTCGCGCGGTGATGTCCACGATGACCGACAGCATGCAGGGCTGGCCATAGGCTTCGAGGGTGATCGCGGAGAAAAGCACCGTGCCCTTGTCGCCGTCCCGCAGGCGGTATTCGAGTTCGATGTTCTGGATCAGTCCCTCGCTGGCCAGGGCGTTCTCGATGCGGGCGCGGTCGGCCGGGACGATGGAGAAGCCGAGTTCCTCGGGGGTGCGGCCGATGACGTCCTGGCGCGTATAGCCGGTGCCGGCGAGAAAGGCCTCGTTGACTTCGAGGTAGCGGCCCTCGGGGGAGGTGACGATGGCGATGCCGACCGGGGTCAGGCGCAGGATTTTGGCCAGACGGTCGCGGCTTTCCGCGAGCATCTGGCGGCTGGCGAGCTCCCGCGTGACGTCGCGGGCGTAGACGGCGAGCCTGCGTTCGCCGCCTGGGCCCGGCGGGAGGGGATGCAGGACGTTTTCCAGGGACCGGCCGTCGCGGACGTCGCGAAAGGCGATGGGACGCCCCGTTTCCAGGGCCAGCCGGTAGCGGTCCCGCCGGGACTCCACAATGGCCGGATCGGTCAGGGTGAGGATTTCGCAGCCGATGAACGCGTCCATGTCGCAGCCGAAACGGGCGGCGGCGGTGCGGTTGGCGGAAACGACCCGGAAGTTCTCGTCGAGGACCAGGATGGCGTCGCTTGTGGCCTCGAACACCGCTTCGAGCAGGTCGCGCCCGATGGCGAGTTCCCGCAGCAGATCCCGGTCGCGACGCGTCCGTTTCAGGCAACGCAGCCGCTGCCAGATCACGAGGCCGCACAGAAGCAGGAAGGCGAAGCCGGCGACAACCAACGCCGCGGAGTGGTCCATGAGGCCGTCCGCGACGTTGGTTGTCGCGGCGCGGAGCGTCCCGGGTACGGCGAAAAAGCCGGCGAGCGCGGCAAGGGCGCTAGACCGCAAGGCCCGCGCGCCGTGGCGAGCGGCGGCGGACCGGGCGGATGGCGCGACGGCTACATGAAGGCGTAGGAACCGTGGCCGTGCTGCTGGCGGCGCACCCGTTCGATCACCGCCGAGCGGTCGTCGGTGACGTTGCCTCCGGGGCTCGTGGCGCACACGAGCTCGGCCGGGGTGAACCGGTAGCCCTGGGTGACGACGAAGCGACGGCGCTCCCATTTGTTGCGGCACTCTCCAAGGGCCCAGCGGAAAGCCTGATCCTCGCGGAGCCGGTTGACGAATTCCATGGCGCTTTGCAGAGACATGATGCTTCCTCCCAAGAAGTATACGGGACGAAGCAAGAACCGTGCCGGAAATGGTGGCGCGAATGTTTTCAGTAAAATCGTATTATCGCAGCAGGTTGCGCCTTGAAGGCATGCCGCGTCCCTGGCGCTCGGGCCCGAGCCGGTTGACCGGATGAAACGTCCTCGCGCCGGGGAGTCACTGCGTGAAACAACGGCCCGTCACTCCGGGTAGTTGGTGTTGCAGTATTTGACGCACCAGTTGTAGGCGGCCAGCACGGTCGGGCCGCAGCCGATGAATTCGTTGGGCACGTACTGGCGGTCGTAGACGGTCTCGCAGCCCTTGGCGCAGTCGGCCCGGGAGGCGTGCTTGGTCGAGAGCACGTCGGTGTCGTATTCGTCGCACAGGATGATGGTGTCGCAGGAGGCCTTGCGGCCGATGGTTGTGTAGCAAAAGCCCCGGAATTCCGAATCGGTCAGCGGCCTGCTGACGCCGCAGCCCGCAAGGGCGGCGGCGAGGATGCAAAAAAGCGGCAGCACGAACAACTTCATGGACGAAACCTCCTCCGGGCGCGTGGCCAAAATTCTTCCGGGACGGCCCGGTCTCCCCATGCAGCCACGATATACCGCCCGGGCGCGGCTTGGAAGCCCCAACGCGCACGCTGCGTGGAACTTTGCCGGCATCCTCCCCGGGAGGCGGACGGTACAAGCCCTTGTACCCCCCTTGGCCGGCTTGCCCGGACCGGTACAGGATTCTGTACCGAAAATCCTGCGTCTGTTGTCGGCGAAGCGGCCGGGTGATTTTCTAATACTTTGAAATGCCATGATAAAAAAATATAATTGGCCAGCTGGCAAGTTTGGCCCGCCCCTTGCTATACGCTAGGCATCCTTCCTCCAAGAACTTCAAATTTAGGAAAAGGACTCCAGGGATGGCGACCCGGGAGTCCTTTTCCGCTTTTTGGGGTTTTCGTTATTGCCCGGCGGGCAATGCGCTACGGTGGCCGGCTGTGCGGCTTTGCGCCCCGCGCTGGGCGGTTGCAGCCATGCCCTCGCCTTGAGCGAAGCCCTCTTGCCGCCGCCTGGCGCAGGTTGCGCGCCCGTAACTCTTTTCCCTGCTATTTACGCTGGTGGCTTCGTGAAATGCACGCGCCCGCCGGGATTTCGTTTCCCAACGGGCGCGTACAAAACCTTTGACCGCTCATGCCACCTCGTGCGGGCCTCTCCCCCTTTCGGGGTGGTCCAGGAGGGGCCCCCGGCCCCTCCTGGCCGCCGGAGGCATTTCTTTTTCTTCTTCCCCTCTTTGGTCTACCGGCCCCCGGCCTTGGCCCAGGAATCCTTGAGGGCCACGGCGCGGTTGAAGACGCGCTTTTGCGGCGTGGAGTCCTTGTCCACGCAGAAGTAGCCCAGGCGTTCGAACTGGACGCGCTCGCCCACGGGGAGCGCGGCCAGGCTCGGCTCGACGAGGGCCTCGGGGATGACTTCCAGCGAGTCGGGGTTGAGGGCGTCCATGAAGTCGCCCTTGCCTTCGGTGGGGTTTTCCTTGGTGAAGAGCCGGTCGTAGAGGCGCACTTCGGCCGGCACGGCATGGGCGGCCGACACCCAGTGGAGCGTGCCCTTGACCTTGCGCCCGTCGGAGGACCAGCCACCCTTGGTGGCCGGGTCGTGGGTGCAGCGCAGCTCGGTCACTTCGCCCGTGGCCGGGTCCTTCACGACGCCCGTGCAGGTCACGTAGTAGGCGTAGCGCAGGCGCACCTCGGCCCCGGGGGCGAGGCGGAACCATTTTTTCGCCGGCGTTTCCATGAAGTCGTCGCGCTCGACGTAGATTTCCCGCGTAAAAGGCACCTTGCGCGACCCGAGCGAGGCATCCTCGGGGTGGTAGGGGAAATCGATTTCCTCCACCTGCCCCTCGGGGTAGTTCTCGATGACGACCTTGAGCGGCCGCAGCACCGCCATGACGCGCTTGGCGCTGCGGTTGAGGTCCTCGCGCAGGCAGTGCTCGAGCAGGGCCATGTCCACCATGTTCTCGGCCTTGGAGATGCCGATGCGCTCGCAGAAGTCGCGGATGGCCTCGGGGGTGTAGCCGCGGCGGCGGATGCCGCTCAGGGTCGGCAGGCGCGGGTCGTCCCAGCCGGAGACGACCTTTTGCGTGACGAGCTGGATGAGCTTGCGCTTGCTTAAGACCGTATAGGAGAGGTTCAGGCGCGCGAACTCGATCTGCTGCGGGTGGCAGGGCACGGGCAGGTTGTCGAGGACCCAGTCGTAGAGCGGCCGGTTGTTCTCGAATTCCAGCGAGCAGATGGAGTGGGTGATGCCCTCGAGGGAGTCCGAGATGCAGTGCGTGTAGTCGTACATGGGGTAGACGCACCAGGCGTCGCCCGTGCGGTGGTGCTCCACGTGCTTGATGCGGTAGAGGACCGGGTCGCGCAGCACGACGTTGGGGCTTTGCATGTCGATTTTCGCGCGCAGCACCTTGGCCCCGTCCGGGAACTCGCCCGCGCGCATGCGGCGGAAAAGATCCAGGTTCTCCGCGACGGAGCGGCCCCGGTACGGGCTGTCCTTGCCGGGCTCGGTCAGGGTGCCGCGGTAGGCGCGGATTTCCTCCTGGGACAGGTCGTCCACGTAGGCCAGGCCCTTTTCGATGAGCGTCTCGGCGAAGGCGTAGAGCTGGTCGAAATAGTTCGAGGCGTAGAACATCCGGTCGTCCCAGGAGAAACCGAGCCAGCGCACGTCTTCCTGGATGGAATCGACGTATTCCACCTCTTCCTTGGCCGGGTTGGTGTCGTCGAAGCGCAGGTTGCACTGGCCGCCGAAATCCCTGGCCAGGCCGAAATTGAGGCAGATGGACTTGGCGTGGCCGATGTGCAGGTAGCCGTTGGGTTCCGGCGGGAAACGGGTGTGGACGCGTCCGCCCCATTTGCCGGTTTTCATGTCCTCGTCGATGATCTGGCGTATGAAATCGCGGCCCGCGACCGGGCCGGATTTGTCCTTTTCGTCCGCTTCGGGTGCGGTCATGGCTGGACCTCGTTGCTGGTGGGGTTCAGGCGGCCGGCATGGCCGCAAGAAACAAGAAAAATAGGCCAAAACCGGCAAGGGGTCAAATGGGGCCGGACGCGGCGAAACGAAGGGGCCGGCCGGACGCTGCACGCGCCGGCCGGCCCCGGGAGCGGTATCCGCCTCGCGGGATCAGTAGATGTTGTGCGTGTTGACCCAGCCGTAGAGGTTGAGGCTCGGCACATGGGCCAGCGCCCAGCCTTCGCGGTCGTCGATCAGGATGTCGATCCGGTCGCCGAGGGCCATCTTGCCCAGCACGCCGCAGGAGAGGCCCTCGCAGTTGCGAAGCGGCAGGCCCGTGAAGCCCGCCTTGGCCGTCTTTTGGGGCGTCAGCGTCCAGGTTTCGGCCAGGATGGCCTGTTGCTGCGACGTCATGGCGTTTTGCGGCATTGCCTGGGCCCGGGCAATGCCGGCGAATGCAAGGACAAGGACAGGAAGTGCGAAAGCGAGGGCGAACATCGAAACGATGCGACGAATTTTCATAAAAACCTCCTTTCATGTGGGACACAACCAGATTGTCGGCATTGTGCCGACCCGGACGCTGCGTCGATTCTCTCCCCTGGGAAGGGAGGGCCGCAGTATTTTTACTATACCCCCTGATTTTCATCCGTCAACGTCGATTTCCCGGTTTTCCGGCCTCTGGCGTGTTCGGGCTCCCCGGGTGTGGACAACAATTCGGGATTATTGACTAAAATGTAACACGGTCACGCGAATTTATTGTTTAGTCGTTTGATTCCAATAGGTTGACAACGGCCTGCGCATACTGCAAAGCATCGGGAATCTTTCCAGAGGCGAAATATGGCTATCGATTCCCCGGGCGCTCTTCCCGATGTTCCTGACGACGCCTTTCGTCGCGTGTTCCAATGCTCCCCCAACGCCGCCGTGCTGCGCGACGCCGACGGTGCCGTGCTGGCCGTCAACGCGGCCTTCGAGGCGCTTTTCGGCGTGGAGGCGGGAGAGGTCGTGGGCGAGGACCTGCGCGCGGTGGTGCGTCCCGTGGAAAGCCGCATGGGCGAGGACGGCGAGGTCTGGAGTCTCTCCGGCGCGGCGTTTTTGCGCCAGACCCGCTGGAGCGCCGGCGAAGGCCACGTGGCGGACGTGAGCGTTTCCCAGTTCGTGGTGGGCGCAAGTGCCGGCAAGCCGGTCACCTGCATGCTCTTTCGCGACATCTCCAGCCGCCGCCGCGCCGAGCAGCAGCTGCGCGCCGCCGAGCGCAAGTACCGCTCCATTTTCGAAAACGCCGTGGAGGGCATCTTCCAGACCACGCCCGAAGGCCGCTATCTGGAAGTCAACGGCACCCTGGCCCGCATCTACGGTTTCGACTCCGTGGCCGAAATGACCGAACATTTCCGCGACATCAAAAACCAGCTCTACGTCGTGCCGAGCCGTCGCGACGACTTCGTGCGCGAACTCGCCGCCCACGACCAGGTGCGCAATTTCGAGTCCGAGATCCGCAAGAAGGACGGCACGGTCATCTGGATTTCCGAAAACGCCCGGGTCGTGCGCGACACCGCCGGCCGGCCGCTTTATTACGAAGGCACGGTGGTGGACATCACCGACCGCAGGCGCGCCGAGGAGGCGCTCGCGGCCCAGCGCGCCTATTTCTCGCAGCTGTTCGCCAATTCGCCCCAGGCCATTTCGCTGATCGACATGCACCGCAACATCGTGGACGTCAACGCGGCCTTCGAGGGCCTGTTCGGCTTCCGCGCGGCGGATATCAAGGGCTACGGCATGCGCGCCTTCATCGTGCCCGACCACCTGCTTACGGAATGCGAGAACGTGCGCGGCGCCATCCTGTCCGGCAAGTCGGTGGAGCGCGAGACCGCGCGCCGCCACCGCGACGGCCGGCTGCTGCCCGTGTCCATGATCGGCTTCCCCATCGTGATCCAGGGGACGCCCCAGGGCATCGTCTACATCTACCAGGATATTTCCGAGCGCAAGGCCTTCGAGGCGCAGATCACCCACCAGGCCTTTCACGACGCCCTGACGGGCCTGCCCAACCGCAGCCTGTTCGCCGACCGCCTGGAGCGGGCGCTCACCCGCGCCGCCCGCCGCGACGACTACCAGTACGCCGTGCTCATGATCGACCTCAACAAGTTCAAGGGGATCAACGACACCCTGGGCCACCAGGCAGGGGACGCGCTGCTGGTCGAGGTGGCGCAGCGGCTTGTCCGCTGCGTGCGCGGCATGGACACCGTGGCTCGGCTCGGCGGGGACGAGTTCGCCGTGATCCTCGAGGAGCTCAAATCCAAAAAGGAAGTCATGTCCGTGGTGGACCGCATCAGCACGGTCCTGGCCCAGCCCTTCCCCCTGTGCGGCGCCGTCGTGACCCCGGGGGCGAGCGTCGGCATTGTGCTGCGCACCCGCGACTACGTCTCGGCCGAGGACATCCTGCGCGACGCCGACATCGCCATGTACCGCGCCAAGGAGCAGGGCCGGCCGTCCATGGTCTTCGACCGCAAGATGCACGAGGAGATCCTTGAGGCCATCAGCCTGGAGGCCGACCTGCGCCAGGCCCTGACCGCCGGCGAGCTCCTGCTCCACTACCAGCCCATCGTGGACGTGCAGCACGGCGGCATCGAGGGTTTCGAGGCCCTCGTGCGCTGGGACCACCCCACCCGTGGGCTGGTGCCGCCGGTGCAGTTCATCCCCCTGGCCGAGGAGACCGGGCTCATCCTGCCGCTCGGGCGCTTCGTCATCGCCGAGGCCTGCCGGCAGCTGCGCGACTGGCAGCGCGACTACCCCTTCGCGCGCGGGCTCTCGGTCAGCGTCAACGTGTCCTGCCGTCAGTTCGTGAAGGACGGGCTGGTGGAGCACGTGGCGCAGGTGCTCGCCGAAACCGGCCTGCCGCCGGACTGTCTCAAGCTCGAGATCACCGAATCCGTGCTCATGCACGACGCCCGGCATACGGCCAAGGAGCTGTCCCGCCTCAAGGCCCTTGGCGTCAAGATCGCCATCGACGACTTCGGCACGGGCTATTCCTCCCTGTCCTACCTGCGCCAGCTGCCCATCGACCACCTCAAGATCGACCGCTCGTTTATCAGCGGCGCGGACTGCGACGGCGAGAGCCAGGAGATCGTCAAGTCCATCATCTCCCTGGCGCGAAGCCTGGGCCTTACCGTCATCGCCGAAGGCGTGGAGCGCGAGGACCAGCTCGACCGGCTGCGCCAGTGCGCCTGCGACAAGGCGCAGGGGTTCATGTTCTCGCGTCCCCTGGACAAGGACGCCGCCGGCCGCCTGCTCGGGCGGTCGGGCGACGGCCGCTGTTCCTGCCCGTAGCGTCTCGTTCGGCCGGCCTCCGTTTTTCCTCCCGCGCCGCGTTTGCGGGCGCGCCTTTTTTGTCTGGATGTGTAACCGATGCAATGCTTTTGCGTCTGCCTGTCGACGCATTGCCGTAAACGGTTTCCGATGGAAAATGGTCGCACTTATTGATTGCAGTAAGGTATGGTTCTGCGAAATTACAAATGTTGCAGACATCGTTGCATCGACGGACGGTCCTTTCCCTCTTCGGATACAGTTTTTTTGTTGAAAATAAAAAAATATTATTATGAAAATGACCCTAAATATCCGGTGCGCAGGGCCGATAGGGAGCGAAAACAAGGAGGCCAGCATGGCAGCCATCAGCTCCCTCACGTCATACGTCGACACGGCGTCGGCCTATGGAACGTTCAGCCTCACCGGAACCGGCAAAACCGACTCCGACACCTCTTCGGGCTCGTCGTCGGGTTCCTCCGGCGACACCGTGACCATTTCCGACGAGGCCAAGGCAATGTATTCCCTGTCCGCATCCTCGACGACGACCACGGCCAGCAACGCCAATGCCGCGACGACCACGGCGTCCTCCACCGATTCGGACACCGACGCCGACACCGACACGACGGATACCGCCGCCGCGACCGATTCGACCGCGTCGCAGGGCTCGTCGGCCGCTTCCGCCCAGGGCATGTCCGCGGGTGGCGCTTCGGGCGGTTCCTCGGACGAGGACGACGATTCGGACGATTCCGACGACACCCTCGACGACCTCAAGGAGCAGATCCAGCAGGTCCAGGCGGAAATCGAGAAGCTCGACAGCCAGCAGCTTTCCGAGGACGAGAAGAAGGCCCAGAAGATGCAGCTCGAGTCCGAACTGGCCCAGCTCCAGACGGAATACGCCCAGGCCCTGGAGGAGGAGAATTCCTCTTCCAGCTCGAGCGGCACCGGCGGTAATACCGCTTCCACCACCTACGGCGCGGCGGGTTGAGTGAGCGGGGGGCCGGGGAGCGCGACCGCGCCTTTGCGCGGCCCCTCGCATCTCGCCTTTCCGACGGGAAAAAACGTTTTCCGTTACGTTGCCACCTAAATCTTCGTGCGGGAAGGCCGATAAGCATGCTGGCAAGGAGGCCGGCATGAACGCATTGCACGCCCTTTCCCCCTACAGCGACATGGCGACGTCCCTGACGGCGTTTCGGCTGTCCGAAAGCGTTTCCGGCGGGGCGCAGGCGGCGACGGACACAGTGGCGGAGGCCGCGGGCGACAGTGTGACCCTTTCCGATGCGGGCAAGGCCCTTTCCGTCGCCACGGCGGGCAAGGCCTCGGGCGACGCCGCGCAGGGGCGCAGCACGTCCGCCGGCCAGGCGTCGGAAGGCACGTCGCAGGACGAGTCGGACGAGGCCGACAACAAGGTCCAGAAGCTCAAGGAACGCATTGAGGCACTGATGCAGCAGATCCAGGAACTGCAAAGCCAGGACTTGCCCCAGGAGCAGAAGCAGGCGCAGTTGATGCAGTTGCAGACGCAATTGATGCAAGTGCAAAACGAATATGCCCAGGCCTTGCGGCAACAAAGCGCGTCCAGTGGCGGTAACGACAGCGGTGCCACGTCCTCCGTGCTCAATGCGGCGATAGCGGCCGTTGGCGCCCGGGCCGGTTGACAAGGCGGCCTTGCGGGCTTAAAGCCGAACCACCACGGTAACCCTTTAGAGGAAAAAATGGACGATCCGTACAGTAGTTGTTGCGAAAACCAAGCGGTTTTGCACGTGCTTTTGAGATAGCCCCCCTGCCCAAAAGGCCCGCGCCGACGTCCCCCTCCCCTTGCGGAGACGGGTCGCCTCCGCCAGCCCGCCGGACAGGCGGCGGCAGAAAAGGAGGCGCCCGATGAACACGCCCTTCATCCGGTCCTACAGCGTCGCCTCGCGACCCCTTCCCTATGCCGGCCGCTCCCTTGCGGCGGTCAGTCTTTTTGCGTGTCCGCGCCGGTATCGCTCCGAGCGCGCGGCGCATGCCCCCGAACCTCCGTCAGCAAGCCCCCTGCCTTCGTCGTAGTGCTCCGGCGGCTCCGGCCGTCTGTTTCGCGTTTCACCCGATTGTTCCATGTGCGCCCGCCGCGCCCTTGCGGCGGCGATTGCACACATGGACGCCCGGACCGGCCGCGCGCGGCCCTTTCGCGGCGTCCGCAGCAGGGGAGGCCTGCCATGAGCGAACTGTACGTCAGCGCCGTGCTGGGGCGGCCCGTCATCGATCCGTCCGGGGCGACGCTCGGCCGTCTGGAAGACCTGCGCCTGGTCCCGGGCGAGACCCTGCCCGTGGTGTCCGGGCTTTTCATCCGCGCGCAAGGGGAACGGCGGTTTATCCCCTGGCGGGCCGTCAACCTTTTCACCCCGGTCGTGGTCTCGGCCGATCCCGACGCCGCCGGCCATGCCGAAGCGCATGCCGCCGACGCGCCGGATATCCGGTTGCGCCGCGACATCCTTGATCGGCAGATCGTGGACGTGGACGGGGCCAAGGTGGTGCGCGTCAACGATCTCAAACTCGCGACGCGGGGGGCGAACCTGCTCGTCGCCGCCGTGGACGTGGGGTTGCGCGGCATGGCCCGCCGCCTGGGCCAGCTGCGTTTCTGGAACTGGCTGGCCGGACTTTTCGGCGCGAAACTGCCCGTCCGGGAGATCGACTGGCGCTTCGTGGCCCAGCTCGACCCCAACGCCGACCGCCTGACCCTGACCGTGGCCCGCGAGCGCCTGACCGACATGCATCCGGCCGACATCGCCGAGATCCTTGCCCAGTTGCCCCACAAGGAAGCCGGCACCGTGCTCGGGTCCCTCGATCCCGAAACGCTCGGCGAAACCATGGGCGAACTCGACACCGAACTCGGCGTCAAGGTCATAAGCCAGCTCGACAGCGAGCAGGCCTCGGACATCCTGGAGGAAATGGAGCCCCATGACGCGGCCGACCTTCTCGGCGACCTGCCCGAGGATAAGGCCCGCGAACTGCTTGGCCTCATGGACGCCGAGGACGCCGAGATGGTGCAGGAACTCCTCGAACATGAGGAGGACACCGCCGGCGGCCTCATGAACAACCTCTTCGCCTTCGTGCCCCCGGCCATGACCGCCGAGGAGGCCATCAACTACATCCGCCTGGTCGGCGCGGAGATCGACAATATCTATTATGTCTACGTGATCCGCGGCGACGAGACGCCCCTTGGCGTGGTCACGCTCAAGCGCCTGCTGCTCGCCCCGCCGAGGACCCCCGTGGCCGAGATCATGACCGTGGGGCTCAAGTCCGTGCATGTGGACGCCACGCCCTCCGAGGTCATGGAGCTCATCGCCAAGTACAGCCTCCTCGCCGTGCCGGTGGTGGACGACGCCGGGCACATGGCCGGCATCGTGCCCGCCGACGACGTGCTGGAAATGTTTTTGCCCGAATCCGTCACCAAGAAACGTTTTGCCGCCATGTAGGCCGGCATCCGCACACGGGGAACGCCTATGACCGCAGCCGCTGCCGCCGCGCCGCAGAAGAAATCCTTGCGCAAAAGCCTGCTCCTGTTCCTGGCCCTTCTCGGCCCGGGCATCATCACCGCCAACGTGGACAACGACGCCGGCGGCATCACCACCTACTCCCTGGCCGGGGCGCAATACGGCTACTCGCTTTTGTGGATGCTCATCCCGACCACCGTCTCCCTGGTCGTCGTGCAGGAGATGTGCGCCCGCATGGGCGCGGTCACGGGCAAGGGGCTTTCCGACCTGATCCGCGAGTCGTTCGGCCTGCGCACCACGTTCTACATCATGATCGCGCTTTTTCTGACCAACCTCGGCAACACCATTTCGGAATTCGCGGGCATCGCCGCGGGCATGGAGATCTTCGGCGTCTCCAAGTTCGTGTCCGTGCCCATCGCCGCGGCGCTCGTCTGGCTGCTCATCGTCAAGGGCTCCTACCGCATCGTGGAGCGGGTGTTCCTGGTCGCCTGCGTGATCTACCTGGCCTATCCCCTGGCCGCGCTCACCGCCGACGTGCCCTGGCTCGATGTGGCCAAGGCTTCGGTAACGCCCACGTTCCGGGCCGACGGCGGCTACGTGGCCATGATGATCGGCCTCGTCGGCACGACCATCGCGCCCTGGATGCAGTTCTACCAGCAGGCCGCCGTAGTGGAGAAGGGCATCACGGCCGAGAACTACGGCTACACGCGCCTGGACGTCGTGGTGGGCTGCTTTTTCGCCGTGGCCGTGGCGCTTTTCATCGTGGTGTCCTGCGCCGCCTCGATCTACGGGCACGGCCAGTCCGTGGAAACCGCGGCCGACGCGGCCCGGGCGCTCGAGCCGCTGGTCGGGCGCTACGCCTCGGGGCTCTTCGCGGTGGGGCTCATCAACGCCTCGCTTTTCGCGGCCGGCGTGCTGCCGCTGTCCACGGCCTACTACATCTGCGAGGCCATGGGCTGGGAGCTCGGCATCGACAAGGATTTCCGCAAGGCCCCGGAGTTCTTCTGGCTGTTCACCTTGAGCGTGGCCGCCGGGGCGCTCACCATTCTGGTCCCGGGCATGCCGCTTCTGGCCGTCATGTACGTGTCCCAGGTGGTCAACGGCGTGGTGCTGCCCTTCGTGCTCATCCTCATGCTCCTGCTCATCAACGACAAACGGCTCATGGGCGCGTTCGTCAACGGCCCGGTTTTCAACACCGTGGCCTGGGCCACGGTGGCGGGGCTCATCGGCCTGACCGCGCTCATGACCCTGGACACGGTCTGGCCCGGGGCCATCGACAGGATGGTGTCCCTCGTCGCGGGATAGCGTGGCGCCCCTTCAAAAATACGGCAGTATTTTTCAAAGGAAAACAACCTTTCAAGGGTGTTGCCTTCGAGGAAACAGCGGCTTTCTTCGCGGCCGCGCCTTGCGTGGGGCCGTTGCGGACATTCGGGGAGGCGGGGGGCGTTACGCGCCGGCCAGGGCGTCGATGGCGGCGAGCAGGGAATCGAAGGAGGAGAGGCTGAAGATGATGAGCACCTCGCCTTCGATGAGGTGGTCCTTCATGCTGAACTGGGTGCGGGCCACGAGGATCATGCCCGTGCCCTGGCCGACGATGCTCGAGATGTCGTCCTCGATGAAGTCCGGAGGGGAATAGCGCAGCGGTTCGCGCAGGATGTTGGCGATGGAGCCCATGACGCCGTTTAAGACGATGTTGCCCACTTCCTGGAGGGTGCCCCGGCGCATGGCCTCGTCGTCGGCCAGGCCTTCTTCCTTGCCGAGCACCACGGCCACGAGCTTGGAAGCGGACTCGGGCGGGAAGATCAGGGCGCTGATGCCGGCGAATTCGCCGGAGAATCCCAGCTGGACCGCGGAAAAGACGGAATTGGGCCGTTCGGCGTAGAGTTCGCTCAACTGGGACTGTGTCAGCACCCGCAGCACCGGCACCTGGAGCTGGATGTGGGTGTTGACCATCTGGTTGAGCATGCCGGCGGCGCGGCCGACGCCGATGTTGATGAGCTCTTGCAGGATGTCGAGTTGCAACGCGGAAAGGGGCATGGCTGCCGGGTCCTAACGGCCGAAAGGTTCCAGGGCTTCGCGCAGGGAGGCGGCGTCCACGGGTTTGTTGAGAAAGCAGACGGCGCCGAGTTCCAGGCAACGGTTGCGCGTGGATTCCTGGATGTCGGCGGTCACTACGATGACGGCGATCCGCGGCTGTTCCCTGGACAGGATTTCCATGACGGCAAGGCCGCCCGGGTCCGGCATGTTGAGGTCGAGCAGCACGGCCTTGGGCTCGTGCTCCCGGGCCTGGCGCAGGCATTCCTGGCCGTCCTTGGCCTCGATGACGTCGAATCCCGCTTCCTTGGCCACCTTGG
Source organism: Solidesulfovibrio alcoholivorans DSM 5433 (assembly GCF_000702665.1). GTDB lineage: Bacteria > Desulfobacterota > Desulfovibrionia > Desulfovibrionales > Desulfovibrionaceae > Solidesulfovibrio > Solidesulfovibrio alcoholivorans. The sequence goes on from NZ_JNJA01000001.1 coordinate 724,135, forward strand.
CGGCCTGGAAGCGCTGGAACATGGAGTCGTCGGCGATCAGCAATAGCGGCATGGCGGATATCCTGTGCCGCTGCCCGGAAGGCGCGGCGTTGAGGGTTTCCCTGTCACCTTGGACGCGGGGCGTCAAGGCTTGGCCGCCGCGTCGGCGACGGCGTTACCGGCCCAGCCCAGCCGGGACAGCAGGTCGGCCAGGGCCGACCGGTCCGTCTCGGGCCTGGCCGCCGCGGCTTCCAGTTCCCTGGCCAGGAGCAGGCATTCCCCGGCCCCCATGGTCGCGGCCGTGGACTTGAGGGTATGGGCGTGCAGGCGCAGGGTTCCCATGTCCCCGGCAGCCAGTGCGGCGCTGGCTCCCTGCAGCCGTTTGGCGAATTCGTCCAGGGACGTGGCCAGGATGGGGGCGAACAGCTCGGGCTCGATGCCCAGGCGCGCCAGGGCCCAGGGCACGTCCAGGACGCCGCTCGGGCAGTCCCGGGCCTTGGCCGTGGCGGCGTCGCCCTGGCCCGGCTGCGCCGCGGCGAGCCGTCCGATGGTGGCGGCCAGTTCCTCGAGGTTCACGGGTTTGCCCACATAGGCGTTCATGCCGGCCTCGGCGCAGGCCTGACGCACCTCCCCGGACACGTGGGCCGTCACGGCGACGATGGGCACGTCCTTGTCGCGGATGGGCTGCTCCGGGCTGCCGCCGGCGCGGATGATGCGCGCGGCGGTCAGGCCGTCCATGGCCGGCATCTCGATGTCCATGAGCACGAGGTCGAAGGATTCCTCGGACAGCCGGCGCAGGGCCGCCTCGCCCGACGTGGTGGTGACGCTTTCGTAGCCGAGCTTGCCGAGGTGGATGGTCATGAGCTTGGTGTTGACCGGGTTGTCCTCGGCCACGAGCACGCGCAGTTTCCGGCTCGGCGGCGGCGGGGCGGTCTTGGGCAGGGGGGCGGGAGCGGCGTCTCCGGCCACGGGGAAGGGCGCGCTGAAGACGAAGGTGCTGCCCTGCCCCGGCGTCGAGGAGACGCGGATGTCGCCGCCCATGAGCTCGGCCAGTTCCCGGCTGATGGCCAGCCCGAGACCTGTGCCGCCGTACTGGCGGGCGGTGGAGTTGTCGGCTTGGCGGAAGCTGTCGAAAATGGCTTCCTGCATGGCGGGGGAAATGCCGATTCCGGTGTCGGACACGGCAAAGGACAGGCGGCTCTCGCCGCTTTCGGCCCGGACCGCGGACAGGCGCAAGGTGACCGCGCCCTCGTCGGTGAACTTGATCGCGTTGCCGATGAGGTTGACCAGGATCTGGCGCACCCGGCCCTCGTCGCCCCACACGTAGCCGGGCACGCCCGGCGCGATCTCGAGCGACAGGCGCAGCCCCTTGGCCGCGGCCCCCACGTCCAGGGTCTTGACCACGGCCTCGGCCAGGGCAGTCGGGGCGAACACGGTGGCGTCAAGCACCATGCGCCGGGCCTCGATTTTGGAAAAATCCAGGATATCGTTGAGGATGCCGAGCAGATGCCGCGCCGCGTCCCGCACCGTGTCCAGGTATTCCCGCTGCTCGCCGCCAAGCTCCGTGCGCAGGACCACCTCCGTCAACCCCAGGATGGCGTTCATGGGCGTGCGGATCTCGTGGCTCATGCTCGCCAGGAAGCGGCTTTTGGCCTGGTTGGCCTCCTCGGCCTCCTCCTTGGCGGCGCGCAGGGCGTCGAGGTTGCGCCGGCGCTCCACGCCGAGCGCCAGCTGCTCGGCCACCGACAGCATGAGTTCCGCGTCCTTGCGGCCGTACCGGCTCGAATCGCTGAAATGCATGACGCCCATGACCCCGAGCACTTCCTGGCGCACGCGGATGGGCACGCCAAGGAGCGCCTCCGGCTGGCGGCCCGGGCAGGACAGGCCGGTCAGGCGCATGCCCCGGCGGGTCACGAGCAGGGGATGGGCCGTGCGCATGATCTCGATGATCGCGTCGGCCTCGTGGTAGTCGGTGATGTTGTTGCGCGTCACGGGCGTCAGGCGTCGCGCGAGGTCGGTCACGGGGGGCAGCGGCGGCTGGGATTCGCTCACGCAGTGGACGAATTCCAGGCGGTCTTTCTCGTGGTCGACCAGGCCGATGAAGAACTCCCGCGCGTCGATGGCCTCGCCGAGGATGTTGCGGATGGTGCGGTAGAGGCTGTCCATATCCTCTTCCGAGGCCACGGCGCTGGACACCCGGTACAGGATGGAAGTGGTTTTCTCGCTTTCGCGCAGCTCCTCAACGGCCAGCCGCGTCTCGGTCATGTCGCGGATGTTGGCCACAACGCTTTTGACCCCGTCCTCGTCGGTCCAGGGCGCATAACGTGCGCTGAGATAGCGGCGGCCGAGAGCCGGCAGCTGCGTCCAGTTCTCGAAGGCGACGGTTTCCCCGGCCATGCAGCGGGCGAGCCGCGGGGCGACCCGTGTCTCGTAGAATTCCTTGCCCAGGAACTCCGAGGCGTGCCGGCCGATAATGGCGTTGCGCGGCAGCCCGTAGGCCGCCGTGTAGGCGTCGTTGACGAACAGGTAACAGCCGTTCCCGTCGATGAGCGAGACCATGTCCGTGGAGGCGGCGATGATACGGGAATAGCGGCGCAGGTACTGTTCCGCGCTGGCCATGTCCTGGAGGTCTTCCACGAAGGCTTCGTAGTACTGGACCGCGCCGTCGGCGTCGGCCACGCTGCGCGCCTCGCAACGGGCGATGAACGAGGAGCCGTCCCGGCGGCGGCCGCCGGTTTCGAAACCGCCGACGTGGCCGGCTTCCCTGAGCCTGTCGCGCAGTTGCTCGAAACGCTCCGGGTCGGCGTGGAGCTGCCTGCCGAAATGCGTCACCTCCCGGCACATCTGCTGCGGCGTGTCGAACCCGAAAAGCCTGGCCAGGGAGGGGTTGGCGTCGAGCAGCGCGCCTGTGGGCGCAATGTGGCAGATGCCCGTGGGGCAGTGCTCGAAGGCCTCGCGGTAGCGGCGTTCCCGCACGGCCAGGGCGTCCCGTTCCCGGCGCAGCCGCTCCTTGGCCCGCTCGAGCTTGGCCGAGCGTTCCTGCACCTTGCGCTCGATGCGCGCGGTCTCGCCGTGCATGATCCGCATCAGGCGCACCCGCTCCGAAATGTCGATGAGCACGCCAAGCACCAGCCGGCCGCGGGCGTCGGCGTTGCGCAGCATCTCGAGGACCAGTGTGCCCCGGCGGGTCTCGCCGTCGTGGCGCAAGAACGTGACGCCGCACACGCGCCGGTCGCCCGGGGATTTGAGCACGGCCAGGGCCTCGGCAACGGCCGGGGCGTTGGTGGCGAAAAGGCCCTGCAGAAAACCCTCCACCGGCTCCAGGCGGGATTTCCCGGAACAGCCGAGCAGTCGGCGCAACGACGGCGCGGGCCGGACCATGCCCGTGTCCGGGTGCAGGCCGAAAACGCCGAGCCGGGAAGAGGAAAGGCTCTCTGTCTCGAAACGCTCCGCGTCCCCCTCTTCGATGGTTTCGGCAAAGAGAAACAGCGACGCCGGCTCCACCTCGAGCGCCCGTTGCAGGGCCTCGATGGCCGCAAGCGAAGGCGCGGCCGCGCCCCGCTCGATCTTGTTGAGGTGCTCGAGCGACATGCCGGAGCGCTCGGCCAGAGCGGCCTGGGTCAGATCCGCCAGGCGGCGCACCTGGCGCAGCCTGCGGCCGAAAGCTGTCGCGAAATCGTTTTTTTCCATGAGATCAGGAATGCCCGTCACATTCTAAATGCATCAAAACACGTAATGGGATTACGTGTAAAGGGTGTCAAGCATGTTTTGGGCGTACTGTCATTTTTAATATAATCGCTCGATTTTACAGAGAATTAAGAATCACGTCCTGGACGTAAATCGTGATTCTTGATAACGATGGCGCAAAACAACACGGGAGGTTCCGCCATGTTCCGCATCCGTACCCGCATTCTCTGCCTCGCCGCTTTCTGCATCCTGTGCGCCACCACGGCTCTGGCCGGCCCCAAAGTGGAGGCGGGCTACGGCAACGGCCCAAAAACATTCACCCTGGCCACCGGCAGTCCTGGCGAACTGGGGCTGCTCGAACAACTGGGCCAGGCCTACTGCGCCAAGGCCGGCTGCCGCCTCGACTGGGTCAAAGCCGGCTCCGGACAGTCCCTCGACATGCTCAAGAACGGCGAAGTGGACATGATCATGGTCCATGCCCCCGCCGCCGAGAAAAAAGCCGTGGCCGAAGGCTGGGCCGGCTGCCCCACCCTCATCGGCTCCAACGAGTTCTTCATCGTCGGCCCCGCAAACGACCCCGCCGGCATCGCCAAAGCCAAATCCGCCGCCGACGCCTACAAGGCCATCGCCGATGCCAAGGCGAAATTCTACTCCCGCGGCGACAATTCCGGCACCCACAAAAAAGAACTGGGCATCTGGAAGGACGCCGGCACCACCCCCGCAGGCGACTGGTACATCGTCACCAAAGACTTCATGACCGCGACCCTCAAACGCGCCAACGACGAGGGCGGCTACTTCATGACCGACAGCAGCACCTGGGCCGCCGAACAGAAAAACATGCCCAAACTCAAAATCCTCTTCTCCGGCGACAAGAAACTCGTAAATACCTACCACGCCCTGTGCGGCCAGAAAGACGGCAAACCGGCCTCGGAAACCGCCGTCGGTTTCATCACCTTCGTCGCCTCGCCCGAAGGCCAGAACATCATCCGCTCCTTCGGTAAGGACAAGCACGGCGAAGCCCTCTACAACGACGCCGCCTACGCCCAGAAGTACGTCGATTGATCTCCGGGACGCTGTCCCGGACCCTGCCGGGGCGCTGCCCCGGACCCCGGCAGGGCTCTGCCCTGCACCCGCCGGGGGGAGTCACTCCCCCCGGTCCCCCCGGGCGGCGTGGTGCTGCGGGGAAGGCTGCGGGCACCGGGAGGGTTGGCGTTGGCGGTACGAAGATGGGGCCGGAATTTCCCCTGCCGCTGCCGCCGCTTTCGCGGCAGGCTCGGCAGGGAAAATTCCGGCCCCAGGCCGTCGCCCTTTCAGGGCGAGTTTGAAGGGATTATGCTTTGAAAGCCTCTTAAGGTAAAAAACCTCAAAGGAATCTTCTTAAAATGCGGCGCTTCGCCGCTGGCGCCCGTGGTCTCGGAAACGGGGCGGCCGTGCTGGCCGGCCTTGCGGCCAGCACGGCCGCCCC
>NZ_JNJA01000002.1 GCF_000702665.1 Solidesulfovibrio alcoholivorans DSM 5433
GGGTTGGCGGCGGTGAAGGTGCCGTGGCCCCAGGTATCTTCCACCTTGATGCCCAGACGGAACTTCACGGCTTCGTTGGCGACGAAGTCGGAACGCAGGCGGAACCGTTCCCAGATCTCGAAGGTGTCTTCGGTCTTGGTGCCGGTCTTGTTCCACCCGGTGTAGTTGCGGTTTTCGAAGAAGTTGCCGTAAACACGCGCATCACCGGTCATCTTGACCTCGGTGGCGGCATGGGCGGCGCCAATGGCACCGAAAACCATGCCGGCCGCCAGGGCCAGTGCTCCCAAACGCTTTTTCATCTCTTCCTCCGATCTCATGCGGATTGCTGTGCAAACAACCACGACGCGCCCTATGCCCCGGTGGCTAATCCGGGAAGGACGTGGCTCTTCTTTAAGGCGAGGGCGTTAATATTGCAATAAGATCATTGTAAGAAAATAATATTTTTCTCAAATGTAAACCGATTGCGGCCATGATTGCATAACATGCCGAATTTGTAGGTGTTTTTTTGTAAAAATGGATGCTCTCGAAAAAGAAACATATGTCCATCTTGAATGTGCGGCGTCTGGAGACGGTGGCCGGAAACATGTCCCGCGCGGGCCGGATCGGGGACGGTGTCCGTAGAGGGCCGGAGACGGTTCAGGCGGGCGTTTGCGCAAGCCAGAGCGCCGCGCCGAGGGCACCGGTCATGTCCGGCTCCGCAGGCACGAGCGGGGCGAACCCCACGGCCTCGGCCACCAGGCGCACGGCGCAGGGGTTTTTCGCCACGCCGCCGACGAAGACCAGCGGCGCGCGCAGCCCCACCCGGGACAGCATGGCCACGGTGCGCGACACGATGGCCTTGTGCAGCCCGAGCGCGATGTCGGCCTGCGCCACGCCCCGGGCCATGAGCGTCGTGGCCTCGGTTTCCGCGAACACCGTGCACATGGAGCTGATGGGCGGCGGGTCGTTGCCGGCCAGGGCCAGGGCGGCGAAGGCGTCCACGGTCAGGCCGAAGGCCGTGGCCGTGTATTCGAGGAACTTGCCCGTGCCCGCGGCGCAGCGGTCGTTCATCTCGAAGCGGCCGACCTTGCCGCCGGGCAGGAGCGAGACGGCCTTGGTGTCCTGGCCGCCGATGTCGAGCAGGGTGGCGGCCTCGGGGAAAAGCCGCGCCGCGCCCATGGCGTGGGCCTTGATCTCGGTCACGGTGCGGGCATGGGGATAGTGCGACAGGGCTAGTTCCCGGCCGTAGCCGGTCACGGCCAGCCGTCCGGGCACACCGTCCGGAAACAGGGCGCGCACCTGCCCCAACGGATCGAAGGTCGTGGGGGCGCGGCGCATGGAGACGACCTCCCCGCCGCGCACCACCACGGCCTCGATGGACCGGGAACCGATGTCCAGGCCCGCGACGTCCGTCACGAAAGCGTCTCCACGAAGGCTTCGACGCGGGTCTTGAGCTGGCCCGCATCCTCCATGCCGTAGTCCGTCTCGATGGCGAGGTAGGGCACGCCCGCCGCCTCCATGGCCTTGCCGACCTTCATCGCCTCGTGGGCGTAGGGCTGGCAGAAAAGCAGGCCGTAGTGGATGACCCCATCGGCCTTGAGCTCCCTGGCCATGGCCGCGATATGCCCGAGGCGCTCGTCGTTGGGGGTGAAGCAGGCGCAGTCTATCTTCATATACCGCGCGGCCAGGGCGTCGAGCATGGCCTCGAGGTCCGCGGGCGTCTCGTCGGTCAGGTCGCGGGTGTTGCGCTCGCCGATGCAGGACTCCTCGCCGACGATGACCGCGCCCGAGCTCTCGATGAGGTACGGCAGCTTCCAGTTGGGCACGGCCATGGGACAGCCGGCCAGAAGCAGCCGGGGCGTCCCCTTGGGAGCCACGCCCTCGCCCTTGGCGATGCGCGCCTCCATCTCGTCGCACAGTTCGTTGACCTTGGCCGTGAAGCGGTCCGGGTCGTCGTAGAAGCTGATCTGGTTGACGAGCAGGGCGTCGCGGCCGGAGATGGGGGCCGGATCCGCGGCGCGCAGTTTCGCCAGGCGCTGGAGTGCCTGGCGCTTGGCGTTGACGCGCCTGGTCGCTTCCGCCAGGGCGGCGGCGGTGATGGCGTTGCCCGTGAGCGCCTCCAGCGCGTCCTTGTAGCGCACGAGTTCGGCCCGGAAGAGGTCCGCGTCACAGGGGGCCTTGCACTGGGGCACTTCCATGACGTGCATGTTCACATGTGCGCCGAAGGCCTCGTAGGCCTTTTTCTTGCCGTCGCAGGTGGTCTCGCCGACCACGAGATCGCAGGATTCGGTGTAGGGGCAAAGCCGGGCCAGCTTGAAGCCGACGAAGGACTTGATGAGGTCGCAGGTGCCGCGCGGCACGAGGGTTTCGGCCATTTCCGTGCCGGCCTTGGCCCCGGCGCAAAGGCCCACCTGCAAGGCCCCGGCGGCCAATGTCAGCTCCTCGGGCACGAACACGCAAAACGTGCCCACGACTTTCTTCCCGGCCGCCTTGGCGTCCTGGATTTCCTTGATGCGCAGGCCGTGCACTTCGGAAAGCACGAAGTCCAGGTACTCCGCGCCCTTGAGTCGCCCCTGCTGGGACAGGTAGATGTCGCCGTAGAACTTGCCCAGAACCGCAAGCAGGGCGTCGTGGGCCTCGATGTCCAGGTCGAGCCGTTCCCACATCGCCGCATGGGCCGCATCCGTCATGGCTTCCTCCAGGAGAAAAAGGTGATCCTCCCTGATATCCGCCTCTTGTCCCGGCGTGAAATCGTTAGTTCCAATCATTTCGTCATGATAGTATTGTAATAAACTATCGCTGCCCCGCTAAAGGATTTCCCGGGGCGTCCGAAAAGGGCTGTGAGCATCACGCGACCGGCCGGAAGCCGGAACGCAAGCCGCCAGGGAGGGAGGCGCATGGCCCAGATAGTGCATCTCGACGACCATCGTCGGATGCGGGAGCCGGGACAGGGGATGGCAACGAACCTGTCGCCAAAGCGGCCGCGTCTGAGCGATCGGGATCTGTGGACCCGGGATTATCGTCAAATAGATAATATATTATACGCCATCATGAAAATCAAGGAGATCCTCGACTACCATCTCTACTACGACGACGTGTGGCCGTACCTGCTGCTTTCGTTTCTCGAAGCCGTGCACAACACCAAGCAGGGCGACGCCAGGGAACTGCCGGGAACCGGCGCGTCGCTCAAGGACTACGTGCTTTCGGCCGTCACACCAGTCAACAAGCGGGATCTGTCCATGGTGCTGCTGCTGACCGACCTGATCGAAAAGTCCCCCCATTACCGGGGCAGTTCCTCGTCGTCCTGAACGACATCGCACGAGGGGCCGGGCGCGACGCGTCCGGCCCCTCGTCTTTGCGGTCACCCGCCGGTGGGGTGGGGCTGTCGCAACGGGCTAGGCACTTTTTGCATACTCCTTGCCAGCGGCGTTTGGATTTTGCTACTGCGGCAGGTAGATTCCTCGGAGTCCGGGTACGCGCCCGGCGGGAGGCGGAATGCCGCGTTTTTTCATTGTGTTCGCGGTGTTGCAGGCGGTTCTCGCGGCATTGTCCGGCGGGGTCGCCTACGTTTCGGCCCAATCGCAACGGGCAATGGCCCTGCGCAAGGAACTGGGCTACGCGCCCTACGCCCCGCCCAAGGCCTTCCTGGACGGGGACTTCACCGCCGACGAGTTCCGGTCCGACTCCCTCTTCGGGCCCGTGGCCGATTTCGTCGCCGCCCGGACCTGTCCCACGGCCTGGCGCGTCGAGGCCGGAAAGGCCGTCCCATAGGAGCCGCCATGGCTTTGCGTCGTCTGGGACCGGGCCGCGCCGAACGCACGGCGTCGCTGGCCGTGCTGACCGTGCTCGTCGCCCTGGCTGTCTGGCTGGGGTTTGCCCAATCGCGTTTTTCCCCGGCCGTGCTCGTGGCCACGTCTCCGTTGCCCCCGCCGGCCTCGGCCGGGCTGGCCGCCGGGCACGCCTTCGAGACCGCGGCCTTTCTCGATGCGCTCGCGGGAACCACGCCGGCTGGGCCGGTGGAAAGCTACGACGCCGAGACGCTTTCCGACCGCATCGACGGCAAGGCCGAGCTGTATCTCGCGGCCAGTTTCAAGGAAATGTCCGTGCGCGCCTTTTCCCTGGCCTCGGGCGCGCGCCTGGATGCCTACGTCTACGCCCAGGCCTCGCCCCGGGACGCCTACGCGGTTCTAAGCGGCCAGCGCCGCCCTGGCGCGACGCCAAGCGATCTTTCCCCGGACGCCTACGCCACGCCAAACGCCCTCTATTTCACCAGGGGCCGCTTTTACGTGGAGCTTTCCGCCGACCGCGCCGATGCCGCCACCCGGGACGCCCTGGCCGCGGTCGCCCGGGAACTCGCCGCGCGCATGCCCGAGGAAAAGCCGGCCGCCGACGCCGCGGGCGCGGCCCCCGATCCCAGGACGCTCTTTCCGGAAACGGGGCAGGACGCGGCGAGCCTGCGTCTGGCCGCCTCCGACGCCATGGGCATGGCCGGGTTTTCCAACGTCTACACGGCCGACTACGCCATGCCGCACGGCGCGGCCACGGCGTTTCTGGCCGCGCGCGACACGCCGGACGCGGCAGCGGCCGGCGCCAAGGCCTTTGCCGCTTTCCTGACCCAAAACGGCTACGCCCGCGAGGACGTGGCCGGATTGCCCGAGGGCGCGGTCCTTTTGGCAGCGCCCGGCTCCTTCGAAATCATCTGGACCAGGGGCGGGCTTGTCGCCGGCGTGCACGACGCCGTCAGCCGGGAGGCCGCCCTGGAGCTGGCCGCGAAGCTCGCGGCCAGCCTCAAGGAACGCATGCCATGAACGAGCATGGGAAGAGGCCCGCTGCGGCCAAGGGAAGCCCCGGACCGCTGTCGCGCCGGGATTTTCTGCTGCGCCTGGCCGCAGCGGGCGCGGCGGCCGTGGCCGTGGGCGGACTTGGGCTTTCCCTGCGCGACCCGGCCGGGCCGGCGGCCGTGGAGAACGCCCGGACGCTGACGACGCTCGGCGATTTCGCCGCGCCCTCGCCCCAGGCCGGCAAGCCCCGCCTGGCCGAGGTGCACGGCACGGACCGCGCCGTCATGTTCAAGGCCGGGGTCGCGGCCCTTGGCGGCATGGGCGCATTCATCGCCAAGGGCGACACGGTGCTGCTCAAGGTCAACGCCGTCATCGCCTCGCCGGCCATCCTCGGCGCGACCACGAGCCCGGAGCTTGTAAGCGCCGTGGCCGCCGCCTGCCGCGAGGCCGGGGCCGCGAAAGTGCTCGTCGCGGACAACCCCATAAACAACCCCGAAAGCTGTTTCGAGGTCTCGGGCCTGGGCGATGCGGCCCGGGCGGCCGGGGCGCGGATCATCCTGCCGCGTCCGGCACTTTTCTCCCCGCTCTCCCTGCCGGGCGGGCGGCTGCTCACCGACTGGCCGGTCTTTACCGGGGCCTTTGCCGGCGTGACCAAGGTCATCGCCCTGGCCGCGGTCAAGGACCACCAGCGGGCCGTGGCCTCCATGTCGCTCAAAAATCTTTACGGACTCCTCGGCGGGCGGCGCAACATCTTCCACCAGGACATCAACGGCATCATCGCCGAACTCGGCGGCATGCTGCGCCCGACGCTGTGCGTGCTCGACGGCACGACCGTGATGATGACCAACGGCCCCACGGGCGGTTCGCTCTCCGACCTGCGCGCCGCCGGGGTCATGTACCTGTCGCCCGATCCCGTGGCCACGGACACGCGCGGCGTGACGCTTCTCGGCAAGACGCCCGCGGACCTGCCCTATCTCGCCCTGGCCCAGGCGGCCGGCGTCGGCACCATGGACGTGGCGAGCATGCACCCCGTCACCGTCAACACCGAACCGGCGGCGGGCTAAGCCATGCGCATCGTCGTCGCCAGGCGCGTGAGCCAGACCTTCTTCGTGCTGCTTTTTTTGTGGTTCTGCGTGGTCGCGACCGTGGGCGACGCCTTCTGGCAGCTGCGCGGCTGGCCCATCAACTTCCTCCTCTCCCTCGACCCGCTTACGGCGCTGGCGACCGTGCTTTCCACGCACACGCTCTACGCGCCGCTTTTCTGGGCACTGCTCGTCCTGGGCGTAACCTTTTTCCTCGGCCGCTTCTTCTGCGGCTTCGCCTGTCCCCTGGGCGCGCTCAACCAGCTTGTCGGCTGGCTGTGGCGGCGGCGGGCGGGCGCGGCGCGACGTGCGGCGGAAAACGTGCCTGGCCGCGGCCAGGGCGTCAAATACGTGCTGCTGGCCTTTTTCCTGGGTGCGGCGGCCCTCGGCAGCGTGCAGACGGGGCTGCTCGACCCGCTGCCGCTGGTCGCGCGCGGCGTCAACCTCGCCGTGCTGCCGCTGGTCGATCCCGGCCGTTTCGGCATCCACGGGGAAGGCCGCTTCTATGCCGGGGCCTGCGCCATCGGGTTGCTCCTGCTGGCCATCCTGGCCGCCAACCTGTGGCGGCCCCGCTTTTTTTGCCGCTACGTCTGCCCGCTCGGGGCGCTCTTCGGCCTTGCCGTGCGCTTCGTACCCTGGCGCATCGGCAAGGCCGACGCGAAAGCGTGCGGCACGTGCCGGCGCTGTGAGGAATACTGCGAAGGCGGCTGCCGGCCGTCCGGGGAACTGCTGCTCAGTGAATGCGTGCTGTGCATGAACTGCCTGGGCGCCTGCCCCACGGGCCGCATCGGCTTCGGTGCGCGCCCGTCGGCCTGCGGCGAGCGGGCGCTGCCGGATCTCTCCCGGCGCGGGGCCCTTGTGGCGCTGGCCGCCGGCGCGCTTGCCGCGCCGCTGTGGCGCGTGGGCGGGGCCGAGGCCCTGGGCCGGAGCGCGAGCCTCATCCGCCCGCCCGGGTCCCTTGACGAGGACCGGTTCCTTGCCCGCTGCATCCGCTGCGGCCAGTGCATGCGCGTGTGCCCGGCGGGCGTGATCCAGCCGGCCGTGACCGTGGCCGGCGTCGCCGGGCTGTGGACGCCAGCGCTTGATTACCGCCTGGGAAGGGCCGGCTGCCTGCAAAACTGCATCGCCTGCGGGCAGGTCTGCCCCACGGCGGCCATCCGGCCTTTTTCGCTCGCCGAAAAGCTCGGGCGCGGCGACTTCGCCGCCGCCGGCCCCCTGCGCCTGGGCACGGCGTTCGTGGACCGCACGCGCTGCCTGCCCTGGGCGATGGGCCGGCCGTGCATCGTCTGCCAGGAGGTCTGCCCGGTCAGCCCCAAGGCCATCGGCGTGCGCACGGTCTTCGAGCCCGTGTTCGGCGGGGCCGTGGATATCGCCGACGCCCACGGCGCGGTCCTGGCTCTTGCCGCCGCGCCGGGCACGGGCCGAAACTGCGGCAGCGGCGACTATTTCCTGCGCCCGGCGGGCTTTCCCGACGCAGCGGTGAGGCGCATCGTGTCCCTTGCCGGCGCGAGCCTGACGCTCGAAAAACCGCTGCCCGACCTCGGCCAGGGCCGCCGCGCCGAGATCGTGGTGCGGCTCCAGCAGCCCCACGTGGACCCGGCGCGCTGCGTGGGCTGCGGCATGTGCGAGCACGAATGCCCGGTGTCGGGGCTGCGGGCCATCCGCGTGACGCGCGAAAATGAATCGCGCTCGGGCCCGGGACGGATGCTGGCCTGACGCTTTCCCGCCCATTGCCGGACGCGGCGGGCGGGTGATGACGCATACGGCCCTGCGGGGCGCGACGCGGGGGAGCCCGCGCGCCAAGGAGGACGGCGATGGCTGCGGAAAAAAAGGCCGGTTTCACCCGGCGCGACCTGATGAAGACCCTGGGGCTTGGCGGGCTGGCCGTGGCCGGCATGGGCCTGCCCGGCCCGGCCCTTGCCGCGGGCGAGCCCGAAAAGGCCGCCCCCGGCCCCATGCCCCGGCGCAAGCTTGGCAAGACCGGACTCGAGGTGTCCATTTTAAACCTCGGCGGCATGTTCGACACCATCAACAACCAGCTGCTCCTGCGCCAGGCCCTGGGCTGGGGCGTCAACTTCTGGGACACGGCCGAGGCCTACGGCAACGGCATGTCCGAAGAGGGCTACGGCCGCTTTTTCGCGCGCAATCCCGAAGCGCGCAAACAGATCGTCCTGACCACCAAGCTCGTGCCCAAGGGCGGCAAGTTCGACGAGCGCCTGGACGCCGCGCTCGCCCGGCTCAAGACCGATTACGTGGACCTTTTCTATGTCCACGGCATCTCGGGCATCGGCGAGATGGACGGGCAGATGCGCGACTGGGCGGCGGCCAAGAAAAAGGCCGGCAAGATCAAGTTCTTCGGTTTCAGCTCCCACGCCAACATGGAGGACTGCCTGCTCGGCGCGGCCAAACTCGACTGGATCGACGCGGTGATGGTGTCCTACAACTTCCGGCTCATGCACGAGCAGAAGATGCGCGAGGCCATCGCGGCCTGCGCCAAGGCGGGCATCGGCGTGGTGGCCATGAAGACGCAGGGCGGCGGCCCGGTCAAGACCGACTCGGAAGCGGAGCTGGACATGGCCGGCCGGTTCCTGGAAAAGGGCTTCACCGACAAGCAGGCCAAGCTCAAGGCCATCTGGCAAAACCCGGACATCGCCGCGGCCTGCTCCCAGATGCCAAATCTCACCATCCTCTCGGCCAACGTGGCCGCCGCGCGCGACGCCACGGCGCTCGCCCGGGAGGACTTCGATGCGCTGCGCGCCTTTGCCGACGCCACGCACGGCGACTACTGCGCGGGCTGCGCCGGCCTGTGCGGCGCGGCCATGGGCGGGGCCGTGCCCGTGGCCGACGTCATGCGCGCCATGATGTACCATCGCGACTACGGCGAAACGGCCATCGCAAGGGAGCTCTACGCGAGCCTGCCCGAGGCGCTGCGTCGCGAGCCCTCCTCCCTGGATTTCTCCCGGGCCGAGGCGGCCTGTCCGCGCGGGCTGGCCATCGCCGCGATCATGGAAGACGCTTCCAGACTCCTTGCCTGACATCCCTGCGGGGAAGCCTGGCGCTTTCCCCACCCTCCTTGCCGCGCCCGCTCCCGTTCCCCCGGGGCGGGCGCGGTTTTTGGAGCGGCGCGGGCGTCATTGCAGCAGCAGTGTGAAGACGGCTTGTGCCGGGAACGCCTGTTTCGGCTTCACGGTGCTCGTCTTGCCCTCGTAACGCATGCCGGCCGGATTGCGGGCCGCCTGGCAGGAGAGCATGGGCCAGGAGCAACCTGTGTAAAAGGCTGGCTCGCCGGCCAGGTAGAGACTGTTGGGGCCTTCGGGCAGGGTTGTTTCCACGGTGTTGGTCGTCTGGGGGACGAGGATGTTGCCTGTAAGGACCGTGCCGGTGATCCCCTTTTCCACGCTGAGCGGTCCGCCGGCCAGGATCAGGTTGGCGATGGCGGCCTGAGCGTGGGAAGCGTCCATGATCTCGATCCCTTCCTGGGACACGATGTTGCGCAGCAGCACGTTGCCGGGGCCGGCCGGGCCCCAGTAGTCCGTCATGTCGATTTCCTCGACCATGTTGCCTTCGAACAGGTTGCGGAAGGGAAAATGCCCGTGCAGGGAGATGTCGCAGGGTGTCCAGGCGGTCGTTTCGCATTTGCGGATGGTGGAGAAATTGTAGCCGAAGACGTTGCCGTTGGCGCCCTGGCTCACGATCATGGCGTGGCGCAAGGTCTCGAAGACGTTGTTCTGCACGAGGCAGTCCGAGACATGCCGGCCCAGGCTCACGCCGTAGCCCCGGCCGCCGTCGCCGTAGTCGTGGGAATACTTGAAGGTGGAATCCGTGACCTCAATGGCCGCCGAGGACTCGGCGTAGACATGGGCGCTGACGGTGTAGAGGCTTTCCACGCGGCGCACCCAGCAGTTGGCGGCGTACTTGAAGTGGATGGTCTCCCCGCCCGAACCCGCGTCCTCGCGGCGCAGGCCGAGATCCTCGATACCGACGTTTTGTCCCATGGAGTAGACCCGGGCCCGGGCCGTGAGCGCCCTGGTGAAGTCGATGCGCAGCGGCCTGTCCAGCGTCACCGTGGTCCCCGAGACGGAAACGACCCTGGCGAACTGGCCGACCACGCTCTGCGCCCAGTCCTGGTCCCATTCGGGATCGGTGTACATGCGCGCGGGGTCGTTTTGCTGCTCGATCTCCACCCAGGCGCCGGCGGTCATGTCTTTGGCGCTGGCCACGGTGATGGTGGTCGCGCCCAGGGCCGCGTCCGCAGTGAAGTCCGTCCAGGAGCGGGAATTGTAGGTGGTGAAATCCAGGCAGGGGTCGGACGCGCCGCCCAGGTCGAACACGAGCAGGCTCTTTTGTGCCCCGTCGCCGCGCAGGACCATGCCGCTTTCCAGGGAAAGGGTGCGGCGCAGGCGGTAGGTTCCGGCCGGGATGCGCAGCACCCCGGGCTTGGCCAGGGCGGACATGGCGGCCTCGAAGGCGGCGGTGTCGTCGGTTTCGCCGTCGCCCGTCGCGCCGTAGTCGCGCACGGAGAGGGTCGCAACCGGCGTCGGGGGGGACGTGCGCAGCCCGGCCCTGTCCCAACTGGCGGCCGGGTCTTCGTAGGTGGTCGCAGCCGGGGCCGTTCGGGCCGCTGCCAGCAGCATGGCCAGGGCCAGGAGAAGAACTCTGCGGGAGGGGAGGAACATGGGCATCCGTGCGTCGCGGGTTGGGCCGGGGGAGGAGTCCCCGGTTGCCAAAGATTTGCACAGGCGATGCCGTTGTGGAAAAAGTCAAGAATTCGTATTTTAGTATATTGAATACGGGGTGTTGGTGTATTGAGAAAGGGGGGACAGGAAAACGGCCCTCAAGACGCTGTCCATTGTCTGTGGAAAATCCACGAGGCATGGAACCCGGAGCGTCTTTTGGAGATCGCAGGAGGATCAGTCGCCGCCGCCGCGGAGGGCTTCGATGGGATCCATGGCCGCGGCCTTGCGCGCGGGCCTCAGGCCGAAGACCAGGGCGATGGCCACGGCCGCGGCAAGGGAGAGCACGAAGACCTTGGGCGACAGGCGCAGTTGCAGCAGGCCCAGGCGGGACAGGGATTCCCCCAGTGCCACGCCGAGCGCCACGCCGCACAGCGAGCCGGCCAGGGTCAGGTAGAGGGCCTCGGACAGGAACTGGGCGGTGATCGCCGCGCCGCTCGCGCCCACGGCCTTGCGCAGGCCGATTTCCACCTTGCGTTCGCTGACGCTTAGAAACATCAGGTTGGCCAGTACGAAGCCTCCGACCACGATGGCCACCCCGGCCGTGATGCCGAGGAAGGCGACCAGTCCGCCGGTGAACGCCGTGAGGAACTTGAGGATTTCGCTGGCCGAGATGATGGTGAAGTCGTCGTTGTCCGTGGGCCCGAGGTGGTGCAGGTGGCGCAGCAGGGCGCGCAGGTTGTCCTTGTGCGTGTCGATCAGGGCCGGGTCGTGGAACTTGACGCGAAGTCCGCGGAAGTACTTGCGGTCGAGGTTGAAGCGCTGGGTGAGCGTGGTGATGGGCATGATGACGCGGTCGTCGATGGTGACGTCCGACCCCCCGCCCGAGAGCCCGCGGTAGGCCAGCCGGCCGACGATCTGCACGGGCAGGTTCTTGACCATGATGGTGCGCCCGAGCGGCGAGGCGTCGCCGAAGAGCTGACGCGCCGGCTCGTCGCCGATAAGCGCCACCTTGGCCCCGCGCGCCACGTCCTCCTCGGACAGGTCGCGGCCTTCGGCCAGCGGCCAGTTCCAGGCCCTGGCGTAGTTTTCCGTGGCCCCGACCACCACCGGGGATTCGTGATTCCTGTTGCCGTACTTGAGCGTGATCTGGCGGATCGAACGCATGGGCAGCACGGCGTAGGCCCCGGGCAGGGAGCGCGACACGGCCCGCGCGTCGGCCCAGGTGAGGGTGTAGACGCGCTGGCCCACGGGCCGGTTCTCGATGTCGCCGCCAAGGACCATGACCGCGTCCGGGCCGAAGAAATCGACGATCTCCAGTGCCTTGCGCCGCGCGCCATCCACCGAGGCCACGATGACCGTGAGCGCCGCCACGCCCATGGCCACGGCGGCGATGACGAAGGCGCTGCGCGCCTTGTGCGCGGAGAGCGCAAGCAGGGCCATGCGCTGGATGCGCCAGAGGATGCGCAGGATGCGCAGGGCGCGCCTAGGATTTGGCGATGCGGCCGTCATGGACGAGGATTTGCCGGCGCGCGTAGGCGGCCGTGGCCTGGTCGTGGGTGACGACGATGACGGTCTTGCCCGCCTCGCGGTTGACCGTGGCGAGCAGCCCCATGATTTCGGCGCTGGTGGCCGAATCGAGCTGGCCGGTGGGCTCGTCGGCCAGGATCAGGTCCGGGTCGTTGATGAGCGCCCGGGCCAGGGCCACGCGCTGCTGCTGGCCGCCGGAAAGCTGGGAGGGCTTGTGTCCGGCCTGGGCGGTAAGGCCGACCTGGGCCAGGAGCGCCTCGCCGCGCCGGCGCAGCGCCGCGCCCGGCGTGTCGCTGTAGAGCCCCGGGAGCAGCACGTTGTCGAGCGCCGTGGCGTAGGGCACGAGGTAGAAGCTCTGGAACACGAAGCCGATGGCCTGGTTGCGCAGCCGCGAGAGGGCGTCGTCGTCGAGCCCGCCGGTGTCGCGCCCGCCCAGGCGGTAGCTGCCCGAGGTGGGGCGGTCGAGCAGCCCCAGGATGTGCAGCAGCGTGGATTTGCCCGAGCCCGACGGCCCCATGATCGCGGCGAATTCGCCGGAGGCGATGTCGAGCGTGACCCCGGCGAGCACGGTGTGGGGCGTGTCGGCCATGACGTAGGTCCGCGTGACGTCCGCAAGCTCGATCAGCGCGCCCGGGGCGTCGGCGGGGGCGCTCATCGCCGCACCGGCCTGTTGGCGCGGGGGGCGTTGACGGTCGGCGCGGCAAGCCCCGGCAGCACGATCTGCGTGGCCACCTTTTCGCCCGGGGAAAGCCCCGCGGTCACCTCGGTCTCGTTGAGGCCCTCCAGTCCGAGCTTGGGGCTGACCTCGCGCACGGAGCCGTCCCCGGCCACGGCGAACACGACCTGGCGGTCGCCGATCCATTTGAGCGCGGCGTTGGGGATGACGAGCACGCCCTTTTTCTCCTGGACCACGATCTGGCACTGCGTGGTCATTTCCGGGCGCAGCTGCGCGGACTCCTTGGGGTCCAGGCGCACGAGCGCCTGGTAGTAGACGATGTTGTCGCGGATTTCCGGCTGGGGGTAGATCTGGTCCACGCTGCCCTTAAACACCGTGGCGGGATGGGCGTCCACGCGAAATTCCACGGCACGGCCGGGGTGCACCTGCCCCACGTCGGTCTCGTCCACGTAGATCCACATTTCCAGGCGCGTGGGATCGAGCACGGTGATGAGGTTGGCCACCTGCAACCCGGCCACGACCGTCTCGCCGGCCTGGGAGGTGACGAACGCGACCACGCCGTCGATGGGGCTGACGATGCGGGTGTAGGAAATCTTGGTCCTGGCGGACTCGATGACGGCTTCGGCCTCTTCCTTGGCTTTTTGCGCCTTGAAGCGCTCTTTCTCGAACTCGGTTCGCAACCTGATCTCGGAGGCCTCGCGGGCGAGCACCTCGTTTTGGCCGACCAGGGCGTCGCGGTGGGCGGCGTCGAGGACGTCGCGGGCGATCAGCGACTTGCCGTAGAGCTCCTGCTGCCGTTTGAGGTTGGCGGCGGCGTAGTCGCTCTTGGCCCGGGACAGGCGCTGTTCGGCCTGCGCCTCGGCGATGCGCTTGGGGTAGACGGCCTCGACCTGCGCCAGTTCGGCCGTGGTCCGGGCGAGCTTGGCCTCGGCCTCGTCGAGTTGGGCGCGCAGTTCCCGGTCGTCGATGACGGCGATGAGCTGGCCCTTGTGGACCTCGTCACCGACCTTGACGTTCATTTCCTTGATGGTGCCCGTGGCGCGCGCGCCGATCTTGACGATGGCCCCGACCTGCGCCTTGATGATGCCCGTTGCCTCGAGGACCTTGCGCACGTCGCCGACCTGCGCTTCGGCCGTGGCCAGCACGCGGGGCGGTTCGACGGTTTTACGGGTGATTTTCCAGGCGTAGATCCCGGCCCCGGCGACGACGGCCAGGACAATGAGCCACTTCAGTCTGCGCATGCGTTGTATCCGGAGGTCGGTTTTCCCGTCCTATAGCCCGGATGGCGCGGCGGGGCAAATCGGGGTTGCGTCTGTGCGGCTGCCGCCTAAAACGGCGAAAGCTGCTTCCAGAACGGCTTGCCTTCCTTGGGCGGGGGGCCGGGTTTGGCGCGGTTTTTCTCGATCTTGCACTCGACCATGGCGAAGGTCTCGGTCTTGCCGCCGGAACAGCCCACGAACACCTTCACGTGGTAGCTGTTGTCGTTATGGAGCAGAAAATATTCGAGCAGGGTCTTGCCGCCCGGAGCCGGGGCGGTGGCGTCGGGACGGCCGTACTTGGCCGTGAAGTCGGCCGTGGCTTTGGCGACGTCGCACGTTTCGAGTTCCATCCTGGAGGGGCTTAGGGAAAAGCTGTCCTTGTAGATGCAGCTGTTGTCCAGGATGTTCTTGCCGCCGACGTTGGCGGGCTGGGCGATGTATTTCGTCTTGGCGAGCAGTTCGCCCAGAGCCGGATTGGGATGGTAGGTCTGGGCCAGGGCCGGGCGGCAACACAAGAGCGCGGCAAAAAAGCAAAACGTCGCAACCGTACGCATCGTCATTCCTCCTTGCGCGGACGCCGCCGCCGGCCCGGGCGGGCGCGAGCGGCTACGCCGAAAGCTCCGCGATCCAGCCGGCCACCGGCTCCTCGATCAGGCGGCGGATCGCCGCGAGCCGCTCGGGTGTCTCGGCCTCGAAGCGCAGCACCAGCACGGGCTGGGTGTTGGAGGCGCGCAGCAGCCCCCAGCCGTCGGGGAAGGTCAGCCGCACGCCGTCCACGTCGATGACGTCGTAGCGGCCCGTAAAATAGTCACGCGCCTTCTCGACCACCGCGAACTTGACCGCATCCGGGCAATCCATGCGGATTTCCGGGGTGTTGACCGTGGCCGGCCAGTCCGAAAGCATGGCCCCGAGCGGCCTGTCCGAGGCGGCCACGATCTCGGCGAGCCGCGCGGCGGCGTAGATGCCGTCGTCGAAGCCGAAATAGCGGTCCGCGAAAAACATGTGCCCGCTCATCTCGCCGGCGAGGATCGCGCCGGTTTCGCGCATGCGCGATTTGATCAGCGAATGGCCCGTGGCGGCCATGATCGGCTCGCCGCCATGGGCGGCGATGTCCTTGTAAAGCAGGTGGCTGCACTTGACCTCGCCGATGACCGTGCCCCCGGGATGGGCGGCGAGCACCGCGCGGGCGTAGATGGCCAGGACCTGGTCGCCGTACATGAGCCGGCCGGAGCCGTCCACGACGCCGATGCGGTCCGCGTCGCCGTCGAGGCCCACGCCGAAATCCGCGCCCTCGGCCACGACCCGCGCCGCGAGGTCGGCGACGTTGGCAAGCACCACGGGGTCGGGGTGGTGGTTGGGAAAGCGGCCGTCGGGCTCGCAATAAAGCGGCACGACCTGCGCGCCGCACTGGCGCAGGGCCTCGGCGCAGACGAGCCCCCCGGCCCCGTTGCCGCCGTCCACCACGACCTTGACCGCGCGCGAAAGCACCATCTGGTCGGTCAGATGCTCCACATAGGAGGGCTTGATGTCGTGCTCGCAGACGATGCCCATGCCGGAAACGAACTCGCCTGCGGCCATGATGTCGTAGAGTTCCCGGATGGCGTCGGTGTGGATGGTGGTCTCGCCGCACCAGATCTTGAAGCCGTTAAATTCCGGTGGGTTGTGGCTGGCCGTGACCATGACGCCGGCTTTGCGCCCCAGTGCCTTGACCCCGTAGTAGAAGACCGGCGTCGGCACCATGCCAAGGCACACCACGTCGATGCCGCACGAGGCCAGGCCCACGGCCAGACGCGCCTGGTATTCGGGAGAACTCAGGCGGCAGTCGTGGCCGACCACGGCCTGACTGTGCCCCTGGCGCAGGAAATAGGTCCCGGCCGCCCGGCCGAGCAGCTCCACCCAGTCGGGGTCGAAATCGACGTCCACAACGCCTCGGATGTCATAGGCGCGGAAAACGCCGGGCGAGACGGATTTCATGCAGCATCCTCCATGCTGTTACGACGGCGGCGGTGGGGGCTTCCCTTGACCTTCCCCCGCATCTCTCCTATGCCGCCTGGGATGAACTGGGATTGGGAAAAGCTCACTGAGCAAAAACGCCGCCAGGGTTCGCCGATTCCGGACCCCGGCCGCTTCGGCGAGGATCTGGGCAAGAAACTGTCCTCTTTCAAGGGGCGGTTGCCGGGGGGACCGAAACTCGTGCTGTTGGTCGTGGTCCTTTTGTGGGCCGCCAGCGGCATCTACATCGTGGAGCCCGACGAGGCAGGCGTGGTCCAACGCTTCGGCGCCTACGCCTACAGCACCGGACCGGGGCCGCATTACCACTTACCGTTTCCCCTCGAGACCGTAAAGACCCCGAAAGTCTCCCAGGTGCGCCGGGTGGAAATCGGGTTCCGCTCCATGGCCGGGCGCGACGGCGGCACGTTGCAAAGCCGCCCGGTGCCGGAGGAATCGCTCATGCTCACGGGCGATGAGAACATCGTGGACGCGCAGTTCATCGTGCAATACCAGATCGGCAACCCCGTGGACTATCTGTTCAAGGTCGACCACCCCGACGAGACGGTCAAGAGCGCGGCCGAGGCGGCCATGCGCGAGGTCATGGGCGACGCCAAGATCGATTCCGTGCTCACCTCGGGCAAGCTCAAGGTGCAGACCGACGCCAAGAAGCTGCTCCAGGAGATGCTCAACCGCTACGACAGCGGCGTCGAGGTGCTCGCCGTGCAGTTGCAGGACGTGCATCCGCCCCGTGAAGTGGTGGACGCCTTCAAGGACGTGGCCAGCGCGCGCGAGGACAAAAGCCGTCTGATCAACGAGGCCGACGCCTACGCCAACGACATCCTGCCCAAGGCCCGGGGCCGCGCCGCGGCGATCCTCAACGAAGCCACGGCCTACCGCGAGCAGACCATCCGCCGCGCCAAGGGCGGCGCGGACCGCTTTTCGGCCCTGCGCACCGAATACGACAAGGCCAAGGACGTCACCCGCGAGCGGCTCTATATCGAGGCCATGGAAAACCTCTTCGCCAACCCCGACCTGGAAAAGATCGTGCTCGGCAACGACGCGGCCCGCCAGGCGGTGCCTTACCTGCCGCTGACCCAGCTTGCCCCGGCAGCGCCCGAAACGGCCGCCGCGCGGCCGGAGGCGGCCAAGGCCGACCCGGCCAAGCCCAAGGGAGGCCGGCCGTGAAAACTTCCGTCATCATCACCGCGGTGCTGGCTTTTTTCGCCCTTGTCGCCGCTTTTCAGAGCGTCTACGTGGTGGACCAGACCGAAACGGCCATCGTGCTCCAGCTCGGCAAGCCCACGGGCGACGCCAAGGGGCCGGGCCTGCACTTCAAGATCCCCTTCATCCAGAACGTCGTCTTTTTCGACGCCAGGCTCCTGGAATACGACGCCAAGACGGCCGAGGTGCTCACCCTCGACAAGAAAAACCTGGTGGTGGACAACTACGCCCGCTGGCGCATCGCCAATCCGCTCCTGTTCTACCGCACGCTGCGCACGGTGGGCCGGGCCCACGCCCGCCTCGACGACATCATCTACGCCGAACTGCGCGTGGCCCTGGGTCAGTACACGCTCCAGGACATCGTCTCGGAAAAGCGCGCCGTGATCATGGGCGAGGTGACGCAGAAGTCCAACCAGCTGCTCTCCCCCTACGGCATCGACATCGTGGACGTGCGCATCAAGCGCACCGACCTGCCGCCGGAAAACGCCCAGGCCATCTACGGCCGCATGCGCGCCGAACGCGAGCGCCAGGCCAAGCTGTACCGTTCCGAGGGCTGGGAGGAGATGGAAAAGATCAAGTCCGGCGCGGACAAGGACCGGGCCGTGCTCCTGGCCGAGGCTGAACGCCAGGCCGAAGTGCTGCGCGGCGTGGGCGACGCCGAGGCGGCGTCCATCTGGGCCGAGGCCGTGACCAAGGCCCCGGACTTCTTCTCCTTCACGCGCAGCCTCGAGGCGTACCAGAAGGCTTTTGCGCACAAGACGCGGCTGGTGCTCACGCCCCAGAGCCCGTTTCTCAAATACTTCCGGTAGGCCGTGCCCCGGTCCCGTGACCGGGGCCGGCCCGCCGGCCTTGACAAGCCCTGCGCCTTTGGCGGAAGGTTCAACCCCATTTCCGCGGGCGGGTGGCCCGGGCGCCTTCCGTCCGCCATTCCCGCACCAACCCAGAGGGGGAAACGATGGTCCTCGAGCTGATCAAGCCCGGCACCAACATCAACTTTCTCAAGTACCGCAAGCTGGCCTACCTGATTTCGGGGGCCATCATCGTGGCCGGGTTCATTTCCCTGGCCATGCATGGCGGGCCGCGCCTGGGCGTGGACTTTTCCGGCGGCCTGTCCATCCAGGTCCGCTTCGCCAAGTCCATCGACGTCAAGACGATCACCCAGGCCGTGGACGGCGTGGGCCTGGACAACGTGGTCGTGCAGCGCTTCGGCAAGGACGACGCCAACGAATACCTCATCCGGGCCTCGGAAAGCGACGCGCACCAGGAATCCATCCGCGCGGCCGTGGAGGCGTCCCTGGCGAAAAACCTCCCGGATTCGGGTTTCGAGGTCCAGCGCCTGGAGATGGTCGGCCCCAAGGTCGGCGCGGACCTGCGCGGCAAGGCGCTCGAGGCCATCTTCTATTCGGTGCTGCTCATCGCCATCTATATTTCCGGTCGCTTCGAACAGCGCTGGATGGCAGCGGGCATGATGGCGGCGGGGCTCGCCGGCGGCATCTACGTGCTCAAGCTCTTCGGCGCGTCGACCGTGTGGCTCATCGTGGCCGCCATGGTCATCACGCTCGCGCTGTGCTTCGTGATGCGCCTCAAATACGCGCTCGGGGCCGTGGTCGCGGACCTGCACGACATTCTGGTCACCATCGCGCTCTTTTCGCTGCTCGACAAGGAGTTCGACCTGACCATCGTCGCGGCGCTGCTCACCATCCTCGGCTATTCGCTCAACGACACCATCATCGTCTACGACCGCATCCGGGAACATCTCCGCGCCGCGGGCAAGGGCATGCCCTTTGGCCAGTTGATCAACCAGAGCATCAACGAAACGCTCTCGCGCACCATCCTCACGGCCGGCACCACGCTCATCACCGTGGCCTGCCTGTACGTCTTCGGAGGCGCGGTCATCCACGACTTCGCCCTGGCCATGCTCATCGGCATCCTGGCCGGCACGTATTCCTCGGTCTTCGTGGCCAGCCCCATCCTGCTCGACCTGGGCTCGGGCCTGACGCCGCGCCCCAAGGTCCCGGCGACCAGCGGCGACGCGACCGCGGCCAAGGCCTGAGGCCGACACGCTTTCGCAGACGCAAAAGGCCGTCTCCGCAGGGAGGCGGCCTTTTTTCATTGCGCCGGGGCAAAGGGCTACTGCCCGGAAAGCAGGAGCAGCAGCGGCGCCGGCGGCAGCGTCGTCACCGCGGACGCGGCGGGATGGGCCAGGGAGTATTCCTGGACGGCCTGGATGAAGAACCAGCCGTCCGTGGGCGGGTTGCCCGTGCCATGGGTGCTGTCGCCGACGCCCGCGCCGAACAGCGCGGCGATGACGCCGTATTCGGGCAGCGCGCTTATGTGTTCGCTCCAGGTCACGGTCGTGCCGTCGCGGGAGACGCCCGCGTCCCCGGCCTTGTTCGTGGCGAAATAATCGGCCCGAAGCGTGGTTGTTTCGGTGAAGGCGTCGCCGAAAAAGAAGGTGGCGCAGCTGTCCTCGTAATGCTGGGAGGTGTTGTCCAGGTCCGTGAAGGCCTCCCCCGTGCGCACGCTGACGCGCGAAGTGGCATTGATGCGTCCCACGGGCAACTGCCACAGTACCATGGGCTTGCCCGTGGCCTCGCCCAGCGTTTTGACGAACAGCAGGTAATTGTTCCAATGGTCGCTGTTCCAGAACCAGGTGGAATTGTCCGGGTCGTCGGGAGAGCTGATGCCGGCGTCCAGGCCGTACTTGTCGATGGACACGAAATCCGCGTCGCTTTCGAGGATGCCGGCGGCGACGGCGTAGGCGGCGATCTCCTTGGCGGCGTCGACGATGGTCTGCCGTCCGGCGGTCCAGCCGAGGTCGCGTTCGTCGGTGCGGCGCATGACGCCGCGCGCGCCCGTGGCCGTGGGCGAAGCCCAGAGGTTCAATTGCCAGCCGAAAACCACGTTGCCGCCCTCGGCGCGGACCTTGGCGTTGATGCGTTTGACCGTGTCCGTGAGGGTGCCGTCGGCGGTCGTTATGGCCGCGGGGGCGAGCCCGGAATTCTGCTCCATGTAGCCGAGGAAGTCCGGTTCGAGGATCACGCCGTAGAGCTCCCCCTGCATGACGGCCGTTGCCTGGGAGAGAAAGAGGCTCAGGTTTTCGTAGTAGGCGGCCATGTAGGACGCGTCCTGCACGTGGCTCAAGTCCGTGTAGTAGCTCTCGCCGCCGTCCGGGATGTTGTAGAAGACGAAGAAGGGCACGAGTCCGAGTGCCAGGCTTTCCTTGGCGTAGGAGGTGGCCCGGTCAGGGTCCCAGGAGCTCCAGCCGGAGACGGGGCCGCCGTTGATGTAGATGTAGCGGATGTCCGCCCGTGTGCCGGCCTTGCCCGATTCGTGCCCGCGCCAGAAGGCGAGGTCGGCATCCGAATCCTCGGAAACCGAGCCGAGGGCCACGGGCCCGGGCAGTCCCAGCAGGCTGCCGTCGGCATTGTCCACGCGCAGTCCCATGAAAAGGGTCGTGCCGTCGGCGAAGGTCAGGCGTAGTCCCGTGCGGCCGGGGGCGCGGCCCGTGGCGCGCAGCGCGCCGTCCGCGACGACGAGGCGCGCCGCGTCCGGGTTTCTCGGGGTGACGGCCGTGAGTGTCTTGTCGAAGGAAAAGGTCCGCGTCTGTCCCGCCCGGACATGGATCTGCAAGGGGTCGTTGACGCCCAGGGTGAAGGTGTTCGCGTCGCGGTCGGCGTCGATGCGGTAGTCGCCGGTCGTGGTCGTGGTGGTCGTTGTGGTCGTGGCGCAGTCCGCGCACCACGTGCCGGTGACGGTGATGTCCGCTGGCGCGGCAAGCCCGCCCGGGGCCGCCGTGAACCCGATGCTGACCGATGCCCCCGGCGCGATGGTCCCGTTCCAGGAGGCCGGACCGAAGGCCGCCGTGCCGGCGTCGCTGCTTAAGGAGACGGCGTTCCAGCAGCTTTGGATGGTCCCGGCCAGGGGGAAGGAGACCGTCCAGTCGGTCAGGGACTGGGTGGCGGAATTGTTGGCGACGGTGAGCGTGGCGGTGAAGCCGGACCCCCAATCCTGGTCCACCGTGTAAGCGGTCGCGATGTTCTCCAGGGCGCAGGCCGCACGGGGGGCAAGCAGGCAGGCGAGCGTCAGCGCGATATGGAGCGGGAGGCGCAACGGGAAAGTTCGCATGCATTTCTCCGGTTCGGGACTGGGAGCGGAAGGGCCTCTGGAGAGAAGCTCCAGCAAAATTCATGCAATAAGGAGCAGGTACGGCGACGTGCGCAGCGTCTGCCGCGTCGTTCCACATCCGGTGGATGCCGCCGTGGTGATGCGCCAGTGGTCATGGAACCGTGGGAAGGGTTTCACAGGCCGGTGCGCGGCCGTGTGTGAAGATTCCCGGCGCTCAAAGGAGTCTCGCCCCGGGACGGCTTCCGCTGCGGAAACGCGCGGGGGATGCGACCGAAACGGTCAGGCGATGCGGGAAAGAGGCACGCCGGCATGACGCCCCACCACAGCCGGGCATTGTAGCGACCGGCTGTGGTGAGGGACGGCGGCTACTTGGACAGGCCCGAGGCGTGCTGCGACTGGTACGCGGACAGTTCCTGGTCGTAGCGCTTGTACTGCTCGAGCGCCGCCTCCTTGGCCTGACGATAGCGCGTCGCAGCCTCGGCGTTGCCGTCGCGGCGGGCGTCCTCCTCGGCCTGGGAGTAGCGCATGTAAGCGTACTTGTTTGATTTGACCTTTTCGGCCAGCACCTGGTCGGGGGCGTGGACGATTTTCGAGCTGCATCCGGACAGGGGCAGCCCCAGAAGCAGCGCGAACAGACAAACGATCAGACGCAGGGAAGGATGAAGTGCTTTTTGCATGGCGAATGACGGGCGGAGCCCATGCCGCGTCACATGGCGGCGGGACTACAGCCGGATGTTGACGATGCCGCCCTGCGTGACTTCCAGCACGCCGGAAGCGACGGGCTGGATGTTGCCTGCGGACGTCGGTTCCACATGGCCTCCCAGGGGCACTTCCACGTGTCCGGCCGGCGACGTCTGCACGGCGCCCGCCGGCGACGGCGTCACCGCGCCGGGTGGGCCGGCTTCGAAACGGCCGGGCGGCAACGCTTCGATGCGGCCTGGGGGCAGGGCCTCGATATGGCCGGAGGGAGACGCTTCGGTGTGTCCGGCTGGCGTGACGGCATCGGACATGGCTCTTCCTCCTCGGACGCACGGCGTCCTTGCCTGTCTGTATGCCGTATTTCGCCCGGCGAGGCAATGCCGGGGCAGATCGGGGGGACGGCGGTCAGGCGGCGCGGGCGGCCTTGCGCGGTCGCACCAGGGTTTCGGAAGCGATTCCGGCCAGGTAGAGCACGCCGCGCAGCAGCAGCGGATAGCGCGGCGCGGGGGCCTCCTGGGCTGCCTGCTCCATGGAGGCGATGTCGCCTTGACGCCGCCCCTGGGTCAGGCGGCGGTGGATGGCGCGCGCTTCCTCGTTGCGGTCGTTTAAAAGCAGGCTCTTGTGCGCGGCCCGGCGGGCCAGATCCGGCCGGCGCAGGAAATGGTAGGCCTTGGAGAGCCCCAGGTAGATGTCGGCGTTTTTCGGGGCGAGCTCCAGGGCGTGGCGGTAGAGCACGATGGACGAAGTGTAATGGCGTTCACGCAGAAGCTCGTTGCCAAGGGCCAGGAACGGATTGAACCCGGCTTCGTCATCGCGAAGCAGGGCCACGAACTTGTCGCGCAACTCCACGAAGCGGTTCGCGCGCGCGCAGACCGAGGCCGCTTCCTTCATGTAGTGCCGATACTGCTTGGTGCTGCCCTTGGACTTCCAGGCCCGGGCCAGGCCGAGGTAGGCCTCGACGAACAGGGCGTTGATCGCCAGGGCCTTGTGAAAGGCGAGGATGGCGCGTTCCACGTCGCGCACGGCAAGCGCGGCCATGCCTTCCTCGAAAAAACGGGGCGCGTCGTCGGGCGTGCGGGCCACTTCCTCGTAGTCCTGCCGGGCTCCGTCGGGGTCGCCGGCGGCCTCCCTGGCGGCGGCGCGGGCCAGGGCCGCCTTTTCCGCGGCGGCGAAACGGGCCATGTGCGCGGCCATGGCGAGGTGCTTGCGGAAGGTGTCCTCGGAGTAGGGGCGCAGGCACAGGCCGGCCGCGCCGAGCTTCACGGCCGAGAGCACGTCGTCGCGCCGGGCATCGGTCATGGCCAGGATGACGGGGATGTGCGCCAGGGCCGGATCGGCCCGCAGGGCGGCGACGAAGGTGTTGCCGTCCATGTCGCCGAGGGCGGCGTCGCAGAAGATGACGTCCACGGGCTCGCGGCGGGCCAGGGCCAGGGCCTCGGTCCCCGTAGACACGTGACGCACGGCGAACATGCGCACGCGCTTGAAGAATTCCCGATCGATGCGGGCATGGCCTTCGCTTGCGGTCACGATGAGCGGGGAGCGGAAGAGCGTGTCGGGCGTCACTGGCGCGGTCATGGCCGAATCCTCGTCCTGGCGTTATGCGGGGCGGGCTTGCCCCGACACACACCGTATCGACCGCCGCATCGGATGCTTTAGGGGAAAAACCCCATCGGGCCACGAGACGCAAACCGCCCGCCGGGTGCGAGACCCGGCGGGCGGCAAAATGAGGCATAAGGACGGGGTGTCGCCGTTACTTCGCGGCGACCATCTTGATCAGGCGCACGAGCTGGTTGGTGAAACCGGCCTCGTTGTCGTACCAGGCCAGGACCTTGCACAGCGTGCCATCGAGCACCTGGGAGGCCTTGGCGTCGACCACGCCGCCGTGGGTGTCGCCCAGGAAATCGACGGACACCAGCGGCTCTTCGGTGAAGCCCATGTTCTCGCCCGAGGCGGCCTTGAGCGTGGCGAGCATGCCCGCCGTGTCCGTGGGCTTCTCCAGTTCACAGGTGAAATCCACCACCGAGACATTGGGCGTGGGCACGCGGATGGACATGCCGTCCAGGCGGCCGGTCAGCGCCGGGATGACCTTGGTCACGGCGCGCGCCGCGCCGGTGGTCGTCGGGATCATGGACAGGGCGCAGGCCCGGGCCCGCCGCCAGTCCTTGTGGGAGCCGTCCAGGATGCGCTGGCTCATGGTGTAGGAGTGGATGGTGGTCATCAGGCCGTGCTTGATGCCGAAGGCGTCGTTGAGGGCCTTGGCGATGGGGGCCAGGCAGTTGGTGGTGCAGGAGGCGTTGGAGATGATTTTGTGCGCGGGGGAAAGCTCGTGGTCGTTGACGCCCATGACGATGGTGACGTCCTCGTCCTTGCCCGGGGCGCTGATGATGACCTTCTTCGCGCCGGCGCACATGTGCTTTTCGCAGGATTCGCGGTCCACGAACTTGCCTGTGGTCTCCACCACATAGTCGCAGCCGCATTCGTTCCAGCGCCACTCGCCGCCGCCGTGGCGGGTGATCTTCACGGGGTTGCCATTGATGCGCAGGCCCTCGTCGGTGGGCTCTACCGTGCCCGCGAAGCGGCCGTGCACGGAATCGTACTTGAGCAGGTGGGCAAGCTGGGCGTTGTCGGCCCTGGCATTGATGGCCGTGAGGGTGATCTCGGGGTCGTCGGCCACAAGCCGCGTCAGGTACCGGCCGATGCGGCCGAATCCGTTGATGCCGATCGTCACCGCCATATGCGTGTCCTCCTGGGATGGTTCGTATACGGGCGTTGGAAAGTCGGGTTTCCAGCGGGCGACGTGCCCGCAAGCGGGCAAAATCTTAGGCCGAATCACGCTTTTGTGTCAATGCGGCGTCGCCAAAAGGCGGCCGTGCCCCGGCGGACGTCAAAGACGGCCATGGGCCATGGCCGCACGGCGCGGCAGGGCCGTCAGCCGCGCCGCCACTGCCAGGGCAACGAGGGTCAGGTCGCACCAGGCCATGGCCGAAAGGGGGCGCGCGGCATAGAAGTTCCAGGCCGCTTCGGCCGTGGTGTGGGCGTAGACGGGAAAGGAACCCAGGACCGGCCAGAGCAGGACTGCGGGCTTGACCATGTCGCAAAGCAGGTGCAGCGCCCAGAATAAGGCCGCCACAAAGGGCCAGCAGGCCGGCAGGGAAAAGCGCCGGCAAGCCCAGGCGAAGGTCCCGAGAAAAAGCGCCGCGCCGCAGAGGCTGTGGGCGATGCCGTGGCCGGGCAGGCCGAAAAGGAGCTTGAGCGGCTTGTCGATCCAGTCCGGGCCGAAGGCCGCGATCATGCAAAACGGCAGGTCCGCCCGGCGAAAAAGGAACTGCTGGCCGAGCGAGCCTGCCGCGAGGTGTCCGAACACCATGGGGTGGCCTTATTTGGGCAAAAGCCAGGTTTCGTCGATTTCGAAAAGCGGAAAGGCCGGCTGGGGTTCGGGCGCGCCGCGCACCATGCCGTCGTAGCAGGCGCGCTCCTGGTTGAGGGCGCCGTTGTCCGTGATGCGGATGACGTTGCCGACCGGCTCCTCGCCGTTTCCTTTCTCGAAATGCTCAAGCAGCAGGTCCGTGCCGCCGGACTTGTTCGTGCCGAAAAGCCAGCGCAGGCCCTTGTACTTGCCGCCCTTGGCCCCGGGCAGGGGCGTGGGCACGCCGTAGCGCGCGGTCAGTTCCTTGGCCAGCCTGTCGAAAAGCGCCAGGGAGCCGTCCTTGTATTTGAGCCGCACCCGCTCCACGCGGTTGGTGGTGGCGCAGCCTCCGAGGATCACGTAGCCGGCCTCGAAGCCCTTGGTCGGCTTGAGGTTGGCGCGAATCATCCAGGGCCGGTCCCACAGCGGGGCCAGGCGGGAGAGGTCCAGGCGGTCGCGCAGGCTCTCGGCATCCGCGCCGAGGGCGATGCCGGCGATTTCCGTGGGAGCCTTTGCGGCGAAGGCCGGAACGGCCAGGGCCACGGCGAGCAGCAGGGCGAGAAGGACCGGAAGGCGATGGTGCATGGGGCGCTCCTTGAACGGCGTTTGAAGAAAACGCCTTTCACAAAGCCTGCGGGCGGGGCCGTTGTCAAGGGGCCGGGCTTGCCGGGCGGCACACCATGGCGTAGAACGCGCGCATGCCCGCCGGGCGTGTCCGCCCGCCGCCATTTCCAAGGAGAACGCCGTCATGTCCAAAAAGGCCCTGCTTTTTGCCGCTCTGTTCGTGCTCGTGGTCTTCCGGGGACCGGCCCTGGCCGCTTCCGCCAGCTCGGCCACCTTCGCCCACGCCTGGAACAACTATTCGGAAAAGGAAAAACGCTCGTTCCTGTTCGGCTTGGCCACGGCCGCACGGGCGATCTGCACGGACCTGACCAGCCTGCAGAAAAATCTCAAGCCTCAGGAAATGGAAAACAGTTTCCGGGGCTGCTTCAACAACTACGCCGGCATGGAGCCCGATCGCGTGATCGCGGCCATGAACGCCCTGTACGCGGATTCGAAAAACGCCATGATCCCCATCGACGGCGCCTACCGCATCGCGCTCATGCAGGTGCGCGGGGACAAGGTGGACGACATCATCGTCCAGTCCCGCAAGTACGGGGAAGGTCTCAAGAAGCAGCTCGAGCAGCAGCACAAGGCCGACCAGTAGGCTTTTCCGGGGCGCACACCCCGTTTTCCGCGGGCCGGGGGAGACCGCCTGCTCCCGGCCCGGCCCTGCCTAGTAGTCCCACTTCCAGTTGACTCCCACGCCCTGCTTGTTGTTCGCGCCCACGCGGCTGTCGATGGTGATGTTGGGGGTGACCTGCACCTCCACGGACACGGCCCCGCTTTGCGCGCCCATGCCCTGTTCCACGCCCACGGTCACGCCCTTGACGATTTCCTTGCCGGCCTTGAGCACGGTGGAGGAGATGCCGCCCTTGCCCGAGACCAGGGTGAGCTGGTCGAGGCCCAGGATGCGGCGCGTGCGGGCCAGGATGCTCGTCGGCGTGCCGCCGGCGTAAAGCGAGGCCGCGGCCTGGGCCAGCTGGGCCGCCTGGAGCGGCGACAGCGTGGCCGCGCTTTGCCCAAAAAGGATGCGCGAGAGTATCTCGTCGTGGGACAGCGTCGGCTTGGACACGAGCGAGATGTTGGGGCTCGTCGCGTCGCCCGTGATGGCCACGCCTGCCGTCACCCCGTCCGAGGAGGTGTTTTCGGCCAGGATGTCGAAGGTCGGGGCCGGAGGCGTCTCGCCGTGGAAGACGATCTCGCCCTTGCTGATTTCCAGGTTGCTGCCGAAAAGCTCCACCCGGCCCTTTTCCACGTAATACTTACCCACCACCCGGGGCGCGGCCGCCGTGCCCGTGACCTTGACCTCGCCGCTCCAGCGCGATTCGAGCCCGAGCCCCCGCACGTAGACGGACTGCCCGAGCGCCACGGCCAGATCGAGGTCGATGTGGCGCGCGGCCGCGGGTGTTGCGAGCTTTTTCTTTTTTTTCGGTGTGTTGGGATCGTTGATGATGGTGACGGGGATGACCGTCACCTCGGGAGGCAGGGAGGACGGCAGATTGATGTCCGCCGGGCCCAGCGTGATCTTGCCTGTGGCGCGCATGCGCGACAGGGTGCCGCTGACCTGCGCCTTGCCGTCGGCCGTGACCGTGGCCAGGTCGAGGCCGGCCACGCGCAGCCGGGTCAGGGCCAGCGCCAGATCCACCGGGCCGTTGACGAGGTCGGACACGCCGACGGTGCCCGAAAGCGTGAAGCTGCCGCCTTTGCCGTCCTGGCCGGAGCCCTGGCGGATGGTGAGCACGCCGCCGGCCGCGTCGGCGCGCAGGAGCAGGTTGTGCAGCACGAGTCCGGCGTCGGCGTTTTCGAGTTTCCTGGCGGCAAGGGCCAGGGAACCGGTCAGCGACGGCGCGGCAAGGGTGCCGCCGAGGCTCAGGTCCGCCGAGAGCCTGCCATCGATGCGGGTATTGGCCTGGGCCAGCAGCACGGCCATCTGGGACAGGTCGCTGTCTGCGGTGATGCGTCCGGAAAGCGCGGCCCCGGCGGGCACGTCGGCGACGAAGGGGGCGAGCGCGAAGCGGATGGGCACGGCCGCCTCCACGGTCACGGCTTCCTTTTGGCCCGTGGGCGCGACGCCGGCCGCCAGGGTCGCCTTGCCGCCGGCGACCGTGGCCTTGGCCCGCATGGAGAGCGAAGACATCCCTTTGCCTTTCTCCGCGGCCAGCGTGACCTTTTCCAGGCGCGCCTCGGCCGTGCATTCGGGCCGGGACGGGGAGCCGGAAAGCGTGGCCGTCACGGACGCCGTGCCGCCGATGCCCGGCGCGCCGAAAGCTCCGAGCAGCGGCAGGGGAAAGCCCGTGATCGCGGCCTTGCCCGAAACCCCGCGCGGCCCGAGGCTGCCCGAGGCCTCGATGCGGGCCTTGTCGAAAGCCAGGGACAGCCCCGAAAGGCTGGTCGTACCCCCGTCGAGGCCGACCACGGCCGGCGCGGCCAGATTGAAACGGCGGCCGTCGAGAGCGCCGGAAAGGGAGGCGAGCGTCACCTTGCGGCCCTTGCCCGCGGCGGCCATGGAAGCCTTGGCCGCCAGTTGCAGGGCCTTGCCGCCGGCGACGGTCCCTTTGGCGTCCAGGTCGGCGGCCAGGGTGCGGCCGTCGCCCGAGGCGGCGACGGAGAGGGAGGAAAGGGCGATGCCGCCGGCCGCGATGCCGGAGCCGGCAACGGTCGCCTTGCCGCGCGGATTTCCCGTGACGTCGCCAAGGCTCGCGGCGACGGTCAGGCGGCCGGCCGAAAGTCCCGGCAGGGCGAGGTTGGTCGCGGCGATGTCTGCCGTCAGGCCCTGTCCGTCGCGGGCGGCGTCGGCGGCGACGTACAGCCGTAGCGCCCCGGCCAGGCGTTGGCCCGTGAAGCGGCCAAGTCCGGCCAGGTTGGCGGCGTTGCCCGAGAGCTTGCCGGTGACACGTCCGGTTGCAAGCGCCACGGCGGCCTCGCCGGAAAAGGAGGCGTCCGGCGCGCCAAGGCGCAGGTTTTGGATGCGCAGCCGGTCGCCGGCCAGGGCGAAATCCGTCTCGATTTTTGCTGTCTCGCCTTCGCGCCGGGCGGCCAGGGCGAGCTTGCCCGCGGCATTGCCGGCCACGTCGTCGGCCGTGACGTCGAGGTTGACGCCGGCCAGGGCCAGCTCCCCGGCAAGGAGCTTGTCCAGGGTCGCCTTGACCGCCACATGCGGCGAGGCGGCCTTGCCCGAGGCCGTAATATCGCAGGAAAGGGCCCCGGCGACGCGCTGGCCCAGGGCGTGCTCCAGCACGGACAGGTCCGGGGCTGCGAGCGTCAGCTTGGCCGCGACGGTGCCGGCGGTCTCGAAGCTGCCGGAACCGGTCAGGCGTACGGCTTTGCCGTCGAGGTCCAGATCACGGAGTTTCGCGCCGTTTCCCGAAAATTCGAGTGCGGTGGACAGGCGCGGCACGGGGCCGAGCAGGGCGGCCAGGGCGGCGCTCGCGGCGTCGTCACCGGGCGCGGCCGGGCCGGCGAGGCGGGAAAATTCCGCCGCGAGCGTGGCCTTGCCCGCGCCGTCGGTGTCGGCCGCGACCGAGGCCTTGAGGGAAAGGCCGCCGGAAAGGCGCAGGCCGGCCAGGGACGCCGCGCCGGCGAGGTCGGCCACGGTCAGCGACGCGTCGCCCGTGGCGCGCCCCTGCGCGAACCGGGCGTCGGTCAGGCGCAGCTCGCCGCCCTGGCCGGTGAGCGAAACCGATTTCGCGGCAAGGTCGCCCTTGGCGTCCATGCCCGCGTCCACGGCCAGACGCAGGGACTGTCCGAGCAGCGTCGCGCCTTCGGGGCCGGTGAGGCCCGCAAGGTCGCCCGTAACCGTGACCTTCGCGCCGGGAAAGGCGTCCGCGGCAGGGCCGGCGAGGGCGGCTTCGGCGCGGATGTCCCCGGATTCCATGCGCAGGGGGCCGGCGGCGAAGCGCGCGGCGCGCACGGTCGCCGTCACCGCCGGCTGCGCGATGCTGCCCGAGGCCTTGACCGTGACCGTGGCGGTTCCGGCCAGGAACGGGTCGAGTACGGCGGCGTCGGGCACGTTCGCCGTGATCGTCGCGGCGATGTCCTTGCCGTCCGGGGGCAGGTGCGCCGTGGCGGCGAGCGTGCCGGCCGCGGCGGCGACGTCCGCGCGGTCGAGGAAGAATTCCCCGGACAGGATGCCGAAGCGGCCGGCCAGGCGGCAGTCGGGCCGCTCCCCGACGATGCCGGCCACGGCATCCGGCAAAAGTCCCGGCGGCGGTGAAAAAGCGGCGTCCAGGGAAAAGGAGCCCATGGCGGCCGCAGCGAGCGGCACGGCCAGGCCGAGGTCGGCGTGCAGGAATTCCTTTTGCTGAAGCGTAGCGGAAAGGCGTCCCTTCCAGCCGGAAAGCGGGCCGTCGCCGGCGAGGCCGACGGCGAGCGCGCCGCCGTCCGGCCCGGCCAGGGCGCTTGAAAGAAGCCCGCCGGGGGCGTCGTTTACGGAAATCTTGGCCGAGAGCTTCCAGTCGGCGTAGTCCAGCGCGCCGCCGGCGCGCAGGGCAAGCGGCTTGTCGCCGTCCAGGCGCGTGGCTTCGAGCGCCAGGGCCACCACGCCCTTGCCGGACTCGGCCAGCCTGCCCGCCACGGCAATGACCGCGTCCTGGCCGGCCACGGGCGCGTCCAGGATGATGCGGTTGACGGCGAGGCGGTCCACCAGGATGGCCGGCAGGCGCGGAAAATGCGGCGGCCATTCCATGGGCGGGGCGGGTTCGGTCGCGGGCGGTACGTCCGGCGCGCGGCGCAGGCGCACCACGTCGGCCGAGACTTCGTTTATGAGCACGCGGCCGCGCACGAGCGCCGTCGGCGACCAGGAAAAGCGGGCGTCGCTGACCACGAGCCAGATGCCGTCCTTGTCGGCCAGGGCGAAACGCCCCACGCGCAGGGAAACGGGCAGGACGCCGGAGACGTCGCGGATGGTCGCGGTCATGCCCGAGGCGGCGTGGATGGCCGACTCGGCCAGACCGGCCGCCGCGCGAAGCCCTGCCGGGGTGAGCAGCGCCGCCCACGCGAGCAAAAGCAGGGCGAAAAGCCCGCCGCAGCAGATCACGACGGTGCGCGGGAAGGAACGCCGCCGGGGACGCGGGTGCTTTGGCGGCGGGGCCTTAGAAGGACTGTCCGATGCTGAAGTAGAATTGGGCAATGTCGTCGATGTCCTTGCGCGGGGTCACGGGCGTGGCCACATCCAGGCGCACCGGGCCCACGGGCGTGTACACGCGCACGCCGAGCCCCGCGCCGAGCAGCAAAGGCTGGTTGTAGGGCGGCAGGGGGTTTTCGAAAGCCGATCCGCCGTCGAGGAACGGCACCACGCCGATGAGTTCGGTGATGCGCAGGCGCAGTTCCGAGGAAAAGGTCAGTACCGAGCCGCCGCCGATGGGGGTGTTGCCCCGCAGCGGGCCCACGGTCTGGTAGGGGTAGCCGCGGATGGAGCCCGCGCCGCCGGCATAGAAGCGCAGGTCCGGGGACACGTCGTCGCGGTCGGCCCCGATATTGGCCGCGCCGGTCACGCGGGTGGCCAGGACGAGGCCGGGCTTGTCGATGAGCTTGAAGTAGTTGGCCACGGAGAATTCCGGGCGCAGGAAATTGGGGCCGCCGGCCAGGGTGCCCCAATAGGGGGCCATGGAGAGGCTGCCGAGCACGCCCTTTTGCGGGTCGAGCACGTCGCTTCGGCTGTCGTAGCCGGCTTCGAAGGGCACGAACACGAAGCCGTAGCGTTTGTCGTCCTCCCAGGGCCGCGACTGGTCCTTTTCGATGCGCGAGGCGCGGTAGCCCAGGCCCGCCGCGGCGGAAAAGGATTCCGTGAACTGGCGGCGCACCGAGCCCGTGGCCTGGACGTTCTGGCCCGCGTAGGCCTTCTTGTTCTCGTTGGCGGTCTTGAAGTTGGCCTTGAAGAGTTCCTTGGGCGTGATGAAATCCGGCTTTTCGAAGGAGGCTTGGCCGACCTGTTCAATGGAGGAGGCGCTGGCGGACACGGAAAGTTTCTCGCCGCCGCCGAAAAGGTTGCGGTGCTCCCAGCCCAGGTTGGCGCCCGGTCCTTCGTCGGTGCGGTAATCCACGCCGCCCTTGACCGTGCGGTGCTTGCGTTCGGTCACGGTGACGACGATGGGCACGCGTCCGTCCGGCGCGGGTTCGGGAGCGGGGTCGGCCTGGACCATGGCGAAGAGGTCCAGGGAGACGAGCTTCTTGCGGTATTTCTCCACCAGGGTGACGTCGTAGGGCGCGCCTTCGGTCCAGGGCGCAAGCCCGGCGAGGTAGTTTTCCTTGACCGAGGCCAGCCCGGAAAAGCGCGGCGGCCCGAAGGTCGCCTTGGCCCCGGCGTCCACGTCCCAGGCCACGGTCACGGCATGGCTGTCGAAGTCGGCCGTGACCTTGCGGTCCGTGACCTTGGCGTAGGGGTGGCCCTGGCGGCGCAGGATGTCCGGGATCTTGGCCTCGGCGTCCACCACGGCCTTGGCGGAAAACGGCGAGGGCACGGTCAGGCCCAGGGCTTCGGGCGTGGGCAGGCCGGCGTCCCGGGGGTTGAGCTTGACCCGGCGCAGCTCAAAACGCGGCCCGGGATCGATGGCGTAGGTCAGCACGGCGGGCGTGGCCGACTGGTCCACGGAAACGGCGATGGTGGCCGCGAAATGGCCGTCGGACTGGAAGACCTTGGTGAAGGCGGCCTTGTCTTCCTCGGCGCGGCGCTCGAGCAGCAGGATCGAATCCGGCGGTGATTGGATGAGGGTTTCAGCCTTGGAAACCTGCTTGAGCAGTTCCAGGGTCTCGGGGGGGACGTCGCCGCTGTAGCGCACCACGTAGGAAAGCCCCGCCGGCGTCTGGGACGCGGCGGTGCGGGTCGCGGCGCGACACGGACCCGGCCAGGCCAGGACGAGCGTCACGATTGCGACGAGCACGGCGCGGACAAGCATTTGCATGGGAAAGCCAACACGACGTTTCCGCAAAGGAAACATCCTCCCCTGAAAACACTGCCTAGCACGATGCACGGCGGCCAAGCAACCGGTTCGATGGCTCATGCGCGCCTGTAAAGCATCTTTTCCGCTTCCATGACGCAAAATCCGGCCACGGCCGCGCCTGCGACGCGCAACCAGGACGCCGCGCCGATGGCGGCCGCGTCGAACACGTCGCGAAGCGGCGGGGCGTAGGTGAAGGCCAGTTGCAGCAGCATCGCCCCGGCCATGCCCCACAGCACGTAGGGGTTGCCGGCAAGGGGCAGCGAGAGGGCCGGGCGCGAAAGCGACCGGCAGGACAGGAGGTACGCCGCGCCCATGGCCACGAACACGTTGACGGCCACGGTGCGGGCCTGCGCCTCGCTGCCGCCCGCGGCCAGCTCCCAGTCGTAAAGGCCGAAGGAGGCCGTAAGCAGCAGCAGGCCCATGAGCGCCACCCGGCGCGCCAGGGCCCAGCCCAGGATGGGCCGGCGGGGATCGCGGGGCGGGCGCTCCATGATGCCCGGTTCGCGCGGCTCGAAGGCGAGCATGAGCCCGAGGCTTCCCGCCGTGGTCATGTTGATCCAGAGGATCTGTCCGGGCGTCATGGGCAGGGGCAGCCCGAAAAGCACGGCGCAAAGGACAACGAGCCCCTCGCCGAGGTTGGTCGGCAGCGTCCAGACCAGGAACTTGACCAGGTTGTCGAACACGCCGCGCCCTTCCTCCACGGCGGCGGCGATGGTGGCGAAGTTGTCGTCGGCCAGCACCATGTCCGCGGCTTCCTTGGCCGCTTCGGTCCCGCCCCGGCCCATGGCCACGCCGATGTCGGCCTGCTTGAGGGCCGGAGCGTCGTTGACGCCGTCGCCGGTCATGGCCACGACATGCCCGATCGATTGCAGCGCCCGCACCAGGCGCAGCTTCTGTTCGGGCGCGACCCGGGCGAACACCTGCGTGCGCGCGGCGAGCCCGGGCAGGTCGGCCTCGGGCGCGGCGTCGATATCGGCCCCGGTTGCGGCCGCAACCGGCGCGCCGGCCTCGCCGAGGCCCAGCTGCGCCGCGATGGCCGCGGCCGTGGCCTTGTGGTCGCCGGTGATCATCTTGACCATGACCCCGGCGCGGCGACAGGCGGCGACGGCGGGGACGGCCTCCGGGCGCGGCGGGTCGAGCAGGGCAGCAAGTCCCAGGAAGGCGAGCCCCCCGTCCCGCGTGGCGTCCCCGATGGCCGCCTCCCCCGGGGGCAGCTCCCGCCGGGCCACGGCCAGGATGCGCAGGCCCCGGCTCGCCATGGCCTCGGCGACGCGGCGCACGTCCGGGGCAAAGGCCGGTTCCCGGCCGTTTTCCCCGCAGCGGGCGAGCACGGCCTCGGTCGCGCCCTTGACGTACAGCACGCGTCCCGCGCCGTCCGGCCGCGCATGGAGCGTGGTCATGTACATGCGCGCGGAATCGAAGGGTTCTTCGGCCAGACGCGGATGGGTCGCGCGCGTTCGTTCTGGGTCGATGCCGGCGGCTGTCGCGGCCGCGAGCAGCGCGGCCTCGGTGGGATCGCCGGTAAACCCGTCCGCCGTATCGGTGAGGACCGCGTCGTTGCAAAGCGCCGCGGCGGCGAGGAGCGCCTTGAGGCCCTCTCTTGCCGGGGCGTCCCCGGGCGTCCCGGCGTGCGGCGCGAACGCCCCGTCCGTGAGCCGCCAGAGCGTCCCCCCCGCCAGGGCTTCTGTTGCGGTCATGCGGTTGATGGTCAAGGTGCCGGTCTTGTCCGAGCACACGACCGTGGTCGAACCCAGGGTTTCCACGGCGGGCAGGTGGCGGATGACGGCCTTGCGCGCGGCCATGCGCGAGACGCCGATGGCCAGGATGACGGTGACGGCCGCGGGCAGGCCCTCGGGGATGGCCCCCACGGCCAGGGCCACGGCGGCCATGAACATGGCCTGGGGCGGCTCGCCGCGCCAGACGCCGACCGCAAAA
This sequence comes from Solidesulfovibrio alcoholivorans DSM 5433, assembly GCF_000702665.1. Lineage (GTDB taxonomy): Bacteria > Desulfobacterota > Desulfovibrionia > Desulfovibrionales > Desulfovibrionaceae > Solidesulfovibrio > Solidesulfovibrio alcoholivorans. The sequence continues at coordinate 34,903 of NZ_JNJA01000002.1, forward strand.
CAGACCCCGGCCAGGGCCAGGATGGCCACGAGGAGCACGGTGGAAAAGCGCGCGATGGCCCGGGTCAGCGGCGTGGCCAGGGCATCGGCCCCGGCGGTCAGGTCGGCGATGCGCCCGATTTCGGCGTCGTGCCCCGTGGCGACGATGACGCCGGTCCCCGCGCCGTGGGCCACGGCCGTGGCGGCGAAGGCGAGGCACGCGCGCTCGGCCAGGGGCGCGTTTGCGGCCACGGGCTCCGTGAACTTGTCCACGGGCACGGATTCGCCGGTCAGGGCCGATTCGTCGATGCGCAGGGACTTCGCGGCAAGAAGGCGCATGTCCGCCGGGACCCGGTCGCCGGCGCGCAGGCGTACGATGTCGCCGGGCACGAGTTCCGCGGCCGGGATGACGGCGAACGCGCCCTCGCGCAGCGCCTCGGCTGTGGCGACCATGGTCCGTGACAGCGCGGCCAGGGCCGTGACGGCCTTGGCTTCCTGGAAATAGCCGAGCGCCGCGTTGACCGCGACCACGGCGCAGATGACCCCGCCATCCAGGATGTGGCCGAGGAAAAACGACGCCGTGGCCGCGGCCAAAAGGAGCAGCACCAGAGGCTGGAGGAACTGCCCGGCCAGGCGGCGCAGGGGACCGGGGCCATCGGCGACGTGCAGGGCGTTGTCGCCGAAGCGGAGGCGGCGCGCCGCGACCGTGTCGCGGTCGAGGCCTTGTTCGGGATCGACGCCCAGGGCGGCGAGGACGGCGGCGGCGGGCAGGGCATGGGGTTCGGACACGGCGGACAGGGGAGGCGAAGCGGGCATGCGGGACCTTTCCGGTTACAGGGGCGGCGACAAACCGGGAGCGTTATTCTATTGTATTCCAGGTTCGCCGTTGGAATTCAAGTCCCGCAGGTCCGCAGCGCGGCTTGACCCCCGGGGAACCGTTGTCCTACTATCGTAGAGCGAAGGGGCGCGAAGCCCATTTTTAGTAGATAACCCTGCCAAAGGCTGGTGGAAGTTGGACAGGCCCAAACGTATTCTGGCGATAGACGACGAGCGCATCAATCTGCGGGTCATCGGCGGACTTTTGCGCAACCTCGGGCATGAGCCTGTCCTGACGGAATCGTTTGCCGAGGCGAGCGGATTGCTTGATGCGAGCATCGACCTCGTGCTGCTCGACGTCATGATGCCGGAGACCGACGGTTTCACCGTGGCGCGGCGCATTCGCGAGATGCCGGGCGTCTCCGACGTGCCCATCATCATGGTCACGGCGCTGACCAGCAAGCAGGACCGGCTCAAGGCCGTGGAGGCCGGGGCCAACGATTTCATCTCCAAGCCCATCGACCTGACGGAACTGCGCGTGCGCATGGGCTCGCTGCTCAAGATGAAGGAGTCCCAGGACGAGGTGAAGCGCTACCAGGCCGAGCTCGAGGAAATGGTGGCCGTGCGCACCTCGGCGCTCCAGATGGCCCTGGAAAACGTCAAGGAATCCCAGCGCACCATCCTGGCCGCGCACCTGGAGACCATCCACCGGCTGGCGGCGGCGGCGGAATTCAAGGACGAGGAAACCGCCGACCACATCCAGCGCATGAGCCGCTACTGCGCGCTCCTGGCCCACAAGCTGGGCCTGCCCGACGCCGAGGTGGACCTGGTGCTGCAAGCCAGCCCCATGCACGACATCGGCAAAATCGGCATTCCGGACAGCATTCTCTTAAAGCCCGCCAAGCTCACGCCGGAAGAATGGGTCGTGATGCAAAAGCACACCATCTTCGGCGCGCGCATTCTCGGCGAATCCAATTTCGAGCTGCTGCGGGTGGGCGAGATCATCGCCATGTCCCACCATGAGAAATGGGACGGCTCGGGCTATCCGCGCAACCTTTCCGGCGAGGACATTCCGCTCTACGGCCGCATCTGCGCCGTGGCCGACGTCTTCGACGCCCTGACCAGCAAGCGACCCTACAAGGAAGCGTTTTCCAACGAGAAATCCCTGGAGATCATGCGAGCCGGCCGGGGCAGCCATTTCGACCCGCGCATCCTCGACGTCTTTCTCCAGGACTTCGAGAGTGTCGCCGCCATCCAACAGGAATTCGAGCTGGACGGCCCTCTTTCCAAGGCCCTATGAGCGAGGACGCCCGCCGGCCGTCCGTTCTCATCGTGGACGATGTGCCGGCCAACATCCGGGTGCTGGTGGATTTCCTGCGCGAAGGCCACGACCTGCATGTGGCCACGAGCGGGGCCGGCGCCCTGGAACTGGCCGCGCGCCTCGCCCCGGACATCATCCTTCTCGACGTGGTCATGCCCGACATGGACGGCTACGAGGCCTGCCGCCGGCTCAAGGCCGACGAGGCCCTGGCCGGTATTCCCGTCATCTTCGTCACCGCCTGCTTCGCCCCCGAGGACGAGGCGTTCGGGCTCTCGCTCGGCGCGGTGGACTACATCGTCAAGCCGGCCAGCCGGGCCGTGGTCCGGGCGCGGGTGAAAAACCACCTGGAGCTGCGCCGGGCCCGGGAATCCCTGGCCCGCCAGAACGCGGTCCTGACCGAGGCGGCCAAGCTGCGCGAGGACGTGGACCACATCATGCGCCACGACCTCAAGGCGCCGCTGACCGGGATCATCGGCCTGCCGCCCCTGATCCTCGAAGAGGGGGGCCTCAGCGACCAGCAGACCCTGTTCCTCAAGCTCATCGAGGAAAACGGTTTCAAGATGCTCTCCATGATCAATCTGTCCCTCGATCTGTTCAAGATGGAGCGGGGGGCCTATGTGCTGTGCGCCGAGCCCGTGGATGCGGCGGCCGTGGCGCGCCGGCTGTTCGTGGAGCTTGCGACCCTGGCGGGCTACCGGCGCAACGCCTTCGTCCTGACCGTGGACGGCAGGCGCGACGACGGCGCGACGCCGGTCGTGATCTGCGTGGAAAAACTGCTTTTTTACACCATGCTCGCCAACTGCCTCAAAAACGCCCTGGAAGCCTCGCCCGGGGATGCCGCAGTGTCCGTGGATTTGCGCCAGGGCAACCCGGCCCTGGTGGTCATCGCCAACCACGGCGTGGTGCCGCGGGACATCCGCTCGCGGTTTTTCGGGAAGTTCGCCACCTCGGGCAAGAAGGGCGGCACGGGGCTCGGGGCGTATTCCACGCGCCTTATGGCCGAGACCCACGGCGGTTTCGTCCGCATGGAGACCTCCGACGAAACAGGCATGACGGTCATCACCGTGGCCCTGCCCCAGCCGGAGACGCGGGAAACGACACCCTGACAGCCCGTTGCGCCGGAAGAAAGCACAGGAGGACGTTATGGACGCATACGACGATCCCGGCCGGCTGCTCGAACTTTCCGGGTCCTACTGGCAGGCCTGCGCCCTGCACGCCGGGGCCATGCTCGACGTCTTTTCCCCGCTGTGCCGCGCGCCCATGGACGTACCCGCCCTGGCCGCGCACCTTTGCTGCGACGCCAGGGCCCTGGCCATGCTGCTGACGGCGCTGGTCGCCATGGGGCTGCTCGTCAGGGACGGCGACGCCTACGCCGCCGCGCCCCCGGCCCGGGCGTTCCTGGACAAGGGGTCGCCGCGCTGCGTGGCCCACGTGGTGCGCCACCACCACCGCATCATGGCCTCGTGGGCGCGCCTGCCAGAGGCCGTGCGCACGGGCCGGCCCCTTGGCGAGCACATGACCGATTACGGCGACCCCGGCGCGCGGGAGGACTTTCTTTTGGCCATGGACGGCATCGCCTCGGCCATCGCCCCGGTCCTCGCGGCCAGGGTGGACCTGTCCGGCCGGCGGCGCTTTCTGGACGTCGGCGGCGGGCCCGGCACCTACGCCTCCCATTTCTGCCTGGCCAACCCGGGCATGACGGCCACGGTCTACGACCTGCCGGCCAGCCGGGAATACGCCCTGGCCAAGGCCGCGCGCCTGGGGACGGCGGACCGTGTGGATTTTTCCGCCGGCGACTACCTGCGCGATCCCCTGCCGTCCGGCTACGACGTGGCCTGGCTGTCGCAGATCCTGCACGCCGAAGACCCGGACGGTTGCCGCACGGTCATCGCCAAGGCCGCGGCCGTACTTAATCCCGGGGGCCTGCTCTTCGTGCACGAGTTCATGCTCGACGACACGCTGGACGGACCGCTTTTCGCCGCGCTTTTTGCGCTCAACATGCTGCTCGGCACGCCGCACGGCCAGGGCTACGCCGAAGGGGCGATCCGGGGGATGCTCGAGGAAGCGGGCGTGCGCGAGGTCAGGCGGCTCGATTTCACCGGTCCCAACGGGTCGCGGGTGCTGTGGGGCGTGGTTTCGGCAGCGTAGGGGCCGCTCAGACCGCCATGTCCAGGACCGACCCTTTCTCCAGGGCGGTGGCCTGGCCGGTCAGGGTCGTCTGGCCGAGGCCGGCGGCCTCGCCGTACTGGCCCGTGAGGTAGGCGTCGGCGGCGGAAAGGGCCGTGCCGAGGCCCTGGCGGTTGACGCCGGTCTGCTCGAGGCTCGCGTCCAGGATGTCCGACACCGCGTCGGCGGTTTCCTTACCGAAACGCTTGGTCACGTCGTCCAGGGTGGCGGAAAGGGTGCTTTGGATGGCGTCCGCGGTCCCGCCCGAACCGGTCGTGCCGTCCGTGGCGTAGAACAGTTCGTCGTGGCCGTTCTGGAAATAATCGTTGACCGCGTCGTTGAGCGTGCCGTTGAACTGGGCGATGGCGGCGTCGCCCGAGGCGATGCCGAAATTGCGGTCGATGAATTTAAGGGAGGAGACCAGCGCGTCGCCGAGCGCGTCCTCGCCGCCCGAGCCGTCGTCCACGCCCTTGATGACGATGCCCATGACCGCGGTCGCGGCGGCGTCGCCGTGTTTTTCCCGCACGTATTCGATGGTGTCGGCCAGGGATTTTTCGAGCGCCCCGGCCGCGCCGCTGTCCATCAACGTCCCGGCGTTGCTGGCCGTTTGCGCGGCTTGCAGCTTACTCAGGATGTCGGCGGCGAACACGTCCGCCGTGCCGGAGGGGGCCTTGAGCGTCGCCGTGTACGCGGCGGTTCCCTCTTGTTGCGTGGCGAAGCCGAGCTTGAGGCCATGGCCGTCGGCCTTGCCCGAGGGCAGCAACGTGCTGAGCGTGCTTGTCGTATTGCTCAAGGAACCTATCTGCATATCCGCCTCGCCGTTAGGGGAACGTCCTACACGCATCGGCCGAAACGCGGGGAAGTTTAGGCCGGTGCGGCGCGTTGCCTCGACGTGGCGCATCTGGTACTTCCGCAACGCGCCCCGGCGCAGCAAGGAACGTCATGCCGCAATCCGTCGCCCCCGCCATCCTGCACGTCGATCTGGCCACGGCCGGCATGCGCCGCGTCGCCGCATCGCCGCGTCTTTCGCGCGGGGAGGGCGGCCGGGCGCTGTCCACGGCGCTTTGCGATACGGACAGCCCCCGGCGCGTCGCCTGGGACGATGCGGACGCGCCGCTGTGCCTGGCTGCCGGAGCCCTTGCCGGCTGCGACCTGCCCGGGTGCGGCCACGTGTCCCTCACCTTTTTTTCCCCGCGCACGGGCGGCGTTGCCACGGCCTGCCTCGGCGGCGGCCTGGGCCATGCCCTGGCCCGGGCCGGCATCGCGGCCGTGGTCGTCACCGGCCGTGCGACGCGGCCCGTGGGCCTTGCCGTCGCGAACGGCGACGCCCGCCTCGTTCCGGCCGGCGACCTTGCCGGGCTGGCGACGCCGGCTCGCTTCGACGCCCTGGATCCTTGCGACGCCGCCCTCGTGACCGGACCGGCGGCACAGGCCGGCGCGCGCCTTGCCACCGCCGTCGTCGATCGCTGGCACGACGCCGGCCCGACCGGCGCGGGGCTGGCCCTTGCCGCCAAAAATCTCGTCTATGTGGCCGTCTCCGGCACGGGGCGCGTCGCCGCTGCCGATCCCGAAGGCCTGGACCGCGCGCGTGCGGCCATGGAGCGCCTCATCGCCGCGTCTCCCGCCCTGGCCGGCCCGTGCGGCTTTGCCCACCACGGCACGGCCGCCCTGGTCGATCTGACCCACGGCCGGCGCATGCAGCCCACGGACGATTTCCGGGCCACGTATTTTCCGCAAACCGCCCCGGTCAACGCTCCGGCCCTGGGCAAACGCTTCGCCGCGCGGGGCGTCGCCTGCCCGGGCTGTCCCGTGCCCTGCCGTCGCCTGGACGCCTCCGGCCGGCTGCTGCCGGACGTGGACGCGCTTTCCCATTTTACGGCCCTGCTGGGGTTGACCGATGCGGATCTCGCCGTTTCCGCGCGGCAGTACTGCCTGGAGCAGGGCCTCGACCCTGCCGGCGCGGCCGCGTCCCTGGCCGCCTGGGCCACGGCGCGGGGGAAAACGCCCGATGCCGGGTTCGTGCGCGAAGGCCTTGCCGCCCTGGCCGCAGGCGGCGCGCCGGGGGGGGAGATCGAAGCCGCGCTTGCCCTTGCCGTCAAGGGCGTGCCCCTGCCCGCCTTCGATCCGCGCGGCGCGTATGGCCTCGCGCTCTCGCTCGCCGTGGGGACCGGCGGCCCCGACCCCTGGCGGGGCGGTTGCCTGGCCCACGAACTGCTCAGAAAACCCGTGGCCACGGACCGTTTCACCTTCGAGGGCAAGGCCCGGGCCGTGGTGCTGGGTGAAAACGCCCTGGCAGCCGCCCAGAGCCTTGGCGGCTGCGCCTTCCTGTCCCTGGCCGTGACGCTCGAGGAATGGGCGCTGGCGCTTTCCGCCGCCTCGGGCGCGCCGGTTGCGGCCGGCGACCTTGCCGCCCTTGGCGCGCGGGTCGTTTGCCGCGAGCGCGCGCAGAACCTGCGCCAGGGCCCCGGCCCGGAAGCCGACGACCTGCCGGTATGGTTTTTCAGCGCTCCGGGCACGGCCGGCGAAGGCATCGTCGTACCGCCGCTGCCCCGCGCGGCCTTTCTCGCGGCCCGGGACAAGTACCGCCGACTGCGCGGCGAAGGGGAGATCGTGGCCCCACGGGAGGCGGCATGGACGCCCTGACCGTGCGTTTCGCCGAACGCCTGGCCCGGGCGGGGCTTTGCGCGCCCGGCGAGGCCGCCATCGTCTGCGTGGACGAAGCCGCGAGCTTTTCCCGGCAGGATTTCCCGTTGAATGATTTTCTGGCCGAGACGGCGCGTCTGCTGGACGTGGCCTGCCTCATGCTCGCGCCTCCGGCCGAGCCCTACCGCACCATCCTCGAATACCTCGCCAAGCGCGAGGCCCCGGCGATACAGCCCCGGGACTGCGAGACGCGCACGTTTTTCCACGACATCCCGGTCGTGGCGCAGCCCTTGCCGGAGCTTGCCGCCGCCGCCCTGTCGCGGCGCAAGGGGGCCTACCTGCCCGGCTGCGGCATCCTGGCCCACGGCGCGCTTTCCCCGGAGCAGGCCTTCATCACGGTTTCGTCGGTCGCCTTTGCCGGCTTCGTCAAATTCTTTTCCGACCACCTGTCCGCCCACCGCGACGGCACCCTGGAAGCCGCAGGCCGGGAGGCCTTCGCAGCGGCCGTGCGTGCCCTGCCGCCAGCGCCGCGGGCCGTGCCGCCCCTGGCCCGGGGGCCGTTCGCCGACCGCGACGCGGCCCTTGCCGCCATGGCCGAGGCCGGCCGCGCCACCGTCGCCCTGGGGCTCGTCGATTCCGTCTTCGGCAACATCTCCTACAACCTGGACGGCGTGCTCGCCATCAGCCAGACCGGCAGCGCCCTGGACGCCCTGGAAGGGGCCATCGACTGCTGTCCCCTGGACGGGTCGTCCTGCGCGGGGCTCACCGCCTCGAGCGAGCTTTCGGCCCATGCCGCCCTCGTCTCCCGCGACCCGCGCCGGGCCATCCTGCACGGCCATCCCAAGTTCGCGGTCATCCTCTCCATGGACTGCGCGGCGCGGCGCGACTGCCCGCGGCGCGAAACCTGCCATGTGGACTGCGACCGGGCGCGCTTCGTGGACGACATTCCCATCGTGCCTGGCGAGGTGGGCTGCGGCCCGCGCGGCCTGGTCCACACCATGCCGCCGGCCCTTGTCGGCCGGCGCGGTGTGGTCGTGCTCGGGCACGGTGTCTTCACCATGGGGCGCGACGACTACAACGAGGCCCTCGGCGACCTGTGCGCCGTGGAAACGCTGTGCCGTGCTCGCTATTTCCAGGCGCTCGGCCTTCCCCCAGCCTGATACGGAGTTCCCGCATGCATGTGACGTTTTCCGATACGCCGCTTCGCGTCAGCGTCGTCATTCCCGTCTACAACGAAATGCAGACCCTGCCGCTGGTGCTTTCCAAGGTGCTGGCCCGGCCGGAAACCTGGGAAGTGGTGCTGGTGGACGACGCCTCCACCGACGGCAGCCGCGCCTACCTCGAGGGCCTTGCCGGCACGGACCGCATCCGCGTGCTGCTGCACGAAAAAAATCAGGGCAAGGGCGCGGCGTTGCGCACGGGGTTCGACGCCGCGCAGGGCGATGTGGTGCTCATCCAGGACGCGGACCTGGAATATGATCCCGACGACTACCCGGTCCTGCTCGCGCCCATCCTGGCGGGCAAGGCCGATGTGGTCTTCGGCTCGCGTTTCCTGGGCGGGCCGCACCGGGTGCTTTATTTCTGGCACTCCGTGGCCAACAAGTGCCTGACGCTGCTGTCCAATATGCTCAACGACATCAATCTCTCGGACATGGAAGTCTGCTACAAGGTCTTTCGCCGGGAGATCTTGCAAAAAATCCGCATCCAGAGTGACCGCTTCGGCGTGGAGCCTGAGCTGACGGCCAAGGTGGCCCGGCTGCGGGCGCGCATCTACGAGGTGCCCGTATCCTATTACGGCCGCACCTACGAGGAAGGCAAAAAGATCGGCTGGCGCGACGGCCTGGCCGCCTTCTGGTGGATCGCCCGCTTCGGCATTTTTCACCGGGGCTAGCGTTGCGTCCTTAGCGCCCGGCCGCAACGCCGTCTCAGGCGGCGCGTCCCGGCAGGGCCTTTTCCAGGGCGAGCAGGGCGCGCTTGCGATCGAGCCCCCCGGCATAGCCGGTCAGGTCGCCCTTCGCGCCGACGACCCTGTGGCAGGGGATGAAGATGGAAAGGGGGTTCCGCCCCACGGCCGCGCCCACGGCCCGGGCGCTGCCGGGCCGCCCCAGCCGCGCGGCGAGTTCCCCGTAGGAAAGCGTCTGGCCGTAAGGAATCGCCCGCAGCGCATCCCAGACCGCGCGTTGCCAGGGCGTCCCCCGGGGCGCGAGGGGAACGTCGAACGTCCGTCGCTGCCCGGCCGCATAGGCGTCGCATTCGCGCGCCGCCCGGGCGAGCACCCCGTCCGGCGGCGCGTCGCCATTTGCTGCAAGCGCTTCGGGAAAATGCTTCTGGCCGAGGAACCAGGCCCCGAGCAGCGCGCCGTCCTTGGCGGCAAGAAGCATCGGGCCGAAGGCGCTGTCGTAGGAACACGTCGTCATCATTTTTTTTCTCCGTGGAGTGTGCGCCACAGGTGCACGACCGCATAGGCCCGCCAGGGCCGCCAGGCTTCACCTCGGGCCAGGATGCGGCGCGGATCGGACTCCCCGAGCGCCTTTTTCACGCCTCCGTCCGTGTGGGGGAACGCGTCCGGCCAGCCGAGCGCGCGCATGGCGATGTATTGCGTCGTCCATTCGCCGACGCCGGGCAGCGCTCGCAGGGCCTCGCAACTCGCCGCAAGGTCGGCCGTTCGCGCAAGCTTCAGCCCGCCGTCGCGCACGGCCCGGGCCAGTGCGAGGATCGCGCCGGCCCGCGAGGCAATGATCCCAAGCGACGCGATGGCGTCCGTCGTGAGCGCGGCCACGCGGCCGGCATCGGGGAAAACGGTCGTCAGCGCGCCGTGCGGCGTCGCCACGGGATCGCCGAACGCCGCCACGAAACGCCCGGCCAGGGTGCGCGCGGCCGCGACCGTGATCTGCTGGCCCAATATCGCGCGCACCGCCGTTTCGAAGCCGTCCGCCGTCCCGGGCAGGCGCACGCCCTCGTGCCCGGCCGCCAGAGCGCCAAGCCCGCGTGCCACGGCTCCGGGGTCGCAACCCAGGTCGAACAACTGCGACACCCGGGACAGCACCGCCGGCAAGACCGGCAGCAACCCGGCGGAAACAGACACACGAAGCGCGTTTTTCTCCGCCGCCCGGGTCGCGGCAAACCAGCCGGCATGCGCCACGCCCTTGCGCCGCAACCGCAACGTGCGGCGATACGCACCATCCGCGACATCCTCGACGCCGGGCACGGCCCGCGCCCCGAGAAAGCCGAGCAATCCCTCCCAATCGTAGGGCGGACGAAACCCGAGTTCCAACTCCGCCGCATCCGCCGCCGTGTGCGCGCCATCCCGCCGCAGCGCCGAAGGGGTAAGCCGGTAGCGGCCTGCAAAAAGCGCGTTGAAACGCCGCAGGCTGGCAAACCCGCTGGCATACGCCACGTCCGTCACGGACATGGCCGTGTCCGTCAGCAGAGCCTTGGCCAGAAGCAGCCGCCGCGTCTGCGCATACGCCACGGGCGTCACGCCGAAGCGTGCCCGAAACATCCGGCGCAAATGCCGCGCGCTCACCCCAAGCCGGTCGCCAAGCGCCTCCAGGCCGCCGTCTTCCAACGCGCCCTCGGCAATAAGCACCGCCGCCGCATCCGCCAGACGCGTCCCCGCCTCGGCCGGCGACTGCCCCGGCGCACGCTCGGGACGGCAAATCAGGCACGGCCGGAAACCCGCCGCCTCGGCCGCCGCCGCGCTTGGGAAAAATCGGCAATGCTCGCGCTTCGCCAACCTGGCCGTACAGATCGGCCGGCAATACACCCCCGTCGAAGTCACGCCGGTATAAAAACGGCCGTCGAACCGCGCGTCCCTGGCCGCCCACGCCCTGTAGCACTCGTCCGGATGCAACAACATGGAAGGAAAATACCTCCGCCTTGCCAAGCGCGCTAGCCGTTTTCGGCCATGGCAGCAGCTCCGTTACGCGAACGCCTCCGGCGGCCGGGACGCTGTCCCGGACCCTGCCGGGGCTCTGCCCCGGACCCCGCCGGGGGGAGTCACTCCCCCCGGTCCCCCCGTCCGGCGTCGTGGCGCGGAGGAGGCTGCGGGCACCGCGAGGCTTGGCGTTGGCGGTACGAAGATGGGGCCGGAATTTTCCCTGCCGCTGCCGCCGCTTTCGCGGCAGGCTCGGCAGGGAAAATTCCGGCCCCAAGCCGTCGCCCTTTCAGGGCGAAAAGGAAGTTAGCTTCTCCAAATGCGGCGCTTCCCCGACCACATGGTCGACGCACCGCCCGCCGACCATCCTCCCACCCGCTTCCCGCTCCCCCGCTCAGGGGGTCCGGGGGGGATGATCCCCCCCGGCCGCCGGAGGCATCTTCCTGTCTTTCTCCCTCATCTCTCCCACTTATTTCGCGTGCAACGCGCTGGCGTCGGCGAGCAGGTCGTTGATACGGGCGACCATCTGGTGCGGGTCAGAGAGGTAGCCGTCGAGGAGCAGGGCGGAGTCGTAGAGTTGTTCCACGGCTTTGGAGAGGAACGGGTCCTCGGCGTCGCGGCGGTAGATGGAGAGCAGGTTGCGGATCAGCGCGTGGTCGCGGTTGATCTCCAGGGTTTTCTTGGGGATGGAGGTGTCCTTGCTGACCAGACGCATGATTTTCTGCATGCTCGAGGTCATGTGGTCGTCGGGGGAGACGAGGCAGGACGGGCTTTGTGTCAGGCGTGTGGACAGGCGCACCTCGGTGATGTGGTCGCCGAGGAGTTCCTTGATTTTCTTGAGGAACCCGTCGAACGAGCCTTCCTCTTCCTGGGTGAGTTCGGGCGTTTCGGTTTTGGGTGCTTCGCCTTCGAAGGCGTCGAGTTCGGCGTGGTCGGCCAGTTCGGCGGATTTGAGCTTGAGTTCCTTGTAGGTGCCGATGGTGTCCATGATGAACTCGTCCACGGGCTCGTAGAGGTAGAGCACTTCGAGGCCTTTGGCCCGGAAGATTTCCAGGTGCGGGTTCAGGTCCAGGGCGGCGCGGGAGGGGCCGGAGAGGTAGTAGATGGACTTCTGGCCTTCCTTGGCGCGTTCGACGTAGGCGTCAAGCGAGGTGAAGTCGGCGTCCGGGGCGATGGCCGAGGAGTCGAAGCGCATGAGGTCGGCGAAGGCTTCGCGGTTGGCGAAGTCGCCGTAGCCGAGTTTGAGGGCCTGTCCGTGTTCCTTGAAGAACGCGGCGTATTTTTCGGGGTTTTCCTTGGCCAGGTTTTTGAGTTTGTCGAGGATCTGTTTGACGATGACGGTCTGGATTTTGCGCAGCACCAGGTTTTCCTGGAGCGTTTCGCGGGAGATGTTGAGCGGCAGGTCTTCGGTATCCACCACGCCGCGCACGAAGCCCAGGTATTCGGGGATGAGCTCCTTGACTTCCTTGGAGATCATGACCCGGCGCACGTAGAGGTCGAGGCCGTGGTGCAGGGCTTCGCGGAAGGCCATGGGGCCGAGACCCTTGGACGGGATGAAGAGCAGGGCGGTGAACTGCACGGGCGCGTCCACGCTGACGTGGATCGTGGCCAGGGGCTCTTCGTTGTCGTAGGTGAGGAACTGGTAGAATTCCTTGTATTGTTCCGGGGTGACGGAGAATTTGGATTCGCGCCACAGGGCGGGGATGGTGTTGGTCTTTTCGCCGTCGACGAGGATGGGGAAGGAGATGAAGTTGGAGTGCTTGCGCAGGACGTCCTTGACGCGCTGCGGGTCGGCGTACTCCTTGTTCTCGTCGTTGAGTTCGATGGCGATGGTGGTACCGCGCGGGGTGTCCGCGGGGGCTTCCTCCACGGCGAAGCTGCCTGCGCCGTCGGAGATCCAGCGGGCCGGGGCGGCGTCTTCGCGGTAGGAGCGGGAGGTGACGGTAACGCTTCCCGCGACCATGAACACGGAGTAGAAGCCGACGCCGAAGCGGCCGATGAGGTTCGAGGCGGCGTCCTTGTTGTCGGCCACGGACTTCATGAAGGCCTCGGTGCCGGATTTGGCGATGGTGCCGAGGTTGTCCACGAGTTCTTCGCGGGTCATGCCGCAGCCGGTGTCGGCGATGACGAGCTTGCCGGCGTCCTTGTCGGTGGTGATGCGGATTTCAAGCGGCGTGTCGGGGTTGGCGATGGCGGTGCCCCGGCTGGTTTCGAAGCGCAGTTTGTCCAGGGCGTCGGAGGCGTTGGACACCAACTCGCGCAGAAAGATTTCCCTGTTGGTGTAGATGGAATGGGTGATGATATCCAGGAGCTTGCGAATTTCGGCGCGAAACTCGTGGGTTTCTCCCTGGGTTGCGGACATGGGCGTCTCCTTTTTCCGTGGATTCGGGCAAAGCGTCCGGCCCAAAAAAAGGCTCGCGCCCGCGCGTGCGGGTCGGGCCTTTCGGGGGACGCGCCCCGGCAAATGATTGGCGAAAAGATAAGCAGGGAGAGCGGGTTGTCAAGGTGCCGGGGGCACGTGAAAAAATGGGAAAACCCCATTGACAGGTCCCGGGGGTTGTTTATTTTCGGCTGTGAAGAACAACCTTTCCCGGAGGTGCAGATATGGTCATTGATTTGAGTCCATTCTACGGCTCGAGCACGCCGATGGACCGGCTGTTCGAGTCCTTGTGGCCGTCCATGGCCATCAGTCAGCGCAGCATGGCGTATCCGCCGCTCAACATCGGCGAGGACGACGAGAATATTTACGTGAGCTGCGAGATACCGGGCATGGAAATTGCTGACCTTGACCTGACGCTTACGGACTCGAGCCTGGTCATCAAAGGCGAACGCAAGGCCGCGAAAGGAAAGTATTATCGCCAGGAACGGCCGACGGGCTTTTTCCAGCGGGTGGTCAATATCCAGGCCGCCGTGGCCAGGGACAAGGTTTCGGCCTCCATGCGCGACGGCGTGCTCGACGTCGTGTTGCCCAAGTCCGACGAAAGCAAGCCGAAGAAGATCAGCATCGAGGCGGTATAACCGCACGCCAGCCCAGGGAGGATCGTCATGACGGACAACGCGGTCAAGAACGAGGAACGCCGGCTGCCCCGGGTCAAGCCGGCCACGGATATCATTGAAAAGGAAGACGGGTTTTATATTTTTGTCGATATGCCGGGCGTGAGCAAGGAAGCCTTGGTCATCGACCTCAACGAGGACGAACTCAAGGTTTCCGGCAAGGCCGAGTATCCCCTGCCCGAGGGCCGCAAGCTCGGGCATGTTGAGTTCGGGGGCGGCGAGTATTTCCGCAGCTTCACGATCTCGCACATCGTGGACAAGGACCGCATCAAGGCCACGCTCAAGGACGGTGTACTGGAACTGTACCTGCCTCGCCACGAAAAGGTGCAGCCCCGCAAAATCGAGATTCAGGCCGGCTGAGCCGGCATTCACTTCTGGAAGACTGCGGGCTGCTTTGCCTGCATCGGTCCCGGGGGAGTGATTCGACGCTCCCCCGGGACCTTTCCTTTTGCTGCACCGCACGCCGTGGCGCACATCCCCGGGAAATGGTCGTGGAGAGGAGCGGGAATCCCTGCTTTCAGGGTGTCATTTGGTCTGTTTTATTATTTCAAAAAAGTAATAGTGGCATTCCGGCACTTCCGGTGCAGGAGATATTGGTTTCAGCAATGGTGATGCGCAGAGAAAATTGCATTTTAGGTGTTGACAGTAGCCGTCTTTCATCTCACAGAAGTGACGTTGCAAATATCGGCTTTGCCGTTTGAAGGAGATGGTATGGAAGAATACGTCAAATGCGCCTTGGAGATCGTCAAGGCCCAGGCGTCCGTGCGCACCATGACCGACGAGGAGATCACCTCCATGGTGCGTCGCCTTGCCGCCGGCATCCGCGACATCAGCGGTGACGTCCATGAGGGCGAAACCGAGCAGGTCGTGGACATGGATCCCAAGAAGGCGGTCAAGGAAAAGTCCGTCACCTGCCTGGAGTGCGGCAAGTCGTTCAAGGTGATCACCAAGAAGCATCTGGCCACCCACGGACTGACGCCCGAGGAGTACAAGGCCAAGCACGGCTACAAGAAGTCCATGCCGCTTGTGTGCAAGTCGTTACAGCGGGATCGTCGCAAAAAAATGAAGAATATGCGCCTGTGGGAGAAGAAGGGAAAAGTAGTGGCCTAAGCCGCCTTTTTTCGATAAAGCAGGGGCGCAAGGGGGCTGGGCGCGATCCGAATGGACGCGCGTCCGTCCCCTTGACTGCCGAATGGCCGGCAATCCTACGATTAAGGAGATCGCACGCACATGGCTAAGACAGACATCATCGCCAAAATCCAGGCCAACGCCGGCATCGCCACCAAGGCCGAGGCGGGCAAGGTCCTTGACGCCGTCTTGGAGGCCATCCAGGACTCCCTGGCCGCGGGCGAGGCCCTGACCCTGACCGGTTTCGGCACCTTCAAGGTGTCCGAGCGGGCCGCACGCACCGGCCGCGATCCCCGCACCGGCAAGGCCATCGACATCCCGGCTTCCAAAGCCGTCCGCTTCACCCCGGGCAAGACCCTCAAAGACGCCGTGAAGTAGTTTTCCTTCTGTCCTCAGGACAGCGAAAGGCCGCGGGTGACCGCGGCCTTTTTGTTTTTGGCGACCGGGAGCGGGCACGTTGTTTCGCCGTGAAGAAGGATTGACAGTCGTTTTGATCCATGGACTCCTAGGATTGCGGGGACAGTCCCCAGGATGCGACCGCAGCAAGGAGAAACGCCATGCCTTTCGATCCCCGCGAGTTCAGTGAAAGTCTACGCCTGGAAACCGTCATAACTTCTGCTGAAATTGAATTGGAGAATTCTCTTGTATATGCATTATACAGCAAAGCTCAAGAATTTGACAATGCGCAACTACGTAATGAAATAAATAACTATATCCCCAAGAATAAGGTTAGCAAAGAGCTTCCTGGTTACAGTGGAACAATACCCATGCCTATTTCCCCGCAATCCGCTGATATAGATTGGAATATTAAGAGAGCTCGTATGAGCTGGAGTCCTAGTTGGTTTATTGAACGGCTCGCGCCTGGTGGAGAAATGGATTACAAAGCTGGACGTGGCAATATAATATACGAGGATTTTGGAAATTTCAACTATGGCGCTGTTGCTCTTGCATTTGGCCTCTCTGAGTCAGCTGCGTTACGCGGCGCCGGATTAATACAGATTATTGTAAATGCAGAACGGCTTAATAGGGATGGTAAGATGGAGGAGTTGCGAAATTATGTATTAGAACATGGTGTAGATTTTATGAGGGATGTACCATATGGAGATCAGAAAAAAGATCAAGAGATGATCCGTCAGGGGTTTCGCTATTATAAAGAGGTCTATTTATGGACGCATCCACAACAGATGGCCCCTGAAGAATATAAAACCATGAAGCAAATAATGGCCGTAGAAGAAAGCGAAAGTTTTTATCGTGGGATGAGAAAAATTGGGGATATTTTGAAAGGCTTGTCGGAATGATCGTTCTGGCGATGATGAAAATTTACAATGAATATACAAAGTTGCTATCTTGGATAGATATGGGGGGTAGGGCGGAGAGGTAGGTTTTATGCGCTATTTTGTAGGCCAATTCATGATCGCCCGTATATATCCAAATTTAGGGGTGATGATGTACCAGTTGTCTTCTATCTTTTCTGTGCTGTGGATTTTTCTTTGTCTTAGCCAGTGCGCAGGGTTGTTGTCAGGGACGTAGCAAAGAGCGAAATCCTGTGTGAAGAAGTTGCTCCCAATTGCAAAGAGAACACTCGCTTTTTTGCCTTTCATCATATAGGCAATGAGACCATTTTGCAAGGCGAGGTGGGTATAAGGCTGCGGTAAGTGTAGGATGCAAGTTTCGGATTTGAGCGTCTGATTCTCGATCATTTCGATGATCTGCATGCGTTCTTGTTTGAATAGCTCAAAGTAGAACTTCTCGTTGATCCGGCCGGGCGAGCCAGGTGGGTAATAGAAGACAAAATAGAGGTTTAGGATGATGGGGAGTGCAGCCCAGAGCGGTGTCCGCCACACATATCTCGCAAGAATATATGCATTGCGCAGGAACATCCAGCATTCATAAAGAAGAATCCAGTTCGGCAGCAAGCTGCCGATGCCGAAGGGCATGCGGCAGCATAGAATAGAGCCGAAATAGAGAAACGGCGTAATCAGCACCATGAAAGCGATGGTTGTGCGGAGCGCCCGAAGGCAGCGGCGCTTGGCCAGCCAGCGGCGGCGGCTGCGCAGTGCGGCCTTGGCGACGGCATCCGGCAGGGGCGGCATGGCGCAAGCGTAGCGCATTGCCGCCCGATGCGCCATGCCGTTACGGCGAGCGCCTCAGCCGAGTTCCGGTTGCAGGACGCGCCAGATGTCGTCGGCCACGGCGTCGGGGCTTTTGGCGGCGTCGAGGGTGCTGAAGCGGCGGGGATGCTGGCTGGCCAGGGCGAGGTAGCCCTGGCGCACGAGGCGGTGGAAGTCGAGGGCTTCGGCTTCGAAGCGGCCCTCGTTGACGGCGCAGCCGGCTTCGATGTTGCGCGCCAGGGCGCGGCGCAGGCCCTGTTCGGGGTCGATGTCGAGCAGAAAGGTGTGCTGCGGCCAAGCGCCGGCCACGGCGACGTCGTTGAGGGTGTTGAGCAGCGCGACGTCGAGGCCCCGGCCGTAGCCCTGATAGGCCACGGTGGAATCGGCGAAGCGGTCGCACACGACCACGTGCCCGGCCGCCTGCGCGGGGCGGATGACCTCGGCCACGTGCTGGGCGCGGTCGGCCAGGTAGAGGAACAGCTCGGCCCGGCTGTCGAGGTTTTGCGTCTTGGTCGAAAGCAGGATGGCGCGCAGGGTGGTCCCGAGAGCGCAGCCGCCGGGCTGGCGCGTGACCACGACCGTCCGTCCGGCCGCTTCCAGGCGCGCGGTGAGGCGCTTGATCTGCGTGGTCTTGCCCGAGCCTTCTACGCCTTCAAAGGTAATAAACATTGGGCGTCCTTTTCCTTGGGCTTGGGCGACTTCTCCGGCGCCTCGCGCGGCGCGCGCCGGGGATTGTAGAGGTAGCGGTCGAGGGTGCGGGCGAAGGGCGACCACTGGCCGGGTTCGTCGGACTCGAAGGCGTTTTCGATCTGGTTGATCTTCGCGTCGATGTTGTCCGCGAAGTGCAGCACGAAGGCTTCGGCGGTCTTGGGCCGGCGCGGCGAGCCGTATTCGTATTCGCCGTGGTGCGCGAGCAGGATGTGCTTGAAGTGCAGGGCCAGCTCCGGGTCGATGCCGGACTTCTTGAGCAGGGGCTCCACGAGCTCCATGGTGATGACGATATGCCCGAGCAGGCGGCCGGCGTCGGTGTAGTCCCGGGCCGGGCCGGCGGAAAGCTCCCAGGCCTTGCCGAGGTCGTGGCACACGGCCGCGGCGACCAGGGTGTCGCGGTCCAGGCGCGGATAGCGCCCGCAGATGGCGAGCACGAGCCGGGCCACGGACAGCGTGTGCTCGAGCAGGCCGCCCCGGTAGGCGTGGTGGACGTTCTTCGCGCCCGGGGCCTCGACGAGGCGGTCGCGGAATTCGGGGTGGGAGAGCACCTTGCCGCAGAACTTGCGCCAGGGCGCATGGGAGATTTCGGCGCGGCACAATTCGGTGAGCTGCTCGAGGAGCGCCTCCGGCGGCTCGGCGCTCGTCGGCACGAACTGCGACAGGTCGGGCGTATACTCCTCGGGGGAAAGCACGCGCAAGCGGTCGATGTTGATCTGCGGCCGGTCGCGGTAGGCCCCGACCTGTCCCTCCACGAACACGAACTGGCCCGGGGCGAGGTCCGTGTAGTGGCTGGCGGCCGGGCTCCAGATCTTGGCCTCGATCTGCCCTGTGGCGTCTTCGAGGGAAAGCGTCCAGAAGGGGCCGTTTTTGGCCTGCGCCAACCGTGCCGCGCCCAGGCAGAACACGTCGGCGGCGGGCTGGCCCGGGACGAGGTCTTTGACGTATTGTGTTTTTGCGGTCACGAGGCGGTCACCGTGGTTTTGGGAGAAAGGAGGGTGCCCGGCGGCGCGGCGGATGTCAATCCTCTCCGCCTTGACAACCCTTGACCTCCGGCATAGTCCACCTGCGGGGACTCCCCGGGGAGAGTGCATGCGCATCCTGTTGACAAACGACGACGGCATCCATGCCGTGGGCATCCGCGACCTCTACAAGGGACTCGTCGCCGCCGGGCACGAGGTGCTCGTGGCGGCCCCGCTTTCGGAACAGTCGGCCGTGGGCCACGCCATCACCATCGCCCTGCCGCTTCGCGTCAAGGAATTCCAGGAAAACGGCTTCAAGGGCCTCGGCGTTTCCGGCACGCCGGCGGACTGCGTCAAGCTCGCGCTCACCACCCTCTGCGAAACGCCGCCCGACGTGGTGGTCTCCGGCATCAACGCCGGGGCCAACGTCGGCGTGGACATCCTCTATTCCGGCACGGTCTCGGCCGCAACCGAAGGGGCGCTCATGGGCTACCCGGCCGTGGCCGTCTCCGCGGACGACTACGCGCCCACGGACCTCACGGAGCAGGGCCGCTACGTGGCCGACTTCATCGCCTCCCGCCCCTGGGAGGCCGTGCCGCCGCGCTGCGTGCTCAACCTCAATTTTCCGGCCGTGCCCCTGTCCCAGGCCAAGGACTTGCGGCTCTGCCCGCCCACGTCCGCCGTGTACGAGGACTGGTACGTCACCCGCCAGGACCCGCGCGGCCGCAACTACTACTGGCTTACGGGCGTGATTCCGCACGAGGCGCTTTCCCCGGAGACGGACCGGGCCATGCTGACGGCGGGGCACGTGACGCTCACTCCCCTGCGTTTCGATTTCTCCGACCGTGAAACCATGGAGCGCCTGTCCGCCCGTCTGGGCGCGCCCGTCATGGGCTGACGGTTGCTTTTTTCCGGCGATAAGGCATGATCGTACCCGTAACGGATAGGGCCTCCGGCTGGCTCGGACCGCATTGCATCGTCCCGGATGTCTGCTTCGGGACACGGGAGCGCGATGCGAAGGCTGCGTACACGCCGTCCGACAGCGACCAGGGGAGCCTCACCAGGATCGGTATGAACATCCTGATCGTGGACGACTCCGACTCTTCGCGTCTGCTGTTGTCCACCATTCTCAAGGGGGCCGGGTACGTCGAGCCCCTGAGCGCCGGCTCCGCCGGAGAGGCTCTGTCGCTGCTCGACGACCGTTGCCGCCAGTACGAGGTGCCGGACGTGGATCTCGTCCTTATGGACGTGGTCATGCCGGACATGGACGGCATCGACGCCACGCGGCTGATCAAGGCGGACCCAAGGCTCCGCGACATCCCCGTCATCATCGTCACGGTCAAGGACGACGCCGCGAGCCTGGAGCGCGCCTTCGAGGCCGGGGCCATGGATTTTCTGGCCAAGCCGGTCAACAGCATGGAGTTGCGCGCCCGGGTCCGCTCGGCGCTCAAGCTCAAGGAAGAGATGGATCAGCGCAAGGCCCGGGAACGGGAGCTCGAGGCGCTGACCCGCAAGTTCGAGCAGCTTTCCAACCAGGACGGGCTGACGGGTGTGCCCAACCGCCGCTGCTTCGAGGACGTCTTCCGCAAGGAATGGCTGCGCTCGCGCCGCGAGGGCACGCCGCTTTCGGCGCTGATGATCGATATCGACTGCTTCAAGGACTACAACGACACCTACGGACACTTGCAGGGCGACATGTGCCTGCGCCAGGTGGCCGAATGCATCGAGGCCGCGCTCAAGCGGCCCGGCGATTTCGTGGCCCGCTACGGCGGGGAGGAATTCGTCGCCCTGCTGCCGGGCACGGACCTGGCCGGGGCGCTTTCCATCGCCGGGCTCATCCGCGCCAACCTGCGCGCGGCCGGCATCGAGCACGCCAGTTCCAACGTGGCCGACGTCGTCACCGTGAGCATCGGCATCTCGGGCGTGGTGCCCAACATGGACATCGAGGCCGAAGCCCTGCTCGCCGCCTCGGACGCCGCCCTCTACCAAGCCAAAAGCGCCGGCCGCAACCGCGTCGAAGTCCGGCCCCCGGCATAGGCGGGGAGACGCCTCCGGCGGCCAGGCGAGGCGGGCCTCTCCCGGACCTCTCCGCGAGGGAGGGGCGGGGCAACGACAATCCTCGGAGCGCGCATGTATCGACTGGTGCTGCTTGTGCTGCTGGCCTTGCCGCTGACGGGCTGTTTTGCGCCGCGCGCCGAGGTCACGGCGCGCAACTGGCGGCCCTTGGGCGTTAACGGGCTGGCCTTCGGCCGGCTGGTTGCCTTGTCGCCGGGCGTCAAGCGCGCCACCTGGGAGGCGTTCGCCGGCGTCGAGGGCCAGACCGTGGTGCGTCTGGCCGCGGAATACGACCCCGCGCGCGCGGCGGCCGGCTGTCCCCCGCCGGAGGCGGGCATGGCCCGCGCGGCGCGCAGCTTCCTCCTCGTCGATCTCGCCGTGACGCCGCAGGGAAGCGTGGACTTCATCGCGGCCAAGGCGCAGGCCTTCAGCGCCGACGGCTATTTCGAGGAATACGACCTGGACATCGGCGTTATCGCCGCCCTGGCGGCCAGGGCCAGGCCCATGCCCTGCGCCGACCTCGCCTTGCCGGGCTACCTGCGCTGAGGGCGCGGCGGGCCGATTTTCCCATGCTATGTTCGCCGGGCGCGCGCCACGGCGGCGGAGGCCTTTTTCGTGCAGTTTTCGGTCCTGACCATCTTCCCGGAATTTTTCGATTCCTTCCTCTCCTGCGGGCTCATGGCCAAGGCGCTCGAGGCCGGCGTGGTGTCCGTGACCCGGATCAACCCGCGCGACTTCGCCACGGACAGGCACCACACCGTGGACGACCGCCCCTACGGCGGCGGCCCGGGCATGGTCATGGGCCTGCCGACGCTCGTTTCCGCCCTGCGCAGCCTGCCCCGTCCGGGCCGCATGCTCATGCTCTCCCCGGCCGGCCGGCCGCTTTCGCAACGCTTCGCGGCCGAACTCGCCGGCGAGGAGGCGCTCACGCTCCTGTGCGGCCGTTACGAGGGCATCGACGACCGGATGTTTGATCTCTTCGACATCACCCCGGTTTCCGTGGGCGATTTCGTGCTCTCCGGCGGCGAATCCGCGGCCGCCTGCCTCATGGAGGCGGTTTCGCGCCTGGTGCCGGGATTCATGGGCAAGGACGCCTCGGCCGAGGAGGAGAGCTTCGCCTCGGGCCTGCTCGAATACCCGCATTACACCCGGCCAGAGGTCTTCGAGGGCCTGCCCGTGCCGCCGGAGCTGCTGTCCGGCCACCACGCGGCCATCGCCGCCTGGCGGCGCCAGCGCTCCCTGGAGACCACGCTTGCCCGGCGGCCGGACCTGTTCGACGCCGTGGCCCTTTCCCGCGAGGATGCGGCCTTCGTGCGCGGCCTGCCCCGGGCGCGTGCCGGACGCAACATGCACCTCGGGCTCGTGCACGGGCCGGTGGTGCTCAAGGACGGGAAAGTCGGCACGGTGTCTTTGACAAACCTTGACGTTCACGATATAGCGCGCGTTTCCCGTACCTACGGGCTCGGCGGGTTCGAGGTGGTGTCGCCGCTTCGGGACCAGCTGGCCCTGGCCGCGCGCATCGTGGCCCATTGGCGGGAAGGGCCGGGGTTGGCCGCCAATCCCGACCGCGCCGAGGCGCTTTCGCTCGTGCGCTTGCACGAAGGGCTCGACGCGGCGCTGGCCGCGGTCACGGCCGACCATGGGCGCGAGGCCGCGCTTGTGGCCACGAGCGCAAAGGGGCCGGCGACCCTGTCCTTTGCCGCGGCGCGGGAGCTTATCGCCGCGCGCCCCACGCTGGTGGTCCTCGGGACCGGGCATGGGCTGGCGGACGAAGTGCTTGCGAGGGCGGACGGGATTTTGCCGCCGCTGCGGCCGTTTTCGGATTACAACCACCTCTCGGTGCGGGCCGCGGCCGGCATCCTCACCGACAGGCTGCTCGGCGACGTTCTCTAGGAACGGCCGGCGGCGAAGAAACGACATTCCAAGGCCGGGGGGACGCGGGGCGTCCGGCGGCCTTACCTGAGGAGAAAGCGTCATGAACGTGATCAAGCAGATTGAAGGGGAGCAGATGCGCCTGGACATGCCGGCGTTTCGTCCCGGCGACACCGTCAAGGTGCACCTGCGCATCATCGAGGGCGAGAAAGAGCGCATTCAGGTGTTCCAGGGCGCGGTGTTGCGGTTGCGCAAGGGCGGGGTGAACTCCACCTTCACCGTGCGCAAGGTGTCCGACGGCGTGGGCGTGGAACGCGTGTTCCCCATGCATTCGCCGTTCATCGAGCGCGTGGAAGTGGTTTCCCAGGGCAAGGTGCGCCGCAGCCGGCTGTACTACCTGCGCAGCCTCCGCGGCAAGGCCGCCCGCATCAAGACCAAGACCGCCTGGGAATCCTAGGCCCCGGCGTTTCGCCGTGGACCTTCGCGGACTCCTTTTCCCGGCCGTCGCCTGTCCGTCGCCGCTTACCCGGCCGGACAGGCGCGGCCGTCTTTTGTCATGTCCGAAAATGATCTCTTCCTGACGGCCGGCGTGGACGAGGCCGGGCGCGGCTGCCTGGCCGGGCCGGTGGTGGCAGGAGCGGTCATCCTGCCCGAGACCTACGACCTGCCCTATCTGACGGACTCCAAGAAGCTCTCCGCCGCAAGGCGCGAGACGCTCGCTCCGGCGATCAAGGCACAGGCCGTCGCCTGGGCCGTGGGCATGGCCTGGCCGGCGGAAATCGACCGCATCAACATCCTGCAAGCCACGTTCGCGGCCATGGCCCGGGCCGTGCGGGCGCTTGGGGCGCCTCCGGGTGCGCTCGTCATCGACGGCAACAAGTGCATTCCGGCCGCGCATCTGGCCATCCTGTCCGCCGCGCCCCGCCAGAAGGCGGTCGTCGGCGGCGACGCCAGCGTGCCGGCCGTTTCCGCGGCCTCGATTCTCGCCAAGACCAGCCGCGACAAGCTCATGGTCGTTTTCGAGCGCCGCTATCCCGGCTACGGCTTCGCCTCGCACAAAGGCTACGGCGCGGCGGCCCATCTCGCGGCCCTCTCGCGCCTTGGCCCGTGCCCCATCCACCGCCTGACCTTTCGCGGCGTCCTGCCCGAAACCTCCCGTCAACTGGGACTACCCGGGCTCTAGTCTATGGGCGACGTCCCCGATCCTCTGGCGCCACAGCAGAGCATCTTTTTGTCCCTTCCAGGGGGGCCGGGGGGGATGATCCCCCCCGGCGGAGAGGCCCAGGAGGGGCCACGCCCCTCCTGGCCGCCGGAGGCGTCCCCATGACCCCGCCTTCACCGTCGCCCACAGCGCCGCATCTCCGCCTCGGACGCGCGGGCGAGGCGGCGGCCGAGACGCTGCTCGCCGGCAAGGGCTTTACGGTGCTTGCGCGCAACTACCGCACGCGCAGTGGCGAGGTGGACCTTGTCTGTCAGGACGGCGGGACGCTGGTGTTCGTCGAGGTCAAGACGCGCGGCGCGGGAAGCCTCGCCCGGCCGGATCAGGCCGTGACGGCGGCCAAGCGCGGGCGGCTCGTGCGCGCGGCTGCGGCGTTTTTGTCCGAGCGCGACTTGTGGGACCGGCCGTGCCGCTTCGACGTGGTGACCGTGGTCGCCTCGGGAAAGGCGCTGACGGCCACGCATCTGCCCGATGCCTTCGTACTGGAGGACGGCATGGGCACGGGGAATTTCTACCAGCCTGGGTAGGGGCGCAACGCACGCCGTGTCCCGGCATGCCGCCGCAAAAAACGCCCCTCGGTCCTTCGGGACTCCACGGGGCGTTTTTTTGCGGGCACGCGCCAGGGCGGCGCTTAATCGTTGACGTCGACTTCGGCGCAGGAGTCGTCTTCCGAGAGGGAGAACGAAGCGGCGGCCTCGAAAATGCGGGCTTCGACGTAGCTGACGTCGGCGTCGTCGCCGGAATCGAGGTCGAAGCAGTAGCCGTCCTTGGAGAGCAGGCCGCCGGGGATGAGGTCGCCGCGCTCGTCGGGGTCGGTGATGGTGTCGGCGTAGAAGCACACGGACAGGAAGCGTTCCCCGTCGAGGGCGGCCACGTCGACCATGGTGATAACGGGGCGTCCACGCGGGGGTTCGGCGCGCAGGCTGTAGCTTGCGGGCGGGCGCGGGACGAAGCTGACGGTGGCTTCATTGAGGCTTTCGAGCACTTTTTTGAGGCGCAGGAAAGCGGCCTTGACCCCGTTGGGGTCGTCTTGCCAGTCGGCGATGAAGGCGTCGAGTTCGGACATGTCGGCTCTCCTCGTGTGGCGTCCCTTAATGAATACAGCAGTATTATTTAAGGGAATTTGGCTAGTTGGAGTGGCTGTGCGCAAGGTGGAAACACGCTTCGCGAACCGCCTGCTAGAGGTAGAACAGGACAAAGAGATAGAAGGATAGCCCGAGAAGGGAAAAAACAAAATCGCTTCTTGGCATGGGGAACTCCAAAAAAAAGGTTGCCAAGCCCAGGGGCGTGGGATAAATACCGTCTCTCGCCGCGCCGAGGTAGCTCAGTCGGTAGAGCAGGGGACTGAAAATCCCCGTGTCGGCAGTTCAATTCTGTCCCTCGGCACCATAGAAATCAAGGGCTTACAGTTGAAAGACTGTAGGCCCTTTTTCTTTTGGCTCATTTGGTCCCGCCCTGGTCCCGCTGTTGAAGGTTCTGGGGAATGAACTGAGGTGAAAATAGCCCAGGCCCGCAGGGATGGAAAGTGGCGGCAATCCCGTGTTAGGTGGCAGGGAAATTTGTTTGAATTTCGAGGAACGATCATGGCAACGATCAAACACGAAACACAGATCTTCATCGGCAAGGTCAGGCGACTTTTCGCGGTCCACTTCCGCAAGGGCTACGTGGCCCGGCAACTGCGCGACCGCCAGGGGGACTGCCACCAGTGCGGGACATGCTGCCACTTCACCATCGCTTGCCCGATGCTGACCCGGGACCATTTGTGCCGCGTGTACGGCAAATGCCGGCCCAAGGCCTGCCGTCTGTTTCCCCTCGACCAGAAGGATATCGATGACGTGGCCCGGTGCGGCGGGGTTTGCGGCTACGGCTTCGACACCCGGGCAAGGCCCTAGGCCGGGGAAATGTTGGTTTAATCCTTTTTGCGCCCCTTGCCCTTGAACAGCCGCCAGTCGAACTTGCGGTGATTGATGCCGGGCCACCAGCGCATGGCGACGATGGCCGCGAGGACCAAGGCAAGATAGATGAGGTGGAGTGCGTCGGATTGGTCCATGGTGGTCCTGCCGGGGCTATACGCCGCCAATGATTCCCGCCCGCCGCAGAACGGCAAGCGTGGTGTCGAGGTCCCCATCGGCTTTACTGGCCGAGGCAACCAGCTCCTTCACCCATTTCTTCTGCAGCCCGTCCGCGATGCGCTTCACGTCCTCGACCACGGCGGGATCGGACAAGATGGCCTTGGCCACGGCTTCGACCTGCCGGTAATCCTTGAGGCGCTTGTCTTCCTTGCGGCGTTCCGAGGCCACCAGCAGCTTGTGGAGAAAGAAGGCCGCCATGGATGGAACCACTACCCGGCCGAGGTCCCGGGCTTGGGCTGAAAATAGCCCAGGCCCACGGGGAAGGGAAGGCCGGCCCGTGGAGGCTGCCCCCAGCCCCTGTCCCCGTGCATGGTCCCACCGAACACCCTCCTCCGTGCCGGTTCGCCCGACCGCGGGGGGTATCCGTCAACATAATGAAAATTCCCGCGCGCTTGAGGTGGCGATTGCTCAGGCGGCCCGGAGTGGAATCGTGCCGCTCCCCACCCCTCGTCGCCGACCGCCACGAGCGGCGGGGGAGGCCCCTGGCGGATGTGCGTGCCGTCGGCGGCCGATTTGCATGAATCAGGCAAATATTGAAGAGGATCGTGCTATCCGCGTTTTTCGGGATCACGTAAAGGAGAGCTTGAGTGATTTCTCTTCGGTTCTCGGGACTGCGGCCTGTCGCGTCCGTTCCCGGAGCCCGGGCGAGATCCTCGTACCCTGATGGAACACTTTGCGGAGAAACGAGGTTGTGATGTGCGATTGTGAAACCGGAGCGAACAGGCCCGGGGGCATGACCCGACGCCAGTTCATCAAAAGCGTGATCGCCGCGGGAGTGGTCTCGTTTTCGGGCTCGCTTTTCGCGGGGCCGGCCGGGGCCGGGCCCAAGGCCACGTCTGGCGGCGTGGAACGGCTCCTCACCTTGAACGTCAACGGCCAGCAGCGCCGGGTGGACGTCATGCCCAATGAAACGCTGGCCCAGACGCTGCGTGGCAAACTCGGGCTCACGGGGCTCAAGATCGGCTGCGACCGGGCCGAATGCGGGGCCTGCACCGTGCTGATCGACGACGTGCCCCAATACTCCTGCTCGCTCCTCACGCACAGCGTCCGGGGCCGGAAAATCCTGACCGTCGAAGGGCTGGCCCGGGCCGACGGGACACTCCATCCCCTGCAGCGGGGAGCCCTCGAGGAACAGGCCTTCCAGTGCGGCTACTGCGCGCCGGGGTTTCTTCTGGCCACGCTCGGCTATCTCAAAACCAATCCCGCGCCGACGCGGCAGGAACTGGCCCACGGCATCTCGGGCAACCTCTGCCGCTGCCAGGATTACGACAAGATCCTCACCGGCCTCATGCGCGGGGCCGCGTACATGAGGGAGGGCTAGGCCATGGCCGCATACGACGCCCTTTTCACCCCAAAGCTGACCGGGCGCGATTACGTCACGCCCGACCTGCGCGCCAAGCTGACCGGCCAGGCCCGCTACGCCGACGATTTCCGCGCCGAAGGCATGCTCGTGTGCCGGCTGCTCACAAGCCCCATGCCCCACGCCAAGGTCACGCGCCTGGACACGCGGGCCGCCCTGGCCCTGCCCGGGGTGCGGGCCATCCTCACCGCGGACGAACTGCCGAAGCCGGCCGACAGCGTCACCGACAGGGGCGAGGTCATCAAGGCAAGCCCCTGGGCCGAACCGGCCCTGACCATGGAGCCGCTTTACCAGGGCGAACCCATCCTGGCCGTGGCGGCCGTGGACGAGGCGACCGCGGTGGCCGCCCTCGAGGCCGTCGAGATCGACTTCGAGCCGCTGCCCTTCGTCGTCGATCCGCTGGACAGCCTGCGCCCCGACGGCCCCAACGCCCGCCTCGGCGGCAACGCCTGGCTGCCGCCCGGGAAAGGTACGCCGCAAGCGGCGGTCGGCGAATGCAAATGGACCCGAAGCGATTTCGCGGCCGCCGGACCCGGCCAACTGCCCATGGGCAAAACACCCGGGGATTGGTCTTACGGCGACGTCGAAGCGGGGCTAAAAAAGGCCGACCTCGTCCTCGACGAAACCTTCGTCACGCCCAACGTCAGCCATCAGGCGCTCGAGACCCGTTCGACCCTGGCCTGGTGGGAAAACGGCAAGCTCCATCTCGCAGCCGGCACCCAGAGCACCATCCAGACCGTGCCCGCCATCGCCCGCTGGATGCACATGGACCCAAGCGACATCGTTTTCGTCAGCGAATACACGGGCGGGGGATTCGGCGGCAAGATCACGGCCTCCATCGTGGTCATCATCCCGGCGCTTCTGGCCAAAAAGGCCAAGGCCCCGGTCATGATGCGCATCACCCGCGAAGACGAGCAAGCTGTCGGCCGGGCCCGCCCGAGCCTGATCGGGCGCATGCGGGCGGGGTTTTCCAGGCAGGGGCGGCTCACGGCCCTGGATATGCTCGTGGTCATGGACAACGGCCCCTATGAGGAGCAGTTCGACGCCCGCAGCAGCGGGCGCATGGCTTCGCTGCTCTACCAGCCCCAGGCCATGCGCTGGCGCGGCGTAAGCGTGCTTACCAACACGCCGACCCGGGGCGCGCAGACGTCGCCCGGGGGGCTGCAGGCCCAGGCCTTCATGGGGCCGGTCCTGGCCAAGGCCGCCCGCCGCCTCGGGCTCGATCCTTTGGCCGTGTGCCGCATCAATTCCCCCGAAGGCCGGGCGCCGGTCGGGCCTCCCGAACCTGATGGCAGCCGGAATACGGCCACCAGCGCCTTCGTCAAGGAGGCCCTCGACCAGGGGGCGAAAGCCTTCGACTGGCAGGCGCGCCGCAACCGTCCCGCGCCGCAGGGGTCGCTGCGGCACGGCATCGGCGTGGCCACGGGCTGTTTCGTGGCCGGCACCATCGGTTTCGACGGCCTGTTCGTCATCACGCCCGAAGGCCGCCTGCGCATCCATTCCGGCGTCGGCAACCTCGGTACGGAATCGTTTTCCGACGTGCAACGCGTGGTGGCCGACGCCCTGGACGTGCCCTGGGAAGCCTGCGAGATCCTCTGGGGCGATACCGGGAAGCATCTGGGCTGGAGCTGCGTTTCCGGCGGCAGCCAGACCATCCACGCCATGTCCCGGGCCGCCCTGGCGGCCAGCCTTGACGCCAAACGCAAGCTCGGGGAGATCGCGGCCAAAACGCTCGGCGGCAACCCCGAGGACTATACGGTCGGAGGCGGCCGGGTCTTCCGGGCCGCGACGGGACAGGAAATGAGCTTCGCCGAGGCGGCCAGGCAGGCCATCGCCCTCGGCGGGGCGTACGACGGCCACGAGTGTCCGGACGACGTGCACAAGCTGACCAAGGCTTCCGTGGCCGCACTGGCCGGCCAGGGCCTCGTGGCCGTGGCCAAGGACACCTTCGGCCGCGACGGACAGACCTTTTCCTATGTCGCCACGTTCGCCGAGGTCGCCGTGGACATCGAGACCGGCATGTACCGGCTGGTCGACTTCCACGTGCAGGCCGACTCCGGCCGCATCGTCCATCCGCGGGCCTTTGGCGGCCAGGTCTTCGGCCGTTCCATGCTCGGCATCGGCCATGCCACCACGCAGAAATGGTTTTATGACCTCCACTATGGCCTGCCCGTGTCCAGGCGCTTCTACCAGACCCGGCCGCCGACCATCCTGAGCGTCCCGGAAAAGAGCAGTTGGGGCGCGGTCGGCATTCCCGACCCGCAAACGCCGGTCGGCGCGCGCGGCATCGGCGAACCGCCCACCGGCGCGGCCTGTGCGGCCGTGCTGTGCGCCCTGGCCGACGCCCTGGGCGAGGACGCGTTCCTGCGCGCCCCGGTCATGGCCGACGCGGTCCTCGCCGCCGTGACCCCCGGAACCCGGCTGCCCGTGGACGGTCTCGCGGCCAATGTTTGAACACGCAAGTCGCAGGAATAAAGCGGCAGGAGCATACCATGGCGATCGTACGTGACGGCATGCCGCCGTTTGCCCTCTACCAGCCCGCAAGCATCGAGGACGCCCTGGCCCTGGCCGGACGCTTCGGCGCGAACGCCTGGGTGCTGGCCGGCGGCCTGGACAGCCTGGAACGGTTCAAGGACCGCAGCATACTGCCCGGGGCGGTCATCGACCTTGGCCGCATCGACGCCCTGCGAGGCGTGTCGCAGACCCCGAACGGAGACGTCGTCCTCGGCTCCCTGACGACGCTCACCGAGGTGGCCGGCCACCCGCTGCTGCGCGAACGCTTCGGCGTGCTGGCCGTGGCGGCCGGGGAAGTGGCCTCGCCGCAGATCCGCAACCAGGGGACGCTTGGCGGCAACGCCTCCCAGGACGCCCGCTGCTGGTATTACCGCGGCGGCTTTCAATGCTACCGGGCCGGCGGCAACCTCTGCTACGCCGACACCCCGGAGGGCATGAACCGCGAGCACGCCATTTTCGGGGCCAGCCGCTGCGTGGCCGTGTCGCCGTCGGACACCGCGCCGGCCCTGGTCGCCCTGGACGCGCGGTTTGTCATCCGAAACGGCGGGGGGACGCGGACGGTCGCGGCCGAGGACTTTTTCGTCGGCCCGGCTGACGACATCACCCGGCTCAACGTGTTGGGGCCCGGCGACATCCTGACGGAAATCCGTCTGCCCCCGACCTGGGCCGGGGCGACACACTATTTCGAGAAGGTCCGCGACCGGCCGGTCTGGGATTTCCCGTTGGTCGGCATCGCGGCGGTCATACGCACACGCGGGGAGCGCATCGAGCAGGCCCGGTTCGTGCTGAGCGCCGTGGCGGCCAAGCCCTGGCGGCTGCACGGGGCGGAGGCGGCCGTGGCCGGCAAGACGCCGCGCGACGCCGCCGCGGCAGCGGAGAAAATCGCCGCCGACGGGGCCGTTCCCCTCACCCACAACGCCTACAAGGTGACGCTTGTCCGCAATCTGGTCAAACGCGCCATCCTCGGCAAGGAGGCGGCATGAACCTCGTCACATGGGGCGCTTCCCCCTTGGGGCAGCCCGTCATCCTGCACGCGGCCTGGCAGCTCTTGTGGTACTCCCTGGCCGCGGGCGTCGTCTTCGTCCTGGGCCACGCCGCGTGGGCGCGGCTGCGTCCCCACGCCCCGGCCCCGGCCGTCTCGCCCGAGGACGCGTCGCGCTACCCGGCGCGCATCGCGCGGCACTCGCTGCCGGCGCGTCTTTTCCACTGGCTGATGGCCGCGTGCATGCTGACGCTTCTGGCCACGGCCTTCCTGCCCAAGGCCGGGCTGCGTTTCGACTGGCTGGGCCTGCACGTCCTGGCCGGAAGCATTCTCGTCGCAGCCATCGTCTTCCACATCGCCCACGCCCTGTGCTGCATGGACTTCCGGGCCATCTGGCCCGCGCCGGCCGACTTGGCCGAGCTGCGCAGCCTGTCGGGGACGGCCGCGCCGGTGCGGCCGGGCAAATACCCGCTCGGCAACAAGCTCTACCACCTCGCCCTGGTGGTCCTCGGGCTTACCATGGCCGTTACCGGCGCGTGCATGCTGACCCGGGTGCGCACGGACCTGATGCTCCGCGATCCCTACCGGTTTTTTGGCGACGGCGGCTGGGGCGTGGTCTACGCCCTGCACGGGCTGGCCGGACTGTCCCTTGTCGCCCTGGTCCTCATCCACGTCTATTTTGCGGTGCGGCCCGAAAAGCGCGCCATCACCAAGGCCATGTTCACCGGTTCCATGGACCGCGACTTCTACCTTTCCCACCACGATCCCGCGCGCTGGCGCGTCGGAATCCGGGCCGTGAAATAAGGCCCCACGGAGACAGCACCCATGACGGAGTTTGCCGCTATCGCCGCGCGTTGCGACGCCATCGAGGAATGTTACGAGTTCATGCTGGCCTATGCCGCCCAGGGCGTTGCCGATGACCGGGAAAGCCGCAGCGGCGGACAATTGCGCGCACTGCTCTCCCGGGCCGTGGACGCCGCATCCGGGCTGCCGGAAGCCTATGCCACAACGGTCGTGGCTCTTGGTTGCGAACCCGGGCAGGCCTACAAGGACTTTCTCGACGTCCTGGACGCGGACGTGCGCAAGGCGCTGTCCGCCATGCGACTCGTGCTCGCACAGCCGCGCATCTCCTCCCAGCTCGTCGACAACCTCAACGCTTCGCACCATGTGCGCACGCTGTTGACGGACGTCTTCCTGCTCGATGCGGTTTTGGGCCGGCAGGAGGCCGATGCACCCCACGCGGAACCGGTCCCGGCCGCTTGACCCTTGCGGCGTCACGTCGCTGCTTTCGGCGTTTGCGCGCCGCGACGCTGCCGTCGCCTTGCGGGCGCGGCAGCGTCCTTTTCAGCACCCGGGGCCGTAAGCCGTTCGAAAGTCCGTGTCGTCCACACTCGAAACCGGCCGCGCCTACGCGTGCCGTCGCGTGTCGGCGCGTCGCCAGACGCCGTACAGGGCCAGCATGGCCAGGGGGCCAAGGATGTCGGTGTAGAAGATCACGCCGGCATTGTTGGGCGCGAAGTTGCCGGCCCGCATGGAGGCGATGTGCCCGCCCGCCGCACCGAGCAGGAAGACGGATTGGGCCGTGATCAGGCCAAGCCAGGAGCGCGGCCGGGTAAAGGGCGCGAGCAGCCCGGCGATGCCAAAGCCGAAATTGGCCATGCCCACTTCGAACTGGAAGGGGCTCGGCGCCCAGCCGATGGACGCGGCGATTTTATCGGCGAAAAAGACATGGCCGATGCCGCCCCACACGCCGCCGACGCCGACGAAGAAAAAGACGAGATACCTGAGGACGTCTTCCAGCAGTGCGGCGTTGCGCGCCTTTTTCCGCGCGGCCGCGGCCAGCCCGAACAACGGGCCGGCGACAAGCAGGATGCCGCTGCCGGCATCGGGCAGGGCAGAGGCGGCGCAGAGCGCGACCAGGGCCAAGAGGAAGGCGATGGGACGTTCCATGGCGACCTCGGCGGAGCGGTGTGGCGGCAGCGAAAATCCGGCTTGAGGCAAGCGCCGGCGTTTAGAGCATGATGACCTGTTTGCCGACCATCTTGCCGGTCAACTGGCGCAGGTGCGCCTCGCGCACGGTCTGCGCCGAAAGTCCCTCGACCGTCTGTCCCACGGTCGTGCGCAGCCGGCCCGCGTCGATGAGCCGCGCGACGCTTTCCAGGATTTCGCCCTGGCGCGCCATGTCCCCGGTTTGAAACAGCGACCGCGTATACATGAATTCCCAGCAGATGCGGGCACTTTTGGACTTGAACAGCGTGATGTCCAGGGGCTGCGCCGGGTCGTCGATCAGGCAGATCGCGCCTTGCGGGGCCAGGATTTCCGCCATGGCCTGCCAGTGCTCCTGGGCGTGGGTGGTGCAGAAGATCGCCTGTGCGTGGGGCATGCCGGCATCGGCCATGCGCCGGGGCAGGTCCGTCCTGTCGACGACAAGGGCCGCACCGAGCTCCCGGCACCAGGCGGCCGATTCCGGGCGTCCGGCCGTGGCCGCCACGGTGATGCCGGCCCAGGCCGCAAGCTGGATGAGCATGGACCCCACCCCGCCGGCCCCGCCGATCACGAGCAGGCTCTTGCCCGTATTGGCGTTTTCTGCGGGCGTGAACCCCAGGCGGTCGAACAGGCCTTCCCAGGCCGTGACGCTCGTCAGCGGCAGGCCGGCGGCCTGTGCCGGCGGGAGGCTGGCCGGGGCAGGGCCGACAAGGCGCTCGTCCACCAGCTGGTACGCGGCATTGCTGCCGTCGCGGTTCAGGTCGCCGGCGTAGAATACGGCCCGGCCCGGAGAGAACCGCCGCGCCTCGGGGCCGCAGGCGGTCACAATGCCCCGGGCGTCCCAGCCCAGGATCTTTTCCTGCCCCGCCGCGAGCCGGGAAAACACCTTGGTGTCCACCGGGTTGACGCCGACCGCTTCGATGCGGACAAGGATGTCGTGTCCTGCGGGCTCGGGAACGGGCCGGTCTTCTTCGCGGAAGGCCCGGGGATCGGTAGCGGCGAAGCCGCCTGTGGCGATGATGGCTTTCATGCGTTCACTCCTCGGGGCAGGCCGGGAAGGGCGCTGGCCTGCTTTCCCATGGTGCCTCCTTGATAGTCCCTCCGGCGCGGCCGGGCAAGCGCGCGGACACGCGCACTGGACAGGGCGGGCGGTCTCGGGCAGGAGGGGCCGATGCTGCGGTGCGCCCAGGCGCGCCGGGAGGGGGAGGCACTTTCATGGCGCTTCGCGAAAACGGCAATTCCCGCTTGGTCTATGCCACGGACCAGGGCCGGATGTGTCCCGGCTGCGGCAAGCCCGTGGCCGCGTGCGCCTGCGTGTCCCGCCAGGGCAGGTCGCAAGGCGACGGCATCGTGCGCATTTCCCGGCAGACGAAAGGCCGCAAGGGCAAGGGCGTGTCCTGCGTGACCGGCATCGCCCTGCCGCCGGAAAAGCTCGAAGCCCTGGCCAAACAGTTGAAGCAGCGTTGCGGTGCCGGCGGGACCGTCAAGGACGGCGTCATCGAGATCCAGGGCGACCATCGGGAAACCCTTGCCGCGGCACTGCAAAAACTCGGCTATACGGTGAAGCTGGCCGGCGGCTAGGGGCTCGCCGCGCGCACGGCGGGAAACTGCCATCGTTCGCCTGCAACGCCCCTGGGGCAAATGTCTTTCGCCAGGATTGCAAAAGGGCGGAAAGATCTGCGCCGGCGTGGACATCCTGCCGCGGTTCGGGCAAGAGTTAATCCGTATTGATGTCCCGCGCTCCTGGCCGGCGTAGACTGCCCTCCGCGTCGGCCAGGGCCCTTTCACGGACCGTTCGCTTGCTTCCCCCTTCCTTCCCTTGACTCAGGCCGCTGCCGGGTCCCCTCGGTCGGGCCGAACCATCGACCGCACCGGGCGTTTTCGGGCGGATGGCCGCCGGGTACAAATCCTTGCCCCACTTTTCCGGGCGCGGCCGGCGCGGTACAGAATTCTGTACGCGGTTGGGCTGCATGGGCGGTGACACTCGCGGCGAGCGTTGTGTTCAATATGCTGAAAAACAAGGTCAAATCGAAAAATTACCGTGCGTTTTTGTTTTGGCATGGCTCCTGCATAAGCTAAATTATCCTTCCTCTGATCAACACATTTCGAAAAAGGCTTTCCGGGTGGCTCCCGGGAAGCCTTTTTCATTTGGCGCATGCCGCGACCACGCCACAGGCCTGTTACGGTGCTGTTACAGGCGCTTTGCCGGCAGGGCGCTGCCATGGCGCGCGGTCGCAAGTGCATGCGGCGGCGTTCGCGGGCGGGTATAAAATTTTGTATGCGGCCTAGGCCTGCGGCGGCAACGGGTAGAGCGCGGCCAGGCGTTTGCCGAGCGTGGCGGCAAGCGGCGCGTACCCCGCCTGGGCAATGGATGTGAAAAGCGACAGCAGCATGGCGCGGCACGTCAGCCAGTACGCGTCTCCCGGTTCGCCCAGGGGCGTGAGGGGGGTGGCGAGGGTGTCGAGCCAGGGCGCGAGGATCGCTTCGATGTCCAGCCGCGCCTGCATGGCCATGATGGTTTCCCCGAGGAGTCCTTCGGCGCTGCGGCGCAGGCAGGGGGACGTGCGCACGGCGTCGCGGACGCCGTTTTCCCGCGCGCAGCGGGCATAGAGCGCCTCGTAGGCTTCGATGCACGTTTTCATGGAGAACCGCTTGCGGATGACGCGTCGGCTGCGGCGGCGCATGGCGGCCGTTTCCCCGGCAGCCTCGAGGGCCAGGGCCTCGCGGACCGTGGCAATGAACGCGCCCGGGTCCTTCGGATCGAAGAGCCAGCCCGTGCGCCCGTGTTCCACGATCTCGGCCATGCCGCCGTCGGCCGCGACGATGGGCAGGCAGCCGCAGGCCATGGCCTCGGCGCAGGCCAGGCCGAACGCGTCCTCTTTCGAGGCGAGCACCAGGAAGTGCGTCCCGGAATAGAGGTCGGGCATGTCGGTGCGAAGGCCCAGGAAACGCACCCTGCCGCACGGGGAGTCCGGCCCGGTCTGGCCGCTGCCGGCCAGCCGGAGCGCGATGCGCCCATCGAGCGCGAGCAGGGCGTCGGCGACGTCGTCGAGATGGAAGTGCACGGCTTTGCCGCGCTGGGCGACTTCCAGGAAGATGATCCTGTCGGCGGGACGCGCCACGGTCGGGGAAAACGTCCCGACATCGATGCCGTTCGGGATGACCAGGGTCTTTTCCGGCACGGGCTGCACGCGTCGGACTGCCTGCGAGACGCAGACCGTGGCGTGTATTCGGGGCGAGCGTTGTCCCCGGTCGCATTGGTGCATCACCTCGAGCAGCGTGGGAACCTGCGCCGCGGCCGCCGCCTCGCAGGCGACGGGGTCGAAACCGCCGTTGAACTGCACGATGTCCGCGTCGGCGAACAGGGCGCACAGGCGCTCGAAGCGGCCGGACGCGGAAACCGGCACGTACCAGTCGCCGCCTCCGGCGGTTTCCGGGCGGGCAATGTCGGTATGGCAACAGGTGTAGTGGAACCGTTCCCGGTCCACGCCGCGGGCGAGCGCCTCGTCCATGCGGCTGATTCCGTTTCCGGTCCCCATGGACAACGTGCAGGCGACGATGCGGAGCGGTCCGTTCATGGCATGGGGGAACGCCGCAAGCGCCTGTCGGCGTCGCGGGCCTGCGTGTCCGTGCGGTTTCTGGGGCGTGCCGGTTGCATGTGCCGGCACGATCTTTGGCCGTTGCCGGCGGCGCTGTCAAAGGCAAAGGCGCGGCCACGGCCCGCTGCGGCGTGGCTTTCCGAGGGAATGCCGGCGGTCTGGAACATGCCATGAAAAAGGGCTCGTCAACCACCTCGAAGCGAACGGTCTTCCATCGGTTGGCGCCATGGCAGTTCGCGCGGGAGGCGGGGCGACGAGCCCTTTGGCGATGGCAGGGGCCAAGCCCCGTCATCCGTTGCGGAACCCGCGTGTCCCGGCAGGAAGAGGCCTTCCGGGACACGCGGGGAAGCGTCCGTTACAGGGCGCCGGTGTAGATGGCCGCGACTTCCTTGTCCGTGGCGCAGCGCGGGTTGGTGTACTTGCAGATGTCCTTTTGCGCGTTGGCGGTCATGGTCGGGATGTCGCCGGCCTTGACCTCCTTGCCGTAGCGCTTGCCGAGCTCGACCAGGGTGGCCGGGATGCCGACGTCGGTGGAGAGCTGGCGGATGGCCTTGAGCGCCAGTTCGGCGGCGTCGCGCGGGGCCAGGCCTTCCGTGTTCTCGCCCATGATCTTGGCCATTTCGACGAACTTCTCCACGTTGGCGATGAGGTTGAACTGCTCGACGTGGGGCAGGAGCAGCGCGTTGCATTCGCCGTGGGGCAGGTTGTAGAAGCCGCCGAGCTGGTGGGCCATGGCGTGCACGTAGCCGAGGCTCGCGTTGTTGAACGCCATGCCGCCGAGGTACTGGGCGAAGCACATGCCTTCGCGGGCTTCCAGGTCCTGGCCGTTGGCCACGGCCTTGCGCAGGTACTTGAACACCAGCTTGATGGACTCGATGGCGCAGGCGTCGGTCATGGGATTGGCGATGGTGGAGACGAAGGCCTCCACGGCGTGGGTCAGGGCGTCCATGCCCGTGGCGGCGGTCAGCGCCGGGGGCATGCCGACCATGAGCACCGGGTCGTCGATGGCGATGCCGGGAGTGATGCGCCAGTCGGCGATGGCCATCTTCACGTGGCGCGAGGTGTCGGTGATGACCGCGAACCGGGTCATCTCCGAGCCCGTGCCGGCGGTGGTGTTGACCGCGAGGTAGGGCATCAGGGGCTTGGTGGCCTTGTCGATGCCTTCGTAGTCGTGGATTTTGCCGCCGTTGGAAACGAGGAGGCCGATGCCCTTGCCGCAGTCGTGGGAAGAGCCGCCGCCCAGGGTGATGAGACTGTCGCAACCGTTTTTCTTGAAGATCGCGACCCCGTCTTCGACGTTCTTGTCCGTGGGGTTGGGGACGGTCTCGTCGTAGACCACATAGGGCATGTTCGCGGCGTCGAGCAGGTCGGTGACCTGCTTGCAGATGCCGACGGCCACGACGCCTTTGTCCGTGACGAGCAGGGGTTTGCTGCCGCCGAGCGCCTTGATCTTGTCGGGGATCTGTTTGGACGCGCCGATGCCGATCAGGGTCACGCTGGGGATGAAGAAACCGTACACTTGTTCTTGAACCGCCATGACGTCCTCCGGAGTCGTTTGTGCAAGTTGTGTTGTTCAGACAGCGCCGGTTGTTGGATGCAATGCGCGCGATGCCTGGCGGCTGTCCCTTTGTCGCGCCCTCAGTATCCGGCGATGATGCGTAGCGTTGACCCCATCCGTTGAAGCCGCAACGGAAATTGTCTGCCGGATAGGCTCTTGTGTCTGTGCGCAGCATCCTGCATCGCGTCCAGACGTTTAGCAAAAGCCGGACCATTACCCGGGCGGCGGGAACGGCATGTGCCTATTGTTTATATTTCAACAGGATAGCTTGCGCCTGTGGGCACGGGCAGACGGCGATATGTTCAGGAACTGGACATGTGAGGTTGACATGTCATCCGTCTGGACAGTCGGACGGCCAGGGAAGCGAACGCGAAGGCGTTGCGCGGTCAGGACGCGCGGAAGGTGTCCGCGGTGATGCCGTATTGCTTGATTTTGGCGTAGAGCGTGGTGCGGGAGATATTGAGGATCGAGGATGTGCGCCGGAAATTGCCGCCGGTTTCGCGCAGGGTTTCGAGGATGAGCGCCTTCTGGATGCGCTTGAGCGACATGGCGGCTTCGCCGGGCGCGCCGAGCGGCCCCCGGGCCATGTCGGCCATGATGTCCTGGGGCAGGTCCGCGATGTCGATGCGCTCGTCCGGGGCGATGTTGACCAGGCGCTCGATGCAGTTTTCCAGCTCCCGCACGTTGCCCGGCCAGTGATGGGCCTCCAGGGCGGCCATGGCCTCCCGGGACAGGCGCAGGCGCGGCTTGCGCAGGGTGGCGGCGAACTTGTCCAGAAAGACCCGGGCCAGGACCGCGACGTCCCCCTCGCGCCGGCGCAGGGGCGGGATGCTGATGGTCAGCACGTTGAGCCGGTAATAGAGGTCGCCGCGAAAGGCGTTGTTGCGCACGGCCGCGGACAGGTCCTTGTTGGTGGCGGCGATGATGCGCACGTCGATGCGCTTGGCCTGCTTGCCGCCCAGGCGCGTGACCTCGCTTTCCTGGAGCAGGCGCAGCAGGCTCACCTGCGCCTCGAGCGGCATCTCGCCGATTTCGTCCAGGAAGAGCGTGCCGCCGTCGGCCAGCTCGAACTTGCCGGGGCTGCCTTCCTTGAGCGCCCCGGAAAAGGCCCCGGCCACGTAGCCGAACAGCTCGCTTTGCACGAGGTTGCGCGGCAGCGCCCCGCAGTTGACCACCACGAACGGCCCCTTGCGCCGGTTGCCGGCGTTGTGGATGGCCTGGGCGAACAGTTCCTTGCCCGTGCCCGATTCGCCGAGCAGCAGGGTGGTGGTTTCGCTTTGCGACGCCGCCCGGGCCAGGCGCAGGGCTTCGTGCAGCGGCGCGGCGTTGCCGATGATGTTTTCGAACGTGTACACGGCCTTGGCCCCGGCGACCCGGGCGGCGTATTTGCGCATGCGCCGGCCTTCGCGCAGCGTGAGCAGCACGCCGTCGTCGCCGAAGGGCGCGCAGGAAAGCGCGCAGGAAAGCCTGCCCTCGGGGAGCTGGAAGGCGATCTCCCGGTCGTAGAAAGGGATGCGGTCGGTCAGGATGGCGCGCAGGGTCTCGTCATCCGGCAGGAAGGCCCGGATATTCTCGCCCGCCGGGGGGCTGCCGTCCAGGCCGAGCATGGCGCAGGCCTGGCGGTTGCTGTTGACGATGCTGCCGTCGCGCGCGAGCACGAGGACGCCGTCGTCGAGCAGCTCCAGGATGACCTTCTGGTTGCGCACGAGGCTGCGCAGGCGCAGATGCTCCTCGATGGCGTGGGAGGCCGCTTCCACGAGGCCCAGGGTGTGCTGGTGGAAGCTCTCGGTGTTGATCGCAAGGTTGAGCGCGCCGATGAGCTCCCCGGCGACGTTGCGGATGGGGGCCGCGGCGCAGCTTAAGTAATGCAGCGAGGCGTTGTAGTGCTCCGAGGCGATGACGTGGACGGGCCTTTTCTCGATGATGCAAAGGCCCATGCCGTTGGTGCCGATGGTGGCTTCGTCGCAGCTCCGCCCCGGCACGCCGTAGGGCACGTTCTCCAGGTCCTGGCTTCGGGCCGAGGCGTGCAGGACGAGGCCTGCGGTATCCACGAGGGTGACCACGCTTTTGGAGAGGTGGATGGAGCGCACAAGCTTGTCCATCAGGTGCTTGGCGCTTTTGACGAGATCCAGGTTTAGCGTGGTGGCGCGTTTGAGGGCCGCGGCGTCGATGGGGCAAAGCATCATGGCGTCGCCCGGGAGCTTGCGTTTGCGGCAACGTTCCCAGGACGCCAGGATCATAGGGCGCACGTCCGCGGGGGATACGGGTAATCCGGCCTGGAACTGCCGCCATTGCAGGGCCATGTACGCCATGCGTTCCTTGGACAGGGGAGGGGTGAGTGGGCTTTCCATACGCTGCCGTTGCGGCGCCTGGCGCGGCGAAGCGCCGTCCGCGAAGGTTCTCGGTTCGGGCGGAGCAATCCTGGAAAATGGTTCCGCACGCTAGCACGAAAAACGCCGGAACGTAAGGCGGCCGGCCGCAGTGCCGGCGCGACGGGGCTCACGCCGCGCCGAATCGACGCGGCCTGGCGCGGATACGGTTGTCAATCGGCCCTGGCCGGGCGATAACGCGGACAAGGTGTGCGCGGTAAGGGCGGAGAGTGGTTCCCCATGCCATGGCCAAAAGGATGGTTGCAATGCGAATCGTCTTGTTGCTGCTCGCGAGCCTTTTTACTGTCGGTTGCCAGCCAAAGGTGCAACTGCCGCCTCCCGCGGAGCCGCCCGCCATTGCCCAGGAGCGGACAGGCGAATTCGACCGGCAATGGACCCATGCCGGCACGCCGCTTGTCCTTGATATCTACTGTCAAAACGATGTGGATTGGCAGGCCCTCGGGCAGGAGCAGCGTGTCGTCGGCGTGATCCACAAGGCCACTGTCGGGACCAGGGCCCTCGACCCCAAGTATGCGCAGCGCAAGGCGGAAGCGAAGGCGCGGGGCTACCTTTGGGGGTCCTACCACCTGGGCAAGGCGGGCAATCCCGAACAGCAGGCGGATTACTACATCGATACCGTCAAGCCTGCGCCGGACGAACTCGTGGCCCTCGACCTGGAGGATGTGACATCCGGAAAGTATATGCGCGCCGGCGAGGCGTTGCGTTTCATCAAGAGGGTGAAGGAACGCCTCGGCAGATATCCCGCCGTCTACGTCAACCACAAGAGCGCGGCCTACATTGCGAAGCATTACAAGAACACGGAATTTTCCCTGACGCCGCTGTGGTATGCGCGCTACAAGGAAACCGTGAGCGATTTTCCGGACGGGGCCTGGAGGACGTATGCCTTGTGGCAGTTTTCTTGTGAAGTGAACAACCAGATACTGGTCAAGGGCGTGGGCCCCGATGCCGACATCAATGTCTACAACGGCACGGTGGAACAGCTCAAGAAGGCTTGGCCGCTCTTGTGAGGCAGACCCGGTGAGCCGGGAGCGCGGCCGCGTCTGCGCCGCGCAGGCGAAAGGGGGATCGGCGCGACCCGGGCCTGTACGCCCGGGGCGCGCCGCCTGCCGCGCTACAGCGGCGCCCAGCCGAGCAGGTTGAAGCCCGTTTCCGGATCGTGGGCGCGGGCGAGCTCGATGCCGAGGATCTCGATCACCACCACCTCGAAGATCTTCCAGACATCGAGGCCGGGCCGTACGCAGCCGGCACGGGTTTCCTCGCCGCGCCCGAGCACGGCGTGCATGTGCAGCGTCGGCTTGCCGTGGTGGGCCGTGGGGAAAAGCGTGCCCACGGCCGCGGCCTCGTGCACCGCGCCGATGGCCGCGAGCATGGGATTCGGCGGCAGCACCCGGCCGTCCTCGGGGCCGACCACGAGCCTGCCGTTTTCCAGGCCGCCCAGGGCGAGCACCACGGCGGAGGTCACTTCGCGCGAGGCGGCGAAGGCCTCGATGGCGTCCGGGATGCGGTCGCCGTCGGAAAGGCGCAGCACGAACACGCGGCCGATATGGCCTTCGGAAACGATCATGGGGACCTCCTTGCCCGGCCGGGGCGCACGCCGGGGCCGCATAAAAAAGGGGGAATCGCGGATGCCCGTCGATTCCCCCGTAACGTACGTACGCCGTGCGGGCTAGCCGAGCTTGTCCGCGATGGCCTTGCCGATGGTGCGGCCCATTTCGACGCAGGCCGCAAGCTGTTCGTGGGTGGGCACGTAGAGGATGCGCACCCCGTCCACGGGCATGTCCATGCCCATGGCCTCGAGCCAGCCGGTAATGTCCTTCACGGCCTCGCCGCTCCAGCCGTAGGAGCCGAACGCCGCACCGATCTTGCCCTTGGGCTTTAGGCCCTTCATGTACGTGAGCATGTCCGCCACCTTGGGCAGCATGCCGTTGTTGTGCGTGGCCGAACCCACGAACACCGCCGCCGCGTCCCAGACTTCCTCCATGACGTCGGAGTGGTCGAAGACGTGCAGGTTCATGAGCTTGAACGACACGCCGTGCTCGGCCAGTCCCGTGGCGATGGCGTGCGCCATGCGCTCGGTGGAGTGCCACATGGTGTCGAAGACCAGCACCGCTTTTTTCTTCTGCTTCTGGGCGGCCAGTTCCTTGTAGCGCGATACCACCCAGGCGACGTCTTCGGGGGTGCGGAACATCAGGCCGTGGTCAGGGCAGATGTAGCGGACGTCGAGGCCCATGGATTCGATGGTCTCGATGGTCTTCTGCGCGATGGGGCTAAAGGGGAGCACGATGTTGGCGAAGTAGCGGTCGAGCTGCTTTTGCAGCAGGTCGTGGTTCACTTCGTCGGCGAAGCGCTCGCTGGTGGCCCAGTTCTGGCCGAAGGCATCGGAGGAGATGAGCACACCGTCCTCGGCGATGTAGGTGGCCATGTTGTCCGGCCAGTGCAGCATGCGCGTCTCCAGGAACTGGAGGGTACGCTTGCCGAGCGAGAGCGACGTGCCGGTCTTGACCACCTCGATGGGCCAGTCCGTGCAATCGAAATGGGCGCGCATGGCCCGTTCGCCCATGGGCGAGGTCAGGATCTTCTCCGGTCTGGTGCGCGCCACGAGTTCGGGCAGCGAGCCGGAGTGGTCCATTTCCACATGGTTGACGATGAGGTAGTCGACCTTGTCCAGGGGCGTGACATGGGCCACCCGGCACAGCATTTCGTCGCCATGGCCGGCCTTGACCGAATCGAACAGGGCGATTTTCTCGTCCTTGATCAGGAACGCATTGTAGGTCGTCCCGGTGGGGGCCGTCATGTAACCATGGAAGTCGCGACACTCCCAGTCCACGGCACCCACCCAATAGACATCCTTGCAGATTTCCACGGGTCGCATGGGATTCCTCGAAAGCCGCCCGAACGCGGCGGCGGGAAGGGATTGGTTAGGCTTTGTTGAATTCGCTCTTGGGCGCGCCGCAGACAGGGCAGACCCAATCCTCGGGGATGTCTTCGAACTTGGTGCCGGGCGCGACGCCGTTGTCGGGATCGCCGGCGGCGGGGTCGTACACGTAACCGCAGATGCTGCACTCGTATTTGTCCATGGGAAGCTCCTTTTGGGGTTTCGGCGGCGTCCTTATTTGCCCTCAGCGCCGGGTCCGCAGATGCGCCCTTGCCTGAGCGGCAACAAGGTCATATCCCCATGGCGCGGCCGCCCCTGTCCGGGAGCGCCGCTATGCCGCCACGGCGGACAACGCCTTGCCGACAGTGGCGTGGCCGAACGTAACGACCGCGCCTGCCCGAGTCTATCCTTTAGTTTGGACTAAATTGTCAAGTCCGGCCTTTTCGCGGGGTTGTGCTTTATTCCTCCCGGAACTGCTCCACGAGTTCCGCCAGATGGTGGGCCATGGAACGCACCTCGCCGATACGCGTGTTGGCGTCGGCGATCTGGCGGGCGATGTCCTGGGAAAGGGCGTTGATGTGGTTCACGCTGCCATTGACCTCTTCGCTGGTGGCGGATTGCTGCTCCGAGGCGGCGGCGATGTTGCGCACCATGTCGGCGATGTGGTTGGACTGCTCCACGATGCGGGCGAGCACCGCCCCGGACTGCTCGGCCATGTCCGCGCTGCGCTCCACGCGGGTCTTGGTTTCGTTCATGCCGGCCACGACCTGGTGCGTGCTCGCCTGGATGTCGGTCACGGCCGTGGCCACTTCGCCCGTGGCGGTCATGGTCTTTTCCGCGAGCTTTCGCACCTCGTCGGCGACCACGGCGAAGCCGCGCCCGGCCTCGCCGGCCCGGGCCGCCTCGATGGCGGCGTTGAGGGCGAGCAGGTTCGTCTGGTCCGCGATGTCGGAAATCACGCCGATGACCGCGCCGATGGCCTCGGCCCGGGTTTCCAGGGTGCCCAGGGAGTTGGCGAGGTCGGCGGTGCGGGCCGAGACCGCGCGGGTCTCCTCCACGGTGCGCGTCACTTCGCGGCCGCCGTCGATGGCCGCCTGGGAGGCCGAATCCGAGGCCTGCGCCGTGTCGCCGGCGTTTTGCGCCACCTCGAGCACGGTGGCGTTCATCTCTTCCATGGCCGTGGCTACGCGCTCGGTTTCCTGGGCGGTGTTTTCCACGCCGCCCGTAAGCTCGCCCATGCGCGCCGTGAGCATGTCCGAGGCCTCGGACAGGTTGCGCGCCACGGTGGTGACCTCGTCGGCCACGGCGAGCAGCTTGGCCCGCTGCGCCCGGATGTGG
The DNA here is from genome assembly GCF_000702665.1 of Solidesulfovibrio alcoholivorans DSM 5433. Lineage (GTDB taxonomy): Bacteria > Desulfobacterota > Desulfovibrionia > Desulfovibrionales > Desulfovibrionaceae > Solidesulfovibrio > Solidesulfovibrio alcoholivorans. The sequence continues at coordinate 79,547 of NZ_JNJA01000002.1, forward strand.
TCCTTGTCCTTTTCCTCCTGGGTCAGGTCGATGAGCACGCCGATGACGCCGACCGTCTCGCCGGAGGCGTTTTTGAGCGGGCTGATCTCGTAGTGCAGGGGAAAGACCTGGCCGTCGGTGCGCGTGAAGCGGGTAAATCCGCTCGCGCATTCCCCGGAATCGAGGACGCCGGCGCAGCCCGAACGGCCGTCCTCGCGCCGGAAGCTGTCCGCGACGAGTTGGCCGAGCATCTCGGCGTCGGATTTGCCGAGGATGTGTTGCAGGGGCGTGTTGACGAACTCGAAGCGCCGCTCCCTGTCGGCCACGAAAATCGGGATGATGACGCCGTTTAGGATGCCGCGGTTGTATTCGAGCTGGTCCTTGATGTTGCCGACCATGGCCGAGAGGTTCTTGGCCAGGACCGCGATTTCGTCCTCGCCCGGCACGTTGAAGGCGATGTCCAGGGAGCCGTGGCTGATGGCGTCGGAGATGGCGGCCAGTTTCCGGACGCGGCCGACCACGGAATGCTTCATGAAAAGGAGCAGCGCCGCAAGCAGGGCGACCATGCCGGCCAGGGACACGCCGGCGCTTTTGAACTGGTCGGCGGCGAGGCGGTCGAGTTCCGGGGCGATGTCCTGGACCACGACCATGGCCCCGAGGATGGGTTTCGAGCCGCCGTGGCAGTGGTGGCATTCGGGCTCGTTTTTCACGGAGTTGACGGCGACGAAAGAGGGCTTGCCGTTCCAGGACAGGACCTTCCCGCCGTGGAACGCGCTGGCGAGGCTCTTGGCGGCCAGGGCGGCCACGTCGGCGTCGCCGGATTGGGCGGCGACGGCGGCGAAATCCTTGCGCGCCACGCCCGTGTCCGTGGCATAGGTCACGTTGCCCCGGAAGTCGGTGAGATAGACCGTGGTGTCGCCGTGCGCGGCCGCCACCCTGGCGAACTGCGCCGCGGTCTCGGCATTCTTGCCCAGGCGCATGGGTTCCTCGATGGCCATGCGCACCATGGCGCTCATGCGCGACGCGGTGCTGTCGATCTGGGCCATGGAACCCTGACGCTGCCAGTGGGCGTTGGCCAGAAACAGGCCGGTGAAGGCCAGGACGGTCAGGCCGGAGACGAGCAGCAGCACCTTGAGGCCAAGGGAACGGGAAAAGACACCCATCACGACACTCCTCGCATCGCGCCTCCGGAATCCAAACGGCGATATCCGGGGGCGTTTACCTTGAAAGGTTGGAACGCGGGAAAATACTTGCGTAGAGTATGGGGCGCATGGCTAGTGCGCTCCGGCGAAGAGCATGGGCTTGAAGTTGAAGTTGCGCACGCGCTCGGCGTTGTGACAGCCTTCGCAGTCGGCCATGGCGAGCTTGTTCTTGATCAGCGCGGGATCGCCGCCGGCATCGACATGGGCCGAGCCCGGGCCGTGGCAGACCTCGCAGCCGGCGTTGGCGAGCGCCGGGGTCTGCTCGAAGCTCACGAAGCCGCCGGGTTTGCCGTAGCCCGTGGTGTGGCAGGCGAAGCAGCCCGCAAGCTCCTCGGGCGTGAGCTTTTTCGCCATGATCTTGACCGACTCCGAGGAATGGGCTTTTTTGGAATAGCGGGAGTAGGACGCGTATTCCTTGGCGTGGCAGTCCTTGCAGGCTGCCGAGCCGACGTAGGAGGCGTCCTTCGCCGCAGCGGGAGGCGTTGCGGCGGGTGTTTGGGCTGAAACGGGCCCGGGAATCCAGAGGCAAAGGCCGGCCGTGAGACAAGTCGACAGAAAAGCGCGCCAAAGGACCGCCATGGACAGGGCTCCTCCGCTACAGGTGGGAAATAAAGAAAGCATATCCCATTCACGAGGCCGGAGCAAGGCGGTATCCCGCGAGGCGGGGAGGAGTCACGCCTTTTTGCCGGAAAAGACTGTCCGGAAGCGGTGGCTGGGGCAGACCGGGCGTGGCGGCGCGCATTACAAAAAGCCCGGCGGGCAAGCCCGCCGGGCAAAGGTGTCCGGGGTGGGAAACGCGGTCGGGAGGCTACCAGTCGAGGGTGGCCTTGAAGGCGTGGGCCAGGTCCTCGGCGTATTCGGCGCAAAGCAGGTGCGCGCCGCGGCGCAGGACCAACTCCGAACCGTCGGCGACGACGCCGAGCAGGCCCAAGGCCTGTCCCGCGAACAGCGCCTCGAACGCGGCCCGGTTTTCCGGGGCCACCGTGACCACGAGGCGGCTTGTCGATTCGCTGTAGAGGAGCTCCAGGTCGGTGAGCCCGGCCTCGGCCGGCGCGGCGGCGAGGTCCAGGTCCGCGCCGAGCCGGCCGCCGATGGCCATCTCGGCCAGGGCCACGGCCAAACCGCCGTCGGAGCAGTCGTGGCAGGCGGAAACCAGCCCGCGGCGCATGGCCGCGTGCAGGCTGCGGTAGCGCTCGCGGGCCGGCAGGGCGTCCACCTGCGGCACGTCGGGGGAGGTGAAGCCGAGCTCGCCCGCCAGCTCCGACGCGCCCAGTTCGCGGCGCGTGAGGCCGAGCACGTAGACGAACTCGCCCGCGGCCTTGAAGTCGGACGTCACGACCCCGGCGACGTCGGGCACGAAGCCCATGACGGAAAAAAGCACCGTCGGCGGGATGGAGATCTTGGCCCCGCCGCCGGAGTAGTCGTTTTTCATGGAGTCCTTGCCCGAGACGCAGGGCGTACGGAACGCGCGGCAGAAATGGGCCAGGGCCATGTTGGCCCGCACGAGCTGGGCCAGCTTGTAGCGGCCGTCCGGGGTCTTTTCCGACTCCACGGGGTCGCACCAGCAGAAGTTGTCCACGCCGGCCAGGCGCGCCGGGTCGGCCCCCACGGCCACGGCCCCGCGCACGGCCTCGTCGATGGCCGCGGCCATCATCCAGTAGGCGTCGATGTCGGAGTAGCGCGGGCAGATGCCGTGGGAGAGCGCCACGCCCTCGGGGCGCGACAGGTCCGGACGCAGCACGCCGGCATCGGAAGGGCCGTCGCGGCGCGCGCCGCAAAGCGGCTTGACCGCCGAGCCACCTTTGACCTCGTGGTCGTACTGCCGCACCACGTATTCCTTGCTGCAGATGTTGAGCCGGCCGAGCATGCGCTTAAGCAGCGCGCCGTGGCCGCCGGCGGGCATCGCCGGTTCGGTGCGGGCGATCTGCGGCTTTGTCCATGTCGCGGCCAGACGCATGCGCGGCGTGCCGTCGTGCAGGAAATCCATGTCGATGTAGGCCACCGTGCGCTTGCCGTGGTAGACGCGCAGGTAGCCCGAGTCGGTGAAGTTGCCAAGTTCCGTGGACTCGACGCCCATTTCCCGGGAGAGCTTCATGAAGGCCGCGAACTGCGCGGGCGGCACGGCCACGGTCATGCGCTCCTGGGCCTCGGAGGTGAGGATCTCCCAGGGCACGAGGCCGTCGTACTTGAGCGGCACGCGGTCGAGGTAGAGCTCGCATCCGCCGCAGTCCCGGGCCATCTCGCCGACGGAGCTCGAAAGCCCGCCCGCGCCGTTGTCCGTGATGGCGCTATAGAGCCCCAGGTCCCGGGCGCGCATGAGGAAGTCGTACATGCGGCGCTGGGTGATGGGGTCGCCGATCTGCACGGCCGTGGCCGGGGAACCCTCGTGGAGCTCCTCGGAGGAGAAGGTCGCGCCGTGGATGCCGTCCTTGCCCACGCGGCCGCCGACCATGACGATGTAGTCGCCGGGCCGGGCCTTTTTGACGTAGCTCGGCTTGCCGCCAAGCGTCGCGGGCAGCATGCCCACCGTGCCGCAAAAGACCAGCGGCTTGCCGAGGAAGCGCTCGTCGAACACGATGGAGCCGTTGACCGTGGGCACGCCGGACTTGTTGCCGCCGTGCTCCACGCCCTCGCGCACGCCCTCGAGCACCCGGCGCGGGTGGAGCAGGCGCGGCGGCAGTTCGCCGCTGAAAAAGGGCGAGGCGAAGCAGAAGACGTCGGTGTTGCATAAAAGGTTCGCGCCCATGCCCGTGCCCATGGGGTCGCGGTTGACGCCGACGATGCCGGTCAGCGCGCCACCGTAGGGGTCGAGCGCCGAGGGGCTGTTGTGGGTCTCCACCTTGATGCACAGGTGCATGTTTTCGGTGAAGCGCACCACGCCGGCGTTGTCGGAAAAGACCGACAGGCAGAAATCGTCGTCGCCGAGCGCCTTGCGGATGTCTTTCGTGGAACCCTGGATGAACGTCTTGTACAGGCTGTCGATGACCTGTTCCGTGCCCGCTTCCTCGTCGCGGTAGTCGATGACCGCGTTGAAGATCTTGTGCTTGCAGTGCTCGGACCAGGTCTGGGCGATGCACTCGAGCTCGACGTCCGTGGGGTTGTGGATGAGCCCCCAGACCACCCGGCGCATCTTGAAGCCCGGGCGGCCGAAATATTCGCGGATGGCCCACCATTCGGGCAGGGACAGGGCCAGGGTGCGCTCGCGGCCGAGTGCGAGCATCTGGTCCTCGAGCATGTTGAAGATGTCCGGGGTCTCGACGGTGGCGCTGGCCTGGCCCGTGACCTTGGCCGCGCGGGGAGCGAACCCGGGCGCGGCGCGCCAGGCGTCGCCCGAGGCGATCTCGTGGCGCTGGAGCAGGTCGTTGCCGAGCAGGTCCACGGCCACGCGCGTGGCGGCCGCGGCGTCGGGCAGGCCCGCGACATGGTACTGGGCGGCGGTGTAGACGGCGAGGCTCGCGCGGCGCGCCTCGGAAAGCCCCAAGGCCAGGGCCACGGCGTCCTTGGCGGTGCGCGCCTCGTTGTCCGTGACGCCTGGGCGGAAGGCGATCTCGATGACCCAGTCGGTCTCGGCGCCGCCCGGGGAAAGCGGGGCGAGGGAGGCTTCCTGGACCACGGGGTCGTGCAGCACGCCGGCGTCGGCCACGGCGCGGACTTCTTCCTCGCTTAAGCCGTCTATGGTGAAGATCTTGACGATGCGCACGAAGCGCACGGGCATATGGAGTTCGCTGTCGATCTTGCCGGCCACGCGCTGGCCGACCGTGTCGGTAACGCTCGGGCGAAGGCCCACGGCGAGGCGGGTGAGCATGGCGTTTCCTATCCTGGGGTCCGAGGGTGCGCCGGCCAGCCGCCGGCGAGGCTGGCCTATTTGTCCCGGGCGAGCATGGGCGCCAGCACCTGGCCGATCAGTTCGGCCTCTGGCGAGGGCGGGAACAGCGCCAGGGCGGCCTGGGCTTTTTCCAGGTATGTGGCGGCCATCTCCCGGGTTTTTTCGGCATGGCCGCCGGCGACGATGTTGCCGCGCAAATATTCGATGTCCTCGGCGGAAAGCTGGTCCTGGCGGAAGTCCTCGGCCAGGCGACGCCTGGCGTCGAAGGGCAGCTCGGAAAGATAGAGGATCAGCGGCAGCGTGACCTTGCCTTCCTTGAGGTCGCCACCGGTGGGCTTGCCGGACACGGTGGCGGGGGAGGTGTAGTCCAGGGCGTCGTCCACGAGCTGGAAGGCGATGCCGCAGTTGACGCCGAGGTTCCTGGCCGCCTCGCAAAGCGTTTCGCCCGCGCCGGCCAGGACCGCGCCGCAGTGGCAGGCCGCCTGGAGCAGGTAGGCCGTCTTGCCGGTGATGATGGAAAGATAGGTTTCGAGCGGCAGGTCCACGTCGCGCAGGTGGGCGATCTCGAGGATCTCGCCCGTGGCCGTCTGGAGCAGGGCCTCGGAGAGGATGCGCGTGAGCTCGGGATTGTCGTATTCGGCCACGGTGCGGTTGGCCAGGGCGAGCAGCACGTCGCCGGCGAGGATGGTGTGCGTCGCGCCGAAGCGCATGTGCGCGGATTCCCGGCCGCGGCGCAGCGTCGCGCCGTCCACGATGTCGTCATGCAACAGCGTGGCCGAATGCAGAAATTCCAGGGAGCAGGCGAGGGGATAGCCGTCGTCGCCACGATGGCCCAGGGCGCGGGCCACGAGGATGGTGAGCAGCGGACGCAGGCGCTTGCCTCCGGCCAAAAGCACATGGCGCACCACCGGCTGGACCAGGGGGGAGAGCGTGTCCGCCTGCTCCTCCAGGTAGCTGTTGATGGCCGGGACTTCCCGAGATAATATGTCCGCGAAATCGCTCATCCGCTGGCGTTTAACAGCATTGGTCCGGGGCTGGCAAGGGGGGATCGGCCGGGAAACGGCCTTGCGACGCCAGCTTTTCCAGTTCCGCCAGCGCGAGTCTGCCCGTTTCCCCCATGGCGAGGCTCAATTCCCCGACATAGGCCTTGATGTGGGCCGCGATCACGGCCTCGTTCTTCTCCCGCGCCAGCAGCCGGGCCAGGGGCGCGACCGCCTGCGGCTGCGCCTGGGCGGCAAGCAGACTCTCGCGCACCACGTCCCCCACGGCGGCGATGCGCGCCTCCCCCAGGCTCCGTTTGGCCAGGATCACGCCGAGCGGCACGGGCGAGGCCGGCACGCGCGCCTGCCACCAGGCCCCGAGGTCGAGCACCAGACGCAGGCCGTGGTCGGCCGCGGCCAGGGCGGTTTCGTGGATGAGCAGGCCCGCCTCGGCGCGCCCGTCCAGCACGGCCGTGACGATTTCGTCGTAGCGCACCGGAACGAACGCGGCATCCGGAACGGGCAGGTCGTCTTTGCCGTGGTTTTCGGCCAGGGCGGCGCGCAACAGCGTCGCGGCCGTGGTGCGAAGCCCCGGCACGGCCACGCGCGTCGGCCGGCCGCGATAGCCCTGCGCCACCACGAGCTTGGGCCCCGCGCCGAAGCCGAAGGCCGCGCCCGCGGGCAGCACGGCGTACGTCCCGGCCAGGGGCGCGGCCATGGCCGCCGAGACCTTGATCACGTCGAAGGTCCCGGCGAGCGCCGCTTCGTTTAAGGTCTCCACATCCTCGAAGGCGAAGGCGGCGCGGACGTCGGGCAGGCCGACCATGCCGAGAATCCAGCCGCCGAAAATGCAGACGTCGTTGGGACAGGGCGAAATGGCGACGGTGACGACGTCAGGCATGGCGTGAGGCTCCGGGAAACAGGGCGGCCACGGCCCGGCCCAGGGCGGCGAGCGCCCCGGGCAGGTCCCAGGCGTCGGGCGGGCGGCGGCCGACCTGGTTGGAAACGGTGCGCAGCTCCAGAAACGGCAGCCCGGCCGCGGCCGCGGCGAGCCCCAGGCTGAAGCCTTCCATGGATTCGGCCACGGCCCGGTACTTGCGGGCCAGGACCAGCGCCCGCGCGTCGTCGCCGGAGACCCCGGCCACGGTGACGCAGGGGCCGCACAGCGCGCATTCGGGCAGGCGCAGGCCCATGGCCGCGGCGGCCCCGGCCGGGTTAAGGGGCAGCAGGTCGCGCACCGGCGAGCCGCCCGGGGAGAGCTGGGGAAAGGCCAGCCCCGCGCCGTCCGTGCCGGCTCCGGTGCGGATGCCGTATTCGGGCAGGGCTTCGCAGCTCGCCGCGACCAGCGAGGAAAGCGGCGCGGTGGCGGTGTCGTAGCTGCCGGCGATGCCGCAGTTGACGATGCCGGCCAGGGCGTCGCCGTGGCTGCCGAGCATGCGCCCGGCGGCCAGGGCCGCGGCCACCGGGCCGACGCCCGTGACGCACAAAAGCGTTTCGCGCCCGCCGCGCGTCCAGGCCACTGCCCCGCCGGGCTCGGGCGCGGCGGGCGCGCCGAGCGGGCCGAAGGCCGCGGCGTATTCCCTGGCCGTGGCCAGGCAGAAAAGGAGAAGGGACGGCCTCCGGCGTCCGGGAGGGACGTCGTCCCTCCCGGACCTTTCTTCCGGAGGCGTCGTTGCGTTGGCGGTGCTCATCGGAGGCCGGGGGTTACAGGCTCCAGTAGCGGAAGCCGGCGGCTTCGGCGGCGGCGCGTCCGTAGAGCCCCTTGACGTCCACGAGGATGGGCTCGGCGCTCGGACGGAACCACGTCGCCAGTTCGTCAAGCGACAAGGCCTTGAAGGCGTCGTGGGACACGGCCACGATCAGGGCGTCGAGGTCGCGCAGCTCCTCGACCGGAGCCAGCGTCAGCCCGTATTCCTCGCGGGCTTCCTCGGGCGAGGCCATGGGATCGTGGACCAGCACCCGGATGCGGAACTCGCAAAGCTCGCGTACGATGTCCACGACCTTGGTGTTGCGCAGGTCCGGCACGTTCTCCTTGAACGTGAGTCCGAGCACGCCGACCCGGGCGCAGCCCGCGCGGCAGTCGGCGCGGATGATCATCTTGATGGTGGCCTCGGCCACGTGCTTGCCGATGGAATCGTTGATGCGCCGGCCGGCCGGGATGACCTGCGGATGCAGGTCCAGGCTCTGAGCCTTGTAGAGCAGGTAGTAGGGGTCCACGCCGATGCAGTGCCCGCCGACCAGGCCCGGCCGAAACGGCAGGAAGTTCCATTTGGTCTCGGCGGCGCGCAGCACGTCGATGGTGTCGATGTCCAGGCGTTCGCAAATGAGCGACAACTCGTTCATGAGCGCGATGTTGATGTCGCGCTGGGTGTTCTCGATGACCTTTGCCGCCTCGGCCACCTTGATGGAGGGGGCCTTGTGGATGCCGGCGGTCACCACCGTGCCGTAGAGCTCGGCCAGGAGGTCGGTGACTTCCGGCGTCTGGCCGGCCACGACCTTGACCACGGTCGTCAGCGTGTGGACCTTGTCCCCGGGGTTGATGCGCTCCGGGGAGTAGCCGATGAAAAAGTCCTTGCCGGCGCAGAGGTTCGAGCCTTTTTCCAAAAGCGGCAGGCAGACCTCTTCGGTCAGGCCGGGATAGACCGTGGATTCGTAGGCAACCACCGCGCCCGGGCTCAGATGCTCGGCCAGAAGGCGGGACGCCCCGACCAGCGGTCCCAGGTCCGGGACGCGGTTGGCGTTTATCGGCGTGGGCACGGCCACGATGAAGAACTTGCAGGCGTCGAGGTCGGCGGGCTCTGCGGTGTAGCGGATGGAAACCGCGGTCAGGTCGGCCGGATCGACTTCCAGGGTGCTGTCCTGGCCGGATTTGAGCTCCTCGATACGGGCGGACTTGACGTCGAATCCCACCACGTCGAAGTGCCGGGCCAGGGCCACGGCCAGAGGCAGGCCCACGTAGCCGAGGCCGATGACGGCCACAGGTGCGCGTTTGGCGCGAATATCATCAAAAGTGATCAATGAAGGGCTCCTTCTTCATGGAAACAGCAACACGCTTAGGGCCCGATAGCGCAAAGCGCGCGGCCCGGCAAGAAGGGCGTATTTACATGTCCCGGCCAAGCCCGTATCCTCAAGGAATGCACTTCGACTGGAAGATTTTTCTCACGGCTCTGGGCTTGGCGTTCATTCTCGAGGGATTGCCGTATTTCCTGGCGGCGGAAAAAATGCCCGAGGTGCTGCGCGCCCTGTCCGAGCGCAAGCCGCGCGAACTGCGCGTGCTCGGCATGACCGCCATGCTCGCCGGGCTGTTGCTCATCTTCGTGCTGCGCGCGAACGGATAACGCAGGGAGAGACGCCTCCGGCGGCCAGGAGGGGCCGGGGCCCCTCCTGGATCATCCCGAAGAGGGGAACATTCGCATCCCCGAGTGGTTGTGCAGGTGCGCGGCAACGCGCGCCAGGGAAGAGGCCTTGCGCAAGAATGCGGTGATTACAGGGCCTTGACTCCGGCGTGCAGGAATACGATGCCGCCGGTCATGGCCCGGTAGCGCACCTCGTGAAACCCCGCCCGGCGCATCTCCTCGGCCAGCGTCCCCTCGTCCGGGAACTCCCGGATCGTCTCCGCCAGATAGCGGTACGCCTCGTCGTCGCCCGAAACCAGCTTGCCGATTTTGGGCAGCACGTTGCGCAGGTAGAAATTGTAGGCCCCGCCCCACAGCCGTCGCTTGCCCGTGCCGAATTCGAGCACGACCAGGCGACCGCCGGGCCGTATGACCCGGGCCAGCTCGGCGAAGGCGTCCGGCCGGGGCCGGATGTTGCGGATGCCGAAGGCGATGGTCGCGCCGGCGACCGATGCGTCCGGCAGCGGCAGGCGCAGGCCGTCGCCGAGCACCGGGCGGATGGCCGCGCCCGGTCCGTCCCCGACCTTGGCCTTGCCCGCGAGCAGCATGGGCAGGCAGGGGTCCACGGCCACGACCGTGCGCCGGCCCAGGCGCGTAAGCAAAAGCGACACGTCGAGGGTGCCGGCCGCCAGGTCGAGTACCGGTCCGACCGGCAGCCCCGGGGCCAGAAGCGCCCGGACCATGGCCCGGCGCCAGGCGATGTCGAGCCCGGCCGAAAGCACGTGGTTGAGCAGGTCGTAGGAGCCGGCCACGCGGCCGAACATGCCTGCCACCCGGCGCGCGTCGCCGGGAACGGGCAGGTCAGCCATCGTCGCGTCCGCCCTTGCCGGCATCGTCGCCGGCGGCGGCTTCGCCGCGGCGGAGCACGCGCAGCACTTCCTCGTAGATGGGGCCGAAATGCTCGCTGAAGTTCCCGGGCGAGATGCGCCCGGTTTCCACGAATTTGACCACGATTTCCTTGGTGACCTGCAAGGCCAGGTTTTCCCGTTTGTCCATAAGGCTGCGTCCTCCGAAAGAAAAACCCGCCCGGGTGGGGAAATGGCCTTGGACCGTCCAAGGGCAAGGGCCGGGCGGGAAAAGGGAAAAACCAGGGGAGGCACTCCCCTTTTTTGCGCAGGCCCTAGCATGGCCGGGCGCGGACGTCGAGGGGCCGGCCGCGTCAGGCCATGCCAGAGCCTGCGCCCGGGAACGTCATGTTTTGTAAAATTATTGTTTATGATGTATCCTTCCTGTAGACTGATCGCAAAATACCGTCCTCGTCGCGCAGGCAGGCCGATCCTGACCGGCCTGCGGCCGCTTCGCGCGCAAGGAGTCCGACCGCCATGCATCCGACCCTTTCCACGGCCCCGGGGCTGGCCCTGCCGTCGCCCTGGGGAATTTTCGAAATCCTGCTGCTCGTGACCCTTGCCGCCCACCTGTTGGCCGTCAACGTGGCCTTCGGCGGAACGCTCATCGCCCTGCTAAGCCCCGGCGCGACCCGGGACGCGGCCACGGCGCTCGGCCGCAAGCTGCCGACCACGGTGGCCGTCGCCGTCAACCTGGCCATCCCGCCGCTGCTTTTCGCCTCGGTGCTCTACGGCCAGCACCTCTACAGCGCCGCGGTGCTTTCCGCCGTGACGTGGCTGTCGCTTTTCATGGCGGTCATGGTCGCCTACGCGCTGCTCTATTACGCCCAGCCGCGCCTGGCGCTCGCGGCCTCGCGCCCCGCGCTCCTCGTCGCCGCCTGCCTGCTGCTCGCGGCAAGCCTCATTCTCGTCAACGTCTCCACGCTCGCCATCCGCCCGGCCGCCTGGATGGCCTACTTCGACAACCCGAGCGGCACGATCCTGAATTTCTCCGACGCCACGTTTTGGCCTCGCTGGCTGCACTTCGTGACCGCCTCCCTGGCCGTGGCCGGGCTGTTTCTGGCCTTTGTCGGCGGCAGGGGGGCCATCCCCGGGGACGGGTCCGCGGCCGCGCGCAAGCGCCTGGGGCTTGCCTGGTTCACCCGGGCGACCATGGCGCAGTTCCTCGTGGGCCTGTGGTTTCTCTTTTCCCTGCCGCACGAAACCCGTTTCGCCTTTCTCGGCGGCGACGGGCTGGCCACGGGCATGCTGCTCGCCGGCGTGTGTCTGGCCGGCGCGGCGCTGATTCAGGGCGTGAGGGGCCGCACGGGCGCGGCGGCCCTTTTCACCGTGGCCGTGATTCTGGCCATGGTCGTGGTGCGCGAATTTGTCCGCATGTTCGCGCTCGCCCCGGAATATTCCCCGGCCAGGCTGCCGGTCGCGGCGCAGTACGGGCCGTTTGTCATGTTCCTGATCGCCTGCGCCGGCGTCGCGGCGGTCGTCATCTGGGCCGTCGGCTGCTACCGCCGCCAGGCGGGGAAGGGGGCGTAGGCCATGGAATATCCCGTCTGGCAGCTTTCCGCCTTCGGCGGCGGATTCTGGATCATCGTCATCGCCGTCTTGCACGTGTTCGTGGCCCATTTCGCCGTGGGCGGTGGCCTGTTCCTGGTCATGACCGAACGCCGGGCGCGCAAGCTGGGCTCGCAGCCCATGCTCGACTACCTGCACCGCCACACGCGTTTTTTCCTGCTTCTCACCATGGTCTTCGGCGGGCTGTCCGGGGTCGGCATCTGGCTTACCATCTCGGTCCTCGCCCCCCAGGCCACGCTGCTGCTCGTGCGCACCTTCGCCTGGGGCTGGGCCACGGAATGGGCCTTTTTCGCCGGCGAAATCGCGGTACTGCTCGTCTACTACTACGGCTTCGACCGCCTGGACCCGAAAACCCACCTGCGCGTGGGCTTTTTCTATTTCCTGTTCGCCTTCCTGTCGCTTTTCACGGTCAACGGCATCATCGACTTCATGCTCACGCCCGGGCAGTGGCCGGTGACGCTCGATTTCTGGGACGGCTTCTTCAACCCCACCTTCTGGCCGGCGCTCGTGCTGCGCCTGGCGCTCGGACTGCTGCTCGCGGGACTGTTCGGCTTCGCCACCGCCCTTGGCATCCCGGACGCGGACACGCGCGAGAACGTGCTGCGCGCCTCGCTGCGCTGGGTGGTGGCCAGCGCCCCGGTGCTGCTCATGTCGGGCTGGTGGTACGTGGGCGTGCTGCCGCCTGCGGTGCGGGATTTCGTGTTGCGCCGCTCGAGCGAGATCGCCGCCTCCCGCATGGCCTATCCCTTGCTGCTCGTGGCCGTCGCCGTGGGCTCCCTGGCCCTGGTCTCGCAGCTTCCCCTCAAGGTGCGCCGCGCGCTGGCCGTGCTGCTGCTTCTGCTCGGGCTCGGCATCGTCGGCGTCTTCGAGACCGTGCGCGAGGCCGCGCGCAAGCCCTGGCTGGTCTACGGCCAGATCTGGTCCACGGACATCCGCCCGTCCCAGGCCGCGCCCTACGACGCGCCGTTTCTGCCCCGGGCGAAATTCGCCAAGGTCAAGCTGGTCACGCCGCAAAACGGCAAGCAGGCCGGGCGCGAACTCTACGCCATGCAGTGCCTGGGTTGCCACAGTGTGGGCGGCCCGTTCAAGGACATCCGCGACTACACCGCCCATGTCGGCGCGGCGGGCATCGAGGCCTATCTCACCGGCCAGGGCAAACTCTTCACCCAGATGCCGCCCTTTCTCGGCAGCCCCGAGGAACGCGCCGCCCTGGCCGCGTACCTCGCCGAGGACGTCAACGGCCGCAAGCCCGTCCCGGCCAAGCCCGCGAACGTGGCCCCGGCCGAGGTCGCGCTGCCGCCGTTCGAGGCCACAACCGCGCCCTACCTTCTTATCGGCTGCAACAGCCTGGGCGTGGTGGCCATGGCCGGCTGCGACGGTTCCTTTTCCCTGGCCGTGCCCGGCAACACCCTCAATGCCGTGCTCATCAAGCGCGACGTCATGCCCGAAGTGGTCACCAAGGACGTGACCATCGCCTACGAGGCTCCGGAAGGCTTCAAGCACCCGGCCAAGCGCCTGGATTTCTGGAAGCACGCCGTGACGCTCTCGGGGCGCACGCTCGAACCCGACGTCTCGACCACCGGGCTCAGGCCCGACGGCGTCATGACCGCCGGCGACAAGCTCTTCAGCGCCGCGGGCGTCCCCGTTTCGCCCTATCCGGACACGGGCGGGGTCAATCCCTATCCCGTCTTCACGCTCACGGCCAAGGACGCCAAGACCGGCGAGACGCTCGCCGTGACCAAGGCCGTGGCCCCGGTGTCCACGGAAATGCGCTGCTTCACCTGCCATGGCGGGAGTTTCGCCGTGGACGGCGAAACGGGTGTTTCCGGCGCGACGGCCGGGTCCATCCTGGCCCTGCACGACAAGCGCAACGGTACGGACCTCGCCGCCAGGGCCGCCGCAGGCGGCCCCGTGGCCTGCCAGGGCTGCCACCCGAGCGAAAGCCCCAACGCGGGCCTTGCGCCCAGGGACGGCAAGGACATGCTCTCGCTTTCCGCCGCCATCCACGGTTTCCACGCCTCCTACCTGTCCGGGGAAAACCCGAAAGCCTGCGGCAACTGCCACCCGACGGCCCCGGACGGCGTGACGCAGGCCCAGCGCGACAACCACAGCGCCGCCGGCATTGGCTGCGTGCGCTGCCACGGCTACATGGAAGACCACGCCCTGTCGCTTTTGGTCCACGAAAAAGCCGCCGGCAAAAAGGCCGCCGCCTGGCTCATGGCCCCGCTTGCGCCGCGCAGCGTGGCCACGGTCGCGGACGTAAGGCCCCGGGCCGCCTGGACGCAGGAGCCCGATTGCCTGACCTGCCACAAGGACTTCACCCTCCCGGGCAAGCACGCCACGGCGTTCAACACCTGGACCGAGGACGCGGCCGGGCTTTTCCGCAACCGCAAGGAAGACACGGGCAACATCCCCTGCGCGGCCTGCCACGGCAGCCCCCACGCCACGTTCGTCGCCGCCAACGGCTATGGCCTCGACATCAACAACATCCCGGCCATGCAGTACATGGGCTTCCCGGGCGTCATCGGCTCGTCCAAGCGCTGCGACGTCTGCCACACCGTGGAAATGCAGGGCGGCGAGGTGCACCACCCGAACATGGAGCGGGAGTAGCGCAGCGCCTTGCCTGAAGGTTCGATCGGTCGGGCCGCTTCCGCCTTGGCGGGGGCGGCCTTTTTTTGTGCGCCATCGCATCCGTTCGGGCGGTTGACGCGCTGCGGGAAAGGCGGCACGGGGAATGGTCATGAAACCTTGTCGCGCCCAAGCACCGGACGCGTCCGCTGTCGGGCGCATGGAGGCTGCGGAGGCGGCCTTGCGCGAGGGCCGTTTCACCGCTGCGGAGGCGGCCTATCGCGTGGCGCTGGCGTACGCGCCGCAAAGCGTTGCGGCCTGTCTGGGCCTGGGGGACGCGCTGTGCGGCCAGGGCCGCCTGCAGGAGGCCGGGGCGGCCTATGCCTGCGCCGCGCGCCTGGACCCCGCTTCGGCCGCCGCCTTGCGCGGCCTCGGGCTGACCGCTTCGGGCCTTGGCCGCCACGACGAGGCCGTGGCCCTGCTCGGGCGCGCCGTGCGCCTGCATCCCAGGGACGTCCAGGCCCATTTTCTGCTCGCCGAAGCGCTTCGCGCGCTGGGGAGGCCCAGGCAGGCCGCCGCGTATTACGGACAGACACTGCGCCTTGCGCCGGGCCATGCCGCAGCCACGCTCCATTATGGCCTGGCGCTCGTCGCGGACGGGCGCGTCCGGGAGGCCGTGACGTGGTACGAGCGGGCCTTGCAGGAAAATCCCGGCGACGTGCTGCTGCGAAACGACCTGGGCCACGCCCTGCGGCGGATGGGCAGTTCGGAGGCGGCACGGGAACAGTTCGCCGCGCTGCTCGCACAGCAGCCGGGTTTCGTCCCGGCCCTGGTCAATTACGCCGTAACCTGCCGGGATCTGGGCGACGGCGCCGCGGCCGAGGCTGCCTGCGACGAAGCCCTGGCACGTGCTCCCGACTATTGTCCGGCGCTTTTCACGCTGGGCGTGTTGCGCCAGGACGTGCGGCGGCACGAGGAGGCCCTCGCGCTTTTCGACCGCGTGCTGGCGCAAGCGCCGGACAACGTGCCCGCGCGCTGGAACAAGGCCTTGTCCCTGCTCGCGCTGGGGCGGCTGGCCGAGGGCTTCGCCCTCTACGAAACGGGACTCGGGCACAAGGACCTGCGTGGCATGCCGCCCGATCCGTCCCGGCGGCTCGCGGGCAGACCCCACGCCGGGGAGCGGCTGTTGCTTTGGGCCGAACAGGGATTTGGCGATGTCATCCAGTTCATCCGCTACGCCGCGCTGTGCAAGGCTTGCGGTGCCGAAACCGTGGTCGCCTGCCCGCCGGCCCTGCATCGCCTGCTTTTGCGCTGTCCCGGCGTGGACGCCGTGTGCGAAGAGCCGGCCGAGGCGCAATACGACCGCTGTGTCGCGCTCATGAGCCTGCCGCACTGTTTCGGCACGACGCTTGACGACATCCCCGCCGAGATCCCCTATCTGTCCGTGAGCGAGGAGGCCCGCGCCGCCTGGGCGTCGCTGCTGCCATGCGACGGCCGGCCGCGCGTGGGCCTGGTCTGGGCGGGCGGCCTGCGCCTGGACATGCCCGAGGCGCGGCTCGCGGACAGTCGCAGGAGCCTGCCGCTTACGCGCCTGCTGCCGCTTCTTTCTCGCGAGGATATCGCCTTCGTCAGCCTGCAAAAGGGCGAGGCGGCCGGCCAGATCCGGGAACTCGGGCTGGAAGGGAGGCTCGCCGACCCCATGGATGGCGTGCGGGACTTCATGGATACGGCGGCCATCGTGGCCGGGCTCGACCTTGTGATCTCCGTGGATACGGCCGTCGTGCACCTGGCTGGCGCTCTCGGGCGGCCGGTGTGGGTACTGTCGCGCTTCGACGCCTGCTGGCGCTGGTTGTGCAACCGGGAGACGAATCCGTGGTATCCCGGGGTGCGGGTGTTCGGCCAGCCCGCGCCCGGGGACTGGGACGCGGTCGTGGCGCGGGTCGCGGGGGAACTGGCGCGCTTTGCGCTGGAGCGGGAGTGAAAATCATGCGGCAAAGGAGGCGGGGATGCGCGGGATGATGCTGGTGGCGCTCGGCGTCGTCGTGGTTTGCGCGGCGTTGTGCGGACAGGCGGCGGCGGCCGGCAAGGTGCAGGTCACGCCGCAGATGCGCAAGGTGCTGACGGAAAAGCTGACGCAGCAATGCCTGGCGCAGGAGGCGGAGTTCGCCCGCAAGGGCTACACCCGGGCGCAGACCGCCGCCATTTGCCGCTGCGCCATGCAGCAGACCGGGGCGCTTCTCAATTCCAACACCGTGGACTACATCCTGACCCACGGCGTCATGCCGCCGGACATGCAGCGCAAGGTCGCCTCGGCCACCGGAGCCTGCATCAAAGCCCACACCGGCAAGCCGGCCCCGTAGCGTATTTTCTTCCGGCTTGGGGCCTGTCGCGCCCCCCACCGAGGGGGTCCGGGGGGCATCATGCCCCCCGGCAGGGTTCGGGGCAGCGCCCCGATTCTCTCCTCTTCCCTTCTTCTCTCCCTATTCCACCTTCACCAGCTCGTACTGCGGCGTGCCGAGGCCGACGGCCGCGCCGTGGGCGAAGGTCACGTCGCCGCGCGTCCATTTCCACAGCGCCGCGAACTTGTCCTCGCCCGGGTCCGGGCCGTGTTCGAGCTTGCAGTCCGGGCAGGCCGCCTGGGCGTTGACGAGGTCCAGGCAGGCCCTGTCCAGGGCGACGGGGTCGGTCGAGGCCAGAAAGCCGATGTCCGGCACGATGGGCGCGTCGGACCAGGGCACGCAGTCGCAGTCCGGGGTGACGTTGGTGAGGAAGTTGAAAAACGCGGTCTTGCCCGGTTTGCCGCTGACCGCGCCCAGGGCGTATTCCACCAGCCGCTCCATGAACGGCACGATTTCCGTGTGCCAGTCGATGCGCATGGCCTTTTTCGGGCACACGGTCAGGCATTCGCCGCAGCCGACGCACAGCGCCTTGTCGATGGCGGCCTTCTTGTCGTCCATGGCCGCCGCGCCGGTCGGGCACACGCGCACGCACTCGCGGCAGCCGATGCATTTCTTCGGTTCCACCACGAAGCGCACGCTGTGCTGGTCCTGCTTGCCGGCGCGCGTCGCGCAGCCCATGCCCAGGTTCTTGACCGCGCCGCCGAAGCCCGCCAGTTCGTGTCCCTTGAAATGGGACAGCACGATCAGGCTGCCGGCGCGCGCGATGTCGCCGGCGACCTTCACCTTTTCGAAGTGCTTGCCCGGGATGGGCACCTCGATGACGTTGCTGCTGTCCAGGCCGTCGGCGATGATGACCGGCGCGCCGAGCACGGCGTAGTCGAAGCCGTGCTCCACGGCCGTGGCGATGTGGTCCACGGCGTTGTGGCGGCTGCCGGAATAGAGCGTGTTGGTGTCGGTGACGAAGGGCCGGCCGCCGCGCGCTTTGACCAGCTCGACCACGGCGCGCACGTGGCTCGGGCTTATGTGGGTGTCGCAGCCGCGTTCGCCGAAATGGACCTTGATCGCCGTCAGGTCGCCCCTGGCGACGGTTGCGGCGAATCCCGCCGCCTCGAAGAGCTTTTTGATCTTGGCGGTGCGGTTCTTGTTGGCCGCGCGGGCGCGCAGGTCGGCGAAATAGACCTTGGCGGGCTCGCGCGTGGCGTCATTTGACATCGGGTACGTCCTTAGTCGGTCGCGCCGGCCGCAGACGGCGCGCCCGCTTTGCGCTCCAGGGCGTCGAGGCGCTCGGAAAGCCGGGCCAGGGCCTCGTGCTGCTCCCGGCGCTGCGTTTGGAGAAATTCCTCGAGCACGGGTGCCGTGCGCAGGTGCAGGTCGGCTTGCGGGAAGGCGATCTCGATGCCCGCCTCGCGGAAAAGCCGGTCGATGGCTTCGCGGATGGCGCAGGTCTGCGTCACGGCGTTCGAGACGTCGGCCAGCCATACGCGCAGCCGGAAGTCCAGGGTGCTCGCGCCGAAGTCCCAGTGCAGCACGGCCGGGGCCGGATTGCCGAGTACGGCCGGGCACTCGGCCGCCGCGGCAAGGAGCAGTTCGCGCACCCTGGCCGTGTCCGAGCCGTAGGCCACGCCCACGCAGATGTCGCGGCGCACGCTCGGGTCCTTGTGGCTCCAGTTGACGATCTTGCCGGAGATGAGCTCGGAATTGGGCACGAACACCGTGGCGTTTTCCAGGGTGAGCACCTCGGTGTTGCGGATGTTGACTTCCTTGACCACGCCCCAGGTGTCGCCGAGCTGGATGGTGTCCCCGGCCTGGACGGAGCGGCCGAAGAGCAGGATCAGGCCGCTGATGAAATTGTTGACCATGGTCTGCATGCCGAAGCCGATGCCGACCGACAGGCCGCCGGCCACCACGGCCACGCTGGTCAGGGAGAGCCCGAGCACGGACATGACGTACAGGACGTAAAGCCCCCACCAGGCGTAGCTGTTGATGGTCAGAAGCGAATCCTTCGCCCCGCGCTCCACGGCGCGGCGGCGGCTGGCCACCTCGGCGATGAAGGTGGCCGTGAGCGCGATCATGGCCTTGGTGACGTAGAAGCCGATAAGCAGCAGCGCCAGCTTCTTGAGGCTGATGCCCACGGATTCCACCTGCGTTTCCGTGGTGAGGATCTCCAGGAACACGTTCTCGCCGCCGAACTGGGTGGAGAGCAGCCACAGGAAGCAGAACAGGAAACACAGGAAGAAGAACGGGTAGCCCGCGCCCGCGGCGATGCCGAGCAGCACCGGCGTTTTGCCCTTGTGGTGTTCGACCATGCGCTGGCCGAGCAGGCCCGTGGTGAGGCTCGAGAAACGCAGGGCGAGCGTCACGTAGAAAAGCGCCGAGGCGCACAGGATCGCGGTCTGCGGCAGGCCGCACAGGGCCACGACGGCCACGGCGGGCAACAGCAGGGTCTGCGCCCGGGTGATGCCCCGGTCCAGATGCTGGTTGGGCGGCGTCCGGCGGTGCCGCCGGTTGCAGATCAGGGTCGCGATCAGGAGCCAGACGACGAGGATCGGCGTCATGAGCACTTCGGGCACACGCACCGCCTCGAGGAACAGCCCCAGGGCGAAAAGTCGCCAGGTGGGCCAGAGCACGGGCGGATGGTAGGTCCCGGGGCGCGTCTGGCGCAGCCGCGTCACGTGGACCAGGGCGGCGGTGAGCGCGATTTCGCCGATGGAACTCAAGGTGGTGAAAAGGAAAAACGGCGCGCCGTGCGAAAGCGCCATGAAAAAAACGCCTCCGGCCACGCAGATCGCCGTCTTGGGCAGGCTGCCCCGGGCGGGGCCGGACAGGCGGCCGCGCCGGGCGGCGAGGAAGATCGCGCCGAGCGAGACGACAAGGACCGCCAGCGCCGAAAACGCCGCCGCCCACAGCGCCTTGCGCATCACTTCCTGGTTGTGGGGCGTGGCGAGCAGTTCCGAGCCGAGATTGCGCCACAGTTCCCAGTCCTCCATGTCCTGGTCCAGGATCTTGAGGAAGCGGGGCGAGAAGGGGGTGGGGAAGGTCTCGGTGTAGTAGCCCTTCCAGGCCGGGGTCAGGGAGGCGGAGAGTTCCGTTTCCGCGGTCCTGACCTGGGCGTCCAGTTCGCGCAGCGGCGCGGTCTGGGCGGCGATGGCGTCGCGCATGGCCGTGACCTGGCCGCTCAGTTCGGCCATGGAGTCGCGCGAGGGCTCGATGTCCTTGCGGAAGCGTTCCGGAATCTCCTGGTTGGCCAGCTCCGTGAGCCGCTCCTTGAAGCTGTCGAGCAGGGCCACGCTCTGCTCGAGGTTCGCCCAGGCCTGTTCGGGCCGTTGGGAGAGCCTTGTCACGTCCTGGCGCAGGCGCGAAAATCCGGCCAGCGCGTCGCGGATTTCCCAGGGGTCCGAGGCCGTGGCCTGCCACAGGGCGAGCCGGGCGCGCTCGTGGGTCAGCCGTTCCATTTCCAGGGTTTCGCTGGCGGCTTCGGCGAGGTAGCGCGTCTTGTAGGCCTCCAGCCGCTGGTGGATGAGCTGGTCCTGCTTGCGCAGCGTGTCGAGGATCAGTTGCCAGTCGGTGTCGTCGAAGGCGAAAAGCGCAGTCCCGCCGGCAAAAACCAGCGCGAGAGCGCAAAGGAACGTGAAGACGGCGCGGCGGGGCGTCATGTCACGCTTGATACGGGCAAACGGCCCCGGCTGTCCATGGGGGTCAGCGCGGCCCGTCCTTCCTGCCGCCGCGGCCCACGGCCCAGTCGATCTGGCGGCACACCCCCATGAGCAGGTTGAACTCCTGGCGCTTGAGCCCCACGCGCTCGATGAAACGGCGCACGGGCAGCATCCAGTAGTCCGGGTTGTCGGGCTTGATGAAATCGATATCGAGCAGCGTGCGGCGCAGCGCGGCGAAAAGCGCCTCGCGCTCGGCATGGGTGGCGGCGCGGGAGGGAGTGGGGCCGGCGGCGCGGCCGTCCGCGTCCCCCTTGGCATGGGCCGCCTTGAAGATCTCGTAGCACAGCAGGAGCACGGCCTGGGCCAGGTTGAGGGATGTGGCCTCGCCGGCCGTCGGGATGTTGACCAGGCGCGAGCACAGCTGCGTTTCCCTGTTGGAAAGCCCGGCGTCCTCGGGGCCGAAGACCACGGCCACCTTGCCGCCGTCGGCCAGGGCGCGGCAGGCCTCGGGCGCCGCCTGCTCGGGGGTGATCACACCCGTGCGCCAGCCGCCGAGGCGCGCCGTGGTGCCGTAGACCACTGTCGCGCCGGCCACGGCTTCGCTGAGCGTGGGCACGATTTCCAGGGTGTCGAGCAGAAGCCCCCCCTTGCTCGTGGCCATGGGCCGGGCGCGGTCGAGGTCGAAGGCGGGCGGATCGACGAGGATCAGGCGCGACACGCCCATGTTGGCGCAGGCCCGGGCGGCCGCGCCGACGTTTTCGGAAAATTTCGGCCTGAAAAGCACGATGGACAGGGCGTCGAGCATGGCGGGTCCGCTTGTTCGCTGGCGTAGGCCGGCGGCGACGCGCGCCGTCGCCGGCCCCGGGCGGGCTTGTATCGGAGGCGGCGCGGCCCCGCAAGGGAACAAGGCCGCGCCGCGGTCTAGAACATGTAGCGCAGGTAGTACCCGGCCGTGGGGTAGGCCCAGATGCCTTCGCGCAGCGCCTTGGCCGGGATGCCCTGGCGCATGGCCAGGGCGACCACGTTGATGATCTCCTCGGCGGCGTGGCCGAGGATGTGCGCGCCGAGGATGCGGTCGTCCCCGGGCGAGACCAGGGTCTTGGCGTAGCCGGCCGTTTCCCCAAGGCGCTTCCAGGGGAACGAGGAGGCGAGGTCGGTCTCTTTTTTGACGCACGACAGGTCGCGCGCGCGACACTCCTCCTCCGTGAGCCCCGCCATGGCGAGCGGCGGCAGGGTGAAAAGCACGCTCGGCGTGCCTGTGCGGTCGATGGTTTCGCTGTCGCCCGAAACCATGTTTTCGCCCGCGACATGGCTTTCCAGATCCGCCGTGGGGGTGAGCGCATAGGGCGCGTCCAGGCAGTCGCCCGCGGCGTAGACGTCGGGATTTCCGGCGCAGCGCAGGTGCGCGTCGACCGTGACGCCGCGCGAGGTGGCCGCGATCCCCGCCGCGTCGAGCCCCAGGCCCGCGAGCGCCGGCGGCCGGCCGGCGGCGTTGACCACCATGTCCGCGGCAAAAACGCCCCGGGGCGTCTCCACGGCAAGGCCGGCCGCGTCGCGGCGGATGGCCGCGACCGGGGCATCGAGCACCACTTCCACGCCCATGGCCCGGGTGGCGGCGACGAGCCGCGCGACCGCGTCCTGGTCGAACCGGCGCAGGGCCGCGTCGCCGTGGGTGAGGATGGTCGCCCGGGCCCCGCACACGGCGGCCACGTGGGCCAGCTCGAAGGCGATGAAGCCGCCGCCGAGGAAGGCCACGCGGCCGGCCAGGGCGTCCATGTCCAGGAAGGCGTCGCTCGTGGACAGGTGTTCGGCGCCGGGAAACGTGAAATGCTTGTGGGTCGCGCCCACGGCGATGAGGATTTTTTTTGCCGTCAGTTCCGTCTCGCCCACGCGCACGCTGCGCGGGCCGGTGAAGACGCCCCGGCCGCGCACCACGTCGATGCCGGCCTCGCGGTAGGACGCTTCCACGCGGGCGTCGATGGGGGCGGTGAACGTGCGCTTGAAGGCCATCAGCGCCGCCCAGTCGAGGGCCGGCCCGCCGGTGAGCCCCTTGCCGGCCAGGTGGGCGGCGGCGGCCATGGCCTCCGGCGCGGCCATGAGCACCTTTTTGGGATTGCAGCCCGTGTGCGGGCAGACCCCGCCGAGGAGCCCGGCCTCGATAACGGCCACGGACCAGCCCGCCTCCCGGCAGCGTCTGGCCGCCGGACCGCAGGCCGGGCCGCCGCCCAGAACCACCAGATCGTATGCGCGCGTCATGACGTATCCTTTGCCGGGCGAAAGCCCGGGCTTTGGCTTTTTTCAGGACACAGGCTACCATGATTCGCCCGGCGGGGTAAGGGGCGGACCCTTCAAACGCATACGGAGGCGGACATGGGAACGCACTACGAGTACGACCTGCTCGTCCTCGGCGGCGGCGCGGCCGGGCTCACGGTCGCGGCCGGGGCGGCGCGCCTTGGCGTGAAAACGCTCCTCGTCGAGCGCGAGGCGCGCCTGGGCGGCGACTGCCTGCACTTCGGCTGCGTGCCGAGCAAGACCCTTCTCGCCACGGCCCACGCCCGCAGCCTCCTTGCCCGGGCCCGGGACTTCGGCCTGCCGGAGGTGCCTGCGCCGCCGGTCGATTTCGCCGCCGTGCGCCGACGCATCGAAACGGTCATCGCCGCCATCCAGGAGCACGACTCGCCCGAGCGCTTCGCGCGCCTGGGCGCGGACGTGCGTTTCGGCGAAGCCCGTTTCTGCGACGACCATACGGTGATCCTGGACGGCAGGCGCATAAGCGCCGACCGCATCGTCGTGGCCACGGGCTCGAGCGCGGCCGTGCCCGCCATCCCGGGGCTGGCGGAGGCCGGGTATCTCACCAACCGCGAGATTTTTTCCCTGGAAGCGTTGCCCGAAAGCCTGGTCATCCTCGGCGGCGGGGCCGTGGCCGTGGAGATGGGGCAGGCGTTTTCGCGCCTGGGCAGCCGCGTGACGCTCGTGCAGCGAAGCGCCCGGCTGCTCACGCGCGAGGACCCGGACCTGTCTGCCGTGGTGGCCGCGCGCCTGGCCGCCGAGGGCGTGGAGGCGCGCCTCGGGGCCACGGTCACGGCCGTTTCCCGCGCGCCGGACGGGACGCGCGCCGTGGCGCTCACCCGTGACGGCCGTCGCGAGACGGTCAGCGGGGCGGAAATTCTCGTCGCGCTCGGGCGCACGGCCAACCTGGACGGCCTGGGCCTTGACGCGGCCGGGGTTGCCCGGACAAAAAAGGGCCTTGCGCTGGATGCGCGGCTGCGCACGTCGCGGCCCCACATCTTCGGCGCGGGCGACGTCACGGGCGAACACCTCTTCACCCACGCCGCAGGCTACGAGGGCGGGGTGGCGCTGGCCGGCGCGGTGCTGCGCCTGCCGCGCCGGGCCGACTACCGGCATCTGCCGCGCTGCGTCTACACCGAGCCGCAACTGGCCGTGGTCGGGGCGACCGAGGCCGAGGCCCGGGCGCGGGGAATACTCGGCGACGTGGTCGTGGAGCCCTTTTCCGGCAACGACCGGGCCCGGGCCGAGGGCGAGGACGCGGGGTTTGTCAAACTCGTGCGGGACCGCAAGGGGCGGCTCGTCGGCGTCGGCATCGTCGGCCCGGCCGCCGGGGAACTGGCCGCGGCCTGGGCCGTGGCCCTGGCCGGCAAGGTGGGCTGGGGCAGGCTCGCCGGCGCGGTGCTGCCCTATCCGACCCTGGCCGAGACGGGCAAGCGCGCCGCGGGCAGGGGGCTCGAGGCGAAACTTTTTTCCCCGTTCGTCCGACGTGTCCTGGGACTGCTTTGCGGCTACCGGGGACGCGGGCCGCAGCCGTGAGGCGCGGCGGCCGGGACGGCAACACGAAAGGAGCGAGGATGCCGGCGCAAGCCGCAAAACCGGTGCTGGTCATGGTCCTCAAGGGCTATCCGCGCCTGTCCGAGACGTTTATCGCCAACGAGATCGCGCTGCTCGAGTCCCTGGGCTTTCGCGTGCGCATCGTCTCCATGCGCGATCCACGCGAGGCGCTCCGCCACGCCGCCATCTACCGCATCAAGGCCCCGGTGACCTATCTGCCGGACCGCATCCTGCCGGCGCTCGGCGAGCTTCTCTACGAAAACGTGCGCGCGGCCCTGGATTCGCCGGCCGGCTACGCCAGGGCGTTCGGGCGCATGCTGCGCCATTTGGCCGCCACGCGGCGCTCGGCCACGCTCAAGCACCTGCTCCAGGCGGGGTTCCTCTGCCGCCGCGCCCTCGCCCCGGGCGAAAACGTCCATTTGCACGCCCACTTCGCCCATTCCCCGACCTCGGTCGCCCTGTACGCCGGGCTGATCAAGGGCCTGCCCGTGAGCTTCACCGGCCACGCCAAGGACGTCTGGACGCAGGCCCCGGAAAAGCTCGCGGACAAGATCGGCAAGGCCGCCTTCGTGGTCACCTGCACGCAGGCCAACGCCGCGTACCTGCGCCGGCTCTCGCCGAACGGCACGCCGGTTTTCGCGGTGTACCACGGCATCGACCTCAAGCTCTTTTCCGACGCCCATGCCGCGCCCGAGGCCGGGCCGCCCTGGCGCGTGCTCAGCGTGGCGCGGCTGACCGCCAAGAAGGGCCTGGACACCGTGCTCGACGCCCTGGGCCGGCTGGCCGGAGAGGGCGTCGCGTTCACCTACGACCTCGTGGGCGCGGGCGAGGACCGCGAGGCGCTGGCGGCGCAGGCGAGGCGGCTCGGCATCGCCGACCGCGTCACCTTCCACGGCGCGCTCCCGCACGAGGCGGTGCTCGGGCTCTACCGCCGCGCCCATGTCTTCGTCCTCGGCTGCCGCGTGCTCGCCAACGGCGACCGCGACGGCGTGCCCAACGTGCTGGTCGAGGCCATGGCCATGGGCGTGCCCGTGGCCGCGACCGACGTCTCGGCCCTGCCGGAGCTGGCCCGAAACGGCGACACGGCCCTGACCTGCCCCCCGGACGCTCCCGAGGCCCTGGCCGCTGCCGTGCGCCGGCTGCTGGAGGACACGGCCCTGCGCGCCCGGCTGGTTGCGGCGGCCAAGGCGGCCGTGGCCCGTGATTTCGACAACACGGCCAACACGCGCGCCCTGGCCGCCGTCTTCGCCCGCCACGCCGGCCGCCCTGCCGGGGCGTTCGCGGCCACGGTCGCGCCGCCCGGCCCCGCGTCTGCCCCCGCGTCCGGCCCTGTGCCCGGCCCCGCGTCCGGCGTTTCGGACGCCGCGCCGTGAAAGTCGCTCTGTATGCGCCGCTCAAGCCCCTGGACCACCCCGTGCCCTCGGGCGACCGCACCATCGGCCGGGAACTGGCCGCCGCCCTGGCCGGGCACGGCATCGAAACCGTGGTCCCCACGCGGTTCCGCGCACGCTGGTTCTCGGCCCGGCCGCTGCTGTGGCTGAAAGCCCTGGCCGCCCGGCGCGAGGCCCTGGCCACGGCGCGCCGGGAGGGGACCCGCGCCTTCGTCACCTACCACGCCTACTACAAGTCCCCGGACGTGATCGGCCCGTACGTGGCGCGCGTGCTCGGCATTCCCTACGTGATCTTCCAGGGCATCCATGCGACGAAAACGCGGCGCAGGCTGGCCACGTGCCTGGGCTATGCCCTCAAC
The DNA here is from genome assembly GCF_000702665.1 of Solidesulfovibrio alcoholivorans DSM 5433. Lineage (GTDB taxonomy): Bacteria > Desulfobacterota > Desulfovibrionia > Desulfovibrionales > Desulfovibrionaceae > Solidesulfovibrio > Solidesulfovibrio alcoholivorans. Next base: position 105,556 of record NZ_JNJA01000002.1, read on the forward strand.
CGCCGGTCGCTTTTGGCCGCGGACGCGGTTTTTTCCAACCGGAAGCTGGACGTGGCCAACCTGTTGCGCCTTCTGCCGCCGGAGCGCGTGGTCTACGTGCGTCCGGGCATCGACCCCGGGGAATTCGCTTTCGACGCCGCGGCCCGGCGTCGTCTGCGCGGCGCGTGGGGCGTGACCGACGCGCCCGTGGTGGTCACGGCGGCCATGTTTCGTGACGACGTCAAGGCGAAGAGCCTGGCGTTTCTCTTCCTGCGCCTGGGCGAGCTGGCCCGCCAGGGAGTGCCGTTTTTCCTGGCCGTGGCCGGGGACGGGGAGATGCGCGAGCCCCTTGCCGCCCTGGCCGCGCGGGAGTTGCCGGACCGGCACGTGTTTCTGGGGCTCGTGCCGCGCGGCGAACTCGGCGCGGTCCTCGGCGCGGGCGACCTGTTCGCCTTTCCCGGCATCGGGGAATCCCTCGGCATGGTCTACCTGGAGGCGCAGGCGGCCGGGTTGCCCGTGGTAGCCCTGGCCGACGGCGGCGTGCCCGAGGTGGTCGTAAACGGCCGCACGGGCTTTCTCACGCCTCCGGGTGACGCCGCGGCCTACGGCGACGCCCTGGCGCGATTGCTCGACGACAAGGCCCTGCGACGCGCCATGGGCGAGGCGGCCGCCCGGTACGTGCGCGCGGAGCACGACAGGGCGGTCAATTACGGCGCGGTGGCCGAGCGCCTGTGCCGGCTGGTCGGGCGGCGCTGAAATTGTTGCTGGCCGGATTGTTTCTTTTCGATTATTAAGAAATCGTTCTGACTTTTAAATATAGGCGAATTGATGCGGTCTTCCGGAAGGGGTGAAAGCAGTCCCGGGAGGCCTGGAGTCATGGCCATGGGCAATCTCTGCGAAACCCTGCTACGCGATCTCCCGCCCGCTGCGCCGCTGACGCTTGGTCTGTGGACCTCCGCCGCCACCGCCGCCCGGACCCTTCTCGACGCCGGCTCCGGCGAAGCCCTTGTTCTCGACGCCGGCCGGCCGCTTGGCGTGGTCACCACCCGCGGGCTGACGCGGGTGCTCGTCCAGGCCCCGGACAAGGCCGCGCACCTGGCCGTGCGCGATCTCATGGAACCCGTGGCCGTCACCCCGGACGGCGACGCCCTGCCGGCGGCCGTGCGGCATCTTTTGGCCGCGCCGTCGCGGCGGCTGGCCGTGGTGGACGCCACGGGCAAGGCCGTCGGCATCCTGGCGCCGTTTCACGTGGCGCGGCTGTGCGCCGGGCTCGACGAACTGTGCGGTCGCACCGTGGCCAGCGCCATGGCCCGGGCCGTGGTCACGGCCGGGCCCGGCGAGATGCTGCGCGCCGTGCTCGACCGCATGGTGCGCATGGGCGTGGGCGGCGTGGTGGTTGTCGAAGCGGACAAACCGCGCGGCATGTTCACGGCCCGCGACGCGGTGGCCCTGCTCGCCGGGGGCGAGGACGTCCAGGAAGCGCCGGTTTCGGCGGTCATGCGCGTGCCGGTCGTGGCCATCTCGCCGCAACTGGCCCTGACCGAGGCCGTGCGGGGCATGGACGGGGCCGGCGCGGGCCGTCTCGCCGTCACCGACGCCGCCGGCTATCTGGTCGGCCTGCTCGCCTGGACCGACGTGGCGCGGTCCCTGTCCTCGGTCCTTGCCGAAGCCGAAGGCGCGGCCCTGCGCGAGCGCGCGGACCTCTACCACGACCTCTACGACAACGCCGCGCCCGGCCTGTTCCGCCTGGATCCTTCGGGACGGCCCCTTGCCGCCAACAGGACCCTGGCCCGGCTGCTGGGCTACCGGGACGTGGCCGATTTCCTGCGCCAGGCGCGAAATCCTTCGCATCCCCTGCGCCTGGACGTGGCCGAGCGCCGGGATCTGCTCGTACGGGCGCTGGCCGAGCCCGGGCCCGTCGCTTTCGAGACGCGGGCCTTTTCACAGGACGGCACGGCGACGCGGCTTTTTTGCTCCCTGCGCGTCAAGCGCGATGCGCTGGGCGGTCCCCGCTACCTGGAAGGGACGTGCGCCGTCCCCGCCGCAGGCGCGGGCGACGCCGGGCGCGGGGAGGACAACGGCTACCGTTCCATCGTCGAACACCAGACCGAGCTGATCTGCCGCCTCGACGCGGACATGCGCCTCCAGTTCGTCAATGCCGCTTTTGCCCGCTACTACGGGCGCACGCCCGAACGCTGCGTGGCGGAAAATTTTCAGCCCGACGTGCCGGAAGAGGATGCGGCCCTGCGCCAGTCCAGGATGCGGGCGATTTGCCCCTCGCGGCCGACCACGGGGTACGAGCACCGCGTGCGCCGCCCGGACGGGCGGGAACGCTACCAGCGCTGGACCTGCCGGGCCATCTTCGACGCCGCCGGCAAGGTGCTCGAGTACCAGTGCGTCGGCCGCGATGTCACGGCGCGCCGCCGCGCCCAGCACAAGCTGCGCGGCGAGGCCCTGCTCGCCCGGACGCTGCTCGATGCCCTGCCGGTTCCCGTATATTCCAAAAGCGCCGACCGGCGCTACAGCGGCTGCAACCAGGCTTTCGAATCCCTGGTCTCGGTGCCGCGCGAACACCTCGTTGGCAAGCGTTTCGAAGAGATCTTCGAGGACAGGGAGGCCGCTGCCTATGCGGCCCTCGATACGCAGTTGCTGGCCCGCGGCGGCAGGCAGGTCTACGAGGCCACGCTGGCCACGACGGGCGGGGAGCGGCACCTCCGCTTGTACAAGGCTTGCGTGCGCGACGCGGATACGAGCGAGCCTTATGGGCTGGTTGGCGTCGCCCTGGACGTGACCGACCGCCACCGGTCCGAAGCCGCGGCCGCCGCGTTGCGCGCGGACCTGGAGGCGGACGCGGCGCGTCTCTCCCGCGAACTCGAAGCGGCGCAGGCCGAGAGGGACCGGGCGCTGTCCCGGCAGCGCGAGGATGCGCAGTTTCTCGACACGGTCCTGTCCGCCGTGGGCGAAGGCGTGTGCGTGCTGTCGCCGGACATGACCGTGCTGTCGGTCAACCGCGCCATGCGCAGCCTGTACGCCGAGGAAGGGGAAATTGTCGGCCGCAGCTGCCACGAGGTGTTCCACGGCCTGGCCACGCCCTGCCAGGACTGCCCGTCGCTGCGGGCCCTGGCCACGCGCAAGCTCGCCATGAGCGTGGTGCCGCGGGTCGTCGACGACCGGCAAAGCGGTTGGGTCGAGCTTTTCTGCTATCCGCTTCTCGGCGACGACGGCGCGGTGCGGGCCATTATCGAGATCGTGCGCGATGTCACGGCCGGGCGCAAGATGGAGGCGGAACTGGCCGCCGCCCTGGAGCGCGCCGAGGCGGCCAGTCGGGCCAAGGGTGCCTTTCTGGCCAACATGAGCCACGAGATACGCACGCCGCTCAATGCCGTGCTCGGCTACGTCCAGCTCATGCGCGGCGACAGCCTCGAGGCGCGCCAGCGCGAGCGCCTGGCCGTGGTCGAGGAATCCGCGGCCACGCTGCTTTCGCTTATAAACGACATCCTCGACTACTCGAAGATCGAGGCCGGGCGCATGGAACTCAAGGCCGAGTCCTTCGACCTGCCCGCCTGTCTGGAGGCGGTGCTCAAGGAACAGGAGGTGCTCGCCCGCGACAAGGGCCTGTCCCTGGCCCTGGAAATCGCGCCCGACGTGCCTCGCGACATCCGGGGCGACGGCCTGCGCCTGCGCCAGGTGTTGCGCAACCTCGTCAACAACGCCGTCAAGTATACCGACCAGGGCGGCGTGACGCTCCGGGCCGGCCGTGTCGGCGAAACCATCGGGCCCGGCGGCGAAGGGCGGCGCGTGGTGCTGCGCCTGACCGTGAGCGATACCGGCGTGGGCATCCCCTCCGACCAGCAGGCCGCCATTTTCGAGAGTTTCACCCAGGTGGACGGGGGCCTGACCAAACGGCAGGCCGGAACCGGGCTGGGGCTGGCCATCTGCCGGCTCCTGGCCGGGCTCATGGGCGGCGAGGTCCGCATGGAAAGCGTTCCCGGGCGGGGCAGCTCCTTCTGGCTCGAATGTCCCTTCGCCATGGCCGCGCCTGTGTCCCGGCCGCAGGAGGCGGTCCTGCCGTCGCGCACGGGCGCGTTGCCGCCGCTTTCCATCCTCCTGGTCGAGGATAACCGCATCAACCGCGTCTTCGCCACCGACCTTCTGGAGAGCCGGGGACACCGGGTCGTCGCCGCCGAGAACGGCCGGGCCGCCCTGGAGTGCCTGGCCGTGTCCCCGGTGGACGTGGTGCTCATGGACATCCAGATGCCGGTCATGGACGGGCTGGCCGCCACCCGCGCCATCCGGGCCGGGCATATGGGCATCGACCCCGCCGTGCCCGTGATCGGGCTTTCCGCCTACGCCCTGGACCACGAACGCGAGCGCTTCCTGGCGGCGGGCCTTGACGACTACATCGTCAAGCCCATCGACGTGGAGCTTTTTTTCGAGGCCGTGCGCCGCGTGTTGTCCCGCCATGGACGCCCGCCGGCCAGGGCCGGCGAGACGGTCGGGAGAAGCAAGGGCGTGCTGGACACGGCCGCGCTTTTTGCCCGCTACCGCAACAAGGCCGGCCTGCTCATCCGCGTGGGACGGGAATTCATCCGTTCGCTGCCCGAGCAGCTCGCGGCCATGGACGCCGCCCTGCGCGAGGGCGACATGCGGGTGTGCGAGCGCGTGGCCCACACGCTCAAGGGCAATGCGGCGATGTTCGGGGCCACGGCCATGCGCGAGGCGGCCGCGGCCTTGGAATCCGCCGCCGCTGCGGATGATGCGACCAGGGTCGATGCCCTCGCGCCCGGGTTTCGCGAGATCTGCCGGGAGGCGCTGGCGGGCATGGACGCCTTTCTTGGGCGCATGGGCGGCTAGGCCGCGTGCCTTTTCCCGGAATTTCTGGCAGGATCTCCTCCATGCCGACGGGAAGGGCCTCGTTATGGGACGCACGGTATTTTATCTGCTGCGGCACGCCGCCACCTACTGGAACAGGGAAAAGCGCATCCAGGGCCAATGGGACAGCGAACTTTCGCCCGCCGGCAAGGAGGCCGCCGCCGCCCTGGCAGCGCCGTTGGCCACGCTCGGGTTTTCCCGTGTCGTCGCGAGCGACCTCGGCCGGGCCAAGGCCACGGTCGGCATCCTCAACCTGCGCCTGCGTCTGCCCGTGACCCTCGACAAGCGGCTGCGCGAGCAGCATTTCGGCCAATGGACCGGCAAGCTCTGGCGCGATGTGCCGGCTGACGCCCTGCGCGCGGCCGAGGCCGCCGGCTGGGGCTTCACCCCGCCGGAAGGGGAGTCGCGTGAGGAAGTGCGGCTGCGCGCCGTGCACGCCCTGAGCGACGCCGCCCGGGCCAACACCGGCAGGACCGTGCTCGTCGTTTCCCACCAAGGGGTCATCAAGGCCGTGCTTTACCATCTGCTCGGCCGGGCCTACCTGCCCGAAGAACCCCGGGCCTTCGATCCCGACAGGCTCCAGCGCCTTGTCTGCCAGGACGGCGTCCTGTCCGTGGACGCCCTGGACGTGGCGCTGCCCGAAGCGCCGCAGGTGTCCGCAGCGCCGTGAGGATCGCCGTCTACTGCCAGCATGTCCTCGGCATGGGGCACCTTTTCCGCACGCTCGCCATCGTCGAGGCCCTTTCCGGCCACGAGCGCCTGCTCGTCCTCGGCGGCCCGCGCACGCCCGCGTCCGTGCCCGAGGGGGTTGCCCTGCTGCGCCTGCCGGAACTCTCCATGGACGCCGCGTTCGGCGCGCTTTCCCTTGCCGGCGAGGCCCTCGAGGCGGTGCGCCGCGCGCGCCGGGAGGCGCTCACCGGGGCGCTGCGCGATTTTTCCCCGGACGTCTTTTTCGTCGAGCTCTATCCCTTCGGCCGCAAGGCCTTCGAGTTCGAGCTTCTTCCGGCCCTCGAGGCGGTGCGCCGCGCGGGGGGGCGCGCCGTGTGCGGCGTGCGCGACATCCTGGTCGAGAAAAAGGACCAGGCCGGCTACGAGGCCCGGGTGCTCGACCGGCTGGGGAAATATTACGACGGCGTGTGCGTGCATGCCGATCCGGCGCTCTTCCGGCTCGACGCCACCTTTTCCAGGGCGGCGGACATTCCCGTGCCCGTGCGCTACACGGGCTACGTGGCCGGCGCGACCGCGAACGGCCGCCCGGTTGCCGCGGTGCGCCGGCAGCTTGGCGTGGCGGGGGGGAAGGAGCTTGTCGTGGCCAGCGCCGGGGGCGGCAAGGTCGGCGGCGAACTGCTCGCCGCGCTGCTCGCCGCGGCACGGGATTCGCCGCGCCTTTCCCGGGCGGCCGTGCGCGTCTTTTCCGGGCCGTTTTGCCCGGACGACGTTTTCGCCGGGCTTGTCGCGGCCGCGGAGATGCTGCCCGATGCGCGCGTGGCCCGGTTCGCCGACGCCTTTCCCGATGTCCTGGCCGCCTGCGACCTGTCCGTGAGCCTTGCCGGTTACAACACCGTCATGGCGCTGCTCGCCGCCGGGGCGCGGGGGCTGGTCCTGCCTTTCGACCAGAACCGGGAGCAGCGCATGCGGGCGGAGAGGCTTGCCGAACTGGGGCTCCTCGGCATGCTGGCGCCGGACGCGCTTGCCCCGGCGGTCCTTGCCGCGCGCTGCGTCGCCGCCCTGGACGCGCCGCGCCCGCCCAAGGCGGCCATCGACCTGGGCGGCGCGCGGGGCACGGCGGCGATCCTGGCCTCGTTTTAAACGCGGCGAAACAGCGCGTCCCCGGAAACGATCCTGCCTCCCGCGTCGCGGAAGAAATCGTACATCCCGTCAAGCCTGAAGCCGAATGCCTTGAGAAACGCCTCCAGTTCCGGCAGCAGCGCCTGCCCGGCGTAGAGCGGCAGCAGCGCCGCCTCGGCGACAACGACCGAAACGCCCGGGAGGAGCTTCGTCGCGCCGCGAAGCGCCGGCAGTTCGTAGCCCTGCAGGTCGAGCTTGATCACGTCCGCGCAGGCAAGCACCGTGTCCAGGCGCGCCACCGCCACCTGTTCCGTGTCCGTGACCGCAAGGGCCTCCCCGGCGTATTTGCCGAGGATGCCGGTCGGCGGCAGCAGCGAGGACAGCGTCGGCCGGTTCATGACGGCAAGGGGCAGCATGGTTTCCGTTTCACCCAGAGCCAGGGCGTGGGCGCGCACCCGGACGTCCCCGGCAAAGCGCTTGGCGAGCTTGCGGACCAGCCGCGTCTGGGGCTCGAAGGCTTCCACGCGCGCCTGGGGGAACGCCGCAAGGAGCCGGGCCGCCACATTGCCCTTGTTGGCACCGCCGTCCACGATCACGGGCGCGTGGGGCAGGGGCAGCGCCTCCAGACGCAACAGCCAGCCTTCTCGGGTCATGAAGCCTGTCCCGGCCCGGGCAGGGCGGCCGCTTCGTCTTCCCCGGCGTCCTCTTCCTCGGCGTCGCCCTCGAACGGGGGCAGGGGTTCGCTTAGCGGCCCGAGCGGCAGCTGGACCGTGAAGGCCGCCTCTTTGCCGATCTGGGAAAAGGTCAGGGCGCCGCCCATGTTTTTGACGATGCGGTAGGAAAGCGGCAGCCCCATGCGCTCGTCGCCCTCCTGGAAGGGCAGGAAGAGCAGATCCGGTTCGCGCACCGGCAGGGAGGTGGTGAAGGCCACGTCGAGGTGGGCGAAACGGGCGTGGCGCGAGGAGGCGATTTCCACCCGGCCGCCCTCGGGCAGGTTGCGGGCGGCGAAGCGTACGAGGCTCGTGACCACCTGCGTGAGCAGTTCCGGGTCGAGCTGGAGTTCCGGCAGGGCCGGGGCCAGGTGCGTGCGCGCCGAAATGTCCCGGGTGGAGAATTCCGGGGCCAGGAATTCCAGGGCGGCGGTGACGATGGCGCTTAAGGCGCACTGGCGCGGCCGCAGGTCCACGGGGTGCAGGTAGGTGCTGATGCGGTTGAGGATGTCCTCCAGGCGGCGGGCCTCGGCCAGGATGATGGCCGCCTCGCGACTTTCCGGCATGCGGGCTTGCAGGCGGTGGGCGAAGCCGGCGATGGAGAAAAGCGGGTTCCTGATCTCGTGGGCCACTTCGGCGGAGATCGCGCCCAGGGTCTTGAGCTTTTCCTCCTGCACCACGAAACGCTCGAGCTCCACCCGGTCGGTGATGTCCACCACGATGCCTTCGATGGAGGCGGCCTCGCCGCCTTGCGTCGGCCGCGCCGAGGGGATGGCCCGCAGCAGGGCGTGGATGGTGGCCCCGTTTTTGTGCACGAACCGGCATTCCTCGGTGCGCGCGCGCTCCCTCGAGCTGAAGCCGCGGCGGCACAGGGCGCGCACGCGCTCGCGGTCCTCGGGATGGACGCAGGAAAAAAACCAGTCCTGCGCGGTGAGCGCCTCGCCCCGGGAATAGCCGAGCAGCTGGCGGCAGAACTTGTTTATAAACGCCAGGTTGCCTGCGGCGTCCAGCACGAACACGAGCAGCGGCAGGTTCTGCACGAGGTTGAAATAGCGTTTTTCGGCCAGGCGCACGGCGCGGGACAGGTGCTCGCGTTCGAGCACCGCCTCCAGGGCGTGGTCGAGCAGGTCGAAGCTCACGATGGGTTTTTGCAGGTAGTCGGCCGCGCCCATGCGGAAGGCGCGGACCACGCCCGCGATCTCGTCCTGGCCCGAAATGATGATCACCGGCGGCGGCTCGCCGCCCTCGCGCCCGAGCGCGGCCAGCACCTCGAAGCCGTCGAGCCCCGGCAGGCGCAGGTCCAGGAGCACGGCGTCGGGTTTTTCGCCGGCCACGAGCGAAAGCCCCGTGCGGCCGTCCGCGGCTTCGACCGTCGCATATCCCGATCCGGCCAGCCAGAGCACCAATGCCCGGCGGACGTCGGCATCGTCCTCGACGACGAGAATTTTGGCTTTTTTGTCGGACATGGCAGGACTCCCGGGAAGACGGGTTGCGGTCGAGCCTACTCCAATCGGGCGCGTATCGCCAGGGGCGGCGTTCGGCGGGGCGGTCATTTTTTGTTGTTGCAAAAGTGTCAACTTCCATCTAGGGGGAATTTTCGTCGTGCCGTCCTCGCGGAGCGGGCCGATACGCCGCAAGGCGTTTCGGACCACCCCGTCCGGGCGGATGGAGACACGGCGCGGCTGTGGCGCGATCGACAAAATCGTTACGAGAGGGGGAAACTCATGAACGCGGCGGATACCGCCTTTGTGCTCATTTCGGCTGCCCTGGTCATGCTCATGACCCCGGGCCTGGCCCTGTTTTACGGCGGCATGGTCCGGGGCAAGAACATCCTCGGCACGCTCATGCACTCCAACATTCTGCTCGGCACCGTCACCATCCTGTGGGCCATCGTCGGCTACTCGTTGGCGTTCGGCGGTGACATCGGCGGCTTCATCGGCAACCTGGACTTCATGTTCCTCAAGGGCGTCGGCACGGCGGCCAAGGAAGGCGTGGACAACATCCCGCACCTGGCCTTCATGATCTTCCAGTGCATGTTCGCCGTCATCACGCCGGCGCTCATCACCGGCGCGTTCGCCGAGCGCATCAAATTTTCCGGATTCGTCCTTTTCACCTGCCTCTGGCTGATCGTGGTCTACTGCCCCATGGCCCACTGGGTCTGGGGCGGCGGCTGGATGGCCAAGATGGGTGCGCTGGACTTCGCCGGCGGCGCGGTGGTCCACATGAGCTCCGGCGCGTCCGCCCTGGCCGCCGCGCTCTACCTGGGCCGTCGCCACGGCTACGGCAAGCAGGCGTTCATTCCGCACAACCTGCCCCTGACCATCCTCGGCGCGGGCCTGCTCTGGTTCGGCTGGTTCGGCTTCAACGCCGGCAGCGCCCTGGCCGCCAACGGCCTGGCCGCCTCGGCCTTCGTCACCACCCACCTCGCCGCCGCGGCCGCGGCCGTCAGCTGGATCGTGGTGGAGTGGCTGCACCGCGGCAAGCCGACCACGCTCGGCATGGCTTCCGGCGCGGTGGCCGGGCTCGTGGCCATCACCCCGGCGGCGGGCTTCGTCGAGCCCATGCCGGCCATCCTCATGGGCCTGGTCGCCGGCGCGCTGTGCTACGGCGGCGTGCTCATGAAGGGCGTGTTCAAGTACGACGACTCCCTGGACGTGGTCGGCATCCACGGCCTCGGCGGCACCTTCGGCGCCCTGGCCACGGGTCTTTTCGCCACCACGGCCGTCAACGACGCCGGGGCCAACGGCCTGTTCTACGGCAACCCCGGACAGTTGTGGATCCAGTTCGTGTCCGTGGTCGCCACCTGGGCGTTCTGCTTCGTCATGTCCCTGATCCTCTTTAAAGTCGTGGACTTGATGGTCGGTATTCGGGTAAGCCAGGACGACGAGAACAAGGGTCTCGACGTCAGCCAGCACAGCGAAGTCGGCTACCAGCTCTAACGAGGGGAGAAGGAGCGCGCCATGAAGAAGATCGAAGTCATCACCCGGCCTTACAAGCTGGACGAGATCAAGGAAAAGCTCACGAGCATCGGCATCAAGGGCATGACCGTCTCCGAGGTCAAGGGCTTCGGCCGGCAGCGCGGCCACACAGAGGTCTACCGCGGCGCCGAGTACCAGGTCGATTTCGTGCCCAAGGTCAAGATGGAGCTGATCGTCGAGGACGGCGTGGCCGCCGAGGTCATCCGCGCCATCCAGGCCGCCGCCCAGACCGGCGAAGTGGGCGACGGAAAGATCTTCGTCTCCACCATCGACGAGGTCATCCGCATCCGTACCGGCGAAACCGGCAACGCGGCCGTCTAGCCGGGCGGCGGGGAATCTTCCCCGGCCCCGTCAATCCCTCACACGTCGCCGGGGAGGAGAGCGGATACGCGCGCTCCTCCCCGGTTTTGCGTTCGCGCCACAGGAGAACGGCATGGTCCCAGCCGAAAGGCCCCAAAGCGCGGCCCGTCTCGTCGAGGGCAAGGCCCTGCTGGATACGGCCCTGGCCGACGGCAACGTGGATGTGGCCTATGTGCGCGCCCTGTCCGACGTCTACGACCGCTATTTTCGCGAACGGCTGGCCGAGTTCGAGGAGGACGGCGCGGTGCGCCCCACATTCGCCCTGGTCGCCGTGGGCGGCTATGGCCGCCGGGAGCTGTGCCCGGCCTCGGACATCGACGTGCTCGTGGTCTACGGCGGCGAGGCCCCGGGCGACGCCGCCGAGCTGGCCCGGTTCCTCTTTTTCCCCTTGTGGGACCTGGGCGTGGACCTCGGCCACGGGGTGCGCGCGATCAGCGAATGCCTGGAGCTTGCGCGCAGGGACCAGCAGGTGCTGGCGTCGTTTCTCGACATGCGCGTGGTGGCCGGCGAAACGGCCGTGGGCGAGGGGCTGCTCGACCGGTTGCGCCGGGACGTCTTTCCCGCCTGCGCCGCGGATTTCGCCCGCTGGCTCGACGCGGCCAACGCCGTGCGCAAGCACAACTACGGCGACGCCGGCGGCATGCTCGAACCGGACCTCAAAAACGGCCTCGGGGGCCTACGCGACGCGCATCAGGTCCGCTGGCTTCTGGCCCTGGACCCGGGCCGCGACGGCGACGCGCGGGTGCTCGCCAGGGAGCTCGCCGCCCTGGAAGCCGACGCCGCCTTCGTGCTCACGGCGCGCATGCACCTGCACCGCCTGTGCGGCCGCAAGAGCGACAAGCTTTATTTCGAGTTCCAGGAGCGCCTGGCCGAGGCCATGGGTTTCGGCCCACGGGGCGACCGGGCCGGGGTGGAGCGCTTCCTCTCGCGGCTGCTGCGCCGCATGGCCGACATCAAGGCCCTGCGCGCCTCGGCCTGGCCGCTTCTGGCCGGGGCCGTGGGCGCGGTGGACCTGGACGCCCCGGCCGTGCCCCTGTCCGGCGGCGTGGAGCGGGCCGCCGAGGGCATCCGTTTTTCCCCGGGGCTTTCCGACGCGGCGGCCATGGAGGCCGTCTTCGACCTGCTCGGCGCAGGCGCCGCGACCGGCGTGCCCCCCTCCCACGAAACCATGCGCCGCCTGCGCTCCCTGGCCGTCGCCCTCGGGAGGCTGGCCGACGTGTCGCCGCGCACGGCGCGGCGTCTCTACGAGGGACTTGGCGCGGTGATGCTCGCCGACACCACGGGCGCGGCCATGGACGCGGTCATGTCCTCGGGGCTCCTTCGCGCCTTGCTGCCGGAATTCGCCCGCGTCGAGGACATCGTTTCCTTCGACATCTACCACGTCCATCCCGTGGGCCGGCACAGCCTGGAGGCGGTGCGCCTGCTTGCCGCGCTGCGCGCCGGCGAGGGCGATGCGCGGTTTCGCGCGCTCCTTGCCGGCCTGCCCCGGCCCGAACTCGTCTTCTGGGGAACGCTGCTGCACGACGTGGGCAAGGGCCTTGGCGGCGGGCACGCCGAAAAGGGCGCGGCCCTGGCCGAGGAGATGCTCTCCCGCCTGTCCGCGCCGCCCGAGGCCCGGCAGGCCGTGGCCGCGCTCGTGCGCGAACACCTGCTTTTGCCCGAGACGGCCACGGGCCGCGACCTGGCCGACCCCGACGTGGTCGCCCGGGTCGCCTCGCGCGCGGCCACGGTGGAACTGCTCGACATGCTGGCGCTCATCGCCCGCTGCGACGGCCTGGCCACCGGGCCGCAGGCCTGGACCGCCTGGAAGGAGACCCTCGTCCTCGACCTCTACGCCAAGGTGCGCACGGCCATCGAGCAGGGTCGGCTTTTCGACCGCGACGACGCCCGGGTCATGCTCGCCACGCGCGAACGGCTGCGCGAGGCGGCCAAGGGCCGCCTGGACCCCGAGGCCCTGGAACGGGCCATCCTGGCCATGCCGCCGCGCTATCTGGTCGTGGAGAGCCCGGAGACCATTCTCGCCCACCTGGAACTCCTGACCCGGCTCGACGCCGCGGCGGCCGAGGAGCGGCGCATGCGCCCGAGCCCCCGGGAAGGGCAGGGCGGCCGCGACGTGGTGGCGCTTGCCCACGAGGCCCTGCCCGGCGGCGAAGGCTTCGCCGTCACCGTGGTGGCGCGGCGGGTGCGGGCGCTCTTCGCCACCGTGGCCGGCGTGCTCGCCCTGCACGACCTCTCCATCCACGACGCGGACGTGTTCGTCTTAAACGACGGCGCGACCATCCTCTCCCTGCGTACGGCCAACCCCCCCGACGTGCTCTACGCCGACGAGGTCTTCGCCCGGGTGCAGCGGGCCATCCGCTACGCCCTGACCGGCAAGCTCTTCCTGGCCTACCGTCTGGCCCGGAAGCGGGCGTCGCTGCTTTTCGGCCCCACGGTCTCCGGACCGCGCACGCCGCCGGCCATCGTGCTGGACAACCGCGCCTCGGACCTCTTTACGGTGATCGAGGTGACCTGCGACGACCGGGTGGGCCTTTTATACGACATCGCCCGCACGCTCTACGAGCTGCGCCTGGAAACGCACCTGGCCAAGGTGATGACGCCGGCCGGCCGGGTGCGTGACGTGTTTTACGTGCGCGGCTACGACGGCCGACGCGTGGAGGACCCCGAGCAGGTGCGGGAAATCAAGGCGGCGTTGCTCCACCGGCTGGCCGATGATCTGTGCGTGTTGCACTGACCGTATGACCGGGCTCGCGCGGCGCGGCGCAATGCTTTCTGCGTCGCCCGCGCTTGACGCCGGCCGTCAATGCGGCGATATATTGGACATCCGCGCCGCGCCGTGATGCCATGAAGCGGCCGGCAAGGAGTTTTCATGACGGACCGCGACGCCACGCCCCTTACGCCGCGCATCGGCGAGCCTGCCCCGGACTTCGAGGCGGAAACCACCCACGGCATCCTGCGCCTGGAGGATTTCCGGGAAAGCTGGCTGGTGCTCTTCTCCCACCCTGCGGACTTCACTCCCGTGTGCGCGACCGAACTCATCGCCTTCGCCGGGGCGCGCGAAAAGCTGCGCGCCATGCGCTGCGAACTGCTGGGCCTGTCCGTGGACTCCGTTTTTTCCCACATCGCCTGGGTGCGTTCCCTCGAATCCAGGTTCGCCGTGACCATCGACTTTCCCCTGGTGGCCGACGTCACCGGAGAGATGGCCCGGCGCTACGGCATGCTCATGTCCGCCGAATCCCCCAACGAACCGGTCCGCATGACCTATGTCATCGACGACCGCGGCATCGTGCGGGCGTTTTCGGCCTACCCCATGACCACGGGGCGGGACGTGGGCGAAATCGTGCGCCTGGTGGCCGCGTTGCAGGCCACCGACGCCCATGGGGTCGCCACCCCTGCCGGCTGGAAGCCGGGCGAGCCGGTGCTCGCTCCGCCGCCGCGCACGCAGGCCATGGCCGAGGAAAGGGCCAAGGCGGGCGGTGCGGCCTGTCCGGATTGGTATTTTTGCAAAAAGGAGACTTCATGACTTCCGATGCCCGCATCGATGCGGACGAAAGCATTGCTGCGATAAAGCCCGACGGAGCCCTGACCCAGACCGCCAAGGACATCCTGCGCGCCTGTGATCCGCCGGCCACGGAAGAAGACATCAGCCGGGCCCTGGTGCGCCACTTTTCCCAGGTGCAGCCCATGGTGCGCGACATGGTGAACCTGGGGCTGCTCGAAGAGGTCGAAGGCCGCCTCGCCCCGACGGAACTGGCCTTGGAGAAGTTGTCCCGGTAGCGCGGGTGCGCTGCCGGGAAACCGCAAGGAGGGAGACGCCGCGGCTCTCCCGACGCCCTTTACGGCCGGGGATTGGGGTATTATGTACCCCTGGCGCATCGCGGCGGACACCGGGCCGCGGCGCGCCGGGAGGTTGGGTCATGTCCATGGATCGGCCGGGGACGGCTCCCACGCCGCAGGTGACGGACATCTGCGCCCGTTGCGCCGCCGCCGGCCCCACCTGTTGCGAGTTGACCCCGGGCCACGAGGACCAGTGCTTCCCCGTTTCCGAGTCGGAGCGGCACCGCATCGTCGAACATGCGGGCCTTTCGCGCGGGGCCTTCACCGCGGAGCCCAACAGCGCCGCATTCCTGTCCGGCATGCACCGCCTGTTTCCCCGGGAACGCCAGGCCGTGGAAGCGCTTTTCCCGGCGGGCGGCCGCCATCTGCGCCTGTCGGTTTCGCCGGCCGGGCGTTGCGTGTTTTTGCGTTCCGACGGCTGCGCCTTGCCAAGGCAGGCGCGGCCGTATTATTGCCGCCTCTTCCCGTTCTGGATGGCCTCGGACAGGGTGTCGGGCTTTGCCGCCGCGACCTGCCTGGTCCATCGGGAAGGCCGCACCGTGACCGGGATGCTCGCCTTGCTTGACGTCACCGAAGCCCAGGTACGGGACTTGCATGGTCGGCTGCGGCTGGCCTGGGGCCTGCCGCCCAAGGAAGGCATGCCCGCCGTCACTCCCCCCCCAGCGAGATTTGGCACGTGAAAAAGCTTCTTATCCTTTTTGTCATTTTGCTCGTCATCGGTGGTCTCTCCGGTGCGGCCGGGCTCGTGGGCCTGTATTACTGGGCTTCGAGCGATTTGCCGAGCTTTCGGAAAATTACCGATTACCGTCCGCCGCTCGTCACCACCATCTACACCCGCGACAACAAGGTGCTGGGCTACCTCTATTCCGAAAAGCGCTTCCTGGTGACGCTTTCGGAAATGCCGGATTTTCTGCCCAAGGCCTTTCTCGCCGCCGAGGACTCCACCTTCTACCAGCACGAGGGCGTGGACATCTCGGCCATCGTGCGCGCCATGATCAAGAACCTCCAGCGCGGCGGCATCAAGCAGGGCGGCTCCACCATCACCCAGCAGATCATCAAGCGGCTGCTGCTGTCGTCCGAAAAAAGCTACAAGCGCAAGGTCAAGGAAGCGATCCTGGCCTATCGCCTGGAGAAATACCTGACCAAGGACGAGATCCTCACTATCTACCTCAACCAGATCTACCTGGGCTCCCGGGCCTACGGCGTGGAAGCCGCGGCGCGGACCTATTTCGGCGTCCACGTGGGCGATCTGACCATCGCCCAGGCGGCGCTTTTGGCCGGCCTGCCGCAAGCGCCCACGCGCTACAGCCCGTTCCGCGATTTCCAGTCGGCGAAGAACCGTCAGAAATACGTTCTCGGGCGTATGCTCGCCCAGGGCTGGATCACGCAGGCCCAGCACGACGCGGCCGTGGCCGAGCCGCTGGTGTTCAAAAGCATGCCCGACCCGTCGTGGGAGGTGGCCCCGTTCTATTTGGAAGAGGTGCGCCGGGAGCTTATCGACCGCTTCGGCGAGGACCAGGTCTACAACGGCGGTCTGCACGTGCACACGGCCGTGGACCTCAAGCACCAGGAGGCGGCCGAGCGGGCTCTGCGCGAGGGGCTCGTCGCCTCGGAGAAGCGCCGGGGATACAAGCCTACCCTGGAGAAACTCGACAAGGACAAATACGACGATTTCTACGCCCACAGCAACGTGCCCGAGTCCCTGCTCGTGCCCGGGCGCTGGGTCAAGGCGCTGGTGCAGGAGGTTTCCGGCCAGGGCGCGGTGGTGCGCTTCGGCGACAAGTACGGTTTCATCCCGGCCGAGGAGATGAGCTTCGCCAAGGGCAAGGTTGAGCCCGGCGACCTCGTCTGGGCCTCGGTGCTGGCCGTGCCGGAAAAACCCGGCGCGGAAAAGCCTGCGGCGCAGAAAGCCGCCGAGGCCCCCGCTTCCGGCAAGGGCAAGGGCGGCAAGGCGCAGGCCGCGGCCCCCGCGCCCCAGCCGGTGAAATCCGGCCGGCCCATGTGGAAGCTCGCCATGCAGCTCGAACCGCGCATCGAGGGGGCCATCGTGTCCATGGACCCGCGCACGGGCGAGGTGCTGGCCTGCGTCGGCGGCTTCTCCTTCGAGAAAAGCCAGTTCAACCGCGCGACCCAGTCCTTCCGCCAGCCCGGGTCCTCGTTCAAGCCCATCGTCTATTCCGTGGCCATGGACAATGGCATGACACCGGCCACGGTGGTCATGGACGGCCCCTTTTCCTACCGCGATCCCTGGAGCGGCCAGGTCTGGTCGCCGGGCAACTACGAAGGCGACTACGGCGGCCCCATGACCATCCGCTCGGCCCTGGCCAAGTCCAAAAATCTGGTTACGGTGCGCGTGGCGCAGCAGGTGGGCATGAAGAAGATCGTGGAGCGGGCGCGCGAGCTCGGGCTTCGCGGCGAATTCGTGCCGTACCTGCCCGTGAGCCTGGGCGCGGTGGCCGTCAATCTCCTGGACATGGTGCAGGCCTATTCCGCCTTCGCCCGCGACGGCTCCACGATCAAGCCCCGCTTCGTGCTGGACGTCAAAAGTCCCTGGGGCGAGGAGATCTTCGTCAACAAGCCCGAGATCAAGCAGGTGATTTCGCCGCAGACCGCCTACATCATGGACTGCCTGCTCAAGGAGGTCGTGCGCGCCGGCACGGCCACCGCGGTCAAGGTGCTGGGGCGGCCGCTGGCCGGCAAGACCGGCACCACCAACGATTTCCAGGACGCCTGGTTCATGGGTTTTTCGCCGTATCTGCTCTCCGGCTGCTACATCGGCTTCGACCAGCCCAAGCCCATGGGCAAGGGCGAAACCGGTGGCCGGGCGGCTCTGCCCATTTGGCTCTCCTACCGCAAGGCCGTGGAGGACGATTACCCGGTGGAGGACTTCTCGCGGCCGCCGGGCATCGCCATGGGCACGGTGGACGGGGTGCCGATGGCTTTCAAGGAAGGCACCGAGCGCGGCTCCATGGCGATCATGGACGAGGAGCAGGAAAAGGCTTTCTTCACCGACCCCAACGCGCCGCTCGGCAAGGGCGAGGACCTGCTCAAGCAGATGTTCTAGCCACTCCCGCAATAAAACGGCCCGCGTCGCCATCGGCGACGCGGGCCGTTCGCTTTTTTTCTGGGAAAATTGTCCGGTCGCAGAGCGGCGTTCGCGCCGCGCCCGACGCTGCACGGGCGGGCATGCACGGGGCGCGACGGGCTTGTGCCCTGGCACGCGCGTGCCCGGAGCCCATGGTGTGGAAAACACGAAGCCGTGGGTTGCTAAATGCGACGGTTTGCTTTCGCTGCAAAAGCAACGAAGTGATTTTTTGAAAAATGTAATGGAATAAGCGGCAGGGTCAGGCGGGATTGGCGCTTGAATGGCGATATGATTTCTTGCGCGTTGTTTGGATGCGATGTGAAGGTTGAATTGTAAAAATAAATATTGTCTCGGTATTGCTTAAGCAGTGCCTGGAAGTGCGCGGGTTATGCTTTGGTGACGTTATTTGTTGCAAAAGGTTACGGCGTAAAATTATTATTTTAACCATAAACTCCCTGGGCAGGCGTCCGATAAGGGCGGCAATGGTGCACGAAACCAAAGGAGAGACGCCATGTCCACGGACCTGATCAGCCTTAATTATTCTTCTACCAATACCCTTTCCACCCTGACCGGAAGCTCGACCACGTCGAGCACGAGTGCCTCGTCGGATTCGGATTCCACCGCGCTTACGATTTCCGGCGACGAGAAGAACTTTTCCAAGGGCGCGCAGACGATGCAAAAGCTCAACGATCTGGCAAGCTCTGACCCGGAGAAGTTCAAGGAAGCGGCCCAGAAGATTTCCGACAGTTTGAGTGAAGCCGCCAGCAATTCCTCGGATTCCAACGAGGCGAAGATGTACAGCGACATGGCCGACAAGTTCGCCGAGGCCGCCAAGTCCGGCAACATGTCGTCCCTGAAGCCGTCCCAGCCACCGAGCGGCACGGGAGCCCAGTCCGCCGCCGCCCAGGCCTACGGCAACACGGCGCAACAGTCTTCCGGCAGCAATCCCATGGAAAAGATGGACAGCATCATTTCCAGCGCCCTGTCCGGCATCAGCGCGAGCGAAGCCTAGTTTTTCACCTCCGTGCGCTTTCCTGCGGGCCGGCCGGCCCGCAGGAAAGCGCACGGCCGTCTGTACGCCCTGCGCCAATGCCGCCTCTCTCCTCTCGCCCGTTACACCCCTTGCCCCCTTTGAGGAGGTCCAGGAGGGGGGCATCCCCTCCTGGCCGCCGGAGGCATCTTCTCTTCCCCCTCTTCCTTTCCCCCTTCTCCTCTCTCCCCTACACGCCTTCCTGGTCCTTGCGGCGGCCGGGGGCGGTGTTTTCGAGACTGAGGCTCGCTGCGGGCGGGTAGCGGCCGGCCAGCACGCGCATGTCGGCCAGGTAGCGGCGGAAGCTGCTTAAATAAAACGCCAGGGCCGGCGCGAAGTTGCGGCCGACGAGGCCGTCGATGAGCAGGCGGCTGATCTCTTTTTCCCGCCGCAGCACGTCCTGGGAGAGCAGGAAGACGCGGCGTTCCTCCTGGCTCATGCCGCGCATGGTCTTGGCGAGCACAGGCCGCGCCTGGGGCTGGCACATCCAGAAATAGAGGAAATCCAGAGCGTTGACGATGACCACTTTCTCCAGGTCGGCCCGGCGCTGGCGCAGGTCGGCCATGAGCGCCTTGGGCGTCTCGAGCAGGCTTGCCGCGTCCGCGTCGGGGTAGGCGCGTTCGATCTGCGCCTGGGCCTCGTAGAGTTGGCGGCATTTGTCGCGGTAGTCGCGGATGCGCATGCGCTCGTAGCGCGCCCGGTCGGCCAGGCCCTCGATGCCGGCGGCCACGCAGTCCGAGGCGAACTTCGAGATGATGGCGGCGAAGGGCTCCAGCGCGGTTTCCGGCGATGCCGCGCCGGCGGCGCGAAGGGCCAGGGCCAGGCCGTGGTTGATGCCGAGGGCCAGGGGAATCGAGAGGATGGTGCGGAAGAGATTGCCGACGGCCGCGGCCGTGGGTAGGCCGCGGTAGAGGTTGTGGCTGGCCAGGTAGAGGCCGTTGGCCAGGGCCATGATCGTGAAAAGCGCCAGGGGATTGGTTGCGGTGGTGATGCCGAGCGCCTGTTCGAGCAGCAGCTTGCGCGTGAGGATGTCGAGCAGGGGCACGGAAAAGCCGGTGAAAAAAAGCGAATCCGCGATGCGGTCGATGCTCACGTGATCGCGCAGCGCAACCAGCGAGCCGTGCCGCCGGCCGCCGCAGCCGATGGCGGCCTGGACCACGTTTCTTAGCCCCGTGATGCCGAACCAGATGCAAGCGCCGCCGTAGGCCAGCACCCACCAGGAATTGACCGAGGCGAAGGACGCGGCGGCCACGCCGAAGCCGACCAGGATCTTGAGCGCGTTCTTGATGTTGCCGCTGACGTAGCGCAGCCGCAGCCGGGGGCGGGCCGTGGCCGCGTGGAGCCTGTCCGCGGTCTTGTCCTGGATGCCGCCCAGGGTGTGGATGTTGGCCGTCTCCGGCGTCGCCTTGTAGTAGCGGCGCGCCGTCCACGACAGCCGCCAGTGGTAGCCGGCCATGCGCAGGCCGGGCAGTTCGCGCAGGCGGCGCAACAGCCGCGTGCACGGCCCCGGGCCGAAGGCGTCGGGCAGGGCGGACAGGCGAGGGGTCACGGCCATGCCCACGGAGATGGACCGGCGCAGGCTTTCCTGCGGGGCCTTGGCGCGCCGGGCCAGATGCGCCAGGGCGCGCGCGGGCAGGGTGTCGGCCACCACCAGCCCCATGCCGTGGCAGGAGGTGGAGCGGCCCGTGGAATCCGAGCCCAGGCATGCGCCAAGCGGGGCCTGGCGGTAGATGTCGCAAAGGGCCGCCGCCTCCTGGCGCAAGGTCAGGAGCCGGTCGGCCGTGTCCTCGTCGCCTGCGTTGCGGGACCTTGCGGCAAGCAGCACGAGCAGGCGCTTGACCGCGGACACGTCGCCGGCGCTGAGGCCCGTCAGCACCTCCAGGGCGATGTCCGTGCCCTGCCCCGTGATCTCGAAGATGCGCAGGTTGAAGATTTCCAGGTGCGTGATCGCGCCCTTGCAGGCGAAAAGGGCGAGCAGCATGTCGGCCGGGGCCATTTCCGCCGCAACGAGGGTCAGGCGGTTGGGGCGGTGGAGCCGGGTCAGGCGTCTGGCCACAACGGCCGGCGGCTGCGACAGGCGTTCGGGCAGGGTCTCCCCGGGCGCGGCGGCGTCGGGTGGCGTGATGTCGGGATTGGCCGTGCGCGACAGGCAGCCACCGAGCAGGGCTTCGACCTCCAGGGCGTCGCAGGCGGCGTCCAGGGCCAGGCGCTGCGGCGCATCCGGAGGCGCGTCCGCAAGGGCTGTGGCCTGCGCCTCGAGCAGCGGCAGGGCCAATTCGTGGATGTAGCGCGCCAGATGGTAGACGCTCGGCTGGCCCGCGCCCACGAAGCGCAGGAAGGCCTCGGGATCGAGCGGCGGCAGGTTGAGGCCCGTGGCCTCGCGTAGCGCCTGACGGTGCCGGTCGTTGACCGCGTCGAGCAGCCTCAGGGCGTTGTCGCGCCAGCGCGCCGACGCGGCGCGCCCTTCCTCCATGAACCGGCGCACCTCGGGCCGGCCCAGGAAGGCCGCGAAGCTCCACGGCTCGGAAAGCCCGAGCGGCGTCCACAGGAGCTTGACCGGACGGCCGTCCTGGCGGGCCATGCATTCGATGGCGATGTCCGCCTCGATGCCCATGATGGCCGCCGCTTCCAGCAGCTCGGCCGCCGTGTCCTTGCCCACGAAATGGTAGTGGACCACGGTGAGGCGGCGGATGCCCTTGATCCAGGCGTCCATGACGAGGTGCGTGGGCGATTTGCGGCCCTTGGTGTTGGCGTCGTGGACGTGGTCGTCGAAGGCGAGCTGGTTTTGCGCCTCGGGCATCTCCAGCAGGTGGCGCTCGGCGAGCAGGCGGCGCACCACGCGGGGCTTGCCGGTCACGGCGGCGCGAAAGTCGTGGGCCAGTTCCAGGCGGCGGCGCGTGTCGCTCCGGGCGCGCACGAGATCCTTCATGATCTGGAGCAGCACCCGGGCCGTGTTTTTCTCCAGGCCCGATTCGGCCGTGGCCAGCACCTCGTCGCGCAGGGAGCGCAGGGCGGAAAGCCGGCTCTCCACCTGCCCCGCGTCCAGGGAGCCGAGCAGGCGCGCCGTGGCGTAGGCGATGCGCAGCTCGCGCGGGGCGGCCATCTCCTTGATGCCGTGGGGGTGGAGGTAGGGGGCGAGCAGCCGCCGCATGCTCGAGGAAGGATGCCCCAGCACGTCGTCCACGAGATCGAGCAGCGCCCTGTCGCGCCGGTCGAAATGCAGGCGGCCGGACAGGCCGTCCGGAGAGGGACGGGGAGTGGCCGTCTCGGGAGCCTGCGGGGGCGTGGGGGCCGTTTCCGGCTGTTCATTGGGGGAGGGCATAACTCTTTCGTATGTTACGAAAAAAAGGACTCCTTGGGAAGGGGAGCGCTGCTTCGCGCCGTGTCTTTCCGGGCGGGCCTTGGCCTTGGTGCGCGGTTTTGGTAATGAAGAATGCGCGCGGCCAGGGCATCGGCCGTGCGAGGGAGGCACGATGGGCAAACGCAAGGTTCCCGCTGCGGCGCTCGAATTGGCGCTCGAGGCGGCGGGTGAGGTGCGGCGGCTGGAGGCCGAGGCTTCGCGGGCGCTGCATGAAGAGGGCGACACCGCCGCGCACCGGGCGCGGTTGACGGAAAAATGCCTGGCCCTGGAGGCCTTGCCCGAGGAAACGGCGGGCGTGCTTAAGGGCAGCGACGCCGATGGCGCGGCGGCCTTTGCCGCGGGGCTCGAGGATTTCGCGCGCCGGGCCGGCATGGCGCTTTCCCTGGAAAGCATTTTTTTCATGGGCGCGCTGCTGTACCCGGAGGATTATCAGGACGGTGACCGCAACGACCTGGAACGGTTCCTTGACCGTTTCGAGGCGGCATAAGGACCAACCATGCAGGTTTTCACGCCCATTGCCATCAACGGCATGCGCAGCGCCAACCGTTTTGTCCGCTCGGCCACGGCCGAGGGCCTGGCCGCGCCCGACGGCGCGGTCACCGACCGCCTGGAGGCGGCCATGGCGGCCCTGGCCAAGGGCGGGGTGGGGCTCATCATTTCCGGCCACGCCTATGTGGAAAAACGCGGCCAGGCCGGCGTCGGCCAGATGGGCGTGCACGTCGCCGCCATGGAGGCGGGTGTGGCCAGGCTTGCGCGCTGCGTGCATGCCAACGGCGGCCGGTTCGTGGTACAGTTGGCCCATGCCGGCGGCCGGGCCAACCCGGCCCTGTCCGGGGAGCCGGCAGTGGGGCCGTCGGAAAGCGCGGGCGACGCCGCGGCCGGCATCGCGCCCTCCGCGGCCATGACCGCCGAGGACCTCGCCCGCCTCCAGGCGGCGTTCGGCGCGGCGGCCGCGCTTTGCCGCGACGCGGGCGCGGACGGCGTGCAGATCCATGCCGCCCACGGCTACGGCATAAGCCAGTTCCTCTCCCCGCGCACCAACCGCCGCAGCGGCGCCTACGGCGGCTCGCTGGAAAACCGGGCGCGGCTTTTGCTCGAAACCGTGAGCGCGATCCGGGGCCGGGTGGGGCGGGACTTTCCGCTCCTGGTCAAGCTCAACAGCGAGGATTTCATCGAGGGAGGCATGACCGCCGCGGAAAGCCGGCAGGTCGCGCTCTGGCTCGAGGCGGCCGGCGTGGACGCGTTGGAGCTTTCCGGCGGCGTGCTCGACGGCGGCAAACTCTCGCCCATCCGGCCGGGCAAGATCGCCATCCCGGACGGCGAGGCCTGGTACAGGGATTCGGCCAAGGCGCTCAAGGCGCAGGGCCTCTCCATCCCGCTTTTGCTCGTCGGCGGCGTGCGCAGCCTGGAAACCGCCGAGGACCTCGTGGCCTCGGGCACGGCCGACATGGTCGCCCTGTCGCGGCCGTTGATCCGCGAACCGGGCCTCGTGGCGCGCTGGCAATCCGGCGACGCGGCCCCGTCGGCCTGCGTCAGCGACAATCTCTGCTTCGTGCCCCTGCGCAAGGGCGAGGGCCTCTCCTGCCTGACCGAAGCCCGCCAGAAACGCCGCGCCGCGGCGCGCGAGAGGTAGGGGAGAGGAGAGGGGGAGAAGAATGCCTCCGGCGGCCAGGAGGGGGTGCCCCCCTCCTGGACCTCCTCAAAGGGGGGAGGCAGGGGTGTATGAAAGGGAAAGAGGCCGAGGGGAAATCAAGCGTCAGTCGGCTTCGTCCTGGATGAAGGCGATGGTCTTTTCAGGCAGGGCCTTTTGCACACTGCCGTCGCCCAGGGCGGCCAGATCCTCGGTAATGGTGAGCATGAACTGCGTGAAGCGGGCCTGCTTGTGCACGCGCTCCCTGGCATCGGGGCTGTGCCAGGCCTCCTTGAGCAGTTCCGCGGCGTGGTGGTGGATCATCAGCGCCAGCGGCCTGGGCATCGTGGCGTAATATTCCAGCATGTTGGCCTTCATCTCGTCGATGCTCGAGAGGAATTCGGCGAACTGCTCGGTCTGGCGCTCCTCTTCCATCTGCGTGCGCTTGCACTCCTCGCGAAAGCGGATTTCCATGATTTCCAGGCGCCTTTTGAGCTCGGCCGCGGCCACGAGCTTTTCCTCCTTGAGCCGGTCGAGCTCGGGCTGGTTCTCGCGCTGCCAGCTCGCGGTTTCGCCGCGGAAGGCGTTGATGAGCCTGGAAAAAAACTGCCCGATATTCTCAGGAAACGCCATGCCTACCTCGTTTGTTCGAAAAAGAGATCCATCACCAGCGGAACCTGCCCCGGGTCGGCGTCGGCAAGATACCGGTGCAGGGCCAGCAGGCCGTCGAAATCCACGACGGTGACGGTCTTTTCGATGAAGACCGACGTGCGCTGGTGCATGTAGGGAGTCATACGCAATTTGTTGGCTTCGAGCTGCTCGCGCACGATGACGGCCAGTTCGCGAATGTTGTCTCGCTGGAGCACGAGGGCCAGTTTGCGGCGTTTGGCCTGGCCCCGCGCAACAATGGCCTCGCGGATGCGCCGGTGTTTTTCCTCGCGGCGGGAAACGCGCGACTTTTTCCGGGAAAGATACACGTAAAGCCCGAGAACCGCGAGCAGGGCCGGACCGTACAGGGCTGCCACGGAAAAGGAGAAGAAGACAAGGGACATCTGGGCGGGATGGGGCGACATCTGGCGTGGCTACGTATCCGGGCAGTTGGCGGAAAAGAGGTCGCGTTGCGCGGGAACAGCCGGTGCGCAGTGCGGGCGTGCCGGCGGAAGGGGAGGGAGGAACGCGATGCGTCGCGGGAGCGCTTGTACCGTCATGACCATCATGCCGCCCGGCAAGGCCGTACGCGGAAAAAGCGTCCCGGCGTCCCGACAGCCTCGTTTTGACCTGTTAGGGGAAAGCGGCAGCGGCGTCAAGTCGGCGCGATTTTTGCAACGCTCTGGAATCACAGGCGTTACGTATATCGAATGCAACTCCCGGACGATCCGTCCGCCGGCTTCCCCCTCTTTGTCGCCCGCTCAAGCGCCGCCTGCAGCGTCGCCACGTCCACGGGCTTGGACACGTAATCGTCGATGCCGGCGGCAAGGAAGCGGTCCCTGTCCCCGCGCATGGCGTAGGCGGTCAGGGCGATGACGGGCACGCCGGCGTTGCGGTGCTCCGGAGGCAGATTGCGGATGGCCCGCGTCGCTTCCAGGCCGTCCATGACCGGCATCTGCACGTCCATGAGCACGCAGTCGACGTCCTGCTCGTCGAGGCGTTGCAGGGCTTCCTTGCCGTCCCGCGCGCACGTGACGCTGTAGCCCAGTTTTTCCAGCAGGAACTTGCCGGCGACGAGGCTGATCTCGTCGTCCTCGGCCATGAGGATGCGCGGCGGGCATGCCTTCGTGTCCCCGGCGACGGCTGCGGCGACGGCCGTCGCGGCGGCCGAAGCGGGATTGGGGAGGTGCAGGGGCAGGGAAACGTAGATCGTCGTCCCCGAACCCGGGGTGCTGTCGATGGCGATTTCGCCGTGCATGAGCCCGACGAGTTTGTGCACGATGGAAAGGCCGAGCCCCGCGCCCTGGAAGCGACGGGTAAACGAGTTTTCGACCTGGGAAAAGGGGGCGAAGATGTCCGTGATTTCCGCGTCGGAAAGGCCGATGCCCGTGTCGCTGATGCGAAAAAGCGTCCGAATCTCGCGGTCGCGGGGGCGGCAGGAAAGAGAAATTTCGATGGCCACGCCGCCGGATTCCGTAAACTTGATGGCGTTGCCGACGAGGTTGAACAGGACCTGAAGGATGCGGGCCTCGTCGCCGACGCACGTTTCCGGCAGGGCGGGGTCGATGGCGAAGGTCAGGGCGAGGTTTTTTTCCGCGGCCTTGGGCGTGAAGAGCTCGAGAATGGCCGTGCGCAGTTCCGCGACGGCGAATTCCCCGTCCACGATCCGCATCTTGCCCGCTTCCACCCGGGAAATATCGAGGATGTCCGAAAGCAGGCGCGTGAGGCGATTGGTCGATTTGATGGTCGCCGCGACGTATTCCTGTTGTTCCGGCGTAAGCGTCGTGCTTTCGAGCAGGTGCAGCATGCCGAGCATGCCGGAAAGCGGCGTGCGGATCTCATGGCTCATGTTGGCCAGGAACGCGGATTTGGAGCGGCTGGCCGCCTCGGCCTGGCTTTTGGCCTCGCGCAGGCTGTGTTCGGCCTCCAGGCGTTCGGTGATGTCCGTGTAGACGCCGAGTACGCCGGTGACCCGGCCGGAGGCGTCCTTCATGGGCAGCTTCGCGGTATCCAGCCAGATCTGCCCGCCGTCGGGCTTGCGCAGCTGTTCCACAATGTGCGCTTTGGGTCGCCCCGAGGCCATGACCGCCTGGTCGTCGGCCAGGAAGCCCGCCGTCTGTTCGGATGTCCAGGGCAGGTCGCGGTCGGTCTTGCCGACGATGTTCTGCGGGAAGGCGATGCCCGCGTCCCGGGCGAATGCGGCGTTGCAGCCCCGATAGACGGAAGCCGCGTCCTTCCAGAAAATGGATTGGGGGACGGCGTCGAGGATTTCCTGCAACAATCGCTTGTTGTCGCTGAGGTCCGCATAGGCCGTTTTGAGCGCGAGCAGCATGCGGTTGACGGACTCGACGATGTTGTCGATCTCGTCGTCGTAGTGCGCAGTTCTCTCGACGCGCAGGGGAGGGGCGTCCGTGCCCGGCGCGACCGCGCGGAAATAGCGGTCGATGGCGCCAAGCGGGGTGGCGACCATGTGCTTGAAGAAATGGAAGGTCACAAAGGACACGAGCGCCACGATGGCGAGGGAGGCGGCGAAGTTGCCGAAAGCCTTGCCGGCCGCGTCCGCAAGGAGAAACGACGTGTCCGCCTGCACGATGAGGCTCCCCAGGCGTTGCTCGCCCGTGGGCCCGGCATGGAGGATGGGGATTTCCGTCGTGAAGGCGTGGCCTTCCTGCTTCGTTCCCGCCTCCAGGGCAGGTTGCCCGTCCGCGTATACGGCGGCGAAGATGATCCGGCGGTAGTGGAGGATGCCTTCGAGCTGGGCGGAGAGCGTCTCGTTGTTGAAGTCCCAAAGCGATTCGCTGATGCCCGGGACCTGCGTCGTTTCGATCAGCTTGAGCGTCCGCCTGGTGGCGTCGAGTTCGTCCTTGTAGGAGAGCACGGCCTGGATGGCGGCCAAGGCCAGCGCCAGGGCCAGGCTTAAGAGCACAACCTGCCGCAACAGCCGGCGGCTGATGCTGTTGGTCCTGGGAGAGAGCTCTACGTGTGTGTCCATGGCGCGCGCCGCGGGTTACTCATGATCGGCAGGGGGGTGCTCCGCATAATGCCGCAAATACTTGCGCAGGAGCCGTTCCGGGACGCCTTGGGCGTCGAGCTCCTCAAGCCTTGCGCTTAGCCGTTCGAGCAGCGGCAGGCACGGGGAGCGCAGGCTGAAGCCGAAATGGATGTCCTGCTCGGAAATCGGGGGCGACAGGGCGACGACGGGATGCGCGAAGCGGTGCGTGGCCTGGTAGGCCTGGCCGGCGTAGAGGCTGGTGACGAAGTAGTCGATCCTGCCGGAATCGAGCTTGCGGAAGTTTTCCTCCATGCTGGGCGCTTCCTCGACGTGCAGCTGCGCGCGCATGTAGGCGTCGAAGCCGCCGCCGAAGGTGTCGCCGAGGCTCACGCCGCCGGTCTTGTCCCTGAGGTCGTCCCATTTTTCGTAGGGAAAGCGCCGGTCCGCCCGGACGAACGCCACGATGGGGTTGGGAAAGGCGCGGTGGCTGGTGAAGCGCAGGTATTGCGACCTCTCGGGCGTGATGCGCAGGCTCGCCAGCAGGTCGATCTTGCCTTCGCCGGCGAGAAGCAGGGCCCGTTTCCAGGGCAGGACCACGGGCTTTAAGCGCACGCCCTCGGGCGCGGCCATTTCCAGCAGTTCGATGGTGGCCCCGGCATAGGTCGCCTCGCCGATGGACCAGTCGTAGGGCGGGTAGTGCGGATTGGTCGCATAGACGAGCTCCTGGCACGCCGGGGCGTCGGCGTCCGGCGGCGTCGCCTCGGCGGCGCACTGCGCCACGGCATGGAAAATACCGAGCAGCAGGCAGCAAAACATCTGGAGGGCGATGTTTTTCATGATGCAATACGCTAGCATGGATCGCCAGGATGTTGCCAGTACTTCGAATGGGGAACGAGGAAATTCGAATGGATACGTGTGGGGATTGGTGGGGGACGCCAACCGGCGGATTTTCATGGCGTCCGGGACCGTGTGCGGCCCCGGACGCCTGGAGCGTCTAGAGGGAGTTGCGGAAAATGCGGGCAATGAGTTCTTCGCTGACCGGTACGGGGGCCAGGGGGAAGAGCATTTTGGACAGCGACGAGGCCATGGCCGTTTGCGTCAGTGCCGGGATATCGGCCTCGCTATAGTATGCGGCCATGGATGTGGCCTGCCCGACGCCATGGCACCATTGGCGCAACTTGCCGACGACGAAGTCCGTTTCGCCCGGCACGCCCTTGAGGCCGGGAATGATCGGCGCGAACAAGTCGGCCACGACTTCCGGCACGGCCGGATAGATTTCCTGGACCATGGCCGGCATGAGGATGCCCAGGCCGTCGCCGTGGGTGACGGCGGCGTTGAGGGTGCTCATGGCGTGCTCCATGGCGTGGGTGATGTGGAGCAGTCCCAGGTCGAAGCTGATGCCGGCGATGGCCGAGGCGTACATGAGCCAGTAGCGGGCGGTGAGGTTGCCCGGTTCCACGATGGCCGTGGGCAGGTAGGTGGCGACGAGGCGGATGGCGTCGCGGGCCAGGCCGATGGAATAGGGCGTGGTGGTGATGGTGGTGGCCGCTTCCAGGGCGTGGTTGACGGCGTCGATGGAGGTGGAGATCGTCTGCTTGGTCGGCATGGTCGCCGTCAGCGCCGGGTCCTCGATGGTGAAGGTCGCGTAGATGTGCGGCGAGTTGATGGCCGGCTTGTCCTCGCCATCGGACTGGGCCACGGCGAAGGCGTCGCATTCCGAGCCCGTGCCGTGGGAGGTGTTGATCAGCACCAGGGGCAGCGCGCCGGTGATGGGCTCGCCTTTCTCATAGAAGTCCACGGACTTCTTGCCGGGATGCTGCATGAGCACCGCGGCGGTCTTGGCGGTGTCCATGGCGCTGCCGCCGCCGATGGCGAGGATGGCCCCCGCGCCGAAGTCCAGGCCCATGGCCGCGGCTTCCTCGCAGTTGGCGTAGGTGGGGTTGGGGCGGACCTTGTCGTAATGTTTCCAGGCGACGTGGGCGTCGAGCGCCGGCTTGACGGTCTTCCAGGCGCCGCTTGCCGTGTAGGCGACGGCGTCGGTGACCACGAGCACCTTGCCCGTGCCCTTGGCGGCGAGCCCGGCCAGGATGTCGCCGACCTTGCCCACGGCCCCCACGCCGAAGTAGGTGGTGGGACGCGTGGGTTGCAGGACGAACACTTTGCGAATATCGATCTTCTTTTCCCAGTCAGCCATGCCGGTCCTCCTTGTGGAGCATTGTTGCGCCATGCGGCTGCGCGAGAGACCCCCTCTGCCAATAGACGCGAAGCCGCGTCATCATGCCTACATCGTTGTGGTATGAACCATGAGTTTGGGAAAGGGTAGCATGTGGCGGCGGGTTTGCAAGGGACAATTTGTCCCCGGGCCGCCGCCCGGCGCGCCGCAGTTCAGTACTTGCGCAGCTCGAACAGCTTTTTCGTCTGCGTCGAGACGATGTGGAAGTACTTGTCCTGGGGAATGAAGATGTAGGGCACGTCCTCGGCGCGGCGGAAGAGGAAATCCGAAAGGATCATGCGGTTGACCGCCTGGTGGCCGATGATCATGATGTGCTCGGAATTGCCGCTTAGGTAGATCGCCTTCTTGATGCCCCGGTAGACCCGGCCGGCCATGGTCGCGTAGCCCTCGCCGCCGGGGTAGACGAAGTTGTACTTGTTGCGGGCGCGCGCCGCGAAAAGATCCGGCATGTCCCGCTCGATTTCCGCATAGGACATGCCCTCGCAGGCACCCACGGCGATCTCGTCGAATTCCGGGAAGGCGTGGTGGATGGTCGTGCCCTTGCGCGTTTCCAGGAGCGGCTCGGCCATTTCCAGGGTGCGCGTGAGCGTGCTCGTGAAGATGTAGGGCAGCGGCGTGCCGATGAAATGGCGCGACAGCGCCCAGGCCTGTCTGCGCCCCTTTTCCGTGAGGCTCGCGTTGCCGCCCACGCGGTCCTTGACGTTGTATTCGCTCTCGGCGTGGCGCACGAGAAAGAGGTTCTTGATCCAGTCGGACATGAGCAGGTCGCGGATGCGGCCGTAGTAGGGGACGTCGCCGGAGACGTGCTCGGCGAGGATGCGGTTGTTGAGCGTATCCAGGCGCACGAGGTCGCGCACCTCGTGCGGCGGCTCGTAGATGTGGCGGTAGTAGCCGATGCGGGTGACGAAGCTGGCCTTGGCCTCGGCTTCGCTCAGGTCGGCGAATTCCGGCAGCCGGGTCTTGCGCGCCACGGACAGGGCGAGGAGTTCCGGGTCGTCGTTGATGCACTCGACGAAGAGCACCGGGTGGTTGGGGAGCTGCTCGCGCAGGGTCTCGCGGCGTTTGCGCGAGACGTTGGTCGCATCCAGGATGGCGATGTCGCCGTCCGCGGAAAGGAAGGCCTTGGCCTCGGCGAAGTTGACGGCGGCGATGCGTTCGCGAAGCGCCACCGCCTGGGCGTTGGACGGGTCGTAGAAGCCGGGGTGGGAGGTGTTGCCGGGGATCATGCGCCGGCGCACGTCACCGTTGTTGAAGATGCCGACCTTGATGTCGTCTTTTTCCAGGTTTTCCTTGATTTTGGCGGCGATGGTGGACTTGCCCATGGCCGGCAAACCCACCATGGCGATGTAGAGCTTGCGCGGCCGGGCCATGCGAATATCCTGTCCTTGGCGAGAGGTTGCTGCGGCTATCGGTTCTACTACTGGCGCATTGTTACTGTTTCCACGAAAAATGGCGACGTCTTTTTCATGGGAGGCGGCGTGAGCTTCGCTTCCCATGGAAAAGACGTCGCCATTTTCAACAAAACGCATGAACCGAAGCGGTTGCCTTCGGAGAAGGCCGGTCCGTTCCTGGAGGATACGGCGCTAGAGCAGCCCGACTTCCCAGTTGAAATGGCTGGTGCGCTCCCGCCTGGTTATGTCCTTGGGCAGCGGCTCGCGCAGGTCGGCGAACACGATATAGCCCGCCTTCTCCAGGGCGTCGCGGTGTTTGTAGAGGTCCATTTCCCAGTTGGCGTAGAGCCAGTAGGTGCGGTCGTATTTGACCGCCCACAGCCCTTCTTCCTTGGGGCTGATCACCGGCATGCAGGTCTTGACCTCGCCCGAGAGCACGCGGGAAAGCCCGAGCGGCCACGCGCCCTTGTACACGACGCCAAGGGGCAGCGGCGAAAGGGCCGGCAGCGCGAGCAGGTCCTCGCCGGAAAGCTCGGGCGTGACGAACGCGCCGGCAAAGCCCAGACGCGCCAGCTCGCCCAGGGCCAGCGGGTTGGCGATGTTGCAGAACGGCCCGGCCCAGAAATCGACGCCCTTGCCGCCCTTGGGGAAAAGCCCGGTCTGCCAGGGCGCGCCGAGCACGAAGCGCTTGCCCCCGCGCGAGACGATGGCCGCAATCAGGCTCACGAATTCGCTTTCCTCGTCGGGCCAGACGACCGGCGGCAGCCACCACCAGACCGTGGCCGCGCGCTGCAACGGCAGGTTGTGCGCCCGCTTGGTGGAGACCCAGACGCCGAAGGGGCCTTTTTCCTTGCGCATGTCCGGGTGCCGCCAGACGCTTATGGCAAGGGGCTCGACCCGGCCGGCCTTGCGGGGCTTGGGCAGCGCGGGCGAAAACTCCACAGGCTTGGCTTCGCGCTCGGGAATCTTGGCCAGCGCCGACTCCAGGGGGCCGATCTTGTCCATGAGCCCGCGTTCGCGGCGGTCGATGAGAAAGGCCGGCATGCCCGATTCCGGGCGCGGGCCGTCGGCGAAGGTGAGCGTCAGGCGGCCGCCCTTGGGCACGGCGCGCGTGACCTTGACCACGCGGTGCCCGGGCTCGTCCTCGACGCCCAGGCGCACGAGGTCGCCGGGCAGCAGCGACACCCGGGCCGAAAGGTTCCACTGGCCGGGCTTGGCGCCGCGCGTCAGCTTGCCGGCGGGCATGCCGGAGCCGGTGCGCTCCTTGGTGTCGACGGGGTTTTTCGGGCGCTGGGACAGGAAATTGTAGTTCGTGGTCGCCCGGCCGAGCGACTGCTCCAGGAAGCTCGCGGCCATCTTCTTGGCCGAGGCGTCGTCCGGGGCGTCGCGCAAAAGCTTGTAGGCGGCCACGGCGTGGTAGACGTAGTGCGGCCCCTTCTTGCGGCCCTCGATCTTCCAGGCCGTGATCTGCGGAATGGTGAGCAGCGCCTTGGTCAGCACGTCGAGGCTCAGGTCCTGGCAGGAGAAGTAGCGGCCCTTGACGCCGCGGTGCTCGTAGAGGCGGCGGCAGGGCTGGACGCAGCGGCCGCGCAGCCCGGACTTGCCGCCGAGGAAGCTGCTCCAGTAGCAGCGGCCCGAGACGTTGTAGCACAGCGCCCCGTGCACGAAGGCCTCGAGGGAGAGGCCCTCGGGCGCGGCCTCGGCCATCTCGCGCATCTCGTCCACGGACAGTTCGCGCGGCAGCACCGCCCGGGCGAAGGAGAGCCCCGGCAGCATGGCAAGGCCGGTGGGGCTCGACACGTTGGCCAGGGTGGAGAGGTGCAGCTCGCCCTTGTACCCGGCCTGGCGGGCGATCGCGGCCACGCCGAGGTCCTGGACGATGAGCGCTTCCGGGCCGACGTCGGCCACGAGGCGTTTCACCAGCCGGCCGGCCTTTTCGGCCTCGTCGGGTTTCAAAAGCGTATTGACGGCGACGTAGGTGCGCACGCCCCTGCCCCGGGCCAGTTCGGCCAGGGCGGCAAGCTCCGAGATGGAGAAATTGCGGGCCAGCATGCGGGCGGAAAAATGTTTGAGGCCGCAGTAGACGGCGTCGGCTCCGGCGGCCAGGGCCGCCAGAAAGGAATAGGGGTCCCCCGCAGGGGCCAGGATTTCAGGCTTTTTCGCCTCGGTCATAGGGATACTCGTTTGCAGGAATTTCGGCGGGAGATGCCGCGAGGCAGTTAAGATACGTCAATCCCGACCGGGAGGGAATCCTTTTTTCGCCAGCCTGCCGGCAGGCTTCCAGGGCCGCATGCCAAACCCGTTACCATATTGCAACAGTTCGGGTTTGGTGCGATGGTTCCCGGATACACTTTTCGCTGGAGGGCGGGCCGTGAAGCTGGTCACCGAGCAAATGGAGCAGTATCTGTCGGGCGGGGCCTGGATTCGCAAGATTTTCGAACAGGGCCTGGAACTGAAAAAACAATTCGGCGAAGACGCGGTCTGCGACTTCTCCCTCGGCAACCCCGACCTGCCGCCGCCGCCCGTGGTCGGCGAGTGCCTGGCCGAACTGTCCGGCCAGATGGACAGGCCCTTCGCCCTGGGCTACATGCCGAACCCCGGCTACCCCGAGGTGCGCGCCGCCCTGGCCGAACACCTGAGCAAGGAGCAGGGCGTGGCCGTGGCCCCGGGCGACCTGCTGCTCACGTGCGGCGCGGCCGGCGGCATCAACGTCTTTTTCCGCGCCGTGCTCACCCCCGGCGACGTGGTCCTCTGCCCCTCGCCCTATTTCGTGGAATACGCCTTCTACGCCGCCAACCACGGCGCGATCCTGACGCCCGTGCCGACGAAGCCCGACACTTTCGACCTGGACATCCCGGCCATGGAGGCGGCCATCACCGACCGCACCATGGTCGTCATGATCAATTCGCCCAACAACCCCACGGGCCAGATCTATTCCGTCGAAACCCTCAAGGAGCTCGCGGCCATGCTCACGCGCGTGAGCGCCGGCCGGGAGCGCCCCATCTACCTCCTTGCCGACGAGCCGTACCGCTTCCTGGCCTACGACGGCGCGGTCGTACCCTCGGTGCTGCCGCTTTATCCCTATTCCCTGGTCATCGGCTCCTTTTCGAAAAACCTGTCCCTGCCCGGCGAGCGCGTGGGCTATGTCGTGGTTTCGCCGGACATGCCCGGCCGGGAAAAGCTCGTCGCCGGCATGGTCTTCGCCAACCGCATCATGGGCTTCGTCAACGCGCCGGCCGTGGGGCAGGCGCTGTTGCTGCGCGCCCTGGGCCAGGACGTGGACCGGGAAATCTATGCGCGGCGACGCGCGGCCATGGCCCGGGTGCTGACCAACGCGGGGTATGAATTTTTCATGCCGCGCGGCGCATTTTATTTCTTCCCCAAATCGCCCGATCCCGACGAAGTGGCCTTTGTTTCGCGGCTGGCCGAGGAGCGGGTGCTGGCCGTGCCGGGACGGGGATTCGGCCTGCCGGGCCATTTCAGGCTGGCATTTTGCGTGGACGAGGCCGTCATCGACCGGTCCGAGGCGGGCTTTCGGCGCGCCAACGGCCGATAAGGCGTCCGATAAATAACTGTTGACAGGGACAGGGCGCGGGATTAACTCCCGCCCATCAACACCCGGCTAAATCTTTGTCACCGTCTCCGAGGATCTTTGCGTTTG
Organism: Solidesulfovibrio alcoholivorans DSM 5433; assembly: GCF_000702665.1. GTDB lineage: Bacteria > Desulfobacterota > Desulfovibrionia > Desulfovibrionales > Desulfovibrionaceae > Solidesulfovibrio > Solidesulfovibrio alcoholivorans. Next base: position 140,111 of record NZ_JNJA01000002.1, read on the forward strand.
CCAAGCTCCCGCGACCCTGAAGAATTAGCCAAATAACAGTCTGGAGCTTTAGCAGATGTCCAAGAAACTCTATGTCGGCAACCTTCCTTTCTCCACCAACGAAGACGAAATCCGCGACCTGTTTTCCGCCTACGGCGACGTGCAGTCGGTCAACCTGATCGTTGATCGCGAGACCGGCCGCCTCCGCGGCTTCGGCTTCGTGGAGATGACCACCGAAGGCGCCGACGCCGCCATGGAAGCCCTCAACGGCAAGGCTTTCGGCGGCCGCGACCTGCGCATCAACGAGGCGCAGGAGCGTCAGCCCCGCACCGGCGGCGGCTACGGCGGCGGTGCCCGTCGCAACAGCTGGTAGACCCCGGTCTGCCGGCGCCCCACCGACGTCAAGGCCCCGTCCCTGCGGACGGGGCCTTTTTTTCCCGTTCCGGCGTGCCGGGACGTCGTGTCTTGACGTCTTGCCGATTGGCGGTTAAGTAGTCAAACTTTGCCCTTTACAGAGGTACCCTGGGACCATGTTCGACAACCTGACCGACAGACTCGAAGACGTCTTCCGCAAGATCAGAGGCCATGCCCGTCTGACCGAGGAGAACGTCCAGACCGCCCTGCGCGAGGTGCGTCTGGCGCTGCTCGAGGCCGACGTCAATTTCAAGGTCGTCAAGGATTTCGTCGACCGCGTCCGCGAACGGGCCATGGGCCAGGACGTCCTCAAGAGCCTGACCCCGGGCCAGCAGGTGGTCAAGATCGTCCACGACGAACTCGTGGAACTCCTCGGCGGCCAGGCCCAGGAACTCGACCTGTCCGCTTCGCCCGCCGTCATCATGGTCGTGGGCCTGCAGGGCTCGGGCAAGACCACCACCAGCGCCAAGCTCGCGCTCAAGCTGCGGCGGGAACTGCGGCGCAAACCCTACCTCGTCCCGGCCGACGTCTACCGCCCGGCGGCCATCGACCAGCTGCACAAGCTCGCGAGCCAGCTCGACATCGAAGCCTATCCGTCCACGCCGGACATGAACCCCGTGGACATCTGCGCGAATGCCCTGGAAGAGGCGAGGCGCACCGGCCACGACGTGGTGCTGCTCGACACCGCCGGCCGGCTGCACATCGACGAAACCCTGATGGACGAGCTCGCCGCGATCAAGGACAAGACCCATCCGGGCGAGATCCTCTTCGTCGCCGACGCCATGACCGGCCAGGACGCCGTGACCGTGGCCGCGGCCTTCGACGACCGCCTCGACGTGACGGGCGTGGTGCTCACCAAGATGGACGGCGACGCCCGGGGCGGCGCGGCGCTTTCCGTGCGCCAGGTCACGGGCAAGGCCATCAAGCTCGTGGGCACGGGCGAGAAACTTTCGGACCTGGAAATTTTCCATCCCGACCGGGCCGCCTCGCGCATCCTCGGCATGGGCGACATCCTCACGCTCATCGAGAAGGCGCAGACCGACGTGGACGCCGAGGAAGCGGCGGCCATGGAGAAGAAACTGCGCAAGGCGCAGTTCACCCTGGACGACTTCCGCACGCAGATGCGGCGCATCAAGAAGCTCGGCTCCATCGAGGGCCTGCTCAAGATGATTCCGGGCATGTCGCAGATCAGAAAACAGCTCGGCGAAGTGCAGATGCCGGAAAAGGAGATGGCCCGGGTCGAGGCTATCATCAATTCCATGACCAAGGCCGAGCGCGCCACGCCCAAGATCATCAATGTCAGCCGCAAGGAACGCATCGCCAGGGGCTCGGGCACGACGGTGCTGGAAGTCGGGCAGCTGCTTAAAAATTTCACCCAGATGCAAAAGATGATGCAGCGCATGATGGGCGGCAAGGGCATGCCCTCCATGCCCAAGATGCCGCCTGGCATGAAGATGCCGGGCGGTATGCCCGGCGGGATGCCGCAGATGCCTCCCGGCATGGGCGGCATGGATGGCATGCCCCCGGGCGGCGGCGTGCCGGCCGACCCCGAGGCGGTGAAGGCTGCCCGCGCCGCGGCAAAGGCCGCGGCCAAGAAGAAGAAGGATCAACGGAAGAAACGGAAAAAGCGCTAGGCGCAAGCATCCGCGCTTTCCACAACAACGATCACGCATCGCAATAAAGGGAGATACGTCATGGCCATGAAACTGCGTCTGACCCGCATGGGTTCCAAGAAGCGCCCGTTTTACCGCATCGTCGCCATGGACTCCGCCACCCGCCGTGACGGCCGGGCGTTGGAGTACCTCGGGCATTACAACCCCATGGTTGACCCGGCGGAAATAAAAGTGGATAGTGAAAAAGTGCGGTTCTGGCTTGAGCGCGGCGCCAAGCCCACGGATACCGTGCGCGCCCTGCTGCAGAAGGCTGGCGTCTAACGCCACCGGCTTTCACCGCTTTGAAGGAGAGGTCCGGGCCGGTTGCCGCGACGTCGCCGCGTTCGTCCCCGGGTACGGCCCGGGGGCAATCCGGAAACGGAGGCGGAAGTCCTTCGCTTACTCTTACGGTTGGCCTGAGGAGGTGCGTATGTTGAAGGACTTGATCGAGTACATGGCCAAATCCCTGGTGGACAACCCGGAACAGGTGCAGGTCTCGGAAATCGAAGGGGAGCAGACCTCGGTCATCGAACTCAAGGTGGCCAAGGAAGACCTCGGCAAGGTCATCGGCAAACAAGGCCGGACCGCCCGGGCCATGCGCACCATCCTCGGCGCGGCCTCCACAAAGGCCCGCAAGCGGTCGGTTCTGGAGATCCTCGAATAGCCCGGTCGGAAATTCCGGTCGGCAGCCGTTGACCTAGCCCCGCATGGCCGAGGAAAAATACATCATCGTGGGCGATGTCGTCCGTGCCCACGGCATCCGGGGGGAAGTCTGCATCGACAGTCATGCCGACTCCCCCTCGTATTTCGCGCGGGGCGCCGTGGTGCGCCTGTCGCCTGCGCAGGCCCCGGCGCGCGGCCGCGACTTCACCGTGCGCGCCGCACGCATCCACAAGGAACGTTTCCTCGTCACCTTCGACGGCGTCCCGGACCGCAACGCGGCAGAGGCCCTGCGCGGTCTTGTCGTATGCGTGCCGGCCGCGAAGCTCGACCCGCCCGATCCCGACGAAGTCTTTCTGCACGAACTGCTCGGCCTGCGCGTGCGCCTGGCCTCGTCCGCGCCGGCCGATCCCGACTTCGGCGTCATAGACGACGTGCGCGATGCCGGGGGGGCGGAGTTGTGGGTCATCCGCGACGCCGCCGGCAACGAAATCCTCTTCCCCGCCGCGGATGCCCTGGTTCCGGAAATCGACCTCGACGCGGGCTTCGTGGTCATCGACCCGCCGCCGGGTCTGCTCGAACTCTACCAGGGCGGCTGACGCGCCGCCGACCGGGCGGATTCGCCGGCCGCGGGGCATTGCCGCTGCCGCGCATGACCTGTCATTCGGGGCGTCCCGCAAGTCTTGCGGCGCGCTAGCGCGACGGCAGGGCCTGCAACGCCAGTTCGCGTTTCTTCACGAAATCGAGCATCGCCGCCTGATAGACGGCCTGGTCGGGGCACGGGCCCTGTCTTTGGGCTTTCATGGCCTCCTGCAGGCGCATGTACGCCTTGACCCAGGCGATCTCTTCCTTCTTGAGCGCCGCCCGGCGATCCTCGGAATAGGCGTGCATGAGTTCCCTGAAACGGGCGTTGAGTGCCTCGTCCCAGTGCTTGAGCCGGGCCGCGAGGCAGGCCGCGTGGTCGCAGGGGGTCTTCGCACCCTGCAGGCACAGCGCGGCGTCGTCTTCGCTGACCCGGGCCGGTCCGGCGGGCGTGGGCACGGCATTTTCCGGCGGCGCGTTCTCCCGGCCGGCAGCCAGGGCGGCCGCGGCGGGAAGCTTGTTTTCCACGAGCGCGTCCGTGGCGATGACCTGTTGCACGTCCTTGACCAGCGTCGGCGCCAGGGCGGCGAGCTTTGTGCCGAGGGCCTTGGCGGTGAGGCCGCTTGCCGTCCTGGCGTCCATGCCGGCCATGAGGGCGTCATAAGCCGTTTCCAGGGCCAGGGAGCCGCGCGAGTCCGCATCCGCCGCGCTTGCGGGGGCGGGGAGCTTGGCCAGGCGCGCCTTGTAGAAATCGGGAAATTCGCCGGCGCGGTCCGCCCGCCATCGGCCGCCGTCGAAGACAAGCTGGCGGGCGAGCCAGGGCGCGTTGGCATGGAAGATGGCGAACGACGGTCCGTTTCCGTCCGGGGCGTAGCCCTCGAAGGGCCAGCTGCCGCAAAGGATGCGGCCGTCGTCTTCGAAGAAGCCCGCGTCGAATTCGCCGCGCCGGCCGCTGTCGAGGGTCGTGACCAGCTGGCAGCGCCCGTCCGCGTCGAGGGTGAGAAAGGCGTAGCTGTAGCAGCAGCCCGTGGCCCCTCCGGAAAAGGACGTGACGACGAGCGTCGTCATACCCGGCCGGGGGAAGTTCTCCCGGATCGCCACGTCGTCGGCGTCGCTGACAAGAGCCTTGCCGTCCAGGGAAACCCGATAGACGGACTGGCCTTCCTTGATGTCCTCGCCCGGGTACGCTTCGATGGCCAGGTCATGGACACGGGCCTTGCCGCCCGAAACCGTGATGCCGGGCACCGCCTTGCGTGCGTAGGCGTCAAGGGGCACGGCCTGGGCCGCCAGGGTCGTCCCGGGCAGGGACAGGCCGCTGAGAAGGACGGCGAGGGCATGCAGCAGGAAGCTGCGCGCGTGCAGGAAAATGCGCTTTCGGGGCCGGGCCATGGTGCCTCCTTTGCAGGACGAAGCGGACGGCGGCTCGAGCCTGCCGCGGCATGCCGAACCAAGTCGCGAGGATTGTTTTGGGAAGCCAGGGAAAAGTCAAGTCTGCGCGTCCCGTGGGCGCACAATAAAAAAGCCCGGCCGGAGCCGGGCTTTTTGCATTCCGTGGAGAAGGCGTTGCCTACTGACAAAGCTTTTCCTTCTTGGCGCTGTCGAGGAGTTCGCAGTCGCCGAGCGTGCAGGCCTTCTGGTAGTCCTGGCACATGGGGCCGTACTGCTTGAGGTGCAGATAGGTGAAGCCGCGCCCCTTGTAGTAGTCGGCTTCCTTGGGCCCGAAGCCGATGGCCTTGTTGAAGTCCTCGATGGCCAGCTGGTACTTCTCGGTCCGGGTGCGGCTTAAGCCCCGCATGGAGTAGGCCAGGGCGAAATTGGGGTTGCGTTCGATGGCCTTGGTGTAGTCGTCGATGGCCTTGTTGTACTGCTTGAGGTAGTAGTTGGCGTGGCCCCGGCTGGCGAAGTAGTCGGCGCGGTTGGGGTTGAGCTTGATGGCCTTGTCGAAGCTCTCCACGGCCTTCTGGAACTTGTTCTGCTTGCCGAATTCGATGCCCTTCTCGAAGGCGGCCTCGGCGTCGGCGGTCTCCCGGTTTTCGGGCAGGGTCGGCGTGGCGGCTTCGGGAGCGGGCTTGGCCACGGGGCGCGCCGGCGCGGCAGCGGGTTCCTCGGCCACGGGCGCGGGAACCTGGCGCTCCGGGGCTTCCTCGACAGGCTCGGCCTTGCCCTTGGCCAGGGGTACGGTCAGCTTCTGCCCGGAGTGCAGCTTTTTGCCCATGTCGGGATTGAGGCGGGCGAGTTCCTTGGCGCTGATGTGGAACTTGCGGGCCACGGAATCCACCGTGTCCTTGCGGTGGGCGGTGTAGGTCGTGGTGGCGGATTCGGGCTCCGCGACCTTGTGGGACGTTTTGGCCTGCGGCTTTTCCGCGGGTTCGGCCTTGGCCGGGGCGGCGCCGCCGGGCAGGGCGAGTTCCTGGCCCACGCCCAGGCGGTTGGCCTTGAGGCCCTTGTTGGCCTTGAGCAGATCGTCCACGGACACGCCGTGCTTGCTTGCGATGCTCCCGAGGGTGTCGCCCTTTTTGATGGTGTAGTGGCCGCCGGACTTCGCGGGTTGGGACTTGGCTTCCTTTTCCTGCTTGCGGTCCCGGGACTCGGCGGCGCGTTCCTTGGGCGAGGCCGCTTCGGATTTCTTGTCGGCCTTTTCCTTTTTCGCGTCCTTGGATTTTTCGGCCTTGGCCGGAGCGCTGCCGGGGATGGTCAGCGATTCGCCGACCTTCATTTTGCTGGGCTTGAGGCCCTTGTTGGCCTTGAGCAGGTCGTCCACGGAGATGTTGTGCTTCTTGGCTATGGACAGCGGCGTGTCGCCGGCTTGCACGGTGTAGGCCCTGGCGGAATCGGGGCAGGCGGTGGCGATCAGGCTCAGGGAGATAAAGGTTAGCAGAAGGCGAGACAAACGAGGCATAGCACCACCTTAGCGCTGACAGGTTATGAGCGGAGCCGGATGGCGGGTACGAAGCCGAAGGTTTTTATGTAGACCAGCTTGGACGATGGGGCAATGTTTTTCGGAAGTTGAAAAATTACAAGATGATGAAATGTTTGTTCATGTTTGAGCGGCGTTGCTGGCGAAAGTCGTCCGCGTTGCCGGAGGAGCCGGACGTTGCGGACGCCGCGGGGCCTGCGTCCCTCCGCAGCGTCGCGCCCTCGATGTCTGTGCAAAGCTGTTGCACAAAAAGACTCGCCGCGAAGCGGACAGAAAGAGGGCCCCAACGCCCAAAATCCTGAGGAGGGAGTCCAGAAGGCGACATCCCCTTGGCTGCCGGAGGCGACGACGCCAGCCACCACCCTGCACCTGCTCAGGCGACGGGACGGGGTGTGAAAAAGCGCAGGCGCAGGGCGTTGGTGACTACCGTGAACGAGGACAGCGCCATGGCCGCGCCGGCGATCATGGGGTTGAGCGTCGGGCCGCCGAAGATGTGGAGCACGCCCGCGGCCACGGGGATGCCGATGGTGTTGAAGGCGAACGCCCAGAAGAGGTTCTGCTTGATGTTTGCCATGACCGCCCGGGACAGGGACAGAGCGGCCGGCACCCCGCGCAGGTCGTTTCGCATGAGCACCACGTCGCAGGACTCCACGGCCACGTCGATGCCCGAGCCCATGGCCATGCCGAGGTCAGCGGCCGCCAGGGCCGGGGCGTCGTTGATGCCGTCGCCGACCATGGCCGTCTTGCGCCCGGAGCGCATGAACCGGCCGACTTCCTCGGCCTTGCGCTCGGGCAGCACCCGGGCGATCACCTGGGCGATGCCGAGCCTGCGCGCCACGGCCTTGGCCGTGCGCGCGTCGTCGCCGGTAAGCATGGCCACTTCCACGCCGTCGCGGGCCAGGGCCGCGACCACGGCCGCGGCTTCTTCGCGCGGCGTGTCGGCCACGGCGAGCACGCCCGCGAGCGCGCCGTCCACGGCCACGCGCACCGGCGTCTTGCCCTCGTCGGCCAGGCGCGCCTCGTCCGCGTCGGCGGCGGTGCCGGCGAAAACGCCCTGGGCGGCGAGAAAGGCCGCCGTGCCGACCAGCACGTCGCGGCCGCCGATGCGCGCGGCCACGCCCTTGCCCGGATGGGCCTCGAAGCGTTCGGGCGCGGGCAGGGCCAGGCCCTTGTCACGCGCCGCCGCGACCACGGCCTGGGCCAGCGGATGCTCCGAGCGCGCCTCGGCCGCCGCGGCCAGGGGCAGCAGGTCCGCCTCCGGGAAGCCCTCGGCCGCGATCGCGTCGGTCAGTTCCGGCCGGCCGTGGGTCAGGGTGCCGGTCTTGTCGAAGACGATGACGCGCACGTCGCCGGCGGTCTGGAGCGCCGCGCCGGATTTGACCAGGATGCCCAGGCGCGCGCCGCGCCCCATGCCGACCATGATCGAGGTCGGCACGGCGAGTCCCATGGCGCAGGGGCAGGCGATGACCATGACGGCCACGAAGATGCGCAGCGAAAAGGAAAAGCCGGCATGGCCGAGGAAATACCAGCCGAGCCCCGCGACCACGGCCGCGGCCATGACCGCCGGCACGAAATAGAAGCTCACGGTGTCGGCCAGGTTGGCGATGGGCGCCTTGGAGCCTTGCGCCTGACGCACGAGCGCCACGATGCGCGCAAGGGTCGTGTCCGCGCCCACGCGCGTGGCGCGCATGACGAGCGCGCCGGTGGTGTTTTGCGTGCCACCGGAAAGCGCGTCCCCCGGTTTCTTGGCCACGGGGATCGGTTCGCCCGTGAGCATGGACTCGTCCACGCGGGAGTCCCCCTCGACCACCGCGCCGTCCACGGGCACGCGTTCGCCGGGCCTTACGAGCAGCGCGTCCCCGACCTCGACCTCGTCGAGGGGCACGGTCTCCTGCGCGTCGCCGCGCACGAGGGTGGCCGTGTCCGGGGCCAGGCGCATGAGCGCGGCGATGGCCCCGGAGGTCTTGAACTTGGCCGAGGCCTCCAGGTACTTGCCGAGGCTGATCATGGCGAGCAGTACGCCGGCGGATTCGAAATAGAGGTCCATGGCCCGCCCGGCCGGGTTCGAGCCGGCCAGCAGCAGGCCCAGGTTGACCAGGCTGTAGGCCAGGGCTGCGCCCGTGCCCATGGCCACGAGGCTGTCCATGTTCGGCCCGCCGCGCAAAAGCGCCGGGATGCCGTCGAGGTAGAAGCGCCGGCCGATCCAGACGATGGGAAGCGTAAGCGCCAGTTGGGTGAGGGCATAGGTCGCCGGGGCGCTGTCCGGGTGCAGGAAAGAGGGCAGGGGCAGGCCGAGCATGTGGCCCATGGACAGGGTCAAAAGCAGCGCGCCGAGGACCATGGCCGGGATCAGTGCGCGTTTTTGCGCGGCGAGCGTTTGCAGCGCCTGTTTCTGGCGCGCGGCGAAGGCCCCGCCGCCGTCCTTGGCGGGCGACGCGCTAAAGCCCAGATCCGCGATGGCTTCCCGCAGCTTGCGCCGGGAAAGGAGCGCCGGGTCGAAGGTGAACACTCCCGTTGCGTCGGCCAGGTTGACCGAGGCCGAAACCATGCCCGGCAGCTTTCCGGTCACGCGCTCGATGCGTGAGGAGCAGGCCGCGCAGTGCATGCCGGAGATGTCGAGTTCCACCGTGGCGTTTTCCGGCGCGGGAGCCCCCAGGGAAAACCCCAGGTCCGCCACCCGCCCGCCGATGTCGTCGAGGCTGACGGTTTGCGGGTCGTAGCGCAGACGCAACGACTCGTCGGCCAGGTTGACGGAGGCCTCGGCCACGCCGGGGACGCGCGAGAGCACGCGCTCGATGCGGCTCGAGCATGCGGCGCAGTGCATGCCGGAAACGGGAAGCAGCACGGAAGTGGGGGGGGCATCGGATTTTGCCATGCCGCCAGTGATAATCATTTTCGACAAGGATGCAACCGTATCGCGGCCCTGGAGGCGGGCGAGGCTGGCAATCGGGGGCCTTTGCGAGTATGCATGGAAAAAGAGACGGCAAAGGAGCCCCGGGCATGCAATCCGACGAAATGGCTTCCTTTTGGGAAGCCCAAGGCCGTGAGCCGAACAGGTGGGAGCGGCTTCGCGACGTGTTCGAGAAGCTGCGCATGGTGCTCGACATGCCCGCGCTGTGTCCCGGCGGCAGCGGCGATCTGTTGGAACAGCTGGAACAACGCCTGCTCGAGGCCGGACAGCTGTTTCCCGAGCCGGATTGGCTGTCCGTGGATACGGCTGCTCCCGAAGGGATAGAGACGTATTGCGCGAATCATGTGGGCGCGGCGCTTTCGATACTGCTTCGCGCCGTGGAAACGCTGGCCGAGCGGCACGCGGGGGAAGCCGCCGCCTGCCCGGGCGCGGGCGGGGAGACGCCGCGCTCCTAGGACGCGAAAACGCTCCGACCACGGCCCGGGGGGCTGCGGAGGCGGCTGCAAAACGTCCGCCAGAGGCCTGATATTACACGAAAAAGGGGTTATGCTTTCGCATAACCCCTTGAAATGTCTGGTCGGGATGAGAGGATTCGAACCTCCGACTTCTGCGTCCCGAACGCAGCGCTCTAGCCAGACTGAGCCACATCCCGACGTGGAGAAAAGGCTTTTAGAGCATCGGGCGGGCTTTGGCAAGCACTAATCTCGGTTGTCAGAACGGCCGGAGTCATCTAATCATGTTCGACGGCACGGGCCGACCGGAAAACCGCCGCCTTGGCGGGACGCCGGGGCAGGCCGACAGCCCGTCAGGAGACATGCGTGATCAAGGTAGTGGTGGTCGATGATTCGGCCTTCATGCGCAAGGCCCTTGCGGCCATGCTGGGCAAGGACCCGGAAATAGAGGTCGTGGCCACGGCCCGCGACGGCGAGGAGGGGCTGGAGATGATCCGCCGCCACCAGCCCGACGTGGTCACGATGGATATCGAGATGCCGCGCATGGACGGGCTCACGGCCCTGCGGCACGTGATGATGGAGATGCCGCGCCCGGTGCTCATGGTCAGCTCCCTGACCACCGAAGGGGCGGAGGCGACGCTCAAGGCCATGGAGCTCGGGGCCGTGGACTTCATCCCCAAACAGCTTTCCAAGGTGTCGCTGGACATCGTCAAAATCGAGGACGAACTGCGGGCCAAGGTCAAGACCATCGCCCGCCGCCGCATGAGCCACCTCGCGCGGGCGCCCCTGTCCGGCCGGACCCGGCCGGCACCGGCCCCATCGGCGGGGGGCGTTTCCGCCGCCGGCGAGCGGCCCGCGCGCCCGGCCCGTCCCTCGGGCACGCAGTGCCGGGACCTCGTGGCCATCGGCGTCTCCACGGGCGGCCCGCCGGCGGTCCAGAAAATGCTTTCCGCGCTGCCCCAGGATTTCCCGGCCGGCATCCTCATCGCCCAGCATATGCCCGCCGCCTTCACCGGCCCCTTTGCCAAACGACTTGACGGCGTGTGCCGCATCACGGTCAAGGAGGCGGAGGACGGCGAACGGTTGCAGCACGGTGTGGCCTACGTGGCCCCGGGCGGGCGGCATTTGCGCATCGACCAGAAGGTCAGCCGCATCGACGTGCGGGTGGTCGACGAACCCCGGGAAGCCTTGTACAAGCCGTCGGCTTCCGTATTGTTCGATGCCGTGGCCGCGGGCGTGGGCCGGCGGGCGCTCGGGGTGGTGCTCACGGGCATGGGCAGCGACGGCCTGGAAGGCATGCGCACGCTCAAGGCCAAGGGCGGCCGCGCCCTGGCCCAGTCCGACTCCACCTGCGTGGTCTACGGCATGCCCAAGGCCATCGTGGACGCGGGGCTTGCCGACGAAATCGTGGATATCGACGACATGGGCGAAGCCATCCTCCAAAACCTCTACAAGTGACCGGCCCGCGGGCCGGGTGAGGACGCGGCATGGTGGACTGCAACGAACTTTGCCGGAGACTGGGCAGCGACGACACGGACGTGCTGCGCGACGCCGCGTACGAGGCCGGCGAGAACGGCTGCGTGGAAGCCGTGGGCCTGCTGGCGGGGCTTTTGTGCTCGCGCAACATGGGCGTGCAGGAGGCGGCCGACCGGGCCTTGCGCAAGATCGGCGGCAAGGAGGTCGTGGACGCGGTCAAGCCGCTTCTGCGCTCCGACGACGCGCCGACGCGCAACGCCTCCATGGATATCCTGCGTGCCGTGGGCGCCCAGGACTTCCCCACGCTGATCGCACTGCTGCACGACGCCGACCCGGACATCCGCATTTTCGCGTCGGACATCCTGGGCTCCACGGACTCCAGGCTGGCCGTCGCGCCCCTGTGCGAGGCGCTGCTCAAGGACCACGAGGTCAACGTCCGCTACCAGGCGGCGGTGAGCCTCGGCGAGTTGGCCTTCGCCGACGCCGCCGCATGCCTGGGCAAGGCGCTCGACGACGACGAGTGGGTGCAGTTCGCGGTCATCGAGGCCCTGGCCAAGATCCGCGACGCCTCCTCGGTGGGGGCGCTGGTCAAGGCCCTGGACAAGAGCTCCGACCTCGTGGCCTCCATGATCGTGGACGCCCTGGGCGAGATCGGCAACATCAAGGCCGTGACCATGCTGCTCAAGCGCATGGACGCCTCGCCCGAGGTGTTGCGCAACAAGATCGTCAAGGCCGTGGTGCGCATCCTCGGCGGCAAGGCGCTGAGCCTGCTGTCGCCGGCCGAGCGCGAGCGTTTCCGCGACTACCTGCTCGCGGCGCTCGGCGACGACGAGGAGGACGTGCAGGACGCGGCCGTGTCCGGGCTCGGATCCGTGGGCGGCGAGGCCGCGGCCGCGGCGGTGCTCGCCCATGCCGCCCATCTCGACCGGGAGCGGCATCCGGAGCGCTACGAACACGCCGTTGCCGCGTTGCGCGAGATCGGGCTGACCGAGGCCCTGGGCCGGGCGCTGCGCGAGGGCGGCGACGCCAAGCGGCTGGCGGCCCTGGACGTGCTCGCGGGCCTGCCCTGCCCGGACTGCGCCGGGCTCATCATGGACGCCTTTCCCGAGCTGCCGGACGGGGCGCGCCCCCTGGCGGCCAAGGCCCTGGCGGGCATCGCCGGGGAAGAGGCCAGGGACTTTTTCATGACGTTGCTCGACGGCGACGACGAGGCGCTGCTGCTCGAAGCCGTGGCCTTCCTAGGTGGCAAGCTGCGGCTTGCGGATGCCGGCGAGGCGATTTTCGGCCTGCTCAGCCATCCCTCCGACGCGGTCAAGGAGGCGGCGCTCGACGCCTGCGTGTCCATCGGAGGCGCGGGGCTCGACGCCCGCTTCCGTGAACTTTTCGCGAGCGAGGAGCCCATGGACCGGCTCATGGCCGTGTACGCCCTGGGCAAGATGGGCGTGCGCGATCACATGGACGTCATCCGGGCCGCCCTGGCCGACGAGGTGCCCGACATCCGCAAGATCGCCCTGGAGGCCCTGGCCGAGATGTGCGGCCACGAGGAGGGCGGGCTGCCGCTGATCGTGGCCGGGCTTTCCGACGAGAACCGCGACGTGCGTCTGGCCGTGGTGGAGCTTTTGGGCGGCTGCGACAGCGACAAGGTCTATCCGTACCTGGAGCAGGCCCTGGCCGACCCCGACGACTGGGTGCGCATCCGGGCCCTGGAGGCGATAGGCAACCGCGGCGAGCGCGACGCCGTGCCGCGGTTGCTCGAACTGGCCGGGGAACCAAGCAAGCTCGTGGCGCTCAAGGCCGTGGAAGTGCTCGGCGAACTGGGCGGGCCGCAGGCGTTCGAAGGGCTCCTGCGGTTCGGCGGCGGCGACGACCCGGAACTTGTCGACGCCGCGGAAGCGGCCATCGCCAGGCTGCGGGACGAGCAAGGGGAGCGCTAGTCCATGACCTCGCTTTTTTCCAAGACCATTTCGCTGCGCAAGGATCTCAAGATCAGCGACGCGGAATTCGCCCAGTTGCGGGACTTCATTTATGCCCAGTCCGGCATCTATGTGGCCGACAACCGCAAGTACCTGGTCGAGAACCGCCTCGCGACGCGGCTGAAGGAACTCAACCTCAAGAGTTTCTCCGAGTACCACGCGTTCCTGCAATACGACGCCGGCCGCCGCCAGGAGCTCAACCGGCTGTTCGAGGTCATCACCACCAACGAGACGAGTTTTTATCGCAACCCGCCGCAGCTCAAGGTTTTCCAGGACATGGTGCTCAAGGACGTCCTGGACAAGCTGCGGGCCGCGCGGCAGAAACGGCTGCGCATCTGGTCCGCGGGCTGCTCCACCGGCGAGGAGCCCTACACCATCGCCATCATCCTTCACGAAGTGCTGCGCACGGAACTGGCCACCTGGGACATCCGCATCACGGCCAACGACCTCTCCGAAGCCGTGCTGGCCCAGGCCAAGGAAGGCGTCTACACCGACTACAGCCTGCGCACCACGCCCAAGGAGATCGTGCCCCGCTATTTCACGCCGGACGGCCCGAATTTCAAGATCAAACCCGAGGTCAAGCGGCTGGTCTCGTTTGGCCAGATCAACCTGAGCGACCGTATGATGCTCAAGCGCGTGGAGCGCTCGCACATCGTCTTTTGCCGCAACGTGATCATCTATTTCGATGACGAGATGAAGAAGAACGTCATCACGGCCTTTTACGACAACCTGCTCCCCGGCGGCCAACTGCTCATCGGCCACTCGGAATCCTTGCACAACATCTCCCGGGCCTTTCGTCCGAAGCATTATCCCGGCGCCATCATCTACGGCAAGGAGGAGTGAGGGGACATGACGGCGGACGTCGATGACGGGACACACAGGCGTTGACGCCACGCGTACTGGCCATAGCGAACCAGAAGGGCGGGGTGGGCAAGACCACCACGGCCCTGTCCCTGGCGGCAGCGCTGGCCATGACGGGCCGGCGGATCCTGGTCATGGACCTCGATCCCCACGGCTGCGCCTCGGCGCATGTGGGCATCTTTCCCGAGGCCGTGGCCGCTTCGTCGGCGGAAGTGTTTTGGGCCGCGTCTCCCGGGGCCGTGCCCTGGGAACGCGTGGTGACGCGGCCGGAGAAGGCGGCGTTCGATCTGGCTCCGAGCCATGCCCGGCTGGCGGACATGGAATGGGACCTGCGGGAACGCAAGGGGAAAGGCGTGCTGCTGCGTGAAGCTCTGGCGTCGGGACCGGCGTACGACCATGTGCTGCTCGACTGCCCGCCCCATACCGGGGTGGTGCTGGTCAACGCCCTGGTGGCCGCGGACCTGTGCGTGATCCCCATCCAGACGGATTTTTTGGCCCTGCACGGCGTACGCAACCTTTTCGACACCATGCGCGCGCTCAACGCCGCGCTGCCGCGCCCGGTGCCCTTCCGCGCCCTGGCCACCATGTGCGACCGGCGCGCCAGGGCCTGCCGACGGGTGCTCGCGCTTTTGCGCGAGAAATTCGTCGGCCGCATGTTCGAGACGATCATCGGCCTGGATACCAAGTTCCGCGAGGCCAGCGCCGCCGGGTGCGTCATCCAGGACATCGCCCCGGACAGCCGCGGCGCGCGCGAGTACGATGCCCTGGCCCAAGAGGTGCTTTCTCTGTGAGCCCGACCCTGGAAGAATACTTCAAGGACTCCGTGTCCCTGCCCGAACCGCATGCCGGCGGCTTCACCGATGCGGAGCGGACTTTTCTCACGCGCTACGTGGGCGCGGATTTCGAGGCCGTCCTCGCCCGGGAAGGGCTGTCCCGGCCGTCGGCCGTCACCTCGGTCACCGGGCTCCTGCCGCCGCCCGCCGCGTCCGGCAACGGGAGCGCGCCGGCCGCGCCCCGGACCGATGCCGCCGACGCTGCGCCCGCGCCCGCGTCCGTGGACGAGGAAGCCGCCCTGGAAGAAGCGATGCACGAGGCCCGGGAGCTCAAGCTCGTCGGCTTCCGGCTGGCCGGCCAGGAACTGGCCGTGCCCATCGCCCGGGTGCAGGAGGTGCTGCGGGCCATGCCCGTCACCCGCCTGCCTGCCGCGCCGCCCCACGTGAAGGGCATGCTCAACCTGCGCGGCCGGGTCGTGCCCATGATCGATCTGGCCGGCATCATGGATTTTTCCGGTGCGCGCGGCGAGGACCGCTTCATCATCGTGTGCCGCTGCCGCGGGATGCTCGTGGGGCTGCTCGTGGAGGCGCTGACCACGATGCACCAGGCACGGGGGGAGGATGTGGAGTGGGGCCTCGAGGCCCGGGCGGGCGTGGCTTCGGAAATGGTTTCCGGACTGCTCAAGGTCGGCGACCTGCTCGTGGCCATCCTCTCCGTTGACAGTCTTTTTCAAAAGGTTTTGAAGAGTTGAGGAGGTAGGTCGATGCCCAAGCATATCCTCATCGTGGATGACTCCAAGACCGTGCGCAACCTTGTGGCGTTCATCATGCGCAAGGAAGGGTTCAAGGTGACCGCCGCCGAGGACGGCCTGGACGGGCTGGAGAAGCTGTACACCGATCCGCAGGTGGATCTCATCATCACCGACATCAATATGCCGCGCATGGATGGCATCACCTTCATCAAGACCGTGCGCGAACAGGACGCCTACCGCGATACGCCGATCGTCGTGCTTTCCACCGAGGGCGAGGAGCGCGATATCCATGCCGGCCTTTCCATCGGGGCCAATCTGTACATGGTCAAGCCCGCCCAACCCGAAGTGATGGTGCGCAACGTCAAGATGCTGCTGGGATAGGACGCGAACGCCGTCGACAGCCGCGAGGTGCTTTGATGAGCCAGGATTTCATGGATCCGGAACTTTTCGCCGATTTCATCGTGGAGGCCAGGGAGCATCTCGAAACCATCGAGCCCAACCTCCTCGAGCTGGAGCGCAACCCGGGAAACTTGAGCCTCCTCAACGACATTTTCCGGCCCATGCACTCCCTCAAGGGAGCCTCGGGATTCCTCGGCTTAAACGCCATCAACGGCCTGGCCCACAAGGCGGAAAACATCCTCGACGAGCTGCGCAAGGGCAACATCCCCGTCAACCCCGAGATCATGGACGTGATCCTCGCGGCCACGGACCTCCTGCGCACCATGATCGAGAACCTCGAGCAGACCGGCGGCGAGGGCGAGGTGGACACCGCCCCGGTCATCGCCCGCATCGCCGCCCAGCTCGAAGGCAGCGGGCCAGCCACCCCGGCCGCGCCGCCGGTCACCGGAGCCGGGGATTTCCCGGCCGAGGACACGCTGCCGCCGCCCGATCCCGCGCCCGTGGCCGCGCCCGAACCGGAACCCGAACCCGCGCCCGCCGCCGCAGCGCCCACCCATTCCCAGGCCGCGGCCAAGATCGCCCGGATTTTCGAGGAACTGCCGCCGTTTGCGCCCGAAGCCTACGCGCTGACCTCCATCGGCGAAGGCCATATGGCCGATTTTCTGGAAGAAGCCCGGGAAATCATCGAACGCCTCAACGCCGCGCTGCTCGAACTCGAATCCGCGGGCGACGGCCGTTCGGAAAGCATCAACGACATCTTCCGCTATTTCCACAACCTCAAGGGCAACAGCGGCATCATCGGCCACAAGGAGCTCAACAGCCTCACCCACGAGGCCGAAACCCTGCTCAACCGCGTGCGCAAGGGCGAAATCACGGCCACACCGGCCATGGTGGACCTGCTGCTCGCCGTCGTCGATCAGGTCGAAGCCCTGGTCAGCCACATCGAGCCGGCCACGAGCGTGGCCACGCCCCAGGACATCCGCCCCCTCGTCGCCCGCCTCAAGCAGGCGAGCGAAGACGGCGTGGTGGCCGAACCCGAGCCGGAATCGCACGCCGAGCCGGAACCGAAACCCGAACCCGAGCCGGAACAGGAGCCCGAACCCGTCGCGGCATCGGAACCCGAGCCCGAGCCACAGCCCGCTCCCGAGCCCGAACCGAAATCCGCGCCGCAACCCGGACCTGCCGGCGAGGAGCCAAGACCCGGCACGGGCTACGACCCCGAAGACGTGGCCGTCTTCGAGTCCACCATCGACCAGCAGATCGTCTACATGAGCCAGGCCCTCGCCGGGCTGGCCGAGAATCCCGAATCCAAGGACATGGTGGACGGCCTCTACAGGGCCCTGGTCACCATCCAGAATTCCTCGGGCTACATGGGCTTGGCCGACCTCAAGGTCCAGGCCGAACGCACCGCCGGCATCGTGGACCAGGCCCGCAAACAGGGCATCTCCTTCGAACTGCTCGTGGACATGTTGCGCCAGGAATGCTCCATCCTGACCGACATGCTCACCGCCGCCATGGCCACCCTGCGCTCGGGCAAGGCCGCCAAGGCCCCGGCCGCCGTCTCCCTGCCCGAAGCCCCCAAAGCGGTCGCCCCGGCCCCCGAACCCGCGCCCAAACCGGAACCGAAGCCCGCGTCCAAGCCCGAACCGGTACCCGCGCCCAAGCCGGAGCCCAAGCCGGAACCGAAGCCTGCGCCCAAACCCGCACCGGTGTCCAAGCCCGCACCGGCTCCCAAGCCCGCCCCCGCGCCCAAGCCCGAAGCCAAGCCCGCCGCAGAGCCCGCCGCCGATGCCGGCAAGCCCAAGGTTTCGGCCACCATCCGCGTGGACCACGAAAAGCTCGACCACCTGATGAACCTGATCGGCGAGCTCATCATCAACCGCAACCGCTTCGCCATGCTCGCCCGGTCCCTGGAAGAGGGCAAAAACGACGTGGCCCATATCGGCCAGCAGCTCACCGAGACGACCTATTCGATGGCGCGCATCTCCGACGACCTGCAAGACACCATCATGAAGGTGCGCATGGTCCCGGTCTCGACCGTTTTTTCCCGCTTTCCGCGCCTCGTGCGCGACCTCTCGCGCAAGTCCGGCAAGGAAGTGCACCTCATCACCGAAGGCGAGGAGACCGAACTCGACAAGTCCGTGGTCGAAGTCATCGGCGACCCGCTCGTGCACCTCATCCGCAACTCCGTGGACCACGGCATCGAAACCGAAGCCGAACGCGTGGCCGCTGGCAAGCCGCCCGTCGGACGCGTCTGGCTGCGCGCCTACCACCGCGGCAACTCCGTGGCCATCGAGATCGAGGACGACGGCAAGGGCATCGACCCGGTGAAAATGCGCGAAGTGGCCGTCAAGAAAAACCTCATGACCCCCGAAGAGGCCAAGGCCCTCGATGACCGCGACGCCATCGACATCATCTTCATGCCGGGATTTTCCTCCGCAGAAAAAATCACCGACATCTCCGGTCGCGGCGTCGGCATGGACGTCGTGCGTACCAACATCAAAAACCTCAAGGGCACGGTCAACGTGACCAGCGAAGTGGGCAAGGGCACCAAGTTCACCCTGGCCCTGCCGCTCACCCTCGCCATCATCGACGCCCTCATGGTCGTGGTCGCCGGCCAGACCTACGCCCTGCCCCTCGACTCCGTCTCCGAAACCACGAAAATCGAACTGAAGCGCATGACCGAGGTCAACAAGCGTAAATGCGTCACCTTGCGCGGCGAAGTGCTCGGCATCGTGGAACTCGCCGAAGTCCTCGACCTGTCCATGGAACAGGGCGACCGCGACATCGTCCCCATCGTCATTCTCCAGGACAACGAACGCCGCCTCGGCCTTATCGTCGACCGGCTGCTCGAACGCCAGGAAATCGTCATCAAACCGCTCGGCACCTATCTCTCGGAATTCGATATGCGCGGCATCTCCGGCGCGACCATCATGGGCGACGGTTCCGTCGTGCTCATCCTCGATCCGCACGAGATATACATGATGTCCACCCCCGGCGGCCGCTCCAAGGCGTAGCGGAGGGGAGAGCGGAGGAAGACGGGAAGATGCCTCCGGCGGCCAGGAGGGGGTGCCCCCCCCCGGCCGCCGGAGGCATCTTCCGCTTTCGCTTGCGCCTCTTTTCCGACATCCTCCGTTCCCGCCTTTGCTCCGTAACCGCTTTTCATGTAGGGGGGAGGCATGAACAGGAGAGGAGTCCCGTGACGGAGCACGCCTGTAACGCCGCCGCGCGACCGAACGACCGCGTCGCTGCGCTGATGCGCTGTTTCGCCTTGTCGCGTCTGGTGACGGAGTCGCTGGAGCTTTCCGAGGTGCTCGAGCGCATCATGACCACCTCGCGCCAGGCCCTTTGCGCCGAGGCGGCGAGCCTGTTGCTGGTGGACGAGGCTCCGGGCCCGGGCCAGGGCGAGCTCATTTTCACCGTGGCCCAGGGGCCGGCCTGCGGCGACCTGCGCACGGGCTTCCGGCTTGCGCCGGGCGAGGGCGTGGCCGGCTGGGTGGCGCAGGAGGCCGAGCCCGTGCTGCTTGTCGACGTCTATACCGACCCGCGTTTCAATCCCGAGGTGGACCGGCTTACGGGGTATCGCACGCGGACCATGGCCTGCGTGCCGCTGCTCTATCGCGGCCGGGTCATCGGCGTGGCGCAGTGCATCAACAAGGAAGACGGCGGGGTGTTTACCGCCGACGACATCGAGGTGTTTTCGCTTTTGGCCGCGCAGGCCGCCGTGGCCATCGTCAATGCGCGGCTGCACGGCGAAGCGCTCGCCAAGCAGCGCATGGACTTTGAAATGGAGTTGGCGGCCGGGGTGCAACAGAGCCTGTTGCCGCGCGGCTTGCCGCCCGTGCCCGGGTTCGAGGTGGCCGGGTTGACGCTTCCCTGCGACGCCACGGGCGGGGATTATTATGATTTTTTGCACCCCGACGGCGCGCAGGGCGGGAAGACGCTGCTTGCGGCCGTGGGCGACGTGACCGGGCACGGCATCCAGGCGGCGCTGCTCATGACAACGGTGCGGGCTTTTTTGCGCGCGCGGCTTCTTGCCCCGGGCGAACCGGCGGCCATCGTCAGCGACGTCAACCGGCTGTTGACCGAGGACATGGGCGACAGCGGCCGGTTCATGACCCTTTTCCTGCTGGAGCTTGACGGCGCGCGCCGTACGATGCGTTATGTCCGGGCCGGGCACGACCCGGCCCTGCTGTACGACCCTGCGGTGGATAGGTTTACGGAACTGGCCGGCCGGGGGATTCCCCTTGGGATCGACGCCTGCTGGCGTTATGAAGCCCATGTTCTGCCGCGGCTGCCCGCCGGAGCGATTCTGGCGCTCGGCACCGACGGCATCTGGGAGGCCCGGGGGCCGGACGGCGGGATGTACGGCAAAGAGCGGCTCAAAAGCGCCGTTCGCGCCGCCGCCTCCCGCGACGCCGCCGGTATCGTCAGGGCCGTCCTGGACGATCTCGAGACATTTCTGGCCGGCGAGGCGCGTCATGACGACGTGACCCTCGTCGTGGTCAAAGCGTCGGCGCTGGTCGGCGAAAAGGAGGATGCATGACATACGGGAAGAAGCTGGCCCTGGCTTTGGCGCTCGGACTGGCCCTTGGCGGTTGCAGCAAGGAGGACCCCCAGTCCTTCGAGAAGGTCGATCACAACAAGGACGGCAAGGTCATTTTCGAGGAGCTCATCGTGGTCTTTCCGGACCTGACGGTGGAGGAGTTCCTGGCCGCCGACGCCGATCACAACGAATCCCTGGACGCCAAGGAATACCAGCGGCTGCGCGAAGCCCGGGCCGCCGGCAAGAAGCTCGACGCCAGTTCCGCGCCGCCCGCGTCCGCCGCCCCGGCCAAGGCCCCGGAAGCGGCCAAGCCCGCTGCGCCGGAAAAGGCCCCCGAGCCGGCAAAGGCTCCCGAACCCGCCGCCCCGGCCAAGGCCCCGGAGAATGCGCCCGCCGCCGCTGCGGCCGCGCCGCCTGCCGTCCCGGCTCCCGCCCAGGCCCCGGCTCCCGCACAAGCCCCGGCGACCGACCAGCCGGCCGAGGTCGTGGAAACCGTGGAAGTGGGCACCGTTTCGCCGCCGCCCGCCCAGGAGCCCGCCCAACAGACCTACACCGTGGCCCGGGGTGACAGCCTGACGCGCATCGCCAAGAAGTTCGGCGTGTCCGCCAAGGACATCATGGCCGCCAACAACATGAAGAACGCCGACCACCTCGAAGCCGGCGCGGAGATCGTCATTCCCGGCAAGGCCGGGGCCGCTCCCGCGGCCGCAGCGGCCACACCGCCGGCCGTGGCGGACCTCGTGAAGGGCTTTTTCGAGAAAAGCGTTTCCGGCGACGTCAACGGCCTGCTCGACTATTACGGCGAACGCGTGGACTATTACAAGAAAGGAAAGAGCGGCAAGGACATCGTGCGCCAGGACAAGGCGGACTATTTCCAGCGCTGGCCCGAACGCACCTATACGCCCAAGCCCGTGTCCGTGGAAAAAATGCCGAACGGCGACCTGCGCGTTACGGTGCCGACGACGTTTTCCGTCAAGAACGGTGGCAAGAGCGTTCGCGGGCAGGCGAAGTTCACGTTCCTGCTGCGTCCGGCCGGCACGGGTTACCGCATTGTCGGCGAGCAAAGTGTGGTGACGGAAAAGCAGTGACCTGCATGAAGTGAGAGCGTATGCAGAAAGCCGGAAGGTGTCGCCTTTCGGCTTTTTTGCGTTCCAAGCGCTCGCGGAGAGAGACCGTGCTGCGAAAAGTCCAGGTCGCCGAACTTGCCGTCGGCATGTACGTGATGGACACGGGCCTGTCCTGGCTCGAATATCCCTACCTGTACAGCCGCGAAGGCGTGATCGAGAACGCCGGGACGTTGCGTGAGATCGTCGAGGCCGGATACGAGGAAGCCTTCGTCGACACCGAGAAGGGGGCTTTCGGCTCGGCCCGGGCGGCGCTGGACAGCCGGCTGGCCGCGCCCCTGGGGGCTGCCGCGACCGCGTCCGGGGATGCGCCTGCGCCGCGCACGTCCGGGGCCCCGCCTGCGCCGCGCACGTCCGGGGCCCCGCCTGCGCCCGGGAAGTCCGGGGAGCAGATACCCCTGGCCCAGGGGCTGGCCGAAGCCAAGACCCTTTACCGGGACTGCCTGGCCATCGCCCGCGACGTGCTGCGCGAGGTGCGAAATGGCGGCGAGGTCAATGTCGCCGCTTCCGAAACCCTCATCGACGACGTCATCACCAGCGCCGTGCACAACCGCGACGCCCTGGTGGCCCTGGCCAAGTTGCGCGTGCACGATGCCTACACCTTCACACACGGCGTCAACGTGGCCGTGCTCGCCGTGGCTTTTGGCGCGGCGCTCGGCATCTCGCCGCAGGGGCTCAAGCAATTGGGCCTGGCCGGGCTTTTTCACGACCTGGGCAAGACCGGCGTGCCCGACGCCATCCTCAACAAGCCCGGCCCGCTCTCGGCCCAGGAGTTCGAGCGCATCCGCGAACACCCGGCCCACGGCTGCCGCCTGCTGGCCGGGAGGGGGTTGCCGGAAGCGGTGCTGCGCGGCGTGGGCGAGCACCACGAGAAAGCGGACGGCTCGGGCTATCCGCGGGGGCTCGTGGGCGAGGACATCCATCCCTTCGGCCGCGTCCTCGGCGTGGCCGACGTCTTCGACGCCCTGACCAGCCGCCGCTCCTACAAGGAAGCCATGCTGCCCACACGGGCGCTCGGCGTGCTCTACGGCATGCGCGGACGGGATTTCCCCGCGCAGTTGGTCGAACGCTTCATCAAGTTCCTGGGGCCGTACCCCGTGGGCAGCTTCGTGCGCCTGGCAAGCGGCGAATACGGCTTCGTGCGCCGGGGCAATCCCGGCCGGCCGCTTTTTCCCGAACTGCTCCTGGTTCTCGACGCCTCGGGGCGGCCGTGCTCCCAACGGCCGCTCGACCTGGGGGGCTGGCAGGAGGGCGGGCCCTCCATCGCCCAGGCCCTGGACCCGGAAGCCTTCGGCCTGGACCCGCTGGACTTTCTTTCGCAGCCCGGTCCCGAAGACGCTTCGCGCTGACGGGGTATCGGCCGTGAGAAGGCGGATGCCGCGCGACGCGACGCGGGGCAGGCGGCAGGTTTTTCCTGGAATCATTCTTGCTATGTCCCTGGCGGCCACAGGAGGGCGTCATGGACATCACCACAAGCTACGACAGCCTGAACCGGCAGCTCACCATCACCCAGGGCGCGACCGCCGGCATCGCCGCGGGGTCGGCCTCCGGCAACACGACCACCAGCGACACGTCGAGTTCGAGCAAGGCCGACGCAGCCACCTGGTCGAGCATCGCCAAGGCCCTGTCCCAGAGCGATTCGGACTACATCAGCCCGATCCTTTCGCTCAAGAGCCAAAACGAAGCCCTGCAGCAGCAGCTGACCCAGACGCTCGCCAGCAAGTTCGAGGAACTCGGCATCGATACGAGTCAGGCCATCACCCTCAAGCTCGGCAGCGACGGCAAGGTGACGGTGGCCAACGACCACCCGGACAAGGACGCCATCGAATCGCTTTTCGCCGACACCGACGTCCTCACCGAGGCCTTCACGTCCCTGGCCCAAAATAGCGCCTCGCTCCAGAACATGACCGCAAGCCAGGCCAATGCCCGCCTGCGCACGAACGGCTACGCCGCCTACCTCAATCAGCTCAACAGCGACGTCGATGCCTCCGATTTCACCATGAGCTTCCTCGGCGACGCCGTGGCCACTACCTTCGGCTGATCCGTCAGCCCGTGGCGACAAGCCACGTCAGCGTGCCCTGCGGCCGCACCAGGGATGCCGGCACGTCCGGGTCCGTCGCGTCGGCCAGGGCCCTTTCCAGCGCTTTTTCCTTGCCCTTGGCCGCCGCCAGGAAAAGCACCCGGTGCGCCGCGTTTACAAGCGGCAGGGTGAAGGTCAGCCGCGGCACGTGGGGCTCGACCGCGGTCGGCGCGGGCACGGCCGCAACAAGCTTGCGCGTTTCGGCAAGCGCCGGGCTGCCCGGAAAAAGCGACGCCGTGTGCCCGTCCGGGCCCATGCCGAGCAGGATCAGATCGAATCGGGGGATTTCCCCCGGCTCCGCGCCGAGGGCCTCGCGGATTTCCGCCTCGTAGGTCTCGGCGGCAAGCTCCGCAGGCCGGATCTCCACGGGCATGGGCCGGATGTTGCCCACGGGAACGGGCGTTGGCGTGAAGAGGATGGGAGCCACCGTGCCGAAGGTGTTGCGCCGGTCCGCCACGGGCACGAGCCGTTCGTCGCCGAAGAAGAACAGCGTGGCTTCAAACGGCGCGCCGTAGCCTTCCCGCGCCATGGCGGCGTAGAGCGTAAGCGGCGAGGAGCCGCCGGAAAGCGCCACGGCGAAACGGCCGCGCTGCGCCATGGCCTCGCGCGCGGCCACGCGCACGACGTCGAGCGCCGCGGCGGTCAGGGCGTCCATGCCGGCGAAGCGGCGGATGTCCCGGTTCATGGCGTCAGCCCGTGGCCGGTCAACAGCTTGCCCGCCTCCTGCGGCCCCCAGGTGCCGGCCTTGTAGAGGAAAAGCCGCCCGGGATCGGGATCGCCGAGCATGGGCGCCAGGAACTTCCAGCACAGCTCCACCCCGTCCTGACGCCAGAAAAGCGTCTGGTCGCCGAGCATGCAGTCCAGCAGCACCTTGGCGTAGGCCGGCAGCTGCGGTCCTTCGTACCCCTGGTAATAGTTGAAGTTCATGGTCACAGAGCGCAGGCACATCGGCCCCGGGGCCTTGGCCTGGAAGGTCAGGCTCACCTGCTCGTCGGGTTGGATGCGCAGCGTGAGGCGGTTGGCCTTGATGTGGTCGCCGAAGATTTCCCGGAACATGGAGAAGGGCACGGGCTTGAACTGCACTGCGATCTCCGTGCGCTTCTCCGGCAGGCGCTTGCCCGAGATCATGTAAAACGGCACGCCCTGCCAGCGCCAGTTGTCCACGTAGACCTTCATGGCCGCAAACGTGGGGGTCAGCGACTCGCCGGGCACGCCTTCCTCGTCGAGGTAGGCCGGGGCCTTGACCCCGGCGCACACGCCCGAGGCGTACTGGCCGAGCACCAGGTTTTCGGCTAGGTCGGCGGTGCTGAAGGGGCGCAGCGCCCGGAAGACCTTGGTCTTCTCGTCGCGCACGAGCTCGGCCTCGAAAAGCGAGGGCGGTTCGATGGCGCAAAGCGACAGCAGCTGCATCATGTGGTTCTGGAACATGTCGCGCAGCACGCCGAAGTGGTCGTAGTAGGAGGCGCGGTGCTCGACGCCGATGGATTCCGCGGCGAGGATGCTTACGTAATCCACGTAGCGGCGGTTCCAGATCGGCTCGAAGATGGCGTTGGCGAAGCGCAGCATGAGGATGTTCTGCACGGTCTCCTTGGCCAGGTAGTGGTCGATGCGGAAGATCTGGTGTTCGGAGAAGCGGGTGTGCAGGGCCTGTTCCAGGACCCGCGCCGTGGACAGGTCGCGGCCGAAGGGCTTTTCGATGACCAGGCGCGCGTGGCCCTTGGTTTCGTCGGCCAGTCCCGCCATGGCCAGGTTGACCGCGATATCCTCGTAGGCCGTGGGCGGCACGGCGAGGTAGAAGATGCGGTTGCCGCCGAGGTTTTTTTCCGCGGCCAGGGCGTCCAGCGCCGCGCCCAGCGCCGTGAACGAGGCCGGGTCGTCGTAGTGGACGCGGATGTAGGACATGCGCGGGGCGAGGCCCTCCCAGGTTTTGGGCTCCACGCCGCCGAATGCCTCCAGGGCGGCGCGCATGCGCTCGCGGAAGGTGTCGTCGTTTAAGTCCGTGCGGCTGGCCCCGACGATGGCGAAGTTTTCGGGCATGTTGCCGCCGGCGTAAAGCGCGGCCAGGGCCGGCAGGAGCATGCGGCCGGCGAGGTCGCCCGTGACGCCGAAGATGACGATGGTCACCGGCTCCTCGACCTGGTCGAAGCGGCAGGTCGCGTCCGGCGCGGGGTTTTTCGGGCGGCCGAGCACCACCTCGGCCAGGGCCGGATCCTGGGCGTCAGCCATCAGCCTTCCCTCCTTTTCACGGCGTGGCCGCCGAACTGGTTGCGCAGGGCCGCGAGCACCCTGTCCTGGAAGGAGTTGTCCTGGCGCGAGCGGAAGCGCTCGAAAAGCGACAGGGTGATGACCGGGGCGGACACGGCCGTTTCCACGGCGGCAGCAACCGTCCAGCGGCCCTCGCCGGAATCGTCCACGTAGGGCTTGAGGCTCTCCAGGCGCGGGTCCTCGGTGAAGGCGCGCTGGGCCAGTTCGAGCAGCCACGAGCGCACCACCGAGCCGTGGTTCCACAGGTCGCAGATGGCCGGGAAGTCGAGCTTGTCCCCGAACTGTGAGGCGGCCAGGATCTCGAAGCCCTCGGCGTAGGCCTGCATCATGCCGTATTCGATGCCGTTGTGGACCATCTTGGTGAAGTGCCCGGAGCCGATGGGACCGGTGTGCAGGTTGCCGCCCGGGCCGGTCAGCACGTCCAGGGCGGGTTTGATGGGCGCGACCACCTCGGGTTCGCCGCCGATCATGATGCAGTAGCCTTCGGCCAGGCCCCAGATGCCGCCGCTGACGCCGGCGTCGCAGTAGCGGATGCCGCGCTTGCCCGCGGCCTCGTGACGGCGCAGGTCGTCGCGGTACATGGTGTTGCCTCCGTCGACGATAGTGTCGCCGGGGGCGAGCAGGGGCAGCAGTTCCTCGATATGCTCGTCGGTCGGCGCGCCGGCCGGGAGCATGAGCCAGACGACGCGCGGGGCGGGCAGGGCCGCGACCAGGGCGGCCAGGGTTTCGGCCGCGCTGGCTGTTGCGCCTTCCTCGGCCGCGAAGTCCTTGGCTTTTTGTACGGTGCGGTTGTAGGCCACGACCTCGATGCCGCCCCGGGCCAGGCGCCGGGCCATGTTGAGCCCCATGCGACCGAGGCCGATCATACCGATTTTCATGACGTTTCTCCGCGAGTGGTTGGGCCCTTGCGGGCGTTTCGGGCGCGCCGCGCCCGGGCCAGGGCGACGGCCTTTCTGGCCGCCAGGGGAAAGACACCGAGCAGCGCGAAGGATACGAGCAGCGTCGGGGAGACGATGCCGGCCAGGGAATCCAGCCGGCCGAGCTGGGCCCCGGCGTTGACGTAGACGACCGTGCCCGGGAGCATGCCGAGCTGGGACACGGCGTAGAAGGTTTTTAGCGGCATGGCGGTAAGCCCCATGGCCGCGTTGACCACGAAAAAGGGGAACAGCGGGATCAGGCGCAGCGTGAAGAGGTAGAACGCGCCTTCGCGGCGGATGCCGTCGTCGATGGCCTTGAGCTTGCCGGTCAGCCGGCGGGCGATGGCCTGGCGAAAGAGCGTGCGCGCCAGGGCGCAGGCCGCCGTGGCCCCGATGGTGCTGGCGAAGGAGACGACAAGAAGCGTGGTCCAGAAACCGAACAGCGCGCCGCCGGCGAGCGTCAGCACCGTGGCCCCGGGCAGGCTCAGGGCGGCCACGAGCACGTAGAGCGCGAAATAGCCGGCAAGAAACCGCGCCGGCGCGGCGGCGTAGGCCGTGGCCAGCGCCTCGCGCGACTGCTTGAGAAAGGACAGCGTCAGGTACTTGTCGAAGCCGAAGCCGAAGAACGCGGCCACCAGGGCCAGCGCCATGGCCACGAGCAGGATCTTGCCCAGGGTGCCGCGCGTCATGCGCATTTCTCCTCGGAATAGCGGTCGATGTAGGCGTCCACGTCGAATTTGCGCCGGCAGCCGCGTTCGTTCATGTAGCGCACCTGCCCGAACACGGGTCTCTTCGCCCAGGGGCGGTCGTGCAGGCCGCCCACGGACCAGAGCACGCCCGTGACGCCGCTTGGGTCGCGGCCGTCCAGGGCGTAGCGGTCGTTGAGCGCAAGGGCCGTGGCAAGCGCCTGCCGGGGCGTGGGCGACCATTCCAGGATCTTTTTCGCCCAGTACATGCGCATGTAGCCGTGCAGGCGGCCGGTGCGCGTCAATTGGCGCTGGGCGGCGTTCCACAGGGCGCTGTGCGTGCGCGCTTCCTCGAATTCGCGCGGCGCGTAGCTTGCGGGCCGCGCGTCGCCGGCATGGGCGGCCAGGGTTTTTCGCGCCCAGTCCGGGAGCGCCTCGTAGAGGTCGCCCCGGGGCGCGTAAAATTGGAAATTTTCCGCAAGCTCCCGGCGCACCACCAGTTCCTCGAGAAAGGCGTCCGCGCCTTCGGGCGCGCCCGGCCTGGCGTCACGGGCGTCCAGGGCCGCGCGCTGGGGCGCGAGCTGGCCGAAGTGGAAATAGGGCGAAAGCCCGGACGTGGCCCCGGCGTTGGGGTCGTTGCGCCGCGCGGCGTATTCGGGAAGCGTGTCGCGCAAAAACGCCCGCAGGCGCTCGCGTGCGGCGGCCGCGCCCGGGACGATGTCCGGCACGGGCCTGACTGCCGGATCGGCCGTGACGGTCGCGGCGGCGGCGGTCCAGTCCACGGGCGCGAAGCCTGCGAGGTTGGTTGCCGGAAACACGGGCAATTCGGGAAAGGGCGTGAGGAATTCGGGCAGCAGGCGGTGGATTTTCGGGCGCAGTGTGGCCGCGGCGTACTCGCGTTTGCCCGAGGCACGGCGGCAGGGCACCACGTTGTGGGCGTCCACCTCGGTCAGCGCGCAGACGCCCGATGCGGTCACGGCGGCCAGCCAGTCGCCTTTGACCGGCATGGGGTCGAAGTCCGTCACGCACGCGCCGGCTTTTCTCTCCCGGAGAAACACCGGTACCACGACCGCCGGGTCGCCCGGCAGCAGCACGAGGGGGATGTGCGCCGCGCGAAGGCCGGCCTCGGTCTCGGCCAGGCCGCGCAGCATGAAGTCGTAGTGGCGCAGGGTCGCCCCGGGAAAGGTCGGGGCCAGGGCGAAGGCGACGCAAAGCGGTGCGCCGGATTCCCGCGCAAGGTCCGCGGCGGCGAGCAGCGCCCAGTTGTCCGCGGCGCGCTGGTCGCGGTGCATCCAATAGACGACCGGCCCGGACTGCCGGGGCGCGGCGGCGGCAAGGGGCGTCACGCGGGCGGGATGGACCAGCATTTAGCCGTTGTAGGCCGCCGGCCGGTTCAAGGCAAGCCGCAAGTGTTTTTCGCCTTGCCTTGCCCCGGGCGCGGCTTTCGACGTAGAAAGGGGACAGTCGCCCTGGTCGCCACCGGTTGGCGGCCCATCTCAAAGCGGAGGGTTTCTCACCATGTCTGAACTGCTGTTGGCCCTTTTGGCCGCCGTCGCGGTCGCGGCGGCGCTGCTGGCCGGTCCCGCGAACGCGCAGGCCTGCACCCGGGCCGTCTACCTCGGCGAGGACGGCGTCGTCATCACCGGACGCACCATGGACTGGTCGGAGGACATTCGGTCCAACCTCTGGGCCTTTCCCCGCGGCATGCAGCGGGACGGGGCGGCCGGGCCGCATTCCGTGACCTGGACCTCGAAATACGGCAGCATCATCGCCTCGGGCTACGACGTGGGCACCGCCGACGGCCTCAACGAAAAGGGGCTGGCGGCCAATCTGCTCTATCTGGCCGAGTCCGACTACGGCACGCCCGGCCCGGGTGACAAGCTCCTCAACATCGGGGCCTGGGCGCAATACGCCCTGGACAATTACGCCACCGTGGCCGAGGCCGTCGCGGCGCTGTCCCAAAACCCTTTTGTCGTGGTCGCCCCGCACCTGCCAAACGGCAAGGCGTCCACCCTGCACCTGTCGCTTTCGGACGCGGGCGGCGATTCGGCCATCTTCGAATACGTCGCCGGCAAGCTCGTCATCCACCACGACAGGAAATACCAGGTGATGACCAACTCGCCGACGTTCGACCAGCAGCTGGCGCTCGACGCCTACTGGAACACCGTGGGCGGCGGCTTTCTGCCGGGCACGTCCCGGGCGGCGGACCGCTTCGTGCGCACGTCGTATTATCTCGCCACCCTGCCCCGCACGGGCGATGCGAAACTGGCCCTGGCCGGCGTCGCGGGACTTATGCGCAGCGTGTCCGTGCCGCTCGGGGTCTCCTCCCCGGGCGAGCCCAACATCTCGCCCACGCGCTGGCGGACCTTCAGCGACCAGAAAGACCTGATCTACTTTTTCGACAGCGCCATGAGCCCGTCGCTGTTCTGGGTCGAACTGGCGCGCCTGGATTTCTCGGCTGGCGCGCCGGTCAAGAAGCTGCCGCTGACGGACGGTGGGTATTTCGCCGGCGACGCGGCGGACAAGTTCGTCGCGGCCCCTCCCTTTGCCGTCCTGCCCTACGACGGCAAATAGGCCACCCGGAGCCCGCAACGCAAACGGCCCGCCGACGCGCATCCGGGCGTCGGCGGGCCGTTTGCCCTGGAGCGGGGGCGGGTCAGGCTTTCTTGACCTCTTCCCACAGGGCGTTTTTGGCCGCCATGTCCAGGGCGTCGAGGGACAGGCCGCGCTCCCGGGCCAGGCGTTCCATGGCCTTGTAACGGGTAAGGAACTTGTTGTTGGCCACATCCAGGCAGGCGTTGGCCTTGAGCCCCAGCCGCCGGCCGTATTCGGTCAGGGTGAAGAGGTAGTCGCCGAATTCCTCGGCCATGGCGTCGGCGTCGCCCGAGGCGACCGCCGCCTCGAATTCGCCGCGTTCGGCGTCGAGCCCGGCCTTCATGGCCGCGTCCGTCTCCCAGGTGAAGCCCGAGCGCGCCGCTTTGGAGTGGATGCGGTAGGCTTTCAAAAGCGAAGGCAGGCCCTTGGGCAGCGAGGCGTACAGTCCGGTGTCCTTGTCTTTTTCCGCCCGCTTGATGCGCTCCCAGTTGCGCAGCAGTTCCTCGCGGTCCGCGACCTTGAGGTCGCCGAAGACGTGGGGGTGGCGGCGGATCATCTTGGCCGCGGCCGTATCCAGGGCCTCGGCCAGGGAGAACTCCTCGCGCTTTCGGGACAACGTGGCCACGAAGAGCAGCAGGAACATGACGTCGCCGAGTTCCTCGGCCGTGCCCGGCGCGTCGCCGGAGCGGATGCAGTCCACGAGTTCGAAGGATTCCTCGATGATGTAATCGCACAGGGTTTCGGGCGTTTGCGCCTTGTCCCAGGGGCAGCCTTCCGGTCCGAGCAGGGTGTCGAGGACGTCTTGCAGTTTTGCCAGGGCCTCGGCCGGGGAATTCGCGTTCATGGTTTCTTCTCGGTGTTCTCGGCCTTCGCGGCCGTCTTGTCGGGGGAAGCGGCCTTGGGCTTCCCGCCGGTTGCGGCGTGGTGTTGCTCCTTGGCCGGATCGGCCTTGGCGCTCTTGGCCGCGGTCTTGTTGTCCGCCTGGGGTTTTGGGGCGTCGGCCTTGCCTTTTTCCGGGGGCGTCTTGGCCTGTCCAGACTTCTTGTCGTTTTCGGGTTTCTTTTCGGTTTCTGGCTTGGCGGGCTCGGCCGGTTTTTTCTCGGGCGCGCCTTTTTTCTCCGTGGCCGCCTTGACCGGATCGGTCGCGTCCTTGTGGCTGAATTTGCGCAGCTTCTCGTTGATGTCCGGGGGGATGTAGCGGGAGAGTTTGGCGCTTACGCGGTCGAGCACCGGCACGAGCAGGGACCCTTTCAGGAAATCGGGATGCGGCGAGGCGAGGTGGATGAGAAAAAGCAGCGCGGCCGTCAGGACCACGCCCTTGGCCACGCCGAAAGCGCCGCCGAAAAAGCGGTCCGCCCACTGCGTCATGGTGATCTTGACCATGCCCGACACGGCCAGCGCCAGAAACCAGACGCCGAGCAGCGCGACCGTGAAGATGAGCAGGTACGCGGCGGTGCCGGCGTAGTTGCCGGAGATGTATTCGGTCAGGTGCGGGGCCAGGGTCTTGTGGTAGGCCCCGGCGCAGTAGAATCCGAGCACGATGGCCGCCAGCGACCCGGCCTCCTTGACCAGCCCGCGCAGATAGCCCCGGATGCCGAAATAGAGCCAGATGATGGCGAGCGAAAGGTCGGCGATGTTGAGCGTGGGCATGGAACTCCGGGGGGTTGCGGTTGGCGGATCGCGCCGTGCGCCTCCAGGTCTTAGCAAATGGCTCCCCAAAAACCAAGGGAACGCCCCGGAGCCTCCCCGGCCGGGTTGTGGCGCGGCGGCGAAGCGGGTACGACAGCCGAAAACACAGGATGGACGCATGGAAAAGCCGCTTCTCCCCGTGGACATCGACGCGTTTCTGGCCAAGCGCGTGCTCGGACAGCCGGACCTGCTGCGGCGCATCAGCGTTTCGCTCTACAAGCACATCCACGGCCTGCCCGCGCCGAACGTCCTGCTTATCGGCAATTCCGGCACGGGCAAGACCACGCTCATGCGGGCCGTCACCGATTTCTACGAAGCGCATCAGGAGCTCGCGCGGTTTCGGGTCATGGTCATCATCAACGCCAACACGCTGTCTGCCGAGATCGAAGGCGAGGACCGCACCACGCGGCTTTTCCGCAAGCTCGAGGCCCAGGCCAAGGTGCTCTTCGGTTCGGCGCTCTCGGCCAAGGAGCTGGTCGATTACCTGGAAAACGCCACGGTGTGCGTGGACGAGGTGGACAAGATTTCGGGCCGGGTGTCGGGCAAGCCCAATGTGGAGGGCATCACAACGCAGTATGCGCTGCTCACGCTGCTTGAGGGCGAGAAATTCCTCTACCGCGCCAAAGTCGTGGAGGACGGACGCGAAGTGGAGGCGGAACTGACTCTCGACACGGGCCGGCTGCTTTTCGTCTGCGGCGGGGCGTTCGAGGAGCTCTACGACCAGGTGTACGCCTGCCTGGTCAACCGCCGGGACGACAGGCGTCTCAAGGAAGTGTCCGAGGTGGAGCGCAAGGCCGACGGCACGGTGTCCGTGCGCACGGTGACGAAGTTCAAGCTGCGCGACTACCTGCGCCTGGGCGACCTGTTCGCCTACGGCATGATGCCGCAGTTCGTTTCGCGCTTCGGCTCCATCGCCATGCTCGACGACCTGGGCAAGGAAGAGCTGCTCCAGATCTTTTTGAGCGCCCCCAATTCGCCCCTGCGCCTGTGCGTGGACTATTTCTGCCACATGGGCATCACGCTGCGCCTGACCAAGGAAGCGGCCGTGGCCGTCGCCGAGGCCGCGGCGAAAAACAGCCGCATCGGCGCGCGGGCGCTGCGTGAAATCTTCAACGGCCTCATCGCGCCCCACGAGTTCGATCCCTACCATTCGCCGCTGTTGCAGCAAACCGAGACAGGGCCGTCCCTCGTCCTCGACGCCCAGACCGTGACCCAGTACCTGACGCGCATGGATTAGGCCCTGTGGGCAGAGACGACGCTTCGGCGGGGCGGGCGCGGGTCGGCTCGGGAGGGGAGGGAATGCGACGGCGTGACCGGCGGGTCAGCGCCGCACGGGCAGGGGGCCTGGGCGCGTGGGTCGGGCGCGCACGAGCAGGTCCTCGCCGCACCGGCTTGCCTCCAGCAGGCGGAAGGACGCGGCGTCGGCCATGTGGGCGATATCCCGGCCGCGGAAGGCGGGCAGGGCTTCGGCGTCGCCGAGGATCTTGGGCGCGTAGAAAAGGGCCAGTTCGTCGGCCAGCCCCTGGGTCAGCAGGCTGCCGGCCAGGCCGCCGCCGCCCTCGCACAGCACGGTGTAGACGTTCGCTTGCTCGCGCAACCGGACCAGCCCCGGCAGCAGGTCCAGGGAGCCGTCCTCGTGTTCGGGCAGGCCCCAGACGCGGATGCCCAGTTCGGCCAGCCGCTCGGCGGCCACGCCCTTGACGTTGGGCATGCCCGTGAGCAGTACGAGGTCCCCGGGCCGGTCGGTCAAGAGATGCAGCGGCGCTTCGGCCGCGGGCAGCCGCCGGGTCACGACCACGGCCAGGGGTTGCGGATTACCCGCCAGGGGACCTTCCACGCTTCGGTGGGTGAGGCGCGGGTTGTCGGTGTAGAGCGTGCCGCCGCCGACCATGACGGCCTGGGACGCGGCGCGCATGACATGGACCCGGGCCCGCGACGTCTCGCCGCTGACCCAGGACGAGTCGCCCAGGCGCGTGGCGATGTGCCCGTCGAGGGTCAGGGCCAGCTTGAGCGTGACAAAGGGCCGGCCGCCCGTCTTCCAGACCACGAAATCGGCGATGGCGTCGCGGCATTCCTGCTCGAGCACGCCCACGGCCACGTCCACGCCGCCGGCGCGCAGCAGCTCCGCGCCGCCGCCGGCCACGGGATTGGGGTCCAGGCAGCCGATCACCACCCGGGACACGCCCGATTCCAGCAACGTGCGCGAGCACGGCGGCGTCTTGCCAAAATGGTTGCACGGCTCGAGTGTCACGTACATCGTCGCCCCGGCCGGATCGATGCCGGCGGCCTCGGCCGCGCGCAGGCATTCCACCTCGGCGTGGGGGCCGCCGAAGACCTTGTGCCAGCCCTCGGCCAAAATCTTGCCGTCGCGCACGAGCACCGCGCCGACCCGAGGATTGGGCGTGACGCTTCCCCGGCCGCGTTCGGCCAACTCCAGGGCCCTGGCCATGAACTCCGCATCAGACGGCATGTTCGCCCTCCAGCAGGTCGAAGCCGATGCCCGCTTCGGCGATCATCTTGGCCGAGAGGGGATCGGGATAGCCCTGGCTGAAATAGATGTGGTTGACCTGGCAGTTGATGAGCATCTTCGTGCAGATCAGGCACGGCTGGGTGGTGCAGTAGATGTCCGCGCCGACGATGGGCACGCCGTGCAGGGCGCACTGGATGATGACGTTCTGCTCGGCGTGCAGGCCCCGGCACAGTTCGTGGCGTTCGCCCGAGGGAATGCCGAGCTCCTCGCGCAGGCAGCCGATGTCCAGGCAGTGGGCGGTGCCCGAGGGGGAGCCGTTGTAGCCCGTGGCCAGGATGCGGCGATCCCTGACCGCCACGGCCCCGACCTTGCGGCGGCGGCAGGTGCTGCGCTCGGCCACGAGGTAGGCGATGCGCATGAAGTAATCGGGCCAGGGCAGGCGTTTGTCCATGACGGCTCCATCAAGATGAATCGGCGATGGGCGCAGAGTGGACCATGCCCGCGGCGGCGTCAAGGCGGGGCGTGGGCAGGGCGGGAGGCATCTTCATCCTTCCTCCTGCATCCCTCGTCTGCGTCCCCGTCCCCGCTACTGACCGCCGATGATCCGCATGATGTCCGCGGGCGGCCGGTTGTTTTCCAGGGACAGTTCCCCGAAGGTCATGTCGCCGAAGGCGGTGATGCGGTGCCTGCCCAGGCGTTGCACGGCCACGGACAGAGGAATGTCGTATTCGCGGCAGAAGGTTTGCAGCATCATTTTCTCAAGGCCTGGCGGCGGCGTGGCCGGCAGGACGGCGGTTTGCGGCGCGGGGGCCTGCTGCGGCGGCTGGAAAGGCTGGGCACCCTGGTACGGCTGGCCGGAGGGCGGGGAGTAGGGCGCGGCCGGTTGCGCGCCGTGGCCGTATGCGGGCACGGGCTGCGCGGGCTGGCCGGGTTGTTGCGGTGTCTGGGCCGGGGCGGCCTGCGGCGCGGGGGGGACGGGCTGGATGACGACGGGCGCTTGCGCGGCCGGGGCTGCGGGCGTGGCGGCTTGCGGCGCGGGTGTCGGGGCCGGCTGCTGGGGGGCCGGTTCCACGGGCGTGACGGGCTGGGCCGGTTCGACGACCACGGCCGTGGCCGGTTTTTCGCCGCGCAGGGCTTCGTAGACGGCGATGGGCAGCACGCCGTTGGCCTTGGCGACCTCGGTCAGGGTCTGGGCCGGCTGGGCCTTGAGGCCGGCGGCCTGGAGGCGGTCCAGGACGTCGGCCTGCTTGAGGCCGTACTCCTCGCAGATGTCCGAGAGCTTGCGCCGACCGAGCCCGGGCGGCGGGTCCTTGGGCAGGCCGGCGGAGGCGGCCGCGCCGCCCGAGGGTTCCATGACCATCTTGAGGGCTTCGAACACGCCGGCCGGGGCCACGCCGTTTTGGCGGGCGATTTCGGCCAGTGTGAGGTCGGCGTTGTCGGCCTTGATGTTTTTTAGCCGCAACAGGGCGAGCGCCTTGTCGCCGTCCATGCCCATGCGCCGGGCGAGGTCGGCCAGGGTGGAGCGCTCGGCCAGGGCGAAGGGCGGTTCGCCGTAGGTCTCGACGGCGCGCGTCTTGAGGTAGCCCGAGAAGGCCACGAGCTGGCGCACGGGCGGCAGTCCGGACAGGGCCCAGACGAAGACGGCCACGGTCAGCAGGAATCCGGCGAAGAAGGGACGCGTGAAGACGACCACGATGCCGTCGTCGTCGCGCAGATGGTCGAGCAGGCTGTCCCAGTTGCAGCCGAGGTGCACGAGGCTTGTGACGCAAAAAAGCATGCCCATGCCCAGATGCGCGCCTTGCCAGCGCGCCAGCGAAAGCCCGAGGAAGGTCCAATTGGACCAGGACGCCACGCGGTCGGCAGGAGCGACGTAGACGACCAGGGCGGTCAGCATCGTCAGGAAAAGGGAGAAGAAAAGGACCAGGGAGACGATTTTCTTGAGCATCCGGGACTCCATCCCCGGCGCGGCGGCCGGGCATGTCAGGTTGCCCGCCCTCTAGCATGCCTTGGCCGCTTTGCCCATCCCCGGCGGGGGCGCTTCCCGAACGGACGCGGCCCTGTTGACGCCGCATCCCAAAGACGCTACCTCCCGGCCCCAAGGCCGGCGGCATCCGCCGGCGACTGCCAAGGAGCATACGATGCGAGAGAAGATCGAAGCCGCGCTGGGCAAGATCCGGCCTTCCCTGCAAGCCGACGGCGGCGACGTGGAGCTGGTCGAGGTGACGGCCGGCGGCATTGTCCGGGTGCGCCTGACCGGGGCCTGCAAGGGCTGCCCCATGTCGCAGATGACGCTCAAAAGCGGCGTCGAGCGCATCCTCAAGCAGGAAGTGGCCGGCGTCAAGGCCGTGGAATCGGTCTAGACGCCCGCAAGCGTCGCCGATCCCGCCGCCGCCCGCATCCGCCGCGGCGCGCCGGCCCGTTTTTCCCGCCCTTTTCCGGGAGTTCCTTGCGGGACTCCCGTTTTCGCCTTGGAGCCCGACATGAGCACCATCGTCACCCGCTTCGCCCCGAGCCCGACCGGCTACCTGCACATCGGCGGCGCGCGCACGGCCATCTTCAACTGGCTGCTGGCCCGCCACCTCGGCGGCAAGTTTCTGCTGCGCATCGAGGACACGGACCTCGTGCGCTCCAACGCCGACATGACCCAGTCGATCCTGGACGCCATGGAATGGCTGGGGCTTTCCCACGACGGCGAGATCACCTACCAGAGCAAGCGGTTCGACATTTATAATGAATATATCGACAAACTCCTGGCCAGCGGCAACGCCTACTGGTGCTCGTGCACGCCCGAGGAAGTGGAGGCCATGCGCGAGGAAGCGCGGGCCAAGGGGCTCAAGCCCAAGTATTCGGGCCGCTGCCGCGAGGCCGGCCTGGGGCCGGGCCCCGGGCGCGTGGTGCGGCTCAAGGCCCCGGTGACCGGGGCCACGGTGGTGGACGACATGGTCAAGGGCTCGGTGTCGGTCGACAATGCCGAGCTCGACGACATGGTGCTGCGCCGCACGGACGGCTCGCCCACCTACAACCTGGCCGTGGTGGTGGACGACGCCACCATGGGCGTGACGCACATCATCCGCGGCGACGACCACTTGAACAACACGCCGCGCCAGATCCTGATCTACAAGGCCCTGGGTTTTCCCCTGCCCAAGTTCGGCCATGTGCCCATGATCCTCGGCCCGGACAAGAAAAAGCTCTCCAAGCGCCACGGGGCCACGGCGGTCATGGAGTACGAGACCGAGGGTTTCTTGCCCGAGGCCATGTTAAACGGCCTCGTGCGCCTGGGCTGGGCCAGCGGCGACCAGGAGATTTTTTCGCGCGAGGAGCTGGTCCGGCTCTTTTCCACGGAGAACCTGGGCAGCTCGGCGGCGGTCTTCGACAAGGCCAAGCTCCTGTGGCTCAACGCCCACTACATCAAGGAGAGCCCGGCGTCGCGGCTGGCGGTGCTTGTCAACGCGTTCCTCGAGCGCAAGGGCTATCCGCCCCAGGATCTGGAATACCTCGCCAAGGTCGTGCCGCTGCTCCAGCCGCGCGCCCAGACCGTCGCCGAAATGGCCGAGAAGACGGAATGCTTCGTCACGCGCACGGACGACCTCGTCTACGACATGGCGGCGGTCAAGAAGTTCTTCACCGATGAGGTGCGCGGGCACTTGGAGGCCGTGCGGGGGATCCTGGAAGGCCTTGCGGCCTTCGACCAGGCGTCCATGGAGCAGGCGGTGCACGCCTACATCGAGGAAAAGGGCATCAAATTCAAGCTGCTGGCCCAGCCGGTGCGCGTGGCGATCACCGGCGGCACGGCGAGCCCGGGCCTGTTCGAGACCATGGAGGTCATGGGCAGGCGGCGGGTGCTGGCGCGCATCGACCGGGCGCTGGCGCTGTAATCGCGACAACGGTGAGCAAGCCCCCGACTGCGGCGCAGGATGCGCGGCAACCGGGGGCTTTTCATTTGCCCCCATCCAAGGGCCGGCCACGTCACGGTGCGACGGCCGCCGTCAGGAAGGGCTTTATAATAGGGGCTACTTCCCTCCGCTGATGATCGCCCTGGCCCGGTCCTGCTGGTTGGGCGACAGGTCCGGGGGCACGCGTTCCCGGCCCAGGGCCGCAAGCACCATGTGGCGCGCGCAATTGGCGTTGTCGCCGCGACAGAACCGCTTTTTCAGGGAATTGGCCGCGGTGGGCATGTTTTGCAACTTGTCGTTGAAAAACAGGCAGCCGGCCAGGCATTCGCAATCCGCCATGGAATCCTCCCGAGCTTTGGTTACAGACTGCATCCCTATGAAACCCCGGACGTATAGCTGACGGTAACACATCTGGCATGTATTGCAACGCCTTATGACAACCCTCGTGCGCACGGTGCCGCCGTTGTGTCGCCGCCGATCCCGACGTTCCCTCTTCCCGCAGCGGGAACGCCGGTGCTATCCTGCTGACAACACGGCGCGCCCGCGCCGCAACCGGAGTCCGTATGTCTTCCGTATTGCTCGAACTGGCCGCCGTACTGGCGCTCATTCTCGTCAACGGCTTTTTCGCCATGGCCGAAATGGCGCTTGTGGCCGCGCGCAAGCCGCGTCTGACCGCACTGGCCGAGGCCGGCAGCGCACGGGCAAAACTGTGCCTGCGCCTGCTCGCCGCGCCCGAAACCTTTCTTTCCGCCGTGCAGATCGGCATCACCCTGGCCGGGGTGCTGGCCAGCGCCTACGGCGGCGCGACGCTCGCCGCCGAACTGGCCGCGTACCTCCACACCGTCCCGCTCCTTGCGCCCTACGCCCACGCCCTGTCCCTGGCCGCGGTGGTGGTCCCCATCGCCGTGGCCACGCTCGTGCTCGGGGAGCTCGTGCCCAAGCGCCTGGGGCTTTCCCGTCCGGAACCGCTGGCCATGGCCGCCGCACCGGTCATGCACGGGCTCATGTACATCAGCCGCCCCCTGGTTTGGGCCTTGGGGCTGGCCACGCAGGGGCTGTTGCGCCTTTTCGGCCTGGGGCACGGTGGCGAGGCGGCCGTGACCGAGGAGGACATCCGGGGGCTTTTGCGCGAAGGCGCGCTGCACGGGGCCATCGAGCACGCCGAGCGCGACATCATGGAGCGGCTCTTGCGCGTGACCGACCGGCCGCTCGACGTCATCATGACGCACCGTTCGCGCATCGATTGCATCGACGCCGACGCCGACGAGGAGGCAATCACGCGCGTGATGCTCGAAAGCCCGCACACGCGCTTTCCGGTGGTGCGCGGCGATTTCCACGAAGTGCTCGGCATCGTGCGCGCCAAGGACGTGCTGGCCGAGCGCCTGCGCAGCGGCGCGATCGACCTCAAGGCGCACCTGACGCCGCCGGTCTTTTTGCCCGAGACCATGCGCGGCCTGGACATCCTGTCGCGGTTTCGCCAGTCGCCGCGCGTCCATCTGGCGCTGGTCGTGGACGAATACGGCGACGTGGTCGGCATGGTCACGGCGGCGGACGTGTTCGAGGACCTGGTTGGCGACCTGCCGGGGCTGGCGGGCTATGACGAGCCTTCGGTGGTGCGGCGGGCGGACGGATCGTTTTTCATCGATGCGGCCACGCCCATGGACGAGGTGGCGGCGGCGCTGTCGCTGCCCGCGCCCTGGCCGGTGGAATTCGCGGGCGCGACCCTGGCCGGCTTTCTGCTCTCCCGCCTGGGCCGCATCCCGGCCATAGGCGACACGCTCACGGCCCACGGCGCGACCTTCGAGATCGCCGACATGGACGGCCGGCGCATCGACCGGGTGCTGGTGGCGCCGCAACCGGCCGGGGAAGCGGCGGACTAGCGGGAATTCGGGAAGGGGACAGGGAGCGGAGAAGCTCCGAGAGCACAAAAGAAAAGGGCGATGCGCCACGGCGCGTCGCCCTCCACAACAACAGGAAAAGGGAAAAATTAAGCGGTTTTCGCGACCGGCTTGGTCACCGCGCCGGAGCGCAGGCAACGGGTGCACACGGTCATGGTGGTCACTTCGCCGGACGGCAGCTGGGCGCGGACCTTGACCAGGTTGGGCTCGAAGCGGCGCTTGGTCTTGTTGTTGGCGTGGCTGACATTGTTGCCGGTCTGGGGCTTCTTGCCGCAATGCTCGCAAATCTTGGCCATTTTGAGGTTCCTCCCGGAAACATGATTCGCGTCGCCCGCCCGCCGGATGGGGGTTTTCGGACCGGCGGCGGCCGCGCGTTTTTCGCAGTGACGCAAAGAATTTTGTGAGGTACATGGGAAGGGGAGCCTTGGCAAGCTTTTTCTTGACAACGCCCGGGGCTCGGACTAGCACTCACTGTCTCGCGAGGAACCCCATGCCCGAACTTTGGCTCGACATCACCGACATCCCGGCCGAGGGCCGGGAGTTTTCGTTTTCCGACCAGGCCATCTGGACCGGGCCCGTCGCGGAATTCTCCCTGGGCCACGTCCTGGACGCGCCGGGACTGGGCATCGAGGCCGCGTTTTCCGTGCTGCCGCAAGGCCGGGGCGCGCTCGTGCGCGGGAAGATCTCCGGCAAGGTCGTGGTTCCCTGCGACCGCTGCGCCGAGGACGTGACGCTTGCCGTGGACAGCGATTTCGAGCTGTTCGAGGAAGCGCCCCTTGAAGGCGAGGAGGCGATGGAACCGGGGCTGTTGCGCCGCCGGGGCAAGGTGCTGGAACTGGACGTGGGCAGCCTTTTGTGGGAACAATATCTGCTTGCCTTGCCGGTGAAGCCGCTTTGCGACGAAAACTGCCCGGGCCTTTGCCCGCGTTGCGGCGCGCCGCTGCGCGACGGCCCCTGCGGTTGCGCCGAGGAATCCGGCGACCCCAGGCTCGCCGTGCTCAAAAATTTGAAGGTCCCGCGCGGCTCCAACTGAAGCGGCCTTGCCGCCAAGTTGCCGCGCGATCGTCGATACCTGACCGTAAACCCTTTAGCGAGGTAATCGCCATGGCCGTCCCCAATAGAAAAATCTCCAAGTCCCGCAAAGGCATGCGCCGCGCCCACGACCACGTGCCGGTTCCCGCCGTGGTTCTTTGCTCCTGCGGCGAGCCCACGCTGCCCCACCGCATCTGCCCGAGCTGCGGCACCTACCGCGGGCGTCAGATGCTGCGGAAGGACGATGACGAATAGAAAGCCGCGCATCGCCGTGGACGCCATGGGCGGGGACTTCGGTCCCCACGTGGTCGTTCCCGGCGCGTTGCACGCCGCCAGGACCGGCAAGGCCGAGGTCATCCTGGTCGGCGACCAGGACGCCATCGCGGCCCAGCTGGCGCGCTACGACGCCAAGGGGTTGCCGGTGTCCGTGGTCCACGCCTCCCAGGTCGTGGAGATGGAGGAAAAACCTTCCGAGGCGCTACGCCGCAAGAAGGATTCCTCCATCCAGGTGGCCTGCAACCTCGTGCGCGACGGCGAGGCCGACGGCGTCATCTCCGCCGGCCATTCCGGCGCCACGCTGGCCTGCGCCATGTTCACCATCGGCCGCGCCCCGGGTGTGGACCGGCCGGCCATCGCCACGTTCATGCCCACGGAGAAGTCCCACTGCGTCATTATCGACGTCGGGGCCAACGTGGACTGCAAGCCGTTCCACCTGCTCCAGTTCGGCGTCATGGCCTCGGTTCTGGCCGAGACCATGCTCGGACGGGAAAACCCCGCCGTGGCGCTGCTGTCCAACGGGGAAGAATCGGGCAAGGGCAACCTGCTGGTCAAGGAGACCTTCGACCTGCTGCGCCTGTCCTCGCTCAACTTCGTCGGCAATATCGAAGGCCGCGACCTCTTCACCGGGAACGTGGACGTGGTCGTGTGCGACGGTTTTGTCGGCAACGTGGTGGTCAAGCAGGCCGAGGGTCTGGCCTCGTCGCTGGGGCGCCTGCTCAAGGGCGAACTGCGTCGCGGCTTTTTCGGCAAGATCGGCACCATGCTGGCCTT
Organism: Solidesulfovibrio alcoholivorans DSM 5433; assembly: GCF_000702665.1. Taxonomy (GTDB): domain Bacteria; phylum Desulfobacterota; class Desulfovibrionia; order Desulfovibrionales; family Desulfovibrionaceae; genus Solidesulfovibrio; species Solidesulfovibrio alcoholivorans. Next base: position 182,157 of record NZ_JNJA01000002.1, read on the forward strand.
AAACGCCCTCAAACGCTTCTCGCGCCTGGTGGACTACGCCGAATACGGCGGCGCGCCGCTGCTGGGGCTCAAAGGCATCTGCCTGATCTGCCACGGCGCTTCCAACAGCAAGGCCATGTCCAGCGCCGTGCGCATGGCCGCGCGGTTCGTGGACATGGAAGCCAACACCCACCTGTCCGAAGCCGTGGCCAAAAACATCGACCTGGCGGGCCCACGCCGGCACGCCGTCAACGAACAGCGCTGACGCGCCAACCTTCCCCCACTGCATGAAACACGAAGCCTACATACGCGGCATCGGCTACTATGCACCCGAAAAGGTGCTCACCAACGCCGACCTGGAAAAGATCGTCGAGACCTCCGACGAGTGGATCACCACCCGTACCGGCATCAAGGAACGCCACATCGCCGCGCCCGGAGAAGCCGTCAGCGACATGTCCGCCGCCGCCGCCAAGGCCGCCCTGGTCGACGCGGGCATGGACGCCGACGAACTCACACACATTTTTCTCTACACCGTCACCCCCGACTTCTACACCCCGTCGGCCGCCTGCCTGATGGAAGAAAAGCTCGGCATCCGGCACAAGGTCGTGCAGGACGTAAACGCCGCCTGCACCGGCTACATCTATGGTCTGGAGATGGCCCGGGCCGTCCTCGCCCTGCACCCCGAGGCGAAGGTGCTCGTGGCCGCGGCCGAGGTACTGACCTCGCGCACCAACTGGGCCGACCGCCGTACCTGCGTGCTTTTCGGCGACGCCGCGGCCGCGGCCGTGGTCACTTCCGAGGAATCCGGAGCCCAGGCCCGGATCATGGACACCCGCCTGTCGAGCGACGGTTCGCTTGGCCACCTGCTCACCATCAAGGGCGGCGGCTCCGGACACCCCTACAAGCTCGGCGACGCCGTGGACGAGGATTTCTTTTTGCAGATGAACGGCCCCGAGGTCTTCAAGCATGCCGTGCGCTCCATGGCCGCCATCTGCGAGGAGCTCATGACCGCGCAAGGCCTCGGCAACGATGACATCGTGCTTTTCATTCCGCATCAGGCGAACTGGCGCATCATGGAAGCCGTGGCGAAAAAGCTTTCCCTGCCCGTGGATAAGGTCATGTCCACCGTGGCTCGCTTCGGCAACACCTCGGCGTCCACGGTCGGCATCGCCCTGGTCGAGGCGCGCACCGCAGGACGCCTTCCCGCCGGCGGCAAGGTCCTGCTCGGCGCGTTCGGCGGCGGCTTCACCTGGGGTTCGGCCCTGCTCCAGTTCTAGGGGTGGCGCCGGAAAATACGGCAGGATTTTTCGGTAGGAAACTTCACGGATTGGACCGTGGGCGGAGACGGTCCGCTGCCGTTTTCGGCCACGGGCCAGGGTCCCGGGCGGAAATCGCATTTGCCGAGGCGAACCGTTTCGGCTAGGGTGTCGCCCTGCCCGCCCCCGGGCGGGCCCGCAGCGCCCCCCGGACCTCGCGAAACTTTCCCGGCAGCGCGCGCCGGAACCGTAGAAAAGCGCGACAAGGAGCTTGCTCATGCGTACGGCCTTGGTCACCGGCGGGTCTCGCGGCATCGGCGCGGCCGTTTCCAAACGGCTTGCCGCCGACGGCTTCGACGTGGTCCTGACCTACGTCAGCAAGCCCGACGCGGCTGCGGCCGTGGCCGAGGGCATCACCGCCTCGGGCGGCTCGGCCCGGGCGCTGGCGCTCGACACTTCCGATCCGGCCGCCGTGGCCGCCTTTTTCGCGGAGCACCTCAAGGGCGCGGACCTGCACGTGCTGGTCAACAACGCCGGCATCACCCGCGACGGGCTGATCGCGCGCATGAAGGACGAGGATTTCGCCGCCGTCATCAATGTCAACCTCGTCGGCGCGTTCACCTGCCTGCGCGAGGCGGCGAAAATCATGATGAAGCGCCGCGCCGGGCGCATCGTCAACATCACCTCCGTGGTCGGCCAGTCCGGCAACGCCGGCCAGGCCAACTACGCCGCGGCCAAGGCGGGACTGATCGGGCTCACCAAGTCCGCCGCCCTGGAGCTGGCTTCCCGCAACATCACGGTCAACGCCGTGGCCCCGGGCTACGTGGAGACCGACATGACCGCCGGCCTTGCCGACGCCGTCAAGACGGCGTTCGCCGAGCGCATCCCCCTCAAGCGCGCCTGCTCCCCCGAGGAGATCGCCGCGGCCGTCGGGTATCTCGCCGGCGACGCGGCCGGGTACGTCACCGGTCAGGTGCTCGGGGTCAACGGCGGCATGTACATGTAATCGCAACACCACTCGGAATATAAATACGCCCACCCTTTGGAGGAAACCATGTCAGTCGCGGAAAAAGTCAAAGAAATCATCGTGGATCAGCTCGGCGTGGACGCCGGAGAGGTCAACCCCGAAGCCAAGTTCGTCGACGATCTGGGCGCGGACTCCCTGGACCTGACCGAGCTCATCATGGCCATGGAAGAGGAGTTCGGCGTCGAGATCTCCGACGAGGACGCCCAGCAGATCCAGAAAGTCCAGGACGCGATCTCCTTTATCGAAAAGAAAAAGGGCGAGTAGCCCAAAACGCCCTGCCGGTCCCGGGCGCAGCGCGTCTTCGCCCGGGACCGCGGACGGAAGCGCCATGACCTTACACCGGGTAGTCGTCACCGGCCTTGCGGCCATCACCCCCATTGGCAACGATCTGGCTTCGAGCTGGACCAATCTCGTGGCCGGCGTCTCTGGCGCGGGCCCCATCACCCGCTTCGACGCCGCTGCGTTCGACACGCGCTTCGCCTGCGAGGTCAAGAACTTCGACGAGAAGCCGTATGTCGCGGCCAAGCTCGCCAAGCGCCTGGACCGTTTCACCATCTTCGCCGTCTCCGCCGCCATGATGCTCATGGAGGACGCCGGCTGGAAGATTCCCCCCGAGGAGGCGGCGGACGTCGCCGTCATCATCGGCTGTGGCCTGGGCGGCCTCGAGACCCTCGAAGCAACCCATACCAAGCTGCTGGCCCAAGGGCCTTCGCGGGTGTCGCCCTTTTTCATCCCGACCATGATCGCCAATATGGCCGCGGGCCAGGTGTCCATCGCCGTCGGGGCCAAGGGCCCCAACCTGTGCACGACCTCGGCCTGCGCATCGGGCCAGCACGGCATCGGCTGCGCCTACACGGACATCAAGCTGGGCCGGTCCACGGCCGCCATCTGCGGCGGCGTGGAATCGACCATCACGCCCCTGGCCGTGGGCGGCTTCAATGCCCTCAAGGCCCTGTCCACGCGCAACGACGAGCCGCAGAAGGCCTCGCGCCCCTTCGACGCCGACCGCGACGGCTTCGTCATCGGCGAGGGTTGCGGCCTGCTGCTGCTCGAATCCCTGGAACACGCCAAGGCGCGCGGCGCGCGCATCTACGCCGAGGTGGCGGGCTACGGCGCTTCGGGCGACGCCTTCCACATGACCGCGCCCCCCGAGGACGGCGAAGGCATGGCCCTGGCCATGCGGGCCGCCCTGCGCGAGGCCGGCATGGCTCCCGAGGAACTCGTCCACATCAACGCCCACGGCACGTCCACGGCCCTTAACGACGCCTGCGAGACGATGGCGATCAAGACGGTGCTTGGCGGGCACGCCAAAAACGTGATCCTCACGGCCAACAAGTCCATGATCGGGCACTGCCTGGGCGCGGCCGGCGGCATCGAGTCGGCCATGAGCGTCAAGACCATCGCCGAGGGCATCATTCCGCCCACGATCAACCTGGACAACCAGGACCCGGCCTGCGACCTGGACTGCACCCCCAATGCGGCCCGCAAGGTCGCCGTGCCAAACGTCCTGTGCAACTCCTTCGGTTTTGGCGGCACCAACGCCTGCATGCTGTACAAGGCGTACGCCGAATAGGTTTCGGCCGGGACGGCCCGGCGCGCAAGGCAATCATCAACAGGGGGGGCGACCGGTAACGGTTTTCCCCCCCTTGCGCTTTACGAGGTTTTCCCATGGAAGAACTGCTTATTTCCGATCCCGAAGTCGGGCGCGCCGTGTGCCTGGAGATCGAACGCCAGACCGGCAAGCTCGAGATGATCGCCTCCGAGAACTTCGTGTCCGTGGCCGTGCGCCAGGCGCAGGGCAGCGTGCTCACGCACAAGTACGCCGAGGGCTATCCCGGCAAGCGCTACTACGGCGGTTGCGAGTACGTGGACCTGGCCGAGAACCTCGCGCGCGATCGCGTAAAGACGCTGTTCGGCTGCGAGTACGCCAACGTCCAGCCCCATTCCGGCTCCCAGGCCAACATGGCGGTCTATTTCGCGGCCCTCAAACCCGGCGACACGCTGCTCGGCCTCGACCTTTCCCACGGCGGCCACCTGACCCACGGCTCGCCGGTCAACTTTTCGGGCCGCCTCTACAACATCGTGTTCTACCACGTGAAAAAAGAGACCGGCACCATCGACTACGAGGAAGTGGAGCGCCTGGCCAAGGAGCACAAACCCGCGGCCATCGTGGCCGGAGCCAGCGCCTATCCGCGCATCATCGACTTCCCGCGTTTTCGGGCCATCGCCGACGAGGTCGGGGCCAAGCTTATCGTGGACATGGCCCACATCGCCGGCCTCGTCGCGACCGGCCACCACCCCTCGCCGATCCCCCACGCGCACTTTACGACCTCGACCACGCACAAGACCCTGCGCGGCCCGCGCGGCGGCCTGATCCTCTCTTCCGAGGAGTTCGGCAAGTCGCTCAATTCGCAGATTTTCCCGGGCATGCAGGGTGGCCCGCTCATGCACGTCATCGCGGCCAAGGCCGTGGCCTTCGGCGAGGCGCTCAAACCCGCGTTCAAGACCTACCAGGGCCAGGTGATCAAGAACTGCCAGGTGCTGGCCAAGGGCCTGCTCGACGCGGGCTACGACCTGGTTTCCGGCGGCACGGACAACCACCTCGTGCTGGTGGACCTGACGAAAAAGGACGTGACCGGCAAGGACGCCGAGCACGCCCTGGACGAGGCCGGCATCACGGTCAACAAGAACACGGTGCCTTTCGAGACGCGTTCGCCGTTCGTCACGTCGGGCGTGCGCATCGGCACGGCGGCGCTGACCACGCGCGGCATGGTCGAGGCGGACATCGAAAAGATCGTCGGCTGGATCGACGCGGCCATCAAGTCCACGACCAACGAGACCAGGCTCGGCGAAATCCGCAAGGACGTCGAGCGCTTCGCCAAGAGCTTCCCGCTGTTCGCCTGGTAGAGCGGATCGGGGCGATGCCACCGGTTCGTATGGATACCTATCGGGCCGCGAGACGCCAGCGTCTCGCGGCCCGATGCGTTTGCGGCCCTGACCGCGTTCCCAAGCGACATGCTGGCCTTGCTGAAAGCCTAAGCGGCTGTAATCCGCTCCCTCGTCGTGCCGATATGCCCCCTGTTGCAGGAAAGAACAATATGTGCAATGCTACCTGGATATGACTCCGACAGCGAAGCCGGAATCCGAAATCCCGGGCCGTAGTATATGGTTGCGCCCCGAAGCCGATTCCCCTTTATTCGTCAACATTTCTTTCTCCCCCTTCCCGGTCCGTGGCCTCTTCGCAGTCCGCGACCACGCCTTCTACGATTCCGTGCGGGAAACCCTGCACCAGCAATAAGCGCCGGCATGTCCATCAAGGCCAAACTCCTGGCGCTTCTGATCGCGCCCATCATTGTCCTTTCCGCCATCCATATCCTGGAATTGCAGCGTGTGATTTCCGGGTTGGCGGAAACCCTGGCCGCCCACAAGGAACAGGCCATGGCCGCCGTCGCCCACAATATCGAGGGCGCGATCGTCTCGACAAACCGCATCACGTTAAACCTCGCACACCCCAAGGAGATCGCGCACGCCGTGCAGGCGGCGGACAACGAGGTGCTCTACGACTGGAGCCATTCCTTCACCGCCCAGGGCGCGACCGTCCTTTTTGCCGACGCGCGGGGCATGGTGCTCTCCCGGGCCCCGGCCGAATTCCGTTTCGGCGACGATATTTCCCGGTCCGCGTGGTTCGCGCGGGCGCTGCGCGACGGCGCGTTCGTCGGCCTGGCCGAGATGGACGGCGCGCTGCACCTCGTCAGCGCGCGCTGCGTGCGCAAATACGACGACCTGCCCGTGGGCGTCGTCGCCGCGTCCGTGCCGCTCACCCCGCAGTGGCTCTCGCAATTCACCGACGACCGGCAGGTCCTGCGCGTGGTCGCCGCGGGCCGCAGCATCCAGAACGCGCCGACGCCGCCCGGCAACGCGGACTTTTTTCGCCTCGACGTCGCCGCAGCAGGATTCGCCGACCCGGACGCCTTTTCCGTGGCATTCCTTCCCGATCCCCAATACCGGCAACTGGTGGCGCTCAAACACGCCACCCTTATGACCGGATGCCTCACGGCCGTTGTCACCATCGTGGCCCTTGCCTTGCTGCTCGCCAGCCAGTTGCGCCCCTACGCGGCCATCGTTGCGAGCCTGCGGGACTACGCCCGCAACGCGGCCAGCCTCGAAACCGTACGCGAACGCCTGACGCGCCTGACCCCCGCCCGCCGCAACGAACTGCACGACATCATCGACGCCCTGGTCCGCATGATCGACGCCGTGCGCACCCAGCTCGACCGCGTGCGCGCCTACGCCGGGCAGCTCGAAACCCTGGCCGCAACCGACGCCCTGACCGGTCTGCACAACCGTATGTCCATAAGTGCCATCCTCCAGGCTGAAAAAAAGGACTTCGACGCGCATGGCATCCCCCTCACCGTGCTCATGCTGGACATCGATTCCTTCAAGGCCATCAACGACACCCACGGCCACCAGACGGGCGACGCGGCGCTCATGATCGTGGCCAAGGCCCTTCGCGGCGCGAGCCGCAAACAGGATAGCGTGGGGAGATGGGGCGGGGAGGAATTCCTGCTCGTCGCGCCGGGCATCGACGCCGCGGCGGCTCCGGCCCTGGCCGAACGGCTGCGTGCCGCCGTCGCGGCCGAGGACTATCCCGACGGGCTGCGCGTCACGGCGAGCATCGGCGTGACGCAGTCCCGGCCGGGCGACACCGTCGACACGCTCATCGGCCGGGCCGATGCGGCGCTGTACCAGGCCAAGGCCGACGGGCGAAACACCGTGCGCGAGAGGTGACCCCGCGGCGTCAGACGCAACAACTCCTCCCGCAGCGTACTGCCTGCGGGAGGTCTGCGACAGCGTACATGCCGCCCTTGCCGGCGGCGGGAGAGGTTATTGCACGAACGGACTGCCGAAGCCCGTGCTGTCCAGGGGCTGCGGCTGGGTGCCGTCGCCGAAGCCGAGTCCCAGGCCAAGACCTGTTTCCGTGCCGTCGCCCAGGCAAGACCCGGACAAAAGACCCTGCCCGCCCTGCGAAGCCTCGTCGCCGTCCATCCACCACGCGCCCGTACCATAGCCGTTACCTGCAAAGGCGAAGCCGGCCAGCAACACAAAAGCCGCCAACATCGTTCCCATCACATTCTTTTTCACAATCCCTCCTTTGCCAAATCGTACACACCGTAAAGCAAAAGAGGTGCCAGCTACAACAGGTCATTTATTTCTTGTGGTTAGCGCCAGACAGTCATGCCGCCATGGTTATTTTTCATACGCAACGCGTAGGATGCTGCTAATTTTTTGTACAACTGTATTGTTTTAATATTTCCATTAATTTAGTATACAATAGATGCCGTGTCTTTCACGCGGCAAAACCGCCATTTTAGATCGAAGCCCTATGAACCTGTCGTCCGACAACGACAGGTCCCGCCGCCCGAGTCATGCCTGGTCGGACTTTCCGGATGCCCCGGTCGGATCGAGGTTTTCCTGAAAGAGCGTGAGCAGATCGGTGAGGGTTCTCTGCACGGCGCTTCCCGCTTTTTGCGCGGCGGCGTTCCAGCGGGCGTCGGCCTCGACGAGCGTTTCCGACAGCTTGGCGTGGGTGTTGCGCACGGCATGGCCGGAGCCGGACGACGCGTCGACGTGGGTCTTGGTGCTGGTGACGCCGCGCGCGTCGTCTTCGGCGGATTCCCGCATTTCCACGGCGGACTGCGCCACGAGACGGCCGTCCTGGTACGTTTCCACACGGTGGCTGGTGCTGCGCAGATACTTCGGGTCCTTGTCCTCGGACAGGCCCGTCAGGGTGTGAAACCCGGTCGTGTCGGGAAGGGTGTTCTCTTCCACCGTTTCGGTGTCCACTTCCCGCAGGGCCACCTTGCCGTCCTTGTAGAGGGTATCCTCCCAGCTGACGCTGCCAGGAACAGCCCCGGCCCGACTGCGGGTAAAGGCCTGGGCCGGGTCATATCCGCCCGCGGCGATGTCGGTCAGCGCCGCGCTGAGCAAGGATCCCGATTCCGCGACGCGCCCGCCTTGCCCGTCGCCGAGCAGCGACTGCGCATCGAGAGGCGTCGTTGCGCCATAGCGCCCTTCGGACAGGGAAAGCGTCCCGAGCATGTCCGGGTGTTCGCCAAGGCCTCGGCCCTTTGCCTGCTTCTGGAGGATTTCGGCGCTGCTGTGCCTGACAAGCTGCCCGTTGTCGTACCAGCTGGCCTCGAACTGCTGTTGCTCGAACGTGCCTTCCTTGAAGGAATCCCGAAAGGACGCCTGGAAGGTAACATTGCCCGCATCGTCGTACATCTCCTGCGTGATGGAGAATTCCGTCTGCCGCGAAAGTTCGACCGTGTCGTGTGCCTCGATGCCGTTTCGCATTTCGCTGCCGCGATTGGTCCTGTTCTCGGTCGTAACCGCGTGGGCGATGGAGGTCTTGCGGAAGAGCTTTCCCCCTGCGCCGTATTCGATGATGTCGCCGACATAATCGCTCGCCAGGTCGTCCCGCGTGAGCGTCCCGGCGAGTTCGTCCAGGCTCTGCGCGTCGCTGACGTCCTTGCCGTTGACGATGTCGGAGGAGGTATAGCTCGCCTTGACGGACATGGAATCGTGCAGTTCCTTCGAGACTTCGCCGTCCTTGTACCATGCGATGTCGCGGCGCAGGTACGCATGGCTGGTCGTGCCTGCGTCGCCGGAGGCGGCGAGTTCGGAATGGACGCGCCGGGTCAGTTCTCCGCGCTTGTCGTATTCCTCGATGTCCTTGACGACGCCGCCGGCGGCGATGCTGCCCGTTTCTTTGCGCACGAGTCTGTTGCCGTCGTATTCCAGAATCTCCATCTTGTTGCCGTCGATGGCGGTCGTCTGCTTATGCCCGTTTTTCAGGGTCACGGTACCGGCCTCAAGGCCGTATCGCGTCAGCCAGAGGCTTTCGCCGGCCTCATCCTCCGGCTGCGTGGAAAGGGTCTCGTCGGTTACGCGCGCATTGCTTTTGGCCACAGCCTCTTCAGAAAACGAAACCGTGTCGCCCGTCGCGGCGGCGGAGGCCGCGGAGCCTGCATGCAGTCCTGCGGAAAAAGGCACAGTGGACGCCTTCAATAACGACGTTGCAATGCCCTGGAACATGCTGCCCTCCAGGAATCAATAATTGGACGCGCCATTCTATACTATCGGCTATGCGAAGCGAATCTTTAGCAATATGTTGCATAAATCACGAGTTCATTATGACTGTGAGATTCCGGCATGTTGCAAAAATAGATTCCCCCACCTCAGCCCCGCAGGTGCGACAGGCCTGCGAGGTTGGAATCGGTCGCACGACCGTACCCTCACCCGCCTCCCATCCTCCCGAATCACCATCGAGGGGGCCGCGGGGCAGCATGCCCCCGGAGGAAACATGCAAGGCATCTTCCTCTCTTCTCCCCCCTTCCTCCTTACGCCTTCACCCGGGGCAGGCGGGCGAGGGTAGCGGCGAGGGCGGCGGCTTCCACGGGTTTGGCAAGGTAGTCGTCCATGCCGGCGGCGAGAAAGCGTTCGCGGTCGCCGGCCATGGCGTGGGCGGTCAGTGCGATGACGGGGGTGCGGGCCTTGTTGCCGTGGATCGCGGGGTCGCGCAGCAGGGCAAGGGTTTCGAGGCCGTCCATGCCGGGCATCTGGATGTCGAGGAACACGGCGTCGAAGGGTTCGCTGGCGAAGATTTCCAGGGCATCCGTACCGGCGGCGGCTTCCACGACGACATGGCCTTGTTTGCGCAGGAGCGTGCCGACGGCGAGGCGGTTGATGCGTTCGTCTTCGACGAGCAGCAACCGCAGTCCCGGGGTGACGGATTGCGGCGTCAGCGGCTCGAGGTTGGCCGTTTCGGGGTCGGCTTTGGCGAGAGGCAGGGAGCATAGGATGCAGGTGCCGACGCCGGGTTCGCTGTCGATCCAGATGCTGCCACCCATGAGGTGCACGAGACGGTCCACGATGGAGAGCCCGAGGCCGGCCCCCTGGTGAGGGCGGGTATTGGAGGCGTCCACCTGGGTGAAGGTGTCGAAAACGGCGTCGAGCTTGTCGCGGGGGATGCCGATACCGGAATCGCTGACGCCGAAGACGAGGCGGAGCTTGTCCTGATCCTCAAGAGGGTAGCAGGCGGCTTCGAGGCCGATGCCGCCGCATTCGGTGAATTTGATGGCATTGCCCACGAGGTTGAGCAGGATCTGGCGGATGCGCCCCTCGTCGCCGCGCAGGCGAAGGGGGACGTTGGGGGCGACGGCAATGCCGAGGGAGAGACCGCGTTGTTCCAGGGCCACGGCGAAGATGCTTTGGATGGAGGCGAGGAGCGCACGCGGGGCGAAGGGGGCGATTTCGAGGTTCAGCTTGCCGGATTCGACGCGCGAGAGGTCGAGGATGTCGGTGAGCAGGCGTGTGAGGCGGCGGCCCGAGTCCAGGGCCGTGGCCACGCAGTCTCGCTGCTCTTCATCGAGGGTGGTGTCTTCGAGGATTTGCAGCATGCCGAGCAGGCCGTTTAAGGGCGTGCGGATTTCGTGGCTCATGTTGGCGAGGAATTCGCTTTTGGCTTTGTTGGCGGATTCCGCGGCGGCCTTGGCGCCGGCGAGGCGCGTTTCGGAAAGGCGCAGGGACTCTTCGGCGTGTTTGCGTTCCGTGATGTTGGTGAACATGCCGACCGAGCCGGCAAAACGGCCCGAGGCGTCGTATTCGCTACTGACGGCGATGAGCATCCAGATTTCCGCGCCAGTCGTGCTTTTGAGCCGCCGCTCGTAGAGTCCGCCGCCGGGAGGCAGGGCTTCGCGGCGCAGCATGGCGCGGTGGAGTGCGGCGTCCTCGGCGAAGAGGAAATCGGTGACGGAGCGGCCGGCCAGCTCTTCGGGCGTCGCGCCGAGCATCACGGCCATGACCGCGTTGACGTAGGTCGTGCGCCAGTTGGCGTCCACGGCCCAGATGCCTTCGTTGGCGGTTTCCACGATGCGGCGGTAACGGCTTTCGCTTTGGGCCAGCGCCCGTTCCGCTTGCTTGCGGTTGGTGATGTCGCGGATGACGCCGACCACGTGCCTGTTGCCCGCGCCGTCGATGTGGAGGGTTTTACGCGTCATGAAGGTGCGCCGGCGGTCGCTGGCGTCGTAGGCCGTTTCCTCGGCCACGTCCTCGTAGCCGCAGGCCAGGGTCATGGCGTCGTTTTTGAGCGAGGCCGCGCCGTGCCGGCCCGGGAAGACCTCCTCGGCATCCCGGCCGAGGATTTCCTGGCGCGCGCGGCCGGCCAGCATGCACAGGGCGTCGTTGACGCGCACGAACCGGCCGTCGGGACCTTTGACGTAAAAGGGGTCGGGCATGGTTTCGACGATGCGTGAAAGCAGGGGATCCTCGTCGCGGTCGCGATGGGAGGCGCGTCGCTTCATGGCGAGGAAGGCGGATAGCAGCAGGAGCAGGAAGGCGATGCACGTCGTCGCGAGGAGGAGGGCGTTCATGGCGGCGGCTCCAACGGCTCCTTGCGCGCTCGCTACGGAGCGCCGGGAACAGCCATGCCGTTTCCGGCGGCCATGGCTGTCACAATGGGGCGTGGAAACACGACGCCCTGTCAAGCCTAAGGGAAGTTTTGCCGTCTGACAAGGTCGCAGCCCCTGTCGTCCCGCACTGGCGTGCCCGTGGGAGCGCGGCGGATGGCGCGCCGGCCCGGAACGCCTCGTCCGCGACCGCCGCGGCAGGGGCGGATGCCTTGCGGACCGCAGCCCGGCGGGTGCGTGGCCGTCGTAGCGTCTGGCCGCGCCGGGTTCAGCCCAGGGCGGCCAGGGTCTTTTCGATGGGACGGCGTTCGGGCACCACGGGCAGGGGAGCCTTGCCGTCGCGCACCGCGGCCGAGACGTAGAGGCCGCAGAAACAGGCGCCGAACTCGGCCACGTCCGCGTCCCGGTACTGGCAGGGGCAGACCACGTCCCGGTCCAGCTCGAATTTCCCGGCGGCGAGCCGGCACGGGCAGGCCATATAGCCGTAGCGCTCCTTGTTGACGAGCAGGTTGCCGAGCAGGTCGAGGGTCATGCCCATGTCCGGGTTGAAGGAATGCCCCTTGGCTTCCTGGAGGGGGCGCAGGGTGTCGTAGAGCGCCTGCGCGTTCATTTCTTCTCGCATTGGTCGATCGCCTGCTCGATCTCGTCCTGGCGGAAGCCCACGATGACCTTGTTGCCGATGACGATGGTGGGGAAGGACAGGGCGGGATTGAGCTTGCGCACGATGTCCATGACCTGCGCGCGCTCCTCGCCGGAGAGGAAGTCGACGTGGACGCAGTCGTAGGGGATCTTGTGTTCTTCCAGATATTCCTTGGCGTGCTTGCAGTGCACGCAGGTGGACAGGGCGTAGACTTTGATGTCCGAACTCATGGGGCGCTCCTTGAATAATGTTAGCGCGGCAGGGAAGCGACTCCGTTTCGTATTCCTTTTTCCAGCCTGCCGGTCAAGTGCGAAAGGGGCCAGGTGAGCAGCAGGTAGAGCAGGGCCAGGGGCAGGTAGGCCTCGAAGGTCCGGTAGGTGGTGGCGTTGACCACTTCCGCCGCCTTGGTCAGTTCCCGGACGCTGATGACCGACAGCAGCGAGGAATCCTTGATGCAGGAGACGAACTGGCCCGTGACCGGGGGCACGATGCGCCGCAGCGCCTGGGGGAAGACGACATAGAAAAGCGCCTGCCGCCTGGTCAGCCCCGAGGAGAGCGCCGTCTCCCACTGGCCCCGGTCCACGGACTCCACCCCGGCCCGGACCATCTCGGAGATGTAGGCCCCGGAGAAGAACCCGAGCGCCGCCGTGCCGATCACGTAAGGGCTGTCCAGGTGTACGACCACGCCGACGCAGAAGTAGAAGATGAGGATCTGCACGAGCAGCGGCGTGCCGCGAAAGGCTCCGACGTAGAGTCCGGCCAGTTCCGTGAGCCAGACGTTGCCCGAGACCGAAGCCAGGCCCGAAGCCAGGCCGCAGGCCAGCCCCAGGGCGATGGCCCCCACGGACACGGCGAGCGTCATGCAAAATCCCGCCAGGAAGATGTCGCGGTAGGCCCAGACTGCGTCGAAGTCCCAGTGGTAGCGGATGTGCGCGAGAACGTACCACAATGCGCCGCCAAGAACCGCGAGCAGGAGCAGGCGGACCGCCCGCGGCGAGGGCGGCCGCCTCATTTGACGAACCGGTCCGCCGGAAAGACCAGGACGTAGGGCATGCGTTCGCCGAAATCGGCGGCGAGGCGCGCGGCGATGTCCTTGGAAAAGTCCCGCGCCGCCGTGACCAGGTAGACGATGTTGCCCTGGGTTTCGAGCTGGCCCTGTTCGTTCTTCCAGCCGCCGTCGCCCGCGCCGAGGCGCGTGTAGCCGCCGTAGGATTCGGTCAGCCAGGCCTCCAGGGCCGGGAGTTTCGCCGCGGCATCGCCGCCGCCCGGCAGGTCCGTCGGCACCGCGAACAGGTGGGCGAAAACCTGTTTGGTTTCGGCTTGCGCCGCGCCGGACAGGCAGGCGGCGGCCAGCAGCAGGCAGCACAGCAGGCGCATCGTGCGTCGCGTCATGGTCTCTTCTCCCCTGTCCGCCGCCGGGACGGCCGGCTGTCTCCGCAAGCGCCACGGACGGGCGCGCGGATCGCGCTGTCGCGCCGGGCATTCCCGGTGATCGCGCGGCCGTCGGCGGCGGGTTGCGGGCCTGCGCCGCGCCCGTGCCCCCGTGTTCGCGGCGGCCCGGGCGCATGCCGCTATTTGCCCAGGATATCCTTGAAATACTTGGCGCGCAGCGTTTCCAGCGTGCCATCGGCCCTGATCGTTGCCAGATACATTTCCAGCCACTGCCACCAGTCGAAATCGCCTTTCTGCAAGGCGATGCAGTAGGGTTCGTAGGTGAACGGCGTGAGAAGCGCCTTGGTGGTCTCGGCATTCTGCTTCTGGTGCTTGGCGATGGAGATCTGGTCGTAGAAGAAGGCGTCGGCCCGGCCGGCGGCCACTTCCTGCACGCAGGCGGTCTCTTCCTTGTAGCGGTTGATGGTCGCCTTGGGGAAGCGCTTGCTGGCCACGAGATCGGCGGTGGTGCCGGTCTTGACCGCGAGCACGCGCCCGGGCGCGTTGAGCTGCTCCACGTCCGTGACGTCGGCCGCCTTTTTGACGCTAAGGAGCGTGCACAGGCCGGTGGTGAAGTAGGGGGAGGTGAAGGTGATGGACTTGGCCCGCTCGAGGGTGCCGGTGATGCCGGAGATGATGAGGTCGATCTTGCCGGCGCTTAAGGCCGGGATCAGCCCGGTCCACTCCATGTCCTTGATTTCCAGCTTGACCCCGAGCCGGTCGGCCAGGGTCTGGGCGATCTCCACGTCGTAGCCGACGGGCTTGCCCTGTTCGTCCACGTACTCGAAGGGCCAGAATTTGAGTTCCATGCCCACGACGAGGGTGCCGCGCTCAACGATTTTGCGCAGGTTGCTGCCCTCGTAAATGTCGAAAGGCGTCGTGGCGGCGGACGACGTGCCGCAGCACATCGTCAGCGCCACGAAGGCGAGGCTCACGATGCGGATGAAACGGACCATGGGGCTTCCTCCTTGCGAAACGGGGTTGCGATTCGTGCAAAGCCTACCCCATCGCGACTGGCACGGCCACCAAAAATGCGCGTTGGCCGGTACCTAGGCCCGCTCTGCCGCGGCCCGACCCGAGGCGAAGGCCCAGTGGAGGTTGAACCCGCCCAGGCGGCCGGTCACGTCGAGGAGCTCGCCGATGACGAAAAGTCCCGGGACGGCGGTTGCCTCCATGGTCTTGGAGGAGATGGCGGCCGTGTCCACGCCGCCGCAGGTCACTTCCGCCTTGGCGTAGCCCGCGGCCGCGGCCGGGGTGAAGGGAAAGGCGCGCAGGGTGGCGGCAAGCTCCCGCCGGGGCTCCGCGGCAAGTCCGGCCACGGGTCCGGCGAGCCCCAGGCGGGCGCAAAGCGCCGTCGCCAGCCGCCGGGGCAGGTGGCGGGCCAGGGCGTTTTTCACCTCCTGCTTCCCGGTCCCGGCGAGGATGGCGGCGATGTCGCGCCCGGGCAGGAGGTCGATGGCCAGGGCCTGGCCCTCGCGCCAGAAAAGCGAGGCGTCGAGGATCACCGGGCCGGAGAGTCCCTGGTGGGTGAAGAGCATGTCCCCGGACAGGGCGCACGGTCCGCCGACGGCCACGGGCAGGGACACGCCGGCCATGTCGCGGCAGAGAGGCAGGTCGCCTGGGCCGGCCAGAAGCGGCGTGAGCCCGGGGCGCAGGGGCGTGACCGCAAGGCCCAGGCGCGCGGCCAGGGCGTAGCCGAAGCCCGTTGCGCCAAGCCCGGGCCAGGACTTCCCGCCGAGCGCCAGCACCAGGGAGGCGCAGGCAATGGGGCCGGTGCCGGTTTCCACGATGAAGCCGCCTGCCTCCCGGCGCGCGCCGGTCACGGTCGCGCCAAGGCGCAGGCGCGCCCCGGCCTCCTCGGCCTGGCGCAGGAGGAAACGGGCCATGGCCGGCGCGCCGTCGCGGCAAAAGACCTTGCCGCCCGCCTCGACGACCGTGGCCACGCCCGCGCCGTGCAGGCGCGCGCGCAGAGCGTCCGGCGTCAAACGCGCCAGGGCGGATTTGACGAAATGGGGGTTGGCGCAGACGTAGTCCGTGGCGGCGACGTCGGTGTTGGTGACGTTTGCGCGCCCGCCGCCCGAGGCGAGCACTTTTCGCGCGGCCTTGGCCCCGTGGTCGAGCACGACGACCGTGCGCCCGCGCGCGGCGCAGGCGGCGGCGCAGAATAGCCCCGAGGCCCCCGCGCCTATAATGACGACATCGACGTGCATTGCTTCCTCAATATGGGGGGGTGAGAGTGGGGGGGAAGGACGCCTCCGGCGGCCAAAGGGCTTGCGTCCTCCGGACTCCTTTTATGGAGTGCACGGGAACGCTTCGCCGGATTTTCGTAGGGATGTTCATGGTCGCGTTGTCATGGAAAAGGCATGGTGTTGCAGCGTACCGGCAGCGATGCGGTTTCGCCGACAGGGAAAAGGCCTATTGCGGCCCCAGAGCCATCCAGGTGTCGAGCGTCTCCAGGAGACGGCGCTTGGCGATGGGCTTGACCTGGAAATCGTCGCAGCCGGCGGCCAGGCTCTTTTGGCGGTGCTCCTCGAAGGCGTGGGCGGTCAGGGCGACGACGGGGACGCGCGGCCGGCCGCGCTCGTCTTCCAGGCGGCGCAGGGCCTCGGTTGTCTCGTAGCCGTCCATGCCGGGCATTTCCATGTCCATGAGCACGACGTCGTAGGGGCGCTCGCGCAACAGCGTGAGCCCGGCCTCGCCGCTCGGGGCCCAGGTCAGGTCGTAGGGCGTACCGTCGAGCATGAGCCGGATGACCTCGGCGTTGCCCGGGCTGTCCTCGATCAGGAGCACCGCGCCCCGGCGCGTCGACGGGAACGCGGCGACGCGCGCGTCGCCTGCGGGAGCGGCGGCCGCGGCCGCACGCAGGGGCAGGGTGACGGTAAAAAGCGAGCCTCCCCCGGGCCGGCTGTCCACACGCAGGCGGCCGCCCATGAGATCCACGAGTTTTTTGCAGATGGCCAGCCCCAGGCCCACGCCGCCGAATTTGCGGCCGGTCCCGGCATCGACCTGGGTGAAGCGCTCGAAAATGACCTCGCGCTTGTCGAGGGGGATGCCGATACCGGTGTCGCGCACGGCCAGACGCAGGAGCGGACCGGACGCGGGGTCTTCCTCACGCCCGAGTTCCAGGGCGACGCCGCCGGTTTGCGTGAATTTGATCGCGTTGCCGAGCAGGTTGACGAGCACCTGGCGCACGCGGTCGGGGCTTACGATCAGGCGCGGCGGCAGTTCCGCCTGGATGTCGAGGGTGATGTCGAGGCCCTTGCGCGCCGCGTCGGGCCGCAGCATCTCCACGAGGTCGGCGGCGAGCGCGGCCACGTCGCAGGGCTTCTCCTCCATGATGAACCCGCCGGCCTCGATCTGCGACAGGTCCAGGATGTCGCCCAGAAGGCCCATGAGGTTCGTGCCTGCGATCTTGATCGCGGCGAGGGCGCGGGTCGCCTCCGGGGGCAGGTCGGCCGCGGCGAGGGTGGCGGTCATGCCGAGGATGGTGTTCATGGGCGTGCGGATCTCGTGGCTTATGGTGGAGAGGAATTCGCTCTTGGCGCGGTTGGCGGCCTCGGCCGCGTCCTTGGCGCGGCGCAGGGCCTGTTCCATGGCCTTGCGCTCGGTGATGTCCACGAGCACGCACAGGATGCAGGGTTCGCCGCCCGTCTGGATGGGCACGGCCGAGAGCAGGGTGACGACGAGGGTGCCGTTTTTATGGCGCAGCGCCGCTTCCTTGGCCACGATGGCGCCGGTGCCCGTCAGTTCCTCCACGAAGGCCTGCCGCTCCTGCGGCGAGGGCCACAGGTCGATCTCGAGGCTCGAGCGCCCGACGACGTCGCTTGCGCGGTAGCCGAACATCCGTGCGCCGGCTTCGTTGGCGTCCACAATGCGGCCGTCGCGTCGGGATGAGACCGTGATGCCGACCAGGGCGTAACGGAAGATTTTCGCGAGCAGGTCCTGGCTTTCGCGCAGGGCGTCCTCGTCCCTCTTGCGGTCGGTGATGTCGGTGATGCCGCCGGCCATGCGCACCACGCGGCCGGAGGCGTCGGCGAGCCCCGCGCCGCGCTCGCTGATCCAGCGGAATGCGCCGTCGGTGTGGCGCAGGCGGTACTGCGCCGTGTAGGCGGCGGCTTCGCCGTCCGCGCAACGCTTGTGCGCGCGGATGGCGGCTTCGGCGTCGTCCGGGTGCAGTCGGGTGGTCCAGGCTTCGGGACGCAGCGGCGCGTTGCCTGGGGGCAGGCCCAGGATTTCGCGGTAGCGCGGGGAGAAATAGACCGTATCGGTTCGCAGGTCCCAGTCCCAGACGCCGTCGTTGGTGCCCCGCACCACGAGGGCATAGCGGGCTTCGCTGGCGGCCAGGGCCTCCTCGGCCTGCTTGCGTTCGGTGATGTCCGCGCCGACGCATAGAAACGCTTCCCCGCCTCCTTGCGTCGTGGCCAGCTGGCGTATGGTCCAGGCGATCCAGACGCGGTGCCCTTCGGGACCTTGGTGCCGCCTGTCCAGGGTGCCCGCGCCGCCCGGGTCGTCGGCGATGCCGGAAAGGATTTCGCGCCAGGGCGCTTGCGGGGGCTGCGCCGCCGGGTCGTCGAACAGGCCGAGGTCGCGGCCGAGCAGGCGCGGCTGGGGCTGGCCGAACACGCGCTGGGCGAAGGAGTTGCAATACACCACGCGCCCCAGGACATCGAGGCGCACGATGACCACGCCTGCGCTTTCCACCAGTTCGCGGTAGCGCTCCTCGCTCTGGCGCACGGCGGCGAGCAGTTCGTTGAGGGTTCCGGTCTGGCGGCGCACGACGCGGCGCAGCCAGGCGGCGGCGGCGAAAAAGAACGCGGCGGCGAACCCGAGCCCTGCCACGGCCCAGAGGGCGTGGCGCAGTCCCTTGGACGGAAAGAGCTTTTCCCCGCGCCATTTGTCTTCGATGGCGGCGTACTGTCCGGGGGTGATGCGGGAAAATCCGTCTTCCACGAAGCGCAGCAACTCCTCGTCGCCCTTGCGCACCGCCCGGTGGAACTGGCCGGAATAGAGCACGAAGGCCAGGCGGAAGTCGCCGGCCAGGCCGAACTTGTAGAGGTAATAGAGGGCCGGGGGCCGGTCCACGCAAAAGACCTTGACCTTGCCGTCGCCGGCGGCGCGCACCACGGCCTCGTAGCCCTCGAAAGGAAGCAGCGGCCCGACGCCCTGGGCGGTCAGGCGCGCGACGCTGGCGTCGCCCTGCTTGACGCCCACGGCGAACCCGCGCAGCGAAGCGGCGTCGCGGATGCCGCCAAGGTCTTTATGCACGAAGACCGGGACTTCGATGGTGGCGTAGGGCTTTGAAAAAAGGTAATATTTCCGTCTCTCCGCATTTTCGAACAAGGTGTCGATGACGTCGGCCTTGCCGCGCAACATGAGATCCTGGGCCGCGTTCCAGTCCTGGAGGATGAAGGTCACGGGCACGCCGGTGACCCGCTCCCACAGCTGCCAGGTGTCGATGAGGATGCCCTGGGGCGCGCCTTGCGGGGTTTGGAACACGTAGGGCGGGTAGTCGCGATCGAGGACCACGGACAGGGTCTTGGGCGGCGTGGGGGGCGTCGTCGCGGGGGAGTTCTGGGCCGGGGCGGAGCCGGCGAGGAGGCACAGGGCCGCAAGCACGGCCAGGAGAAGGCCGCCCGCCGGGAGGCAACGCCGCAAACGTGCGTGTGTGCGGGACGCGATGCCGGGCATGGGGCGCAACCGGACCATCCGCTAACGCAGGCCGGAGTTGTGGTGTCGGAAGCGGGCCTGTCGGCGCGCACCGCGCGAAGCGGGGACGCGTTCGACGGATGCGAACTGGCTGGCCCGGCGTGCGAAGTCGCGGCAGGAGTCGGTCACGAAAAAATCCTCGGCGGTTTTTTGCATAGGTCCGCACGGCGGCACGGTCTGGCGTGCTTACGGTCGGAACACGCGTTTTTCACCTATACCCCCGAGCCCCGGCAAGGGGCAAGGGCTCCCTGCCTCCGCCGGGGACAGGAATATTCCATGAAAACGCAGGGGCATCTTTTCTTCCTTCCTTGGTCACGCTATCCTGCGTTTATACCAGGAGTCGAGATACCGTCACGGTGTGTCCGCCGACGTGCACTGTCTCGTCCTGAAACGGTTCCATTGGCTGGTTGTGTCGCAAGGTGAAGTCCGCGCGATGCAGCGTCGGTGCAAGCGTCAACAAGAAGGGGAAAGCAATGCCGCCATCCAGGACAAGGACACTGTTCGGCCGATTGGGGTTCCGGCTCGGCGCCAGCTACGCCATCCTCGTCGTCGCCATCGCCGTGGTCGGGTATACGGGCTATTACGCCGCGCGCACCATCAGCGACAACCTGGACACGCTTTTTACCCGCTTCCTGCCAAGCGTCGATTTCCTGATCGAGGCCGACCGCGATCTGCACCAGCTGCTTGTGGCCGAGCGGACCATGATGTTCACGCCCCCTGGCAGCGAGGCCTTCAAGGCCCTCGAGGACAGCTATGCGCAGAACCTCAAGCAGGCCAAGGACCGTTTCGGCTCGTTTACGGCCCTGGCCACCACGCCCGAGGAAAAGCAGCTCGCCGGCCAGTTCGAGCAGGCGCTGCGCCAGTGGGAGGGAACCTCGGGCAAGGTCGTCAAGGAGCGCCAGCTGGGCACGGACGAGGCGACCGCGGCGGCCATGGCCCTGACCAAGGGCGAGGCCAACGAGAAGTTCGAGTTCGCCCGGGGATTCATCAACAAGCTGACGGAAGTGGAGCTCGGCTACGCGGACGCGAAGAACAAGCAGTCCGCCGCGCTCTATGCGCAGTCGCGCCTGATCATCATGGGGCTCACCACCGCCATGGCCTTTTTCGCGGTGCTCACGGGCTGGCTGATCGTGCGCGGCGTGCGCAGGAGCCTCGGCGGCGAGCCCGACGAGATCGCGGCCATCGCCCGGCGCGTGGCCGTGGGCGACCTCGCTCTCGAGTTCCATGAATCCGCGCACCCGCAAAGCATCTACGAGGCCATGCGGGCCATGGTCCGGTCCTCGGCCGAGGTGGTCACGGCCGTCACCAAACTGGCCCAGGGCGACCTCGAGGTCATCGTCGCCGCCCGCTCGGACGCGGACGCGCTCATGCGCGCCCTGGCCACCCTCATCGCGGCGGAAAAAAACATCGCGGACATGGCCGGCAAGCTGGCCATCGGCAACCTCGACGTGACCGTGGCCAAACGCTCGGAAGGCGACGTGCTGCTGGCTTCGATCGAACGGCTGGTCGCGGCGGAAAAACACGTGGCGGCCATCATGGAGCGCCTCAGCCAGGGCGATCTGACCTTCCGCGTGCGCGCCCGCGACGCCGCGGACACGCTTATGCAGTCCCTGGACGCCATGATCGCCAAGGTCGGCGGCGTGATCCGCGAGGTGCAGGGCGGCTCGATCAACGTGGCCTCGGGCAGCGAGGAGCTGAGCGCCTCGTCGTCATCCCTGTCCCAGGGATCCACCGAACAGGCCGCGGCCATCGAGGAATCCTCGTCGGCCATGGAGGAAATGGCCGCGAGCATCGGCCAGACCGCTGACAACGCCAAACAGACCGAAGCCATCGCCGTCAAGGCCGCCAAGGACGCCCAGTCCTCGGGTGAGGCCGTGGTCCAGACCGTGTCCGCCATGAAGGCCATCACCGGCAAGATCTCCATCATCGAGGAGATAGCCCGGCAGACGGACCTGCTGGCCCTCAATGCCGCCGTGGAGGCCGCCCGGGCCGGTGAGCACGGGCGCGGTTTCGCCGTGGTCGCAAGCGAGGTGCGCAAGCTCGCCGAGCGCAGCCAGGCCGCGGCCTCGGAAATCACGAACCTGGCCGCCACCTCCACGGACATCGCGGAAAAGGCCGGGCACCTGCTCGAGCGGCTCGTGCCGGACATCCAGCGCACGGCGGACCTCGTCCAGGAAATCAACGCCGCAAGCCAGGAGCAGAGCCAGGGCGCAAGCCAGGTCAACCAGGCCCTGCAGCAGCTCGACCAGGTGATCCAGCAAAACGCGGCCGCGGCGGAGGAAATCGCCTCCACCTCGGAGGAACTTTCGGCGCAAGCCGCGCAGTTGCAGCAGACGAGCGCCTTTTTTCAGCTGCCCTCCGAAGCGGGGGAGGGGATGTCGCCGCGGGCCATGCCGTCGCGCCGGGGCGGCGGCGCGTCCCTGCCGGGCCGCCGCGCGCTTCCCGGGCAGCCGGGCGCGGGCGGACCCGGCACGATCATCCGCATGGAGGACGACGAGAAAGGGGATTTCGAGGCGTATTAGTCCCGGCGGCGCGGGACCTGCCGGGGAGCCGCCGCTTCGCCGGCACGAAAAAACGCAGGCGCGGTCCGTCGGGGAGACGGGCCGCGCCTTTTGGCGTCGAGGACGCCGGAGGCGCTCAGGACTCCAGGTTGCCGGCGGCGTCGCGGTAAAAGCCGATGTGTCCGTTCGTGGCGATGCCGTGTCGCCTCATGTATTCCTGGCATTGGAGGAGCTTTTCGTTGCCAAGGACGCGCCATTGCCTGCTGGCGGCCAGGGACTGCCCGGGCGTGTCGCTGATGTGCTGGAAGTGGAACACGTTGCAGCCATATTCTTCGTGGGAAATACGCAGCGTGTCGTACAGGGTGGCGACGGTCAATTGCATCAGTACGACCGAGCAGCCGTACTTGAAGTCGGGATAGGCCGTGGCCGCCAGCTGCTGGACGGTACGGAGGTTTTTGTCCGCGACGGCGAAATCGAAGCCGCGGATGATCTTATGGATCGTCCGGTCGATGGAGTCGATGGAGAAAAGCACTTGGTTGTGGGCTTCCATGACCGCCCGCCAGAGCTTTTCCGGGACGCGCAGGCTGCCGGCCGTGGTCGTCGTGGTGATCGCGTCGTGGCCTTTGGGACGGTGTTCCTTAAGCAACCGCAGGAAGTCCCGCAGCTGCGGGTAGAGGAACAGTTCGCCGAAGCAGTTGCTGTTGACGATGTCGGCTTTCGGGAAATGGTGGACGGCGAATTCCCGGCAATAGTCCAGGGGCAGGCGGTCGGCGTGCCGCTTCCGGTTTACCCCTTCGTACTTCCTGGCGATGCCGCACATGAAGCAGTGCAGGTTGCACTGGTCCGTCAGGCCGAAGGAGATGACGGGGATTCTCTCCTGGCGCACGGGAAGGGACTGGCGCTTGTGCTGCCGGACTTCCGTATTGCGCAAGGTGCCATGGAAGACGCAGCCGGTGCATATGCCGAATTCGAAGCTGTTGTTGAGGTTCTCGCGGTATTGCAGGACCGTCGGGTTGTTCCAGAGGTCCTTTATCTCGGACGGGTCACGTATCTTTCCGACAGGCGGGCCGCCGCAACATATCGTATATTCGCCGTTGGGAAAGACGACGAGCTCCTCCCAGGGCTTGGTGCACAAATTGACGTATGACCGGTGCTGCATGCTGGTTGACGGCGGGGTTCGAAGTTGCGCGGACACGGGAACGGATGGCGCTTGCCGGATACACGCCACACCGTTGCGGTTGTCAAGGGTATTGCCGCGCGGACGGCTTGCGCTTCGCCCCTGCGGCGGCCGGCTTATTTGCCCTTGCTGGCCTTGATCGCTTCCTCGAGTTCCTCGAAGCTCGGGCGCTTGTGGATGGGGATGGCGCGGCGGCCGGCCTCCAGGGCCACGGGCGGCGGGTTGCCTCCGACGAAGGCGGTCAGCGACGCCTTGGCCACGAGCAGGATGGCTTCGGTTTCCTTGGCCCGGTGCTCGATGTTGGTGGCGATGGGCGCGACGAAGCCGTAGGCGGCCAGAACGCCCAGGAATGTGCCGACCAGGGCCGCGCCGATGCTGTGGCCGAGCACTTCGGCCGGCTCGTTGATCTTGCCCATGGTCAAAACGACGCCGAGCACGCAGGCGACGATGCCAAGCCCCGGCAGGGCGTCCGCGGTCTTGGAAATGGCGTGGGACGGGACGAGCGCCTCGTGGACCGTGGCCTCGATGTCCGCGTCCATGATGGTCTCGAATTCGTGGGCCTCGATGTTGACCGTGGAGAAGATGCGCATGGTGTCGCAGATAAACGACAGCACTTCATGGTTCTTCTTGTTTTTGGCGAAGTTGCTGAAGATCGGGCTTTCCGCCGGCCGCTCCACGTCTTTTTCGATGGCGACCAGGCCCTCGCGGCGGATTTTCATGTACAGCCCCGAGAGCGTGGTCAGAAGCTCCAGATAATAGGGCTTGCTCGTGATCATGCTGCCGAAGATGGAGAGCGCCCCCTTGAAGGTGGCGCCGAGCACGTCCTTGGGCGCGCTGATGACGAGCTGCCCCAGCGCGCCGCCGAGGATCATGAGCATTTCCGGGGGGGCGGCCGAGATGAGCAGGTCGAAGTTGCCCTTCTCCAGGATGAATCCGGCCAGGATGCAGCCGATGACGATGACGAAGCCGATAATCGCGAACATAGCCTTGCCGGGAGCCGCCGCAGCCTAGAACTGGCTGTCGGTCGACTTGTCGTAGAGGTTGTTTATCTCCTGCTCCAGGACGTCGCCCACGTTCGGGGTCTTGGGCG
This sequence comes from Solidesulfovibrio alcoholivorans DSM 5433, assembly GCF_000702665.1. GTDB lineage: Bacteria > Desulfobacterota > Desulfovibrionia > Desulfovibrionales > Desulfovibrionaceae > Solidesulfovibrio > Solidesulfovibrio alcoholivorans. Next base: position 206,431 of record NZ_JNJA01000002.1, read on the forward strand.
TGACCACGGCGCCGCCCGAGCCCTGCTCCGCGCCGCCGGCCGGCTTTTCGCCGGGCTTCGGCTGGCGGTAGAGCAGGAGGCTGATGCGCCTGTTGCGCGGATCGTACATGTTGCCGGGCACGTAGGGCCGCGTGTCGGCGAACCCCGTCACCGCGGCCACCTGGTCCGGGGAGAGCCCCTGCTGGATCATCAGCCGCCGCGCCGCGAGCGCCCGGCCGGCCGAAAGGTCCCAGTTGGTGTAGGTCCCGGAATAGCGGTAGGCGTCGGTGTGCCCCTCGATGGCCACCTTGACCCCTTCCTTGCGGATCACGTCCGTGACCGCGGCCAGGATGCGCTGGGCGTCCGGGGTCAACGTCACGCCGCCGAGGTCGAAAAGCGGCCGCTCGGCCTTGTCCATGATCTCGATGCGCACACGGTCTTTTTCCTGGGTGACCGACACCTGGCCGGCCAGCTCCGGCACGGCTTTGGTCAGGGCCGCCTCGACCTGCTGTTCCAGGGCCTTGGCCTGTGCTTCGGCCGCCGCCTTGGCTTCCGCCGCGTCCTTGGCGTCGGGATGGCGGCCGCCGTCGAGGTCGCCCGTGCCCTGGCCCTTGCCGCCCGTAGGGGCCTTGCCGCCGCGGTCGATGGCCACGTCGGGCCGTTCGTCCTGGCTGCCGACGATGGCCCCGGGCGGCCCCAGGCCGCCGGAGTCGAGAAGCTGCGCCGAAGGGCCGGGATTTTGGAACAGGCTGAAGTCGTTGAAGTAGGCGGCGAGCTGTTCCTTCTTTTCCTGGGGTGTCATGTTGAGCAGCCACATGAGCAGGAAAAAGGCCATCATGGCCGTGACGAGGTCGGCGTAGGCGACCTTCCACGAACCGCCGTGGGCGCCGCCGGCGACCTTCTTCACGCGCTTGATGATGATGTTGGCCTTGTGCCCCTGTTCCGCCATGGCTCCTCCGCCCTGTGCCTATCGGCCGGAAAGCCGGCCGGTTTAGGGAGACGGGCGTGTTTTGCGTTAGTTACGCATCCACGGGACAAAGGGCAACAGGAAGCGGCGGGACGGTTGCGCGCATGGAACACGAAAAGGGCGAAGGGAGGACTCCCTTCGCCCGGGTGCGGCTGCGTGACCGGAACCGTGGGGCACGGCGTCCGACAAAAAACTACTGCGTGGTGTCGGAAGGCGCGGGAATGACCAGGATGCGGGTCTTGACCTTCTTGTTGCGCATGTACTTCTCGAACTTGACCACGCCGTCGACCAGGGCGAACAGCGTGTAGTCGCGGCCCATGCCCACGCCCTCGCCGGGGTGGAATTTGGTGCCGAGCTGACGCACGAGGATGTTGCCGGCCAGGACCTGCTGCCCGCCGAAGCGTTTGACCCCGCGCCGCTGCCCGGCGCTGTCGCGGCCGTTTCTGGAACTGCCGCCCGCTTTCTTATGTGCCATGTCGGGACTCCTTCAAAATCTTGCTAGGCCTGGATGGACTTGACCTTAAGCTGGGTATAGCTCTGGCGATGGCCCTGCTTCTTGTGCGAATCCTGCCGCCGGCGCTTGTGGAAGACCATGATCTTCTTGCCTTTGACGTGACCGGCCACTTCGCAGGCCACGGTCGCGCCGGAGACGAAGGGCGCGCCGACCTTGACCTCGGGGCCGCCGACGAGCAGCACCTTGTCGAGCACGTATTCCGAGCCGGCCTCGGCGGACAGAAGGTCCACGGTGATGGTGGCCCCTTCCTGGACCTTGTATTGCTTGCCGCCAGCCAAAATGATTGCGTACATGGATATGACCTCCGATAGGGAAGAGGCGTCATTTACTCCGACGGGGCTTCGGAGTCAAGCGCTTTTTCTTCGTCGCAAGCCGCTCCGGCGGCCCGGCGCGCCAGGCGTGCGCGCAGCACGTCGAGCACCGAAATGTCCACGCGCAGGTTGCCGCGCCCCCGGCCGAGCTCCACGTCGGGCTTGGCCGCGCCGTGGAAGTCCGAGCCGCCCGTGACGGCGAGGCCGAAACGCCTGGAGAGCGCCAGGTATTCCAGGGTCTGCGCCTGGGAATGTTCGGTGTAGAGCGCCTCGATGGCGTCGAGGCCCGCGTCGCGGTAGCGGCCGACGGTTTCGGTCAGCGCCGCGCCGGCCAGGCCCAGCATGTAGGGGTGGGCCAGGGCGGCCAGGCCCCCTTCGTCGTGAATGAGCGCCACGGCCCGCTCGAAGGTGAGCTTGTCCTTGGGCACGTAGGCGCGGCCGTGCGCGCCGAGGTAGCGGCTGAACGCCTCCTTGAAGCTCGTGACCGCGCCCATGGCCAGCATGGCCTGGGCGATGTGCGGCCGGCCCACCGCCCCCTTGGCAAGGGCGGTGACGGCCTTATATTCGAGGGGCACGCCCAGGGCGCGCAGCTTGTCGAGGATCAGCCGGTTGCGGTTGTGGCGGCGTTCGCGCAGGTAGGCCAGGGCTTCGGCCAGGGGGCCGGGGCGTTCGGGCAGGAAAAGCCCGAGCAGGTGCACGCTGCGTTCGCCGTCGGCCACGGAGAGCTCCACCCCGGCGATCACGTCGATGTCGTGGGCCTGCCCCGCGGCGCGGGCCTCGGGCAGTCCGTCCAGGGTGTCGTGGTCGGTGAGCGCCAGGGCGGCGAGGCCTTTTTTCGCGGCCATGTCCACGAGTTCGCCCGGGGACAGGCTGCCGTCGGAAGCCGTGGAATGCGTGTGCAGGTCGATAAGCGCCATGGGGACAAGCCTAGCGCGCCGGGCGCGGCTTGTCGAACCCCCATGCGGGCCTTTCTTGCGCGCCGGCCGCGATTTGGCTATCACATGTCCACAGTGACGCAACCAAGGAGACCCTTCGTGACCATCCATCCCGATCTGCTCGCCATCCTGGCCTGTCCCAAATGTAAGGGCGAACTGAGCAAACCCGCCGCGGGCGAAGGGCTTGCCTGTCCGGCCTGCGGCGTGGTCTATCCCGTGCGCGACGACATCCCCATCATGCTCGTGGAAGAGGCCGTTCCGGCCGCGGACTGGGACGCCGGCAAGCGTTCGGTCAAGGAGTAGGCGCTACTTTCGCGCCAAGGAGCCGCGCATGGCCAAACTGCATTGGACGCCGTGGATGGCGTTGTCGGAGCTGGCCCAGGAGGCGGAGCATCTGATCGCCGAGGGCGGTCTCGCCCACGACACGGGCTACGCCTGGCAGCCCGTGGCGGATGTGCTGGAGACGGCGGCGGCTTTCCGCCTCACCCTGGAACTGCCGGGCGTGGCCCGGGAGGACGTGCACATAGAGGCCCGGGGCCGCGCGCTCGTGGTTTCGGGCCTGCGCCGCTTCGTCCGGGAGCCGGGCGGGGTGTACCAGGCCGTGGAACGTTCCCACGGCCCGTTCGCCAGGCGCTTCGACCTGCCCAAGGGCGTTTCGCGCGCCGAGATCACCGCGGTGATGAAGGACGGCCTGCTCGTGGTGGTCGTACCCAAGCTCGGCCCGGAACGCCTGCGCCGCCGCATCCCCATCAGCTGACGGGCACCGCCCGTTTTCCCCTTACTTCTTCCCCAAAAGGAGACGCGACATGGGACGTCTCGGCCTGTGGGCCTTGTGCTGGCTGCTGCTTTGCTGCACGCCGCTTTCCGTATTTGCCGCCGCCGGACGCGAGGTCCGTATGACGCCCGTGGTCACTGCCGTGCGCGCCGTGGCCCCGGCCGTGGTCAACATCACCTCAGCGCGCACCGTGGAACGCCGCGCCGGGCGGGGACCGTTTTTCGACGACGAATTCTTCCGCCAGTTCTTCGGCCCGGGATTCGCCCCGGGGCCTGCCGCGCCCCAGCGCGAAACCCAGGAAAGCCTGGGCTCCGGGGTCATCATCGACGGGGCCAAGGGGCTCGTGCTCACCAACGCCCACGTCATCGCCGGCGGCGCGGCCATCACGGCGCGGCTCCTCGACGGCCGCGAGCTGCCCGCGAGCCTGGTCGGCTCGGACCCGGACTTCGACGTGGCCGTGCTGCGCCTGGAAACCGGCGGCAAGCCCCTGCCCCAGGCGGCCATGGGCGATTCGTCGGACATCATGATCGGCGAGACGGCCATCGCCATCGGCAACCCCTTCGGCTACACCAACACCGTGACCACGGGCGTCGTTTCCGCCGTGGGCCGCTCGCTCAAGCACGAAGGCGGGGCCTACGCGGGCCTCATCCAGACCGACGCGGCCATCAACCCCGGCAACAGCGGCGGGCCGCTGGTCAACCTCGCCGGCGAGGTCATCGGCATCAACATGGCCATCCAGGCCCAGGCGCAGGGCATCGGCTTCGCCATCCCCATCGACAAGGCGCGGCGCGTGGTGGCGCAGATCGTTTCCGGCGGCGGCGTGACCCCGGCCTGGCTCGGGCTTTCCGGCCAGGACGTGGACGCCCGCACGGCCCGCTACTTTCACCTGGACCGGCCGCGCGGGGTGCTGGTGACCGAGGTGGCGGCGGGGTCGGCCGCGGCCAAGGCCGGACTGCGGCCGGGGGACCTCATGCTTGGCGTCGGCAACACCGATCTCGACGACAAGGACCAGCTCCTGGGCGTGCTGCGCACCTCGCCCGTGGGCGAACCCCTGGCGCTGCGCCTGCGCCGCGGCGGGGAGGACCTGAGCGTCACGGCCGTGCCCACGGCGTTTGCCGACAAGGAAGCGGCGGAAGTGGCCGGGAAGCGCTGGGGCTTGAGCGTGGCCTTTTCCCGGGACGCGGCGACCGTGGCCGGGGTGACGCCGGGCTCGCCGGCGGCGCGGCTCGGCATCCGGGCCGGGGACGTGCTCGTCCAGATCGGCGGCGAAAAGCTCAAGGGACAAAAGGACTTCACCCGCGCCGTCTACCTCAGCCGCATGCACCGCACGGTGCTCGTCATGATCGAGCGCGGCGGCCGTGGCTACTACGCCCGCATGGGCGTGGACTGAACCGGCGGGACGCAAGGGGCAAAAAAGCCGGGTGCGGCGGCCATCCGCCGGCCCGGCGACGCTGGGAGCCCCGGCTCGCGCGAGGCTCCCTAGCCTCCTGTGCGCAACAGGTGCAGTTCGCCGTTTCCGGCCGGGGCGGGGCAATTGCGCTTGGCGGCCGTGCCCGTGAAGTCCTGCATGTAGCGCCAGACCTCCTCCAGGGAGACGTGGGAGCGCAGGTAGTCCTCGCACTTGGAGAAGCTGTAGTGGTGGGCGAGGCTCCTGCCGAGCACCGCCACCTTCATCTTGCCCGCGGCCAGGGCCAGGTTGAAGGCCTTTTCGTCGGTGGTGGGCTGGCCGGCCGTGGGCGCGGTGGGGAAGGGCAGCACCCGGCGCATGATGCGGCCGTCGAAGATGACGCAGTTGATGGTCAGGTAGCCGACGTAGCCGTATTTGGCCGGCGCTTCGCGCAGGTAGACCTCGGCCAGGTTCTCGTACAGGAGCTTTTCCCACATCCAGCGGTGGTAGACCCAGTTCTCCTCGATGGGAGGGCCGGAATACATCTGACGTTCCGAGGGGTAGGCCACGCGCAGGAAGCGGTTGAGCACGTGGCGGCCGGGCGGGCTTATTGGCACGAGCGGCATGACCAGCGGCACGTCGGGGCGGTCGGCGTGATCCAGGTAGCCGTCCACCAGGTGTTCGAGCCAGTGGGGCGTGACGAAGAGGTCCTCGTCGATCTTGATGACCACGTCGTCGATGTGCGCGCCGAGGATTTCGTTTTGCGCGGCGTGCACGGCCGGCACAAGGCCGCGCGGCCCCCTTTCGACCAGCGTGGCGTTGGCGTGGCGGGCCACGAAGTGCTTGGCCACGGCCGCATGGTCGGGACTCACGGCATTGGCGAGCACGTAGATGTGCTTGAGGCGCGAAAAGTCCGTGAACCGTTCCAGGCAGCGTATGCAGATCAGGAAGCAGTCGAGTCTGTGCGAGGTGAGCAACAGCAGAACCGGCCGAATGTCTCCGCGACGCGGGCGTAGATAGGTCAACTTGCCCATGGCCGTCCCTGGCTTTCAGGCATCCCTGCGTAAAAGGTTAAACTCCGCCTACATCCCCCTCTTCGGCAAATCGCTCCAGGAACTTTAGTCCCGAAATTGTTTTTTTTCTTCTTTTTTTCAAAGGGGATAGAGAGACGAAACAGCCGCGTCCAGGTTACATGCCCCTGCCGCGCCCCTGCGCGAGGCAAAAAAAACGGCATATCCGATTGCCGGATGCAAGCGGGCGGGCACCGCCGGGCGGCGGCGGAGCCCGCTTTCCCCCGTCGCGGAGGCCCTCCCTTGACACGCCGTCACGCCGGGGCTAAGCCTGCGTATGCCTTCGGAGGCGTATTTTCGTTTTGTCCTGCTATGTTAGGTGGATGGGACAAAAGCTTCCGACAGGCGACGTGCGGAGGTTCGCTATGGGATACAAAGTGATCGTCGACGCGCAGAAGTGCATCGGCGACGGCGAATGCGTGGATGTGTGCCCGGTGGAAGTCTATGCGCTGCGCGACGGCAAGGCCGTGGCCGTGAACATGGAGGAATGCCTGGGCTGCGAATCCTGCGTCGAGGTCTGCGACCAGGATGCCATCGTCGTCGAAGAAGAGTAGATATTTCAAAATATTAACCGGCAGCGGGAGCGGGCGGTCGCCGTCCGCTCCCGCTGCCGTCTCCGGCCCGGGCCGCTTGACCCTGCGCGGGGCCGCGTCATGGGGGGCGGGCAGGGCCGGTCGCGGAGTCCTTCGATGCCCCCGGATTTTTCCCCTGCTTTCGCCCGCTACGAAGCCATCGCCGCCGAGGCCGACGCCGTCTTCGCCAAGGTTGCCGCCGCCTGTCCGGGCATGGTGACCTGCGGCCAGGGGTGCAGCGACTGCTGCCACGCCCTGTTCGACCTGACCTTCATCGAGGCGCTGTACCTCAACCACCGCTTCAACGAGGCTTTTCCTCCGGGCCCGGCGCGTGACGCCATCCTGGAGCGGGCCAACGCCGCCGACCGCGAGCACTACAAGCTCAAGCGCAAGGCCTTTCGCGCCAGCCAGAACGGCGTGTCCACGGCCGAGATCCTGGCCGACATCGCCCGCGAGCGCATCCGCTGCCCCCTGCTCGGCGAGGACGACCGCTGCGTGCTCTACGCCTTCCGGCCCGTGACCTGCCGTCTCTACGGCGTGCCCCAGGAAGTCGGCGGCGAAACCCACATCTGCGGCAAGGCCGGCTTCGAGCCGGGCGGGCGCTATCCCACGGTCAAGATCGAAAAGCTCCAGGACCGGCTCATGGAGCTGTCCCAGGAGGTCGTTGCCGCGCTGCCCACCAAGCAGCCGCTCATGGGCGACATCCTCGTGCCGGTGTCCCTGGCGCTGATCACCGACTATGACGACGAATACCTCGGCATCTTCACCGAGGACGACCTCGTGCGGTTGCCGCCTGCGCCGGCCACGCCGCCGGCTGCGCCCCTCGGCGCGTCTTGCGGCTCCTGCGGCGAGCAGGCCGGCTCTTCCGCCTGCGCCTCGTGCGCCAGCGGACAGACCACCTGGGTGCTGCCCGGCCCGGACGGCGCTCCTGGCGACGACGACAAATAAGGAGGCGCGCGTGGCCCATTCCCCCGAGGAACTGGCGCAGCTTAAGCGCGCCATCTACGAAAAGCTCAAGCCGCGCCGCCGGCGTTTCATCGACAAGATGGGCTACGACGCCTGGGACCCGTTCCAGGAGCCCAACGATCCGCTGGACATGCGCGAGGACGCCTCGCGCCGCACCAGCCAGCAGCTGGTCGCGGAATTCCTGGCGACCCAGCCCGGGGCTTCGAGCGAATTCGGCAAGGGCGCCTGGGAAGTGTGCGCGGGCGTCATGAGCGGTTCGGAAAAGCACCGGGGCATGTACGCCTTCTGCAAATGGTACAAGGAACTGCTGGCCCGGGAAGGCATCGACGCCGAACTCGGCCCGACCAAATAAGCCCGCGAGGAGCATGCATGGAATCGAGCTATACCGCACAGACCCCCGACGAGTTCATCGCCGAACTGAAAAAACGCCTGTCGCAGAATCCCGGCTGCGGCGTGTCCCACTACAACCTGGGCACGGCCTACGTGGCCAAGGGCCGGTTCATCGAGGCCGAGGCGGAATTCCTCCAGGCCGTGGAATGCTCGCCGAACCTGGCCGAGGCCTACGTGCAGCTCGGCGGCCTGGCCATGAACAAGGGCAACATGGACGGCTGCCTGGAGTGGAACGAGAAGGCCAGCCGCGCCAGGCCCCTGTTCGCCGTGCCGTTCGGCAACATCGGCTTCGTGCACATGCAGCGCGGCGAGCTGGACAAGGCCGAAAAATCCTTGCGCCGGGCCATCAAGATCGACCCCAAGTACGTGCAGGCCATGGCCACCCTCGGCAACTGCCTGTTCATGAAGGGCGAGCTCGATACGGCGGAGTTCCACAGCACCAAGGCGCTCGAGGTCGAGCCCATGTTCGGCCCGGCCATGAACACCCTGGCCCTGATCGCCATGGAGCGTGGCGATTTCGCCAAGGCCAAGGAACTCGTCGCGCGCGCCCGGGAGACCGGCTTCGAGCCCCATCCCGACATGGTCCGCGAAATCGAGGCCGCCCTGGCCAAGTAGACGGGGGGAGGAATCGGGGCTCCGCCCCGGGCCCCGCCGGGGGGCATGATGCCCCCCGGACCCCCTCGAAAGGGAAGGAAGGTGGGCGTTATGCCGTCACGCAGGCACTTGCTCGGGGAGATGCGCGACGTTTTGCGCGGGGACGGCCGCGAGGCGGCCCTGGCCGCCTTGGCCGCCACGCCGGCCAAGACGCGCCTGGGACCGCTTTTTTCGCTGCTGCTCGACAGGGATTCGCTCGTGCGCTGGCGCGCCGTCACGGCCTTCGGCGCGGCCATGGCGGAGATCGCCGCCGCGCGCCTGGAAGACGCCCGCGACGTCTGGCGCAACCTCATGTGGCGCGTCAACGAGGAGTCGGGCAACATCGCCTGGGGCATCCCCGAGTGCATGGGCGAGACCCTGGCCGTGTGCCCGCCGCTTGCCCGCGAGTTCCACCGCATTCTCCTTTCCTACGTGCAGGACCTGTCCGGGGACTGCACCTTCATCGACCACGCGCCGCTGCGGCGCGGAGCCTGGTGGGCCATCGCCCGCCTGGCCGGGGCCGCGCCCGAGCTGTGCGCGCCGGCCCTGCCCGAAATCGTCGCGGCGCTTGGCGACTGCGACCCCGCCGCGCGCGGCCTGGCCTGCCTGGCTGTGGCTCGCATGAGGCCCGATCCCTCGCGCACGCTGCTGGATGCGCTCACCGCCCTGGCCGGGGATAGGGCCGCATTCGACCGCTACGACGGCTGGGCGCTTGCCTCCGCCACCGTGGCGGACGTGGCCGCGCAGGCCCTGGCCGCGTGTCGCAGCTGCATGTAACCGCCTGTTCACATCCCGCGACCTCCCTTGCAGCAAACGGGGACACCGTCCCCTTGGAGGTTCGCCATGCGCGCCACACCCTTTCTCACCGTATTGCTCATTCTCGCCGTGCTCGCCCTGGCGGCGGCCACGGGCCATGCCGCCGACGTCTCCACCGGAGCGGCCGATTCTCCCGAACACCAAGTGGACGCCTACCTGCGCGACTTGAGCGCGCATATTGCGCTTTCGCCCGAAGAAACGGCCGCCATGCGGCCGATCCTGATCGTCCAGGCGGCGAAACGGCAGGATCTGGCCCGGGCGCGGCTGGCCGCCAACCCCGGCATGGCCGGCATGCTCGCCCTGCGCGAGGACATGCGCGCCGTGACCCGGGAAACCGACGAAAAGCTGGCCGCCGTATTGTCCCCGGAAAGAATGGAACAGTTGCGCAACGACCGCGCGGCGCGCCTCGCCGCCTCCCGCGCGCAGGCCCGGCAACTGGCCGAGGTCCGGCCCGCCGACTGACCCCCATAAAGCTCTCCAGGCTCACGTCCCTCCCCTCAAGGCAGGGCGCGGCTTCCCCCCCCCGGCCGCGCCCTTTTTTATTGCGCGGGAAGGGGGGAATGAGGGGGGAGGGGAAGATGCCTCCGGCAGCCATGAGGGACCGAGGGTCCCTCATGGACCACCCCGAGAGGGGGAGATGGTGGGGTGGGTGGGAATATTTTTGGTGGGAAACAAGGGTGTTGCTGAGGAGATTGGGAAAAGGAACAGGGAAAAGTCGATTTTGTGCTTGACCGAAAAACTAAAAGGATTAAATTTGTCCTACATCAATGCACGCACCATATGCCGCGGCAGCGACCGCACGATGGAGGAATTGCCATGCAGACGCAGACGCCGATCGATTTGTCCGGACTGGTCATCGACTGGAACATGACGCCCGAGGACGCCGTGACCCTGTATCTGGAATGGGGCAACAACTCCTGGCATGCCGAGCATAAGCCCGTGACTTCGAAGAACGATTTCGCCACCTATTTCGTGGTCAACACGTGGTCGGGCCGGCCGGAACTGTCGCTTGTGCGGCGCAATTCCGAAGACTGCGTGGAACTGGCTTCCTTCGATCTGCCGGAGGATCTGGCCCGGGCGTTCATGGAGGAAAACGGCGGCAACAAGGGCGTCTACGCGCCGAACGACGCCATCAAGAAGTGGCTGCAGGACACGCAGTTCAACTAGAATTTCCCGCAAACCCTCACACAACCCCCGCACCAGACCCCTCACGCCATGGCGCGGCCCCGGGTGGATAGGCCCCGGAGCCGCGCCTTTCTTTTCGGTGCCGCACGGCCTTGCCCTTGCCCGGCGAAGCTGCGAAAATGCCCCCATGCTCCTTGCCGTCGTCGCCGACATCCACGCCAACCTCGAAGCCCTGGACGCCGTTTTGGCCGACATCGACGCGCTCGCGCCGACGGCGGTGGTGAGCCTCGGCGACAACATCGGCTACGGTCCCGATCCGGTCCTGGTGCTTGCGCGGCTCGCCGCGCGGGGCATCCCGAGCGTGCGCGGCAACCACGAATGGGCCGTGGCCGACCCGGCGCGCGAGCGGCTTTTCAATCCGCAGTCCCGCGAGGCGCTGTGGCGCACGCGCGAACTGCTGCCGCCGGAGCTCCTCGCCCGCGTGGCCGCCTATCCGACATCGCTTTCGCTATACGGCTGCCGGTTCGTCCACGGGCTGCCACCCAACGACACGGCCACCTACCTGTTCGAGGCCGGCGACGTGACGTTGCGCCGGGCGTTTGCCCGCACGGCCGAGCGGATTTCGTTCGTGGGGCACACCCACATGCTGGAGGCCGCGGCGCTGCGCGGCCGCGACGTCCTGCGCTACGAATTGGGCCTTGGCGACAATCCCCTGGACGCGCGCGAGCGCCACATCGTCAACGTCGGCTCCGTGGGCCAGCCCCGCGACGGCGACACGCGCGCCAAGTACGGCCTCTATGACGACGCGCGCGGCGTGCTGACCATTCGCGCCGTGCCCTACGACGCGAAGGCAACGGCCGCCAAGATTGTCGCGCGCGGCCTGCCGCGCCGCTACGCCGACAGGCTGCTGTGAGTACGGCTACCCCTAACCCCGTTGAAAGTTTTTGAAAGGTGGTCCGGGGGGAAATTTTTTTCAAAAAGTTTCCCCCGGCCGCCGGAGGCGACTCCCTCTATGCGTACCATCGGCAAGTATCCGCTGCTCGGCGTTCTCGGACGGGGCGGCATGGGCGCGGTGTTCAAGGCGCAGGTGCCGGTCGTCGGGCGCATCGTCGCCCTGAAGCTCCTGCGCCCGAGCGAGTTGACGCTCGGGCTGTGGGGCCGCGAGCGCGTGGTGCGGGCCTTTCGCGAGGAGGCCGCGCGCCTGGGCGGGCTGCGCCACGAGAACGTGGTCGGTGTGTTCGATTATGGCGAGATCGGCGACTGGCCCTATTTCGTCATGGACTTTTACGGCGAATCCCTGGGTTCGATCATCGGCGAGACGTACCGGGTGGAGGCGCGAAGCCGCCGCCTGCCCGTGCCGCGCGCCGCGGGCTACGCCGCGCAGCTGCTTGCCGGGCTCGCGCGGCTGCACCATGCCGGCATCGTCCACCGCGACGTCAAGCCCTTCAACCTGCTCGTCACCGACCGCGACGTGGTGAAAATCACCGACCTCGGCCTCTCCAAGGCCCGGGGCGAGCGCTTCGACGGTCCAACCAACCTCAAGGTGGGTTCGCCGTATTACGCCGCGCCCGAGCAGGAGGACGACCCCGACGCCGCAGACGCGCGGGCCGACCTGTTCGCCGCCGGGGTGACGTTTTTCCGCATGCTGACCGGTCGGCTGCCCGAGCCGGGCACGGACGCCGTGGACGATCCGGCCGTAGCCGCCGGGGAGGTGTTCGACGGCTTTTTCGCCAAAGCGCTTGCCGTTTCGCCCAAGGCCCGTTTCGCAAGCGCCCGGGAGATGGCCGAGGCCCTGGCGGCCTGCCGCCGGGAATGGGAGCGGCGTCTCGCCGGGGTGTGCGCCGGCCTGGGAGAGGCCCTTGCCGCGCCGCACACGCCGCCCGGGGCGGCGCATCCGCGCCGCGCGCCCGTGCGGGTCGGGCTGCATCAGGCCAGGGCGGCTTTCGGGCTCGACGCGTTGTGGCGGCCGGCGGCCTACTGGCCGGCGCGGCTTGCAGACGAAGGTGGGGAGACGCTGTGCGACCCCGCCACGGGCCTGTGCTGGCTGCGCGAGGCCACGCCCTATGCCGTGACCTGGCAGGAGGCCCGCGCGTACGTGGAAGCGCTTAACGCCGCGTCCCACGGCGGGCACGCCGACTGGCGGCTGCCGACCGTGGCCGAACTCGTGACGTTGCTGCGGCCCGAGCCCACGGGCGAGGGCTATTGCCAGCCCGCGTCGCTGACCCAGCCCGTGCGCCGCGTCTGGAGCGCGGATACGGCCAACTACGCCAGCGCCTACACGGCGGATGTGGAGCTCGGCTACGTGACCCGGGCGGATTTCTGCTGCCCGGTGGCGGCGCGGGCCGTGCGCGCGGCGTGAGGCCTTTCCGCTACAGCGGGCATTTCCCCTTGGCCGGGAGCTTGTTGCCGGTCAGGCGCTTGTAGAGCGCCTCCTCCACGGGCTTGTCTCCGAACCTGGCGAGTTCGATCTCGGCGCGCGCCGCGCCGCGGTGCCCGCCGGCCGAACCGATGTCGCCGAACATCTTGGCGGCCATGGTGCCCATGTTGCGGCCGATGCCGTCGCCGCGGAAAATCACCACCACCTGTTTTTTGACGATGCCCGAGAGCATGTTCCAGGACAGGCCGTGCACGCGGGTGAAGAAATCCGCCAGCATGACCAGGATGTCGGCGCTCTCCAGGCTGTCCATGTATACGAACAGGCCCCTGTTGCCGACGAAGCGCATCTTGCGGAAGGCCTTGGAGAAGAATTTCAGCCAGCGGCGATGGTATTCGCTGTGGATGATCTTGCGCACGAGCACCATGTCGCCGAATTTCGTGAGGTAGCTGAAGGCCTTGACGTCGGCCTCGATGAAGTGGCGCTCGAAGCTCTGGGTGTCGGCCTTGATGCCGTAGACCAGCGCCGTGGCCAGGAGTTTCCCCGGCCGGATATTCATGTTGTAGAGGTATTCCGTGAGGATGGTGCTCACCGAACCGTAATCGGGCCGGATGTCCACGAACGAGGCCGTCACCGGGCTGTCGGGTTTGATCGGATGGTGGTCGATGACGATGCTGAACGAACAGGCCTTGAAACCGGGATGGTGGTGGGGCTGGGAATCGACCATGGCGAAATGGTCGTAATGCGCCCGGATTTCGTCGGTAAGCGGCTGGGTGGGGATGCGCAGAAAACGCATCATGGCCAGGTTGTCCGGCCGCTTGACCTCGTTGACGTGGGCGATGCCGACCTCGGCCACCCGGTGGACCATGATGCGCCGCAGGGCCATGGCCGAGGCCATGGCGTCGGGGTCGGCGTTTATGACGATGAGCCACTTGTCCTCGCGCCCGAGCATCTGGGCCAGGCGCGTGGTTTCCAGGGTCAGCTTGCGAAAATAGCTCATGAGGCGGTTCCCTTGAGCGGCATGGCGCATCCGGCGACGACGAGGCGCACATCTCCGGCCAGGCCGGCCACGGCCTGGTTGCAGGTTCCAAGCAGGTCGGCGAAGCGGCGCATGGCGGCGCTTGCGCCGATCCCTCCCAATCCGACTTCGGTGCTCACCACGATCAGTTCCGGCCCGTCCGCGGCGGCGTAAGCGGCCATTCCCGTAGTAAGGATTGCAGCGGGCGGTTGCATTACGGTTTTGCCATGGCAGGCGAAAAGCCAAAAGTCCAGGCTGTCGAAGAGCAACGTGCCCCCGCGCGCAGCCTCGGCGCAAAGGACATCCATGGCCGTGATGCCGGCCTCGATGACGGCCACGCCTGCCGGGCGGGCGCGCTTGTGCGCGGCGATGCGCTCGCGAAAAGCGAAGTCGAGCGCCCGGCCCGTGGCCAGTACGCGGTGCGGGGCTTTCCCGGCCAGGAGCAGCCGTTCGGCCAGGGCCGATTTCCCGCTGCGCACGCCGCCGAGCAGCAGTCGGATCACGAGTCCTCCGCCGGGCAGGCGTGCGGGGCGTCCCGGCCCGTGGCCACGGCGTCGAGGACGTGCAGGCTTTCCATGAACGGCGCCGGGGCGAAGACCTCGACCACCACGGTCTCAGGGCGCAGGTTGCCGAGCATCCACACGAGCGCGTCCCGGCCTTCCGGCGCGAGGCAGCCGAGCGCGCGGTGGACGTGGCTGCGGCCCGGCGGCGGCCCCTCGGCCCCGAAGGGCGAATAGACGTGGAGCATGCGGGTGCGCCGCGCAAGTTCCGGGTCGCCCGTGGGCAGGGCGTGGCCCATGGCCAGCATGTGGCCGAGGTCGATGCAGACGGAACAGCCCGTGGCCGCGGCCATGCCCAGGACGTCGGCCGGGGACGCGTCCTCGGTATTTTCCAGGAGCACGGTTGCCGGGTCGCGGCCCGTGTCCGCCAGGGCGGCGAGGAAGGCTTCCAGGGCGGCAAGCGTCGCCGGCGGATGGAGCACCATGCCCCAGGGCCGCAGCCGCGCCGTTTTTTGCAGGAGCGGCTCCATGGCGAAAAACGCGGCGTCGCCGCCGTGGGCGAAGGGCAGGTCCAGGGGCAGATGCAGGTGGTAGCGCAGGCCGTAGTCCTTTTTGGGCAGGTCGTCCGGACCGTAGGCCAGGCAGCTTTCGAGTTCGAGCAGATACAGGCCCACTTCGTCCACGCTGCGGGAGAGCAGGCGGCAGTTGGCGGCGGCGGTGTCCGGCCAGACGCAGCTCGGGGCCGCGACGCGCCAGGGAACGGAAGGATTGCTTTTTTTTAACATACCAAAATCGTTTGAAATAAAAGTTGCGATGGGAATCTTGAGGAAAGGCTCAGTCGGGAGTAAGGAATGCCGGTTGTCGGGAATTCAGGGCGATATTTTCAGGTCGCCGGTTTTGTCGCCGGGTACTCCCGGCAGTGAGAAGTGGTAGCGTCATGCGACAAATTCGTAATTTCATGCAGCATTTTTTCAATCCGCTGCACGTGTATTGCCGACTCAAGGACATGGGCGTCAAGACGCCCACGGCCCACAAGATGAGCAAAGCCTACGAGCGCTATCTTTGGCGCTTCATCTGGTAGGTTCCTCGACCCCGAACAGCGGCAGCTGCCGCGCCTGGCTGACGGTGCGGGCCACCAGGGCCGAGCGCCGAACCCCTCCGAGATCAAGGTTCTCCAGAAAGCGCGAGCGTTTGAGCATGAGCCGGCGGCCGAACAGGTCGCGGCGCACGGCGTGGGACAGGTACAGCCGGTGTTTGGCCCGGGTGATGCCCACATAAAGCAGGCGTCGCTCCTCGTCCTCGTCCATCTGCCCTGCCAGATGCCCGGGTTTGCCCGTGAGGAAGTCCGTGCCGGCGAACGGCAGGATGCCGTCCTCCAGGGCCGGCAGGAACACCGCTGCGAATTCCAGGCCCTTGGCCGCGTGCAGGGTCATGATGCGGACCTTTTCGGCGCGTTTGCCCACGAGTTCCAGTTCGGTCTCGCCGGCGACGAAGTTGAGCAGGCCCGCCCAGCCGCCGTGGGCGTCGAAGGCCCGGCACAGGGCGCGAAATTCCGGCCCCTGCCAGAACAGCCTGTCGAAGGGCGGGATGTCGCCGAGGAAGGCGGATAGCCCAAGAGGCCCCTGGGCCAGCACCCGGTCCGGCAGGGTCGGGGGCTTTTGCGCGTCGTCCGGCAGGGGCAGCCCCAGCAGCCGGCCGGCCGCGGCCAGGAGCAGGCGCACGCGCGGCTCGTTGAAAAAGGCGTCGGCCTCGGGCGCGGCGCAGGGGATGCCGAAGCGTTCGAGGCTCTTGCGGATGGGCACGATGAGCGCGGAGACGCGCACCAGCACGGCGATGTCCGCCGGGGAAAGGGTCTCGGCCGCGAGGTCCCGGGCCAGGGTGAGCGAGGTGCCGCCCAAGAGCGCGCTGATGCGCTCGCCCATCCAGCCGGCTTCGCCCGCGGCGGTCGGGGCCTCGAACAGCTGGATCTCCGTGGTCGCGGTGGTGTCGCGGCTGACGCGCGACACGAGCGGCGCGCGGCCCGGAAACAGGCCGGCGGCGAGGGTCAGGACCGGCTGGGTGGAGCGGTAGTTCTCCGCAAGCGTGGTCGTGGCGAGGTCCGGCCAAAACGCCGCGAGTTCCGCCTGCGCCGCGCCCGTGGCCCCGCGAAAGCCGTAGATGGCCTGGTCCGGGTCGCCGATGGCGAACAGGCTCGCGCGGTTTTCACCAACGAGCGCCGCGACCACGGCCAGTTGCAGGGCGCTCAGGTCCTGCACCTCGTCCACGAGCACGTGGGAATAGGGCGGGCGCAGGCCGCCGGCGGCGAGCTTTTCCAGCCAGAATTCGAGCAGGTCGGTAAAATCGAGCAGGTCCCAGTCGGCCTTTTGCCGGGCGTAGCGCGCGGCGTAGAGTCCGGGGCCGACGGTTACGGCGTCGGGTGGGGCTTGACGCCGTTCCCGGGCCAGGGACAGGTCGCGCCAGGCACTTTTGCACTTCGCGCCGGCAAGTTCGGGATTGGCCGCGGCGAAAAGCCGCCTGGCCGCGTCTTCGGAAAGCAGCACCGGCTCCTGGCCGCCGGTCTGCGTCCAGGCCTCGAGCGCCAGGGCATGCAGGGTGTCGGCCCGGGGCAGATGTGTCGCGGCAGCCGCGCCGTCGCCGAGGCGCTGGCGCAGTTCCTCGGCCGCGCGGCGGGTGAAGGTCACGGCCAGGATGTCGCCGGCCGGGATGCCGGCGGCAAGCAGGGCGCGGATTTTGGCGAGCAGCGTATGGGTCTTGCCCGTGCCCGGACCGGCCACCACGAGCACGTGGCGGCTGCCGTTCTCGATGGCCGCCTGTTGCGCGGGATTGAGCCGGCGCGGCGCGGGCGCATCATCCTGCGCGGGCCGGGGCGCAGCGGGGGGAGGCTCGGCGGGCGGGTCGTCGCCTGCGGCGGGTTCGCGCGCCTTGGCCGCCTTGGCCGGCGGCGGCACGGCGAGGTAGCGGCCGCTTTTGAGCTCGCGCTGCTCCTGGGGCGTAAAAACCGAAATGCGGCCGTACTGGCCGTCGAAGCCGGGCCGCCGCAGCACGCGGCCGGCGCGCATGCGCGCCACGGCCTCGCCGAGGATGGCGTCCACGCGGCCGATTTCCTCGACAGGCGCGTCGCGCAGCACCGTAAGCTCCGCGCCGAAACGGGCGAGCAGCCGGGCGACGAGGCCGTGCGCCTTGGCCGTTTTCGGCCCCACGCCCATGACCTCGCCGGCGAGTTCGTCCAAGGGGATCAGCGACGTGAAGCCGGGCATGCCCTCGGGCCGCGCCGGTTCGTCGCGGTCGGCGAGCTCCAGCACCCGGTGCAGCACGCCGAGCGTGAGTTGCTTGCCGCACACCGGGCACAGCCCGCCGCGCGCCTTGGCCTCGGCCGGCTCCATGACCACGCCGCATTCGCGGTGGCCGTCCAAGTGGTATTTGCCCTCTTCCGGAAAAAACTCCACCGTGCCGCAGAATTTCGGCCCCACGCCCTGGCCGCGCAGCGCCCGGTAGATGCCCTCGTAGGAGGGGTCGCCGGAAAAGAGGTTGCATTCGCGGCCGAGCTTTTCCCCGGAGTGGGCGTCGGAATTGGAGATGAGCCGGAAGCGGTCCAGGGCGGACAGCGTCCAGTTCATTTCCGGGTCGGACGACAGCCCGGTTTCCAGGGCGAAAATTTCCTTGGCAAGCGACCCGTAGCATTCCTCTACCGAGTCGAAGCCGGATTTGGAGCCGAACAGCGAAAACCACGGCGTCCAGATATGGGCCGGCACGAGGTAGGCCAGGGGATCGGTCTCGAGCACCATTTCCAGCAGGTGGCGGCTGTCGAGGCCGAGGATCGGCCGGCCGTCCGAGGCGAGGTTGCCCACCTTGGCCAGCTTGCGGTTGAGGCTTTCGGCGGCCGCGAACGTGGGCACGTAGACGAGATTGTGGACTTTGCGGACCTTGCCGCCACGTTTGTAGATGGAGCTGATTTCCGCCGAGAGCAGGAAGCGTACGCGCCCGCTCGGGGCGGCGTCGGGCAGCCAGGGGAGTTCCCGGCCGAGGTGGGTCGGGTCTTTGAGGCGAAAGAGCCCCGAAGCGTCCGGGGCGAGGGCTTCCTCGAGTTCGCCGAGCCAGCCCGGGTGGGTGAAGTCCCCCGTGGCCACGACGGTAAGTCCTTTGATTTCGCCCCAGGCGGCGAGGTTGCGCGGCGTGAGCCCCTTGCTCGTGGCCCGGGAATAGCGGGAATGGATATGCAAATCGGCGAGATACTGCTCCATGGCCTTTCGCATACAGGGACTTTGCAGGCGCGGCAAGGCCCGAAGCCGACGCGGGCGTACCGTGGACCGTATCCCTTGTGTCTGCGGCGCGTTAGAGCCGCAATTTGCGCTTGATGGCGTCGCAGGCCGATTGCGGGAAAAATTTCTCCATGCGGCGCGGGACGTCGAGGAGCATGCCTTTGCTGAAGAAGCGCACGATTTCGAAATGTTTGCCGTCGATGGCGGCTGCGACCGCCGCGCCTTCCTCGATCTCGCGTCCGCCGGCGCATACGCGCATTCAGAGGTAGTATCCGGGGAAGCCGATGCCTGCCTGCGTCGGGCCATCGCGGAGAAAATCGTATTGTACGGTGACCGGCTGTCCTTTCATGTCCGCGAAATAGGTCTGCGCATCTCGCGTGGGTAAGGCATCGAAGTCGGCTTCGTTTGGGGTGTTCGCCGCAACGTGCGCGAGGCCGATGAGAACCAAAAGGAGCAGCGGTAGGACAGTGAAAATGGCGAAGGTGAGAGCGGCGGCATGGATGCGCTGCATACGCAGCTCGGTGAAGAATCGCAGCGAATGGTAGCAAGGGTACTGGGCGTTGTCGCATGCGGCAAGGCCGGTATCCGGCTTGGTTCCGCAAAAAATACGGTCCCGAAAGCGCACTGCCGCTTCCGGGGCCGTACACTTTCGGCGTCGCTAGGGCGCTGCCGGCGCGGCGGCCTGGCGGATGGCGGCGTAGACCGCGACCGGGGTCTTGCCGTTTTTCTCGGCGATGGCCTTGAGCGTCTCGCCCGGCGCGGCCGCGATGCCCTGCTCCGCCAGGGCGGCGACGACGGCGCTCGGGGAAAGGCCGTAGCGGCGGCACAGCTCTTCCAGGGCAAGGCTGCCGGTGCCGGGCGGCGGGGTTTGCGGCAATTCCCCGGACGACGTCGCCGGAAGCACGCGGGCGAGGATGCGCTGGGGCGAGGTGTGGCGGCTGCGGGCCAGGGTGAGCAGGGTCGCGTCGGGCGCGGCGTCGGAAAAGCCGGCTTGCCGCAGGGCGGCGACGAGGGCCTCGGGCGTCATGCCCACGGCCGGGGCGAGCAGGGTCAGCGGCGCGAGCTCGGCATGGCCGAAGGGCGGTTCGCCGTGGGCGCGCGCGGCGCGGTCCTTGAAATACGTGCCGCCGTCGAGCACCCAGGAGAAGGGCGGCGTCAGACCGAGCGTCCCCAGGGCCGTGAGGGCGACGATTGCAAACGCCGCGGCCGAGGCCGGCGTGACCAGTACGAGGTGGCGCGCCCGGCTGCAATAGGCCAGGATGGCCTTCCAGTTGTAGTACGCGTGCAGCGCAAGCGAAAGGAGGAACAGGAAGCCGAGGTTGATGTGCAAATTGCCCCACTGCGTCTTGTCCATGCCCCAGAGCGTCCAGTCCGACCAGTAGGCGACACGCCCTTGCGGGGCGATGTAGAGGATGATGCTCGTGACGGCCGTCAGGATAAAGGACAGGAAGGCGACGAGGGAAGTGATTTTGCGGGTCATGGCTTCTCCGTTGGGCGCAATGTTTACGACAATCGCCGCAGGATCTGGCTTTTGCATGTCGCGTCGCGGGCAAGATCGCCAAGTATGCGCAGTCCCGCGGAAGCGCTTGCGCGCAGTGCGTCAAGCTACAACCGGGCCAAAACGTGCATACGGTGTTGGCCGGTTTTTACAAGGCGCACCAGGCGTGAGGCGCATTTTTTCCATACGCCTGTATGGAAAAAATGCGTATTCCAGAGCGGAACACGAGAGAATGCGGGGCAGGGCGGCGGCGCAAAAAAGGGGGGACGCTTTCGCGCCCCCCCTTTGGCAATCGAACGATTGCGCGGATGCTTATTTGGCGGATTCGCCGGAAGCAGCGCCGTGCATCTTGATCTCGACCTTCTCGGTGAGGCCTTCATAGTACTTGCGCAGGATGACCAGGACTTCTTCGCGACCGAAGTGATCCGGGATCTCGCCGCCCTCGGACAGCATCTTGCGCAGCTTGGTGCCGGACAGGATGACGCGGTCTTCCTTGGTGTGCGGGCAGGTGCGCAGGGAGGCCATGCCGTCGCACTTGTAGCAGTAGAAGGTCCAGTCGATCTTCAGCGGCTGGCAGAGCAGGGCCTTGCCGGGAGCGGGGCAAGCCTCGTTGACGTAGGGAATGCGGTCGAAGATTTCCTGGGCTTCGAACATGCCGTAGAAGTCGCCGACGCCGGCGTGGTCACGGCCGATGATCATCTTGTTGACGCCGTAGTTCTGGCGGAAGGTGGCGTGCAGCAGGCCTTCGCGGGGACCGGCGTAACGCATGTCGAGGGGGTAGCCGCCCTGGACCACGTTCTTTTCCACGAAGTAGTGCTTGACCAGGGTGTCGATGCACTCGACGCGGACCTCGGCCGGGATGTCGCCGGGCTTCAGGTTGCCGATCAGGGAGTGGATGATGACGCCGTCGCACACTTCGATGGCGATCTTGCACAGGTACTCGTGGGAGCGGTGCATGGGGTTGCGCAGCTGCAGAGCGGCGACGTTGGCCCAGCCACGCTCGTCGAAGATGGCGCGGGTTTCGGCCGGGCGCAGGTAGACACCCTTGTACTTGGTCGGATACTCGCCCTCGGACAGGACGTTGACCGGACCGGCGAGGCAGACGTCCTTGCGGGCCATGACCATCTTGACGCCCGGGTGGTCCTCAAGGGCGACCTTCCAGAACTTGTCGTCGGCGGAGTCGTCGCCGGCGCCTTTGTAGACCAGCTCGGATTCCCACTTCTTGTCGGCTTCGGTCAGCTCGAACTTCTCCGTCACCTTCATGGTGGCGTAGACTTCGCCGTTGCGCTCGAGGGTGATCTCCTCGCCTTCCTTGATCCCGGCGGCTTCTTCCTTGGTCACCGCCAGCACGACGGGAACCGGCCAGAAGGTGCCGTCGGCCAGGGTCATCTTCTCGACGACGCTCTTCCAATCGGCCTTGGTCATGAAGCCGTCCAGGGGCGAGAAGCCGCCGATGCCGATCATGATCAGGTCGCCCTTTTCCTGGGCGGTGATCTGCACTTTCTTGAGGCCGGCGGCCTTCTTCAGCTCGGCTTCCTTGGCAGCGCCCTCGAGCAGGCGAATGACCAGACCTTTGCCTCCATGCGGCGGAACCAATTTGGACATGTAGCGCCTCCTTACCGGTGATTTTGTTGGAGTTTCCGCGTATCACCTGGGTGGTCGGATGCTATCCGGAGCCGACCGTCCCCATGAATGGAGCCGGTATACACCAGGGCCAGGGGAATACCAAGTGAAAAATGTATCAAACCCCACGAAATTGTCCCCCGCCCGCCGCTCCACGGGGCGATTTTCGTGTCCGGCCCCGCCGCGCGACGCCTCGCATTGACCTCGGCGCTTCCTTCCATTATGTGCGTTGCCGACTCCAAGCGGCGTTTCGCCAAAGGCTCCCCCACGAATGGATATCTCTCGCATCAGAAATTTCAGCATCATCGCCCATATCGACCACGGCAAGTCGACGCTCGCCGATCGCATCCTCGAACTGACCGGCGTCATCACCGCCCGTGAGATGCGCGAGCAGTACCTCGACCGCATGGATCTCGAACGCGAACGCGGCATCACCATCAAGGCGCAGACCGTCCGCATTCCTTATAAGGCTGCCGACGGACGCGAATACATTTTAAATTTGATCGACACCCCGGGCCACGTGGACTTCTCCTACGAGGTCTCGCGCAGCCTCGCCGCCTGCGAGGGCGCGTTGCTCGTGGTCGACGCCACGCAGGGCGTGGAGGCGCAGACGCTCGCCAACGTCTTTCTCGCCCTGGACAACGACCTCGAGATCATCCCGGTCCTCAACAAGATCGACCTGCCGAGCGCCGATCCCGAAGCGGTCAAGGCCGAAATCGAGGAGGCCATCGGCCTGCCCTGCGCCGACGCCGTGTCCGTCTCGGCCAAGACCGGGATCAACGTCGGGGCCGTGCTCGAACAGATCATCGCGAAGATTCCCCCGCCCAAGGGGCACGCTGACGCGCCGCTCAAGGCCCTGATCGTCGATTCCTACTACGACTCCTACCAGGGCGTGGTGGTCCTTTTCCGGGTCATGGACGGCACGGTGCGGCTGGGACAGCGCATCCGCATGATGTCCAACGGCGTGGAATTCGAGGTCATCCGCCTGGGCGCCTTTTCCCCCGGCCCCGTGGATATCGCCTCCTTCGGCCCGGGCGAGGCCGGTTTCCTGTGCGCCAACATCAAGACCCTGACCGACGCCCGCGTGGGTGACACCGTCACGTCCGCCGAGTCGCCCGCCGCCGAGGCCCTGCCGGGCTTCAAGGAAATCAAGCCCATGGTCTTTTGCGGCCTCTACCCGGTGGACGCCGCCGAATACGAGGTTTTGAAAACCGCCCTGGAGAAGTTGCGCTTAAACGACGCCGCCTTCACCTACGAGCCCGAGACCTCCCAGGCGCTGGGGTTCGGCTTCCGCTGCGGCTTTCTGGGCCTGCTCCACATGGAGATCATCCAGGAGCGTCTGGAGCGGGAATTCGGGGCCAACCTCATCGCCACCGCGCCCTCGGTCATCTACAAGGTCGAGACGCTCGCCGGGAAGACCATTTCCATCGACAATCCGAGCAAGCTGCCGAAGACGCAGGAGATCGTCGCGCTCTACGAACCCTATGCGCGCCTCGAGATCCACACCCCCAACGAGTACGTCGGCGGCGTGTTCAAGCTGTGCGAGGAAAAGCGCGGCATCCAGAAGGACGTGCGCTACCTGACCGCCACGCGCGTCATCATTACCTACGAACTGCCGTTTTCCGAGATCGTCTACGACTTCTTCGACCGGCTCAAGTCCGCCACGCGCGGCTACGCCTCCCTCGACTACGAGATCATCGACTACCGCGCCTCGGACCTCGTCAAGCTCGACATCATGATCAACGGCGATCCCGTGGACGCGCTGGCCGTCATCGTGCACCGCGACAACGCCTACCATTACGGCCGCGCCCTGGCCCTCAAGCTCAAGCGCGTCATCCCGCGCCAGCTCTTCGAAGTGATCATCCAGGCCGCCATCGGCACGAAAATCATCGCCCGGGAGCGCAACGCGCCCATGGGCAAGAACGTCACCGCCAAATGCTACGGCGGCGACATCACGCGCAAGCGCAAACTCCTGGAAAAGCAGAAGGAAGGCAAGAAGCGCATGAAGCGCATGGGCAACGTCGAACTGCCCCAGGAAGCCTTTCTCGCGGCGCTCAAGGCCGGGGACGACTAGCCGCCCCGTTTCGCCAACTCCCAACCCGCCGCCACGGCCGCGCCCCGCGCGGACCCCCGCGCCACGCCGTCCGGCCGATCCAAACGACAAGGAAACCACGCCCATGAATCCGAGATGGCAAAAAATGCTGCTGGAATATCTGGAGGCCCTGGCCGTCGCCCTGGTGCTCGCCTTCGTCATCCGTACCTTCGTGGTCCAGGCCTTCAAGATTCCCTCGGGCTCCATGCTCGACACGCTGCTGATCGGCGACCACCTGTTGGTCAACAAGTTCCTCTATGGCACCCGCATCCCCTTCACCGACAAGGTGATTTTGCCCATCGAGGAGCCGGCCGACGGCGACGTCATCGTCTTCGAGTTTCCCGAGGACACCTCCAAGGACTTCATCAAGCGCATCATCGGCGCGCCCGGCGACGTGCTGGAGATGAAGGACAAGGTCGTCTACCGCAACGGGCAAAAGCTCGACGAGCCCTACGTCAAGCACACCGACCCCAACATCCAGGCGCGCCGCGACAACTTCGGCCCCATCACCGTGCCGCCGGGCAAGTACTTCGCCATGGGCGACAACCGCGACGAATCCTACGACTCTCGTTTCTGGGGCTTCGTGGACAAGGACAAGATCCGCGGCAAGGCCTGGGTCATCTACTGGTCCTGGGACGGCCCCGCCGACATCCGCTGGAGCCGCATCGGCAATTTGGTGCGATAGAGACGGCGGGGGCAAGATGCCTCCGGCGGCCAGGAGGGGCAGCGGCCCCTCCTGGACCTCCCGAAAGGGGAAAGCATTCTAGGCGGCCGCAAGGGCCATGGAGAACGTGGATGACCGCGAGAAGCTGGCCCTGGCTGGCGTTGACGGTCGCCACGCTTTTTTTTACGGCCGGCTTGTGGCACCTGCACCTGCCGGCGGCGCTTCTCGTCGGGCCGATGCTCGCAGGCATCGGCGTCGCGCTTTCCGGCGGCGGCATCTCCTTGCCGCGTCCTCCCTACATCCTGGCCCAGGCCGTGGTCGGCTGCTACATCTCCCGGGCCGCCACGCCGGACATCGTGCCGTCCTTCGCCCGGGGCTGGCCGCTTTTCCTGGCCGTGGTCCTGGCCACCATCGCGGCAAGCGGCGCGCTCGGCTGGCTGCTCTACCGCCACCGCGTCATGCCCGAGACCACGGGCATCTGGGGCACCTCGCCCGGCGGGGCCACGGCCATGGTCGTCATGGCCGAGGCCAACGGCGCGGACGTGCGCCTGGTCGCCTTCATGCAGTACCTGCGCGTCATCTGCGTGGCCCTGGCCGCGTCGCTGGTCGCGCATTTCTGGCAGGGCGGCGAACCCGTGTGGGTGGAGGCGGTCTGGTTCCCGGCCCCGGTCTGGGACACGACCCTGCCCACGCTCGGACTCGTGGCGCTTGGCGCATGGGTGGGGCTGAAGACCCGCATCCCTTCCGGGGCCATGCTCGCGCCGATGTTCGTCGGCGGCGCGCTGCACCTGTCCGGCCTCGCCGTCGCCGACGTGCCGGCCTGGCTGCTCGCCGCGACCTACGCCGCCATCGGCTGGCGCATCGGCCTGGGGTTCACCCGGCGCGTGGCCTTCCACGCCGCGCGTTCCCTGCCGGCCATCCTCGCCAGCATTCTGGCGCTCATGGCCTTTTGCGGCCTGCTCGCTTGGATCGTGGTCCGTTTCGCCGGCGTTGGCGCGCTCACCGCCTATCTCGCTACCTGCCCGGGCGGCATGGACACCGTGGCCATCATCGCCGCCACGAGCCCCGTGGACCTCTCCTTCGTCATGACCTTGCAGACGGTGCGCTTTTTTCTCGTGACCCTGCTCGCCCCGCCCATGGCGCGGTTCCTGGCGGCCAAGGCCGCCCGGCGCGCCTAAAGGGGACCGCGCACTCCCGCCCGCCCCCCCCCCCCCCCCCCCCCCCCCCCCCCCCCCCCCGGGGGGGGGGGGGGGGGGGGGAGGACCCCCCCCCGGCCGCCGGAAGCCTCTTCCTCGGAGGCATCTTCCCCTTGACAACCACCCTGGCCCCCGGTAATTTTCACGTCAGAGAACTTCGGAGGAATCCTTGCCATGCCTGCTTCCATGACCAGCGCCATGCTATCCCTGTCCTTCGCGAAGAGCGCGGTCGTAGTAGGCGTCGCCATAGCGGCGCCTTAGCGGGGATTCTTTAGTTTAGAATTTTTCAAAGCCCCCGCCGGCGCGCCGGCGGGGGCTTTTTGCGTTCTCCGCCGCGCGTCCGGGGCACACTGACGGAGGTCAGCCATGATTGAGACGACCGGAGCGCGCATCATCGCGCAGAGCATCGTGCGCCATGGCATCGATGTGGTGACGGGCATCCCGGGCGGGGCCAACCTGCCGCTTTTCGACGCCATTGCCGAAACCCCCGTCCGCATCGTGCTGGCCCGCCACGAGCAGGGGGCGGGGTTCATCAGCCAGGGCATGGCCCGGGTGACGGGCAGGCCGCAGGTCTGTCTGGCCACGTCGGGCCCCGGCGCGATGAACCTGCTGACGGCCATCGCCGACGCCAAGGCCGATTCCGTGCCGTTGGTGTGCATCACGGGCCAGGTGCCGCGCGGGCTGATCGGCACGGACGCCTTCCAGGAAGTGGATGTGTACGGCCTGACGATCCCCATCGCCAAACACAACATGCTGGCGCGCCGGGCGTCGGATCTGCCGCGCATGATGACCGAGGCGTTTCGCATCGCGGCGTCGGGGCGGCCGGGACCGGTGGTCATCGACGTGCCGCGTGACGTGCAGACCGAGGCGGTGACGCTCGAGGCCTGGCCTGAGCCGGCGCGGACCGAGGCGTCGTCCATGCCGCATCCGGCGGAACTGGCCAAGGCGGCGGCGCTGCTGGCGGGCAGCGAGCGGCCGGTGCTTTTGTGCGGCGGCGGCGCGGCGCGCGGCGGCGCGGGTGCGGCTGTGCTCGCGCTTGCCGAGGCGCTCGACGCGCCCGTGGTGACGACGCTGATGGGCCTTGGGCTTTTGCCCCACGACCATCCGCGAAACGCCGGCATGGTGGGCATGCACGGCCGGCCGGCGGTCAACCATGCGCTTGACGGCTGCGATCTGCTCGTGGCCATCGGCGCGCGTTTCGACGACCGGGCCACGGGCGACGCCAAGCGTTTCTGCCCCGGCGCGGCGGTGGTGCACATCGACATCGACCCGGCCGAACACCACAAGAACCGCCGCGCCCACGTGGCCCTGGCCGGCGATGCGGCGCGGGTGCTGGACGCCTTGCTGCCGCTGGTGCCGGCGCGGCGGCGGCCCGACTGGGACGGCCATCGCGCGGCCCTGCGGCGCGAGCACGCCTTTCTGCCGCCGGGGCTTGGCGATCCGAAAAGCCCGTACGGCATGCTGGTGGCGGCGGCGGAACTGCTTGGCCCCGACGCCCTCGTGACCACGGACGTGGGCCAGAACCAGATGCGCGCGGCCCAGGTCTGGCCCTGCCGCAGGCCCGGGAGGTTCCTCACCTCCGGGGGGCTTGGCACCATGGGCTTCGGGTTGCCTGCGGCCATCGGCGCGGCGCTCGCCGCGCCGGGCACGCCGGTCGCCTGCGTCACGGGCGACGGCGGACTG
Source organism: Solidesulfovibrio alcoholivorans DSM 5433 (assembly GCF_000702665.1). Taxonomy (GTDB): domain Bacteria; phylum Desulfobacterota; class Desulfovibrionia; order Desulfovibrionales; family Desulfovibrionaceae; genus Solidesulfovibrio; species Solidesulfovibrio alcoholivorans. The sequence goes on from NZ_JNJA01000002.1 coordinate 233,778, forward strand.
CTCATGAACATCCAGGAAATGGCGACGCTTGCCGAGCTCGGGCTGCCGGTCAAGATCCTGCTCATGGACAACGGCGTGCTCGGGCTCGTGCGGCAGCAGCAGGCGTTTTTCGTGGGGGGCCGCTACACCGCCTCGACGTTCGGGGCCCGGCCCGATTTTCCGGCCCTGGCCGCGGCGTTCGGCATGGCCTGCGTGGACCTCGATCATTGCCGCGATGCCCGGGGCGCGCTGGCCGCCGCCTTGCGCGCGCCCGGCCCGGCCCTGGTGCGCCTGGCCGTGGACCCCGACGCCCACGTCTATCCCATGGTGCCGCCCGGCGCCGCCAACAACGAAATGATCCTGGAGGGAAGCCATGCAAAAGCGTAGCGCGCAACCGAGCGGAGCCGCGGCCGGGGCCGTGTTGGAACTTTTCGCCACGGACGCCATGGATGCCGTGCGCCATGTGGCCGCCTGCCTGGCCAGGCGTTCCCATGCGCTGCTCGGACTGTTGTGCCTGCCGGGCACGGACGGGGAAGGGCGGCTGCTCGTCGCCCTTCCCGACGACGGACGCATCCCGCGGCTGCTGGTCGAACTGGGGGCCCTGCCCGGAGTGCGCGAGGCGCGGCGCGGCGCGGGGGATTGCCTCGGCTGCTTCGGCCTTGCCGCGACGGGGCTTGCCGCCTGAAAGAGGTTTACGGGTCGCATACCCATGCGCTATGAATCCGGGGCTGCGTTTTTGCCGGGAGGTTTCGTTTGTGAACGCCGGATTCGTACCCTTGTTGCCGGCCGAGCGCCTGCCTTTGGATACCGTGAAGCGTCAGGCGTCGCTTTTCGCCGCGAGCCCGGCGGCGGGCGTGCTCGATCGCCTGCCGCTCGGCGTCGCGGTGTGCAACAGCGCGCGCCAGATTGTCTATTCCAACGAAAAGTTTCGTGAGCTTGCGTCCCTGGAGTGCGAAAGCGCGCTGCTCGTGGGCAAGCGTCTTGGCGAAGCCTTGTCGTGCCTGGGCGCGGGCCTGGAGGTGGGAGGCTGCGGCACGAGCGAATTGTGCCGTTCGTGCGGCATGGCCAAGGCGCTGCTTGCGTCCCTGACCCAGCCGGGCATGACCCACGGCGAATGCTCCGTGGCGCGCCAGGGGAACAACAAGCTGGAGAGCCTGGATTTCCGCATCTGGATCTGGGCCATGGCCTATGGCGGGGAGTCGTTTCACGCCGCCATCCTCACCGACATCCGGGCCGAGAAGCGTCTGGCGCTCATGGAGCGCATCTTCTACCACGACATCCTCAACATGGTCTCGGGCATGCGCGGCATCTGCGAGCTGATGCGCGAGGAAGAGGAGTGCGCGCGCAACGCCGAGCTGGAACTGCTCACTTTCGCCGCCGAGCGCATCAACGACCTCATCCTGTCGCAGCGCGACTTCAGCCTGGCCGAGCACGGCGAGTACGACGTCGCGTCCAACAAAATGGGCACGCTGTCGCTTTTATCCGACGTCACCGGACTCATGCGCCGCGAGCCTTCCGCCCGGGGCAAGAACCTCGTCATCGACGGCGACAGCGCCGACGTCTTTTTCATCTCGGACCGCAAGCTCGTCACGCGCATCCTGGTCAACATGCAAAAAAACGCCCTGGAGGCCACCAAGGCCGGCGAGACGGTCACGGTCGGCTGCGACCAGGATGGCGGATTCGTGCGGTTTTGGGTGCGCAATCCCGGGCTCGTGCCTGACGAAGCCCGGCCGCAGATTTTCCGTCGCGCCTTTTCCACCAAGGGCGTGGGCCGGGGCCTTGGCACCTACGGCATGAAGCTTTTCGCCGAGAACTACCTCGACGGCGAAGTCGGCTTTACGAGCGACGCGGCTTCGGGAACCATGTTTTTCGTGCGCCTGCCGGCGGCGAACAAGGCCTAGCGCCGCATTTCCCTACGTCGGCCTGCGGGGCGCGGCTCACTCACTACACGCGCCGCCGTCCCCCCTTTCGGGAGGTCCAGGAGGGGCAGTGCCCCTCCTGGCCGCCGGAGGCATTTCTTTCTTCCTCTCCCTTCACAGCTACGGCGTCGTCCCGGCGGCCGCGAGCAGGTCGCGGTAGGCGCCGGCGATGCGCGCGTCCGGGTCGAGGCCCAGCCGGGCGCAGAGGCCTTCGGCGATGGCTTCGCCCTGCGCCGCGCTCTGGCCTTCCCGCAGCAGCACTTCCAGTTCCAGGAAATCGCCGAGCCCCGTAACGCGATCCAGATGGATGCGCGTCTGGCCGCAAAGCAGGAGCAGGCGGCGCTTGATCACCCGTCCCGTGACGCCGAGCGCCTGCGCCAGCACCTCGCGCAGCGTGGCCGGGTCGGGCGTTTCGAAAATGGTGTAGTCGCTTTGCTTGGGGCCGGTCGTGTCGGGGCGGGTATAGTGAATGAGCTGGCCCGTGCCGTCGCCGAGCACGCGCAGCTTGAGCCGGCCGTCCCGGCAGGTGAAAAAAGTGTCGTCCTGGAGAATTTCCACCGGCGGCCCGTCGGCGAGCGCCCGGGCGGGGCCGAGCAGCGCCTCCACGCTCGGGATGCGGGCCTTGATCTCGATGTTTCGCGCCATGGGTCGTTTCCGCGGGGATGTCGCCTGGTCATCCGGCGGCCCGGTTTGCGGCGGGCCGCCGGAGGGGCGGGTCGCCCTAGAAACCGGGCATCTCGGCGAAGAGCTTGACGCTCATGGGTTCGGCCAGGAGTTCGGACGCCTTGGCCTTGAAGCCGTTTAAGTGCGGGGTGTCGAGGTGGCTGGCCAGCAGTTCCTTGCTCTGCCAGGCCTCGATCAGGACGAATTCCCCGGGGCGCGCCGCGGCCTCGTAGAGGTCGTAGGCGATGTAGCCGGGGTCTTTTTGCGTGGGCGCGACGAGGGCCGTCAGGGCGGTTTTGAGTTCCGCCTCTTTTCCGGGCTTGGCCACGAATTTGGCCACCACGTTGACGATGCCGTCTGCCATGGGCATTGCTCCTTCGTTGGGGTTTGCCGCAAGGATGATCCGGGCTAGGATGTTTCGGCGGCAAGGTCAACGCATGTCGGAAAAAAGGATGACAAAGGCGTAACCGTCGGCGCTCCTCCCGGGAAAGTATTGACCGGTCTGGGGATCGTCCATAAATTCACTTTGAACGCGTTCGCGAAAGGCGGTCTGATGACGGGCAACGGTCGCGAGGACGAAACCCGGATGCGGCTTCTCGACGCCGCCGGTGAAATCTTCTCCAGCAAGGGCTACCAGGCCGCCACGGTCCGCGAGATCACCAAGTTGGCCAAGGCCAATCTGGCCGCCATCCACTACCATTTCGGCAGCAAGGACCGCCTCTACCAGGCCGTGCTCGAGCACGCCCACCGCGAGGCGAGCCGCCGCTTCCCGCCGGACCTGGGTCTTGCGCCCGGTGCCGACGCCAAGGCGCGGCTTTACGCTTACGTCCGCGCCCTGCTGCTGCGCCTCGAGGACAAGAGCCGCCATGCCTGGCTCTCGCGGCTCATGGCCCGGGAAATGGCCGAGCCGTCGCCAAACCTGACCCTTGTCGTGGAGCGCTGCCTGGCTCCGGCGAACGTGGTCTTGTGGGGTATCGTGGCCGAACTGCTGGGCCCGGACGCCGATCCGCTCGCCGTGGCGCGCCATTCCCAGAGCATCGTCGGCCAGTGCCGCCATTTCGTCCTGGACCGGCCGGTGCTCTCCCGCCTCTATCCCGACTGCGATCCCGGCCAGGGCGGCGTGGACGCCGTGGCCCTGCATATTGTCCGGTTTTCCCTGGCCGCCCTCGGTTGCGCGGGCGGCCGGGACTACCGACCCCCGAACCTTGTATCCGGAAGTGGAGACGCCTCGTGAGCCGCATGTCGTTTACGCGCGCCGTCGTCCTGGCGCTTTCCGCGTTTGTGCTCTGGTCCTGCGGCGAAAGCGGCGACAAGGGCCGCAAGGGTGCCGCCCGTCCCGTGCCGGTCGTGGCCGTGCCGGCGAAAACCGAAACCCTGCCGCTGGTCGTGCGCGCCGTGGGCAATGTCGAGCCCATCGCCTCGGTCGCGGTCAAGCCGCAGGTGGGCGGGGCCATCGTCGCCCAGCTCGTGCGCGACGGGGCCGACGTGGCCAAGGGCGACCTGCTTTTCCGCATCGACCCCCGGCCGTACGAACTGGCCATCCGCGAATCCCTGGCCAAGCTCGACCGCGACAAGGCCCTGCTCGTCAAAGCCGAGGAAGACCTCAAGCGCTACGCCGAACTCAAGGCCAAAAACGTCGTGGCCCAAGGCCAGTATGACGAGACCTACTCCCAGGCCAAGACCCTGGAAGGCACCATCCGCCTCAACGAGGCGAACCTGGCCCGCTCCCGCCTGGACCTCGAATACACCGACATCCGCGCCCCAATCGCCGGCCGGGTCGGGTCCGTGCTGCTGACCGTCGGCAATGTGGTCAAGGCCAACGACGACCGGGTCATGTGCGTCATCAATCAGATAAGCCCCATCTTCATCTCCTTTTCCGTGCCCGAGCGCTACCTGCCGGCCATCCGCGCCCAGGTGGCCAAGGGCGGGCTGACCGTGACGGCCACCGCAGCCGGCGAGGAGAGCTTCCCGCCCGTGTCCGCCGCGCTTGCCTCGGTGGACAACGCCGTGGATTCCAAGACCGGCTCCATCCGTCTCAAGGCCATTTCCCAAAACGCCGACCACCGCCTCTGGCCCGGCCAGTTCGTGCGCGTGGGGCTCAACCTTGCAACCATTGCCGACGCCGTGGTCATTCCCACCCGGGCCGTCATGGACGGGCTCAAGGGACCCTATGTGTATGTGGTCGGGCCCGACGGCGTGGTGGACGCGCGCGTCATTACGTCCGGGGCCATCGTGGACGACCAGACGGTCGTGGAAAAGGGTCTCGCCGCCGGGGAAATGGTGGTGGTGGACGGCCAGGTGCGCCTGTCCCCCGGGGCCAGGGCCGAGGTCAAGCAGCCGGCGGGCGGGGCCGCGCCAAAGGACGCCGCGGCCAAGGCCAAGGCGGAGGCGGCGCAGTGAACCCGGCCGCGATTTTCATCACCCGGCCCGTCATGACCACCCTGGTCATGGCCGCGCTGCTCATCTTCGGCGTCATGGCCTACCTGAAACTGCCTGTTTCGGATCTGCCCAACGTCGATTTCCCCACCATCGAAGTCCGCGTCTCCCTGCCCGGGGCCAGCCCCGAGACCATGGCCAGCGCCGTGGCCAACCCGCTGGAAAAGCAGTTCTCCACCATCGCCGGCCTCGATTCCATGACGTCGATCAACTCCGTGGGTTCGACGCGCATCACCCTGCAGTTCGCCCTCGACCGCAACATCGACGCCGCGGCCCTGGACGTGCAGTCGGCCATGACCACCGCCGGCAAGGATCTGCCCGACGACCTGCCGTCGCCGCCGTACTTCCGCAAGGTCAACCCGGCCGACGCGCCCATCCTCTACCTCGCCATCTCCTCCGAGGTCATGCGCCTGTCCGACGTGGACGAATACGCCGAGAACATGATGGCCCAGCGCATCTCCATGGTGCCCGGCGTGGCGCAGGTCTCGGTCTACGGCTCGAAGAAGTACGCCGTGCGCATCCAGCTCGACCCCGAGGCCATGGCCGCCAAGGGCATCGGCGTGGACGAGGCGTCCGAGGCGGTCGCCAAGGGCAATGTCAACCTGCCCGTGGGCACGGTGTCCGGCCCGTCCAAGGAATACACCGTGCGCTCGAGCGGCAAGCTGCTCTCGGCCGCGGGCTACAAGCCGCTCATCGTCGCCTGGAGAAACGGCTCGCCGGTGCGGTTGTCGGAAATCGCCAATGTCACGGACTCCGTGGAGGAGACCCGGCGCTTCAATTGGTTTTCCGGCACCCCGGGCCTCGTGCTCGCCATCCAGCGCCAGCCCGGCACCAACACCGTGGAGGTGGTGGACGCCGTCAAGAGCCTGCTGCCACGCTTCCAGGCCCAACTGCCGGCCTCGGTCTCGCTCAAGGTGCTCTACGACCGCTCCGTGTCCATCCGCGAATCCGTGGCCGACGTGAAGTTCACCCTCGTGCTCACGGTGTGCCTCGTGATCATGGTCATCTTCCTTTTCCTGCGCAACATCCCGGCCACGGTCATCCCGAGCCTGGCGCTGCCCATGTCCGTGGTCGGCACCTTCGCCGCCGTGTACGTGCTGGGGTTCAGCCTCGACAACATCTCGCTCATGGCGCTCACGCTCTCCGTCGGCTTCGTCGTGGACGACGCCATCGTCATGCTCGAAAACATCGTGCGCCACATGGAGATGGGCAAAACGCCCCTGGCCGCGGCCATGGAAGGCTCGCGGGAGATCAGCTTCACCATCGTCTCCATGACCATCTCGCTCGCCGCCGTCTTTCTGCCGGTCTTTTTCATGGGCGGCATCGTGGGGCGGCTTTTCCACGAATTCGCCGTGACAATCATGGTCGCCATCCTCATCTCCGGCTTCGTGTCCATCTCGCTCACCCCCATGCTGTGCAACCTGGTGCTTTCGCCCCACGCGCACGTGCGCCACGGCGCGCTCTACAACGCCGTCGAACGGGGTTTCGACGGCCTGCGCGATTTCTACGAAACCACGCTGCGCCTGGTGCTCAGGCACCATTTTCTGACCTTTTGCGTCTCCGTGGCGCTGCTGTTCGTGACGGTCTGGCTCTTCCGGATCATCCCCAAGGGTTTTCTGCCGAGCGAGGACACGGGCCAGCTTCTCGTCACCACCGAAGCCGAGGAAGGCGTCGCGTTTTCGGCCATGATGGAGCGGCAAAAGCGGCTCAACGACGTGCTCCTCAAAGACCCGGATGTGGAGGAGTTCATGTCCGTGGTCGGTTCCGGCGGCCCCAACAACACCAACAACAACGGCCGCATGATGCTTTCCCTGAGGCCCCTGCACGAACGCAAGGACAGCGCGGATGCCGTCATGCAGCGGTTGCGCCGCGAGTTCGCCGAGGTGCCGGGGCTGCGCTCCTACCTGCAAAACCCGCCGCCCATCCGCATCGGCGGCCGGGCGAGCAAGGGCCAGTACCAGTTCACGTTGCAGGGGCCGGACACGGAAGAACTGTTCCGGGCCTCGGCCGCCTTTGAACAGAAAATGCGCGATGTCCCCGGCATCCAGGACGTGACATCGGATTTGCAGATAAAAAACCCCGAACTGCGCATCGACATCGACCGCGACAAGGCCTCGGCGCTCGGCATTTCGGCCTACCAGATTGAAAACGCCCTGGCCACGTCCTACGGCAACAGACAGATCTCGACGATCTACGCCACCGACGACACCTACCAGGTCATCATGGAGCTGGCCCCGCAGTATCAGGCCAATCCCGAGGCGTTGGCGCTCCTTTATGTGCGCTCCGCCGACGGCCAGCTCGTGCCCCTCGATACGCTCATTAAACGCGAAGTCGCCGTGGGGCCGCTTTCCGTGAACCATTCCGGGCAGTCGCCCGCAGTGACCATTTCCTTCAACCTGCGCCCGGGCGCGTCGCTCGGCAACGTGGTCGCGGCCGTGGAGGAGCTGGCGCGCCGGGAGCTGCCCGGCTCCCTCTACACGAGCTTCCAGGGCGAGGCGCAGGCGTTCCAGAGTTCGCTCACGGGCCTGTCGCTTCTGCTCGGCATGGCCGTGCTCGTGATCTACATCGTGCTCGGCATCCTCTACGAGAGCTTCATCCACCCGCTGACGATCCTCTCGGGCCTGCCTTCGGCCGGCGTCGGCGCGCTGGCCACGCTCATGCTCTTCGGCATGGACCTCAACATCTACGGCTTCGTCGGCATCATCATGCTGATCGGCATCGTCAAAAAAAACGCCATCATGATGATCGACTTCGCCCTGGAGGCCCAGCGCGGCCAGGGCCTGCCCGCGCGGCAGGCCATCTTCGACGGCGCGGTCACGCGTTTTCGCCCGATCATGATGACGACCATGGCGGCGCTCATGGGCACATTGCCCATCGCCCTGGGGTTCGGGGCCGGCGCGGCGGCGCGGCGGCCGCTCGGCCTTTGCGTGGTGGGCGGGCTCGTGGTGTCGCAGTTGCTCACGCTCTATTTCACGCCGGTCTACTACATCTACCTCGACGGCCTGCAGGACTGGCTCAAGCGGCGTTTGGGCCGGCGCGAGGCAAAGGCGGCGCGGGCGACATAGGGCGCCTGGGCGGGGGGTGAAATGGCCGTAGATATCATGCTTGTTGCGGCCGTTGCGCTCGGCGTCGGGATCGTCTTGTGGCTGGTGTTGCGCCGGGAGCGCGAATCGCCTCCCGAGTGGCGCGCCCCTGCCGGTTTCGGGGCCGATGCGCCCGAGACTCCCTCCGTTGCGGCGTACGGAGGCGCGGAGCAGTTCGAGGCCCGGCGATCGGCCGCCGCGCTCGATGCGTTGCTTCGCGAGGAGGATGCCGAGGCCCCCGGCGCGCCGGAACTCTTTGCCCTGCCGGGGCCGCCGTTGCCGCCACAGCTGGTCGCGGGACTCAAGCGCCTTTCGGCGGGAGCCGCCGGCGGCGAGGCGCTGCGCCGCCTGCAGAACCCTGACGTCAGCGCCCTGCAGCTTGCCGACGCCATCGCCGCCGATCCCGTGCTCACGGGCCATGTCCTCAAAATCGCCAACAGCCCGCTTTTCGGCCTGCGCGCCTCGGTGTCGAGCCTGCAGCAGGCCATCGGGACCATGGGTTTGACCAACCTGCGCATGCTCCTTTTCAGCGAGCTGCTGGAAAGCGCCGGAGCCAGGGCCGGGCTGGCCGCACCCCTGCGGCGGGAACTCTGGCCCCATCTCGGGGCCACGGCCGTGCTCGCGCGCCACATCGCCCCGGCCTTCCCCGGCCTGGACGCCGGAGCGCTCTTCACGGCCGGCATCCTCCACGACATCGGCCGGCTGGCGCTTTACGGCCCGGGCGATACGGCCTTTCTGGACGATCTCCGCGCGGAGACGGCGCGGTTCGGCGTCAACCATGCCGTGGCCGGCGGCGTCGCCTGCCGGGCGTTCGAACTGCCGCAAAGCCTGTGCGAAGGCGTGCGTCTGCACCATGTCGCGTTTTTCGTGGAGATGGAGGACCTGGACGCCGCCGTGGACGACATCCGGCTGGCCCTGGCCCTTGGCCTGGCCGACCGGCCCATTCTCTGGGAGAAGGCGGCGGGGGCATCCTGGACGAAGCGCCCCGGGAAACGATACCGCCCGTACTGGCGTCCTACCGTTTCCTCGTCCGTCCGGCGGTGTTGGGGAGTTGCCTGCGGGATCCCCGGCTCTACGCGGACCTTGCGCGCACGGACTCCCTGTTGCGCATGGGCACGCTCTGAAAAGCGCTTTTGCCGCAGGGGCGGTGGCGCGTCAGGGCAGGGCGGACAGGACTCCGGGGAAAAAGATCGCCGTGAGCCCGGCCAAAAGGCCGGTTGCGGCCATGATCGATGCGGCGAAGGCCCCGACGAGCATGAACTTGTGGCGCAGGGCGTTTTCCTGGGGCATGACCACGGCCGCGAAAAGCAGGGTGAGCAGGCTCCCCGTGCCGTAGAGGGCCACGGCGATGCTCAGGCGCGCGGACAGTTCGCCCACGAGCGGCAACAGCCCCACCACGATCCAGCCCATGGCGGCCAGGGCCAGGACCTGCCCGACGAAAGTCACGCGGGCCGCGAGGCGCAGGGTGAAGTTGTAATAGTCGCGGCCGAAATCGTCCTTGTTGCGCCGCCAGACCAGCCAGGCCCCGGTGTAGGCCCCGGCGAGGCTCAGCGACAGGGCGACGCCCTCGGCCAGGAAGCGCCAGAACAAGGAATTGCCGGGCGGCAGGAGAAAAAGCGCGTCCGCCGGGGCGGGCAGGCGCAGGGACAGGGGGCGCAGCATGGCGAGCCCCGCGTAGAAGGCGAGCCACAGGCAGGCCGTGGCGGCGAAGCCGATGCCGCCGTGCAGGGTTTTTTGCGTCTTGAGCCGCTGCCACAGCCCCCGGTAGCTCAAAAAGACCGCCGCGCCGGCCAGGATAGGCGCGGCAAGGGCGGCGGCGGGCCAGGGGATGGCGAGGAAGTACGGGGCCGCCGCAGGCGCAAGGCCATGAAGGGCGGCCAGGGCGGCGCACAGGACCACGAAAACCCACAGCCCCCCGAGCAGGGCGAAGGTCGCGGACTGCTGGCCGAATTTGTCGATGAAGATCTTGAGCCGCTTGACCTTGGCCAGGCCTGCGGCAGCGGTGATGGTGGGCACGCCGGCCACGGCCAGTGCCAGGCCGAGATGCGCGGCGCAAAGGATCATGACCGCCCAGAAAGCGGCGATGCGGGTGGCCTCGGGCATGGGGAGCATTCTCCTTGGGTCCACGGGGTTGGCGGCAAGGGCGCAGGACGCCTTGCCGACGGTTTTTGCCCTAATTCGGCCGTGGATGCAACAAAGCGGCCGCGCGCGGCGAGAGAGCGAGAATCGGCTTGCGCAAACAGGCCCGCTGACGTAATCTCGTTGGAAGTTGAAAGAGTTGGCATACGCTTCCACACCTTGGCGTCCATGATGGGAAAACGGCTCCATACTGCGGCGGTCCTTTGCCTCACCTGCCTGCTTTGCGCATGCGGGCCGGGCAATACGTTGCGCACGCCAAGCAGCGGCAGCGATGACTTTCGCCTCAAGGGCGTGGAATCCAACCTGGAGAAAACCCAGGACGAACTGAAGGAACTCAAGCGTCAGCAAGGGCAAAACGAGGCCGCCCTGGCCCGGTTGCAGCGCCAGGTCGGCGCGTTGGCCGCGGCGCTCAAGGCCAAGGGCCTGCCCGTTGCGGCCACGGAGCCCCAGGGCAGCGCCCTGGGCGTGGGGTTCGCCCACCCCGGCGCGACGGTCGGAGCCGAAACGCCGCCTGCCCCGGCCGGAGAGCCCGCGCAACCGCCGCAACTCGCGCAACCGCCCGAACCGCCCGTTGCCTCCCGGCCCGAGCCTCCCGCTGCGCCGCCCACCGGACCGGAAGCGGTGCACGGCATCCCCATGCCGGCGCCCGCCGTGCGCAGCGCCGAAGCGCCCCCCGCCGCCGCGCGGGCGCAAGCCGCGCCCGTGCCGCCCAGGGACCGGCGCGCCATGGGCCGTGTCGCCCCGGCCACGCCCGAGGCGGCCATCGCCGCCGACCGCGCCGCCACGCCGCCCGCCCCGTCCGGGCCGTCCGCCACGGCCGCGCCGACGCCGTCGCCCGAAACTGCGGCGACGCCCGCTTCTGCCGAAACGCCACCAGCCGCGGCCAAGGCCGAGGCCGGCAAGGGCGGCCGTCCGGGAAGCCCGGCCGAAACCGCTTCCCCGGCCGAGAAAGAAGAATACAACCTGGCCCTGCAACAGGCGATCAACGGCAACGCCAAGGCGGCCAAGGCCGCTTTCGAGGCGTTCGCGACGGCCCATCCGACGAGCCCGCTCGCCCCGAGCGCCCTCTACTGGATCGGGGAGAGCGCCTACGCCGCCGGCGATTACAAGACGGCCACGGCGGATTTCGACAAGGTGGCCAAGGGCTGGCCCGGGCACAGCAAGGCCGCCGATGCCCTGTACAAGATGGCCATGGCCCAGGAAAAGGCCGGCGACGTCCCCGCCGCCCGGGTCACGCTCGAACGTTATCTCAAGGACTATCCCGACGCGGAGCTGGCCTCCGTGGTGCGCCAGAAACTGCAAACCCTGCCCAAATGACCACGGATGCCGTCGCCCCGCCCCCTGTCGCACCGGTCGGCCCTGTCGGCTGGACGGGCGATGCGGCCTTTCTGGCCGAACTCGAAGCCAGCCTGCGCCTGCGTCATGCCCCGGGCATCGGCCCCCGGACCTGGAAGCGCATTTTCGAGCGCTACGATTCGGCCGTGGCCGCCCTGGACGATGTCCGTTCCTTCGGTCCGCAGGGCCTTTGCGACGACGCGGCCGCCGGAGCCCTCGCCCGCGGCGCGTCCACGCCTGCGGCGCGGCGCGAAATGGAGGCGGCGGCCCAAAAGGGCCTGCTCCCCATTCCCTATTTCCATCCCGCCTATCCGGCGCGGCTGCGCGAACTGCCCGACCCGCCGGCGGCGCTTTACGTCGTCGGCGACGCGCGCCTGCTCTCCGGGCCGTGCGTGGCCATGGTCGGGGCCAGGCAGTGCTCGCGCTACGGCTTCGCCCAGGCCCACGAGATCGCCGCCGGGCTGGCCGCGGCCGGCATCACCGTGGTTTCGGGGCTGGCCTTCGGCATCGATCGCCAGGCGCACCTGGGCGGCCTGACCGGCCCCGGACGTTCCCTTGCCGTGTGCGGCACGGGGCTCGACCTGGTCTATCCCGACGCCAACCTGGACGTGTGGCGCGCGCTTGCCGCCTCCGGCGCGGTGGTCAGCGAATTCGCGCCCGGCACGCCGCCCCAGGCGCAGAATTTCCCCATCCGCAACCGCATCATCGCCGGGCTGTCCCTGGGCGTCCTGGTCGTGGAGGCGGCGGCCCGTTCGGGCAGCCTCATCACCGCGCGGGCGGCCCTGGAGCAGGGCCGCGAAGTGTTCGCCATGCCCGGGCCCGTGAATCTGCCGAGCTTCGCCGGCTGCCATGCGCTGCTCGCCCAGGGCGCGCGGCTGGTGCAGACGGCGGACGACATCGTGGCCGCCCTGTCCCGGGAGCTCGCCGGCTTCGTGGCCGCGCCCCGGGCCGCGCCGCCCGTGGCCGTACGGCCGGCGGCCCGCCCCGCAAGCGGCTCCCCGCCGTCCGCGCCGCCGCCTCGCCCCCCGAAAGAGCCCTCGCCGCCGCAAGCGTCCGCGCCGCCGCCGGACGCCTCCGACCTGGGGGGGCTGGAGGCCGACGTGTTCGCCCTGCTCGGCGAGTCCGGCCGGCTGCACATCGACGCGCTGACCACGCGCCTGTCCGCCGCATCCGGTGCGGTAAGCCGCGCCCTGGTCCTTTTGGAACTCAAGGGACTTGTGCGGAAATTGCCGGGCATGTACTACACGAGGGACGCGTAAGGACAGGCAGCCCATGCAGAAAATCCCCCTCGACCTGGCGCGGCCGGGCATGATCCTGGCCAAGCCCGTGGCCCGGCCAGACGGTATCGCCGTGGCCGCGGCCGGCTCCGAACTTTCCGAAAGCCTGCTCGACCGCTTCGACTCCATGGGCGTGACCCACCTCGTGGTCGAGGGCGAGCCCGTGGCCCTGGACGGGCCGGCCGGTTCCTCGTCCTTCGACAAGCGCCTGGAGCGGCTGGACTACCTTTTCCGCAAATTTCCCGACGACAAGTGGATGGTCCAGATCCGCCGGCTGCTCGACCACTATTTCCGCATGAAGGCCGCGGCCAGCGCGGCCATGGTCGAGGCGGCCAAGGCTGCCAAGGTCGCCGCCGCGGCAGCAGCCGAAGCCGAGGCCGCCCAAGGGCCGCAAGGGGTCGAAGCGCCGGCCAAGGCCAGGGAGGCCGGACGATGAGCGAGGACCTGCGCACCGAGCGCAAGAACCGCATCCTGGCCGTGCGCGACCTGCCGACCCTGCCCAAGGTTCTCGACGAGGTCAGCAAGCTCGTCGAGCGCCCGGATTCCACCACCGAACAGGTGGCCAAGCTCATCAGCATGGACCAGGTGCTCTCGGCCAAGGTCCTCAAGATGGTCAACTCGCCGGTCTACGGCTTTCCCGGCCGCATCAGTTCCATCGGCCACGCCCTCGTGCTGCTCGGGTTCAACGTCCTGCGTTCGATTATCGTGTCCACCTCGGTCTTCGAGGTCATGACCGAGAACATGGTCGGGCTGTGGGAGCACAGCCTCGGCTGCGCCATGGCCTGCGGCGCCACGGCGCGCATGCTCGGCTTCAAGGACGCCGAGGAATATTCCGTGGCCGGGCTGCTCCACGACCTCGGCAAGGTCGTGGCCACGGTGCAACTGCCCGACCTCAAGCTCGAAATCGAGCGCGTGGTCACCGCGCGCGACCTTTTCTACCTCGAAGCCGAACGCGAGGTGCTGGGTTTCGGCCACGACCGCATCAACGCCTGGCTCGCCGACCACTGGAAGCTGCCGGCCAACATCAAGGAGGGGCTTTCCTACCATCACAAGCCCCATCTTGCTTCGCTGTATCCCGAGATGGCGAGCGTCGTGCATCTGGGCGATTTTCTGGTGCGCTCCTTCGAGTACGGCTTTTCCGGCGACGTCGGCGTGACCTACCTGCGCCCGGAAGCCCTGAAAGTCCTCAAGATCAAGCCGGCGGATTTTGAAAAGCTCCTGGACCAGTTATGCGGCCAGTTCGTGGAGATCGCCGACCTGTCCTTCGCCTGAGCCCATGCCCGAACGCCCTCTTTGCCTGTTCACCAGGCCCCAAAAAATCATGGTCCTCAGCCCCGGAGAGGAGTTGGCCGCGCTTTTCGCCGTCGCCTTTTCCCCGGCCGAGGTCGAGGTCATGGCCCTTGCGCGCGGTCGCGGGGCCGTGGAGACGCTTTTCATCGACCCGCCCGACCTGCTGGTGGTGGACGCCGCCCTTGCCGACCTCCCGGGGCTCGAACTCGTCGCCATGGTCAAAAGCGAAAACGTCTACCGCCAGTTGCCCGTGGCCTTCGTCATGGACGAGGCGGCGCTCGTCGAGGACATCGACTGGTGTGCGGCCGAGGTGGACGAGCTGCTGACCCGCCCCCTGACCGCGCCCATGCTGCGCGCCCGCATCAGCCTGACCCTGGCCCGGGCCTCGCGTTCACTGGACGCCAACCCCCTGACCAAGTTGCCGGGCAACACCTCCATCATCGGCCGCATCCAGGAGCGCATCGAGCGCAAGGAGGATTTCGCGCTGGCCTACGCCGACCTCGACTATTTCAAGTCCTTCAATGACAAGTACGGCTTTTCCCGGGGCGACGAGGTGCTCATGATGACGGCGCGCATCATCGTCAACACCGTGCGCGCCGTGGGCGGGGCCAAGGCCTTTGTCGGACACGTGGGCGGCGACGATTTCGTCTTCATCCTGCCTGTCGACCAGGTGGAAGCGGCCTGCCAGGCCGTGGTGCGGAGCTTCGACGACATCGTGCCGCATTTCTACGACGCCGACGACCGCGAGCGCGGCTTCATCCAGTCCGTGGACCGCGAAGGCAACCGCCGTTCCTTTCCGCTCATGGCCATTTCCATCGCCGTGATCTTCAACCGGGACGGGCGGTTGACGCACTACGGCGAGGCCTCCCAGATGGCCATGACGCTCAAGAAGAAAGCCAAGGAAAATCCCCGGAGCTGCTATGTCCTCGACAAGCGGCAGTACTGACGCCGCCGCGCCCGTCCGTCCGGCAACCGTGGCGGCCTACCTCGACCATCTCGCCGTGGCCAAGGGCTACGCGCCGGCGACCATCGCCGCCTACGGCGAGGATCTGCTCCAGTTCGAGGCGTATCTCGCCCGTAGCGGCCTGACGCTCGCCCGGCCCGGCGAGGTGACGCGCGTGGAGGCCCGGGGCTTTCTCGCCGAACTGCACCGTCGCCGCGAGGCCAAGACGTCCATGGGCCGCAAACTCTCGGCATTGCGGGGTTTTTACGTCTTCATGCGCCAGAAGAAGCTGGCCGCCGCCGATCCCCTTTCGGGGCTTAAAAATCCCAAGCCGGAAAAGCGCCAGCCCCGGGCGCTCAATGTGGACGAGGCCGTGGCGCTCGTTTCGCCCAAGGCCGCGAGCCCCCATGCCGACGGCTCCATCGCCTCCTGCCGCGACCTGGCCCTGGCCGAGCTGCTCTACGGTTCGGGGCTGCGCGTCAGCGAAGCGGTGGGACTTGATGTCAATGACGTGGACCTGTCCCAGGGCATCGTGCGCGTGCTCGGTAAGGGCTCCAAGGAGCGCCTCGCGCCCGTCAGCGACGCCGCGAGAAAGCGCCTGCGCGAGTACTCCATGCGCCGGGGCGAGCTCGTGACCGCGCCGGCGGAACAGGCCTTTTTTCTGGGCGCGCGCGGCGGCAGGCTCGACCGGCGTCAGGCGGCGCGCATCCTCGACGCTATGGCGAGGGAGGCGGGCATTGCCCAGCACACGCACCCGCACATGCTGCGCCACAGCTTCGCCACCCACCTGCTCGAGTCCGGGGCAGACCTGCGCAGCGTCCAGGAACTGCTTGGCCACGAACGCCTGAGCACGACCCAGCGCTACACCCACCTGGAACTCGCCCGCATCATGCGCGTCTACGACAAGGCGCATCCGCGCTCGGACGAGTCGAAGTCCTAGAGGCCTTTGGCGAGAGGACGGCCCTGACATCGGGCAGAGGATCGACCTACGCCAGAAATGCAAGGCTATTGCGGCGTCGTTTCTTTTATGACACCTTGCCGCCGGGTGTGTTTCCATATAAGAACAGGGACGCCAGCGCTTCACAAAACACAGCCACGCCCAGGGGGACTTCATGATTCGCCGCATGCTGCCAGTCGTCTGTCTGCTCGTTCTTTTATGCGCCGCAACGGCCGTCGCTGGCGGCTTCGATTGCGTCAAACCGCCGTACGGCGCACCGATGGACTCCATCAACGACAATGACTACTTCGTGAAGTTCATGGAGAAGAGCGGGGTCGCCTATTACAATTACACGGGCCCCTGCAAGCTCGGCGTACACGAGCGTCTGGCTCCGGTCATCGTCTACGGTGTCGTGGACGGCAAGCTCTACAGCCGCATCATGAAGACCGAGCACGACGACATCGAGATCATTAAGACCGTCACGACCAAGCTCGCCGGCACGCCGCAGACGGCCCATGAAGGCGAATGGCTGGTCATGAGTTGGGATTTTCCGGAAAAGAAGATCAAGATGAAGCTCAAGTACGACGAGAAGACCAAGGCCACCAAATCGGCCATCTACTACGAGCCCCTGCGGCCCAAGGCCGTCGCCGCTCCCGAGGAATCCCTCGAGAAATAGCCGTCTCCCGTCATTACGACCTCCGCGAGCTTCTTCCCCCCCCTTTGGGGAGGTCCAGGAGGGGATCATCCCCTCCTGGCCGACGGAGGCATTCTCCCCTCTCTCCCTCTCCCTTCTTCTCCTTTCTCCCCCCCACCCTCAGCGCATGGCCGCGCCGCAGGCGGGGCGGTAGTCGCAATAGGCGCAGCGCCGGGGTTCCGGGCGGGGCGCGAAGGATGTCGCCGTGGCGAGGTGGCGCAGCAGGAACGTGAGCAGCTCCGGGATGCGCCGGGCGATGGCCTCCTCGCGCAGGGCGGGGTCGCAGCGCGGTCCGAACAGCGGTTTTTCCTTCCCTGTTTCGCGCAGTTCCACGAACACCGCATCCGCCGGGGCTTCGCCGCGCGAGGCGGCGTAGAGCCAGCAGTAGAGCGGCAGTTGCACGCTCGGGAAGCGTACGGCGGCTTCTTCGAGCAACTCCGGCGCGTCGGGCGTGCCGGGGGTGCCGTGGTATTCGCCCAGGCGCGCGAAAAACGCCGCGTCGGCCCAGACGTCCGCGGGCACGCCCGAGACGCCGCCGGTCTTGTAGTCCACGATGACCACGCCTTCCTCGCGCCGGTCCACGCGGTCGGCCCGGCCGGTGAGCAGGCAGGTGCGGCCGCCGCTGTCGAGGCTTGCCGCCAGCTCCGTCTCGAGGAAAAGCGGCGTGGTGCGGGGCAGCGCGCCGGCCATGGCCCCAAGGCGCGCCCGGGCCGCGCGCACGAGGAGCAAGCGGCCGTCCGGGGGCAGGGCGGCGAAGGCCGCGTCGCCCTGCGCGCGCGCCTCGAACAGGTCGCCGAGCGCCGTGGCGCTTAAATCCGCCGCGTCGATGTCGCGCCCGAGCAGGGGCGTGAAAAATTCCCGCAACGTCTCGTGCGCGAGCACGCCAACGGCCGCCGGGTCGCCTTCCTCGGCCACCTCGGCCAGGGGGGCCAGCGGCGTCAGGTACTTGTAGAAAAAGCGCAGCGGGCAGGCGAGGTAGGCGTCGAGGAACGTGGCCGAGATTTTGCCCTCCAGGCAGGCGGCGCGCCGCGCGGCCACGGCCGGGGTGACGGGCATGGCCGCATCGGCCTGGGGGATGGGGCAAAGGGGCAGGTGAATGAGCGAAACCGGTGGTTCACCCGGGGCGAGCACCCGGCCCAGGCGCTTTTCTTCCTCCCAGAGCAATTGTTCCACGTAGCGGCTGCGGCTGGGCTTGGCCTCTTCGAACAACCCCGCCCCGGGTGCGCCCGTGCGGTAAAGGAGCGTGATCTCCTCGGCTCCGAAAAAGAGCCGGTAGATGTTGTAGGCCGCGACGAGGTCGCGCTCCCGGGCGTCGGGCAGGGAGAGCAGCCGGCGCAGGGGGTCGGGCAGCAGCGGCTCGTAGGGAGCGCTTCCCGGCAGTTTGTCCTCCACGGCGTCGAGGACGTAGATGCGGCGAAAGGACAAGAGCCGTGTTTCCAGCACGCCGAGCACCTGCAGGCCGGTGAGCGGCTCGGCCTCGAAGGGCGCGCGCTCGTCGGCGACGAGGCGGCGCAGCAGGGAAAAAAGCGTGTCGCGGGGCAGGACCGCGTCGGCCAGGCGGCCGTCGGTGAGCGCCGGGACCACGGCGCTGGCCAGGCGGAAGAGGCACTCGGCGTCGATGAGGAAGCGCTCCCAGGCGTCGCCGCAACGCCCGGGGTCGAGCAGCAGCGCGCACAGTCCGGCCACGGCGCGGCCCAGTGCGCGCGGCGTTTCCACGTTCTCGAAAGCGGTGAGGCACGTTTCGAGGGCGAGGCGGCACAGTTCCTGGGCTTCGGGCGTGGGCGGCGTGCGCGGCTCGCCGGCGGCCTCGGGCGAAAAGGGATCGACAAAGGCCCCGCCCTGGCGCAGCGCCGCCTCCATGTCGTGGAAGAGGGCCCGCAGCGGTGCGTCTTCGCCTACGCGCAGCATTTTGAGGTAGGGGTGGCGCAGCAGGGCGACGAGTTCCTTCCAGTGGTAGCGGCCCGGGCGCAACGCCGTTTCCTGGAGGGTGAGGATGTTTTCCAGAAGCCGCGCCAGGGCCGAGCGGGAAAGCGGATAGCCCATGGAGATGTTGACGTCCTTTCGCGGCAGGATGTGCAGCACCGGGGAGAGCAGGCCCGTGTCCGGCAGGATGATGGCCGTGTCCTCGAGGTCCGGGGCTTCGGTCAGGCAGGTTTCCAGGGCCATGAGCTGTGCGTGGAGGTCGTGACCTTCGAAGAACCGCAGCTTTTTCGAGGAAAGGTTGGCGGCATCGGCGTCGAGCACGAGGGTCGGGCGGTCCCGGCCGGCCTTGGCGCGCGTGCGCTTGGGGCGGCCGTCGGCCAGGACCACGGCGCGGGCGCTCAGTTCCCCGAGCCAGCGCCGCTGCTCCAGGCAGGCGAAATGCACCCGTCCGGCGGGATCGGCCAGGGCCGGGTCGCCGTGCCAGAGCATCTCCAGGTTGCCCTGCCGCCACAGGGCGGCGAAGAGCGCCTTTTCCGCGCCCGAGGGAATGGCGAAGCCGCAGGCGAAAAGGGTCTTGTCCGCGAACCGGGCCGCGGCCTCGCGCGCGTTTTCGGCGGCAAGGGCCAGGCACAGTCCGGGCGTGGCCAGACCTTCGCGCATCAGGCGCTCGCGGTAGCGGGCGTGGATGGTCCCCAGGCGCGAGAGCAGGGCGGCGGCCGGCGGCATGACCTGCCCTTCCAGGTGGGCGAGGTCGCGGCCGGGCACGTTGTGGCGGAAAAGTTCCTCCATGCGTTCGGAGAGTTCCATGCCCCAGGGGAAAAAGCGGGCCATGTCCGCGGGGAAGTCCCCGGGCTTGTCCGTTTCCGCGGTGATTTCGCGCACGATGTCGTAGAGGATGGCCACGCGGTCGAGCACGTCGAGCATCACGGGCGGGGAGGGGGCGAACGATGCGCCGATGCCCGCGGCCCAGTCGCCGACGGCGGCGATTTCCGGCAGCAGCAGCGGTTTGTCGAGCCCGGGCATGGCCGCGAGCCGGTCGCAGAGGTGCCGGGCGGCCCGGCGCAGGGGGAAGATGACGAGCGTGTTCGAGAAGTCGCCGTTCGTTGCGGCCACGAGTCGCCGGGCCACGGCGCCGAAGAATTCCTCGGTCCAGGGGATGACGCCGACGGGCTTCACGAGGCGGCCTCCACCGGGCGGCAGGCCCGTCTGTCGAGATAGAGGAGATAGCCCCGGGCGGGCAGGGTGGCGCGGCCGGGCAGGGCGCGGGCCAGGGCGAGATAGCGCCCGACCTGGGTTGCGTGGGCCGGGTCTTCGTGGCCGGTCTTGAAGTCGAGGATCACTGTTGCTTCCTTGCCGCAGTAGAGGAGGTCGGGCCGGTGGCGGCCGCCTTCGGCGTCGAGCAGTTCGCGTTCGGGCAACCCCCACGCCAGGGCGTCGCGACATTCGGGCAGCCCGGCCAGCCACAGGAGCATGTCGGTGAACTGCGCGGCGAGGGTTTCCCGGTGTCCGGCCGGCAGGCGCGCGCCGCCAAGGGCCGCGAGCACCGCGCGCTGCGCCGCCGGGGCAGGATCGCCGGCATCAAATCCCGCACGCACGAAGGTCTCGGCGGCCAAGTGGGCCAGTTCCCCGCGCCTCGCGTCACTCAGGGCCATGGAGGCCAGAATGTCGCGGGCCATGTTGCGATAGACCTTGAGGCGCGGCAGCCAGGCCATGGGCGCGTCCGGATGCACGTTTTCCGCCGCGTCCCGCGCGCCCGGGGCCGGCGCGGGGCAGGCGGGAGGCGGCGGGGGCGCGGCGGCGGGCAACTCGCCCAGGCGGAGGGGGCCGGCGTCGGCCGGGTCGTGGCCGAAGGCGGCGAACAACACGGCCAGCGCCCGGGGCAGGGGATAGCGGGCGTCCTCGCGCAGCTTGCCGTGGCCGGGCACGAAGGCGTGCAGCTCGATTTCCGGCCGCGTCCAGGCGACGTAGAGCAGATGCACCTGCTCGGCGAGCTCGCGCGCCCGGCGCAGGGCGTGCTCCGGTCCCAGTCCCGGCTGGTCCGGGGCCAGGATCGCGCCCTCGTCCATGGTCGCGGCCATGAGCTCGCCCGGCCCGGCGCGGCCGGCGAAATGATGGAAGGGCACGACCACGGCCGGGAACTGGAGACCCTTGGCCTTGTGGATGGTCATGATGCGCACGGCGTCCACGTTTTCCGGCTGCGGCACCTTCTCGTCGTCGCCGAGCGTGTTCCAGAAATCCAGGAAGGCTGAAAGGGAGCCATGCCCCCGGCTTTCGGCCAGGTGGGCGATCTCCAGGAAACGGCGCAGGAAGGCCGCGTCGCCGGGGCGGCGGGAGAGCAGGCGGTATCCGGTCACGATTTCGCGCAGCATGTCGTAGGGTCCGGCCAGGCCCGTCTGGCGCAGGTAGGGCTTTATCAGCCGTTCCCAGGGCTCGGGAAAACGCGCGGCAAAGGCCAGGGACAGGGAGGCGCGCGGCGGCAGCGTCGCCACCCAGTCGGCCAGGGCTTCGCGGGAGACGCCCGAGACGTCGCCGAAGAGCTCCTTGCCGGAGACGAAGGCGAAAAAGGAAAGGTTGTCCGGCGGATAGTCCAGGAAGGCGAGCATGGCCGCGAGCTGGCGGATGAGCGGATGCGCGGCCAGGCGGAGGCTGTTTTCCGTGACCACGGGCACGCCGGCCTCGATCAGCCACGAGGCCACGCGGCCGGCCTGGGTGTTGGAGCGGGTGAGCACGGCCACGCCGCCCGCGCCGTGGCGGGGGAGCAGTTCGTTTGCAAGGAGCGCCAGCAGTGTTTCCCGCGCCTCTTCCTCGTAGGCCCCGGGCGAGGCGGCATTGAGCGCCGTGACGCGCACGTGGCCGCCCGCGCCGGGCTTGTCCGGCGGGAGCTTTTGCGCGGTGTCGGCAAAGGCGCGGGACAGGCCCGCGGCAAGGTGCGGCACGGCCTCCTCGAGGGCTTCCCCGAGCAGGGCCGCGGCCGCGTCCCGGGCGACGTCGGGATCGGCCAGGGCGGAAAAGAAACGGTTGTTGGCCGCGACCACTTCCCGGGAACTGCGCCAGTTGACGGGCAGGGTCTGGCGGAACACGTCGGCCATGCGGCACAGTTCGGGGTCCTCCGGGGCGGCGTCGAACAGGGCGGCGTCGCCGCCGCGCCAGCCGTAGATGGCCTGCTTCACGTCGCCGACGAGGTAGAGGCTGCCGCCGCGCGCCAGGCATTCGATGGCGAGCAGGCGCAGGACGTCCCATTGCTCGGCGGCCGTGTCCTGGAATTCGTCGATGAGGATGTGCGCGAGTCCAGCGCCCAGGCGGCACCAGGCGTCGGGCACGCCCTCGTCCCCGGCGAGCCGTCCGGCCACGAGGCGCGGCCACAGCACGTGGGGCAGCACGCGCATCTGGGTGAGGTAGGCCGGGAAATCCTCGGCGAAGCGCCCGGCCAGGCCGATGAAGGGCGTGAGCCCCATGGCCGCGCGCAGAAGCGGCAGCTCGCGCAGGCACGTGGCGTGGGCCGTGCGCAGGGCCGCAAACAGGGCGTCGAGCTCGGGCGTGACCGCGTCGCGGCTGGTCTTGAGCACGCAGGCGGCGAGTTCGGGTTTGGCGGCGAAGGCAGAACGCGGCGGCGCGTCGGCCTGGTCGCCCTCGCGGCAGCGGCGCAGGAAGGTCGTGAAATGGGACGAGCCCTGGACGCCGGCCGCCTGCATGGCGGCCAGAAGCGCGCCCGCGGCCAGGGACAGCTCGCCCAGGCGGCGCTCGAGGCCCAGGCGCAGCGCCTCGGGAGCGGCGGCTTCGCCGGGCAGCGGCGCGGCGAGCAGCTTGCCGGCCACGGCCTTGGCCCGCTCCCGGAAGCGGCGCAGGGGGAAAAAGCCCGGGGCGTCGCGCAAAAGCGTCGCGGCCGCGTCGGCGAAGCCCTTGGCCAGGGCCGGGTCCTCTGGCAACTGCGCGGCCAGGCGGTCGTAGAGGGCGTCGAGGATGTCGGAAAGGTCGAAGGCCGGCTCGAAATCCGGGCGCAGGCCCAGTTCCAGGGCGAAGACCCGGGCCAGCAGGAACAGCAGGCTGTCGATGGTGCGGATGTTGAGGCGCTCGGCGTGGATGAGCAGGTCTTCGAGCTCGTCGCGCGCCTTGCCGCGCGAGGCGGCGTCCGCGCCCCCGAGCCCGAGCGCCAGGGCCTTGAGCCGGCCGAGCACGCGTTCGCGCATCTCGGCGGCGGCCTTGTTGGTGAAGGTCACGGCGAGGATCTCGGGCAGGGCGTAGCCGGATTCGAGGCTGTCGGCGCAGGCGCGCGGCAGGTCGCGTGCGGCCCGCAGGGCCAGGGAAATGAAGCGTTCGGTCAGGGCGTGGGTCTTGCCCGAGCCGGCCGAGGCCTTGACCTGGATCAGCATGGGGAGGCTCCTTTGGGGCGTATGCCAGGGTACCTCCGGCGCGCCCGGCCGGCAACCGTTTCGAGGACGCTCTTTTGGCAGGATTTTTGCTTTGAAGGGAATGCCCCGCCGTGTCTCCCCGGCGGCCCGGAATCGCGATGCGGCGGATCGGCCCGGCAGACGCGGGCGATCCGGCTTCCGGGCGCGGAGCGCGGATCGGGAAGGGACGGGGAGGAGTAACACCGTTTAATAAAGTTGCATGCGCCGTGCATCCGGCGTCCCGGGAAAAGGGGGCGCGCAGGGCGGAGGCCCCATGAAGTCCAAGGCGATACCGCACATGATTCTGGCCGTGATCCTGGCCCTGGTCGCCGGGGGGCTGACCATCCGCTGGCTCGCGTCGTTTCGCGGCCAGGCCGGGCCGGCCAAGCCCGCGCCCGTGACGCGCAAGGTCGAGGCCCTGGTGGCCTCCCGGGCCATTCCCAAGGGGGCGCGCCTCGATGCCGGCATGGTGCGGCTCAAAGGCTTCGAGGCCGACGCCGTGCCCACCGGCGCGTTTCGCGAAGCCTCCGACGCCGTGGGCCGGATCACGGCCCGCGAGATTTCCCCGGACGACCCCATCACCCCGGACAAGCTCCTGCCCAAGGGAGCCACGAGTGGCGGCCTTGAAGCCGTGGTCGAGCCCGGCAAACGCGCGCTGACCGTCAAGGGCTCCAAGATCATGGGCTCGGGCGGGCACATCACCCCGGGCAGCCGTGTGGACGTGCTGGTCACCTATTCCCAGCCCGGCAAGACCGACGCCAAGATCAACAAAGTCATCCTGGAAAACGTGCTCGTGCTGACCGCCGGCGCGGAGCTCGAGGCCAGGGTCGGCAAGGACGGCCGCGAGGAACTGGCCAACACCGATTTCTTCACGCTCATGGTCACTCCCGAGGAGGCCGAGCGTCTGGCCCTGGCCGCCGACCTCGGCAGCATGCACCTGGCGCTGAGAAAGCCCGGCGACGAGGATGTGGTGCAGACTCCCGGCGCGGACGTGGAAAAAAGCCTCGGCGCATTCTCCGCCGCGCCCGCAGAAGCCGCCGCGCCCGAACCGGAACCCGGGCCCGAAGGCGCGGGCTATACCGTGGAAATCATCCGGGGCACCGAGCGGGAGCGCGTGAACCTCGACAGCCTGTCCCCCCCCCCGGCAAAGGAGAATCCCCATGGCCAGCCGTAAATTCGCCTGGAGCGCAAAGGCCCTGGCGTGCCTGCTGGTCGTCACCGTCACCGGCCTGGCCTACGCCGCGCCGGGAGGTGTGGCGCCCGTGGCCGTCAAAAGCGCGCCGCGGCTTGCCCTGACCATCGGCAAGTCCGTGATCCTGCGCAGCGACGCCGACATCGCCCGCGTGTCCGTGGCCCAGCCCGAAGTGGCCGATTTCGTGCTGCTCTCGCCGCGACAGGTCTACGTCACCGGCCGCGCCCCGGGCGTGACCAACTTGACGCTCTGGGACAAGGGCGACAAGATCCGCGCCGTCTACGACCTGGACGTGGCCCCGGACATCACGCGCCTTAAGCGCATGCTCCACGACATCATGCCCGGCGAGCCCGGCATCGAGGTCATGGCCAGCCAGGACTCCATCGCGCTCTCCGGCACGGTGCGCGACGCCGACAACCTCAAAAAGGCCCTGACCCTGGCCGAGGTCTACGCGCCGAAAAAGGTGCTCAACCTCATGTCCGTGGGCGGCGTGCAGCAGGTCATGCTCGAGGTGCGCGTGGCCGAAATGGCCAAGTCCGTGGTCAACCGCATGGGCATCAACTTAAATGCCGTGGGCGACGGCAATTTCGCCTATACTCTCATCGGCAGCCTCTCCTCCGTGGCCTCGGGCATGTTCAACGTCGATACCGTGAGCAACGCCTACCAGTACGTGACCATCAACAGCTCCTCCTCTTCCGACGGGAGCAGCAGTTCCTCGAGCTCTACCAGCGCGCCGATCCAACTCACCTACCGCGAGTTCAGCCCCTCCACCAACAAGGCCACGATGACCATGAACCAGGGCACGGCCGTGGCGCGCTGGAATACCAACTGGGGCGGCGCGGGCAACACCGCGATGACCGCCGTGCTCGATCTGCTCAAGGAAAACGGGCTGGTGAAGATACTGGCCGAGCCGAACCTCGTCTGCCTCAACGGCCAGAGCGCGGACTTCCTGGCCGGCGGCGAGATTCCGGTGCCCGTTTCCGCGGGCCTCGGCACCACCTCCATCGAATGGAAGAAGTTCGGCGTGCAGCTCAACTTCACACCGACCCTTACCGGCGGCGACCGCATCAACCTCAAGGTCAGCCCCGAGGTGTCCAACCTCGACTACTCCCGGGCCATCACCATCAACGGCTCCACCGTCCCGGCGATCAACACCCGCCAGACCTCGACCACCATCGAGCTCAAAAACGGCCAGACCTTCGCCGTGGCCGGCCTTTTAAGCGAACAGTCCCGCAACTCCATGGACAAGTACCCCGTGCTCGGCGACATCCCGGTGCTCGGCAACCTGTTCAAGAGCTCCCAATTCCAGAAGGACCAGACCGAGCTCGTCATCCTCATCACCGCCCATCTCGTGAAGCCGCTCGACAAGAAGTCCGTGGTCCTGCCCACGGACTCGGCCCACGATCCCGACGATCTGGAGTTTTTCCTGGGCATCACCCGCGACGACGCCTCGAAGGCGTCCGCAGCGCCGCTCGTGACCGGTGCGGCCTCGCTGGACGGCGATTTCGGCCATGCCGTGCCCGTGGCCGCCGTGGGCAGGCCTCGGAGCGCGCAGTGAACCCGTCGCCCCGTCGCAAGAAGGAGACATCCATGAAACGCGTGCTGCCCGCCCTCGCCCTGGCCCTGGCCCTTTTTACCTGCGCCCTCGCCGGCTGCCAGGCCGAAAAGGAACGCACTTGGGATTACGGCAAGTCCTTCCACGCGATTTTCGAAAAACAGAAGCTCGATCCCGCCGCCGGCGACGATTCGCCCGTGGTCGGGCTTGACGGGACCAAGGCGGCCATGGCCTATGAACGGTACGAGCAGGCCAAGCCGTCGGAGAAGGACACGACGCCCAAACCCATTGTCTCCATAGGCAAGTGACCGGGGCGCGGGACGACAAGCGGGCACGGGGGCGCGCATGAGCATAAGCGACAAGATCACGGCCTTCCTCGACATGGACGCCTCGCCGGCGAGGCGTGCGTTCGAGGAATGCCTGTCCGAGGACGGCGATTTCGAGGTGCTCGGCGACGGCGAGGAGTTCGCCGATCTGCTTGTGCGCGAGCTCGACCCGGCACGCGGCGAGGAGGAGCTCGAAGCCGTGGCCGAAGTCGTGGCCCGCCGGGGCGAGCGGGAAGTCTTTCTCACGGCCGGGGAGTACGACACCGAGGTGCTCATGCGGCTCATGCGCCAGGGCGTGCGCGAGTTTTTCCCCCAGCCCGTGAGCCAGGAAGAGGTCCGCATGGCGCTTTGGCGCTTCAAGGCCCGGCGCGAAGGCCGCCTCGGCCAGCGCGGCAGCAAGCAGGGCCGCATCATCAACGTCTTCGGGGCCAAGGGCGGGGTGGGCACCACCACGGTCGCCGTGAACCTGGCCGCCGCCTGCCTCGGGCACAAGGCCGGGGCCAGCGTGGCGCTCATGGACATGAACCTGCCCTTCGGCGAGGCCCAGCTCTTTTTGGACATCGCCCCCAAATACCACTGGGGCGAAGTGCTCGGCAACATCAGCCGCCTGGACGCCACCTACCTCATGAGCGTCATGTCGCGCCACGCCTCGGGGCTTGCGTTGCTCGCCCCGCCAAGCCGCCTGGACGACCTGCAGATGGCCACGCCGGAAAACATCTCGAGCCTGCTCGCCCTCATGCGCCAGATCTTCGACACCGTGGTCATCGACCTCGGCATGTACCTCGACGAAATCACGCTCAAGGTCATGGACATCTCCGACGCCATCGTGCTTGTCAGCGTCCAGAACCTGCCCTGCCTGGCCAACGTGCGCCGCTTCTTGGACAACATCCGCCAGGCGCAGGCGGGCCTGGAGGAGAAACTCAAGATCGTGGTCAACCGTCACCTGGGCGAAAGCGAGCTGACCGTGGAAGACATGGAAAACGCCCTGGGACTGCCGGTCTACTGGCGCATCCCCAACGACTACAAGACGACGCTGGCCGCCATCAACCAGGGCAAGACCCTGCTCGAGGCCGCGCCCAAGGCCCCGGTCACCCGGGCCATCGCCGACCTGGCCAAAAGCCTCGCGCCGGCCCCGGAACCGGAACAGAAACGCAGGTTGTTCGGGCTCAAGCTCCTGACGGGCCGCGGTTAGGCCTGCAGGCCGGGAAGCATGATGCCCCCCCGCCCCCCTCGACGGGGCGGGCGGGGGAGATGCGGGAACGTCGGGCGCCAGCGGTGAAGCGGCGCAGGGGAAAGACAGGCGCATTTTTTGCTAGTCTTTACTGGAAGCCCTTGTGGGGTGGCCGGGGGGGCTTATTCCCCCCGGCCGCCGGAGGCACTCATACTATGGAACGCGGAAGGCCGCCGCTGATGCGGCAGGGCCCCCGGATGGGGGCGGGCGGGACGTCGTCCGAGCGCAAGGAGGCGGCCGGCGTCGCCGCCGACGAGTATTACGAGATCAAGACGCGCATCCACGACCGGTTGATCGACCTGATCGACCTGTCGCTGCTCGACACGCTGGACGGCGCGTCGCTGGGGCTCGAGATCGGCAAGCTCGTCGAGCGGCTGTTGCGCGACGAGTTCGCCCAGACGCCGCTCAATCTGGTCGAGCGCGAGCGCCTCATCAGCGAGGTCAAGGACGAGATGCTCGGCCTTGGCCCGTTGGAGCCTTTTCTCAAGGACCCGAGCGTCAACGACATCCTGGTCAACTCCTACCGCCAGATCTACGTGGAGCGCTCGGGCAAGCTCGTGCTCACCGAGTCGCGCTTCAAGGACAACGACCACTTAAAGAAGATCATCGACCGCATCGTGTCCCGGGTGGGCCGGCGCGTGGACGAGTCCTCGCCCATGGTGGACGCGCGCCTTCCCGACGGCTCGCGCGTCAATGCCATCATCCCGCCGCTGGCCATCGACGGCCCGGCGTTGTCCATCCGCAAGTTCGCCAAGGAAAAGCTGACCATCGAGGACCTGATCCGCTTCCGGGCCATGACGCGCGACATCGCCGAGGTGCTCCAGGGCATCGTGCTGGCGCGGCTCAACATCCTCATTTCCGGCGGCACGGGCACGGGCAAGACCACCATGCTCAACTGCCTGTCGGGGTTCATTCCCCACGACGAGCGCATCGTGACCGTGGAGGACGCGGCGGAGCTGCAACTCAAGCAGGACCACGTGGTGCGCCTGGAGTCGCGGCCGCCCAACATCGAGGGTCGCGGCGAGGTCACCCAGCGCGACCTCGTGCGCAACTGCCTGCGCATGCGCCCGGACCGCATCATCGTCGGCGAGGTGCGCGGCGCCGAGGCCCTCGACATGTTGCAAGCCATGAACACCGGCCACGACGGCTCGCTGGCCACCTTGCACGCCAACACCCCGCGCGACGCTCTCATGCGCCTGGAGACGCTCGTGGCCATGGCGGGGCTGACCATTTCGCCCATCTCCCTCAAGCGCTACATCGCCTCGGCCGTGGACGTCATCATCCAGATTTCGCGCTTTTCCGACGGCAGCAGAAAGCTCGTCAGCTTCCAGGAGATCACGGGCATGGAAGGCGAGGTCATCACCATGCAGGAGATCTTCGCCTTCGAGCAGCGCGGCGTGGCCGGAGACGGCAAGGTGCGCGGGGTGTTTTTGGCCCGGGGCATCCGGCCCAAGTTCGCGTCCAAGTTCGAGGCCAAGGGCATCCGCATGCCCGAGGGCGTGTTCGATCCACGAAACGTGGTCGAGACCTGAGGAGGCCGCCATGACGCCGCCGTCCGCCGCCGTGCCGCCCATCCTCTCCCTGGCCCTGCTGTTGTCGCTGGTCTATTTGTTCCTGGCCGTGGTGTTCGTCATCCGCCGCGCCACGGACAAAAGCGGCAAGGAGCTGGCCCGGCGCATCGAGGAGGTGGCTCGCGGCAGGGGGCTTGCCCCGGACGTTTCCGCCGATCTGGTCAAGCGCCACGAGATGAGCAGCCTGCGCTGGCTCGACGTGTTCCTCTCGCGCCATGCCTGGAGCCAGCGCATGAACAAGGTGCTCGACCAGGCCGACATCAGGGCGCCGCTTGGCATCTTCGTCCTGCTTTCCCTGGTGTTCATGGCCACGGGGTATCTGGCGGCGTCGCTGTACGTCTCGAATTTCCTGGTGCGGCTGGCTGTCGGCGCGGGGCTCGGCGCGCTGCCGTTCAAGTGGATCGCCATGCGCAAGGCGGCGCGCATGAAGGAGTTCGAGCGCCAGTTGCCCGAGGCCCTGGAGCTCGTGGCCCGCGCGCTCAAGGCCGGGCACACCTTTTCCAGCGGCATGGGCATGGTCGAAAGCGAATTCGCCGACCCTATCCGCGTGGAGTTCCACAAGACCCTGGAGGAGATCAATTTCGGCGTGGGCGTGACCGTGGCGCTCGACAACCTCATGGACCGCGTGGATTGCCCGGACCTCAACTTCTTCGTGGTCTCGGTCAAGATCCAGAACGAGACCGGCGGCAACCTGGCCGAGATCGTGGAAAACATCTCCTGGCTCATCCGCGAGCGTTTCAAGCTCAAGGGCCGCATCCGCGTGCTCTCGGCCGAGGGCCGCATGGCCGCCTGGGTGTTGTGCCTGCTGCCGTTTTTCGTCTGTGGCGCGGTGCAGATGTTAAACCCCGGCTACCTGGCCCTGCTTTTCAACGAACCGATCGGCCACATGCTGCTCTACCTCGTGGGCGGGCTCATGCTCATGGGCATCCTCGTTATCCGCAAGATGGTTCGCATCGAGGTCTAGGAGGCGGTCATGGAGATGCTTTTCATTTCCCTGCTCGTGGCGGCAAGCGTGGGTTTCGCGGCCTACTCCGTGGCCATCCTGCGCGAGGAGCGCAGGCAGCGCCGGGAAATGGCCGATCGCGCCATGGCCGTGGTCAATCCCGGCGGCTCGGGCGGGGCGGCGCGTCCGGGCGTGCTCGGCTGGCTACTGGGGCTCGCGCGGGGCACCGCCGCCCGTTTCGGCGAGACGGTCAAGCCCAAGGAAGCCAAGGAGCTGACCAAGACCCGCACCCAGCTCGTGCATGCGGGCTTCCGCCAGCCCGGCGCGGTGGAGATCTACTGGGGACTCAAGGTCGGCGCGGCCCTGGTCGGGCTCACGCTCGGGGCTTTGGCCGCCTTTTCCGGCCGCGTGCCCACGCAGTACAAATTGTTCGTGGTCCTCGCCTGTGTGGCCGGGGCATTTTACCTGCCGGGCGTGCTGCTCGACATGCGGGTGAAAAAGCGCCAGAAGGCCATCCAGCACGGCCTGCCCGACGCCCTGGACCTGCTCGTGGTCTGCGTTGAGGCCGGCATGGGGCTCGACGCGGCCATCTACCGCGTCTGCATGGAACTGGCCCACAAGGAGCCGATCCTCAGCTCCGAACTGCGCCTGCTCACCCTCGAGCTGCGCGCCGGCAAGTCCCGCCGGGAGGCGCTCAAGAACCTATCGACCCGGGTGGGTCTGGAAGACCTGGGCAGCCTTGTCGCCATGCTCATCCAGACGGACATGTTCGGCACCTCGATCGCCCAGACACTTCGCGTCTACGCCGATTCCATGCGCACCAAGCGTTTTCAGCTGGCCGAGGAACTCGCGGCCAAGCTGCCGGTCAAACTGTTGTTCCCGCTCATTTTCTTCATCTTCCCGACGCTGCTCATCGTGATCCTCGGGCCGGCGGGCATCAGCCTCATGAAGATGTTCGGCGGGCTCAACAAATAAGGAGTCGCGGTATGCCCGGCGCGGACGATGTGGCGCGCTCCGTGGGGGAGCTTTCCAAGGGGCAGGGGCAGGCCCTCGACGCCCTGTCCGGCGCGGCCGCCGGCGCGGGGAGCGCTGCGCATGGAATTGCGGATTTTTTGAGGAGCACGGACAACCTGCTGGCCCTTGTCGTGTGCCTGCTCGCCGTGGCCGGCATCTACCGGCTCCTGCGCGCGGAAAACATCATTCCCGCCCCGTCGCGCGGGGCCGGAGGGAGCGTGTTCGCCGCGTTCCTCGCCCGGCGGCTGGCGCTTAGGCTGGTCGGCTTCGCGCTGCTTGCGGCCCTGGCCCTGGTCCTTGCCATGGGCCGTCTGCCGGGGCTCGTTGCGGCGCTGCGCGGGCTTTTCTGAAAACCTGCGGCAAAAAACAAGGATGCCCGGCTGCGCGTCGGACATCCTTGTCGCGGACTCCCGCCGGGGGGACGGCGGGTTATTCCTGATAGGGTTTGTACTGTTCGAGAATCTTGTCCTCCACGGCCTTGCGCAACGCCGCCACATCGCTGTCCGCGGCGTAGGCGTCGCCGGTGGCCAGGGCCGCGGCCGCATCCTCGAACCCCGCGTTTTGCGCGGCGGCGTCGAACTTGGCGTCCCAGGTTTTCGGCTGGTCGCGTGAGAGCGTCACGTAGTCGCTGGCGCTGACCATGCCGAGGTACGCCTGATAGAAGGCCACGACCTCGGGCTTGCCGGAGGCGAGCGCGCCCGTCGGGGCCGCCACGGCCAGGCACAGGGCCCATGCGGCGAGGATGCCGGCGCGTCTTTTCATGATTCTGCTCCTTCCGGGGCCTTGCCCGGGCGTCAGTTGCCAAGGCTCGTGCCCGAGTCGGGCTCCGAGGTCCGCTTGGCCGAGGCGGAAAGGGTCAGCCCCTCGAAAAACGGCGTCATGATCGGGGACAGGGGCGTATAGGTGTAGTTGATGGTGATCAGAAACGGCGTGCACGGCGTTTCCTCGCAGGCCGGCTTGCTTGAGGGCGACATGGAGAGTGCCGGCGGGTCGGAGGCGTCCTGCTGGTCCTTGTTCTGCTGCACCGAGGGCACCAGCTTGTCCAGGTGGCTGTTGAAGTAGCTCTGCGCGCCGGATTCGCTGGTGATGGTGGTGTCCTGGGACACCGTGCGCGCCATGACGGCCACGGCGCTCTCGAGCGTCATCTGCAGGCGCAGGATGTTGGCCACCTCGATGATGCCGAAGAGCAGCAGCAAGAAGGCGGGCAGCAGGAGCGCCATTTCCACGGTGGTGACCCCGCGTTCCCGGTTGCGCGACGGCGGCGCTATGTGACGCATCCCCGACATGGCGATTCCCTCGCGCGTCCTCACGGCGTGCCCGTGGTCGCTTCCTTCTTGGTCATGAGGCGCTGGCCGAGCTGCTGCCCGATCTTCTTGAACATCTCCTGGATGTCCGAGTCGTTGGGCGCATCGTAGTAATGGTCGGTCGTGTCGGTCTTGGACGAAGCGACCTGCTGCATGAGGCTCTTGTCCGTGGAATCCGAATCGCCGAAGCGGATGGTGAAGATTTCCACCGGGTAGTTGGCGTCGTTTTTTGCCGCAGCGGCCTCGTCGAGGACGTACTGGTTGAGCAGGCCGCCGTCCACGCAGCTCGGGATTTGCGCGAGCGTGGCCGTGGCCGTGGACAGGGTCGCGTAGGGCGAGGTCGCGGTCGTCGGCGTAAGCCCCATGCCGAAATAGGCGTTGGTCCAATAGGTGTTGATGGTCTTGGAGCCCGAGGCGTAGTTGCCGCCGCAACGTCCGTCCTCGGTGTCGCCGTCGGTGAGCAGGATCATGATCTTGCGCACCTTCTTGTCCGTGCTGCCCTCGGTGTAGGGCGCATCGGGCGAGAGCACCCTGTGGCCCCACTTGATGCCCTCGGAAATGAGGGTGCCGGAGGTGACCGCGCCGGCGTTGATCGCGTCGATGTTGTCGAGGATCGTCGCCTTGTCCGAGGACAGGGCGCGTATGGGCGACATGCCGGAGCAGGTCTTGTCCTGGGAGGTGCTCACGCCGCTTATGGTGTAGCCGTAGAAGATGGAGCTGCGCGAACGGGTGTCGCTGTATTCGGTCTTGAGCTTGCCGTTGTTGAGGGAGCCGTCGGCGTTGCGGCAGCCCGTGCCCACGCCGTCGGGGTTCTGTTCCGCCGTGACCGGGTCCTTGCCGTCGATGCGCACCTTGCCCTGGAAGGGCACGAGCCCGATCTTGGACCGGGTGTTGGCGGCGTTGTCCGAGGGCATGATCAGCTTGACCAGGTTGGTGGCCGCTTCCTTGACGTTGGCGATGGGCGTGCCCTTCATGCTGCCCGTGGCATCGAGGACCATGACCAGTTCGATGTCGTTGTAGCCGGCGCAGGCCTCGGCCGAGACCGTCTGCGCATCCACGCCGACGACCTTGGTCAGGGTCATGTCCACCACGGCGTCGGCGTCCACGCACACGCTGCGCGTCGCGCCGCCCGAGGTCACTTCCACGTTGATGGCGTCGGGGTCGTTTTGGGCCAGGTTGGCCTTGACCGCCGTTTCCACCGTGCCGTTGTTCACGTCGGGGTCGTCGGCCAGTTGCAGGCTGCCGGCCAGGGCCGCTGCGTCCACGGCGTTTTGCAGCTTGTTGCGTGCCACGTACACCCGGCTGAGGTCCATGGCCACGCCGGCCGCGGCGATGGCCCCGACCAGGGTCGCGGCCAGAAGCACGCTCGACGCGCCGCGCGCGTCGCCGTTAATTCGCCTCAGGCAGGGCCATGGTCGAACGGGCGGAAATAACGAGCGTATCCTTGCCAAAGGTGAACGTGCTCGCCTCGCCGGACTGCGTGGTGAAAAGGGGAGAGTAGGCATGGTTGACCTGCACTGTTACGTTGTTGTCGTCGTCGCGGGGGGTGATGGCGACCGTTGGGTTCGCGCCGCGCAGCACGGAGTTGCCCGAGGCGTCGGTGAGGATGCTGTTCTTGATGAAGTCTTCCACGCCCGAGGTGTCGCCGTTTTGCCGCGCGAGCATCCGTGCGCCTTCCATGGCCGCGTTTTGCAGCTGGGCGTATTCCGAAATCGCCGTGGTCGCCTCGACCAGGATGAGCAGCAGCGGGACGAGGAACAGCATCCCGATGGCCATTTCCACGGCCGCGCTGCCGCGTGCGTCTGTTTTTTTGCGTTGCATGGTGTCCATCCCCCTTGGGGGCATTCCCCGGAGGCCGGGGGGTTTCCCCTAGTCTGGAAGAATCATGCCAGGGAAGGCGTGGGGACGACGCCATGTCCCCAAGAGTAACCGGCTGTCGACGCAGGATTCCCGTTGCCGCCCGAAGCGGGATGACGGGTTTGTTCCACGAATCGTGGAGAGGGGCCCGCCTTTCGGACCACGGTTTGGGGATCGGACGTACGGCGGTGGGCCTGTGCATCGCGGCGGTGTCGCGGATGCGTGTTTACCCCTCGCGCGGGCTCTGCTATGTCCAGCGGCAGGACATGGGGAGGGAGCGAGGTGAAGGGACGCTTGCGTTTGGCCTGCGCGCTGTTGGCGCTGGCCGTTTGCCTGTCCGGGCTCGCCGGTTGTGGCGGTTCCGGGGCCAAGGGCAAATCGGGGCTGGGGACCGGGCAGGGGGCCGCCGCCCTGGCCGCCGGCGACGCCGCCCTGGCCCACGGCCAGCCCCAGGAGGCCGGCCGGCTCTATCTGGAGGCGCTTGCTGCCGGGGCCGCCCCCGCCCAGGTGCATACCCGCATGGGCGACCTGTACCTGGGCATGGGCGAGTATCCCAAGGCCGCCCTGGCCTACAAGGAAGCCCTCAAAAGCGATGCCAAATTCGCCCCGGCCCTGCAGGGCCTGGGCTTTGCCCTCTATCTCGGCGGCAACAGAAGCGAAGCCGCCGCCGTCCTGGCCAAGGCCCTGGAACGCGAGCCGGGCCTGTCCCGGGCCGCGGCGCTGCTCGGGGCCATCGAGGCCCGCGAGGGCCGTCCCGAGGCCGCCCTGGCCGTCTACGACCGCTCCCTGGCCGTGGCCTTCGACCCGGACGTGGAGAACAACCGGGGCCTTGCTCTCCTGTTGCTCGGCCGCACCGAAGATGCCGTGGCCGCCTTCCGCAAGGCCGGCGCGGCGAAGAAATCCGCCAAGATTGCCAACAACCTGGGGCTCGCCCTGTGCCGCCTCGGCCGCTACGACGACGCCTACGCGGCCTTTGCCGGCGTCGGCTCGGAGGCGACGGCCTTCAACAACCTCGGTGTGTGCTACATGGAGGCCGGCAACAAGGCCAAGGCGCAGGAGTATTTCGAGCGCGCCATCGCCGCCAATCCGAAGTTCTACGCCGTGGCCCAGGAAAACCTGAGCCGCCTGTCGGCCTCCGAGGAGGTCAGCCTGCCGAGCGCCGTGACGCCGCAGCCGTCCGTCGCACCGGCCCCGGCGGCGTCCGTTCCGGCCGCGACGCCGGCCTCGTCCCAGGCCGCCCAGCCTGCGGCCAAGCCGGCCCGGCCCTTGCAAGAAACCCCGACCAAGGCCGCGGTCCCGTTTACGCCGCGCAAACCCTCGGCCGCCGAGCGCCTGGACCGCTCCGAAATGCCCTGAGCCGCGCAAGGGAGGCGGCGTCACATGGCAGGCACGACAACGACCCCTGCGCCCATGCGCCTGCTGGTAGCCGACGACGAGCCGCGCATCCTCGACCTTTTCACCGAGATACTGGCCCCGGAGGACGATCTTCTCGACGGTCTCGACGGCCTGGGCGGCACTGCCGCGTCCAAAACCGAAACGGGCTTCGAGCTGACGCTGTGCCGCCAGGGCGAGGCCGCCGTGGCCGCCGTGGCCGCGGCCCTGCGCGAACACCGGCCCTACGCCGCCGCCTTCCTCGACGTGCGCATGCCGCCCGGCCGCGGCGGCCTGGTCGCCGCGGAAGAGATCCGGGCCATGGACCCCTGGGTGCAGATCGTGGTGATCACGGCGTTCACCGACCTCGACGCGGACGCCATCGCCGCCCGCGTACCGCCGGCGGACAAGCTGCTCTACATCCAAAAACCCTTCCATCCCCAGGAAATCCGCCAGTTCGCCACCTCGCTTTGCGCAAAATGGCGCGCCGAGCGCGATTTCACGGCGCTCAAAAGCCGCCTGGAAACCCTCGTCTCCGAGCGTACCGCCGCCCTTGCCGGCGCGAACCGCAAGCTCACCCGGGAAATCGAGGAGCGCGAACGCGTCACCGGGCTCATCGCCGCGGCCAAGCGCGAATGGGAAGGCACGTTCGATTCCGTCCAGGACATGGTCGTGGTCATCGACCGCGACCGCCGGGTGCGCCGCCTCAATCTCGCCATGGCCCACCGCCTGGGCTTGCCGCCCAGGGACGTGGTGGGCCGGGAATGCACCTTTCTCTTCGACGCGCCCGAACGGCCCGGGGAACGCTCGAACGAAATCCTGGCCATGACCGACGGCCGCTACCACTCCAGGGAACTGTCCATCCCCAGGCTTCGCGGCGAATTCCTCGTCACGGCTTCGCCGCTGTCCCAAGCCGACGACGCGCCCATCGGCACGGTCTTCGTGGCCCACGACATCACCGAACGTAAAAACCTGGAAAACCGCCTGCGCCAGAGCCAGAAGATGGAAGCCATCGGCACGCTCGCCGGCGGCATCGCCCACGATTTCAACAACATCCTCGGCATCATCATGGGCTTTGCCGAAATGATCGAAGGCGACGCCGCGCCGGATTCCAGCCTGGCCCGGCGTGTGGGACACATCCTCTCCGCCTGCCGCCGCGCCCGCGACCTCGTGCTGCAAATCCTCTCCTTCAGCCGCCAGAGCGAACCCGGCGCGAGCTGCCTGCGCGTGGG
This sequence comes from Solidesulfovibrio alcoholivorans DSM 5433, assembly GCF_000702665.1. GTDB lineage: Bacteria > Desulfobacterota > Desulfovibrionia > Desulfovibrionales > Desulfovibrionaceae > Solidesulfovibrio > Solidesulfovibrio alcoholivorans. Next base: position 270,380 of record NZ_JNJA01000002.1, read on the forward strand.
GCCGCTGGTCAAGGAAACGCTCAAGCTCATCCGCGCCACGGTGCCCAATTCCATCGCCATCAAGGAAAACATCCGACCCGGCCGAGACGCCGTGCTGGCCGAACCCTCCCAGATCCAGCAGATCCTCATGAACCTTTGCTCCAACGCCGCCCACGCCATGCGCGAAACCGGCGGCGTGCTCGAGGTGGGCCTCGAGGAAGCTCCGCGCGGCGCATGCCCCATCCGCGGCAACGCCCTCGCCGACGAGTGCCTGCACCTCTGGGTGCGCGACACCGGACCCGGCATTCCCCCCGAAATCCAGGAACGCATCTTCGACCCCTTCTTCACCACGAAGAAACCCGGCGAAGGCACGGGCATGGGGCTCTCCGTGGCCCACGGCGTGGTGCGCAAATACAACGGCGACATCAAGGTCAAAAGCACGCCCGGCGCAGGCGCGACCTTCGACGTCTATCTGCCTCTTGCCGCCGAAGCCGACGAGGCGGCGGCGGACACGCAGGCCGCGCCGTCCATGGGACGCGGCCGCGTGCTGTTCGTGGACGACGAGGAGGCGCTGGCCGAAATCGGCCGCGAACTCCTCGAATCCCTGGGCTACGCCGTGCACGCGGAAACGGACTCCCGCCGCGCCCTGGGACTGCTGCGCGCCGACCCCGCCGCCTTCGACCTGCTCGTCACCGACCAGAACATGCCGGACCTGACCGGCGCGGACCTGGCCAAGGGAGCCCTCGCCGCGCGGCCCGACCTGCCCGTGCTCATGCTCACGGGCTTCAGCGAAACCATGAGCAAGGAAAACGCCCGGGCCATCGGCATCCGCGACCTGCTCCTCAAACCCGTCCTGCGCCGCGACCTCGCCGCCGCCATCGAGGCGGTGCTGCACGGCGGGGATGGGGGAGGGGAGAGGAAGGGATAAGGGCGCAGAGGCCTCCGGCGGCCGGGGGGCATGATGCCCCCCGGACCCCCTCGCCGGGGGATGGGTAAGCGGGTGGGAGGACGGTAGGTGGGCGGTGCGTCGGGGTCTGTGGTCGCGGAAATGGGGCGGCCCCGCAGGCCGCAAAGCCGGCCGGCACGGCCGCCCCCATTTCCGCGACCACGGGCACCAGCGTCGAAGCGCCGCATGGGAAAGGCATTGAAGACGTTTTGAGTTTTCCTGGAACCCCCATCAAGGGGGGCCGGGGGGGATTATCCCCCCGGCCGCCGGAGGCACTCTTCCACATGATGATGCAACGCAAACACATCGGCTACGTATCCGCCATCGAAGGCGCGGAAGTGACGCTGGTCCTCGATGCCGCCGTGGCCGGCGAGGTGCGCGTCGGCGAGATGGTGGTGTTGCCGTCGCCGCGTTCCATGGTGTTCGGTCTGGTGCAGTCGCTGACGATTCCCGCGCCGGCGGCCAGTCCCGGGGAAAACGACCGCCATTTGGCCAGGCTTGCGCTGCTTGGCGAGAGCCTGGGGCCGGAGCGTGACGACTTCATTTTTACACGCGGCGTCTCCGTGAGCCCCTGCCTGGGCGGCGCGGCGCAACTGGCCGCAACGGGCGACCTGGCCCGCATCTATGCCAAGCCGACGAAATCGAGCGTGCGCATCGGCAGCCTGCACCAGGACCCCGAGGTGCCGGCCTTCATGGTGGTGGACGATTTCCTGGGCAAGCATTTCGCGGTGCTCGGCACCACGGGCTCGGGCAAGTCCTGCACCGTGGCCGTGCTGCTGCGCTCGGTGCTCGCCGCGCACGGCAACGGCCACATCGTGCTGCTCGATCCCCATGACGAATACGCCGCGGCCTTTGGCGACATGGCCGAATCGGTGACGCCGGACAACCTCGTCCTGCCGTACTGGCTCCTCGACTTCGAGGAGATGGTGCAGGTCTTTTGCAGCGGCGGCCAGCCCTACCGCGAGGTGGAGGCCAACATCCTCAAGGAATGCGTGCTGGCGGCCAAAGCCGAGTACTGGCGCGGGGCCGGCGGCGATGAGGGCGGGCTGACCATCGACACGCCGACGCCCTACCGCCTGGCCCGGGTGACGGAGCTGCTCAAGACCGGCATGGGCCGCCTGGACAAGCCCGAGAGCGCCATCCCCTACCTGCGCCTGACGGCGCGCCTGGACGCGTTGCGCCGCGACCGCCGTTTCTCCTTCATGTTCGGCCAGCTCACCATCGAGGACAACATGGGTATGGTCCTCGCGCGCTATCTGCGCCTGCCGGCGGACGGGCGGCCGCTGACCATCTTCAACCTGGCCGGCGTGCCGGCGGAGATCGTGGACGTGGTCGTCTCGGTGCTGTGCCGGCTCATTTTCGATTTCGCCTTGTGGGCCGAGCGGGGCAGGGGACGGCCGGTGCTGCTGGTGTGCGAGGAGGCCCACCGCTACGTGCCGCGCGACGCGTCGGCGGCGTTTGGCCCCACGCGCCGGGCTCTGGCGCGCATCGCCAAGGAGGGCCGCAAGTACGGCGTGTCCCTGGGGCTCGTCACCCAGCGGCCTTCGGAGATTTCCGAGACCGTGTTGTCCCAGGTCAACACGCTCGTGTCGCTGCGCATGAGCAACGAACAGGACCAGCTGTTCGTGCGCCGGGCCATGCCGGAAAACGCGGCGGGCCTGCTTTCCGCCCTGCCGGCGCTGCGCACGCAGGAGGCCGTTGTGGTGGGCGAGGGCGTGCCCGTGCCCATGCGCATCCACATGCGCGAGCTCGCCGCAAACGAGCGGCCGCGCAGCGATACGGCCTGTTTTTCCGCGGCCTGGGCCGAGCCGTGTAACGACAAGGGCTTTATCGACGACACCATCGACCGCTGGCGGCGTCAGGTCCGTTGACCCCTTTCTTGTCAATCCCTGGCGAAGGGGGTAGGGGGCAGGGGTATGTCGCCAAGGAGCCTTGTCCGATGCGCGTATTGACGCCGGCCGTGTTGGCCGGCCTTTTCCTGTTTGCGACCGTGCCGGGGATCGCCGCCGGGCCGAAGATGGCGACCGCGCCCATGCCGGCCACGGAAATCCACGGAATCAGCCTGCCCGATCCCGTCGCCGCGGCCAAGCGCGATGCGTCCCTGCGCCAGGCCGGCCGGCGACTCGAGGGCGGCGCGCGCGCCCTGGCCTGCCGCTATCCGGCCCTTATCGAAGACAAGAAACTGTTGCGCCTTGTCAATATCCACAGCCGCAAGAACGGCCTGGACCCACGCCTCGTCTACGCGCTCATCGAGCAGGAATCGCGCTTCAACGCCTGCGCCGTCTCGCCCAAGGGCGCGCAGGGGCTCATGCAGATCATGCCCGACACCCAGAAGTTCCTCGGCCTCAGCGATCCCTTCGACCCCGAGCGCAACATCGCCGCCGGCACGCGCTACCTCAAATCCATGCTGGACCGTTTCCAGACCGAAGTCATGGCCCTGGCCGCCTACAACGCCGGCCCCGGGGCCGTGGCCAAGGCCGGCGGCGTGCCTCCCTTTGACGAAACCCGGGATTATGTGCTCAAGGTGGTGGACCGCTATTTTTATTTGCGGCAACGCTATCCCGTGGAAGACATCGATTCGATCCACAAGAAACTGGCCGCGACGGAACTGCCGCCCGCCAGGATGGAGCAGCCATGAGCGACGAACCCTGGCCCAAGCCCGGGGACCCGGCCCCGGGGTTCAGCCTGCCCGACGCGGCCGGCAAGGCGCATTCGCTGGCCGATTTCAGGGGCCGCTGGCTGGTGCTGTATTTCTATCCCAAGGACCTGACCTCCGGCTGCACCACCGAGGCCGTCGAGTTCTCCACATTTTTGCCGCGCTTCGCCGCGCTCGGCGCGGCCGTGGTCGGGGTCAGCCGCGACAAGCCGGCCACCCACGCCAAATTCATCGACACGCACGCGCTGACGGTCCTTTTGCTCTCCGATCCCGGGCTCGTTGCCCACAACGCCTACGGGGCCTGGCGGATGAAGAAGATGTACGGCAAGGAGGCCATGGGCACGGTGCGCTCCACGTTCCTTATCGACCCCGAGGGCGTCGTGCGCCAGGTTTGGCCCAAGGTGGCCAAGGCGGCGGGGCACGCCGAGGCAGTGCTTTCCGCCCTGACCTCCCTGGCGGGAGGCTGACGGTCCATGACTCTCGCCGTCACGCGCCTGCAATCCGGCGGGCTTGTCGCCACCTACCAGTGCCAGAGCGCCTGTCCGCATTGCCTCTATCGCGGCGGGCCGTCCCGCGCGCCGGAATACATCGACCAGGCCACGGCCGCGGCGCTTTTCGCCAAGGCCCTGTCCCTGGGCGCGACGGCCATGCACGTGGGCGGCGGCGAACCGCTGGTCGATCCGTTCTCCCTGGCCGGCGTGCTGGCGGCGGCGGAGGAGACGGGCATGCCCATCGAGTACGTGGAAACCAGCGGCTCGTGGTTTGACGACATGGACGAAGCGGTCGGGCTGCTCACCGAACTGCGCGGCATGGGACTCACCCGGCTGCTCGTGTCCATAAGCCCCATGCACAACGGCTTCGTGCCCCTCAAAAAGACCTTGGGCACCATCGAGGCGGCCCGGATCGCGGGCGTGGACGTCTTTCCCTGGCAGGAACATTTCCTCAAGGACCTCCGCGCGTTCGACCCGGAGACGACCCATCCTTTCGCCGAATACCTGCGCCATTTCGGCCCGGACTATCCGGCGCGCATTCTCGAGCGCGCCTGGATCCACCTGGGAGGGCGGGCCTTCGATCTGTTCGCGCCGGCGCTCGGCCGCCGGCCCGTGGAGGAAGTGCTGGCCGGCGCGTCCGCCGACTGCCGCGGCGAGCTCACCGACGCCAGCCATTTCCACATGGACCTCTACGGCGACTACGTGCCCGGGCTGTGCTCGGGTCTGGCCATCCGCGCCATGGACCTCGGCGGCCCGCTCGACCCCGAGCTGTACCCGATCCTCTCCACCCTGGCCGAATCCGGCATCCGCGGCCTCTACGACTACGCCGCCCATCTCGAGGATTTCACGGCCAGCCCCGCCGGCTACGTCAACAAGTGCGAACTGTGCCAGGACATCCGCCGGCATCTGTCCGAGCGCGGCTGGTTCGAATCCACGGAACTGGCCCCGGCGGAATTTTACGCCACGCTCTAGCCTTTTCTTTCCGTAAGCCTCCACGGCGTTTCGCGCTTCTTCCTTGACACGCTCTGGCTGCGCCATGGATACGTGGGCGACGTACTCGCATATGTCCGGGCTGCGCCCGGGAGGGAAGGCCGTATGGCGCTTGCTGGCAACGCGTCCACGTTTCTCCTTTTTTCCGACGTGCACTTCGATCCTTTCGCCGACCCGTCCCTGGCGCAGGCCCTGGCGGCCGCGGACGTTTCCGCCTGGAAGGGCATCCTTTCCTCTTCGAGCCAAACCGCCTACGCGGCCTACGGCAGCGACAGCAACTACGCCCTGTTCGAATCCGCCCTTGATGACATGGCCGCAAGGGCCGGCGGCGTCTCCCTGATCCTCTATCCCGGCGACATCCTGGGCCACGATTTCCCGGAGGACTACGCAACGCTCACCGGCGACACGAGCCAGGCCGGCCTCGACGCCTTCGCGCAAAAGACCGTGCAGTTTTTCGTCAGCGAAGTGGACGCCCGCTTCCCGAACGCCACGGTGCTCGTGGCCGACGGCAACTGCGACACCGACAACATGCTCGGCAGCATCGGCGCGCGCCCCGGCGACGCCTACCTGGCGAACTCGGCCCCCGTCATCGCCCAGGCCTTTTTCAACAACGACGCGGATCGGGCGGCCTTCGCGACCAGCTACGCCATGGGCGGCTATTACGCCGTGGAGACCGACGGCCCGACAGGGATCAAGTACGTCGTGCTCAACGACAACCTCTGGATCACCGAATACGACGATCCCGGCCCGGGATTGGTGGAACTGGCCTGGTTTTCCTCGCAGCTCGCCGATTCCGCGCGGGATTTCCAGAAAGTCTGGGTGGTCGGCCACATTCCGGTCGGCGCGGCCGACGGCAGCGTGGCCGAAACCTACGGCCAGACCGGGCAGATGACCTACTCGGGCATGCTGGAGGACGGCTTCAACAACGCCTTCACGGCCTTGGAACTGGCCTATGACGGCACCATCGCCGCCACCTTCACCGGGCATACGCACAACGACGATTTCCGGCTCATCACCGCCGTGGACGGCTCGGGCGCGGCAAACCTCATCCGCATCGCCCCTTCGATTTCCCCGGTGTTCGGCAACAATCCCGGCTATCAGATTTACACTTACGATACCGGGACCTCTGCCCTGCTCGATGAGACGACCTACACCCTCGATCTCCAGTCGAGCGCGCCCGAGTGGAGCAAGGAATACGACTACGTCGAGACGTACGGCCAAAGCCTGGCCACGCCCCAGGAATGGCAGGCTGTGTACGGCGAAATCCTGACCGATCCGCTTCTCCAGTCCGCCTACTTCGATTTCATGAACCAGGGCGCGACGAGCCAAAGCGCGGTCACGGCCGCGAATACGCCGGTCTACCTGCTCGCGCCGGGCTTCACCACGCCGGCTTCCTTCAATGCCGCCGCCGCGTTGCTGGCGGGGTAGGAGGGGGGTGTGAGTGTGAGAGGGGGAGGTGTGAGAAAGTGGGGGGAGATGCCTCCGGCGGCCAGGAGGGGCTAAGGCCCCTCCTGGATCTCCCAAGAGGTGGAGAGCGGGTGCTGCTTCGCGGGGAGCGCTAGGCGGTCTTTTCCTTTTTCCAGTACGGATGGGCGAGGTCCTCGAAGGCCGAAAGCGCGGCGGTCGAGCCGTCGCCCACGGCCGTGACGATCTGGCGCGCGCCGCCCGTCACGTCGCCCGCGGCGTAGATGCGCGGAATCGACGTGCGCTTTGCCCGGTCCGTCTTGATGAAGCCGTCGGCGTCGAGCGTCAGCCCCAGTTCCTCGGCGATCTCCGTGTTGGGCGTAAGGCCGATGGCCACGAACACCGCGTCGGTCGCAACGACCTGCTCGGTCTCGTCCACGGCGTTTTTGACCTTGACGCCCGTCACCTTGTTGTCCTCGCCCAGGATCTCCACGACCACGGCGTTTAAAAGCGTCTTGACGCCTTCCTTGGCCACGGCGTCCACAAGGTGTTTCTCGGCCCGGAACTCCCCGCGGCGGTGGATCACCGTCACGTCCACGCCGAGGTTTTTGAGGTGCAGCGCGTCGGTGAGCGCCGTGTTGCCGCCGCCGACCACCATGGCCTTCTTCTCGCGGTAGAGGTACCCGTCGCAGGTCGAGCAGTAGCTGACGCCGAAGCCGAAATAGCGGTCCTCGCCCGGCACGCCGAGCTTCTTCCAGGCCGCGCCCGTGGCCAGGATGAGCGCCCGGGCCACGTACACCGCCTTGTCCGTGTAAATCTCGACGTGCTTGCCGACCTTGACCTCCTCGATGCCCTCGCCCTCGTGCACGTCGGCATAGGCGCGCGCCTGTTTGGCGATCATCTCCATGAGCTGCTTGCCCGGCACGTTGGCGAACCCCGGGTAGTTCTCCACCACGGGCGTGAGCGCCACCTGGCCGCCGATGACGTTTTTCTCGAGCACCACCGCCGATAGCCCGCTGCGCACCGCGTACATCGCCGCCGTCAACCCCGCCGGCCCGGCCCCGGCCACGACCACATCCACTTCCTGGACGTCCAGGCCATCCTGCGCGCTCATGCCCATGCCGCGCTGCTGCGCCAGGAATTCCTCGGCACTCTTGAGCGTCACGAGCTCCACCACGAAGCGCTCCTCGGGCAAGAGCCCGAGCATCTGGAAATCGTCGTTGACGAAGGTGTGGGGCACCGAGCCCACCTGGAACTTCGCGGCCAGCTCGGTATGCTGGGAAATGTCCACACAGGCCGCCGACACGAGGTCCGGCCGCTCGATGGCACAGTGGAAGGCATGGCTCACCTGGCCGGGGCAATACGGACAGGACGGGCTGACGAACACCTTGACGTCGCGCTTCTCGTCGAGCTCCCCGAGCAGTTGCCGCGAAATCTGCCCCAGCCCGCTCTTGCCCACGGACAAACGCATGATCGTCTCGATCAGCGTGCGCGCTTCTTCCCCGAGCGGCGCGCCCAGGTAGCGGATGCGGTAACGGTCCGGAGCCAGCAGCAACGTCGGCGAAAAATCCACGCCATAGAGCTTGGCCACGTCGCCGTCCAACGGTTCGGAACGCACCGTGATCTTTGGCGTCAGTTCCGCAAGTTCCCGGCACAATGATTCCATGAACGTGTTGTATGGCACATTCCGCTTGGGATCGGTAAAAACGACAAGCTCGACCGGCTCCTGCATCGGTTCGAAAAATTTGGTCAATTCCGCAAGGTTGTCTTCGGGGATCAGGCGCTTGGGCTTCTGCTCTTCCGCCTTGTTCGCATCCTTGGACTTTTTGTTCTTGTCACTGCCGAAAAGGGCCATGATGGCGCTCCTTGAATTCGTTTCCCGGACAGGGTCGTCCATTGTGTAGCCCAAGGCGCACCGCAGCGCAAACCATGCGGGTGCCGCCGCTGCGATTTCCCTTGCCGGGCGGGGAAAAAAGATTAGAACAAATGACAGGGAACCAGGGAGTCCGGTCCGGGGGGGCCGGAAAAGTCAGGGGGAGACAGCCATGAAAGATGCGCTCATCGCAGCCGCATTGGTCTTTTTCGCCGCCATCATGCTTTTGTTCCCGTCCGCATGGGAACCCGTCACCGACGCCGAAGCCAGATTGCTCGACGAGGAGAAGTAAGGGAAAGGGACAGGGCAGGGGCAGGGGAGAAGACGCCTCCGGCGGCCGGGACGCTGTCCCGGACCCTGCTGGGGCTCTGCCCCAGACCCCGCCGGGGGGAGTCACTCCCCCCGGTCCCCCCGTTCGGTGTCGTGGCGCGGGACGGGCTACGGGCACCGGGAGGGCGGGGGGAGGCGGAACGAAGATGGGGCCGGAATTTTCCCTGCCGCTGCCGCCGCTTGCGCGGCAGGCTCGGCAGGAAAAATTCCGGCCCCAGGCCGTCGCCCCTTGCGGGGCGAATTCTTTGGAATTTTGCGTCGAAAGCCTCTGAAGACAAAAAAACTTAAAGGAAGTTTCCCAAAATGCGGCGCTTCGCCGCTGGCGCCCACAGACCCCGACGCACCGCGCACCGACCGTCTCGCCATCCGCTTGCCGATCCCCCGCCCAGGGGGGACCGGGGGGGATGATCCCCCCCGACCTCCGGAGGCATCTTCCCGTCTTTCCTCCTCAGTCCCCCCTATGCTGTCCGCTTTTCCCAGTCTTCCGGCACGTCGGCCTTTTCCTCTTCCCAGCCCGTGATCATGGCGCGGACGTGGGCGAAGGGGGTATGGCCGGTGGTGGTCATGTAGATATGCACCACGAGGAAGATGAGGATGGCGAATGCGCCGATGAGGTGGGCGAGCGCCACGGCGGAGAGGCTTAAGCCCCCCAGTCCCAGTCCGGTCCAGTCGTTGTAGACGTAGTAGAGCAGCCCGGTGACCATCATGAACGGGAGCAGGATGGCGGCCAGGGCCAGGTAGGTCAGGCGCTGGAGCGGGTTGTGTTTGGCGTCGGGGGTCTTGGGGCAGGGGTGTGGCCAGCCCATGAAGATGCCGTAGGCGTAAAAGCGCATGACCTCGAACATCTTTTTGGTGGTGGGTACGTATTGCTTCCATTCCCCGGTGGTGGCGACCCAGAAGACGAAGAAGGCGAAGGCGATGAGCCAGGCGACGCCGACCCAGGCATGGACGGTCACGGCCCGCTTGTAGCCGAGCAGGGTGAAGGAACCGTGGACTTCGAAGCCCGTGACGAGGAGGCAGACGATGAGCGCCGCCTGGAGCCAGTGCCAGAAGCGTTCGTAGCGGGTGTAAAGGTAGAACATGCTCATTTTTCCGTTGGGTTGGTCGCTCATTGTCCATTCCTCCTCTTGCGGGAAATCAGGCGCACGAGGCCGTGGCCGCACACGATGACGAAGGCCGCGCCCACGCCGAACCAGCCCACTGAGGTGACGGCGGCGTGCACGTCGCGTCCGGGGATGTAGACGCCGGGCAGGCCCTTGAGGCGTCCTTCCACGGCGTGGCACTGCTCGCAGGGCACCACCTTGTCCTTGGGTGCGACCATGTGGGTGATGGGGAAGAAGTATTCGGTTTCGACGAAACCGACCTCGCCTGAAAACGGCAGGTCCACGTACTGCATGCCGGCGGTGACGGCGGCCTTCCAGTCGTAGCCGGTCCAGTAGGCGGTGGGATCCTTGGGTCCGAACAGGTGCGGAATGACCAGGGTGGCGCTGACCGGATCGAAGGGTTGTTTCCCGGTGTGGCGCTTGAAGGGCATGATGCGGGCGTGGGGATCGTCCGGCGCGCCCGCGGGCTTGTTGACGGATACCATGTGCGTCGGGTCCAGGGTGTCTGTGACGAGCATGTTGCTCATGGCCCCGTTGAACCAATAATAGGTCGGGACGACGTTTTTCTCCCAGACGAAGTCGCCCTTCTTGGTGTCGTAGACGGGCTTGCCGTAGGGACCTTCCTTCTTGAAGGGTTTGCCTTCGGCGTTCATCTTGCCGGCGGTGGACCAGTCCCAGGACATCTTGGTCGGCAGCACGCGTGCGAATTCGGGGATGTGGCAGGACTGGCAGGCGACCTTGTCGGTGTGGTCGTTGGCCTTGGCGTCCTTTTTGTGGGGCTTGGGGCCATGGCAGGATTCGCAGGCGATCTTGGAGGCCAGGTCCGCCTCGGTGAGGCTGATGCGTTCGGGTGCGGCCGGCGAGGTGTAGAGGCGGCCGGCGATCTGGTGTTCCTTGGTGGTATGACAGCGCTGGCAGGTGAAATTGAGGCCCTCGGTGTCCATGTGCACATCCAGGGACTTTTTGGGCATGCCCATGGAACTGTCGAGGTCGCCGTGCTTCACGCCGTCGCCACCGCCGCCGTAGAAGTGGCAGGCGCCGCAGTTGAGGCGGTCGGGGCGGCCGACCTTGCCCACGATGGTCTTGTAGTCCGGGGGCAGATAGGTGACGCCGTCTTCCGGAAACAAGGTGGGTTCCGTGACCGGGTAGCCGGCCTTGGTGGGGAACTTCTTATAGGTGTGCGTGGTGTCGTGGCACACCAGGCAGTCGATGCGGTCGTTGGAGGAGAAGTCGAAGTTCTTGTCCTTCCAGCCGTAGCCGATGTGGCAGGAGGTACAGCGCGGCTCGTTGGAGGGCACGGCGATGCAGAAGTTGTTGATGGTCTTGCCGTATTTGCCCATGGACTTGCCGTCGCCGCAGGTGGGGCAGATCCAGGTCCAGTGGATGGAGTGGTGGATCTGGTCGGCGGCCAGGTCGTGGCAGGACAGGCAGGCTGCCGTGACGTCCTCGGGTTTGGCGAAGTCCTTTTTGAGCGCGTCGAATTTCGAGTGGTCGGCCGTGGTCCAGCGCGCACCCGGGGCGGAGACGGCACTGCGGGCGAGTTTGCGTCCCGGGGCCTTGTCGGGTTCTTCTTCGGCCGCGGGCAGCAGGGCCGGCAGGCCGCACAGGACGGCCATGGCCAACAGGGCCAGGGTGCCGATGATCGTGCGTGGTCGCGTGAGCTGTCGCATGTTCCCTCCTCGCTTCCCGGCCGGCGTGGCTGCCGGACGGGCGGACGCGCCGCCCGCGAACGGCGGCGCGTCCTTGTTTCGTGAACAAAAGCACAGAGTATGCCAGGACACGGATGGAGGCCAACCCATAGCATGGATTGAAATGTTTGGGGAATAGTTTGGCGGGACAGGAGGTGGGAATAATATCCCTGGCAGGTGCGCAAATTTTTTGCACACCTGATTAAACACTTGTGCAGGCAATGCCGAAACGTCGCGCCGACCGGCCGGGACGGCGCAGGGGGACACCGCATGCCGCAGCAAGGCGTAGTGGAAGAAAATTCGCGTACGGGCTAGGATTGCCTTGTCGCCAGGCGATGCCGGCGACTCCCACGCGCCCCGGAAACGCCTTCGCCTGTGCGATCCACATGCGCGCGTGCGGCAATCGAGAAGACGGGAGAAAATGCAGTGGCGATATGTTTTTTGGGGACGATGTTCTTTTTGCTTCTGGAAACGCTGCTTGTGCAGGAAAGCGCTTTTGCTTCGGGTGAGGCGGACTGCGTCAACTATGCGGTTGCGTTCGGCACGCCCCTGACGCAGCGATTCGATTCCGTCTATCTGGATGATGTCGTCATCGGCAGGGTTGACAGGCAGGAGTCCGTGCCCGATGGACGGGCAGAGGTGTTTGTGTGCATCGACCGGGCGTACAAAAAATACATGGAACAGGGGACAGTTGCGTATCTGGCGGACAACAAGATAAATATCTATAACGTCTGGGCCTCTGGAGAACCTCTTGCCGCACAGGCGCGCATCGAAGGTTTTTCAAGCAAGTTTGCGCTCTATCTTCATGAATTGAAATCTCTTGCAGGGTTGTTCTTGCGATTTCTGCATTGATTGCGCCGAGGCGCGACAGGACGACTGCGAAGGGCCGGCGCATAAGCCGCCGGCCCGGGAATACGAGGGGGAATGCGGCCTGTTGAGCGCGCATTCCCCCGTTGTGCCGGCGGCGTCGCGAGCCCGCGTCGCTTCCGGCAAGGCTTTAGTAGCCGCGCTTTTCCTGTTCGTGGCCGATCAGGCCGCCGGCGATGCCGCCGAGCGCGCCGCCGAGGCCCGCGCCGATGCCGGCATTGCCGCCGGCAATGGCGCTGATGGCCGCGCCCGCGCCCGCGCCGATGGCCGCGCCGGAAAGCGCGCCCTGCTGTGTCTTGGTCATATTGGTGCAGCCCAGAGCGCCGACGAGCATGACGGCGGCGGCGAGCAGACTCAACTTCTTCATGGTGTCCTCCTTGGGTACGACAGCTCCGGGCGGCCACGCCGCCACGGAGGGGAACACGCCTTTCATAATAAGATAAGGCCGAAAGACGTCCCGTAAACGATGCGCTACTGCTGGTCGGCCTCTTGCGCCTTGGCCTTGGCTTTCGCCGCCGCCTTGGATTGCGCCTTGGCCGCCGCGCGCTTGTCCTTGAGGACGTCGGTGGGATCGGCCTCGCCGATGGTCGTCTTGCCGATGTTGGGCTGGGCCAGGTCGTACCACATCACCTCGACCACGGGCCGGCGCAGCTTGTCGGGATGCTCGGCGTACCATTTGTCCACAGCCGCGACCATCTGGTCGAACGTGTACGGGGCAAGACCGCGGGCCCAGGCGTCGATGGAGCTGTTTCTTGCCGGCGCCTCGCCCTGGATCTCCTGGTCGAGCTCGATGATGGTGGCCGCGCCGACGAGGAACGCCTTGCGCTCCTGGGGTGTGGATTGGGTCCAATGTTCGCCGGTCACCACCGGCATCTGGTAATCCGCGGCCAGGGCCGGTGCGGACAGGACGAGGGCCATAAAAAGCCCCAAGGCAAGTCGTCTGATGCTTGTGCGCATACCGTCGGTCTCCTTCGGCAAAGCTCGCCTCGTATCGCGCTTAAGGATGCAATCGCCTCCCGTCGCTCCCCCCAACGGAGACCGACGAAGACGCCATTCAAAAGATATGGGGAATATCTTCCAAGAAATCAAGGGAAGTCGGCGTGTTTCCGGCCCCTTGCCCAAATTCGCGTGCGGGACTATGGCGGTTGCCCAAGATGACTCCCACACATGCTGCACGCCTTGTCCGCGAATTGTCGCAACCGCTCGTTTCCGGCGCGTTCCTTGCCGCCCGCGACCGCGAGCGGTTGCTTGAAGTCCTGCCCAGTGCGACGGGCGAAACCCTCGACGCCTTTGCCGCGGCGGCGGTGGCCGTGCGCCGCGCCCGCATCGGCGACGCCGCGTCGCTTTGCGCCATCGTGAGCGCCAAATCAGGCCGCTGCGGCGAGAACTGCGCCTTCTGCGCCCAGTCCGGCCACTACGCCACGAACGCGCCGCAACACCCGCTCCTGCCCCCGGAGCGCATCGTCGCGGCGGCTGCGGCCATGGCCCGCCGGGGCGTCACCCGTTTTGGGGTGGTCGCCTCGGGCAAGGCCCTGCCGGACGCGGAACTCGAAAGCGTCGCAACGGCCCTGGCCGGCATCGCCGCCTTGCCCATGGCCGCGGACGCGTCCCTCGGCGTGCTTTCGGAGGACGCCCTGGCGCGGCTCAAGGCCGCCGGGCTCGCCGCCTACCACCACAATCTCGAGACCTCGCGTGCCTTCTATCCTTCCATCTGCACCAGTCGCACCTTCGAGGACAATCTGGAGGTGCTGCGCGCCTGCCGCAGGAGCGGGATTCCGGTCTGTTCCGGCGGGCTGTTCGGCATGGGCGAGACCTGGGCCGACCGCGCCGACCTGGCGCTCACCCTGCTTGAGGCCGGCGTGTTCTCCGTGCCGGTCAATTTCCTGAGCCCCATTGCGGGCACACCCCTGGCGAACCGGCCCGTGCTCTCCCGAGACGAGGCCCGGCGCATCGTCGTCCTGCTGCGCTTTCTGCTGCCCGACCGCCATATCCGCATCTGCGGCGGCCGTCCCACGGTCTTTGGGCGCGACGCGTCGCTCGCTCCCATGGCTGCCGGGGCCGACGGGCTCATGGTCGGCGACTACCTGACCACGTCCGGCGGCATGCCGGACGCGGATCGGCAGGGGCTCAGACGCCTGGGATTTGTGGTGGCCCAGGCCGGTTAGGCGAGTCGCGCGTCCTGGCGCTGTTGCGGCAAGGATGACGCAACAGCATCATCGAGGGGATGTTTTTTTCGGGTACGACTCTTCTCTTTATATTCGCGTGCTGCCCCGCAGGGGTTGTCCGGAAACGCTGCGTCGTTTTATGAACGGCCAGTTTCATGGGGCCTGAGCGCGTCCGCTTCTTTTCACAGACTGTCAACCTGCTCCCTCTAAGAAGTGAACATCCTGTGTTTGCGCAACGATCATGTCGTTGCACAGCTTTTCGACGTGACGTTAGTGGAAAAATGTTGTCTATTTTTTGAGTGATATAGTCGGCTTTTTAAACGGCATGCGCAATGTTTCAATGCCGACGAAAAATATAAATATTGCCTGAGAGTTTTTCTTGTGTTTAAAGCCAAAAGCTAATATCGATCCTACAAGTCTCTTGCAGCGAGTCGCGATATAAACAGATGTATTATATATTTGCATGGATTTGTCTTGTGTTGCTACGGCTTGTCGTTTGGGTACGTTAATTCTGTAATACATATTGTAGCGATAATGAGGGGTGTGTTATGGCTTCCGCTGGTGACTCTTGTTGGTATGAGATTGGGGAGCTAAAGTTTCATGTCGCAACAGTCACTTTTGTTATTGTTTGGTTATTTGCTGTGCATGTTTTGTTCTGTAGAAACGTGTACGCAGGAACTATATATGAAACCGATAGCAATGCTAATGTGTTGGCAAGCGAAAAGATTTCAATAAATAAAAATGGTATTAATAGTAGTAATAATGAAATTAGATATGGTTATAATGGTTGCAATGGTGAGTATAGTGCCACGCTGGATATGCAGATAACGTCTGTTGAGCCTTCAGTCCCTTCGATAGGAGAAGATGTTACGGTTACAGGAGTATTGAATTACTCAATCCCGACAAGTATTCCTCTGGAATATGCAGGCCAGAAAAGGTTCGGCATTCAGATATCGATTAATACGCTCCAGTATTATATGAAAGAGAGTTGGACAAGCAAGTATACTGATTCAATTCCCTTCAGCATTACGGTTCCAGTCCTGCCTCCTTCGTATTGGTATCAATACAACAGTGAAAGTATTGATATCCGCGGACAACTTCGTATCAGTAATATGGATGGAATCTGCGAACAAGTGGTAGATTTCGCACAACCAATGAATATCTCGGATATTAATGAAAAGAAAATAATCATCAGTCCGGACATGTCACAAACATATGCCGGCGTTCCTGTAGGGACGCCAGTCAATGTTTCATTCAGCGTGCTTGGGAGTGATGGGCAAGTCGATACGTCGTTTAATGATTATGTCGCATTGAGCGCTCCTGTACCTCTTTCCCCGAGCCGTATCAAACTGACGCACGGCGCTGCGCAGGAAAACATCACCTTCTATGAACCGTTCAGACGCGTGCAGATAGAAGCCACGTCGCCGACGCTTTCGGGAAAGTCGAATCAGTTTGCCGTAACCTCCGACAACGATACCGGCTCCCTTGCGGGCGTGATCCGGGACAGTAACGGCGCGGTTGTTGCCAATGCCACCGTCGTCCTCTCGCAAAAGGAGGACGACACGACAGTGGCCATGACGCAAACGGATGCCAACGGCGAGTATAAATTCGCGGCTGTTCCGGCGGGTGAGTATTACATCGACTCGTACGCTTCGGACGCGAACGCCGTGAGGGGCGCTTCCGTCGATACTTCACGCGAGAGCGTCATTATCCCCGTCGGGCATATCAGCGACCATAATATTGTCTGGAGCGATCTCTCCGGATTGCATCCTGTCGTCATTGTGCCGGGCATCATGGGGTCGACGCTCAGTACGGCTGAGTGGATTTATCCTGAGTTGCCGAAGGAAACCATCTCGTGGACAAAGTTGAAGATACTCAATCCTTCCTATACGTTGTTCGGCATCGGTGTTGATGATCCTGTCGGGATCAATGCTTTGTATGCGGCGATGGGGAATGGTTATTTGTTTATGGAGTGTCCCTATGACTGGCGTGATGATATTACGGGGGCACCCCTCAAGGCTGTAAAAGACTGCATTAATGCAGCAAGAAAGTGGACAAACCAATCAAAGGTTGACATTGTTGCCCATAGTATGGGTGGAATTGTTTCGAGGCTTTATATAGAGTCATACAATCTTGATAGTAATAGCCCAAGTGTAGATCGGTTTGTTATGGTTGGTACTCCAAATAAAGGCTCCTCTAATGTTTATTCCGTATGGGAGGGGGGCGATCCTTTTACTGGAGATTTGCTGGCTGAGGATTCATTGTATTTTCAATCAAATACGTTTAATAATTTGTGGAAAAGCGCTTTTGGATCATCACTTTTCGAATTTGAGTTCATTAAATTCTTGAAACCAAAGAAATACAATGCAAGTTTGTCCGATGTTCGTGACTTTACACATGGTCAAATCCCCTCTTCGCGAACTTTGATGCCTATCAGCCTTTCGCAAGGAGGTGCTTGCGTAAATTGTTTAACGAGTTCTGGCGGGGGAACCTTTCCTGTGCAAGCGGTAGGTATGGACAATATTACGCTCTCCCGGATGAATATGAGTCAATATATTCACAATAATAAAGTTGTGCTTGATTTCAGTAAATTGACCAGCTCAGTGAAAACCAAAATTTTCGGAGCAAATGTCGCCAATTCCACAATCGCAAGACTCAATGTGTCCGCTGCGCAGGGGGCCTCAAATCTCTTTCCGGATGGCGTTGCAAAGAGTGTTGCCATGAAAGGTGCAGGCGACGGTACAGTGCTTTACGACAGTGTGTGTCTGCCTGGATTTGATTGTAGTTCAAAAGGTGAAGGAACACATTCCGGATTGATCAAAGTGTTTGCCTCGGATATCGCCGCTTATTTATCAGCGAACAGAAGCAGCAGGCAAAGTGCTCCCTCGAAAGTGTTTCGCGCAGGCCATGTGCAAAGTGTATCCCGAAGAACTGCTACGCCCGCGCAAACATTGACGGCAACGGTAAATGGTGGGGCAGCTGTCAATATCGCGGACGGCCAAAGCCAACGCCTCGGGTATGATGACACTGCCGATACAATCTATCATGGGATAGCAAACGGTTCCATGGTCCGCACTGGGAATACAGCTTCTATTTCCCTGCCTGTGTCAAATGGAAACTATACTATAGACGTTGAAGGGCACAACAGTAAAATCATGTCATTATTGCTTAATTATAAGGATGATTCTGTATATACGACCAAAATCGTCAACCTGTACAACTCAGGATCGCCAGTATCCTTGGGCGTGACGGTTGCGCTTGAAGCTACGGAAAAGTTGGTCGTGAACACGCCGGCGGCGAATAATTTTGAACTCTCGGGTAACGCCAAAAACAATAAATTTGTCTTATCCTGGCCGAGCCAGGGAACTGGCGGCAGCTACAAAATATTCATGAAAGACGATACGTTCCCATACTATCAGGAGATTGCCTCTGTAGGTGGCGATGCTACCACGTATTTAGTCGGCGCAACAGGTGTCGAGAGCGCCATTCGATCGTATGTAGTCACTTATTGTACAACAGAAAGTTCGTGTATCTGTTCCACGACGACGCAAAGCCTCTCCGCTGCACCCCCTGTAGGCGTGGTGGGTGTGCTCAATCTGTTGTTGCAATAGTACGTCTTCTCCCTCCGCTGCGTGACACATCCGTGTTTCGCTATGCGTTGCCAGGAGAACAAAAGGGCTTCCTTAGGGAAAACAAAGCCCGGCGACAGGTTGTCGCCGGGCTTTTCGCACACATGAGGGCGGAGTGCGCCTCCGAAGAAATGGAAGTCAATCGGTGGTATCACGACACGGGCAGCGTCTCCACTACAGGGTTGAAATAGCCGAAGCGCAGCCAGGGGCAGGCCTTGCGCAAGCGCTTGCGGAAGTTCTTGAAGCCCATGGAGGCGTGGCGGGCCGGATCGGCCAGCGCGCCGCTGCCCCGGGCCACGGAAAGGTAGAGCTCAGGGTCCAGGTTCAGGTTGCGCAACTGCACAAAGTCCACGCGGTGTGTGGTGATCAATTCGCCAAGAGCCGCAAGCTCCGCCTCGGTGTCCGAGATGCCCGGGAAGAAGAGAAAATTGAGCGAGATGAAAAGCCCGGTCGCCCGCGCCCGGGCAAGGCTCTCGCGCACGTCGGCGAAGGCGTAGCCCTGGGGCCGGTAGTAGGCTGCGTAGAGGTCCGGATCGGCGCTTGAGAGGCTGGCGCGGATGGAGGTGCCGCCGGCGGCGGCAAAGGCCTCCACGGCGTCCGGCAGGCTCGCGTTGGTGTTGACGTTGACCGTGCCCGTGCCGCCGTTTTTGCGAAAGCGCGCCACGGCATCGCTGATGACGCGGATTTCCGTCAGCGGCTCGCCCTCGCAGCCCTGGCCGAAGGAGAAGACCGGCCGCGCCTCGTGGCGGCCGTGCTCGGCCATGACTTCCACGACCTCCTGGGCCGTGGGGCGAAACGCAATTCGGTTCTGGGTCGAGGGAAAGCCCGAGGACGGGTCCTGGAGCGACAGGCAGCCGATGCAGCGCGCGTTGCAGGCGCGGGAGGTGGGAAGCGGCGCTTCGAAGCGCCCGAGCGCCAGGTTTCGCGCCGCCGGGCAGCACGACGTCAGCGCGCAGCCCGAAAGGTGCTCGATGAGGCGGTTTTTCGGGTACTTGTTGCGCAGCGCCCGCGCGCCCTTGACGATGCGGTCCCTGCTGATGCCGGTAAACACCTGTCGCCGGTCCTCGTCCACCTTGGCCGCGGCCACGACGAAGCGGTCCCCGGAAAATCCCACCGCGCCATAGGCGAAAAGCGGCAGCACCGGCGCGCCCGGATTGGTCGCATAGGCCGCCGTGGCCGAAAGCGTGTGCCCCGGGCAGACGAACGCGGCCACGGCCCGGTCCTCCAGGCGCTCGATCTCCCCGGATTCGGGATCAAATCCCAGGGCGTCACGGCCGGGAAGCAGAAAGAGTTCGCTTTCCGGGGGCAGGGGGATGATTTCGTCCGGCCGCGGCGGTTCGAGCCTGTCGCCCCGGCGCACGAGCATTTCAAGCTCCGGGTGATCGTAGATGTTGCCGTCGTCGTCGGCGAAAACGAGCTTGGGGGCGGGCTTGTGCTCGGCCATGGCGTACTCCTGGGCAGAGGGCTTTGAAGGGGCCGGATGTTCCGGTAGGAATGGGGTGGCGTGCCTGCCGCCGCGCCCCGGGCAAGCTTGCTCGCTACCGGCGGCCGTCCACGGGGGACGGCTGGGGGATACCCGGGAAGAGCGCTTGTGGCAAGGTCTGGCGGCGCTCGCGCCTAGTGTGGTGTACTGTAAAAAATGTGGTAATATTTTTACAGAAAAATAATTAATTCTAACTATTGTTCTCGAAATTCGGACGTACGAATTTCGAGAACACGACACGAGCGGAGTTCCGCCGCGCGGCCGTGTGCGGGAGGGGCCATGTTCAATATTTGTTTCGCCAGCCGGGAATCCGTGCCGTATTTCGCCGAGGTCGCGCGGTTGTTGCAGTACAGCCTGGATGACCTGGGCCATTCCTGCCGCGTTTCGGTGGGCGAGGTCGCGCACGGGGCCGTCAACATCCTGCTCGATTACCATAAGATCCGCAACGGGGAAGTGCTGTACGGCTACCGCTACGTGCCGTTTCAGCTGGAACAGCTTGCGGACGCGGCGTTCTCCCTGCACGAGGAACGCCTCGAGCTTTTGCGCAATGCGTTTTGCATCTGGGAATACTCCGCCGTCAACATGGCGCATCTGCAACCCTACGGACTGCCCGTGCTGCATCTGCCCGTCGGCTGGCATCCCCGGCTGGATATGCTCGACCACGACGCGCCGAAAGACATCGACGTGCTTTTCTACGGGTTCGTCAACGAGCGGCGTAAGCGGGTTCTGGACGCGCTTGCAAACGCCGACGTCAACCTGCGTGTGCTGCAAGGGGTATTCGGCCGGGAGCGCGACGCGTGCATCGAACGCGCCAAGCTTGTGCTCAATCTGCATTACTACGAAACTGGCATCCTGGAGACCGTGCGCCTTTCCTACCTGCTCAATAATGGCGTGTGCGTGCTGACCGAACAGGCGCCGGACAATCCGCTTGCGCGCCTGGGGTTGGCCACGGCTCCCTTCGGGAAGCTCGTGCCCGCCTGCTTGCGGCTTTTGGAAAAAGACGACGCGCGCCGGGAAATCGCCAGCCGCAACAGCCGGCGCTTCGCCCGGGAATGGGACATGCGCCGTCTGCTGCGCCCCGTGCTCGCGGCCATGGCGGCCCGAGGGTAGCGCGACCAGGACCGTATGGGAAAAGCCCCCAGGCGTAGCTGACAGCAGGACGGCGAGGCGGGGGGAGAGAGAAACGGCGGGGCACCGAAGGGCCTGGAACGCGCGCGAAGCCGTGCGGCCGGTCGGCGCAAACGACAAAAAGCGGGACCGCCAAAGCGGCCCCGCCGTAGATGCGTTGGTATCCCCGCGCGGATTAACGCTTCGAGTACTGGAAGCGGGCGCGGGCGCCGCGCTGGCCGTACTTCTTGCGTTCCTTCTCGCGGGAATCGCGGGTGAGCAGGCCGGCTTTTTTGAGCACGCCGCGCAGCTCCGGGTCGAGGGAGCACAGGGCGCGGGAAATGCCGTGGCGCACGGCCTCGGCCTGGCCGGTCATGCCGCCGCCGGCGACGTTGACCTTCACGTCCACCCGGCCGTCGAGCTTGGCCAGCACCAGGGCCTGGCGCACGATGGAAAGCAGGGTGGGACGGGGAAAATATTCCTCGAAAGGACGGTCATTGACCAGGATGCGGCCATTGCCCTTGTACAGGCGGGTGCGGGCCACGGCGGACTTGCGGCGTCCGGTGCCGTAGTAGAATTCGTCGCTCATCGTTTGTCTCCGCGTGGCGGGTTACACGTCGAGGGTTTCAGGCTTCTGAGCCTCGTGGGGGTGGGCCTCGCCGGCGTAGACCTTGAGCTTTTTGAGCATGGCCCGGCCGAGACGGTTTTTCGGCAGCATGCCGCGCACGGCCTTGCGGATGACCTCTTCGGGCTTCTTCGCCAGCATGTCGCGCAGGGAAGTTTCCTTGAGGCCGCCGATCCACCCGGAATGACGATAGTATTTCTTCTGGTCCAGCTTGCGGCCGGTGGTGAGCACCTTGGCGGCGTTGACCACGACGATGCAGTCGCCGGTGTCCAGGTGGGGGCAGTATTCCGCCTTGTGCTTGCCGCGCAGGCGCACGGCCACGGCCGTGGCCAGACGGCCGAGGATCTTGTCCGAGGCGTCGACCACGAACCAGTTGCGGGTAATATCTTTGGGCGTCGGGCTAAACGTTTTCATGACGGCTCCTCTGAGTTGCTCGAAAGAGGAACCGTATAAGCGGCGTGGGGGGGATAGTCAAGACTTTTTTCCGATTGGAACGTCCGGGCAGCCGTCCGCGGATGCTCTGCCCATGCGCGGGCCTGCCGTCAGGGCGCGGTCGTCCGGGGAGGTGCCCAGGGAGGTTGCCCACGGCCGCGGGGCGGGCTAGACTGCCGGGCACGCCGCATCGCCAGGGAGCCCTCATGGTCAGCGTCCGCAAAAGCCTTCTCCAACTGCTCTTCGCCGGTTCCTTCATGAAACGCTGGAACGACAAGCACCGTTCCATGGACCTTGTGGAGGTGGACAAGCAGGCCCATAAGATGATGGTCGCCTGGATGCTCTACGAGCGCAACAGCGCCCATTTGAGCCTGCCGGAAAAACTGGGGCTGGGGCTCGAGATCGTCGAGGGGGGGCTGTTCGAATACCTCTACCGGCTGGTTATCACCGACATCAAGCCACCGGTTTTCTACAAGATCAAGGCCAATCCCGACCATTATGCGCAGCTGACGGCCTGGGTGCTCGGGCAGCTCGAACCGCGCGTGCGCGAACTCGGCGACGACCTCTGGGGCAGGCTTGCGGCCTATCTCGCCGTGCCCGAATCCGACGCTCCGGCGCGACGCATCCTCGACGCCGCCCACCTCTATGCCAGCGGCTGGGAATATTCGCTGATCAAGCGTGACAACCCCTGGGACGACGAACTGCTCGACATCGAGTCGTCGTTCACCGGCGGACTGGCCCGGTTCGCGGACCTTTCCGGCGTGCCGGACCTGGCTGACGGGCTTTTCGCTGGCAAGAAGACCGCGCTCGGGCATTTCGCGAGGCTCCTCGGGCAACTGCGCTTCCAGACTCGCTGGTCCCAGACGCCGCGCATCCCGGAAACCTCCGTGCTCGGGCACATGTTCCTGGTCGCGGCCTACGCCTACTTCTTCAGCCTGGCCGTGGACGCCTGCCCGGCGCGCCGGCTCAACAACTTCTTCGCCGGCCTCGTTCACGACATGCCGGAACTGCTCACCCGCGACATCATCTCGCCGGTCAAGCAATCCGTGGCCCCCCTGGGCGGCATGATCAAGGCATACGAGCAGGCGGAACTGGAGCGGCGCGTCTTTTCCGTGCTGCGCCGTGGCGGCTGCGCCGACCTCGCCGACCGGCTCGGCTATCTGCTCGGCATGGACGTGGGCTCGGAATTCCACGAATCCGTGCGCGAGGCGGACGGCGCGCGGCGCGTGAGCCCGCAGGAACTCCACGAGCGTTGCAACCTGGACGCGCTCGACCCCAAGGACGGCGAGCTGCTCAAGGTCTGCGACAGTCTGGCCGCCTTCATCGAAGCCTATACGGCGCTGCGAAACGGTATCAACTCCGACCAGCTCCAGGGTGCGGTCTGGCGCCTGCGCAACAAGTACGCCAGCACCGTGCTCTTCGACCGCGTGCACGTCGGCGCGCTGCTGGCGGATTTCGACTGAGCCGCTTTCCCGGACGCCGCGCTACGCGCTGCCCTGGTTTTGCGCCATCTGCTGCGCGAGAAATACCGCGCGGGCCTGCTTGAGCTGTTCGAGTTCCGCGTACCGCGGGTCCCTTCGCATCGCCGCGTCATCGACCGTCACTTTGGGCTGGGGAACGGCGTTGAACGCACTCTGCGACATCGCCGTCGACGCGGTGACGATGGACCCGTGCACGGCTGCGGCAATTTTTTCAGCCCGCGCCCGGGCGAGCAACGGGCCGCTTGTTACGCCGGCGCTGGCGTCGGCGCTTTCGATGGCGTCGGCGCAGGCATCCCCCATCGCGTTCGAGGTCTCGACGAAGCCGTGGTTGTCGATTGTGGCGATCACCTTTCCGTTCACGACGATGTCCGCGTATTTCGCATACGTCGGATTACGCGACGTGTCCGGATGTTGGGAATATTCCAGTTCGAGCATCTCCTTTTTCGCAGTCATGATCTGTTGGAAAAGGTCTTCGGGCGCTTCGGCAAGCGGCACCGCTTCGAGTGTGGCGTTTATGGGACGTACGGAGGAAAGATCGATGCGATTACCAGCGTCGGACATGGCAAAATACTCCCTTGCTTTGTGTCTATGCAATACGCCTAGCAAAGGGCATGCCTTGTCCGCGATGCATGGGGGTATCCCTGAAGGGATTGCGCCGGAGATGCCGCAGGGCTCGTCTGCTCGGATGCCGGACGGCCAAAATTCCCCCCGTAGGGGGCCGCCAGCCTGGAGGAATACGCAACAAGCAGGACTGCGTCATGCCCGCGGCGAATGAGAGGGCAAACGAGACGGGATTTACGCCAACGACGTGGCGGCGGTGCTGCTGCCCCTGATCTGAAGCGGGGGTTCGAGGCGGACGCCCCGGCGCGGGAGAACGCGCCGGAGCATCCTTTCTGACCGCGTAGCGGCGTCGCGGTTAGAAATCGTAGTTGTAGGTCGCGACGTAGGCGTCGATGCGCTTGTGCGAAGCGTCGATGCGGGCGCGCAGGTCCTTCTTGTACTGTTCCAGGTCGATGGCGTGCTTGGCCACGCCGGTGTCCATGGCGGCCTTGGCCACGGCCGGGGCCTCCCATTCGAGCATGCGGAAGTCCAGGGCCTTGGGGATGATGTAGTCGATGCCGAACTTCACGTCCTTTTCGCCGTACATGTCCATGACCTCGGACGGCACCGGCTCCTTGGCCAGCGCGGCCAGGGACTTGGCCGCGGCCAGCTTCATCTCCTCGTTGATCTTCTTGGAGCCGACGTCGAGGGCGCCGCGGAAGATGAACGGGAAGCCGGAGACGTTGTTGACCTGGTTGGGGAAGTCCGAGCGGCCGGTGCCCATGATGGCGTCGGGACGGGCTTCCTTGGCCTCGTAGTAGCCGATCTCCGGATCGGGGTTGGCCATGGCGAAGATGATCGGGCTTTTGGCCATGCTCTTGACCATGTCCGGGGACACGAGGCCCTTCTTGGACAGGCCCAGGAACACGTCGGCGTCCTTGAACGCCTCGGCCAGGGAGCCGAAGGCGTGCTTCTGGGCGAACTGGGCCTTGGTCGGATGCAGGCCGGTGCGGCCGGTATTGATGTGGCCCTTGGAGTCGAACATGGCGATGTTGGCCGGATCGACGCCGAGGGCGACGTAGAACCGGGAGCAGGCGATGGCGGCCGCGCCCGCGCCGGAGACCACGATCTTGAGGTCCTCGATCTTCTTGCCGGCGATCTCCACGGCGTTCAATATGCCCGCGCCGGAGATGATGGCCGTGCCGTGCTGGTCGTCGTGGAAGACCGGGATGTCCATCATCTCGATCAGGCGCTGCTCGATCTCGAAGCACTCGGGGGCCTTGATGTCCTCGAGGTTGATGGCGCCGAAGGTCGGCTCGAGGAGCTTGACCGTCTCAATGACCTTCGCCGGGTCCTTGGTGGCGAGGTTGATGTCGTAGACGTCGATGTCGGCGAAGATCTTGAACAGCACGCCCTTGCCTTCCATGACCGGCTTGCCGGCCTTGGGGCCGATGTCGCCGAGGCCGAGGACGGCCGTGCCGTTGGAGACCACGGCCACCAGGTTGCCCCGGTTGGTGTACTTCCACACATTTTCCGGATCGGCGGCGATCTCGAGGCACGCCTGGGCCACGCCCGGGGAATAGGCCAGGGAGAGGTCCTTCTGATTGCGGCAGGGCTTGATCGGCACGGTCTCGATTTTGCCGGTGCGCCAGACGGAATGGTATTTGAGCGCTTCTTCCTTGGTGAAAAGGGCCATGTGTGGTCTCCTCGTATTGGGTTGTGCTCTATGCGTCGGCGGGATCATCCGCCGTTTGGGCCGAGGGCGGGTCGGCCGCGGCCGCGCCGAGCAGGCGTTCGGCGATGGCTTTGGCCGCGCGGCGGCCGGCGCCCATGGCCGAAATGACCGTGGCCGCGCCGGTGACAATGTCGCCGCCGGCGAAAACATTGGGAATCGAGGTTTCGCCCGTGGCGGCATCGGCGACGATGTAGCCGCGGCGGTACGTTTCCAGGCCCGGCGTGGTCTGGCTGATGAGCGGATTGGCCCCGGTGCCGACGGCCACGATGGCCATGTCGGCGTTAAGGACGCAGGTGTCGCCCTGGCAGGCCACGGGCGCGCAACGCCCGGAGGCGTCGGGCTCGCCGAGCATCATTTTCTGCATCACGATCTGCTTGAGCCGGCCGTTTTCGTCCCCGATAAATTCCAGGGGGGCGTTTAAGCACAGGATCTCGAGCCCTTCCTCCTTGGCGTGGTGGAGTTCCTCCAGCCGGCAAGGCATCTCGTGTTCCGTGCGCCGGTAGGCGAGCGACACCTTTTCCGCGCCCAGGCGCATGGCCGTGCGGGCCGAATCCATGGCCACGTTGCCGCCGCCGAAGACGACGACGTGCCTGGCCGGGAAGGTCGGGGTGTCGGCGGCCGGGAACTTGTAGGCCCGGCCCAGGTTGACGCGCGTCAGGTACTCGTTGGCCGAGAACACGCCGATCAGGTTTTCGCCGGGGATGCCGAGAAAACGCGGCAGCCCGGCCCCGACGCCGATG
Source organism: Solidesulfovibrio alcoholivorans DSM 5433 (assembly GCF_000702665.1). Taxonomy (GTDB): domain Bacteria; phylum Desulfobacterota; class Desulfovibrionia; order Desulfovibrionales; family Desulfovibrionaceae; genus Solidesulfovibrio; species Solidesulfovibrio alcoholivorans. The sequence goes on from NZ_JNJA01000002.1 coordinate 296,644, forward strand.
AAGACGGCATTGTAGCCCGCTTCCAGCAGTTCCGGCACGGTGATGGTCTTGCCGCCGACCCAGTTGGTGCGAAATTCCACACCCAGCGCCTTCATGGCGTCGACTTCCTGGCGCACCACGGCCTTGGGCAGCCGGAATTCCGGGATGCCGTAGACGAGGACGCCGCCGACTTCGTGCAAGGCCTCGAACACCGTGACCGGGATGCCGCGCGCGGCCAGGTAGCCGGCGCAGGTGAGGCTCGACGGTCCCGAGCCGATGCAGGCGACCTTCAGGTCGTCGCGGGCCATGGCGCAGGCCGGCCCGCCGGTGACGGTGTCGCAGGCGGACTTGGCCAGGTAGGTGTCGGCCACGAACCGCTCCAGGCGGCCGATGGCCACAGGCTCGCCCTTCTTGCCGAGGATGCAGGAACCCTCGCACTGGTTTTCCTGGGGACAGACCCGGCCGCAGACCGCGGGCAGGGAGTTGGTTTCGCGCAATACCGCGTAGGCGGCGTCGTGGTCGCCGGCCGCAATCTGTTTGATGAACCCCGGGATGTCGATCTCCACGGGGCAGCCCTTGCGGCAGGCGGGTTTCTTGCATTGCAGGCAGCGCGCCGCCTCGGCCGCGGCCATTTCGGCCGTGTAGCCGAGGGCCACTTCCTCGAAGTTGCGCGCGCGGACCCCGGGGTCCTGTTCCGGCATGGCGGTGCGGGGGGTCTTCGCTTTCTTACTTGGAGCATTGGCAGACATGGCTTTTCCTGAACTCCTCGTAAGAGATGCGTTCTTGTTCCTTGAAGGACGTAAGCCTTGCCGCAAGGCCGTCGAAGTCCACCAAGTGGCCGTCGAATTCCGGGCCGTCCACGCAGGCGAATTTCGTCTCGCCGCCCACGCCCACCCGGCACGCGCCGCACATGCCGATGCCGTCGACCATGATCGAGTTGAGGCTGACCGTGGTCTTGACCCCGAACGGCCGGGTGGCCTCGGCCACGGCCCGCATCATGGGCACGGGGCCGATGGCCACCACTTCGGCCACGGTCTTGTCCTGCGTCAGGCGCTCGACCAGGAGGTCCGTGACGAACCCCTTGCGGCCGCAGCTGCCGTCGTTGGTGCTGATGAGGACCTCGGGACAGAAGGAGCACAGTTCGTCGCGGAACAGCAGCAGATCCTCGCAGCGCGCGCCGATGATCGTCACCACATGGTTGCCGGCCAGATGATGGCCCTTGGCGATGTGGTGCATGGCGGCGATCCCGGTGCCGCCGCCGACGCAGATGACGGGCCCGGAGAGCTTGTGGATCTCGGTGGGACGGCCCAGCGGTCCGCACACGTCGAGGATCTCGTCGCCGGCTTCCAGGGTGTCCAGATGGGCGGTGGTCTTGCCCATGATGAGGTACACCAGGGTGATGCTGCCGGCCGACGTATCCGCGTCGGCGATGGTCAGGGGAATGCGTTCCCCGTCTTCCCAGACACGCAGGATCACGAAGTTGCCCGGCTTCGCCTTGGCGGCGATGTGCGGGGCTTCGATGACCAGTTCCGTGGTCTGGCCCGGGATGAGCCTTCGTTTGCGCAGGATGCGGCTTGACATGACAGGTGCTCCGCTGCGCGCCGAATCGGCGCGGCTTAGCCGAGGTTTGGCTTCACGTACAGCTCCCCGCCATGACAGTCGTTTATGACCAGAAGCGGGAAGTCCTTGACCGTCAACTCCCGTATGGCCTCTGGGCCGAGGTCCTCGTAGGCGAGGACCCTGGCGTCGGTGATGCGCTGGGACAGCAGTGCGCCGGCGCCGCCCGTGGCCCCCAGATACACCGCCTTATGCTCGCGCAGCGCCGCCTTGACGGCGTCGTTGCGCTTGCCCTTGCCGATGGAACCCTTAAGCCCCAGGGAGTGAAGCCTGGGAGCATAGGTGTCCATACGGTAACTGGTGGTGGGTCCGGCCGCGCCAATGGGACGCCCCGGAGGCGCGGGGGAGGGACCGACATAGTAGATGAGCGCGCCTTTCAGGTCAAAGGGCAGGGCGTTTCCGGCGTCAAGGGCCTCCACGAGACGCTTGTGGGCGGCGTCGCGGGCCGTGTAGATGTGGCCCGAGATGAAGACCACGTCGCCGGATTTGAGCTGCTCCACATCCGCGTCGGAAAGCGGGGTGGTCAGATGGTATTCGGCCATTAGAAGATGACCTCCTTGTGGCGGGCGCTGTGGCACTGGATGTTGACGGCAAGGGGCAGGCTCGCCAGATGGCAGGGCGCGACCATGATCTTGACGCCAAGGCTCGTGGTCTTGCCGCCAAGGCCCATGGGGCCGATGCCCAGCATGTTGATCGCTTCGAGCAGCTCGTCCTCGAGCTTGGCAATCTCGGGATCGGGATGCCGGTCGTCGAGGGCGCGCATGAGGGCCTTTTTGGAGTTGATGGCCGCGAGCTCGAAGTTGCCGCCGATGCCGACGCCGACGATGGTCGGCGGGCAGGGGTTGGGGCCGGCCTCGGCCACCCTTCCCACCACGAATTCCTTGATGCCCTTCCAGCCCTGGGCCGGGGCGAGCATGGTCACGCGCGACATGTTCTCGGAACCGCCGCCCTTGGCCATCATGCAGATTTTGAGCGCGTCCCCGGGCACGACGTCGAAGTGGATGATGGCCGGGGAGTTGTCACCGGTATTTTTGCGCGTGAAGGGGTCGCAGGAGGACTTGCGCAGGTAGCCGTCCTTGTAGCCCTTGACCATGCCGTCGTTGATGGCCTGCCTGAGGCTGCCGCCCTCCACCTTCACGTCCTCGCCGACCTCGACGAAGAAGACGCCGAGTCCGGTGTCCTGGCACAGCGGCAGGTTGGTGGTGCGGGAGAGTGCGGAGTTTTCCAGCAACTGGCGGAAGATCTCCTTGGCCGCCGGGGCTTCCTCGGCGGCGCTTCCGGCCTCGAAGGCGGCCTGGACGTCGGCGGGAAGCTCGTGGTTGGCCGCGATGCACATGCCGGCCACGGCTTCTGTGATATCGGATGCCTGGATCGTCTTCATGCTAGAAGTCCTTTTTGAGGAACTTGGGCAGGATGTTTTTGACGGCGGCCAGGGCCATTTTGCGGCGCAGCTTGCCGAGCTGTTCCTGGAGCGGGATCTCCTTGGGGCAGACGTCCTCGCAGGCTAAAAGGCCCATGCAGCCGAAGATGCCCTCGTCGGTGCCGACCACGTCGAAGTAGTCCTTCTCGGTGCGCTGGTCGCGCGGGTCGAGGATGAAGCGGGCGAGGCGATTGAGGGCCACCGCGCCGAGGAAGTCCTCGCGCATGAGCGCCGTGCCGCAGGCGGCGACGCAGCAACCGCATTCGATGCAGCGGTCGAGCTCGTAGATCTGCTCGGCCAGGGCGTTGTCCATGCGTTCTTCCTGGGCCTTGGGGTCGAAGACCTTGTCGGTGTGCACCCAGGATTCCACCTTCTGGTACATGCCCCGGAACCAGGTGCCGGTATCGACGGAGAGGTCGCCGACCAGCTTGAAGACCGGCAGGGGCATGAGGGTGATCTCGTCCGGCAGGTCCTTGGTCTTGGTGTGGCAGGCCAGGCCCGGGCGGCCGTTAATGACCATGGCGCACGCGCCGCAGATGCCGGCGCGGCAGCAGAAGTCGAACATGAGGCTCGGGTCGAGCTCTTCGCGGATGCGGTTGAGCGCGATGAAAAGTGTCATGCGCTCGGTCTCGTCCAGGGTGAAGCGGTCCATGTGCGGCGACGAGGCCGTGTCCGCGGGGTTGTACCGGAATATATTGAATGTCAGCGTTCTGCCCATCTTCGTATTCTCCTTACGGTCTTTCGCGCTTGCCCCCATCCCCTATCGGGGAGGTCCAGGAGGGGCACCCCCTCCTGGCCGCCGGAGGCATCTTCATCTTCCCTCTTCCCCTCTCCCTTTACGCCTCCTTGGGCGCGTCCATGGGGATGATCTTGCCGCCGCCGTAGCCGCGGTCGCCGGGGGGCATTTCGAAGACCGAGGTTGCCGGTTCGTAGTTGAGGGTGGGCAGGTCCGCGCCCGGGGCCCAGGTGGCCAGGGTGCGCGTGAGCCAGTCGCGGTCGTTGCGCGCGGGGAAGTCCTCGCGGGTGTGCGCGCCGCGCGATTCGGTACGCGTAAGCGCGCCGTAGGCCACGCACAGGGCGAGCTTGACCATGCCTTCGATCTTGAGCGCCATGGCCAGCTCGGGGTTGGCCCCCTTGCCGCTTGAGCGCAGGCCGACCTTGCGGGCGCGCCCGAGGATTTCCTGGAGCTCGGCCACGCACTTCTCGAGGTCCTTGCCGTTACGGAAGATGCCGGCTCCCTTCATGATGGAGTCGAACATGGCGTTGCGCACGGTGTAGGGGTTCTCGCTGCCGTTTTTGCAGGCGATGAGGTCCGCGATGCGGGCTTCCTGCTTCTGCATGGCGTCACGGATGGCGGCCGTGGAGAAGGTGGTCTCGGTGCCCTTGAGGAATTCCACGACCTTGCCACCGATGAGCATGCCGGCGACGACGGTTTCGGCCAGGGAGTTGCCGCCCAGGCGGTTGAAGCCGTGCATGTCCCAGCAGGAGGCTTCGCCCGCGGCGAACAGGCCCTTCAGGCCATAGGCCGCGCCGTCCTTGTTCGTGCGCACGCCGCCCATGGAGTAGTGCTGGGTGGGGCGCACCGGGATGAGCTGATGCACCGGGTCCACGCCGAGGAAGGACTGGCAGATCTCGTCCACCTCGCGCAGCTTGGTGCGGATGTGGTGTTCGCCGAGGTGGCGGATGTCGAGCCAGAGGTGGTCGCCGTAGGGGGACGGGACGCCGAGGCCCTTGCGCATGTGCTCGGTCATGCGGCGGGAGACCACGTCGCGCGAGGCGAGTTCGGCCTTTTCCGGCTCGTAGTCCGGCATGAAACGGTATTCGTTCTTGTCGAGCAGCGTGCCGCCGTCGCCGCGGCAGCCTTCGGTAACCAGGATGTCCGTGGGCACGATGCCGGTCGGGTGGAACTGCACGGCTTCCATGTTGCCAAGGGAAACCACGCCGGTGTCGAGGGCGGTGATGAGGCCGCCGCCGTCGCAGATGACGGCGTTGGTGGACTCCCTGTAGATGCGGCCGAAGCCGCCCGTGGCGATGAGCGTGGCGCGGGCGACGTAGGCGGTGAGCTTGCCTGTTTTCAGGCAGCGGGCGATGGCGCCCATGCAGGTGTCGCCGTCGTGAATCAGCGCGATGGCCTCGATCTTGTCCACGACGTTGACGCCCATCTGGGCCGCCCTGTTATCCAGCGTATAAAGGACGCAGTGTCCTGTCCCGTCGGAAGTGTAGCAGGTGCGCCACTTGGCGGTGCCGCCGAAGTTGCGCGAGTGGATCAGCCCCTCGTTTTCGGGTTTTTCAAAGGCGGTGAAGGGCTTGCCGCCCTTGTAGTAGGTTTGTTCGCCGGGCACGACGCGGTTCCAGGGCACGCCCCAGAAGGCCATCTGGCGCATGGCGATGGGCGCGGCGTTGACGAACAGGCGGGCGACCTCCTGGTCGCAGCCCCAGTCCGAGCCCTTGACGGTGTCGGCGAAGTGGACGTCGGGGCTGTCGCCCTCGCCCATGGCCGAGTTGCCGAGGGCCGCCTGCATGCCGCCCTGGGCGGCCGAGGAGTGGGAGCGCCGCGCCGGGACGATGGACAGGCAGATGACGGAGAAACCATTGTCGGCCGCTTCGATGGCCACGCGTTCGCCGGCCAAGCCCGCGCCGATGCACAACAGATCGGTTTGAATGATATTCATGGTCAGGCGTCCCCCTCTAGTGAAGCGGCAGGAAGTAGTAGCGCAGAAGCGACAGCAGGCCGATGACGATGAAGATGGCGGTCAGAAGATTTTCCTTCTTCTTGATCACCCAACGCCCCGGCCGGTCGAGGAAGCCCCACTTGACCAGGATGCGGTAGAAACCGATGCCCACGTGCAGTTCGACCATGGGCAAAAGGAACAGGTAGAAGACGAACCAGAACCCGGTCTGGATGCGCGCGGCGGATTTTTCGGCGGTGATCGGCAGGTTGGTGAGGACCACCCACATGTGGATGCCGCCCATGATGAGGATGCCCATGGCCGTCGTGGCCTGGATCACCCAGAGCCAGGTGTCGGTGTGGCGCATGCGCTTGGCGTTGGCGAGCATGATGCGCTGCTGGCCGGTGGCGAAGGGAATCTTGCGCGCGGCCAGGACGAAATGGAGCAGGAAGGCCAGGAAGATGAGCGGGCCGCCGACCTGCGCCATGTAGGTGGCCTCGAAAAACCAGGCCAGGGCGTTCATGACCCTGGGCCCGAGCAGGATGCTCGACACCAGGATCAGGTGGCACCACATGAAAAGGATGAGCGCCGCGCCGGTGAGCATTTGCAGCCAGTCGAGATAGGCCGACAGCTTGCCGACGGGCAGGCCCTCGTGGGTCGCCGTGCTGGGTACGGACATCGTTTCCCCTCCGTCCTGTTAGGGTTTGGTGTTGGCGGCGACAGTAGCAGCTTCCGCCGACTCTTCAAGAATGAGCATATCTTCCGGGTCGTCGGCGTACTCGTCGTCGTTGCCGGAGAGCACGGCCGCGAGCTTGCGTTCGTCCAGGGCGTTCTCCCACTTGGCCACGACGATGGTGGCGATGCCGTTGCCGATCATGTTGGTGATGGCCCGGGCCTCGGACATGAAGCGATCGACGCCGAGCAGCAGGGTGAGCGAGGCGACAGGAATGTGCCCCACGGTTTGCAGCGTGGCGGCAAGCGTGATGAAGCCGCCGCCCGTGACCGCGGCCGCGCCCTTGGAAGTCAGAAGCAGAATGCCCAGCAGGGAGAGCTGGTGGCCGATGTCGAGCGGCGTGTTGGTGGCCTGGGCCAGGAACACGGCGGCCATGGTCAGGTAGATGCAGGTGCCGTCGAGGTTGAAGGAGTAGCCCATGGGCAGGCACAGCCCGACCACGGACTTGTCCGCGCCGGCGTTCTCGAGCTTGGCCATCATGCGCGGCAGGGCCGCCTCGGACGAGGAGGTGCCGAGCACGAGGAGGATTTCCTCCTTGATGTAACACAGGTAGCGCCACAGGGAGAAGCCGGCCAGCCTGCAGACCACGTAGAGCACGCCGAAGATGAAGATGATGCAGGTCGAGTAGACGCCGAGCATGAGGTAGAGGAGCTTGAGCAGCGCGTCGGCTCCCTGGGAGGCCACCACGTAGGCGATGGCCCCGAATGCGCCAAACGGCGCGAAATACATGATGTAATGGACGACCTTGAATAATCCCCTCGAGAACTCGTCTATGATCTTTACGAAATTCTTGGCTTTCTCGCCGAGGTTGGCCAGGGCGACGCCGAAGAGGATGGAGAAGAAGAGCACTTGCAGGATATCGCCCTTGGCGAAGGCGTCCACGACCGAGGTCGGCACGATGTTCATGAGGAAGTCCACGGTGGACATCTTCTTGGCCTTGCCGGCGTAGGCCTCGACCTTGGCCACCTCGGTCTGGTTGGACTGCATCTTGGCGGCGTAGTCGTCCATGCCCGCGCCGGGCTTGTACAGATTGACGATGACCAAGCCGATGGCCAGGGCGAAAAGCGTCATCGTCCAGAAGTAGAGCATGCACTTGATGCCCACGCGGCCGACCTTGCCCATGTCGCCCATCTTGGCGATGCCCGTGACCACGGTGCAGAAGATGATCGGCGCGATGATCATCTTGACCATGCGGATAAACGCCGTGCCGAAGGGCTGCATGCTTTCGGCGAAGCCCTTGGTCGCCGGGACGAGGCCGAGGATGATGCCGGCGACGATACCGAAGATGACCCAGAAATAGAGGGATTTGTAAATGGCTTTGTGGCCGCTCATGGAGGCTGCTCCTTCCTCGGGGCCCCGCGGTCAACATGGCCGGGGGGTCGGTTTCGCGCCCTTCGGGGGCGTTGCCGTTTGCGCCCGTACGCCACCGTCGTCGGCGCGTCCGTGTGACGCCGCCGCGCGGGGCCAGGCGAGCCCGTGTGCGATGGCCGACTAAGGGCAATGATCGTGCCAAACGCAATATTCGGCTTCGACTTTATTTTCTGTTTTAAAACGGAATGTTGGAATGGAGAGTCGCGCCAAAGCCCGAGGGAGGTGTGGCGGAATAGTGTGGCGTTTGCGCCACATATGGGGCGTAAGACTGTGGCGCACGCCACACTTTGGCTCAGGCGACGCCCAGACGCTCCATGTTGCGATAGAGCGTGCGGCGGTCCACGCCGAGCAGCCGCGCCGCCCGCGACCGGTTGTCGCCGGCCTCGCGCAGGGCGCCGAGCACCGCCTCGCGCGTGAGCCCGCCCCGGCGCGGCGGGGCAGGCGCGTCGACGTCGCGCCGGGGCGCGGGCGCGAGCAGGTCGGGCGGCAGGTGCCCGGGCTCGATCTCGCCTGCGCGGCACAGCACGCAGGCATGTTCCATGGCGTACTTGAGCTCGCGCACGTTGCCCGGCCACGGGTAGGCCATGAGCACGCCCATCACTTCCTCGGACAGGCGCGAGATGGTCTTGCCGAAGCTGGCCGCGAACTGGCGCATGAAGTGCTCGGCCAGAAGCGGGATGTCCTCGGTCCTGTCGCGCAGCGGCGGCAGGCGCACCTCCACCACCTTGAGCCGGTAGTAGAGGTCGGCGCGGAAAAGCCCGGCCCGGATGCGTTCGGGCAGGTCCACGTTGGTCGCGGCGATGACGCGCACGTCGGCCTTGCGCGATTTGGCCTCGCCCACGCGCTCGAACTCCTTGCTTTCGAGCACGCGCAGGAGCCCGAGCTGGAGGCGCGGCGAGATGTCGCCGATTTCGTCCAAAAAGATCGCGCCGCCCTGGGCCGCCTCGAACCGGCCGACCTTGTCGCGGATGGCCCCGGTGAACGCGCCGCGCACGTGGCCGAACAGCTCGCTGCCGAGCAGTTCGTCGGAAAGCGCGGAGCAGTTGACCTTGACCAGCGGCTTGCGCGAGCGCGCCCCGCCGTAATGGATGGCCTCGGCGGCGAGCTCCTTGCCCGTGCCGGATTCGCCCGTGACGAGCACGGTGGTGTCCACATCGGCGAGCTGGTCGAGCACGGTGTAGATGTCGCGCATGGCCTTGGATTTGCCGATCATGCCCCGGTGGCCGTGCAGGTCGGTCAGGCGCTTTTCCAGGTCGGCCAGGCGTGTGATGTCGCGGATGATGAGCACCGCGCCGTCGAATTCCCCTGTTTCGCTGGTCAGCGGCATGGAGTTGATGACCACGACGCGGCCCGGGTTTTGCCCCTTGCACTCCACGCGGTATTCGATGACCGGCTTCTGGGTGGAAAGCGTCTCGCGAAGCGCCGCGAAGCAGCCCCGGCGGCAGGCCCCGGCCACCACCTGCTGCCCGCCCGGGCCGGTCTTGATGTCGCCGACGAAACAGACGTCGGTGAGCGGCCGGTTGGTGCGGATCACGCGCATGCGCGTGTCCACCACCACGAGGGCGTCCGGGATGGCGCGAAAGACCGCTTCGAGGTTTAAGCGCAGGGATTCCTTTTCGGCCAGAAGCGCGCGCATGCCGGCCTCGGCCTTGACGCGCTCGGTCACGTCCTGGACCATGGGCATGAAATAGAGCGGCCTGCCGGCCACGTCGCGGATCAGCCGCACGGACAGGTGCACCCAGACGATGCCGCCGTCGCCGCGCACGTAGCGCTTGTCGATCTCGTAGCGGTCGAATTCCCCGGCCAGCAGCCGCTCGGCCCAGGCGATGGTCTCGGGCACGTCCTCGGGGTGGGTGACCTCGAGCATGGACTTCTCGAGCAGCTCGCTCTGGGCGTAGCCGGTGATGCGCGCCAGGGCGTCGTTGACGCGCAGGAAACGGTAGTCGAGCGAAAGGATGCTCGCGCCGATGGGCGACTGGTCGAAGGTGCGGCGGAACTTCTCTTCGGATTCGCGCAGCACGTCCTCGGCCCGCTTGCGGTCCGTGACGTCGCGCACGATCCACACGCCGTGGTCCGGGCCGCCCTTGTGCGGGAAACCGCTGGCCGAGACCTCCAAGGGGATGCGCGTCCCGTCCGGGCGCAGGCCCGAAAGCTCCCCGCGAAAGCGGCCTGTGGCCCCGAGGCAGGCCAGCGCCCGGGCCAGGGCCCGGTCTTCGTCGTCGATGACGCCCGAAAGCCCGGCGAGGGCGAGTTCGGACTCGGACAGACCGAAGATGCGTTCGGTTTCGGGGTTGGCCGTGAGGATGTTGCCGGCCGCGCCGCACAGGATCACGCCGTCGATGCTGCCGGTGACGATGGAGCGGTAGCGCTCCAGGATGTCGTTGTAGGCTTCCTCGGCGCGTTTTCGCGCCGTGATGTCGATGTTGAGCCCTTCGATGTAGCGCACCGCGCCCGTCTCGTCGCGCACCACGCGGGCGGCCTGGGAGATCCACTTGACCGTGCCGTCCTTGCGGTAAAATCGCGTCTCGAGTCCCGTCACCTGGCCGTCTCGGGCGAGCCCCTCCAGGAGCTTGTCCCGGTCGGCCGGGTCCACGTAGAGTTCCTCGCGCAGGTCGGTGAGCGCCGTGATCATGTCCTCTGGGCCGGTGTAGCCGAGGATGCGGGCCAGGGCCGGGTTGACGGACAGGAAGCGGCCCTCGGGGCTCGACTGGAAAATGCCTTCCACCGCGTTGGTGAAAAAGCCCTCGTATTTGTCGAGCTCGCCGACGAGCCCGGTCATGTCGGCCAGGCTGAAGACGTAGAGCGGCTCGCCGCCGAGGCGCAGCGGCCGTTTGGACAGGAGGAACCAGCGCGGCGAGCCGTCCGCGGCGTCGCGGCGCACGAGGCGGCCCTGCCCGGCCGGCGGGCTGTGGATGGACTCCGAAAGCCCCAGGGCGCGCCATTTCGGCGCGCTTTCGCCGGCCAGTTCGAGGTCGAGCATCCGGCGGGCTTCGATGTCGGCTTCGACCACGAGCCCGTCGTCGTCGACCAGGACCACGCCGACGGTTACGGGATCGCGGCTGGACATGGGGCGCGGCGCGTTAGCGGATGACCACGGTGGAGATGGAGTTTTTGGGTGAACCGGACACGATCTTGCGGCTCACGGCTAAGTAGATCAGCGCCTTGCGCTTTTCGTCGAAAAAGCGCGTGACCTGGGTGTCCTTGAACAGCACCGAGGTCCCTTCGGAAAACACCTTCTTTTTCTTGGGGAATTTTTCAGGAAGGACCACCGCGCAAGTCTGGCGGCAATCCAGAGAGAACTCCGAGGGATCCTCGGCCAGGCCCACGGCCCCGGAGATGCCGCCGGTGCGCGCCTGGCTCATGTAGCAGGTCACGCAGGGCACTTCGGGGTCGTCGAAGGCGTTGACGCAGACCTTGTGGTTGGCGCCGAGCAGCTTCCATTCGGTGGTGACGCAGTCGATTTCTTCGGCAAAGGCCGGCAGGGCGGCCAGGGCGAGCAGCGAAAGCAGGGCGAAAAACGTGAAAAGGGCGCGGGCGCGCATGGGAAACCTCGCAGGTTGGCGGATACGGACATCGCGTGGCAAGATACGGCAAAACGGCCCGCCGCGCCAGAAAAAGCCGGCCGCTTCCCTTTCCAATCCGGGCGAAGCCGGGTACCCTTGGCGCACCACGCCAGCCGGAGAGAGCCCATGATAAGCAAACGCGCCTTTGACGCCTTGCGCACCGATGTCGTTGCCGTCGATGCCGAGGAGGAATTGTCCGCCGTGGCAGACAAGCTGCGGGATCATTTGAAGAAAAGCCCGGATATGGACGCCGTGGCCGTCATGCGCCGGAGCCGGTTCTGGGGCGTGGTCAGCCTGCGCACGCTGCTTGCCGACATCAACGACTGCGCCCTGGAGGCGAGTCTGCGCACGAGCCTCGGCGACGACGATTTCGAGGAAACCTACCGCGCCGCCTGCCGCCACTGCATGTCGCGCAAGGCCGCCGAGGCCGCCCGCCGCGACATCCCCCGCGTCGCCCCGTCCGATCCCCTGCACCTCGTGCTCGACGCCATGATCAAGGCCGACAGCCGCTTCGCCGCGGTCATCGAGGGCGAAAGGCTGCTCGGATTCGTGCCTCTGGGCGAGATCTTCCGCGAACTGCGCCTCGAGTGCGCGCCTGCCGGCTGAGGTCGCAGAGACCGTCTGCGCCGGCCGACATGCCGCGAAACCCCGGGGTCTGTCCGGAGTTTCTTTTTGCATGCGAGCGCCCGTTGCCGCCGCTGTTCCCTGAAGGCCCTGGCGGACCCGGTGGGAGAATGTGGGAAAAGTGGGAAGCAGGTGGGAAGGCGGCCCTATTTCGTCCCGGCCAGGAACGCGAGCAGCCGTTTGATGTGGTCCGCCGGGTAGCGCCGGCTTTCCTCCAGCAGCTTTTTGGCCGCGGCGAGCGGCTCCATGGCCGGGGCGTAGATGCGCTTGCTGGTCATGGCGCAGTAGGAATCGACCACGCCGGCGAGCAGCCCGGTCTCGGAAATGTTTCCCATGCTCAGCTTCTGCGGATAGCCCGAGCCGTCCAGGCGCTCGTGGTGTTCCGACACGCAGCGCTCCATCTCCGGGAACTTGATGTCGAGCCGGGAGAGCATCTCGTAGCCGGACATGGTATGACACCGGATTTTTTGAATTTCATCGGGCAAAAGGGGTTTCGTCTTGTCCCGGATGAGGGCCGGCACCCGCGTCATGCCGAGGTCGTGCAAGAGCAGTCCCAGCACCGTGCGGTCGAGAACGGTGCGGGCGTTTCGCGCGTCGCGGAAGCCGTCCGCCTGGGCGGCCAGGAACAGGTGCAGGCCGAGCAGGGTACAGTTGACCGCGTGGTTGGCCAGGCTGTGCGTGCCGTAATGCCGCTTGGCCAGGGCCTTGGAACGGTGGAAGTCCTGCCAGACGTATTCCGTCAGCACCAACGCGTCGTCGCGCACCTTGTCGTAGACCAGGCGCACGGGCTGGTCGAAGAACGCTTCCATGCGCCGCGTGAGCGCGATCTGGAAGATGTCCGCGATTTCGGATTCGGTCAGGTGCTTGTCGAGAAGCACCAGGTCGAGCTGGTAGCTGATGTGCTTGACATAGACGGGATGGTCGTCGCGAGAGACAAAGATGACGCCTTCGGCGACGAGGTCCGCCAACTCCTGCGTCTGTTCTTTTGAAAGCCGGTCGCCGACCTTGTAATAGGACGTTATCCGCCCGACGTTTTCCAGAAAACGGTAGATGTTCAGCGGGGGACGAAACTTGCTGAAACTCTGCAGGATGTCCGGACTGATCTGATAGTATTCTTCTTCCAGTCCGGCCGGAATGTCCAAACTCGCCCTGTCGCGCATGCTGCCCTTCCGTGGGTGCTTCTTGACGTCCACACCATGCCCGCGCTCCCTACGCCGGCTTCCGCAACGCGTGTCCCTCCAACGTCTTACCCCTAACGACTGCGGCAGCCTTCTGGCAAGGCTTGCGCCTGCCGACAACCGAACCCCTTTTCCCCTATGCCCGCTTCCTGATTTTTTATCCAGTTTTTTCGAGGAGTTTTTCGGCGGTCCGGAGCGGCGAACCCAGGTTTTGCGCGGATTTTGGGGCGTGGGTGGTTTCTTCTTGACACTCCTGGGCTATTGATGGAGAAAATGTGGGAAAAGGTGGTAAGAAGTGGTGAGCCGCCGTAGCGAGGACGCGTGTTCCGAGGCCATTCCTACCGCAGCCTGGACCCCAAGGGGCGCTTGATGCTGCCGCCCGAGTACCGGGAGGAGGTCTTGTCACGTGTCGAAGACGGCCGGATCATGCTCACAAACAACTTCGACGGTGCCGTCACCGGCTACCCCATGGACGTCTGGGTGCAGGTGGAGGCCAGCTTCGCGGAGGGCAACAAGCTCGACCCGCGCATCCGCGACCTGGAGCGGTTCCTCATCTCCGGGGCCATGGAGGTGACGCTGGACAAGCAGGGGCGCATCCTGGTGCCGCCGTACCTGCGCACTTACGCGCAGCTGGACAAGGATCTGGTGCTCGCCGGCGTGGGCGAGAAGTTCGAAATCTGGAACCAGACCAAGTTCGAAGAGCGGCGGCGGCAGGTGGGCCTGCGCATCGACGCGGATCTGGCCGCCCTGGCCGACCTGGGCGTCAAGATCAAGCTCTAGGCCCGCCGATGTTGTCCGCGCCCGTACACGTCCCGGTCCTGCTCAAGGAGGTCCTGGAGTTCCTGGCCATCCGGCCGGGCATGAAAATTTTGGACGCCACCACAGGGCTTGGCGGGCATTCTAGGGGGATGCTCGAAGCGGCCGGGGGCGATGCCTGGCTGCTCGGGCTCGACAGGGACAGGGAGGCCCTGGACGAGGCCGGGCGGCGCCTTACGGCATACGGCGAGCGGGTGCGCCTCGTGCGCGCGCCGTTCAGTCGGTTCCCGGCGGCCCTGGCGGAGGCGGGGTGGGAGAAGGTCGATGCCGCATTGCTGGACGCGGGGGTGTCCTCCTTGCAGCTCGACGACCCGGAGCGCGGCTTCGGGTTTTTGCACGACGGCCCCCTGGACATGCGCATGGGGGCCGAGGACGGCGGGGAGAGCGCCGAAGGGCTGGTCAACCTGGCGTCCTTTGCGCGGCTTCGGGACCTCATCCGGGAGTACGGCGAGGATCCGCAGGCCGGGCGCATCGCCCGCGCCATCGTCGCCGCCCGGGAGGAAGCCGCCATCACCACCACGGCCCGTCTGGCCGAGATCGTGGCGGCGGCCTACCCGGCCAAGTGGCGGGCGACGGCCAGGCAGCATCCGGCCACCCGGACGTTCCAGGCCCTGCGCATGGCGGTCAATGACGAGCTTGGGGAGTTGAAGGAGTTCTTGCGGGCCATTCCCGACCATCTCGCCCCGGGGGGGCGGGTGGCTGTGATCTCCTTTCATTCCCTCGAGGACAGGATGGTGAAGCACTCCTTTCGCGCGGAGGCCACGGACTGCGTGTGCCCGCGCGAACAGGTGGTGTGCGTGTGCGGCCACAGGGCGCGCTACCGCATCCTGACGAAAAAGCCCGTCATGGCCGGCGAAGAAGAAGTGGCGGCCAACTCGCGGGCGCGAAGCGCCAAGCTGCGGGTGGCCGAGCGGCTGCCGGACGCCTGAGGGGGGCGTGCGGCGCGACGCCGACGCTGGAGACCGAGGAGGGGAGATGGGCACGCTTTCGCGGGAATGGGCGATATCCATGGCGTTTAGCCTGGTCTTGCTGCTGGTCTTCGGCCTGGGGCTCGTCTGGCTCAACATCGAGCGGGTCGATCTGGCGTACGAGCTCAACAAGATGCAGCGGCAGATCGACGAGGTCGAAGCCCTGGCCGCCAAGCTCGAAGTGGAGCGCAACACGCTCATCACGCCCTCGCGCCTGCGCGAGGTGGCGCGGGATTACGGCCTGGGGCCGGCGCGGCCGGGACAGATCCGCCGCGTGGGGCCGGACGGCGCGGTGGAGGCATCGCCGCTCGTGGCCATTTCGGACGATTCCCGGCCGAAGGGCCAGGCCAAGGCGTCGCCGGATGCGCCGCCTGCCGCGAAAACGAAGCCCAGGGAGAAGTCCCGGGCCAAAGCCGTCGGGACGCCGTAAGGGACGCGGGAGCAGGCATGCGCGCTTCGAAGGTCGATCGCCAGCAACAGACCGTCCGGGATTGGAGCCGGGTCAAGCTCACGTGCGTGGGTGTTTTTTTCTGTCTGGCCTGGCTCGGGCTGTGGACCCGGGCGGGCTATCTCCAGATCGTGGCCGGCCCGGAGCTGGCGGAAAAGGCCATTCGGCAGCATCTGGCCTCGGAGGTGGACAAGGGGGCCAGGGGCGAGATCTACGACCGGGGCGGCAGGCTGCTCGCCAAAAGCGTCGAGGTCGAGGCCCTGTTCGTGCGGCCCAAGGAAATCGAGGAACCGGAAAAGACCGCCGCCTTCCTGTCAAAAGTGCTGCACATGAAGGAACAGCGGGTGCTCAAGAAGCTGCAAAGCTCTTCCTCCATGGTCTACGTTTCCTGGCGCGTGGGCGACCGTACCGCCGCCCGCATCCGCGAAGCGAAACTGCCCGGTGTGTATTTCACCAAGGAATTCGCCAGGTTTTATCCCAACGGCCATCTCGCCAGCCAGCTCATGGGCTTCGTCGGCGTCGGCGACGTGGGCCTGGAAGGCATGGAAAAGGCCTTCGACGAGCGCCTCACCGGCCGCCAGGCCAAATACGTGGTGCAGCGCGACGCCTCGGGCCGCCGCTTCTTTTTCGATTCCCAGGGACGCGAGCTCAACGATGTCAACGGCAAGGGCGTGCGCCTGACCATCGACTCCCAGATCCAGTTTTTCGCCGAGGAGGAGCTGGAAAAGGCCGTCACCGCCAACAACGCCAAGGCCGGCACGGCCATCGTGGTCCACGTGCCCACGGGCGAGATCCTGGCCATGGCCAACTACCCCTTCTTCAACCCCAACGTAGGGCGCGGCATCAGCCCGCGCATCGCCCGCAACCACGCCGCCCTGGACGTGTTCGAGCCCGGCTCCACCATGAAGCCCCTGCTCGTGGCCGCGGCGCTCCAGGAGCGCGTGGTCAAGCCCACCTCGACGTTCAATTGCGAAAACGGCAAGTTCTCCTTCGCCAGCCGCGTCATCAAGGACACGCACTCCTACGGCGTGCTGCCCGTCAGCATGATCGTGCGCGTTTCGAGCAACATCGGCGCGGCCAAGATCGGCCTCCAGCTCGGCGCGACGCGGCTGCATTCCTATTTCGAAAAGCTCGGCTTCGGCCGCCCCACGGGCCTGCCCATCTCCGGCGAGGGCAAGGGGCTGCTGCGTCCGCTCAAGTCCTGGTCTCCCCTGGACGTGGCCACGCAATCCTTCGGCCAGGGCGTGGCCGTCACCCCGGTCCAGCTCGCCCAGGCTTTTCTCATCCTGGCCAACGACGGCGTGTACAAGCCGCTGAAGCTCGTGGCCGACCCCGACGACACCATGCCCAAGCGTGCGCCTTACCGCGTCTTCGACGTCGACGTCTGCCGCTCCGTGGAACGCATGATGCGCGACGTGGTCAACGAGGAACACGGCACCGGCAAAACGGCGCGCATCGCGGGCCTGGAGATCGGCGGCAAGACCGGCACCGCCCAGAAGGCCGCGGCCCACGGCGGGTACGGCAACAAATATCTCGGCTCCTTCGTCGCCTTCGTGCCGGCGATCACGCCGGAGTACATCGTCATGGTCATGGTTGACGAACCCGAGCCGAGCCACTACGGCGGGGTCGTCGCCGCGCCGGCGGTGCGGGAGATGACGCTGCGCACGTTGTCCTACCTCGGCCGCATGCCCGAGACGGTCCAGGCTTCCGCCGCGTCGGCGGGCCCGGCCCAGACCGCGCCGGCCGTGCCGGCAGGCCAGGCGGGCCAGGCGGCCCGCGCCGAACAGGCCAAGGGGCCCACGAGCGCCGACAAGGAGATCATGGAGATCGCCCAGTCCACGCCCACGGAGGTCAAGGCCGTCGAGGTCCACTCCGTACCCAATTTTTCCGGCATGCCCCTGCGCAAGGCCGTGGAAATCCTCATGCAAAAGGGCATCGTGCCCAAGCTCGAAGGGCAGGGGCTCATCGTCAACAAGCAGAGCCCGGCCCCGGGCGCGCCCTGGCCGGGCGAGAACAAGAACGATTTCGTGTTGTGGCTTTCCAGGCCCTCCTAAGGATGGCGCAGCAATGATGACGACAGCAGGCGACGCGGCGTTCGCCGCCCTGGTGGAAACGGTGCGGGCCGGCGGGGTTCCCGTGGCCGCGCATTCGGCCAAGGTGCTGCCGGGTGGCGTGTTCGTGGCCATGGCCGGCAACGCGGCCGACGGTGCGCGTTTCGTTCCCGACGCCGTGGCGCGCGGTGCGGCCTGGGTGGTCGGCGTGCCCGGCACGGCGCTGCCGCAAGGCGCGGCCGCGCGATTCGTTCCCGTGGACGACCCGCGCGTCGCGTTGGGAACGCTTGCCGGCGCGCGCTACGGCACCGACCGCATGGCCATGCCCGTGGCCGCCGTGACCGGCACCAACGGCAAGACCACGGTCAGCTACCTGCTTGAATGCCTGGGCGCCGCCGCCGGTAAAAAGGTCGGCGTGCTCGGCACCGTGGCCTACCGCTGGCCCGGCTTTTCCCGCGACGCGTCGCTCACCACCCCGGACTGCCTGACCATCCACGAAAACCTCGCCGCCATGGACCGCGCCGGTTGCGACCTCGCCGTCATGGAGGCCTCCTCCCACGCCCTGGACCAGGACCGCCTCGCCGGCCTTGCCTTCGCCGCCGCCGCCTTCACCAACCTGACCCAGGACCATCTGGACTACCACCGCGACATGGAGACCTATTTCGCGGCCAAGGCCAAGCTGTTCCGCGCCTACCGCGTCGATCCGGCGAGGGCCGTGCTCAACTTCGACGACCCCTTCGGCCTGCGGCTTTTGCGCGAATTTCCCCAGGCCATCGGCTATGGCCTCGGCAAGCCGCCACACGGGTTTTCCCGGCTGCTCGCCGGCGGCATCCGCGAACACGGCCGCGACGGCTTGGTGCTCGGCGCGACTTTCGGCGACGAGGCCTTCGAGGTCGCCTCGCCCATGCCCGGCCGCCATAACGCCGCCAACCTGCTGGCCGCCATGGGCCTGGCCCTGGCGCTCGGCCTGTCGGCCGAAACCTTCGCCTCCCTGGCCGATTGCCACGGCGCGCCGGGCCGCCTGGAGCGCATCCCCAACCCGGCCGGACTCACGGTGCTGGTCGATTACGCCCACACCCCGGACGCCCTGGAAAACGTGCTCTCCGCCGCAAGGGAGTTCACGCCCGGCAAGCTTTACGCCGTGTTCGGCTGCGGCGGCGACCGCGACCGCACCAAGCGGCCGCTCATGGCCGCGGCCGTGGCGCGCCACGCCGACGTGGCCGTGCTCACCTCCGACAATCCCCGCCACGAGGAACCGCTGGCCATCATGGAGGACGCCAAGCCCGGGCTCGCCGGAGCCCGCCGGGCCATCCTCGAACCGGACCGGCGGCGGGCCATCGAACTGGCCCTTGGCGCAATGCGGCCCGAGGACGTGCTGGTCATCGCCGGCAAGGGACACGAAACCTATCAGCAGATCGGCGACGTGAAGTACCCGTTTTCCGACGCCGCCGTGGTCAGGGAGCTCACCGGATGCGCATGACCCTGTCTGCTATCCTCGCGGCCACCGGGGCCGTCGGCGACGTGGGGGAGCGGGGCAATCCCGTCATCGAGGCCGTCCGCATCGACAGCCGGGCCGTGATCCCGGGCTGTCTGTTCGTCTGCGTGCCGGGCGCGCGCCTGGACGGCCACCATTTCGCCGCCGAGGCCGTGGCCAAGGGCGCGGCAGCCGTGCTGGCCGACAGGCCCCTGTCGGGCCTGCCCGAAGGCACGCCGGTGCTCCTCGTGCGCGACACCGTGGCCGCGCTCGGCAAGCTCGCCCGCGCCTGGCGCGAGAGCGTCGAGGCCAAGCTCGTGGCCGTCTCCGGCTCGGCCGGCAAGACCACGGTCAAGGAGCTTTGCGCCGCGATCCTGTCCCGGGTCGGGCCAACGGCCAAGAACTATAAAAATTACAACAACCGCATCGGCCTGCCGCTGTCCATGCTCGAGGCCGCGGCCACGGACCGCTTCTGGGTCATGGAGCTCGGCATCTCCGCTCCCGGCGAAATGGCCCCACTGGCCGCCATCGCCGAGCCGGACATCGCCGTGATCCACAACGTCGGCCCGGCCCATCTCGAGGCCCTTCGCGACGTGGCCGGCGTCGCCGCCGAGAAGACGCGGCTTTTTGGGGCGCTGCGTCCGGGCGGCGTGGCGCTCGCGTCCATGGACTATCCCGAGCTCTGGGAAGCGGCCCTGGCCGTGTACCCGCGCGTGCGGGGCATGTCCGTGAGGGGCCAGGGCGCGGGCCACGCCGCCCCGTATCGCGCCAAGTACCTGGGCGCGCTCTCCGAAGGGCGCGGCCGCTTTTTCCTCAAGCTCGGCGATCTCGAGCTCGAGGCCGTCACCCCCCTGACGGGCGGGCATTTCGCCGAGAACATCCTGGCCGCCGCCGCCGCCGCCCATATCCTGGGCGCGGGCGAAAAGCAGATCGTCTCCGGGCTCGAGACGGCCGTGATGCCCGAGCAGCGTTTCCTGTGCCGCCGCCAGGGCTGCTTCACCATCATCGACGACACCTACAACGCCAATCCGCTGTCCATGCGCCGCGCCATCGCCTCGGCCGCCGAGGCCGCAAAGGACAAACCCCTCGTCCTCGTGCTCGGCGAGATGCGCGAAATGGGCGCCCATGCCGCGGACGAACACGCGCGCCTCGGCGAGATCGCCGGGTGCAGCGGCGCGAAGGCCGTCTTTTTTCACGGCAACTACGCCGACGCCGTGGCCGAGGGCCTGACCCGTTCCGGCTTTTCCGGCCGTTTCGCCGTGGTCGACACCCCGGACGCCTTTGTCGAGGCCGCAACGCCCCTGGGCCTCGACTGCGGGGTGCTGCTTTTCAAGGGTTCGCGTTCCATGCGCATGGAGGAATACCTGGCAGCCTTCACCCAGAGCCTCCAGAAGGATGCCTCGGCATGATCTATTACCTGCTGGTGCCGCTTGCGGCGCATTTAAGCGCCCTGAACGTCTTCCGCTACATCACGTTCCGGTCGATCGCGGCGCTTCTGACCGCCCTGGTCCTTTCCATCGTCTTCGGGCCGCGGTTCATTCGCTGGCTCACGCGCCTCAAGTACGGCCAGTACATCCACGAGGATGTGGCCGCCCACCAGCGCAAGGCCGGCACCCCGACCATGGGCGGCCTGCTCATCGCCTTCTGCATCCTGGTCAGCGTGCTGCTCTGGGGCGACCTGGCCAACGAATACGTCTGGATGACCATCTTCGTGTACCTGGGATTCGGCGCGCTCGGCTACGTGGACGACCACGCCAAGGTGGTGAAGAAGCAGAACAAGGGCCTCTCCGCACGGGGCAAGCTCCTGGGGCAGCTCATCGTCTCGGGCGTGGCCGCCGCCGTGCTGCTGTCCGACCCCGAGTATTCCACGCGCCTGGCCGTGCCCTTTTTCAAGCACATCAATCCAGACCTCGGCTGGGGCTACTATCCCTTCGCCATGCTGGTCATGATCGCGGCCAGCAACGCCGTGAACCTGACCGATGGCCTGGACGGGCTCGCGATTGGCCCCATGATCGTCAACGCGGCCATGTTTTCGCTGTTCATCTATGTGGCCGGCCACGCGCAGATGGCGCGCTACCTGCAAGTCATGCCCGTTTCCGGCGTCGGCGAGGTCACGGTGTTCTGCGGGGCCATGGTCGGCGCGGGACTCGGGTTTTTGTGGTTCAACGCCTACCCGGCGCAGATTTTCATGGGCGACGTGGGTTCGCTCTCGCTTGGCGGGGCGCTCGGATTCCTCGCGCTTTTGTGCAAGCAGGAGCTGCTCCTCATCGTCGTCGGCGGCCTGTACGTGGCCGAGACCGTCTCGGTCATCCTCCAGGTCGGCTACTTCAAGATGACCGGCGGCAAGCGGATTTTCCGCATGGCCCCGCTGCACCACCATTTCGAGCTCATGGGCGTGCCGGAATCGAAGATCATCATCCGGTTCTGGATCCTCTCCATCCTGTTGGCGCTTGTCGGGCTTTCCACCCTCAAACTGCGTTAGGCGGCCGAAAGTTATGTCCGATCTCCTCCATGCCGATCAGCTGCGCGGACACCTCGCCGTGGTGGTCGGGGCCGGCGCGTCCGGTCGTGCGGCCGCGCGGCTGCTTTCCCGCCTGGGCGCGTCCGTGCGCTTTCTGGAGAAAAACGCCAAGGCCGTGGCCGACGCCTTTCGCGAGGAAGCCTCCGAAGCCGGGTATGACCTGCGCCTGGGCGCGCACGGCCCGGCCGATTTCGCGGGCGCGGACATGGTGGTGCTCTCGCCCGGCATCCGCGCCGCGGGCCTTGCCGACTGCCTGGCCGCCTGCCCCGGCGCGCAGGTGCTTTCCGAACTGGAGCTCGCCTCCTGGTTCGTTTCCGAACCCATGGTCGCGGTCACGGGCTCCAACGGCAAGACCACGACCGTGATGCTCGTCAGCCACCTGCTGGAGGCGGCGGGCAACAAAGTCTTCACCGGCGGCAACATCGGCACGCCGCTGTCCGAATACGTGCTCTCCGGCGACCCCGCCGATGTGGTCGTGCTCGAGGTGTCGAGCTTCCAGTTGCAGCTCACGCGCACCTTTCGCCCCCGCGTGGCCGTGCTGCTCAATTTCGCCCCCAACCACCTGGACTGGCACGCGGACCTCGCCGAATACCTCGAGGCCAAGCTGCGCATCTTCGCCGCCCAGCGCCCGGACGACCTCGCCATCGCCCCGGAAGAGATGCGGGACGCCCTGGCCGGCCGCGCTTTCACCAAGGCCGAGGTCGTCTGGTTTTCGGGCACGGACCGCTTCACCTGCCCGAGGCTCATTGGCGCGCACAACCGCCAGGACATGGAGGCCGCCTTCCTCGCCGCCGCGCCGTTCGGCGTCAGCGAGGAACTCGCCGGGAAGGCGTTTGCGACTTTCGTGCCCGCGCCACACCGTCTGCAGGTCATCGGCGAGAAGGGCGGGGTGCTTTTCGTGGACGATTCCAAGGCCACCACGGTCGCCGCCATGGAGGCGGCCATCCGCAGCTTCGAGCGCCCGGTGCGGCTTTTAGCCGGCGGCGTGTTCAAGGGCGGCGACCTCGCCGCGCTGACGCCGCTCGTGCGCGAGCGCGTGGCCGCTGTCGGGCTTTTCGGAGCCAACCGCGAGGTGTTCGAGGCCGCCTGGGCCGGGCAGGTGCCCCTTTTCCACGAGGCGACCCTGGAAGCGGCCATGACCCGGCTTTTCGCCGAAGCAAAGCCCGGCGATGTGGTGCTTTTGTCCCCGGCCACGGCCAGTTTCGACCTCTACGACGGCTACAAGGCCCGGGGGCGGGATTTCCAGCGGATTTTCGCCGCCTTGCCCATGAACAGGGACGCGGGGGAGCGGACATGAGCGCGGTGCGCGTGGCCACGGCCGAAAACAAGCTGCCCGGCCGTTTCGACCTCTGGCTTCTGGGCGCGGCCCTGGTCCTGGCGGGCCTTGGCCTCGTCATGGTCTTTTCCTCGAGCGGCGTCATGGCCGAGCGCTTAAACGGCAACCGCTACTTTTTCTTCCAGCGCCAGGCCCTTTTCGCCCTGGTCAGCGTCGGGCTCATGACGATTTGCGCCTACATGCCGCGCAAGGTGCTGCACGGCCCGGTCTACCTCTGGCTGTTCGCCATCATCGGCCTGCTCGTGCTCACCCTCGTGCCGCCCTTTTCCGTCAAGGCCGGCGGCGCGCGGCGCTGGATGCACCTCGGGCCGGCCACGTTGCAGCCCATGGAGCTGGCCAAGGTGGTGTTGGTCATGTACCTCGCCTATTTCTTCAGCCAGAAACAGAAGCTCGTCCGTTCCTTTTCCGTGGGATTCATCCCGCCGGTCATGGTCACGGGCTTTCTCGGGCTCATCCTGCTGCTCCAGCCCGACTTCGGCGGCGCGGTTTTTCTCGGCATGCTCTTTTTCCTCATGAGCCTCGTCGGCGGCACGCGCATCACCTACCTCGCCGTGTCCATGATGTTCGGCATCGGGGCCATGGGCCTGCTCATCGCCTCCTCGCCCTACCGCTTCAAACGCTGGTTCGCCTTTCTCGATCCCTTCAAGGACCCGCAAAACGTCGGCTACCAGCTCGTCCAGTCCTTCTACGCCTTTGGCTCGGGCGGCATCGTCGGAGCCGGTTTCGGCGCGGGCAAGCAGAAGCTGTTCTATCTGCCCGAGGCCCATAACGACTTCATCATGGCCGTGCTCGGCGAGGAGTTGGGCTTTATCGGCGTGTCGCTTGTGTTTCTGTGCATCGGCATCCTGTTGTGGCGCGCATTCAAGGTGGCGCTCGCCCAGGACGACCTGCGCGACCGTTTCACGGCCTATGGCATGGCCCTGGTGCTCGGGCTCGGCTTCGTCCTCAACCTCGCGGTGGTGCTCGGCTGCGTGCCGCCCAAGGGCGTGGCCATGCCTTTTTTGAGCTACGGCGGCTCGAATCTGCTCGCCTGCTTCCTGTGCGTGGGCATCCTCCTCAACCTTTCCCGGAGCGCCAGGACATGACACGCATCGTGTTGACCACCGGCGGCACCGGGGGCCACATTTTTCCGGCTTTGGCCGTGGCTGAGGCCCTTCGCGAGCGCCGCCCGGACGCGGATATCCTCTTCGTCGGCGGCCAGGGGCCCGAGGGGGCGCTCGCGGCCAAGGCCGGCCTGCCCTTTGTCGGCCTGCCGGCGAGCGGCGTGTTCGGCAGGGGCCTGCGCGCCCTGGCCGCGCCGTTCTGGATGGCCAAGGCGTTCGGGCTGGCCGTCAAGCTGTTCTCCCGGCAGCGCCCCGCCGTGGTGGCCGGATTCGGCGGCTACGCCGGGTTCATGCCCGTGGCCGTGGCCCGACTTATGGGCATCCCCACGGCCATCCAGGAGCAAAACAGCGTCCCTGGCGTGACCAACCGCATCCTCGGCCGCTTCGTGGACCGCGTCTTCATCACCTATCCCGACGAGGGGGGGGCGTTTGCGGCGAGAAAGACCGAGCGCCTGGGCAATCCCATCCGGGGCGGCATCGCCGCGGGCCGCGACCGTGCGCGCGAAGGGGAGGGCAGGCGTCTGCTCGTGCTCGGCGGCAGCCAGGGAGCCAGGGCGGTCAACGACGCCGTGGCCGACATCCTGCCGCGCCTGCTCGACGCCGGGATCACCGTGCGCCTCCAGGCCGGCCGGGCCGATTTCGAGCGCATGCGCGAGCGTACCGCCACGATCATGGCCACGCGGCCGGACGTGCCCGGCGCACCGCGCGTGATCCTGGAAAATTTCATCGAGGACATGGCCGAGGCCTACGCCTTCGCCGATCTCGTCCTGGCCCGGGCCGGCGCGACCACGCTCGCCGAGGCCACGGCCGCGGGCAAGCCCTGCCTGCTCATTCCCTTTCCCTTCGCCACCCACGACCACCAGTCCGTCAACGCGGCCTATCTGGCCAAGGCGGGCGCGGCCGTGGTCGTGGCGCAAAAGGACCTGCCCGGCACGGACCTGGCCGGGATGTGCATCGACCTTTTAAATGACCCGCGTCGTCTGGAAGCCATGGCCCGGGCCTCGGCCGCCGCCGCCCTGCCGGACGCCGCCGCCGCCGTGGCCGAGGCGCTGTTGCGGCTCGCCGCGTCCGGGGGAGGCGCGCAATGAACATGCGGCAAGCGACGCGAAACGGCCCCGGGGCCATGCAGAGCAAGGTGCGCAAGATCCACATGATCGGCATCGGCGGCTCGGGCATGAGCGGCATCGCCGAGGTGCTTTTGAACCTCGGCTACGAGGTCTCGGGCTCGGACATGGCCATGGGCGCGGCCGTCAAGCGCCTGGGCGGCCTCGGCGCGAACATCGCCATCGGCCACGGCCGGGAAAACCTGGGCGAGGCCGACGTCGTGGTCAAATCCACGGCCGTGACGAACGACAACCCCGAGGTCGTGGCCGCCAGGGAACGCGGCATTCCGGTCATCCCGCGCGCGGAGATGCTTGCCGAGCTCATGCGCCTGCGCACCGGCATCGCCGTGGCCGGCACCCACGGCAAGACCACCACGACGTCGCTTCTGGCCACTATTTTCACCGAGGCCGGCTTCGACCCCACGGTCATCATCGGCGGACGCCTCAACGCCTACGGGGCCAACGCGCGCCTGGGGCAGGGCGAGTACCTGCTCGCCGAGGCCGACGAATCCGACGGTTCGTTTCTGTGCCTGTCGCCCATCGCCTCCGTCGTCACCAACGTGGACGCCGACCACCTGGATCATTACGCCGACCTCGCGGCCATCGACGACGCGTTCGTGGAATTTTTAAATCGCATTCCCTTTTACGGCGTGGCAGTGGTCTGCCTGGACGATCCCGGGGTGGCGCGCATCCTGCCCCGCGTCAACCGGCCCGTCTTGCCCTACGGCTTCGGGGAAAAGGCTAGGCTTCGCGGCACGGTGCTCGAAACCGGCGACGGCAGCCGCTTCCGGGTCAGCCTCGACGGGGCCGACCTCGGCGAAATGCGCCTCAACCATCCCGGCCGCCACAACGTCCTCAACGCCCTGGGCGCGATCGGCATCTCGCTCGAGGCCGGCATTCCCGTGCCCGTCATCGCCGCGGCCCTGGCCAAATTCGGCGGCGTGGGCCGGCGCTTCGAGCGCAAGGGCGAGGCCGGCGGCGTCACGGTCATCGACGACTACGGCCACCATCCGGCCGAGATCAAGGCCACGCTGGCCGCGGCCAGGACCGTCTACCCGGACCGCAGGCTGGTGGTGGCGTTCCAGCCGCACCGTTTTTCGCGCACCAAGCTGCTTTTCGGCGATTTTTGCACCTGTTTCGCCGGGGCGGACCAGCTTCTGCTCACGGAGATCTACCCGGCCTCGGAAGCGCCGATTCCCGGCGTCAGCGGCGAGAGCCTGGCCCAGGGCATCCGCCAGGTGAGCAAGACGGAAGTGTCCTACTACCGCGATTTCGCGGCCATGGAGGAAGCCCTGCCCGGCATCCTGCGCCCGGGCGACGTGCTCATGACCCTTGGCGCGGGCAGCATCTGGCAGGTGGGCGTACACTACCTGGAGGCGCATGGTGACGCTTGAGGTCAGGCCCGGACCGCTTTTCGCGGACCGGACCACCTTGCGCCTGGGCGGACGCGCCCTGGCGGAAATCGTTTTCACGCGGCCCGAAGAGGCTGCGGGGCTGGAAGACAGGCTCACGGGCCTTGGCGGCGCGCCGTTCGTCCTTGGCGGCGGCAGCAACGTCCTGGCCGGGGACGGCGAACTGCCGTTCGTGGTCGTAAGCCCCCGCATCACGGGGGAGCCGGTGATCTTGCACGAACGCCCGCAGGGGAAAATCCGCGTGCGGGTCGGCGCCGGGGTCAAACTGCAACGCCTGGTCGCCTGGCTCGCCACACAGGGGCTTTCCGGCCTTGGCGGGCTCATCGGCGTGCCTGGGTCCGTGGGCGGGGCCGTGGCCGGCAATGCCGGCTCCTACGGCGACGCCATGGGCGACGTGCTGGCCCGGGTGCAGGTCTGGTCGCCCGGGACGGGGCTCGCCTGGGTTGCGCGCGAGGGGTTTGCGGCGGCCTACCGCCGCTTCACCGTGACGGGCGTCGCAGGGTTTTTCGTGGTGCTTGCGGCGGAGATCGACTGCGAGGTGGAGGAGCCCGTCGCCATACGGGGGGCGATGGTGGCCAACCTCAAACAGAAACGGGCCAGCCAGCCCATCACCGCGGCCACGGCCGGGAGTTTGTTCAAGAACCCGCCGGGCGAGGCGGCCTGGCGGTTGCTCGAGGCTGCGGGATTTCGGGGAAAACGGTTCGGCGGCATGGGGCTTTCCGAAAAACACGCAAACTTTTTGGTGAATTATGGCGGAGGGACGTGCAGCGAGGCGTTTGCGCTCATCGATGCGGCAAGGGAGGCCGTGCGGGAGCGAAGCGGCCATGAACTGGAACTGGAAGTGAGGGTGGCGCCATGAATGTCAGGGTAGGAACGCTTTCCGGGCTCGGAATGGGAGGCGCGGCCAAGAAACGCCGCAACGGGTACGCGGGCTCTCCGCCGCGCGTGACCGTCAAGAGCCGGGTGGTCAAATCCAAGGGCAACCGCAACCGCAATTCCCGCAGCTGCGGCTACTCCGTGCACATGCCTACGGTGAGCCTCGGCGGCATGGGCAAGCTTTTCACCCGTGCCGTGTCCATGGCCTTCATGGGCGCCATTTTATTGGCCGTGAGCGTGGCGCTTCTGGCCGGATACCGCTGGTTGACCACGGTCAATTACTTCGCCCTGCAAAACGCCACGATCACGGGGTGCTCCCGGCTGTCCGAGGAACATATCCGCCAGGTGGCGGGACTGGCCCCGGGTGTCAACGTACTATCGCTTTCCATGGACCGGATGCGGGCCGATTTGGCCCGCGAACCCTGGGTCGACACGGTGACGGTCAAACGGGTGCTTCCCGGCTCCGTCGTCGTGGAAGTGAAGGAAAAGGCCCCTTCCTATCTTGTGCAGTATCAGGGAACCCTCTATTACGCCGACGAGGTTGGGCGCATCATCGACAAGGTCGAGCCGGGGCAGTTCGTTTCCCTGCCCCAGATCGAGGTCGAGGCCGGCATGGAAAAGCACCTGGCCCTGCTGGCCGATCTGCGCCGGGCCGTGGCCGAGCACCAGGTTCCCTTCGATTTCGGGCAGATCGCGTGGTTGCGCCTCAGTTGGGGCCGGGGCCTGGAAATCCGCCTCATGGATCCGGGCATCCTTTTGTGTCTGGGCTCCAAGGAATGGCGCCGCAACCTCTCGCGCATGAATCTTGTCTGGACGGACTTGCGCCGGCGGGGTGAACTGGACAAAGTCGGTCTCATCACCGCCGAAGGCGACAAGGTCTGGGTGGAAAAGCGCGGCAATTCGGGGGAACTGTCGCAAGGCTAGGGGAAGGGCGCAACGGCGACGGCGTTTATGGGGGGCCTTTCGCTCCGGGGGGGGCGAAATAGGCAATGAAATCGTCGCGTGTTTGACGTAGAACCGTGCGCGGGCGGCACCGACGCCGCGAGTGGAAACGTTCAGGGAGCGGTTTATGGCCAGGTCGGAACTTATCGTCGGACTCGATATCGGCACCACCAAGATTTGCGTGGTCGTCGGCGAACTCTCGCCCGAGGGCGTGGACGTGGTGGGCATCGGCACCAGCCCCTCCACGGGCCTGCGCAAGGGCGTGGTCGTCAATATCGAGCAGACCGTGCAATCCATCAAGAAGGCCCTGGAAGAGGCCGAGCTCATGGCCGGGTGCGAAATCCGCTCGGTCTACGCCGGCATCGCGGGCAGCCACATCAAGGGCTTCAACAGCCACGGGGTCATCGCCGTCAAGGGCGGCGAGGTCGGCCCCCGGGACATCGAGCGGGTCATCGACGCGGCCAAGGCCGTGGCCATTCCGCTCGACCGGGAAGTCATCCATATTTTGCCCCAGGAATTCATCGTCGACGACCAGCGCGGCATCGCCGACCCGCTCGGCATGGCCGGCGTGCGTCTGGAAGTGCGGGTGCACATCGTCACCGGCGCGGTCACCAGCGCCCAGAACATCATCCGCTCCTGCCACCGGGCCGGGCTCGACGTCTCCGACATCGTGCTCGAATCCCTGGCCTCCTCCAAGGCCGTGCTCACGGGCGAGGAGCGGGAGATCGGCGTGGCGCTCGTGGACCTCGGCGGCGGCACCACGGACCTGGCCATTTTCGCCAATGATTCCATCAAGCACACCGCGGTGCTCGCCCTTGGCGGCACCAACCTGACCAACGATATCGCCTTCGGGTTGCGCACGCCCATGGCTTCGGCGGAAAAGATCAAGATCAAGTATGGTTGCGCCCTGGCCGAGATGGTGCCAAAAGACGAGGTCATCGAGGTCATGAGCGTCGGGGGGAGGGAGCCCCGCCGACTCTCGCGACAGGTGTTGGCCGAAATCTGCGAGCCTCGCGTGGAAGAGATGCTGGCGCTGGTCGACCAGGAGCTCATCCGCTCGGGCATGAAGAACCAGATCGGCGCGGGCGTCGTCCTCACGGGCGGCACGGCGCTGATCGAAGGCATCCAGGAACTGGGAGAACAGATTTTCAACCTGCCCACGCGCATAGGCTACCCGGACAAGGTCGGGGGCCTCAAGGACGTGGTCAACAGCCCCATGTACGCCACCGCCGTGGGGCTGCTCATGTTCGGCGCGGAAAAGGAAGGCGTGGAGCAGCGCTTCCGCATCCGCGACGAAAATGTGTTCAACCGCATTCTGGGGAGGATGCGGAAATGGTTCGTGGACGTGAAGTAGGTCCGCGAGAGGCCGCTTTTTCGGGGGATTTTCAGGGAGATCCGCTAGGGGGAGACAAGAAGATGGAATATTTGGAACTCGACCAGGGCTCCAACGCCCGCATCAAGGTCGTCGGCTGCGGCGGCGGCGGTGGAAACGCCGTCGAGAACATGATCTGCTCGGCCATGTCCGGCGTGACCTTCATTACGGCCAACACCGATATTCAGGCCTTGCAGAAGTCCCAGGCCGAATACCGCATCCAGCTCGGCGAAAAGCTCACCAAGGGCCTCGGCGCGGGAGCCAATCCCGACGTCGGCCGCGACGCCGCCCTGGAGAGCATCGACGCCATCCGCGCCGCCAT
Source organism: Solidesulfovibrio alcoholivorans DSM 5433 (assembly GCF_000702665.1). Taxonomy (GTDB): domain Bacteria; phylum Desulfobacterota; class Desulfovibrionia; order Desulfovibrionales; family Desulfovibrionaceae; genus Solidesulfovibrio; species Solidesulfovibrio alcoholivorans. The sequence goes on from NZ_JNJA01000002.1 coordinate 326,542, forward strand.
CGGCGATTGCGACATGGTCTTCGTCACCGCCGGCATGGGCGGCGGCACCGGCACCGGCGCGGCCCCCGTGGTCGCCCAGGTGGCCAAGGAAGCCGGCGCGCTCACCGTGGCCGTGGTCACCAAGCCGTTCTATTTCGAGGGCAAGAAACGCCTGCTCTCGGCCGAAAAGGGCGTGCAGGCCCTTCGGGACGTGGTGGACTCCATCATCACCATCCCCAACGACCGCCTGCTGTCGCTTGCCTCCAAGAAGGCCACCTTCATGGAGATGCTCAAGAAGGCCGACGAGATCCTTTACTACGCCGTCAAGGGCATTTCCGACCTCATCATGGTCCCGGGCCTGATCAACCTGGACTTCGCCGACGTCAAGGCGGTGATGAGCGAGATGGGCCTTGCCATGATGGGCTTCGGTACCGCGCGCGGCGAATCCCGCGCCCGCGAGGCGGCGCTCAAGGCCATCACCAGCCCGCTGCTCGAGGACGTCACCATCGACGGCGCGCGCGGCGTGCTCATGAACATCACCTGCGGCCCGGACCTCACCATCGAAGAGGTGGACGAAGCCGCCTCCACCATCACCGAAGCCGTGCACGAGGACGCCAAGGTCTTCTTCGGCACCGTCTTCGACCCCGACGCCACGGACGAGATGCGCATCACCGTCATCGCCACGGGCATCGAGTCGGCCATGCAGCGCGATGCCGCGCCCGCGCAGAAACGCGAGGAACAGCAAAAGCCCGTCGAAGTCATCACGAGTCTCAACCGCCAGAAGCCGGCCACCCCGCCCATGGGCGGCGGCGGAGGCGGCGGCGGGGGCGGCATGCAGAGCCCGCGCAGCATGCGCGTGCTCTCCAGCCAGCAGGCCAACGACTACAACATCCCGGCCTACCTGCGCAAAGGCGGCAAGAAGGGCAACCCCGAGGCCGCCCTGTCCCAGAACCCGATCAAGGCGCAGCCCGCCGGAGAGGAAGAGTTCCTCTTCGACGAGGAGGAATTCGAAATTCCCTCTTTCATCCGCATGCAGGCGGATTAGCGGTGTGCCCCTTAAAAGATACGGCAGTATTTTTTAACAAAAGGAATCGGCGCGCGACGGCTGCGCGGGGGCATTCCCCCTGCGTCCCTGACCCGTCGGGGGGCCGCGAGGCCCCCGGCGGTTGGAAGGCTTCTTGAGCGAAAAAACGCGGGCCAAGGTGTATTTCGGGCTGGACAGGCCCGAGACGCGGGACTTCGGGGGACGGCTCCCCATAGCCCTGGCCGTCCCCGGCGACGCCGCCCTGGCCCTCTCGGCGCTCGGCTGGCAGGCCGCCTGGCGGCTGCTCGCCGAAAACCCCGCCCTGGCCGTGGAACGCGTGTTCTGCCGCCCGGGCCGGCCACCCGTGGCCGAGGATTCGGGCCTCCCCCTGGCCCGCTTCCCGGTGGTCGCCTTTTCGCTGTGCTACGAAGAAGACTACCTGCCCGTGGCCGCCGCACTGGCCGCGGCGGAAATCCCCCTCACGTCCGAGGCGCGGCCCGACTTTCCCATCGTCATGGGAGGCGGGCCGCTCTCTTTTATCAACCCTGCGCCCATCCTGCCGGTGCTCGACCTGCTTTTCGTCGGCGAGGCCGAGGCCGGGCTCGCCGCCGTCATGGACCGGCTGCGCCGTGAGGCCCTGGCCGGCGCGGACAAGGCCGCCTGCCTCGCCGCCGTGGCCGACATGCCGGGCGTGCTCGTGCCCGGGCGTACGAAAACCCCGGTCGCTCGCGTCGTGGCGCACTGCGCGGACGCGCCGGGACTGCTCGCCGACCCCGTCCATTCCTGCTTCGTCTCCGGCCACGCCGCCTTCCGCGACATGTTCCTCGTCGAGGTCAACCGGGGCTGTCCCTACGGCTGCCGCTTCTGCGCCGCGGGCTACGTCTACCGCCCTCCCAGGCAGGCGCGCCTTCGTGATTTGCAGGCGCTTGTCGAGGACGTCTCCCCGCGCAAGGTCGGGCTCGTGGGCACGGCGCTCACGGACTGGCCCGACCTGCTGCCCTTTTTGCATTGGCTGAGAAAGCGCGGCACGAAATTCTCCCTGTCCTCCATCCGCGCCGACGGCGTGACCCCGGAGCTGCTCGCCGTCCTGCGCGAGGCCGGCCTGCGCACCCTCACGCTCGCCCTCGAAGCCCCGAGCGAACGCCTGCGCCGCGCCGCCAACAAGCATCTGTCCGTGGAGGCTCTGTTGCGCGCCGTCTCCCTGGCCGGCAAACACGGCGTGAACCACCTCAAATTCTACCTGATCGTCGGCTGGCCCGGGGAAACCGAAGAGGATTTCACATCCCTTGCGCCGCTGCTGCGCGAAGTCGCCGCGTCCGCCTCCATCGGTGTGGGCAAGCGCGGTGTGGCCCACGCCACGCTTTCGGTCAATCCCCTCGTCCCCAAACCCTTTACGCCCATGCAATGGGCGCCCATGGCCTCCGAAGCGGCCATCGAAGCGGCCTACGCCTCTGTGCGCGCCGCGGCCAAGCCGCTCAAGGGCTTCAAGGTGGAAGTGGAAAACGCCTCCGCCGCGCGCATGCAAGGCCTCCTCGCGCGCGGCGACGCCGCTCTTTTCCCGCTCATCGAACAGGCCGTCGCCGCCGGGAGCTTCCGCCGCGCGCTCAAATCCTGGGACGGCGACATCGCCGCCTACCTCGACCGCGAACGCCCCCGTGACGAGGCCTTCCCCTGGGACGTCGTCGATATTGGCGTCTCGCGCGACTTTCTCTGGCGCGAATGGGAGCGCTACCGCGACGGCGTGCCCACGGCCAAATGCCCGCCTGCCGGTTGCGGCGATTGCCGGCGCTGCGGGATTTACGCCTTCCCGGGGAAAGGATAATCCGGCGGCAAAGGAGTCCGCCATGACGCTTCCCCTCTACCTCGCCTTCGTCGCGGCAGCGTCCCTGCTGCTCGTTTTCCCCGGCCCCACCGTGCTCATGGTCATCGGCTACGGCCTCGCCGAAGGCCGCAAATCGGTCTGGTCCCTCGTGGCCGGCGTGTGCCTGGGCGATGCCGTGGCCTGCGCCGGCTCCCTGGCCGGACTTGGTGCGGTGCTCTCCGCCTCGGCCGCCGCCTTCACCATGGTCAAGGCCGTGGGCGCGCTCTACCTCGTCTGGCTCGGCATCGGCATGCTGCGCGCCGGTGACGCCTCGGCCGTCGCCCCGGCCTCGTGCCCGGCCGGACGCAAATTCGTCCACGCCTTTACCGTGACGCTGCTCAATCCCAAGACCATCCTCTTTTTCGTCGCCTTCCTGCCCCAGTTCGTCAGCCCCTCGGCCCCGGCCCTGCCGCAACTCCTTCTTCTCGGTGCGACCTTTGTCATCCTCGGTGCGTGCAACACCGCCGCCTACGCGACCCTCTCCGGCAGCGTCGGCGGCCGTATCCGCGACCCGCGCTTCGTGGGCCGCCTGCGCCGCGTGGGCGGCGGCGCGCTCATCGGCGCGGGGGTCATGACGGCGGTCGCGACGAGGCGGTAGCGGGGGCGTTGAGGGGAGAGTGGGAGCGGAGAGGGGGAGAGAACGAAGGGGAAGCTGCCTCCAGCGGCCGGGAGGGGATCATCCCCTCCCGGACCTCCCGGGCGGGGGGAAGTGGCAAGCGGGTAGGAGGGCGGTCTGTGGGCGAAGCGCCGCATACTAAGAGACTTCCTTTAAGGGCTTCTTTCTCCTCTCTCCCTCACCGGTACCCCTCAGCCGCGATGCCCAATCGCCGCAGGATCTTCTGGAGCGACACCCGTTCCAGCCCGGACAGCCGGGCGGCTTCGGAGACGTTGCCGCGCGTCTGGCCGAGCAGGCGTTCGACGTAGCGGCGGGTGAAGGCGTCGACGACGCGGGCTTTGGCTTCGAGGTAGGGCGCGGCCATGCCGGCTTCGTCGTCGCCGTCGATGGGGTCGGACTGGTCGGGGTCGGCGGTGGCCACGGCCTTGGGGCCGATGACGTCGCCGCGGCAGAAGACGGTGAGGCGGCGCACGAAGTTGAAGAGTTCGCGCACGTTGCCGGGCCAGTCCCGACCGGCGAGGGCGGCGAGGGCTTCGGCGGAGAATTCCTTTTCGCCGATGCCTGTTTCGCGGCAGGCGCGCGAGAGGAAGGCCGTGGCGAGCAACGGGATGTCTTCGCGGCGTTCGCGAAGGGGCGGCATGCGCACGGTGAGCACGTTAAGGCGGTAGTAGAGGTCTTCGCGGAAGGATTTGTCGGCGATCTTGGCTTCGAGGTCCTGGTTGGTGGAGGCGAGGATGCGCACGTCGATGGGCGTGGATTTGCTCGAGCCCACGGGGCGGACTTCGCGTTCCTGGAGCACGCGCAGGAGTTTGGTCTGCACGCTCATGGGGATGTCGCCGATTTCGTCGAGCACGATGACGCCGCCGTTGGCGGACTGGAACAGGCCGCGCCGGTCGCGTTCGGCTCCGGTGAAGGCCCCGCGCACGTGGCCGAAGAGTTCGCTTTCGAGCAACTGGTCCGGGATGGCCGGGCAGTTGACGGAAAGAAACGGGCCGGCGGCACGCCGCGACAGGCTGTGTATGGCCCGGGCGGCGAGTTCCTTGCCCGTGCCGGATTCGCCGCGAATGAGCACGGTGTAGTCCGAGCCGGCCACGGCGGCGATGGCTTCCTTGACCTGCGCCATGGCCGGGGATTCGCCGAGGAGCCCGACGCTTGCGCCGCAGGCTTCGACCGCGGCGCGAAGACGCTGGTTTTCGCGAAGCAGCTCCGCCCGTTCCAGGCCCTTGGCGATGACCCGGGCCAGATGCTCGGAGTCCACGGGTTTGGTGAGGAAATCGTAGGCTCCGGCCTTGAGTGCGGCCACGGCCGTGTCGATGTCGCCGTGGGCCGTGAGGAGCACCACGCCCAGGCGCGGTTCCAGGGCGAGCGCCCGGGGCAGCAACTCCAGGCCTGAAATCCCGGGCATGCGCAGGTCCGTGACGAGCACGGCGCAGGGGCGCGCGGCGAGGTCTTCCAGGGCTGCCTCGCCGGAACAGACGTGGTCGAGCCGGGCTTCGGGGATTTTGGGCGCGAGCAGCCGGGTGAGCCCGCGGGCGAAGTCCGGCTGGTCGTCGACGATGAGCACGCGCGGCGCGGTTTCATTCATGGGATTTCCTCCTGGCAGTCGCGGCCGCAGGCCGGCAGGGTGACGGTGAAGACCGCGCCGCCGGCATTTTCCACTTCGATCCGGCCGCCCATGTCGCGCAGCAGCCCGTAGACCACGGCCAGCCCCAGTCCCGAGCCGCGGCCGGCCTCCTTGGTGGTGAAGAAGGGGTCGAAGATGCGCGAGAGGTCTTCGGGCGCGATGCCCGGCCCGTTGTCGGACACGCGGATGCGCACCGCGTCTTCGTCCGGGGCCTTGTCGGCCTTCATGACGATCTCGCCGTTTCCGGCCGCGACGGCGTCCAGGGCATTGAGGAGCAGGTTGGAGAGCACCTGTTCCAGTCCCGAGGCGTCGGCCTTGGCCAGGGGCAGGGACGGGGCGGTGCGCGTGACGAGGCGGACCTTGCGCGCCTGGGCCTGGACCTCGAAGATGCGGGAGAGGCTCGCGAGCAGGGTCGCGACGTCGCAGGGGCCGGGCGTGGCCGGTCGCGGCCGGGCGAAGTCGAGGAGGTCGCGCAGCACCTTTTTGGCCATGACGGCGTGGCGCTCGATGACGGCGAGGTCGTCCAGGGCCTGCGGGTCGGCGATGTTGCTGCGCAGCAGTTCCGCGTAGCAGCTGATGACGCCGAGGGGGTTGTTGATTTCGTGGGCGAGCCCCGCGGCGAGCTTGCCCACGGCCACGAGCTTTTCGGTCTGGCGCATCTGTTCGCGCATGCGCCTCTCGGCGGTGTTCTCGCGGGCGTAGACCACCATGCGGCCGGTGGTGCCGGTGGAGGCGTCCAGCGGGTAGCGGGTGACGGCGAAGGAGCGGCCGTCGGGGAGGGTGACCGTGGAGACGGAGCCCTTGCCCTGTAAGCGGGCTGGCGCGTCCGCCGCCGTCGGGATCGGCGGGCCGAAGATCTCCGGCGGCAGGGGCGGCGCTTGCCGCGTGCCGGCCGGCGGCGCGGGACAGTGGCGGCGGACCAGATCCTTTTGCAGCGCCTGGGCCAGTTCCCGGGCGGGTTCGTTGGCCAGGATGACGCCGAAATTGGCGTCGAGCAGGGCCAGGGGGTCGGAAATGCCCTCGAAGATGGAGGCGAGCAGGGCGTTTTGTCCGAGCAGGGAGTTGATCGCGTCGAGGTTTTCGAGCGCGATGCCGAGCTGCTGGCCGATGGCCCGGTAGAGGTCGGCCGCCTCGGGGTCGGGGCCGGGGCCTTCCGGCGGAAAATACAGGCGCAGCAGGCCACGGCTGACGTCGGTGGTGCGTACGGGAATGAGCGCCGCGTCGGCGTCCAGGCGTAGTTCGTTGCCGGCCACGAGCTTGCGCCATTCCGCCGGGGGCGGGGGCGCGGTCGTGCCGGGCGGCCAGGACACGGAGCCGCCTCCGGAAAATTCGCATTCGTAGGCTGCCGTGCGCGCGCCGAAGCGGTCGGCGATGCGGGCCAGGGCACCGGAGAGCAGCTCGGCCCGCGTCTGGGACATGTTGAGGATGCTTAAGAGTTCGACGAAAAGGGCCACGTCCGAGCGGCGCTCGTCGGCCTCGTGGGCGAGGTCCAGGGTGCGGTCCGCGACTTTGCGCTCGAGGTTTTGCGCATGGTCCTCGATCTTGCCGCGGGCTTCCTTGAGGCGGGCGGCAAAGGCCTCGATGCCGGCGTAGATTTCGTCGATCTCGCCTTCGCCCTGGGGTTCCCGGGGCTCCTCGCCGACTTCCTTGGGGAAGTAGCGCCGCATCACTTCCGTGACCCGGCGCAGGTTGACGACAACCAGCCGGTCGAAAAAAACTTGCATGGTCAGGTAGAAAACGCCGAGTCCCAGGGCGAACAGGCCCATGAAGCTGATGGTCGCGCCCTTGATCTGCCCGAGCGCCCCGGCCACGGGCATGGTCACGGCGTCCACGCCCACGAGTTCGCCGTCGTGTCGCCAGAAGCCGCGCTTGTCACCGTAGCGGGCGAGGAGTTCCCGGGGGGCGGCGGCCGGGTCGCCGTGGCAGTGCAGGCACGAGGCGTCCAGGCGCACCGGCCGCGCCGCCACGTACACTTCCTCGCCGTCGCGCTCGGTGATCTCTTCGATGCGTGAAAGCTCCGGTTCCCGCTGGAAACGCTCCATGAGCTCGCGCTCGAAGGCGTCGGCCTCGTAATCGGGGTTGCGCGAGCCGATGGCCACCCGCCGGTACTTGTACTGGTCACCCTGGATGTTGAAGTCGCTCATCACCCGCCGTGTGACGAAGGAGGTGGACATGGCTTCGAGCAGAAAGTCGTCCGCCGGCAGCAGGTGGTACATGGACGGGCGCAAGACCTGGCGCACGTAGGCCTGCACGGCCTCGGCCTGGGACAGGACCAGGGAGGCCTTGTGCTCGGTGTCGGTGACGAGCTGGTTGCGCAGGTTCATGGAGATGATGACGGCGAAGAAGACGCCGAGCAGCGCCATGATGACCGAAAGGCCCACCACGAAGCGATGTTTGATGGTGCTGGGGTGCTGTCTGGCCATGGCCCCTCCCCTTACCTTCTTTTTGGTGCGGAAGCGTGGAAAACGCAATGCGAACGCCGGGATGCGAGGTGCTAACTCGAGTTTGCACCTCTGGTCGAGCCTGAAAAAAACATCTTGTTATCCCGGCATGTTGCTCTCTCTCGTAAAAGTGGTCCCGGACTTGCTTAAAGGGGCAGCGGGGACACGGGTCCCTGCGGCGGCGTCGGTTTCGGGGAGGGAATTCCCGGGCGAAGCGCCGGCCGGACTGACAAGGGAGGACGGAGCGAACGCGGGCCGCCGCCGTGGCGCGGCCTTGCGGGAGCGATCGGCGCGGCATGGCGGCCGTCCCGACGGGCCTTGGGAGAGCGCCTGCGGGAAGGGCGCGCGGTGCGGGCGGTCGCGGCACGGCTGCGTCATCGTCAACGCAAAAGGAGGGAGTCATGGCGGAAAAAAAATGGCTTACGGAAGACAAGCTGGCCCTTATCCTGGGGCTTGTCCTTTTCGGCTTGTCGCTATTCAACTTCGGCGGCGTGGATCCGCTCGGCTGGGCCGTCAAGTCGAACGTCTGGATCGAGCCGGGCCAGATGTTCTCGGCGGCCACGGGCGCCTATAAGGGCATGTCCGGGGTGCTTTCGCTCATCCTGACCTGGATTTTCGTCACCGTGATCCTGGCGTTCGGCATCAAGGCCCTGGGCGGCGATCCGAAACGTTTCATGGTGAGTTTTTCGCTGGTGTTCTTCATCGGCTTTTTCTGCTTCGCCCTGGGCCACTACGCGACCATCGCGGCCACGCCCAACCAGCTCGCGAAGTACAACCTCAAGTGGGCCATGGGCCTGACCGGCGAGGCGGGATTCATCATCGCGCTTTTGGTCGGCATCTTCATCGGCAACTTCATGCCGGGGCTGGCCGAAAAGCTGAAGCCCGCGCTGAAGCCCGAGATGTTCGTCAAGATCGCCATCGTCATCCTCGGCGCGGAACTCGGCGTCAAGTCCGTGGACGCCCTGGGCCTGGCTTCCTCGGTCATCTTCCGGGGCCTTTGCGCCATCGTCGAAGCGTACCTGATCTACTGGGCTCTGGTTTATTACATCTCCCGGAAATACTTCAAGTTCAGCCGTGAATGGGCGGCTCCGCTCGCTTCCGGCATTTCCATCTGCGGCGTTTCCGCCGCCATCGCCACCGGTGGCGCGATCCGCGCCCGGCCCATCGTCCCGATCATGGTTTCCTCCCTGGTCGTCGTGTTCACCTGCGTGGAAATGCTGATCCTGCCCTTCGTCGCCCAGCACTGGATGTACGGCGAGCCCATGGTGGCCGGCGCGTGGATGGGGCTGGCCGTCAAGTCCGACGGCGGCGCCATCGCCTCCGGCGTCATCACCGACGCGCTGATCCGCGCCCAGGCCCTGGCCGCGGACGGCATCAAGTACCAGGAAGGCTGGGTGACCATGGCGGCCACCACGATCAAGATCTTCATCGACGTCTTCATCGGCGTGTGGGCCTTCATCCTGGCCGCCATCTGGTGTACGATGATCGAGTGCAAGCCCGGCGAGCGCATGAAGTTCGGCGCGATCCTCGACCGCTTCCCGCGCTTCGTGCTCGGCTACGTCATCACCTTCATCATCATGCTGGTCCTTTGCGCCAAGGGCGGCGATATGCTGAAGTTCGGCAAGACCGCCATCGGCGACACCGGCCCCTTCCGGGCCATCTTCTTCGTGCTGACGTTTTTCACCATCGGCGTGGTGTCCAACTTCAAGAAGCTGTGGGATGAGGGCATCGGCCGTCTGGCCCTGGTCTATATCGTGAGCCTTTTCGGCTTCATCATCTGGATCGGGCTGTTCATCTCCTGGCTGTTCTTCCATGGCGTCAAGCCGCCCCTGGCTTCCTAGCACAGCCGGGTCAAACCATACGCAAGGAGGCCTGCATGGAACCTGAAAAGAAAGACGCGACGTTTTCCGAAGAGCTCTCGAAAATGGAATGGGAACCGCTCATGCCCATCGAGAAGAAGCTCATCGCCTGGAGCCTCGGCCTGGGCACGGCGCTGCTGTTCATCCTTTACTACGTCAGCGGCGTGTTCTTCCCCGGCGCGCACGGCTAGGCGCAACGACCACGCGAATAACGAACGGGCGGTCCGAAAGGACCGCCCGTTTTGCGTGTCTGGCCGGTGAAATAATCCTGTCTTCCAAATTCCTTCGTTCCCCCGTCCAGGGGGCCCGGGGGGATGATCCCCCCGGCCGCCGGCGGCATCTTCTCTCCCTCTTGCCGTACCCCGCTACGGCCGTACGGCGTTGCGGCCTGCCGTATAGACCAGCGCCTCGCCCCAGGGCGCGCGCGTGCGCAGGGCCGGCTTTTGTCCGGCCAGGCAAGTCTCCGCCTGTTCGTTTTCCATGACGACGGTGACGTCGAAGCGCGTGACGGCCTCGCGAAGCATCTGGCAGTCACGGATGTCGTATGCCTCGTCGCCAAGCGCCGCCACGGGCGCGTCCGGGCCGGCCACGACCCAGTCCTGGGCGCGGGCGTAGAAGAGGATCGGGTAGATCACGCTGTCCTTGCCGGTCACGAGCAGACCCTTGCCGCCGGGATAGATGCCGCCCGCGAGATAATCGAGCAGGAGCGGGGCGTTGAAAAAGGCGGCGTAGGCGTCGCGCCGCGTGCCCGGCCGGTCCAGGATCGACGGCGCAAAGGGCGGGTCGGCCTCGGGCAGGTATCTGGCGTCCAGGAGCGGCCGGTCCTGGTTGGCAAGGACGGCTGCCGCAAGCGTCGCGGCGGCGACGGCGAGAATCGGCAGGCGAAGCGGTCGCCGATCGTGCCAGACGCGCCGCGCCGCGACGAGGCAGGGTGCGCTCGCGGCGAAAAAAAGCGTGAAAAACCGGTTGTTGTAGCTGAACCAGGTGATCTTGTAGGCCACCAGCAGCGCGAATGCGGCAAGGGACGCGGCCGTGAGGCGGCACAGCAGGTCGTCCCGGCGAAAAAGCCCCGCCGCGACGCAGGGGACCACGAGCAGGCCCCCGAGCAGGCCGAACCAGGCCGCGTCCTCGCGCAGGGCGTTGCCCGGGGCGTAGGCGGGGTGAAAATCCATGGATGCGCCCGGTCCCTTGCCCGGGCCGAAGAGTGCGCCGTGCAGGTCGCGGCGCGCCGTGAACCAGGCGCGCCCGGGGATGTCCAGCACGTCCAGGGCGTAGCGCGTGAGGTTCGCCGCCGCGCCGCGCAGGCCGTCGGCGTTTTCGTGCAGGGCCACGGCCGCGCGCGGACCGAAGGGGTCGCCAAAGCGCGTGAGGTTCACCCACTGGCTGAACAGGCACAGGCAAAGCATGGCCGCAAGCAGCAGCGACGCCCCGGCGAACCTCGGCCGCGACGCCGCCCAGGCACGGGCCAGCGCGGCGCGCAGTTCCCTGCGCCGGACCCAAAGGACGAGCGCGACGCAGGGACCGCCGAAGAGCGCGAAATGGCTTTTGGTGGAGATGCCGTAAAAGGCGAAGACGAGCAGCAGGGCAAGCCGGCCGAGGGCGGGGCGATCGAGCAACCCTCCCGCGGCCACGAGGCAGGCCACGGCCATGGCCGCCGCGCCGATGTCGTTTTTGGTGGAGACGGCCTCCAGAGGCAAAAGCGTGAGCGAAGCGACGACAAGGGCCGTGCGCAGGGCGAAGGCCGTGTCCCCGCGTCGCCTGGCCAGGGCGAACGTGCCCGAGAGGGTGGCGAGATAGGCCGTTAGCGAGAAGGCGGCGATGGCCCGGTCCGTGCCGTAGCGCAGGAAAAACCAGTGGAGCAGGTCGAATCCCGGGCTGAAGGACAGCTGGCGAAACGTCGCGTAGTGCGCGGGGGCCAGCGTGTTCTCGCGCATCATGACCAGCACCCGCGCCAGATTGTAAGTCATGGAGTCCCAGTTGGTCGGCGGCGCGACCCAGACCGTGACGCCGAGGCCGGCGATGGCCGCGCCGAGAAGCCAGGCGACGGGCAAGGACGCGGCCAGGCGCAGGGCTCGCCACAGTTCCGGCAGGAAGCGGCGTTCGCCCCGGGTAAGCCCGGCCGAGCACAGGCCGCAGACGGCCGCGTCGAGCAGCCAGGGGAAGCGGGCGAGGCGCAGGGCGAAAAGGAGTTGTATCGCGATGCCGAGGCTGGCGAGCGTCAGCGCCAGGGCGCGGCACAAGGCCTCGCCAAAGGGGATGGCCGTCGGTTGCAGGCGGTATAACACCGCGACGCAACAGGCGAGTTCGCCGAGCAACAGCAGGGAAAGCAGTCCGTCGGGCATGGACCTCCGGGACGTTGTCGGCCCAAAAAAGCCGTCCGCGTCATGGAACATACAGGAAAATGCCGCCGGAAAAAGCCTTGCCGCCGCATGCCGCATGGGGCATTGCAGGCGCAGGAGCCGGCGCCTACGCGCCTTGGCCAAGCCTTGCCAAACGCCGGCTTCGGCATTATCTGACTCCCTCCCTCATTTCAACCCTCGCCGGAAGCGCCCAATATGTCGGAGCGAACGCCTCATATATCCCTGCCCCTCGAACGCCTTGTGCCGCGGGTCCTCGACATCAGCCCCGAGGAACTCGATTCCTGGCCCGAGGACGCGCGAAACCTCGCCGTGGCCGTGGCCGCCGAACTTTTTCTCGTGCGCGCCAATCCCTTCATCAAGCCCGACGACGTCAAGGCCTCGGTGGAAAAACGCCTCGCCGAAGCCAACCCCAAGGCCTGGGGCGACTATCCCCGCACCATTCGCAGGGCCTACAAGGCCTTTTGGGACGTGTTCGAGGCGGACAAGCGCTTTCGCGACAATCTGGTCGAACGCCTGCGCCAGTTCCTGCCGGCAGAGGATGTGGTCACCGCGGCGCACTCCCTGGTCGAGTGTTCCACGGACGCCACGGACCTGCGCATGGAGATCCCGCTGTGCATGCTCCTGCCCGAGTCGGCCGAGCATATCCGCCATATTCTGCGCCTGGCCAACGAGCTGGAATTCGCCGTCATCCCGCGCGGCGGCGGTTCGGGCCTGACCGGCGGCGCCGTGCCGGCGCACCGCCGCTCGGTGATCCTGAGCCTTTCGAAATTCAAGAAGATCATTTCCGTCGACACGGAAGCCAGGACGCTTTGCGCCCAGACCGGCGTCATCACCATGAAGGCCATCAAGGCCGCCGAGGCCAAGGGCCTGCTCTTCACCGTGGACCCGGCCTCCAAGGCCGCGTCGTCGCTTGGCGGCAATATCGCCGAGAACGCCGGCGGACCCTTCGCCTTTGAATACGGCACCACGCTCGACAACATCATCAGTTACAAGATGGTCGAGGCCACGGGCGAGATCATCGAGGTGCGCCGGGTGGACCACCCGCGCCACAAGATCCGTCCCGACGAGACGGCCGTGTTCGAGGTGCTCGACGGCGAGGGCGCGGTGCGCGACGTCATAAGCCTGCCCGGCGACCAGATCCGGGCGAAGGACCTGGGCAAGGACGTCTCCAACAAGTACCTCGGCGGCCTGCCCGGCGTGCAGAAGGAAGGCGTGGACGGCATCATCACCGAGGCCTGCTTCGCGCTTTATCCGATCCCCAAGTATTCGCGCACGCTGTGCCTGGAATTTTTCGGCCGCTCCATGAAGAACGCCATGTGCGTCATCCGCGACGTGGTGGGCCTGCGCAACCGCATCCGCGAAGAAGGCGACGCGGTCAAGATTTCCGCGCTGGAGGAGTTCAACTCCAAGTACGTACGGGCCATCAACTACGTGAAGAAGTCCTCGCTCTACGAGGGCGACCCCATTTCCGTGCTGCTGCTCCAGCTCGACTCCGACGACGAGGACGCGCTCATGCGCGCCGCGGCCGACATCGTGGACATCGTCGATCCCTACGACAATGTGGACGTGTTCGAGGCCAAGGACGCCAAGACCGCGGAACTGTACTGGGAGGACCGGCACAAGCTCTCGGCCATCTCCAGGCGCACCTCGGGCTTCAAGATCAACGAGGACGTGGTCATCCCGCTGTCCGTCGTGCCGGAGTTCGCCGAATTCCTGGAGGACTTGAACCTCCACTGCATCGCCCATGCCTACCGCACGGCCCTGCAAAACGCCGGCCGGCTGCCCGGCATCCCGGCTTCGGACGAATTCATCGCCATGGAGCTGGAATTTTGCGACCGCGTGCTGCGCGGGCGCATCACGGGCCGGGACCTGTCCGACTCGGAAGTGGAGATGCAGACCTACTACTTCTTCACGGACCTCGCCGCGCGCTATCCCCGGCTCAAGGACCGCCTCGCCGCCATCCACGCCGACCTTGCCGCCACGCGCATCGAGGTGGCGAGCCACATGCACGCGGGCGACGGCAACTGCCACGTGAACATCCCGGTCAATTCCAACGACCCCGAGATGATGCGGCAAGCCTGGGAGGCGGCGGAAAAGGTCTTCGAGAAGGTCACCCAGCTCGGCGGCGCGGTCTCGGGCGAACACGGCATTGGCATCACCAAGATCGCGTTCCTCGCCGAGGCCAAGATCGAGGCCCTGCGCGCCTACAAGAAACGCGTGGACCCCAAGGGCCTCATCAACCCGGGCAAGCTGACCACGCGCGAGTTGGCCGTCGAGCCCTACACCTTTTCGTTTAACCGCTTGATCCGCGACATCAAGAAGACGGCGTTACCCGACAAGGATACGCTGATTTCGATTCTAAGCGGCATCCAGTTCTGCAACCGCTGCGGCAAGTGCAAGCAGGTCTGCCCGATGTTCGCGCCGGAATACGGGATGCTCTATCATCCGCGTAACAAGAACATCGCCCTTGGCGCGATTATAGAGGCCATCTACTATTCCCAGATCGCGCATGGCGAGCCCGATCCGGCGCTGCTCGACAAGCTGCGCGGCATCATCGACCACTGCACGGCCTGCGGCAAGTGCACGGGCGTGTGTTCGGTGAAGATCGAGTCCGGCAAGGTGGCGCTGGGGCTGCGCAATTTCCTGGACCAGCAGGGCTGCGGCGGGCATCCCATCAAGCACAAGGTCCTGTCGTACCTGGTCGAGGACGTGTCCGACCGCGCGCCCAGGGCGGCCAAGCTCGCGGCCTACGGCCAGCAGTTCCACAACAAGGCCATGCCGCTTCTGCCGCGCTTCTGGCGCGACCGCATCGAGAACCCGGCCCTGCGCGGCCCCAACCCGTCCATCGGGCTGCGCAATCTCTCCGAGCGGCTGGACCTGGACAAGGGTTCCATCTTCATCCCCAAGGAGGGGCGCGAGGCCCCCGAGACGGTGCTCTATTTTCCGGGCTGCGGCGCGTCGCTTTTTTCGAGCGCCATCGGCATGGCGGCGGTGCATCTGCTGCTGCGGGCCGAGGTGGCGGTGCTCATCCCCCACCGGCATCTGTGCTGCGGTTATCCGCTGCTCGCCGCGGGCATGGGCGAGGAGTATCGCCGCAACCGCGAGCGCAACCGCGAGGCGCTGCGCGCGCTGCTCGAAGAGGCGGAGCAACTGGGGCTTTCGCCTTCCCACTGCCTGACGAGCTGCGGCACCTGCCGCGAGGCGCTGGAGGAACACGAACTCAAGACGTTGCGGCCGGACCTCGCGCACATGGATGTCACGCAGTTTCTGCTCGGCCGTCTGGATTTCCCGGCGTCGGGGGACACCACGCCGATCCTCTACCATGCCGCCTGCCACTGCGAGTGGGCCGACGTGCCGAAGAACAAGGCCACGGGTATGTACATGGCGGCCCTGCGCAAGGTCACGGGCCGGCCTGTGGAGCTTTCGCCCAACTGCTGCGGCGAGTCCGGCATGGGGGCGATGACCACGCCCGCCATCTACAACCGGATTCGCGAGCGCAAGCGCGTCACGCTGGCCGAGAACCTGGCCGACGCGCCGGAAACGATGCCGATCCTGGTCGGCTGCCCGTCGTGCAAGATGGGCATCAACCGCATCCTTGCGGAGCTGCGCGACAAGCATCCGGTGCTGCACACGCTCGAGTACCTGGCCGAGGCGCTGGACGGCCCCAAGTGGAAGAAACTGCTGAAAAAAAATGTCAAGGACGCCCGCGTGCGCGGCTAGGCGAACGCGGACATCGCTCCCGTTCGTCAGGCCTTTTCAGGAAGCCCCCTTCGTTGGAGGGGGCTTTTTTTTTTGCGCTGCGGCACGCGCCGCGTATCCTGGTGAGATTCCATGGTAAAATATAAATTAAAATATATTGATTCTTGCCATGCCGCCTGCGATATATCGCATTGTAGAAGAGTGTGGGAAACTGGTCAGTACAGGAGGTGGAACATGGGCATTTTGGAAAAAGTTCTCATAGTCCGCAACGTGGCCAAGAGAGATATGTCCGAACCCTTTGCGGTGGCGGCTGCGTCGCGGCATGCCGCAACGCGCTGGGGCGCGGGATTCGAGACAATGGCCGCTCCGGCTGCGGTTTCGGCTCCTCCGGAGTTGCGGCTGGACACGGCCACGCTGACGCCCAAGGAGATCCTGGATTCGAGTCGGGGACCGGATGTCGTGGGCATCGCCCCCCCCATGGCCACGATGCTCGTGCGGCCCGTGACGGAAAGCGCCCCCGGGCCGGTTTGGGGGCTCGACGCCGTCGGCGCGACGCGGTCGGCTTATACGGGCAAAGGCGCGGTGGTCGCGGTGCTCGATACGGGGATCGACAAAAGCCATCCGGCGTTTTCGGGCGTGGCCATCGAGGAAAAGGATTTCAGCGGCTGCGGCAACGGCGACGTCCAGGGCCACGGTACCCATTGCGCGGGGACCATTTTCGGCGGCTCGGCCAACGGCGTGCGCATCGGCATCGCGCCGGGCGTGAAAAAGGCCCTTGTCGGCAAGGTGTTCGACGACAGCGGCCCGGGTTCCACGGAGATGATCGTCGAAGGGGTGCTTTGGGCCCTGCAGCAAGGGGCGAACATCATTTCCATGTCCCTGGGCCTGGATTTCTCGGGCCAGGTCGCGCATTACGTCGCCGCGGGCATGCCCGTCGAGGCGGCGACCTCGAAAACCCTCGAAGCCTACCGGGCCAATGTGCAGCTGTTCGACAACCTGTTCGCCCTGGCGGTGGACAACGCGGTGTGGGACCAGGGCACGCTGTGCATCGCCGCAGCGGGCAACAGCAGCGACCGCCCCCGTTACGTCATCGGGGCCGGACTGCCGGCGGCCGCGAAGAACATCATCAGCGTCGGCGCCGTGGAGCAGGCCGAGGGGGGGAAATACGCGGTGACGTATTTCTCCAATACGTATCCCCAGATTGTGGCGCCGGGGGCGCAGGTGACCTCCGCCGTACCCGGCGGCGGGCTCGGCGCGAAAAGCGGGACCAGCATGGCCTGCCCCCATGTGGCCGGCGTGGCGGCGTTGTGGTGGGAAACCCTGGCGCAGGGCATGCCTTCCGCGCTGCGGGCCAGGATGGTGCAGGCCAAGCTCCTGGGCACGGCCCGCGGCAACGTGTTCGCGCCGGGCGACGATCCGGCCGATCTGGGCACGGGCCTTGTGACGGCGCCCTAGCGCGCGGCGTCCCGGAGCGCGGCAATGAAGCGGCGCGCCTTTCGCGGGCGCGGCACGCGCGGTGCGGCGGTGTTCCCCCTGGCGGGCGGTCGCGGTTCCCGATGCCAAACGGCACGCGCGTGCCCGGCATCGTGCCGGTGCACGGACAAGGAGAACGATCATGGCTGATTATGCGCAGTTACGGAAAGACTACGCCCATCTCGACAGCCTCACGCAAGCCCAGTTGCAATCCTTCAAGGCGGAAGCCACGGGCCTTGGCGTGCAAGCCGCCATCGCCGGCACCCGGACGGCGGCCTTGGGGTCGGGGCCGCGTCTGGTCGCCGAAGGGGATTCCTGGTTCGACTACATGCCCGGCACGGATTTGATCGATTGCCTGCGCTACTACCACGGCTACGACATCAAGAATTTCGCCCAGGCCGGGGACACCCTGGAGAACATGGTCTACGGCAGCAAGAACACCGGCAGTTTTGCGCCGCGCCCCTGCCAGTTCGAGCTCGTCGCCCAGGCCCTGGCCAAGTACAAGCCCAAAGTCTTCCTGTTCTCGGGCGGCGGCAACGACATCGCCGGGGACGAGTTCGCCGCCTACCTCAACCATACCGCCTCCGGGGACGCGTCCTTTCTCCGTCTGCCTGTCGTGGACTACATGTTCGCGTACTTCGAAAGGATTCTCGTGGCATTGATCGGGAAGGTCAAAGATGCGAGCCCTGGAACCCACATCGTCATGCACGGATACGGCTGCCCCGTCCCGACGGGCAAGGGGGTGGGCATCTTCGGGTTCTGCTTCGCCGGGCCATGGTTGCGCCCGGCTCTGGCGAGCAAGAGGATCGATGTGCAAAAATACGGTTGCGCCATCGTGAAGACGCTCATCGATCGTTACAATACGATGCTCGCGAAGCTCGACGCCGATTGCGCCAACTTCCACCATGCCGATGTGCGGGATCTGGTGAATCCCGATACGGACTGGGAAAACGAGCTGCACCTGACGAATAGCGCCTACGCCCGCGTGGCCTACCGGATCCACGAGATCATCGAGGCGTTGCCGTAGGCGGACTGCGCGCCAGGAGCGCTCTGCCGTCGCCTTGCAAGGGGAAGGGATGTCGCGTAGGTCTCCGTGACCCCTTGCAAGGCGCTGCGGCGTCGCAAGGACGGCAGCCGGCCGACCGGCGGCTGCTCCCGGAAAGCCCCATGCCGCGAATTCTCGCCATAGACTACGGACAGGCCCGCGTCGGGCTCGCCGCGACCGATCCCGGCGGGACCGTCGTCTTCGCCCTGCGCACCGTCGCCTGGGAAACCCGCGAAGCCTTGTTTCGCGAGCTGCTTGACGTTATCACCGAGGTGCGCCCCGCATGCATCGTCGTGGGCTACCCCGCGCGCGCCGGCGGCGACGAAGGCCTCACCGGCCGGCAGGTGCGCAACTTCATCGAACGGCTCAAACGGCGCACGGACATCCCCGTGGACTGCGCCGACGAGGCCCACTCCACGGAAGAAGCGGCCGAACGGCTGCGAGAGGCCGGACTTTCCGGCCGCGAACTGGCGGCCCGGCTCGACGCCGAAGCCGCCGCCGTCATACTGGAGCGCTACCTGCGCGGCGGAGCATTATGCTGCGATCCCTCCTCCTCGGCGTCTGCATCCTCCTGATCGGCCTCGCCGGCCTGATCGGCTACAAGGCTTACGAATTTCTCACCATCCCGCCGGCCAGGCCGGGTGAAACCAAGGTCGTCTTCATCGAGCCCGGCCAGTCCTTCGAAACCACCGCCAAGATGCTCGTGACCGAAGGCGCGCTGCGCGACGCCGACGGTTTCCGGCTGCTCGCGCGCGTCACCGGCAAAGGCGGCAAGGTAAAGGCCGGCGAATTCGAAGTCAGCACCGGCTGGACCCCGACCCAGCTCCTCGACTACCTGACCACCGCCAAAGGCGTGCAACACAAGCTCGCCGCGCCCGAAGGCCTCACCATGCGCCAGATCGCGCGGCTCGCCGAAGAGGCCGGCCTGTGCTCGGCCGGCGCGTTCCTGAAAGCCGCAAGCGACCCCAAGCTCCTGGCCAAATACGACATCCCGGCCCAAAGCGCCGAAGGATTCCTCTTCCCCAACACCTACCTCTTCACCCGCAAGCGCGGCGACGACGGGACCTACGTCGTCGAGGCCATGCTCAAGGAATTCTGGAAACAGGCCGAAGCCGTCTGGCCCGGCGACACCCATCCCAAGGGCAAGGACCTCCTCGCCGCCGTGACGCTGGCCTCCATCGTGGAAAAGGAAACCGGCGTCGATGCCGAACGCCCGCGCGTGGCCGGCGTGTTCGCCAACCGCCTCGCCAGGGGCATGCTGCTGCAAACCGATCCCACCATCATCTACGGCCTCGGCGAAAAATTTGACGGCAACCTCACCCGCGCCAACCTCGAAGACACCGCCAACCCCTACAACACCTACGTGCGCCCGGGCCTGCCCCCCGGCCCCATCTGCTCGCCGGGGCTCAAGTCCCTGCAAGCCGTGACCGCGCCCGAAGTCCATGATCTCTACTACTTCGTGGCCACGGGCGAAGGCGAACACAAGTTCAGCAAGACCCTCGACGAACATATCAACGCCGTGAACAAATACCAGCGCAAGCGCGGCAAGAAGTAGAGAGGGGAGAGACGGGAGAGTAGGGGAGAAGAATGCCTCCGGCGACCTGGAGGGGCCGAGGGCCCCTCCAGGACCACCCCGGTAGGGGGAGGGGCTGGTGCTATGTGGCCGTGTGCACAGGGCATGCGGGGAGGGACGCCATGGAAGGGATCGTTGCGGACATCATGGCCTGGATGGCCGACCGGGCCAACAACGCGCTGTGGCCGGGCTCCGGGCTGCCCGCCTTCGATGCGCCGCTGATCGGCTTCGCCGCGGGCGCGGACCCGCTCTTTGCGTTCCTGCGCGACGACATCGGCCCGGACTTCTACTGGACGCCCGAGGCCGCCTTCGCCGACGCGTTCCCGGACGCTTCCGCGCCGGCCGAGGAACTTTCCGTCATCGCCTGGGTGCTGCCGCAGACAGCGGCCACGCGCGAGGCGCACAGGCAGTGCCGCGAATTGCCGAGTCTGCCCTGGAGCCAGGCCAGGCACTGGGGCGAGAAGGTCAACGAGGCCCTGCGCCGCTTCGTCGTGGACCGGCTGGCCGCACAGGGTGTCGCCGCAACGGCCCCGGTCCTGTCGCCGCAATGGGGACGCGCGCTCTCGCCGCGCTACGGCTTCGCCTCGCGCTGGTCCGAGCGCCACACCGCCCACGCCTGCGGCCTGGGCACGTTCGGCCTTTCGGACGGGCTCATCACCCCGGCCGGCAAGGCCGTGCGCGTGGGCAGCGTGGTGGCGCGGGCGGCCTATCCCCCCACGCCGCGCCCCTACGCCCGCCACGACGCCTGGTGCCTGCGCGCCACGGGCGTCCCCTGCCGGGCCTGCATGAAACGCTGCCCCGTCGGGGCCATCAGCGAAGCCGGCCACGACAAGACCCGCTGCAAGGACTACATCCGGGGCGTCACCGCGCCCTACGTGGCCACCGGGCAGATGCCCGGCATCCCGGTCAACAGCTGCGGCCTGTGCCAGGTGGGCGTGCCCTGCGAACACCGCGACCCGACCGCCCGCAAACGCGAGAAGGCGGCGAGGGAGTAGGAGCGAGGGTGAGGAGAAACGGGGAGAGTGGTGGCGAGGGGGGAGAAACGGGGAGAGTGGTGGCGAGGGGGGAGAAACGGGGAGAGTGGTGGCGAGGGGGGAGAAACAGGGAGAGTGGTGGCGAGGGGGGAGAATGCCTCCGGCGGCCAGGAGGGGGTGACCCCCTCCTGGACCTCCTCGAAAGGGGAGCGGAGTATCGCGCGGGCTTGAAGAGAGAGCGGCAGGCTTGGGAAGGAAGCCGCGAGCGTGGCGGGGCTCAGCCGCCCTGGGACGGCAGGCCGCACTTGTGCTTGTAGTCGATGGCCTTGCGGATGAAAATCGTGGATTCGGCGATGTTGGCGCACTGGTCACAGATGCGCTTGAGGCTGTGGGCCACGAAGGACTGCTGCACCGCGCGTTCCACTGGCCGGGACTCGCGGATCATCTCGCTCGTCACCTCCCGGAAGATGCGCACGTTGAGGTCGAGCGCCGCGGCGTTTTGCGCGATAATCGCCACGGCCGCCTCGGCATTGAGGTCCATGTAGCAGTTGATGCAGGCGCGCATGAGCTCCAGGGCCAGGTCGGCCAGGCGGCGCAGGTCCTCGTGCATGGGCTGGCGCGGCTCGGTGGTGAGGACGACCACCCGCTCGGCGATGTTGACCGCCTCGTCGCCCAGCCGCTCGATGTTGACCAGCATGCGCATGGACCCGACGATGAAGCGCAGGTCCTTGGCCACGGGATGGTGCAGGGCCAGGATTTTCAGGCTCTCCGAATCGACCCGGCACTCGTAGTCGTTGATCTCGCGGTCCGCGTCGATGACTTCGCGGGCCTTGGCGGCGTTGTGCTCAAGCAGGCTGGACACCGCTTTTTTCACGGCGTCCTGGGCCAGATGCATCATTTGCAGGACATCCACCTTGAGCGAATGGATGGCGTTGTCGAGCGGGGTTTCCACGTCACACTCCGGGTTTTCCCCAGGCTTGGCGGCCTTGGGATCGCGATTCCGTCAACCCTTTTCGTCCCTTGTTACGGGCGACAGTGGTGTGACAGAATTGTGACGATTCGGACAAGGCGTGTCAACAAGTCCCGTGGGCGCGGCCAGCCGGGTAATGCTGCGACGTCTGCGTTACGACAAGGTGTCGCGGTCCCGCACGCCGACCAGGTAGAGGATGCTGTCCAGGCCCAGGGTGGAGATGGCCTGTCCCGCGCCTTTTTTTACCACGGGCTTGGCGTGGTAGGCGATGCCGAGGCCCGCGATGCCGAGCATGGGCAGGTCGTTGGCCCCGTCGCCCACGGCGATCACCTGTTGCAGGGAGAGTCCTTCCCTGTCGGCCAGCATGCGCAGGATGTCGGCCTTGCGCGTCGCGTCCACGATGTCGCCGAGCACCTCGCCCGTGAGCTTGTTGTCCTTGATTTCCAGCTCGTTGGCGAAGACGTAGTCGATGCCCAGCCGTTCCTTGAGGCGGTTGCCGAAATAGGTGAAGCCGCCGGAGATGATGGCGATCTTGTAACCGAAGCGCTTGAGGTTGGCGATGAGCCGCTCGGCCCCGTCGTTGAGCGGAATGCGCGCGGCCACGGTCTCCAGGGTGGCGGCGGGAAGCCCCTGCAACTGGCGCAGACGGCGGCGCAGGCTTTCCTTGAAGTCGATCTCGCCGCGCATGGCCGATTCGGTGATGGCGGCCACGGCCTCGCCCGCGCCCGCCGCCTTGGCCAGTTCGTCGATGACCTCGGCGGCGATCAGCGTCGAGTCCATGTCGAAGGCCACGAGCCGGCGGTTGCGGCGGAAGGCGTTGTCCTCCTGGATGGCGATGTCCACGCCGAGCGCCCCGGAGATGGCCAGGAATTCGCTTTTGAGCGCCGTCAGGTCCTCGGGCGTGCCGCGCACGGAAAATTCCACGCAGGCCATGCGCGGCTGGTTGGCGCCGGAAAGCGACGCCCGGCCGGACAGGCGGGTGATGACGTCGATGTTGAGCCCGTTGTCCGCGATGACGCCCGTGACCGCGGCGATCTGCTCGGCGGTCAGCCTGCGGGCGAGCAGCGTGACGATGCGCCGGTCCTTGCCCTGCGCGTCCACCCAGGACTCGTAGCTCGCCGCGTCCACCGGGGTGAAGGACAGGTTGACCCCGAGCTTGTGGCCGCAAAACAGCAGGTCCTTCAAAAAGGGCGTGGATTCGCCGCCGCTCGGGGCCTTGACCAGGATACCGAGGGAAAGCGTGTCGTGGATGACGGACTGGCCGATGTCCAGGACGTCGGCTTTGTGGCGGGCCAGTTCGGCGGTGACGGCGGCGGTGAGGCCGGGCTTGTCCAGGCCGGAGACGCGGATGAGGATGATTTCAGGCTCGTGCATCGGGAGCCTATAGCGCCCGGGCGCGCGGCGGGCAAGATGGAGCGGGCCGGATGGCGGCGTGCGGTCGCGGACGCTTTTGCCCTTTCCCCCCTCAGCGCTTTCGGGTATAGTCAATACGAGGCGTCGTTGCCTCCGATGAGGCGTCGATCCCGTCGCCTTGGCCGTGGGTCGGACGACCCCCGCCGGACACCATGACACAGGAGGAGAAGTGGCCAAGAACGCGTATACATTCGCCAAGAGAGCCAAGGAACTGGCCAAGAAGAAAAAGAAGGAAGAAAAACAGCAGCGCAAGACCGAGCGCCCGGACGTCGAGGAAGGGCCGTACTTCGACGAAGCCACCGGACAGGTCGTCTATCCCGAGGCCCGGTCCGAGTCCGAAGATGATGCCGTTGCGCCCGGGGCGAATGCCGCCGCGGACGAGAAGGCCGGCTGACCGGCCGGCGCCAGCCTGACGCCCGGCCCGCCTTTTCCGCCACCCGTGCCGTCTCCCGGGTTTCGCCGGACGCCGTCAGGGCCGCACGCCCTGGCGACGCCTGTTTGCTTCTTTCCGGCGACCGCGACGAGGCCCGCACGGGCGGCCGGCCCGGGCCGGTTACGGCAACAGGAACGACGGCGTTTTTTGCCGCATGGTGCGAAAATCCTGCCGTCCCGAAACCTGGGTCAGGCAGTCGTTGCTCTGGCGATCGAGAATGCGCTCCAGCTCGCCCGTGGCCACCGGCGCGCAGGCGGCCAACAGCAGGGCGAGCAGCGCGACCAGTATGCGTGGCATGGCGCGAGCCTCCCTTGGGGGGCGATTTTGCCGCCCCGACGCTATAATGCAGCATCCGTGCCCGCCCGAAGCTCCCCCGGCCCGATTGCCCGGCTCCGGCTTTTGCCGTAAGGTCCGCACCTCACCGCAATAACGGAGAAACATGCCATGCCTGACGCCCCGTTTCCCGAATATACGCTTTTCATCACCGGCCCGACCTACGTCCGTCCCGAAGTGCGCGCCGCCGGGGCCTGGCCCGAATACGGCCACCGCGACAGGGAAAACGCCAAACGCTTCGAGCCGATCTTCGCCGACCTCGCCGCCATCGCGGCCCTGCCGGACGACTACAGGACCATCCTTTTCCTGGGCTCGGGCTCCACGGCCATGGAAGCGGCCGTGCGCTCCCTGGTCGCCGACGGCGAGACCATACTGCACGTGTCCATGGGCGCGTTCGGCGACCTGTGGCACAAGATTTCGCTGGAAAACGGCAAGAAGGCGGTCCTGCTCGCCGTCGAGCCCGGCCGCGCCGCCACGGTCGAAGCCGTGGAAGCGGCCATGGACGCGCACAAGCCCGCCGTGGTCGCCGTCACCCACAACGAGACCTCCACGGGCGTGACGAACGACGTCGTGGCGCTCGGGCGCGCGATCAAGGCCCGGGGCGCGCTCGCCGTGGTGGACGGAGTGAGCATCTTCGGCGGCGCGCCAAGCGGCATCGCGGCGTCCGGCTGCGACATGTACTGCACCGCCACGCAGAAATCGCTGGGATTAAACGCCGGCTTCGGCATCGGCTTCGTGAGCCCCGCCGCCATCGACAAGGCGCATCACGTCACGGCCCGGGGGCATGCGTCCGACATCCTGGCCCACCTCGGCCGCGCGGCCAAGTTCCAGACCCAGTCCACGCCCAACGTCAGCCTCGGCAACCAGATGTGGCTGCAACTGGAATACATCGTGAAGGAAGAGGGCATCGAGGCGCGGTTTTCCCGCCACATCGCCATGCGCGAGCAGACCGAGGCTTTTGTGCGTTCGTTGCCCGGGTACGGCCTGTTCGCCGAGGAAGGCCACCGCTCGCCCACCGTGACCACGGTCGTCGTGCCGGGCGGCATGACGTTTTTCGATCTCAAGGCCGTCAAGGAAGCCATGCGCGCCAAGGGCTACCTGTTCGACCCCGGCTACGCCAAGCTCAACGAGGATTTCGAGGCCGTGGGCAAGCGGCCGATCTTTCGCATCGGCCACATGGGCGACATCACCCCGGCCATGCTCCAGGGCTTTCTCGACGCCCTGGGCGAGGTCCTGTCCAAACGCTAGAAAACGCTAGATCGCCGCAGGCCGGCGCGTCACGCGCCGGCCTTTTCCACGAGACTGCGGATGCGGCACACGCCGCAGACCTCCGCCGACGACGGATAGCCGCACCGCGCGCAGGGCTGCAATATCGGCCCGGCGTCGTTTCCTTCCCCACGAAAATACTGCCTGCCCTTGGCCAGAAACGCCTCGTAAAAGGCCGTTTTCTGGCCGGGGCTCGTGTATTCCAGGTCGGACAGGAGCCGTTTGTGGCTCGTGAAGCTGGCCCCGCCGGAGTAGGGGCAGGCCGCCTTCCAATGGTCGATGCCCTTTAAGAAGCAGTAGGCCGCGGTTTCGAATTCGGTGAGCCGGTAGAGCGGCTTGATCTTGCGCACGAAGCGCCCCTCGGCCGGCAGCGACGGCCCCTGCCCGCCCAGGTAGGCCTCGTCCCAGCGCAGCACGTTGGCGAAAAGCCGCGCCGTCTCGTCGTCCAGGTTGTGCCCCGTGGCCAGGGCGGCATAGCCGCTTTCGTAGGCGAACCGGTTGAAATAATGCCGTTTGATCTTGCCGCATACGGCGCAGATGGGGCGGTGCACCGCGTCTTTGACCTTGGGGATGGCAAGTCCCAGGTCCGCCATGCGCAGCACGTGGAGCGCAAATCCGTTTTCCCGGCAGTACGCCTCGGTGCGCGCGCACACCGGGTCCGAGGAGTCCGGGATGCCCAGGTGCACGTGCAGCCCGGCCACGTCGTGGCCGAGGTCGGAGAGTACCCGCAAGAGCGCCAGCGAATCCTTGCCGCCGGAAACCGCCACCAGCACCTTCTCGCCCGGCGCGATCATGGCGTGGCGCCGGATCGCCGTCTCCACCTGGCGCTTGAAGAACAGCTCGAAACAATCGGGGCAAAACCCGGCATGATGGCTCGGCAGCTTCACCGCCGCTGTCTCGCCGCAGCGTTTACATTTCATAAGATCCTTTGAGGGAGGGCGAGGAGAACCGGGGGGGAAACCCCTTTTTGAAAAAAGGGGTTTCCTCCCCCGGACCCCCACCTTCCCCAAAAATTTTTAAAGGGAGGACAGGTGTTGCTTCTTAGCATACTGTCCTGGTCGGAATATTTAAGCCTTCCCCCCCTTACGGGGTGGTCCAGGAGGGGCCCTCGGCCCCTCCTGGCCGCCGGAGGCATTCCTCTTTCTTCTCCCCTTTCTCCTTCACCTTCCCTATCCGCGCGACACGACGGGGCGGATGGCGACGTGGTCGCCGGGGCGCAGGTGGCGGTCCGGGGTGAGCAGTTCGCCGTCGCGGATGACCAGGGCGTCGTTGACGCGCAGGTGAAGTTTGTTGAGCAATTGGAGGACGGTCTTGATTTTTTCGAAAGTGGCTGGCGTGTTGTTCGTGCCCAGTGTTACGGTGATCATGGGCCGCAGGTGTAGCCTGCGGCGCGGTTGGAATCAAGGCGAGATACCGGGGAAAACGGTTGACCCGGCCCGGGCTTTTCAGCATAACCTTGAAGTCGAAAGACGCGTGCATTCGATCACTTTATGCCGTGGTACAAGGAGTTTAGCCATGAGCGGGAAGATTTTGGTCGTCGACGACGAGAAACATATCCGGATGCTCTATCAGGAAGAGCTCGAAGGGGAGGGCTACGAGGTCGTGACCTCCGACGGCGAGGAAGAGATTCTGCCGCTGATGGCCCGGGTGTCGCCGGACGTCGTGGTGCTCGACATCAAGCTCGGCGGCAACCGCTCGGGCCTCGACCTGCTCCAGGAGATACGCGGCAAGGACCAGAGCATCCCCGTGATCCTGAGCACGGCCTACGACAGCTTCCAGCACGACCTCAAATCCATCGCCGCCGACTACTACGTGGTCAAGTCCGT
Organism: Solidesulfovibrio alcoholivorans DSM 5433; assembly: GCF_000702665.1. GTDB lineage: Bacteria > Desulfobacterota > Desulfovibrionia > Desulfovibrionales > Desulfovibrionaceae > Solidesulfovibrio > Solidesulfovibrio alcoholivorans. The sequence continues at coordinate 353,311 of NZ_JNJA01000002.1, forward strand.
GGACCTCGGGGAACTCAAGAACAAGGTCGCCCTGGCCATGGAAAAAGCCGGCTGAGGAGCCGCCGTTTCACGGACATGCGCCCCGGACGCCCAGCCGGCTCCGGGGCGCGCCGCCAGGCCGTCTCCGGCCCGCCGCCCTTGCCCCCACCAGCCGTTCGTGCTAGCCGCCTTGCCCATGTTTCCAGAAATTTCCCAGACCATGCAGGAGATCGCCCTGCTCGTGGTGCCGGTGCTCATGGCCGTGACCTTCCATGAGGCGGCCCACGGCTATGTGGCCAACTGGCTCGGCGACCCCACGGCGCGCCTGGCCGGACGGCTGACGCTGAATCCCATCAACCACCTGGACGTGCTCGGCACGCTGGCCTTCCTGCTCACGCGCATGATCGGCTGGGCCAAGCCCGTGCCCGTGGATCCGCGCTATTTCCGCAATCCGGTGAGGGGCATGATGCTCGTGGCCCTGGCCGGTCCGGCCATGAACTTCCTGCTCGCCGTGCTGAGCGCCCTGGCCGTGCGGGGCATCGAATACCTGGGCCGCGGCGTGGCGCAGGGGACGCTTGCGTACAGCGTCCTCGAGCCGCTGCTTTACATGTGCGCGGCCGGGGTCACGGTCAACATCGCGCTCGGCATCTTCAACATGCTGCCCGTGCCGCCGCTCGACGGCAGCAACGTGCTCGCCGCCTTCCTGCCGCCGCGCATGGCCATGCGCTACCAGAGCTTCGGCCGCTGGGGCTTTCTGCTGCTCATCCTGCTGGCCGTGTTCGGCGTGCTCGGCAAGCTCATCGGCCAACCGGTGGCGGTGTTGTCCCGGATGCTGCTCTAGGCGGGGGAACCTCCCTTCGCCTTTTTTCCATACCCTTCACGAGGAAACGGATCATATTGCCATGAGTGAGAACACCCCCAAGGAAAACAAGCGGATCGTCTCCGGCATGCGCCCCACCGGCCCCCTGCACCTGGGCCACTACTTCGGCGTGCTGAAAAACTGGGTCGAGCTCCAGGAAACCCACGAGTGCCTTTTCTTCGTGGCCGACTGGCATGCGCTGACCACGGAATACGCCGACCCCAAACGCATCAAGGGCTTCGTGCCGGAACTGGTCAAGGACTGGGTGGCGGCCGGGCTCGATCCGGAAAAATGCGTGCTGTTCCAGCAGTCCCAGGTCAAGGAGCACGTGGAGCTGCATTTGCTGCTGTCCATGCTCACGCCCGTTTCCTGGCTCGAGCGCTGCCCCACCTACAAGGACCAGCTGACCGAACTTGCGGCCAAGGACCTGACCACCTACGGCTTCCTGGGTTATCCGGTGCTCATGGCCTCGGACATCCTGCTCTACAAGCCGGCCTTCGTGCCCGTGGGCCAGGACCAGCTGCCGCACCTGGAACTGACCCGGGAGATCGCCCGCCGCGCCAACCACCTCTACGGGAACTTCTTCCCCGAGCCGCAGGCACTGCTGACGCCCGACGCCAAGCTGACGGGCCTCGACGGGCGCAAGATGAGCAAGAGCTACGGCAACGCCATCGGCCTGTCCGAGGACCCGGCGAGCATGAAGAAGAAGGTCATGAGCATGCTGACCTGCGAAAAGCGCGCCCGCCTGACCGACCCCGGCGATCCCAAGGAGTGCAACCTTTTCCCCTACCACGAGCTTCTGACCGACCCGGCGCGGCTGCCCGAGATCGTCGAGGGCTGCACCCACGCCACCTGGGGCTGTGGCGACTGCAAGAAGCTGCTCGTCGAGTCCATGACCGCCTTCCTGGAACCCATCCGCGACCGGCGCAAGGCCTTCGACGCCAAGCCCGACCTCGTGCGGGAACTCCTGGAAAAGGGCAACGCCGCGGCCCGGCAGCGGGCCTGCCGCAACCTGGAAGCGTTCCGCAAGAAGCTCAACCTCAATTTTTAGGGAAGCGTCGGCGCGTCGGTTCGACGCCGCGCGGCTGCCGCGCCGACAGCCTTTTCGGGAAAGGGATTTCTCCTCAGGGAGAAATCCCTTTTTGTTTTTGCCCGTGGCGAAGCGAATGCGTTGCGGCAACAGGTCTGCGGAACAGTCACGCGTCGTCCCGTTCCTTACCTTTGCCCCGTGCGTGGTTGCGGTCTGGACAAGCGCAGCACGCGCCTGTCCACCGTGGCGAACAGGATGCCCGCGATGATCATCCCGCCGCCGACGATGTGGAAGGACGCGATGGACTCCCCGAGCAGCCAGGCCGATTCGACGGCGGTGAAAAGCGGCAGGCTGTAGTAGACCATGCCCGCAAGCACCGGGCCGATGCCCGCGATGGCCCGCGTCCAGAGGACGTAGGCGATCGTGGAGCAGCCGATGCCCGCATAGGCGATGCCCGCGACCACGGGCACGGTGAGCGCCGGGGCGGGCAGGACGGCGACTTCCACGGCGAGCCCCGGCAGCAGGAACACGAGGCCCAGGGCGAAGGTGGCGGCGTTGTACCCGGCAAGGGACAGCCCCTTGGGGCGGTTGCGCACGAAAAGCGAATAGAGCGCGAAGCTGGCCGCGCCGGCAAGGGCCCAGAGGTCGCCGGGGTTGAAGCGGACGGCCGCCAGATGCTGCCAGTCGCCCCGGGAGAGAAGCGTCAGGACGCCGCACAGCACGACGCCCATGCCCGCCAGCCGCCGCCAGGTGATGGGTTCGGCGTAGAGGATGCGGGAAAGCAGCATGATGATGACCGGCGCCGTGGGCACGAGCAGGGCCATGTTGAGGCTCTGGGTCGTCTGGCCGGCCTTGTAGACGAATGTGTTGAGCAGCGTGACGCCGAGCAGGCCCATGACCGAAAGGTGCCGCCAGTGGCGGCGCATGAGCGGCCAGTCGGCGCGCAGGTGCGGCAGCGCCCAGGGCAGCAGGCAGGCCAGCGCCAGCAGCCAGCGCCAGAAATTGAGCTGGATGGGCGCAATGGCGTGGGCGATGCCGCGGGCCACCACGAAATTGCCGGCCCAGACGACCGTCGCGGCAAGGGCGGCCAACAGGCCGGTCAGAGAAGGCGACATGGTGCGGCTTCTGGCGGGGAACTACTTGAGCGAGCCGATCTTGCCGAACTTGGTGGATTCGGCGCGGTAGAAGACGTTTTCGATGACCTTGTCGTTGCCCACATCCTTGTAGTCGATGCGCACGGGTGAGCCGTCCTCCTTCACCTTGCGGAAGAAGTCGGCGATGTTCTTGAACTTGTCCGAACGCAACCCGGGATCGACCACGAAGAATCCCTGGCTCGTCACGATGGTCAGGACGTTTTTCGTTTCCTGGACCTCTTCCACCAGGGCGGTGGTCTTTTTGTACTTCACCGCGAGGCTGTCCTCGGTCACGAAATCCATCACATAATATGCGGCCACGATGAAAAGCAGGAAGGAAAAAAGCAGGAGCACTTTTCCCTTGTTGACGGCGAAATCGCCGATGACCTGTCGCAGCCGTTCAATCTTGGTCTTGTCGATCATGGGGCCTCGTTGCGCCGGGTGCGCTTGCCATGCTCCCGGGCCGTTTCACGGCGAAGACCATACCACTCCTTGGCGAGGGAAAAAAGAGAAGAATCCGGGGCAATCCGGCAGCGTAGGGGCCGCGTGGGCGACACGGGCCCGCCGACGGCGCGCCGCGCGGAGCCTTGTCGGCCCTTTGCGGCGCGTCCCCAGGCAAAGGCTACGGTTCGATTTTCGTGCCGAGCATCTCCAGGAATTTGCGCATCCATTCCGGATGGGCCGGCCAGGCCGGGCCGGTGACGAGGTTGCCGCTGACCACGGCGTTGGTGAACGTCGCGTTGGGGCCGACGTAGGTGCCGCCGGCGCGTTCGATATCCGGCTGCACGGCCGGGTAGGCCATGCAATTGCAGCCGGAGACCACGTCCGCCGCCACCAGCACCTGCTGGCCGTGGCAGATGGCCGCGATGGGTTTTTTCGCCGCGCCGAAATGCTTGACGATCTCGATGACGCGCGGGTTGAGCCGGATGTATTCCGGCGCGCGCCCGCCCGGCACGACCAGGGCGTCGAAGGACTTCTCGTCCACGGCGTCGAAGTCGTAGTTGAGCTGGAAGTTGTGGCCGGGTTTTTCGCTGTAGGTCTGGTCGCCCTCGAAGTCGTGGACCGCCGTGCGCACCGTTTCCCCGGCCTTCTTGCCCGGGCACACGGTTTTGATGTCGTGTCCGACCATGACGAGCATCTGGTAGGGCACCATGACTTCGTAGTCTTCGACGTAGTCACCGACGAGCATCAGGATCTTTTTGACCGCCATCGCTTACTCCTTGTGCGGTTTCGCCCGCCGCCGGAAGCGGCGGCGGACCCGGCGCGACGCCAACGGCCCGTGGACCGCCCGCGGGCTATTTGGCGCAGTTGCACCGGTAGAATTTGCGGTTGCAAAATTCCAGGCAGGTGTCCCGGGTCTGTTGCACCTTGGCCGCGCACGGGCCCGGCACGTCGGCTTCGAGTTCCATGGCGCGCTGCTTGCACGACGCCTGGCAGGCGGCCATGTCCTCGTGGTAGTCCGTGGCCACCGCCTGGAACACGCCGCAGACGCGGGAGGCGCAGGCCGAGACCGCCCCGGCCGGATCGGAGCGGCAGGATGCTTCGAATTCCTGGGGCGTGATGATCGGCAGGGTATGTTTGGCGCAGCCCCACGCGCCAAGGCAGCAGCAGGCGAGCAAGAGCAGGCTGAAAGGTCGCGGCATGACGGCATCCCCCCCTGGCCCGGGCGGGCAAGGACTTTTTCGAGATTCGCCGCCGTTGTACCTGCTCGGCCGTGTCCTGACAAGCCGGCCTTGCGCGAGGCACGCAGGGGCCGTAGAAATGGGGCCGCGCCGCTGCCCGGCGCAGCAGGGGATTGCCGACCATGGGGCCACGCCGCAAACGACCGCCCGCTTCACCGCCGCGCGCCGCGCCGCTGCTCCCCTGGCATCCCTGCCTGCCGGCCTATGCCGCGGGCATCCTCGCCGTGGCCTTCCCTTTGCCCGCGCTGTGCGGTTTGTTGCTGCTCGCGCTCTTCCCCCGGCCCGCCCCGGGCCGGCCGCGCCTGCTTGCGCTCTGCCTGGCCTTCGTTTTCGGCTATGCCGCCGGATTTCTCGCCATGCCGGCAGCGCCAAAGGAAGTCCCCGCGTGCGTCGCGGGGCGCAAGCCCTGCGCCGTCGCCGGCCGGGTGGCCGCCGTGGAGGGCCGCCCCGGGGGACGGCTCGGCGTGGTCCTTGAGGACGCGACGGTCACGGAGGGCGCGGCAGGGGGCGCGCCCCTGCCCGGAAAGCTGCTGCTGACCATCGACCGTCCGGCCTTTCGCCCCGTGCCTGGCGCGCGTCTTGGCGTCACGGCCCGCGTGCGCACGACCGGTGGCTTCGACAACCCCGGGGGGGCGGATTTCGCCTTCAGCCGTCGCCTGGAGGGGATTTTCTGGCGCGCCTACGTCCGGGGCGACAAGGGGCAGGTCGCGCTTCTGGCGCAAAGCCGCGACGGCCCGGCGCGCTGGCGCGAGGCGCTGCGGGAAAAAACGGCAGCGCTCCTGGCGGCGCGGGAGGCGCCGGACGCCGCCGCGCAGGCGGGGCGGGCCATGGTCCTGGCGCTTGTCTTCGGCGACCGCGCGGGCCTTTCCGCCGCGGACGTCGATCTCGTGCGCCGGGCGTCGCTCGCACACACCCTGGCTCTGTCCGGCATGCATGTGGGGTTCGTGGCCGCCATGGGCCTGGCCCTGACAGTGTTTGTGGTCCGGCTTTTTCCCGGCATCTGCCTGCGTCTGCCCCGGCCCCACCTGGCGCTTTTGCTGACCGGACCGCTGGTTGCGGCCTACTGCTGGCTGGGCGGGGCCTCGCCGAGCCTCATGCGCGCGGCGCTCATGTTCGCCGCCTTCGGGCTCATGCTGGCGCTGCGTCGCGACAAGGCGCTGCTCGACGGCCTGTTCCTGGCCCTTGCCGCCATCCTTTGCTTCGCGCCCCTTGCCGCCTACGACCCCCGGCTCCAGCTTTCGGCCCTGGCCGTGGCCGGCATCGGCGTGCTCTGGCCCCTGCCGCGCCGGCTGCGCGGCAACGCGGCGCTGGCGCGCGTCACGCGCCCGCGCGTCACGCGCCCGCGCGTGCTCGCCTGGGCCGGCGGCATCCTCTGGGCCAGCATCTGCGCCGAGGCGGCGGTCCTGCCCCTTGTCGCACGGCTCTACGGCGACGTCACGCCGAGCTTCTGGGTCAACCTCTTCTGGCTGCCCGTGCTGGGCACGCTGGCCATGCCCCTGGCCCTGGCCGGCCTTGCCTGCGCGGTCGTGCCGGGCGGGGCGGTCCTTGGCGGCTGGCTGCTCGGCGGCGCGGCCGCGTGCTGCCAGGGGCTCATGCGCGCGCTCGATTTCCTGGCCGGCCACGGCCTGCTGCCCGTGGCCGCCATCCTGCGCCCGACCTGGCCCGAGGTGCTCGGCTGTCTGGGCCTTCTCGCCGGGCTCGCAGTGGCCCTGGCCGGGGGGCGGCGCGCCACGGCGGCCCTGGCCGCGAGCCTGTGCCTGCTCGTCGCCCCGACGTTCTCTCGCGTCGTCGTTGACCTCGACGGCGCGGTGCGCCTGACCGTCCTCGACGTGGGCCAGGGCCAGTCCGTGGTCCTGGAACTGCCGCGCGGGCGCAGGTTCGTGGTGGACGCCGGCGGGCTTTACGGCGATTTCGACGTGGGCCGCCATGTCGTGGGCGCGTTTCTCACCGACGGCCGGCCGCCGCGCATCGACGCCGCCTTCGCCAGCCATCCCCACGCCGACCACGTCAAAGGCTTCGTCTCGCTGCTTGCGCGTTTCGAGGTGGGCGCGTTTTTCGACAACGGCGGCACGCCCGAGGGCGCGCTCGCCGCGCCCATGGCCGCGGCTTTGGAAGCGCGGCGCATCCCCCATGCCTCCCTGGCCGCGGGCGACGCCATCGACCTCGGCGACGGGCTGGCCCTTGCCGTGCTGCACCCCGGCCCGGACGACGACCGCTCGGGCAACAACGGTTCGCTTGTCCTGCGCCTGACGCGAAACGGCCGGGGACTGGCCGTCATTCCCGGCGACGCCGAGCGCGGCGTGCTCTCGCGCCTGGCCGCCTCGGGCGCGCAGCTTTCCGCGGACGTGCTCGTCCTGCCGCACCACGGCTCGGCAACGGGCCTTTCCCGGCGGTTTCTCGCCGCGGTTTCGCCCCGGGCGGCCATCGCCAGCTGCGGCGACACCTGGGCCTTTCCCGCGCCCAAGCTCGTGGCGTTCCTGCTAAAACGCGGCTGCCGCGTCTATGCCACCCGCAGCGACGGGGCCGTGACCGTGACCTTTCCCGCTGGCGCGGCGGTCCCTGTCGTGCGAACCCGCCATGATGCCGGCGAGGGGGACGCCGAAACGCCGTTTGCCATGGCGGCCGGCACGCGGTAACACCCGCGCCATGCGCGAAACGACGCCCCCGAAATCCTCTCCCGAGGTCCGGGCGGCCCGCTTGTCCCTGGGGGTCGCCGTGGCGCTGCTGCTCGTCAAAATGGCGGCCTGGCTGCTCACCGGTTCCGCGGCCATCCTTTCCGACGCCCTGGAATCCATCATCAACGTCGTGGCCGCGGCCTTTGCCGTACTGAGCGTCACCGTGGCCGACTCGCCGCCCGACGAGCGCCACCCCTACGGCCACGGCAACATCGAATACTACGCCGCCTGGCTCGAGGGCATGCTCATCCTGCTCGCGTCCATCGGCATCTTCTACGAGTCCTGGGACAAGATTTTCCATCCCGCGCCCATGCCCAACCTCGGCGCGGGCGTTGCCCTGCTCGCGGCCGCGGGCGGCGTCAACCTGTGGCTGGGCATGCGGCTCGTGCGCCAGGGACGCAGTTCCGGGTCGCTGACGCTCGAAGCCGACGGCAAGCACGTGCTCACGGACGTCTATACTTCGGCCGGCGTGTTCGTGGGCCTGGGGCTGGTCTGGGGCACGGGCTGGCTGTGGCTCGATGGCCTGGTCGCCTGCCTGGTCGGGGTCAACATCGCCTGGGCCGGAGTGGGGCTCGTGCGCCGCTCGGTTTCGGGCTTCATGATCGAGTCCGACCCGGTGTTGCTCGAACAAATCTGCTCGCTGCTCCGGGAAAACCGCCAGCCGGCCTGGATCGACATCCACCGCCTGCGCGCGATCAAGGCCGGCCGGCGTGTCCATGTGGACCTGCACCTCATCCTGCCCCGCGACATGACCCTGGCCGAGGCTCACCGGCATGTGGACGCCATGGAGCAACTGCTGCGTTCGCGCCTGGGGCCCGAGGCCGACGTCATGATCCACGCCGACCCCTGCGTCGACGCCCGCTGCCCGGTGTGCGAGGCCGAGCCGTGCGACCTGCGCGACAGCGCCAACTCGGCCACGCCCGTGTGGACGCCGCAGACCACGGGCGAGCCGAAAAAAGGCACTTGATCCCGGCAGGTCCCGGCGTCGCGGGAACCCTCTTTACAGGCCCGGGGCGCGGCGCTACCGTCGCGCCATGAAGCTGCGCGCCCTGGTCGTGGACGACGAAAAGCCGGCTCGCGACGAGCTCGCCTACCTGCTCGGCGCCCACGCCGACATCGAGGTCGGCGAGGCGGACAGCGCCCGCGCAGCCCTGGCCGCCATCGAGGCGGACAGGCCCGACCTCGTGCTCCTCGACATCCGCATGCCCGGCCAAGACGGCTTCGACGTGCTGCGCCAGGCCATGGACTGCGCCCATGTGCCCCTTTTCATCTTCGTGACCGCCTACGACCAGTACGCCGTGGCCGCCTTCGAGCAAAACGCCGTGGACTACCTGCTCAAGCCCGTCTCGCCCGAGCGCCTGGCCGTGAGCCTCGAGCGCGCCCGGGGGCGGCTGGCCGCGGGAAAGGCCCGCGAGGCCGAGGCCATGGCCGCGCTTTTGGCCGGGCTTGGCTGTGGCGGCGGCAGGGCCTGCGCGCGCGTCGCCGTGGAGCGCCACGGCCGCATCGCGCTTTTGCCCGCGGCGGAAGTCTTTTGCCTCGAGGCCGACGACAAGGGCGTCAACGCCCTGACCGACCAGGGGCGCTTTCCCTGCCACGGCCTGCCAACCCTGTCCCGGGCCGAGGAGCGTCTGGCCGGACTGTCCTTTTTCCGCGCCAACCGCGCCGCGCTGGTCAACCTCGAGCGCGTGGCCGAACTCTCGCCCTGGATCGGCGGCAAGTACCTGCTCGTGCTCGGCGACCCGCAGCGTACGGAAGTCACGGTCAGCCGCAACCGCGTGCGCGAATTCAAGGAGCGCCTCGGGCTGTAGGAGGGGAGCGGCATGAATCTCGACATCTTCGTTCCCGCCGTTCCGGACCTGTTCCTGAACCTGTCCCAGCGTTTCGGCCTGCTGCTCGCCGGCGGCTTCGCCATCATGACGCTCGCCCCGTTCGAGCGCATGCGCACGGGACGGGAAAGGGCCCTGTGGAGCATGCTCGCCGTCACGGTCCTTTTTGGCATCTTCGGCATCCTCGGCACCTATACCGGCAACTACGTCTTCCATTCCTACGCCAACCTGCGCGCCATGGGCGTGATCACGGCCGGGCTCTTCGGCGGCCCGGTGGTCGGCATCGGGGCCGGGCTCATCGCCGGCGGCCACCGTTACCTGATCGACGTGGGCGGGTTTTCGGCCCTGCCCTGCGCCCTGGCCACGTTCCTCGAGGGCACGGCCGCGGGGCTCATTGCCCGGCGCTATCCGGGCAAGTCCCTGGACTGGGGCGTGGCCATGGCCCTGGGCATCGTGGGGGAAACCGTCCACATGGGCCTCGTGCTCGCGCTGTCGCGGCCCTTTGCCGAGGCCGTGGACCTCGTCGAGGTCATTGGCGCACCCATGATCGTCATCAACGCCATGGGCGCGGCCATCTTCGTCAAGGCGCTCGGCGTGCAGCGCCGGCTGCGCGAACTGCGCGACTCGACCGAGGCGAGACGCATCCTCTCCATCGCGAGCAAGACCGTGGCCCACCTGCGCGGCGGCCTCACCCCGCAGTCGGCCCAGGCCACGGCGGCAATCATCCTGGCCGAGACGGGCGTGGCCGCCGTGGCCGTCACGGGCGTATCCGCCATCCTGGCCCATGTCGGGGCCGGCGAGGACCACCACCGCTCCGGCGAGCACTGGCGCACCCGGGCCACGCAGCAGGCCATCGAGTCCGGGCAGGCGCTTTTTCTCCACGATGCGGAATCCATCGGCTGCGCCAAGGCCGGCTGTCCGCTGCGCGAGGCCATTGTCGTGCCCCTGCGCAAGGGCGCGGAAATCCGCGGCTGCCTCAAGCTCTACGGCACCAAGGACCGCCCCCTGGACACGCCCCTGTTCGAACTGGCCAAGGGCTTGGCCGCGCTTTTTTCCACCCAGCTCGAACTGGAGGACATCGGCATCGCCAACCAACTGCTGGCCCACGCCGAAATCCGCCGCCTCCAGGCCCAGATCAACCCGCACTTCCTTTTCAATTCCCTCAACACCATCGCCTCGTTTTGCCGCACCGCGCCGGGCCAGGCCCGGGAACTCCTGCTCGACCTCGCCCGCTACATGCGCCGCAACCTGGACAGCTCGCGAGGCCTCGTGCGCTTGTCCGAGGAAATGGACCAGGTGCGCTCCTACCTGGCCATCGAACAGGCCCGCTTCGGCGAGCGCATCCGAAGCGAGATCGACCTGGAGCCGGGCTGCGAGCAATGGCTCGTGCCGCCGCTGATCATTCAACCGCTTGTGGAAAACAGCGTCCGCCATGGCCTGCAAGGCCGGGAGGAGGGCGGCCGGGTGCGCGTGGCCGCGCGCCGCGAAAACGGCCACCTCTGCGTGGCCGTGGAGGACGATGGCCTGGGCATGAGCCGCGACGTGGTGGACGTCATCCTTTCGCCGCGCTCCCTCGAATCCCTGGCCGAGGGCGTGGGCGCGCGCAATTCCAACCAGCGCCTGATCCAGCTCTACGGCCCCGAGTACGGGCTGCGCGTGGACAACGCCCCGGGCCGGGGCAGCCGGATCACCTTCCGCGTGCCCGCCGCCGGCCCGGCCCCCGAGGCCCTGTCAGCCAGCCCCTGAAATCGTCGTTTCAGCCCCTCGATTATCCCTTTCGCGTGGGGGGCATTGTTGTCGGTTTTCCCCGGTGGCATCACGGGGCCGAACTCGGCAACAGGCCGTCCCCGAGACGGGCGGTCAAACACGGGAGGCTGGTATGAACGCCCTGACCCTGGTCTTTGCCGCCCTGTGCATCTTCGCCATAGGGTATCGCTTTTACGGACTTTTCTTTGCCAAGAAAGTCCTCGGCGTCAACGACTCGCGCCTGACGCCGGCGATCACCATGGCCGATGGACAGGACTACGTGAAGACCAACAAGTTCGTCCTTTTCGGTCACCACTTCGCGGCCATCGCCGCGGCCGGACCGCTCATCGGCCCGGTGCTCGCCGCGCAGTTCGGCTACATGCCGGGGGCGCTTTGGATTCTCGTCGGCTGCGTGCTGGCGGGCTGCGTCCACGATACGGTGGTGCTGTTCGCCTCGGTGCGCCACAAGGGCCGTTCCCTGGCCTACATCGCCAGCAAGGAAGTCGGCAAGGCGACCGGCGGCGTGGCTTCCGTGGCCGTGCTGTTCATCCTCATCCTGACCCTGGCCGGCCTGTCCCTGGCCGTGGTCAACGCCATGCACGACAGCCCCTGGGGCTCGTTCACGGTCTTCGCCACCATCCCCATCGCGCTGATCATGGGCGTGTACCTGCACAAGTGGCGCGACGGCGACGTGCTCGGCGCGTCGGTCATCGGCGTGGCGCTCATGTTCATCACCATCCTGGTCGGCCCGTACGTGGCCGAGAGCCCGTTCTGGCGGCCCATTTTCGACCTGCCCCGCCCGGCCATCGCGCTCACCATCCCGCTCTACGGCTTCGTGGCCTCGGTGCTGCCGGTATGGCTGCTGCTGTGCCCGCGCGACTACCTGTCCACCTACTTAAAGGTCGGCACCATCTTCGCCCTGACCGTGGGCATCTTCTGGGTGCACCCGATGTTGCAGATGCCGGCCCTGACCCAGTTCACGGGCGGCGGCGGCCCCATCATCGGCGGCGCGGTGTTCCCGTTCCTTTTTATCACCATCGCCTGCGGCGCGCTTTCGGGCTTCCACGCCATCATCGGCACGGGCACCACGCCCAAGATGCTCGACAGCGAGCACAACCTGCTCTTCGTCGGCTTCGGGGCCATGCTCATGGAAGGCTTCGTGGCCATCATGGCGCTGGTCGCGGCCTGCGTGCTCATGCCCGCCGACTACTTCGCCATCAACACCGTCCCGGCCGTGTTCGCCAAGCTCGGCATGACCCCGGTGGACCTGCCCGCCCTGGCTTCGGCCGTGGGCGAGAACATCCAGGGCCGTCCCGGCGGCGCGGTTTCCCTGGCCGTGGGCATGGCCCACATCTTCTCGTCGATCCCGTTCATGAGCCACCTCATGGGCTACTGGTACCACTTCGCCATCATGTTCGAGGCCGTGTTCATCCTCACGGCCGTGGACACCGGCACCCGCGTCGGCCGCTTCTTCCTCCAGGAAATGATCGGCCAGGTGGTGCCCAAGTTCCAGGAAAAGCACTGGTGGCCCGGCATCATCAGCACCTCGGCCATCTTCACCTTCGCCTGGGGCTATCTGGTCTACACCGGCGACATCTCGACCATCTGGCCGCTTTTCGGCATGTCCAACCAGTTGCTCGCCGCCGTGGGCCTGCTCATCGGCACGACCATGATCATCCGCATGGGCAAGGCGCGCTACGCGGCCCTGACCGCCGTTCCGGGCCTGGCCATGGTCGTCATCACCGGATGGGCCGGCTATCTCCAGATCGTCAACACCTACCTGCCTGCGGGCAAGTACCTGCTGACCTTCCTGGCCATCGTCATCCTGGCGCTCATGGCTATCGTCATCGTCGGCACGGTGCGGCGCTGGATCGAGCTGCTTGAGATCAAGAAGCCCGTGCAGGACGCCTACGGCGACACGGTGCTGGAAATCGTCGGGGAATAGGTTCCCGCGACCTGCCTGCGACGGCGAAAACGTCCGGTGCGGCGATGCCGCACCGGACGTTTGCCGTTTTGCGGCGGGAGATCAGTCGCTGTCCCGGGGCGCGGCGAGCAAGCCGCTCAGGGTGCCAAGAAGCGTGGCTTTGCGCACGGGTTTGGTGAGGAACGCGTCGCAGCCGGCGGCCAGCGCCTTGCGCTCGTAGTCGGCGAAGGCGTGGGCCGAGAGCATGAGCACCGGCGTGCGCGGTGCGCGGGATACGGCCTCCACCCGCCGGATGGCTTCGGTGGCGGCGCAGCCGTCCAATTCGGGCATTTCCATGTCCATGAGCACGATGTCGAAGCGCCCTGGGGCGAACCGTGTCAGGGCCTCGACGCCCGTGCTGGCGAAGGCGATGTCGTAGGGCTCCTTGTCCAGGAACAGGCGGACCATTTCCCGGTTGGCCAGGGAATCCTCGACCAGGAGCAGGCGGCGTCGGCGTGCAAGCGGCGGCGGTGTTGGGGAGGTCGCGCTTTCGCGCCGGGACGCATCGTGCTTCTCGCCGGACAGCGACGGCAGGGTGCAGGTGAAGCGCGAACCCTGCCCGGGCACGCTGTCCACGGAAATGGCTCCGCCCATGCGCTCCACCAGGCTTTTGCAGATGGCGAGCCCCAGGCCCGTGCCGGTGGGACGCCTGCCGGCACGGGCCTGGGTGAAGGGCGCGAAAATACGGTCGCAGTCCTCGGGCGCGATGCCGACGCCGGTGTCCGTCACATCGAGCCGCAGGCCCGGCGCGCCCGAAGGCGCGCCGGGTGCCCCGCAGCGCGTGGCCTCGAGGGCGATGCCGCCCGCTGCCGTGAATTTCACCGCGTTCCACAGAAGGTTGAGCAGCACTTGGCGCACCCGGTCCGGGTCGTTGACCATGCGCGCCGGCAGTTTTGCGTCCAGGCGTACGGTGAAGGACAGCCCCTTTTCCTCGACGGCCACGGCCATCATGTCCCGCACCTGTCCGACCAGCGCCGCCGGGTCGAAGGACTGCGGTCGCAGTTCGAGCTTGTTGGCCTCGATCTGGGAGATGTCGAGGATGTCGTTGATGAGGTGGAGCAGCACCTGCCCGGCGCTTTCCAGGGAAGTGAGGTAGCGCGCCTGCTCGGGCGCGAGGGCGGTTTCGCGCAGGAGTTCCGCCATGCCGAGGATGATGTGCATGGGCGTGCGGATCTCGTGGCTCATGTTTGCCAGAAATTCGGTCTTGGCCCGGTTGGCGTTCATGGCCGCGTCCCGGGCTTCGGCCAAGCGCTGTTCGTACTGCTTGCGCAGGGTCAGGTCGCGCGCGGCGACCAGGGACAGGGTGCGCCCGCGTTCGATGAACGCCACGCCGTGGACCTCGGTGGGGAAGGTCGTGCCGTCGGCGCGCCGGGCCAGTCCCTCGAAGCGAAAGGGGCCCGGCTGCATGTTTGCCCAGATGCCGTGCAGGACCTCGGCAGGGCAGGACACCTCGAAATCCGTGACGCAAAGGCGCGTGAGCGTCTCCCGGTCGTAGCCGAGCAGCAGGCAGGCCTGGTCGTTGAAGTCCAGGATCTTGCCGGCCATGTCGTGCAGGAAGACCGCATCCGGCGTGTTCTGGGCCAGCATGCGAAAACGGGCCTCGCTTTCCCGCAGCGCCTGCTCGGCCTCCTTTTGCGCGGTGATGTCCGTATTGGCCCCGGTCAAGCGCGTCACGCGGCCCGAAGCGTCGCGTAGCGCGCCGCCCCGGCACAACATCCAGCGGTAGGTGCCGTCCTTGTGGCGCAGCCGGAATTCCAGGGTGAAGGAGGTGTTTTCTCTCCCGGCGCACTCCTCGAGCGCCTGCGACACCCGCGCCACGTCATCGGGATGCATCCGCTCCCAGTACGCTTTCAGGTCGGGCGGTGTCTCTCCCTGGGCGAACCCCAATTGTTCCAGCCAGCGAGCCGAAAAGGAAACCTCCCCCGTGTCCGGGGTCCAACTCCAGGCGCCGTCCGTCTGCGGCAGGACTTTGGCGAAGTCCGCTTCGCCGTCCTGCCCACGGTGGTCTGCGGCAAAACCGCATGTGTTGGCGGCATCCGGGGAACCCTGAGAATCCGGCGCAGGCGCGGGGCCTGATGTCGGAAGTGTTGCTTCCGACGCCTCGGGATCAAGAAGCGGCGCTGCCGCGGGGGGCGGTATTTTTGCCATGGGCGACGGGGACGGGGAAACGGGGTGAACGCCGATGGGCCATCGGTTTGCATGAGAAGTGCACGCCGCCTTTACCTTGCTTGAGGCTATCCCATCCTGATTCGGGAAGCAAGTTCGTATCTACGATATCTAGGCGAGAAAGTTACATATTCATGGATCGTCCCGACATGCCGTCAGAACTCTTGGAAGCTATCGGCAGGATGGCGGGGGAAAAATAGTGGTACAAAATATTTTTTCGTGCTACTAGCCAAGCCCAGTGAAAGGGCATAGTGTTGCCTTGCTGCCGTGCCGGGTCCCTTGGGCCTGTCGCGAAGGCGCACAACAAAACCGCTGTCTGCTGGCAAGGGGGTGACCCCGCGCCGAGGATACCGCCATGAACCACGACGCAACCCATGCCTTTTTTCGCCTCCGGCGGGAAAAGGCTTTTTTTATGGTCAAGGGAGGACGTTCATGAACAGACGCATCGGCGTGATCGGCATCGTCATCGAGGATCCCAAGCATACCTCGGAGAAAGTCAACGCCGTGCTGAGCGAACACGGCGCCATGATTCTCGGCCGCATGGGCATCCCCCGTCCCGAATACCACGCCGGCGTGGTGGCGCTCATCATCGAGGGCACAACCGACGAGATCGGTTCGTTAACAGGCAAGCTCGGGAATCTCCCCGGAGTCACGGTCAAATCCGCGCTCACGTCCAAGTCCTTGCACAAGGAGCAAGATCATGATTGACGAATCCCAAAGAACTTCCGACGCGTTCATCGACGACGCGCGTATCGCGGCAGCGCTTGCCAACGCCAAAACGGCGGCGGGCGATCCGGCCAAGGTCGGGGCCATTATCGACAAGGCCCTGCTGTACAAGGGCCTCACCGCCGAGGAAGTGGCCGTGCTTCTCGAAGTTGAGGACAAGGCCTTGCTCGAGCGCATGTTCACGGCCGCCAAGACGGTCAAGGAAGCCATATACGGCAAGCGCATCGTCCTGTTCGCGCCGCTGTACCTGTCGAGCTTTTGCGTCAACAACTGCGTCTACTGCGGCTACAAGCGCAGCAACAAGGAGCAGCTGCGCAAGCGCCTGACCATGGACGAGATCAAAAACGAGATCGAGATCCTCGAATCGCTCGGGCACAAGCGCCTGGCCGTGGAAGCCGGCGAAGACCCCAAGAACTGCCCCATCGAATACGTCACCGACGCCATTCGCGCCATCTACAGCATCCGTGACGGCAACGGCTCCATCCGCCGCGTCAACGTCAACATCGCCGCCACCACCATCGAGGATTACAAAAAACTCAAGGAAGCGGAGATCGGCACCTACATCCTTTTTCAGGAAACCTACAAGCGCGACCGCTACGCCGAGCTCCATCCCTCCGGCCCCAAGCACGACTACAACTGGCACACCACCGCCATGGACCGCGCCATGAAGGCCGGCATCGACGACGTGGGCATCGGCGTGCTCTACGGCCTCTACGACTGGAAATACGAAACCGTGGCCATCTTCCTGCACGCCGAACACCTGGAAAAAACCTTCGGCGTCGGCCCCCACACCATCTCCGTGCCGCGCATGCGTCCGGCCGGGGCCGTCAACCTCGACACCTTCCCCTATCTCGTGCCCGACGAGGCCTTCAAAAAAATCATCGCCATCATCCGCCTCGCCGTGCCCTACACCGGCATGATTCTCTCCACCCGCGAAGAGCCGGATTTCCGCGACGAACTCATCGACTGCGGCATCTCGCAAATCAGCGCCGGCTCCTGCACCGGCGTCGGCGGCTACCAGAAAACCGTCGTCGAACACGAGTCCACCCACAACACCAACAACGGCCAGCAGTTCGAGCCAAGCGACCAGCGCTCGCCCAACGAAATCATCCGCATGCTCTGCCAGCGCGGCTTCGTGCCGAGCTACTGCACCGCCTGCTACCGCCAGGGCCGCACCGGCGACCGCTTCATGTCCCTGGCCAAGGACGGCACCATCCAGAACGTCTGCCTGCCCAACGCGCTGCTCACCTTCAAGGAATACCTGATCGACTACGCAGATCCTGAAACCAAGGTCGTGGGCGAAGAACGCATCAAGGAAGCTCTCGGCACCATACCCAAGGACGGCATCCGCGAACTCACCGCCCAGCGTTTGCATGACATCGAATGCGGACGCAGGGATTTGTTCTTCTAGGGAAATCGCGTAAGACACGGCACATGCCCGTGCATGAGGTCCCGGCCGGCCGGAAGTGGCGCATTCCCTTCCGGCCGGCCGCGTTTTCGGGGCAGGGATCGCGGCCGGCGTCTCGCGCTGGCAAAGGAGGTCGCTTCATGATGTGTCCGCTCTGCGCCGCTCCAACCGGGACGACAAGAGGTTATGGCAGGACCTTTTACGCGTGCCCCCTCTGCGGGCATCTCTTTACGCGCGATTACGACGAAACTCAGTTGCGTCGGGGCATGGGCATGGAAGGGTCGTGGTCCGGGCCAGGGGGCGGGGGGTATCGCGAGTACTGCCTCGTCAAAATCCTGGAGCAGTTATGCGGCATGAAGTCGTTTCTCCTTTTCGGAACCGGCAACACGCCGACACTGGCCCGCCTATTGGCCGAAGGGGTCGATGTCGTGGGTTGCGATATTTCGCCGGACGTCGTGGCCTATAAAAAGAGCGTCCACGGCGAGGAGCGCTTTGATCAACCCGACGCGTTGCCCGGGGGGAGGCTGTTTGACGGCATCGTGGCGGTCGAGGTGATCGAGCACTTTGTCAATCCCCTGGAATCGTTCGGCTTACTGTTTAGCTGTCTCGCCCCGGAAGGAATCGTCGCCGGGACGACGGATTTTTATCCGGGAGGGCCGATCGAGGATGCCAACAGGTATATGTCCCATAAGGGGCATGTGGCATACTGGTCCCAGGCGAGTCTGCAAACTGTCGCGGCGCGGTTCGACAGAAGCGTGACCGCCTTCGAGATGGTGCGGCCGGGATCGATTCTGCCCGATGAAAAGTTCCGGCTGCTTTGGCCGAACAAGCGCGTGTTTTTTATGCACGGCCGGGGAGAGAATGGAAGGCGGCTGCGCGCGTTGCACCACGACATGGATATCCTGGATATCAACATGCCCTAGGAGAGAATAAGCGAAGAGGAAGAATGCTCCGGCGGCCGGGGGGGATCATCCCTCCCGGCCGCCTCTTCGTTGCGCCAACGCCAAGCCTCCCGGTGCCCGCATCCTCCCCCGCGCCACGACGCCGAACGGGGGGACCGGGGGGAGTGACTCCCCCCGGCGGGGTCCGGGGCAAAGCCCCGGCGGGTGCAGGGCAGCGCCCTGCCGGGGTCCGGGGCAGCGGCCCGGTTCCCTGGCTAGTTCCCGAGCAGCGAGGCGGCGACGTCTTTGGCGAATTGTTCGAGGAGCTTGCTTTGGGCGGCGGCGAGGCTTTCGTAGTCGGGCGCGGCGACGGATTCGCGGTATTCGTTGGAGCGCCAGGCGACGTTGTTGCCGTCGGCGTCGAGGATGGACCAACTGGCGCGCAGCACGGTGTCCTGGCCGAGCATGCCGTCGAAGCGGGCGACCTGGATGACGATCTGGCGGTCGGGGTGTCCGCCGGTAGGCCAGGGGTAGGTGACGAGCGGTTTGGCGCACACGAGCCCGGCGAGGTTTTCGGTGAGGATGCGCTGGAAGTTTTCGCGCGGGGTTTCGATCCACTGGTCGAATTCGGCCAGGTGCATGCGGTTGCCGCCGGACCGGGTGACGATTTGCGACCGGTCGAGGTAGGCGGGAAAGTCCACGGGGCCCACGCCCACGGACATGCAGGGTCCGGCGGGCGCGGCATCGCTTTTTTGTGGCGTGGCGTTGAGGGAATAGAAGTGGGTGGGCGCGGATTTGCCGCAGCCGGCGAGGGGCAGCATGCCGACTGCGAGGGCCATGGCCACGATGCCGTTGCGGACGGCGGATTTCGTGTTCATTTGCGGGGAGCTCCCTTGCCCTGGATGAGCGCTTCGGGGTGACGTTCCAGGAAGTTTGCGAACTCGCGTATGGCGCGCGCGGCGTTGGTGATTTCGGCCAAGGCCCGGTTGAGGTCGGTGATCGTGGGCGAATTGGAGTTCACGATTTTCTGGAAGTTGTTGATGGCGGACCGGCTGTCCTTGAGCGTGGTGTCGAGGGAGCCGAGCGTGTTCTTGGCCGCGCTGCTGAGGCCCTCGGAGCGCGTGTCGAGGTGTTTGGCCAGATCGCCGAAGTTGGTAATGGCCTCTTCGAGGTTTTGGGCGAGGGGGCCGACCTTGTCGCGGATGTCCTGGAGCAGCGTGTTGCCGGTGTTGAGGGTGGCGTCGATTTTGCCCGGCAGCGCTTTGAGTTGCGGCGAATTGACGAGGGTTTCGATGCCGGTGACCGCACCGATGAGGCGATCGACGAGTTCCTGGAGCGGCAGTTGCTTGATGGTCTCGGTGAGCTTTTCAAAGGTCGAGGGCACGGTGGGGATTTCGGCGATGTCGCTGTGCCCCACCAGCCGCAAGGGGGTGTCCGGCATGAGGTCCAGGGAAACGGCGAGTTGCCCGGTGACGAAGCTCTGGGTCACGAGCTGGGCGCGCAGTCCTTTGTCCACGAGTTGCGCCAGGAGGTTGCCGGGATTCTCCTTGCGGGCATCAGCCAGCGACATGTCTTTTTCCCCGGGTTTGCCTGTGAGCTTGATCTTGCCGCCGAGGATTTCCACGACCACCGGGATATAGAACTTGAGGTGGGTGGGGTCGGCCTCGATGCTGATTTCCTTGACAGAACCGATGGGCACGCCGCGGAAGACCACGGGCGCGCCGACCTCGAGGCCGCCCACGGAGTTGGGGAAAAACATGATGCAGCGGTAGGTCTTGGTGAAAAACGTGCCCGAGCCCAGGGCCACGATGGCTCCAAGGGCCAGTGCTATGGCGCCGAGGACGAAGAGGCCGATTGTGGTTTTGTTGGTTTTGGCGCTCATGCGGAGGGTTCCTTTCGCCTGTTGCCGTTTGCGGCGGGCTATTTCTCGCCCCTGGTCAGAAAGTGGCGCAGGTTGGGGTCGGTGGTGTGGGCCAGCAGTTCCTTGGGGTTGCCGCTGGCGCTCATGGTCCGGGTTTCGACGTTCAAAAAGACCGAATTGTTGCCGATGGCGAAGATGCTGGCCAGTTCGTGGGTAACGACCACGAAGGTGGCGCGCAGGCTCTCGCGCAATTCCAGGATGAGTTCGTCGAGCAGGTGGGCGCTCACCGGGTCGAGGCCGGCCGAGGGCTCGTCGAAAAAGAGAATGTCCGGGTCGAGCGCCATGGCCCGGGCCAGCCCGGCGCGCTTGCACATGCCGCCGCTGATTTCCGACGGGTAGAAGTCCTCGAAGCCGGCGAGGCCGACCAGGGCGAGCTTGAGCGAGGCCAGTTCCCGGATGTCCCTGGGCTTGAGCCGGGTGTACTGCGACAGGGGCAGGCCGATGTTTTCGGCCAGGGTCATGGAGCTGAAAAGCGCCCCGGACTGGTAGAGGATGCCGGTGCGGCGCAGGATGGCGTCGCGCTTCTCTGGCTCCGAGTCCCAGAGGCTGCCTTCCCGGTAGAGGATCTTGCCCTTGGCCGGCTCCTTGAGGCCCACGAGTACGCGCAGCAGGGTGGATTTGCCGCAGCCGCTGCCGCCCATGATGATGAAGACGTCGCCGCGGTTCACGGTGAAGTTGAGGTCGCGCATGATGATGAAATCGCCATAGGCCATGGTCAGGTTCTCGACCCGTATGGCCGGCGTTTCGGCGGGCGCGGCGGCGTTGGTGCTTGCTTCCATGGGTTACACGCCGATGATGTTGCAGGCCACGGTGATGATGGCCGTGGCGATGATGATGGCGAGGATGCTCGTGACCACGGCCGAGGTGGTGGCCTGGCCCACGCCCAGGGCGCTTCTGCCGCAGCGCATGCCGCGGTAGCAGCCGGCCATGGCCACGAGGATGCCGAAAATGGTGCTGTGTACGAGCCCTATCCAGAAATTGGCCAGGGGCACGGATTGCCAGGTGTGGGTCAGGTACTGCACGGGATTGATGTGGAGCATGAACACCCCGACGATGAAGCCGCCGAGGATGCCCATGATGTCGGCGTAGATGCACAGAAGCGGCATCATGATGACCAGGGCGATCATGCGCGGCAGCACCAGGAACTGGGTCGGGGAGAAGCCGAAGGTGCGCAGGGCGTCGATTTCCTCGTTGACCTGCATGGTGCCCAGTTCCGCGGCGTAGGCCGCGCCGGTGCGGCCGGCCATGATGATGCCGGTCATGATGGCGCCCATGACGCGCACCATGGCGATGCCGACGATGGTGGAGACGTAGATCTGCGCGCCGAATTGCGAGAGCTGGATGGCTCCGACGAAGGCGAGGATGAGGCCGACGAGGAGGCTTATGAGCGAGACGATGGGCAGGGCTTCGACGCTCGCCTGGTACAGCAGCGCCACGAGCCCGGAACGCTGGAACACGGCCTTGCCCCGGAAAAGGGCCAAACAGGCGAGCGTCACGTCGCCGACGAAATCGAGCAGGTTGATGATCGCCTGGGAGACGGCAATCCCCAGGTCGCCCATGCGTTCGAGAAAGGGCGCGCGCCGGGTCTTGCGGGCCGCCCCCTGGCGTTCGGGGACCTTGCTGGCCAGTTCCAGCAGGCTGGCCACACCGGCCGGGAGCCCGGAGAGATCGGCCTCCACGCGGCGCTCGCCGGCCAGGGCCAGGACGGCGCGGCAGTGGGTGAGAAACAGGCTGTCCCAGGCGGTGACGCCGGCCGCGTCGAAGCGCAGGCGCGTCGGTGGCGGCGTGGCGGCCAGGGCGTCGCGCACGGGGCGCGGGTCGGGAAAAGGGATGTCCTTGCGCCACGCGCCGCTGAGACGCAGGGTGAGCGTCCCGGCATCCTTGAGGATTTCCAGACGCGGGGCGTCGGCCGGGGCAGAAGGGGGCGTGGTGTGCGTCATGGGAAAAGGAACCGCCGGGGCATTATTGCGCTACCGGTGCATCGATGGGCCGGAACGGGGCGGCTGTCAAGCGACAAAGCGGCTACGGCAGGAAAACCGTGACCGCCTTGTCGCCGGAGGGGCCGTCTATTTGGCCGCCGGGTATTGGCGCAGGCATTCCTGGTCGCACAGGTCGCTGCCGCGGTCGAGCATGTAGCCGCAATCTTGCAATTGGTAGCCCTGATAATAGAGGCGATTGTAGACTTGGCTGCACGCCGTGCGACACGCGCCGGAGGTGGCGTACTTCTGAGTAATGACGTTTTCGAACTCCTGGCAGATGCTCATGTCGGAATCGCAGGGATCGCGCCCCGGGGGCGTGATGCAGTTGCCGAAGAACATGGAGGGCGACGCGGGTTTCATCGGAGCGCATCCGGTCACGGTGATGCACAGCAGGGCCATTGCCAGGGTGTAGTGGAGAAATCGCATGCCGTCCTCCGTTGCAGGTTGGTGGATGCCGTCTACTTCGGCTATTCCTGCCTAGCATAGGGAGACTGTGAAACGCCAGTCCCGAGCGGCGGTGGAAGGCGATTTTTCTACAGGCGCGTCAAAAGGCGCAGGAGGGCGGGGCCGTAAAGGATGTAGGCCATGGCCCCGAAACAGAGAAACGGGCCAAAGGGGATGGGCATGGACCGGCCCCGGCCCTTGCCGAGCACGTAGAAGGGGCTGGCGAGCAGCGCGGCGAGGCTGCCCACGAGCACGGCGTAGGGCAGGCCGAGCACGCCGCACGCGCCGCCGATGGAGAGCATGAGTTTGACGTCGCCGCCGCCCAGGCCGTCGACGCCTTTGGCCAGGCGGAAGCCGGCGGCGAGCAGCCAGAAGACGCCGAAGCCCGCGACCGCGCCGATGACGGCCTGCATCGGCCCGATGTCCGGGCGCGTCGCGCCGATGGCGATGCCCAGGGCCGCGGCCGGATAGGTGAGGAAGTTGGGCAGCAGGTAGATCTGGAAATCGATGCCCGAAGCCACGATATAAAGCCCGCCCAGGGCCAGGTAGGCGACGAACCACCAGCTTGGGCCGAAGGCCGCGGCCGCAAGCGCGGCCCAGGCCGCCGAGGCCAGTTCGATGAGCGGATAGAGCGCGGAGATGCGCTCCCGGCAGGCCGCGCAACGGCCGCGCAGCAGCAGGTAGCTCACGAGCGGCAACAGTTCCCACCAGGCGAGGGGATGGCCGCAGTGCGGGCAATGGGACGCCGGGCGCACGATGGACGTACCGGCGATGCCGCGCGAGACGCACACGGAATAGAAGCTGCCGAGCACGAGTCCGAGCACGGCGGCGAAGGCCGGAAAAACATAGGGGAAAAGGGCGGGCGAGAGGAATTGCGGCATCAGGCTCTTTTGTCCGTCCCGCCCCGTGGCGTCAAGGCGCGCGTGCCCGTCAGCGGGGCCTGGTCGCCTGGCGGCGGTCGTAGACGGCGCGGATGGCCCCTTCGAGTTCCTCGGTGGGGCAGGGCTTGAGCAGATAATCGGCCGCGCCGCCGGCGATCATGACCGAGGCGATATCGACCGAGGCGTGGCCGGTGAGTACCAGCACCTCGGCCTCGGGACAGGCCGCGCGCAAAAGCGGCAAGGCCTGCTCGCCGGAAAGCCCGGGCATCTTCACGTCGAGCACGACGACGTCGCAGGGTGCCTGCGCGAGAAGAGCGAGCGCCTCCTGGCCGCCGCCGGCGGTGCGCACGGAAAAGCCGTGGCGGCTGAGGAGCTTGGCCAGGGTGTCGCGGAAACGTTCCTCGTCGTCGACGATCAGTACGCGGATGGGGTCGGCCATGGGATGCTCCGGAGTATTATGTTGGCGTTACAGGGGCAGGGTCACGGTGAAGGTCGCGCCCTGTCCGGGTTGGCTCTGCGCGGATAGCGATCCGCCCAGGCGCGCCACGATGCCGTGGGACACCGACAGGCCAAGGCCGGTGCCCTTGCCCGGCTCCTTGGTGGTGAAAAAGGGGTCGAAGATCTTGGTCATGTTTTCCGGCGGGATACCGCAGCCGGTGTCGCGCACGGCCACGGACACGCGCCCGTCCTCGCGCCGCGTGACCAGGGTGATGCAGCCGCCCTGGGGCGTGGCGTAGAGCGCGTTGGTGAGGAGATTCAGGATGACCTGGCGCAAAAGCGGCACGTCCGTGCGCACGGGCGGCAGGTCCGGGGCGTAGTCGCGCAGGATCGCCACGCCACGGCCCTTGGCCTCCTTTTCCACGAGCAGCGCCATGTCCTCGATAACCTGTTCGATGGCCTCCTCCTGGAGCACGGGCTCCACCTTGCGCGCGAAATTGAGGAGCTTGTGGGTGATCTGGCGGCAGCGGTCCACCTGTTTGGCGATCTCGCGCAGGCTGTCCCGGGCGTCGGCGAGGTCCTCGTCCGGGAGGCCCTTGCAGCCGGCCGTGAGTTCGCGGGCCAGGTCGAGCTCCTGGGTGATGATGGCCAGGGGGTTGTTGATCTCGTGGGCGATGCCCGAGGACAGTTCCCCGATGGCGGCGAGCTTTTGCGAGTGGAGCAGGCGCAGGTCCATTTCGCGCAACTCTCCTTCGCCGCGCCGGATGCGCCGGGCCAGCGTGAGCGCCGAGCCGATGCAGATGGCTCCGGCCACGAGCGCCAGCACCACGTCGATCTCCGGCGGCGTGAGGAGCGTGGCGAGCACGGCCGCGCCGGCAAGCCCGGGCGCGAGCACGGTATGCGGCCACAGCGGCGGAAAGACGAACCCGTCAGGACCGGCTTCGGGCTTCGTTGAGCTCTTTGCGTTCATGGGCCTTTTTGGCCTTTTCCAAAAGTTCCCCGAAATCCACGGGTTTGAGCACGTAATCGTAGGCCCCGAGCGACATGCCCTGCATGCCGGCCTCGACCGAGGCGTGGCCGGTCAGGATGATGACCTCGACCAGGGGGTGACGCTTTTTGATTTCCTTGAGCACGGCCAGCCCGTCCATGCCCGGCATGCGCATGTCCAGGATGACGACGTCGAACGCCTCCGCGTCGAGCTTGGCCAGGGCCTCGGGGCCGCTGGACGCGGCCGTGACCGGGATCTGGCGGTAGGTGAACCGCTTGACCAGGGTCTCGAGGAAATCGGCCTCGTCGTCCACGGCCAGTACGCGCAATCCCATTCGTCCCTCCCGCGGGCAAGGTGTTCGTGTCGCAATTCCGCGCGCCGTTTCGGGCGGCGCGCCGTGCCCCGGCCGGACGTCGCCGGGTCAGGCCCCGATCGGCAGCGCGATGTGGAAGGTCGTGCCCTGTCCTTCCTTGCTCGTGACGTGGATGTGCCCGCCGAGCTTTTCGATGATGCTGTAGCTGATGGTCAGCCCGAGGCCCGTGCCCTCGCCCACCTTCTTGGTGGTGAAGAAGGGGTCGAAGATCTTTTCCAGGGCATCCTTGCTCATGCCCTTGCCGGTGTCGGCGATGGCGATGTCCACTTCGCCGGAGTCGGGCAGGTGGCGCGTGGTCACGGTGATCGTGCCGTTCTTGTCGATGGCGTCGATGGCGTTGTCCATGATGTTGAGGAAGACCTGCTGGAGCTGGGAGGCGTCGGATTCGATGCGCGGCATGTCCTTCTGGTAGTCGCTGATGAAGGTGATGCCGCGGAAGCTGGCCTCGTTTTCCAGAAACGACCGGGTCTGGTCGAGCAGCAGGTTGACGTCGAGGTCCTCCTGCGTCGGCTCCATGCGCCGCGCGAATCCGAGCAGGCGGTGCGTGACGTCCTTGGCCCGGCGCACGTGAAACTCGATCTTGGACACCGCGTCCTCGAATTCCTGGAAATTCGGGCTGGCCTTGATGTCCTCCTCGCTTAAGAGGTCGCGCATCCAGCCGGCTTTTTCCATGATGATGGCCAGGGGATTGTTGACCTCGTGTGCCACGCCCGCGGCGAGCTTGCCGAGCGCCGCCATCTTGCTCGACTGGGTGAGCGACGCGTCGAGCGCGGCCTTCTCGCGTTCGGCCCGCACCAGCGCGCTCACCGTGCCGCTCGCGACCCAGACCGCGCCGCCGACGATGAGCAGCGACCCGCCGGCGAGCAGCAGGATGAGCAGCCAGCGCGCGCGCATGATGGGCAGCATCTCCTCGCGCGGGTCGTCCTTGACCACGAGCAGCCAGTCTTTGTGGTTGAGCCAGGTCATGGCGTACAGCGACGTCTGGCCCTCGATGGTCAGGCTTTCCACGCGGGTGCCGGAAAAGCGCGGGATGTTGGGGAAATCCAGGGTGTCGAACATGGCGTGGCCGAAACGCGGCTTGGTTTGCAGCACGTGGTCCGCGGCCAGGATGAAGGCGTCGCCGGTCTTACCCAGGTGGATGCTGCGCACGAGCGAGTCGAAGATGTCGGAATCGATGGCCGCGCGCAGCACCCAGGTCTTGTCCCCTTCGCGGCGGCTGACCGCGATGTTGAAGTGGGGGTACTTGCGAAAGCCCAGGAACACGTCGCTGACGTGGATGCCCCGGGCCATGACCTTGTGGAACCATTCCTCGCGGCTGTAGTCGATGCCCTTGAGCTTGTAGGGGCCGACGTAGGCCGTGCAGATGCCGTTCTGGTCGATGACCTGCAAGTCGAGGAAGGACTTGCTGTGCATTTGCAGCACGCCGAAAATGTGCTCCAGGTAGGATTCGCGGGAAAGGTCGCCGTAGGATTCGGTCAGGGCCAGATTGGAGAGCTGCGCCACGCGCTCGGCCAGGTAGAGGTCGATGGTGACCTTCTTGTTTTCGACCAGGTTGCTCAAGCTCTCGTAGACCTTGTCGAGGTAGGTTTCGTAGAAACGGTTGTAGAGGCCAAGTCCCAGGCTGAAGAGCGGGATGAAGGAGAAGGCCAGTGTGATGGCGATGAGCTTGAGGCGCAGCTTGCTGAGTTCGTCCTGGATCATGCGGTTGCCTCGCTGGTTGCGGCCGGCTCGTGGCAGCATAGCCCGAACCGTTCGCGATGCCTAGCGCGTTGCCTCAGGCCGCCTCGGCCAGGGGCACGGTCACGGTCACCTGGCTGCCCCGGCCGGGAGCGCCGGCGATGCGGATGCTGCCGCCGTGGTGTTCCACCACGGCCCGGGAGGCGGCAAGGCCGATGCCGAGCCCGGGCATCTTGCCGGTGAGAGAATCGCCGAGCTGAAGGAATTTTTCAAACACCGCCTCGCGCATGGCCGACGGGATGCCCCGTCCGGTGTCCTCCACGGTGATGGCGGCCATGCCGTCCTCGCGCCGCACGCGGCAGGCCACGTGCCCGGCGTCGGTGAACTTGACGGCGTTGGAAAACAGGTGGCGCAACACGTAGACCATGCGCTCCCGGTCGCAGCGCAGCGGCGGCAGGTCCGCCGGGATGTCGCGCAAAAATTGCAGCCCTTTCTCCGACATGACCGCGAGAAATGGCTCCACGGCGCGTCCGACCACGTCTTCCGCGGCCACGGGCCCCATGTCCAGGTCGGTTTCGCCGGATTCCAGGGCGGCCAGTTCCAGCACGTTGTCGATCAGCCCCGTGAGCCTGTGCCCTTCGTCGAGCATGATGCCGCAGTTCTCGCCAAACCGCGCGCATTCGGCGGCCAGCTCCGGGTCCCTGGCCCCGGCCTCTGCCAGGGGGCCGCGCTCCAGGCGTTTCTTCATGACCTGGGCGAAGCCGACCATGGAGGTGAGCGGGGTTTTGAGCTCGTGGGAGACGAGGCTTAAGAAATTGGATTTGACGCGGCTCAGGTCCTCGGCGCGTTTGCGCGCCTTGCGCGCCTGCCGGGCTTCCTCGGCGGCCTCGCGTTCCTTGCGGGCCAGATCGAGGATGGTGGCCACGAGGTGCTTTTCCATGCGCCCGATGTCCTCGGCCAGGCTGCGGAATTCGCCGGAGAAGGCGGCGGGGTCGAGGTTGGTCTGCTCGCCCCGGGCCACCCGCCGCGCATGGCGGCCGAGCACGGACAGGGGCGTGGCCACGGAGCGGAACACGCCCCAGGCGGCCAGGGCCACGGCCAGCACGACCGCGGCCTGGATGGCCGTGGACGCGATGGCCGCGTCGCGGGCGATGGCTGCGCGTTCGGCTTCGTAGTGGCTGCGCAGGCCCTCGGTGACGGGCTCGAGCGCCCTGGCCGCGGCCACGAAGGCGGCGCTCGGCGAGCCGGCGAGCTCCACCCGGCCGGCGTAGGCGCGCAGGGCGTCGAGGTATTCGTCGATGCGTCCGGCCGCTGCGGCGTCGTGTTCGGCGCGGGCCAGGGCGGCCAGTTGCGCGGCCTCGCCCTCCAGGCGGGCGAGGCTTGCCGGCGTGCCCGAGGCCAGCCAGCGTTTTTCCTGGGCGCGCAGGCGGGCGAGCCCCCGCGACAGGGGCGGAATCGCGTCTTCCAGCCGGTCCAGGGCCTGGGAGCGTTCCAGGAACAGGGCCGCCGGCGCGTCCATGGCCGGCGCTTCGGAATTGCCGGCCAGGGCCGTGAAGGCGGCGAGGTATTCGCGCAGAAGGCGCAGGGCCGCTTCCCGCTCGGCCGCGTTGCCCGGGTCGAGGGCGCCGAGGGCCGCGATGGCCGCGGCCGCGGCCTGCTGGTGCCTGCGCACGGCGGCCAGGGAGGCGGCGTCGTGGCGCAGGAAGTAGTTTTTTTCCTGGCGGCGCATGGACAATACGTCGAGGGTGGCGGAAACGGCCAGCCGTTCCAGCTCCAGGGTGCGCTCGATGCGCCGCGATTCCAGGAGATCGACGAGGAAAATGAGGCAGAATCCGGCAAGAATGCAGCCGAAGAGGGCGAGCAGCTTGTGTTTGACGCTTACGGCGCCAAGCCTTTCCCGGATTGTCGGCACGACCGTCTCCCTGCCCCAGCGGGCCGATGGCGGTGGGCGTTGCGTCCGGCTGGTCGCAGGCGCAGCGCGACGCAGAAAAAGCATAGCCTATCCCACCCTGTCGCGCCAGCGGATTGTTACGTGTTTCACATGGCTGGGCACAGGCAAGGCGGGAGTCCCGAAGCGGCTGCCGCCGCTTCGGGACCGGTTGGGGAGGGGCGGGAAAAGAGGGAGGGGTTTACTCGATGTCCTTGAGGAATTCGCCGTAGCCGTCGCGCTTCATGTCCGCTTCGGGCACGAAGCGCAGGGCGGTCGAGTTCATGCAGTAGCGAAGCCCCGTGGGCTTGGGGCCGTCGGGAAAGACATGGCCGAGGTGCGAGTCGCCGTGGCGGCTTCTGACTTCGATGCGCGTGGCGAAAAGGCTCTTGTCCTCGCGGGTGACGACGTTGTCCGGGACCAGCGGCCGGGTGAAGCTCGGCCAGCCCGTGCCGGAATCGTACTTGTCGCGGGAACTGAACAGCGGTTCCCCGGACACGACATCCACGTAGATGCCGGGAGCCTTGTTGTCCCAGTAGGCGTTGCGGAAAGGCGGCTCGGTACCCTCCTTTTGCGTCACGTCGTACTGCTGCGGCGAGAGCCGCTTGCGCAGTTCCGCGGTATCCGGCTTGCGGAAGTTTTTCCAATCGCCGGCAGCAGCGGTCGCCGCCGCGCCCGCGTCCGCGTCCTTGCCGCCCCAGGCCTGGTCCAGGAATTGGTCGCGCCCGGAAAAGCGGCGGTAGGTCTCGTATTGGAGCTTGTGGGTCTTGTAGTAGTCCTGGTGGTAGTTCTCGGCGTTGGTGAAGAACGTAAACGGCAGTACGGCGACGGCCAGGGGCTTGTGGAAGCGGCCCGAGGCGGCAAGGTCCGCCAGGGCGTCCTCGGCCTCCTTTTTCTGTGCCGCGTCGTGGTAGAAGATGGCCGGCCGGTACTGCTTGCCGCGGTCGGCGAACTGGCCGCCGGCGTCGGTGGGGTCGATATGGCGCAGGAACGTGTCGAGCACCTGCCGGTAGCCGGTGCGGGTCGGATCGTAGAAGACCTGGACCGCCTCGTAATGGCCGGTCCGGCCGGAAGAGACCTGCTCGTAATCGGGATGGGGCTCGTCGCCGCCGGTATAGCCGGAAACGACCTCGAGCACGCCGGGCAGCTTTTCCATATCCGACTCCACGCACCAGAAACAACCGCCGGCCAGGGTGGCGACCTGCGTGTTCGGGGCATGGTTCGTGGGCATGGCGTTCTCCGTTCGGGATTCGGGTTGCGCCGCCGCAAGGGCGGACGCGGCCGCCAGCAGGCAGCCCGTCAGTATGGCAAGGACGCGCAAGGTCCGTTGGAATCGGTTCATGACAACCTCCCCTGGCGACGCCGCATGAGGCGGTGCGCCTGCGTGGGGTCATGAAAAACATTATCAAGAACCGGGCCACGGCCTCGGCAATCATTGTGGTGTAATTGTAGAATAAATTTCAAAGAGGTTCTGTGCGGGCGCTGTGGATTCCTGAAAAAAAGGAGCTGGCGGGCAGGAAAGAACAGTGCGGCAGGCAGGATGCCGGGGGCGTCCCTGCCGGCGGGATCACGTTTCGCGGTCTGCGCCGGAAAGCCCGAGTCCGTGCTTGCGCAACAGGCCGTACAGGCGCGATTGGCTGAGCCCCGAGAGATCCATGGCCGCGCGCACGTTGCCGCGGACGGCGGCGATGAGGGCGGCCAGGTATTCGCGCTCGACCCGGTCGTGGGCGTCGCGCTTGTAGGCGTTCCAGTCCGGCAGGGCCGGCGCGGTCGCTGCCCGGGGGGAGGGCGCGGGCGCGGCGACGGCGGCCGGTGCGGCCGGTTCTTTCCGGCCACGGGCCACGCGGGAGCGCACGAACCGCACGCGCAGGTCCCGGGGCAGGTGGGAGGGGAGCAGTTCCGACTCCAGCGGCGCGGCGGCGCTCAGGGCCTCGAGCACGTGGACGAGCTCGCGGATGTTGCCTGGCCAGCCGTATTGCCGGAAAAGCTCGAGCAATTCCGGGGCCGGGGTCTTAAGCGGCAGCCTGCCGGCGCGGCAGATGCGGGTGAGGTGGTGTTCGGCGAGCTCCGGCAGTTCCTCCGGCATGTCGCGCAGGGGCGGCAGCAGGATGGTCACGGAGCGGATGCGGTAGTAGAGGTCCTCGCGGAAGGACCCGGCCGCGACCATGGCCGCGAGGTCGCGGTTGCTCGCGCATACCAGCCGGAAATCCACGGCGATCTCGCGGTTGTCGCCTACGGGCCGGTAGGTGCGGCTCTCGAGCAGCCGCAGGAAGCCCTTTTGCATCTCCAGGGACATCTCGCTGACCTCGTCGAGGAAGAGCGTGCCGCCGTGGGCCCGGGCGAGCAGGCCCGGCTTGTCGGCCGAGGCCCCTGTGAAGGCCCCTTTGCGGTGGCCGAACAGTTCGCTCGGCAGAAGCGATTCGGTCAGCCCCGCACAGTCCACCACCACGCACTCGGCTTCGGACCGGGAGCTGTTTTCATGGATGGCCCGGGCGAAGAGCTCCTTGCCCGTGCCGGTTTCGCCGAGAAGCAGCACGTTGGCCTGGCTCCTGGCGGCGCGCCCCATCTGGCGCAGGGCCCGCTCCATGGCCGGGCCGCCGCCGATGATGCCGGCGCGGCGCACGGGCAGGGAATCCTGTTTCTTTTCGCGGAAACGCAACGCCCGCAGGCAGGCCAGGCGCAACGCCTCCTGGCTGGCCGTCTTCTCGATGTAGTCCCATGCGCCGCTCATAATGGCCAGTTCCGCGCCGTCGGGATCGCCCGCGCCGGTGATGATGACCACTTCCGGCTCGCCGGGCAGGGCCCGCAACCGGGGCAGCAGGTCGAGGCCGGAGCCGTCGGGCAGGCGCACGTCCAGGAAGATGAGGTCGAAGTCGGCTTCGCCGGCCGCGCGGGCGGCGGCGTCCAGGGTGCCGGCCCGCGTGATGGCGTGGCCTTCGGCGGCGAGCAGCCGGGACAGGAATTCCCGGAAGAAGGCGTCGTCGTCGATGACCAGAATGCGGGCCATGGCCGGGTCCTTGCGTTTACGTTGCCCGATCGGCAAGCAGGGGATGGGAGCGGACGGCGGCCAGTACCGCGGCCAGTTCGCGGTCGGCCACGGCGTGCCTGGTGCGGCAGGGATCGAGCGATCCCGCGCCGCAGGCCTCCTGCACCGCCTTCATGGCCGCGTGCAGGCGCGTGGCCCGGATCGGGCCGGCCATGCCGGCCAGGTCGTGGGCCAGGGGCGCGGCGGCGGCGACGTCGCCCCGCTCCACGGCCCGGGCCAGAGCCAGCCGCTTGGGTTCGGCCAGCTCAAGGAACAGCGAGAGCATTTCTTCGGCGAACTCCCTGTTGCTCTCCCGGGTGAACGCCTGCAGATCGAAGCCGCCCGCATCCTCGGACGACGCGTCGGCATGCCGGGGCGTGGCGGCCAGGACGCGCGCGATGGCCACGGCGATGTCCGCGCTGCTGGCGGGCTTGGCCAGGTGTTCGTCCATGCCGGCAGCCCGGCAGCGGTCGCGGTCCTCGCGGGAGGCGAACGCCGTCAGGGCCACGATGGGAATGCGGGCGTCGTTGCGCGCGCCGGCCCGGCCTTCCCGGATGAGGCGGGTCAGGGCCAGCCCGTCCATGTCCGGCAGTTGCACGTCCATGAAGACGAGGTCGAAAGGTTGGCTGGAAAAAAGCGTGACGGCCTGGCCGCCGTCCTCGGCCGCGACAGGGTTGTGGCCCATTTTGCGCAGCGCGTGCAGCAGATAGAACCTGTTGATCTCATTGTCGTCGACAATCAGTACGGAAAGGGAAGGCGTGCCCTCATCCGAACCGCGTGCGTTCATGCATTCCCCCATACCTGCGCGCCTTGCGGAAGGAATTCCGTCTGGCGCGTCGTGCTTGGATCGCATGCAACTAGCACAAAACAGCCGGGGATCAAAGGGGGACAGGCCGTTGTCCCCCGGCCGGTCCCTGCGCAAGGGGATTCGCGGGCCAGGCCGGCCAGTTACCAGGACAACAGATCGGTCAGGGGGGAAAGGAAGCGGTAGAGCGCCCATTCGTCCACGGCTAGGCCGTTGTCGAACACGCACGTGCCGACTTCGCCCGATCCCGTGTCGCCGATGACGAGCGTGCCGCCGCTTTCCACGCAGAACGTGGAGGCCGGGTTGGGCAGGCCGACAAGTTGTGCCTGGGCGACGGGGCAGGCGCAGGCGAGCAAGCCGCAGAGCACGGCGAGAAGCAGAGCGTGGCGCATGGCGTCTCCTCCTGTGTGCGGGGGCTTCGGCCTGCGGCGTGCGGCCCGCAGGCGGGTCAGACCTCCGGTTCGACGGTTTCGGCCCGGGGAAAGACGGCGAGTCTGGGGCTCCCCGGCACGGGTTGCCCCTTGCAATAGGCTTCGACGCGGTGCGCCCGGCCGTCCCTGTACTGCGGCGGCGTCATCCAGACAAAGCCGGAGTGGCCGTCGCCGAACCCCGCCGCGCAGACGTCCGGGCGGAACTGGTCCGCGGCGACGACGTAATCGTGGCCGTCCACGACGAGTTTGACCTCCTGGCGGGTCTGCGGCGCGTGGGAGTCCCGCACCCAGCCGAGGATGCGGTCGGGCTGCGGTGGGTCGAGATGGCCGATGACGCCGCCCGGCGCTTCGAGCACGAAACGCATGCCGTGCAGGAGCACGGAAAATTCCACCGGCCCGGGAGGGCCGAAGCTCACGAGGCGATGCAGCAGTTCGTCCTTGGCGATGTCGGCATCCATCACGCACATCTTGTTGTAGTCGTCGATGGTATGCCGCTTTTCGCCCCAGGCCGTCCTGCCTTCGGCGGCGAGGGGCGCTTCGCGGGTAAGCGCCGGGGCGAGGCGGATGAGCAGCAGCGACAGGGCCTGCCGGGCGACGTTCGCATAGCCGGGACGGTCCTTGGCTGCGGTCACCGGCAGGATTTCCGCGGCGATGATCTCGCCCGCGTCCACCTGGGAGGACATGACGTGGAAGGTCGCCCCGAAGGTCTTGGCCCGCTCGTAGCAGGCCCAGGCTTCGGGAGCCGTGCCGGGATAGTCCGGCGACCCGGGGTGAAAATTGTAGGCTCCCTGGGAAAAGGCCGCCAGGCAGTCCTGCGGCACGATCACGTGGGAGAGGTAGGAGAGCAGACGCGCTTTGGGCCCCATGCTTCCGATGGCCTCCCGCAGACCGGGAAGGTCGACGACGTGGCGGATGGCGACGCCCATGCCGTGCGCGCCGAGAACCTGGCACAGCGAAAGGGCGTCTTCGTTGGGGGAGAGCAGGACGATGTCGAAGGCCATGGCGTTTCTCCGCCCCGGCCTGGAATCGGGCCGGGATTGCATGCAACGTGCAAAATAGGCGGCGCGGCGCATGCGGTCAAGCCATGCCACCGTTTCGCCGCCGGCTATTTCCTCACTTTCTCGAATGTGATCTGCCCGGAACCACCGCTGGAATAGCGCAACGCCGTGACATGGCCCGAGTCGTCGAACACCAGGTTGAAATTGTGGACGCTTCCCACTGCGTCCGTGCCGTCGTAGATAGCGTACAACAGCCGTCGCATGGAAATGGTCTTGTTGTCCTTGTTCAGGATGACGCCGTCCGGTCCCTTGCTGATGCGCAGCGTGCCGAGCGTCGGATGTTTGTACGTGCCCACGGCCAACTGGTCCGTATCGACCGTGCCGCCAGCTTCGGACGCTTGCGAAGAGACGGCGGGCCCTGGCGCGACAGGCGTCGCTGCCGCCTTCTCCGGCGAGGCGGTCGGCGTGGGAGCGGCGGCTGCCGGCGCCGCGATTACGGCCGGCGGGGTCGCCGTAGGCGCCAGGGCGGCGGCGGGCTGGCTGTCGGCCGGCGCGGGACGCGGTGCGTCCGTTGCGACTGTCGGCCTGGGGGCTGCCGGCGGCCGTGCGGTGGCGGGCAGGCGCAGGACATTTCCGGCGGACAGGCGGTCCGGATGGGGGAGGTCGTTGGCCTGTTGGATCGCCTCGGTGCTGACGCCGAGCCTGCGGGCGATACGGCTTAACGTATCCCCGCGCTGGATGGTGTAGGTGCCGGCGTCGTTGCCGGCAGAGGGCTGTGCCCAGGAAGGGGCGGCGACAGCCGCGAGGCCCCCGAGAAGCAGGGCGCACAAGGCGCGTCGGCTTGGCATGTCTGGAATCCGTGTGCTGGTTGAAAGGACGGCAAAGACGCGTTCCCGACCGATTTTGGCAAGCATAGAAAAAAGCGCCTGCGCTGACAATGCGAAAAGGCTGGCGTTCCCGCCCCCTACGCCCCGCGACTTGCGTGATGGGGCTTGCCTTCCGGCCGGTTAACCCTTACCTGGAGACGTGTCTGGGATGTCGTTATTTTGGCGCCCCGGTGGAGTGAAGACGTCGTCCGGATCGGATTGCCCTGGCGTCCCGGCTGGCCTTGGCCCCGGGGCGTCCCTTCATTTCAAGGCAGGACCGCCGGTCCCGCGCCGTTCCTCGGGGCCGGCCGCGCGGCCAAGCGCCCGTCCCCATCCCCGGTCTTCCCCGAAACCTCGTCCCCGCCGTGGCCGGCGTCCCCTGAAAAGACGGCGGGACGAGGCACCATGCTTCGGCTACGGCGGCCCGCGCGTCCGGCAAGGTAGAAGAGACCCTCTATGGATAACCCGCAAGGCAACGAGACCAGCGAAGCCAAGGGCGGCGCGGCCTCCCTGGGCGGCTTCGGCATGACCCTTTCCGACAAGGAAAAAAAGAACCTCCTGACCTTCCTTTCCATCGGGGTCATCCTGGTGGAGTTCGCCGTCACCATCGCCGCCGTGTGCTACGGCATCATCAACTCCCAAAAACTCCCCGACGGCACCGTCCAGTTCCGTTTCCCCTGGATTCCTTACGGCGTGGCGCTCATCCTCGCGCCCGTGGCCATCATGTTCGTCGTCAACATCATCGGCATGGGCTTCACCCGCTTCTTCAAGGGCGAACCGGCCATGGACGAGGAGCACCTGCGCTACATGCCGGAGCGGCTGCGACGCCTCGTGAGCCTCTCGCGCGGCCTGCCCACCGTCATCCTGCTCGGCGGCATGATTCTGCTCGGCGTGGCGCTGTATTACCTCGACGCCGTCATCCAGATGCTCCTGCGCATCGGCGACCATGTCGAGGTCATCGCCCCCTGGGTCATGCTCGGGCTCGTCGCGGCCTGGTGCCTGAGCTACCTCGTGCGCATGTGGTTCATCTACAAGACCCGGCGCATGCAGGAGGAATACGCCTTCCGCAGGGAGGTGCTCGAACGCACCGGCATCGTCATCGTCGACGGCCGCAAACACATCGCCGCCGATGGCCGCGTCATCGGCGAGCAACCCGCATTGCCCGGCCGCATCATCGATGTGCTGCCGCCCGGCGAATCCGACGCGGACAAGGACACCAACCCATGAGCGCCGCTCCCGATACCCTGCGCGAAACGGTCCGCCGGACGCTCCTGCGCCGCGTGGCACGCACCGACGACGCCGGCCGCGCCGAGGCGCTGACCGCCTTCATCGGACTGTCCCGGCCCGGCATTGACCCGGAGGCCGCGAGGATCATCGTCGAAAAAACGCCGCGCCTGTTGCCGCAACTGGCGGAGAAGTGGATCGGCATGTTCGTGGACCGGCTCTTCGAAACCGTGCCCCTGGACCAGATATCCCTGCTGTGCGACGGCAGCGAGGAAAACGAGGCCGCTCTGGCCCTGGCCTACGTCATGTTCCTCGAATCCGAACGCATGGAGAAGCAGATGGCCGCGGATCTGGCCGCCTGCGACCTGCCGCCCGGCGAGGACGGCAGCGACCTCGCTGCGGATGTCCTGCGCCGTCTGGCCAAGGCCGAGGAAAAACATCGTCAGGCCGCCCAGGCCAAGGCCTCGGCATACAAGCGCTCGCGACGGGATTTGAATTAGGGAAGAAAGACGGAAGAGGCCTCCGGCGGCCAGGAGGGGATGCGCCCCTCCTGGACCTCTCCGGCCGGGGATGGGGAAGCGGCGGGAGTTTTCCCGCCTTTTTTGTTTTCAATGTCTGGCCCGGCCTTGGGGGCTTTTCCTGCGCGTATCGCGTCCCTGCGCCGGGGCGATGGTCGGGATTGGGACTTGACAATTGTTCGACGTAGAACTAATTCTGTCCCATGCGAACGGAACACGTGGTTGCCCTTGTCAGCCGGATTCGGGAATCAGCCAATGCGCTGCTCGTTTCGGAATTGACGCGCTTGGGGCACCCGGACCTCGCACCGTCGCACGGCGCGATTCTTGGTGCCCTGTACGACCGGGGGGAACTGTCCATGGGAGCGCTGGCCCAGGCCATCGGCAGGAAGAAAAACACGCTGACCGTGCTCGTCAGGAAACTGGAGCGGGCCGGATACGTGCAACGGACCGTTTCGCCCGGAGATTCGCGCGTCTCCATGATCGCCCTCACCGTCAAGGGGGAGGCCTTTCGGAAGGATTTCGGCGCGATATCGCGCATGCTGCTTTCGCGGGTCTGGGGCGACATGGAGCAAGGGCAACGGGAAGCGCTGGTGCGGGGGTTGGAGCGGATCCTGGCCAATCTGGGCTGATTTTTTTTGAGCAAACTGTTCTACGTAGAACAAATAGGGAGAGTCCCATGCGTGAGATCATCGATTTCCTGACGGCCAACAGCACGGTTTTCCTTGCCACGTCGGACAAGGGGCAGGCGCGGGTCCGTCCCTTCCAGTTTCAGTTCGGGCAGGACGGCCGCTTGTGGTTCTGTACGGCGCGGCACAAGGAGGTCTTTGCCCAGCTGCAGGCCGACCCGAGGCTCGAGCTGGCGAGCACCGCCAAAGACATGGCAACACTGCGCCTGTTGGGCCAGGCCAATCTTGATGACGATATGGCGGTGAAGCGCCGCATCCTTGAGAACAACGGTCTTGTGCGTTCGATTTACGGCGCGGCGGACAATCCGGATTTTACCGTGTTCAGCGTCGATCACGGGACGGCCGTCATTTTCGACTTCAGTGGGAATCCCCCGAAACAGTACGAGTTTTAATGTCTCCAACATGCC
Organism: Solidesulfovibrio alcoholivorans DSM 5433; assembly: GCF_000702665.1. Taxonomy (GTDB): domain Bacteria; phylum Desulfobacterota; class Desulfovibrionia; order Desulfovibrionales; family Desulfovibrionaceae; genus Solidesulfovibrio; species Solidesulfovibrio alcoholivorans. Next base: position 390,973 of record NZ_JNJA01000002.1, read on the forward strand.
CCCAGGCTGCACCAGCCCAGCCGTATCCCGCCTATGCGAGATACCCTTCGCGTTCGAGGTAGAGCAATACATCCTGGGCGGCCTGTTCGGGGGTGAGGCGCGTGGTGTCCAGGCGGATTTCGGGGTGTTCGGGGGCTTCGTAGGGGTCGTCGATGCCGGTGACGCCTTTGACGACGCCGGCCCGGGCCTTGGCGTAAAGCCCTTTGCGGTCGCGTTGTTCGCACACGGTCAGGGGGGTGGCCACGTGCAGTTCCACGAACCCGCCGTGGGGCGCGACCAGGGCGCGGGCTGCGGCGCGGGCTCTGGCGTAGGGGGCGATGGGGGCGCAGAGGGCGATGCCGCCGTTTTTGGTGATCTCGCTGGCCACGAACCCGATGCGCGTGATGTTGAGGTCGCGGTGTTCCTTGGTGAAGGTCAGCTCGCTGGAGAGGTGGCGGCGCACGATGTCGCCGTCGAGGAGTGTGACCGGCCGGCTGCGCAGTTCCATGAACTTGACGTAAAGGATCTTGGCCAGGGTGGATTTGCCCGCGCCGGAAAGCCCCGTCATGAAGATGGTGAATCCCTGGCGGGAGCGCGGCGGGAACACGGCGCGCAGTTCGGCCGCGATTTCGGGCGGGGTGAACCAGTCCGGGATGTCCAGGCCGAATTCCAGGCGGCGGGTGCATTCCGCGGGCGTGATGTCCTTGACCGTCATGCCGGGTGCGACGCTCGCACGCGGCACGTATTGCGCTTTTTCCTCCACGTAGTCCATGGCGGTTTCCGGGATCATGACGATGCCGGTTTCTGCTTCGCTGTCAGCCACGAGTTGTTGTGCTTTTCCGGTGGGATAGATGGGGGAGGCGTCTGCGGCCATCGGGTCGGCGTGGCGCAAGGCGACGAGGGTGTGCGTGCAGCCGTGGTTGCGCTGGATGAGGGCTTCGAAGAGCGCCTGGCGGGGACCGGCCTGGAGCGACGGCAGGGGCAGCAGGTTGAGCAGCAGCAAGTTCTCGGGAAAGCTTCTGGCGAAAAGGCCTGCGCAGCGCACCCCGGCGAAGTGACCCGGTCCGCCGGCCAGGGCGTCACCGGCCGAATGCAGCAGCAGGATGCTGCCTTCGATGTCCGCCGCCGCCTGGCGCAGCATGGCGTGCTGGCGGTTGTGGAGCAGGGCGTGCGCCTGGAAGCCGAGCACCCGCCGCCAGCCGCGCCGCCGGAAAATGGACTGCACGGCGGCCGGGGTGCGCCGCAGCTCCGGAAAATCGGCATGGGATGGCAGCGCGATGCCCGCAATCGCGCCGCCGATGCGCCAGGGTGCGGTTTCCTGGGCATAGGCCACGGCCCCGGGGTGGCGGTCGATATCCGACAGGCCGAAGAGGGCCGAGGCTTCCCGGCGGGCGTCGGCCTGCCAGGTTTCACTTACGGTGAGCACGGCGAGCATGAACCCTTCCTGGTCGCGCAGGGCGAGATTTTCACCGGGAACGAGGCTTGCGGCCAGATCAGCCGGCGCATCGAGGCTCACGGGCATGGGGAAGAGGCGGCCGTCGGCCAGGCGCATGCTTTCCAGCACGGACGCGGCGTCGGCGCGGCCCATGTACCCGGTCAGCGGGGAAAGCGCCCCGGAAAGCAGCAACTCGAGCAGTGCCTGCTGGCGTGGGGAGAGGCTCAGGGATTTGAAGGAAAGGGACTGGGTCTTGAGCGCCCCGGCCTGCTTCGCCTGTAGGAGAAGGTGTTGCGCGCACGTGTCCATGTTGCTTCCTTTGGCGTCGCATTCGGACAGGGGCTCCGCGCGGCGTATTGCGTGTCGGCGTTTCGTCACTTGCGCTCGCGGCCGGGGTCAGGCGAACATGGCGCACACGACGTCGAGGTGCGATTCGGCCATGGCCACGAGTTCCGGCAGTTCCCGGGCGTCGATGGCCGCGATGCGCCAGGCTTCGGGCATAAAACGCGGCACGAGGCGTTCGCCGCTGCCGCCGGAAAGCGTCGCCCCCGCGATCATGTCCGCCACGCCGATCAGGGCCGCTTCCATGGGTTCGTCGCCGGAAGCAGGGTCGTGGTGCCGCCACACGGCCTGTTCCAGGCTTTCAGGAAACCGCCATTTGCGCAGCAGCAGGCCGCCGAGCGTGGCGTGGTCGAAACCGAGCAGCTCCCGTTCCGCATCGACGAGCAGGCAGCCCGTTGCGGCGGCCCGGTGCAGGGTGGCCGCGGCCGCGGCGGGCTGCTGCTTGAACAGTACGAGCCGGCCGATGTCGTGGAGCAGGCCGGCCACGAAAAAACGTTCCGGGCTCGGGTCGCCCTGGTGCGTGGCCAGGATCTTGGCCACGAGCCCCACGCCCACGCTGTGCCGCCAGAATTGCCGCATGTCGATGCACTGCGCCGGGATGTCCTTGAAAAGCGGCAGCACGGACACGCCCATGGCCAGGGTGGAGAGCTGGTTGAGCCCAAGCAGCATGACCGCCCGGGTCAGGGAGTCCACGGGACCCGGCGGCAACCCGCCCGACACGCGCATGGTGCGGGCGTAGAAGGCGCTGTTGACGAGCTTGAGGAGCTTGGCCGTCAGGCTCGGGTCCTTGCCGATGACCGCCGCCGCCTCCTCCACCGTGGAATCCTGGTCGCTTAACACCTCGCGGATGCGCATGAAGACTTCGGGCAGCGAAACCAGCACCGGGTCGTCGGCCAGGATGCGTTCCGGCGTGAGCGTCGGCGGGGGCGTAAACGCATGGGCCGCCGGCAGCGGACAGGGGGAAGGCGGGGCGGCGGCGCGGGCCAGGGCCAGTTCGCGCAAGGCGGCGACGATGGGCTGCCCCACCGGCAGGTGCGCGAAGCGGGCGCGCACGGCCGTTGCGGCGTCCGGCTGGGACGACGCGGCCGGCGCGGCATCCTCGGCAGCGACGGTGATGTCCTGGACATGCCAGCCGCGCAGGAGGCGGAGGTTGCCCTCACTGAGCGTTGCACCAGCCGTCAGCCGGTAGTCGCCGCCCGGGCTCTCGGCGTCGGCGGCCAGCACCATGCCGGCGCGCGCCTTTGAAAGGGGAATGGTCGGCATGGACGTTCCTCGTTTGCCTGCTTTGCTGCCGCGCGTGCGGAAAATAAGGGGCTGCTCCAGCCCCCGCATCGGTCGGATGTTTTTTCCGTCTAGCACCGCCGCGTCCGCCGGGCAAGGGCGCGCCGGCAAAGGGGGTTTTCCCGGGGCGCGCCTTGGCCTATAAAAATGGTCCGGAAGCACGCGGCGACCCCGCCGCCCTCCGGCAGGAGGCAGCATGATCGCATTTCCGCTCATCACCGGCGACGGCCAGCTCGTGTCCATGGGCGACGTCCATTTTAGCGACGCCCTCGGCGCGCCCCAGGCCTATGGCCTGATCCGTTTTTCCCACACCAGCGATGCCCTGCGCGGCCTCGTGCGCGACTTGCGCGACCGCGCCGCCCGCGACGGCGCGGCGCTGACCGATTTCATGGACATAAGCGGCCGCAGCGGCCATTCGCGCATCGGCCTCGACATCGAGCTGACGGGCGAGCCGCCGGAAGTCTCGGACAGCGCGCGCACCGTGGAAGTGCCTGTGGCGCTTTCGGCGCTCAACGCCGCACTGGCGGAATCTCTGGCCGACCTGCGCTGCCTGTGCGCGGACGGGGGGGTGGATTTCGGGCGGCTTTTCATCGCGCGCGGCCCGGCGCTCTCCCGGGAGGAGATCGGGGAGGCCATGGACCGGGGCTGGCTCCTTTTGCCCGAGCGCCACCGCATCGACCCGGACGGGGTGGTGGAGATTCCCCTGGAGAACGTGCGCTACGTCCTGTCCTCGCGCCTGCTCGGCGTGGGGCGCAATTTCTCGGAGATGGTGGTCAAGGGCAAGCACGGGCTGACCATTTTCCAATGCCCGTCGCCGGCCGGGCTGCCGGCGCGGATGGGGCCACGGGAGTTCCTGGTCGGGGCGGTGCGCATCGCCCTCGGGCCGTATGTGGCGTTCATCACGCGCGAGACTTCGGCCCCGGGCGTTTTCCACCTCGCTTCGAGGCTGCTCGACGGCATCCGCACGTCGGGCATCGCCACGCCGCGCCAGGTGGAGCTCTACAACGGCGACGACGAGCCCGTGTCCACGCGCGACCTTGCCGTGCGCCTGCGCCTCTATCCCGCCGACCCGGCCCTGACCGGACTGGCCGACCGGGTGTTTCTGCCCGGCAAGGCCCGGGAAGTGCTGGCGGCGGGCGTGGATTTCGCCGACCTGACCGACGTCTTCAACCCCGAGGTCGCCCGGGGCTTTTTCGACGAGGTCACGGCCGTCCCGGGCCAGGGCGGCATCTACGGCCGCATGCTCATGCCGGGCAAGACCATCGCCATCCCCTGGGAGCAGGAGGAGGGCGAATGGCTCCAGGAATTCCAGTGGCGGCTCGTGTACGAGTACGCCCGGGGCAACGTGCCCGAGGGGGTCATGGAGGGCGAGGAGATTCCCAAGCGGGTGCGGCCGCTGCTCGACGCGCTCAAGTACGTGGGCGGCGAACAGAAGCTCTCCAAGGTCTTCGTCGCCGAGGCCCTGCCGCCCGTGGACACGCTGCGGGTGCTCAAGCGCAACGGCATCGGCGTGGTGGTGGCCCGGGGCATGGGCTGCGCCGTGGGCGAGAGCTGCCGGTTGCCGCACTTCCGCATGGACCAGACGCTCTACGAGGAGCTCGTGCGCCTGGAAAACGAGGGCATGCGCTTCTACCTGCTGCTCGAAATCAACGGTGAGGCGCAGGTGCGCGAGTTTTTCCGGGGGCTTTGGGTGACGCGGCCGGGCAAGGAGCAATTGCCGCGCGTGCACACCACCATGGCCATGTTCGGCTCGTCCGTGGACGTGCTGGGGCCGGTGCTGGCCGCGCCCATCGCCGATTTCCTGCGCCGGCTGCGCGACCATCCGCGCCTGGGCGAGGGCTTCGGCGTGGCCCACGGCTCGGGGCCGGGGGTGATGCGCATCGTGGACGACGCGGCCGCGGCCCTTGGCATCTACCGCATGGGTGTCGGGATCAACGCCGAGGAGATCGGCCAGCACACCAACTTCGCGCCCGAGGCCGTGGCGCAGTTCACGAACCTCGCGCTCAACACGCGCCAGGACATCCTGGACCGGCGGTCGCTTTTCAAGATCTTCAACCTGGGCGGCTTCGGCACGAGCTACGAGATCAACATGGCGTTGACGTTCATGAAGATCGGCCAGTGCCTGCCCGCGCCGTACATCTTCATCGACCCTGTGGGCCTTGGGCCCGGCGGCGCGCCCTTCTGGCGGCAGACGCTCGAACAGTTCCGCGAGCTCTCGGGCGACCTGTCCGGCGGCGGACACGAACTCGGCCCTCTGGGGCCGCGTTGGATCGTCAACTGCTGCCACGAGGTCGGCAGCTACGAGGAAGGCTACGCGGTCATGGCCGCGTTCCTGGACGACCCGGGCGCCTACTGGCGCGAGCGGGGGATTCCTTTGGAAAAGGTGCGCACGGCGCGCGAGAACCTGCGCGCGGCGGGCATGCCCATCCCGCCCTACATCGACGAGGCGCTGGAGGCGGACTCCTGACGCGGCCCTGAAAAATACGTCAGTGGTCTTTAGGATAATAACTATTCGAGACGGTTGTCCTCGTTACCGGTCCTCATCGAGGACGGGACTCGAGGCCGGCGAACGTCGCGCCACGATCGTTTCGCTGCGGATGCGCTCGAAACGGTTCGCGTGGTCGCGGATGCTCCAGGCAACGCCGACGCTTTCCTGGGCCATCCAGCCGGGGACGCCTTCCAGCAGCGCGGCGAGGCGGGGACCGCTCGGTCCGGTTTCCGGCGTGCCACCGATCCAGTCCCCGGGCGCGGCGATTTCCGGCGACCAGGAAAAGGGATCGGCCACGAGGAGCGTCGCAGGCGCGGCGCAGACCCGTTGGCACTCCGTGATGTGGCGGCGGGGCGCGGGCAGCTTGTCCACGACGTTGAGCGATGCCGCGACGCCGAAGCGCTCCCGGGCAAAGGGCAGGCGCAGGGCGTCGGCGCGCACGAATTCCGCCGTGCCCCGGCGCAGCCGCTGCGGCAGGGCGAAGTCGAAGCGGGTGGTGATGCGGCCCTGCCAGGGCGCGTCGAAACTGAGCCCGCCGTCGCGTGCGATGCGCCGGGCCAGCGCCACGAAATTGCGCGAGAGGTCGATGCCGACGGCAAGCCCTGTGCGCGCGGCCAGTTCCAGCGTGAAGCGGCCCACGGCGCAACCGGCGTCGAGTCCCGCTCCGGCGCAGTCCCCGAGCGCCGCCATCCAGGCCGCGTAGGCCCCGGTCGCTTCGGGATCGTCCCAGAGATCGGAAAAATGGCTCCAGAGGTAGGAGGCGGCGAGCCGCTCCCGCTCGTACTTCGCCTGGGGCGCGGGCACGTCCGTCCCCGCCGTAACGAGGTCGGCGATGCCGTCTTCTATGGCATACGCTGCGCCGCAGGCCGGGCACGTGAGCGCGCCCGCGATGATGTCCCCGCCTTCGCGCTTTCCCGCCGTCAGGTGCAAGGCATGTTCCTGCGGCAGACACGCCGGACACACCAGAAAATCCAATATTGCTTCAATCATAACGAAAGAATTCGCCGCTTTTCCCTTCGGAGAGATCGGAATACGCTCTGACCCCGCCCTTCCCCCCCTTTCGGGAGGTCCAGGAGGGGCAGTGCCCCTCCTGGCCGCCGGAGGCATCTTTTCTCTCTTTCCTCTCCCTCTTCCACTCCCTATCCCACTACGCGCGCTATCGCGGCGAGCAAGGGGCCGGGGAACAGCCCCAGCGCGAGGACGCCGGCGGCCACGGCCCAGAGCGCGGCGGAGGCCGCCGGCCCGGCCGGGGCGGGCACGGCCGGGTAGGCTTCGACGCCGTCGCGCATGTAGAGCGCGGCGACCAGGCGCAGGGCGTAGAAGACGCCGACGGCGGCCATGAGGATGCCGAAGACGGCAAGGCCCGTGTAGCCGGCGCGCAGCGCCGCGCCGAAGACCAGGAATTTGCCGATGAACCCGGCCGTCGGCGGAAGCCCGGCCAGGGAGAGCAGGCAGGCGCAAAGCGCGCCCGCGCGCCAGGGATGGACGTAGCCGAGGCCGCGGTAAGAGGCGATGGCGTCGCGGTCGCCGCTTTCGCCGGAGAGCGTGCCCACCGCGCCGAACGCGCCGAGGTCCATCAGCGCGTAGGCCGCGAGGTAGAACAGCGCGGCCTCGCCGCCGCCGTCGTTGACGCCGAGCGCGGCCATGGCGATGTAGCCCATCTGGCCGATGGAGGAAAACGCCAGCATGCGCTTGACGCTTTTTTGCAGCAGCGCGCCGATGTTGCCGACCGCCATGGTCAGGGCGGAAATGGCGACGAGCGCCGGCCCGAGCACGTCCCAGGCGTCACCCGGGGCGTCGGCGCAGACGTGGAGCAGGGCGGCGGCCACGGCGGCCTTGGAGCCCGTGGAGAGAAACGCGGCAATGGGCGCCGGCGCGCCCTGGTAGACGTCGGGCGTCCAGAGGTGGACCGGGGCCAGGGAGAGCTTGAAGGCCAGCCCGACGAGGATGAGCCCCAGGCCCGCGGCGACGATGGGGCCGCCGGCGGCCAGGGAATCGCTGATGTCGAGGCTGCCGCTGCCGGCGTAGACGAGGCTTATGCCAAAGGTCATGACCGCAAGCGCCACCGCGCCGGGCAGGAAGTATTTGAGCGCCGCCTCGGCCCCCGGGACGTCGCCCGGGCGCGCGGCGACCAGGGCGTAGAGGCAAAGCGAGGACAGTTCCAGGCCGATCAGCAGCATGATCCAGTCCGTGGATTCGGCAAGGAGCAGCATGCCGAGCGCCGACCACAGGAGCAGGCCGTAGAGCGCGTCGCCAGCGAAATCGCGCCGCTCGGCGTAGCGGGCGAGCAGGGCGATGGTCGCCAGGGTGACGCCGGATAGAAGCGCGGCGTAAAAACGCGTCATGCCGCTCGGGTCGCCGGCGGGCCAGAGGGCCCACACTCCCGGGACGAGCGCGAAGCAGGCGGCGAGGACGGGGAGCGCCCTGCGCGCGGCGTCGCGATGGAGCCATGCCGCGCCGAGGGCGGCCAGGCCGCCGGCGGCCAGGGCGAGGTGGGGCGCAAGATCGAGCAGGGCGGCTGCCATGGCGTTTCCTTGTCGGGTTACAAGCCGGCTCCGGTTGCCGCCGGCCAGACATGGCCGGCCACGGCGTCCAGGGGCAGGGCGATCAGGTGCAGCACCGGGCCGGGGAACAGTCCGAGCCAGAGGATGGCCAGGGCCAGGGCGACGAGCAGCGCCGTTTCCCGGGAGTCCAGGTCCGGGAAGGGCAGGGCGCTCTGGGCCGGGCCGAAAAGCGTGTCCCGGGCCAGACGCAGCAGGTAGACGAGCGTCGCGGCCATGCCGGCCACGGCGAAGCCGCCCGCCAGTACGTTCGTCTTGAACAGGCCGAAGACCATCATGGCTTCGCCGACGAAGCCCGAGAGTCCGGGCAGGGCGGCGGCGGCCAGGATGCAGAAGAGGAAGGCCGCGCCAAATCCCGGGGCCTTGTTCCAGATGCCGCCGAGGACCGCGAAGCGCCGGCTGCCCAGGCGCTCGCCGATCATGCCGGCCTGGGCGAAGAGCCCGCCCGAAGTCAGGGCGTGACTGAGCATCATGACGACCGCGCCGCCGAGCGCCAGGCGCGAGCCCGAGACCACGGCGGCCACGGCCAGGCCCATGTGGCCGATGCTCGAATAGGCGATCAGCCGTTTGACGTCCTCCTGGGCCAGGGCCACGGCCGAGGCGTAGAAGAGGCCGGTCAGGCCGAGCACGGTGAGCAGCGGGGCGAAGGCCACGGCCGCTTCCGGGAAAAGCGGCAGGGCGAAGCGGATCAGCGCGTAGCCGCCGGTTTTGAGCAGCAGCCCGGCCAGGATGAGACTGCCGGCCGTGGGCGCTTCGGTGTGGGCGTCGGGCAGCCACATGTGCACCGGCACGAGCGGAATCTTGATGGCGAACGAGAGCACGAAGGCGGCAAAGAGCCAGCGGCCGGTCGCGACGGGCAGTTGCAGGCGCGTGAGGTCGAAAAGCGCGAAGGTCGGCCCGCCCGGCAGGTCGGCGGAAAAAACGCCGAGCGCGATGACGGCCAGGAACATGAGCAGCCCGCCCACGGCGGAAAAGAGAAAGAATTTGATGGCCACGCGCATGCGCTCGCCGTGCCCGAACACGCCGATGAGGAAAAAGACCGGGATGAGCTGCGCTTCCCAGAAAAGCGCGAACAGGAACACGTCCGACGCCAGGAACACGCCCTGCACCGTGGCGAGCGAGGCGAGGATGAGCGCGTGGTAGAGCGCCGGGCGCTTGGCGTCGTCGTGGCGCGAGGCGAGCATGCAGCACACGCCGATGAAGGCCGTGAGCACGACGAAGACGAGGCTTAGGCCGTCGCAGGCGAGCGCGTAGCGGATGCCGAGCGAGGGTATCCAGGCCATGTCCTCGACCACGGGCAGATCGGACCTGCCGGCGGCGAAAAGGAGGACGACCAGTGCGGCCAGGGCCAGTTCCGCCAGGGCGGCCCCCAGGGCGAAGCGGCGGCAGGCCTCCCGGGAGCGCCGCAGCAGGGGCATGGCCAGGGCGGCGGCCAGGGGCCAGAAGATGAGCAGGGTAAGCCAGGGCAGTTGCCGCATGCGCGCTCCGTTTAGGATGGGCTCCAGCCTGTCGCGACCCAAAGCAGCAGGGCGGCCGCGGCGGCGAACAGGGTGAGCAGCGAGGCGGCGATCCGTCCGTTGCCCAACCGGGCGACGGCGCCGGACAAGCCGTCGATTCCCGAGGCCAGGGCCGCGGTCGCGCCGTCGAGGACGTCCTCGTCGATGCCGCGCCAGGCAAAGGCGGCCAGCCGCGCATAGGGCGCGGCCAGGCGCTTGAGGTACAGGGCGTCGAGCCCGAGCCCGGCCGTGAGCATGCCCGCCGGGGCCGGCTCGGGCCGGCGCGCGGGCCGGTACAGGCCCCAGGCGATGGTGAGGCCGGCGAGCGCGAGCAGGCCGTCGAGGAGTTCCACGAACAGTTCCGCGTGTTCCACCGCAGGCGGCACCGGTCCGGTCACGCCGAGGAGGTAATGGTCGAGCCAGGCGCGCAGGTGCAGGAATTCCGGCGGATTGACGAAGCCGTAGAACAGCGCCAGCACGGCCAGGGGCCACAGGGGCAGCTGCATTTTGAGAAGGGCCGGATCGGAATGCAGCGGGGCCGGGTCGGCGGGCTCGGCGAAAAAGGCCACGAAATACATGCGGAAGACGTAGATGGCCGTGATCAGGGCGGCCAGCGTGCCCAGGGCGAAGGCGACCAGGAAGACCGGATCGGGATGGCTCAGGGCATCGGCCAGGGTGCGGCCCTTGCTGAAGTAGCCCGAGGTGAAGGGAAGGCCTGCCAGGGCCGCCGCGCCGCAGGTAAAGAGCGTGAACAAGCCCGGATAGCGCCGCCGCAGGTGCGCGCCCATGCGGAAGATGTCGTGTTCCTCGCCGCAGGCCTGGATCATGATGCCCGCGCACATGAACAGCAGCGATTTGAAAAACGCGTGGGTTTGCAGGTGGAAAAGCGCGCCGGTCACGTCGGCGCTGCCTGCGGCCAGGAACATGTAGCCGACCTGGCTGATGGTGGAATAGGCCAGGATGCGTTTGACGTCGCGCTGGCCCAGGGCGCAGCACGCGCCGTAGAGGGCCGTGGCCCCGCCGAGCAGCGCCGCCGTCGCGCCGACGCTCGGCGCGTAGGCGAGCAACGGGTCCAGGCGCATGAGCAGGTAGACGCCGGCCGTGACCATGGTCGCGGCGTGAATCAGCGCCGAAACCGGGGTCGGGCCGGCCATGGCGTCGGGCAGCCACGAGGAAAGCGGCAGCTGGGCGGATTTGCCGAGCGCCGCGAACAGGAAACAGAAGCCGATGGCCGCGGCCATGCCCGGCGAGAGCTTTTCCGCGCCGGCAGCCAGGCCCGAAAGCGACGCCTCGCCGAAAATTCCCACGACCATGGCCAACGCGGCCACATAGCCGAGGTCGCCGATGCGCGTGGTGATGAACGCCTTGACCCCGGCATTCACGTTCTTGCGCTCCTCGTGCCAGAAGCCGATGAGCGCGAACGAACAGAACCCCACGCCCTCCCAGCCCATGAACAGCAGCAGCAGGTCGTCGGCCAGGGCGATGAGCAGCATGAAGAAGACGAACAGGTTCAAGTAGCAGAAATAGCGCGAAAAAGACTTGTCCTCGCGCATGTAGCCGGCGGAATAGAGGTGGATGAGCAGGGCGGTAAAGGTGACCGTGACCGTCATCACCGCGGCCACGCGGTCGTAGAGCAGCGAAAAGGCGGCGGAAAAGCCGGCGAAGGAAAACCAGCCGCCAAAGGAGACGCGGGTCGGCGCGATGCCGCAGTGGGCGAAGGCGTAAAGCGCGGCCGCAAGCGCCCCGGCCACGGCCGCGGCCGCGATGACGGCGCTCGCCCGCCGGCCGGCGGACAGGCCCCACACGGCCTGGAACACGGCCCCGGCCAGGGGAACAAGCAGCATCAGGGCAAGGGCGGCGTCCATCATTCCCCCGAAAGCCGGTTGTAGGCGTCGATTTCGGCCGATCCCGCGCCGCTGCGCCGGGCGTGCACGAGCAGCGCCAGCCCCAGGGCGGCCTCGGCTGCGGCCAGGCCCATGACGAGGATGATCGCCGCCTGTCCGTCCAGGTTGCCGTGGGCCAGCGCACCGCCGGCAAAGGCGACGGACGCGGCCGTGAGCATGAATTCCACGCCGACGAGGATCATCAGCACATTGCGCCGGGAGGCGGCGCACACCGCGCCGATGGTGAAAAGCAGCGCGGCCACGGCCAGAACATGGGAAAGGGGCACCTGCATCATGCCGGGTGGCCTCCTTTGGAGGTCTCCCGCCCGGCCTTGCCGAGAAGCAGCACGGCGGCCAGGGCGGCGAAGAGCAGCAGGGAAACGGCCTCCACGGCAAGCCAGTAGTCGCCGAAAAGCACCACCCCCACGGCCGTCGGGGACGCCGTGGCCGCCTGCAGGGAAATCTGTCCCGTGGGGTCCATGGCGATCAGCGAAAAAAGCGCGGTCAGCGTGGCCGCGGCGAACACCCCGGGCGCGACGAGCCGCGCCGCCGGCACCATGCCCTTGCCCACGGGCAGGCCGAGCAGCATGATGATGAAGAGAAACAGCACCATGATCGCGCCGGCGTAGACCACCACCTGCAACGCGCCGGGCAGCGGCGCGCCGAGCGTCACGAACACGCCCGCCGAGGCGAGAAAGGCGATGACGGCGCAGCATACGGCGTGGATGGGGTTGCGCCGGGTGGCCGCAAGCGCCGCCGCGGCGAGCATCACGGCGGAGAGCAGGTAGAAAAGCGCGCCCAGGGCGGTCATGCCGGCCTCCCGGTGATGCGGCGACAGGGGGCGGGAAGAGCGCCTCCGGCGGCCAAAGGGCTGGCGCCCTCTGGACTCCCATGAAGGGGGACAGGGCGTTCCGATGCGGCCCGGAAGGTCGTTTGTTGCTGTGCGTTGTTTTTCATGGGCGAATGGCCTCGTTGCCGGGTGGCGTCAGGGCAGGATGCTCTTGACGTCCACGGGTTCGTCCTCGCCGATGTGCTCGCCCTTGGGGCGTCCGGCGGCCACGCCCGCGTGGGCGTAGAAGTCGTAATCCGCGTTCTTGCCGCCGTGGTCCACGAGCAGGTCTTCCTTTTCGTACACGAAATCCTCGATGGCGTCCTTGCAAAAGGCGAATTCCGGCGTGAGCTGGATGGCGAGGGTGGGACAGGCCTCCTCGCACAGGCCGCAGTAGATGCAGCGGGCGAAGTTGATGCGGAACCAGGCCGCGCGCCGCCGGCCGTCCGGACCCTCCTCGGACTGCATGGAGATGCAGTTGACCGGGCAGGCCCCGGAGCAGAGGTAGCAGGCCACGCAACGCTCGTTGCCGTCGGGCGAACGGGTGAGGATGATGCGCCCGCGCGTGCGCGCCGGCATGGGCCGCTTGTAGTCCGGGTACTGCTCGGTCACGGGCTTGCGAAAGAGATGCGTGAGCGTGGCCGCGTAGGAGCCGACGAGGCCGCTTGCGCCGTCGAGGACTTCGCGCAACAGCCCGGGCTTGTTTTTTATGTCTTCCATGTGTGGTCCTTACAGCCCGGCCGCGAGCAGCGCCCCGGTGACGAGGATGTTGGCAAGCCCAAGCGGCACCAGGCACTTCCAGCCGAGCGCCATGAGCTGGTCGTAGCGCAGGCGCGGCAGCGAGGCCCGGGTCCAGATGAGGAACACGGGCACGGCCAGCACCTTGAGCCCGAACCAGAGGATCGGCGGCAGAAACGGCCCGTGCCAGCCGCCCAGGAAAAAGATGGCCGTGACGGAGCCCAGGAGGATCATGTTGACGTATTCGCCGACGAAGAAAAGCGCGAAGCGCATGCCGGAGTATTCGGTGTGGAAGCCGGCCTGCAACTCGTTTTCGGCCTCGGGCAGGTCGAAGGGGATGCGGTTGGTTTCGGCCAGGGAGCTGATGACGAAGATGAGGAAGGCCACGGGCTGGGTGATGGCGAAGGGGAGTCTGGCCTGGGCGTTTACGATGTCGGTGAGGTTCAGCGAATGCGCGGTCATGGCCACGGGCACGAGCGCGAGCCCGAGCGCCAGCTCGTAGCTGATCATCTGCGCCGCGCCGCGCACGCCGCCGAGCAGGCTGTACTTGTTGTCCGAGGTCCAGCCGCCGAGCGCCACGCCGTAGACGGCGAGCGAGGACAGGCCGAAGATGAGGAGCAGCCCGACGTCGGTGTCGGTGATGACCTGCGGCACAGGTCGGCCAAAGAGCGTGAACGCGGGGCCAAAAGGCACCACGGCGAAGGCGAAGAGTGCCGCGCCGGCGACGATGGCCGGGGCGACGAGAAAGATGCGCCGGTCCACGCCGTCCGGGATGATGTCTTCCTTGAGCAGCATCTTGAGCCCGTCGGCGATGGGTTGGAGCAGGCCGAAAAGCCCCACGCGGTTGGGGCCGTAGCGGACCTGGAAGCGGCCCAGGAGCTTGCGTTCGACGAGGATCATGTACGCGGCCAGGCCAAAGACCACGGCCAGGACCACGGCCATGCGCACGAGCATGATCAGGATGCCGAGGAGGATGTCGGTCATGGCTGCCTCCGGCGCAGGCTCGTTGGGTCGAGGACGGGCGGCAGGCCGGCCCACTGCGGCAGGCGCGGCGCCACGAGCACGCCCCGGGCCATGTTGTCGTGTACGGCAAGCACGGCGTCGCAGGCGCGTTCGCCCAAGGTGACGGCGACGGCCGCGCCGTCATGAAGTCCGAGTGTTGCGGCGTCGGCCGTGTGCAGGCGCACGACCGGCACGGCCGGGGCCTGCGCGCGGGCCAGGGCGGCGTAGCGGCCGGGTTCGTCCGTGCCGAAGAGCGCGTCGTCGCGCACCACGACGAGTCCTTTGGCGGCGTCGAGGGGTTCCGGGAGCACTGCCGGCGGGAATGCGGGAAATTGCGTGACGCGCGCGCCGCTTGCGCCGAGGGCGCCCGGCGCGATGCCCGTCGCGGCGGCAAAGGAGGGCGCGGACATGCTAAGGCCCATGGCGGCGGCCAGGGCGGCGCACAGGCCGGCTGCGGGCTGCGGGTCCGTGCCCGGGAGCTTGCGCGCGTAGTCGCGGGGCGGATGGTCGCCGTGGCCGTCGCGGGAGACGGGCTCGCCCGGCGGCGCGACCGGGGCGGCGTATTGCAGCCGGCCTTCGTTGTTGCACAGTGTGCCGCCGGCTTCAAAAAGCGTCTGCGTGGGTAAAAAGACTTTCGCGGCGGCAAAGCCCGGCGTCGGCAGGTTGTCGAGGACGACGAGGGTTTCCAGGCGGCCGAGCATGGCGGCGAGTTTCGGGGAAGCGGCGGCCGCGTCGGCTTCGGCCAGGATGAGCGCGCGGACGTCCCCGGTCTCGATGGCCGCGGCCAGCGCGTCGAGGCTCGGCGCGTCGGGAGCGGCCAGCAGGGCCGCGCCGGCGGCATTCGGACCGGAGAGCACCGGGAAAAGCCCCGTGCGCGCGTCGTCTCGCAGGATGGCGGCGACCTGTGCGGCGAAGGGCGGCGCGAAGACGATCACCGGGCGCTTGGCCGCGGCAAAGGTTTGCGACGCCTGCTCCACGGCGGCCCACAGATGCGGGAAAAGCGGCAGCCACTGCTGGATCGCGGCGGCGTCCGCAGGCGCGGGGCCGGCAAGCAGCGTAAGCGCCTCGGCCAGGCTCGTCGGCGGCAGCGGCAGGTGCGTAAAAGGCAGCGGCAGGGTGACGGGCCGGGGATCGGCGACGATCACGGCCGCGTCGGCCCGCGTCGCCTGGCGCAGGGAAAGCGCGAGCATGGGCGCGTCGCACAGCGCCGAAACGCCGAGGCACAGCACGGCGTCGGCCTTTGCGACCTCGGCCAGGGAGCGGGCGCGCCCGCCATCAAGCAGGGCCAGGGCGGTCGTGACCGCGGCTTGCGTCGCCCGGTCGGGGAAAACGGCCGGTCCCTGCCAGCCGCCGGCCCGGGCCAGGGCCGCAAGCGCCGCCAGGGTTTCGAGGCTTGAGCGCGCTCCCGCGGTCACAGCCACGGCGGACTGGCCATGGGTCGCGACCACCGCGCCCAGGCGCGCGGCGGCCTGGGTGACGGCCGCGTCCACGTCCGTGGGCACGCCGTCCACGCGCGCCTGGCGCGGCCGTTCGGCGCTCGTGGCGAAGCCGAAGGAATAGCGGCCCCGGTCGCAGATGAAGTGGCCGTTGACGGCCGGGTTTTCCCGCGCCTCGATGCGAGTGATCGCCCGGTAGCGCGAGAGCGCCACGGTGTTGCAGCCAAGGGAGCAGTGCAGGCACACGGACGGGGCGCGCTGGCAGTCCCAGCGGCGGGAGGTGAACCGCGCCGGCTTGTCCGTCAGCGTGCCGGTCGGGCAGATGTCGGCGAGGTTGCCGGAAAAGGGGTTCTCCAGGGGGCCGCTTGCGAACCGGCCGAAATAGACCCGGTTGGCGTTCTGCATGGGCCCGAAATCGAAATAGCCGCAGTATTCCTGGTAGAAGCGCACGCAGCGGTAGCAGTGGATGCAGCGGTTCATCTCGTGCTGGACGAAAGGCCCCAGGTCCTGGTCCAGGTAGGTGCGCTTGCGTCCCGGGAAACGGCGCAGGGCGTGGCCGCCGGAGATGGTTTCGTCCTGGAGCAGGCAATGCCCGCCCTCGTCGCACACCGGGCAGTCGTGGGGGTGGTTGGTCATGAGCAGTTCGACGACGCGGCTGCGGAAGGCCACGGCTTCGGGGTGGCCGGTGGAAACCACCATGCCGTCGGCGGCCGGCACCATGCAGCTCATTTCCAGGCCCTTGACCGGCCCCTCCAGGAACATGACCGCGCACATGCGGCAGGCCCCGGCCGCGCCGAGCGCCGGATGCCAGCAGAAGCGGGGGATGACGATCCCGAGCGCCTCGGCCGCCGCGATGACAGGCGTGCCCTTGGGCACGGTCACGGGCCGACCGTCGATGATCAGATCGGGCATTGGTCCTCCGGGCAGAGGGTGGGGCCGAAGGGCGCGGGGCGCGTGCCGCAGGCCTTGCCGCGCAAGGCCGGGGGCGGGTTGCCGAAGGGGCAGCGTTTTTGCCGCAGGTGCTCGCGCACCTCGGGCTCGAAGTACTTGAAGAGGCTAAGGAGCGGTTCGGCCGCGCCCGGGGCGAACGCGCAGTATGCCGACTGCATGGCCTTGGCCATGTCCTTGATCATGTCGATGTGCTCTTCCTGTCCCTGCCCGCCCTCGATTAGGCGCAGCAGGTGGCGCACGTAGGGCAGGCCCTCGCGGCAGGGCGTGCACCAGCCGCAGGATTCGCGGGTAAAAAATTCGATCAGGTTGAGCGTGGCCCCGACCAGGCAGGTGTTCTGGTCGAAGACCATGATGGAGGCCGTGCCGAAGCGCTGGCCGGCCTTTTTCATGGGCTCGAAGTCCATTTCCAGGTCGAGGTACTTGTCGGGCATGAAAGGGGTCGAGGCCCCGCCCGGAATCACTGCCTTGAGCGCGCGCCCGGGCGGCATGCCGCCGGCGTGGTCGAGGATCTCGCGCAGCGGCGTGCCGATGGGCAGCTCGTAGCAGCCGGGCCTCGCGATGCGCCCGGAGACGCTGAAGAGTTTCGTGCCCGAGCCCCCTTCGGAGCGGGCCAGCGACTTGAACCAGTCCGGGCCGTTTCGCACGATGCCGGGCAGGTTGGCGAGCGTCTCCAGGTTGTTGACGATGGTCGGGCAGTCCCACAACCCCTTGACGCTCGTGCGCGGGCCGCCCTTGCGCGGATTGGGCCGCAGGCCGGAGATGGCCTTGATCTGCGCCGAGGCCTCGCCGCAGATGTAGCGGCCGGCGCTTCTGTGCACGTGGATGTCGAAGGAAAAGTCCGAACCGAGGATGTTCTTGCCGAGAAGGCCCTGCTCCCGGGCCACCTGGGACTGCTCCTCGAGGAGCACGGCGTCGGATTCGTAGGAGGGCCGGATGAAGCACACGCCTTCGGTGGCCTGCACGGCGTAGGCGCAGAGAATGATGCCCTCGATGACGAGGTGCGGATCGGCGTTGACCAGGATGCGGTCCTTGAACGTGCCGGGCTCCATCTCGTCGGTGTTGATGACGACGTAGCGCGGGCCGACGTAATCTTTCGGAATCCCCTGCCATTTCTTGCCGGCGGGAAAGCCCGCGCCGCCGCGGCCGCGCAGGTCCGCGTCGAGGACCAGTTGCAGCACCTCGGCCGGGGTGCGCTTGCCGATGGTGGCGGCGAGCGCCTCGTAGCCGCCGCCGGCCCGGTATTCGTCGATGGTCGCCGGGCGGCCGAGGTGGCGGTTTTTCAGCAGGATTTGCGGTGTGTCTACTTGCATCGCACCGGCTCCTCGGTGGATTGGCGCAGTTCGGCGAGCACCGCGTCGATGCGCTCGGGGGTGAGCCTGTTGTAGAAGCGGCCGTTGATAAGCATCGTCGGGGCGTTGTGGCAGTTGCCGATGCAGGCCGCCGGCAGCACGGTAAAAAGGCCGTCGTCCGTGGTGCCGCCGGGCGGTACGCCGAGCGTGCGGCAGAGGTAGTCGAAGATGGAATCCTGGTGGAACATCCAGCAGACCACGGAATCGCAGACGTGGATGACGTATCGCCCCACGGGCCGGCGGTAGAGGTAGTCGTAGAAGGTGGCCAGGGATTCGAGCTCGAGCGTGGTCATGCCGAGAACCTTGCTCGCGTAGTGCATGGCCTCGTCGCACAGGTAGCCGTAGTGGCGCTGCAGGGCGTACATGACGTCCACCGCCGCCTCGCGCGGATGGTGCGAAGCTGCGGCGACGAGGTGGTCGAGCTCGGCCACGAGGGCGTCAGGGAGCGACATGGAGCGCCTCCGGCGGCCAGGAGAGGCGCGGCCTCTCCTGGCCCTCTCCGCCGGGGGGGATCATCCCCCCCGGACCCCCTGGATAAGGGGTATGTGTGTAGGAATTATAGTTCATCGGTCGATGTCCGGGAGGATGTAGTCGTAGGAGGCGAGCACGGCGACGAAGTCGGCGATGCGAAGGCCCTCGGCGATGAGCGGCAGGGCCTGGATGTTGGCGAAGCCGGGCGTGCGCACGCGCAGCCTGTAGGCATGGCTGCCGCCGTCGGAGACGAGGTAGTAGCCCTGTTCGCCGCGCGGGGCTTCGGTGGCGGCGTAGGCCTGGCCGGCCGGCAGCCTCGGGCCGCGCGTCACGTTCACGAAATGGTGGATGAGGCTTTCGATGTCGCGCAGGGCCTCGTCTTTTTGCGGCAGGCAGTAGCGCACGTCCTCGGACAGATAGCGCCCGCCGGGCATATTGCTTGCGGCCTGTTCGATGATGCGCAGGCTCTGCTCCATCTCGTCCATGCGCACGAGGTAGCGGGCGAAGCAGTCGCCGCCTTCGCGCGTAGGCACGTCGAAATCGAAGTCGGCGTACGCGCCGTAGGGCATGGCCTTGCGCCGGTCCCAGGCGACGCCGGCCGCGCGCAGGTTGGGGCCGGTGACGCCCCAGTCGATGGCGTCCGCCGCGGAAATGCCGCCGACGCCCACGCAACGCGCCCTGACGATGGGATTCTTCGTCACCCCGGCGTGGTATTCCTTGAGCCGTCCCGGGAAGATTTTGACGAAGGCGTCCACCATCTCCTTCCAGCCCTCGGGCAGGTCGGCCGCCATGCCGCCGATGCGCAGCCACGACGGATGCAGCCTGCCGCCCGTGATCGTCTCGATGATGTCGAGCACCATCTCGCGTTCGCGAAGCGCGTAGAAGATGGGACTCATCATGCCGAGGTCCTGGAGGAACGTGCCGAAATACATGAGGTGGTTGGACAGGCGGAACAGTTCGGAAAGCATGACCCGGGCGTAGGCGGCGCGCGGCGGCACGGCAATGCCGGCCAGCGTCTCCACGGCCGTGACGTAGGAGAGGTTGTTGGCCACGCCCGAAAGGTAGTCCACGCGGTCGGTGTAGGGGATGAACTGGTGCCAGGTCTGGCGCTCGCCGATTTTTTCCACGCCGCGGTGGTGGTAGCCGATGTCGAGTCCCACGGCCTTGATGCGTTCGCCGCGAAGGGCCAGGGCGTAGCGCAGGATGCCATGGGTGGCGTAGTGGTGGGGGCCGAAATTGAGGATGTAGTCCCCGTCGTCGGCGTGGGAGCCGAGGATTTCCCGGGCGTCCACGGGCTCCAGGCGTCTGGCTTCCTCCTCGGTGAAGGGGGCCATGTTCGTGGCCCGGCCTTCGGAGTCCTTGCGCAGGGGATGTCCCTGCCAGTCGCGGTGGGTGAGAAGCCGCCTGGGATCGGGGTGGCCGGCAAAGGCGAGGCCGAACATTTCGGCGACCTCGCGTTCGTACCACGCGGCCGCGGGCCACACGCCCGTGGCCGTGGCGATGGACGCGTCGCGCGTGGGCAGTGCGCAGGTCAGGCGCACCATGCCGGGCGCGGACAGGGAGGTGAGCGTATAGACCACCGTGGCGTCGTGGCCGGGACGGTCCTTGCGCGCCGTCTCGTCGATGGCCGTCAGGTCCTCCAGGCGCGTAAAGCGCGTGGGGGAGGCGTGCTTGAGGCGGTCGAGCACCTCGACGATGCGCGCCGGGGCCACGGCGTAGGTCGGCATGTCCTGGCTGTCCGGCACGAGGGCCACGTCCTCGCCGAAGGCGGCGAGCAGGTCGGCGGCCACGGCTTCCTGGTCCGGGCGCAGGGCGATGCGCGGCGCGGCCGGCGTCCACATGCCCGCGGTGCGGGAGCCGTGAAAAAACGGTTCGGTCGCGGCCGTGCCCCGGATGGGGATGCCGGCGTAGCCCGGGCCGCGCGTGTCGCGGCATTTGTTCACGCCGTCGATCAGGTGGTCGCGCCGGCCACCCTCGCAGCCGCCCGGCAGGTGTAGCACGGGGCGCGTGGGGCGCTCGCCGGCGGCGATCTTCTTTTGCAGCAGCAGCAGGCCCTCGAACAGAGCCTCCGGACGCGGCGGACAGCCCGGGATGTAGACGTCCACGGGCAGGATCGCATCCGAGCCCTGGACCACGGAATAGACGTCGTACATGCCGCCGGAATTGCTGCACGAGCCCATGGAGATGACCCATTTGGGGTCGGCCATCTGCTCGTAGAGTCGAAGCGCCACGGGCGCGACTTTTTTGAACATCGTGCCCGAGATGATGAGCACGTCGGCCTGGCGCGGCGAACCCCGGAAGACCTCGGAACCGAAGCGCGCGATGTCGTAGCGTGGCCCCCAGGCCGTGGCTTCCTCCACGAAGCAGCAGGACAGGCCGAAGAAGAAGGGCCAGAGGCTGTTTTTACGCGCCCAGTTGATGATGCAATCGGCCGGGGCGAAGGCGGCGTCGCGGATGTCCGTCACAGTCCCTGCTCCTCGTTCCAGTCGAGTCCGCCCTTTTTCCAGGCGTAGGCGAGCCCCAGGCCGAGCACCACGACGAAGACGGCCAGCCGCAGGTAGCCGGGGAGGCCGAGCTCCGGCCAGGCTGCGGCATAGGCCATGATGTAGGCGGTTTCCACGTCGAAGATGAGGAAGAAGACGGCCATGAGGAAAAAGGGCACCGGATAGCGGAAGCGGCCCTGGCCCGTGGGCAGGATGCCGCATTCGTAGGGGCGCTGTTTTTCGGGCGTGGGGCGACGGCGCACCAGGAAGCCGGAGAGGAACAGAATGAGCGCGAGGATGGCCAGCACGATGCAGAAAAAAACCGTGAAGCCGAGTGCGCCCGGTTCCCAGGGGGAAAACGGGGAGGCAAGGGGGACGAAGGCGTTTTCCGGCGGCATGGGACCTCGCTTGCCGGCGCGCTGCGGCAACGATTGCGCAGGGCCGGATAGAACCTATTGCAACCGATACTACCCGCAACGGATTTTTTTGCAACAGGTCGGCGTGCGCAACGGCGCATTCGGAGCGCGATCGGCCATGCGCCCAGGCGCTCCGGGAGACCCGGGGCGTCGGTCGCAGGTTGCGGCAGGGGCAGGCGGACTCAGGCGGCGGGCCGGCTGGCGGCGAAAGCGGCGGGAACGGTGATGAGGGCAAGGCTCGGCGGCAGGCAGGTCTTGGCGGCGTGCAGCCTGGCGCAGGCCGGGCAGGGGAAGGTTTGCAGCCGGTCGCAGCCGGCCTGCCGGGAAACGGTCACCGTGAAGACCGCGCCGCAGGCGCAGGTCATGGTGCTTTTTTCCTGGCTGAGGACTCGCGGATCGATTTCGCGCATGGTGGCACCTCGCTTTTGTATTGTGGGCGAGCATGCGCCGGGCGGGAACGAAAATGGCGACGCGCGGCAGACGGTTGCGTGACGTTTCCTTGCTGGCGGGGGTTTTCCGGGGGCGCGTCAGGCCACGAGCGACCCCGGAGCCGGCGGGGCGGCGCAAAGCGCGAGCAGCCGGTCGTTGACCGTCCCCCCGTCGCGGCAGGGCGGCATGCGCCAGCCGAACCCGGTGGCCGCGATGCGCTCGCTTACGGCCCCGAGGTCGAACCCCACGGCCCAAAGCCCGGCCCGCCATGCCTCGGTCAGGGTGTAGCAGTAGGTTTCCGGCCACACCGACAGAAAAAGCGCGGCATGGCAGTCGAGCTCGCGGATGACGTCCACGGCGTCCTCCTCGCGGTAGCGCCCGGAAACGAAGACCTTGCCCGTGGCGAAAAGCGGAAAGTCGTCCTGGGTGAACCCGGCCACGAGGAAACGCAGCGGCAGGCCGCGCCGGTTGGCGTCGCGGGCCATGGACAGCAGCACGCCGTAGCCCTTGTGTTCGCCGATGGCCCCGACCACGGCCAGGCGTATCTCCGTCGCGCCGTCCCAGGGCAGGATCGCTGGCTGTGGCGGCGGGGCGAAGGCCGGTTCGGGATGGGGCGCGAATTCCACATGGGCCGCGGGGAAACGCCGGGCGATGCGCCCGGCCGCATCGGCGCTCGGCGCGGTGACGCGGTTTGCCCCCTCGAGGATGCGCCGGGACTGGGCGAGAAGGGCGGCCACGGTCAGGTGCGGCATGTCCGAGCCGTTGACGTCGGCGCAGCGCTGGCAGGCGGCGGGATCGGGCTCGCCGCAGGCAAGCCCCGAGTCGTCGATGCAGTTGATGCTCGGGCAAAACCAGCCGAAGTCGTGGATGCGCGCCTCGTGGGGCACGCCGCATAGCCCGGGCAGGTCGAGCAACTGCGGCGGCAGGTCCAGGAAATGGTGGAAGATGACGCCCGCGATGCCGAGCGCCTGCAAATCCGTGACGAGTCGCGGCAGTTCGGCGGAGACGTCGTAGAGGAGCTCCGCCGGGATGTCGGGATGCTCCACCCGCAGGCGCACGCGCGTATCCGGGGCGTCCTTCTCCGCCGGGGAGAGCGAGGCCGGCAGGTAGCCTGCGGCGACCAGTTCCCGGCCTTCGTCGGCCAGGCGCTTCGCCGTGCCGCCGTCCTTGGCGTGGCACAGGCGCACGACCAGGGGCGCGGCATTTACGCGGCGCAGCCGGGCCACGTCCACGCCCCGGCGCAGGGGCGCGACGGGATCGGCGCGGGTGAACGCGGCCACGGCCGGCAGGTAGCCGGGGTGGCGTGCGGCGAGCACGGCCAGGTTGCGCGCCAGGGCCGGATTTTTGTCCTTGCCGAAGGAGGCCCCGCCGGCGTGCACGGCAAAGACGTCGCCGGCCAGTACGTGCCGCCAGCCCAGGCACGTCGCGCGCAGGCAGAAATCGTTTTCCTCGCCGTACCCCGCACCGAAGGCGTCGGCGTTGAACAGCCCGACATCGCGCAGGCATGCGCCCCGGATGTACATGCAAAATCCGACGGCCGTGGGCAGGTCCACGGCGCGCCCGGCGTTGACGGCGGCAAAGAGCGTGTCGAGCCCGGCGGCGGAGATGTCCGCGGGCAGGGGATTGTCGCGGTTTGGCAGCGGATAGGAGCAGATGGTGGCGTTGTTGGAAAAGGGCGTGGCCGTGCCGATGTCCGGCGCGGCATAGGCGGCTGCGGCGAGCCGGTCGAGCCAGCCGTCGAAGACGAGGACGTCGCTGTTGACGAGAACCTTGTCGCCCCCTTCGCCTCCGGCGAGGCCCCGGTTGGCTGTGGCCGGGAAGCCCATGTTGCGGGAATTTTCCAGGAGCGTGATGCGCCCTTCTGCGGCCAGGGCGCGCAGATGTGCCGTAAGCTCGGGCTCGGGGGAACGGTCGTTGACCGCCACGATGCGGTGCGGCGTGTGGCAGGAGGCGGCAAGAAGCGATTCCAGGCAGGCGCGCGTCAGGCCGTATCCTTTGTAGACCGGGACGACGACGTCCACAGGGGCGCGGGAGGGCATGACGTCAGGCATGGGCGTCTCCGGGCGTTTCCGGTTCTGGCGCGGCGGCGGCATGTCCGCCGGCCAGGGCCGCCAGGGCGGCGCGGGCAAGATCGAGCAGGGGGCCCCGGCAGTCTTCGGGCAGGGGCGGCGGTGCGTCCGGGGTATTGCCGGCCTGATGCAGCCAGGCACTGAAGCGCGACAACGCCATGGCGGCCTCCCGAGGATTTGCGGCCAGGACCGGTGACCCGGCCAGGGGGAGCCGCGTGGCCGCATCGAGCACGTGCACGCGGCGGCAGGAAGTGCCCGGCGTCGCGGGCCAGGGCAGGGAAAAGGCGCAGCTTCCGTCGCCGTAGCCCCGGGCGAGGAGGGTTGCGTCGAAGTCCGCGGCCGTGACGGTCACGGCCTTGGCAGGATCGTCCTCGGGCACGAGGGCGACGCGTTGTCGCGCAAGCGGCCGGGCCGGGTCGAACAGGTGGCCGACGATGCGGCCGTCCGGCAAGGCTCTCACCGCGCCGCGCACCGGTCCCGGAGACGCCATGCGGGGTGTGGTCACCATTTGCGGGGAGGCGAAAAACGGCGCGCCGGTTGCGGTGAGCGTGGCCGCGACCTCGGTCCCGGCGGCGAGCGGTTCTGGCGGCGCGTAGCGAAAGGCGAAAAGTCCCGCTTCGGGAGGGCCGACGGGGATGGCGGCCGCGACGCGGGCCAGCCGTTTGCCCCCGGCGGTCAGGTCCGCCTGGACAGCGCCCTCTCCGGCGTCGCGCGCCAGGAAGATGCGGCCGCCGATCTCCCGGCCGTCCGTCGGGAGCAGCACGCCGCAGGGCCCGCCGCCGGCCAGGGCGGCCAGCGTCTGCGCGGCAAGGGGCGCAAGTTCCGTTCCGGGCTGCGCTGCGGCCAACACGGCCACGGCCGTATCCCGGGCCGCCTGCGGGCGGCCCAGGCGGCAGGCGGCCAAAAGCTGCGCCGCCGTGGCCAGTTTCTCTTCGGGGTCCCGGGCCAGGGCGTTCCGGGCCGTGGCCAGCGCCGCCTCGTGCCGTCCGGCGTCGGTTTGCGCCATGGCGCAAAGACCTAGCGCGCGCGGGCTTTCGGGAGCAAGCCGGGCGGCCCTGGCGGCCAGGCGCAGGGCCTCGGCCGCGTCGCCTTCGCGCCGGGCCAGATCGTGCAGGAGCATGAGCGCCGGGACGTGCAGGGCAGGCTCCCCGAGCAGGGGCAGGGCGCGCTTTCTGGCCTCCCGCGTCTTGCCTGCCGTGGCCAGGGCCCGCGCCGCGTCAAGGGCCTGTACGGCGGCCGTCCCAGGCGGGAGGAGGGCTGCGTCAGGAGTTGGCATCGCAACCTCCGGCAAGGACCTGCTCGGCCAGGCGCACGTGCGCAGGCAGGCAGACCCGTTTCTTGTCGTAACGGGAGAGCACGGTTTCCCGGGCGGCCCGGCGCACATGCCCCAGTTCATGACGGTGCGCCAGCGCCTCGGCGATGCGCCGCGCCAGGGCGTGGGGGTCGAAAAAGTCGGTCAGGAAGCCGTTGACCCCGTCCTCGACCACTTCGCGCACGGGCGCGGTGTCGGAGCCGACCAGCAGGCAGCCGGTAGCCATGGCCTCCAGCGCCGACCAGGACAGCACGAAGGGATAGGTCAGGTAGACGTGGCAGGCCGAGACCTGAAGCACCTTGAGGTAATCCGGGTAGGGCAGGGTGTCGAGAAAGCAGACCCGGCCCGGATCGACCGGGTACTGCGCCTTGTAGCGGCGGGCGTAGCTCTGGCCGAAGGGCGGCTTCATGCCGTAGCTCACCCCCTCGCGTCCGACCACGAGTACGCGGCAGTGGGGGCGCAGGCGCAGCAGTTCCGGCAGGGCGCGCATGAAGGTGTGGAAACCGCGGTAGGGTTCGAGGTCGCGGGCCACGTAGGTGACGAGTTCGTCGCCGCAGGCCATGTCCAGGCCCGGGCCGTTGACGCGCAGGCTGGCCGTCGGGTCCGGGTGGACGGCGTCGGTGTCCACGCCTTCATGGATCACCGCGATTTTGTCGTGCCATTCGCGCGGGTAGTTGCCGCGTTGCCAGAAGGTGGGCGACACGCCCCGGTCGCACGCGGCCAGGGCGAGCAGGCCCGACGTGTTTTGCAGGTCGAGGATGGGCCAATGGTATTCCGCGATGGGGAACTCGGGATCGAAGGCCGCGTCGTTGGCGCGCGGCAGGTAGTAGTGCTCGCAGTAGCAGAGGAGCCGGGCGTTCGGAAAGACGTCCTTGAGGAAAAGCGCCTCGCCCCAGCCGGGATGGGCGTAGATGAGGTCGGGAACCACGCCTGCCCGGCGCAGGGCCTTGGCAGCTTCCATGACGGCCACGCCGCGGCGGATGTGTTCCTCGACGTGACGGGCGTACTGGTGCAGGCCCTCCGGGCGTTCGCCGATGTCGCCGTAGGCCGCTTCGATGACGCCCGGGATGGGCGTCCTTTGGGAGGCGCGGCTGATGGCGCACACGCGCGTGTCCGGCCGGCGCAGGTAATGTTCGAGCAGCCCACGGTACTGGCTCGGGAAGTCCTTGTGGACGAACAAGACGGTCAGTTCCGGCTGCATGTCATCCTCATGCCCGGCGTCGCCGTGGTCCAAAGCGTACGGCCGCCGTCGCCCGGGTTGCCCCATGCGAAGGCGGCCGTACGCGGTGCGGCGGCGTGCGGGCCTTGTCGCTGCCTTGCGGCCTTAGGCCTTTTTGGACGTGAGCGTCACGCGCAGGGATTCCAGGGGATCGCCCGGGACCGGGGATTTGAGGAATTCCCCGTTGCCGACCGGTCCGGCCTGGCCGCCCTGGAAGAAGCTCCCGGAATAGACGATGTCGTACCGGGCGGCGGTTTCGCCCGAGAGCCTGGCGGCAAAGCCGATCAGCGGCGCGCCCATGCCCCGGGAGCCGGTGAATTGCGGCGGGCAGACCCAGGGCAGCAGATGGCCGTCGCGGCTGACGGCGGCGTATTCGAGTTCGTGCAGGTTGAGCCCTTCGGCGTAGAGCGCCACGGCCTCGAGGCGGCGTCTGGAGCCGGGGACGCCGGCGGTCTGTCCGGGTTCGAAGGCCTTGTCGCCTTCCATTTCGATGTGCCCGGCCATGCGGATGCCGGGGACGGATGCGTCGGAGGGTGTCGGTGCGGCCTGCTCGTGCCTGGGCGCGGCCTGCGGTGTGAAAGGCTGGGGCGCGGCGGGCCGCAATCCCGGATTGGTTGCGCCGAATCCACCGGGGGCTTGGCCGCCGAGGAAGCCGGCTCCGGGCGACGGCTGGAAGGGCTGGGACTGGAAACCCTGGGCGGGAAACTGGGGCTGGGAAAACCCTCCCCCCGCGGCAGGGAAGCCTCCGCCTGCGGGAGGCGTCAGGGAAAAGCCCTGGGGTGAGGCGGGATTTTGGAAGGCGCCGGGCTGCTGGAACGCGGCCGGTTGCGCATAGGGTTGCGCCTGGGGGAAGCCCGGAGCCTGTGGGAACGACGGTGCCTGGAGAAAACCGGGGGCCTGCATGGCGGGGCTCAGGGGAGGCGTCATGGGAGGCTTGGGAGCGGCCTGGGCTTCGGGCTGTTTGAGCCGTTCGACGTCCATCCGGATGCCCGTGGTCGGGTAGTCATGGGGCCGATAGGCCGTAAACAGCACCAGTCCCCCGGGAGCGGCCACGCGCAGCAGGGTTTGCCCGCCCGCGCGGTCCAGCCAGGCAGTGACCCCGTCGGCCGTATCGAGGCGGGCGGCCTGGCGGCAGCCGGGGAGCACGGTCACCTGCATGGCCGGGAACGCGGTGTCGGCCACGGTCTTTGCGGGATGCTCCATGCCCCCGACGGCGAGCCGGTACGCGCCAGGGGGGAAAGGAACGAGCGTGGTTTCGCTGCACAGCACGGTTTCCAGCTTCGGGCCTTGTGGGGACGCGTTTTGTTGCGTCTGGGGATCGGAAAATGGCATGTTGCGCTCCTTGGCAGGGAGTTGAGCGTTAGGGTTCGCGGATGGATTCACCGAAAACGCGGATAAGCGGCCAAGTGATGTAGGTAATGACCGTACGGCTGCCGACCTTGATGTCCGCGGACAGCGTCATACCGGGCACCAGCCTGAAATCCGAGGGAAGGTTGACCATGTGCTCCATGCCGGTGATGCGCAGACGCCCCTCGTAGGCATAGTGCCGACCTCCGGCCGTATCGATGTTCTGGGCGTCCTCGGCCACGGTCCGCAGCGTGGCGTCGAGGTAGCCGAATTTCTGGTAGGGGTAGGTGTCGAGTTTTATTTCCGTGGGGTCGCCCTGGCGGATATAGCCGATGTCGGACGGCTCGATGTACACCGAGGCTTCCAGGGGGGTGTTGAGGGGGACAAGGGTCATGAAGGTTTCGCCGCTCTTGATCACCGTGCCGGGGTTGTAGTTGGCGATGTCCAGGACAATGGCGTCGCTTGGCGCGGTCAGGGTGGACAGTTCCTGGAGGCGCTCGGCCTTCGCCAGATCTTCCAGGACGGACTGCAGGTCCTTGCGCCCCAGGGTGAGCTGGCTGGAGAGGTCGTTGCGCCAGTTTTCGATGAAGGCCTCCTTCTCGGAGAGCGCCTGGGTCAGGTCGTGCCGTTTGGACTCCAAGGCGCCCTGGAGTTGTTCCATGGAGGCGTTGGTCTGGGCCAGGTGGTTCTCGGCCTCGAGCAGGGAGAGGCGTGAATCCGACCCTTGCTCGTAGACCTTGACGCGCATGCCGACCAGCTCCTTGGCCACGGACACCTGCTTGTCCATCTGCGAAAGCTGACGCAGCAGCGCCTGGATGTTCTGCTGCAACTGGGAGATCTTGGCGTTGCTGAGGCGCAGCTTGGCCGAAAATTCCTCCAGGCGGCCGGCGAGCAGCTTCCGCTGGGTGGCGATGTCCTGTTCGGAAGCACCGGGTGGCGGCGTGAAAGGCGTGCCGGCCAGTTCGCTGGCCATGCGCGCAAGCTGCAACTGGTCGTAGATTTTTGTTTTCTGCAGGCGGGCAAGGTCTGCCGTGGTGAAGGTCGGGTCGAGGTGCGCGAGCACGTCGCCCTGGCGCACGGTGGCCCCGAGCCGGACGTCGATGCTGCGGATGATGGCGTCGTTGAGCGGTGCGACGATGATGTTCTTGCCCGAGGAGACGATCTTGCCGCTGGCGGTGATGATCTTGTCGACCTTGGCGAAAAACGACCAGACCAGAAAGACCAGGAACAGGGCGAGGATGACGTGCAGGGTGAGCCTTGCGGCGACAGGCAGCGCCGCGAGCTCGAGCGCCTCGGCGTCGGGTTGGAATTCCAGCGCCTCTTTGGGCAGTGCGGGCTTGTTGTTCTTCGGGATGAATTTTTGCAGCATGTGCATGCGATCCGTGATCCTCGAAAGGGCTTGGTTCGGGCGCGTCGCCCCGGTCTCTGAGCAGGCGCGTGAAGCGCGGCCGTGCTCACATGGCGGGCTGATTATGCAATACGCCCATCAGGTGCCGGTTTTGTTTGTACCAGAGATCGGCGTAGATCGGACAGGTCTTGAGCAGTTCGTCGTGGGGGGCGTTGCCGATCAGCTTCCCTTTCTCCAGGACGATGATGCTGTGGCACATGGTCAGCATGGACAGGCGGTGGCTGACGATGAGCATGGTGCGCCCCTGGGCGATGGCCGTAAGGTTGGCCTGGATGATGGCTTCGGATTCGGCGTCTAGGGCGCTGGTCGCCTCGTCGAGGATGAGGATGGGCGGCTGCGTGAGCAGGGCCCGGGCGATGGACAGGCGCTGGCGCTGGCCGCCGGAAAGGTTCGAACCGCCCTCGAACAGCGGGGTGTCGTAGCCCTGGGGGAGGAGCTGGATGAATTCGTCGGCCCCGGCCATGCGCGCGGCGAAGACGATCTCCTCGAAGGTGGCCGTGGGCTTGGTGATGGCGATGTTTTCGCGGATGCTGCCTTCGAACAGGAAGCTTTCCTGGAGCACCACGCCGATGGAGCGGCGCAGGTGGGCGATGTCGTAGTCGCGCATGTCCAGGCCGTCGATGGTGATGCGCCCCTGTTGCAGGGGATAGAGCCCCTGGATGAGCCGGGTCAGGGTCGATTTGCCGGAACCGGAGCGGCCGACGATGCCGATGATCGAGCCTGCGGGGAAGTGCACGGAGATGTCGGAAAGCGCCGGCGGCGCCGTCTGGGCGTAGCGGAAATTGATGGATTCGATGCCGATGCTGCCGTTGATGGGCGAGACGAGGCCGCGGTTGCTTTGCGCATGCTCCACGGGGCGATTGAGTATGACGCCCAAAAGGTTCACGGAGACGGCGACTTCCTGGTATTCGTGCAGGATGCCGACGAGGGACACCAGCGGGGAGGTGATCATGCCGCTGAGCATGACGAAGGCGATCAGCCCGCCAGCGGTGATTTCCTGGTCCACGGCCAGGTAGCAGCCATACCAGATGATGGCCACGCGCATGAGCCCTTGCAGCAGTTCGCTGATGAAGCTGACCTTGAGGGAAAGGTTTTTGATCGCATGATGCTTGGAAAGGGTGTTCGCGGCATCCTGTTCCGTTTTCCTGTAGCGCTGGGGCTCCAGGGCCAGGGATTTGATGGTGCCGATGCCGCGTAGCGTCTCCACGATGTACTTGTTCTTGAGGGCTTCGTAGGTCTGCACCTCATGCATCATATAGCGGAAAACGCGCATGGTGCCGAGCATGACCGCCAGGATGCCACAGGTGAACGCGATAACGACAAAGGCCAGCTTCCAGGAATAGAAAAAAAGGATCGGCAAAACGAAGGCGATGAGGCTCAGGTCGAACAGGGTCGTGAGCAGCTTTCCCGTCATGAATTCGCGGATGCGTTCTTTCTGGAAGAGATAGCGCAGGATCAGTCCGATGGGGGTGAAGTCGAAAAAATCGATGGGCAGCCGGAGGATGTGGCTGTGTAGAATCTTGTCCATACGCAGATCGATCTTATTCGTGGCGTAGAGCGTGATATAATTCTTTAAGTATTTCAAAATGCCGTCGAATACGGTGACGATAGTGATGGCCACGGACAGCACGACCAGTGTGGAAAGCGCCCTGTGCCCGACGGCCTTGTCGAACATCAACTGGATGTAGATCGGGAAACAGATGGCCAACATGTTGACGCATATGGTGGCCAGGCCGACGTCGCGGAACATTTTCTTTTGCCGCAACATCTCCGGGATGAACCAGTCCAGGCCGAACGGTTTGTGCGTGTCCGCAATCTTGTAAATCTTCTTGAAAAGAAAGGTTTCGCCGTCCCAGAGTTGCTCGAAATCCGCACGCGGGAGAAAAACGAATTCAAGCGATCCACGGCTGGGATCGACGATGGCGACCTCTCCGGACTCCGTCGTTCCGCGCACGCCGGATACGATGATGTATTTCCCGTCGCGGAGGCGGGCCAGCAGGGGGAATACGTTGCCAATATAAAACAGCTTTTTCCATGAGAGGTGGCTGTTTTTACTCTTGAAGCCGAAATCCTTGGCGATGCGCAGCAGGAGGATAGGATCCAGGTTGCTGTCGTGGATGCTGTACTTGTGCGCTATGGATTCGGCGGTCAAATCGATGTGATGATGCCGTGCCAGGAGTAGAAAGCAAAGCAGTCCTGAATTGTTGCGCAACTGGTCGGTCGTCATGTTTTTTGCATTCCCTGAGGCGGCCGGAACCACGGCTCACGCAAAAAAAACTATGGTTTTCTATCGTACAACTTTTGAGCATGCCAAAAGTCTGCTACCTATGTCAATATGCCATACTTCGGTTTCGCCGGTCCTGTCGGCGCGGACGGACGCCGCAACGCCTGCTCGCCTTGCGCGGCTTGCTCCACGGCTGCGTTCCACGTAACATTGTGCGCATGCTGGCGGCGTGCTGCGATGCCAGATGGAACTGTTACGCCGAGGGTTGAATATGACTGAAAAAAATAATTTCGAAGGGATTGACCTCGTGTTCAAGGAGGCCCCGGCTGCGCCCGAAAAAACGACCGCGTCCGCCAAGCCCCATGAGGACGTGGGACCGTCGAGCCTGTGCGGTCGGGTCGGGGACAACGTGACGTACCATGCCCAGGGAGCCATATTCTATGGGTATAAGGAACGTTTGTGGGGCTGGGCCTGGAAGGAGCTTGGCGGCGCGTTCGTCGGGCTTTTGCGTTTGTTCTCCTTTCGCGGAAAGTAATACCGCGGTTCAGCGGCAAAGCGCCTCGAGGCGTTCCTTGTATGCGTGTCCGATCGCCAGGGGATGGTGCCGCTCGGCCACCATGTCGCGCCCGGCGCGCGCCCGGCGCGCGGCCTCCTCCGGCGCGTCCGCGACGCGGCGCATGGCCTTGGCCAGGGCGTCGGCGTCGGGTTCGGCCCAGACGAGCCCCTGGCCGAAGGGGTATTCCCCGTCCCCGATGGGCACGAAGCGGTAGGGCACGGGATAGCCCGTCTCCGGCGTGAGGAAATCCGCATTTCCCGAATACCCCGTGGCGATGACCGGCTTGCCGAGCAGCATGGCCTCGGCCAGCGTCCTGCCGAAGCCCTCGGCCCGGTGGGGCGAGACATAGGCGTCGCAGGCGGCGAACAGCCCGAGCACGTCGCCGCGGTCCAGGGTCCCGTGCAGGAAGACGATGCGCGCGTCGGCCGCGGCCGACGCGGCAAGGGCCAGCCAGCGCGGGTCGTCCTCGCGGGCGTTCATGGTCTTGAGCACGAGCCCGGCCGGTTCCGTGCCCCGCGGAAAAGCGGCCCGGAAGGCCCTGATGGCGGCCAGCGGGTTCTTGCGCGCGAGGTAGGAATTGCAGTCGAACGTGTACAGGAACAGGAATCGGTCCCGGGGCAGCCCGAAAGCCTCTCGCGGGCGGGGCGTGATCCGGTCCACGGAAACGGCCATGGGCATCAGCCGCACCGGGATCGGCGCGCTTTTCACAAACGCGTCGCGCGTGTAGGCGCTCGACACCCACAGTTCGTCCACGAGGGTGTAGGCATCGGCCATGGCTTCGGGCCAGGCCGGCAGTTCCCAGGGCCAGTAGCCCACGTTTTTGCGTCCGGAAAAGAGCGCCTCCCCGCGTTCCAGCCACATCCTGGCCGTATCGAGCCCCGTGAGGCAGAAGATGTTGACCGGATACGGGGTGTCCTCGACCAGGCAGGCGTCGAGGAAGGCGTCCTGTTCCCGGGTGTTGGAGCCCACGGGGATGTTGACCACGGCAAACGGCGCTTTGGCCTCGGACAAGGCCAGGGCGCACATGCGCGAATCCTCGCCGATGCCGAGTTCCCCCCGGGCGTAGCCGATGACGTTGGCCCCGAAGGAATGGGCCGGCGGCGGAGGCGGCGGGGGACAGGCGTGCCCGGCCGGCGCTTCGAGCAGTGCCTGCGCCAGGCGGGGGAGCGTCCGGGTTTCCTCGAGCCAGGCGGCGAGGGCCGCTTTGCCGGCAGGAGTCGCGGGATTGATGCGGGCGCGTTGCGCGTCGTCCGCCTGCCAGGCGAAAAGCGCCATGTGCGGGAGGCCGCCAAGCTCCGGCCGGGGCGAAAAGAGCTCCCGGGCGGACAGCCAAGCGGCATAGGTCCGATGCCCCATTTCCGCCGCGCCGTAGATCCAGTACCAGGCCAGCAGGGCCCAGGTCCCGTCCTGTTGGGACAGGTCGAATGTCTGGCGCACGTCGGTCCGGTTTTCCCAGGTCAGCCGGACGAGCCGGGGCAGGGGCAGCCCGGCGGGCGCCAGCGGCGGGGTGACGGGATCGAGCAGCCAGGCCCGTTCACTGGCGTCGAGCAGGGGAAACAGGGACAATTCCGGCACGACGCAGGCGTAATACCAGGCGGCCAGGGCCCTGCGCCCCTGCGGCATCGCGACGTCGAACCCCGCCGCTTCTTTGTGGCGCAGGCGCCGGATGAAGTCCATGAGCCGGGTGACTGCGGCGTCCTCCTCCCCTGCGGCAGGAATGATGACCTCGCCGGCCAGGGCCGCATCCTCGGCTTGCGGCGAGCACGCCACGGCGGGAAATTCCCGGGCGGCCGAGGTGAGCCACCACAGCCGGAAATCCAGGCGTGCCTCCGGATCGTCGATGTCTCGTCCGGAGCGGATATCTTCGCGTAGCCCCCACGCCAGCCGCATTTCCCGGGTCATGGCGGAGGGCGCTGTCTCGCGGGAGGGAAGAAAAGCGTTCATCTTCTCAAGGGTGTAAGCAAGACGATGTGCGCTGGCAAGCGTCGTCGCCGCGCGACGCGGGCGTCACGGAATCGTCACGGTATCGTTTGGAAGGTGCGGCCGAGGGGCGCGGGGGGGCGTGCTAGCACTGTCCGATTCACGAGGGGCCCCGGCCCGACCCGGGCAATGCGGTAAGGTGGTTATGCAGTTTTCACCATGCCTTGACGAGGCTTCCCGACGGGATGGCGTGCTCGTCGATGTCGGTCCGGGGGGCGGGTTGTTGCAGGGAAGGGAGCGGGAACTGGTCGCGGACCATGTCGCCGGGGGAGGGGCCCTCGGCGTGGTCCTGCTCGAGATCCAGGACTTTTCCCTGTTGCGACGCCTGGTCCGCCCCGATGTGGCCGCGGCGCTGGCCGAGGCCCTTGCCGTGGCGGCCGCCCGCGCCGCGGGGAGGCGGCTGGCGGACCATGCCATTTGCCTGACCGAACCGCTCGAACCCGGCCGCGTGCTCGTGTGCGTCGGCGGCCGGGACGACGATGCCGACGCCCTGGACCGGGTGGCGGCGATACTGCGCCTGGAAACGCGCGGCGGCCTGCGCGAGGAGGCGTTGCGCCTGACCGGCCAGGCCCTGGATGTGCGCAGCGGCGCGGCCGTGGTCATCTGCAAGGCCCCCATCGCCCTGGACATGGCCCTGGCCGCGGCGGTGGCCGAGGCGCTGCGTCTGGCTGGCGGCGGCGAGGGCGGCAGCGCCCCGGCCCTGCGCGAATTCCGCGAGATCCTGGAACTCGGCCGCGTGCGGGCCGTCTACCAGCCCATCGTCAATCTGCGCGGCGGCAGCGTGTTCGCCTGGGAGGCCCTGGCCAGGGGCCCGGCGCAAAGTCCGCTCGAATCCCCGGCCATGCTCTTCGACGTGGCCGAGGAGGCCGGGGCCATCTTCGCCCTGGAAAAAATCTGCCGCGAGGCCGCCATCCGCGGCTTCGCCCGGCGCGGCCAGGGCGCGCGGCTCTTTTGCAACGTCCATCCCCGCACGCTGCTCGATCCCCAGTTCACGCCCGGCGAGACGCGACGGCTGCTCGACAAGTACGGCATGGAGCCGAGGGATGTGGTGCTCGAGATCACCGAACGGCACAGCGTCAAGGATTTCAACCTGTTCCACCGCACGCTGGACCACTACCGTGACGCCGGCTACGGCGTGGCCGTGGACGACGTGGGCACCGGCTATTCCGGGCTTTTTTCCATCGCCGAGATCAAGCCCGATTTCATGAAGATCGACATGTCCCTCGTGCGCGGCATCGACGCCAACCCGGTGAAACGGGCACTCTTGGAGACGCTGCTCACCTTCGCGGACAAGATCGGCTGCCGTATCGTGACCGAGGGCATCGAGACCGAGGCGGAGCTTGCCTGTTGCATCCGCCTGGGCGCGCATTTCGGGCAGGGTTTTTTCCTGGGCCGGCCCGAAGCGCCGGCCGCCGACCTGCGCGAGGAAACGCGCCTGGCCATCGTGCGGGGCGCAAGCCAGGCCGCCGACGGTTTCAAGTGCTCCTCGCCCATAAACGATTTGGCCGAGCGGCCTCGCCAGATCCCGCCCCACGCCAGCGTCGGCGAGGTCAAGCAGTTCTTCGACGGCAACGAGTCCGTGCACGCCGTGGCAGTGGTCCGCGACGGCCGGCCCGAGGGGCTCATCATGCGCCACCACCTCGACCGGGTTCTCAGCACGCCCTACGGCTTGGCGCTTTTTCTGCGCCGCGACGTCACCCGCATCATGGACCCCTCGCCGCTGGCCGTGGAATGGGACACTCCCGTGGAAGTGGCGGCCCAGGCGGCCATGGCCCGGGACCGGGAAAAGCTCTACGACCCCATCCTCGTCACCTGCCGTGGCCGGCTTGCCGGCATGGTCTCGGTGCAGCGCATCCTCGACGCCCTCGCCTGCGTGCAGGTGGAGATGGCCAAGGGGGCCAATCCCCTGACCGGTCTGCCCGGCAATGTGGCCATCGAGCGCGAGATCGCGCGGCGCGCCGAGGCCGGCCGCCATACCTCGTTCATTTACGCCGACATCGACAATTTCAAGGTCTTCAACGACGTCTACGGCTTCCAGGACGGGGACAAGGCCATCCTCATGACCGCGCGCATCCTGGGCGAGGCCTTGGCCTCCCACGGCGCGCAGGACGACTTCCTGGGGCATGTCGGCGGCGACGATTTCGTTCTCCTGTGCGACGCCGTTTCGGTTGCGCCCGTGTGCGAAGCGGCGCTTGCGGCCTTCGCCGCCGCCTCGCCGGCCCTTTTCACGCCCGCGGACCGGGAGCGCGGCTACATCGAGGGTCAGGGCCGCGACGGCCGGGCGGGACGCTTTCCGCTTCTGACCATCTCCATGGGCGTCATCGACTGCGCCTTTGCCGTGCCCGTGACCATGGACGAACTGGGCGTGCGTGCGGCGGCCGTCAAGAAATACGCCAAGTCCTGTTCGGGCAATTCCTTCGTGCGCGACCGCCGCGCGCCCCTTGGCCTGCCCGAGGCCCCGGACGCCGACGCGCCTGCCTCCGAAACGTCCTGACCGCCGCCGCGCGCTCCCCGGCGGTGTCGTCGATCGCGCCGCGGTCCTTGCCTTTGGCCGCGATTGCGGTCAAAGTGGCGCGGTTTTCCAAACGGGGCAATCCGCCATGACGTCGCAACCCATGATCGAAATCCGGGGCCTGACCAAGGCCTTTGCCGGGCAGCCCGTGCTGCGCGGCATAGACATGACCGTGCCCGAGGGCATGGTCACCGCCGTGATCGGCAAGTCCGGCGAGGGCAAGAGCGTGCTCCTCAAGCACATCATCGGCCTGCTCAAGCCCGACGCCGGCGACATCCTGTTCCGGGGCGGCTCGTTGGCCTCGGTCGGGGCCTCCGAACGCCGGGCCTTTCGTCGCCGCTGCAGCTACATGTTCCAGAACATGGCCCTTTTCGATTCCATGACCGTGCGCGACAACATCGCCTTGCCGCTGCGCGAGACCGCGAAGCTGCCCGAGGCCACGGTCGCGAAACGGGTGGGCGAACTGGCCGAGCGTCTGGAACTCGTCGCGATCCTCGACAAGTTTCCGTCCCAGATTTCCGGCGGCATGCAAAAGCGGGTCGCCCTGGCCCGGGCGCTCGTGACCGAGCCGGGTCTCGTGCTCTTCGACGAGCCGACCACCGGTCTCGACCCCATCCGCAAGGCCGCCGTGCTGGCGCTGATCGACCAGTCGCGCAGACAGTTCGGCTTCACGGCCGTGCTCGTCAGCCACGACATCCCCGACGTCTTTGGCGTGGCCGGACACGTGGCCATGCTCGACGCCGGCCGCATCGTCTGGGAAGGTTCGCCAGAGGCCATCAGGGCCTGCGACGATCCCGTGGTGCGCCGGTTCCTCTCCGGCCAGCCCGACCCGGAAGACGCCAACATTTAAGCATTTCCCGCCGGGAAAGGAGGCACGTAGCATGCCGCGCATCGCACGTACCGTTCGGGCGGCGTTTGGGGCCGTCCTTTTCGTCGTTCTGGTCAGCGCTTCCTGCCTGGCTGGCGAACTCTACCAAGTGGGGATGATCGAAGCCCTGCTCGCCGGGGACTATGCCGGCCGGGAGACCTTCGCCACGCTCGCCCGCCACGGCGACTGCGGCCTCGGCACCTTCGCCGGCCTCGACGGCGAAATGGTCGCCCTGGACGGCCGCTTCTACCAAGTGAAAACCGACGGCAAGGCCTACCCCGTCGCGCCGTCGCGAAAGACCCCGTTCGCCCAGGTGGCTTTTTGCGCCGGCACCCTCGACCTCGGCCGCCTGGACGGCCTGGACCTCGCCGGCCTCGGCGCGGCGCTCGCCAAGCGCCTGCCCGATCCGACGCGCTTTTACGTCGTGCGCGTGGACGGGTTTTTTACGGCGATAAGGACTCGCAGCGTGCCGGCCCAGCGGCAGCCCTGGCCGCCCCTGGCCACGGCCTGCAAGGCGCAAGCCGAATTTCCCATGCACGATGTCGCCGGGACCATGGTCGGCGTTTACACGCCGCCGAACGTTGCCGCGCTGTCCCCCGTGGGCTGGCACTTCCATTTTCTGACCACCGACCGCACGCGTGGCGGCCATGTGCTGGCCGTGAATATTGCCGTGGCCAAGGCGCGCGGCGAGCAGATCACCTCCCTGCGCGTCGTCTTTCCCGCCGGCCCGACGCCCCGCATGGACGGGCCACGCCCGGCCGCCGGAACCGAATAGATGCGCTTCGATTTCCTCGCGCTTTTCATGCCCGGCCAGCGCCGGCCGCCTGCCCGCGCCACGGAAGCGGCCGCGCGCGAGGGTTGCCGCCGCGCGGCCCAGGGCCTTGCGCGCCTGGAAAACCGCCTCGACGGCCTGTATGCGCTCCTTGACGCCGGCGATGTGCGCGACGCCGCGCTGCTTGCTTCCCTTGCCGCCGAGGACGGCGACGGCGTGGCCACCGCGCTTGACTGGAGCGCGGAATCAACCCTGGCCGAGGACCGTGGCCAGCTTGGGCCGCTGCCCGATGCCGCCGCCCTGGCCGCCTTCGCCGGCCGCGTCGAAAAAAGGCTCTCGCGCCTGCGCCGGGTCCTTGCCGCCAGGAAGGCCGGGAAATGGGCCACGGCCGAGGGCCGCTTCGACGCCGTCGCCCTCTCCCGGGCCAGGCTCGCCCTGGTCGTGGTGCTCGTTCTCGTCGCCGGAGGCATGCTCTTCGGTGAAACCCTCGCCAAGAAAGAGCGCGAACATGCCGCGCACGTGGCTCTGCTCCTTAAGCGGGAAGACGCCGCCGCATCGCTTGCCCGGATTTCCAGGCTCGCCTCCCGGGCCAAGGCCGCGACAGGCCGCATGCTGTGGGAGATCACCGGCAGCAACTGTTCGCGCTGCGGCTGCGACGGCTACGATCTGCGAAACGCCCCGGCCGGCGACGTCTGCGC
Organism: Solidesulfovibrio alcoholivorans DSM 5433; assembly: GCF_000702665.1. Classification (GTDB taxonomy): domain Bacteria; phylum Desulfobacterota; class Desulfovibrionia; order Desulfovibrionales; family Desulfovibrionaceae; genus Solidesulfovibrio; species Solidesulfovibrio alcoholivorans. Next base: position 429,507 of record NZ_JNJA01000002.1, read on the forward strand.
GCGCCAGTGGGACGCGGCGCTGGCGCGCCTCGGCGCGGCCGCCGGAGCCGCGCCGGAAGACCTTGCCGGGCTCGCCCGCGACCCCTGGGGCGCGCCGTATCTGCTCAATGAAAACGAAGGCGAATCCCCGGACCTGCCCCATGTGCGGGACACCGTGACCTCGGTCGGGCAAAACGGCCTTGCCGGCGACGTCGACGACATCGAGGTCGCCGTGCCCCAGGCCGGCAGGAAGCGGTAGGGCGCAGCCGTGGCCGCGTGCTCCCGTTTCGCCGCCTTGCCCGCCCGCGCGGCGACCCTTGCCGGCGTGGCCCTTGCCGGCGGGCATTTCCTGCTCAGCGCCGCCGCCCTGGTCCCCGCGGGACGTGCCGCCGCGGCGCTCGTCGCCCTGGTCGCGGCGGGCTGCGCGGCCATGGCCTTTTCCCGGCGCGGCCTGCGCCTGGGCCTGTACCTGCTCGGCTTTTCCCTGTTTCTTTTCGGCGCGCAGGCCTACGTCTATCCGGCCGTGGTCTTCGGGCTGGTCATCGACGGCGCGGCGCTGGCCCTTTTATGGCGCAACGCCGGCCGCGACGGGGACGCGGGCACGGGACTTTCCGGCGTGCTGCTTGCCGCTCTGGCCGCGCTGGCCCTGGCCTCGACGTGGCTCTTGCCCTGGGACCGTTTTTTCGCCGAATTGCATCTTTTCGGGCCACGCGCCTTTTTCGCGGCCATGGCCTTTTCCCCGGCCGACGCGCCGGCCTACAGCCTGGCCTGCGCCTGGCGGCTGGCCGTATTCGCGGTGTTCGCCCGGGAGCTCGCCCGCGTCGAGGCGTCCGGGAAATTCGCCATCCTTCTCCGCGGGCTGGCCGGCGGGCTGCTGACGGCCATCGCCGTCGGGCTCTACGAGCATTTCCAGGGCGACCACTATCTGCTGCACTACCGCTTCACCTCGCTTTTCGCCAATCCCGGCTGGTTCGCCGAATACGCCTCCATCGCCGCGCCGTATCTGCTCTTGCCACTCTCCCGGCGCGACGGCGCGCGCCACCGCATCGTGGCCGCCGCCGCCCTGGCCCTTGTCGGCGCGGCCCTGCTGCTGACGCTCGCCCGCGCCGGCTGGATCGTCGGCGCTCTGACCTTCGCCGCCGCGGCCTGGCTCTATTTCCGGCCCGGCCCCCTGGCCCGGTTCGCGCGGCCCTACGGTCACCTGCCCACCCTGGTCGCGGCCGGAGTGTTGTTCCTTGGCGTTTCCTTCTGGGCTTCGGGCAAGGAACTGGCCGCCATCAGCCGTCCGATCAACGCGCTGCTCGCCGAGCGGGTGGGCAATTTCACCGAGTCGCCGCGGCCGGGCCTGTTTCGGGCCGGGCTTTGCATCGCGGCCGAACGGCCCCTTTTCGGCATGGGCTTCGAGACCTACGCCAGGCACTACCCGGTGCTGCTCGCGACGCCGGGCGCGTGGCTGCACCGCTTCGGCGACCCCAGGGCGGAGGTGTTCGAGACCTCCCACAACATGTACGTGCAGCTCGCTTCGGGCCTCGGCGCGGCGGGGCTTTGCCTGTGGCTGGCCCTGGCCGGGCGGGCGGGATTGCTGCTCTGGCGGCGGGCGCGGGCGTTCGGGAGCCTGGCCGACGCGGCCATGCTCCTGTCCCTGGTCGCTTTCCATCTCTATGCGGTCTTCCAGGAGATGTTCTACGTGCCGGCGGTGTGGTTTCTGCTGTTCGTGCCCCTGGCGCGGGCCATGGCCCTGGAGGCACAGGCGGCGGAGCGGGACTCGCGGGCGGCGCGCCTGATCGGTCTGGCCGCCTGGGCGCTCGTTGCGGCGGGCGGGCTCTCCTACGCCCTGGACGCGGGACTTCGCGCCACGGCGGCGCGGCTCGATCTTGCCGATTGGCGACCGGCGGGGCAGGAGCTGGTTTTCGAGGGCTTCCACCCGACGGAAGCCGCTACGGACGGAAGGCTTTTTCGCTGGAGCGCCGGGGCCGGGGCGCTGCTCGTCGCGCCGGGGACCGACGCCGTGACCCTGACCCTGGCCGCGCCGAAACCGGCTTCCGTGGCTGTTTACTCCGAAGCGGGGCTCGTCGGCACGGCGCAACTGGACGCCCGGCCGCAGCGCCTGCGCGTGGCGCTTCCCCCGGGCGGGGACGGGCGCGGCAAACCCCTTTACCTTTTGCCCGACCGGACGTATCTGCCGCAGGCGGCCACGGGCGCTCCCGACCCGAGGCGCCTTGGCCTGTCGGTAGGTGTCGCGCCGTGACGGCGGACGCTACAGGTTTTCGGTATTGCGCTCGAACACCCGTATTTCGTTGACCACCTGATTGCCGAGATCCCGGATGTCCTGATTTTCATGATTTTCCACCAGATCCGCCAGCAGTTTGACGTCCTGGGGCACGCCGGCCAGGGTCTCGCGCTTGACTTCGGCCAGGCGGTCCATGACGAAGGCCCGGTCGCGCTTGGCGGCCATGTGCTCGAGGATGTCGACGATGTTCATGACCACGTATGCTTTTTCGGCATAGATCGCGGAAATGGCGGTCAGGTGGGAGAGGATGTTCTTCTCGCCGGCCTGATTGGTTTTGAAGTACAGGTCCGCGGCCTTGGAGGCGCAGGTGTTGAAATGCTCGTAGGAAACGCGGAAGTGCTTGGCTGCGCCTTGCGCCTGGGTGGCGAACGCCGCGAGCAACGCGAGGCACAGGACGCAGGACGGGGGGAATCGGTGACGCATGGGAACTCCGTAAACAAGGGAACCCGCCGGGGAACGTGCCCCCGGACGGCAAGCGCCACATACCAGTTTTTCCCCCCCCGTCAAAGCGTGACCCGCCGGGTCGGTCCGGCCGGCCGGCGCGCCGGCCTCACTGCCGGGCGCAAGCTCCCGGACGTGGCGGCCGCGACAAGGAGCCGCCATTGACTTTTGGCTTTTTTCACCTAGTATGCAAACGCTTTTGTCACTTTGCAGCTCTACCGCGTTTGGGATGTGTTATGGAAAACCCCCGCTTTGGCCGCATTGTTGCTTTCATATTTGTTATTTTGTTTGGCGTAATGGGTGCCGGAGCCCATGCCGGCATGGTTTCACTGGTTTTTGATGATGGCCTTGAGAGTGTTTATCAATACGCGTTCCCGGTATTGTCCAATCTGGACCTGCCGGCCACCGTGGGCATCATTGCCGGGCGCGTGGATACCGGCGATCCGGACTTCATGGACTCGAACCAGATACGGCAACTGCAAAAGAGCGGTTGGGAAATCGCGTCACACAGCCTGACCCACAAACGGCCTATCGATATTCCGAAGTTCCTCGCAGAAGAAAAATGCCTGCTGTTGCGTCCGGTCAACGGACAACGCGGGTTGTACGATGCAAAATACAAGTACGATGAACTCGGGGGACTGTTGGAAAACGGCCGCTTGCTCAAGGAACGCTCCAGCGTCAGGCTCGTGAAAGGGGAGCCAGGCAGCTACTACTTTGACGAACTCATCGGTGAGGTCACGGTCCATCCATTCGATCCGGAGAGTGCGGAGAAACAGCAGATTCGCGCTGTCTCCTACGAGCGCGAACTGGAGGAATCCAAGAACGTGCTTGAAGGCATGGGCTTTCAGGTGAGCACCTACATCACGCCGCACAACTATTGGACGCCGGAGATGAGCGCCTTGTCACGGCGTTTTTACAGCCAGGTCGCCGACGGCGGCGACGATTGCAACCGCAAGGGTTCGACCGACCGCTACTGGATCAAACGGTACGTGGTCCATACCAACGACCCGGCCGAGTCCATCATCGCCCTGGTCAAGGAACACGCCATCCGCGAGAACGCCTGGGTCGTCTTCTGCCTGCACGGCGTCGGTTCGGACCTCGGCTGGGAGCCCTGGGACGCGGCCAAGCTGGCGCAGCTCGCGGCCTTCCTCAAGCAAAAGGCCGTGCCCGTGGTCACCGTGGCCCAGGGCGCGAAACTGTGGTTCGGCGACAAGGCCGCGCCCGGAAAGTAGAGTAGCAGGGAGCATGAAACGTTCGCTTCGCATCGTGTTGGCCGGGTTCGCCGTGGGCTTTCCCCTGGGCGGGCAGTTGTGGATGATGCTGCATTTCGCCGAGGGCCTCACCCGCCTGGGCCATGAAGTGGTTTTCCTGGAGGACACCTCCAACTGGGCTTATCCCTTCGATCCGGTGCTCGGCTATCCCGTGGCCGAGTCCGCGCGTGGCCGCGAAACCGTAGACAGGATGTTCCGCCGTGCCGGACTGGGCGGACGCTGGGCCTACGTGAGCGAAATCGAGAAAACGATCTACGGCATGGACCGGGCGACCCTCGACCGCCATCTGGCCGAGGCCGACTTCTTCCTGAACGTCTCCGGGGTGTTGCCCCTCAAGGAAGAGTACTACCAGGCTCCGGTCAAGGCCGTCATCGACACCGACCCCGTCTTCACCCAGGTCAAGGTGGCGTCGGATCCCTGGACCCACGACTACTACAAACGCCACGACGTCTGCTTCACCTACGGCTACAACCTGCCCGGCGGCGCGACCGAAGTACCCCTGTCCGACGTGGACTGGAAGCCGTTGCTGCCGCCCGTGGTCCTGGACCACTGGCCCGTTGGGCAGGGCAGGGGTGAACGCTACACCACCATCGGCACCTGGGAGGCCCGGGACCGGGACGTGGAAATATGCGGCCGCCGGCTTTCCTGGCGCAAGAACGTCAAGTACGAGGCCATTCTCGACCTGGCCGAGACCCTGCGCGACATTCCCCTCGGCATGGCCATGAGCGGCATGTGCGACGACGCCTGGCGTTACGCGACCGCCGGCTGGGAAGTGCGCGACGCCCTGAACCTCTCGCGCGACCCGGACGTCTACCGCGACTACATTCGCGGCTCGCGCGGCGAGTTCACCATCGCCAAGGACCAGAACGTGGTGCTCAAAAGCGGCTGGTTTTCCGACCGCACCGCCACCTATCTGGCCGCCGGTCGGCCGGCGGTGGTGGAGGACACCGGATTCGGCGCGTATTTGCCCGTGGGCGAGGCGCTCTTCCCCTTCGAAGGCCGCGAAGGGGCCATCGAAGCCTTGCAAGCCGCCGAAATCGACCCCGAACGCGCCGGCCGGGTCGCCCGGGAGATCGCCGGGGACTACTTCGACAGCGACAAGGTGCTCACGGGGCTTTTGCGGGAGTGCGGGCTCGTGTGACGGCCGATTGCGACATTATGGAGGAAGCGGCTCGTAATTGATTGAAAACCGTTTGACTTGGGGCTAATAGGTCGCCGATGGCGGAAAAGACGATTCTTTTTGTCGCCCCGGCCCAGGCGGTGACCACTTTTTTCCCGTTCTTCAAGGACGCAGGGCTTGCCGTCGGCATCGTCGATTCCCTGCCCGCCGCCCTGGCCGCCATCCGCAAGTCCCCTCCCTGCCTGATCTTTTCCCAAGCCAAGATCGGCGTCTACACCGCCGAGGCCCTGCTCGGCGAGGCACAGAAAGAGCCCGGCTTTCCGCCGGTGATCGTCTTCACGGACCGGGGCACCGCCTCCGAGGCGGCGCGTTGCCTGGAACTCGGGGCCAAGGACTACTGGCTCGAGCCGCTGACCTGGGAGAAGATCCTGGCCGTGGTGCCGGGTGGGGAGACTGCCGCGCCGCCTCCAGGAGCTCCCGCGCCAGGGCCCGGCCATGGCGCGCCGCACGCCGCGCCCGACGTCGGTCAGACAGGGGACGCCGCCGGCAAGGGGTTCGCCATCGTCGGCGAACACCCGCTCATCCGCCGCGTGCTCGGTCTGGCCAGGCAGGTGGCCCGGTCCAAGGCCACAGTGCTCATTTCCGGCGAATCCGGCACGGGCAAGGAGATGTTCGCCCGCTACCTCCACGCCTGCTCCGACCGGGCCGACGGGCCGTTCGTGGCCATCAACTGCGCCGCGCTGCCCGAACACCTCCTCGAGTCCGAACTGTTCGGCCACGAAAAAGGCGCGTTCACCGGGGCCATCGCGCGCAAGCTCGGCAAGTTCGAGCTTGCCTCGGGCGGCACGCTCCTGCTCGACGAAATTTCCGAGATGGACCTGGGCCTGCAAGCCAAGCTCCTGCGCGTGCTCCAGGAAAGCGAATTCGACCGCGTGGGCGGCACCGAGACCGTGCACGTGGACGTGCGCGTGCTCGCCACCACCAACCGCCGCATGGAAGACGCCGTGGGCGAAGGCAAGTTCCGCCAGGATCTCTACTACCGCCTTAACGTCATTCCGCTCAAGCTTCCGCCGCTTCGCGAGCGCGGCGAGGACGTGCCGCGCCTGGCGCTCTATTTCGTGGACAAGTACCGCAAGGCCTACAACCTGCCGCGGCTGTCTTTCGCCGCCGACGCCCGGGAGTGGCTGCTCGGCTACGACTGGCCGGGCAACGTGCGCGAGCTGCAAAATCTCATGGAACGCGCCGTGCTGCTGGCCGGTTCCGGCCCCATCCGCAAGTCCCATTTCCTCCTCGACGGCGAGGGCTGGCAGGAGCAGGCCCCCGAGGAGGCTTTTGCCGCGCCTGATTCCGGGGGCGCCGTGAGCGCCGAGGACGCCGCCGGCGAGGACGCGGCCGGGGACGCCTTCGACCAGGCGGCCGCGGCCCGGCTCTTCGCGGCAGAGGGCGCGCCGGGCACGGGCGAGGTGGTGCCGCTTGACGTCATGGAACGCCACATGATCATCAAAAGCCTGGACCGCACCGAAGGCAACCGCACGCAGGCGGCCCAGCTGCTCGGCATCTCCGTGCGCACCCTGCGCAACAAGCTCAACGAATACCGCAAGCTCGGCATCGACGTCCCCTGATTTTCGATGGCATCCCCCGCGACCTACAACATCCTGATGTATTCCCACGACACCTACGGTCTGGGACATCTGCGCCGCACCATGGCCATCGCCGAGCACCTGCGCCAGCGCGGGGTCAATATCCTCATCCTCACCGGCTCGCCCCTGGCCGGGCGCTACGAGACGCCGGAAGGCGTCGATTTCGTGCGCATCCCGGGCATGATCAAGAAGACCAACGAGGAGTACCTGCCCCTTTCCATCAAGATCAACGCCCGCCATGCCCTGAACATCCGGCGCAACATCATCGTGGCCACGGCCAAGGCCTTCCAGCCCCACCTGTTCATCGTGGACAAGGCGCCCATGGGGCTGCGCCGCGAGGTCATCCCCACGCTCAAGTGGCTGAAGCGCCGCCTGCCGCGTACCCGCACCATCCTCGGGCTTCGCGACATCATGGACGACGCCGCCTCCACCACCCGCGAATGGGCCGAAAAGGGCGTCTACGACGTGCTCGAGCAGTTCTATTCGGAAATCTGGGTCTACGGAAACAAGGAGATCTACGACCCCATCACGGAATACGCCATCCCGCCGGTCATCAGCGACAAGATGGTGTTCACCGGCTACATTCCCCGCCACGTGCCCTCGCCCCAGTCCATGACGCAGGTGCGCCGCGAGGAGCGGTTCGGGGCCGGCGAGAAGCTGGTGGTGGTCACCACCGGCGGCGGCGGGGACGGCTATCCGCTCATGGACGCCTATCTCTCCATGCTGGAGCAGGGCGGCGCGCCGGCGCACCGGGCGATCTTCGTCTCCGGCCCCTTCATGCCCAAGCCCGAGCGCGAGGCCGTGGCCCGCCGCGCCGCACGCCAGCACGCCCGCTTCCACCATTTCTACCGGCGCATGGAGACGCTCATGGGTCTTGCCGATGCGGTGGTCACCATGGGCGGCTACAACACCACCTGCGAGATCCTCTCGCAGTGCATCCCGTGTCTTGTGGTGCCGCGCGAGGTGCCGCGCCTGGAGCAGCGCATCCGGGCCGAGGTCTTAAGCGCCCGGGGGCTCATCGAATTCCTGCCCTGGGACGCCCTGTCGCCCGAAGGCCTGCGCGACAAGCTGCGCCGCTTGCTCGGCGCGCCCGAGCCCTACAGGGAGGCCATGGCGCGCTTTCCCTTCACCGGGCTTTCCGTCATTTCACAGCGGGTCGGCGCGTTTCGCCGCGCGCCGTGCGGCCAGGACGCCGACGCCTGACGCGGGAGCGCATGGGGGGGGATGCCTCCGGCGGCCAGGAGGGGATGATCCCCCTGGACCTTCCCGACGGTGATGTCAACGGGACAGCTCGATTGCGGTGGCGTGCGTTTCGTTTTCGAGGAGCAGGCGCTTTTTGAAACGCGACGGCTGCGCTAACGGCCGAAAAAGACCGCCCAGAGCCCGAACAGGATGATGGCCGCGCCGCAGACGCGCTTGATGGCGCGCATCTGTGACAGCAGGCGCAGCCGCAGCAGTTTCCCGCCGAACGCGATGGCCGCCCACCAGACCATGGAGCCGCAAAAGACCCCCGCCACCACGGCCGAGGCCTCGCTGGCCCGCGCCTCGATCTGCCCCAGGCCGAAGCCCGCGAAGATGGCCAGGAACCCGACCACGGTCAGGGGATTGGTGAGCGTGAGCAAAAAGACGCTCACGAATGCGCCGGCGTAGCGCCGCTTGGGTATTTCGGCGGGTTTGGGCGCGCTTTTGGCGAAGCAGAGCCGCGCGCCCATGGCCACCAGGAACGCACCGCCCGCCGCCTGGAGCACGCGTGCGTTCGCCGCCAGGAAATCCGAGATGAACGTCAGGCCGAACGCCGCCACCGCCCCGTAGAAGGCGTCCGCCGCGGCCGCGCCCATGCCCGATAAAAGTCCCACGCGCAGCCCCATGGCGATGGCCCGTTGCAGGCAGAGCATGCCGACCGCGCCGAAGGGCATGGCGATGATCGCGCCGATGGCCAGCCCCTTGAGGAAAAAGGTGAGCATGGCGCAGGGGTACAGGGTTTCGGCAAGGGGAGCAAGGCGGCGCGGCGGGGGGCTAAGCCGTCTCCGCCGCGCGGGAAAGCGTCAGCCGGCAAGGCCCGCGAAAGTCGCGGTCTCGCGCTCGAACCCGAGCAGATCGATGTCCGCCGCCTTGAGGCCATAGGCCCCGAGCAGGCCGTGGATCTGGCCGCGGTGGTGGGTCTGGTGGTTGAAGAAGTGGTCGAGGCAAAGGGCCAGGGGCAGGGACATGGGTGTGCCTTCGGTGGTGACGTAATGGAGCGTCTCGCCGCAGCGTGCCGGGTCGAGCGCGCGGCAAAAGGCCAGGGCGCGCCGCTCCTCGACTTCGCGCGCGTTCCCGAGCGCGGCGAGGTCGGGGTAGGGCACAGCGTCAACCGTGGGCACGGGCGCGCCCTGGCCGGTGAAGCGGTTGAGCCACAGCCGGTCGGCCAGCACGAGATGGTTGGCGATGGCGAGGATGGAACCGAAATTGACGGCGCTCGGCGCGGCCAGGGTTTCGGGCGCAAGGGCCGCCATGGCGGCGTAAAGGCGTGCGTTGGCCCATTGGTTGTAGAGGGAGCGGCTGACGAAAAGGCGTTTCATGCGTCGGACTCCTCGCTTGCGGGAAGGCGGCAGAAGCCGTGATCCACGGTTTCCATGACGCGGGCGATGGTAGCGCGAAGGCTCGATTTGTCCACCGGTTTGGGCAGGTAGTCGTCCATGGCCGCGGCGAGGAAATGTGCCTTGTCCCCGGCCATGGCGTGGGCGGTCATGGCGACGATGGGCATGCTCGCCCTGGGCCCGTGGGCCTCTCGTTCCCGGATGCTCCGTGTCGCCTCCAGGCCGTCGAGTTCCGGCATCTGGATGTCCATGAGCACGAGGTCGAAATCCGCCTTGCCGCACGCGTTCACGGCCTCCCGGCCGTTTGCGGCCGCAACGACCGTATGCCCCATCTTTTCCAGCAGCCGCCGGGCCGCCAGGGCGCTGATGGCGTCGTCCTCGGCGAGCAGGATGCGCAGGCTCCGGCATGCTCCGGTCTCGTCGCGGGACGGGCACGGCGGGAGGACGCCGGCGGTCACGGGGATGTGCAGCGGCAGGGTGACATAGATGTCCGTACCGCGACCGTCCTCGCTGTCGATGGCGAGTTCCCCGCCGAGCAGCGTCGTGAGGCGCCTGACGATGGAAAGCCCGAGTCCGGCCCCGGGCGGGCCGTGGAAGCTGGCGCGCGGGCCCTGGGTGAAGGGCTGGCAGAGGTTCTCGAGCAGGGAGTTCGGAATGCCCGAGCCGCTGTCGGAGACCGTGCACAGCAGCCGTAGCGAATTTTCCCGGCGGTGCAGGGCCGCAATGGTCACGTCGACGCCGCCGCGCCGGGTGAACTTGATGGCGTTGCCGACGAGGTTGAACAGCACCTGCCGAATCCTGGTTTCGTCGCCGAGCAGGATCTCCGGCAGGCCGTCTTCCAGGCGGCAGGCCAGGGTCAGGCCTTTTTTCTCGGCGGCGACGCGGAAGAGGTCGTCGATGGCGGCGACGAGTTCCCGGGGAGCGAAGGGCGCGGCGGCCACGGGCAGTTTGCCCGATTCGACGCGGGAAAGGTCGAGGATGTCGTTGAGCAGCTGCGTCAGGCGGCCGGAGGCGGTGACGGCCATGGACAGGAGGCGCTGTTGCTCGGGCGACAGGGGCGTGTCCTCGATGGCTTGCAGCATGCCCAGGATGCCGTTTAAGGGCGTGCGGATCTCGTGGCTCATGTTGGCCAGGAATTCACTTTTGGTCCGGTTGGCAGCTTCCGCCTTTTTCCGGGCGGCCACGAGTTCCGCCTCGGTTTTCTTCTGGGCGGTGACGTCCTGGATAGTGCCGAAGACCTTTCTGTCGGCAGGGTCGTAGGTGGCGCGGGAGTGGATGTCGACGAGCACGCCGTCGGTCGGGCGGCGGATCTTGAAGAAAATGTCGTATCCGCCGCTTCCGTTCAGGATGCCCCGCATGGCCGCGTCGAGGGAGGCGCGGTATTGCGGCAGCGGGATTTCCTGGACGTCGCGCAGTATATAATTCCCGTCGGAGAGGCCGTAGATGCGCCGTGCGCCTTCGGAGGTGTAGAGCGACCCGTCCGCGACGTCGACCTCCCAGTTTCCCGTGCCGGCGACGATCTCCGCGCGTTGCAGGCGCTTCTTGCTTGCTTCCAGCTCTTTCGTTTTCTCTTCTATTTCATGTATCTTGATTCTGTTTTTTCTTTCGAGGACACCGACGATCAGGGCCATGGCCGGCATGGTGGCGATGAAAACGATGAGGCGGAGGGTATTGCGCTGGTCGTAGGTGAACCATCTTCCAGGTGTGGACCAATAGAAGAGGAGAAAGGCGAAGCACAGTGCCACGCTCAAAAAGCCGGATGGCAGTCCCCCCAGATAGGCGGACAGGACAATGGCGAGGGAAAGGAAAAGGGCGGGATTGGGAACCGTGATTCCCAGAATGAGGAACAGGGCCAGGATGCCGCAGATGCAGACGAGGAATGCCGGGCCGGCCAGGATTTTTTTCATGCGCGCGTTCTCGTGCACCATATCCTCTGCGTGGATGCTGCAACCCCTGCGCACTGCCATTGCGCATCGCCTGTCAAGAGAAAGACAAAAATCTTTCTAAAAATGTAACAGGGACGAGCCGCGAAAGGAAGAAAAAAGGGGGGGCGGAGCGGGTCGCGTCAGCGCGGGCAGTCGGCGAAAACGAGTTCGGGAAACGGCAGCGCCGCCAACTCCCTGGTCCGGGCGAGCAGGCGGGCAAGGGACGGGGAGAGGTTGGGCCCGAACCGGGCGCAACAGGCCTCCAGGGCGGGGAGCAGCGCGGCCGGTCCGGCAGGACGCGCGGCCTCGGCGCACAGCGCGGCCATGGTTTCGTCCCCTGCGGTGAGCAGCATTTCGAAGTGCTCTCGCCGTTTGTCGTCGCAGGTAAAGCGCATGGCCCTGGCCAGGGCCTGCCGGTTGTCCGGGGGGAGGGCGGCAAGCCGCGTGAACACGGCGTCCAGTCCCAGGCCGGGATGCGCCAGGGTGAAGGCCAGCAGACAAAGCGGGGCGTTTGTCGCGCCGGGGCATTGCAGGTCGTGAAGCAGCGCGTCACGGACCGCGGCAATGCACTGTTCCGCCGCCTGGTTGCCGGCGTTCCAGAAGGGGGCGGCCACGGCGTCGATGCGCGCGTCGAGGAGGGCGGGCGCGTCGCGGACGCCTTGGGCGAAGGCGTCGAGCCAGTCCAGAACGACGTTGTCCGCGGTGCGCCAGAAGGCCTTGCAGGCGTGGAACTGCGCCAGGAACCGGGCTTCGTGGGGCGTGTTGACGAGGTAGGGTTGCAGGGAGCCCAGCAGGAAGCGGTAGCGCTGGTACAGCCGGTAGGCCTCGTGTTCCGGGAGCGACCGGTAAAAAAGCCGGACGCATTCGTCGAACAGCGCACGCGTGGCCGCTTGCTCGAAAGCGTATTCCGTGATGCCGAGCCGGCGCGGCGCGTCGGGGGATTCCGTGACGCGGGCCTCGATGGCGGAGCCTTTGTAGCAGGTCAGTTTCGAGTTGACGGACTCCAGGGAGGCGAAATCGAGGCCGCGCATGGCCTGCAGGGTTTCGCGGGCCTCGGCGGAGGTGGTCCAGGGATCGAAGAAGATGAACCCGGGGTTGATGGTGATGCCGAGGCTGTTGAGGGTGTTTATCGCCTGCAGGTGTTCGGCCACGAGCTCCTTTTTCTGGTAGCGGTCGAGCACGGCCTGGGAAAAGGACTCGATGCCGAGGAACACCGCGCACAGGCCGGCCTTTTTGAGGAGCCTGAACACGGACTTGTCCACCGCCGCGGAGCGGCACATGAAGCCGAAACGGATCGGCGGCATCGTGGTCAGGACCAGCCGGGCGAAATGCTGTGCCCGGTTGTAGGACCCCGTGGTGTTGAGCAGGAAGTTGTCGTCCACGAAATAGAAGTGGGAGACGCCGTATTCCGTGTTGAGCCAGCGCATTTCCTCGACCACGTCCTCGATGTCGCGGGGCCGCCAGCGGCGGGAATTGGCCGGGCGGGGGATGCTGCAAAAGCCGCAGCGGTTGGGACAGCCGCGCGAGGCGGCAAGGCTCGCCTGCGGGTGCCTGGCGAGCTGCCAGGGCAGCATGTCGCGCGCGGGCCAGGCCAGGGCGTCCACGTCCAGGGGCGTGTCCTGGGACACTTCGAGCAGCGGCGTGTCCTCGCCCGCATCGAGACGCGCAAGCACGTCGCGCAGCAGAAGTTCGCCTTCGCCCCGGATGACGGCGTCCGGGGAAAATGCGGTCAGCGCGGCGCTGTCCAGGGTCGAGGGCAGGATGCCTCCGAGGATGATCTTGGCGTGGGGCACGGTTTCCCGGACGAGCTGTGCCGCCTGGACGCCGAAATGGGCGTTCATCGTGGTCAGGGACAGGCCGACGTAGTCCGGCCGCGCCGCGAGCAGGGCCTCGCGCAGCTGCGCCAAGGACCGGCCGAGGATGGGGCAGTCCCAGAGCAGGACGCGGTGGGTCGCGCCGCAGTGCTTGCGCACCGAACCGGCGAGGTAGCCGAGCCCCAGGTTTTCCAGGAAAAGCTGCGCGCCCACGTCGGGATTGGCGGGCGGATTGACGAGCAGGAGTGTTTTTTTTCCATCCATGACGAGGGTGTTCCCGGCGTACGCTGTCCGTTTCCGTGAAGAAGGCAGCCCAAGACAGCCTTGCAGGGCAAGTCGTTCCCGTCGGGAAATGGTTACGACGGCCAAGGAATCGGCAAGCCGGCGCGGGTGATCGCCGGGCGCGCCCGGCCTTGCCCTGGCCGGGGCGGCGCGCTAGCATGGGGACGGTTTCGCCCCGCCAGCGGAATACCGGCGAACCGCCAAGGAGTTTCCCATGTCCGTCCGCTACGTCCACACCAACATCATCGCCCGCGACTGGCGCGCGCTGGCTTCGTTTTACATCCGCCTCTTCGACTGCAAGCCCGTGCCGCCCGAGCGCGACCTCGCCGGCGACTGGCTCGACGCGGCGACCGGCATCGCCGGTTCCCACATCACCGGCATCCACCTGCGCCTGCCCGGCCACGGCGACACCGGCCCGACGCTCGAAATCTTTTCCTACGACGCCATGACCGACCATCCCGACATCGCCGCCAATACGCCGGGCTTTTCCCACATCGCCTTTCTCGTGGACGACGTGGACGCCGTTTCCGAGGCGGTCCTCGCCGCCGGCGGCGCGGCCGTCGGCGAAACGGCAAAGCGCGACGTGCCGGGCGTGGGGCGGCTGTCCTTTCGCTACCTGCGCGACCCCGAAGGCAACATCCTCGAGGTCCAGCGCTGGGACTAGGCCGCACGTCTTCCTGAATGGAGAGGGAATTGCCTTGAATTCCTGGTGATTCTCCCCGCGACACCGGCCCGCGCCCGTCGTTTCTCCTGATATCCCTGGCCCGTTTCCAGGCGTCGCCAGGTGCGCTATGACAACCCCGGCGGGGCTGCCCGCCCGTTCGTTTCATTTCTTACCCGAAAAGCGCCATGCCCGATTTCGTCCACCTGCACTGCCACACCGAATACAGCCTCCTCGACGGGGCCATCCGCATCGGCGACCTCGTCAAGACCGCGTCCTCCTTCGGCTCGCCGGCCGCGGCCATCACCGACCACGGCAACCTCCACGGTGCGCTCATCTTCTACGACTACGCCAAGAAGGCAGGCATCAAGCCCATCATCGGTTGCGAGGTCTACGTCACCCCGGGCAGCCGCTTCGACCGCGAGCCCAAGACCCCGCGCTACCATCTGGTGCTGCTCGCCCAGAACATGGTCGGCTACCACAACCTGCTCAAGCTCGTGACCTACGGCCACACCGAGGGCTTCCACTACAAGCCGCGCGTGGACAAGGAACTGCTCGGCAAATACGGCGAGGGCCTCATTGCCCTGTCCGCCTGCCTCAAGGGCGAGATCAACCAGAAGCTGCTGCGGGAAGGCAAGGACCAGGCCGTGGCCATGGCCCGGGAGTACATGACGCTCTTTCCGGACCGCTTCTACCTCGAGATCCAGGCCAACGGCATCCCCGAGCAGGCCACGGTCAACAACTTCCTGATCGAGCTGTCCGACCATCTGAAGCTGCCGCTCGTCGCCACCAACGACTGCCATTACCTGCACGCCGAAGACGCCGAGGCCCACGACGTCCTGCTGTGCATCCAGACGGCCGCCTGCGTGGACGACGAAAAGCGCATGCGCTTCACCACCAAGGACCTCTACTACCGCACGCCCGAGGAAATGGCCGCCGCCTTTCCCGACGTGCCGCAGGCGCTGGCCAACACCTGCGAGATCGCCGAGCGCATCGACCTCACGCTCAAGTTCGGCGACTACCATTTTCCGGTCTACAAGGCCCCGCCCGGCAAGTCCCTGGACGACGTCATGTCCGACATGGCCCGCGAGGGCCTGAAAAAGCGCCTAGCTAAAATGCCGGACGCGGACCCGAAGAAATACTGGGACCGCCTGGAGCTCGAGCTCGACGTCATCAAGCAGATGGGCTTCCCGGGCTATTTCCTCATCGTCCAGGACTTCATCAACTGGGCCAAGGACCACGATATTCCCGTCGGGCCGGGCCGTGGTTCGGCGGCCGGGTCGCTGGTGGCGTATTCGCTGCGCATCACCAACCTCGACCCCATGCCGTACGACCTCTTCTTCGAGCGCTTCCTCAATATCGAACGCGTGAGCATGCCCGATATCGACGTGGACTTCTGCGAACGCCGCCGCCATGAGGTCATCCGCTACGTCACCGAGCACTACGGCGCCGACGCCGTGGCGCAAATCACCACCTTCGGCACCATGAAGGCCAAGGGCGTGGTGCGCGACGTGGGCCGGGCGCTCGGCATGACCTTCGGCGAGACCGACCGCATCGCCAAGCTCATTCCCGAAGACCTCAAGATGACCATCGACAAGGCGCTGGAGCTCGAGCCCGAGCTCAAGGCGCTCATGCGCACCGATCCGCGCATCGCCCATCTGATCGACATCTCGCGCCGCCTGGAAGGCCTGGCCCGCCACGCCTCCACCCACGCCGCCGGTGTGGTCGTCTCCGACACGGCCATGACCGAGTACGTGCCGCTCTATAAGGGAAAAAACAACGAAACCGTGACCCAGTGGGACATGAAGCGCGTGGAGAAGTCGGGACTCGTCAAGTTCGACTTCCTGGGCCTCAAAACCATCACGGTCATCGACGACGCGCTCAAGATCATCAAGGAAATGGGGGAGGAGCCGCCCGATTTCGAAACCCTGCCCATGACCGATCCGGCCACCTACGAGCTGTTCAGCCGGGGCGACACCGACGGCATCTTCCAGGTGGAAAGCCAGGGCATGCGCAAATACCTGCGCATGCTCAAGCCCAACTGCTTTGAAGACCTGATCGCCATGCTCGCCCTCTACCGCCCGGGACCGCTCGGGTCCGGCATGGTCGAGCAGTTCATCCGCCGCAAGCACGGCCTGGACCCGGTCGAATATCCGCACCCGCTCCTGGAAGAGACCCTGAAGTCGACCTACGGGGTCATCGTCTACCAGGAACAGGTCATGAAGATCGCCCAGGTGCTGGCCAACTATTCCCTGGGCGGCGGCGACCTGCTGCGCCGGGCCATGGGCAAGAAAAACGCCGAGGAAATGGCCAAGCAGCGCGGCATCTTCGTCGAGGGCTGCGCCCAGAACAAGATCGAGGCCAAGAAAGCGAACGAAATCTTCGACTTGATGGAGAAGTTCGCGGAGTACGGCTTCAACAAGTCGCACAGCGCCGCCTACGCCCAGATTTCCTACCAGACGGCCTACCTGAAGGCCCACTACCCCGTGGCCTTCATGGCGGCGCTCATGACGTCGGATATGGAAAACCAGGACAAGCTCCTGCAATACATCGCCGCCTGCCGTGACAACGACCTCGAACTGCGTCCGCCCGACGTCAACGCCGGCTACCCCCACTTTTCCGTCAAGGACAACAAGATCCTCTACGGCCTCGCCGCCGTCAAAAACATCGGCCGCGACGCCGTGCTCGAAATCGTGGCCGAGCGCGAGGAAAACGGCCCCTTCACGTCGCTGCTCGATTTCACCAGCCGCGTGAACATGCGCAAGATCACCAAGCGCGTCATTGAATACCTGATCAAATGCGGCGCGTGCGACGGCTTCGGCTGCTCGCGCGCGGGCCTGCTCGCCGGCCTCGACCAGGCCGCGAGCCTCGGCCAGAAACGCGCTGCCGATAAAAACGACGGCCGCCTTTCGCTCATGACCCTCATGCCCGAAAAGCCCAAGCCCACCACGGGGCTGGGGCTTTCCTGTCCCGAGGCGGACATGCCCGAGATGCTCCACGAGCAGCTGATGGCCTACGAAAAAGAGGCGCTCGGCTTCTATCTCACCAGCCATCCGCTCCTGGCCTACGAACGGGACTTGCGCGCCATGCGCGCCACGACGCTCGCCCAGTGCGCCGGACTCGATCCCGGCGTCGAGGTCAAAGTCGCCTGCATCTGCGTCTCCACCAAGGAAATCATCACCAAAAAAGGCCAGAAAATGGCCTTCTGCAAGCTCGAAGACCACCTCGGCGGCGAGGCCGAAGCCGTCGTCTTCTCCGATTGCTACGCCGAATGCCGCGACCACCTCGCCGGCGATGCGCCGCTCTACCTCACGGCCAAGGTCGGCCAGTCCGAACAGGCCGAAGGCGAAGGCAAAAAACTCATCAAGCTGCAAGCCCAGCGCATCGATCCCCTGGCCAAGATCATCGGCGGCAGCGAGGAACCCGTGGAAATTATCGTCGCCTGTCCCGAGGAAAAACCCGTGCCCCTCGACCCCCTGGCCGATATCCTGCGCCGCTACCCCGGCCCCTGCGCCGTCCACCTCGTGCTCTCGCTGCCGCGGGCCGTGTGCCGGCTGCGCCTCGGACACGGCTACGGCGTCAAACGCTGCCCCGAACTGCGCCGCGAACTCGACGACTTCGAGCAGGGCGTGGGGGCGAGGCGGTAGGGGAAGCGGCGAGGCGAGGGGAGGGAGAGGAAAGGCGAAGAGGCCTCCGGCGGCCAGGAGGGGATGATCCCCTCCTGGACCTCCCCGACGGGGGGACGGATGCCGGGCGGGGATGCGGTCGGCGGGCGGTGTGTCGGGGTCTGTGGGCGCCAGCGGCGAAGCACCGCATGTGAAATGCAGGAAAGAGCGCTTCTCTTTCCGGAATCCATTGATTGGTGGCGCGGATGGGGCCGGGCTGGCTTTGCAGCCCGGCCCCATCCGCGCCACCAGGCAAGGGGGTCCGGGGGGGATTATCCCTCCCGGCCGCCGGAGGCATTCTTTATTATGACGAAACGCGGCATATGGCGGTTGACGGTGACGGAGGGGTTCTGCGCCTCCCATTGTTTGCGGGGCTACGAGGGGCCGTGCGAGAACCTGCACGGCCACAACTTCGGCGTCGAGGTCGTGGTCGAGGGTGAGCGGCTCGACCCGAAGGTGGAGTATCTGATCGATTTCAAGAAGCTGCGCGGGAAGCTGCGCGAGGTGCTGGCGTCCTTCGACCACAGGCATTTGAATGAGATCGCGCCGTTCGACGTGGAAAACCCTTCGTCGGAGAATCTGGCGCGCTTTGTTTACAGGGAGCTGGAGAAGGCTCTGGACGGCGAGGCGGCGCGGCTGGTGAGCGTTTCGGTTTCGGAAAAGGAAGCCAGCAAGGCGACCTACATGGAGCTCTAGACGATGCGGCTCGTGTTGCAGCGGGTGAGCGGCGCTTCGGTGACGGTGGCCGGGGAGGTCGTGGCGTCCATCGGGCCGGGTCTTCTCGTGCTGGTCGGCTTCGGCGGTGAGGACGGGCCGGATTTCGCAGAAGGGCCGCTGTGCCGGGCGCTTTTCGAGAAGGTTCTTGATCTGCGCATTTTCCCCGACGCTGCCGGCAAGCTCAATTTGAGCCTGCGCGAGACCGGGGGCGAGTTGTTGCTCGTGTCCCAGTTCACGCTGTATGCCGCCTGTCGCAAGGGGCGGCGGCCGTCCTTTTCCGATGCGGCCGCGCCGGATGTGGCGGCGGCGCTCTATGCGCGTTTCGTGGAGCTGGCGCGGCGGGCCTTGCCTGGCAAGGTCGCTTCGGGCGTTTTCGGCGCGGACATGGACGTGGCCCTGGTCAACCGGGGGCCGGTGACCATCGTCCTCGACAGCCGGGACTTCGCGGCCTCTTGACGGCGCGCGAGGTTTCGGCGCAAAGCGTAGTCAGGCTACGGCGGGGCGGCCCGCCGCAAACCATGGAGCAGGGCCTTGGAACAGGCGGCGGTCACAAAGGTCTTTCAGGCCATTTCCCATCCCGGCGACAGCCGCAAGCTGGCCAAGGAGGTGGTGGAGTATCTGGCGCGCGAGCACCTCGCCGACCCGGACGCCCTCCACGACCTGGACATCATCCTCACCGAAGCCTGCGCCAACGTCTGCCGCCATGCCTACGGCGGCGCGCCTGGCCGGCTGGAAGTGCGCCTGGCCGTGAACCCCCGCCACTGGGTCGAACTCGAGATCGTGGACTGGGGCAAGGGATTTGCCGGGGACGCGCGTTTCGAGAATCCCGGCCCCGAATCCGAAGGCGGGCGCGGCCTGTACATCATGCGCATGCTGTCGAGCCACTGCCGGGTGCACAAGCGCGACGGCGAGAACATTGTTTTCATTCATAAGGACATAGAGGCGACGCAGTGGAAAAGCTGACTCTTCAGCGCATCGGCAACGCGCTCATGCTGCACTACGTCGGGGAAATCACCCTGGAGATCACCGGCGACCTGAAACGGCGGCTCGACGCCGCCCTGGAAGGGGATGCCGTGGGCACGGTCGTCGTCGACCTCGGCGACGTCACCTTCATGGATTCCTCGGGCATCGGCTTTCTCGTTTCGGCCAACACCCGGATGCGCAGCGCCGGTCGCTCCTTTTTCCTCTACAGATTAAGCCCCCCCGTGGAAAAGACCCTGGGCCTCGTGCAACTGCTCCAATTCTTCCAGGTCCTTGCGGACGAAGCCGCGCTGACCGCCGCCTGCGGCCGATAGGAGCCCGGTGGCCGCCGCAGACATCGTCGCCACGCCCGTTGTCGCGGACGGGCGCGTGGTCGATGTCCGTCTGGAAACAAGCGGCAAGATCCTGAGTCTGGCCGGCCGTTTCGGGCCGGCGGCCGAGGAGCGGCTCGGGGCCGCGCGCGTGGCCGACGGCGGCGTGCCGGTTTTTCTCGGCGCGGGCCTTGGCGTGGCCGTGGCCGCCTGTCGCCGCGCCGGGCTGCCCGTTGTCGTGGCTGACCGGGATACGGCCGTAAGCGCCGCCACCGGCGTGCGCGCCGCCTGCGCCACCGATCCGGGCCTGTTGTGGGCCGACGACGCCGATCCCGCGGCAGCCGCCGCGCGGATCCGCGCTTTTGCCGCGGCCAAGGCTCCGGGCGAACCGCTTTATCCCGTCCAGCATCCGGTGCAGCGCCGTCTGGACCCGGCCTGGTACGCTTCGCTCGCCGCGCTGCTGGCCCCGCCGGCCGTCGCCGCGTCCGCCGCGCCGCACCGCCGCCTCTTCCCCAAGGCCATGCCCCGGGTGCTCTGCCTGACGAGCCGCTTTTTCCTGCTCGGCGAGGTGCTGCGCGCCTGCGAGCGCCTGGGCGCGCCGTGCCATTACCTGGAGACCGGGGACGAGCTCGACAAGGACGCCTTTGTGGCCATGGTGCGCACGGCCGTGTCCGGGTTTCGCCCGGACTGCGTGCTGACGGTCAACCACCTGGGCGTGGACCGCGAGGGCGTGCTGCTTGGGCTCTTGCACGAGTTGCGTCTGCCGCTCGCCTCCTGGTTCGTGGACAGCCCGGAGCTCACCTTGCCGCTCTACCGGCCGGCGGCCAACGAAGCAACCGTCCTTTTCACCTGGGACCGCGACAGCATCCCGCCCCTGGTCGCGGCCGGTTTCCCCCACGTCCACTACCTGCCGCTGGCCGCCGACGAGACGCGTTTCACCCCGCGCGCGCGTTGTGACGAGCCCCATCCCTGGCGCGCGCGCATCTCCTTCGTCGGCAATTCCATGTGGCGCAAGACCGCCATGCGCTTGGCCGCCGCCAGGCCGTCAAGGCGGCTTTTCGACGTGTTCGCCTCCCTGGCCGAGAGCTTCGCCGCCTCGCCCTGCCGGCTCGTGCGCGAGCATATGGAGCGCTCGCGCCCGGAGCTGCTGCCGGCCTATGCCGCGCTTGGCAGCACCGAACGCCAGCTCGCTTACGAAACGGCCGTCATCTGGGAAGCCACCCGGCGCTACCGCCAGGAGTGCCTGACGCGGCTGTTGGCGTTTACGCCCCTCGTGGTCGGCGACCCGGGCTGGCGCGACAGCCTGGACGGCGAGGGCCGCGACTGGCGCTACCTGCCGGAACTCGCCTATTACGACCAGCTGCCGGAATTCTATCCGCTCTCGGACATCAATTTCAACGCCACCAGCCGCCAGATGAAGGGCGCGGTCAACCAGCGGGTTTTCGACGTGCCGTCCTGCCGGGCGTTTCTTTTGACCGACGCCCGGGCGCAGATGGACAGCCTGTTCGAGCCAGGGCGCGAGGTGGCCGTCTACGACGACCCGGCCGAACTTCCCGAGCTCGTGGCGCGCTACCTCGCCGACGCCCCGGCGCGCGAGGCCATCGCCCGTGCCGGGCATCGCCGCGTCCTGGCTGAGCACACCTACCCCATGCGCCTGACGCAACTTTTCGACGTCATGCGCGAGACCTTCGGGGGCTAGGGGGGATGGTCGCGCCTGTGCCGCAACATATCGCGCCGCCGTTTGCCGGCCTGCCGCAGGACCTTGCCCGCCGGCTTCTGGTCGGCGGGTACGGCCCCGGGTTGGCACAGGCCCGGGACGCCGCCCTGGCAGCCGGGCCGCGGCATGCCGCCCTGGCCGACGCACTGGCGCGCGGCGTCTTCGAAGGTGCGCCGTTTTGGCCCGAGGCGGCGGCGCTCGTCCTTGCGCGCGACGCGGCCCGCCCCTTTCTGCCGCCCCCCCTGGCCGCAAGCGCCCGGGCCGTGGCCGCCGCGGCGCAGGCCCCCGCGCCGGACCCGTATTTCGACCGCCTGGCAGCGCGGCGTGACATTGCCAAGATGCTCGCCTACCTGCTTTCGCGCCACGAAAAAGCGCCGCAGGACCCGCTGCCGCTCTATCGCCTGTCCGTGTTCGCGCCCATGATCCTCGGGCCGGGCGGCGCGGGCGGGGAGCTTTTCGCCCGCGTCCGCGACGCGTTTGCCGGCCTCACCGGCGCGCTTGCTCCCCTGGGCGCGCTGACCGCGGCCGCGTGCGACCTGCTCGCCGGCCGGGCCGCCGCCGCGCGCGATGCCTGTCTGGCGCTTTTGCCCGCGTTTCCCGCCTGCGCCGCGCGCCAGCTTCTGGCCGAGGCCCTGCTGCGCCTGGGCGACCGGGACGGGGCCGTGGCCGCGCTTGCCGCCGTGGTCGCGGCGCGCCCCTGGGACGCGCTGGCCCTTGGCCGGCTGCACGATCTGGCCATGGGCGCGGACGCCGCCCATGCGCCGCTGCCGGGTACGCTTGCCGTGCTGCTCTATTCCTATAATAACGCCCGGCTCCTGGACGCGACCCTGGCCGCCCTGGCCGAAACGGAGGGAGCGTTCGCCCCGGCCGGCGGCGGGCCGCAATTTTTCGCCCTGGACAACGGCAGCGGCGACGACACGGCCGCCGTGCTCGCCGGCTGGCGGGAGCGCCTGGGCGGGCGGCTGCATGTCGTCCGGCTCCCCGTCAACATCGGCGCACCCGCGGCGCGCAATTGGCTGGCGAGCCTGCCCGAGGTGCGCGCGCGCGAGTTCGTGGCCTATCTCGACGACGACGCCCTCGCGCCGCCGGACTGGCTCGGCCGCCTGGGCGCGGCCGTGGCCGCCCATTCCGGTGCCGGGGTCTGGGGTTGCCGCATTGTCGGCCGCGACGCCCCCGCCTTCGTGCAGTGCGCCGACAGCCACATCTTTCCCACGCCGCGCCAGGGCGACGGCTTCGGCCGGGCCTTCGATCTCGCCAGCCCCTGGCTCGTCACCCCGGACTGGGGCCAGTACGCCCTGATGCGCCCCTGCGCCACGGTCACGGGCTGCTGCCACCTGTTCCGCACGGACGTGCTGGCCGAAACCGGCAATTTCGACATCCGTTTTTCGCCGACGCAGTACGACGACCTCGACCACGACCTGCGTCTGCTCCTTGCCGGCAAGGTTCCGGTCTGCCAGGGCCATCTGGCCGTGGTCCACGCCAAGGCCACGGGCGGGGCGGCGCTGCCGGGCGGGGCCAACTACGCGTTGGGTTTCGCCAACCAGTTCAAGCTCCACCACAAATACGACGATGCGGCCGTGAACCGGGCCGCGACCGCGGCCTTCGCCGCCCTGGCGGACGATGCCGTGGCCAAGCGCCGCCGGCTTTCGGAGATGGGCCTGGTTGCGGGGGAAGGGGAGGGTGCGCGTGGCTGCTGACGCCGCGCCCATCGCCGTCATCCAGACCCAGCGGATGGGCGACCTGATCCTCACGTATCCGCTGCTTCTGTGGCTGGCCCGGCGGTATCCGCGCCATCCGGTCACGGTGGTGGCCGAGCCGGATTTCGCCGCGCCGCTGGCCCCGATCAGCCCGCAGGCGGGCTACCTGCCGCTTGCGCGCGGCGTGGAGCTTTCGCGGCGCGAGCATTTCGCCGTGGTCAACCTGAGCATCCGCCCCGAGGCCGCGGCTCTGGCCGGGAGCATCCCGGCCGCCACCCGCCTGGGGCCGGTCGCCGACGCGGAAGGCGTCGTGCGCGTCGGCGGCGACTGGCAGCTCTACCGGGCGTCCGTGGTGCACAATAACCGCCACAACCGCTTTCATTGGGCCGAACTCAACGCCCTGGACCTCATTCCCGTCGCCGACATGGCGGCAACGTCCTGGCCCGCCCCCCGCGCCGGCGGCCCGGACCGGCGGCATGTCGGCGTGTTCGTGGGGGCGAGCGAGCGCGACAAGCGCCCCGGCCGCGCGTTTTTCGCCGGGCTCGTGCGGGAGCTCGTCAAACGGGGCCTCGTGCCGGTGCTGCTCGGCGGCCCGGGCGAAGTGGAACTTGGGGCGGACGTGGCGCGGCGCGCGGGCATTCCGGTCAGCAATTTGTGCGGCAAGCTGGGGCTCAAGGAACTGGCGCTTTTCGGCCAGGAACTGTCCCTGCTCGTCACCCCGGACACCGGGCCCATGCATCTGGCCGCCTGGACCGGGCTGCGCACGCTCAACATTTCCGTCGGCCCGGTCAGCGCCCACGAGACCGGCCCTTACCAGCCCGGGCACTACGTGCTGCGGCCGCGCATGTCCTGCCGCGGCTGCTGGGGCTGCGTGCGCGGCCGGCCCTATTGCCGCGAGCGCCTCGACCCGGCCCGGGTGGCCTATGTGGCCATGCGACTGGCCCGGGGCGAGGCGGGCAGGCTCGCCGGCGCGGCCGTGCCCGGTTACGAACTCTCCGAAAGCGCCCGCGATGCCCTGGGGCTCTATTCCCTGCGCCCCCTGCGCCCGCAGCCCGGCCCCGACGCCCGGGAAACGACGGGGATGTTCTGGCGTGCCATGTTCGGCTGGCTGTTCGGCGCCTGGGGCGAAGCCCCGGCCCGGGCCGCCTGGGACGCGCTCGTCGCGGCCCAGCCGCGCATGGGGGCGCATTTCGCCCGGGGGCTGGCCTCCCTGGCCGCGACCCTGCGCAAGGACGCCCGCGCCAATGTTGTGCCCGATACCAGCTTCGCCTTGGGGTTCGCGCCCTGCCTGCGGCCCCTGGCCGGATTCTTCGAGCGCGTGCTGCAAAACGGCGACGGTGACGCACCCTCCCGCCTGCGCTGTCTCGCGCTCCTCGAGCGCGTGGCCGCCCTGGCCGTCCACGCCTGATCAGGGCGGAAAAAAACTCCCTGCATTCTGGCAACAATTCTCGCTAACTCGTCGTAATATTGCCGTTTCGTCATTTGGAACGGCTCTTGAAGAATTCCGGGCGTCAGGAGGTCCGGTATGCAGATTCTTCCCCTCGTCACCGCACGCGATGCCTCTTCCGTCAATGGCGGAAGCCTGGACGCCGCGCTGACCAGCCGCAAGTCCGCGATGTTCGCAAGCCTGCTCGATAACGCCCGGGCCAGCGCAGCCACGAACTCCGGCACGTCCGTGACGGACACGGCCTCGGCCGGCAGCCTCGCCGCGACGACGTCGGAAGCGGGCGCGGCGCAGTCGGAAACGCGGGCGACAGGGCAGGATGCGGTTTCCGCCCACAGCGACGACGACCTCATGAACCTGCGCATGACGCGGGAAGATCTTGCCGCCCTGCGCGACGACCTCAAGAACCAGGGTTTCTCCGACGACGAACTGGCCGCCATGGAAACCAAGGTGGACAGCGAATCGGGCATGACCTGGGGCGAGATGATGCAGACCGTGGAAAAGAAGATTTCCAAGACCGAGAAGTCCTCCAAGAAGGAAATTTCCAACGACGACACCGTCCAACTGCTGGGCCTTTTCGGCAAGCTCGGCTTCACCGCCGAGCAGTCCCAGAAGATGATCGATTCCCTGGCAGCCGGCGACACCCAGTCCGTGCTTTCGGCCATAGACGCCAAGGTCGCGGAACATGGCGCAGACACCTCGGTGAGCCTCGGTTCCGACGAAATGAAGGCCCTTGGCCGGGCCATGAATCTCTCCGACGAGGCGCAATCGCGCCTGGCCGCGCTGTTCGACAATTCGAGCGCCTCCTCCGGTCTTTCCGGCCAGGGCCTGACCACGGCGTTCGGCCTGGTCAAAAACGAACTGCTCGCCCAGCTCCACCAGGAAAACCAGGCAATGGCCGAATTCCGCCAGTCCGCCGCCAAGGTCATGGACCAGGCTTGGCTGCGCGAATCGGGCAAGCTCAACGCCGGCCTGCACAACGACGACGTGGCCCGCAAGGCCGCCCAGGCCGTGGCCATGGGCGAAGCGGTGGGCGCGAAGAAGAGCGAAACCCCGACGGCCGCGACCCAGGGCGTCGATGTGCTCGCCGACGTACCCAAGCAGGGCCAGGGCGTCGCATCCAAGGCCGCCGCTTCTTCCGAGAGTGGCACCACGACGGAACTGCATGGTCGGGCCGGGGCCGTGGCCGCCGAACAGGCCGGCCTTGCCGGGCAGGGCGAGAACGCCGCGCAGGCCGGGCAGACCGCCGACGCGGGGCAGGTGCGCCAGGACGCGGGCGGCAAGACCGCCGGCCAGGCGACGCAGCTTGCCTCCGATCAAAACGCCGCCGGCCAGAATGCCGGCCAGAATGCCGGGCAGAGCGGGCAACAGGGCGGCGCGGCAGGCGGCTTCTCCCACCAGACCGGCCAGGAAGGCGCATGGGCCGAACTGGCGGGCAAGATTCGCATGGAAAAGGGCGCGGGAACCGCCGCCGGCGGGACAGCGACCGGCGCGAACGGCCAGACCGCGGCGACCATGGCCGCCATGGACGCGGTCAATGCCCAGACGGCCGGCAAGACCACGGGCAAGGCGTTCGACGCCGCCATGGCCGCCCGCGTGGCGCGCCAGGTCGAGACCGGCATCCTGCGCAACGTCGGCCAGGACGCCAAGCAGCTCACCCTGGAACTGACGCCCGAAGACCTCGGCAAGCTGAGCGTCACACTGACCGTCAAGGACAAGGAAGTCCGTGCCGTCATCGCGGCGGACAAGGCCGACACCGCGGCCATGCTCAACGAGCAGGCGGCCAAGATCAAGCAGACCCTCGAGGACCAGGGCTTCAAGGTGACCAAGCTCGAAGTGCAGACGGGCATCGCCAAGGACAACCAGAACGCCTGGCAAAGCCCCGAACAGCACAACATGGCCCGCGAGCAGCGCGAGTCGGCAGAACGCATGCGTTCCGGCCAGCGGCTGCTCCAGGGCGGCGTGTCCGATTTCACCGGCGACGGCGACGGCTTCGTGCCTCCCACCACCGCCGGCCGTGCCCAGGGCCTCGATCTTTTTGCCTAACGTGGGGAGAACGTCATGAGTTACGTCAGCAGCCTTCTTGGCACCAGCAGCGCATCGAGCTCGTCCGCGTCCAAGTCGAGCGCCAATTCCCTGGGGCAGGACGCCTTCCTGCAACTGCTCGTCACCCAGCTGCAGTACCAGGATCCGCTCAGCCCCATGGACGACAAGGAATTTGTGGCTGAACTCGCCCAGTTCTCGAGCCTTGAGCAGCTCACCGAAATCAACACCGGCATTGAGAACCTCGCCTCCGTCGGCGAGACGCAGCAGCTCATGGGCGCGGTCAACTTCATCGGCAAGGAGATCGAAGCCACGGGTACGGCCGTGGGCCTCACCAAGGGCAAGGCCACCCCCGTGACCTTCACGCTGCCGAGCGACTCGGAAACCTGCCTGGTCAACGTCCTGGACAGCGCGGGACAGACCGTGCGCACCGTGGACCTCGGGGCCACCAAGGCCGGCGAAGTCGAATTCACCTGGGACGGCAAGGACTACGACGGCAACGTCATGGAAGACGGCCAGTACCAGGTGGCGATGACCGCCACCGACGCCGACGGCAACATCTTGAAGACTACCTCGACCATGACCGGTACGGTGACGGGCATCAAGCAGGAAAAGGGTACGTACTACCTCGATATCGGCAACAACAGGTATGTGGCCTTCTCGGACATCACCAATGTCATCAATGAAACGTCGAGCTCAAGCGATACGGGTTCCTGAGCTGCGCCGGGCATAGACGCAAAGGGGGAATACTATGGGAGTCGGACTTGGAACAGCGATGTGGTCGGGTGTTTCCGGCCTGCAGGCGAACTCGACGCGGATGACCACCATCGGCAACAATTTGTCCAATACCAACACGATCGGCTTCAAGGGCGCGCGCGCGGACTTCATGGACCTCATGAGCGCCTCCATCGGCACCGCCGCCGGTGTGGGTCAGGTCGGGCGTGGCGTGCGCGTGGGCGCCATCGTCAACGATTTTTCCCAGGGTGGCTTGGAAACGACCAGCGAAAACCTGGACATGGCCATCAGCGGCAACGGCTTCTTCATGGTCAAGCAGAAGAGTCAGGTCGGGTCCAACGGCAAGATGCTCAACACCGGCAACACTACGACCTATTATACCAGGGCCGGCGACTTCAGCTTCGACAAGAGCGGCTATCTCACTACGCCCACGGGCTTTGCCGTGCAGGGCTGGAAGGTGGACCAGGACAAGATCGATTCCGCCACGGCCTCGGGCACGACGCTCAGCCAGACGCCGGTCGCGGGAGAAATCCAGGACATCGTGCTGGATTCCTACTCCAGTCCGGCCAAGGCCACCACCAACGTCACGGTCATCACCAACCTGGATTCCGACTCTAAGGGCGCCGCCACCCGCGATCCCGCGCAAAACGATTATTTCTACGCCATGAGCGAGAGCTGGGACGGCACGACAAGCCCGGCCATGTCCTCGGACAACTACACCTACCAGACCACGCTCAAGGTGTACGACGCCAACGGCTCGCCCCATGTCCTGACCACGTATTACGACAAGGTCATGCGGGACAACGGCAGCGAGTACTGGGAGTACGCCGTGACCTGCGATCCCTCCGAGGACGGGCGGGTGGACGCCAACGGCGATGCCCTCTATCCGAACTCCAAGGAAGCGGGCCTGCTCATGGTCGGTACCATGACCTTCGATTCCTCGGGGTCCATGACCAACATGAGCTCTTATACGCTGACCAGCACGTACACCAACTCCACGACCTTCAATGCGACCGACTGGGGCGTTGCCCAGACCTCCAACGGCTATCCCACGCTCACGGCGAACTTCAAGGGCGTCTCCAACGCCAGCTTCACCGACCAGAGCAATGCCACCCCGATTACTTTCAACCTGGGCATGCGCAACATGAGTGGCTTCACCGACCCCACGGGCACCGGCAACCTGTCCGGCGTTACGCAAAACGACCCCAGCACCCTGGCCTACTTCGATCCGGCGACGCTCAAGATCAACAGCAACGTCACCACCAACTACGCGACGTCCTCCTCCACCGTGTTCAGCTCGCAAAACGGCTACACGGCGGGTCTGCTCACCAGCGTCTCCGTGGATGCCGACGGCGTGCTTACCGGCAGTTTCTCCAACGGACAGACGCTCCAGCTGTGGGTGCTGGCTCTGTCCAATTTCACCAACCTCCAGGGCCTCAGCCGCGAGGGCAACAACCTCTACAAGGCCACCCTCGATTCGGGGCAGGGCACCACCAACCGGGCTAACACCGGCTCCGTGGGCTCGATCTCCGGCAACACCCTGGAATCGTCCAACGTGGACATGGCCACGGAGATGGTGAACATGATCGTGACCCAGCGCGGTTTCGAAGCCAACAGCAAGACGATCACCACCGTGGACTCCATGCTCTCCGAGGTCATCCAGCTCAAGCGCTAGCGCCGCATTCCCCCGATGCGCCAAGGCCGCCCCCGTAAGGGAGGCGGCCTTTCTGTTTGCGGCTGCGGAAAAGCTTGCAGGCGTGTCCGGCACGGCGTCGCCGTCCGCGGGCGAGAACGCGGGGAGTTTGGCGTTGGGCGCGGTAGATTTTGCCTAAGGGATGCCGTACACGATCCTAATATGCTGATATTTAAAAATAATATTGATTTGGTACGGCTTGTGCTTGGTAAGGGCAAAACCAACAAGGAACGTCTGGTTGCAACAAGGAGGTTTTTATGTCCCTGGTCATCAATCACAACATGATGGCGATGAACGCCTCAAGAAATTTGTCGAATTCGTACGGCGCTCTGGCGACGTCGACCAGACGTCTTTCTTCGGGCCTGCGCATCACCACCGCTGCCGACGATGCGGCGGGTCTGGCCATTCGCGAACTCATGCGGTCGGACATCTCCACGCTCAACCAGGGCGTGCGCAACGCCAACGACGCCATTTCCATGATCCAGACGGCGGACGGCGCGCTCCAGGTCGTGGATGAAAAGCTCATCCGCATGAAGGAACTGGCCGAACAGGCCGCCACCGGCACCTACACCTCGGACCAGCGCCTCATCATCGACTCGGAATACCAGGCGATGGCTTCGGAAATCACCCGAATCGCCATGGCCACGGACTTCAACGGCATCTATCTCCTCAACGGCAACCTTTCGAGCTCCACCCACACCGGCGACACCATGACGCCGTCGGGCAAGCTCAAGGTCCACTTCGGCACGGGCAACTCCAGCGCCGAGGACTACTACTACGTCCAGATCGGCAACTCCACGGCGTCGGCCCTGGGCGTGGGCATGGGCGCGGCCGCAGGCAAGGCCGGCCGCAGCATCTCCACGCAGCAGCAGGCCCAGGAAGCCCTGGACGCCATCACCCAGGCCATCGTGTCCAAGGACAAGATCCGCGCCAACCTGGGCGCCCTGCAGAACCGCCTGGAGAACACCATCTCCAACCTGCAGATCCAGGCCGAGAACCTGCAATCCGCCGAATCGCAGATTTCCGACGTGGACGTGGCCAACGAAATGACCGAATTCGTGCGCCAGCAGATCCTCACCCAGTCGGCCGTGGCCATGCTGTCCCAGGCCAACTCGCTGCCGAAGATGGCCATGCAGCTCATCAGCGGCTAGACGTAAGGCATCGGTGGGTTATGAAAAAGGACCAGGGAGGCGGGGACCGCGATGCCGGTCCCTCCCTGGTCCGAAAGGGTCGCGCCGCACGCGGACAATTTTTTGACAGGGCCCGTCGCGACGCGAAATGGCGCGGGCCGCACCGGATACGTCTTCAGGAAGCGTCGTCGGCGGCGGGGGCAACGTCCGCGAGGCTCTCCAGGGCCATGCGGGCCGCCAGCTGTTCCGCTTTCTTCACGCTCTTGTCCACTGCCGTGAGCTCCCGGCCGTCCGGCAGCGTCAGGCGCACGTGAAAGCGCTTGTCGTGCTCGGGGCCGTCGCTGCCGAGCAGCGCATACACCGGCCGGGCCTTGTGGGTCTTCTGGGTGTGCTCCTGCAACCGGCTCTTGAAATCCTTGCTTTTGGGCGCAAGGGGCCTGTCCGGCCAGACATCGCGGAATGTTTCGGCCACGAAGCGTCTTGCCGCCGCATACCCCCCGTCCAGGAACAGCGCGCCGATCACGGCTTCGAACACGTCGCTGAGCAGGGCCGGCCGCGCCCTGCCTCCCTGGTTTTCCTCCCCCTTGCCCAGCCGGATGTGCTCTTCCAGGCGCAGGGCCTTGGCCATGGCGGCCAGACTGCCCTCGTTGACGAGCTGGGAGCGCAACAGGGTCAGCTCGCCCTCCGGGGATTCGGGATAGCGGGCGAAAATTTCCTCGGACACGCACAACTCGAGCACCGCGTCGCCTAAAAATTCCAGGCGTTCGTTATGGTTGGCGATGTCGCCGCGTTCGTTGGCAAACGAACTGTGCGTCAGCGCCGTGGCCAGGAGCTCCGGACTGGCGAAGGCGTGGCCCAGGGACCGGGAGAGGGTGGCGGTATCATCGGACATGGGGCGTGCTCCAAACGCTTTGCCGTCGGGGGGACGGATCGGTTGCCGGACAGCGCGGCCGGTTTTCGTCCTTTCGGGGCGTGATGGCAAGGGCGCCGCGACCGGGCGGCGGGTTTTTCCCCTGTGCGCCGGCAATTGGCTTGATTATCCCGGCCGGTGCGGGCATTTTATGCCGAGGCCGCCGAAGGCGGCGCAAGGCGTTTCCCGAGCAGCCACAGGAGGAAGGCACCATGGCTGGATTATATATTGGCGCAACAGCCGGATATTCCGGTAAAAACATGGTGGTCATGGGCCTTGGGCTGCGTTTCCAGAAGGAAGGCTACCGCGTGGGCTACTTGAAGCCCGTGGGGGCCATGCCCCGGGAGATCGACGGCCGGTTGTGGGACGACGACGCCTACCACGTCCAGCGCATTCTGCGCACGGACGAGGCGCCGGAAACCCTGACCCCGATCATCGCTTCCCATGATTTCCAGGTCAAGGCCTTCCGCAACCAGACCGGCGACGTGATGGGCATGATCCGCGACGCCTACGAGAAAGTGGCGGCCGGCAAGGACGTCACCCTGGTCGGAGGCTCGGGCGGTATGCACACCGGCAAATACTGCAACGCCGACGGCGTGCGCGTGGTGCGCGAGCTCGGGCTCAAGGCCGTGGTCATCGACCGCTATTCCAAGGAGCTCAACTACGACTACCTGCTCGTGTTGCGCGAGCAGCTCGGCGACCACCTGGCCGGGGTCATCTTAAACGACGTGGCGCAGAACTTCCTGGACGAAACGCACACGCTCATCGCCCCCTTCCTGCGCGACCGGGGCATCCGGGTGCTCGGCATCATCCCCAAGGACCCGCTCATGGCCGCCATCAAGGTGTCCGACCTGGCCGACCGCCTGGGCGGCAAGGTGATTTCCGCCCACCACAAGGCCGACCGCATCGTGGAGAGTTTCCTCATCGGCACCATGCAGGTGGAAAACTTCATGACGCACTTTAGGCGGCAGAAAAATTCCGCCATCATCGTCGGCGGCGACCGCTCCGACGTGCATCTCGTGGCGCTCGAGGGCGACAGCCCGTGTCTGGTGCTCACGGGCAACCTCTATCCCAACGACATCATCCTCACCCGATCCGAGGTGCTGGAGATTCCCATCATCGTGGTGCGCGAGGACACCTATACCGTGGCCAAGAAGATGGAGACGCTTTTAATGCGCCATAAGCTGCGCGACGAGATCAAGATCCGCCAGGGCGCGCAGCTGATCAACGCCAACCTCGATTTCGGCGTGCTCATGGAGCAGCTCGGCCTCGGCCGCTGACGTCCCGCTTCTTCTTTTTGGCTTTTGAAAGCCGCGCCCGGTACGAGGGGCGCGGCTTTTTTATTGGGGGTGGTTTTCTTGACCGGCGGCACGCGATTTCGCGAGCAGAGCTGCCTGGGAAATGTTTGTATAAATTTATATAAGCATATTGATAATTTCGTAGGATCGTATATTGTAGTTCTTAACTAGGACTTATCCAATGTATTTAAAGGGTATTTTCATTCGGTGCCGCCTGCGATGCACCTTCACATGGCGGTAACGCCTCGAAAGAGGTCCCCCGGGGCGTTTGCCTGGGAGAGGTTCGACGTCTGCGTGCGCCGGGGCCGCGATTGCCTGGGTCGTTTGGGCGCGGCTATCCCGACCGAAGCATATGGTGGAGAGGGAACATGAGAAACCGGTCGCAGTGCATAAGGAGGTTCTTTGGGGCGTAGTGCCGTCAAAGCAAACATTCATGGAACATATGGTCTGCTGTAAGAGGAAGATGTATTCGCAGAAGGGGGGGGTATGGAAACAAGAAATTGGAGCGCATGGATTGATGTAATGCCAATGAGCAATCGTACTCTATATGTGACAGGTGAGATGATGCTAAAGCTCATCGGAGTACGGCCCGTGCTGTCAAAAAGAGTTCCACAGGGGATAAATGATACGATTCGTATTCTTGATTTGGCGTTAAAGCCTTTGGGCCCTTCGGCAGAAAACGATGCTCCAAGCGATCGATGGGTGCCGTGTCGCTATGAGGAGGATCTGGAGTCTGCGGAAACGACCTGTAAAGTTGTAAGTATATATTATGAAGACAAGCTGATTGCCGATATTGAAGTCAAAACGGCGCACTGATTTGCGGCTAAGGTGTCTGTCCATTGTAAAAGAACAGTTTTGCCGTGGAGGATGCTATGAGTGGTTGCAATTCTTTGGTGGCTCAGGAAGTCGTCAATTACCTGAAGGGACTCGCGGCAGGCAATGAAGGAAACGCTTGGTGTGAGAAATTCGAAGCCTCGGGGACTGTGGCCAATTTTCTCTTCAAGATAAGATGCCGGCATGTGATTTGCTCTGGTATAGTCCTGTATGATGTTACTGGCGATGTCAAAGGGGACAGCATCGATCTGACGCGGCCTGACTCTTATACCGACGTGAAGATTTGTTTTGAGATCAAGCATGTCGGGAAAATATGCGTCAGCATAAAGGAAATTATTTACATC
Organism: Solidesulfovibrio alcoholivorans DSM 5433; assembly: GCF_000702665.1. Classification (GTDB taxonomy): domain Bacteria; phylum Desulfobacterota; class Desulfovibrionia; order Desulfovibrionales; family Desulfovibrionaceae; genus Solidesulfovibrio; species Solidesulfovibrio alcoholivorans. The sequence continues at coordinate 463,028 of NZ_JNJA01000002.1, forward strand.
ATCCTTTCCGTTGCGAAGGACGCGCGAGCGTTTGCCCTCGAAATTGACCTGTCTGACGACGATATCGGCAGATTGATAAAGGCCGCGAAGGGCGAGTAGTCAATATTTTTTAATGAAGACGCGGTATTGCAACGTGTTGCAATGCCGCGTCTTCTCTTTTGCAGAAAAAGAACGAATTTGCATTCGAGCCTCGTTGTGGGTGATGCCCTGTGCCGTGAAGGACATGTACAAGCCGGCATCTCGGCCGCATCCTCCCCGCCATTTCTTCCACGTGCCTAATTGAGCCTGTGCTCGTGGCACGAGACGAGAAACAACGCGGCGCGCAGGCGCAGGACTTCGCGGGGGGCGCGGGCCATGAGGGTGTGGCCGGGCATGGGGGACATGGTGGCAAACGCCGTGGCCTCGCGCGCGGCGGCGTCGCCGTAGCGCATGGCGGCAAGTTCCGCCAGCGCGGCCTGCACGGTCAGGCGCTCCCGGGCGAAGGCCTCGCTCAGCTTGGCGGCGTGTTCGGGCTGGCGGATGTCGAGCACGTGGCCGGGGGTTTCCTGGATGCGGGCGATGGCGTTTTTCATGACGTTCTCCTTGCCCGGTTCCTTTCGGCCGCCGCGGCGCTTCCCTTAGAGGGGGCGGCGTTTTTTTCCTGGCACGATTGCTGCTTCATGCTTGCAAACGCAAGGAAGCGACACCGTGATGCGGCATACCATAACAACTTCGGGAAGCGGGGCGTTGCCCCTGCTCCTTGTTCTTCCCCTGGCCCTGGCGCTGTGGCTGGCCGCGCCGGCCGCGCCCGGCTGGAGCGCCGATCCGGCCCAGGCGGCCGTGCGCGCTCCGGACGCCGCGCCCCGCCGGGACGACGGCCCCGCAGTCCGCGACGGCGAGACTTCGGGGTTCCGGGTGGAACTGCGCCAGAGCGCCCCGGCCGGGGGCGCGGTGCGCGTGGGCGGCGCGGCCTCCTTCGAGGCGCATATTTTCGACGGCAACCGCGAACTGGGGCCGGACGGCTACGTGTGCCGCTGGAAGGGCGACGACGGAGCCCGGTTCCTGGAACGGGAAGGGCCTTTTACCAACACGGCCGTCTTTTTGCAGCCGGGCCATCAGCGCGTCTGGGTCGAGGTGGTGCCGCGCGCCGGCCCGTCCAAGGGTTTGGCCGCCGTGTCCGAACCCGTGGACCTCGACGTCGGCAAACCCGCCTTCGCCTTGTCCGTGCAGCCGGCCTCACCGCTCGTGGGCGAGGAGGTCACGGTCTCGATCCGCGATTTTCCGGTCCACGACGGCGTGGAATTCCGCTGGGACCCGCTGCCGGACACGGCCCGGCTCGTGCGCGTGGACGAACGCGCCCTGACATTCTACCCCACCGCGGCCGGGAACGTGCCCGTGCGCGTGACGGCCACGGCCCGACCGGAATCCGGCAGGGAGGCCGACCTCGGCGCGGCTGCCATGAAGGTCGCGGCCAGGCCCTACGCGGTTACCGTGGAGAACAAGGGGCTGCTCGAGGCGCCGGCCACGGTCTGGCGAGAGGGCGAGGGCCCGGTGCCGGCCGACGGCGTGGCCGTGGGGCAAAATGTGCGGCTGCGCGCCGCCGTGTCGCCGCCGCCGCGCCATGCGCCTCTTTCCTACGGCTGGAGCCTGTGTCCGGGAGCGCGCGTGCGGGGCGGCGAGGACGGCCGTGAGATCGCGGTCTCGCGGGAGAGCCTCGGCGCGTGCAAGGCGACCCTGGAAGTGCGCGATTCCCGGGGATTGCTCCTCGGCAAGGGCGAGGGCGGCTTCGAGGTGACCGTGTCCCGGGAGGCACTGGACACCGCAGTGGCCAAGGCCCGGGAGACGGACAGGCTCGTGGCCGCGGCCGGGCAGGCCTGGGCCGAGGGCGACCCGGACCGGGCACTTACGCTCGCCGCCAAGGCGGCCCGGGGCAATCCGAAAAACATTCCGGCCCTGGCCGCGCTGGAGCGCATCGACCGGGACAAGACGCGGCTGGATTCCTGCCTGGCCAAGGCCGGCGCGGCGCTGGCAGCGGACGATTTTTCCGAGGTCGCGGCCATGCTCGGCGAGGCGGCCAAGGTCAACGCCAGGGCCGGGGCAATCGAGGGCCTGCGCCGGGAGGCGGCCGCGCGGCGCGATGTGCTGGACAAGGTGGACAAGCTGCTGGCCCTCTCCCGCGAGCGCTGGGATGCCGGCGCGGTGGACGAAGCCATCGCCAAAACGGGCGAGGCCTTGCGCCTCGATCCCGGCCACGCCGCGGCCCGGGCCGCGCGGGAGCGGCTGGTGGCCGACCGCGAGCGGCTGCTTGCCGCGCTCAAGCAATCCTCCGCCTACCTTGCGGCCAAGCGTTTCGACAGCGCCGCCCTGGCCCTCGACGAGGCCCGCGCCGTGAACCCGCGTTTCGCGGCGACACGCGAACTCGAAACGGCCATTGCCGCGCGCAAGGACAAGGCCTGGCGCATGGACGAACGCCTGGCCCGGGCCAGGGACCAGTGGAACGCCGGCGAGGCCGATGCCTCCCTGGCCACCCTGACCGAGGCACTGGCGCTCGATCCCGAACATTCCGGCGCGTCCCGGGCGCGCGGCGAGATCGCCCAGGCGCGCGAGCGGCTCGTGCACGCCGAGGACAAGGCCGAGGCGGCCATTGCCGCGGGCAAGCCCGACGAGGCGCGAAGCGCCCTGGCCGAGGCCGCGACGATCAGCCCGCGCCATGCCCGGCTGGCCTCCCTGCAAAGCGCCCTGGCGCACCGTCTCGACCGCGACAGGCGGCTGGCGGCCCTGGCGGCCGAAGCCGACAAACGCACCGCCGCCGGCGACCTGGACGGCGCGATCCTGGCCGTCAACGACATGCTGGCGCTGACGCCCGGAAACCCGGCCCTGACCGCCAGACGCGACAAGCTGACGCGCGCCCGTGACGCCGTGACCGAGGCCCTGGCGCGGGCCAGGGACTATCTCGGGGCCAAGCGTTTCGACCTGGCGCTCGACGCCGTGGCCGAGGCCGAGGCCGTGCGTCCGGGACACGCGGCAGTGGCCGGCTGGCGCGAGAAGGTCGTCGGTGCCCGCAAGCAGGCCGAGGCCGCGGTGTTGGCTGGGCTCGACGCCGTGGAGGCGCTGCTGCGCAAAAAGGACGTTTCCGGCGCGGATGCGGCCTACCGCGCCCTGCGGGAAAAGGGACCGCTGCCCGGGGCTCTGGCCGCACGGGCCAGGGATGCGGAGCGGCGCATCGAGGCCGGGCTCGCCGGCCGCGATGCCGCCCGGCGCGAATTGGCCGGACGAGACGCCAGGCCCGATGCGACCGCCACGGCCGAGCGCAAGGCGCGCTGCGAGGCCATCGGCCGGCAGGCGGTTGCGCGCCGCGCCGGCGGCGACCACGCCGGGGCCATCCGCGACTACCAGGACCTGCTCAAACTCTGCCCGGACACCTGCCAGGCCTACAACAACGTGGGCGCGTCGCTTTTCTCCCTGGGCTACGCCGCCGAATCCCTGCCCTGGTTCGACGAGGCGGTCAAATGCGCGCCCGGGGAAAAGCTCTACCGCGACAACGTGGCCCTGACCCGCAAGCGCCTGGCCCAGGCCGGCGGCGTCGCGGGCGCGCGCGCCTCCTGCGCCGCCGCCTTCGACGCGGCCGAGGCCAAGCGCGGCAGCGGCGACCTGCCCGGGGCCATCGAGGTCTACAAGCAGGTCGTGGCCGGCTGCCCGGATTTCTGCGCCGCCTACAACAACATGGGGCTTTCCCTGCACAAGCTCGGCCGCACGGCCGAATCATTGCCACTCTTCGAGCAGGCGCTGCGCTGCAATCCCCAGGAGAACCTCTTCAAGGACAACTACGAGCTCACCGCCAAGCGCCTGCGCACCGCCGATCGTGGCAAGTAGTCGGGGGAGTGGGGAAGAGGAGTAGGGGAAAGAGGGGGAGGGAAGATGCCTCCGGCGGCCGGGAGGGGATGATCCCCTCCCGGACCCTCCTCGATAGGGGCGCGGGGGACGGCGTTGCTTTCGCGGGGCGGTCGGTTATGCTCGCGCCATGGACGAAATACCGGATATGACGGCGCAGGTCGCGGTGGATGCGGCCCAGGCCGGCGAGCGGCTGGACAGGGCCACGGTTTTGCTCTGGCCCGGGATCGGCCTGCGGGGCCGGCGGCGGCTGATCGAGGCCGGGGGCGTGCTTGTGGACGGCCGCACGCGCGGCGCGGCCTACCGGGTGCGGGCAGGGGAAATTCTTGCCGCCGTGCCCGTGGACAGGCCGGAGGCGCACTTTGCCGCCCCGCACGTGCCGCTGCTTTTTCGCGGCGCAGCCTATGCCGCCGTGTCCAAACCGGCGGGGCTCCACAGCGCGGCCATCGCCCACGGCGGCGGCGAGAGCCTGGAGGCGCTGTTGCCGGAGCTTTTCCCCGAAAGCCCGGCGCTGCTTCTCTCGCGCCTGGACAGACTCACGAGCGGCATCGTGTCCGTGGCCTTCGGCGAAACGGCGGCGGCGCGCTACCGGGCGCTCGAAGACGCGGGCGCGGTGGAGAAAACCTACCACTGCGTGGTCCACGGTGTCGTCGCGGCGCCCTTTGTCGTGGATTTCAAGCTGGATACGGCCGATCGCGCCAAGACGCGGGTGCGCTTTCGCACGCAGCCCGATACGCTGCGTCATACGTTTGTTTCACCCCTCTCGCGGGAAGGGAGCCTCAGCCTCGTCGCCTGCCGCATCGCCAAGGGCGCGCGCCATCAGATTCGGGCGCATTTGGCTGCGGCCGGACATCCGCTCGTGGGCGATCCGCTGTACGGGCGCGGCGAGGAAGGGGGGCTTTTCCTGCACTGCGCGGGGCTTGCCTGCCCGGTGCTCGACGTGACGGACGCGCCACCCTGGACCGTGGCCGAAGCCGCGGCGGCAGCGGGTGCGAATGCGAAAAGCGCGGAATAGTCGCGGGACGGCCGGCTATTGGGCGTCGGCGGAGAGGGCGTCGAGAAGGCCTTCGATGATCTCGTAGCGTTGGATGAGGTAGGTTCCCGAATCGACGCGTCGCTTGAGTTCGGCGATGCGGTGGGCGCGCTCTTCGGGGGATTCCTGGCGAACCGGCGAGCCGGGGGGGTGGGTGGACGTATCGGGTACGGTCATGGCGGACATCCTTGTCTGCGCCGCCCCGGCCGATCCATTGATGCCAGGGACGACTTGGTTTGTCGGTGGGCTTATCGGCCGGCTTCGCAGCGTTCTTTAGCGGCAAGGGGAAAAATCCCGTTCGTGCGAAAAGGGCTTGCAAAGCGGGGCGGGATTGTTTATAAGAATAAACATGAGCGGACAACATGATGGTCAGGGTCATGCCGGCGGGGGCTTTGAAGGGTTTTTCGCCCGTGCGGCCAAGGCGACGGGCATCGGCTCCCAGGCCGAACTTGCGGCCCTGCTCGGCGTGCATCGCTCGGCCGTGACCCAGGCCAAGCGCAAGGACGCCGTGCCCAAGGCCTGGGTGCTCGCCGTTTCCCGCAAGGCCCGCGTCGATGCCGACTGGCTGGAATTCGGCCAGGCCGCGCGCCGGGGCGGTGAGAACTCCGCGGAGAACGGGGCGTTCGCGTCCGTGCCTAAGGTGCGGGCGCGCCTGTCCGCCGGCGGCGGCTCCTTCGAAACCGAAGGCGAGGTGGAGGCCCTGTACCCCTTTCGCCGCGAGTGGCTGCGGCGCAAGGGCAACCCGGCGAACATGGTGCTCATGGATGTGGTCGGCAACAGCATGGAGCCGGAGATACGCCACGGCGACATGGTGCTCATCGACCAGGCGCAAACCGCCATCGTCGCCCATGGTATCTACGCCGTGGGCGTGGAGGATACGGTGCTCGTCAAGCGCGTGGAAAAGCGGCCCGGCGAACTGGTCCTTTTAAGCGACAACCGGGACTATGCCCCCATCGTGCTTTCCGGCGACGCCCTCGATGTCTTGCGCGTCATCGGCCGGGTGTTGTGGATCGGGCGGGAAGTGTAATTTTTTTTGTCCGTTGTGTTGATAAGAATAAACTTATGTTGCGCAGGCCGCGCAACGAGGAGGCGCATCATGCAACGACGCTACTGCCGCTGCGGCATGTCCATCCTGGTGGAGTTCCGTCCGACCGGCCCGACCTGGCGGGCGCTGTTTTTCCGGCCCCGGCTCCTTTTTCGGGCGCGGCTGTCGCGTTGCCCCAACTGCGGAGAGTCCCTGGACATCGACCGGTTGTCCTGACGGGCCGCCGGCATGTCCGCGCGTGCGCTCTTTGGCGATGGGCCGTTTCGTTTCCTCGTGGCCAGCCCCCCCTTGCGGCCGCGGCGAACCCCTCCCTGTCGGCCGTCATTGCCGCCCGCCCGCGACGCCGTCCCCGTTCCCCGGCGTCGCGGGCGTTGTTGTCCGCCAATTCCGCTTTTTCCTTTCCTCCGGAAACGATTGGCAGTATCCTAAGGATCGCGCCGCAACGCCCCGGGGGATCGTCGCAATGAACACTTGGACGTTTGTCGTTCTCTATGCCGCGACCGTCAGTGGCATTTCTTCCATCTATGCGCCCCAGCCGCTGCTGCCGATCCTGGCCGACGCCTTCGGCGTGTCCGAAGCCACGGCCTCCCTGGTCACCACAGCCACCATGCTGCCGCTTGGCCTCGCGCCCCTGGCGTATGGTTTTTTCCTCGATGCCGTGCCGGCCAAGCCGCTCATCGGCGCGTCCCTGGCGCTTCTGGCCTGCTGCACGGCGGGGCTGTGCCTGGCCCCGGATTTCGGCTGGTTTCTTTCCATCCGCGTCGTCCAGGGGTTGCTTGTGCCGGCGCTCCTCACGTCGCTCATGACCTATCTGGCCACCTCTGCCTCGGCCGCATCCCTGCGCCGGGTCATGGCCGCCTATATTGCGGTGACGGTGTTCGGCGGCTTTTTCGGCCGTTTTTTCTCCGGCCTTTCAGCCAACGCTCTGGGCTGGAAAGTCCCCTTTTTCGGGCTTGCCGTGGTGCTGGCCCTGTGCGCCGCGGCCTGTCGTTTCCTGCCGCCGGACGGCCGGGCGGCCTTTTCGCCCATCCGCCTGGAGTACGCGCCGCAGGTGCTGCGCAAAAACGGCTTTATCGCCACGTATCTGGTCGTTTCCCTGCTCTTTTTCGTCTTTTCCGGCATGCTCAACCTGCTGCCGTTTCGGCTGGGCAAGCTGGCCGGCGGCTACTCGCCGCTTCGGGCCGGGGCGATGTACGCGGGCTATCTCATGGGCATCATCGCCTGCCTGACCTCCCATCGTTTTTCCCGCCGCCTCGGCGGCCCCACACGGACCATGACCGTGGGCGCGGTCGTGGTCATCGCGGCGGCCGCGGTTTTTTCCCTGCCGTCCCAGGCCGCGATCTTCGCCAGCGTCTTCGTGTTGTGCGCGGGCATGTTCCTGGCCCACTCCGTGGCCCCGGGCGTGCTCAACAGCGCGGAAAGCGAGCATAAGGGTCTGGTCAACGGGCTCTACATTTCTTTTTACTATTCCGGCGGGGCGCTCGGAGCGTATTTGCCCGGGCTCGTTTTCGCCCGGTTCGGCGAACGCGCCGCCGCCGGTTTGCTTCTTTGCGTCGCAATGCTGGCCGCCGTGATCGCGGCCCGTCTTGACGGCAATGCGTTTTCGGGCGAGGCCAAGGCGGGATGAGACGGCTTGGGGTGAACATTTGCGGGGTTGGCGGCGACGCAAGGCGCATGCCCGGGACTCCCGTCGCAGGAAAGATCCTGCGGCGGCGCTGCCGGCTTTTCCCCGTCCTGGCCTTGCTGCTCTGCCTTGCGCTGACCGCATGGCCAGGCAAGGCCGCGGCCCAGGACGAAATCACGGTCAAGGGCGGTAGCGCCGTCTATCCGCTGCTTCGGGTCAATATCTCCGATGGCGGTCGTTTGGCGGAGCTTTATATCGGCTTCGAGGCCCAGTGCCAGGATGCGGAAGGCGCGCAGCTCGCTGCCGCGCCGCAGACGCGCGAAGCCGTCCTGCTTTTTCTGCGCGACAAGTCTGCGGCGCAACTCACCGGCGCCCTGGCGAGGCGCAGGCTCAAGGACGAGCTCATCGCCGTCATGAACAAGGCCATCGGCGCACCCCGGGTCGTGCGCCTGTATTACCTGCAATTCGTCATCCGGTAGCCGCGCCATGCCCCTTGTCCGCCTGATTCGACACGGCCAGAGCGCCTCCAACGCCGGCGAGGCGACCGAGCATCCCGACACCATTCCGTTGACCGCCCTGGGCCATGCCCAGGCCGCCGTGGTGGCTTCCTGTTTTCATAAGCCGCCCGCGCGGGTGGTCTTTTCCCCCTTCGACCGTGCGGCCCAGACGGCCGAGCCTTTGTGCGAGCGCTACCCCGACGTGCCGGTCGCCGTGTGGCCCATCCAGGAGTTCACCTACCTCGCACCGCGCCGCTACCTGGGCACCACGCGCCACGACAGGAGCCAGGCCGTGGTCGATTACTGGGTGCGCCTCGATCCGCGTTTCCGGGACGGGGAGGGGGCCGAGTCGTTCGTGGATTTCTGGGACCGGGTGGAGGCCTTTCTGGAACGGATCGCGCCCCTTGCCGGCTCCTCGGCGGTGTTCTCCCACGGCCAGTTCCTGCGCGGGGTGTTGTTGCGCGTGTTGTGCGGTCCTTTGGGCGTGGAGGAAGCCATGACGCGCTTCCGTTCCTTCCGTACGGCCGTTGCCTACCCGAATGCGGCCATCACCGCCCTGGCCCTGTCTCCTCGCCGGGCCTATCTGGGTCAGGTTTGCGCCGGCCACATGCCCCCTGAAATGCTTTCCACGTGAAAGTGCCTGTTTTTTCTTGAAACGCGTTGAAACCATGCGTTGCCTGCCCTACAAGAAAAGCGTATCGGCGTTCGTCGAACGCGACTCTTTGAGGAGCATGCCCATGGCGCAACGGCGCAGCGACCGCCCGGGACGGTATACGGCCATGGCCTTGTTCGTGGCCGCGGTCCTGTGCTTCCTTGCCCTGGACCCGGCCCAGGGACAGGCCGCCAAGCGCGCGGGCGCCTACTGGGCAAGCCTTTCCCGCGAACAGAAGACCGATCTTGTCCTCGGCATTTTCGACGGCTTCAATCTCAACGAGAACATCCTCGGGATCACCCTCAAAAACGAATACACCATCTGCACGGACATCATGGAAAGCATCATGCGCCAGTCCGACGCCTTTTTCGCCGGCATGCCGGCCGGAAAGATCGTCACGGCCCTGGATGCCTTCTATGCCAACAAGAAAAACAGGAACATTCCCGTTTCCTGGGGCCTGTGGGTGGTGGTGCGGGAAAACCGCAAGGACCCGACCGTCGGGGAATTTCTCGGCGAATTGCGCAACGTGTATCCATAACCGACGCAGGGCCCAACGGAGGCGGCTGCGAGCGGGGGAAGGATGTTTCCCGAAACGCCGCCTTGGCGGTTGGAAATAGCGCCCGCTTGCGGCGTCTTGCTTTTTTGGGAGGCGTGATTAAAAGGGCAACCGCCGGCCGCCGGCACGGCCGCGAGGAGGAAGCATGACGTCTCCGAAAGAGCTTTATTATGCCAAACGGTTGGAGGATGTGGCCGAGGCGCTGCGCAAGAACCACTTCAAGGTCCACGTCGTTCCCGACGCCGCGGCGGCCAAGACTTTGGTTCTGGACGAGGTCCTGCCGGCAACAGGTGCGAAGACCGTCGCCTACGGCGGCTCCATGACCCTTGTCGGCTCCGGCCTGCCGCAGGCCCTGGCCGAAACGCCCGGCGTCGCGGTCCTCGACACCCTGGACAAGACCCTGACCCCGGAGCAGGCCTACGAACGCCGCCGCCAGGCGTTGCTGGTCGATCTCTTTCTCACAGGCACCAACGCCGTCACCGAGGACGGTGTGCTCGTCAACCTCGACATGATCGGCAACAGGGCCTGCGCCATCGCCTTCGGGCCGAAGCATGCCGTGGTGCTGGTCGGGCGCAACAAGATCGTGCCGGACTTGACTTCCGCCATAAGCCGCATCAAGGAATTCGCCGCTCCGGCCAACGCCATGCGCCTGGCCAAGAAGACGCCCTGTACGGCCACCTCCCATTGCGAGGACTGCGGTAGCCCGGAGCGCATCTGTAACGTGTGGACCATCACCGAAAAGTCCTTTCCCAGGGGGCGGATCACGGTGATCTTGATCAATCAGGATTTGGGACTGTAAGAGGCCGTTTGGGGCAAAGCGAGGGGCCGGCTTTGGCTTGGAAGAAGATACCACCCGAGGCGGATTATTTCCACTGCGAACCGGGGACCGACTATTACATCTGTGAGGAAGGCTTCGTCGTCGAAGGGCGCTTCCTTCAGGATGAAAACGCCAATCTCGACAAGGCGATCTGGCCGACCGTGCAGGGCAACCGGGCCTACATCCGGGTGCGCCGCAAGGGCGTGGACAAGAAGTTTCAGCTCGTGCGGATCTTCGCGGAGCTTTTCCCGGAGCTGCTTTCCGGCGAGATCCAGGTGCGCACGCGCAAGGGGCCGTTTAGCCTGCGCGTGGATGCGGAAGCGCGCGAAGAGGAGCCCGCGCCCCGCGCGGCCGCGCCGGCCCGGCCACGCAAGGAAAAACCCGCGCGCCGCGAACGCGAGGAGACCGAGGAGGCCCTGCCCGAGGTCGAGGACGAGCCCGCGCCGGACGAGGACGAGGACGAGGATGCCGCCTCCACGGTGTCCGATGCCCGCATCTGCAAGGTGTGCAACCTGCGCAAACGCGCCTCGGAGTTCAGCCCCCGCGACGACATGTGCATGGATTGCTACATGGGGCGCGACGAACTGCTCAAGGAAATCATCGCGCGGCGGCGGCGCAAGACCAAGTCCGCAACGCCCCGCACGGTCGAGGAGAACGTCGAGGGCGGCAACATGGACGATGGCCTGGACACCTTCGGCCGCATGGATTTCGGCATCAACCTCCCCGAGTAGCCTCCGTCCGGCCGCGCGTCGGCCGTGCCGATTTCGTTCCGGCGTTCGGGAGGGTTCCACGTTGTGGAACGCCGCCCCGGACGCCGGCTTTGTTTTTTCGCAACCAAGCGCGCCGCCGGGCGGTTGCGCGGCTGGCCCGCCGTTTGCTTGGCACCGTCTGCGGCGCGGCCGCCAGCGAGGTTCGCATGACCCGAAACGGCAGCGATCAGGTCCCGGGTGAACCGGCTGTCCCCGAACCCCGCACGGGGCTCAAGGAAGCCGACGTGCTGTTGCCTTTGGCCGTGGCTATCTGCATCGCCCTTGGCTGGTACGTGCTGCTCGATTACGAGCGGGCCGTGGCGGAGTGCGTGGCGGTATTGCCCGGGGCGGGGATGCGGGTCCGCGAACTGCGCCTGATGCTGGGGCTAGCCGGCGTGGGCGGGCTCGGTATGGCCTTTCTCGCGGCACGGGAGGTCCGGCGACGACGTCTGGCAGAGGCGAAACTGCGCCTTGCGGGCGAGGCCCTGGCCCGGCGCGTGGAACGGCGCACCAGGACGCTCGTGCGCCGCACCAGGGATCTGCGCGAATCGCAGCGGCGCGTGGAGCAGGCCGCGGGCGAGGCGGAGGTTGCGTATGCCGCCGGCCAGGGCGAGGCCGCCGACGCCTACCTGCACGGCATGGGCAATGCCTTGTCCTCATTCGAGGCCGAACTGCTGCGCCTGGGGCGCGTCCTGGGCGGGGCCGGCCGTCTGGAGGACGCTTTCGACGGCCTCGCCCGGGCCATCGACGCCGGAGACCACGAGGCGGCCGTGCGCCATACCCGGGCATTGCGCCAGGCCGTGCTCGAACGCGCCGTTCCGCGGCTGGCCGAACGGACGGCTGCTCTTGGCGCGATCAAGGTGCGCATGCTCGGCGAGCTGGAAGCCCGCCGCGAGGCGTTCGAGGGCAAGGGCCGGCCCAGGCCGTTTTTTTCCAGTGTGCGCCTGGACGTGGAACTGGCCGCCATGCTCGCATGCATGCCCCGGGCCGCGGGTTTCGACCCGGTGGCGCGAAGCCTCACGCCTGGGGTGACGGTGCGGCTGCGCAAGCAGCCGTTTCTCGCGGGGCTGGCCGCGCTGTTGCGCCGGAGCCTGGATGCGGCCACGGGCGCGGCTTCGGTGCGCCTGGAAGCCGGGCCGCACGGCGGAGCTGTCATCGTGCTCGAAGGCGTGCCCGAGCCCGGGGCCCTGGAGCCGCCTGTGGCGGCCTTTATCAATTTCCTCAATGAAAATGCCGGTAGCCTGCGGTTTTATCCGGCGAGCGCCGGACAACCTTCCCGCCTCGTGCTCACGGTCGCCGGCGATCCCGACGCAACGCCCGGGCGCGCCGACCTTCCTTGACAGGCAGGTCCAATCCCTTATGATCCCCTGACTCTGGAAGATACGGCGGGAGGCGATGGTCAGGCGCAATGTTTCCGATTTGCGGGCAGGCATGGTGCTGGCCGAGGATGTGCTGACTCCCGGCGGCCGCTTTCTCATGCCCAAGGGAACCACCCTTGATCATGGGCATGTGAAATCCTTGCTCGCCTGGAATCTGCCCGACGTGGGCGTGGTTGAGGGCGAGGGCGGCAGCGTTTCGCCCGTGGCGGTCCCGGACGTGGAAGCCGTCGCGGCCGCGGCCGCGGCGACGGTAGCCGAACGCCTGCGCCTGCTCGATCCCGGCCATCCCCTGACCCCCGTGCTCCACCGCCTGGCCCTTGACCGGGAAGTCCGCCGCCGCAAGGCCGTAGGGGGCGATGCCTCCTCCGCCTCCTCCGGGGGGGAAGCCGCGCGTCCGGCCGAGGACGCGCCGTCCCCCCCGGAATCGCCTGAAGCGCTCCTGCGCGACGAACCCAAGCTCGTTTCTCCGCCCGAGGTCTACCTGCGCATCAGCGAAGTACTGCGCAATCCCGCGAGCACCGTGGACGACGCGGCCGAGAGCATCCGCCACGATCCGAACCTGGCCGCCAAGCTGCTGCGCCTGGTCAACAGCTCGTTCTACGCCCGCACCATGCGCGCCGTGCGCGGCCGGTTTCCGGCCAAGGTGGACAGCCTGTCCCGGGCTGTGATGGTGGTCGGCGGCCGCCAGTTGGCGACGCTGGCCCTGGGCGTTTCCGTACTGCCGCTTTTCCAGGACATCCCGCCGCACTGGGTCAACATGCAGGTGTTCTGGGAGCATAGCGTGGGCTGCGCCGTGGCCGCCCAATCCCTTGCCGGAGCCCTTGGCCGGGAGAACGCCGAAGCCGCCTTCGTGGCCGGGCTGCTCCACGACATCGGCCGCATCGTGCTTTTCAAGCAGGCTTCGACGCACATGGCCGCGGCCATGCGCCAGGCCGTGACCGCGCACGCGCCGCTTTTCGAAACCGAACGCGCGCTGCTCGGCTTCGACCACGCCGCCCTGGGCGGCCAGTTGCTCCAGAAATGGCAGTTTCCGGCCAATCTGGAGAAAATGGTCCGCTACCACCACGACATGGACGAGCCGCTTTTCGTCGAGGAGCCGGCCATCGTGCACCTGGCCGATGGCGTGGCCACGGCCATGGGCTGGGGCGCGAGCGGCAACCGCCATGTCGCGCCCCTGGCTCCGGCGGCCTGGGACGCCCTGGGCCTGACCGCCGCGGGCGTGGCCGCGCTCGTGCCCGCCATGGAGGCGCGTCTGGCCGAAACCATGCACAGTTTTTTCCCGGACAGGGCCGGGCCGCCATGACCTTTGCCGGCCGACTACCCTTGGAGCGCTGATGCCCGACCGCATTCTGGTCATCGAGGACGACGCGGCCTTCGGGGCCATGCTCAGCGAGGCTCTGGCCTCACGCGGCTATGCGCCGGTCCATGTCGGCTCGGCCGAGGAAGGCCTGGCCAAGGCCAAGGCCGAGGCCTTCGACCTCGTCATCACCGACGTCATGCTGCCCGGCATGGACGGCATCGAGGGGCTCTCCAGGCTCAAGGACGCCTGTCCGCAAGCCGAGGTCATTGTCATGACCGGCTACGCCGCCAAGGAAAAGGCCCTGGAGGCCGTGCGACTCGGGGCCTACGACTTTTTCGCCAAACCCTTTTCCCTGGCCGAGATGGAAGTGGTGGTGCGCCGCGCCCTGGAGCGGGGCGCGCTGGTGCGGGAGCTTTCCCGGCTCAAATCCGCCCTGGCCGCCGGACGGGGGCCGGTCATCGTCGGCCAGTCCCCGGTCATGCGGGACGTGGTGGACATGGTGCGCCGGGTCGCGCCGCTCGATTCCACGGTGCTCATCACCGGCGAATCCGGCGCGGGCAAGGAGGTCGTGGCCGATGCCATCCAGGCCTTAAGCCGCCGCAGCCACGCGCCCTTCGTCAAGGTCAACTGCGCCGCCATCCCGGAAAACCTTCTGGAATCCGAGTTGTTCGGCCACGAAAAGGGGGCGTTCACCGGTGCCGTGGCGCTGAAAAAAGGCAAATTCGAACTGGCGTCCGGCGGCACGATCATGCTCGACGAGATCGGCGACATGCCGCTTTTCCTCCAGCCCAAGCTGTTGCGCGCCGTGGAGCAGAAGCAGGTCGAGCGCGTGGGCGGCGCAAAGCCCATCGACATCGACATCCGCATCATCGCCGCGACCAACCAGGACCTCCAGGCCCTGGTCGCGGAAAAGAAGTTCCGGGCCGACCTCTACTACCGCCTGAGCGTCGCCGCCATTCCCCTGCCGCCCTTGCGCGAGCGCAAGGAGGACCTGCCGCTTCTGGCCGCGCATTTTCTGGAGCGCATCAATCCCCGCGTCGGCGTCAACCTGCGGGGCGTGTCCCGGGAGGGCATGCAACTCCTTTACGACTGCGACTGGCCGGGCAATGTCCGCCAGCTGGCCAACACCCTGGAGCGGGCGGCCATCGTCAGTTCCGGCGAGGTGCTCACCGCCGCGGACGTGGCCCGCGCCCTGGACGTTCCGGGCAGGCGCCCGCCCGAGGCTCCCGCGCAGGACGCCCCGGCCCGCGCCGGCAACCTGCGCGACACCCTTCAGGACATGGAGCGCAACATGATCCTTTCGGCCCTGCGCAAGGCAGGCGGCGTGCAGAAGGATGCGGCGCGTCTGCTCGGGGTGAGCCCGAAAAACCTCTGGAACAAGATCCAGAAACACCGCATCGAGACCGCGGAATACGCGGCGACGCCGCCCTCCTGACGCGGGCCGGGGGCCGAGCCTTGCCAAGCCGACGCTTTTGAGGCACTGGCCTCCCACCCCGTCTCAGGAACGATGCCCAAGGAGGTTGCATGGGCGACAGGCGACTGGCCGAAATCATCACCCCCGATGTCATCGCCGTATCTCCGGATACGCCGGTGCGCGCCGGACTCGCCGTCATGCGCGACCGCGGCATCTCCTGTCTGGTCGTGGCCGAGGCGGGAGTGCCCGTGGGCATCGTCACCGAGCGCGACATCGTCTGGGGCGCGGCCCATCGCGGCGAAGCCTTCGCCGACCGCACCATGGGCGAGCTCATGACCTCCCCGGTGGTCACCGTGGACGAGGACACCATGCTCGTCGAGGCCTACCATCTGCTTGCCCGCAAGCGCCTGCGCCACCTGGTGCTGGTGGACGCGGCCGGCAAGGCACGGGGCGTGCTCACCCAGTCCGACCTGATCGAGAGCCTCGGCCACGACGCCCTGACGGAAATGCAGCGGGTGGGGGACATCATGACCCGGGAGGTGGTCACGGCGCCGGGCAACTGCACCGTGCGCGAGGCCGTCTCGCGCATGGCCTCCCGTTCCATTTCCTGCCTCATCGTCGCCCGCGAGGACCGCCCGGCGGGCATCGTCACCGAGCGCGACGTGGTGCGCCTGCTGGCCGAAAGCCCGCACATGGGCAGCCTCAAACTCTACGACATCATGAGCTGCCCGGTGGTGTGCGCCGAGGCCGAGCGCCCGGTGTTCGAGGCCGCGCTGCTCATGAAAAAGCGCCGCGTGCGCCGTCTGGTGGTCGTGGACGACGACAGGCGGGTGCTCGGCCTCGTCACCCAGTCCGACATCGTGCGGGCGCTCGAAAGCCGCTACGTGCGCACGCTCAAATCCGCCCTGGCGGAAAAGGACGCGGCCCTGCGCGAAGTGGGGCGTTCGCTCGTGGCCAAGACCGTTTTTCTGGATAACCTGCTGCGCAGCGCCGAGATGGCGATCGTTGCCGTCGACGAAGACTGGCGCGTGACCTACGTCAATCCGGCTGCCGAGGAGATGTTCGGCCTGCACGCCGAAACGGTCGCCGGGCGCGACCTGCGCGAGGTGCACCAGCGTCCGGGCATCGACCGCGCCGCCTTCCTGCGGGGGCTCGATGCCGTATCTCCCACCCACAGCTACGATTTCACATTGCGCAAGGAACGCGGGGGCACGGCGCACAGCTATGCCGTGCGCGTTTCCGGCATTTACGACAAAGGGGGGTCGCCCTCCGGATTCGTGCTCATGGCCCGCGACGACACCGAACGCCGCCAAGCCGAGGAGAGCCTGGAGCGGCTCACGCGCAACCTCGAACAGCTCGTGGTCGCGCGTACGAGCGACCTCACGGCCCAGGCCAAGGAGCTCGAGGAGGCCAATACCCGGCTGCGCGGCATGGACGAGATCAAGAGCGCCTTCCTTTCGTCGGTTTCCCACGAGCTGCGCACGCCCCTGACCTCGCTGCTCGGGTTTTCCAAGCTCGTCGCCCGGGATTTCGCGCGCCATTTCATGCCCCTTGCCGGCGACGACACCGCGCTCGTTCGACGCGGGGCGCGCATCGGGGAGAACCTGCGTGTGCTCGCCGCCGAGGGCGAACGGCTCGCGCGGCTCCTCAACGACTTTCTCGACCTGTCCCGCATTGAGTCGGGCCGCATGGAATGGCGCGACCGGCCGATTCTCCTCGACGACGTGCTGCGCCGGGCCGTGGCCGCCGTGTCCGGCATGTTCGCCACCCGGCCGGAAGTGGATCTGGAATTGCGCCTGCCCGAAATCTCGCCCGTGGTCGTGGCCGACCCGGACCGCCTGGAACAGGTGCTGCTGAACCTCATCGGCAACGCGGCCAAGTTCACGGCCGTGGGCGCGGTGACCGTGAGCCTGGACGTGCCCGAGCGCAACCTCGCCCGCGTCTGCGTGCGCGACACCGGCCCCGGCATCGCGGCCGAGGACCGGGAACTCATTTTCGACAAGTTCCGCCAGGTGGGCCGCGACCCCGAAGGATCGGGCCCGGCCAAGGGCACGGGGCTGGGGCTTGCCATCTGCCGCGAGATCGTGACCCACTACGGCGGGCGCATCTGGGTCGAGCCCGCGCCCGGACGTGGCGCGGCGTTTGTCTTCGAGCTGCCCACGGCGGACGCGGAGGGGCTCTGCGTGCCCACGGCCCGGGGACCGGCCCCGCGCAAGGACAGGCCGCTGGTGCTGGTCGTGGACGACGACCCGGCCGTGTCCTCGTTCCTCATCCAGTTCCTGGAAGGGGAGGGCTACCGCGTGGCCTCGGCCCACGACGGCGAATCGGCCCTGGCCGCGGCCGAGCGGCTGCGCCCGGGCGTGATCACCATGGACATGGCCATGCCGGGCATGGACGGCCGCGCGGCCATGGAAGCCCTGCGCCGCGATCCGGAGCTTTCCGCCATCCCCATCCTGGTCATCACCGGCCACGGCGACGCGCCCTGCCATGCCGCCGACGCCGTTCTGCCCAAGCCCCTGGACCCTGACCGCCTGCTCGCCGCCATCGAGGAACTGCTCGCCGGCAAGGGCTAGTCGTCTTTACAACCGGGCCGGCGTGCTTATGTTAAATATGCAAGGGGAATGCCTCCCCTTCAGATATGGGAACAACGGCAACGGAGGGACGCGCGAAATAAACGGACAACACCATAACCCGCGCAACGAGGCGCGCCTTTTCCGAGATTCGCCAGGCGTATGAGGAAGAGTTCCCGAAGCAAAGCTTCGGAACCGGCTGTGTAAGCAGCTCCCGCGCCGACGGCGAATCTCTTTTTTTGTGCTGAGGAAGGGCGGACAGGTCAGGAGGACGGGGCTTCGCCGCGGACGCCGCGCCTGACCAGGGCGTCAAGGTCCTCGCCGGGCACGGGGCGCGAGAAATAAAACCCCTGCGCGCTTTCGCAATGCAGGTCGGTGAGCGCCGTACGGTGCTCGTCGAGTTCCACGCCCTCGGCCACCACTTCCAGGCCGAGCTTGTGGGCCATGGCGATGATCGCCCGCACGATCTCCATGTTCTGTTCGGCCTCGTTCATGTTGCCCACGAACGAGCGGTCCACCTTGAGGCTGTCGAAGGGGAAGCGCTGGATGTAGGACAGCGACGAATAGCCCGTGCCGAAGTCGTCGATGACCACCTTGACCGACAGGGCCTTGAGTCGCTTGATCGTGGCCACGGCCTCGTCGGCGTTGTCCATGAGCACGGATTCCGTGAGCTCCAGGCGCACGAGCGACGGATCGATGCCGGTCTCGGCCAGGATGCCCGCCACTTCCTCCACGAAATCGGGGCGCTTGAACTGGCGGCCGGAAATATTGACGGAAAGCGTCAGTTTTGCGGCGTCCGGGTTGGCCTGCCCGAGCGACACCATGCGCCGGCAGGACTCCCGCAGCACCAGGGCGCCCAGGTCGTTGATGAGCCCCGTCTCTTCGGCGATGGGAATGAATTCGCTCGGCACGATGTTGCCCTGGTGGGGATGCTTCCAGCGGGCCAGGGCCTCGACCCCGGTGATCGCCCCGCTCGAAAGGGATACGATGGGCTGGTAGTGCACCGTGATCTCGCCCGATTCCAGGGCGTGGCGCAAGGCCAGCTCCATCTCCATGCGGCGCTGGGTGACCACGCGCATGCCGGCGTCGAAAACCGTGTAATGGTCGCCGCCGTGCTCCTTGGAGCTGTACATCGCGTTGTCCGCGTCGCGCAGCACCTGGTCGGGATGTTCGTAGGCCGCCGAACCGAGCACCACGCCGATGCTGCACGTGACGAAAATTTCCTGCTTCTTCAGGCGAAACGGCGCGGCGAGTTGGCGCAGCACGTTGTCGGCCATGGCGCTTGCGTCCGTGAGGCCGTCCACGTCCTCCACAAGGATGGCGAATTCGTCGCCGCCGAAACGGGCCAGCGTGTCCACGTCGCGCAGCAATTTTTGCAGCCGGTTGGCGATGACCATGAGCAGCCGGTCGCCGGTGACGTGGCCGAAGGTCTTGTTGACCAGCTTGAAACGGTCCATGTCCAGGTACAGTACGGCATAGAGCGCCTGGGGATTGCGCTTGAGCCGTTTTATGGACTGCTCCAGGCGGTTTAAAAAAAGCGCCCGGTTGAAAAGGCCCGTGAGGGTATCGTGGAAGGCGTCGTGGAGGATGTGTTCTTCGAGCTGCTTTTGCCGGCTGATGTCCGCCAGCACGACCAGCGCGCCTCGCGTCGGCCCGGCAAGGGGCGTGGCGCACAGGGCGCGCCAGATGGGGTGCTGCGGTTTGCCGCAGGGCAGGTCCATCTCGTAGCGCTGGGCCGTGCCCGAAAGCACCGAGACCAGACCCTCGCGCACGCCGGCCGCAGCGGCCGGGGAGAGGAGCTTTTCGCAATAGGCTGCGAAAAGACGCCCGATGACCTCGCCTGCTTCGATTTCGCCCAAGAGCGCCCGGCAGGACGCGTTGGCGGCCACGATGACGCCCGCCGCGTCCAGTACGGCGGCATGGGTGGCAAGGGATTCGAGCAGGTCCGCGGATTCTGGCAGCATGGCCCCTGGTCGCTGGTTTCGTGCCGCGATGGCGTCCTTGACCACAAATACTTCAACAAGTGTATGGTTTTTGACCGCAATCGTCAAAGGCCAATTCGACGGACGGGAGCGGCGGCAAGGGATTGGAAAAAATAATTAGAGTATCTAATAGATTGGCTGGAAGCACCGCACCCCCCCGTTCTTGACTTTTCGTTTGCGCCCCGTCATAGACGAACTTCCCGGGCAACGTGCCTTGCCCGGGCATTGCCGCGGCGGCAGTCTGCCGCGCGGACGCGGCCACACGACGCGGCAGTGAGGACGGGCATCTTCCAGGGTGAACGCTCTCCCTGGAGCGGCTGAGGGTTAAGTGGAAACATCCTGGTAACATAGGGTTTCAAAGAGAGTCGGGCGCCGCTCGGGGGCTTGCAGGCAAGCCGGGCAAAGCGGTGTCGGGCCAAACCTTTTAGGAGGACCGGACATGGCCATTGTTATCGACGACGATGCTTGCATGGGTTGCGAAGCTTGCGTGGAAACCTGCCCCGAGGCTTTCGAAATGAACGGCGACGGCGACAAGGCTATGGTGAAAGATCCCGAAGTCGAAGCGGATTGCGTTGACGAAGCCATCGACGCCTGCCCGGCCGAAGCCATCACCAAATCCTGAACCTGATCGTCCCTTCGGGGACACCCCGCGCCGGGAAACCGGCGCGGGTTTTTTTATTTCTTCGCCCGGACCGTCTAAGCCCATGGCGCGATCGGCCGATAAGAAGCGTGAAGGCCTCCCCGAATGGAGGGAGGAGAAGAACAAAAGGAACGCTTCTTGCTTATGAATAAGCGTCAAGGGGCTCCCCCCCGTCCGAGGTGGCATTATGAAGCGTCTGCGCAACTACCTGCAACACCGGCTCAATCCCGTGCACATGTACTGCCGGTTGCTGGATTTCGGCCTGGCCAGCGGCAGCGCCCGCCGTGTCTGCTCCGTGTACGAACGGTTCATCTACAAGGGCCTGCTGTTTCATTAGGAACCGGTTTTCCTTGTAAAGCCCGCCAGTGCGCCGCGGCGCGCCGCACCGCGTCGCGGTCCCGCTGACCCGCCCCCCGCGACTCCCTCGTGTGCAATTTTTTCCCACAGCTGTCTCCTTTTAGGCCATTTTCGTAACCGGCCCCTCCCGCCTTGAGCGCAGGCGCAATTGCGCGTACACATCCCTGCCACGCAGACAAAGGAGGCGGCGATGCCGTTGCGCGCGCTGTGCCTGGACATCGGTTCCGGCACCCAGGACGTCTACTACCACCAGCCCGGTCTGGAACCAGAGAACTGCCCCAAATTCGTGCTCCCCGCCCCGGCCCGGCAGGTTGGCGCGCGACTCGCCGCCCTGACCGCCGCCGGCAAGCCCGTCTACCTCTGCGGGCGCAACATGGGCGGCGGCTTCTTCAAGGCCTTCCGCGCCCACGTCAAGGCCGGCCTGCCCCTGGCCGCACACCCCGACGCCGTCTGGGCCCTCACCGACGATCCCAAACGCCTGCGCGACACCATGGGCGTCGCCGTTACCGAACACCGGCCCGCCGGCTACGTGCCCCTGCACCTGGCCGACTACGACCCGGGCTTCTGGAACGCCTTCCTCGCCGCCGCAGGCCTGCCCGAACCCGAACTCGTCGTCGCCTGCGCCCAGGACCACGGCCTGCATCCAGGTAAAAGCAGCCGCGAAGGCCGCTTCAAACTCTGGGAACGCTTCCTGAGCGAAGCCGACGGCCGTCCCGATGCCCTGGTCTACGATACACCGCCCGTGGAACTCACGCGCCTGGCCACCCTCCAGCAATCCATCGGCGGCGGTCCCGTGGCCGATTCCGCCGCGGCCGCCATTCTTGGGCTGCTCACCGACCCCGCCGTCAAAGCCAAAAACAACGAGACCGGCGTCATGCTCGTCAACGTCGGCAACAGCCATACCGTCGCCGCCCTCGTCTACCGCCAACGCATCCACGGCATCTATGAACACCACACCGGCATGCTCCCCCCCGACGAAGTCTGGAACGACCTCGAACGCTTCCGCCGCGGCCACCTCGCCAACGCCGAAGTCTTCGACAAAGGCGGCCACGGCTGCCTCACCCTCACACTGCCCGTAGCCGCCGGCATCTTCCCCTATACCTCCGTCATCGGACCCAAACGCGCCACGCTCGCCGGCTTCGACGTCGATTTCCCCAGCCCCGGCGGCGATATGATGCTCACCGCCTGCTTCGGCCTCGTCCATTGGCTGCAAGCGCACAAGGAATAGGGATAGGGCGTAGGGTTTTAGAACGGAGCGGGGAAGAGGAGACAAGAGGGAAGATGCCTCCGGCGGCCAGGAGGGGGTGACCCCCTCCTGGACCTCCTCGATGGAGATGTGGGAAGATGGCAAGCGGGTGGTGAGGTGGTCGTTCGCGGGAATGCGTCGGCGAGGCCGGAATTTTCCCGGCGATGCCGTCGCTGCGCTCCAGGCTCGCCGGGAAAATTCCGGCCTCGCAGGCCCGTCGCCCCTGCGGGGCGTGTTTAAAGGAATTTTACCTTGAAAGCCTCTTAAAGACCTTCAGGGAATTTCTTAAAATGCGGCGCTTCGCCGCTGGCGCCCGTGGTCTCGGAAATGGGGCTGCCGTGCTGGCCGGCTTTGCGGCCTGCGGGGCAGCCCCATTTCCGAGACCACAGACCCCGACGCACCGCCCGCCGACCGTCCTTCCACCCGCTCCCAACCTCCCAGCCCAGGGGGTCCGGGGGGGATGATCCCCCCCGGCCGCCGGAGGCATCTTCGCCTTCGCATTTGCCTTTGCTTTTATCCCTCCCTCTCTCTCCTAACCATCCACCTCCGCGAACGCTTCGCGCAGGGCCGTCAGTCCGTTGAGCGCGGCCGGGAAGCCGGCGTAGACGGCCATCTGGATGACGACTTCGGCGAGTTGTTCGCGCGTCATGCCGACGGCGAGGGCGGCTTTGGCGTGGACTTTGAGTTGCGGGGCCATGGTGCCGCGTGCGGTTGCGGCGGCGACCATGGCGATTTCCTTTTGGGCCGGGGTGAGGAAGGTGCGCGAGATGACGTCGCCGTAGGAGAAGTCGAGGATGAAGGCGGCCATGTCGGGGGCGATGTCGGCCAGGGAGTCGAGGACGTGTTGCCCGGCGTTCTGGCTGGTCGCGGCCAGGGCGGCCAGGCCGCGCGCGCGGCGGTCTATGGCGTCCGGGGCATGGGCCGGGGCATGGGAGACGGCGACGCCTTTTTCGGCGAACGCGTCCCGGGCCACGGCAAGCGCGTTGAGGCCGGCGGGGAAGCCGGCAAAGACGGTGGTCACGTAGATGACGTCGACGATCTGGTCCGGGCTGAGGCCTGCGGCAAGGCCGGCTTCGATGTGGAAGCGCAGTTGCGGCGCGGCGTTGCCGAGCGCGGTCAGGGCGGCGATGGTGGCGATCTGGCGCGAGGCCGGGTCGAGGCCCGGGCGGGTGAAGACGTCGCCGTATCCGAATTCGACGACGAAGCGCCCCATGTCCGGCGCGATGTCGGCCAGTCCGTCCTGGACGGCCTGGGCTTTTCCCGGGGCCAGCGCGGTGAGGGCCTTCCAGCCGCGTGCGTAGCGTTCGTTCATGGCTTGTTCTCCGAAAGTGGCGGTTGCGGTCAGGGCCAGGGCCAGGAGGGCCAGGCAGCCGGTGTGCGCGATACGGGTCATGATCGCCTCCCCACGTGGTTTCAGGCAGCATAGGACCGGGCGATCAAGAGGTGAAATACGAATTTACATGCTTATTGATATGTGAAAAATATTGATCATGGAATTGCGTGATTGTGATTGTTTCGTGGCCGTGGCGGAGGAGCTCCATTTCAGCCGGGCGGCGGAACGCCTCGGCATGGCCCAGCCGCCGCTGAGCCAGCGCATCCGGGCGCTGGAGGAGGAGCTTGGGGCGCGGCTTTTTTCGCGCACGAGCCGGTCGGTGGCGTTGACGCCGGCGGGCGAGGCGTTTTTGCGCGAGGCGCGGCTGGTGCTCGGGGCGGCGCGGCGCGCGGGGGAGACGGCGCGCCGGGTGGGGCAGGGCTTGGCAGGGCGGCTGACGGTGGGGTTCGTCAATCCGGCCATGGACGCGTTTCTTTCCGAGGCGTTGGCGAAATTCCGGCGGGATGCTCCGGAGGTGGCGCTGACGCTGCGCGAGATGGGCACGCGGGAGCAGGTGGCGGCCCTGGCGGCGGGGCGGCTGGATGTGGGGTTCGTGCGCCGGGCGGGGCAGGATTTCCCGGGCGTCGTACTGACGGTCGTCGCGCGCGAGCCGTACGTGCTGGCCGTGCCGGCCGGGCATGCGCTCGCGCGGGCGCGGCGCGTGGCGCTGGGGGAGCTTGACGGGCTGCCCATGGTGCTGCCGCCGCGCGAGCAGGCTCCGGCGTTGCTTGCGGCCATCGAGGCGGCGCTTGCGCGGGCCGGGGCGCGGGTTGCGCCGATGCAGGAGGCGGCTTCCAAGTTCACGATGGTGTCGCTGGTGGCCGCCGGGGTGGGGCTGGCGTTTCTGCCGGCTTCGGTGCGGGTGTGGCGGCGGGCGGGCGTGGTTTTTCGCGAGCTCGGGCCGGGGCTTCCGGAAGTGGAGCTTGCGGCGGCCGTGGCGGCGGGCCGGGAGCATGCGGCCGCGGCGAGGCTGGTGCGCCTTGCCGCCGGGGCTCAGTAGACCTTGCGCCGGGAGAAGCCTTCGCCGAGCACGTTGAAGGTGTTTTCCACCACGAAAAAGGCGTTGGGATCATGGCTGAAAACCAGTTCTTCCAGGCGCTTGATCTGCACGGTGTTGGTGATGGTGAGGATCACGCGTTTTGATTTTCCGGTGTAGGCGCCTGCGCCGTGCAGAAAGGTCGCGCCGCGTTTCAGATTGTAAATGATATCGCGGGCGATGGCGTCGGCTTTGTCGGAAATGATGAAAACCATTTTGCGCTGGTTGAAAAGCGACAGAAAATAGTCCATCACCTGGGAGTTGGTATAGGATAAAATGATCGAATACAGCACGAGGGTCGGGTCGTAGAAGGCCAGGCCTGCGGCGAAGACGGCCAGGTTGAAGAAAAAGTTGAACTGGCCGATGCGCATGTTGTATTTCTGGTTGAGCCAGATGGCCAGGATGTCCGTGCCGCCGGCCGAGCCCAGGGAGCGCAGCATGATTCCCGAACCCGCGCCCATGAGCGCGCCGCCGAAGATGGCGGCCAGGAGCGGGTCCTCGATAAGCGTGCGCTGGGGCAGAAGCTGCATGAGGGCGCTGACGCTCCCCATGCCGAACAGGGTGTAGAGGATGAACCGGCGCGACAGGCTGACCCAGCCGAGGATCATCAGCGGCACGTTGCACAGGAAATAGAGCAGGCCCGGGCCGCCGACGCCCGTCAGGTAATAAAGCAGCAGGGCCACGCCCGAGAGGCCGCCGGCCATGAGCCCCTTGCCGACGATGATGGCGTTGACGCTGAAGCTGAAGAGAAGCGCGCCAAAGGCCAGCAGGCCAAGGTTGGCGGCGATGGAACGGGCGCTATTTCGCATGATTTCCTGGTATCCGGATGACGCTGTCTGGGCAAGGGGGGATGTTGCCTGCGGGGCGCGGCGGGTGTAGCGCAGGGGACAGGGGCGCGCAAGGGAAATCGTTGCGAGGGAGGCCGTGCGCGCTGGGACCGGGCCGTTTCCGGCGCTTTCCCGCCCTTTCGGGGCGACGCGAGGGGACGGCGTCCTGCGGTCGAATGGCGCGATGCGCGCCGGGAGGTGGAGCGTGGACGACCTCTGGGGCCATCTGGAAACCGCCTTGTGGGTGTTTCTGGGCAAGGCCGCCGATTTCTGCCTGGGGGTGCTCGCGGCGACCGGACGCAAGGCCGTGGAACTGCTGGCCCTGGCCGCCGGCTGGGTCGAGGCGCTGGCATCGAAGCTCGCCGCCTTGCCCCTGTGGCTCTCCATCCCTTGCGGGCTGCTGTGCGTCGCGGTCCTGGCCGCCTATTTCCTGCGCCAGCGGCTTTATGACCGGCTGCTGGTCTACCACGACGTCCGGCTGACGCGGCGGGGCTACGCCCGGAGGGAGTTCGCCGTGGCACGCGGCGCGGTGCACGAGACGGTCGCGGCCATGGTCCGGGAGGTGCCGCTGCCCGGGCGCATTTGGGAGGCGGCCGTGTACGAGGCCGTGCCCGAGCGTTATCTGGTGGTTTTCGGCCCGGCGGGCGGGGCGGCGCACGACGTGCGGCTCTACCGCCGCGACCTGCGGGCCGGGCTCTTCGCCATGGGCGAGGACCTCATCCGCCATTTCCGGGCGAACGCGCGCATGCAGCACCCGGACGGCGAACTGCGGGCGCTTTTCGCCGCGCTCGATGCCAGGGACGCTGATTTCGCCGTGTGCCGGCCGGCGCTTCCCGGCGAGGCCGCAAAAAAAACGGCCCGGGGAGTGACCCGGGCCGTGTGCGCGTAAGGAGTTTTTCGCCCCGGTTACGGCGTGAGATGGCGCAGCCGTACCCAGCCCTCGTAGGGGGAATCCGGCACGCGCACCAGCGCGAAGGGGCCCTCGTAGGAGAGCACGCGCACGGGTGTGCCGCGCGAGAGCGTGGTCACGGGCGGACAGCCGTCGCCAGGACAGGTGCGCAACGTGACATAGGCCCGCGCCACCTGCTTGAAGCCCGGATCGTAGACCGGCGGCGGCACGTAGACCGGCGGCGGCGCATACGCCGGTGGCGGCGGCATGGGCCGGCAGGCCCCGGCGCTCCAGAAATAGCCGGGCGGACAAACGGGCTGGGCCGCGGCGGCCCCGGCCAGGCCGAGGCACAGCGCCGGGAGCGTCAGCAGGGTAACGACAAGCCGTCTCATGGTGTTTTTCCCTTGTCGGAGGCGCGCTCGCGCTACCGGTTGGCCCTGGCCGTGCAATTGACGAACTGGGCGTTGCACTGGTTGTAGCACATGTTGCGGGCCTGGCCGTAGGTCCGGGCGTTGCAGGTGTTGGTGCAGGCGGCCTGTCGCTGGTTGCAGCGGGCGATGTCGTTGGCGCGGGCCCGTTCGGAGCGGCCGGGGCGCGGCGTCACGGCCGGCGGCGGCACGACCACCGAGCCGGGAGGGGCCACCACGGGCGCGCCCGGCTTGACCACGGCCGGGGCCGGCAGCGGCGCCGGGCCCTTGGGCGCGGGCTGGGCCTTGTAGGGCTTTTTCCCCGGCGGCGGCGTCGGGGTGGCGTTCGGTGGCATGGGCTGGCCAAGCGGCGGGGTCTGGGCCAACAGGACAGGTTCGGCGGCCAGGCCGAGGGCCGGCAGGGCCAGCAGGGCGCAAAGCGCCAGGACGGAAAGAGTGCGTTTCATGGCCTGTTTCACCTCCTCGGGGAACGGGAACGTACGCTCTACGATGCCATGCATACGCCATTGCCGGGTAAAAAAACAGCTGGTTTCTCCGGCCCGTCGCCGGGGAGGGGAGGCGCGTCCGTGACAGATGGCATCAAAAAGGCGGCCGGACTGCTCGCCCGTTCCACCTGCGCCATGGCCCTGACCGGGGCGGGGGTGTCCGTCGCCAGCGGCATTCCGGATTTTCGCAGCCCGGGCGGGCTGTGGGAGCGCTACGACCCCATGGCCGTGGCCACGGCCGAGGCCCTGGCGTCGCGGCCCGGACTCGCCTGGGAATTCCTGCTCGACGCCCTTTCCGTCATCGGGCCGGCCAAGCCGAACGGCGCGCATCTGGCCCTGGCCCGGCTGGAGGCGGCGGGCAAACTCGCCGGAATCGTCACGCAGAACATCGACGGCCTGCACCAGGCCGCGGGCTCGAAAAACGTGGTGGAATTCCACGGCGGCATGGGCCGCTATTTCTGCATGGGCTGCGGGCGCGAGCACGATCCGGCCGGCGCGCGGACGCTCACCGCGGCGGACATTCCCTGGCGCTGCGGCGACTGCGGCGGGGTGGTGCGGCCCGACGTCGTGTTCTTCGGGGAAGCCATTCCTCTTGACGCCCTGGATAAAAGCGGTCAATTGGCCTTGGCCGCTGATTTGATCATCGTGGCCGGAACATCGGGGGAGGTCGCCCCGGCCAACCTTCTGCCCAGGGAGGTCAAGGCCAGGGGTGGGGCTGTGGTGGAAATCAATCTCGTGGAAAGCGCCTACAAGGGCCTGTCCGACGTCACGATCGCCGCTCCTGCGGAGGTCGCCCTGCCGGCCCTGGCCGATCTCGCGCTTTCCCAACCTTCTTAACGTTTCCCTAACAGGTGGGTCGCAATGGACGCGCTTACGCCGCATGGCGGCTTATGGGCCATGATGGCCAATGCCACGCCGACCGTCATATTCGTCCTGTCGATTCTGGCGTTTATGTCGCTTGGCTGCTGGAGCATCATTTTCGTCAAGCTTTTCACCCTGACCGCTGCCAAGCGTGACACGGCGCGCGATTACGCGCGCTTCCAGGAGGCCGACACCCTGCGCGCGGCCATGCATGCGCTCGGGCAGTCGCGCCAGTCCCCGGCGTTCAACGTCGGACGCATGGCCTTCGAGGAGCTCGTGCGCATGGAGCAGGCCGACCTTGACCCGGCGGAAAAGGGCCACATCGCCATGGACAACATCCGCCGGGTGTTGCGCCAGGCCGTGTCCCAGGAACTGGCCAAGCTGTCGAGCTCGCTGTCGTTTCTGGCCACAAGCGCCAACGCGACGCCGTTTATCGGCCTTTTCGGCACGGTTTGGGGCATCATGAACTCCTTCCACGCCATCGGACTCATGCAGTCCGCCGCCCTGGCCGCCGTGGCCCCGGGCATTTCCGAGGCGTTGATCGCCACGGCCATCGGCCTCGCCGTGGCCATCCCCGCGGTCATCTCCTACAACTTCTTCCTGGGCTACGTGACGGCCGTCGAAGGCGAGCTTGTCAACTTCGCCGGCGCGTTTTTGAACCGCATCCAGCGCGAAGTGACCTGGACACCGCGCGAGGCCGCGTCCGAAACGCCCCGCCGCCGCACCGCCGAAGAGAGGTTCTAAGCCATGGGCATGCAGGTCGGCGGTCGCGGCCACGTGTTGGCCGACGTCAACGTCACGCCCTTCGTGGACGTGATGCTGGTGCTTCTGATCATCTTCATGGTCACCGCGCCCATGATGACCCAGGGCTTGCAGGTGGACCTGCCGCAGACGCGCGCGGTGAGCGTGTTGCCCAAGGAAAGCGACGCGGTGGTGCTCACCGTCAAGGCCGACGGCTCGCTTTTTCTGGACAAGTACCAGGTGGAGCTCGGCGAACTGGAGGGCCAGGTGCACCAGCTCGTGACCAACCAGAAAAAGCAGCTCTTTCTTCGGGCCGACAAGGCCGTGCCCTACGGCACCGTGGTTTCGGTCATGGGCGTGGTCAAGGCTGCCGGCGTGGACAAGCTGGGCGTGGTCGCCGAAGAGGAAAAGACCGCCCCGGCCGCTCCCGCCGCCAAAAAGAAATAGGACGGCGCGGGCCGCACGGTCCGCGCCGACGAGTGCCCCATGCGCGTTTTAGGCTGGATATTCTCCGTCTTCCTGCACCTGACCGTGGTGCTGGCCAGTCTCGTTTTCGTCAATATCGAGCCGGTGCGCTTCCAGCTCAACGTGCCCGTCTACGAAGTGGACCTGGTTTCCCTCGGCGCGCCCGGCCTGCCGCCCGGCGAGGCTGGCCTGCCGCCCGGGCCCAAAGGCCCCGGCGACCATCCCGAGCTCGGCCCTCCCGAACCGGCCGGTGGCCCCGATTCCGGGGCCGCCGAAGCCGAACTGCCCGAACCGGCCCAGGCTCCGCCCACCCCGGCCAAACCCGCCGCCCCGGAACCCGTGGCCGCCGTGCCCGTGGCCCCGGAACCCGAGCCCAGCCGCTCCGAGCCGAAAAAGCCGGAGCCCAAGCCGGAACCGAAACCGGAGCCGAAACCGGAACCCAAGGCCACGCCGCTGCCCACGCCCGATTTCAAGAAGCTCGAGGAAGCGACCAAGAAGGCCGAGGAAGCCAAGAAGAAAATTGAGGAAGCCAAAAAGCTGGAAGAAGCCAAGAAAGTCGAAGAGGCCAAGAAAAAGGCCGAGGAAGCGAAAAAGAAAGCGGACGAGGCGAAAAAGGCCGAAGAGAAGAAGAAGGTCGAGGACGCCAAGAAAGCCGAGGACGCCAAGAAGAAGGCCGAAGAGGCCAAGAAGGCCGAGGACGCGAAAAAGGCCGCCGACGCGAAAAAGGCCGAGGACGCCAAGAAGGCCGCCGCGGCCAAGGAGGCGGCCGCCAAGGAAGCCGCGGCCAAAGAGGCCGCCGCAGCCAAGGACACGCTTGCCCAGGCCCTCAAGGACGCCAAGTCCAAGGCCGGAAAGGGCTCGGGCTCCGGCAGCGGTTCCGGCTCGGGCTCCGGCGGCGGCGATCCCCTGTCCAAGGCCCTGGCCGACGCCCGGCGCATGGCCGGCGGCGGCGGTGGCGGCGGCACGCCCGGCGGTACCGGCGGCGGTGGCGGCGGGGGTGTGACCATGGGCGTCTACGCCCAGATCGTCAACCGCGAGGTCAAGAAGAACTGGCGTTTCCCCCAGGGCGCGAAACAGCAGCTCCTTGCCATCGTGGAAGTGCGTATCGACAAGGACGGCCGCATCCAGAACTACCACCTCGTCCAGTCCTCGGGGCAGGCGAATTTCGACGCCTCCACGGTCAAGTCCGTGGCCGAGACCGAAACGCTGCCGCCACCGCCGACCGGGCTCACCATCCTGCAACTGCGCTTCAGCTCCCAGGAGCTCGGCCGGTGATGCGGCGTTTGGGGCGCAAAACGCCCCCAAGCCGGGCGGGGGATCCTCGCCGGAAATTCATGCAACTTTCAGCCGTCGAGAATTGCCCAAGGGCCGGTCTCGGGCTATAGCACTACACACATGGGCCAGCCCGGGCGACCGGGCGGGATTCAACAACGATCAAGCAGACTGCCGTAGGATTTGGACAATGACCATGCGCGCGAAAAAGCGGATCATCGGCGTTTTCGGGGCCATCGCCCTGCTTATGGGGATTTTTGCCGGCACGGCCCGGGCCCAGCAGCAGACCTCCCTGGCCGTGGACATCCAGGGGCCGGGACAGGCCAAAATGAACCTCGTCATGGCCCGGCCTTTCGCCGGCGGCGGCCAGCTTTCCCCGGCCGACAAACTCCAGGACCTCATCAACAAGGACTTGCAGTTCCTGCCCTTCCTGCAACTCGTGCCGCCCTCGAACATCCCCGGGCAGATCGGCGGCCCCACGGCAGAACAGATCGACTTCAAGCCCTTCGCCATGGGCAAGATCGACGTGGTCGTCACCTCCCAGTGGACCCCGGGCGGCAACCTCGGCAACGTGGAACTGCGCGCCTTCGAGGTCTACACGCAGAAAGTGCTCGTGGGCAAAGGCTACGACAGCGTCACCGACGCACAGTTGCCCGATATCGCCGACCGCTTCTGCATGGAGCTCATGATGGCCCTGACCGGCCAGGGCGGCTTTTTCAATTCCCAGATCGCCTTCGTCAAGCCGAGCTCGGGCAAGGGCACGGACATCTGGACCGTGCGGCCCACCGGCCGGGGGCTCACCCGGGTGACCAGCTACAACGACCTGGGCATGGCCGTGAGCCCCGCCTGGTCCTATGACGGCCGGCGCATCTGCTTCACGCTCATCGGCTCGCGCTCCCACTACCTCGGCGTCTGGTCCGGCGGCGGCAAGCCCCAGGTCTACACCCTGCCGAGCACCAACGTGGTCAGCCCGCGCTTTTTGCCAGACGGCCAAATCGCCGTGAGCCTCGCCCTGCACGGCAAGGCCGACATCTACCTGCTCAACTCCGCCTACCAGCCCGGCGGCGCCATCGCGACGAGCCCCGGCATCGACGTCTCCCCGACTTTCGACGCCTCGGGACGCCTCATGGCCTACGTTTCCGACGAAACCGGCAGCCCCAACATCTACACCAAGGACGTCCACGGCGGTTCGCCCCGGCGGCTGACCTCCTCGGGCTACAACACCAACCCGAGCATGAGCCCCGACGGCAAGTTCGTCGCCTTCACCAAGCAGCTCGGCGGCGCGCAGAAGGTGTTCGTCCACGACCTGACCTCGGGGCAGGAGACGCAGGTGACCTCGGGCGGCGGCTCGGACGAGAATCCCTCCTTCTCTCCGGACGGCTACTTCATCGTCTTCTCCTCCACCCGCAGCGGGCAGAAGAAACTTTACGTGACCACGCGCCAGGGTGCGACGCCGGTCATGATCCCCACCGGCGACGGCGCGGCGCAGATGCCGTTCTGGGGGCCGTTGCCCAAGTAGCGCGGTGGATGACTATCCTGTAATAAAGAAGGGGCGGAAAGGCGTATTGCCGTTAATGAGGTCAGGGAGTCGGTTGGTTGGCGCAAGACCGCAAAATGGCCCATAATTCCCTGTTGCATTTTATTGCAGGAGGCGTAATTGGGGGCCGTCCCGTTGGTGCTTCGCCAGCCCATCGAGAACGGCCAGGGGCAAAGCCTCTGGTTACGCAAAGCCCGGGCGGGCTTTATGTGAGGAGGAAGAAGAAATGATGCGTTCGAGGATTGTGATTTTGTCGATGCTGGTGCTCATGCTGTCTCTGGCGGGGTTTGGTTGCGCCAAAAAAGCCGGCGGCCCCGGCGACGGTTCCGGCACCAGTTGGGAAGACCAGGAGCGTGCGCGCCTGGAACAGGAACGCGCCCTGCGCGAGAAGATGGGTCAGGCCGCCAATGAGCTGGCGCAGATGGTCCACTTCGCTTTCAACAGCTCCAACCTGACCGCCGAATCGCGCCAGATCCTGACCCGCAAGGCCGAGATCATGCGCCAGTACCCGCAGATCAAGCTGATCGTCGAAGGCAACTGCGACCAGCGCGGCACGGCTGAGTACAACCTCGCCCTTGGCGAGCGTCGTGCCCAGGCTTCCGCCCAGTACCTGTCCAATCTGGGCATCGCCGCCGACCGCCTGTCCACCGTCAGCTACGGCAAGGAACGTCCCCTGGATCCGGGCCATAGCGAAGCTGCCTACGCCAAGAACCGCCGCGACGAATTCCGCGCCACCTACTAGCAGCTTTCTTCGCCACTACGCCAAAACGGCCGCCGGGATTCCCGGTGGCCGTTTTTTGTTGCCCCCAAAAAAGATTCGCCGTAGTCGCGTCCTGCCGGCAACCGGCGGTATCCCGTCATCCCAGGATCTTTCACGCGCTCAGGCGAATCCATGGGGCGCTCAATCGCCCGGTATGGGAATAATGGTTAACGGGGACTACCCTCCGTTGCCGTGACTGCCGCTCTGCCCGGGACCTTCCAAGGCATTGACGCCCCCATACCGCCCTCCGCCAGCCCCGGGCAAGTGAAATCTGGTTTAGGCGGGGAGAGGCCGCGCGAGAAATGGAGGGGGGGAGGAGAAAGGGAAGGGGGAAGATGCCTCCGGCGGCCAGGAGGGGATGATCCCCTCCTGGACCTCCCCGACGGGGTTTGGGGCAGCGCCCCAGCTTAACCGCGCAGCCAGTGGAAGATGGCGAGGCACAGGCAGGCGTAGATGCCGGCGAGCACGTCGTCGATCATGACGCCGTAGCCGCCGGGCAGCCAGTTCTCGGAGGCGCGCACGGGAGAGGGCTTCAGGATGTCGAAGCCGCGGAAGAGCAGGAAGCCGACGAAGAGTTCCAGGGGGGGGAGCGTGGCGAAGGGCAGGTAGGTGATCCACTGTCCGATGAGTTCATCGAGGACGATGTGGCTGGGGTCTTTGCGGTTGAGGAGTTTTTCGACGCGTGTGCCGGCGACGCCGCCGATCCAGAAGAGCGCGGCGAGGATGACGACGCGCCAGAATCCGGGCAGGGGCAGGAAGAGGGCCGGTGCGGCCAGGGCGGCGGCGGCCGAGCCCCAGGTGCCGGAGGCGTAGGGGATCTTGCCGATGGGGCCGAGGCCGGTGACGAGCAGGGACAGGCGGTCGCCCGTGGTCATGGTCGGAGCCTCCGTGAGCGATGTTTTGGGGCGGGGGTGAAGCTACACCGGGCGTTTGCCTGGGGCAAGGCCTGGTGCCGGTCTTGAATTCGGCCGGGAAGTATGGGAGACAGTGGCTCGCGCCTTTGGCGCGGCATATCCCGGAAGGAAGGTGTCAATGCTCAGCCTGCGCTACTCTCTGCTGCTTTTTGTCGCCTATTTCTCCTTGTTTCTCTTGTATTATAGATTCTATTTCAGACCGCGCGTCTATCTGCTGCTACTGTCGGAACAGTCGTATATGGATCATTATATCGACAGATTGCCACATATGCGTGACCGTCCCGACGAGCGATTGGGCATGATTGAATTCATGCTGGCCAAGCGCAAGATGTTCGTGCGCTGCATGCGCAATTTTGTGTTCACCGTTACGGCCGCCTACGTGGCCCTGCTGATTCTGGGCGCGAGCCTGTAGGGGGCGCGTCCGTGCTTTCCGGCACGGCCCGTCCGGGTCGTGCGTGCCTTTTTTCTTGGCAAGGCAAGGAGTACCCGCCTTGAGAAACCTCTCCATCAGCACGAAGCTCTTGATTTTGTTTGTCGTGTCCGCGCTGTCCGCCGCCGTGATCTTCGGCGTCGGCGTGTATTCCTCGTATCGGCTGGCCGATGCCGGGGCTTGGGAGGCGCAACAGGCCATTCTGGCTGGCGAGAAGGCCAAGATCAAGGTGGCCACGGATAGTCTGGCTGCGGCGCTTGCCGCGGGACTGGCTGCCGTTCCCGATGAAAAGCGCGAGGCCTCTCTGCGGGCGGCCATCAAGGACGCCTTTTTCGAGGAAGACCGGTCGGGATATTTTTTCATCTACACTGATACGACCAACGTGGCCCACCCGGTCAATCCGACGTTGCCCGGCAAGGATCTGTCCGAACTCAAGGGGTCGGACGGCGTGTATTCGGTGCGCGAGCTGGCCAGGGCGGCACAGGCCGGGGGCGGCTTCGTCAAGTTCACCTGGGCCAAGCCCGGAAAGGGCGACATGCCCAAGCTCGGCTATGCGACCATGATTCCCGGCACCCGCTACTGGGTTGGCACTGGCGTTTATGTGGACAACGTGGACGAGGCCCGTGCGGCAATCGCCGACCGCATGCGCGCGCTTGGCAACCGCATGACCTACGTTGACGCGGCGGTGTTCGCGGTCATGTTCCTGCTCGTGCTGCTGCCGCTGAGCCTCATGATCTCCCGGGGTATTTCCCGCCCCGTCCGGGAAACGACCGAGGCGGCCCGGCGTATCGCCGCCGGCGACCTGGACGTGCATTTGAGCGCCCGTGGCGCGGACGAGGTGGGCCAGTTGCAGCAGGCACTGGAAGCCATGGCCGGCGAACTCAAAAGCAACCTCGACGCCATTCGCGACAAGGAGGCCCTGGCCACCCGCGAGGCCGCGCGTTCGGCCCAGGCGGCAAACGAAGCCCTGGAGGCGGCGCAAAAGGTCGAGGCTGCCAACGGGGCCATGCTCGCGGCCGTGAACGGCCTGACCTCCGTCGTCGGCGAAGTGGGCGCGGCCACGCGCGACCTGACGCACCTTGGGCGGGACATCCAGCAGGGAGCCCGCCAGCAGCAGCAACAGCTGGAATCCACGGCCGATGCCATGGGCCAGATGCGCGATGCCGTGACCGATGTGGCCCAGAACGCCGCCGAAGCGTCCACGGCCACCGGTCAGACGCGCGAGATCGCCCTGGAAGGCGAAGCCATCGTCAAGAATACCATGGAAGCCATGGGCCGCCTCAAGAACATGGCAGAAACACTCAAGGCCGACATGGGCCAACTCGGCAAACGCTCCGAAGGCATCGGCGCGGTCGTCCAGGTCATCTCCGACATCGCCGACCAGACGAACCTGCTGGCGCTCAACGCCGCCATCGAGGCGGCCCGCGCCGGCGAGGCCGGGCGCGGGTTCGCCGTGGTCGCCGACGAAGTCAGAAAGCTCGCGGAAAAGACCATGGCCGCAACCGGCGAAGTGACCGCAAACATCAAGTCCATCCAGTCCATGACCCACGAAAACATGGACGGCATGGACAAGACCATGGAAGCCGTGGATGCCACGGCCGGGCTGGCCGAACAGTCCGGGGAAATGCTGCGCCGCATCCTCGGCGCGGCAGACGCCTCGGCGGGACAGGTGCGGGCCATCGCCGCCGCCGCCGAACAACAGGCAGCGTCGGCCCGTTCCATCATGGACAGCATGGACCGTGTCAGCGAAATCGCCCGCGACAACGCCGACCGCGCCCAGGACGCTTCCCAGCATTTCCAGAACCTGGCCGACCAGACCGGCGCGCTCTCGGGGCTTATCCGCGAGCTCGGCCAGACCGAGGGATAGCGGGGAGCCTCCGGCGGGCAGGGCTCTGCCCTGGACCCGCCGGGGCTTTGCCCCGGACCCCACCGGGGGGAGTCACTCCCCCCGGTCGGCGTCGTGGCGCGGGAGGGCTGCGGGCACCGGGAGGATTGGCGTTGGCGGTACGAAGATGGGGCCGTCGCCCCTGACGGGGCGAAGTCTTAGATTTTTTGCTTTGGAAGCTTTCTGAAGAAAGGGGGAGGGTTATGCAAGACAAAACCGGGCCAGGGGGGCCGGGGGGGATGATCCCCCCCGGTGGGTCCAGGGCAACGCCCTGGCCGCCAGAGGCCTTAGCCGCGCATGTCGCGCAGGCGGTGCGGCAGATTGCGGTGCACTATGGCCTGTGGCTGGCCGAGGCGGCGCATCAGTTCGGACCGGAGACGGCCGTGGCCATGGAATCGCGCGTGGGCGACGCATATTTGCCGTTGCTCACGCGGCGCATCGAGCGGGCGCTGGGGCTTGGCGAGGATGTGCAGACGCTTTTGGCCGGCCTTGGGACCGAGCGTTTGGAAGCGCTGCTCGACGCCTTGTCGGTGTCGTGGCTCGCGGCGGACGGCGTGTGGTTTCGCGAGGTGGAAGACGCGCGGGGCATGCACGACGCCAAGCGGGTCAATGACAGTTGCTGGTCGCGGCTGGGGTATTACGAGGCCGTGCGCGCCAGGGCGACGCTGGGGCTGCCCGAGCGCGGGGGGCTGGCCGCGCTCAAGGCGGCGTTCGGCGCGCGGCTCGTCTCGCGCGTCAACGCCTGGGACATCGTCGAGGAGACGGACGATTCCTTCGTGTTTCGCATCGTGCGCTGCCGCGTGCAGTTCTCGCGCACGCGCCAGGGCCTGCCGCCGTATCCGTGCATTTCCGGCGGCACGGTGGAATACACGGCCTTTGCCGCGGGCATCGACCCGGACATCCGTGTCGCCTGCGTCAGCTGCCCGCCCGAGATCACGCGCGAGGACTGCGCCTGCGCCTGGCGCTTCTCCCTGGCGCGCTAACGGCTTTCCCCGTTTAGGGGGTCCGGGGGGGATAATCCCCCCCGGCCGCCGGAGCCTCTTCCCTCTTTCTACTCTTTACTAATCCCCAGCTTCCGCAATCTCGAATCGAACGTGGAGCGGTTGACGCCGGCGGCACGGGCGGCCTTGGTCACGTTCCATTTGAATTTTTCCAGCAGCGCCATGGCGTAGGCGCGTTCCAGCTCTTCCCAGGTGTAGGCGGCCAGGTCGGGGCCGCCGTCCGGGGAGGTTGGGTGCGCATCGGCCGCAGCGGCGCGCACGATACCGATCTCGCTTGCCGGCGGGATGTCGCCGGCTTCGATGACCGTGTCCGGGACCGTGGCGAGCAGGTAGCGCACGAGGTTTTCCATCTCGCGCACGTTGCCGGGGAACGGCCGTCGACGCAGGGCGGCCAGGGCTTCTGCCGAGAGCTTCCTGGGCGCGATGCCCAGGCGCGCGGCGTCGCGGGACAGGAAATAGTCGAGCAGTTCCGGGATGTCCTCGGGCCGTTCGCGCAGGGACGGCAGGTGCAGCGGCAGGACGTTGAGACGGTAGAAGAGGTCTTCGCGGAAGGTCCCTTCGGCGATGGCGCGGGGCAGGTCGCGGTTGGTGGCCGAGATGACGCGCACGTCCACGGTCTGCGTCTTGGCACCGCCCAGCGGCTTGATCTCGTGCTCCTGGAGCACGCGCAGGATGCGCGCCTGGAGCGAGAGCGGCATGTCGCCGATTTCGTCCAGAAAAACCGTGCCGCCGTCCGCGGCCTCGAACAGGCCGACCTTGTCCCGGTCGGCCCCGGTGAACGCCCCTTTCTTGTAGCCGAAGAGCTCCGATTCGAGCAACGCGTCCGGGATGGCGGAGACGTTTTGCACCAGAAACGGCTTGTCCTTGCGGTCGCTTAGGCGGTGGATCTCCCGGGCGAACAATTCCTTGCCCGTGCCGGATTCGCCGGTGATGCACACCGCGAAGTCATTACGGGCATAGTTGCGCGCGGTTTCGAGCGCCGCCTTGAAGGCCTGGCTCTTGCCCACGAGTGGCGTTTCGCCCGTGAGCCCGCCGAGGATCTTGCGCAGCTTCTGCGTCTCGTTTTTCTGGTCGGCAAACGCGAGCGCGTTGCCGAGGGCTATGGAGCCGATGGCGATGAATTCCTCGAGCAGCTCGAGATAGTCCTTGCCGAGGTTGAGGCGGCTGCCGCCGTGGGCGGTGTCGATGATTTCCACCGCGCCGTAGACTTCGCCGTTTTTAAGCGACAGCGGATAGCAGAGAATCAGCGTGGATTTGACGTCGAGCCCGGATTCCGCCTCCTTGAAGTGGCGCTTGTCCTTGCCCGGCTCGGCGATGGTCATCTTGCCGTTTTCGATGACCCAGCCGACGATGCTCGGCTTGTCCTTGGGCACGACGAAGCCCACGAGCTGCTCTTCGCTCGGGCCGCCCGTGGCCTCGATGCACTGGTAGCCGTCCTCGCGCTTGACCCAGAGGGAACCGCGCTCGACGTTCTGGAATTCGAGCAGGGATTCCAGGAAGCGGCGGCGCAACTTGTCGGTGTCGAGCTCCTCGAAGAGGGCTTTGGGAAATTCGGGGATGTGTGGGGCCATGGAGAATTCCGGCTGGATGGTGGTTGCGTCTTGGCTCGCGATTCCCCTTGGCTATCGGGGAAGCAGGAGAAACGCGGGAAGCATGCCGGAAAAGCCGTGGCGGGGCAAGAGAGGGCGGCGTGGCCGGCAGGCGCGCGCCGCCCCGAAAAGACGCCTAATGCGTGGCCTGGGAGAGCTCGCGGATGCGCCAGAAATCCTCGGGGATTTCCAGGTACAGGTCCGTATCGGGCAGGGGGATGACGCAAAGCAGCGTTCCCGTGGCTTCGACCCAGTACATATGGCCGCTTAAGCCGCGCATGACCTCGTCGAAGCTCACGCCCGTCTGGGCCGCGACTTCCTTCATGGCCTTGCGCATGGTGGACATGGCCCCGTGGCCGATTTCCACTTCCAGGACGGAGACATGGTGGATGGCGAGCGATTCGTCGGACAATTCTGGGGGAGCGGTTTTGCGCAGCGTCAGTGCCGATTCCATGGCGACCTCCTCGTCTGGATTCCGTCCGGACCCGCGCCGGGTCCGATCCGGGCTATCGCTAGTAATAAGCAATTGCCGTGCAAAGTACACCAATTTTGTGGAGAAACATGACGACTTTTGTGCAACGGGCTCATTTCATGGGAAAATAATTCTCCGCAAAGAGGGACGATACGACCCATGCCGTCACGCAGTCGTGCCGGAAGCTGCAAAAAGGAAGGAAGAGCAACAAAAATGTCCGAAAAATGACCGTATCGCGTCAATCCGCCTGCGCGGCCAGGTCGGGCAGGTCGGCCAGCAGCGCGTCCCAGGTCGCATGGCGGCGCAGGGCGGCCATGACCACGGGCAGCGGCGCGGCATGGATGCCGGGCAGGTCCGCTTCGCCGGGGTGGACGATGGCGAAGGCCAGGCGCTCCACGGGCGGGGTGAACCGGGCATCCACGCCCGGCTTGTTGCCGCGCGGATCGATGCGGTACCAGCCATGCTCCGGCAGATGGACCGCCGCGAGGCCGTGCAGGCAAAAGCGCGTCAGGTCCGTTGCGGGATCGAGCGTCAGGCGCTGGTAGCACAGCCCGGCCGGGATGCCGTTTGCGCGCAACAGCGCCACGAGCAGATGGGCCTTGGCGTAGCAGTAGCCCGTACCGTGGCGCAGCACTTCCGAGGCGGCGCAGGTGACGGGATTTTGCCGGAAATCGGCGCTGTGGCGGATGGTGTCACGCACGAAGAGAAAGGCGGCCCTGGCCACGGCCAGGGGCGAGGAAACGCCTGCGGCCAGGGCGGCGGCCTGGGCCGCGACGGCGGGTGCGTTCCAATCGATGACCGCGTCGGCTTTCAGGTACGGGGCGAGGGCGGCGTCCGGCATGGCGTTTTCTCCTTTTGCGCGAGGTGCGCCAGGAACAGGGCGGTGTAGGCGCGCGGGCATTCGCGGGTCAGCCCGTGCGCGGCGGCGTAGGCGCGGATGTGCGGCAGGGCGGCCAGGGCCGCTTCGCGCGTTTGCGCCAGGTGTTCGATTTCGACGAACGTCTCTGGCGCGAAATCGACCGTGACCACGGCGATGTCCAGGGCAAGGCCATGGAAGGCGTCGCGGTGGCGGCGCACGCGCTTGGAAAACGCGATGCGCGGCGCATAGCCGAGGCTTTGCAGGATCGCCGCCATGGCCGCGCCGTCGGCCACGACCGTTTCCAGCTCCTCCTTGGAGGCCGTGTCCGTGTCGAAGGGCGGCCGCTTGCAGGTGAGCACGGTCGCTCCGTCGCACGCGCGCAGCCGCAGCTCCCGTCCGGCGGCGGCGAGGACGTCGTCCGGCGTATCGAAATAGACGTCGCGGTAGACCGTCTCCGGGAGCGCCTCCCCGGCCGGGGCAAAGGCCGCGTCGGCCGCGTATTTGATTTCAGCTTCGAACATGTCCGCGGCGCGCCTTGCCTCCGCACGGTTTCCGGTTCATGGTGCCGGGCTGTTAGCGCGTATCGGGCGCGCGGGCAAGCCGGCGGCGTGCGGCGTAAAGGACGGCGGCATGGCGGAGCGGGGACAGGGACGGGCGGCGCTGCTGCTGGCCGTGACGGCGTTTTTGTGGAGCACGGGGGGTGTTGCGATCAAGCTCGCGCCGCTTTCGCCCATGGCGGTCACGGGCGGGCGCAGCCTGCTTGCGGCGCTGACCCTTGCGGCCCTTTTTCGCGGCAGGCTCGATTTCCGGCTCACGCGGCCCTTCGTCTGCGCGGCCCTGGGCTACGCGGGCCTGCTCGTCACCAACGTGGCCGCGACCAAGCTCACCACCGCAGCCAACGCCATCCTGCTCGCCTACACCGCGCCGGTCTACGTGGCGCTTTTCGCGCCCACCGTGCTCAAGGAACCCACGCGGCCCGCGGATTGGGCCTTTGTCGCCGCCACGGTCGGCGGCATGGCGCTTTTCTTCCTGGACAAGCTTTCGCCCCAAGGACTTTGGGGCAACGTGCTGGCCGTGGGCACGGGCATTTCCTATGCCGTTTTCACCCTGGCCATGCGCGCCGGGCGCGACGGGTCCCTGGTTTCGGCGGTCATCGCCGGGCATCTGCTGACGGCGGCGGCCGGGCTGCCGTTTCTCTTCGCCGGCCCGCCGCGCGACGCCGCGGCCTGGCTGGGTCTGGCCTATCTCGGCGTCGTGCAGCAGGGGCTGTCGCTGGCGCTCTATGTCTGGTGCATCAAAAGGTTGCGGGCGCTGACCGCGATCTGCATCATGACGCTCGAACCCGTGCTGAATCCCGTGTTCGTGGCGCTCGGCTGCGGCGAGTTGCCGGGGCGCTTCGCCGTTCTCGGCGGGATCGTGGTCATCGGCGCGGTCACGCTACGGGCGGTCTTCGCGGGCCGGCGCGCGGACGCATGACGCTCCGGCGCGGTCAATACCATTTCGTCTTGTCGAAAAGCCCCCGCATGTTGAGTTCCCGGTTCTTGTAGATGTCGAAATCGAAGTCGCGCGGCAGGCTGCCTTCCCCGGAGCGGAAGACGCCGATGCGGCACAGGCCCGCGACGGCGCAGATGGCGACGCACACGGAAACCCAGATCATGGCCGGTCCTCCTTCGCGGATACCGCTCCTGCCTGTCCCTGGCGAAACGCCGCGACCAGGGCGCGGAAACCCGGGCCTTGGCCGCGCATTTCCACGCCCTGGAAGCCGCATTCCCGGCCTATGTGCCGGCCCAGGCTGTTGACGAGGCAGGCCGCCTCGATCGAAGGCGGGCGCGTGCCCTCGATCCAGAGCACGATGCGTCCCACGCCTTCGCTTAGGGCCCGCACCAGCCTGTCGCCGAGCCGCGCCGCCTGGGCCGCGTCCAGGTCGCAGCGCAGGCGCATGTCGTAGCGCGGCCCCGCGGCCCGCGACGGCGGCGGTCCGGCGAGGTGCTCCCGGCGCGGAAAATTTCGGACCTGGGCCGGAAACCGGACGCTTGGCGGCCCGGCGTCCAGGCGGACGGCGCGCCGGTTCGGGGCGTCCGGTCCGGCAGGGATGGGGTTTTGCGGCGGGGGCAGGCCCGTCTGCGGATGGCTTGTGTCGTCTCGCATCGTCTCCTCGCTTTGTGTTGTCTTTCCCGGCCAGATGTATTCCGGGCCGCGTTTGCTGCAATCGG
Organism: Solidesulfovibrio alcoholivorans DSM 5433; assembly: GCF_000702665.1. Lineage (GTDB taxonomy): Bacteria > Desulfobacterota > Desulfovibrionia > Desulfovibrionales > Desulfovibrionaceae > Solidesulfovibrio > Solidesulfovibrio alcoholivorans. The sequence continues at coordinate 504,795 of NZ_JNJA01000002.1, forward strand.
GCTGCCTCCCGCAGAAATGCGGGAAAATCTCCCGGATTTTCGGGGAGCGTCTCCCGACCATGACGGGAAGATGCCTCTCGACGCATGGGAATTTTCGGCGTTTACGGTTGTCGGCGCGCGCGGGCCGGGCATGATGCTTTTGGCGAAGCGCCCACATCAAACCGAATGAGGAACAGCATGCAGCAGTGGCAAAAAACGAATGACGTGCTGGGGACCGCCAACCGGGGCACGCCGGTGGAATCGGGGTTGTGCAGTCTGTGCCGGGCGGACTGCGCCGGCCGGTGCGAGACGTGGCTGTCGAGCCTGGCCGGGCGCGCCATGCTCTATCCCCGGGATTTCGGCATGATCACCGCCGGCAGCGGCAACGCCTGCGAAACGGGCGTCTCCTACAACGCACTGCGCATCCAGGGCCGTGTCTACGGGGCCGAGGGGCAGGCGGCGCATCTGTCGCAAAACGCGGACGACTGCCTTTTCACCAACGTGGGCCTGGAGACGTCCTTCGGGGCCGCGCAGAAGACCAGGGCCAGGCTGCCGCTCATGACCGGGGCGCTCGGCTCGACCATGATCGCCGCGCGGTACTGGAACTGTCTGGCCGTGGGCTGCGCCCTGGCGGGCGTGCCCATCGTGATCGGGGAAAACGTCGTCGGCATCGACAAGGCGGCGGTCTTCGAGAACGGCCGCGTCGTGCGCGCGCCGGAACTCGACCGGCGCATCGCCATGTACCGGCGCTACGCCGACGACTCCGGCGGCGTCATCGTCCAGCTCAATGTCGAGGACGCCCGCAACGGCGTAGGCCGCTACGTCATCGAGAAATACGGCCCGGACATCGTTATTGAACTCAAATGGGGGCAGGGGGCGAAGAACATCGGCGGCGAGATCAAGGTCAGGGACATCGGCTACGCCCGGTTTCTCAAGGCGCGCGGCTACCTCGTGGATCCCGATCCCGAGGACCCGGCCGTTGTCGAGGCGTTCGCCTCCGGCGCGGTGCGGGAATTCGCCCGCCACAGCCGGCTCGGCTACGTCGAAGCCACGGATGCCGGGGCCGTGGCCGAAGCGTTTCTGGAAACCGTCGCCGCCCTGCGCGGTCTCGGATTCTCCCGCATTTCGCTCAAGACCGGCGCCTACGGCATGGAAGCCCTGGCCCTGGCCATCCGCCTGGCCTGCGACGCCGGCATCGACCTGCTCACCGTGGACGGGGCCGGCGGCGGCACGGGCATGAGCCCCTGGAACATGATGGAGACCTGGGGCGTGCCCGCAATCCTGCTGCATGCCAAGGCTCGGGAATACGCGGCGCTGCTGGCGGCTTCGGGCCGGCGGCCGGCGGACATGGCCTTTGCCGGGGGGCTCGCCCGCGAGGACCACATTTTCAAGGCCCTGGCCCTGGGCGCGCCGTACGTGAAGCTCGTCTGCATGGGCCGGGCGATGATGATCCCGGGGTTCGTCGGCTCCAATATCGAGGGCGTGCTCTACCCCGAACGCCGCGAAACCTTGGGCGGCAACTGGGACGCGTTGCCCAAAAGCGTGGCGGCCCTGGGCGAGCGTCCGGAGCAGCTCTTCGCCGGCTGGCACACGCTCAAGGCGCGGCTCGGGGCGCGCGCCATGGCCGAGATTCCCCTGGGCGCGGTCGCGACCTGCACGCTGCTCGACAAGCTCGGGGCCGGGTTGCAGCAACTGCTGGCCGGGGCGCGGAAATTCCGCGTGGCCGACATCGCCCGCGACGACGTGGTCGCGGCCAACCGCGAAACCGCGCGCGAGACGGGCCTTGAGTTCGTCACCGACGCAGAGGACGCCCTGGCCCGCAAGATCCTGCTCGGCTAGGGCGGCAATCGGGGTGCGCCGGTCCGCCGGAGGACCGGCGCGCCCCGATTCTATTTTTCGAGGCATTCTTGCCTTCGCGCGGGCGGTTTGCCATACGGCCGGGAAGGCGTCGCGCAAGGCGGCGGTTCCGGCAGGCGGAAAGATGGAAAAGACACGGTTGGGAAAGGATGCCGGGGAGGGCATGACGCCCCGGGATGCGGCCTCGCTCGTTGCGGCGCTCACCGAGCGCGTCAAGGAACTGGACTGCCTGTACGAGATCACCCGGCTGGCCCAGCGCGGCGACCTGGGCCTCGGCGAGATCCTGGCCGGTGCCTGCGACGTGCTGACACGGGCCTGGCAGTTTCCGGACATCGCCTGCGCGCGTGTGATTCTCGGAGGCCTCTCGCGCGCCACGGCCAATTACCGTCGCCCGGCGGACAAGCAGGCGAGCCCCGTTACGGTGGACGGCGAGGTGGTGGGCCGGGTGGAGGTGGGTTATCTGGAAAAGATGCCACCCCTGGCCGAAGGGCCGTTTCTGCGCGAGGAGCGCCACCTTCTCGACGCCGTGGCCGACCACCTCGGCCGCATCGCCCAGTCCCGGCGCGACGCGGAACGGTTGCGCGAACTCTCCCGCGAGCTCCTGAAGGCCCAGGAACACGAACGCCAGCGTATCGCCCGGGAACTGCACGACGACGTGGCACAAGCCCTTTCCGCCACCCGCATGCGCCTTGACGGCCTCGTGCCGTTGCTTGCCGCCAAGGACGGCCCAGATGCCACAGGTGCCGCATGCGAGATCGTCATGGACGCTTCCGCACAGCTCGGCACGGCCGTGGCGTCCCTGCGCGACCTGGCCTACGGCCTGTTGCCTCCGGCGCTTGACCAGTTGGGCCTCGTGGGTACGGCCTTTCGCCTGTGCGAGGAATACGGCGCGCGCCACGGCGTGCGCATCGATTTCACCGCCGACGGCATGGAGGCCGTGCGCCTGCCCTTCGAGACGAGCATCAACCTCTACCGCGTGCTTCAGGAATGCCTGTCCAACGCCTGCCGCCACGGCGGGGCGCGGCGCATCGGCGTGCGCCTGATCGCCTCCCATCCGCACTGCCTGCTGCGCGTGGCCGACGACGGCAAGGGTTTCGACGCGGCAAACCGCCTGCCCCGGGCGCTTGCGGAAAAGCGCATGGGCGTGTGGAGCATGCGCGAACGCATGCGGTTGCTCGGCGGCCGGCTGCGGCTTACGTCGCGGCCGGGCAAGGGCACGACGGTCACGGCCGAGGTGCCGATCACGGAGGGGGCGGCATGTCCGAAGCCCTGAAGGTCCTGCTCGTGGACGACCATCCGCTTTTTCGGGAGGGACTGCGCGCGATCCTTGGCCGGGAGCCAGGCTACGTCGTGGTCGGCGAGGCCGGCACGGCGGGCGAGGCCCTGCGCCTGGCCGACGAACTCGTCCCGGATGTCGTGTTGCTCGACATCGCCTTGCCCGACGCCGGCGGCATCGAGGTCATCGGCCAGTTGCGCGCCCTGGCCGCGCCGCCGCAGGTGCTCGTGGTCAGCATGCACGCGCGGCTCGACATCGTGGCCGAGAGCATGCGCGCCGGAGCCATGGGCTACGTGGTCAAGGATTCCGCCGCCGGGAGCCTCATCGCCGGCCTTGCCGCGCTCGCGCGCGGGGAGCGCTACCTCGACGGGGCTATCGCGCCGCAACTGCTCGACCGGCTCGACGCCTACGCCGCGCGCCGGGTGCGCCCCGCCGATCCGGCCTACGAGACGCTCACGCGCCGCGAACAGCAGGTGCTGCGACTGCTCGCCGAAGGCCGCGGCGTGGCCGAGATCGCGGCCGGCCTCTATATTTCCCGCAAGACCGTGGAAAACCATCGCTCCAACATCTTCGGCAAGCTCGGGCTCTCGAACCTGGCCGAACTCGTGCACTACGCCGCCCGCATGGGACTCGTCGATCTGGACGGGGAGGAGGGCTAGGGGCGCTAACGCGTGCGCGTCATGTGCAGCAACGGATAGGGCTTGCCCTGGCCGTCGCACGGGGAGCGGCCGACGACTGTGAAACCGCGCCGTTTGTAGAAGGCGAGGGCGGCGGCGTTTTGCTCGTTGACGTCCACATCCGTCGCGCCGAGCGTCTCCACGGCGCACGTCAGCAGCGCGGAGCCGATGCCCTGGCCGAAGCAGGCCGGCGCGACGAAGAGCATCTCGATTTTCCCCGCAGCCACGCCGACAAATCCCAGCGCCGCGCCGGAAACGTCCCGCGCGCAACGTAGCGCCACCGCCGCGAGATAGGTGTCGCGCACGAGCGGCTTGAAGACGCGGATATCCGCTTCCGTAACGAAAGAATGCGTTGCGCGGACCGAGGCTTCCCAGAGCTCGGCGAGGGCCGGGTATTCGTCGGGCGTGGCGGCCGTGATGCGGGGAGGCATGGGGCTTTTTCGAGACTCAGGCCGACATGGCGATACGCGGCCGCAGCAAGGCGGCGACTTCCGCCAGCGGCAGGCCGACCACGTTGGTATAAGAGCCGTGGATTTCCGTGATGAACGCCGCGGCCTTGCCCTGGATGGCGTAGGCCCCGGCCTTGTCCATGGGTTCGCCCGTGGCCACGTAGGCGGCGATGGCGTCCTCGGAAAGGGGCGTCATGTGCACGTCCGTCGCAACGGTGAACACCTCGGGCTCGGCGGCGAGGCCGAAGAGCGCGCAGCCCGTCATGACCTGATGCACGCGGCCGGAAAGCAGCCCGAGCATCCTTTTCGCGTCCGCCGCGTCGCGCGGCTTGCCCAAAATCACGTCGCCCACGGCCACCACCGAGTCCGCGCCGAGCACCACGGCGTCGGGATGCGCCCGCGCCACGGCCGCCGCCTTGAGCCGGGCCATGCGCGCGGCATAGGCGGCGGGCAACTCGCCGAAATCGGGTTCCGGCTCCTCGGCCGGACTTGGCACGATGGTGAAGGGAATGCCGGCCAGCGTCAGCAGTGCCTTGCGGCGCGGCGAGGTCGAAGCCAGAATCAGATCCTTGTGCATAACTCTCGTATTTATCCGAAATAAAATGAATTACCATAATTCCCAGAGAGGAATTTCTTCCCGAAGACGCGTCGAAATGACGGGCGCGGCCGTTGCGACGCGCGCGGTGTGCGCCCCTTTCGGGGTGGTCCAGGAGGGGCCCCCGGCCTCTCCTGGCCGCCGGAGGCATTCTCCCCTCTCCCTCTTTCTCCCCTTCTCGCTCCCCCCTCCCGTTTACGCGGGTTTATTGCCGGGGAATTTCGGCGTTTCGGTATCCCAGTTCTGGGTGACGGGGCGGTTGCGCTTGTAGCGGAAATCGCACAGCGCATCGCCCTGGGCGAGGGTGTGCTGGCGCGAGAGCCCCGTGCCCTGGGCGCGGGAGGCCAGGAAGTCGTTGAGGCAGTAGTAGGGGGCGACGGCCATGGCCCCTTGGGCCTTGAAGAACTTGACCGCGCCGCATTCCGTGTAGTCGTAGCCGAGGTCGTAGGTCTTGCCGTCGCCGGGGAGAACCTTGCCGATCCAGTCGCCGGGGTATTTCTTCTTCTGGCTCTCGGTGGCCCAGTCCTGGAGCGACTGGAGGTAGGCCACGGAAAAGAGCGCCGCGCCCATGGCCTTGGCTTTTTGCGGCGGTACGGCGGCCCAGTCCGCGGCGTAGAGGTCGTAGAGCAGGCGGCCGGAGTCCTTGGCGGTCATGCCTTTCTCGCCCATCGCCTGGTAGAGGGCTGTGAGCCAGCCGGCCATGATGAGGAAGGGCTGGTTGCGGTTGGTCGCGCCGCCGATGTCGGGCATGCCGGGCAGCATGCGGTCATAGCGGCGCAGGGCGTCGTCGGCGATGGCCTGCGCCGTGGGTTCGGCAGTGCGGGCGGCGAGCCAGTGTTCGGCCCCGGCGCACACGCCTTTGAAGTCGGTGAGGAGCTTGTCGCGGTTGGCGACGTAAAAATTGACTGCCGGCGTTGCGGCAGGGGCCGCCGCGGCGGAGGGAGCCGGCGTGGCGGCTTTTTTCGCCAATGCGGGCCACGGCAGCATGCAGGCGCAGGCGCCCACCAGCCCGGCACGCAGGAAAAAGCGTCTGGTGATCCCCTGCCGCAGAAAAGAATGCTGCAAATATCTCACGTCATGCATCCGATGCACGGCAATCCCCTTTGAAAGTTCTGGAAAGGGGGCGCGGGGGAAAACTTCTTTCAAGAAGTTTTCCCCCGCATCTATTTTACGCTTTCGTTTTCACTTCCGCCAACAGCGCGGCGCGCAGGGTCTCGTCGAGGCCCGGGTGGGGGAAGACGAGCGCTTCGCAGCGCTCCCGCGTCCAGCCCCCGGACACGATGACCGTGGCCAGCGTGCCCATGGTTGACGCGCCGTGCCCCACGGCCGTGATGCCCGTCACCTTGCCCTCGCGCCAGACGACGCGGGCGAAACCGGCCGTGTCGCTGTGGGCCTGGGCGATGGGGTTGGCCACGAAGGCGGCCTCCGAAACCGCGTCGCCCGGGGCGGCGATGGCCCCCACGCGCATGATCTCCGGCACGCCGTAATAACAGCCCGGGATCGGCCCGGGCGCGTAAGGCCCCGTTTCCAGGCCCGCGGCGTGGCGCGCGGCGTAGACGCCCTGGCTCGAGGCGGCATGGGCGAGCAGCACCCGGCCGTTGCAGTCGCCCACGGCATAGATTCCCGGCGCGGTCCGCAAGGCGTCGTCCGTCTTGATCCAGGCCCGGTTGGGCGCGGGGTCGGCAAAGGTCGCGCCGAGTTCGGCCAGCCCCGGCACCATGGTCGCGGCGAAGCGGCCGATGGCGACAAGGGCTTTTTCGGCAACGAGCGTCTCGCCGCCGGCCAGCGTCATGCGGGCCATGCCGTCCTCGTCCGTGACCAGGCTTTCCACCTTGACGCCGGCCCGGGCGTCGATGCCTTTCCTGCGCATGACCTGGGCGACGACCTTGGCCACGTCCGGATCCTCGGCCGGGGCCAGGCGCGGCGCGGCGTCGACCAGCGTCACCTTGGTGCCCAGGCGGCGGTAGATTTCGGAGATTTCGAGGCCAATGGCCCCGGCCCCGACGATGAGGAGGCTTTTGGGGGCTTCGTTGAAATCGAGCACCGGCGCGACGCCGAGCACGGCCTTGCCGTCGGGCTTGACGCCCGGAAAGGCGGCCGCGCGCGAGCCCAGGGCCAGGATCAGCGCGTCGAAGGGGATGGCCTCGGTTGTGCCGCCGGCCGCCACATGGGCCACGCCGGGGGCGACGCCGGCGAGGTTGCCGGAAACGAGCCGGATGCCGGCCGTCTCCAGGCGCTTGGCCATGGCTGCGTGGGTCGCGGCCTGGAGTTTTCTCTTCTTCGCCTGCACGGCGGCGAGGTCCACCGTGACCGCGCCCGAGGCCAGCTTCTGCCTGGATTGGGCTTCCAGGGCCTCGATGGCGAGTGTCGCGGCGAGCAGGTGCTTGGTCGGGATGCAGCCCCAGTTGAGGCAGGTGCCGCCGAGCTTGCCGCGTTCGACGAGCGTGACGGCAAGGCCCGCCGCCGCGCCGGCCAGGGCCGCGTCGTAGCCGCCGGGGCCGGCCCCGACCACGACAAGGCGTTTGGCCGGACTAGAGGTCATCCGTAATCTCCATGGCGCGCGCGGCGCGGGTCTCGTCCAGCCGGCCCACGGGCAGGGTGGTCGGGCAGGCGCGCACGGCCTCGGGGTCGATTTCGGCCAGGGCCAGGATGTCCAGCAGGTCGGCCACGAAGGCGTCGAGGGTGTCCTTGCTCTCGGTCTCGGTGGGCTCGATCATGAGCGCCTCCTTGACGATGAGCGGGAAGTAGATGGTCGGCGCGTGGTAGCCGCGGTCGAGCAGGGCCTTGGCGATGTCCAGGGCGCGCACGTTTTTCGACGCCGCAAGCGCGGCCGCCGAGGCCACGAACTCGTGCATGCAGGTGCGGTCGTAGGGCACCTCGATGGCCGTGGCTATGCGCTTGCGCAGGTAGTTGGCGGCAAGCACCGCCGCTTCCGACACGCGCACGAGCCCCTCGCGTCCCAGGCGCAGGATGTAGGCGTAGGCGCGCAGCACGATGCCGAAGTTGCCGTAGAAGGGGGCCACGTAGCCGATGGACTTCGGGTGGTCGTAGCTCAGGGAATACCGGCCGGCGTCGTCCTTTTGCACACGGGAGACGGGCAGGTAGGGAATGAGCTTTTCCGAGACGCCCACGGGACCCGAACCAGGGCCGCCGCCGCCGTGTGGCGTGGCGAAGGTCTTGTGGAGATTTAAGTGCACCACGTCGAAGCCCGCGTCGCCCACGCGCAGCTTGCCGAGGATGGCGTTGAGGTTGGCGCCGTCGTAGTAGAGCAGCGCGTCCACCTTGCGGCAAAGGGACACGATCTCGGGCAGATGGCGCTCGAACAGGCCGAGCGTGTTGGGCACGGTCATCATGACGCCGGCGGTCTCGTCGTCGATGGCCGCGGCCAGGGCTTCGGGGTCGATGATGCCGTCCTTGGAGGCGATGGTCACCACGTCGAAGCCGGCGATGTGCGCCGAGGCCGGATTGGTGCCGTGGGCCGAATCCGGGCAGATGATCTTGGTCTTCCTGTTGCCCTTGTCGGCGTGGTAGGCGGCGATCATGAGCGCGCCGGTGAGTTCGCCGTGCGCCCCGGCCATGGGGTGCAGGGTGAAGGCGGCCATGCCCGTGATTTCGGCCAGCAGCCGCTCCATCTCGTACATGACCTCGAGCGCGCCGGCGGTCATGTCGCCGCCGCCGGGCAGCTGCGGAATCAGCGGATGCAGGCGCGCAAATCCCGGCAGGGCGGCCACTTCCTCGGTGAACTTGGGGTTGTACTTCATGGTGCACGACCCCAGGGGATAGAAATTGCCGTCCACGCCGTAGTTTTTCCGGGAAAGCTCCGTGAAGTGGCGCACCACGTCCAGTTCGCTCAAGGAAGGCAGGCCCGTGTTCCCCTCGCGCAGGAGGTTGGCCGGGTAGAAGTCCAGGGGATCGGTCTTGGGCTTTTCCGGCCAGACGCCTTCCCGGCCGGGCCGGGATTTGGAAAAGACGGTGCTCATAGGATTTTCCCCACCCGCCTGGCCAGGCGGTCGATGTCGTCGCGATGGTGTTTTTCCGTGCAGCAGATGAGCAGGGCGTTTTCCAGGCCCTTGTAGTAGCGGCCCAGCGGAAAGCCCGGGATGATGCCCTGGTCCATGAGGCTTCGCGCCACGAGCTTGGCGCTGACCGGAAAGACGGCCACGAACTCGTTGCCGAAGGGCTCGTCGCTTAAAAGCCGCACACCGGGGATGGCCGCGAGCTTCATGGCCGCGTAGTGGGCGTTTTCGATGGAGAGCGCGGCCTGGCGCTTGAGCCCCTCCTCGCCGGTGAGGCAGAGGTTGATAAGCGCGCGCAGGGCGCACAGCGCCTGGTTGGAGCAGATGTTGGAGGTGGCCTTCTCGCGGCGGATGTGCTGCTCGCGGGCTTGCAGGGTGAGCACGTAGCCGGTGCGGCCGGCGGCGTCCACGGTGCGGCCGGCGATGCGGCCGGGCATCTGGCGCACGAGGGCCTTCTTGCAGGTCATGATGCCGAGGTAGGGCCCGCCGAAGGACAGCGGCAGCCCGAGGCTCTGCCCCTCGGCCGTGACGATGTCCGCGCCCATGGCCCCGGGGGTCTTGAGCACGGCCTGGAGCACGGGATAGCCCGAGAGGATCGCTACCGCGCCCTTGGCGGCGGCGGCGGCGAAAAGCGCGGCGAAGTCCTCCACCGCACCGAAGAAATTGGGATTTTGCACCACCACCGCGGCGGTCTTGTCGTCGATGGCCGCGGCCAGGGCCGCCATGTCGTCGAGGCCCTGCCTGTGGGGCACGGTGACGAGCTCGAGGTGCAGGTTCTTCGTGTAGGTGGCCAGCACGATGCGGTAGATGGGGTTGACCGCCTCGCTGACCACGGCCTTTTTGCGCCGGGTGTGGCGCACGGCCATCATCAGGGCCTCATACAGCGCCGTGCCGCCGTCGTAGCCCCCGGCGTTGGAGCACTCCATGCCGAAAAGCCGACACATGGCCGTCTGGTACTCGAAGATGGCCTGCAACGTGCCCTGGGAGGCCTCGGGCTGGTAGGGCGTGTAGGCGGTGTAGAATTCGCCGCGCGAGAGCAGGAGGTCCGCAGCGGCCGGCACGTAGTGGTCGTAGAAGCCGCCGCCGAGGAAACTCGCCATGTCCGTGCGATTTTTGCCGGCCAGACGCTCCATCCGGGCGCGCACGGCCATTTCCGTTTCGCCGTGCGGCAGGTCGAAGCTCCTGGGGCGCAGGGCCGGGGGAATCTCGGCGAACAGCTCGGAGATGTCCCGAGCGCCGATGACGCCGAGCATTTCCCGGACTTCCTCGGGAGTATGGGGGATATACGGCATTGTGCGGCTCCGATTAATGTTCGGACTTGGCGATTTCCTCGTACTCCTCGGGGGAAAGCAGCCCGACGGGTTCGGCCGAGAGCTTGACGCGCAGCATCCAGCCCTCGCCGAAGGGGTCGCTGTTGACCTTTTCCGGAGCGGCCTCGAGCTCGTCGTTGACCTCGATGACCTCGCCGGAAACCGGGCAGTACAGTTCGCTGGCCGCCTTGACGGATTCCACCGAGCCCATCTCCTGGCCGGCCTCGAGCACGTCGCCCACCGCCGGCAGTTCGACGTAGGTGATGTCGCCGAGCTGTTCCTGGGCGAAATCGGTGATGCCGATCACGGCTATTTCATCCTCGACCCGTACCCACTCGTGGGTGTTGGTGTAGAGCAGGTCTTTTTGCATGGCACTTCTCCCTGGAATGCTGCTGCTGCTTCGTTTTTTGCCCTTGCCGGCGGCACGGGCAGGGGGCTGGCCTCAAATACCCCTTTGGCGGACACGGGGCAAGCCGGGAACGGCTTGTGCCCGGACACAAGACCGAACAATCGTCGGCGTCGTCACCTATTGCACGCACGCCTCGTTGATGGTAACACGCTTGGTGCTGTTCACACACCTTTTGGGTTCGTTTTCGGAGACTGGCTTGCCTGATCGTAGTCTTCATGCGCCTCTTCTGGCCCTCGGCGCGCCACCGCCCCAATGGCAGCGCGATCGGTTGCGCCTGGCGCTCGCCGGTCGCGAATTTATCCTGCGCCGTGACCAGGACATGGAGGCGCTGTGGGAATCCCTCGGCGCGGAGGGCTTCGGCGAGGACGAACGCATGCCGTACTGGGCCGAAGTCTGGCCGGCGAGCCTGCTGCTCGCCGCCTGGCTCTGGAAGCGGCGCGAGGAAGTCGCCGGGAAACGCTGCCTGGACATCGGCTGCGGCATGGGCCTTTCGGCCCTGGCCGGGGCGGCCTGGGGCGGGCGCGTCACGGCCGTGGACTACGAGGAGGCGGCCATCGCCCATGCGGCGCGAAACGCCCGGGAAAACGCCCTGCGCGTGGATCTGGCCGTCATGGACTGGCGGCGGCCGTGTTTCGCGCCGGGCCGTTTCGATCTGGCCTGGGGCAGTGATATTTTGTATGAAACCCGGTTCTACGACGCCCTCGTGCCGCTTTTCCGCCGGATGCTCGCTCCCGGCGGCAGGATCTGGCTATCCCAGCCCTGGCGGCAGGTGTCCGAGCCGGTCTGGGCGGCGCTTGCCGCCGACGGCTTCCGCGTGGCCAGGCTCCACGAGGAGTCCGTGGCCTTTTCCACATACCGCAGCACCGTCACCATCTACGAGATCGGCCTGACGTAAAGGAGGGCGCATGGGACAGACCATTCGCTTCGGCGTGTCGCTCAACTCCGAACTGCTCGAGAAGTTCGACGCCCTTTGCGACGAGAAAAGCTACCAGACCCGTTCCGAAGCCATCCGCGATCTCATCCGGGGCGTGCTCGTGCAAAAGGAATGGGAACAGTCCGACAAGGAAGTGGCGGGCGTGCTCACGCTTGTCTACGACCACCACACGTCCGACCTGGCCCAGCGGCTCATCGAGATCCAGCACGAGGACCACGAGGTGATCCTGTGCACCATGCATGTGCACATCGACCACCACAACTGCCTGGAGGCGCTGGCCCTCAAGGGGCCGGGCGAGTCCGTGCAAAAGCTATCCCAGCGCCTCATTTCCACCCGGGGCGTCAAATACGGCAAGCTCACCCTGGCCACCACCGGCCAGGAGATCGTCTAGAGGATAAAGCGGGAGGGGCGCCGCCCCTCCCGATCCCTTTTCCCTCGGGGAGCCCAGGCCCCTTGGCGCGGGCTTTTTATTCTTTACAGCGCGCCATGGCGAAACGTACTGACGTTTTCCCCGCTATCCTTTAACTATCGAGGGGGCCGGGGGCATGCTGCCCCCCGGCGGAGAGGTCCAGGAGAGGCGGCGCCTCTCCTGGACGCCGGAGGCGTATCGCATGCGAGACATCCAAAGCGGACCGCCGGACGTGGCCATTGCCGTGGACCGGGTGGGCATAAAAGATTTCCGGCTGCCTCTGGTGGTGCGCGACCGTGCCCGGGGCCGGCAACACACCGTGGCCGAGGTGGAGCTGTCCGTGGATTTGCCGGCGCGCTTCAAGGGCACGCACATGAGCCGGTTCGTGGAGGCGCTTTCTGGCTTTGCCGGCGAATTCGACCTCGTTTCCTTTCGCACGCTCCTGGCCGACGTGCGCGATCGCCTGGAGGCGGAAAACGCCCACATGACGCTGCGCTTCCCGTATTTCCTGGAGAAGGCCTCGCCCGCGTCCGGGGCCACGGCGCTGATGGACTATACCTGCCAGGTGTCCGGGGAGTTTTGCGGCGGCAAGTTCCGCCAGACCCTGACCGTGGCCGCGCCGGTCATGACCGTGTGCCCGTGTTCGCTGGCCATCTCCGAGCAGGGCGCGCACAGCCAGCGGGCCCTGGTCACCATCAGCTGCCGGCTGTCGCAATTCGTGTGGGTGGAAGAGCTTATCGACATCGCCGAGGCGTCGGGGTCCTCGCCGGTCTACGCCCTGCTCAAGCGCGAGGACGAAAAGTACGTCACCGAGCAGGCCTTCGCCGACCCGACCTTTGTCGAGGACGTGGCCCGGCGCGCGGCGAGCGCGCTTTCGGCCCACCCCAAGGTCGCCTGGTACCGCGTGGAAGTGGAGAGCTTCGAGTCCATCCACAACCACAGCGCGTTTGCCGGGATCGAGGGGGGCAGCGACAGGGACGGGCGTCCGTGAGCACGATATAGAAAGACTTTTTGAAACGGTCTTGCGCGTGGTTTCCCGCACCGACGGCAAGGCACGGTCGCGGGCGTTGTTTTTTCGGATATATTTCCACAAAATGCCGGGCATGCCCCCTTGTGTGCCGGTCGCCCCGCAGGTATGTTCGTATCCATGCCCTCGTCCGGAATGCTCGAGTGTACGTGCGAGCAGATCCTGCAGTTCGCCCCGGTGTCGGTCATGCTCATCGACGCGGAGGGGGTCATCACCTTCGTCAATGATTGGCACCTTGCGCATTTCGCCAAGGGCAAGTGGGATCGCGATCGTTTTATAGGGAAAAAGATTCAGGAGCTTCCCGGCATCGTTTCCGCCGGGGTCGGCGACGACATCCGCGCGATACTGGACGGCCGGACCATCCACCTGGAAGCCTTCTACACCGATGCCTGTAGCGGCGGCCAGTCGGCCTACCAGAACCTGCGCGGCACGCCCATCCGCAAGGACGGCAAGGTCGTCGGCGGCATCGTCATCCGCGAGGACGTGACCGAGCTCGTCATGTCCCAGCACCTGCTCTCGGAAAACCAGGCCATCTTCAAGACGCTGCTCGACGCCACGCACGATTCCATCATTCTTTCCGACCTCGACGGCTACATTCTCATCGCCAACGAGGAGGCCGCCAGGCGGCGCGGCAAGACTGTGGACGCGCTCATAGGCGCAAGCCTCTACCACTCCATGTCCTCCGAGTTGGCCGAAGCCCGGCGGGCACGGCTGCTCGAGGCGGCGCGCGGGAACCGGCTGCTCTCCTACGAGGAGCGCCAGGGCGAACAATGCTGCCAGGTGAGCCTTTGCCCCATCGCCGACGACCAGGGCCGGGTGATCCTCATGGCCAGCTACTCGCGCGACATCACGGCGCTCAAGGAGACCGAGAACCAGCTGCGCCGCGAAAAGGAACTGGCGTTTTCGGCAAGCCAGGCCAAGTCCCAGTTTCTCGGCAACATCACCCATGAACTGCGCACGCCCTTAAACGGCATCATCGGCGCCACCCAGCTTGCGCTCCAGGGGGACGGCCAGGACGATCAGCGGGAGCTGTGGAACATCGTCGAAGCGTCGGGCAAACGGCTGCTGGCCATCGTCAACAACGTGCTGGAGCTCGCCGACATCGACGCGGCGGCCATCGAGCCCATGTTGTCGGCCTTCGACGTGGACCATCTGGTCGCCTCCCTGGCCCGGGGGTATTCCGTGCGGGCCAAGGTCAAGGAGCTCGGCTTTTCCGTGCGCTTCGACCCGCACATCCCGCGCCAGCTCGTGGGTGACGCGTTCAGGCTGCGCCAGATCCTTTCAAACCTGCTGGACAACGCCCTCAAGTGCACGAAAAGCGGTTCCATCGAACTGCGCGTCAAACGGATCGCCACCAGCCGCCTGCCCGTCGCCCCCAATTATCGCACCCTGCTGTTCATGGTCCGCGACACCGGCATCGGCATCGCCAAGGAATGCCAGCACCGCATCTTCGAGGATTTCGAGCTGGCCGAGCACTACCTGACCAAGCGGGTCAGCGGCGCGGGCGTGGGGCTTGCCATCGCCCGGCACCTGACGGAAATGCTCGGCGGCAGGATCTGGGTGAAAAGCGCGCCGGGACGGGGCAGCACCTTCTACTGCGCCATTCCCTTCGCCCTGCCGGAATACGCCTGCCAGGGCCTGCCCGTGGTCTACCAGGGCGGGGAAGGCGGGGAGACGGCCTTCGACCCGGCCGACCATGCCGTGCTGCTGGTCGAGGACGAGCGCATCAACCGCCTGACCACCGGCCGCGCCCTGGAGCGGCTCGGCTACCACGTGCTGGAGGCGGCCAACGGCCAGGAGGCCCTGGCGCTTTTGTCCCGGGAAGCGGCCGACATCATCCTCATGGACATCCAGATGCCGGTCATGGACGGCATCGAATGCACCCGCCACATCCGCAACGGCGAGGTGCCGCGCATCGACAAGGCCGTTCCCATCGTGGCGTTGACCGCCTACGCCAGCGGCAAGGACCGCGATCGTTTCCTGCGCCTGGGCATGAACGACTACCTGGCCAAGCCCCACAGCATCGAGCAGCTCGGCGAAGTCCTGGAGGCCAACCTCAAGGCGGCCGGCACGGGCAGGGCGACGACGCGCGCCTGATGCGCGCGCGACGGTCGCCGCTGCCGCCGCATCGCCAAGGATAAGGCTTTGGGAACAATGCCGGTCACGTCTTCGCCGCCCTTGGGCGGAAGACGGCGCAGGGCCGGTCAGTCGCCGTTTCGCGGCGGCTGGTGCAGGAAAAAGGTTCCTTGCGAGCGCAGGATGTCCGCGTCGCAGGGCATGGCCGCTTCCTTGAGCTCCTCTTCCGAGCGCCCGAAGACGTAGCTCGTCAGCGTGTAGAGCAGCCGGCCCCGGGCCAGGAAGGTCTGGCGCACGAGCTGCAGCCGCACCACGCCCTTTTCGTCGGCCACGTTGCGCAGGTAGATGGCGTCGTAGGCCTGCCGGCCCTGGAGCAGCATCGGCCGGCAGCGGATGTTGTAGCCCTTGAGCGTGTTCGCCACGTAGTCCTTGACCAGCTCGACGTTGGCGAAATCCGAACTCGTGGGCAGGAAGTCCTCGGGCTTTTCGCTGACGCACACGTAAAATGCGCACTCCCCCTTGCGCGCCGTCACCGAAGTCAGGCACGCGGGCGTGGTCTCGGCCGTGACCTCCCAACCGCGCGGCGGCACGAAGCTGAACAGGTAGCGGGAATCGACGTAGCGTTGCAGAGGCTTTTCGTTGCAGCCGCCGGCCAGGGCCAGCGCCAGGGCCAGCAGGGGCGCAAGGAGCCTTGTCGGGCGCAGTCGCGCCGGGCGCGTGCGGCGCGGCGCGGCGTCCGGCAGGGCGCGGGCCCTGCCGTGTCGGTACGTGTCGGGCAACGAAAGCTCCTTGCGACAGGGGATACGCCCTGGCAGGCGCAAGCCCCAGGGGTGCCCCCAAAAATGTTCCTGCATCTCGCGGGCATGACCGTAGCACGGCGGCCCCGCCGCCTCAACCGGGCCGGGAGCGCGTGGAAAATCCCCCACGGCGCGGGCTACGGCCTTGCCCGGCGGCCCGTCCTGCATTATCCTCGAAGGTGTCCTGAAATGGTCTACCAAGGAGGGGGGGCCATGACCGACGCCATATCGAGCGCGCAGTCGGCGCTTGGCGCCCTGTCCACATCCATGGCCGCAACGGCCAACAACGTGGCCAACGCCGACACCGACGGCTACAAGTCCCAGGAAGCGCAGCTGACCACGGGGCCCGACGGCCAGGGCGTCCAGGTGGCTGGCATCCGCAGCGACGATTCCGCGGGCGGGCTCAACCCCGCCATGGTCAGCGGTTTCAACGCGGCCGGTGTGTACGAGCCCAGTGCGGGGCTGTCGGAAATGAGCAATGTGGACCTCGCGCGCCAGACCGTGAACATGGTCGAGGCTTCACGCGCCTTTGAAGCCAACGTCGCCGTCATCCGCACCGCCGACGACATGGCCGGCACCCTGCTCGACCTGCGCGTCTAGCGCCCTGCGCCGTCTTCTCGCGCGCATGCGCCTTTTTCCCTGCGGCCGCCCGTCGCCGTATCTTTTTGCGTGACAATTGCGTCAGGAAATTGACAACCCCCGTCACCGGCTATAGAGCTTGAAGGAAGCCGCCAGGAACGCGGCATTTTTCCGGAGGCCAGATGGAACTGATCGTTTCCGGCATGGTGGGGGAGAGCCCTTGTCTCGGCGAAGTCCTGCGCGTGCTGGCCAAGGTCGCGCCCACGGACAGCACGGTGCTCGTCACGGGCGAATCCGGCACGGGCAAGGAACTGCTCGTGCGCGCGCTGCACGCCAACAGCCGCCGGGCCGGCAAGCCCTTCGTGCCCGTCAACTGCGGGGCCATCCCCCGCGAGCTGCTCGAATCGGAACTGTTCGGCCACGAGAAGGGCGCGTTCACCTCGGCCGTGCGCACCCGCCAGGGGCGGTTCGAGCTGGCCGAGGGCGGCACCATCTTTCTCGACGAAATCGGCGAGATGGACCTGAGCCTGCAGGTCAAGATCCTGCGCGCGCTCCAGGAAAAGGAATTCGAGCGCGTCGGCGGCGACAAGACGCTCAAGGCCGATGTGCGCATAGTGGCCGCCACCAACCGCGACCTCGAGGAAGAGGTCCGGGCCGGCCGGTTTCGCGAAGACCTCTATTACCGCTTAAACGTCATTCCGCTGCACCTGCCCCCCCTGCGCGAGCGGGGCGAGGACATTCTCCTTTTGTCCGACCATTTCCTGCGCCGCTTCTGCCGTCAGAAAAACCGCGAAACCCTGCGTTTCGCCCCGGACGCCCAGGACCTGATCCTGCGCTATCCCTGGCCGGGCAACGTACGCGAGCTCGAAAACTTCATGGAGCGTCTCTCCATCCTGTGCGAGCACGACCAGATCCAACTTTCCGACCTGCCGCGCAAGATCCTGGACAACGCGGGCGTGGCCCCGCCGCCGTCGGTCGTCGCCGCGCCGGCGGGATTCCGCTGGCCGCGGCTGACCGACCTCGAGGAGAGGTCCATGGGGCTCAAGGAATTTTTGGACACGCTCGAGGAAAAGCTCCTGCTCGAAGCCCTGGAGCGGGCCTCGGGCGTCAAGAACCAGGCCGCGGAACTGCTCGGCATCAAGCGCACCACGCTCATCGAGAAGCTCAAGAAACGCAACCTGGCCGGCGAATGACCGCCGGAGGCTTCCTCCCCGCATGTTTTCGCCTGCCCCAGGCAAGTCGAGCATGTTCCTTGCATGAGGACGCGGCGTGAGCCACTCCCTGTCCGCCGGCTTCCGGCTTCTCCTCCTGACGGCCCTGGCCGTCCTGCTCCCGGCAGGCGGGGTCCTTGCCCTGACCCTGTCCACGGTCAGCCGGCCGGACACGGATTCGCTCCTGCTCCAGTTCGCCAAGCCCGGCATCTATCCCCTGGTCAGCCGCACCGGCCCGGCCGAGATCAGTCTGGCCTTTCCTCCGGGCACGCTGACCCCCGAAGACAAGCCCGAAGGCGTGGACTTCGGCGCTTCCCAGTTCATCGAGGGCGTGCGCCTTGCCGGCGACACCCTGGTCGTGCGTCTGAAAACCGACGCGTTCGGCTTCGTCGGCTGGCCGCAGGGCGAGCGGGAGCTCAAGGTGCAAGTCTACCGCGATCCCGCCGGGGCCAACTGGCGGCCGCCGGCCGACGCGCAAAACGCGCAGACCACCTATCCACCCCGGGACGAAACGCCGGCGCAACAGCCCGCCGCCGCCCTCAAGCTCCCTGTCACGCCGCCCAACAACAAGCCCGGCCCCCTGGAACTGCCACCGCTGCCGTCGTCGCTCGGCCAGGGCGGCGCCGCACCGGCCGCGCCTGCCGGGGCGGCGCCTGGCGCGCAAAAGGCCGGGGATGCCAAAGAACCGTTTTACGCCGTGCCCTATTCGTTGCGGGCCACGGCCATGCACGTTTCGCCCGAGAAATCCCCGACCCTGCGTCCCACCGGCATGGAGCCGCTGACCCCGCCGTCGGCGCGCGCGCCATCCGTGGGCGGCGACATGCCCGTCGTCGCCCAGGGCGGCAGCGGGGCAGGGGAGTACCGCGTCAAATTGCCGCCGATTCCGCCGGCCGTGGCCGCCGCCGGCGAGGCGCGCGGGGCCGTGACCCCGCCGCCTGCGGCTGCGCCTGCCGCCGCAGCGGCTCCTGCGGCCGGCGCGGACGCCAAGCCCGCGGCCGTGGCCGAGGCCCCGACGAAAAAGCCCGAGGACGCCATCCCGCCGCCCAAGGAAGAGGACCACGACGCCAACACCCTCGTCGCCGCCCAGGCCGAAAAGTTGGCCGGCAACTACGACGCGGCCATCACCATGATGTCGGACCTGAAAAAGAAGTCCGACCTGTCCAAGGACGTGCGCGAGGAGACGCTGCATTCCCTGGCCGCGACGCTGCTCGACAAGTATCGGGAAGAGCCGGCCGCGCATTACGACGAGATCCAGGGCGCGCTGCTCGAGGCGGTCAACGCCAACACCGATTCCTTCCGCGTGCCCGAGGCCATGCTGCACCTCGGCATGCTCAACTTGCGTGCCGGCAACATCCCCGAGGCCAAGGGCTATTTCAATGTGTTGCGCAAGAAATACCCTTCGGACGCCAACGTGCCGCTGATCAACTTTTACTGGGGCGAATACTATTTCGATCGCGGCGATTTCAAGAAGGCGGCCGAGGAGTACCAGACGCTCATCGAGAAGTTCCCCGAGAGCAAGTACGTGCGCGAAGGCGCGATGGGTCTGGCCAAGACCCTGGTCCGCCTGGGGCGTTACAAGGAAGCGGCCCAGATCGCCGACTACATCAACAAGCGCTGGCCGCGCTACTATGTGGAATTTCCGCAAATCCTGCGCATCGAGGGCGACATCGCCTTCAAGAACGGCGACATGAAAAAGGCCCGCGACGACTACATGCTCTTTTACAACATGACGCCCAAGGTCAAGGACGAGGACCTCGTCCTTTCGCGCCTGGGCGACATCTACGCCAAGCTCGGCAACCGGCCGGCGGCCGTGGATTTCTACAACATGGCCGTCAAGGACTACCCCGACGCCGAGGGCGGGCTGATTGCCAAGATGCGCCTGGCCGAGCAGGGCGTCCACGACCAGCCGACCATCTCCGAGATGTTCTCGCTGTTCGACAAGCCGGCCTACGGCAGCCCCGAGGACATCTACGAGGGCATCATCCGCGACCACCCCAACAGCCCCCTGGCTCCGCTGGCGCAGATCAAGCTGGCCATGTGGCTGCTCTACCGCCAGAACTATCCCGACAGCCTCAAGGCGGCGGCGCGCTACCTGGAGCGCTATCCCAAAAGCGAGCTCGCGCCCAAGGCCGAGGAAGTGGCGATCGCGGCCTTCGAGAAGATGGCCGGCGACCTCATCGCCCACAAGGACTACGCGCGGCTCGTGGCCGCCTACCGCGACAACCCGATCCTCGCCGCCAACAGGGGCATGCTTTCGGACCAGACCCGCCTGGGGCTGGCCCTGGCCTATCTGCGCACGGGCAAGACCCGCGACGCCCTGGCCGAGGCCCTGCCCTACATCGGCCCGCGCGAGAACGACAACGGCATGATGGCCCTGACCATGGCCATGGGCATCTACGAGGACGAGCGTTCCTGGCGCGACGTGGTGGAACTGGCGCGCAAGGTGCAATCCTGGAAGTTCGGCGCGACCCAGCGCCGCCGCCTGGAATACGTCGTGGCCCAGGCGCTCGAGAACCTCGGCGAATCGGACCGGGCCATGACCATCTGGCGCAAGCTCGCCGGGGACCAGGCCCTGGAGTCGGGCAAGCGCTGCTACGCCATGTACTTCATGGCCCGCGCGTCCATGGCGCAAAAGGACTTCGCCAAGGCCGAACTCTATGCCGGCGAGGCCGCCTTCATGTTCAAGGAGTCCGGGCAGGACCCGGACAAGCGCAAGGCCGCGCTCAACATCCTCGTCGAATCCACCCGGGCGCAGGGGCAGTTCCCCAAGGCCCTCAAATGGGCCCGGGAGTACGCGGACATGTGCAAGGAGGGCGACGACGACTGGGCGTCCAACCGCCTGCGCGAGGCCGCCATCCTGCGCGCCATGGGCGACATGGACGGCTGGCGCAAGACGCTGGTCGCCATGCGCGACGCCGCCCCCGATTCCCTCTACGGCCGCATGGCCGCCTCGGACCTGGCCACGAACGGCCTGGAAAGCCGCCTCAACGCCCTGACCCAGCCGCAGTAGCGCGCGTGGCGCGCCGTCTTGTCAACGCGCCCCGAAGCGGGCTACAGTCCGCATGCTGGCCCCTTGTCCTTCCCCGGGCCGGCAAGGAGACGCTGCCGTGACGCGCGATGCCCGTTCCCCCGATCCCGCCCTCGTCCGCGCCCCGGTCGTGGCCGGCCGGTTCTATCCCGGCTCGGCCAAGGCCCTGGCGCGCGACGTCGCGGGCTACCTCGCCGGGGCCGACCCCGAACTGGCCGGCCCGGCGCTGTTGTGCATGGTTCCCCACGCCGGCTACGTGTTTTCCGGCGGGGTGGCCGGCCGGACGCTCGGCGCGGCCGAGCTCCCGGACACGCTGCTGCTGCTTGGCCCCAACCACACCGGCCTTGGCGCGCGTCTGGCCGTATGGCCGGGCGGGGCCTGGGAGATTCCGGGTGCGACGGTGCCGGTGGCGGAGGCGCTCGCCAAGGAACTGCTCGAAGCCGCGCCGCGCCTTACTGCGGACCGCGCCGCGCATCTCGGCGAGCATTCGCTCGAGGTCGTGCTGCCGTTTCTTTTTGCCCGAAACCCCGCCGTACGCATCGTGCCCGTGGCCGTGGCCGAACCCGACCCCGCCGTATTGGCCGAGGTGGGCAAGGCCGTGGCCGAGACGCTGCGCCGCGGCGGGCAACCCGTCGGCATCGTGGTCAGTTCGGACATGAGCCACTACGTGTCCCATGAAGCGGCCAAGCGCCGGGACGCCCTGGCGCTCTCCCGCGTCCTCGCCCTCGATCCGCGCGGGCTGTGCGAGGTGGTGCGCCGGGAGGGCATCACCATGTGCGGCGTGCTGCCCATGGCGCTCGGGCTTTTTACTGCCCTGGAGCTCGGCGCGCGCGAGGCGTTCCTTGCGGCCTACGCCACCTCCGGCGAGGTCACGGGCGACATGGAGCAGGTGGTGGGCTACGCCGGAGTGCTCGTGCGCTGACGGAAACCGACAAACCAGAGGAGACGACGTATGCGTAAACGCCTTGCCGCCGTACTCGTGTTTGTTACCGTGTGTTTCCCCGCCGCCGCGCTGGCCCAGTTCGGGCTGTTGCAACAAGGCATCGACGCCGTGACCGCCGGGAAAAAGTCCGCCGCGCCATCTGCCGGGGGCGCGAGTGCCGCCCCGGGAGCCGCAGCCGGAACCCTGGCCAGGGACACCACCTATAAAAACGCGGCCCGCAATTTCGAGTTCACCGTCCCCGCCGGCTGGAAGCTCGAAAACGGCGACCCGGGCAGCGAATCCGTGCTGTTCATGAAGCCCGGCACGACGTGGTCCTTCCAGTTCCACATCGAGCAGATGGTGCCGAGCTTCCCGCGCAAGGCGTCGGTGGACGCGTCGCTCAAGCAGGCCAAGGAAATGGTGACCATCAAGAAGTACCAGGAGGCGCGCCGCCGCGACGACGGCAACCCCAAAACGAAGTGCGGCGTCATCGGCTGGGAGATCACCGAAGCGCCCCAGAAAAACGATTACGAACGTATCATCTGGCAGGCCTACGACGGCGAGAACTTCTACATGAACTTCATGGCGGCCAGCGAAAACAAGGACTTCGAGACCGCACGGGCCACCCTGCGCCAGATTATGGACTCCATCCGCTTCTGCCGTTAGGATCGCCCGCAATTCGGCCCCGTGCCGCAGCCTTGGAAAAAGAGGAAACAATGAAGCGCATGCCCCGCCTGACCACCGGAAGCGGCCGTTTGGCCGCGCTCGTTCTCGCAACCGTAATGCTGTCGTCCTGCGCGGTCTACACGCCGCCGCAGCCGCAGATGGGCGCGGTGGAAAATCCCTCCGTCCTGCCCGGCGCCGTGCGCACGGCCGAATGGGATATCGGAGCCACCCCCTACACTTGGCAGGGACAGGGGCTCAACTATTACGCGGCCGGCCTGTACCCGGTCCTCCTGCTTTTTAACAACCACTCGAACCGCTATCCGGTCATCTATGCCCAGGAGTGCCGGGGCATCGGCGTCAACGGCGCGGAATACCCGCCGTATTCGATGGAGCAGGCCGCAGAGGTGGTGTTCGCCTCCACGGCTTATCAGAAAAGCGCCGAAGCGGCGGTTGTCGGCGGCCTGACCGGTGCGGCCGTGGGTGCGGGCCTTGGGGCGCTTATCGGCTCGGCCTTCAACCACGGCTGGGGCGCGGGCCCTGGAGCGCTCATCGGCGCGGGCGCGGGCGCCATCGGCGGCGCGGCTCTTTCCCAGCGGCCGACCATGGAGCAGTACCGCGCCTCCCTGTACCAGGAGATGAGCACCTATGCCTGGCGGCCCTCGCCCATCGCGCCCGGCGCGCTGGTACCCGGCTACCTCTACTTCCCGGCCAACCTCGGCATCCATTCCGTGCGCGTGGTCCTGCGCGTGGACGGCGCCATGCAGACCTTTATCGTGCCCGTCAGTCAGGCCGCCTGGTAGGCGGCGCGGCCGCGACCTGTACGCCGGCCTCCGGACGCGTCCGGGGGCCGGCATTTTTTTGCGCCGGCGTCCGGACGGCGTTCCCGGAAAAATATATTCGCCTCCCGCGTGGTGCGGATGAAACGTCCGGGCGTCTCGCTGCGACTGAAACGCGAGACACCACCATGCACATCCTCCCACACCTTTCCGTCCCTCGCAACGCGTCCCTTGTTGGCTTTGTCGCCGCCGCCTGCCTGATCGGCCTGTGGACGAGCCTCGTCCCCCTGCTCGGCGCGGACGGCTCCCGCCTGCCCGGCGATCTCATCGACAGCCGGTTCATCGGCTACGTGCTGGAGCACGGCTGGCTGTGGCTGACCGGGCATGAGGCGGGGTTCTGGAGCGCACCGTTTTATTATCCCATGACGCGGACCCTGGCCCTGTCCGACAACATGGCCGGCGCGCTCCCCCTCTACGCCCTTGTCCGCAGCTTTTCCCCCACGCCGGAGCAGGCCATGGTCTGGTTCCTGGTTCTGTGCTTCGGGCTCAACTGGAGCGCGGCGATCATGATGGCGCGAGGCTTCGGCGCGAGCCTTGGGGCGTCGGTCGTGGCCGCGTATCCCGTCGTTGGCGGCATGACTATCGCCGCCCAGGCCATGCATCCGCAGTATCTGCTGCTCTATCCCGTGCTGCTGGCGTTTTGGCTGCTCGGCCGGTTCCTGCTCGCGCCCGATGCCGGGCGCGCCGCCATGCTGGCCCTTGGCGCGACGCTGCTCGCCCTGACGTCTTATTACTACGCCGTGTTCTTCCTGCTGATGGCTGTCGTGGCCGCCGCCCTGCAAGCGCTAAGCGACCGGGGGCGGTACGGCGCAGGCCTGCGGGCATTTCGTTTCTCCCCCTCGTCCTTGGCGACGCTCGCGGCCTGTCTGCTCCTTCTGGCGTGCAATTATCAGCCGTATTTCATGGAGAGTCTGGAAACGGGGCCCTGGCCGACGGCGATGACCAGGGGGTTGTCGCCGAGCCTTGCAGGGCTGGTTGCGCCGCCGCCGGGCAGCTTCGCCTGGGGCTGGTTGGAAGGGCTGACGCGCGTCGGTTCCGAGGGGCATCTGTTTGCGGGCTTTTTTCCCCTGGCCGGACTGGCCTGCGGCTGCTTTCTGCTGTGGCGGCGTCCGGACAGGCAGGGCGCGCTGGCCGGCGCGCTGGCCGTGGCGGCGGCAGCGGTCTGCGTGCTTTTTCTCGACATCTGGGGGACGGCCAGCCCGTTGCGCCACGTGCCGGGACTTGCCGCGCTGCGTGTGACAACGCGGGTGACGGTGGTGGCTCTGCCGTGTTTTGCCGTCTGCCTGGCCCTTTGTCTCGACCGCGTCCTGCGCAGCTTTGCGCCGGCGCGCCGGGGCTTGATGCTGGTTGCGCTTCTGGGGCTCGTCGTCACGGACCAGTATGTCGCGCCCCAGGCCTACCCGAGCCACGCCTGGGCTCCGGCCCGGGAGCGGGTGACAGCCCTGGCCGCGCGCGTCCCGGCCGATGCCGCCGTCATCTACGTCGATCCGGCCGTTTCCATGGACGATCCCGGCTACTGGGCCGTGCATGTCGACGCCATGCTCGCAGCGCAGCGCCTGGGCAAGGCCACCTACAACGGCTACACGAGCTGGCTGCCGCCCGTGCTCGGGCTTTTCTACGCCAGGGACACCTGCGGCAGCCTCGACGCCTGGCGCAACGTGGCCGCCGCGCTCTACCGGCCCGGTGCGGACAGGGCGGCGCTCTACGCGGATTCGGCTTTCCTCGGGCGGCTGCAATGCCCTGTCGATCCGGCTGCCCTGGAGATTCCCCAGGGGCGTCACCAGGGACCCCTGCCGGCAGGCGAGCGCCGGGCCGATGTGCGGGCCGTGGCCGCGTTCGATCCGGGCAGCCGTCGACTCCGGGTCGATGCCGTTGTCCGCAACCTGGGCGGCAGCTCCCTGTACGGCCTGGGCGATTTCTCCCACCAGGGCGCGGTGTTCCTGATGGCCGGCGTCTATGACGGCCAGGGCAGGCGGACCGAGGTCCCGTTGGGACGCCTCGAGCATGCGATAGGCCCCGGCGCGACGCTGGCCCAGCGCGGCGAGGCGCAGTTGCCGCCCGGCCTCGAACCCTGGCGGGTCGAGGCGTTCCTGGTCCAAGCGCCGGATGGGGCGTTTTCGGGGCCGCCCGAGCGCGCGGCTCCCGTCACGGTCTGCGTCGGTTGCGTGCAATGAAAAAGGGCCCCCTGGCGGGGGCCCTTTCATTTTTCGTTGGGTCGAGGCGGGTTGCTAGTCGCGTCCGCCGCGGTCGCGTCCGCCGCGGTCGCGATCAAAGCCGCCACGCCGGTCGCCCCGGTCACGGTCGCCGCCGGGACGGCGCGGACCTGCGGTCTTGGCGTAGTCGGCCGGGTCGTAGGGGATGCCGCGCTCCTCGTTGAGCACGGCCTTGCGCGAGAGCCGGATGCGGCCCGTGGGCTCCTGCTCGAGCACCTTGACCGTGATCTGCTGGCCGAGCTTGACCACGTCGGAGGGCGCGCCCACACGCTCGACGTCGAGCTGGGACACGTGGCACAGGCCCTCGAGCCCGGGCAGGATCTCGATGATGGCGCCGCAGTCGATGATCTTTTTCACCGTGCCCGTGTAGTTGGCCCCGACATCGGCATGCTGGTCGTAAAACAGCACGCGCTCTTTGGCCTTTTCCAGGGACTCCAGGGTGGGGGCGAAGATGGAGATCTTGCCCGAATCCTCGATGTCGATGGACGCGCCGGTGTCGGCCGTGATGGCCTTGATGTTCTTGCCGCCGGGTCCGATCACTTCGCGGATTTTTTCCGGATTGATGTTGACCACGGCCAGCTGCGGGGCCAGCGGCGAGAGTTCGGGCCGCGGCGCGGCAAGCGTCTCGGCCATGCGGCCGAGGATGTGCAGCCGGGCTTCCTTGGCCTGGTTCAGGGCCTGGCGCATGACGGCCTGGGGGATGCCCGTGATCTTGATGTCCATCTGGATGCCGGTGACGCCGTGGGCGGTGCCGGCCACCTTGAAGTCCATGTCGCCCATGGCGTCCTCGTCGCCGAGGATGTCCGTGAGCACGAGGAAGTCGTCGCCCTCCTTGATCAGGCCCATGGCGATGCCGGCCACGGCTTCCTTGACCGGGACGCCGGCGTCCATGAGCGCGAGCGACGCGCCGCACACCGAAGCCATGGACGAGGAGCCGTTGGACTCCATCACCTGGGAGACCACGCGCATGGTGAAGGGGAATTCCTCGGGGCCGGGCAGGACCGGCAGGATGGAGCGCTCGGCGAGCGCGCCGTGGCCGATCTCGCGCCGGGACGGGCCGCGCATGGGCTTGACCTCGCCCACGCAGTAGGGCGGGAAGTTGTAGTGGAGCATGAAACGCTTGTAGGTCTCGCCGTTGAGCGTTTCGATCTTCTGCTCGTCGCCGGTGGACCCGAGCGTGGCCACGCACAGGGACTTGGTCTCGCCCCGGGCGAAGATGGTCGAGCCGTGAGTGCGCGGCAGCACGCCCACCTCGATGCCGATGGGGCGCACGGTCTTGGTGTCGCGGCCGTCCAGGCGGATGCCGGTCTCCTTGATGAGCGCGCGCAGGAGTTTTTTCTCCATGCCCTCGAGGATGTCGCCGGCCTTGGCCTTGTAGGTGGGCTCGTCCGGGAAGGCCGCGAGCACGGCCTCGATCACGGCCTGCTTGACGGCCTTGCGCGCCTCGCGGCGGGGCATCTTGTCCTTGATGGCGAAGGCGGCCTTGAGGCCGGCCTCGGCCTTTTCGTGGACCAGCTTTTCCAGTTCCTCGATGGGCGCGGGCGGCACGAAGGCGATCTTCGGCTTGCCGGCCTTTTCGCGCAGTTCCTCCTGGAGGTCGATCAGGGGCAGCACGTTCTTGTGCCCCCACTCCAGAGCGTCGGCCAGCATGTCCTCGGACACGAACTGCCCGCCGCCCTCGACCATGACCACGGCGTCGCGGGAGGCGGCGAAGGTCAGGTTGAGGGTGCTCTCGGCTTTGATCATGGGCACGGTGGGGTTGAAGACGAACTGGCCGGCCACGTAGCCCACGCGGCCGCCGGCGATGGGGCCTTCGAAGGGGATCTTGGAGATGTGCAGCGCGGCCGAGGCGGCGGTCAGGGCCAGCACGTCGGGCTCCACCTGGCCGTCGGCCGAGAGCACGGTGGCGATGATCTGCACCTCGTCGCGGAAGCCCTTGGGGAAAAGGGGCCGGCAGGGGCGGTCGATCAGGCGGCACACCAGCACCTCGCGCTCGGAGGGGCGGCCGATTTCGCGGCGGAAGTAGGAGCCCGGGATGCGCCCGGCGGCGTAGGACATTTCCTGGTAGTCCACGGTGAGGGGGAAAAAGCCTTTCTCCTCGGGCAGGGCCTGCGTGCAGGCCGTGACCAGCACCACGGTGCCGCCGGACTGGACCCAGACGGCCCCGTCGGCCTGGTTGGCCAGGCGGCCGGTTTCAAGGATGACGGCATTGCCGCCGATGGTGGCTTCGAGTCGGATGGGATCGAACGTGAGAGTCATGGGCACCTCGCTGAAGAGTGGGGATGGACGACGAACGGTGTCAGCCCTCCCGCCATGCAGCAGGCGCGACGGCAGCCGGGACGGCGGGTCCCGGGAGCGGGCGCGCATAATGCATGCGCGGGAAGGAAGCGGGGCCTGCCGCAAGACAGGCCCCGCTTTTTGACGCTACTTGCGCAGTCCGAGCTTCGCGATCAGGTCGCGATAGCGCTGGATGTCCTTTTTCTTCAGGTAGTTTAAAAGTTTGCGGCGCTGGCCGACCAGCTTGAGCAGGCCCGTCCGGGAATGGTAATCCTTGGGGTGAGCCTTGAAATGCCCGGTCAGGTACGTGATGCGCGCCGTCAGCAGGGCGACCTGCACCTCGGGGGAGCCGGTGTCGCCGTCGTGCTTCTTGTGTTCCGTGATGACGTTTGCCTTGTCTTCGGCAGTCATAACCACAGCGCTATCCTCCAGTGTTGGGGGTGGAAGTTCGCTCGGGGACGGTACGTCCGCCGCGCCGGGCCGGTTGCGGGTCGCCGAAAAGACCGCGCAGGATGGCCCACCTGTGTCCACCGTCCGCTTCCTCGGCCCTGGCCAGGGCCAGGGGCCGGGAGTCCTCGTCGCAAAGCAGGGCGTTTTCCCCGGCGAAGGCCTCGCGCCCGGCGCGCACGCGCACGCCCTGGCGCACCAGGGCGGCGGCGTCGGCGTCGAGCGCGACGGTCCGCCAGTGGGGCAGGGCCGCCTCGAGCGGGATCACCCGCCCGGGAAGGCTCTGCGGATCGGCCAGGATGTCCTCCAGGCCGTGCGCCTGCCGCAGTTCGAAGGGACGGCTTGCCTCCCGGGTCAGGGCGGTCATGACGGCGCCGCATCCAAGGCGCTTCCCCAGGCTGTGGACCAGGGAGCGTATGTAGACGCCGGCGGAGACCCGGACCCGGAACGTCGCCGACGGCAGCGCGAGATGCTCGAGCCGCGCGTCGAAGACGGAAATTTTCTTGCGTTTGACCGGGGTGGCCAGGCCCTTGCGGGCCAGTTCGTACAGGGGCCGTCCCTGGTGCTTGGCCGCGGAATAGGGCGGCACCTCCTGCTCCGTCTCGGCCTTCCAGGCGGCCACGGCCGCTTCCAGCGCGGCCTGTCCCACGTGTTCCCAGGGCGCTTCGGCCGTCACGGCCCCCTGGATGTCGTAGGTGTCCGTGGTCATGCCCAGGCGCAATTCGCCGAGATAGGCTTTTTCGCCTTCCATCACATAGGGCGCGATCTTGGTGGCTTCGCCGAGGAGCACCACCAGCACGCCCGAGGCCAGGGGATCGAGGGTTCCGGCATGGCCTATCTTTTTTTGCCCCAGCCGCTTGATGGCCGTGAGGCAGGCCGTGGACGTCGGCCCCGAGGGCTTGTCGAGCGCCAGCACGCCGTGGAGTTGGGGCAGGGCGGGCCGGATATGGCGTCCTTTCTGGTTTTGCATGAGCGGATGAAACCTGAAAAATCTGCTGCGGCCGTTACTGCCGCGCCATCGCGCCGCGCGCGGCGTCCACGGCCCGGGCCACGGCCTCGGCCAGCATGTCCCCGGCCGCGTCCAGGGGGGCGTCGAGCTTGCCGCCGGCGGCGTTTTTGTGCCCGCCGCCGCCGAACGAGGCGGCTACGGACTGGATGTTGACATCACCCACGGATCGCAGGGAAAATTTCACGCCGCCCTCGGGCAATTCACGGGCCAGGATGGCGGCGGCCACGCCGCGCAGGCGCAGGGCGTTGTTGATCAGCCCCTCGCAGTCCTCGGGGCCGGTGCCCGTACGCTTGAGCATTGCTTGCGATATCCTGATAACGCCCACCTGTCCATCATGGCGCAGTCCGATCTGCCCCAGAACCTCGGACCACAGGCGCAGCCGGTTCATGGTCCACTGGTTTTTTATCAGCGCCCCGGTGGCACCCACGTCGAGCCCGCCCCGGATCATCTCCGCCACAAGCTCCAGGCTCTCGGCCGTGGTGCCGCCGAAGCTGAAGAATCCCGTGTCCGTGGCCATGGCCGCGTAGAGCGCCTGGGCGAGGGGGCCGGTCAGGGGCACGCCCAGGTCCTTGGCCAGAAAGGCCACCATTTCGCCCGTGGCGCAACGCCCCGGATCGACCCAGTTGATCGCGCCGAAACCGGGGTTGCCCAGGTGGTGGTCGATGACGGCCATGCGCGCGGGATCGAGGACGCTTTCCAGGTTGCCCAGGCGCGGGCCGTCACCGCAGTCGAGCACGAGCGCCAGGTCGTAGCCGTCGTCGGGCGGCGTATCGAGCAGCGGCGCGGGCAGTTCCAGCCAGCCGTACTGCGGCGGCACCGGGGAGTCGTTTAAGAGGCTGAAGGACTTGCCGAGCGCTTCCAGGATGAAGCCCATGGCCGCGGTCGCGCCCAGGGCGTCGCCGTCCGGGGAGGCATGGGCGGCGACTACGAAGGAGCGACCCTGGCGGATGCGCCGGGCGATCTCATGCCTCGGGTCGGCCATAGACCATGTCCTCCAGGTACGTGTCGCGAGCGAAACGCAGTTCCGGCACGAATTTCATGCGCAGGCGCTGGCCGAGGAGGGTACGCAAAAAACCCTTGGCCTGCTCCAGGGCCTTGGCCGCCGCAGCGAGGCGGGCCTCGTCGCCGCTTAACGTATAATAGATCCTGACGATGGACATGTCGGCATTGAGGGCCGCGCCGCTTATGGTCACGAGTTCCAGACGGGGGTCCTTGACGTCTTCGGACAGGGCAATGGCCATTTCCCGGGCGATCTGGTCGGCCAGGCGGCTCGAACGGCGCGTAGGGGTGCGCTTCATGAAGGGTCTCAATGCCTCACAGGGAAAGGATGGCGATGTCGTCGTCCACGAGTTCGGCCTCGGCAGCGGCAATCACCATGTTGAGGGCCTTTTGCAGCAGGCCCCGGGCATGGGTGGCGTCGGCGGAGACGGTGACGGCGGCCAGGACGAGGGTGTCCCACGACTCCTGCATGGCCGTTTCGGCCACGGCCACGTTGAATTTGTTGCGCAGTTTCATCTTGAGGCTCTGGGCCACGCGGCGTTTCCCCTTGAGCGAATCGTTGCCGTGCAGGGCGAATTCCAGGGTCAGGACGCCGACAACCATGTCGTGAAGTCCTCATCGAAGCGCCGGGCCGGAGCGCGCGCCTCCGGCCCGGCGGCTCGTTACAGCGTGGCCTTTTCTTCCACGGACTCGAAGGCCTCGATCACGTCGCCGACCTTGATGTCGTTGAAGTTCTCCAGGCCCACACCGCATTCGTAGCCCTTGGTCACTTCCTTGACGTCGTCCTTGAAGCGCCGCAGCGAGGCGAGCTTGCCGGTGTAGACCACCACGCCGTCTCGCAGCAGGCGCACGCCGGCGTTGCGGGTGAGCTTGCCGTCCAGGACGCCGCAGCCGGCCACCGTGCCCACCTTGGGCACGCTGAAGGTGTCGCGCACCTCGGCCTGGCCCAGATACTGCTCGCGGATGACCGGGGCGAGCATGCCGGACATGGCGTCCTTGATCTCGCCCACGAGCTTGTAGATAATGTCGTAGAAGCGGATGTCCACGCTTTCGCGTTCGGCCATCTCCTTGACCTTGATGGTCGGGCGCACATTGAAGCCGATGATGATGGCGTCGGAGGCCGAGGCGAGCAGGATGTCGGACTCGGTGATCGCCCCTGCGCCGGTGTGGATGATGTTGACCTTGACCTTTTCCGTGGACAGCTTGTTGAGCGCGTCGGCAATGGCTTCGAGCGAACCCTGCACGTCGGCCTTGAGCACGAGGTTGAGGGTCTGCGCCTCGGCTTCGGGCCTGCTGGCGAGGAAGGTTTCGAGGGTGACCTTGGAGGCCTTGCCGAGTTCGCGTTCGCGCTGCTTGGTGGCGCGGCCGTCGGCGATGCGGCGGGCGACCTTGTCGTCCTCGACCCCGACGAATTCGTCGCCGGCCTCGGGCACGCCTTCGAAGCCCTGCACCTCGACCGGGATGGCCGGTCCGGCCTCTTTGATCTTGCGTCCCTGGTCGTCGAACAGGGCGCGCACACGGCCGGAGAAGACGCCGCAGACAAAGGCGTCGCCCTGGTGCAGCGTGCCTTCCTGGATGAGCACCGAGGCCACCGGGCCCCGGCCCTTGTCCAGGCGGGCTTCGACGATATGGCCCCGGGCGCGCTTGCTCGGATTGGCCGAGAGCTGCAGGACTTCCGCCTGGAGCAGGATCATTTCGAGCAGTTCGTCGAGTCCGAGCTTCTGCTTGGCCGAGACGTTGGCGAAGATGGTCTCGCCGCCCCAGTCTTCGGGCACGAGGCCCAGTTCGCCGAGTTCGCGCTTGACGCGGTCCGGGTTGGCGTCGGGCTTGTCGATCTTGTTGACCGCGACCACGATGGGCACGCCGGCGGCGCGTGAGTGGTTCACGGCCTCGCGGGTCTGGTCCATGACGCCGTCGTCCGCGGCCACGACCAGGACGACGATGTCCGTGACCTGGGCGCCGCGGGCGCGCATGGCGGTGAAGGCTTCGTGGCCGGGAGTGTCCAGGAAGACGATGTCGCCCCGGCCGGTGGTCACGTGGTACGCGCCGATGTGCTGGGTGATGCCGCCGGCCTCGCCGGAGACCACGTTGGAGGCGCGGATGGCGTCGAGCAGCGACGTCTTGCCGTGGTCGACGTGGCCCATGATGGTGACGACAGGGGGCCTGGGCTTGAGGTCCTCGGGCTTGTCGGCCTCCTCGGCGATCAGGTAATCGTCTTCGGAGAAGCCGAACTTCTCGACCTCGAAGCCGAATTCCGAGGCGGCCAGCGTCGCGGTCTCCACGTCCAGGGACTGGTTGATGGTGACCAGGGCCCCGAGTCCGAGCAGGACCTTGATGAGATCCTGCGCCTTGGCGCCCATCTGCTTGGCCAGATCCGAGACCCGGATGGTTTCCTCCATGCGGATCTTGCGTTTGGCCACCTTCATGGGCTGGGCGCTGGCGTCGATCTTGGTCGGCAGGAAGTCCTCGCGCGACTTTTTGCGCTTGAACTTGCCGCCCATGCGGCCGCCGGTGCGGTCCTGGACCTCGCCGATCTTCTTTTTGCCGCCCTTGCCCGCGCTGGCGCTCTTGCGGCGCTCCTCGTCGGTCTGCGGCGAGAACTCCACCACGCGACGGTCCTTCTTGCGCTTTTTCGCGCTGTCGTCGCCGGGCAGGGGCATGCCGGGCACGGGCCGGCCCGTGCCGCCCGGAGCTCCGGGTCCGCCGGGGCGTGGCCCGCCGGGACGGGGGCCGCCGGGACGGGGAGCGCCGGGGCGCGCGGCATCGGCAGCCGGCCGACGCGGCGGCGTGGCCGGTTCCTTTTTCGGATCGGGCATGGAAATGATGCGCACCTTGGGCGCGGCCGGTTCGGGGCGGCGGGGCTTGGCGCGACGGTTCTCGTCGGCGCCTTCCCCGGCGGGGGCGGGCGTCTCGGGAGCGGCCGGGGCAGGGGGCGTCTCCGCAGGCGTCGCCGCCGTCGCGACGGGAGCGGCCGGAGCTTCGGGCGCTTCCGCAGTCGCGGCCGGCGCTTCGGGCTCCGCGACGGTTTCCTGCGCGGCCGGCGCTCCGCTCGCCTCGGGCGTGACCGGAGCCTCGGGCTCTGGCTCGGGCGTCTCCTCCTGCACGGCCGGGCGGATCACCCGGGCGGTCTCCAGGATGACGGGCCGGGCCGGCTCGGGCTTGGCCGGGGCAGGCTCCTCCTGCTTTTCCTCGAATTCGGGGAAGGCTTCGCCCTTGAGGGCCTCGTCCACCTCGTCCTCGGGCTCCTCCACGATGGCGGAAGCCTCCATGGGCTCGGGCGTCGGCGTCGGCTCGGGCGCGGCTTCGGGGGAAGCGGCCGCGGCCGGAGGCGTCGGTGCGGCCTTGCGCCGACGGACGATGACGCCGGGCTGGACTTCGGTGTCGATGATCTGCGTGCGGCCGGTCTGGCTTTCGCGTACGCGAGCGCGAACCTGCGCCGCTTCCTCGTCGGAGAGGGTGCCCATCTGGCTTTTGACCTGGATGCCGAGTTCCCGCAGGACGTGCAGCAACTCCTTCTGGCCGATGCCCAGATCCTTGGCAATGTCCTTGATTCTGATTTTATTCACCTTGACCCCCCCTCCGGCGCCTGGGCCGCACGGAGTATTTCGAAAATTTCTCGGCGCATTCGGGGTTGGCGCAGAGATAGTGCCCCCGTCCGGGCAATACGGCCCTGGGATCGGGCACCAAACCCGCGCCTTCGGCGAGCACGTGCCGGCGCAGGCTGCTTTTGGGAAACCGGCCCCGGCATACCACGCACATGCGCGTGGGCGAGGCGGGGCGCTGTCCCGAGTCGGTTCGCTGCATCAGGCCTTGTCCGTCTCCGGTTCGCCGGATTCGCCGGGTTCGCCGGCGTCTTGCGTCGCTTCGCCCGTGGCTTCGCCGGCCGCCTCGGCGTCGACGGCTTCGCTCTGGGCGGTTTCGTCTGTGTCCGCGTCGGCGTCTGCGCTTGCGTCTGCGTCGGCGTCTGCGTCGGCGTCGTCCCCGACTGCGGCGGCCGCGGCGGTGGCGCCCATGAGTTTGAGCGCCGCACGCAGGTCGTCGCGCTTGGACGGCGTCATGCCGGCGATGGCGTCGATGGCGTCGTCGGGCGCGCCGGCCAGCTGCTCCATGGTCTCGAAGCCCGCATCCAGGATGTTGTCCACGGGAATTTCGGCGACGCTGGCCAGCTGCTCCAGGAATTTCTTGGAGGCGTTGGCCTCGCGGAAGCGGGATTCGGTGAAGATGTCGATCTTCCAGCCGAGGAGCTTGGCCGCGAGCTTGACGTTCTGGCCCTTGCGGCCGATGGCCAGGTTGAGCTGGTCGTCGGAGACCACCACTTCCAGGGCTTTTTCGTCCTCGTCCACGGAAATGCGGGTGACGCGGGCCGGGGACAGGGCGTTGGCGGCGTAGGAAGCGATCTCGGGATTCCAGACCACGATGTCGATGCGCTCGCCGCGCAGCTCCTGCACGATGTTCTGGATGCGCGAGCCGCGGATGCCCACGCACGCGCCCACGGGATCGACGTCGCGGTCCTTGCTGATCACGGCGACCTTGGCGCGCGAACCGGGGTCGCGGGCCACGGCCACGATCTTGACCGTGCCGTCGGAAACCTCGGGCACCTCGCGGGCGAAGAGCGCCTTCATGTAGTCGCCGTGGGTACGCGAGACGATGATCTGCGGGCCGCGGCCGGAAGGCAGGACCTCGATGATGTAGGCCTGCACGCGGTCGCCGCGCTTGTAGCGTTCGCGGGGGATCTGTTCTTCCTTGGGCAGGAGCGCCTCGGTGCGGCCGAGGTTGATGATCCAGCCTGTGCGGTCGCGGCGCTGGATGATGCCGGAAATGATCTCGCCCTTGCGGTCCTTGTATTCCTCGTAGATGATCTCCTGTTCGGCGTCGCGCATGCGCTGGATGATCACCTGCTTGGCGGACTGGGCGGCGATGCGCCCGAGATTTTCCACGGTGAGCTTGAAGCCCATCTCGTCGTCGAGCACGACGTTGGGGTCGATGGCGCGGGCGTCGGACAGGCAGATTTCCGCCGCAGGATCGGCCACGTCGTCGTCCTCCACCACGACCTTGAACTGGTAGACCTCGATTTCCCCCTGCTCGTCGTTATAGCTGACTTCGACGTCGAGGTTCTCGCCGTACTTGCGGATCACCGAGGAACGGACGGCTTCCTCCAGGGTGTCGACCAGCAGGTCGCGGTCGATGCCGCGGTCCTTGCTGATCTGGTCGATGGCTTTCTTCAGTTCCGTCATGGCGTTTCCTCCGGGGTCCCGGACGACGGGTCGTCGGCCCCTTCTGCGGCAATGGCGTCAAAGGCATGGATAAGGCGGATGCGTTCCGCCTCGTCGAAGTCGAACGTCAGGGAAAAAGCCTTGGGGCCGGGATCGACGGTCGCGGTCAGGCGGGAGCCGTCCACGGCGTCGAGGACGCCCTTGAAGCGCTTGCGCCCCTCGCGCGGGGCCATAAGCCGGAATTCGATCCCCCGGCCGCAGTAGTCCGCAAGCTGCGCGGCGGTGAAAAAACGGCGGTCGAGCCCGGGCGAGGAGACTTCCAGCACGTAGGCGCCGGGGATCATGTCTTCCATTTCGAGCAGCGCGCCCAGGTGGCGGCTGACCTTGGCGCATTCGTCGATGGTCACACCCTTGCGCTGCGGCGTGCGCGGCGTCTCCGGGGCGAGGTCGATGTAAAGGCGCACAAGCTGGCGGTGTCCCGACGCACCGAGCTCGATTCCCCACAGGGCGAGGCCCATGGTGGCGAGGTAGGGGGAGATCAGCTCCCGGATTTTATCCGGCACGGCGTTTGTTCGCTGCATGGCGTCCTTTGTCAGCAAAAAAAAAGTGGACCGATCGTCAGGCCCACCTCGTCACGACAACCGTTCGGTTGGGAGACTCAGGTTTGGAGCGGGCGACGAGGATCGAACTCGCGACACCAAGCTTGGGAAGCTTGTACTCTACCAGCTGAGCTACGCCCGCTCGAATGGGAGGAAATATCATCCTCCCCGTATTTGTCAAGCGGCCGCGCCCGTCGGCGTAAAAAAAGAGGCGGCCCGGCGCGGCGAGGGGCGGCGCGCGGGACTCCGCCCTGGCCCGCGAGTTGCAAAGGCTCCGGCCAGGAGGACCGCGTCCTATGGAAATGAGCATGTACAGCGCGCTTTTTGGGGCCCTGTCCACGGAAATGCGCCTCAATCTCAGCGCCAATAATTTGGCGAATGTCAACACCACGGGCTACAAGCGCGACCGCGTCTCCTTCGAGGACACCTTCCTGCGCTACGCCCACGACTACCATATCGATCCGCGCGGCAACCTCCGGGAAAAAGAGCTCCTGCCCCGGGCCGACCTCATCGCCAAGCCCCGCCTGGCCGAGCAGCGCATCGACTTCAGCCAGGGCGCGCTGCAACTGACGGGCAACCCCCTGGACGTGGCCATCCAGGGCGAGGGTTTTTTCAAGGTCGGCGGGCCCGGCGGCACCTATTACACCAGGAACGGGGCCTTTCACCGCAACGCCGACGGCATGCTCGTCACGGACCAGGACATGCCGGTGCTCGGCAACGGCGGCCCCATCCAGGTCCCGGAGGGCCGGGCCGTGACCATCGACGGCACGGGGGCCATCTACGTGGACGACGCCCAGGTGGGCCAGCTCGACGTGGTCACGGTGCAAAACCCCGACGTCCTCCAGAAATACGGCTCCAACCTCTACACGGCCCAGTCCGGGGCCACGGCCCAGGAAGGCCCGGCCACGGCCGGTCAGACCGAAGTGGCGCAGGGCTACCTCGAAAAGCCCAATGTCGAGGTGGTGGAGGAGATGGTCAACATGATCGAAACCCAGCGGACCTTCGAGGCCTACCAGAAAGTCATGACCAATTCGAACGAACTGGACACCAAGGCCATCCGCATGGGCACGGACAAGACCTAAAGCCGTCCGCGCATGACGGACGAAGCGCAATAACGGGAAAACGGGAGGAAACGCGCCATGATGCGATCCCTTTGGACGGCCACCACCGGCATGGTGGCCATGCAGATGCAGATAGACACCATGTCCAACAACCTGGCCAACGTGAACACCGTGGGCTTCAAGAAGAGCCGGGCCGAGTTCGAGGACCTCATGTACCAGACCCTGCAGGTGGCCGGCACGGAAACCGCCGGCGGCAACCGCCTGCCCACGGGGCTCCAGGTGGGCCTTGGCGTCAAGCCGACGACGGTGCACAAGTTCTTCACCCAGGGCGACCTGCAAAACACCGGCAACCAGCTCGACATCGCCATCCAGGGCCAGGGCTTTTTCAAGCTCGACGTCAACGGACGCGAGCTCTACACCCGGGCCGGGTCGTTCAAGCTCAACCAGGATGGCACCATCGTCAATTCCAGCGGCTATCCGCTCCAGCCGACCTTTTCCGTGCCCACGGACACGAAGACCATCACCATCACGGAAAACGGCCATCTCTCCTGCCTCGACCAGGACAGCGCCGAATTGGCTTCCACCGACATCCCCGTCTACACCTTCATCAACCCGGCCGGGCTCACGGCCGAAGGCCGCAACCTCTATTCCACGAGCCAGGCCTCGGGCGCGGCCACGGAGCTCGTCCCCGGCAACCAGAACGCCGGCACCCTGGCCCAGGGCTTCCTGGAAATGTCCAACGTCGAACTCGTCGACGAAATGGTCGGGCTCATCGTGGGGCAGCGTGCCTACGAGGCCAACTCCAAGGCTATCACCACGGCGGACGGCATGCTGCAGACGGCCGTCAACGTGAAGCGGTAGGTTTAACGGGAGGGCGTCATGAACATGCGCATGTCGCGATGGACGACGGCGGCGGGCCTCTGCCTGTTCGCCCTGGCGCTGGCCCTGCCCGCGCGGGCGGCGCTGTGGCGGCTTTCGGTCAAGGAGGCCGCGTGCGCCGCGGGCGAGCGGGTGCTCCTGTCCGAAATCGCCGAACCGCAAGGCGAGTTCCCGCCCGACGCCTGGGCGGCGCTCGGCGCGACGCGCCTGTGGTACGCCCCGGAATCCGTGGGGAAAAAGAGCGTGATCCCGGCGGCCAAGGTTCTCGAAGGGCTGCGCTACTACCTGCGCGACGCGCCCGTGGAATTCGCGCTGCCCAATCAGTTGACGCTCGCGCGCGGCGGCAGGGTCATGAGCCACGAGGAACTGCGCGCCCTGGCCGTCGAACAATTGACGCCCAAGGTCGCGGCCCTTGGCGGCGAGGCCCGGCTCGTCAATGTGACCGTGCCTGACTCCCTGTTCCTCGACGACCGGGCCACGGGCGTGACCGTGGACGTCCCGGAGGTCACGGCCGGCAGGACGACCTTCCGTTTCGTGGTGAACGGTCCCCAGGCAAGGATATTGCAACAGGTCCCGGCGGAAGCCGCGGTCGAATGCTTCGCCCGCGTGCCCGTGGCGATCAAACCCATTTTGCCCAGGGACGGAGCCGCCGTGGAACAGACGCACTACATTTGGGAACGCCGCAATATGGCTAATATCAAGGGTCGGGTGTTCGACCCGGGCGACGGCAAGTGGCGGGCCAGACGGGGCGTGGGCGCGGGCCAGGTGATCATGGCCGACGAGATGGAGCCCATGCCGCTGGTGCTGCGCGGCGACCAGGTCAAGGTGGTGTACGAGGGCCGGTCCGTGAAGCTGACGCTGCTTGGCGAGGCGCTTTCCGACGGCGCGCCCGGCGGCAAGATCACGGTGAAGAACCCCCGGGGCAACCGTGAACTGACGGCGGTCGTGCGGGACAAGAATACGGTCGTGGTGCAGTAGCGAACAGCCGCGCCGGGCAGGGATGCCCGAACCGGGCGCGATGAGACGGAGTCTCCCATGAAAAGCATGCGCATCTATCCCCTGATCGCGGCCCTGGCCGCCCTGGCCGCCTGCGCGCCGGCGTCCAAGCAGGCCAACCCCATGCCGCAGGTCACCCCCAGCGTGGCCAAGGCCCCGCCGCCGGCGGAAAACCCCGGCTCGGTCTTCAGCCAGAACCAGCCCACGTTCCTGTTCGACGACACCCGGGCGCGGCGCATCGGCGACATCGTGACGGTCAACATCGTCGACACCTCCAAGTCCGACCTCAAGGCCGAGACCAAAAACGACCGCACCGCCAGCAACCAGCTCGGGGTGTCCAGCTATTTCGGCAACAAGGAGTTCGCCGGCAACCTGCCCGGTCAGCTCGGCGGCCCGAACTTCGGCATGAAGGGGCTCGTGGGCAACGACCCCATGGTCGGCAACACCACCTCGCAGAAGTTCCAGAGCAAGGGCGAGACCAAGCGGGAATCCGCGGTCACGGCCTCCATCGGCTGCCGCATCGTCAACATCCTGCCGGGCGGCGTCATGCAGGTGGAGGGCGCGCGCCAGACCAGGGTCAACAACGAAAACCAGATCATCGTGGTCAAGGGCCTCGTGCGGCCCATCGACGTGAGCCCGAGCAACACCGTGCCCTCGACCATGCTGGCCGACTGCCAGATCGAATACTACGGCGAAGGCGACCTGGCCGACCGCCAGAAGAGCGGCTGGCTCACGCGGCTGCTCGACAACGTCTGGCCGTTCTAACGCGAGTCACGGGAGCGTAGGGACATGCACCCCATCCAGGCTAGGAAAGCACTGCGCGCGGCGGCCGCGCTGGCGACCGGGTTCGCGCTGGCGGCTCTGCTGGCGCTGCCGGCCCACGGCGCGCGC
This sequence comes from Solidesulfovibrio alcoholivorans DSM 5433, assembly GCF_000702665.1. GTDB lineage: Bacteria > Desulfobacterota > Desulfovibrionia > Desulfovibrionales > Desulfovibrionaceae > Solidesulfovibrio > Solidesulfovibrio alcoholivorans. The sequence continues at coordinate 544,432 of NZ_JNJA01000002.1, forward strand.
ATCAAGGACATCGCCAGCGTCTCGGGCATGCGCAAGAACCAGCTCGTGGGCTACGGCCTCGTCGTCGGCCTTTCGGGCACGGGCGACCAGCGGGGCTCGGACTTCACGGTCCAGTCCATCTACAACATGCTGGACAAGATGGGCGTGCGCGTGGACAAGGCGACGCTTAAGCCGAAGAACGTGGCCGCGGTCATGGTCACGGCGCAGATGCCGGTCTCGGCCAAGCCCGGCAGCCGGATCGACGTCACGGTGTCGAGCATCGGCGACTCCACGAGCCTGCTTGGCGGCGTGTTGCTCGTGACACCCATGAAGGGCGTCGACGGCAACATCTACGCCATCGCCCAGGGCTCGGTGCTGGTCGGCGGCGTCTCGGCCCAGGGCGCGGGCGCGTCGGTGTCGAAAAACATCACCACCGTGGGCATGCTCCCCGGCGGGGCCAACGTGGAACGGGCCGTGGCGTTTTCCTTCAACGAGCAGTCCGACATCACGCTTTCCCTGCGCAACCCCGATTTCACCACGGCCAGCAAGGTGGCCAAGCGCGTCAACGAAACCATGGGCGCGGCCATGGCCTCGGCCGTGGACGCCGGCACCATCCGCCTGGCCGTGCCGCCGGAAAACCAGGGCAACCTCGTGCCGCTGCTCGCCTCCATCGAAAACATCGAGGTGACCCCGGACCACCGCGCGCGCGTGGTGGTGGACGAAAAGACCGGCACGGTCGTGCTCGGCCAGAACGTGCAGATTTCGCCCGTGGCGGTCACCCACGGCAACCTCCAGATCCAGGTGCAGGAATCGGCCGACGTGTCCCAGCCGCTGCCGTTCTCGGGCGGCCAGACCGTGGTCACGCCGCAGACCAACATCGGGGTCAACGAGGAGAACCGCAAGCTCAAGATGATCGAAGGCGCGACGTTGCAGGAACTGGTCGAGGGCCTCAACGCCCTGGGCGCGACGCCACGCGACCTCATAAGCGTCCTGCGCACCCTGGAAGCCTCGGGCGCGCTCTCGGCCGACCTGGAGGTCAACTAGCCATGGCGCTTCCCGCGGGCATGGGCGACCTCGCCGCCACGGCGGGCCTGCAGGGGGACGTTGCGCAGAAGCTGCGTATCGACGCCCTCAAAAAGACCCTTTCCGGCGGCAAGACCAAGGAAGCCAAACTGCGGGAAGCCTGCCAGGGGTTCGAGTCCGTCTTCATCTCCAAGCTCTTCTCCCAGATGCGCGCCACCGTGCCCAAGGACGGCCTGCTGCACGGGCAGTACGAGGAGCAGTACTATTCGATGTTCGACAAGGCCATGTCGGACAAGATGGCGGCCGACGGCGGCATCGGCCTGGCCGACATGATGTACCGCCAGCTCAAGGGGCAGATCGCGGCCAAGGGTGCGGGCAAGGCCGAGGCGGGCGACATCCTGCCGGCCAACCGGCCCGTCGCCGCCCACGGCGGCTCCTTCGGCCCCGGCGCGGACCGTATTCCCCAAAGCGGCAGCGGGGCTCCGGCCGCGCGCCGGGGCGTCCAGGCGGACCATTTTTCGCCCGCCATGGCCGCGGCCCTGGCCCGGCCGGGCGTGCCGGCGCTCGCGCCGTCCCACACGCCGGCCGCCGGTTCCGCGGTGGACGTCGAAGGCGCGAGCGCCCAGGCCGCCGTGCCCCTGGCCGCGCCGGCCGTGGGCGAGGTCAGCTCGGAATACGGCTGGCGCAGTGACCCCATCAACGGCAGCCGCGCCTGGCACGCCGGCCTCGACATCGCCGCGCCGGCCGGCGACCCGGTCGCCGCCTGCTGGGACGGCACCGTGACCTACGCCGGAACCAAGGGCGGCTACGGCAACGTGGTGGAAGTCACCCATGCCGGCGGCTGGAAGAGCGTGTACGGCCACCTGCGGTCCGCTTCGGTCAAGGCCGGCGACGCGGTTACGGCCGGCGAGAAAATTGCAGAGGTCGGCAGTACGGGACGTTCCACCGGGCCGCATCTGCACTTCGAGCTGCGCCGCGACGGCGAGACGGTGGACCCCAAGGCCATGCTGGCCGCTTCGGGATTGTTGGAAGGAACGACGTAACATGCGGTGTTTTTTGGGAAACGGAGGACGGCCATGATCAAGGGAATCCTTGCCAACCTGGAGCGCCAGTTGCGGGCCGTCATCTTGTTGCGCGATCTGCTCGAGGAAGAATTTGCCCAGCTCGCCGCGCGCGACCCCGGGGCCGTGGCCTCCCTCGAATTTTCCATCCAGGAACTGTTGCGCCAGCTCGGCGGGGAACGCCGCAGCCTGCATGCCCTGTATGCGGCCCTTGACCCCGCCGCCAAGCGTCTCGTGGACGTGGTCGGGCGCTTTCCCGCCGCGGACGCGGCCCGGGCAGGCGAACTGCACGCGGCCATCGACGCCGCCGAGCAGCAGGGGGCGAGGCAGGCCAACCGCAACTACACCATGGCGCTCGGGCTCTACGATGTGGCCAAGAGCGGCCTGGACAGCCTGCGGGCGCTGCTCGTGCCCAAAAAGGGCGTCTACGGCGCCAGGGGCCGCATGGCCTCCGCCCATGGCGGACCGAGCATCCTGAGCGGGAGATTGTGATGTCGAGCTTAAGCTCCATCCTCTCCATCGGCCGCTCGGCCCTTTCCGCGTCCCAGGCGGCCCTTCAGGTCACGGGCAACAACATCGCCAACGTCGACACCGAGGGCTACAGCAAGCAGTCCGTGGTGTTGCGCGACGGGGCGTACATCACCACCCAGCCCGGCCAGCTCGGCTCCGGCGTGGTGGCCCAGGAAGTGGTGCGTTCCTACGACGCCCTGACCGAATCCCAGTACGTCTCCCAGATTTCCGTGCGCGACCGCTGGACGGCCATGTACAACGGCCTGACCTCCATCCAGAACCTGTTCAACGAATCCAACACGGACGGGGCCAACGCCGCGCTGTCCAACTTCTTCGACGACTGGGGCGACCTGACCACCGATCCCGACGCCGCCGCCACGCGCCAGACCATGCTCGAGGACTCGCAGACGCTGCTCAGCGTCTACCGCTCCATGGCCGATTCCCTGTCGCAGCAGGAGACGCAGCTCAACACGGCCATAAGCGATGACGTGGACACGCTCAACCAGCTGGCCCAGGACGTCGCCGACCTCAACCGCCAGATCAACCAGTACCAGATCGACGGGGTGAGCAACCCCAACAGCCTCTACGACCAGCGCGACGCCAAGGTCGAGGCCATGGCTTCCCTGGTGGACGTCAACGTCGTGGACAACGGCAAGGGCGACTACACCGTCTACACCAAGTCCGGCCAGACCATCGTGGACGGCACGGTGTCCTTCAATTTCGCCTTCGAACAGGGCAAGACGGTGCGCACGCTCAGCGACGCATCCATTGCTGCGACCTCCGATGCCCAATGCTATTACGATGGTTCGGATTCGAAAGAGTACACCATCGAGGTGGTCGATGGAACGGCCTCGGGCACGCCGACCTTCAAGGCATCCCTGGACGGCGGCAAGACCTGGCTTACCGACACGGACGGCAACACGGCCATCTTTTCGGCTAACGACGAGGACGGCAAGGTGCGGGTAGGGGACCTGGACATCTGGTTCGGCACGACGACGGATGCGACGACGTTCCCCAGCGACCTCAATACCGGCGACTCGTTCACCCTGGTCCCCAAGAAGGCCTTGTACTGGTACACCACGGCCGGCACGCCGGAAAACGTCACGCCCCAGCAGTACGCCGACGGCACGGAAAACACCCGCCGCATCACCGGCGGTGCGTTGGGCGGGGCCTTTTTGCTGCGTGACGGGCAGCTCGGCGAATACCAGGACTCCCTGGACGCCATGGTCAACTCCCTGGTCTGGGAGGTCAACCGGGAGCATTCCCAGGGCGCGGGACTGACCAACTTTTCCACGGTCCAGGGCACCTATTCGGTGGCCGACACCGATACCGTCGCCCTGGCCAGCAATGCTTCGGGGCTGCCCTATTTCGACCGGCTGCAATCCGGGGCGCTCATGCTGTACGCCTATGACGCCAATGGGGATTTGGCCACCGACGCTGGCGGCGTCTCCCTGGCCCGGTCCATCGCCTTCGATCCGACGGACGACACGAATTTCTCGTCCTCGGGCGCCATCGCGGGCTCGCTTCAGGGGTTGGCCGACGCCATCAACGACGTTTTTTCCCCGGACTATCTTCAGGCCGCCGTCGTCAACAACCAGCTCTCCATCTCGGGACAAAACGGCTGCACCTTCCAGTTCGGCGACGACACCACCGGCGTGCTGGCCGCCCTCGGCGTCAACACGCTTTTCACGGGCTCCAACGCCTCGGACGTGGCCATAAACAGCGTCGTGACCAACGACGTCAACCGGGTCTGCGCCGGGCATGTCGGTACGGACGGACTGGCCGCCTCGGGCGACAACTCCACGGCCACGGCCATCACGGCCCTGGAGGACAAGGCCATCGATTTTTCGGTGACCGGGCAGGCCGCGACATCCCAGACCCTCGGCGGCTACTACGACGCCCTGGTCGGCCGGGTGGGCGCGGACACCTCGGCCGCCTCCTACCAGTCCACGTACCAATCCTCCCTGGCCGACCAGACCAAGGCGCAGAAGCTGTCCGTTTCCGGCGTCAGCCTTGACGAGGAACTGACCAACCTCATCAAGTTCCAGCACTCCTACCAGGCGGCGGCCAAGCTCATCAGCACGGCCAACTCCATGTTCGAAACGGTCCTGGGGATGAAAAACTAGCCCCGCCGGAGGTTCCCATGGTCATGCGCGTCACCCAGCAAAGCCTTTACGGTTCGGTCATCAAGCAAAACAACGCCTCCCTGGCCAAGCTCATGGAGACCAACAACCAGGCCTCCACCCAAAAGCGCATCAACGCGCCCTCCGACGACCCCAACGGTGCGGTGCAGGTGCTCAACACCCGCATCGACCTGAGCCAGCTCACCCAGTACAGCCGCAACATCGACGCGGCGCAAGGCTGGCTCACCCAGGCCGACAGCACGCTCTCCTCGGCCAGTACGCTGGTCACCACGATCAAGAGCTACGCCGAGCAGGCCGCCACGGGCACCGTCACCGAGGAAAACCGCGGGGAAATCGCTTCGGCCGTGCGCCAGTATTACGAGCAGCTCGTTTCCATGGCCAACACCACCTACGGGGAACAGTCCCTCTTCGCCGGCCAAAAGACCGACACCGAGGCCTACACCATGGGCCTTGGCCTCACGAGCAACGACACGGCCTTCGATGCGGCCCTCAAGGATCAGACGGCCCCGGGCTACACCATCGCCGGGGACACCGATTCCACCGTCCTGGTCCAGTTCACGGACACGGCTTCGCCCGACCAGCCGGCCTTCCGCTACACCACGGACGGCGGCTCGACCTGGCAGACCGGTTCCTACGCCTCGCCCTCGCCCTCGACCGACACCGAAACCCTGGAGATGGGCGGGGTGTCCATGACGCTCTCCCACGCCGCGCTCAACAGCGTCACCGTCAGCACGGACACCGACGACGCCGACGGCACCTGGCTGTGGATCCGGCCCGCCGCCTACTACCAGGGCAACACCAACGACGACGTCGCCGTGACCTATACCGGCACTTCCGGCGCCACCGCCTCGGCGGCGGGGACCTTCACCGGCAACGTCCAGGTGAAGCTCACCGACGATACCGGCGGCGTGTACACCTATTCCTACAGCACCGACGGCGGCGGCACCTGGGTGGACGGGAACACCTCCGGCACGGACGCCGACGGCCACCCCACGTTGTCCGTGCCGGGCGGCATCATGACCATTGACGAGACCGCGGGGTCGCCGGTCACCGGGGACCAGTTCTTCATCCAGCCGAGCACGGCCGACATTTCCATCGCCATTTCCCCCACGGATTCCGTGGTGGTCAACGGCGTGGGCAAGGACATCTTCGGAGGCATGTACGAGACCACCGCTTCCAACGCCTCGACCAAGTATTATACCGCCGCCACCTTCGACGGCAGCGATTCCGGCAACCTGCTCGAAACCGTGGGCAAGCTGGTGGGCTACCTGGAAACCAACAACCAAAGCGGTATCCAGGAATGCCTCGACGACCTGACCACGTCGCAAAACCAGGTGCTCGTGGCGGCGGCGTCGGTGGGGGCCAAGGAAAACCGGGTGGATTCCACCGAGACCATGGTCACGACCCTGTCGGAAAACGCCACGACGACTCTCAGCAACGTGGAAGACGCGGACCTGACGGAGCTGATCACCAAGCTCTCGGAGCAGGAACTGGCCTATCAGGCCGTGCTCAAGTCCTCGAGCATGGTCATGAACCTGTCCCTGGTCAGCTACATTTAGCCGCCCCGCGGCGCTTCCCCCGTTGACAAGGGGCGGGGCTGCCGCGTACACGACGGCATAACAAGGCGCGAAAACGAAGGTTTTCAAGCCTGCAACCGAAAGTGGGGGCGCGGGCGTCCATGCTCATTTTGACCCGACGGCCTGGCGAGAGCCTGCACCTCGGCGATCACATCAAGATCACGGTCCTGGGCGTCCAGGGCAAGCAGATCAAGATCGGCCTTGAAGTGCCGGACGACATGCAGGTGTATCGCGAAGAGGTGTACCTCCGGGTGCTCGAGCAGAACCGGCAGGCGCTTTGCGCCATGGAATCCGATGTCCTGGCGGCGGCGAAGTTATGGCCAAAAAAGACGAACGAATAGTGGAAACGCGGCTCGGGACCATGACCCTGCCCGAGGAGCGCGTGCTGACGTTTCCCCGCGGCCTGATCGGGTTCATGGGGCACCGGGAGTTCACGCTCATCCAGTTGCGCGAGGAGTCCCCGTTCCTCGTGCTGCAAAGCCTCGACGACCCCAAGCTCGGACTGCTCGTCGCCGATCCCTATTCCTTCATGACCGACTACGAAGTGGTCATCGGTGAGGCCGACCGCCGGCTGCTCGACATCGAAACGCGGGAGCAGGCGCTGGTCCTCGTCACCGTGACCATCCCGCAGGGCATGCCCGAGCGCACCACCCTCAACCTGAGCGGGCCCATCGTCATCAACAACGTCGCTCGCGTCGGGCTGCAGATCCCCCAGACCGACTCCCGTTACCCGGCCCACTATACGCCGGGCATGACCGGCCGCAAATAGAAAGCGCCTTCCGCCCCTTTCGGGGGGAAGGCGCCTTGGAAACGCGTCGCCCTGTCCGCAACGCGCGGGGCGGATGCACGCCCATGTCGCTATTTCCCCATCGCCCGCTTCGGCGCGCGTGTCCGCGTGCGGGCCGTATCTGCGTATCCTGCCGTCCTTGCCGCAACCGGCGGCCTAGCCGAACAACTCCGAGTCCATGGTGAGCATTTTCTCGGCGATCTTGTGCGAGTCGGGCTGGTAGGTCCCGGCCTCGACCTGCGCCTTGAGTACGGCCACCCGGTCGGAGCGCGTGTCCGGGGCGTCCTTGGCCGTGGTCGCGGCCAGGGAAACGAGCTTGGCGTCGCCGGAGAGCGTGACCTTGTCCGCCCCGGAAGCGCCGGAGGAAGATTCTCCGCCATCCGTGCGTGAAACCGAAGATGCGTCGCCTGCGCCGCCGCGCTTGACCCGGCTTTGGCCGTAGCCCTGATTGATTCCGAATACCGTCTTGATGTCCATGGCTACCCCCTCCCGCATTGCTCCCTTGCATGACGTATCGGCAGCGGGGGGACCGAAATTTAGAGCATGGTTTCGTCGACTTTCTCCAGGGCCAGCTCCCACAGGCGCCTGAAAACCGCCGTCTTGAACTCTCCCGTGATCTCCTGCGGGCCGTCCGGGCCGTCCGTACGGAAAATCTGCATCTCCTGCTCTTCCGGAGGGTAGGCGAACACGAGGGGGAACCCCAGTTCCTCTTCCAGGTCCGCCTTGATGTCCTCGACCACCGGCGTGTCCGATCCGGTCACGATGCAGTTTTCGACGATCTCGGCCGCCACCCGGCCCACGAGTTCCCGGCGCTTGGCCTCCCGGGAAATCCTGACCTCGTCCTCGGCCCCGACGGCCGCCAGGGACCGGCGGTAGCGGGCCAGTCGCCTGGCCGTGGTCACCTGCCGTCCGTAGGTGCGCAGCATGGCGCGGACCTGGTAGGGGATCGCGGTCAAGGCGTATATCTCCTTCTCACGGTGCTTATCGGACACGAAGGTTCCACCTTTAGAGGCATTGGCGAAAAAAATCCATGCCCGTCGTCGGGGCGGCCCGGCGACTTTCTTGTGTCGTCCGTGCCTTTGCCGTATAAGGCCCTTCCTCCCCGGACCGGAAGGGGATAAACCCGAAAAACGGAAACCGGGCATGCAAGGCGTTATACGAACCGTACTCGTCATCCACAAGGCGGACCACGAAAAAGCCAGGGGCATGGCCTGGACCGTGGCCGAATGGCTGGCTGCGCGCGGCGTGGTCGCGCTGGTGCGGGAGAATTCTCCCGAGGCCCCGACCGTGGCCCATCCCCCCGGGGCCGTGCTCACCACCCCGCCCCAGCTGGCGCTGATCCTCGGCGGCGACGGCACCATGCTCTCGGCCGCCCGCCAGGGCGCGGCGGACGGTGTGCCGTTTCTCGGCATCAACCTCGGCCGTGTCGGGTTCATGACCTCGGCCGGGCTCGACGACTGGGCGCAAGTCCTCGGCGACATCCTGCAAAACGGCTTCGAGGAAGCCCGGCGCATCATGGTCGAGGTGACCGTCATCCGGGGCCACGAGACCGTCTATGCAACCACCGCGCTCAACGACGCGGTCATCAGTCGCGGAGCCATGGCCCGGCTCGCCGCCTTCGACGTCACCCTCGGCGACGTGGACGTCTGCACGCTGCGCGCCGACGGCGTGGTCATTTCCACGCCCACGGGCTCCACGGCCTACTGCGTCTCGGCCGGGGGGCCGCTCATCTACCCCGGGCTCGACGTGCTTTGCGTGGTGCCCATCTGCCCGTTCCTAAGCGATTTCAAGCCGGTGGTCGTGCCGGCCGAATCCCCGGTGCGTCTGTCGCTCTCCGCGCCCGAGACCAACATGTACCTGACCTGCGACGGGCAGGAGCTTTTCCCTCTCGACGACAACGACGTGGTCGTGGTGCGCAAGTCCGAGCGCTGCCTGCGTCTGGCCATGCGCCCGGGGGACAGTTATTTCGGACGCCTGCGTCTCAAGGGGTTCATCAACAGGCCATGAGGGACGTCCGCGTCGCCCCGATCTCCCTGACTCCGGGTCAGGCCCCGCGCTACGGCGGCGACCCTGTGCGCGATGCGTGGCTATTGCACTTCATGACCGAGAACAACCTCGATCACTTCATCGCCCCGGAGAAAAACGCCTCCCCCGAGCAGCTGCGCTTCATGGTTTCGCTTGCGCCCGAGGAAATCTACGTGCCGTGCTCGGACGAGATGTTCTCCCACCTCGTCAGCGAACGGGCCGACCCCCTGGTCGTGGCCGAGTACGACGCCCGCTTGGCCCGCATCGGCCGGCTCATCGACGCCTACGTGCCCGACGCCTACACGGCGGTGAAGATCCGCAGCCTGTGCGAACTCAAGTACCGCCAGGCCATGACGCGGCCCACGCTCATCCCGTCGCGCCTGGCCAAGCGGCTGTGCACGATTTTCCTCACCCAGTCCGGGCTCGACGACCCGTACCGCGAGCGCAAGCAGGCGAGCAACCGCCGGGCTTTCGCCTTCATCCAGAGCGAAGCCTTCCGCTCCATGCTCTACGCCTGCCCGGCCGACCTTCCCGGCTGCCGGGCCATTCCCGAACTGCGCTTCGCGCTGGACATGCTCGAGTTGCGCCGCCTGCTGCTTCTGGGCTCCATGCCCGGCATCTGGGACGGCTCCGGCGCGCTGCCCGGGCGCGAGGCCCTGGATGCGGCCATGAACGCCTTTCCGGCCGATTTCGCGCGTCTCGAGACCCTGCTCGACCCGCGCCGCGGCGGGGGCGGGCTCAAGATCCTTTTCCTGCCCGATACGGCGGGCGGCGTCCTTTTCGACCTGCTGGCCGTGCGCACCCTGCTGCGCCTGGGCCACCGGGTGCTCGTGGCCCTCAAGGACGGATTCTATTACGAAGCGCCCACGGCCTGGGACCCGGACGGCGACCCGATCCTGGACGCGGCCCTGGCCGGAGCCCATTTCCTGACCGATTCCCGCGTGACCAAGAACGAATTGCTGCGGATCATGCGCGAAAATCCGCTGACCGTCATTTCCGACGGCACGCGCGAGCGCCTCAACCTCTACCGGGTGTCCGTGACCTTCGCCCGGGCCTGGAAGGAGGCCGACCTGATCCTGGCCAGGGGGCGGCTCAACCACCGCCGGCTGATCCAGACGAGCCACCTGTTCACCCGGGACGTGGCCTGCTTCTACGCCGAGGGACCAGGGGGGCTGCGCCTGGATTTCAAGCCCCGGGCGCCGTCGGCGCGCTCGTTTACCGAGGCCGACATCACGGCCAAGGCCGAGGAGATCATCGCCGCCATGCGCGCGGCCAAGGCCGCAGGCAAAGCGGTGATGTTCTACAGCGCCGTCATCGGCTCCATCCCCGGCCAGACGAAAACGGCCATCGAGCTGGTCACGGTCTTCGTGGCCCATTTGCGCGAAAAACTGCCGGGCACCTGCATCATCAATCCCGCCGAGCATTTCGAGGAAGGCATGGACGCCGACGACCTGATGTTCATGTGGGAGAAGGTGCAGCGCAGCGGATTGATCGACGTCTGGCGGTTCCAGTCGCACTACGACATCGAAAAGAGCTTCGGCCTGCTCGGGCGCGGCGTGCCGCCGGTGTGGGCGGGCAAGGACGCGACCTTTTCCACGGGCTGCACCAAGGAGATGCACATCGCGCTCTCCATGCAGGCGCGCCAGCCGGAAATGCAGATCATCGGCCCGGACCCGGAAAAGTTCTTTCGCCGCCGCGAATACGGCGTGGGCAAGTTCTGCGACGCCGGCATCGACTGCCGCTAGCGCCTCCGCCCTTTCTGGAGAGAGGAATTCCTGTCGAAGACGCGTCGCAAGGACGCACGGCGCGGCGCACGATTGCGGCCGCGGGATGGCGCATTTCTCTTGGGAGGTCCAGGAGGGGCCTGAGCCACTCCTGGCCGCCGGAGGCGTCCCCCCCGTCCCCTCTTCTCCGAAGGGCTTCTATTCCTTGGGCTTGTGGCTGTCGCGGCAGACGACCTTGACCGGGGCCATGGTGATGCCGAAGAGTTTGCGCAGGGCGTTTTCCAGGTACTTCGCGTAGGAGTCGCGCACGCGGGCCGTGTCGCTGACGAAAAAGACGAACGTCGGCGGCGGATCGGAGGCCTGGGTCAGGTAGTAGAACTTGGCGCGGCGGCCGTTGACCAGGGGCGGCTGGTGCTTGTCCAGCACCTCGCGCATGGCCCGGTTGAGCGCGCCCGTGCCCACGCGGATCTTGCATTCCGCCCAGACGGCCTCGGCCATGGGCAGCACCTTGCCCACGCCCTTGCCCTTGGCCGCGGCGATGTAGAGCACCGGCACGTGGGAACACATGCGCAGCTCCTCCGCAATGTCCTTGCGCAGCTCCACCATGTCCTTTTGCGCAATCAGATCGATCTTGTTGACCACGATGACAAACGGCGTGCGTTCCTTGTCCAGATAGGAAATGAGGCGCTTGTCCTGGACGCCGACCCCGCCCGTGGCGTCGATGACCACCACGGCCACGTCGGCGCGCTTGGCGCTCGAGAGCGCCTTGCCCACGCTGTCGCGCTCCAGGTCGTCGGTGATGCGGGTGCGCTTGCGCACGCCCGCCGTGTCCACGAACACGTAGCGTCGGCCGTTTTTCACCACCACCGCGTCCACGGCGTCGCGGGTGGTGCCGGCCACTTCGCTGACGATGACGCGCTCCTCGCCGAGCAGGGCGTTGACCAGCGACGACTTGCCGGCGTTGGGGCGGCCGAGCACGGCCAGACGCAGGCCGGCCTGTACCGGTTCGCCCCGCGTTTCCGCCGCATCCGTCGCTTCCGCCTCTTCGGGCAGGGCCTTGAGAAGAGCATCGACCAAGTCGTTCATGCCGTGGCCGTGGGCGGCGGAAACAGGGAGCAGGGGCAGGCCCCAGGCGTGGAAATCACTCAGGGCGGCGCTCACGCGCTCCTCGCCGTCCACCTTGTTGACGGCCACGACCACCGGCTTGCCCACGCGGCGCAGCCGTTCGGCCACCTCGTCGTCGAGGGTCGTGCGACCGGCCCGGCCGTCCACGAGGAACAGCACCACGTCGGCCATGGTGAGCGCGGCCTCGGCCTGGACGACGATCATGCGGTCGAGCCCCTCGGGCACGTCGAAGTCCATGCCGCCGGTATCGACCAGGGTCACGGCCCGACCGTCCAGGGAGGCCGAGGCCTCCAGCCGGTCACGGGTGACGCCCGGACGGTCGTGGGTGATGGCCTTGCGCCGTCTGGCCAGGCGGTTGAACAGGGTGGACTTGCCGACGTTGGGGCGTCCGACGATGGCCACGATAGGGGGCATGGGGTATCGGTCTCCTTGGGGGCTAGGGAAAAGGCGAGGCGGTCATCCCGTGTGCAAACGGGAGCCAGAGGCTTGACCACGACTTTCCCGCCATGTCAACCGCAAATACGAAAAGTCGCGTTCCGGGTCAATCGACCGGACCCTTTGCCCGCAATCCGCGGCGCGCAGGCGAGGGGCCGGGCGTGGGAGGCGGGGCGTCACTCCCCGGCGGCACGCTCCAGGGCGTCCACGTCCGCGCCGGCGATCAGGGGGAGATGACGGGCGATCTTGGCGTAGGGCCAGTCCCACCAGGCGACGGCCAGCAGGCGCTCGACCACGGCGTCGGGAAAGCGCTGGCGGATGACGCGCGCGGGATTGCCGCCGACGATGGCGTAGGGCGGCACGTCCTTGGCGACAAGGCTGCCGGAGCCGACGATGGCGCCGTGGCCGATGGTGCGGCCGGGCATGATCGTCGCGCCGAATCCGATCCAGGCGTCGTTGCCGACCACGGTGTCGCCGCGGCTCTGGCACAGCGGCGGGGCGGCCTCCCAGCCGTCGCTGAAGATGCCGAAGGGGTAGGTGGATACCGGAGCGAGTTCGTGGTTGGCGCCGTTCATGAGGAAGCGCACGCCGCTGCCCAGGGCGCAAAAGGAGCCGATCAGGAGTTTGTCGCCGATGAAATCGAAGTGGTACAGGACGTTGTGGGTCTCGAAGTCCTCGGCCCGCGCATCGGGCGTGCCCGTGACGTCGAAATAGGTGAATGCGCCCACGCTGATATTGGGCCGCGTGATGCAGTTTTTTAAAAATACGAGCTTGTCGTAGCCCGTGATCGGGTGGAGGACGTCCGGGTCCGGATAACGCGCGACGGGCATGCCATACTCCTTGCCGGACGTTTTCAATCGGAATGGGGTGGTCCAGGAGGGGACCTCGTCCCCTCCTGGCCGCCGGAGGCGTTTTCCCCCGAAATTACCCGCGCAGCTTCGCGGCGATGTCCGCCGCGACCTTCTCTCCCGAGAGCAGCATGCCGCCGAAGATCGGCCCCATGCGGTAGGAGCCGAAGCTCGCGTTGGCGGCCATGCCGGCGACATAGAGTCCGGGGAAGATCTCCCGGGTGTTCTTCACGGTATTGGTCTCGGCCACTTCGGCCCACATGGACTGCTCGCCCTCGATGCCGCCGGAGGGCGTGAGCAGCTTGACGTCGTTTTTGCGCACCAGCGTGTGCAGCACTTCCACGGCATGGCCCGTGGCCTCGACGAGGTACTTGCAGCCGAGCACCACCGGGTCCACGTGCAGGCCGGCGATCTCCACCGGCGAGGAATTGATGACGATGCCGGTGATGCGTTTGCCGCCGCCAACTTCGCGCAGCACCACGTCCTCGACGCTCATGCAGTTGAACACCTTGGCTCCGGCCAGGCAGGCGGCGGAGGCGAGCGTGGTGGTGGCGGCCACGGCATCGGCGGTGAAGTAGTTTTCCTTGTAGCGCTTGACGGGCACGCCGACGTCGGTGAGCAGGTGGGCGCTTTCCTCCTGCACCACGATGACGTTGTAGGTCATGCCGCCACCCCACATGCCGCCGCCAAGCGACAGCTTGCGCTCGAAAAGCGCGACGTTGAACCCGTCCTTGGCGAGCAGGCGCGCGGCGGTCAGGCCCGAAGGCCCGCCGCCGACAATGGCGACGTCGAGGTCGAGGCTCGATTTGAACTTGGCGAAATACTCGTCGACGATGGCTTCGGTGATGGTGCGTTCGTCCAGAGGCATGGTGCGTCCTTGAGGCTTAGGCGTTTATTTGCCGCCGATGGCGGCGCGGATGGAGTCCGTGTAGGGCGCGGTGAGCACGCCCTTTTCGGTGATGATGCCGGCGATGAGCTCGGCCGGGGTGACGTCGAAGGCGAAGTTGTAGACCGGGACGTTTTCCGGGGTGATGCGGTGCTCGCCCACATGGGTCACTTCGCGCGGAGTGCGGTCCTCGATGGGGATGAGGTCGCCGCTTGGCAGGGTCAGGTCGAAGGTCGAGGCCGGGGCGGCCACGTAGAAGGGCACGCCGTGGGCCTTGGCGGCCAGGGCCACGGTGTAGGTGCCGATCTTGTTGGCGGCGTCGCCGTTGGCCGCGATGCGGTCCGCGCCGACCACGACCTTTTGCACCATGCCCTTTTTCATGAGGTGCCCGACGGCGTTGTCGCAGGCGACCGTGACCGGGATGCCTTCCTTGGCCAGCTCGTAGGCGGTCAGGCGCGCGCCCTGGAGGAAGGGCCGCGTCTCGTTGGCGATGACCTGGATGCGCTTGCCCTGCTCGAAGGCGGCGCGGATGACGCCGAGCGCCGTGCCGTAGCCGGCCGTGGCCAGGGCCCCGGCGTTGCAGTGGGTCATGACGGTGTCGCCGTCGGCAATGAGCGCCGCGCCGTTTTTGCCCATGCGCTTGTTGATCTCGATGTCCTCGGCGTGCATGTGCTGGGCCTCGCCGAGCCAGGTCGAAAGCAGGGCCTCGCGGGTCGCGTCGCCGAGCGCGTTCCATGACTGGCGCATGCGTGACACCGCCCAGCGCAGGTTGACGGCCGTGGGGCGGGCCTCCTCGAGATCGCGCAGCAGCGATTGCAGGCGCTCCTTCCAGCCGTCGCCGGCCTCGCCGGCCTCGCGGGCGGCCAGGTAGCAGCCGTAGGCGGCCGTGACGCCGATGGCCGGCGCGCCGCGCACCACCATGGTCTGCAAGGCGTAGATGGTGTCGGCGGTATTGCGGCAGACGAAGGACTCCTCGCGGTCGGGCAGAAAACGCTGGTCCAGGAGCAGCAAGGCCTGCCGTTCGGCGCAAAAGGCGATGTGGTCGGTCATGATCGTGTTTCCGTCAGCATGTGGTGCGGGGTTGCGATGCCCCCGGCCGGGGGCGGGGGGACGATTCCCCCGGGGCGCGGCGCGCGGGGGAGCGTCGCGACAGCAAAGTCATTGTTCGGGCGTTGGTGCGGCGGCATGGCCCGGCCTTTGGGGCGCTTTTCGGAAATACGGCCGTATTTGCGAAGGCGCGCACCGTCAGCCCAGCTTTTTCGCCAGCAGTTCGTTGACCAGACCCGGGTTGGCCTGCCCCTTGGTGGCCTTCATGATCTGGCCGACGAAAAATCCCATGAGCTTTTTCTTGCCGCCGCGGTAGGCCTCCACCTCGGAGGGGTTGGCGGCAAGAACCGCGTCCACGGCCGTTTCCAGGGCGCTCGTGTCGGAAATCTGCGCCAGGCCCTGGTCGCGCACGTACGCGGCCGGGTCGAGGCCCTTGGCGTAGAGCTCGGGGAAAATCTGCTTGGCGATCTTGCCGGAAATGACGCCGTCGTCCACGAGCTTGATCAGCGCGGCGAGTTTGTCCGGAGTCAGGGCGCAGGCCGCGGGCGCGACGCCGGACTGGTGGCATTCGCGCAGGAGTTCCGTCTGCACCCAGTTGGCGGCCTTTTTCGGGTCGGCCCCGGCGGCCAGCGCGGCCTCGAAGTAGTCGGCCAGTTCGCGTTCGGCCGTGAGCACGTCGGCGTCGTAGTCGGAAAGCCCGAGCGTGGCGGCGAAGCGCTCGCGGCGCGCGGCCGGCAGTTCGGGAAGTTCGCCCTTCCAGCGGGCGAGGGTGTCGGCGGCGAGCGTCAAGGGCACGAGGTCCGGGTCCGGGAAATAACGGTAGTCGTTGGCCTCTTCCTTGGCGCGCATGGAGGCGGTGGTGTTTTTGGCCGCGTCGTACAGGCGCGTTTCCTGGACGATCGCGCCGCCGTCGTCGAGGATGTCGGCCTGGCGCTCCACCTCGTATTCGATGGCCTTTTGCACGTGGCGGAAGCTGTTTAGGTTCTTGAGCTCAGCGCGCGTGCCAAACGCCTCCTGGCCCACGGGGCGCAGGCTCACGTTGGCGTCGCAGCGAAACGAGCCTTCCTCCATGTTGCCGTCGCAGATGTCGAGGTAGACGAGGATGGCGCGCAACGCCTTGAGGTACGCCACGACCTCCTCGGGGCTGCGCATGTCCGGCTCGGAGACGATTTCAATGAGCGGCACGCAGGCGCGGTTGAGGTCCACATAGCTCAGGTTGTCCGCGGCGGAGTGGATGTTCTTGCCCGCGTCCTCTTCCATGTGGATGCGCGTGATGCCCACGCGCTTGGGCGTCCCGTCCACCACGATGTCGATGTGCCCGTGCTCGCAGATGGGCTGCTCGTACTGGGAGATCTGGTAGGCCTTGGGCAGGTCGGGATAGAAGTAGTTCTTGCGCGCGAAGACCGAGACGGGATTGACCGTGCAGTCCGTGGCGAGGCCCATCTTGGCGGCGAATTCCACGGCCCGGGCGTTGAGCACCGGCAGCACCCCGGGCATGCCCGCGCAGACCGGGCAGACATTTTCGTTGGGGTCGTTGCCGAAACGGGTGGAGCAGGAGCAGAATATCTTGCTTTCGGTCTTGAGCTGGGCGTGCACTTCCACGCCGATGACCGTCTCGTACCTGGCCATGAAGGCTCCTTGGCGGCTGGCACCCTTGCGGGAGCGCCGGAAATTTCGGTCGGGGGTGTACCCCGCATCCGGCAAGCGGGTCAATGGCGCAGCAGCCGCGGGCACGGCGCGTGAAGCGGTTGTATTTTCGGCGGCACGCGCCTACAACGAATCAGTCCGGACGCGGCCCGTGCGCGGCGACGGACAATACCACGTTCCCTCACGAGGCATGCCATGGGCATTTTCACTTTTTCGGCGAGCCGTGGCCTTCGTGCCGCCGGCCTTGTTCTTTTGTTGCTTGCTGTCTGCGCCGCTCCCTGCCTGCTGGCGTCGCCCGCCGCGGCGCAGGACTACGAAGCCATGATGCCCGAGTCCCTGCATCGCGAGTTGCGCCACGCCGAACGGGATTACCGGGACGCCATCCACGCGGTCAATGCCGCCGAGACGGAGCGCATCGCGCGCAAGGCCGCCGGCGCCGCCGCCGAGGAACTGCGCGCCCTGGACGAAAAGGTGGGGGCGCTCGTGACCAAGGCGGAAAAACTCAAGGTCCATGCCGACTATCTGGAAGAACTCTACGAAGCCAAGGCCAAGGAATACAAAAACAAATAGGCATTCGCCTCGTTTTTCGCGGCCGCGTTTTCCGGGGGGAATCCTTCTCCCCGGAAAACGCGGCCGCATCGTTTTTCAGGTTCTCGAAGCGAGCGGAGACGCGGTTGCCGTGCTCCGCAGCCTGTCCAAGGCGTCCGCCAGCACGCACGCGCCCAGGCGCGCCGTCATGCCCAGGGCCGGGTTTTCGCCCGCGAGCTCCCTGCCAGCCAGGGCCGGATCGTCCGCGCCGTACCAGGTGGCGTAGAAAACCGAGCCTTCCCGGCGCGCAGCCGAGCCCTCCAGGAGCAACAGGTCGGTGTCGTAGCTCCAGCGCCTGTCCCCGTCGGGCGTGACTTCGAAAATATCGCCCGTGTCGCCCACGGTGACGAGGGTGTCGCCGTCCGGCAGGCGCTGCGCGCCGCTCATCTTGGACGAGAACATGTCCATGGGCATGGGCGCGACATAGGACCAGACGATCGCGGCGGTGCCGTCGGCCAATCCGGGCCGCGCGGTCGCCGCCTCGGGCATGGCGATTTCGAGCACCCGCGAGAACGATCCCGCCAGGCGGTCCACGCCGTTGTCGAAGACCAGGATGTGCCCTGCCCCGGGCAGGCCGTCGTCGATCCACTTGGCGTCGTGCTGGCCGAAAAGCACCTGGTCGGAGGCGTCGCCGGCGCGGTAGGCCTGGGGATTGCCGAAGCGCCAGAGCAGGTCGCCGTCCGGCCCGGCCGCCTGCGCCGTGGTCGTGCCGTGGTCCACGGCCCAGAGCTCGTTGGAGTTGCGCACGCTCACGAGCACGGTGTCGGTCGCCGCGTCGTAGTCCACGGCGTTGATGTGCGTCCAGCCGTCGGGAAAAAGCGGCCGGCCCTGGTAGTTTACGTCGATGCGTTCGGGATGGGCGGCCACGTCGCCGTAATTGGCCTTGCCCGGGTCGCGGTCCTGGATGACGTGGTCGATGGCCCGCCACTGCCAGACCACGATGCCGCCCGTCGCGCCCACGGGCATGACCTCCACCAGTTTGTCCGCCAAAAGCATGCCGTCGCGCAGTTCGCCCGGGTCGCGCCCCAGGGCCACGGCCTCCTCGGCCGGAATCACCTCGGCGGCGATATACAGCACGTTGCCGTTGGGCAGGATGGTGAAGTCGTGGTGCTGGAAGCTGCGCTCGCCGGCGTCGTAATACTGCCAGACGAGGTTGCCGTCCCAGTCGTATTCCTCGATGACGCCGCCAGTGCCGTGCAGCATGTGCTCGTCGCGGACCCTGCCCGCGCGAAACAGGTGCCCGTCGTCCGTGAGCGTGGCCGCAAGCCCTGCGGTGTAGGCGCTTTTCCAGGTATGGACCACCGCCCTGGTGTCCTGGTCGATCAGATAAGTGTAGGTGGAGTCCTGGGGTGCGACGAGGACATAGCCCGAATCTGTCGCATCTTGCATGGCGCGGCTCCGGCCGGCAGAGTATCGCGGCAGCACGGACGCCGCGTACCCAGGTTACGCCATCGCGCGCGAATTTTCCAGATGCCGGTTCCAGGCGGCGGCGAAATCCGTGTAGCCCGCCACGCGGTTGTGCCGGTCGTAGGCCAGGGACTCCTCGGGGCGCGGGGCGATGCGCCAGATCCAGGAACGCTCGGGCGGCGGCAGGGCCACGCCTTCCAGGGCGTCGCGGCTTTCGAGGATCGTCTCGCCGTCGGCGCGTTCCCAGGCCGTGTCGCATACGAGGCAGGCGCGGCCGGGCTGGCGGGCCAGCCAGTCGAAATGCGCGGTGACGAGGCCCGAAAGAAACGCCTCGCGCGCCGCGTCGGGCACCTTGCGCCCGAGCAGGGCGTAAAACGGAATGGCCAGCTGGGAGGCCAGGTTGACCGAGGCCGTGAATTCCGGGCGCAGGCCGGGCACGGGGTCCGGTGGCGATGCGGGGTCGGGCAGGGGGGCACGGCGTTTGGCCGACTCCCGCGCCGCGCGCGCCACGCCCGTGGCGTCGGCCGCGACCAGGCGCACGTTGTGATGCTCGCGGGCCAGGCGGCGGGCCGCACGCGGGTGGTGGACGTCCACAAGCACCACTGTGGCGAAGCGCGCGGCAAGCTCGGCCACGGGCACGTCCAGGCAGGCCCCGGACCCCAGGATCAGGGCCGTCCCCCCCCCGGGGCACGCCTGCGCGGCATCGAGGATGCAGTGCCGCGTGGCCTCCAGGTGGGACGCCCAGGCCTGCCGGCAACGACGGTGGCGGGCGTCGATGGACACCGCTTCCCGGTCCTGGTCGAGGCTTCGCGCCAGGGCCGAACCCCGGTCGCGCCACAAGGCGAAGAGTTCGCGCAGCATGTCGCCTCCTCGTGCGGCAGTAAACCAGCCCGGCCTTGCCCGCAAGCCGCGTTTCCGGATTCCTTGACACCCGGTCCCCGGGCTTCTAGGGTGAAAATACGAGCAAAACGGTTCGCCGCGACCGGAAGGCGGGCCGGCAAGGAGGGTTTCATGCGCAACCTGTGTTGTCTTTTTGGCCTGCTCCTGCTGCTGGCCGCACCGGCCGCCTTTGCCGCCGAGGCGGGCGGGCAGCCGCAAGCCGCGCCCGAGGCCAAAACCCCGGACCTCGCGCCCGAGGCCGCCGCACCCATGGCCGCCATGTGCGACTACCTCAAAGCGCGGCCGAGCTTCACCTTCACCGCCGAGGTGGAAACCGACAAGGTCTATCCCAACGGCCAGACCATCCAGGTTTCCCGCACGGCCAAAGTCGCGGTCAAGCGCCCTGACAAGGCCTATTCCCACGTGGTCGGCGACGACCGCGACCGGGTCTTCATCTACGACGGCAAAACCGTCACCGTGGCCGACCTGGACCGGGGCGTCTACGCCGTGACCGACGCGCCGCCGACCCTGGACGCCACCATCGACATGCTCGAGGAAAAATACGGACTGAGCGCTCCGCTCGGCGACGTGATCTACGGCGACCCCTGCGCCGCGCTGCTCGAACACGTGCGCACAGGCGACTGCGTGGGCACTCACCAGGCCGTGGGCAAGGCCTGCGACCACCTGGCCTTCACCCAGAAGGCCCTGGACTGGCAGATGTGGGTGGAGAAGGGCAAGACCCCGTTGCCCCGCAAATTCGTCATCACGGACAAGGAAATCATGGGCTGGCCCCAATACCAGGTGACGTTCACGGACTGGGACGTGGCCCCGCACCTGGCTGCCGGGCTCTTTACCTTCAAGCCCCTCGAAGGGATGCGCCGCATCGATTTCCTGCCCATGCTCGAAAACTCGGACAAAACCAAGTGAGGCGGCCATGATGCAACGTATTTCCCTTCGGCGGCGCGCTTCCACGGTTCTCGTGTTCCTGGCGGCGCTTTCGCTCGTGTGCGACGCTTCCCTGCTGCCGATTTTCTCCGGGCTTTCCACGGCCACGGCCGAGGCCCGCATGGGCGGCGGCGGTCCCCATCCCGGGGGCGGCGGCGGACCGCATTTCGGCGGCGGCGGCCCCCGTTCGCCCGCGCCCGCTCCCGGCGGACTGCGCTTCGGCGGCGGGCCACCGGTCGCGCCCCGGCCCTCGGTGCGTCCTCCCGCCGCGCCCCGGCCCGGCGGCCCCGGCTTCGCTCCCGTGCCCGGTCCCGTGCCCGTAGCCCCCGGCTTCGCGCCGCGCCCGCCCGCGCCCATCGGCGCGCCCGTGCCCGGCTTCGGCCCCGGGCCGCGTCCGCCCGTCCCTGTGCCCGGCCCCCGTCCGGGGTACCCGGTGCCTGTTCCCGGGCCGCGTCCGGGATATCCCGTGCCAGTGCCCGTGCCTGTTGGTCCGCGCCCGCCCATCGGCCCCGGGCCGTGGCTCTGGACGCTGCCGGCGGCCGCCGTGGCCCTCACCGTGGCCGGCGTCACCTACTATAATTACCAAAATACCTGCTACATCGAACAATACCAGGGTGACCGCGTGGTCTACGTGCCCGTCAAGGGCCCCTGCCCGCCTCCCGGCTATTAGGAAGAGGGAGAACGGAAAAAGACGAAGAATGCCCCCGGCGTCCAGGAGGGGCCGAGGGCCCCTCCTGGACCACCCCGATAGGGGAATATCCTGGCCTGGAAAAAGGAATCAGAGCAGAAGCAACAGGGACGGCAGGGCCAGTCCCAGGGCGCAGCCGAGGAACAGGGCGGGGGACGGCGCAAAGGGACAGGGCGCGTCCTTGCGGGGAAGCGCCAGGGCCTGCCCGGCGGCGTAGGCCGTGACCAGTCCGGCCAGCCGGCCGAAAAGGTCGCCGCCGGCGGCGGCGAAGGCCAGGAGCAGGCCAAGCAGCGCGGCCCCATCGGCAAGGCCCATGACTGTGGGAATGCTGTTTTCGTGCCCGGGCTGCGCCGCGCCGGGTCTGCACAGGAAAAGGATCGCGGCAAGCCCGGCCGCAAGGAGCGGCAGGCACGCCGTGAGCACGGCGGCAATCCCCCGCGCGGCCAGGGCGGCGCGGGGGGGCGCGGTCGGGATGTCCGTTGCGGCGCGGCCCCATTCCATGGCGGCGAAGCGCGCATCGATGATGGCCGAAAGCGGCAGGACGAGTACGAAGGCGAAGGCCAGCAGCGGCAGCCACGTCTCCATGTGCCGTCGCTTGTCTGGCGCGCCGGCGGCGCACAACACCCCGGCCAGGCAGCAGCCGATGCCTGCGTCGAGGCTGGCGTTTAAGGGCGAGAGCTTAGGGACGGCCACCCACTGCACGAAGGCCGCGCCGAGCGCCGTGCCGAGAGCGAGGCTTGCGGCAAGAGGCAGGCGCGGCGGCGTGGGCTGGCGCTTCCCGACGCTGGCGGTGAAGGCGAGCCCTGCGCCGAGGCAGATGCAAAGGGGCAGCATGGCGGCAAACGCCGCGAGCACGACGAGCGCCACGCCTGATGCGGCACCGCTTTCGCTCGGCAGCGGCCGCACTGCGGCGCGCAGCACGAATAGCGAAAAGGGCAGGCACAAGGCGAGGAGCCCGAGCATCGGGGCCAGGAGGTCGGCCGGGTCGCTGCGCGCGGTGAAACGCGGCGCAAGGCGCAATCCCATGGCGAGGCCCAGGGGGAAGACGGCCAGGGCCAGGCCCGTGGCGGGCGCGTTGCCGCCGAAGGCCAGGAGCAGGTCGCGGGCGATCAGGCAGGCCATGGCCGCGCCGGAAAAGCCGAGGGCCAGGGCGGCCGGCGTGGGCCGGCCCGTGGGGCAGGGACAGTTTTTCATAAAAACAGTTTGCAGAAGCGGGCAAAAAGGTTGGTGGCTTCTTCCGCGGCCTCGGGCGCGGCGGCGCTGCGGTTGGCTGCGGCGCGGGCGGTGAAGATCGCCCGCACCCGGTCGATGATTTCAGGGTGGCGCGCAAGGACCATGCGGAAGCCCTCGCGGTCCACTTCCAGGCAGCGCGTCTGTTCCACGGCCCGGATGTCGGCCTGGCGCGGTTCCCCCGTGAGGAGCGCCATCTCGCCGAAAATCTGCCCGGCCGACAGCCGCGCCACTTCCTTGGCGCCGATCACGACCGCGACCTGTCCGGACAGGATGAAGCTCATGGTCGTGCCGCCTTCGCCCTTGGTCATGATGGTCTGGCCGGGCGCGAACTGGCGCACCACCGAGGCGCGGGCCAGCATTTCCATGTCGGCGTCGGTCATGCCCGACAGCAATTCCACATCTGCCAGGGCGGCAAGTCCCTCCGGCCTGCCCCGCTCGGGGTCGGGCGCATCCATGACCACGCGGCGTGTCGGGGCCGGTATTTCGATGCCGCGCTCCAGGAACTGGTACCATACGCCCGAGAGCACGGCGTCGGCGGCGGCCAGGCGGCCGTTGAAGCCGCTTATGTGGTAGATCGCCGAATAGACGAGGCGATCGGCCTGGATCTCGTGGAGCCGGGCTACGGGCGGCGGGTTCCTGGCCACGCCTTCGGCCCGGGACAGCGCCGTCAGTATGGCTGATTTGACCTTGACCGGCGGCGCGTCCAGGGGCGCGGGCACGTAGAGGATCTGACGCAGCAGTGCTGTCGGCCGGTTGTAGTTGACGAGCCGGTCCTTGGCCACGGCGTTGTTGGGCAAGAGCACTTCGTTGCTGTCAAGGGTCACGACCTTGGTGTAGCGCCAGGTGACTTCCGTCACCTTGCCCTCGACGTCGCCGGCGCGTATCCAGTCGCCTTCCTGGAAGGGTTTTTCGACTTGCAGGAGCAGGCCGGAAAAAAGGCTGCCGATGGTGTCCTGCATGGACAGGCCGATGACCGCGGTGAGGATGGCCGAGGACGTGAGCAGCGAACCGATCTGGATATCGGTGAGCTGACGCAGGCCGAGGCCGATGGTCACGGCCAGGATGCAGAATTTGAGCAGGTCCTGGAGGATGTGCCGGCCGTGTCCGCCCGTGGCGCGCGCGGAGGCCAGCTTGAAGTAGACGTAGTCCACGGCCTGGCAGGCCGCCAGGAAGCCCATGGCCAGGGCGGCGACGGTGAAGGCCGTTTTGCCCTGGGCGGCGGCGTGTTCGGGCAGCGACGTCTCGAGCGACCAGAGCAGGGCGAGCCCCGACAGCCAGCGCAGAAGCCCGGCCAGGGAGCGGCTGATGACGTTGCGGCGGCGCAGGAACGACAACAGCGCGGCCACGGCGAGAAACGCGGCGGCAAAGCCGGCCAGTTTGGGGCCGACGTTGACAGCCTGACGGCCGGCGTCGGCGAGCATTCCGGGCAATGTGGCGAGTTCGGGCATGAGAACGGCGTCGCTCCTTGGCGGCATCCTGCGCTTTTACGTTGCCCCTGTCCCTGCGTCAACGCGGGGCCGAACAAGGAAGGTGTTCCGGTGTCCAAGAAGAAATCGCGTTCGCGTCCCGACCCGGCGAGCCTCGGCCTGCCCTGCACGGGCGTGGAGAGCCATGCCCATCTGGACATGGGCGAATACGACGAGGAGGGCGTCGGCGCGGTCCTTGACCGCGCGGCGGCGGCGGGTGTCGCCCGCGTCGGCAACGTCTTTCTCGGCCCGGCGGCCTATCTGGCGCACCGGGAGCTTTTCGCCGAACGGGCGGAGGTGTTTTTCCTGCTCGGCGTGCATCCCTGCGACGCGGCCAAGGCGTCTCCCGGTGACGTGGCGGCCATGGCGGAGGCGTTTGCCGGCGACGCGCGGTTGCGCGCGGTAGGCGAGATCGGCCTCGACTACTACTGGGATGCGTCCACGGCCGCGACGCAACAGGCGCTATTGCGCGAACAGCTCGCCCTGACCCGGGAACTCGACGTGCCGGCGGTCATCCACAGCCGCGACGCGGCGGCCGACACCCTGGCCGTGCTCGACGATATGGGGTTTCGCGACCGTCCGCTGGTGTGGCACTGCTTCGGCGGCGGCGCGGACCTTGCCGCCGCAATTTTTTCGCGCGGCTGGACGCTCTCCATCCCCGGCCCGGTGACCTATGCCAAAAATACGGACCTTGCGGCGGCCGTCGCGGCCATGGACCTGTCACGCGTGCTGCTGGAGACGGATTCCCCGTATCTCGCGCCCGAGCCCTGGCGCGGCAAGCGCAACGAGCCGGCGTTCCTGGCGTTCACCTGCCTGCGCGTGGCCGAGCTTATGGGCCGCGACCCGGCCGAGGTCTGGCGCGCGACCGGCGATAACGCACGGCGGGTGTTCGGGCTGTAGATAAAAGACTCATGTCTCATGACATGTATTTCTTGCTTTTGTAAGAAGTCGGCCTCGCTTGCCGAGAGGATTGATTTATTGTTAATCTTGTAACGCAGAGCTTGTGTCCCAGCGTTGCGCGAAGGGGTGGGGAGATGCCAGTTCCTGACTTCCAATCGATTATGTTGCCTCTGCTCGATTGTTTCAAGGATCGTAAAGAGCATTCAAATGATGCCATAAATGAGTGCTTGGCGCGATATTTTAATCTTACTAATGAAGAAATGAGCCAACTTCTCCCTAGTGGAAAACAGCGCGTTTTTGGGAATCGCGTAGCTTGGGCAAAAACAAATTTGAAGCAAGCTGGATTGATTGAGTCGACAGGGAGAGGACTTTATAGAATCTTGCCTAAAGGTGAGGCAGTTCTCGCCGAGAATCCGTCATCGCTCAGTATAAAGTATCTCATGAAGTTCCCCGGGTTTAGAAATTTTCGAGAAGGGAAAGTCAAGACAGGGCAGAGTGATGCTGGTGAGAATTGCAATGAGGGCAAAACGCCTCAGGAATATATTGACATTGGGTATGAAAAAATATTGCACAGGCTGTCTGATGAGCTTATAGAAACAATAAGGAAAAGCTCTCCGTATTTTTTTTGAAAAATTGGTTATCGATCTTGTGTTGGCCATGGGTTATGGCGGGTCGCGACAAGATGCTGGGGCGCTGACGGGAAAGAGCGCAGACGAAGGAATAGATGGCGTAATTAATGAAGATAGATTGGGATTGGATGTTATTTATATCCAAGCGAAGAAGTGGACAGCCCCTGTTGGTCGTCCTGAAATACAAAAATTTGCGGGAGCGCTGTTGGGAAAGAAAGCACGAAAGGGAATATTTATAACAACATCGTCTTTCACGAAAGAGGCTGTGGAATTTGCGCGATCATTGGAAGCTAAAATAATACTTGTTGATGGGTCGATACTTACAGAATTGATGATAGAGTATGGGGTTGGCGTGTCTGTTGTGCAACAATATGAAATTAAGAAAATTGATTTTGATTATTTTATGGAAGAGCAATAACTTTGTTTTAAGGACGTTGCTTAGAGAAAGCCCCCGCGGCACAGGGCCGCGGGGGCTTTTGCTTGCTGGGAATCGGCGGACGCCTCAGGATATGGCCAGCATCCAGGGGATGCCCACGGCCAGGAAGACGCCGAGGAAGATGACGCCGAAGATGAATCCCAGCCGCCAGAAATCCTTGGCCGGGATGTAGCCGCTGCCGTAATAGATCGGCGAGGGGCCGGTGGCGAAGGGCGTCAGGATGCCCATGATGCCGAGGCTCGTGCCGAGCATCAGCGCCATGACCTTCATGTTCATGCCCGGAACCGCCGCCGCCGCGGTGAGGAAGACCGCCATCAACGCCGTGACGTGGGCCGTGACGCTGGCGAAGATGTAGTGGATGGCGAAAAAGACCACCACCAGCGCCACCATGACCGTGGTCAGCGAGTAGCCGGCCAGGTGCGCGGCCACGCCGTTCGCGAACCAGGTGAGGAAGCCTGTCTTGGCCAGACCGTCGGCCAGGGCGACCAGGGTGCCGAACCACATGAGAACATTCCAGGCCTGTTTGTTGGCGAGCAGGTCGTCCCAGCTGATGACCTTGAACAGCAGCATGAGGCACAGGGCGATAAACGCCGTGGTCGTGGAATCGATGGCCTTGCCGCCGGAGATCCACAGCACCAGGGCGAAAAGGGCCAGCCCGGCCATGGTCAGTTCCTTGCGCGTGATCGGGCCCATGGCGGTAAGTTCCTTGTCCGCCCAGATCGGGGCGTCGGCGCTTTCCTTCTGCGTCGGCGGGTAGAGGATGTAGCTCAAAAACGGCACGGCCAAAAACAGGATGATGCCGACAGGTGCGATGGCAATAAACCACTGCGTCCATTCCAGGCGGATGCCCGCCGTTTTTTCGATCACGGACACGGCGAGCAGGTTGGGTGCCAGCCCCGTGAGGAAGAGCGAACTGGTGACGCACGTCGTGGCCAGTGCCACCCACATGATGTAGGAGCCGATCCTGCGCGGCTCGTTGTCCGGGGTGGAGCCGTAGAGCGGCGGAATGTTCTTGATGATGGGGAAGATGGTGCCGCCGCTGCGGGCCGTGTTGGAGGGCATGAACGGGGCCAGGATGCAGTCGGCGAAGGCCACGGCGTAGCCCAGGCCCAGGGTCTTTTTGCCGAGCACCTTGATCAGCGACAAGGAGATGCGGCGGCCAAGGCCGGTTTTCTCGTAGCCCAGCGCGAACATGAAGGCGATGAAGATGAGCCAGACCGTGCCGTTGGAAAAGCCCGAAAGCGCCCAGCGGATGGCCTCGCCGGCCGTGGGCGGCGTCGGAGGCTTGGCCGGGACCAAGCGCAGCAATGCGGCCAGGGTGACGCCCATGACCCCGATGGCGGCGGCCGGGATGGGCTCGAGCACGAGGCCCACCACCACGGCGGCGAACACGGCGAAATACTGCCAGGCATAGGGTTGGAGCCCCGCCGGGACGGGCAGGGCGGCGACGAACAAGCCGACGACGACGGGAAGCAGCGCTTTCACGGGAAGCTTCATGGAGTCCTCCTTGGAGAGCGGGGCGATGCGTCCTTATTCCGGGCCGTTACTTCCCCTCTACGCCGTCTTGCACGGTGATACAATCCCGGAAGTGCCTCCGTGATGTGGAAAACGGGAAACCCTCCCGGTTGGGCCGCGACAACGCCCGTCAGGGTTCCGACGCCGCGCCGGCAACTGCAGGCCAGAATAAGGTGGTGCCTACGCTTGCATGATTATTGCTTAATCGCCTGCGCCGTCCTTCCGGGCGGTTGAAGCACCCTTGGGAGAGGGAAAGGACGTTTGCCGTGGAACGGATCAAGGAAAAACTCGTCGCCGATCCCCGCTACCGAGCCGGCATCGAACGCTGCCTGCAACGGCCGACGGTGCTCGTGGCCCTGACCAACGTCTGCAACCTGTCCTGCGCCTACTGCTCCACGCGAAACGTCCATCCGACCCGCCGCGACATGGACACGGCCCTGGCCAAGGCCGTCGTGGACCAGGCCCTGGAAAACGGCTGGCCCTTGCAGTTCGGGCAGACGTACGAGCCGTTCCTGCATCCGCGCGTCGTGGAGATCATCGCCTATGTCCGCGACAAGGGCGCGGTCTTCCAAAGCGCCACCAACGGCTTGGCCATCGGACGCGGCGCGTACGACCTGCCCATGAACCTGCTCGTCAGCTACAGCGCGGACGAGGACGACTTCGCCCACCGCGGCGCAAGATGTTCCTTCGAGGCCTACCAGAAGCGCCTGCTGGGCTTTTTCCGTCACCGCATCGCAGGCAGGGTCCCCGGCGTCATCACCGTGCAGATCGCGGACTATTCTATCTTCGGCGGAGCGCTCGCCTACGACAAGTCCATTGCGGACGCGGCGGGCATCTGGCGCAAGGCGCGGCTTTTGGCGCAACGCCTGGATCTCCTGTCCGCCCTGGACGCCATGCCCCCCGAGGCGGCCATGGCGCGCATCGCCGCCCGCCAGCCCCTGCCGCTTTTCGACGCGGACGGCTGCCGGGTGCAGATGCTGCCGACAAAGATCATGCCCAATGCCTACGACGCATTCATGGAACTCCCGGCGGCGACGAAGCCGGCGGGGTACTGCGACTCCTGCTGGACCATGCTGTCGCTCCAATCCGACGGCGGCGCGGCCTTTTGCTGCTGCGACCCTGCGGCGCGGGCCGTTGCCGGGAAGATCACCCCCGATACGGACCTTGCCGCGTTCTGGCGCGGCCCGGAGATGACGCGCGTGCGCGAGCGCTTCGAGGCGTTTACACCCCTGCATGCCTTCTGCACGCGGTGCCTGTCCCAGGTCTCGGAGCACATCAAACCCCTGCTCACGATGTCCGCTCCCGGGCTCGTGGCCACGATCCTGCGCGACCATGGCGTCACGGAAGACCTGCCCTGGTTCGTTTTCCCGAAGGGGTGAGGCGCACGCACGCCACGCGCCGCCCGGCGGTTGCCCAAATTCCTGCCCGAGGGTAGTGTTTCGCGGCCATTGACCTGCAAACCCGGGAGACGCACCCCATGGCCCTACATATCACCACTCACGGCGACATCGACCAGATCCTCGTGACCGCGCTGTCGCGGGAATTCGTACGCAAGATCTACCGCCACTGCTGGGGCAAGAACAACACCCCCTACTTCGCCGGCAACTGTTTCCGGGGCGTGCTATATTTCGACGAGCGCCTGGCCGGAAAATACGCCGAGGATCTGGGGCTCGCCTGGAACGGCTGGCTTTCGGCCCCCAAGTTCCATCACAGGACCGGGGCCTGCTACGAGCATGGCCTGACCCTGGTCGTGGACGCGGGGGAAGGCCCGACGCAGGTCGGCGCGGCCGGGCTGGCCGTGGTCGAGGAGCGCCCGCGCCTGGGCGATTTTCTGTCCCGCATCGGAGAAAACGAGGTGTTGTGCGTGCTCGGCGCGGTGGACAAGGGAGAGATGCAGTTCACCCTGCCCGATTTTTCGGGTACCTTCGACCCGGAGAAGCTGACCGTGCGGGTCGAACGCTTCAGCGACCTCTACTGCGAGGAGGCCGTGATCACGGGGCTCGCCTACGACGGCCGCACCCTGTCCATGGAGACCGGCCAGTCGCGCGGCAAGAACATGCTCGACCCGCTGCTTATCGACAGGGAGGGCAAGCTGCTCGATATGTACGATTTCGCCTGAGGCCGCGGCGGGCCGCAGCGCCTCCCCCCGCCTTGACGCAGGGTGCCCTGCGGCCTATAGGCAATAGAGGAGTGGAATTTTCTCACCGCCAGGCAAGCCGGAGGTCGTAGTGAAAACCGTACTGGTCGTTGACGACGATCCCAGCATCCGCGCGTTGATCCGGCTCTACCTCGAGGGCGGTGGGTACGCCGTGCTCGAGGCCGGCGACGGTCGCCAGGCCATGAAGCGGTTTGCCGGGCAGTCGCCCGACCTCGTCGTGCTCGATATCTTCATGCCGGAGATGGACGGGCTCGAGGTACTGCAGAAGCTGCGCGAGGAGTGCCGGGCCTGCCGGGTGATGGCCATTTCCGGCGGTTCGGCCAAGGTCGGCATGGACCTGCTCGGCCATGCCACGATTTTCGGCGCGCACGACGTGCTGGAAAAGCCTTTCGACGCCCAGACCCTGCTGCGCAAGGTCACCGCCCTGATCGGGCCGCCCGAAGCCTGATCTTCCCTTGTTCCCCGGAGCGCCCGGCGCGGACCCGGCCTCGTGTCGTGCCCGCGACGCACGGGCATGCTTAATACGTGGGGAGCCTTTGGGCTGGATTGTGTTCCAGAGGCACGACGCTAGGCGAACGCGCCGCGGGCCTGGCCGAGGCGCTGGGCGACGCGGCCCAGGGCTGCGCGGGCCGCCGCAGCATCGTGTTCCTCGCCCGCCTGCTCCAGTTCCCGGGCCGCCTCCCCGAGTGCCTCGAACCCGTAGGACAGGGCCGAGCCCTTGAGCTTGTGCCCCTGGCGGCGCGCCGTTTCCAGGTCGCCCGAGGCCAGGGCCTGGCGCGCGGTTTCCAGGGTGGCGTCGGCGGTGGCAAAAAAGATCGGCAGCAAAGGGCGCAACAGTTCCGTGTCCGGGCCGAGGTCGGCCGGGACGGCGGCGGAGGGCGCGCAGGGGGGCGAGGCTTCGCCCAGATAGCGGGCCACGGCTTCGAGGACCGCGCTTTTGCGCACGGGCTTGGTCAGGAAATCGGTGCAGCCGGCGGCGTCGCAACGCACGCGGAACTCGTCCAGGGCATGGGCCGTGAGCACCAGGATGGGCACGGGCGTCCGGCCGTCACGGCGTTCCATGGCGCGGATGGCCCGGCTGGCCTCGTAGCCGTCGAGCACGGGCATTTCGAGGTCCATGAACACGAGATCGTAGGCGGTCGCGGCGAATTTCTCCACGGCTTCGCGGCCGTTGGCGGCGACGTCGACCTGGTAGGGCGCGTCGCAGAGGAAAAGCTGCATGAGCGTCAGGTTGTCGGCGTTGTCGTCCACGAGCAGGATGCGCGGCGGGGAAGAGGCAGCGGGCATGGCGTGTCACCGGTTTTCAGGTTGCAGGCCGGAAGAAGGCGGCCCGGTCGGCGCATCCCCAAACGCTAGTCGAGCGGGGCCTCATTGGCAACCGGAAAAGGGCCGGGACGCAGGCACACCGCGACTTCCGGGCACATCGTGGCAAAGTCGCGCACAAAGGCTTCGACCTGCGCCGCCGCTTCCGGGGCATAGAGCAGGCGCACCACGGCGGCGAAACGGTCCACCACCGTGGGCAGGGCCAGGTTGTCCCGCGCTTCCAGCAGGAACTTGAGCAGGGCGACGTGCTGTGACGCCAGGCGCACGTACAGCCGCTGCGATGTCCGGGACGGCCTGTAGGGCGGCTGGCGGCGCGGGCGTCGTCTCACAGCGTCTCGCAGCCGTCCGCCGTGAGCAGCGCCATGTGCTCCCAGCGCGCGCCGCCCCATTCGGGGTAGTACAGGCCCGGCTCCACCGTGACCACCATGCCCGGTTCGAGCACGCCCTCGGAGGACGGGTTGAGGCTGGGGCCCTCGTGGGTTTCGAGCCCGATGCCGTGTCCCAGGGAATGCGTGAAGCGCTCGGCCACGCCTTCGCGCACGAACACCTCGCGGGCCAGCCCGTAGGCCTCGCGGAAGGAAAGCCCTGGCCGCAGCTTCTCGAGCACGGCCGTTTGGGCCCGCCGCACCCGGTCGAGCAGGGTGACGAAGCGCTCGGGCGGGTTCTTGCCCACCCAGACCGTGCGCGTCTGGTCGGAGCAGTAGTCGTCGCGCCGGCCGCCCACGTCCACGAGCACCAGGCATTCGTCGCGGATGACGGTTTCTCCGGGGATGGCGTGGGGCAGGGCGGCGTTGGCGTCCACGCCCACGATGGAGGAAAAGGCCAGTTCGCTGGCCCCGAGTTCGCGGAAGAGCTTTTCGATCTCCCAGGCAGCCTGCGCCTCGGTGCGGCCGGGCACGAGCACCTCGGGCAGCCGGGCCATGACCGCGTGGTTGACGGCGGCGGAGCGGCGCATGCGCGCGATCTCGTCGGCGTCCTTGATCAGGCGCAGCGGCTCCACGGCCTGGGGCACGGGGAAGAGGGGGATGTGCTCGGCGAGCTTGGCGTGGGTGTCGAAGGAGAGGGCCGTGGGCTCGAACCCCAGCCGCGTGATGCCCCTGTCCTTGAGGAAATCGGCGATGGAGGCGTAGCGCCCGGCCCCGTAGATGCACAGGTCCCTGGCCGGCCACAGGCGCAGGGCCGCGTCGCGGTAGCGGGCGTCGGTGAAGAGCGCGTCGCGGCCGTTGGCCGCCACGCACAGGTAGCCCGCGGTCTCGTTGCACTGGGGGTCGTGCAGTTCGAAGCCGCTCAGGTAGAACCTGTTGGCCGCATGGGCAACAAGCAGGGCCTCGTGGCCGGCGGCGGCGAGGCGTTCGCGCAGCCGGTCGCGCCGGGCCGCGTATACGGCCGTATCCATGGCGTCGTTCACGGACAAGATCACTCCTTGGGAAATTGGGCGAAGGCCCCTTGGCCGGCCGGTATCGCCAATCGCGCCGCCGGCGTCAATGCCGCCTCGCCGGCCGGGCGGGCGGACGCGCGTGAATTCCGGGAAAACCGAGCCCTGCCGAAGCGTCACGGCGCTTGGGCCGGCAGGGTCCGGGGCCGCCCGAAGCGGGCGGCGTCACAGCGTATAGACCGTCTCCGGCGCGCCGGAAACCATGCGTTCGGCCCATTCCACACCCTGCATGAAGGAATGGTCCATGTTGCCGACTTCGTATTTCCAGCCGCCGAAGCGGCCGCGGGAAAAGACGCCCTGGGCTTCCAGGGCCGGTTGCAGCACGGCCAGGGCGGCGTCGCGCTCGAGGCAGGGGATGGGATAGGCGTAGTCCACGCGCATCTCCCAGGTGGAAACGAGGCGTTGCGCATCCCCTGGCGCGATCAGCGTGGTGTTGACCAGCCCCTGCACGGTGCGGGGCACGAGGGTGTCGAGATCCTCGGGCTTGTGGTCGGAATAGCTCGTCTCGGTCATGATGGCGCGTTTTCTGGGTTTCGTACCGTCGGGATCCGGGGTGTTGTTGTAGGAATAGTTGTGGAAATTGGTCACCCGGTAAAACGGGCAGTCGGATTCGGGGAAGTACATCCAGCAGCGCGGGTCGGGCGGCGCGCCGTGAAAGCCCAGGCCGTGGATGGCCGAGCCGTTGTGCTTGAGCCGGCCGGCGGCGTCGACCAGGGCCGGGGCCGGGGTGGCCAGAACCTCGCGGACCAGCCGGTCGAGGGGCATGGTGGAGAGGATGCGGTCGTAGGTCAGGCGCTCGCCGTCCGCCGTGCACACGGTCTTGGTCGCGGCGTCGAGGGAGGCCAGGGGCGCGCGCAGGCGCACGCGGTCGGCAAAGCGCGCGGCCAGGCGGCGGTAGATTTCGCCCGTGCCGCCGCGCAAGGGGAAGCTGAAGGTGTTGTTGGGCCCCCAGGCTACGTCGTCGCGGCCGAGGATGATGTTCTTGATGACCCGGTCGGCGTCGACCACGGAAACGCGTTCGCCGATCCAGCGGTGGGACATGACCTCGCCGGGATGGGCCCAGACCTTGAAATTGTAGGGGACCATGAACAGGCGTGCGATGCCCGGGCCGAAAACCCGGTCCACCCATTCGCGGAAGTTCGCCGGCGGGGTTTCGTATTTGCCGGCGGCCGCGGCCCGTCCGGCGTCGAGCAGGCCGGCGACGCATTCCCAGGCCAGTTCCGGGGGCAGGCGACGGATGTTGTTCTGGAAGGGGTAGGGCACGAAGGTCCCGGCGGCGCGGATCCAGGACTCGCGTTCGTGGCGCAGCACGTCGTCGCCGAGCAGGGTTTCGAGCAGCGCGTCGAAGGCCGGGTAGTGGGAAAAGACGACATGGCCGCCGACGTCCCAGGTGAAGCCGGCCGCGTCGGTGAAGCTCGCGGCCAGGCCGCCGACATGGTCATGGCGTTCGAGGACGAGGAAATCGTGTTCGCCGTGCTGGGTCAGCCGCCAGGCCGCGCCGAGCCCTGTGGGGCCTGCGCCGATGATGAGGTATTTGACGTGCATGGGCTTCTCCTGGGCAATGGCGTTTGCCTACCAGAAACGGGGCGTGGAGGAAAGGAGCGCCGCGGCTGCGGGCGCAACGCGGGCGGGGCCGCAAGGGGCTCTCCGCAATCGCGAGGCAGGCGCGGACAGGCGCTTTGGGTCGCAAGAGGAAGGCGTCGCGGATTCCTGGGCGCAACACCATGCGCCGACGCGGGCCGCGTCGTGAGACAGGGAAATGTGAACCCCGCAGGCACACGAAAACGACGTCGCCCATGAAGCGACGGCGCGATCGCAACGGGGCCTTCCGGGGCCAGGCGCAGGCGCGGCCCCGGAAGACGGAAGGGTGTGGGGCCTACCAGGCCGGACGACGGGGCGGCCTGGGCGCGCGGGGTTTGGCCTCGTTGACCTTGAGGCTGCGACCCTCGAACTCGGTGCCGTCCAGGGCGCGGATGGCCTCGTCGGCGGCGGCGTCGTCGTCCATCTCGACGAACCCGAAGCCGCGCGGCTTGCCGGTTTCGCGGTCGGAGATCAGTTTGACGGACTGGACTTCGCCGTAGCGTCCGAACAGATCACGGACGCTGTCCTCGGTGGTGCGGAAAGGCAGGTTGCCAACGTAGATGTTCTTGGACATGAGACACGGACTCCCAAACGGTTGGACGTCAATGCGATCGGAAGCGTGTACGGAGGTCGGTTCGCCAACGGGACCGCCGGCTACGCTCCTTCCCTGGACGATTCCATCGGCCGTACGGCCGGAATGGCCCGATAGTTGGAGTGCATCCGTCGGACGGGGCTGTGAAGCGGAGGGAAACGGTCGGCGCGCACTCTCTGTTGACTCCCCAAGCGTGCCGTTTGCGCATGAACAGGGCATGTCCCCGAGGAACACAAGCGGAAGCGTCACGTCTTTGGACGAAGATGTAAAAAAGTATCGGATTGCGATACTCCTGGCAAGGGAAAAATGTTCCTTTCCACTGTTTCTTGCTGAAATGCTTGTCTGTTTGTGCATAGGAAAACCTGCCTTCCATGCGTCGGGGGCATCATTGAACGGAATGGTGTCAAGAATTGCGGATTTTGGTAACAACGCGTCAAAGGCGAAGTCCGGGCGGGCCCGGGGAGGAGCGCATGGGCGAAAACAATGGAGCCGAACGGTTTGCCGTGGCGGTGTCGGTGCGGGAAGGCTACAAGGTGGGGATCGGCGCCACCACGAAGGAGAGCGAACGCGTCCTGTATTATTATGCCGAGAAGACGCCGGAAACGGGCATCCTGGTCCAGGCGCTCAACGCCAACAGCGTGCCGAGCGGCGAGCGTTCGCCGGTTTCGGAGGAAGAGTTTTTCGCGAGGTACAAGCCCGAACCTCTGATCTACTACAATCAGGTCAAGCCGCGCATGGAAGCGATGTCCGCGGAACTCGACAAGGGCGAGAAGCATCTCGAGGCCGGGCGCACGGACAAGGCCGAAGTCTCCTTTCAGAAGGCGCTGCAATACGACGCCGAGAACCTGCGCGCCATTTTCGGCCTGGGCAACGCCTATCTCACGGCCGGCAAGATGGAGGAGGCCAAGGAGATTTTCGAGAAGATCATGTCCATCGACCTGGCGTTCGGCCCGGAGAACAAGTTCCTTTTCAACGAATTCGGCATCCGCATGCGCAAGCACGGGCTGCTGGACATGGCCAGGGCCTATTACGAGAAGGCGCTTGCGGCCTCCGAGGCCGACGAGAACCTGCATTTCAACCTGGGCCGCATCCACTACGAACTGGGCGATTTCGCCGCTGCCGCGGCCGAAGCGGACAGGTGCCTCGCCATCAATCCCGGCTTCCTTATCGCGGGCAAGCTCAAGAAGGCGGCGCAAAAGGCGTTGGCCATGCCTCGCTTGGCTGCGGAGTAGGCGGCGGCCTTGGCCGCGACTCGGAGACGCCTGACGGGCCGCTTTCGTCCTCTCTGGCAGCACTTGGCAACACGCTCGACAATGGGGACACCGGTGTCTGCCTGATGCGGGAAGCCTGGGTTTCGAAACAGAATGTGGAATTTGATAATTTCGATTGAATATTTTATCAATTGCCATATGCTTTCCCCAAAGAGGAGGGCTTATGAAAACGTCATGGAGAGGTTTGGGAGCCATTATGGTGGGGATGGCCGTCTTCCTGGCTGGATGCACAGTCAACAAGGTCAAACCGCTTGAAACCACGAAGCATGATGAACGTGGCATCGTGTACGCCTTGCCGATGACGGTTTTGAAAATCGAGATTCCGCTTACGCTCAAGATCACCAATGGCGCTCTTGAATACGCGGGAGCGGGAGGCGGCGCGCGCACCAGGGGGTGGGGGCTTTCCGTGCCGGGTGGTTCGATCGGCCTTGCAGAGACTGCTGATGGGAAGAGTCAAATTGACTGCGCGGGTTATTTTTCAGAAACAGCCTATGCGATATCACGGAAAATAACCGTCGGCGAGATGAAGGTCGATCAAGAGAGCTTGCCGGACCCGTCGCATATTTACAGCATGGATTTGAGCTCATCCTTTTTGAAGGATGCAAAAAAGAACATTGTTTTCAATGAGAAAAACATGATCGTGAGCGGAAGCTATTCCGCCAAGGACAAGACACTGGAGTTTACAGCATCGCTCTTGAAAATCGCTGGCGGGTTTATGGGCATACCATTGGCAAGAGAGGGGACGCTTGCACCGAAGGGCGGTGCGCTTGGCGAACAACAGCTCCGCGAGCAGGCCGCGCCTGCCGTCGCGGCGGCACCATCCCTGACGGCGGCCGGGAGAAGGGCCTGCGAACAATTGAAGAACAGGTTGTTGTGGCAGGCCAAGCAGGCGCAACACGAAGCGGATATCTTAACCGGCAGGAAGGACGCCCTCATTTTCGGTGAAAACAGAGGGGGCGTCGATCGCTCGTTCGACGTCTGGAAAGCGCGACTCGCCGAGGCCGACAAGCGAATCAACGAAGCCCGGAAGGGTGCGTCCCTGGATACGAGTATGACCCTGACCTACAAGACGACGATCACGGCTGATGCATTGAGCGAGGTTTCCGCCAATGGCACGGCCCGGGAAGGCGGGGCACCCCTATTTTGGATGGACGGCGGAACGATTTATGCCACCGATACGAAGGCCTTTTCCGGTGAAGGAGGGCGTATCGTGAAACAGGGCGCAAATGGCCCTGGGATACCTGTCAGGCTGGTTGTCAGGCGTTTGCAGCAGGATCCTTCGGCCGTCGTGCAGCAGGCCGTGAACGAACCCAAGGGCGAACAGGGCCTGTACTACAGAATGCCGGCCCAAGCCGAGGTCGCTTTGCTGGTCGGTGGTGAAACCGTGCAGACTCAGACGGTGAGCATCGCCCAGTGGGGCCCACTGATGGCGCTGCCAAAGCGGATGGGATCGAATGATGCTGCCATTACCTTCGAGTTTTTTACGGATACCGGCGCGCTCAAGTCCATTGGCTCGGAAACCAAAGCCATTGACATGGCACAGCTGGAAAAGATGGGTGACGCTGGCGTGGCCATGGTCAAGGCCGTTTACGCCAGCAATGATGAGATTGCGCGCCTTACGCAGGAAAAGGAAAAGCTCACACTCCAAAAAGACATCCGCGACCTCAGGACCTCGCTGCAAACGGGGGAATGATCCCCGCGCCGCCCCGGCCGTGATCCTGCGGCCGGGGCGGACCCCCTCTTTAGCGAAAAACCACCGTCTTGTTCCCGAACACGATCACCCGGTCCTCCAGGTGCCATTTCACCGCGCGGGCGAGCACCGTGCGCTCCAGGTCGCTGCCCGTGTTCTTGAGGTCCGCGATGGAGAAGCGGTGCGTCACCCGCGCGGTGTCCTGTTCGATGATCGGGCCGGCGTCGAGCTCCGCCGTGACGTAGTGCGCCGTGGCCCCGATCAGCTTGACGCCCTTCTCGTGCGCTTGGCGGTACGGGTCCGCACCGACGAAGGCCGGCAGGAACGAGTGGTGGATGTTGATGACCCGCTGTTCGTAGGGCCGCAGGAAATCCGCCGAGAGAATGCGCATGTAGCGCGCGAGCACGATGAGGTCGGTGTCGTTCCCGAGCAGTTCCGCCATCTTCGTCTCGGCCTCGGCCATGCCGCCGTCGCCCACGGGCACGCAGGCAAACGGCACCCCGAACCCCTCCACGCTCGCGCGCAGGTCCTCGTGGTTGCTGATCACGCGCGCGATCTCGCACGGCAGCTCGCCCCGGGCGTGCCGCCACAGCAGCTCCATGAGGCAGTGGTCGTGGCGTGAAACCAGGAACACCGCCTTGTGCGGCACGTCCGTGAACGTCAGCCGCCAGTCCATGGAAAAACGGTTCCCCACCACATCGCCGAAGGCAGCCTCCAGGGCCGCGCGGGAAATGTCCACGTATGGGGCGAAAAATTCCAGCCGCATGAAGAACGTCCCCCCCTCGGGGTCAGTGGAGTGCTGGTCCAGGTCGATGATGTTGGCCCCGTGGGCGTGCAGGAAGGTCGTGACCGCGGAAACGATGCCCGGGCGGTCCGGGCAGGTGATGCGCAAACGGGCGATGGGCGTCATAGCGAAAATATCCTTTGAGCGGGTATCCGGCGCGCGCCGGGGAAAAGCCCATAGCGCAGAACGGTTTCTGAAGCCAGCAGGCTTTCTCCAAAGATTGTTCGGACAATATTGTCATTTTACGCAAAATCGTATACAAATCGTCATCCAAGGCAGGCTGGCCCGCGCCCGGGGCAGGGCAACGCCGAAGGGACGGCGAATGAATACCGGAATTCTTTCCGGTAAGGTTCGTTGGAATCGCAGAGTTTCCTCAGGGAAATCGGTCTATTGGAAATTTTGCCGCCACGAGGGGCGAAAGGTTGCGCCTTGCTCCTGGCGTGGATGTGCGGTGCGCGCCGCGCGCGGCAAAGGGGAGCGGCAAGGGCTTGGGACGTATTTGCGGCAGGGTGCGCTCGCACCGGGAAACCCCGTCCTGCCTGCATTCACAGCCCATGGCGCCTCGGGGGTGTCCGCGACGTTCCTTGAAATGCGGGGCGGCGTGTTTTACACAGCAACGCAGTTGTAACCATCGAGCCCTTTTCCCCGCCGCCGTGGCGCAGGGGGGGCATTCCGGCAAAAGCAGCGTCTCTTGGCGGAATTTCACAAATATGTGTCATCGGAGGGGAGAGGGGATTCCAATCGAAGCCGGGTTCATGTATTGGCACAGGAACTCGCCCTTGGTTGTAAGTGCTTGAAATTGACAGTAAACAGGAGGCGTCCATGAAAAGGTCCTGGCTCATTGCCTTGTTGCTCGTCCTCGGGATGGCCGCGCCGGCCCGCGCCGCGGACACCATCAAACTGGGATTCAACATCCCCATGACCGGCGACATCCCGGACGTCGGCGAATCTTCGAAAAACGCCGCCGAGATGCTCAAGAAAAAGATCAACGACGCCGGCGGCATCGAAGTCGGCGGCAAGAAGTATCTGGTGGAATTCATCTACGAGGACAACGAGTCCAAGGCCGAATCCGCACTGTCCACGGCGCGCAAGCTCATCACCCAGGACAACGTCCTCGGCATCGTCGGCCCGCAGTCCAGCAAGCAGGCCGTGCCCGCCGCCGAAGCCTCCAATGACCTCAAGACCCCGATGATGGCCCCCTGGTCCACCA
Organism: Solidesulfovibrio alcoholivorans DSM 5433; assembly: GCF_000702665.1. Lineage (GTDB taxonomy): Bacteria > Desulfobacterota > Desulfovibrionia > Desulfovibrionales > Desulfovibrionaceae > Solidesulfovibrio > Solidesulfovibrio alcoholivorans. Next base: position 583,980 of record NZ_JNJA01000002.1, read on the forward strand.
ACCCCAACACCACCAAGGGCCGCCCCTTCGTCTTCCGCGGCTGCTTCCTCGACACCTTCCAGGGCCCCACGGCCGCCAAGTTCGCCACCGAGGAATTCAAGGCCAAAAAGGCCGCGGTGCTCTACGACATCGCCTCCGATTATCCCAAGGGCCTGGCCGAGGACTTCAAGGCCGCCTTCGAAAAGATCAACGGCCCCGGCTCCGTGGTCGCCTTCGAGACCTTCACCACCAAGGACGTGGACTTCTCCGCCCAGCTGACCAACATCGCCAAGTCCGGCGCGGACGTCCTGTTCGTGCCCCAGTACTACAATGAAGTGCCGCTGATCGTGAAGCAGGCCAAGTCGCTTGGCTTCAACAAGCCCGTGCTCGGCAGCGATTCCTGGGGTTCCGGCGACCTGATGGGCCTGTGCGGCGACGACTGCAAGGGCTACTTCTTCGTCACCCACTACGCCGCCGCCGGCGCCAAGGGCAAGACCAAGGAATTCATCGACGAGTACACCAAGCTCTACAACAAGACCCCCGACGACGTCGCCGCCCTCACCTGGGACGGCGCCAACCTGATGCTCGATGCCGTCAAGACCATGCCCGCCATCACCGGCGACATGGCCAAGGACCGCGAGGCCCTCATGAAGGCCATGGCCGGCATAAAGAAGTTCGAGGGCATCACCGGCAACATGTCCTACCCGGCCACGGGCGACCATGACCCGATCAAGTGCGCCGTGGTGGTGAAAATCGACGACGCCGGCAAGTTCGCCTTCTACAAGTCCGTCTGCCCGTAGTCCCGGACCGGTCTCGCGCCGGCCGGCCGCGCCCCCGGGACGCCGCACAGCCGCGGCGTCCCGGGCGGCAGCGCCTCGAAACGCTTGTCCGCAGGACCCGCGCGCCGGGTCGCCGGACGCCAAACACAGATTGCGCCAAGGGGGTCTCCGTTGCTGCAAAGCCTTCTGCAAAATCTCCTCAACGCCTTGCAATGGGGGAGTTTTTACTCGCTGATCGCCCTTGGCTACTGTTTGGTCTACGGCGTGCTGCTGCTGATCAACTTCGCCCACGGCGACATCTTCATGGTCGGGGCCTACATCGCCTTTTTCGTGTGCACGTTCCTTCTCGGCAAGTACGGGGCCATCCCCGGCATGCCCGGCTGGCTGGTGCTCACGCTCGCCGTGCCGTTGACCATGATCCTCACCGCCGTGGTCGGCGTGACCCTCGAGCGCGTGGCCTACAGGCCGCTGCGGCGCAAGGGCGTCAACCGCCTCTACGTCGTCATCACGGCGCTGATGTGCGGGCTGATCCTCGAAAACGGCAACCTCGCCCTGCTCGGGGCCAGCCGCAAGAGCTTCCCCACGCTCGTGCCCACCAAGGTGTTCGACGTCTACGGCGTCACCGTGACCAACATCAAGATGATGGTCATCGGCGTGGCCATCCTCTCCTTTCTGCTGCTGCATTTCATCGTCACGCGCACGAAGATCGGCATGGCCATGCGCGCCATTTCCTACGACCGCTTCGCCGTACCGCTGATGGGCATTCCGGCGGACACGGTCATCGTTTTCACCTTCGTGCTCGGTTCGGGCTTCGCGGGCCTGGCCGGCCTCTTTTTCGCCATGACCTACCCGGTGCTCGACCCCTACATGGGGGCGCTGATCGGCTGGAAAGCCTTCATCGCGGCCGTGGTCGGCGGCATCGGCTCCATCGCCGGGGCCTTTGCCGGGGGATTTTTGCTCGGGTTCGTGGAGATCATGGTGGTGGCCTTTTTCCCCTCCACCTTCCGCGACCTGATCGCCTTTTCCATCCTGCTGCTCATCCTGTCCATCCGGCCGACCGGGCTTTTCGGCGTGGCCAGGCGGACCAAAATCTAGGACCAGCAAGGGAGCCGCATCATGAAGCGCCTGTCCGTTCCCACCCTGCTGGCCGCCGTCTTCGCCGTGCTGGTCTGGGCCTCGCAAACCGGAGCCATGAACATCTACTGGCAGTCGGTGGTCATGTTCATGGGCGTCAACATCATCCTTTCCTCGAGCCTCAACATCATCAATGGCAACATGGGCGAGTTCTCCTGCGGCCATGCCGGGTTCATGGCCGTCGGCGCCTACGTGTCCTCGGTGCTGTCCGTGGCGCTTTTCGCCAAGTCGGCCGCCTTCGGCGACCCGCTGCTCTCACCGCACCTGGCCGTGTGGGTCTTTCCGCTGGTGCTTCTGGCCGGGGCCCTGGCCGCCTCGCTTGTGGGCCTGCTCGTCGCCATCCCGTCGTTCAAGACCCGCGGCGACTACCTGGCCATCATCACCATCGCCGCCGCCTACATCGTCAAGTCCACCATCGAGAACATCGGCATCATCGGCGGGGCGAGGGGGTTCATGGGCATGTCCTCGGTCATGCGCGCCATGAACGACACGGCCAACCTGCCCTGGATCATGATCTGGGTCGTGATCGGCACGATCTTTTCCGTCTGGCTCATCCGCCGCTTCATCTATTCGACCTTCGGCAAGGGCGTGGACGCCATCAGCCAGGACGAGATCGCGGCCGAAATCATGAGCGTCAACACGGACCGGGTCAAACTCGTGGCCTTCATGGTCTCCTGCGGCCTGGCCGGGCTTGCCGGCGGGCTTTTCGCCCACATCCTCGGCTACGTGAACCCGGGGTCGTTCACCATCCTCAAATCGACGGAAGTGATGGTCATGGTCTACCTCGGCGGCATGGGCTCGCTTTCGGGCTCGGTGCTTTCGGCCATCCTCATCACCCTGCTCATGGAGGCGTTGCGCCCCTTGCAGATCGTCAAATGGGTGGTGATTCCGCTTTTGCTCGTACTGCTCATGCAGTTCAGGCCGGAGGGCATCATGGGGCGGCGGGAACTGGCCGACGTGTTCCCGGGGCTGCGCAAATTCTACAAGTTCAAGGGGTAGGCCGTGACGCTTTTGGACGTGAAGGACATGACCCAGTACTTCGGCGGGCTGTGCGCCGTGTCGGAGTTTTCGGTAGCCTTGGAGGAAGGGCAGCTGGCGGCCCTGATCGGCCCCAACGGCGCGGGCAAGACCACGGTCTTCAACCTCGTCAGCGGCTTCTACAAGCCCACGCGGGGCGAGATCCTCTTCAAGGGCCGCTCCATCAAGGGCCTCAAGCCCCATGACGTGACGGCCCGGGGCATCGCGCGCACCTTCCAGAACATCCGGCTGTGGTTCGACATGACGGTGCTCGACAACATCCGCATCGCCCAGTACCACGCCCTGGGCTACGGCCTGCTCGACTGTTTCCTGCGCACGCCGCGCTACATGAAGCGCGAGCGCGAGATCGAGGAGCACGCCATGAACGTGCTCGAACGCCTGGGCCTGCGGGAAGTCGCAAGCGAATTCCCGAAGAACCTGCCCTACGGCGTGCAGCGCCTGGTGGAGATCGCCCGGGCGCTGTCCATCAAGCCGGCGCTGCTCATGCTCGACGAGCCCGCCGCGGGCCTCAACTCCTCCGACGTGGAAGGGCTGATCAAGCTGATCGGCGACATCCACAAGGATTTCGGCCTGGCCATCTGGATGATCGAGCACCAGATGGACGTGGTCATGAGCCTGTGTTCGTGGATCAAGGTCATCGATTTCGGGGCCACCATCGCCGAGGGCACGCCCGAGGAAATCCAGAACAACCCCGAAGTCATCAAAGCCTACCTGGGAGACGATACAATCTGATGCTGCTCTCCGTTGAAAACCTCCGGGTCAAGTACGGCAACATCGAGGCCCTGCACGGCATTTCCTTCCACGTGGACCGGGGGGAGATCGTGGCGCTCATTGGCGCCAACGGCGCGGGCAAGACCACGACGCTGCTCTCCATCATGCGGCTGCCGCCCCCCGAAGCCCCCAAGGTGGTGGAGGGCGACATCAAATACGAAGGCCAATCGATCCTCGGCATGGAGCCCCACGACGTGGTGCGAAAGCTCCACATGGACCTCTCGCCTGAGGGCCGGCGCATCTTCGGCAACCTCACGGTCATGGAAAACCTCGTGCTCGCCACCTATGCCCGCAAGGATGGGGAGGAGGCCGTGGCCCGGGACCTCGACCGGGTGCTGTCGCTTTTTCCGCGCCTGTCCGAGCGGCGCAGGCAGCGCAGCGAATCGCTTTCCGGCGGCGAGCAGCAGATGCTGGCCGTGGGCCGGGCGATCATGACCGGCTGCGGCTTCATCCTGCTCGACGAACCGAGCATGGGCCTTGCGCCGTTGCTCATGTACGAGATGTTCCGCACGCTTAAAAAGCTCAACGAACAAGGGCTCACCGTCCTGTTGATCGAGCAGAATGCCAAGGTGGCCCTGTCGTTCGCCCACCGCGGTTATGTTCTCGACACCGGGGAGATCAAGACCTCGGGAACGGCCGAGGAACTGAAAAACGACCCTGAAGTGAAGAAGGCCTACCTCGGCGGCTGAGCGTCGTCGTTTCGCCACGCACGAAAAGTCCCGGTCCGGCCGTTGCCGGACCGGGACTTTTTTTGTTGGCCCGTCCCTTGCTTGTAACCGCTTGCCGGCCGCCGCGTCGGCAGCTTCTGCCTTCTCCCGGCACGCCTCTTGCCTTTCTCCATGCGGGGAACGCCACGCCCGGCAAAAAATTCCCGCCCAAAGGAGAGAAGGACATGAGCGTATCATCCATAGGCCAGTCCTCAAGCGATTACTGGCTTCAGCAGTTGCTCGCCAGCTACGGGCAATCTTCTGCGACCTCCAGCCAGTCGTCCGTCCTCAGTCTCCTGTCGCAGGGAAGCGACGCCACCGACGACACGTCGGCAACTTCTTCCGGGTCCTCGTCGTCCTCGACGAGCTCCGTCGGAAGTTTCAACGACATTCTCACGGCCCTGCTAGCCTCCAACGGCTCCTTGGGCTACGACATGGAAACCGGCACCCTGACCACCTCCGACGAGGGCGAGGAGGGGCAGATGCCCCCGCCGCCCATGGAAGGCGCGCAGGGCGAAAGTGGCGGGCAGGATGGCGGGCTCAGTCGCAGCGAGACCGTCACCAAGAACGACGACGGCTCCACCACGACCACAGCCACTCTGACCGACGCCGACGGCAACCAGGTCGGCACGGAAAAGACCGTCGAAAACGCCGATGGGAGCTACACCAGCACCATCACCATGACCGACGCGTCGGGCAACACGAGCACTCGGACCGTGACCGGCGAAAATACCGACGACGGTTTCAAGGAAACCGAGACGCTTACCGACTCGGAAGGCAACGTCCTGGAAACCGGTACGGTCCTGACCGCCTCCGACGGCAGCGTCACGAGCACCATGACCCGAAACGGCCCGGACGGCGGCAGCGTCACGGAAAGTGCGAGTTTCGACGCCGAGGGCCAGCTCGTGTCCTCCACCACAACGACCACCACGTCGACTACGGCATCCTCCACGGACACGACGACCGCGTCCACGGACTCGACGACGAGTACGACCGCGTCGTCGGAATCGTCGAGCTCCACAGGTTCCTCTGGGTCCTCGTCGGACAGCGATGAAACCACGACCACCGTGACGATGACGTTCACCGACAAGGGCATTGAGGAAACCACGACGGTCACGGACGCTGACGGTAATGTCGTGAGTCAGACGACGAAGGAAATTCCCTTGAGCACCACGACGAAGAGCGAGAGCTTCGGTTCGACGCTGACGAGCGAGGACGGGCTCGCGGGCCTGCTCAATCAGTATGCCGCCAATCGTTACGATTCCAATAAGGATTCCTACCAGCAACAGGCTCTCGATCTCGGCTCCCAGGGCGGGGTCGATGTGCAGGCCTGATGCGGCTGCCACGATGGTTTGAAAGGCGGCCCCAGTGGGCCGCCTTTTTTGTGGTGCGAAAGAGGTGGCACGCGGAAGGGCAGGGGAGGGCACGGGAGCGGGAAAAAACAGGCTGCCCGTCTGGCGTGCCCAGGGGCCGGGTTTTAGGACCAATGGCGACTAGGCGCACAAGGCCAGCGCGGCCTTCGCGGGCAGAGGTCGAAGGCGCGCCTGAGTTATTCCAAAAAATTAATATGCGGCGTCAGAATTTGCCCTTGGCCCGTCCGATGGCTTCTTTGAGCTCGCCGAGGGCGTGCTCGAAGCCTTCGCGCAATTCGGCCAGGGCATCGCCGCCGCCCTTGCGCAGGAGTGTCAGCTTGTAGCGGGCCTTGTCGTATTTCTCCAGCATGTGCTCGAGTTCGCCGGCCCAGCGATCGAAATAGTCCGGTCCTTTCTCCTTGGCCTCTTTGCTGGCGGAATCGATCTTGGCCTTGTAGCCGGCCAGCAGTTCCTCCATATTGACGCCGAAAGGCTTTTTCCCGTCCATCGTATCCTCCCTTTCGCCTGTCGCCGACCAGGGTTACCGGAAGGACGTCCGAAGGGCAAGGCAGGCGGGTGTCTCTTGCGCAGGCGTCATCGTTCTGTTAAATTCATTCTAGGAACAAGGAGGCTGGGCGGACCACATTCCCGGGGAGGAAATGCGGAGCGCCCCCTGGTCAAGTTTCGAAGGCGACTTATGTCTTACTCCAGACGCTCCCCGGCGGCACCGGACCGCGCAGGCTGGTTGCCGAAAACCCTGGGAGAGGCGTCTCGCCAACGGAATGCAACGCTTAACGTGCTTGTATCCAAGGAGGAAGGCCATGAACGCGCGTTTGCAGAAAATTTTGGTGCTGGTGCTTGCGGCCTTTATCGGCTTGGCGGCACTGCCCTCCCGCTCCTTCGCCATCGGCGAGGCGGGGACGGTGTACGTCACGCCTGAGTTCGGCTATTATGGCACGGGGCAGAAGGCAGTGGATTCCTATCTGACCTTCGGCGCCAGCGGCGGCTATTTCGTGATGGACGGCCTGTCCATCGGCCTGGAAGCTCTGGCCTATTCGTTCAACCAGCGCAAGATCGACCGCAATACGGCGGCCGGTAATTTCCTGTACACCGTGGCCAGCGACAACGGTTATTCCCAGAATCCCTGGGCTTTTGGCGCCAACGCCCTGATCCGCTACTACCCGGTGCGCACGGATAAGGCCGCTTTCTACATCGGCACCGGTATCGGCGGCATCTTCTCCAGCGACCGCATTCCCTTCTGGGAGAACGGCGGCGAAGGCAACTATTCCAACCCGACCCTGCCCGTGGACATCGGCTTCGCCGTGGCCATCAGCCCGACGGTTTCCTTCGAGCTGGCCGGCCGTTATCAGCGCATCGGCTTCGACAACCACGGCATCGACGGCTGGGGCGGCCATGCCGGCTTCCGGTTCACTTTCTAGTGGGGCGGATAAAATACCGGCTGACAAACCCCTCGAACTAGGATAACACGTCTGGCCCTCCCACCCGCACAGGATGGGAGGGCCTGTTTTTTTGTCGGCTGTCCCATTGCCGCTTGACACGGTCAGGTGATGGGTCTATATGCCTCTGTCTTTGCCATACACTACGATTTTTCTTGAACGGAGACGGCTATGCCCACGATCAATCAACTTATCAGCAAGGGACGCGCTCAGGTGGCCAAGCGCCGCAAGACGCCGGCCCTGCAGGCCTGCCCGCAGCGGCGTGGCGTGTGCACCCGTGTGTACACCACCACGCCCAAAAAGCCGAACTCGGCCTTGCGCAAGGTCGCCCGCGTGCGCCTGACCAACGGCATCGAGGTGACTTCGTACATCCCGGGTGAAGGCCACAACCTGCAGGAGCACTCTGTGGTGATGATCCGTGGCGGCCGCGTCAAGGACCTTCCCGGCGTGCGTTACCACATCATCCGCGGCACGCTCGATACCGCCGGCGTGTCCGATCGCCGCCAGGGCCGTTCCAAGTACGGCGCCAAGCGGCCCAAGTAATTCCGGTCAAAGGAGAAAGCGCGTATGCCGCGTAAAGGTCCAATTTCCAAGCGCTCGGTGCTGCCCGATCCGAAGTTCGGCAGCCATCTGGTGATGAAGTTCATCAACCGGCTCATGTACGACGGCAAGAAGGGCGTGGCCGAGGGTATTTTTTACAAGGCAGTGGACGTCCTGGCCGAGAAATCCGGCGAGGATCCCTTGAAGGCTTTCGAGAAGGCTGTCGCCAACGTCAAGCCGCACATGGAAGTCAAGCCCCGTCGCGTGGGCGGCGCCACTTACCAGGTGCCCATGGAAGTGCGGCCCGAGCGGCAGCTGGCCCTGGCTTTGCGCTGGCTCGTCGGCAACGCCCGTTCCCGCGGCGAAAAAGGGATGGCGGAGAAGCTGTCCGGCGAACTGCTGGATGCCTATCACAATCGCGGCGGCGCCGTGAAAAAGAAAGAGGATACGCACCGCATGGCCGACGCCAACAAGGCGTTTGCTCATTACCGGTGGTAGTCGCACAAGGATAGCGTCGTGTCTAAGACTGTACCCATTGAGCGGCAACGCAATATCGGCATCATGGCTCACATCGATGCCGGGAAGACGACCACCACCGAACGTATTCTCTATTACACCGGGGTGTCGCACAAGATTGGCGAAGTCCATGATGGCCAGGCCACCATGGACTGGATGGTCCAGGAACAGGAGCGCGGCATTACCATTACCTCCGCCGCCACCACCTGCTTCTGGCGCGATCACCGGATCAACATCATCGACACGCCCGGCCACGTGGATTTTACCATCGAGGTGGAACGTTCCCTGCGTGTCCTCGACGGGGCGGTCGCCGTGTTCGACGCCGTGTCCGGCGTCGAGCCCCAGTCCGAAACGGTCTGGCGGCAGGCCGAACGCTACCGCGTTCCGCGCATGAGCTTCGTCAACAAGATGGACCGCATCGGCGCGGACTTCTTCCGTTGCGTGGACATGATTCGCGACCGTCTGGGCGCCAAGCCCGTGCCCTTGCAGATCCCGATCGGCGCTGAAGAAAACTTCGAAGGCGTCGTGGACATGATCCAGGGCAAGGCTGTCTATTTCGACACCGAGTCCATGGGCAAGGAGTATGTCTACAAGGACATCCCCGCCGAACTGATGGAGCGCTACGAAGAGCTGCATCAGCACATGGTCGAGTCCATTGCCGAAGAAGACGAAACGCTCATGGAGAAGTACCTCGGCGGCGAAGAGCTGACTCCCGAGGAACTCATCGCCGGCATCCGCAAGGCCACCATCAGTCTGGCCATCTGCCCGGTGCTGTGCGGTTCCGCCTTTAAGAACAAAGGGGTGCAGCCCCTGCTCGACGCCGTGGTCGATTTCCTGCCTTCGCCCGTGGATATTCCCGCGATGCAGGGGCACGATCCCGACCACGAGGAAAAGATTATCGAGTGCCCGTGCGATACCAAGCTGCCGCTGGCCGCGCTGGCGTTCAAGCTCATGAGCGATCCGTTCATCGGCCACCTGACCTTTCTGCGCATCTACTCCGGCCGCATCGAGTCCGGCATGACCGTGCTCAATGCCAACACCGGCAAGAAGGAGCGTGTTGGCCGGCTGCTCAAGATGCACGCCAACAAGCGTGAAGAGATAAAAGACGCTGATGCGGGCGACATCGTGGCCGCCGTGGGCATGAAGATCACCTCCACCGGCGATACGCTGTGTGCGGAAAACCGCCCCGTGGCCCTGGAGTCCCTGAATATCCCCGAGCCGGTCATCGAGGTCGCCATCGAGCCCAAGACCAAGGCCGACCGCGACGCGCTGTCCCAGGCGCTCGGCAAGCTCGCCAAGGAAGACCCGTCCTTCCGCGTCAAGTCCGACGAAGAGTCCGGACAGACGCTGATCGCCGGCATGGGCGAACTGCACCTGGAAATCATCGTCGACCGCCTCATGCGCGAGTTCGGCGTCAACGCCAATGTGGGCGCGCCCCAGGTCGCCTACCGCGAGACCATCACCAAGCCGGTCAAGCACGATCTGCGCTACGTCAAGCAAACCGGCGGCCGCGGCCAGTACGGTCATGTGGTCCTCGAGATCGAGCCCAAGGAAGACGGCGGCTACGAGTTTTGCAACGAGATCGTCGGCGGCGTCATCCCCAAGGAATACATCCCGGCGGTCGACAAAGGCATCCAGAACGCCATGAAGGGCGGCGTCATCGCCGGCTTTCCGCTGGTGGACATCCGTGCCAAGCTGGTGTTCGGTTCCTACCACGAAGTGGACTCCTCTGAGCAGGCGTTTTTCATCTGCGCCTCCCAGTGCTTCAAGGAAGCCGTGCACAAGGCCGGTCCGGTGCTGCTTGAGCCCATCATGGCCGTGGAAGTGGTCACCCCGGAAGAGTACATGGGCGATGTCATGGGCGACCTCAACGGCCGCCGCGGCCGCATCGCCAAGATGGATTCCCGGGCCGGGGCGCAGATCATCACCGCCCACGTGCCCCTCTCCTCCATGTTCGGCTACGCCACGGACCTGCGTTCGCGTTCGCAGGGACGGGCCACCTTCAGCATGCAGTTCGACCATTACGAGAAGGTCCCGGCGGCGCTGGCCGACGAGATCATGAAGAAGAAATAACGTCCGGAGTCCCGGACGAGGGTGAAGCAACAACGACCCGCGCAGGCGGAAAGTTCCAGGGGGACGACATGGGCAAGGCGAAATTCGAGCGGAGCAAGCCGCACGTAAACATCGGTACCATCGGTCACATCGACCACGGCAAGACCACGCT
>NZ_JNJA01000003.1 GCF_000702665.1 Solidesulfovibrio alcoholivorans DSM 5433
GGCTTCCCTGCCGCGTCCAGCCGCCCGCTGCCATCAAGGAGGGTCCGGGAGGGGCTTAGCCCCTCCCGGCCGCCGGAGGCATTCTTCTCTTCTACTCTGCTACGACGCCTCCGTCTCCTCCACCGCCGGCTCGGCCACGGCCTTGCGCGGGGCGCGGCTGGTGAAGGTGAAGGCGAACAGTTCCGGAGCGCCGGCCGGCGCGGCGTCGATCTGCGCCTCGCCGCCCTTTTGCAGCTTGCCGAAGAGCATTTCCTGGGCCAGGGCGTCCTTGATATCTTCCTGGATGACCCGGGCCAGGGGCCGTGCGCCGTAGTCGGCGTCGAAGCCCTTTTCGGCCAGCACCTTGACCGCCGCCGGGGTCAGGCGCACGAACACCCGCTTCTCGGCCATCTGCGCGTTGAGCTCGCGCAGGTACTTGTGGACGATACGGTCCATGATTTCCGGCGTCAGCGACTTGAAGGTCACGATGCCGTCCAGGCGGTTGCGGAACTCGGGGCTGAAGAGCCTTTTGACGGCCTTGAGCCCCTTCTCCGAGGCATCCTCGGCCTTGCCCGAGCCGAAGCCGATGCTCTTGGAGGCCATTTCCCGCGCTCCGGCGTTGGTGGTCATGAGCAGCACCACGTGGCCGAAGTCGGCCTTGCGGCCGTTGTTGTCGGTGAGCGTGGCATAGTCCATCACCTGAAGCAGGATGTTGAACATGTCCGGGTGCGCCTTCTCGATCTCGTCGAGGAGGAGCACCGAATACGGATGCTTTCGGATGGCGTCGGTGAGAAGCCCGCCCTGCTCGAAGCCGACGTAGCCCGGGGGCGAACCGATCAGCCGTGCCACGGCGTGCTTTTCCATGTATTCGCTCATATCGAAGCGCACGAAGTGGATGCCGAGCACGGCGGCGAGCTGCTTGGCCATCTCGGTCTTGCCCACGCCCGTGGGGCCGGCGAGCAGGAACGAACCCGTGGGCTTGCCGGCGTTGGCCAGGCCGGCGCGGGAGCGCAGGATGGCCTTGGCGATGGCTTCCACGGCCTGGTCCTGGCCGAAGATAAGGTTCTTGAGCTCCCCTTCCAGGTTCTCCAGGCGCACCTTGTCCGAGGACGTGACGCGCGCGGCCGGAATCTTGGCCATGGAGGCCACGACACGTTCCATCTCGGCCACGCCGATGGCTCCCTTGGCAGCGGTGCCGGCCAGCTTGCGTACGGCGCCGGCCTCGTCGATGACGTCGATGGCCTTGTCCGGCAGAAAGCGGTCGTTGATGTGGCGCGAGGAGAGCTCCACGGCCGCGCGCAGCGCCGCCGGGGTGTAGCGCACGCCATGGTGCGCCTCGTAGTAGGTGCGCAGGCCCTTCAGGATCTCGACCGCCTCGTCGATGGTGGGCTCGCCCACGTCGATCTTCTGGAAGCGGCGGGAAAGCGCGCGGTCCTTCTCGAAATGGTTCTTGTACTCCTCGTAGGTCGTGGAGCCGATGCAGCGCAGCTTGCCCGAGCCGAGCACGGGCTTGAGGATGTTCGACGCATCCAGGGTGCCGCCGCTGGTCGCGCCCGCGCCGACGATGGTGTGGATCTCGTCCACGAACAAAATCGCGCCGGGCTTCTGTTCGAGTTCGGACAGCACGCCCTTGAGCCGCGCCTCGAAATCGCCGCGGTACTTGGTGCCGGCCAGCAGCGCACCCATGTCCAGGGCGAAAATGAGCGTGTCGCGGAAGCTGTCCGGCACGTCGCCCTTGACGATGCGCAGTGCCAGCCCCTCGGCCAGGGCGGTCTTGCCGACGCCCGGGTCGCCCACGAAAATGGGGTTGTTCTTGCGCCGGCGCAGCAGCACGTGGATGGTGCGCGTCAGTTCCTGGTCGCGACCGATCAGCGGATCGATCTCGCCCTTTTTCGCCTTGGCCACGAGATCGACCGTATACTGCTCCAAGGCCGAGCCGGATTTGCCGGCCGGCTGGTCCTCGCCGGTCGCGCCTTCGGTCTGCGTCTGTTCGCTGCCGCCGCCGTGGGAGATGTACTCCAGCACGTCGAGGCGCGACACGCCGTGGGACTTCAAATAGTACACGGCGTAGGAATCTTCTTCGTCGAAAATGGCGGCCAGGACGTCCCCGACTTCCACCTGCTGCTTGCCCGAGGACTGCATCTGCATGATCGCCCTCTGGAGCACGCGCTGGACGCTGATGGTCTGCACCACCTCGGCATTGTTGTCCTGAGGCAGCGTTTCCATGTGGTCGGAGAAGAACCGTTCAAGCTGGTGCTTCAGGCGCACCACATTTGCTCCGCAATGGACGAGAATGTCCCGTCCCGTTTCCTCCAGGAGCATGGCGTACAGCAGATGCTCCAGGGTCAGGTATTCATGGTTGCGGCGCTTGACTTCCTTGACGGCGCTGGTCAACACCTTTTCGAGTTTCTTGCTCAGCATTCAGACCTCTTCCATGCTGCATTTAAGCGGGTAGCCGCTTTCCCTGGCCAGCCTGTGCACCAGGGAAACCTTCAGCTCGGCCACTTCTGCCGTGTACTCGCCACACACGCCCACGCCATTGTTGTGGACGTTCAGCATGATTTGCGTGGCCTCGTTTTCGTTTTTATGAAACACGCCAACGAGAATCTGCACCACGAACTCCATGGTCGTATAATCGTCGTTGTGCAACAACACTTTGTAGCGTCGCGGCTCACGCACTTCTTCTTCGACGCTGACGCCAAGTTCCGGTTGTTCCTGTTCCATGGGATGGCTCATGGCTTGCCGTCACCTCTCCCCGTTGTCGGCCGTATCGGGGCCGAACGCCCCTTTTCCACGTTCCGACACAATATAAGTCGCCGCCCGAAACTGTCGAGGGGCGGGACGCAGGACAGCCGCCACGGGCCGGCCGCCTTGCGCTCCATGACAAGGGGTACGAAAAATCGCGCACACTGACAACAGGCGTTGCAGCGGACTGATATTGCTTGGTTTTGGCTAGGCGTGGGCGAGCCCGGAGAGCAGCGTGCGGCGCTCTTCGGGCGTAAAGACGAAACTGTCGGCCGGCGGCAGGCCGTGCGCGGCCAGATAGTCCTGGTAGAGCGCATGATAGGTCTTGGACGTGGCCTGGGCCATGGAGAGCCCCAAGGCGGCGGCCGCCTCGACGATGGCCTCCACCGCGCCCTCGATCTCGACAAAGGAGCCGAAAGGCAGCCGGTCGCAGCACACGAGCACGGGCCCGAGCCGCCAGGTCTCCCGGACCTTTTCGTAGCGCAGCCGCGGCGTGTAGCCGAGCTCGGCGAAAATGGCCTCCAAAGCGGCGAGGTCGGCCACCTCGGTCTCGATTTCCCGGCGCACCTTGATGGCCGGGTCTCCGGGCGTCTTTGCCGGCAGCTTGAAGGTCACCCGCCCGGCCGCGTCCCGACGCAGGCGCAGCAGCATGTCCCTGCCGCGAAGCGTGCCTTCGGGCGTATCCAGGACCACGTTTTCCTCGAAGCCGCGCGCGCGCAACTCCCCGCCCGCGGCAGCCAAAGCCTCGCGCACGGCGTCGAAGCCGGTCACGGGGAACTTCGATTCGATCTCGGCGGCGTCGGACACGGGGACTCCTTGGATGAGGATGGGGAAGGGAGGGGGAGAAAAGAGAATGCCTCCGGCGGCCAGGAGGGGCCGAGGGCCCCTCCTGGACCACCCCGAAAGTGGAAAAAATAATTGCTTGGTGCGAGCGCCCGAAATCTCGAGCGGTGTTTATGCAGCCCCGCTTTCTTTTTGATTACAGATCGAGCCTGTATTTGTAATACGCGGCGCAGCCGCCTTCGGTGGACACCATGCACGGTCCCACGGGCGTGGCCGGGGTGCAGGCCTTGGCGAACAGCGGACAGCCGTCCGGGGACAGCTTGCCCTTGAGCACCTCGCCGCAGCGGCAGCCCGCCAGGGGCGGCGTTTCCACGAGCGATACCCCCGGCAGGCGCATGGCGTCGAAATCCGCGAATGCTTCCCGAATGACCAGCCCGCTTTGGGGAATCGCGCCCAGGCCCCGCCACAGTGCATCGGAGGTGGCGAACACCTCGTCCATGACGGCCATGGCCACGGGGTTGCCGGCGTCGGCGACGACGCGGGTGTAGTCGTTCTTGACGGCCGGGGCATTGGTCTTGCGCATGGCCACGATGTCCAGCAGCGCCGCGAGGATGTCCAGGGGCTCGAAGCCGGTGATCACGGCCGGAACGCGGTATTTTTCCGCCACGAAGGCGTATGGCGCCGCGCCGATGATGGCCGAGACGTGGCCGGGCAGGATGAAGGCGTCCACGTTGATGTCGGGATCGGAAAGCAGGGCTTCGAGCGCCGGGGGCACGAGCTTGTGAAAGCAGAGCACCCGGAAGTTGCGCAGGTTCTTCTCCCTGGCGAGCTTGATCGTCGCGGCCACGGCCGGGGCCGTGGTCTCGAAACCGACGCCGAGAAAGACCACCGTGCGCCCGGGATTGGCCTCGGCCACGGCCAGGGCATCCACGGGCGAGTAAACCACTTCCACGCGCGCGCCGTCGGCCTTGGCCGTCTTGAGGTTGCGGCCCTTGGGGCCGGGCACGCGCATGAGGTCGCCGAAGGTGGCGAGCACCACGTCGTCGCGGCCGGCAAGATCGAGGAAGCAGGCGACTTCGGATTCGTGGGTGACGCAGACCGGACAGCCGGGGCCGGTCAGGTGCGTGATGGTCGGCGGCAGGAGCGCACGTAGGCCGGACTGAAAGATGGCCACGGTGTGCGTGCCGCAGACTTCCATGAACCGCAACGGCGTGTCGGCTTCCCCGGTCAGGCGCGCAAGGAGCGCCCGGCACAGGGCCGGATCCTTGAAGGCGTCAAATGAGTTCAAGGTTCAGGCCTTCCTGGAACAGCTTGATGGTCTCCAGGGCGTCCTCGCGGTCCAGGCGGCGGATGGCGAACCCGGCGTGGACGATGACGAAGTCGCCGATGGCCGGCGCGGCGTCGATGAGGTCCAGGCGCACCTGGCGGGTGACGCCGCCGATCTCGACATCCGCCACTTTTTCGTTGATGGCGGTGACTTCCATGGGCACGGCAAGGCACATAGGGCAGGTTCCTCCCGCAGGGGGCTTGGCGGTGGACGGCGCGTCCAAACGCTTTTTAGACTATGCGCATGGTACACGGGTTTGTCAAAAGCCCCTCAACGTAAAGAAAAGAGGCTTGCATTCGGCTATTGGTTGTTATAATATAAATTAATTTCTATATTTTGCAAAACTAATAGCCAAGGAAATCGTCATGGGATTGGAACAGAAAGATGAACAAATGATTCGGAATTTGTTTGCTCGCGATTTATCCGTTGACGAGTTGTGGGATATTTATGGTGAAAGCTGTGGCGAGGCAGCGACAGGCATTGATCGCATTCAAGCAGCCAAGGATTGTTTTGAAAGAAGAAAAAATCAGATTCTTGATTATGTTTGCAATTCTACTGAAATACAAACGTTGGTGTCGGATCCTATCGCAAGCAAATCTGTAGATGCGGCCATTCTTGTCGCAAGAGTTTTATCAGCGCAGAATTCTTTCTTTTTTGATATAGTAACACTCAGTGTTCTCATTATAAGATTAAAAATCCTCGATTCATGTGAAAAATGGAAGAAAAGATGATAACGTCCGATGTTATACAAGCAGCATGGAAAAAAGTTGCCAACGATTTTGACTATAATTTGTGTTTCCCACGCTTCAAAGACTATTATGAAAATTCAAGTTGGAACGATGAGCATTTCTCAAAGTTAAAGTGTCACATTGAGAAACATTTTTTTTGTTATCAAGATTTTTACGAGGGGCATGATTATGCCTGGGCAACTGATCGTGCTTCATATGGGTTTATGCCTGAACCGTATTATCAAATAAGCATCCTTGACACATTGTTGGGAAACTGGATCCAGTATAAGGGAATTAAAGAAATTGAACCTTGTTTTGACAATGTCTGTGCTCGCGAAACGACGGTATGGGGCCTTCAAAGGGCATTGCCGCGTGTGGTGCGACACGACCTGCTCAAGTTTGTAATCATTCCGTACGGCTGGGACGATGCGGCAAATTTTGTTGCCGCTGGTCTCTTAGGCAGCATTGATCTGGTGGCCATTCTCAATGAGAAAAAAACCAGGCAGCAACCGATAATCAATGATTTTTCTCATGCTCATCCTTTTTGGAGAGCGATATTGATCCGAGCCATAATAGGTAACAATAAAGGACGGCAAGAGGAGTTTTATTGGCCAGAATATGCTGAAAAAATAACAAATACGCTACACTGCTTCAATGAAACACCACTCTATCCAGACTCTTCTAACAACGAAAATCAATTATGGCTTGCACAGATGTCTGTAGCATTCGCCATTGCGCATGAGGTCGGCCACCTACTCGATAGCAGGCTAAAGATTGACTCTTCTAGCGATGAATTATCCGCAGATTATCTTGCCTTTCAAGGGCTGTGGAACTGCAATACTGCCGCACAAGCTTTTTTTAAATTCAACCATGATCCTAGATTTCACTGTATTATAGGAGCCGTATTATTTTTTACGACAGCATTAATAGTCCAATACGCCCGCGCGCATTTCACACTCCCTATAGAATCGAGGAGTTCTGTGGTTGCCTTACGAGACTTTCTCAAATTACGTTTCCAACGCATGATCGAGATTATTTCAGTTGTTTTAAACAATATTTCTGACTGCAATAGTTATTTTCATAACATTCCAACGGTTATCTCCCTGTGTGTCGCCTACTCAAATGCGTTTTGCGAGTTTGTAGATGGTTTTTCCCAAGATGCCCTAGCGTTGTCTATTGCACGAATCAATGAAATTAAAATTGCCCATGGTAAATTGCCTCATTAGTCCCCGCAATACGCCACGCCTATTTTTGATCCGGAATTTCTTTCAGAGATATTACCTTGAAGCACTTGGGCGGAATGAGTTCCTTGTGCACGGCGAAGCGCGCCTTGGCCGCCGCCTTTTCGGCGTTTTCGGCCGCCACTTCGATCGCGCCGGCAGCCGGCTCCTCGACCTTGGTCCGGTAGGCCACCTCGTAATTCCCGTCCTCGAGCAGGCGGATGGTCAGGGGCTCGAAATGGAAATACGGCTCGTCGGCACGCTCGCCCGGATGGATGCGGGCCTGGGCCGCGAGCATGGCCTGTCCCTTGCCCGAGGCGGCGACGATTTCGACGCCTTCCTGGTCGCGCATGAGCTTGGTTTCGTAAAGCACACGGTAGGTTTTCATGGCACGTCCCGGCCGGTTCGCGGGAAGCCCCCACGCCGGCCTTTGCTTTTTCCCGAGGGGTTGCTATCAATGGGGCTTGCGGCGAGAACGCAGTGTACCGCTTCCAACCGGCGTTTGTCATGTCCGAAGACCTTTTCCGCCCGTCCGGCCCGCCCGGGGTCACCCTGCCGCAGGAGCAGCCGCTCCCGGCCAAGCCGCCCCGCGTCGACGCCGTGCCCGACGACGCCCAGTGCCGCATGCTCTGGGACGCCTACGGCATGTTGCCGAACATCCGCGAGCACAGCGAGCTCGTGGCCTGCGTGGCCACGGCCCTGGCCACGGCCGCCGCGGCCGCGGGCCTGCCCGTCAACGTGGCCGAGGTGCGGGCGGCGGCGCTGCTGCACGACCTGGCCAAAACCTACACCATCCGCCACGGTGGCAACCACTGCCAGCTCGGCGGGGCCTGGGTGCAGGAGATCACGGGCAACCCCGCGCTGGCGCAGGGCGTGGCCTGCCACGTCTCCTGGCCCGACCCCATCGACCTGCGCAGCCATTTTCTGCCGCTTGCGATCATCTACAGCGACAAGCGGGTCAAACACAACCGCCTCGTGACCCTGGAGGCCCGCTTCGACGACCTCCTCGTACGCTACGGCAAGACGGCGTACATACGCGAGCGCATCCACGAATCCTTTCAACAGGCCGAGGCCATCGAACGCGCCCTGGCCCAAACCCTGGGCATGAAACTCCATGAAAGTACTTTTGGTTGCGGGGGGCTGGTCGAGTGAACGCGAAGTTTCCCTGTCCGGGGCGAAACAGATCGCAAGCGCCCTGGAATCGCTCGGACACACCGTCGTCCCTTGGGACTTTTCCGAGAATTTTCCCGGTTTCATCGACGCGGCGAAAGCCTGCGACTTCGTCTTCCTGAGCCTGCACGGCGCGCCCGGCGAGGACGGCCTGCCACAAGCCCTGCTCGACGCCGCCGGCGTGCCCTACCAGGGCTCGGGCCCGGCGGGGTCGTTTCTGGCGCTCTCCAAGGCCGCTTCCAAGCAGCTTTTCGCCGCCGCCGGCTTGGCCACGCCGCGCTGGATCTTCCTGCCCACCCCGCCGCCAGCGGGATTCGTCCCGGATTTCGCCCCGCCCTGGTTCGTCAAGCCCAACAGCGGCGGCTCGAGCGTCTACATGTCCCTGGTGCGCGACCCGGCCGGGCTGCCGGCGGCGCTCGACAAGATTTTCGCCACGGGCGACGCGGCGCTCGTCGAGGAAGGCATCGACGGCACGGAACTGACCTGCGCGGTGCTTGGCGGCGAAGCCCTGCCGCCCATCCTCATTCGGCCCAAGGCCGGGGAATTTTTCGACTACGCCAGCAAGTACGAGCCCGACGCCGCCGAGGAAATCTGCCCGGCCCCGATCCCGGCCGCGCTCACCGCGGAAATCGGACGCATGATGCTCGCCGCCCACGCGGCCCTGGGCCTCGACGGCTACAGCCGTGGGGACTTCATGTTCGACGGCGAGCGCCTCCTGCTCCTCGAGGTCAACACCCTGCCGGGCATGACGCAAACGAGCCTGCTCCCCCGTTCGGCCCGGGCCGCGGGCATGGATTTCGCGGCGCTTATCGCCCGGCTCATCGAACTGGGGCTTGCGCGCCGGGCCAAGAGGCCTTAATTGAGCGCTGCCGGCGAGACCGCCGGGCTTTACGCCGGCCCCGTTCCCTTATACGCTGCCTGCGGCCGTTTTTTGCGGCCAAGGCCCAATATCCGCGGAGACCATGCATGAAAGCCATTCTGGCCCTTGAAGACGGGACCCTTTTTCACGGCCAAACCTTTACCGGCCAGGGCAGCGCCGGCGGCGAGGTCATCTTCAACACCGGCATGACCGGCTACCAGGAAGTGCTGACCGATCCGTCCTACACCGGGCAGATGGTCTGCATGACCTACCCCCACGTGGGCAATTACGGCATCAATCCCGAGGACGTGGAGTCGGCCGCCATCCGCGTGGCCGGGTTCATCGTCAAGGAATGCTGCAAGCAGCCCTCCAACTGGCGCTCCACCATGCCCCTGCCCGAATACCTCACGGGCCAGGGCGTCACGGGCATCGAGGGCATCGACACCCGGGCGCTCACCCGCCACCTGCGCCTGCACGGGGCCATGCGCGGCTATATTTCCACGGACGTCGCCGACCCGCGCAAGATCGTGGAGGCGGCCAAGGGCCTGCCTTCCATGGAGGGCCTGGGGCTGGCCGACAGGGTGTCGTGCGACGCGCCCTTCGTCTGGACCGGAAACGGCATCGCCCCGGCGAAGATCGAGGACGGCCGCTACGCCTGGCCCGGCGGCGGCCCGCGCCTGCTCGTCTTCGACATGGGCATCAAGTGGAACATCATGCGGCTGCTGTCGGCGCAGGGCTTCGATCTGCTGATGGTGCCCCATACCACCACCGCGGCCCAGGCCAAGCGCCTGGCCCCGGACGCCGTGTTCCTTTCCCCCGGCCCGGGCGACCCGGCCGCGCTGACGGACCTCGTCGCGACCACGGCGGAACTGGCCGACGCCTATCCCCTGGCCGGCATCTGCCTCGGGCATCAGCTGCTCGGGCTCGCGCTCGGCGGACGGACCTACAAGCTCAAGTTCGGCCACCACGGCCTCAACCATCCGGTCAAGGACCTGGAAACGGGCCGCATCGAAATCTCCTCGCAGAACCACGGATTTTGCGTGGACATCGAAAGCCTGTCCGACGTAGAGTTGACGCACGTGAACTTGAACGACGGCACGCTCGAAGGGTTCGCACACAAGAAAAAACCCGTCATCGCCATCCAGTACCACCCGGAGGCGGCGCCAGGGCCACACGACAGCCGGTATTTCTTCGCTCGTTTCCGCAACATCGTGCGCCGGGAGACGGGCAAATGAACCCCCAGGCGCCGCCCTGCGGAGAACCCGCATGTCCGCGGAACTGACCAAGGCCCGGGCCCAGATCAACAAGGTCGGGACGTTCCTCAAGCAGGCCAAACCCCTGCCTGCCGTCTCGGCCTTGTACGAGGCCATCAACGCCGTTTTGCGCACGCCGCTGATGAAGGCGGAGAAAGAAGAGTTTTCCAAGCTCATCACCGACGCCGTGCTGCTCCTCAACGGCGACCGCAATCTGCGCAAGGTCTATCCGCTCATCCTCAATTACGCCCCGGGCGGCGAAAGAGAACTCGTCGAGACGCTGCTCAATCTCCTCACGGAGCTCCAGGCCACGGCCGTGGAGGAGGCCAAGGACATCATGGCCGACATGGAGCAGCGCGTCGCCAACGGCCTGGCCGAAGGCAAGCTGCTCATCGAGGAAAAGCGCTTCGACGAGGCCAGGCATGTCCTCGAGAAGCTGGCCAGGGAATTCCCCAACGACGGCGACCTGCGCGCCCAGATCGCGGAATTGTTCATCAGCGGCGAACTCTTCGAGGAAGCCTTCAAGTACCTCGACGAGGCGATCGCCCTTTCCCCGGACCAGATCCACCACTACAACCGCATCGGCATCGTGCTGCGCAAGCTCCACAAGTACGACATCGCGGAAAAGTACTTCATGCGCGCGGTGGAATACGCCAAATCCGACCCCAACCTTTATTTCAACCTGGGCCGGGTCTACCTGGACTGGCAGCGCTGGGACAAGGCCGAACGCGCTTCGCGCCTGGCCCTGCGCCTGTCCCCCGCGTTCGTCGAGGCGCGAAAGCTCCTCAACTTCGCCCTGAAGAAACAGGGCAAGGACCCCGAACCCGCTCCCGCCGCCTGATTGCCACCGCCGCGAGCAGGCCGCGGGCCTCTGTTTTGTCTGGATTCCGTCACGCCTTTTCGCTGCCGTCCTGCCCGTGGCCAACGGTTCTTCTCTTCGTTGTAACGCCACAATAAAGGGCGGGGGCTCTCCCCCCGCCCGAAACATTTCGCGTGTCCGCTCGGCCGGCTCTACCCTTTCGTTTCCATGGCCGCCACGATTTCCGGCGCGCCCCACAGCGGGGCCAGCCGCTTGAGCTCCGCCCGCGGCAACTGGACCAGGACCGGTTTTTTCGAGGTGTCGATCCAGGCCTGGACCGCGAGCATGGCCGGTTCGTTCATGGCCGTGCAGCCGACCGTGGGCGCGCCCGGGCGACGCCACAGGTGCATGAAGATGCACGAGCCCGACCCGGGTTTGGTGTCCGGCGCGTTGTGGTTGACCATGAGCCCGTAGCGGTAGAGGCCATCGGGGCGCAGCATGCGGTCCGGGCTGTCCCAGTCGTGCACGGCCATGGTGTTCTCGTCCAGTATGCGGTTGTATTCCTTGGAATTGATGGATTCCACGCAGATCGTCTCGCTCGTGACCCGGTGCATGGGCATCTTGGACGGCTGCCACAGGTCTTCGGGGCGATAAGCAAAGGCCGTGGAAAAGGTGAAGACGCCGGCCGGCGAACGGCCGTCGCCCTCGACCTTGACCGGGCCGCCGGCCGGCGGTTCGCCGGAGATGCCCCGGCCCCAGGCCAGGCCGTTTTTCCCGAGCGTCACGGCCACGTCGTCGCCGACCGGCCGCCAGGGGCCGTCGCCGTCGCGCTCGAACCGGCGCATCCGGGCCTGGTTGGCCGTAAAATCCTCGGACACCACCAGCAGCATCTGCCGGGCCCCGGCCAGGGGCGAAGCGATCGTCCGCGGCGCGGCGGCAACGGCCGGGACTGTTGCCGTGAGCCGCTTCGGGGCCGGCTGGCAGGACGCAAGGGCGGCGGCAAGACAGAAAAGCATGGCGGACAAAGGCAGGGTTTTACGGCGCATGGGAATCTCCGGTGTCTGGCTGCAAGATTGCCGTGTCCCGGCATCCTTACACCTTTTTCGCGGCCCGTGGCCAGCCAATATCCATTTTCCGGAGCGTGCCGACGCCGCGGCGTTTTCCGCCGCGACGCATCTTGCCCGGACCTGGAAAATCGCTATGATGATCGAATACGATCCGGGCACGCCCGGCCCATGTTCCGGCGCCCGGATCGGAACGCCATCGCCGATGCTTAAGGAGCACGCGGATGATCTGTTGGGATGCGTCCCTGTCCCTGGGCATTGAGGAACTCGACGCCCAACACCGGGCGCTCATCGCCCTGGCCAACGCGCTCGAGGAAAAACGCGGCTGCGAAGACCCGGCCGTCGTCGCCGAGGCGTTGCGCTTTTTACGCAACTTCAGCGACAGCCACTTCCCCCTCGAAGAGATGTACATGCGCACCTCGCAGTTCCCGCAGCGCAAGCCCCATACGCAGGACCACGAACTTTTCATCAATCAGGTGATTTTCCTGGAGATCGAAAAGGAATTCGGCTTGGCGACCAGCCAGTTGCTCGACGAGATTCTGGCCTTCCTCGCGGGATGGTTCGAAGACCACCTCGCCGGCCAGGACAGGGCCTTCCACGCGTATCTGCACGGCAGCGACGAAGCGTAAGCGCTGTTCACGGCGCATCGTCCGCGAGCCCCGTCCGACAATCCTGCCAGGGTGCCGCACAGCCCCGCTCCGCGCTCAGGCGCGAAGCGGCATACTCCCTCGACAGCCGGCCTCAGGCGAACGAGACGAGCAGTTCCGCCACCTTGCGGCTGTCGGCCTGGCCGGGGTTGTCCTCACGGACAAGCGGCACATCGAGCACTTCCACGCCAAGGCGGCGGATGGCGGCGAGATCGAGCGGCGCCTCGTACGCGCCGCGCGCGGCATCCACCAGCACGAAGCGCAGCAGGTCCTGCCTGGCACACGGTCTGACGCAGCCCGCTTCCAGGGTTTCGAGCAGCCGCGCCACCTGCCCGGCCACGGTCATGCCGCACTGCTCCGGGTCGTGGCCGAGGTTTGGAATGTAGACCTTGGGACAGGCATTGGCGGCCACGGCGTCGCCCACGCCCTGGGGCAGGAGGTTGGCCAGCAGGCTCGAATAGAAGCTGCCGTAGGGGTAGCAGATCACGTCGGCCTGGCGGATGAGCCGTTCCGTTTTTTCCCGGATATGCACCGCGGCCGGGGTCGGGTCGTCGAGGCTGGCCGTGAGCCACATCTTTTTGATGGGCGCGTCGATGGGCGCGGTTTCCTTGCCGGTCATGCGGTGCTGGCCGATGAGCACGCGGCCGTTTTCCAGCTCGCAGGCCAGGTGCAGGTCGGCGTTGACTACCGGACGCACCACACCGCGCGCCTCGACCAGCTTCATGAACAGGTAGATGACCGGATCGAGCATGCGGTTGTAGTTGAAATAGCCGCCGGTCAGGATGCAGTTGCCGATGCTGGCCCCGCGCAGGTCGAAAGATTCGGGCCGGCGCTGCTCGAAAAACCGCAGGTGGGTGCGGATGATCTTGCGCATGGGATCGGGAACGTGGCGCACGAGGGGGTCTTCGCCGGCGATCATCCTTTGCAGCCGCTTGACGAGCTCCTCCTGGGAGGCGTCCTTGGGCAGGCGGTAGGCGAAAAGCTCGAACACGGCCGGGTTGCCGGTGATGGAACGGTCCGCCAGGGCCATGATGCGGTTGCGCAGGTCGCCCACGGCCGGCATGGCGAAATGGCGGCGCAGCACGGCCGAGGAGCCGCCGGAATCGAAGGGCGTGATGAGGTGGATGGAATTGGCGGTGTACTCGATGAGGGTTTCGCTCAGATGCCGCAGCGCCGTGCCGCCACTGAAAAAAAGCAGTTTCGGCCCGAGTTCCGGCGCACGGCGGTAAAGGGTCGCCTTGTGGGCGTCGGGCAGGTTGATGTTTCGGGCTATTGTCACGCGCGCGGTGGATTTCTTGTCGGGCACGGCCGTTCCTTGTCGCACTGGGGTTAAGACGTGATGTCGGGACTCAGGCGACGGATGTCGCGACAGCCTGCCGCGTCAGAAGGTCGAGGCACAGGGCGGCGGCCCGGGGGAAGTCCGTACCCCCGTGGACGAGGAGCACGGGGCATGCGCCGAGCAGCCGCAAATACTCCTCGGGCGCGGCCCGGCGCGGCCCGGCCTCGAAAAAGACGCCCAGGTCCTTCGTGAAGGCGGGGAGCAGCTCCGCGCGGGCGTCGCCTTCGACCCAACGCGTCGCCATGCCGCCCTGTCCGGGCCGCCAGCGCAGCACGATAAGCGCCGCCAGCGCCGCGCGCAGCCGGAAGCGGCCGGGGCCGAAGCAGTCGCGGATGGGCACGTCGTACTTGCGCTCGAGCGCCCACAACGCGTCGGCCGCAAGCCGCGCGTATCCGGCGCGTTCCTCTTCCGTCAGCAGCGCGACCAGATTGTCGTTGTGCAAAAGCGTTCCCGGATTGACGCGGGGCATGCGTGCGACGCCGGTCATGGCAAGGCCGTCCCCGGACGCGGCCGGTCCGACGAGCAGGCGGTCGTTGGAAGTAAACGACGCGCCGTGGCGCATGATTTCGAGCGCGAGCGTGGACTTGCCCGCCCCGGCGAAACCGGAAATGGCCAGCCCGACGCCGCCCACGGCCACGCCCGCGGCGTGCAGGAGCAGCGCGCCGTCCTTGAGCTCGCGATCGGCCGCGCGGGCGTTGATGCAGTTGACGACCTGATCCACGTTGTCACCGCACGGCCCGAGCACGTAATGGCCGCCGCGGCCGAACACGAGCCACAGCCCGGTGCGCCGTTTGCGCACCACCCGGCCGTCCGCGAGGTCGACGAATTCTTCCTTGGCGTCGTCGTCCGCGCCGTCTCCCGTGGCGAACGGCAGCGCCAGGGGCACGGGGCCGCGGTCGAGCACCGTCACCTCGATGTCCGGCGCGCCCGCGTCGCCCGGGAAGTCGGTATAGTGCGCGGCCAGGGCGTCCATGACCTTCGCGGCGTTGGAACGCACGCGCACGGCGGTCCGCCCCAGGCGCACGTCGAGGACCAGGGGGGCCGTGGCCCCGCGGGCATACGCGACGGCGACGTCGCGGCAGGTGGCCGGTCCTTGCTCCATGCTCTCTTCCTTCGCAACGCGTGTCACGGCCTCGAAGAAAGCAGATATGCTTTTCGAGGACAACACGCTTGAAGAGTTGTTTTTCTGAAAAATACTGACGTATTTTTCAGGGTCCGACACTACCGGGGCTGGCACTGCTGGCTGAGCGTCGCCCCCTTGAGGATAAAAACGACCACTTCCGCCAAGTTGGAGGCATAGCCGGCCATGCGCTCGAAGCACCGGGCCGCCAGAATCGCCCGTACCGAGGCTTCCGGCTGGGCGTGGCAATTCGAAAGCGCCTCGGAGATGCAGCGCATGACGGACATGGCGAGTTCCCCCGCCTTTTCGTCCAGGCGGCAGACCTCCAGGGCCTTGTCCGTGTCGTCCTCGACGAAGGCCTGGGTGGCCAGGGCGTACATGCGCTGCGCATGGGCGGCCAGGGTCTCGAGGAACTTGTCGCAGTCGCCGGGAAGCCCGGGACCGTTGAGGGCGCTTTCGGCCACGCCCACGGCCTCGTCGGCCAGCCGTTCCAGGTTGATGCCGGCGCGAGCGTAGCCCACGATGCGCCGCAGGTCGAGGGCCACGGGCTGCTCCAGGGCCAGCATGCGCAGGCAGGCCTCGTCGAGGTCGCAGGCCTGCTGGTTAATGCCGCGGTCCGCCTCGATGACCTGGCGCGCCACTCCCGCGTCCTGCTCGATATAGGCTGTGACGGCCCCCTGCCTGGAAGTCTCGACGCGCTCGAACAAAGCGGTGACGCGCGCCTTGAGGGCATCCAATTCCGCGTGGAAATGCGATCTGGTTTCCATACCGTTCCTGCTCCCGACGCCCTGCCTCCAGGGCTGGTTTGACTGTAAAAGGAGGCGACGCGCCGCGCCGTCAACGGCAAACCGTCGTGGCGGCGACCCTTGCGCGGCATTGCTCCATAGAGGATATCGCGGTCCGTTATCCATGTCGGTCGAGCCGGCATGCCATGGAATCACTGACAAACACCCATGACGATCGCGCCATGGCTTTGTGGCGAACAGGTGACAAAGACGCAACGCAAGACCACCGCACCAAACGCCCGCGCAGGACGCCTCAAGACGACCTGCGCCGCAGCAGGAAATCGAGCAGCAGCACGGCAAGGACTTCGCGATCCGTCGTCGCCCGGGCGTGCCGGGAAAACTCCCGGGCCAGCCTGCGCTCCCCCAGGGCGCGCAGCACGGCGCAACCCTGGCGACGCAACCCTTCCACGGCGGTTTCGACGTCCCACGAGCACGGCGCATCCTGGTTCATGCCCGTTTCATGCGCCCCGGGGGCATGCGGGGACAAGCGTCATTTGCGTGACAAACGGCCCTGTCGCGTCAACAAAAGGGCGGGCAACCGCAACCCCGCCGCAACGGGGCGACGTTAAAAGGCCCAAACGCCGCCCGACGCCGCCGCGCTGTGCCATGCCGCCGGTCGTCCCGCCGGTTTTTTCCTTCAAAGGAGAGACCATGAAGATCGACCTGCACGTGCATTCCAAGTACTCGACCCGGCCTTCGCAATGGGTGCTGCAAAAGCTCAACTGCCCGGAAAGCTTCACCGAGCCCATGCGCATCTATGAGGAAGCCAAGCGCAAGGGCATGGGCCTTGTCACCATCTCCGACCACAACCGCATCGAAGGCGCCCTGTCCATCGCCCACCTGCCCGATACCTTCATCAGCGAGGAAGTGACTTCGTATTTCCCGGAAGACCGCTGCAAGGTCCACGTGCTCGTCTACGACATCGACGAGGCAATCCACAAGGAACTCCAACGACTGCGCGAAAACGTCTACGACCTGGTGGACTACCTGCGCCAGGAGAACCTGCACCACGCCGTGGCCCACCCCCTGTTCGGGGTCAACGACCGGATCACGGTGCCCAATTTCGAGAAGCTGCTGTTGCTCTTCCGCAACTTCGAGATCAACGGCGCGCGCGACGCCTGGCAAAACGACTGCCTGCGCGAGATCATCCCGAGCCTCGGCGAGGAAACCATCTGGCGGTTGGCCGAGAAATACAACATCGACCCTGGCTACACCCAGCCCTGGCGCAAGAACCTCATCGGTGGCTCCGACGACCACAGCGCGCTCTATATTGCCTCCACCTACACCCATGTGGACGGCGCGACCAACCTGCGGGAGTTCCTCGACGGCCTGGAAAACGGCGCGGCGCGCGCCATAGGCGCGTCGTCCACGCCGCGCACGATGGCACGCACTCTCTACAGCATCGCCTACCAGTACTACAAACACCGTTTCAGCATCGACCGCTTCCTGGACAAGGACGTGAGCCTCAAGGTCATCGACCGCTTTCTCGAACCCGAGGCCCAAGGCAGCGCGGGATTTGCCTTCAAGCTGCGCACCAAGATCGTGCGCACGCTCACCCGCCGCCGTCCCCGGGCCAACACGCCGCTTAAGGACCTCATCCGCACCGAGACCGAAAACCTTATCCGTTCCGACGCCACGCTCATGGAGTTCGCCCAGGCGGGCGTGCTCAACGGCGAGAACCTGGAAAACGGCTGGTTCTCCTTCGTCAACCGCGCCACCAACCGCATGGCCTCCCACTTCGCCCACACGCTGCTCGACCACGTCAGCGGCGCCAACGTCTTCGACATCTTCGGCACCCTGGGCTCGGCCGGGGCGCTCTACACCATGCTCGCCCCCTACTTCCTGGCCTATTCCATCTTCACCAAGGACCGGCAGTTCAGCACCGAGGTGCGCAAGGCGCTGACCGGCAATAACGGCAAGGGCGGCGAAGTGCGCGTGGCCCATTTCACCGACACCTTCCACGAAATAAACGGCGTCTCCGGCACCCTGCGCCAGCAGGCGGAACTGGCCATCCGCACCGGCAAGGCCTTAAGCATCGTCACCTGCGACCACGGCCAGCGTGTCTTCGAGCCGGGCGTGCAGAACTTCAAGCCCATCGGCGTCTACCACCTCGACGAATACCCGGACCAGAAGCTCTTCTATCCGCCGCTTCTGGAAATGCTCCACTACGTCTACGCCGGCGGCTTCACCCGCATCCACTCGGCGACACCCGGCCCCATCGGCCTGGCGGCGCTTTGCATCGCCAAGACGCTGCGCCTGCCCATCTACGGCACCTACCACACCGCCCTGCCCCAGTACGCGCAGATCCTCACCGGCGACGAGGCCATGGAAGACCTCACCTGGAAATTCATCATCTGGTATTACAACCAGATGGACCTCGTATACATTCCCTCGAAGGAGACCGGGCGGGAGCTCACGGAAAAAGGGCTCGATCCGGCCAAGCTGCGGCTTTTCCCCAGGGGCGTGGACGTCGGGCGCTTCCATCCCGGCAAGCGTTCGGACGAAACGGCGGCGCGCTTCGGCATGGGCGGCGGCGCGCGCCTGCTCTATGCCGGCCGGGTGTCGCGCGAAAAAGACCTGCACCTGCTCGCCCAGGCCTTTCGCGCCATAAGCGCCGACCGCAAGGACGTGACACTCACCGTCGTCGGCGATGGCCCCTTCCTCGACGACCTGCGCGGCCTCCTCGCCGGCACGCCCACCACCTTCACCGGCTACCGCGAAGGCGAGGAGCTCACCGCGCTTTTCGCCGCGAGCGACTTGTTCGTCTTCCCGAGCGCCACGGACACCTTCGGCAATGTGGTGCTGGAGGCGCAGGCCTCGGGCCTGCCCATCATCGTCACCGACCAGGGCGGCCCCATGGAGAACATCCTGCCCGGCGAAACCGGCCTCGTGGTGCCGGCCGGCGACGCGAGCGCCCTGCAAGCGGCCATCGAAACCCTGCTCGACGACCCGCAGCGCATGCGCGCCATGGGCCGCGCCGGCCGGGTCTACGCCGAGGAACGCACCATCGAACAGGCCTTCGAGGACTATTGGGACATGTACGACGGAGACGCTCCGGCCGGGCCGGTGGAAACGCAGCCCGAGGCGCAAGCGGAAAAGCCCCAGCGCATGGTCGTGGCGGCGTAAAGCGGGAGGCCGCCCGGCCCCCAATCGGGAGCATTCCCTCCGGCACACGCAAAAGGGACGCGGCGTTCGGGCCGCGTCCCTCTTTTTTCGAGCAGCGTTCGAGCGGATTAGGCCACGGCGAAACGGCGCAGTTTCTCCGGTTCGGGCGGTTTGCGGCCGTCGAAGCGGCCGCAGGCGGCGAAATAGCGCAGGTCCGTAAACCAAAGCCGCAACTGCCGCCGGTCGGCCCGCAGCAGCCGCCGCCAGCCGACAGGGCCACCGGCCAGGTCGCCGAGAGGGGCGAGCAGCTCGCTCGGGTCGCGGAAGCATTCCCAGTCGCAGGCGCGGCAATGGGGCTGCCCGCCAAGACGCGCCTCGGAGAGCTTCCAGAACGGCCCCATGTTCTCCCTGGCGCGGTAGCCGCAGGGGTAGCAGTCGCCCCTGCGGTCCACATAGAAAAAGCTCACACCGCCCAGGCACGGCCGCCCGGGCACGGCGGGCCTGGAATACTGGCCGATCAGCGCGTGTACGGCGCAAAGGGGCGTGAACACGCGCAGCCGGCTGCGCTGGCGCGGCACGACGTCGGCAAGCGCCTTGAAGAGTTCGAGCTTTTCCGCATCGGAAAACGTCACCCGGGCATCGGCGGCCGTGGCCGCGTAGACCGCCTGCGCCCCCTTCTCCCGGTCGGCGTCGCTCATGGGATAACAGCAGTTGGCGATGGTGAAGCCCAGGGCGGCGGCGGTCTCGAAAAACCGGGTCATTTGCTCCCGCGCGGCCGCGGCAAACGCCGCACCCTGGCCGGCAAGGGCCTCCGGGCCGCCCATGTGGCGGTTGAGCGCGACATTGGCCGTGGGGAAGATGCCGTGGGCGTGCAGGATAGGCAGCGCGCGCGAAACGCCCGCGACCATGCCGGGATGGCCCCGATTGGCCTCGTGCGTGGCGGGATCGGCGGAATCGAGGCTCACCCAGAAATTGCGCACGGGCGTGGCGGCGAGGTTTTCGGCCAGCCGCGTCACCCTGTCCGTGAAATCCGGCGCGTCGGGGTGGGCGAACTGGTAGCCGTTGGTGCCGGTGCGCAGATAGGCGATGCCCGCCTGGCCCGCATGGCGCAGCAGGTCGAAAAGGAGCGTTCCGGTCAGGAAGGGCTCGCCGCCGGTGAAGGACAGCGCCTCGACGCCAAGGGCCGCGCAGCGGTCGATGACGCGCCTCGCCGTATCCGGGTCCATGTCGCCGCGTGTGCCGCCGGCCGTCACGTTCATGCCGCATTGGGCGCAACGGGCATTGCAGCGGTCCGTCAGCTGCATGACCACCTGGCGCGGCCTGCCCCGCCGTTGCAATATACGTACTAGGGCCATAGTGCTCCTTTGAAAATGCATCCTTCTGCCGTCTGCGAGGGATTCCCGGCGTTTCGTCGGCATAGCCGCCCCTGCGGATGCGGCGCTTGTCGAATGTGTTACGATCGTGTGACGCCGTTTCGAGTACCGCGGATGCTCCAGTTGCAAGAACATTGTCGTCAAATTGTAACGCAGGCCGGGCATATTGCCGCAATGTATCCCGGAGCCTCGGCCGGCATCCGCATCGCCTGCCTCAACCACAAGGGCGGCGTCGGCAAGACGACGTGCGCCGTGAACCTGGCCGCCGGACTGGCCGGGATGGGCTGGCGCGTGCTGGCGGTGGACGCCGATCCGCAGGCGCACCTGACGGCTTCGTTCGGGCTGGCGGCGCAGGCAGGCCAGGGCCTCGCGGCCCTGTTCGGCGGCGCGGTCCCGGAACTTGCGCGCCCGGAGGGGCTCGAGGGGCTGTCCGTGCTGCCGGCGTCGGCGGAACTGGCCGCAACCGAGACGGCGCTTTCCCGGGAGGAGGCATCGGGCGACCTGCTCGCCAGGGCCCTTGACGCCTGTGGGGCGTTTGACGTGGCGCTTTTCGACTGCCCGCCGCACCTCGGGCCGCTGACGCGGCAGGCGCTTGGCGCGGCGCAGGCCGTGATCGTGCCCATGACGCCCGATTTCCTGTCCCTGCAAAGTCTGGCCTGGCTTCTGGAAACCTTGCACGAAATGGCGGGCCCCTCGGTGCTCGGCATCGTGCTCGGCCGCTTCAGCGACAGGAAACGCCTGCACCGGGAGGTGGGCGCGGCCGTGCACGAGCATTTTCCCGGCGTGCCCTTTGAGACCTGCATCCGCGAAAACGTCGCCCTGGCCGAGGCCCCGAGCCATGGCCAGGATATTTTCCGTTACGCACCGGCCAGCGCCGGCGCCAAGGATTTCGCCGCGCTGTGCCGGGAAACCGCCGATCGGCTCGGACTCGCCGGCCGGGCGCGGCGTTGAGGAGCCCACCATGGCAACCCGCTCACGACTCGGCCGGGATCCCCTTACCGGCAAGACAACCGCTGCTGCCGGCGCATCCGCAAAAAAGGCGTCTCCGGCCAAGGCTACGCCCAAAACCTCGAAAGGCGCTTCCGGCAAGGCCGGCGCGAAAACCGCTGCCGCAAATCTTGTCTCCCCGGCGGAAAACGCCTCCCTGGCGCACCAGCCGATCGAGGCGGCAGTTGCGGAACACCCCACTGCCGTCGCAGCGACGGATTTCATACCGGAACAACCGGCCGCAGCCCCCCTTCCGGTCGCGACTGCCCCTGTCTCCACGGACCCGGAGCCCGTCGGCCCCATCCCGGCAAGCGTCGCCCTGCACCCGGACGCGCCGGAGGTGACGCCCGAACCGACCGCATTCGCGCCCCTTCCCGAGGAGCCGGAGCAGATCGGCCCCCTTCCACAAAGTGCGCCGACAGAAGCGATTACGCCTGCGCCGGAGGGCCTCGCACCTGGGGAGCCGGCGCCTGCCGGAGAGATGTCCGGGAAGGAACCGGCCGCGGCATCGCCGCAGCCGCAGGACGTCGCGCCGGCTGCGCCCGCGCCCTGCCCGGCAGCCGCCGATCCCGTGCGCACGGCGGCCATTCCCCCGGCGGCCAGCGCCAATGCCCGCGCCGTGGGCGAGGCGCACAATCTCGTCGCGGCAGCGTCGCCGCCGCCGCCCGAGGGACCGCATCCCGCCGAGGTGTTCCTGCGCGGTGTGCTGGAAGGGCTCACCCCGGCCGGCAACCTGACGCTGCACGTGGAAGTCGATCCCGAGACGTATGCGCTGCCCGTGGAAAAACTTTTCTATTTCAGCCACGTGCTGCAACTCCTGGTCGCGCCGCTGGAACACCCCGGCGAGGCCTGGCGCAGGCCCGGCGACAAGCGCGGTCCGGTAGCCGGCCTGACGGTGCGGCTTGCGCGGATCGGGAACGCACGGCACAGTTTGCGCGTTTTCGATAATGGGCTGTTTTTCCGCAGCTACCTGCCGGAACCACGGCTCGACATGGAGGCCCTGCGGCCCCTGCTGTTGTTCGTCGGCAAGCGCAGCGGCTCCATCTGCCTGAAGCAGGGGCGTTGCATCGAGTTCGAAATCATCGGCTAATGCCGCATCTTAAGAAATACGACCGTATTTTTTAAGCATACACGAATCCTATCGCCAGCCAAAGGAGCGCGCCATGGAAAAGGAAAAGAACAAGATCCGTATTGAAGGGGTGATGCAGCTCACCGAAGTGATCGCCAACCTGGAAAAGCTCGTGTCCGACATGAAATCCGGCGTGGTCACCCTCGCCGCCGGCGACGAAGCATTGACGCTGGCCCCTTCGGTGCTGGTCAACGTGGAGATGAAAGCCTCGCAGAAGAAGGACAAGGAAAAGTTCGCCCTGGAGATTTCCTGGAAGAAGCACAAGGAAATCGAAGGCGGTTTCGCCGAAGCGGGCGCGTAGCAACGGCTTTTACCAAGTCAAGCTCATGGCCGGGGACCTCGTGTTCCCGGCTTTTTTTTCGCGATGCACCTGCCCCGGCGACAAATGCTCCCCGTCAGTCGAGGGTTGCCTCTTGAGGGTCGGAGTGTTAATGCGACATCCTGGAATACAGGGGAGAGTTGTTCTCGGGTGCACACAAAAAAAGCTCCTTACCACTCCATGTTCTTTTGCGCGCTTGCGACTGGTCGCAAGCGGATTATTCTTTCTTGCTTGCAGCGTGTGGCATGCTCAATCTGAATCTCCAACAGATTGCCATTGACCAGTGCCGTCACGGCATCATGACATGGCCGCGTGCAGACGATACTATTGGCAGGTCCTTGGCCCTTTACGGCGAGTTTTCCGAAGAGGAAAATTCGTTGATGCGGCGATACGTTTCGTGCGGCGACACGGTCATCGACGTGGGCGCCAATCTCGGAACGACGGTGCTGCCGCTGGCCAGGGCCGTCGGGGATCAGGGGCGCGTCATCGCTTTCGAGCCGCAGCCGCTCATGGCGCAATGCCTGCAAACAACCTTGACGCTCAACGAGCTCTTCCACGTCACCCTGCTGACCGCGGCGGCAGGACGCCACTCCGGTTGGGGCAAAATCCCGGCGAAGCGCATCGACGACGGCGGGAATTTCGGCGGCGTCACCCTGGCGGAAACAGGGCTGCCCATCCCCGTGCTGCGCCTCGACGACCTCGCCGTGGAGGCCTGCGCACTGCTCAAGATCGATGTGGAAGGCATGGAATGGGAGGTCTTGCAAGGCGCGCGGGAAACGCTCCTGCGCCATCAGCCGGCGCTCTATCTGGAAGCGTTCCCGCGCCCGAGCACCGTCGCCTGCCTCGAATGGCTCCTTGAACACGGCTGGCATTGCTTCTGGCACTTCACGCGCTTCTATAACGAACACAATTTCCGGAACAGCGCCGACAATATCTTCGGAAACCTGGGGGACATCAACGTCCTGGCCCTGCCTGCGGCGCAGACCAGGCAGCCCGCCCTGCCGCGGCTCCAATCCCCGGCAGAGGACTGGCAGGCCGCGTACATGCGCTATTTCCACGGCGCGTAAGCCGCATGCGTCCCTGCCAATAAAAAAGGGCGGCCCAGGGCCGCCCTTTGACATTACGGAATTTCCGTGCGCTTAGCCCTCGTAGTACGAGCGCAGATGCTGGCTGCGCACGGGATGGCGCAGCTTGCGCAGGGCCTTGGCCTCGATCTGGCGGATGCGCTCGCGGGTGACGTTGAACAGCTTGCCCACCTCTTCCAGGGTGTGGTCGGACTTCTCGCCGAGCCCGAAGCGCTTGCGCAGCACCTGCTCCTCGCGCGGGGTGAGATCGGAAAGCACCTTGCCGATCTGCTCGCCGAGCTTGGTGTTGACCACCTCCTCGGCCGGGGCCAGGGCCTTCTTGTCCTCGATGAAATCGCCCAGGCTCGAATCCTCTTCGTCACCGATGGGCGTTTCCAGGGAAATGGGCTCCTTGGCGATCTTGAGCACCTTCTTGACCTTCTCCAGGGGGTAATCCATGCGCTCGGCGATTTCTTCCGGCGTGGGATCGCGGCCGAGCTCCTGTACGAGGTAACGCGAGGTGCGGATCAGTTTGTTGATCGTCTCGATCATGTGCACCGGGATGCGGATGGTGCGCGCCTGGTCGGCGATGGCGCGCGTGATCGCCTGCCGGATCCACCAGGTGGCGTAGGTCGAGAACTTGTAGCCGCGCTGGTACTCGAACTTGTCCACGGCCTTCATAAGGCCGATGTTGCCTTCCTGGATGAGGTCCAGGAACTGCAAGCCGCGGTTGGTGTACTTTTTCGCGATGGAGACGACCAGACGCAGGTTGGCGCGGATGAGTTCCTGCTTGGCCCGCTGCGCGGCGGAATTGCCACGCTTGATGCGCCAGAGCACCTCTTCCAGCTCGCCCACGTGGTGGCAGCATTTCTCCTGCAACCGGTCCAGGATCTCCATCTTGGCCGAGAGCATCTCCTTGAACGAAAAAAGCTCCTCCACGGTCAGCCCCAGGGATTCGGAAGCCACGACGGGGTTGACTTCGCGCGCGTCGAGCTGGGCGAACATTTCCTGGATTTCCGACTGGGACTTGCCCACGGACAGGATGTAGGCCGAGAGGTCGCGCTGGCAGTTGTGCATCTGCCGCACATAGTCCTCGACGATCTCGATGATGCGGTCGATCAGCGTCTTTTCGAGCTTGATGTCACGCAGCCGCACGACGATCTCGTCCTTGAAGACCATGATCTCCTTCTGGATGCCGGCGACGCGGCGGTCGAGGCACGCGCACTGGTCCAGCTTGGAGTAGATCTTGCGTTTCTTGCGGAAGGCGGCCTTGACCTCGTCGAGCAGGAAGATGACCCGCTGACGCTGGTTCATCTCGTCCTCGGAAGGATCGTCCTCCTCGATGGTCTTGACCACGTCCTTGAGCTTGATGCGGCCGATTTTCAGGTCCTCGCCCACCTGGATGAGCTCCTCCACGGCCACGGGCACCTCGACCAGGGCGTAGAGCACGTCCATCTCGCCGTTCTCGATCTTCTTGGCGATGACCACCTCGCCCTCGCGGTCGAGCAGCGGCACCGCGCCCATTTCGCGCAGGTACATGCGCACCGGATCGGTGCTTCGCGAGGAATAATCGAGGGTGTCCTCGCTTTCGGTCAGCTCCAGGTCGGAGTCCGGGGCATCTTCCGGCTCGGCGCTGGCCACTTCGATCTTGCGCCCATCCTTGTCGGTGTCCACGAGGTTGATATCGAGCTGGTCGAAGATGGCGATGACCTCTTCGAGCTGCTCGGGGTTGTTCACCTCGGACGGCAGGGCCTTGTTGACCTCGTCGAACGTGAGAAAGCCTTTCTGCTTTCCCTTGACGATGAGGCTCTTGATCTGTTGAATTTCCTTGAGATTACTCATCTCCCCTCCCGGAAAGGGCTTGCAGTTCCCCTAGAAGCCGTAACACTTCCTCGTACGCGCCCTGCGCCTGCGCCCGACGAATGGCCTCGGTCAAGGCCCGCCGTCGGACGTCCTCCCTGGCATCGCGGAGAAAGCGGCAAATACCATCAAACACGGCGGCGGCCTGGTCGTCGTTTTCCACCGGTTCCAACAGCGCCTTGGCCCAGAAGGCCGCCTGCGCCGTATCCAATCGCGCCGCCGGATCGTCGGCGGCGTCGCCGACGAGCTTGGCGAAAAATTCCCTGGCGCCTTCGCCCGCAAGCGCCGCGGCCGCGCCGGCCTCGGCCAGGGCCGCGCGGTAGTCGGCGCGGCGGATGGCGAAGGCGAGCAGTTCGGCGTCGCGCGGCGCGATATCGAGGCTTTGCGGTCGCGGTCGCGCCGCAACAGCCGCAGGCTGCCGCCGACCCCGCTGCGCCGCCTCGCCGAGGGACTGGCGCAACTCCCGCTCGGCCAATCCCAACCCCGAGGACACCCGGGGAATGAAGACCGATTGCAGGGCCGCATCCCCGAGGCCCGTGAGAAATTCCACGGCCCAGGCCGCGATCTCCTTGGGCGCGTAGGTCTCGCGCACCACGCGCAAGCAAAACGCCAGCCCGTCCTCGGCGCGTTCGAGGCAGGCGTCGAAGCCTTCGCGGCCGGCGGCGTGGAGCAGGCTGTCCACGTCCTCGCCGTCGGGAAGCGGCACCACCCGGCAGCCGTCGCCCAGGGACAGAAACATCTGCGCCGCGCGCAGCGCCGCCTTGCGCCCGGGCGGGTCGCCGTCGAACACCAGGTCCACGCGCGAAGCGAATCCGGACAGACGCTTGGCCTGCTCCGGGGTCAGCGCCGTGCCAAGCACGCCGCAGGCGTCGCCGTAGCCGAACTGGTGCAGCGTGATGACGTCGAGATAGCCCTCGGTCAACAGCGCCCGGCGCGACTTGGCCATGTGCGGCCGCGCCTCGTAGAGTCCGTAGAGGTGCTGGCCCTTGGTGTAAATCGGCGTCTCGGCGCTGTTTAAATATTTCGGCTCGCCGTCGCCCATGGTGCGCCCGCCAAAGGCGATCACCCGTCCGCCGCCGTCGCGGATGGGAAACATGAGCCGGTCGCGGAAGCGGTCCCAGACACGGCCGTTTTTCCCGGCGCTCAGAAGCCCCGCCAAAACGCCCTGGTCCTCGGCGAACCCCCGCGAGCGCAGCACGTCGGCCAGCCCCTGCCAGCCGGCGGGGCTCACGCCCAGGGCGAACGCCTCGACCATCTCCGGGTTGACCTTGCGCCGACCCAGGTACTCCCGGGCGGGAGCCCCGGCGGTCGTGCCAAGCACATGCCGGAAATAACGGTCCGCCAGCTCGTGCATGGCCAGGCAGGCGTCGCGCTCCTGCCGTCTTTGGGCCGTGCGGGGGTCGCGCCGGGCCTGGCCCACGTCCACGCCCACCTCGGCGGCCAGCCGCTCGAGACCTTCCCGGAACTCCAGCCCGTTGATGCGGCAATAAAAATCAATGACGTCCCCCGAGGCCTGGCAGCCGAAGCAATGAAAAAAGCCCTTGTCGGGATGGACGTTGAACGATCCCTTGGTTTCCTGGTGGAAGGGACACGGCCCGACCAGCCTGCCGCCCACGGGCTTCAGGTCCACGTACCGGCCCACGATCTCGGCGATGTTCGCCCTGGCCTTCACCGCCGCTACGGTCCCCGCGTCACGTTTCATGGGAGAAGGGAGTGAAGATGCGGGGGAAACCCCTTTTTTGAGCAAAAGGGGTTTCCCCCGCGCCCCTTTCCCCGGAAAACTTTCAAAGGGGGAAAGGGAATCAGGTCCATGGTGCCGCGCGCCCTTGGTTGCAGTGCCGTATTCCAATCAAGCCGCCACGTTTCCAGCCGCTCCCGAAAAAACAAGCATCCAGCTGGAGATTCTCCCCCCCATCGGGGTGGGTCCGGTCGGGCCCTCGGCCCTTCCCGGCCGCCGGAGGCATTCTCAAAATTTCATGCACGCTCTACTTCAACACCACCATCGTCATGCCGTCGCCGCCGCGGTCTTCGGGGGCCAGGGAGAAGGAAGCGACTTGCGGGTGCTCCTTGAGCAACCGGTGGACTTCGCGCCGCAGCGCCCCGGTGCCCTTTCCGTGGATGATCTCCAGCTCCCCGTGTCCGCGCAAAAGCGCATTGTCGAGAAAAGAGGCCAGTTCCGCCTCGGCGGCGTCGGCGCGCATGCCGCGCAGGTCGAGGGTGAGGCCAAGGCCCGCGACCTCGCGCCTGGCCGGGGCGACCGTCACCCCGCCGCCCGGTTTCACCGGGGCATCGGCCGGAGCAATATCCGCCGCCGGCGTCCACAGGCTCACCCCGCCTATATCGACCTTGGCCGCCTTCCGCTTGAGGTCGATTTCGCGCACGACGGCGTTTTTGCCCCAACTGACGATGCGCACGCTCGCGCCGGGCGCCAGGGCGGCAAGATCCACCCCGCCGCCGGCAGGGACGGAATCGGTT
Source organism: Solidesulfovibrio alcoholivorans DSM 5433 (assembly GCF_000702665.1). Classification (GTDB taxonomy): domain Bacteria; phylum Desulfobacterota; class Desulfovibrionia; order Desulfovibrionales; family Desulfovibrionaceae; genus Solidesulfovibrio; species Solidesulfovibrio alcoholivorans. Next base: position 28,131 of record NZ_JNJA01000003.1, read on the forward strand.
TTCGTACCGGTTATGGCGTCGGTTTCTTCAATAAGTCTTTTTTTCGCCGCGGCAAGGGCGCGCTGGGCTTCCTTGCGTTCCAGGCGTCCGGCTTCGTGGCGGCGGACGATGTCGCGCGAGAGGTCCCGGATCTCCTCGACAAGGCTTTCCTGGGCCTTTTTGAGGTTCTCCTTGAGCTTTGCCACGCGTTTTTTCTCGTCCAGGCGTTCGGCGGCCAACTGCTCGATCTCGCGCTCACGGCGAAGCGCCAGGTCGTTCAAGCGTTCGAACACCTGTCCGGCGTCGCCGCCGTCGAGAAGCAGGTAGCGGCTGGCCCGCTCCAGGATGTCCTCGGGCAGGCCGTGTTCCCGGGCCACGTCCAGGGCGATGGACGCGCCGACCTGGTCGTAGGCCAGGCGGTAGACGGGTTTTTTGGTAGCCGGGTCGAAGAGCATGCAGGCGGCGCGCACGCCGGGGCGCGACAGGCCGTAGGCCTTGAGCGCGGGAAAATGCGTGGCCGCGGCGAGATACGCGCCGCGGTCGAGCAGGCCGTCCACCACGGCCTGGGCCAGGGCCGCGCCCTGGGAGGGATCGGTGCCCGCGCCGAATTCGTCAAGGAGCACGAGCGTGGCGGCGTCGATTTCCGGCCAGACGCGCGAGAGGTGGCGGATTTGCGCCGTGAACGTGGAAAGATGATCCTCAAGGCTCTGCTCGTCGCCGAGGAAAACGAAGGTCTTGGCGAAAAACGGCAGCCGGCTGCCCTCCCCGGCCGGCACGGGCAGGGCGGAAAGGGCCATGATCGCGAGCAGGCCCAGGGTTTTGAGGCACACGGTCTTGCCGCCGGCGTTGGCACCGGTGACGATGAGCGCGCGCTGGTCCTCGGCGAGGATCAGGTCCTGCGGCATGACGCGGGTCGCGGCGTCGTCGCCGGCGGCGAGGACGAGCAGCGGATGGCGCGCGGCGCGCAGATGCACGGCGTGCTCGGGCGCGACCTCGGGCAGCGTGCCGCCAAGGCGCTCGGCCAGGGCGGCCTTGGCCCAGAGCACGTCGCAGGCCACGAGCAGGCGGTACGCGGCGGCAACTTCACGGCGCTCGTCGCGGGCCAGCCCGGTGAGGAAAGCCATGACGCGGGCTTCGGCCTCGCGTTCCTCGTTTTTGAGCTCCTGAAGGCGGTTGTTGACCTCGACCAGGAAAAAGGGCTCCACATAGACCGTTTCACCGGTCTGGGAGTAGTCGTGGATGATGCCGGGCAGGCGTCCCTTGAAATTGGCCCGAAGCGGCAGGACGTAGCGGTCGGACGAGATGGTGACGTAGTCGTCCTGCAGCAGCGGCCCGAGTTCCTTCTCGCCGACGTATTCCTTGACCCGCGTCATGATGGTCTGGTGGATGGTGCGGATCTCCTGGCGCACGGAAAACAGCTCGGGCGAGCTTTCGTCGCGCAGCCTGCCGTCCGGGGAAATGCAGCGGGCCAGGGCGGCCTGGGTCTTTTTGGGCCAGGGCGTGGCCGCGACCTCGTCGCGCAGAAGCGACTGCCCGGGCTCGCCCGCGCCGAGCGCCTGGCGCAGGGCGGCCACGCGGGAAAGCACATGGTCCAGGGCGACCAGGGCGTCGAGGTCGAAGGTGCGGCGCTCGCTGTCGAGGATGGGGAACAGCGGCTCGATGTCGGGAAACGGCGTAAAGGCGAACGCGGCGTCGCGGCGCAGTTCGATGGCCTCGGCCAGCTTGCGCTGTTCCCTGGCGAGCGTTGCCGGATCGCCCAGGGGCGCAAGAGCCTTGCAGGCAGCCGCCGCCGGCTCGGAAACGGCGAGCTGGGCCAGCCGTTCCAAAACCTTAGGAAACTCCAGCAACGAGAGAGTTCTGGATTCCATAAGAAAAAAGGGAAAAGGCGTTTAGGAGGCGAGGCGCGCCTTGACGGCGTCGCTGACCCGTTTGCCCTCGACCCGCCCCTTGTGGGCGGCCAGCACCGCCTGCACCACCCGGCCCATGTCCTTCATGCTTCGGGCATCCAGTTCGGCCACGGCCGCGTCCACGGCGGCGGCGAGTTCCGCATCGCTCAGGGGGGCGGGCATGTAGGCCAGAAGCACGGCCAGTTCCCGTTCCTCCTTGTCGACGAGATCGGTCCTGTTCGCCTTGGCGAACTGTTCGATGGACTCTTTGCGCTGCTTGGCCTGCTTGGCCAGGACATCGAAAAGCTCGTCGTCGGCGAGCGGACGCTTGAGCTCCACCTGCCGCATCTTGGCGGCGGCCTTGAGCATGCGCAGCACCCCGACGACGAGCTCATCGCGAGCCCGCATGGCGGCCAGGAAGTCGGAATCTATACGGGCTGTCAGGTTCATTACATCATGTTGATTTTGCGCATTTTCTTGAGCAGCCGCTTGCGGGCGGCGGCCTTTTTCTTCTTGCGCATGACGCTGGGTTTCTCAAAGTGTTGGCGTTTCTTCAACTCAGAGAGAATCCCGGATTTTTCGACCTGCTTCTTGAAGCGGCGCAGGGCCACATCGAAGTTGTCGGACTCGTCAAGGAAGACTCCGGGCATTGACCTCACCCCCTCTTTGGGAAATTCCCTAGCGGCAAAAAAAGATACTTATCCCAGCATTCCACCCGCGTCAAGGGGGGCAGATGCCCGGGACGAAAAATCCGCCCGGCCGAAACCGGGCGGATCAGCGAAAGCTGCGGCCTCGCGGCTTAGTGATGCCCGTGGGCGTCGGCGTTTTTCGTATCCAGGTAGGCCTTGAAGATGCAGTAGCCCATGCCTGAGGCGATGATGAAAAGCACGAGGTAAAGCACGCTGAAGAAAACGAAATGGTCGGGTTGCCACCAGGGCAGATCCTGCGGCAGGGGGCTGTGAACGGTTTCGCCGTGCAACATGTGAAAATCTCCCGGGAGTGATTATTGAATGGCGTCCTTGAGCAGCTTGCCCGGCCGGAACTTGACCACCTTGGACGCCGGAATTTCGATCTCGGCGCCGGTGCGCGGGTTGCGGCCGGTGCGGGCCTTGCGCTCGTCCACCAGAAACGTGCCGAAACCGGTCAGGGTGATCTTCCCGTCGCCCACCAGCGTGGCCTCGACGGCTTCGATGAAGGCGTTAAGCGCGCGCTCGGCATTGGCCTTGGTCAGCCCCGTCTTGTCGGCAATTTTTCCTACCAGATCAGCCTTGGTCATCAGTCCTCTCCTCCTCGGTTAAAACGCCCACCGCATCGCGGCGACGCAATGCTCCCGATCCTCTCCCGTATTCTCTCCGAAAAACACTGCAAACGGAAAGGCCCCCCGCTCGCCTCCCCGTGACGAGGACGACCAGCCCGATCCCGTATGCGTCGTCGTGCGCCTTGAGCGCTTGCGCGACGAGTGGCCAAAAGAAAATCGATTTCAGGCCCAAAGTCAAGAGCCCAGGCGCGTTTTGAGCAATATGGCCAGCTGCGACAGCTGCTCCGGAGACAGATTTTCGGGCCGGTCGCGCGGGTCGATGCCCGCATCCGCCAGCCACGCCCCGGTCGCGAGATCGCCATGGGGTTTGAGGATTCCTCCCAACTGCTTGCGGCGCAAGGAAAAAAGGAGCTTGAGCAAGCGCGACAGAGCGACGGGTTCGGCCGGACGCTCCGCCGCCGGGCGCGGCGTAAGGGCGACCACGGCCGAATCCACCTTGGGCCGCGGACGAAAGACCGTGGGCGGCACCTTGAAGCAGTACGCCACCCGCGCAAACGCCCCCACCCAGGCCGAAAGCGCCCCGTACTCCCGGTTGCCCGGCACTGCGGCCAGCCGCCGCGCCACCTCGTGCTGCACCATGAAAACCCCGCGCGCGTACGCGACCGACCCGGCGCAGAGGTCCCACAACAGCGGCGAGGCGATGTTGTACGGCAGGTTGCCGATGACGCGCACGCCGGGCAACCTGTCGAGCCGGCTCCAGTCCATGCGCAGCGCGTCCGTCATGGCGACCGCCGCGCCGGGGTGTTCCCGGGCAAGACGCACGGCCAGGTCGCGGTCCTTTTCCAGGGCCAGGTAGGCCGCCGGGCCCGCGTCCAGGATGAAGGGCGTCAGCGCCCCCCTGCCCGGCCCGATCTCCAGCACCACGTCGCCGGGCGCGATGCCGAGCGCGGCCACGATCTTGGCCGCCGTGTTGGGATCGCTTAAAAAATTCTGCCCCAGGCTGCGTTTGGGCCGGGCGTACGCCTCGCTTCCCTCCCGGGCTTCCTGCGGCGAGGCGGGAGCGCCGCCCCCCCCTGCTGTCCGGCGCTCCCGCCTCATGACGTCTCCTTTTCGAGCAGATCCTGTTTGAGGGCCCAGACCACGTGGAAGCGGGCGGCCCGGGTATCGAGCGACGGTTCGGCCGCGGCCAGACGTGCAGCCAGCGTCAGCCCCGGACAGCCGCCCCGGGACAGAAACAACAGCGTGCGCACGGCAGCCGGGGAAATCTCCCCTCCCAGACCCGCATAGACTATCGGGTAATCCCGGTTGCGGTACACGGCCTGGCCGGCGCGGCTCCAGGTCAGGCGCACGGCGTCGGAAAGCGCCTCGCTGGGATAGCCGGCAAAGACGCCGCCATAGGCGAGCGCCCCCGGATGCGCCAGGGCGCGCAACCCAGCCACGTCCGGCACAGGCGCGGCGGCAAGACGCTCCCACAGGCCAAGGTGCGCCGCGACCACGGCGTCCCAGGTGAAGCGCTCCGCAACCCGCGCGCGCCCGGCCGCGCCCATTTCGCGGCGAAGCCCCGTGTCGCGCACGAGCCGGCCCAGGGCGGCGGCCACGGCGGCCACGTCCACGGCCAGGCCCTGGGCCAGGCGCAGATGGGTATGGTTGTCGTAGCAAAGAGGCGCAAGCACGTCGCGGAGGCCGGACTCGGGCAGCCCGAGCGTCGGCGCGAGGAACCCGGTGCGCCCCGGCACGACGATGTCGCGGTAGCCGTCGTAGTCCGAGGCCACGACGGGAAGCGACGCGGCCATGGCTTCGAGGAGCGTGAGGCCGAAGGTCTCCTGGGGATTGTCCGCCAGGGAGACGAAGATATCGGCCGCGCCGAAGAGCTGGCGTTTGCGGGCGTCGTCCGGCCGCGTAACCAGAACCAGGGGCAGGCCGATATTGGCGGCAAGGGCGCGCAGCGTCTCGAGGAACGCCTGTCCGTCCTCGTCGACCCAGCCGGCCATGACGAGACACAGGGAGGCCGGCGCGAGGCCGCCCGCGGCCAGGCGCTGCACCGCGCGAAAAAGCGGCAGCGGGTCCATCTTGGAGCTGTGGGAAATGCGCCCGAAAACGAGCAGCGCGACCGCGTCGCCGGGAATGCCGCACGCGGCCCGGGCCGCCTCCCGCTCCTGGCCGGAAAAGGCGCGCCAATCCCCGGGATCGACGCCCAGGGGGATGCGCGCGATTCCTGGGGCGGGATAGGCCTCGGGGGAAAGGCCGTAGCCCCGGCGCAAGCCGTCGAAGATGCGCGACACCACCGCCTCCCCGGCGCGCGAGGTGGCGACGATGGCATCGCGCCCGGTGGTCCCGGGCCAGAGGTGGGCCAGGAACTCCCGGCCGTAGGTGGCGTAGCTCAGGGAATGGGTGGTGCCGGTTACGGGAAAGATGTTTCGCGCCAGGGCGTTTCGCGCGGCGGCCAGGCGCGGCTGGGATGTGATGCAGTCCGAGAGGTGGAACACGGCGTAGTCCGTGCCGGCCAGGGCCTCGGGCAGGTCGAGCCGTGTCAATATTTTGAATTTCCCGCGGCAGGCGGCCTCGGGATAGCGCGCCGCGAGCAGTTCGCGTTGCACGTCGCGCTCGCGCGGCGAGAGCATGAAGAAATGGTAGGCGTCGAAGGGATCGGCGCGCACGAGGGCGTCGAGAAAGCCGGCATTGGCCACTTTGCGGCCCATGACGGCGCCGGATTCGAGAAAGGGATCGAGGGTCGCCCACAGGCGCGGCGCGTGCATGGGGGGACGGAGCCACAGCTCGGGCGCGATGTCAAACGCGGCGGGACTTTTTGTCTGGCCCCATATTTGCAAATAAAACGGCGGGACCGCGCCCCGTGCGCGTTCCCGGGATCAAAGGAGGCCAGCAATGACGCATGGCATGCGACCTGAGCAAGTATGGGGCCTCGGCCTTACCGACGATGCCGCGGCGGCAATTTCTGCCGCCCTGGGCAGTGGGTATACGTTGCGCAACTGGCCGGCCGGGCAGCATCCCGGCGAGCGCGACCTCGGCAGGGCCACGCCGCTCGTGATTTTCGCGGTCAAGGAGGCCTGGGACGCGCTGGCTCCCTCCAGCCGCAAGCGGCTGGAGGAATGGGAGGTGGCGCAACGGGTGCTCGTGCTTACGGAATCCCAATCCTTGTCGGATTTCGACGAACTGCTGGAAAACGGCTTCCTTTCGGCCGTGTCCGAGCCGCTCACCGACAAGAAGGTGCGCGACGTCATCTTCCGGGCCCAGGAAGTGAAAAGCCTTTACGACGACATTTTTCGCATGACCCGCGAGATCATGCTGGAGCGCGAGCTGCTCGCGCGCAAGACCGACCTTGTCCTGTTCCTCAACCGCTTCCTCACCCGGGCCACGGAATCCCTCGATCCCACGGTCATCCTGGACAACGCCCGAGAGGACCTGGAACTGCTATTGCCCATGCGTGGGCTCATGGCCATCCTCTGGCAGCCGGGCGAATCCGGCGAGCTGGAGGCCGAGCTGTTCCTCGAGCCGGAGATGGACCACGACGCCGAGCGGCACTGGACCGAAGCGCTGCTGCGCCAGGGGGCCAAGCTCGCCGGCAAGCCCATGCAGAGCTACCGGAGCACGTTTCTCGACGGCGCGGCCGGCAGGACGCCCGTGGACATCCCGCAATCGGCCGAGGAGAGCCTCGCGCTGCCCTTGCGCGCCGGCGGCCAGACGTTCGGCTGCCTGACCCTGTACCGGGCCAAGGGCCGCGCCCTGGGCAAGGACCAGGTGCAGACGCTCTACGCCTCGGTCGGCCACCTGGCCCTGGCACTGCGCAACGCCGCGCTGTTCAGTCAGGTCAAGGTCCGGGCAGACCACGACGGGCTCACGCGCATCCACAACCGCCGGGCCTTTGACGAACGCCTGGTGGAAGAACTGCGCCGCCACCAGCGTTACGGCCATTCCATGAGCCTGCTCATGCTCGATATCGACCATTTCAAGAACATCAACGACAGCTACGGCCATCTCATGGGCGACCACGTCCTGCGCGAGGTCGGAAAGATCATTTCCGAGCAGCTGCGCAGCACGGATTTCACGGCCCGCTACGGCGGCGAGGAATTCGTGGTGATCCTGCCCCTGACCACGGAAGAGCAATCCCAGGTGCTGGCCGAGCGGCTGCGACAAGCCATTGCGGAAACGCGGTTCACGAGCGAAGGCAAGCCGTTCGGCATAACGGTGTCCATCGGCACGGCGGCCTTGACGCCCGGGGCGCTGCTCAAGCGCCGGGATCTCGTGGACAAGGCGGACAAGGCGCTCTATCAGGCCAAGAAGCTCGGGCGCAACCAGGTCTGCACCTCCCAGGGTCCGGTCACGCGCAGCGAAGACGCTTCGCTTGGCGCGGCCAGCGCCGGCTGAGATGGCGAAGCGCACATAGCCCTTGACGCCCGGAAACGGAGCGCGTATAGATTCGCTCCCTCGGGCAATTAGCTCAGTTGGATAGAGCGTTGGCCTCCGGAGCCAAAGGCCGTAGGTTCGAATCCTACATTGCCCACCAAACGAATTCAAGGGGTTACGATGAAAATCGTGACCCCTTTTTCGTTGAGGGGTAGCTGAGGGGTAGCTTGCTTGCATCGAATGGCCTCCTCGGGCATGACGGGGTTCATGGGCAAGCCCAAAACAAAAAGCCGCAAATTCGTGGGCGTCTACTGGCGCGAATCCGAAGAAGTGCGCCACCAGGGACGGCCCGATAAAATCTTCTGGATCAGCTACCGGGATGCCCGGGGCAAGTTCAAGTGGGAGAGGATCGGCCCGGCCTCTCAAGGCATCACCGAAGCCTTCGCCCACCAGAAGCGCACCGAGCGCATGAACTTGATCCACTTGGGCGAGAACCCGGCGGTCAAGAAAAAGTCCTCCCAGGCCGTACTCGATGAGGTCTTCGAGAAGTACGCCGAAATGGGCGAGCTTGAGGGCAAGCACATCGCCGTCGAGCGCAGCCGGTACGGCAAGCATCTCAAGCCGCAGTTCGGGACCGCCACCCTGGCCGACCTCACAGAGGAGGCCCTGACGCGCCACAAGGCCGCCTGCATGAAGATCATGGCCCCGGCTTCGGTCAAGGGCGTCTTCGCGTTGCTCCGGCGCGTCATCAACTTCGGACTCCGCAAGAAAATGTGGGCTGGTTCCAATCCCATCGGCCCGACCTCGGACTTCAAGATGCCGTCCGTCCAGAACTCGGGCGAGCGGTTCCTGACCGAGGAGGAGGAAGCCGCGCTCCTGGACGAACTTGAAAAGCGGTCGCCTATGGTGCGGGATATGTTTCTCTTGGCGCTGAGAACCGGACTCCGGGCCACGGAGATTTTCGGCATCCGTGGCCGCGACGTGGACGTGGCCACCAACACGCTTTTTCTGAATGCCAAAGGCGGCGCTCGGCAATCCGTCTTCGTGGACGATGAAGTGCTGGCCACCCTGACCGGCTACCGCCGCCGGCCTGACGAACTCATCTTTCGCCAGGATGACGGGCAAAGACTTAAAGCGATTTATGATGTTTTCACCCGCGCCTGTAACGCCGTGGGCCTCAATGAGGGCATCACCGACAAGCGGCAAAGGGTCTGGTTTCACACGGCGCGGCACACGGCTATATCGAGGTGGGCGCAGTCGGGCGACTTTACCTTGCTGGAACTCAAGGAAGCCGCCCGACACAATCGCATCGAAACAACAATGAGATATGCCCACTTGATACCTGGATCGGTCCGAAGCAAGATCGAGGCTTTTGCAAAGGCCAAACAAAAAGAGCCTACCCCGCCGTTGCGACTTGTCGTTCCGAAAGCCAAGATTCAAGATCAGTGACGCCGTAGAGAACGTACTTCCCCGCTTTTGTATAGCGGGGACCGCGTGCCTCCTGTCGCCACAGTTCAAGGGTACGGACGGGCAGGCCATAGACGTCGGCCACCTCTTTGGGGCGGAGAAACTTCCGGTGCTCAAGTGTGCTGTCATGGGGCATTTGCCTTCCTCCTGTTCAAGCTCGGGCCGGACTGTAGCACAAAGGGCCAAGTGAGCCTGGACTTCCCCAAAATGGCCAGAAGGCAATAAGAACCGGGACGATTTCCACATTTTGCCCCCTTTTCGCACGAATATTTATTTTTTATACGCGGGGAGGGCCGAAATGGTCCTTCAACGGAAGGGACTCAAAACAGTAATCCCACTGACGGCTGAGGGGAAAACGATCTGACTTCCCACCAAACCTGTCCTGGTCAACAGTAAGAGCGTGGCGTCGGCAAATACCAAGGACGTCATTGCCTGCAAGCTGATCCCAGGCAGCACAATCGCGGCAAGCTGTAATCATTGCGCTTCTCCCATCTTGTCAACGCACATCACATCACCATTCGGCGCTTCAACAAATGAAAAGGCAACAGGCGTTTGTTCTTTCTTTTTAACTCCGCACATGCACCACGCATCACTTGGCAACCTTGGAAACGCCGCCATATCTTGGCAATTCGTGTCAGCTACAGGAGGACGACGACGGCACCAGCCGAAACGCTCGCTAGTTCTATCCTTGGCAAACGCTTCACAGTCCTTGCAACGAATTTTCATAATAGACCTCGCATCCTTGTATTGGCCAGGGACGCGAGGTCCACGACGGCCGGTTAAAGTTATAGGTTATCTCTCGATGTACTGTTTGGCGCGAAAGGTTATCCCAGGGGTCTCACTGTAAAGGTATTTAAGAGACATTTTTTTATTTGCTCTCTGTCATAAAAAACGATCCCGTTCATTGTATATAGCAACATCTCACAGTAATATTCAAAAAGTTCCATATTGTGTGGCCTAAATTCTCCATCGATCATATCGGTGGCGTGGAAATTTTTGAACCCACTTTTTGGTATCGCAACCTTGACCTGAATTTGAATTTCAAGGATAGACATTATAGGTGGATTGAGCCATTCGTTTTGGATGGCTCCGGCATATTTATAACTTATAAACATAGCCATCCTATTACTGATAGAAGATAATTTTTGCGGCAATGGCAGGTCTATCGTTATAATTTCTCCGGGCTCAATGTAGTAAGCTGGAATAGCCATAATAACGCATCCTCCTAGTTTTTGCCGCTAGCCTGTAACAGAAGGGAACAGGCTAGCGGCTTAGTTAATCCTCGCCAGCCCTAGTTACTTCATCGCATCAATGAAGCTGTCGATCCGATTATAAGATTCGCTGAGAAAGGCTAGCGCCTCTACCTTAATAGGGATGTACGTGAACTCATTATCCTGCACGGTCACGTCCAAAACCGTTTTAGGGATCAAATCGCGGCACAAGGAAGTCACTTCCTTACAGAGAATCGAAATCTCTTCGTTGGTCAGGTCCTTGCCTTCGCACCACTTCTTGACTAATTCCTTCGTGTCCATGGTCGTCCTCCATCTTAGGGCGGTTGTGGTTAGGCCGTGGGGCGTGTTACAGCACGTTCCACGGCTGTTTTATTTCCCAGAACGGGCGCGAATCTCGCGCACCGTTTCAAGGGCTTCATACAAACGGATGGCGAAGCTAATGTAGTTAAGCACTTGGAAATAATCTTTCGTATAGCCAGACAGGGCAGACCTGTGAACCAGCTTATAGTCTAGCTTGCCAATGCTGTTATATGACCAAACAATATCTTCGACTTCCGCTTCGTCAATCTTCGTGTAGTCAAGTCCACCGGACTTGGAAATAATCTTCTCGACTTCAAGAGAAGCGGCTTTACCTACGGCCGCCGCTTGTGAAGAACTTACGTCTTGCAGTGTCAAATACGCCATGATGTCTATGACAAGAGCTTCTGAAAAGCTGTACAGGCGTCGGACTCCCCTTCCAGGGGCAGTGTCGTTTACGTCAAGAACGCCGCGACGTATCCACATGCCCAACATAAGAGGGCGAAGGTTTGTCACTGCATTGGACAAGTCGCCCCTTGTGTAGCGTGGTTCTTTCGGATTCATATACTCTACCCCAGAAGGTCAATGTTATCCAGTGTTTGCCAAAAATGGGCCGGGAAATCCCGGCCACGGTTTGAAGAGTAACAAAGTTATCGAACCCTGTCAAGGACGGCCCGCAACTATTTTTTACGCCAGCCCCGGGAGCACGTAGGGATCGAGGAGCCGGTCCACGTGATCCAGCTTGAAAACCCTGGCTCCTGTGTAGGCTTCTCGGTTCTCGTACAAAGTGGACACCCGAATGAGCATCCATATTTTGACCTGCTCCGGGTAGCCGTCTGGCCAATCTTCGACCGCCATGCCTCGCCGGCATCTGGCTTCGGCCGCCTGCCGGGCCGACACGATCATGGCCGAAATCAGGGAATCCTCGACGTCGTTATCGACGCGGGCATGGAGCTTGGCTTCCGCCAGCGTGATCGGTTCCATATCAACCTCCTGTAAAATGCCCCCGGCCAAGGACCATCCCCAGCCGGGGGCGCGCCTGTCCATCCCTAGATGGACTTCCGGGAACGCCCCGAAATTTTATAGATGCTGGGCGTTCTCGTACCCCGTTAATCCAACGGGTTTGAACAATTTCAGCTACTTGTGATCCACCCTATCCCGGCCGTGGCTGGCCTAGGGGGCGTCGGTCGGTGACACACCCTTGCTGACGTCGGCAGGCATGGCCGGCAGGTTCTCCCATTGCCTGACCTCATCCACCGAAAGGAATCCGGCGGCCAGGCCCACCTGGTAGGACTCGTACCTTTCCTTGACCCCGCCCTTGAGCAACCCCGATGCGTCGTGCTCGAAATAGTAGCCGGCCTCCCGCTCCCCCTCTGTAAGAAGCTGCAAATTCATGCGTTCTTCAATTCGTTTAAGCCAAGGGGAAAGCGTCAGATTAAGGAACTCACTGCCAAGCGTTTCTATGTTGTTGTAGCTCGCCTTTGAAAGGTCGCCGGCAATGTGGCCAGGGATTCGGTAGACGCGGAGGATGTCTTGCAGATTGAAGCGGCGGGACTCCAGCAATTGCGCGTCTTCATTGGTCAAGCCAATGGCCTGCCAAGTCATGCCTTCCTCAAGCACGATGGTCTTGCCCCGATTCGCGGAACCGCTGTAGAGTCCATCCCATTGTTCTCGGAGTCGTGTCCCTGCATCGGGGGTCAACTGGCCCGGATGAGTCAAGACACCGGAGGGCCGGGCAGCATTGGCGAAGAACTTGTTTTGGTACTGCTCCAAAGCCTGGGACGCGCCGATGGTTTCCTTGAGCGTGGAAATGGGGCTCAGGCCCATAATGCCATCGGTGGACAAGCCTTTCAGATGAAGGACTTCCTCCTGGTCATAGAGGAAGGTCTGGCCCTTTTCGTCGGAATAGCGGTACTGGATCACGGTCCCGTCCACGATGACCTGGACCCTGGCGGGGTGAAGGGGCCAGACCCCGGCCACCATGCCGTCCTGGCGGTCGATGTAGGCGTAGGCGTTCCCCCGCATGGCGACACACGCGGTCAAAAACTCGCGGGCCTCCAGTGAGGTCTGGTAGCTGTTGGGCGCGAACCGGAACAGTTTATGAAGCGGATGGTCGGTTGCCGCCTGACGGTCGCCGTTGCTGGCCCGGCGGTAGATATGCAACGGCATGGAGCCGATGCTTTCGGCCAGGACGCGAACGCACACAAAAACCGCAGGCAAGGCCAGAGAGCCGTCCACCGTCACCGTCTGGCCCGTGGCCGTGGGCAGGCCAAGCCCAAACTCGGAAAGAGTGTCGAAGCTGCGCTTTTTAGGGCGGAAAAAATCGAAAAAACTCATAATATTTAGCTCCTTAGTTCTGATCTGAAGCCGGCTTCAGCTCAGAAAGGTGGTCAAGTTGCCCAGGTTTTGGTTCAAGTTGCACCAAAACCCCCGGGGGAGTTTCTGATCAAATTGTTCAGAAACTCCCGCCTCCCAGGTGCGGCAACTCGCCACACCTGGGAAACTGGCGCAACTTGCGACGGTTTAGGCCGGGATCACGCCGACGATCTTGACGAAGTGATCGGGCCGGGCCACCTGCACGTCGCAGCGGAGGTAGGCGCGGATCATGACCTGCATCTTCGAGAAGGCATCCGCGCCGGCAACGCGGCTGGCCTCAAGGGTCAAGGAAGTTCTCATGCCGACCATGAGGTTCGACCACGCCCCGGTGAAGATGCTGCTCGCGTTGGTCGCGGTTCCCTGGTGCAACGTGTTCGGAATCTGGTTGCTCACCAGCTTGGGCGCGGAGGCGAAAGAGGCCGGGGCGGCGAGGGGCTGGCCGGTCGTGTCCACCAGTCCTTCCATGGCGGCCCAGGTGCGCGGGCTGAAAACGAAGCTGCCGGGGATGGCGTTCTTCTCATAGAGCTTCTGCATGGCCAGGGTGAAGGGCGAGTAGCCGGTCAGGGCCGCGCCATTGTCGCCCATGCTGATCGACTGGACGCCGACGACGCCGTTCAAGCCCAGGGGCTCAGGAGCGACACCGGAGCCAAACAGGGCCGCCCGGTCAAGTTCCAGGGCCAGGGCCTGGGCAATGCTGTTTTCGATCAAGCCGTTGACGTTGCCGGCGTCTTCCAACAGTTCGATGCTGATCGAGCAAATCGCGGCCAGGGCCTTGGCGGTAAAGCTCAGGCTGTCGAAAGACATTTCCGAAGCCGTGATCGCGGCGTTTTCTTCACGCCAGGAAGCCGACATGTCGCCCGTGACCTTGCACATCTTGAGCGTGTTCGCGGTCATCGGCACCGTGGACGCGCCGGCCCGGAAGACCACGGCCTGGTTGCGCGCCAAGTCGATCACCTGAGCGGCCATGGGGGCAGGGATGAGCACGCCTCCCAGGCTGGAAGTGCCTTCGGACATGACCGACCGCTTTTCCGCTTCGGCGCCCGACCAGTCGCCAGTGACCAGACCGCGCAGGACGCGCCCCAGGCTCAGTTCCTCGGGCTTGATGCCGTCCACAAGGTCGCGGCGGCAGGTGTCGGCCAGCTTGTCGCCAGGAGCCAGGACGCGCACCTCGCCTTCACGGATCGCAGGCGCGCCGGCCGGGGCACCGATGCCGGGCACCTTGTCCGCGGGGCCGCGGCGTTTGGCCAGGTCGTCGAGGACGGCCAGCCGCGTGTCGAGGTCGGCAAGCTCGGCGCGCTTGGCGGCCAGGGATTCGGTATCGTCTCCGCTGGCGGCCAGAGCCTCCAGTTCCTTCATGCAACGGGTCTGCTCGCGCTTGATGTCATTCATGTCCATGGTCTTTCCCTCCTGGGGAGTGTTGGGGTTGAAGGAACGGCCAATGCCCACGGAGGGATCGGCGGGACAGGCGACCAGGGAGCACTCGTATGGTTGCCACTTGGTCACGCGGTAGCTGTCGCCCTGGCCGCGCTCGGTCGCCTGGACGACGTAGCCAACGGACAGGTTGCGGAGGATGCCGGCCTTGACGTCGGCCAGGATTTCCTGGCCGCGAATACCCTCAGAGAATCTGAGGGAACCCCGGAGCCGGCCACCTTCGACGCGGAGCCCTTCGACGACGCCGACCGGAAGCTCGGCAGGATCGTGGCCGACGATCAAAGGCAGGGGGGCGCGGGAGAGGTCCACGGCGTTCTGGTCGTGGACAAGCACCTCCTTTCCTCGGGATCGCTGGACCGGGAACTCGGAAGACAGGGAGGCGGCAATGGTGCGCTCGCCTGTCTCTTGAATTTCCCCGATCTCAAATGCTCTTGACTGTTTTTCCACTGTGATCTCCTCTTAAAGTTCAAAAAAACCTGATGCGTTATATTTTGACGGCCCGGTAACGGGCTGTCTTGCGGCCAAACCGATGGCCATGGCCAAAGCAACAGCCGGGTCAATGCGCTGTGACGCCTTGGCCTTATCGAATTTGCGGTTGCCCGCTGGATCGGTGGAGAGTTTTACGTTGCCAACGGCCCACGTAAGAACAGGGTTCCCTCCATGACGTAGGCGATGCTCGATGACCTCAGTCTCGAAGGCATCCACGGTAGGGGAGAAGTCCTTGTAGCCTTGGCCGTGCGGCACCAGGGGGGCCTTGATGCCGTTGTCGGCCATGAGCTTCTCAAGGACCGGCATCCCCCACCTGTCGAAGGCGATGCCCTGGACGTCGTAGCGTGCGCATATCTCGGCCAGCTTGACGGCGACGGCCAAGCGGTCGGTGGAGCGGCCGGGGAAGGTCTCGATAAAGCCTTGCTGTCTCCAGACGGGATAGGGGGCGCGGTCCAGCTTCTCCCGCTCGAATAGAGAGGGCTCGGCAGGAAGCCAGCACCAGGAGAGGACAGAGCCCGTCCTGGGGAAGTAGAGGGCCAGGGACGTCAAGTCCTGTGTGCTGCCCAGGTCCAAGCCGCCGTAGCAGGTTTCCCCGTCCTGGATGTCCACGGGACCGGAGCAAGCCTTCCAGTCTTCCGACGAAATGAAGCGTCCGTCCGCGTCCACGGCCTGGTTCAAATGCAGGGCGCGGAAGACGTTTTCCTTGCTCGGGATGCGCTTGGCCTGGGTCGCCAGTTCCCGCAGGCTGTCAATGTCCTGCACTCCTGCATCAAGGCAGGGGTTGACGGCGCGCCATACCTTTTCGTCTTGCCAATCCGCGTCATCGGGCGCGGCCAGAACGTGGCAGAAGAAAGAGCCGTCCTCGATCTCGCCAGCATTCACTCGCTGGCCGTACTCGATCATTTCCGAAAAGAAGTGCTTGGGGTCCTGTGACCGCGTTCCGATGGCAATGGCGCGGGGGTTCGCCCTGGCCGACTGCGAGGTGAAGAGGACGTCCCAAAGCTCGGAATTTCGCTGTTGCGCTGCTTCGTCCATGATGAACAAATCAAGTCCCAGGCCGTGGGCCGTGGTCGCGTCGGCGGACAGGGCTTTGAACGTGGAGCCGTTCGTCAGGGACGTGATGGTTTTTCTACTGGACGAAAGATTGACAAGTCCGTAAAGCTCAGGTTCAGCTAGGATGAATGCGGCCACTTCATCGTATATAAGCGAAGCCTGTTCGCGGCTGGCCGACGCCGTGGCCAATTGGCCCCGGGGGACGGCCAAGGGACCGATGAGCCCGGCCAGGATAAGCACGGCGGCATAGCCTGTGCTCTTGCTCTGCTTCCGGGGCCAGGAGATACAGCACGTCCTCTTTCCCGGAGCGAGGCTTCCCCGGATCGCAGCCTCGATATGAGGAAGCACGATCATCGGGACACCCGCTTTCCGGCCGGACGTGACGGTCAGGCGGGAGGCGAAGGCCAGCACGTCGTCGGCAAGCGTCATCGGACCAGCCCCCCGAACTTGGATGCCGGCGGCGTCGTGTCCGTGGCCGGGATGTCGCGGCCGTTGGGGATGAGGCCCAGCTTCAAGCCCAGGCTGAAAAGGGTCTTGTCCATCTCGATCCTGATTTTCGTCCACGGGCTCGGCTGGGCCGCTCCGGTCTTCATGTTGACGAGGATCGCCGGCTCGGTTTCCAGGGCTGTCACGGCCTCCATGTAGGCCGCCCAGGCGATGCAATAGCGGGTCACGACGTCGAATTGCCTTTCGGTCGCCACCTCGGGAGCGAGAACGGCCAGGATGTCGTTCCACTTCCTCTTCGCCTCCCCCTTGAGGTGGCGCGGGTTTCTCTTGAGGGGGGCGCAAGCCTGTTTGCCCCTGGGGACTTCGATCACTTTGGGCATGTCACCCTCCTTAGGAATCAAGGTTCGTGTGTAATGAGGGGCGCATACGGTCTTTGGCGCTCAGGCTGGTCTGATTTTTCTCGTCCCAGAAGGAGCCGAAGCCATCCGTGCCGCAACCTCCGGCCAGCCACTCGTCCAGCGGCGTGTCGGCCTTGCTGTAGTTGCAGGACGCGCAAGCCGGGGCCAGATTGTCGCGGTCCCAAAAGCGCCCGCCCCTGGCCGTGGGGACAATGTGGTCAACAGTCGTGGCGGCCTCAGCCCTGCCCCTGGCCCGGCAGTAGGCGCACAGGGGATCACGGCGAAGGACGGCCGCTCGGAGCTTCTGCCATCGGCTGGATCGGTATCTCGGGTCATCGCTCATCGTTAAAACCCCACAAAGTCCTTGAAGTCCTTGAACTGGATCGCTTAGTCATAAATTTCAGATACCTGCCTTCATCCATACCCCTTGAAGTCCCCTTGAAGTCCCCCTTGAACTCTCCACTTCAAGGACTTCAAGGACTTCAAGGACTTTGTGTACTTCAAGGACTTCTAGGGGTTGTCTATAAGAGAGTAGAGGCCGTAGCCGGGTGACTCGACACAGCCGTCCTTGAGCATTTTCCCCAGCAAATACGAGACACTAGCCGATGTTTTCTTCAAATATCTGGCGACTTCGGCAGTCTTCACCGGGCGGTCGGCCGCCTTCATCATCTCCATGATGCTCTGACGTTCGCCGGTCAGCTTCACCTCGATGGCCTTGCCTGTGATCGACCACGAACAGATGAAGTCCGCCCACTCGACGGCGTAGTCCTGACTTTCAACGTCGCGCCCTGTGATCCTCAGTTCTGCCGTCTTGGCGTCTCTCTCGCCTGTCAACAGCATGGCCGTGTCCGCCACTCCGAAGATACCGTTGCTGCCCGTGATCCGGTCGAAGGGGTCGCCCTTGTCCGTGGTCTTGCCCTTGTTCAAATGGGTAATGACCACCACCCCCAGGTGCCGGCGGTCGGCAAGCTTCTTGATCTCGGCAAGGTGCATAGAGTCCACCTCATAGGCGTTGAAGCCTTTGGGGCGGGTCTTGGGCCTCATCTTGACCAAAGTGTCTATGACGATGAGCTTCAAGTCAGGATTGGCCTCAGCATAGGCGTCGAGAGCTTCCAGGCCGCCTTCATCCATTGTGGGCCATTCGGTGACGGCCATCACGTTGTCTAGGCCGACCGCGAGGTCCGGCTGGGGGTCCATGATTTTATGAATGCGGTCTTGAAGCCGGCGTCGGGAGTCTTCCAACGCCAGATAGAGACACCGGGCCGGCGTCGTCTCGAATTTGCCGAGGACGGGCAGGCCGGCACCAATGGCGAGCATGGCCCCCAACGCAAGCCACGACTTCTTCACCTTCGGATTGCCGGCAAGGACGGTCAGACCTTCCGGCAGGAAGCCGGGGACGGCCCAACGTAGCTCAGGAATATCCATGCGCAGGAGGTCAGATGCGGAGACTATGCCGGCGGCCGGGTTCTTCCCGTCTGCCGTCGTGCCCGGGGTCCAGGCCGGGGCCTTCCCGACCAGTTGCTCTAACTGGTCCAGCGTCCCGCCTGCATCAAGCCAGTCGGTGACGTCGCCCTTCTCGGATAGGCCGGGCAGGTTGACCACCTTCACCGACGCAGCGGCCCCATGCAGGGCCTTGGCGACCTTCTGGCCGTGGTCCCGGCCCTTGGTGTCATTGTCGGGCAGGATGACGACGTGCCGGCCCTTGAAGTGAGGCGTATATTCGTCGCGCCACTTCCCCGCGCCCATGGGGTTGCAGGAGTAGGCCACGGCCAGCTTCCCGACCTCGGTAAAGGCCAAGGCCGCGTCCATGGCCCGCAGCGACTCCACGTCCTTCTCGCCTTCGACCAGATAGACCGTTTCGGCGCGTAGGACTTCCGGCAGGCGGTAAGGTACGAGACGGGCACCATTCAGGTTTTGAATGAAGCTCTTCGTCGTCTCGCTCCACTGCCATTGACGAAACGTCTTTTTGAAGCCAATCTTCTCGAACCGGATCACGTCGAAAAGAAGTTTCCCCGTTTCGCTTGTATAGTGATAACGGGCCTCGATATTCTCTTCGATGGTCGGTGCATCTTTCAGCTTTCCCGACACGCCGATATAATCAACTAGGGTCTTTTTTGCTTCTGGAAAATCGACGCCATCGTTCATCATAACGAACGTAAAGACGTCGCCTTTCTCTTCGCACTTTTTGCAATCCCAAAGACCCGTCTTTTTGTTGACGTAGAAGTGACCGCCCTTGTCACCGCACAAGGGGCAATTGCAATGAAGGTTGTCACCGTGACCTTTAAGGTCGGGCAACTCCTGGTGGAAGAAGGACTCGTAGTTGATGGCCGACTTGATGTCGTCGGTTTCGCGGTCTGATTCGTAGTCCTTACGGATAGTTAAGGGGTTCATGCGGCAACCCCCTTGACAAGGTTTTCAAACTGTGCTATCTGGCCCGCATACCAAGACCGTAAAAGCGGCATCCGCGAGAATCGCTCGGAGTCACCAGCTCCGGGCGTTTCTTGTTTTGGGCCGTTGGCCTCGGAAATCCTACGGGGCCAAAGGCCGCCAAGGGGTAGCAGAGGGATAGCTTGCTGTTGTGAAAATGTGGGGTGAACTGTTTTTTCAGCCCGAAAAATTCCTGAAAGATCGTGGCTAGTTAGGGCCAGCTGTGCCCCACTGTTTTCACGCTTTCCCGAACTCCGGAGCCAAAGGCCACAGGTTCGAATCCTGTATTGCCCACCATAAGATCCCAAAGGGTTACGGTGAAAACTGTGACCCTTTTTGCTGTTGCAGATAAGTATCGGATAAGTTTTGTCCCCAAGGATTTCGCTACTATTATTTAGGCATTTTAGCGGCTATTTCAAGCTGCTGCTGGCATGGAGATGTGCTATAATGTCAGTTGATCTTGCATGTTGAAAAATATTCCATACTCTATTTAATTTTTTGCCAATATAACAGCGACATGATTACTATAGAAGGTAGGTATTTTTGACTTTCCTTGCAATTTAGAGAATTTCAAATTCAAAAGAGTTTCAAATGGAAGTCAGCGGCATCCCCAAGTTCTTCTGGATATCCCTAAGCCTGTGTATGTTAATTGCAACATGTGGCATAGTGTTTATAGCATATCGATCTTCATCAGTATCAATTGAGATAGCAAATGCCAAGATCAACCTCAATGCTGCACTTAATACAACAAAGTATGCAAGAAATGATTTAGAAGAGGAACTTGCTCAAGTAAAAAAAATAGCAACAGATATAAAATCAAAAATCAACTTATTACGAACCTTAAGCAGACCAAACCAGCCAAACGACGTCACAATAGAAAATGATGCACTTCAAGGAACAGATGATATTAAAAACGCTCAAAAACAAACTGAAGATTTATTAAAGGATTTCGACATCTCCATAACAGACAAATCCTCGCAAGTATCAAGCAATCTCGAAGAGCTAGATAAAGTATTACAAAATATACAACAGTCGCTAGACTCAATTGCGATATCTCGTTGAAATATTTTCCAACACAAATATCAAAACAAGCGAAATAACTCAAACGCCAAAATATTTTTCCTGGTAAAAAATACCTAGCCACGGCCGAGCCAAACCGACTCCCGGGGATGGGGTGGCCGCGGGTGGCGTTAGACGGAGCCAATGACGGAGCCATGTAATAACCGAGGAGGAGCAGCTTCTCCCCACTTTTGTCCATCGCTTACAGAGAGGCTGCCGCACAACCCCTGGTGCCCGGACACGGAACAGGGCTGTGCACACCGCAGTTGTTTTCAAAAAAAAGGAGCGGCCCGAAGGCCGCTCCCCTCTTTGCTGAAGCGCAGTGGAAACTAGGCGAAAGCCTTCTCGAAGGGCGGCACGACCTGCTTTTTGCGGGACAGCACGCCGTCGAGCCACACGGAGTCGCCCTTGACCTCGACGCCGAAGGCCTTGGCCACGTAGCTCGGATCGTCGGAGACGATCAGCATCTCGGAGCCTTCCTTCATGATGTCGGTCAGGAGCAGGAACACGCTGTGGCGGCCTTCGGCCTTGACCTTCTTGCACTCTTCGAGCAGCGCGGCCTTGACCGGCTCGAGAATGGACAGGTCGACCACTTCCAGCTGGCCGATGCCGATCTTTTTGCCGCCCATGTTGAAGTCCTTGTAATCGCGGAAGACAAGGTCCTTGGCCGGGGTACCGCCGACGGCCGACTTGACCTTGAACATCTCGACGCCAAGGGACATGAAGTCGGACACACCCGCGATTTTGGCCAGGGCCTCGACGGCGGCCTTGTCGTCGGGGGTGCAGGTCGGCGACTTGAACATGACGGTGTCGGACAGGATGGCGCACATCATGATGCCGGCCATGGGCTTGGAAATCTCGATCTTGGCGCAGTCGTACATCATCTTGACCACGGTGCAGGAGCAACCCACGGGCTTGACCAGGATGTCCAGGGGATTGGGCGTGGTCACGTCACCGAGCTTGTGGTGGTCGTAGATGCCGATGATCTCGCCCGCAGCCAGGTTGTCCAGGCTCTGGGCCAGGTCGGAGTGGTCGACCAGGATGATCTTTTTGTCGGTGGCGTCGGTGACGATCTCCGGAGCGGCCACGCCGAACTTCTCCAGCACGAAAGCGCTTTCGGGGTTGAGCGCGCCCTGGGCGGCGGGCTTGGCTTCCACGCCCTTTTTGCTCATCAGATCAGCCACGGAAATGGCGGCGGCGACGGAATCGGTGTCCGGATTTTTGTGACCAACGACATACACGGCCATAGCAATGTCCTCCTGGTGTTTTTTCCGAAACCCTGACGGGTTGGCAACCTCTTGTCGGAACTTGTGAAGAATATCCCAAAAGGCAATTCTTGCCAAGTCAAATTCCCTGGACGGGCAATGCTTTTTTCCCCGCCCCGCTCCGCGAAACCGAATGCGTGCCCCCGGCGTTACAAGAGAAACCAGACCATGGCCAGTCCCATGCCGCCGGCCAGGACCATGTAGGCCGGCCGGTAGCGCAGGGACAGCACGCCGCCGAGGCTCCCCAGGATCCACAGCTGGCTCCAGGTCGCGCCCGACGAGGCGAGAAACGGCCACACCCGGGGCAACAGACCGGCGTACAGGGCGATGAGTCCGGCAAGGGCCACGCTGAAGGCCACGCCGTTAAGCAGGACCATGTCGCAAAAGGCGCGGCGGATCAGCTTGCCGGGGGAGAAAAAAGCCCTGGTCCGTTCGCGGGCCGCAGTATAGCGGGACAGCACGATGTTCTCCACCAGCCGCTGCACTCCCTCAAGGGCGGCGAACAGGCGGCCGAGCATGGCCGTGGTCGCGGCCACGAACAAGGCCTCTGCCGGCGAGGTCAGTCGGAAGACGTGCACGAGCGAAAGCCCGGCCAGGGTGGAGGCGGCGGCGTTCGGCGGAATGTGGGTGCCGGCGGGGATGCCGTCGAGCCAGAAGAGCTCATAAAACAGGCACAGCTTGAGGGTGAGGTCGAGGTCGCCGTAGAACGCCGCCCAGGCAAAGCCGATGATCAGCGGCCGTTCGAGAAGCGCGGCGTTTACGAAGAAGCGGAACGACGAGAACAGGACAAAAAAAAAGCGACGCCAAACACGTGCAGCAGGATATCGGCCTGGTGGGTCATGTCGTCATTCGCTCCAAAAAGTCGTCACCACAAGGATTGGGAATCCCCGCCGGCGGCGTGGCGGACGCAGGCCCCGCTACATGGTGCGCAGCTGTTGCGGGTCGCCGGGCACGCAACGGTAATCCAGCCGTACGCCCTTGTCGCGGAAAAAATCCAGGCAGGATTCGTCTTCCTTGGACAGGGCCACATGGGGGCAGACCTGCTTCTTGCCCGGGGCGTAGTGCAGGTTGCCGAGATTGAGGTTGCCGAAACCGAAACCTTCTTCGTAGGCCGCGCGGGCGTCGCGGCACGTGGCGAACAGGATCAGGGCGTCGTCGGATTCCAGGGGATTGCGCGCGAGAAACGGCATCAGTTCGGCCACGGGTAGAAACTCGATGCGTACGCCTGCGGGGATGGCCAGGGACATGATCTCCTGGCGGAGAAAATCTCCGGCCAGGGCGTCGTTGACCACAAGGATCGCCCGGGCATGGGTGAACGGCAGCCAGGTCTCGATGATCTGGCCGTGCACGAGCCGGTTGTCCACCCGAACGAACGCCATGGTCTAGCCCTCGGCCACCTTTTTGCGCAGCACCTCGCCCGCCACGACGATGCCCTGGCAGCCGGCCTGCTTGGCTTCCACGGCCAGAGCCTCCAGGGCCTTGGTCCGGGAACCGAGGATCTTGATCAACATGGGCAGGTTCACGCCCGTCAGCACCTCCAGGCGTCCCGTGCCCAGAAGCGACAGGCTGAGGTTGGTCGGCGTGCCGCCGAACATGTCGGTGAGGATCAGCACGCCCGCGCCCTGGTCGGTCTCCTTGATGGCGGCCTTGAGCGTCGCGAGCGTCGCGCCCACGGGATGGGTCATGTCCACGCTGACGCAACGGCAATGCTCCTGGGCGCCCAGGATGAATTCCGCCGCCTTGAGCAGCCAGCTTCCGTATTCGGTATGGGTGACGACGACCACGCCCACAGGCGCATCGGACTGGGTTTGTCCGCTCATGCATCCTCTTGCCGGGCTTGAGGCCCTGGTGTCATGTTCCCGAAGCGCAGTTGCGGCGCGCCGCTAACCGCGTTCGATATGGCGATGTTCCAGCGAAATATTGTAGCCAGCCTTGGACAGCGTGTCAAAGACGGACTCGGCCACGGCCACGGAGCGGTGGCGACCGCCCGTGCAACCAAAAGCCACGGTCAGGCGGTAGCGTCCCTCCCGGGCGTAAAGGGGCAGCAGGTAGAGCAGGAAGTCCGTCAGCCGCGCCAGGAACTCGCGGCCCGGGTCCGCGGCCAGGACGTAGTCGCGCACGGGAGCGTCCTTGCCGGTCATTTCCCGCAGCGCCTTGTCGAAGAAGGGATTGGGCAGGAACCGCAGGTCGAAGATGATGTCCGCTTCGGACGGCGGCCCGTACTTGAAGCCGAAGCTCATGACGTGGACCTTGAGCGTGCCCTTGGCCGGACGGATGGAGGCCCACTTCTCCTGGAGCTTGCGACGCAGGTCGTGGATGGAGAAATCCGTGGTGTCGATAACCATGTCCGCGGCGTCGCGAAGCGGCCTCATGCGTTCGCGCTCGGCGGCCACGGCCTGTTCCAGGCCCATGGTCGGGCTTTCCAGGGGATGGGGCCGGCGGGTGGTGGCGTAGCGGCGGATGATCTCCTGGGTGTCGGCCTCGAAGAAGATGATTTGCAGGCCCACGTCCCGGCTCGTGACCTGGGCCAGCGTCGCGCCCCAATCCCGGTCGAGGTCGGCCTGGCGCACGTCCATGCCGAGGGCCAGCCCCTTGTAGCGCTGGCCGCCCTTTGCGTCGAAAAGCCCGATGAGCTTGGGCACGAGGCTGACCGGCAGCCCGTCCACGCAGAAAAAGCCCAGGTCCTCGAACACCCGCAAGGCCGTGCTCTTGCCGGACCCGGACAGGCCGGTCAAAATGACGATCGTCAATTCCGCAGGCGCGTCTTCCATGCCTTTTCGCCCTCCGGCCGCTTGCGTCGCACCGTTCGTGCCGCACACGCGGGAAGCGAGGATACATTTTTCCGACACGACGTGAAAACAGGGCCCTCATGAAACCGGCGTACGCCGCCCCTGCCTGCCCCGCCGCCGTCCCGGGGAAGGCCCTTCCCGCCCGGCGGCGTCGCAAAAATGTCCGGCCGCGCGCCACGCGGGCCGGACACCCCGCAAACAATACCCCCTGTCCGTCGCGGTTGCATGACGGCCGCCGCGCGGACAGGGGGTGGATCGGGTCTTTTTCAGGCCGCGGCGGTAAGCACGCGCCACAGGGCCGCGTCGTCCTCGGCGCCGAGAAAAGCGCGCCGGAACGATTCGTCGGACAGTAGCCTGGAGATGTGGGCCAGGATGCGCAGGTGCAGGCCCGCAACATGTTCCGGCGCAAGGACGAGAAAGAAGATGCGGCAGGGTTTCAAATCCAGCGCATCGAAGTTCACGCCCTTGAGGCTTCTGCCGACGACGATGACGATCTGCTGGAGGCTCTCCATCTTGCCGTGGGGGATGGCCACGGCGTCGCCGATGCCGGTGGTGCCGAGGCTTTCGCGGTCGAGCAGCACTTGCCGGGCCCGGGTGTCGTCGAACTCGGGCCAGCGTTGCTTGATCGGCGCGACCAGCTCGGCCAGCACGTCGGCCTTGGACTCGGCGGCAAGGTCCCCGATGACGAACTCGGGCTGGAGATAATCCTCGAGCTTCATTTACGCGCCCGTTCCGGGATCGATCAGGCCGAAGTCGCCGTTGCGCAGACGGTAGATGACATTGGGCCGTTCGGTTTCGGAGTTGAGGAACACCAGGAATTCCGTTTTGAGAGTCACGAGCTGCTCGGCGGCCTCTTCGACGGCCATGGGCTTGGGCTCGTAGGCGTCGGTCTGCACGATGGTCGGGGTGCGCCCGCCCTGGGCGTCCTCGCTGATGCTGATGACCTGCGTACGCACGGTCTCGGCGGCCTGGCGGCGGCGGTCCTTCTGCTTTTCGCGGAACTTCTTGGCCTGCGCCTCGACCTTGTCCAGGATCATGTCGATGGTGGAGTACATGTCCTCGGACACTTCGTGGGCCGAGATGTGCATGTTGTCGGCCAGAAAAATGACGTCGGCCATCTGTCGGGTCTTTTCCACGGCGAGGTTGACTTGCAGTTCGGAAGCATCGGTGGCGACGGTATATTTGGCGAGCTTGTCGAAACGCTTGCGGGCGTAGTCACGCAAATGATCCGACGGTTCGAAATTCTTGAAATTAAAGGTGATGTTCATGGAGTCCTCCGGGGGTGGCGTGTATTGGGCCGGGAGTCCCGACCCGAAGCATCAGAAAACTTCCTTGCGTTTGGACGAGGATTCGATCCCCATGGCCGTGCGGTACTTGGCCACGGTGCGCCGGGCGATGTTGATCTGCAATTCATCCTTGAGCATGTCGGCGATGGCTTCGTCGCTGATCGGACGTTTGGCGTTTTCGCCGGCGATGATGCGCTTGATCATGGCCTTGACCGACTCGGAACCCACCGTGCCGCCGTCGTCGAGATCCAGGGAACTGTTGAAGAAGAACTTCAATTCGAAAATGCCATGGGGCGTGGCCACGTATTTGTTCGAGGTGATGCGGCTGACGGTGGATTCGTGCATGCTGATGTCGTCGGCCACGTCCTTGAGGATGAGCGGCCGCAGGCGCGTCACGCCGTGCTCGAAGAACTCCCGCTGGAACTTGACGATGCTTTCCAGCACCTTGTAAAGCGTACGCTGGCGCTGGTAGAGGCTTTTCATGAGCCACATCGCCGAGCGCATCTTGTCTTGCAGGTAGTCCTTGTCCTTGTCCGTCTTGGGGGTGACGCCGTCCATGTAGGAGGCGTTGAGGTTGAGCCGCGGCATGCCCTCTTCATTCAAAAGGATGACGAAATCGTCGCCGTACTTGTACACGAAGGCGTCCGGGCTCACGTAGATGGGGTCGCCCGAGCCGTAGCTCGCCCCGGGCATGGGATTGAGCGTCTGGAGCAGCTCCAGGTATTCCTTGAGCTTCTCCATGGTCAGACGGAATTTCTTGGCCAGGGGCTTGTAGCGTTTTTTTTCCAGGTCTTCGAGGTGGTCGCGCACGAGCTCGATGAGGATCGGGTCGTCCCAGCCGTAGACCTCGATCTGGGTCAGCAGGCATTCGCTGGGCGTACGCGCGGCCACGCCCACCGGATCGAAACGCTGGAGGCGGTACAACACCCTTTCCACATCTTCGTTCGTGGAGCCGGTCATCTGCGCCAGCTCTTCCACGGAGGCGCGCAGGTAGCCCGATGAATTGAGGCTGCCGAGGATGGTTTCGCCGATTTCGAGCTCTTTTTCCGTGAAGTTGGAAAGCCGCATCTGCCAGCCGAGGTGCCCTTCCAGGGACGGTTTGGAGGCGAGTCTGGCGTCGAAGGCCATGCCCTCCTCGGGAAGCTCGGTTTCCCGGGCCAGGGATTGGCGGCTGGTGCTGGCGAAATCGCCGATGTAGTCCTCCCACTCGGCGTTCTTGAGAAGTTCCTTTTCCATGGCCGCGTCGCTGGAATCGCCCGTGGGGCCAAGGTTGTCCTCGGCCATGGTGCGTTCCGGCTGGCGCTCCTCCTCGGCGGATTCCTCGAGAAGGGGGTTTTCCAGAAGCTCCTGCTGCACGCTTTCCAGGAGCTCCAGCCGGGAAAGCTGCAGGAGCTTGATGGCTTGCTGCAGTTGGGGGGTCATCACCAACTGCTGGGAAAGTTTGAGCTGCTGTCGCAGTTCGAGAGCCATTTCTACCGCCGTGCGCGCTTTTGCAGGTTCGTCGAGACGTTGCGGGGCCGGTGTCGCCGGCCCCGCCCAACAAAAAGCATGCCACAATTGAAGGATTGTGGCAATCCGCCAGATTGTCCGTTGTCGTGGCAACCACGGCGGCGTTTCGCCCCGCCCTGCCTGGGAAAACGGCCGCGCCTAGCCCTTGGCCCGCTTGGCCGCGGCCACGAATTCCCGGAAAAGCGGGTGCGGATGCATGGGGCTGGATTTGAACTCGGGGTGGAACTGGCAGCCGAGGAACCACGGATGGTCAGGCAATTCGACCATTTCCACGAGTTCGCCGTCCGGGGACAGGCCGCTTAGGACCAGCCCCGCCTCCTCGAACTGCCCGGCATAGGCCTTGTTGAACTCGTAGCGGTGACGGTGGCGTTCGGAGATCTCCCCCGGGCCGTAGGCGCGTTCCGCCTGGGTGTCGGGCTTGACCACGCAGGGATAGGCTCCCAGGCGCATGGTGCCGCCCTTGTCGCAGGACGGGTCGCGGCGTTCGAGCTTTTTCGTGCGGAAATCGAGCCACTCGCGCATGAGGTAGATGACGGGATGCGGCGTGGTCAGGTCGAATTCCTCGGAATTGGCCCCGGCCAGGCCGAGGACGTTGCGGGCGAATTCGATGACCGCGCACTGCATGCCGAGGCAGATGCCGAAAAAGGGAACGCCGGCCACGCGCGCGTGCTCGATGGCCGCGATCTTGCCCTCGACCCCGCGCGAGCCGAAGCCGCCCGGCACCAGGATGCCGTCGATGCCGGTGAAGGTGGCGGCGGCGTTTTCCCGCGTGACCTCCTCGGAATTGACGTAGACGAAACGGATGGACACGCCGCAGATGCCCCCGGCGTGCACCAGGGCCTCGTGCAGGCTCTTGTAGGCCTCCTTGAGGTCGACGTACTTGCCGACGATGGCGATGGAGACCGTGCCGGCCGGATGCTCCAGGCGGTGGAGCATGGAGCGCCAGGCTTCGAGGTCGGCGTTTTTCGCCGGCAGGCGCAGGAGGATGGCGATCTTCTGGTCCACGCCCTCGGCGTAGAGCTTGAGCGGCAGCTCGTAGATATTGCTCACATCGACGGCCGTGAACACGGCATCGGCGTCCACGTCGCAGAAAAGCGCGATCTTTTCCTTGAGGTCGCGCCCGAGCTCCACCTCGCTGCGGCAGATGATGATGTCGGGCTGGATGCCGATGGAGCGCAGTTCCTTGACGCTGTGCTGGGTGGGCTTGGTCTTGACCTCGCCGGCCACACGCAAATACGGCACGAGCGTCAAATGGATGTAGAGGACGTTTTCCTTGCCGAGGTCCATGCGCAGCTGGCGGATGGCCTCCAGGAACGGCTGTCCCTCGATGTCGCCCACCGTGCCGCCGATCTCGATGATGGCCACGTCCTCGTCGGTGGGCAGGCCAAGGATGGCGCGCTTGATCTCGTCGGTGATGTGCGGGATCACCTGCACCGTGCCGCCGAGGTAGTCGCCGCGCCGCTCTTTCTGGATGACGCTGAAATAGACCCGGCCGGAGGTGTAGTTGTTGTTCTGGCTCATGGGCACGCCGAGGAAGCGCTCGTAGTGCCCGAGGTCCAGGTCGGTTTCGGCCCCGTCGTCGGTGACGTAGACTTCGCCGTGCTGAAAGGGGTTCATGGTGCCGGGGTCGACGTTGATGTAGGGGTCGAGTTTCTGGATGGTGACCTTAAGCCCCCTGGCCTGGAGCAGTGCGCCGATGGAGGCGGCGGCCAGCCCCTTGCCCAGGGAGGACAGCACGCCTCCCGTCACGAAAATAAACTTGGTCTTCATGATGCTGCCGTCCTCACGGGAATCGGGTTCATGCCGCGTCGGCAGCCCCGGCGGCCGCCGCTGACGCGGGCCGGGCGTCCGTCGCGTGCGTGTTGACGCGACCGGGACCGCCCCTTATGTTCAGCCGCGCAACGTATGCCTTCGGGCGCAATTTTTCAAGGAACCCCCGGGAGGATTTCCCCTATGGCCCAGGTGCGCACCCTTGTGATCACCGGATTCGGCACCAATTGCGAAGTGGAATCGGCCCATGCCGCCAGGCAGGCCGGTTCGGACGTCACGGACATCGTCTTTTTTTCCGACATCGTGGCCGGGCGCACGCGCATCGACGCCTACAATTTCCTGGTATTTCCGGGCGGCTTCCTCGACGGCGACGACCTTGGCGCGGCACAGGCCGCGGCCGTGCGCTGGAAGCACGCCGCAACGGAAGCGGGCGAGGCGCTGCTTGCCCAGCTCAAGACGTTTTTTTCCGCCGGCGGCCTCATCCTCGGCATCTGCAACGGCTTCCAGCTCCTGGTCAAGCTCGGGCTCCTGCCGGCGCTCGGCGGCGACTATTTCGCCCGCCAGGTGAGTCTGGCCAACAACGACTCGGCCCGGTTCGAGGACCGCTGGGTGACGCTGGCCGCCAATCCCCACAGCCCGTGCGTGTTCACCAAGGGAATCACGCGCCTGGACCTGCCCGTGCGCCACGGCGAGGGCAAGCTCGTGCCCATGACGCCGCAGGTGCTGGAAGAGATCGTGCGCACCGGGGCCATCGCGCTGACCTACGCCGACCCGGCCTCGGGCACCGCCACCATGGACTACCCGGCCAACCCCAACGGCTCGCCCCACGCCATCGCCGGCCTGACCGACCCCACGGGCCGCATCCTCGGGCTCATGCCCCACCCCGAAGCCTTCAACCACCCGACCAACCACCCGGGCTACACCCGCGGCGAACGCCCCACCCTCGGCACCGTGCTGTTCGACAACGCCGTGGCGTACTTGCGGGCGAATTAATAAGACGAAGAGAGAAGATGCCTCCGGCGGCCAGGAGGGGCGACGGCCCCTCCTGGACCTCCCGAAGGGGGGACTGTGGGAGAGGGGCATCGGGTTGCACGAAAAATGGGTTTGTTGCCGGCAAGACGTTTCATGGCGGGCGATCCCGCCCTGCCCGCGCCGCCGCCGGGATTTGCGGATTTCGAGGCGGTCATGGCGCTCGCCCTGGCCAAGGCCCGGGAAGCCGGCGCCTCGGGCGAGGCCCCGGTCGGCGCGGTGGTGCTCTCGCCCGCGGGCGTAGTCCTTGGCGCGGCCGGCAACGCACCCATCGCAAGCGCCGACCCCACGGCCCACGCCGAGATCCTGGCCCTGCGGCAGGCGGCCGCCGCCGTCGGCAACTACCGGCTCCCCGGGGCGATCCTCGCCGTCACGCTCGAACCCTGCGTCATGTGCCTGGGCGCAATGATCCACGCCCGGGTCGGGCTGCTCGTCTACGGCGCGTCCGATCCGCGCACCGGGGCCGTCGCATCGCAGTTGCCGGGGCCGGACCTGCCGTTTTTCAACCACCGTTTCGACGTGGTGTCCGGCGTGCTGGAAGCGGCCTGCGGTGGGCTGTTGCGGGATTTCTTCCGGGAACGCCGCAACCGCCCCCCGGATGCATGCGCATAAAACGCTTGCCAACAACGCGATCTGCGTGTAATCTCCCACCTTCCTTCTGGTTGTCCTCGTGCGGAGAGGTACCGAAGTGGTCGTAACGGGCCCGACTCGAAATCGGGTTGCGGGTTAATAGCCTGCACGTGGGTTCGAATCCCACCCTCTCCGCCAATACAGTTTCCAACCAAGCCCCGCAGGTTCTAAAAAGCCTCGCGGGGCTTGTCTTTTCTGGCCTTCATCCTTCCAACGGCTTCCAAGCATTTCCATTGACAGCCATGACACGTCGGGGGCAAAAATGGGGCAAAATTTTGCCCCAGGGCGTTTTCGAGGTGGATTTTGCCCCAACTCACCGAAGCAAGGCTGCGCGCCATCAAGAAAAGCGGCCGAATCGAGCGCTTCCACGACAGCGGCGGTCTGTACCTCGAGCTTAGCGCCGCCGGCGGGAAGCACTGGCGCTGGAAATATTCGTTCAAGGGCAAAGAGAAGCGCCTGAGCTTCGGGGCGTGGCCAGACGTCTCATTGAAGGACGCGAGAGAAAAGAGGGATGCCTGCCGAAAGACGCT
Source organism: Solidesulfovibrio alcoholivorans DSM 5433 (assembly GCF_000702665.1). GTDB lineage: Bacteria > Desulfobacterota > Desulfovibrionia > Desulfovibrionales > Desulfovibrionaceae > Solidesulfovibrio > Solidesulfovibrio alcoholivorans. Next base: position 59,100 of record NZ_JNJA01000003.1, read on the forward strand.
CAAGGAAGGGACTGACCCAGGAAAGGAAAAGGGCCTGGCCAAGCCTGGCCATCAACACGCCGGGATTGCGACTTTTCAGGTGGTGGCCGATGAGTGGGTGCGGAACCAAAAAAACGTCTGGGTCGAAACCCATGCCGAGACCGTCGAAAGCCGGCTGGCGAGCAACGTCTACCCCTATATCGGGGAAATCCCAATTGCCGAGGTCACGCCTCAGGATGTCCTCGCCTTGCTCCGCAAGATCGAGGAGCGCGGAGCCTATGAGGTCGCCAAGCGCGTCCTCGGGATTTGCTCCCTCGTCTTTCGGTATGGCGTGGCCATCGGGGCCGTGGGGTCCGACCCTTGCCGGGACTTGCGCGGGGCGCTCGTGCCCCGTCAGAAGGGCCAATTCGCGGCCCTCACAAAACCGAAGGACGTCGGGGTCCTCATGCTTGCCATTGATGAGTACAAGGGCTCTGGCGTGGTCAGGGCGGCGCTAAAGTTCTCGGCACTGACGTTTTGCCGGCCCGGGGAGATTCGGAAGGCGGAGTGGACGGAGATTGACCTAGAGCAAAAGGAATGGACGATACCGGCAGAGAAGATGAAGGTGCGTGTTGAGCACCGTGTGCCGCTCTCGCGCCAGGCCATCGAAATCATCGAAAGCCTGCGGCCTCTAACGGGCCACGGGCGCTACCTCTTCCCCGGGCCTCGCGGCGTGGACAAGCCGCTCTCGGAAAATGCCATCAATGTTTCCATCAGGATCATGGGGTACAGCAAGGACCAGATGACGGCCCATGGTTTCCGGTCCATGGCTTCTACGCTCCTGAATGAGGCAGGGCACGATCCCGACGTGATCGAGGCGCAGCTTGCCCACACGGGCGCGGATAAAATCCGCGCCATCTACAACCGGGCGCAGTATATGGACAGGCGAAGGGTCTTGATGCAGGCATGGGCGGACTACCTGGACGAGCTGAGGTCTTCGGCACTGTAGGGCTTGCCTGGAAGCTGCTTGATGACCTCGCGAAGGTCGCCCAAGCGCCAGACGGGCGTGGCGCCGATGTAGCGCTGCTTGGGGATGATGCCCCGGTCGATGTTGAGATAGAATGTTGAAATGGGCATGTCGGCCAGGAACTTCCTGGCGTCGTTACAGCGCAACAACCGGTCGTCGTCGTCCATCAATTTCGGGTCCATCTCCCTTATCCCCCCAAATTCCCGGCCTGGCCAAACGGCACAAGCCCTTGATCCCCACGCACATACAATGGATGCCTGGGGCTCCCACCCCTTGTGGTCCCGAGGCAGTACAGAGGCGCGCCGAGGAGCATCCCTATGACCGCCTTGGGCCTGTGCGGCCACGGGCACCCCGCTCCCCAGGCGCAGACAATGCGTTGCGCGCCCCGCGCAGCTCGGGCGATATAATCATCATTTTCCGGCCCAACCGGGTCGCAGATTCCGCAGATCTTGGTCGGGTCGGTCTGGATTCCCGCGAACAGGTTGACCACTGTGAAGCCGCCAAAGCTCCATGCCTCGGAAAAGCCGCGGACTCGCCGAATTGTCGGATCGTCGGCGGTCGCATCGGCCACGCTCGGGTTGAGCATGATCCAGCAGATCTCGCGCGGATCTCCGCCCCAGGACCGCGTCAGCAGGTAGCGATACGATCCATTGATGACGGCGTGGCCACGGTAGGGGACGGGGTTGGTCAGCATGGCTGGACTCTTTCTATGTGAATCAACACCAACCCTATGGACAGGATGCACCACCCTTCCATCAACCCATAGATAGGGCCATGCAATATGTGCCTTATATCCGCAGCGATTTTATTTCCTGTGTATTTTAGGGGCGCTCCATGCTTCATGTCTTCGCCCGTGTGATATGTTTCGCAGAGCAATATCCGGTCTCCAACCCGGAAATTCCGGTCGTTTAATCTGATTTCGTAAGACTTTAAGCCGGACGCGACAGCCTGGAAGACAACAGGGTCGGTTTTCAGTTCATGAGTTGTCATGCTGTTGGCCTCCGATGCGGGGATCACCCGCACAGTCGTACTCGACGCAGGTTTCTGGACGCCATTCGTAAGCCGTGCAGGCTCCGTTTTCGCCGAGGTAGAGGCAGGAGCCATCCTGGCGGCGGCGCAGGTGGATCATGAAGGACCGGTCCGGGGACAGGGCAAACCATTCCGAAACGCCCTCTTCAACTGTGACCGGCACCTTGAATTGACGGCAACAGGCTTGGCCGTGGAGGCAGGTGGAGCAATCTGTTGTCACGGCTATACCTCCGGGAACTCGTTCCACTCCTGGCCATCGGGAACCCGCCCGGCCTTGTGTTTGCCGACGAATTGGCCTTTATCGTCCCTGCCCATGGGGTGATTGCGGCGGTCGGAGTAGTCACCAGTCTTCCCCGGTTGGCTTGATCTGCTATCTCCACGGACGATTTTGGAAACTGTCTGAAAGGCAACCCCATATCGTTCGGCAAGCTGCGACTGCGTGTATCCACCTTCAGAATAAGCGAGGCGGATTTCAGCAACTTGCCTATCCGTCAATTTTGCCCGAGGGTTTCGTTGGCCACGTTGGTCACGCAATCCATTCCTGTTGGCATGTTTTTGATTTTCAGAAGACGTTGTGAGTTCAAGATTCTCCGGACGGTTGTCGTCCTTTATGCCGTTTTTGTGGTTGATGACATGGCCATCAGGGATTTGACCGTTGTGATAGGCCCAAACAACCCGATGCGCGCCGACATGATATCGATGCCCATCGATCATTTTGCGAAGCTGTAAATATCCCAATGAGGTTTTATGTTCAGCCCGCACCTTGTCCCGGTTATTTTGTTTCCAAAAAGCACCGTTGTGGTCGATCTGTATTTCCCCAGACTGGATTAACTCGATGAATATATTTTCTGATTCCATGCCCTACTCCGGGAATTGCGTCCAATTCTGGCCGTCAAGTTTTGGCGTGTGAACTATTTTCCCGTTTTGCATAGACTGCTTGTAGAAAAAAGGCACGCCGGCAGAGATGCACTGGTCCTTAAGGTTATGCACCCATTCTATGTTCATAGCCCTGGCATGTTGGCCTGATTCGCAACCGACAATTGTCCATGAAATCTTTCCCGTCATCCCAAGTGAAGTGCCGGTGCCATGCCCTCGTAATTCACCCGTCAGGGCGTTGAGCAAACAGGTCCCGTAGGCGCGAGGAATCTCCACGCCGGTCAGGTCCACCGGCCCCAACATCGGCTCTACCGACACTCCCGTGCGCCAACCCATGCCGGCCAGCTCCATCAGGTGCGGCACGCGCTCGTCCGCCCGGGGCTGGTCCTCGATGGTGGCCATGAGCATGACATGCCGCATGGGCCAGCCGACGCTACCGTTGAGCCTCCCTTCGATGGAGGCCTCAACGAGATTATCCTGTTTGATGGAGCCAGTCAGAAGATAGGCAACCCCCCCGAGGTGATTCGCCCAATAAGCGACCGCCCCTTTGTTTTTTTCCCAAGACTCCGGACATGATTGCAGGTATTCCCGCATCCGTGACGGCCGCTTGGTCAGGAGAATGAACTCGTGCTGCCGGGCCATAGCCATGCAGGCGAAGACCTTGTCCAGGAAATCATACGGCACGGCGGGGTGAAACAGATCGGTCATGCTCCCCACGAAAATGCGGCGCGGCTTCTTCCAGGAAAGCGCCTGTGCCATGCGCTCTGGGAACAGATTAATGCGCCCCGTCCATTTGCCGTCTCGGTGTGTCCCTTCGGTCATCTTGCCGAGCCTGCCCGCCATCCTGGCCGCGTAGCAGTTGGCACACCCTGGGGAAGCCGGCGAGCAGCCGTAGGCCGGATTGATCGTGGCGTCGCACCACTGGATCTTGGATTTGTCAGCCATCACCACACCCCCGTGCATCGTTGAAATTCCCCGCCCCTGTCCCCGCCCGCGTCGATCACGTCGAAAGCCTCACGCTCCGGGTCGTAGAGGTCATAAAGCTCCTGGAGCCCGCCCGCGATGTCGGCCCACGTGATCCGGCGGTCCACCGGGTTGACCGGCAGTTGGTCGCGCAAATCCTCGATCCAGCGCATGGCCGCCGTCACGAAATCCCGGAGGTCCACCGTCTCCTCATACTGCCGGCCGACCTCGCGCATGAGGGCCTGCAAAGCGCGCTCGCGCTGGCGCTGTGCTTTGGGCTCCAGGACCCACTGGCCGCGCTCGTTGCGTCGGTTTCCGACCAGGGCATAATCCGTTGCATGATCGGCCAGGCGGTCGAGTTTGGCGCATGCCTGGCGCACCTCGGGTGAGGCGTCCGGGGCCAGGGCGGCAGCGGTAACGCCATGGATGAGGCCGGCACCGAGGAGTTGGCGGCAGACGGCTCGGGACATGTTCATAGGCTACCCTCCTCCCACCATGCACGGTGCCCACAGCGGGCACAGAACTCCCAGCCGGCGGCTATGTGGTCGGTGCCATCAGGCGTATCCCGGTCCCACGTCTCCACCACCTCGACATGCGATTCCCAGCCGTTCCCGTAGCCTGAAAAGGATTCGTGCCCGCATCGGGGGCAGCCGTCCCGCATCTCAAGGAACCACTGGACCAACCGAGCAAGACGTCGCGGCCTGCCGTTCCACATCCAATCGTGCAGTGCCGCGCGCCACTTCGATTCGCGGCTCTCGCCCGTGACGCGGTCGTATTTTGGCAGCCAGCCGGACCGGACGCAGAACCGACTGAGCAGGCAGCGCGGCCATGCCAAGACGGGCCACAGCCAGGGCAGCGGCCAAGTGGGTGGATTTATGTTCGGTGCCTTCGTCGGCTCAGTTTCCCAGGGGCCGGCTTCATCATAGGCCATATCCCATTGCATCTGCTCCTCGGCCTCTTCGTAGGTGGTGTGCCCCCGGTGCGAATCCTTCCAGCCAAAGATGCCGCGCCACTGGACGACATAGGGGAATCGGTTGGCAGGGGAGAAGTATTGCTTGATTCGGAATTGGCTCATGACCCTACTTCTCCCCGCAGTACGGACACACCCTGAACCCATGCACCGTGCCGCAATTCTTGCACGCGTGCTTACGCATCCTGCCGCCGTGAGGGCCGCCGCCCATGCGGACGCTGTTGATGCGGGCGAAGTCCTTGCGCTTGGCTGGTTTCTTGGCGGGGTCTTTCATGGCTAGGCCTCGGTCCTTTCGAGATTCGCCTTCGCTTCGACGTATTTGGCGACGGCCTCTCCGTACTCCTGGCGCTTCGTCTCCATTCCCACTTTCAGCTTCTCGGCATGCTCAATTCTTTTTGCCAGGATCGGATGGACGGCTACCTTGCCGCCCTGCATTCCGCTGGCTGCTTTGGCGGGTCGGCCCAAATCATCCACACGCCTTTCCCACCTGGGGTCGCTGAATATGGCCATGGTCTTCTCCTTTTGGCTTCTGCCGAGACTGTGAGGAGGCCGGATTCCCCACCCGGCACCCGGTGCGAGATTTTCAGGGAGGTCGATCTCGCCCCCGAAGGTTCTCTAGGGTCTTCTACCAAGGCGCTCCCACGCCGCACCCCACAGTCTCGCCAGAAACCCGGCCCCTCGCGGGACGGGGCCGGGGAGCTAGGTGTGGACGGCCATCAGATGAGCCCTTTGTCCTCGGCCAGCCACTCGGGCATGGACACGGTGATGGTGTCGCCCTTCCCCGCGTCCCCATCCCATTCGATTTGGCTGAGCGGGAGCCAGACTTCATCGCCGTCGAATTCAACGAGGATGGCCGAATCGGTTTCGTGGAGAAACTCCAGGTCCTCCACGTCGATCATGTCGTTTCTGGCCATGGCTATTCCTCCTCGACCTCGTCATCGTTTACCGAGGACGTCACCACCGCCATCATCCTCTGGACAATGGACACAACCCCGGAGCCGTCATAGAGACCATCTTTTTTCACCGGCGGGTCGAACTCAAATTCAACAGAAACGGCTGCATCGTTCTGTACGCCTCTGATGACGATGGTGCATTTCAGGTCTCTCATGGCTACGCCGCCTTCTTCGCCCGGCCGCCGACCAGCTTCACTTTGACCTTGTTCACGCCGGTCCCCATGGTGATCTCGTTGATGCCCTTGGCGCGCATGATGTCCCGCAGCGCCGAACCCTCGGCCTCGCCGTACATCTCCACCAGCGGGTCCGGTTCCGTCTCGATCATCTTGAGCTGCATCGCCTGGGCGGACTCACGCCGGGTGACGACGGTGCCGTCCGTGGCCAGGGTGAGCTTGCCGCCGGTCGCCTGGGCCGGCGTCTCGGGTGAGACTTCGGCGAGTACGATCATGGAATCGAGGTCGGCAGGGTCGGGCGAGCAGGTGAGAACCACCTTCACTTTGCCCTTGTACTTGTCCATGAGCCGGGACTTCATGTCATAGGCCACGGTCTGCAAAGCCTCGGCCACGGCCTTGACGGTCATGCCTTTGTCGATCTCGATGAGCATGAGCAGGTTCTTCGCGGTGCAGGCCAGATCCGGCGGCAGGTTGGCCTTTTTGAGGTCGTCCAGGAGCTCGCCCATCTCGTCGGCATAGGCCGTGACCTCGGCCGTAAGCTCGGCAATGCGGGCGTTGAGGACGTCCCGGGCGCGGGCTGCGTCGGCGCGGTCCATCACGCTCTCGCGCCAGGCGGCCAGGGCCACGTCGGGCTCATAAGGGATCTCGGTGTGGACGCCGGCGGCGAAGGTGGCCAGAGACAGGTCCAGGGGTTCGGCCTGGCTGTCATCGGTCGCCGCGGCTTCGACGTTGGCCGGTTCGGGCTTGGCCGTGACGGCTCCGCCGTCCGCCAGTTTGCGGGCCTTGGTCTTCGGCGGCACGGCGAGCAACGGCGGGGCCTGGAGCTCGGGGTTGGTCAAATTCGGTTCGGGCATAGGGGAATCTCCTCTTGCTGGTTTTTGGCTTGGATGCCGGCCAGGGCTCCCTGGACTCCTGGCCGGGACCAAACCACGCCGATCAGTACCGGCGGCCGTTGGGCTTCTGGAATTGCTGCTTGAACCCGCAGGGATGGCCGCAGTGGTAGCCTCCGCAAAACGGGCAACGGTACGGCTGCGTCCCGTTCCTGGCCATGGCCTGGGCCTGCTCCATGGTTTCGTGGCGGATTTTCCCGGCGCAGGCTTTGCGGCGGAGGTGGCGTTTGGAGGCCATCACGCATCACCTCCCATGGCCTCGCCCACGAACCGGCTCACCGGGCTCTCGTAGACGTGCACCTTGCCGTCCCGGCCCGGCTTCTCGCTGCGCTCCGGACGCACGGCCAACGTCAGGCAGTCCCGGGCCCGGGTAATGGCCACGTAGGCAAGCCGGCGCTCCTCCTCGATGTCGCCCGCGTCCACGGCGCGCTTGCTCGGCAGGATGCCTTCATTGCATCCGGCCAAGATCACGTAGGGCCACTCCAAGCCCTTGGCGCCGTGGATTGTGGCCAGGGTGACGACGCCGGGGCCGTCGGGGTCGGCGGCGGGGATTTCGTCCTGGACGTCGTAGGTGGAGAGCCATTCGAGGTAGGCGGAGACGGTGCGCTCGTGCGCCGGGCGGCCGGCGCAGTAGGCGTCGACGAAGTCGAAGAGCGGGCTTTCAGCCTCTCCGGCATCGGCCTCGGGGTGCAGGTTAAAGAAGACCACCCGGCAGGCATCGTCAACGAGGTCATCTTCGGCCCAATACCGGTAGAAGCTCGCGATGCCCCCTTCTGCGACGGCTTCTCTCTGCTTTGAGTCCAGCCACGCCTGAAAGTGGCTCCTGTCCTCCAGAATAGCCCGTCCCCGGAGCGCGGCGTACTCGTCATCGGTGACGCCCAAGGCCTCCCGGATGAGCAGGAACGCGAAGTTGTCGTAGGGGTTCACGATCAGCTTGAGGAACGCATGGAACCGCCGGAACTCCTCGGTATTGGTCAGGGCCGCCTGCCGGCCCACATAGAGGTACGGCACGCCCAGGGCGTCGAGCTCTTCGGCCACTTTCTGGAGCAGGACGTGCTTTCGGGCGAGGACGGCAAGGCCATACGTGAGGCCGGTTGCAGGAATGGCAGCTTCCACATCGTTGGCGATGGCCTTGCTGTCCATTCCCTGGGCAACAACCAAGCCGTACCCCTCCCGGCAGGCCTTCATGGTCTTCGGCAGCCGGGCCATGTTGTGGCCGATAAGCCTGTTTGCCGCTTCGACGATGCCCCGGCCGGATCGGTAATTTCGCTCCAGCCGCAGCACCTTGAACGTGTCGGCGTTTTCAACCAGGTATTCCGGGGCGGCTCCGCGCCAGGAGTACAGAGACTGATCTATATCCCCACAGGCGAACAGCGTAGCCGGCAACCCGGCGGCCATGGACTCCAGGAGCCCCCATTGTAGCCGGTCCAGGTCCTGCACCTCATCCACCAGCACATGCCGCCAGCCCAAATACTGCACCACCTGGGGCAAAAGCAGCATGAAGCTGGTGAGCAGCCCGCCATAGGTCAGGGCATTGTTTTCGCGGCACCGCGCCATGAAGGCGCGGAAGAGGTCGTAGACGGCGAAGGATTCATCCGGTTCGGCCCCGGAGGCGTAGTAAGCGCCGAAGGCGGCATCAATCTCACGCTTCGGGATTTTCCATTTTCCGCCCCTGAAATATCCAACCTCCTGGGCGACCTCGCGCAAGAGGAACGATTCCTCCCACTCGGAATAGACGGTGATGTTGTCCGGCCGCAGGCCCAGCAGCTCCCCGAACCGGCGAAGCTGCACCAGAGCCAGGGCGTGCATGGTCCCCATGGTCACGCCGTAGGCTTTGTTGCCGATCCGCTTCACCAGCCGTTCCCGCATTTCGGCGGCAGCCTTGCGGGTGAAGGTCACGGCCACGATCTCGGACGGCGAGGCGTGGCACTCCTCGATGAGGTAGGCGATGCGCTCAGTGAGCACGCGGGTCTTACCCGATCCGGCACCGGCCAGGACCAGGGCCCGGGGCGCATCGGTGGTCACGGCGGCAAGCTGGTCCGGGTCGAGCGCGGCGCGCGCGGCGCAGGAAGGGTTAGGCGTTTCCATCATGGACCTCCGAAAGAAGGGGAAATTCAAGTGAACGTTTGGTGTACCAAGGTTTAGGCTCATGCGGCCCTATCTCGCCAAGTAGAAGCAAGACATAGCCGTCTTTGATGCCATCCTGGCAAAGGAACCGTTTGGCATATGCAAAGAAAGAACGTCCGCCTGTGTCATATGAACCGAGGTATGGGACGCACACAAAATGGAGAGTGTCGCCATGCCGTACCCCGTAGATGTCTTTGAGAATCACCAGCCCGAAACAGAGGGCCTCGTGATACCTTGCGTATGGCAATTCCACGGTATGAACCATTGACGGAAAAAGGATGCCCCCTGGGAGAAGCGCTTTCTCCGGGCACGGATGGGGATGAAACGGGCTAGGCCGCATTCCCCACCTCCACCACGTCCCACCCTTCCGGGACTTCCGCCGGTTTGTGGCAACTGTTGCAAATGACCTGCGTCCCCGGGTTGGTGGCGGCCATATGCTCCAGGACCAGCGTCAGGTGCTCCTCATCCAGTTCGGCCGCTTCGAGGATCAGCACCCTGTGCTTAGCGTCGCCCAGGAGCGCATGGGCCAGGGCCGCGTCGAAGAGCACGCGCTGGCCGCCGCTCAAGCCGGCGTGGGGAATTTCCCGGCCATCCGGCCGCTTCCAGGCCAGGGCCACGGCGCCGTCGTCCTCGATGCGCATGACGGCCTCGCCCTCGGGCAGGATTTGCCCCATGACGCCGGCCAGGGCCTCGCACGTCTTGGCCACGGCCCGGGCCTTCTGGCCCCTGAGGTCCTCGAGGATGGCTTTTGCCTCCACCAGCCCCTTGCGAGCCGTGGCGGCCTTGGCGCGCTGCGCCTCAATCACATCTTCCAGGCCCTTGGCCTGGTTGTAGAGGGCCAGTTCCCCGCGCAGGGCCTTCAAGCGGGCTTCCAGGCCAGAAACCTGTTGTTCCAGAATAGCGGTATCGGCGCTCATGCGGCGGCCCTCCCGTCCAGGGTCTTGCGGGCCTTGGTCAGCTCGGACTTGATGACCATGCGGGCGGCGCACACGTCGCAGCCGACCCGATCCATGGTGGAGAGAATGCGGTCGAGGATGGCGGTCACGTCGGGCGCGGCCGAACGGGCGAAGGCGGCGCAAGGCGGCGTGTCCATGCACGGGGTTTCGGGAGAGGACTGTTCATGGACTGCCGATCCGACGACATGCCCGGGGACGTCCAGAGTGCCGCCAAAGGCAGGAGCGCCCGGGGCCGGCTGCTCAGCCTGTCGCGCCTCGGCTTCCGCCTGCGCCTCGATCTTGGCCGCCGCGATTCGCTCCGCTTCCAGGTCGGCCCGGGCCTGCGCCAGTTCGGCCTCGGCCTTGTCGATCTCGGCCTGCTTGTCGGCCATGGTCCCGGCCGGGAGCTGAATGCTCGTCTTTTTGGCCGTGACGTTGGAGACCAGGGACGTCGCGTCGCGTTCCTCACGCTCCAGGGCCGTAATGCGCTTCGCCTGCGTCTCGATCTTAGCCGCGATGTCGCGCACATTGCCTTCCGGCGGGAAGAGACGGAAAAGCTCGTCGATCTTCTTGGCGTCCGAGAGCCCCAGGAACACCGAGAGGTCCACCACGGCCACGTCGGCCAGGGCCCGGGCGAACTCGGGAGCGCTGCATTTGATGCCGCCGGCGTACATTTCCTGTGACACGGCCCCAGTGCGCTCGGAACGCGTGAAACGGCGCTCCAGCTTCTTGCCCGATTCCAGAACCACCCCGGCGCGCAGGTCCTTGCCCTCCCCGTCGTGGAATGCCCCCAAGATGTCGGCGTTGCGTTTGCCAGCCCCGGGCACGTAGCCGAGAACGGCGAGTTGCAGAGCCTGGGAACGGCTGGACTTGCCCGCGCCGTTGGGGCCAACCACCAGAACCTTGCCCCCCAAGGGGGCCTGGAAGGTGGCCCCCTTGAAGTTGTGGGCGGTGACGGCGGTAATCACTGCGCCGCTCCGTCAACCATGCTGCCGATGGTCTTGTAGAGCTCCCGGGCCTGCTTCGGAGTGACTGCGGCGTCGGGCTTGATGCTCATGCGCAGACGCGCCTTGCGGTCTTCGTCGGGGAAATTGGCCCGCACTTCCTCGTAATTGGCCAGGGCCTTCTTGTCCTCGTCGGAATGCGCGAAGTTGGCTTGAGCCGTCTCGGGCTCGTCGGTGGGCGCGGCCGGAGGCGTCTCGTTCTCATGGCCGTAGGTGCCGTTTTCACCCGGGGTCATGTCGAGGGGCGCGGCGGCTTCGGCTTGGGCCTCGCCGGGTTCCCGCTCCTCGTCCTCGGCGTTAATGAGGCCTTCTTCCTCATCCATGTGGTCCACACCCGTGGTGTACTGCACAGCCATGGGCTTCTCGCCCTCGGTCAGGGCGGCGAAGTTCTGACCCTCGCCCAGGCCCTCGATGCGGCGCTGCACGTTGGCGTATTGCGTGTTGTCCCACTTCATGATGCTGTCGCCGGTCGGCCGCCAGCAGATGATGGAAAGGTCCCATCGGGGCCCCGGGGCCTTCTGGAGGCCGGAGAGGTGCTTGCAGGCGTTGCGGCGGGCGAAAGTTTGCGCGAAGTCGATGGCCTTCTTTTCGCGGTTGAGGATCTCGCCGTACCACTTCAAGGCCTCGCCGTGTTTGCTGTTGACCCAAAGCACCATGGTTTCGTCGAAGGGGTAGGCTCCCCAGGTGCCCTCTTCCTTCGGCTTTTCCATGTCCGCCGGCAAAAGCTTGAACGCCTGGGGGGTTTGCTTGGCCTTGGCCACCAAGTCGATCAGGCGGTAGCTCGGCACGTCGTAGGCCGTGGTCCAGTCGGCCACCATGGGTAAGCCCTTGCTCGAAAACCGGAAGGCCACGGCGCGGGCGTAGATGTTGAGGATGCGCCGGTTGTTCGGGTCGCGGATCACGTGGGGATTGGTTTGTTCCACGCCGTCCACGGTGACCGACTTGGGGAAAATCACACAGGCCCCGGCGGCCTCTGCCCACATCTCGTAACCCTGGGCAGAGACGACGAAGGGGATTTTGTCGGAAAAACCGGGCTTCACCAGCCCGCCGTTTTCGGCGGAAAGGGTCAGGCGCTGCTTGAAGGCTTTGATCTCGCCGGCCTTGTCGGTCAGGGCGAAAGCTTCGTCCTCGCCCAGGGCTACGATGCTTTTTTTGTGGAGCGCTCCGATATAGGCGGAAAGCGCTTTACCTTCCTGGGGCATGCTGGCCACCACCGCCCCGAGGGCGGCCTGGGCCTGGGTTTGCAAATCGGCGTAGGTCATGGGTTCCTCCTTGACTTTTTCGGCCATCCGGCCGACAGGTCAGCTTGCTTGTTTTTGATCCGCGCAGGAGATTTTTTTGGCCGCCCCGGTGTTCCCGCACCGGGGCGGTTCGTTTTCGTGGTGGCAGTGCGGGCACACGGTCGCACCCCACAGCCGCTCGCCGCAGTTTCCGCACAGGTGGGTCAGCAAGGCCGGATGGCTCGTGGCGATGCAGACGGCCCGGTGCGAGGCGGCGGCGCTCACCCCCGCCTCCCGGCCACGCTTTCGGCCCAGGCCTTCGGGTCGGGGTAGGTCACGATGCCGGCGTTCGGGTCCGCGTCGGGGTCCTCGCCGCGCTCCCGGGCCAGGGCGTCCCGCATTTCGATGGACGCATAGGGGACGTAAAACCGACGCCCTACTCATGGACTTCGCCCAGCACGTGGGCCAAGGGTTTGGTCCGGCGTGGAAAGGCATCCTCTTCCGGCGCGAGTACAAAGAGCTCGCCGATGTCGTCACGAAGTCCAAAAAGTGGTTCCACCAGATTTTTCCCAGAGCCAGGTTCTTGGAAAGCCACTCCGACTATAAATGGCGCTTCGAGGGCGGCGAAGAACTGCTTTTCCGCACGGCCAAGGTCCAGGACGACTACTGGAACTATCACGGCCACGAATACCCCTGGATCGGCTGGGAAGAACTGACGAACTGGGCAAGCCCGGCGCTTTACGAGGACATGATGTCCGTGTGCCGCTCGTCGCATTCGGGCGTCCCGAGAAAGTACCGGGCCACGGCCAACCCCTATGGCCCTGGCCACAACTGGGTAAAGGCCCGCTTCATCGACCCTGCTCCACGGGGAACGGTCATTCAGGATGAACACGGGCGGCCGCGTGTCTGCCTGCACGGCTCGATCTACGAGAACAAGATCCTGCTCGCGGCCGATCCGCAGTACCTCAAAAACCTGGAAGCCATCACCGACGAGAATAAACGTAAGGCCTGGCTCGAAGGATGCTGGGACATCACGGCGGGCGGCGCGATTGATGACGTTTGGCTTGCCTCAAAGCACGTGCTGCATCCCTTCCCAATCCCTCCATCCTGGAGGCTGGACCGCTCTTTCGACTGGGGGTCATCGCACCCATTCTCTGTTGGCTGGTGGGCGGAATCGGACGGCACCGAGGCCACAATGCCGGACGGCACAAAGAGATGCTGGCCCCGAGGAACACTTTTCCGGGTGTCCGAGTATTACGGCTGGAACGGCAAGCCGAACGAGGGTTGCCGGATGATCGCCACGGAAATTGCCCGGAAGATCGCCGAGTACCAAAAGGCGTTTAAGCGCACCGTCCTCCCGGGGCCGGCGGACAGCTCCATTTTCGATGCCGAAAATGGTGTCTGCATCGCCGACGATATGGCCAAGACTGGGATTCGCTGGGAACGTGCCGACAAATCGCCAGGGAGACGCTGACACAGGTCCGCCTCCGCGAAATGAGCGTGGAGGCGGACGGGGAATGGGGCGAGAAGACCGTTTGCCGGGTGCGGGTGCTGGACTTGAAGGCCGATGCCGATGGTGAACCCCGCTGTTTTTTCACGGTCTGGGAACCGGTGAAGGATGCCAAAGGCGGCGAAGACTGGCGCCCTAACTCGGACCTTTCCGGCACCATGTCCATCGGGTTCATCCCGCTTTTCCCAGTCTACACGAAGCGCACCGATTTCATGGCCGGCAAGCCGCCCCTGGCCGACTTGGCGGACCTGAACTGCCTGCACTGGCAGAAGTGGTCCGACGCCAACCAGATCGAGCACGTGGCGAGCGTGCCGATTCTCTTCTGGAGCGGGTTCACCGACGGGGACAGCGGCGCCGTGATGGAAATCGGCCCCAATAAGATGCTCAAGTCCACGAGCGAGAGTGCTCGGCTGGGGTTTGTCGAGCATAGCGGCGCGGCCATCGGGGCAAACCGCGAGTCCCTGAAGGACCTTGAGGACCGCATGGCCAAGGCCGCCCTTGATCCCATGGTCACCCGGCCCGGCAACATGACGGCCACCGCCACCAGCGTGGACACGGCCAAGGCAAGTTGCCCGCTGCAGTCCTGGGCTTGGGGGCTCCAAGATTCACTCGAGCGTATGCTGCAGTACATGGGCGCGTGGGTCGGCAAGAAGCCCGAGGAATGCGGCGGCGTGAACGTGAATAGCGATTTCGGCCTGTCCATCACCGACATGACCTTGGCCGAGATGACCCAGGCGTATCAGGCCGGCCTGCTCTCGCGTCAAACAATCTGGGCCGAGTTGCAGCGCCGGGGGCGGCTGTCCGATGATTTCGACGCCGAGGCCGAAATGGACCGCCTTATGACCGAAGCACGGGACGGGACTATTCAGTCGGCGGGGACGCGGTTTCTGAATCCGGGTCGGGCTCCTGGGACCGGTCAGACGGCCGGGGCCCCTCAACCTGGCCAAGGGGAAGTTGCGTGAGTTCGCGGAGCAGGAGCGCCCGGCCGAGGGCGGCGTCTCGTTGCCGCTTGGGTGTCCACTTGATGACCAGAGGATCGGCCGCGAACCGGGCCTTGAGCTCGGCCAGCAGCTTCGGATCGGTGACCTTCGCCATGGGAGCGGCGTAGCATGGCCAAGATCGGCGGACAAGACCTCTATGAGACCTACCAATGGGCTCGCGCCGTGGCTTGGCGCTACCATCTCGATCAGTTCGAGGCCGAAGCCCTTCTCTCCATCCTGGCCACGCTCGACAAGGGCCGGCGCGAGGTCATGCGCGAGTTCCAGGCCCGCTACGCCGGCGCGAACCTCTCCGACTGGCAGGAGGCCCGGCTGGAAGCCCTGCTCTACGAGATGGAGGATTTAACCGCGGGTGTCCGCTCGGAGCTGACGCAGCAGTACACCACCATGTCGGTCACCGTGGCCGCGCCCTCGATCACCGAAACCGTGGGCGCGCTGTCCGTGGCCGGACTGGCCAGGGGCGTGAACAACGTGGCGCTGTCGCCGGCACAACTCCGGACGTTCTTCCAGGAAACGCCCATGGGCGGCCGGCTGATCCAGGAATGGGTGGACCGGAGCTTTGCCTACAGCGTCCAGGGGCAGATTCGGCAGGCCATCAACGTGGGAGTGCTCCGGGGCGAGGGTTATCCCGGGCTCGTGCGGCGGGTGGAAGACGGGTTCGGGATGGCGCGGCAGGACGCGGTGACGCTGTGCAGGACGTTTGTGAGCTCGGCCAACAACCAAGCCCGGGACATGGTCTACCGGCAAAACGCCGACGTGGTCCGGGGCTGGAAGTGGATGACCGCAGGCGACAACCGCGTTTGCCCCATCTGCCTAGCTCTCCATGGCCGCGAGTTTAAGCTGGGGGAAGGCCCGGACACCCCGATTCACCCCCGTTGCCGCTGCATCCGTCTGCCGAAGACGATCACCTGGCGCGAGCTCGGCATCCCCATGGACGAGATGAAGCAGGAGCTTGACCGCTGGGTCATACGGGGTCGGCGGGACTATGACGGCGAAATTCTGGTCAGGGGCGTGCATGAGGGTGGCAAGGACAAGACCTTGCGCGTGGGCCGCTATGCCACGGCCGACGACTGGTTTTCCGACCTCTCTACGTCGGAGAAGCAGTCCACCAGCCTGGGCCCGGGACGCGTGAAGCTGCTCGAGGACGGCCGGGTTTCGATGAAGGATCTTGTGGGGCCGGACTACCAGCCCAGGACGTTGAAGCAACTGGAGGCGCTTGCCGATGCCCGATGAGCAAATTCAAATGAGATGCAAGCTGCTGGCAGACTCAATAATATATTGCACAAAATGGCGGCGCTGAGTCGCAAGTAGCATTGCGTTATTTAGCGAACGGACTCAAAGGGGAAGACTCACTTCAAATAATGATTGATTTTATCGAAGATCACGACATCAAGCTGCCGACATTTTCCCCTTCCATTAAGGAACTACGAAATGCTTACCGATAACCTCGCCCGCAAACGGGCCACTATCGCCGCGTTCCACAACGCCACGGCCGACCATCTGGAACGCCAAGCCGTGGGCCTCTTTCGTCAGTCGGGCGTGTCCCGGGCGGCAGCGAACTATGCGGCGGTCATGCCGGCGGAAGAAGTCGAGAAGGTGTTTCCGCTGGTCATGGCCGCCATGGCGGAAGAGATGCAGAAGCGGGAGTTGGCGGGGATGGAGGCGGAAGGGAAGGTGTGTTGAGCTACCAAGCTCCATTGCCCCACGGACTGTCCGGAGGGGCACTTCCAAAGTCTGAGCTGTGCTTAGTGTGTTCTTGTGTAAATTGGCAAACATGGCAATAAAAGTCATATCCTAAATCTTTCATTCTTATGAGTTTCCCGTCTTTATCATGACAGACAGGACAAATTGGCCACGACTTTGCCCCCTGTCCATCAACAATCCAATAAAATCCCTTATCGAACTCTATTTTTTCTCGGCGTTCTATCATTGTAGAAAGACGCTTATTTTCCTGTTGTAGATCAAGGTAGTCGTTTTCAAGCGATACCAACTTTTTTCTTAGTTCAACTATCTTTTCTTGTGCGGGGAGCGTCATGCCGTCTTCCAGTAACTTCGCAATCATTGACGCTAGCTTTGTCGCATCGCCAAAACCTATATTCATCCTTCGCTCTCCTTTACATTCGGCGGATAGCCTGCACCATGGCATCTGTGGGATGTGTGCTGAAGGCTATTCAGCCCGGGGTGAACAAATGATTTAGGACAATACCAATGCCGCCAAAGGCATTGAGGCTTGCCGCATAATAAAGCCCACCACTGGCAATGCCTGCCAGCGCAAGAACCCACAAAACTACCTTCACTTTCCCACCCTCCTCATTCCTTCACAAATCCCCAACCCCGGTGCCGGCTCCATCCCCGCCGGCATAAACCGCCGGTACTGGTCCTTCGGCAAATCCTTCGGGCACTGGACGTTGTCGGTCGAAATGCCGGCCGCTGTCGCTTCGGGAATCGCCCCGGGCGGCATGCTCGGGGTGACGACCACGTAGCCCATGTAGGCCCCGCTGGGGCCGTAGACGCTGGCATGTTGGGCGTGGGCCGGGATAGAGAGGCCGACCGCGAGGAGGAAGGCGGCAATGGCCGGCGACGTGCGGGCGGCGGTTCGCTTCTTCAGAGAGGGGATGCGGAAGCCGAATTTCATGATATTACCACCGGCCTCAGCGGATGATAAAGATCGTCAACGCCCTTGGACATGGTTAGGCTTTCAAACCAATCGGCAAGCCCTTTCTCGCCAAACTCTTGCGTTGTCGTTGCTATTTCCTTCTGAAACCGTCTCTCCATCTCGGATATAGAGTCTTCATCTGGTGCTTCTTCTTGCCAGGACACAAGAAACGGCTTCCCCTGTTCCCATGGCTCCCAACCTTCAGCCTCGTAGAGAGTGCCGAGTATTGAACAAACAAGGCCACCTTCAAGAAATATCCGATAAGCCTGTCTGCGCAGCGCCCTCCGATGAATCCTGAAAGCCTTCGTCGTTTGGCCTGGTTGCCTTCGCATTTCAGTTTTATTCCTATTTGTATGTTATATAAATTTCATATGCTATAACATTTAGACAGGGATCGTTTCCCCCGATGTGGCCAGTGCAATTACGGCTCCCTTTCGATTTTTCCGTTTTGCCGGACACCATGGCTCGTATATCGCCATCAATTTGGATTCCGCCATTTTCACATTGATGGCAACAGCACGGCAGGGCCGAGGGGAAGTCGCCGCGTCCGCTTATTGTTATAGGCCCTTGTCTATCAGGCCCCTTTTCGTAGCGAGCCTCTGATTCTGTAAATGTGACCGAAATACTTTCTACTTCTGGAAAAGATTCGGAAAATGATGCAGTTCGACCCATGAATGGAATGCCCATATTATCTACCTCCCCGCCGGCTTTCTCCCCATCCCTTCCGCCAGCAACGCCACGGCCAGGGTGTTCATGCTGACACTATGAGTGCTATAAATTTTTCTCCAAAAACTCAATAAATGGCTTGTCTCCAGCATCCTTTTCTTTTTTAAGCTGAATGACGTTTTTCATCTCTATTCCAATAATACCAATGGTTGACAAATATATCAATGACATCAGAAGAACAAGCAAGACAACAGGAATAAGCGCGATCTTCATACGAGCCCCTTTACGACGTCCACTCAGGGAACAGCTTCCGCACTTCCCCACTCCCCACCAGCTTCGCAAACAGCCGGAAGTTCCGCGTCTCATGCCGCACCCGTCCCGCCACAATGGCCGGGTGGATGCCGAGCTTTTCGGCCATGCCGACGACGAACTCCGGCGTCGTGCGGGCCAGGGCCGGGACAGGCTCCCATGCCTCGGACGGGATGAGCGCTTCCATGGCCATCGCGTCAGCCTCGCGCTCCCTCGCGTCTTGGCTCCGGGCTTCCAGGTCGTCAACCACAAAGCTCCCCGGTTCGACATGCCCAAGGGCAAGGTGGCTCACCTCGTGGAGCAGCGTAAACCAGAAATTGTCGATCCGGTCGTATCGCAAGGTCATGCCGACCACGGCCGTGCCGTCCGGCTCGAGCAGCGCGGCCCCGTCCATGTACGTCTTGGCAAAATGCCGCTCAACAACGAGGTGGATGCCGGCCTTGGCCAAATAGTCCCGGGACAGGGCTGGGCCTCGGGGGTTAGGGCTCAAGGCGATCAAGCCGCGAAGAAAGGCATGGTCCAGGGCCGCCCGGTCGAACTTTGTCGGCAGCGGCTCCCGGGCCGCGATGGCCTTCACGCCGCACACCCAGGCCAGCATGGCGCTTTCGTCGCCCCTGGCCCCCAGGCGCATGGAGCTGCGGGCGGCGTAGGCAAGCGGAGCGTCGCCAAGGCCGCATTCGTCGAGCCATTGGCGCACGGCCGCTTCGACCTCCCCCTTGCCCGCAGGCTTGATCCAGCCCCGGGCCTTCATTTCCTTGATCGGGAACGTGGAGACGTCCAGGCCTTGGGGTTGCAAGGGCATTTCCTGGGCCAGAGTGTCCAGGGGAATGCCAAGCCCCGCGTGAAGGGCATGGATCATGTCCAGAGTCAGGCGACGCTTGCCGGCCAGCACTTCGGAGACGACCCCCTTGCTCCCCATGAACGGCTCCAGGTCGCGCCGGGTCAAGCCCTGCTGCTCCATGGCAAACTGGATGGCCGAAAGGGGGGTGGGCTTAGGGATGGGGTAGTGCTCGTCTTCGTAAATCTCGACGAGCTTTGCCCAATACTCCAGGCGCTCGGCGTCTTCTGTGTCCGGTCCAGCCCCCATGAGTCCGTCAATGATGGCCAGGGCGTTGTCGTAATCGGCTTCCGTCTTAATCAGGCGTTCCATGGTGGTCACCCCCTCATTTTGCAGAGGTGTTAAATCTCGCTGATCTTGTCTATCTTATCGTATTCTTTGTGAGTCCCCACGAACCGCACAAAAGCCAATTGACTATTGAAATCAATCCGAACAACGAGGCGAAAATTGTTCCCCGCGATATTAAACACAAATCTGTCGCCACCAACATAATCAACGGTACGGGAAAGCTGGCGAAGTTCCGTCAAGTTCTTCCAGGCTCTGGAACTTATAGTGTCATACCAAGCGGAAAGAGGGCCCTTTGCATCAGGGAATCTTTCCCAGAAAGCCACAAGTGCTTTCCTGGAGATCACCCGCATCTTTCTTCCCGTCCCGTCCATGGCTTAATATTACCATCCAACCCGGTCCGGTCAAGCAAAAGTTCTCATCTTGAGAACTATTTTTTACTTCGCCCTGGCCCGAAACACCCCACACCGACAAAGGACGCACCCGGAAAAATGCCCACCACCCTCGGCCGCCCCGCCTTCACCGGCCGCCATCGTTCCACCTCGCCCAGAGGAACCAGGAACACCTTGCCGACTTTGACCGCGTGGACGTACCCCCGGGCAATTTGTTGCTGGATTGCCTCCCGGGTCAGGTCGAGGATGACGGCCACCCGGGCCACGGGCAGCATGCCGCCCTGGGGGCCTTCCGGCCATCCGGCCAGGTAGTCGCGACAGGTCCGGGCGTCGTCGAGCGTGGCGCATTCGTTGGCCTGCCATTCCGCGACCGCGTAGGCAGCCGGGCGACCGTCAGGGCCGGGGGCGTCCGGGGGGAGGTATGTCCCGCCCAAGATCGAGGCGATAAGGTCTTGCATCCGTCCCCCTACTGTTTCGGCGCGGATTCAGCTTCGGCCGCGCCTTTGAGGATTTCCAGGCCGTAGCGCGTGGCCGCACCCTCAAAGGCCGGATCGGATGCGAGGCGCGCCATCAAGACGCGCCTGCCCTCCTCTTCGCCGTATCGCTCCATGGTGTTGAAGACGATCTCTTGAAGCGTTTTCTGGTCCATCTGCAACTCCGGGGAGGGCCGCAACCCTCCGGGTATTATCCGCCCAAGTTGTTCGATTCCCCTGCCCCGACCCTGTTGAACCGGGCCACGATGTCGGGCCGCTTGAACTTTATGTGAAGCGTGCCGGTCTTGAAATAGGCCCGGCAGTCGAAATAGTCGGTTTCAAAGGCTGACTCCTTTGACCGGAGCGCCTCCTTCACCGCCGTCACGAAATCGTTCGGATATTCCGGGAACCCCTTCCCGTCGAGCATGTGAAAGACCTTGTCCATGTCGGACAAAAGGTCTTGCCGATCTACCCAACTCCAGGCCCCGAAGACGCGGTCGAGGATGACCTTCGGCCCCACCTTCCACGGGCTGTTGGTCTTGTGCTGCCGATCCCAGCGGCAGGGGCGCAGCCGGCGGTAACAGCTTTCGACGCACGCCCGGGCGATGTCGTCGCGGCTTTCGTAGAGGCCTTGCAGTGTGGCCAGGAGGTTGTTTTCTGTGAAGCCCGGGGTCGTGTGGTCCCGAAACATCTTGTCCATGCGGTCCCGGTCCTCCGGCCCCATCATGTCGCGAATGCCGGACTGTGCCAGGGTGTAGCGCCAGAAGTTTTCCTGGATCGTGGTCAAGGATTCGCGCATGGCGCTTGTCGGCTTGTCCGGTTCCTCAAGCCAGTAGTCGCTGATCCGGTCAAGAAAAAGGTTGTCGTGGCTTTGGCCCAGGGCGGCCTTCATAATTCGCTTCGCCTCCCCGAGCTTGCGAAAGCCCTCTTCCACCAGGGCCGCAACGGTCGCGTGATTGTCGGCCAGGGCCTGGAGCGTTTGGCGCGGCATGGGTACGTTCATGGCTACATCCCCCCGAATACAGCCTTTGCAGTTGGACAATCCCCGCGCACAACCTTGACGCGCCCTCGCTTAAAGTGAGGCCGCAGCTTTCTGGCGGCCTCCTCCGCCGCTTTGACGGTCTCAAACCCGCAGGCGTGAACGCCAGATTCCTCGGCGATCCTCATACCGGCCATGCAACCCGTCCACTCACACCATGGCGTCGTGCCGATTTCGATATGTGCTTTCATGGCTTATATCTCCCTGGCCGGGGAGAGGTCGCCCCCTCCCCGGCCTTTTGGGCTTTACGCGGCCTTGATCCGGCGCATTTCCTCGGCCAGGGTCCACAGGGCTTTGTTCAGCTTGCGGTCACCGTCCACCGAGTTCACGGCCGCCGCCCGGCGCGGCTTGCCATCGGCCCCTCGCACCTTAACGCCGCCCTTGAGAATGTTTTCCTGGGCCCGGTTGAGCACGTTCCACAGGTCGTTGCCCTTGTCGTCCCAGCGGCGCGGGCGCAGCAGGCTTTCCGGTTCCACGCGGGCTGTCGCCGCTTCCTCGGTCGGCCAGCGGAGTTCCCGGGCCGCTGTGGCGAAAGCCGCCTGCTCGCCCGGGGTCAGGGCCAGGGCGCGCATTTCGCGGGCAGCGTCCAGGGCGGCCGGCGCGTGTTCGATCACCTCGAAAGCGGCGTCGATCACGTCGTCCGGTCGGCCCGAGTGGCGAATGGAGACGGGCGGGCACAGGTGGTCGCCAACCACCATGCCGTTGGTGCAAACCAACCGGAAGATGCCCAGGTCCACCTTGAACGCGCTCCCCCGGTCGTGGCTGTTGGTCACCACGATTTCCGGGATGAGCGTCCCCAGGTCGTCCGGGGTCAGGCTACGCTCGAGCATGTCGCGGTGCCGGAACCGGAGCAGGTGCTTCGTGAAACCCTGCTTGCCCTCGATGCGGGTCCGGGACTGCATTGCGCGCACGGGCTCGAAGCCTTCCTGGCGCAACATCTCCACCACGGCCGAGGTCGGAACAAACACGTACCGCTCGGATACTTCGTCCCATGGGGTTTCCGCGAAAATCGCCGGGGCCATCCGCTCAAGTTGTTCGTTGCTCAGAGGGTAGGTCATTTCGTTCACCTCTTGCCTTTCGGCAGTTGCGGGCCTACCCTCTTCTTTGCTCGAGATCGGGGTAAGCCCTGGTTTCACTTTCAGCCCCTACCGGTTGCCGCCGGTGGGGGCTTTTTCGTTGCCAAGGTCCGTTCTCTCTCCCGAAGGGTCGAGAGAAGCCGCGAAAGCCTCCGCATCGGCCAGCGAGGGGCAAGGCTTGCGCCCGAGCCAGCCGAAGCTTTCGTGGGGCCGGTAGTACACAAAAAATCCTTCCTTCGGGTCGCCCGGCCGCCGGTTGTCTCCGGTTATCGGCTGAATATTGTAGGTCCTCTTGCTGGTGGCCATCTCTTTCTCCTTTGCTTGTCCAGCGGGCCATTCCCGCCGCCCTTGGTTTATTAATAGTTATTGCAAAATATTTTGTCAATAACTTTTTATTCCCCACACAAGAAAATTCCTCCCGCTCCCACCCGGCCCCGCCTTTCCCCCGCCCTACCCCTGAAAATTTTCTCACGCAGGGGGCGGCGCGTGTCCATGGCGGCTCATAGCGTGGGCTGCATCTGTAAAGCAGCCGCGCGGCGTGATGCCCGCAGCTTGATCCGGGAGGGATCGAAAAATGGCGTTGAAACTCGTGCTGGATACCCTGGACGGCCTCGAAGAAGGCCAAAAGGCGCTTTACGTCGAGAAAGACGGGAAGTTTCACCTCGACGTGGACGGCCTGGAGGACACCTCCGGCCTCAAGTCGGCCCTGCAAAAGGAGCGCGACCGCGCCCGCGACTTCGAGAAGAAGCTGGCAGGGCTCAAGGACCTGGACCCCGAGGAATACGCCCGGCTGAAGAAGGAAGCCGAAGAACGGGCCACCAAGCAGATGGAGGAAAAGGGCGAGTTCGACAAACTCCGCGAGAAGTGGCGCGCGGACCAGGAAAAGAAAGAGGCCGAGTTCAAGGCCAAACTGGCCGAAAAGGACGCCCTGCTTCGCAAGCTCCATCTTGACCGCGAGGTTCGTGACGCCGCGCTCAAGGCCGGCGTGCTGCCCGATGACGTCGAGGACGTCATGCACCTCACCTCGCCCCGTTTCCGCATGGAAGAAGACGGGGGGATCACCGTCCTGGGAAAGGATGGCCAGCCCTCCCCTGATGACCTGAGCGCCTTCTTCGCCAAGACCTACAAGGAAGAACGCCCCAAGTTTTATGCCGGAACCGGCGCGACCGGCGGCGGGGCGCAGCCGCCCAAGGGCGGACAGCACGGGGGCACCCCGCAAACCATTCTCGCCAGCGACACCAAGGCCTTCGGAGCCAACCTCGAGGACATCGCGGCGGGAAAAATCAAGGTCCAACGTCAGCAGTAAGCGGCCGGCGGCGGACTGTAGAGGATAAGACAAATGCCCAACGTCAACACGCTCGTCGAGGTTGTCCCGCAGATTTTGGCTCAGGGGCTTCTGACCCTGCGCCAGAACTGCGTCATGCCGCGTCTGGTCAACAGCGACTTCGGGAGTGATGCCGCCAAACAGGGCGCGACCATCGACATCCCGGTTCCGTCCCCTGTTGCGACCAACCCCGTCACTCCGAGTTACACCCCGCCTGACGATGCCGGCGTGACCCCCGGGACGGTCCCGTTGCCCATGGACGTATGGCAAGAGGCACCCTTCTTCTTGTCCGACAAAGATATGATGGAAGCCATGGGCGGCGTCATTCCTATGCAGGCCGCCGAAGCCGTGAAGGGGCTGGCAAACTTCGTGGATTCCTACCTGCTCGGGCTCTACAAGGGCGTCTACGGCTTCGTCGGGACCGCCGGGACCACGCCGTTCGGATCGGATGTCAAAGACGCTACCAATGCGCGAAAGGTGTTGAACAACAATCTCGCCAAGCCCGACATGCGGCGTTTTGTGTTTGATGCCGATGCCGAAGCCAACGCCCTCAACTTGCGCGCCTTCCAGGACGCCTCCTGGACCGGCGATGCCCAGGCCATCAATGAAGGGAAGATCGTCCGCAAACTCGGCTTCGACTGGTTTATGGACCAGAACGTGCCGACGCATGCCGCCGGCTCCATCACGACCGGCATGATCGCCAAGGCGGCCACCGCCCAGGCCCTCGGGGCCAAGTCCATCACCTGCACCACTGCCGCGTCCACGGGCGCCTGCGCTCTCAAGACCGGCGACGTCATTACCTTCGCCGGCCACGATCAGACCTACGTCGTGACCGAGGACGCCACCCAGGCCGCCGCCGCCACGGACGTCACCGTGAAGATCGAACCCGGGCTCAAGAAAGCCCTGGCCGGCTCCGAGGCCGTGACCGTCAAGGCGTCCCACGTGGCCAATCTCGCCTTCCACCGCGACGCTATCGCCTTCGCCAACCGTCCGCTCGCCGACTCCGCCGATGGGCTCGGCAACATCATCCAGAGCGCCCAGGACCCGGTTTCCGGCCTGTCCCTGCGCCTGGAGATTTCCCGGCAGCACAAGCGGACCCGCTGGTCCTACGACATCCTGTTCGGCGCGGCCCTGGTGCGCCCCGAGCTGGCGTGCCGCGTCGCCGGCTAGACCTGACCGCCAAGCGGCGGGCACCGCCATCGGTCGCCCGCCGCAAAGGAAAACGCCATGAGCGAAATCAAGACCATCCGCATCGACCACGAAGGCTTCCCCGACGGGATGCTCATCAACGAGCCCGATTTCGATCCGCAGCAGCACACCAAGTTCGGCGAGGCCGCCGAAGCGGAGCCCAAGGCATTGGTGGACATGACCATCGCCCAGATGCGCGCCTACGCCAAAGAGCACAGCATCACCATCGGGGCCGACGCCACCACCAAGGACGCCGTCCTGGCCGTGATCCAGGCCGCCGAGGCCAAGGCGTAACATGGCCCTGATTGTCGAGACAGGCGCAGGCGTGACGGGAGCGCAGACACTGGCCGACGCGGCCTACGCTGACGCCTATTTCACGCTCCGCGCAATATCGGACTGGACGGGAGAGAACGCCGCCAAAGAGGCCGCCCTGGTTCGCGCCATGGGCTACCTCTGGGGGCTCTCCTGGCTTGGTGCGCCTGTCAAATACAACCAGCCGCTTTGCTGGCCCCGGGTCGGCGTCCCGATCAATCAGAGCTGTACCCGGAGCTACTACCAAGACGGATTCATCATGGGTCAGACCTACACCGGGTACTGGCCCTCCAACGAGATCCCTGAAGCCGTCAAGCAGGCCCAATGCGAAGCCGCCCTCCGCTACCTCACCGGCACGGAAATGCTGCCGGACCTGGAGCGCGGCGGCCAGGTGGTCATGGAGCGGGTGGACGTCATCACGACGCAGTACGCGAGCGGCGCGCCGGCCGGGACGCGGTTCCTGGCCGTTGAGGCGTTGTTGCGGCCGTTTTTGAAATCGAGCGCCAGCGTGGAGCTGGTGAGGGGCTGAGAATGACCACCTACAAACCAGTCGCCCTCAAGTCCTACCACGGCTTCGAGAACAAATTTCGTAGCGGGAACAGGGTGTGGCTTGTCTCCGTTTTGATCGACCGGGCCAAGACGCTTGAGCCTTGCGACCTCCCGCTTGCGGCGCTTTTCGTCGGCCAGCACGTTTGGAACCCGATCGAGTCGGCCGTTGATCTTGCCGCGCACATGAAGCGGGTCATGGCCGCCGACATGGACTGCCCCATCATCCTCGACGCCGAGGGCTTCGTCATGGACGGCTGGCACCGGATCACCCGGGCCCTGGTCGAAGGACGCGCCACCATCAAGGCCGTGCGGTTCGATGAGACGCCGCCGTGCGATTTCGTGGAGCCGGAGTAGGCCATGGATTACGTCGCCACCGCCGTCCGAGTTGACGTCCGTGACCTCGTAGCCGTTGGTGGCGAAGTCGTTCTGAGTCTTGTTGTAGATCCTCGCGCCCTTCCGGAATTTCTTGGCGTTGGTCACGGTGATGGCGGTCGCCGCGGCTGCGGCGTCGGCTGTCAGATCATCCAGGCCGGCCCATCCCATCTCCATGAACTGGATGTTTGTCTCGACGCCGACCGCGCCCTTGTTGACGGCGCTGATTTTACCCTGATCCACGACGCAGCCGCGCCCGAAGAAGACGACCGGGCCACGACGGTACCAGGTCGAGAAAGCCGGCTTGAGGACGGCCGGGGAATAGACGACGGAGGCTCCCGCGTTGACCGTCCTCTTGCCGAACATGCTGGCCAGGATCGCGTCGCCCATGGGCACGCTGCCCTTGGTGCCGGACGGCCGGGCGTAGATCTTGATGGGCACGGAGCCAGCCGGGGTCATGTCCTGGAACTGGTCGATTAGACCGCGGGTGTCGGTCTGGATTTCCTCGGAGTCGGTGTAGCTCGGGTTCTGGTTCATATCCGGGAAGCCGGCCGCGAGAACCGCGTCGGTCGAAGCCGGGAAAACGAGTTGCCCCGGGGTGGTTTCGGCCGGGCAGAAGAGGCCGAATTCTCTCCCCCGGGCAATGTCTTCGGCGATGGCCATGGTAGCCTCCTCTTATTCCCCGTCCCAGGCCCAAAACGGGCAGGTGACGGTGTGCTGCTGGTTTCCGTTTGTGACGCCGCTGTCCACGGTGGACGGGCCTTCCTGGCTCAGGTCATCCCCGGGCGCGAAAAAGACCTCACCCACGTCCTTGCCCTTGAAAAGCGCCTCGACCTGTGCCGCCAGGGCCCATCCGACTTGCACGCCAACGCCGGACGGGGTGAACACCTGAACTTTAACCACGCCGATGCGATGGCCCGACGCGTCCGGCCCAACCTCCTCGGAGAAGGCCTTGCCGGGGAGCACCGTGCATCGGACCCATTTCCCGTCAGTCGGCGGCGTGAAGGCGAGGTTGTCGTAAGCGACCGGCGTGGCCGTCCAGTTGGTCTTGAAATAGGTCTGCACGGCCCGGATGATGGCGTCAGGGGTCATGAGGCGTACCCCCGTTTTTGAGCCTCGCCCTGGACGTATTCGGCAAAGGCCAGCATGGTGTTGGCGATGAACCCGGACGGGGCGTGCTCCGAATGCCCATCCTCAAGCGCCATGAGATATTCGATGTTGTTGTAGAGCACGTAGACGTCCGAATCGGGGAGAGCGGCAACTATCTGTTGCACCCGGGCGGCGAGATCCACGCCCGTGTAATCGCCCGGAGGCTCTTTCCAATCCGACCAATCCGGGCCAACCATCCATGACGCAGCGCAGCGGCCGGTGTCCTTGGGATTCTCCT
This sequence comes from Solidesulfovibrio alcoholivorans DSM 5433, assembly GCF_000702665.1. Classification (GTDB taxonomy): domain Bacteria; phylum Desulfobacterota; class Desulfovibrionia; order Desulfovibrionales; family Desulfovibrionaceae; genus Solidesulfovibrio; species Solidesulfovibrio alcoholivorans. The sequence continues at coordinate 86,599 of NZ_JNJA01000003.1, forward strand.
TCGTGAGGGTCACCATGAGCTTAAGAATGGCTGCGCGAACGACAGCGCGGTAATCCGTTCCGATGGTGTCCACCATCTCCTGCAGGGCCCTTTCGAAGGCGTCTGCGCTAGTCGTGAGGTCGGCTTGCATCTACTTCCGCCCCTGGGCCTTGTAGAGCAGGTCAACGCCGGCCGGGCTCACCACGTCCACGGCAATGAGGGTCCAGACGGCGCCTTTGACGTCGGTCAACGTGTCGGTGGTCAGCGGCACGCAGCCAAGGCCCGACGCGGCGATGGTGAACATCGTGTCGCCCTGCTTAATGAGCGTGCCGTCTATGAGGTGCTGGAATAAATTTGCGGCAACCGAACTGCCTGAGCTTGCGGCCAGGGCGTACCCATGGAAAATTTGGGGAGCGACCGGCTTGTATGCCCCGGTGGCCGGATCAAACTCGCCCGTCCCGTCCGAGGCGCGGGTGATGGTGATGGGCTGGCCCTTGGCCTTGATTTGGGCGGCAACACGACCACCAATGTCTTGACGATTTCGCCCGGCGTCAAGGCTTCGGGCGGATGGGCCACGGGTGACGTGATCCGTGGCTATCTTCCCGCGCCGACCAAGATCGGCAAGCCCATCGAGAGCCGCAAGACCACCATCACCATCGGCGGCGTGACCAAGGTTCTCATGACCCTGGACGTGACCTTCGCGGACAAGATCCAGATGGTGGACGACGAGATGACCACCTCCGGGTTCCCCGAGGCCTACGGCGAGGACCGCCGCACGATCAAAGGCACGCTCAAGGGGCACCTGCGCCCGGCCGATGTGCAGCGGTTCTTCGACGGCTTCGAGGGTACCGAGCAGGCCGTGTCCATCCTCTTCGGCAATACCGACGGCTACAAGCTCCAGCACGACATGGCCCGCTGCCGCATCCAGGTTCCAAAGCTGACCAACAACGGCCCGTTCATCGACTGGTCCTGCGACTTCGCCGCTCTCGAAGTCAACGGCGAAGACTCCATGACCTGGACCTTCAAGTAGGACCTCACCTTTTCGCGGGTCGGATAGGGCGCGCGCCCGACAAGCGGAATCCCCGGCCGCTTCCGGCCCGCAACAACGGGGGAAGGGGAAAACATCATGGCTCTCTCGAAAATTCACCGCTTCTCGCGCAAGCCCAAGGAAAAGTGGATTCGCATCCTGTCGCTGCCCGGGGCTGCCTGGTTGGTCATGCCTATGACCGCCACCGACGAAACGGAACTCGAAAAGAAGTTCCAGGAATACGACCCGCGCGCCAAAGCCTATGTCGTGAATGACACCATCGGGCACCTCAAGGCGCGGGCGCTCCAGGTCATCCGGGGATGGAAGGACGTCCCGAGCGACGAGGACGACGCCGAGGGCAACCCGCTGCCCCTGGAGTACAGCACGGCGGCCCTGGAAGACCTTTGCGAGACGGCCACGGGGACCATCGTCGAGGTCCTGACCGACTCCCGCCGCGCCGACGCGCTGGTCGTCGAGGCCACCGAAAAAAACTCCTAGCCTGGGGCCGCTGGCAGATATGGGGGCTGGATGGCGATCCGTGCGAGGCGTGCCGCGACGTCTACGAGGCGGACGACCTCCAGCCCCCCTGCGGCACCCCGGAGTGCTCGAAGCCGGCCCCACTGTTCCCACAGAACGTCATCCCGTGGAAAATCTGGCAGACCGCGCACCAATTCGACCGGCCGACGCGGACCGAGTTCCTTGTCTCCATGGCCGGCGCGCAATCCCTGGCCGTGCCGCTGCTCATCACGAGCGAGGCCGTGGCCAGGCTGTGCGAGGCCTATCGGGAGCCCGTGGAGACATTGGAGCGGGTGCTGCGGCTTGAGGTTGAGCTGTACCCGCTGATCCGGGAGCGATGGGAACGGAACAGGGAGCGACAGGGAGACGGGGGTGGGGGCGGAAGCCCATGGGGAGAGGAAGATTGAACGGGGGCCGACTCCCGCCGGCCCCCGTGTTTTTTAGAGCTTTTCGGCCAGCGCTCTGCCTCTTCTCAAGGCCGCTTCGTCCTCCAGCGCCGCCAGCCCGGCCCAGCTCAAAAATTGCGCCATGCTCACGCGCTCCCCGTCCGGCAGTCGTGCATTGATGCGCGCCAGCCCGGCAGCCAGCCGCCGCTTGACCTCCGGAGCCACGTGGATGCGCAGCCGCCCCTCGCGGTCGTCCTGGCGGCGTTGCGTGTACCTATTCCGCGGTTGCGGACGGTCATCCTCGGCGATGGCGGGACAGACCTGCGCGACTCGGCCGGGTGATGGAGCGACCGAGGGAGGCGGCGTCTGTCTCTGGGCACTTACCATTTTCGCGATCTGCTTGGGCCGTATCTTCTCCTTACACGCCTTGATTTTGATGGCGTTTACACTTCGTTTGAGCGCGGCGGCGACCTCCTCGACAGATTTCCCAGCTTCAAGCATTTCCCGCATGCGCGGCAAGTCTTTTGCCCAGTTCTTGCCCGCGCTCTGGCTGTAGAGCGCACCGGCATGGCGATAGTACTCGGCGTACCATTTGGCGGCCGCCGTCGTGGACGTGTACCAGTACCCGTCGCGATGCTCCCCGCCGCAGCGGCCGGCCTGGATCGCTTCGACCATGGTTGATCGATGGACGCCTAGGCGGGCGGATTCCTGGGCGACGAAGACGTCGAAGGGCTCTTGCATAATTTTCCTTGCATGTGTATCGACGTTTAATTATCAGATTCTTGTCGCCGAAAGGCGTTGGATTGAAACAATCAAGCTGATGAGTTCGCTTTCTGTTTCGTGTCGCCGCAAGGCGTGGGTTGAAACAGTTGCTGTTAGAGAGTCAAAAAGGGCAGAGCCTTACGGTCCTGCCCTCCCTTTTTTTAGCTGGTCCAGCAAGTCAACCGGCCCTCTTGTTCCCGCCAGTAGACCGACCGGCCAATGGCGTCGATCCAGGCAGCACCATCCACGGGAGAGGCGTCGTAGACGTCCGCGCCGCTCGACGCACGGCCAGCGTGATACGCTTTGTGCACGGCCGTCATCACGATGCCCAGCTCCTCTCCGGTCAGACGGCTGGCCAATTCGCCCGGGACTTGCGCCATCACGGCCCGCACGGTCTCATGACCGGCAAATCCCTGATACGCTGCCATCATGTTGCAACATTTGCGGCTATCCATAATTTCGCTCCTCGGGGCGGCATCGCGCCCCGGTTTCCGCCCCGGCGAACGGGGCGAGTTTCGAGCAAGGTGGGGGCCGGCTTGGCCGGCCCCCACTCCTCCCTACACGCGGCAGGCGGTCAGGCCTGCGCTTTCGAGCTGACCCCGCAGGCCGGCGTCAAAGGCGGCGCGCTTGGCCTTGTCCATGTTCACGCGGCCATCGGCCAAAATTTCGCAGTAGCCCCAGGAGTTGGGCAGGTAGACGCGGATGATTTCGCGGGTGTTCGGTTCGGCAGGTTCCCAGGTCTTCCCGTTGGTGGCGGCGGCGGCATGGGCGGCGATTTCGCGGCGGGCTTCGATTTCCATTTTCTTTCTCCGTTCGGGGCGTATTCTCGCCCCGGTCAGGGTTTGTGGGCCGGGCCATTTCCCCGCCCGCAAGAAAAAATTAGCGCGGGTAGAAACTTTTTGCAAGAAAAATTTCTACCCGCGCAAAAAAGTTTCGGTCCTCGTTCCAGTCTAGCCCAAAACGGCTCGCTCTCCCTACCCCTGCTCCCCTGTTAAGAACGTCTGCAGGGCTGCAAGCAGCTTGTCGCCGCAGGCAAAGAGGTCGTCTTCGTTTTCAATGGCCACTCGCTCTTCTTTCTTGGCCGCGTCAAATATGCCCACCGACTTCTTCTTCCCGTTAAAATACAAGCGGCAAATTGTCTTGCGGTTGTTGTCATCAAGGACAATAGCGCAATAAGACTTCGCATCCCGGATGAATATACGCGAAGGGGATATTGCCTGTCGAAGTATCGTTTTGATTATTAAAAAAGCAACCGCTTCGTCATCGGTTGTTTCGATCCCTGTTCCATCGCTGTCAATTTGTTGCTCTGTGGCGTCGTCTTTCTTCGGAATGTCATCCACCTTGGCCGACTCAAGGCGTGAATTAATGAGATCGTTTATGTGTTCTTGAATCGCCCTTTTTACAATGGAAGAAAATTGCTCACGCACCTTGGCCGTGACGTGTCCGTCGTAGATGCGAGAAGCAAAATACTTGACGAAATCCTCAGAGGGGCTTGCCGATTCTTGAGCGAACAGCTTTTTTGCCTCGCTCACATACTTCAGGCTGCTTGCCGAGGATAGTGCCGCCTCAAGGTCCCACATATCCTTCGAGAGCTTCTGAATCTCAGGGAGAAGCCTATCGTTGAAATTCCCGAAATCGACCTTCATGAACGGCCTGGAGTCCATGATATTCTGTTGTTCCAGATCGGAAAAGAAAAGGTAGGTGACGCCATCCGTCAGGATGCCGATGCGTGTCGTGGTGTGCGTGGGGAAATATCGGTGGAGTTGGTTGCACTTCCCGCCATCCAAAGGCATGCCCATCGGCTTGCACTCTATCATGATGGCGGGAAGGCCATCGCGCATGATGGCAAAATCGACCTTTTCGCCTTTCTTCGTGCCAACGTCTGCCGTAAACTCTGCGACGACTTCATTTGGATCGAAGACATCATAGCCCAATGCTTGGATGAAGGGCATGACGAGGGAGTTCTTTGTCATTGCTTCGTTGAGTTGCTGGCCTTGGACTTGACGGACGCGGTTGGTCAACTCGAATATTTTTGCTTGGTCCATTTTCCTCTCCAGACAACTTTATGATTCAGAATTAGCTTTATACTTTAGTTCTTTTCCACAGTTAGGGCAGACATTTGGCATATGGGTTATGTCCTCCCCGCAAGCATTGCAATAAATCCTTCGACCAAGTTTGGCCTCATTCTTGTCTGCCGCGCGTTCTTTTTGTTGGCTCTCCAGTATAGATAGTATTTTCTTCAACACCTGTGTTTGTTGATACTGGTCGTCTATATGCTCATTTATTTTGAAATACCAGCATACAATCCCGCGACAGACAAGAAAAATCAAAAGCGCCACAAACAACGTAATAAGTGACGCCACAATCGTAGGCTCCATGCCGCCCTCCCCTTTTCGGAGAACCGATACCAGCGGACCGGGCTAAACGGCAACAGTCTTCCCCCTCTTTTTGCACGCTCATGCGCGGGTCGTCGTCCTCCCCACCCGAGCCCAGGCCGAAAAATTCCCATCGCAGGGGCGGCGCATGTCCCGCGGGCCGGGCAGCATCCTGGAAACCCAGGATGAATCATGCCCGAGGCCGGCTACAAAGTAACAATTTCGACTTCCGAGGGGCGCGCCGAGGTCGGCTCGCTGCGCCAGTCTATGGACTCCTTGACGGATGCAACCAAGCGATCCGCCGAGCAGCAGGCGCAGTGGAATGTCCGCATGGCCCAGCAAGACGTCATCAAAGGCGTCACTGGGGCTATCGGGGTCTACCGGAAAGCCGTCGAAGACCTCGCAAAAATCCAGGGCGTTGCCGAGAAGGAAGTCAAGGCCCTTGGCGATCGGGCTGCACAGAACGCGGCCCAAATGCGCGAGGCCGCTTCCGGCACAAGCATCCTGACACAGTCTTTCGGGACACTGGTTACGCAAGTCACGGCCCTGGCTGGGGCTTATGTCTCCCTGCGCGGCGCTTCGGCCTTCATCGCTGAGTCCACCACCCAGGCCGCCCGTTATGACACGCTCGGCGTCGTCATGCACACGGTCGGAGAAAACGCCGGCTACGCGGCCTCGGAGCTCAATACCTACCAGACTTCCCTGGAGCGCACGGGCATTTCCATGCTGGCCTCCCGCCAGTCCGTCTCGCAGATGATCCAGGCGCAGATGGATCTTTCGTCCGCTACGAAGCTGGCCCGGTCCGCCCAGGACGCCGCCGTCATCGGCAACATCAATTCCTCGGAAGCCTTCGGCCGGATGACCACGGCCATCCAGACGGCGCAGCCGGAAATGCTGCGCACCATGGGCATCATCGTCAATTTTGACGAAGCCTATCGGAAATACGCCCGCACCATTTCCACCACCACGGATGCGCTTACCGAAAACCAGAAGATGCAGGCCCGCGTTTCCGCGACCATGGAGGCGACGAGAGCGATTGCCGGGGCTTATGATTCGGCCATGGGGACAGCGGGGAAGCAAGCGCTCTCTCTGGAGCGGTATTGGGAGAATTTCAAAGTCGATCTGGGTAAATCGTTTCAGCCTGCTTACAAATCTCTCATCGAGGGAACAACAGAAGCTCTGAAGGATTTCACGGTAGTTGTAAAAGACAAGTCCTTTCAGGAGAGCATGAGGCAGTGGGCTGACAGCCTTGGCACTGTTGCGAAAGCCATGGTTGAGATAGCGAAATGGGCTGGAATACGTTCCCAGGTCGGCACGCTTACTGAAGGGAAAAAACTTCTTGATGAAGGTCGCGTTGGTACAGACTGGTGGAAAGAGTTTACCAGCGGTGACCTTCTCGATTTTTCGGGGAAAAACAGCTGGAGCGGCTACAATAACGCCCTGAAACGGCAACAGATGGTCGACGAGGCCAAGAAAGGCCTTGAGGCCCAGCGCCGTGACTGGCTTGCCCTCAATTGGGGCTACGTCCCTGGCGAGACCTCTGCCCCTGGCGATTCTCCCTACACCTCCGATATCCCGAAATCCGGCGAAATCGGCAAGCTCTACCAAGCCCAGCAGACACGCGAGGCCTACGACCTCAAAGACACCATCTCCAGGTATCTCGAGAAAAACAAGGGATACCAGTCAACGTCCGACCTCCTCGATGAGGCCACCAAGACATGGACCGGTGAGCGCGCCAACGCCTCCCGGGCACAATCTCTGGCCCAGGCCATGGGCGATTCGCAAATGTACGCCGACGCCCAGAAGATGCAGGCTGAAGCGGACCAGAAGCTTATCGAGACGCGCCGGCAGCTCCTCAAGGTCAACGAGGACATGCGGCGGTCGATTCAGTCCATGGCATCCTCTGTTCAGGCCGAACAGGCCGAGCTTGCCGGGGACAAATACCTTTCCGAGCGCATCAAGGCTGTCCAGTCCTACCGGGACGAGCTCGCGCAACTCACGGACCGCATGGCCACCTACAAGGGCGAGGATAAGGATGCTCTGGAGTCATCCGGCCGCCGGTGGGTTCAAGAAAAACTTCGCATCTCCGAAGCCCGCATCGAACTCGACCGATGGAAAGACACCCTCTCCACGGTCGGCGACCTCATGTCCGACCTTGGCCGTCTGTCCGGCTCCCCGGAGGCCTCCTACCAGGGGGCCATGTTCAAGCTCAAGGCGCAGTACCAGGACGCCTCCGATCAGGCCAAGGCCCTGGGCATCAGCCAGGACCTTGTCGATCAGGCCTACACGCTCAAGGCCCGGGAAGCGTGGCAAGAGTCCTACAAGGGCCTCACCACCATCGACGGCAGCGCCTTCGACGCCCGCCGAGCCATGCTCTCGCGCGAGGTCGAGGACTTCCGCAAGGCCGGCGCGGACGAAACCGCCCTTCGCATCTACGCAGCCCAGAAAGCCGAGGACATCGCCCGAGACGAACTCCAGACCCGGCAGGCCTACGCCGGCAGCTTCACGGATTTCCTGCGCGGACAGGTCAACATCGAGCTTGGCCTGTACCAGGGCGCACACAGCCGGGAGCTTCAGGAGTGGCAGGACTACTACAACGACCTGAAGCAGCTCGGCCAGGGCTGGATGGATACCATGAAGTCCGGCCTCGTGGACCTCATTGACGGGGCTGTGACCGGAAAAGGCGAGGACGCCTGGAAGAACATGCTGGCCAACATGCGGCGGCAGTTCATCCAGTTCGCCGTGGACCTCGCCATGGATTGGGCCAAGGCGAACGTGTTCAAGCCGGCGCTCGGGGGCATGCTCGGCATCAGCAGCAACGAGACGGCCACGAAGACAGTCGAGGGTGCGGCCCGCGGGCTCGCCTCCCAGGCCGTCAGCGCGCCGAGCAGCGAATCCGTTTTGGCCTGGCTCGGCCAGGGTGTGCCGACCTACACGCCGTCGTTGGCCGAGGAAATCACAGCCCCGGCGAAGCAGGCGGCGGGAGCCGTCAGCAAGGCAACCGGCGGCATGTCCGCCTACCTCCCCGAAATCAAAAAGGCGGCCGACTGGTACGGCCTGCCCCCACAGCTCATCCAATCGATGGTCTACCACGAGAGCCGGGGCAACCCCAATGCCGTCTCGGGCAAGGGGGCCATGGGGCTCATGCAGCTCATGCCCGGCACAGCCCGGGAAATGGGCGTGGATGCCGCCAACCCCGTGGAGAATATCTGGGGCGGCACGAAGTTCCTGGCCATGATGAAGGAGCGTTATGGGGGCGACCTGAACAAGGCTCTTGCTGCTTATAACGCCGGCCCTGGAGCGGTTGACGCAGGCACGGTCCCGTCCTCCACGTGGAAATACAACGAAAAAGTTTTTGCGGATGCCGTGGCTTACCGGAGCCATGGCGCGGCAGACCTTTCTTCCGTCGCCGCCCTCCCGGGGCATCATCTCGAGAAGCTGAACCAGACCTTTGCCGACAGCCTTGGGAGCATGGCCAAGGACTTCGAACAGATCACGGGCGAAAAGCTCCGCCTCACGGATGGATTCCGCACCCGGGCGCAGCAGGAGGAGGCGTACCGGAACAAGCCCAATCTGGCAGCCCGGCCTGGCTACTCCATGCACGAATACGGCTATGCCGTGGACATCGATTCCGCGCAGGCCAAACAGGTCATTGACCTCATCAACCAGGGAAGGCTGGATGCCCACGGCCTGGATTATTTGCGTGGGCGCACCAAAACCGAGCCCTGGCATTGGCAACTCGCAGAAACATACTCGCGCCAGGAGGAAATCAGGAACGGCTCGTTTGTCGCTGGCTCCCAGCCCTACGGACCCGCCGGCGAGGAAGGCACACGCGCCGTCGCCTCGGCCGCCTCCTCCTACGGCCTGCTCGGCGTCAACTTCGGCCAGCTTGGCGCGCAGTCGATCCTTTCCAAGATCGACACGCGGGGCGGCATCTATTCGGCCCTGACCGGCGACAGCGCCTCCTACGCCTGGAACACCTCGAACGTCACACAGGCCAGCGACATGGGCTCCTCGTTCTGGACCGCGCCCACCGGCTCGAACGTGTGGGACGTCTCCACCTCTTCGAGCGCCCTTTCCGGCCTGTCGTCCACCGACGCCACCACGGCCGCCAAGCTGGTGGCCATGGGCATGTCGCCGGATCAGGCGGTCACGCTGGTCACGGGCGCGTCCGGCGGCTCCTCGACTGCCCAGGCCGTCAACAGCCAGACGGCCCAGCAGGGGACGAACTTTAACGCTTCGGATTTGCTCAAGAACGCCGGGAGCGGCTCATGGGTGGACTCGCTCAACCAGTGGGGATTTGAAAATCTCGGCATCGGCAGCATCACCGGCGAGCAGGTTGGGAACTCTGTCCCCGCCTTCCAGGGCATGAACGCCACAGGCTGGACCGGATCGACGGCCGGTCTTGGCACCATCGCCGCGGGCGCCCTAACCGGGGCGACCACGGGCTTTGGCATTTCGAGCCTCATCTACCCGAACGGCACCGGGACCATGGGCGGTACGCTCGGCGGCCTTGCTGGCGGCGCGCTTGGCTCGGCCCTGCTCGGCAGCACCATCGGCGGCCCCATTGGCGGCATTGTCGGTGGCCTGCTCGGGTCCGTCCTGGGCGGCAGCGAAACCAAAACGACCGAGAAGACGGGGTCGGGCGTAACCGTCAACATCACCAACGGCAACGTCTCCCAGCAGGGCTACAGCACCTACCGCACGACCACGTCGGGCATGTTCGGCTCGACCAGCACGAGCCATTCCAAAAGCTACGACACCGTAGGTGATCCGGAGCTTGAATCGGCCTTCCGGTCGGCGCTCGATTCTTACACGGCGCAGAACTGGCGATCCTCGGTCAACATGGGGATTTCGACCTCGGCGCTCAAGTCTTTTTCGTTCCCGTTCGACTTCGACATCGACTCGGAAAATGCCAGCTTTGCGGCAAAGGCCGTGGCCAACTATCAGGCCTACCAAATCCTGGATTCGGCAGGGATTCGGGGAGAAGTGGACGATGTGCTCAAGAGCGGCGAAGTCTACGTAGACGCGCTCAAGCGCATTTCCGACGCATACAACGCCGGCTCCATCGCGGCGGCTGCCGCCGGCACCAGCCTGGAGAAGCTGTCCGGCACCGTATCCACGGTTTTCCAGGGGGATTGGTTCTCCGACGTGGCCGACCTCCTTGGCGGCACGAGCCAAGCCAGCAGCGCTTTTTCGACCTATGTCCAATACGGCCTCTCCAAGACCCAGGCTGTGGATTACGCCCTTTCCGCCTATGCCGGCGGGGCCGGATCGGCCATCGCACAGATGGGCGACGCTTCCGTCAACATGGGGAACTTCTGGGGCAAGTACCAGGAGGCCATGAACACCGGGAACATGAGCGCCGACCAGTTCGCGCTCTGGGCCAACGCCGCTTCCTACATGTCCTCCTACTCGGACACGCAGTATCAGGCGCTCGACCTCATGCAGACGATCAACAACGTCCGCATTGCCCAGCTCAAGGAAGAAATCACCGAGGTCCAGAACGTCAAGGTCATGGTGGACGGGCTGAATACGTCCGTATCTTCGGCCTATTCCACCTACAAAAACTTGTACGACACGCTGACGTCCTCGGTCCAGTCGATCACGTGGAGCTCGTCGCTTTCCACGAACACGCCTACGGCGACATTCAAGCAGCAGCAAGCCTACTATAACCAACTAAAAGCCAAGGTACAGGGCGAAGATTCGAGCAGCCTTACCTATTCGTCGGACGTCTCGAAGTTGTCGAGCTTCAGCCAGACGTATTTGCAGACGGCGAAATCGTACTACGGCGCGTCGTCACAATACTACAAGATTTACAATGAAGTGACTGGGACTCTTACTAACCTTCAGTCTTCAACCAAAACCGAGCTCGATTACCTCTCCGAGCAATTGCAGGCTCAATACACGGTCATCAACCAGAATCAGGCACAGATCGACCAGTTAACCCTGGCCAACACGAACCTCCAGATCCTCGGGGCCGGGCTGGATGGGCTCGGCACGGACATCTCGAGCGGCCTCTCCGCGATTCTTTCGTCCATGGGCTCGTCTTACGAGTCCACATGGGAAAGCTCTGTTGCCTCGGCCATGCAGGCCTACGCCGACGCCTATGCCGCCACCACGGCTTCCCTGTCCACGACAGCCACGGTGGACACGTCGTCCCTCACCAGCACGGACTGGTCGTCGCTCTCCTCACTGACCGGCTACGCCACGGGCGGCGACCCCGCGGCCGGGGAATGGGCCTACGTGGGCGAGAGCGGCCCCGAACTCGTGCGATTTGGCAAGGACGCCCGAGTCTACAACGCCAACGAGACGAAAGCGATCCTGGCGGCCAAGGACGGCGGCAGCAAGGCGACCGTGGCCGCGTTGCAGCAGAACATGCAGGTCCTTGGGGCCGGCTTCTCGGCGCTCATGACCAAATTCGACGCGCTCATTTCCGAGAACAGACAGATGCGGATTGTGGCCGAGCGGCAGAGGGCGAAATGATCGAGCTCATCAAGGTCTTTCTCATGGAGGTGACGGTCCTCAACCCCAAGACTCGCGAGCAGTCCATTCTGCACTTCTCTTCGGGCGGCGGCGGCTATGTGACCGACCCGACCGATAACCCTGCCAACACGTGGTATGAGCCCCGGATCAAGATCCCCCTGAATTGGGAATCCAAGGTCTTCTCGGATGGGCTCACCGCCGGCGGCGGCGACGGCGGGTACGGCACAGCGCAACTGATGAACCATGATGGTTTTTTTGACGACTTCATGGGGCACTGCTTTGACGGCCAGCAGGTGCGTCTGCTCCTGGGTTGGAATGGGAATCCCTATTCGACGTTCGCGGTCATCCTGACCGGCGTCATGTGCCAGCCGGAATTTACCTGGAACTACTGTAACATCAAGATCAGGGACTACTCCAAGTATTTCGACAAGGCCCTGAGCCAATACGTCTACCTGGGCAACAACGTCGCAGGGGCCGGCATCGAGGGGACCACGGACGACCTCATGGGCAAGACCAAGCCTCTTGCCTTCGGCCGCTGCTTCAACGTGACGCCGGCCAATGTCTCGGCCTCATATATGCTCTATCAGGTCCACAACGGACCAATCAAAGCCGTGGACGCGGTCTACACGGACGCCGTGGCGCTCTCGCTCGACACGGCCCATGGCGGCGACGGCAGCGGCGGGGCTGGCGATTTTGCCAGCATCGCTTCCTTGACGGCGGCCGACATCAGCGAGGGCACTTTTCAGACGTGCCTGGCCAAGGGGATTTTTAAAATCGCCGGCAGCGTCAGTTCCGGCATCACGGCCGACGTGCGCGGCTGCGCCCGGGGCGGCGTCTACGTGAACACGGTCGCCGGCATCCTGCGCCGGATCGTCGAGAGCTACGTTCGGCGCAAGCGCACGAACCTTTGCCCCAAAAGCGAGACATTCTCGGACTCCGGTTGGGTGGTCACGGGCATGGTCAAGGGAACCGCGGCTCCGACGCCGCCCCGAGTCGGTATGGGGACCATGCGCCTCACCGAGGATACCAGCACGGGCACGCACGGCCTTTCGCGCATTCTCGACCTGTCTACGGGCATGTATGCCGAGTCCATATTCATCCTCCCGGACGTGAACCGGAAACTGGTCCGCGTCCGGCTCTCGAACCCGGCCAACGCCGCCAACAACTGCCTTGCTGACATCGACTTGGCTTCCGGGTCCGTTCTCGTCAAGGAGGCCAACGGAACGGCCGTGGGGCCGCAGTATGAGGCCACAGGCTTCATCACTGACGGCGGAGTCTACGCCGAGGAAGACGGCTGGTCTCGCGTCTGGGTGGCCGGCCAGCCGGACGAGACGTTTTCCTCCCTCAAAATGGAGGTCGTCCTCCTTTCTGGGACGCCATCGAGCTACGTCGAGAGTTATGTCGGGGACGGCGTGTCCGGCTGCTGCGTGGCCGGGGCACAGATCGACGCGGATTCCTCACCCACGCTTTACACCGGCCCCACGGACACGGCCCCGGCCAGCGGCTACGACCCCGAGGTCGGCCCCGCGCTCAATGAGGCATCCTTCGCGGCCCTGGCCGCCTTGGGTTCTGCCGACTACGAGGTCGGCTACTTCATTCCCCCCGGGGACACGACGACCATTGCCGACGTAATGGCCGCTTTGGCAGCGTCGGCCGGCGTCTGGTGGGCCTTCAACCGCTCCGGAGAAATGATCGTGGGGCAACTGGCCCGGGCCGCGGCCGCAGCCTCGCCGGCGGCCACGTTCACGGCCTGTGAGATCATCCAGGATTCCTTCGACAGGAGCGCCCCCTACGACACGGACGACGGCGTGCAGGCCTACCGCGTGGCGCTCCAGGCGGTGAAGAACTGGACCACGCAACAGAAAAGCGCCGTGGCCACATTCCTCTGGACGGACAACCCGACACGCGTGGATTGGCTCGGGAAGGATTTCCGCGAGGTGCGAGCGGAGGATCTTACGACCCTGGCGAACCATCCTCTCGCCTGCGAGATCCAGGTCACGACTTACATCACCAACCAGACGGACGCGCTTGCCGAGGCGAAGCGCCTGCTCGCCTACTACAGTGACCGCCTGGACCGGTTTTCGTTCAAGGTGCCGATGAGCGAGGCCGCTACGTTGGTGATCGGGGATGTTGTCGCCATCCAGTATGCGCGTTTCGGCCTTGATGCCGGCAAGAACTTCATCCTGGTCGGCATCACCGAAACGCACGAGATCGGCACGGCGACCCTGGAGGTGTTGGGGTAATGGCCAACTGCTTGATTTGCTACCCCAACCATGCGGACTCGGGGACGTTGACTGGCGAGGGGTGGACCGAGGCGCTCCCTGTCACGAACTTGCAAACGCGGTTCCTGGGCCAGGTCGCCCGGACCACGAGAACCACCCTGTTCTCCCCTGCCGTCGCGCTCCCGGACGGCGACCAGTGTAGCGCCGTCATCCATGTCGATTTCGGCCGGCTGCGCTACCTGTCCGCTCTGGCTCTTTGCAATCACAACCTGACGCGCCGGGCGCAGGCGCGCGTTATTCTTTGGGCGGATGCCGCTCAAACAACAGTAAGAGAGGACTTCGGCTGGCAGCCCGTTTGGCCTCGATGGTTCGACACGGTCCAACTCCGCTGGGGGGATGACAACTTCTTATACGGTCAAGTTTCTGATGAGCAAATCGGACAGGTAAAGCGGATATACCTGTTTATGCTCAATTCAAACGGATTCGCAGCAAATGCCACAAGCGTTCAATACGCCAGCATATACCTTTCCGATAGCGAAAATGTGAAAGGGTATTTGGAGGCTGGACGCCTTTATATGGCCGAGGATTGGAGCCCTAGACACAACATGATTTACGGGGCGTCCCTCTCCTGGGTTGACCCTTCAATTGTTGATTCGGCTCTCGACGGGACGAAGTGGTTTGAAAAGCGGACAAAAAGCAGACTGGCAGTATTTCAGCTAAAATACATGCGGCCTGTCGAGGGCGTCAATAAGGCGCTTCTTTTGACGCAGCTTGCCGGGATAACCGAAGACGTCTTGTATATTTTTGATCCCTCCGACGCGCAACTCATGCAGCAACGATCATTCGTTGGACGCCTGTCTGAACTGAGTCCGCTCGAATGGTGGATGTTTGGCCTCACTTCTATGGCATTCAAAATTGAGGAGACCATCTAATGGCTGTAACTCTTGCCGCCACCGCCAATGAAAGGTTATCCCTTGGCTATAATGGCACCGGAACTGGCTTGTGCGGCTACAACGGCCAGCCATACAACGGGACACTCAACCCCGGCGGCATGGATGGCAACGGCGTTGCGGTCAACTGGATCCACATGTGCGCCGACTTAGTCGAGCTTGGTATCATAACGGCCGCGCAAGCCACTCTCGCCGCCGCCGCCGCCGACCGCCAGCAAGCCTGGGGGCCAGTCTGGGCCGCCAACATGGGGACCGTCACATACGTCAACGCCACGCGCTGCACCGTCGATACGACCGGGACAAACCTCACGGTGGGCACACACGTCCAGGCAGACTGCGGAGCGGACGGGTATAAATTCGGCGTCGTCTCTGGGGCCAGCGAGTCCGGTGGCGTCACGACGGTCGATTTCTCGTGGTTTGGCGGCGGTGCGCTGACGTCGAATTTGAAATCCATCACGACCATCGACGAGTCGCGCATGGTCTACGTGGTAGACCTGGAGACGCCGGTTGCGGCTGCTGCCGGATCGGCTGCGACGGCGTTGGCGTCCAAAACCGCCGCCGCCGCCTCGCAGGTCGCCGCCGCATCATCCCAGGTTGCTGCCGCTGCGTCGGCCGCCCTCGCCGCCAGCTACGTTGCCGGAACCGACCCCGATCAGCTCGTGCGCGCGGGAGACCTGGGGACAGCCGCATGGGTTGACCAGACATGGCTTTATGCCGCGACGACATGGAACGCGCCATCAGTCGCCAGCGGGGCGCAAACATCCACGACTGTGGCCGTTCCCGGGGCGGACGTAGGAGATTACGCATTAGTCTCTTGTGGTACGGCTCTATCGGGATTGGGGCTGCGCGGCGAGGTCACGGCCCAGGACGTGGTGACGCTCTACCTGTCCAACGTCACAGGCACCGCTGTTGATCTTGCGTCCGCCACCTACTACGTCGCCGTCCTCAAGCGCATTGCAGCGAGGTAATGCAATATGAGCTATCCAGCCCCCATCCTCAATCTTGATTTTGTCAATGCGAAACAACTGGCGCATCCAACCGTTGCGTTTTCTCGCGCCTCAATCGGCTCCTATTTCGACTCCTCGGGCATCCTGCGATACGCGCGTTCTGGTGTCCCACGCTTCGACCATGACCCGCTGACTGGTGTATGTAAGGGCCTCCTTGTGGAATCGTCTGCCACAAATCTGGACACGTATTCCGATGAATTTGACAACGCCGTATGGACAAAATCCCTTTGTAGCGTCGCTGCTGACAGTTCCACTGCGCCAGACGGCACGACAAGCATGGACAAGATTGTCGAGAGCACGGACAACGGATTCCATGCCGTGTCACGTACTTTTACAATTGCCACCGGTAACGGGGTTGTGTACTCGGTTTTCGCGCGGAAAGGGGAGACATCTGTATTACAGATCAATTTCAATTCTGGAGCTGATGTCATCTATGCACGGTTTGACCTTGCTGCGGGCACCATCCTTGTCGATGCGACGTGTGATGGATCAGGGGCGATATTTTCAAACTACAAAGCGTATATAAAAGACTGCGGGAATGGCCGTTACCGTTGCATCATTTACGCGCAAACAAATGCCACAACATCAATAACAGTTTATAACGCGCTATACAACGGCTCCTCAATGTATACTGGTGACGGCACATCCGGCCTCTACCTATGGGGTGCTAACTTGCAAAAATGGGTTGTTTATCCGTCGTCTTACGGCAAATCGACAACTTCAGCTGTTGTCCGCGCAGCCGACGTGTGCAGCGTGGATTTGACGAAGTTGGTAGGGCCGGGCGGAGAGGCGCTATGGGACGGGACGGAGGGGACGATTGTTGTCGATTTTACGGTAGGTCTACAGGTATCAAATGTACGTGCGATATCACTGCACTCTGGATCATCGTCTAATTGCATCGATATTGGTATTTTGGCAAACGGACAGTTAGTTTGCCGATCTACTGTTAATAGCTATGCCGAATCGTACCTTTTCCACGGAGTACCCGTAGCGAATACAAAATACAAAATAGCGTTTGCGTTTGCTGTTAACAATCAGGCTTCATCGTGCAATGGTGGGGCTGTAGTAACTGATTCTAGTTGTGGGGTGCCATCCGTCACGACACTGGAAATTGGGTCGTTGATTTCGGCGCTACAACTGAACAGCACAATCCGGTCTTTGCAGCTCTACAATCGTCGCCTTGCTGACGCCTACCTACCAGCGTTGTCTACCATATAGGAGTCATTGCCATGCAGTACGACATCTGCCTCAAATGCAACTCCCTGGCCGCGCTTATCGCCGCCCTCGCGCCCCACGGTCTGACGACTGAGGACGAGACTGGTGCGACCACCCTACTGACGGCCTCCCACGGTCATGCGCTTTGCTACGCCGGCCGTGTTGTTCAGACGCCGGCCGAGATCGACGCTGAGGGCATCGTCGTCACCGAGGCTGTCTACTGGCCCGGCGAGTACGCCATCCTGCGGGCCGAGGAGGCGGTCCTTGACCAAATCGCCGAGGCGTCCCTGACGGGTGTGGTGGTGCTGGACGAGCCGCCGACCGGGTGCCCGACGTTTGGGGATTGGAGTCCCCGTCCTGCCGGGCCGTCGCTTGCCGAACTGAAAGACGCGGCGTGCTCGAGGATCGAAGCAAAGCGCCAAGAGCGTGAAAAAACGGATATCTGGATTAACTGGCCGGACGGAACCAAATCCATCATCCAAACCCGCGACGAGCGCGATTGGCGTAACATCAACGGCGTGGCTTCCCGGGGACTTTTTCGGCTCACGCAGGGGCTTACCGAGGAGGATTGGTTTCGCGACGCGGACAACGCAGACCACGCGCTCTTACCGCCCCAGGCGGTCGATATGGGCGCGCAAGCCGCTGCCGGGGTTTCCGCCCTGGCCAAAACCGCGCAGACGGCCAAAGACGCGATCAACGCCCCCACGGTAACAACTGAGGCTCAGGTGGCGGAAATCGAAGCCGGTATCGTTTGGCCGGCAAACTAGGAGACAATTATGGCGACATATCCCGCTGTAGGCGTCGGCCCCACCCGCGTCAGCGACTACAGTTTCACGCTCCCCGGCGACGTCACGCCCTTCTGGACGCGCCGTCGTAGTGTGCTGGCAAAAACGACGGACGGAACGCCTACGACTGGCATAACGGTGCTTACGTCCTCGTACAACGACACAACGGCGCTGACGACGATCACAACAACCGGGGCGGCATTGCCTTCCCCGCTGGTTTCCGTTGCGCCTGGGCAAATTGTTAGCAATGCGCCGCTGGTTGCGTCGGACGATGCGGACGACGGCAATTGTGTGTTGCTTGGCGACGGAGATTTCGTAAACCCGATCTTGTATAATCAAATTTGGGGGTAGTTATATGGCCGTCATGTCGAAAATCCCTTTTTCCGGCGCGTCCGCATCGTTTGCGCCTATTGCGGTCGGTACATCCGCTGCTACGATACACACCGGGACGTCCACGGCGGGGTATATTGACGACATGTGGTTGCACGCCACGAATACCACAGCCGCGCCGATCCGGCTGACACTCTCCTATGCCGGCGTCACCGTCTATTTCGATGTACCCCCGGCGGGTTCTTTGCCGTCTCGTATTTTTGACGGCATCCCTATCGCTAACAGTGGGACGTTGACAGCCCTTGCTGCATCCGCTGGACTCTCCCTTTTTGGATGGGTCAACCGATACAAAGCGAGCTAGAACATGGCACGTCGGAATAGCATATCATCAACAGCGCAGCAGCCGCTTGTAACATGGGAGGCTGTTTCTTATGCCTCCCCCAATTCGTTCACTGTTGCCGGTCGCAACGCAACGTCGGATTACGCCATTGGTACTGTTGTCAAGGACTTTTCTGGTCGTTTTGCATCCGTCGTGTATGCGTCGTACAATGGGACAGACACGACTGTCTTGCTGTCTGACGACGTTTGCTTTTCTGGTATGACGCGCATTGGCCGCGCCACCAAAATAATCGGCCCAAACGCCTGCGTCGGGGGGACTCCGATTGCGGGGGGGTATCACTCCGCACAGTATGCCCAAGGGTACGCATTTGATGGGCGGTTCGACACGTGGTTTTTGTCCACGCAAGTCGATATTGGTGTGGCAGGGGAGGCGTGGATTGGCTATACGTTTGCCGCAGCAAAAAAAATCCGCTGGTTTGCAATTGTCCAAGCGAATTACGCGGCCGGCATTACATCATCAATCGCCGCAGTAAACTTGCAATACTACAATGGCTCTACATGGGTAAATGCACCAACATACAATTACGCACTCAACGCGATTGCCGGCGTCCCCGAAATGCGCGTCCAGGCGGCGCACAGCTACTCGTCAACGCAGTGGCGACTGCTCGCCGCCGCCAACGTCGTCACGACGGGGTGCAAATGGGGCGTCATAGATGTGAGGATGGGGGAGTAGCCGGCGTGGCTCATGGATATCGACCCGGCCGCCCTCCCCTCCGTCGAGGCTTTTCTTTTCCCGCTCTCCCCGCTATGCGGCCCCATGCCGCCCCACCGCTCCCCTTTCGACCCCTTGGCCTGGCTGGCCAGCAAGGACACCGAAGCCTTCCTCGATCCTGCCGGGGAAGTGCGTCTCCGCTTTGGCCAGTTCGTCCGCCAGGAGGATCGGGAGCGCATCCGGCGCGTGATCGGGCGGTGGTATCTGTCCCTGCTCCGGCTGCAACTGGACGGTACAGCAACTCATGGCGGCGGGACGGCTGCGGATCGGGAGGGATGGGCGGTATGTGATTGTGGGGTGACGGCCGTCGTGGTATTCGAACCCACATACCGAGTCGCCGCCCTCCTCCCCTGCCCCCTTCAAAACACGTTTGGGGCAAAAAATGGGGCAAAATCTGGATAGCTTCACGCACTCGCCATTATATTGCAGCATGTTGACGCAATAGTTCGAATCCCACCCTCTCCGCCAATCAACAAAATCAACTAGTTACACCTCCACACGGCGAACCCTCGTCATCCTTTCCGTGCGTCAAAAATCGCCCTTTGGGGTGCGCATTACCGCATCCCGGCGATCGCTCGGCTATACAGCCCCAAAAACTTTCCCCATGGGGCGGCGCCATCGACATGATGCTCCCCAGGACCGGAAATCCGAGTCGACACCCCATTGTTCAAAACCACGAAGCGGATACGGGGGGGGTCACCGGGCACTGAGACCAGGGTTTGACGGGAGCGCACGAGGCGCAAACGCGCCCTCCGGGCCAGCCATCAAACCGGTTTTGAGCTCCTCTGCCAAACGGGCGTTGCCATAAGCACTCAAGTGTGCGCAATCCTCGGCAAAGAACGAGGGTTGACCCGGCAGATTGGTGGATAGCGCCGCATCGACGTCGCGGATCATTTTCACACAAGTGCCATCGAGGATGTCCGTAATATCCCTGCTGATGCGCCCACCGCCAAGGATGAAGGCATAAACCGGAATACCGTTTGCCGTGGAACAAATCCTCTCGAATACCCGCTTCGTGGTATCCAAGGAGCGGAGATAGGCCGGCACATCCTGTCCTTTTTCAATATGATTTTCAATGGATACTTTATTGAATTTAGCCAGCAGCGCCATTTGTAAATTGTGCTGAATAGCCAGTATGATCTGTGAATGATTGTCGAATAGCCTTCCGAGGCCATCAAGAAAAGTTTGTGTCCAGTGATACGCTGGAGTGGCCATGACAATGGATCCGTCTTTGGAGAGATAGGGGCGAGCATGATAGTTATTATTGATTACACTTTGCCTCTCGAGTTCGTAGTCGTTATTAATTACATCATTTATGTGCAACTGCACGAGAATGACATCCGGATCGATCCGGGGCAGTGACTCCTCCAACAGGAGTGCTTCTTGTAAACTGCCGTATCCGCCGCCACCTGCCGCGAACACCGCACAACCGAGCAGATTCCCGAGCACTGCCGTATAGGTCTGTCCATCCGAAACATCACGGTTCAGGGTGAAGGAATCACCGACGACCAGAAGTTTCCTGGAGGCGGTGAGGTCACCGAAATCACGGAAGCCCATGGCGGCCGTATGCATGTCTATGGTCACAGGCTGCCCGGCACAGTCCTTGGATTGACGCATGGCCTTGTAGCCGGGGCGCACACGCCAGCCAAGTACTGGATCGTCCTGGTAGAGCCCTGGCATGTCCCAGCGCAAGGGGATACCATTGTGCAGCCTGAAAACAATCTCCGCAACGACAAAGCCTGCCACCACAACGACCAGACAAATGATCGTGCACAGCAATGCCTGCGCTTTGCCGTGACGCGGCTTGCCTTCTTCTATTTTCGACGGTTCCATGTGCATGTTTCTCCAAAAAAGCGCTCGACCCGGCTACAAGACCCCATATCCGGTTATTGCAGAAGCCGAGAAGCGGGGAGACTGAGGAACCCCGTGGAGATCCTGGTCGAGCTCTTGATATTTTTACAGGATAGGCTGGCAGACTATCTCTTGCCACAGCCCCGGACAGGGCGTTTACACTGTTTCGTGAAGCTCCCGCAACCTGTCGGTTGTGCCCGCTTCGCCAAACCGCGCTCGGCCCTAGGCACGCGCCCGCACATGGGCTATCCTCGACGCGCGCCCCGGCGGATGGGGCTTGGGGCCGCAGGAAGCGCACGGAACAATCCGTTTCCCCTTCTGCAACCGCAATAAAGAAACGAGGCTGTAGCATGTCGCAACATCGCCACTTCCGCTCCCTTGCACGTGTCTGGGCCGTAGCGTTCGCCTTCGCGGCCGCCCTCCTCTGCGCAAGCGTCATGACGCCCGGTCTTGCGCGCGCCGAGGACCCGGGCAGGCCCACCGGCTACGCCAACATGGAATTCGGCCAGGGGGGATTCATCCTGAGCGCCAGCGGCGGCAAGGGGACGCTCACGTTCAAGGGACGGAAATACGCGTTCAAGGTCGGGGGCCTCGGCATCGGTGGCATCGGCGTCTCGAAAATCACCGCCGTGGGCGACGTCTACCGCCTGCACCGCATCGAGGACTTTCCAGGCGTCTTTTTCCAGGCCCACGCGGGCTACGCGGCCGTCGAGGGCAAGGGCGTGCAGTGGCTCGAGAATTCAAACGGCGTCATCATGAAGCTGCGCGCCACCACCAAGGGCGTCTCGCTCAACCTCGGCGCGGACGGGCTCAAGATCGAAATGGGCCCGATCAAGCACAGCAAGCCCAGGGGCTAGCCGCATTGCAAAGCCCCCTTCCCCACAGGCCCGCAGCCGGAGGAAGGGGGCTTTCCCCATGCGCCGCATGCCGTCGCGGCACGCCGCTTCTTCACCGCGTCATGCCGCAGGGTCTCCCGCGCGCAAAAGCTCCCGCACCGCAGCGGCGCTGTCGGCGGCAAGGGCCTTGCCGGCCAGGGCGCGGCAGGCCTCCCCATCCGTCGCGCGGATCGCGTCCTTGACCCCCGCCACGGCCGATCCGGCCATACTCAGTTCCTTGAGCCCGAGCCCCAGAAGCAGCGGCGCGGCGAGCGCCTCCCCGGCCAGTTCGCCGCACATGGCGACCGGGATGCCCGCTGCCTCGCCCGCACGGCAGGTCATGGCGATCATGCGCAATACAGCCGGATTGAGGCTGTCGCACAGCGTCGCGACTGCGGCGTTGCCCCGGTCCGCAGCCATGACGTACTGCGTCAGGTCGTTGGTGCCGATGCTGAAAAAATCGCACAGCGGGGCCAGCCTGTCGGCCACGGCCACGGCGGCGGGCACCTCGATCATGATGCCGGTCTTGACCGCGCCGGGCACGGCAAGCCCGGCGGCGGCGAGTGCGTCGCGCTCCTGCCTCTGCAACGCGAGCACGCCGACGAGTTCGGCCACGTCCGACACCATGGGATACATGATGCGGATGTCCGCCACGGCAGCCGCCCGCAGCAGCGCGCGTAACTGGGTGCGGAAAAGCCCGGGCCGGGCCAGGCAGAAACGCACGCCGCGTTCGCCGAGAAACGGGTTGTCTTCCTTTTGCGTCTCCAGATAGCGGATCGGCTTGTCGCCGCCGACATCCAGCGTGCGGATGACCACGGGCCTGCCCTGCATGGCGCTCGCGGCAGCGACGTAGGCCGCGTATTGCTCCTCCTCGCCCGGGGCCGCGTCGCGCTCCTGAAAGAGGAACTCGGTGCGGAAAAGCCCCACGCCCTCGGCCCCGGCGGCCAGGGCCACGGCCGCCTCGGCAGGGCTGCCGATATTGCAGAATACCGGCACGGCCACGCCGTCGCGGGTGACGGCCGGCGCGCTCCCCCTGGCCCTGGCTTCGCGGCGCGCCTCGAGCCAGGATGCGCGTCTGGCGGCGATGTCCCCGCGCAGGGAAGGTTCCGGCGCGGCCCAGACCGTGCCCGTAAATCCGTCCAGCGCGATGACCTGCCCGTCCGCGATGCGCCCCAGGCAGCCGGGCGCGCCGATGACCGCCGGGATGCCCAGGGCGCGGGCGAGGATGGCCGCATGGGAGGTCGCGCCGCCGGCTTCGGTCACGATGCCAAGCGCGAGCTTCGCGTCGAGCCCGGCCACGTCCGAGGGCGCAAGGTCGTGGGCCACGACGATGGCTTCCCGCTCCTGGCGCAGGAGCGGCGCGGCGGCCCCGAGCAGGATGCGCAGCACCCGGCCGCCGCAGTCCCGGACGTCGGCGGCCCTGGCCCGCATATAGGCGTCGTCGAGCGCGCCGTATGCCGCGGCCGTCTCCTCGACGGTCTGCGACCAGGCGTAGGCGGCCTTGACCTTCTCCCCGCTGATGCGCGCCACGGCCGCATCGCGCAGGGCCGCGTCCGCGAGAATGAGGTCATGCACCGCGAAAATGGCGGCGCTGGCCTTGCCGGAAATCCGTTCCGTCTCCCGTTTGATGGCCTCGATCTCCGCACGCGCCGCGGCAATGGCCTGGTCCAGTTCGCGGATCTGCGCTTCGGGGTCGTCGCTGCCGCGACGCACGATCTCGGGCAGCTTCGCCCGGAGCACCCAGGCCGGCCCCACGGCATAGCCGGCGGAAGCGGGCGTTCCGGAAAAGACGTTTGCATCGGCCGGCTTGCCGGAGGCGGCAGCGTCCGCTGTCGGCGCGAGGGCGACATCCTCGTCGCGCTCGCCGAACCGGTCCGCGGCAAGCGCGCGAAGCGCGGCAACGGCCTCCGCCGCATCCGGCCCGGAAACCGTGAAGACGACTGTGTCGCCGTGCCTGACGGAAAGCAGGGCCACCTGGTTGATGCTCTTGGCGGAAGCGGAGGCTTCGCCCTTGGCGAGCCGGATTTCCGAGCGGAATTTCCCGGCGGTGGCGACGAGATTGGCCGCCGGGCGGGCGTGCAGGCCCAACGTGTTGGCGATGACGATTTCCAGACGCAGGGCGTCCTGCGGTGCGGCTTCCTGTTGCGCCTGCGCGGACGCAGCCGCTTCCTCTCCTGTGACGGGCGCAAGCTGGCGGATTTTCACTTCGATGGCCGTGGCCGCCTCGGCGCTTGCCTGGGCCAGGTCGGCCCCGGATGCGGCCTGCACCGCAGCCGCGACCGTGCCTTCCACCAGAGGCGCGGCGCAGAGCCGGACCCGCGCCTTGACGTCGTCGGCCAGAAAATCGAGGGCCGTTTCCGCGCTCATGAGCGCGCTGCCGAGGTCCATGACGACCAGCACCCCGGCGTCGGCCCGGGCGGCCACGGATTCGATGGCCGCGAGCACCTGCATCGGGTCCGTGCCGATGGGGTTTTCCGCGTCGTCGATGCCGCCGACGGCTTCCATGGGCACGGCACCCCGCGTCATCTGCGCGGCGAGTTCGAGCACGCCTTCGGCCAGCTTGCGGCTGTGGGAAACAATGACGATTCCGATCACGAAAAACTCCGGCACCCATCCCGAAAAAGCCGGGACGGGAGAATGCGGCAGGGGCGCACGCCCCGTTTACACATACAGCACATCCCGCAACGTTTCGAGCATATAATACGACGACGTCGCCCCGGGGTCCTGGTGCCCGACGGAGCGTTCGCCCAGGTAGCTGGCGCGGCCCTTTCGGGCCTGGAGCGGAATGGTGTCGGCCAGGGCCTTTTCCCCCACGGGCAGGGCCGCGTCCACGATGGCCGCCACATCGTCGCCGGCGGCGGCGCGCGCCTTGACCACTTCGAGCACCGGGGCCCAGACGTCGTACATGGTCTTGTCGCCGCGTTCGGGCCGGCCGCGCTGAAGGATGCCGTCCACCCCGGCCTCGACGAAGCGCGCGAAATCCGCGGCGTCAAGCTCCTCCTTGCCGCCAAGGAACATGCCGGGCTTCATCCAGAACGTCCCGTAGAGCGGGCCGCTCGCGCCGCCGACGCTCGACATGAGCGTCATGCCCACGGTCTTGAGGATGGTCCCGATATCCTTGTCCGCCACGGGCGGCAGTTTCTCCATGACCTTGCCGAAACCCCGGTGCATGTTGATGCCGTGGTCGGCATCGCCGATGGCGGCGTCGAGGTCGGTCAGGTAGTCCTTTTTCGCGGCGTAAACGGCGTCCAGTTTGCCGAGCCAGGCGAGCAACTGGGCTTTGCTGAGGGGCATACGCATCCTCCGCTTGAGCGGGTTTCAAAACTTGCAATTGGCGCTGGCCGGCCTCCCACTTTCGGGAGGTCCAGGAGGGGCCGCCGCCCCTCCTGGCCGCCGGAGGTATCTTTTTCTTCCCCTTCTTTCGTTCTACCGCACCAAACCCGGCGTTTTGACGGGCGCGTCCCAGTATTTGAGTATCTCGTCGTCGGCCTTGAGCAGCGTGATGGAGAAGCCCTGCATTTCCAAGGAGGTGATGTACGGCCCGATCAGGTTGCGCACGATGGCCAGGCCCTTTTCCTTGCAGACCGCGTCGAGCTTTCTGTAGACCGCGTACAGTTCGGAGAGCGGCGTGCCGCCCATGCTGTTGACGAACGCGATGACGTTGTCGCCCTTGACGAACGGCGCGTCGGTGAGCGTGCTCTCCACCCAGCCGCTGCCGTCCCATTCGCGCACGGTGCGGGTGTAGGCGGGGTCGTCGATGATCTGCCCGGCGACATAGGCGGTGAGTGCGTCCACGGGCCTAATCGGCATGCGGTGAGTGCCGGGCTCGCCGTGGATACCGATGCCCATCTCCACCTCGCCCTCGCCCAGGTCGAACGTGGGCTTGCCCGCGGCCGGGACGGTGCAGGAGGTCAGGGCCACGCCGAAGGAGCGGCCGTACTGGTTCACCTTGCGGCAGAGGGCGGCGCAGGCTTCGAGGTCGTAGCCGGCCTCGGCGGCCGCGCCGACAATCTTTTCGGCCAGCACCGTCGTACCCACGCCGCGGCGGCCGGCCGTGTACAGGCTGTCCTTGACGGCCACGTCGTCGTCGATGAGGATGTTTTGCACCTTGATGCCGTCCGCGGCGACGAGCTCCGCGGCCGCCTCGAAATTCATCACGTCGCCGGTGTAGTTCTTGACGATGAAGAGCACGCCCGCACCGCCGTCCACGGCCTTGGCGCAGGCGTACATCTGGTCCGGGGTGGGCGAGGTGAACACTTCGCCCGGGCAGGCGCCGTCGAGCATGCCTTTGCCGACGAAGCCGCCGTGCATGGGCTCGTGGCCCGAACCGCCGCCGGAAATGAGCGCCACCTTGCCCGCAACCGGCGCATCGGCCCGGCGGATGAAAGTAGGCTCGAAGGCGACCGTAAGCTCGGGGTGCGCGAGAGCCATGCCCTCCAGCTGTTCCTTGACCACGTTCTCCACGGCATTGATCAATTTTTTCATCGCAAGGGCACCTCGTGTTGCGGGTTGGGTTTGCCTGCCTGGCCGGATCGACGCCCTAGGACGCGCTCAATATCACGTTTACGGCTTTGAAGAAAAATGAGACCTCGTCGTTTTCCTTGATCTCCAGGCTCGTCAGGGACTTTGCGGTGATAAGCGCGCACATCGGCGTGCCGCCGTCCAATTTCCCCATGACTTCCACAGCCACGCCGTCACTGCGCAGCGAGGTCACGCGCCCTTTGAAATTGTTGCGGGCGCTGGTGTGCAGCCCCCCGTTCTCCCTGCCCACCAGCACTTCCGGCGGCTTGATCAGAGCGGTCACGGCAGCCCCTTCGGAGAGCAGCAAAGACTCGAAACTCTCCGTGGTGATGACGGACGCCAGGGAAAGCCCGCCCTGGGCGCGCAGGGAAACTTCCGTCAGCAGCGTTCCCCTGCGCACATGCGTCACTTGGCCAAAAAAAGCATTCCTGGCGCTCGCCGGCATCGACAACCTCCCTCTCGAAAGGGTGAAAACAGACAAGGATCGCGAGGAGCGGCTCAACCAGCGTCGTTACGCGCCGCCACCCGCAACGTCCCCACCGAGAGCGCTTCCGTGCACACGCCCCCGCGCAACAGTTCCTCGTAATAACGCGTCACGCCCTCAAAGATGCCGATGTCGTGAAATACGGCCAGCCCCTCGGGAATGAGCCATTTGCCCCAGGCCTCGAAATCGTTGCGCGAGGCTTCGTAGGAGTGGTCCCCGTCGATAAAGAGCAGGCGTATGGGATGACTCCACTGCGCGGCCGCCTCGGCGGAACCCATGCGCAGCGGCCGGACCCAGTCGTCCACCTCCGCTTTCGCGAGGTTTTCCGTAAACACGGCAAAAAGGTCGCCGCGCACGACGTAGGCGGATTCGTTCGCGCCGCCGCGCTGGTGTTCCGGGGAGCCCAGGAAGTGGTCGACGGCTGTTACTTTCTCGCGACGCGCCCGCTTTGAGCCACGGGCAAGGTAGCAGGTCGATTTGCCGGTGTAGCTGCCGATCTCGACAATGCCGCCCACGCCCGGGCCGCACTGGGCGAGCAGCAACAAGGCATAGCCTTCGATGGGATCGAGGAAGCCGTCTATGGAGGAAAACGCGTCCGCCAGCAGCCAGTAGTCCGTGGCCGCAGCCAGACGCGGCAACAGCGCGTCGAAGGCCGCCCCGATTTTCCCTGGCAAAGCCCCCATCCCCTGCCCTGTCCCTTTGCTGTCCCGCATGTGCCCCATCGTCCCACCTGTGTTTGCCTGCGCGGCATGCGCAAAGGCCCTCCCTTCACGCTTGCGCCTGCAAGGCTTTCCACCGCGACGCGGCCCGTGCCTGGCGCGGACGCCGGATTTTCAGCCAGCGCCGCCCGGGAAGTCAACCGGCAAAAGAAAAGAAAGTGCCGGGACGACCTTTTCGAGGATGCGGCGAGCGCACGCTCTTGACGGGCAGTGTACGGGTCGAGAAACTCCTCCGGCGACTCCCCATAGGCGTCGAGACGGTCTTTGAGCACGGCATCGAGGCGGCCGGCGGTTGCCAGCGCCGCAGCCAGGGTGATCAGGTCCTCGGGCTTTGAGGCTCGCCACAGATCCAGCAGAGCTTCCCAGATCTTCCTGCGAGCGGGCGAATAGAAATCCATCGGCCGCAGCTCCACGCCAAGTTTGTCGAGCAAGGACATTTTGAGCAGCACACCACCTAAAACCGCCTGTTCGGCATCAAGATTTTGGGGCGGCAAATTCCGCAGACGGGCGTTTTCAAGGGTAGCCGGAGAAGCATTTAGCACGCGCCGGGAAGGCTGCCCCATGGCTCCCCCTCCTTAACCACAGGCGTGACGGCCCGGAGTTATTGTCTGTTGAGTCGCCATGTAAGCCTGGGAACAGGCCAGAACGTTATCAGGAGAGAAGCCCTTCCTCTTGATAGGGTTCCATTTAATGGTACCATTTCTTCCATGAACACCCGGAACCAAAAGACGCTTGCAGCGATCTTTGCCCGCCCCACACATCCGACCTCCGTTGGGAAGACATCGAGGCACTGTTCCTCGCCCTGGACGCCGTGGTCACCGAAGGCCGGGGATCGCGCGTCCGGGTCGTCCCGAACGGCGTGGCGGCCACGTTCCATCGGCCGCATCCCGGGCCCGTCGCCAAGAAAGGCGCGGTGGAAAGTGTCCGGGAATTGTTAAAAAACGCAGGAGTGACGCTATGAACGCCATGACATACAAGGGGTATACGGGGACTTTTGAATTCATTCCCGATGACAATGAATTCCATGGTCGCGTGATAGGCATCCGCGATGTGATCCATTTCTCCGGCAGCTCGGTCGATGAACTGCGCCAAGCCCTGGCCGATTCCGTGGAGGATTATCTTGATCTGTGCGCCCAGGCGGACAGAACTCCGGAAAAGCCCTACTCTGGGCAATTCCGGCTGCGTTTGTCCCCGGAAGTGCATCGGCTTCTGGCCATCGCCGCCAAGGCCAAGGGCAAGAGCCTGAACGAATTCGTAGCGGATGCGGCC
Organism: Solidesulfovibrio alcoholivorans DSM 5433; assembly: GCF_000702665.1. GTDB lineage: Bacteria > Desulfobacterota > Desulfovibrionia > Desulfovibrionales > Desulfovibrionaceae > Solidesulfovibrio > Solidesulfovibrio alcoholivorans. The sequence continues at coordinate 115,469 of NZ_JNJA01000003.1, forward strand.
GAAAGAGCGGCGCGGGATGCCGTTCTGTGATCTTTGGGCCACACTCTGGACACCCGAAACCATCGGGAAGGTGCCCACGCCCACGATCAAGCCCCGCTCCGGCGGGGCTTTTCGTTTCCCCGGCCCGAGGCGGGAATGGGCCCTCGACGAGGCGAGGGCACGGAAGGAATGGGCGAAGATCAGCCTGCCCCAAACGAACATAGCCCCAAAAGTTGCACACTTTTTGGGGCTATGTTGGGGCAGTTTCAGGCGGGCGTAAATATTAAGGACAGAGAGAAGAAGAATTTTCTCTATGAAATCAACTTGGTGCGAGAGGGGGGGCTCGAACCCCCATACCTTTCGGTGCCAGATCCTAAGTCTGGTGCGTCTCCCAGTTCCGCCACTCTCGCACGGCCCACCGCTGATGGGCGAATTTTCTTACGCGAAAGAGCGCCCGGCCACAATCAGGAAACATTCCCGGCGCTCGTAAAGAATGTCGGCCGGCCGGCGTCAACGCGACAACAGTCGCTGATACGGCGCGAGATGGTTGACCGGCCCATCGCCGCCGCCCAGGTCCCAGGCCGTTTCGAGCGCCAGTTGCAGATAATCGCGCCCGGCCGCGACAGCCTCTTCCAGGGACTTGCCCAGGCCCCAATGGGCGGCGATGGCCGCGGACAGGGTGCAGCCCGTGCCATGGGTGTTGCGCGTGGCCACGCGGCGGCGCACATAGTCCCGGACAATGCCCGTGCGCGTTAGCAGCACATCCGCAACCGTCTCCCCCGCCTCTCCCGAGCCCGGCGCGAAATGCCCGCCCTTGATCAGCACCGCCCCGGCCCCAAGCCCGAGCAACCGCGCGCCCGCGCGCAAGACGTCCTCGCGCGTGGCGATGGCCATGCCGGCCAAGGCCTCGGCCTCCAGGCGGTTGGGGGTGAGCAGGTCGGCCAGGGGCAGCATGCGCGAAACGAGCGCTTCCATGGCCTCGGGCAAAAGCAGCCTCGCCCCGGACTGGGCCACGCAGACCGGATCGACGACGAGCGGGAAATTCTTTTGTGCGAGGCCGTCGGCCACTGCCGCGATGATGGGGGCGGAAAAGAGCATGCCCGTCTTGGCCGCGCGGATCGGGAAATCGGCAAGGACCGCGCGCAACTGCTCGGCCACGAAGCCCGGGGTCGGGGCCTCGATGGCCGTGACGGCCCTGGTGTTCTGGGCGGTCAGGGCGGTGATGACGGAAAGGCCGTAGCAGCCCTGCATCATGATGGCCTTGAGATCGGCCTGGATGCCGGCCCCGCCGCCGCTGTCGGACCCGGCCACGGTGAGCACACATGGCGGATGCATCGCTTTCTCCCTCAGGCTTGCGCCTCTTCCAACCCATCTTCGCTGTGGCGGATCTTGCGCAGGCTCAGGCCGCTCTTGCCGAGCACGAGCAGCCCGGCCAAGGTCACGGGGATGTACTGCACCATGTGCAGCACGAGCCCGGCGGCCAGCGCCTGGGAGCGGTCCACGCCGAAAAGGCCCAGGGAAAACACAACCGCCGCCTCGAACACCCCGAGCGCGCCGGGCGAGGACGGCATGGCCATGCCGAGCGAGGAGATGACGAAAACCGCCGCCGCGTGGCCGAAGGACAGCTGCATCTTGGCGACCCACAGCAGCACGAGAAAGGTCGAACTGGCGTAGCAGGCCCAACACACGGCCGTGTAGAGGCCGAGCACGACCATGAAGCCGGGGGTGACGCCGTGGAGCACCTGCAACTTGAGTTCGGCCATGAATTCGGCCAGCCGGTTGGACGGCATCTTGTCGATGATGCGGCCGACGAAATCGGGAAATGCACGCACGATCCAAAGCGCCACCCAGATGCCGCCGACAGCTGCGGCGAGTGGCACGAAGGCCATCTTGAGCTTGAAATGGAAGGCGACGACGAGCCCCATGGCCAGGATGGCGTTGAGGTCGAAGAAACGCTCCCAAAAGACCATGGTGATGCTGCGCGAGAGCGAAAAATGGCATTCCCGGCGCAGGTAGAAGGCCTTGGCCAGTTCGCCGAGCTTGGCCGGCACGATGTTATTGACGGCCATGGACATGAGGAACGCCTTGAAGCACAGCCAGTTTCCCGCCTTGAAGCCGGAAAGGAAGTTCAGGCGCAGGGCCATGATGGCGTAACCGACAAAGGAAAAGACCGTGGTCCAAAAAAGGGCCATGTCGTCGTAGCGCACGAGCGTGGCCCACAACTGGGCGAAGTCGATGCCCCAGAAGGCGTAGACCAGGCAACCGCCCACAAGGAGGATGCGCGCCAGCAGGCTGGCGGCTTTTTTCATGAGCATGTCGGAACATCCCGGTACGCGGCCACGACAGGGCCGGCCTTGCGGCTACAGCGCATTGAAAAGCTCCCGAAGCCGATGGTTGAGGTGGGTATAGCGCCTGTCGCCGCCGGCGTTGCGCAGCCCGAGCATGAGCGCCCGCCTGCTGCCGATGATCACGGCCAGTCGCCTGGCCCTGGTCAGGGCGGTGTAGATCAGGTTGCGGCGCAACATGACGTAGTGCTGTGTCAATATGGGGACGACCACGGCCGGATATTCGCTTCCCTGGGATTTGTGGATGCTCACGGCATAGGCCGGGGCCAGTTCGTCGAGTTCGGTGCGGTCATAGGCGACGCTTCTGCCGTCGAAGGAGACCACCACCTCGCCTTCCTCGGGATCGACTTCCACGATGTGCCCCAGATCGCCGTTGAAGACGTCTTTTTCATAATCGTTTTTGGTCTGCAACACCCGGTCATGCAGGCGAAACCGCGCCATGCCGCGTGCGACTTCCGGCCCTTTGGGATTGAGGCGCGCGCGCAGGGCGTCATTTAGCGACTGCGTGCCGGCCTCGCCCTTGTGCATGGGGGAGAGCACCTGCACGTCGCGCAAGGGGTCGAGGCCGTAGACCCGGGGAATGCGCTCGCACACCAGCGTCGCGATCATGTCGCGCACCGTGGCCGGGTCGTCCTGCTCCACCCAGAAAAAATCCGCCTCGGGAGGCTGGCTGTCCGCGGCCTGGGGAAACTGGCCCTGGTTCACGCGGTGGGCGTTGACCACGATCATGCTCTGTTTCGCCTGACGGAAAATCCGCGTCAGGCGAGCGCTCTGCACGGCCTGGCTGGCCAGGACGTCGGCCAGGACATTGCCCGCGCCGACCGAAGGTAGCTGGTCGGCGTCGCCGACCAGGATGAGCCGGGCCGTTGCCGGCAGGGCCCGCAGCATATGGGCGCAAAGCCTGGCGTCGAGCATGCTGACTTCGTCCACGAGCAGCACGTCGGTCTTGAGCTTGTTGTCCTCGCACAGGGCGAAGCTGCCGTCGGGCGTGGATTGCAGCAGCCTGTGGAGCGTCGCGGCCGGCTGGCCCGTGGCCTCGGCCAGGCGTTTGGCCGCCCGGCCGGTCGGCGCGGCAAGTTTGACTTTTAAGCCCGACTTGTCAAGGGCCGCCACCACCATGCGCGTGATGGTGGTCTTGCCCGTGCCGGGGCCGCCGGTGATGACGAAGACCTTTTCGGCGCAGGCGTCCACGGCGGCCTGGCGCTGTTCGGGCGAAAGCTGGAGCCGCGCTTCGGACTCGAGCGCCGGCAACAGCTTTTCCACCTTGCCGCGCAGGTCCGCCCCGGGGTGCGTGGCCAGATCGTGCAGCCGGCGGGCGATCTCCACTTCCAGGGCGTAGTTGTGGCGCAGGTACACGGCCGAAGCGATGCCCTGTGTGGAGAGATCCTCGACCTTGATACGTTTGAGCGTCTCCAGGTCGCCCAAGGCTTCGTCCAGGCGCTCCGGGGCGACGCCTTCGATCATGGCCCCGGTCTTTTCGAAAAGCACGTCACGCGGCACGAACAGATGCCCCTGCTCGCCCATGGTGAAGAGCATGTAGACCAGGGCGGCCTGGAGCCGCTCGGGGCTGTCCGGGGCGAATCCCAGGCGCAGGGCCATGGCGTCGGCGGTCTTGAACGCAATGCCGCGAATCTCGTAGGCCAGCTCGTAGGGGTTGGCCCGGATGCGCGCCTCGGCGCTGTTGCCGTAGAGCTTGAAAATCTTGCCCGCATGGGTCGTGGCGATTTCGTGGGTCTGCAGGAAAAGCATCAGCGAGCGCACCTCGTGCTGCGCCGTCCATGAGGCCACGATCTCCTTGAGCTTTTTCTTGCCGAGCCCTTCCACGGCAAGAAGCTTTTCCGGCTCGCTGTCCAGGATGTCGAGCACCTTCTCGCCGAAGGCATCCACCATGCGCGTGGCGAGCACCCCGCCCACGCCCTTGATCATGCCCGAGGCGAGGTAGCGGCGGATGCCGTTTATGGTGGCCGGCATCTCCCGGGCGAAGGTCGTCACCTGGAACTGGCGGCCGTACTTGGGGTGGGTGGCCCAGGAGCCGGTGACGCGCAGCATTTCCCCGGGCGTGACCCGGTCCAGGTAGCCGACGATGGAAAACGGCCCGGGCTCGTCCTTGGAACGGACCTTGGCGATGAGATAGTTCGAGCCTTCGTTGAAGAAGGTGACGGACTGTACCTCGGCGGTTATCTCGATCGCTTGCGCCGCATCGGCCATGACGGGAAGTCGTCCTAGAGGTCCTGCCGGTAACGCAGGGATTGCGAGAGGGTTTCCTTGTCCACGTACTTGACCTCGGCCCCGAGCGGAATGCCCTGGGCCAGCCGGGTCAGGCGCACGCGGGGAAATTCCCGGGCCAGCAGGTTCTTGATGTGCGAGGCCGTGGATTCGGCGGCGAGCGTCGCGCCAAGGGCCAGGATGCACTCCGTGACCACGCCCTCGGCCAGTCGGGCGCGCAGGGCGTCCAGGCGCAGCTGGCCGGGCGAGACGCCCTCCAGGGGATCGAGCAGGCCGCCGAGGACGAGGTAGTAGCCCTTGAATTGGGCCGTCTCTTCCAGAAGCATGACGGCGTCCCACTGGGCCACGACGCACAACTGCTCCGGGGCGCGCGTGGGGTCGGCGCAGACCGGGCAGACCGGGGTCTCGGAGAGCCCGGCGCAGCGCGAGCACAGGCACAGCCGCTCGCGCAGGCGCAGGATGGCCTCGCCCAGGGTCTCGGCGCGGCCGCGTGGCCACTCGAGCAGCGTCATGGCCACCTTGAGCGCGGATTTCGGCCCGAGCCCGGGCAGCTTCGCCAATTGTTCGACCAGTTCCGCCAGGGGAGCCGGCAACGCCGTCTGCACCGCCATATCCGTCACTACCCATTTCCCCCAGCTTCCCCCCTTTCGGGAGGTCCAGGAGGGGTCGTCGCCCCTCCTGGCCGCCGGAGGCATCTTCTCTCTTACTGTTAAAATAAACCCGGCATCTTGATGCCGCCGGTGAGCTGGCCCATCTCGGCTTCCATCATGGCCTTGGCCTTCTTGAGGCCGTCGTTGACCGCGGCCAGGACGAGGTCCTGGAGCATGTCCACGTCATTGGGGTCGATCACGGTCTTGTCGATGGCGATGGACTTGAGCTCGTTGGCCCCGGTCACCACGGCCGTAACCATGCCGCCGCCGGCCGAACCCTCGACGGTGCGGGTTTCAAGCTCTTCTTGAAGTTTCGCCATTTTCTTCTGCATAACCTGGGCTTGGCGCACCAGTTCGTTCATTCCCTTCATGCGCGTATCCTCCGTAAACCGCGTTCAGCGGGGTTTGCGGTCGATGATTTCGGCATCGAAGACCGACTTGGCCTGTCGGACTTCCGGCCGTTCGTCAATATAGCGGTTGAGCTCGTCACGGGACATACGTTCGCCGCCGCCCCCCTCCCCCGCCTCCACGACGATTTCCACGGGGCTGCCGAAGTATTCGGCGGCGAGGGTCGTGAGCTGGCGTAGCTTGTCCGGGTGGCGCAGCTGGTTCACGTGAAAGGCGTTGGCGCAGACGAAACGCAGGGTGCCCGGCTCAGGCTCGGACGCGTACTCCCCTTTTGCGGCCTTCAGTCCCATGATCTCGCCGTTTTTCGCGGCGAAACGCTTGAAGCCCTCGAAGGTGCGCGGCCCGGACGGCACCTGCCCGGCGGCCTGGGCCGACTTTGCCGCGGGAGCGGGCGCAGGGGCCGCCTCCTTGCGGGGCGGCTGCCAGCCGCCGGGGCGCGGCGCGCCCGGAGCGCCCGCTGTGGCGGCCGCGCGGCCGGGCCCATGTTCGGACACGCCGGACGCCGCCTGCGGGGAAGTCCGCGGCGCGTATCCGCCAGAGCTCCCCGCCACGACGCGGCGCGCCCCTGCGGCATAACCGGACGGGCCGGAGGGACCGGAAGTACCGGGCGCGCCCGAGGGCGCAGCAGGCCCCGCGCCCTGCGGCGGCATGGCGCAGGTGGCGAGGTTTTGCAGGGGCAACAGGCGCGGCAGATAGGCGAGGTTTAAAAGCATCAGTTCCAGCGACAGAGCCGGTTCGAGGCTCGTCAGCACCCGCCTCTGGCCTTCGATGGTCATCTGCCAGCAGGCGTGGATGTGGGCCGGATCGAAGCGGCCGGCCCAGTCGAGCCAGAGCCCCGTCTCCTCGTCCGGCAGATCGACCACGGCAAGGCCCTTCTCGCCGGCCTGGCGCAGGAGGAACAGGTTGCGCCACATGCCGGCCAGCTCGCGCAGGAAAAAGCCGATGTCCAGGCCCTTGTCCAGGATCTGGCGCAGCACCTCGACCACGGCCGGGCCGTCCTGGCCATGGATGGCCTCGATGAGGCCGAAAAAGACTTCCTGGCCGGCCAGCCCGAGCACGTTTCGGGCGTCGGCCTCGGTCAGGCCGCTGCCGCCAAGCGCCAGGACCTGGGCTAAAAGCGACATGGAGTCGCGCACGCTGCCCGCGCCGCGCCGGGCGATGAGCTTGACCGCGCTTTGCTCGAAGGAAACGGCCTCGCTTTCAAGTACGTGGGTCAGATGCGCTTCGAGCTCGCCCTGGGACAGGCGCTTGAAGAGATAGTGCTGGCAGCGGCTGATGATCGTGGCCGGAAACTTGTGCGCCTCGGTCGTGGCCAGGATGAAGGTGACGCGGGCCGGGGGCTCTTCCAGGGTCTTGAGCAGCGCGTTGAACGCCGCCGTGGAGAGCATGTGCGCCTCGTCGATGATGAAGACCTTGTAGCGGCTGTTTAGGGGCGCGTAGCCCACGTCCTCCTTGAGGCGGCGGGCGTCCTCGACCTTGCCGTGGGTGGCGGCGTCGATCTCGATGACGTCGGGCGAGACGCCGGCCGTGATCTGGCGGCACTGGGCGCAGACGTTGCAGGGCTCGGCCGTGGGCGCGGTCTCGCAGTTGAGCGCCTTGGCCAGGACGCGCGCCAAGGTGGTCTTGCCGACGCCGCGCGTGCCGCTGAAAAGATACGCCGGGGCGATCTTGTCCTCGGCGGCGGCCCGGGACAGGATGCGCTTGACGGCGTCCTGCCCGGCCACGTCGGCAAAGCGCTGGGGCCGGTATTTGGCGGTAAGGCTGGTGGTGCTCATGCGGGTGTCCGGGCGGCCCCTCGGCCGAAGGGGCCGCCCGGGGCGTGTTACAGGCTGTAGCGGTGCAGCCAGCCGGCGTATTTCGGGTTTTCGCCCTTGACGACCTTGAAGAAGGCCTTCTGGAGCGCCTTGGCCACCGGCCCGGCATGCCCTTCGCCGATGACGCGGCGGTCGAGCGCGCGGATCGGGGTCAGCTCGGCGGCCGTGCCCGTGAAAAACGCCTCGTCGGCCACATAGACCTCGTCGCGGGTGAAAAACTGCTCCACCACCTCATAGCCCATTTCCTTTGCCAAGGCGATGACGCTGTCGCGGGTGATGCCGGCGAGCACCGTGGTCAGGGGCGGTGTTTTGATCACGCCATTTTTCACGATATAGATGTTTTCTCCCGACCCCTCGGCCACGTAGCCGGAGGCGTCGAGCATCATGGCCTCGTCGTAGCCGTCGGCCAGGGCTTCGGTCTTGGCCAGCACGGAGTTGACGTAGTTGCCGGCCGACTTGGCCTTGCTCATCATCGAATTGACATGAAAGCGGGTGTAGCTCGAGGTGCGGATGCTGATGCCCTTTTCCAGCGCTTCCGCCCCGAGGTAGGCCCCCCACGGCCACACGGCGATGGCCACGCGGATGGGGTTGTCGGCGGGATTGACGCCCATGGACCCGGAGCCCACGTACACCAGCGGCCGGATGTAGCCGGCGCGCATCTTGTTGGCGACAAGCGTTTCCACGCAGGCGTCCGTGACCTGCCCTGGTGTGAAGGGGATGGTGAGGCCCAAAATCTTGGCGGAACCGAACAGCCGGTCCACATGTTCCTTGAGGCGGAAGACCGCCGAGGAGCCGTCAACGCACTCGTACGCCCGGATGCCCTCGAACACGGCGTACCCGTAATGCAGACCGTGGGTCAGGACGTGCACATTGGCCTGATCCCAGGGCGTGAGCGTGCCATCCATCCAGATAAAGTCAGTACGTAACCCCATCTTCCTTCCCCCGTTGCGTATGGCCGCGGCCGGACCCATCCCGGAAGCGGCGTTGTACCGCGTCTTCACGACGTTTGGAACGTAAACGCAGCAGTGTAGACGCTTCGGGGGCAGCGGTCAAGATGCCCAGGGAAAAGATCACGGCATGCCGCATGGCGCGTCAGGCCGGCAGGGCCGCCTTGCACGACCCGCCAAGCTCCTCGATGAGCGCGCCGAGCTCCCTGGCCTGTTCGGCCAGTCCTTCCACGGTCTGCGTCGAGCGCACCATGGCCTGGGCGGTATCCTCGGACACCCGGTTCACATCGGCGATGGAGCGTTCGATGGTCTCGGCCGCGGCGGACTGCTGCTGGGAAGCGGCGGCGATGGAACGAACCTGGTCGGACGCCGTCTCGATGAGCGACACGATGGAGGACAGGGCCTTGCCCGACTCGTCGGCAAGCCCGGTGGCGGCTTCGATGACGGCCACGGCCTCGCGCACGCCGGAGACGGTCTTTTGCGTGCCGTCCTGGACGTCGCGGATGGCCCGGCCGACTTCCGAGGTCGCGGCCATGGTCTTTTCGGCGAGCTTTCGCACCTCGTCGGCCACGACCGCGAAGCCGCGCCCGGCCTCGCCGGCACGCGCCGCCTCGATGGCGGCATTGAGCGCAAGCAGGTTCGTCTGGTCGGCGATGTCGGTGATGACGCCGAGGATGCGGCCGATGCCCTCGGCCTGCCGGCCCAGTTCGGCCATGTCGTCGGTGAGGCGCAGGGCCTTGTCGCGCGCCTGGCCGATGCCGGCGACGGCCCGGCGCACCACGTCCGACCCGGCCACGGCCTTTTCCCTGGCGGCGGCGGCCGTGTCCGAAGCCGTGGCCGCGCTTTGGGCCACGTCAAGCACCGTGGCGCTCATCTCCCCCATGGAGGTCACGGTCTCCGAAAGCCGGGCCGACTGCTCGGCCGCGCCGCGCGTGGCCTGCTCGGCCCGGGCGGCCAGGTCCTCGGTGGCCCCGGTCAGGGCATCGACCACGGCGGTCAGGCGCGTGGCGGCATGGAGCATGCCTTCCTGACGGGCGGTTTCCGCGGCCTGGCGGTGCTCTTCGGCCGCGGCCTGGGCCTCGCGGGCCTTTTGCGCCTCGGCGGCGCACTGCGTGCCGTGGTTTTCCGCGGCCTGGATGTTTTCCTTGAGCGCCTCGAGCATTTTCCGCAGCGCATCGGCCAGTTCGCCGAGCTCGTCGCGCCCCTTGACGTCGAGGCGCGCCTGCATGTCCCCGCCGGCCACGGCGCGGGCGAAAGCCACGCCCTTGCGCAGGGGCCGCACGACGGAAAGGGTCACAACCGTGCCCAGGGCCAGGGAGACGATGAGGCAGGCCACGGCGGCGGCGATAAGGATAAGTCCCCGCCTGTCGGCCTGCTCCCGGGCGGTGTGCGCCAGGGCGTCGGCCTGGACGCGGCTTTGCTCCAGCAGGAAGTTGAGGGCGGCGGCGGCCGTGCGCAGGGAGAGCATGGAGGTGCCGATGGAGAGCGTCAGGGCGTTGCTGCGCTTGTTCTGGGCCACGAACTCCACGACCTTGGCGTTGGTCTTGCGCCAGTCCGCCAGGGCGGCGTTGAATTTCTGCCACTGCCCGGCCTCCTCGTCGGAGGTGAAATGCCCGTCCACCATGGCGCGTCCCTGGTCCACCAGGGCCAGGCCCTTTTCCAGGCTTTCCCGCTGCCGGTCGAATTCCTTGGAATTGGCCAGTTCCGGCACCAGGATGGTGCGCTCGGCCGACTGCGCGGCGAGGAGCCCTTCCTTGACCATGCCGAGCCCCGCCACCCGCGGCAGCACCGTGGCGACCACCTCGGACACGGCCGCGCTCGTGCCGCGCAGGCTCTGGTAGCCCAAAACGGCGATGCACACCGTGACGAGCGCCGTGACGCACACGGAAGCGAACAGCTTCACACCGACCTTGAGACTGGCCATGAAACGACTCCTTGGCTTGCGCCCGAAAGGGCAAATCCACCGAAATACGGCCGCGCAAAAAACGACTGGATGCGGCGTCTTTTTTCACCGGGAAACGACGCTTGTCAAACAGCAGCGATACCGCGCACATCCGGGAGAAGAAGCAGCGAAATACGCGCGGGGGTCACGCGTGGAGCGGCCATCGTGACATGCCCGCAACAAATGCTACTCGGGCGGCAGGTCAGTCGTTTCATCGCCGCGCAAGCGGGATTCCAGGTAGACCATGAAAGCCTTTCCTTCGGAAAATTCCGCATTGAGACGCAACGCATGGGTCAGCATCGTCCGCGCGCTTTTCATCCGGCCCTTTTCATACTGGGTCCTGGCGATGTTGTAGAGAAGGTGCTCGTCGGTGTGGCAGAGGCGGTAGGCGCGCGCATAATAGCGCATGGCTTCGTCGTACATGCCGAGCTTTCGCATCTGCATGCCGAAGTCGTTGAACAGGTGTTTGTGTTCCGGCGTGAACGCCGCCTCGATGCGCATGATCTTGCGAAACACGATATCCGCGTTCTGCTTCTCCTGGCGCTCGAGGTAGGTCAGGCCGAGGCCGAACGTCGCCTTTACATGGTCCGCGTCCAGGACCAGCGCGTTTTTGTATTCGAATTCGGCGGCGAAAAGCTCCTTGCGCTCGCGATGCTTGTCCGCCGCAGCCACGGTATCGTCGAGGCGGCGCATGAGCGGCACGACCTTGTTGATGTAGATCGCCGGCTCGGGCAGGTATTCGCTGAGGAGTTTCTCCTTGTGTAACAGCCGTTTGTTGCCGCTGGGGATGAAGTTGCGGCTGAGGCGCCACACGGCGATGCGGCCGTCTTCCTGTTCTTCGGCATAGACGAAGATCCGTTGGGAGACGCGGCCGGAGAAGTGCCTGCCGAGAAAATGCTGGGCGTCCGTGGAGAAAACGCCCTTGACGGGCTTGGCTCCCGGGAGAGAATTGCGCTGTGTCGCGTCAGGTGGCGCCATGGAATACCATCTTATGGGACGGACAATAGCCATGCGCCGGGCTTTGGGCAAGACGGCAACGCGAGAAAGCGGAGACTTCCGGCTCCAGGCGCGTGTTGACAGGTTTTTTTCCCCACGCCTATACTGCCCGGTGCCGTCGCAAGACCCGCCGTCCCCTGCGGCGCGTTCCTCGCGCGGCAAGCCCGGAATAAGGCCCCCATGCAGATCGACGAATACCCCATACTGGTGGAACAGCTCTGTCCGGGGCTTTTCATCCGCATCGACGAGCCGGGAGTGAACCACTCCTTCCCCGCCAAGGGATTCAAGCTCAAGTCCGACGCCGACGTGGCCAAGGTCGTCGCGTTGGGGCTGTCCCACGTGCTGTGCCTGCCGGAGAAATCCGACCGCCTGCCCATCTCCCTGGAAGAGATCGACGGCATGGCCGGCAAGCGCCAGAAAGGCCCCTGGAGCACGGCCCGCACCCCGGTCTCGGCCGAGCTCTCCTCGCTCAAGCGCGAAACCATCGAGCGCAACAAGGACCGCCTGGAACGCTTCGCCGCCTGCGAGCGGCGCTACGAAAAAGCCATGGGCCAGGTGGTCGAGGCTATAAAAAAAGTGTCCTCGCCGAGCCCCGAGGTGCTGGAGGCGGCCGGCGAGGTGGTCGGTCCCATGGCCGAAACCTTCCTCTCCGACCTCGACGTGCTCGTGAGCGTCATGACCGCCAAGATGCGCGAGGAAGCCAGGCACTACCACGCGCTCAACGTCGCCGTGCTCGCCATGATGCTGGCCAAGGAGATGGGCCTTGGCAAAAGCGACATCGAGGAAGTCGGCATGGGGGCGCTTTTCCACGACGTCGGCAAGAGCCGCGTGCCCATCCAGCGCTTCACCAAGGGCAACCTCGTGACCATGAACAAGGTGCTCAAGGAATACTACATGGAGCACCCCAGGGCCGGCGCGCGCATGCTCTCCGCCGTGCCGGGCTTTCCGCCGGCGGCCCTGCAACTCGTGTTGCAGCACCACGAGTACGCGGACGGCACGGGCTTTCCCGCCCACCTCAAGGGCGAGGCCATTTCCCTGGGCGGGCGCATCGCCGCCGTGACCAACCTCTACGATCGCTTCCTCAATCCCAAGGAAGGGACGGAGACGCCCACGCCCCACGAGGCCATGAAGGCGCTCTACAAACGCCGGGGTCTCTTCGACCCCAAGGCCGTGACCATGTTCATCCGCAAGCTCGGCGTCTATCCGCCGGGCTCCCTGGTCGAACTGTCCAACGGCATGCAGGGCCTCGTGGTCTCGGCGAACATGCGCGATTCCATGCGCCCGAGCGTCAAGGTCTACCACCCGGACATCCCCAGGCGCGAGGCGCTGATCATCGACCTGTGCATCGAAACGGAGCTAACCGTGGTCAAGGCCCTCAAACCGGCGGAGCTGACCCCGGAAGTCCTCCAGTACCTGAACCCCGGCAAGCAGGTCGCCTACTATGTCGACGCCGCGCCCCGGTCCTGAAGCCCGCAGCGCGCTGCGTTCTTTTTCCGGTTCTTGCGTATTTTCAATGGGATGCAGCGCGTGGCGCATGCCCACTCCGCGCGTGAGGGATAGCCCCTTCGCCCTGGCGGCGCGCGCCGCCCCCCGGAGCCGGCCATGAAACGGCCGGGCTCGCCGGCCCGGGCCATCATGCGGACCCTGCGCACGGGGCTGTCCCAGCCGCCCGGGTCCGACCTGACGCCGCTCGTGCCCCTGGCCAGGCAGACGCTCGCCTTCATCGACCGGGGCGCGGTGGACGACCCGGCCACGGCCGGCGAAGCCTCGGAGCTGGCCTTTCTCCTGGCCGCCCTGCTCGAGGCCGGCGACGAGGCCTTCGCCCGCCAGGCGTTCGCGCTGCTCTTCCGCCTCGGCGTCGAGGGCGAGGTGCTCTCGGTCATCCACCTGGAAAAAATGCCCGAAGACCAGGCGCTGTCCCTGCTCGGCTGCATCGGGGACGAGGAAAAGCTCCTTTTCGTCAACGCCTTTTTCCGCCGCCCCCGGCCGTCGCGGCCCAAAACCGCCGCCTGGGGACTCGCGATCCTGGCCGACATCGTCGAGCGCACGCCCGACGAACTGCTCATACTCCTCGACCTGCTCGCCAACCGCCACGAATACCCGGCCCTGCCCGTGCGCAACGCCCTGGTGCGCGGCCGGCTCGGCATGTGGCTGCACCGTTTGCTCCAGATGGACCTTTCCGCCGAGCAGACACGGTACATGGCCCGGGTCATCGGCCGGCTGCGCGAACCCACGCTGATCGAGCGGCTCGCCGCGCGCCTGGGCGAACTCGACGAGATCTCGGCCGAGACCGTATGCCGCGCCCTGGCCGAGACCCCGGGGCTCGATGCGGACGCGGTCGCCCCCCCGGTCGAAGCGCTGTGCGGCGCGCAGGAACCCTCCCTGGCGGCGGCGGCCCTGGCCGCCCTGCGTGGCTGCGACGAAGCCCGCGCGGGCACGGTGGCGGCGGGCCTTCTGGCCGCAAAGCCCGAACACGCCGAAGCCCTGGCCCCCTTCCTGGCCGGCCTGTCCCTGTCCGCCTTCGGCCAGGCCCTGCGCGGCCTGCCTCCTGTGCCGCGCAGGCTCGCGCTCGGCGCGGTCTACGCCGTGCTGGCTTCGGCCGCCCCGCGCACCATGGAGGTCGCCGCCAAGGCCGTGGCCCGGACTCCCGCGGCCACGCCCGAGCTGGTCCGGGCCATGGCCGAGGATCTTGCCCTGCGCTCCCGGGCTGCCTCGCGCCCCTTTCCGCGCCGCGCCCCCTTGCCGGGGCCGGCCGAGGAAAGCCAGGAGCAGAAAGGCTTGTGGAAACGCGTCAGAACGCTCGTCGCCGCGCCCGGAACAGGCGGGAACGGCGACGATGCCCTGCGCCGCGAACTGGCCCAGGGCGGAGAACTGCACAAGCGCCAGATCCTCTGGACGAAACTCGAAGGCGCGACCGTGGCCGGCGTGACGGCCACGCGCTGCGTGCTGCGGGCCGTGGACTTGTCCCAGGCGTCGTTTGCGGACGCGACGTTCACGGAATGCCAGTTCACGGACGTCGCGTTCGAAGCGTCGCGGCTCACGCGCGTGGCCTTTCACGGCTGCCGCTTCGCCAACTGCCGCTTCAGCGAGACGGTGCTGCAAAACGTGCGCTTCGAAGCCTGCGAACTGCGCGGCTGCGGCTTCGAATCCGCCCGGGGCGAGGACGTCGCCTTCACGGGCGTCGAGATGGCGGAAAGCGACTTTTTCGGCGCGGCCATGGTGGGGGTCGCGCTTGCGGCCTGCCGGTTGCGGGCGGTCAGCCTTGTGCGTGCCGCCTTCCACGATCTTTCCGTGCGGGGCGCGCTTTTTTCCGACTGCCTGTTCGAAATGGCCGTCTTTCCCCGGGCGCAGCTTGCGGGCGTGCGCACCGAAGGCTGCTATTTCGCCGGCGCGCGCTTCAGCGGCGCAACCGACGAGCCGGATATCCTCGGCGCCATGGCCAAAGACGACGCCATGGCCCTGGCCGACGCCGCCGCCGCACGGCCGCTGCCCCCGGCCCTGACCACGGGCGGCGGCCCCAGGCTCGTCGCCGCCTGCCTGGACGCGGCCCTTTTTTCCCGCGACGTGGCCCGCCGCCGCCGCGCCATGCTGGCGGGCAACAAACGGCGCGCGGCCTGGGCGCGCAGGCGGCTGGGCGAAGCGGGCGCGGCCTTCCTGGATATGCTCCCCGGGCTGATCGAAGCCGGATTCTCCCGCGACGCCACGGGGGAGCCCTCCCGCGCGCCAGCCGCACGCGTGGCGGGATTCCACCCGGACCTGCCGACCATGCGGCTGCTCGAACGCCACTTCGGCCGGCCCATGGCCGCCCTGGCCGACGCCGCGCAAGCCCCCCTGCCCGTGGAGGCGGTCTACACCATCGGCAGCGTGGGCACCGTGGCCCAGGGCGCGGAATCCGACCTTGACGTCTGGGTCTGCCTGCGCCCCGGATGGGAACGCCATCCCGGCAAGGAAGCCTTCGCCGCCAAGCTCGAGGCCGCGAGCCGTTCCGCCATGCGCGAGGCCGGGCTTGAAATCCACTTTTTTTGCATGAGCGTACAGGACGTGCGCGACAACGTCTTCGGCTACTCCGAGGACGAAGGCTACGGCTCGGCCCAGGGCAGGCTCCTCAAGGAGGAATTCTACCGCACGGCCCTGGTCGTCGGCGGCAAGAAGCCCGCCTGGTGGTGCGTCGCGCCCGGCATCACCCAGGAAGGCTATGCCAAGGCGCTTTCGGCCATGGCCCGCGTCGCGCCGGAAGCCGCGGCCGACAGCCTGGACTTCGGCTGCCTGCAGCCCATCGCCGGGGACGAATATTTCGGGGCGTCGCTGTGGATGATCGTCAAATCCCTGACCAGCCCCTTCAAGTCCATCATCAAGTTCGGGCTGCTGGAAAAATACGCCGCCCACCCCGGCGAGCCGCCGCCGCTTTGCGACACGCTCAAGGCGCACCTCTTCGCCAACCAGGGCGGCCTGTGGCGCTGCGACCCCTACGCCCTGCTCTTTCGCGAGGTCACGCGCCACTACCAGGAGACCGGCCGGGCCGGGGCGGTGGAACTGTTGCGCCAGGCCTTCCTGCAAAAAACCGGCTTCGATCCCTGCGAGGAATACGCCAGCCGCTCTGGCGAGACGCTGCTCGACCACTATTTCCCCTACGCCCCGCCGGCCGGCGGAGCCTGTCCGCCGCCGCCGAAACGCGAGAGCCAATCCGAGGAGGACGGTTTCGCCCAGGTGCAGGCGCTTGGCGAATCCATCGCCTCCTATTTCCTGCGCGCCTACGAACGCTTAAAAGACCGCAGCAAGGAGCTGGCCAGCGGCGGCGGCCTGACCGAGCGCGACCAGACCATGCTCTCGCGGCGTATTTCCGCGAGCTTCGGCCGCAAGGTGGGCAAGATCATGCGCATGCCGTTCGTGCGCCCGGGCCGCGATCTGTTCGCTTCGCTGGAATTCGCCTACGAGGAGATCGCGCCGCGCGAAAAAGGCTTCGTGGTGCGCGCCGAGCCCGCCGGCGCGGACCGCAAGGCGCGCCGCCGCGAAACCGTGCGCCAGGACGCCTCCCTGCCCCGCCTGTGCGCCTGGCTCGTGGCCAACGAAATCTACCACCCGGGCATGCACCTCAAGGCCGCGACCCTGCCCGCGCCCCTGACCCTGCCCGACGTGGCCGCCGTGCTCGAAGCCGTGCACCAGGCTTTTCCGGTCAAGGACACCTTCGCCCCGCCCCTGTCCCTGGGGCTTTCCCGGGAGCGCATCACCGCGGCCCTGTGCTTGGTCAACCTGCTCGCCCCGCGCGAGGAGCGGCGCACGACCAGCGTGGACGCGCTCTACGCCACGAGCTGGGGCGAGCTCTACCATCTGGAGCGGACCAAGGACCTCGACGTCTTCGACGGCTCGCCTTCGCTGTTTTTAAATGAAACAACCGGTCTCGGCCTGGACCAAGACCTGCGCCTGCCCCTCCATGCCCCGGCCAAATCCCAATGCCCCACTGCGCGCGATATGCGGCATTAGGGGAAATGGGGTAAGGGGAAGAGAGAGAAAGAAGAGAAAGAAATGCCTCCGGCGTCCAGGAGGGGCCGTGGGCCCCTCCTGGACCACCCCGAAGGGGGAAAAAAGAGGGCTTAGTCCCGGGCGCGGGCAGTGGCGAGGGTGCCGGGGGGCACGCGGTAAAGCCTGTTGCCGTCGAAGCCGTTTACGGCGCGAAACCACAGCCAATAGAACGACGGCTGCACGATGTGGCGGTTGCCGAACCAGTCGAGGAGCATGTGGCCCGAAATGCCGATGGTCAGCCCCACGCCCCAGGGCGCGGCAATGCCGAAGCCCACGAGCAGCCACAGGAAAATCACGAACTCGAAGGAATGGAAGACCAGATAGAGCCGGTCGAGTTTGCCTTCCTCGCAGCTTTTGAAAAAATCCTGCACGCCGCCCCAGCCGCGGTTGTAGAGCACGTAATCGGTGACATGGTCGAGGTCGATGAGCACGCTGGAAAACCCGGCGGCGAACGCGCCCGCCCAGCTGCCGCCGGAAGCGGCATAGCCGGCCGCGGCCAGCGGAATGGCGCTCAGACAATGTTGCGCAAGCTTCACGTCGATTCTTTCCTTGCGGCCGCACGGCCGGCTTCGGTCAACCGGCCGCTGTAGGCCGATATGTCGTATTCGTAGTATCCCGCAGCGAAAAGCGCCCGGAAGAGCTTCCAGGCCCGCGCCGGCGAAAACCCCAGGCGCACGGCCACTTCCCCCGGCATGACCCGCCGGGGAAACGGCGCTTCGGGGGACTTCGCCAGCGCGACGAGCAATCGCCGCGCCGCATCCTCCAGACCGTCTTCCATAATCATCGCCTCCCCGCGCCGCAACCCCCTTCGGCTCAACAGCCCCCGTCGGGGTGGTCCAGGAGGGGCCCTCGGCCCCTCCTGGCCGCCGGAGGCATTTCTTCATCCCCCTTCTCCCCTCTCACACCCCCGCCGCCGCGAAGGCGGCGTCCACGATCTCGCGGGCTTCGGCTTGCAGCGCCTGCAGGTGTTCGCGGCCGTTGAAGCTCTCGGCGTAGATTTTATAGACGTCCTCGGTGCCCGAGGGGCGCGCGGCGAACCAGCCGTTTTCCGTGACCACCTTGAGCCCGCCGATGGGCGCGTCATTGCCCGGGGCGCGGGTGAGCTTGGCGGTGATGGCCTCGCCGGCCAGGGAAGTGGCCGCGACCATCTCGGGCGAGAGCCTGGACAGCGCGGCCTTTTGCGCCTTGCTCGCCGGCGCGTCCAGGCGTTCGTAGAGGGGCTCGCCGAAACGCGCGGTCAGCGCCGCGTAGTGTTCCGCCGGGTCCTTGCCGGTCTTGGCCGTGATCTCGCAGGCGAGCAGGTCCATGATGATGCCGTCCTTGTCCGTGGTCCAGACCGTGCCGTCCGTGCGCAGGTAGGACGCCCCGGCGCTCTCCTCGCCGCCGAAGCCGAAGGAACCGTCGAGGAGCCCCGGCACGAACCATTTGAACCCCACCGGCACCTCGCACAGCCTGCGGCCAAGGGACGCGGCCACGCGGTCGATCATGGCGCTCGAAACCACGGTTTTGCCCACGGCCGCGTCGGCGCGCCAGCCGGAACGCGTGGTGAAAAGATACTCGATGGCCACGGCGAGGTAGTTGTTGGGATTGAGCAGGCCCGCGCCCTTGGTGACGATGCCGTGGCGGTCGTAGTCCGGGTCGTTGCCGAAGGCGATGTCGTAGGAGGCCTTGTGCTCGATCAGCCGGGCCATGGCGTAGGGCGAGGAGCAGTCCATGCGGATCTTGCCGTCCTTGTCCACGGTCATGAAGGAGAATGTCGGGTCCACCACGTCGCTTATAAGCGAAAGGTTCAGGCCGTAGCGTTCGGCCATGGGCTCCCAGAAGGCGATGCCCGAACCGCCCAGGGGATCGACGCCGATACGGATACCGGCATCGCGGATGGCGGCCATGTCCACCATGTTGCCGAGGTCCGCGACGTACGGCGCGACGTAGTCGTACTCCTCCACGCAATCCGCGCGCAGGGCGGCGGCATAGGGCATGCGCCTGACGCCCGCGAGCTTTTTTTCCAGGTAGGCGTTGGCCATGTCCTGGACGACGCGGGTGACGTCGGTGTCGGCCGGGCCGCCCGAGGGCGGGTTGTACTTGAAGCCGCCGTCGGCCGGTGGATTGTGGGAGGGCGTGATGACGATGCCGTCGGCGCGCGCGTCCTTGTGGTCGCGGTTGCATGTCAGGATGGCGTGGGAGATCACGGGCGTCGGCGTATAGCCCCGGCCCGTCTGGATGCGCGTGGCCACGCCGTTGGCGGCAAGCACTTCCAGGGCGGTAATGAAGGCCGGCTCGGACAGGGCGTGGGTGTCCATGCCGAGGAAAAGCGGCCCGGCGATGCCCTGCCCGGCGCGGTAGTCGCAGATGGCTTGCGTCGTGGCCAGGATGTGGGCCTCGTTGAAGGTGGCGTCGAAGGAACTGCCGCGATGGCCCGAGGTGCCGAAGGAGACGCGTTGCAGGGGGTCGGCCGGGTCGGGCGCGAGGCAATAATACGCGGCGACGAGCCGGGGCACGTTGACGAGCAGGGACCGGGGCGCCGGCTTGCCGGCCAGGGGGCTGATGGCCATGGGGAGTCCTCCTTGGGAAGTGCCGGGAGTATAGTGGCCCAAAGGGACGGCGGCGTCCACATCCGGCGACGGTTCGAGGGAAAATCGGGGCGCTTCGATGCGCGTCGACCGGCAGACCGGGCATTTGCCCGGTTTTTCCAGCCGGTCGCGCTTGGCGAAGACGTAGCCGCAGGCGAGACAACGGGCGGCATGGACCCGCAGCGGACGCGGCGTGCGGCGCAGGGAACGGCGCAGGTGCGCGAGGGCTTCGAGCACGGCCTTCTCGCCGTAACCGGCAAGGCTTGAGAGTTCCAGGGCGGAAAGCGACGCGCCGCTGGCGGCGAGCAGGTCGGCCAGGGCGCGCGCGGCCGTCTTGTCGCGCCGGGGCGCAATGGGGGCGTTTTTGCGTGGCATGGCAGGGGCCGGCGGGCCGCAACGCGTTACGCCAGATAGCGACAGACGTCCTGGATCGTGGCGTAGAGCATGAGCGCTATGAGCGCCAGCCAGCCGCAGGCCGATACCGGCACGTAATAGCGGGCCAGTCCGGCGCGGCAGCGCACGAGGATGTCGCAGACGATCTTGCCGCCGTCGAGCGGCGGCAGGGGCAGCAGATTGAAGACGGCGAGGCTCACGGAGATGTAGCCGCCGAGCATGAGCAGCCGCGAGGCGCTTGCCCCGACGAAGCGCCCGCCTTCGGCCACGATGCCGACCAGGCTCGAAAGCTCCTGCGCATGGCCGAAAAGGCGCGGGATGGCCGCCAGCATGGCCTGCGCCGTGCCGAGGGTCCAGGCAAGCGGCTTGACGCAGTAGCCGGCCAGGGAATGCTCCCCGGGGCTGACGGCGTAGACGGCGGCGTAGCAGCACAGGGCGAACAGGAGGTTGGCGACGGGGCCGGCCAGGGAAAAGGCGATGCGCCGCCAAAGCGGCGCGGCGAGATAGTCCTTCTCGCCGGCAAGCGCCAGCAGCACATAGCCACCGAAGGGCACGGCGGACAGACAGCAGCGCGTGCCGCCCCACGTCCGGCTCCAGAGGACCGGGCCCAAGCCCAGGGAAAACCGCACCACAGGCAGGCCCACGGCCTTGGCGGCCAGGAAATGCCCCAGTTCGTGGACGAGGATGACAAGGCCCAGGAGCAACGCGACAGCGACGTACGTCATGGGAGCGCCTCGCTAAACGGTCAACTAGATGAAATCCGGGTCCACGGCCGCTTTGCCGCCGGCCAGCATCACCTTGACGAAGCGCACCGAGCGTTCATCCACGGGCACGATGGGAAAGCGCCCCCGGCAGGCGTCGCAGGCGATCATGGTCGGCTTGACCGGTGCGACCACGGGCACTTCGCGCCGGCAAAAGGGGCAGGGATACAAAAAGACCAGTTCCACGCCCACGGGCTTGGCCGGCGTCAGGGGCTTGCGCTGTTCGTTGCTCACGGGATTACTCCGCCACGAGGTTCGCGCCGGTCATGGCCGCCGGCACGGGCAGCCCGGCCAGGCGCAGGATGGTCGGCGCGATGTCGCCGAGCTTGCCCGGGACGAGCTTGGCGTTCTTGCGGGCGTCGTCCACGAGCACGAAGCGCACGGGATTGAGCGTGTGCGCGGTCATGGGGCCGCCGCCCGGCGCGATCATTTCCTCGGCGTTGCCGTGGTCGGCGGTGACGCACATGCGCCAGCCGGCCGAGAGAGCCGCCGCGGCGATGCGTCCGACGCAGGCGTCCACGGTCTCGACGGCGGTGATCGCCGCCGGCAGCACGCCGGTGTGCCCGACCATGTCGCAGTTGGCGAGGTTGACCACGGCCAGGGCATGGCCCTTGGGCAGCGCGCCGATGAATGCGTCGGTCACGGCCCGGGCGCTCATCTCGGGCTTGAGGTCGTAGGTGGGCACATCGCGCGGCGAGGGAATGAGGATGCGCTCCTCGCCGGGAAAGGGCTCCTCGCGGCCGCAGTTCATGAAATAGGTGACGTGGGCGTATTTCTCGGTTTCGGCCAGGCGCAGCTGCGTCAGGCCGGCCCGGGAATAGACCTCGCCCAGCACGTCGGAAACGGTTTCCGGGGCAAAGGCCACGGGCAGGCCGAAGGAGCCGTCGTATTCGGTCATGGTGGCGAAGCCCGAGAGCTTCGGGCGAACGTTTCGGGCAAAGCCGTCGAAATCGTCGCGGGTGAGCGCCGCGGTCAACTCCCGGGCGCGGTCGGCCCGGAAGTTGAAAAAGAACACGGCGTCGCCGTCGCGAAGCACGCCCTCGCCCCCGGCGAGCACCCGGGGCTTCACGAATTCGTCCGTCTGGCCCGCGGCGTAGGCCGCTTCCACGGCGGCCACGGGATCGGTGAAGGGCTCGCCCGTCCCTTCGGTCAGGGCGGCATAGGCCTCGGCCACGCGCTCGAAACGCTTGTCGCGGTCCATGGCGTAGAAGCGGCCGGTCAGCGAAACGATGCGGCCCGCGCCCAGTTCGCGCAGAAAGCTCTCCAGCGCGCCCACGTAGCCCACCCCGCTCTGGGGCGGCGTGTCGCGGCCGTCGAGAAAGGCGTGGATGCACACGTCCTTCTGGCCCAGGGCGGCGAAGGCCGCGACCAGGGCTTTCAAATGATTGAGGTGGCTGTGCACGCCGCCGTCGGAGACAAGGCCCATGAGATGCACCCGGCCGCCGGCGGCGCGCGACGCGGCGGCAAGATCGGCAAGCACTCGGTTGGCAGCCAGTTTCCCCTCTTCCACGGCGATGTCGATGCGGGTCATGTCCTGGTAGACGACCCGTCCCGCGCCGATGTTCATGTGACCGACCTCGGAGTTGCCCATGAAGCCGTCGGGCAGGCCCACGGACCGCCCCGAACAGGCGAGCGTCGTGCCCGGGTAGGCGGCAAGCAGCCGGTCCAGGTTCGGGGTCCTGGCCAGGGTCACGGCGTTGCCCGGGCCGGCCGGGGCCAGACCCCAGCCGTCGAGGATGAGGAGCAAGGTGGGCGTCATGCGTCGCTCGGATCGGGTTCGGACGTCGCCGGGGCGGCGGCCCGGGCCGGCAGCGCGATGCGCTCGCCTTCGGACCACAGGCCCTCGACGTTGTAGAAGGGGCGCAGGTCTTCCTGGAAGATGTGGACCATGACGTCGTTGAGGTCGAGGAGCACCCACTGGCCGTAGCGGTAGCCTTCCATGCCGAGGTAGGAAAAGCCTTCCTCACCGCAGCGTGCAAGCACGTGGTCGGCCAGGGCCTTGGCCTGACGCAGGCTCACGGCCGAGGCCACGACCATGGCTTCGCACACGGGGTTGATGGCGGCCACGTCGAGGGCCAGGATGTCTTTTGCCTTTTTTTCGGCCAGCCAGCCGGCCACAATGACGGCCTTGTCCACGGGGGACAGGTTCGCGTCGGATTTTTTCGAGGGCATCGTCTCTCCGGAAAATTTTTGCTTCCCTTCTTGGGAAGACGTCGGACCTTTATCCGATTTGGGGCCGGCCCGCAAACGCCGCCGTGAATCAAGCCGTTTTTTCCCGGTCCTCTCTTGACGCGGCGGCAGCCTTTCGGCAGGAATCGCCTTTGGACGCGCCACGGCGTCACGGGAGGAAGCCGCATGATTTTCGATATGGATATCGAAACCCTGCCCCGGGAAGAACTCGAGGCCCTGCAACTCAAACGCCTCAAGTCGCTGTGCGAGCGGGTGTACGCCAACGTCGCCTTCTACAGGAAGGCCTTCGACGAGCGCGGCATTACGCCCGCCGACATCAGAAGCCTGTCCGACGTGCGCTACCTGCCTTTTACCGAGAAGCAGGACCTGCGCAACCACTATCCCTTCGGCCTGTTCGCCGTGCCCAAGGACAACGTGGTGCGCATCCACGCCTCCTCCGGCACCACGGGCAAGGCCACCGTCACCGGCTACACCCAGCGCGACGTCAGCAACTGGGCCACGATGATGGCCCGCTCCCTGACCGCGGCCGGGGCCTCCCGCCGGGACATCATCCACGTGGCCTACGGCTACGGCCTTTTCACCGGGGGCCTCGGCGCGCATTACGGGGCCGAACGCCTGGGCGCGACCACGGTTCCGGTCTCGGGCGGAGGCACGCGGCGGCAGGCCATGCTCCTGCGCGACTTCGGGGCCACGGTCCTTTGCTGCACGCCCTCCTACAGCCTGGTCCTCTACGAAACGGCGCTCGAAGCCGGCATCGATTTCAAGGAATTGCCGCTCAGGATCGGCGTGTTCGGGGCCGAACCCTGGACCGACGAGATGCGCCGCGACATCGAACTCAAGATGGGCATCAAGGCCATCGACATTTACGGCCTGTCCGAGGTCATGGGCCCGGGCGTCGGCATCGAGTGCGCCGAGGCCCAGTACGGGGCGCACCTCCAGGAAGACCATTTCCTGTGCGAAGTCATCGATCCCGAAACCCTGGAGCCCGTGAAGCCGGGCGAACCCGGCGAACTGGTCATCACCACGCTGACCAAGGAAGCCCAGCCGATGATCCGCTACCGCACGCGCGACATCACCCGCCTGGTGACCACGCCCTGCAAATGCGGCCGCACCACGGCGCGCATGGTGCGCGTCCAGGGCAGAAGCGACGATATGCTCATCATCCGGGGCGTCAACGTCTTCCCGTCGCAAATCGAGAGCATCCTGCTCGAGACCGAAGGCCTCTCCCCCCACTACCAGCTCGTGGTGCAGCGCGAGGGCAACCTCGACACGCTCACCGTGCAGGTCGAAGTGGACGAGAAGATCTTCTCCGACGAAGTGCGCAAGCTCCAGCGTCTGGAAGGCAAGATCCAGAAGAACATCAAGGAGTTCCTGGGCGTCACCGCCCTGGTCAAACTGGTCGAACCCCGGGCCATCCAACGCTCCGAGGGCAAGGCCAAGCGCGTTCTCGACATGCGCCACGCATGATCGCGGTCCCTTGAAAAGATATGACATTCCCGTTTCGGGAAGCTAGGATAGCGCATCGCGAAAGTGGACGGGACACGAACTGTCCCAACGCCATCCGGAGGGAAACGCCATGAAAGCCGAACAGATTTCCATCTTCCTGGAAAACCGGGCCGGACGCCTGGAGGAAGTGACCCGCGTCCTGGCCGAGGCCGGCATCAGCATCCGCGCCCTGTCCCTGGCCGACACCTCGGATTTCGGCATCCTGCGCCTGATCGTCAGCGATCACGAGAAAGCCAAGGCGGCGCTCAAGGAACACGGCTTCACCGTCGGGCGCAACGCCGTGGTCGCCGTGGAGGTGCCCGACGTGCCGGGCGGCCTGCACTCCATCCTGAGCCTGCTGTGCGCCGGCGGCATCAACGTCGAATACATGTACGCCTTCGTGCACCAGTGCGAACGGTCGGCGGTCATCATCGTGCGCTTCGACCGCACGGACCAGGCCATCGAACTGCTCCAGAAAAACAACATCCCCATCATCCCCGGGGACCAACTCTACAAGATCTGACGCCGAGGCGCTTTGGGCGGCCGGAGTACGGCCGCCCAAAGCGCCTTGTCCGGCCTCCCGCGCGCCTTGTCCGGGATTCCCCGTCCAGGGTGCCGGGCCGCCTTGCCCACACCACGCATGCATACGCCTTTCCCCTTTTATCCGGCCTATTGCCGCCGCCACCGGCTGCGCTGCCTGCTCCTTTTCGCGGCGACCCTGTATCTGGCGCTGGTCGCGCTCGACGCCTGCGTCTACGGCGTCCTGCCCCGGCTTGCCCTTTTCAGCGAGAAACACCGCGAGCTGCTCTATTCCTACGGCGTCTACGACCCGGCGACCAACCCGCGCTACCGGCCCTGGCTTCGCGGCTACGTCAACGCGCCCGGCCTGCCGCCGCACCGGGGCACGGCCGACGACGCCTACCGCGCCTACGGCATGTACCTGCCCGACGCGCCGACCGTGGACGTGTCCGGCACCGACGCCCTGGGCTGGTGGAACGACCGGATGCCCCGCGACGCCCAGACGCTTTTTATCGGCGACTCCTTCTGCTACGGCGCGGGCTCGGGCACGGCGCAAAGCATTCCGGCGCTCTATGAAAAACACACCGGCCAGCCCGTCTACGCCGCCTGCAAAAACGGCTACGGCCTGCCGCAGTACCGCGACATCCTGCGCCGCCTGACCGCGGACGCACCGGCCGGCTCGCCCGAGCATTTCGCCGGCGGCACGGTCATCGTCCTCATCTACGTCGGCAACGACATGGCCGCCGACCTGTTCGTCTACCGGGGCAGGGTCGCCGAGGAACGCCTGGGCATCGTCCGGCACTTCCGGCTCACCTCCCTGCGCCGCCTCTGCCACTACCTGCGCGACGCCCTGCGCGGCGAAGGCGCCGCCCTGGCCGCAGCGCCCACGCCCGCCGTGGACACCCACGGCTATTACCCGGTGCCGCTCACCACACCCACTGCGCGTGGCCTGCCTTTCGCCTTCCATCCCTTCTACCGCACCTTCCTCGACACGGCCTGGTTCGGTCCGTCCGAGGAGCGCGACGTTTACGCGGCCCTTGCCGATCTGCGCCAACTGGCGGAGAAGGCCAAACTGCGACTCTTCGTCGTGGTGCTGCCCACGGCCTTGCAGGTCCTTTATCCGCGCATCGACTGGAACGCCGTGCCCAGGCGTTCGGAATTCGCGGGCAAAGCCGCCGACGCCGTGCGCAACCTCAACGCCCTGACCGCGACGCTGCTCGGGCAGCTCAAGGAAACGGGCATCGAAACCCTGGACATGGAGCCCCTTTTCATGTCCTCGCCGGATGCCGGGCGTTTCTACTGGCCCACGGACACCCACCTGACCCCGCGCGGCAATGCGGCCGTGGCGCAGGCCGTCGAGGCCACGCTCTCCGGGGGACATGCCGTTTTTTCGCCCCCTTCCCCGCCTGCGCCTTGACAACGCGCGCCCCTTCTGCGCTACGATGTCGGGATAGGAAGAACCGGCTGTGCGACTCAAACGTCGCCGGCCCGAAAGGATGGGGTATGGGGCGGCAAGACCTGACGCGCCGTGAGGCGTTCTCCTACGAAATGACCCGAACGGGCGCGATGCGCGTGCCGGCCAGGATTTTCGGCTCGCCCGCGGCCGTGGCGGCCATGGAGGACGGCGTCTTCGCCCAGTTGCGAAACGTCGCGTCGCTCCCCGGGGTCGCAAACCCCGTGGTCGCCATGCCTGACGCCCATGCCGGCTACGGCTTTCCCATCGGTTGCGTGGCCGCCTTCGATCCCGAGGCCGGGGGCGTGGTCAGCGCCGGCGGCGTCGGCTTCGACATCGCCTGCGGCGTGCGCACGCTTTTGTGCGACTGCGACCGGGAAGACGTGGAACCCGTGCGCGAGGCCCTGGCCGACGCGCTGTTCGCCCTGGTGCCGGCGGGGCTCGGCATGCCGGGCGCGCTGCGGCTTTCCGAAAAGGAGATGGAGGGCATGCTCGCCGGCGGCGCGGCCTGGGCCGTGGAACGGGGGTTCGGCGAAAAGGAAGACCTCGCGCGCATCGAGGACGGCGGCCGCCTGGCCGGGGCCGACCCCGGCGCGGTCTCGCCGAAAGCCAAGGAACGCCAGCGCGATGCCCTGGGCACGCTCGGCTCCGGCAACCACTACCTCGAAGTCCAGTACGTGGAAGAGGTCCGCGACACCCGCGCGGCCACGGCCCTGGGGATCCGCCCCGGGCAGGTGGCGCTCTCCGTCCACTGCGGTTCCAGGGGCCTGGGGCACCAGACGGCCACGGAGCACATCGCGGCCATGCTCGCCGCCGCGCCAAGGCACGGCCTTGTCCTGCCGGACCCCGAACTGGCCTGCGCCCCGGCGGACTGCGCCGAAGCCCGGCAGTACCTGGGGGCCATGCGCGCCGCGGCCAACTGCGCCCTGGCCGGCCGGCAGGTCATCACCCACCTGTGCCGCGAGGCCTTCGCCCGTTTCTTCCCCGGCGCGCGCCTGCGCCTGCTCTACGACGTCTCCCACAACCTGTGCCGGCCGGAACGCCATACCGTGGGCGGACGCGACAAGACCCTGCTCGTGCACCGCAAGGGCGCGACCCGCGCCCTGGGGCCGCACCACCCCGACCTGCCGGCCGCCTTTCGCGGCGTGGGCCAACCCGTGATCGTCGGCGGCAGCATGGGCACGGCTTCGGCGATCCTGACCGGCACGGACGCCGCCGAAACGCTTTCCTTTTCCTCGGCCTGCCACGGGGCCGGCCGGGCCATGAGCCGCAAGCAGGCGCTCAAGCGCTTCAATGGCCGCGGAGTGCTCGACGCCCTCGCCGCACAAGGCGTCAGCATCCGGGCCCACGACCTGCGCGGCCTGGGCGAGGAAGCGCCCGGGGCCTACAAGGACATCGATGACGTGGTCGCCGCCGTCCACGCACTGGGACTGGCCACGACAACCGCCAGGCTGCGCCCCCTGGCCTGCATCAAGGGATGACCCACATGCTCACGCGCCTGATCCGTGAAACCGATGCCCTGGCCGCTCTTACCGGCGACGCCCTGCTCCTCGTGGACAACGACGGCATCATCGTGCACGCCACGAGCGAGGCCGGCGTCCTTTTCGCCACGCCCCCCAACCAGCTGACGGGCACGGTTTGCGGCATTCCCCTGGCCGGCGCTGGCGACGCCGAAGTACGCCTGGAGCAAAGCGGGCGCAGGGTCGCACCCCGCTTCGAGCGCTTGAGCGACCAGGGGCTGCCGCTGACCCGCGTGCTCCTGCGCGACGTCACCGCCCTGCGCGACGCCCAGGAGGAACTGGCCGCGGCCAGGAAAGCGGCCCTGGCCGGCGAACGCGCCAAAAGCCATTTCCTGGCCAACATCACCCACGAGATCCGTACGCCCATGATCGGCATCCTGGGCATGACCGAGCTGACGCTCGCCACGGAGCTGACGGACAAGCAGCGGGAATACCTGGAAATGGCCCGGCATTCGGCGGCCTCGCTTCTCACCGTCCTCAACGACATCGTGGACTACGCCCGCATTGAGGTCGGTGCGCTGGATCTGGCCAAAACCCCGTTCGACCTGCGCGCGACCCTGGAGGAGGCGGTCAGCGTCTTCCGGCCCCTGGCCGTGAAAAAGGGGCTGGCCCTGGAGTGCCGGCTCGTCGGCGACGTGCCGGAAGCCCTTGTCGGCGACGCCAGCCGGCTGCGCCAGATCCTCATCAATCTGGTCGGCAACGCGGTCAAATTCACCGACTCCGGCAGCGTGATCCTGGCCGTCTCCCCGGCCGGGGGCGAGTCCCAGCCGGACACCGTGCGCCTGCGCTTCGCCGTGCGCGACACGGGCATCGGCATTCCCCGGGACAAGATCCGGGCGATTTTCGACAGCTTCACCCAGGCCGACGTCTCCCCGGCCCGGCGCTACCAGGGCGCGGGCCTGGGCCTTGCCATCGTGCGTCATCTCGTGGCCATGCAGGGCGGCACGTACGGCGTGGAAAGCGAGGAAGGCCAGGGAAGCGTGTTCAGCTTCAGCCTCGTCTTCGCCCTGCCCGCCGCGCGCGCCGAGGCGCAAGGGCTTGCGGCCGCGGACGGGGAAGTCGCCAAAGCGCGGCCCCTGACCGTGCTTCTGGCCGAAGACAATCCCATCAACCAGATCTACGCCCGGGAACTCCTGGAAACCGACGGCCACGAGGTGGTCACCGCCCATACCGGGCGCAGGGCGCTGGAAATGCTGCGCCGCCGCCATTTCGACGTGATCCTCATGGACATCCAGATGCCGGAGATGGACGGCCTGGAAGCCACACGGGCCATCCGGACCGACGAGAGCGGCGATTTCGACCCGGCCATCCCCATCGTGGCCCTGACGGCCCACGCCCTCAAGGGAGACCGGGAGGCGTTCCTGCGCGCCGGCATGAACGAATACCTGAGCAAACCCGTCAGCCCCGAAGCGCTCGCCGCCGCCCTGGCCCGGGCCATGGGCGAAGCGGCGTCGGCGGAAACGGACGCTTCGCCGTCCGGGAGCGCCCCCGCGCCCTGCGACGAAACGCCCGAGGTTCTCGTCTGGGCGGAACTGCTGACCAAGGCGCGCGGCAACACGGGCTTTCTCATGAAACTTTTTGCCGCGTTCGTGGCCGAACAGCCGGGCAACCTGGAAATCATCCGCGAGGCCCTGGCCCGTAGCGACCACGGCCAGCTGGCCTTTCTCGCCCACACCCTCAAAGGGGCCGCCGCCACCATGTGCGCGCCGTTCTTGCGCCAGGCATGCCTGGACCTGGAACGGGCGGCCAAGGAAAACGACGCAGCCCTGGAAGTGATGGCGTTCGAGGCCATGGAAACGGCCATGCGCGAGGTGATGCAGGCCATGCGGGAACGCCTGGAGAACGACGCGACCGCCGGAACGCCCTGCGCGCGTTGACGCGCCCCTCTCCATCACAACGGAAAAGGCGGCGCTGGTTTCTCTCCAGCGCCGCCTCTATTTTCTCCCCCTTATGGGGTGGTCCAGGAGGGGCCCCCGACCCCTCCTGGCCGCCGGAGGCGTCCTTCCCCCCAACCTACGCAAGCATATCGGCCATGGCGTAGAGCTTGCCGGCCGGTTGTTTCCTGATCCAGGCCGCCGCGCGCAACGCGCCCTGGGCGAAGGTCTCACGGTTGCCCACACGGTGGGTCACCTCGATGCGCTCGCCCGGGCCGAAGAAGTAGACCGTGTGGTCGCCCACCACGTCGCCGCCGCGAAGCGCGGCCACGCCGATCTCTTCCCTGGTGCGCGGGCCGATGATGCCGTCGCGGCCGTGGCGCTTGACCGCGTCGTAGTCCACGCCCCGGGCCTCGGCCAGGCACTGGCCGAGCTTGATGGCCGTGCCGCTCGGCGCGTCGGCTTTTTTATTGTGGTGGATTTCCATGATCTCGAGGTCGTAGGCCGGGCCGAGTTTGCGCACGAGGTCCGGCAGGACCGTGAGCAGCACGTTTAAGCCCACGCTCATGTTGGGCGCGAAGAAGATCGGGGTCTTGGCCGCGGCCGCGCCCAGGGCGGCGATCTGGTCCGGGGAAAGGCCCGTGGTGCCGATGACAATGGGGTTGCCGGCCGCGGCGGCCGCGGCGGCGGAGGCCACGGAACTGGCCGGGGCCGTGAAGTCGATGACCACCGCGCCCGGACATTTGGCCAGCACCGTGGGCAGGTCGTCGCCGACGACGCACTCGAGCCCCGCAAGCCCGTCCGTGCAGCCGCTACGCTCCAGCGCGCCGGCCAGGCGGTAGTGTTCCGGGTCGGCCTTGGCCAGCCGGATCAAGGTCGCGCCCATGCGCCCCAAGGCGCCCATGACGACCACATCGCATACGCTCATGTTCGCGCTCCCTGTGTCGTAAAAGTGTTTGCGCCCGCTGCCTGTCAGCAGATGCGGGGCAGCTGCTCGCCCTCGAGCATGCCCAGAAGCCGCTTGCCACCAAGGGGCGTGACCAGGGCCACCTTGCCCGGATGGTCCGCGACCACCGTGCCGACGACCGCCGCGCCCGCGCCGAGGGGATCGGCGCGCAAGGCCGCCAGGGCCGCATCCCTCGAGGCTTCGGGCACGATGCAGATGCACTTGCCTTCGTTGGCGAGGTACAGCGGATCGAGCCCGAGCACGGCGCAGCCGCCAGCCACGGCCGGGTTCACGGGAATGGCCTCCTCGACCAGCTCGATGCCCACCCCGGACTGTCCGGCGATCTCGTTGATGGTGGTGGCGAGCCCGCCCCGGGTCGGGTCGCGCAGCACGTGCACGTCCGGCACGGCGGCAAGCAGCCTTGCCACGAGACCGCCGAGGGCCGCGCTGTCACTGACGACCGGGGACTCGAAGGAAAGCCCCTGGCGCGTGGAGAGGATGGCCAGGCCATGGTCGCCCATGGAGCCGCTGACGAGCACCACGTCGCCCACTGCCGCCCGGTGCCCGGCCGGCGCGGGATCGGCCGTGATCTCACCCACGCCCGTGGTGTTGATGAAGATCTTGTCCGCCGCGCCCCGGGGCACGACCTTGGTGTCGCCGGCGACGATGCGCACCCCGGCCTTGCGCGCCGCCTCGCCCATGGAGGCGACCACGCGCTCGAGGTCCGCCATGGGCAGCCCCTCCTCCAGGATGAAGCCGCAGGTGAGGTAGAGCGGGCGCGCGCCCATCATGGCCACGTCGTTGACCGTGCCGTGCACGGCCAGGGAGCCGATGTCCCCGCCCGGAAAAAAAATGGGGTCCACGACGAAGCTGTCCGTGCTCATGGCCACCGGGCCGTCGAGCGAAAGCACGGCGGCGTCGTCCATGCGCGCCAGGATGTCGTTGCCGAAATGGCGGAAAAAGAGTTCGTTGACGAAGCGGTGGGAAGCCCGGCCGCCACTGCCGTAGTCGAGAAGCACCTTGTCCATGCTGTGAAATCCTCAAGGCGGGTAAAAGGCGCGACCGGCCCCGTCAAGCGGCGTCGCCGGTTCTCCCGCAACGGCTCGCCCCACCGGGCCGGCGCGCCGCATCCCATGCCGGAGTCCCGTTATAGGGCCAAACGCGGATTGTTTCCAGAGGGATTGCCCCGGGGGGCGCAATCAGTTGGCGCAGGCCCGCACCACTTCCTGGGCGATGTGGCCAAGCGACATGACCTTGTCCACGCCGCCGAGCTTGATGGCTTCCTGGGGCATGCCGAAGACCACGCAGGAAGCCTCGTCCTGGGCGATGGTGTAGGCCCCGGTCTCGTGCATCTCCTGCATGCCGGCCGCGCCGTCGTCGCCCATGCCGGTCATGATGACGCCCACGGCGTTTTTGCCGGCGTAGCGGGCGGCGGAGCGGAAGAGCACATCCACGCTCGGCCGGTGGCGGCGCACCAGCGGGCCGTCCTTGACCTCGACGAAATAGCGCGCGCCGCTACGCTTGAGCAGCATGTGGCGGTTGCCCGGGGCAATGAGCGCCTGGCCGCGCAGGATCGTGTCGTTGTCCTGGGCCTCCTTGACGGTGATGCGGCAGATGCCGTCGAGGCGCTTGGCAAAGGCGGCGGTGAACTGTTCGGGCATGTGCTGCACGATGACGATGCCAGGGCAGTTTTGCGGCATGGCTTCGAGGAATTCGCGCAACGCCTCGGTGCCGCCCGTGGACGCGCCCACGGCCACGACCTTTTCCGTGGTCTGGAACATGGCCTTGCCCGTGGGACCGGGCAGCATGGCGTCGGCCGAAAGCTTGGGCGCGACCTTGATGGGCGCGATGGGCGCGAACTTTTTCAGCTTGGCCCGGGCCGCGGCCTTGACCGCGTCCACCACCCGGATGCGCGACTCCTCCAGGAACTGCCGCGTGCCGAGCTTGGGCTTGAGGATGATGTCCGTGGCCCCGTATTCCATGGCCCGCAAGAGCGTCTCCGAGCCGGCCTCGGTCAGGGTCGAGCAGACGACCACCGGGATGGGATGCTGGGTCATGATCTTGCGTAGAAAGGTCAGCCCGTCCATGCGCGGCATCTCGATGTCCAGCGTGATCACGTCCGGCGCCTCGACCTCCATGCGCTTGACCGCCGCGTACGGGTCGCCGGCGGAACCGATGACCTCGATCTCGGGGTCCGAGGCCAGGATTTCGGTCAATGTCTGGCGGACCAGGGCGGAATCATCGACAACGAGAACCTTGATGCGATTGCTCACGAGCGACCTCTGCGCGGGAATTGGAACGGCGAGTTAAATTTTCTTATATACCGTGGGTGCGTGTTGGCGCAAGGGCAAGTCCATCCCCGTGAGGCTTTCGGAATGGCCGATGAAAAGGAATCCGCCCGGGCGCAGCTGCATGCAGAACTTCTGCAACAGTTGCTCCTGGGTCGCCCTGTCGAAGTAGATCATGACGTTACGACAGAAGATGGTGTCGAGGGGCTCAGGAAAGCTGAAGGGCTCCATGAAGTTGAGGCGCCTGAAATCGATGGCCCTGCGCAGTTCCGGGACCAGGCGCACGAGTTTGCGCGACTTGTCCTTGCTGCGCAGAAAATAGCGGCGCTTGAGCTCCATGGACATCTTGGCCAGCCGTTCCTCGGGATAGACGCCGTTCTTGGCCAGGGACAGGACCCGCGTGGAAATGTCCGTGGCCATGATGGTAAAACGGAACCCCTGCATGCGCTGGGCGAATTCGGAGAGCACGATGGAGAGGGTGTACGGCTCCTCGCCCGTGGAGCAGCCGGCGCTCCAGAGACGAAAGGGCCGGGCTGGACCGTAGGCGGCGCGCCAGGCCGGCAGGACGTCCTGGGTCAGGACCTCGAAATGGCGCGGTTCGCGGAAAAATTCCGTGGTGTTGGTGGTGATGACGTCGATGAGGTGGACGAGCTCCTCGTCCAGGCCCTTGGGGCTGAACAGGAATTCGTAGTACTGGCGGTAGCCCGGCATGCCGAGAGTGCGCAGGCGTTTTTGCAGCCGCGCCTCCACCATGACTTTTTTCGAGGACGGCAGCTTGATGCCGACCTCGCTGTGAATGAAGTCGCTTAACCGCTTGAATTCCTTGTCTGTCATGGAGGCAAGGCCGCTTGCCCGGATTGTCGCTGCGCCGACCGCCGTCATGGGGATCAGGCCTCCGCGTTCTCGGGCGCGGTTTCACCCAGGCTTTGGGCCAGGCCGGCCAGTTCCAGGGAGGTGAAGACCTTGTTGATGTCCAGGATGATGATGAACTGCTCCCCGGACTTGCCCATGCCCCGGATGAAGTCGGCCTTGATCGGGGTGCCCATGCGCGGCGTGGGTTCGATCTGGGCGCTTTCCATCTCGTAGACCTCCTGGACCGAGTCGGCCAGGGCCCCGAGCACCGTGGATTCGCCGTCGAGGTTCACTTCGACGATGATGATGCAGGTGTTGACCGTGCGCTCGGTAGCGCCCATGCCGAACTTGAGCTTGAGATCCACCACGGGCACGGCGCGGCCGCGCAGGTTGATGACGCCGCGGATGTAGTCCGGGGTGCGGGGCACGCGCGTGATGTTGACGAGCTCGAGGACTTCGCGCACCGAGCCGATGTCCAGGGCGAAAAGCTCCCGTTCCAGGGTGAAGGTCAGGTATTGGTTGTCGTTGCTGCTTGCGGCCTCGGCCATGACAGTCGTCCTCCCGGTTCCGGGCGTTTGGCAGTGTTGTGTTCCTTCGAAATACGGCCGTGTCGTCAAAAAAAGCTTTCCGATAAACCGGCATAGGCCGGTATCGCGGGCGAGTCCCTAGCCGACGAAAGCCGCCGGTTGCGGCCCGTCCGCCTCGGCCGCCCGACGCACGAGCGCGGCCACGTCCAGGATCAGGGCCATGCGGCCGTCTCCCCGGATGGTGGCCCCGGAAAATTCCTCGATGTCGCGGTACAGCGGCCCCAGGCTCTTGATGACGGTCTGATGCTCGCCCACCACCCTGTCCACGGCCAGGCCTACCCTGGCGCC
The DNA here is from genome assembly GCF_000702665.1 of Solidesulfovibrio alcoholivorans DSM 5433. GTDB lineage: Bacteria > Desulfobacterota > Desulfovibrionia > Desulfovibrionales > Desulfovibrionaceae > Solidesulfovibrio > Solidesulfovibrio alcoholivorans. The sequence goes on from NZ_JNJA01000003.1 coordinate 150,022, forward strand.
GTCCACGGTCACGATGACGATGGGCTCGATGGCCGGATGGGGGCCGTCTATGGCGAAGGCTTCGCGCAGCCGCACGCAGGGCACGGCCTGGCCGCGCATATTGAGCACGCCGGCCTGCGCCCCGTCGCCGCCGCGGGTCATCTCCACGCATTCCTCCACGAGTCCGAGCGGCACGACATAATACTCCGCCCCCACCTGCACCTGCAAGCCGTCGATGATGGCGAGCGTGAGCGGCAGGCGCACGGTGATGGTCGTGCCGCTGCCGGGCACGGAGTCGATCTCCACCGTGCCGCGCAAGGCGTCGATGGCGCGCTTGACCACGTCCATGCCCACGCCACGCCCGGAAATGTTCGTCACGGCCTTGGCCGTGGAAAAGCCGGGCAGGAAAATGAGGTTGTAGAGCTCCTTGGCCGTCATTTCGATGCCGGGAGCGATAAGGCCCCGCTCCTCGGCCCGCCGCCGGATAGCCTTGGCATCGAGGCCAGCACCGTCGTCGGCCACGGTGATGACCACCTCGCCGCCGGCATGGGCGGCGTTTAAGCGGATGACGCCCGTCGCGGGCTTGCCGGCGTCCTGGCGCGCGGCCGGGGCCTCGATGCCGTGGTCGATGCTGTTGCGCAGCAAGTGGACCAGCGGGTCGCCCAGGCGCTCGATGACGGTCTTGTCCAGTTCCGTTTCCTCGCCCTGGGTGACGAGTTCGATCTCCTTGCCGAGTTCGGCGGTGAGGTCGCGCACCAGACGGCGGAACTTGGCGAACGTGGCGCCGATGGGCAGCATGCGGATGGAGAGCGTGGAATCGCGCAGGCTCTCGGCCAGGCGCTCCAGGTGTTCGGCCAGCCCGCGCAGGGCCGGATCGCCCCGGTCCTCCACGGCCTGACGGATCTGCGCCTGCACGATGACCAGTTCACCCACGAGGTCGACCAGGGCATCGAGCTTGTCGGCCGCCACGCGGATGCTCGCGGCCTTTTCGCCGCGCTCCGTCGCTTTCTGGGCCAACTCCTGCACGGCGTGCTGTTCGCACAGGGCCGAGGCCACGGCGTCCGGAGAGGCCAGGCCCTTCTCGGACAGGATGTCGCCCAGGCGGCGCTGGGAGGACAGGGCCGCTTCCAGGTCCTCGGCCGAAATATCGCCGCGCGCGACGAGGATTTCCCCCAGCTTCCTGTGAATCGCCTCGCCGTTGGCGGTGGCACCGCTGTCCAGGACGTCGAGGCGCAGTTCGCAGTCGTCCTCGGCGAAGAGAAACACGTCGGTGATGGTCGCGGCGTCGGCTTCGCTGCGCAACACGCAGTCCCACCAGACGAGGCAGGCCTCGGGATCGCATTCGGACAAGCCGGGGACGGCTTCGGTGTGGACGTAGAGCCGGCAGTCGCCGAGGGCCTGGACGTCTTCCAGAAGATGCAAGGGGTTGTTGCCGCTGGCGAGCATGCCGGCATGGGGCTTGAACCGCAGCCGGTAGATGCGCGCGACGCCGGGCCTGGTTTCCTCCGGGGCGGGAGCGGCCTTTGCCGGCGGGGCCGCCTCGGGCTGCGCCGCGCCGCTCACGGCCCGGAAACCGTCCAGGATCACGCGGCCGGCGGCGGCCAGCTGCGCCTCCTGCTCCCCGCCCGGGTCAAGCAGGGCGCGGATGTGGTCGCAGGCCTGGAAGGACAGGTCGAGCAGACGGCGGTCCACGCCGAGCTGGCCGTTGCGCACGCGGTCGAAAATGGATTCCACGTCGTGGGTGAAGGCCGCGATGTCGTCGAAGCCGAACATCGCGCCCGAGCCCTTGACCGTATGCAGGGCGCGAAAGATCTTGTGCAGGAGATCGACATTCCCCGGCGAATCCTCGAGTTCGAGAAGCGAGGCCTCGAGATCGGCCAGCAGGTCGCGGGCTTCTTCGACATAGGCGGCGCGGTGGGCGTCTTCCTGGTTTCTCATCGAACCGGCGGCCTCCCTCTCCGTGCGGGGCGCTTCGCGTCAAAACAGTTCGACATTGTCCCCGAACTCTCCGGATGCTTCGCCCGTCGGCCCGCCGGCCGACGCCGTGGCCGGCGCGGCGCCTCCCTCCAGGCCGAAGGCCGCTTCGTGCACGGCCCGTTCCGCTTCCATGGTGTAGCGGTCGTAGAGCTGGCGCAGCCGGGCACTGCGTCCGCTGCCCCCGTCCGGGGCGAATTTCCTTGCCATGGCCACCTGGTCGTCCAGGGTCCGGCGGATGGCCGCGAGCCGCTGGCCGATGTCCCGGTCGAAATCGATGCCCGCGCCGACCTGGGCGGCGCGGTCGCCGACCGAGGCGCTGGCCGATTGCAGGGACGCGAAAAGCGACAGGCAGCGCTGCGAGGATTCCCGCGCCTCGGCGAGCACCCCGTCGAGGCCCTCGACCACGCGCCAGGCCTCGGACTGGTCGTTGTGGCGGCCGGCGTTGGCTTGCAGCGTCTCGGAGGCCTGGGCGATGTCCCTGAGGATGGCGGCCACGGCGTCGGTCTGCCGCCTGGCGTCGACGGACAGGCGCTGGATGGCCAGGGCCAGGACGCCGAGCGCCGCCCCGGCCTCGCCGGTATGCGCGGCCTTGATGCTCGCGTTGATGGCGATCAGTTCGATTTCCGCGCCGACTTCCTCGATTGCCTCGATGGAGCCGCCCATGCCCGAAATGGTGGCGGCCACGGAGTCCATGATGCCGCCCAGCGCCTCGCCCTGGGCGGCGAAATCGCCGAGTTCGGCCTTGACCGTGGCGATGCCGGCCTCGACGCGCGACAGCGGATTGTCCGCTCCCGTGTCGCCGATGACGCCGGTGATGGCCGCGCCGATCTCGCGGATGCGGGTGGCCAGCGACGTCAGCGAGGCGCGCAGGTGCCCCGCGGCCTCGGAAAAATGGGTATCGGCGCTTCGCAACTGGGAGTCTTGCAGGGTCAGCACGTCGGCCACGAAGGCGGCCAGTTCCGTGACTTCCTCGCCGGAGGCCCGCTGCGCGTCGTCGTCGAGCACCTGCGCCACCTCGGCCAGGGCATGCTCGGCGTGTTCGATCTGCTGGCGGACGATGTCGTGGGATTGCAGGGAGCGCACGGCCTGGCCGATATCGGCGCGGATGACCTCGGCGTTTCGCGCCAGTTCGCCCGACAGGTCGGCCGAGCATTGGGACATGGCGGCAAGCCCGGCGATGTTGGCAGAGAGCTCCCGGGAAACGAGATCGAAGCACTGCTCCTGGCCGCGGATGATGCCCTTGGTGCTCTCCCTGGCCGAGGCCACATGGCCGCGCAGGGATTCGACCTTGGCGGCGATGCCGGCGCAGTGGTCCACGATGAGGTGGGCGAGTTTTTCCACGTCGTCGGCCAGGGTGGAAAAGCCGCGGCCGTCGGCGCCCAGGCGGGCGCTTTCGATGCGCGTGGCGATGCCGAGCATGGAGAGGTGCTTGACGATCTTGGAGAAGGCCGAAACGACGCCCGAGAGTTCCTCGACGATGCCGGCCACGGCGTCGATGTCGTGCAGGCTCTCCTGGCCGGCCGCGGCCGTCGCGCCACCGGTGAGCCCGGCCAATTCCCCGGACAGCCGTTCCAGGACCACGTGCATGCCCTGGCCCGAGGTGCATGCCGCCAGTTCGCGGGCATCCTGGGAAATGGCCTCGCAGGCGGCCTCAAGGGACATGAGGCTCTCGCCCAGGGAGAGAAAGTCCTTTTCGCGGCCGTGCATGACCACGGACAAGCCGTGCTCCATGCCGCCGAGCGCCCGGCGACATTCCCGCAATGCCGCATTCGCCCCGTGCGTTTGTTGGGTGCTCTCGGCCATGCTGGTCTCCATCCCTGCCGCACCATCGCGGCGCGTGCCGAAGCGCTCCGCGCGACCGCGCCCCGTTCCCGCCCCCGACGACATGCCGGGATCATGGTGAAACTACACTTTTTCCCGCTAAAGACAAAGGTTTTCCTTTTGCAGCGGGCGACGGGGAAAAGCGGGCGAGGAGGGGCGATGGAGAATCAGCGACGCCGCAGACGCTTGACCAGCCAGAACCCCGCGACGACGACGGCGGCAAGGCCGAGAACAAGCATCTCCGCGTTGTGGACGTTGTCGATCACGCGGGTCAGGACGTTTTCGAGCAGGCTGCCGAAGGCGTAGCCCGTCAGGGCGAAAACAACGGCCCAGATCAACGCGCCAAGGGCGTTTAAGAGGAAGAACTTGCGGATGGATATCTCGGCCGTGCCGAGGACGAAGGGCGTGAGGTTGCGCAGGCCGTAGAAGAAACGGAAGCTCAAGATGAGGATTTCATGGTATTTTGAGAGCATGCGGTGCACGCGTTCGGCGCGTTCCCGCCATTTCTCGCTGCGCGCGACCAGCTTGCGCCCGTAGTGGCGGCCGATGAAAAAGGCCGTCTGGTCGCCGGCGAGGCTGCCGGCGAAGGCGGCGAGGATGACGAAGCGCAGGTCCAGGCCGAATTGGGGCGAATGGGCTGCGAATCCCGCCAAGAGCAGAATGGTCTCCCCTTCGAGAAACGTGCCTATGAAAAGCGCCAGATAACCGTACTGCTCGATGACGTGCTTGAGGAATTCGATGGACATCGTCCGCTCCGCTTTGGCCGCCGGCCGGCAATCCTTGCTTGCGTGAAAGCCGGGGAAACGTATGCGCTTGCGGGGCTTCTGTCCACAGCCAAACGCCGCCGGGAGACGTCGAACTTGTCCTGTGCCGCATTTCCGGCTAGGTTGCCGCTTCGGGCGTCCCTCGGCGTCCGCCCTCCAAAGCCGCAAGCCGGGAAGCATCACGGAACACACCCCCATGGAGATCATCGTCAGCATCTCCGACATGAAGGTCACGAACAGGGCCAAGGACGTGCTTGTCACCCACGCCCTGGGGTCGTGCCTGGGGCTTGCCGCCTACGATCCCGTGGCGGGCGTGGCCGGGCTCATCCATTGCCTGCTCCCCCTGGCCAGGGAAAACAGGGGCCCGGCCAAAAATCCCTATATGTACGTCAATATCGGCGTGCCGCAGATGATGCGCGCCCTGTTCAATCGTGGGGCCACGCGCGAGAACCTCATCCTCAAGGCGGCCGGCTGCGGCCGCATGATGCACATTTCCAACCAGTTCGACACGGGAGCCAACAATTTCGCCGCACTCAAGAAGCTCTTGCAGGTCAACGAAATGCGCCTGGCCGCCGAGGACGTCGGAGGCACCATCCCCCGCACCATGCGCGTTTACGCCGAAACGGGCAGGGTCGTGGTTTCATCTTGCGGGAGGTCCTGGGACTTATGAGCAGACGCGAGGATATTCTCCAAAAGGCCTTCGCCATCCCCCAAATGCCCATGCCCGTGCAGAAGGTGCTGGCCTACATCGGCAATCCCGAGGCCGACCTGCGCCAGCTCTCCCGCATCATCGAGTATGACCCGGGGTTGACGGTCAATGTGCTGCGCATGGCCAACTCGTCGTTTTTCGGCGGCGGCGGCAAGGTGACCACCGTGCGCGAGGCCCTGATGCGCCTGGGTCTCAACCGGGTCTACCAGCTCGTCATCGCCTCGGGCGTGGCCCCCATGACGCGCTACGAGATCAAGGGCTACGGTCTGCGCCCGGGCGAACTGCTCGAGCATTCCGTGGCCGTGGCCACGGCCTCGGAAACGCTCGCCAAGGAACTCGGCCGCGTCGCCCCGCCCCACACCTTCACCGCGGGGCTGCTCGTCAACATCGGCAAGACCGTCATGGGCTCGTTCCTGGAAGTGGACGCCGGCCCCATCCTCTCCCTGGCCCACGAGCGCCACATTTCCTTCGAACAGGCCGAGGAGGAGATCCTCGGCATCAACCATGCCGAACTCGGGGCCATCCTGCTCGAACGCTGGTCCATCCCCGTCCCCATCGTCAACGTGGTGCGCTATCGCCTGCGCCCCGACGACTGTCCCGAACCCGACCTCGCGCTCGACCTCGTGCACGTGGGCGACGTCATCGCCAAGATGACGGGCATCGGCATGGGCATCGACGGCATGCAGTACACTCCATCGGAAGCGGTGTTCACCCGGCTCGACATCAGCCCCGAACAGATGGAGGCGGTCATGGAGGCGATTTTGGAACAGATCGCCGAAGTCCGCGAAATCCTCATTGAAAGCACGCTATAAGGACGATTTTCCAATGACGCGCGAGAAGCATCCCCTGCGCGCCAGGGACCTCGGCTACGCCCAGCGGATCTGCGTGGCCAAGGCCGGCAAGCTCATGATGGAGACGGGCCAGCTTTCCCCGAGGGCCCGTGTGGGCCTCGCCGTGTCCGGCGGCGTGGACAGCCTGGCCATGCTGGCCGTGCTGCACGTCCGCCGCCGCATCGTGCCCTTTCCCGTGGAACTGATGGTGCTGCACTTAAATCCCGGTTTCGACCCGCACAACCACGCCCCCCTGGCCGCCCTGACCGCGGAACTCGGCCTGGCCGCCCACATCGAGGTCACGGATTTCGGACCCCGCGCCTTTTCCGAGGAAAACCGCAAGAAATCCCCCTGCTTCTACTGCGCCTGGCTGCGCCGCAAGCGGCTGTTCGACCTCTGCGCCGCCTACGGGCTCACCCATCTGGCCTTCGGCCACAATGCCGACGACCTGGCCGCGACCTTTTTCCTCAACATGTTCCAAAACGGCCGCGTGGACGGCCTGTCCTGCCGGGAGTCCTTCTTCGAGGGCCGCCTGACCGTCATCCGCCCCCTGCTCCTCGTGGACAAGAAAACCATCATCCGGGCGGCCAAGGCCTGGGAGCTGCCGGTTTTCGCCAACCCCTGCCCCATGGCCGGAAAATCCATGCGCCACGAGGCGGAAACCTGGGTCCAGGGCATTTGCGCCGGCGGGAAAAAACGCGCCGTCAACCTCCAGCACGCCCTGGGGCGCTGGCAGCTGGACCGCGACGCCGTCGGGAAGGCGGAGGACGACGATGTTTAAGCACTACCAGATCGTCATCTTCCGGGACCATCACGGTGCCTGCCGCAAGCTGCGCTTTCGCGGCTGGCTTTTCGCGCTCATCCTGGCGAGCCTGGCGGCCCTGGTCGCGGCGGACGCCTATCTGGTGCGATTTTATTACAATTATAAACGGATGCAGCGCGAAGCCGCCGCCTTCGAGCAGCAGGCTACGGACCAGAACGCCCAGCTCGTCGCCCTTGGCGACAAGGTCAAATCCCTGGAGGCGGACCTGACGCGGCTGCGTGGTTTCGACGCCAAGCTGCGCCTGATGGCGGGGCTCGACCAGGCCCCGCGCGACGTGGCCCCTTCCGGCGGCGAGGACCAGGATTTCGAGAAAAAATACCTGCCGCTGTACCGGCAGGAGATGCTCACCCGCAAGCTCCACCAGTTCCTGAACGAACTCGGCGAGGATGCGGCCCGGGAACGCCTGCGCCAGGGAGAACTGCTCGGCGTCCTGGCCGACAGCAAGGCCCGGCTCGCCTCCATGCCCAGCTCCTGGCCCGTGGAAGGCTGGATTTCCTCGCCCTTTGGCGAGCGCGTCTCGCCGTTTACCGGGAAAAAGGAATTCCACAAGGGCATGGACATCGCCGCGCCGGTCGGCACGCCGGTGGTCGCGCCGGGGGACGGCGTAGCGACGTTTTCCGGAGAGGTCGACGGCGGCGGCTTCGGCGTCGTCCTCGACCACCAGGCCGGGCTCGTCACCAGCTACGGCCACCTGCGCGACGTGGCCGTGACCAAGGGCCAGGCCGTGGGCCGGGGGCAGCTCCTCGGCCATGTGGGCGATTCGGGGCAGGGTTCGGGGCCGCACCTGCACTACGAGGCGCGCCTGGGCGGCGTGCCCGTCAATCCCATGCGCTACATCCTGGAATAACCGTCCCGGCCCGTGGCCCGGAATTTGCTGACGACGGGCATGGACCTGTTCCACTTCGATCCCAACCAGATTTTCGGTTTCTTCCTCACCCTCATGCGCGTGAGCGTCCTGCTGTTTCTGCTGCCGTTTTTCGGGGGCACCTTGCTGCCCAACATGGTCAAGGCCGCCTTGTGCTTCATCATTGCCCTGGCCATCTACCCCATGCTCTCCTTCCCCGGAACCCTCATGCCGGCCAACCCCTGGATGCTTATCCTGATGTTCCTCGGCGAAGTGCTCCTGGGGCTATTGCTCAACATCCTCGTCTCGTTCCTTTTCGCCGCCGTGCAAAGCGCCGGCTCGATCATGGGCTTTTCCATGGGCTTTACGCTCATGAACAGCATCGACCCCATGACCGGCGCCTCGGAATCCGGGCTCGGACACCTGATGAACCAGGTGACCACGATGCTTTTTTTAAGCCTCAACGGCCACCTCGTCCTCATCGGCGCGCTGGCGCAGAGCTTCAGGCTGGTCCCGCCGGGAGGGCTGCTCATCAACCCGGTCCTCGGCGAACACCTCGTCGCTTTCTCCAGCCAGATTTTCGTCATGGCGCTCAAGATCGCCGCCCCCATCATGGCCTCGATCTTCATGGTCGATCTGGCCTTGGCCCTGGTCGCCCGGGCCGCGCCGCAGATGAACGTGCTGTTCGTGGGCTTTCCGCTCAAAATCGGCGTGGGCTTTTTGTTCATGACCCTGGTCTTCGCCGCCATGGCCCTGTATGTCGGCCGTTTCCTCGACGAGCTCGTCCCCATGTACACCCTGGTGCTCAAGGCGTCGGGATAACGCCGGAAAGGGACGGCTGCCATGGCCAGAGACCCGAGTAAAACAGAAAAAGCCACCCCGAAACGCCGCGACAAGGCGCGCGAAAAGGGGTCGGTGCCCCGCAGCCAGGAACTGCCCAAACTGACCGTGCTCATGACCGGGCTGTTCGTCCTGCGTATCCTCATCGGCGACCTCGGCGACGATCTCAAGAGCGTATTCATCACCTTTCTGGGCCAGAATCTGCGCTTCGAAGCCACACCCGACGGAGTGACCGCGCTGCTGTGGATGCTGTCCGGAAAACTCGCCATGATGCTCCTGCCGCTGCTTGTCGTCATGGCTATCGTCGCCTACATCACCCAGAGGTTGCAGGTCGGCAAGATCTGGCATTCCCAACTCTTCAGTCCTGACTTCAGTAAACTGTTCAATCCCATGGGAGCCGTGCAAAAACTCCTGATAAACCCGAGAACACTGTTACAACTCGGCAAGCAGGTGGCGATGGCTGCCGCCATTGCCGTTGCCCCATACCTCATTTTGAAAAATAAGTTCAATGAATTCCTCCCTCTTTTTTATCAACCGACCGATGCATTCATCGCATTTATTCTGGAAAATGGTTTCACACTTGTTCTTTATACCCTTGGGCCCATGCTGCTCATCGCGATCATCGACGTGTGGTATACGCGCTGGGATTACGAAGAGAACCTCAAGATGAGCAAGGATGAGATCAAGGACGAAACGAAGCAGGCCTTGGGCGACCCCGTCATCAAGAACAAGCAGAAGCAAAAGATGATGGAGGTCATGCAGCGGCGCATGCTCCAGGACGTGCCCAAGGCCGACGTGGTCATCACCAACCCGACCCACTTCGCCTGCGCCCTGCGCTACGATCCCAAGGAGACGCCGGCACCGATGCTGCTGGCCAAGGGCGCCGACCACCTGGCCGAGAAGATCAAGGAAATCGCTCGCGAGAACCGCATTCCCATCCGTGAGAACAAGCCACTGGCACAGGCCTTGTATAAGCAGGTGGAAATCGGCCAGGTCATCCCCGAGGACCTCTACCAGGCGGTGGCTTCGATCCTGGCCCAACTCGACAAGTTCAAGCGTCCCGGACGACCCCGCTGATCGGGCGGCCCCCGGGAAAGGGCGTCAAAATCATGGCGAAGCAAGCGGATCCGGTCAAATTCAACTACGAGCAGTTCACCAAGCAGGGCGACATCATGCTGGCCGCCGGCGTGGTCGTCATCCTGTTCGTGATGCTCGTGCCCATCCCGTCGGCGTTCATCGACCTGATGCTCACCTTCTCCATTTCCATCAGCCTCGTGGTGCTCATCACCAGCATGTTCATGAGTTCGCCGCTGGAATTCTCCATCTACCCGTCCCTGCTGCTCGTCACCACCATGCTGCGCCTGTCCATGAACGTGGCATCGACCCGCCTGATCCTGCTGCACGGCGACGAAGGCCCCTCGGCCGCCGGCCACGTGATCCAGGCCTTCGGCCAGTTCGTCGTCGGCGGCAACTACGTCGTCGGCTGCGTCATCTTCCTCGTGCTCTTCGCCATCAACAAAAAAGTCATCGTGGCCGGCACCACCCGCATCGCCGAAGTGGCCGCACGCTTCACCCTCGACGCCATGCCGGGCAAGCAGATGGCCATCGAAGCGGACTTGAACGCCGGGCTCATCAACGAGAAGCAGGCCACGGAACGCCGCGAGACCATCCGCAAGGAAGCCGACTTCTACGGCGCCATGGACGGCGCGGGCAAGTTCGTTTCCGGCGACGTCACCGCCACCATCATCATCACCGCCATCAACATCCTCGGCGGCTTCCTGATCGGGGTCATGCAAAAGGGCATGGACTGGAAGGACGCCGCCCAGACCTACACCCTGCTGACCATCGGCGACGGCCTGGTTTCCATCATCCCCTCGATCATCATCTCCACGTCCGCGGGCATGATCGTGTCCCGGGCCGCGGCCGAGGCCAAGATGGGCGAGGAATTCCTGGCCCAGCTGACCTTCCACCCCCGGGCGCTGCGCCTGGTGTCGGGCATGCTGCTCCTGTTCGGCCTGGTGCCGGGCCTGCCGACCCTGCCCTTCCTGGTCATGGCCGCCCTGTTGTTCGTGGTCAGCCGCTTGTCGGCCAGACAGCAGGAACTGCTCGCGGCCGAAGGCGAGGCCAAGGACAAAAAGCCCGCGCCGGAGCTGGAAACGCCGGAAGAGGTCCAGACCCTGCTGCCGCTGGACGCCCTGGAACTCGAGGTGGGCTACGGCCTCATCCCGCTCGTGGACGAGGAGCAAAACGGCAACCTGCTTTCGCGCATCCGCTCCATCCGCCGCCAGTTCGCCCTGGACATGGGCGTGGTCATCCCCTCCCTGCACCTGCGCGACAACCTCCAGTTGCGCCCGGGCCAGTACGTGGTGCTCATCAAGGGCAACGAGGTGGCCTCGGCGGAAATCCTCATCGACCACTATCTGGCCATGGACCCCGGCGACGCCAAGCACCGCATCAAGGGCGTGGAAACCCGCGAGCCCGCCTTCAACCTGCCCGCCCTGTGGGTGCCGGAGCTGCAAAAGGACGAGGCCATGCTCGCCGGCTACACCGTGGTCGATCCGGCGACGGTCATCGCCACGCACCTGACGGAAGTCTTCAAGCGCCACCTGCACGAGTTCCTGGGCCGCCAGGAAGTGCAGGCCCTGCTCGACAACCTGGCCAAGCGCGCGCCCAAGGCCGTGGAAGACCTTGTGCCCGGCGCGATGACGCTCGGCGGCGTGCAGAAGGTCCTGCAAAACCTCGTCAAGGAAGGCGTGTCCATCCGCGACCTGCTGACCGTGGCCGAGACCATGGCCGACTACGGGGCCTCGGTGAAGGATCCCGACCAGCTGACCGAATACGTGCGCTCCCGCATGGGCCGCACCATCGTCAAGCCCTACCTCACGGCCGACGGGGCGCTGCCTATTTTGAACCTCACGCCGAAGATCGAAGGGGCGATCCAGGAAAGCGTGCGCCAGACCGACCACGGAGCCTACCTGGCCATGGAGCCGGGCCTGGCCCAGCGCATCATCCAGGCCATCCAGCGGGCCATGGACAAGGCGCTTTTGAGCGACGGCCAGCCGGTGCTGCTGACCACCCCGCTCGTGCGGCCGCACCTGGCCCAGCTCCTGGCCCGGTTCATCCCCAATCTGCCGGTCATCTCCCAGGCCGAGATCCCGGCCGAGATCAAACTGCAATCCGTCGCCAACATAGGACTGAGCAATGCGGGTTAAGACCTTTCGCGGCGAGTCCATGGCGGCCTGCCTCGGCCAGATCCGCCAGGAGCTCGGAAAAGAGGCCGTGATCCTCGGCAGCCAGAGCGTCCGCGAAGACGGCCGGTCGCTGTGCGAGGTCATGGCCGCCCTGGAGCAGCCCGACACGCCGCCGCAGCCGAACGGCGCGGCGAAGCGCCCGGCCGGCGGCAACGGCAGCGCGCCGGCCGCGGCGTCCGCCCGGCCCGCCGCGCCCCAGCCCGGCGACTGGAACCGGGAATGGGGCGAGATCAAGGGGCACCTGCTGGCGCTTTTGCGCCCGCGCATGGATTTTTCCGCCCTGTCCCCGCGCCAGCGCCTGGCGCTCGAATACCTGGAGCGCGAGGGTGTGGACGAGGCCTCGGTACTGGCACTGTACCGCTCCATCGTGGAGCGCGGCGAGGACACGGTCATTCCGGCGCTCTCGCGCATCGTGCGCGTCAAACCCCTGACATCCGCGGACTGGCCGCACACCGTCCATCTGTTCGCCGGCCCGAGCGGCGTGGGCAAGACCTCGGTCCTGCTGCGCCTGGCCCTCGAGGCGCGCGCCGCCACGCCGGAAGGGCGCGTGATCGTCGTCAACGCCGACGGCGGCCGGGCCAAAGGGAGAATGCTCCTGCGCCACTACGCCGCGCTCTCGGGCCTCGAATACGCCGAGGCCGACGGGCCCGGGGATTTCCGCCGGATTCTTGACGAAGCCGCCTCCGGGAGCGTGGTGTTCGTGGACACGCCGAGCCTTCGCGGCGAAGGGGCCATGGAGGCCTGGTGCGCGTCCATGGGGCTGGCCGCCGGTCCCGGCCTTCGCGTCCACCTCGTGCTCTCGCCCCTTTTCGCCCCTGCGCAGATGGAGCATTACCTGCGGGTGTACCGCTGTCCCGCGCTTTCCAGTCTGATCTGGACGAAGCTCGACGAAGCCTGTAATTACGGAAGCCTTGTCACTATGGCGCACGCCTCGTCCCTGCCCGTCTCGGCCCTGGCCCACGGGCCGGAGCTGACCCAGGGCATGACGCCGGCCTCGGGCAAGGCTGTTTGGAAACTGCTCTTCAAACACCAGTTGCCCGGCGAATAGCGCGCCCGACGCCGGAGCCCAAGGACGACCATGACAAGCCGTTTCGCCGATACGCCCGCAACCGCCCGCCCCGTGACGGAAATCCCCCAGGTGCTCTCCGTCACCTCGGGAAAAGGCGGCGTGGGCAAGACAAACCTCTCGGTCAACCTGGCCTATTGCCTGTCCCGCCTGGGGCGCAAGGTGGTGCTGCTCGACGCCGACCTCGGGCTTGCCAACGTGGACATCCTGCTCGGGCTCACCCCCAAGATGAACCTGTTCCACCTGTTCCACGAAGGTGTGGACCTCAAACAGGTGCTCATGGAAACGCCCTTCGGCTTCTCCATCCTGCCGGCCTCCTCCGGGGTCAGCGACATGCTGGCGCTGTCCACGGGCCAGAAGCTCGACCTGCTCGAGGCCATGGACTACCTGGAAGGGCGCATCAATTATTTGATTGTGGACACCGGGGCCGGAATCAACGACAATGTGATTTATTTCAACCTGGCGGCGCGGGAACGGCTGCTCGTGCTCACCACCGAGCCCACGTCCCTGACCGACGCCTATGCGTTGATCAAGGTCATGCACATGCAGCACGACGTGCACCGCTTCCGGGTGGTGGTCAACATGGCCCCGAGCCTCAAGGCTGCCAAGGCGGTCTATGAGAAGCTCGCGACGGCCTGCGACCATTTCCTGTCGGGCATCTCGCTCGACTTCACGGGCGTCGTGCCGGCCGATCCTGCGGTGAAAAACGCGGTCATCCGCCAAAAACCCTTCTGCTTCCTTTCGCCAGAGGCTCCGGCCAGCAAAAAGCTCATGGAGCTGGCCCAAACGATCGACTCCTGGGACGTGGACGCCAAGCTCGATGGAAACATCAAATTCTTCTGGAAAAAGCTCCTCTTCCAGGAACAGCCCCTGGCTTAGGCTCGAGTCCGGCGCCTCGCGGTGGGAGGAGTTCGACGCGCGCGATCGGCAGGAGATCGTGCGTCATTACTCGCCCAAGATCAAAATCGTGGCCAGCCGGCTCAAGGCCAAGCTGCCGCAGTCCGTGGAACTCGGGGAGCTCCTGAGCGCCGGAGCCATGGGGCTGCTCGAGGCGTTGGGGCGTTTTCGTCCCGAGCTCGGCATCAAGTTCGAGACCTATGCCGAGTCGCGCATCAAGGGTGCCATGCTCGACGACCTGCGACGCATGGACTGGTTCTCCCGCGGCCAGCGCCATCGGGTGCGCACGCTCGAGGAGGCCTCGCGCCGCATCGAGGGCGACTCGGGCAAGCCCGCCACCCTGGAACAGCTGGCCGAAGCCACGGGGCTCACCGAGCGCGAAGTGTCCCAAGGCCTGGAGGCGCTCCAGAACCAGCTGTGCCTGAGCCTCGACGCCATCACCGAAAACATTTCCTCCTATCAGAAGAACCAGCTGGAAAACGAGCCCTACAAATCGGCCGAATTCAAGGAGCTGGTCGACAAGCTCGCCTCCCTCATCGACGATTTGACTCCCCGGGAAAAGCTGGTATTGTCGCTCTATTACGGTGAGGAACTGAACATGCGGGAGACATCCGAGGTCATGGGCATCACCGAGGGACGCGTATCACAGCTGCATTCCCAGGCCTTGTCCCGGCTGCGGCAGAAATTCAAAGCCCAGTTCAATATCGAACAGCACTGATGCGCGCGGCCGCCGGGGACACCAGAACGCACGACCCAGGCGCGCAGGCTGACGCGCACATTGGAACAACAGGAGAAGAGCCATGGCCGCCAACAAGGAAATGCGCATCCTGGTCGTCGACGACTTTTCCACCATGCGCAGGATCATAAAAAATATCCTCAGGCAACTGGGCTTCAACAATATCATCGAGGCCGACGACGGCAGCACCGCCTGGGAAACGCTCAACAAGGACAAGATCGACTTCATCATCTCCGACTGGAACATGCCGAACATGCCTGGCATCGAACTGCTGCGCAAAGTCCGTTCCAGCGAGGAGTTCGCCACGCTCCCCTTCCTCATGGTCACGGCGGAAGCGCAACAGGAAAACATTATCGAGGCCGTCCAGGCCAAGGTGTCCAACTACATCGTCAAGCCGTTCACGGCCGAGACGCTGGGCCAGAAGATCGACAAGATTTTCGACAAATAGCCGGCCGCCCGGGGCCGCACCCCGGACGTCGGGGCGGCCGGACGGCACGACGCCGCCGCCACGCCGTCCGGCGTCGTTTCTCCGCTTTTTCACGCAACCGTAACGCGTCGCCGCCTCCCTGCGGCGCGGCCGGGACAAGATCTTTCCCGGCGTCCGTTACGAGGGTTCCATGGTCGCCGACGACAGTCTCGATTCCCAGGTCAAGGCCAAGCTTGACGACAGCGAGCTGTCCGATGACCTGCCCAAGGCCCTGCAAAAGGTCGATCTCGACCTTGACGACGCGCCGTTTCTCGAGGACGAGGCAGAAGAGGAAGCCCCGCCGCCGGCCGATGCATCCGCCGCCAGTCCCTTCGATGAACCCGAAGCCCCGGCCAAGCCCTCCCGCAAAAAACTGTTCATCCTCATCGGCGCCGTGGCGCTTGTCCTCGTCGCCGGCGTCGCCGCCTATTTCCTGTTCCTGAAAAAACCACCCCCCCCCCCGCCGCCCCCGGAGTCGCCCGCACCGGCCGAAGAGGCCCCGCCGCCGCCCGTCGCCCCGACGCCGCCGCCCCCGGAACCGCCCGCGCCCAAACGGGAAATCGTCATGCCCATGGAGCCGTTCCTCGTGGAGCTGACCGACGCGGGCGGCCGCACCCGCTTCCTGACCATCCGCTTCACGGCCGTGACCCAGGAGCCGGCCGTGGAACTCGAATTCAAGCGCAACCGCATTGTCGTGCGCGACGCCGTGTATTATTATCTCAAGAATAAGAATCTGGCCTTTCTGACCGATAAGAACAATGCCGAGGCGCTGAAAAAAGACGTCCTGTCCGTGATCAACCAGTTTGTCGGGGCACAACCGTTGGATAACCTGCTTATCGAGGACTACCTGGTGAAGTAGATGTCCATCGATTTGACCACCATCTTCCAGACGATGCCCTACGTGCAAAACGTGGCGCACGCCGAGCTCGTCCAGCCCGAGGCCGCCCTGGCCGCCTCCCAGGAGATGGCCCGCCAGCTCCTGGCCGACCAGGCCAAGCAGCCTCAGCGCATCGAGCAGCAGGACGCCATGGAGTCCGTCGGCGACCAGCGGGAACGACAGTCCCCGGGCCAACAGCGGCAGCAACGCCGTCGCCGCGCGGCCCCCGAACCCGAGGAAACGCAGGCCAGCAACCCTTCGCCCTTTGCCGGACACATCATCGATCGCAAGATTTGAAACGGGCCCGGCGGGAAATGGGGAGGAGGGGCGCTTCCGGAGTCCAAAGGGCTGCGCCCTCTGGACTCCGTTAAAAAACTACAACGCATCGTTCTCTTTTCCGCGTCGGCTTTTTGGAACTCCCGTCGCAAGCGGCAAGACCATCGCCGCTCTTGCCTTGGCACGCCCGGACGGCGTATGCTGCGGGCATCCAACATGAACGGCTATTCCCTCCTCGTCATCTTCCTCACCGTGTGCGAACTCGCGCTCCTGCTGCTTGTGGTGCTCTTTTTCTCGCGCCTGCGCCGCTCCGAGGACCTGCTCTCCAAGCTCCAAAAAAATCAGGACGCGCTGCTTAACAAACTCGACTTCAACGCCAAGCTCGAGCAGGAGCTCGTGGGCAGCTTCACGCGTCGGCAGGCCGAACTGGCCGAACTGGACCAAAAGCTCGAGCAGCGGCGGGCGGAACTGGAAAAGCTCGTCAAGAAAGCCCAGGAATTCAGCCGGTCTCCGGATTTCCTGCGCCAGATCATCGTCAACGGTTCCCGGCGCGGCCAAAGCCCCCTCGCCCTGGCCAAGGCCACGGGGCTGTCCCTGGACGAGGTGGAGCTCATCCTCGCCCAGAACAAGGGCTGACGCACGCCCGAGCGCGACACTTTTTCCCGGAACTTCCCGGAGCGTAGCGGACAGGCAACATGCGGATATCCGGTCAGGGAGGCGGCGGCGCGCAAACGCCAGGCGAAGGCAGGGACCGTTCCGATCCCGAGGCCTTCCGGCGCGGCCGGCGGCCCGGCCAGATCGTGCGCGGCCGGCTGGTTGCGCCGGGGCCGGACGGGCTTTACTGGATCGTCGTCGCCGGCCACAAGCTGCTCGCCAGCCTCGACCACGAGCCCGTCGCCGGCCGGGAGCTCGTCTTTCGCATCGAGCGCCTGGAGCCGGACCTCGTGCTCAAGGACATCACGCCGCCGCCCACGGCCGGCACGGACCCGGCCCTGCTTCTGGCCGCCCTGACCGAAGCCCGTTCCCGCTTCGAGCGCCGTTTGGCCCGGTTTTCCCCGCCCGCGCCGCCGCCCCTGGACCTGACCGCCGCGCGCCGCGCCTTTGCCGCCTTTCTCGCCGCAGATGCCGCGGCCGGGGAGGATTACGCGGCCGCGCGCCACCTCCTGGCCCAAGCCCGGGGCTTCCTGCCGCAAAACGCAGGCACGGCGCATTACGTCCCCTGGATGTTTCCCGGGCTGGCCCAATCCGAGCTTTTATGCGTACGCCTGCGCCCCGAAGACGGCGGCCCTGGCTGGTCGCTGCGGGCCTGCGGCAGGCTGGAGGAAGCGGGGCTCGTGGCCGCGATCGATTCCGTGCGGCCCGGGCAGGTGCTGTACCGGCTGCTGTGCGACCGCCGCGAGCAAGCCGAGGCGCTTCTCCCCGGCCTCGGCGCTGTCCGCTTCGGCCGGGCGACGCTCGCCCCGGCCTGCCAGGGCGTGGGGCCGCTGCCCACGGAGCTCGCCTCGGGCTTCCTGGCCCGGCTGCTGGCCGCCACGGCCCGGCCCTTTACGGGGCTGCGGCTTCGGGTATAAACTCTTAGCTGGGCCGTGGCACTGGGGATTGCCGAGGGCTGCGGGTATCCAGCGAGCTCACGTGACTTGTCTTTATTGTTTAACGGTTCGGATAACGTGATCATTTTTCTAGTATGAAGCATTTCCTGACACACCAGCAGAGACTGTTCTCACTACGAAAGAGAGAATTAAGATAAGTCGGCAGAGTTCTCTCTTCATACGAGACACAATACCGCCTACACATCTTGGCGAGAAAAACATTTCACATTTGCGGAGGCTATTTTGGCACATAAAATCCGTATAGCAATAACAACATACAATAGATTTAACTACTTATCAAAATTGATTTCTTCACTAGACCGACTTGAAAGCGATGTTGAAATATTTGTATTTGACAATGGTTCAACGGACAACACGCTTTGTTACATGGCTTCGATTTGCGCATCCAACAGAAGGATATTCTATCATCGAAACTCGATAGGTCACAGTTTTGACCATAACTTTGAATCCGTAGTAACAACTTTTTCTGAAATGCCAAATGATTACACTATTCTCCTCGCCGACGACGATCGTATTGACACTAATGTCATAAGAAATATCAAAGCAATCATCAATCAGCACGAGCCTGATTTTATCCAATTCAACTTTGCTACGTATAATTATATTGACGAAGTATTCAAAGTAATAACAAGATGCGGTCCTGAAAATGACAAAATAGTTTTTTACTCCTCTCCTGTTGAATACTTTAAAGATAGCTTCAAATCGATTCCTTGGTATTGTGGGCTTGTTGTTAAAAACAATATACTTGACATAAACAACACAAAAAAATTTAGAGGAACATATCATTCTTATATCGGAGGCCCCCTCGAATGGCTCGCAAATAAGTATTGCGAAACCGCATCATGTTCTATCATAAAAGTTTCATTAAAAGATGAAATGTTCTTTCTCAATCATGTAGACAGCATTAGAACCTGGACAAGCGAAGAAGGAAAGGTGTTTTCTTCAATTATTAATTTCTTTGAACACATACACCCGCTTTACAGAACAGCGTTTAAAGAAATGTTTATTGAGAACTATTACAATAAGGGATATTATTCTATGCCAAAAAGACGCATTTACCTCGACGAGGCATCAAGAAACAGAAAACTTTATTTTTTTGACCAAAGCGATACAAGCATCTAGTCTCCATTGAAGAGTATTTTTTTATTTATTATTGCCCTTACACGCTTTTATGAAGTCACTGCGTTATTACCAAACCGTTATCTATTTTGTGTCACTCTCTTGTGTCCACAAGAGAGATAGGCTATGCGCTCATGCTTGTCTTGCCGCGCATCTGTATCGATACCGGCACACTCCTTAATCTATTTATCCACAGAGCATTGGCAGCCGTACTTGCCAACAGTCATATCGTATTGCACTTCTTCAACAATACAATGGTGTCTGGTTTTTTTTCGAGACATACTATATCGAAGGCTCATCATTCCTTCATCAACGCGATCCGTTCCCGGCTGCTGGCCGCCACGACCCGGCCCTTTACGGGGCTGCGGCTTCGGGTATAATGATTCGGATCGGCCTGTGCCGGACCAAGACCGACAGCTCTGGAGCATTCTCGATGGCATACAAGGACTTGCAGGATTTTTTGAAGCTGCTGGAGAAGAAAGGGGAACTGAAACGCATTGCCGCTCCCCTTGCCCCCTACCTGGAGATCGCCGAAGTCACGGACCGGGTCTCCAAGGCCGTGGGGCCGGCGCTTCTCTTCGAAAAGCCCAAGGACGCACGCTTTCCCGTGCTCACCAACATGTACGGCTCCTACCCGCGCATGCACCTCGCGCTCGAGTGCGACGACCTCGACGCGCTCGGCCGGCGCATTGACGCCGTGCTCGAGATGGAAAAGCCGGAAGGCCTCATCGACAAGCTCAAACTGCTGCCCAAGCTCGCCAAGATGGCCGGCATCTTTCCCAAGACCGTATCGACCGGCCGCTGTCAGGACGTGGTGCTGACCGGCGACGCCGTGGACCTCTCCATCCTGCCCGTGTTGACCACCTGGCCCGGCGACGCCGGGCCTTTCATCACCCTGCCCGTAGTCATCACCAAGGACCCGGTCACGGGCAAGCGCAATGTGGGCATGTACCGCATGCAGGTCTACGACAAGAACACCACCGGCATGCACTGGCACCGCCACAAGGGCGGCGCACACCACCATGCGCTGTCGAAAAAATCCGGCGAACGCCTGCCCGTGGCCGTGGCCCTGGGGCCGGACCCGGCCTGCACCTATGCCGCAACCGCCCCCCTGCCCGACGACATCGACGAATTCCTTTTCGCCGGCTTCCTGCGCCAGGCTCCGGTCGAGCTCGTGCGCTGCAAGACCGTGGACCTCGAGGTGCCGGCGTCCAGCCAGTTCGTGCTCGAAGGCTACGTGGAGCCCGGCGAACTGCGCTGGGAAGGCCCCTTCGGCGACCACACGGGCTACTATTCCCTGGCCGACGACTACCCGGTCTTTCACGTGACCGCGCTGACCCACCGCAGCGACGCCATCTATCCGGCCACCCTGGTCGGGCCGCCGCCCATGGAGGACAGCTACATCGGCAAGGCCACCGAGCGCCTGTTCCTGCCGCTGATCAAGAAGCAGCTGCCCGAAGTCGTGGACATGAGCCTGCCGCTCGAAGGCGTCTTCCACAACTTCTGCTTCGTCTCCATCGACAAACGCTATCCCGGACACACGCGCAAGATCATGTACGCCATCTGGGGCCTCGGGCAGATGATGTTCACCAAGTTCATCGTGGTCGTGGACGCGAACGTCAACGTGCACAACACGGCCGAGGTGCTGTGGCGGCTCGGCAACAACGTCGATCCCCGCCGCGACGTGGTCATCGTGGACGGCCCCCTCGACGTGCTCGACCATGCCGCGCCCCTGCCCTGCTACGGCGGCAAGATGGGCATCGACGCCACGAAAAAGGGTCCCGAGGACGGCCACATGCGCGACTGGCCCGACTCCCTGACCATGTCCGCGGACGTCAAGGCCCGCATCGACGCCCTGTGGGGCGAGCTGGGACTGTAAACCATGTCCGCCGAACCCGTGCGCTGTCCCTGGTGCGGGAGCGATCCGCTGTACGTGCACTACCACGACGCGGAATGGGGCGTGCCGCTGCACGACGACCGGGCGCTTTTCGAGCTGCTCCTCCTCGAAGGCGCGCAGGCGGGGCTGTCCTGGTACACCATCCTCAAGCGCCGCGAGGGCTACCGCGCGGCCTACGACGGCTTCGTTCCCGAGGTCGTTGCCGGGTACGGCCCGGACAAGCTGGCCGCCCTGGCCGCGGACGCGCGCATCGTGCGAAACCGCGCCAAGATCGCGGCTTCGGTGGCCAATGCCAAGGCGTTTCTGGCCGTGCGGGAAGCCTTCGGCTCCTTCGACGCCTATCTCTGGCGCTTCGTGGACGGGACCCCCATTGTCGGCAATTTCGCCGCCCTGGGCGAGGTGCCGCCGACCACGCCCCTGGCCGAGACGCTCAGCCGCGACCTGAAATCCCGCGGCTTCGGCTTCGTCGGCCCGACCATCGCCTACGCCTTCATGCAGGCGGCGGGGCTCGTCAACGACCACTTGCAGGGCTGCTTCCGCTTCCGGGAGCTCGCCGGGGCGCGGTAGTGTTCCGCGAACCCCTGGCGCGCGGGCCGATCTACACCATCGGCCACGGCAGTCTCGAGCGCGTGGCGTTCCTGAGCCTGCTCGCCTGCCAGGGCGTCAACATGCTGGTGGACGTACGCAGCCACCCTGTTTCGCGTTACCAGCCGCACTTTTCCAAGGACGCCCTGGCAGGGGCCTTGCGTTCCTGGGGCGTGGGCTACCTTTTCCTCGGCCGGGACCTGGGCGGCCTGACACCGGGACGCGGCATCGAGGACGCGGTTTCCTTCGCCCGGGGCGTGGACCGGATCATGGACGCCTGGCGGCAGGCCCGGCGGCTGGCGCTTTTTTGCGCCGAGGAAGACCCGCGCAACTGCCATCGGGCCAACCGCATCGCCCCGGCGCTGCTCGCCCGGGGCGCGAAAGTGGTCCATATCCGGGGCGACGGCCGACTGGAGCCCCATACCGCGGCCTGGACCGACTTCGTCCAGGCCTGCCTTACCGGCGACAAGGAGCCGCGCTGACGCGGCACGGGCACGACTGCAACGAAAAAGACCGTCGGCCATGCGCTCCTGGGCGCGTGGCGTGCGGAAGGGAGGACGGGAGGCATGGGCCAACCCGAGGAAGCTGACGCGACGTGGGTGGAAGTCTCGAGTTTTTGCCGGCCCTGCCGGCCCGAGCCGGCATTCGAGGAACTCGTGGCCGAGGATGTGGAACGCTGGCGCGGCATCGCCGTCGAGGCGGGCCTTGTCCCGGAAGACAACATCCGGGTGCGGCGCGGGGACGAGGAAGTGGCCGTGGAAGTGAGCCCCGCCCTCGACGCCTACTTCACGCCCGTGCAGACCCTGTGGAAGGCCGAGTGATCACGCCCCGCCCTCGATTTCCCTGACCCGGCCGATCTGCCCGTCGGCCAGGCGCACCTTGATGCCGCGCGAATGGCGCGGCGCCTTGGTCAGGATGTCCTTGACCACGCCATGGGTGAGCGCGCCCGTGCGCTGGTCCTTTTTGAGCACGATGGCCACACGCAGCCCAGGGCGGATGTCGGCGCGCACCGTACCGTCAGGCATGGCTGTGCTCCGGCGTGAAGCGCAGGAATTTGCGCGGCTTCTCGTAGCCTTCGGCCATGGGCGAAAGCGCCTCCATGCGCCAGCGCGGGGCGAAGAAATCGCGCACGTAGTCAAGCAGCAGAAAATCGCCGCCGTCCACGTACCGCGGCGCGTACCTCTCCCGCATCCGCCGCGGCGTCGTGCCGAGCTCCTTCCTGATCCAGTAGATCTTCTGCACCGAAAGAATCAACTCACGGTTCGAGAGGCGTTCCAGAAACGCCAACGCCGAGGCGACGCGATTTTCGGCGACGAACGTCTTGCCGATAAATTCCACGAGCATGGCGATATCGAAGCGCCGCGCCAGCAGAGGGGATGCGGCGTCATCGAGATCGTGGCGTTCGAAGGAGACGTGCGGCAGGCCGAAATGGCGCTTGAGCAGTTCGCAGCCCTCGAGCACCCGGGGTTCGCAGTCCACGCCGAGCACGTGCGCCGCGCCGCGCCGGCTGGCCTGGAAGGCGAAAAAGCCGAAATTGCAGCCGAGATCGACAACGGTGCGCCCGGTGAACGCGATGCGGGAAAAGGCCTCGAGGGTGTCGGCGTCGATGGGCTCCTTGCCGGGCATGAGCACGTGAAGATCCGTGTCGTACACGGTCCGGTAACGGTGTTCCGGCGCGATGGCGGCGGCCAGATCCAGAAACTGCTGCAACGGGGGCATTTGGACTCCGCGGGAATGGGATGGATAAGATTGCCCCAGAACGTCCGCAAGATCAATCCGGCAACTGCGATAACACCGTTGCAATGCTTACGGCACGTTTCGGTCCCAGTCCCGTCCGGGCAGCGATCTCCGCGGCTCCGGCCGCTTTCATTGCGGCCACCGAGCCGAAGGCTTCCCACAACAGCTTCGCCGTCTTTGGCCCCACGCCCGGGCTGGCCAGCACGTCGCTGGCCAGCCCGGCCTTGTTGCGGGCCCGGCGCTGGCGGCCGATGGAAAATTCGTGCACCGCGTCGCGCACGCGTTGCAGGAAAAGGAGCTCCGGCGACCCCGGGCGCAGCGCCAGGGGGTTCTTGCGGCCCGGCACATGCACCACGTCGTGCATCTCGTTCTGGGCGCGCGTGTCGCCCTTGGCAATGGCGGCCAGGGCGAAAGCCCCGCCCGCGCCGGCCGCGTCGAGGGCCCGGGCGACGGCTTCGAGCTGCCCCTTGCCACCATCGATAAGGAGCAGCTCCGGCCAGGGAGGGCCGGTGGCTGCGCGTTTGGCCGCAAAGGACGCCAGCGCCAGATAGTCGTCGGATGTGCCTTCGAGCTCGGGGAAGGCGTAGGCGCGGTAATCGCGCTTTTTCGGCGCGCCGTCCTCGAAGACGACAAGGCCCACGCGCACGCCGCGCCCACCCAGGTGGGAGACGTCCACGGCCTCGATGCGCGAAAGCAGCGGCAGGCCGAACTTGGCCGCAAGCGAAGGCAGCACGTCGCGCTCGGCAGCCTTGGCCGCCTCCTCGGCGGCCCGGCGGGCGTTGACCTCGGCCAGGGCGAGGAGCTTGCGTTCCTCGCGGCCGCGCGGCGCGCCAAAGCGCACGGCCGCGCCCCGGCGCTCCTCCAGGATCTCGGCCAGGGCCTGGGCGTCGCCCTGCCCTTCGCCGCCGCCGTCGTCGGGACTTTCGTCCGCGCCGGCCGCATCGCCGCCGGCCTCCGGAGCCAGGGCTTCGGGCACCACCACGCGGGGCGGGATGAAGCTCTCGGGCCGGTAGAACTGCGTCAGCGCGCTGCCTGCCGCCCAGACGGCCTCGCCGGCCTCCAGACCCGGGAAAAAGAAGGTCTTGCGGTCAAGCAACCGCCCCTGGCGCACGAACAGGATGCAAAGCCCCACACCCTGCGCCGTGGCGGCGAACCCGGCCACGTCCATGTCGACCAGGCGCGTGAGCACGGTCGCCTGGCCCTCGACGGTGCGGCGCATGGCCTTGAGCAGATCGCGCAGCCCGGCCGCCTTCTCGAAGGCGAGCGCCTCGGCCGCCTCGGCCATCTCCTTTTCCACGTTCTTGATGACCTCGGCCGAACGGCCCGTCAGGAACGCCTCCACCCGGCGCACGAGCGCCATGTATGCCTCGGCGTCCACGGCCTTGACGCACGGGGCCAGACACTGGCCGATGAAATGGTACAGGCACGGCCGCACGCGGTTGGCCATGGCCCGGTCGCCGCACTTGCGCAGGGGAAAGACGCGGCCGAGTTCCTTCCAGGTGGCCCTGGCGGCGGCGGCCGAGGTGAAGGGGCCGAAATAGGCCGCGCCGTCGCGCACCACACGCCGGGTGAAGGCGAGCCTGGGAAAGGGCGAGCGCTTGTCGAGCTTGAAAAGAATATAGTTCTTGTCGTCCTTGAGCACCACGTTGTAGCGCGGCCGGTACTTCTTGATCAGGCTCGACTCGAGGAGCAGCGCCTCCTTTTCCGAGGCGGTGAGCAGCACCTCCACGGCCTCCACCCGGGCGACCAGGGCGGCGGTCTTGACCGTATGGCCGGCGTCGCCGCGAAAATAGGAACCGAGGCGGGCGCGCAGGTTCTTCGCCTTGCCGACGTAGAGAATTTTCCCGCGCGGGCCTTTCATGAGATAAACGCCCGGGGAAGTTGGATAATTTTGTGTTTCGAAGACGAACATGGCCCCCCACGATAGCCCGGCGGCGACGCGGACTCAAGCCCAAGCATGACAACCTTTCGCCTTCGGGCTAAGGCTCCCTTGCTCTTGGAGAAAGACGCGTGTAGGAACAGGCGGACATGACAGCGACGCGACCCAGGCGGATTTCGGTCATCGGCGCGGGCTCCTGCGACGCGGCCACGGCCGCGCAGGCCCGACGGCTGGGTGCGCTGCTCGCCGCGCGTGGCTTCGAGGTCGTCTGCGGCGGCGGAGGCGGCGTCATGGAGGCCGTGTGCCTCGGCGCGCGGGAAGCCGGCGGCCGGACCATCGGCATCCTGCCCGGAAACGACCGGGAGGCGGCCAATCCCCACGTCGAAGTGGCCATCGCCACCGGCATGGGTATCGCGCGCAATGTTTTGGTGGTAGTAAACGGCGACGCGGCCGTCGCCGTGGCCGGCGGGGCCGGCACCCTGTCGGAAATCGGCCTGGCGCTCAAGCTCGGCCGGCCCGTGGTTGCCCTTGGCCACTACGGGACCCTGCCCGGGGTCGAAGCGGCCGCAAGCCCGGAAGAGGCGGCGCAGACCGTCGCCGCCCTGCTCGACGGCGCGTAACGGTTGGGAGTTTTATCCGCATGGTTGAAGTGTTGTGGGCGCCCTGGCGCATGGATTACATCCTCGGGCCCAAGCCCGACGCCTGCGTGTTCTGCCTGCCCGAGGACACCCATGACGACAGGGCGCGGCTGGTCCTGGCCCGGGGCCGGTACACGTTCGTCATCATGAACAAGTTTCCCTACAATTCCGGGCACCTGATGGTGACGCCCTTTCGCCACGCCAGCTGCCTCACCGAGCTCACGCCCGGGGAGGCGCTGGAAATGACCCGCGGCCTCACCTATTGCACCAAGGCGATGCAGGAAGCCATGCGGCCCCAGGGCATCAACATCGGGCTCAATCTCGGCGAGGCGGCCGGAGCCGGCATCGCCGCCCATCTGCACTTCCAGATGGTGCCGCGCTGGAACGGCGACTCCTCGTTCATGGCCGTATTCGGAGAAACGCGGGTCGTGCCGCAGCTTCTGCTCTCCACGTATGACCGGCTGTTACCGTTCTTCAAGGGTTACCACGCAACCGTTACGTCGTGACAAGGAGGCCTCCATGCGCGTGATCAAGGTGCTTTTCCTGCTCGTGTTCTTTTTCGTCTGCATGCTCTTTTTCGTGCAGAATACCGCCATTCTGGAAACGCCCCTGCTGCTCAAGCTCGGCGCGTTCGGCTACATGGTGCAAAGCCCGGCCGTGCCCTTCTACGTGGTGCTCCTGATCGCCTTCGTGGCGGGCGGGCTTTTCTGCACCCTGTACTTCCTGGCCGAGAAGGTCCGCCTGGCCACCAGCGTGCGCAGCCTGCAAAACAAGGTCAACGCCATGGAAAAGCAGCTCGCCGCCCAGAAGAAGTCCACGGTCGCCTCGCCCCTCGTGGCCCCGAGCTACGCCGCCGCGGCCCCGGCGACCCCGGCTCCCGCCGCCGCCCCGGCCACGGACAAAAAGGCCGACGCCTAGCCGTCGCCGCGCTTTTCCGCCGTGGGGGAAATCAAGATGACCCCCATGCTGGAGCAGTATCTGCGCTTCAAGGGAGAGCATCCCGGCGCGTTGCTGTTCTACCGCATGGGGGACTTCTATGAAATGTTCTTCGAGGACGCCGTCACGGCGGCCCGGGAACTCCAACTGACGCTCACCTCGCGCAATCCCGACGCCGAGGCGCCCATCCCCATGTGCGGCGTGCCCCACCACGCCATCGAGGGGTATCTGGCCGAACTGCTGGACAAGGGCTTCAAGGTCGCGGTGTGCGACCAGATCGAAGACCCCAAGCAGGCCAAGGGCCTCGTCAAGCGGGCCGTCACCCGCGTGCTCACCCCGGGTACGGCCGTCGAGGAAGGCAACCTGCGCGCCAAGGAGCACAACTTCCTGGCCGCGCTCTACTACGACGCCGACGAACGCGCTGGCGGCCTGGCCTGGGTCGATTTCTCCACCGGCGAATGGTCCGGGCTCTTTTCCCGCGATGCCGCCCGCCTCTGGCAGTGGATGGTCAAGATCGGCCCGCGCGAGCTGTTGCTGCCGGACGGCCTGGAGCCGCCCCGGGACATCCCGCACGAGGGCGTGCACATCAGCCGCTTTCCCGTAAAGCCCCACTTCGATTTCGCCGGCGGCCGGGACAAGGTGCTCAAGGCCCAGTCCGTGGCCGATCTCGACGCCCTGGACGTGGGCGACAAGCCGCAGCTCGTGCGGGCCATGGGCGCGCTTTTGACCTACCTGACCGCCACGCAGATGCGCGACCTCGGGCACCTGCGCCCGTTTAGGCCCGTCAACCTCGGCCGGCACATGCTCCTCGACGAGGTGACCGAGCGCAACCTGGAACTTTTCCGCCGCCTGGACGGACGCAAGGGCAAAGGCACGCTCTGGCACGTGCTCGACCGCACGGTCACGGCCATGGGCGGCCGGTTGCTCGAATCCACGCTGCGCCAACCCTGGCTCGACCTCGCGCCCATAAACGCGACCCAGGAGGCCGTGGCCTGGCTCGTGGAGGACGTGGACCGCCGCGAGGCCCTCGGCGCGGCGCTGGCCGACGTCCACGACCTGGAGCGGCTGACCACGCGCATTTTTTTAAACCGCGCCGCACCGCGCGACTTCACCGCCCTGCGCCAGTCGCTGCGCGTCCTGCCGGCCCTGCGCGAACGGGCCGACGCGGGCGAGGCCGCGCCCGGGGCCGCGCGGGAGCTTTTTTCCGGCTGGGACGACCTGGACGACATCCGCGAGCTGCTTGACCGGGCGCTGGTGGATGCGCCACCGGTCCTCGTCACCGAAGGCGGGCTGTTCCGGCCGGGCTACCATCCCGAACTCGACGAGCTCATGGAGCTCACCGAGCACGGCGAGGCCCGCATCCAGGAACTTTTCGCCAGCGAACGCGAGGCGTGCAGCCTGCCCAAGCTCAAACTCGGCTACAACCGGGTGTTCGGCTACTATTTCGAGCTCTCCAGGGCCGGCGGCTACCCGCCCGAGCATTTCGAGCGCCGCCAGACGCTGGCCAACTGCGAGCGCTACGTGACTCCGGCGCTCAAGGAGCTGGAAGAAAAACTCACCGCCGCCGGGGATAAGCGCAAGAGCCTCGAATACAACCTCTTCACCGAACTGCGCGGCCGCATCGCCGCCGTGCGCGACCGCATCATGGAGACCGCCGCCCGCGTGGCGCGCCTGGACGTCTGGCAAGGGCTGGCCACGGCCGCGGCCGCGGGCGACTGGACCCGGCCCGTGCTGCGCCAGGACATCTCCATCGCCATCAAGGCCGGCCGCCATCCCGTGGTCGAGGCCGTGCAGGGCGTGGGCAACTACGTGCCAAACGACGTGACGCTTGGCGACGCCGCCAAGCTGCTGCTCATCACCGGCCCCAACATGGCCGGCAAATCGACCGTGCTGCGCCAGACGGCGCTCATTGCCATCCTGGCGCAGATCGGCTCCTTCGTACCGGCGGCGCGGGCGGAAATCGGCCTCGTCGACCGCGTGTTCTGCCGCGTCGGCGCTTCGGACAACCTGGCCCAGGGGCAGTCCACGTTCATGGTCGAGATGATGGAGACCGCGCGCATCCTGCGCCAGGCCGGCCGGCGCAGCCTCATCATCCTCGACGAGATCGGCCGGGGCACGGCCACGTTCGACGGACTGGCCCTGGCCTGGGCCGTGGTCGAGGACCTGTGCGGCCGCGACGACGGCCTTGGCGTGCGCACGCTTTTCGCCACGCACTACCACGAGCTGACGGCCCTGGAAGGCCGGCTGCCGGGCCTTCGCAACGCCAACATCGCGGTCAAGGAATGGAAGGGCGACATCGTGTTCCTGCGCCGCCTGCTGCCCGGCCCCGCCGACCGCAGCTACGGCGTGGAAGTGGCCAAGCTCGCCGGCGTGCCGCGAAACGTGGTGAAACGCGCCCGGGAGATACTGACCGAACTCGAGCGCAGCCGCGAACCGGGCAAGGCGGCAAGCAGCGGACGCGAACTGGGCCAGCCCGCCCTGCCCGGCCTCCTCGGCGGCCTTGCAGCACCGGCGGAAACCGCGCCGCCGCACGCGGAAAGCCTGCTTCTTGACGAACTCTCCCGCCTCGAACTAGATCGAATGACGCCGCTCGAGGCCCTGACGAAACTGTGCGACTGGAAAAATCGCTTCGGCGGCCCCGCATCCCAAGGAGACTGACGCATGCATCATTTCGAGTACCGCGGCGGCGAACTCTACGCCGAGGACGTCCCCGTTTCCACCCTGGTCGCCGCCTACGGCACCCCGCTTTACATCTACAGCGCCGCCACCTTGCGCCGCCACTTCACGGCCTTCGACTCGGCCTTCGCCGCCCTGCCCCACCTCACCTGCTTTTCCGTCAAGGCCAATTCCAACCTGTCGGTACTCAAAACCCTGGCCGCACAGGGCGCGGGCGTGGACATCGTCTCGGGCGGGGAGCTTTACCGGGCGCTGGCCGCCGGCGTCGATCCGGCCAAGATCGTCTATTCGGGCGTGGGCAAACGCGCCGTCGAGATCGAGCAGGCGCTCTCCGCCGGCATCCTCATGTTCAACGTCGAGTCCATGGGCGAGCTGGAGCGCATCAGCGCCATCGCCGCGCGCCAGGGCAAAAACGCGAGCGTCAGCCTGCGCATCAACCCCGACGTCGATCCCAAGACCCATCCCTACATTTCCACGGGACTCAAGAAAAACAAGTTCGGCCTGGACATCGAAACGTCGCTTGCCGCCTACGCCCGGGCCAAGGAACTGCCGGGTGTGACGCCCGTCGGCATCGACTGTCACATCGGCTCCCAGCTCACCTCCATCGACCCGTTCCTGGAGGCCCTCAAGAAGATACTGGCTTTCCGCGAGAAGCTTTGCGCCATGGGCATCGAGACGCATTACCTCGACCTCGGCGGCGGACTCGGCATCCAGTACAACGAGGAGGAGCCGCCCCATCCGCGCGAATTCGGCCAGGCGCTGACCCAGGCCCTGGGCAAGCTGCCGCTCACGCTCATCCTCGAGCCCGGCCGCGTCATCGTCGGCAACGCCGGCATCCTGGTCACGGAGGTCGTCTACACCAAGAAGACCCCGAGCAAGGATTTCGTCATCGTGGACGCGGCCATGAACGACCTTATCCGGCCCTCGCTCTACGATTCCTACCATGCCCTCGGCGAAGTCCGCCCGGCCGGGCGCGAAACGCTCAACGTGGACGTGGTCGGCCCCATCTGCGAATCCGGCGATTTCCTGGCCCGGGACCGCGACCTGCCGGCCATGGCCCCCGGAGAACTCCTCGCCGTGTACTCGGCCGGGGCCTACGGCTTCACCATGTCCTCGAACTACAACTCACGGCCGCGCGCGGCCGAGGTGCTCGTGGACGGCGACAAGGTCACCCTGGCCCGCCGCCGCGAGACCTACGAGGATCTCGTCGCCCTGGAACGCTGAAGCCGCCTGCGCGTCCGCACGGCGAAAAAACATGAGACGCCCTCACGGCCGCGTCGCGTTGCAGGCAGTCCTGCGCGCCGCGGCCGTTTTTCCTTGCGCCGTCAAGCGCCTTCCGGCTTGACCGGAGCGGAGCGCATTATTACGTAAGGTATTCGCACAGCCCGCGGCGCGGCGGACTGTGCGGCGCTTTCCCTCAAGAATCCATCCCGGAGGTCGCCGGTCGTGAATGCCGCCCTGCCCGTGCTTCTGGCCATGCAGATCGTCTTTTGCGGCGACAGCATCACCAAGGGTTGGGAAATCTACAACCTGTTCGACCAGCCGCGCAAAGTGTTCATCAATGGCGTCGAATCCTGCACCAGCGCGGACATCTTAAAGCGCATCGAGCCCATCGCCCGCAAGAAGCCGCACAAGCTCTTCCTCATGATCGGCATCAACGAGATCAGCGCGCGAAAGCGCATCATCGACAACTACGACAAGATCATCAAGAAAATCCAGGAGCTTTCACCCTACACGCTCATCTACGTGCAAAGCATCCTGCCTACCCGCACGGATACCATCGACAACGCCGACGTCATCGCCACCAACGACCGCCTCAGGGAACTGGTGGCCCGCCAGAACCATTTCGTCCGCTACCTCGACCTCTACGCCTCCTTTCTCGCCGACGACGGCAAGCTCGGCCCCAATTTCACCGAGGACGGCATCCACCTGACCAAGAATGGCTATTCGCTCTGGAAAAAACTCATCGTCAGCCAGATGTGACGCGCCGCAGGAAACCGCCATGGGAATGGAAGCCCCGCCCCCCTACGCCATCGCCGGCAAGGAACTGCTCCTCGACACGCCCGAGGCGCGCGCAACGATCATGACGCTCTCGCCCGGCCAGCGCATCCCGCCCCACCGCCACACGCACGTGACCGACCACACGTTCTGCCTCGCCGGCACGGCCGTGGTCACGCTCCACGATCCCGAGGAAACCCTGCCCCTTGGGCCCGGGGACGCCTCGCGCGTGCCGCCCGGGCGCGTGCACGAAGTGGCCAATGCCGGCGAGACGCCCGCGCGGCTGCTCTTGCTCCAGGGGCCCGGGGCCTACGATTTCCTGCCGGCCTGAAAGGCACGTCGTCCGGACGCAGCCGTTTTTTCGCGCAGTCGTCATGACAACGGCGGGAAAGATGGTTATGAGAGTCGAATATTCCCCGTGCAACCCAAATGCCATCCTAAAAGGAGCGCATCATGAGCGAAAAATCCGATCTGTTCCACTGCGACGAAAAAATGCTGACCTACGACGCCGCCGTCGTTCTGGAAAAAATCGTGGACGGCCTGCGCCAGCGCAAGCTGGCCGCCACCACCGAGGACGGCCCGGTCTGCATCGACCTGCCGCTTCTGACCCAGTTGGAGATCAGCTTCAAGCAGAAGGTCAAACCCGGCAAGTCCAAGCGCAAGCTCTCCATCGAGCTGGCCTGGAAGGAAGAAGAAACGGCCGGCGAATAACCTGCCGCGCACGACCGCCAATGCAAACGCCCTCCCCGGGCTACCCGGGGAGGGCGTTTGCATTGGCGCCGGTGTGTGTTCAGCGCACGGGCGCGGGGCGCAGGATGCGCGGGGAAACCGCGCGCACCGAGGCCGTGCCTGTCAACAGCATGGCGGACGTCAGTTCGCTTTTGAGCTTTTGCAGCAGCGTCGCCACGCCCTCGGCCCCGCCGCCGAAGGCCCCGACCACCAGGGGACGGCCGATGAGCACAGCATCGGCGCCCAGGGCCAGATATTTGAGCACGTCGGCTCCGGTGCGCACCCCGCCGTCGGCCAGGATCACCCCCCGGCCCCGGACGGCGCTTGCGATCTCGGGCAGCACCTCGGCCGCGCCCGGAGCGTGGTCGAGTACCCGGCCGCCGTGGTTGGAGACCACGATGGCCGCCGCGCCGGCGTCGAAGGCGATGACGGCCTCGTCCGGGGTCATGACGCCCTTGACGATAAAGGGCAGTCTTGTCGCGCCCACGAGCTCGGCCAGTTCGGCAAACGATTTCGGGGAGACCGGCTGGCCCTTGAGCGCCATGACGAGCAGGCCCGCGCCGTCCACGTCCACGCCCACGGCCGCGGCCCCGGCGGCGTCGGCCTTGGCCAGCATTTCCTTGACCGCTTGCTGGGCGCGGGGCTTGACGATGGGGATGCCGCAGCCGCCCTGCGCCTTGATGGCCTCCACGCCGCTGCCGTACATGGCCGGGTCGGCCCCGTCGCCGCACATGCCCATGGTGCCGGCGGCGTCGGCCCCTTCGATGATCATGCGGATGAAGACGTCCTCGGACAGTTTGCCGCCCATGTTGTAGAGAACGCCCGTCATGGGCGCGGCGAGCACGGGCATGGAGAGCGTGCGCCCGAAAAGCGTCACGGACGTGTCCGCGGTCTTCACGTCGTGCAGGGTGCGCATGTTGAGCCGCCAGGCGTCCAGGGCGGCGAGGTTGGCCATGAAGGAAGAGCCCGTGCCCATGCCGCCCATGCCCGGGGCCTCGCCGGCGCAGACCCGGCCGTTGCACACCGGGCAGACCCGGCAAAATCCCTTGAGTTCCTCCCTGGCCTTCGTGCGTAGCGCCTTGATATCCATCGCGTGCCTCCCGTGGCGAAAAGTGAGAACGGTCCCGGGCCGCATCCCGGCAGTCCGGCCATCCGACGTCCTATCCCCGCCGCCCTCCCGGGGCAAGCCCGCCGGCAACGGCCGTCCGGCCGAAACACACTTTTTTTTCACGTGACTTGGCCGTTACCCCCATGGTAAGCGGCTGCTTCGAATGCGGCGTTTGCGTCGTCCTTCCAATGCCCAAACGAGGAGCCTATGCGGCCTATCATCGTCTGCGCGGCGCTTGGCTTATTTGCCGCGCTTTGCGCCTGTTCCGGAGGGGACAAAGATTCCTTCCGCAATGTCGATCACGATAAAAACGGCAAGATTTCCTACGAGGAACTGCTGTTCGTCTTTCCGGACGTGCGTCCGGAGATCTATGCCCAGATGGACACGGACGGCGACGGCAGCCTTTCCGAAACCGAGTACAAGGCCTTTCTCAAAGGCGAAGCCGCCGCGCCGGCCAAGGCAGCTCCCCCGGCGGCCGCGAGGCCGCCTGCGGGCCAGGCCCGGCCGGGTGACCCCGGCCAGCTCGCCGTGCCCTACCGCGGCGAGGAGGTCATCGAGATACCCGCGCCAGGGAGCGAAACCCCGGCCAAGGGCAAACCCGAAAAAGGCAAGAAAGACGCCAAGGAAGCCAAGGGCAAGGCCGAGACGCCCAAAAAGGGCGAAGCCACCCAGTACACGGTGCAGCGCGGCGACCACCTCTCGCGCATCGCCCACAAGTTCGGCATCAGCGTCGAAGACATCACCCGGGCCAATGGCAACATGAACCCGGACACCCTGCGCGACGGGCAGGTGCTCAACATCCCGGCGCGGCAGTAACCCGGCGTTAACCCGGTGCGACAACGCGGCATGCGGTTACGGAAAGGACGAGGCGTCATGCGATGGATTGCTTGCGCGGCTGCGGCCGTGCTGCTTGCGGGCGCGGCCATGCCGGCCCATGCCCTGACCCAGGAGGAGATCCTCAAGCGCCGGCTGGAAAAGATGCAGCAGGCCGAGCCCGCCATGCGCACCGAGGAACAGGAGCGGGACGAGCTCAACCGCCGCAACGCGGCCGATGTGGCCATGCCCGCGCCCAAGCCAGACACCGCGCCCCTGACCATGCCCGATCCGGTGCGGCATCCTCCCGCCACGCCCGAACCCAAGGGCGGCCTGTGGCAACAGCCTGCCCAAGGTCAGGCCAAACAGGCGGCCACGCCCACCGCGCCGCAGCCGGCTCCGGTTGCCGCGCCCGCGCCACAGCCACAGCTTCCGGCGTCCCGGAACGCCGACGCCGGCGCGGCGTCGGCTCCCCAGGGCATTCCGATCAATGTTCCGGCACCCGCAAAAGGCACGCCGATCAACGCCCCGACTGCCGCCGCCGCAACACCGATCAATGCCCCAAGCCCCGCGAAGGGCACGCCCATCAACGCGACGCCTGCCCCGGGCGGAACCCCGATCAACGCGCCGACAGCGTCGCAGAGCACGCCGATCAATGCGCCGGCCGTTGCGAAGAGCACACCGATCGACGCCCCGGCTCCTTCCGCTGCAACGCCGATCAATGCGCCGGCCGCCGCGCAGCGCGATCCGGCCACCGCCGCCGCCCTGTCCGCCCAGGCCGCCAAGGCGGCCAAAGCCGGCGACGAGAAAACCGCGCTGACCCTGCTTGGCGAAGCCCTGGCCGCCGATCCCAACGATTCCGACCTCTACAACAACCGGGGCAATATCTTAAGCAACATGGGCAAGCCCCGCGAAGCCCTGGCCGACTACGACAAGGCCATCGGCCTGCGCGCCGGCGATCCCGCCTCCTACACCAACCGCGGCCTGGCGTATGAACGTCTCGGTAACCAGGACAAGGCTTGCGCCGACTACAAAAAGGCGTGTGACCTGGGCGACTGCGACTTCTACAAGAGCTTCAAGGCCGAGGGACATTGCCGCAAGTAGGCCGGCAGAACTTTCCCTCCTTCGACGCGGACCGCGTCCAACCCGTCGCCATTGCAGACACGGCACGGCATTTGCTTGACGTTATTGCGAGCCCAGCAACGAAAGCACTGCCGCCATGCGACGGTCCGTTTGCGCGCGGCGTGACGGAAAGGAGGTCGCCTTGCCCCAGAGCGTGCTCATACTCTCCCCCCGGGCAAGCGCGCGGGCGTTTCTGACCCGGGCGCTCGGCGGCTCCTTTGCCGTGCTGCCGGCCGCGAACCGGGAAGAAGCGCTCTGCCTGATGCGGGAAAGGCCGGGATGCCGGGTGGCGCTCTGCGAAATGGGGGCGGACGCGGCCGGGGAACTGGCGACCGTGCAGGATCTGAAGACCTTGCGCCCCGGCCTCGCGGTCGTTGCTCTCCTCCGGCAGCCCTGCGGGGACACCTTGCCGCTCCCCGTGCGGCAGGGCCTGTGCAGCGCCGTGTGCACGCTGCCCATGCGCGCGTCCGCCTTGCAGGAGGAAATTCGCCACCTGCTGCGCGACGCGCCCGCGCCCCGGGCCAAACGTCACGTGGGCATCCTGACCCGCGAGGAAATCGATTTTCTGCTCGGCCGCGGCGACGCTTTCGCCGATGCCGCCTGCCAGCCCGCCCAGTGACCGCCAGCCGGGTCAGTCTCTCCCAGTCGGTGTATCGGTCGCCCCGCGCCAGAAGCGAACCACGTCCGCCGGAGTCTCCCGTTCGCGCAGCACCGTGAACCGCCCGCCCCGCGCCGCGATCACCCGGGGCATCTGCCGGCTGTTGTAGCGCGACCACATGGCCAGGGTGTAGGCACCCACGTCTTCCAGAACCACGAGGTCCCCGGGCGCAAGTTCCGGCAGCCGCGCCCGCCAGACCGGAAAATCCCCGGAGAAGCACAGCGGCCCGGCCAGATGCCAACGGTACGCGCGGCCGCCCTTGTCCCGTCCGTCCGGGGTCAGCGCCCGCGTACGGTGGGGCCAGTTTCGGGGATTGTAGCACTCGCGCACGAACATGTCCGCGCCGAGGTGCAGCACGGCCGTCCTGTGTCCGGGCTGGCGCTTGACGTATTCCACCCGGCTTGCGGCCACGGCGCTGGGCGCGTGGAGAAAACGCCCGAATTCCGTGACGAGGCGGAAGCGGCCGGAAAAGAGCTCCGGGCAGCGCGCCGCCAGGGCGGCGGCGTAGGCTTCGGGAGTCGGCGGCGCGTCCGTGTCGCGGTAGGCCACGGGCAGGCCGCCGCCGAAGTCGAAGCAGCGCACCCGCCGCGCTCCCAGCGTGCGGTCGATTTCCCCGGCCAGGTCGTAGACCGCGCCCACGCCCGCAACGAGCAGGTCCAGCGGGCAGCCCTGGGACCCTATGTGCACGTGCAGCCCGTCGAGCCAGGGGAAACGGGCAAAGGCCGCGAGAATGGCCTCGCGCTGCGCCAGGGGCACGCCGAATTTGGAATAGTCCCCTGCCACGCTCGTGGCCCGGATACGGCCGAGGCCGACCTGCGGATTGACGCGAAGCCCGGCCTGCGGCGCGATGCCGAGCGAAGCCGCCAGATCGCCCAGGCGGGCAAGTTCCTCGAAATTGTCGGCATTGACGCGGATGCCGCACGCAAGCGCCAAGCGCAGCTCCTCCACGGTCTTGGCCGGCGAATCGAACACGATGTGCGAGGACTTCACTCCCGCCTCCAGGGCGAGATGGATTTCCGGCAAGCTCGCGGCCTCGGCCCCGGCGCCGAGCCCGGCGAGAAAGGCCAGGACCGGTGGCAGCGGGTTGGCCTTGACCGCGGCCGCGGCCAGCGCGTGCGGCCCGAAAGCCGCGACCACCTCCGCGAGCCGGCGTTCCAGCAGGTCCAGGTCGTAGAGCACGAAGGCCGTGTCGTCTTCCCGGACCATGCCGGCAGCAAGCGCCTTGCGCACGAGTTCCATAGATCCGTCCTTCCTCGGGGCAGCGCCCAGTGTCATCCCCGGAACAACCAAAACCCCGACACCACGAGGGTGGCGAGCGTCACGGGCACGCCGACCCGGGCGTGTTCGCGAAAACCCAGGCGCACGCCGAGCGCCGCCGCCTGGTCGGCCACGATCAGGTTGGCGAGGCTGCCGGGGAGCAGCAGGTTGCCGGCCAGGGTGCTCGAAACGGCCAGAAGCGTCGCCTGCTGCGGGCTTTCGTGTCCGGGCAGCAGCAGCATCACGGCCGGCACGTTGGAGACGATGTTGGAAATGGCGGCCGTGGCCGCAAAAAGCCAGCCGGGGCGGGCGAGGTCGATGCCGGCGCGGCCCAGGCCGTCGTGGAGATCGGTCAGGAACCCTGCCGCAGCCACCTCGCGGTTGACCACGAAAAGCCCCAGAAAAAGAAGCAACAACTGCCAGTCCACAAGCGATAGCGTCTCGCGCGAGGTCATGCGCCGGCTGAGGAGCAGCGCTCCGGCGCAGCCAAGGGCCACGTTCTCGCGCGGCGCGCCGCCAAAGCAGAAAAAGGCCATGCACACGCCAAGAGCCGCCAGCCCCTTGGCCGACTGCCAGGCGTGAAACGGCGGCGCGGCAACGGAGAGCGTCAGGCGCGGGCCGGCGAAACGCCCCCGGTAGGCCACGACCACGCCCGCGAAGGCCAGCGCCAGGGACGCGGCCACACAGGGCCAGACTGCCGCGAGGTAGCCGAGGAAGGGAAGCCCGGCAACCTGGCCGATGAGCATGTTCTGCGGGTTGCCGA
Source organism: Solidesulfovibrio alcoholivorans DSM 5433 (assembly GCF_000702665.1). Classification (GTDB taxonomy): domain Bacteria; phylum Desulfobacterota; class Desulfovibrionia; order Desulfovibrionales; family Desulfovibrionaceae; genus Solidesulfovibrio; species Solidesulfovibrio alcoholivorans. Next base: position 187,703 of record NZ_JNJA01000003.1, read on the forward strand.
TCAGGGTCGCGGCCGAGCCGATGTTGGCGGCGAGCGCCAGCCCGACGAGGTACGGCAGCGGGGAAAGGCCCCGGGCGAGGGTCGCCTCGACCAGGATCGGGGCCATGGCCAGGCAGACGATGTCGTTGGCGAGAACGGCCGAAAGCAGCGCGGCGGCGAGCATGACGCGGGCTAAGAGTCCCGCGGGTGAGGCCGTGGCGGCGATGATGCGGCGGCTGACGGCGGTGTAGAACCCGCCCAGGCGCAACTGCGCCGAAACGACCATGAGCCCGAAGAGCAAGGCCAGCGTGGGGGCGTCGGCCGCGCCCAAAGCCTCAGGCACGGTCAGAAGGCCCGAAGCGACGAGGACGATGGCCCCGAGCAGCGCCGCCCCGGCCCGGTCCAAGGCCAGTCCCGGCAGCCGCCCCAGGGCCATGGCCGCGTACACGAACACGAAGACTACCAGGACGATGGCGCGCACGCCCCGGGCCTATCAGTTTTGCCGGCAAAGGCCAAAACAAAAAGCGGCCCCCGCGGGGACCGCTTTTTGGAACAAGCGAAACGAAAACGCTATTTGCCGAGCAGGCTGGCGTTGCTCGGATGCTCGCCGAACCACTGCACCTTGCCGGAATCGATGTCGTAGAGCGCGCCGACGACCTTGACCTTGCCGGCGGCGGCCATCTTCTTGAGGAGCGGGCTCTTGGCATAGATGTCGCTGACGGCCTGCCAGACGTTGGCCTCGATGGACTTGTTGATGAGCTCGTCGAGGCTTGCGGAGGCGAAGCGGGACTTGACGGACTTGACCGCCGGCACGATGGGCGCGACCAGCTGGCCGATGTTTTCGGTCACGGGCTCGTTTTTGACCACGGCCGTCACCGCGCCGCATTTGGTGTGCCCGAGCACCACGATGAGCGGCACGCCCAGGTGTTCGGCCCCGTATTCCATGGTGCCGATCTCGTCCACGGCGGCCACGTTGCCGGCCACGCGCACGGCGAAGATGTCGCCCACGCCCTGGTCGAAGATGATCTCCAGGGGCACGCGGGAATCGGCACAGGACAGAATAGTGGCAAAGGGATGCTGCCCGTCGGTCGCGGTTTCATGGCGGCGGGCGGCGTCCTGGTGCGGCGCGACGCTGGCCTGGGCCACGTAGCGCATGTTGCCTTCCTTGAGCTTGGCCAGGGCCTCGTCCGCGGTCAGCCCCGGGCCGCCGGAAGAGGCCAGGGCCAGGGCGCAACATGCCAAAAGCAGCGCCAGCATGGTCGTTGCCGTGAAAAGCCTTTTCATCGCAGTTCCTCCCTCCAGCTGGTTATGAGCAATGAGCCTACAATAAAATGGAAGCGGCGGTCAAAGAAATCTTGGAAGGCCACGATTATCCACTCTGCGTACCGGGTATGCCCGCAAGGCTACAGCCCGCGACACAAGCCGATTCGCAGTCGGCAAGGGTTGGAAATGCGTCACGAAGCGTCGAGTTCGAGCCCCACCGGGCAGTGGTCCGACCCCATGACCGCGGTATCGATCCAGGCCCGGCGCACCTTGGACTTGAGTTCCTCGGACACGAAGAAATAGTCGATACGCCAGCCCACGTTGCGGTCGCGCGCCTTGAACCGGTAGTCCCACCACGTGTAATGCCCGCCTTCCTGCGTAAACAGGCGAAACGTGTCCACGTAGCCGGCGGCAACGAACTTGTCGAGCCAGGCCCGCTCCTCGGGCAGGAAACCGGAGGTCTTCTCGTTGGCCTTGGCGTTTTTGATATCCAGGGCGGTGTGGGCGGTGTTGAAGTCGCCGCAGACCACGATGGGCTTTTCGCGGCGCAGCGCCTCGGCGTGGGCGAGGAAGGCGTCGTAATAGCCGAGCTTGTAGGCCAGACGCTCGGGCCCACGACCGCCGTTGGGAAAATAGACGTTGAAGAAATAGAAGTCGTCGAATTCCATCTGGACGAGCCGCCCTTCGCCGCCGTAAGCGGGATCGGGCAGTTCCAGGGCGATGCTGCGCGGCTCCATGCGGTAGAAGCAGCCCACGCCGGAATAGCCTTTCTTCACCACGGAACTGGCCCACAGCGTCTTGTAGGACTCCGTATGGCCGAAATCGGCTTCGTGGCCGGGCTGGATCTTGGACTCCTGAACGCCGACCACGTCCGCGCCGCTGCCGGCAAGCCACTGCCAGAAGCCTTTCTGCACCACGGCCCGCAGGCCGTTGACGTTCCAACTCATCAAAATCATGGTATGCTTTCAGCCTCTTCTGTCGCCTGGCCGCATGTCTCCCCGCGCAGCATGCGCAGAAAGGCCGCGGCGCAGGTCGGGCAAAACTGCCGTCCGGCTTCTTCTTCGATGATGGAAAGCGCCGCATCAAGCGGCATGCCCCGCCGGTAGGGACGGTCCGTGGTCATGGCGTCGAAGGCGTCGGCAATGGCGATCATGCGCGCGCCAAGCGGGATGTCCTCGCCCATGATGGCCGTGGGATAGCCCCGGCCGTCCCAGCGTTCGTGATGGAGCAGGATCAGGGGCAGGATCGGGACCAGGGAGACGATGGGGCGCAGGATCTCCGCGCCGATGACGGCGTGCTCCTGGATCTTGGCGTATTCCTCGGGCGTGAGCCGGCCGGGTTTGAGCAGCACGGCGTCGCGCACGCCGATCTTGCCGATGTCGTGCAGGTTCGCGCCGATCTCGATCTCGCGCAGCGCCTTGTCGTCCAGGCCCATGGCCCGGCCCAGGCGCATGACCATGCGCGAGACACGGGCCGTATGGCCCTTGGTGTATTCGTCGCGCGCCTCCAGGGCGGTAATGAGCGCGGACATGCTGGCCAGGACGTGCTCGTGCTCCTTTTTGACGTGGCGGTAGCTTTCGGCAAGGAGCTGCTCCACCACGAGCTGCATCTTCTCCACGTCGAAGGGCTTGACGAAATAGCGCGACACGCCCAGGCGTTCGCCGCGCAGGATATCGCTTTGCCTCCCCCGCGCGCTCATGATCACGACCAGGGTGTGGCGCAGTTCCGGCTCGTCGCGCAATTTCTCGCACAGGGCGTAGCCGTCCATCTCCGGCATCTCGATGTCCGTGACCACCACGTCGGGCTTGTGCTCCCGGGCCAGCTCCAGGGCCTCGCGCCCGTTCTGGGCCGTGAGCACGAACAGGCCGCTTTTGATGAAGCTGTGGCGCAACAGCTCCCGGATGAGCTTGGCGTCGTCGACGACGAGAATCTTGTTGTGGCGCTTGCGCTCGACGAGGTCCAGGTGTTCGGAAACCTTGGACGCCAGCATCTCCGGGGTGAAGGACTTGAGCAGGTAGTCGTCCGCGCCGCAGGAAAACGCCGTCTCCATGTCGAGCGGATCGTCGCTGCTCGAGAGGATGACGACGGGCAGGTAGCGGCCCGGGTTTTCCTCCTTGAGCCGCCGGCACAAGTCCAGGCCCGAAAGCCCGGGCAGAAAAACGCTCGTGAGCACAAGCTCGAAATCCCTGCGGCCGCACAGGCCCAAGGCCTGCTCGGCATTGCGCGCCGCGACCACGCGGAAGCCCGACGGCGACAGGGCCGCGCGCACCACGTGCAGCAGGGTCCTGCCCGCGTCCACGAAAAGGATTTCCCGCGCCGCCGGACGGTTGGCGCGGGACTGCGCCAGTTCCTTGAGTTCCTGCAACACGGCGGCCAGGTTGCGGCGGTTGACGGGATGGATGTCCCGGCCATCCGGCACGGCGGCCATGCCCTGGCTGCCGCATTCCTCGAACGGCAGCAGGTAGAGGATGGGAATGGTCCGTCCCGCCTCCTGGGCCGCGGCGCGAACGCGCGCGACAAGCTGCGCGCATTCCAGGCCCATGTACGAGTCCTGGAGCAGTACGGCGTCCGGCACGGGTTCCCCGAGAGGAACGTCCACCTGCCCTTCCTCCGGGAACGCGAAAGCGTACTCCACCCCGGCCGTCAGGTAGACCTTGGACAGGAAAGCCCGGTAGAAGACGATGTCGATGATATTGACGACGAACATCAACACCTCCCGGACGCAGGCCCCGCGCCGCGCCCGGACTTACGCGAAGGACAACAGAGAGGCCAACAGCTTGCCGTCCGTGAAGGACACCCGCGCGTAGCCCCCGCCGGAAAGCGCGCCGGGATTGACCACCGTGGTCGCGCCGAGAACCTCCACGGCCCTGGCCTCGTGGATATGCCCGGTCAGGCACACGGCCGGCCGGACCCGCTCGATGAAGACACGTACCGCCTTGCTCCCCACATGCGCGCCGCCGCCGACCACGTCCGTCGCCGTCCCGTAGGGCGGCGTATGGCAGACCATGACCAGGTGCGGGCAATGGGCCACGGTGGCGTACGCGGCATCGAGCCAGGCCGCGATGCGCTCCTCGCCGGCCTCGCTCGGCGTGCCGAAGGGTGTGGGCGTGGAATAGCCGCAGCCGAAAAAGCCCACGCCCTGCGGTGTCACCCGGCCGCTGGCGTGGATGTTGATGCCCTCGCGCGTGAGGTAGGCGTCCACATCGATTTTATCCATATTGCCGATCTGCGCCAGGATGACGGCGTTTTGCCGCCGTACGGCGTCAACAACGGCCTTGGCCGCGCCCGCGCCGCCCCTTACGGTCAGATCGCCGGTGATGACGACGCCCGCCGCAGCAGCGAGGCCGGGCACGCGCGCCACAGCCGCCGCATCATCATGGATGTCGCCGATGGCGATCCAGTACGGCCCCTCGCTCATGCATCCTCCTTGGGTCGCGCCGCCGGGAAGAGGCTTCCCCATACGGTAATGCCCTGCTACCATGCGGCCATTGTGAATACAATGCAACCGGATGCCATCTCCGCTACGGACAAACCGACGCTCAGGCGGGCCATGCTCGCCCGGCGCGCCGCCGTGTCGCCACAGGACGCGGCCCGGGCCAGCGCCGCCGTGGCCGCGCGCGTCTGGGAACTGCCGGCGGCGGCAGGGGCCGGGGAAATCCTCGCCTACCTGCCCGTCAAAAACGAGATCGACGCCTCGCTCGTCGCCCGGGAGGCGCTGGCCCGGGGCATACGGCTCCTGTTGCCGCGCTGCCGCGCGGGCGCGCAGGGCATCCTGGACATCGGCTGTGTGACGTGCTTAAGCGACGTGGTCGCAGGGCGCTTCGGCATCCTGGAGCCCCGCGAGGACGCCTGCCGCAGCGCGGACGCGTTCGCCCCGGACCTCATTCTCGTGCCCGCCGTGGCCTTCGACGCGGCGGGAAACCGGCTGGGTTTCGGCGGCGGTTATTACGACAGGCTGCTTGCCCTGCCCATGGCCGCCGGCGCCTTCACAGCCGGCCTGGCCTACGCCTTCCAAGTGCTGCCGCGCCTGCCGGCCCAGGCATGGGACATTCCGGTCGATGCGGTCGTCACCGAACACCAAACCCTCTTCACTCACCCATGAACTACATTCCTTTCGCCTTTCCGGGGCTGCCGCGCGTCGGCTGCGCCTTCGGCTGCGGTCCGGACACCATGGCCCTGACCGGCGCGGCCGACCCTGCCGCCGTCATCGCCACGCGGCGCGCCCTGCGGGCCGACTTGGGCTTTTCGACCTGGCATTCGCTGAAGCAGGTGCACGGCGTGCATATGATCTTCGAACCGGAATTCGATACGCTCGAGCGCCCGAGCGTCGAGGCCGGCGACGGCATGGCCGAAAGCCGGCCCGGCCATGCGCTGGCCATCAAGACGGCCGACTGCCAGCCGATTCTCATCGCCCATGAATCCGGGGAATGCGTCGCGGCCCTGCACGTGGGCTGGCGCGGCAACGTGGCGGATTTCTGCGCGCGGGGGGTACGCTCGTTTTGCGTGCGCTACGGCTTCGGTCCGCGCGAGCTCCTGGCCGTGCGCGGCCCGAGCCTCGGACCGGGGGAAGCGGAATTCACCGCGTTCGAGACGGAGTTCGGCGAGGCGTTCCGACCGTATTTCGACTACCGGACCCGCCGCATGGACCTGTGGCGGCTCACGCGCGACCAGCTCGTCGCGGCCGGCCTTGACCGCGACCGCATCTTCAGCCTGGACCTATGCACCAAAAGCCTGCCGCTTTTTTTCTCCTACCGCCGCGACAGGACCACCGCCCGCCAGGCAAGCCTCATCTGGATCAAGGAAGCCTAGCCATGGCTGCTAGAACTGGAAGGTCCCGTCGGTGAGCACCTCCAGGCAGGCGTCCACCACGGCGGCGTCGTAGCGCACGCCGCGGCCGTCGCGCAGTTCGTCCAGCATCGCCTCCAAGGGAAAGGCCGCCCGGTAGGGACGGTGGGAGGTCATGGCCTCGGCCACGTCGGCCACGGCCAGGATGCGCGAGCCTTGCAGCTGCGCCTCGCCGGAAAGTCCGTGCGGGTAGCCCGAACCGTCCATGCGTTCGTGGTGCTCGAGCACCATGCGGGCCACGGGCCAGGGGAAGGGAATGTCCTTGAGGATATCGTAGCCGACGCGGCTGTGGTCGCGCACGATGCCGATCTCGAGGGGAGTGAGGCTCTGCGGCTTGGCCAGAATTTCCGAGGGCACGTGAATCTTGCCGATGTCGTGGATGAGCCCGGCCACGCGGATGCCCTCGCAGGTGTCGGCGTCGCACCCGAGCCGCGCGGCCAGGGCGGACGCCAAATGGGAAACCCGCTCCTGATGGCCGGCCGTGAAGGGATCGCGCGTCTCCGAGGTCACGGTCAGGGCATTGACCGTCTCCTTGAGGGTGCGCCGCAGGCCGACGACGGATTCGCGCAGGGCCTGTTCCACCTCGCGGCGCCGGCTGATGTCGCGAAAAACGACCACCGACCCAAGCCTCTGCCCCCTGTCGTCGAGGATGTCCGAAAAACGCTGCTCGACGGGGAGGGAGGCGCCGTCGGCGCGGCACAGCAGCAGGCTGTCGCCGTCGTCCGACTCCATATCTTCGTCGGCGCGCGTTTGGTAGACCTCCGCAAGCGTCCGGCCGAGCACCTCGTCCCCTGGCCGGGCGAGGAGCTTTTCGGCCATGGGGTTGACGAAGCGGACCAGGCCGTCGGGACCCGTGGTCACGACGCCCTCGCCGAGATGCGCGAGCGTCATGGCCATCCAGCGTTCGTTTTCGGCCAGCCGACGCTCCATGCGCGACCTGTACAGGGCGATTTCCAGGGCCGTGCCGAGTTCGCGATCCTCGAACGGCTTAATGACGTAGCCGTGCGGCACGGCCTCGCCGGCCCGGCGCAGGGTTTCCGGATCGGTGTGGGCGGAAAGGAAGACCACCGGCACGGAAAAGCGCTCGCGGATGCGCGCGGCCGCGGCGATGCCGTCCATGGGCCCGGCCAGCATGATGTCCATGAGCGCGAGGTCCGGTGCGACCACGCCGGCCAGACGCACGGCCTCCTCGCCCGTGTCCGCCACGGCCGCGAGTTCGTAGCCCAGCCGTTCGAGACGGCGGCGGAGGTCCATGACGACGATGGCCTCGTCTTCGACGACCAGCACCCGGGGACGGGGCGACGCCTCAGCCATGGGACCGCCCTCCCGCGCGCAGAATGTCCGCCAGGGCCGTGCCGATGTCCGGGAAGCGGAAAACGAAGCCGAGCTGCGCCAGTTTCGCGGGCACGGCGCGCACGCCGTTGAGGAAGAGTTCCTGGGCCATTTCGCCCAGGGCGAGGCGCAGGAGCAACGTCGGCGCGCGCAGGACCGCCGGCCGGCCAAGAGCCCGGCCGAGGGCGCGGGCGAGGCTGTCCTGGGTGATCGCGCCCGGCGCGGCCAGGTTGAAGGGGCCACTCGCCTGGGGATGCTCCATGAGCAAGCGGATGGCCGCCACCTCGTCGGCAAGGTGAATCCAGGGGAAATACTGCGTGCCCGGGCCGAGCGGCCCGCCGAGGAAAAAACGGTACGGCGCGAGCATGCGCGGCAGCGCGCCGCCGCCCGCGCCAAGGACCACGGCCGTGCGCGCCACGGCCCGGCGCAGGCCCAGGGCTTCGGCCCCGGCGGTGGACGCCTCCCAGTTCCGGGCGAGCTCGGCGAGAAAACCCGTGCCCGCGGGCGCGGCTTCGTCCACAAGGGCCTCGCCCCGGTCGCCGTAAAACCCCGTGGCCGAGCCCTGGACGAGCACCGGCGGCGGGTCGGCGGCGCGCCTCAGGGCGTCCATGACGGCCGCGCCGGCATCCAGGCGGCTTTGGCGCAGTCGCGCCTTGCGGGCCGCAGTCCAGTAGCCTGCGGCGATGTTCTCCCCGACCAGGTTGACCAGGACCGCCGCGCCGTCGAGATGGCGCAGCCAGCCGTCGCCGGTCGCGCCGTCGAAGGGGGCGTAGGTCACGCCGGGCGCGGGAGGATTCCCGGAGGGCCTGCGCGAGAGCACCACGACCTCATGGCCGTCGCCCGTCAGGGAACGGACCAGGGCGCGACCGATAAATCCCGTACCACCGGCGATGACCGCCTTCATGGCCGCCTCCTTGCCAAACTCCGTTGAAATATTGGAACTCTTATACGGAAAGTGGCGGCAAAGGCAACGGGCTGCGCGCTAGTAGGTAAAATCGAGCTGGTAGGAAACAGGCGTGGCCGCATCGAACGGCCAGAAAAAAAAGCTTTTTTTGAGCCAGGGTGAAACGTCCGGCCGCGTGAGGGCAAGTTCCAGGGTCAACGAATAGTTCTGCCCCCGCTCCAGACGGTCCCAGGAACCGAGGTCGATGAGGATCTCGCCCCAGGCCTTGCGGAAAAGCGCGTGCAGTTCCTTGTCGGCCACGGCCCCCTGGCCCGGGACGTCGATGGCGTATTCGCCGCCCTTGAGCCGCCGCAAGCGGCTTTCCCAGCGCGCGTGGGACACTTCGTGGTTCCAGACGTAATCGCGTTTGAGGGATAATCTGGCCTTGCACACGAGGGCCAGCTGCTCGCCGGCCAGAAGCGCCTGGCGGATGGGTTCGATGCCGGTGGGTTCGACCCCGAAGCGTACCCAGATCTTGCCCTCGAAATTATTAAGCACGAGGTTGTTGAGCAGCAGCTCCTGGGCACGACACGGCCTCGCCGCCAAAAGAAGCACAGTCGCGGCGAAAGCCAGCGCCCAAAGGCTGCGGCGCTTGAACGAAAGAGGGAAAAGCATGCCGCTCCTGTCGTTTGCAAAACCGATCATGCGGTATTGGGCCTAATCCAAGCCGCCCGCTTTGACAACCGCAAGGCCCCTCGGCTAACACCCGACACGGCGCTTCGCCGCCGGACGCACCGCTTATGAAACCCATCCGCCTCTACGTCATCGGCGCGGCCAAGACGCCGTTTTTCAAGGACGCCGCCGCGCATTACCTGGTGGCATTGCGCCGCCACCTGCCGGCCGAGGAGATCGTGGTTCGCGACGGCAAGGCCGCTGACGCCGCCCGGCGCAAGGACGAGGAAGGCAAGGCCCTGCTCGCCCGGCTCTCGCCGCGCGATACCGTCATCGTCCTCGACGAACATGGCCGGGGGCTCACGTCACGGGAACTCGCGGCCAAGGTGTCCGCGTGCATCGAAGACCCCGGGCGCGTCCCCTGTTTCGTCATCGGCGGCGCGTACGGCCTTTCCCAGGCGGTGCTCGATCGCGCGGACCTGACCCTGTCCCTTTGCCCCGGCACCCTGCCCCACGAACTGGCGCGGGTGGTACTCTACGAACAGCTTTACCGCGCAGCGGCCATTCTTGCCGGTGCGCCCTATCATCACTAAAATTGTTGCAAAAGGCGGTCCGTATGCCCCTGCCCCTGCTCGACGCCGCGTATCTCGCCAAGCTGCGCGCCTATTTCGAATCCGGCGACCTCGCCTTCGACTTCGAAAACGCCTCCGAGGAAGCCAAGGGGGACATCCTCGACTTCCTGGAATCCCTGATGGACCTGGCCGAGCTGGCCGATGCCACGGCCACGCGGCTCATCTTCAAGGATTCCTATATGGAAGCCGTCACGGGCGAAAAAAGCGACAAATAGCGCGTCTTCCCCCCGCAGGCGTAGGAGCCCGCGGCGCTCAAGCCAAAACCCGCAACGTCGCCCCCCGCGCAGGCCTCGCCCGTCATGGTCAGCACGGCCATGGGCGGCGGCGCGAGCTCGCCGCACAGGGCCAGGAACTGCCGCCAGGGGGCGAAGGCGCGGCTGAGGCACAAGACGAACGCGCCCCGCTCCCGGGCGAGGATGTCCGGCACGGTGCGCCGCACGTCGCCCTCGGCCACGTGCATGCCGGATAGCCCGAGCCGCGCCACGACCTCGGCGAGAAACACGCAGCGCTTTTGCCGCGCTTCCAGCAGGTAATACGGCCCCCGTTCGAAAAACGCCCGCAGCGGCACGCCGGGCAGTCCCGCCCCGGCCCCGAAGTCCAGGCAGACCATGGGCTCGCCGGCCGGCGGCAGCACGGACGCTCCCGGCCCGTCGGCCAGGAAATCGGCCAGATGCCAGGAATCGGCGACCAGCGTCTCCAGCACGCCTGGCCAATCCGCCGGCCCGACCAGATTGACCTTGGAGCGAAACCGCTCCACCAGCCCGAGATAGCCGGCCAAAAGCGCGGCCTGGGACGGGGCGAGCCGCCGCCCGAGAGCGAGTGCTTTTTCGGAAACCGCGTCGGCGTCAGGCGCGGGCGCATGTAAGGCCATGGCCATTTTCCTCCATCAAATTGACCGTTGCACATTTCGGCCCGTTGCTCTACCAATCGCGGCCGAAAAGACATGCAAAGCTAAGGAGAGGCGAACGTGAGCGCAACCCCCAAACACCAGGCCGTGCTCTTTCCGGGCCAGGGTTCCCAGGAACGCGGCATGGGCCGGGCCCTGGCCGAGGTTTCGACCGAGGCGGCCGAACTCTGGACCATGGCCGAAAAGGCCTCGGGGCTCCCGCTGCGGGAGATCTACTGGGAGGGCGACGAGGCGGCCATGGCCGACACCCGCGCCCTGCAACCGGCCATGACCGCCGCCACCCTGGGCCTGTGGTTCTTCCTGCGCCGAAAGCTCGCCGGCGTCGTCGGCTTCGCCGGCCACAGCCTCGGCGAATACGCCGCCCTGGCCGCTTCCGGCATGCTCGAGGCCGAAGCGACCCTTGCGCTGACAAGCCTGCGCGGCCGGCTCATGGCCGAGGCCGCCGGCGGCGAAGGGGCCATGGCCGCCGTGCTGAAGCTTTCCCTGGACGCCATCGAGGAAGTCGTGCGCGAGGCGGGCGAAGCCGCCGGCCGGCTGCTCGTGGTCGCCAACTACAATTCCCCGGGCCAGTTCGTGCTTTCCGGCGACAAGGCGGCCATCGAAGCCGCCGCCGTCCTGGCCAAGGAGCGCAAGGGCCGTGCCGTGCCCCTGGCCGTCAGCGGCGCGTTCCACAGCCCGCTCATGGCCGCGCCCGCGGCGGAACTGGAGAAGGCCCTGCGCAAGGCGGGCCTGCGCAGCCCTGCCGCGGCCCCGGTATTTTTCAACGTCACCGGCGCGGCCGAGCCCGACGCCGACAAGGCGCTGGCCTTCATGTGCCGCCAGATGACCTCCCAGGTGCGCTGGATCGACACCATGGCCAACCTGCACGCCGCGGGCGCGCGGACCTTCGTCGAACTCGGGCCCAAGGGCGTGCTGGCCAAGCTCGCCACGGCCAACCTCAAGGGCGTGTGCGACGACTGCACGGCCGTAAACATTGCCGATCCGGCCGGCGCGGCCGTCCTGGAGGCGTAAGCGGCATGCGCGCAACGACCCATTTGCGGGAGCTTCTGGAAAAGGCCCTGGCCGCGCGGGATCTCGCCTGGCCGGAAAAAACCACCATCGAACCGCCCCGCGACAAGGCCCACGGCGACCTGGCCACCAACGTCGCCCTGGTCGCGTCCAAACAGGCCAAGATGCCGCCGCGCCAGCTGGCCGAAGCCCTCCGCGAGGAACTGCTCGCCGCCGCCGGCGACATCGCCGCCGTGGACGTGGCCGGCCCCGGCTTTTTGAACGTCACCTTCGCGCCGGCCTTCTGGCAGCGCACCGTGCTCGAGGTCGCCGCCGCCGGGGACGACTACGGCAGGCTCTCCATCGGCGCGGGCACGCGCATCCAGGTGGAATTCGTCTCGGCCAACCCGACCGGTCCCCTGCACATCGGCCACGGTCGCGGCGCGGCCGTGGGCGACACCCTGGCCCGGGTGCTGCGCGCGGCCGGTTTCGACGTCGAAACCGAATACTATATCAACGACGCCGGCCGGCAGATGCGCATCCTCGGCATGTCCATCCTCTACCGCTACCGCGAGCTGCTCGGGGAGCCCGTGACCGAGCCCGAGGACTACTACCGGGGCGAATACGTCAAGGAACTGGCCCAGGAGCTCATCGACCGCGAGGGCATGGCACTCCTCGACCTGCCCGAGGGCAAGGCCACGGACGTGTGCCGGTTGCACGGCGAACAGCGCATCCTCGACGGCATCAAGAAGGATTTGCAGGATTTCCGGGTCCGCCACGACGTCTGGTTCCCGGAATCCACGCTCTTCGCCGCCGGCGCGGTGGACCGCACCTTCGCGGAGCTCAAGGCGAAAAACCTCGCCTACGACAAGGACGGAGCCCTGTGGTTCGCCACGACCAATTTCGGCGACGACAAGGACCGCGTGCTGGTCAAGTCCGGAGGCGAGCTCACCTATTTCGCTTCCGACATCGCCTACCACGACGACAAGTTCCGCCGGGGCTTCGACATCGTGGTGGACATCTTGGGCGCGGACCATCACGGCTACGTGCCGCGCATGAAGGCCTGCGTGGCCGCGCTCGGGCGCGATCCCGAAGCGAGCCTCAAGGTCATCCTGGTCCAGCTCGTCAATTTGCTTAAAGGGGGCGAACAGATCGCCATGTCCACCCGGGCCGGCAAGTTCGAGACGCTCGCCGACGTGGTCGCGGAAGTCGGGGCCGACGCGGCGCGGTTCATGTTCCTGTCGCGCAAGTCCGACAGCCACCTGGACTTCGACCTGGACGCGGTCAAGCAACAGTCCATGGACAACCCGGTCTACTACGTCCAGTACGCCCACGCCCGGGTCAAGTCGCTTTTCGCCAAGGCCGCCGAACGCGGCTTTTCCCCGGCTCCGGCCACGCCGGAACTGCTTGCGCGTTGCGACACCTCCGAGGACCTCGAGCTGCTCAAGCTCCTGGAGCAGTACCCGGACACCATCGCCGCGGCCGCGCGCTCCTTCTCGCCCCATCTGGTGAGCTTCTACCTGCGCGACCTCGCCGGCAAACTGCACCGCTATTATACCGCCAACCCGGTGCTCACGGCCGGGGACGACGCCCTGGTCGCGGCGCGGCTGCACCTGCTGAACGCCGTGGCCGCGGTGGTCAAAAACGGCTTGCGCCTGCTTGGCGTTTCCGCGCCGGATAAAATGTAGGCGGCTTGACATTCGCGCGCCTTTGGCACTTATGCTCGGGCCAAGGAACCGAGCCGCATGAAGCTTCTCAGCCGATTCAACGTATCCCAGGACAAGGGAGGACCGAAAAAGTTCTCCATTGAAATCAGCATGTCCGGCGTCATTTCCGTCGGCATCGTGGTCGTGCTCGGCATGTGCTGGGTTTTCATCCTCGGCATCCTGGTCGGTCGCGGCTACAAGCCGGAAACCGCCGTGCCGCAGATCGCCCAGATGATGCCGACCACCGAGCCCAAGCAGCCCGAGGGCTCGGCCCCGGCCGCGCCGCCCACCGTGCTCAAGCCCGAGGAACTCCAGTTCATGGAGGACCTGCACGACAACAAGGGCGGTGAGGTGGTGACCGATTCCACCCAGAAGTCCTCGGCCGACGGCAAAAAGCCTGCGGAAACGCGCGCCACGCCCATGGGCTCCGCCCAGGCCCCCATGGCGATCCCTGCCCGGCCCGCGCCCGTGCCCGCGGCGGCGAACGCCGTTGCGCCCGCGCCGGCGAAACAAGCTGCCCCGGCGCCCAAAGCGAAAGCCGCGGTCGAGCCCAAGACGCCGTTTGAAAAGAAGGAGACCGGCACGTTCGCGGCCACTTATCAGGTCGCCTCGTTCCCGTCCAAGGAGCAGGCCGACACGATGGTGAAGAACCTGTCGCGCAAGGGGTTCTCCGCCTCCATCCAGGAGGCCAGCGCCGGCAGCCGCAAGGTCTTCCGCGTCAAGGTGCAGTTCAAGGGCACCGAGGCGGAAATCGCCGACGGGCTGCGGCGGACAGGCGAAAAAGGCCCTATACTTCTCGGCAAAAAACCTTTATAAGGATCGCCCGCTTTCGCGGCAAAATCGATGCATAAAGAGGACCGCCAATGATCCCAGGCTCTTTCGTCCCCACCAAGGCGTTTTTCACCAAAGGTGTCGGCCGCCACAAAAATAAGCTCCAATCCTTCGAGCTGGCCCTGCGCGAAGCCGGCATCGAAAAGCTCAACCTCGTTTACGTGTCGAGCATCTTTCCGCCGCATTGCCAGCTGATCACCATCCCCGAGGGCGTGAGCCTCTTGAGCCCCGGCCAGATCACCTTCTGCGTCATGGCCAGAAACGCCACCGACGAAAAGAACCGCCTCGTGGGCTCGGCCGTGGGCATGGCCTTCCCGGCCGACAAGTCCAACTACGGCTACATTTCCGAGCACACGGCCTTCGGCGCCGAGGAGCAGGAGATCGGCGACTTCGCCGAGGACCTCGCTTCCACCATGCTCGCCACCACCCTCGGCATCGATTTCGATCCCGAGACGGCCTACGACGAGCGCCGCCAGACCTACCTCATGAGCGGCAAGATCATCGATTCCGCCTCCATGCCCTGCGTGACCACGGGCGAATCGGGCATGTGGACCACGACCATCTCCGCGGTGGTGTTCATTCCCTAAGCCCATGTCCCAGGCGGCACTCTTCGCCCCCGGGTCGGCGGCCGCGTCCATGCCGGAGCACGGCTGATGGACGCGGCCGCCCGGGCCAGGGAAATCGTCAAGCGGCTGCGGCCGCTCTACCCTGTCCTTACGCCGGCGCTCGACTATCATAGCGCCTATGAGTTGCTTGTGGCCACGGTCCTGGCCGCCCAGTGCACCGACGCCCGCGTCAACACCGTCACACCCGAATTCTTCCGCCGCTGGCCGGATCCCGCCGCCCTGGCGCATGCCGCCGTCGGCGACGTGGAGGACGTCGTCCATTCCACGGGCTTTTTCCGGCAAAAGGCAAAAAACCTCGTGGCCGCGGCCCGGCGCATGGTCTCCCTGCACGGCGGGACCGTACCCGACACCATGGAAGCGCTCACGGCGCTGCCGGGCGTCGCGCGCAAGACGGCCAACATCGTACTGTCCAACGCTCTCGGCAAAAACGAGGGCATCGCCGTGGACACCCACGTGCGCCGGCTGTCCTTCCGCCTGGGCTTGACGTCCTCGGACAACCCGATCATCATAGAAAAGGATATGATGCCGCTTTTTGCACGCAAGGACTGGGGGGCAATCAACCACCTGCTGGTCCTGCACGGCCGGGCCGTGTGCAAGGCCCGCTCCCCCCGTTGCGACGCCTGCGCGCTCGGCGACATCTGTCCGAGGCGCGGGCTCTGACCGCGCCCATGGCCGCCGCGGCGCGCCATCAGGCAACAACCCGTTTTCCGGTTTGCAACCGTAGCGCCGCCGTGTGACGTTCCGGGCCGGCCCTGCCGGCCCCCGAGACGGCGGCACCCGAGGGTCTCATGACCGCCGTGCCCATCTCCGCTTCTTCCACCCGACGCGACCGCTTGGTCCTTGGCTTCGTCTTCCTGCTTTCCGGCGCTTCGGCCCTGCTGTTTGAAACCCTGTGGCTGCATCTGGCCGGGCTGGTCTTCGGCGTCGGCGTCTACGCAAGCGCCTTGGTCCTTTCGAGCTTCATGGGCGGGCTCGCCCTCGGCAACGCGCTGATCTCCCGCTTCGGCCGCGACGTGACCGATCCGGTGCGTTTCTACGCCGCCATGGAATTGCTCGTCGGGGCCTGGGGCCTGTTGCTGGTCCTGTGCTTTCCCCTGCTCACGGTATGGCTCGGGGCCATGCTGCACCCGGCCCTGGACAAGCCTGTCCTGCTCAATTCCCTGCGGTTTTCGTTTTCGTTTTTGCTTTTTCTGCTGCCGGCCACGGCCATGGGCGTGACCTTGCCGCTGCTGGTCAAGGCCCTCGCCCGCCGGCCAGGGGAATTCGGCCTCGCTCTCGGCCGGCTTTACGGCGTCAATACGCTCGGGGCCTGCCTCGGCGCGCTGCTCGGCGAAACGGTGCTCATCGCGCCGCTCGGGCTTTCGGGAACGGGCTGGTTCGCCGCCGGACTCAACGTGCTGGCCGCCGTCGGCGCGCTGGCCGTTGCCGCGAAATTCCGCGAGGCGCCCGTGCGCGCGGACGACGCGACCAAGGCCGCCCCGCCGCCGCTGTCCTCCCGCGCCAGACGGCTGCTCGCCGCCGGCTTCCTCTCCGGCGCGGCCTTTCTGGGCCTCGAAGTCGTCTGGACCCGGTTTCTCCAGCTTTTCGTGCGCTCCACGAGCCTGGCCTTCGCCGTGATGCTCGCCGTGATCCTGGCCGGCATCGGCCTCGGCGGAGCGTTCGCGGGCTGGTGGCTGCGCCGCGAGGCCGACGGCCGCCGCGTCACCGCGCCCCTGGTCCTTTGCATCGGGGCCGCCGCCCTGGCCTCCTACCGCCTGTTCGAAGCCGCGGCCGGGGTGTCGCTTGGCGTCTACCAGAGTGTGGACTGGCGCTATGTGACCGTGTTGTCCCTGGCCCTGATGTTCCCTGCCGCCTTCGTTTCGGGCCTGGTCTTCACGACGCTCGGCGAAGCCTTCCACCGCGAAGTGGGCGACCGGGCGCGCTCGGCCGGCCTCGTGGCCATGGCCAACACCCTGGGGGCCATGCTCGGGCCGCTTGCGGCCGGTTTCGTCCTCCTGCCGCTTTTCGGCATGGAGTGGAGCCTTTTCGCGCTCTGCGCCGCCTACGTCCTGCCGACCATACTCTGCCTGGGCAAGGCCGCGCCCTGGCCGTCGCCGCGCGCAAGCCGCCCGCTCCAGGCCGCCGGCGTCGCCTTCACCCTGTGCCTGGCGATCTTCCCCTTCGGTTCCATGGACGGCTATTTCAAGCGCGCCTGCGCCGACTTCCTCAAGGACGGCGAAAAGCTCATCGCCACCATCGAAGGCGTTACCGGCACCCTGCAATACCTCCGCCAGGACTACCTCGGCCACCCCTACGCCTACCGCCTCGTCACCGACGGCTACTCCATGTCCTCAACGGACCGCAGCGCCAAACGCTACATGAAGCTCTTCGCCTATTTCCCCGAGGCCGTGCTGCAAAATCCCAAGTCCGCCCTGCTCATCTGCTTCGGCACCGGCTCCACGGCCACGGCCCTGACCGAGGACAAGCGGCTGACGTCCATCGACGTGGTGGACATCTCCCGGGACGTTTTAAGCGGCGCATCCATTGTCTACCCCAAGCCCGAAAAAAATCCCCTGGAGGACCCCCGCGTCCGCACGCACGTGGAGGACGGCCGGTTCTTCCTGCTGGCTTCCAGCAAGAAATACGACATCATCACGGCCGAGCCGCCGCCGCCCATGATGGCCGGCGTGGCCAACCTCTATTCCCGGGAATACTTCCGGCTCATCCGCGACCGCCTGGCCGACGGCGGCATGGTCACCTACTGGCTGCCGGTGTTCGAGATTTCCTCGCAGGACGCCAAGGCCATCCTCAAGGCCTTCTCGGAAGCCTTCGAACACGCCTCGTTGTGGATGGGAGACAATTTCAACTGGATGATGGTCGGGGTGAAAAAGCCCAAAGGCCCCAAGCCGGACGCGGATTTTTCCCAGCCCTGGGATGCGCCGGACACCGGGGAGGGTCTGCGCCGCATCGCCGTGGAGAAACCGGCCCAACTCGGCGCGCTTTTTATGCTCGACGGCAAGTCCCTGGCCGGCTACCTCGGCGACGCCAAGCCGCTCACCGACAACTATCCCAAGCGCCTGCGCGGCTATCCGGACAGCCCCGAGGTCCAGAAACAGTTTCTGGCCGCACACAACGAGCTCATGGACGCCATGGCCGCCAAGACGCGTTTCGGCGAGTCGGCCGAAGCGGCCCTGCTGCTGCCGCCCGCCGTGCGGGCCGAGGCCGACGCCTGGTTCGAGACGCAGCAGATCATGAACACCTACCTTAACAACATGCTCACGCCGCCGCCTTCCCTGCCGGCGGTCAACTACGTCCTCTCGGGCACGGACCTGCGCGTGTTGCCGCTTTGGCTCATGAAGTCCGACGCCAAGAAGCAGGCTATCGTGACCAAGGCACTGGCCGCGGGCATGGCCCCCACGGCGGAGACGGAGTTCCAGCTCGGCATCCGCGCCCTGGCCGACCGCGATTACCTGCTGGCCGAAGCCAAGCTCCGGCGCGCCCAGGACCTGGGCTACCCAAGCAACCTCGCCCCGGCGCGCGTGTTCGTGCTGTGCCTCGCCGGCCGGCTGGCCGAGGCCGAAGACCTCGCGGCCGTGGCCTTCAAGGGCGGCCAGGCCAGCGTCGCGGCCAAGTCATACATGGACTGGCTGGCCCGGACCTTCGGCTTCAAGAGCCCGTTTTAATCCCTGCGCCGGTTGCGGCCCCTGCGCCGCAACCGGCAGCCCGCACGGCCACGCCGCAATCGACACTGTCTATCGTTAGCGCCCGAGCGCATCGAATCAATCGATTTGACCTCCCCCGCGTCCCTGGGACTATGTTCCGGCAAAAGGAGTACCCATGGACACGACGCTGGATTGCCGGGGACTTGCCTGCCCCGGGCCTGTGCTGCGCTGCAAGGATTGCGTGGAAAAAGAGGCCCCCAAGACCCTCACCGTCACCGTGGACAACCAGGCGGCCAAGGAAAACGTCACCCGGTTCCTCGGCATGCGCGGCTACGCCGTCGCGGCGCAAGAAGCCGACGGGCTTTTCACGCTGACGGCCACCGCCTCCGGCGACGCCCCGCAACCGGTCCCGGCCCCCGCGTCCCCCGCGCCGCGCCAGGCAGCGGAAAATCCCAGGACGGCCGTGTTCATCACCGCCGATACCGTGGGCCGGGGCGATCCCGAACTCGGGGCCAAGCTCATGGTCAACTTCGTGAACACCCTCCCCGAACTTGGCGAAGGCCTGTGGCGCATCATCCTGGTCAACGGCGGCGTGAAGCTGGCCGTGACCGGCAGCCCGGTCCTGGCCAAACTCAAGGAACTGGCCGCCTCGGGCGTCTCCATTCTCGTCTGCGGCACCTGTCTGGACTTTTTCGGCATTCTGGACAAGAAAGAGGTCGGCGAGACGACCAACATGCTCGATGTGGTCACCAGCCTCGCTCTCGCGGACAAGGTCATCCAGATTTGAACCGAACGGCCGGTGCCCGGCGGCCGTTTCCCTTTTGCACGACGCCCGCTGTGCGCCGCCCGTTCATGGTACGCGGACGCTGCCGGGCGACGTCCGGACGCAGGAGCCGTGGAAAGCCGCATGCAGGATGAAAGCCCGACCACAGAGTATCTGCCGGCCCGACGGCTCAGCCGGGAACGCATCCTGGAAATCGCCCGGGAAATTGCGCAGTCTCCGGCCGCGTGGTCCCTCGGCGTCGTGCCCCTGGCCATAGCCATCGTCAATGATACGCGGCAAATCGTTTACGCCAACGCCCGCTTCGCGGCATTGGCCAACGCCGACAGCCCGGAAGCGGTCCTCGGCAAACGCCCGGGCGAGGCACTGGGCTGCCTGCATGCCTTCGAGAGCAAAGGCGGGTGCGGCACCACGCGCTTTTGCCAGTACTGCGGCGCGGCCAACGCCATCGTCAAAAGCCTCGGCGGCCAGCGCGCCACCCAGGAATGCGCCATCAACCGCAAAAACGTCACCGAACTCGATGCGCTGAACCTGCAGGTCTGGGCCTGTCCCATGGACCGGGGCGACCAGCGGCTCGTACTCAATTCCATCCTCGACATCGCCCACGAAAAAGCCCTGCGCACCTTTGAACGCATCTTCTTCCACGACGTCATGAACGCCGTCTCCGGCATCAAGGGCATCCACGAAATCATCGCCCCGGAGCTGCCGGACCGGTTCACGCCCGACATGGACCTGCTGCGCCGCGCCATCGAGGACATCCAGAACATCATCGAGACGCAACAGGACTTCCTCTCCGTCGAAACGAAGGAATACACGCCGGCTTTTTCTTCCTGCGACACCCGCGAGGTCCTTTCCTACCTGGCCTCCTACTGCCAGTCATTCACCTTCGACGCCTCCCGGACCATCCGCGTCGACCCTGCGTCGCCGGCGCTGCGCTTTTCGACCGACCTGCGCATCCTGCAGCGCGTGATGGTCAACATGATCAAAAACGCCCTGGAAGCCTCGCGCCCCGGGGAAGCCGTCACCCTCGGCTGCGAGCGGCAAGGAGACGGCAGCGTGGCCCTGTGGGTCCACAACGACGCCGTGCTGCCCCGGGAAACGGCAATGCGCCTGTTCCAGAAAGGCTATTCCACCAAGGGCTCGGGCCGGGGCTTCGGCACCTACAGCATGCGGCTGTTCGCCCGCCAGTGCCTGGGCGGCGACGTGGATTTCGAAAGCGCCCCCGAATCCGGCACCCGTTTTTTTATCACGCTGCCGGCGTAAGCGCCGCCCCTCTTCCTTCCCATGGACGAAGCAGCCTCCATCCGCCTCAACAAGGCCCTGGCCGACGCCGGCGTGACCTCGCGGCGACAGGCCGACGCGTTGATCGCCGCCGGGCGGGTGACGGTCAACGGGACCGTGGTCACGGAACTGGGCCGCAAGGTCGATCCCGGCCGCGACGCCCTGGCCGTGGACGGCAAGTCCGTGTCTCTGCGCCGCGACGCCGGAAACCTGACGCTCATGCTGCACAAGCGCCCGGGCTGCGTGACCACGGCCCGCGACCCCGAAGGCCGGCCCACCGTGTTCGACGCCCTGCCCGCGCGCTTTCGCAAGCGGCGGCTTTTCTCCGTGGGGCGGCTCGACTACTTCTCCGAGGGGCTGCTCCTGCTCACCACCGACGGCGAACTGGCCTTCCGGCTGGCGCATCCGCGCTGGCACGTGGCCAAACGCTACCGGGTCACGGTGCGCGGCGCGGTCGGTCAGAACACCCTCGACGCCATGGCGCGGGGCATGACCCTGGCCGAAGGCGAGGCGCTCGCGCCGGTGCCGGCCCGCATCGTCAAGCGTCTCGGCCCGGACCGCTTCGTGCTGGAAATGGAACTCTCCCAGGGCGTCAACCGCCAGGTCCGGCGCATGTGCCGCGACTTGCAGCTCACGGTGCTGCAGCTCGTACGCGTCGCCCAGGGGCCGCTCGCCTTGGGCGAACTGCCGCCCGGGGAATGCCGGGAACTCACGGCCGGCGAATTGACCGCCCTGCGCCGCGCCGTGGGGCTCGATGGAGAAAGGTCGGAGACGCGCCCGCAGACTGTCCGCGAAATCACCGCGCGCCCTGCGGAGCGGCCGCAACAAAAACACCGCGCCGCACCCCAGTCCCGGGTGCGGCGCGGCAGGTAAGGCAGGACGTCTCTTGCGCTATTTGGGCAGGTCGTGTCCCTTGACCGGAACGTTGTCGTGGACTTTGGCGTCCCTGGGCGGGGTGAAGGCGAAGAGCGTATCCGCTAGCTTGGGATTGACCACCACGCCTTCGAGGGTCAGGTCGTTGGTGTTGGCGTAGAAATCCTGGATGAAGATGCGGGCGATCATGTCCGTGGACAAATCCACCCAGACCTTGGCCAGCACGAGCCCGGGCTCGGGTTCGCGCGGGGCGAGTTGGAGCACGGCCTGTCCCGGCCCGGCCTCCCCGGGCTTGCCGGCGGCGACCAGGAAATCCTCGGTCAGGTTGGCCTTGCCCGTGAGGAAGCGCAACATGGTCTTGGAGCCGATGATCTCCTGCACCGCGTAGCGGTAGGCCTCCTTGTCCTCCTCGAAATAGTCCCAGACGGCATCCTTGCCGACGATGAGCAGTTCCTTTTCGGGTTTGAGCGTCTCCCAGCGCACGAGCACGGGCTTCTTGAATAGAAAGGAGCCGGAACGCTTTTCCGTGTCGCCGCTGGCCGCGTTGCGGATGGACTGGCTGAAATTGGCGGAAAAGGCATTGATCGTGGCGTACTTCTTCTGGATGCGCCCGGCGAGCTCCGTCGCGTCCACGGCCATGGCCGGCGCGGCCCAGAGGGCGAGCAGGCACAGGGCCATAAAAAGCGGCAGGAGGGATGCCTTCGGCGACCAAAGGGCTCCGCCCTTTGGAATCCCTTCTCGGGGGGCGTCACCCTGCGCGCGGCATGCAGTCTCCATCACTCGTCTCGTCTCCGATAAACTATCCATAGTTCCTTTATCCACTATTGTTACGCTCCCCCCTTTCGGGGTGGTCCAGGAGGGGCCCTCGGCCCCTCCTGGCCGCCGGAGGCATTGGTCTAAACTCTTTACTCTTTGTTCCGAATAACCGACCGGGGCTTGCTGCCTTCCTGGGGGCCGAGGAGGCCGTCGCGCTCCATTTGTTCGATAAAGCGGGCGGCCCGGTTGAAGCCGATGCGGAAGCGCCGCTGGATGAGCGAAATGGAGGCCTTGCCCTGCTCCATGACGAATTCCACGGCCTGCGGGTAGACCGCGTCGGAAGCGGTGTCGTCGCCGCCTTCGCCGCCGAGTTCCCCTCCGCCGCCGTTGCCGTCCTTCTGCCATTCGCTGAAATCGAGGCGGTAGCTCGGCGCGGCGTGGCTCTTCCAGTGTTCGACCACAGCGGCGGTTTCCTCGTCGGAGACAAAGGCCCCGTGCATGCGCACGGTCTTGCCACCGCTGGGTTTAAAGAGCATGTCGCCGCGCCCCAGCAGGTATTCCGCGCCCACGGCATCGAGGATGGTGCGCGAATCGTGCTTGCTCGTCACCTGGAAGGCGATGCGCGTGGGGAAGTTGGCCTTGATCAGCCCCGTGACCACGTCCACGCTCGGGCGCTGGGTGGCCAGGATCAGGTGGATGCCGGCGGCGCGGGCCAGCTGGGCCAGGCGCACGATGCTGACTTCCACTTCCTTGGCCGCGGTCATCATGAGGTCGGCCAGCTCGTCGATGACGATGACGAGGTAGGGCAAGGGCTCGAGCCCGGCCAGTTCGTCGGGCCGCTTGTCGCCCATTTTCTCGAGCTTTTCGTTGTAGCCGGCGATGTTGCGCACGCCGAGGAGCGCCATGGCCTCGTAGCGCCTGTCCATCTCGGCCACGGCCCAGTCCAGGGCGGATTTGGCCATGGCCGTCTCGGTCACGACCGGGTGCACGAGGTGGGGCAGGTCGTTGTAGACGGAAAGCTCGATGCGCTTAGGATCGACGAGCAGGAGCTTCACCTCGTCGGGTGTGGCCTTGTAGAGGATCGAGAGCAGGATGCCGTTGATGCACACGCTCTTGCCCGAACCCGTGGCGCCGGCCACGAGCAGGTGCGGCATGCGTGCGAGGTCCGCCACCTGCGGCCGGCCCTGGATGTCCTTGCCGATGGCGAGCGTCAGTTTGGACGGCGAAGCGCGGAAGGCCTCGGTGTCGAGCACCTCGCGGAAATAGACGGTCTGGCGCTTGGCGTTGGGGATCTCGACGCCCACCGTGTCCTTGCCCGGGATGGGACCTTCGATGCGCACGGCCAAAGCCTTCATGGCCAGGGCCAGGTCCACGGAAAGCCCGACGATGCGGCTGATCTTGACACCGGGCGCGGGCTTGACCTCGAACATGGTGACGACCGGCCCGGGCACCACGCGCATGACCTCGCCCTGGATGCCGAAGTCATTGAGGCAGGTGATGAGGCTCTCGGCCTGCCGGCGGCAGACCTCGGGATCGACGGGCGCGTTGCCGGTCGCGGGCGGCACGCTGAGCAGGTCAAGCGTCGGTATCATGTCGCCGGATTTGGCTGCGGGCCTGGGCGCGGGTCTGGCCGGTTTCGGCGCGGCCGGTTTTGCGGGGGCCGGGGCCACGTTCTGCATGGGCGAGGGGTCCTCGTGCGCGGGTTTCGCGCCGGCCTTTGGCGCGGGCCCGTCCGTGCGCACCTGGTGCACGATGGCATCGAGGAAGCGGTCCACGGCCTCGGTCGGTTCCTTGGCCGGGGCCGCGACAGGCACGGGCTTGGCCGCCGGCGCGACGGTCGTCTCCGGGTCCTTGGCCGCCTTGGCCTTTTCGCGCGCGGGGCGCGCCTTGGGCTTGGCCGCCGGCGCAATCTCCTCACCGTCGAGCTCGAATTCGGGCTCGGGTTCCGGCTCGGGGGCGCGGGGCTTGGCCGGACGCTGCGCTTCCCGCTCCGCCCTGGCCTCGGCGCGGCGTTCGCGCCAGGCGCTCCAGGCGTCGAGACAGCGCCAGCACTGCTCGTTGAGGACGGCCATGACCGGCTGCCAGAAATTGCTCCAGGTCAGGCCGAAGGTCAGCTGCACCGCGGCCACCATGGCGCAGCCCAGGAAAAAGTAGGCCCCGAAAGCGCTCAAGTAATGGTTGAAGAATTCAAAAAGCGCCCTGCCGACCCCGCCCCCGCCCCGGACATTGCCGAGACCCAGGCCGAAAAGGCCCCAGGACGATCCGAGAAAGGCGAGCAGGACCAGGGACAGGAAAAAGGCCCCGGCCCCGCGCCAGAACGGCAATTTCAGGCACGGCGCGAACAGGCGCAGGCTGCGCCAGACGATCCAGCAGGGGATGAGGTAGGCCCAGACGCCGAAGGATTCGGCGAGCAGGCCGCCGAGGTAGGCCCCGACCAGCCCGGCCTTGTTGGCCACGCCGTGGCGGGCCGAAACGGATTGGTTGAATCCCGGGTCGCCCGCATTGTACGTGTACAGGGCGACGCAGAGAAAAACGGCCAGGAAAAAGGCGGCCAGTCCCACGATCTCCCGGGTGACCCGGAAGCCCGGCTGTCCGCCCTTTCCGGCGTCCTTGCCATTAGTGCGTGCGGCAGTTCCCATTATTGCGCTTCAGGGAGCAGGCTTTCGCGTGGCGCTCGGCAAAAAACACGGTCGTTTCTTGCGGGCGCGACGCTATTCCCTGCCGATGTAGCCGCCCGTGCGGGTGTCCACCTTGATCTTGTCACCGGTGTTGATGAAAAGCGGCACAAGGACCGTGATGCCCGTTTCGACCACGGCCGGCTTGGTCGCGCCGCTGACCGTGTCGCCCTTGACCCCGGGCTCGGTGTCCTTGATTTCGAGCACGACCGAGGCCGGCAGGTCCACGTCCAGGGGCGCGCCCTTGTAGAGCAGCATCTTGAGCTCCATGCCGTCCTTGAGGTAGCCGCCTTTCTCGCCGAGCGGCCCCGCGCCCACATGCAGCTGCTCGTAGCTCTCCATGTCCATGAAGACGTATTCCTCGCCCTCGCGGTAGAGGTACTGCATCTCCTTGCTCTCGAGGTCGGGCTTGACCATCTTTTCGCCGGACCGGAACGTGTTTTCCACGACCCGGCCGTTGATCATGTTCTTGAGCTTGGTGCGGATGAACGCCCCGCCCTTGCCCGGCTTGACGTGCAGGAAATCGACGATTTCATAGGGCACGCCGTCCATTTCGATTTTCAGTCCCCGGCGGAAGTCGGTGGTCGAAAGCATTGTCGCTCCTTCACATGAAGTTTGGATTGTCGGTGATGTGCCGCCACAGGGCCAGGACGGCCAGGGCGTATCCGGTGAGTCCGAAACCGGCGATGCAGCCGATGCAGTTTCTGCCGATGATGCTTTTTTGCCTAAGCGGCTCGTCGGTGCGGGCGAAGATATTGGAGATGTGGACCTCGACGCAGGGGATGCCGATCCAGGCCAGGCAGTCGGCCAGGGCCAGGCTCGTATGGGTGTAGGCCCCGGCGTTGAGCACGACGCCGTCGAGGCCGTCCTTCCAGGCCTGTTCCAGCCGGTCGATGCAGTGCCCTTCGCTGTTGGCCTGGTGGAATTGCAGTTCGAGGCTCGCGGCGTCCGGGCCGAGCATCTCGGCCACCATGTCCGGGAGGTCCTCTATGGTGCGGCGCCCGTAGATCTCGGGCTGGCGCACGCCGATGAAGCCGAGGTTGGGGCCGTTTAACACAAGCAGTCTGACCTTGCGCATACTGTCTTCCTTGAAGTCAGGCCCCGGAAGCGCCGGCCTTGACGGCGCGCGCGGAGCCGGTCACAACGCCGCAATGGATACCACGGCGCAACAGAGAACGGAACTGGACCTGGAGCTTCTCACCACGGCCTTTCTGTCGGAGCAACTGCCGGCGCCCGCTGCGCCGCAGATCGCCCTGGCCGGCCGTTCCAATGTCGGCAAATCGACGCTGGTCAACTGCCTGGCCGGCCGCAAGGGCCTGGCCAAGATCAGCGCCACGCCCGGCAAGACCCGCAGCCTCAACTTCTACCAGTCCCGGACCACCGGTTATTGCCTGGTCGATCTGCCGGGCTACGGCTACGCCCGCTGTTCCATGGAGGAGCGGGAGAAATGGGCCAAGCTCATCGAGGCCTACCTGCGCAAGACCGACCGGTTGCGGGCCGTGGCCGCCCTGGTCGATTGCCGCCTGCCGCCCCAGCGCCTGGATTTGGAGCTGGTCGACTGGCTGCGCGACCGGCGCATCCCCCTGATCCTGGTGTTGACCAAGGCCGACAAGTGCAAGCAGCGCGACCGGGAAGCCCGGAAAAAAGAGTGGCGGGAGCTGGCGCGACCCGCCTTCCCGCCGATCCTATTTTCCGGCAAGACCGGCCTTGGCCGGGAAGCGCTGTGCCGGGTCCTGGCCGAAGCCGCCTTCAGTTCCGGGGAGTCTCCTCCCGTTCCTTGAAAAAACCGACGAGGAACTCCGCATCCTTGGGGCCCAAGTTGAAATTCATGGCCGCCTTGTTGATCAGCGCGGGCACGGACTCCCCCGTCAACTCGCGCTGGCTGTCGATCCATTTGACAGCGCGGCGCAACAACTCGCCCTGGGGCATGATGGTGGTCATCGGGCCTCCTTGCTCAAGCGCAAAGCATACACGAGGCCGCGCCCGCTTGCAACTTGCCCGCCTGTGGGATAGCACCGCCGGGACAAACCGTCCCCGGAGAACGCGCCCGTCATGACCGAATCCATCGCCGCCACCGTCCTCGGCCTCGTCGAGGGAGCCACGGAATTCCTGCCCGTTTCCTCCACCGGCCACCTCATCCTGGTCGGCCACCTCATCGGGTTCACCGGCGACAAGGCCGACAGCTTCGACGTCATCATCCAGCTCGGGGCCATCCTGGCTGTGCTCGTCCTGTATTGGAAACGTTTCTGGTGGCTCGTCTCGCCCAAGGCGCTGCACGCCTTTTCGGGATTGCGCGGCATCTGGCTGCTGTTTCTCACCTCGCTGCCGGCGGGGCTGGTCGGCTTTGCCGCGCGCAAGACGATCAAGGCGCACCTGTTCGGCCCGGTGACGGTCGCCCTGGCGCTGGCCATCGGTGCCCTCATGATCTTCTGGGTGGAGTCGCGCAAGAAACGCGACCGTTTCTACACCCTCGACGAAATGACGCCGGGACTGGCGTTCGGCATCGGCTGCTTCCAGTGCCTGGCCCTGTGGCCGGGTTTTTCGCGCTCGGCCGCGACGATCATGGGCGGCATGCTGCTCGGGGCCAAGCGGAGCCTGGCCGCCGAATATTCGTTCATCGCCGCCGTGCCGCTGATGTTTGCGGCCACGCTCTACGACTTCTACAAGAGCGCGGCGCTTTTTTCCGCCGACGACATGGGCATCCTCGGCATCGGTTTCGTGGTCTCGTTCCTCTCGGCCCTGGTCGCGGTCAAGACGTTCATCGTCCTGGTCAAGCGGGTGTCCTTGCGGCCCTTCGCCTGGTACCGGCTGGCGCTGGCCGCGGCGGTTTTCCTGCTCTGGCCCAAGGGGCAACTCTAGACGCACAAAAAAATGCTTGCCAAGAACCCAAGAAACGTCTAAATACGCGTTTCTCCGCCGACGGGGACATCTGGCGAGGTAGCTCAGACGGTTAGAGCATGCGGCTCATATCCGCAGTGTCGGGGGTTCAATTCCCTCCCTCGCTACCAAGAATTCCATGGAAACCGGACGTCAAGTCCGGTTTCTTTTTTTATTTCCGGACGGTTGCAACGTACCTCCCCCCTTCGTCCATCCTGGACAAACCGGCCTGACACGACTATGGTCGCTTGGATGCGACATGTTCCGCTGCCGCTCCGGCGCGCTTTCCCCTGCACGATTTCCGCCCTCGCCCTCGTGGCGGCGCTGGCCTTCGTCCTGGTCGCGGCCACGCCCGGCCTAGCCAGGAAGACCAAGGCCGCGCAGGCGGTCTCCGCTGCCGCCCCGGCCGAATCCGCCGCCGACCTCCTGGTGCGCTCGGGCAAGCAGCCGCACAAGATCCTGCTTGTTGGCGACTCGTTCGCCCAGGGCCTGGGCCTGACCATGCCGCAGTCGCTGGGGCAGAAGTCCCAGGCCGCCCTGGCCAACCGCGGCAAGGTCTCGAGCGGGCTCAATTCGCCGCAGTTCTACGACTGGGAAAAGGCACTGGCGACGTTTCTCGACGCGGAAAAGCCCGACGTCCTGCTGGTCATGCTCGGCGGCAACGACGCCAAAAACGGTCGGGGCACACCGCAGTGGGCCCAGGACTTCTCGGCCAAGGCCAAACGGTTTCTGGACATCGCCGCCGGACACGGCGTGACGGTCTACTGGGTGGGCCTGCCGCCCATGCGCGAAAAGGCTTACAGCCAGCGCGCCTGGACCGCCAACGAGGCCATGCGCACGGCATGCGGCGCGGCCGGGTCCTGCCGTTTCATCGATTCCTGGGACCTGTTCGCCGACGCCTCGGGCCGGTTTTGTCCCAAGAAAACCCTGGCCGGCAAGGCCGTCTCCCTGCGCGGCAAGGACGGCGTCCATTTCACGACCGCCGGCTGCCGCCTGCTGACGGACCGCATCGTCATGGCCATGGCCGATCCCCGCTGATCCCGTCACGACCCGATCCGCATCCACAACCCGCGAGCAAAGCCACGGCCCATGAGCTGGAAAAAAGCCTGTTTCGTATACGTCATCGCCCTGGCCGTCGCCGCCATGGTCAACATCGAAAAAGTTTCGGTGTGGGTGGACGACCATCTGGCCGACGGCCCGGCTCCGGGACTGGCCCGGCAGGTGCGCCTGGCGCGCAACCTCTGGCGCGAATCCGGGCTTGGCCCGGCGTCGCGGTCCCTCGACTGCGCCCTCGCCCCGTATTTCGACGAAACCTACAAGAACTCCCTGGCCTGTCGCGACGAGCCCAATACCGAGGCCGAGATCCAGGCGCTCAAAAACCGCCTGGACCCCAACCAGCCGGTGCTCAAGCCCGACATCCCCGTGGACACCGACGACCTGCTCGCCGCCCTGGCCCCGCCCAAGCCGTCCCAGGCTGCGGAAGACGTGCTCCCGACACCCGACCAGACGCACGCGGCCGCGATTCCCGCCGCTGACCAGGCCGGTCCGGCCCTGGGCCAGGCGAAGCTCACCGGGTCGCGCAAGCTCCTGGTTGTCGGCGATTCGCTGGCTATCGGCCTGTCGCTGTCGCTGCGCCGCAGCATGGCCGAATTCGAAAACGTCCAGCTCATCGAGGAAGGCAAGGTCTCGAGCGGCCTGGCCAATCCCAAGTACTACGACTGGGGCAAGGCCCTGCGCGTGTTCCTGGACAAATACAAGCCCGACGTCGTGGTCATCATGATGGGCGCCAATGACGCCAAGTACATCAACGTCAACGAAAAGCCGCGCCCGCCCGGAAGCACGAACAAGACCTGGCCCGAGGTCTTTTCCATGCGCGTCGAGGATTTCCTGGAGGCGTTGCAGCAACGCGGCATCCGCAACTACTGGATCGGGCTGCCGATCATGGGCGATCCGTCCTATGCCAAGCAGGCCGAGGTCATGAACGACATCGTCAAGACCGAATGCGGGCGGTTTGCCACGAGCCGGTTCCTGGACACCTGGTCGCTGCTGACCGATGCGCAGGGCAACTATTCGACGTTTCTGCCCAACGACAAGGGCGTCAAGATCAAGGTCCGCGCCAACGACAAGGTCCACTTCACGGTCGCCGGCGGCGACATCCTGGCCCAGTCCTTCCTGGCCACCCTGGCCAAGGAAATGGAACTGCGGCCCAAAACCCCGGATACGTCCCATGCCTCTTCCCTGCGCGCCCCGTAACGGGCGCGCCATGCTTGCCGGCCGCTTCCGCCGGGACGGTCCGTCCCGCTCCCGAACAGGCCGTTTCGTCCTGGCCTGCGCGCTGTGCGGCCTGTGCCTGCTCGGGGCCGCCTGCAACGGCGACGGCAACGAAACGCCCCCCCCGCAGCACGCCGACCTCGCGCCCACAGACGTCTTTTCCCGCCGCGCCCCCAAACCGCACCGCACCGCCACGGCGCGAAAGCTCCTGGTTGTCGGCGATTCGTTGTCCATCAGCCTCGGCGAACAGCTCGAACGGGCGCTTACCGGCACACCCGGCCTCGACTTCAGCCGCGACGGCACCAAGTCCACGGGCCTGACCCGCCCCGAACTCCTCGACTGGCCGGCACGCCTGCGCGAGCACATGGCCCGGGAAACCCCGGACATCGTGGTCATCATGCTCGGGGCCAACGACGTCATGCCCGTGGAAGGCCCGGACGGATCACGCATCTATTTCGACAACCCGGCCTGGGTCGAGGCGTATGCGGCCAAGGCCAGGGAACTGGTGGAGATCTGCCGCGCGGCCAACCCGGCCGTGCGCATCTACTGGATCGGCGTGCCGTCCATGGGCGAAGCGTCGCTGGCGGTCGGGGCCAAACAGGTCAACGCGGCCCTGTCCGGCATGTGCGCCGCCACGGGCGGCTGCCGCTTCGTGGACACGCAGGCCCCCTTTTCCGACCCTTCGGGCCGCTTCACCCGCCACGGCCGCGACGCGGCCACCGGCGACGCCGTGCTGTTGCGCACGCCGGACGGCGTGCACATGACCGAAAGCGGCGCGAAGTTGCTTGCCGGCGTGACCCTGGCCGCCGTGGCCGCCGGCGAGAAACTGCCCCCGAGCGCCGGCGCGGACGAACTGCGCGCTTACGCCCGGGACCTGCGCCCCCTGGCCGAGGCAACGCCGGAACCGGCCCGGGAACCGCCCGTCTCCAAGGCCAAACCCAGCCGGAAGACCTATGCGGTAAAAAAAGGCGACACCATCCTCGGCATCGCCCGGAAACTCGGCGTGCCCGCGGCCGACCTGACCGCGGTCAATCCCAGCGTGGACTCGACCCGCCTGTCCCTCGGGCAGGAGCTGCGCATCCCAATCAAGCGAAAACGCTAGCGCGCCTGGGACATCGCGGCCGCCTGCTCCGCGGCGACGGCCCCGGCGAAATGCGTCCGTACGGCGGCGAGCAGCGCTTCATGTTCCACGGGTTTGGCGAGATAGCCGTCCATACCCGCGGCAAGCAGCGCCTCGCGGTCCCCGGCCATGGCATGGGCCGTGAGCGCGATGATGGGAATGCGCGGCCGTCCCTCCCGGGCCGCGGCCTCGCGGATGGTGCGCGCCGCTTCCACGCCGTCGAGCACCGGCATGCCCACATCCATCAGGATGAGGTCCGGCCGGTAGGCCTTGGCCAGCTCCACGGCCTCCCCGCCATCCTTGGCCACGAGCACGCTGTGGCCGTCTTTTTCCAGGATGCGCCGCACGGCCAGGGCGCTGATCGCGTCGTCCTCGGCCACGAGCAGCCGTCGCCCGGCCACGATGGGCACCCCGGACGCCGTGACCTGTGCCGGCCTCGCTTGCTGGCTCTTGCCGTGTACGAGCGGCAGGGCGCACATGCAGTACGTTCCCGCGCCGACCTCGCTCTCCATGGTCACGACCCCGCCCATGAGCCCCACGAGCCGGCGCACGATGGCAAGCCCCAGCCCCGCGCCCTGAAAACGCCGTGAAAAGGAGCGCTCCACCTGGTGGAAGGCCTCGAACACGGCCTCCAATTCCTCGGCCGGGATGCCGACCCCGGTGTCGGCTACGGTGAACAGCACGCTCCCCGCGCCCGAGGCGTCCGTGGGCGCGGCCCAGACCGTAAGGCGCACCCCGCCCTGGCGCGTGAATTTCACGGCGTTGCCGACGAGATTGTAGAGGATCTGCCGCACACGGCCCTCGTCGCCGCAAAGCATTTCCGGAACGCCGGCATCGCCGGCGACATCCCAGGACAGCCCCGCTTCCAGGCAGGCCGGCTCAAAGGCGGCCGTGACCGCGGCCAGCAGGTCGGCGAGCCGAAACGGCTCGTTCTCGAGGTCGAGTTTGCCCGACTCCACCCGCGACAGGTCCAGGATGTCGCTTAAAAGATGCGTCAGGCGGCGACAGGAGACCAGCGAGGCGTCCACGTATTGGCGCTGCTCCGCCGTCAGCGCCGTGGCGACCAGCAGTTGCGTCATGCCGTGAATGCCGTTTAACGGGGTACGCAGTTCGTGGCTCATGTTGGCCAGAAACTCGCTTTTCACCCGGCTGGCCTTTTCCGCCGCCTCCTTGGCCGCAAGCAGCGCGGCCGCGTCGCGACGCCTGGCGACCATGCGCCAGACCGTGTCCATGAGCAGCGCGGCGAAATGAATGTCCGATTCGCCGTACGGCTCGGGCTTGCCGACCAGGACCAACAGCGCGGCCACCGCATCCCCGGCCACGGCAGGCACGCACAAGGCCTGGCCGGCTGTTCCGCCCTCACCTGCTCCCGGCACGATCACGGGACGGCGCAGGCGCACCGCTTCCAGCCATTGCCCCAGCGCTTCCAGATCCTGGGGCCCGCCTTCCCAAAGTCCCCGGCAGGCCGCCTCGCCGCACGAGGCGGCGAGCTGCAGCCCGCCGTCCGTCTCGCCGCGCACGAACAGGCAGCCGTAACGGCTTTCGGTCAAAAGCCCGGCTTGCGCCGCGACATGGGCGAACAGGGCATCGAGGGAAGCCGCCTCCATCTGCGTCACCGCGAAAAGGCTCTTCATCCGGGCTTCGCTGGCGCGCACCTGCTCCTCTTTGCGCCTGCGGTCCGTGACGTCGCGGAAAAACACCAGAGCGCCATCGTCTCCGTCCCAATCCACCGGCACGGCCGCCACATCGGCGATGAATTGCCCCCCGTCCAGGCGCAGCATGGTATGCTCGCTCATGGGCACCGCAAGCCGGTCCTCGTTGAGACGACGGATGCGGGCCAGGACCTTGTCGCGGTACGCCGGCGCGACCCGTTCCAGCACGGGCGTGCCGAGCAACCCGCCAGGAACCGGCACGCCGAAGAGTTCTCGCGCCCCGGGATTAACGTAGGCGAAGACGCCCCGCGTCTGCACGAAGATGCCGAACGGGGCGTTTTCCACCAACAGGCGGAAACGCTTTTCGCTTGCGACCAAGCGACGGAGCGCCTCCTGGCGGTCGGTGACGTCCATGACGATGGAATAGAGCAGGATGCGGTCGTCAAGCCGGATCGGGCCGGAATAGACGTTCACGTCGCGCATGCGGCCGTCGGCGAGCCTGTGCCGGAACTCGAAGGTGCGTTTGCGGCCACTTTGGGCTTCCGCCATGGCCGCGCGGACCTCATGGGCCGGCCTCGTGTTGATGTCCGCCATGCGCCGTTGCCTGATCTCCTCGCGCGTCCAGCCGTAGTAGGCGCAGGCCGAAGGGTTGGCGTCAGCGATGGCTCCCGTTTCGGGATCGATCAACAGCATGGCGGCATGGTTGTTCTCGAAAAGGCTCTGATAGCGCGATTCGCTCTCGACAAGGCGGGAAAGCAGGCGGTTGCGCGTCAGGCGGCGTACCAGCAACAGTCCCAACGCGACCGTAAGCGGCGGATACAGGGCGAGCATCGGCAGGGCCACCATTTCCAGCGTTTCGCGGGCGACGGGAAACGGCAACAGGAAGGTGCAGGCCAGCACGAAGACGTGGAGCACGACGCCGAACGCCAGGAGATTCCACGGGGTAAGCCCGGCCAGCTCCCTGACGCCCCAACGCCTCCAGGCCAGGCCGCAACAACCGGAAACGACCGTCGTGGCCAGGCCCATGTACACCCCGAGGCCGCCCTGGACCAGGCGCAGCGACGCGGCCATGACCATGGCCACGACCGTGGGCAGGACACCGAAGAAAAGGCCGGCCACGCCGAGGAGAATGGATCGGGTATCGAAGAACAGGCCCGCCCGCAGCTCCCAGGGGTTGAGCATCACGGCCATGGCCATGCCGCCGAGGCACAGTCCGGCCAGGACGCGCTTTCGCCAGGAAGGGTGACCGATTTCCGCCCGCGTGAAGGAATCGTAGAGAAACGCCAGAGCGAGGAGCAGGGCGGCGTTGTTGACCAGTCCTAAAAACACGGTTTTGGAAATCGGCTCCATGACGCTGTCCGTCCTCTGTCGCCGCCCGAGACAATCCGGGAGAAAGGGTTGCTCTACGCAAGGCCACACCGCCAGTCTGACAGAATCTACCAGCGTATCCCGAAAAACAAAAGCCGAAGTCCGTTTTTTTGCCGCTGGCAAAAAAAACGCGGACGCGGCCACGCCCGGGGACGCACGGCGCGACAGCCGTTGCTGCCTCAGTCCTCTCCGTACTTCTTGAGCTTTTTATGGAGGGTCGCCCGTGTGATGCCAAGCACCCGGGCGGCCTCGCTCTTGTTGCCGCCGCAGGAATCGAGCGTTGCCAGGATGACCTCGCGCTCGACGTCGTCGAGCGGCCGCCCGGTCAGCCCCCCGCTGCCCCCTTCCACCTGGGTCGCCAGGGCCGGAGTCGCAGGCCGCGGGTCGCACAGGGGCAGTTCGCGCTCGGTGACGTATTCGCCGACGGAGAGGATCACGGCACGTTCCACGGCGTTTTCCAGCTCGCGGACGTTGCCCGGCCAGGCGCAACGGACCAGATGGTCCATGGCCGCCGGCGTGAACCCCTTGATGCGCTTACGGTTTTTCTCGGCGAAACGGCCGAGGAAAAACTGGGCCAGAAGCGGGATGTCCTCGGCGCGCTCGCGAAGGGGCGGCACCGGCACGGAAACGACGTTGAGCCGGTAATAGAGATCCTCGCGAAAGCGCCCGGCCGCGACCTCTTTTTTGAGGTCGCGGTTGGTGGCGGCCAGGATGCGCACGTCCACACCGATGGGCTTGTCGCCGCCCACACGCTGGATCTCGCGCTCCTGGATGACGCGCAGGAGCTTGGCCTGGATGGGCTGGGCGATCTCGCCGATCTCGTCAAGGAAGATGGAACCTTTGTCCGCGGCCATGAACCGGCCTTCGCGGCGGCGTTCGGCCCCGGTGAAGGCCCCTTTCTCGTGGCCGAAAAGCTCCGATTCGAG
The DNA here is from genome assembly GCF_000702665.1 of Solidesulfovibrio alcoholivorans DSM 5433. Lineage (GTDB taxonomy): Bacteria > Desulfobacterota > Desulfovibrionia > Desulfovibrionales > Desulfovibrionaceae > Solidesulfovibrio > Solidesulfovibrio alcoholivorans. The sequence goes on from NZ_JNJA01000003.1 coordinate 222,587, forward strand.
CAGGGTTTCGCTGAGCGCCGCGCAGTTGACGGCAACCAGCGGCCCGGACGATCGGGCGCTGCCGGAGTGGATGGCCCGGGCGACGAGCTCCTTGCCTGTGCCGGATTCGCCGGTGATGAGCACCGTGGCCTCGGTGGGGGCGACCATGCCGATGAGCGTGAAAAGCTCGCGCATGGCCCGGCTCGTGCCGATGATTTCCGGTCCGGGCGGCGCGTCGGCCAGCTTGCGCCGCAGCGTCTCGTTTTCGGCGGCAAGGCGCATGTGGTCGAGCGCCCGCTCCAGGGTCAGGCGCAGCACGTCGAGGTCGAGCGGCTTGGTCAGGTAGTCGTAGGCCCCGGTCTTGAGCGCCGCCACGGCCGTTTCCACCGAGGAATACGCCGTCATGATGATGACCGGCATGGCCGGGTTGAAGGCGCTCATGCGCGAAAGCGCCTCCATGCCGCCCATGCCGGCCATGCGCACGTCAAGCAGCACCGCGTCGTAGGCCTTGGCGCGCACCATCTCCACGGCGCTTTCGCCGTCGGTCGCGCCCTCCGGGGCATAGCCCCAGCCGGACAGCACGGTGCGCAGCATGGACAGGTGTCCGGCATCGTCGTCAACCACGAGTATTTTCGCCAGCATCCTCGTCTCCGTTTGCCGTGTCCCCGCCCGCGACGGGAAGCAGTATCGTGGCCAGGGTGCCGCCCTCGGGCCGCGCCGCCAGCACGATCTCCCCGCCGTGGGCCACGACGATCTTGTGGGCGATGGGCAGCCCGAGCCCGGTGCCGTGGGCCTTGGTGGTGTAATAGGGATCGAAGATCCGGTCCCGGTCGGCCGCGGCGATGCCGCCGCCTTCGTCGGCCACGGACACGTAGGCCCGGCCGTCCGGGGCCGTGCCCGTGGCCAGCCGCATGACGCCGCCCGTGCCCATGGCTTGGATGGCATTGAGGCACAAATTGAGCAAGGCCTGGGAAAGCCTGTCCGGGTCGGCCACGATTTCGGGGCCGTCGCCGACGCCGCCCAGGTCCACGGACACGCCGCGCGCCACGGCGTCGGGGCGCGTCAGGCGCGCGGCGTGGGCGGCGAGGTCGGACAGGCGCACGGGACGGCGCACGATGTCCGAAGGCCGCGCGAATTCGATCAGTTCCGAAATGACGCGGTTTAAGCGGTCCACCTCGCGCACCATGACCTCGGCGGCCTGCCTGTCCTCGCTGCCCGGAGCGAACTTGCCCCCGAAGTACGCCGCATAGCCACGGATGGAGCTCAGGGGATTGCGGATCTCGTGGGCCACGCCAGCGGCGAGGTGGCCCACGGCGGCGAGCTTTTCGCGCCGCCGCACCTCGGCTTCCAGACGCCTGACCTCGCGCAGGTCGCGCAGCACCACGAGCGCGCCGATGGTCGTGCCCTCTTCCGTGGCGACCGAGGAAACCGAGACGCCAAGGGGCGCGGTCGCGCCCTCGCCCAGGCGCATGTCCATCTCGCGTTCGCCGCCGTCGATGGCGGCGAGCACCCCGGGCGGCAACACGTCGTGGACGGGACGGCCGGTAAGCTCCCCGGGCGAGACGCCGGCCAGGGCCTCGGCCGCGCCGTTGGCCATGGCCACCTTGCCGTCCGGCGACACGAGCAGGAGCCCCGCCGGCATGGCCGCCACCACTTCCGAGGCCAGCGCCGTGGTGTGTCGCAACGCCCTGCGTTGTGCCCGGTAGCTCTGCGCCCAGAAAAGTGCCAGCACGCCGCCAAGCCCAAGCGCCAGCAGCACCGCCGCCGTGATGAGCGTATTCTGCAGGTCCGCCCGTCGTGCGGCCTCGATGGGGGCCACGTCGAGGCCGACGAAGATGTCGAGGGGCACGCCGCGCAGGTCGCGCCGGCCGCCCGGTTCATCGCAATCATCGGTGCAGAAAAAGGCTTTGCCGCGCTGCTGCCCGTGGGGAAACATCATGCCCATGCCGTGGGGACCGCGGCCGCCGGGCGAAGGCACGAAACGGCGGTAGACCAGGAAAGATTGCCGCTTGTCGTCCTCCTCCCGGGCCAGACGCCATTTTTCCGTGCTCCCGGGAGCAAGCTGCGCCATGACTTTGGGCGGGAAGAGCTCCTGCCCGATGCGCGCGGCGTCGTTGTGGGCCACGATCTTGCCATCGGCGTCGGTCACGGCGATGTAGAAGATGCCCGGCTGGTCGGCCATTTCCTCGAGCAGGTGCTGCAGGCGCACCTCCGCGCCGAAGCCGCCGCGCATGCCGGTGCGCGCGCCGGCCTCGAAGGACTTGATCAGCGCCGCGCCTTTTTCCAGCAAAAGCTGGGTCATGTACTGCTTTTCCCGGCCCAGGTCGATGACGGCCATGGCCACAACCACCGCCGCCAGGATCGCGGCCGCGCCGATGACCACGAGCGGCGACGACGCCCCGCCAAAGGGATTTTTCTTGCGAAAGGCCCACATGTCGTTTTCCGTTGGGATGCGACAGCCTGTATTTTTTCCATACAGTCCGTCTTATTTTCATACGGCCAAAGCACCGCACTGTCCAGAAACGCGACGCCCGCCGTGCCTGCGCCCTGTCCGGCAGGCGGTCGCAAGCGCCTTTGCATGGCCCATTCCATCCGTCTTCCGCCCAGCCGCGCAACGCGATCGCGGCAGGACGCCAAAGCGTCCCTTGACGTTGGCATGTGGGTTGCTATCTCCCTGCGACAAATTCATACTTTTAAAGTCACAATTAGTCGCCGCAGCCGCACGGTCCCCGAACTGACGGAAAGCAACCTTCAAACCGTAAAGGAATCCGCACCATGCCCCGATCTTCCAAACGTCCCTGGTCCGGCGTCGCCGCCCTGGCCCTTTTCCTCGCCCTGGCCGCGGTGTGCGGCCTGCCCGCCCCGGCATCCGCCCTGTTCGGGATGTTTTCCGACACCAAAACCCTTTCGCCCCAGGGCGACGCCGTGGCCATTCCCCTGGCCGACGTGTCCGACGGCAAGGCGCATTTCTACGTGGTCAGCGCCGGCGGCAAGGAGATCAAGTTCTTCGCGGTCAAAAGCCCCGACGGCAAGGTGCGCACGGCTTTCGACGCCTGCGACGTCTGCTTCCCCGAGAAAAAGGGCTACCGCCAGGACGGTGAATTCATGGTCTGCGTCAACTGCGGCCGCCGCTTCCACGTAAGCAAGATCGGCGAGGTCCACGGCGGCTGCAACCCGGCTCCGCTGGCGGCGGAGGCCACGGGCGACACGATTCGCGTGCCCATGGCGGCCCTGAACGCCGGCGCGCGCTTTTTCTAGGCCACTGCCCTCCGCAACCGCCCGAGCAAGGAGCCCTGCTTGAACATCCTGACCATTCCCCTGCGCAACCTGCGGCGCAAACTCCTGCGCACGCTGCTGATGGTCGCGGTCTTCTCCATCGGCGTGGCCTCGGTGACCGCCCTGCTCGAACTCTCCAAGGCCGTGGGCGAAAGCCTGGAGGAAAAGCTCGCCGCCTACGGGGCCAACATCCTGGTCGCGCCCCGCGCCGAAACCCTGTCCGTGAGCTACGGCGGCATGGCGCTCGGCGACGTGTCCGTGGACATCCGCTCCCTGGCCGAGGACACGACGCTTGCGGCCATAACCGGCATCCACCACCAGGACCGCTTAAGCGCCGTGGCCCCGAAATTCGCCCTGCTGACCAAGGTGCGCGACACCCCGGTCGGCGTGATCGGCGTGGATTTCGACCAGGAACTGCGCATCAAAAGCTACTGGCATGCCGCGAGCGGCGAGCTGACGCCGGGCGACGGGCAGGTGCTCGCCGGCGCGGAAGCGGCCGCGCGCCTGCGCCTTGTTCCCGGCGCGCAGGTGGACGTCTCGGGTACGCCTTTCACCGTGGCCGGCGTGCTCGGCCCCACGGGCTCGGGCGACGACGCCATGCTCTTTGCCGACCTGCACGCCCTGCAACGCGCGGCCGGCCAGGAAAACCGGGTGCATTTCGTGGAAGTGGCCGCGCTGTGCTCGGGCTGCCCCATCGATGAGATCACGGCACAGCTTGCCGCCGCCCTGCCCGGCACCGACGTCAAGGCCATGGGGCAGGTGGTCAAAAGCCGCATGATGACCGTGGATTTCGTCAAACGCCTGGCCCTGGCCGTCTCCGGCGTCATCCTGCTCACGGCCTGCGTCATGATCGGGCTGTCGGTCTTTTCCTCGGTCAACGAACGCAAAAACGAGATCGGCCTGCTGCGTGCCCTGGGCTACTCCAAGTCCGCCATCTTCACGCTCATGAGCCTCGAAGGTATCAGCCTCGGCCTGCTGGCGGCGGTGTTCGGCCAGGTCATAGGTTATTTCGGGAGCTTCAAACTCATGGCTCTGCTCGACCTCGGCGCGGCCGCGCCCGTGTTCCTCCCGGCCCAGTTCGCGGCCGTGTTCGCGGCCGTGGCCCTGCTCTCGGCCCTGGCCTCGCTGCCGCCGGCGCTTTCCGCCGCGCGCATCGAACCCTCCCAGGCCCTGGTCATGTTGTAGTGGGACGAGAGGTGGAGAGGTGGAGGGGTGGAGAGAGGGAGTGGGAGGGGGATGAAGAAATGCCTCCGGCGGCCAGAAGGGGCCGGGGGCCCCTCCTGGACCACCCCTTCTAGGGAGGAAAGGGTGTCTTTTTCCAATTGGACTGAACAAAACAAAATAGAGAGAGGAAGGATATTGTGATGCTGACCGCTGACGACGTCGTCAAAAGCTACGCCGCCAAGGATGCGGCCGCGCCCGTGCTGCGCGGCGTATCGCTGGCCATCGAACCCGGGCAGTTCGTGTGCGTCGTGGGCCGTTCGGGCTCGGGCAAGTCCACCCTGCTCAACATCCTCTCCAGCCTGCTCTCCCCGGACGCCGGCAGCGTGCGCTACCAGGGCCGCGACCTGGCCGCCATGAGCGAGGCCGAGCGCAACCGGCTGCGTGCCACGGATTTCTCCATGGTCTTTCAGATGCACCACCTGCTGCCCTACCTGACGGCCCGGGAAAACGTGCTGACGCCCTTCCTTTCCGGCCTGCGCCCGGTCTCCGCCGCACGGCGCAAACGCGCCATGGAATGCCTGGACAGGATGGGGCTTGCGGACATGGCCCAGCGCCTGCCCGGCGCACTCTCCGGCGGCGAGCGCCAGCGCGTGGCCATCGCCCGGGCGCTCGTCACCGAACCGCGCATCGTCTTCGCCGACGAACCCACGGGCAGCCTGGACGGCGACACCGGCAGGCAGATCATGGACATTCTCACGGGGCTCAACGCCGAGGGGCTAACCGTGGTCATGGTCACCCACGAACCCGCCTATGCGGCCATGGCTTCCCGGGTCATCACCATGCGCGACGGGCACATCCTGGCCGCCGCTTGACGGAAAACGCCGTTTTGGCGGAGAGGTCGCGGCATTGCCGCGGCAAATTGACAAAAGCCCTTGCGCCCCTTTAGAAACCCTCGATAACGGTATGGAAAACGTCTGGTGCATGACTTGAGGGGAGTGAGACATGGGCAATTTGAAGTTGGGAGTGAAACTGGTCGGCGGATTTCTCATCTGCGCCGCCATCACCCTGGCCGTCGGCCTCGTCGGCCTCATGGGGATATCGGGGCTCACGAAAAGCCTGAACACGGTTACAGACGTCAACCTGCCGTCCGTACGTGACCTGCAACTGATCAAGATCGCCGGTGAATCCGTTCGCGTGGCGCAACGGACCCTCAACGTGCCCGGCCTTTCCGCCAAGGATCGGCAACGGCAGTACGACAACATCGCCAACCTGCGCGACAGCTATCGCAAGGCCTGGGAAGAATACGAGGGCCTGCCCAAGTCCCAGGAAGCCGAACGCATCTGGCGGGACTTCGTGCCGGCCTGGCAGGAATGGGTCAAGGTCAACAATGGCACGTTCGACCTAGCCAGGGAATGGGACAAGTCCGACATCGACGATCCCGACGCCCTGGAAAAGATATTCGAAAAATTTCGCGGCGACCACTACAAGCTCCTGGCCGACGCCCAGGCCCTGGCCTTTTCCGGCACGCCCCTGACGGGTGGGGACGACGCGACCCAATGCAACTTCGGCAAATGGCTCGACAGCGAGGGGCGCGACAGCGCCAACCCGGTCTTCAAGAAGACGTTGGCGGAACTCCACGGCATCCACGACAAACTGCACCGCGCCGTGGGCAAGCTCAAGGAACTGGCTGCGAAAAACGCCCCACGCGAGGAACTGGCCGCCGTCGTGCGTACGGACATCACGCCGGCCGTGGAAACGACCATCGCCCACTTCAACACCCTGTTGCAGGAGATCGCCCGCGTTTCCGCCATCTGCGACAAGATGCGCAATGAGACCATGGTCAACGTGCGCCCCAAGCAGATCCGCTGCTTCGAACTGCTCGACCGGCTGATGGCCGATTCCCTGGCCTCTGCGCAGCAGGGCAAGACCGACGCCGACGCCGAGGCGCGGCGCGCTTCGGTCATGTCCATGTCAGGCATCGGCATCGGCGTGGTGCTGGCAGTGCTCCTTGGCATTTTCATCTCGCGCATGATCACGAGGCCCGTGCTTGTCGGCGTGCAGGCCGCGGAAGGACTGGCCGAGGGCGACCTCAACCAGCGCATCGACCTGGAGCAGGAAGACGAAATCGGCGCATTGGCCGCCGCGCTGCGCCATATGATCGCCAAGCTGCGCGAGGTGGTCGGGCAGGTCCAATCCGGCGCGGAAAACGTGGCCTCAGGCTCCGAGGAACTTTCGGCCACGACGCAAAGCCTGTCCCAGGGCGCGACCGAACAGGCGGCCAACGTCGAGGAAATTTCCTCCTCCATGGAAGAAATGGCCGCCAACATCCGCCAGAATGCGGACAACGCCAAGCAGACCGAGCAGATCGCCCTGGCCACAGCCAAGGACGCCCAAAGCGGCGGCGAGGCCGTGGCCAAGACCGTTTCGGCCATGAAACAGATCGCGGAAAAAATCGGCATCATCGAGGAAATCGCCCGCCAAACCAACCTGCTGGCCTTAAATGCCGCCATCGAGGCCGCCCGGGCCGGCGAGCACGGCAAGGGCTTCGCCGTGGTGGCCGCCGAGGTCAGAAAGCTCGCCGAACGCAGCGGCAACGCCGCCGGCGAGATCAGCGAGCTGTCCTCGACGAGCGTCGAGATCGCCGAAAAGGCCGGTGGCCTGCTGGCCAAGATCGTGCCCGACATCCAGCGCACGGCCGAATTGATCCAGAAAATCGCGGCCTCGAGCGTGGAGCAAAACGCCGGCGCCGAACAGGTCAACCGGGCCATCCAGCAGCTCGACCAGGTGGTGCAGCAAAACGCTTCGGCTTCCGAAGAGATGGCTTCCACGGCCGAGGAACTCTCGAGCCAGGCGTTGCAACTCCAGGAAACCGTGTCCTACTTCCGTCTGGACGCCATGACCATGCGCCACCGCGCCGCGCCGCAAAAAGCCCTGGCCGCAGCCAGGCCCGCGCGCAAGCCGGCAGCACAGAAGGCGGCAGCCCCCCGCAAGCCGGCCAAGGGCATTTCCCTGGATCTTGGCGCGGAAGCCTCGGACGACGATTTCGAACGATTCTAGGAACGCCGCTTCAGGACGCGGGCCCGGCCACGGGCCAGACCAGGAAATCGCGACCGGCCTTGAAGCCCACGCCCACCGCCCCCTTGTGGAGATAGAGGGCGTGGGCCCAGGCCGGATCGAAAGCGCTGGTGGTCGCGGACCAGTAGACCTCCCCCACCGCCGTAAAGGGATGCCCGGCAGGCAGCGCCGGCGCGGCCCGGCAGGCAGCGACCAGGGATTCCAGTTCATTGATGTTCGGCAGCCGCCAGCCGCCGCCCTGGTAGCGGGCGGCCACGGCGAGCGCCTCCTCCCAGGTCGCCGCGCCCGGACCTGTGTCGGCGCGGCCGGCCCAGACGAGCCCCGTCACCCGGTCAAGGACGCCCTCCCGGCCCTTTGGGGCCGGCACGAAACGCGGCGTCGGCCAGGGCGTTCCCGAACGAAGCTCCCCGTCCTGTCCCGTCCCGGCGCAGGGGGTTTCACGGCCCGCCGCATCGCGGCACCACGTCTGGCCGGTGCGCGGCAACAGGCAAGCCCCGGCCACGGGCCAACACAGGCAGTCCTGGTCCTTTTTCCCGTAGAACATCCTGCCGCCTTCGAAATGCACGTACCAGGCGTAGCCAGGGGCGGGCGCGGCCGTGGTGGACGTCCAATGCCAGCCGGCAAAGACGTTTTCAAAGGGGTGGCCGGCAGGCAGGGAGGGGCGGGACTGGCCGTAGGAGACAAGGCTGCGCAGTTCGCGCCGGTTGGGCAGCCGCCAGTCCGTGCGGCCGAGGACGGCGTCGGCGGCCATGCGCGCGGCGGCGGCAAGGGCGCTTTCCCAGGGCATGGGGAAGCCGGCGATGCCTGCGTCGACGGGCCAGACGAGGCCCGTGGCCGTATCCTGGACAAGGCCCGTGCCGACGGCCGCAAACCGGGGCGCATGCCGTCCCGCGGCGTGGGGAAAGGCGGCGTCCTGGCCGCTGCCCGGGCAGGGCGTCTCCCGGCCGGACCCGTCATGGCAGCGCGTCTGGTCGGTCGGCGACACCGGCGAAACGAAAGCGCGTGCAGCGTCCATGCGCCCGACATACGCCCGTTGCGGCCGCAAGACCAGACGCGCGACGTTCAGCCCGCGACGAAGCCCCGGCTTTCGATAATGTCCCAGGCGAGGCAGGCGGCGTCGCGCACCAGGGGCACGCAGACCGTGTGAAAGCGGCGCTCGCGGTTGGCCAACTCCAGCCCTTCCGGCGTCGAGGGGTCGAGGCCGATGAGGTCGCGGCAAATAATCGAGCCGTGACGTTCGAAAAAGCGGTCGTAAATGACCTTGGTCCGGGCATAGGTGGCCGTCTTGGCCGCCCTGCCGTCCGGGCCGCCGCCACCGCCGAAAAGCCCCAGCGCCATGACCGCGCCGGACACCGCGCCACACACGCCCCCCCGGGCCATGCCCACGCCGAATCCCGTGGCCAGCCGCACGGCCAGGGCCGCGTCGAGGCCGGCCGGCCCGCACAAGGACAGCAGCACGGACTGGCAACAGTTGTAGCCCCCGGCGAAATGGCCGACGGCCACGCTCCCCGCATCGGACATGACAGCCTCCTCTCCCAACCGGAAAACCTGTTTCCATCGGAATTACCCGACCTCCCGCACAGGGGCAAGAGGGCTGACGACAACAAAAAAGCCCCGGCTCCCTTTGCGGGGGCCGGGGCCATGTCTTGCGAAAGCCTTACAGCGGCGTGACGGCGATGTGGTCGGCTTCGTTGTTGCGAAGCGTCAAGGTAAAGTCGCGCAGGCGCAGGGCCACGGGGTCCTTAAGCGGCGCGCGCCCGATCACGGACACTTCGGTGCCCGGCACAAGGCCCATGTCGCGCAAGCGCCTGCCGAGCTCGCCCTGCGCCTCCACCCGGCAAATGCGGGCCCGCTGCCCGACCTGCATCTGCCGCAGGCCAATGCACGCGGCCGAAATTTCCTGGTCCATGCCGACTCCTTGAGGAAGAAAAAAAAGGAACTGCTCCCGCAGGCCGCGCCTGCGCGTCAGATCGCCCGGGCCGTGCGCTCAGGCCACCTGGGAAACGGGCTCCGCAACGGGCTGGGCGAGGCGTCCGAGCACCTTTTCCGCCAGGCCGTGCCCGATGGACATGCAGGCGCCCCGGGCGCGCAGACAGACCGGGCCGCCGCAGCCGGCCGTGATCTCGACCACGGTGCCGGGCGTGATGCCCATGGCGCAAAGCCGGCCCCGGGCCTTGGGACAATCACACAGGGATTCGACGCGTACGCGGCTGCCGGGGGGGAAGTGGGTGAGGCTTTCGAGGGGGGCCATGGGTCGCGCTCCTTGCATGGCCTTTGTTCTAGGCATGTTGAGAATGATTGTCAAGCTCCCTCTCGACGAGAAGCCCTACCCGTTCCCCGTGCGCTTGAGCGCGAACACGAGCACCAGGGACACCGCGGCCAGGAGCGCGGACAGGATGCCCGCGCGCAGGAAATCACCCGTAAAGACGGAGTTGTAGATCTCGAGCGACACCGTATTCGTGCGCCCGATGATATCGCCGCCCAGGAGCAGGCTGACGCCCACTTCGCCAAGCGCCCTTCCCGTGGCCAGGAACATGCCCGCGGCGATGCTCTTCTTGCAGTGGGGCAGCACCACGCGCACGAAGGTGGTCAGGGGCGACTTGCCGAGCACGGCCGAGAGTTCGACCAGGCGCATCAATTCGCCCCGCACCGCCGCCTGCACCGGCCGCACCATAAGCGGGATGCCGGCCACCACGGAGGCCAGGGCCAGTCCGGCGAAACCGAAAACGATGTCCAGGCCGAAGAGCCGCCGGGCCAGGATGCCGAAGGGGCCGTGTCGCCCGAGCAGCAACAGCAGGAAAAACCCCACGGCCATGGGCGGCAGGACCAGCGGCAGGGAAATCAGGAAATCCAGCACGGCGAGAAACCGGCCCCGCCCCCGTCCGAGCAGGTAGCCGAGCGGCGCGCCGAGCAGGAAAAAGACAGGCACCGCCACGGCCATGACTCGAAGCGTCAGCTTGATGGAAAAGACGACGCCCGGGTCCGTGGCCGCGGCGAGAATCGATGCTCCCGGCAAAGGCTACATCCCGTGCTTGGCGGCGATGTCCTTGGCCGGCTTGGTGTCGAGGAACGCGGCGAACTTCTTGGCCGTGGCGGCATTGGGAGCGCCGGCCAGGTTCTCGGCCACGATCTCGATGGGCGCGTACAGGGACGGGTCCACTTCCAGGTAGCCGCCGATCTTGTCGCCAAGGCCCATCACGTCGGTGCGGTTGACGAAACCGGCGTCGACCTCGCCGCTGACGATGTAGGTGGTGACCTGCGGCACGGTGGCGACGACCAGGAGCTTGTCCGCCACCTGCTTGGCCAGACCGGATTTCTCCAGGAACTGGCTGGCGGCCTTGCCGTAAATGGCTTTCTGCGGATCGGGCATGGCCAGGCGTTTGACCTCGGGCTTGGCCACGTCGGTTGCGGCGGCGAGCTTTTTGCCTTTGGGCCAGGCCACGACCAGGATGCCCTTGCCGATGGGGGAGACGCCGCTGCAGGACAGGCCCGCGCCTTCGAGGAAGCCCTTTTCGCCGACGATCACGTCGATGACCCCGCCGGCCTTGGCCTGGGTCGTCACTTGGCCCATGTTGCCGAAGGAGAGTTCGGGCTTGATGCCGCTTTCTTTTTCAAAGGCCGTCGCCAGGTCGGTGACGAGCTTTTTGTAGCCCGCGCCGGCGGCCACGACCAGGTTTTCGGCCAGGGCGCTACCGGTCAGGCACAGCACGAGAGTGAGCGTCAGGATGATGCGTCGCATGGGCGTTCCTCCTTGAGGGCGGGTTTCGGGGAGTGGAGCACCGGGCGACGGCCGTCGTCCGTCGCCGCGGCCAGGACGGCCGGCGGCGCATCATCGAAACGGGCGAGCAGGGCCGCGCGCTCCTCGCGATAGAGCGCAAGCTGGCGGCCGAACCAATCCCGGTCGATCCTCCCCCGGTTGATGGTCACGACCGCGTCGCCAAGAAGCGCTGCCTCGGCCAGGTCGTGGGTCACGTGCACGATGGGAATGGCGAAGCGCTCGCGCACGGCGAGGAGCTCGCCGCGAAGGGAGGCGCGCGTGGCGGCGTCCAGGGCGGAAAAGGGCTCGTCGAGCAAAAGCGCCTTGGGCCTTCGCGCCAGGGCCTGGCACAAGGCCCCGCGCTGCCTCTCGCCGCCGGACATGGCCCCGGGCCGGCTGCCGGCCAGGTGGGCGATGCCGAAGAGTTCGAGGAGATGCGCGCCAAAGGCCGCATCCGCCGTGGCGTAGGCCACGTTTTGCGCAAGGGTCATGTGCGGGAAAAGCGAATATTCCTGGAAGACGAGCCCTACCCCGCGCCGCCTGGCGCATACGCGCGCGCCGGACGCGGTGTCGCGCCAGACCTCGTCGCCCAGGGCGATGCGGCCGGTGTCGGGGTCGTCCAGGCCCGCCAGCATGCGCAGCACCGTGGTCTTGCCCGAGCCCGACGGCCCGGTCACGGCCAGGAGCTTGCCGGCCGGACAGGAAAACTCCACGTCCAGGGTGAAATGAGGGAGTTTTTTTTTCAGGCGAACCGCAAGGGTCATGCTGCGCCCGACCCGTTTTCGGCAATGGCGGCGAGCAACCGCGCCGCATCCACCGGGACGGTGATCTGCGGGCAGTGGCCGCTTTTGAGATCGTGCATCGCAAACCCGAGCCCCTTGGCGCGTTCGGCCATGGCCACGAGCATGGGGTTGGGGTTTTCCAGGCAGCGCACGTAGTGCTTCTTCGCCGGAAAAACCAGTTCGCCTTCCGGCACGGGATCGGTGAAGGCGGCCATGGGGAAGGGGGTCAGGCGCGACATGAACCAGTCCTCGTCGGGCGCGCCGGCCACGCCGAACATGGCGGCCTGCCAGGGGGAGACCAGCCCGCCGTCCAGGCGGCGCGACTCGAGCATGGCTTTAAACGGCTCGCCGCCAAGCCCGGCGAAGGACAGGCCGGGCCGCGGGATGATGCCCTCGAGGTAGACCGTGGCCGCCACGCGGGGCGCAAGTCGCGGCATGGCCGCCGCGCACACGATGCCCGAATAGCTGTGGGCCACGAGGATGACATCCCACAGGTCGAACAGGTCCAGATAGGCGGCCAGTTCGTCCACATACACGGAAAGTCCGAGTTCCTTGACGCGCACCGTGCAGTGGTGTCCGCAGCCCGAGAACGTGGGCGCATGGACCGTGTGCCCCAGGGTGGCAAGGGCTCCCGCCATGTTCCTGAACACCCAGCCGCCCTGGAATGCGCCGTGTACGCAAACGAATGTGGCCATACACCGTCCTCCCCGGCACGCGTCTCCCCCGGCAGGCCGAAGGGGCGCGTTGCGCTGCAAACCTTGCCGCGCCGGCATGAGAAACCCGGCGCAAGACAGACTTTTCGACGCTACTCACAATCACGCATATTCATATTTGCGTGACATTCAATATACCGCTCAAGACATACCGTAATTACGTCATGAAAGACAACAGTGTCACGCCAGAGATACTATTCGTGATATCCCATTTATATTCTTTACAACACAACAGCATTTCGCTACTGACTCGTATCATGAGTGCTTCCGAAGACAATCTCCTGGACAGGATAGCCCGTCTCGACGCTCCTTCGCTGGAGCGCCTGCTCGAACATGCCGAAGCGCTGCTGTCCCAGAAAGGCGACAGGCCGTTGCGGCGGCACCATCCGGGCATGGGCCCGTGCCAGGCGGCGATGTTCAAGGTACCCCACGAAATCCGCCACCTGGACACGGAACAGATCGAACGCCTCACCGCCGCTTTCGACGGCTGGCGCGATGCGGCGCGCACCTCGCCCATCCGGCGGGCCAGGGAGCGCATGCGCCTGGTCTACCTGATGTTGCGCCACAGCGGCGGCAAGCTCGGGGAGGTGCTCTCGCTCAACGAAAACACCGACATCGACATGGGGCAGTCCATGGTGACCCTCGGCGGAGGCAAGCCGGAAGAGACGGCCCGCAAGGTCATCGTGCCCAAGCCCTTTCTGGAGGAAGTGCGCCGATTCGCGGCCAGCCCCGCCAACAGGCACATGCGCGGCGAGCTGTTCCGGCTCGATCCCGGCTTCGTGCGCCGCAAGCTCTACGAACAGGCCGTCAAGGCCGGCCTGCCGCCCGGTCGCGTCAGCCCGACGTCGCTGCGCCACTCCCGGGCCGTGGAACTGCTGCGCGGCGGCGTGCCCCTGCCCGTGGTGCAGGTCATGCTCGGCCACTCGAGCCTGGTGCTCACTTCCATCTATTGCTCCTTTTCCGAGCAGGATTGCCAGCGCATCCTCAACCACTGCGTCATCAAGGAGAGTCGTGTGAAAACCAGCGCCCGCAACACCTTCTTCGGCACCGTCAGCAGCGTGCGCAAAAGTCCCCTGCTCACGGAAATTTCCCTTGCGGTCCAAAACGGCTTCGAGGTCGTGGCCGTCATCACCAACGAGAGCTTCGAGCGCCTGGGGCTCACCGAAGGCGGCCAGGTCACGGCCCTGGTCAAGGCGCCCTGGGTGCTGCTCGGCAAGGACGAGCACAAGGCCCGCACCAGCGCCCGCAACTGCTTTCCCGGCAGGGTCACGGGCATCCGCGGCGACGGCGTGGCCGTCGAGATCATGGGCATGCTCGACGGCGGCACGCCCATGTGCGCGCTGATCACCGCCGAATCCGTGGAATCGCTCGACATCAAGGAAGGCGACATCGTCTGGTTTTTCTTCAAGGCCTTCAGCGTGATCATCAGCACCGACTAACGGCCCACTTCGCGAGGCCCGCGCGGTCGGTGCGGGCCCCCTCCCCTGCGACTGCCATGTCCGCTCGCCTGGGCGGCAAAACGCCGCGGGCCCGGCCAGGAATTCCTGGCCGGGCCCGCGGTTTTTACGATGCCTGCTTTGCGACGATCCCTCGCAAGGCTCTGCCGTCCCCCCTTTCGGGAGGTCCGGGAGGGGCAGTTGCCCCTCCTGGCCGCCGGAGGCATCTTCTCATTCTTCATTCAACATTCGGGCAATCCTTGAGGGCCTCGGTGATGCTGGCTTCGGGGTAGGCGAAGTCCGTGAGCTTGCCCTGGAAGAAGGCATCGTAGGAGGCGAGGTCGAGCAGGCCGTGGCCGGAATACAAAAAGACCACGTTCTCGCCGGGCTTGGCCTGCTTGGCCGTTTCGATGGCCCCCTTGATGGCGTGGGAGGTTTCCGGCGCGGGCAGGAAGCCCTCGGTACGCAGGAACAGCCGCGCCGCGTCGAAGCACTCGGTCTGGAAGTAGGCCGTGGCGTCGATGATGCCCTCGTTGGCCAAGTTGCACACGATGGGCGCGCCGCCGTGGTAGCGCAGGCCGCCGGCGTGGATGGGCGCGGGCATGAAGGCGTGACCCAGGGTGTGCATCTTGAGCAGCGGCGTGAGCTTGGCCACGTCGCCGTAGTCGTAGCGAAACTGGCCGCGCGTGAGCGTGGGGCAGGCCTTGGGCTCCACGGCGATGAAGCGGATGTTTTCCCCGGCGAGCTTTCGCGGCAGAAACGGCAGCACGAGCCCGGCGAAGTTGCTGCCCCCGCCGACGCAGCCGACGAGGTAGTCGGGCTTTTCGCCTATCATGGCCAGCTGCTTTTCCACTTCGAGGCCGATGATGGTCTGGTGGTGCAACACGTGGTTGAGCACGCTGCCGAGCGCGTACTTGGTGTCGTCGTGGGTGGCGGCGTCCTCCACGGCCTCGGAGATGGCGAGCCCCAGGGAGCCGGCGCAGTCGGGATCGGAAGCGAGCATGGCCCGGCCGGTCTGCGTGTTCTCCGAGGGCGAGGGGAAGATCTCGCCGCCGTAGGCGTTGATGAGGATGCGGCGGTAGGGCTTCTGGTTGTAGCTCACCTTGACCATGTAGACGGTGCAGTCGAGGCCGAGCTGGGAGCAGGCGAAGGACAGGGCCGTGCCCCACTGCCCCGCGCCGGTTTCGGTCGCGATGCGGCGCACGCCTTCCTGCTTGTTGTAGTAGGCCTGCGGGATGGCGGTGTTGGGCTTGTGCGAGCCTGCCGGGGAGACGGACTCGTTTTTATAGAAGATCTTGCACTTGACGCCGAGTGCCTGCTCGAGCTTGCGCGCCCGCACCAGGGGCGTGGGGCGAAAGAGCCGATAGATGTCGAGGACGGGCTCGGGGATGTCGAGCCAGCGCACGGGCGAGAGTTCCTGCTCGATGACGGCCTTGGGAAAAATGACCTCGAGCTGCTCCGGGGAGACGGGCTTCTGGGTCTGGGGATCGAGCGGCGGGGCCAGGGGGGTCGGCAGGTCGGGCAGGGCGTTGTACCACTGCCGGGGCATCTCCGATTCGGGCAGGTTGATGCGGCACTCCATGCGGTTCTCCGAAAGCGTTGTATTTTTTCCGGGACACGAGACAGCCCGGGAAAGTGGACCATCCTCGCGCCGACAGCGGACGATGCGCTGGCCTTACATCCCCGGGCGCTTTTTCACAACCCGGACCGCGCCGACCGGGATGGCAACCTTTGCTTTTATGCGCCGTTGCGGCTATTTTCAGCACAACCTTGCTCAAGGAACCGCTTATGAAACGCTTGGCCGCCGCCTTCCTGCTCTCCCTCGCCCTGTCCGTGCCGGCCCTGGCCGGCGAAATCGCTGTTTTCGCCGCGGCGAGCCTCACCAACGCCGTGGAGGCCATGCGCGCCGCGTTCGAACGCAGCCACCCGGGCATGCTCCTCGTGCCCTCGTTCGCCGCCTCGGGGACGCTCCTGCAGCGCATGCAAAACGGCCAGCCCTGCGACGTGTTCATAAGCGCCGACGCCGTTACCATGGACGCGGCCGTGGACCGGCGGCGCGTCGATCCGGCCACGCGGCGCGTCGTCGCCGGCAACGCCCTGGTCCTGGCGGTTCCGGCCGGCAATCCGGCCAACGTCACCGGGCTCGAGTCCCTCTCGCGCGGCGGCGTCCGGCACATCGGCGTCGGCAACCCCGAATCCGTGCCGGCCGGGCGCTACGCCAAACGCGCGTTGCAGAAACGGGCCATGTGGTTCGCCCTGACCTCCAAACTCGTCTACTATCCGTCCGTGCGCCACGTGCTGGCGGCGCTGGCGGCCGGAGAATGCGACGCCGGCTTCGTCTACGCCACGGACGCGGCCATCGCCGGGGACGCCGTGGCGAGCGCCGCCGTGGTGCCCACCTCCCCGCCCGTGACCTACAGCGCGGCCGTGGCGGCAGGCGCGCCCGATCCCAAGGGCGCGGCCGCCTTTCTCGACTACCTCGCCACCCCCGAGGCGCGCGCGGTGTTCGCCCGTTTCGGCTTCACCGCGCCGTAAGCGGCCTACAGCTCCGGGGCGAAATCGGGTACCAGGCAGATGAGCAGGAGCGGTTCGCCGCCCGTGTTCTCGATGCTGTGCTCGGCGTCGGGCGGAATGTAGGCGACACTTCCGGGGCCGACGTCCACCCAGTCGCCGTCGCGAAGCAATCGGCCCTGGCCGCTGTGAAAAAACTGCTGGTGCTCCCACGGGTGCTTGTGGCGCGGGATGACGCCGCCGGGGGCGACCTCGATCATGCGCATGCAGAAATGGTCCGCGCCGTCGGCCTTGCCGATGAGCACGCGGCCGGTGACGCCGTGCATGGTGGCTGCGGTCAGTTCCCGGGGCAAAACGTCCTTGTAGTCGATGATCTTCATGGCGTGTGCTCCTTTTGCGTTCGCGCCGCGCGCTACGGACACGGCGCGGGCTTCCGGTTGATGCGGCGCACAGGCGCTTGCTTTGCCGGCCGGTTCCGCCGCTTGCGGGCGGCCAGGCGCGCAACGCGGCATCTGCCCGTGATTGTTCACCGGTTTTCATACGGCCCCCGCCTTCCATCGTCCAGAAACCTTTCCGATTCGGCGCAACCCTTCCCTTTCAAGCAGGCTTTGGCTAGCATGGGACAACGCCTGTTTCGCGTCCGGAGTTCTTCATGCCCTTCATGCGCTTTTGCACCGTCCCGGCCCTGTGTCTCGCCGTCGCTCTCGCCGCCTGCGCTCCCGCGACCAAATCCGCCCCCCCCGCGACCGGAAGAACCGCCGCCGGCAAGGCCGCGACGGACACACCCCCTTCGGGGCAGCAACAAGGTTTCCGCGTGGTCATGGGCAAGCCGCTGCCCGGGACGACCGGCCAGGGAACACCCATCAACCGGACGCCTGCCGCGCCGCCCCAGGCGCAGCAGGTTCCCGCCCAGACCGCGCCGCCGCCCCAGGCGATGGCCGCACCCGCGCAATCCCAGGCCGCGCCGATCCCGATGCCGCCCCTGCCGGCCCAGGGGCAGGCCATACCGCCGGCCGCACCAGCGCCGTCCGATGCCGCCGCCACGGCTTCCGGCCGTCCCACCGGCTTCGGCGGGCTGAACTTCGGCGATGCGCCCCATGCCCAGCCCGGGCTTGCCGTCTACGACGCGGAAGCCGGGGACGTGATCACCTATGTCTGGACCAAAGGCCCCACAGACATCTTCGGTGCGCCCATCCGCGAGGCGTTCTACGAATTCTACCAGAACCGCTTCTACCACGTCTGGATCAATTTCGACGGCATGGCCGCCTACAAGAAGGCCTTGGCCGGGCTCACCGGCGCCTTCGGTCCGCCGACCCAGGAAGTGCCGGAAAAGTACTACCACGCCTGGATGCTCGGCGACGTCAACATCTACTGCGCCTTCCATCCCTCGGAAAACGGCGGCGACGTCAGCTTCTTCTACCAGCCCATCTACGAGCCCATGATGGCCGCCGCGCACGCCAAGGCGGCCAAGGCGGGCAAGGCCGCGCCCAAGAGCAAAAAGCCGTGAACGAAAGCCAAGCCTACGCCAGCCTCGTCGCCCACGGACGGGAAAGCGCCGATCTCGCCTCGGCCCTGAGCCTGCTTTCCTGGGACCAGCAGGTGATGCTCCCCGCGGCCGCCCATCCGGGCCGGGCGGCGCAACTCGGCGCGCTGACCGCCGTGCTCCACCGCCGCGCCACGGACCCGCGTATCGGGGAATGGCTCGCCGCCTGCGAAGGCTCGCCGCTGACCCGCGACGCGGCCACGTCCGAGGCGGCCAACCTCCGAGAATGGCGGCGCGACTACGACCTGTCCGTCAAGATTCCCGAGGAACTGGCCGTGGCCCTGGCCCGGGCCGCAAGCGCCGGGCAGCGGGCCTGGGAAATCGCACGGAAAGAAAACGATTTCAAAGCGTTCGCGCCACACCTTCAAGAACTGCTTGAGCTTTCGCGGCGCAAGGCCGAAGCCCTCGGCTATACCACGGAAGCCTACGACGCCCTGCTCGACGGCTTCGAGCCCGGCGAGACCGTCGCCGCCGTCGCCCCGATCCTGGCCGAACTGCGCGGCGCCAGCCGCGAGCTCATCGCAAAGGCCAAGGACGCCCCGCAGCCCCGCGACCTGCCGCAAGGCCCCTACCCCCTCGCGGCGCAGCAGGCCTTTCTCGGCGAAGTCACGCGGATGCTCGGCCTGCCGCCCGAGGCTTCGCGCCTGGACGTCTCGGCCCATCCCTTTTCCACCCTGATCGGCCCGCGGGATGCGCGCATCACCGTGCGCTACGACGCGACGGACTTCACCAAGGCCCTGTTCGGGGCCGTGCATGAGACCGGGCACAGCCTCTACAGCCTGGGCCACGACATCGGCGACGCCCGCCACGGCACGCCCATGGCCGAATACGTCTCCCTGGCCGTGCACGAATCCCAGTCGCGGCTGTGGGAAAACCAGGTCGCCCGCTCCCTGCCTTTCTGGGAGCACGTGCTGCCCCTGGCCGTGCAGCATTTCCCGGAACTGGCCGGATGCGCGCCCCGGGACGTCTTTGCCGCCGTGGGCGCGATCCGGCCGGGTCTCATCCGCGTGGACGCCGACGAGACGACCTACAACCCGCACATCGTGCTGCGCTTCGAGCTGGAGCTGGCCCTCGTGCGCGGCGACCTGGCCGTGGCCGACCTGCCCGGGGCCTGGAACGAAAAATCCCGGGACATCCTCGGCATCGTCCCGCCAAGCGACGCCGCCGGCTGCCTCCAGGACGTGCACTGGGCCACGGGCGCGTTCGGCTATTTCCCCACCTACAGCCTGGGCAACGTCTACGCCGCCTGCCTGTTCGAGGCGGCGCGCGCCGCCCTTCCCGGGCTCGACGCGGCCATGGCCCGGGGCGATTTCGCGCCGCTTCTCGCCTGGCTGCGGACCAACATCCACGAAAAAGGCCGGTTGCTGCGCCCCCGCGACCTCGTCGCCGCAGCCACGGGTCAGGCACCCACGGCGGGGCCGCTCATCCGCCACCTCAAAGCCAAGGCGCAAGCCGTTTACGGCTTGTGATCCTCTCCCGCCGGGGCGCGCGCCATGCGGCATCGCGCTCCGGACCGTCTGCCCCGCGTCCCGACATTTCCTTAAAAAGCGGCAATCCTGGCGGAAACATCCTTGCTCCCGAGCCTGTTTACGTTTATCAAACGCCTCGTTTCACTCTGTGAAACAGGTCGGGAACGCTGGGGGAGCGCTTCCGGACCTGGTTTCCCACACGGGGAAACGTCTTCGCAATTTCCAGTGCAATGCCGGGATATTGCCTGCCCATGCCGGGAGTTATCCCGGCTTGTGGCATGGATCATGCTGCCCGAGGCGCGCGTTGGGGGACGCTTTTTTCGCCGCGGGTTTCGTATCACTTTTTCAAACGGGGAGAACGCATGCGACGCGTATTGTTTCTGGCCATCGTCCTGTGTCTGATCGGGCCCAAAACGGCCCTGCCGGCCAAGAATTCCGGGAAACTGGCCGTCAAGGCGGCCATGGTCACCGAATACGGCTCCGGCCGCGTGCTCTATACGCAGGACGAGGACAAACGCATCGCTCCGGCTTCGGTGACCAAGGTCATGACCATGTACCTGGTCTTCGACCTCGTCTCCTCCGGCCAGGCCAGCTTTTCCGACAAGGTCAAGGTGAGCCGCCGCGCCGACGCCACGGGCGGGTCCACCATGAACCTGCGCGCCGGCGAGGTCGTGACCCTCGACGAACTCATGCGCGGCATGGCCGTGGCTTCGGGCAACGACGCCGCCGTGGCCGTGGCCGAACATTTCGGGGGCGTGCCCCAATGGGTCGACCGCATGAACCGCAAGGCCCGCGAACTGGGCATGACCAGCACCACCTTCAAGACCCCCAACGGCCTGCCCGCCCCGGGGCAGCTGACCACCGCCCGCGACCTCACGAAACTGGCCACCAGCTACCTGCGCCACTATCCGCAGGCCCTGCGCTACCACTCCACCACGGAGATCAACCACTGCGGCGCGGTCCATGGCAACACCAACCGCCTGCTCGGCGTGTGCGAGGGCGTGGACGGCATCAAAACCGGCTACGTAGGTTCAAGCGGCTACAACATCATCGCCACGGCCAAGCGCGGCGGCACCCGCATCATCGCCGTGATCCTCGGCGGGCGCACCAAGCAGGTGCGCAACCGCGAAACCGAGCGCATCCTGAACGCCTCCTTCTCCGGCGCAGTCAGCACCATGCTCGCCGCCACCGACCGCCCGGCCCAAGACGACGACACCCCCGTCCCGGCGAAGATCAGACACGGCAAATCCGGCCGGCACCACGCCAAGGCCCTGCGCGTGGCCGACGCCGACCACCGCGCCAAGATCCACGCCAAACGCGGCGCTTCCGCCCGCTTCGACGCCCATGACGCCAAAGTGAAGACCTCCCGCCACGCCAAGGGGAAAACCAAGGCCACGGCGGAAAAATCCGGCAAGTCCTCTTCCCGGTCCAAGTCCAAGCACCACAAAAAGGCCGGCGCGTCCAACCGCTAGCGCCGCACGAACATCGCCCGCCCCCTTCCCGGGGCTCCGCCCGGGCACAACAGGCAACCCGCATCGCGTGCCCCCCGCCTTTTCGCCGCTCCCCGGGAAAGCCCGGGAAGCGGCCGCATCCTTCGCCCCTGTCGCCTCTTGCGTGCCCGCCCCGCACACCAGGACAACGCGGAATGCGCTTTTCGGGACGCCCTTCCCCTGTCGCAACGGCGCAATGCCGCCCTCCAAAGCGGGGCGGCATTGTTGCGTCCGTCCATACTCACATGCGACCATACAATCGCGTGACAGCACAACAAAAATTCTGACAGCATTGACCCGAACGAATCCTGGCGGGTACTGTTGCGTATTCCTCCAACCTCCAACCAGGAGACGCCCATGAAAGTCAGCGCGAGAAACCTCATCCCCGGCAAGATCAAATCCATCACCAACGGCATGGTCAGCAGCGAAGTGGTCATCGAGATCGCGCCCGGCGTGGCCATCACGTCGGTCATCACCAAGCACTCCGTCGAAGACATGGGCCTCAAGGAAGGCGAGGCGGTCAAGGCCATGGTCAAGGCCTCGAGCGTGATGCTCGTCACGGACTAGCTTCCCCGCCGTACGACACGGTTCGCCATACGCCAGCGCCGGCCAGGCCCAGCTGCCTCGGGGTCTGGCCGGCGTTTTCTTTTTGCCGCGTCCCTGAGCCCTTGCCAGCCGTCCGGCGCGAATGGCACTGTCGTCCCGCCGCATCCGGCAAAAGGATGACGCCATGCGCTACGCCGCCCTTATCGCCCTTTGCCTTGCCGCAAGCCTTACGCCGAGCGTGGGGTTATGTGGTTCGCCTGCCGTGTTCGACGCCGTCGCCGACACCGCGACCCGGCGCGTCGATCCGGCGGAAAAGAAATCCGGCCGCGTGACCGCCCCGGACCGCTCGCCGCCCGAAACCGTCACGGCCCCGGAACTGCCCCCCCTGCCGCCGGCCCTGGCCGGCTCCATCCGGCGCGTGGACACGCACGGGGAAAAGCTCGTCGCCCTGACCTTCGACTTGTGCGAGCTGGCCGACCAGGTTTCCGGCTACGACGGGGCGGTGGTCGAAGCCTTGCGCGCGGCCGGGGCCAAGGCCACCTTTTTCGCGGGTGGCAAATGGATGCGCTCCCATCCCAAACGTGCCATGGAGCTCATGGCCGATCCGCTCTTCGAGGTCGGCAGCCACGCCTGGACCCACGGCAACTTCGGCCGCCTGGACGATGCGGCCATGCGCCGGGAAATCGTCTGGGCGCAGGCCGAGTACGCCCTGCTGCGGGAAAAGCTCGTGCGTCTGGCCCAGGAAAAAGGCGTCTCGCAGGCGGCACTCGCCGCCATCCCGGCCGTGCCCGCGCTCTTCCGCTTTCCCTACGGCCGCTGCCGCCCCGAGGCCCTGTCGCTCCTTGCCGCCATGGGCATAAAAGCCGTGCAGTGGAGCCTGACCACGGGCGACCCCGACCCGGCGTCCACGCCCGCGCGCATCGTGGACACGGTGCTTGCGCGCATCCGCCCCGGCGACATCGTCATCGGCCACGCCAACGGCAACGGCCACGGCACGGGCGAGGCCCTGCCGCGGCTGCTGACGGAACTTTCCAGGAAGGGCTACCGGTTCGTGACGGTCAGCGAACTGCTCGCCGCCGGCCGACCCGTGACCGCCTCGGACTGCTACGATTCCCATCCCGGCGACACGGCCCGCTACGACGCCGTCTTCGGCGACGGCACCCTGCACCCGCGCAAGCGGGCCGCGGGAAAAGGGACGGGGACAGGGACGGGGATGGGGATGGGGACAGGGGGAACGCCTCCGGCGGCCAAAGGGCTGTCGCCCTCTGGACTCCCTTAAAAATTGCAGCGCTGCTTCACGCTGCACTGATAGAGCGCGTTCCCCACATGCCCCTATCGGGGTGGTCCAGGAGGGGCCCTCGGCCCCTCCTGGCCGCCGGAGGCATCTTCCTTCCTTTCTTTTCTACTTGCCCGTTTCGGGCGCAGCGTCCCGGCGATAATGGGTGATGGAAGCGACCTTGGAATCCTTGCCCGCTTCGAGGTATTTGACGATCAAGGTGTTCTTGCCGGTCACCTGGCCGATGTACGTGCCGTCGTCATCGACCATATAGATCTTGTGGCCGTCGAGCACGCCGAGCACGGTTTCCTTGGCCTTGGCCGAGGCTTTGGTGCCGGAAAAACTCGGGCCGTCCTGCTTGTCGATGGTCAGCGTCCAGTCCGCGTGCAGGAATTTCGGCGCGTCGGTCGCATCGGCATGGCCGAGCTTGCCCATAGCCACGGTGTCCGAGGCGCCTTTCCAGACGCCGGTGACGTCGGGGACGTCCTTTTCCTTCTTTTCCTTGTGCTCCTTGGCCAGCGCCGGTACGGCAACCAGGATGCAGCAGGCGAGGCAGGCGACAAGCGCAGCGCGAAAGCGGACCATAAGAACCCTCCGTTGCTCGGGTTGGGGACCGGCCCCGGAAACGGATGCGCCGTTTGCGCCCCACCGGGATTCGGACCTGCGTGATGTGGCAACTTCAGAGAAGTCTTAGAAAAAAGGATGCGCCATGACAACAACCGCCCAACCGATCCTCGTCGCCCGGGGCGATACGGACTGCCTGTTACTGCCGGCCATGGCCAACCGCCACGGGCTGGTCGCCGGGGCCACGGGCACGGGCAAGACCGTCACGTTGCGCGTGCTGGCCGAGGCGTTTTCCGCCATGGGTGTTCCGGTTTTCCTGGCCGACGTCAAAGGCGACCTGTCGGGCATGGCCGCGCCGGGGGGCGACAATCCCAAGATCGCGGCCCGGGCGAAGGAACTCGGCCTTGCGCTTGCCCCGAGCGCCTGCCCCGTGGCCTTCTGGGACGTGTTCGGCCGGGAAGGGCATCCGCTGCGGGCCACGGTTTCGGAGCTCGGGCCGTTGCTTCTTGCGCGCCTGCTCGGGCTCAACGACACCCAGGCCGGGGTGCTCGAAATCGTCTTCCGCGTGGCCGACGACGCGGGCATGCTGCTGCTCGACCTCAAGGACCTGCGCGCCATGGCCGCGTATGTCGGCGAGAACGCGGCAATGTACCGCACGCGCTACGGCAATGTCTCCGCGGCCTCGGTCGGGGCCATCCAGCGGGCGCTTCTCTCCCTGGAAAGCCAGGGTGGCGAGGCCTTTTTCGGCGAGCCGGCGCTTGATCCCGACGACCTGCTCCAGACCGACGCCTTGGGCCGGGGAGTGGTCAACATCCTCTGCGCGCGCACGCTGTTCGCCTCGCCCAAGGTCTACGCCGTCATGCTCCTGTGGCTCCTGGCCGAGCTCTTCGAGCGCCTGCCCGAGGTGGGCGACCTCGAGAAACCCAAGCTCGTCTTTTTCTTCGACGAGGCGCATCTGCTCTTCGACGACGCCCCGGCGGCGCTGCTGGAAAAAATCGAGCTGACCGTGCGGCTCATCCGCTCCAAGGGCGTCGGTGTCTATTTCGTCACCCAGTCGCCCCTGGACCTGCCCGACGCGGTGCTCGGCCAGCTCGGCAACCGCGTGCAGCATGCGCTGCGCGCCTTTTCCCCCCGCGACCAGAAGACCGTGGCCGCCGCGGCCGACACCTTCCGGCAGAATCCGAAGTTCGACGCCAAGGCGGCGCTGACGGTGCTCGGCGTCGGTGAAGCGCTGGTCTCCTGCCTTGATGCACGCGGGCAGCCGAGCGTGGTGCAGCGCGCCCTGGTCGTGCCGCCAGTTAGCCGCATGCAGCCCCTAAGCGACGCCGAGCGCGAGGCCGTGGTGCGCGCCTCCCCCCTTTTCGGGCACTACGAACAGGCCATCGACCGGGAATCGGCCTTCGAAATGCTCAGATCCCGCGCCGTGGCCCAGGAAGCGCAACCCGCGTCCCAAAAAGAAAAACCGTCCCAGGCCGAAAAGCTTGTCCTGGGCATGGCCCAAAGCGCCCTGCGCTCCATCGGCACGCAGATCGGCCGCCAGATCGCCCGCGGCGTCCTGGGTGCGCTGTTTGGGGGGGCGAGGCGTTGAGGGAATGTGAGAAGAGTGAGGAAAGGGAAATGGGGAAAATGGCTCCGGCGGCCAGGAGGGGCCGAGGGCCCCTCCTGGACCACCCCGAAGGGGGGAAGCAGGGGTTTAGTCCAGGGTCTGGCGGTAGCGCTTGACGCCAAGGCCGAGGGAGACGAGCAGGAACAGGCCAATGGGCCACATGTGCGGCAGGATGTCGAAAAAGCCGTTGCCCTTGAGCACGATGCCCCGCACCACGCGCAGATAGTGCGTCAGCGGCAGCACCGAGCCGATCCATTGCGCCCACTCGGGCATGCCCTGGAAAGGAAACATGAACCCGGAAAGCAGGATGCTCGGCAGAAAGAAAAAAAACGACATCTGCACGGCCTGCAACTGGTTCTGGGCGATGGTGGAAAAGGTGATGCCGACGCCGAGGTTGGCGGCGATAAACGGAAACGAGACCAGAAACAACAGCGGCAGGCTGCCGATTACCGGCACATGGAACAGCAGGCGCGCCGCCAGCACGATCAGGCCCATCTGCAAATACCCCACAATGATATAGGGCAGAATCTTGCCGAGCAGCACTTCCGTCGGCCGCACCGGCGTGATGAGCAGGTTTTCCATGGTGCCGCGCTCGCGTTCGCGCGTGATGGCGAGCGATGTGATGATGACGAGCGTCATGGTCAGCACCACCCCCATGAGCCCGGGCACGATGTTGTATTGCGTGATGGCCTCTGGGTTGTAGCGGGCGTGCAGGCGCAGGTCCACGGGGCCTTCCCCGGCGCGCAACGACAACAGCGGCCCGGTCAGGTCGCGGTTGAAGGCGTCGGTTGCGGCCTGGCGGATGGCGGCCACGGCGTTGGACGTGGCCGAAGGGTCGGTGGCGTCGGCTTCCAGCAAAACCACCGGGCGCTTGCCGCGGATGAGGTCGCGGCCGAAATTCTGCGGTATGGTCAGCACGAACTGGATGCGGCCCAGGCGCAGCAGTTCGTCGGCCTCGGCCTCCGTTCGCAGGTCCTGGGTGAACTGGAAATAGAGGCTGTTTTTCATGGCCGTGGCCATGTCGCGGGAAAAGACCGAGCGGTCGTTGTCCAGTATCGCCGTGGGCAGATGTTTGGGATCGGAATTGATGGCGTAGCCGAAGAGAATAAGTTGGAGCAGCGGAATGCCGACCATCATGCCGAAAGTCACGCGGTCGCGACGCATCTGGGTGAATTCCTTGGACACCATGGCCGCGAACCGCTTGGGCGAAAAAGTGAAAAGCTGTCGCATCATGTCGTCGCCTTGCGCATGAGGCTGATGAAGACCTCTTCGAGGTTGGAGGGAATCCGGCGCACGGCAAGGGGCTCGGCCGCATACGGCGCGAGGCTTTGCGTCAGGGCCGCTTCGTCGCGGCCGCTCACGTGCAGGGTCACGCCGAAGGCCACCACCTGCTCGACACCCGGCAGGCCGCGCAGCCTGTCGATGAGGTCGTAGAGTTTCGGCCCGGCGATCTCGAACGTGGCCAGCCCCTCGGCGGCCACGATCTCCGCCACCGTGCCCGTGGCCAGCAAGTGGCCGTAGGCGATGTAGGCCAGGCGGTGGCAGCGCTCGGCCTCGTCCATGTAGTGCGTGGAAATGAGCGCCGTGATGCCCTCGCCGGCGAGCTTGTGCACTTCGTCCCAGAAATCGCGCCGCGCCATGGGATCGACGCCGGCCGTGGGCTCGTCGAGCAGCAGCAGCTTCGGTTCGTGGATCATGCAGGCGGAAAGCGCCAGGCGCTGCTTCCAGCCGCCGGAAAGCGTGCCGGCCAGCTGGTCGCGGAAGCGCCCCAGGTTCATGCGCTTGATGGTGCGGGCGATGGCCGTTGCGCGGTCCGCGACGCCGTACATGCGCGCGATGAAATCAAGGTTTTCCCGCACGGTCATATCTTCATAGAGCGAGAACTTCTGGGACATGTAGCCCACATGGGGCTTGATCAGTTCCGCCTGCTCGCGCACGTCGAAGCCCAGGCACGTGCCCGTGCCGTCGTCGGGGCGCAACAGCCCGCAGAGCATGCGGATGAACGTGGTCTTGCCCGAGCCGTTGGGCCCGAGAAAGCCGTAGATTTCCCCGCGTCCGACACGCATGTCGATGTGGTCCACCACGGTCTTTTTGCCGAAGATCTTGGTGAGCCCCGCGACGTCGATGACCGGGGCCGCCGCGTCCGCGCTCATGACGCGCCACCGCCCGCTTCCGGCGTCACGTCCACGGGTTGCCCGGGATGCATCCGCGCCGCCACGTCCGGGGCAAACCGCCCCTCGACCATGATGACGAGCTTTTCGCGAAAGCCCTGGCTGTAGATGACCGGCGGCGTGTATTCCACCGAGGGCGCGATGTAGGAGACGGTGGCCGCGACGGGCGCGCCGCCGTCGAAAGCCACGCGCAGGCGCTGCCCCAGGGCGAGGGAGCCGGCCACGGCCTCGGGCACGAAAAAGCGCACCTTGACGTTCGCCGGCGGCAAGAGCGTCACCACAGGGCTTCCCGCCGCCACCCATTCGCCCGCGTAGTGCAGCACGTCGTAGACCAGACCGGAGACGCCGGCGGCCTGCGTCATCTGGCCGAGGTTCCAGCGCGCCTGGTCCAGGGCGGCCCTGGCGGCCTCCACGGCGGCCTTGGCGGCGAGGATCTGGTCCACGCGGCTCGGCAGCTTGCCCGTGGCCAGCTTGGCTTCCAGTTCCCGCACCTGCTGCTTGTCCCGGGCATGGGTCGTGCGCGAGGTGTCGAGTTCCTCCTTGGCGATGACGGCATCGCCGTACAGTTTGATACGGCGGTCGTATTCCAGGGAGGAAAGCGTGTGCGAGGCCTCGGCCCGGCGCAGGTCGGCTTCGATCTGCGCGATCTCCTCCGGCCGCAGCCCCTTTTGCCTGTCGTGCAGCGTGTCCTCGGCCTGGCGCAGATCGGCCTCGGCCAGGGCGACGCCCGCGGTCTCGTAGGCGTGCTCCAACACATAAAGCGTTTGCCCGGCCTCCGCCACGTCGCCCCGAGCCACGTCGAGCGCGTCCAGCCGCCCGGCGATCTTGCCGGCCACGTACACGAATTCGCCCTCGATATACCCCTGGTAGGCCGACGAGCCCTTGGACTCGCACCCGGCAAGCAGAAGCAGCACAAGGAGAAGCGCGGGAAAAACGAAACGGTCAGTCGTTTTCATGGCCTGTCTCCTGGGACGCGTCCGGTTGGGCCGGGGCGGCCAGCCCCTTGCCGAGCAGCCCTCCGACGAAGGCCGCGGCATCGGCCAGGGGCGAATCGAGCCGCAGCCCAAGTCCCTGCGACGCGGCAGCGAACCGCGCCCGCAGCGGCTCGGACAGGCTGTAGACGACCATGGTCCCGACGAGCGTCAGGTGCACGAGAACGGGCTCGGCCGGGACGAGCGCCCCTTGCGCCGCACCCTTTTCCAGGATGCCGCGCGTGACGCCGAAGATGCGGCGAAATTCCGCCATGGCCGCCGCCGGCATGTTGGCCCCGCCCGAGGCCATCTCCAGGGCCATGATGCGCGGCAGCATGGGCAGCTTGGTGAAAAGCCCGGCCAGGGCCGTGGCCAGGGCGGTGAAGGCCTCGCCCGGCGTGCCGCACGAACCCGGCGCGCCGGCCGCCTGCTCCAGCGCGCCGGCCACCTGGCCGAACAGGTGGAGCATGACGGTTTCGTAGAGCTTTTCCTTGTTGCCCACGTGGTAGTAGAGGCCGGCTTTGTTGACCCCGGCGCGCCTGGCGATGGCGTCCACCTTGGCCCCGGAAAAACCTGCCCGGCCGAATTCCTCGGCCGCCGCTTCGAGGATGCGTTCCCGGACCGAATCCGGGGCATTGGCTATGACCATATGTTTCAACCTTTTCGTTTAACCAAACGGTTAAAACATCCGGTTGTCCCCGTCAAGGATGCCGAACGCGCCGGGAACGCTTTTCATTTGCGTGAAAGCGGTGTAATCCGAAGTGCGGCCGGCCCACGCAAGGGGCGCATGAAGCCGACATACCATGACCGACGCCATCACACTTCTTCTTTCCCCGGCAGCTTATGTCGGCAGGACGGCACTGACCGTCATCGCCGAGCTCGGAGGCTTCTGCATCTTCCTGGTCCAGGGGCTCTGGCGCATCGTCGTGCCCGCGCCACCTTTGCGCAAGATCGTGCAGCAGGTCTACTTCATCGGGGTCAAGTCCATCTTCGTCATCGTGCTCATAGGGCTTTTCACGGGCATGGTGCTCGGGCTGCAAGGCTATTACACCCTGGTCAAGTTCGGTTCGGAGGGGCTTCTTGGCGCGGCCGTGGCCCTGTCCATCATCCGGGAGCTCGGGCCGGTACTGACGGCCATCATGATCACGGGCCGCGCGGGCTCGTCCATGGCCGCGGAAATCGGCATCATGCGCATCTCGGAGCAGATCGACGCCCTGTGGACCATGGGCATCAACCCCATGCGCTTTCTCATTGCGCCAAGGCTTGCCGCCTCGCTGCTTTGCTTTCCGCTTTTGACCGCCATTTTCGACGTGGTGGGCATCTGCGGCGGCTACCTCACGGGCGTGGTGCTTTTGGGCATCAACCCCGGCGTCTATTTCGACCGCATCGACGCGGCCGTGGAGATGGGCGACGTGACCGGCGGCTTCGTCAAGTCGCTGCTCTTCGCCGTGCTCGTGGCGGCCATCAGCTGCTACGAGGGCTATTTCACCCATGCCCGACGGGACGGGTTCGGGGCCAAGGGCGTCAGCCTCGCCACCACGGCGGCGGTGGTCTTCTCCTGCGTCGCCATCCTGGTGGCGGACTACGTCCTGACCTCGTTTCTCCTGTGAGGGCGCAAGGCGGGCCGTGTTGCAACTTCGGCGGGATATCCGTAAAAGGCCAGTGGCATGAAAAAATACTCCATGGAAACCACGGTCGGGATCTTTGTCCTGGCGGGGCTTATGTGCGTGGCCTACCTGACCGTCAAGCTCGGCAAGCTCGAGGTGCTCGGCGGCGACCGGTATCCGGTGACGGCCCGGTTCAAGGACGTGACGGGGCTCAAAAACGGCGCGTACGTGGAAATGGCCGGCGTGCGCATCGGCCGGGTGGCGGGGATCAACCTCGACACCAAGGACAACATGGCGCTCGTCACCCTCGACATCGACAAGGGCGTGCGCCTCACCGACGATTCCATCGCCTCCATCAAGACCAGCGGCCTGATCGGCGACAAGTTCGTCAAGATTTCCCCCGGCGGCTCGGACGACGTTCTCGGCCCGGGCGGGCTGATCGTCGAGACGGAGCCTTCCGTGGACCTTGGCGACCTCATCGGCAAGTATGTTTTCGGCGGCGTGAAATAACACACGCCCCAGCAACCCCGTCACTTGAACGCGTGGAAATCCTTATGCATCGTTTCGCAAGCCGCATGTTTTTAGCCCTCGCGATCGTCGCCGTCCTGGCCGCGCCTGCGCTGGCCGGAGCGCCCACCGAAGCCTTGAGCGCCTCCATCGACAAAGTCATCGCCCTGCTCGCCGATCCAGCCTACAAGAATCCCGACACCCGCCCGACCATGCGGACCAAGCTCATCACGGCCATCGACGCCGTCTTCGACATGAAGGAGCTTTCCCGCCGGGCGCTTGGCGCGCAGTGGAACAAGTTCACCCCCGAGCAGCAGCAGCGTTTCGTGACCGCGTTCGGGCAGCTTCTCCAGAATACGTACCTTGACAAAATCGAAAGCTACACCGATGAAAAGGTGCAGTATCTCAAGGAACAGGACCTGGGACCCGGCAAGGCCGAAGTGGACACCAAGGTCGTCGGCAAAGGCAAGGAGATCCCCATCTCCTACCGCTTGTCCGATCACAACGGCTGGAAGGTCTACGACGTGGTCATCGAAGGCGTAAGCCTCGTGCAGAATTACCGCACCCAGTTCGGCCAGATCCTGGTAAACGAAACGCCGGATGCGCTGATCGCGAAGATCACCGCAAAAAGGTCCTGACCGGCCAGGGCCGCGCGGCTCCCAACGACACCGCGACGCCTTGGCCCGAAGAACCGGAAACGCTACGGACCGCCTTGCCGGGGAATACCTTATGCCAACCTCCTTGCCGCGCAACACCCTCCTTGTCCTGCTCGCCGCCCTGCTCCTGGCCGCTCCCATCTGCCAGGCGGCCGGAACGCCGATCAACCAGGAAAGCCCCAAACCGGCCGTCGCCGCCCCTGCCGCGTCCACGGCAGCGACCACTCCGGCACAGGCCGACGAAGACTACGCCGAAACCGCGCCCGCGCCCATCGCCGATCCGTTCTACCATTGGAACAAATTCTGGTTCGGCTTCAACCACCTGTTCTACAGCGGGCTCATGCGCCCCTTCGCCAAGGGGTACGCCTTCATCGTCCCGTCCATGGTCCGCAAGGGGCTCAGCAACGCCTACCAGAATTTCATCTTCCCCATCCGCTTCGTAAACGCCCTGCTCCAGCTCAATTTCACCAAGGCTTCCAAGGAGTTCGGGCGGTTCATGATCAACACCACCCTCGGTGTCGGCGGGCTCATGGACGTGGCCAAGTCCGATCCGAACCTCCAGCCCGGCAACGAGGACTTCGGCCAGACGCTGGGGTTCTGGGGCATCGGCGACGGCTTCTACATCGTCTGGCCGTTCCTCGGCCCCTCCTCCGCGCGCGACTCCGTGGGCTTGGCCGGCGACGCCGTGGCCAACCCGCTGTTCTGGATCTTCGGCCCCTGGTCCATCCAGGGCGAGGACAACCCCTGGTATCTGTCCTACGTCGTCAAGGCCGGCGACGTGTTCAACAACCTGCCCGAGACCCTCGAGACCTACGACAGCGTGACCAAGCCGGCGGTCGATCCCTACAGCGCCATAAAGGACGCCTACATCCAGTTCCGCCGCAACGCCGTTTCCCAATAGCACGTTGCGCCTGCCGCCGCCGCGCCCCGGGCGCGGCGGCGGTCGCGTATGCAAAACCCGCCCTCCGCATTCTCCGCATCTCCGACAAGCGACAACCTTATCGCCAAGGCCCTGCCCTTCCTGGGACCGGGCGCGCTGGCCGTGCGGGCCAGCTATCGCCGCCAACGCTTTTCCCGCCACGCCCACGACGGCTACGCCCTGGGCGTCATCGAATCCGGCGCCCTGGCCTTCCGCTACCGGGGGAGCAACCTCGTGGCCCCGGCCGGCAGCGTCAACCTCGTCCAGCCGGGCGTGCCCCACGACGGCGAACCGGCCCTGCCCGAGGGCTGGCGCTACCGCATGCTCTATCTGCCGCCCGAGGCCCTGGCCCGGGTCCTGCCCGAAGGCGCGGCCCTGCCCTCTTTCCGCCAGGGCGTCATCGAGGACCCGGGGCTTGCGGCCATGGTCGCCGCCGCCCACCGCCGCATCCTTTCGCCTTTGGCGAGCGATCTGGCCCGCGAAACCTGCGTGCTTGCACTCCTGGCGACCTGGATCGCGCGCTATGCCGCGCAGCCCGCGCCCGCGCGCGACCCCGGCCCCGAGCCCCGGGCCGTGCGCATGGCCCTGGACATCCTGGCCGCGCGCTTTCGCGAGAACGTCACGCTCGGCGAGCTCGCCGCCGCCGCGAGCCTTTCCCCCTGGCACTTCGCCCGTGCCGTCACCCGCCACACCGGCCTGCCGCCCCACGCCCACCTGCTGGCCAACCGCCTGCGCGCCGCCCGCGCTGCCCTGTCCGGCCCCGAACGCCTGGCCGACATCGCCTCCGACACGGGGTTCGCCGATCAGAGCCACCTGACCCGCGCCTTCGTGCGCCGTTTCGGCCTCACGCCCGGGGCCTACCGCAAGATCGTTCAAAACGTCGACGCGTAAAACACGTACGCCTGCGCCAACGTCTTTTTTCGGAGGAGACATGGCGACACGCGTCAAAGCCGTGGCCGCGCTCATCGCGGCCATGATCCTGGTAGGCTCCTCGCTGGCCACGGGCCGTGTCCTGGTCGCGACCCTGCCCATCCATTTCGCTTCGTTGCTGCGCTTTGCCCTGGCGAGCCTCGTGCTCGCGCCCCTTGTCCTCGTGCGCGAAGGCCGGCTGCCGCACCTGTCCCGACGAAGCCTCGCCATCGTGTTCGCCCAGGCCCTGTGCGGTTCCTTCCTCTTTACGGTCTGCCTGCTGTCCGGGCTGCGCCTGACCGGCGCGGCCGAAGCCGGCGTGACCGCAGCCGCGACGCCCGCCGCCGTGGCGCTCATGGGCTGGCTGCTGTTCCGGGAACGGCCCTCCGGCCGGGCCGTCGGCGGCATCCTCGCGACCATGGCCGGCATCGCCGTCCTTACCGCCGGCGCGGGCGCGGCACAGGGCCCCGCCCCCTTGCAGGGCAATGCCCTGGTCCTTTGCGCCGTAGTCTTCGAGGCGGCCTTCCTGCTGCTGCGCCGCGCCGTGCCCGAGCCGCTCTCCCCGCTTGGCGCGGCGCTATGGGTCTCGCTTTGCGGCACGGCCCTCTTCCTTGGGCCAGGGCTCTGGCAGGCCGGCGACATCACCGCCGCGGACCTGACGCCGACGGCCGTGGCGGCCGTGCTCCACTACGCCCTCGGCGTCACGGTCGCAGCCTATGTGTGCTGGTTCTACGGCGTGGTGCGGGTGGATGCGGCCACGGCCGGCGTGGCCACGGGAATCATGCCCGTGGCGGCCCTGGCCTTTGCGGCGCTGGTGTGCGGGGAACGGATCGGCTGGCGGGAGATGGCCGGCTGCGCGGCCGTGCTGGCCGGCATCGTCTGTCTGGCCACGGCAGGAACGGCACGCCCGGCCCGGACCGCCGTCGCAGGGGCGGTCCGGGTCGAACGTCACGACTCATGAGCCGGTTTTCTTCGGCGGCGGCACGTAGCCGTCCGGCAGGGGCGGCGCAGGCTCGACAATGGGCGGTGCGATGGGGGCCGAGACCTTGGGCGCGGCCGCCGGCTGGGCTTTCGGCGCGGGCGCGGCAGCAGGCGCGCTCGCCGCGGCCGGAGCCTTGGTGCCGGCAGGCCGCTCCGAGACCAGGCGCGGCTCGGTCACGCCCGCGCCGAGCAGTTCGGCCTCAAGCATCGCGCGCGAGCCCGCCTTGCCGGCAGAAACCGTGTAGAAGGGCTTGTTGTTGCGCTTGCCCTGGTCCATGCGGGTGGAAAAGCCCTTCGCCTCCAGGATCGCCATGAGCTGCTTGCCCGATGCGGCATGGGCGAATTCCCCGACCTGGAATGTGAGGTAGGACTGGTCGCCGGGCACAGCCGCGTGCTGCGGCGCGGGAGCGGCAGTGGAGACGGCCTGCGGCGCAGGCTCGGGAGCCGGCTGCTGCGCCTGTTGTTCGAACAGCGCGGCCCCCGGTTTTTCCACCGCCGGCTGCGCGGCCGGGGCGGGCGTGAACGGCTTTGGCGTATAGTCCGCTCCCGCTGGCGGCCGCGACGCCGGAGACGTCGACGGCACGGAGCCCGATGCGGGAGCCGGCACGGTTGCCGGCACAGGAGCTGGCGCGGCGGCGGACGGCGCAGGCGCGGGGGCATATGCCGGAGCGGCCGGCGGCGTCTGGCGCGGCGGCGGTGGCGGCGGTGGCGGCGTCCGCGACCAACCGGTGTCCGTGGACGATTCCGGAGCGGGATGGCCCAGGATCTCCTTTTCAAAACTCTTGTCCGCAGCGCAGCCGGAAAGGCAAAGCGCCGCCAGGACGCACAGGGTCGTCGCAAGCCGCATGGCGACTCCTTTGGTCGGGGTTTCGTCCCGGGTCAGAACGCCATGCCCACGAGGCGGGCGAGCAGGTCCCGGGCCGCATGAAAGGTGCGCAGGGCTTCCTCCAGGGCGGCGGCGTCCCCGGCGGTGGCCGCGCGTTCCACGGCCTCGGCGGTGCGGCGCAGCCCTTCTGCCCCGATGGCGGCGGCGGAGGATTTCACGGTATGGGCATGCAAGGCCACCGCCTTCCAATCCCCGGCCCGCCATGCCTCGTCGAGCCGTGAACGCCGCTCCCGGACCTCATTCCAGATGTAGTCGAAAAATCGTGCGAATTCCTTCCTGCCCACGCCCATGCGTTCGCGGGCCGCATCAGGGTCGAAGGCCTGTCTGTCCTCGGGCGCCATGGCTGCCCCGCATGGATACACTCCCTTCATGCACCCTCCGCAGCTGCGGCGCCTCCCGAGCGCCGTACCCCGAACCGCTCGAACCGGGGTTATTGCAGAAAGACCACTTCCGTGCCCACATCGATCAACCTGGCCAGATCCTTGCCCTCATCGTTGCGCATGCGGATGCAGCCGCTGGTGACCGGCCGGCCGATAGAGCCGGGGTTGTTGTTGCCGTGGATGCGAAAGCCGTACCCGTGGGACAGGATGATCTTGAACGGTCCCATCGGGTTTTCCTTGACGCCGGGCTTCACCACCTCCGGGAGCGTCTTGCCTTTCTTGCGGGCGCGCTCCTTCATGGCCGGGGTCGGCCGCCACCAGGGCTCGAAACTGATGCCCGTAACCACGCCCCAGCCCTGGGGCGCTTCCATGTCCCGCCCCGGCACGGCCACGGTATAGGCGCGGGCCAGGTGTCGCGAGCCGTCGGGCAGGTTCTCGTAGAGGTAAAGCCTGCGCTGGGACAGGCGCACCTCGATGGAATACCGGTTCTTGCTCGCATTAAATTCCGCGACCCGTTCGTCGAGACTCCCCTGGCCGCCGGAACGCGTCAGGGACGCCAGATACGCATCCAGGCCGCCGCCGTCGGCCACGGGCGCATACGAAGCGACCGCATGGCGCGGCACGGCTTCCCGCGCGCCGCCCGCCGGCTCGCGCACGAGCGTCAGGCCCTGCAACGAAGCCGTCTCGGTCTTTTGGGCCAGCCCCACCCCCGGCGCGGCCAACACCAGGCACGCCGCCAAAACGAAAAGTCCCCGCCCCCGCATCGCAGCATCCTCCCGGGCGCACCGCCTCTCGTCCCCACGAGGGCCATGCGCCGCGCGCAGCATCCGACCGCCGGTGTCCCCTCAAGCGGTCTTGTATCGTACGACCGGACGGCGACGCGCCGTCTGGCGTAAAAAATTCGCATCCGGCCAACCCAGGGCGACCACGGCATGGGCGGCCTCCTCGGGCGGCAGGCCCGCCGCGGCCTTGACGCGCCTGTCATGGCGCATGGCCTCCACGGCGTAGCCGATCAGGCACGTCCCGAGCCCCATGGCATGCGCCGTCAGCAGCATGTTCTGCGCGGCCAGCAGCGCATCCTCGGCCGGGCAGCTCGCCCCGGGCCGCGAGCCGATGATCACGGCGGCGACGGCACCGTGAAAAAGCCGGTCCGTGCGGTCGCGGTCCCAGGCGGCCAAGGCGTCCGCGACCGAAGCGTAATACTCCCGGTAATAGTTCTCAAGCTCCGGGCGGCCGATCAGGGCGTAGGCCTTGCGCGCAAGGCCCATGGCCGCGATGCGGTTGAGCCGCCGGAAAAATCCGGCCACGACCTCGCCGAACCCCGCCACCGCCGCCCGAGACGTGAGCACGGTGAAGGTCCAGGCCTGGGAATTGGTGCCCGACGGCGCGGTCACGGCCGCGCGGATGAGGTCCTCGAGCATGGGGCCGGGCACGGCCTTTTCCGTAAACGCGCGGCAGGAACGCCGGGAGCGCAGCAAATCGACGAGAAGTTCGGGCGAAAATTCCCCCGGCGCGACAACCTTGCCGGACGGGGTGAAGGTGGCGAAGGTGTCGGCGTAATTTTCCTCGTCGCCCAAAGTCACCGCTGCGGCCGGGCACACCGCCCGGCAATGGCCGCAGCCGATGCAGTCCGTCCCCTTGACCGCGGCGCGCTGCCCGTCGAAGGCGATGGTCCCCGACGGGCACAGCCGGGCGCACGCGCCGCAGCCGACGCAGGCTTCGGGGTCGATTATCGGAAGCGGACTTGCCATGCCGGATATCTCTCCATGCGCGTGCGAGGCAAAACGCGGCGTCAGGGCCGGCCCCTGTCGGCCAGAGCCGGCTCGACCTTGGCCAGCCGCCGGGCCCCGACGAGCCACCGTTCGTAATCGGTTCCGGCCAGCCGGTCCACTCCCACGCCGCCCCGCCTCGGGCTCGAATGGAGCATGCGCCCGCCGCCGAGGTAGATGCCCACATGGCTGATGCCTGCGGCGCGGTCCGTGGCGAAAAAGAGCAGATCCCCGGCCTCGAGTTCCGTCGGCGCGACCGGCTGGCCCAGGCCCGCCTGGAGCCGGCTTTGGCGCGGCAGGTCGCAACCCAGGCGGGCGAATACGGCCCTGGTCAGGCCCGAACAATCGATACCGGCCGCGCCGTCGCCACCCAGGCGGTAGGGCGCGCCCATGTACGGCGCGGCCAGGCCCAGGATGCGCTCGCCGCGTTCGGAAAGCGGCCCCATGTCCACGGGGAGCACGGCGGCCTGGGGCCTGGGTGGCGGCGGGCCGCCCAGGGCGGCCTGGGCGCGCAGGGCGTGCATCAGGGCCTCATGGTCGGCCTTGCCTTCAAAAAGCGGCTTGTAGTTCGCGTTGACCTTGACCGGACTCGTATGCAGCATGCCGAGGCTGTCCTCGTAGCCATAGATGGTCCGGCAGGCCCCGGGCGCGGGCGCAATGAGCACCGCGCCGCAGCAAAGCCCGAAGGCGGCCAGCATGCGCGCGCCCGGCCTCATACCGCGCCTCCGTAGGTGATGCGCCGGACGTCGCCGATGCGCGTGGTCTTGACGCATTCGCGGCGGAAGGAGCACAGCTCCTGGCCGCAACGGTCATGGACGCCCCAGGCGAAACAGGGGGCAAAGCCCTCGCCCTTCTGGATGGCGCGCACGGCGTCGATGGTGGTGAGCCCCGAGACGTCGAGGCCGAGCTCGCGGGCCTTGTTCTTGAGTTCGCGCACATCGAGGCCCATGGGGCCGTAGAACGCCTCGCGGCCAAGGCCCGACTCCGGAGTGTCGAACAGGCGCAGGAGTACCGTCGCCCCGCCGCTTTCGGTTGTTTGCAGCGTGATCTCGCCGTTGTGCTCGAGTACGGCCTTGCGCGCCAACGTCAGGCCCACGCCCGCCCCACGCGCCTTGGTGGTGAAAAAGGGATCGAAAAGAAACGGGACAAGATCCTGGCGCACGCCGGGCCCGTCGTCGGCAACGGTGATCGCCACGCCGTCGTCGCGGCGACTCAGGGCCACGGCAACATGGGCGACGTCTTTTCCGGAAAATTCCACGGCGTTTTGCAACACTTCCTGGAGCGCCTGGCCGAGCAGGCCCGCATCGGCCACGATCTCGACCTCTTCCAGGGAAAGCGAACATTCCAGGCGCTTGTGCAGGCTCTCGGCCTCCCGTTCGGCCCTGTCCGCCGCTTCCCGGACCAGATCGGCGAGATTGACCGCCGTCAGGCGCGGGTGCGGCAACGACGCAAGCCGCACCACCGCCGCCACGAGCTCCTCCAGCCGGCGCGCCTCCTGGAAAATGATGTCCGGGGACTCGGTTTCCAGATGCCGCTCCTTGTGCTCGCGCAGGAGCTTGAGCGCGAAACCGCCGATGGCCGCCGCCGGATTGCGGATCTGATGGGCCACGGAAAGGGCCAGGTTATTGAGGCTCTCGATCATGTCGTATTGCAGGCGGTTTTTTTCGCGCAACACGATGGTTTCGCGTTCCCGGCTGCGATAGAGCGCGGTGACGTCGTCGATGAGCAGCGTCACGCCGGCCCGCCTGCCGTCGAGCTCCGGGCAGGAGGCGGTCATGGAGAAGCGGCGTTGTTCCCCGTCGGGGCGCAGGTATTCGGTCAGGCAATGCCGGAAGGATCGGCCCCTTTCCACGGCCTCGACGAGGTTGCGGTTGAACTGCTCGTTGAACGGTTCCGGCCGCAACAAGGCGCGCCACCCCTTCCCTTCCAGGGAATCCGACGGCAGTCCCAGCAACGTCCCCGCCGAGGGGCTGGCCACCAACACGTTCCCCTTGGGATCGATGACGACAAGGCCCACCGGCAGGGTTTTGATGACGTTTTGGACAAGTATCTGTCTGACGCTCGGCATGGTGCGCCTCTGGCCGGGGGGGAGACCCCCCGGCCTGCGCTACAAATAGGCCTGCGGCGGCCCGATGGCAAGCGCCGAACCGCAGGTCGGCGCGTCAGGGTTTCTTGGCTTTGGCCGCGGCGGCCTGGGGGTCCTTGGCCACGGCCACGAACTCCTCCAGCACCTCGAGGGGCACGGCGCCGCGCACCGCCGCGCCGTTGACCAGGAAGATCGGCGTGCCGTTGAAGCCGAAATCCCGGGCCTCCTTGACGTCGGCCGCGATGCGATCGGCGAGGTCCTTGCGCTGCAGGTCCTTGGCCAGGCGGTTCATGTCCACGCCGAGCTCCTTGGCCATGGCGGAAAGCGCCTCGTCGCCCTTTTCCGCGACGTCCTTCTGGTTCGCGAAGGCCTTGTCCATGAACGCCCAGGCCTTTTTGGGGTCCTGGAGGTTGATGGCTTCGAAGTAGAGCGCCGCCCGGACGTCGTTTTTGCCCGAAGCGAAATGCTTGAACACCAGGCGCACGTCCTTGGGATGGTCCTGGGTGAGCTTCTTGACGGTGCCTGCGGCCTGAGCGCAGAAATGGCACAGGAAATCCGAATATTCGACGATGGTCACCGGCGCGTCCTGGGGACCGATCGAAGCGCGGCCGGCATCCAGGGCGGGTTTGAGGGGCTTGGCCAGTTCCGCGGCGAAACGGGCCCGTTCCATTTCCTTCTGGCGGTTCCTGGCCGCGACCTCGACGACCTCGAGCACCGCCGGACCTTGCTGACGCAGGGCTTCTATAACGATTTCGGGATGTTCGCGCAACACGGTGCGCACCCGTTCCAGATCGTCGTCGGCATGGGCCGGACCGGCCAAAGCCGCGACCAGCACAGGGGCGATCGCCCATTTCCACTCGCGCATGGGTCCTCCAGGAGATGTCATTGCGGCATGAGCCTCGCGCCGCTTATAGGACCTTTGCCTGCGCCTGTCATCCGCCGCCCATCGACTCCCGGCCCCGAATAGGGTAGGCGGAAAGGATGGAACTCCTGCTGCTCCTGGCGGGGCTTGCCGCCGTTTTCCTGGTCTTTTGCCTGACGGGACCCAAAGCCGGTCCCGGGGGCACCTGACTGCCCGAGTCCTGCCGCCGGGGACGGCACAGCGAGGATACCGATTCCGGGAATAACGCCGCAACGGGCCGCAAGGCCGGGGAGTGACGCCATGCCGCACCAACGCCTTTCCTGGCTGCCGCTTGTGGCCCTGCTGCTCCTTGGCCTTTGCGCGTGTTCGCGCCCGCCGGCGGACGACGCCGCGCGCAAGGCCCGGGTTTATGAACTCTACGCCGGCTACAAGAAGGACTTCCCCCAGGCCCCGGAAATCTCTGCCGCGCAAGCCGTGGCCCTGGCGCAACAAGGCGAACTGCTGCCCATCGACGTGCGCGAACCGGTCGAACGCGCCGTCTCCACCCTGCCCGGGGCCGTGACCGCCAAACAATACCTGGCCGATCCCGGGCGTTTCGCCGGCAAAAAGGCCGTGGCCTATTGCACCATCGGCTACCGCAGCGGCGTCTGGGCCGCGCAGGAGGCGAAAGAGGGCCTGCCTGTGGCCAATCTGGCCGGGGGGCTCCTCGGCTGGCTCCATGCCGGCGGCACGCTCGTCGACGCCAAGGGCGAACCCACGAAGACCGTCCACGTCTACGGCCGGACCTGGGACCTCGCGCCCAAGGCCTTCACCGCCGTATGGTAGGCTCCCGGCCGTAATAGCGCAGGAAATAGCGCCGCCCCGTGGCGTCGGCCAGCCCCAGCCGCCGCGCGGCCAGATAGGCCGTGAAAAGCCGCAGCACGGCAAGCATGCGCGCAAAAAAGCCCTCGCCGCTCCAGCGCCGCGGCGAAACGACGATGCCGCCGCCAAGGAGCACGGTCTCGCCGGCTTCGCGCAGCCTTAGCGACAGCTCCACGTCCTCCATGAGTGCCATGTCCGGGAAACCGCCGCCAGCCGCCAGGGCCTCGCGGCGGAAGAATTGTCCCTGATCGCCGAAGCTGATTCCGAAAAACCGCGCGCGAAAGGTGTTGAGGCCGGAAACGAGCGAAAGCCTGGTCCCGCCGCCGGCAAAGCGCATGCCGACCGCGCCTCCGGCCACTTGCGGCGTGCGCGAAAGCGCCCCGAGCACCCGGCGCGGCACGTGGGCGTCCATGCGGCAATCGGCATGGAGCACCAGCACCGCCTCGCTCGCGCAAGCGGCGACCCCCGCCGCGATCTGCCCGCCCCGGCCGCCGGCCGCGACCATCACCCGCGCCCCGTGCGCGCGGGCAACGTCCACGGTCGCATCGCGCGAGCCGCCGTCGGCCACGACCACTTCCGCAATCTCCCCGGCGGCCAGGGGCGCGGCCAGGGAGCCAAGGCATGCGCCCAGGCGCGCGGCCTCGTCCCGGGCCGGCACCACCACGGCCAGGCGCGGCGCTGGAGCGAACGCCCTGCCCCGCACGAGCATCAGCGGGCGCACGGCTCCGGCCAGGACCAGGCCGAGCCAGGGCAGCCAGACGGCGGCGAGCGCCGCGCCCTCGCCGCCGAGCCCTGCCGGGCGCAGCCAGCCGGGCGTGGTCACCAGTCCCTGGGCGGCAAAGAGCCACCACAGCGCCCACGTCGGGCGCAGCGCCCAAAGCGGGACCAGGGGTAGCAAATACCAGGGATAGACCGTGGGCAGGCAGGCCAGGGCGACGCAGCAGGCCGCGGCCGGGCCGCGCCGGACGTCCTGGACGGCGAGCCACAAGAGCGCCAGCGCGGCCGCGCCGATGCTCATGGCGGCAACCGGCGCGGCCGGGCCGAAAAGCGGCCAGAGCAGGGCCGCAAGCGGCCCGCCATGGGCATTGAAGCGGGCAAAGGCGGCCAGGGAGGCGAAAAGCCCTGTCCCCGCGCCGGCGAAAAAGACAAATGCGCCAAGCGGCGCGGCGGCCCAGAGGGCTTTTTTCGCATTGCCGCCGCGCATGAAAAAGGGCGCGAGCGCAAGTGCCGGGTATTTGACCATGCCCGCCGCGCCGAGCAAGGCGAATCCGAAACCGTCGCGCCGGGAGCCGAAGGCCCAAAGCGCCAGGGAAACGAGCGGGATCATGAGCGCATCGAGGTGGCCTTCCCCCGCGCCCATGACCAGGGACAACGGGTTGGCCACGGCAAGAAGCAGCAGCGCCGCCGGCGCGGCGCGCCGGGAAAGGACCATGGCAAGGGCCGCGCAGCCGAGCAGGTCGGCCAGGGCCGCCGCCGCCCTAAATCCCAGGGGCGTGGGCGAAACAGACGCCACGAGGCGGCAATAGAGCTCGGCCAGGGGCGGATACGCGGCCGCAAGCTCCTTGTGGTTGACCCCGGGCAGGGCCTGCCGCGCCGGTTCGGACAAAAGCGCCGCCGTGCGCGCATCACCCGGGGCGAGCAGGTAGGGGTTGCCGCCGCGCCGTTGCAGCGCCCCTTCGACGATGTAGCGGTTGACGTCGGAATCGGCCGGCCACGCGCACAGAAACAGCAGGCGTAGCGCAAGCCCCAGGCCGAGGAGCATGACGGTCGTCCTGCCCCGCCCGCCGTCCGGGAACCGCCGCACGGCAAACGCCAGGGCGGCGAAGGACGCGGCGAAGCAGGCCGCGTACACGCCGCGCCCGGCCGCAAACGCCCCGCACAGGGCCAGGGCGAGCAGACAGGCGGCAAGCGCGAGCAGCGGATGCGGGAATTTCAAAACGGCGCGCCATGGCGCGCGGCGGCTTCCCCCGCCAGCGTCGGACGCGGCGCGCGCGGCTTCGCAACGGGACGACGGCATGGCGTCACCGCCCGTTGAGCGACCAGTCGTAGGGCGTATAGGCCAGCTCGTGCCGTCCGGCCGCGTCCATGGCCGCGGCCAGGGGCGGAGCGGCGTAGCGCCGGATGAAGCGCCACACGCCCTCGGGGCCGCCGAAGTCCTCGCCGTACCAGTCGAAAATGCGGCTGACGTGGAGCGTGCCGTCCTTAAAAAAGGTGTTGGCCGGGTTGTTGATGCAAGCGCGTGCGGCCGCGTCCAGGGCGGCGTCCAGGGTCGCGCCCGCATAGGGCGCGCCGGCCAGCGGCGGGCAGCTCTTGGAGGCGCAGTTGACCGCGAAATGCACGCGGGGGTCGTGGAACTGCGGCCGCAGGATGCCATGCTCCACGTCGTCGAGGCTGACCGTGCCCGCACGCAGGCGCACGAACGCGCGCTGCCAGGGCGAGCGGAAAAGGTTCCCCGCGTCCTTGATGGAGCGGATGCCGGGGTAATGTTCGAGGATGAGCTTGAGCGTCCAGGCGTTGTAGACGTTGATATAGTAGGCGAAGCGCTCCGGGCCGGACAGGGCGGCCGGGTCCACGGCGGCCAGGGCGGCAAGGTAGTTGTCGAGTGTAGCTTCGTCTTTTTTAAGTCCCGCGTAATCCACCACGCCGTCCGCGACATGGGCGGCGAGCAGCGCGGCGTAGGGGGCGTCGCGGTCGGCGGCGCGGCTTGCGGCCGCCGTGAAAAAAAACGCCAGCGCGCACAGCGCGGCGACGATCCTCCCGGCCATGGGCCGTTTCCCTTCCGCCCCGGGCGGCGTCAATTGAGCTCCTCGCACAGCGCCCGGCCGAGGCCCCCGCGGCGCATGGGCCGCCAGGGTAGTCCCGAGGCCGGCGCATCGCGGTCCAGGGCCTTGCCGCTGACGCCGATCCAGACCCCGGCGCGCCGCGCGATCCGCTTGTTCTCGCAATCGAGGGTCACCTGCTCCACGGCATAGGCCACGGGTTCCGGCGCATTGTGGTCCTCGGCCAGTTCCCGGCCTTCCTGTTCGGAAAAAACGCGCTTGATCCGGACCTGGACGAAATCCCCCCGCACCCGCACGGAATGGGGGTCGTAATACAGGCTCACCGACTTGTCCGCATGGGCGGCCAGAAACTTCCAGTCCGTGGCCAGGGCCGAAGCCGCCATGGCCAACAACGCCGACAGGCATAACACCACTACCCGCATGCCCGGTCCTCCTCTCCCATGCGCGCCCCAATTTCCCCAGGATGGACACTAGCATCGGCTACGCCCGGACACAAGCGCAGGCGGCCATCCCCTTGCCGCCCTTTGACGAAGCGGGCGAAGGGCCTTATGGGGATTGCGGGGAGTCGGACAGGTCGTCGCCGCGGGCCGCAAGGCCCGGGGAGGAAAGTCCGGGCTCCATAGGGCGGGACGCTGGGTAACCCCCAGCGGGAGCGATCCCGGGAGAGCGCCACAGAAAGCAAACCGCCCGCGCGAACCCCGCGCGGGTAAGGGTGAAACGGTGGGGTAAGAGCCCACCAGTTGTCGCGGCGACGCGGCAAGCTCGGCAAGCCCCGTTCGGAGCAAAACCAAATAGGAGGGCGTCAAGGC
This sequence comes from Solidesulfovibrio alcoholivorans DSM 5433, assembly GCF_000702665.1. Classification (GTDB taxonomy): domain Bacteria; phylum Desulfobacterota; class Desulfovibrionia; order Desulfovibrionales; family Desulfovibrionaceae; genus Solidesulfovibrio; species Solidesulfovibrio alcoholivorans. The sequence goes on from NZ_JNJA01000003.1 coordinate 266,928, forward strand.
TGGCCCGGCCGTGCCCTCGGGTAGGTTGCTTGAGGCCGCGAGTAATCGCGGTCCTAGAGGAATGACGACCGCCCCGGATCTTCCGGGGAACAAAACCCGGCTTATCGGCCGGCTCCCCCTTTTTTCACCGCCAACCCAAAGGAATTCCCGTGTCCGTGTGGACCGTGCTCCTGGCCGCCGGGTCCGGCACCCGGCTGGCCTCTGCCGCAGGCGGCGTCAAAAAACAGTTTCTGCGCCTGGACGGCCGCCCGCTCTACTGGCGCTCGCTACGCGCCTTCGCGCGCTGCCCCGAGGTCGCGGGCGTGGTCGTGGTCTTTCCCCCGGCCGACCTTGCGGCCGCGCAGGCGGAGCTCGACGCGCTTCGCGCCAGGGAGGACCCGGGCGTTGCCGTCGTGACCGCCCCGGGCGGCGTGCGGCGGCAGGACTCCGTGGCGAGCGGGCTGGCCGCCCTGCCGCGCGCGTGCCGCTTCGTGCTCGTGCACGACGCCGCGCGCCCCTTCGCCGATCCGCCGCTGATCGGCCGGGTCATCGACGCCCTGCTTGCGGGAAAAAAGGCCGTCATCCCGGTCCTGCCCGTCACGGACACGATCAAGGAAATGTCGGGCGGCGTGGTCGCGCGCACGTTCGACCGCAACGCCCTGGCCGCGGTACAGACCCCCCAAGGATTCGAACTGTCCCTGTTGCGCCAGGCCTTCGCCCATGCCGGCGAGGATTTCGACGTCACCGACGACGCGAGCCTCGTCGAACACTTCGGCCAGGACGTGACGACCGTGGCCGGCGCGTCCGAAAACCGCAAAATCACCAACCCGGAGGACCTCGCCTTGCTCGCCGCAAGCCCCGCCGTCGCCGTGCCCGTGGTCGGCTACGGCTACGACGTCCACCGCTACGCCGATCCCGCCCGCCCCGGCAAACAGCCGGCCCGGCCCATGAAGCTCGGTGGCTACCCCATCCTCGGCGCGCCCGAGGTGCTGGCCCACTCCGACGGCGACGTGCTGCTGCACGCCCTGGTCGACGCCATCCTCGGCTGCGTTGCCGGTGGGGACATCGGCGCGCTTTTCCCGGACAGCAACCCGGACTTCGACAACATGGCCTCGGGCGTGTTCGTGAGCGAAGCGCTGCTTTTGGCGAAAAGCCGGGGACTTGCCATCAGCCACGTGGACCTGACGGTCATCTGCCAGATTCCGCGCATCGGCCCCCATGCCCAGGCCATCCGCTTAAACGTCGCGGCGCTGCTCGGGCTCGACAGATCCCAGGTCAACGTCAAGGCCACCACCGAAGAGGGGCTGGGGTTTACCGGCGAGAAAAAAGGCATCAAGGCCGTGGCCCTGGTCACGGGCTGGCGGCAGGCCGGGCAGGACGCCTCCGCGGCCCCGGGGTCTTGACGCCGCGCGCCCGGGTCGGGTTATACTCCGGTCATGGCCTTAAACGACGCCGTCGCGCCGCTTCCGCCGGTCAAGCTCAACAGCGCCCGCCAGCGCACCTGGCAGGCCCTTTTCGTCACCCCTCCCCGGGCGGACATCGCCTGGGACGACGTCACGGCGCTCATTCGCGCCCTGGGCGGCCGGGAAATCCACCATCACCAGAAAACAACCGGCTCGCGGGTGCGGTTCCTGCTCGGCGGGGTCAAGGGCTTCTTCCACCGCCCGCATCCGGAAAACGTGCTGGGAAAAGGCTGCGCCGCCGATGTCCGGGATTTCCTCGTCCGGGCCGGCGCGACGGCCTGAGGTCGAAACACATGGCAAACGACGCCTGCTACGCGACCTACAAGGGCTACTGCCTGGAATGTCAGGTCGAGGACGGCGGCCTGCACGGCCGCATCGCCGGCATCCGCGACGTGGTGACCTTTCACGGCGAAACGCCGCAAGACCTGCAACACGCCTTCGAGGAAGCCGTGGACGACTACCTGTCCGTGTGCGGCGATGCCTGCCTTTCGCCCGACGCACCGTCGGCCTGAAGCCCTTTCGCGCGCCCCCGCGCGGCCCTGCCATTGCGCCCCATGCCCCTTTCCCGCTGCGCGTGACGCCACGCCCTTCCAGTTGACAATGATTTTCATTTCCAATACCAGAAGGCGTCCCGGATCGTCCGCGCCGGAGGTCATGCCCGACGCGCCGCAAGGCCCGGAAGTCCGCGCCGGGCCCCAAGGCGCGCTCCTGCACCGGCTGCCGCGACGGTTCGGGACAATACCGTTTCGGAGGCGACTTTCCCGTGATTCCTTCCCATGTCGGCCGCGCCCTGCAAACCTGCATCGCCGCGCGCCAGCCCGTGTTCCTCTGGGGACCGCCGGGTGTCGGCAAAAGCCAGGTGGCGGCGCAAACGGCCGCTGTCCTGCACCTTCCCCTGCTCGACATCCGCGCCGTGCTGCTCGATCCCGTGGACCTGCGCGGCCTGCCGCACATCGGTGAGGATCGCCGCACCCACTGGCGCGCCCCGGCCTTTTTGCCGACCGACGGCGCGGGCGTGCTCTTTCTCGACGAACTCAACGCCGCGCCGCCCCTGGTCCAGGCCGCCTGCTACCAGCTCATCCTCGACAGGGCGCTCGGCGAGTACCAGTTGCCAGACGGCTGGGCCGTCCTCGCCGCCGGCAACCGCGACCAGGACCGCGCCGTCACCCACCGCATGCCCACGGCCCTGGCCAACCGCTTCGTGCACCTCGATTTTGAACCGCACCTGCCGGACTGGCTGGCCTGGGCGGAACGCGCGGGTATCCGGCCGGAAGTGACCGCGTTCCTGCGCTTCCGCCCGGCGCTGCTGCACGATTTCGATCCCACCCGCGCCGACCGCGCCTTTCCCTCGCCGCGCTCCTGGGCGTTCGTGTCCGCCCTGCTCGCCGCCCGGCCCGATGCCGCCATCGAAGCATCGCTCGTCGCCGGGGCCGTGGGCGAGGGCGCGGCCGTGGAATTCGACGCGTTTTTGCGCCTGTGGCGGGAGCTGCCCGACACCGACGCCGTGCTGGCCGATCCCGACGCCGCCCCGGCCCCGCGCGACCCGGCCGTGGCCACGGCCATCTGCGAAGCCCTGGGCAGGCATGCCCGACCCGAAACCATGCCGGCACTCGCCCGCTACGCCGCGCGGCTGCCGGCGGAATTCGGCGTGCTGCTCATGCGCGAAGCCGTGCGCAACGATCAAACCACCGCCGCGACCGACGCCTTCGCCGCCTGGGCGCGCGACAACGCCGAGGTGTTCGCGTGAACGGCCCCGATCCCGTGGCGCGCAAACTGGCCAGGGCGCGCATGGAGCTGGTGCTCGGCCACCCGTTTTTCGGAGCCATGGCCCTGCGCCTTTTCCTGCGCGAGGACGCGGCCTGCGCGGACCTCTGGACCGACGGCGTGACGCTCGGCTACAACCCGAACGTCCTCGTCTGTCGCGACGAGGAGGACATTGCGGCCATGCTCGCCCACGTCATCCTGCACGTGAGCTTCGAACACCACCTGCGCCGCCGCGACCGCGACCCGGCCCTGTGGAACAAGGCCTGCGACCTGGCCGTAAACGGCCTGCTCGCCGAAGCCGGGTTCACCCTGCCCAAGGGCTACCCCTTCGACGCCGCCCACGCCGGCCGCCCGGCCGAGGCCATTTACGCCGCGCTTTCCGGGGAACTCGAAGAACGCCCGGGCGCGGGCGGCGGCAAGCCTTCCCGGCGCAAGGACGCCAGCGCCCCGGACGCAATGGGCGGCGGCGAAGGCAAGGCGCCTTTTGCCGGCAAGGCGCGCCAGGCCGAGGCGGCGGCCGGGAAGTTCGACGCCAAGGGCGCGAAGAAAACGCGCCAGTCCGCATCCGGAGATCGCGACGCGCCGGACAAACCCCGCGATGGCGCATCCGCCCCGGCCCGGGGCGAGGTGCGCGACCACCCGGACCTCGCCGGCGACCCGGGCGAGGCCACGCGCCGCGAACTGACGACGCGGCTGCGCCAGGACGTCAGCCAGTCGCTGCGCAGCGCCTCGGACATGGGCAACCTGCCCGCTGGGCTCGCCCGCCAGCTCGGGGAACTGGCGCAGCCGCGCCTGCCCTGGGGCGTGCTGCTGCGCCGGTTCATCCTTTCGCGCGCGGTAAACGACTATTCCTGGTCGCCGCCCAATCGCCGCCACGTGCACCAGGGGCTGTACCTGCCATCGCCGCGCAGCCAACAGCTCGGCGACGTGGTGCTCGCCATCGACACGTCCGGGTCGGTGGGCGACGCGCTGCTGCGGGCCTTTTGCGCCGAGCTGACGGCCATTCTCGACACCTGCGACACGCGCCTGCTCGTCTCTTTCTGCGACGCCGCAGCAAGCGACCCCGTGGTCCTCACCCGCAACGACCCGCCGCTCGCGCTCTTTCCCGCCGGCGGCGGCGGCACAGACTATCGGCCCGTTTTCGCCGTGGTGGAGGCCATCGGCCTGCGCCCGGCGTGCCTGATCTACTGCACGGACCTGGAATGCGACCGCTACCCGGACGAACCGACCTATCCGGTGCTGTGGGTCGCTCCCGAATCGGCCCGCAACCGGCCGCCCTTCGGCGATGTCCTCGAACTGCCGGCGGCGTAAGGAGGCTTTTGCATGCTCATCACTTGGCGCATCGAGAAACAACGTGGCAACCTGCGGCCGGAACTGACCTATTCCGTCATCCTGGAAGGCCACGAAAAAGGCCTCGCCCTGCCCTACGTGCGCGTGGAATCGACCATTCCCGAGCCGCCGGCTTCGTGGCAGGCCCATTGCCACCCGCACGAGCACGAGCGCGCCGGCGCGCCGCCGGCGGGCCATTACAGCCTGTCCACGCCGAGCCACGCCATGCGCGGCACCGGGCAGACCTTGCGCCTGCCGTGGCGGGAGGACAACGCCTATCCCGAAGTGGAGGAATCGTTTCGGCTGTTGCGCGCGGCCTTCGAGCAGGAGCTGGCCGCGGCCCATGCCAGCGAGCCCATGGACGTGACGGGCAAACTCGTGGTTTCCGGGGAACTCAAGCGGGACATGGCCGCCGCCATCGTGGCGGACAGGCTGCTGCGGCTGGCGAAACAGCCTGCGCTCAGCTGATGTCCGTAATCTTCGAGAGTTTGCCGTCGCAAAAGACAAATTCGGATCGACCGGAGAGCGTTATGCAATCGCCCTCATGCAATCCATTGGGAAGATCGACCGCCAAAACACCGTGAAAATCCAATGAGATGTTCGCCATGTCGCCGGCTGCTTCAAATCCTGTCACGGCCAGCTTCCGGGACGCGAATAATTTTTTTGATTGCTCCGCCAACGCACGAAACGCCTCAGCGCCCGAGGTCCTCGCGTTGACTTCGCCATTGGCGATGTTGCTGAATTCAACATCAGGATGCACCGTTTCCATCATGCCCTCGACATCAAGCGCATTATAGGCGGCAAGATATCGCTCGATCAGGGCTCGTTTTGCCTCGTCGCGCATGGATGCCTCTGTCCCAAAAGCCGCTGCGCTTCATAGTGCTTGCACGCTCCACAGCAGAGGAACGGCAGCATCCCGCAATGGCGCATTTTCGCTGGCAACGTGCGGAAAACGCTTCCAGACCGCGGCGTGCCGACGACAGTTGCGGCGTAATCCGTATGCCCGGCCCTCCTCCCCTGACGGGAGAAGCGATATCATTATCCGCGCAACATCTTGTAGTAATTGATCAGCCCGTTGGTCGAGCAATCGTGCGAGGCCACGGGCTTTGCGTCTTCCAGTTCCTTTAGGATCGCGCCCGCCAGCACCTTGCCGAGCTCCACGCCCATCTGGTCGTAGGAATTGATGTCCCAGATCGTGCCCTGGGTGAAAATCTTGTGCTCGTAGAGCGCGATGAGCGTGCCGAGCGTCTTCGGGTCCAGGGAGTCGTAAAGGAACGAATTGGTCGGCCGGTTGCCCTCGAAGGACTTGGCCCGGGCCAGCAGTTCCAGGCGCTCGGGCGCATAGCCCTTGCCGGCAAGCTCCTCGCGCGCCTGCTCCACGGTCTTGCCCCGCATGAGGGCCTCGGTCTGGGCGAAGAAGTTCGACAGCAGCATGTCCTGGTGCCGGCCCAGGGGATTGAGGCTCTTGGCCGCGGCCAGAAAATCGCAGGGGATGAGCTTTCTGCCCTGGTGGATCAGCTGGTAGAAGGCGTGCTGGCCGTTGGTGCCGGGCTCGCCCCAGATGATGGGGCCGGTGGTGTAGTCCACGAACCGGCCGTCGTTCGAGACGGACTTGCCGTTGCTCTCCATGTCGCCCTGCTGAAAATAGGCGGCGAAGCGCGTGAGGTACTGGTCGTAGGGCAGGATGGCCTGCGTCTGCGCGCCGAAAAAATTGTTGTACCAGATGCCGAGCAGCCCCATGACGATGGGGATATTTTTATCCAGCGGTGCGGTGCGGAAGTGTTCGTCGGCGGCAAACGCCCCTTCGAGCATGGCCGCGTACTTGTCGAAGCCCACGGCCAGGGCGATGGAAAGCCCGATGGCCGACCACAGCGAATAGCGCCCACCGACCCAGTCCCAGAAGGCGAACATGTTCTCCGTGTCGATGCCGAAGGCGGCCACGGCGGCGGCGTTGGTGGAAAGGGCCACGAAATGCCGGGCCACGGCGGCCTCGTCCCTGGCATGGGCGAGGAACCAGTCGCGCGCCGTGTGCGCGTTGGCCATGGTTTCGAGCGTGGTGAAGGTTTTCGACGCGATGATCCAAAGCGTCGTCTCGGGATCGACGCGCTTAAACGTCTCGGCCAGATGCGTGCCGTCCACGTTGGAGACGAAGTGCGCGGTCATGCCGGGCACGGCGTAATGGGCCAGGGCGAGCGAGGCCATCTGCGGCCCCAGGTCCGAGCCTCCGATGCCGATATTGACCACGTCGGTGATCTTCTTGCCAGTGTATCCCTTCCAGGCCCCGGAGTGGATGCGCGCGCAGAAATCACGCATCTGCGCGAGCACCCGGTTGACATCGGGCATGACGTCCGCGCCGTCGACCAGAATGGGGCGGTTGGCGCGATTGCGAAGCGCCACGTGCAGCACGGCCCGGTCCTCGGTGCGGTTGATTTTTTCGCCGGAGAACATCGCGTCGCGCCGGGCCTCGACGCCCGCCTGCCGGGCCAGTTCAAACAGCAGGGACATGGTCTCTTCCGTCACCCGGTTTTTCGAATAATCGAAGAGGATGTCGCCCAGGCGCAGGGAGAACTTGTCGAACCGGCCGGCGTCGGCGGCGAACAGGTCGCGCATGCGCAGGTCCCTGGCGATCTCGAAATGCTCGGCCAGGGCGGCGTAAGCGGGCAGTTCCGTGAAAAGCGGCATGGGGTGCTCCTTGAGAGGGAACGGATGGGGTTAGGGCTTTGCCGCACGCACTGCGGCGGGATGCAGCGGACGGTTGACACGGCCGAGGATATGCCGGTGCTGCGCCGGAGGTTCCATGGCCAAGTGTCCGTATACCACGAGCTTGGCCCAGTCTTCAATAAAAAGCCAGATGATGCAGTAGCCCCAGATGAGCCCGACGTATTCCCAGGGCACGGCGGCCACGAACCAGCCCAGGCCCACGCAGGCCGTGGCCAGGGCCTTGGTGGCCAGGGCCGACCAGATCATGGCCGGCGCGGGATGGGGCGGCGCCCAGAAGGGCTTGCGCGAGCGGGCGACGAAAAGCGTCAGATGCCCGGCGACGGCCAGCTTGAGGAAGATGAAGGACTGGATCTGCGCCAGGTCGAGCTTCAAATAGGTCTTGGCCAGGATGAGCAGGCCGAAGGTCTCGATGACGCCGATGACGCCAAGAACCGTGGAGAGCGTGAGCACGCGGCGCATGTCCCAGCGCACGGGGTTGGGGTCGAGGTAGGTGTTGTCGTAGGCGATGGTCATGATGGGCACGTCGTTTAAAAGCGCGAGCAGGATGATCATGACCGCGGTGATCGGATAGAAGTTGTAGACGAGGATGGCGAGCACCACGAAGAGCATGATGCGGATGGTCTCGGTGATGCGGTAGATGGCGTAGGAGTTCATGCGCTCGAAGATGCGCCGGGCGTATTCCACGGCCTCGACGATGACGGACAGGCCCGGCGCGGTGAGCACGAGGTCGGCAGCGGCGCGGGCCGCGTCCGTGGCCCCGGACACGGCGATGCCGACATCGGCCTGTTTGAGCGCCGGGGCGTCGTTGACGCCGTCGCCGGTCATGCCGACCAAGTGCCCCCTGTTCTGGAGCGCCTTGACGATGCCGTACTTGTGCTCGGGAAAGACCTGGGCGAAGCCGTCCGCGGCTTCGATGCGCTCCTCCACGTCCACGCCCAGGCGCGAAACATCCGCGCCCTCGGCGAAAAAGCCCCCGGCCGGAACGATGCTCTGGCCAAGACCGAGCTCCCTGGAGATTTCCCGGGCAATGGCCGTGTTGTCGCCGGTGACCATCTTGACGGCGATACCGTGCTCGCCGGCCTTGGCGATGGTCGCGGCGGAATCCTCACGCGGCGGATCGGACAGCGGCAGGATACCGCAAAACACCCAGGCCCCCTCCCCGTCCTTGCGCGCGACGCCGAGCGTACGCGAGCCCTTGGACGCGAGTTCCTCCACGGCGGCGTCGGCCCTTTGTGCATCGGCGGCGGAAAGGGAACACAGCCCCATGATCACCTGCGGCGCGCCCTTGGTCACGCGAAACGCCGCGCCCGCGGCGTCGGTCACGGCCGCCTCGGTGCGCTTGCCCACGGGGTCGAAGGGCGTAAACGCCGTCTGTTTGTAGCCCGCCAGCGCCTTTTGGTCCGGCAGGCTCTCCAGGATCGCCAGATCGATGGCGTCGCGGTCCTCGGCCTTGGAGGCCAGGCCGCCGAGGAGCAGGAGTTCGGCCGCGTCCCTGGCCGCGAAAACGATGGGTTCGCCCAGGGTGAGCCTGTTTTGCGTGAGCGTGCCGGTCTTGTCGGAACAGAGGATGTCCATGCCGGCCATTTCCTCGATGGCTTCCAGTCGCGAAACGATGGCCTTGAGTTTGGACAGCGCAAGCGCTCCCACGGCCATGGTCACGGACAGCACCGCGGGCATGGCCACAGGGATGGCGGCCACGGTGAGGATGAGCGCGAACTGGGCCAGTTCGAGGATCTTTTCGCCCCGGTCGAGGCCGACGAGGATGAGCACGGCGACCATGGCGAGGGTGAGGTAGATGAGGTAGTTGCCGATGGTCATCACGGCTTTCTGGAAATGGGACGTCGCGCCCGCCGTGGAAACCAGGCGCGCGGTCTTGCCGAAAAACGTGCCGGAGCCGGTGGCCGTGACCACGGCCACCATCTCGCCCTGTTTGGCCACGGCCCCGGAATAGACCGTGTCGCCGACTTTTTTCGCCACGGGCAGGGATTCGCCGGTGAGCGCCGCCTGATCGACGCTCAGGTAGTCGCCCTCGAGGCAGACCGCGTCGGCCGGGATGACGTCGCCCAGGCGCAGACGGATGACGTCGCCGACGACCAGGGTCGCGGCGTCCACCCCGCCCCAGGCCCCGTCGCGCAGCGCCCTGGCCCGAAGCGCCAGCTGGTTTTTGAGCGCGGCCAGGGCGTTTTCCGCCTTGTGCTCCTCGAAAAAGCCGATGGCCGCGTTGAAGACGAGCAGCACCAAAATGATGGTGAGGTCGGCCCAGTGCCCGACCACGGCCGAGAGGATCGCCGCCGCCTCGATCATCCAGGGAATGGGGCCCCAGAAGTAGCCGCACAGCTTGAGGAGCGGGTTGACCTTCTTCTCGGGCAGGGCGTTGGGGCCATTTGCGGCAAGACGTTTGGCCGCCTCGGCCCCGGTCAGTCCTTCCGGGGTGGCCCCGGCGTCCTTGAGGACCGCGGCGAGGGGCTTTTTCGCCGCGTCATGCGCTTGATCGGCCATGGGCGTCTCCTTTGGCGGGAATGGGCGAGGCGGGAGAATAAAGGATCATGCCCGTCCATTACCACAGCGCACGGCGATATGCACGGCCCACCGCCGTAATGCCACCCGATGAAACCGTACCGTCACGCGGAAGGCAACGGCGCGCCAAGCGACAGCACGGCCGCGGCGTATCCCGCGCGCAGCGCCTCCATGTAGGCCGCGTCCACGGGGCCCTTCCAGGTCTCGATTTCCGCGAAGCGTTTGGGAATGCGCGTGGCAAGCGGATCGTATCCCGTGGCGATCTTCAGTCTCCAACGCGCCCGGCGGGCGTTTTCCGCTGCCGTATCGATGCCGGCCGCGAGCTCCCCATGCCCGAGGCAGGACAGGGCCGCGGCGACGACCTCGGGCTTGTAGACCTCGCGGGCGAACAGGCAGGCCACGAGGCAGGTCAAAAGCACGCGCTCGCGCTCGTCGTCCACGAGGAATTTGACCACCGCGTCCACGTCCTTCTCCTTGTGTTTCTGGTCGTAGGAATAGGCCCCGGTGTCCAGGTGGGAATGGCGGAAGGACACGGTCTGGGAGGCGAAATAGGTCTCGCCCGTGGCGTAGCCGGCCATCTCCTGGCCGAGCACGCAGGCGAAGTCCTCGCCGCCGTACTGTCTGGCCGCGACAAGCGCCCCCTGTCCCAGGGCGGCGTAGAAGTCGTTGACCTTGTGGCCAAGCAGCCACATCGCCCGCTTGAAAGCGGCCGCGTCGCCGAAGGCAAGCTTCACCTCGGTCTCTTTTTCGGAAACGAGTCCCTTTTGCGTGGCTTCCACGGCCCAGGCCAGGGCCACGCCGGCGGAGATGATGTCCAGGCCCTGGCGGTCGGCCACGTCGTTTATCGCCAGCACCTCGCTCGGGTCGGTGACGCCGAGCATGGGGCCGGCGGCGAAGTTGGGCTCGTGGTCGTAGGCCACCTGGTGGATGGCGAAGCGGTGGGAAGCGGAGAACATCTCGCGCACCATGCCGACGTGGATGCAGCCCACGGGACAGCCGGCGCAGGCGGCGTTGTGCATGAGCAGCTTTTCCGCGAACGCCTCGCCGGAGATCTTGTCCGCCTCCGGGTCGGTGGTCGCGGCCAGATTGCGCCAGGGCAGGGATTTGAGGGCGTTTAGGGGCAGCACGTTGGCCGGCGTGCCGAGGTTGTGGTATTTCTCCATCATCCCCGACGCGGTAACCTTGTCGTGGATTTCCTTAAACAACTTCGGATAGGCCTTGTCCTCGGGGAGCGCCAGGTCGCCGTCGCCCATGACGACGAGCGCCTTGCAGTTTTTCGCGCCCATGACGGCGCCCGCGCCGAGGCGGCCGAAGTGGCGGTAGGTGTCCACGTTGATGCAGGCGTAGGCACTGCCGTTTTCCCCTGCCGGGCCGATGCGCATGATGCTGCGGTGGCCCGAGGCGCCGGCGGCGATCTTGCGCAGGAGCTTGCCCGTGGTGAAGACGTCCGCGCCGCGCAGGTAGTGGACGTCGAGGAGCTCGATGCGCCGCGCCCCCACGACGAGCGTGGACAGGCGCGCGGCCTTGCCCGTGACGACCAGCGCGTCGAAGCCGGCGAAGCGCAGGGCCAGGGCCGAGCGGCCGCCGGCGTGGGATTCGGCGTAGTTGCCGTTGTAGGGCGACTTGAAGCCGCACACGGTCTTGCTCATGAGCGGAAAGTAGCCCGTGGCCGGGCCGATGGCGAAGATGAGCGGCTGGCCGGGATCGAACGGCGGGGCCGTGGGCAGGCCGTATTTCTCGAAAAGCAGCGCCGCCAGCCCCGAACCGCCGATGTATTGCCCGCGCCCGGGCACAAGGACGATGTCGCCGCGCCTGGCGGAAAGATCATAGACGAGGACGCGGAACAGGTCGGGGTCGTTATTTTTCGGCGACATTGCAGCTCTCCAGGCAGGGCGCGGCCGGGGCGGCGGCTTCCACCAGCTCCAGGCAGTCGTGGGGGCAAAAGGGGATGCACTGGCCGCAGTGGATGCACACGCTGGGGTTTCCGGCGGCGTCGAGGTTGATCGCCTCCACCGGGCAGGCGGCCGCGCATTTGCCGCACTGCACGCACAGGGATTTTTTGAGCAGCACCCCGCCGCCGGATTTGCGCGGGCTCATGGCGCCCGTGGGGCAGGCGGCGGCGCATGGGGCTGGGTCGCAGGCCAGGCAGAGCACGGCCTGGAACCCGCTGGAGACGCCGCCCGTGGAGCGGATGCGGATGCCTGCGGTGTTCCAGGAAAAATTTTTATACACAAGCCTGGCGCAGGCCAGGGAACAGGAGTGGCAGCCGATGCAGCGCTCCATCCGCAGGGCGCGATGGACTTTCATGAACAGGGCTCCTTCGGCCTTGCGGCCAAAAAAGACATAATGGTTCCGGGGAATTCCGATCCTCACTGTGGCAGACACGGAGCATCGGGTCAACCGTGACCGGACCACTTGCCGTGCAAAGGTTTTTTGCGCGGGCGGGCCAGGGATTCCTTGACCCGTCCCCGGAATCCGCCTATACCCCTTCTTCCTAACGGGGGCGTAGCTCATCTGGGAGAGCGATGCGTTCGCAACGCATAGGTAGTGGGTTCAAGTCCCATCGCCTCCACCAAGAAAATCAGGGCCTTGCGGCTATTTGCCGCAAGGCCCATTTTCTTTTTGCCGCTCTAATCGCTCAAGATGCGGCTGGCGTTTTTCTATAAAACACGCTGTAGCCCTCGTTACCGAACGCCTCCTCCCAATCCGGCAGGCAGCGCATGTTCTCCCAGGCCTTCTCCGATTTTTTGAGCACCACGATGTCCGCGCCGTATTTGTCGAGGAATGCGCCGGTATCGCTTTTGCCGTTTACGAAAGCGAAATAGGCGTCGGTATAGGCGTCGTCGTAGACCGTCTCGTAGCGGCCATCCATGCCGATTTTAAACGACGGCGGCAGCTCCCACAGCAAATACTCGCCCCAGGCGAACTGCGGCATGATCCGGCCCGCGCACTTCGTAGCCAGGATGTGGCGCAGGCCGTCCACAGGATAATACATGAATCCGGCTCCCGGGTCGTGGGCGGCAATGTCCGTAACCACGATGCGCGCAATGCCCCGCCGCCAAAGCGCAGCCCCCTGCCACACGCCATAGCCCAGGGCCGCCAGGGCCAGACACGACAAAACCGCACGGCGAAACGGCGCAAGCCGCACGGCCAGCCGCGCCGCATACGCATCCAGATAGGCCGGCACATACAAGACGATGGCCAGGCACAGATAGGTCAGCATGCGCACGGACTTGGCCGCGGCGAAAAGGAACCCGAACAGCATGAGCAGCGAAACCGCCTCGCGCCTGCCCTTGCCCAGCATCGCGGCGGCCACGACGATAAGCGTCAGCGTCGCGAAAAAGACGCCGAAGCCCGGATTGCCCCGGACGAAATGAAAAATGCTTTGCCACTCCAGGATGTCCGGCCGGGAATGGCCCCAGGCGTAGAGGAAGAATTTCCACACCGCCGGCCCGTAGGGCGTGACGCACGAGGCGGCGAAACAGCCGAGCGTCACGGCGGCATAGCGCGCGGCAAGGCCCCGTTCGCCGTTTAAAAACGAACCCACGCCGTACGCGCCAAGCGCGAGAAACCCCACCGCCACCTCGCCGTGCAGATTGGCCCAGAAGGCGAACAAAGGAAGCAGCCACAACCCGTACGTGAACCGTTTGCGTCGGCACAACTCCAGCACCAGTACCGTGACGGCGAAGAACAGGTGGGAAAAGACCTTGGCCCGCACGGGACTCGCATTCATGGTGAAGACGGGCATGACGTAGAGGATGGCGCAGTACGCCGTGGCCTGCCGCCCGCCCCGGCGCACGGCCACGCGCACAAGGGGCGCAAGCGTCGCCAGGAGCGCGGCGTACTTGAGCCATTGCAGGAATTCGAGACCGAAATACGCCACGGCCTTGTAATAAAGCACCCCGAGCAGCCACTCGTGGTAGACCCAGGCGTCCTTGACGGGCGTGAAGGCAAAGACGTCCTTGTAGGGAAAGCCGCCCTCCCAGAAAAGCCGGCCAAAGGCGAGATAGCCCCAGAGGTCCGGGTCGGCGTTCATCCTGGCCGTGCGGGAAAGGAGGTACACGCCAAGCGCCGCCCACAGGACACACCAGAACGCCTTGCCCGTCCATCCGCCGCCGCCCCGCGCAGTCGTCGCCGCCATCGCCATCCCCTTTCGCGACCCGCTCCCGGACGCGCCTGCGTTCAATCCCGTCCGCTTCCCGGCAATCCGCCACACCGGGGCCGTTCAAACGCCTTGCCTTTTTCCGCGGCGCGGGACAAGCGCCCCTGCCCCCAACCGGCCGTCGGAGCGGGAATTCCCGGCCAGCCATTGCCCCTTATGCCGCTTTGGTGCATAGATACGAAAAAACGTACGCAACGAGGTCGCCTTGCCCCCATCCGCCCGCGCACTGCTCGCCCGTCTGGCCCCGGATTTTCCCGCCCGGCACGTGGGGGAAATCCATACCGACACCACGGAATTCATGCGCATCGGCCACGGCGACGTCATCGCCCTGGGCGAGCGCCATTTCCTGGTGCTGCGCGACGAAGCCGAGCGCCGTTTCGGCATGGAAGACCCGAAATTCTGGGTCAAACGCTGCCGCGACCTGGAAACAGGGGAACGCCGCCTCGTCAAGCTCGTGTTCCACGAATCCTTTCCCATGACCATCGGATCCATGGTCGTCACCTGCACGCGCAGCCCGCGCAAGGAATCGCGCATCCTCGACCTCGTGCGCGGCGACGACCGTTTCATGCAGGGCGAAACCATCCCCGATACGGCGGGCAACCCCGTGCGCATCCTCGACGTGGTGCCGGGCAAGCGGCTGGACGAAAAAATCGAGGCCCTGGAAATGCCCCACCGGGACTATTTCTTCGAACTCTTCCCGGAGGTGCTCACGCACTTCATCGAGGCCTGCCAGGCCATCGCCTGGCTGCACGCGCACAACGAAAAGCACGGCGACGTCCGCCGCGACCATCTCTACGTGCGCTACGACTCCGGGACCTATACCTGGATCGATTTCGACTACACCTTCGATTTCCAGGACAGCCCGTTCGGCCTGGACCTCTTTGGCCTGGGCAACATCATCCAATTCCTCGTCGGCATGGGGCAGCACACCACGCAGTCCGTCTCGCCGGAAGTCCGCGCGCGCATCACGACGGAAGACTGCTCCATCATGTTTCCCAACCGCATCGTCAACCTGCGCAAGCTCTTCCCCTACGTGCCGGAAGCGCTCAACAACGTGCTGCTGCGCTTTTCCATGGCGGCCAACGTCTTTTACGACGCCACGCCCGACCTCATCCGCGACCTGGAACGGGCGCTCGACGCCGTGCGCGGCCAGCGCTGACCCCTCGCCAAACGGAGCGGCCATGAACACCGAAAAAATCCTGATCGCCTTCGACGGCTCGGAAAACTCCCGGCGCGCCGTGGCCTACACCGCGGCCATGACCGGCGTGGGGCCGCAACGCCATGTGACCGTGGCGGCCATCGAGCGGCCGCCGGACCGCGACCTGTTTCCCGACGACGCGTCCTGGAAGGAGGAATGCGCGCACCGCGTGACGCTCACCCACAAGGCCCTGGCCGACGCCCGCGACATGCTGCTCGCCGCGGGCCTCCCGCCCGCCTGGGTGGAGACGCGGTTCGTGGAAAGCTGCCGTTCGCCGCTACGCGAATCGCGCGAGTGCAGCATCGGCACGAGCATCGCCCTGGAAATCCTGCGCCTGGCCGACGAAGGCGACTACGGCACGGTGGTCGTCGGCCGCCGCGGCGTGTCCAAGCAGGAGGAATTCCTCTTCGGCAGCGTCTCGACCAAGATCATCCAGGCGGCCAAGGGCTTGGCCGTATGGGTCGTGGCCTGACGTATTTTTGAGGTGGCGCGGCCTAGGCCGCGCCACCCGTCATCTGTCGCGCCAGGCGCAACGCCGCCCGCAGGCTGCCGGTATCCGCCTGTCCCGTGCCGACGAGCGCGAAGGCCGTGCCGTGGCCGACGGAGGTGCGCACGAAGGGCAGGCCCAGGGTGACGTTCACCGTTTCGCGAAAGTGCAGCATCTTGAGCGGCGGCAGTCCCTGGTCGTGGTACATGGCCAGGATGGCGGAAAATTCGCCCCCCACCGCCCGGTGAAAGACCGTATCCGCCGGCAGCGGCCCCATGGCGCGTATCCCCTTGGCCACGGCGGCCGCCACGGCCGGGCGCACCACGGCCTCGTCCTCGCTCCCGAGCAACCCGCCCTCCCCGGCATGGGGATTGAGCCCGCACACGGCGATGGGCTTGTCCGTCAGGCCCAGGCGCTTCACGTAGTCCCAGGTGAGCGCCAGGCACAGCGCCACGCGGTCGTAGGTGACGAGCGACGGCACCCGGGCCAGGGGCGGATGCGTGGTGACGAGGCTGACCCGCAGCACCGGTCCGCACAGGTGCATGCACACCCCGGACGGCCCCACGCCCGAGCGTTCGGCCAAAAACTCCGTATGCCCCGGAAAGGCGAAACCGGCTGCGTTGAGCGCCGCCTTGGAGAGCGGCCCCGTGACGAGGCCCCAGTCGGGATGACGGGCGAGGATCGCCGTGGCGTATTCCAGGGATTCGCCGGCGGCGAGCCCTCCGGCCGGGGTTTCCTTGCCGGGCGTGACCGGCAGCCCGTCCAGGCGCGGCGGCGTCAGCAGATAGACGCCGGGCGGCGAGGCCGCCAGGGCGTCGGGGTTGTCGGCGGGAAGCGGCGTCCAGAACCTGGGCAGGGAAAGGCGCTCGCAGTGGGCGACAAGGGCCGCTTCGGGGCCGATGAGCCCAAGGCGCAACGACGCGCGGCATTGGGGTTCCTCCGAAAGAAGGCGGCAGACCAGTTCCGGGCCGATGCCGTTGGCGTCGCCGAGGGTCAGGAGCAAAGGGGGAGCGGGAGGAGCGGCGATTGGAGTCATGGAATACTGCTTTTGTTGCGCTAATGCTGGTTAATACGAAAAAGAAAGCCTGTCCTTTGAGCGGTGGTCAGTCGGCCCGGGCGGGCTTTGGGCGCGGCGGGAGGCGTATTCTTCAAATATGCGCCTCCCAGCGCTTCCCTATTCCGGCGTAAACGCGACGGCGGCGAGCGGGGGCAGGGTCAGGGACAGGTAATGGGGCCAGCCGCCGACGGTGGCGGGTTTGGCCATGACGCCTCCGCCGTTGCCGCTGTCCGTGCCGCCGAAGAACGCCGAATCGGAATTGAAGATTTCCTTCCAGAATCCGGGGACGCGGCAGCCCACGGTATAGTCTTCGCGGATGATGGGCGTGAAGTTGAAGGCCCAGAGAATTTGCGAGCCATCCGGGGCCTTGCGCAGGAAGGTGATGACGGAGGAAGCGTAATCCGAGAGATCGACCCACTCGAAGCCGGTCCAGTCGTTGTCGCGGACGTGCATGGCCGGGAAGGCCTTGTGCAGGGCGTTGAGCGAGCGCACGAGGGACATGGCGCCCTGGTGGGGCGGAAATTCCGTCAGCACCCAGTCGAGGGGCTCATGGGAATTCCACTCCTTCCACTGGCCGAACTCGCAGCCCATGAAGACGAGTTTTTTGCCGGGGTGCGCCCACATGTAGGAGAGGAAAAGGCGCAGGTTGGCCATCTGCTGCCACTGGTCGCCCGGCATCTTGGAGATGAGCGCGCCCTTGCCGTGGGTGACCTCGTCGTGTGAAAGCGGCAGGACGAAGTTCTCATGGAAGGCGTAGAGCATGGAAAAGGTGAGCTGATTCTGGTGGTAGGAACGAAACACCGGATCCTTGGTGAAATAGTCCAGGGTGTCGTTCATCCAGCCCATGTTCCACTTGAAGGTGAACCCGAGGCCCCCGGTGTAGACCGGGCGGGAGACGCCGGCCCAGGAGGTGGATTCCTCGGCGATCATGGCCGCGCCGGGGAAATGCTCGTGCACCACGACGTTGAGGTCGCGCAGGAAGTCGATGGCGTCGATGTTTTCCTTGCCGCCGTACTTGTTGGGAATCCACTCCCCTTCATTGCGCGAGTAGTCGAGGTAGAGCATGCTGGCCACGGCGTCGATGCGGATGCCGTCGATGTGGAATTCCTTGAACCAGTAGAGGGCGTTGGCGAGGAGGAAGTTGCGCACCTCGTGGCGGCCGTAGTTGAAAACGTAGGTGCCCCAGTCGGGGTGTTCGCCCTGGCGCGGGTCTTCGTGCTCGAAGAGCCCGGTGCCGTCGAAGCGGCCCAGGCACCAGGAGTCCTTGGGGAAATGCCCGGGCACCCAATCGAGGATGACGCCGATGCCGGCCTGGTGGCAGGCGTCGATCAGGAAGCGCAGGTCCTCGGGCGTGCCGAAGCGCGAGGTCGGGGCGAAATAATGCCCGGTCTGGTAGCCCCAGGACTCGTCCAGGGGATGCTCGGCCAGGGGCATGAATTCGATGTGGGTGAAACCCAGGTCCCTGACGTAGGGCACGAGCTGCTCGGCCATGTCGCGGTAGGTATAAAACGAGCCGTAATCCTTGGTCTTCCAGCGCCAGGAACCGGCATGGACCTCGTAGACGGAAACGGCGTCGTCAAGCGGAAGATCGTGCGCCCGGCGCGCGTCCATCCAGGCTGCGTCGTTCCACTGGTAGGCGTCGAGGCTCCAGGCGCAGGCAGCCACGCCCGGCCGCATCTCGGCGAAAAAGGCGAACGGGTCGGTCTTTTCCACCGTATTGCCGTCTTTTTGCACCACGGAGAACTTGTAGAGCGCGCCCTGGGCGATGCCCGGAACGTATCCGGCCCAGATGCCCGACGCGGCCACGGGATAGAGCTTGTGCAGCTCCGGCGTCCAGCCGTTGAAGTCGCCGACCACGGAAACGCCTTTGGCGTTGGGGGCCCAGACCGCGAAGCGGTAGCCCGGGCCTTCGGGGCCGTCATGGGGATGCGCGCCGAGCACGCGGTAGAGGTCCCAGTGCTGGCCCTGGCCGAAGAGGTAGATGTCAAGTTCGCCGATGTCCACGGGCAGGCATGGCGTTTGGGGCTTTTTGAGGGCGGTCGCTGACATGACGGACTCCTTTGTGGTCGCCTCGATCACTGCCGGTAAGGCAAGGCGGCGACGATTCCGGGCCGGTTGTGCGACAAGAGCGCCGCAAGCGGCCGCAGGTCGCCAACACGGGCCATGCGGGTCGGCGTGCGGCGGTCCGGGAGCCTCATGTCGCGTCCTCGAAGAAGGCTTCCGCTTTTTCGAGGACAAAAGTTTCGAACACTTCTTCTTCGCTAAGAAAGACTACCCTATTTTTTAAGGGACACAACACTAGATGTCCGCGCCAAGCTCCCGGTAGAGGCTGATGTAGTTCTTGGCCGCCTTTTCCCAGGAATAATCCGCGCGCATGGCGCGCCGGACCATGCCGCGCCAGGCTTCCGGTTGCCGCCACATCTCCAGGGCGTCAAGGATGGCCCGGAAGAACAGCTCGGGATCGGGCTCGCGGAAGGTGAATCCCGTGGCCTCGGGGTCGGGCCAGGAGACGATGGTGTCGCGCAGCCCGCCAACGGCCGTGGCCACGGGCGGCGTGCCGAAACGCAGGGCGTACATCTGCGTGAGCCCGCAGGGCTCGTAGCGCGAGGGCATGAGGAAGATGTCCGACCCGGCCTGGATGCGGTGGGCAAGGTCCTCGGTGTAGCCGATGCGCACCACGAGGCGGCCGGGGTAGTTTTCCATCATGTCGAGGAGCACGGCCTCGTAGTCCAGGCTGCCTTCGCCGAGGACCACCACGGCCACGTCCTGTTCCATGAGCCTCGGCATGATGTCGATGAGCAGATCGACGCCCTTCTGGTCGCGGATGCGGCCGATGAAGCCGAGGATGGGCCGCTTGAAGAAACGGCGGTCGAGGCCGAGTTCGGCCACGAGGTTGCGCCGGCAGAGGTCCTTGCCGGACAGGTCGTCGGCGCTGTAGGCGCTCGGCAGGTAGCGGTCGTTGATGGGGTCCCAAACGGTGTAGTCCGCGCCGTTTAAAATGCCGCGCAGCTGCGCCGAGCGCTTGGACAGAATGCCCTCCAGGCCGCAGCCGAACTGGGGATAGAGGATCTCCAAGGCGTAGGTGGGGCTCACCGTGGTGACGATGTCGGAATAGGCGATGCCGGCCTTGAGCAGGTTGAAATCGCCCCAGAATTCGGCCCCGTCCATGTTCCAGGCCTCGCGCGGCAGCCCGGAATCCCAGAAGAGCCGCGAAGCGAACCGGCCCTGGAACGCCAGGTTGTGGATGGTCATGACGGTCTTGGTGTTGCGCCAAAACGGCGCTTCCGGGCGCAAAAAGCGCAGATAGGCCGGCACCAGCGCCGCCTGCCAGTCATGGGCGTGGACGATGGCCGGCGCGCCGTCCAGGCGGCTGGCCCAGGCCATGGTCGCCCGGCAGAAGAAGATGAAGCGCTCGCAGTTGTCGAAATAATCGCCGTCGTGGGTATTGTAATAGAAACGGCGGTCGAAGTATTCGCCGCGCTGCACGAAATACACCGGCACGTCGTCGCAGGTGGCGGTGTAGATGTCCGCCGTGATGGGGGCCCAGGGATAGCCGACGCGGCATTTGGAATAGATCAGCCGCAACTGGTGGTCGCTCGTGTTGAGCCGGCCGTAATACGGTGCGATCAAGGCGACATTGACGCCCTGCCGCTTGAGTTCTTTGGGCAACGCGCCCATGACGTCGCCAAGACCGCCGGTCTTGGAAAAAGGGTACATCTCCGAAGCGACAAAGAGGACCTTGTGATGGAACTTCATCGCGCTCCTCGGCCTGGCCGGTTGCGTTCTCGAGCCCGAAGCCGCCCGTTTCCCGTGACGGCGTGCGGCGTTGCCGCGCATGCGCGGACAAAGCGCCGCTTGCCCTCCGCCGCCCGAAACAGTAAGCACACCATGGCGGCAAACGGATCAGATTTTATACTTTCCAATTAACATCGCATAATCGTTGACAATGCGTTCGTGATCGAAGCAGAGGGGGCTGGGCCATTGGCCTATGGGGAAGACGTCGACTTCCTTGGCGTCGTCGCCGGCGGCCAGTTCGTCCGGGTCGAGGGCCTGGGCGATGTAGACCACGCTCATGGTGTGCTGCCGGGGATCGCGGGCGGGATCGGAATACACGCCCAAGAGTCCGGTCAACTCCACGGTGAGGCCCGTTTCCTCCTTGGCCTCCCGGATGGCGGCCTTCTCGGCGGGTTCGCCGTAATCCACGAAGCCCCCGGGCAAGGCCCAGCCGAAGGGTTCGTTGAGGCGTTTGACGAAGACCACGCCGCGCCCCGGAATATGGATGAGCGCGTCCACCGTGGGCACGGGATTGCGGTAGTGGACCACGGGCTGGCCGCAATGGGGGCAGGGTTTGGTAAGGGCCATGTGTCGTCGGCTCCCGGACGGGCCCAAGGCGTCGTCCCATCTTGCGGCCCGCCGGTCGGGCGCGCTGGGAAAGAGGCCTCAAGCGTTTATAAAAATACGTCTTTTCTTATCCGTGAGACTACGCGAAATGCAGCCCCCTGACAAGATCGTTTTGGAACATGCCGGAGCCCTTGGAGATTTTCTTCTGGCCTGGCCTTTTTTTCTTTCCGTTTCGCGCCATTTCCCGGCAGTCCCCGCCTGCTGGGCCGCGCCGCCGTCCCATGGCCGCTGGCTCGCCCCCCTGGCCGCGCCCTGTCCGCCGGAACTCCGCCGCGCCCTGGACGCGCGTTTCGCGGGCGACGCCTGGCCCAAGGAACTCGAAAACGCATGGGTTTTCCGGCCGGGGCTGGCCGCGCGGCCGGCGCTGCCTCCCTGGGAGGGGTTCCGCTTCGTCCCCGGCGTCGTGCCGGGGCGCGACGTTTCGCCCCTGGCCCTGTACCGCGAAGCCCTTGGCGGCTGGGGCATCCCCTTTGCGGAGGATTACCGGGAGGCGTTCCAGGGGTATTTCGGCGGGCATGCCCCGACGGGCGATGCGGCGCTCCTCTTTCCCGGGGCCGGGCACATGGACAAGGCCTGGCCGCTGGCCCTTTGGCAGCATCTGGCGCGGTTGTTACGGGAATATGGCGTGCGCCCCGTTTTCGTCATCGGCCCGGTCGAACGGGACCGGGGCCTCGTGCCGCAGGCAGGGGAAATCCTCGAACCGGAGGACCTCGAAGCGTTGTCAAAAGCCCTGCGCGGTTGCCGCTTCGTGGTCGGGCCGGACTGCGGCCCCATGCACCTCGCCGGCCTGCACGGCGTGCCGGGGGTGTCGCTTTTCGGCCCGACGTCGCCGCGACAGTGGGGACCGGCCGGCCTGGAGATCCTCCGCGCCAGCCTGCCCTGCGCGCCCTGCACGGCGGTGACGTCCGGAGAATTCGCCCCGGGCTGCGCCAGGCCCCTGCCCTGCATGGTGCGCATCGCGCCCGAGGACGTGCTCGCCCGCCTACGGCGCGCAGGGCTCGTACCCGGCCGCCCGTAACGCCGCAAGGGGCGTTGCGCCCTCGCGAAAAATCGCAAGCCGCCGCCCGCCGGCAAGCCCCGCCACGGTGGACGCCTGGCCGCCGCCGGGCGCCGGCCCCGCGGCGACCACGCCGTCCGCCGCCGCAACCACCGCGGGGTCGAGCGTTTCCAGCGTCGCCGCCGGCGGGAACCCGCTCACATTGGCGCTCGTGGCGACCACCGCTCCGCCCGCCAGACGGCACAAGGCCGCCGCCGCCGGATGCGGCGTAAAACGCAGCGAAACATAGCCCCGCGCGTCCTTGACCAGAACGGGCAAATCCTCCCGGCACGGCACGACGAGCGAAAGCGGTCCGGGCCAGAAGCGCGCGGCCAGCGCCTCGAAATCCGCGCCCAGCGGGCCGTCCAGGAACCCTTCGCGCAACACGCCCGCAAGCTGCCCCATCTCCCCCACGAGCAGCGGCAAGGGCTTGGTCGCCGGCCGGGCCTTGATCGCCACGACGCGCGCAAGCGCCGCCGCCTCGGTCGCCAGCGCGCCCAGGGCGAAAAACGTCTCGGTCGGGTAGACCACGCAGCCCCCGGCGCGAAGTGCCCGGGCCGCCGTGGAGAGGTCGATGTGGAGCATGGGTGAAAAATGCCTCCGGTGGCCAGGAGGGACGCTGTCCCTCCTGGACCTCCCGCATGGGGGAAATTCAACCACAAAGAGCGGCCGATGGACTTTTGGCCGGTGTTTCCGTAGTGCGGAAGGCAGCCTACCACCATCGCAACCAAGGGAAAAGGACCGCCATGCCGTCCGCGACCGGTTTCATGCCCCTGCCCGCCCTGCCCGTTCCCTCCCCGGAATTCTTGCCCGCCATCCTGGACGCCCTGCCCCTCTGGGCCCTGACGAGCGAGCAAAAGGAACTGCGCCTGTCCCTGTGCCGCATCCTCCTCGGCCAGGGCAACGCCGACTGCCTGGCCGCCGCACAGGGACTGCTTGCCCTGGCGTTTGCGGAAACCCCCTTCGACGCGGCAAACCTCGCCCTGCTCGAGGAGACACAGCGCAACCACCCCTTCCTGCCGTCCCGGGCCGCGGCCACGACACGTCTGGTCCGGGCGGCCATGCACCACGCGCCGACGGACATCCCCTTCGAACAGATCAGGGCCAGCGGCGACGCCGACCTCGTCGCGCGCTACCTGGAAGTGGCCGCCAAGGACAAAAGCCACGCCCTGGGCCGGCTCGCCCCGGCTTTCGGCAGCCTGTGCCGCCTGCCGGACGCAGGCCTCGCCGCGGCCCTTCTCGACGGCTTCGCCGGGAGCATCCCGCCCCCCCTTTTCGCCCGCCTCGCCGCCGAACTGGCCGTGCTGCGCCTGCCCCCGGAAACCGCCCTCGAAAAACTCGCCGCCCTCGACCCGGATGCCTGGGGCCTTTACGCCGCCATCGCCGCATCGCACTGCCTGGAACGCCTGGGGCGCAGGGGCGAAGCGCTCGCCGCCTGCCTCGGCGCGTGGCGCGCCCTGCCCCAGCACGGCAACCTGACGCTTCGCGCCTTCGCGCTGTCGCGCCCCCGGACCGCGCCGCCCGTCCCGCATCCCGGCGAAGCGGCCGTGTGCCTCTACTCCATGAACAAGGCTGAGCTGTTCCGGGAATGCCTCACCCACCTGGCCGCAACCGACCTCGGCGGCGCGCTCGTCGCGGCGCTCGACAACGGCTCCAGCGACCATACGGCCGACGTCCTGCGCGACGTGGCCCCGCTTTTCCCCGCAGGCCGCTTCCTGCACGTCGCCCTTCCCGTCAACATCGGCGCGCCCGGCGCGCGCAACTGGCTGCTCGCCCTGCCCGAAGTCGCCGCTTGCCGCAACGTCGCCTTCCTCGACGACGACGCCTTCCCCGAACCCGACTGGCTCGCCCGGCTCCTGCAAACCGGCCGCGACCACCCCGACGCCGGAGCCATCGGCTGCGCCATTGTGGACAAGGACGCGCCAAACGACCACCAGTCCGCCGACTTCAACCTCTTCCCGCCGCGGACAGGCGAACAAAGCCTGCCCGAAACCAACGAACGCCTCTTCGTCTGCGAACCCTGCCGGGGCGCGCCGGACCTCGGCCTCTACGCCTACTCCCGCCCCTGTCTGTCCGTTTCCGGCTGCTGCCACCTGCTGCCGCGCGCCTCCCTCGACGCCGTCGGCGGCTTCGACATCCGCTTCAACCCCACCCAGTTCGACGACCTCGACCGCGACATCCGCGCCTTCCTCGCCGACCGCCCCGCCGTCTATGACGGCACCGTCCGCGTCGCCCACAAACAGGGCTCGAGCCTCGCCATGGCGCAGAACATGGCGCAAGTCGCCCACATCATGGGCAACAAGATCAAACTCGAACACAAGGTTTCCGACGCCGACGCCGAGCGCCTCTGGCGCGGCAATTTGGAGTCGCTACGGGAGGATTTGAGGGGGAAGTACTCGGAAGTGCGGCGAATCAATGAGGGGATGGAGCAGGGAGAGAGTGCGAGAAGGAATGGAGGGATGAAGGGATGAAGATGCCTCCGGCAGCCAGGAGGGGGTGACCCCCTCCTGGACCTCCTCGATAGGGGATTGGGGAAGCGGGTGGAAGCGCGGTCGTGGGCGGGAGTGCGTCGGCTGAACGCCCTAGAAAAAAACTTAAGGAAAAATTTTAAAATGCGGCGCTTCGCCGCTGGCGCCCGTGGTCGCGGAAAGAGGGGCAACGTGCTGACCGGCGTTGCGGCCTTCGGGTTGCCCCTCTTTCCGCGACCACAGCCCCCGACGCACCGCCCACCGGCCGTCCTCCCACCCGCTTACCGTCTCCCCGCCCAGGGGGTCCTGGGGGGATGATCCCCCCAGGCCCGGAGGCATCTTCCTCCGATCCGACAGTCCTCCCGCACCGGCACCCGTTACAGAATCTGCTCCAGGAACTTCTGCGTGCGCGGGTGCTTGGGGCTGGTGAAAAACTCCGCGGGCGTGGCCACCTCGAGAATCTGCCCTTCGTCCATGAACACGATGCGGTCCGCCACTTCCCGGGCGAAGCCCATTTCGTGGGTGACGCAGACCATGGTCATGCCCTCGCGCGCCAGGCGCACCATGACGTCGAGGACCTCGCCGATCATCTCCGGGTCCAGCGCTGAGGTCGGCTCGTCGAAGAGCATGATTTTGGGGTTCATGGCCAGGGCCCGGGCGATGGCCACGCGTTGCTGCTGGCCGCCCGAGAGCTTGGCAGGAAAGACGTCGGCCTTTTCCAGGATGCCGACCTTGTCCAGGAGCTTGCGGGCCAGGGCGTCGGCCTCGTCCTTGGACATGCCCTTGAGCTTGATCGGCGCGAGGGTCACGTTTTGCAGCACGGTCTTGTGCGGGAAGAGGTTGAAGCTCTGGAAGACCATGCCCACTTCCATGCGCACTTTGTTGATGTCGATGGAGCGGTCGTCGAGATCGAAGCCGTCCACCACGATCTTGCCCCGGCTGATGTCCTCGAGCCGGTTGATCGTGCGCAGCAGCGTGGATTTGCCCGAGCCGCTCGGCCCGATGATGACGACCTTTTCGCCGGTGGCCACGTCGAGGCTGACATTGGTCAGCGCAGCCACCTCGTCGAAGAACTTGCTGACGTCCGTGATGCGGATGATGGGATTATCGTTTGACATGGTGGGACAGACGCTCCTCCATGATGCTGACGAGTTTGGACAGGATCAGGGTAATGATGAGGTAGATCACGGCGACCATGGTGAACGTCTCGAAGTACTCGAAGGATTCCGAGGCGTATTCCCGGCCGCGGCGCAGCAGGTCGGCCACGCCCAGGATGGACACCAGCGAGGTGTCCTTGAGCAGGGCGATGAATTCGTTGCCCACGGGAGGCAGGATGGTGCGCCAAGCCTGCGGCAGGATGACGTAATACATGGTCTGGGCGCGGTTGAACCCGAGCGAGCGCGCCGCCTCGGTCTGGCCCACGGGGATGGCGGTGATGCCGGCCCGGAAGACCTCGCCCATGTACGCGCCGTAGCACACGCTCATGGAGATGACCGCGGCGAGCAGGTCCGGCACGTGCACGACGCGGCCCAGGGCGTAGTAGATGTAGAAGAGCTGGACGAGCAGGGGCACGCCGCGCACGATCTCCACGTAGGTGGAGGCGACGAGGTTGATGTACTTGTTGCGGGAAATGCGGCCGAGTCCGGTGATGAGGCCGAACAGCAGGGCCAGGGCGATGGAGCAGACGGTGACCTGGAAGGTGACCAGGATGCCGTCGGGCACGAACTTGAAAATACGCAGGTAGGGGTCGGGCTTGAAATACAGCAGGCAGGCCAGGACGATCACGGCCCCGGCGAATGACAAGCGCCAAGCCGAAACGAGGCCCTTGTCGGAGGATTTGGGGATAGCCGCGCCGTCGCCGACGTCTATGACAATGTTGCCGTCATCGACAGGAGTCTTGCATTGCTTGGTCATGAGCCTGTTCCACGAAACGACGTCCGCCGGCCCGGGCCGGCGGACGTCATGAAGTCTTAGGGAGTGGCGCTATTTGCCGCCGCCGATCCACTTGGCAAGCAACTGCTTGTCGATGCCCTTTTCCTGCACGGCCTTGATGCCCTTGTTGATGAGCTCCAGGTCTTCCTTGTTCCCCTTCTGCAGCGCGATGCCGTAGTACTCGTCGCCGGCTTCGATGATGCACGCGATCTTGAGCGCGCCCTTGTACTTATCGTTTTGCAGGGCGTACTGCGCCGCGACCGGGTCGTCGCAGACCACGCCGTCGATGCGGCCGTTGTAGAGGTCTTCAAAGGCCAGGCCGACTTCGTCATACGACTTGTCCTTGACGCCCTCGGCCTTCTTGATGGCGAAGTGGCCGGTGGTGCTGATCTGCGCGCCAAGGGTCTTGCCCTTCATGTCGTCGATGCACTTGGCCGCGGACTTGACCGGAATGACCAGGGCCTGGCGCACCTTGAAATAGGGAGTGGAGAACTCCATGGTCTTTTTGCGTTCGTCCGTGATGGACACCGAGGAGCAGATGGCGTTGTACTTGCCGGCGGCCAGGCCCGCGAAGATGCCGTCCCAGGCCACGGCCTTGAACTCGGGGGTGAAGCCGGCTTCCTTGCCGGCGGCCTTCATGTAGTCGATGGCGTAGCCGGTGATCTGCTTGTCGGCGTTGACGAACTCCATGGGCGGCCAGGTGGCGTCCGTGGCGAAGATGATGGTTTTCGCCAGGGTGGGGGAGGCCGTCAAGGCGACGAGGGCCAGGGACAGGACGAGTTTTTTGACCACGGAAGACTCCTTTGTGGGTGTGCAAAAAAGTGTGGGGACAGCCCCCTTCGAGCCCGGGAAGCGTTCGCACTTTTGTGGCTGAAACGTCACAAAAATTCAAGGGCATCGGGGCGCAAATGCGCTTGCTCCGGCGAATTTCCTAAGCCCGCGCGGCATCCCAAAATTGGCAAAATTCGCCAAGCTTTTTCAGGTTTTCCGCAAAATCCGCCCGTCCGAAACCGATGCGGAACCGCTCCGGCCACTGCGCGCCGTAGAGCCTGCCCGGCAACAGCAGCAGCCCGGCCTCGTGAAGGGCGGCCCGGCAAAACGCGTCCGCGTCGCCGGAGACGAGGCCCGGAAAGGCGGTCAGGCCGCCGCGCGGCGGCACGAAATGGAACATGCCCGCGCGGGCGTGGAAAAAGTCCGCAAGCAGCGCGCGGTTGCGCCCGAGCAGCTCCCGCATGCGGCCAAGGATCGCCTCGCGCGCGCGAAGCGCGCATACGGCCAGGTACTCCGAGACCGCCGAGCCGCAGATGGAGAGGTAGTCCTTGATCGCGGCCATACGGGCGAGCTGCTCGCGGTCGCGGCAGGCCACCCAGCCGACGCGGAGCCCGGGCAGGCCGAAGGATTTGGACATGACGCCAAGGGAGACCGCGCGCTCGTCCAGGTCGCAGGCCGCAGGCAGCGGCGCGACCCCTTCGGCCTCGGAAAAACGGTAAACCTCGTCGGAAAACACCCTGGCCCCGTGTTCCCGGGCCATTTCGAGCATGGACGCGAACACCTCGGGCGCGGGCATGTATCCCGTGGGGTTGTGCGGGAAATTGAGCACCAGAGCCCTGCTTCGCCCCCCGAGCAGCGCCCCGAGTTCGGCCATGTCCGGGGCGAATCCCCAGGCCGGGTCGCACAGCCAGGCGGACGCATGCGCGCCAAGGCCCACGGCCACGTCGGTCAGGGACTGGTAGCAGGGCGTGGGCACGACGACGGCGTCACCCGGGGCGAGCGTGGCCGCCATGAAGGTGTAGATGGCTTCCTCGGCCCCGACATGAACCAGGACGTCGTCCGGGGAAATGGTTTCGTAGAGCCCGGCGATGGCCTCGCGCAGCTCGGGAGCGCCCCGGGAATCGGTGTAGCCCAGGCGCAGACGGGAAAGCCCGGCCTCGGCCCCGGGCACGAGCGCGAACAGGTCGGCCACGGACAAGGTCTCGCCGTCGGAGGCGCAAAGCAGCCGCGGCGCGGTGAATTCATGTTCGGCGAAAAAGCGTTCCAGGCGAAAAGGGGGGAGTTGCACGGCGATTGCCTTCCTTGTGCCTTGGGGATAGTGTTGCTCACGGGAAAAAGCGGGCATACCGATGAATTTTTCTCCCGGCAAGCTGCTTTTGTTCCGGGGGCTCGTATTGGCCTGCGCGGGCGCGCTCATGCTCCTGGCGGACCGCCCGGGGCTCTGGCGCGACCTGTGGCAACGCCTGCCGCCGGGACGTCTTCCCAGCGACGTGCGCATCGAACGCGAAGGATTTTCGGTTTGCATTCCCTGGGTCACATGCCTCGTCATCAGCATCGTCCTGTCCTTGCGGGCCTCCTGGTTCCGGAAATGACGCCCCGTATCCGTCACCGCGCCGACATTGTCGCCCCGCGCGAATTGTGCTAGCCCTGCCCTCCTATGCCATTCGACATCTCCCAGGCGCTTCGCACCAACAAGACCCTCGCCATCTGGGCCGCCTTTTTCGGCCTGGTCTGGCTCATCAATTATTACGGCCTGTTCGGACTGGTTTTCATCACCTACATCCTCTGCTTTCTCTTCAGCGGCCCCATCGAGGCCCTGGCGAGACGTACGAAGCTCCCCCGCACGCTGTGGGCCGTGGTGATCTACCTCGTCTTCGTGGCCCTGGTGCTGCTGCTCGTGTCCTCGGTGTTGCCCAAGCTCGGGGCCGAATCCTCCTCCTTCCTCAAGAAACTGCCCGACACCCTGGAAACCCTGCGCAAGCACCTCGACCAATGGGCCTGGCTCGCGCCGGACATGGCAGCGCCCATCTCCAAGGTGAAGGATTACCTCACCCTGGAAGCCCTGGTCGGCGTCAAGACCGAGACGCTTTTCACCCTGGCCGTCAACTCGCTCAACCAGATCTCCATCTACGTCTCCACGTTTCTCCTGGGCACGCTGTTCAGCTTCCTCATCATGCTCGACTTGCCCAACCTGCGCGCCAAGACCATCGCGCTTCGCGACTCGCGCCTGCGCGACATCTACGACGTCACCGCCCGCAGCGTGGTGCGCTTCGCCGTGGTCGTGGGCATGGGCTTTCGGGCGCAGATGATGATCGCCGGCGTCAATACCGTGTTCACGGCCGTGGGCATGTACCTCCTCGGCATCGAACCCGTCATCCTGCTGTCCACGGTGGTCTTTTTCTGCGGGCTCATCCCCGTGCTCGGCACCTTCATCTCCTCGGCGCCCATCGTGCTCGTCGCGGTCAACACCACCGGCCCCGGGCATGCGTTGTGGGCCATCGTCATGATCATCATCGTGCACACCATCGAAACCTACGTGCTCAATCCCCGCATCGTGGCCGCCATGTTCAAGATCAGCCCCCTGGTCACCCTCATGATCCTCTACGTCGGCCACAAACTCTTCGGCCTGTGGGGCATGGTCCTCGGCGTGCCGGTTTCCGTGTTCCTCTACCGCCATGTCATCCTCGGCAACGACTTCCACCTGTGCCGACCCGGCGAATCGATGACGGACTGCCTGCGGCGCGATCCGCAACCCACAGACGCAACAAAGGAATGAGGTTTTGGGACGCGCAGTGCATCTTGTCGCGGCCGTGCTGACGGCCACGTGCCTTCTCGTTGCGCCGCACGCGGCGCAGGCCGGCCTGGAGGAAGGGGTCAAAGCCTACCGCGAAGGCGATTACGCCAGGGCCCTGGAGGAATTCCTGCCCGTGGCCGCCGCCGGGGACGCCACCGTGCAAAACCAGGTGGCCGCCATGTACTATACCGGCCAGGGAACGCCCCAGGAATTCGCCAAGGCGGCGGAGTGGTTCAAGAAATCCGCTTCTCTCGGCAACGCCGACGGCCAGTACTGCCTGGGCAAGCTCTACTACTACGGCCAGGGCGTGCCCCAGAACTTCGGCGACGCCGCCAAACTGCTCACCGACGCCGGCCTCGCCGGCAAGGGCGGCGCGCAATACCTTCTCGCCACGCTCTACCTCTACGGCAAGGGCGTCTCCAAAAACACCGTCAAAGCCTACTTCTGGTCCATCCTGGCCGTCGCCGCGCCGGACCTGCCCGCCGAAGACAAAACCGCCGCCACCTCCCTGCGCGACCAGATCGAAGCCATGCTCGCCCCGCGCCAGGTCGAATCGATCCAGACCATGGCCAGGAACTGGTCGCCGCGCCGCAAGTGACGCGGAGCGGCACCGGGAGGCGGAAGTTCTTATTTTCCGTCCAGTTCACCCACGTGGCGCAGGGCCGCGTAGAGCACGACGGAGGCGGCGTTGGCGAGGTTGAGGCTGCGCACCTGCCCCCATATGGGGATGCGCACGAGGGCGTGGGCCGCCTCCAGCAGGTGTTCGGGCAGTCCCCTGCTCTCCGTGCCGAAGACAAGCGCGTCGTCGCGGCCGTACTCCAATTGGTGGTAGGACGCGGCCGCATGCCCCCGGTTGCCGGCGGTTGCGGCCACGACGCGGGAGCCTTGCCGTGCCGCCCTGAAGTCGGCGAAGGACTCCCACACCGTCAGGTTCACGTGGGGCCAGTAGTCGAGCCCGGCGCGCTTGAGGTAGCGGTCCTCCAGGGAAAAACCCAGGGGTTTGACGAGGTGCAGGGGCGTTTTGGTCGCGGCGCAAAGCCGGGCAACGCTGCCCGTGTTCTGGGGAATCTCGGGCTCGTAGAGCACGACTTCGATCACGCAGTCTCCCGGGTGTAGGGCATATCCTTGCGGTAGACCGTGCCCTGGAACGCGGCCACGGCTTCGCCGGCGTCGTTGGTGATGGTGATGGCGTAGGTCCCCATCTTGCCGCCGAGCGACACCTCGCGGGCCTCGGCGAAAAGCGTCTTGCCCTTGCCGGCCTTGACGTAGGAAATGGAGGCGGCCACGGCCAGGCTCAGCTTGCCGTGGGAGTTGGCGGCCACGGCGAAGGCCAGGTCGGCCAGGGTGAAGACGGCCCCGCCATGGGCGATGCCGGCGCCATTTTTGAGCTGGTCCGTCAGATCCATGGCCGTCTTGGCGTAGCCCGGCCCGGCTTCGAGGAGGCGGATGCCGAGCAGGCCGGCAAAGGCGTCGCGGTCGAGAAACCACTGCATGTCCATGGCGATTCCTTTTTTTGCACAGGGGGAGAAACCCGGGGAGAAAACTCCCGGCGGCAGGATTTGTCAAGCCGGCGGATTGTCGGTATGGCCAAGAGCATCCCAGCTCACGGGGAACGCCATGCGAAAACGCCTCTGCCTCGCTTTTCTGCTTTGCGGCGTGCTGCTGTCCCTTGCCGGCGGCACCGCTGCCCTGGCTGCGCCGCAGGGTCCAGCCGACCTCAACCGCTCCATCGAGACCGCGCGCAAGACCATTGCCGACTACGAACGCATCCTCGGTGCTTACGACGTGGAGATGCGGGCCACTGTGGCCAACGACCCGGCCTCGGCGCGCCGCCGCGAGGAGATCCGCATCCTCAAACAGCACTACGTGCGCGAGATCGAGACGCTCAAGGCGAAAATCGTAAACGACTACCGGCAGATCCAGGAGTACCGCGCGCGTGGTGTCCAGTGAGGGAAGCAGGAACCGCCAAATGAAAACGCCCCGCCTGAGCGGAGCGTTTTTTTTGGGGTCGGTGGTGGGCGATCGGGGATTTGAACCCCGGACTTCCACCGTGTGAAGATGGCACTCTAACCGCTGAGTTAATCGCCCGTCGAAGAATGTATGTGGACCGACCTGTTTTGGCAAGACTTTTTTGAGGCAAACGGGTAAAAAGATGTCCGTTGGCCCGAACGGCAAACGTAACCACCCAGACTAAAAGGAAAATATACTGATGCGACTGCTCGTGACCGGCGGATGCGGCTTCATCGGCTCCAACTTCATCCGCGACATGCTGGCCCGCCACGACGACCTGACCATCGTCAACCTCGACGCCCTGACCTACGCCGGCAACCGCCAGAGCCTGGCCGACGTCGAGGCCGCCTACACCGGCCGCTACGTCTTTGTCCGGGGCGACATCGGCAACGCCGAACTGGCGCATTACCTGTTCGCCGCCCACGGCATCGAGGCCGTGGTCAACTTCGCGGCCGAAACCCATGTGGACCGCTCCATCAGCGACGCCGCGCCGTTTATCGCCACCAACGTGGCCGGCACGCAGACCCTGCTCGACGCGGCCCGCTCAGGCGGCGTGCGCCGCTTCGTCCACGTCTCCACCGACGAGGTCTACGGCACGCTCGGGCCGGAAGGGAAATTTCGCGAGGACACGCCGCTGGCCCCCAACAGCCCCTACTCGGCCAGCAAGGCCGGGGCCGACATGCTCGTGCGCGCCGCCTACGAAACCTACGGCTACGACACGGTCATCACCCGCTGCTCCAACAACTACGGCCCCTACCAGTTCCCGGAAAAGCTCATCCCCCTCATGTTCTCCCGGGCCGCGGCCGACGAGCCCCTGCCCGTCTACGGCGACGGCCTGAACGTGCGCGACTGGATCTTCGTCACGGACCACTGCCGCGGCGTGGAGCTGGCCCTGCTCAAGGGCAAGGCCGGCGAAGTCTACAACTTCGGCGGTGACGCGGAAAAACCCAACATCGAGGTCGTGCGCACGCTTCTGGCCGCCCTCGGCAAGCCCGAAAGCCTCATCCGCTTCGTGACCGACCGCCCCGGCCACGACCGCCGCTACGCCATGGACTTCACCAAGGCCGCCCGCGAACTGGGCTTCGCCCCGTCCTACGACTTCGCGCGCGGGATCGCCGAAACCGTGCAGTGGTACCGCGACAACGGCGCATGGCTCGAGAGCGTCAAGTCCGGGGCCTACCGCCAGTTCATGGACAGCTGGTACGGAGCGCGGGCATGACCGCCGCCAGCGCCGAAAAAGGCCGCGCCATCGTCCTTGGCGGCAAGACCGGGCTGCTCGGCCGCCCACTGACCGCCGCCCTCCTCGCCTCGGGGTTCGCGGTCTCGCCCACCACGCGCGGCGAACTCGACCCCTTCGACGCCGCCGCCGTGGCGCGCGCCATCGAGGCTTTTGGCGCAACGCACCTGTTCAACACCGTGGCCTACACCGCCGTGGACGCGGCCGAGGACGACGCGGACGAAGCCTACCGCCTCAACCGCGACCTGCCGGGGCTGCTCGCCCGGGCCTGCGACGCGGCCAAGGTCATGTTCGTGCATTACAGCACGGATTTCGTCTTTGGCGGCGACGCGGACAAGCCGTATACGGAAGAAGACCCGACCGACCCGCGCTCGGTCTACGGCGCGAGCAAGCTGGCCGGGGAAAAGGCGATCCTGGAGGCCGGGGCGCTCAAGTACCAGATCCTGCGCACGGCCTGGCTGTTCGGACCGGGAAAGAAGAACTTCGTGGACACCATCCTGAACCTCGCCCGGACGCGGGAGGAACTCAAGGTGGTGTCCGATCAGGTCGGCTCGCCCACCTGCACCCTAGATCTGGCCGGCTGGTCGGCGGACCTCGCCGCGACCGGAAAGACCGGCGTCTTCCACGCCGTGGGCTCGGGCCGCGCCAACTGGTGCGAGCTGGCCGCCGAAGCCGTGATCGCGGCCGGCATCCACTGCCGGGTGCTGCCCATCCCCTCCGCGGCGTATCCGCAGAAAGCCTGGCGGCCGCGCTATTCGGTGCTGTCGAACGCCAAACTGGCCGAAGCCATCGGCCGCACGCCCAGACCTTGGGTGCAAAGTCTACGGGAATACGTCTATTCGCAGGCGCAGGCGCACACCAGCGACTGATCGGGGCTGGCGGGCAGGGCGAAGCAGAACGCGGCGCCCTGCCCGGGCTCGCTTTCCACCCAGATGCGCCCGCCGTGGGCCACGGCGATGCCTTCGGCGATGGCAAGCCCCAGGCCCAGGCTTTTCTCCCCGGCGGTGGGCCGGGCGGAGAGGCGCTCGAAGGGCTTGAAAAGGCGCACGCGCTCTTCGGGCAGGATGCCCGGCCCCTGGTCCCGCACCCGCACCACGGCTTCGTTGCCGAGCAGACGCAGGTCCACCCGGACCTGCGAGCGGGGCGGCGAAAACTTCACGGCGTTGGACAGCAGATTGTCGAGCAGTCTGGCGAGCAGGTCGGGGTCGAAGGGCAGGGGCGGAATCTGCTCCACCTCGGTCCCGATGGTGATGCCCTTGCCCGAGGCCGTGGCCTCGGCCAGGCGCACACGCTCCATGACGATGCCGTCCAGGCAGGCGATGGTCAGCGCCGGTTCCAGGCGGCCCGTCTCCAGGCGCGTGAGGTCCTGCATGTTGGAGGCCAGCGAGCACAGCCGCCGGCCGGCCTGGCTGATGACCGCCGCCATCTCGCGCACCTCGCCGCCGACCTGGCCGCAGATGCCGTCGAGGATCAGGTTGGCCGCGCCCACGATGCCGCCGGCCGGGCTCTTGAGGTCGTGGGCGAGCATGGACAGAAACATGCGGCGCAGCCTTTCCAGGCGCTTGATCTCGAGCATGCGCTCCACGGCCTCGACGCCGTGCAGCACGCGGCAATAGAGTTCCTCGCGCTCGAAGGGCTTGTGCAGGTAATCGTCGCCGCCGTTTTTGAGAAATTCCGCCGAAATGGACCGGGGCGCCTTGCCCGAGACGCCGATGAGGCAGACTTCGCGGTTGCGAAAGCCCCGCCGGATGGCCCGCGTCAACTCCACGCCGTTGGTGCCCGGCATGTCGTAGTCCATGATGACGGCGGCGATATCCGGGCGCTGCCCGAGGATGCGCAGGGCCATGTCCGCGCCGGCAGCGGTGTGGACGCGGAACTGGTAGCGCCGCAGCAGGCCGCGCAGATGCCGGCGCATGAAGGCGGAATCCTCCACGATCAGGATGCGGCAGTGGCGGTTCTTGAGCAGCCGGCAGGCGAACTGCGCCACGCGTTCCGGCTCCTCCGGATCGGCCACCACGAAGTCGATGGCGTCGAGGGCTTCGGCTTGTTCGCGCAGTTGCGGGGAGTAGAGACTGCCGGCCGCCAGCCAGGGGACCTTCGCGGCGGCGGCGGCGGCGGCAAGGCGTGACACCACCTCGCCCGGCAGGTCCATGTCCACCACGCACAGCGCGCCGGCGGTCCCGGAGGCTCCGGTCAGAAGCGCCATCACGGCTTCGGGGTCGCCGGAGCGGACGGCGCCGGGAAGGGGGGAGCCGCCGCACTGCCGGACGAGCGCGGCAGCCAGGGCGGCATTGTCCGAAGCAAGGATGATGCGCGGGTCAGACATGGTGATACGGCGTCTCCCCTCTGGGATGGCAATCAAGTAACAGAGCCGGCCAGCCGTGGCAATGCTCAAACCGTTCCACTGCCGCAACGGCGCGGACTTGCCGCAACCCGCGTCCCCCGTTAGAATACCGTCATGATTTCCGTGGTCATGCCGGTCCGAAACGCCGCCGCCACGCTCCCCGCCGCCCTGGAAAGCCTTTTCGCCCAGACCGCGTCCGACTTCGAGATCGTGGCTGTCGACGACGGCTCCGACGACAGCGGCGCGACCCGGGCCGTTCTCGAAGCATACGCCGCCCGGGATGCGCGGCTGCGTGTCCTCGCCAGGGACCGCGGCGGCATCGTGGCCGCCTTAAACACCGGCCTTGCCGCCGCGCGCGGGCGCTACATCGCCCGGATGGACGCCGACGACGTCTGCCGCCCCGAGCGTCTGGCGCGCCAGGCCGCCGCCCTCGACGCCCATCCCGAAATCGGACTGGTTTCCTGCCTGGCCGCCTTTGGCGGCGATCCCGGCAAGGCCCGGGGCTACCGCGCTCACCTCGACTGGGCCAACAGCCTGCGCGATCCCGAGGCGATACGCTTCGGCATCTTCCGGGAATCACCCCTGCCCCATCCCTCGGTGATGTTCCGGGCCGATCTGCCGGCCCGCCACGGCGGCTACCGCCAGGGCCCTTTTCCCGAGGACTACGAGCTGTGGCTGCGCTGGCTCGACGCTGGCGTGGCCATGACCAAGGTGCCCCAACCCCTGCTCGTCTGGAACGATCCACCGGGACGACTTTCGCGCACCGACGCGCGCTACGACACGGAGGCCTTTTTCCGGGTCAAGGCCGGCTACCTGGCCCGGCTGCTCGCCCGCATCAACCCCCACCACCCGAACGTCCTCGTGGCCGGGGCCGGCCGCATCACGCGCCGCCGCGCCGCGCACCTGCTCGACCACGGCGTCGCCATCTCCGCCTGGCTCGACATCGACCCGCGCAAGGTGCACTGCGTCGTCGGCGGCCGGCCGGTGCTGCCCCTGGCCGAGACGCCGCCGCCGAGCGACTGCTTCGTCCTGCCCTACGTGGCCAGCCGCGGCGCCGTGGAATCCCTTTCCGGCTTCCTGGAGCGCCGCGGATTCAGACTGGGCCGATCCTATTTGTCCGCTGCTTGAACAGGTCCTTTTCACGCAAGATGCGCTTGCCATAGCTACCACAACACTATATTTTATTTGATCTTAGACAAAGCCCAATTCTGTCCAGAAGATCGGAGAAACCATGAAATGGCCACGGCTGCAGAGTTTGCAGGTACGCATTACACTGCTTGTCCTTCTGGCATTGACTCCGGCCATCATTCTCCACGTCGTCTCCGCCATGGAAAAACGCGCCATGACTCTCACGACCGCGGCAAACAACCTGCGCATAGTGACGGAATTGGCCGCATCAAATATAGGTAAACTCTTACAGTCCTCCAGAGAAGCGCTCTCCGGCCTGGTCCTGCTTCCGGAAATACGGTCGATGCAGCCGGAAGCGGCGCAGGCGCTCCTCGCCAAGGCCACGAGCGTCTTCCCCAATTTCTCGAGCATCACGCTGCTCGACCTGCGGGGAAACGTCGTGGCCTCGACGCTGCCCGACACCAGCGCAGCCAACTACGCCGACCGTCCCTGGGTGCGCGCGGCGACGGGCGGCAGCCCTCTCGGCATCGGGGCCTTCGCCCGGGGACGACGCAGCGGATTGCCGGGCGTCGCCCTGGCCAGCCCGGTACGGGGGGATTCCGGGGACGTCATCGGCGTCTGCACCGTCGCCGTGCGGCTGTCCGAACTCGTCAGCGTCATGGCCAATGCGCGCCTGCCGCGGCAAAGCCAGGCCGATTTGTTCGACGACACGGGGCTCGTCCTGGCCAACTGGCCGGAAAATCCGCAAGAGGTCGGGCAATCCTTTCCGGACGCCATCCAAATCCTGGCCGACCAGGAAAGTGCGCCCCACGCGACCGTGACAGGCCCGGGACCGGACGGCTCGCCGTATTTTTTCTCCGTGGCCGCCGTGCGATTCGGCGGCTCCTCGCCGCTGCACCTGCGCGTGGGGGAACCCAAGGCCCTGGCGGAAGGCCCCATGGCCGCCTCCCTGTTCCAGGACATGGTGATTTTCGCCATAACCCTGGCCCTGGCCCTTTTCGCGGCCTACCTGTTCGGCCGGACGTTTCTGTTGCTGCCTGCCGGCAAGCTCGCCCGCATGGCCAAGGCCATGGCCGTGGGCGATCTCGACCGCCGCTGCGACATGGGCGGCGGGCACGGGGAACTCTCCGAACTCGGCGCGGCCCTGGATGCCATGGCCGACACCCTGCGCGAGCGCATCCGCTTTACCCAGGAGATCATCGACGCCATTCCCACGCCACTTTTCTACAAAGACCTCGACGGGCGCTTCGTCGGCGTCAACAAGACCTACGAAACGGACATCCGCCCTTTGGCCGCCGTCAAGGGAAAGACCTCCAGCGAGATCGATGCGCCGGAGATGGTCGCCCGCTGCGAGGCGACCGACAGGGAAATCCTCGCTACCCCGTCACGCTCCGTCCAGTTCGAAACCACGCTCCGGCTCAAGGACGGCCTTGCCCATGAGTTCCTTATCTTCAAATCGGCGTATTACAGCGCCGCGGGCGCTCCAGCCGGCATCGTCGGCGTGTGCCTGGACATCACCACCCGCAACCAATCCGAGAAAGCCCTGGCCGCCTCGGAAATGCGCTACAAATCGCTCCTCACCTCCATGCGAGACGGTTTTGTCGTGATCGACCGCAAGGACCGCATCGTCGAAACGAACCCGGCCTTTCGCGAGATGCTCGGCTACACCGATACGGAACTCGCCGGCATGACCTACAGGGACATCACGCCGCCCGAGTGGCACGAGAAAGAGGAGGCGATCCTGCGCGACGCCGTCGACGCCCACGGGTTCTCCCCGATTTTCGAAAAGGAATACCGGCGCAAGGACGGCACGCTGCTGTCCGTGGCCATACGCGTACACCGTTATCCGGGCACGCCGGAGGACGAACGGCGCTATTTCGCCGTGGCGCGCGACGTTACCGCAACCAAGGCCATCGAGGCCGACCTGCGCCTGGCCAAGGAGGAGGCGGAAAGAGCCAACCGGGCCAAAAGCGATTTCCTGGCCAAGATGAGCCACGACATCCGCACGCCGCTCAATGCCGTCATCGGCATGACCGACCTGACGCTCGGCAGCGAACTGTCCCCGACCCAGCGCGACGCCCTGGAAACCGCCCGGGAATCCGCCGGCATCCTCCTCGACCTTATAAACGACGTCCTCGACATCTCGAAAATCGAGGCGCGCAAGCTGGAACTGGCAAACGAGCCCTTCGACCTGCGCCGCACCCTGGCCGCAACCGTGCGCGCCATGCGGCCGCAGGCCGCGCGCAAGGGGCTTGCCCTGCGCCTGTCGGTCGCCCCGGACGTCCCCCGCTTCGTGCGCGGCGACCAGATCCGGCTACGCCAGATCCTCGTCAACCTCATCGGCAACGCCGTCAAATTCACGGAAACCGGCGGCGTGTCCGTCTCGCTCAAGCGCGTCGCCACAGCAACGATGGGCAACTCCGCGCTGCTTTCCTGCGCCGTGGCCGACACCGGCGTCGGCATCCTTCCCGAACGCCTCGGCCGCATTTTCGACATGTTCACCCAGGCCGACGCCACGGTTTCCAGGCGCTACGGCGGCACGGGCCTTGGACTGGCCATCTGCCGGGAACTGGCGCGCCTCATGGGCGGCAACATCGCGGCGGAAAGCGCTCCGGGACGCGGCAGCACCTTCCGCTTCGCCATTCCCCTGCCCGAAACGCCGCCAGAAGAGCGCGGCGCGGACCATCCGGTGGCAGCCGGCTTCATTCTCCCCGCAGACAGGCCCCTGCGCATCCTCCTGGCCGAAGACAACCCGGTCAACATCAAGGTGGCCGCCGCCTACCTCGGCCGTCGCGGGCACACCTTCGTCGTGGCCCAAAACGGCCAGGAAGCCCTGGACCTCCTCGCCTGCCACCCCTTCGACGTTATCCTCATGGACCTGGAAATGCCCGAATGCGACGGCTTCGAAGCCACCCGCCGGCTGCGCGCCGGCGAGGCCGGGCCGCTGAACCGTTCCCGCCCGGTCATCGCCATGACCGCCCATGCCTTAAGCGGCGTGCGCCAGCGCTGCCTGGAGGCCGGCATGACCGATTACCTGGCCAAACCGCTCGACTTCCAGGCCCTGGGCGTCCTGCTCGGCGGCATCACCGACGCGGAGGAGCCCAAACCGGCGACCGCGGCGCGGGACGACGCCAGGGCTCCGGACCTGGATACGGCGGCCGCGTTGCAGCGCCTGGGCGGCGACACGGAACTGCTGCGGGAACTGGAGTCGGATTTCCTGCGCCAGTATCCGCGAAAGCTGCGCCACATCACACTTTGCCGCAACAGCGAGAATTGGGACGAGGCGGCACTCGCCGCGCATTCCCTCAAGAACATCGTCGGCGCGATCGGGGCCGAGGCCGCACGACGCCTTGCCGGCGACCTGGAGGAAAGCCTGCGCCACAGCGACAGCGATGCCGCCGACCGGCTCTTCGGCGCCATCAAGGACAGCCTGCGCCACGTCGAAGAGGCCCTCGGCAACAGGGGGACGGCCCAACCATCAGGCGCGACGGGATCGTAGGCCGCCCCTGCGCGCTCGCGGGCGGTGCACTGTCAGGCCAGCAACGCGAAGAGAAAAAAGAGCCCCGCTCCCAGGAACATGGCCGCAGGCAGGGTGAAGACCCAGGCCATGGCGATGGAGCGCAGCGTGCGCATCTGCAATCCGCTTTTCCCGGCGGCCATGGCGCCGGCCACGCCCGAGGAAAGCACGTGCGTGGTGGAGACCGGCAGCCCCAGGCCGTCGGCCAGGCCGATGGTGGTCATGGCCACCACCTGTGCCGCGGCCCCCTGGGAATAGGACAGCTTGGTCTTGCCGATCTTTTCGCCGATGGTCACGACGATGCGCTTCCAGCCGACCATGGTGCCGACGCCAAGGGCCATGGAGACGGCCAGGAGCACCCAGTCCGGCGCGTATTCCGTGGGCCGGCGCAGCACCTCCCGCCAGCGCCCGATCATTTCCCGGTCCGCTTCGGGCGCGATGTCCTGCATTTGCCGGGAAGCGTCGTCCAGGCACAGGATGTCCGTGCGGATGGCAAAGCGCTCGTGTTCGGGCAACGCGGCGATGGTGTCGGCCTGGGCCAGGCGCACCTGGATCGCTTCCGCCGCCGGCACCGCCCCGCGCACGTCGCAGTGGGGAGCCGGGCCGGCCTTCGGGGTCTCGATGAGCGCACCGCTCGCGTAGGCCTTTTCGATCTCCAGCCTGTGCGCGTCGAAATAGTCCGTGAACCGGGCCGCCACCTCCCGCACGGCCAGCACGTCCGCCTTGGGCGTATCCACGTCCAGGGCGTAAACCCCGGGCAGGATGCCGATCAAAATGAGCATGATGAGCCCCACGCCCTTCTGGCCGTCGTTGGAGCCGTGCGCCAGGGACACGCCGAGCCCGGAGACGATCAGCGCCGCGCGCATGGCCGCGGGCGGCGGCGCGTCGCCGACGGGCGGGGAATGCAGGGCCGCATTTTTGAGCAGGCGCTGCAACAGCAGCAACAGCCCGCCGGCAAGGACAAAGCCCATGACCGGGGAAATGAGAAGCGACAGCCCCACTTCCAAGGCCTTGTGCCAGTTGATGCCGGAGCCGGCGGGCAGGCCCTCGCGCACGGCGTTGGCCAGTCCCACGCCGAGGATCGCGCCGATGAGCGTATGGGAGCTCGAGGCGGGCAGGCCCAGGTACCAGGTGCCGAAGTTCCAGAGGATGGCCGAGACGAGCAGCGAAAAGACCATGGCCAGGCCCAGGTTGGTGTTGACCGAGACGAGCAGGTCCACGGGCAGCAGGTGCACGATGGAATAGGCCACGGCGATGCCGCCCAGATGCACGCCGAGAAAGTTGCAAACCCCGGACAGCACGACCGCTGTGCGGGCGCGCAGGGACTTGGTGTAGATGACCGTGGCCACGGCGTTGGCCGTATCGTGAAAGCCGTTGACGAATTCGAAAGAGAGAGCGATGCCGAGCGAGGCCAGTAGGAGAAAAAGGGTATGGCCGTCGAGGCCGGAAAGGAAATCCATGCCGTACTCCGTGGGAAAGGGCGTCCGAGCGACGGCGCGCGCAGCGACGCCGCAGGGGCTGGTCCGGGCCGTCCGGTCCCGGGCGGCCGCCGTGTCGGAAGGGCGTGGCTCCGGGGCGCTTCGCGCCGCGGACCGATGCGCCTTACGTGCCTTCGACGAGGTGGACGAGGGCCTGCCTCGCCTTGAGCTCCTCAGCCGTGAAGTGGAAGCCGAGGCTTGCGGCGTACTCGATGAGCTCCGGCAGCGGCATGCCGCCGACCATGAGCAGCCTGTCCTTGTTTTCCCGCAGGTATTCGAGGAAACGGTCGATCTCTTCCTGACCCATACGTCCATCCTCCGTCGGCGACATGCAGGCGTTTTCCCGGGTTATCCTCCCCGGGTATGGAGGAAGCGTCAACAAACGATGGCAATTCGGTGTTGCGGCCGCTTGTGCGGCGGGCCGTGCGCACGGACGAAACATGCGCCGCGTCCAATTTGCGTCCCGGCCTTCACCGTATCTTCATAATCGGGTGCTAGTGACCCCTTCGCGTCCGTGAAGCGGCCCCTTCCGCGTCCGGAACCCAAGGAGGCAATGTGACGAACAAGCTGTTCAAATACGACGGCCTGCAGGAACGCGACGCCATCGCCGCCTACCTCGAGGCCGTGCGTGACGGTTTCGCGCACGGCACCGTGACCCTGCGCCAGGGCGAACAGGTGCTGGAGCTCCTGCCCAAAGGGCTCATCGCCGTCACCATCGAAGGCAAGCAGAAGGGCGAGGACCGCAAGCTCAAGCTGACCTTCCGCTGGAAGGAGCGGGAATGCGAGTTGATCGACGCGCCCCTGCTCATCGCGCCAGGGGATGCGGGCGATGCATGAGATCGTAACAAACTTCCAGTTCCTGCTCGTCGAAATCGAACGGCAGGTCGAGGCGGCCATGGCCGTCATCGAAAAGCACGACGAACGGGCCATCGCCAAGATCGAGGCCCGCGACGACTATATCGACAACCTCAAGAGCGTCATCGAAAACGGCTGCTTCGCCACACTGCTCGGGGCCGAGCGGCTCACCGCCCAGGAAACGGCCCGGGTGCGCGCGCTCAACATCATCGGCAACAACCTCGAACGCGTGGGCGACCATGTGGTCAACGTGGTGCGCCAGACCCGCCACTACGACGAACCCGAGTGCATCCAGCGCTACGCGTACAAGCCGTTTTTCGCGGAGGTCAAAAAGGCCCTCGAATGGACGCCCAAGGCCGTGCTCGAACGCGACATGTCGGCGGCGCTCAAGATCTGCCGCTGCGAACTGCACCTGGACCGGCTTTACAAGGAGCAGTTCGACCGCATCCGCGACGAGCTGCGCTCGGGCTTCCAGACCGGCGACCTGCTGACCACGCTTTTCATCTTCCGCTACCTGGAACGCATGGGCGATGCGCTGCTCAACGTCGGCGAGGCGGCCATCTTCGCCATCACCGGCGACAAGTTCAAAATCCACCAGTTTACGGCGCTCAAGGACATCCTGACCGAGAGTGGCCACGAACTGCCCCTGACCGAGATCGACTTCGAGTCCATCTGGGGCACCCGCTCGGGCTGCCGCATCGGCCGGGTGGCCGACCGGGATGAAAACGGCGAGTCCGGCCGCGAGGTCATCTTCAAGGACGGGGACACGGCCAAGCTGCGCAAGGAAGCGGCCAACATCGAGCACTGGGAATGCCTCATGCCGGGGCTCGCCCCGCGCGTCGAGGCCTTCCGGGAAGGCCGCAAATCGAGTTCCATGCTGATCGAACTGCTCCCCGGCCAGACCATCCAGGACATCGCCCTGGGCGGCGACCTGACGCTGTTGCGCCGCGCCCTTTCCGCCCAGTGCCGCGTGGCCGGCGAGATCTGGGAAAAGACCCTCGAGCGCGCTGTCGTCCCGGCCGGGACCATGGCCCAGTTGCGCTCCCGGCTCGACGAGGTACTCACGGTCCACCCGGGCTTTCAAAGCGTGCCGCGCGCCATCGGGGACTACGCCCTGCCGAACCTTAACGACGCCCTGCGCGGGGCCGAGGCCGTGGAAGCGGGCCTTGCGGCCCCCTTCACGGTGCTGTTGCACGGCGACTACAACAGCAACAACATCCTCTACGACGGCGTCAAGGACCGGATCCACTACATCGACCTGCACCGCTCCGCCCCGGGCGACCTGGCCCAGGACACGTCGGTCTTTATGGTGTCCAACTTCCGCCTGCCCGTCTTCGACGCGTCCCGACGGCGCATCCTGAACGCCATCATCGCGGAGTTCTTCGAATTCGCGCGTGGCTTCGCCGCCCGAAACGGTGACGACACCTTCGAGCTGCGCGTGGCCCTGGGGCTGGCCCGCTCGTACATCACCTCGACGCGGTTCGAACTGAGCGAGCGGTTTTCCAGGCTGATGTTTTCACGCGGCATGTATCTGCTTGGCCGCGTGGCCGGACATGCCGGCCCCCCGGCCGCCTTCCGGTTGCCCCTGGCCGCGGCCTGTTACTGACGTTGCTTGACCCCGCCGCGCGCCCCGGCGCGCGGCCCATTACGGAGGCGTCGCCGGAAGGCAGCGCAAACGACCCTCTTGCCGGAGACGGCCCGCGCACAGGGCTGTCCGGGCCGGGCGCGACGCCGCCCCGGACGAGAGCCATGACGGCGAGAAGACCATGGGAGGAATCATGAAGAAGATCGGCGTGGTGGGCATCCCAAAGGGATGGTCCACCCTGCGGCTCCTGGACGCCCTGGAAGCGAAGACGGGCTTTCGCCTGTGCATCGACATGGCCGAGGTCCGCCTCGACCTGGACACGGGCAAGGTGTTTTGCCAGGGGACCGACCTCACCGGCCTCGACGCGATCATCGTGAAAAAGATCGCCCCGTCCTATACCCCCGACGCCCTGGACCGCATGGAGATCCTGCGCTTCCTCCACCAGAAGGGCGTGCCCGTCTTCTCCAGCCCGGACAGCATGCTGCGCCTGATCGACCGCTTAAGCGGCACCACGGTGCTGCGCCTGGGCGGCATCCCCATGCCGCCCACGGTCGTGACCGAGGACATCGAGGAAGCCGCGGCCACGGTGGCGCTCTACGGCAAGGCCGTGTTCAAGCCGCTTTTTTCCTCCAAGGCCCGGGGCATGACCGTCATCGAGGACACCCCCGACGCCCGGGAGGAGATCGCCGACTACAAGGCGGCCGGCAACCAGGTCATGTACATCCAGAAGATGGTTTCCCACGCCGGCGGCCACCT
The DNA here is from genome assembly GCF_000702665.1 of Solidesulfovibrio alcoholivorans DSM 5433. GTDB lineage: Bacteria > Desulfobacterota > Desulfovibrionia > Desulfovibrionales > Desulfovibrionaceae > Solidesulfovibrio > Solidesulfovibrio alcoholivorans. The sequence goes on from NZ_JNJA01000003.1 coordinate 311,917, forward strand.
CGACCTTGGCGTGTCGTTTCTCGGCGGCAAATACCTGGCCACCTATGCCCGCCAGGGCAGCGGCGCGTCCTGGGACACCACCACGCGCACCGGCGGCCGCTACGTGCCCCACGAGCCTTCGCAGGAAATCATCGCCCTGGCGCACAGGGCGCAGGCGCTGTTCCCGGACATGGCCTTCACCTGCGTCGACGTGGTGGAAACCCCGGAAGGCGCGGCCATCTACGAAGTCTCGGCCTTCGGCGGCTTCCGCGGCCTGCTCGACGCCTGCGGCATCGACGCCGCGAGCGCCTACGCCGACTACGTGCTGGAGAACATCTGATGCAAAACGCCCCCACCATCGCCGGGCTCATGGCCCCCATCCTCGCCGATGCGCCCATCACCCACCGCCTGGACGTCACCTTCGGCGACGTGACCGTGGTCGTTTCCTCCAACTCCAAGGGGCTCATCGAAAAGCTCGCCAACTATTACCGCGACTTCATTGGCGGCGGCGGCGCGACCCTCATCCCGGTCACGGCCATCGAGGCCGGCCCGCCGGATCTCGAATTGCCCTTCGCCGTCAAGCAGCGCGAACCCGGCAAGACCAAGCTCAAGGAATCCTACTGCGACCTGCCCGACGGCCGCGTGGTCAAAAAGCTGCTCACGGGGCTGGTCTTCCTCTTCGGCCACGGCGACAACTACGCCGTGGGCCCGTGCATCGACAACGACAACCAGGTCGTCAACTTCATCAACAACCGCTTCATCGAGCACTGCCTCAAACGCGGCGCCCTGCTCTTCCACGCCGCGGGCGTGGCCGAAGGCGGCGCGGGGCTGGTCATCTCCGGCTTTTCCGGGGCCGGCAAGTCCACCCTCGCCCTGGAGATCATGCGCCACGGCACGGATTTCGTGAGCAACGACCGCGTGATGGTCTCCCGGGAGAGCGCGGGCCTCGTCATGACGGGCGTGGCCAAGATGCCGCGCGTCAACCCCGGCACCGTGCTCAACAACCCGAATCTGGCCCCGGTCATGGACGCCGAGGACCGCAAGCGCTTCGCCGCCCTGCCCCAGGCCGAACTGTGGGACCTGGAACACAAGTACGACGCCTTCATCGACGAATGCTTCGGCAAGGGCCGCTTCAAGCTGTCCTGCCCCATGGCGGGCCTGGTCGTCCTGCGCTGGAAGCGCGACGCTTCGCCCATGACGGCAAGTCGCGTGCGCCTGCGCGATCGCCGCGACCTCATGGCCGCCTTCATGAAGGACGTGGGCCTGTTCTACGAATTCGAGGACGCCTCCGAACCCTCCATCGCCAGCCAGAACGCCTACCTCGACCTGCTCGGCGACCTGCCGGTCCTGGAAATCGACGGCGGCGTGGATTTCCACAAAGCGGCCGCGGCCTGCCTGGAGTTCCTGCGCCAGGCGCGCACGGAGACGCAGCCTTCCTGACAGTGCTGCAACACACGACATCGTCACCGGATATCCATGTACTTGAAAACGGTACCGTGTTTTCAAGGAATGCCGACGCCACGCGGCCGGGGCGGCATCGCCCCCCGGCCGCGACGCGCCGGGTAGAAGCGGCGGGAACGTCTCCCGCCAGCGCAATCCCCATGCACGATCCGGAGCGCCCATGACCGACCCCAAGTCCCCCATGCAGGCCACCTCGCAGGAAGCGGACGCCAATGCCGCAAGCGAGGTATTGCGCCTTGCGCCTGAAGACGAATTTCTCAAAAACCTCGAACACTTCGTCCAGAAAGCCAACGCCTTCGACGCCCTGGCCCACCAGCGCAAGATTTCCGCCTACGACGTCTACCGGCACCTGCAGGGCCTGTGGGAGCAGGTTGCCGTCTCCGGGCAATGGCTCAGCGAACCCGCGGCCGAGCAAAAACCCGCGTTTGCAGGCTTAAGCTCCCAGGAAGCCAAGGACCGGCTCAGGCAGTTCGGCCCCAACCAGGCCGTCACGGCCAAGCCCGTGACCTTCCTGGACCGGCTGTGGGATTCCGTGAAAAACCCGCTCGTGCTGCTCCTGTTCGTGCTCGGCGGCATCTCCTACGCCACGGACGACGTCCGCTCGGCCGTGGTCATCATCGGCATGGCCGTCATGGGCGTGGTGCTCAAGGTCATCCAGGAAGCCAAGGCCGACACCGCTGCGGCGGAGCTCAAGAAAATGGTCCACACCACGGCCACGGTGCTGCGCGACGGGCAGCAGCGCGAGATTCCCCTGGCCCAGGTCGTGCCGGGCGACATCGTGCTGCTCGCCGCCGGCGACATGGTGCCGGCCGACGTGCAGCTTCTGCGCGCCAAGGACCTGCACATCAACCAGGCCATGCTCACGGGCGAGGCCCTGCCCGTGGAAAAGACGGCCCGGCCGGCGGACGAGCCCCCGCGCGAGGGCGAATCCGGCCTCGGCGACCCGGCCATGTGCTTCATGGGCACCAACGTCGTGTCCGGCTCCGCCGCCGCCGTGGTCACGGCTACCGGGGCCAAGACCTATTTCGGCGGCATCGCGGCGAAACTCTCGGGCAAGCGCGTCGAGACCGATTTCGACAAGGGCATCAAGAGCTTCACCGGGCTCATGCTGCGCTTCATGCTCGTCATGGTGCCGTTCGTTTTCGTCATCAACGGCGCGACGACCCACGACTGGATGGGCGCGTTCATGTTCGCCCTGGCCGTGGCCGTGGGCCTCACCCCGGAAATGCTGCCCATGGTGGTCACGGTGTGCCTTTCCAAAGGGGCGCTGGCCATGTCCAAGCACAAGGTCATCGTCAAGCGCCTGGACGCCATCCAGAACTTCGGGGCCATCGACGTGCTGTGCACGGACAAGACCGGCACGCTGACCCAGGACAAGATCATCCTGGAAAAATACCTCGACATCAAAGGCGAGGAAGACCATGCGGTCCTCGAATACGCCTACCTCAACAGCAAGCTGCAAACGGGCCTGAAAAACGCCCTGGACGTGGCTGTCATCGCTTCCGGCGACGCCGTGGGTGAATCCATCAACCCCGCCGACTACGAGTTGCTCGACGAGATCCCCTTCGACTTCATGCGCCGACGATTGAGCGTCATCGTGCGCGACAAGCGCACGGACAAGGCGATCCTCATTTGCAAGGGCGCGGCCGAGGAAGTGTTCGCCCAAAGCCGCACCTACATCAAAAACGGGGTGGTCAAGCCGCTCGAAGGGCATCATCTGGCCACCCGGCAGCAGCTCGTCCACGACCTCAACGACGACGGCTTCCGCGTGGTGGCCCTGGCCTACAAGGAAGTGGACGGCGCGCGCAGCGACTTCGCCGTGGCCGACGAATGCGACCTCACGCTCATGGGCTACCTGGCCTTCCTCGACCCGCCCAAGGACACCGCGGCCGACGCCCTGGCGATCATGATCGCCCACGGCATCCAGCCCAAGATCGTCACCGGCGACAACGCCGTCATCACAGCGAAAATCTGCCGCGAAGTGCGCTTCGACGCCGGCGACCACATCATCACCGGCGACCAGGTGGCGGCCATGAGCGAAGCGGAGCTCCACGAGGCCGTCGGCGTCTGCCACGTCTTCGCCAAGCTCGACCCGATGCAGAAGGAGCAGATCGTCACGGCGCTGCGCCACCAGGGCCACGTGGTCGGCTTCATGGGCGACGGCATTAACGACGCCCCGGCCCTGCGCGCGGCGGACGTCGGCATCTCCGTGGACAGCGCCGTGGACGTGGCCAAGGAATCGGCGGACATCATCCTGCTCGAAAAGAGCCTGCACGTGCTCGAACACGGCGTGCTCGAAGGCCGCAAGATCTTCTTCAACATCACCAAGTACATCCGCATGGGGGCCAGCTCCAACTTCGGCAACATGTTCAGCGTGCTCGGGGCCAGCGCCTTCCTGCCCTTCCTGCCCATGCTGCCGATCCAGATCCTGGTCAACAACCTCATGTACGACTTTTCCCAGACCGCCATCCCCACCGACAACGTGGACGCGGACATCCTGGCCAGGCCCCGGCGCTGGCGCATCGACGACATCCGGCGCTACATCCTCTACCTCGGCCCGGTCAGCTCCATCTTCGACTACGTCACCTTTTTCATCATGATCCACTTTTTCGGAGCCTGGACCAACCCGGCGCTCTTCCAGACCGGCTGGTTCATCGAGTCGCTGCTCTCCCAGACCATCATCGTGCACGTGATCCGCACGGACAACATCCCCTTCCTGCAAAGCTGGTCCAGCCTGCCGCTCGGCGCGACCACCATCCTCATCTGCGCCTTCGGCGTCTGGCTGCCTTTCTCGCCCCTGGCCCACACCTTCGGCCTGGTCGTGCCGCCAACCGGCTACTGGGGGCTCATGGCGCTGGTCATCTTCTGCTACATGTGCCTGGCCCAAGTAGTGAAAACCTGGGTGGTGCGCCGCATTCAGGCCTCCTGCCCGGCATAGCCCCGTCTGCAATACGGCCGGCGTTCCCCCCGGGAAACGCCGGCCGTTTCCTTGCCGCGGACGACGCGTTATTTCAGACCGAAACAAATACAGAATAGTGCAACGCCTCCGCCGTTGTCGCACCACCGCCCGACTCCCCCAGAAGTCTGCCGCCGTAGTCGCCAATACATCGCATCCTCCCTTCGTTAGGGAAATAGTTGTTGGAATTGGCGCGGCTATTGGAGTATGCTCTCGGAAAGGAAAGCAACCGGCTCATCCGGGGGAGGGACATGCGCAGCCGACAGGACAAGGGACAACCCCACCCGAAGCCTCGCACCGACGGGGAAGACGGGCCTTCCGCCGGACCGTCCCCCTCTCCCGCTCCGAACGCCCCGCGTTTCGAGGACGTCTTTTCCGTGGAGGAGATCCAGCGCTTCCAGGACGCGTTCGCCGAGGCTGCGAACGTGGCCTCGCTCATCACCGACCCGTCGGGACGGCCGATCACACGGCCAAGCAACTTCACCACCCTGTGCCGCGACGTCATCCGCGCCACGCCCAGGGGACGCGCCAATTGCCGGCGCTCGGACGCCATCCTGGGCCGCGCCACCGAAACGGGGCCGACCATCGCCAATTGCGAAAGCGCCGGCCTCATCGACGGCGCGACCTGCATCTTCTTCGACGGCCGCCACATCGCCACCTGGCTCATCGGCCAAGTGGTCGACGCCTCCGTGGATCTCGAGGCGGTCATGGCCTACGCCAAGGAAATCGGGGCCGACGAGGAGGCCTTCCGCGAGGCCCTGGCGCGCGTGCCGCGCATGAGCCGGGAGCGATTCGGGAAAATCTGCCAGGCGCTTCACCGGTTCGCCAATCTCCTCTCGGATATGGCCCTGACCAACCACCGGCAATCCGAGCTCATCGTCGCCCTGCGCCAGGCCCAGGAAGTGGTCAAGGTCCGGGACAGGAACCTCGCGGACATCATCGACTTCCTGCCCGACCCCACGTTCGTGGTCGACGGCGACGGCGCGGTGGTCTTCTGGAACCGGGCCATGGAAAAACTCACCGGCGTCGCGGCCGAGGACATGCTCGGCAAGGCGGATTTCGCCTATGGCCTGCCGTTTTACGGCTACGCCACGCCGCTTTTGATCGATTACGCCCGGGGTGCGGTGAAGCGCCCCGACGACCGCTACGCCGTGGCCGAACTGACCGAGGACGCGGTCATCGCCGAGGTCACGGTCGCCGCCCTGCCCGGCGGGCCGCGCCATGTCTGGGCCAAGGCCGTGGCCCTGCGCGACGGCTCGGGGCGCATCGCCGGCGGCATCGAGGCCATCCGCGACGTCACGGACCGGCATCTGGCGGATATGGCGCTGCGGGAGAGCGAGGAGAAATTCCGGCGCATCGTGGAAACCGCGGGCGAGGGCGTGTGGGTTCTGGACGCGTCATGGCGCACGACCTTCGTCAACCGGCGTCTGGCGGACATGCTCGGCTACGCCCCGGGCGAGATGCTCGGCATCGCCTTTGACGACTTCGTGTCCCGGGAATCCACGCAGGCGGCGCGCCGGCAGATGGACGGGCTGCGCCGGGGCGCAAGCGAAGTGCAGGAGATCAGGCTGCGCCGCAAGGACCGGGAGGAAATCTGGACGCTTGTCTCCACAAGCCCCTTGTACGACGCCACGGGCGAGGCCCAGGGGGCCCTCGCCATGGTCACGGACATCACCGAGCGCAAGAAGACCGAAGAGGCGCTGGCCAACCACCGGCAGCGCCTGGAAGCCGAGGTGGAGGAGCGCACCAGTGACCTGCGCCTGCAAGCCCTGGAACTGGCCGAGGCGAACATCCGCTTGAGCGAACTGGACCGGATGAAGTCCGTGTTCCTGTCCACGGTGTCCCACGAACTGCGCACGCCCCTGACTTCGATCCTGGGCTTCGCCAAGCTCATCGGTCGGGATTTCACCGACCAGTTCCTGCCGCTGACCGTGGACAACCCGGCGCTTGCCGCCAAGGGCCGGCGCATCGCCGACAATCTTTCCGTGGTCTTCGGCGAAGCCGAACGCCTCACGCGCCTTATTAACGACGTGCTGGACTTAAGCCGCATAGAATCGGGCAACATGTCCTGGCGCAACGAACGGTTTTCCCCGGCCGCCGTTGTGTCCAAGGCGGCACGCAGCATCGAAGGGATTCTGGAACAGCGGCCCGAAGTCGCCTTCGACGTCCGGGTGGCCCCGGACATCCCGGACCTGTACATGGACCCGGACCAGCTCATACAGGTCGTCTCCAACCTGCTGCAAAACGCGGTGAAGTTCACCAGGGCCGGCACGGTGCGCCTGGAGGCCTGCGGTCATGGCGAAACCGTGCGCATCGCCGTGGCCGACACGGGCATCGGCATCCCCCTGGAGGAACTCGATTCCATTTTCGACAAGTTCCACCAGGTGGGCCGCAGCGACACCGTGCAGGAGGTCGCCAAGGGCACGGGCCTGGGGCTGGCCATCTGCCGCCAAATCGTGCGCCATTACGGCGGGCGCATCTGGGCCGAGTCGTTGCTCGGCGGCGGCAGCGTTTTCACCGTGGAGCTGCCCGCGGCCAAGGAAACGGACACTCAGTCCCCCTCCTGAGCCGCTTTACACCCCCCAGCCCCTCTCCCTTTCGAGGAGGTCCAGGAGGGGGTCACCCCCTCCTGGCCGCCGGAGGCATCTCCCTCTCCTTCCCGTTCCCTCTCTAAAACTCCAAATGCCGCCACGTACGGGCGAAGGGCATGACGTCGCGGATGTTGCCGATACCCGTGACGAGCATGAGCACGCGCTCGAAGCCCAGGCCGAAGCCGGCGTGGGGCGCCGTGCCGAAACGCCGCGTCTCCAGGTACCACCAATATGCCGCAAGGGGCAGACGCAGTTCGCGGATGCGCGCTTCGAGCAGGTCCAGGCGTTCCTCGCGTGCGCTGCCGCCCACCACTTCGCCGATGCCCGGCACGAGCACGTCCATGGCTCCGACCGTTTCGCCGTCGTCGTTTTGGCGCATGTAGAACGCCTTGATCGCGCGCGGGTAGTCGTAGACGATGACCGGGCGGCGGAAATGCTCCTCGGCGAGGTAGCGTTCGTGTTCGCTTTGCAGGTCGAGCCCCGGGCCGACCGGGTAGGCGAAATCCTTTTTCGCGGCGCAAAGGATGTTCACGGCCTCCTTGTAGGGCAGGCGCACGAAGGGCTCGGCGACAAACGCCGCCAGGGTCTCGGGCAGGGTCGGGTCCACGTATTTGGCGAACAGGCCGAAATCCTCGGCGCAGTCGTTCATAGCCGTGCGCACGAGGGATTTGAGCAGCGATTCGGCCAAATCCATGTTGTCCTCGAGGTCGGCGAAGGCCATCTCCGGCTCGACCATCCAGAATTCGGCGGCGTGGCGCGAGGTATCGGAGTGCTCGGCCCGAAAGGTGGGGCCGAAGGTGTAGACCTTGCCGAGCGCCAGGGCCAGCGGTTCGGCCGTCAGCTGGCCGGAGACGGTGAGGTAGGCGTCCTTGCCGAAGAAGTCCTTTTCCGCGCGCTCCTTGGGCGGCAGCGCGGCCTCGGCGTCGGTCAGGCCCGTCACGCGGAACATCTCGCCCGCGCCTTCGCAGTCCGAGCCCGTGATGATGGGCGTGTGCACCCAGGCGAAGCCACGCGCGGCGAAGTAGGCGTGCACCGCCTGGCCCAGGGCCGCGCGCATGCGCAGCATGGCCCCGTACTTGTTGGTGCGCGGCCGCAGGTGGGCGATGGAGCGCAGGAATTCGTCGGAATGGCGTTTCTTCTGGAGCGGGTAGCTCTCGGGATCGGCCGGGCCGAGCAGTTCCAGTTTCTTTGCGTGGACCTCGAAGCGCTGCCCTTTGCCCGGCGAGGACACGAGTTCGCCGGAAACGGCCACGGACGCGCCCGTGCCGAGTTCCGGCAGCAGATCGTGCCCCTCTACGCCCTCGTCCACCACGACTTGCAGGTTCGTCAGGCAGGAGCCGTCGTTGATCTCCAGAAAGGAAAAGCCCTTGGCATCGCGGCGGGTGCGGACCCAGCCCATGACGCGGATCGCGCCCGGGCCTTCGCCGCCCGCGAGCGCCGCTTTGACGGTGGTGCGCCGTATGCTCATGCGTCGTCGTTCCAGGTAAAGGTGAAAGGACAGGAGACGGCCCCGGAAGCTATGGTTCCGGGGCGGTCAAGCCGCAACTTGTCGCTGTAGCCGGCGACGAACGCGCCGTCGCGCAGGCAGGAAATACGCATGGCCAGTTCCTCGGGCAGACCCATTTCCCGGTAGGTCTCGGCGTAGCGGCAGCGCGTCACTTCGAAGGAAAAGACGTTGCCCCGGCGCGCGGCGTTTTCGATGACCAGCGCGCCGCCGGCCTGCCACAATTCGGCCACGGCCGCGAAATGCTCGAGACTCGGCCCCTGCGGCGCCTTCGCGGCAAAAGCCTTGCCCGCTGCGAAAGCGGCCTCGCGCACGATGTCCTCGATGACGGCCAGGGCTTCGTCCCGGCCCAGGCGCGCCACGAGCACGGCATACGTCTGCGCCAGCATGGCCGCTTCGATACCGCGCCTCTCCAGAAGCGTCATGGATATACTCCCCTTGTTTGCGAAAATGCCGCGTCCCGCGCGGCCCCCTCTTGTGCCACAAGGAGCCGGGCGACCACAACACGGCAGATGCGGCAACCGCCGCCCCCGGCGGCCGGGCGCGGCGGTTGCGCCGCGCCGCCTTGCCGGCTATTGTGTTTCGTCGCGCCGCTCGGCGCGCCTGCCTTCAACTTCCTTTCCGAACACGAGGACCGACGCCCCATGGGTTTTTTTTCCAAGCTCAAGAAATTCTGGAAAGCCGAAGACGCTCCCGTCGAAACCGCCGCCGCTCCCGCCGAGGAGCCGCAAACCCAGGTGCAGGCCGCAGCGCAGGAGCCCTCCCCTGCTCCCGCAGCGCAGGAAACGCCGGCCGCCGCGCCCGAGCCCGTGCGGGAAGAGGCCGCCGCCGCGCCGCAACACGAGCCCGCGCCCGAAACGACGCAAGAGTCCGCCGCCCCTGCGGCAGCGCCTGTCGCCGCAGCGGCACCGACGCCCCCGGCCGCGCCCGAACCGGTCGCCGCAGCACCCGAACCCGCCCCCGTCGCTTCCGTCCCAGACGCGGATGCCGCAGGACAGGCCCCCTGGCGCAACGCGCTCATCCTCGAACTGCGCCAGGCGGAACCCAGGCTCTCGGCCTGGCTCGATATCCTGCTCGCGGACGTGACCGTCGCCGGCCCGGACCTCTGGGACCGGCTGCGCTTTCTCTTCACCAGCCTCGAGGCCCCGGCAGGAGAGGCCGACGCCTTTGTCGCCAAGTTCGCGGACTGGATCGCGGTCATGGAATACGACGAGGTGGAGCTGTTCCGCTCGGAACTGCAATACCGCCTCGCCCTGGCGCTGGACCTGGAAGACGAGGAGGACGAGCGCAACCGGCTTTTCCTCAAGCTCTCCGAGGGGCTGGCCAAGACCAAGGAACAGATCGTCAAACACATCGACGGGCTGCTCGGGAGTCACAAGGTCATCGACGAGGCCTTCTGGGAGGAGCTCGAGGAAATCCTCATCATGGCCGACGTGGGCTTCGAGCCCGCGGCCAAGCTCATGGACGGGCTGCGCGCGCGCGTGCGCAAGCGCGGCGTGACCGATCCGGCGATCTTCAAGGAGATCCTGCGCGAGGAACTGGCCGAGATCTTCAAGACCGGCAGGACCATCAAGGCGATCAACCCGCCGGAAGTGGTCATGATGATCGGCGTCAACGGCGTGGGCAAAACCACGACCATCGCCAAGCTCGCCCACCGCGACATCATGCGCGGCAAGAAGGTGCTCATCGCCGCCGGCGACACCTTCCGCGCGGCGGCCATCGAGCAGCTGCAAATCTGGGCCAAGCGCGTGGGCGCGGACTTCTACAGCAAGGGCGAAGGGGCCGACCCGGCGGCCGTGGCCTTCGAGGCCATGGACAAGGTGCTCGCCGGCGGCTACGACGTGCTCTATCTGGACACCGCCGGCCGGCTGCACACCAAGACCAACCTGATGGAAGAGCTGAAGAAAATCCGCCGTGTCGTGGGCAAGAAGCACCCGGGCGCGCCGCACCGCTCGGTGCTCGTGCTCGACGCCACCACCGGCCAGAACGCGCTGTCCCAGACCAAGCTTTTCGACGAGGCGGCAGGCGTGGATGAGATCATCCTGACCAAGCTCGACGGCACGGCCAAGGGCGGCGTGGTGGTCGGCATCGCGCTCTCGTTCGGCGTGCCGATCACCTATGTGGGGCTCGGCGAGAAAATGGAAGACCTGCGCCCGTTCGTCGGCCAGGACTTCGCCCAGGCGCTGCTTGGGGTAGCATAGTCGGGAAGAGGGAAGACGCCTCCGGCGTCCAGGAGGGGCGACGGCCCCTCCCGGACCTCCCGAAAGGGGTGAACGGGGCCATTGCGCAGGCAGTGGCCCCGGACGCGACAGAGGAAATCAGGCGATCCAGGCGGCGATGTCTTTTTTGGGCGGCACGCTGCCGGCGGCTTTGATCACGCCGTCCACGAGCAGGGCCGGCGTGGTGAACACGCCCAGCTTGACGATGGCCTGCAGGTCCGTGACCTTTTCCACCGTGGCCGCGATGCCCTTCTCGGCCACCACTTCCTTCACCAGTTTTTCCAGTTCGTTGCACTTGGCACAGCCCGTGCCGCAGATTTGAAGCAGCATCCTTCTCCCTCCCGTTTATTTCTTGCAGGCGCAATCGACTTTGCCGGCGATGATGTCAGCCACGTCGCCAAGCACGTCGTGCGTCCAGCAGTCGTCGGCCCCGGCCGCCTCGCGCATGACCAGAGCCAGGATGTAGGCCAGCTCCTGCAGGCTTGCCCCGGCATCGAGCGCGCCCTTGAAGTGCTTGAGCACGCAGGGTTTGGAACGTGCCTTGATGGATACTGCAAAGCAGATGAACTGGTACGTCTTTTCGTCGATGAGCCGCTTCTCGGCATAGAGCGCATCCATCGCATCAAGTTGGGTGGCGAACTCCGGGAACAATTGGGCAAGAAAACGCATGACAGCCTCCGTTACAGCAAAATGTTGAACACATACCCCACAAGCAGGATGCCGCAACCGACTATGCCGGCGAACGCCAGCAACAAAGGCACCTTGAGCACCTTGCGCAAGATCACCATCTCCGGCAGCGACAAGGCGATGACCGACATCATGAAGGCGAGCACCGTGCCGAGGGCCGCGCCCTTGGCCAGAAGTGCCTCGACCACGGGTACGATGCCGGCGGCGTTGGAATACATGGGGATGCCGATGACCACGGCCAAGGGCACGGACCACCAGCTGCCCGAGCCCATGATAGAGGCCATGAAGCCCTCGGGCACGTAGCCGTGGATGCCCGCGCCCACGGCAATGCCGAGCAGCACCCATTTCCAGGTGCGCCCGAGGATTTCGCGCACGGCGTTCATGCCGTAAACGACGCGGTCGCGCGCGGTCATGGGGGCGTCGCCCTGCGCCCCCTGCCCGTCCCGCACGGCCAGCACCCAGTCCTCGACGTAGCGCTCCAGACGCATCTTCCCGAGCGTCCAGCCGGCGACCACGGCCACAGCCAGCCCCATGGCCATGTACAGCGCCGCCACCTTCCAGCCGACGAGGCCGTAGAGAAGCACCACCGCGATTTCGTTGACCATGGGCGCGGAAATGAGAAACGAGAAGGTGACGCCGAGCGGCACCCCGGCCGCGACGAAGCCTATGAAAAGCGGCACGGCCGAACACGAGCAGAAAGGCGTGACGATCCCCAGAAGCGCGGCCAGGACGTTGCCGGCGCTTTCGCGCCGCCCGGCCGCCAGCATGCGCCGGGTGCGCTCGGGCGTGAAAAACGAGCGGAGGATGCCCACGCCGAAGACCACGAGCGTGAGCAGCATGAGCACCTTGGGCGCATCGTAGAGGAAGAATTCCACGGCGTCGCCGAACCGCGAGCCGTGCTCCAGCCCGAACACGCCGTAGGTCAGGAATTGCGAAAACGGCAGCAACTGCCGGTAAATAACGAACCAGGCGGCCAGGACCGCGACCAGGAGCACGATACGCCCGGGCCCCAGTCCCGCACCGGCAGTTTCCGGCTTGCGGCAGGCGCAGCCCGCATCCTTGGCATCCGTGATATGTTCCATGGCATCCTCCGGCGATGGCAAACGGCTATTTGTTATTTGGTCAAAAAGCCAAATACGACATCCCTTGCCGGCCCGCAAGTACTTTTGCATTTCCCACAAGGGATGGATGCACACCTTCCGGCAAACAAAAAGCCGGGAGACGCAGTCACTTGCGTCTCCCGGCCAGCGGACGGAGTTGGTTGGGAGGGGCCTAAATCTTGATCCACTCCTTGCGCAGGGCGGTGTCCAGAATGACGCCGACGACGAAAGCCACGCCCATGTGCCACATGGCGAAGCCGGCGACGACGACCATGACGTAGAATTCGGACTTCTTCGTGCCGATGTCGCGCACGGTCACGGCGAGTTCCGCGCCGGCCAGGAAGAGGATGACACCGAGCACCGCAGGCGGAAACATCTTAAAGATCACGGCCACGGACTGGCTGAAAAAAAGCGCGATGACGACGACGATGGTGCCGAGGATGACGAGCGAGCCGCCCGTGCGCGCGCCGAAGCGCACGTGCCCGGCCATACCGCCCGCGCCGTGGCACATGGGCACGCCGCCGAACATCGGCGAAACGAGGTTCATGATGCCTTGGCTGATGCACATGGTTTTTTCCGTGACGGGCCGATCAGGAAAAAGGTCGTTATTTTCCGCGGTGATGGCCACCACGGCGTTGCCGAGCGTCAAAGGGATCTGCGGCAAGGTGAAAAGGAGCGTGCCCGTGACGATGTCGTCCCACTTGATCTGGTGCAGGCCGAACTGGGGCAGGCGGAAACCGATGCTGACCTGGGTCAGTTCGCCCCAGAGGGCCGGATTGCCGATCAGCGCGGCCACGACGCCGATCAGCAGCAACACGAACATGGCCGGGATCTTCGGATTGGTGAGCAGCACGAAGGTCGTGGCCAGGCAGATGGCGGCGAGCGTCGGCGAGGCCACCATGCGGTGGATGCCCTCGACCACGAAGGACATGCCAAGCCCGAGCATGATGCCGCGCACCACGGGCTTGGTCGCGAGCTTCGCGACCACCTTGATCGTGCCGGTCATGCCGATGAGCAGCCAGAAAAGCCCGGTGGTCAGGCCCGAGGCGAACAGTGCGGCGGGCGAGATGCCGCCGGCCACGGCCGCCGCGCCGATGGCCTTCATGGGCTGGATGGGGATAGGTGTCTTGTAGTAGAGGCCGGCCGCGATCTTGGAGACGCCGAACATGAAGAGCAGCCCCAGCGGATCGACGCCCAGGATCGTGATGTAGGCCACGACAAACGGAATGAGCGTGCCGATGTCGCCGAACGCGCCGGCCCACTCCATGGCGTCGTAACGGTTCTTCGTCTTCACGGGAGGATCGGATCGGGTTTCGGAAGCCAGGGTCGTCGCCCCTTGCGTTGCGTTCTGCATGGGCCACCTGCCTTGTATTCCGGTTACCCCTCGCCGCGCGGACACGATCGTCCGGGACACGGGGTTTCGGCTGTTTTGTTCACACGGAATTTAAAAAATCCGTGTGAGCAAGGCAAGGGTAAAAAATCGCCTAGGACCTGACCTGCTTGCGTAAGTCCTCAAGAAACAGGAATTGTTCTTCAAGCTGCTGGTCGAAAAACCGGCGCACACAGGACAGGAAACCCGTGACGCACTGCATGCGCAGGGAATAGTAGATGTTCGTGCCACGCCGGTCGTCCTGGACGATGCCGGCTTCCTTGAGCACGCTCAAATGCTTTGAAATAGTGGAGATATCCGAGCCGACGAGCTCGCGCAGTTCGCACACGCATTTCTCGCCGCTCCCGAGCGCCTCGACCATGAGCAACCGGCTGGGATGCCCGAGCGCCTTGAACACCTTGGCCCGGCGGGCAAGATCGATGGGGTTGGGTTGCATGAAACTCCTTGTCGCTGTCCGCGCATCGGTTTTGCGAAGAACGAATCCCCTCTCCGCGAGAGGATAAATCATGCCATCACAACGGGCACCTGTAAACGCCGGGCTGTTGACGCGCGCATCGGCTCGCCCCGAGGCCACGAGAGCGGGGTTTGCGCGAAGCGAACGCCTGCCCTGCCCCGGACGCTGCAAGAGGGCCCTGCTGCAACGCGGGAAGAAGGCTTGACCAATGGAATTCGAGGCCGTCGGCCTGGAAGGATGGAATGGCTACAGCATCGTCTGGAGCAGCCCCATGGGCGTCCCGGAGGGCAGGGGCAGGCGTTTGTCGGGAAGCAGGCGCACGGCAAGCAGCGTCAGCCACTGGCGGGAAAACGCCGCGTCCTCGAAGGTGAGATAGCCGCGTCCGGAACCGTCGGTGGCCAAACCGTAGCCGAAGACCGTGGCGCGGATGGGCTCTTTTTCGCCCACGGGCAGCACTTCGACGCTGATGCTGCGCGCGGCGGAATCGAGGACGAGGTCGAGCACCTCGCCGTATTCGCGCAGATACTGCCGGGCCGTGGACAACAGCAGCTTGGAAAGCGACTTGTCCTTGGCCCCGGCAAAATCGATGTTGAGATGGAGTCCCATGGGATGCCCGCTACCAGGAAAGGGCCAGCGTCGCGTCGTCCAGGCAGTTCTTCAGGCCCTCGCCGCAGGGCGGGATGATGTACTCGCCGTCGAAGCAGGCCAGGCAGTACGGCGGTTCCTCCCCGTTGCAGTGCACGGAGTCGAGCAGCCCCTCGATGGACAGGTAGTGCAGGCTGTCGAGGCCGATGAACTTGGCGATTTCGTCCACGCTCTGGTGCGCGGCGATGAGCTCGCCCTTGGACGAGAAGTCGATGCCGTAAAAACAGGGGAAGCGGATGGGCGGGCAAGATACGCGCATGTGGATCTCGCGCGCGCCGAGTTCGCGCAGGCGCTTGACCCGGGTGCGGATGGTGGTGCCGCGTACGATGGAGTCCTCGACGATGAGGATGCGCTTGCCCTTGATCATGCTTTTCACGGGATTGAGCTTCACCCGGACGCTGAAGTCGCGCATGTCCTGGGAAGGCTGGATGAAGGTGCGGCCCACGTAGTGGTTGCGCACCATGCTCATCTCGAACGGCAGCCCCGAGGCCTGGGAATAGCCGATGGCCGCGTAGAAGCCGGAATCGGGAAACGGCATGACGTAATCGGCGTCGACTGGCGCCTCCGCGGCGAGCGTGGCGCCCATCTGCTTGCGGCGCTCGTAGACCACCTCGCCGAAGACTTCGGAATCGGGCCGGGCGAAATAGATGAGTTCGAACACACACTGGCGCACGGGCTGCGGGTCGCAGATGCGGTAGGACTGCAAGCGGCGGTCCTGGATGACGAGCATCTCGCCCGGGGCCACGGAGCGGATGGCTTCGGCCTCCATGAGGTCGAAGGCGCAGGTCTCCGAGGCCAGCACATAGGCGTCGCCCATGCGTCCGAGCATGAGCGGCCGCACGCCGTGCGGGTCGCGCACGGCGATGATCTTGTCGTTGGCCAGAAGCAGGATGGAGTACGCGCCCTTGATCTTGTTGCAGGCCTTGATGACGGCCTCTTCCAGGGAATGGCCGTTTAGGAACTTGGCGATGAGGTGGACGAACACCTCGGAATCGATGGTGGTCTGGAAGATGGAGCCCGAGGCTTCCAGTTCCGCGCGCAGTTCCATGGTGTTGACCAGGTTACCGTTGTGGGCGATGGCCAGGTGGTAGTCGCCGAAACGGACCAGGAAGGGCTGGCAGTTGCGCAAAAGCGACGCGCCGGTCGTGGAGTAGCGGATGTGGCCCACGGCCACGGACCCCTTGAGCTCCTTACCGAGGTGGCGCTCGGAGAAGACGTCGGCCACAAGTCCCATGCCCCGCTGCTCGCGGATGCGCGTGCCGTCCCAGGTGACGATGCCGGCCGACTCCTGCCCCCGGTGCTGGAGGGCGTAGAGGCCGAAGTAGGCCATCCGCGCGGCCTCGGGATGGCCGTAGATGCCGAACAGTCCGCAGTATTCCTTTTTCATGACGCGCCGCCCGGGCTAGTTCGCCCCGTAATACTCTTGCAGGCTCTTGACGGTGAGCCCCTGCCCCGTCATCTCGCGGATGGCCTGCGCCATGGCTTTGGCCCCCGCGGCCGTGGTCGTGTAGGGGATGCCGTAGAGCAGCGCCGTCTGGCGGATGACCATGGAGTCGCGCACCGTGCGCTTGTCCGAAACGAGGTTGATGACGAGGTCGATCTCGCGGTTCTTCATGTGGTCGACCACATGGGGCCGGCCCTCGAAGACCTTCATGACCTGCGTCACGGCAATGCCCTTGCCTTCGAGGTAGGTGGCCGTGCCCTTGGTGGCCAGGATACGGAACCCGACTTCGCTCAGGATTTGCGCCGCCGGCAGCACGTCGTCCTTGGCGCCGTCGGCCACGGAGATGAAGACGGTTCCTTTGAGCGGCAGGTTCTGGCCCGCGCCGAGCTGGCTTTTCATGAACGCCAGGCCCACGGAGGCGTCGATGCCCATGACCTCGCCCGTGGAGCGCATTTCCGGTCCGAGCAGCACGTCCACGCCCGGGAAGCGGTTGAAGGGGAAGACCGATTCCTTGACCGAATAGTAGCCGGACTTGCGCAGGGACCAGGGATTGAGGTCCGCGAGCTTCTGACCCATGATGACCTTGGTCGCGAGCTTGGCCAGAGGCACGCCCGTGGCCTTGGACACGAAGGGCGAGGTACGCGAGGCGCGGGGGTTGACCTCGAGGATGTAGATGTCGCCGTCTTTCACCGCGAACTGGATGTTCATGAGGCCAATGACGCCGAGTTCCGCGGCAAGGGCCTTGGTCTGGCGCTCGATTTCGGCCACGAGCTCCGGCGAAAGGCTGTGCGGCGGCAGCACGCAGGCCGAGTCGCCCGAGTGGATGCCCGCCTCCTCGATGTGCTCCATGACCCCGGCCACGTAGGTGTCCGTGCCGTCGGACACGGCGTCCACGTCCACCTCGGTGGCGTTGACCAGGAATTTGTCGACAAGAATCGGGTGCTTGCCCGAGGCAACCACGGCAACCTTAAAGTAGTTCTCGAGGTCTTTGCGGTCGTAGACGATCTCCATGGCCCGGCCGCCGAGCACGTAGGACGGCCGCACCACCACGGGATAGCCGATACGTTCCGCGATTTCGGCCGCCTCTTCCACGGCGAAGGCCGTGCCGTTGGCGGGCTGGCGCAGGCCGAGCTTGTGCAGCATCGCCTGAAAGCGTTCGCGGTCCTCGGCGCGGTCGATGCTGTCGGGCGAGGTGCCGAGGATGCGCACCCCGGCGTCGAGCAGCGGCACGGCGAGGTTGAGCGGCGTCTGGCCGCCGAACTGCACGATGACGCCCTCGGGCTTCTCGTGCTCGATGATGGAGAGCACGTCCTCGAAGGTCAGCGGTTCGAAATAGAGGCGGTCGGAGGTGTCGTAGTCCGTGGACACGGTCTCGGGGTTGGAGTTGACCATGATGGACTCGACGCCCATTTCGCGCAGCGCGTAGGAGGCGTGGCAGCAGCAGTAGTCGAACTCGATGCCCTGGCCGATGCGGTTGGGGCCGCCACCCAAAATCACGACCTTGCGCGCCGGGCGCACGGCCACTTCCCGGCCGGTCTCGTAGGTCGAGTAGTAGTACGGCGTGTAGGCCTCGAATTCGGCGGCGCAGGTGTCGACCAGGTAATAGGTCGGGTTCGCGCCCATGGCCTGGCGCAGCTTGCGCGCGTCGAGGGCCGTGGGCAGGCGCAGGAGCGCGGCGATCTGCGGATCGGAAAAGCCGTTCTTCTTGGCGGCAAGGAGCAACTCCTTGCACTGGGCGTCGCCGGGCGTGACCTTTTCCTTGGGAAACGCCGCCAGGGCCGACTCCATGTCCACGATTTCCTTGATCTGGCGCAAGAACCAGGGATCGACCCAGGTGGCGTCGAAAATCTCCTCCAGGCTCACGCCGCAGCGCATGGCCTGGCGGATCTGGAACAGGCGCTTGGAATTGGGCTTGCGCATGTCGGCCAGCAGCTGCTCACGGTCGGGATCGCAGGCGTCGCTGTCGGGCCCGAGGCCCGTGGCCCCGATCTCCAGGGAGCGCAGGCCTTTTTGCAGCGCTTCCTTGAAGTTGCGGCCGATGCTCATGGCCTCGCCCACGCTCTTCATGGCCGTGGTCAGGTAGTCCTCGGAGCCGGGAAACTTCTCGAAGGTGAAACGCGGGATCTTGACCACGCAGTAGTCGATGGTGGGCTCGAAGGAGGCCATGGTTTCGCGCGTGATGTCGTTGGGGATCTCGTCGAGGGTGTAGCCCACGGCCAGCTTGGCCGCGATCTTGGCGATGGGGAAACCCGTGGCCTTGCTCGCCAGGGCGGAGGACCGCGACACGCGCGGGTTCATCTCGATGACCACCATTTCGCCGTTTTCGGGATTGACCGCGAACTGGACGTTGGAGCCGCCGGTCTCGACGCCGATCTCGCGCATGATGGCGAGCGAGGCGTTGCGCATCTTCTGGTATTCATCGTCGGTGAGCGTCTGGATCGGCGCGACCGTGGCCGAATCGCCGGTGTGCACGCCCATGGGATCGATATTTTCGATGGAGCAGATGATGACGCAGTTGTCGGCGCGGTCGCGCATGACCTCAAGCTCGAATTCCTTCCAGCCGAGCACCGAGCGCTCGAGCATGATTTCGCTTTTCATGCTGGCGGCCAGGCCCACGGCGGAAATCTTCTCCAGGTCTTCCATGTTGTAGGCCACGCCGCCGCCCGTGCCGCCGAGCGTGTAGGCCGGGCGCACGATGATGGGGAACGGGATGCGCTTGCCCCACTCCCGCACGTCGTCCATGGTGTGGCAGATGCCGCTTTGGGGGATGATGAGGCCGATGTTTTCCATGGCCTCGCGGAAAAGTTCGCGGGATTCCGCCTTTTTGATGACGTTGAGCGACGCGCCGATGAGTTCCACGCCGTGCTCGGCCAGAACGCCGGATTCGGCCAGGGCCACGGCGGTGTTGAGGCCGGTCTGGCCGCCGAGGGTCGGCAGGAGGGCGTCGGGCTTTTCCCGGGCGATGACGCGGGCCACGGTGCCGGGCTCGATGGGTTCGATGTAGGTGCGGTCGGCCAGCTCCGGGTCGGTCATGATGGTGGCCGGGTTGGAGTTGACCAGGACCACCTCATAGCCTTCTTCCTTGAGGGCCTTGGCGGCCTGGGAGCCGGAATAGTCGAACTCGCAGGCCTGACCGATAACGATGGGCCCCGAGCCGATGATCATGATTTTCTTGATGTCCGTCCGTTTGGGCATGGCGTGCGTCTGGTGGTAAGAGGTGGCGTGGAAAGGTCTCGAACCCGGAAGAAATAAGCCGTTTCGTCCCTGCCCGCAAGCGCTTTGCGCGCGGGCTGCCGCGGCGCGCTACACGCGCCCGAGATTGCGGGACAAGAACCGTCAGCGGCTTTTGACGCGCTGCACGGCGACCAGGGATTCGAGATTGAACTTCTTGACCCGGTAGCCCATCTGGCGGGGGGTGATGCCCAGTTCCCTGGCGGCCTTGTGCTGAATGCCGCCGCTGCGGCGCAGGGCGTCGATGATGACGGACTTTTCCAGGCTTTTGAGCGACGGCGCGCCTTCCCCCTCCCCGTCCTCGCCGTGGGCGGCGTCATCCCGGGCCGGGATGGTCAGATAGGGGCGGATGAGGTCGGCGTCGATACGCTCGTTTTCGGCAAGGATCACCAGCCGTTCGACCAGGTTCTCCATCTCGCGGACGTTACCCGGCCAGTCGTACTCCTTGAGCACGGCCAGGGCCTCGGTGGAGAAGGTGAGCTTGCGCGCGTATTCCTTGGAAACCTTGTTGAGGAAATGGATGATCAGCGAGGGGATGTCTTCCTTGCGCTCGCGCAGCGGCGGGGCGTTGAGCGGAAAGACGTTGAGCCGGTAGTAGAGGTCGGGGCGGAAGGAACCCTCCTCGGCCAGGGCTGCCAGGTCCTTGTTGGTGGCGGCGATGATGCGCACGTCGGCCTGGCGCGTCTTGTTGCTGCCCAGGCGCTCGAACTCCTTGTCCTGGAGCACGCGCAGGAGCTTGGCCTGCAACCCCAGCGGCAGCTCGCCGATCTCGTCGAGAAACAGCGTCCCCTTGTTGGCTTCCTCGAACCTGCCGGGCTTGGTCTGGTCCGCGCCGGTGAACGCGCCCTTTTCGTAGCCGAACAGTTCCGATTCCAGGAGGTTTTCCGGGATGGAGGCGCAGTTGACCTTGATGAAGGGAAAATCCTTGCGCTCGGACAGGTCGTGGATGATGCGGCCGATCAGCGTCTTGCCCGTGCCGGATTCGCCAAGCAGCAGCACCGTGGCGCGCGTGGGCGCGACCTTCTCGATCTGGCGCTGCACGTCGGCCATGGCCAGACTCTTGCCGACGATGTAAAGCCCCTGCGTCTCCTGGGAGAGCTTGTACTTGAGCGACACGTTTTCGCGCCGCAGCGTCTCGACCTTGGCCTCGAACTTCTGGTTGAGGCTCATGAACTGCGCGATCAGCGTGGCCACGACGGTCAAAAAGGCCACGTCCTCCTCGTAATCCACCTCGTCGCCGAAAAGCCGGTCCACGTTGAGCACGCCGATGGCCTGCCCGTGCAGGATGATGGGTACGCCGACGAAGGAGATGCGGTCGCGCTCGATCTTGCGCGACTGCGTCTTGTCCAGGAAAAGCGGCTCCTTGCGGATGTCCGGCACGACGTAGGGCTGGGCGGTCTGAAAAATGAGCCCGGTGACGCCCTCGTCCAGTCCGTAGACGCCCCTGCTTTTCTCCTCGGCGGAAAGGCCCTGGGAAACGCTGATGACGAGCTTGCCCGTGGAACGGTCCACCAGGGTGATGGTGGCCCGCTTCATGGAGAGCTTTTCGGCCAGGATACGCAGGATGTTCTGGAGCGACTGCTCCAGGTCCAGCGCCTTGTCGATGACGCCGCTGATGGCCGAAAGGCAGGCAAGCTGGAGGTTTAGCGTTTTTGAAGCCATTTCAAGAGTTCCGCCATCTGGGTGGTCACGGATTCCGGACCCGTGCCGCCGGGTCCATTGCGGCGGGCCACCGCGGTTTCATACCGCAGGGCCTCGAAAACATCCTGGTCCATCGCCGGGAAAAATACACGCAATTCCTCCAGCGTCAATTGCTCAAGGGGTTTGCCCGCCGCTTCGGCGTAGGCGACCGCCCGGCCGGTGATGTGGTGCGCCTCGCGGAAGGGCACGCCCCTGGCCGCGAGATAGTCGGCCAGCTCCGTGGCGTTGAGGAAGCCCTGGGCCAGGGCCTCGCGCATGCGCTCGGGGCGAAACGCCAGCTCGCCGAGCATGCCGGCCATGACGCGAAGGCTCGCGCGCACGGTGTCGTCGGCGTCGAAAAAAGGCTCCTTGTCTTCCTGGAGGTCGCGGTTGTAGGTCAGCGGCAAGCCCTTGACCACCGTGAGCAGGCTGACGAGGTCGCCGTAGACCCGCCCCACCCGGCCGCGCATGAGCTCGGCGGCGTCGGGGTTTTTCTTCTGCGGCATGATGCTCGAGCCCGTGGCGTAGGCGTCGGGCAGGGCAACATACCCGAAGCGGGGGTTGGCCCAGAGGATGATCTCCTCGCAAAAGCGGCTCAGGTGCGCCATGACGACCGACGCGCAAAAAAGCGCCTCCAGCACGAAATCCCGGTCGGACACGGCGTCCATACTGTTGGCGAAGGCATGGGAAAAACCGACGCTGCGCGCCACCATGCCCGGATCGAGCGGATAAGTGGTGCCGGCCAGGGCCGCCGCGCCAAGGGGCGAGACCTTGACGCGCCGGAGCGCGTCGTCCATGCGCTCGCAGTCACGCTTCAGCATCCAGGCGTAGGCGAGCAGATGCTGGGCGAGGCTTACGGGCTGAGCCGGTTGCAAATGCGTGCAGCCGGGCAAAAGCGTCGCCTTGTGCTCCTCGGCCCGCTTGACGAATACGCCGATGAGGTCGCAGGCGAGCCGCGCCCAGGTCTCCAGGCTTTCGGCGACGTAGAGCCGGAAATCGAGCGCCACCTGGTCGTTGCGGCTGCGGCCGGTGTGGAGCTTGCCGCCCAAGGGCCCGATCAGTTCGGTCAGGCGCTGCTCCACGTTCATGTGGACGTCCTCGAACTCCACGCGCCAGGGGAACGCCCCGACCTCGATCTCGTCGAGCACCTGGTCGAGACCGGCCACGATGCGTTCGGCCTCGTCGCTTGCAAGCACGCCGCGCTTGGCCAGCATGCGCGCATGGGCCTTGGAACCGGCGACATCCTGGCGGTACATGCGGCGGTCGTAGGAAACGGATTCGCTGTAGGCCTCCATCAAGGCCCCCGTCCCTTCGCCGAACCGTCCGCCCCACATTTTACTGGACATGCGCATCCCTCCGGGGAGGAAGAGGAGGAAGACCGGGGGAGGGAACCCCCTTTTTTGCAAAAAAGGGGGTTCCCTCCCCCGGTCTTCCTCCTCTTCCTCCCCGGAGGGATGCGCATGTCCAGTAAAATGTGGGGCGGACGGTTCGGCGAAGGGACGGGGGCCTTGATGGAGGCCTACAGCGAATCCGTTTCCTACGACCGCCGCATGTACCGCCAGGATGTCGCCGGTTCCAAGGCCCATGCGCGCATGCTGGCCAAGCGCGGCGTGCTTGCAAGCGACGAGGCCGAACGCATCGTGGCCGGTCTCGACCAGGTGCTCGACGAGATCGAGGTCGGGGCGTTCCCCTGGCGCGTGGAGTTCGAGGACGTCCACATGAACGTGGAGCAGCGCCTGACCGAACTGATCGGGCCCTTGGGCGGCAAGCTCCACACCGGCCGCAGCCGCAACGACCAGGTGGCGCTCGATTTCCGGCTCTACGTCGCCGAAAGCCTGGAGACCTGGGCGCGGCTCGCCTGCGACCTCATCGGCGTATTCGTCAAGCGGGCCGAGGAGCACAAGGCGACGCTTTTGCCCGGCTGCACGCATTTGCAACCGGCTCAGCCCGTAAGCCTCGCCCAGCATCTGCTCGCCTACGCCTGGATGCTGAAGCGTGACTGCGAGCGCATGGACGACGCGCTCCGGCGCGTCAAGGTCTCGCCCCTTGGCGCGGCGGCCCTGGCCGGCACCACTTATCCGCTCGATCCGGGCATGGTGGCGCGCAGCGTCGGTTTTTCCCATGCCTTCGCCAACAGTATGGACGCCGTGTCCGACCGGGATTTCGTGCTGGAGGCGCTTTTTTGCGCGTCGGTCGTCATGGCGCACCTGAGCCGCTTTTGCGAGGAGATCATCCTCTGGGCCAACCCCCGCTTCGGGTATGTTGCCCTGCCCGACGCCTACGCCACGGGCTCGAGCATCATGCCGCAGAAGAAAAACCCCGACGCCGCCGAGCTCATGCGCGGCCGGGTGGGGCGGGTCTACGGCGACCTCGTCAGCCTGCTCACGGTGGTCAAGGGCTTGCCGCTGACCTACAACCGCGACCTCCAGGAAGACAAGGAGCCTTTTTTCGACGCCGACGACACCGTGCGCGCGAGCCTTCGCGTCATGGCCGGCATGCTCGGCGAGCTGGCGTTTCGCCCCGAGCGCATGCGCGAGGCCCTGGCCCAGGGCTTCCTCAACGCCACGGAGCTGGCCGACTATCTCGCGGCCAGGGGCGTGCCCTTCCGCGAGGCGCACCACATCACCGGCCGGGCGGTCGCCTACGCCGAAGCGGCGGGCAAACCCCTTGAGCAATTGACGCTGGAGGAATTGCGTGTATTTTTCCCGGCGATGGACCAGGATGTTTTCGAGGCCCTGCGGTATGAAACCGCGGTGGCCCGCCGCAATGGACCCGGCGGCACGGGTCCGGAATCCGTGACCACCCAGATGGCGGAACTCTTGAAATGGCTTCAAAAACGCTAAACCTCCAGCTTGCCTGCCTTTCGGCCATCAGCGGCGTCATCGACAAGGCGCTGGACCTGGAGCAGTCGCTCCAGAACATCCTGCGTATCCTGGCCGAAAAGCTCTCCATGAAGCGGGCCACCATCACCCTGGTGGACCGTTCCACGGGCAAGCTCGTCATCAGCGTTTCCCAGGGCCTTTCCGCCGAGGAGAAAAGCAGGGGCGTCTACGGACTGGACGAGGGCGTCACCGGGCTCATTTTTCAGACCGCCCAGCCCTACGTCGTGCCGGACATCCGCAAGGAGCCGCTTTTCCTGGACAAGACGCAGTCGCGCAAGATCGAGCGCGACCGCATCTCCTTCGTCGGCGTACCCATCATCCTGCACGGGCAGGCCATCGGCGTGCTCAACGTGGACCGGCTTTTCGGCGACGAGGTGGATTACGAGGAGGACGTGGCCTTTTTGACCGTCGTGGCCACGCTGATCGCGCAGTTCATGAGCCTCAACCAGAAGTTCGAGGCCAAGGTCGAGACGCTGCGGCGCGAAAACGTGTCGCTCAAGTACAAGCTCTCCCAGGAGACGCAGGGGCTTTACATCGTCGGCAAGAGTCTGGCCATGGCCGACGTGCAGCGCCAGATCGAGAAGGTCGCGCCCACGCGCGCCACGGTGCTGCTGCTTGGCGAATCCGGCACGGGCAAGACGCTGATCGGCCGCATCATCCACGACCTGTCCGAGCGCAAGGATTTTCCCTTCATCAAGGTCAACTGCGCCTCCATCCCGGAAAACCTCCTGGAATCGGAACTGTTCGGCTACGAAAAGGGCGCGTTCACCGGCGCGGACCAGACCAAGCCCGGCAGGTTCGAGGAAGCCAACAAGGGGACGCTGTTTCTCGACGAGATCGGCGAGCTGCCGCTGGGGTTGCAGGCCAAGCTCCTGCGCGTGCTCCAGGACAAGGAGTTCGAGCGCCTGGGCAGCAACAAGACGCGCCAGGCCGACGTGCGCATCATCGCCGCCACCAACAAGGACCTGGCAGCCCTGGCCGAGGAGGGTTCCTTCCGCCCCGACCTCTACTACCGGCTCAACGTCTTTCCGCTCAACGCCCCGCCGCTGCGCGAGCGCAAGGAAGACATCCCCTCGCTGATCATCCATTTCCTCAACAAGGTTTCCAAGGAATACGCGCGCAAGCTCACCTTCTCCACCGAGGCCCTGGCCGTGCTCAAGGAGTACGACTGGCCGGGTAACGTCCGCGAGATGGAGAACCTGGTCGAACGGCTGGTGATCCTTGCCGAAAACGAGCGTATCGACGCCGACCTCATCCGCCCCTATCTGACCATCCCGGCCCGGGATGACGCCGCCCACGGCGAGGACGGGGAGGGGGAAGGCGCGCCGTCGCTCAAAAGCCTGGAAAAGTCCGTCATCATCGACGCCCTGCGCCGCAGCGGCGGCATTCAGCACAAGGCCGCCAGGGAACTGGGCATCACCCCCCGCCAGATGGGCTACCGGGTCAAGAAGTTCAATCTCGAATCCCTGGTCGCCGTGCAGCGCGTCAAAAGCCGCTGACGGTTCTTGTCCCGCAATCTCGGGCGCGTGTAGCGCGCCGCGGCAGCCCGCGCGCAAAGCGCTTGCGGGCAGGGACGAAACGGCTTATTTCTTCCGGGTTCGAGACCTTTCCACGCCACCTCTTACCACCAGACGCACGCCATGCCCAAACGGACGGACATCAAGAAAATCATGATCATCGGCTCGGGGCCCATCGTTATCGGTCAGGCCTGCGAGTTCGACTATTCCGGCTCCCAGGCCGCCAAGGCCCTCAAGGAAGAAGGCTATGAGGTGGTCCTGGTCAACTCCAACCCGGCCACCATCATGACCGACCCGGAGCTGGCCGACCGCACCTACATCGAACCCATCGAGCCCGGCACCGTGGCCCGCGTCATCGCCCGGGAAAAGCCCGACGCCCTCCTGCCGACCCTCGGCGGCCAGACCGGCCTCAACACCGCCGTGGCCCTGGCCGAATCCGGCGTTCTGGCCGAGCACGGCGTGGAACTCATCGGCGCGTCGCTCAACGTCATCAAAAAGGCGGAATCCCGCGAACTTTTCCGCGAGGCCATGGAAAACATCGGCCTCATCATCCCCCAAAGCGGCATCTGCCACACCATGGACGACGTGCGGGAGTGGGGCAAGCGCATCCCGTTCCCCATCATCGTGCGCCCGGCCTACACGCTCGGCGGCACGGGCGGCGGCGTGGCCTACAACATGGAAGACCTGGAGAAGATTTCCGCCGTGGGCCTGGCCGCCAGCATGAAAAGCGAAATCATGCTCGAGCGCTCGGTGCTCGGCTGGAAGGAATTCGAGCTTGAGGTCATGCGCGACCGCGCCGACAACTGCGTCATCATCTGCTCCATCGAAAATATCGATCCCATGGGCGTGCACACCGGCGATTCGGCCACGGTCGCGCCGATCCAGACGCTCACCGACGATGAATACCAGAAGATGCGCAACGCCTCGCTCGCCATCATGCGCGAGATCGGCGTCGAGACCGGCGGCTCCAACGTCCAGTTCGCGGTCAATCCCGAAAACGGCGAAATGGTGGTCATCGAGATGAACCCGCGCGTGTCGCGGTCCTCCGCCCTGGCGAGCAAGGCCACGGGTTTCCCCATCGCCAAGATCGCGGCCAAGCTGGCCGTGGGCTACACCCTCGACGAGATCCCCAACGACATCACGCGCGAAACCATGGCCTCCTTCGAGCCCACCATCGACTACTGCGTGGTCAAGATCCCGCGTTTCACCTTCGAGAAGTTTCCCGGCTCCGAGGACTACCTGACCACGGCCATGAAGAGCGTGGGCGAGGCCATGAGCATCGGCCGCAACTTCAAGGAAGCGCTGCAAAAAGGCCTGCGCTCCCTGGAGATCGGGGCCACGGGCCTCGGGCCCGACAGCGACGCCTGCGATCCCGACCGTGAGCAGCTGCTGGCCGACATGCGCAAGCCCAATTCCAAGCGCCTGTTCCAGATCCGCCAGGCCATGCGCTGCGGCGTGAGCCTGGAGGAGATTTTCGACGCCACCTGGGTCGATCCCTGGTTCTTGCGCCAGATCAAGGAAATCGTGGACATGGAGTCGGCCCTGGCGGCGTTTCCCAAGGAAAAGGTCACGCCCGGCGACGCCCAGTGCAAGGAGTTGCTCCTTGCCGCCAAGAAGAACGGCTTTTCCGATCCGCAGATCGCCGCGCTCCTGCGCCTGCCCACGGCCCTCGACGCGCGCAAGCTGCGCCAGGCCATGGGCGCGAACCCGACCTATTACCTGGTCGACACCTGCGCCGCCGAATTCGAGGCCTACACGCCGTACTACTACTCGACCTACGAGACCGGCCGGGAAGTGGCCGTGCGCCCGGCGCGCAAGGTCGTGATTTTGGGTGGCGGCCCCAACCGCATCGGCCAGGGCATCGAGTTCGACTACTGCTGCTGCCACGCCTCCTACGCGCTGCGCGAAATGGGCGTCGAGTCCATCATGGTCAACTCCAACCCCGAGACCGTGTCCACGGACTACGACACCTCCGACCGCCTCTATTTCGAACCGCTGACCTTCGAGGACGTGCTCTCCATCATCGAGCACGAGAAGCCCGAGGGCGTCATCGTGCAGTTCGGCGGCCAGACGCCGCTCAACCTCGCCGTGCCGCTGCTCGACGCCGGGGTGCGCATCCTCGGCACCTCGCCCGACAGCATCGACCGCGCCGAGGACCGCGAACGCTTTCAGGCGATGCTGCACAAGCTCGGCCTGCGCCAGCCCGCCAACGGCACGGCCTTCGCCGTGGAAGAGGCGGCCGAAATCGCGGAACGTATCGGCTATCCCGTGGTGGTGCGGCCGTCCTACGTGCTCGGCGGCCGGGCCATGGAGATCGTCTACGACCGCAAAGACCTCGAGAACTACTTTAAGGTTGCCGTGGTTGCCTCGGGCAAGCACCCGATTCTTGTCGACAAATTCCTGGTCAACGCCACCGAGGTGGACGTGGACGCCGTGTCCGACGGCACGGACACCTACGTGGCCGGGGTCATGGAGCACATCGAGGAGGCGGGCATCCACTCGGGCGACTCGGCCTGCGTGCTGCCGCCGCACAGCCTTTCGCCGGAGCTCGTGGCCGAAATCGAGCGCCAGACCAAGGCCCTTGCCGCGGAACTCGGCGTCATTGGCCTCATGAACATCCAGTTCGCGGTGAAAGACGGCGACATCTACATCCTCGAGGTCAACCCCCGCGCCTCGCGTACCTCGCCCTTCGTGTCCAAGGCCACGGGCGTGCCTCTGGCCAAGCTCGCGACCAAGGTCATCATGGGTCAGAAGCTCGCGGACCTCAATCCCTGGTCCCTGCGCAAGTCCGGCTACTATTCGGTCAAGGAATCGGTCTTCCCCTTCAACCGCTTCCCGGGCGTGGACGTGCTGCTCGGACCGGAAATGCGCTCCACGGGCGAGGTCATGGGCATCGACGCCTCCGTGGGCCTGGCGTTCATGAAAAGCCAGCTCGGCGCGGGCCAGAACCTGCCGCTCAAAGGAACCGTCTTCATCTCCGTGGCCGACGGCGCCAAGGACGACGTGCTGCCGGCGGCGCAAATCCTGAGCGAAGTCGGGTTCCGTATCCTGGCCACCAAGGGCACGGCCACCTACCTCGAAGGCAAGGGCATTGCCGTGACGCAGGTCATGAAGGTCTTCGAGGGCCGGCCCCATGTGGTCGACCACATGAAGAACCGCGAGATCGACCTCGTCATCAACCTCGTTTCGGACAAGCGCACGGTGCGCGACTCCATGGTCATCCGCCAGACGGCGCTGCTCTACGGCATCCCCTACACGACCACGGCCGCGGGGGCCAAAGCCATGGCGCAGGCCATCCGCGAGATGACGGGGCAGGGGCTCACCGTCAAGAGCCTGCAAGAGTATTACGGGGCGAACTAGCCCGGGCGGCGCGTCATGAAAAAGGAATACTGCGGACTGTTCGGCATCTACGGCCATCCCGAGGCCGCGCGGATGGCCTACTTCGGCCTCTACGCCCTCCAGCACCGGGGGCAGGAGTCGGCCGGCATCGTCACCTGGGACGGCACGCGCATCCGCGAGCAGCGGGGCATGGGACTTGTGGCCGACGTCTTCTCCGAGCGCCACCTCGGTAAGGAGCTCAAGGGGTCCGTGGCCGTGGGCCACATCCGCTACTCCACGACCGGCGCGTCGCTTTTGCGCAACTGCCAGCCCTTCCTGGTCCGTTTCGGCGACTACCACCTGGCCATCGCCCACAACGGTAACCTGGTCAACACCATGGAACTGCGCGCGGAACTGGAAGCCTCGGGCTCCATCTTCCAGACCACCATCGATTCCGAGGTGTTCGTCCACCTCATCGCCAAGTTCCTAAACGGCCATTCCCTGGAAGAGGCCGTCATCAAGGCCTGCAACAAGATCAAGGGCGCGTACTCCATCCTGCTTCTGGCCAACGACAAGATCATCGCCGTGCGCGACCCGCACGGCGTGCGGCCGCTCATGCTCGGACGCATGGGCGACGCCTATGTGCTGGCCTCGGAGACCTGCGCCTTCGACCTCATGGAGGCCGAAGCCATCCGCTCCGTGGCCCCGGGCGAGATGCTCGTCATCCAGGACCGCCGCTTGCAGTCCTACCGCATCTGCGACCCGCAGCCCGTGCGCCAGTGTGTGTTCGAACTCATCTATTTCGCCCGGCCCGATTCCGAAGTCTTCGGCGAGGTGGTCTACGAGCGCCGCAAGCAGATGGGCGCCACGCTCGCCGCGGAGGCGCCAGTCGACGCCGATTACGTCATGCCGTTTCCCGATTCCGGCTTCTACGCGGCCATCGGCTATTCCCAGGCCTCGGGGCTGCCGTTCGAGATGAGCATGGTGCGCAACCACTACGTGGGCCGCACCTTCATCCAGCCTTCCCAGGACATGCGCGACTTCAGCGTCCGGGTGAAGCTCAATCCCGTGAAAAGCATGATCAAGGGCAAGCGCATCCTCATCGTCGAGGACTCCATCGTACGCGGCACCACCATCCGCACCCGGGTCAAGCGCCTGCGCGAACTCGGCGCGCGCGAGATCCACATGCGCGTATCTTGCCCGCCCATCCGCTTCCCCTGTTTTTACGGCATCGACTTCTCGTCCAAGGGCGAGCTCATCGCCGCGCACCAGAGCGTGGACGAAATCGCCAAGTTCATCGGCCTCGACAGCCTGCACTACCTGTCCATCGAGGGGCTGCTCGACTCCGTGCACTGCAACGGGGAGGAACCGCCGTACTGCCTGGCCTGCTTCGACGGCGAGTACATCATCCCGCCCTGCGGCGAGGGCCTGAAGAACTGCCTGGACGACGCGACGCTGGCCCTTTCCTGGTAGCGGGCATCCCATGGGACTCCATCTCAACATCGATTTTGCCGGGGCCAAGGACAAGTCGCTTTCCAAGCTGCTGTTGTCCACGGCCCGGCAGTATCTGCGCGAATACGGCGAGGTGCTCGACCTCGTCCTCGATTCCGCCGCGCGCAGCATCAGCGTCGAAGTGCTGCCCGTGGGCGAAAAAGAGCCCATCCGCGCCACGGTCTTCGGCTACGGTTTGGCCACCGACGGTTCCGGACGCGGCTATCTCACCTTCGAGGACGCGGCGTTTTCCCGCCAGTGGCTGACGCTGCTTGCCGTGCGCCTGCTTCCCGACAAACGCCTGCCCCTGCCCTCCGGGACGCCCATGGGGCTGCTCCAGACGATGCTGTAGCCATTCCATCCTTCCAGGCCGACGGCCTCGAATTCCATTGGTCAAGCCTTCTTCCCGCGTTGCAGCAGGGCCCTCTTGCAGCGTCCGGGGCAGGGCAGGCGTTCGCTTCGCGCAAACCCCGCTCTCGTGGCCTCGGGGCGAGCCGATGCGCGCGTCAACAGCCCGGCGTTTACAGGTGCCCGTTGTGATGGCATGATTTATCCTCTCGCGGAGAGGGGATTCGTTCTTCGCAAAACCGATGCGCGGACAGCGACAAGGAGTTTCATGCAACCCAACCCCATCGATCTTGCCCGCCGGGCCAAGGTGTTCAAGGCGCTCGGGCATCCCAGCCGGTTGCTCATGGTCGAGGCGCTCGGGAGCGGCGAGAAATGCGTGTGCGAACTGCGCGAGCTCGTCGGCTCGGATATCTCCACTATTTCAAAGCATTTGAGCGTGCTCAAGGAAGCCGGCATCGTCCAGGACGACCGGCGTGGCACGAACATCTACTATTCCCTGCGCATGCAGTGCGTCACGGGTTTCCTGTCCTGTGTGCGCCGGTTTTTCGACCAGCAGCTTGAAGAACAATTCCTGTTTCTTGAGGACTTACGCAAGCAGGTCAGGTCCTAGGCGATTTTTTACCCTTGCCTTGCTCACACGGATTTTTTAAATTCCGTGTGAACAAAACAGCCGAAACCCCGTGTCCCGGACGATCGTGTCCGCGCGGCGAGGGGTAACCGGAATACAAGGCAGGTGGCCCATGCAGAACGCAACGCAAGGGGCGACGACCCTGGCTTCCGAAACCCGATCCGATCCTCCCGTGAAGACGAAGAACCGTTACGACGCCATGGAGTGGGCCGGCGCGTTCGGCGACATCGGCACGCTCATTCCGTTTGTCGTGGCCTACATCACGATCCTGGGCGTCGATCCGCTGGGGCTGCTCTTCATGTTCGGCGTCTCCAAGATCGCGGCCGGCCTCTACTACAAGACACCTATCCCCATCCAGCCCATGAAGGCCATCGGCGCGGCGGCCGTGGCCGGCGGCATCTCGCCCGCCGCACTGTTCGCCTCGGGCCTGACCACCGGGCTTTTCTGGCTGCTCATCGGCATGACCGGCACGATCAAGGTGGTCGCGAAGCTCGCGACCAAGCCCGTGGTGCGCGGCATCATGCTCGGGCTTGGCATGTCCTTCGTGGTCGAGGGCATCCACCGCATGGTGGCCTCGCCGACGCTCGCCGCCATCTGCCTGGCCACGACCTTCGTGCTGCTCACCAATCCGAAGATCCCGGCCATGTTCGTGTTGCTGCTGATCGGCGTCGTGGCCGCGCTGATCGGCAATCCGGCCCTCTGGGGCGAACTGACCCAGGTCAGCATCGGTTTCCGCCTGCCCCAGTTCGGCCTGCACCAGATCAAGTGGGACGACATCGTCACGGGCACGCTCCTTTTCACCTTGCCGCAGATCCCTTTGACGCTCGGCAACGCCGTGGTGGCCATCACCGCGGAAAATAACGACCTTTTTCCTGATCGGCCCGTCACGGAAAAAACCATGTGCATCAGCCAAGGCATCATGAACCTCGTTTCGCCGATGTTCGGCGGCGTGCCCATGTGCCACGGCGCGGGCGGTATGGCCGGGCACGTGCGCTTCGGCGCGCGCACGGGCGGCTCGCTCGTCATCCTCGGCACCATCGTCGTCGTCATCGCGCTTTTTTTCAGCCAGTCCGTGGCCGTGATCTTTAAGATGTTTCCGCCTGCGGTGCTCGGTGTCATCCTCTTCCTGGCCGGCGCGGAACTCGCCGTGACCGTGCGCGACATCGGCACGAAGAAGTCCGAATTCTACGTCATGGTCGTCGTCGCCGGCTTCGCCATGTGGCACATGGGCGTGGCTTTCGTCGTCGGCGTCATTCTGGACACCGCCCTGCGCAAGGAGTGGATCAAGATTTAGGCCCCTCCCAACCAACTCCGTCCGCTGGCCGGGAGACGCAAGTGACTGCGTCTCCCGGCTTTTTGTTTGCCGGAAGGTGTGCATCCATCCCTTGTGGGAAATGCAAAAGTACTTGCGGGCCGGCAAGGGATGTCGTATTTGGCTTTTTGACCAAATAACAAATAGCCGTTTGCCATCGCCGGAGGATGCCATGGAACATATCACGGATGCCAAGGATGCGGGCTGCGCCTGCCGCAAGCCGGAAACTGCCGGTGCGGGACTGGGGCCCGGGCGTATCGTGCTCCTGGTCGCGGTCCTGGCCGCCTGGTTCGTTATTTACCGGCAGTTGCTGCCGTTTTCGCAATTCCTGACCTACGGCGTGTTCGGGCTGGAGCACGGCTCGCGGTTCGGCGACGCCGTGGAATTCTTCCTCTACGATGCGCCCAAGGTGCTCATGCTGCTCACGCTCGTGGTCTTCGGCGTGGGCATCCTCCGCTCGTTTTTCACGCCCGAGCGCACCCGGCGCATGCTGGCGGCCGGGCGGCGCGAAAGCGCCGGCAACGTCCTGGCCGCGCTTCTGGGGATCGTCACGCCTTTCTGCTCGTGTTCGGCCGTGCCGCTTTTCATAGGCTTCGTCGCGGCCGGGGTGCCGCTCGGCGTCACCTTCTCGTTTCTCATTTCCGCGCCCATGGTCAACGAAATCGCGGTGGTGCTTCTCTACGGCCTCGTCGGCTGGAAGGTGGCGGCGCTGTACATGGCCATGGGGCTGGCTGTGGCCGTGGTCGCCGGCTGGACGCTCGGGAAGATGCGTCTGGAGCGCTACGTCGAGGACTGGGTGCTGGCCGTGCGGGACGGGCAGGGGGCGCAGGGCGACGCCCCCATGACCGCGCGCGACCGCGTCGTTTACGGCATGAACGCCGTGCGCGAAATCCTCGGGCGCACCTGGAAATGGGTGCTGCTCGGCATTGCCGTGGGCGCGGGCATCCACGGCTACGTGCCCGAGGGCTTCATGGCCTCTATCATGGGCTCGGGCAGCTGGTGGTCCGTGCCCTTGGCCGTGGTCATCGGCATCCCCATGTATTCCAACGCCGCCGGCATCGTACCCGTGGTCGAGGCACTTCTGGCCAAGGGCGCGGCCCTCGGCACGGTGCTCGCCTTCATGATGTCGGTCATCGCCTTGTCGCTGCCGGAGATGGTGATCTTGCGCAAGGTGCTCAAGGTGCCTTTGTTGCTGGCGTTCGCCGGCATAGTCGGTTGCGGCATCCTGCTTGTGGGGTATGTGTTCAACATTTTGCTGTAACGGAGGCTGTCATGCGTTTTCTTGCCCAATTGTTCCCGGAGTTCGCCACCCAACTTGATGCGATGGATGCGCTCTATGCCGAGAAGCGGCTCATCGACGAAAAGACGTACCAGTTCATCTGCTTTGCAGTATCCATCAAGGCACGTTCCAAACCCTGCGTGCTCAAGCACTTCAAGGGCGCGCTCGATGCCGGGGCAAGCCTGCAGGAGCTGGCCTACATCCTGGCTCTGGTCATGCGCGAGGCGGCCGGGGCCGACGACTGCTGGACGCACGACGTGCTTGGCGACGTGGCTGACATCATCGCCGGCAAAGTCGATTGCGCCTGCAAGAAATAAACGGGAGGGAGAAGGATGCTGCTTCAAATCTGCGGCACGGGCTGTGCCAAGTGCAACGAACTGGAAAAACTGGTGAAGGAAGTGGTGGCCGAGAAGGGCATCGCGGCCACGGTGGAAAAGGTCACGGACCTGCAGGCCATCGTCAAGCTGGGCGTGTTCACCACGCCGGCCCTGCTCGTGGACGGCGTGATCAAAGCCGCCGGCAGCGTGCCGCCCAAAAAAGACATCGCCGCCTGGATCGCCTGATTTCCTCTGTCGCGTCCGGGGCCACTGCCTGCGCAATGGCCCCGTTCACCCCTTTCGGGAGGTCCGGGAGGGGCCGTCGCCCCTCCTGGACGCCGGAGGCGTCTTCCCTCTTCCCGACTATGCTACCCCAAGCAGCGCCTGGGCGAAGTCCTGGCCGACGAACGGGCGCAGGTCTTCCATTTTCTCGCCGAGCCCCACATAGGTGATCGGCACGCCGAACGAGAGCGCGATGCCGACCACCACGCCGCCCTTGGCCGTGCCGTCGAGCTTGGTCAGGATGATCTCATCCACGCCTGCCGCCTCGTCGAAAAGCTTGGTCTGGGACAGCGCGTTCTGGCCGGTGGTGGCGTCGAGCACGAGCACCGAGCGGTGCGGCGCGCCCGGGTGCTTCTTGCCCACGACACGGCGGATTTTCTTCAGCTCTTCCATCAGGTTGGTCTTGGTGTGCAGCCGGCCGGCGGTGTCCAGATAGAGCACGTCGTAGCCGCCGGCGAGCACCTTGTCCATGGCCTCGAAGGCCACGGCCGCCGGGTCGGCCCCTTCGCCCTTGCTGTAGAAGTCCGCGCCCACGCGCTTGGCCCAGATTTGCAGCTGCTCGATGGCCGCCGCGCGGAAGGTGTCGCCGGCGGCGATGAGCACCTTCTTGCCGCGCATGATGTCGCGGTGGGCGAGCTTGGCGATGGTCGTGGTTTTGCCCACGCCGTTGACGCCGATCATCATGACCACTTCCGGCGGGTTGATCGCCTTGATGGTCCTGCCGGTCTTGAAGATCTCGGCCAGTTCCTCGCGCAGGATCTCCTTGAAGATCGCCGGATCGGTCACGCCGCGCTTGCGCACGCGCGCGCGCAGCCCGTCCATGAGCTTGGCCGCGGGCTCGAAGCCCACGTCGGCCATGATGAGGATTTCCTCGAGCTCCTCCCAGAAGGCCTCGTCGATGACCTTGTGACTCCCGAGCAGCCCGTCGATGTGTTTGACGATCTGTTCCTTGGTCTTGGCCAGCCCCTCGGAGAGCTTGAGGAAAAGCCGGTTGCGCTCGTCCTCCTCGTCTTCCAGGTCCAGCGCCAGGGCGAGGCGGTATTGCAGTTCCGAGCGGAACAGCTCCACCTCGTCGTATTCCATGACCGCGATCCAGTCCGCGAACTTGGCGACAAAGGCGTCGGCCTCTCCTGCCGGGGCCTCGAGGCTGGTGAAGAGAAAGCGCAGCCGGTCCCAGAGGTCCGGGCCGGCGACGGTCACGTCCGCGAGCAGGATATCGAGCCAGGCCGAGAGCCTGGGTTCCGCCTGGCGCAGTTCGAGGATGAGCGCGTTGCGCCAGGGGGCCTGTCCTGCGGCATCCGCGTCTGGGACGGAAGCGACGGGGGCGGGTTCGGGTGCTGCGGCGACCGGTTCGGGCGCGGCCGGGGGCGTCGGTGCCGCTGCGGCGACAGGCGCTGCCGCAGGGGCGGCGGACTCTTGCGTCGTTTCGGGCGCGGGCTCGTGTTGCGGCGCGGCGGCGGCCTCTTCCCGCAC
The DNA here is from genome assembly GCF_000702665.1 of Solidesulfovibrio alcoholivorans DSM 5433. Classification (GTDB taxonomy): domain Bacteria; phylum Desulfobacterota; class Desulfovibrionia; order Desulfovibrionales; family Desulfovibrionaceae; genus Solidesulfovibrio; species Solidesulfovibrio alcoholivorans. The sequence continues at coordinate 348,105 of NZ_JNJA01000003.1, forward strand.
GGGCTCGGGCGCGGCGGCCGGCGTTTCCTGCGCTGCGGGAGCAGGGGAGGGCTCCTGCGCTGCGGCCTGCACCTGGGTTTGCGGCTCCTCGGCGGGAGCGGCGGCGGTTTCGACGGGAGCGTCTTCGGCTTTCCAGAATTTCTTGAGCTTGGAAAAAAAACCCATGGGGCGTCGGTCCTCGTGTTCGGAAAGGAAGTTGAAGGCAGGCGCGCCGAGCGGCGCGACGAAACACAATAGCCGGCAAGGCGGCGCGGCGCAACCGCCGCGCCCGGCCGCCGGGGGCGGCGGTTGCCGCATCTGCCGTGTTGTGGTCGCCCGGCTCCTTGTGGCACAAGAGGGGGCCGCGCGGGACGCGGCATTTTCGCAAACAAGGGGAGTATATCCATGACGCTTCTGGAGAGGCGCGGTATCGAAGCGGCCATGCTGGCGCAGACGTATGCCGTGCTCGTGGCGCGCCTGGGCCGGGACGAAGCCCTGGCCGTCATCGAGGACATCGTGCGCGAGGCCGCTTTCGCAGCGGGCAAGGCTTTTGCCGCGAAGGCGCCGCAGGGGCCGAGTCTCGAGCATTTCGCGGCCGTGGCCGAATTGTGGCAGGCCGGCGGCGCGCTGGTCATCGAAAACGCCGCGCGCCGGGGCAACGTCTTTTCCTTCGAAGTGACGCGCTGCCGCTACGCCGAGACCTACCGGGAAATGGGTCTGCCCGAGGAACTGGCCATGCGTATTTCCTGCCTGCGCGACGGCGCGTTCGTCGCCGGCTACAGCGACAAGTTGCGGCTTGACCGCCCCGGAACCATAGCTTCCGGGGCCGTCTCCTGTCCTTTCACCTTTACCTGGAACGACGACGCATGAGCATACGGCGCACCACCGTCAAAGCGGCGCTCGCGGGCGGCGAAGGCCCGGGCGCGATCCGCGTCATGGGCTGGGTCCGCACCCGCCGCGATGCCAAGGGCTTTTCCTTTCTGGAGATCAACGACGGCTCCTGCCTGACGAACCTGCAAGTCGTGGTGGACGAGGGCGTAGAGGGGCACGATCTGCTGCCGGAACTCGGCACGGGCGCGTCCGTGGCCGTTTCCGGCGAACTCGTGTCCTCGCCGGGCAAAGGGCAGCGCTTCGAGGTCCACGCAAAGAAACTGGAACTGCTCGGCCCGGCCGATCCCGAGAGCTACCCGCTCCAGAAGAAACGCCATTCCGACGAATTCCTGCGCTCCATCGCCCACCTGCGGCCGCGCACCAACAAGTACGGGGCCATGCTGCGCATGCGCGCGGCCCTGGGCCAGGCGGTGCACGCCTACTTCGCCGCGCGTGGCTTCGCCTGGGTGCACACGCCCATCATCACGGGCTCGGACTGCGAAGGCGCGGGCGAGATGTTCCGCGTGACGGGCCTGACCGACGCCGAGGCCGCGCTGCCGCCCAAGGAGCGCGCGGAAAAGGACTTCTTCGGCAAGGACGCCTACCTCACCGTCTCCGGCCAGCTGACGGCCGAACCGCTGGCCCTGGCGCTCGGCAAGGTCTACACCTTCGGCCCCACCTTTCGGGCCGAGCACTCCGATACCTCGCGCCACGCCGCCGAATTCTGGATGGTCGAGCCGGAGATGGCCTTCGCCGACCTCGAGGACAACATGGATTTGGCCGAATCGCTGCTCAAATCCCTCGTGCGCACGGCTATGAACGACTGCGCCGAGGATTTCGGCCTGTTCGCCAAATACGTGGACCCGACCCTGCCCGAGACCCTGGCGGCGTTTGTCGCCGAGCCCTTCGTGCGCCTGCCCTACAAGGAGGCCGTGAACATCCTTTGCGCCGCGAAAAAGGATTTCGCCTACCCGGTCGGCCCGGGGCTCGACCTGCAAAGCGAACACGAACGCTACCTCGCCGAGGAGCATTTCCGCCGCCCGGTCATCGTCTACGACTACCCGCGCGCGATCAAGGCGTTCTACATGCGCCAAAACGACGACGGCGAAACGGTCGGAGCCATGGACGTGCTCGTGCCGGGCATCGGCGAAGTGGTGGGCGGCAGCGCACGCGAGGAACGCCTGGACCTGCTCGAAGCGCGCATCCGCGAACTGCGTCTGCCCCTTGCGGCATATTGGTGGTACCTGGAGACGCGGCGTTTCGGCACGGCGCCCCACGCCGGCTTCGGCCTGGGCTTCGAGCGCGTGCTCATGCTCGTCACGGGTATCGGCAACATCCGCGACGTCATGCCCTTCGCCCGTACGTGGCGGCATTTGGAGTTTTAGAGAGGGAACGGGAAGGAGAGGGAGATGCCTCCGGCGGCCAGGAGGGGGTGACCCCCTCCTGGACCTCCTCGAAAGGGAGAGGGGCTGGGGGGTGTAAAGCGGCTCAGGAGGGGGACTGAGTGTCCGTTTCCTTGGCCGCGGGCAGCTCCACGGTGAAAACGCTGCCGCCGCCGAGCAACGACTCGGCCCAGATGCGCCCGCCGTAATGGCGCACGATTTGGCGGCAGATGGCCAGCCCCAGGCCCGTGCCCTTGGCGACCTCCTGCACGGTGTCGCTGCGGCCCACCTGGTGGAACTTGTCGAAAATGGAATCGAGTTCCTCCAGGGGGATGCCGATGCCCGTGTCGGCCACGGCGATGCGCACGGTTTCGCCATGACCGCAGGCCTCCAGGCGCACCGTGCCGGCCCTGGTGAACTTCACCGCGTTTTGCAGCAGGTTGGAGACGACCTGTATGAGCTGGTCCGGGTCCATGTACAGGTCCGGGATGTCCGGGGCCACCCGGACGTCGAAGGCGACTTCGGGCCGCTGTTCCAGAATCCCTTCGATGCTGCGTGCCGCCTTGGACACAACGGCGGCCGGGGAAAACCGTTCGTTGCGCCAGGACATGTTGCCCGATTCTATGCGGCTTAAGTCCAGCACGTCGTTAATAAGGCGCGTGAGGCGTTCGGCTTCGCCGAAGACCACGGAAAGATTGTCGGCGATGCGCCGGCCCTTGGCGGCAAGCGCCGGGTTGTCCACGGTCAGCGGCAGGAACTGGTCGGTGAAATCCCGACCGATGAGCTTGGCGAAGCCCAGGATCGAAGTCAGGGGCGTGCGCAGTTCGTGGGACACCGTGGACAGGAACACGGACTTCATCCGGTCCAGTTCGCTCAAGCGGATGTTCGCCTCGGCCAGTTCCAGGGCTTGCAGGCGCAGGTCACTGGTGCGCTCCTCCACCTCGGCTTCCAGGCGCTGCCGGTGGTTGGCCAGCGCCTCTTCGGTCTTCTTGCGCTCGGTGATGTCCGTGACCATGGCGAGGGCCCCCTGGGCCTCGCCCGTGGCGTCGTACAAGGGGCTTGTGGAGACAAGCGTCCAGATTTCCTCCCGGTCCTTGCGGCGCAGCCTGATCTCCTGCACTTCGCTTGCGCCCCGGCGCAGCCCGTCCATCTGCCGGCGCGCCGCCTGCGTGGATTCCCGGGACACGAAGTCGTCAAAGGCGATGCCGAGCATCTCGCCCGGGGCGTAGCCGAGCATGTCCGCCAGACGCCGGTTGACGAAGGTCGTGCGCCATGACGCGTCCAGAACCCACACGCCCTCGCCCGCGGTTTCCACGATGCGCCGGAATTTCTCCTCGCTCTCCCGCAGCGCCATATCCGCCAGATGCCGGTCCGTGACGTCGCGGATGGCCTCGATGCCGCCGGCGATGCGCCCCGAGCCGTCGCGCAGGGCCACGGCCTTGGCCCAGACATGGCGCGGCCCGCCGGGCAGGGCGGCGACCGTGACCTCGGCGATGACCGCGTCCTCGGTCAGTTCGGCCACGGCGTAGCGGTCGTCGGGGCGCTTCACCGCACCCCGGGCGTAATCGATCAAAAGCGGCGTGGCGTAGCCGTAAAACGGCAGGCCATAGGCGAAATCCGCCTTGCCGAGCATGTCCTCGGCCGCGACGCCGGTGAGTTTTTCCATGGCCCGGTTCCAGAAGACCACCGCGCCGTCGCCGTCGACCACGAACGTGGGGTCGGGCAGGAAGTCGATGATGTCCGCGAGGTTCCTGTCCCGGACCTTGACCACTTCCTGGGCCTGGCGCAGGGCGACGATGAGCTCGGATTGCCGGTGGTTGGTCAGGGCCATATCCGAGAGGAGATTGGCGAACCGGTGAAGCGCCTGGCAGATTTTCCCGAATCGCTCCCGGCTCATGCGCGGCACGCGCGCCAGGGCCTCGCGGAAGGCCTCCTCGTCGGCCCCGATTTCCTTGGCGTAGGCCATGACCGCCTCGAGATCCACGGAGGCGTCGACCACTTGGCCGATGAGCCAGGTGGCGATGTGGCGGCCGTCGAAGAAGATGCAGGTCGCGCCGTCGATGAGGCCGGCGCTTTCGCAATTGGCGATGGTCGGCCCCGTTTCGGTGGCGCGGCCCAGGATGGCGTCCGAGCGCCGGCAATTGGCGCGTCCCCTGGGCGTGGCGCGGATGACGTCGCGGCACAGGGTGGTGAAGTTGCTTGGCCGTGTGATCGGCCGTCCCGACGGGTCGGTGATGAGCGAGGCCACGTTCGCAGCCTCGGCGAACGCGTCCTGGAAGCGCTGGATCTCCTCCACGGAAAAGACGTCCTCGAAACGCGGGGCGTTCGGAGCGGGAGAGGGGGACGGTCCGGCGGAAGGCCCGTCTTCCCCGTCGGTGCGAGGCTTCGGGTGGGGTTGTCCCTTGTCCTGTCGGCTGCGCATGTCCCTCCCCCGGATGAGCCGGTTGCTTTCCTTTCCGAGAGCATACTCCAATAGCCGCGCCAATTCCAACAACTATTTCCCTAACGAAGGGAGGATGCGATGTATTGGCGACTACGGCGGCAGACTTCTGGGGGAGTCGGGCGGTGGTGCGACAACGGCGGAGGCGTTGCACTATTCTGTATTTGTTTCGGTCTGAAATAACGCGTCGTCCGCGGCAAGGAAACGGCCGGCGTTTCCCGGGGGGAACGCCGGCCGTATTGCAGACGGGGCTATGCCGGGCAGGAGGCCTGAATGCGGCGCACCACCCAGGTTTTCACTACTTGGGCCAGGCACATGTAGCAGAAGATGACCAGCGCCATGAGCCCCCAGTAGCCGGTTGGCGGCACGACCAGGCCGAAGGTGTGGGCCAGGGGCGAGAAAGGCAGCCAGACGCCGAAGGCGCAGATGAGGATGGTGGTCGCGCCGAGCGGCAGGCTGGACCAGCTTTGCAGGAAGGGGATGTTGTCCGTGCGGATCACGTGCACGATGATGGTCTGGGAGAGCAGCGACTCGATGAACCAGCCGGTCTGGAAGAGCGCCGGGTTGGTCCAGGCTCCGAAAAAGTGGATCATGATGAAAAAGGTGACGTAGTCGAAGATGGAGCTGACCGGGCCGAGGTAGAGGATGTAGCGCCGGATGTCGTCGATGCGCCAGCGCCGGGGCCTGGCCAGGATGTCCGCGTCCACGTTGTCGGTGGGGATGGCGGTCTGGGAAAAGTCGTACATGAGGTTGTTGACCAGGATCTGGATCGGCAGCATGGGCAGGAAGGGCAGGAAGGCGCTGGCCCCGAGCACGCTGAACATGTTGCCGAAGTTGGAGCTGGCCCCCATGCGGATGTACTTGGTGATGTTGAAGAAGATCTTGCGGCCTTCGAGCACGCCGTGTTCGAGCACGTGCAGGCTCTTTTCGAGCAGGATGATGTCCGCCGATTCCTTGGCCACGTCCACGGCGCTGTCCACGGAGATGCCGACGTCCGCCGCGCGCAGGGCCGGGGCGTCGTTAATGCCGTCGCCCATGAAGCCGACCACGTGGCCCTGGTGGCGCAGCGCCGTGACGATCTGCTCCTTCTGCATCGGGTCGAGCTTGGCGAAGACGTGGCAGACGCCGACGGCCTCGTGGAGCTCCGCTTCGCTCATGGCCGCCACCTGGTCGCCGGTGATGATGTGGTCGCCGGCGTCGAAGCGCACTTCGCGGCAGATTTTCGCTGTGATGACGGCGTTGTCGCCGGTGACGATCTTGGGCTGGATGCCGTGGGCGATCATGATCGCCAGGGCGTCGGCCGCGGTGTCCTTGGGCGGGTCGAGGAAGGCCAGGTAGCCCATGAGCGTGAGGTCGCATTCGTCGGCCACGGCGAAGTCGCTGCGCGCGCCGTCCACTTCCTTGTAGGCCAGGGCCACCACGCGGAAGCCGTCGTCGTTGAGGTCGTGGACGAGCTGCTGCCGGGTGGCCAGATGATGCCCTTCGAGCGGCTTGACCACCCCGTTTTTGATGTAGGTGCGGCTTTGGGCGAACACTTCCTCGGCCGCGCCCTTGCAAATGAGGATCGCCTTGTCCGTGCGCTTGTCGCGCACGATGACGCTCAATCGTCGGCGCATGAAGTCGAAGGGGATCTCGTCGAGCAACTCGTAGTCGGCGGGGTTGATGGATTCACCCACGGCGTCGCCGGAAGCGATGACAGCCACGTCCAGGGCGTTTTTCAGGCCCGTTTGCAGCTTGCTGTTGAGGTAGGCGTATTCGAGGACCGCATGGTCTTCCTCGCCTTTGATGTCGAGGTATTTTTCCAGGATGATCTTGTCCTGGGTCAGCGTGCCGGTCTTGTCCGTGCACAGCACGTCGATGGCCCCGAAGTTCTGGATGGCGTCCAGGCGCTTGACGATGACCTTGTGCTTGGACATGGCCAGCGCCCCTTTGGAAAGGCACACCGTGACCACCATGGGCAGCATTTCCGGGGTGAGGCCCACGGCCACGGCCAGGGCGAACATGAACGCGCCCATCCAGTCGTGGGTCGTCGCGCCGTTGATGACGAAAACGAACGGCACCATGACGAGCATGAAGCGCAGCATGAGCCCGGTGAAGCTCTTGATGCCCTTGTCGAAATCGGTCTCGACGCGCTTGCCCGAGAGTTTCGCCGCGATGCCGCCGAAATAGGTCTTGGCCCCGGTAGCCGTGACCACGGCGGCGGCGGAGCCGGACACGACGTTGGTGCCCATGAAGCACATGGCCGGGTCGCCGAGGCCGGATTCGCCCTCGCGCGGGGGCTCGTCCGCCGGCCGGGCCGTCTTTTCCACGGGCAGGGCCTCGCCCGTGAGCATGGCCTGGTTGATGTGCAGGTCCTTGGCGCGCAGAAGCTGCACGTCGGCCGGCACCATGTCGCCGGCGGCGAGCAGCACGATGTCGCCCGGCACGACCTGGGCCAGGGGAATCTCGCGCTGCTGCCCGTCGCGCAGCACCGTGGCCGTGGTGTGGACCATTTTCTTGAGCTCCGCCGCAGCGGTGTCGGCCTTGGCTTCCTGGATGACCTTGAGCACCACGCCCATGACGGCCATGCCGATGATGACCACGGCCGAGCGGACGTCGTCCGTGGCGTAGGAGATGCCGCCGAGCACGAACAGGAGCAGCACGAGCGGGTTTTTCACGGAATCCCACAGCCGGTCCAGGAAGGTCACGGGCTTGGCCGTGACGGCCTGGTTGGGGCCGAACTGCCTGAGCCGGTCCTTGGCTTCCTGGGAGCTTAAGCCTGCAAACGCGGGTTTTTGCTCGGCCGCGGGTTCGCTGAGCCATTGCCCGGAGACGGCAACCTGCTCCCACAGGCCCTGCAGGTGCCGGTAGACGTCGTAGGCGGAAATCTTGCGCTGGTGGGCCAGGGCGTCGAAGGCGTTGGCTTTCTGGACGAAGTGTTCGAGGTTTTTGAGAAATTCGTCTTCAGGCGCAAGGCGCAATACCTCGCTTGCGGCATTGGCGTCCGCTTCCTGCGAGGTGGCCTGCATGGGGGACTTGGGGTCGGTCATGGGCGCTCCGGATCGTGCATGGGGATTGCGCTGGCGGGAGACGTTCCCGCCGCTTCTACCCGGCGCGTCGCGGCCGGGGGGCGATGCCGCCCCGGCCGCGTGGCGTCGGCATTCCTTGAAAACACGGTACCGTTTTCAAGTACATGGATATCCGGTGACGATGTCGTGTGTTGCAGCACTGTCAGGAAGGCTGCGTCTCCGTGCGCGCCTGGCGCAGGAACTCCAGGCAGGCCGCGGCCGCTTTGTGGAAATCCACGCCGCCGTCGATTTCCAGGACCGGCAGGTCGCCGAGCAGGTCGAGGTAGGCGTTCTGGCTGGCGATGGAGGGTTCGGAGGCGTCCTCGAATTCGTAGAACAGGCCCACGTCCTTCATGAAGGCGGCCATGAGGTCGCGGCGATCGCGCAGGCGCACGCGACTTGCCGTCATGGGCGAAGCGTCGCGCTTCCAGCGCAGGACGACCAGGCCCGCCATGGGGCAGGACAGCTTGAAGCGGCCCTTGCCGAAGCATTCGTCGATGAAGGCGTCGTACTTGTGTTCCAGGTCCCACAGTTCGGCCTGGGGCAGGGCGGCGAAGCGCTTGCGGTCCTCGGCGTCCATGACCGGGGCCAGATTCGGGTTGTTGAGCACGGTGCCGGGGTTGACGCGCGGCATCTTGGCCACGCCCGTCATGACGAGGCCCGCGCTCTCCCGGGAGACCATCACGCGGTCGTTGCTCACGAAATCCGTGCCGTGGCGCATGATCTCCAGGGCGAGGGTGGACTTGCCGGCCCCGGAAAAGCCGGAGATGACCAGCCCCGCGCCGCCTTCGGCCACGCCCGCGGCGTGGAAGAGCAGGGCGCCGCGTTTGAGGCAGTGCTCGATGAAGCGGTTGTTGATGAAGTTGACGACCTGGTTGTCGTTGTCGATGCACGGGCCCACGGCGTAGTTGTCGCCGTGGCCGAAGAGGAAGACCAGCCCCGTGAGCAGCTTTTTGACCACGCGGCCGTCGGGCAGGTCGCAGTAGGATTCCTTGAGCTTGGTCTTGCCGGGTTCGCGCTGCTTGACGGCGAAGGGCAATTCGAGATCCGGCGGGCCGGCCTCGATGGCCGTGACCGGGATGAGGGTCGCGCCGCCGCCGCCAATGAAGTCGCGGTAATAGTTGGCGAGCTTTTCGATGAGCCCCTTGGAGTTGGAGGAAACGACCACGGTCACGTCGCCGAAGGTGACGTCCAGGCGGTGGGTGATGGGCGCATCGGCGAGGATGGGGGCCATGAGCCCGGCGATGGTGGGGGCGTTTTGCATCAGATGTTCTCCAGCACGTAGTCGGCGTAGGCGCTCGCGGCGTCGATGCCGCAGGCGTCGAGCAGGCCGCGGAAGCCGCCGAAGGCCGAGACTTCGTAGATGGCCGCGCCTTCCGGGGTTTCCACCACGTCGACGCAGGTGAAGGCCATGTCCGGGAACAGCGCCTGCGCCCTGTGCGCCAGGGCGATGATTTCCTGCGAAGGCTCGTGGGGCACGTAGCGGCCGCCGGTGCGCGTGGTGGTGTCCCAGGACGCGCCGCTGCCCTGGCGGGCATAGGTGGCCAGGTATTTGCCGCCGAGAAACGACACGCCAAGGTCGAGGTGGCCGCCGGCGTGGGAAACCATCTTCTGGATGTACATGACCTGGTTGCCGGCCGCCTTGTAGTCGGCGATCTCCTCCCGGGCGTCGGGGGTGTCCTCGATGACGGTCATGCCCCGGGCCTTGGAGGAAAAAAGCGGCTTGAACACGGCCTTGCCGTAGAGCGCCACCGTGGCCGCGGCTTCCTCGATGTCCTCGGTCACGACCGTGGGCGGCATGGGGATGCCGCCCAGGCGCAGCACCGTGGTGCCGCTTAAGCGGTCGATCAGGCGCAGCATGCTGTCCGGGCTGGAGAAGACGGGCACGCCCTTCTGGTGGAGGAAGCGCAGGATCTCCATGCGGTCCAGGGCGTCGGGGGTATAGGACGGGGCGATCTTTTTCACGATGATCGCGTCGAGGCCGGTGAGGTCGGTCCCCTGGCAAAACACCTTGCCCGTGTCCAGGTCGAGGCGGACCTCGGCCATGTCGATGCACAGGCGAAAGCCCGTCTTCGCTTCCAGGGCGTCCAGGAGCCGCAGGGTGGACCATCCCTTTGGGATGCCCACCACGCCGATCTTCTTCATGATTCCTCCCATGGTCTTCTCGCCGTCATGGCTCTCGTCCGGGGCGGCGTCGCGCCCGGCCCGGACAGCCCTGTGCGCGGGCCGTCTCCGGCAAGAGGGTCGTTTGCGCTGCCTTCCGGCGACGCCTCCGTAATGGGCCGCGCGCCGGGGCGCGCGGCGGGGTCAAGCAACGTCAGTAACAGGCCGCGGCCAGGGGCAACCGGAAGGCGGCCGGGGGGCCGGCATGTCCGGCCACGCGGCCAAGCAGATACATGCCGCGTGAAAACATCAGCCTGGAAAACCGCTCGCTCAGTTCGAACCGCGTCGAGGTGATGTACGAGCGGGCCAGCCCCAGGGCCACGCGCAGCTCGAAGGTGTCGTCACCGTTTCGGGCGGCGAAGCCACGCGCGAATTCGAAGAACTCCGCGATGATGGCGTTCAGGATGCGCCGTCGGGACGCGTCGAAGACGGGCAGGCGGAAGTTGGACACCATAAAGACCGACGTGTCCTGGGCCAGGTCGCCCGGGGCGGAGCGGTGCAGGTCGATGTAGTGGATCCGGTCCTTGACGCCGTCGTAGAGGATGTTGTTGCTGTTGTAGTCGCCGTGCAACAGCACCGTGAAGGGGGCCGCAAGGCCCGCTTCCACGGCCTCGGCCCCGCGCAGGGCGTCGTTAAGGTTCGGCAGGGCGTAGTCCCCGATGGCGCGCGGCACGCTTTGAAAGCCCGGGTGGACCGTGAGTACCTCGTCGAGCCGGGAGCGCAACTGGGCCATGGTCCCGGCCGGGACGACAGCGCGCTCGAGGGTCTTTTCCCAGATCTCGCCGGCCACGCGGCACTGGGCGGAAAGGGCGCGGCGCAACAGCGTCAGGTCGCCGCCCAGGGCGATGTCCTGGATGGTCTGGCCGGGGAGCAGTTCGATCAGCATGGAACTCGATTTGCGGCCTTCCCGGAAGGCCTCGACGCGCGGGGCGAGCCCCGGCATGAGGCATTCCCAGTGCTCGATGTTGGCCGCTTCCTTGCGCAGCTTGGCCGTGTCCCCGTCCTTGAAGATGACCTCGCGGCCGGACTCGCCGTTTTCATCCCGGTCGGCCACCCGGCCGATGCGGCAGCCCGAGCGGGTGCCCCAGATGGACTCGAAGTCGATCTCGGTCAGGGGCAGTTCGTGGCCACTCTCGGTCAGGATGTCCTTGAGCGCCGTAAACTGGTGGATTTTGAACTTGTCGCCGGTGATGGCGAAGATGGCCGCCTCGCCGACGTTGAGCAGCGCATCGCCCATGCGTTCCAGGTAGCGGAAGATGAAAAGCGTGGTCAGCAGGTCGCCGGTCTGGAAGCCCGAGCGCAGCTCGTCGCGGATGCGGTCGAACTGCTCCTTGTAAAGCCGGTCCAGGTGCAGTTCGCAGCGGCAGATCTTGAGCGCCGCCGACATGTCGCGTTCGAGCACGGCCTTGGGCGTCCATTCGAGGGCCTTTTTGACCTCCGCGAAAAACGGCTTGTACGCGTAGCGCTGGATGCACTCGGGTTCGTCGTAGTGGCGGGTCTGGCGCACCACGTTGACCACATGGTCGCCCACGCGTTCGAGGTTGTTGCCGATGATGTTGAGCGCGCGCACCCGGGCCGTTTCCTGGGCGGTGAGCCGCTCGGCCCCGAGCAGTGTGGCGAAGCAGCCGTTTTCGATGACGCTCTTGAGGTTGTCGATATAGTCGTCGCGGGCCTCGATCTTGGCGATGGCCCGTTCGTCGTGCTTTTCGATGACGGCCATGGCCGCCTCGACCTGCCGTTCGATTTCGACGAGCAGGAACTGGAAGTTTGTTACGATCTCATGCATCGCCCGCATCCCCTGGCGCGATGAGCAGGGGCGCGTCGATCAACTCGCATTCCCGCTCCTTCCAGCGGAAGGTCAGCTTGAGCTTGCGGTCCTCGCCCTTCTGCTTGCCTTCGATGGTGACGGCGATGAGCCCTTTGGGCAGGAGCTCCAGCACCTGTTCGCCCTGGCGCAGGGTCACGGTGCCGTGCGCGAAACCGTCACGCACGGCCTCGAGGTAGGCGGCGATGGCGTCGCGTTCCTGCAGGCCGTCGTATTTGAACAGCTTGTTCGTCACATTGCCTCCTTGGGTTCCGGACGCGGAAGGGGCCGCTTCACGGACGCGAAGGGGTCACTAGCACCCGATTATGAAGATACGGTGAAGGCCGGGACGCAAATTGGACGCGGCGCATGTTTCGTCCGTGCGCACGGCCCGCCGCACAAGCGGCCGCAACACCGAATTGCCATCGTTTGTTGACGCTTCCTCCATACCCGGGGAGGATAACCCGGGAAAACGCCTGCATGTCGCCGACGGAGGATGGACGTATGGGTCAGGAAGAGATCGACCGTTTCCTCGAATACCTGCGGGAAAACAAGGACAGGCTGCTCATGGTCGGCGGCATGCCGCTGCCGGAGCTCATCGAGTACGCCGCAAGCCTCGGCTTCCACTTCACGGCTGAGGAGCTCAAGGCGAGGCAGGCCCTCGTCCACCTCGTCGAAGGCACGTAAGGCGCATCGGTCCGCGGCGCGAAGCGCCCCGGAGCCACGCCCTTCCGACACGGCGGCCGCCCGGGACCGGACGGCCCGGACCAGCCCCTGCGGCGTCGCTGCGCGCGCCGTCGCTCGGACGCCCTTTCCCACGGAGTACGGCATGGATTTCCTTTCCGGCCTCGACGGCCATACCCTTTTTCTCCTACTGGCCTCGCTCGGCATCGCTCTCTCTTTCGAATTCGTCAACGGCTTTCACGATACGGCCAACGCCGTGGCCACGGTCATCTACACCAAGTCCCTGCGCGCCCGCACAGCGGTCGTGCTGTCCGGGGTTTGCAACTTTCTCGGCGTGCATCTGGGCGGCATCGCCGTGGCCTATTCCATCGTGCACCTGCTGCCCGTGGACCTGCTCGTCTCGGTCAACACCAACCTGGGCCTGGCCATGGTCTTTTCGCTGCTCGTCTCGGCCATCCTCTGGAACTTCGGCACCTGGTACCTGGGCCTGCCCGCCTCGAGCTCCCATACGCTCATCGGCGCGATCCTCGGCGTGGGACTGGCCAACGCCGTGCGCGAGGGCCTGCCCGCCGGCTCCGGCATCAACTGGCACAAGGCCTTGGAAGTGGGGCTGTCGCTTCTCATTTCCCCGGTCATGGGCTTTGTCCTTGCCGGCGGGCTGTTGCTGCTGTTGCAGCGCCTGCTCAAAAATGCGGCCCTGCATTCCCCGCCCGTCGGCGACGCGCCGCCGCCCGCGGCCATGCGCGCGGCGCTGATCGTCTCCGGGCTCGGCGTGTCCCTGGCGCACGGCTCCAACGACGGCCAGAAGGGCGTGGGGCTCATCATGCTCATTTTGATCGGCATCCTGCCCGGGGTTTACGCCCTGGACGTGGATACGCCCAAGGCGGACGTGCTGGCCGTGCGGGAGGTGGCGGCCCGGTTCACGGACTATTTCGACGCGCACAGGCTGGAGATCGAAAAGGCCTACGCGAGCGGTGCGCTCATCGAGACCCCGAAGGCCGGCCCGGCTCCCCACTGCGACGTGCGCGGGGCGGTGCCGGCGGCGGAAGCGATCCAGGTGCGCCTGGCCCAGGCCGACACCATCGCCGCGTTGCCCGAACACGAGCGCTTTGCCATCCGCACGGACATCCTGTGCCTGGACGACGCTTCCCGGCAAATGCAGGACATCGCGCCCGAAGCGGACCGGGAAATGATCGGGCGCTGGCGGGAGGTGCTGCGCCGGCCCACGGAATACGCGCCGGACTGGGTGCTCCTGGCCGTCTCCATGGCCCTTGGCGTCGGCACCATGGTCGGCTGGAAGCGCATCGTCGTGACCATCGGCGAAAAGATCGGCAAGACCAAGCTGTCCTATTCCCAGGGGGCCGCGGCACAGGTGGTGGCCATGACCACCATCGGCCTGGCCGACGGCCTGGGGCTGCCGGTCTCCACCACGCACGTGCTTTCCTCGGGCGTGGCCGGCGCCATGGCCGCCGGGAAAAGCGGATTGCAGATGCGCACGCTGCGCTCCATCGCCATGGCCTGGGTCTTCACCCTGCCTGCGGCCATGTTCCTGGGAGCGGGGCTCTTTTTTCTCTTCGCGTTGCTGGCCTGACAGTGCACCGCCCGCGAGCGCGCAGGGGCGGCCTACGATCCCGTCGCGCCTGATGGTTGGGCCGTCCCCCTGTTGCCGAGGGCCTCTTCGACGTGGCGCAGGCTGTCCTTGATGGCGCCGAAGAGCCGGTCGGCGGCATCGCTGTCGCTGTGGCGCAGGCTTTCCTCCAGGTCGCCGGCAAGGCGTCGTGCGGCCTCGGCCCCGATCGCGCCGACGATGTTCTTGAGGGAATGCGCGGCGAGTGCCGCCTCGTCCCAATTCTCGCTGTTGCGGCAAAGTGTGATGTGGCGCAGCTTTCGCGGATACTGGCGCAGGAAATCCGACTCCAGTTCCCGCAGCAGTTCCGTGTCGCCGCCCAGGCGCTGCAACGCGGCCGCCGTATCCAGGTCCGGAGCCCTGGCGTCGTCCCGCGCCGCGGTCGCCGGTTTGGGCTCCTCCGCGTCGGTGATGCCGCCGAGCAGGACGCCCAGGGCCTGGAAGTCGAGCGGTTTGGCCAGGTAATCGGTCATGCCGGCCTCCAGGCAGCGCTGGCGCACGCCGCTTAAGGCATGGGCGGTCATGGCGATGACCGGGCGGGAACGGTTCAGCGGCCCGGCCTCGCCGGCGCGCAGCCGGCGGGTGGCTTCGAAGCCGTCGCATTCGGGCATTTCCAGGTCCATGAGGATAACGTCGAAGGGGTGGCAGGCGAGGAGGTCCAGGGCTTCCTGGCCGTTTTGGGCCACGACGAAGGTGTGCCCGCGACGGCCGAGGTAGGCGGCGGCCACCTTGATGTTGACCGGGTTGTCTTCGGCCAGGAGGATGCGCAGGGGCCTGTCTGCGGGGAGAATGAAGCCGGCTGCCACCGGATGGTCCGCGCCGCGCTCTTCTGGCGGCGTTTCGGGCAGGGGAATGGCGAAGCGGAAGGTGCTGCCGCGTCCCGGAGCGCTTTCCGCCGCGATGTTGCCGCCCATGAGGCGCGCCAGTTCCCGGCAGATGGCCAGTCCAAGGCCCGTGCCGCCGTAGCGCCTGGAAACCGTGGCGTCGGCCTGGGTGAACATGTCGAAAATGCGGCCGAGGCGTTCGGGAAGGATGCCGACGCCGGTGTCGGCCACGGCGCAGGAAAGCAGCGCGGAGTTGCCCATCGTTGCTGTGGCGACGCGCTTGAGCGAGACGGACACGCCGCCGGTTTCCGTGAATTTGACGGCGTTGCCGATGAGGTTGACGAGGATCTGGCGTAGCCGGATCTGGTCGCCGCGCACGAAGCGGGGGACGTCCGGGGCGACCGACAGGCGCAGGGCAAGCCCCTTGCGCGCGGCCTGCGGCCGCATGGCGCGCACGGTTGCGGCCAGGGTGCGGCGCAGGTCGAAGGGCTCGTTTGCCAGTTCCAGCTTGCGCGCCTCGATTTTCGAGATGTCGAGGACGTCGTTTATAAGGTCGAGGAGGATGCCGGCGGATTCCCGGGCGGTTTCCAGGGCGTCGCGCTGGGTCGGGGACAGTTCGCTGCCGAGCGTCAGGTCGGTCATGCCGATGACGGCATTGAGCGGCGTGCGGATGTCGTGGCTCATCTTGGCCAGGAAATCGCTTTTGGCCCGGTTGGCTCTTTCCGCCTCCTCCTTGGCCAGGCGCAGGTCGGCCTCGATGGCCTTGGTTGCGGTAACGTCGCGCGCCACGGCGAAATAGCGCCGTTCGTCCTCCGGCGTGCCCGGATAACGGTGTACGCGTATGGCCACGGACAGCAGCGTGCCGTCCTTGCGCCGGTATTCCTTTTCGAAAATCGGGGAGAACCCGTGGGCGTCGACGGCGTCGCGCAGGATCGCCTCCTCTTTCTCGTGCCACTCGGGCGGCGTGATGTCCCTGTAGGTCATGCCGGCGAGTTCCGTATCGGTGTAGCCGAGCATCTCGCGAAAGGCCGGGTTCGTTTCGACGATGCGGTCCTTGCGGTCGATCACGACAAAACCGTCTCGCATGGAGGTGAGGAGCGATTTGTAGCGCATTTCCGAGGCGGCCAGGGCTTTCTCGGATTGGTTGCGGGTGGTGATGTCCAGGCACACGCCGACGATGCCGGCTGGAGCGCCCGCGGCGCTGTAATACGCCGATTTGAAGATAAGGAACTCATGGGCAAGGCCGTCCTTGAGCCGGAGCGTGGTTTCGAACTGGACGGAGCGTGACGGGGTAGCGAGGATTTCCCTGTCGGTCGCCTCGCAGCGGGCGACCATCTCCGGCGCATCGATCTCGCTGGAGGTCTTTCCCTTGACGGCGGCCAAAGGGCGGATGTCCGTTTCGTAGGTCTTGTTGACGCCGACGAAGCGCCCGTCGAGGTCTTTGTAGAAAAGTGGCGTGGGAATGGCGTCGATGATCTCCTGGGTAAAGCGGATGCGCTCGCGCAGGGTGTCGGCCATGGCATCCAGGGCCGCGCCGAGTTCGGAGAGTTCCCCGTGCCCGCCGCCCATGTCGCAGCGGCGGTCGAGATCGCCCACGGCCATGGCCTTGGCCATGCGGGCGAGCTTGCCGGCAGGCAGCAACAGAAACGTCCGGCCGAACAGGTAGGCCGCGAAAAGGGCCAGGGCCAGGGTTATGGCGAAAATCACCATGTCCTGGAACAGGGAGGCGGCCATGGGGCCTTCCGCCAGGGCCTTGGGTTCCCCCACGCGCAGGTGCAGCGGCGAGGAGCCGCCGAATCGCACGGCGGCCACGGAGAAAAAATACGGCGAGCCGTCCGGTCCCGGGCCTGTCACGGTCGCGTGGGGCGCACTTTCCTGGTCGGCCAGGATTTGGATGGCGTCCGGAAAGGATTGCCCGACCTCTTGCGGATTTTCCGGCCAGTTGGCCAGGACGAGCCCCGTGTCGTCGAACAAATCGGCCTGGCTTTGCCGCGGCAGGCGCGCATTGGCCATGACGCTGACGAGTTCGGACAGCCGCACGGCGACGGTGCAGACGCCGATGACGTCCCCGGAATCCCCCCGTACCGGGCTGGCCAGGGCGACGCCCGGCAATCCGCTGCGTCGTCCCCGGGCGAAGGCCCCGATGCCGAGAGGGCTGCCGCCCGTCGCCGCGCGCACCCAGGGACGGTCGGCGTAGTTGGCTGCGCTGGTGTCGGGCAGCGTCGAGGCCACGACGTTTCCCCGCAGGTCGAGCAGCGTGATGCTCGAGAAATTGGGGAAGACGCTCGTGGCCTTGGCGAGGAGCGCCTGCGCCGCTTCCGGCTGCATCGACCGTATTTCCGGAAGCAGGACCAGGCCGGAGAGCGCTTCTCTGGAGGACTGTAAGAGTTTACCTATATTTGATGCGGCCAATTCCGTCACTATGCGCAGGTTGTTTGCCGCGGTCGTGAGAGTCATGGCGCGTTTTTCCATGGCGGAGACGACGTGGAGAATGATGGCCGGAGTCAATGCCAGAAGGACAAGCAGTGTAATGCGTACCTGCAAACTCTGCAGCCGTGGCCATTTCATGGTTTCTCCGATCTTCTGGACAGAATTGGGCTTTGTCTAAGATCAAATAAAATATAGTGTTGTGGTAGCTATGGCAAGCGCATCTTGCGTGAAAAGGACCTGTTCAAGCAGCGGACAAATAGGATCGGCCCAGTCTGAATCCGCGGCGCTCCAGGAAGCCGGAAAGGGATTCCACGGCGCCGCGGCTGGCCACGTAGGGCAGGACGAAGCAGTCGCTCGGCGGCGGCGTCTCGGCCAGGGGCAGCACCGGCCGGCCGCCGACGACGCAGTGCACCTTGCGCGGGTCGATGTCGAGCCAGGCGGAGATGGCGACGCCGTGGTCGAGCAGGTGCGCGGCGCGGCGGCGCGTGATGCGGCCGGCCCCGGCCACGAGGACGTTCGGGTGGTGGGGGTTGATGCGGGCGAGCAGCCGGGCCAGGTAGCCGGCCTTGACCCGGAAAAAGGCCTCCGTGTCGTAGCGCGCGTCGGTGCGCGAAAGTCGTCCCGGTGGATCGTTCCAGACGAGCAGGGGTTGGGGCACCTTGGTCATGGCCACGCCAGCGTCGAGCCAGCGCAGCCACAGCTCGTAGTCCTCGGGAAAAGGGCCCTGGCGGTAGCCGCCGTGGCGGGCCGGCAGATCGGCCCGGAACATCACCGAGGGATGGGGCAGGGGTGATTCCCGGAAGATGCCGAAGCGTATCGCCTCGGGATCGCGCAGGCTGTTGGCCCAGTCGAGGTGAGCGCGGTAGCCCCGGGCCTTGCCGGGATCGCCGCCAAAGGCGGCCAGGCAGGAAACCAGTCCGATTTCGGGATGGGCGTCGAGGGCGGCGGCCTGGCGCGCCAGACGCTCGGGGCGGCAGACGTCGTCGGCGTCCATCCGGGCGATGTAGCGCCCGCGCGCGGCGGCAAGGCCGGTGTTTAAGGCGGCCACGATGCCGCCGCGGTCCCTGGCGAGGACACGCAGCCGCGCATCCCGGGCGGCGTATGCTTCGAGAACGGCCCGGGTCGCGCCGCTGTCGTCGGAGCCGTCGTCGACAGCCACGATCTCGAAGTCGGACGCGGTCTGGGCGAAAAGGCTTTCCAGGGCGGCGGGGAGCGTGGCGGCGGCGTTTCGGACCGGCATGACCACGGAAATCATGACGGTATTCTAACGGGGGACGCGGGTTGCGGCAAGTCCGCGCCGTTGCGGCAGTGGAACGGTTTGAGCATTGCCACGGCTGGCCGGCTCTGTTACTTGATTGCCATCCCAGAGGGGAGACGCCGTATCACCATGTCTGACCCGCGCATCATCCTTGCTTCGGACAATGCCGCCCTGGCTGCCGCGCTCGTCCGGCAGTGCGGCGGCTCCCCCCTTCCCGGCGCCGTCCGCTCCGGCGACCCCGAAGCCGTGATGGCGCTTCTGACCGGAGCCTCCGGGACCGCCGGCGCGCTGTGCGTGGTGGACATGGACCTGCCGGGCGAGGTGGTGTCACGCCTTGCCGCCGCCGCCGCCGCCGCGAAGGTCCCCTGGCTGGCGGCCGGCAGTCTCTACTCCCCGCAACTGCGCGAACAAGCCGAAGCCCTCGACGCCATCGACTTCGTGGTGGCCGATCCGGAGGAGCCGGAACGCGTGGCGCAGTTCGCCTGCCGGCTGCTCAAGAACCGCCACTGCCGCATCCTGATCGTGGAGGATTCCGCCTTCATGCGCCGGCATCTGCGCGGCCTGCTGCGGCGCTACCAGTTCCGCGTCCACACCGCTGCCGGCGCGGACATGGCCCTGCGCATCCTCGGGCAGCGCCCGGATATCGCCGCCGTCATCATGGACTACGACATGCCGGGCACCAACGGCGTGGAGTTGACGCGGGCCATCCGGCGGGGCTTTCGCAACCGCGAAGTCTGCCTCATCGGCGTCTCGGGCAAGGCGCCCCGGTCCATTTCGGCGGAATTTCTCAAAAACGGCGGCGACGATTACCTGCACAAGCCCTTCGAGCGCGAGGAACTCTATTGCCGCGTGCTGCACGGCGTCGAGGCCGTGGAGCGCATGCTCGAGATCAAGCGCCTGGAAAGGCTGCGCCGCATGTTTCTGTCCATGCTCGCCCACGACCTCAAGAGCCCGGCCGGCGGCATCGTGGGCGCGGCCAACCTGATCCTCGACGGCATCTGCGGCCAGGTCGGCGGCGAGGTGCGCGAGATGGCGGCGGTCATCAGCCAGGCCGGCCGGCGGCTGTGCTCGCTGGCCTCCAACATGCAGGACCTCACGCGCCTGGAGACGGGCCGCCTGGAACCGGCGCTGACCATCGCCTGCCTGGACGGCATCGTCATGGAGCGTGTGCGCCTGGCCGAGGCCACGGCCTCGGGCAAGGGCATCACCATCGGGACCGAGGTGGAGCAGATTCCGCCCCTGCCCTTCGACCCCGACCTGCTCGCCAGACTGCTCGACAATCTGCTGTCCAACGCCGTGAAGTTTTCGCCGCCCCGCTCGCAGGTCCGGGTGGACCTGCGTCTGCTCGGCAACGAAGCCGTGGTGCGGGTGCGGGACCAGGGGCCGGGCATCCTGCCCGAAGAGCGCGTGCGCCTTTTCAAGCCCTTCGAGCGCCTCTCCGCCCGGCCCACCGCCGGGGAGAAAAGCCTGGGCCTGGGGCTTGCCATCGCCGAAGGCATCGCCGTGGCCCACGGCGGGCGCATCTGGGTGGAAAGCGAGCCCGGGCAGGGCGCCGCGTTCTGCTTCGCCCTGCCCGCCAGCCCCGATCAGTCGCTGGTGTGCGCCTGCGCCTGCGAATAGACGTATTCCCGTAGACTTTGCACCCAAGGTCTGGGCGTGCGGCCGATGGCTTCGGCCAGTTTGGCGTTCGACAGCACCGAATAGCGCGGCCGCCAGGCTTTCTGCGGATACGCCGCGGAGGGGATGGGCAGCACCCGGCAGTGGATGCCGGCCGCGATCACGGCTTCGGCGGCCAGCTCGCACCAGTTGGCGCGGCCCGAGCCCACGGCGTGGAAGACGCCGGTCTTTCCGGTCGCGGCGAGGTCCGCCGACCAGCCGGCCAGATCTAGGGTGCAGGTGGGCGAGCCGACCTGATCGGACACCACCTTGAGTTCCTCCCGCGTCCGGGCGAGGTTCAGGATGGTGTCCACGAAGTTCTTCTTTCCCGGTCCGAACAGCCAGGCCGTGCGCAGGATCTGGTACTTGAGCGCCCCGGCCTCCAGGATCGCCTTTTCCCCGGCCAGCTTGCTCGCGCCGTAGACCGAGCGCGGGTCGGTCGGGTCTTCTTCCGTATACGGCTTGTCCGCGTCGCCGCCAAAGACGAAATCCGTGCTGTAATGCACGAACATGACCTTGGCCGCGTCGCAGGCCCGGGCGAGCAGCCCCGGCAGGTCGCGGTTGAGGCGGTAGGCTTCGTCCGCGTCGTCCTCGGCCGCGTCCACGGCGGTGTAGGCCACGGTGTTGAACAGGTGCGTTGCGCCAAAAGCCTCGATGGCGCGCGCCACGGCGGCGGCGTCGAAGGGGTCGAGTTCGCCGCGCGTGGTGGGCGAGACCGCGAACCCCGAGGCGAGGAGGGCGGCGGTCAGTGGGCGGCCGAGCAGCCCGGTCTTGCCGCCAAGGACGATGGCGCGGCCTTTTTCGGCGCTGGCGGCGGTCATGCCCGCGCTCCGTACCAGCTGTCCATGAACTGGCGGTAGGCCCCGGACTTGACGCTCTCGAGCCATGCGCCGTTGTCGCGGTACCACTGCACGGTTTCGGCGATCCCGCGCGCGAAGTCGTAGGACGGGGCGAAGCCCAGTTCGCGGGCGGCCTTGGTGAAGTCCATGGCGTAGCGGCGGTCGTGGCCGGGGCGGTCGGTCACGAAGCGGATGAGGCTTTCGGGCTTGCCGAGGGCGGCCAGAAGCGTGCGCACGACCTCGATGTTGGGTTTTTCCGCGTCACCGCCGAAGTTGTAGACTTCGCCGGCCTTGCCCTTGAGCAGGGCCAGCTCCACGCCGCGGCAGTGGTCCGTGACGAAGATCCAGTCGCGCACGTTCAGGCCGTCGCCGTAGACGGGCAGGGGCTCGTCGGCCGCGGCCCGGGAGAACATGAGGGGGATGAGCTTTTCCGGGAACTGGTAGGGGCCGTAGTTGTTGGAGCAGCGGGTGATGACCGTGTCGTAGCCGTAGGTTTCGTAGGCGGCGCGCACGAGCATGTCGGCCCCGGCCTTGCTGGCCGAGTAGGGGCTGTTGGGGGCCAGCGGCGTGTCCTCGCGAAATTTCCCTTCCGGCCCGAGCGTGCCGTAGACCTCGTCGGTGGAGACGTGGACGAAGCGGCGCACGCCGCCTGAGCGGGCCGCGTCGAGCAGGGTCTGCGTGCCGGCCACGTTGGTGGCGATAAACGGCGCGGCGTCGCTGATGGAGCGGTCCACATGGGTTTCGGCCGCGAAGTTGACCACGGCCTCGATGCCGTGGGCGGCGAACAGGTAATGCGCCAGTTCGGCGTTGCCGATGTCGCCCCGGACAAAGACGTAGCGGCCGGTGTAGGCGGCCTCGACGTCGGCCAGGCTCTGGCGGTTGCCGGCGTAGGTCAGGGCGTCGAGGTTGACGATGGTCAGGTCGTCGTGGCGGGCCAGCATGTCGCGGATGAAGTTGGAGCCGATGAAGCCGCATCCGCCGGTCACGAGCAGTCGCATCAGTATATTTTCCTTTTAGTCTGGGTGGTTACGTTTGCCGTTCGGGCCAACGGACATCTTTTTACCCGTTTGCCTCAAAAAAGTCTTGCCAAAACAGGTCGGTCCACATACATTCTTCGACGGGCGATTAACTCAGCGGTTAGAGTGCCATCTTCACACGGTGGAAGTCCGGGGTTCAAATCCCCGATCGCCCACCACCGACCCCAAAAAAAACGCTCCGCTCAGGCGGGGCGTTTTCATTTGGCGGTTCCTGCTTCCCTCACTGGACACCACGCGCGCGGTACTCCTGGATCTGCCGGTAGTCGTTTACGATTTTCGCCTTGAGCGTCTCGATCTCGCGCACGTAGTGCTGTTTGAGGATGCGGATCTCCTCGCGGCGGCGCGCCGAGGCCGGGTCGTTGGCCACAGTGGCCCGCATCTCCACGTCGTAAGCACCGAGGATGCGTTCGTAGTCGGCAATGGTCTTGCGCGCGGTCTCGATGGAGCGGTTGAGGTCGGCTGGACCCTGCGGCGCAGCCAGGGCAGCGGTGCCGCCGGCAAGGGACAGCAGCACGCCGCAAAGCAGAAAAGCGAGGCAGAGGCGTTTTCGCATGGCGTTCCCCGTGAGCTGGGATGCTCTTGGCCATACCGACAATCCGCCGGCTTGACAAATCCTGCCGCCGGGAGTTTTCTCCCCGGGTTTCTCCCCCTGTGCAAAAAAAGGAATCGCCATGGACATGCAGTGGTTTCTCGACCGCGACGCCTTTGCCGGCCTGCTCGGCATCCGCCTCCTCGAAGCCGGGCCGGGCTACGCCAAGACGGCCATGGATCTGACGGACCAGCTCAAAAATGGCGCCGGCATCGCCCATGGCGGGGCCGTCTTCACCCTGGCCGACCTGGCCTTCGCCGTGGCCGCCAACTCCCACGGCAAGCTGAGCCTGGCCGTGGCCGCCTCCATTTCCTACGTCAAGGCCGGCAAGGGCAAGACGCTTTTCGCCGAGGCCCGCGAGGTGTCGCTCGGCGGCAAGATGGGGACCTACGCCATCACCATCACCAACGACGCCGGCGAAGCCGTGGCCGCGTTCCAGGGCACGGTCTACCGCAAGGATATGCCCTACACCCGGGAGACTGCGTGATCGAAGTCGTGCTCTACGAGCCCGAGATTCCCCAGAACACGGGCAGCGTTGCCCGGCTTTGCGCCGCGACCAAAACGCCCCTGCACCTCGTCAAACCCCTGGGTTTTTCCCTGGAGGACCGCTACCTCAAGCGCGCCGGGCTCGACTACTGGCCCCACGTGAACCTGACGGTGTGGGAGTCCTTCGCCGACTTCAGGGCGGCACGGCAAGGCTCCCGCGTCGTGGCCGCAACCGCCGGCAACCGGGGGCATGCGGCCGCGTCCTACCACCAATTGGAGTACGGCCGCGACGACGCGCTTGTCTTCGGCACGGAGAGCAGGGGACTGCCCGAACACCTGCTGGAGGCGGCCCACGCCCTCGTGCGCATCCCCATATGGGGGCAGGTGCGCAGCCTCAACCTCGCCAACGCCGCCTCCGTCGTGCTCTACGCGGCCCTGCGCCACGTGGGTGAACTGGACGGAAAATAAGAACTTCCGCCTCCCGGTGCCGCTCCGCGTCACTTGCGGCGCGGCGACCAGTTCCTGGCCATGGTCTGGATCGATTCGACCTGGCGCGGGGCGAGCATGGCTTCGATCTGGTCGCGCAGGGAGGTGGCGGCGGTTTTGTCTTCGGCGGGCAGGTCCGGCGCGGCGACGGCCAGGATGGACCAGAAGTAGGCTTTGACGGTGTTTTTGGAGACGCCCTTGCCGTAGAGGTAGAGCGTGGCGAGAAGGTATTGCGCGCCGCCCTTGCCGGCGAGGCCGGCGTCGGTGAGCAGTTTGGCGGCGTCGCCGAAGTTCTGGGGCACGCCCTGGCCGTAGTAGTAGAGCTTGCCCAGGCAGTACTGGCCGTCGGCGTTGCCGAGAGAAGCGGATTTCTTGAACCACTCCGCCGCCTTGGCGAATTCCTGGGGCGTTCCCTGGCCGGTATAGTACATGGCGGCCACCTGGTTTTGCACGGTGGCGTCCCCGGCGGCGGCCACGGGCAGGAATTCCTCCAGGGCCCTGGCGTAATCGCCTTCGCGGTAGGCTTTGACCCCTTCCTCCAGGCCGGCCTGCGCCGCGTGCGGCGCAACGAGAAGGCACGTGGCCGTCAGCACGGCCGCGACAAGATGCACTGCGCGTCCCAAAACCTCATTCCTTTGTTGCGTCTGTGGGTTGCGGATCGCGCCGCAGGCAGTCCGTCATCGATTCGCCGGGTCGGCACAGGTGGAAGTCGTTGCCGAGGATGACATGGCGGTAGAGGAACACGGAAACCGGCACGCCGAGGACCATGCCCCACAGGCCGAAGAGTTTGTGGCCGACGTAGAGGATCATGAGGGTGACCAGGGGGCTGATCTTGAACATGGCGGCCACGATGCGGGGATTGAGCACGTAGGTTTCGATGGTGTGCACGATGATGATCATGACGATGGCCCACAACGCATGCCCGGGGCCGGTGGTGTTGACCGCGACGAGCACGATGGGCGCCGAGGAGATGAAGGTGCCGAGCACGGGGATGAGCCCGCAGAAAAAGACCACCGTGGACAGCAGGATGACGGGTTCGATGCCGAGGAGGTACATGCCCACGGCCGTGAACACGGTATTGACGCCGGCGATCATCATCTGCGCCCGAAAGCCCATGCCCACGACCACGGCGAAGCGCACCACGCTGCGGGCGGTGACGTCGTAGATGTCGCGCAGGCGCGAGTCGCGAAGCGCGATGGTCTTGGCGCGCAGGTTGGGCAAGTCGAGCATGATGAGGAAGCTGAACAGCGTGCCCAGGAGAAACGTGGAGACGTAGATGGAGATCTGGTTGAGCGAGTTGACGGCCAGGGTGAAAAGCGTCTCGGTCTTGACGCCGACCAGGGCTTCCAGGGTGAGGTAATCCTTCACCTTGGAGATGGGCGCTGCCATGTCCGGCGCGAGCCAGGCCCATTGGTCGAGGTGCTTGCGCAGGGTTTCCAGGGTGTCGGGCAGTTTCTTGAGGAAGGAGGAGGATTCGGCCCCGAGCTTGGGCAACACCGAGGACACGAGCAGCAGCACCAGGGCCACGAAGACGAGGTAGATCACCACGGCCCACAGCGTGCGGGGGAGCTTCGTACGTCTCGCCAGGGCCTCGATGGGGCCGCTGAAGAGAAAGCAGAGGATGTAGGTGATGAAAACCAGTCCGAACAGGCCGTAATAATTGATGAGCCAGACCAGGCCGAAAAAGGCGGCCCAGATGGCGAGGGTCTTGTTGGTGCGAAGCGCCTGGGAGATGTCGAATGGCATAGGAGGGCAGGGCTAGCACAATTCGCGCGGGGCGACAATGTCGGCGCGGTGACGGATACGGGGCGTCATTTCCGGAACCAGGAGGCCCGCAAGGACAGGACGATGCTGATGACGAGGCATGTGACCCAGGGAATGCAAACCGAAAATCCTTCGCGTTCGATGCGCACGTCGCTGGGAAGACGTCCCGGCGGCAGGCGTTGCCACAGGTCGCGCCAGAGCCCCGGGCGGTCCGCCAGGAGCATGAGCGCGCCCGCGCAGGCCAATACGAGCCCCCGGAACAAAAGCAGCTTGCCGGGAGAAAAATTCATCGGTATGCCCGCTTTTTCCCGTGAGCAACACTATCCCCAAGGCACAAGGAAGGCAATCGCCGTGCAACTCCCCCCTTTTCGCCTGGAACGCTTTTTCGCCGAACATGAATTCACCGCGCCGCGGCTGCTTTGCGCCTCCGACGGCGAGACCTTGTCCGTGGCCGACCTGTTCGCGCTCGTGCCCGGGGCCGAGGCCGGGCTTTCCCGTCTGCGCCTGGGCTACACCGATTCCCGGGGCGCTCCCGAGCTGCGCGAGGCCATCGCCGGGCTCTACGAAACCATTTCCCCGGACGACGTCCTGGTTCATGTCGGGGCCGAGGAAGCCATCTACACCTTCATGGCGGCCACGCTCGCCCCGGGTGACGCCGTCGTCGTGCCCACGCCCTGCTACCAGTCCCTGACCGACGTGGCCGTGGGCCTTGGCGCGCATGCGTCCGCCTGGCTGTGCGACCCGGCCTGGGGATTCGCCCCGGACATGGCCGAACTCGGGGCGCTGCTCGGGGGGCGAAGCAGGGCTCTGGTGCTCAATTTCCCGCACAACCCCACGGGATACATGCCCGCGCCCGAGGTGTTCGCGTCCATGCTCGAAATGGCCCGGGAACACGGGGCCAGGGTGTTTTCCGACGAGGTTTACCGTTTTTCCGAGGCCGAAGGGGTCGCGCCGCTGCCTGCGGCCTGCGACCTGGACGAGCGCGCGGTCTCCCTTGGCGTCATGTCCAAATCCTTCGGCCTGCCCGGGCTCCGCGTCGGCTGGGTGGCCTGCCGCGACCGCGAGCAGCTCGCCCGTATGGCCGCGATCAAGGACTACCTCTCCATCTGCGGCTCGGCGGTCTCGGAGTACCTGGCCGTATGCGCGCTTCGCGCGCGCGAGGCGATCCTTGGCCGCATGCGGGAGCTGCTCGGGCGCAACCGCGCGCTGCTTGCGGACTTTTTCCACGCCCGCGCGGGCATGTTCCATTTCGTGCCGCCGCGCGGCGGCCTGACCGCCTTTCCGGGCCTCGTCTCCGGCGACGCGGACGCGTTTTGCCGGGCCGCCCTTCACGAGGCCGGGCTGCTGCTGTTGCCGGGCAGGCTCTACGGCGCGCAGTGGCCGGAGCGGTTCCGCATCGGTTTCGGACGGGCGGATTTTGCGGAAAACCTGAAAAAGCTTGGCGAATTTTGCCAATTTTGGGATGCCGCGCGGGCTTAGGAAATTCGCCGGAGCAAGCGCATTTGCGCCCCGATGCCCTTGAATTTTTGTGACGTTTCAGCCACAAAAGTGCGAACGCTTCCCGGGCTCGAAGGGGGCTGTCCCCACACTTTTTTGCACACCCACAAAGGAGTCTTCCGTGGTCAAAAAACTCGTCCTGTCCCTGGCCCTCGTCGCCTTGACGGCCTCCCCCACCCTGGCGAAAACCATCATCTTCGCCACGGACGCCACCTGGCCGCCCATGGAGTTCGTCAACGCCGACAAGCAGATCACCGGCTACGCCATCGACTACATGAAGGCCGCCGGCAAGGAAGCCGGCTTCACCCCCGAGTTCAAGGCCGTGGCCTGGGACGGCATCTTCGCGGGCCTGGCCGCCGGCAAGTACAACGCCATCTGCTCCTCGGTGTCCATCACGGACGAACGCAAAAAGACCATGGAGTTCTCCACTCCCTATTTCAAGGTGCGCCAGGCCCTGGTCATTCCGGTCAAGTCCGCGGCCAAGTGCATCGACGACATGAAGGGCAAGACCCTTGGCGCGCAGATCAGCACCACCGGCCACTTCGCCATCAAGAAGGCCGAGGGCGTCAAGGACAAGTCGTATGACGAAGTCGGCCTGGCCTTTGAAGACCTCTACAACGGCCGCATCGACGGCGTGGTCTGCGACGACCCGGTCGCGGCGCAGTACGCCCTGCAAAACGATAAGTACAAGGGCGCGCTCAAGATCGCGTGCATCATCGAAGCCGGCGACGAGTACTACGGCATCGCGCTGCAGAAGGGGAACAAGGAAGACCTGGAGCTCATCAACAAGGGCATCAAGGCCGTGCAGGAAAAGGGCATCGACAAGCAGTTGCTTGCCAAGTGGATCGGCGGCGGCAAATAGCGCCACTCCCTAAGACTTCATGACGTCCGCCGGCCCGGGCCGGCGGACGTCGTTTCGTGGAACAGGCTCATGACCAAGCAATGCAAGACTCCTGTCGATGACGGCAACATTGTCATAGACGTCGGCGACGGCGCGGCTATCCCCAAATCCTCCGACAAGGGCCTCGTTTCGGCTTGGCGCTTGTCATTCGCCGGGGCCGTGATCGTCCTGGCCTGCCTGCTGTATTTCAAGCCCGACCCCTACCTGCGTATTTTCAAGTTCGTGCCCGACGGCATCCTGGTCACCTTCCAGGTCACCGTCTGCTCCATCGCCCTGGCCCTGCTGTTCGGCCTCATCACCGGACTCGGCCGCATTTCCCGCAACAAGTACATCAACCTCGTCGCCTCCACCTACGTGGAGATCGTGCGCGGCGTGCCCCTGCTCGTCCAGCTCTTCTACATCTACTACGCCCTGGGCCGCGTCGTGCACGTGCCGGACCTGCTCGCCGCGGTCATCTCCATGAGCGTGTGCTACGGCGCGTACATGGGCGAGGTCTTCCGGGCCGGCATCACCGCCATCCCCGTGGGCCAGACCGAGGCGGCGCGCTCGCTCGGGTTCAACCGCGCCCAGACCATGTATTACGTCATCCTGCCGCAGGCTTGGCGCACCATCCTGCCTCCCGTGGGCAACGAATTCATCGCCCTGCTCAAGGACACCTCGCTGGTGTCCATCCTGGGCGTGGCCGACCTGCTGCGCCGCGGCCGGGAATACGCCTCGGAATCCTTCGAGTACTTCGAGACGTTCACCATGGTCGCCGTGATCTACCTCATCATTACCCTGATCCTGTCCAAACTCGTCAGCATCATGGAGGAGCGTCTGTCCCACCATGTCAAACGATAATCCCATCATCCGCATCACGGACGTCAGCAAGTTCTTCGACGAGGTGGCTGCGCTGACCAATGTCAGCCTCGACGTGGCCACCGGCGAAAAGGTCGTCATCATCGGGCCGAGCGGCTCGGGCAAATCCACGCTGCTGCGCACGATCAACCGGCTCGAGGACATCAGCCGGGGCAAGATCGTGGTGGACGGCTTCGATCTCGACGACCGCTCCATCGACATCAACAAAGTGCGCATGGAAGTGGGCATGGTCTTCCAGAGCTTCAACCTCTTCCCGCACAAGACCGTGCTGCAAAACGTGACCCTCGCGCCGATCAAGCTCAAGGGCATGTCCAAGGACGAGGCCGACGCCCTGGCCCGCAAGCTCCTGGACAAGGTCGGCATCCTGGAAAAGGCCGACGTCTTTCCTGCCAAGCTCTCGGGCGGCCAGCAGCAACGCGTGGCCATCGCCCGGGCCCTGGCCATGAACCCCAAAATCATGCTCTTCGACGAGCCGACCTCAGCGCTGGACCCGGAGATGATCGGCGAGGTCCTCGACGTCATGGTGCGCCTGGCGCGCGAGGGCATGACCATGGTCTGCGTCACCCACGAAATGGGCTTCGCCCGGGAAGTGGCGGACCGCATCGTGTTCATGGACGAAGGGCAGATTCTCGAGGTGGCCACGCCCGCGGAGTTTTTCACCAGCCCCAAGCACCCGCGCACGCAGAAGTTCCTGGAGCAGATTCTGTAACGGGTGCCGGTGCGGGAGGACTGTCGGATCGGAGGAAGATGCCTCCGGGCCTGGGGGGATCATCCCCCCAGGACCCCCTGGGCGGGGAGACGGTAAGCGGGTGGGAGGACGGCCGGTGGGCGGTGCGTCGGGGGCTGTGGTCGCGGAAAGAGGGGCAACCCGAAGGCCGCAACGCCGGTCAGCACGTTGCCCCTCTTTCCGCGACCACGGGCGCCAGCGGCGAAGCGCCGCATTTTAAAATTTTTCCTTAAGTTTTTTTCTAGGGCGTTCAGCCGACGCACTCCCGCCCACGACCGCGCTTCCACCCGCTTCCCCAATCCCCTATCGAGGAGGTCCAGGAGGGGGTCACCCCCTCCTGGCTGCCGGAGGCATCTTCATCCCTTCATCCCTCCATTCCTTCTCGCACTCTCTCCCTGCTCCATCCCCTCATTGATTCGCCGCACTTCCGAGTACTTCCCCCTCAAATCCTCCCGTAGCGACTCCAAATTGCCGCGCCAGAGGCGCTCGGCGTCGGCGTCGGAAACCTTGTGTTCGAGTTTGATCTTGTTGCCCATGATGTGGGCGACTTGCGCCATGTTCTGCGCCATGGCGAGGCTCGAGCCCTGTTTGTGGGCGACGCGGACGGTGCCGTCATAGACGGCGGGGCGGTCGGCGAGGAAGGCGCGGATGTCGCGGTCGAGGTCGTCGAACTGGGTGGGGTTGAAGCGGATGTCGAAGCCGCCGACGGCGTCGAGGGAGGCGCGCGGCAGCAGGTGGCAGCAGCCGGAAACGGACAGACAGGGGCGGGAGTAGGCGTAGAGGCCGAGGTCCGGCGCGCCCCGGCAGGGTTCGCAGACGAAGAGGCGTTCGTTGGTTTCGGGCAGGCTTTGTTCGCCTGTCCGCGGCGGGAAGAGGTTGAAGTCGGCGGACTGGTGGTCGTTTGGCGCGTCCTTGTCCACAATGGCGCAGCCGATGGCTCCGGCGTCGGGGTGGTCGCGGCCGGTTTGCAGGAGCCGGGCGAGCCAGTCGGGTTCGGGGAAGGCGTCGTCGTCGAGGAAGGCGACGTTGCGGCAAGCGGCGACTTCGGGCAGGGCGAGCAGCCAGTTGCGCGCGCCGGGCGCGCCGATGTTGACGGGAAGGGCGACGTGCAGGAAGCGGCCTGCGGGGAAAAGCGGGGCCACGTCGCGCAGGACGTCGGCCGTATGGTCGCTGGAGCCGTTGTCGAGCGCCGCGACGAGCGCGCCGCCGAGGTCGGTTGCGGCCAGGTGGGTGAGGCATTCCCGGAACAGCTCAGCCTTGTTCATGGAGTAGAGGCACACGGCCGCTTCGCCGGGATGCGGGACGGGCGGCGCGGTCCGGGGGCGCGACAGCGCGAAGGCGCGAAGCGTCAGGTTGCCGTGCTGGGGCAGGGCGCGCCACGCGCCGAGGCAGGCGGCGAGCGCTTCGCCCCTGCGCCCCAGGCGTTCCAGGCAGTGCGATGCGGCGATGGCGGCGTAAAGGCCCCAGGCATCCGGGTCGAGGGCGGCGAGTTTTTCGAGGGCGGTTTCCGGGGGCAGGCGCAGCACGGCCAGTTCGGCGGCGAGGCGGGCGAAAAGGGGGGGCGGGATGCTCCCGGCGAAGCCGTCGAGAAGGGCCGCGGCGAGGCCTGCGTCCGGCAGGCGGCACAGGCTGCCGAAAGCCGGGGCGAGCCGGCCCAGGGCGTGGCTTTTGTCCTTGGCGGCCACTTCCAGGTAGCGCGCGACGAGGTCGGCGTCGCCGCTGGCCCTGATCTGTTCGAAGGGGATGTCCGTCGGCGCGTGGTGCATGGCCGCCCGGACCAGACGTGTCGTGGCCGCGGCCCGGGACGGCAGGAAGGGGTGGTTGCGCTGTGTCTCCTCGAGCAGGGCGAGGTTTGCCGCGTCGAAGGGGGTTTCCGCAAACGCCAGGGCAAGCAGTCCCTGTGCGGCGGCCAGGCAGTCGGCGTTGCCCTGGCCGAGGAGGATGCGGCACAGGGACAGGCGCAGTTCCTTTTGCTCGCTCGTCAGGGCCCAGAGGGGCAGGGCGTCCAGGATGGCGGGCAAGAATTCCGGGGAGGGAACGGGCAGGGCGGGCAGGGGCATGAAACCGGTCGCGGACGGCATGGCGGTCCTTTTCCCTTGGTTGCGATGGTGGTAGGCTGCCTTCCGCACTACGGAAACACCGGCCAAAAGTCCATCGGCCGCTCTTTGTGGTTGAATTTCCCCCATGCGGGAGGTCCAGGAGGGACAGCGTCCCTCCTGGCCACCGGAGGCATTTTTCACCCATGCTCCACATCGACCTCTCCACGGCGGCCCGGGCACTTCGCGCCGGGGGCTGCGTGGTCTACCCGACCGAGACGTTTTTCGCCCTGGGCGCGCTGGCGACCGAGGCGGCGGCGCTTGCGCGCGTCGTGGCGATCAAGGCCCGGCCGGCGACCAAGCCCTTGCCGCTGCTCGTGGGGGAGATGGGGCAGCTTGCGGGCGTGTTGCGCGAAGGGTTCCTGGACGGCCCGCTGGGCGCGGATTTCGAGGCGCTGGCCGCGCGCTTCTGGCCCGGACCGCTTTCGCTCGTCGTGCCGTGCCGGGAGGATTTGCCCGTTCTGGTCAAGGACGCGCGGGGCTATGTTTCGCTGCGTTTTACGCCGCATCCGGCGGCGGCGGCCTTGTGCCGTCTGGCGGGCGGAGCGGTGGTCGCCACGAGCGCCAATGTGAGCGGGTTCCCGCCGGCGGCGACGCTGGAAACGCTCGACCCCGCGGTGGTTGCGGCGGCGGACGGCGTGGTCGCCGCGGGGCCGGCGCCCGGCGGCGGCCAGGCGTCCACCGTGGCGGGGCTTGCCGGCGGGCGGCGGCTTGCGATTTTTCGCGAGGGCGCAACGCCCCTTGCGGCGTTACGGGCGGCCGGGTACGAGCCCTGCGCGCCGTAGGCGGGCGAGCACGTCCTCGGGCGCGATGCGCACCATGCAGGGCAGGGGCCTGGCGCAGCCCGGGGCGAATTCTCCGGACGTCACCGCCGTGCAGGGCGCGCAGGGCAGGCTGGCGCGGAGGATCTCCAGGCCGGCCGGTCCCCACTGTCGCGGCGACGTCGGGCCGAAAAGCGACACCCCCGGCACGCCGTGCAGGCCGGCGAGGTGCATGGGGCCGCAGTCCGGCCCGACCACGAAGCGGCAACCGCGCAGGGCTTTTGACAACGCTTCGAGGTCCTCCGGTTCGAGGATTTCCCCTGCCTGCGGCACGAGGCCCCGGTCCCGTTCGACCGGGCCGATGACGAAAACGGGGCGCACGCCATATTCCCGTAACAACCGCGCCAGATGCTGCCAAAGGGCCAGCGGCCAGGCCTTGTCCATGTGCCCGGCCCCGGGAAAGAGGAGCGCCGCATCGCCCGTCGGGGCATGCCCGCCGAAATACCCCTGGAACGCCTCCCGGTAATCCTCCGCAAAGGGGATGCCCCAGCCGCCAAGGGCTTCGCGGTACAGGGCCAGGGGCGAAACGTCGCGCCCCGGCACGACGCCGGGGACGAAGCGGAACCCCTCCCAGGGAGGCAGCGCCGGCCGCGCGGCCAGCCCCGGCCGGAAAACCCATGCGTTTTCGAGTTCCTTGGGCCAGGCGTCGCCCGCGAAACGCGCGTCCAGGGCGCGGCGGAGTTCCGGCGGACAGGGCGCGGCCAGGGGGGCGAGCCAGCGGCCATGGGACGGCGGCGCGGCCCAGCAGGCGGGGACTGCCGGGAAATGGCGCGAAACGGAAAGAAAAAAAGGCCAGGCCAGAAGAAAATCTCCAAGGGCTCCGGCATGTTCCAAAACGATCTTGTCAGGGGGCTGCATTTCGCGTAGTCTCACGGATAAGAAAAGACGTATTTTTATAAACGCTTGAGGCCTCTTTCCCAGCGCGCCCGACCGGCGGGCCGCAAGATGGGACGACGCCTTGGGCCCGTCCGGGAGCCGACGACACATGGCCCTTACCAAACCCTGCCCCCATTGCGGCCAGCCCGTGGTCCACTACCGCAATCCCGTGCCCACGGTGGACGCGCTCATCCATATTCCGGGGCGCGGCGTGGTCTTCGTCAAACGCCTCAACGAACCCTTCGGCTGGGCCTTGCCCGGGGGCTTCGTGGATTACGGCGAACCCGCCGAGAAGGCCGCCATCCGGGAGGCCAAGGAGGAAACGGGCCTCACCGTGGAGTTGACCGGACTCTTGGGCGTGTATTCCGATCCCGCCCGCGATCCCCGGCAGCACACCATGAGCGTGGTCTACATCGCCCAGGCCCTCGACCCGGACGAACTGGCCGCCGGCGACGACGCCAAGGAAGTCGACGTCTTCCCCATAGGCCAATGGCCCAGCCCCCTCTGCTTCGATCACGAACGCATTGTCAACGATTATGCGATGTTAATTGGAAAGTATAAAATCTGATCCGTTTGCCGCCATGGTGTGCTTACTGTTTCGGGCGGCGGAGGGCAAGCGGCGCTTTGTCCGCGCATGCGCGGCAACGCCGCACGCCGTCACGGGAAACGGGCGGCTTCGGGCTCGAGAACGCAACCGGCCAGGCCGAGGAGCGCGATGAAGTTCCATCACAAGGTCCTCTTTGTCGCTTCGGAGATGTACCCTTTTTCCAAGACCGGCGGTCTTGGCGACGTCATGGGCGCGTTGCCCAAAGAACTCAAGCGGCAGGGCGTCAATGTCGCCTTGATCGCACCGTATTACGGCCGGCTCAACACGAGCGACCACCAGTTGCGGCTGATCTATTCCAAATGCCGCGTCGGCTATCCCTGGGCCCCCATCACGGCGGACATCTACACCGCCACCTGCGACGACGTGCCGGTGTATTTCGTGCAGCGCGGCGAATACTTCGACCGCCGTTTCTATTACAATACCCACGACGGCGATTATTTCGACAACTGCGAGCGCTTCATCTTCTTCTGCCGGGCGACCATGGCCTGGGCCAGCCGCCTGGACGGCGCGCCGGCCATCGTCCACGCCCATGACTGGCAGGCGGCGCTGGTGCCGGCCTATCTGCGCTTTTTGCGCCCGGAAGCGCCGTTTTGGCGCAACACCAAGACCGTCATGACCATCCACAACCTGGCGTTCCAGGGCCGGTTCGCTTCGCGGCTCTTCTGGGATTCCGGGCTGCCGCGCGAGGCCTGGAACATGGACGGGGCCGAATTCTGGGGCGATTTCAACCTGCTCAAGGCCGGCATCGCCTATTCCGACATCGTCACCACGGTGAGCCCCACCTACGCCTTGGAGATCCTCTATCCCCAGTTCGGCTGCGGCCTGGAGGGCATTCTGTCCAAGCGCTCGGCGCAGCTGCGCGGCATTTTAAACGGCGCGGACTACACCGTTTGGGACCCCATCAACGACCGCTACCTGCCGAGCGCCTACAGCGCCGACGACCTGTCCGGCAAGGACCTCTGCCGGCGCAACCTCGTGGCCGAACTCGGCCTCGACCGCCGTTTCTTCAAGCGGCCCATCCTCGGCTTCATCGGCCGCATCCGCGACCAGAAGGGCGTCGATCTGCTCATCGACATCATGCCGAGGCTCATGGAACAGGACGTGGCCGTGGTGGTCCTCGGCGAAGGCAGCCTGGACTACGAGGCCGTGCTCCTCGACATGATGGAAAACTACCCCGGCCGCCTCGTGGTGCGCATCGGCTACACCGAGGACCTTGCCCACCGCATCCAGGCCGGGTCGGACATCTTCCTCATGCCCTCGCGCTACGAGCCCTGCGGGCTCACGCAGATGTACGCCCTGCGTTTCGGCACGCCGCCCGTGGCCACGGCCGTTGGCGGGCTGCGCGACACCATCGTCTCCTGGCCCGACCCCGAGGCCACGGGATTCACCTTCCGCGAGCCCGATCCCGAGCTGTTCTTCCGGGCCATCCTTGACGCCCTGGAGATGTGGCGGCAACCGGAAGCCTGGCGCGGCATGGTCCGGCGCGCCATGCGCGCGGATTATTCCTGGGAAAAGGCGGCCAAGAACTACATCAGCCTCTACCGGGAGCTTGGCGCGGACATCTAGTGTTGTGTCCCTTAAAAAATAGGGTAGTCTTTCTTAGCGAAGAAGAAGTGTTCGAAACTTTTGTCCTCGAAAAAGCGGAAGCCTTCTTCGAGGACGCGACATGAGGCTCCCGGACCGCCGCACGCCGACCCGCATGGCCCGTGTTGGCGACCTGCGGCCGCTTGCGGCGCTCTTGTCGCACAACCGGCCCGGAATCGTCGCCGCCTTGCCTTACCGGCAGTGATCGAGGCGACCACAAAGGAGTCCGTCATGTCAGCGACCGCCCTCAAAAAGCCCCAAACGCCATGCCTGCCCGTGGACATCGGCGAACTTGACATCTACCTCTTCGGCCAGGGCCAGCACTGGGACCTCTACCGCGTGCTCGGCGCGCATCCCCATGACGGCCCCGAAGGCCCGGGCTACCGCTTCGCGGTCTGGGCCCCCAACGCCAAAGGCGTTTCCGTGGTCGGCGACTTCAACGGCTGGACGCCGGAGCTGCACAAGCTCTATCCCGTGGCCGCGTCGGGCATCTGGGCCGGATACGTTCCGGGCATCGCCCAGGGCGCGCTCTACAAGTTCTCCGTGGTGCAAAAAGACGGCAATACGGTGGAAAAGACCGACCCGTTCGCCTTTTTCGCCGAGATGCGGCCGGGCGTGGCTGCCTGCGCCTGGAGCCTCGACGCCTACCAGTGGAACGACGCAGCCTGGATGGACGCGCGCCGGGCGCACGATCTTCCGCTTGACGACGCCGTTTCCGTCTACGAGGTCCATGCCGGTTCCTGGCGCTGGAAGACCAAGGATTACGGCTCGTTTTATACCTACCGCGACATGGCCGAGCAGCTCGTGCCCTACGTCAGGGACCTGGGTTTCACCCACATCGAATTCATGCCCCTGGCCGAGCATCCCCTGGACGAGTCCTGGGGCTACCAGACCGGGCATTATTTCGCCCCGACCTCGCGCTTCGGCACGCCCGAGGACCTGCGCTTCCTGATCGACGCCTGCCACCAGGCCGGCATCGGCGTCATCCTCGATTGGGTGCCCGGGCATTTCCCCAAGGACTCCTGGTGCCTGGGCCGCTTCGACGGCACCGGGCTCTTCGAGCACGAAGACCCGCGCCAGGGCGAACACCCCGACTGGGGCACCTACGTTTTCAACTACGGCCGCCACGAGGTGCGCAACTTCCTCCTCGCCAACGCCCTCTACTGGTTCAAGGAATTCCACATCGACGGCATCCGCATCGACGCCGTGGCCAGCATGCTCTACCTCGACTACTCGCGCAATGAAGGGGAGTGGATTCCCAACAAGTACGGCGGCAAGGAAAACATCGACGCCATCGACTTCCTGCGCGACCTCAACGTCGTGGTGCACGAGCATTTCCCCGGCGCGGCCATGATCGCCGAGGAATCCACCTCCTGGGCCGGCGTCTCCCGCCCGGTCTACACCGGGGGCCTCGGGTTCACCTTCAAGTGGAACATGGGCTGGATGAACGACACCCTGGACTATTTCACCAAGGATCCGGTGTTTCGTTCCTACCACCAGAATCAGCTCACCTTTTCCATGCTCTACGCCTTCCATGAGAACTTCGTCCTGCCGCTTTCACACGACGAGGTCACCCACGGCAAGGGCGCGCTCATCTCCAAGATGCCGGGCGACCAGTGGCAGCAGATGGCCAACCTGCGCCTTTTCCTCTCCTACATGTGGGCGCACCCCGGCAAAAAACTCGTCTTCATGGGCTGCGAGTTCGGCCAGTGGAAGGAGTGGAATTCCCATGAGCCCCTCGACTGGGTGCTGACGGAATTTCCGCCCCACCAGGGCGCCATGTCCCTCGTGCGCTCGCTCAACGCCCTGCACAAGGCCTTCCCGGCCATGCACGTCCGCGACAACGACTGGACCGGCTTCGAGTGGGTCGATCTCTCGGATTACGCTTCCTCCGTCATCACCTTCCTGCGCAAGGCCCCGGATGGCTCGCAAATTCTCTGGGCCTTCAACTTCACGCCCATCATCCGCGAAGACTATACCGTGGGCTGCCGCGTCCCCGGATTCTGGAAGGAAATCTTCAATTCCGATTCGGCGTTCTTCGGCGGCACGGACAGCGGCAACGGCGGAGGCGTCATGGCCAAACCCGCCACCGTCGGCGGCTGGCCCCATTACCTGTCCCTGACCCTGCCCCCGCTCGCCGCCGTCGCGTTTACGCCGGAATAGGGAAGCGCTGGGAGGCGCATATTTGAAGAATACGCCTCCCGCCGCGCCCAAAGCCCGCCCGGGCCGACTGACCACCGCTCAAAGGACAGGCTTTCTTTTTCGTATTAACCAGCATTAGCGCAACAAAAGCAGTATTCCATGACTCCAATCGCCGCTCCTCCCGCTCCCCCTTTGCTCCTGACCCTCGGCGACGCCAACGGCATCGGCCCGGAACTGGTCTGCCGCCTTCTTTCGGAGGAACCCCAATGCCGCGCGTCGTTGCGCCTTGGGCTCATCGGCCCCGAAGCGGCCCTTGTCGCCCACTGCGAGCGCCTTTCCCTGCCCAGGTTCTGGACGCCGCTTCCCGCCGACAACCCCGACGCCCTGGCGGCCTCGCCGCCCGGCGTCTATCTGCTGACGCCGCCGCGCCTGGACGGGCTGCCGGTCACGCCCGGCAAGGAAACCCCGGCCGGAGGGCTCGCCGCCGGCGAATCCCTGGAATACGCCACGGCGATCCTCGCCCGTCATCCCGACTGGGGCCTCGTCACGGGGCCGCTCTCCAAGGCGGCGCTCAACGCAGCCGGTTTCGCCTTTCCGGGGCATACGGAGTTTTTGGCCGAACGCTCGGGCGTGGGGCCGTCCGGGGTGTGCATGCACCTGTGCGGACCGGTGCTGCGGGTCAGCCTCGTCACCACGCATCCGCCCCTGGCCCGGGTGCCGTCGCTCGTCACCTACGACCGCGTGGCGCTGTGCCTGGCGCTCACCTGGGACTACGTGAAGCGCCTGGGCCTGACGGACAAGCCCATCGCCGTGTGCGGGCTCAATCCCCATGCCGGGGAGGGCGGGTTGCTCGGGAGCGAGGACGAGGCCGTGGTGCGCCCGGCCGTGGCGGCCGCCGTGGCCAAGGGGATACGCGCCATGGGGCCGCTGCCGGCGGATACGGTCTTTCACCGGGCGGTGGGGGGCGAATTTTCCGCCATCCTGGCCATGTACCACGACCAGGGACTGCCGCCGCTCAAGATGCTGCACTTTCGCGAAACGGTGAACGTCACCCTGGGCCTGCCCTTCGTGCGCACCTCCGTCGGCCACGGCACGGCCTTCGCGCTCGTCGGCACGGGACAGGCGGATACCGGCAGCCTGCGGGCGGCGTTGCGCCTGGCGCGACAGATGACGGGTGGCGCGGCCTAGGCCGCGCCACCTCAAAAATACGTCAGGCCACGACCCATACGGCCAAGCCCTTGGCCGCCTGGATGATCTTGGTCGAGACGCTGCCGAAGAGGAATTCCTCCTGCTTGGACACGCCGCGGCGGCCGACGACCACCGTGCCGTAGTCGCCTTCGTCGGCCAGGCGCAGGATTTCCAGGGCGATGCTCGTGCCGATGCTGCACTCGCGCGATTCGCGTAGCGGCGAACGGCAGCTTTCCACGAACCGCGTCTCCACCCAGGCGGGCGGGAGGCCCGCGGCGAGCAGCATGTCGCGGGCGTCGGCCAGGGCCTTGTGGGTGAGCGTCACGCGGTGCGCGCATTCCTCCTTCCAGGACGCGTCGTCGGGAAACAGGTCGCGGTCCGGCGGCCGCTCGATGGCCGCCACGGTCACATGGCGTTGCGGCCCCACGCCGGTCATGGCCGCGGTGTAGGCCACGGCGCGCCGGGAGTTTTCCGAGCCGTCGAAGGCGATCAGGATTTTTTCGGTGTTCATGGCCGCTCCGTTTGGCGAGGGGTCAGCGCTGGCCGCGCACGGCGTCGAGCGCCCGTTCCAGGTCGCGGATGAGGTCGGGCGTGGCGTCGTAAAAGACGTTGGCCGCCATGGAAAAGCGCAGCAGCACGTTGTTGAGCGCTTCCGGCACGTAGGGGAAGAGCTTGCGCAGGTTGACGATGCGGTTGGGAAACATGATGGAGCAGTCTTCCGTCGTGATGCGCGCGCGGACTTCCGGCGAGACGGACTGCGTGGTGTGCTGCCCCATGCCGACGAGGAATTGGATGATGTTGCCCAGGCCAAAGAGGTCCAGGCCGAACGGGCTGTCCTGGAAATCGAAGGTGTAGTCGAAATCGATCCAGGTATAGGTCCCGGAGTCGTAGCGCACGTAGAGATGGTCGCGGCGGACGTCGCCGTGCTTTTCGTTGTGCGCGTGCAGCCAGGCGATGGCCTGGCAGGCCTCGATGAAGTGCGTGAGCACCTCCGGGAAGAGTTCGAAGAAATAGTCCCGGTGGGGCATTTCCAGGGCCTCGATTTTTTCGTCCAGCCGCTTGCCCGGCACCACGTCGAGGATGCGCACGGGGTTGCCCGCCGTATCGGGGATGGTTTCGCCCTGCATGAAACGGTCGTCGCCGCGCACGAGGTCGAGGATGCGCGATTCCTTGCGCGGGCTGCGCGTGCAGGTGACGACCATGGATCCGATGGTCATGGGAAAGGATTCGTGGAACACGAGCTTGACGAGGCGGCGTTCCCCTGTTTCCAGGTCGCGGCAGCGTTTGACCCAGAATTTCGGGTCTTCCATGCCGAAACGGCGCTCGGCTTCGTCGCGCAGCACCAGGAAATGGCGCTCGCCCAGGGCGATGACGTCGCCGTGGCCGATGCGCATGAATTCCGTGGTGTCGGTATGGATTTCCCCCACGTGCCGGGCGGGAAAATCCGGGGCCAGACGGGCGAGCAGTGCGCGGGCGGATGGGGGCAAGGCGACCTCGTTGCGTACGTTTTTTCGTATCTATGCACCAAAGCGGCATAAGGGGCAATGGCTGGCCGGGAATTCCCGCTCCGACGGCCGGTTGGGGGCAGGGGCGCTTGTCCCGCGCCGCGGAAAAAGGCAAGGCGTTTGAACGGCCCCGGTGTGGCGGATTGCCGGGAAGCGGACGGGATTGAACGCAGGCGCGTCCGGGAGCGGGTCGCGAAAGGGGATGGCGATGGCGGCGACGACTGCGCGGGGCGGCGGCGGATGGACGGGCAAGGCGTTCTGGTGTGTCCTGTGGGCGGCGCTTGGCGTGTACCTCCTTTCCCGCACGGCCAGGATGAACGCCGACCCGGACCTCTGGGGCTATCTCGCCTTTGGCCGGCTTTTCTGGGAGGGCGGCTTTCCCTACAAGGACGTCTTTGCCTTCACGCCCGTCAAGGACGCCTGGGTCTACCACGAGTGGCTGCTCGGGGTGCTTTATTACAAGGCCGTGGCGTATTTCGGTCTCGAATTCCTGCAATGGCTCAAGTACGCCGCGCTCCTGGCGACGCTTGCGCCCCTTGTGCGCGTGGCCGTGCGCCGGGGCGGGCGGCAGGCCACGGCGTACTGCGCCATCCTCTACGTCATGCCCGTCTTCACCATGAATGCGAGTCCCGTGCGGGCCAAGGTCTTTTCCCACCTGTTCTTCGCCGTCACGGTACTGGTGCTGGAGTTGTGCCGACGCAAACGGTTCACGTACGGGTTGTGGCTGCTTCCTTTGTTCGCCTTCTGGGCCAATCTGCACGGCGAGGTGGCGGTGGGGTTTCTCGCGCTTGGCGCGTACGGCGTGGGTTCGTTTTTAAACGGCGAACGGGGCCTTGCCGCGCGCTATGCCGCCGTGACGCTCGGCTGTTTCGCCGCCTCGTGCGTCACGCCCTACGGGCCGGCGGTGTGGAAATTCTTCCTCTACGCCTGGGGCCATTCCCGGCCGGACATCCTGGAGTGGCAAAGCATTTTTCATTTCGTCCGGGGCAATCCGGGCTTCGGCGTCTTTTTCGCGACGCTGACGCTTATCGTCGTGGCCGCCGCGATGCTGGGCAAGGGCAGGCGCGAGGCGGTTTCGCTGCTCATGCTGTTCGGGTTCCTTTTCGCCGCGGCCAAGTCCGTGCGCATGCTGACCTATCTGTGCCTGGCCATCGTCTTGTATGTGCCGGCCTATCTGGATGCGTATGCGGCGCGGCTGGCCGTGCGGCTTGCGCCGTTTCGCCGTGCGGTTTTGTCGTGTCTGGCCCTGGCGGCCCTGGGCTATGGCGTGTGGCAGGGGGCTGCGCTTTGGCGGCGGGGCATTGCGCGCATCGTGGTTACGGACATTGCCGCCCACGACCCGGGAGCCGGATTCATGTATTATCCTGTGGACGGCCTGCGCCACATCCTGGCTACGAAGTGCGCGGGCCGGATCATGCCGCAGTTCGCCTGGGGCGAGTATTTGCTGTGGGAGCTGCCGCCGTCGTTTAAAATCGGCATGGATGGCCGCTACGAGACGGTCTACGACGACGCCTATACCGACGCCTATTTCGCTTTCGTAAACGGCAAAAGCGATACCGGCGCATTCCTCGACAAATACGGCGCGGACATCGTGGTGCTCAAAAAATCGGAGAAGGCCTGGGAGAACATGCGCTGCCTGCCGGATTGGGAGGAGGCGTTCGGTAACGAGGGCTACAGCGTGTTTTATAGAAAAACGCCAGCCGCATCTTGAGCGATTAGAGCGGCAAAAAGAAAATGGGCCTTGCGGCAAATAGCCGCAAGGCCCTGATTTTCTTGGTGGAGGCGATGGGACTTGAACCCACTACCTATGCGTTGCGAACGCATCGCTCTCCCAGATGAGCTACGCCCCCGTTAGGAAGAAGGGGTATAGGCGGATTCCGGGGACGGGTCAAGGAATCCCTGGCCCGCCCGCGCAAAAAACCTTTGCACGGCAAGTGGTCCGGTCACGGTTGACCCGATGCTCCGTGTCTGCCACAGTGAGGATCGGAATTCCCCGGAACCATTATGTCTTTTTTGGCCGCAAGGCCGAAGGAGCCCTGTTCATGAAAGTCCATCGCGCCCTGCGGATGGAGCGCTGCATCGGCTGCCACTCCTGTTCCCTGGCC
Source organism: Solidesulfovibrio alcoholivorans DSM 5433 (assembly GCF_000702665.1). Lineage (GTDB taxonomy): Bacteria > Desulfobacterota > Desulfovibrionia > Desulfovibrionales > Desulfovibrionaceae > Solidesulfovibrio > Solidesulfovibrio alcoholivorans. Next base: position 390,377 of record NZ_JNJA01000003.1, read on the forward strand.
TGCGCCAGGCTTGTGTATAAAAATTTTTCCTGGAACACCGCAGGCATCCGCATCCGCTCCACGGGCGGCGTCTCCAGCGGGTTCCAGGCCGTGCTCTGCCTGGCCTGCGACCCAGCCCCATGCGCCGCCGCCTGCCCCACGGGCGCCATGAGCCCGCGCAAATCCGGCGGCGGGGTGCTGCTCAAAAAATCCCTGTGCGTGCAGTGCGGCAAATGCGCGGCCGCCTGCCCGGTGGAGGCGATCAACCTCGACGCCGCCGGAAACCCCAGCGTGTGCATCCACTGCGGCCAGTGCATCCCCTTTTGCCCCCACGACTGCCTGGAGCTGGTGGAAGCCGCCGCCCCGGCCGCGCCCTGCCTGGAGAGCTGCAATGTCGCCGAAAAATAACGACCCCGACCTGTTCCGCGTCCTCGTCTATGATCTTTCCGCCAGGCGCGGCGACATCGTCCTTGTGCCCGGGCGCGGGCAATACATCGGCGGTTCGGGGCTGGCGGCGCTGCTTTTCGAGAAATACGGCCTGCCCACGGCCCCGCCGTTCGATCCCGGCCAGCCGCTCATCTTCGCCATCGGCCCGGCCACGGGCTACTTTCCGCTCATGAGCAAGACCGTGTGCGGCTTCAAGTCGCCCTACAACGGCAACTACGCCGAATCCCACGCCGGCGGCCGCTCGGCCCTGGCCCTGCGCTTCGCCGGCTTCGACGCGCTGGTCGTCACGGGCAAGGCCGCGCGCCTGTCCACGCTCGTCGTGGGGGCGCGGCGCATCGAGCTCCTCGACGTCCACTACCTGCGCGGCGCGGACGTCTTCACCACGGGCAAGCTCCTGCGCAAGATCGCCGCCGGCGCCTCGGGCCACCGCAGCATCATGCGCATCGGCCCGGCAGGGGAAAACGGCAGTGCCTACGCCTGCATCAACGTGGACACCTACCGCCACTTCGGCCGCCTCGGCGCGGGCGCCGTCATGGGCGCGAAAAACTGCAAGGCGCTCGTCGTCATGGGCGACGGCGACCTGGCGCTCCCCGAGGACAAGGCCTATCCGAAGTTGTTTAAGGAAATCCACGACAAGGTTACCGCGTCGGGGATGATGGAGAAATACCACAACCTCGGCACGCCGGCCAACGTGCTGCCCCTAAACGCCCTCAAATCCCTGCCCTGGCGCAATCTGGCCGCGACCACCGACCCGGAGGCGGACAAGATCTCCGGCGAGGCGTTCGCGGAAAAGCTGCTCATGCACAACGCCGCCTGCGCCGGCTGTCCCGTGGGCTGCATCCACGTCGGCATGGTGCGCGAGATGTTCTCCGCTTCCCACCGCTTCGCCATCCACCAGGTGGCCTACGACCACGAGCCCAACTTCGCCGCCGGCCCCATGCTCGGCGTCACCGACCCGAGCGAGGTGCTGGCGATAAACGACGTGGCCGACCGCCAGGGCCTGGACATCATCTCCGCCGGCGTGGCCCTGGCCTGGGCCGTGGAAGCCACGCAAAAGGGACTCGTTTCCGAAAAAGAGACCGAGGTGAAGCTTGCCTTCGGCGACGCGGCCGCTTTCAAGCGGGCGATGTGGCTGCTTGGCCACAAGGTCAACGACTTCTACGCCGCCCTGGGACAGGGGGCGCTTGTCGCGGCCAGACAGTACGGCGGCGAGGACTTCGCCTGCGTGCTCGGCCAGGAGATGGCCGGCTACGCCACGGGCGAGACCTATTTCGCCTCCCAGACCGTGTCCTTCCGCCATTCCCACCTGGACACCGGGGCCTATTCCTACGACCAGAAACACAAGGAGAAGGACGTGGACGCGGTGGTCAAATTCCTCGTGGACGACGAGCGCGAGCGCGTGCTTTTGACCTGCCTCGTGGCCTGCCTGTTCGCCCGCGAGGTCTACAAGCCCGAGGTCGTCGCCGCGGCCCTGTCCTGCCTCGGGCATGGGGAGCTCGCGGCCGGCATCGATACGGCAGCGGAAAACGCCCGCCGGGCGCGTTGGAGACTGAAGATCGCCACGGGATACGATCCGCTTGCCACGCGCATTCCCAAACGCTTCGCGGAAATCGAGACCTGGAAGGGCCCCGTGGACGCGGCCTACATGGAGGCGCTGCGCGCGGGATACGCCGCGGCCGTGCTGTCGCTTGGCGCGCCGTTGCCTTCCGCGTGACGGTACGGTTTCATCGGGTGGCATTACGGCGGTGGGCCGTGCATATCGCCGTGCGCTGTGGTAATGGACGGGCATGATCCTTTATTCTCCCGCCTCGCCCATTCCCGCCAAAGGAGACGCCCATGGCCGATCAAGCGCATGACGCGGCGAAAAAGCCCCTCGCCGCGGTCCTCAAGGACGCCGGGGCCACCCCGGAAGGACTGACCGGGGCCGAGGCGGCCAAACGTCTTGCCGCAAATGGCCCCAACGCCCTGCCCGAGAAGAAGGTCAACCCGCTCCTCAAGCTGTGCGGCTACTTCTGGGGCCCCATTCCCTGGATGATCGAGGCGGCGGCGATCCTCTCGGCCGTGGTCGGGCACTGGGCCGACCTCACCATCATTTTGGTGCTGCTCGTCTTCAACGCGGCCATCGGCTTTTTCGAGGAGCACAAGGCGGAAAACGCCCTGGCCGCGCTCAAAAACCAGCTGGCGCTTCGGGCCAGGGCGCTGCGCGACGGGGCCTGGGGCGGGGTGGACGCCGCGACCCTGGTCGTCGGCGACGTCATCCGTCTGCGCCTGGGCGACGTCATCCCGGCCGACGCGGTCTGCCTCGAGGGCGACTACCTGAGCGTCGATCAGGCGGCGCTCACCGGCGAATCCCTGCCCGTGGCGAAAAAAGTCGGCGACACGGTCTATTCCGGGGCCGTGGCCAAACAGGGCGAGATGGTGGCCGTGGTCACGGCCACCGGCTCCGGCACGTTTTTCGGCAAGACCGCGCGCCTGGTTTCCACGGCGGGCGCGACGTCCCATTTCCAGAAAGCCGTGATGACCATCGGCAACTACCTCATCTACCTCACCCTCGCCATGGTCGCCGTGCTCATCCTCGTCGGCCTCGACCGGGGCGAAAAGATCCTCGAACTGGCCCAGTTCGCGCTCATCCTCACCGTGGCCGCCATCCCTGTGGCCATGCCCGCGGTGCTGTCCGTGACCATGGCCGTGGGAGCGCTTGCGCTGTCCAAACTCAAGGCCATCGTTTCGCGACTGGAAGCCATCGAGGAAATGGCCGGCATGGACATCCTCTGTTCCGACAAGACCGGCACGCTCACGCAAAACAGGCTCACCCTGGGCGAACCCATCGTTTTCGCGGCCAGGGACGCGGCCGAACTCCTGCTCCTCGGCGGCCTGGCCTCCAAGGCCGAGGACCGCGACGCCATCGATCTGGCGATCCTGGAGAGCCTGCCGGACCAAAAGGCGCTGGCGGGCTACAAACAGACGGCGTTTACGCCCTTCGACCCCGTGGGCAAGCGCACCGAGGCGGCCGTGACCGACGCCGCGGGCGCGGCGTTTCGCGTGACCAAGGGCGCGCCGCAGGTGATCATGGGGCTGTGTTCCCTTTCCGCCGCCGATGCACAAAGGGCCGACGCCGCCGTGGAGGAACTCGCGTCCAAGGGCTCGCGTACGCTCGGCGTCGCGCGCAAGGACGGGGAGGGGGCCTGGGTGTTTTGCGGTATCCTGCCGCTGTCCGATCCGCCGCGTGAGGATTCCGCCGCGACCATCGCCAAGGCCGGCGAGCACGGTATCGCCGTCAAGATGGTCACCGGCGACAACACGGCCATTGCCCGGGAAATCTCCAGGGAGCTCGGTCTTGGCCAGAGCATCGTTCCGGCCGGGGGCTTTTTCGCCGAGGGCGCGGATGTTTCGCGCCTGGGCGTGGACGTGGAGGAGCGCATCGAAGCCGCGGACGGCTTCGCCCAGGTCTTTCCCGAGCACAAGTACGGCATCGTCAAGGCGCTCCAGAACAGGGGGCACTTGGTCGGCATGACCGGCGACGGCGTCAACGACGCCCCGGCGCTCAAACAGGCCGATGTCGGCATCGCCGTGTCCGGGGCCACGGACGCGGCCCGCGCCGCTGCCGACCTCGTGCTCACCGCGCCGGGCCTGTCCGTCATCGTCGAGGCCGTGGAATACGCCCGGCGCATCTTCGAGCGCATGAACTCCTACGCCATCTACCGCATCACCGAGACCATCCGCATCATGCTCTTCGTGGTGCTCGCCATCCTCGTCTACAACTTCTATCCGATCACCGCGGTCATGATCATCCTGCTCGCGCTTTTAAACGACGTGCCCATCATGACCATCGCCTACGACAACACCTACCTCGACCCCAACCCCGTGCGCTGGGACATGCGCCGCGTGCTCACGCTCTCCACGGTTCTTGGCGTCATCGGCGTCATCGAGACCTTCGGCCTGCTCATCCTGGCCAAGACCTATTTGAAGCTCGACCTGGCGCAGATCCAGTCCTTCATCTTCCTCAAGCTGGCCGTCGCCGGGCATCTGACGCTTTTCGTCGCCCGCTCGCGCAAGCCCTTCTGGGCGCCGCCCCATCCCGCGCCGGCCATGATCTGGTCGGCCCTGGCCACCAAGGCCCTGGCCACGGCCTGCGTGGGCCTGGGCTGGTTCGTGGCCGCCGTGCCCTGGGAATACGTCGGGCTCATCTGGGGCTACTGCATCATCTGGCTTTTTATTGAAGACTGGGCCAAGCTCGTGGTATACGGACACTTGGCCATGGAACCTCCGGCGCAGCACCGGCATATCCTCGGCCGTGTCAACCGTCCGCTGCATCCCGCCGCAGTGCGTGCGGCAAAGCCCTAACCCCATCCGTTCCCTCTCAAGGAGCACCCCATGCCGCTTTTCACGGAACTGCCCGCTTACGCCGCCCTGGCCGAGCATTTCGAGATCGCCAGGGACCTGCGCATGCGCGACCTGTTCGCCGCCGACGCCGGCCGGTTCGACAAGTTCTCCCTGCGCCTGGGCGACATCCTCTTCGATTATTCGAAAAACCGGGTGACGGAAGAGACCATGTCCCTGCTGTTTGAACTGGCCCGGCAGGCGGGCGTCGAGGCCCGGCGCGACGCGATGTTCTCCGGCGAAAAAATCAACCGCACCGAGGACCGGGCCGTGCTGCACGTGGCGCTTCGCAATCGCGCCAACCGCCCCATTCTGGTCGACGGCGCGGACGTCATGCCCGATGTCAACCGGGTGCTCGCGCAGATGCGTGATTTCTGCGCGCGCATCCACTCCGGGGCCTGGAAGGGATACACTGGCAAGAAGATCACCGACGTGGTCAATATCGGCATCGGAGGCTCGGACCTGGGGCCGCAGATGGCCTCGCTCGCCCTGGCCCATTACGCCGTGCCCGGCATGACCGCGCACTTCGTCTCCAACGTGGACGGCACGCATCTGGCCGAGACGTTTAAGCGCGTCGATCCCGAGACGACGCTTTGGATCATCGCGTCGAAAACCTTCACCACGCTCGAAACCATGGCCAACGCGCACACGGCGCGCGACTGGTTCCTCGCCCATGCCAGGGACGAGGCCGCCGTGGCCCGGCATTTCGTGGCCCTTTCCACCAACGCCGCCGCCGTGGCCGCCTTCGGCATCGACACGGAGAACATGTTCGCCTTCTGGGACTGGGTCGGTGGGCGCTATTCGCTGTGGTCGGCCATCGGGCTTTCCATCGCCCTGGCCGTGGGCTTCGACAAGTACGCGGCCATGCTCGAAGGGGCGTTTGCCGCCGACGAACACTTCCGCACCGCACCGCTGGATAAAAATATCCCCATCGTCATGGGGCTGCTCGGCATCTGGTACAACAATTTTTTCGGCGCGCAGACGCAGGCCATCCTGCCCTACGACCAGTACCTCACGCGCTTCGCCGCCTATTTTCAGCAGGGCGACATGGAGAGCAACGGCAAGTCCGTCTCGAACGACGGCCGGTTCGTGGACTACACCACCGGCCCCATCATCTGGGGCGAGCCCGGCACCAACGGCCAGCACGCCTTCTACCAGCTGATCCACCAGGGCAGAAAGCTCATCCCCTGCGATTTTCTGGCCGCGGCCAAGAGCCTCAATCCCCTGGGCCGGCACCAGGACATGCTGCTGTCGAACTTCTTCGCCCAGACCGAGGCCCTCATGCGGGGCAAGACCGTGGAGCAGGCGCGCGAGGAGCTTGCCGGCAAGGGCTATGCGCCCGAGCGCCTGGAACTGCTGGCCCGGGCCAAGTCCTTCGAGGGCAACCGGCCGACCAATTCGTTCCTTTACGACTCCCTGGACCCGAAGACGCTCGGCACGCTCATCGCGCTCTACGAGCACAAGATTTTCACCCAGGGCACGATCTGGGACATCAATTCCTACGACCAGATGGGCGTGGAGCTCGGCAAGGTGCTGGCGGGCGCGATCCTAAAGGAACTGGAAGACGCAAAGCCCGTGGCCTCGCACGATTGCTCGACCAACGGGCTGATCAATTACTACAAGATGTTGCGCGGATAATGATATCGCTTCTCCCGTCAGGGGAGGAGGGCCGGGCATACGGATTACGCCGCAACTGTCGTCGGCACGCCGCGGTCTGGAAGCGTTTTCCGCACGTTGCCAGCGAAAATGCGCCATTGCGGGATGCTGCCGTTCCTCTGCTGTGGAGCGTGCAAGCACTATGAAGCGCAGCGGCTTTTGGGACAGAGGCATCCATGCGCGACGAGGCAAAACGAGCCCTGATCGAGCGATATCTTGCCGCCTATAATGCGCTTGATGTCGAGGGCATGATGGAAACGGTGCATCCTGATGTTGAATTCAGCAACATCGCCAATGGCGAAGTCAACGCGAGGACCTCGGGCGCTGAGGCGTTTCGTGCGTTGGCGGAGCAATCAAAAAAATTATTCGCGTCCCGGAAGCTGGCCGTGACAGGATTTGAAGCAGCCGGCGACATGGCGAACATCTCATTGGATTTTCACGGTGTTTTGGCGGTCGATCTTCCCAATGGATTGCATGAGGGCGATTGCATAACGCTCTCCGGTCGATCCGAATTTGTCTTTTGCGACGGCAAACTCTCGAAGATTACGGACATCAGCTGAGCGCAGGCTGTTTCGCCAGCCGCAGCAGCCTGTCCGCCACGATGGCGGCGGCCATGTCCCGCTTGAGTTCCCCGGAAACCACGAGTTTGCCCGTCACGTCCATGGGCTCGCTGGCATGGGCCGCGGCCAGCTCCTGCTCGAAGGCCGCGCGCAACAGCCGAAACGATTCCTCCACTTCGGGATAGGCGTTGTCCTCCCGCCACGGCAGGCGCAAGGTCTGCCCGGTGCCGCGCATGGCGTGGCTCGGCGTGGACAGGCTGTAATGGCCCGCCGGCGGCGCGCCGGCGCGCTCGTGCTCGTGCGGGTGGCAATGGGCCTGCCACGAAGCCGGCGGCTCGGGAATGGTCGATTCCACGCGCACGTAGGGCAGGGCGAGGCCTTTTTCGTGGCCTTCCAGGATGACGGAATAGGTCAGTTCCGGCCGCAGGTTGCCACGTTGTTTCTCGATGCGCCAAGTGATGAGCATGCAAAAGCCTCCTTACGCCGCCGGCAGTTCGAGGACATCGCCGAAGGGCGGCCGGTTGCGGGCCGATTCGGGAGCGACCCACAGCACCGGATAGGTCGGTTCGTCCGGGTAGCGGTCGCATTCCAGGTCCGTGCAGTAGATCAGGCACGCCGGGCGCAGGCCGATGGCCTCCACCACGGCGAAAACGGGCCGATAGTCTGTGCCGCCGCCGCCGGCGGGAAAGAGCGCGAGCGGCGGGTCGTTGCGGGTGAGGACCACGGGGTCGCTTGCTGCGGCGTCGCAGAAAGAGACGAGCAGGCGCGTGTCGCAGGTGTCGAGAATGGCCGTCAGCTCGGCGCAAAAGGCCCGCAGCAGCGCGTCGCCCACCGACCCGGACGTGTCGATGGCGAGCACCACGTCGCCGAGCTGTTGGCTGCGCGGCGATGGCAGGTACAGCCCCTGGTGCACGTGGCGGCGATTGGGCGGCGACCAGGAATAGTCGTTTACCGCGCGCGAAAGGATGAACCGGCGCAGCAGCACGCCCCAGGGCAGGCGCGGCTGCGCCAGTTCCCCGAGCTGGCGGGCGAGCCCAGCGGGCAGGTTGCCCATGTCCGAGGCGCTGCGCAGCGACTGGCTGACGTCCTGGCGCAGCCGCGTCGTCAGTTCGCGGCGCGTGGCCTCGCCCGGGTCGCCGGCGAGGTCCGGGTGGTCGCGCACCTCGCCCCGGGCCGGGGCGGATGCGCCATCGCGGGGTTTGTCCGGCGCGTCGCGATCTCCGGATGCGGACTGGCGCGTTTTCTTCGCGCCCTTGGCGTCGAACTTCCCGGCCGCCGCCTCGGCCTGGCGCGCCTTGCCGGCAAAAGGCGCCTTGCCTTCGCCGCCGCCCATTGCGTCCGGGGCGCTGGCGTCCTTGCGCCGGGAAGGCTTGCCGCCGCCCGCGCCCGGGCGTTCTTCGAGTTCCCCGGAAAGCGCGGCGTAAATGGCCTCGGCCGGGCGGCCGGCGTGGGCGGCGTCGAAGGGGTAGCCCTTGGGCAGGGTGAACCCGGCTTCGGCGAGCAGGCCGTTTACGGCCAGGTCGCAGGCCTTGTTCCACAGGGCCGGGTCGCGGTCGCGGCGGCGCAGGTGGTGTTCGAAGCTCACGTGCAGGATGACGTGGGCGAGCATGGCCGCAATGTCCTCCTCGTCGCGACAGACGAGGACGTTCGGGTTGTAGCCGAGCGTCACGCCGTCGGTCCAGAGGTCCGCGCAGGCCGCGTCCTCGCGCAGGAAAAGGCGCAGGGCCATGGCTCCGAAAAACGGGTGGCCGAGCACCAGCTCCATGCGCGCCCTGGCCAGTTTGCGCGCCACGGGATCGGGGCCGTTCACGCGAACACCTCGGCGTTGTCGCGCGCCCAGGCGGCGAAGGCGTCGGTCGCGGCGGTGGTTTGATCGTTGCGCACGGCTTCGCGCATGAGCAGCACGCCGAATTCCGCCGGCAGCCGCGCGGCGTAGCGGGCGAGTGCCGGCATGGTTTCGGGTCGGGCATGCCTGCCCAGGGCTTCGCAGATGGCCGTGGCCACGGCCGGGTCGCGCGGGGCCGGGGCGGCGTCGGGATCGGCCAGCACGGCGTCGGTGTCGGGCAGCTCCCGCCACAGGCGCAAAAACGCGTCGAATTCCACGGCCGCGCCCTCGCCCACGGCCCCGGCGACGAGCGATGCTTCGATGGCGGCATCGGGCCGGGCGGCGAGCAGGGCGGACACGAACGCCCAGGAGCGCGGCGAGGGAAAGGCGCGGTCGGCGCGGGTGGGATCGAAATCGTGCAGCAGCGCCGGGCGGAAGCGCAGGAACGCGGTCACTTCCGGCCGGATACCCGCGCGTTCCGCCCAGGCCAGCCAGTCCGGCAGGTGCGGTTCAAAATCGAGGTGCACGAAGCGGTTGGCCAGGGCCGTGGGCATGCGGTGGGTGACGGCGCGGTCCTGGTCGCGGTTGCCGGCGGCGAGGACGGCCCAGCCGTCTGGCAACTGGTACTCGCCGAGCGCCCTGTCGAGGATGAGCTGGTAGCAGGCGGCCTGGACCAGGGGCGGCGCGGCGTTGAGTTCGTCGAGAAAGAGCACGCCCGCGCCGTCGGTCGGCAAAAAGGCCGGGGCGCGCCAGTGGGTGCGGCGATCCTCACCGATGTGCGGCAGGCCGCGCAGGTCCACGGGATCGAGCAGCACGGCGCGGATGTCGAGCAGGGGAAGGTGCAGGACAGCGGCCGTTTGCGCCGCCACCTGGCTTTTGCCGACACCCGGCGGTCCCCAGAGGAACACGGGCTGGCGCGCGGCGATGCAGGTTTGCAGGGCGCGGCCGACATGGGAAGGAATCACGGGAAAGTCGCCTCCGAAACGGTATTGTCCCGAACCGTCGCGGCAGCCGGTGCAGGAGCGCGCCTTGGGGCCCGGCGCGGACTTCCGGGCCTTGCGGCGCGTCGGGCATGACCTCCGGCGCGGACGATCCGGGACGCCTTCTGGTATTGGAAATGAAAATCATTGTCAACTGGAAGGGCGTGGCGTCACGCGCAGCGGGAAAGGGGCATGGGGCGCAATGGCAGGGCCGCGCGGGGGCGCGCGAAAGGGCTTCAGGCCGACGGTGCGTCGGGCGAAAGGCAGGCATCGCCGCACACGGACAGGTAGTCGTCCACGGCTTCCTCGAAGGCGTGTTGCAGGTCTTGCGGCGTTTCGCCGTGAAAGGTCACCACGTCGCGGATGCCGGCGATGCGGCCGTGCAGGCCGCCGTCCTCGACCTGACATTCCAGGCAGTAGCCCTTGTAGGTCGCGTAGCAGGCGTCGTTTGCCATGTGTTTCGACCTCAGGCCGTCGCGCCGGCCCGGACGAGGAAATCCCGGACATCGGCGGCGCAGCCTTTTCCCAGCACGTTTTCCGGATGCGGGCGGTGGAAGAAGCCCTTGACCCCGCCGAGCAGGAACCGCACCCGCGAGCCGGTTGTTTTCTGGTGATGGTGGATTTCCCGGCCGCCCAGGGCGCGAATGAGCGCCGTGACGTCGTCCCAGGCGATGTCCGCCCGGGGAGGGGTGACGAAAAGGGCCTGCCAGGTGCGCTGGCGGGCGCTGTTGAGCTTGACCGGCGGAAGCGGCGCGACGGCGTCGTTTAAGGCCATGACCGGAGTATAACCCGACCCGGGCGCGCGGCGTCAAGACCCCGGGGCCGCGGAGGCGTCCTGCCCGGCCTGCCGCCAGCCCGTGACCAGGGCCACGGCCTTGATGCCTTTTTTCTCGCCGGTAAACCCCAGCCCCTCTTCGGTGGTGGCCTTGACGTTGACCTGGGATCTGTCGAGCCCGAGCAGCGCCGCGACGTTTAAGCGGATGGCCTGGGCATGGGGGCCGATGCGCGGAATCTGGCAGATGACCGTCAGGTCCACGTGGCTGATGGCAAGTCCCCGGCTTTTCGCCAAAAGCAGCGCTTCGCTCACGAACACGCCCGAGGCCATGTTGTCGAAGTCCGGGTTGCTGTCCGGGAAAAGCGCGCCGATGTCCCCACCGGCAACGCAGCCGAGGATGGCGTCGACCAGGGCGTGCAGCAGCACGTCGCCGTCGGAGTGGGCCAGCACCTCGGGCGCGCCGAGGATGGGGTAGCCACCGAGCTTCATGGGCCGGGCCGGCTGTTTGCCGGGGCGGGCGGGATCGGCGTAGCGGTGGACGTCGTAGCCGTAGCCGACCACGGGCACGGCGACGGCGGGGCTTGCGGCGAGCAAGGCGAGGTCCTCCGGGTTGGTGATTTTGCGGTTTTCGGACGCGCCGGCCACGGTCGTCACGTCCTGGCCGAAGTGTTCGACGAGGCTCGCGTCGTCGGTGACGTCGAAATCCTCGCCGGCATGGGCGAAGGCCTGGCGCAACAGGGACAGTTCGAATCCTTGGGGGGTCTGTACCGCGGCCAGGGCGTTGCGGTCGAACGTGCGCGCGACCACGCCGCCCGACATTTCCTTGATCGTGTCCGTGACGGGCAGGACCGGGATGACGGCCTTTTTTCCCGCAAGCAGGGCGTCGATGACCCGGCCGATCAGCGGCGGATCGGCGAAGGGGCGCGCGGCGTCGTGCACGAGCACGAAGCGGCACGCGCGCGGCAGGGCGGCCAGCCCGCTCGCCACGGAGTCCTGCCGCCGCACGCCGCCCGGGGCGGTCACGACGGCAACGCCCGGGTCCTCCCTGGCGCGAAGCGCGTCGAGCTCCGCCTGCGCGGCCGCAAGGTCGGCCGGGGGAAAGACCACGACCACGCCCGCGACCTCGGGGCAGCGCGCGAAGGCGCGTAGCGAGCGCCAGTAGAGCGGGCGGCCGTCCAGGCGCAGAAACTGTTTTTTGACGCCGCCTGCGGCAGAGGCCAGCCGGGTGCCGGACCCGGCGGCCAGGAGCACGGTCCACACGGACACGGGAATTCCTTTGGGTTGGCGGTGAAAAAAGGGGGAGCCGGCCGATAAGCCGGGTTTTGTTCCCCGGAAGATCCGGGGCGGTCGTCATTCCTCTAGGACCGCGATTACTCGCGGCCTCAAGCAACCTACCCGAGGGCACGGCCGGGCCAGCCTTGACGCCCTCCTATTTGGTTTTGCTCCGAACGGGGCTTGCCGAGCTTGCCGCGTCGCCGCGACAACTGGTGGGCTCTTACCCCACCGTTTCACCCTTACCCGCGCGGGGTTCGCGCGGGCGGTTTGCTTTCTGTGGCGCTCTCCCGGGATCGCTCCCGCTGGGGGTTACCCAGCGTCCCGCCCTATGGAGCCCGGACTTTCCTCCCCGGGCCTTGCGGCCCGCGGCGACGACCTGTCCGACTCCCCGCAATCCCCATAAGGCCCTTCGCCCGCTTCGTCAAAGGGCGGCAAGGGGATGGCCGCCTGCGCTTGTGTCCGGGCGTAGCCGATGCTAGTGTCCATCCTGGGGAAATTGGGGCGCGCATGGGAGAGGAGGACCGGGCATGCGGGTAGTGGTGTTATGCCTGTCGGCGTTGTTGGCCATGGCGGCTTCGGCCCTGGCCACGGACTGGAAGTTTCTGGCCGCCCATGCGGACAAGTCGGTGAGCCTGTATTACGACCCCCATTCCGTGCGGGTGCGGGGGGATTTCGTCCAGGTCCGGATCAAGCGCGTTTTTTCCGAACAGGAAGGCCGGGAACTGGCCGAGGACCACAATGCGCCGGAACCCGTGGCCTATGCCGTGGAGCAGGTGACCCTCGATTGCGAGAACAAGCGGATCGCGCGGCGCGCCGGGGTCTGGATCGGCGTCAGCGGCAAGGCCCTGGACCGCGATGCGCCGGCCTCGGGACTACCCTGGCGGCCCATGCGCCGCGGGGGCCTCGGCCGGGCGCTGTGCGAGGAGCTCAATTGACGCCGCCCGGGGCGGAAGGGAAACGGCCCATGGCCGGGAGGATCGTCGCCGCGCTGTGCGCGCTGGCGTTTTTTTTCACGGCGGCCGCAAGCCGCGCCGCCGACCGCGACGCCCCCTACGCCGCGCTGCTCGCCGCCCATGTCGCGGACGGCGTGGTGGATTACGCGGGACTTAAAAAAGACGAAGCTACACTCGACAACTACCTTGCCGCCCTGGCCGCCGTGGACCCGGCCGCCCTGTCCGGCCCGGAGCGCTTCGCCTACTATATCAACGTCTACAACGCCTGGACGCTCAAGCTCATCCTCGAACATTACCCCGGCATCCGCTCCATCAAGGACGCGGGGAACCTTTTCCGCTCGCCCTGGCAGCGCGCGTTCGTGCGCCTGCGTGCGGGCACGGTCAGCCTCGACGACGTGGAGCATGGCATCCTGCGGCCGCAGTTCCACGACCCCCGCGTGCATTTCGCGGTCAACTGCGCCTCCAAGAGCTGCCCGCCGCTGGCCGGCGCGCCCTATGCGGGCGCGACCCTGGACGCCGCCCTGGACGCGGCCGCACGCGCTTGCATCAACAACCCGGCCAACACCTTTTTTAAGGACGGCACGCTCCACGTCAGCCGCATTTTCGACTGGTACGGCGAGGACTTCGGCGGCCCCGAGGGCGTGTGGCGCTTCATCCGGCGCTACGCCGCTCCGCCCCTGGCCGCGGCCATGGACGCGGCCGGACGGCACGAGCTGGCCTATACGCCCTACGACTGGTCGCTCAACGGGCGGTGACGCCATGCCGTCGTCCCGTTGCGAAGCCGCGCGCGCCGCGTCCGACGCTGGCGGGGGAAGCCGCCGCGCGCCATGGCGCGCCGTTTTGAAATTCCCGCATCCGCTGCTCGCGCTTGCCGCCTGTCTGCTCGCCCTGGCCCTGTGCGGGGCGTTTGCGGCCGGGCGCGGCGTGTACGCGGCCTGCTTCGCCGCGTCCTTCGCCGCCCTGGCGTTTGCCGTGCGGCGGTTCCCGGACGGCGGGCGGGGCAGGACGACCGTCATGCTCCTCGGCCTGGGGCTTGCGCTACGCCTGCTGTTTCTGTGCGCGTGGCCGGCCGATTCCGACGTCAACCGCTACATCGTCGAAGGGGCGCTGCAACGGCGCGGCGGCAACCCCTACCTGCTCGCCCCGGGTGATGCGCGCACGGCGGCGCTTTTGTCCGAACCGGCGCGGCAGGCCCTGCCCGGGGTCAACCACAAGGAGCTTGCGGCCGCGTATCCGCCCCTGGCCGAGCTCTATTGCCGCCTCGTGGCGTCTGTTTCGCCCACGCCCCTGGGATTTAGGGCGGCGGCGGCCCTGGCCGACCTGCTCGGCTGCGCGGCCCTTGCCATGGTCCTTTCCCGGCGCGCCGCGCCGGCGGCGCTGCTGCTTCTTGCCGTGGCCAACCCGTTGTCCCTGGTCATGGGCGCGGGGGAAGGCCACCTCGATGCGCTCATGATCCCGCTCGTTTCCCTGGCGCTTTGGGCCTTCGGCTCCCGGCGCGACGGTTTCGGATTCGCCTTGCTCGGCGCGGCGGGCATGGTCAAATACCCGGCACTTGCGCTCGCGCCCTTTTTCATGCGCGGCGGCAATGCGAAAAAAGCCCTCTGGGCCGCCGCGCCGCTTGGCGCATTTGTCTTTTTCGCCGGCGCGGGGACAGGGCTTTTCGCCTCCCTGGCCGCCTTTGCCCGCTTCAATGCCCATGGCGGGCCGCTTGCGGCCCTGCTCTGGCCGCTTTTCGGCCCGGCCGCGCCGGTTGCCGCCATGAGCATCGGCGCGGCCGCGCTGGCGCTCTTGTGGCTCGCCGTCCAGGACGTCCGGCGCGGCCCGGCCGCGGCCTGCTGCGTCGCCCTGGCCTGCCTGCCCACGGTCTATCCCTGGTATTTGCTACCCCTGGTCCCGCTTTGGGCGCTGCGCCCGACGTGGGCGCTGTGGTGGCTCTTTGCCGCCCAGGGACTGGTGACCACGCCCGGCTGGCTGCGCCCGGCAGGGCTCGGCGGCGAGGGCGCGGCGCTCGCCGCCGTCTGGCTGCCCTGGCTCGGCCTGGTCCTGGCCGGAGCCGTGCGCCCGCTGATGCTCGTGCGGGGCAGGGCGTTCGCTCCAGCGCCGCGCCTGGCCGTGGTGGTGCCGGCCCGGGACGAGGCCGCGCGCCTGGGCGCATGCCTTGGCTCCCTGGCCGCGCCCCTGGCCGCCGGGGAGATTGCGGAAGTGGTCGTGGCCGACGGCGGCTCGCGCGATGCGACCGTGGACGTTGCCCGCGCGCACGGGGCGCGGGTGATGGTCGCGGCCGGCGGCCGGGGCGGGCAGATCGCGGCGGGGGTCGCCGCTTGCGCGAGCGAGGCGGTGCTGGTGCTCCATGCCGATTGCCGCATGGACGCCCACGTGCCGCGCCGGGTGCTCGGGGCGCTTTCGCGCACGCCGCAAGTGGCCGGAGGCGCGGTCGGCATGCGCTTTGCCGGCGGCGGGACCAGGCTTTCGCTCGTTTCCGGCCTCAACACCTTTCGCGCGCGGTTTTTCGGAATCAGCTTCGGCGATCAGGGACAATTCTTCCGCCGCGAGGCCCTGGCGGCTGGCGGCGGTTTCCCGGACATGGCACTCATGGAGGACGTGGAGCTGTCGCTAAGGCTGCGCGAAGCCGGCGAGACCGTGCTCCTTGGCGGCGGCATCGTCGTTTCGCCGCGGCGCTGGAGCGGCGAGGGCTTTTTTGCGCGCATGCTTGCCGTGCTGCGGCTTTTCACGGCCTATCTGGCCGCGCGGCGGCTGGGGCTGGCCGACGCCACGGGGCGGCGCTATTTCCTGCGCTATTACGGCCGGGAGCCTACCATACGGCGGTGAAGGCCTTGGGCGCGAGGTCCCAGGTCCGGCCGTAGACGTGGACGGTCTTCGTGGGTTCGCCCTTGGCGTCGACGAGCGTGCCGCCGGCATGGAGCCAGCCGAGGAGCCCCCCGGCCAGATTGGCCACAGGCAGGCCCTCTTTCGCCTCCTGCGCGGCCCAGACGCCGCTGCGGTAGCCGATGGTGCAATAGGCCACGGCCTTTTTGCCGGCGAAACGCCCGGGATCGGCCAGGTATTGTTTGGCGGTCACGGCCCCGGGCAGGGTGGAGACGGCGCGTTCGACCGGTTCGCGCACGTCGATGGGCAGCAGTTCGCCTTGTTGCGCCAGGGCCACGGCTTGCGCGGCAGAGATTTCCGGGGCCTGGGGGAAGTCCTTCTTGTAGCCGGCGTAGAGTTCATAAACCCGGGCCTTGCGCGCGGCGTCGTCCGCCGGCGGGCGCGAACACGCGCAAAGGCCAAGGAGCAGCAGGGCCACAAGCGGCAGCCAGGAAAGGCGTTGGTGCGGCATGGCGTCACTCCCCGGCCTTGCGGCCCGTTGCGGCGTTATTCCCGGAATCGGTATCCTCGCTGTGCCGTCCCCGGCGGCAGGACTCGGGCAGTCAGGTGCCCCCGGGACCGGCTTTGGGTCCCGTCAGGCAAAAGACCAGGAAAACGGCGGCAAGCCCCGCCAGGAGCAGCAGGAGTTCCATCCTTTCCGCCTACCCTATTCGGGGCCGGGAGTCGATGGGCGGCGGATGACAGGCGCAGGCAAAGGTCCTATAAGCGGCGCGAGGCTCATGCCGCAATGACATCTCCTGGAGGACCCATGCGCGAGTGGAAATGGGCGATCGCCCCTGTGCTGGTCGCGGCTTTGGCCGGTCCGGCCCATGCCGACGACGATCTGGAACGGGTGCGCACCGTGTTGCGCGAACATCCCGAAATCGTTATAGAAGCCCTGCGTCAGCAAGGTCCGGCGGTGCTCGAGGTCGTCGAGGTCGCGGCCAGGAACCGCCAGAAGGAAATGGAACGGGCCCGTTTCGCCGCGGAACTGGCCAAGCCCCTCAAACCCGCCCTGGATGCCGGCCGCGCTTCGATCGGTCCCCAGGACGCGCCGGTGACCATCGTCGAATATTCGGATTTCCTGTGCCATTTCTGCGCTCAGGCCGCAGGCACCGTCAAGAAGCTCACCCAGGACCATCCCAAGGACGTGCGCCTGGTGTTCAAGCATTTCGCTTCGGGCAAAAACGACGTCCGGGCGGCGCTCTACTTCGAAGCCATCAACCTCCAGGACCCCAAAAAGGCCTGGGCGTTCATGGACAAGGCCTTCGCGAACCAGAAGGACGTCGCGGAAAAGGGCGACGAGGCGCTTTCCGCCATGGCCAAGGAGCTCGGCGTGGACATGAACCGCCTGGCCAAGGACCTGCAGCGCAAGGACCTCGCCGATCGCATCGCGGCCGACGTCAAGGAGGCCCGGGATTTCGGCTTCAACGGCACGCCGATCTTCCTGGTCAACGGCGCGGCGGTGCGCGGCGCCGTGCCCCTCGAGGTGCTGGAGGAGTTCGTGGCCGTGGCCAAGGACCCCCAGGCCGCCGCGGCCAAAGCCAAGAAACCCTGACGCGCCGACCTGCGGTTCGGCGCTTGCCATCGGGCCGCCGCAGGCCTATTTGTAGCGCAGGCCGGGGGGTCTCCCCCCCGGCCAGAGGCGCACCATGCCGAGCGTCAGACAGATACTTGTCCAAAACGTCATCAAAACCCTGCCGGTGGGCCTTGTCGTCATCGATCCCAAGGGGAACGTGTTGGTGGCCAGCCCCTCGGCGGGGACGTTGCTGGGACTGCCGTCGGATTCCCTGGAAGGGAAGGGGTGGCGCGCCTTGTTGCGGCCGGAACCGTTCAACGAGCAGTTCAACCGCAACCTCGTCGAGGCCGTGGAAAGGGGCCGATCCTTCCGGCATTGCCTGACCGAATACCTGCGCCCCGACGGGGAACAACGCCGCTTCTCCATGACCGCCTCCTGCCCGGAGCTCGACGGCAGGCGGGCCGGCGTGACGCTGCTCATCGACGACGTCACCGCGCTCTATCGCAGCCGGGAACGCGAAACCATCGTGTTGCGCGAAAAAAACCGCCTGCAATACGACATGATCGAGAGCCTCAATAACCTGGCCCTTTCCGTGGCCCATCAGATCCGCAATCCGGCGGCGGCCATCGGCGGTTTCGCGCTCAAGCTCCTGCGCGAGCACAAGGAGCGGCATCTGGAAACCGAGTCCCCGGACATCATTTTCCAGGAGGCGCGCCGGCTGGAGGAGCTCGTGGCGGCGGTGGTGCGGCTTGCGTCGTTGCCGCACCCGCGCCTGACGGCGGTCAATCTCGCCGATCTGGTCCGGGAAGCGGCGGACAGGGCCGAACGGGAGGCCGAGAGCCTGCACAAGCGCCTGGAATGTTCGCTTTCCCTGGAAGAGGTCGAGATCGTGGCCGATGCGGGCCTGCTCGGCCAGGCGCTCCAGGAAGTGTTGCAAAACGCCGTGGAATTTTCCGGAAAAGACGTCGCCCATGTTGCCGTGGCCCTGAGTCGCCGCGACGACGGCGTGGCGATCACCGTTGCCGACGACGGGCCCGGCGTGCGCCAGGATCTTGTCCCGTTTCTTTTCGATCCCTTTTTCACCACCAAGGCGCGTGGGGCGGGCGTGGGCCTGACGTTGGCGCGCAAGGCCGTACTCGAGCACAACGGCGAGATCACGCTGCAAACAACCGAAAGCGGCGGGGCGACGGTACTCCTGCGCCTGTTCGACACTCCGGAGTCGGGCCTTGGCCGCGAGGCGTTCTACGGCCCCATGGGCCTCGATGTGCGCGAACTCAAGAACAAGGCCCGCGAGCTCGGCCTCGACGTCTCGGGGCTCACCACCATCGACGCCGTGCGCGCCATCCAGAAGGGCGAGGGCTTTGCCCCCTGTTTCGCCTGGGGCGTCCATGACCGTTGCGGCCAGGAGCTGTGCTCCTTCCGCCGCGAATGCGTCAAGACCACGCGCATCGGCGACGTCCGGCGCATCACCTACGGAGGCGCGGTATGAGGCCGGGCGCGCGCATGCTGGCCGCCTTCGGGCTTTGCTGCGGCGCGGTGCTCATTGCGCCCGCGCCCGGGGCCTGCCGGACCATCTATGGCTACGAGGACAGCCTCGGCATGCTGCATACGAGTCCGGTCAAGGTCAACGCGAACTACAAGCCGCTTTTTGAAGGCAAGGCCGACCATGAGGCCCTGATGCACGCCCTGCGCGCCCAGGCCGCCCTGGGCGGCCCGCCGCCACCCAGGCCCCAGGCCGCCGTGCTCCCCGTGGACATGGGGCCGCTTTCCGAACGCGGCGAGCGCATCCTGGGCCTGGCCGCGCCGTACATGGGCGCGCCCTACCGCCTGGGTGGCGACGGCGCGGCCGGTATCGATTGTTCGGGCCTGACCAGGGCCGTATTCGCCCGCCTGGGTTGCGACCTGCCGCGCCAAAGCCGGCTCCAGGCGGGCCTGGGCCAGCCGGTCGCGCCGACGGAACTCGAGGCCGGGGATCTGCTCTTTTTCGCCACGGACCGCGCCGCAGGCATCAGCCATGTGGGCATCTACCTCGGCGGCGGGCGCATGCTCCATTCGAGCCCGAGGCGGGGCGGCGTGGGAGTGGACCGGCTGGCCGGAACCGATTACGAACGGTGGCTCGTCGGGGCCCGGCGGCTGGCCAAGGTCGAGCCGGCTCTGGCCGACAGGGGCCGGCCCTGACGCCGCGTTTTGCCTCGCACGCGCATGGAGAGATATCCGGCATGGCAAGTCCGCTTCCGATAATCGACCCCGAAGCCTGCGTCGGCTGCGGCGCGTGCGCCCGGCTGTGCCCGTCGGGGACCATCGCCTTCGACGGGCAGCGCGCCGCGGTCAAGGGGACGGACTGCATCGGCTGCGGCCATTGCCGGGCGGTGTGCCCGGCCGCAGCGGTGACTTTGGGCGACGAGGAAAATTACGCCGACACCTTCGCCACCTTCACCCCGTCCGGCAAGGTTGTCGCGCCGGGGGAATTTTCGCCCGAACTTCTCGTCGATTTGCTGCGCTCCCGGCGTTCCTGCCGCGCGTTTACGGAAAAGGCCGTGCCCGGCCCCATGCTCGAGGACCTCATCCGCGCGGCCGTGACCGCGCCGTCGGGCACCAATTCCCAGGCCTGGACCTTCACCGTGCTCACGTCTCGGGCGGCGGTGGCGGGGTTCGGCGAGGTCGTGGCCGGATTTTTCCGGCGGCTCAACCGCATCGCGGCCATGGGCCTTGCGCGCAAGGCCTACGCCCTGATCGGCCGCCCGGAGCTTGAGAACTATTACCGGGAGTATTACGCTTCGGTCGCGGACGCCTTGGCCGCCTGGGACCGCGACCGCACGGACCGGCTTTTTCACGGTGCCGTCGCCGCCGTGATCATCGGCTCGCGGCCCGGGGCGAGCTGCCCGGCCGAGGATGCGCTGCTGGCCGCGCAGAACATGCTGCTGACGGCGCATGCCATGGGGCTCGGGACGTGCCTGATCGGCTACGCCGTGGAGGCCATGCGCCATGACAGGCGCGTCAAGGCCGCGGCGGGCCTGCCGCCCGAGGAGGCCGCCCATGCCGTGGTCGCCCTGGGTTGGCCGGATGCGAATTTTTTACGCCAGACGGCGCGTCGCCGTCCGGTCGTACGATACAAGACCGCTTGAGGGGACACCGGCGGTCGGATGCTGCGCGCGGCGCATGGCCCTCGTGGGGACGAGAGGCGGTGCGCCCGGGAGGATGCTGCGATGCGGGGGCGGGGACTTTTCGTTTTGGCGGCGTGCCTGGTGTTGGCCGCGCCGGGGGTGGGGCTGGCCCAAAAGACCGAGACGGCTTCGTTGCAGGGCCTGACGCTCGTGCGCGAGCCGGCGGGCGGCGCGCGGGAAGCCGTGCCGCGCCATGCGGTCGCTTCGTATGCGCCCGTGGCCGACGGCGGCGGCCTGGATGCGTATCTGGCGTCCCTGACGCGTTCCGGCGGCCAGGGGAGTCTCGACGAACGGGTCGCGGAATTTAATGCGAGCAAGAACCGGTATTCCATCGAGGTGCGCCTGTCCCAGCGCAGGCTTTACCTCTACGAGAACCTGCCCGACGGCTCGCGACACCTGGCCCGCGCCTATACCGTGGCCGTGCCGGGGCGGGACATGGAAGCGCCCCAGGGCTGGGGCGTGGTTACGGGCATCAGTTTCGAGCCCTGGTGGCGGCCGACCCCGGCCATGAAGGAGCGCGCCCGCAAGAAAGGCAAGACGCTCCCGGAGGTGGTGAAGCCCGGCGTCAAGGAAAACCCGATGGGACCGTTCAAGATCATCCTGTCCCACGGGTACGGCTTTCGCATCCACGGCAACAACAACCCCGGCTCTATCGGCCGGCCGGTCACCAGCGGCTGCATCCGCATGCGCAACGATGAGGGCAAGGATCTGGCCAGGTTGATCGATGTGGGCACGGAAGTGGTCTTTCTGCAATAACCCCGGTTCGAGCGGTTCGGGGTACGGCGCTCGGGAGGCGCCGCAGCTGCGGAGGGTGCATGAAGGGAGTGTATCCATGCGGGGCAGCCATGGCGCCCGAGGACAGACAGGCCTTCGACCCTGATGCGGCCCGCGAACGCATGGGCGTGGGCAGGAAGGAATTCGCACGATTTTTCGACTACATCTGGAATGAGGTCCGGGAGCGGCGTTCACGGCTCGACGAGGCATGGCGGGCCGGGGATTGGAAGGCGGTGGCCTTGCATGCCCATACCGTGAAATCCTCCGCCGCCGCCATCGGGGCAGAAGGGCTGCGCCGCACCGCCGAGGCCGTGGAACGCGCGGCCACCGCCGGGGACGCCGCCGCCCTGGAGGAAGCCCTGCGCACCTTTCATGCGGCCCGGGACCTGCTCGCCCGCCTCGTGGGCATGGCGTTCTGACCCGGGACGAAACCCCGACCAAAGGAGTCGCCATGCGGCTTGCGACGACCCTGTGCGTCCTGGCGGCGCTTTGCCTTTCCGGCTGCGCTGCGGACAAGAGTTTTGAAAAGGAGATCCTGGGCCATCCCGCTCCGGAATCGTCCACGGACACCGGTTGGTCGCGGACGCCGCCACCGCCGCCACCGCCGCCGCGCCAGACGCCGCCGGCCGCTCCGGCATATGCCCCCGCGCCTGCGCCGTCCGCCGCCGCGCCAGCTCCTGTGCCGGCAACCGTGCCGGCTCCCGCATCGGGCTCCGTGCCGTCGACGTCTCCGGCGTCGCGGCCGCCAGCGGGAGCGGACTATACGCCAAAGCCGTTCACGCCCGCCCCGGCCGCGCAGCCGGCGGTGGAAAAACCGGGGGCCGCGCTGTTCGAACAACAGGCGCAGCAGCCGGCTCCCGAGCCTGCGCCGCAGGCCGTCTCCACTGCCGCTCCCGCGCCGCAGCACGCGGCTGTGCCCGGCGACCAGTCCTACCTCACATTCCAGGTCGGGGAATTCGCCCATGCCGCATCGGGCAAGCAGCTCATGGCGATCCTGGAGGCGAAGGGCTTTTCCACCCGCATGGACCAGGGCAAGCGCAACAACAAGCCCTTCTACACGGTTTCTGCCGGCAAGGCGGGCTCGCGCGCGATGCTTGAGGCCGAACTGCTCGGCGCGGGCGTGACCGAGCCGCGCCTGGTCTCGGAGCGGCCTGCCGGCACCAAGGCTCCGGCCGCGGCGAGCGCGCCTGCTGCCGCGCCCGCGCCGAAAGCCCAGCCGGCGGCCGCGCCCAAGGTCTCGGCCCCCATCGCACCGCCCATTGTCGAGCCTGCGCCGCCCCTGCCGGACGGCTACGTGCCGCCGCCGAAGAAAACCGGCTCATGAGTCGTGACGTTCGACCCGGACCGCCCCTGCGACGGCGGTCCGGGCCGGGCGTGCCGTTCCTGCCGTGGCCAGACAGACGATGCCGGCCAGCACGGCCGCGCAGCCGGCCATCTCCCGCCAGCCGATCCGTTCCCCGCACACCAGCGCCGCAAAGGCCAGGGCCGCCACGGGCATGATTCCCGTGGCCACGCCGGCCGTGGCCGCATCCACCCGCACCACGCCGTAGAACCAGCACACATAGGCTGCGACCGTGACGCCGAGGGCGTAGTGGAGCACGGCCGCCACGGCCGTCGGCGTCAGGTCCGCGGCGGTGATGTCGCCGGCCTGCCAGAGCCCTGGCCCAAGGAAGAGGGCCGTGCCGCAAAGCGAGACCCATAGCGCCGCGCCAAGCGGGGAGAGCGGCTCGGGCACGGCGCGGCGCAGCAGCAGGAAGGCCGCCTCGAAGACTACGGCGCAAAGGACCAGGGCATTGCCCTGCAAGGGGGCGGGGCCCTGTGCCGCGCCCGCGCCGGCGGTAAGGACGGCGATGCCGGCCATGGTCGCGAGGATGCCGCCGACGGCCCGGCCGGAGGGCCGTTCCCGGAACAGCAGCCAGCCCATGAGCGCCACGGCGGCGGGCGTCGCGGCTGCGGTCACGCCGGCTTCGGCCGCGCCGGTCAGGCGCAGCCCGGACAGCAGGCAGACCGTAAAGAGGAAGGAACCGCACAGGGCCTGGGCGAACACGATGGCGAGGCTTCGTCGGGACAGGTGCGGCAGCCGGCCTTCGCGCACGAGGACAAGGGGCGCGAGCACGAGGCTCGCCAGGGCAAAGCGCAGCAACGAAGCGAAATGGATGGGCAGGGTCGCGACCAGGACACGGCCCGTGGCCAGCGAGGAGCCTACCAGGATCATGGCCGCGATGAGCGCGGCCACGGCTTTGACGCGTGTCGCCATGTCTCCTCCGAAAAAAGACGTTGGCGCAGGCGTACGTGTTTTACGCGTCGACGTTTTGAACGATCTTGCGGTAGGCCCCGGGCGTGAGGCCGAAACGGCGCACGAAGGCGCGGGTCAGGTGGCTCTGATCGGCGAACCCCGTGTCGGAGGCGATGTCGGCCAGGCGTTCGGGGCCGGACAGGGCAGCGCGGGCGGCGCGCAGGCGGTTGGCCAGCAGGTGGGCGTGGGGCGGCAGGCCGGTGTGGCGGGTGACGGCACGGGCGAAGTGCCAGGGGGAAAGGCTCGCGGCGGCGGCGAGCTCGCCGAGCGTGACGTTCTCGCGAAAGCGCGCGGCCAGGATGTCCAGGGCCATGCGCACGGCCCGGGGCTCGGGGCCGGGGTCGCGCGCGGGCGCGGGCTGCGCGGCATAGCGCGCGATCCAGGTCGCCAGGAGTGCAAGCACGCAGGTTTCGCGGGCCAGATCGCTCGCCAAAGGCGAAAGGATGCGGCGGTGGGCGGCGGCGACCATGGCCGCAAGCCCCGGGTCCTCGATGACGCCCTGGCGGAAAGAGGGCAGGGCCGCGCCTTCGGGCAGGACCCGGGCCAGGGCCTCGGGCGGCAGATAGAGCATGCGGTAGCGCCAGCCCTCGGGCAGGGCCGGTTCGCCGTCGTGGGGCACGCCCGGCTGGACGAGGTTGACGCTGCCGGCCGGGGCCACGAGGTTGCTCCCCCGGTAGCGGAAGGCCAGGGCGCCGGATTCGATGACGCCCAGGGCGTAGCCGTCGTGGGCGTGGCGGGAAAAGCGTTGGCGGCGATAGCTGGCCCGCACGGCCAGCGCGCCCGGTCCCAGGAAGGGCAGGGCCTTGGCGATAAGGTTGTCGCTTGTCGGAGATGCGGAGAATGCGGAGGGCGGGTTTTGCATACGCGACCGCCGCCGCGCCCGGGGCGCGGCGGCGGCAGGCGCAACGTGCTATTGGGAAACGGCGTTGCGGCGGAACTGGATGTAGGCGTCCTTTATGGCGCTGTAGGGATCGACCGCCGGCTTGGTCACGCTGTCGTAGGTCTCGAGGGTCTCGGGCAGGTTGTTGAACACGTCGCCGGCCTTGACGACGTAGGACAGATACCAGGGGTTGTCCTCGCCCTGGATGGACCAGGGGCCGAAGATCCAGAACAGCGGGTTGGCCACGGCGTCGCCGGCCAAGCCCACGGAGTCGCGCGCGGAGGAGGGGCCGAGGAACGGCCAGACGATGTAGAAGCCGTCGCCGATGCCCCAGAACCCCAGCGTCTGGCCGAAGTCCTCGTTGCCGGGCTGGAGGTTCGGATCGGACTTGGCCACGTCCATGAGCCCGCCGACACCGAGGGTGGTGTTGATCATGAACCGCCCGAACTCCTTGGAAGCCTTGGTGAAATTGAGCTGGAGCAGGGCGTTTACGAAGCGGATGGGGAAGATGAAATTCTGGTAGGCGTTGCTGAGCCCCTTGCGGACCATGGACGGGACGATGAAGGCGTACCCCTTGGCGAAGGGGCGCATGAGCCCGCTGTAGAACAGGTGGTTGAAGCCGAACCAGAATTTGTTCCAATGGTAGAACGGATCGGCGATGGGCGCGGGCGCGGTTTCGGCGTAGTCTTCGTCGGCCTGTGCCGGAGTGGTCGCTGCCGTGGACGCGGCAGGGGCGGCGACGGCCGGTTTGGGGCTTTCCTGGTTGATCGGCGTTCCGGCCGCCTGGCAGATGGGAGCGGCCAGGAGCAGGGCGGCGAGCAGGACAAGGAGGGTGTTGCGCGGCAAGGAGGTTGGCATAAGGTATTCCCCGGCAAGGCGGTCCGTAGCGTTTCCGGTTCTTCGGGCCAAGGCGTCGCGGTGTCGTTGGGAGCCGCGCGGCCCTGGCCGGTCAGGACCTTTTTGCGGTGATCTTCGCGATCAGCGCATCCGGCGTTTCGTTTACCAGGATCTGGCCGAACTGGGTGCGGTAATTCTGCACGAGGCTTACGCCTTCGATGACCACGTCGTAGACCTTCCAGCCGTTGTGATCGGACAAGCGGTAGGAGATGGGGATCTCCTTGCCTTTGCCGACGACCTTGGTGTCCACTTCGGCCTTGCCGGGTCCCAGGTCCTGTTCCTTGAGATACTGCACCTTTTCATCGGTGTAGCTTTCGATTTTGTCAAGGTACGTATTCTGGAGAAGCTGCCCGAACGCGGTCACGAAACGCTGCTGCTGCTCGGGGGTGAACTTGTTCCACTGCGCGCCAAGCGCCCGGCGGGAAAGCTCCTTCATGTCGAAGACGGCGTCGATGGCCGTGATGAGCTTGGTCCGCATGGTCGGGCGGGTGTCGGGATTCTTGTAGGCTGGATCGGCGAGCAGGGCGATGACTTTGTCGATGGAGGCGCTCAAGGCTTCGGTGGGCGCTCCGGCCAGCGCAGGCGCGGCCAGGACGGCGACGATCGCGAGGGCTAAAAACATGCGGCTTGCGAAACGATGCATAAGGATTTCCACGCGTTCAAGTGACGGGGTTGCTGGGGCGTGTGTTATTTCACGCCGCCGAAAACATACTTGCCGATGAGGTCGCCAAGGTCCACGGAAGGCTCCGTCTCGACGATCAGCCCGCCCGGGCCGAGAACGTCGTCCGAGCCGCCGGGGGAAATCTTGACGAACTTGTCGCCGATCAGGCCGCTGGTCTTGATGGAGGCGATGGAATCGTCGGTGAGGCGCACGCCCTTGTCGATGTCGAGGGTGACGAGCGCCATGTTGTCCTTGGTGTCGAGGTTGATCCCCGCCACCCGGCCGATGCGCACGCCGGCCATTTCCACGTACGCGCCGTTTTTGAGCCCCGTCACGTCCTTGAACCGGGCCGTCACCGGATACCGGTCGCCGCCGAGCACCTCGAGCTTGCCGAGCTTGACGGTCAGGTAGGCCACGCACATAAGCCCCGCCAGGACAAAGATCCCGACCGTGGTTTCCATGGAGTATTTTTTCATGCCACTGGCCTTTTACGGATATCCCGCCGAAGTTGCAACACGGCCCGCCTTGCGCCCTCACAGGAGAAACGAGGTCAGGACGTAGTCCGCCACCAGGATGGCGACGCAGGAGAAGACCACCGCCGCCGTGGTGGCGAGGCTGACGCCCTTGGCCCCGAACCCGTCCCGTCGGGCATGGGTGAAATAGCCCTCGTAGCAGCTGATGGCCGCCACGAGCACGGCGAAGAGCAGCGACTTGACGAAGCCGCCGGTCACGTCGCCCATCTCCACGGCCGCGTCGATGCGGTCGAAATAGACGCCGGGGTTGATGCCCAAAAGCACCACGCCCGTGAGGTAGCCGCCGCAGATGCCCACCACGTCGAAAATGGCGGTCAAAAGCGGAAAGCAAAGCAGCGAGGCGGCAAGCCTTGGCGCAATGAGAAAGCGCATGGGGTTGATGCCCATGGTCCACAGGGCGTCGATCTGCTCCGAGATGCGCATGATGCCGATTTCCGCGGCCATGGACGAGCCCGCGCGGCCCGTGATCATGATGGCCGTCAGTACCGGCCCGAGCTCCCGGATGATGGACAGGGCCACGGCCGCGCCAAGAAGCCCCTCCGAACCGAACTTGACCAGGGTGTAATAGCCTTGCAGCCCGAGCACCATGCCCGTGAAAAGCCCTATGAGCACGATGACGAAGATGGACTTGACCCCGATGAAGTAGACCTGCTGCACGATCTTGCGCAAAGGTGGCGCGGGCACGACGATGCGCCAGAGCCCCTGGACCAGGAAGATGCAGAAGCCTCCGAGCTCGGCGATGACGGTCAGTGCCGTCCTGCCGACATAAGCTGCCGGGGAAAGAAGAAGTGTGATGGCGTCGGTCATGGTATGTCGGCTTCATGCGCCCCTTGCGTGGGCCGGCCGCACTTCGGATTACACCGCTTTCACGCAAATGAAAAGCGTTCCCGGCGCGTTCGGCATCCTTGACGGGGACAACCGGATGTTTTAACCGTTTGGTTAAACGAAAAGGTTGAAACATATGGTCATAGCCAATGCCCCGGATTCGGTCCGGGAACGCATCCTCGAAGCGGCGGCCGAGGAATTCGGCCGGGCAGGTTTTTCCGGGGCCAAGGTGGACGCCATCGCCAGGCGCGCCGGGGTCAACAAAGCCGGCCTCTACTACCACGTGGGCAACAAGGAAAAGCTCTACGAAACCGTCATGCTCCACCTGTTCGGCCAGGTGGCCGGCGCGCTGGAGCAGGCGGCCGGCGCGCCGGGTTCGTGCGGCACGCCGGGCGAGGCCTTCACCGCCCTGGCCACGGCCCTGGCCGGGCTTTTCACCAAGCTGCCCATGCTGCCGCGCATCATGGCCCTGGAGATGGCCTCGGGCGGGGCCAACATGCCGGCGGCGGCCATGGCGGAATTTCGCCGCATCTTCGGCGTCACGCGCGGCATCCTGGAAAAGGGTGCGGCGCAAGGGGCGCTCGTCCCGGCCGAGCCCGTTCTCGTGCACCTGACGCTCGTCGGGACCATGGTCGTCTACAGCCTGTCCGAGCCGCTGCGGGCGCGGTTCGCTGCCGCGTCGCAGGGACTTGGGCTGCGGCTCGATTCGCCCCTGGCCGATGCCGCGGCCTTCGTCGGAGGGCTGCTCGGCAAGGGGCTGGCCGCCCCGGCCCAACCGGACGCGTCCCAGGAGACAGGCCATGAAAACGACTGACCGTTTCGTTTTTCCCGCGCTTCTCCTTGTGCTGCTTCTGCTTGCCGGGTGCGAGTCCAAGGGCTCGTCGGCCTACCAGGGGTATATCGAGGGCGAATTCGTGTACGTGGCCGGCAAGATCGCCGGGCGGCTGGACGCGCTCGACGTGGCTCGGGGCGACGTGGCGGAGGCCGGGCAAACGCTTTATGTGTTGGAGCACGCCTACGAGACCGCGGGCGTCGCCCTGGCCGAGGCCGATCTGCGCCAGGCCGAGGACACGCTGCACGACAGGCAAAAGGGGCTGCGGCCGGAGGAGATCGCGCAGATCGAAGCCGACCTGCGCCGGGCCGAGGCCTCGCACACGCTTTCCTCCCTGGAATACGACCGCCGTATCAAACTGTACGGCGATGCCGTCATCGCCAAGGAGGAACTCGACACCTCGCGCACGACCCATGCCCGGGACAAGCAGCAGGTGCGGGAACTGGAAGCCAAGCTGGCCACGGGCAAGCTGCCGAGCCGCGTGGACCAGATCCTCGCCGCCAAGGCCGCCGTGGAGGCCGCCAGGGCCGCCCTGGACCAGGCGCGCTGGAACCTCGGCCAGATGACGCAGGCCGCCGGCGTCTCCGGTCTGGTCTACGACGTGCTGCACTACGCGGGCGAATGGGTGGCGGCGGGAAGCCCTGTGGTGACGCTCTTGCCGCCGGCGAACGTCAAGGTGCGCTTTTTCGTGCCCGAGGCCGTGGCCGGCTCCCTCGCCCTGGGGCAGCGCCTGCGCGTGGCTTTCGACGGCGGCGCGCCCGTCGCGGCCACCGTCTCCTACATCGCGCCCTCGGTGGAATACACGCCGCCGGTCATCTACAGCCAGGGCTTTCGCGAAAAGCTCGTCATCATGGTCGAGGGGCGGTTTGCCCCGGACGTGGCGGCGCGGATGCATCCCGGGCAACCCGTGGACGTGACGCCGGAAGCGGGCGGTGGCGCGTCATGAGCGCGGACGCGGCGGCCCCGGTCATCGACGTCGCGGGGCTCACCAAGATCTTCGGCAAAAAGACCGTGGTGGACCACATCGACATGCGTGTCGGACGCGGGGAAATCTACGGCTTTCTCGGGCCCAACGGCTCGGGCAAGACCACGTTCATCCGCATGCTCTGCGGGCTGTTGCGCCCCGACGACGGCACGGGCACGTGCCTGGGCTTCGACGTGCGCGAGCAGGCGGAACTGATCAAGCCCCATGTGGGCTACATGTCCCAGAAGTTCTCGCTCTATGAAGATATGACCGTGCGGGAAAACCTTGATTTCATCGCGCGCATGTACGGCGTCGCGGACCGCGCAACGGCCATCGCCCGCACCATCAAGCGCATGAACCTGGGGCGCTTCCGCGACCAGCTGGCCGGCACGCTTTCCGGCGGCTGGAAGCAGCGCCTGGCGCTTTCCGCCTGCATGATCCACGAACCGAAGCTGCTGCTGCTCGACGAGCCCACGGCCGGCGTCGATCCCATGGCGCGGCGCGATTTCTGGGACGAAGTGCACAAGCTCGCCGGCGAGGGCATCACGGCGCTCATTTCCACGCACTACATGGACGAGGCCGAGCGCTGCCACCGCCTGGCCTACATCGCCTACGGCCACTTGCTGGCCACGGGCACGGTGGCGGAGATCGTGGCCGCCGAGGGGCTGGCCACGTTCGAGATCGCCGGGCCGAAACTCTACGACCTCATCGACAGGCTGCGCGGCCTGCCGGGTGTCGAGCAGGTGGTGGCCTTCGGCGTGACCCTGCACGTGAGCGGCCGCGACGAAGCGGCCCTGACGCAAAGCCTCGCGCCGTATGCGGCCGAGCCCCTTGCCGTGCGCCGGATTCCCTCCAACCTCGAAGAGGTCTTCATCAGCCTCATGCGCAAGGCGACGACATGATGCGACAGCTTTTCACTTTTTCGCCCAAGCGGTTCGCGGCCATGGTGTCCAAGGAATTCACCCAGATGCGTCGCGACCGCGTGACTTTCGGCATGATGGTCGGCATTCCGCTGCTCCAACTTATTCTCTTCGGCTACGCCATCAATTCCGATCCCAAACATCTGCCCACGGCGATACTGGACAACGACCGCTCGGTCTTTTCCCGCGACATGGCCACGGCCATGAAAAACAGCCTCTATTTCCAGTTCACCCAGGACCTGCGAACGGAGGCCGAGGCCGACGAACTGCTGCGCCTGGGCCGCATCCAGTTCGTGCTGACCATACCGCAGAATTTCGGCCGCGACCTCATCCGCGGCAAGCGCCCGGTGGTTTTGCTGGAAGCCGACGCCACCGACCCTTCGGCCACGTCCAACGCCGTGGCCGCCATCCGCCAGGCCGCAACCGACGCCTTCAACCGCGACCTGACCGGGCCGCTGTTGTCGTTGCGCGCCGGGGAAGGCCCCGTGGACCTGCGCCTGCACGCCCGCTACAACCCAGAGGCCATCACGCAATACAACATCGTGCCCGGGCTCATGGGGGTGGTGCTGACCATGACGCTCGTCATCATCACATCGCTCGCCATCACGCGCGAACGCGAGCGCGGCACCATGGAAAACCTGCTCATCACGCCGGTGCGGCCGACGGAAGTGCTGCTCGGCAAGATTCTGCCCTATATCATTGTGGGGTATTTGCAGATGGGCCTGATCGTGCTGGCGGCGCGCCTGCTGTTCCATGTGCCGGTAATCGGCAGCCTGCCGCTGTTGTTTCTGGTCTCGTTTCCGTTTATCGCCGCCAACCTCGGCGTCGGCATCACCTTTTCCACCATCGCCCAGAACCAGTTGCAGGCCGTGCAGATGTCGTTTTTTTTCTTTCTGCCGAGCATCCTGCTTTCCGGGTTCATGTTTCCTTTCCAGGGCATGCCCGAGTGGGCGCAATGGATCGGCTCGGTGCTGCCGCTGACGCACTATCTGCGCGTGGTGCGGGGCATCGTGCTCAAGGGCAACGGCTTTTTCGACATCCTGCCGCACATGTGGCCCATTGGCCTGTTCCTGCTCGTCTCCCTCGGCCTTGGCGTCAAGCGCTACCGCCAGACCCTGGACTAAACCCCTGCTTCCCCCCTTCGGGGTGGTCCAGGAGGGGCCCTCGGCCCCTCCTGGCCGCCGGAGCCATTTTCCCCATTTCCCTTTCCTCACTCTTCTCACATTCCCTCAACGCCTCGCCCCCCCAAACAGCGCACCCAGGACGCCGCGGGCGATCTGGCGGCCGATCTGCGTGCCGATGGAGCGCAGGGCGCTTTGGGCCATGCCCAGGACAAGCTTTTCGGCCTGGGACGGTTTTTCTTTTTGGGACGCGGGTTGCGCTTCCTGGGCCACGGCGCGGGATCTGAGCATTTCGAAGGCCGATTCCCGGTCGATGGCCTGTTCGTAGTGCCCGAAAAGGGGGGAGGCGCGCACCACGGCCTCGCGCTCGGCGTCGCTTAGGGGCTGCATGCGGCTAACTGGCGGCACGACCAGGGCGCGCTGCACCACGCTCGGCTGCCCGCGTGCATCAAGGCAGGAGACCAGCGCTTCACCGACGCCGAGCACCGTCAGCGCCGCCTTGGCGTCGAACTTCGGATTCTGCCGGAAGGTGTCGGCCGCGGCGGCCACGGTCTTCTGGTCGCGGGGGGAAAAGGCGCGCAGCGCATGCTGCACGCGGTTGCCGAGCTGGCCGAGCACCGCGTCGGGCAGGTCCAGGGGCGACTGGGTGACGAAATAGACACCGACGCCCTTGGAGCGGATGAGCCGCACGGTCAGCTCGATTTTTTCCAGCAGCGCCGCCGGGGCGTCGTCGAAGAGCAGATGCGCCTCGTCGAAGAAAAAGACGAGCTTGGGTTTCTCGAGGTCGCCCACCTCGGGCAGGCGCTCGAAGAGCTCGGCCAGGAGCCACAGGAGCATGACGGCGTAGACCTTGGGCGAGGCGAACAGCGTGCGCGCGCAGAGGATGTTGACCACTCCCCGGCCCAAGGCGTCGGTCTGGAGCAGGTCGTCGGGATCAAGCGCCGGCTCGCCGAAAAAGGCCTCGCCACCCTGGCTTTCCAGGGAGAGAAGCGCCCGCTGGATGGCCCCGACCGAGGCCGCGGAGACATTGCCGTAGCGCGTGCGGTACATTGCCGCGTTCTCGCCGACATACGCGGCCATGGCGCGCAGGTCCTTGAGGTCGAGCAGCAGCATGCCCGCGTCGTCGGCCACGCGGAAGACGATTTCGAGCACCCCGGCCTGGGTGTCGTTGAGCCCGAGCAGGCGCGCAAGAAGCAACGGCCCGAGCTCCGAAACCGTGGCCCGCAGCGGATGCCCTTCCCGGCCGAACACGTCCCAGAAGGCCACGGGGCAGGCGCTCGGGGCAAGCGCAAGGCCGAGTTCCTTCGCCCGGGCCGCGATCTTGGGATTGTCGCCCCCCGGCGCGGCCATGCCCGACAGGTCGCCTTTGACGTCGGCCAGGAAAACCGGAACACCCATGGCGGAAAACGCCTCGGCCAGCACGCGCAACGTGACGGTCTTGCCCGTGCCCGTGGCCCCGGCGACCAGCCCGTGGCGGTTGGCCATGGCCGGCAGTAACAGGCAGTCCGTATCGCCCCGGGCGACGAGGATCGGTTGGGCGGTTGTTGTCATGGCGCATCCTTTTTTCTAAGACTTCTCTGAAGTTGCCACATCACGCAGGTCCGAATCCCGGTGGGGCGCAAACGGCGCATCCGTTTCCGGGGCCGGTCCCCAACCCGAGCAACGGAGGGTTCTTATGGTCCGCTTTCGCGCTGCGCTTGTCGCCTGCCTCGCCTGCTGCATCCTGGTTGCCGTACCGGCGCTGGCCAAGGAGCACAAGGAAAAGAAGGAAAAGGACGTCCCCGACGTCACCGGCGTCTGGAAAGGCGCCTCGGACACCGTGGCTATGGGCAAGCTCGGCCATGCCGATGCGACCGACGCGCCGAAATTCCTGCACGCGGACTGGACGCTGACCATCGACAAGCAGGACGGCCCGAGTTTTTCCGGCACCAAAGCCTCGGCCAAGGCCAAGGAAACCGTGCTCGGCGTGCTCGACGGCCACAAGATCTATATGGTCGATGACGACGGCACGTACATCGGCCAGGTGACCGGCAAGAACACCTTGATCGTCAAATACCTCGAAGCGGGCAAGGATTCCAAGGTCGCTTCCATCACCCATTATCGCCGGGACGCTGCGCCCGAAACGGGCAAGTAGAAAAGAAAGGAAGGAAGATGCCTCCGGCGGCCAGGAGGGGCCGAGGGCCCCTCCTGGACCACCCCGATAGGGGCATGTGGGGAACGCGCTCTATCAGTGCAGCGTGAAGCAGCGCTGCAATTTTTAAGGGAGTCCAGAGGGCGACAGCCCTTTGGCCGCCGGAGGCGTTCCCCCTGTCCCCATCCCCATCCCCGTCCCTGTCCCCGTCCCTTTTCCCGCGGCCCGCTTGCGCGGGTGCAGGGTGCCGTCGCCGAAGACGGCGTCGTAGCGGGCCGTGTCGCCGGGATGGGAATCGTAGCAGTCCGAGGCGGTCACGGGTCGGCCGGCGGCGAGCAGTTCGCTGACCGTCACGAACCGGTAGCCCTTCCTGGAAAGTTCCGTCAGCAGCCGCGGCAGGGCCTCGCCCGTGCCGTGGCCGTTGCCGTTGGCGTGGCCGATGACGATGTCGCCGGGGCGGATGCGCGCAAGCACCGTGTCCACGATGCGCGCGGGCGTGGACGCCGGGTCGGGGTCGCCCGTGGTCAGGCTCCACTGCACGGCTTTTATGCCCATGGCGGCAAGGAGCGACAGGGCCTCGGGGCGGCAGCGGCCGTAGGGAAAGCGGAAGAGCGCGGGCACGGCCGGGATGGCGGCGAGTGCCGCCTGCGAGACGCCTTTTTCCTGGGCCAGACGCACGAGCTTTTCCCGCAGCAGGGCGTACTCGGCCTGCGCCCAGACGATTTCCCGGCGCATGGCCGCATCGTCCAGGCGGCCGAAGTTGCCGTGGGTCCAGGCGTGGCTGCCGACCTCGAAGAGCGGATCGGCCATGAGCTCCATGGCACGTTTGGGATGGGAGCGCATCCATTTGCCACCCGCGAAAAAGGTGGCCTTGGCCCCGGCCGCGCGCAAGGCTTCGACCACCGCCCCGTCGTAGCCGGAAACCTGGTCGGCCAGCTCGCACAAGTCGAAGGTCAGGGCGACGAGCTTTTCCCCGTGCGTGTCCACGCGCCGGATGGAGCCGGCCAGGGCCGGCGGCAGGGGGGGCAGTTCCGGGGCCGTGACGGTTTCGGGCGGCGAGCGGTCCGGGGCGGTCACGCGGCCGGATTTCTTTTCCGCCGGATCGACGCGCCGGGTCGCGGTGTCGGCGACGGCGTCGAACACGGCAGGCGAACCACATAACCCCACGCTCGGCGTAAGGCTTGCGGCAAGGCAAAGGGCGATAAGGGCGGCGTAGCGCATGGCGTCATCCTTTTGCCGGATGCGGCGGGACGACAGTGCCATTCGCGCCGGACGGCTGGCAAGGGCTCAGGGACGCGGCAAAAAGAAAACGCCGGCCAGACCCCGAGGCAGCTGGGCCTGGCCGGCGCTGGCGTATGGCGAACCGTGTCGTACGGCGGGGAAGCTAGTCCGTGACGAGCATCACGCTCGAGGCCTTGACCATGGCCTTGACCGCCTCGCCTTCCTTGAGGCCCATGTCTTCGACGGAGTGCTTGGTGATGACCGACGTGATGGCCACGCCGGGCGCGATCTCGATGACCACTTCGCTGCTGACCATGCCGTTGGTGATGGATTTGATCTTGCCGGGGATGAGGTTTCTCGCGCTGACTTTCATGGGCGTCTCCTGGTTGGAGGTTGGAGGAATACGCAACAGTACCCGCCAGGATTCGTTCGGGTCAATGCTGTCAGAATTTTTGTTGTGCTGTCACGCGATTGTATGGTCGCATGTGAGTATGGACGGACGCAACAATGCCGCCCCGCTTTGGAGGGCGGCATTGCGCCGTTGCGACAGGGGAAGGGCGTCCCGAAAAGCGCATTCCGCGTTGTCCTGGTGTGCGGGGCGGGCACGCAAGAGGCGACAGGGGCGAAGGATGCGGCCGCTTCCCGGGCTTTCCCGGGGAGCGGCGAAAAGGCGGGGGGCACGCGATGCGGGTTGCCTGTTGTGCCCGGGCGGAGCCCCGGGAAGGGGGCGGGCGATGTTCGTGCGGCGCTAGCGGTTGGACGCGCCGGCCTTTTTGTGGTGCTTGGACTTGGACCGGGAAGAGGACTTGCCGGATTTTTCCGCCGTGGCCTTGGTTTTCCCCTTGGCGTGGCGGGAGGTCTTCACTTTGGCGTCATGGGCGTCGAAGCGGGCGGAAGCGCCGCGTTTGGCGTGGATCTTGGCGCGGTGGTCGGCGTCGGCCACGCGCAGGGCCTTGGCGTGGTGCCGGCCGGATTTGCCGTGTCTGATCTTCGCCGGGACGGGGGTGTCGTCGTCTTGGGCCGGGCGGTCGGTGGCGGCGAGCATGGTGCTGACTGCGCCGGAGAAGGAGGCGTTCAGGATGCGCTCGGTTTCGCGGTTGCGCACCTGCTTGGTGCGCCCGCCGAGGATCACGGCGATGATGCGGGTGCCGCCGCGCTTGGCCGTGGCGATGATGTTGTAGCCGCTTGAACCTACGTAGCCGGTTTTGATGCCGTCCACGCCCTCGCACACGCCGAGCAGGCGGTTGGTGTTGCCATGGACCGCGCCGCAGTGGTTGATCTCCGTGGTGGAGTGGTAGCGCAGGGCCTGCGGATAGTGGCGCAGGTAGCTGGTGGCCAGTTTCGTGAGGTCGCGGGCGGTGGTCAGC
This sequence comes from Solidesulfovibrio alcoholivorans DSM 5433, assembly GCF_000702665.1. Taxonomy (GTDB): domain Bacteria; phylum Desulfobacterota; class Desulfovibrionia; order Desulfovibrionales; family Desulfovibrionaceae; genus Solidesulfovibrio; species Solidesulfovibrio alcoholivorans. The sequence goes on from NZ_JNJA01000003.1 coordinate 426,177, forward strand.
TGCCCCGGGGCGGGCAGGCCGTTGGGGGTCTTGAAGGTGGTGCTGGTCATGCCCAGTTCGCGGGCCTTGCGGTTCATGCGGTCGACCCATTGGGGCACGCCCCCGAAATGTTCGGCCACGGCCACGGCGGCGTCGTTGCCCGAAGCCACGGCCATGCCGCGCATGAGTTCGTCGAGGGTCACGACCTCGCCGGCGCGCAGGTTCATGGTGGACCCGCCCGTGGCGTCGGCGCGGCGGCTCACCTTGACCTTGTCGGAAAAGCTGGCCTGGCCGGAGGAGACGAGGTCGAAGACCAGGTACATGGTCATGACCTTGGTCACCGAAGCCGGAGCGATGCGTTTGTCCTCGTCCTGCGTATAGAGCACGCGGCCGGAGCCGTATTCGGTGACCATGGCCGCCTTGACGGCCAGTTTCCCGGAATTCTTGGCCGGCAGGGCCGTTTTGGGCCCGATCAGACACAGGACGATGGCCAGAAACAATACGCGTCGCATGCGTTCTCCCCGTTTGAAAAAGTGATACGAAACCCGCGGCGAAAAAAGCGTCCCCCAACGCGCGCCTCGGGCAGCATGATCCATGCCACAAGCCGGGATAACTCCCGGCATGGGCAGGCAATATCCCGGCATTGCACTGGAAATTGCGAAGACGTTTCCCCGTGTGGGAAACCAGGTCCGGAAGCGCTCCCCCAGCGTTCCCGACCTGTTTCACAGAGTGAAACGAGGCGTTTGATAAACGTAAACAGGCTCGGGAGCAAGGATGTTTCCGCCAGGATTGCCGCTTTTTAAGGAAATGTCGGGACGCGGGGCAGACGGTCCGGAGCGCGATGCCGCATGGCGCGCGCCCCGGCGGGAGAGGATCACAAGCCGTAAACGGCTTGCGCCTTGGCTTTGAGGTGGCGGATGAGCGGCCCCGCCGTGGGTGCCTGACCCGTGGCTGCGGCGACGAGGTCGCGGGGGCGCAGCAACCGGCCTTTTTCGTGGATGTTGGTCCGCAGCCAGGCGAGAAGCGGCGCGAAATCGCCCCGGGCCATGGCCGCGTCGAGCCCGGGAAGGGCGGCGCGCGCCGCCTCGAACAGGCAGGCGGCGTAGACGTTGCCCAGGCTGTAGGTGGGGAAATAGCCGAACGCGCCCGTGGCCCAGTGCACGTCCTGGAGGCAGCCGGCGGCGTCGCTTGGCGGGACGATGCCGAGGATGTCCCGGGATTTTTCGTTCCAGGCCCCGGGCAGGTCGGCCACGGCCAGGTCGCCGCGCACGAGGGCCAGCTCCAGCTCGAAGCGCAGCACGATGTGCGGGTTGTAGGTCGTCTCGTCGGCGTCCACGCGGATGAGACCCGGCCGGATCGCGCCCACGGCGGCAAAGACGTCCCGGGGCGCGCATCCGGCCAGTTCCGGGAAATGCTGCACGGCCAGGGGCAGCACGTGCTCCCAGAAAGGCAGGGAGCGGGCGACCTGGTTTTCCCACAGCCGCGACTGGGATTCGTGCACGGCCAGGGAGACGTATTCGGCCATGGGCGTGCCGTGGCGGGCGTCGCCGATGTCGTGGCCCAGGCTGTAGAGGCTGTGCCCGGTCTCATGCACGGCCCCGAACAGGGCCTTGGTGAAGTCCGTCGCGTCGTAGCGCACGGTGATGCGCGCATCCCGCGGGCCGATCAGGGTGGAAAAGGGATGGGCCGAGACGTCCAGGCGCGAAGCCTCGGGCGGCAGGCCGAGCATCCGCGTGACTTCGCCGAGAAAGGCCTGCTGCGCCGCGAGGGGGTAGGGGCCTTGCGGCAGGTCGCGGGGCTGCGGGGCGTCCTTGGCCTTTGCGATGAGCTCGCGGCTGGCGCCGCGCAGTTCGGCCAGGATCGGGGCGACGGCGGCGACGGTCTCGCCGGGCTCGAAGCCGTCGAGCAGGGCGTCGTAGGCTTCCGTGGTATAGCCGAGGGCTTCGGCCTTGCGCCGCGAAAGCTCAAGCAGTTCTTGAAGGTGTGGCGCGAACGCTTTGAAATCGTTTTCTTTCCGTGCGATTTCCCAGGCCCGCTGCCCGGCGCTTGCGGCCCGGGCCAGGGCCACGGCCAGTTCCTCGGGAATCTTGACGGACAGGTCGTAGTCGCGCCGCCATTCTCGGAGGTTGGCCGCCTCGGACGTGGCCGCGTCGCGGGTCAGCGGCGAGCCTTCGCAGGCGGCGAGCCATTCCCCGATACGCGGGTCCGTGGCGCGGCGGTGGAGCACGGCGGTCAGCGCGCCGAGTTGCGCCGCCCGGCCCGGATGGGCGGCCGCGGGGAGCATCACCTGCTGGTCCCAGGAAAGCAGGCTCAGGGCCGAGGCGAGATCGGCGCTTTCCCGTCCGTGGGCGACGAGGCTGGCGTAGGCTTGGCTTTCGTTCACGGCTTTTTGCTCTTGGGCGCGGCCTTGCCCGCCTTGGCCGCCTTGGCGTGCGCGGCGGCCATCATGGGCTCGTAGATGGGCTGGTAGAAGAAGCTGACGTCGCCGCCGTTTTCCGAGGGATGGAAGGCGCAGTAGATGTTGACGTCGCCGAGCATCCAGGCGTGGTAGTACTTTTCCGGCACTTCCTGGGTCGGCGGACCGAAGGCGCCGGTGAGCCCGGCCAAGGCCTTCTTGTAGGCGGCCATGCCGTCGAAATTGATCCAGACGTGGTAGAAGCGGTTCTGGTAGAATTCGTAGAACGCCTCGCGGATGGGCGCACCGAAGATGTCTGTGGGGCCTTTGGTCCAGACATAGGTGATCACGTCCCCGGCTTCCGCGTCGTAGACGGCAAGCCCGGGCTGGGCATGGGGCGCATCGCCGAAGTTCAGCCCGCCGAAGCCGGTGGGACGGCCGGAAGCCGTGGCGGCGGCATCGGACGGCGCTGGTGCGGCCGGCGGTATGGCCTGCCCCTGGGCCGGCAGGGGCGGCATCGGGATCGGCGCGGCCTGGGATTGCGCGGGTGCGGCCATCGCCTGGGGCGGCGGCGCGGTCTGGGCGGGAACCTGCTGCGCCTGGGGCGGCGCGGCAGGCGTCCGGTTGATGGGTGTTCCCTGGCCGGTCGTCCCGGGCAGCGGCTTGCCCATGACCACGCGGAAACCTTGTTGCTGCCCCGAAGGGGGTGTGTCCGTCGCGGCCTTGCCGGCGGCGGTTCTTCCGGTCGCGGGGGGGGCGGATTTGGTCGCGGGAGCGCAGGCGGCGAGAGCGACGGCGAGACACAGGGCCGGGACGGTGCAAAAGCGCATGAAGGGCATGAAGAACTCCGGACGCGAAACAGGCGTTGTCCCATGCTAGCCAAAGCCTGCTTGAAAGGGAAGGGTTGCGCCGAATCGGAAAGGTTTCTGGACGATGGAAGGCGGGGGCCGTATGAAAACCGGTGAACAATCACGGGCAGATGCCGCGTTGCGCGCCTGGCCGCCCGCAAGCGGCGGAACCGGCCGGCAAAGCAAGCGCCTGTGCGCCGCATCAACCGGAAGCCCGCGCCGTGTCCGTAGCGCGCGGCGCGAACGCAAAAGGAGCACACGCCATGAAGATCATCGACTACAAGGACGTTTTGCCCCGGGAACTGACCGCAGCCACCATGCACGGCGTCACCGGCCGCGTGCTCATCGGCAAGGCCGACGGCGCGGACCATTTCTGCATGCGCATGATCGAGGTCGCCCCCGGCGGCGTCATCCCGCGCCACAAGCACCCGTGGGAGCACCAGCAGTTTTTTCACAGCGGCCAGGGCCGATTGCTTCGCGACGGCGACTGGGTGGACGTCGGCCCCGGAAGTGTCGCCTACATTCCGCCCGACGCCGAGCACAGCATCGAGAACACGGGCGGCGAACCGCTCCTGCTCATCTGCCTGGTACCCGATTTCGCCCCGGAGCTGTAGGCCGCTTACGGCGCGGTGAAGCCGAAACGGGCGAACACCGCGCGCGCCTCGGGGGTGGCGAGGTAGTCGAGAAAGGCGGCCGCGCCCTTGGGATCGGGCGCGCCTGCCGCCACGGCCGCGCTGTAGGTCACGGGCGGGGAGGTGGGCACCACGGCGGCGCTCGCCACGGCGTCCCCGGCGATGGCCGCGTCCGTGGCGTAGACGAAGCCGGCGTCGCATTCTCCGGCCGCCAGCGCCGCCAGCACGTGGCGCACGGACGGATAGTAGACGAGTTTGGAGGTCAGGGCGAACCACATGGCCCGTTTCTGCAACGCGCGTTTGGCGTAGCGCCCGGCCGGCACGGATTCGGGGTTGCCGACGCCGATGTGCCGGACGCCGCCGCGCGAGAGGGACTCGAGCCCGGTGACGTTGGCCGGATTGCCGGCCGGAACCGCCAGGACCAGGGCGTTGCCGGCGACGACGCGCCGCGTGGCCGGATCGACGCGCCGCCGGTCCACGGCCGCGTCCATGGTAACGGCGTCGGCGCTTATGAACACGTCGCAGGGCTGGCCGTTTTGCATGCGCTGCAGGAGCGTCCCCGAGGCGGCGAACGAGGGCACGAGGAGCATGCCCGGGTGGCTGCGTTCGAACGCGGCGCGCATGGCCTCCACGGCGTTGGTGAGGCTCGCCGCGGCGAAAACAGCGATTTCGCCGGCCAGGGCCGGCACGGACAGGGCGAGGGAGAGCAGGAAGGCGGCGGCCAAGCGTTTCATAAGCGGTTCCTTGAGCAAGGTTGTGCTGAAAATAGCCGCAACGGCGCATAAAAGCAAAGGTTGCCATCCCGGTCGGCGCGGTCCGGGTTGTGAAAAAGCGCCCGGGGATGTAAGGCCAGCGCATCGTCCGCTGTCGGCGCGAGGATGGTCCACTTTCCCGGGCTGTCTCGTGTCCCGGAAAAAATACAACGCTTTCGGAGAACCGCATGGAGTGCCGCATCAACCTGCCCGAATCGGAGATGCCCCGGCAGTGGTACAACGCCCTGCCCGACCTGCCGACCCCCCTGGCCCCGCCGCTCGATCCCCAGACCCAGAAGCCCGTCTCCCCGGAGCAGCTCGAGGTCATTTTTCCCAAGGCCGTCATCGAGCAGGAACTCTCGCCCGTGCGCTGGCTCGACATCCCCGAGCCCGTCCTCGACATCTATCGGCTCTTTCGCCCCACGCCCCTGGTGCGGGCGCGCAAGCTCGAGCAGGCACTCGGCGTCAAGTGCAAGATCTTCTATAAAAACGAGTCCGTCTCCCCGGCAGGCTCGCACAAGCCCAACACCGCCATCCCGCAGGCCTACTACAACAAGCAGGAAGGCGTGCGCCGCATCGCGACCGAAACCGGCGCGGGGCAGTGGGGCACGGCCCTGTCCTTCGCCTGCTCCCAGCTCGGCCTCGACTGCACCGTCTACATGGTCAAGGTGAGCTACAACCAGAAGCCCTACCGCCGCATCCTCATCAACGCCTACGGCGGCGAGATCTTCCCCTCGCCCTCGGAGAACACGCAGACCGGCCGGGCCATGCTCGCTTCCGATCCCGACTGCGCCGGCTCCCTGGGGCTCGCCATCTCCGAGGCCGTGGAGGACGCCGCCACCCACGACGACACCAAGTACGCGCTCGGCAGCGTGCTCAACCACGTGTTGCACCACCAGACCATCATCGGCCTCGAAGTGGAAAAGCAGCTGGCCATGATAGGCGAAAAGCCCGACTACCTCGTCGGCTGCGTCGGCGGGGGCAGCAACTTCGCCGGGCTCGTGCTGCCGTTTCTGCCGCGAAAGCTCGCCGGGGAAAACATCCGCTTCATCGCCGTGGAGCCCAAGGCCTGCCCCACGCTCACGCGCGGCCAGTTTCGCTACGACTACGGCGACGTGGCCAAGCTCACGCCGCTGCTCAAGATGCACACCCTGGGTCACGCCTTCATGCCCGCGCCCATCCACGCCGGCGGCCTGCGCTACCACGGCGGCGCGCCCATCGTGTGCAACTTGGCCAACGAGGGCATCATCGACGCCACGGCCTACTTCCAGACCGAGTGCTTCGACGCGGCGCGGCTGTTCCTGCGTACCGAGGGCTTCCTGCCCGCGCCGGAAACCTCCCACGCCATCAAGGGGGCCATCGAAACGGCCAAGCAGGCCAAGCCCGGCGAGAACGTGGTCTTTTTGTATTCCGGCCACGGCCTGCTCGACCTCGCCTCCTACGATGCCTTCTTCCAGGGCAAGCTCACGGACTTCGCCTACCCCGAAGCCAGCATCACCGAGGCCCTCAAGGATTGCCCGAATGTTGAATGAAGAATGAGAAGATGCCTCCGGCGGCCAGGAGGGGCAACTGCCCCTCCCGGACCTCCCGAAAGGGGGGACGGCAGAGCCTTGCGAGGGATCGTCGCAAAGCAGGCATCGTAAAAACCGCGGGCCCGGCCAGGAATTCCTGGCCGGGCCCGCGGCGTTTTGCCGCCCAGGCGAGCGGACATGGCAGTCGCAGGGGAGGGGGCCCGCACCGACCGCGCGGGCCTCGCGAAGTGGGCCGTTAGTCGGTGCTGATGATCACGCTGAAGGCCTTGAAGAAAAACCAGACGATGTCGCCTTCCTTGATGTCGAGCGATTCCACGGATTCGGCGGTGATCAGCGCGCACATGGGCGTGCCGCCGTCGAGCATGCCCATGATCTCGACGGCCACGCCGTCGCCGCGGATGCCCGTGACCCTGCCGGGAAAGCAGTTGCGGGCGCTGGTGCGGGCCTTGTGCTCGTCCTTGCCGAGCAGCACCCAGGGCGCCTTGACCAGGGCCGTGACCTGGCCGCCTTCGGTGAGCCCCAGGCGCTCGAAGCTCTCGTTGGTGATGACGGCCACGACCTCGAAGCCGTTTTGGACCGCAAGGGAAATTTCCGTGAGCAGGGGACTTTTGCGCACGCTGCTGACGGTGCCGAAGAAGGTGTTGCGGGCGCTGGTTTTCACACGACTCTCCTTGATGACGCAGTGGTTGAGGATGCGCTGGCAATCCTGCTCGGAAAAGGAGCAATAGATGGAAGTGAGCACCAGGCTCGAGTGGCCGAGCATGACCTGCACCACGGGCAGGGGCACGCCGCCGCGCAGCAGTTCCACGGCCCGGGAGTGGCGCAGCGACGTCGGGCTGACGCGACCGGGCGGCAGGCCGGCCTTGACGGCCTGTTCGTAGAGCTTGCGGCGCACGAAGCCGGGATCGAGCCGGAACAGCTCGCCGCGCATGTGCCTGTTGGCGGGGCTGGCCGCGAATCGGCGCACTTCCTCCAGAAAGGGCTTGGGCACGATGACCTTGCGGGCCGTCTCTTCCGGCTTGCCTCCGCCGAGGGTCACCATGGACTGCCCCATGTCGATGTCGGTGTTTTCGTTGAGCGAGAGCACCTCCCCGAGCTTGCCGCCGCTGTGGCGCAACATCAGGTAGACCAGGCGCATGCGCTCCCTGGCCCGCCGGATGGGCGAGGTGCGCGCCGCATCGCGCCAGCCGTCGAAAGCGGCGGTGAGGCGTTCGATCTGTTCCGTGTCCAGGTGGCGGATTTCGTGGGGTACCTTGAACATCGCCGCCTGGCACGGGCCCATGCCCGGATGGTGCCGCCGCAACGGCCTGTCGCCTTTCTGGGACAGCAGCGCTTCGGCATGTTCGAGCAGGCGCTCCAGCGAAGGAGCGTCGAGACGGGCTATCCTGTCCAGGAGATTGTCTTCGGAAGCACTCATGATACGAGTCAGTAGCGAAATGCTGTTGTGTTGTAAAGAATATAAATGGGATATCACGAATAGTATCTCTGGCGTGACACTGTTGTCTTTCATGACGTAATTACGGTATGTCTTGAGCGGTATATTGAATGTCACGCAAATATGAATATGCGTGATTGTGAGTAGCGTCGAAAAGTCTGTCTTGCGCCGGGTTTCTCATGCCGGCGCGGCAAGGTTTGCAGCGCAACGCGCCCCTTCGGCCTGCCGGGGGAGACGCGTGCCGGGGAGGACGGTGTATGGCCACATTCGTTTGCGTACACGGCGCATTCCAGGGCGGCTGGGTGTTCAGGAACATGGCGGGAGCCCTTGCCACCCTGGGGCACACGGTCCATGCGCCCACGTTCTCGGGCTGCGGACACCACTGCACGGTGCGCGTCAAGGAACTCGGACTTTCCGTGTATGTGGACGAACTGGCCGCCTATCTGGACCTGTTCGACCTGTGGGATGTCATCCTCGTGGCCCACAGCTATTCGGGCATCGTGTGCGCGGCGGCCATGCCGCGACTTGCGCCCCGCGTGGCGGCCACGGTCTACCTCGAGGGCATCATCCCGCGGCCCGGCCTGTCCTTCGCCGGGCTTGGCGGCGAGCCGTTTAAAGCCATGCTCGAGTCGCGCCGCCTGGACGGCGGGCTGGTCTCCCCCTGGCAGGCCGCCATGTTCGGCGTGGCCGGCGCGCCCGACGAGGACTGGTTCATGTCGCGCCTGACCCCCTTCCCCATGGCCGCCTTCACCGATCCCGTGCCGGAAGGCGAACTGGTTTTTCCGGCGAAGAAGCACTACGTGCGCTGCCTGGAAAACCCCAACCCCATGCTCGTGGCCATGGCCGAACGCGCCAAGGGGCTCGGGTTTGCGATGCACGATCTCAAAAGCGGCCACTGCCCGCAGATCACCGTCCCGGTGGATGCGGCGCGGTTGCTCGCCGCCATTGCCGAAAACGGGTCGGGCGCAGCATGACCCTTGCGGTTCGCCTGAAAAAAAAACTCCCTCATTTCACCCTGGACGTGGAGTTTTCCTGTCCGGCCGGCAAGCTCCTGGCCGTGACCGGGCCGTCGGGCTCGGGCAAGACCACGGTGCTGCGCATGCTGGCGGGCCTGGACGACCCCGACACCGGCCGCATCGCCCTGGGCGACGAGGTCTGGCGCGACACCGCGTCCGGCGCGCGCGTATGCGCCAGGCGGCGCGGGGTAGGGCTCGTCTTCCAGGAATATTCGCTTTTCCCGCACATGACCCTTGCGCAAAACGTGGCCTACGCCACGGCGGATGCGGCCTTTGGCGCGCATCTCCTCGAACTCTTCGGCATCGCCCACCTGGCCGGCAGCCGGCCCGGGGCCATGTCCGGCGGCGAGAGGCAGCGCGGGGCCTTGTGCCAGGCCCTGGCGCGAAGGCCCAAGGCGCTTTTGCTCGACGAGCCCTTTTCCGCCCTGGACGCCGCCACGCGCGCCTCCCTTCGCGGCGAGCTCCTCGCCGTGCGCGAGCGCTTCGCCATTCCCATCGTGCACGTGACCCACGACCTGGCCGAGGCAGCGCTTCTTGGCGACGCGGTCGTGACCATCAACCGGGGGAGGATCGACCGGGATTGGTTCGGCCGCCAGCTTGCGCTCTATCGCGAGGAGCGCGCGGCCCTGCTCGCCCGTTTCGATGATGCGCCGCCGGCCGTCCTGGCCGCGGCGACGGACGACGGCCGTCGCCCGGTGCTCCACTCCCCGAAACCCGCCCTCAAGGAGGAACGCCCATGCGACGCATCATCCTGACGCTCACTCTCGTGCTGTGCCTGACCGGTAGCGCCCTGGCCGAAAACCTGGTCGTGGCCGCCGGCGCGGGCTACAAAAAGCTCGTCACCGACCTGGCGACGGCCTTTGAAAAAGAAAGCGGCATCAAGCCCGAACTCTCCTTCGGCAACATGGGCCAAGTGACGACCCAGGCCAAGGCCGGCGGGGTCATCGACGTGATCGTCGGCGAAAAGGGCTTCCTCGAAGGCGCGGGCCTGTCCTGCAGCGGCGTCTCCCCCATCGGCAAGGGCATCCTGGTCGTGGCCTGGCCCAAAGGCAAAAAGCTCGCCGCCGCAACCGACGTGGCCAAGCCCGAGGTCAAACGCCTGGCCATGCCCGATCCGCAGAAAGCCATTTACGGCAAGGCCGCCAGCCAGTTCCTGGAGAAATCCGGTCTGGCCAAGCAGGTGGCGGACAAGCTCCTGGTCGTCGCCACCGTGCCGCAGGTCACCACCTACATCGTCAGCGGCGAGGTCGACGCCGGTTTCGTCAACCGCACCGACGTGATGGGCCTTGGCGACAAGATCGGCGGCTACCTGGAAGTGGACCCGTCCCTGTACGCGCCCATCGAGATCGTGGCCGAGAACCTGGCCGGCGCTCCCAATGCCGCCACGGCCAAGAAGTTCGCCGCGTTCCTCGACACCAAGCCGGCCAAGGACATCGCCGCCAAGCACGGGATGTAGCCTTTGCCGGGAGCATCGATTCTCGCCGCGGCCACGGACCCGGGCGTCGTCTTTTCCATCAAGCTGACGCTTCGAGTCATGGCCGTGGCGGTGCCTGTCTTTTTCCTGCTCGGCGCGCCGCTCGGCTACCTGCTCGGACGGGGGCGGGGCCGGTTTCTCGCCGTGCTGGATTTCCTGATTTCCCTGCCGCTGGTCCTGCCGCCCATGGCCGTGGGGTTTTTCCTGCTGTTGCTGCTCGGGCGACACGGCCCCTTCGGCATCCTGGCCCGGCGGCTCTTCGGCCTGGACATCGTTTTCGGTTTCGCCGGACTGGCCCTGGCCTCCGTGGTGGCCGGCATCCCGCTTATGGTGCGGCCGGTGCAGGCGGCGGTGCGGGGCGAATTGATGCGCCTGGTCGAACTCTCGGCCGTGCTCGGCAAGTCGCCCCTGACCACCTTCGTGCGCGTGGTGCTGCCCCACTGCAAGAAGAGCATCGCCGCGGGCATGTTCCTGGCCACGGGAAGGGCGCTTGGCGAAGTGGGCGTCAGCCTGCTCCTGGGCGGCGATATCATCGGGCGCACGAATACGGTGTCGCTCGAGATCTACAACTCCGTCTTTACGGGTGATTTCCTGCGCGCGGGCATCCTGTCCGCGCTCCTGGCCGCGGTGTCCCTGGTGCTCGTGTTCGCGCTCAAGCGCACGGGGAACGGGTAGGGCTTCTCGTCGAGAGGGAGCTTGACAATCATTCTCAACATGCCTAGAACAAAGGCCATGCAAGGAGCGCGACCCATGGCCCCCCTCGAAAGCCTCACCCACTTCCCCCCCGGCAGCCGCGTACGCGTCGAATCCCTGTGTGATTGTCCCAAGGCCCGGGGCCGGCTTTGCGCCATGGGCATCACGCCCGGCACCGTGGTCGAGATCACGGCCGGCTGCGGCGGCCCGGTCTGTCTGCGCGCCCGGGGCGCCTGCATGTCCATCGGGCACGGCCTGGCGGAAAAGGTGCTCGGACGCCTCGCCCAGCCCGTTGCGGAGCCCGTTTCCCAGGTGGCCTGAGCGCACGGCCCGGGCGATCTGACGCGCAGGCGCGGCCTGCGGGAGCAGTTCCTTTTTTTTCTTCCTCAAGGAGTCGGCATGGACCAGGAAATTTCGGCCGCGTGCATTGGCCTGCGGCAGATGCAGGTCGGGCAGCGGGCCCGCATTTGCCGGGTGGAGGCGCAGGGCGAGCTCGGCAGGCGCTTGCGCGACATGGGCCTTGTGCCGGGCACCGAAGTGTCCGTGATCGGGCGCGCGCCGCTTAAGGACCCCGTGGCCCTGCGCCTGCGCGACTTTACCTTGACGCTTCGCAACAACGAAGCCGACCACATCGCCGTCACGCCGCTGTAAGGCTTTCGCAAGACATGGCCCCGGCCCCCGCAAAGGGAGCCGGGGCTTTTTTGTTGTCGTCAGCCCTCTTGCCCCTGTGCGGGAGGTCGGGTAATTCCGATGGAAACAGGTTTTCCGGTTGGGAGAGGAGGCTGTCATGTCCGATGCGGGGAGCGTGGCCGTCGGCCATTTCGCCGGGGGCTACAACTGTTGCCAGTCCGTGCTGCTGTCCTTGTGCGGGCCGGCCGGCCTCGACGCGGCCCTGGCCGTGCGGCTGGCCACGGGATTCGGCGTGGGCATGGCCCGGGGGGGCGTGTGTGGCGCGGTGTCCGGCGCGGTCATGGCGCTGGGGCTTTTCGGCGGTGGCGGCGGCCCGGACGGCAGGGCGGCCAAGACGGCCACCTATGCCCGGACCAAGGTCATTTACGACCGCTTTTTCGAACGTCACGGCTCGATTATTTGCCGCGACCTCATCGGCCTCGACCCCTCGACGCCGGAAGGGCTGGAGTTGGCCAACCGCGAGCGCCGCTTTCACACGGTCTGCGTGCCCCTGGTGCGCGACGCCGCCTGCCTCGCCTGGGACATTATCGAAAGCCGGGGCTTCGTCGCGGGCTGAACGTCGCGCGTCTGGTCTTGCGGCCGCAACGGGCGTATGTCGGGCGCATGGACGCTGCACGCGCTTTCGTTTCGCCGGTGTCGCCGACCGACCAGACGCGCTGCCATGACGGGTCCGGCCGGGAGACGCCCTGCCCGGGCAGCGGCCAGGACGCCGCCTTTCCCCACGCCGCGGGACGGCATGCGCCCCGGTTTGCGGCCGTCGGCACGGGCCTTGTCCAGGATACGGCCACGGGCCTCGTCTGGCCCGTCGACGCAGGCATCGCCGGCTTCCCCATGCCCTGGGAAAGCGCCCTTGCCGCCGCCGCGCGCATGGCCGCCGACGCCGTCCTCGGCCGCACGGACTGGCGGCTGCCCAACCGGCGCGAACTGCGCAGCCTTGTCTCCTACGGCCAGTCCCGCCCCTCCCTGCCTGCCGGCCACCCCTTTGAAAACGTCTTTGCCGGCTGGCATTGGACGTCCACCACGGCCGCGCCCGCCCCTGGCTACGCCTGGTACGTGCATTTCGAAGGCGGCAGGATGTTCTACGGGAAAAAGGACCAGGACTGCCTGTGTTGGCCCGTGGCCGGGGCTTGCCTGTTGCCGCGCACCGGCCAGACGTGGTGCCGCGATGCGGCGGGCCGTGAAACCCCCTGCGCCGGGACGGGACAGGACGGGGAGCTTCGTTCGGGAACGCCCTGGCCGACGCCGCGTTTCGTGCCGGCCCCAAAGGGCCGGGAGGGCGTCCTTGACCGGGTGACGGGGCTCGTCTGGGCCGGCCGCGCCGACACAGGTCCGGGCGCGGCGACCTGGGAGGAGGCGCTCGCCGTGGCCGCCCGCTACCAGGGCGGCGGCTGGCGGCTGCCGAACATCAATGAACTGGAATCCCTGGTCGCTGCCTGCCGGGCCGCGCCGGCGCTGCCTGCCGGGCATCCCTTTACGGCGGTGGGGGAGGTCTACTGGTCCGCGACCACCAGCGCTTTCGATCCGGCCTGGGCCCACGCCCTCTATCTCCACAAGGGGGCGGTGGGCGTGGGCTTCAAGGCCGGTCGCGATTTCCTGGTCTGGCCCGTGGCCGGGCCCGCGTCCTGAAGCGGCGTTCCTAGAATCGTTCGAAATCGTCGTCCGAGGCTTCCGCGCCAAGATCCAGGGAAATGCCCTTGGCCGGCTTGCGGGGGGCTGCCGCCTTCTGTGCTGCCGGCTTGCGCGCGGGCCTGGCTGCGGCCAGGGCTTTTTGCGGCGCGGCGCGGTGGCGCATGGTCATGGCGTCCAGACGGAAGTAGGACACGGTTTCCTGGAGTTGCAACGCCTGGCTCGAGAGTTCCTCGGCCGTGGAAGCCATCTCTTCGGAAGCCGAAGCGTTTTGCTGCACCACCTGGTCGAGCTGCTGGATGGCCCGGTTGACCTGTTCGGCGCCGGCGTTTTGCTCCACGCTCGAGGCCGCGATTTTCTGGATCAATTCGGCCGTGCGCTGGATGTCGGGCACGATCTTGGCCAGCAGGCCACCGGCCTTTTCGGCGATCTCGACGCTCGTCGAGGACAGCTCGCTGATCTCGCCGGCGGCGTTGCCGCTGCGTTCGGCGAGCTTTCTGACCTCGGCGGCCACCACGGCGAAGCCCTTGCCGTGCTCGCCGGCCCGGGCGGCCTCGATGGCGGCATTTAAGGCCAGCAGGTTGGTTTGGCGGGCGATTTCCTCGATGATGCCGATTTTTTCCGCGATCTGTTTCATGGCCGAAACGGTCTTGGCCACGGCCTCGCCGCCGCTTTGGGCGTCCTTGGCTGTGGCCAGGGCGATCTGCTCGGTCTGCTTGGCGTTGTCCGCATTCTGGCGGATGTTGGCGGCCATTTCTTCCATGGAGGAGGAAATTTCCTCGACGTTGGCCGCCTGTTCGGTCGCGCCCTGGGACAGGCTTTGCGTCGTGGCCGAAAGTTCCTCGGAGCCTGAGGCCACGTTTTCCGCGCCGGATTGGACCTGCCCGACCACCTCGCGCAGCTTGGCGATCATATGGCGCAGCGCGGCGGCCAATGCGCCGATTTCGTCTTCCTGCTCCAGGTCGATGCGCTGGTTGAGGTCGCCCTCGGCCAGTCCTTCCGCGGCCTGCACGCCGACAAGCACGGGCCTCGTGATCATGCGCGAGATGAAAATGCCAAGGAGCACTGCCAGCACCACGCCGATGCCGATGCCTGACATGGACATGACCGAAGCGCGCCGCGCCTCGGCGTCGGCGTCGGTCTTGCCCTGCTGCGCAGAGGCCAGGGAATCGGCCATCAGCCGGTCGAGCAGTTCGAAGCAGCGGATCTGCTTGGGGCGCACGTTGACCATGGTCTCATTGCGCATCTTGTCGCAGATGGCGGAAACGCGGGCGATCTCCTGCAACAGGGTGTTGAAGTGGGCGATGGTCGTTTCCACGGCCGGCGTGATGTCCGTACGCACGACGGCGGCCAGTTCCTCGCGTGGGGCGTTTTTCGCAGCCAGTTCCTTGAGCTTGCCCACGGCGCGGTGCAGTTTGTCGTGGATGCCGTGGAGTTCCGCCAACGTCTTCTTGAAGACCGGGTTGGCGCTGTCGCGCCCCTCGCTGTCGAGCCATTTGCCGAAGTTGCATTGGGTCGCGTCGTCCCCACCCGTCAGGGGCGTGCCGGAAAAGGCCAGGGCCTGGGCGTCGGCCAGGAGCTTGTAGTGGTCGCCGCGAAATTTTTCGAATATCTTTTCCAGGGCGTCGGGATCGTCGATGTCGGACTTGTCCCATTCCCTGGCTAGGTCGAACGTGCCATTGTTGACCTTGACCCATTCCTGCCAGGCCGGCACGAAGTCCCGCCAGATGCGTTCGGCTTCCTGGGACTTGGGCAGGCCCTCGTATTCTTCCCAGGCCTTGCGATAGCTGTCGCGCAGGTTGGCGATGTTGTCGTACTGCCGTTGCCGATCCTTGGCGGAAAGGCCGGGCACGTTGAGGGTCCGTTGCGCCACGCGAACGGATTCACCGGCGATCTTGATCAGTTGCAGGTCACGTACGGACGGCAGGTTGACGTCTGTAACCGTGTTCAGGCTTTTCGTGAGCCCCGATATCCCCATGAGGCCGACGAGGCCGACGGCCAGGGTGATGGCGGCGCAGATGAGAAATCCGCCGACCAGTTTCACTCCCAACTTCAAATTGCCCATGTCTCACTCCCCTCAAGTCATGCACCAGACGTTTTCCATACCGTTATCGAGGGTTTCTAAAGGGGCGCAAGGGCTTTTGTCAATTTGCCGCGGCAATGCCGCGACCTCTCCGCCAAAACGGCGTTTTCCGTCAAGCGGCGGCCAGGATGTGCCCGTCGCGCATGGTGATGACCCGGGAAGCCATGGCCGCATAGGCGGGTTCGTGGGTGACCATGACCACGGTTAGCCCCTCGGCGTTGAGCCCCGTGAGAATGTCCATGATCTGCCTGCCGGTGTCGCCGTCCAGGCTGCCCGTGGGTTCGTCGGCGAAGACGATGCGCGGTTCGGTGACGAGCGCCCGGGCGATGGCCACGCGCTGGCGCTCGCCGCCGGAGAGTGCGCCGGGCAGGCGCTGGGCCATGTCCGCAAGCCCCATCCTGTCCAGGCATTCCATGGCGCGTTTGCGCCGTGCGGCGGAGACCGGGCGCAGGCCGGAAAGGAAGGGCGTCAGCACGTTTTCCCGGGCCGTCAGGTAGGGCAGCAGGTGGTGCATCTGAAAGACCATGGAGAAATCCGTGGCACGCAGCCGGTTGCGCTCGGCCTCGCTCATGGCGGCCAGGTCGCGGCCCTGGTAGCGCACGCTGCCGGCGTCCGGGGAGAGCAGGCTGGAGAGGATGTTGAGCAGGGTGGACTTGCCCGAGCCCGAACGGCCCACGACGCACACGAACTGCCCGGGTTCGATGGCCAGCGATACGCCGCGCAGCACGGGCGCGGCCGCATCCTTGGCGGCGTAGCTTTTGACGACGTCGTCAGCGGTCAGCATCACAATATCCTTCCTCTCTCTATTTTGTTTTGTTCAGTCCAATTGGAAAAAGACACCCTTTCCTCCCTAGAAGGGGTGGTCCAGGAGGGGCCCCCGGCCCCTTCTGGCCGCCGGAGGCATTTCTTCATCCCCCTCCCACTCCCTCTCTCCACCCCTCCACCTCTCCACCTCTCGTCCCACTACAACATGACCAGGGCCTGGGAGGGTTCGATGCGCGCGGCGGAAAGCGCCGGCGGCAGCGAGGCCAGGGCCGAGAGCAGGGCCACGGCCGCGAACACGGCCGCGAACTGGGCCGGGAGGAACACGGGCGCGGCCGCGCCGAGGTCGAGCAGAGCCATGAGTTTGAAGCTCCCGAAATAACCTATGACCTGGCCGAACACCGCCGCCAGCAGGCCGAGGCTGATACCTTCGAGGCTCATGAGCGTGAAGATGGCGGACTTGGAGTAGCCCAGGGCACGCAGCAGGCCGATCTCGTTTTTGCGTTCGTTGACCGAGGAAAAGACCGACAGCCCGATCATGACGCAGGCCGTGAGCAGGATGACGCCGGAGACGGCCAGGGCCAGGCGTTTGACGAAATCCACGGTCATCATGCGGCTTTTGACCACCTGCCCCATGGCCTTGACGTCGGTGCCGGGCAGGGCGGCGGCAAGCTGTGCCGTGATCTCATCGATGGGGCAGCCCGAGCACAGCGCGGCCACTTCCACGAAATGCACCCGGTTTTCCTGGCCGGCCGCGCGTTGCAGGGCGTGCAGGTCGGCAAAGAGCATGGCGTCGTCGCCCGAGCCCGTGGGGCCGAGCACGCCGGCCACGGTGAAAGGCGTACCCGAGACGTCCACCTGCGCGCCGGGAACAAGGCGCAGGCGCGCGGCCGCTTCCGCGCCGGCGAGCACCTGCCCGTCGCCCGGCGTCAGCTCGCCGCTCGCGGCATGCCAGTAGCTTTTGATGCGCAGTTCCTGGTCGAAATCCACGCCGATCACGCCGACCGGGGTGTCGCGCACCTTGGTCAGCAGGGCGAATTTCGGGGCCACGGCGCTTAAGCGGTCCTGGTGGTGGATGCCGGTTATGGCCGCAAGCGTCGTGTCCTCGGCCAGGGAGCGGATGTCCACGGACACGTCGCCGAGCGCCATGCCGCCGTAGCTCACGGACAGGGTTTCGGCGCGGGGCGCGACCAGGATGTTGGCCCCGTAGGCGGCGAGCTTTTCCTCCAGGCTTTCGCCCACGGCCTTGGAGAGTTCGAGCAGGGCGGTCACCGAGGCCACGCCGATGGAGAAGACCGCGACCATCAGCAGCGTGCGCAGGAGTTTGCGCCGCAGGTTGCGCAGGGGAATGGTCAGGATGTTCAAGCAGGGCTCCTTGCTCGGGCGGTTGCGGAGGGCAGTGGCCTAGAAAAAGCGCGCGCCGGCGTTCAGGGCCGCCATGGGCACGCGAATCGTGTCGCCCGTGGCCTCCGCCGCCAGCGGAGCCGGGTTGCAGCCGCCGTGGACCTCGCCGATCTTGCTTACGTGGAAGCGGCGGCCGCAGTTGACGCAGACCATGAATTCACCGTCCTGGCGGTAGCCCTTTTTCTCGGGGAAGCAGACGTCGCAGGCGTCGAAAGCCGTGCGCACCTTGCCGTCGGGGCTTTTGACCGCGAAGAACTTGATCTCCTTGCCGCCGGCGCTGACCACGTAGAAATGCGCCTTGCCGTCGGACACGTCGGCCAGGGGAATGGCCACGGCGTCGCCCTGGGGCGAAAGGGTTTTGGTGTCGGAAAACATCCCGAACAGGGCGGATGCCGGGGCGGGCAGGCCGCACACCGCGGCCAGGGCGAGGAAAAGGGCCAGGGCGGCGACGCCGGACCAGGGACGTTTGGAAGATCGGGGCATGGTGCGGATTCCTTTACGGTTTGAAGGTTGCTTTCCGTCAGTTCGGGGACCGTGCGGCTGCGGCGACTAATTGTGACTTTAAAAGTATGAATTTGTCGCAGGGAGATAGCAACCCACATGCCAACGTCAAGGGACGCTTTGGCGTCCTGCCGCGATCGCGTTGCGCGGCTGGGCGGAAGACGGATGGAATGGGCCATGCAAAGGCGCTTGCGACCGCCTGCCGGACAGGGCGCAGGCACGGCGGGCGTCGCGTTTCTGGACAGTGCGGTGCTTTGGCCGTATGAAAATAAGACGGACTGTATGGAAAAAATACAGGCTGTCGCATCCCAACGGAAAACGACATGTGGGCCTTTCGCAAGAAAAATCCCTTTGGCGGGGCGTCGTCGCCGCTCGTGGTCATCGGCGCGGCCGCGATCCTGGCGGCGGTGGTTGTGGCCATGGCCGTCATCGACCTGGGCCGGGAAAAGCAGTACATGACCCAGCTTTTGCTGGAAAAAGGCGCGGCGCTGATCAAGTCCTTCGAGGCCGGCGCGCGCACCGGCATGCGCGGCGGCTTCGGCGCGGAGGTGCGCCTGCAGCACCTGCTCGAGGAAATGGCCGACCAGCCGGGCATCTTCTACATCGCCGTGACCGACGCCGATGGCAAGATCGTGGCCCACAACGACGCCGCGCGCATCGGGCAGGAGCTCTTCCCGCCCAAAGTCATGGCGCAGCTTGCTCCCGGGAGCACGGAAAAATGGCGTCTGGCCCGGGAGGAGGACGACAAGCGGCAATCTTTCCTGGTCTACCGCCGTTTCGTGCCTTCGCCCGGCGGCCGCGGTCCCCACGGCATGGGCATGATGTTTCCCCACGGGCAGCAGCGCGGCAAAGCCTTTTTCTGCACCGATGATTGCGATGAACCGGGCGGCCGGCGCGACCTGCGCGGCGTGCCCCTCGACATCTTCGTCGGCCTCGACGTGGCCCCCATCGAGGCCGCACGACGGGCGGACCTGCAGAATACGCTCATCACGGCGGCGGTGCTGCTGGCGCTTGGGCTTGGCGGCGTGCTGGCACTTTTCTGGGCGCAGAGCTACCGGGCACAACGCAGGGCGTTGCGACACACCACGGCGCTGGCCTCGGAAGTGGTGGCGGCCATGCCGGCGGGGCTCCTGCTCGTGTCGCCGGACGGCAAGGTGGCCATGGCCAACGGCGCGGCCGAGGCCCTGGCCGGCGTCTCGCCCGGGGAGCTTACCGGCCGTCCCGTCCACGACGTGTTGCCGCCCGGGGTGCTCGCCGCCATCGACGGCGGCGAACGCGAGATGGACATGCGCCTGGGCGAGGGCGCGACCGCGCCCCTTGGCGTCTCGGTTTCCTCGGTCGCCACGGAAGAGGGCACGACCATCGGCGCGCTCGTGGTGCTGCGCGACCTGCGCGAGGTCAGGCGTCTGGAAGCCGAGGTGCGGCGGCGCGAAAAGCTCGCCGCCGTGGGCCACCTCGCCGCTGGCGTGGCCCACGAGATCCGCAATCCCCTGAGCTCCATCCGTGGCTATGCGGCGTACTTCGGGGGCAAGTTCGCTCCGGGCAGCGAGGACAGGCAGGCCGCCGAGGTCATGGTGCGCGAGGTGGACCGCTTAAACCGCGTCATTTCGGAACTGATCGAATTCGCGCGGCCTTCGGACATCGTGCGCCGTCCCGTGCGCCTGTCCGACCTCGCCGCCCACGCCGCGCGCCTGACGCGCCCCGACGCCGTGGCGCGCGGCGTGTCCGTGGACCTGGGCGGCGTCGGCGACGGCCCCGAAATCGTGGCCGACCCGGACAGGCTTTCCCAGGCCTTGCTCAATTTGTGCCTCAATGCCATCCAAGCCATGGGCACGGGCGGCGTCATGCGGCTGGCCACGGGCACGGCCCCGGACGGCCGGGCCTACGTGTCCGTGGCCGACGAAGGCGGCGGCATCGCCGCGGCCGACCGGGACCGGATCTTCGATCCCTATTACACCACCAAGGCCCACGGCACCGGGCTCGGGCTGCCCATCGCCCACAAGATCGTCGTGGCCCACGGCGGGGAGATCGTGCTGGCGGCGCGGCCCGAGGGCGGCACCCTGGCCACGATACTGCTTCCCGTCGCGGGCGGGGACACGGCAAACGGAGACGAGGATGCTGGCGAAAATACTCGTGGTTGACGACGATGCCGGACACCTGTCCATGCTGCGCACCGTGCTGTCCGGCTGGGGCTATGCCCCGGAGGGCGCGACCGACGGCGAAAGCGCCGTGGAGATGGTGCGCGCCAAGGCCTACGACGCGGTGCTGCTTGACGTGCGCATGGCCGGCATGGGCGGCATGGAGGCGCTTTCGCGCATGAGCGCCTTCAACCCGGCCATGCCGGTCATCATCATGACGGCGTATTCCTCGGTGGAAACGGCCGTGGCGGCGCTCAAGACCGGGGCCTACGACTACCTGACCAAGCCGCTCGACCTCGACGTGCTGCGCCTGACCCTGGAGCGGGCGCTCGACCACATGCGCCTTGCCGCCGAAAACGAGACGCTGCGGCGCAAGCTGGCCGACGCGCCGCCCGGACCGGAAATCATCGGCACGAGCCGGGCCATGCGCGAGCTTTTCACGCTCATCGGCATGGTCGCCCCCACCGAGGCCACGGTGCTCATCACCGGCGAATCCGGCACAGGCAAGGAGCTCGTCGCCCGGGCCATCCACTCCGGCAGCGCCCGATCGTCCGGGCCGCTGGTTGCCGTCAACTGCGCGGCGCTCAGCGAAACCCTGCTCGAATCGGAGCTTTTCGGCCACGAGAAAGGGGCCTTCACCGGGGCCGAACGCCGCCGCGAAGGCCGGTTCATGGCCGCGGACAAAGGTTCCATCTTCCTTGACGAGATCGGCGAGATCGCCCAGCCCATCCAGGCCAAGCTCCTGCGCGTCATCCAGGAGCGCGAGATCCAGCGTGTGGGCGGCGACAAGCCCATCGGTGTGGACGTGCGCATCCTGGCCGCCACCAACCGCGACCTCAAAAAAGAGGTCGCGGCCGGGCGCTTTCGCGAGGATCTCTATTACCGGCTCAACGTCGTTTCCGTGCCGGTGCCGCCCCTTCGCGAGCGCGCCGAGGACATCCCGCTTCTGGCCCAGTTTTTCCTCGGCCGTTTCGCCGAGAAAAACCGTAAGCGCATCAAGGGGTTCACGCCGGCGGCCATGGACCATCTGGTCCGTTGCGCCTGGCCGGGCAACGTCCGCGAGCTGGAAAACGCCGTGGAACGTGCCGTGATCCTCTCCGTCGGCGAATACGTCACCGAGCGCGAACTGCCCCTGTGCGACCCGCGGCCTGCGACTCCGGCCCTGGCGACCCAGGTGGAAGGGGGCAGCGGGGGGCTGACCGGGCGGCCGCTCGACGACGTCGAGCGCGAGGTCATCCTGGCAACGCTCGATTCCTGCGGCGGCAACAAGAGCGAGGCCGCCCGGGTGCTTGGCATCACACGGGCGACCCTCCATAAAAAGCTCAAGAAGTACGGAGAGGACTGAGGCAGCAACGGCTGTCGCGCCGTGCGTCCCCGGGCGTGGCCGCGTCCGCGTTTTTTTTGCCAGCGGCAAAAAAACGGACTTCGGCTTTTGTTTTTCGGGATACGCTGGTAGATTCTGTCAGACTGGCGGTGTGGCCTTGCGTAGAGCAACCCTTTCTCCCGGATTGTCTCGGGCGGCGACAGAGGACGGACAGCGTCATGGAGCCGATTTCCAAAACCGTGTTTTTAGGACTGGTCAACAACGCCGCCCTGCTCCTCGCTCTGGCGTTTCTCTACGATTCCTTCACGCGGGCGGAAATCGGTCACCCTTCCTGGCGAAAGCGCGTCCTGGCCGGACTGTGCCTCGGCGGCATGGCCATGGCCGTGATGCTCAACCCCTGGGAGCTGCGGGCGGGCCTGTTCTTCGATACCCGATCCATTCTCCTCGGCGTGGCCGGCCTTTTCTTCGGTGTCCTGCCCACGGTCGTGGCCATGGTCATGGCCGCGTCGCTGCGCCTGGTCCAGGGCGGCCTCGGGGTGTACATGGGCCTGGCCACGACGGTCGTTTCCGGTTGTTGCGGCCTGGCCTGGAGGCGTTGGGGCGTCAGGGAGCTGGCCGGGCTTACCCCGTGGAATCTCCTGGCGTTCGGCGTCGTGCTCCACGTCTTCGTGCTGGCCTGCACCTTCCTGTTGCCGTTTCCCGTCGCCCGCGAAACGCTGGAAATGGTGGCCCTGCCGATGCTCGCCCTGTATCCGCCGCTTACGGTCGCGTTGGGACTGTTGCTGGTACGCCGCCTGACGCGCAACCGCCTGCTTTCCCGCCTTGTCGAGAGCGAATCGCGCTATCAGAGCCTTTTCGAGAACAACCATGCCGCCATGCTGTTGATCGATCCCGAAACGGGAGCCATCGCTGACGCCAACCCTTCGGCCTGCGCCTACTACGGCTGGACGCGCGAGGAGATCAGGCAACGGCGCATGGCGGACATCAACACGAGGCCGGCCCATGAGGTCCGCGCGGCCATGGCGGAAGCCCAAAGTGGCCGCAAACGCACCTTCGAGTTCCGGCACAGGCTCGCCGACGGCCGCATGCGCGACGTGAACGTCTATTCCGGCCCGATCCGGCTTGACGACCGCATCCTGCTCTATTCCATCGTCATGGACGTCACCGACCGCCAGGAGGCGCTCCGTCGCTTGGTCGCAAGCGAAAAGCGTTTCCGCCTGTTGGTGGAAAACGCCCCGTTCGGCATCTTCGTGCAGACGCGGGGCGTCTTCGCCTACGTTAATCCCGGGGCGCGAGAACTCTTCGGCGTGCCGGTTCCTGGCGGGTTGCTCGGCACGCCCGTGCTGGAACGGGTCGCGCCGGCGTACCGCGACAAGGTCCTGGCCCGCATCCGTCGTCTCAACGAGGACCGGCTTGCGGTGCCCATGAGCGAGCATACCATGCTGCGCCTGGACGGGGGGCAATTCATCGCCGATGTGGCGGCCGTGCCGGTGGATTGGGACGGAGACGATGGCGCTCTGGTGTTTTTCCGCGACGTCACGGACCGCAGGCGCAAAGAGGAGCAGGTGCGCGCCAGCGAAGCCCGGATGAAGAGCCTTTTCGCGGTGACGCAGATGGAGGCGGCTTCCCTCGATGCCCTGTTCGCCCATGTCGCGGCGCAAGCCGGGCTTTTGACCGAAAGCCGTTACGGCTGCCTGTTCGTGCGCGGCGAGACGGACGGCGGGCTGCAGCTCGCCGCCTCGTGCGGCGAGGCGGCCTGCCGGGGACTTTGGGAAGGCGGGCCCCAGGATCTGGAAGCGCTGGGGCAATGGCTGGAAGCGGTGCGCCTGCGCCGTCCCGTGATCGTGCCGGGAGCAGGTGAGGGCGGAACAGCCGGCCAGGCCTTGTGCGTGCCTGCCGTGGCCGGGGATGCGGTGGCCGCGCTGTTGGTCCTGGTCGGCAAGCCCGAGCCGTACGGCGAATCGGACATTCATTTCGCCGCGCTGCTCATGGACACGGTCTGGCGCATGGTCGCCAGGCGTCGCGACGCGGCCGCGCTGCTTGCGGCCAAGGAGGCGGCGGAAAAGGCCAGCCGGGTGAAAAGCGAGTTTCTGGCCAACATGAGCCACGAACTGCGTACCCCGTTAAACGGCATTCACGGCATGACGCAACTGCTGGTCGCCACGGCGCTGACGGCGGAGCAGCGCCAATACGTGGACGCCTCGCTGGTCTCCTGTCGCCGCCTGACGCATCTTTTAAGCGACATCCTGGACCTGTCGCGGGTGGAGTCGGGCAAACTCGACCTCGAGAACGAGCCGTTTCGGCTCGCCGACCTGCTGGCCGCGGTCACGGCCGCCTTTGAGCCGGCCTGCCTGGAAGCGGGGCTGTCCTGGGATGTCGCCGGCGATGCCGGCGTTCCGGAAATGCTTTGCGGCGACGAGGGCCGTGTGCGGCAGATCCTCTACAATCTCGTCGGCAACGCCGTGAAATTCACGCGCCAGGGCGGGGTGCGCCTTACGGTCTGGGCCGCGCCCACGGACGCCTCGGGCGCGGGGAGCGTGCTGTTCACCGTAGCCGACACCGGGGTCGGCATCCCGGCCGAGGAATTGGAGGCCGTGTTCGAGGCCTTCCACCAGGTGGAGCGCTCCTTTTCACGGCGTTTTCAGGGCGCGGGGCTGGGGCTTGCCATCGTGCGCCGGCTCGTGGGGCTCATGGGCGGGGTCGTGACCATGGAGAGCGAGGTCGGCGCGGGAACGTACTGCATGTGCGCCCTGCCGCTCGTACACGGCAAGAGCCAGCAAGCGAGGCCGGCACAGGTCACGGCGTCCGGGGTGCCCATCGTGGCCGGGCGACGGCTGCTCGTGGCCGAGGACGACGCGATCAGCGCCCTGGCCGTGCGGCGCATCCTGGAAAAAGACGGCCACAGCGTGCTCGTGGCCAAGGATGGCGGGGAGGCCGTGGAGCTGGCCAAGGCCTACCGGCCGGACCTCATCCTGATGGATGTGGGCATGCCGGTGCTCGACGGCGTGGAAGCGGCGCGCACCATCCGCGAGGCCGCGGCCCGGGAGGGACGGCCGCGCATTCCCATCATCGCGCTCACGGCCCATGCCATGGCCGGGGACCGCGAGGCGCTGCTTGCCGCGGGTATGGACGGCTATCTCGCCAAACCCGTGGAACATGAAGCGCTGCTCGCCGCCGTACGGACGCATTTCGCCGGGGCCGTCGCCGCGGAGCAGGCGGCCGCGATGTCCCAGGCGCGCTAGCGTTTTCGCTTGATTGGGATGCGCAGCTCCTGCCCGAGGGACAGGCGGGTCGAGTCCACGCTGGGATTGACCGCGGTCAGGTCGGCCGCGGGCACGCCGAGTTTCCGGGCGATGCCGAGGATGGTGTCGCCTTTTTTTACCGCATAGGTCTTCCGGCTGGGTTTGGCCTTGGAGACGGGCGGTTCCCGGGCCGGTTCCGGCGTTGCCTCGGCCAGGGGGCGCAGGTCCCGGGCGTAAGCGCGCAGTTCGTCCGCGCCGGCGCTCGGGGGCAGTTTCTCGCCGGCGGCCACGGCGGCCAGGGTCACGCCGGCAAGCAACTTCGCGCCGCTTTCGGTCATGTGCACGCCGTCCGGCGTGCGCAACAGCACGGCGTCGCCGGTGGCCGCGTCGCGGCCGTGGCGGGTGAAGCGGCCCGAAGGGTCGGAAAAGGGGGCCTGCGTGTCCACGAAGCGGCAGCCGCCCGTGGCGGCGCACATGCCGGACAGGGCCGCGTTGACCTGTTTGGCCCCGACCGCCAGCGACGCTTCGCCCATGGACGGCACGCCGATCCAGTAGATGCGCACGGCCGGGTTGGCCGCGCGGCAGATCTCCACCAGTTCCCTGGCCTTGGCCGCATACGCCTCGACCCAGGCCGGGTTGTCGAAATAGATGCGTGATCCGTCCGGGCCTTCCACGGGCATGACGTCGTTGGCCCCGAGCATGATGACCACGATGTCCGGGGTTTCCCGGGCCATGTGCTCGCGCAGGCGTGCCGGCCAGTCGAGGAGTTCGGGGCGGGTCAGGCCCGTGGACTTGGTGCCGTCGCGGCTGAAGTCGAGGCCGGGTGTGCCGGTAAGCGCCCGTTCGAGCTGTTCGCCGAGGCTGATGGACAACGAATCGCCGACAACCAGGAGCTTTCGCGCCGTGGCGGTGCGGTGCGGTTTGGGGGCGCGGCGGGAAAAGACGTCTGTGGGCGCGAGGTCGGCGTGCTGCGGGGGGGGCGTTTCGTTGCCGTCGCCGTTGCAGGCGGCCCCGAGCAGGCACAGGCCGCACAGCGCGCAGGCCAGGACGAAACGGCCTGTTCGGGAGCGGGACGGACCGTCCCGGCGGAAGCGGCCGGCAAGCATGGCGCGCCCGTTACGGGGCGCGCAGGGAAGAGGCATGGGACGTATCCGGGGTTTTGGGCCGCAGTTCCATTTCCTTGGCCAGGGTGGCCAGGAAGGACTGGGCCAGGATGTCGCCGCCGGCGACCGTGAAGTGGACCTTGTCGTTGGCGCGGACCTTGATCTTGACGCCCTTGTCGTTGGGCAGAAACGTCGAATAGTTGCCCTGCGCATCGGTCAGCAGCGACCAGGTGTCCAGGAACCGGCTCGTGGCAAACCGCCCGCATTCGGTCTTGACGATGTCGTTCATGACCTCGGCCTGCTTGGCATAGGACGGATCGCCCATGATCGGCAGCCCGATCCAGTAGTTGCGGATGCCGCGTTGCTGCAACGCCTCCAGGAAATCCTCGACGCGCATGGAAAAGACCTCGGGCCAGGTCTTGTTCGTGCTTCCGGGCGGGCGCGGCTTTTCGTTGACGTTGATGTACTTGGCGTCATTGGCGCCCATCATGATGACCACGACGTCGGGCTTGTATTTGTCCAGGAACACGCGCAGGGCCTTGCCCCAGTCGTAGTACTTGGGATTGGCCAGGCCGCTCGAGACCTTGCCTTCCTCGATGAGCTGGACGTTTTCGAATTCGGCCATGCTGCGGCGCAGCGACAGCGACAGGCCGATAGCCAGCGAATCGCCGACAACCAGGAGCTTGCGCGACCCGGTGAGCTTCGCCTGGCCCAGGGCCGGACCGGCCTGGTCAGCGGCGGGAATCGCGGCCGCGTGCGTCTGGTCGGGTGTCGGGAGCACGTCTTCCGCAGCCTGGGACGGCTTGGGCGGGGCCAGGGCGGCGAGCAGGTCGTCGGTGTCCACGGGGATGTCGGGCTTGAGCACCGGCTGGTTGGGGTCCAGGCGGTTTTTGAGCGCCTGGATCTCGGCCTCGGTATTGGGCTCGTCGCGACAGGCCAGGGAGTTCTTGTAGGTTTCGTCGAAATACGGGGCGAGGGCGCAGTCGAGGGACCGCGACGCCGGGCCAAGCCCGGATTCGCGCCAGAGGTTGCGCGCCAGGCGCACCTGCCGGGCCAGTCCCGGAGCCGGGCCGTCGGCCAGATGGTCGTCCACCCACACCGAAACTTTTTCGATGTTGACCATGGCGGCGACGGCCAGGGCGATGACGTATACGAAACAGGCTTTTTTCCAGCTCATGGGCCGTGGCTTTGCTCGCGGGTTGTGGATGCGGATCGGGTCGTGACGGGATCAGCGGGGATCGGCCATGGCCATGACGATGCGGTCCGTCAGCAGGCGGCAGCCGGCGGTCGTGAAATGGACGCCGTCCTTGCCGCGCAGGGAGACGGCCTTGCCGGCCAGGGTTTTCTTGGGACAAAACCGGCCCGAGGCGTCGGCGAACAGGTCCCAGGAATCGATGAAACGGCAGGACCCGGCCGCGCCGCATGCCGTGCGCATGGCCTCGTTGGCGGTCCAGGCGCGCTGGCTGTAAGCCTTTTCGCGCATGGGCGGCAGGCCCACCCAGTAGACCGTCACGCCGTGTCCGGCGGCGATGTCCAGAAACCGTTTGGCCTTGGCCGAGAAGTCCTGGGCCCACTGCGGTGTGCCCCGACCGTTTTTGGCGTCGTTGCCGCCGAGCATGACCAGCAGGACGTCGGGCTTTTCCGCGTCGAGAAACGTCGCCAGTGCCTTTTCCCAGTCGTAGAACTGCGGCGAATTGAGCCCGCTCGAGACCTTGCCGCGGTTGGCCAGGGCGGCCTGGGACTTCTGCCCCAGCGACTGCGGCATGGTCAGGCCCAGGCCCTGGGCGAACGAGTCGCCAACAAGCAGGATCTTGTGCGGCTGCTTGCCCGAGCGCACCAGGAGGTCGGCGGCGGATTCGGCCGGGGCGGCAGCGGAGACCGCCTGCGCGGCCTTGGTCTTCCTGGCTAGGCCGGGCGTGGCCGCGACCAGGACGAAGGCCAGCGCCGCCACGAGGGCGAGGGCGGAAATCGTGCAGGGGAAAGCGCGCCGGAGCGGCAGCGGAACATGTCGCATCCAAGCGACCATAGTCGTGTCAGGCCGGTTTGTCCAGGATGGACGAAGGGGGGAGGTACGTTGCAACCGTCCGGAAATAAAAAAAGAAACCGGACTTGACGTCCGGTTTCCATGGAATTCTTGGTAGCGAGGGAGGGAATTGAACCCCCGACACTGCGGATATGAGCCGCATGCTCTAACCGTCTGAGCTACCTCGCCAGATGTCCCCGTCGGCGGAGAAACGCGTATTTAGACGTTTCTTGGGTTCTTGGCAAGCATTTTTTTGTGCGTCTAGAGTTGCCCCTTGGGCCAGAGCAGGAAAACCGCCGCGGCCAGCGCCAGCCGGTACCAGGCGAAGGGCCGCAAGGACACCCGCTTGACCAGGACGATGAACGTCTTGACCGCGACCAGGGCCGAGAGGAACGAGACCACGAAACCGATGCCGAGGATGCCCATGTCGTCGGCGGAAAAAAGCGCCGCGCTCTTGTAGAAGTCGTAGAGCGTGGCCGCAAACATCAGCGGCACGGCGGCGATGAACGAATATTCGGCGGCCAGGCTCCGCTTGGCCCCGAGCAGCATGCCGCCCATGATCGTCGCGGCCGAGCGCGAAAAACCCGGCCACAGGGCCAGGCACTGGAAGCAGCCGATGCCGAACGCCAGTCCCGGCGTCATTTCGTCGAGGGTGTAGAAACGGTCGCGTTTCTTGCGCGACTCCACCCAGAAGATCATGAGGGCACCGATGGCCAGCGCCAGGGCGACCGTCACCGGGCCGAACAGGTGCGCCTTGATCGTCTTGCGCGCGGCAAAGCCGACCAGCCCCGCCGGCAGCGAGGTGAGAAACAGCAGCCAGATGCCGCGCAATCCCGAAAAGGCGTGCAGCGCCTTGGGCGAGACGAGCCACCAGAAACGTTTCCAATACAGGACGAGCACAGCCAGGATGGCCCCGAGCTGGATGATGACGTCGAAGCTGTCGGCCTTGTCGCCGGTGAACCCGATGAGGTGGCCGACCAGGATGAGGTGGCCGGTGGAGGAAACGGGCAGGAATTCCGTGGCTCCCTCGACGAGGCCGAGGACGGTGGCGGCGATGGATTCGGTCATGACGGGCGCGTTCTCCGGGGACGGTTTGTCCCGGCGGTGCTATCCCACAGGCGGGCAAGTTGCAAGCGGGCGCGGCCTCGTGTATGCTTTGCGCTTGAGCAAGGAGGCCCGATGACCACCATCATGCCCCAGGGCGAGTTGTTGCGCCGCGCTGTCAAATGGATCGACAGCCAGCGCGAGTTGACGGGGGAGTCCGTGCCCGCGCTGATCAACAAGGCGGCCATGAATTTCAACTTGGGCCCCAAGGATGCGGAGTTCCTCGTCGGTTTTTTCAAGGAACGGGAGGAGACTCCCCGGAACTGAAGGCGGCTTCGGCCAGGACCCGGCACAGCGCTTCCCGGCCAAGGCCGGTCTTGCCGGAAAATAGGATCGGCGGGAAGGCGGGTCGCGCCAGCTCCCGCCACTCTTTTTTCCGGGCTTCCCGGTCGCGCTGCTTGCACTTGTCGGCCTTGGTCAACACCAGGATCAGGGGGATGCGCCGGTCGCGCAGCCAGTCGACCAGCTCCAAATCCAGGCGCTGGGGCGGCAGGCGGCAATCGACCAGGGCGGCCACGGCCCGCAACCGGTCGGTCTTGCGCAGGTAGGCCTCGATGAGCTTGGCCCATTTCTCCCGCTCCTCCATGGAACAGCGGGCGTAGCCGTAGCCCGGCAGATCGACCAGGCAATAACCGGTGGTCCGGGACTGGTAGAAGTTGAGGCTGCGGGTCTTGCCGGGCGTGGCGCTGATCTTGGCCAGGCCCTTGCGGCCGGCCAGGCAGTTGACCAGCGTCGATTTGCCGACATTGGAACGGCCGGCCAGGGCGATCTGCGGCGCAGCGGGCGCCGGCAGTTGCTCCGACAGAAAGGCCGTGGTGAGAAGCTCCAGGTCCAGTTCCGTTCTCTGTTGCGCCGTGGTATCCATTGCGGCGTTGTGACCGGCTCCGCGCGCGCCGTCAAGGCCGGCGCTTCCGGGGCCTGACTTCAAGGAAGACAGTATGCGCAAGGTCAGACTGCTTGTGTTAAACGGCCCCAACCTCGGCTTCATCGGCGTGCGCCAGCCCGAGATCTACGGGCGCCGCACCATAGAGGACCTCCCGGACATGGTGGCCGAGATGCTCGGCCCGGACGCCGCGAGCCTCGAACTGCAATTCCACCAGGCCAACAGCGAAGGGCACTGCATCGACCGGCTGGAACAGGCCTGGAAGGACGGCCTCGACGGCGTCGTGCTCAACGCCGGGGCCTACACCCATACGAGCCTGGCCCTGGCCGACTGCCTGGCCTGGATCGGCATCCCCTGCGTCGAGGTCCACATCTCCAATATCTTCGCCCGCACCGACGAGCCGCTTAGGCAAAAAAGCATCATCGGCAGAAACTGCATCGGCTGCATCGCCGGTTTCGGACTCACCGGATACGCCCTGGCCGTCCTGGCCCTGTGGCGGCACATCACCGACAATCCAAACTTCATGTGAAGGAGCGACAATGCTTTCGACCACCGACTTCCGCCGGGGACTGAAAATCGAAATGGACGGCGTGCCCTATGAAATCGTCGATTTCCTGCACGTCAAGCCGGGCAAGGGCGGGGCGTTCATCCGCACCAAGCTCAAGAACATGATCAACGGCCGGGTCGTGGAAAACACGTTCCGGTCCGGCGAAAAGATGGTCAAGCCCGACCTCGAGAGCAAGGAGATGCAGTACCTCTACCGCGAGGGCGAGGAATACGTCTTCATGGACATGGAGAGCTACGAGCAGCTGCATGTGGGCGCGGGGCCGCTCGGCGAGAAAGGCGGCTACCTCAAGGACGGCATGGAGCTCAAGATGCTGCTCTACAAGGGCGCGCCCCTGGACGTGGACCTGCCGGCCTCGGTCGTGCTCGAAATCAAGGACACCGAGCCCGGGGTCAAGGGCGACACGGTCAGCGGCGCGACCAAGCCGGCCGTGGTCGAAACGGGCATCACGGTCCTTGTGCCGCTTTTCATCAACACCGGTGACAAGATCAAGGTGGACACCCGCACGGGCGGCTACATCGGCAGGGAATAGCGTCGCGCCCGCAAGAAACGACCGTGTTTTTTGCCGAGCGCCACGCGAAAGCCTGCTCCCTGAAGCGCAATAATGGGAACTGCCGCACGCACTAATGGCAAGGACGCCGGAAAGGGCGGACAGCCGGGCTTCCGGGTCACCCGGGAGATCGTGGGACTGGCCGCCTTTTTCCTGGCCGTTTTTCTCTGCGTCGCCCTGTACACGTACAATGCGGGCGACCCGGGATTCAACCAATCCGTTTCGGCCCGCCACGGCGTGGCCAACAAGGCCGGGCTGGTCGGGGCCTACCTCGGCGGCCTGCTCGCCGAATCCTTCGGCGTCTGGGCCTACCTCATCCCCTGCTGGATCGTCTGGCGCAGCCTGCGCCTGTTCGCGCCGTGCCTGAAATTGCCGTTCTGGCGCGGGGCCGGGGCCTTTTTCCTGTCCCTGGTCCTGCTCGCCTTTCTCGGATCGTCCTGGGGCCTTTTCGGCCTGGGTCTCGGCAATGTCCGGGGCGGGGGCGGGGTCGGCAGGGCGCTTTTTGAATTCTTCAACCATTACTTGAGCGCTTTCGGGGCCTACTTTTTCCTGGGCTGCGCCATGGTGGCCGCGGTGCAGCTGACCTTCGGCCTGACCTGGAGCAATTTCTGGCAGCCGGTCATGGCCGTCCTCAACGAGCAGTGCTGGCGCTGTCTCGACGCCTGGAGCGCCTGGCGCGAACGCCGCGCCGAGGCCAGGGCGGAGCGGGAAGCGCAGCGTCCGGCCAAGCCCCGCGCCCCCGAGCCGGAACCCGAGCCCGAATTCGAGCTCGACGGTGAGGAGATTGCGCCGGCGGCCAAGCCCAAGGCGCGCCCCGCGCGCGAAAAGGCCAAGGCGGCCAAGGACCCGGAGACGACCGTCGCGCCGGCGGCCAAGCCCGTGCCTGTCGCGGCCCCGGCCAAGGAACCGACCGAGGCCGTGGACCGCTTCCTCGATGCCATCGTGCACCAGGTGCGCACGGACGGGCCCGCGCCAAAGGCCGGCGCGAAACCCGCGCACGAGGACCCCTCGCCCATGCAGAACGTGGCCCCGGCCCCCGCAAAACCGGCCGCGCCGAAACCGGCCAGACCCGCGCCCAGGCCCGCAGCCAAATCCGGCGACATGATACCGACGCTTGACCTGCTCAGCGTGCCGCCCGCGACCGGCAACGCGCCCGTCGATCCCGAGGTCTGCCGCCGGCAGGCCGAGAGCCTCATCACCTGCCTCAATGACTTCGGCATCCAGGGCGAGGTCATGCGCGTGGTGCCCGGGCCGGTCGTCACCATGTTCGAGGTCAAGCCCGCGCCCGGTGTCAAGATCAGCCGCATCGTCGGGCTTTCCGTGGACCTGGCCCTGGCCATGAAGGCTTTGGCCGTGCGCATCGAAGGTCCCATCCCGGGCAAGGACACGGTGGGCGTCGAGATCCCCAACGCCAAGCGCCAGACCGTCTATTTCCGCGAGGTGCTCGACACCGAGGCCTTCCGCGCTTCGCCGTCCAAACTGACGCTCGCCATCGGCAAGGACATCCAGGGCCGGCCGCAGGTGGCGGACCTCGCACGCATGCCGCACCTGCTCGTGGCCGGCGCCACGGGTTCGGGCAAGAGCGTGTGCATCAACGGCATCCTGCTCTCGATCCTCTACAAGGCCACACCCGACGAGGTGAAGCTCCTGCTCGTCGATCCTAAGCGCATCGAGCTTTCCGTCTACAACGACCTGCCCCACCTCGTGCACCCGGTCGTGACCGAGACGGCCATGGCCAAATCCGCCCTGGACTGGGCCGTGGCCGAGATGGACAGGCGCTACGAGGCCATGGCGCTCCTCGGCGTGCGCAACATCGCCGGCTACAACGAAAAGCTCGAGAAAATGGGCGACAAGCGGCCCGACGAACTGGCCGGGCTCGAGCCCTTGCCCTACCTCGTCATCGTCATCGACGAGCTGGCCGACCTCATGATGACCGCGGCCAAGGAAGTGGAAGTCAGCATCGTGCGCCTGGCCCAGCTGGCCCGCGCCGCCGGCATCCACCTGATCCTGGCCACCCAGCGCCCGAGCGTGGACGTGGTCACGGGGCTGATCAAGGCCAACTTCCCCACGCGCATCGCCTTCCAGGTGACGAGCAAGCACGATTCGCGCACCATCCTCGATGCCGTGGGCGCGGAATACCTGCTGGGGCGCGGCGACATGCTCTTTAAACCCAGCGGTGGCAAGACCGTGCGCATGCACGGGGCCTTTGTCTCCGACGAGGAAACCGCCGCTGTGGTCGAACACTGGAAGAGCCACGCCGCGCCGAGCTACCGCCTCGATTTCAGCGAATGGCAGAAGGACGGCAACGGCGGCGGAGGGGAACTCGGCGGCGAAGGCGGCGACGACACCGCTTCCGACGCGGTCTACCCGCAGGCCGTGGAATTCGTCATGGAGCAGGGCAAGGCCTCCATTTCGCTCATCCAGCGGCGCTTCCGCATCGGCTTCAACCGGGCCGCCCGCTTTATCGAACAAATGGAGCGCGACGGCCTCCTCGGCCCCCAGGAAGGCAGCAAGCCCCGGTCGGTTATTCGGAACAAAGAGTAAAGAGTTTAGACCAATGCCTCCGGCGGCCAGGAGGGGCCGAGGGCCCCTCCTGGACCACCCCGAAAGGGGGGAGCGTAACAATAGTGGATAAAGGAACTATGGATAGTTTATCGGAGACGAGACGAGTGATGGAGACTGCATGCCGCGCGCAGGGTGACGCCCCCCGAGAAGGGATTCCAAAGGGCGGAGCCCTTTGGTCGCCGAAGGCATCCCTCCTGCCGCTTTTTATGGCCCTGTGCCTGCTCGCCCTCTGGGCCGCGCCGGCCATGGCCGTGGACGCGACGGAGCTCGCCGGGCGCATCCAGAAGAAGTACGCCACGATCAATGCCTTTTCCGCCAATTTCAGCCAGTCCATCCGCAACGCGGCCAGCGGCGACACGGAAAAGCGTTCCGGCTCCTTTCTATTCAAGAAGCCCGTGCTCGTGCGCTGGGAGACGCTCAAACCCGAAAAGGAACTGCTCATCGTCGGCAAGGATGCCGTCTGGGACTATTTCGAGGAGGACAAGGAGGCCTACCGCTACGCGGTGCAGGAGATCATCGGCTCCAAGACCATGTTGCGCTTCCTCACGGGCAAGGCCAACCTGACCGAGGATTTCCTGGTCGCCGCCGGCAAGCCCGGGGAGGCCGGGCCGGGACAGGCCGTGCTCCAACTCGCCCCGCGCGAACCCGAGCCCGGGCTCGTGCTGGCCAAGGTCTGGGTGGATTTGTCCACGGACATGATCGCCCGCATCTTCATCCAGGATTTCTACGCCAACACCAACGACCTGACCCTCGAAGGCGTGGTGGTCAATCCCAAGCTAGCGGATACGCTCTTCGCCTTCACCCCGCCCAGGGACGCCAAAGTCCACGACAACGTTCCGGTCAAGGGACACGACCTGCCCAAATAGCGCAAGAGACGTCCTGCCTTACCTGCCGCGCCGCACCCGGGACTGGGGTGCGGCGCGGTGTTTTTGTTGCGGCCGCTCCGCAGGGCGCGCGGTGATTTCGCGGACAGTCTGCGGGCGCGTCTCCGACCTTTCTCCATCGAGCCCCACGGCGCGGCGCAGGGCGGTCAATTCGCCGGCCGTGAGTTCCCGGCATTCCCCGGGCGGCAGTTCGCCCAAGGCGAGCGGCCCCTGGGCGACGCGTACGAGCTGCAGCACCGTGAGCTGCAAGTCGCGGCACATGCGCCGGACCTGGCGGTTGACGCCCTGGGAGAGTTCCATTTCCAGCACGAAGCGGTCCGGGCCGAGACGCTTGACGATGCGGGCCGGCACCGGCGCGAGCGCCTCGCCTTCGGCCAGGGTCATGCCCCGCGCCATGGCGTCGAGGGTGTTCTGACCGACCGCGCCGCGCACCGTGACCCGGTAGCGTTTGGCCACGTGCCAGCGCGGATGCGCCAGCCGGAAGGCCAGTTCGCCGTCGGTGGTGAGCAGGAGCAGCCCCTCGGAGAAGTAGTCGAGCCGCCCCACGGAGAAAAGCCGCCGCTTGCGAAAGCGCGCGGGCAGGGCGTCGAACACGGTGGGCCGGCCTTCGGGGTCGCGGGCCGTGGTCACGCAGCCCGGGCGCTTGTGCAGCATGAGCGTCAGGTTTCCGGCGTCGCGGCGCAGAGACACGGACTTGCCGTCCACGGCCAGGGCGTCGCGGCCGGGATCGACCTTGCGGCCCAGTTCCGTGACCACGGTCCCGTTGACCGTCACCCGCCCGGCGGCGATCAACGCGTCGGCCTGTCGCCGCGAGGTCACGCCGGCGTCGGCCAGGGCCTTGTTGAGGCGGATGGAGGCTGCTTCGTCCATGGGAAGGAAGAGGGGCGGCGCTTACGCCGGCAGCGTGATAAAAAAACGGGTGCCGGATTCGGGGGCGCTTTCGAAATCCACGTCGCCGCCCAGGCACTGGCGGGCGAACAGCCGCATGCTGTAGGTGCCGAAGCCCCGGCCCGAGCCCTTGGTGGAATAGCCTTTCTGGAACAGGCGCATTGCCGTTTCCCGGGGCAGCACGGCGTCGTTGTGGACCCACAGGGCCACGCTGCCGTCTCCTTGCCGCTCGCAGCCGAGGGTGACGGCTTCCCCGGGGCGCGAGGCTTCCAGGGCGTTTTTGATCATGTTGACCATCACGCGCTGCAGGATGCGCAGGTCGGTCGAAAAGCGCAGCGCCGGCGACGCAGGGTCGACGCGGATGGTCCGGGAGGCGTCGAAGGTGAATGACTGGCAGTAGGAGGCCAGGTAGGAAAGGACCTCGCGGGTGTCGCAGGAAGAAAAAGCCGGCGTGTATTCCTTCGTTTCGACGGAGAGGAAGTCCTGTTGCGTCTCGATGATGTTCTGGATGTCCTCGATGGCGCGGCGCAGCAGGTCCATGTCGGGCGTGAACCGGTCCGGCAGCTCCGGGGCGATGATTTCGTGGATGCCCTTGATGCCGGAGACGGCGTTCATGACGTCGTGGAAGAAGATGCGTTCAAAGGTGCGCAGGGCTTTTTCGTGGGCGATGTCGAGGATGGAATTGAGTACGAGCCGCTGGTCGCCCCGGTCCATGGGACAGGCCCAGACCTGCAGGTTCAGCGCATCGAGTTCGGTGACGTTTTTGCGGTTGATGGCGCATTCCTGGGTGGCGCGCTGGCCGCCGAGGCTTTTGACGATGGCGTTGGCCGCGCCGCAGTACTGGCAAAAGCGCGTGGTGCCGCACCCGCCTTTGCTCTCGAAGGCATGCAGGCAGCCCAGTGCCTCGCCCGGGCGTTTGCCGAGGACCGCTTCCGGGCTGTCGGCGTTGGCCAATGCCGCGAAGCGGGCGTTGGCGTAAACGATTTGCCGCGTATCATTGACGATGGCTATGGCCAGGGGCACGACGCCGAGGGACCACGCGGCCGGAGACTGCGCAATTTCCCGGGCGATTTCCAGGATGCGTTCCCGGCTGAGCCGTCGGGCCGGCAGATACTCTGTGGTCGGGCTTTCATCCTGCATGCGGCTTTCCACGGCTCCTGCGTCCGGACGTCGCCCGGCAGCGTCCGCGTACCATGAACGGGCGGCGCACAGCGGGCGTCGTGCAAAAGGGAAACGGCCGCCGGGCACCGGCCGTTCGGTTCAAATCTGGATGACCTTGTCCGCGAGAGCGAGGCTGGTGACCACATCGAGCATGTTGGTCGTCTCGCCGACCTCTTTCTTGTCCAGAATGCCGAAAAAGTCCAGACAGGTGCCGCAGACGAGAATGGAGACGCCCGAGGCGGCCAGTTCCTTGAGTTTGGCCAGGACCGGGCTGCCGGTCACGGCCAGCTTCACGCCGCCGTTGACCAGGATGATGCGCCACAGGCCTTCGCCAAGTTCGGGGAGGGTGTTCACGAAGTTGACCATGAGCTTGGCCCCGAGTTCGGGATCGCCCCGGCCCACGGTATCGGCGGTGATGAACACGGCCGTCCTGGGATTTTCCGCTGCCTGGCGCGGCGCGGGGGACGCGGGGGCCGGGACCGGTTGCGGGGCGTCGCCGGAGGCGGTGGCCGTCAGCGTGAAAAGCCCGTCGGCTTCTTGCGCCGCGACGGCGTAGCCGCGCATGCCGAGGAACCGGGTGACGTTTTCCTTGGCCGCCTGGTTGTCCACGGTGACGGTGAGGGTCTTGGGGGCCTCTTTTTCCACGCAATCCTTGCAGCGCAGCACAGGCCCGGGGCAGGCAAGTCCCCGGCAATCCAGCGTCGTGTCCATGGGTACTCCTTTTGCCGGAACATAGTCCCAGGGACGCGGGGGAGGTCAAATCGATTGATTCGATGCGCTCGGGCGCTAACGATAGACAGTGTCGATTGCGGCGTGGCCGTGCGGGCTGCCGGTTGCGGCGCAGGGGCCGCAACCGGCGCAGGGATTAAAACGGGCTCTTGAAGCCGAAGGTCCGGGCCAGCCAGTCCATGTATGACTTGGCCGCGACGCTGGCCTGGCCGCCCTTGAAGGCCACGGCCGCGAGGTCTTCGGCCTCGGCCAGCCGGCCGGCGAGGCACAGCACGAACACGCGCGCCGGGGCGAGGTTGCTTGGGTAGCCCAGGTCCTGGGCGCGCCGGAGCTTGGCTTCGGCCAGCAGGTAATCGCGGTCGGCCAGGGCGCGGATGCCGAGCTGGAACTCCGTCTCCGCCGTGGGGGCCATGCCCGCGGCCAGTGCCTTGGTCACGATAGCCTGCTTCTTGGCGTCGGACTTCATGAGCCAAAGCGGCAACACGCGCAGGTCCGTGCCCGAGAGGACGTAGTTGACCGCCGGCAGGGAAGGCGGCGGCGTGAGCATGTTGTTAAGGTAGGTGTTCATGATCTGCTGCGTCTCGAACCAGGCGTCGGCCTCGGCCCGCACGGCGGGCGGCAGCAGCAGGGCCGCTTCGGCCGACTCGCCGAAACGCGTCTTGGCGGCCATGGCGTCCATGAGCTCGTTGTGTGCGGCCAGAAACTGTTTCTGGACCTCGGGGCTGTCCGGATAGCCGCGCAGGCGCTTGGGATAGTTGTCGGTGAGCGGCTTGGCGTCGCCGAGGTAGCCGGCCAGGGACTTGCCGTCGAGCATAAAAAGCGCGCCGAGTTGGGCCGGTTTCTCCACGGCGATGCGGCGCAGACCCTCCCCGGTGTCCGGCGCATCCCAGGGCTGGGAAAAATCCGCGTCCGGCTTGGGGCCTTTGGGCTTTTTCACCCCGACCATCATCCAGTTGAAATTGTCTCCCATCCACAACGAGGCGTGTTCGAAGGCTTCCGAGAAGGCCTTGAGGATGGCCTTGGCGTCCTGCGAGGAAATCTCGAACACCGGCAGCCAGTAGGTGACCATGCCGCCGTCGGCCAGGCGGTCGCGGATGAGCCGGAAGTATTCCCGGGAATAGAGGTTGGCCACGCCGGCCATCATGGGCGGCGGCGGCTCGGCCGTGATGATGTCGTATTTCTTGCTGGAAGCCAGCAGGAAGAACCGGCCGTCCTCCACGTGCGTGCGGACGCGGGGGTCCTCCAGGGGATTTTTTTCGGGCTTGGGGTAGACAATGGATGCGCCGCTTAAAACGTCCCGGGAGATGTCCACCACGTCGATGGACGTCAGCCGCTTGTCCTCGGTCAGGGCCGTGGCCGTGGAGCCGGTGCCGAAGCAGATGAGCAGGGCGGACTTGGGATTTTGCAGCACGGCCTCGGGGAAATAGGCGAAGAGCTTCATGTAGCGTTTGGCGCTGCGGTCCGTTGAGGACATGGAGTAGCCGTCGGTGACGAGGCGGTAGGCGTAGGGGTGGCCGAGGTAGTCCTGGCGGAGGTATTGCAGGGTGCCGGTAACGCCTTCGATGGTGGCGATGAGCTTTTCGCCGTCCTTGAGGAAGTCGGCGCAGGCGCGCTTGAAATAGCCGTCCATGGAACCGAAGGGGAAGATCGCCAGGCACAGGGTGAAGGCGACGCCGGCGGCCTGGAGCGGGCGGCTTGCGCGCGGCGACGGCCAGGGCGCGGCCTTGCCCAGGCAGAGTATGGTCGGCAGGACGTAGGCGGCGCAGAGCGCGAAAAGGCTCCACTCCATGCCGAAAAGCGGCAGGAGGACGAAACCGGCCGCAAGCGGCCCGAGCATGGCCCCCAGGGTGTTGGCCATGGCCACGAGGCCGGCCGAGCGCGCCCGGTCGCCCACTTCGCGGTGGAAGGCTTCGCCGAGCGTCGTGAAGACCAGGCCCGAAACGAAGGCGGCAGGGAACATCAGGGCCAGGGACAACACGGTCACATAGCGCCAGTCCACACTCTGGTAGACGCCAAGCGACACCCCGGCCGCGGCTTCGAACAGGCGGTAGGAGGCCAGGGCGGCGGCCCCGATGCAAAGGACCAGGGGCGCGGTGACGCGGCGGCCGTCGGCCTCGCGGCGCAGCCACCAGCCCGCGAACGCTCCGCCGAGGCCGATGCCGGCCAGGATCACGGCGAGCATCACGGCGAAGGCCAGGCTCGTGGAGCGCACGAAAAGCTGGAGAAACCGGGTCCAGACGACTTCGAGGCCCAGAAAGGCCGCGCCGGAGAGGAAGCCGGCGGCGAGCAGCCGTCTGGCGCGGGAGGACAGCGGCGGCGGGGCGGCCTTGGTCGCGTCGTCCGCGCGCACGGGCGCCTCGCGGAATTTCGCGGCAACGGCCAGCGCGCCGACGGCGGCCAGCACGTTGAGTCCGGCGGCGAACCAGCCCGTTCCCGAAAGCCCGAGCGGCGCGATGAGCACCGTTTCGCCGAGCAGCGCGCCGAGGCAGGCCCCGAGCGTATTGACGCCGTAAAGCCGGCCGAGAGCGAGGCCGAATTCCCCTGGCCGGCGGGCGAGGGCCTTGACCAGCAGCGGCAAGGTCACGCCCATGGCCGTGGCCGGCAGCAGAAAAAGCAAAAACGAAAACGAAAACCGCAGGGAATTGAGCAGGACAGGCTTGTCCAGGGCCGGGTGCAGCATGGCCCCGAGCCATACCGTGAGCAGGGGAAAGCACAGGACCAGCAACAGGCCCCAGGCCCCGACGAGCAATTCCATGGCGGCGTAGAAACGCACCGGATCGGTCACGTCGCGGCCGAAGCGGGAGATCAGCGCGTTGCCGAGGGCGAGCCCGCCCATGAAGCTCGAAAGGACCAAGGCGCTTGCGTAGACGCCGACGCCGAAGACCAGCCCGGCCAGATGCAGCCACAGGGTTTCAAACAGCAGGGCCGAAGCGCCGGAAAGCAGGAAGACGAAGCCAAGGACCAAGCGGTCGCGTCGGGTGGAAGAAGCGGAGATGGGCACGGCGGTCATGAGACCCTCGGGTGCCGCCGTCTCGGGGGCCGGCAGGGCCGGCCCGGAACGTCACACGGCGGCGCTACGGTTGCAAACCGGAAAACGGGTTGTTGCCTGATGGCGCGCCGCGGCGGCCATGGGCGCGGTCAGAGCCCGCGCCTCGGACAGATGTCGCCGAGCGCGCAGGCGTCGCAACGGGGGGAGCGGGCCTTGCACACGGCCCGGCCGTGCAGGACCAGCAGGTGGTTGATTGCCCCCCAGTCCTTGCGTGCAAAAAGCGGCATCATATCCTTTTCTATGATGATCGGGTTGTCCGAGGACGTCAAGCCCAGGCGGAAGGACAGCCGGCGCACGTGGGTGTCCACGGCGATGCCCTCGTTTTTGCCGAGAGCGTTGGACAGTACGATGTTGGCCGTCTTGCGCGCGACGCCCGGCAGCGCCGTGAGCGCTTCCATGGTGTCGGGTACGGTCCCGCCGTGCAGGGAGACCATGCGCCGGGCCGCGGCCACGAGGTTTTTTGCCTTTTGCCGGAAAAAGCCCGTGGAATGGACGACGTCCTCCACGTCGCCGACGGCGGCATGCGCCAGGGCGGCGGGATCCGGCCAGCGGCGGAAGAATTCGGGTGTGACGGTGTTGACGCGGGCGTCGGTGCACTGGGCGGCCAGGACCGTGGCCACAAGCAACTCATAGGCGCTATGATAGTCGAGCGCCGGCGTAAGGACAGGGTAGAGCGGCCGCAGCCGCTTGACGATTTCCCTGGCCCGGGCGGCCGCGTCCATCAGCCGTGCTCCGGCATGGACGCGGCCGCCGACCCGGGGGCGAAGAGTGCCGCCTGGGACATGGGCTTAGGGAATGAACACCACCGCGGAGATGGTCGTGGTCCACATGCCCGATTCGCCCGTGGTCACGCAGGGCATGGAGGCGGAATCGATGATCTTGCCGCTCATGAGGTAGGTCTGGCGGCGCTCGTCGTAGGCCGTCTCGGGATCGAAATCGATGCCGAGGGTGGTGGCGAGCATGGTGGAAGCGAGGTCCTCGGCGAAGTCGCCGATCTCCTGCTCCTCGGCGCCGAAGGCCGTGTGCTCGGAAATGTAGCCGTAGTTGGACTTGTCGGCCGGGAAGGCCATGCCCACGGCCGAGCCCACGAGGCGGTTCTTTTCGTCGGTGGCGTTTCTGGCCATGACGCAGAAGGTGATCTGGCCGGGGCTCAAGAGGCTCACGCCCTCGGGGATGGTGATCAGCTGGCAATGCGGCGGAAAGATGCTCGACACGTAAACGAGGTTGAGCTTTTCGATGCCGGCTTCGCGCAGGGCCAGCTCGAAGGATTGGAGCTTATTTTTGTGGCGGCCGACACCTTTGGTGAAAAACGCCTTGGTGGGGACGAAAGAGCCTGGGATCATTGGCGGTCCTCTTTATGCATCGATTTTGCCGCGAAAGCGGGCGATCCTTATAAAGGTTTTTTGCCGAGAAGTATAGGGCCTTTTTCGCCTGTCCGCCGCAGCCCGTCGGCGATTTCCGCCTCGGTGCCCTTGAACTGCACCTTGACGCGGAAGACCTTGCGGCTGCCGGCGCTGGCCTCCTGGATGGAGGCGGAGAACCCCTTGCGCGACAGGTTCTTCACCATCGTGTCGGCCTGCTCCTTGGACGGGAACGAGGCGACCTGATAAGTGGCCGCGAACGTGCCGGTCTCCTTCTTTTCAAACGGCGTCTTGGGCTCGACCGCGGCTTTCGCTTTGGGCGCCGGGGCAGCTTGTTTCGCCGGCGCGGGCGCAACGGCGTTCGCCGCCGCGGGCACGGGCGCGGGCCGGGCAGGGATCGCCATGGGGGCCTGGGCGGAGCCCATGGGCGTGGCGCGCGTTTCCGCAGGCTTTTTGCCGTCGGCCGAGGACTTCTGGGTGGAATCGGTCACCACCTCACCGCCCTTGTTGTCGTGCAGGTCCTCCATGAACTGGAGTTCCTCGGGCTTGAGCACGGTGGGCGGCGCGGCCGGGGCCGAGCCCTCGGGCTGCTTGGGCTCGGTGGTCGGCATCATCTGGGCGATCTGCGGCACGGCGGTTTCCGGCTTGTAGCCGCGACCGACCAGGATGCCGAGGATGAAAACCCAGCACATGCCGAGCACGACCACGATGCCGACGGAAATGACGCCGGACATGCTGATTTCAATGGAGAACTTTTTCGGTCCTCCCTTGTCCTGGGATACGTTGAATCGGCTGAGAAGCTTCATGCGGCTCGGTTCCTTGGCCCGAGCATAAGTGCCAAAGGCGCGCGAATGTCAAGCCGCCTACATTTTATCCGGCGCGGAAACGCCAAGCAGGCGCAAGCCGTTTTTGACCACCGCGGCCACGGCGTTCAGCAGGTGCAGCCGCGCCGCGACCAGGGCGTCGTCCCCGGCCGTGAGCACCGGGTTGGCGGTATAATAGCGGTGCAGTTTGCCGGCGAGGTCGCGCAGGTAGAAGCTCACCAGATGGGGCGAGAAGGAGCGCGCGGCCGCGGCGATGGTGTCCGGGTACTGCTCCAGGAGCTTGAGCAGCTCGAGGTCCTCGGAGGTGTCGCAACGCGCAAGCAGTTCCGGCGTGGCCGGAGCCGGGGAAAAGCCGCGTTCGGCGGCCTTGGCGAAAAGCGACTTGACCCGGGCGTGGGCGTACTGGACGTAGTAGACCGGGTTGTCCATGGACTGTTGCTTGACCGCGTCCAGGTCGAAGTCCAGGTGGCTGTCGGACTTGCGCGACAGGAACATGAACCGCGCCGCGTCGGCCCCGACTTCCGCGACCACGTCGGCGAGCGTCTCGAACTTGCCGGCCCGGGTGGACATGGCGATCTGTTCGCCCCCTTTAAGCAAATTGACGAGCTGGACCAGGATGACCTTGAGGCTCGCTTCGGGATCGCGCCCG
Organism: Solidesulfovibrio alcoholivorans DSM 5433; assembly: GCF_000702665.1. Taxonomy (GTDB): domain Bacteria; phylum Desulfobacterota; class Desulfovibrionia; order Desulfovibrionales; family Desulfovibrionaceae; genus Solidesulfovibrio; species Solidesulfovibrio alcoholivorans. The sequence continues at coordinate 469,041 of NZ_JNJA01000003.1, forward strand.
AGCGCGGCCACGCAGGCCTTCATGCGCGGCACGTAGCCGTGATGGTCCGCGCCCAAGATGTCCACCACGATGTCGAAGCCCCGGCGGAACTTGTCGTCGTGGTAGGCGATGTCGGAAGCGAAATAGGTGAGCTCGCCTCCGGACTTGACCAGCACGCGGTCCTTGTCGTCGCCGAAATTGGTCGTGGCGAACCACAGGGCTCCGTCCTTGTCGTAGGCGAGGTTTTTCGCCTTGAGCTCCGCGAAGGTGCGGTCCACCGCGCCGGCGGCGAAGAGCGTGGATTCCGGGAACCAGACGTCGTGGCGGACCCGGAAATCCTGCAAATCCTTCTTGATGCCGTCGAGGATGCGCTGTTCGCCGTGCAACCGGCACACGTCCGTGGCCTTGCCCTCGGGCAGGTCGAGGAGTGCCATGCCCTCGCGGTCGATGAGCTCCTGGGCCAGTTCCTTGACGTATTCGCCCCGGTAGTAGTCCTCGGGCTCGGTCACGGGCTCCCCGAGCAGCTCGCGGTAGCGGTAGAGGATGGACATGCCGAGGATGCGCATCTGCCGGCCGGCGTCGTTGATATAGTATTCGGTTTCGACGTCGAAACCGGCCGCGCGCAGCACCCGGGCCAGGGTGTCGCCCACGGCCGCGCCGCGACCGTGGCCGATGTGCAGGGGACCGGTCGGGTTGGCCGAGACGAATTCCACCTGGATGCGCGTGCCCGCGCCGATGGAGAGCCTGCCGTAGTCGTCCCCGGCGGCGGCGACCTCGAGCACGGTGCGCTGCCAGAAGGCCGGCGCGAAGGTGACGTTCAAAAAGCCGGGGCCGGCCACGTCCACGGCGGCGATGTCGCCGGCGGCGGCGAGCAGTTCCTCGCGGAGGGCTTCGGCCAGCTGGCGCGGCGGCATCTTGGCCTGTTTGGACGCGACCAGGGCGACGTTGGTGGCCAGGTCGCCGTGGGCCTTGTCGCGGGGCGGTTCGATGGTGGTTTTTTCCGGCCAGGCGAGATCCCGCGCGGCCAGGGCCTTTTCCAGAAGCTCCCGCAAATGGGTCGTTGCGCGCATGCCGCTTACGCCTCCAGGACGGCCGCGCCGGCCGGATCGGCAATGTTTACGGCCGTGCAGTCGTCGCACACGCCCTTGAGGTTGGCCGTGGCGAGCTTGGCCAGCACGCCCTTGGGCCCGAGTTCGACGAAGGTCCGCGCGCCCGCGGCGTGCAGGTTGGCCATGGTGTCGATCCAGCGCACCTGGGAGGTCATCTGGCGGCACATGAAGGCCAGCGCCTTGTCGGCGTCGGGCTCGGCCGCGCCGGTGACGTTGAAAAATACCGGGGCCGCGGCAGGGCTGCGCAGGCCCGCCTTGCGCAGGGCCTTCTCCAGTTCCGCCGCGGGCGCGGCCATGAGCGGGCTGTGGAACGCGCCGCTGACGGCCAGGGGCACGGCACGGCCCTTGCGCTCCTTGGCCAGGACGGCGGCGGCTTCGATGGCCGCCTTGTCGCCGGAAAGCACGAACTGGCCCGGGGAATTGTAGTTGGCGACCACGAGCAGCCGGCCGGCGGCTTCGCCCGCCTCGCGCACGACTTCCTCGATGGCGTCCAGGGAAAGCTTCAGCACGGCGGCCATGGCCCCTTCGCCGCCGGCGGCCTCGGCCATGAGCCGGCCGCGCAGGCTTGTCAGCGCAAGGGTCGCTTCGGCCTCGAGCATGCCGGAAGCGGCCAGGGCGGCGTATTCGCCGAGGCTGTGGCCGGCGAAGCCGACGACGCCGGCGAGCTTTCGGCGCAGGAAGAACCACAGGCCCAGGGTGGCGGCGGTCATGGCCGGTTGCAGGGCGCGGGTGTCGGCCATGGCCGCCTCGTCGCCCTCCCAGTAGATCTCCCGCAGCGGGAGCCCCGAGGCCTTTTCGGCCATGGTCCAGAGTTCGGCCGCCTCGGTCGAAACCTCGGCCAGGGCCCGGCCCATGCCGCGTTCCTGGGAACCCTGGCCCGGAAAGAGCACGGCCTGGTGTTTGGGGGTTGCGCTCACGTTCGCCTCTCCTTAGCTTTGCATGTCTTTTCGGCCGCGATTGGTAGAGCAACGGGCCGAAATGTGCAACGGTCAATTTGATGGAGGAAAATGGCCATGGCCTTACATGCGCCCGCGCCTGACGCCGACGCGGTTTCCGAAAAAGCACTCGCTCTCGGGCGGCGGCTCGCCCCGTCCCAGGCCGCGCTTTTGGCCGGCTATCTCGGGCTGGTGGAGCGGTTTCGCTCCAAGGTCAATCTGGTCGGGCCGGCGGATTGGCCAGGCGTGCTGGAGACGCTGGTCGCCGATTCCTGGCATCTGGCCGATTTCCTGGCCGACGGGCCGGGAGCGTCCGTGCTGCCGCCGGCCGGCGAGCCCATGGTCTGCCTGGACTTCGGGGCCGGGGCGGGACTGCCCGGCGTGCCGCTGCGGGCGTTTTTCGAACGGGGGCCGTATTACCTGCTGGAAGCGCGGCAAAAGCGCTGCGTGTTTCTCGCCGAGGTCGTGGCGCGGCTCGGGCTATCCGGCATGCACGTGGCCGAGGGCGACGTGCGGCGCACCGTGCCGGACATCCTCGCCCGGGAGCGGGGCGCGTTCGTCTTGTGCCTCAGCCGCGCCTTCGCCCCCTGGCGGCAGTTCCTGGCCCTGTGCGGCGAGCTCGCGCCGCCGCCCATGGCCGTGCTGACCATGACGGGCGAGGCCTGCGCGGGGGGCGACGTTGCGGGTTTTGGCTTGAGCGCCGCGGGCTCCTACGCCTGCGGGGGGAAGACGCGCTATTTGTCGCTTTTTTCGCCCGTGACGGCTTCCATATAGGAATCCTTGAAGATGAGCCGCGTGGCCGTGGCATCGGCCAGCTCGGCCAGGTCCATCAGGGATTCCAGGAAGTCGAGGATGTCCCCCTTGGCTTCCTCGGAGGCGTTTTCGAAGTCGAAGGCGAGGTCGCCGGATTCGAAATAGGCGCGCAGCTTGGCGAGATACGCGGCGTCGAGCAGGGGCAGGGGCATACGGACCGCCTTTTGCAACAATTTTAGTGATGATAGGGCGCACCGGCAAGAATGGCCGCTGCGCGGTAAAGCTGTTCGTAGAGTACCACCCGCGCCAGTTCGTGGGGCAGGGTGCCGGGGCAAAGGGACAGGGTCAGGTCCGCGCGATCGAGCACCGCCTGGGAAAGGCCGTACGCGCCGCCGATGACGAAACAGGGGACGCGCCCGGGGTCTTCGATGCACGCGGACACCTTGGCCGCGAGTTCCCGTGACGTGAGCCCCCGGCCATGTTCGTCGAGGACGATGACGGTATCGCGCGGCGAGAGCCGGGCGAGCAGGGCCTTGCCTTCCTCGTCCTTGCGCCGGGCGGCGTCAGCGGCCTTGCCGTCGCGAACCACGATCTCCTCGGCCGGCAGGTGGCGGCGCAATGCCACCAGGTAATGCGCGGCGGCGTCCTTGAAAAACGGCGTCTTGGCCGCGCCGATGACGTAGAGGCGGATGGGTTTCATAAGCGGTGCGTCCGGCGGCGAAGCGCCGTGTCGGGTGTTAGCCGAGGGGCCTTGCGGTTGTCAAAGCGGGCGGCTTGGATTAGGCCCAATACCGCATGATCGGTTTTGCAAACGACAGGAGCGGCATGCTTTTCCCTCTTTCGTTCAAGCGCCGCAGCCTTTGGGCGCTGGCTTTCGCCGCGACTGTGCTTCTTTTGGCGGCGAGGCCGTGTCGTGCCCAGGAGCTGCTGCTCAACAACCTCGTGCTTAATAATTTCGAGGGCAAGATCTGGGTACGCTTCGGGGTCGAACCCACCGGCATCGAACCCATCCGCCAGGCGCTTCTGGCCGGCGAGCAGCTGGCCCTCGTGTGCAAGGCCAGATTATCCCTCAAACGCGATTACGTCTGGAACCACGAAGTGTCCCACGCGCGCTGGGAAAGCCGCTTGCGGCGGCTCAAGGGCGGCGAATACGCCATCGACGTCCCGGGCCAGGGGGCCGTGGCCGACAAGGAACTGCACGCGCTTTTCCGCAAGGCCTGGGGCGAGATCCTCATCGACCTCGGTTCCTGGGACCGTCTGGAGCGGGGGCAGAACTATTCGTTGACCCTGGAACTTGCCCTCACGCGGCCGGACGTTTCACCCTGGCTCAAAAAAAGCTTTTTTTTCTGGCCGTTCGATGCGGCCACGCCTGTTTCCTACCAGCTCGATTTTACCTACTAGCGCGCAGCCCGTTGCCTTTGCCGCCACTTTCCGTATAAGAGTTCCAATATTTCAACGGAGTTTGGCAAGGAGGCGGCCATGAAGGCGGTCATCGCCGGTGGTACGGGATTTATCGGTCGCGCCCTGGTCCGTTCCCTGACGGGCGACGGCCATGAGGTCGTGGTGCTCTCGCGCAGGCCCTCCGGGAATCCTCCCGCGCCCGGCGTGACCTACGCCCCCTTCGACGGCGCGACCGGCGACGGCTGGCTGCGCCATCTCGACGGCGCGGCGGTCCTGGTCAACCTGGTCGGGGAGAACATCGCCGCAGGCTACTGGACTGCGGCCCGCAAGGCGCGACTGCGCCAAAGCCGCCTGGATGCCGGCGCGGCCGTCATGGACGCCCTGAGGCGCGCCGCCGACCCGCCGCCGGTGCTCGTCCAGGGCTCGGCCACGGGGTTTTACGGCGACCGGGGCGAGGCCCTTGTGGACGAAGCCGCGCCCGCGGGCACGGGTTTTCTCGCCGAGCTCGCCCGGAACTGGGAGGCGTCCACCGCCGGGGCCGAAGCCCTGGGCCTGCGCCGGGCCGTGGCGCGCACGGCCGTGGTCCTTGGCGCGGGCGGCGGCGCGCTGCCGCGCATGCTCGCGCCGTACCGTTTTTTCCTCGGCGGGCCGCTCGGCCCGGGCACGCAGTATTTCCCCTGGATTCACCTTGCCGACGAGGTGGCGGCCATCCGCTTGCTCATGGAGCATCCCCAGGCGAGTGGCCCCTTCAACCTGGCCGCGCCGGGCGCGATCACCCAGGACAGCCTCGCCCGCGCCCTCGGCCGGGCTCTTGGCCGGCCGGCGGTCCTGCGCGCGCCGACGTTGCTCCTGCGCCTCGCCCTGGGCGAAATGGCCCAGGAACTCTTCCTCAACGGCGTGCGCGCCGTGCCCGCGAAACTGGCGCAGCTCGGCTTCGTTTTCCGCTTCCCGGACATCGGCACGGCCCTGGCGGACATTCTGCGCGCGGGAGGGCGGTCCCATGGCTGAGGCGTCGCCCCGTCCCCGGGTGCTGGTCGTCGAAGACGAGGCCATCGTCGTCATGGACCTCCGCCGCCGTCTCGAACGGCTGGGCTACGAACTCGCGGCCGTGGCGGACACGGGCGAGGAGGCCGTGCGTCTGGCCGGCGTGGTCGCACCGGACCTCGCGCTCATGGACATCATGCTGGCCGGGCCCATGGACGGCATCGCCGCGGCCGCGCGCATCCGCGAGCGCTTTTCCGTGCCGGTGGTCTTCCTTTCCGCCCACACCGATCCGGAAACCCTGCGCCGGGCCGGCGAGGCCGTGCCGCACGGCTACGTCATTAAGCCGTTCGAGGATCGCGAACTCGGCACGGCCCTGGAAATCGCCCTGTACAGGTCGCGCATGGAGCGTCGGCTGGCCGAAAACGAACGCTGGATGGCCATGACGCTCGCGCATCTCGGCGAGGGCGTCGTGACCACGGGTCCCGACGGCCTGGTCCGCTTCGTCAACCCCATGGCCGAAAAGCTCCTCGCCCGGCCAGGGGACGAGGTGCTCGGCCGGACGCTTGCGGAGGTCTACCAAACGCGCGCCGACGAAGATATGGAGTCGGACGACGGCGACAGCCTGCTGCTGTGCCGCGCCGACGGCGCCTCCCTCCCCGTCGAGCAGCGTTTTTCGGACATCCTCGACGACAGGGGGCAGAGGCTTGGGTCGGTGGTCGTTTTTCGCGACATCAGCCGGCGCCGCGAGGTGGAACAGGCCCTGCGCGAATCCGTCGTCGGCCTGCGGCGCACCCTCAAGGAGACGGTCAATGCCCTGACCGTGACCTCGGAGACGCGCGATCCCTTCACGGCCGGCCATCAGGAGCGGGTTTCCCATTTGGCGTCCGCCCTGGCCGCGCGGCTCGGGTGCGACGCCGACACCTGCGAGGGCATCCGCGTGGCCGGGCTCATCCACGACATCGGCAAGATTCACGTGCCCTCGGAAATTCTGGCCAAGCCGCAGAGCCTCACTCCCCTCGAGATCGGCATCGTGCGCGACCACAGCCGCGTCGGCTACGATATCCTCAAGGACATTCCCTTCCCCTGGCCCGTGGCCCGCATGGTGCTCGAGCACCACGAACGCATGGACGGTTCGGGCTACCCGCACGGACTTTCCGGCGAGGCGCAGCTGCAAGGCTCGCGCATCCTGGCCGTGGCCGACGTGGCCGAGGCCATGACCTCCCACCGTCCCTACCGGGCGGCCTTTCCCTTGGAGGCGATGCTGGACGAACTGCGCGACGGCCGCGGCGTGCGCTACGACGCCGCCGTGGTGGACGCCTGCCTGGAGGTGCTCACCGACGGGACCTTCCAGTTCTAGCAGCCATGGCTAGGCTTCCTTGATCCAGATGAGGCTTGCCTGGCGGGCGGTGGTCCTGTCGCGGCGGTAGGAGAAAAAAAGCGGCAGGCTTTTGGTGCATAGGTCCAGGCTGAAGATGCGGTCGCGGTCAAGGCCGGCCGCGACGAGCTGGTCGCGCGTGAGCCGCCACAGGTCCATGCGGCGGGTCCGGTAGTCGAAATACGGTCGGAACGCCTCGCCGAACTCCGTCTCGAACGCGGTGAATTCCGCTTCCCCCGGTCCGAGGCTCGGGCCGCGCACGGCCAGGAGCTCGCGCGGACCGAAGCCGTAGCGCACGCAAAACGAGCGTACCCCCCGCGCGCAGAAATCCGCCACGTTGCCGCGCCAGCCCACGTGCAGGGCCGCGACGCATTCCCCGGATTCATGGGCGATGAGAATCGGCTGGCAGTCGGCCGTCTTGATGGCCAGCGCATGGCCGGGCCGGCTTTCGGCCATGCCGTCGCCGGCCTCGACGCTCGGGCGCTCGAGCGTATCGAATTCCGGTTCGAAGATCATATGCACGCCGTGCACCTGCTTCAGCGAATGCCAGGTCGAAAAGCCCAAGTCGGCCCGCAGGGCGCGCCGCGTGGCGATGACGGCGGCAGGGTCGGCCGCGCCGGTCAGGGCCATGGTGTCCGGACCGCAGCCGAAGGCGCAGCCGACGCGCGGCAGCCCCGGAAAGGCGAAAGGAATGTAGTTCATGGGTGAGTGAAGAGGGTTTGGTGTTCGGTGACGACCGCATCGACCGGAATGTCCCATGCCTGGGCCGGCAGGCGCGGCAGCACTTGGAAGGCGTAGGCCAGGCCGGCTGTGAAGGCGCCGGCGGCCATGGGCAGGGCAAGCAGCCTGTCGTAATAACCGCCGCCGAAACCCAGCCGGTTTCCCGCCGCGTCGAAGGCCACGGCGGGCACGAGAATGAGGTCCGGGGCGAACGCGTCCGCGCTGCGGCAGGCGTCCTCGCGGGGCTCCAGGATGCCGAAGCGCCCTGCGACCACGTCGCTTAAGCACGTCACACAGCCGATGTCCAGGATGCCCTGCGCGCCCGCGCGGCAGCGCGGCAACAGGAGCCGTATGCCCCGGGCCAGCGCCTCCCGGGCGACGAGCGAGGCGTCGATCTCGTTTTTGACGGGCAGGTAGGCGAGGATTTCCCCGGCCCCTGCCGCCGCCGGCAGTTCCCAGACGCGCGCGGCCACGGCGGCGCTGGCCCGGGCCGCGTCCTGTGGCGACACGGCGGCGCGCCGGGCGAGCATGGCCCGCCTGAGCGTCGGTTTGTCCGTAGCGGAGATGGCATCCGGTTGCATTGTATTCACAATGGCCGCATGGTAGCAGGGCATTACCGTATGGGGAAGCCTCTTCCCGGCGGCGCGACCCAAGGAGGATGCATGAGCGAGGGGCCGTACTGGATCGCCATCGGCGACATCCATGATGATGCGGCGGCTGTGGCGCGCGTGCCCGGCCTCGCTGCTGCGGCGGGCGTCGTCATCACCGGCGATCTGACCGTAAGGGGCGGCGCGGGCGCGGCCAAGGCCGTTGTTGACGCCGTACGGCGGCAAAACGCCGTCATCCTGGCGCAGATCGGCAATATGGATAAAATCGATGTGGACGCCTACCTCACGCGCGAGGGCATCAACATCCACGCCAGCGGCCGGGTGACACCGCAGGGCGTGGGCTTTTTCGGCTGCGGCTATTCCACGCCCACACCCTTCGGCACGCCGAGCGAGGCCGGCGAGGAGCGCATCGCGGCCTGGCTCGATGCCGCGTACGCCACCGTGGCCCATTGCCCGCACCTGGTCATGGTCTGCCATACGCCGCCCTACGGGACGGCGACGGACGTGGTCGGCGGCGGCGCGCATGTGGGGAGCAAGGCGGTACGTGTCTTCATCGAGCGGGTCCGGCCGGCCGTGTGCCTGACCGGGCATATCCACGAGGCCAGGGCCGTGGAGGTTCTCGGCGCGACCACGGTGGTCAATCCCGGCGCGCTTTCCGGCGGGGGCTACGCGCGGGTGTCCTTCACGGACGGCAAGCTGTTGGCCTCTCTGTTGTCCTTCGCGTAAGTCCGGGCGCGGCGCGGGGCCTGCGTCCGGGAGGTGTTGATGTTCGTCGTCAATATCATCGACATCGTCTTCTACCGGGCTTTCCTGTCCAAGGTCTACCTGACGGCCGGGGTGGAGTACGCTTTCGCGTTCCCGGAGGAAGGGCAGGTGGACGTTCCTCTCGGGGAACCCGTGCCGGACGCCGTACTGCTCCAGGACTCGTACATGGGCCTGGAATGCGCGCAGCTTGTCGCGCGCGTTCGCGCCGCGGCCCAGGAGGCGGGACGGACCATTCCCATCCTCTACCTGCTGCCGTTCGAGGAATGCGGCAGCCAGGGCATGGCCGCCGTGCCGGATGGCCGGGACATCCATCCCGTCAACCGCCGCAACCTGGCCGCCGTGTTGCAGGAACTCAAGGAACTGGCGCAGTCCCGCGCCAACCGTCCGGCGGCGCGGGAAATCCTTTTCGTGGACGCGGGCAGGACCCTGCTGCACGTGGTGCGCGCGGCCCTGTCGCCGTCGGGCTTCCGCGTGGTCGCGGCGCGCAATGCCGAGCAGGCCTTGGGCCTGTGCGGCCGCAGGGATTTCGAGCTTGTGCTCACGAGCGTTTTTCTGCCCGGGCTTTCGGGCCTGGACTTGTGCCGGCGGCTCAAGGAGGAAAACCCGGGCCGCTACCTGCCCGTCGTCATCCTCTCGAGCAGCGACGATCCGCTCGACATGGAGACGGCGTTTTCCTGCGGCGCGGACGACTACCTGCTCAAGTCCTTCACCCCGGAGATGCTGGCGTCCAAGGTTTCCGAACACCTGGACCTCGTCGAGCGCAAGCGCCACAACAAGATTCTCGTCGTCGACGACGCCAAGCTCATCCGGGAGCTGTTGCGCCACAGCTTCATCAAAAGCGGCCTGTTCGTGCTCACGGCCCAGAACGGGCGCGAGGCCCTGGAGCTGGCCCGGGAGCACAAGCCCGACGTGGTGGTCACGGACATCGAGATGCCGGAGATGGACGGCTACGCCCTGTGCGAGAAATTGCGCGACGAGCCGGAACTGCGCCACACCCTGGTCGTGATCATGAGCGCGCGGGGGAGGCAAAGCGATATCCTGCGCGGCGAACGCCTGGGCGTGTCGCGCTATTTCGTCAAGCCCTTCGACGTGGAGAAGATGCAGCTCGTGGTGGAGCAGCTCCTTGCCGAAAGCTACCGCCACGTCAAAAAGGAGCACGAGCACGTCCTGGCCAGCATGTCCGCGCTCATTACCGCCCTGGAGGCGCGCGACGAATACACCAAGGGCCATACGGCCCGTGTCTCGCGCATGGTCATGCGCCTGGGCCGGGCCATGGGCCTGGACGACAAGGCGCTGCGCGAGATCGAGATCGGCGCGAACCTGCACGACATCGGCAAGATCGGCGTGCGCGACGCCGTGCTGCTCAAACCCGGCCGGCTCACGCCCGAGGAATACGCCAAGATCCAGGAGCACGCCGTCATCGGCGCGGAGATCCTGCGCCCCATCGTCTCCCTGGTCCCGATCCTGCCCCTGATCCTGCTCCATCACGAACGCTGGGACGGCCGGGGCTATCCCACGGCCATCATGGGCGAGGACATCCCGCTTGGCGCGCGCATGATCGCCATTGCCGACGCCTTCGACGCCATGACCACGGACCGTCCCTACCGGCGGGGCATGCCGCTTGATGCGGCGCTTTCCATCATCGAAGAAGAAGCCGGACGGCAGTTTTGCCCGACCTGCGCCGCGGCCTTTCTGCGCATGCTGCGCGGGGAGACATGCGGCCAGGCGACAGAAGAGGCTGAAAGCATACCATGATTTTGATGAGTTGGAACGTCAACGGCCTGCGGGCCGTGGTGCAGAAAGGCTTCTGGCAGTGGCTTGCCGGCAGCGGCGCGGACGTGGTCGGCGTTCAGGAGTCCAAGATCCAGCCCGGCCACGAAGCCGATTTCGGCCATACGGAGTCCTACAAGACGCTGTGGGCCAGTTCCGTGGTGAAGAAAGGCTATTCCGGCGTGGGCTGCTTCTACCGCATGGAGCCGCGCAGCATCGCCCTGGAACTGCCCGATCCCGCTTACGGCGGCGAAGGGCGGCTCGTCCAGATGGAATTCGACGACTTCTATTTCTTCAACGTCTATTTTCCCAACGGCGGTCGTGGGCCCGAGCGTCTGGCCTACAAGCTCGGCTATTACGACGCCTTCCTCGCCCACGCCGAGGCGCTGCGCCGCGAAAAGCCCATCGTGGTCTGCGGCGACTTCAACACCGCCCACACCGCCCTGGATATCAAAAACGCCAAGGCCAACGAGAAGACCTCCGGTTTCCTGCCCGAGGAGCGGGCCTGGCTCGACAAGTTCGTTGCCGCCGGCTACGTGGACACGTTTCGCCTGTTTACGCAGGAAGGCGGGCATTACACGTGGTGGGACTACCGGTTCAAGGCGCGCGACCGCAACGTGGGCTGGCGTATCGACTATTTCTTCGTGTCCGAGGAACTCAAGTCCAAGGTGCGCCGGGCCTGGATCGATACCGCGGTCATGGGGTCGGACCACTGCCCGGTGGGGCTCGAACTCGACGCTTCGTGACGCATTTCCAACCCTTGCCGACTGCGAATCGGCTTGTGTCGCGGGCTGTAGCCTTGCGGGCATACCCGGTACGCAGAGTGGATAATCGTGGCCTTCCAAGATTTCTTTGACCGCCGCTTCCATTTTATTGTAGGCTCATTGCTCATAACCAGCTGGAGGGAGGAACTGCGATGAAAAGGCTTTTCACGGCAACGACCATGCTGGCGCTGCTTTTGGCATGTTGCGCCCTGGCCCTGGCCTCTTCCGGCGGCCCGGGGCTGACCGCGGACGAGGCCCTGGCCAAGCTCAAGGAAGGCAACATGCGCTACGTGGCCCAGGCCAGCGTCGCGCCGCACCAGGACGCCGCCCGCCGCCATGAAACCGCGACCGACGGGCAGCATCCCTTTGCCACTATTCTGTCCTGTGCCGATTCCCGCGTGCCCCTGGAGATCATCTTCGACCAGGGCGTGGGCGACATCTTCGCCGTGCGCGTGGCCGGCAACGTGGCCGCCGTGGACGAGATCGGCACCATGGAATACGGGGCCGAACACCTGGGCGTGCCGCTCATCGTGGTGCTCGGGCACACCAAATGCGGCGCGGTGACGGCCGTGGTCAAAAACGAGCCCGTGACCGAAAACATCGGCCAGCTGGTCGCGCCCATCGTGCCGGCGGTCAAGTCCGTCAAGTCCCGCTTCGCCTCCGCAAGCCTCGACGAGCTCATCAACAAGTCCATCGAGGCCAACGTCTGGCAGGCCGTCAGCGACATCTATGCCAAGAGCCCGCTCCTCAAGAAGATGGCCGCCGCCGGCAAGGTCAAGGTCGTCGGCGCGCTCTACGACATCGATTCCGGCAAGGTGCAGTGGTTCGGCGAGCATCCGAGCAACGCCAGCCTGCTCGGCAAATAGCGTTTTCGTTTCGCTTGTTCCAAAAAGCGGTCCCCGCGGGGGCCGCTTTTTGTTTTGGCCTTTGCCGGCAAAACTGATAGGCCCGGGGCGTGCGCGCCATCGTCCTGGTAGTCTTCGTGTTCGTGTACGCGGCCATGGCCCTGGGGCGGCTGCCGGGACTGGCCTTGGACCGGGCCGGGGCGGCGCTGCTCGGGGCCATCGTCCTCGTCGCTTCGGGCCTTCTGACCGTGCCTGAGGCTTTGGGCGCGGCCGACGCCCCCACGCTGGCCTTGCTCTTCGGGCTCATGGTCGTTTCGGCGCAGTTGCGCCTGGGCGGGTTCTACACCGCCGTCAGCCGCCGCATCATCGCCGCCACGGCCTCACCCGCGGGACTCTTAGCCCGCGTCATGCTCGCCGCCGCGCTGCTTTCGGCCGTTCTCGCCAACGACATCGTCTGCCTGGCCATGGCCCCGATCCTGGTCGAGGCGACCCTCGCCCGGGGCCTTTCCCCGCTGCCGTACCTCGTCGGGCTGGCGCTCGCCGCCAACATCGGCTCGGCCGCGACCCTGATCGGCAACCCGCAGAACATGCTCATCGGCCAGGTTGCCGGGCTTCCCTTCCTCGGCTACCTCGCGGCAGTCTGGCCCTGTGTGGCCGCGTCCCTGGCGCTGGCCTTCGCGGGCGTGGTCGTGGCCTACCGGGGGCGTTTCGCCGGCCCGCGCCTGACGCTCTCCGTTGCCGCGCCGCCGTTTCACGCCTGGCAGTCGGCCAAGGGGCTGGCGGCTCTTGGCGTGTGCATGGCCTTTTTCTGCTTTGGCGGCGCGCCGCGCGAGAACGTGGCCCTTGGCTGCGCCGGAGCGCTGCTCCTCAGCCGGCGCATGACCTCGCGCGAGACGCTATCGCTTGTGGACTGGCAGTTGTTGCTTCTTTTTCTGGGGCTTTTCGTGGTCAACCGCGAGGTGGCTGCGGCAGGGTTCCTGACCGATCTCCACGACGGCCTGGGCCGCGCCGGCATCGACCTCGCCCGCCCCGGCTGGCTTTTTGCGGCCACGGCCGCCATTTCCAACATCGTCTCCAACGTGCCGGCCGTGATGCTGCTGCTGCCCGGACACGAAAGCCCGCAGCAGGCGACGCTTCTGGCCGTTTCGAGCACCCTGGCCGGCAACCTGCTGCTCCCCGGCAGCCTCGCCAACCTGATCGTGGCCGACCAGGCGGCGGCGCTCGGCGTGCGCCTGGGTTTTCGCGAACACGCCCGGGTCGGCGTGCCCGTGACGCTCGCCACCCTCGTGGTGTCGGGGTTTTGGTTGTTCCGGGGATGACACTGGGCGCTGCCCCGAGGAAGGACGGATCTATGGAACTCGTGCGCAAGGCGCTTGCTGCCGGCATGGTCCGGGAAGACGACACGGCCTTCGTGCTCTACGACCTGGACCTGCTGGAACGCCGGCTCGCGGAGGTGGTCGCGGCTTTCGGGCCGCACGCGCTGGCCGCGGCCGCGGTCAAGGCCAACCCGCTGCCACCGGTCCTGGCCTTTCTCGCCGGGCTCGGCGCCGGGGCCGAGGCCGCGAGCTTGCCGGAAATCCATCTCGCCCTGGAGGCGGGAGTGAAGTCCTCGCACATCGTGTTCGATTCGCCGGCCAAGACCGTGGAGGAGCTGCGCTTGGCGCTTGCGTGCGGCATCCGCGTCAATGCCGACAATTTCGAGGAACTTGCCCGCCTGGGCGATCTGGCGGCTTCGCTCGGCATCGCGCCGCAGGCCGGGCTTCGCGTCAATCCGCAGGTCGGCCTCGGCCGTATCCGGGCCACGAGCGTGGCAGGGGACTATTCCAAATTCGGCGTGCCCCTGGCGCAGCGCGAGGCCATTCTCGCGGCCTTTGCCCGTTTCCCCTGGCTCGACGGGCTGCACGTGCACATAGGGTCCCAGGGCTGCCCGCTGGACCTGCTCGTTGCGGGCGTGGGCGCGGTCTACGACCTGGCCGGGGAAATCGACCGCACGCTGGGAGCGCGGCGGGTGCGCTGCTTCGACTTCGGCGGCGGCCTGCCCGTGGCCTACCGCGACACGGACGCGCCGCCGACTCCCGAAGCCTACGCCGCCGCCCTGGCGGCGCGCTGCCCGGAGCTCTTTTCCGGCCGCTTCCGCCTCGTCACGGAATTCGGGCGTTTTCTCCACGCGCCCAGCGCCGTGGCCGCAAGCCGGGTGGAATACGTCAAGCGCCAGCCCGGACACAGGACGGCCGTGCTGCACCTCGGCGCGGACATGTTCGTGCGCGAGTGCTACAATCCCCGAAACTGGCCCCACCGTACGCGGGCGCTGACCCCGGACGGACGGGACAAGGGCGGCCGCGCGTACCGTTGGCATCTGGCCGGGCCGCTGTGCTTCTCCGGGGATTTTCCGGTCTGGCGGGCGCGGCTGCCGGAACTTGCGCCCGGGGACCTCGTGGTTCTGGAAGACGTGGGTGCCTACACCCTGGCCATGTGGTCGCGCTACAACAGCCGGCAGATGCCCCGGGTGATCGCGGCGCGGGGCGGGCGGTTCACGGTGCTGCGCGAACGGGAGACTCCGGCGGACGTGGTTCGCTTCTGGCGCGGGGCGACCGATACACCGACTGGGAGAGACTGACCCGGCTGGCGGTCACTGGGCGGGCTGGCAGGCGGCATCGGCGAAAGCGTCGCCGCGGCCGAGCAGAAAATCGATTTCCTCGCGGGTCAGGATGCCCACGTGACGTTTGGCCCGGGGCGCGGGCGCGTCGCGCAGCAGGTGGCGAATTTCCTCCTGCAAGGCGGACGCGCGCATGGGCAGCGTGCACACGGCGCTGCACAGGCCCTGCCGCACGGGGAGCGGCAAGGTGTCCCCGCAGGGCTGCCGGAGGAGAGCAACGACCGCGAGGCCGGGGCGCAAGGTCTTCAGATCCTGCACGGTCGCCAGTTCCCCGGCCGCGTCCGCCCCCATTTCGCAGAGCGCCACCCGGCATCCCGGCCTTTCCCGCATCAGGCAGAGCGCTTCTTCCCGGTTCGCGGCCGGCAGCACGGCAAAGGAGCCGCCGAGCGCCCGGGTCAGAAACGCCCGCGCGCTTGCCCGGGGGGAGAGTATGAGCACGCTCTGGGGCAAGGCGACCTCCTTTCCGTCACGCCGCGCGCAAACGGACCGTCGCATGGCGGCAGTGCTTTCGTTGCTGGGCTCGCAATAACGTCAAGCAAATGCCGTGCCGTGTCTGCAATGGCGACGGGTTGGACGCGGTCCGCGTCGAAGGAGGGAAAGTTCTGCCGGCCTACTTGCGGCAATGTCCCTCGGCCTTGAAGCTCTTGTAGAAGTCGCAGTCGCCCAGGTCACACGCCTTTTTGTAGTCGGCGCAAGCCTTGTCCTGGTTACCGAGACGTTCATACGCCAGGCCGCGGTTGGTGTAGGAGGCGGGATCGCCGGCGCGCAGGCCGATGGCCTTGTCGTAGTCGGCCAGGGCTTCGCGGGGCTTGCCCATGTTGCTTAAGATATTGCCCCGGTTGTTGTAGAGGTCGGAATCGTTGGGATCGGCGGCCAGGGCTTCGCCAAGCAGGGTCAGCGCGGTTTTCTCGTCGCCGGCTTTGGCCGCCTTGGCGGCCTGGGCGGACAGGGCGGCGGCGGTGGCCGGATCGCGCTGCGCGGCGGCCGGCGCATTGATCGGCGTTGCAGCGGAAGGAGCCGGGGCGTCGATCGGTGTGCTCTTCGCAACGGCCGGCGCATTGATCGGCGTGCTCTGCGACGCTGTCGGCGCGTTGATCGGGGTTCCGCCCGGGGCAGGCGTCGCGTTGATGGGCGTGCCCTTCGCGGGGCTTGGGGCATTGATCGGTGTTGCGGCGGCGGCAGTCGGGGCGTTGATCGGCGTGCCTTTTGCGGGTGCCGGAACATTGATCGGAATGCCCTGGGGAGCCGACGCCGCGCCGGCGTCGGCGTTCCGGGACGCCGGAAGCTGTGGCTGTGGCGCGGGCGCGGCAACCGGAGCCGGCTGCGGCGCGGTGGGCGTGGCCGCCTGTTTGGCCTGACCTTGGGCAGGCTGTTGCCACAGGCCGCCCTTGGGTTCGGGCGTGGCGGGAGGATGCCGCACCGGATCGGGCATGGTCAGGGGCGCGGTGTCTGGCTTGGGCGCGGGCATGGCCACATCGGCCGCGTTGCGGCGGTTGAGCTCGTCCCGCTCCTGTTCCTCGGTGCGCATGGCGGGCTCGGCCTGCTGCATCTTTTCCAGCCGGCGCTTGAGGATCTCCTCCTGGGTCAGGGCATGGGCCGGCATGGCCGCGCCCGCAAGCAGCACGGCCGCAGCCGCGCAAGCAATCCATCGCATGACGCCTCGTCCTTTCCGTAACCGCATGCCGCGTTGTCGCACCGGGTTAACGCCGGGTTACTGCCGCGCCGGGATGTTGAGCACCTGCCCGTCGCGCAGGGTGTCCGGGTTCATGTTGCCATTGGCCCGGGTGATGTCTTCGACGCTGATGCCGAACTTGTGGGCGATGCGCGAGAGGTGGTCGCCGCGCTGCACCGTGTACTGGGTGGCTTCGCCCTTTTTGGGCGTCTCGGCCTTGCCCTTGGCTTCCTTGGCGTCTTTCTTGCCTTTTTCGGGTTTGCCCTTGGCCGGGGTTTCGCTCCCTGGCGCGGGTATCTCGATGACCTCCTCGCCGCGGTAGGGCACGGCGAGCTGGCCGGGGTCACCCGGCCGGGCCTGGCCCGCAGGCGGCCTCGCGGCCGCCGGGGGAGCTGCCTTGGCCGGCGCGGCGGCTTCGCCTTTGAGAAAGGCCTTGTACTCGGTTTCGGAAAGGCTGCCGTCGCCGTCCGTGTCCATCTGGGCATAGATCTCCGGACGCACGTCCGGAAAGACGAACAGCAGTTCCTCGTAGGAAATCTTGCCGTTTTTATCGTGATCGACATTGCGGAAGGAATCTTTGTCCCCTCCGGAACAGGCGCAAAGCGCGGCAAATAAGCCAAGCGCCGCGCAGACGATGATAGGCCGCATAGGCTCCTCGTTTGGGCATTGGAAGGACGACGCAAACGCCGCATTCGAAGCAGCCGCTTACCATGGGGGTAACGGCCAAGTCACGTGAAAAAAAAGTGTGTTTCGGCCGGACGGCCGTTGCCGGCGGGCTTGCCCCGGGAGGGCGGCGGGGATAGGACGTCGGATGGCCGGACTGCCGGGATGCGGCCCGGGACCGTTCTCACTTTTCGCCACGGGAGGCACGCGATGGATATCAAGGCGCTACGCACGAAGGCCAGGGAGGAACTCAAGGGATTTTGCCGGGTCTGCCCGGTGTGCAACGGCCGGGTCTGCGCCGGCGAGGCCCCGGGCATGGGCGGCATGGGCACGGGCTCTTCCTTCATGGCCAACCTCGCCGCCCTGGACGCCTGGCGGCTCAACATGCGCACCCTGCACGACGTGAAGACCGCGGACACGTCCGTGACGCTTTTCGGGCGCACGCTCTCCATGCCCGTGCTCGCCGCGCCCATGACGGGCGTTCTCTACAACATGGGCGGCAAACTGTCCGAGGACGTCTTCATCCGCATGATCATCGAAGGGGCCGACGCCGCCGGCACCATGGGCATGTGCGGCGACGGGGCCGACCCGGCCATGTACGGCAGCGGCGTGGAGGCCATCAAGGCGCAGGGCGGCTGCGGCATCCCCATCGTCAAGCCCCGCGCCCAGCAAGCGGTCAAGGAAATGCTGGCCAAGGCCGACGCCGCCGGGGCCGCGGCCGTGGGCGTGGACGTGGACGGCGCGGGCCTGCTCGTCATGGCGCTCAAGGGCCAGCCGGTCTCCCCGAAATCGTTTGCCGAACTGGCCGAGCTCGTGGGCGCGACAAGACTGCCCTTTATCGTCAAGGGCGTCATGACCCCGGACGAGGCCGTCATCGCCTTCGACGCCGGCGCGGCGGCCATCGTGGTCTCCAACCACGGCGGCCGGGTACTCGACCACGCTCCGGGCGCGGCCGAGGTGCTGCCCGAGATCGCAAGCGCCGTCCGGGGCCGGGGGGTGATCCTGGCCGACGGCGGGGTGCGCACCGGAGCCGACGTGCTCAAATATCTGGCCCTGGGCGCCGATGCTGTGCTCATCGGCCGTCCCCTGGTGGTCGGGGCCTTCGGCGGCGGGGCCGAGGGCGTGGCGACGCTGCTGCAAAAGCTCAAAAGCGAACTGACGTCCGCCATGCTGTTGACAGGCACGGCCTCGGTGCGCGCGGTTTCCCCGCGCATCCTGCGCCCCGCGCCCGTGCGCTGAACACACACCGGCGCCAATGCAAACGCCCTCCCCGGGTAGCCCGGGGAGGGCGTTTGCATTGGCGGTCGTGCGCGGCAGGTTATTCGCCGGCCGTTTCTTCTTCCTTCCAGGCCAGCTCGATGGAGAGCTTGCGCTTGGACTTGCCGGGTTTGACCTTCTGCTTGAAGCTGATCTCCAACTGGGTCAGAAGCGGCAGGTCGATGCAGACCGGGCCGTCCTCGGTGGTGGCGGCCAGCTTGCGCTGGCGCAGGCCGTCCACGATTTTTTCCAGAACGACGGCGGCGTCGTAGGTCAGCATTTTTTCGTCGCAGTGGAACAGATCGGATTTTTCGCTCATGATGCGCTCCTTTTAGGATGGCATTTGGGTTGCACGGGGAATATTCGACTCTCATAACCATCTTTCCCGCCGTTGTCATGACGACTGCGCGAAAAAACGGCTGCGTCCGGACGACGTGCCTTTCAGGCCGGCAGGAAATCGTAGGCCCCGGGCCCCTGGAGCAAGAGCAGCCGCGCGGGCGTCTCGCCGGCATTGGCCACTTCGTGCACGCGCCCGGGCGGCACGCGCGAGGCGTCCCCGGGCCCAAGGGGCAGGGTTTCCTCGGGATCGTGGAGCGTGACCACGGCCGTGCCGGCGAGGCAGAACGTGTGGTCGGTCACGTGCGTGTGGCGGTGGGGCGGGATGCGCTGGCCGGGCGAGAGCGTCATGATCGTTGCGCGCGCCTCGGGCGTGTCGAGGAGCAGTTCCTTGCCGGCGATGGCGTAGGGGGGCGGGGCTTCCATTCCCATGGCGGTTTCCTGCGGCGCGTCACATCTGGCTGACGATGAGTTTTTTCCAGAGCGAATAGCCATTCTTGGTCAGGTGGATGCCGTCCTCGGTGAAATTGGGGCCGAGCTTGCCGTCGTCGGCGAGAAAGGAGGCGTAGAGGTCGAGGTAGCGGACGAAATGGTTCTGGCGGGCCACCAGTTCCCTGAGGCGGTCGTTGGTGGCGATGACGTCGGCGTTGTCGATGGTATCCGTGCGGGTAGGCAGGATGCTTTGCACGTAGATGAGCGTGTAGGGTGAAAGCTCCTGGATTTTCTTGATGATCTTGTCGTAGTTGTCGATGATGCGCTTTCGCGCGCTGATCTCGTTGATGCCGATCATGAGGAAGAGCTTGTGCGGCTTCTTGCGGGCGATGGGCTCGATGCGCTTTAAGATGTCCGCGCTGGTGCAGGATTCGACGCCATTGATGAACACTTTGCGCGGCTGGTCGAACAGGTTGTAGATTTCCCAACCCTTGGTGATGCTGTCGCCGCAAAAGACGATCTGCATGGCCAGAAGCACGGGCAGGGCGGCATTCACGACCGGCGACCTCCGGGATGGATTCTTGAGGGAAAGCGCCGCACAGTCCGCCGCGCCGCGGGCTGTGCGAATACCTTACGTAATAATGCGCTCCGCTCCGGTCAAGCCGGAAGGCGCTTGACGGCGCAAGGAAAAACGGCCGCGGCGCGCAGGACTGCCTGCAACGCGACGCGGCCGTGAGGGCGTCTCATGTTTTTTCGCCGTGCGGACGCGCAGGCGGCTTCAGCGTTCCAGGGCGACGAGATCCTCGTAGGTCTCGCGGCGGCGGGCCAGGGTGACCTTGTCGCCGTCCACGAGCACCTCGGCCGCGCGCGGCCGTGAGTTGTAGTTCGAGGACATGGTGAAGCCGTAGGCCCCGGCCGAGTACACGGCGAGGAGTTCTCCGGGGGCCATGGCCGGCAGGTCGCGGTCCCGGGCCAGGAAATCGCCGGATTCGCAGATGGGGCCGACCACGTCCACGTTGAGCGTTTCGCGCCCGGCCGGGCGGACTTCGCCGAGGGCATGGTAGGAATCGTAGAGCGAGGGCCGGATAAGGTCGTTCATGGCCGCGTCCACGATGACGAAATCCTTGCTCGGGGTCTTCTTGGTGTAGACGACCTCCGTGACCAGGATGCCGGCGTTGCCGACGATGACGCGGCCGGGCTCGAGGATGAGCGTGAGCGGCAGCTTGCCCAGGGCCTGGGTCAGCGCCTGGCCGAATTCGCGCGGATGGGGCGGCTCCTCCTCGTTGTACTGGATGCCGAGTCCGCCGCCGAGGTCGAGGTAATGCGTCTCGATGCCCATGGCGCAAAGCTTCTCGCGGAAAGCCAGTATCTTCTTGAGGGCCTCCAGGAACGGGTCGATGGAGGTGAGCTGGGAGCCGATGTGACAGTCGATGCCGACGGGCGTCACACCCGGCAGTTCCTTGGCCCGGGCGTAGGCGGCAAGCGACGTTTCGATGTCCAGGCCGAACTTGTTTTTCTTGAGTCCCGTGGAAATGTAGGGATGGGTCTTGGGATCGACGTCGGGGTTGATGCGCAGGCTGACGCTCGCGTTTTTGCCCTGGCGCGCGGCGATGGCGCTGATGCGCTCCAGCTCGCCCATGGACTCGACGTTGAACATGAGGATGCCGGCGGAGAGCGCCTGCTCGATCTCGACGGCGCGTTTGCCCACGCCCGAATAGACGATCTTGGCCGGATCGACGCCGGCGGCCAGCGCCCGGTAAAGCTCCCCGCCCGAGACGATGTCCACGCCCGCGCCCTGTGCGGCCAGGGTTTTGAGTACCGACAGGTTGGAATTGGCCTTGACGGAAAAGCAGGTGAGGTGGGGCAGGGCGGCGAAGGCCGAGTCGAAGGCCGTGAAGTGGCGGCGCAAGGTGGCGGCGCTGTAGATGTAAAGCGGGGTGCCGTAGGCGGCGACCAGGGTGGAAACGGGGACGTCCTCGGCGTAGAGTTCGCCGCCGCGGTACTCGAAATGATGCATGCGTCAGTCTCCTTGGGATGCGGGGCCGCCGAAGCGATTTTTCCAGTCGCACAGTTTCGTCAGGGCCTCGAGCGGCGTCATTCGATCTAGTTCGAGGCGGGAGAGTTCGTCAAGAAGCAGGCTTTCCGCGTGCGGCGGCGCGGTTTCCGCCGGTGCTGCAAGGCCGCCGAGGAGGCCGGGCAGGGCGGGCTGGCCCAGTTCGCGTCCGCTGCTTGCCGCCTTGCCCGGTTCGCGGCTGCGCTCGAGTTCGGTCAGTATCTCCCGGGCGCGTTTCACCACGTTTCGCGGCACGCCGGCGAGCTTGGCCACTTCCACGCCGTAGCTGCGGTCGGCGGGGCCGGGCAGCAGGCGGCGCAGGAACACGATGTCGCCCTTCCATTCCTTGACCGCGATGTTGGCGTTGCGAAGGCCCGGCAGCCGGCCTTCCAGGGCCGTCAGCTCGTGGTAGTGCGTGGCGAAAAGCGTGCGCACGCCAAGGCCGTCGTCGCGGCCGCACAGGTCCTCGACCACGGCCCAGGCCAGGGCCAGTCCGTCGAACGTGGCCGTGCCCCGGCCGATCTCGTCGAGGATGATGAGGCTGCGCCGGCCGGCCTGGCGCAGGATGCGCGCGGTCTCCATCATCTCGACCATGAACGTGGACTGCCCCTGGGCCAGGTTGTCCGAAGCGCCGACGCGGCAGAACACGCGGTCGACGAGGCCGATTTCCGCCCGCGCCGCCGGTACGAAGGAGCCGATCTGCGCCAGGATGGCAATGAGCGCCGTCTGGCGCAGCACGGTCGATTTGCCGGCCATGTTGGGGCCGGTGATGAGCAGCAGCTTGGCGGCGTCGCCAAGCGTCACGTCGTTTGGCACGTAGTTGCCCACGCCCTGCACGGCCTCGACCACGGGATGGCGGCCGGCCTTGATGGCGATGGAGATGTCCTGGCGCAGCACGGGCCGGGTCCAGTCGCCCGCGGCCGCGGCCGTGGCCAGCCCTTGCCAGACGTCCAGGCGCGCCACGCGGGCGGCGGTCTCCATGATGCGGTCGCGCACGGCGGCGATGCGGCCGCGCAGTTCGGTGAAGAGGTTGTATTCGAGGCTCTTGCGCTTATCCCCGGCGGCGGTGAGTTTTTCTTCCAGCTCCTTGAGCGCCGGAGTCACGTAGCGCTCGCAGTTGGCCAGCGTCTGGCGGCGCTCGAAATGCTCGGGCGGGTAGCCGCCGGCCCTGGAGAGCTCGAAATAGTAGCCGAACACCCGGTTGTAGCCGAGTTTGAGCTTGGGCAGGCTGCACGCCTCGCGTTCGCTGGCGAAAAGTTCCTGGATGCGGGCCTCGCCGTGCTCGGTGAGCTCCATGAGCTCGTCGAGTTCGGGATGGTAGCCCGGCCGGAACAGCCCGCCTTCGGTGACGAGGACCGGTGGCGCATCCACCAGCGCCCGGTCAAGCAGCTCGCGGATGTCGTCCAGGTCGTCCCAGCCGGAAAAAAGCTCCCGCGCGGCCCCGGGCGCGGCCTCGCCCGCGTCGGCCCGTTCGCGCAGGGCCGGCAGGACGCGCAGCGACTGGCGCAGGGCGGTGAAGTCGCGCGGTGCGGCGCGGTTTAAAAAAATGCGCGTGGTCAGCCGCTCCAGGTCGTGGACGTCGGCCAGCGCCGCGCCGAGGGCCTCGCGGCGGTCCACGTCCTCCACGAGCCAGGCCACGGCCTCCTGGGTCGCGTTTATGGGCGCGAGGTCGAGCCAGGGTTGGCGCAGCGTGGATTCGAGCAACCGGCCGCCCATGGCCGTGACCGTGCGGTCGAGCACGTGCCAGAGCGTGCCTTTGCCCTTGCGTCCGTCCAGGCGGCGGAAAAGTTCCAGGTTGCGCTCGGTCACCTCGTCGAGGAGCATGTGCCGGCCGAGGTTGACGGGCCTAAACGGGCGCAGGTGCCCGAGGTCGCGCATCTGCGTGGCGGTCAGGTAGGTCAAAAGCGCGCCCATGGCCCGCACGAGCTGCGGCTTGTCGCCCACGTCCAGGGCGTCGAGATCGGCCACGGACTGGGCCTTGAGCACCTTGTCCCGGCCGCCGGCGAAATCGAAGTGGGGCTTTACGGGAAAGCGGCTGATGTGCACGCCCTCGTGCGGGATGTCCCGGGGCGGCTCCAGGCCGTCCGGCAGCAACAGCTCGCGCGGGCCGATCTTGACCATCCACTGCCAGAGGCGGGCGGCATCGCGGGAAAAGAGCCCGGACCATTCGCCGGTGGAGAAATCGACCCAGGCCAGGCCGCCAGCGCGTTCGTCGGCGTCGTAGTAGAGCGCGGCCAGGAAGTTGTGCTCCTTGGCGCGCAGGTTGCCTTCCTCGACGGCCGTACCCGGGGTGAGCACGCGGGTGACGGCCCGCTTGACGAGGCCCTTGGCCTGCTTGGGGTCTTCGATCTGGTCGCACACCGCGACCTTGAAGCCCTTGTCCAGCAGTTCGGCCAGATACCCCTCGATGGCGTGGTGGGGCACGCCGCACATGGGGATGGGCGCCTCGGCGTCGGGATTGCGCGAGGTGAGCGTCAGTTGGAGTTCCCGGGCCGCCGTGACGGCGTCCTCGAAGAACATTTCATAGAAGTCCCCCATGCGGTAGAACAGCAACGCGCCGGGATGCTCTCCCTTGAAGCGCAGATACTGCTCCAGCATGGGGGTCATCTTGATTTCCCCCACGGCGGAAAAGCGCGGCGACGGCTAGGCGTCGGCCTTTTTGTCCGTGGCCGGGGCGGCGGCGGGAGCCGGGGTCGCCGGGGCCGCGGCGGCGTAGCTCGGGGCCACGAGGGGCGAGGCGACCGTGGACTTCTTCTGGGCGGCGAGCTGCTTTTCCATGGCGTTGACCTTGTTTTGCAGGCTGCGCACGCTGGTGGCCAGGCGGACCTTCTCGGCCAGGAAGTACAGGGTGCAGAAAAGCCCGCCCGCCACGAAGGCGATCAGGAGCACCACGTAGAAGGGCACGGCCGGGCTTTGCACCATGTAGCCGAACGCGCCGAGCTTGAGCAGCAGGGGCGTTTCCAGAATGGCGGTATTCTGCACGAAAAAGAGCATGCAGACGAAAAAGAACACGAGCAGGAAAAGCACCTTGATCACGCGCATGGAGGCCTCCTTGTCACGACGTAACGGTTGCGTGGTAACCCTTGAAGAACGGTAACAGCCGGTCATACGTGGAGAGCAGAAGCTGCGGCACGACCCGCGTTTCTCCGAATACGGCCATGAACGAGGAGTCGCCGTTCCAGCGCGGCACCATCTGGAAGTGCAGATGGGCGGCGATGCCGGCTCCGGCCGCCTCGCCGAGATTGAGCCCGATGTTGATGCCCTGGGGCCGCATGGCTTCCTGCATCGCCTTGGTGCAATAGGTGAGGCCGCGGGTCATTTCCAGCGCCTCCCCGGGCGTGAGCTCGGTGAGGCAGCTGGCGTGGCGAAAGGGCGTCACCATCAGGTGCCCGGAATTGTAGGGAAACTTGTTCATGATGACGAACGTGTACCGGCCCCGGGCCAGGACCAGCCGCGCCCTGTCGTCATGGGTGTCCTCGGGCAGGCAGAACACGCAGGCGTCGGGCTTGGGCCCGAGGATGTAATCCATGCGCCAGGGCGCCCACAACACTTCAACCATGCGGATAAAACTCCCAACCGTTACGCGCCGTCGAGCAGGGCGGCGACGGTCTGCGCCGCCTCTTCCGGGCTTGCGGCCGCTTCGACCCCGGGCAGGGTCCCGTAGTGGCCAAGGGCAACCACGGGCCGGCCGAGCTTGAGCGCCAGGCCGATTTCCGACAGGGTGCCGGCCCCGCCGGCCACGGCGACGGCCGCGTCGCCGTTTACTACCACCAAAACATTGCGCGCGATACCCATGCCGGTGGCGATGGCCACTTCGACGTGGGGATTGGCCGCCTCCCGGTCGTTTCCGGGCAGGATGCCGATGGTCCGGCCGCCGGCTTCCCGCGCGCCGAGGCACACGGCCTCCATGACGCCGCCTCCGCCGCCGCAGACGACCTCGAAGCCACGCGCGGCGAGCAGCGCACCCAGCCGTCGGGCCTGCGCGGCCGTGGCCGCGTCGCAGGAGCCCGCGCCGATGACCGAAATCCGCCTGGGTCGCGTCGCTGTCATGTCCGCCTGTTCCTACACGCGTCTTTCTCCAAGAGCAAGGGAGCCTTAGCCCGAAGGCGAAAGGTTGTCATGCTTGGGCTTGAGTCCGCGTCGCCGCCGGGCTATCGTGGGGGGCCATGTTCGTCTTCGAAACACAAAATTATCCAACTTCCCCGGGCGTTTATCTCATGAAAGGCCCGCGCGGGAAAATTCTCTACGTCGGCAAGGCGAAGAACCTGCGCGCCCGCCTCGGTTCCTATTTTCGCGGCGACGCCGGCCATACGGTCAAGACCGCCGCCCTGGTCGCCCGGGTGGAGGCCGTGGAGGTGCTGCTCACCGCCTCGGAAAAGGAGGCGCTGCTCCTCGAGTCGAGCCTGATCAAGAAGTACCGGCCGCGCTACAACGTGGTGCTCAAGGACGACAAGAACTATATTCTTTTCAAGCTCGACAAGCGCTCGCCCTTTCCCAGGCTCGCCTTCACCCGGCGTGTGGTGCGCGACGGCGCGGCCTATTTCGGCCCCTTCACCTCGGCCGCCGCCGCCAGGGCCACCTGGAAGGAACTCGGCCGCGTCTTTCCCCTGCGCAAGTGCGGCGACCGGGCCATGGCCAACCGCGTGCGGCCGTGCCTGTACCATTTCATCGGCCAGTGTCTGGCCCCGTGCGTCAAGGCCGTGGACGCCGAGGCATACATGGCGCTCGTGCGCCGGGTGGAGGCGTTCCTGACGGGCCGTTCGGCCGAGGTCATCAAGAACGTGGAAAAGGAGATGGCCGAGGCGGCCGAGGCGCTCGCCTTCGAGAAGGCGGCCGGGCTGCGCGATCTGCTCAAGGCCATGCGCCGCACCGTCGAGGGCCAGGCGACCGTGCTCACGCGCCTGGTCGACATGGACGTGGCCGGGTTCGCCGCCACGGCGCAGGGTGTGGGGCTTTGCATCCTGTTCGTGCGCCAGGGGCGGTTGCTTGACCGCAAGACCTTCTTTTTCCCGGGTCTGGAGGCCGGCGAGGCCGTCTGGGCGGCAGGCAGCGCGCTGACGCAGTTCTACCGGCCCGAGAGCTTCATCCCGCCCCGCGTGGTGGTGCCCGAAGCCCTGGCTCCGGAGGCCGGCGGCGATGCGGCCGGCGCGGACGAAAGTCCCGACGACGGCGGCGGCGAAGGGCAGGGCGACGCCCAGGCCCTGGCCGAGATCCTGGAGGAGCGCCGGGGCGCGGCCGTGCGCTTTGGCGCGCCGCGCGGCCGCGAGGAACGCAAGCTCCTCGCCCTGGCCGAGGTCAACGCCCGCCGGGCCGCCGAGGAGGCGGCCAAGGCTGCCGAGCGCGACGTGCTGCCTTCGCTTGCGGCCAAGTTCGGCCTGCCGCTGCTTTCGCGCATCGAGGCCGTGGACGTCTCCCACCTGGGTGGGCGCGGCGTGCGCGTGGGCCTTGTCGTCTTCGAGGACGGCGCGCCGAAAAAGCGCGATTACCGCGCCTACGCCTTCCCCGAGCTCGAAGGCACATCCGACGACTATCTGGCGCTGGCGTCCTTTGCGGCCAAACGCGCAGCCACCGGCCCTCCCTGGCCGGAGCTGCTCCTTATCGATGGTGGCAAGGGGCAGCTCGAAGCCGTCGCCCGGGCCCTCGACGCGGCCGGCGCGGGCGGGGCTTTCGCCCTGGCCGCCATTGCCAAGGGCGACACGCGCGCCCAGAACGAGATGCACGACGTGGTGCATGTGCCGGGCCGCAAGAACCCCCTGGCGCTGCGCCCGGGGTCGCCGGAGCTCCTTTTCCTGCAACGCGTGCGCGACGCGGTGCACGAATTTTCCATCGGCCGCCAGCGCCGGGCCCGCAACAAGGCCGGGCTGGCCAGCGACGTGCTGGCCAGCCCGGGCGTGGGGCCAAAGACGGCGAAGCTGTTGTGGGAAGCCTTCGGCTCGGTGGCCGCAATGAAAGCGGCCGGAGCCGCGGAGATCGCTGCCCGGACGGGACTGGGACCGAAACGTGCCGTAAGCATTGCAACGGTGTTATCGCAGTTGCCGGATTGATCTTGCGGACGTTCTGGGGCAATCTTATCCATCCCATTCCCGCGGAGTCCAAATGCCCCCGTTGCAGCAGTTTCTGGATCTGGCCGCCGCCATCGCGCCGGAACACCGTTACCGGACCGTGTACGACACGGATCTTCACGTGCTCATGCCCGGCAAGGAGCCCATCGACGCCGACACCCTCGAGGCCTTTTCCCGCATCGCGTTCACCGGGCGCACCGTTGTCGATCTCGGCTGCAATTTCGGCTTTTTCGCCTTCCAGGCCAGCCGGCGCGGCGCGGCGCACGTGCTCGGCGTGGACTGCGAACCCCGGGTGCTCGAGGGCTGCGAACTGCTCAAGCGCCATTTCGGCCTGCCGCACGTCTCCTTCGAACGCCACGATCTCGATGACGCCGCATCCCCTCTGCTGGCGCGGCGCTTCGATATCGCCATGCTCGTGGAATTTATCGGCAAGACGTTCGTCGCCGAAAATCGCGTCGCCTCGGCGTTGGCGTTTCTGGAACGCCTCTCGAACCGTGAGTTGATTCTTTCGGTGCAGAAGATCTACTGGATCAGGAAGGAGCTCGGCACGACGCCGCGGCGGATGCGGGAGAGGTACGCGCCGCGGTACGTGGACGGCGGCGATTTTCTGCTGCTTGACTACGTGCGCGATTTCTTCGCCCCGCGCTGGCGCATGGAGGCGCTTTCGCCCATGGCCGAAGGCTACGAGAAGCCGCGCAAATTCCTGCGCTTCACGCCGGAGCACAGCCATGCCTGACGGTACGGTGCGCGCCGACATCCGCCCTGGGCTGCGTGTGGCCATCGTGCTCAAAAAGGACCAGCGCACGGGCGCGCTCACCCATGGCGTGGTCAAGGACATCCTGACCAAGGCGCCGCGCCATTCGCGCGGCATCAAGGTGCGCCTGGCCGACGGGCAGATCGGCCGGGTCAGGGAAATCGAGGGCGGGGCGTGATCACTCGGCCTTCCACAGGGTCTGCACGGGCGTGAAGTAGGCGTCGAGGGCGGGGCTCACTTCCACGGCCACTTCCTCGTCCCCGCGCCGCACCCGGATGTTGTCTTCCGGGACAAGGCCCGCCTCGACGGCGATGCCGCGCCAGCGTTCCACATCCTCGGCCACGAGTTCCTCGAATGCCGGCTCGGGCCGGCAGGGCCGGCAAAAACTCGAGACTTCCACCCACGTCGCGTCAGCTTCCTCGGGTTGGCCCATGCCTCCCGTCCTCCCTTCCGCACGCCACGCGCCCAGGAGCGCATGGCCGACGGTCTTTTTCGTTGCAGTCGTGCCCGTGCCGCGTCAGCGCGGCTCCTTGTCGCCGGTAAGGCAGGCCTGGACGAAGTCGGTCCAGGCCGCGGTATGGGGCTCCAGTCGGCCGTCGCCCCGGATATGGACCACTTTCGCGCCCCGGGCGAGCAGCGCCGGGGCGATGCGGTTGGCCCGATGGCAGTTGCGCGGGTCTTCCTCGGCGCAAAAAAGCGCCAGCCGCCGGGCCTGCCGCCAGGCGTCCATGATCCGGTCCACGCCCCGGGCGAAGGAAACCGCGTCCTCGATGCCGCGTCCCGGTGTCAGGCCGCCCAGGTCCCGGCCGAGGAAAAGGTAGCCCACGCCCCAGGAACGCAAGGCCCCTGCCAGGGCGTCCTTGGAAAAGTGCGGCTGGTAACGCGAAACAGGGTGGCTGCGTACGTCCACCAGCATGTTGACGCCCTGGCAGGCGAGCAGGCTCAGGAACGCCACGCGCTCGAGACTGCCGTGGCCGATGGTGTAGATCGGCCCGCGCGCCAGGGGTTCGCGGAACACTACCGCGCCCCGGCGAGCTCCCGGAAGCGGAAGCAGCCCTGCAAGTGGTCGTTGACGAGCCCCGCCGCCTGCATGAAGGCGTAGGCGATGGTCGGGCCGACGAAGCCGAAGCCGCGGGATTTCAGGTCGCGGCTGAGCGTCTCGGCCAGGGGCGTGGTCGGCGGCACCTCGCCCAGGGCGGCGAAATTGCCGACAATGGGGGTCCCGTCCACGAAGCGCCAGAGATAGGCGTCGAAGGAGCCGAAGGCTTCCCGCACGGCCAGAAACGCCTTGGCATTGGCCACCGAAGCCGCGATCTTGGCGCGGTTTCGCACGATGCGCGCGTCCGCGGCCAGGGCGGCCAGCTTGTCCGGGCCGTACCCGGCAACGACCTCGGGAACGAAGCCGTCGTAGGCCGCGCGGTAGCCCTCGCGGCGCTTGAGGATGGTGTACCAGGACAGCCCCGCCTGCGCGCCTTCGAGGAGGAGCAGCTCGAAAAGCGCCCGGTCGTCGTGCAGCGGCACGCCCCATTCCGCGTCGTGGTAGTGCACGTACAGCGGATCGCTCCCGCACCAGGGACAGCGCACGGGTTCGGCGGACATGGTTTACAGTCCCAGCTCGCCCCACAGGGCGTCGATGCGGGCCTTGACGTCCGCGGACATGGTCAGGGAGTCGGGCCAGTCGCGCATGTGGCCGTCCTCGGGACCCTTTTTCGTGGCGTCGATGCCCATCTTGCCGCCGTAGCAGGGCAGGGGCGCGGCATGGTCGAGCACGTCGAGGGGGCCGTCCACGATGACCACGTCGCGGCGGGGATCGACGTTGTTGCCGAGCCGCCACAGCACCTCGGCCGTGTTGTGCACGTTGACGTTCGCGTCCACGACCACGATGAACTTGGTGAACATCATCTGCCCGAGGCCCCAGATGGCGTACATGATCTTGCGCGTGTGTCCGGGATAGCGTTTGTCGATGGAGACGAAGCAGAAGTTGTGGAAGACGCCTTCGAGCGGCAGGCTCATGTCCACGACTTCGGGCAGCTGCTTCTTGATCAGCGGCAGGAACAGGCGCTCGGTGGCCTTGCCGATGTAGCTGTCCTCCATGGGCGGCGGCCCGACCAGGGTGGCCGGATAGATGGCGTCGCTGCGGTGGGTCAGCGCGGTCACGTGAAAGACCGGGTAGTCGTCGGCCAGGGAATAGTAGCCCGTGTGGTCGCCGAAGGGGCCTTCCCAGCGCAGTTCGCCGGGCTCCACGTAGCCTTCGAGCACGAACTGGCTGGACGCCGGCACCTCGAGGTCCACGGTCTTGCAGCGCACGAGCTCGACCGGAGCCTGGCGCAGGAAGCCGGCGAAAAGGAATTCGTCGATGTCGTCGGGCAGGGGGGCGGTTGCGGCATAGGTGCAGGCCGGGTCCGGCCCCAGGGCCACGGCCACGGGCAGGCGTTCGCCGGATTTTTTCGACAGCGCATGGTGGTGTGCGCCGCCCTTGTGGCGGTGCCAGTGCATGCCGGTGGTGTTCTTGTCGTAGACCTGCATGCGGTACATGCCCACATTGCGCTTGCCCGTGACCGGGTCCTTGGTGATGACTACGGGCAGGGTGATGAAAGGCCCGGCGTCGCCGGGCCAGGTGGTCAACACGGGCAGGATGGAGAGGTCCACGGCGTCGCCGGTCAGCACCACGTCCTGACAGCGGCCGGTCGATACGGTCTTGGGAAAGATGCCGGCCATCTTGGCGAGCTTGGGCAGCAGTTTGAGCTTGTCGATGAGGCCTTCCGGCTTTTCCATCTCGAGCACGGCGTCAATGCGCCGGCCGAGCGCGTCGAGGTCGTCGCACTCGAGCGCGAGGTGCATGCGCGGGTAGGAGCCGTACATGTTGGTGAGCACGGGAAAGCGTGCGTCCTTGGGCTTTTCGAAGAGAAGCGCCGGCCCCACGGCCTTGGAGACCCGGTCCGTGACTTCGGCGATCTCCAGGTAGGGGGCAAGGGGAGCGGCAATGCGTTTCAGTTCCCCTTTCTTCTCCAGCAGCTTCAAAAAATCCTGCAAGTCCTTGTATGCCATCGAGAATGCTCCAGAGCTGTCGGTCTTGGTCCGGCACAGGCCGATCCGAATCATTATACCCGAAGCCGCAGCCCCGTAAAGGGCCGGGTCGTGGCGGCCAGCAGCCGGGAACGGATCGCGTTGATGAAGGAATGATGAGCCTTCGATATAGTATGTCTCGAAAAAAAACCAGACACCATTGTATTGTTGAAGAAGTGCAATACGATATGACTGTTGGCAAGTACGGCTGCCAATGCTCTGTGGATAAATAGATTAAGGAGTGTGCCGGTATCGATACAGATGCGCGGCAAGACAAGCATGAGCGCATAGCCTATCTCTCTTGTGGACACAAGAGAGTGACACAAAATAGATAACGGTTTGGTAATAACGCAGTGACTTCATAAAAGCGTGTAAGGGCAATAATAAATAAAAAAATACTCTTCAATGGAGACTAGATGCTTGTATCGCTTTGGTCAAAAAAATAAAGTTTTCTGTTTCTTGATGCCTCGTCGAGGTAAATGCGTCTTTTTGGCATAGAATAATATCCCTTATTGTAATAGTTCTCAATAAACATTTCTTTAAACGCTGTTCTGTAAAGCGGGTGTATGTGTTCAAAGAAATTAATAATTGAAGAAAACACCTTTCCTTCTTCGCTTGTCCAGGTTCTAATGCTGTCTACATGATTGAGAAAGAACATTTCATCTTTTAATGAAACTTTTATGATAGAACATGATGCGGTTTCGCAATACTTATTTGCGAGCCATTCGAGGGGGCCTCCGATATAAGAATGATATGTTCCTCTAAATTTTTTTGTGTTGTTTATGTCAAGTATATTGTTTTTAACAACAAGCCCACAATACCAAGGAATCGATTTGAAGCTATCTTTAAAGTATTCAACAGGAGAGGAGTAAAAAACTATTTTGTCATTTTCAGGACCGCATCTTGTTATTACTTTGAATACTTCGTCAATATAATTATACGTAGCAAAGTTGAATTGGATAAAATCAGGCTCGTGCTGATTGATGATTGCTTTGATATTTCTTATGACATTAGTGTCAATACGATCGTCGTCGGCGAGGAGAATAGTGTAATCATTTGGCATTTCAGAAAAAGTTGTTACTACGGATTCAAAGTTATGGTCAAAACTGTGACCTATCGAGTTTCGATGATAGAATATCCTTCTGTTGGATGCGCAAATCGAAGCCATGTAACAAAGCGTGTTGTCCGTTGAACCATTGTCAAATACAAATATTTCAACATCGCTTTCAAGTCGGTCTAGTGAAGAAATCAATTTTGATAAGTAGTTAAATCTATTGTATGTTGTTATTGCTATACGGATTTTATGTGCCAAAATAGCCTCCGCAAATGTGAAATGTTTTTCTCGCCAAGATGTGTAGGCGGTATTGTGTCTCGTATGAAGAGAGAACTCTGCCGACTTATCTTAATTCTCTCTTTCGTAGTGAGAACAGTCTCTGCTGGTGTGTCAGGAAATGCTTCATACTAGAAAAATGATCACGTTATCCGAACCGTTAAACAATAAAGACAAGTCACGTGAGCTCGCTGGATACCCGCAGCCCTCGGCAATCCCCAGTGCCACGGCCCAGCTAAGAGTTTATACCCGAAGCCGCAGCCCCGTAAAGGGCCGGGCCGTGGCGGCCAGCAGCCGGGCCAGGAAGCCCGAGGCGAGCTCCGTGGGCAGCGGCCCCACGCCCTGGCAGGCCGGGGCGAGCGTCGCCCGGCCGAAGCGGACAGCGCCGAGGCCGGGGAGAAGCGCCTCGGCTTGCTCGCGGCGGTCGCACAGCAGCCGGTACAGCACCTGCCCGGGCCGCACGGAATCGATCGCGGCCACGAGCCCCGCTTCCTCCAGCCTGCCGCAGGCCCGCAGCGACCAGCCAGGGCCGCCGTCTTCGGGGCGCAGGCGTACGCATAAAAGCTCGGATTGGGCCAGCCCGGGAAACATCCAGGGGACGTAATGCGCCGTGCCTGCGTTTTGCGGCAGGAAGCCCCGGGCTTGGGCCAGGAGGTGGCGCGCGGCCGCGTAATCCTCCCCGGCCGCGGCATCTGCGGCGAGAAAGGCGGCAAAGGCGCGGCGCGCGGCGGTCAGGTCCAGGGGCGGCGGCGCGGGCGGGGAAAACCGGGCCAAACGGCGCTCGAAGCGGGAACGGGCTTCGGTCAGGGCGGCCAGAAGCAGGGCCGGGTCCGTGCCGGCCGTGGGCGGCGGCGTGATGTCCTTGAGCACGAGGTCCGGCTCCAGGCGCTCGATGCGAAAGACGAGCTCCCGGCCGGCGACGGGCTCGTGGTCGAGGCTGGCGAGCAGCTTGTGGCCGGCGACGACGATCCAGTAAAGCCCGTCCGGCCCCGGCGCAACCAGCCGGCCGCGCACGATCTGGCCGGGCCGCCGGCCGCGCCGGAAGGCCTCGGGATCGGAACGGTCCCTGCCTTCGCCTGGCGTTTGCGCGCCGCCGCCTCCCTGACCGGATATCCGCATGTTGCCTGTCCGCTACGCTCCGGGAAGTTCCGGGAAAAAGTGTCGCGCTCGGGCGTGCGTCAGCCCTTGTTCTGGGCGAGGATGAGCTCCACCTCGTCCAGGGACAGCCCCGTGGCCTTGGCCAGGGCGAGGGGGCTTTGGCCGCGCCGGGAACCGTTGACGATGATCTGGCGCAGGAAATCCGGAGACCGGCTGAATTCCTGGGCTTTCTTGACGAGCTTTTCCAGTTCCGCCCGCCGCTGCTCGAGCTTTTGGTCCAGTTCGGCCAGTTCGGCCTGCCGACGCGTGAAGCTGCCCACGAGCTCCTGCTCGAGCTTGGCGTTGAAGTCGAGTTTGTTAAGCAGCGCGTCCTGATTTTTTTGGAGCTTGGAGAGCAGGTCCTCGGAGCGGCGCAGGCGCGAGAAAAAGAGCACCACAAGCAGCAGGAGCGCGAGTTCGCACACGGTGAGGAAGATGACGAGGAGGGAATAGCCGTTCATGTTGGATGCCCGCAGCATACGCCGTCCGGGCGTGCCAAGGCAAGAGCGGCGATGGTCTTGCCGCTTGCGACGGGAGTTCCAAAAAGCCGACGCGGAAAAGAGAACGATGCGTTGTAGTTTTTTAACGGAGTCCAGAGGGCGCAGCCCTTTGGACTCCGGAAGCGCCCCTCCTCCCCATTTCCCGCCGGGCCCGTTTCAAATCTTGCGATCGATGATGTGTCCGGCAAAGGGCGAAGGGTTGCTGGCCTGCGTTTCCTCGGGTTCGGGGGCCGCGCGGCGACGGCGTTGCTGCCGCTGTTGGCCCGGGGACTGTCGTTCCCGCTGGTCGCCGACGGACTCCATGGCGTCCTGCTGCTCGATGCGCTGAGGCTGCTTGGCCTGGTCGGCCAGGAGCTGGCGGGCCATCTCCTGGGAGGCGGCCAGGGCGGCCTCGGGCTGGACGAGCTCGGCGTGCGCCACGTTTTGCACGTAGGGCATCGTCTGGAAGATGGTGGTCAAATCGATGGACATCTACTTCACCAGGTAGTCCTCGATAAGCAGGTTATCCAACGGTTGTGCCCCGACAAACTGGTTGATCACGGACAGGACGTCTTTTTTCAGCGCCTCGGCATTGTTCTTATCGGTCAGAAAGGCCAGATTCTTATTCTTGAGATAATAATACACGGCGTCGCGCACGACAATGCGGTTGCGCTTGAATTCGAGTTCCACGGCCGGCTCCTGGGTCACGGCCGTGAAGCGGATGGTCAGGAAGCGGGTGCGGCCGCCCGCGTCGGTCAGCTCCACGAGGAACGGCTCCATGGGCATGACGATTTCCCGTTTGGGCGCGGGCGGTTCCGGGGGCGGCGGCGTCGGGGCGACGGGCGGCGGCGGGGCCTCTTCGGCCGGTGCGGGCGACTCCGGGGGCGGCGGGGGGGGGG
>NZ_JNJA01000004.1 GCF_000702665.1 Solidesulfovibrio alcoholivorans DSM 5433
TTTTTTATTTTAATAAAGTGAAAATCAATGCGGATACCACGGATACCATGCTTTTGTGTGGGGTCCGTATTTTCACCAATAACTGCAAGGGCGCGGGTGCCATGGATACCAAGAATACCATTTTTTTAAATTAAGCAATAAAATAATTATATAAAACAAATTTTGATATTGGAATTGAAAAACTGGCATCCGTGGTATCCATGGCATCCGCAGCCTTATTGCAATTGATTATTCCCCACCCACCCTGGTGTAGTAGCAAAAATTTGGGGTCCGCATCAACAAAAAAAATAAGTTCATGCCAAAACTCAAACTTAAACTATAAAATTTGTTTTACCTCAAAAAAATTAAAGGTATAATGAGTGAAAACCACAACAAATGATCGCAATCCGATACTAGTCTGCCTTATCCGTCATTTGTTTGCATTTTTTGAAATTAATTAAAGGAGGATACTTTATGTCCACAATTGATGATGATTGTTTTGAAGGTCTTATTGAGTTTAGAGTGTTTTTCGATGATGAGGAATTATTTTGTAAATTTTTACACCACTGTATCCAATTCTCAATGGATAATAATGTTGACCATGTGTTTGTTAATGAAGATGGTCGGTTTGTTGCAATTGAATATTCAAAAAATTGCCCAATTTATATCGACGATTTCGACAACAACAATGAAGCTACAAATTGATTTTGTAGTTACTTTGAATCTTGTAGATATTACTGATACTTGTTGAACGATATTTTGCCATTGGTTTTGATATTTCTACTTGATACAGTTTGTATACTATACACTTTAAAAATGTGTCATTGCAAATAAAACCGGCAATGACACATTTTATTTGCTATTTTTCTAATGCAATAATTTTATTCAGATATCGATGACATTGTGTCACACTCCATTTTCCTTCTCCGGTGAATGTTTTGATTCCTATCTTATTCAAATAGTTTGCCATTTTATTTAAAGTAAATTTAGATTCTCTCATCATTGTAAAAATCGGTTGTAATTTTTTAACAAATTCAGTTGATTCTTCTTGTCTTTTTTTGTTGGTTAAACCGATCCTTGGATTCCCAAGTTTTTTACCATTCTTTCGAGCGCGTTCTAATCCCATTTTTATTCTAGAGCTCATTAGTTCTGTTTCAAATTGGGCTATACTGCCAACAATGTTAAGAATTAACCCTGTTATCATTTTGTTTTCATTCGTCAAATGTATGTTTTGTTTTATACATATTAACTCTACTTTTTTCTTTAGTAAAGCTTCAATGATTTCTTGAGTATCCAACATTTTTCTGCTTAAACGAGAAATCTCCGTACAAACTAGCACATCGCCCGTTTTCACTTCATCTAGCAAATTCCAAATTCCTCTCACTCCTAAATCTTTTTTAGCTGATATTTCGAAGGCAATTTCTTTGTATTTAGTAATTTTATTTTTATTGAACCA
Source organism: Solidesulfovibrio alcoholivorans DSM 5433 (assembly GCF_000702665.1). Classification (GTDB taxonomy): domain Bacteria; phylum Desulfobacterota; class Desulfovibrionia; order Desulfovibrionales; family Desulfovibrionaceae; genus Solidesulfovibrio; species Solidesulfovibrio alcoholivorans. The sequence goes on from NZ_JNJA01000004.1 coordinate 1,436, forward strand.
ATCTGCTAAACACAACCTTTGAGTTTCCAAATCTTGCCCACGATTTTTGGTGCTCACCCTCATATATCCATAGTACATCGCTATTTTCCTTCTGATTTTAACATACCACATCAAGTGATTGTGTGTGTAAAAATAATTACAAAAAATATTTTCCCGGAAGTAAACTAAATTTTTAAAAATTTCAGTTGGATTGAATTTTAAAAATATATTTTTGGGATTTGCATCCCTGCCTTAGTGGCTTTTTTAAACAAACATTTTCGGTGGGCTGAAATATAAATTTATAACTTTGTTTCAACTGAAACTTTTTGCCGGATTATTTTAAGGCTACACCTGCCCTTGATCCAAAAAAATCATCATGGATTCCATTTTCTTTGTTTACATTCAAATTTTGTATACTAAAATTATTAAGAAAACGCGCCCAATCTTTCATGCATATTATGTGGATAACTCTAGGAGGGGTAGGAATGAGTCAAAAGCTGTTTGTTTTAGAAAGAATTATTTTTTTTATGTTAGATAAGGTTTTATTTATATTTATCTGCCTTAATCAGATTTTATAACATTTTGTTCGCTTGATTAAGATATGACCAGCCAGGACCTTTCATGCCTTACCCATGCGGAGCTAGCTAACTTACTAAAGCTTGCCCCGGATACAGTTCGAAATATTTGGAGGGACTTCCCTCATTATTTCGTTACGCCCAAAGGTTGGAATACTCCACGGCTTGAGTCTGCTCGTTTCGACTATTTTGAAGTATTAGAGTATTGTAAGGAGAAAAGCCATGGCAATTCGCGATTACAAAGGTCCGGGGGGGAAGTATCGAGTGTACTTCAAGTTCCTGGGAAAACAGTACAGCAAAATTGTACAAACAAAAAACGAAGCAAAAGAATGGGAGGTGCTGGAGAAGAAACGGCTTGCCAAAGAAATCGTAGACCAGAAAGATTTGATGTATTCGCTGGCATCTAAATTATATCTTGATGACTGTTCAATACGCATGCAGCCTGGTACTGTGAGTGAAAAATTGTCACATTATAAGAATTTTGCATTATTTCTTAAAAATGATATTGCTGTTAAAAATGTGTCAATTGAATTAGCAAGAACATTTATTTGTACTGTACAATCTGCAAAAGGAAATAAATCTGCCAACAGAAATTTACGTAATCTTAAAGCCCTTTGGAATTGGCACAAAAGAGAAGGGCGTGTGGTACACAACCCTTGGGACAAGGTGTCCACTTTACCCGAAGAAGAGATTATAAAACAGGTGCCAACACAAGATGAAGTTTTTTCTATTTTGATGGCTGCGCAACCGTGGGAAAAAGATTACCTTCAAATGCTCCTTAAAACAGGTGCGCGTCCTGGTGAAGTTCGTCGTCTACGGTGGGATGAAGTCAATTTTGAGCGTCGCGTCATTTTTTTATGGACCAGAAAGCGTAAAGGCGGACAAAAGACTTTTCGTGCTGTGCCCATGAATGACACTTTATATGAAATTTTAAGCAGAAGATGGAAGGGAAAAGGACATGATACTCACGTATTCATTAATCCTGAAACTGGACACCCGTGGTCAAAACATAACCATCCCATCAAATATATGATGTCTAGACTTTGTGAGAAAGCCGGCATTAGAACATATGATCTTTATAGCCTTCGGCATTACGTCGCCCAACGGTTAGTTGATATGGATAAAGCGTCCCTTGGGGATATTCAAAAACTCCTTGGTCACAGACGAATGACCACGACTGACAATTACCTCAAAAGTTTAGCACCAGACCTCGCTCGGTTAGGCAGGGCACTTGAGGATGAGTTCCCGAGCGATCAAGGTGAAAGTATGCATGAACGGTATGCACAAGGAGCCGAAAAATGAAAAACCCGGGCTCCTTTCGAAGCCCGGGAATATAGGCAGCTGGCGGAGAGGGAGGGATTTGAACCCTCGAACAGGGTTTAAGCCCCGTTACCCGCTTAGCAGGCGAGCGCCTTCGGCCAACTCGGCCACCTCTCCGCAACACGGCTTGATAAACACTTGGCCCCGGCCGGTCAAGAAAAATTCCGCCATGTCGTGCACATCCTTTGCTTCTGACCCTTTACAGAGCGCCTGCCCCGCGGCTATGCTCCCCCCTCGGCATCAGCCAGCCCCCTCAAAAGGAGTCCAGGGCATGAAAAAGTTCGCGCGTATGGAGCGCCTTCCGCCATACGTCTTCGCCACCGTCAACGAACTCAAAATGCAGATGCGGCGGCGCAACGAAGACGTCATCGACCTCGGCATGGGCAACCCCGACCTGCCCACGCCCCCCCATATCGTCGAAAAACTCGTCGAAGCCGCACAGAAGGCCGTCAACCACCGCTATTCGGCATCCCGGGGCATCAAAGGCCTGCGCAACGCCATCTCCGGTTGGTACAAGCGCCGCTTCGACGTGGACATCGATCCCGAAACCGAGGCCGTCGTCACCATGGGCGCCAAGGAAGGCCTGGCCCACCTGGCCCTGGTCATGCTTTCGCCCGGCGACGTCGTTTTCGCCACGGACCCGTCCTATCCCATCCACCCCTATTCCTGCATTATCGCCGGGGCGGACGTGCGGCGCATCCCCATCAGCTGCGACCGCGATTTTATCGAGGACCTGCTCGCGGCCACCAGGCAGACCTGGCCCCAGCCCAAGCTCCTCATCATTTCCTTCCCGCACAACCCGACCACGGCCACGGTCGATGTCGCGTTCTTCCAGCGTATCGTGGATTTCGCCAAGGAACACGACATCATGGTGATCCATGACTTCGCCTACGCCGACTTCGGCTTCGACGGCTACCAGCCGCCGAGCTTTTTGCAGGCCAAGGGGGCCAAGGACGTGGGCGTCGAGTTCTTCTCGCTCACCAAAAGCTACTCCATGGCCGGTTGGCGCGTGGGGTTCTGCTGCGGCAACCCGGAGATGGTGCACGCCCTGACGCGCATCAAGAGCTATCTGGACTACGGCATCTTCCAGCCCATCCAGATCGCCGCCACCGTGGCCTTAAACGGCCCCCAGGAGTGCGTGCGCGAGATCATGGACGTTCACCAGGACCGGCGCGACGCCCTCATCGAAGGTCTCGCCCGGGCCGGCTGGGACGTGCCCGCGCCCAAGGCGACGATGTTCGTCTGGGCCAAGATTCCCGAGCCCTTCGCCCACCTCAAGTCCGTGGAGTTTTCCAAGCTGCTCCTGCGCGAAGCCGGCGTTGCCGTCTCGCCGGGACTGGGTTTCGGCCACTTCGGCGACGACCACGTCCGTTTCGCCCTGGTGGAAAACCGCCACCGCATCAACCAGGCCATGCGTGGCATTAAAAAGGTGCTTTCCGGATGAACGCCGTAAGCGACGCCCCCGTTCGTATCGGTTTGGCCGGATTCGGCACGGTCGGATCCGGCCTCGTGACCATTCTGGAGCGAAACGCCGACTGGATCAGGCGGCGTCTCGGGCGTGACCTTGTGCTTAAAAAAGTGCTGGTGCGCGACGTCTCCAAGCCGCGCGCCGTGGCCCTGCCCGAGGGCGTCGCCCTGACCGCCGATCCTGACGCTCTCGTCACCGACCCCGAGATCGACATCGTGGTTGAACTGATGGGCGGCATCGACGCGGCCTTTGCGCTCATCCACAAGGCGCTTCATGCCGGCAAGCACGTGGTCACGGCCAACAAGGCCCTGCTCGCGGAGCGCGGGCCGGAACTCTTCGCCCTGGCCGCGCAAAAGGGCCTGGGGCTTTACTACGAGGCCAGCTGCGCCGGGGCCATTCCCATTGTCGAAACGCTCAAGGAATCCCTGGCCGGCAACCGCATCAAGAGCATCATCGGCATTTTAAACGGCACGGCCAACTACATTCTCAGCAGCATGAGCGACAAGGGCCTGCCCTTTGCCGACGCGCTGCGCAAGGCCCAGGAACTGGGGTACGCCGAAGCCGATCCGACGCTCGACATCGAAGGCCTCGACGCCGCGCACAAGCTCATCCTGCTCATCCGCCTGGCCTACGGCCAGAACCTGCCGCTGTCGCGCCTGTTCGTGGAAGGCATCACCCGCGTGACCCCCGAAGACATCCGTTTCGCCGGCGAGTTCGGCTACACCATCAAGCTCATCGGGCAGGTCCACGAGGCCGGCGGCAAGCTCGTGGCCGGCGTGTGTCCCATGCTCGTGCATCAGGACTTCCTGCTGGCAAGCGTCAAAGGGGCCTACAACGCCGTGCGCGTGGAAGGCGACGCAGCCGGTTCGATCCTCCTGCACGGCCGGGGCGCGGGCGACCTGCCCACGGGCAGCGCCGTTCTGGCCGACATCATGGCCCTGTCCCGCGCCGGCATGACGCCCAACAACACCGGCTTTGTCACCGAGCCCCTGCCCGACGCCGATGTCCTCGACCTCGACGACGCCGTGTGCCCGCACTACATCCATTTCACGGTCAAGGACCAGGCCGGGGTCATGGCCGCCATCTCCAAGTCCATGGGCGTGCACGGCGTCAGCATCCGCCAGGCCGTGCAGAAGGGCGAGCCCGAGGACGGCTACGTGCCTATCGTCTTCCTCACCCACGAGGCCCCGGAACGCGCCATCCGCGGCGTTCTCGACGACGCCGCCGATATGGCGTTCATCAAACCGGGGACCGTGCATTTCAGGGTGCTGTAGGGACAAGGAAAAACAAAGAATGCCTCCGGCGGCCAGGAGGGGCCGAGGGCCCCTCCTGGACCACCCCGATAGGGGGGAGGCGAGGGCCGGCGCAAGCCGGTTTTTTTCGGGAAAGCGGAAAGTATGGACGGAAAAAGGATCGAGGTGGCCATTCTGGTCTTCCCGGATGTGGAGCTGCTCGATTTCTGCGGCCCCTACGAGGCGCTTTCCGCCTGCCGTCTCGATGAATCCCGGCGGCGGGAGGAGCCCTCGCCCTTTGCCTTGCGCCTTGTCGGGGCGACGCTTGATCCCGTGGGTTGCGCCAACGGCCCGCGATTCTTGCCCGATGTGACGCGCGCCGACTGCCCCGTGCCGGATGTGCTGCTTGTGCCAGGCGGCTGGGGCGTGCGCGCGGCGCTTGATGACGCGGCCCTCGTCGCCTGGATCGGGGAGACGGGGTGCAAGGCCGGGGTAGTCGCCGGCGTGTGCACGGGGTCCATGCTGCTCGGCAAGGCCGGTCTGCTCGAGGGCAGGCGCGCGACCACGCATTGGCGGTCCCTCGACTGGATGCGCGCCTCCTACCCGGGCGTCACGGTCGTTGCCGACGCGCACGTGGTGGAGGACGGCACGGTCCTGACGAGCGCCGGCATCAGCGCCGGCATCGACCTCGGCCTGCGCCTTGTCGCCCGCTTTTTCGGCGAACCCCTCGCCCTCGCTACGGCCCGCCACCTGGAGTATGCTCCCCCCGTCAACAACAAGCGGAGAGTCTCCCTCTCCCCCCTTTAAAAGTTTTTGAAGAGAGTCCAGAGAGAAACTTTTTTCAAAAAGTTTCTCTCTGGCCGCCGGAGGCATCTCTTGTCCAAATCCAAACTCATTTTCCTCATCGCCGACGGCATGGGCGATCTGCCGATCGAGGCTCTTCATGGGCGTACGCCCATGGAGGCGGCGGCCACGCCCGTCATGGACCGCTTGGCCCGGGAGGGCATGGTCGGGCTTTGCCGCACCGTGCCGCAGGGCATGGCCCCCGGTTCCGACGTGGCCAACATGTCCCTGCTCGGGTTCGACCCGGCCGCCCACCACACCGGGCGCGGGCCCATCGAGGCCGCGGCCCTGGGGCTCGCCCTGGCCGGCGACGACGTGGTTTTCCGGCTCAACACCGTGACGGTGAGCGAATTTTCCGACGACGGGATCATGCGCGATTATTCCGCCGGGCATATCGCCACGGCGGTGTCCACGCAGCTCGTGGAATCCCTGGAGCGGGAGTGCCTGCCCGAGGGGTATGCGCTTTTCCCGGGCGTGCAGTACCGCCACCTGCTCGTGGCCCGGGGCGCGGCGGACAAGGCCGAGGCCACGCTCGCCGTGCGTCCGCCCCACGACATCACCGACCAGGGCATCGCGCAGGACATGGCGCAGTTTCGTCGCGCGCCGGCCTTGTGGGACTTCGTACGCCGGGCCGCTACGGTGCTTGCCGGGTCCGCCAACACGAGCAAGGCTAACGCGGTCTGGCCCTGGGGCCAGGGCAGGGCGCTGACGCTTCCCGATTTCGCCGCGACCTTCGGCCTGCGCGGCGCGGTGGTTTCGGCCGTGGACCTGGTCAAGGGCCTGGGCCGGGCCGCGGGCATGGCCGTGCTGGACGTGCCCGGGGCCACGGGGCTGCTGGACACCAATTACGCGGGCAAGGTGGCGGCGGCGCTTGATTTTCTCAAGGAAGGCGATTTCGTCTTCGTCCACGTCGAAGCCCCGGACGAATGCGGCCACGGCGGCGACGCGGCGGCCAAGACCGAGGCCGTGGCCCGGTTCGACGCGCAGGTGGTCGCGCCCATGGTCGCGGCGCTCGGGGACGACGCGGCCTTCCTCATCGCCTGCGACCACCCCACGCCCATCGCCATCCGCACGCATACCGCCGATCCCGTGCCTTTTCTTTTCTGGAAGCAGGGCGTAACCCCTTCGGGCGCGGCCGCCTTCAGCGAACGGGAGGCCGCGAAAACCGGCCTTGTCGTCGCCCCGGGGCATGCACTTTTGCCAAGGGCCGCCGCCTGGGCCGGAAAGGGCGGCAACTAGGTCCGGCACATGGCGCTTTTCCTCAAACCCGAGGATTTCCCCTCGCCCGACTCCCGTTTGCGGCTGACGGTCTCCTACGGCGAGACCGACCGCATGGGCTACGCCTATTACGGGCACTATCCGCATTGGTTCGAGCGGGGGCGCGGGCATTTCATCCGCGAGCGCGGCATGAGCTACGCCGAGGTGGAAGCGCGCGGCGTGTGGCTGCCCGTGCGCGACCTGGCCGTGCGCTATTTGCGCCCGGCGCATTACGACGACGAAGTGGTGGTGCGTACGGCCGTCAGCGCCTGGGGCCGCGCCTCGATCAGCTTCGCCTACCAGCTTTACGGTCCGCCGCAGGACGGGACGCTCCTCGCCGCCGGCGAAACCCTGCACGCCTGCACGACGCCCGAGGGGCGGCCCATGGCCGTCCCGGACTGGCTGCGCGGGTTTTTTTCCGTCTAACCTTACCCCTTCCCCGCACGCATCATGTTCATCGACATCCATACGCACGCCTACCATCCGAAAATCGCGGACAAGGTCCTGGCCCAGCTTGAAGGGCATTACGGCATCCACCCCGTGGGCACGGGCCAGATCGACGACCTGCTCGCCCGGGCGACCGCCGCGGGCCTGGACAAGGTGGTGGTCCACAACGCGGCCACGGCCCCGGCGCAGGTGGTGCCGGCCAACAACTGGGCCATCCGCATCCACCGGGAAAATCCCCGCGTTATCTCCTTCGGCACGCTGCACCCGGATTTCCCGGATTTCGAGCGCGAACTCGAGCGCCTGTGGCGCAACGGCATCAAGGGCATCAAGTTCCACGCCGACTTCCAGGGCTTCCGCCTGGACGACCACCGCCTGTGGCCCATCTTCGAGGCGCTTTCCGGACGCTTCACGGTCATGCTGCACGTGGGCGACCGGCTGCCGCCCGAGGAGAACAACTCCTGTCCGGCCAAGGTCGCGGCCATCCTGCGCGATTTTCCGCATCTTACGGTCATCGCCGCGCACATGGGCGGCTACCTGCACTGGCAGTACGTGCTCGAGCATCTGGCCGGCAAGGACGTCTATATCGACACGTCGAGCACGTTGGCTTTCATCGACGACAACACGCTCTCGCGCATCGTCGCCGCCCATCCGCGCGAGCGCATCCTTTTCGGCAGCGACTATCCGCTTTTCGACCCGGGCGAGGAGATCGTCCGGCTGCGCAAGCGCTTGGCATTGCGCGATTCCCAGCTCGAAGCCCTCCTTTCCGCCGGAAGCGCACTTTTCCGATAGCAAAAATGTACATTGACTTCCCACCAGGGCTCGTGCTGGAACGGCAGAGCCCCGGCGGTTCGTTGCGGGAGGCTTTCTCCCAGCCGGGCCAAGGAGTTTGCGTATGAGCATTCGGTTGCAGATATTGTGCTCCCTTGGCGTGATGTTCCTTTTAAGCTGTGTCATGTTCGTGCCCACGTGGCGCGTCTACACGGACCAACGCGCCGACGGGGAGACCGTGGCCCTGACGAAGGTGCAGCGGGATAGCGCACACCAGATTGCCAAGGATGCCGTGGTGCAGGCGCGACGCGGCGTATCCGGCAAGGACGCCTCCGGCTGGGACGCTGCGTTTCGCCCCCGGTTCGAGGCACTGGAACGCGCCGAGGCTGTGCTGACCAAGGGCGGGGTTGTCTCCGCCGGCTCCCGTACCTTTCACATCCAGGAACCCGAGGCGGAAGCCGCTGCCCATTACGCGGACGTCAACCGCCTGATCAAGGCTTTCGCCGCCGATGTCGCGGCATTGTCGAGCAACAGCGACGATGCGGCCGTGGAGAAGGTCATGACCTCCTCCGAGGCCCTGACGGCGGCCTTGGACAAAGCGCTCGACACAGTGCTGCGGGAGGACCAGGCCGACCTCGGCAGGCTCATGCTCATCGAGGCGGTCTGTCTGGGTGTGGGCGCGGTGGTTTTCCTGCTGGTGCTGGCCGCGCTTGGCCGTACCCTCAAGCGGCCCCTCGACCGCTTGCGCGCCTTCGCGGCGGCCGTGGCCGGCGGGGATCTCAAGGCCGCGCCCGAAGGCGAGTATCCGCTCGAACTCGGGGAATTGCGCGACGCCCTGGCCCACATGGTGACGGCCCTCGAAGCGAACATGGCCGAGGCTCGCAGCAAGGGAGCCGAAGCCGAGCGGCATGCCGCCGAGGCCGATCAGGCCCTGGAAGCCGCCAAGGTGCAAGAGGCCCGCACCAACGAACTGCTCGCCACCTTGCACGATGCCGCCGGCAAGGCCCGTAATGTATCCGAATCCATGATGGACTCCTCGGGCAGCCTGTTGGCCCAGGCCGAGCAGGTGGCTGGCGGCGCCAGGCATCAGCGCGACCGCATGATCGAAACCGCCACGGCCATGGAAGAGATGAACGCCACGGTGCTCGAAGTGGCCCGCAACGCCTCCTCGGCCGCGGCCAGCGCCGACGAGGCCAAATCCAAGGCCGTCACCGGGGCCGAAGGCGTGCGTTCGGCCGTCGCCTCCATCGAGAACATCCGCCAGCGCATCCTGGAACTCCGGGAGTCCATGACGCTGCTTGGGCAAAAGGCCGACAATATCGGCCACATCATGAACGTCATTTCCGACATCGCGGACCAGACCAACCTGCTCGCGCTCAACGCCGCCATCGAGGCGGCCCGCGCCGGCGACGCCGGGCGCGGCTTCGCCGTGGTTGCCGACGAGGTCCGGAAACTCGCCGAGAAGACCATGACCGCGACCAAGGAGGTCGGCGACGCCGTGGCTTCCATCCAGGGCCAGGCCCGGGAGAATATCGCAGCCGTGGAATCCGCCGCCGCCGGCATCGAGGAGAGCACGCAGGCCGCTGCGTCCTCCGGCCGGTTCATGGACGAGATCGTCGGTATCGTCGAGGCCACGGCCTCCCAGGTCGAATCCATCGCCACCGCCTCGGAAGAGCAGTCCGCCACCTCCGAGGAGATCAACCGGGCGGTGGAAGAGGTCAACCGCATCGCCGAGGACACCGCCTCGGGCATGGAGACCGCCACGGCCGCCCTGTCCGCCCTGTCGTCCCTGGCCGAAGAGCTTGACGACGTCATCCGCCGCATGACCGGGGAGCAGGGGACCGCGCGCCGCGTGCCCGCCGCGCCCCGCGCCGTGGCTGCCGCGTCCAGGCAGCCCTTGCCGTCCGCGCGCCCGGCGGCCAGGTCGCTCCCGGCCGCTGCCCACGCCAAACCCAAGGCCAAGCCCTTGCCCGTCGCTTCCCGTCCGGCCCCGTCCAGGGCGCTGCCTGCCGCAAAGCCCGCCGCGCCCGTGTCCCGGCCCGCGGCGGCCAAGTCGGCTGCCGGCAACGGCGACCCCGCGGCCTGCTCCATCGGCAGCGCCATTTTGCAGTGGGACCAGTCCCTGGCTGTGAACATCGGCGACATCGACGAGCAGCATCAAAAGCTCGTACAGATGATCTGCGACCTGCACGAGGCCATGCGCACGGGCAAGGGCAAGGGGCAGGTGGAGTCGATCTTGCGCGAACTGGAAGAATACGCGGTGGAGCATTTCGGCTTCGAGGAAAAGCTCATGGAGAAGCACAAGTATCCCGGCTACCTCAATCACCGCAAGGAACACGAGAAGTTCGTGGACCAGGTCATCGCCTTCGGCAACGATTTCCGCGCCAACCGGGCCGCCCTGACGACGGAGGTCATGAACTTCCTCAAGAACTGGCTGGTCGGCCACATCAAGGGCACGGACAAGAAATACAGTTCCTTTTTCAACGAGCGCGGCGTGCACTGATCCGCTTGCCGCAAGCAGTTGCAAGGAAAAGCCCGGACCACTGCTCGTGATCCGGGCTTTTTTCGGGCGGCGCGGGGCCGGTTCAGCGGGGCAGGGCCTGGGGTGTTTGCCGGCGCAGGCCGTCGATCAGTGAAGCCAGGCTCGCCGCGGACTGCGAAAGCCGGTCGAGTTCCTCCTTGGCGTCATCCATGCCCTGGGCCGTCTCCTCGGACACGAGGCTGATGTCGGCCAGGGCGCGGTTGATCTCGTCGGACGCCGCGGTCTGCTGGTCCGTGGCCGTGGCGATGAGGCCGATCTCTTCCGTGGTCTTCTCGGTCATGGCCACGATCTGGCGCAGGGACTGGCCCGATTTGCCGGCCAGTTCCGTGGTTGCGGCCACGGCGGCCACGGCCGTGTCCATGCCGGCCACGTTTTCCCGCACGGCCCCGTCGATGGCGGTGACGACAGCGGCCACCTCGCCCGTGGCCTGCATGGTTTTTTCGGCGAGTTTCCGGACCTCGTCGGCGACCACGGCGAAGCCGCGCCCGGCGTCGCCGGCGCGGGCCGCCTCGATGGCGGCGTTGAGCGCGAGCAGGTTGGTCTGGTCCGCGATGTCGGAAATGACGCCCATGATGGTCGCAATGCCCTTGGCTCGCTCGCCCAGGGCGTCGAGTCCCGCCTTGAGCCCCTCGGAAAGCTCCCGCACCCGGTCGATGGAGCGCGTCACCTCGTCCGTGGCGGCAAGGCCCTCGTGCGCGCCTTCGCGCGCGGCCTGGGCGCTTGCGGCGGCGCGCCCGGCGTTTTGCGCCACTTCGAGCACCGTGGCGCTCAGTTCCTCCATGGCCGTGGCCGTGGACGTCGTGCGATCGCGCTGCCGCCCTGCGCCGTCGGAGACCAGCGCCACGCGGTCGGTCAGGGCGTTGCCGGCCCGGGCCACCACATCGGCCAGGTCCTCGAGCTGCGTGGCGGCCTCGGCCATGCCTTCGAGCCTGGCCCGCTCGGCCCGGGCTGTGGCTTCTTCGGCCTCGCGGCGGCTTTGCTCCGCTTCGGCGCTTTTGGCCTCGGCCGCTTGTTTTCCCGCTTCGATGTCGCGGAAAAGGCCGCGCAGCTTCTCGGCCATCTCGACCATGACCGCCATGACGCCGCAGTCGTGGCGCAGGGAGGCGCAGACCGTCCGGACGTTTTCGAAACGTCCGGCCGCCACTTCCCGGGCGATGTCGGCCACGGTTTCGGGTTCGCCGCCGAGCTGGCGCAGGATGCCGCGCGAGACGAACCAGGCCGTGCCAGCGCCGATGCACAGGGAGACGGCCAGCAGGAGGTATTGCAGGCGCAGGTCCGAGATCAGGGCGGTGACCACCGCGGCGACCTGGGCGTCCGTTGCCGCGAACTGGTGTTCCTTGAGCGGGTTGATGCGCTTGGCCAGGGCCGTGGTGCGGGTGTCGAAATCCTCCATCAGCACGTTGCCCGCCGCGCGGCCGTCCTTGATGTAGACCTCGGCCATGCGCACGCCGACCGCGTACATGGCATCGAAATCCGAAGCGATGGCCTCGATCTCGCGCCGCAGGGCGTCGTCGCCCCGCGCGCGGGCGACCTCCTTGAATTTGGCCACGCCGTCGCGAAAGCCCTTGGCCGCCTCCTCGGCCTCGCCGAAGCCGTCCTCCTCGCCGGTGGCCGAAACATCGGTGAGGAACTGCTGCACGTCCACGGACGCGAACTGCATGCGCGCCGCCACGTCCGCCATGGGCAGGGTCTCGTCGTGGATGCGCGCCGCCTGCTGGCGCACCGCGCTTAAGGAGGAGGAGAGCAGCAGCGTGCCCGTGGCCATGGCCGCGAGCACCAGTCCGAAGCCCAGACCGAGCCTGGCGGAGATCTTGAGTTTCATGAACGTCGCCTGCCTGTTGTAAGGGGTGTGCCTGCCCGCCGGCGACTGCTTCGATGCGGCTGGCGGATGCCGACGATTATGGATAGGGTTACAAGGAGCGAGAGGTTGCGGTCAAGAACATGGTGAAATTTGTTGCGACAGGCAGGCGCGGCGACGGGGAAGTCAGCGACATCCTCGTGCCGACCGGTGACGGAACGGTGTTCGTGCGGGCCAGGATCGCCCTGGGCCGCGTGCCGGCCGTGGTCTGCCTGCATGGCCTTGGCGACTCCCATCTGGCCTTCGAGGAGGCCTTCGAGACGCGCTATCTGGACGGGGCGAGCATCGTGACCTGGGACATGGCCGGCCATGGCGCAAGCCCGGCCGGCAGTCGCGACTATTCCATGGAGGCCAGCGCCGCGCGGCTGCGCGCCGTCATCGACCACCTGACCGCCGAGTATGGCCTGCGGCCGTCGCCGCTCATTCTCGTCGGCCATTCCGTGGGCGGCATCCCGGCCATTTATTTCTGCCGTGACGCAGCGCCCGGGGAGGTGGGACGCCTCGTCCTGGCCGAGGCGTCCGTGACCCGGTTCGGCTCCTTCGTCACGGCCCATGCCGAGGCGGCCCGGCTGTCGGGCCGGTTTGCGGAATGGTACAAGGAATTTCGCGAGCAGGTGATCTTCCGGGATTACCTGGGGCGCTATCCCTTCTGCCGCCATTACTACGCGTCGTTGCGCTTTTGCGGCGAGGAGGCGTTTTTGCAGACCGTGCTCGCCGTGCGCCGCGCAGCCAAGGCTAGGCCCGGGAAATGGAGCCACGCCGCGGGCGAGGCCCTGCTGCGCCTGTCCCTGCCCGTGGTCTACGCCCATGGCCGGGGACTCGCACCCGAGACACTGACCTTTTTGCAGGAACACGGCATCCCGACGCGCCCCTTTCCCACGGAGTGCCATTTTCTCATGCAGGCCATGACCGGCGAGTTCTACGGCCTGCTTGGCGAATGCTGCCGCGAGGCCAAGGCGTAAGCGCAGCGGAGCGCAAGGAGGGCTGTTTATGGACGCTTTCCGGTTTGTCCTGACGGACCAGGAGAAGGATTACCTCAAGAATATCGTTCGGCTGCGTATCGCGGCGCGCCTGGCCGGGCGCAAGGCGGGCCTGCCCGAGCCGCCTTCGGAGCTGCTGCGCGAACCGTACGGCGCCTTTGTCACGCTGACGCTTCGCGGCCGGCTTCGCGGCTGCATCGGCCACATCGTCGGCGATGCGCCCCTTTTCGAGACCATCGGCGAGATGGCCGAGGCCGCGGCTTTCGGCGATCCGCGCTTTCCGCCGCTGTCGCGCGAGGAATTCGAACATGTCGCCGTGGAGATTTCGGTCCTAAGCCCCCTGACGCCGTGTCCCGACCCCGCGCTCGTGACCGTGGGCCGCCATGGGCTGCTCGTGCGCCGGGGCGGCCGCTCGGGGCTGCTGTTGCCGCAGGTGCCCGTGGAGTGGGGCTGGGACCGCGAGACGTTCCTTGACCAGACCTGCCGCAAGGCCGGCATGGAGCCCGGCTGCTGGCGCGATCCGGCCACGACCTTGTTCTGGTTCGAAGCGGAAGTGTTTTAAGGGGCAGGGGAAGAGGGAGGGGAAGATGCCTCCGACGGCCAGGAGGGGGTCACCCCCTCCTGGACCTCCCGAAAGGGGGAGAAGGGGGGAGCGCGTTAGGGGGCGATGCGTTTGACGAAGAGGACGCGGTCCTCGCCGGGGCCGTCGTAGTCGCTGTGCACGGAGACGGCGCCCGCGAGCGTGTCGCCCGGTTCGATCGTGAAGCCCATGTGCGTGTGGAAGGCGATGGAATTTTTGTTCGCCGGCGAGGTGAGCAGATGCACCTCCTCGCAGCCGCGCCCGCGCACGGCGTCGTAGAAGCGGGCGTAAAGCGAGCGCGCCAGGCCCTTGCGGCGATGCTGCGGATGGACGCCCATGAAATGGACGTAGGCCTGACGCGGGTCGGTCTGGGAAACAAAGCCGATCAGGAAGGCGACGGCCGCGCCCCCTTCTTCGACGACGAAACTCGTGTCGTGGAAGTGCTTGAAAAAAAGGCGCGGCAGCATGTCCGTCATCTTGCGATTTTCTGCCCACCAGGCGTCGAGCACGGCGATGATGTCGGGATAATCCGATTCCCGCGCATGGCGCGTCCGCATGGGCGACTCCTTTTGCGCGCGTGCGCCGTTACGGCAGGGACGGGGCGCGCGTCCCCTGCGCCTGCCCCGGGTCCCGGGCGGGCAGCCGCGACAGGGCCTCGAGGTAGCGCCGCCTGCCGACGAGGAACAGGTCGTTGTGCCCGGCCCCGGGGATGAGGAGCAGCTCCTTGTCCCTGGCCGGGGAGGCGGCGAAAAGCTGCCGCGCCTCGTTTGGGTCGATGAGGTCGTCCGCCGCGCCATGGATGACGAGCGTCGGCCCGGCGTAGCGCCCGATATGCGCGAGGTTGCCGAAGCCGTCGGCCTCGGTGATGCCGTAGCGCCCCGTATCGACGCCGAGCACGCGCAGCAGCGCCAGCGTTCCGGCGAAGCCGCTTTCGATGACGAGCCCGTCGATCTCCTGCGGCCGCGACGCGGCCAGGGCCAAGGCGCAGGCGCTGCCGAGCGAGCGGCCCATGACGAGGATGCGCGGCGAGGCCAGGGCCTGCGCCAGATGCGCCTTCACGAAAGTAAAAGCCGCCAGGGCGTCGCTTTCGAGCGTCGCGGCCTGTGGCACGCCCTGCGAGCTGCCGTAGCCGCGAAATTCTGCCACCGCCAGATTGAGCCCGATGCCGGCGAGCTGCGGCGCAAGCGCGTCGTAGTCCGAGGCGATCTCGCCGTTGCCGTGAAAAAATAGCAGCGTCGGGAACGCCTTGTCGGCGAGGTGCAGGCGCACGTGCAGTGCGACGCCGTCCGGCGCGGCGGCCATGGCGTCCTCCCCGTTGCCCGCCGGGGCGCGGTCCGGGCGGGGATGGAACAGCCGCGCGGCAATCTCCGGCCTGTCCAAGGCTGTCGTATCGGCCATGAGGGCCTCCGGAACAAAAGCCAGAGCCGCGGCCAACAGCACTGCGGCCAGGGGACGCAATTCTTGGCGCATGCAGGCAACCTGCCTGCATGATTGCAAGAAAGCAAGCTGCTTGGCCATGTCGCCGTTTTCCTTCCCGATCACCGAACCGTTGCCGCACCGCCGCCGCCCGTCGCGCAATTATCCGCGTTTCGGCGTTTTCCTTTTTCGCGAAAAAGCTAGGGAGGGGAGGAGTGGAAAAGCGAAACACGGGCCCGGCCCGATGCCGGGCAATGGGAGGAATGGCCATGAAACATTTCGACGCGACGAGCGATTGCCGGTTGGCCATGAGCAGCATTGGCGTCATGCGCCGGATCGTCAGCGCCGTGCTGCTGGTGTTGTCGGGCTTGCTGTTCGTCTTCGGCGCACGCGAGATGGTTTTGCTCGGTATGATCATCGTCATGCCCGCGTCCTGGGACGAGCACGCCTTCTGGGTCCATACCTACAACCTCTTCATGGCGCTGGAATTCGTCTTCATGATCATCAAATACTTTGAGGAAAACTACCACTTCCCCTTGCGCTACATCCTCTATATCGCCGTGACTTCGGTGTGCCGGTCCATGATGGTAGATCACGGCCAGTTGGTGGCCTGCGCCGGAGCCATCGTGCTTTTGGCCATTGCGTATTGCCTGGTGACGGCGCGAAACGCCCTGGCGGCACGGTTTTTACCAGACGAGGCCACTGCGGCCTGAAACGTCGGCGGATTCCTGAAATATGGGCATTTCTTCGAGAACGATTCCTCATATTTGGGAATCACGAACCGGACGCGGGCGTCTCGGCGACTGCGTCCAGGAAAATGCGACGGTTAGCCTTGGTCTTTCTTGGCACGGTTCTGGCTTTATAAAGGGAAACGGTGCAGGGAAAACGCCGCCGGGGGCGGCTGAAACGGCAAGGGGGATGGTCATGAAGCGGTTGCTGTACGTCGTCGTCGTCGCGGCTTTGGGCGCTCTTGTGTACATTTCCGATCCGCCGGGCCTTCCGGCCGAGCAGGGTGTGGCAGGCGGAGAATCCGTCGCCACGGTCGCTTCTTCCCAGAGCGCGGTGGCGCGGCTGGCCGAAGCCGGCATGGCCATGC
The DNA here is from genome assembly GCF_000702665.1 of Solidesulfovibrio alcoholivorans DSM 5433. GTDB lineage: Bacteria > Desulfobacterota > Desulfovibrionia > Desulfovibrionales > Desulfovibrionaceae > Solidesulfovibrio > Solidesulfovibrio alcoholivorans. Next base: position 17,797 of record NZ_JNJA01000004.1, read on the forward strand.
GCCGTCATCCCGCGCCCGCGCCCGGTGTAAACGACCCGGCGCCGCAACCGGACAAGCTTTTCGGAAAGTAGTGTGCGCTCCGGCAAGTCCGGCGCGGGTGCGGCCGCGTCGGCAGCCGCAGGGGACGTCCCATGGGCGTCCCTTTTTTATGGTCCGGCCGGGGGCGCGGCCTTGGCGTTGCAGGCGAGAAACGGGCAGAAACGCAGGGCCGCCCCGGTCAGGCGCGTCGCCTCGCCCGTACCTTCGTAGAGCGCAAGCGGCGGATCCAGGCGTAGGCCGGGTTTGCCGCCGCGGCGAGCGAGCAGGAGGAGCTGCCGGGCCGGGGTTTCGCGACGCGCGGCCACGGGCAGGAGGCGTTTGACTTCCAGGCCGGCCGCGCCGAGCGTGGCTACGATGTGTGTGAGGCGCTCGGCCAGGTGAACAAGTGCCAGCGCGCCGCCGGTGCGCAGGGCGTAGGCGGCCGCGGCGGCAAAGGCGGGCAGCCCGCCGTCGGTCGCAAACCGGGCCGCGTCGCGGCCCGGTGTCGCGGCGCGCCTCCCCGAGCCAGGGTCGCGGTAGGGCGGATTGGCCAGGACGAGGTCGAAACCCTGGGCCGGAACGAGGGGCGCGGCGCGGATGTCGCGGACGTTGCAAAGGGCGACCGCAAAACGCGCATCGAAGCCCAGACTTGCCGCATTGGCGTTTGCCGCCGCGATCATGGCCGGGTCCTTGTCCAGGCCGAGCACGGTCGTTGCCGTGTCGTTTCGGGCTAGCAGCAGCCCCAGTCCCGCCGGGCCGCAGCCCGTGCCAAGGTCGAGGACCCGCTCGCCCGGAAGCGTGGCGGCGAAGCTGGCCAGAAGGAGCGCGTCCGCGCCGAAGCGGAACCCCTCCGGGGGCTGGCGCAGGCCGCGCGGGAACAGGCGTCTGGCGTCGTCAATCGAAGCGGCGTCCATGGACTCTCCTTGCGCGCGCCGCTGGCGCGGCGCGAGCCGGCTGCGATTTTATCATGGGAAAACAAGGCTGTTGCGGCTCGGTTGTTGCATTGTCTGCCCGCACATTCCCCCGCCGGCCGGCTCGCGCCGGGCACGGTCCCGCGTTGGAAATCCGTTGTGTTTTCCGCGCGGGGATGGGATACGGAATGTAACGCCACAAAAGGAGGGGAGCATGCGAACGACGTTGCGCTGGGCCATGATTGTGTGCATCGTGTTGGTCGCCAATCTGGTCGTGGCGGACATGTGCGCTTTCGCCCAATGTCCGCCGGGCACGCACTGGTCGAACAAGTACTGGCAATGTATGCCGAACAGGAGGATGCCGCCTCCGCCGCCGCCACCCCCGCCGCTGCCGCCGCAGGGCAGAGGACACGGGTGCAACAGAAGCTACCAGAACTGCATGATGGTGTGCGCCGGCGTGCCGCAGTGCATAAATAACTGCAACGTCGGTTACAACGTCTGCCGGCAACAGCGCGGCTGGTAGCGTTTCTTCGCTGCGGCGACGCTCTTTCCGCAAACGGCCGTCGGGGTGAACGCCCCGGCGGCCGTTTGGTTATCGCTCCTGGGTCTTGCGCGCCCGCATGTTGAGCAGTTCCACCAGCAGGGAGAAGGCCATGGCGAAGTAGATGTAGCCCCGGTCGATGTGCCGGCCCAGGCCCTCGGCGACCAGGAACACGCCGATGAGGATGAGAAAGGACAGGGCGAGCATCTGCACCGTGGGATGGCGCGACACGAAGTGGCTGATGGGGTCCGCGAAAGCCATCATGACCAGCACCGCCGCAATGACCGCCGCGACCATGACGACGATGTTGCCGGACATGCCCACGGCCGTGATGACCGAGTCCAGGGAAAAGACGATGTCGAGCAGCGCGATCTGCGTCACGGCCGCGCCGAAGCCCCGGACTTTCTTGATGTGGGGCTCGCCGTCGCGCGGCGGCTCGATTTTCTCGTGAATCTCGAAGGTCGATTTGGCGATGAGGAAGAGTCCGCCCGCCAGCAGCACGATGTCGCGGCCCGTGACCACGTGGCCGAGGATGGAAAAAAGCGGCGCGGTCAGGCCCATGATCCAGGTGATGCCGAGCAGCAGCGCGATGCGCGTGCCCATGGCGAGCAGCAGGCCGATCTTGCGCGCCCTGGACTGCATTTCGGCCGGCAGGGCGTTGGAAATGATGGCGATGAAGACGATGTTGTCGATGCCAAGGACGATTTCCAGGGCGGAAAGCGTCAGGAAGGCGATCAGGTTTTCCACGGTGAAAAGTGCCATGGCGATGCTCCGTTAGGCGGTTTTGCCGCGCCGCAGCCGCCGGCGCACGAAATCCGTCAGCAGTCTGGCTTCCTCGACGCGAAATAACGAGGCCGCGCCCATGTAGGCCACGGCCCACAGCACGATGCCCGCCAGGGACAGGTACGGCCGGCCGGAGGTGGCGTATGCGCCCGCGCCCACGCCACAACTCAATATTGTGCCGATGACCGTGGTGCGGCCGGGGCGAAACCACGAACCGCCAAGTTTTTTACGCAGGACCACGCCGAGCACGGCCACGTTGACCCAGGAGGAGACGGACGTTGCCAGGGCGAGGCCCACGTGGGCCATGGAGCCCATGAGCGCCCAGCCGGTCGCGACGTAGACCACGAGGCACAGCGCGGCGGTGATGGCCGGGGTGCGGGTGTCGGCCAGGGCGAAATAGGCGGAATAGAGCGGCCGCACGCAGGCGAAGGCGGGAAGCCCCACGCCATAGGCGACAAGCGCCGCGGCCGTGGCGGCCACGGCGTGCTCGCCGAACGCGCCCCGGCCGAAGAGCACGCGCACCATGGGGTCGGCCAGGGCGATGAGCCCGGCCGCGGCCGGCAGGCAGATGAAAAGCGTCAGGCGCAGCGAGGCGTTGAGCGTATCGGTGAATTCACCGGTCTTGCCCGACGAGGCGAGCTTGGACAGGCTCGGCAAGGCCACGGTGCCCACGGCCACGCCGAAGACGCCCAGCGGAAACTGCACGAGCCGGTCGGCGTAGTAGAGGTAGGAGATGCTGCCGGTTTGCAGGTAGGAGGCGAGCAGCGTCCCGAGCACGATGTTGAGCTGGTAGACGGCCGCGCCGAAGGCCGTGGGCAGCATGAGCAGGCCCATGCGCACGACGCCCTTGTCGCGAAGGCTGAAGGGGCCGCGCCAGGTGAAGCCGAATTTGCGCATCTGCGGCTGCTGCATGAAGACCTGGCCCAGGCCGCCGATGACCACGGCCCAGGCGAGCGTGTGGGGGACGTCGAGGTGAAAGAGCCAGGCCACGCCCGCGCCGGCGATGATGATGGTGTTGAGCTCCGAGGTCGCCAGCGCCGGGGCCAGGAAGTGGCCGAAGGAATTGAGCACGCCCATGCACAGCGCCACGGCCGAGATCTCGATGATGTAGGGGAAGACGATGCGCGTGAGCTCGACCGTGAGGTCGAACAGTTTGGGGTCATCGGTGAACCCCGGGGTGATGAGCGCGGTCAGGGGCCGGGCGAAGACGATGGCGAGCGTGGTGAGGACGCCGAGGATGATGAGCAGCCAGACCATGGCCGCGCGGGGCATGGCGAAGGCGCGCGCGTCGCCTTCCTCCTCGCGCAGCTTGGTGAAGACCGGCACGAAGGCCATGGTCATGGAGCCCTCGGCGAACAGCCGGCGCATCATGTTGGGCAGGCGGTAGGCCACGTAGAAGGCGTCGGCGGCGATGCCGGCGCCGAGCACGTAGGCCAGGATCATGTCCCGGAAAAATCCGAGGATGCGGGAAAGTAGCGTCGCGCCGCCGACGATGGAGGCGTCCTTGGCGATCTGTCTTACGTGTTGCGACATGGGGAGGGAGTACTCACTTTTGGCAGCGGGGGCAAAAGGTCGAGGTCCGGCCGGCCACCTTGATGGAGACGAGGGTCCGCCCGCAGGCGGGACAGGGCTCGCCGGCCTTGCCGTAGACGGAAAATTCGTTCTGGAAGCCGCCCTCGACCCCGTCCGGCGTGCGGTAGTCGCGGATGGTGCTGCCCCCGGCGGCGATGGCCCGGGCGAGCACGGCCTGGATGGCGGCGAGGAGCGCTTCGCGTTTTTTCGGGGCGACGGCGCGGCAGGGCGTTTCGGGATGGATGCCGGCGGCGAAAAGCGACTCGTCGGCGTAGATGTTGCCGATGCCGGCAATAAGCGTCTGGTCGAGCAGCGCGGCCTTGATGCGCGTGCCGCGGCGACGAAGCGCCGCGTCAAACGCCTCGGGCGTCATGTCCCAGGGCTCGGGGCCGAGGGAGGCGTAGAAATCCCAGCCCGCCAGGGCCTCGGGAAAAAGCGCCCGGGCCGTGCCGAAGCGTCGCAGGTCGGAAAAAACCAGCGTGCTGTCATCCGAGAGCCGCACGAGCAGCCGCGCCCGCTCGGGAACCGGGGCGGCGGCCTTGGCGATGTGGAAGCGGCCCGTCATGCGCAGGTGGAAGGCCAGCAGCGCGGGCGACGCGTCCGGGGCTTCGGGGAGTGGCGACAGGTTGACGAACAGGAGCTTGGCCCGGCGCGTGACCGCGGTAATGGTGCGGCCGGTTGCGATTTTGGCGAAGGCGGCCCTGGTGCGCGGCCCGGCGAGCACCGTGGGGTCGGGCGCGTCCACGCCGAGAATGGTGCGCCCGACGAGGCCCGGCGCAAGGGCGCGGGCGATGGTTTCCACCTCGGGCAGCTCGGGCATGGGTTATTTCCCGGGCGAGGCCGGCGCGCCAAGGGGGATGGAAATATCCAGGGTCTCGCCGGCGCGGGAGACGGTCAGGCGCAACGGTTCGCCGGCCTTGGCCGCCTCGATGGCCGCGGTATGGAGCGTGGGGAGGCCCGTCGCCGCGTGCGTTCCCGCGGCGGTGACGGCGTCGCCGGCGAGCAGGCCCGCCCTGGCGGCGGGGGAGTCCGGGGCCACGGCAGTCACGAGGAGCCCGGCGTCGGGGCGGCCCTGTCCCGGGGCTTCGTGGGAAAGGGTCATGCCGAGCCGGCTTTTGTGCATGGCCGGGCAGGCGTAGAAAAATCCGGCCAGGGCCGCGTCCGGGGCGTCGCCGCCGCGGTGGGGCATGACCGTGACGATGCGCGCCTTGGGATCGTAGGCGGCAAGCCGCCTGGCGATGCCCCAGCCGCGCTCCACGTGGCCGCCGCCGGCGATGACGACCACGGGCCGGCCGGTGACGGCGCGGGCGTAGAGGGCGCGCTGCGCCATCTGCGTGTCCCACAGGCTTTGCACGGTGACGAAATCGGCGAAGCGGTCGCGCCCGGCGTCCGTTTGCGGCATAGCCGACTTGCGGCCCTCGGTCATGGCCGCTTTGGCGGCCTTTTCGAACATGGCGCTGTGGCTGGCGAAGAGTTCGCGCAACTCTTCCACCTGGGCCGGGTCCGGCGGCAGGAGTTGCCCGGGCAGCGTGGCGCGCTGCGCCGGGGGCAGGGCGTCGAGGCCCGTGCGGCCGACCGTGCGCGCCAGTCCCTGAGGGGCGTTTAAAGCGAAGACGGGGAGGCGGTATTCCCGGGCGGCCTCGAAAATCGGCGCGTAGAGCGCGAAGGGGTAGCCCCAGGTGTGTTGCCAGTCGAGCGCCCTGGGCAGGTCGGCCACGGCCAGCTTGCCGGCATGGAAGGCGTCGAGCGCCGGTTGCCGGTCGGCCGGGATCATCTCGAAGCCGACGGCCGGACGCACGCCGGCGGCGGCCAGGCGGCGCACGACGGCGGCCTGCGCCTCGTGGTCGCAGGGGTTGGGGTGCTCCTCGCCAAGGAGAATGTAGTCGGCGCGGGCGAAGTCGGCGGCAAACGCGGCCGGGGAAAGCGGCGCGCCCGAGGCGGCAAGGAGCGTCTCGGGGGAAACGGGCGCGGCCGCGTCGTGGGGCGTCTTCCCGGCGCAGCCGGGTAGCGTCGGCGCGAGCAGGGCGGCCAAAGCGAATGCGGCCAGGGCGCGGGAAATCTCCCGGCCCCGGCCGCGGCGGGTCGCGGCGCGTGTGCGGTGCGGCGCGTGCATAGGCGTTTTACGACGTGGCGGCAGGCGAGCCGGCTAGTCCCACTTGCGCTTGTCCTCGATGGGCCGGATCTGCGGCGGCAGGGTGCCGGGCGCGACCACCGTGAGGCTCGGGCGCAGCTTGATCTTCTCGCGGAACTTGTGCAGCAGGTCTTCCTCGCGCTTGAAGTTGGAGGCCTCGACGATGAGGTTCATCTCGTCGATGCCGCCGGGGTTGGTGACCTCGATCTGCCAGCGCTTGATCTCCTCGAAGCGGGTGATGACTTGCTCGACCTGATGCGGGTAGACGAACATGCCCTTGATGCGGGCGGTGGTGTCCACGCGGCCGACGATGGAGCCCAGGCGCGGCGAGGTGCGGCCGCACGGGCAGGGCGCGCGCTCGATGTAGGACAGGTCGCCGGTGGCCAGGCGGATCAGCGGATAGGTCTTGTTGAAGGCCGTGACCACGATCTCGCCCACCTCGCCGTCCTTGAGGGGAATGCCCGTGTCAGGGTGGCAGATCTCGACGAAGGCGCGGTTGGCGATGTGCAGGCCGGTCTTGTGGAAGCATTCGTAGCCCACGCAGCCGACGTCCGCCGTGCCGTAGCCCTGGCGCATGATGATGTCGAACTTCTTCTCCAGGTTGGCGCGCAGCTTCTCGGAGAATTTCTCGCCCGTGACGAAGGCCACTTCCATGTACAGGTCTTTGCGCAGATTGAGCCCCATCTCCTCGCCCTTCTGGGCCAGGTGCATGAGGTAGCTCGGCGTGCCGACGTAGCCCGTGGCGCGCAGCTTCTGCATGATCTCGAGCTGGGTGGCGGAGTTGCCGGGGCCGGCGGGCATCACGGCGCAGCCCAGGTTCTTGAGCGGCTCCTCGAACATGAGGCCGGCCGGGGTCAGATGATAGTTGAAGGTCACCTGCACGAGGTCGCCGGAGCGGAAGCCGCAGGCGTAAAAGCCCTCGGTCCAGCCCCAGTAGTCGTCCTCGCGGTCCTCGGGGTCGAAGATGGGGCCGGGGGACAGGAAGATGCGGCGCAGTTCGCCCATGTCCTTGGTCAAAAGCCCTCCCAGGCGCGGTCCCATGGACTGGAGAAAGATCAGTTCTTTCTTCTTGAGGATGGGAATGTGCTTGAGGTCCGAGAGGGTCTTGAATTTGGAAGCCTGGAACTGGGCCCGGTCGAAGCGTTTCTTGACGTCCTCGGAATACCGGTAGGCGTAGGACAGCAGATCCTTGATCTGGATCTGGTAGTACTGCCGGCGTTCGGATTCGTCGAGCACTTCCCGGCGGGAATAGATGCCCTCGGTTCGGTCCTTACGGGTCATGACGGGTCTCTCCTTTGGAGGCAAAATCCCGTGGCGGGAAAAAGAGAGGCTTTATAGCCTAGGCTTGTTCGGATTTCAAGTTGCTTGTGGAGCGGCTCCGCGCAAGGGCTTGGGAGACGGCATCCAGGAGCCGTTGCCGGGTGACGGGCTTGAGGATGTGCCCGCTTATGCCCGCGGCGCGCCATTTCTCGTGCTCTTCTGCCGAGGTCGCCGTGGACAGGCCGAGGATGGGAACGTCCGCCGGGGTCGCGGCGCCCGCGCCCGCGCGGATGCGCCCGGCCAATTCCAGGCCGCCGCCCTCGGGCAGTTGCATGTCCATGAGCACCATGTCCACGCGCGAACCGGCGAGGACGTCGAGCAGCTTGAGGGCGGAGTCGGCCACGAGCGCCACGTAGCCCTGGTCTTCCAGGATGCTGCGCATGAGCAGCTGGCTTACGGGTTCGTCCTCGGCGCAGGCGATGACCGCGCCCTGGCAGGCGAAGAACGTGGGCCGGACCGGTTCGGACAGGCGCAGCTGGGCGGTGAAGGTGAATTCGCTGCCTTCCCCGGGGGCGCTGGCGAGGCTCAATCTTCCGCCCATCTTTTCGACGATTTCCTTGGAAATGGACAGTCCGAGTCCTGTGGCGGCGTGGCGTTTGTTCAGGAAATTCTCGCCGATGGCGAAACGTTCGAAAATGAGCTGCTGCTTTTCCGCAGGGATGCCGACGCCGGTGTCGCGCACGCGGCAGCGCAGGGCGACGTCTTCTTGCCCCTTTGGCGACGCGTCCCGGGCGATGTGGACGCGCACCGAGCCCTCCTGGGTGAATTTGACGGCGTTGCCGATGAGGTTGAGCAGCACTTGGCGCAGCCGGGCGAGGTCGCCGGAGAGGGCGTCCGGGACGTCGTCGTCGACGGTGGCGGAAAATGTAAGCCCCCGGCGCGCGGCATCCTCGGCGCAGGCGGAAAAAAGCGGGGCCAGACCCCGGCGCAGGAAAAACGGCTCGTCGGCCAGCTCCAGCCGCCCTGTGGCGATGTTGTTCATCTCCAGCAGGTCGTTGACCACGCCGAGGAGCTGGTTGGAGGCGTCCATGGCCAGTTCCAGGAACTGGCGCTGGCGGTCGGGCAGCTCGCCCTGGAGCAGCAGCGACAGCATGCCCATGATGCCGTTTAGGGGCGTGCGCAACTCATGGCTCATGTTGGCGAGGAAAGTCTCTTTGACCGCGCCGGCCGCGGCGGCCGTGCCGGCGAAGGCGGCGAATTCCCGGTAGAAGTTTTTGAGCAGTCCGTGGCGGTCGGCGGGCACGCAGGGCAGCACGGCCAGGGCGGCGTCCGCGGCCATGGAGCGCTGCGCAAGCGCCTGCCGCTCCTGCGGGGTCTTGAAATAGGGGCCGATGGTCAACAGGCCCGTGCGCCCCTGGCCGAGGGGCAGGGCGAAGCGGCGCACGGTCAGGCCCAGGGGGCAGAGGACCGTCGGCGCGCTCCCGTCCATGGGCAGCGCCGCCTCCTCATGCAGCAGGGGACAAGGGCCGTGCTCGGCGAATTCCCGGTGCAGGACGATGTGGGCCTCGCGCCCGGGATCGGGCCAGGCCGGCGCGTCAAGCGAGGTCTGCACCGCCGTCGGCACGCCGAGCAGAAGCGTCAGGGGGTCGAGCAGGCGCTTGAGCGCGCGAGGGGCTTCGGCGTTGAACGCACGATGGGGCATGGTAGTAAGCATTAGCCCTTGCCCTGGCCGAGGTCAATCGGCGGGTTCTTTTTCGTGCGTCGTTTCCGAATCGTCCGGGGCGTCGCACTCCGGGATGACCAGACCCGCCGGCGCCGGCGGCAGCGGAGCGGGGCGGCGGTAGACGTCCGTGCCGGCGTGGCGGGCGAAGACCAGGAACCCCGTATGCGCGACCATGCGGTCCTCGGGGCGCAGGCGCTCGGGCACGGGCTTGTAGCGGCGCACCAGGATCTCGAGCACCTCGACGTCCTCGAAGGGCGACGATTCCAGGGCCGCCAACAGTTCGCTGATCTGGTTGACCGTGGGCAGCAGAAATCCCACCGGCGCACCCGGCCGCACCACCACGGCGGCCCCGTCCAGGTAGTCCCAGGGCGTGCGCACGTCGAGGAAGAGCGCGTCGGCACCGGTCGGGTCGGTTGCGGGGTCGCCGGGAATGCGGCATTCTGGAATAAAGCCCGTGGCGATATCGTGATGGAAGCGGCTGACCTGGCCCGACAGGCCCACGGCGTCGAGATTTTCCCCGGACAGGTCGTAGAATTCCTGCCGCCGCTCGAAGGTGTAGACCCGGCCCGTCTCGCCCACATGCCAGGCCAGGGCCAGCGTCAACCCCCCGGAGCCGCTGCCGGCTTCCACGACCCGCACGCCAGGGCCGATGCCGAGCTTGAGCAGGATATAGCCGATTTCCTTGGGGTACATGATCTGGGTCGAGCGCTTGACGCCCTTGACCAGGTCGTAGGTGGAGGGGCGCAGGATGCGGAAGGCGTGGCCGAGGTGCGTGGTCACCGCGCCGCCGCAGCCGGCCTGGGCCACGTCGGCGAAGCGGATCATGCCTTCCTGGGTGTGCAGCACGAGGTCCGGCTCGAAACGCCGCAGATATCGCTTGCCCTTGGGAGAGACCAGAAGTATCAAATCGCCCTGTTTCACGGTATGCTCCGGTTCGCTTGATGACGGCCCTTGTCCCCGCGCGGGGCCGGCCTGTCAAGCCGCTGCGACGCGACAAGGAGGATCGCGCCACGGACGCCCTACGCTATGTTTTCGGTCCCGTTGCCTCGGGCCGCCTCGGATTGTCGCTGGGTCTCGACCTGCTCGGCGCAAGGATTTGCACGTTCGACTGCCTGTACTGCGAGGCCGGTCCGACCGATGCGCTGACCGTGGCCCGCAAGCCCTACGTCCCGGCGGCGAAGATCCTCGCGGAGCTTGCGGACTGGAAGGCCGACGGCAACGATGCCCCCGACGTCGTCACGCTGGGCGGGCTCGGCGAGCCGACGCTCAACAGCGAATGCGACGCCGTCATCGCCGGAGCCAAGGAAATTTTTCCCGACGTCCCCGTGGCCGTGCTGACCAATTCGAGCCTGCTGTCCGACCCGGACGTGCGGGCCGCGTGCAATCTGGCCGACATCGTCCTGCCGTCCATGGACACATTGGTAACGGCCGAATACGCGCGCCTCAACCGCCCCCACGCAGCCGTGGGCCTGGACGCGCTGCGTCAGGGCCTGCTCGATTTTCGCGCCGGCTACCAGGGGTCCCTATTTCTTGAAGTGCTGCTCGCTGCCGGCGTCAACGATTCCGAGGAGAACCTCGAAGCGTTGCGGACGTTTTGCCGGGAGCTTGCCCCCACCCGGGTCGATGTCGTCACCCTCTCGCGCCCGGGAGCCCATGCCGGGGCCACGGCCGTTTCCAAGGCCGTGCTGGCCCGGTTTCGCGAGGCCCTTTGTCCCGCCGCGCAATCTCTTGTCGCGGCAGCGGATGGCCGGGATGCTTCGCGGACGTCCGGGACGGGCGAGGGCCATGGCCCCGCCGCCCTGGCGGCCCGCCGGCCGGACGCCCTCGCCGCGGCCATTGCCGCCTCGGTGCGTCGTCGCCCCCAGACGGTCGCCGTGTTGGCCGCCGCCCTGGGGCAACCCCGTGATGCCGTGCAGGCGGCCCTCGACGCCCTGGAACAGGGCGGCGCGGTGCGCCGGCGGCAGGAAGGACGGGAAATTTTCTATTCCGGCTAGCCGGAAAACACTTTTCGCCCCGGCGCGACCGCGCCGGCGGCAGGGAGCTTTTTGCCCATGAGCAGAGGAAACAAACGCAAACAGAAGATGTTCATCAGCGTGCTGCCCGGAGAGCAGGTCGAAGTGGCCGTGGCCGAAGACGGCATGCTGATCGAATACTACGTGGAGATGGTCCACCAGGCCAAGACGCGGGGCCATATCTACAAGGGCAAGATCCATAATATCGATCCCGCCCTTCAGGCCGCGTTCATAAATTACGGCGCGGAACGCAACGGCTTTTTGCAGATCGACGAGGTCCATCCCGAATATTACCAGGTCGTCCACACCGGCGAGCGCCGCCCCAAATATCCGCCCATCCAGAAGGCGCTCAAAAAGGGCCAGGAGCTGCTCGTCCAGGTCGTCAAGGAACCCACGGGCCACAAGGGCGCGTTCCTGACCACCTACCTGTCGCTGCCGGGCCGCTATTTCGTGCTCACCCCGGGCCGCGAGCAGCGCGGCGTGTCGCGCAAGATCGAGGACGAGACCGAGCGCAAGCGCCTCAAGGAGGCCATTTCCGGGCTCAAGCTCGACGAGGGCCTCGGCATCATCGTGCGCACCGCCGCCCTGTCCCAGTCCAAGACGTCGCTCGAGCGCGACCTCTCCTACCTCAAGCGCCTGTGGAAGGACGTGCGCCAGCGCGGCACCACCGCCGACAACCCGAGCCTGATCTACCAGGAGCTTGATCTCTCCTCCCGGGCCGTGCGCGACTACCTCACCGACGAAGTGGGCGAAATCTGGGTGGACGAGCCCGAAACGGCCGACCGCGTGGCCGAAATGGCCGCGCTGGTCTATCCGCGCCGCCCCGGCATCGTCAAACAGCACACGGACATGGACGTGCCCCTTTGGGACCGCTTCAACCTGCGCAAGCAGATCGAGCAGCTCTACGGCCGCGAGGTGACCCTGCCGAGCGGAGGCGTGCTGGTCTTCGACCACGCCGAGGCCCTGACCGCCGTGGACATCAACTCCGGCAAGATCGGCGGCGAATCGAATTTCCGCGAGATGGCGCTCAAGACCAATGTCGAGGCGGCCGAGGAAGCGGCGCGCCAGCTGCGCCTGCGCGACATCGGCGGCCAGGTGGTCATCGACTTCATCGAGATGAAGGACCGCAAGCACGTGGCCGAGGTGGAAAAGACCCTGCGCGCGGCGTTTAAAAACGACCGGGCGCGCACGGACGTGGGCCGCATTTCGCGCTTCGGGCTGCTCGAAATCGTGCGCCAGCGCCTGGGCTCCTCGGCCCTTTCCATCACCTCCGAGCCCTGCCCCTTCTGCCGGGGTTCGGGACAGCGCCGCAACCACGAATGGCAGGCGCTGACCGTGCTCAAGGACATCTACCGCCAGATGCGTAAGGATTCCGGCCAGGAGACCGTCACGGCCAGGGTGGGCGAGGAACTGGCCCTGTACCTGCTCAACCACAAGCGGACCCGGCTTACGGCCATGGAAGAGGAATTCAAGAAGACGATCGTCATCGCTCCGCTGTAGCGCCATGGGCAAACGGATTCTGCTGCATATCTGCTGCGGTCCCTGCGCCATCGCGCCCATCCTGCGCCTCAAGGAGGCCGGCTGCACGGTCATTGGGCTTTTTTTCAACCCCAACGTCCAGCCGGCCATGGAATACGTCCGGCGGCGCGAGGGCGCGGCCAAGGTGGGCGGCATTCTGGACGTGGACGTGCGCTTCGACGCCTACGATCCGCTGCCGCACATGCGCCGCTCCCTGGCCGATCCGGCAGGGCGCTGCGCCCCGTGCTGGGAGGAGCGCCTTGATCGGGCCGCGGCCACGGCGGCTGCGCTCGGCTGCGACGCCTTCTCCTCGTCGCTGCTCTACAGCAAATACCAGGACCACGCCCTGCTTGCTTCCCTCGGCGAAGCCCGGGCCGCGGCCCACGGCATTCCATTCCACTACCAGGATTTCCGCGTCCACTGGGACGAGGGCGTGGCCTTGTCGCGCCAGTGGGAAATCTACCGCCAGCCGTACTGCGGCTGCGTGCTGAGCGAACTCGACCGCTACGCCAAGAAACTGCGCCAACCCCCGGGAGTGGGGTAGGGCAGCGCGGGAAGCGGGAAGAAGAAAAAGGGAAGAAGGAAGAATGCCTCCGGCGGCCAGGAGGGGCCGAGGGCCCCTCCTGGACCACCCCGAAAGGGGGGAAGGTGGTCTTGCTTTTGTGGATTCCCTTTGATTCTAATCCCCTGAGCGTGGATCCGAGGGCGCAATCATCACGCACTCCAATCGCTAAGGGAGTCCAGGGGGCGGCAGCCCTTTGGACGCCGGAGGCTTTCCCTTGACTACTTTCACGCTCGCTCCTCCCCTCCTTCTTGCCCTGGCCGTCGCCCTGGATCTGCTGCTCGGCGATCCGCCGCGGCTGCCGCATCCCGTGCGGGCCATCGGCGCGGCCTATGCCGGCTGCGACCGGTTGGCGGACCGGTGGGGGGGGCGCGGCCGCGCGTTTGGCGCGGCCTGCGTCGTCGCTGTGACGGTGGCAAACGCCGGGGTTGTCCTTTTGTTGACGCGCCTGCCGGCCGCGGGCTGGGTTTGTGGCGTGTATTTCGCCTGGGCCGGCCTGGCCCTGGGGCAGCTTCTGCGCGAGGGACGCCGGGCGGCACGATTCTTGGAACAAAATAAGGTCGAAGCCGCGCGAGACGTGGTGGCGGGGCTGGTCAGCCGCGACGTGTCCGTGCTGGACGCCGACGGGTTGTGGCGCGCCCTGGCCGAGTCCGTGGCGGAAAACGCCAACGACGCCTTTGTCGCGCCGCTTTTCTGGCTGGCCCTTGGCGGGCCGGCCGGGCTTTGGGCCTACAAGGCCGTGAGCACCGCGGACTCCATGTGGGGCTACCGCACACCGCGTTACGCACGGCTCGGCAACTTCGCGGCCCGGGCCGACGATGTCCTGGCCTGGCTGCCGGCCCGGCTGACCGTCGCGGCGATGTGGCTTGCGGCCCGGCTCTGCGGCTTTGGCAAGGACGTCGCTTTTGCCGACGTGCGGCGGGATGCGAAAAAGAGCGCCAGCCCCAATGCCGGCTGGCCCATGGCTGCGGCGGCGTGGCTGTGTGGCGCGGGCATGGGCGGGGAGGCCGTGTATTTCGGCGTGCGCGTACGCAAACCCGCAATGGGGCCGGTTGGGCAGCGCTGGAATGCCGCCCGTTACAGGTGTCTCGGCCGCTTGGTGCTGTTGTCCGGCCTAATTGTTGCGATGACAATTATTGTAATAACCGGCTTGATCCCACAATGTTGATACAGACGGTGATATTTGTTGCATCCGCCTCCATTGTCCCATTCAAGGCTTTCGGGAATGCCAGTAAGCAAAAGATGATTTTCTGTTGACGCGTTCGTGGCGATGGTGCTAAATATTAAAGTACGATTTTTTCAGGAGGGCAGAAGTATGGGATTCGAAGGCACTGTGAAGTGGTTCAGTGACAAGAAGGGGTACGGCTTCATCACGCGCGAGGGCGAGGACGACGTTTTCGTCCATTATTCGTCCATTGAAGGGGAGGGGTTCCGCACCCTGCGCGAGGGGGAGACCGTCCAGTTCGACATCATCCAGGGCGAGCGGGGTCCCAAGGCCACGAATGTGGTCAAACCCGCCTAGCAGCTGGCGAAAACGCATAAATAAAGCCCCGTCGCGTGCTCGCGGCGGGGCTTTTTGCTGGGCAATCCTGAGCGCTCAGGCTCAGCCGAGTTCCCTGGAACGGTCCCGTGAGGCCACGGCCGCGTCGATGATGGCCGCGCGCACGGCCATGCGGTCGAGGTGCATGAGTCCTTCGATGGTGGTCCCGGCCGGGGAAGTCACCATTTCGCGCAGCACGCTCGGGTGCAGGCCGGACTGGGCCGCGAGCTTGGCCGTTCCCGCGAACAGCCCGATGACGATGTCCGTGGCCTTGTCCCGGGGAAATCCCATGTACACGCCGGATTCGATGAGCGCTTCCATGAAGTGGAGCACGTAGGCCGGGCCGGAGCCGGCAAGGCCCGTGAAGGCGTCGAAGAATCTCTCTTCCAGGACGTAGGTGCGCCCGAGCTTGGCGAAAAGCTCTCCGACGAAAGCCTTCTGCCCGGCGGCGAGCGCCGGGTCGTCCAGGCACAGGGCGAACTGGCCCGCGCCAACCAGCGCCGGGGTGTTGGGCATGATGCGCACCACCGGACAGCGCCCGCCGGTGAGCTCCTTGAGCCGCGCCACGGTCACGCCGGCGACGATGGAGCACACCGTGGTTTCCGGGCGCAGCGCCAGGACGAGGGCCTGCATGGCCCCGGTCAGGTACTGCGGCTTGACGCAAAGGACGATGTAGTCGCTGCCCGCCGCCAGGGCTTCGGGCGACGCTGCCTTCTGCGCAAGTCCCTTTGCGGCCAGGGCGTCCGTTTTGGCCGCGTCCACGTCGTAGGCCAGGGCCGAAACGCCGGGAACGGCGGCGAGGCCGCCGATGATGGCCGCGCCCATGTTCCCCGCGCCGAGAAAACCGATGACGGCGGCCATGGCCCTAACCCACCATTTCCAGGGCGCTGAAAAAGTAGGACGTCTCGAAGGCGGCGGTTTCCGGGGCGTCGGAGCCGTGGACGGAGTTCTTCTCGATGTCCAGGGCGTAGGTCTTGCGGATGGTGCCTTCCTCGGCGTTGGCCGGGTTGGTCGCGCCCATGAGCTTGCGGTAGCGGGCGATGGCGTCGTCGCCTTCGAGGATGGAGACGACCACGGGGCCGGAGATCATGAACTCCACGAGGCTGCCGAAGAAAGGCCGTTCCTTGTGCACGGCGTAGAAGCCCTCGGCTTGCGCCTTGGACAGCTGGATCATCTTCGTGGCCACGACCTTGAGTCCCGCGTCCTGGATCATTTTGAGGATGGCCCCGGACAGGTTGCGGGAAACGGCATCGGGCTTGATGATGGAAAGAGTGCGCTCCATGCGTGTTGCTCCTTGCTGGTTATGGGGTGGAAATCGGGCGCGAGAAATCGTTGCGGCCCGGCGAGGCGGGGATTACCGCGAAACGGCCGCCTTGGCAAAGGGGAATCGCCCGGCGCGCGGCGCTTAAATGCCGGCGATGACCCGAAGGATCGCGTCCCGGTCCACCATGCCGAGCAGCCGGAAATCGTCGTCCACGACCACGAGGCGCTTGCAGCGGCAGGACAGCATTTTTTGCAGCACGTCCATGAGCGCCGCGTCCTCGGGCACGGTGTTGACGTTGCGCTCCATGACCTCGGCCGCCGTGCCCGAGGGGCAGGCCGCCTCCCCCTCGTCGCCGCCGAGGCCGAACAGGGCTTGCAGGATGCCTTTCTTGCGCCCGGGCCCGCAGCGCGAAAGCAGGTCGCCGTCCACCACGATGCCGAGCACCTTCCCGCTGGCGTCCGTCACCACCACTCGGCGCAGCGGCGAGGTCAGGATCTTCGCCACGATTTCGGACAGGGGCGCGTCGGACGCGGCCGTGGGCACGTCGCTGAACATCACGTCGCGCGCGAGCTGGAAAAGCCCGGCCGTGAAGCGTGGCAGGGCCTGGGCCGCCGGGGCGAGCGACGCCGCCGAGCGCAGGATGTCGGCACGGCTGACGATGCCCACGAGCTCGCCGGCTTCGTCCACGGCCGGCAGCCGCTTGAGCCCTTTCTTGATCATGAGCCGGGCCGCCTCGCGCAGGCCGGCCTTCTGGTCGATGGTCGCCACGGGCGCGGTCATGACGTCGGCGGCGGTGCGGCCGGAAAGTTTGCCGCGCTCCTCACGGCGGGCGTCCTCGGGCAGGGATTGCTGCAGGGAGAGCCGGGCGTCGAGGCCCCCGCGCGTAAGCAGGTCGCCGCCGGTGACGATGCCGGCCACGCGGCCCTCGGCGTCGAGGACCGGCACGGCCTTGACCCCGCGCGCAAGCAGCAGGTCCACGACCTCGGGCAGCGGCGTGTCAAGCTTCACCGTGGCCACGTCCGCGGCCATGACCTCATGCACGCGCACCGGGCAATGGAAATGGGCGCGCATGCCCTGGCGGGTGATGCAGCCGCCTTTGGCCGCGGCCTCGATGCGCGGCAGAAGCGCCTCGATGCGTTCCGGCCGGTCCACGATCTCGACCACCATGGGCAGGTCCTCGGACAGGCGAAGCAGCTTGGCCGTGTGCACCAGGCTGCCGGCCCCGAAGCCGAGCACGCCGCGCAGGACCGTGGCCCCGGCCGCGCCGTGGCGTCGCGCGAGCTCTACCAGCACCTCATAGGCCGGCCGGCCGTCGATGCGGTCGGATTCGCCGCAATAGATCCGCAACAGTTCGACTTCGGTGAATTCCGCCATGACGAGTTCCTTATCGGGACGCGTTCGCGCGCCCCGGACTACAGCATGCGGCCGAGCATCAGCCCGGCGAAAAGCGCCCCGAAGCCGACCACGGTCTGGAAGCCGACGTTGGCCAGGGCCGCGAGGTAGCGGCCGTCTTCCAGGTAGCCGCCGCTCTCGAAGATGAACGTGGAAAAGGTGGTGAACGCGCCCATGAACCCGGTCAGGATGATGGCCCGGGTTTCCGCACGGATGAGCATGCGGCCTTCGCCCATCTCCCAGACGAGGCCGAACAGGAAGCAGCCCAGGATATTGACCATTGCCGTGCCCCAGGGAAAGTTTCGGCCGAAGTGGTCGTAGACGAAGCCGGACATCCAGTAGCGGGTCAGGGTGCCGGCCGCGCCGGCCAGGGCGATGAGACCGAGTTTTTGCAGCATGGCGCCTCTCCCGGGGCGGCGATCGCGACACCAGGGCGGGGCTGGCGTCGCGGCCGATTGGCCCGGGCGTCTCGCGGCGTCGGGCATGCGAACCTGCGTCTTTTTCTCGTGCGCTTCATAGCCCAAGGCGCATTTCGGGTAAAGCGGGCGGTTGACATGGGTAATCCTCTCATTATGGTATGAAATTGTCCGGCGATGCGAAAAGTGGGGGATGCCCCCTTTTCCCGGACCGGGATGCGGCATACATACGGATACGCGCCGCCGGCGGCATGCCGGGGCAAGCGCATGGAGGACGCCATCATGTGGGAATACACCGACAAGGTCAGGGATCATTTTCTGCATCCCCGCAACGTGGGCGAGCTTGCCGACGCCAATGCCGTGGGCGAGGTGGGGTCGCTGGCCTGCGGCGACGCGCTCAAACTCTTCCTCAAGATCAACGACGCCGGCGTCATCGAGGACGCGACCTTCCAGACCTTCGGCTGCGCCTCGGCCATCGCCTCGAGTTCCGTGCTCACGGAACTGCTCAAGGGCAAGACCGTCGAAGAGGCGAGAGCGCTCACCAACAAGGATATCGCGGAATTTCTGGGCGGGCTGCCCAAGGAAAAGATGCATTGCTCGGTCATGGGCCAGGAAGCCCTGGAAGCGGCCCTGGCCAACTACCTGGGCGAGAAGGCTCCCGCGCACGAGCCCGAGGGCGAGCTCGTGTGCAAGTGCTTCGGCGTCTACGAGGGCCAGATCCGTCGCGCCGTGCGCGAAAACGGCCTGACCACCGTGGAAGAGGTCACGGACTTCACCAAGGCCGGCGGCGGTTGCGGCGACTGCCTGGAAAAGCTCAAGGCCATCCTCGACGACGAGCTCGGCCGTCCCGCGTCCGAGGCTCCGGCCCCCGAACCTGCGCCGGCCAAGGCGCTCACCAACCTCGAACGCATGCGCCGCGTGACCCGGGTCATGGACGAAGAGATCCGCCCCAACCTCAAAAAGGACGGCGGCGACATCGAACTCGTGGACATCGACGGCAAGACGGTGCTCGTGTCCCTGCACGGGGCCTGCAAGGGCTGCCCGGTCAGCAACGTGACGCTGACGGAATTCGTGCAGAAGCGGTTGCAGGAGCTTGTGGAACCCGACATCACGGTCAGGGAGGCGGGCAAATGAATCCGGTCTATCTCGACAACAACGCCACCACCATGGTGGCCCCGGAAGTGGTGGAGGCGATGCTGCCCTATCTCGGCCAGTGGTACGGCAACCCGTCGAGCATGCACTCCTTCGGCGGCCATGTGGGCACCAAGCTCAAGGAAGCCCGCGCCGACGTGGCCGGCGTCCTCGGCTGCGCACCCGAAGAGATCATCTTCACCTCCTGCGGCTCGGAATCCGACAACACGGCCATCCTAAGCGCCCTGGCCGCCAATCCGGACAAGCGCCACATGGTCACGACCCGGGTGGAGCATCCGGCCGTGCTGAGCCTGGCCAGGCATCTGGAAGAAAAGGACTACGAGGTCACCTCCCTGGGCGTGGACGAAAAGGGCCGCCTCGATCTCGACGAACTGGCCAGGGCCATCCGCAAGGATACGGCGCTCGTTTCCGTCATGTACGCCAACAACGAGACCGGCACGATCTTCCCCATCCCGGAGATCGCGGCGCTGTGCAAGGCCCGCGGCGTGCTTTTCCATACCGACGCCGTCCAGGCCGTGGGCAAGGTGGACATCGACCTGTCCAAGCTCCCCGTGGACATGCTGGCGCTCTCCGGCCACAAGCTCCACGCGCCCAAGGGCGTGGGCGTGCTCTACGTGCGCCGGGGCACCCCGTTTCGGCCGTTTCTCATCGGCGGGCACCAGGAGCGCGGCCGTCGCGCCGGCACGGAAAATACCGCCGGCATCATCGCGCTGGCCACGGCCATGAAGCTCGCCAAGGCGAATATCGCGGCGGAAAATACGCGTGTGCGGGCGCTGCGCGACCGCCTGGAAAGCGGCATCCTGGCGAGCGTCCCGGACACCATCGTCAATGGCGACACCGAACACCGGCTGCCCAACACCGCGAGCATCGCATTCAAGTACGTGGAAGGCGAAGCCATCCTGCTCATGCTCGACCAGTTCGGCATCTGCGCCAGTTCCGGCTCGGCCTGCACTTCCGGCAGCCTCGAACCGTCCCACGTGCTGCGGGCCATGGGCGTGCCCTTCACCTTCGCCCACGGCTCCATCCGCTTCAGCCTCTCGCGCTACACCAGCGAGGCCGATGTCGATCTCGTGCTCGAAACCCTGCCCGGCGTCATCGACACCCTGCGGCGCATGTCGCCCTTCCGCGAGGATTCCCCGCCCAAGGCGTGTACGTGTTGAGATGAGGTGAAGATGCCTCCGGCGGCCGGGGGGGATCATCCCCCCCGGCCCCCCTGAGCGGGGGAGCGGGAAAGGGGTGGAGGCATGGCCGGCCGCATTTAGGAACAGAGCCGCCCGTCGGGGATTCCCGGCGGGCGGGGGCTTGTTTGGGTCGAGTGATCAGTTGGTCGGCGTGCCGGGAGAAGGCGGCACGTAGTAGTAATAGCCCGGGGGCAGGGGCTGGCCCGGGGTCGGGGCGGGAACGGGATAATAGGAGCCCGGGGCCGGGGGCGTCGCCGGGGGCTGGGTCTCGGGCGACGCCAGCCCTTCCCGCACGATGGTGCGGGCGTCCTGGTTCACGTCAGGGCCGGGCGTGAGCATGTTGTTGCCCGTGATGCCGGGCGCGACCTGCCAGGATTTCTCCCAATGCCCGCTGCGCGAGGGGTAGTAGCGCGCCCCGTCGCAACGGCCGGCGCAGGCCGGGCAGGAACGGTTGCACAGCGCCGACGGCGAAAAGCCGGTCATGGTGCCGCTGTCCACGACGCAGACTTGCCGCCCGGCCGGATCGACGCACTGGAAAAGCCCGACGGCCGCAGCCTGCCCAGGCAGGCCGAGCAGCACGGCGACCAGCGCCGCGGCAGGGAAAATTCGCGATAAGGACATACACGCCTCCTTGTTACGCGCTTGCCGTCCCTATAGCCCTTTCTCCCCCTGATGCACCACTGAAAAAACAATCCCGCTGTCCTTCCGCCCCGCATTCTCTCCGGGTTTCCCCCTTTCGGGAGGTCCAGGAGGGGCCGTCGCCCCTCCTGGCCGCCGAAGGCATTCCCCCCCGAAATATCAACAGGCGACGACGCTGACGGCGAGGCCGCCTTCGGCGGTTTCCTTGTATTTGCGGTTCATGTCGAGGCCCGTGGCGCGCATGGCGGCGATGGCCTGGTCGAGGCCCACCTTGTGGTGCGCGGGCATTTCGTCCGAGGCGATGCAGTAGGCGGCGTAGGCCTTGACCGCGCCCATGGCGTTGCGCTCGATGCAGGGGATCTGCACGTAGCCGCCGACCGGGTCGCAGGTCATGCCCAGGTGGTGTTCGAGCGCCGTTTCCGCCGCGTTTTCCACCACGCGCACGCCGTAGCCCATGGCATGGGCGAGCATGGCCGCGGCCATGGCCGAGGCCACGCCGATTTCGGCCTGGCAGCCGCCTTCCGCGCCGGCGATGGTGGCGTTGTGCTTGGCAAGAAAGCCCACGGCCGCGGCCGCGAGCAGGCCTTCGCGGATGGAATGCTCGGGCAGTTCCAGCGCGGTGCGCATGAAGCGGGCCGTGGCCGGGATGATGCCCGCCGCGCCGCAGGTCGGCGCGGTGACGACGATGTGCCCGGCGGCGTTTTCCTCGGCCGCGGCAAAGGCGTAGGCCATGAGTTTGGTCAGCGCGCTGTCGTGGGGCGGGCGGCGGTTGCGGCTGCCGCGCGCGAAAAGCCGCGCCGCCTTGCGTTTGAGCTTGAGCGGCCCCGGCAGCACGCCCGAAGCGGCGAGCCCCGCGTCCACCGAGGCGTCCATGGCCGCGAGCACGGCGTCAAGGCGGGCCAGGATTTCGTTTGGCCGGTCGCCGGTCAGGGCCGCCTCGTTTTCCAGCATGAGCCGGTGCAGCCCGATGTCCTCTTCGCGCACGATGCGCCGGATATCGGCCATGCTGGCGTAGGGGTAGGCCGGCTCGCCGCGTGCGGGGAGCTGTTGCCCCGCGTACTGGATGAAGCCGCCGCCGATGGAGGCGTAGCGGCGTTCGAGCAGCGGCGGGGCGTCGGGATCCTCGCCGCGAAGGCGCAGAGCCAGGGTGTTGCTGCACGGCAGGTCGCACACGACAGGCCCCATGACCACGTCCGCGGCGCTGATGGAAAGGGTTTTCGGGCCGAGGTCCAGGGGGTGCGCCCGCTCCGGCGCGTGTGCCAGTGCGTCGAGGAACTGCGGCGGGCAATGCCTGGGATCCTGGCCGAGCAGCCCGGCCAGCACGGCCCGGTCCGTGCCGTGGCCCCGGCCCGTGGCGGCGAGGCTGCCGTAGAGTTCGACCTCGATGCGCGTCCCAGCGGCCAGGATATCCGGCGGCTGGCGGCGCAGCAGGGCAAGGAAGTCGCCGCCCGCGAGCATCGGCCCGATGGTGTGGGAGCTCGACGGCCCGGGGCCGATCTTGAACAGGTCGAAAATGCTCAGGTCGATGGCGGCCACGTCCGTCTCCTTGGCGGGGCAGGGCGGTCGGCTCAGGCGAGGCGTTCGATGTCCGCGCCGACGGCGCGCAGTTTGACCTCCACGGCCTCGTAGCCCCGGTCGAGGTGGTAGACGCGCTGGATGAGCGTCTCGCCCCGGGCGGCCAGGCCCGCGAGCACGAGCGAAGCGCTGGCCCGCAGGTCCGAGGCCATGACCGGCGCGCCGGTCAGGTTCTTCACGCCCCGGATGAAGGCATGCTGGGCCGAGATGCGGATCTGCGCGCCCAGGCGCACGAGTTCCTGGACGTGCATGAAGCGGTTTTCGAAAATGGTCTCGCGGATCGAGCCCGCGCCCATGGCCACGCACATAAGCGCCATGATCTGCGCCTGCACGTCCGTGGGAAAGCCCGGATAGGGCTGTGTGGCGAGGTCCACGCCCACGAGCTGCTCGCGGCGGCGCACCAGCACGCCGGCGTTGGTGGCCTCCACCTGCACGCCCATCTCGCGCAGTTTGGACACCACGGCGTCGAGCTCCATGAACGGGCAGTGCTCCAGGCGCAGTTCGCCGTCGGTGATGGCCGCGGCCATCATGTACGTGGCGGCCTCGATGCGGTCGGGCATGATGGCGTAGCGGCCGCCGCCCAGGCGCGGCACGCCTTCGATGGTGATGACCGAGGTGCCGTGGCCGCTGATTTTCGCGCCCATGGCGTTGAGGAAATCGGCCAGGTCGGCCACTTCGGGCTCGCGCGCGGCGTTTTCGAGGATGGTCGTGCCTTCGGCCAGGCTCGCGGCCATGAGCAGGTTTTCCGTGCCGCCCACGGTGGGGAAGTCGAAGACGATGCGCGCGCCCTTGAGCCCGTCGCAGCGGCCGTCGATGTAGCCGGCCTCCAGGCTGAAGGCCGCGCCCATTTTTTCCAGGGCGGTCAGGTGCAGATCGACGGGTCGCGCGCCGATGGCGCAGCCGCCGGGGAGCGCCACGCGGGCATGGCCGGTGCGGGCGAGCAGGGGGCCGAGCACCAGCACCGAGGCGCGCATGGTGCGCACGAGGTCGTAAGGGGCTTCGGGATTCAGCGCCTTACTCGGCTCCAGGGTCACGACGTTGTCCGTGAACGTGGACGGGCAGCCGAGGATGTCGAGGAGTTTGAGCGTGGTCTGGATGTCGCGCAGGCGCGGCACGTTGGTGATGACGGTCGGTTCGGTCAGAAGCGGCGCGGCGAGCAGGATGGGCAGGGCGGCGTTTTTGGAGCCGCTGATGCGCACGACGCCGTGAAGGGGCTTTCCGCCCCGGATGAGCAGCTTGTCCATGGAGAATCCTTGGGCAGCCTTGCCGGGTCGGGCAAGGCGGATTTCGCCGGAAGGGCGTTGCGGACGATACCGCGGGGGCGGGCTTTGGGCAAGCGGGACAAAAAAATGTTGACGGGCCGGGCCGGGAGGTCTAAAGGATTCGTTCTCCAGTGGTGACTGTAGCTCAGTTGGTAGAGTCCCAGGTTGTGGCCCTGGTTGCCGTGGGTTCGAGTCCCATCAGTCACCCCACGAAATTTCCTTGCAAAAGGCCCGGTTAAACGCCGGGCCTTTTGTTTTTTCAATGGGTGGCGCGATGACGTGCTTGCGAGGATTTACATTTTTGTTGACATTCTGCCGGCATCATATATATACTATTATTCCTGTTGCTTGAAGGAGAGAATATGCATAAAATCGACCCAAATGAATGTCAGTTTTGCGGTGCGTGTCAAGGGGTCTGCCCTGCCGAGGCCATTACCCACCCCTCTGGGAAAAATTATTATGAGATAACCGATGCCTGTATTGATTGCGGCGCATGTGAAGCCGAATGTGGCTTCAATGCGATCAGTGCCGAGGAATAAGTAAACGTATTGATCCGGCTGTTTTCGAAACGACCGGTCAGATTGAAAACGGCGCCTGGGCTTCTCCTAGGCGCCGTTTTCACTTGGCGAGTGAAAGTCCAAAGGGATAGCGATGTTACTTCCCGAGTTAGGGGGCTGGCTTCAAGAAAACGGCTGCGCTCCTTGAGGGCGAGGGCGGCTACCTGATTTCCGGGCCTTCCTCCTTGGGCTCGAGAAGTGTGGCGAAAAGCGCTTGCAGATGCGCGGCAAGGCCTGGCGTTTGCGCATCGGCCAGCGCCGGCAGGGCGATGACGCGGCCCATGAGCAGAAAACCCACGACGACCGAAAGAAAAAGCGCCGCGCGCTCCCCGACAGCCTCCCCGGGCAAAACCTCGACCAGGGGCCGCAGGTGCCGCCGGGCGCTTTCGCGCAGGATCGCGGCGGCCTGCGGGTTGGACGCCGAACGGATGAGCAGGAGAATGCCGTCCAGGGGGCTGTGCTCCCGCGTGCTCGGGGCCACGACCTCGGCGGCGATGACCTGGGACAGCCGCGCCATGTCGCCGCCGGATTTCGCGATCTCGGTGCGCAAAATGCCGGGGACCGCGAGCGTAGATTCGACCACTTCCTCGAACAGCTTTTCCTTGGAACCGAAATAACGGTTGACGAGCATCGCCGTCACGCCCGCATTCTGTGCGATTTCCCGCACGCCCACGCCATCGTAGCCGCAGCGAGTGAACGCCTGCCTGGCCGAGTCCAGAATGGCCTGCCGCGTCGCGCTTGCGTTGCGGCGCGGTTTCGCGGCGTTTTGCGGCGTCTCCTGCGCGGTGTCGCGGTGTTCCATCGCCAAGCCTCCCCTGCGGTCCCCGTCGCCCTGCGGCGGACAGGCGGTTCCGGCAGCGTCGCACGGATGCTTGCGACAAGGCAAACAATCCCTTGCCGTGTGTTGTCTACAACTGTAGACAAGCGCTCCAAACAAGTCTACACCCGCAGACCGAGCGGGCGGCCGTACGGCGACGACTGCGAGATTCGGTATATTTATTCAAGAGTTAAAAAAAAGCGCAGCGCGACCGGTCGGTCCGGGCGTGCGCCGGAAACGGCGGACGTTCTCCCCGCTCACGGCAGTCGCGTCGCCAACACACATCCCCGTGCGCGGGGCCACGGCCTTGTCATGATCCAATTTTCCCTTGCGGCGCGGGAATCCGTCAAAACGGGCCTTGCCATGTCCCTGGCCTGCGGCTGCGCCATGGCGCTTGGCTGGTCCAACCCTTATTGGGCCTGCATCGCCGTGGCCGTGGTCAGCCTGCCGACGGTGGGCGAGTCCTTGCAAAAATGCGTGCAGCGCCTTTGGGGGACCGTTGCCGCCGGCGTCGTCGCACTTGGTTGCCTGCGCTTTTTCCCCAGGAGCGCTGGCCCTTCGTCGCCTGCATCGCGGGCTACGTCGGCCTGTGCGCGTACAGGATCACGACGTCGCGGGCGGTCTATTTCTGGTTCTTGAGCGGCTACGTCAGTCTGCTCATCGCCTCGGCCGTCATCGGCACGAGCGCGCAGCAGGCCTTCGACACCGCCGTGCTGCGGTTGCAGGAAACGGGGCTCGGCATCCTGTCGTATGCGCTGGTTTCGGTCTTTCTCTGGCCCCAGCGCAGCGCGCCGGACCTGGACGCCGCCGTCAAAAGCCTGCTCGGCGTGCAGGCGAAGAGCGCGCACCTTTCCTTTGCCCTGCTGCGCGGCAACGCTCCGGACGAGCCGGTGGAGAAGTGGCTGGGCCTTGGCGACCAGTTGCTGGGGCAGTTGCGTCGCCGCCTGGACGCCGCCGCGATGGAGCGGTTCTCGGTCCGCGAGCTGCGCGGCTGGTGGATGCAGGCGCTTAGGGCGCTTGAGGCCATGCAGTCTGCCCTGCGCATGTGGCGGGAGAGCTTCCCGGAACTGCGCCATATCGACGATCTGGACGCCGTGATTCCGGATCTTGCGCGCATGCAGGAAACCATGCGCGCCCGCTTCCTCGGGCTTCAGGCCATCCTGGAGGGCGCGACGCCGGAGCGGGAAGCGGCCTGCCCCTGGCGTCCGGACGCGCAGCGCCTTGTTGCGCTCACCCATCTGCAACGCGCCGCCGTGCTGACCCTGTTTGCGGCCCTTGCCCGCGTGGAAGCCACGAGCCGCAACCTCGCGGACGGCCTGCTCGCCCTCAAGGGACGCCGCTTCGGGCGCGAGCTGCCGCCGGCCGCCGCACGGCCGGGGGGCGCGCACAGGGCCGATGCCGACAGCTACGCGGTCCTGGCGCGGGGCATGGCCGCCGTCTGGGTCGCCGCGTTTCTCTGGATTTACATCGATCCGCCGGGACACTTGGCCTTTGTCGTCTTTGTCGGGCTGTTCACGCTCATGGGCGTCCTGGCTCCCCAGATGGACTGGCCAAAATTTCTGTTCGTGAACCTCGTCGGCGTGGGCATCGCCGCCGTGCTCTACGTCTGGGTCATGCCTACGCTCTCCCGCTCCTGGGAATTTCTGGCCCTGCTCTCCGGCCTGACCGCGGGCATCTCGTACATGTCCTGGCATCCCCGGCTGACGGCGCTCAAACTGGCAGGCGTCGTGCCATTTATCATGATGACCAACATCCAGAACCGCCAGACCTACGATTTCGCCCTGTTCGTCCACAATGCCACGGCGATGGTTTTCGGCATCCTCGTCGCTGCGGCCATGTCCCATTTCCCGTTCACGTCGCGGCCGGAACGGATGTTCGTGCGCGTGCTGCGCCGTTTTTTCCGGCAGGCGGAGTCGTTCCTGTCCCTTTGCGCCGACGCGCCGCCGCGCGCCGGGGGAAAACGCCGCCTCGGCGATGGCCTGGAGTCGTTGCGGCTTTCCGCGGGCAAGCTCGGAGGCTGGGCCAACTCGGTCAGGGAGGCGGAGCTTGGCCCGGGGGCCAAGGCGCGGGCCGCCGCCCTGGTCGCGAGCCTCAATTCCATTGTCCACGCTTTCCAGCTGCTCGCGGAAGTGCGCGCCAACGCCGCGCAGGACACGGAGGCCGTAAGCCGGGACTTCCGGTCCTGGCACGAGGCGCTGCTTGAGGCCGTGCGGCACTGGGGCCGTGCCCCGCGCATGGCGGCGTCCGAATCCGTCGCCCTGAGGCGCCTGCGGGACGCCTACGGCGCGAGCGAACACGGCATCGAGGTCGCTTTAGGGACCGCGACGGAAGAGTTTTCGCCCGGGGACCATGTCGGCGCGTACCGCCTGCTCGGCGGCTACCGCGGGGCCCATCGCGCGCTGCTCGACCATGCCGTGCTGTCGGCGGATTTCGATTGGGCGCGATGGCAGGAAAACCGCTTTTGACCTTAACCCTGGGAGTGTTCCATGTTGGCCGCACCAAGCGAAATCAGCATTTGCGGCGTGTATATGCCGCCCTTGCTACTCTCCGGCGTGCTGGGGCTGTTGGCTGCGACCGGCATTGCCCGGCAGTTGACCAAACGCCGTTTGTCGCGGCATTTCGCCGCGCCTCCCCTGGTTTTCGTCGCGCTGGTGATCCTGTGCGCCGGCCTCATCGAAACCTTCTTGATCGCGGGATAAGTTCCATGAAACGTGCGCTTCGCATCGGCCTCACGTCCGTCGTCGTCCTTGCCGCCCTCGCCATGGTCGGCTTCAAATACCTGCAATACGTCCGCAACCCCTGGACCCGCGACGGCCGGGTCCGCGCCGACGTCGTTCAGATCACGCCGCGCATCTCCGGCCCCATCGTGGAGATCCCCATTCACGACAACCAGTTCGTCCACAAGGGTGACCTGCTTTTTCGCATCGACCCCAGGACCTTTCAGGCGGCCTACGACCAGGCCCAAGCCAATCTCGACAAGACGCGGGACCAGTTGCGCAACCTGGCGCAACAGGTGAAAAGCGCGGAAGCCGCCTTGCTGCAAAGTGAAACCGCCGTGAACAACGCCGGATACGGCGTCACGGGTGCCAAGGCGCATTACGACGAGCAGGAAAGGGATCTGAACCGCTACCGGGCGCTCGTGGACAGCGGCAGTATCGCGCGGCGGGATTTCGACCAGATGCAGGAAAGCTACGTCACGGGCAAGGCGAGCTTCAACCAGGCCCGGTCACAGCTCGACAAGGCCCACGCCGCCAGGACCCAGGCCGAGGCCGAACTGGCCCGGGCCCGGGCCGCGCTCGGCGCGCCCGGCGAGGATAACGCCCAGCTGCGCGAAGCCCTGGCCCAATGCGAGCAGGCCCGGCTCAATCTCGAGTTCACCCGCGTCACGGCTTCCGTGGACGGCTTCGTGACCAACCTGAACCTGCGCATCGGCAGCCAAGCCGTGGCCAACCAGCCCTTGCTCGCCCTGGTCGACGCCGACAGTTATTGGGTCGCCGGCTATTTTCGCGAGAGCGCCATCGCCGCCATCAAAAGCGGCGACAACGCCGTGGTGACGCTCATGACCTATCCCGACGCGCCGCTGGCAGGCGTCGTCGAGAGCGTGGGCCATGGCGTGGCCCAGGCCGACGGCGCGTCCGGCCAGGATCTGCTGCCCGCTGTCAGCCCGACCTTCGAATGGATCAGGCTCGCCCAGCGTGTTCCGGTCCGAGTGCGCATCGTCGCCAAGCCGGAAAACGTCGTCCTGCGCGTCGGCACCACCGCTTCCGTGCTCGTCATCACCCGCTAGCGCGACTTCCGCGCAATGCCCACGCATAAGACCCGGTTCATCCCCGGGTCTTATGCGTTATCGCGTCTGCTCCCGGCATGCGTCCGGAGGAGCGACCTGCGCCGAAGCTTCCCCCCGCGCAGGCCGCCGACGGGGAGCAGGCCCTGCGCCTGCTCGACCGGCACGCCTACGCGGCCGTGCTCATGGACGTGCAGATGCCGGTGATGGACGGGCTGGAGTTCCCTTCGGCCCTCGTTGACACCAACCCACGGAAAACGTAGAGAATGAAACAAGGCTCCTGTCAGGCTATTTCCCAACGCCGAGGTAGGTAAATGGCAAAAAAACTCTCGTTCGCCTGCACCCTCCTGACGCTTCTCTGCGCCGCGGCCTTGTTGTCCGGATGCAGCGAGCTGGTTCTGCTCAACCCCAAAGGCCCCATCGGCGAAGCGGAGCGTTTTCTCATCCTGGCCGCCTTTGTCCTCATGCTGCTCGTCGTTGTCCCGGTCATCGTCATGTCCGTCTGGTTCCCCCTCAAGTACCGGGCTTCCAACACCAAGGCCGCGTACGAACCCGAGTGGAGCCATTCGAACAAGATCGAAGCCGTGATGTGGTGCATTCCCCTTGTGATCGTCCTGGCGCTGTCCGTCCTGGTCTGGCGCTACACGCACCGCCTCGACCCGTACAAGCCCATCGACCCGGCCGCCGAGCAGTTCCGGGTGGACGTGGTCAGCCTCGACTGGAAATGGCTGTTCATCTACCCCAAACAGGGCATCGCCGTGGTCAACGAGCTAGTGTTCCCGGCGCGCACGCCGCTCAGTTTCCAGCTCACCTCCGACACGGTCATGACCTCCTTTTTCATCCCCCAGCTCGGCAGCCAGATCTATGCCATGGCCGGCATGCGCACGCGCCTGCACCTGCTCGCCGACACGCCCGGCGTCTACGCCGGCCAGAACCAGCAGTTCAGCGGCGCGGGCTACCCGACCATGTCCTTCGCCGCCAAGGCCGTGACCCCGGAGGCGTTCGACGCCTGGGTGGAGCAGGTGAAACGCTCGCCCCAAACCCTCGACGCCACCCGGTTCGAGGCGCTGCGCAAGCCGAGCAGCGGCGACCCCGTGACCTATTTTTCCTCGGTTTCGCCCGACATGTTCGAATACATCCTCAATCTCTACAGTCCCCTGGACAAGACCCCCGGCGGCGGGCACGGCCAGGGCCACACCATGCACGGCCAGCAGTAAGGCGACACGGAGGAGTGACGCGATGTTTGGAAAACTGAGCCTTTCCGCGATTCCCTACCATGATCCCATCGTCATGGGCGCGGTGGTCGGGTCCGTGCTGGCGGCCCTCGCCGTGCTCGGGCTCATCACCTATTTCCGGTTTTGGCCCACGCTGTGGCGGGAGTGGCTCACCACCGTGGACCACAAGAAGATCGGGATCATGTACATCATCCTTGCGCTCGTCATGTTGCTGCGCGGTTTTTCCGACGCGCTCATGATGCGCGCCCAGCAGGCCATGGCCGTGGGCGCGTCCCAGGGCTTCCTGCCGCCGGACCACTTCAACCAGGTATTCAGCGCCCACGGCACGATCATGATTCTTTTCATGGCCATGCCGTTTCTTTCGGGGCTCGTGAACATCGTCGTGCCGCAGCAGATCGGGGCCCGCGACGTGGCCTTTCCCTTTCTCAATGCCGTGAGCCTCTGGCTGACCGTGGCCGGGGCCCTGCTCGTCATGGTTTCCCTCGGCGTCGGCGAATTCTCCAAGGCCGGCTGGTCCGGCTATTCGCCCCTGACCGAACTGGAATACAGCCCGGACACGGGCGTGGACTACTGGATCTGGGCGCTGCAGATCGCGGGCCTCGGAACGCTGCTTAGCGGCATCAACTTCCTCGTCACGGTGCTCACCATGCGCGCGCCGGGCATGACGCTCATGCGCATGCCGCTTTTCACCTGGACCTCGGTCTTCACCAACGTGCTCATCATCTTCTCCTTCCCGGTGCTGACCGTGGCCCTGGCACTGGTCTCCATGGACCGCTATCTCGGCATGCACTTTTTCTCCAACGACTTCGGCGGCAACATGATGATGTACGCCAACCTGTTCTGGACCTGGGGCCATCCCGAGGTCTACATCGTCATCCTGCCGGCCTTCGGCGTCTTTTCCGAAGTGGTGAGCACCTTTTCCCGAAAGCGCCTGTTCGGCTACCCGTCGCTGGTCTACGCCACGGCGGCCATCATGTTCCTGTCCTTCGCGGTCTGGGTGCACCACTTCTTCACCATGGGCGCGAGCGCCGGCGTCAACATCGCGTTCGGCATCTCCACCATGCTCATTGCCATCCCCACGGGCGTCAAGGTCTTCAACTGGCTGCTCACCATGTACAAGGGCCGGGTCACGATCACCACGCCCATGCTCTGGACCCTCGGCTTCCTGACCACCTTCGTCCTCGGCGGCCTGGCCGGGGTGCTGCTCGCGATGCCGCCCGCGGACTACGTGCTGCACAACAGCCTGTTCCTCATCGCCCACTTCCACAACATGCTCGTGCCGGGCACGCTCTTCGGCTTCCTCGCCGGCTACGCCTACTGGTTTCCCAAGGCCGTCGGCTTCCGCCTGGACGAGACCTGGGGCAAGCTCTCCTTCTGGTGCTGGCTCGTGGGCTTCTACCTTGCCTTCGTGCCACTCTACATCCTGGGCTTCATGGGCATGCCGCGCCGCATGCAGCACTACGACAACCCGGCCTGGCAGCCGTACCTCATCGTCGCGGCGCTTGGCACGCTGCTCGTGGCCGCGGGCATCGGCTGCATGCTGATCCAGCTGTTCGTGAGCTTCAAAAACCGCAAGGCGTTGCGCGACGTGACCGGCGATCCCTGGGACGGCCGCACCCTGGAGTGGGCCACGGCCTCGCCGCCGGCGCCCTACAACTTCGCCGTGATCCCCACCGTGCACGGCCTCGACGCCTTTTGGGACATGAAGCGAAGCGGCGAGGCCTACAAGCGGCCCGAGGCCTACCAGGACATCGAGATGCCGAAAAACTGCGCCCACGGTTTCCTGCTTGGCATCCTGGCCTTCCTCTTCGGCTTCGCCATGATCTGGCACATCTGGTGGCTGGCCGGGGCGGGCTTTCTGGGGCTCCTTCTCGTGGTCGTCGTCCGCTCCATGGATGACGACACCACGGAGATCATCCCCGCGGCCGAGGTGGCGCGCATCGAGGACCTGCACTTTGCGCGGATGGCCGCTGCCGGCCGTTCCTGAGGCTTGACGACACGAATCTTGACGCGAACGCATCGCTGGAGGTGAACGCCATGGCGGCGACTGCCGTACATTCCGGCCCGACCGTTGCCGGGCATCCCGAACACCACGACATGGAGGCCATCCGGTCGCTCGGGTTCTGGATGTACCTGATGAGCGACCTGATCATTTTCGCGGCGCTGTTCGCGACGTATGTGGTGCTGTCGCACAACTTCGCCGGCGGCCCCACGGGGAAGGAACTGTTCGACCTCTCCTTCGTGCTGATCGAAACCATGCTGCTACTGTGCAGCAGCGCGGCCTACGGGCTCGCCATGACGGCCATGCACGCCGGCGATGCGCGCCGGGTGCTCTTGGGCCTCGGGCTCACCTTCCTGCTCGGGCTCGGCTTTTTGTCCATGGAGGTCCACGAGTTCGCCAAATTCATCCACGAAGGGGCCGGGCCGCAGCGTAGCGCCTTCCTCTCCGCCTTCTTCACCCTGGTCGGCACGCACGGCGCGCATGTGACCTTTGGCATGGTCTGGATTGTCGTCATGCTGGCCCAGGTGTCGCGCAAGGGGCTGACCGCGCCGGTAGCGGGGCGGCTCACGCGCCTGGGCATGTTCTGGCACTTTCTCGACGTCGTCTGGATCGGCGTCTTTTCCGTGGTCTACCTCATGGGGGTGCTGCAATGAGCGCGCAACCTGGCGGCGGCCGGGCCGGGACCGGCCTGGCCCGCGCCTATTACATCGGCTTTTCCCTGTCGCTCGTGCTCACGATCGTGCCGTTTATCGCGGTCATGACCGGCGCGCTCTCCCACGGAGCCGCGGTTTTCTGCGTCTTCGCCGCCGCGACCCTGCAGATGCTCGTGCAACTGCGCTTTTTTCTGCACGTGGACGGGTCGCGGGCCATGCACTGGCAGTTCATGTCCCTGCTTTTCACCTTCTTTATCGTTTTCCTCTTTGTGGGGGGCTCGATCTGGATCATGCACAGCCTGCATTACCGGATGTGAGACCGTCTGTCGTGCTGCGGCCGTATCTGCTTCTTGCCA
The DNA here is from genome assembly GCF_000702665.1 of Solidesulfovibrio alcoholivorans DSM 5433. Lineage (GTDB taxonomy): Bacteria > Desulfobacterota > Desulfovibrionia > Desulfovibrionales > Desulfovibrionaceae > Solidesulfovibrio > Solidesulfovibrio alcoholivorans. The sequence continues at coordinate 50,653 of NZ_JNJA01000004.1, forward strand.
AGCCCAGGATCGTCTGCGCCAATCTGGTCGCGGCGTGCGGCGGTTTTTTCCTCGCCGGCGGCGGCGGGGCAGGGCTTTTTCTCGTGGCAATGGCCGGAATCGCGCTGGTCGTGGCTTCGGGTTGCGTGTGCAACAACTGCATCGACCGCGACATCGACCGGGAAATGGCGCGCACGCGGGAAAGGCCGTTGCCGGCGGGCGCGGTCTCGCCGGCGGCGGCCTGGGTGTACGGCGCGCTCCTCGGCCTTGCGGGCGGCCTCGTATTGTGGCTTGGGACGAACGCGCTGTGCCTGGGGATCGTTGCGGCGGGGTTCGTCGTCTACGTCGGGGTTTACAGCCTGCTGCTCAAGCGGCGGCATTCGCTGCTTGCGACCCTGCTCGGGAGCCTTGCCGGCGCGGCCCCGCCCGTGGCCGCCTACTGCGCCGCCAGGGGCCGCTTCGACGGCGGCGCGGCGCTGCTGCTCGCGATCTTCAGCCTGTGGCAGATTCCCCACGCCCACGCCATCGCCCTCTACCGCCGGGACGAGTACGCGGCGGCGGGCGTGCCGGTGGTGTCGCTTACGCGCGGCGCGCCGGCGACGCGGCGGCTGCTCGTCGGCCACATCGCGGCCTTCGTCCTGGTCGCGCCGCTTTTGACCGTGGGCGGCTATGCCGGGTACGCCTACTTCACGGCGGCCACGGTCGCGGGGCTCGCCTGGCTGGCCCTGGCCCTGGCCGGGCCGTCCTCGCCGGACGCCGCGCGCGCCTGGGCCGGGAAACTCGTCTTCGCGTCCATCGGCGTCATTTTCCTGCTGAGCGTCCTGATGGCCTGCGACGCCGCGTAGCGCGCGGCCCTTGAAAAATAGGGGAGTATTTTTCAAGAAAAAATAAGTTCTCAAGGACATCGTCCTCGAAAGGGCAGGCGCTTGCTTCGCGGGCGCGACACGAGGCGTCGCACGGCCGCACGGGGTCACTCCGCCTGGCCGAGCAGGCAGGGCTCCTCGTTTTCGTTGACGAGCGCGGGGCCGAGCTCGGCGGCCACGGCCTTGGACACGAACACCGTGGTCTTGACCCAGGTGCAGCGCGTGAACGTGGAGTCGGCGAAAACCGCCGCCGTGTTCGTACGGCACAGGTCCTCCAGCACGACGAAGTCGCACAGCTGGAAGACGCACTCGGACAGGTTGATGTGGCTCGCGAACCGCACCGCGCCCGGGCCGCGCAGTTCGCAGCCGACGAAGGTCTTGCCCGCGTTCTTGAGCGGCGGCGGGCAGTAGAAGCCCTCGATGCGCAGCTTCTCGCCCTCGAAGCGGTCCCTGAGGTCGAGGTCCGTCTGGGTGTCCAGGGAAATGATGCGCAGCCGACGCGCCTTGTCCACGGCGGCGATGGCCAGCACCACCACCAGGGCCACGCCGGAAAAAAGCAGCGACGTCAGGATGCCGACCACGAGCCACACGCCCACCACGTTCGGTTTGAGGACGTTGGTGAGAAACGCCGCGAGTAGCAGGCACACGACCGTGGCGACGAGGAAGATGGCCACGGCGTGCTTGATGAAAAACTGCGTGAACGCGTCCCGGGTCCCCTGCTGCTTTTCCATCTGGTCCTCCAACTCCGGCAGATAGTTCAGGGTATTGCACTTGCCGCAGGGCAAGTCAATTCCCCGGACATTTGCGTGTCAGGCCCGGGCCGTCGGCAGTTCGTCCCAGACCGTGGTGTAGCGCGGCGAGCGCGCGGCCTGGTGCATCTGCCACGGCTGTTTCAGGCCGCAGGCGGCAAGGCGCACGGCGTCGCGGCCGAAACGCGCGTTGACCGCGTCCATGGCGGCCATGAGCCGCTCGCCCCTGGCGTCCCTTTCCGGCGCGGGGGCGAGCAGGGACAGCTGGCGGCCCCCGGTTTTCTCCAGGCCCGAGAGCATCACCCCGACCTTCTTGTAGCGGTAGCCGGGCCGGAAAAGCGTTTTGAGCACCGTGAGGGCGACGCGCAGGATGTCGCCCGTGTGGGCGGTGGCTGCGGGCAGGGCCGAGAATGCGCTGCCGGAGTACTGCGGCGCGCCCTTGACGAAGGTGTTGGTCTGCACCCAGGCCGTGACGCCGTTTGCGACGAGGCCGCAGGCGCGCAGGCGCTGCGCCGCCCGGGTCACGTGCATGGCCAGGGCCTCGCGCATCTCGGAGGCTTCGACCACCGGCCGCCCGAACGAGCGGGACGAGACCACGGATTTGCGCGCCGCCGCCGCCGTTTCCAGGTCGAGGCAGGACTGGCCTTGCAGCTCGAGCTGCGTGTGCACCCCGCCTACGGTCATCCGCTTTTTGACGAAATCCCGGGGCAGCTCGCAAAACCGCCCGGCCGTGAACACCCCGTAGCGGGCCAGCATGGCCGTGTGCCGGCGGCCGATGCCCCAGACGTCCTCGATGGGAAAGTCCGCAAGGACAGCGTCGCGATCGGGGCAGGCCGCGAAATCGAACACCCCGCCGTGGGCCGGATCTTTCTTGGCGATGCGGTTGGCGACCTTGGCCAGTGTTTTCGTCGGCCCGATGCCGATGGAGACCGGGATGCCCGTCCACACGCCGACCGTCTCCCGGATGCGGTGGGCGTAGGCCGCGACGTCGCCGGGCAGGCCCGTCAGGTCGAGGAAGGCCTCGTCGATGGAATAGACTTCGAGCGCGGGCGCAAACCGCGCCAGAGTGGCCATGACCCGCGCCGAGAGGTCGCCGTAGAGCGCGTAGTTGGAGGAAAAGACCGCTACGTCGTGGCGCTCGAAGAGCTCCCGGCACTGGAAGGCCGGTCTGCCCATGGGGATGCCTGCGGCCTTGGCCTCGGCGGAACCGGAGATCACGCAGCCGTCGTTGTTGGAAAGCACCACGATCGGCCGCCCGGCCAGGGCGGGCACGAAGACGCGCTCGCAGGAGGCATAGAAGGAATTGCAGTCCACAAGGGCGAAGCAGGGCATGGTCAGCCCGCCTTGTGGATGACGTAGGTGACCACGCCCCAGACCGTGAGGGACGCCTCGGGCGGGACCTCGAGCGGCGCGTAGTCGGGGTTGTCCGGGACCAGGAACAGCCGGCCGTTTTTGCGGCACAGGCGCTTGACCGTGAGTTCGCCGTCCAGGGCGGCGACGACGATGCTGCCGTTTCGGGGCTGCGCCGCCCGGTCCACGACGAGCAGGTCGTCCGTGGCGATGCCGGCGTCGCGCATGGAGTCGCCCTGGGCGCGCACGAAGAAGGTGGCGGCGGGATTGCGGACGAGGAGCTCGTTGAGGTCGAGCCTCTTGTCCACGTAGTCTTCGGCGGGCGAGGGAAAGCCTGCCGCCACGGGGGAGAGGTAGAGCGGCAGGGGGAGCCGGGTCCGGACCGCAGCGGGAATGCCGGGAAAAAACGTGCGCATGGCCCGGGAAATACGATGCGCGGGGCTTTTTGTCTATAAAAATAAACTAAATGGTATCGATATAAACAATCCCGCAAGACGCGACGCCGCCAAGGCGGCCGAAGCGGACGCTTGCGGGCTGCCGTCTGCAGCGACACGGCGGCGGACCGCCTGCGCCGTGCCGTTGCGTCACGTGCCGCGTTGGCGACGCGTTTACTTATTGAGGAGCAACAAGATGTCGGGTGCAGGGGTGGCGAGCGATGCCCCGGTGGCCGGAGCGCCGACGCCGACCACCCAGTAGCCCACGCTCGTTTGCATGTCCGGCGTCAACACGGTGTTGACCAGGGGACCGCTGCCGAAGCGGTCGCTGTAGGGGACCCCGTAGACGGTGTTGTTCGAAGTGGTCCAGATCACGCTGGCGTAGCGGTTGTAATGGGTCGGGTCGCTCTGGATCTGGGAGAAGCCCACCAACGGGTCCATCTGCCACCAATCCTGGCTCGGGAGGGTGCCGATCGCGGCGGTCGTGCCCTCGAACGTGACCTGGTAGGTGCTGCCGAAGTAGCCGCCGAGCAATCCCGTGGTCAGTTCCCCGAGGGCCATGTTCAAGGTGGTCAGGTACGCCTGGAGGTCCTGGAGCGATGCGTTCGTGCTCGGGTTTTCGGCGAGGCTTGGATCCCCCAGGGTGTTCATGCAGAAGGTCTGGAAGTTGTCCCAGTCCGGGCCAAGGGTTATCGCCGTGTTGTTCAGTATCCACTTGGCGGAATCTTGCGGGTCTACGACCGGGCTCCCGGACTGTCCGTAAATGGCGGCGTTGTAGTCGGCGATCCCGTTCGTGCCGGTCGTTGGGGAGATGGTGATGCTGACGTTGGTCCATGCGCCACCGGCGGGCAGGGCGGGATTGGGGCTCGTCACCGAAGCGGGATTGCTCACCGCGGCCGTAAGCTTGCCGCTGGCGGTGATGGTGCCGTCGCTGGCGGTCGTGGCCTGCATGTCGATGCCGAACGTGTACGTCTGGGTCGAGGCCCAGGTGGCATTGCCGGCGCCGAAGGCGTTGGCGCGTTGTAGCGTGGTCGTGGTGGAGGTCAGGGACTGGGCGTAGGGGACGAACGAAGGCCAGGGATTGACCACCTGCGCGTTGCCGGGATCGAAGATGGAGGGGCCGATGTAGCGGATCAATTTGCCGGACGAGTCCTTCAGCACGGCCGCCCCGCTGGCTCCGGCCCTGACCAGGAGGCCCGCGATCTGGTTTGCGGTCCAGTTGCCGTAACCGGTGCTTTGCAGCACGGGCCCGGAGGGGGCCTGCAAGGGATTGCTCTGGTAACTCTTGATGCTCAGCGGGGCCGTGAAGGCGTCGATGTTCGTCAGATTGCCCTGGTCGCCGCTGCCGCCGTTCATCGTCATCTCGAACTGCTGGAACCGTTGCGGCGTCGTGAACACGGAGGGCGCGGTCGTGAGGTAGTTGGTCCCGCCGCTCGGGTCGTCGTAGAACAGGTAGTAGACGCAGCTGATGGACTTGTTGACGGTCAGGCCGCCGCTCCCGATGGCCGAGAGCTTGACCGGGGTCGACATCAGGTTCGTGACGGTCTGGGGCGGGTCGTCCGTGGTCTGGTGCGTACCGTAGGTGATGGCGGACTGGCCGCTGTTATAGGTGGCCTGCAAGGCGTTGCCCGTGCCGGCGTTGGGGTCCTGGATCTGGAGCCAGACGTCGCCGGAATATTTGCTGGTGTCGAAGAGCACGGTCAGGGAGGCCAGGGCGACGCCGGCCCAGGACAACACGATGAAGCAGCACAGGACGAACACCGGCAGCGCGTTGCACATGGCCCGTTCGTTCCAGGGAAAAAGACAGCCCGGAATCGTGGTTGCCTGGTGCGTCATGGTGCATCTCCTGTGTGCCGTTTCGAGGGGGGCGACGATACCGCCGTTATCGGCAACCCGTGGAAAAGGTTAAGGGCGCGGAAGGGTTTTGTCTCCGTCCGGCCATCTCCATGGGGGCATCCATTCTTCCCGGCACGTTAATCCGGGTCGTCTTGCCGGCAACATGTGCCATATCGGCGGCCCGGAACGCGTGCGCTGCCCCGCCGTGCCCGCTGAACCCGATTGTCGTTGCCAGAGGGGACAAGGCTTGGCATAACCAATTGCAAACATTGAAGGGACGTTCGCCGGTAAAGAGTGAGACATGGGGTGCGATATTTGGGGCATTCCTTGTCGCGGCTTGGAATCATATGGAGGAGGACTTATGATCAGGCATTGTTGGTCTGTGTTGTGCCAGAATATAATAACAGATTCCGAGACAAATATTGTGAGCTATGTCATGACGATTGACAATGTCATTGCGCCAGAATTTCCTGTGGTGCTACCGTTTCTTGCCATCGGAACGTCATGGGAAAAGGATACTGGCGGCGATGTTGTTGAAAATTTTTCCATAAGGATTTCGCATGTCAGCCCAGAGGGGAAAGTATCCCCTTTTATCGAGACGGGTAATATTTCCATGCATAGCTATCGGCATCGTATGAATTTCGTATTGAATGGGGCATCTTTTGATCGTGCCGGGACGCATCATTTTAATATTGAAGCAAGAATCAACGATATGTGGGCTTGTGTGGCTTCTTTGCCTGTCTTCGTATCGCTTTCTCGGCGCAATGACGCCTCTGCTGTTTTGAACGCCGTTAAACAGTAATGCATCGGATATCCGGTTCAGGAGGGGGCCGAACGGCCCAAAAGGACGAAGCCGGACCTTGTGAGCCCGGCTTCGCCTTGAAATTTTTGGTCTTTTGGATCGCAGCGGATCGTGTTGGAAGTTTTTTTGGCGGAGTCAACCGCATTTGCTGGGTAATATGCTGATTTGAAGGGATAAAACCGCCTCGGTTCGATTCGGTTATCCGGAAAATTATCCGGTTTTGGAGAATGCTGGAACTGGACGAGGGCCTGCGACCAGACCTCTTCATACTTTTCGGGGACTGGTGAAGCGCCTCGATCTATTTCATATGCCTTGGCGTCGTGCCTCTCGTGGCGTCCGTCAAAATGTCGCAAAAAACATCGCATCGTGTCCGCCCAGGCCTGCAAAGGCGCAAAAGACGGCCGTTGGTCGCCGGGGAATCTCTTTCTCACGCCGGACCAGCAGGGGCGCATCGCCATGGCCCGCCAGGACTACGCCAGGGCCGTCGCCGTTTTCGCGGACCCCATGCAGCGGGGGACCGCCCTCTACCGCGCCGGCAACTTCAAGGGGGCAGCCGCCGCCTTCGGCCAGGACGACAGCGCCGCGGCGCTCTACAACCGGGCCAATGCCCTGGTCATGCTCGGCAACTACGACGAGGCCATGGCCGGCTACCGCAAGGCCCTGGATCTCAGGCTCGGCTGGAAGGAGGCAAGCGACAACTTCGAACTGGCCATGGAGCGCGAAAAGCGGCTGCATCCGCCCAACGAAGGAGACGAAGGCACCGGAGGGTATCTGCCGCCGGACAAGATCGTTTTCGACAAGCAGGCGGCCAACGCGCCGCAGGATCAGAAAGAGACGGTCGCCGGCGGACCGCAGCAACTCACAGATGCACAATTGCGCGCCATGTGGCTGCGCCAGGTGCAGACCCGGCCGGCGGATTTCCTGCGCGCCAAATTCGCGTACCAGGCGGCGCAGCAGGGGCCGGGAAACGGGCGCCATGAGCCGGCGCAGCGCACGCCTTGGCCTGCTCCTGCTGGCCGTCGTGCTGGCGGCGACGCCGCTCTGTTTCGCGGCCGGCCAGCCGGTGCTGCTGCAAAGCGAACTGCGGCAACCGGACACGATCTGGGTCGGCCAGCGCCTGGCCATGAACGTCACCCTTTTTACGACCACGTCCTTTGCCGGGGTGCCCCGTTTCGATCTGCCCAAGGATGCCGGCCTGGCGATCCTCGCGGACGATGCCCATCCGCTGCTGGGCACGAAGACCATCGACGGCGTCTCCTATATCTCCAAGCAATACGCCATTTCCGTTTTCCCCCTGCGCTCCGGCACGCTCACCTTGCCCGCTTTCCCGGTGGAATTCGGGTATCAGGGCGACGCGGGCCAGGAATCGGACGCGACCCTTTCCACCACCGCCGCGCAGATCACGGCCCTGGCCGTACCCGGCGCGGATGCGCAACTCCCCCTCGTGACCGCCACGGATTTCAAGGTCGATGACCGGTGGACGCCGAATCCCGACAAGGCCGCCGTGGGCGACGCCTTCACCCGGACCACCACCTTGCGGGCGACCGGCGTGCCCGGCATGGCGTTGCCTCCCTTGTAGATGCAGGCGTTCGACGGCCTGGCCATGTATGCCGGACATCCCCAGGTCGCCACCGACACCGCGCGCGGGGATTTTATCGGGAAGCGCGTGGAGACGTTCTCCCTGGTCTGCCAGAAGGTCGGGACGTACACCCTGCCGGAGCTGCGGATTCAGTGGTGGAACCCGACCGGCACGGGCCAACGGGAAAACCGCGAAAGCGCTTTTTCGACAATTCGAACGGGCCGCCGCTTCCCATGCAGCGGCGGAAACCATGCAGACGTTGACCCTGTGGTTCGATGCGGCAGGGGGCTGCGACGACTCTTGCAATGTTTCGGTCTTCGTCGAGCGCTATGGAAACAAAGAGCTTGAGCGGCAATTCGCCGCTTTGGAAGCGAATTTGTACGGCAGGGAAAAAGAAAACTGGTCAGGCAATATTCTCTTTGCGCAGATGGCTGCGGCGCGGGATAAATACCTCCGCCGTCGACCCCTCCCGCGGAGGAATTCGCATGCCCTCGGGCCACTCAATCCTTGATCCGTTTTGAATCGTCTTGGATTTGTAATAGCAAGATATGCGGCGAGTGGCTTGAAGATGGCCGTTGCCATAGTGAAGAGTAGCACGGATTGGCAGTGTGCCAACTGCGCAGGAACAGCGGTGCTGCGAGGCGGGCAAGGAAGGCAAGCACGGGACATGTCCGGCTCCCCTGACGCGGAGCCGCAGGGGAAGGGCGCATTCCCGGAGACGCCGCCACCGCGTCGCGCCCGGATCCGGACCGAAAAAAAGGGACGCCGCTCCCCTGCGGCAGCGGCGTCCCGGATAAGGCTATTCCTCCGGCGCTTCGGCGGCCGCGGCTTCGGCCGCTGCCACCTCTTCCGGATCGGGGGCGATGTGGTCGCGCCAGTAGATCAGGCGCTGGCAGTTGGGGCAGCTCAGGATCTGAATGCCCTTTTGCAGCTCGATGAAGGACTGGGGCGGGATGGAGATGTGGCAGCCCGAGCAGATGCCGCCGTCCACGTGCACGATGACCGGGTTTTTCAGGCGCGAACGGATGAATTCGTAGCGCTGCAAAATGGGCTTGGGCACGGCGGTGCAGGCTTCGGCGCGGCGGGCGTCGAGTTCGGCGAGGCGCGCCTTGGCTACGGCGATGCGTTCGTCCAGGCTCTGGCGGGCGACGGCCAGTTCGGCGTCGAGTTCGGTTGTCTGCTCGTCGATGGACTTGAGCTCCAGGTTCTGACGGGCCAGTTCCTCGGCGACGGTGATCTTTTCCTCTTCGCGGCCGCGGTTCTGCTTCTCAAGGTTGTCCATCTCGCGCATCATCGCGTGATACTCCTTGGAGTTGCCGACCTGCATCATCTTGCTCTTGCTCTTTTTGAGCCGCATGGAATCGGTTTCGATCTCGCCTTCCAGCCGCTTTTGCTGGTCGGTCAGGTACTTGAGCTTGTCGCGAATGATCGCGGCGTTGTCTTCGATTTCCTGGCGGCTCTTTTCCAGTTCGGTTATGCGCAGGGGGGCCTTTTTGAGCTCGTCCTGGAGCAGGACGATCTCGTCATCCACTTTCTGCAAGACCACCAGCTGTTCGATCTGTTTCAGATACATGGGGTTCTCCGCATGGTTATTCGGTTCCCCGGGGCGAGGTCCCTTGGGGGACGTACGCCGAAAACGGGTCGTTTCCGGGGAAAAAGCGCACGGCAGGGCCCATGGGCCCGAGGGTTGCGGCAAGGTCCTCGGCGAAGCGGCGCAGCATCACCTCTTCGAGGCTGAAGTGGCCCACATCGAGGACGCATTTGCCCGGTGGCACGGCCAGGGTCTGATGGTACTTGAGGTCGCCGGTGAGGTACACGTCCGCGCCGGCGGCGAAGGCGCGTCCGGCCATGTCCGCGCCGGAGCCGGGGCAATAGGCCAGCGTGGCGACGGTTTCCGGTTCCTCGCCGGCCATGGGGAAAAAGCTGCGCGGCAAGAGCGTCGCCAGCCGGCCGAGGAGCGTGCCGAAGGGCAGGGGCTCGGGCAGCGTGCCGACGCAGCCGTAGCCGTAGGTTTCCGCAGGCGAGGCCAGTTCCGTGAGGGAAAAAAGCACGGCGTCCGGGCTGGCCGCGGCCACGGCGTCGCAGGCGCGGGCCTGCATGCGCCGGGGAAAGACCGCTTCGAGCCGGCCCGGCGCGGGCGGGGCAAGGGTCACGCCCGGGAGCGCCTCCAGGGCGTTTCGCACGGTTTCGGGCGCGGCGACGTTCCAGCACGCGGCGAGATGGGGCCTTTTGCCGGCCGGTTCCAGCACGCGGCGGTCCGTGAGCCCGAGCGCTTCGGCGAGCCAGGCGGGCGGGCCGTCCACGGCCGTGTCCAGGGAGGTGTGCGCGGCGTAGAGCCAAGCTCTGCTCGACAGGACCATGGCCAGGATGCGGTGGTAATCGTCCACGCGGTCGGGCAGGCGCGGTGAAAGGGTCAGGGGGTGGTGGACGAGCAGCACCTGTGCGCCCCAGGTCAGGGCCTCGGCGACGAAGGCGGGCGTCGGGTCCAGGGCCACGGCGAGCTTGTCGCAGGTCTCCCGCGTGCCGGCGATCTGCACGCCGCTGCGGTCCCAGGAGGCGGCCCGGCCGGGATCGGCCGTGGCCTCGATGGCTGCAAGGAGGTCGGTTACGCGCATGACGCAGGAGGGGAGGCTTGCATCGTGGCCTGGGCCCGAAAGCGCCAGTGCCGGGTTGTCGCATGCGCCGTGGCGGCGGTGGGGGCGGTCTGAATGGCCATGTATCCTTCGTGGTGGGCCCACCAGGATTCGAACCTGGGACCTGCCGGTTATGAGCCGGTGGCTCTACCAACTGAGCTATAGGCCCATGCCGTATTCGCGAACTTGATTTTATAAGCCGCGCATGCACGGTTTGTCAAGGGTGCGGCGCGCCGGAGCCCTACGCCCCGGCCTTTTCCGCCAGTTCCTTGACGTGCGCGATAGCCGCGCGACCGGCCTTGGCTCCTTCGCCCACGGCCACGCTGATCTGCATGAAATGCCCGACGCAGTCGCCGGCCGCGAACACCCCGGGCACGTTCGTCTTCTGTTCGTGGTCCGCCTCGATGAACGCCCCGCGCGTCGTCACGCCGAGCGTCTTGGCGAAATCCAGGGCCGAGGCCTGGCCCATGGCCACGAAAAGCCCTTCCGCCGCCACTTCGCCGCCGTCCTCGAGCACGGCGGCGGTCATGGCCGGTTCTCCGGTCAGGCGCACGATTTTCGCCGCGGAAACCGGGATGCCGGCCGCTTCGAGCTTGGCCGCGAACCCGTTGCCCATGGCCGTCTCCTTGCCCTGGGTGTAGATGGCGATGTCCTTGGTGAAATTGGTCAGCTCCAGCGCCTGGTTGGCGGCGTAGTTGCCCTCGCCGACCACCACGACCTTGCGGCCCCGGAAGAAGAAGCCGTCGCAACTCACGCAATACGAGACGCCCTTGCCCTCGTAGTCGGCGATGTTGGCGATGCCCGGGCGCACCCGGGCCACGCCAGCGGCGATGACCACGGCCTTGGCTTCGTATTCGTTCTTGTCCGTGACGATGTGGAACGCGCCGTCGTCGCCCGCGTGCACGGCCAGCACCCGTTCGCAGGCCAGGCGCGCGCCGAAGCGTTCGGCTTGGCGTACGCCGCGGCTGATGAGTTCGCGGCCGGAGATGGTCTCGGGAAAGCCGAAATAATTGTCGATGTCGTAATCGCCGGCGATCTTGGGTTCGCAGCCGGCGACCAGGGTGTCCATGCCGGCCCGAGCCGTGTAGATGGCGGCGGAAAGCCCGGCCGGACCCGAGCCGATGATCAGGCATTGCGTGTGTTGCATGTGCGTTCTCCAGAAAGGCGGATCGGGCGTGGAAAGCCCTGTGCGGGCGAACATAGCAACAAAGCCGGCCCGGGGACAAGCGGCCCAGCGGGAGAGCGGCCGGTTTCGCCGCGGCGTTGTCATCACGCTCCGGCTGGGCTAAGGGGGTAGGCCAGTACCCGGGAAACGGGGCAAGGAGTTCGTTTCATGGACGCAGGATACGGACGCGGGGAGGCGCTTGCGCGCCTGACGTCGTTTTTTCGCAATGTTCCGGTCATGCTGCATTCCATCGACGGGACCGGACGTCTGCTGACGGTCAATGCCTGCTGGCTGGAAACGCTCGGCTACACGGAGCAGGAGGTGGTGGGCCGCAATTTCGCCGACTTCCTCCTGCCCGAATCCCGCGAGCCCTTCCGGGCGACGCTGGCGGGCATGGTCGCGCAGGAACGCCAGATGGAACGGGCCTACCGGATGGTGGCCCGGGATGGCCGGATCGTGGACGTGGTTGTGTCCGGCGTCGGGGAATGCGACGCCTCAGGCTGTTTCGTCCGTTTTCTGGCCGTGGTCACGGACGTCACGGAAAAGCGTCGCGGCGAAGCCGCGCTCGCCGCGAGCGAAGCGCTTTTCCGCATGGCCTTCGAGGGGGCCAACGAGGGCCTTTGCATCGTGGACGTCAGCGGGCGTTTCCTGCGCGTCAACGAGGCGTTGTGCGAGTTTTTCGGCCTCGACCGGGAACGGCTCCTGACCATGAGCATAAACGACCTTGCCCATCCCGACGACCGCGGCGTCAGCCCCCGGTACATCGCCCTGGCCCTGAGCGGCAGGCGGGAGCATTTCCGTTTCGAGAAGCGCTACATTCACGCCACGGGCCGGCGGATCTGGGGCCGCGTCTCGGCCCGGCTCGTGCGCGACGCCGAAGGCCGGCCCGACTATTTCATCTCCCACGTCCTTAACGTGACCGACTCCCGGCGCGCCGCCGAGGAACGCGCCCTGCACACGCGGACCCTGGAAGCCCTGCTGCGCCTGGGGCGCATGCGCGAGGGCTCGCTGCAAGCCCTCGGCGCTTCGGCGTTGTCCATGGCCGTGTCCCTGACCGGCAGTCGGGCGGGGCTTTGCGCCGTGTACGACCCCAAACACAAGGGCCTGGAGCTGCTTGCCGCCGATCCCGCGGCCCTGGCCGCCTTCGGCCTGCCGCCGGACATCGCCTCCTTCCATCAGGCCTGCGTCGGCATCGATTCCGACGACTGGGACGCGCTGTTGCCCGTGGTCGGCAACATGACGGCCGGCGAAGGCGAGGGCCTGTCCGGACCGGTTCCCCTGCGGCGGCACATCGTCGTGCCGGTGGCGGACGGCGAGGCGTCGCGGCTGCTGTTGGCTGTCATCGACAAACCCGAGCCATATGCCGAAACCGATGTCGGCCGGTTGCGCCTGCTGGGGGAGGGGATGCTCGCCCACCTCAAGAATCACGGCCGCGAGTGCGATCTGGAACGGGCGCGCAGCCAGGCCGAGGCCGCCAACCGGGCCAAGAGCGGGTTTCTCGCCAACATGAGCCACGAAATCCGCACGCCGCTTTCGGGCATCATCGGCCTGACGCAGATGACGCTCGGCATGGCGCCGCGGCCGGAAGTGCGGGAAAACCTGGAGATGATCCTCGATTCCTCGCGCTCGCTTCTTGGTATCGTCAACGATATCCTGGATTTTTCCAAGATCGAGGCCGGCAAGATGGAGTTCTCGCCGGTGGATTTCGACCTGCGCGAGACACTCGACCGCACCATGAAGCCGTTTCATTTCTCGGCGCGGCAAAAAGGGCTCAAGCTGTCGCTGCGCATCGATCCCCACTTGCCCGAAACCCTGCACGGCGATCCGGACAGGCTCATGCAGGTGGTGCGCAACCTGGTCGGCAACGCGCTCAAGTTCACGGACAAGGGCGAAGTGGCCGTGTCCGTGCGCCTGGACCGGTCGGGCGATCCCATGCGCGTGGTCTGCGCCGTGCGCGACACCGGCATCGGCATCCCGCCCGAGCGGATGCCCGCGCTGTTCCAGGTTTTTTCCCAGATCGAGCAGTCCCGCTCCAAGCTCTACGGCGGCACGGGACTGGGGCTGGCCATCAGCCGGCGGCTGGTGGAGATGATGGGTGGGACCATCGGCGTCGAAAGCACGCCCGGCATGGGCAGCGTGTTTACCTTCACGGTCTCCCTGCGCCCGGCCCAGGAGGTGCGGCGGGAGCCGGCGCAAGGGGATGCGGTCGAGGGGACCGGGAGTTTCGCCGGGTTGCGGGTGCTCCTGGCCGAGGACAACCAAGTCAACAGGCTCTTTTTACGCCATTTTCTGGTCGAGGCCGGCTGCGAGGTGTGCATTGCCGGCTCGGGCGGCGAAGCGCTCGCCCTTTTAGGGGAAACGGCCGTGGATGTGGTGCTCATGGACATCCAGATGCCCGAGATGGACGGCGCAGAAGCCACGCGGCGCATCCGGGCCGGCGAGGTCGGAGAGGCGGCGCGGCATCTCCCCATCGTGGCCCTGACCGCCTACAGCATGAAGGGGGACCGCGAACGCTTCCTGTCTGTGGGCCTCGACGATTACGTGTCCAAGCCCGTGGACGTGGACGAGCTGTTTGCGGTCATGCGCCGGGTGCTGACGCGGAAGGCGACCGGGACGCGCTGCGTCGAGGCCGCTCCCAGCGAGCCCATGGACATGGGATATTACGAACAGCGCGGCAAGCGCGAGTTCGCCAGGGAAATCAGCCGGCTTTTCCTGGAGGAAAGCCCGGCCGTGGCGGCGTCGCTGGCGGCAGCCCTGGAGCGTGGCGACTGGAAGGTGGTTGCCGACCAGGCCCACACCCTGCTCGGCATGGCCGTGCCGCTACGCGCCCGGGGCCTGGCCGGCGACGCACGCAGGCTCCAGGAGGCCGCCCTGGCCGGGAACGCCGCCGCTTCCCGCGAGGCGGTCGACGCCGTGTTGGCGATCCTGGACGAAGTGCAACGCGCCATCCGTGAACTTCTCACCAGCCAGCCGAACGAAAGCTGCACCCCGTAGGTTTTCAAACTGCGCGGCTGCCGTGCGAGAGTTCCGGCACGCTCCTCCCCGCCGGGGGTGGTCCAGGAGGGGCCCCTCGGCCCCTCCTGGCCGCCGGAGGCATCCGTTTTTCCCTTATCCCGCCATATCCATGCAAAAGGCCGCGCCGCTGTCGCCGCCGCCGACCAGCCGCCGGCCGTCGGCCGACCAGGACAGGCAGGTGACGCGCCGGTTTTCCAGCACGAGCAGGGGGGCCGCGCCCTTGCGCTCGGGGCTGCCGAGAAAGACCACGCCGCCGTCGAAGCCGCCGGCCACGAGCGGCAGCGCCGGATGGGCGGCCACGGCCCCGAGCAGGCCGTGCTCGAACGCGCCGAACACGAGCGCCTCGCGCGCGGCCGGGTCCGTGGCGGCGTCCACGGGCCAACCCACGAACGCCTGCTCGCCGCCGGTCCACAGCGTGTTGCCGTCCGGGGAAAAGGACAGGCAGCGCACCTTGGCCGGATAGCCTTCCAGCAGATAGCCGGCGGCTTGTTCCAGGTCGTAGACGCGCACGCTCTTGTCCTGGGTGGCGCAGGCCATTTTCGTGCCGTCCGGCGAAAAGACCAGGGTCAGGTTGGACCCGGGACCGTCGAAGGCGTTG
Source organism: Solidesulfovibrio alcoholivorans DSM 5433 (assembly GCF_000702665.1). Classification (GTDB taxonomy): domain Bacteria; phylum Desulfobacterota; class Desulfovibrionia; order Desulfovibrionales; family Desulfovibrionaceae; genus Solidesulfovibrio; species Solidesulfovibrio alcoholivorans. The sequence goes on from NZ_JNJA01000004.1 coordinate 65,656, forward strand.
CCGGGCGCGCCCGGACGCGGCGGCGCCCAGACCCGCACGCCGTCGTTGTGCGCGGCGGCGAGCGCGCGTCCGTCGGGGCTTGCGGCCAGGCCTCCGACGGTCGCGGGCAGTTCCGGCAGCACGGAAGGGGTGAGCGTTTCGCCGTCGAAAAGGACTACGGCCTTGCCGCACGAGACGGCGAGCACCCTGCCATCGGCGCTTGCGGCCGCGTGCTCGATCCACTGTCCGGGAAAGGCGGCCAGTTCCGCGGTCTCGCCGTCCGGGCGCGTGAGCATCGCCCGGCCGTCGTCGCCGCCGGTGAGAAAGCCCTGGGGCGCGGCGGCCAGGCACTGGGCCGCGCCGGCATGCACCGTGACGCGGTGGGTTTCGCCCGTGGCCGTGTCGAAAAGGACGAGACTGCCGTCGCCCAGGGCATAGGCGGCCGTACCGCCGTCGGGGCTTACGGCGCAGCCGCTGACGAAGGCGTCGAGGGACGCGGTGAAAAGGCCCGGAAGGTGGGCGTCTGGGGAAAAACTCACGGATGACCTCCCTTGGCCGTGCAGGCGGCCAGGCCTTTTTCGAGGATATTGCGGTCGAGCCCCCGGCCGATGAACACGGCGCGGCTCTCCCGGGCCTCGCCGTCCTTAAACGGCGCGCCCCAGGCGGTTTCGAGATACATGTGCACGCCCTGGAAGATGAAGCGCTGCGCCGTGCCGGCCACGGCCATGATGCCCTTGCAGCGGTAGATGTCCTGGCCGTGTTCGCGCAGGAGCGTGGCCAGGAAGTCGCCGAGCTCTTCCGGATCAAGCGGCGCGTCCACGGTGAGGCTTATGCTCGCGATGCCGTGGTCGTGTTCGTGGGCGTGGCCCGGCGCGCCTGCCAGGGCGGGGTTGCCGAAAAGCAGTTGGCCGATGTCGAAGGCCTTGCGGTCAAGCAGTTTGCCCACGGGCACGTCGCAGCGCGTGGCGCGCACGATCTCGGCCGTGTCGTTCAAGCGGCGCACCGTGGCCTCGATGGCGGCCATGGCGGGGGCGTCCACGAGGTCGGCCTTGTTGAGGATGACGAGGTCGGCGTAGACCGCCTGTTCCAGGGCCTGCCGGTTCTCCGCGACATGGCGGGGAAAATGGACCGCGTCAACGACCGTCGTGACCGAATCCAGGGCGAAGGCGTCGCGGGTGTCCTCGTCCATGGCGAAGGTCTGGATGATGGACGCCGGGTCGGCCAGGCCGGTGGTTTCGAGGAGCACGCCGTCGAACGCGCCCCGCCGCCTGGCCAGACCGCCGAGCACGCGGATGAGATCCCCGCGCACCGAGCAGCAGATGCAGCCGTTGTTCATCAGATAGATCTCCTCGTCCGAGGAGACGATCAGTTCGTTGTCGATGCCGATCTCGCCGAACTCGTTGACGATGACGGCGAATTTGCGGCCGTGGTCCTCGGAGAGGACACGGTTGAGCAGCGTGGTCTTGCCGGCGCCGAGAAAGCCGGTGAGCACGGTGACGGGTATGGATGGCATGATGCGGCTACCCCCAAGGTCTAAATCGGCCCCGGGGGTAGCATCAATCGGCGCAAAGGGCCAGGGGGCGGACGCCCCCGGCGCGCCTAGTGCCGGCGGGAGTAGGCTTCCTCGAAATCGATCCATTCACGGCCGCGGGACAGGGCGCGCTCCTCGGTGTTGCCGGCCGTGCCCAGATGGGACACGAGGCCCGAGGGGGAGCGGATGTCCGCGCTGAAGGTGGCGCAGTAATCGCCGCCGGGCGTGAGTTCGATCCGGTAACCCTTGTAGGTGCTGGTCAGTCGTTCCATAGTGTCCTCCTGCTTCGAGGCAGGGCTCTCTTTCCTCTCTTGAAAGAGATAATCATTATCGTCTTGTGGGCAATGGGGATGGGGATATGGCATTGCGCAGCAAGGTCCGGCCTTGCCGCGAACCACCATTCCGTTTCCGAGCGGCAATCAGGCCGTTGCCCCAAACAAGGCAACGCCGCCGTATGCCATCACACGGGAGTCCAGAGGGCGAAAGCCCTGTTCGCGCCACCGGAGGCGTAACTTCCTCCAGTCCCCTTTCTTGCTGACTTTCCAAATTTGAAAAAAAGAACGCCGCCCCGTGGAGAGCTGGGGCGGCGTGTGGTCCACGTCGGGAGAGGGGTGCCGGCGCGGACCGGATTCAGGCAACCCGGGCGGCCGGTTTGCGGCCGGTCAGCCGGGGATTGGCGTCGTTACTCTTCGACCTTGCCGATGGTGGTCACACAGCAGATCTTGTCCCAGGCATAATAGCTGTTGCGTGTTTCCTCGCCGATCTTCTGGGTGACGCGCACGAACTCGTCGCCCAGGAAAAGCGTGGCTCCCTCGAAAACGGTTCCCTCGTTCACCTGGATTTTCACACCCTTGCGCAGCTTGCGCGAGAGGGTGCCATGCACCGGGGACGAGGCGTATTCGAAGACTTTTTCCAGGGTCTGCTTTTCCATAGAGACTCCTTTTTCACAAAAAAAGCAAAATTTGACACCGGTACCACTTAACGCTTCTGGAGCAAAAAGCAACGACAAAAATGGCGGGTCACAGAAATGGAAAACATATTCCAATGGATAACAATTTATTTCAGCAAATTATGATGTTGCGAGCAGCCGGCTTGGCGCAGAGGAAAACACGTGATTCCCGGGAGGATGGAACGCCATCCGCTGGGGCGGCAGGAAACGGCCAATAGTGTAAGATCGTTCGGGCCGAAATATCCGGAAAGGGCGGGCGTCAGGCGTCGGCGCACGCGTCGCCGAAGCCAAGCGCCGTGGCAAGGAGCCGGAAAAACGGCTCGCGAGCATGCCGCTCCAGCCACGGCGTATGGCCGCAGCGGGGCAGGGGCACGCAGCGGAAATGCGCAAGGTCGGCCAGGGGCTCGCAGACGCCGGCAACGGGATGGGGATCGTGCTCGCCGTGGATGGCGAGGACCGGGCAGCGCAGGCTGCGCGCGCGGCGCAGCAGTTCGCCGCTTGCGCGCAGGGCGGCGGCCTCGGGCCAGACCGCGGCGAAGATCGCGGCCTGCGCGTCATCCCTGGGAAGGGGCGCGGCCTTCGTCTCGGCCGCCTCGGGGGGAAGGGGATCGTAGGCGTCGGCGCGGGCGAAGAGGCTGCCCAGGCGGGCCAGCCCGGCGTCGTCCAATGCCGCGCCGCGGCCCAGCAGGGCCTGGGCTTCCCGGCCCTCTTCGGGGCGCAGGCGGGCCAGTCGCGTCTGCAGGATGGTTGCGGCGTGCTGGTCCGTAAACGGGGCGCTCGCGACGAGAATCAGCTCGCGCACGATGTCGGGATGGCGCGCGGCGCAGCAGACGCCAAGCCAGGCTCCCCAGGAGTGGCCGACCAGCGCGACCGGAAGCGTCGCCGCCGCGCGCAGGCACGCGGCGAGCTCGGCGATTTGTCCGTCCACGGAGGCGGCCGTCTGCAACGGCTCGAGCACGCCCGCCAAGCGCGAGACGCGCCGGGCCACCGGGGCCATCTCGCCGGCAGCCCCGGGGCCGCCGTGCAAAACCGCGATCCGGTAGGGCGGCCGGCCATGACGCCTGAGATTTACCACAACGCTTCCCGTCATGGCGCGACACATATACCGGCCCGGCGGTCGTGGCCGGACCGGGCGCGGGACGCGGCTACTCGGCCTTGCCCTCGGGGCGCATGGACAGCACCGGGACCTTGGCGGTCTTGATGACCTTTTCGGCCACGGAGCCGAACAGGATCTTGTCGATGCCCTTGCGGCCGTGGGTGCCGAGCACGATCAGGTCCGCGCCCACTTCCTCGGCGACGCTGACGATCTCCTCGGCCGCGTAGCCGGACACGACGCGGCTCTCCACCGTGACGCCCTGGAAGTATTCCTTGATGAAGGAGTCCATGGTGTCGGTGGCGCCGCTGACGATGCCGGTGACGAAGTCGTCGATGTAGCTGGCCTGGACGTGGAACTCCACGTACTGGGTCAGCGACGGGGCCACGTACAGGGCCACGATGCGCGCGCCGCAGGCCTGGGCCAGGGTGCGGGCGTATTCGGCCACCTTGGGGCTGACTTCGGAAAAATCCAGGGCGCAGACGATGGTCTTGATCTGGACCATGGTATTGCTCCTCGAAGGGTTGGGGTTGCGGGCGGCTTTCATCCTACCACGCCCCGGCCGGGAGCGAAAGATGCTTTTTTATGGCGGCGTGTTAGCCGCGGCGACGCACGCGCAGTTGGCGGTAGCGCTCGATGGGGTCGGCGACCAGCCGGTTGAGCGCAAGACTGAAAAGGACGGTGGCGCAAAGGGCCACGAGCGGCAGGTGTTTTTTGCCGATAAAATACTCGGCCACCATGATGACGGTCCAGTGCGAGATGTAGATGGGATAGGACAGTTCGCCGATGGCCCGGTCGAAGCGCATTTTTTTCGTGAGCAGAAACAGGAACGGGATGGCGGCGATGGTGGCGGCGTAGAGGTAGAATTCCTTGCCCTTGGCCCCGGGCAGGAACTGGTAGCCGACGATGCCCGCCAGATAGAGCGCGGCCACGGCCCACAACGTACGCCGGGGGATGGGCACGGCCTTGAGCCTGGCGTAGAGCCGGTAGGCGAGGATGCCGCAGAGGAAAAAGCCGCATTCCACCGGGAAAAAACGCTGCTTCCAGGGATCGAAGGGGAACCCCTCGAGGTAGACCCAGGCGCGAAGGGCCATGCTGCCGGCGATGCATGCGATGAGAAAGGCGCTCGAGCGGCGCACGAGCCAGGGCGCGAGCATGTAGAAGACGAGCTCCAGGGAAACGGTCCAGGCTTGCGGGATGAGCAGGAAAAACCAGGCCGGCGTGGCGCGGTACAAGGCGTCCCAGGCAAAGGCCAGGGTGCCGTTTGCCGGGGTAAGGTGGGTGAAAAAGAGCAGATCCTGGCCGAGGATGGTCAGGTTGGCCCCGGCCAGCGCCGCCACGGTCGCCGGCGAGAGCCGTGGCAGCCACGTCTGCCACGGGCCGAGCAGCAAGGCGGTGTGCAGCCCGAACTTGAAAACCAGCGAAACCGCGAGCGACAGGAACAGCACCACCCAGTAGAGCGGAAACAGGCGCAGGAAGCGGTTGGTGTAGAAAAGCCGGCAACGGCCCGGGCCGGTGTATTTCTCGGACAGGATCAGGGCCATGTAAAAGCCCGAGATGATGAAGAAGACCTTGATCGCCATGTAGGCGTCGGTGAACACCAGGCCGTAGAGGGGGCCGGTGTGGTTGATGACCACGGTCGCGGCCAGGAGGAATCGCACCAGACCCATGCTGTTGTCGCACCTTGAAGGCCCGGGCCGCGCCGCCGGCGGTCCCGGGCCTCGATTTCGCTATCCCCTGAGGGCCTTGGTCAGCTTTTCCTTGTCGTCGCTGAAGAGCTTGTAGTTGATGGCGTCTTCCATGGCCTGGAAGCTCGCCTCGATGACGTTGTGCGACACGCCCACCGTCACCCAGCGTTTCTGGGTGTCGCCGGATTCCACGAGCACGCGCACGTGGGAGGCCGTGCCGCAGCCGCCCTTGCCGCAGTTCTCGTCCGCGGCGGTGCCGGAGAGCACACGGACCTTGAAGTCGAGCAGGCGCATCTCGGCCAGGCGCGGATAAAAGCCGCGCAGGGCCTTGCGGATGGACTTGTCCAGGGCGTTTATGGGGCCGCGCCCCGTGGCCGCGGTGTGCTTGACCCGGCCGCCCACCTTGATCATCACCGTGGCTTCGGTCAGGGGCTCCATGCACTCGTAGGCGTTGTCGTCGAGCACCCGGTAACGCGTGACGGTGAAATAACTGCGCGCCCGGCCGAGCACGCGGTTGAGGAGCAGCTCGTAGGAGGCCTCGGCCGCGGTGTATTCGTAGCCGAGCGCCTCGCGTTCCTTGATGGTGGTGAGGAGTTCGAGCACGAAGGGATCGTTCTTGTCCAGCTCGAAGCCGAATTCCCGCGCCTTGTAGAGGATGTTGCTCTGGCCCGAGAGGTCGGACAGCAGCACCCGGCGCTCGTTGCCCACGGCCTCGGGCGTGATGTGCTCGTAGGTCAGCGGGTTTTTCACCACGGCCGAGACGTGCACGCCCCCCTTGTGCGCGAACGCTCCGCTGCCGACGTAGGGCTGGTTGGAGGGCGGCTGCTGGTTGACCATCTCCGAGACGAAATGCGCCGTGGGCGTGAGGAGCGCGAGCTTGCCCTCGGGCAGGCAGTCGAGGCCACGCTTGAGCACGAGCGAGGGGATGATGGAGCAGAGGTTGGCGTTGCCGCAGCGCTCGCCGTAGCCGTTGATGGTGCCCTGCACCTGCACGGCCCCGAGTTCCACGCCCTCGATGGAGTTGGCCACGGCCACGCCCGAGTCGTTGTGGGCGTGGACGCCGAAGCGCGCATCGGGCAGCGCGGCAATGGCCGCGGCCATGATCGCCCGGAAGTCCGAGGGCAGGGTGCCGCCGTTGGTGTCGCAAAGGACCAGCACGTCGGCTCCGGCCTCGTGGGCGCGCTTGAGCACCGCCAGGGCGTAATCGGGGTCGGCCCTGTAGCCGTCGAAAAAGTGCTCGGCATCGAAGAAGAGCTCCCGGAAATGCCGGCGCAGGAAGCGCAGGGAATCGCCCACGAGGTCGAGGTTGCGCGGCAGGGTCGTGCCCAGGGCCTCGGTGACGTGGATGTTCCAGCTTTTGCCGAAAATGGTGGCCACGGGCGCGCCGGATTCCACGAGCGCCTTGAGGTTGGGGTCGGCTTCGGCCGTGCCGCGATGGTTGTGGGTGCTGCCGAAGGCGGCGATGCTCGCGGTCTTCAGGCTGTAGTTCTGGATTTCCTGGAAAAAGCGCTTGTCCGTGGGGTTCGATCCCGGCCAGCCGCCCTCGATGTAGGCCAGGCCCAACTCGTCGAGCTTGAGCGCGATGCGCAGCTTGTCCTCGGTGGTGAGGTTGATGTCCTCGGCCTGGGTGCCGTCGCGAAGGGTCGTATCGTAGCAAAGCACGCGTGCCATGATGTGTCCTGGAGCGCCGCCGGGCCGCCTTGGTGAGGATGCGGCCGGGGCCTGGGGTTGCCCGCGCTGCGACGGATGCCGTCGCGGCGCGGGCGCGGGTTGCATGCAGGCGGAAGAAAATCCGCCTAGGCGCAGGCCTTGGTCGGCGCTTCGGACAGGCCGAAGGCGTCGTGCAGGGTGCGCACCGCCAGTTCGAGATACTTTTCCTCGATCAGGCAGGTAATCTTAATCTCGGAAGTGGAAATCATGAGGATATTGATGTTCTCTTTTTTGAGCAGCGTGAACATCGTCGAGGCCACGCCCGAATGGCTGCGCATGCCCACGCCGATGACCGAGACCTTGCACACGTGCACGTCGTGCTGGATCTCCTCGGCCCCGATGTCCGGGCGCAGCTTGTCCAGGATGGACATGGTCGTGTCGAGGTTGGCGCGGGAAATGGTGAAGGTCATGTCCGTGCGGCCGTCGCGCCCGGTGTTCTGGATGATCATGTCCACGATGATGCCGGCTTCGGCGATGGGGCCGAAGATGGCCGCGGCCACGCCGGGGCGGTCCATGACGTTTCTGACCGTGATGCGGCACTGGTCCTTGTCGTAGGCGATTCCCGAAACCAGGACGTCTTCCATTTCCGTATCCTCCGAAGTGACCAGCGTGCCCGGATCGTCGCTGAAGGTCGAGCGGACCCGGACCGGCACATTGAATTTCTTGGCGAATTCCACAGAGCGGATCTGCAGGACCTTGGCTCCCTGGCTGGAGAGCTCGAGCATCTCGTCGTAGGTGATGCGGTCGAGCTTGCGCGCGGTGCGGCAGAGGTTGGGATCGGTGGTGTAGACGCCGTTGACGTCGGTGTAGATCTCGCAGACCTCGGCATCCAGGGCGGCGGCCAGGGCCACACCCGTGGTGTCGGAGCCGCCGCGGCCAAGGGTCGTCACGCGGCCGTGGCAGTCCACGCCCTGGAAGCCCGCGACCACCAGCAGGTCGTAGTCCTCCAGCATGGCCTTGATCCGCGCCGCGTCGATCTCCATGATCCGGGCCCGGGTGAAATTGGAATTGGTGGTGATGGGAATCTGGTGCCCGAGCAGCGAGCGGGCGCGCAGGCCCGCCTCCTTGGCGAGCATGGTGAAAAGCGCGACAGAGGCCTGTTCGCCCGTGGTCACCAGCACGTCGAGTTCGGCCGGGTCGGGGTTATGGGAAAACTCCCTGGCCTGGGCGAGCAGCCTGTTGGTCTCGCCGGACATGGCCGAAAGGGCCACCACCATCTTGTAGCCCAGGGCGTGGGACTTGCGCACGCGGTCGAGGACCAGGCGCATGCGCTCCAGCCCCTTGACCGACGTGCCGCCGTATTTCTGCACCATAATCCGCATGATGGGTTCCTCCAGATAAGGCGACCGGGCGAACCGTCCCGGTCCGACGTCACAAGCCGCAAGCCGGCAGGGCGCCGGCCAGTGCAGCCAGGGCGGCCCGCCCCCGCGCGCCGATTCCCGCTACCCGGCAGCGCCGGCCGGTCGCGGCCGGCTCCCAGTCGATCTCCAGCCGGTCGGCGGGCAGGGCCAGGGCAGGCAGGTATTCGGCCCACTCCACGATCACCAGGGCCTCGCCCGCGGCCCCGGATTCCAGATGCTCCTCGACGCAAGGGTCGCCGCCGGGAATCCGGTACAGGTCCACGTGGCGGATCTCCGGCCGTGTGGGGTAGATATTGACGATATTGAAACTCGGGCTCGCGACTTCCGCGTCCCCGCCGCCGGGCAATTCCCCGGCCAGTCCCCGGACCAGCGTGGTTTTGCCCGAACCGAGGCCGCCGCGCAAGAGCAGCGCGACACGCGTTTGCGACGAAACCGCGACCTTCGCCAGGGCGCGGCCCAAGGCCAGGGTGGACGCTTCGTCCGGGAGCGTCAGGAAAAGAGATTGGCTCGGGTCCATCGGGCCGGGCTACTTCTTTTCCAGAAGCGTGCCCAGGATGTCGCGCATGCCGATGATGCCGACCACCTTGCCGGCATCGACCACCGGCACGGTGTGGAACCCCTTGTCGGTCATGAGCGAGGCGACCTCGTCGATGTCGGTCTCCGGCGAAACGACGGTGGGATGCCGCGTCATGGCATGGGCGGCGGTCAGGGCCGACATCTTTTCCACTTCCCGGTCCAGGTCCTTCATGGAGCCCAGGGGAATGAACCCGTCGAGCAGGGAAAAGACCGAGGGCAGGGACAGCTTCTTCTGCTGCGCCACGAGGTCGGCCTGGCAGAGGATGCCGGTGAGCGCGCCGGAAGCGTCGAGCACGGGCACGCCGTTGTAGCCTTCGTCGAACAAGAGCTTGGCCGCGACGCTTATTTCCGTGTCCTCGGCGATGGTGACGACGTTTTTGGTCATCACGTCCTTGGCTTTGAGCATGGTCACTCCGTGATCGCCCGGGGCAGCATGTCGGCGATTTCCGATGCCAGATTGCCCCGTCTGGGGTAGGCGGCGGCAAGGCGCGCGCCGCCGAGCCCATGCCAATACACCGCAAGGCAGGCGGCAAGCAAGGGGGTATGGGGACCCGCCAAAAGCGCGGCGGCAAGCCCCGAAAGCACGTCGCCCGAGCCGCCCACGGCCAGGTTGGGGGCGATGACCGGCGACACCGCCGCCGTGCCGTCCGGCGCGGCAACCACCGTGGCCGGCCCCTTGAGCACGGCGACGCAGCCGTACTTCGCGGCAAGCGCACGGGCGCTTTCCAGCCTGTCCGCTTCCACTTCGGGAATGGACGCGCCCAAAAGCCGCGCCGCTTCGCCGGGGTGCGGCGTGATGACCGTCTCGGCGGAAATCTTCGCGGCAAGTTCCGGGCGCTGCGCCAGGAAATACAGGCCGTCGGCGTCGAGCACCAGCCGGCAGGGCAGGGGCAGCAGGGCGTCGAGAAAATCCCCCGTGTCCCCGTGCCGGCCAAGCCCCGGCCCCAGGGCCACGGCCCCGGCTCCCTTGCAGAAATTCCGCACCGCTTCGGCCTCGGCCGCACCGAAATGGCCGGCCGTGCCCATGGGCATGGTCATCACGTCCGGAAAACCGGCTTTGAGCGCCACCTCGGCCGCGCCCGGACAGGCGACGCTCACCAGTCCCGCGCCGCTGCGCAGCGCCCCGAGCGCCGCCAGAAGCGGCGCACCGGTCAGTCCCCGGCTGCCGCCGACCACCACCACGCGTCCGGCGCTGCCCTTATGCAGTACAGGCGACACCGGCCCCAGCGCCTGCAAAATGCCCGGGGCGATGCGATGCGCCCGGCAGGGATGACGCTCCTTGACCACCGGCGGAATGCCGATCTCGCGCACGAGCAGCTTTCCCACGTACGGCGCGGCCTCGGCCGCCGCGAGCCCGGTCTTGGCCGCCTCGAACGTCACCGTCGCCCTCGCCCGCACCGCCACTGGCGACGGCCTGCCCGTCGCCCCGGAAAGGCCCGACGGAATGTCCAGCGCAAACACATACGCCCTGTCGGGCAGTTCGTTGACCGCCTCCACCACGCGAACAAGCTCCGGGCGCAACTCCCCGGAAAACCCCGTGCCGAGCAGCCCGTCCACCACGATGTCCGGCACGTCCCTCCAATCCACCCGCGTAAGCGGCAGCATGGGCAGCGCGAGCTTCGCCGCAAGCCTGGCGTTGTACCCGGCCGCGCCCTTGTATCGCCCGCGCGGCCGCGCCAGCGCAATGCGCACCTGCGCGCCGCGCCCGGCCAGATGCCGCGCCAAAGCCACCGCGTCGCCGCCGTTGTTGCCGGGACCGGCCAGCAACAACACCGACGCGCCGCGCACGTCGCCCACTTCGCCAACAAGCGCATGCATCGCCTCGCGGCTGGCGTTTTCCATCAGCGCGAGGAACGACATGCCGCACTCGGCCACGCTCGCCGCATCCCAGGCGGCGATTTCGGCAGGGGTGGGGAGGGGGTCAAAATAACAGGAATCAAGTAACATGCTTGTTTCCTTGTTGAGATAATGTTAAATTTAAGTGGGCTGAATGTAATTGCTGCCAGCTCTACTCGATAATATGATCGATCATCTCGTTTTCTTTTCTGGTCGGATAGAATTTTTTCTTTTCTGGTATCCCGTAAAATATTGTGCCATGGATTCCATGGCACACTTTCTTGTTGATTTTGCGGGACCAAATTTTTGAAAAAATTTCTGCTGAAAGTCTTTCTCCAAGTCTTTCATAGAGCTCATCGTTGAATTCTATGTCGGTGTCATTTGGAAAAATAGCCCTGAATTCAGATTCTGTCGCTGAAAAAATGTCATAAGTACAATTTATGGCACCATCGATTATTTGGATGTTCTTCATTTATGCTTTTTTCCTCTTCCGCCATTTCCCGCATCCGCTGGCCTGTTCCAGTACGACGACGGCTGCTGCGGTGGTGCGTTCGTGGGTGATGGTGACGTGCCAAGAGGTGGCGCCGAGGGTTTGGGCGCGTTGCTCGGCGGGGCCGTGGAGGGTGAGGGTGGGGCGGCCGAGGGGGTCGGGGAGGATTTCGAGGTGCCGGAAGGTGATGCCTTGTGCGAAGCCGGTGCCGAGGGCTTTGCTGGCGGCTTCCTTGGCGGCGAAGAGGCCGGCCACGCGATTGAGGGGATGTGGCGGCAGGGTGGCGCGTTCGGCCGGGGTGAGGATGCGGTCGAGGAAGCGGTCGCCGAAGCGTTCGAGGCTTGCGGCGATGCGCGGCAGTTCCACGAGGTCCAGGCCCAGGCCCAGGATCATGGCGGGGATTCCTCATGTCGTGTCCACAAAAGAGGGTATACTCGTTTTGCGGACAACATCTTGGTATAATTAGTTTTTTAAAAAAATGACGTATCTTTTAAGGGGACGCAACTCTAGTCGGGGAATCCGGCGATGATGCCGGCCATGGTTGTGACGGCTTCGCTGATGCCGGTCATGATGGCGCGAGCGATGATGCTGTGGCCGATGGAGTATTCGCTGATGCCGCTGACGTGGGCGAAGGCGTATATATTGTCGTAGTCGAGGCCGTGGCCCAGGTTGACGCCGAGGCCGGCCTGGCGGGCCATGGGGATGGCGGCGAGCAGGCGTTTGAGTTCGGTTTGCCGGGCGAAGGCGGTGGCGGCGTCGGAGTATGCGCCGGTGTGCAGTTCGACGTAGGCCGCGCCGGTGGCGACGGCGGCTTCGATCTGGGCGGGTTCGGGGTCGATGAAAAGCGAAGTGGGGATGCCGGCGGTTTTGAGGGCGGCGACGAATTCGCCGAGTTCCTCTTCGCGGCCGGCGACGCCGAGGCCGCCTTCGGTGGTGAGTTCCTGGCGTTTTTCGGGCACGAGGCAGACCATGTGGGGCCGAAGTTCCAGGGCGATGCCGCGCATTTCGTCGGTGGCGGCCATTTCCAGGTGCAGGCGGGTTTTCACGGTTTGTCGCAGGAGGCGGACATCGCGGTCCTGGATATGGCGGCGGTCCTCGCGCAGATGGACGATGATGGCGCGCGCGCCGGCCAGTTCGGCCATGGCGGCGGCGGCCACGGGGTCGGGGCTGGCGGCGAGGCGTGCCTGGCGGACGGTGGCCACATGATCGACGTTGACCGCAAGTAGGGGCATGACGGACTCCTTTGAGAACGTCTTTATACGGTATTCCTTTTACAAATTGGAGGCAACGGGGCCGGGAACAGACGGGATTGTTGACAAACGTCCGACCAATCCGTAAGTGCGATTCCACCTGTCGATGACGGGGCAAGGCCGCCTACGGCGATGCATGCCCCCTCCCCGGACAAGCCCTCCGCAGCCCGGGGAAAAAACCCTAACAACGAGAACACGTTTATGAATCTTTGTATCGTAGGCACCGGTTATGTTGGTCTGGTGAGCGCCGCCTGCTTCGCCGAAATGGGTAACGACGTCTGCTGCGTGGACATCAACCCCACCATCGTCGAGAATCTGCGTCAGGGCAAGATCCACATCTACGAGCCGGGACTCGATGAACTGGTCAAGCGCAACGTGGCCGAAGGCCGTCTGCGCTTCACCACCAAGGTGGCCGAGGGCATGGAGAACGCGCTGTTCGTGTTCATCACCGTCGGCACGCCCCCCCGTGAGGACGGCTCCTGCGACCTGTCCTTCGTCTACCAGGTGGCCCGGGACATCGGCGCCGGTATGACCGATTACAAGATCGTGGTGGACAAATCCACCGTGCCCGTCGGCACCGCCGACGAAGTGCGCAGGCTGATCGGCGAGGAGTTGAAAAAGCGTGGCGAAGCCATCGAATTCGACGTGGTTTCCAACCCCGAGTTCCTCAAGGAAGGCGACGCGATCAACGATTTCTTCAAGCCCGACCGGGTGGTGGTCGGCACGGACAACGTGCGCACGGGCGAGCTCCTGAAGGCCCTGTACGCGCCCTATGCCCGCAACCGCGAGAAGGTCATCGTCATGGGCGTGCGCTCGGCCGAGATGACCAAGTACGCCGCCAACTGCATGCTGGCCACCAAGATTTCGTTCATCAACGAAGTCGCCAACATCTGCGAGCGGGTCGGGGCCGACGTGCGCGAAGTGCGCATGGGCATCGGTTCGGACAGCCGCATCGGCTACCAGTTCATCTACCCGGGCATGGGCTACGGCGGATCGTGCTTCCCCAAGGACGTCAAGGCGCTCATCGACACCTCCCGCCAGTACAAGTTCGAGCCCGAGCTGCTGGCTGCCGTGGACGAGGTCAACAAGCGCCAGAAGCACACCCTGGCGAAGAAGATCGACGCCTACTTCGAGCCGCAGGGCGGCGTGAAGGGCAAGACGCTGGCGCTTTGGGGCCTGGCGTTCAAGGCCAACACCGACGACGTGCGCGAGGCTTCCTCGTTCGAGCTCATCAAGGACCTGACGGGCAAGGGCATGAAGATCGTGGCCTTCGACCCGGTCGCCGGTCCCAACACCCGCGAGGCCTTCAAGGGCAACGACCTGCTGACCGTCGTGGACGAGCAGTACGCGGCCCTGGAAAAGGCCGACTGCCTGGCCGTGGTCACGGAGTGGAACCAGTTCCGCAACCCGGATTTCGGCCGCATCAAGAAGATGCTCAAGGCCCCGTTGATCTTCGACGGCCGCAACCTCTACTCCCCGCAGCTGCTGGCCGACCTCGGCATGGTCTACTTCTGCATCGGCCGCCCGGCTCCCAAAGTCTAGGCGTCCGGTTTCTCACGGATTCCATGGAGGGCGGGCAACCGCCCTCTTTTTTTGGGGGAAAGAGCACCCACGCCAACGCTCTCCGCTGGCATGGGCGCGTTTGCCCTGCCGGCCGGGAGGCCGGCAGGGTTTTCATGGCAGGTGATGTTGCGGGAAGCGGCGCGCCGCAGGGCTGCGCCCTGGCGGCTAGAGCCAGTCGAGGCCGATGACGTGGACGGAAAGCGGGCCGTGCACGCCGCGCACATAGACGAATTCGATGTCGCCCGTGCTGGAGACGCCGGTCACGCAGTTGACCGCGCTCGGCATGGGCGCGCCGGCGAGGCGGTCGGCGAGGGCCGGCAGGTCGGGCAGAAGGCGCGAGCGCGCCACGAGGGCCACGTGCAGGCGCGGCACCAGCGCCGCGCAGCGCGGCATGGTCGGCCCGGCCGTCAGGATCAGGCTGCCCGTCGCGCCCAGGGCGTAGGCCGCGCCGGTGATGCCCATGTCCACCGCGGCCAGTCCCGGACAGGCCCGCTCGGGCAGGTCCGCCGGGGCAAGGACCGTCGCGCCCGCGCCTTCGATGGCGGCCACCGCGCCGACGGCTGTTAGGTCGGCATGCTCCCAGGCCACGGCGGTCTTGACGCCGTGCCGGGCCATGGTCCCAATGAGGGCTGCCCGAGCCTCTTCCGGGGTTTTCGCCAACTCGAACGTCGGGCCAAGGGCGGTCAGCGCCTTGGCGAAGACGTTGAAATCCGCCGCCGCGGCGTCGGCCCGGCGCAGGGGCAATGCCGTGGCGCGCCGGGGGAAACCGGACGGGCCGGCCCCATGCACGGCGGCGCGCAGCCGCCCGAGAATCGCCATTTTCGCGCACGCGTTCATGACCGGCCTCCCTGCGTCTTGCCGCCGCGCGCCGCGCGGAAGCGCCGGGCGAAGGGCCGGACGAAGCCCGGGAAGCGCCGGCCGCGCAGGAACCGCCCCACGGGCGAATCCGGCGCGAGCCTGGCTGTTTTGGACAACGTGGGGTCCACGGTGCGGGCCACGGCGGCCGCGCCGTCGAACAGCCAGGGATGGCGCGCCAGGGCGGCGAAGGCCTTGGCCGCGGGGTCCGGGGTCGCGGCGGCCAGCCGGCGGCGCAGTTCCTGGAGCAGGGCGGGGTGGTCGATGCCGGCCGGGCAGGCCGCGGCGCAGGCGGCGCAGTGGGTGCAGGCAAACGGCTGGCGCGGGTCGCCGGCGGCACCGGTGAGGACACACGAAAGCACCGAGCCCATGGGGCCGGGGTAGACGCCGCCGTAGGCGTGGCCGCCGACGGCCTGGTAGACCGGGCAGACGTTTAAGCAGGCACCGCAGCGGATGCAGCGCAGTATGTCGCGCAGCACCGGGTCGCCGAGCACGGCCGAGCGGCCGTTGTCCAGGATGACCAGATGCATTTCCCTGGGGCCGTCGCATTCGCCGTCGCGGCGCGCGCCGGTAAAAAAGGACAGGTGCACGGGCAGCGTCTGCCCCGTGGCCGAGGGCGGCAGGATGTCGAGGATGGCGGCCGCGTCGGCGAGCGTCTCCACCACCTTTTCGAGCGTCATGAGCGCCACGTGCACGGGCGGGCAGGAAGCGGAGAAGCGGATGTTCCCCTCGTTTTCGAGCACCGTGACCGTGCCGGTCGCGGCGATGGCGATGTTGCAGCCGGTGATGCCGGCGTCGGCGGCGAGGAATTTCTCCCGCAAGCTGTCGCGGGCGATGCGCGTCATCTCCGGGATGTCGCTGCTCGTGCGGCCGAATTTCGCCGCGAAAAGCGCCGCGACCTGCTCCTTGGACACGTGCAGGGCCGGGGCCAGGATGTGCGAGGGCTTCTGGCCGGCGAGCTGGATGATGTATTCGCCGAGGTCCGTCTCCACGGCGGTGATGCCGGCGGCGGCCAGGGCGTCGTTGAGCCCGATCTCCTCGCTGACCATGGACTTGCCCTTGACCACGAGCTTCGCGCCGCTGGCCGTGAGGACGTCCGTGACGATGGCGGCCGCCTGGGGCGCGTCCTCGGCGTAATGGACCGTGCCCCCGGCCGCGCGCACGCTTTTTTCCAGCTTTTCGAGCAGGTCGGGCAGCGTCGCCAGGGTCTTTTCGCGCACGGCCACGGCCCGGGCCCGGCGTTCGGTGAAATCGGGCATGGCGTTGACCGAACGCTCGCGCAACAGGTCGATGTGGTGGATGGCCTTGTCCAGGATGGCGCGGGACTCGCGGTCGGCCAGGGCCTTGGACGACGCCTCGCGGAAATCGTGCTTCTTGTACGCGCTCATGCCGCTTCCCCCGCGAGCACTTCGGCCAGGTGCAGGGGGCGCACCGCCGCGCCGCGCTTGGCCAGGGCCGAACTGATGTTGAGCAGGCAGCTCGGTTCGGCGGTGATCACGGCCTGGGCTCCGGTTTCCAGGATGTCCTCGATCTTCTTGTCGAGAATCGCCTGGCTCACTTCCGGGTAGTCGATGCTGAACCCGCCGCCGAAACCGCAGCAGCGCTCGGGATGGGGCAGGGGCACGAGTTCCAGGCCCGCAACCCCGGCGAGCAGGCGTTCGGTGTGGCTCCCCACACCCAGCACCCGCGCGCTCTGGCAGGAGGCGTGCAGCGTCGCCCGCAGCGGCAGGGACGCCCCGAGTTCGGGACAGTCCAGGACATCGACCAGGAACTCGCCGAGTTCGTAGGTCTTTTGGGCCACGCGCGCGGCACGGCCGCGAAAGGGGTCGTCCGCGGCGAAAAGTTCCGGATAGCGCCGCACCATGGCCACGCACGAGGCCGACGGCCCGACCACGGCCGGGGCGTCCTCGAAAATCTCCACGAAGCGCCGGGCCAGGGGCCTGACTGCGTCCGGCAGGCCGCGCTTGTAGGCGAACTGGCCGCAGCAGGTCTGCCCGGAGGGCAGCCGCGGCGTCACGCCGGCGCGGGAAAGCGCCCTGGCCGTGGCCTCGCCCACCCGGGGCAGGACATGGGCCACGAGGCAGGGGATAAACAGAAAGGCATCCACGAAAAACCTCCTTACGGGCGGGGCGTGAACTTACGCCCGTTCCCGCGAGGGTCAAGCCCCCGGTCCCGGCGCGGCTTTACAGGGCGTTTCGCCCGGGATAAAAGAACTCCTTACTCAAGAAAAGGAAGCCGCATGACCCCACCCGAGACCGCCACCATTTCCTACGACGGCAAAAGCATCGAACTCCCCGTGATAAATGGCGATCATGTCGAAAAAGCCCTGGACGTGCGCAAGCTGCGCGCCCAGACCGGCTGGATCACCGTCGATCCCGGCTATGCCAATACGGCCGTGTGCAAAAGCGCCATCACCCATATCGACGGCGAAAAGGGCGTGGTGCTCTACCGTGGCTACGACCTCGACGAGCTCACGCAGAAATCCACCTTCGTGGAGACGGCCATGCTCGTCATGTTCGGCGAACTGCCGACCAGGGCCGAGCGCGAGGCCTTCCGCGTCATGCTGCGCGACCAGGAACTCCTCCACGAAGACCTTTTGAGCCATCTCGACGGCTTTCCGCCCAACGGCCACCCCATGGCCATCCTCTCGGCCATGATCAACGCCATGGGCAGCTATTACCCCGAGCTCTACGACATCAGCTCCCAGAACGACTTCCGCCTGGCCGCGGCCAAGATCATGAGCAAGGTGCGCACCATCGCCGCCTTCAGCTTCCGCAAATCCCAGGGCATGCCGCTCAACTACCCCAATCCGAACCTGGATTACTGCCGCAACTTCCTGCACATGATGTTTTCGGTGCCGTTTTGGATCTACGAGGCCCCGGACCCGGTCGTTAGGGCGCTCAGCATCTTCATGATGTGCCACGCCGACCAGGCGCTCGACACGTCGTGCGCCACGGTGCGCATGGTGGGCTCGAGCCAGGCCAACCTGTTCGCCTCGGTCTCCGCGGGCATCTGCGCCCTCTGGGGCCGCCACCACGGCGGGGCCAGCTCGGCGGCCATCCGCATGTTCGAGGACGTGGTGGCCGGGCGCACCACCGTGACGCGCATCATCGAGGCGGCCAAGTCCCGTTCGGGCCGGCTCATGGGCTTCGGCCAGCGGGTCTTCCATGTCGAGGACCCGCGCGCCCGCATCATCAAGGCCACCTACGAAAAACTCATCGCCACGGGCTACGCCAAGCGCGATGCCTTCCACGACATCGCCCAGGAGATCGAGGAACGCGCCGGCTCTGAGGAGTACTTCGCCTCGCGCCACTTGCTGCCCAATACCAATTTTTATTCGAGCCTGTTGCTGCGGGCCATCAACTTTCCGCCCAACATGTTTCCGGTCATCACGGCCATCGGCAACATGCCCGGCTGGATCGCCCATTGGAAGGAGGAGACGCAGTCCCCCGACCAGCGCATCCACCGGCCGCGGCAGATCTACACCGGCCGCAAGCGCCATGCCTACACGCCCATGGAAAAACGCGCCGCGCGTCCCTAACCCCAACCCCGGTCGCCCCATGCCCCTTCGCACTGCCCTGCTCGTTTGCGGGCTGGCCTGCTGGCTTTGCCTGTGCGCCGCAGCCCCCAGTCCCGCCCAGTCCCCGGCCGCGCCCGCCGCCGCCGCGCCTGCTCAAACCGACAAGTCGGCCAAGGACGAGGCTCCGGCCAAGGTTGACGCGCCCGCCAAGACTGATGCGTCGGCCAAGGCCGATGCGCCCGCCAAGGCCGATGCGCCCGCCAAGGCCGACAAGCCGGCGAAATCCGATGCCCCGGCCAAAGCGGATAAACCCGCCGCCAAGGCGCAGCCCGAAAAGCCGAAGGCCGATGCACCCGCCGAGGCCGACGCGCCCAAGGACTGGCAGGTGCTGCTGTCGATCCACCAGGAGTCGCTGGTGCAGCAGGCCGCGCGGTTTAAGTCCATGGAAGGGCTGTTGCCTAAAAACGTGCGCCGCTTCCGCGCGGAGCTTTCCGCCCTGGCGGGCAAGCTCGACGAGCTCAACCTGATCATGAGCCTTTCCGGTGGCAACCCCTGGGAGATGCGCGCCGTTTTAAGCGACATGGCGCGCCTGCGCCGGGCCGTGGACACGCTCATGGCCCCTTTCCAGGACAGCCGCGAGGAACTCGACAAGATCGCCACGCGTCTGGACTCCCTCAAGGAGGATTTCGCCAAGCGCCTGGACGACGATCCCGAGCCGCCCATCGCCGACGCCATCAACTACTACCTGCGCTACATCAAGGGCGTGGGGGCGAGCCTCAATTCCGTGCGCACCGCCCTCAACAAGGAACTCGGCCCGGCCAAGGATTTCCTGGAGTCCCTCGGGCAAAGCGAGGAGGCGCTCAAAAAGCGCATCCCGCAGGCCTGGAAGCAATACTACTTCACGCCCTCGGCCGAGATTTTCGCGGTCAAGACCTGGCTCGGCCTGCCGGACCAGGCGCTGCTGTGGCTGCGTTCCAACGGCTCCATGGCGGCCTCGATCTTCAAGGGCACGGACAGCCAGCGCGCCCTGTCCTCGATGATCCGCTTCGGCGTGGGCCTCGTGCTGCTGCTCGCCGCTGACGCCGTGGCCTGCCTGCGGCTGCGCAAACGCTTTCCGGGCAGCCTCTTCGTCAAGCGGGCGCACCGCGTCTGGCTGCTCGTGGGGCTTAGCCTCATTGCGCGCTGGGTCTCGGCGGACGCGCCGCTTTTGATGCAGGAAGTGCTCAACGCCTTCTCGGAGATGTTGCTGGCCGCGGCGCTGGCCGTTTTTTCCTGGCTGCTGCGCTTTGCCGAGACCGACGTGGAGAAGATTCCGCCCAATCCGCTGCGCGCGCTGTGGCTGCTTTTCTGCCTGGGGCTCGCGCTCCAGATCGCCGATCCGCCCGAACCGGCCATGACCGCGATCTGGCTGGCCTTCCTGCTTGTTTTCTTCCAGTCCTCGCGGCGCGGCAAGACGAGTGCGACCGGGCTCGTGGCTTTCGCCATAAGGCGCGTCACGCCGCCGCTCGTCCTCGTGTTGTGCCTGACCGCGGTCCTGGGCTGGCAGCACCTGTCGTTTCTGTGCCTGTCCGGCTGGTTTTTGCTGCTCGCCGCGTTGCAGACCGGGCTCGCCCTGGCCGGCTTCCTGACCCGCTGGCAGGCCGGGGCCGAGGACAAGGGGGCGTCCGTGGTCACGCGGGCTCTGGCCACGAGCCTGGGCTATCCCCTGATTTCCTTGTCGCTTTTCTTCATAGTCCTCTACTGGTTCTCCACGGAGCTCGGCGGGCCGGACATGTTCGTAACGGCTGTGTCCTTCACCGTGACCGTAGGCACCCTGAACCTCACCCTGGGGCGGCTGGCGCTCATTCTGACGGGCTTTTTCGTGACCCGTTCCCTGCTTTTTTTTGTGCGCACCTTCCTGCGGGACCTGCCGCGCCGCAGCCCGGGCATCGACACCGGGGTGTGCGACGTGCTGGAGACCACGTCGCAGTATCTGCTCTGGGGCGTCTACACCCTGGTTTCGCTTTTCATGCTCGGCTTTTCCTTCACGAGCCTGGCCGTGATCGCCGGCGGCCTGTCCGTGGGCATCGGCTTCGGCTTGCAAAACATCGTCAACAACTTCATCGCCGGCCTCATCCTGCTCTTCGGCCGTTCCATCCAGGCCGGCGACACCATCCAGATCGACAGCACCTGGGGCAAGGTGTCCAAGGTCAACATCCGCAACACCGTGGTGCGCACCTTCCAGAACGCCACGCTGTTCGTGCCCAACTCCGACCTCATTTCCGGCAAGCTCATCAACTGGACCCACCGCGACCCGACCATGCGCCGGGACATCAGCGTGGGCGTGGCCTACGGCACGGATACGGACAAGGTCCGCGACATCCTGCTGGAGGTGGCCAAGGCCCAGCCCCATGTGCTGCGCAATCCCCAGCCCGTGGTGCAGTTCTCGGCCTTTGGCGACAGCTCCCTCGATTTTCTGCTCATGGTCTGGGTGGAGAACGTGTCCTTCGGCATGGAAACGGAATCGAACATCCGCTTCGATCTCAACCGGCGCTTCCGCGAGGAGGGCATCGAGATTCCTTTCCCGCAACGCGAAGTGCGCATCGTCGGTGGCTGCGACGACCCGACGGCCCTGGCCGCCGCAGCCGCCGGCGGCGACGACTGAGGCGGGCGGCCTGCGGCCAGGGCCGTGCCCCGGGGAGGGGCGTCCCGCTTTTCGCGGGACAGCCGGCCGAAGCTTTGCTATCAAGGCGAAAAGGGAACGCCATGAGACGCTACGCCATCGCCTGCGCCTGCCTGGTCCTGCTCGTCCCGGTTTCGGGCGCGGGCTGCCGGAAACAGGCCGTCCCCCCGACCATGCCGCAAACGATGAGTCCCGTGCCCGGCTCCGGGGCGAGCGCCGAGGAAGTGGAGCGGTATCAGTTGGAAGAGGAAAAGCGCGCGCTCATGGAGCAGTACGGGGACAACCTCGCGCGCATCCAGCAGATCAACGCCCGACTCATCGAGCTCAACATCGCGATTAACCGCCAGAAGCATCCGTGAGGCGCGACCCCGCCGGCACGGCGCTTCGGCCCCGCAAGCCCGCTTGAGGAACTACGCACCCATGTTCGGACGCAACACCAAGAGAAAGCCGCGCCATGACGCCATCACCGCGTTTCTCGGCGCGGGCACGCAGTACCACGGCCAGTTCCGGTTCCAGGGGGTCGTGCGCATCGACGGCGGCGTCATCGGCGACATCGTTTCCGACGGCGTGCTCGTGCTCGGCGAGCAGGGCCATGTCGAGGGCACCATCCGGGTGGCCGAACTCGTGGCCAACGGCAGCATCGTCGGCGACGTGGAGGCGACCCGGCGCGTCACGCTGCACAAGCGCTCGAACCTCGACGGCAACCTCGTGGCCCCGGCCATCGTCATCGAGGAAGGTGCGGTGGTCAACGGCCTCGTGCGCATGACTTCGCCCGAGGAGCGTCTTCTCGTTTCCGGCGTTCCGCCTGCGGCCATAAGTCAGGCCCCGGACGCGGACCCGGCCGGCCAGGTCGGAAAATAGGGATTGCCAAAACCTCCCGCGCCGTTTACACGGCAAAAACGCCTCGTGCGCGCAAGGAGTCCCGCCCCATGGGCCAGTTTTTCCCCAATGCCGGCCAGTTTCCCCTGGAAGACCAGATCAAGAATCTCGGCGACGACGAGCTGCTCGATTTCTGGGAAGAAACCCAGTATCTTGAGCGTATGCTCGTGGAAGACGACGAAACCGAAAACGACCATTCCGTGGAATACGAACGCGTGATCCTGCAGGAACTCATGCTGCGTTCCTGCCGCCGCACCCTGGCGGCCGGGCGCTAGACCCGCCGCGACCGATTCCCTTCCCGCCTTTTTTCGCCAAGACAGGGCCGTAGTCCCGTCGTGTGCGCCTCGTCGGCGCGCGGCGCGTGTTGCCTGCATTTGCCCCCGGCGACATGCCGTCGCCGGGGGCAAGGCGTTGCTATTGGTGCTCGCCCCAGGCGGCCAGGGCGGCGTTGTCGGGATGGGCCTCGCGCAGGCGGCGCAGTTCCTCGCCCACGCGGCGCTGCTGTCCCAGGCGGGAAAGTTCTTCCAGCAGCACGATGTCCGGCGAGACGTCGCCGGGCGCGGCCGCCTGGCGCATCGCCGCGACCTGCTCCTCCACGGCGGCGAGTTCCGCCCGTTCCTCGTCGCTGAGAGTCTTGTCCTCGGGCACGGCCACCTCGCGGGTCTTCACCTGTGCCGTGGCCTGTTCGCCGGCTTCGCTTAAAATCGACGAGGCCGCGCCGCCGGCAGGGCGGGCGCGAAGCGGCAGCTTTTCCACGGCGGGCGGCGCGGCGCTGTCCGCGCTCTGGCCGCCGGCGGCGGTGATGACCACCGTGGCCGGTCCGGTCCAGGTCTCGCGCACGCCCTTCTGGAGAAAGGCGAGCTGGGCTTCGGCCCCGCGGGCGAGGTCGATGCGTTCGCCTTCGCGCAGCCGCGTGAAGACTTCCAGGGGCTTTTTCCCGCCGTCGGCCGGGGACAGCGTCGCCTGCCCGGACAGGGCCGCGACGAGGCAGACCAGGCGCGGGGCCTCGGCCAGGGCCGGGCCGGCCCATGCGGTCGCGGCGAGGAAGATGCCGAGAAGGAATGCAAACCGTTTCATGACCGCTCCTTTTTTACTTCGAATCGGATATGCCGAGGATCTCCAGGGCCGGCACGGGTTCGCTCTTGCCCTTGACCCGGGCGTTTTCGCTTCTGCCTGTTGCCACGCCCGGTCCGGCCATGTCCACCACGGTCCGGCTGGCCACCACCGGCGCGCCCATGACCTTGGTGAAGCCTTCCAGGCGCGAGGCCGTGTTGACGGTGTCGCCGATGACGGTAAAATCCAGGCGCTGGCGGGAGCCGATGTTGCCGACGACCGCCGGGCCCGCATGCAGGCCCACGCCGATGCGGAATTCCCAGTCGCCGAGTTTGGGGAAGCGCCTGCGCATCCAGCCCTCGAATTCCTTAGCGGCATCAACCATGCCAAGGGCCGTGGCCAGGGCCTGCCGGGCATGATGGGGATCGGCCAGGGGCGCGCCGAACACGGCCATCACCGCGTCGCCGATGAATTTGTCGATCATGCCGCCGTGGGCGAGGATGATGTCGCAGACCTTGGAAAAATAGGCGTTTAAGAGTTCGACCACTTCCTGCGCCGAGAGCTTTTCACTTAATGTCGTGAAATTGCGGATATCCGAGAACAGGATCGTGACCGTGGCCAGGGACCCGCCCGGCGCGGGCGGCTGGCCGCTTTCCAGGATGCCGGCGATGGCCGCCTCGGACACGTATTTGCCGAAGGCGTGGCGGATGTGGGCCTTTTCCCGTTCGCCGCGCGTCAGGCGCACGGCGTTGGCCCCGGCCCAGATGAGCGCCGTGCCCAGCTCGCAGCCGGCCAGGGGGAAGAGCCAGCCGCGCAGGAACAGCAGGTAGCCAAGGCCGAAGGAGAGCAGCATGCAGCCGAGCGCGGCCAGGGCCGACGGCCCGGGATGCAGCCGCGCGCAGGCCAGGGCGCAAAGCCCCAGGAACGGCAGCCAGCCCGCCGCGGCGAAACCCTTGCCGACCACGGACAGGGCGCGCCCGGAAAGCAGCGCCTCCACGATGTTGGCGTGGATTTCCGGCCCGGGCATGAATTCCTTGGGCGTGCCGAAAAGCGGCAGGGAATAGGGCGAGGCCAGGCGGTCGTGCGCGCCGTGGATGTCGATGCCGAGGATGACCACCTTGCCGGCCAGGGCTTTCACTTCGGGGTCGTTGGCCGCGTCCGGGGCGAGCAGCCGGGCGAAGCTCAGGTGCCGAAACGTCTCCGGTGGCCCGTAAAAGGGGATGGGGCGCGGGGTGAGCGCGCTTGTGGCGTCGATCCCCTTGAGCCCCGGGGCGTGGGGATCGGCCTTGCGCGCCAGGGCGGCGGCAAAGGACAGGCGCGGCTCGCCCTCGGCGAAAAGCGCCGGGGCGAAGCGGCGCACCACGCCATCGCGGTCGAGCGGTACGTTGGTGAGCCCGAGGTCCGCCTCGTGCCCGGGCAGGGCGACCAGGTAGTCCGTGGCCGGCAGGCTGAAGGCCGCCTCGCCGGATTCGGTGGACACGCTCGCGGCCAGGATGACTTTGCCCTTGACCAGTTCCAGCATGAACTGCCGGTCGAAGTCGCGGCTGGCCTCGGCGCCGATCATGTCCATCCAGGTGACCGGGGACAGCGCCGGCTGGATGTCCATGCCGACGGCCGCCACGCCGACCTGGCGCAGCACGGCCAGCACCTTGGCGTAAAGCGGCCCCCAGAAGACCAGCGGCCGGTCGGGTTCGGCGGCGAGCGCCTCGTCGTCGAGCAGGGCCACGGCGACGTGCTGCGGATCGCGGCGCTTGCCCGCGAGCACGTGCCACAGGTCGGAAGTCCAGGCGTCCAGGCGTCTGCCCGGCTCCGTGGTTTCGAAAAAGAGCCCCGCGCCGAGGGCGGCGAGGATCAGGCAGGTGTAGAAGACGGGTTTGAAGCGCATGGTGGTTCCGCGCGGGCAGGCCGTTTGCGACGTCGGCCCGGGACGGGCCGGCGGGAGGCGTCGTCGCGCCGACGGCGCATGACGTCACTGAAAACGCGCGTGGCGTCAAGCCCCGCGGCGATGCCGCGCCGGGAGCGGCATGGGGACGCCTGCCCGGGGATGCGCCCGGCGCGCGAATGCGCTATGTTCCCCCCCGTCCGGCCGGACGCGCCGCCGCGCCCGCGCCGGAAAAACGTCGCCAAGGAGAACGCGATGCGCATCGCCGCCGATATGACCGAACTCGTCGGGGCCACGCCCATGGTCTGGCTGACCCGGCTGGCCGAGGGCTGCGTGGCCCGGGTCGCCGCCAAGCTCGAATCCTTCAACCCCTGCTCGTCGGTCAAGGACCGTATCGGCGTGGCCATGATCCGGGCCGCCGAACGCGAGGGGAAAATCGCCCCGGGCGCGGTTATCGTCGAGCCGACCTCGGGCAATACGGGCGTGGGGCTCGCGTTCATGTGCGCCGTGCGCGGCTACAAGCTCATGCTCACCATGCCCGAATCCATGAGCGTGGAGCGGCGGGCGCTGTTGCGCGGCTTCGGGGCCGAGCTGGTCCTGACCCCGGCGGCCCAGGGCATGAAGGGGGCCGTGGAAAAGGCGCAGGCGCTGGTGGCCGAGCTGCCCGGGGCGTTCATGCCCATGCAGTTTTCCAACCCGGCCAATCCCGAGGCCCATGCCCGCACCACGGGGCCGGAAATCTGGGAAGACACCGACGGCCTGGTGGACGTGTTCGTGGCCGGCGTCGGCACGGGCGGGACGCTGACGGGCGTGGCCCGGGCGCTCAAGGCCAAAAAGCCCGCGGTGCGGGCCGTGGCCGTGGAGCCGGCCTCCTCGCCGGTGCTCTCCGGCGGCAAGCCCGGCATGCACGCCATCCAGGGCATCGGGGCCGGGTTCGTGCCGGAGGTGCTGGACATGGGCATTGTGGACGAGGTCTTTCCCGTGAAAAACGAGGACGCCCTGGTGACGGCGCGCCGGCTCCTGCGCGAGGAGGGCATCCTGTGCGGCATTTCCTCCGGGGCCAACGCCTTCGCCGCGCTGGAGATCGCCAAGCGGCCGGAAAACGCCGGCAAGATCGTGGTCTTCATCGTCTGCGACACGGGCGAGCGCTACCTGTCCACGCCGCTTTTCGCCGAGGAGGGCTGAGCGCCGTGTCCGAAACCAGACGTCCCAGGGGCAGGAAGCATACGCCCGTGGAGTGGGTGGCGGAAATGCTGTGCGCGGAGGCCTCCTACGAGAAGGTCTACCACCGCCCGCTGCACGACGAGCCCATGCCCGCGATTCCCGTGCTCGCCGAGCTCATGCAGCGCCTGCGTGCGGTGATCTTTCCGGGCTATTTCGGCCACTCCGACATCACCCCGGAAAACATGCGCTTCCACATCGGGGCCAACCTCGACGCCATCTACCGGCTGCTCACGGACCAGGTGCGGCGGGGCTACTGCTTCTTCTGCGAACTCAACGGCGCGGGCAACTGCCAGGAATGCGAGGACCGGGCGAGAACGCTTGCCGGCGAGTTCCTCATGCGTCTGCCGGACATTCGCGAATGCCTCGCCGAGGACGCCCAGGCCGCCTACGAGGGCGACCCGGCCTCGCGATCGCCCGGCGAGACCATCTTCTGCTACCCGAGCCTCACGGCGCTCACCCACCACCGTGTGGCCCACGAACTCTTCCGCCTCGGCGTGGACCTCATTCCGCGCATCATCAGCGAAATGGCCCATTCGGCCACGGGCATCGACATCCATCCCGGCGCGACCATCGGTCGGCGGTTTTTCATCGACCACGGCACGGGCACGGTCATCGGCGAGACTTGCATCATCGGCGACGGCGTGCGCCTGTACCAGGGCGTGACGCTCGGGGCCAAGAGCTTCCCCAAGGACGAGCAGGGCAAGCTCGTCAAGGGCATCGCGCGCCACCCCATCGTGGAGGACAATGTGACGGTCTACGCCGGCGCGACCGTGCTTGGCCGCGTCACCATAGGCAAGGGGTCGGTCATCGGCGGCAACGTCTGGGTGACGACCGACGTGCCGCCCTATTCGCGTCTGATCCAGCAGCATCCCGGCGGCGCTGTCATCACCGACGGCGGCGGCATCTGAGCCGGAACGGGCGAAGGGGAAAAAAACGAAGCCGCCCCGCTGGTCCGTGACAGCGGGGCGGCTTTTGTATGGGTGTCCATCCAAGCGGTTGGCGAACCGGTTCGGTTAGGGCAGCAGGTGGTCCTCACAGGGCTCGCCCTTTTCCAGAGCGTCGAGGATGTCGTCCACCTTGTCCTCGCTGTCGACCCCGCGGTACCACCAGTTCTCGGGCATCACCACCACGATCGGGCCTTCCTCGCACTGCTTCATGCAACCGGTGCTGACGATGCGGGCGTCGATGTCCCGGTCGAGGACGCCTTCCTCGAAGTAGCCGAGGAGGTTGTGCGAGCCTTTCTTGTGGCAGATGCCCTTGGCTTCGCCCTTGACGCGAAAGCTCGCGCAGACGTTGATCAGGTACCTGGGCTTCTCGATGGCCATGCGTCACGTCTCCCTTGATGTTGCGGTTCCGGTTACATCTGCAGTTCGAAGCGGGTTTCGGGGGCGTCGCGGTCCTGGCGATCCATGAGCAGGCCCAGGATCTTGTCCAAGAGGCGCAGGGCGCCGGAGTAGCCGACGGACGGGAAGTACTGGTGTCCCACACGGTCGAGGATCGGGAAGCCGTGGCGCACGAGCGGGATGTCCTCGTCGCGGGCGATGTACTTCATGTAGGTGTTGCCGATGAGCAGGTCGACCGGGTCGTTCTTGATCCACTGGTGCAGCAGGTACATGTCGGCCTGTTCGCCGTTCTTGAACTTGCAGTCGTAGGGCACGTCCTTGAGCAGCTCGGTCATGCGCTCTTCAAAGTACTTCCCGGCGGTGCCCGAGACGGTGTAGGCCGGAATCATGCCCAGGGTGACGCAGAATTCCACCAGCGCCAGCACCTGGTCCGGATCGCCGGCGATGGCGACTTTCTTGCCATAGAGGTACTGGGTGTAGTCGGAGATGACGTCCACGACCTGGCCGCGTTCGAAGTTGATGGCTTCGGGCACGGTCTTGCCGGAGATCTTGCGCAGGGCGTCCACGTAGCGGTCCGTGGCGAGCAGGCCGATGGGCAGGCCGAGGACGGTGCCCGGGACCTTGAACTCGGAGTCCAGGTAGTTGACGGCGTCGGTGGTGGCCCAGCGGCCCAGGCCGATGCTGGCCTTGGCGTCGCCCATGGTGGCGATGTCCGCGGGCGTGGCACCGGCGTTGGGATACATCTCGTAATGGCCGGTGAGCGGGCCGTTGAGCACGCCGTTGGTGTCGGGCGCCATGACGATCTCGATGCCCATCATGGCGGCCAGACGGCGCATCTCGGCCATGTCCGAGGGTTCGCAGAAGCCCGGGATGATGTTGATCTTGCCCGTGGGCGTCCCGGTCTTTTTGACGAAGCCCTTGATGATGCCCTTGACCATGTTCGCGTAGCCGGTGACGTGGGTGCCGACGTAGCTCGGGGTGCTCGCGTAGACGATGTACTTGCCTTCCGGCACCTTGCCGTCGTCCTTGGCCTTCTGCGAGATCTGGAGCAGGTCGTCGCCGATGGTTTCGGAGAGGCAGGTGGTGTGGATGGCGATGACGTCGGGATCGTACACCGTGAAGATGTTGTCGATGGCCGAGATCAGGTTCGACTGGCCGCCGAAGACCGAGGAGCCTTCGGTGAACGACGAGGTGCCGGCGATCACGGGTTCCTTGTAGTGGCGGGTCAGGGCCGAGCGGTGGTAGGCGCAGCATCCCTGGGAGCCGTGGCTGTGGGGGAAGCAGCCCTTGACGCCGAGGGCGGCGTACATCGCGCCCACGGGCTGGCAGGTCTTGGCCGGGTTGACGGTGAGCGCCTTGCGTTCCTTGATCTCGCCGGTGGTGTGTCTAAGCAGTGCCATGATGCATTCCTTTCTCGTGAAAAGCGGTCTTACTGGGCCACGTAGCTGGCTTCGAGTTCGGGACCGTCGGTCTGCCAGGGGGCCTTCATCAGCTGCCAGACCTTGGTGTTCACCATACGGTCGATGTCGTGGTACCAGTTGATGGCACCCTTGAAGCCGGCGTAGGGGCCGCCCATGTCGTAGTTGTGCAACTGCTTGAGCGGCACGCCCATCTTCTGGATGATGTACTTTTCCTTGATGCCGGCGCAGAAGATGTCGGGCTTCATGATCTCGATGATCTTCTCGGTCTCGTAGTGGTTGATGTCGTCGATGATCATCGAGTCCTTTTTCATCCCGCCGATCATGCCTTCATAGCCCTTGAACTCCAGGCCCTTGGCCTTGAGCGCCTCGATCTGCTCGGGGGTCTTGCGGGGCTGGTAGCGGGTCGGATCGGGCGCGATCTCCAACTCCTCGATGTTGCGGGAGTCGGCGTCGACCTTGATGTTGGGCAGCACGTGGCGGCCTTCGTAGTCGTCGCGGTGGGCGAACTCGTAGCCCGCGCCAAGGATCTCCATGCCGAGCTCGCCGAAGAGCTCCTGGTAGTGGTGGGCGCGGGAGCCGCCGACGAAGAGCATGGCGGTCTTGCCTTCGGTGCGCGGACGGACCTCGTCCACGACCTTCTTGACCTCGAGCATCTCCTCTTCGATGACCTTCTCGACGCGGTCGATGAGTTCCTGGTCCTCGAAGTAGGCGGCCATGCGGCGCAGCGACTTGGCCGTGGCCGCGGCACCGATGAAGTTGATCTTGATCCAGGGGATGCCGAACTTGGTTTCCATCATCTCGGCCACGTAGTTGAGCGAACGGTGGCACATGACGGTGTTGAGGTCGGCCTTGTGGGCGATGCGGAAGGAATCCACCGTGGAGTTGCCGGAAAACGTGGCGATCAGGGTGAAGCCGCACTTTTCCAGGATGCGCTCGATCTCGAACGCGTCGCCGCCGATGTTGTACTCGCCGAGGATGTTGACCTTGAACTTGCCCTCGACAGGCGTTTCGTCATCGGTGCCGATGATGTGCTTCATGATCTGGTTGTTGGCGATGTGGTGGCCGGCGGACTGGGACACGCCCTTGTAGCCTTCGCAGGAGTTGGCGAAGACGGTGATGCCGAGCTTTTCCTGCATCTGCCGGGCCACGGCGTGGATATCGTCGCCGATCAGGCCCACCGGGCAGGTGGAGAAGATCGAAACGGCCCGGGGATGGAAGTTGTCGTAGGCTTCCTGGATGGCTGCGGCGAGCTTCTTCATGCCGCCGAACACGATGTCGTGCTCGGTCATGTCCGTGGAGAAGGCATAGGGGATGTAGTTGTCCCCGTCGGGGCCGGCGTCGGTCTGGTTGCGGCGGGTGAGCCAGGAATAGAAGCCGCAGCCGATAGGGCCATGGGTCAGGTTGACGATGTCCCGGGAGGGCCCGAGGACCACGCCCTTGCAGCCGGCATAGGTGCAGCCGCGCTGGGTGATGATGCCCGGAATGGTGCGGACGTTGGCCTGGATTTCAGGGATATCGCCGCCCTCGGCGCCCGGGGTCATGGCCTTGGCCCGCTTGCGCGCGACCTTGGTGGGCATCCTGGCGATCAATTCCTTTTTGATCTCTTCGACATTGGTGGGCTTGGTGCTCATCTCGATGCTACCTCATTAGCTCTGTAACGGTCCGGGGACGTCCGCCGCGCTCGCGCTAGACGATGGCCGCGTCGCCTTCTTCGCCGGTCCGGACACGGATGGAATCGGAGACGGGCATCACGAAGATCTTGCCGTCGCCGGCCTGGCCGGTCTTGTTGACGGAAATCAGCACATCCACTGCCGGCTGCACTTTGTCGTCGGGCACCACCAGGGAGATGATGCGCTTGGGGTAGAGGCGGCCTTTGGTGCCGAGCAGGGCGATAGCCTCCTCGTTGCCGGCGGCCGCGCCTTCGAGCACCGCCTGGTTGACCAGGCCCTTGCCGCGGCCGTAGCCCTCGCGGGCCACGAAGGCCGGGATGCCGGCATCGGCGAGGGCCTTCTTGGTCTGGTTCATCTTGTTCATGCGGATAACCGCCATGATCTCCTTCATGATGCCCCTCCTTAGGATTCCTTCACACCGGAGGAGATGGTGTACATCTCGTCCACGGGGCTGATGAAGATTTTGCCGTCGCCGAAGGCGCCCTTGGCGCCGGTGCGCGCGCTTTCCATGATCGTCTTGACCACGAATTCCTTGTCCTTGTCGTCCACGACGCAGATCAACATGACTTTCGGAATCTCGTCGTACTGGATCTCGCCGATCTTGATGCCGCGCTGCTTGCCGCGCCCGGCCACGTTGAACTTGGTCACGGCCGGGAAGCCGGCATCCATCAGGGCTGCAAGGACGTCATCGCATTTCTCGGGACGAACGATGGCTCTCACCATGGTCTGCATGTCGAAGCTCCTTAAAGTCGTGTGCGCAATGGCGGTGGAAGGTTGCGAGGGTCGAGCCTAGTTGGAGATGCCGAAGTCGATGAGCAGCTTTTCCAGGGTGTTGATCTCGATCGGCTTGGGGATGACGAACATGTCGTTGGCGTCGATCTTTTTCGCCAGGGCGCGGTATTCGTCGGCCTGCGGGTGCTCGGGCGAGTAGTCGATGACGGTCTTGCGGTTGATCTCGGCGCGCTGCACCTGGTTTTCACGAGGCATGAAGTGGATCATCTGGGTGCCGAGCTGCCGGCACAGTTCCTCGATCATTTCCTTTTCCTGGTCGACCTTGCGGCTGTTGCAGATGATGCCGCCCAGGCGCACGCCGCCGGTGTCGGCGTACTTCACGATGCCCTTGCAGATGTTGTTGGCCGCGTACATGGCCATCATCTCGCCGGAACAGACGATGTAGATCTCTTCGGCCTTGCCGTCGCGGATGGGCATGGCGAAACCGCCGCAGACGACGTCGCCGAGGACGTCGTAGAAGACGTAGTCGAGGTGCTTTTCTTCCTCGTAGGCGCCGAGCTGTTCGAGCAGGTTGATGGAGGTGATGATGCCGCGGCCGGCGCAGCCGACGCCGGGCTCGGGGCCGCCGGACTCGGTGCACATCGTGCCGCCGTAGCCTTCCTTGAGGATATCGTCGAGATCGACGTCTTCGCCTTCCTCACGCAGGGTGTCGAGGACGGTCTTCTGGGCCAGGCCGTGCAGGAGCAGGCGGGTGGAGTCGGCCTTGGGGTCGCAACCGACGACCATGACCTTCTTGCCCATTTCCGCGAGACCCGCGACGGTGTTCTGCGTGGTGGTGGACTTGCCGATGCCGCCCTTGCCGTAGATAGCGATCTTACGCATTTTGTCATGCCTCCAGCTGCAAAAGTAAGATGACTCTCTCTTAGGCAAGAGTCATGCCACTGGGGGTAAGTCGTGATGCGAAGATGGTATTATGCTGTTTTTTATGAATTTAATGAAAAACGGCAACGGGCGGTCCGGGAACGGACACACGCGAAGCACAAAATTGTCGCTTGATTTGCGACAAAAATGTTTCGGTTCTTCGAAAGGAGGAACGCGCCGCAGGGCGGCAGGGGGGAACGCGCCGTCTCAGTAGCGGATCAGGCCGTCGCGCAGCAACGTGCGTGCCGCGTCCACCGCGGCCGCGTCAAAGGCCGCGTCCTGGCGCGCGAACACGTCGAAGGCGGCCTCCACGCCGAGGGCGGGCCGGTAGGGCCTGTTTGAGGCCATGGCGTCCAGGACGTCGGCCACGCACAGAATGCGCGCCTCGATGCCGATTTCCGGGCCGTCCAGGCCCCGGGGGTAGCCCGTGCCGTCCAGGCGCTCGTGGTGGCACAGGACGATCTCGGCCACGGGCCAGGGGAAGTCGATTTCCTTGAGGATCTCGTAGCCGGCCTGGGCGTGCTGCTGCATGAACTCCCATTCCAGGCCCGTGAGCCGGCCGGGCTTGCACAGATAGCGCACCGGCACCACGATCTTGCCGATGTCGTGCAGTTGGCCGGCCACGCGGATGCAGGCCACGGCATCGTCGGAGAGCCCCATGGTCCGGGCCATGCCCTCGGCCAGCCGGGCCACGTTGTCCTGGTGGCCGGCGGTGTAGGGGTCGCGGAAACGGACGGTCTTGGACAGGGCGGTCACGGTCTGGTGGAACAGCCGGCGCGTGCGCGAAAGGCTGCGGCGCAACTGCTCCTGGGACTGGCGGCGCTCGCTGACGTCGACCATGGAGCCTTCGTGGAGCACGACCTGGCCGTGGGCGTCGCGCACGGCCCGCGCCTGGATCGAGACCCAGATGCGCGAGCCGTCGGCGCGTTGCAGTTGCGCTTCCAGGTTGCGCACGGCGTCTTCGCTTTCCAGGGCGCGGCGCAGGGCGTCGTGGTCGGCGGGATTGCAGAAAAGGTGCGAGGCGGCCTCGCCGTCCCCGGTCATGGCCTCGGCAGAAGGGAAGGCGAGCATGCGGCGCAGGGCGTCGTTGACCGTGACGAAGCGCCCGGCGGGCGTCATCTGAAACAGTCCTTCCACGGCATGCTCGAAAATGGCCCGGTATTTCTCCTCGGCCTCGCTTAATGCCCAGCTCGTGCTCTTTTCCGCCGTGATGTCACGCAGGTAGCCGAAATAATAGATTTCGCCCGTCGGGGTCACGACCTTGCGCGCGGATTCCTCCACCCATTGCACGAACCCGTCGCGACCGATGGCCTGGTATTGCCGCCCCGTGACCATGCCCGTTCGTGCCAGTTCCGCCAGCAGGGTCGCGCGCGCGTCCGTGTCCAGGTAGTGTTGGTCCGGGCAGTCGGCCATGGCCACAAGGTAGTCCCCGGGGGCGTCGTAGCCGAAAAGCAGGGCCATGGCCTTGTTGACTTCGAGAAAGGCGCCGTTCTCGCCGCGCAGGTACACGGCCAGCGGCGCGTCGTGGAACAGCACGGCGGCCACGTCCACGGGAGCGGCGGCGTCGGGGGAAGGGCAGGGGGAGGTGGAGGTCGGCACGCGCAAGCCTTCTTGGCGTTTCAGGACAGAAAACGCCGCACCAGGGCGACGAGGCTGCCCGGGTCGAAGGGCTTGACGATCCAGCCGGTCGCGCCGGCGGCCACGGCGCGCTGGCGCATGTCGCGCTGCGACTCGGTGGTCAGGACGATGACGGGGGTGAACTTGGTGTCCGGCCGGCGGCGCAACTGTCCCAAAAGCTCCAGCCCGCCCATGCCGGGCATGTTGATGTCCGTGATGACCATGTCCACGCCGTCTGCGACCTTGTCCAGGGCATCGGTGCCATCCACGGCTTCGACGATGTCGTAGCCCGCGCCGCCCAGGGTCCGCGACACCAGGGAGCGCACGCTTTGCGCGTCGTCTACGGTTAAAATGCGTTTCGGCGTCATCGCCACTCCTTGCCGGGCCGGGTCGTAGGCCTTATTGTTTCCGACAATATGGAGCAACGCCTTCCTTGGCAAGCCTTGCCCAAGGTTCCAGCCCAAGCTTTTCCGAAGCCCTCCGTCCGGCCGCGGACGGCGGCCTTGTCGCGTGGACAGGCCCGGCGCGGCTGTGTTATGGCCTTAACCCCTACAACACGCGGGCCACTTGATCCCCCGCCCGCCCCCTGGAGGACTCCAGTTTGAACAGTTTCGCGAAAAACCTGATGCTTTGGGCGGCCATATCCCTGGTCATGGTCGTCTTGTTCAATCTGTTCAACCAGCCGCAGACGCAAAGCGCCAAGCTCTCCTACTCCGATTTCATGCAGAAGGTGAACGCCGGGGACGTCGTCTCCGTGAAGATCCAGGGACCGAAGATCTCCGGGGTGACCACCGGTGGCGGCAAGTTCATGACCTACGCCCCGGAAGACCCCACCCTCGTCTCCACCCTCATGCAGAAAAAGGTCGAGGTCATGGCCGAACCGGACGAGGAATCGCCCTGGTACATGACCCTGCTCGTCTCCTGGTTCCCCATGCTGCTGCTCGTCGGCGTGTGGATCTTCTTCATGCGCCAGATGCAGAACGGCGGTGGCCGCGCCATGAACTTCGGCCGCTCCCGCGCGCGCATGATCACCCAGGAGTCCACGCGCGTCACCTTCGAGGACGTGGCCGGCGTGGACGAGGCCAAGGAGGAGCTGACCGAGGTCGTGCAGTTTCTGTCCGACCCGAAGAAATTCACGCGCCTGGGCGGGCGCATCCCCAAGGGCGTGCTGCTCGTGGGCTCGCCCGGCACCGGCAAGACGCTCCTCGCCCGCGCCGTGGCCGGCGAGGCCGGGGTGCCCTTTTTCTCCATCTCCGGCTCGGACTTCGTGGAGATGTTCGTCGGCGTCGGCGCGGCGCGCGTGCGCGACCTGTTCATGCAGGGCAAAAAGAACGCCCCGTGCCTGATCTTCATCGACGAGATCGACGCCGTGGGCCGCCAGCGCGGCGCGGGTCTCGGCGGCGGCCACGACGAGCGCGAGCAGACCCTCAACCAGTTGCTCGTCGAGATGGACGGCTTCGAATCCAACGAGGGTGTCATCCTCATCGCCGCCACCAACCGTCCCGACGTGCTCGACCCGGCGCTGTTGCGCCCCGGCCGCTTCGACCGCCAGGTCGTGGTGCCGACCCCGGACGTGCGCGGCCGCCGGCGCATCCTCGAGGTCCACTCGCGCCGCTCGCCGCTGTCCCCGGACGTCAACCTCGACGTCCTGGCCCGCGGCACGCCCGGCTTTTCCGGCGCGGACCTGGAAAACCTCGTCAACGAGGCCGCCCTGCAAGCCGCCAAGGTCAACAAGAACCAGGTGGATATGGCCGACTTCGAGCACGCCAAGGACAAGGTGCTCATGGGCAAGGAGCGCCGCAGCCTCATCCTCTCCGACGAGGAGAAGCGCACCACCGCCTACCACGAGGCCGGGCACGCCCTGGTCGCCAGGAAGCTCCCCGGCACCGACCCCGTGCACAAGGTCTCCATCATCCCGCGCGGCATGGCGCTCGGCATCACCATGCAGCTGCCCACGGACGACCGGCACAACTACTCCCGCGACTACCTGCAAAACAATCTGGCCGTGCTCATGGGCGGCCGCGTGGCCGAGGAGCTCGTGCTCGACCAGATGACCACGGGCGCGGGCAACGACATCGAACGCGCCACGAACATGGCCCGCAAGATGGTTTGCTCCTGGGGCATGAGCGAGGTGCTCGGGCCATTGTCCTACGGCGAGCGCGACAACGAGATTTTTCTCGGCAAGGATCTCGTGCACCACAAGAACTTCAGCGAGGAGACCTCGCGCCAGATCGACGCCGAGGTGCGCAAGATCGTGGAAGCGGCCTACCGCCGGGCGCGCTCCATCCTGGAAGCCGAACGCGATGGCCTGGAGGCCGTGGCCCGGGCCCTGCTCGAACGGGAAACCATCACCGGCGACGATATCGACCGGCTGCTGCGGGGGGAAACGCTCCCCCCGCCCGAAACCCCGGCCACGACCACGGGCGCGGCGACCGGGGCGGACTCCGCCGCCGCGCCGGGGAGCACGCCAGGGAACGCTTCTGGCGACGCCGGCCCGGCAGGGCAGCCGGCTCCCGGCCAGACGACGGACCAGGCGACGGGCCAGGGCACGGGGACGCCTGAAACCGGCACGGCCCCACGGTCCCATGACGAGTTCACCCTGGAGCCCGACGACGACGCCAAGAACCCCGGGGACGCCGGACATGGCAAATAGCCCGGCCGCCGTCTGGCGGCTCGGGCGGGGCATGCGCCTTGCCTGCGACGCCTCGCGCATCGCCGGCATCGTCAACGTCACCCCCGATTCCTTCTACGACGGCGGCCGCCATGCCGATGCGGCCGCCGCCGTGGCCCACGGCCTGTCCCTGGCCGCGGGCGGCGCGGACATGCTCGACGTCGGCGGCGAATCCACCCGCCCCGGGGCCGCGCCCGTATCCCTCGAGGAAGAGCTGCGCCGCGTCCTGCCCGTGGTTACCGGTCTTGTCGCCGCGCGGCCGGACATTCCCGTGGCCGTGGACACGTACAAGGCCGGCTGCGCCGCTGCGGCGCTCGACGCCGGGGCCGTGGCCGTCAACGACGTCTCGGCCTGCGCCTTCGACCCCGGTCTGCAAGACGTCGTGGCGCAGTACAGGCCCGGCTACGTGCTCATGCACAGCCAGGGCCGCCCGGCCACCATGCAGGACGATCCCCGCTACGGCGACGTGGTGGAGGACATCCTGGCCTTTTTCGAGGAACGGATGGCGCAGCTCGTGCGTGCCGGCCTGCCCGAGGAGCACATCGTCCTCGACCCGGGCATCGGCTTCGGCAAGCGCACGGAGCACAACCTCGACATCCTGCGCCGCCTGAACCGCTTCACGAGCCTCGGCCGGCCGCTCTACCTCGGGATATCCAACAAATCCGTGTTCGGGGCGGTGCTTGCGCTGCCCGTCGAAAAGCGCGACATGGCCACGGCCGTGCTGTCGGCGCTGTGCGCCGGGCGCGGCGCGCGCATCCACCGCGTGCACGACGTCGCCGGCGTGGCCACGGCCCTGCGCCTGGCCGCCGCCGTCGCCGCCTGAGGCCCAGCCGCCCGGCGACGCCCCGGACCTTCTCCCACCCGAACCCCGGATTGCGCGACGCCATGACGCTGCCGTTTCTCGACAATCTCCGTATCACCTGGGTCGAGGTCCTGGACATCGCCCTGGTCACCTTCATCTTTTACCGCGGCCTCATCCTCATTCACGGCACGCGGGCCGTGTCCGTGCTCCACGGCTTCCTGCTCATCTGCATCCTCTACTACCTGTCCGGGGAGTTCGGGCTCAACACCCTGCACTGGCTTTTGACCAACTTTCTCGGCTCGGTCTTCCTGGTGCTCATCATCCTGTTCCAGGCCGATATCCGCAAGGCGCTCTCGAGCGTCGGGGCCTGGGGCTTTTTCCGCCCGAACCGCCGCGAGGCCATGAACGAGGCGGCCCTTGACGAATGCATCCTGGCCGTGTTCCAGATGGCGCGCACGCGCACCGGGGCGCTGATCGTGTTCGAGCGCCGGGTGCCGCTTGGCGACTGGATCGCGCGCGGGGTGGAGCTTTCGGCGCGCATGAGCAAGGAGCTGCTCGGCACCATCTTTTTCCCCGACACGCCGCTGCACGACGGCGCGGTTATCGTCCAGGGCGAGACCATCGCCGCCGCGGGCTGCATCCTGCCGCTCATTGCCGGCGTGCCGCTCGACGCGTCGCTCGGCACGCGCCACCGCGCCGCCCTCGGCATCACCGAGGAGACCGACGCCCTGGCCGTGGTCGTGTCCGAGGAGCGGGGCGTGGTGTCCGTGGCCGACGGCGGCAAGCTCATTTCCCCGGTGGACGAGCGCACGCTCAAAAACATCCTTTGGAACCTCTTTTCCAAACGTCCATGAAACCCAACTGGCAATACCTCCTCCTGGCCTTCGCCATGGCCGTGTTCTGCTGGTACCTGACCGCGGGCCGGGAAAAGGTGGACACCTGGATGCCCATGCGCGTGGAGATGACCGGCGCGCCCGAGGGCCTTTACATCAAGAACGGGCTCGTCAGCACGGTGGACGTGCTCGTGCGCGGTCCCAAGGGCGTGGCGCGCAAGATCGAGGAGCGCCAGCTCGTCTACACCCTGGACCTCGGCAAGATCGTGCCCGGCGAGAACCGCATCCAGTTCGACCCCAAGAACATTCCCCTGCCCAAGGTCTACGAGGTGGTGGAGATCCGCCCCTCGCGCCTGGAACTCGACGTCGTGGCGCGTGCCGTCAAGACCGTGCCTGTCAAGGTCGTGACCCGGGCCGCGACCAAGGACGGCTACAGCATGAGCGGTGTGCGGGCCGTGCCGGAGACAGTGCGCGTTTCCGGGCCGGTCGCGAAGCTCGAAAAGCTGACCGAGATCCACACCCAGCCCGTGAACGTGCCGTCCCCGCCGCCGCCGCACCTCGACGAGCAGGTCTCCCTGGACCTGCCCGAGGAAGTGGACGCCTCGCCGGCCACGGTCCGGGTGACCATGAACCTCGCCGCCAAGGAGTCGGAAGTGACGCTGCGCGCGCCGCTTTCCCTCAAACCCCCCAGGAACAGGACCGTGGAGGTGTCGCCGGACGTGGTGACGCTGCGCATCAAGGGGCCGGCGGCCATTTTGTCGGACAAGGACTTTCCGGGGCTCGTCGAGGCCACCCTGGAGTTGAAGCCGGATATCGAACCGGGTAAATACGTCGCATCATATCGGGTGAAGATGCCGCAAGGCTGCGAACTGATCGAGGCCAAACCCGACAAGGTGGGCCTGACGGTGAAATAGGCCGGGCGACCCGGCTAGGAGTATGCATGGAGAAGAAGCTTTTCGGAACGGACGGGCTGCGCGGCAGGGTCAACGACCACCCCATGACCCCGGAAATCGTCATGCGCCTGGGCCTGGCCGCGGGGCAGGTGCTGCGAAACGGCGGCCGCCGCCACAAGGTGCTCATCGGCAAGGACACCCGCCTTTCCGGATACATCTACGAATACGCGCTCACTTCGGGCTTTTGCGCCGCGGGCATGGACGTCATCCTTGTCGGCCCGTTGCCCACGCCCGCCATTTCCTTCCTCACACGCGACATGCGCGTGGATGTGGGCGTGGTCATTTCCGCCTCCCACAACCCCTTCACGGACAACGGCATCAAATTTTTTGACCACATGGGCTTCAAGCTCCCCGACGCCGTGGAGGATCGGATCGCCGCCCTGGTCGAGGGCTGCGGCCGCGAGTGGGCCCTGCCGGCTCCCGAAGAGGTGGGCCGCGCCTCGAAGATCCAGGACAGCACGGGCCGCTATATCGTGTTTCTCAAAAACTCCGTGCCGCTCGACGTCAGCTTCGAGGGCATGAAAATCGCGCTCGACTGCGCCAACGGCGCGGCATTTCGCGTCGCGCCCCTGGTCTTCGAGGAGCTCGGGGCCAAGGTCTACAAGATGGGCGTCGATCCCGACGGCACCAACATCAACCGGGGCGTGGGCTCGCTTTATCCAGAACTCGTGGCCAAAAAGGTCGTGGAGACCGGGGCCGACATCGGCATTGCCCTCGACGGCGACGCGGACCGGGTCATCGTGTCCGACGAAAAGGGCCGCATCCTCGACGGCGACCAGATCATGGCCATCTGCGCCCTGGACCTCATGGAAAGCGG
Organism: Solidesulfovibrio alcoholivorans DSM 5433; assembly: GCF_000702665.1. Classification (GTDB taxonomy): domain Bacteria; phylum Desulfobacterota; class Desulfovibrionia; order Desulfovibrionales; family Desulfovibrionaceae; genus Solidesulfovibrio; species Solidesulfovibrio alcoholivorans. Next base: position 105,537 of record NZ_JNJA01000004.1, read on the forward strand.
CCAGTTGCCGGGCAATCTCCTCGTGGCCACGGTCATGAGCAACATGGCGCTCGAGGTCTTCATGACTTCGCGCGGCGGCAGGCTCATGCGCACGCCCGTGGGCGACCGCTACGTGGTCGAGGCCATGCGTGCCAACGGCGCGGTGCTCGGCGGCGAGCAGTCCGGCCATCTGATCTTTCTCAACCACAGCACCACCGGCGACGGCACCCTGGCCGCGCTCCAGCTCATGCGCATCATGGCCCGGCGCGGCAAGCCCTTGTCCGAGTTGGCCACACTGCTGTCGCCCTATCCGCAAAAGCTCGTCAACGTCCCTGTGGCCAGAAAGATTCCCTTCAAGGACGCCCCGGCCATCGAAAAGGCCACGGCCGAGTGCGAGCGGACCCTGGCCGGGCGGGGCAGGGTGCTGTTGCGTTATTCCGGCACCGAATCCCTGGCCCGGGTCATGGTCGAGGCCGAGGACGCGGCCCTGGTGGAACGTCTGTGCCAGAGCCTTGCCGAGACCGTCGCCAACGCCCTGCGCTGACCTGTCACCTGACCGAAACACCTTTTGGTGCTGGACTTGTTTGTGTAAAGGAATTAACGTCGGTTGGTGATGCGGGGGCCTCCCGGAGAGGCTTTCCGGCATCGACGGGAAGGTCAGAAGCGGACGGTCGGACGCACGGGCGCGGTCCGCCGTTTCCGAATCATACGGGGCAGTGCGCGCATCCCAAGGAGAAGAGCATGGAAATCAAGAAGGTGGTCATTCCCGTTGCCGGATGGGGCACGCGGTCCTTGCCGGCCACGAAAAACATCCCCAAGGAAATGCTGCCCGTCTACAACAAACCCGTGGTGCAGTACGTGGTCGAAGAGGCGCAGGCCTCGGGGTTGCAGGACGTCGTCTTCGTCACCAACCGCAACAAGACCATCATCGAGGACCACTTCGACTACAACCTGACCCTGGAAGACCTGCTTGAGCGCACCGGCAAGAAGGACATGCTCAAGATGGTGCGGGAAGTGGCCGAGATGGTCAACATCATCTCCGTGCGCCAGAAGAAGCAGCTCGGCCTCGGCCATGCCGTGCTGTGCGCCCGCGAAGTCTGCAAGAACGATCCTTTCGCCGTCATGGTCGGCGACGATCTCATGTTCAGCATGGAGCCGGGCATCAAGCAATTGCTCACCGTGGCCATGACCGAGCACATGCCCGTCATCGGCGTCATGGAAGTGCCGCCGCACATGGTCTCGCGTTACGGCATCATCGACGGCGAGGAATTCGCGCCGGGCATGTACCGCGTGCGTAACCTCGTGGAAAAGCCCAAGGTCAACGAAGCGCCTTCCCGGCTTGCCATCGTCGGCCGCTACGTGCTGTTCCCGGACATCTTCTACCACCTGGAGAAGGTCACCCCCGGGCACGGCGGCGAGATCCAGCTCACCGACGGCCTCAAGGGCCTGGCCGGCAACAACCGCCTGCTCGCCGTCAAGATCCAGGGCCAGCGCTTCGACGCCGGCGACTGGGTGGATTTTCTCACGGCCAACATCTATTTCGCCCTGCACGACGAGGCCCTGCGCGAAGCGCTGGTGCCGCGCCTGCGCGAACTGCTGCCCTTTGGGGAATAAGCACGCATCCGGGGCGTTCGCCCCTTCGCGCCGCATTGCTATTCGCCCGGGAGGCGCGCCTCCCGGGCGAATTGCGTATCTGCCATGAGCCACGTCCTTGCCGTCGTCCTGACTTCGCCCCCCTATGCCATCCTGTCCTACGTGCTGCCGCCGGGCTTTGAACCGGAGGATTTCCCTCCGGGGCTGTGCCTGCTCGTGCCCATGGGCGGGACCGTGCGCGCCGGCATGGTCTGGGAGGCGGGCGTCCCGCCGCCGGCAGGTGTCGCGTTGCGGCCCGCGCTGTTCCCCCTGGAGCGTGCGCCCGCCTGCGATGCCGATTATCTGGAACTCGTGCGCAATCTCGCCAGCCGGCATCTGGCCACGCCCGGCCGCATCCTCGCCACGCTCCTTCCCCGCGGCATGCGCACTTCCCGCGTGGAATTCGTCGTGCACGAAGCCGGGCTGCCGCGGCGGCTGACGGCCAAGGGCCTTTGGAAGCTGCCCGAGGCGGACAGGGCGGCCCTGGCCGGGGCCTGGCGGCGTGGCGAGGTCCGCTGCCGGCTGGCAGGCGATGCGGCCGATCCGCTGTGCGCGCTCGCCACCGATCCGCCCTGGCCGGTGCGCCCCGGCGCGGCCCGCCAGCTCGCGATCCTCGACGCCCTGTGCGACGTCGGCCCCATGCCCCTTTCGGACCTGAAAAAACGCTGCGGCGACGGCACGCTCCCCATCCTGCGCCGGCTGTGCGCCCTGGGCCTCGTGCGTCTGGACGCCGGGGAAGGGGCGTTGCTGCCCGATGCGACGGAAGTGGGTGAGACGGCGGCTCCGGCGGCCGGACTGGCCGGCCTGCCGCCCCTGACCGGCGAACAGGAGACGGCGCTTGCGGCCCTGGCCCCGGCACTCGCCGCGCCGGACGGCGCGGCGCGGCTCGTTTTCGGCGTCACCGGCAGCGGCAAGACGCGGCTCTACATGGAGCTTGCGGCGCGCACCCTGGCCCGGGGCAAGCGGGTCGTGCTGCTCGCGCCCGAGGTGGCCCTGGCCGCGCGGCTGCACAAGGCCGCCGCGAACGCCTTTCCCGGGCACGCTCCCTTGCTCTACCACGGCTACCAGCCGCCTGCGGCGCGCGAGACCGCCTTCCGCCGCGCCGCCGGGGCCGACGCGCCCATGCTCGTTGCCGGCACGCGCTCGGCCCTGTTCCTGCCGCTGCGCGACATTGGCCTCATCATCCTCGACGAGGAGCACGACGGCGCGTTCAAACAGGAAGACCGGCTGCCGTACCAGGCCAAGGAAGTGGCGTTTTTCCGCGCCAACCGCGCCGGGGCCCTGCTCGTGCTCGGTTCGGCCACCCCGGACGTCAAAACCTTCTACGCCGCCAGGGAAGGCCATGTGCCCATGGTGCGCCTGTCCCGCCGGGTGGGCGCGGGCGGCATGCCGTCGGTCGCGCTCGTGGACATGCGCGCTGTGCCGAAGCTCACGGCCGCGCCCGGGACGCGCGAAACCGGCGACCGCGCGGGCGTGCTCACCGAGGAGGCCGCTGCCGCCCTGGCCGAAACCGTGGCCGGCGGCGACCAAGCCATGATCCTGATCAACCGCCGGGGCTATGCGCCGCTGCTTTTCTGCCTGGACTGCGAAACGCCCGTGCGCTGTCCGCACTGCGAGTTGTCGCTGACCTACCACAAGGACCGGGAACGGCTGGTCTGCCACTACTGCGGCCACAGCCGGCCCCATCCCGCGCCGTGCCCGTCCTGCGGCGGCACGAATTTCCTGCCCATGGGCGTGGGCGCGGAAATGCTCGAGGAGCAGCTGGCCGGGGTGCTGCCCGCGGGCGCGGGCGTCGCCCGCCTGGACCGCGACATCGCCCGGCGGCCCGAGCGGGCCGAGGCCATTCTCGACGATTTCTCCTCGGGCAGGGCGCGGGTGCTGGTGGGCACGCAGATGCTCTCCAAGGGCCACCATTTCCCGGATGTGACCCTGGTCGTGGCCGCCGACGCGGACCTTGGCCGGGCGTTGCCCGATTACCGGGCGTCCGAGCGCACGTTTCAGCTGTTGACCCAGCTTGCGGGCCGGGCCGGCCGGGGCGGGCGGCCGGGAAGGGTGCTCATCCAGACCCGGACGCCGGGCGACCCCTTTTTCGCCCATGTCGTCTCCGGAGATTTCGAGGCGTTTTACGAGCTGGAGCTTTCCCGCAGGCGGCGCTTGTGTTATCCGCCATTTACGAGGCTGGGGTTGGCACGCCTGAGTTTCCCCCGCGAGTACGAGGAAGGTTTCGCCGCGGTCGCCGCCGTGGGGCAGGCCATGCGCCAGGCCGCCGCGCCGCTTGGCGTGCGGGTGCTCGGGCCGGCTCCCGCGCCGCTGGCCCTCGTGGCCGGGCGCAGGCGTTTTCACTGCCTGCTCAAGTCGCCGGACTGGCCTGCGGCGCGCCGGGTGTTCGCCGCCGGGCGGGAGGCGCTCCCGGCCCCGGGGCAGGTGCGGTTCGTGCTGGACCTGGACCCCGTGGACATGCTGTAGCAGATGTGCATCCGCTGGCGCGGCGGCGCGTTTGAAACCCGTGACCCCAACACACATGAGCCCGTCATGATGCAGCGCTCTGAAAAGCAACGCAGCGGGAATCTGATCAGCCTCCATCCCTGGCGCATTACCCTTTGCTATGCCGTCGCCGGGCTGTTGTGGATCATCTTTTCCGATCGCCTGACGGAATCCTTGTTTCGCGACACCCCGGACATGCTGATGCGCGTGTCGTCCCTGAAAGGAACGGCCTTCATTCTGGTCACGGCGGCTTTTCTGCATCTGCTGTTGCACCGCCATGTCGTGGCGTATGGCAAGAAGGCCCAGGAACTCCAGGAGAGCCTGGCCTGTAACAACCTTGTCGTGGAAAATGCGCCGGACGCCATCCTGATCCATGACGGTGAAAGATTCACCTTCGTCAACACCGAGGCGGTCAGGCTTTTCGGCGCGGCTGCGGCGGAGGATATCGTCGGCCGCAAGGTGCTCGATTGCGTGCATCCGGATTACCGGGAATCGGTCGCCGAGCGGATGCGGTTGTCCATCGAGGGCAAGCGATCGGCGCAACTCAAGGAGCAGCGCTACCTGCGCCTGGACGGTTCGGCCATCGACGTCGAGGTGTCCGGCGTTCCCTTCCCTCTTGCCGACCGCCCCGGCGCGCTGGTGTTCGTGCGCGACATCGGCCCGCGCAAGGCCGCCGAGCGCGACCTGCGCGAAAGCGAGGCCAAGTACCGCTTGCTCGCGGACAATGCCCATGACCTGATCTTTACTTTCGACGCCAACTGGCGGCCGACGTTCGTCAGCCCGTCGGTGGAGCGCCTGCGCGGCATGAGCGTGGAGGAGGTCATGGGGCAACGTTTCGAGGAGATGCTGCTGCCGGAATCGGCCGCCAGGGCACGGGAGGCGGCGGCGCGGTTGGCGCACCGTGCGGGACCGGACGAACGCTGCGTCGCCACCCTGGAACTGGAGCTGCGGCGCAAGGACGGCGGCTCCGTCTGGGTGGAGTGCGTGGTGCGTGCGCTCTATGACGCGGCCGGGGTATTCCAGGGCGTTCTCGGCGCCGGCCGGGACATCACGGAGCGGCGGCGCATCGAGGTCGATCTGCGGCGCTCCCGGGAGTTCGTGACCATGATTCTCGAAGCCATTCCGGACCCGGTGTTCGTCAAGGACAGCCGGCATCGCTTTGTTACGGTAAACCAGGCGCTGTGCACCATGCTGGGTAAGCCGGCGCAGGAGATCGTCGGGAAAAGCGATTATGATTTCGTCGCGGCCGTAGAGGCCGACGTGTTCATCTCACGCGACAACCTCGTCCTGGAAAGCGGCAAGGTGGACCTGTTCGAGGAGCGCCTGACGGATCCCCTCGGGGTGGGGCACGTTCTCGTCACGCGCAAGGGACTTTTCGTCGACGCCACAGGCGCGCGCTTCATCGTCGGCGTCATCAGGGACGTCACCGAGGACAAGCGCAACGAACAGCGTCTGCGCGATTCGTTGCTGGAAAAGGAAGTGCTGCTCAAGGAAGTGCACCACCGGGTCAAGAACAACCTGCAGGTCATTTCCAGCCTGCTCTTCCTGCAAAAGGACGTCATCGAGGACCCGGAAATCCAGATGCTTTTCGAAGAAAGCCGCAACCGCATCGCCTCCATGGCGCTCATCCACGAGGAACTCTACCGTTCCGGCGACCTGGCCCGGGTGGACCTCAAGGAATACCTGGAGCGGCTGACCCCGAAGCTGGTGCAGTCCCTGCGCGGCGACAAGGGCATCGGTTTCACACTGGAACTGGCGGAATGCCCCGTGACCGTGGACAAGGCCATTCCCTTCGGGCTGATCGTCAACGAACTGGTGACCAACGCCGTCAAGCATGCCTTTATCGGCCGCGACACAGGCGTCATCCGTGTGCTCGTGACCCGGGAGGACGACATGATCCGGGCGGCGGTGGAGGACGACGGCGTGGGGCTTGGCGAGGATTTTCATCCGGAGCAGGCCAAATCGCTCGGCATGCAGCTTGTGGTGCAGCTTTCCCGGCAGCTTCGCGGCGCGCTGACGTTCGGTTCCGGGCCGTCCGGCACGGCGTTTCGCCTGTCGTTTCCCGTGAGCGAGGCGGCATCGTGAAGATGCGCCCCGGGCGGCGGCGATGCGGCCTGCCTGCCCGGGGCGTCCCTGTCGATTTTGCGCCTTATGCGCGCAGCGCCTTGGGGCGGCCGCTCCCGCCTGCCCGGAAAACGATTTCCGCCCGCGCGGATTTGCCGTCCCCGGCGGGCGTGACGGTGATCGTGACCGGCTCCCGGAAGTGCTCGGCCGCGCCGCGCAGGATGCCCTCGAAGTATTCGGGGTAGCCGCGCCGGGAGTGGTAGGTCATGACGAGCACGTCACCCTTGTCCTCATAGGTGAACTTGGGCGGCTCGATGCCCGGCATGTCCTTGGTCAGCCGGGCGTGGGTGTCGTTCATGGTCAGGTAGAAGTCCTTGAGGTGCGGCGCCTTGAAGTACCGCGGGTAATGCTGGTAAAAGCCTTTGATGGAGTAGCTGCCGAGCGTCTTGAACACGTCCCCCACGGTCGTCGCGGCGTTTGCTGCGGCCAGTTCCGCCATCTGGCGCAGCACCTGGTCGGGGTAGTTCTGGGTGGGCAGGAAGGTCGGGTGCCCCATCTCCTCCTGCATGCGCTCGAACACGTGTTCGCCGTAGCGCTCCCGGATGAATTCCTGCATGAGCTTGGGCAGGATGCCCTTCATATTGCCCGACGAGGCCCGCAGTTTCAGATCCTCTTCGTGGCGTTCGGCGAACGCGCCGGCCAGGCCGAGCAGGGACTGGGCCAGTTCCGCCAGTTCGCGCGTGGCCTGGGCGGTCTGGCTCGCGCCTTCGTCGGCTTCGCGGGCGACGCCCGCAATGACATCGACGTTGCGGTTGATCTCCTCGGCGGCGGCAGACTGCTGCTCGGCGGCTGTGGCGATCTGGGTCACCTGGCCTGTCACCTCGCGGATGCGCGTCATGATGCGCCCGAGGGCCTCGCCGGCCTGGCGTGTGGCCTCGGTGCTGTCCGCCACGCGCGTTTCGGTTTCATGCATGGAGTCCACGGCATGGCGGGAGCCTTCCTGGATCTGGTGGATGGAATGCTCCACTTCCTTGGTGGCGGTCATGGTCTTTTCGGCGAGTTTGCGCACCTCGTCGGCCACGACCGCGAAGCCGCGCCCCGCCTCGCCGGCGCGGGCCGCCTCGATGGCGGCGTTTAAGGCCAGCAGGTTGGTCTGATCGGCGATGTCGTTGATCACGCCGATGATGCGGCCGATCTCCGCGGCCTGGCCGTCCAGGGCCGTAAGCACCTGGCCGAGCTTGCCGGTGGATTCGGCCACGGCCTGGATACCCGTGACGGCCTGGCGCACTTCCACCGTGCCGGCTTCGGCGGCGCTGTTAGCCCCGTCCGCGGCCTCGGACGTCTTGGAGGCGTTTTTCGCCACCTCCATGACCGTGGCCGTCATTTCCTCCATGGCCGTGGCCACGGCGTCGGCCTGCCGCTTCTGCTCCTGCGCGCCCCGCGCCTGTTCGTCGGACGAGGCGGAAAGCTCTTCCGAGGCCGAAGCCACGCGTTGCGCCAGTTCGTTGATCTCTCCGCCAAGCGTGTGCAGGTCGGCCTGGGTCGATTCGAGCTGGGCCTGTTTTTCGCGCAGACTCGTCAGGTCGGTGATGCAGGCCACCGCGCCGAGCAGGTTGCCTTTTTCCCCGTGAAAGCAGCTGACGGAAATGTGGCAGGAGAGGAGGCGGCCGTTCCAGAGGGTCAGGTCGCGCTCGGCCTGCAGGGCTTTGCCTGCGGCGAGGGCCTCTTCCGTGATCGAGACGCCATTCTTGTTGTAGAAGGCCTGGCTTACGGTGCGGCCCACCACGGACTTCTCGTCTTTTTGCAGCATGGCCGTCAGGGCGTGGCTGGCGTGGGTGATGGCGCCTTCCTTGTTGCAGATGAAAAACGGGGTGCCGACGTGCAGGATGGCGGCGCGGTAGTATTCACGCCGGCTCATGTTGAAGGCCAGGACATCGCTTGCCGCTTCGCCCAGGGGGCCGATGGCTTTCCAGGAAAGGACTTCGTCGAGGAGAAACGCGCGCGGGTGGTTCTTGATGTTGCGCAGGCTCGTAAGAAGCGTGTCCGCAGGAGCCATGGCCCGCCCCACCAGCAGCCAGGTCGCGACGCAGCCTGCGATGCCGACGATGACGGCGGCAATGACGTTGGGGAAAAGGGCTGCCGCAATGATGCACAGGCTCAACAGCACGCCCAGAATGCGAAGGGGAAGGTGTGGCGAGGCGTTCGTTCGCTCTTGCATGGGATCGCTCCAGATTGCTTTCGGGCACGTTGAAACAAAGGGCCGTGAAACGTCAATGCTCGTTGTGAGCATCTCCCGGATTACTTTGTGGCGCCGCGGCAATTCGGCCGCGATTGCGGCGTCATTGCGGCCTGCGGCAAGGCGACGGGACAGCGGCCGCCCGGGTGAAACGGGGTGAAAAGCGCCCGGCCGAGGGCTTCCATGCCGGCGGGTGTTTCGCCGTAGATGGCCAGTCGGGCCCCGGCCTGGGGCAACAGCGGCAGGTCGTAGGGCGACTCGGCGGCGACGAGGGACAGCCTGTCTCCGGCGGCCTGGGCGAGGGCTTCGGCCAGGCGGCGCTGGCCGGGATGTTTGCGCGCGTCCGTGACGAGCAGCGCCACATGGCGGGCCGCGCGGGCCAGGGCCGTGACCCTGGCGATGGCGGCATCGTCGGGATCGGCGGGCAAAAAGAGGGTCTGCGGCCCGCTCCAGGCGTTCATGCCCGTTTTGGCCGCGGCATCGATGGCCTCGCGGCCAAGGCTTGGCCGCACCACCAGCGTATTCGCGTCGCGGCTGGCGGGAAGCCCCCGTATCGGTCCGAATGCCGTCACCGCGCGCGTGGCGATCTCGCGGGCAAGAGCCGTGTTGGCGTCGGTGGCCAGGCGTGCACTCAGGTCGGGCGCGGGCGTGGCCAGGCCGGCCGCGCGCAAAAGCCCGTAGCGCGCCTTGAGGCGCAGTACGGAGAGCACCGCCGCGTCGAGGCGCGCGGCGGGCACGCGTCCCGAGCGGACGGCCTCGATCACCCTGTCCATGGCTTCCAGGCGTTCGGCGGCGGGGCGGCCGGCGTCCGCGCCGATGAGCAAGACGTCGGCCCCGGCGGCCAGGGACTTCACTGCGGCCTCGGGCGTGCCGAAGGTGGCGGCCACGGCCCCCATGCCGAGCGAATCGGTGAATATCGTGCCGGTGAACCCGAGCCTGCCGCGCAGCACGCCGGCCAGCACGCGCCGGGAAAGTGTCGCCGGCAGCTCCTCGGGCTCCAGGGCGGGAGCCAGGACATGGGCGGTCATCACCGCCGGCGCGCCGGCCGCGAACGCGGCCCGGAAAGGCGGGAAATCCACCGCGCCGAGCCGGGTCGCGTCGTGGTCCACCCGGGGCAGGCCCACGTGGGAGTCCACGGACGTGTCGCCATGGCCGGGAAAATGCTTGGGCGTGCAGATGGTGCCCGCGCTGCGGTAGCCGGAGGTGGCCGCGGCCGTGAACCGCGCCACGTCGGCCGCCTGGCTGCCGAAGGAGCGGATGCCGATCACGGGGTTGGCCGGGTTGACGTTGACGTCGGCCACCGGCGCGAAATCGACGTTGATGCCGACGGCCGCAAGCTCCCGGCCGGTCGCGGCGGCGGCCAGGCGCGCGAGGTCGGGCCGGCCCGTGGCCGCCTGGGCCATCTGGCTCGGGAACACGGTGAATCCCTGGCGCAGCCGGGCCACGGGGCCGCCTTCCTGGTCCACGCCGACGAGCATGCCAAGGCCCAGGCGCGTCTTGGCCGCGGTAGCCTGGAGGCCGGCAGTGAGTGTCGCCACCTGTTCGGGGGAAACCACGTTGCCCGGCGCGGCGTAGAGGATCACGCCGCCCACGTGGCGGTCGCGGATGAGCATGTCGGTGTCCGCCGAGACGCTGTGGCCGCTGAACCAAAGCATGAACACCTGGCCGACCTTTTCCTCCAGGGTCATGGCGGCAAGCAGGCTCTCCGGGCGCACGGCGGCCGCCCTGGCCGGGATGGCCGCGTTGCAAAAAAGCGCCAGAAACAAAACAAAGGCGGCAGCAAGCGGCCACGAACGGGTCCGGAAGTGTCGGTTGGGCATGGGGGCTCCGCGAGCGGTTCAGGGTGTGGGCGACGCCCGTTTGTCGGCATACATGGCGGCATCGGCTTGTCGCGTCAAATCGTCGATGCTCTGGCCCGGGACGTAGGCGGCCACGCCGATGGACACGGACAGCCCCGGCGAGCCGGACAGGCCCCGGTCCCTGGCCACCTGCGCCACGCAGGCCCGCAGCCGCTTGGCCATGACGGCCGCTTCCTGGGGGCCGGCGTCGGGCATGAGCACCACGAACTCGTCCCCGCCGAGCCGCGCCAGCAAATCGTAGGCCCGCACGCGGCCGGCCATGGCCCGGGCCACGTCGCACAGGACCGCATCCCCGGTTTCGTGGCCGAACAGGTCGTTGACGGCCTTGAAGCGGTCGAGGTCGCAGAAAAGCAGGGCGGCGGGCGAGCCCTTGCGCGCGGCGAGGCTCAAAAGCGCCGGCCCGTTGCGGCGCAGGTAGGCCCGGTTGGGGATGCCGGTCAGCGCGTCGGAATCGCGCTGCCGGGCGAGTTCCTCGTGGATCTTGACGTGGAGCAGATCCCCGGACAAAACTTCGCAGAAATGCTCCAGAAAATCCGTGCCTTTCTGCGGCGTGTAGCGCCCCGGGTCGGGATCGCCCAGGGCGAAGGCGCCGATGCGCCGGTCGGGCCGGTATTTGTCGTAAAGCGGCGCGATGAAGCACGATCCCGCAAGCAGGCCGGGGGCGTCGGCGATGTCGCGCGGGGAAAAGAAAAACCGCGGCTGGGGCAGGGCGGACACCGGACCGACGTAGATGCGGCGGCCGCCGTCGGCCGGGGGCAGCGCCGACAGGGCTTCGGACAGGCACGTCGCCTCGGGGCAGGGATAGCCCGGCGGCACGAACGCCTCGAAATCCTCCCGGCACAGCAGGCAGGACAAGGCCGGCACGACCATGGCCGCCTTGAGCGTGTCCACGACGCCGGGCAGGGCGGCAAGATGCCGCAACTGGCGCGACAGGGTCAAGGCCGAGCGGAAGGTGAGGAAGGCCTGGTCGTTGATGCGGAAAATTTCCTGGAGCTGCCCCAGGCCCGCGCCGAGGCGCTTGTTGCGTTCGCGCAGACGTTCGTTGTCGGCGGCCAAGCTGCTGCAGGCCGCGGCCGCCTCGTCCCGCTGCCGGTCGCTTTGCGCGCCGATGTCCAGCAGGCCCGCGATCAGTTCCCGGAATTCCGCCTGCCTGCCCTCGGGCAGGAAACGTTCCAATTCCCGGGCCTTGTCTGCGAGGCCGGTCGTGTCTGGGGGGCTTTCCATGGGGTATCGGGGCCGCATTGCCGGCCCGTGCGCTCCGTTTTCTTGCTACCATCTTCGGCGCGGGGCAACAACCCGCCCTTGTGGGGGTATCCGTAACCGGATCGCCCCCCCCGCGCCATGGAGCATACATGAAGATTTTATTACAGAATCTCACACGGTTCGGCGATCTGCTCCAGTCCCAGCCCACCTTGGCCGAACTGGCGGGGCAGGGGCACGAGGTCGCCGTGGCCTGCCTGGAAAATTTTGCCGGCGCGGCGGCGCTGCTGCCCGAGGCCGCCGCCCTCCTGCCTCTGCCTGGGGCGCGGTTCCTGGCCGGCCTCGACGGCGACTGGCACGGCGCGCTTGCGGCTGTGGATGCCTACGTCGGTCGCGTGGCGCGGGAATTCGGTCCGGACATCGTCGTCAATCTGACGCCGGCCCTGTCGGCGCGCCTGCTGGCCAGGCGGCTTTGCGGCGATGCCGTGCGCGGCTTTTCCCTGGACGCCCACGGCTTTCGCCACGAATCCTCGGCCTGGGCGACCTTTCTCGAAGCCTCCTCGGCCAACAGGGGCCTTAGCCCTTTCAACGTCGTGGATCTTTTTCGCAAGGCCGCGGGCGTCGGCGCGGGGCCTGGGCGCTTCGCCTTGAAACGGCCGGCGGGGGAGGCCCTTGACGCGGCCGCCGCGCGCCTTGCCGCCGCGGCCCCGGCAGACGCGGCCTTTTTCGTGGGCATGCAGCTCGGGGCCAGCGCCGCGGCCCGGCAGTGGCCATCGGCGTCCTTCGCTGCCGTTGGCGACGCGCTTTATGCGCGTCTGCGCGCCGTGCCCGTGCTGCTTGGCGGCCCGGGCGAAAAGGAGCTCGCGCAACACTACCGCGCCGCAAGCGCCGCGCCGTGCGTGGACCTTATCGGCCAAACCGACCTGCCCGGACTTGCCGCGACCCTGGCCCACGTCCGCCTGCTCGTGACCAACGACACCGGCACCCTGCACCTGGCCGCGGGGCTGGGCGTCCCTTCCCTTTCGCTGTTCCTGGCCACGGCACAGCCCTTCGACACCGGCCCCTACCGGGAAGGGTGTCTGTGCCTGGAGCCGGACATGCCCTGCCATCCCTGCCCCTTCGGCGTGCCCTGCCCCATCGGCCATGCTTGTCGTGAGGCCGTGCCGGCGCAGACCGTGACCGACGCCGTCCTGGATTTTTTCGCGCGCGGCGCGTTCGCTCCGGGCCTCTATCCGGGAGCCCGGGCCTGGCTGTCGGGCTTCGACGTCTCGGGATTCATGGACATGACCTCCCTTTCCGGCCACGGAAGCGAACCCCGGGCGGTCTGGCTGCGTCTGACGCGCCAGGTGCTTCGTCAATTCCTTGACGAGGAAGACCTTGCCGCCGACGACGGCGAACGTTTCCCCCTGCCGGCGGCGGTGTACGACCCGCTGCGGGAAATCCTCGGCCAGTCCGCGGAATTGCTGCGCCTGCTCGCCGGGCAGGCCGGGCTGGCGGCGCGCAACGCGGCCATGAAGGACCGCTTCCTCGGCACCTGGGAACGCCTGCGCGGTCTGTGGACGGCTTCGCCGCACCTGGGCGTCCTCGGCCGGCTGTGGATGGAGGAGGCGCAGCGGCAGGCCGCGGACCTGGACAGCCTGCTTGCCCGCATTGCACGCTACGCCGCCCTTGTCGTGGCGCTCTCCGGACGCCTGGAACGGGCCTGACCTTCCTTGGCACGGTTGTTGAATGATGGGGGCGGGGATGGAAATCCTTTCCTCCCGACAACAACGCCAGAGGGAGGCGCACGATGATCAGCGTGGACGGCCGCGAAACCGGCATGGAAATCAAGCAGTTTCAAAATCTTGAGGAAATCCTGCTCAAGATCATGGACGGCGGCGAACTGGAAGGCCGCATCGTGACCGACGTCTTCGTCAACAACGAGAGCTTTTCCGAAATCTATCCCCACCAGGCCGAGGACATCGAGGTCGATGAGATCACCTCCGTCGAGGTCACGAGCGTGCCCGTGGCCGACATGGCCCACGAGGTCACGATCGAACTCGACAAGGTCGTCGCCCTGATGGAGCACGGCGCGCGGCGCGTGGCCGAACTGTTCCGCCAGGCCGACGATGCCGAGGCTTTGGAGGTCTACCAGGACCTGATGGACGTCACCCGCGACTTTCTCAATATGGTCGGTGTGTTGCGCGGAGAAAGCCTGAGAGTCGGCGCCCCCGCCTTCGATGCAGCGGCCGAGGACATTTCCAACCTGTTCTCCGAGATGGTCGAGGTGCTCGAGAACCAGGACTGGATCCTGCTCGCCGACCTGCTCGAATACGAATTCGTTCCCTCCATGTCCCGTTTCAAGGGCGTCATCGCCGAACTGCGGGAAAGTTTCCGGCAGCACGACAAGGAATAACGCCATGTCCGACAAGCTTGAATATCTCGAAGCGGCCCTGGTCGCCGGCGAACGCGAACTGCACTGCCTGCTTGCGGGCGAGATCGAAGAGGCCGAGATGCTGGCCAAGGATCGCGGCCGGCTGCTGGAAATGGCCTGGCGCTCCGCCGATCCGGAGAGCATCGGCCAGCTTCGGGACAAGCTGCTGAAGCTGAAAAACCTGCAAGGCCAGCTCACCGTCGAGGCCCGTCGGCTGCACGCCGAACTGAAGACCGATCTGCAACGGGCCAAGCAGGAAAACCAGCGTCTGTCCGGCTACCGCACCTCCGTGCGCCCCAATCCCGCAGTGCGCCGCTATCTGGACAAGGCCGGCTGATCCGAACTTCACTTCCCCCGGAAAGCGACTGTCAGGCCGGACCCTCGGGTCCGGCTTTTTTTTGTGTGTTCGCGGACGCCAGCGCCCGGCAAAGCGTGCCGCTGCGGCGTCATTATTTTGGCTGACGAGGGGGGTGTGTTTGTAAAAAGCTGAAATTATATAGCAAAAATATTGGCAGGGTCTTTGCTTAGGAAACGGCAGCCCGAAAACGGTGGAACGGCAAGGCCGTGTGCCCTGGCCTATGCAAAGGAGAACGACATGCTTTCATTCTTCGGTGGAGACAAGAAGGCCCGGGGACGTCACGAGGAACTCAAGAAGGGCGCACGCCTCAAAAACGCCAAGGAACTCTTCTATTCCGGCAAGTTTCCCGTGGTGACCACGCCGGGGCTCGAAGGGCGCAAGGTACGCAAGGTGCTGGGTCTGGTCAGCGGCCGGGGCTTCGATTCGGAATGCGCCTTCTACGGCCTCACAGCCAGCGCCCTGGACATCGGGGCCGACGCCATCATCGGCTACCAGGAAAACGTGGCCTTCCATCCCGACGGCTCGCGCTATTTCTCCTGCTACGGCACGGCCGTGATTCTGGAGCGGGAATCCGCCGCCCAGGGGCCGCGCAAGGCCGTGGGCGTCAAGTCCCTCATGCACTAAACCCGGCCCGTCCGGCCGGGGAATTCCAAGGAGAAACGCCATGAAGCGTCTCGCCGCAACCAGCCTCCTCGCCGCCTTGTGCGTTTTCCCCGGCAGCGCGTCGGCCCAGGAATACACCAAGGGCACGTCGTACATCGAGCCCCGGGGCGGGGTGTACGCGACCACGAATCCCAACGTGGGCGTCGTCGGTACCTACGGCGGCGCTGCCGGCCATTACGTCCTGGACGGCGTGGCGCTCGAGGCCGAAGGGCTCGGCTATGCCGTGGACCAGACCGGGAAAACGCCGACGCCGCTCGGCCAGGCCAGCAAGACCGAAACCAACAATGCCATGGGGGTGGCGGCCATGGCCAAGTGGAATTTTGTACGCACGCCCAAGGGCACGCTGTTCGTCGGCGCGGGCGGCGGCGGCGTCTTCGCCGAGAAGGACCTGCCGTACAACGGGCAAAAAAACAGCGGCATGGGCCAGGCCGACATCGGCGGCACCGTGGCGCTCGGCAAGAACGTCAGCCTGCGCGCCGCCGGCCGCTACCAGCACCTGGGCTCCTTCGACGACAAGGGCCTCGACAGCCTGGGCGGCAACGTCGGCCTCAAGATCAGCTTTTAGGGTCCGAGCGGTCCGGCTCCTGCGCCGGATCGTCGTCGGGCCGGGAAGGGCGGGGGCGCGAACCGCACCCCGTCGCGATGCCTCAGCCCCCGCGGATGCCGAGCTTCGGGAACACGAACCGGACGACCAGGAACCAGGCGACCATGATGCCGAGAAAGAGCAGAGTGTCGTTCATGCTGTGAACTATATCCTGTCCCGCGGCCCCCGTAAAGGGGAAAGACGGGACGTGGGGCGGCGCTTGCCTTGGGGCCTGGGCCATGCCATGCTCTTCGCATTGTGAGAAAGGAAGCAACGGCCGGAACTGTGGCCGCCGACGCGGCCGTCGGGGCTGTCGGGCGACGACGGCAGGCGGGTGCCGGGGGCGGCGTGGAATTCGAGCGCTATCTGCGGGAAATCGTCGATACCATGAGCGAGGGGCTCATGCTCGTGGCTGCCGACGGTGGCATCGCCATGGTCAACGAATCCCTGGCGCGCATGACCGGCTACGCCCCGGACGAACTCGTCGGCCGCAAGTGCCGCGTGCTCGACTGCGACGTGTGCGAGCGCGAGCGTGGCCTCGGGCAGGGGGCGTGGTGCCGGCTTTTCGCCGAGAAGAGCACCCTGGCCAAGCGTTGCGTCATCAGGCGCAAGGACGGCTCCTACCTGCCGGTCCTCAAGAAGCAGTCGCTGCTGCACGACGCCGCGGGCGCGCCGCTTTTCGCCGTGGAGACCCTGACCGACCTGTCCGAACTCGAAGGGCTCGACCGCAAGGTGGAGGCCCTTTCGCGCCTGCTTTCCTCCGAGGCGGGCTTTCACGGCATGATCGGAGCTTCTCCCGCCCTCGGCCGCGTGTTCGACCTCATCGAGCGCGCCGCGGCCAGCGATGCGCCGGTGCTGCTTACGGGCGAATCCGGCACGGGCAAGGAGCTCGCCGCCCGGGCCATCCACGAGCTCGGCCGGCGGCGCGGCGGGCCGTTCGTGCAGCTCAACTGCGCCGCGCTCTCCGAAAGCCTGCTCGAAAGCGAGCTGTTCGGCCACGCCAAGGGCGCGTTCACCGGCGCGCACCGCCATCGCCAGGGCCGGTTCGAGGCGGCCGACGGCGGCGACCTCTTCCTCGACGAGATCGGCGACGCCCCGTCCGCCATCCAGGTCAAGCTCCTGCGCGTGCTCGAGACCAAATCCTTCGAGCGCGTGGGCGAGAGCCGGTCCGTGCGCGTGGATGTGCGGGTGGTTGCCGCCACCAACCGCGACTTGGCGCGGCTCACGGCCGAGGGGCGCTTCCGCGAGGACCTGTTTTTTCGCGTCAATGTCATCCCCATCCGCCTGCCACCCCTGCGGGAGCGCCTGGAGGATCTGCCCGCGCTGGCCGAACATTTTCTGCGCCGCCTCGCCGGACAGGCCGGACGCCCGGTTCCGGCCGTCGCGCCAGGGGCCATGCGGCTTCTGCTCGCCCACGACTGGCCGGGCAATGTCCGCGAGCTCAAAAGTGCCCTGGAGTACGCTTTCGTGGTTACGGACGCCGGCCCCATCGAGCCGGCGCATCTGCCGCCGGGGCTCGTTGCCGAGGCTTCGCTTCCCGAGTGCCTGTCGCCCCGCGGCGTCCGGGCGGAAATCCCGGACGGCGACGCGCGCAGCGCGCTTGTCGCGGCGCTGCGCAGCGCCGGCGGCAACCGTTCCGGCGCGGCCAGACTCCTTGGCGTCAGCCGGGGCACGGTGCTCAACCGCATGCGCAAATACGGAGTGGATTCCAAACATGTTCTCGAATATTAGCCGGTCGCTCGGCCGGCTCCCCCTCCTCGCCGCATGCCTGCTGTTCGCGTCGGCGTCCCTGTCCCTGGCCGGCGCGCCGGTCTTTACGGCCCGAAGCATCGCGCAACTCCCGCACGACCCCGCGGCCTTCACCCAGGGGCTGCTTTATGACAACGGCGTTTTATACGAGAGCACGGGGCTCTACGGCCGTTCCTCCCGGCGACGCCTGGACGTGAAGACCGGCAAGGTGCTCGCCGCGCGGCAGCTGCCCGCCGCGCTTTTCGGCGAGGGGCTCGCGCTCGCAGACGGCTGGCTCTACCAGCTGACTTGGCGCGAGGGGCGGGTGCTCGTGGCCGACCCGGCGACGCTCGAAACGAGGTCCGTGCTGCCCCTGCCCACCGAGGGTTGGGGCGCGACGGTGCTCGACGGGGCGCTCGTGGTCAGCGACGGCTCGGACAGGATCGCCTTTTACGACCCCGACAACATGAGACTCCTGGGCAGCCTGGCCGTAACCGACGAGGGCGCGCCGGTGACTGCACTCAACGAACTCGAGGTCGTGGGCGGCAAGCTCTGGGCCAATGTCTGGCACGACACGCGCATCGCCGTCATCGACCCGGCCTCGGGCCGGGTTGTCGCCTGGGTGGATTGCGCCGCCCTGGCCCGGCCCCAGCTTGAAGTCGATTCCGAAAACGTGCTCAACGGCATCGCCTGCGATCCGGCCACGGGTCGCGTCTGGGTGACGGGCAAGAATTGGTCCGTGATCCACCAAATCGACGTGCCCGGGCTGCCCATGGGCGCGCCGCTGTCCTGAACGCACGCGCTGGCGCGCGCAAACGGAAAGGACCGCTATGAAGCAGAAATGCAGGATGTGTCGCTATTGGAAGGGGCCCATCCCGGCCGAGCACCGCTACTGTCCGCCCGAGGAGATGCTCACGGGCGAATGGGGCTATTGCAAACGCCATGCGCCGGCGCCGGCCGCCGCGCCCGTGGAGCAGGCCCGGGGCAAGACCTACGTGGCCGTGTGGCCGGAAACCCAGGCCGACGATCTGTGCGGCGAATTCGTGCTCATTCCGCTGCACAAGGAATAGCATTGCAGGACATTGTGCTGCCAAGTCCATTTGGAAGCATGCCGCGGAACTATTCTATGACATATATGAGAAGGTTTTGCGTCAGAACTCCGTAACAGATATTCACGAGCAGTCTTTTCCGCCGTTGGCAACACTTTGGGATTGCTGCTTTACTCTTGCTGCGTAATGTGATTTGTGTCAGAGTGCTACGGCAACGTCTCTCCAGGGTTGTGCGTTTTTTTTCTTGTTGGAGAGGGCGTTTCTGAGGATTCAGGGGTATTCCTGTCCGCAATCCCAATGTTCGTGGAGGCACTCTCATGTTGCAACGCGCAGTCGGCCTGTTGTTTTTGTCTTACCTGCTCGGGATTGCCATGCCGCAGGCATCGGCTTGCACCAGTGTACGGATCAAAACGTCGGATGGGCTTGTTTTTTATGCCAGGACCATGGAAGGCGAATGGACGTTGCAGACGGTCCTCGGCATTGTGCCCCGGGGAACGCCCTACCAGGGCACACTGCCTGATGGAAGTTCCAAGGGAGTGAAATGGAAGACGAAATATGCCTTCGTCGGCATGTTCGATTTCGGCATGCCCCTGGCCTCGGACGGCATGAACGAAAAGGGCCTCGTGGTCGGGCAACTGTTCCTGCCGGGATATGCAGCCTACGAACCGTTCGAAAGCGCCAAGTCCGGCAAGACGTTGGCGCAATATGAATTGGGGACGTGGCTGCTTTCGAATTTCGCGAGCGTGGCCGAGGTGCGCAAGGGCTATCGCGGCGTGCGCGTCTGCCAGGGCCCCACGGACAAGTCCGGTCCGTTGCCTCTGCATTACGTGGTGCACGATCCGTCCGGCGACTGCGTCGTCATCGAGTACACGCCCGGCAAGGTGACGCTTTATGAAAATCCGTTGGGCGTCATGACCAACTCGCCGACCATGGACTGGATGCTCACCAACCTCGACAACTATATCAACCTGTCCGTCATGAACATAGCGCAAAAGGACCTCAAGGGTCTGACGCTCAGGCAGTTCGGACAGGGGTCGGGCCTCTACGGCCTGCCCGGGGACTACAGCCCGCCGAGCCGCTTTGTGCGCATGGTGGCGCTCAGCCAAGCCGCCTTGCCGGCCAAGGGCGCCGACCAGGGCCTCAACCAGGCCATCACCATCCTGGACAACGTGGACATTCCCATCGGCGCGGTGCGGGGCTTTGAAGGCAAGGAAGAACGTTTCGACAAGACCATCTGGTCCGTGGTGGCGGACACCGCGCGAATGCGCTATTATTACCGCAGCATGGACAACAAGAACTGGCGGTATGTGGACCTTGCCAAGGCGTTCGCCGCAGCCAAGGGCATCGAATCCCTGCCGGTCTTTCTCGCCGTCGATTACCCGGACACCACGGCCCAGGCCACGCCGTTTCATTAATGCGAATGCGGCGTTCCCGGAATGTCCTCGTTGACATTCCGGGAACGCCCTGCTGCATGCTCTGCGGAGAGGGGTGGAAAGCCTTGTCAGGCGGCCTTCGTGGGCGCGGGCCGCAGCCACAGCAGCCACGCCGCCAGCAGGATGACCGGGATGCTCAGCAGCTGGCCCATGGTCAGCCAGCCGAAGGCCAGGTAGCCGAGCTGCGGATCGGGCACACGCACGAATTCCACGACGAAGCGGAAGATGCCGTACCAGAGCAAAAAGACGCCTGACACCGCGCCGGTCTTGCGCTTTTGGGCCGAATAGAGCCACACGATCAGGAAAAGCGCCAGTCCTTCCAGGCTCGCTTCGTAGAGTTGGGAGGGATGACGCGGCAGCCCGCCGGCCCTGGGGTCGGGGAAGATCATGGCCCAGGGCACATCGCCCACTTTGCCCCACAGCTCGCCGTTGATGAAATTGCCGATGCGCCCGGCCAGGATGCCGAGCGGCACGAGCGGCACCAGGAAATCCGCCACGCCCCAGAAGCCCTTGCCCGACTTTTTCCCGAGCAGCCAGGCGACCACGGACATGCCGACGATGCCGCCGTGGAAGGACATGCCGCCCTGCCAGACCTTGAAAAAGGAGAGCGGGTCGGCCACGAGCCCTGGCATATCGTAGAAGATCTCGTAGCCTGTGCGGCCGCCGAGCACCACGCCCAGCACCGAATAGGTGATGAGGTCGTCCACTTCCAGGGCGGTCCAGCCCGAGCCTGGGCGTGCGGCCCGGTAGCGGCCGAGCAGCCAGGCCGAGCAGAAGCCGATCAGGTACATGAGGCCGTACCAGCGCACGTGCAGAGGGCCGAGGCTTATGGCCACGGGGTCGAACTGGGGATAGGCGAGCATGAAGGGGTCCTGGCGCGAGGCCGGTTGGCGTCCGGGCGGCCGGCGGGCCGTCGCTTGGAAGGGGCTGTCTACTGCCCCTGGCCGATTTCTTCGAGCAGGCTTTTGGCCTTGGCGTAGTTTGGATTGAGCTCCAGCGCCTTTTTCAGGTAGTCCACGGCCTGTTCCTTCTTGCCGTAGCGGCGATAGACCGTGGCGATGTTGTAGCACACCGCCTCGCCCGTGCGCCACAGGTCCGCATTGAGCGTCAGCGCCCGGTCCAGGTACTGGTAGGCTTCGATGTACTGGCGGCCCTCGGTGTAGGCCATGGCGATGTTGTAGTACAGGCCGCCGTCGTTGGACGAAATCTTGAGCGCCTTGCGGTACTCGACGATGGCGTCCTGCCACTTGCCCTGACGGCGCAGCATGAGTCCCAGGCGGTTGAACGTCTCGATGTCCGAGCGGTCGAGCATGTTTTTGCGGGTGTTGAGCGCCTGGCGCAGGTACTGCTCGGACAGTTCGGGCGCGGATTCCATGCAGCGTACGGCGATGGACTGGGTGACGCGGCTGACCGCGTCCAGCGCTTCCTTGGTGGCGATGCGCACGGCTTGGTCAAAGGCCAGCTTGGCCTTGTCGGCATCGCCCAGCTTGATGTAGCCCGCGCCGATGTCCACCTTGCGGTCCACGTTGAGCGGCGACAGTTTGTCCAGGCGCTCCAGGAATTTGAGCTCCTCCTGGGTGTTGCCCTCCTCGCGGTGCAGTTCGGCGATCTTCTTGAGCGGATCCAGGAAAAGTTTCGCGCCTTTTTCCGCCTGGGTATAGGCCCGAAGCGCGTCATCGCGCTTGCCCATGGCGCGCAGGGCGTCGCCCATGAGCAGCAGCCCCGACGGGCTGTTGGGCTTGAGATCCAGCACCTGTTTGGCGGCCTTGGCCGCTTCCAGGGGATTGCCCATGTCGAGGCTCTGGCGGCCCTTGTCCATGAGCTCGCCGAGTTGGCCGCGCGGCTTGACCGTGAAGGCGATCTTCTCGATCAGCGTATCCGGGGAAATGGGCTTGGTGATGATGTTGTCCGCGCCCAGTTCGTGCAGGAGCACCAGCTTGTCGCGCTCGACTTCGGTGGTCAGCACGACCAGGAACAATTCATTGGTGAAATCGGACTTCAGGTAGCGGATGAGGTCGGAGGTGTTGCGGCCATTGAGTTCGCGTTCGATGAAGACAAGGAGTTTATGGCTCTTTGCCCGCAGCAGCTTGATTTCCTTGTGCAGACCCTCGACTGTGGCGACGTTATAGACGCATTCGTCCTTGATCGTCAGATGGCGCAGGAGGGTGCTGCGCAGGTTTTTGTTGAAGACGGCATCGGTGCTGACGACCACGAACACGCCGTTTTGCAACGCCACGAATTCCCGGACGTCATCATCGTATTGCTTGTTTTTCATGCAGAACTCACAGGCAGGGCGCTAGGCGCTCAGGCGGGGTCGCCTTTGGTCGCCTCGGGCCCGGCGGCAGTCGCGTCGGTGTGTATCCGGGAGATAAAGGCGGCATAGGCGTCGGGGGCCATGGAAAAAACATGCTCAGGTCCCGGGAAAACGCCGTTTCTAACCGCATCGGCCCATTGCGTCAACGCCTCCACGGCAAGGTCGCCGAGTTTGGCGTATTGCTTGACGAATTTCGGCAGGAACCGGTCATAAAGCCCGAGCACATCGTGGAAAACGAGCACCTGCCCGTCGCAGTCGGCTCCGGCCCCGATGCCGATGGTCGGCACCGGCAGGTGCTTGGTGACCACCGCCGCGACCGCGGCGGGAATGCACTCGAGCACCACGGCGAAACACCCCGCCTCGGCCAGCGCCATGGCGTCTTCCAAAAGCCGCGCCGCCGCCTCGGCCGTCTTGGACTGGACCTTGAAACCGCCAAGCGCCGCCACATGCTGGGGCGTGAGCCCCACATGGCCGATGACCGGGATGCCGGCGGCCACGATGGCCCGCACCTGCGGCAACACCTCGCGCCCGCCCTCCAGCTTGACCGCGCCGGCCCGGCCCTCCTTGAGGAAGCGCCCGGCATTGGCCACGGCCTCGGGCACCGATACCTGATAGGAAAGAAATGGCATGTCCGCCACGACCAGGGCGTTTTCCGCCCCGCGCGACACCGCCCGGGTGTGGTGGAGCATCTCCTCCATCGTCACCGAAAGCGTGTCCTCGTGACCCAGCACCACCATGGCCAGCGAATCCCCCACCAGCAGCATGTCCACGCCGGCCGCCTCGGCCAGACGCGCGGCGGCGAAATCATACGCCGTCAACATGGCCAGCTTGCGCGTTCCCTTGGCAGCCAGCACCGCCGGAGCGGTCACCTTGGTCATCACTTTCCCCCTCTTCGGCCTTGCGTCCGTCCGGTCCATGGCTTATGTGCCACGGCCATGCGCATCTGCATCACCGAACGCCGACTCGATCGTATCCGGGACGTCCTGTCCAGACGACAGACCGATTTGACGCTTGTCATAAACAACATTCACGATCCACACAATGTTTCGGCCATATTACGAAGCTGCGACGCGTTCGGCATTCACCGCGTCCACCTGCTCTACACCGATACGGCCTTCCCCGCGCTCGGCAAGAAATCCTCGGGATCGGCCAAGAAATGGGTCGAAACCGTACGCCACAAGGATGCCGCCTCCCTGGCCGCCGTCCTCAAAAGCCAGGGCTATACCCTCGTCGCCACCAGCTTCTCCGAAACCGCCCGGCCGCTGGCCGCATGGGACTTCACCGGCAAGATCGCCATCATCCTCGGCAACGAACATCGGGGCGTGGACGAAGACCTCGCTCCCCACGTCGACGGTGCGCTCTATATCCCCATGCAAGGCATGGTGCAAAGCCTCAATGTCTCCGTCGCCGCCGCCATCATCCTCTACGAAGGCTTCCGCCAACGCCACGTCGCCGGTTGCTACGACACCCCCAGCCTGCCCGCGGACGAGCTGGAACGCCTGACCCAGCTTTGGGCGCAGAAGTAGCGAGAACGGGAGAGAAGGCGGGGGAGCTGAAGAGGGAAGATGCCTCCGGCGGCCGGGGGGGATGATCCTCCCCGGCCGCCGGAGGCATCTTCCTCTTTTCCCCTCTCTTTTCCCTTCCGCTCTCCCTATTCCTTACTCCTTCTCCATCCCCTTCTCCCTTGCGCCCGCACCGAATCCTCCCCGGACGAAACAGAGCGCCAGCCCTGCGCACAGGGTCGCTTCGGTGGCGATGGTGGCCAGGGCTGCGCCTTTTGCGGCGAGCAGCGGGATGAGCAGCAGGTTGAGGAGGATATTGAGTACGGCGGCGAGGACGGTGAGCAGGGCGTAGGCGCGTTCGCGTCCCAGTGCCACGAGGGCCTGGGTGAGGACGTAGTTGGGCAGGATGAAAGGCAGCGAGCCGAGCAGCCAGGCGAGCAGCGGGATGGCGTCGAAGTATTTGTCGCCGAAGGCCAGGGTGAGAATGTAGGGGCCGAGCAGCAGGCCGCCGGTGGTGGCGGCGAGGGACAGGGCGATCATGACGCCGAGCATGCGGGTGAAGGAGTGCTTGAAGGCTGCGGTGTCGTTTAAGGAGACGCGCAGGGTGCGGAAGAAGATGTGCGCGAGCGGCGTGGCCAGCATGATGACGCCTTCGATGAGGCGGTAGGCGGCTGCGTAGTTGCCGACTGCGGCCGGGTCGTCCGTGAGCAGGCGCAGCAGGATGATATCGCAGCGGAAGTAGATGGTGGTGGCGGCGGAGATGCAGAGAAACGCCAGGCAGGGGGCGTAGACTTCGCGGGTCGGGGCCAGGCGCGGCCGGACGCGCAGGGCTCGGCCGTAGGGGGTGATGCAGGCCACGGCCTGTCCGGCGAGGAGTCCCAGGAAGATGGCGGTCGGCCCAGGCGACGGGAAAAGGAGCGCGATGCCGACGCAGAGCGCGGTGGCGGTGCGGGAAAGCGCCCGCCACAGGCCTTCGGCGGCGAAATTGTTGTGTCCTTTGAGCGAGGACGAGACCAGGGCGGCGGCGGTAAAGAGCGCGTAATAGGCCACGGCCGCGCCGAGGGGGAGGTTGTCGGCGTCCGGGAACAGGGGCACGAGGGCGAGCCCGAGGAGAGTGGTTGCACCGAGGTGCCCGAGCGCCAGGGACATGAGCGGCGGCCTGTCGGAATTTGCGGTCAGGGCGGCCTTGGCTGTTTCGCGGAAGATCAGGGTGGAAAAGCCGCCGTCCTGAAGGATGGCGAAAATCGAGGCCACGGTGAGGATGTAGGAATACTGGCCGAACTGCGCCGGGCCGAGCACGCGGCCGAGCAGGAAGGTGAGTCCCACGGACACGGCAGCGGCGTAGAGGGTCGCGGCCCACTGGCTGGTGAGGGCCTTGGCCAGGGCGCGGCTCACGGGGCGCTCCCGGGGCCGGCGTATGCCAGAAGATGGTCCACGGCGGCGGGCAGATCCCGGGCCAGGACGTGGGGCCAGCCCGGCCGGCGCGCGCCGAGGGCGAGGGAAGCGGCGTCGTTTGGGAGTTGCGGCAGGCCCAGTTCACGGGCATGGCGTGCGCCGTGGCCCGTGGTCACGAGGATGGTCAGGGGTGAGCCCAGGGCGAGGCCGAAGGCGATGTCCGAGGCGGCGTCGCCGATGACGGCCGTTTCGGCGGCGAGCAGGCCGTGGCGCGCGGCCAGGGCCGTGAACATGCCCGTGGCCGGCTTGCGGCAGGCGCAGCCGTCGGACGGGGCGTGGGGGCAATGGGCCGTTTCCGTGAGGATTACGCCATAGGGCGCGAGCAACGCGTCCAGGCGGTCGCGCACGGCTTCGTACTGGAGCGGGGCGTAATAGCCCCGGCCGATGCCGGACTGGTTGGTGACGGCGAAAAGCCGCATGCCCGCCCGGGCGAGTCTGGCCAGGGCCTCGCCGCCGCCCGGCACCAGGGCCACGCCTTCGGGGTCGCAGAGGTAGTGGCGTTCCTCGATGATGGTGCCGTCGCGGTCGAGCAGGACGTTGCGGAGGGCGGGCGGCATCAGAAGTCGTCCTGGAGGCTCGGCAGATAGGGCTGCGGCCGGGGTGAGAGAAAAAGTGACAGGGGCGCATCGGCGTTTTCGCGAAGCGTCAGGGGGAGGGTCTCCCCGGCGACGGGGATGCCGGAAAACGCCGTGGCGTCGAGTTCGGCCTCGATGCGCATGCGCGTGTCGTCCCTGGACCAGAGCTGCGCGCCCGATTCGGACAGTTCGAAGCGCACGAAACCGGTGGTCACGGGCTTGTCGAAGCGCAGCACCGAGACGCGCCGGGTCATGAGGCCTTCCCAGAGCCCGGAGCGGTCGCTGGCGAGGCGGTCCAGGGTCTTGAAGCGTTTGCCGTCCGTGGAAAAGGAGATGGTCACGTTGTTCTTGCCGGCCTTGTCCGCGTAGATACGCGGATAGGAGACGATGCGCAGCAGGCGCAGGGGGTAGGCGGAGCTCAGGGGCACGGTCACGGCGCAAGGGCCTGGGGCCTTGCAGGACAGACAGTCCTCGTTTTTGTTTTTGCGGATGTTGTCGGCCAGGGGAAAGGCGGCCAGGGCTTCGGATTCGCTATGGAAGCTCGGCTCGAAGCGCAGCACGCCGGTATTGCGCTGGAGAAGCAGGGTGGCAGGCGCAGGGGCGAGGACCGGCACGGCCACGGTCTTGCCGCCGACGTCCAGGTGCGGGCGGTTGAGCGCACCCCGGAGCTTGAGCGCCGCGAATTCCTGTGGCGGTGACTGGCCCAGGCGCGTGGTCACGGGGACGCCCGGGGCGAGGCGCACGAAAGGATCGGCTAGGGCCGGGTCGAAAAAGAGGTAGGCCGGGGAGCCGTCCGGTCCGGGGATGGTAAAGACCGGCACGAGTCCGGGGTGGGCCTGGCGAAAAGCGGCGAGGGACGCGTACGGGTTGGCCGGTCCTTGGGCGATTTCCTGCGCGGCCGGGAAGGCGTAAAGGGCGTCGGCGTCCATGAGGGGCTCGCCGGGCAGCCAGCGGGCCAGGGCGTTGTGGCCCGCCGCGCGCCAAAGCGCGGCCTCTGCCGGGCCGGGGCCGGACGGCGCGCCGTCGAGCGCGGCTTTGAGTTCGATACGCGAGACTTCGATGACGCCCGGCTCGAACACCGGGCCGTAGGCGATGCGCAGCCGCACTTGCGCCGCGCCGTTGCCTCGGATTTCCAGCGGAAAGTCCCGGCCGATCACGCGCCGGTTTTTCTCAAGCGGCGCGATGCGTTTGCCGTCCGGACCGAGGAAGTCCTTGTCGGTCACCACGCCGGCTTCCAGCCAGGGACCGTCGTCCACGGCCAGGGAGAGCGTCACGCGGGAATCCGAAGGCAGATCGGCCAGGAACTCGGCGGTGAACTCCAGGTGAACCGTCGTGCGTGCGATACGCGTGCCCGGTGCGGCCACGAAACGGTACTCCGCATGGCCGGGCTTGTCGTAATCGAAGTGGGCAAGGGTTTGGGCGAGGCTGTCCGGGGCGAGGTTGGCCGCCTCCTCGCAGTCTTCATAGAACCTGTAGGTGCTGAAATCCTCGACATAGGCGGCATCCCCGTCGGTGCCTGGGAAAAGCGCCACCGGCGCGGTGCTGACAAGGCCCATGGCGGAAATGGCGGTGTCCCGGATGACGGCGCGCCGCTGGGGCGTAAAAGGGATTTCGGGCTGCGGTTTGCCGTTTTCGATCAGGTAGAAGGCGCGTTTGTAGCCGTCCGGGGTATAGGTCGAAAGGCTTGTGAACGCGTGCGGCATGTACCAGTCGGTGACGAGCTTCATGTTGCGGTTTTTCTGAAAGAACAGATAACGGATATTGTTTTTGTTCCAGGCAAGGTAATCCGAGAGTTCCTTGTAATAGGAGGTTTCGCGCCGGTAATAAATGGAAAGGGAGCGCACGTTGGGGATGCTGACGAGCAGGCACAGGAACACGCCGGCCAGGGGCGCTGCCCATGCCGCGCGTTGCGGCGCAAGCGCCATGTGCCGGGCGACGCGATCCGCGATCCAGGCCGCGCCGAGGCCGGCCAGGGCAACCAGGGCGTAATAGGTGTTGAAGAGGTAGCGGGAGCTTAGCTCAAGCCTAGTCGCAGCAGCCAGGAACGCGACCAGCGGCATGAGCGCGAAGGCGGCCAAAAGCGCCAGTCCGTCGCACCACGGCCGCCGCAGGGCCACGGCGCAACCGAGTAGGGCGAGCAGGGCCAAGGGCAGCCAGGGCAGGCCGGGCCCGGGCGCGGCGTAGGACCCGAATTCCGACAGGACGTTGCGCAGGAAGTCGCCCGGGATCGAAGGCGACCCTCCGCCGGATTTGAGCAGGGTGAAGACGTTATTATAGGCCGTAAGCCAGGGGATGTAGAGGATGGCCGCGACGACCACGCAGCCGGCCAGGGCAAGCCCCTTGCGCAGGGCCTGCCCCGGGGAAAGCTCTCGAGTCGCCAAGCCGCGCAGCAGGAACCAGGCCGTAAAGACCCCTTCGGCCGCGATGTTCGAGGTAGCCGTATAGGCCGTGTAGCACATGGCCGTTGTGGCGGCGACGTAGCCTGCGTAGCGACCCAGGCCGCCCTTGGTCAGGGCGCGGTAGAGTGTGAGCAGCGACAGGAGCCCCAGCAGCATGAAGAGGCTGTAGGGCCGCAACTCCCGGGAATAATGAATCTGGTAGACGGAAAACGTGGCCAGGACGGCGGCGCAGATGCCGGCGCTGTGGCTGAAGACCGTCGCGCCGAGCGCGTAGACCACGCCGATGGTCGCCG
This sequence comes from Solidesulfovibrio alcoholivorans DSM 5433, assembly GCF_000702665.1. Taxonomy (GTDB): domain Bacteria; phylum Desulfobacterota; class Desulfovibrionia; order Desulfovibrionales; family Desulfovibrionaceae; genus Solidesulfovibrio; species Solidesulfovibrio alcoholivorans. The sequence goes on from NZ_JNJA01000004.1 coordinate 133,756, forward strand.
TGCCGCAGGCGACGCTCAAAAGCCGCAGCACAGCGTCGTTGCGGCTTGCGGCGAGCACGGCGTGGGTGAGCAGGTGGTAGAGCGGCGGAAAGAATTCGCCGCCGATGTCCGACGGCCCCACCACGGTGAGCGTGTGGAGCATGCGGGACACGGGCAGCTTGGCGATGCCGAGCGTGATGAATTCGTCCCACCACAGCGACGGCTCGCCCAGGTGCAGCAGGCGCAGCAGCGCGCCGGCCGCGAGCAGCAGGGCGAGGAGAATGGCGTAGAGGCGTCGGGTGTTGTCGCTGGGCATGGAGGGTGCGATTTTCCTTGCCCCAAAAATGAGGGGCAAAGGCCATTTAGCCAAGGTTTGCCGGGATGACAAGGCCGCTGCGCGTCGCGTCGGTCACGTCGGTCACGCGTCTTCGAGCACGCCTCCGGCCAGGACACGGCCCGCGGCGTCGTAGAGCACGGCGAGCTGGCCGGGAGTCGGCCGGGTCACGGGCTCGGCGAAGGCGATGACGAGCGTTTCCCCGTCCATGGCCGCGCGCGCCGGGCGTGGGCGCATGCGGTAGCAGGTTTGCGCCAGGACGGTTTCGGGCCAGTTCTCCGGCGTGACCAGCAGGTTGACGCGGCCGGCACGGCAACATGTTACGGCGAGGTCGCTTTTTGGGCCGACGCGCAGGGCGTTTCGGGCCGCATCCTTGGCCAGCACGTAGAGGGGCTCGCGCCAGCCAACGCCAAGGCCCTTGCGCTGGCCCACGGTGTGCCGCCACAGGCCCTGGTGCGTGCCCAGGCGCGATTCGTCGGGGAGCAGGATGGGGCCGGGGCCGGAAAGCGGCGCGCCGCTTGCCTGCAAAAAGGCGCGGTAGTCGTCGCCGGGCACGAAACAGACCTCGCGCGATTCCTTGGGCAGCGGCGGCGCAAGGCCAAGGGCGGCCAGCGCCGCCGGGTTGTCGGCTTTTTTTCGGTCCGCCAGCGGAAAGACCGCCTGGGCCAGGGCGGAAGCGGGAACGAGGGAGAGGAAATAGCTCTGGTCGCGCGTGGCATCGGCCCCGCGATAAAGCGCCGGCCCGTTTCCGGTCGCCTCAAGCCGGGCGTAGTGCCCCGTGGCGAGCCGTTCGGCCCCGAGGCCGCGCGCGGCGATAAGCAGCAGGCCGAATTTCATGTCCCGGTTGCAGGCGGCGCAGGGATTGGGCGTAAGGCCCTGGGCGTAGGCGGCGATGAAGGGGGCGATGACCCGGTCGTGAAACGCCCGGGAGAGGTCCACGGCCTGAAACGGTACGCCTATGGCGTCGCACTGCGCGGCAATGGCCGAGGCCAGATCACGCTTCTCCGCGTCGGGCGGCAGAAAATGGGCATGCACGGCCATCACGTCATGGCCGGCCAAGCGCAAGAGCCCAAGCGCCAGCAGGCTGTCCGCCCCGCCGGACAACGCCACAGCTACCCGCATATTCCCCCCTTCCAGGGGGTCCGGGGGGGATGATCCCCCCCGGCCGCCGGAGGCATCTTCCCTCTTACAATCCCGCCGGCTGCGGGAGTTTGGGCAGGTTCTCTCCGAGCACCTTGGCCGTGCGCAGGATGGCGGCCTCGTCGAAGGCCGGGCCGAAGAGCTGCATGCCGATGGGCATGCCGGAATCCTTGCCCAGGCCCACGGGCATGGACAGGCCGGGAAGACCGGCGAGGTTGAGGGAAATGGTAAAGATGTCGCTCAAGTACATTTTAAGCGGATCGCCCGTCATCTTGCCGATGGGGAAGGCGGCGAAGGGCGAGGTCGGGCCGCAGATGACGTCGCATTTCGTGAAGGCGTCGAGGAAGTCTTGGCGGATGAGCCGGCGCACCTGCGCGGCCTTGCGGTAGTAGGCGTCGTAGTAGCCGGCCGAGAGCACGTAGGTGCCGATGATGATGCGGCGGCGCACCTCCGGGCCGAAGCCCTTGGAGCGCGACAGTTCGTAGAGTTCCTCCAGGGTCTTGGCTTCGGGGGCGCGGTAGCCGTAGCGCACGCCGTCGAAGCGGGCGAGGTTGGAGGACGCCTCGGCCATGGCCACGATGTAGTAGGTGGCCACGGCGTAGTGGGTGTGGGGAAGCGACACGGGCACGACCTTGGCCCCGAGGCTCGCGGCGACGTCCATGGCCTGGCGGCAGGATTCGCGAACTTCCGCGTCCACGCCTTCGCCCCAGTACTGGTCGGGCAGGCCGATGGTCAGGCCCTTGAGGTCGGCCGCGCCGGCGAGGGCCGCCTCGAAGTCCGGGACCTCGCGCGGGGCCGAGGTGGAATCCTTGGGATCGTGGCCGGCGATGACCGTGAGCATGGCGGCGGCGTCGTCCGCGGTGCGGGCGAGGGGGCCGATCTGGTCGAGGCTCGAGCCGTAGGCGACGAGGCCGAAGCGCGAGACGCGGCCGTAGGTGGGCTTGATGCCGACCGCGCCGCAAAAGGCGGCGGGTTGGCGTATGGAGCCGCCGGTATCGGTGCCGAGCGCGGCGAAGCACTGGCCCGCGGCCACGGCGGCGGCCGATCCGCCGCTCGAGCCGCCCGGAACGCGGGAGAGGTCCCAGGGGTTGGCCGTGATCTTGTAGGCGGAATTTTCCGTGGACGAGCCCATGGCGAACTCGTCCAGGTTGGCTTTGCCCAGGATGATCGCACCGGCGTCCTTGAGCTTTCCGATGCAGGTTGCGTCGTAGAAGGGCACGAAATTTTCGAGGATTTTGGAGCCGCAGGTGGTGGGGGCGTCGGCGACGCAGATGGCATCCTTGATGCAGACGGGCACGCCCCAGAGGCGTTTGCCGGCATCCGGGCCGGTGGCATCCATGGCCTTGGCCTGTTCGAGGGCCTTATCGCCGTCCAGGTGCAAAAGCGCCCTGATCTTGGGCTCCGTTTCTTCGATGCGGCGCAAGCAGGCGGCCACGGCCTCCTCGGCCTTGATTTCCCGGGCGGCCAGCTTGTCGCGAACGTCGGTCAGGGTCAGCGAGACGATGTCGGGCATGGTGTTTCCTTTGCTGCTTACTGGCTCATGGCGGCGTAGGCGTCCAGGGTGGCGATGACCTGGGTCAAGGCGGTGAGGACTTCGTCCGCGTTGTCGTTGATGTCGATAGCTATGGTGAACTTTCCGTTATATACGTATCCGAGATGGTGCAATGTTTCCTCGACATCTTTCTTCAGTGTCGGAAACGGGGCAAGATATTCCGTATAGAACTGCAAGGAAGGTCCTGTAGGCTTGCCGAAAGCATATGTAACCATCTTGCCGTGCAGCCGGCACTTGAGGGAGAAGTTCGTGATCCCAGGGACTACGATGTGGTTATGCTGTCGTGCCGTATCAACGACCTGTTCGAATATTTCCTTGCGGGGGTAGGCGCAAAGCTGCTTTTCAATGCTTTCGTATTTCTTCTTTCCCAGGTTCTTCCGGGACTGATTTTGTTCCGTCTGGCCGATGACGCGCGGCACGAAGGCCTTAAGGTTGCTTCTTTCGTTGACGAACTGTTTGAGTTCGACCGCCAGCACTTCGACATCCGTCGTTTTGGCATTGAGAAATTCCACAATCCTGCGCAGTTCCCTGGGTATGGTATCGGCAACGAAAAGCAACCGCACGACGCCGTTGGCCAAGTTGGCGTCAGCCATCGCCCAGAAGGCGTCTTGATCATCCTCGGAGGCCGCTGCGTCGAGCTGGAGCAATTCGCCCAGGGCATCCGCCAGGGAGCGCCCGGCCGTCGCAGCTGTTTCTTCCGCGAGCACGCGCAGTTTTCCCTCGGGCCAGTACTCCATGCCGTTGGCGGCGTAATCGAGCATCTGCGCGACGACTTCGCGGCGCAGGCGGGGGTCGCTTGAACGTTTGCACTCGACAAGCGTCGGGATGCCGTCCTGATCCACGAACAGATGGTCCAGGCTCCAGAAATCGCCACCGTCCTTGGCGCAGGGAACGCCTGCCTCGCGCCTGACGAGCAGCCAGCGACGCGGATTTTCCTGGTCGATCTGATCCCCCGGGAGCAGCTCGGGCGTCGAGGCTAGGTGGGCCTGTAAAACGCGTTCTGCGTCATACGGGCGCGCTTCCATGGGGCAAAGCGCGTCATCGTCGCCGATGAGAAAAATCCTGGGGTATTGCATGAGCGGTCTTCAGCCCGGCTCACTCTCCCGGGAGCATGCCGCCCGGGAGAGTGAGAGCCAAGCGAAAAACTATACGATTTTGGGGACGATGAAGAACTGCCCGTCCGTGGCCGGGGCGTTGGCCAGGATATTGTCGCGGGAGAAGGTCTTGGCGGCCTTGTCCTCGCGCATGGGCGTCTCATGGAGAACCGGGCTGTAGAGCGGCTCGACGCCGTCTGTATCCACCGCGCCGAGCGTCTCCATGTAGGCCAGGATGCCGTCCATCTGGGCGGCGAACCCTTCCAGATCACTTTCATCCAGGCGCAGGCGGGCCAGCTTGGCCACCTTGGTCACTTCCTCGATTCCGATGCTCATGGGCGCGTCTTCCTTGGCGGTTACGAAGCGGTCACGGCCTGCCGGTGGGCGGGCACGGGCGCAATCGGCGTGGGCTGTTGCTGCCCGGGTACGGGCGTGACCGGCTGGGGCGCGACAGGTTGCGCCGGGGCCGGCTGTACCGGAGCGGGTTGCTGTGCCGGGACGGTCCCGGCCGGGACAGGCTGCGCGGGCGCACCGGGCTGCGGCGCGGCAGGCGCGGGATTTGGCGAATAGGACTGCTCGGTCTCGGGCGCGGGGTTTTCCAGCGCCTTTTGCCGGATGGCGTTCAAGCGCTGACGGAAGCCCTCGGGATCGAGCAGGACCGGCCCGGCCACGGACGGCCGGAACAGATACATGGCCACATGGGCCTTGCCGTCGGGGGTGTAGGACAGTGGCGCCATGCTGAAATCCATGCCCGTGGCGGCCTGGGCCAGGCGGGCGCTGACGTCCTGCGGTCCGGAACCCTGCGGCACGCGGCCCACGCGGGCGGCGAAACGCACGAAGTCATAGCCCACGGCCTCCCAGAGATCGGCGTGCTCGACGCCGGCGGCGCGCATGGCCGCGATGAGGTCCTGGGTGGCCTTGCCCTGGTTTTCGGGCCACCAGGCCCCGGGGCATACGGCCAGGCGGTAGTTGTTGATCTTGATGGGCGTCTTGGACGCGGCGGCGCGGTAGAGGGCTTCGGTCCACAACTGGGGCCCGAGGATGAGCAGATCTTCAACCTTGTTCTTGAAAAAATTTTCCAGAACCGAATCGGCCCGGGCAAACTCGTCGGGGATGAACACCGCGCCGAAACCGGGGCGTCCGCCGCCGGTCTTGAGCATTTCCATGACGGTCGTGTTCCAGCTGTTGGAATCCTGCGGCGAATAGACGCCCGTGGCCGTGACCTGGCCTCCGAGCCGGGAGACGCTCAGGGCAAAGGCCTCGCCCATGGACTGGCCGTAGCGGTCGCCCGGGCGCAGGATGCCGAACTGGTTGATGCCGTAATCGGAAAGCGACAGGCGCAGGAGCGCGTCGATCTCGTCGGCGGCGCTGGGGAAGAAACGCCAGGCGTCGATGCCTTCCCGAGCTTCGCCCAGGGTGGAAAGGAAGGCCAGGAACACACGGCTTTGCAGCAGTCCCGTGGATTGCAGCTCCTTGAGCGTGAGCGGATGCATGGGGCCGCCGACCAGGGAGACTTCCGGCGGCAGGTTGCGCACGCTGTCCACCCAGCCGGGCTGGGTCGCGTCGATGACGATCACCTCGAGCGGCGTGCCGGCAGCGGCGAGCGCGTCCTGGGCGGCCTTGGCGCCTTTTTGCACCTTGCCGCCGAGCTCGCGGAAGGGGCCGCCGAGCGGCAGGAGCAGGGCCACCGTGTTTTGCGCCACGGGCTTGGGCGCGGGCGTGGGCGTGGTCGGCGCGGGCGGCGTCTCGGGCGGCGGCGGCGGGGGCGCGGGCGCGGTGGAGGGGCCGAAGAGGCCGCCGCAGCCGGACAGGGCGGCCAGGACGAAACACAGCAGGAGACTCGCGATCAAACGCGGGACATGGCGGGATATCATAGGCATGGCGTGCATGGGCGAACCGGGTTTGGCGGTCGTGCCGCCGTGGCCAAGGGGCAAAAAAAGCCCGACCCGTCGGGGACGGGTCAGGCTTTCCGATACGCGCGAACGTCCACGAAGGCAAGTCCGCGGACGTTCGCGGGTTATTTCACTTCGGTGTAGTCGGCGTCGACCACGTCCTCGTCGGACCCGGATTTGCCGGCCTGGGCGCCGCCGGCCGCGCCGGCTTCGGGGCCGCCGGGCTGGCCGCCGGCCTCGGCCTTCTGCTGGTAGAGCTTCTCCGCCAGTTTGTGCGAGGCCTGGGACAGGTCGTCGGTGGCGCGCTTGATGGCGTCGGCGTCCTCGCCCTTAAGCGTTTCCTTGACGTGGTTGAGCTTGGACTCGATCTCGCCGCGCGTGGCCGCGTCGACCTTGTCGCCGAGCTCCGCCAGGGACTTCTCGGTGGTGTAGACCAGCGTATCGGCCTGGTTGCGCACCTCGATCAGGGCCTGCTTCTTCTTGTCGTCCTCGGCATGGGACTCGGCGTCCTTGATGAGCTTCTGGATGTCGGCTTCCGAAAGGCCCGAGGAGGCCGTGATGCGGATCGACTGTTCCTTGCCCGTGCCGGTGTCCTTGGCCGAGACGTTGACGATGCCGTTGGCGTCGATGTCGAAAGTGACCTCGATCTGCGGGATGCCGCGCGCCGCCGGCGGCAGGCCGGTCAGCTCGAAGCGCCCGAGCGTCATGTTATCGCCGGCCATGGGCCGCTCGCCCTGGAGCACGTGGATGGACACCGAGGGCTGGTTGTCGGCCGCGGTGGTGAACACCTGGCTCTTGCGGGTCGGGATGGTCGTGTTGCGGTCAATCAGCTTGGTGAACACGCCACCCAAGGTCTCGATGCCGAGCGACAGCGGGGTCACGTCGAGCAGCAGCACGTCCTTGACGTCGCCGGCCAGGATGCCGCCCTGGATGGCCGCGCCCATGGCCACGACCTCGTCGGGGTTGACCGAGCGGTTGGGCTCCTTGCCGAAGAATTCCTGCACGGTCTTCTGGACCAGCGGCATGCGGGTCATGCCACCGACGAGCACGACCTCGTCGATGTCGGCGGCCTTGAGGCCGGCGTCGGCCAGGGCCTTGCGGCAGGGCTCCACGGTGCGCTGGACCAGATCGTGGACCAGGGATTCCAGCTTGCCGCGGGTGAGCTTGACCATCATGTGCTTGGGACCGGAGGCGTCTGCCGTGATGAACGGCAGGTTGACCTCGGTCTCCATGGCCGTGGACAGTTCCTTTTTCGCCTTTTCGCCGGCTTCCTTCAGGCGCTGCAGGGCCATGCGGTCCTGGGCCAGGTCGATGCCGGTCTCCTTCTTGAATTCTTCCACAAGGTAGTTGATGACGCGCTGGTCGAAGTCTTCGCCGCCAAGGAAGGTGTCGCCGTTGGTGGCCCGGACCTCGACGACGTTGTCGCCGACTTCCAGGATGGAAATATCGAAGGTGCCGCCGCCGAGGTCGAAGACGGCGATCTTTTCATTGGACTTCTTGTCGAAGCCGTAGGCCAGGGACGCGGCCGTGGGCTCGTTGATGATGCGCTTGACCTCGAGGCCGGCGATGCGGCCGGCGTCCTTGGTGGCCTGGCGCTGGGCGTCGTTGAAGTAGGCCGGCACGGTGATGACGGCTTCGGAAACGGGCTCGCCGAGGTACGCTTCGGCGTCCTTTTTCAGCTTGCCGAGAATGATGGCCGAGATTTCGGCCGGGCTGTACTTCTTGCCCTCGACCTCGACATAGGCGTCGCCGCCGGTGCCTTCGACGATCTTGTACGGGCAATGCGCGAGCCACTTGCCGACTTCCGGGGCGTCGAAACGGCGGCCCATCAGGCGCTTGATGGCGAAAATGGTGCGCTCGGGGTTGGTCACGGCCTGGCGTTTGGCGATTTCGCCGACCAGCCGCTCCTTGGTAAAGGCCACGATGGACGGGGTGGTGCGGCCGCCCTCGGGGTTGGTGACGCACTTCGGGTCCTTGCCCTCCATGACGTAGACGCAGGAGTTGGTGGTCCCGAGGTCGATCCCGATTATCTTACCCATGATAGCCTTTCCTCCTTGGGGGTTCCGGTATGATATTCCGCCGCTGCGGGCGGATGGTTTCGTATTGACAGGCTGACATATAAGGCCCGATTCTCCCGAGTAAAGGGGGTTTTTCGGAAAAAAACGCCCTCTTTCCGGTAAAAATCGACCGCAGTGCCGGGCGTTAGGCCTCCGGGGCCTTGTTGACCATCACCTTGGCCGGGCGCAGCATCCGCCCGCGCAGGGTGAAGCCCTTCTGCACCACTTGCGCCACGGCGTCGGTCGGCAGGTCGGGCCGGCTGGCCATGCCGAGGGCTTCGTGGGACTCGGGGTTGAACGGCTCGCCCTCGGCCCCGAATTCGGTCACGCCGTGGCGGCCGAGGATGTCCATGAAGGCCTTGCGCGTCATGTCCACGCCGACCACAAAGTCCTTGCAGGCGGCAAGGCCCTTGCCGTGGGTCAGGGCGAGATCGAGGTGGTCGAGGACGGGCAGCAGCTCCGAAACCAGGGATTCCGTGGCGTATTTCTGAAATTCCTCCTTCTCCTTGAGAAGGCGTTTTTTCAGATTTTCCGTTTCGGCGAGGCTGCGCAGCCGGCGGTCGGACTCGGCGGCCAGTTCGGCGCGCAGGCGCTCGATTTCCTCTTCCGGCGCGGCCGCGGCGGCCGGGTCGGAGCTTTCGGGAGCGGCGGCATCGGTGATTTTTTCTTCAGGGGCCATGCATCCTCCACAATGTCGCGTCGGGCGCGAAAAAAGGCCGGCGGGAGCCGGCTTGGCCTGGCGCGCGGGCGTTGACGTTAAAAGTGCCGGTCGAGAAGCCGCGTCAGGGCGGCGGCCGTGCAGTTCACCACGGGCACGAGCTTGGCGTAGTCCATGCGCAAGGGGCCGATGACGCCAATGGCCCCGAACGGAAGGCCGCCGGTGCCGTAGGGCGCGGTGATGACGCCCAGTTCCGCGAGCACGGCCCTGTCCGACTCGTCGCCGATGGTTATGACCGTTTTAAGTTCATTTGCGGTTTTGTCCAGGAGTTCGAGCAGGATCGTACGTTCTTCGAGCACGCGCATGAGCTCGCGCACGTGTTCGGCGTCGGTGAATTCTGGCTGGGACAGGATGTTGGGCGTCCCGTCCACGATGACCTCGCAGGCCGCTTCGCGCTGCTGCTCGAAGGCGCATTGGGCCATGGTCAGGGCGCGGCGGCACAGGTCGTCGAGGGTGCGCCGCGCCTGCTCCATCTCTGCCACGAGGCGCAGGCGCGCCTGGGCAACGGTCATATCCGTAAAGAGATGGTTCAAGTAATTGGCGAAGCGCACGAGGTCGTCGGCCGTGACGTCAGGGTCGGTCTCGATGATGCGTGTGCGCACGAGCCCGCCCTGAAGAACGAGCAGGACCATGACGAGGCCGGAGTTGAGCAGGGAAAAATCGATGCGTTTCCAGCGCGCCGCCGATTCGTTGGGCACGACCACCATGGCCACTTGCAGCGACAGGCCGGAAAGCAGGCGCGAGGCCCGGCGCAGCATGTCGCCGACGTCGTGGCCGGCCGTGGACAGGTCGTCGGCGATGCGCCGGCAGGCGTCCTCGGCCACGGGCGCGGGGCGCATGACCGTGTCGAGGTAGAGGCGGAAGGCCTTGGCCGTGGGCACGCGGCCGGCCGAGGTGTGCGGCTGCGCCAGATAGCCGGCGTCGGTCAGGTCGGCCATGATGTTGCGGATCGAGGCCGGGGACAGGCCCAGGGGACACAATTTGGAAACCGCGCGCGATCCCACCGGCGCGGCCGAGGCGACGTAGGCCTCGATAATGGTGGTCAGTACGGCTTGTTCCCGGTCGAGAAGGGGCATGGCGCAACCTCGTTTGGCACTCAGGACTCCTGAGTGCCAAAACGGGTAACAATCCGACCGGGGCGTGTCAAGGGAAGGATACGGAAATTGCTTTTAATTTCCTGCGATATCAACCTGTTGTCAAAATAGTTTCAATCCTGCCCCGGAACCAGCACGGGATAGCCCGGATCGGGTTCGGCCAGGGTCGCGGCGACAGGCCGGGAAGGCTCGAGGTCCTTCCACAGGGCCACGAAATCGCGTCGGGCCTGTTCGGCGCTGGGGCGGCTGTCGCGCAGGAGTCCCGCCGCCTCCACGGCTTCGCGCAGTCCGCCCATGGCCCGGTGAACGGTGTCGGTCAGGCAGGCCGGGACGGCCAGGCGGGGGATGATGCGGCGCAGCTGGGAAATCGCGCTTTCCGGCCCGGAAAGAATGTCTTTTTGCAGGGAGGCATGGGCCACGGCCGCATAATAGCAGAGAAAGGCGGGGAGCAGGACGTATAAGACCGATTTGTGCATGCGCATGAAAAAACTCCGGCGAAGTGACGGCCGCTACATTCAAGCGGACGCCGGTTGCGGATGGTCGTGGATCATGCGATTTCGCGTTCGGAAAGCCCCATTCGCGGCACGATACCCATTCACCCGTTGGATTTCTCCAGTCTTGTTTCTAACGACGTGCGCTTCGGCTGCGGCAAAACCCGCGCGGTGCGGCGTTTCAGGTGTTGATCTTATCATCTGATGTTTGGGCGGCATAAAAAAACGCGCCTCCTAGTCCTCGCCCAGCGCCTTGGCATCGTCGCTGGTGCGGTCCAAGGCTTCCATGGCGAACGCCACGGCCTTTTCGGCATCGCGGGCGGCGATGGCGTCGAGCAGGCCCGTGTGGATGCGGTCCTGGTACTGGTTGACGCCCCGGTCGGCGATGAGGCTGTCGAGGAAGTCCTGAAAAACCATGGTGAAGCTGCGGTAGATGTCCGCCAGCAGGCTGTTGCCGCTGGCCGCGGCCACGGCGGAGTGGAAGGCGATGTCAGCCGCGACGTAGCCATGGGTGTCGCCGGCATGGATGGCTTCGCGTTTTTTCTCCAGGTGCTCGCGCATGGCGGCGATGTCGGCCGGGGTGCGGTTTTTCGCGGCGAGCCTGGCCGTTTCCACTTCGACGATGCGGCGCACTTCCCGTATTTCCTCGGCCTTGGCCCGGCGCAGGCGGTATTCCAGGGGCTCATGGCCCGAGCGGCGGTCGAGCACGTAGGTGCCGTCGCCCTGACGGACTTCGAGCAGGCCTGCGCTGACCAGCACGCGGACGGCCTCGCGCACGGTGGAGCGGCCCACGCCAAGTTGCGCCATGAGCGTGGGTTCGGTGGGGATCTTGCTGCCCGCCGGAAAGACGCCCAGGGAAATCTTTTCCTGGATTTGCTGAATGACAAGGTCGCCGAGTTTTTTCGGGCGTACGGGGGTGAGTCGGGATGGCATCGTCTGATGATCTCCTCAATTAGGATAGACGGCGGCCCCGGGGCTGTCAAGACCCTGGCTGTGCCGGACAGGGCATACACGTTTTTTCTTGTTCCTGGGATAGTCGGGCCGGATGGAAGGGGAGCCAGGTAATAGTCTGCATCTATTGGATTTCTCGCTATGTTTGCGGTATGGAACCGCAAAAATCGCCACCGACGGCGACAGGAGGGGATATGGCCGAAAAGACCGAGTGTTCCGGCCGCCGGCTGTTTCTCAAGGCTGCGGCGGTTTCGGCCTGCGGCGTACTGTGCGGGGCCGTCCCGTCCAGGGCGGCGGAAACCGGGGAAGTGCTGCGCGTGTGGTCCTGCGGCGGGCTGGCCGAAGCCATGATGCCGGCAAATGAGGAATTCGAGGCCCAAAGCGGCGCGAAAGTCGCCTATACCGGAGCCTTTGCCGCGGCGCTCGGCAAGTCGCTGCTCGCTTCGGCGACCACCGACGTCTTTGCCGGCCGGGTGCTCGATCTCGCCAGGAAGCTGCGTGCGGCGGGCAAGATGACCTGGTTCAAGCCGCTGTGCTTCACCCAGTACGTGCTGGTCACGCCGCCGGGGAATCCCGCGGGCATCAGGAGCGTGGAGGATCTCGGCAAGCCGGGCGTCAAGGTGGTGCTCGCGCCCGGGGCCTCGCCGCCGGGGGGCGCGGCCGCCCTGGCCCTGCTGGGGAAGGCCGGGGTGCTCGAAGCGGCGCAGGAAAACGACATCGCCAAGGGCTCCTGCGTGCAGCGGGTCATGGAAGACATCGTCTCCGGCAAGGGCGACGTCTCGGTGGTGGAGCTGCGGGTCACGCGCCTGCCGCAGTTCGTCGGCCGCATGGACATCCTGCCCGTCGATCCGAAGTTTTTTCCGCCGCCGCCCATGACCTTCACCGTGGGCGTCATGGAAAGCGCGCGCGACAAGGCGTTGGCCGAGCGCTATGCCGCGTACCTCGTTTCCCCCCAGGGGCAGGTGCATTTCGAGCGCCAGGGGTTCATTGCGGCCATTTCGGCGCAGGGGCGGAAAATGGTGGAACAGTACGGAGTCAGGGATGTCTGAGCTCGCCGTGGCCGCCAAGGCGGCATCACGGGGCATGCGCGCGTGGCGCCGCGTCGCGCAACTGGCCGGGACGGCGATCCTCGGCCAGTGGTCGCTCTACGGCGTGCTGCGCTGCCCCTTTGTCGTGCCCTACGTCAGTTGCCAGAACTGTCCGGTCATCACCTGCCATGGACGGCTTTTTTCCCTGTTCTGGGGCTTCTGGCTCCTTTTGCCGCTGTCGGTGCTGGTCGTCGGCCGGGCGTTTTGCGGCTGGGCCTGCCCCGGCGGTCTGGCCGTGCAACTGCTCGGCAAGGTCGCGCCCCTGGGCCGGCGTTTCGGTGGCCGGTTCGCGCGTCTGGCGGGGTACGGCAAGTACCTTTCCGTGGCCGCGTGCCTGTACGTCTATTACGTCCTCAGCCAGCCCCGGGCCGACGTGCCCATCCGCGTGGGAGCGTTTTTCGAGTCCGTGGCCCTCACCTTCGAGCACGCACAACTGCTGTGGCTCGTACGCACGGCCGTGGTGCTCGGCATCCTGGCGCTCGGGCTGGTATTTTCCGCGGCCTGGTGCCGTTTCGCCTGCCCCACGGGCGGGGTGCTGGAGGCGCTCAAGGGCGTGTCGCTTTACAAGGTCTTCAAGACCAGCGCCTGCAACGGCTGCGGCAAGTGCGACAAGGTTTGCGAGCTCTCCACCCGGCCCGAGGAGGCCAACTGCACCAATTGCGGCGACTGTCTGGGCGTGTGCCCGACAGGGGCCATCGGATTCGGGCGCAAGCCGGGCGAAGCGGGCAAGGGCGCGGATTAAAGCGAGGAGGACTGGGCGATGGTCACGCCGTTGAAGGCGGCTTTGGCCGTGAAGAAGGTCGTCGTGTCCGTGGCGGCGATCCCGGCCTTGGCCGCGTCGTAGGTGGCGGCGTCGCTGGCGAACAGGCTGATGGAGTGCGTATCGAGGAAAGAGGCCGGGTCGCTGAGGAGTGTCGCCAGATCGAGCCCCGAGGACGACAGGCTCGTTTCGCCCGTGCTCACCGTAATGGTCAGGCCGGCGGTTTGCGTGCCGAGCGAGTTGGTGAAGTCCGAGGCGTCGGCGAAATTCGTGATGCGTCCGTCCGTGGTCCAGGTCCCGTCCCCGGAAAGCCCCAGGGAGCCGAAGGTCACAGCCGTGTAGGACGTGTCCGCCGTGTCCGGGTGCGCGGCCATGTAGGCCTGGGCCGCCGCGCCGCCGAGGCTATGCCCTGTTACGTAGACCTGCTTGATGCCGAGGGCGGAGACGGCGGCGTCGAAGGCGGCGACACCGCTATCGAGCAGGTCGTAATACCCCTTGGTGTCGAACCAATAGGCGGCGTCCGCGCTGCCGAGGTAGGCGCTTATGCCGTCGAGGCTGTAGTCGATGTCGTCTGTGCCGCGAAAGGCGATGATGGCCGCCGGTTCGCCGTTTATCACCGTGGTCCAGGCGTCGAAGGCGGCGTTGCCCGCCACGTACGTGCCCGTGCCGCTGCCCGTGAGGTCGAGCTCGCTGAGGCCTTGCGCCGTGAGCCCGGAGACGAGGCTGGCGTCGTCGCGGTAGGCCGCGTCGGAAACCACGGCCAGCACGGTGTCGAGATTGGAGGCAGTGATCGGGACCGTGGTCCACTCGGACAGGCTAGCCATGGACGGCTCCGCAAGCGTGCATCGTGCGCATTTTTGTAAGATACGCCCGGGGACCGGAGGCGTCAATGGAGTCCGAACGCGCGTCTTGCCGGGGAGGCGTCAGGCCACGCGCACCATGGTGCGGCGCATGACCTCGGCGGGCTGAACCTCGAGCACTTTGCCGTCGCCGTAGCTCACCACGTCGCCGCCGAAAAAGGCCACGTCGGCCGGGTCGTGGGTGACCATGACGAGCGGGATGTCGAGGCGGTTCAGGATGCCGGCCAGCTCCACGCGCACGCGCTGGCGCAGGGGGATGTCCAGGGCGGAGAAGGGCTCGTCGAGGAGCAGGGCGCTCGGGTCGCTGACCAGGGCCCGGGCCAGGGCCACGCGCTGGCGCTGGCCGCCGGAGATGCGGGCCGGGCGCGAGCCGGCCAGGCCTGCGATGCCGAAAAGCTCCATGATGGAGTGCACGCGGTCGCGGTTTGCGGCGGAAAGCCTGCCGAAAAGGGGCGTGAGGCCGAAGGCCACGTTCTGCGTCACGGTCAGGTGGGGAAACAGGGCGTAGTCCTGGAAAAGGTAGCCGATGCGGCGGTCGCGCGGCGGCACGAACACGTTCCGGGCGCTGTCGCACAGGGTACGCCCGTCCAGGGTGATGCTCCCGGCGTCGGGGCGCATGAGGCCCGCGATGGCGCGCAGGGTGAGCGTCTTGCCCGAACCCGAAGGCCCGAACAGCACGACCCGGTTGTCCGTGGTGGAAAACGTGGAATGCAGGTGGAAATCCCGGGCCGCGCCGCGGTAGGCTTTCTTGATGTCCACGGTGATACGCATGGGCGGGACCGTTTCCTGGCTGTTTTTTTCGCGCGCTCCCGGGCAGCGTCCCGGGAGCGCGCAAAGCGGTTGATTCGGGTTAGGGCTTCTTGAAGCCGTACTTGGCCAGGATCGCCTGTCCCTCGGGGCTGACGACGAAGGCCACGAAGGCGGCGGCGTTTTTCTTGTCGGCCGAGGCGGAAAGCACGGCGATGGGGTAGCTGACGGGCTTTTCCAGCGGAATTTCGGCCACGATCGTGACCTTGTCCCCGCCCTGCTTGGCGTCGGTGCCGTAGACGAAGCCGGCGTCAACCTCGCCGCGGGCGAGGTAGTCGAGCACCTGGCGCACGGACTCGGCCATGACGAACTTGGGCGCCAGCGCGTCCCATTCCCCCATTTTGGTCAGGGCGGCCTTGGTGTAGCGGCCCACAGGCACGGAATCCGGGTTGCCGATGGCCACGCGCTTGACCGAGGCTCCCTTGAGGGAGGCCAGATCCTTGACCTTGGCCGGGTTGGCGGCGGGAACGGTCAGCGTCAGGGAATTCTGGGCGAAGTTCACGCGGGTGGGGGCGTCGATGAGCTTTTTCTCCACGGCCATGTCCATGGTCTTCTGGTCGGCCGAGGCGAAGACGTCCACGGGCGCGCCTTTTTCCATCTGGGAGAGCAGCGCGCCGGAAGCGGCGAAGTTCATGGTGACGTTGACCCCGGGATGGGTCTTCGTGAACTCGGCCTTGACGGCGTTGAAGGCGTCGGTGAGGCTCGCGGCGGCGGACACGGTCAGATCGGCGGCCTGGGCCGGCAAGGCGGTCAACAGGGCGATCGCCAGGGACAACAGGATTTTTTTCATTTGCGGCATCCTCCTTCCTTTACGCTTTGGGTTTGATGACTTTCGCCACGATCACAAGCAGGACCACGCAGACCACGGAGATCAGCAGTACGAGCTCGTTGGCCAAGGTGTCGTTGCCGGCCTGGGTGGCGCTGTAGACGGCCAGGGACAGCGTTTGCGTCTTGCCGGGCAGATTGCCGGCGACCATGAGCGTGGCGCCGAACTCGCCCATGGCCCGGGCCAGGGCCAGCATGATGCCGGCGAGCAGGCCGCGCATGGCCAGGGGCATCGAAACCCGGAAGAAGATGACCGTCTCCGACGCGCCAAGGGTCCTGGCGGCGTTCTCGAGGTTTTCGTCCACGCCCTCGAACGCCGCGCGGGCCGAGCGGTACACCAGGGGAAACGCCACCACCGCGGCCGCGATCACCGCGCCTTCCCAGGTAAACATGATGCTAATCCCGAAGGTGTCCCAGAGGTAGGACCCGAAAACGCCGCGCCGGCCGAGCAGGACGATGATGTAGTAGCCGAGCACCGTCGGGGGCAGCACCATCGGCAGGGTCAGGATGGCGTCCGCCAGGTCCCGCCCCGGGAATTCGCGCACGCGGGCCAGCCTGGCCAGGGCCACGGCGGGAATTGTCGCCAGGGCCGTGGCCAGGGTGGAGACCTTGAGCGTCAGGAGCAGCGGCGGCAGCACGGCGGCGTCAAGCATGGGGCGTCTTCTCTCATGGATCACGGGCATCCGGAATGCGTGGCGATTGGCAAAATGTGTCCGCGGCAGGCTGGTGGATTCCAGCATGTGGAAAGGATAGGGAAAGGTTGCCGTTCTGTATAGAGTCACACTTGTTTTACTGAATGCGTGTCACTTGTGTCCTCCTGAGACAAGCGTCCGTTGCCTGTCGCTGCAACAGGAAGACATAGGTCTTTGCATGACGCTGTTTCATTTGTTCCTGTCCCGTTTCAGATCGCGCACGGGGACGGGAACGGCGGCCGGGGGCAAAGATGGGGTCAAGAGCCAGTGGAGCAGGATGACCAGCATGGGGACCTCCTTTGTCGGCATGTCATCACGCAAAAAAGATGCCGTTTGTTGCGGGGGTGTCCGCCCGCGCGCGCCCCGGCCGGCAACGGCACGGCTTCCGGCGGGACATGCCAGCGCACGCCGGGATGCGGCTGCGCAAAAAGGGAGGCGGACGCAACAGTATTGTCGCCTCCAGGCACGAAACGGGATGCTCAGCCGAGCACGGACAGGGCGGCTTGCAGGTACGCGCCGAGGGCGTCGCTCGCGGCGGGCGGCAGGGTGCGGAACTTGAGACCGACTTCCAGCCGGCGGCCCGCCGTGGAGACCCGCATGACGGCGCAGGGCAGGCAGGCGTCGGACGCCGCGCCGAACAGCTCGCAGCGCAGCTCCATGACGTCGTCGACACGGACGGCGGGCGCCGCGCCGTCCGTGATGGTGGAGAACTGGCAGCCGGAGAGGCTGAGGTCGAGCACCATGCCGGTGAAGGAGGCCTCCCCCAGACGCACCTGCCCGGGGAAACAGCAGGAAATGCGCTTGTGGCGGCGCAGGTCCATGGATTCGAGGCGGGGCGGGTAGGTGAGAAAAATCAGGGGAAAGGGCACCTGGATCCATTTGATGATCTTGGCCGAAAAGCCGATGACCGTTCCCTCGTGCAGGTAGCGGGCGATGACCCCCGCGCCCGGATAGAGGAGCTGGTAGAGCGCCTCGCGGTTGGCCTCGGCCAGAAGCGGCATCTGCGTGATGACGCAACGGCTGCGCAGATAGCCTGCGCAAAGGGATTGCAGCTTGTCCTCGATGCCCGCCACCTCCAGGATCATCTTGGTGCCGGGCGGGCAGTGGAGCGACGGCACGGTGGGCGCGGTCACGGCGTCGCCTCCCTGGGAACCGTCACATCAGGAGATGGCTGGCCGTCGCCGGACGGGGCGGCGCTGCGGATATGCTCGAGCAGGCGCGCCGCCTGCTCGAATCCGGGGCGAAGCGCCAGGGCCTGCTCCAAATGGCGCATGGCCCCGGCCGCGTCGCCGGATTCCGACAGGGCGCGGGCAACATTGAAGTGGAGGTTCTCGTCGCTGGCATTGCGCTCCAGGGCCTTTTCGTAAAAGGAAACGGATTCGGCGTAGCGCTTTTCCTTGCGCAGGCTGATGGCGAATTCGTTGAACAGATGCCGTTCCTGCTCCATGAACAGCACGTCGATGGAAAAGATGCGTCGCAGCGCCGCGGCCAGCTTCTTGCCGTCGCCCTTGTCCAGGTAGATCTTGCCGAGCTCGATATTGGCCTTGGGGTGCTTTTCGTCCAGCAGCAGGGCCTTGAGGAATTCCTTTTCCGCGCCGTCCAGGTCGTCCTCGGAGAGGTGCTTTTCGGCCAGGGCGATTTTCTTCTTGAGCGACTCGATAAACGGCAGGCAGCGTTTTTCGTAGTAGCCGGCTTCAGGCTGGTAGTGGCTCAGGAATTCACCCTTGGTGACGGGCGTGACCGGTCCTGATGGAATGGCGTTGGCGTTGAGCGCCTGGACGTAATAGTCGCCCTCTGGACTGCGGCGGATGAACCAGTATGTCTTTTGGTCATAGGCGCGGCTTGTCCCGCCCTGTCCCGTCTTCGTCTGTTTGGACATGGAATAGACGCCGAGGATGTGGCATTGCTCCATATCCGGGAGAGATGGCAACGCGGCGGCAGCGTCGCCCGTGCCTGTCGTGGTGTGCGCGTCTTGCATGAGCGGTGGTGGATCGTCGACCACCGGATACGAGCGTGGCGCGATGGGTTCGGGTTGCATCGGGCCGGGACGCCGGAACGCATGCGTCCGGTCCGCAGCGGCCGCGTGCAACTTTGTTTCACGGACCGCGTTGATTGTAGCTTTATATAGAGTGACGGTCGGTTTGTCAAAAAATATAAGCGGCCTGCTCCGCTATGGAAGCAAGCCGCTTGCGTCGGCATTATGGCCGGGAGCGGGAAACCTCGGGCATCAGCCACAGCCTTCGCCGCTGCCGCCGCTGCAGCCGCAGGCCTTGCCCAGGCCTTTTTTGCGGCTTTTGAGAAGCGACAGGTCACCCGCGCCGTAGACCTCGGCCAGGGCCGTCTCCAGGAATCCCGAGCATTCGTAGGGCAGCACGCCGTGGGCCGTGAGCACCTTGCGCGGGGTCTCGCCGAACGCGGCCACGAGCACGGCCCGGCAGTCGGAGAGCACCTTGGCCAGTTCCTCCCAGCGTTTGGGGCCGGCCCCGGGGTCCGGGGCATAGCGCTCCTCGACATAGGAGAAGCCGATGCCTTCCTGCTTCCAGATCTGGAACTTGTGGGCCTCGCCCAGGTGCATGTTGACAAGCATGCCCTCGCGCGTGGCCACGGCCACGTACGGCCGTTTGCCGAGGTCCGACCCGGGCGCGGTGCGGGAGCATTCGCCCAGCAGCGGCGACAGTTCGCCCGAGCGGTCGTTGCACAAAAGCCCCACGGCGTCGGCGCGGCAGCGCTTGCAATGGCTCATCTGCGGCAGGAGTTCGCCGGCGGAGGCGCGCAGCTCCTTGATCATCTCGGCCGTGGGCGCGGGCACGTCGGCAAACGGCGTGTCCGCCACCGGGAACAGCGGCATGATGTTCTGGATGTCCACCCCGAGCGTGGACAGCGTCTTGGAGATCTCCAGCACGTGGTGGTCGTTGACGCCGGGGATGACGATGGTGTTGGATTTGACGATGACGCCCTTCTCCTTGAGGATGCGGATGCCTTCGAGCTGGCGTTCGAGCAGGAGCTTGGCCGCGGCCTCGCCGCGCAGGATGACCTTGCCGTCGCGGGCCCAGGCATAGACCTTGGCCCCGACCTTCGGGTCCACGGCGTTGACGGTCACGGTCACGTGGGTCACGCCCAGTTCGGCCAGTTCCGCCGCATGGGCCGGCAGGGCCAGGCCGTTGGTGGACAGGCAGAAAAGCATCTGCGGATACGTGTCCTTGAGCAGGCGGATGGTCTCCATGGCCTCGGGGTTGGCCATGGGGTCGCCGGGGCCGGCGATGCCGACCACGGTGATGCGGGGCTCTTTTCCCAGCACCTTTTCCATGTACACCACGGCCTGCTCGGGGGAGAGCACGGCGCTGGTCACGCCGGGTCGCGATTCGCTCACGCAATCGTACTTGCGATTGCAGAAGTTGCACATGATGTTGCACTTGGGGGCCACGGGCAGGTGCACGCGGCCGCAGGAGCCGGCGGATTCGCGGTTGAAGCAGGGATGCTTGGAGAGGTCCTTTGGGGTGGTCATGGCGGGCTCCTTTTAGAGATAGCCGTATCCGACGGCGCTGTCTTCCTGCTTGCGTTCGAGGATGGTGTTGACCAGGCGATCGAAAAGTTCCTGCGTGCCGCGGTAGCCCACGTGCAGCATGCGCTGGCCGCCGAAGCGGTCGTGGATGGGGAAACCCACGCGCACAAGCGGCACGCCCATGTCCTTGGCGTAACGGTAGCCCTTGCTGTGGCCGACGAGAAGGTCCGGGGCAAGGTCGGCCGCCTGCTCGGCTATGTCGTGGAAATCCACGCCTTCCCGGGCCTCGGGGGGCTCGGGCAGGATGCCTTCCGTGACCTCGGCCAGGGCCTGCTTGAAGTTGCGGCACTTGGCGCCGGTCGCGGCGAGGATCGGCTTGACGCCGATCTCGGCCAGGAAGGCGACCATGGCGATGACGAGATCCTCCTCGCCGTAGACGATGGCGCGCTTGCCGGCCACGTACTTGTGGCCGTCGACGTAGGCGTCCACGAGCTTGCCGCGCTCGCTGGCGTATTTCTCGGGCATGGGCTGGCCCGTGAGCCGTTCCAGGGCGTCGAAGAAGACGTCGGTCTCGCGGATGCCGACCGGGATGCCCACGCGCAGGTTCTGCACGCCGAAGCGGCGTTCGAGGTTTGTGCCGGCGCTTTCGGCCATGTGGTCGGCCCGGCCGCATTCGATGGTGCCAAGCGCCCCGGACATGGCCCGGATGTCGGCAAGCGGCGTGCCGCCGGCGGGCAGCTTTTCGTAGTCGAGCAGCGCCGGGCGGTCCATGCTCTCGGAAATGTCGGGCAGCACGGTCGCGTCCACGCCGTAGTCGGCGAGAATTTCCTTGAAGTGGCGCAGGTCGGCCGGGGAGACGAAGCCGGGGATCAGGTTCACGCGCCGGTGCGCGGCGACCTTTTC
Source organism: Solidesulfovibrio alcoholivorans DSM 5433 (assembly GCF_000702665.1). Classification (GTDB taxonomy): domain Bacteria; phylum Desulfobacterota; class Desulfovibrionia; order Desulfovibrionales; family Desulfovibrionaceae; genus Solidesulfovibrio; species Solidesulfovibrio alcoholivorans. Next base: position 154,495 of record NZ_JNJA01000004.1, read on the forward strand.
CCGCACCAGCTGGGAGGCCAGGGCGGCCGTGGCCGCGTGCCAGCCTTCCATGTGCGTGCCGGAATAGCTCGGCGTGGAGACATTGACGATCTCGGGCAGGGGCAGGTCGCCGAATTCCTTGCGGAACTCCGCCAAAAGCCGGGGCACGTCGTCGCCGATGGTTTCGGTCAGGCACGTCGTGGCCACGCCGACTACCTTGGCGCCGTACTTGGACATGACGTTGAGGATGCCCTTTTTGAGGTTGGGGCCGCCGCCGAAGACAGCCTGCTTTTCCCCCAGCGCCGAGGAGGCGATGTCCATGGGTTCGCGGAAATGGCTGATGATGTAGCGCCGCATGTAGGTGGCGCAGCCCTGGGAGCCGTGCAGGAAGGGAATGGCCCCCTCGACGCCCCGGAAGGCCAGGGCCGCGCCCAGGGGCGTGCACAGCTTGCAGGCGTTGGTCGTGGAAACGTAGGGCGAGTCGCTCATATGCCTTCTCCGCCGGCCGCGCGCTTGGCGGCTTCCTGTTCCTTTTCCCTGGCCATGGCCTCGCGCCGGGGCACGAACCGCCAGACCGGGCTCGTGGCCGAAGCGTGGACTTCCTTGGCGAAATTGAGCATGCCGACGAAGCCTTCCAGCGCTTCCTTGCGTTCGTGGTTGTGGTCGCAAAAGCCCACGCCGAGCTTGTGGGCGATGGGCCGCTCCTTGACGCCTCCGACGAAGAGGTCCACGTCGAGTTCCCTGACGAACTTCGAGAGCTCCAGCGGGTTGGAGTCGTCCACGATGACCGTGCCCGGGTCGCAGATGGCGGCCAGTTCCTCGTAGTCTTCCTTGGTGCCGGTCTGGGAGCCCACGAGCACGACCTGCATGCCCAGGTGGCGGAAGGCCTTGATGAGCGAAAAGGCCTTGAAGGCGCCACCGACATAGACGGCGACCTTCTTGCCTTCGAGGTCCTCGCGGTACTTGCGCAGCTCCGGCAACAGCTTGGACAACTCCTCGCGCACCAGCGCCTGGGTGCGCTCCACGATGCCGGGGTCGCGATCCTTGAAGTGGTCGGCCACGGCGTAGAGCGAGTCGGCCATGTCCTCGATGCCGAGGTAGGACACGCGCAGAAATGGCGTGCCGAACTTCTCCTTCATCATCTGGGCCAGCTCCATGGTGGCGCCGGAGCACTGCACCACGTTGAGGCCCGCGCCGTGGCAGCGCTTGATGTCGGCCACGCGGCCGTCGCCGGTGATGTTGGCCACCACCTCGACGCCCATGCGCTTGAAGTATTCGCGGATGATCCAGATCTCGCCGGCCAGGTTGAAATCGCCGAGGATATTGACGGAAATGGGGCTGATGCCCGAGGTGTCGCCGGTGCCGGCCAGGGTGAACATGGCCTTGCAGGCGGCGGCGTAGCCTTCGCGCTTGTTGCCCTTGAAGCCCTCGGACTGGACCGGGATGACCGGGATGCCCGTCTGTTCGGACACGTCGCGGCACACCGCGCCCACGTCGTCACCGATGATGCCCACGATGCAGGTGGCATAGACGAAAGCCGCGTTGGGCTTGTGGCGTTCGATGAGTTCGAGCAGGGCGGCCTTGAGTTTCTTCTCGCCGCCGAAAATCACGTCTTTTTCCTGGAGATCGGTGGAAAAGCTCAGGCGGTGCAGTTCCGGGCCGGAAGACAGCGCGCCCCGGATGTCCCAGGTGTAAACGGCGCAGCCGATGGGCCCGTGCACCAGGTGCAGGGCGTCGGCGATGGGATAGAGCACCACGCGGGAGCCGCAGAACACGCAGGCCCGTTGGGACACCGCCCCGGCAAGGCTGTCGCGGTTGCACGCGAGCTCAAAGGGCCCTTCGCCCTTGCGGTGGATTTGATCCCGCCGTTCCTCGAAAATGGCCTGTTCCATGAATGCTCCTTTCCCCGGTCACCACAGCGCGGGGTCATCGGGATTATACAAGGAACGTGCCACTGCTTAACTATTTGTTAATGCAGTATATTTTATGAAACACCCAGTGTAGGAAACAAATTTGTCAGCGCGAAAGCGACAGAAATGTAGAACGAAGCACGCTTTGGAAAGAAATCGTGGATCGCGATCCTGAAAAGGGCGTACCGGCGTGTCGGGACCACGAAAAATGGATCGCTACGGCCGCGCATGGCCCGCCATGAGGCGCAGCCGGAGCTTGCCCACGACCACGACGCCGACCGCGCCCACGACCTCGCCGGCGTAAAGCCCCATGGTGCCCGGGTTGGCCAACCCCGCCACCCAGGCGTCGGTCAGGATCATCTCCGCCGCCACCTTGCCGAGCACGGCCGCGCCGACGACCACGATGATCGGATGGCGGTCCATGAGCCGGCTCAAGAATCCCGCGGCGAATACCACGAAGGGGATGGAAAGCCCCAGGCCGAAGACGAGCAGGGGAAGGCTTCCCCGCGACGCGCCAGCCACGGCCAGGATGTTGTCCGTGGACATCACGAGGTCGGCCACGACGATGGTGCCGACCGCCCCGAGAAACGTGGTGCAGGACTTCTCCTCAGTGGCCTCGCCGCCGTCCGCGAAGAGCCTGACCGCGATCACGGCCACGAGCGCGCCGCCCACGAGCTTGAGAAAGGGCAGGTCGAGGAGCTTGGCCGCGAAAAAGGTCAACGCCACGCGCAGGATCACGGCCGCGCCCGCGCCGATGACGATGCCCCTGGCGCGCAGGCGCGGCGGCAGGTTGCGCACGGCCAGCGCGATGACCACGGCGTTGTCGCCGCCAAGGACCACGTCGATGGCCACGATGCTGAGCAGGGCAGTGAGGGAATCGAGGGACAGGGGCAGGACGGCGGGCGAATCGAACATGGCGTCTCCTTGAGGCAGGCCCGCTCTAGCAAAGCCCTGCGCGCCGGGCAACGCGCCCGCATCGTCTCCATTCCGTCACCCGGCCGTCGCACGGCGCAAAAGCAACCCGGGTAAAAGCGGCTTCCACACCCCATACCGCCCCAGGCGACAGGCACCTAACCCCATGGCAAAATCCATCGGCTCCCGCGTCCAGGACGCTTTTTTCCGGTTCGTCCACGGCAACCGCCTCATCTACAACACCTGCTGGGAGGATCCCCGGCTGGACAGGAAACTGCTCGGCATCACCCCCGGCGCGCAGGTCGTCGTCATTACCTCGGCCGGGGACAACGCCTTGGACTACCTCCTGGACGATCCGGCCGGCGTCGCCTGCGTGGACCTCAATTTCCGCCAGAACGCCCTGCTCGAACTCAAGCGGGCGCTTTTTCGCCGCGCCTCCCACGCCGAACTGTTTCTCTTTTTCGGCGACGGCGGCGGCGCGCGCTGCGCCGCCATCTACAAGGCCCTGCGGGGCGACCTGCCGGACTACGCCCGGGAATTCTGGGACAGGAACATCGACTACTTCAAGCCCGGCAGGCTCTCGCGCTCCTTTTACTACCACGGCGCGTCCGGGGCCGTTGCCTTCGCCTTTTCGCGTATTTTAAGCGCCGTGAAGCCTGGCGTGCGCCGCCTGATCCCCGAACTGCTCGCCGCGCAAACCCCGGAGGCGCAGCGCCGCGCCTTCGATGCCATCGAGCCCGCCTTCTGGGACCGTGTGAGCCGCTGGCTCGTCGGCCGCCCGGAAACCATGGCCCTGCTCGGCGTGCCGCGTCCGCAGATCGAACTGATCCGCAACTCCCACCCCGGCGGCCTCGAAGGTTTCGTGCGCGACAAGGTCCGGCAGGTCTTCACCGGCCCTCCCATGGCCGAAAACTACTTCTGGCGCGTCTACCTGACCGGCCGCTATACCCGCGCCTGCTGTCCCGAATATCTCAAGGAAGACAATTTTCCGGTCATCCGCGGCCGCCTTGCCGCCCTTTCCACCCATACCGCGAGCGTAAGCGCCTTCCTCGCCGGGAATCCCGGCCCCTACAGCCATTTCATCCTGCTCGACCACCAGGACTGGCTGGCCAGCAACGCCCCGGCCGCCCTGGCCGAGGAATGGGACCGCATCTTCGACAGCGCCGCGCCCGCCGCGAAAATCCTCATGCGCACCGCCGGCCTCGATGTCTCCTTCGTGCCGGGCGCGGCCCGCGACCGCCTGCGCTTCTTCCCCGAAATCACCGAGCCGCTCCACGCCGCCGACCGAGTCGGTACCTACGGCAGCCAGCACCTGGCGGTGGTCGCCTGATGGACAACGCCTGCGCCGCCAACCCCCTGCACGGCTACTACAAATGGCACGCGCGCATCTATGACGCCACGCGCTGGAGTTTCCTCTTCGGTCGCGATCGCCTGCTGCGTCTGGCCGCCGAAGCTTTGGGGCCGCGCCGCCGCACGCACATGACGCTCCTCGAAGTCGGCTGCGGCACCGGCCGCAACCTGGCCCGCCTCGCCCGCCTCTTTCCCGCCGCTTCGCTTACCGGTATCGACCTCTGCCGGCCCATGATCGCCCGCGCCGCCAGGGCCACGACGCCCCACACCCCCCGCTGCCGGCTCCTGTGCGAGGCCTACGGCCCGGAAAGCCTGCCTCCCGCCTCCGCGGACTGCATCGTCTTTTCCTACAGCCTCAGCATGTTCAACCCCGGCTTCGACGCCGCCCTCGACGCCGCGCGCAGCCACCTCGCTCCGGGCGGCATCGTGGCCGTGGCCGACTTCCGTCGCTCCGCACACCCCTGGTTCGCCGCCTGGATGGGCGTCAACCACGTGCGCATGGACGACCACCTGCTTCCGGCGCTGCAGGCGCGGTTTGATGTGGTGAACCTGGAGAGCCGGAAGGCGTATGGCGGGTTGTGGGAGTATTTTGTCTGTTTGGGACGGTAGGTTGAGAGATTGGGAGAAGGATAAGATGCCTCCGGCGGCCGGGGGAGTCACTCCCCCCGGCGGGGCCTGGGGCAGCGCCCCAGCTTTGACCGGGAGCAGCCCGACAATCCTGTAACTGGCGGGCGGCTGCGTGTGGCGGTAGAAAGCTTCCAGGAGTGTAGTCATGACAGATCTGGAGGCCAATGCCGCCCGTTTCGACGGGCTTTCCGAGGTGTATGAGGCCAGCCGGCCTTCGCCGCCGGCTGTGCTGGTGGACGTGTTGTGTCGCTATGCCGGGGTATCGCGGCCGGAGTTGGTGGTGGATTTGGGCAGCGGCACGGGCCTTGCGACGCGGTTATGGATCGGCCGGGCAGGGACGGTGATCGGCATCGAGCCCAACGAGGGGATGCGATATCGCGCAGAGGCGGCGGTCCTTGCCATTCCCGGCGGTGCGGATGTGATTTTCCGCAACGGTTATGCCGACGAGACCGGGCTTCGGGACGGGTGCGCGGACATTGTGACGTGTTGCCAGTGCCTGCATTGGATGGAACCGCAGCCGACCTTTGCCGAGGTGTCGCGCATCTTGCGCGAGGATGGCGTGTTCGCGGCTGTGGATGCGGACATGACGCCGTCGTTTGGCGGGGCGGCCGAGGAAGCGCTCTGGTCGATGCGGCGTCGGGCGCGGGCACTTGAAGAGAAGTTGCGACTGACGGACGTGCGGCGTTGGGACAAGGAAGGCCATCTCGGCCGCATGGCCGCTTCGGGGCGGTTTCGTTTCACGCGCCAGTTTGCGATGCATCATGTGGAGCCGGGCAGCGGCAGGCGGCTGCTCGATCTGGCGCATTCCTTCGGCGGCGTGGCGGCGCTGCTGGCGCATGGCGTGCCCGAATCCGATTTCGGCATGGACGTGTTGCGCCGCGAAGCCGAGGCCATGGGCGATGTGGAAGTGCCGTTTTACTGGAGTTATGCCGTGCGCATCGGCGTGAAGTAGGCGTTACGTTGATGCAAGAGGAAGCCGGCTGGTGGGTGCTGGCGCTCGGCGGGCCTTACGATCCCGGGGATTTCGAGCAGCGGGACGCGGCGCGCACGCGGTTGCGCCAGGAATTGCTGCTCGTGGCAATCGTGCCGGACGCCTATGTCTGGGTCTGGGACGAGACGGACCGGGCGCAGCTGGTGCTGCGGACGTTTGCGCGTCGCGAGGCGGCCGAGGACTATGCGGCCTATCTGTCGGGCCGGGGCGTCACGGCGCGGGTACGGCAGGTGTTCGGCGAGACGGCCGGGGACTGAGGGCGTTCGTTTCCTGTCGCCGGGGTGTTCCTTCCGTGTTCCTAACGCCCCCTTGGTCGTTTCTTCGTTGTTCGTATCCTGATTATCATACCGGATTCACGGGATAAAATCAATACTTTCGCTCTCGGGCCGAAAGGCTTGGCCGTCGCGGCGCGGGCGATGCCCGCTTTTTTGCGTGCCTTGTTCCTTCGCTGTTCCTTGGCTGTGCCTCACTGCGGGCCAGCTGTCGCCAAAATGTGCGTTACCTGTTCCTCACGACCTTTAGGGTGTCGCTTTCCTGTGCGCAACCTGTCGCCAACAGGTCCTGTTTTGTTCCTTTCTTGTGCACAAATTGTATAATATACATGAATAATTGATATATTTTAAAGAAGCGGAAAGGGCTTTGCCAAACACGGCCCGGGAATTTACCCTGCCGCCATGCTGCCGTTGCCCTTTGATCCGCGCATCGCGTCCTGGTTCGCCGCACATGTCGGCGCGCCCACGGATATCCAGGCGCGCGCCTGGCCGCGCATCGCCGCCGGCGAGCACGTGCTCGCCGTGGCCCCCACGGGATCGGGCAAGACGCTGACCGCGTTTCTGTGCGCCCTGGACCGGCTGGCCACGGGCGCGTGGCCCACGGGACGGGTGTCCGTGGTCTACGTGTCGCCGCTCAAGGCCCTGGGCACGGACGTGCGCACCAATTTGCTTGCGCCCCTGGCCGGGATTCGCCGCGATTTCGAGGCCGCCGGGCAGACGCTGCCGTCCCTCCGGGTCGCCATCCGCAGCGGCGACACCTCCTCCGAGGAGCGGCGGCACATGCTGCGCAAGCCGCCGGAAATCCTCATCACCACGCCGGAATCCTTGAATCTCCTGCTCTCCTCGCGCGGCGGGCGGGGCATGCTCGGCGACGTGCGCCTGGTCATCCTCGACGAGATCCATGCCGTGGCTGGGAGCAAGCGCGGGGTGTTTCTGCTGACCGCCGTGGAGCGGCTGGCACTGCTTTCCGGCGAATTCCAGCGCGTGGCCCTTTCGGCCACGGTCACGCCGCTGGCCACGGTTGCGGCCATGGTCGGCGGCTTCGCCCCCGCGCCGGACGCGTCCGGCGCGCTTGTGCCGCGCCCGGTCGCCATCGTGGCGAGCGAGGCGCAAAAGCGCATGGAGGCGCGCGTGCGGCACGTGCCCTGGCCCGAGGGCGACCGCACGGGCGGGCGCGTCAAGGCCGTGGCCGCCGACCTGCGGGAGCGCATCAAGAGAAACCGCGCGACCCTCGTATTCGTCAACAACCGCAAGCTGTGCGAAAAGCTCGCGCGCCTGATCAACGACGGCGACGAGGGCACGCTCGCCTACGCCCACCACGGCTCCCTGTCGCGGGAACTGCGCCAGTCCGTGGAGGCGCGCCTCAAGGCCGGGGAACTGCGCGCGGTGGTGGCCACCAAATCCCTGGAACTTGGCATCGACATCGGCGCGGTGGACGAGGTGGCGCTCGTCGAATGCCCGCCCACGGTCAGCGCCGCCGTGCAGCGCATCGGCCGCAGCGGGCACGGGGTGGGCGAGACCAGCCGTGGGCTTTTCCTGCCCACTTCCGAAAAGGACCTGCTGGAAGCGGCGGTCATGGCCCGGGCGGCGCACGCGCGCGACATCGAGGCGCTTCGCCCGGTGCTTGCGCCGCTCGACGTGCTGGCGCAGATGCTCGTGGCCATGTGCGGCGTCGAGGCCTGGGGCGTGGACGCGCTTTACGACGCCGTGCGCCGGGCCTGGCCGTACCGCGACCTGTCGCGCACGGCCTTCGACCTCACGCTCGGCATGCTGGCCGGGCGCTACGGCGCGTCGCGCGTCCGCGAACTTTCGCCGCTGGTCGCCATCGACGCCGTGGACGGCACGGTCGCGGCGCGCAAAGGCGCGCTCATGCGCCTTTACGCCTCGGGCGGGGTTATCGCCGACCGGGGGTACTACGCCCTGCGCCGCGCGGACAGCGGCGCGCGCCTGGGCGAGCTCGACGAGGTCTTCGTCTGGGAGGCGCGCCTGGGCCAGCTTTTCGCTTTTGGCGCGCAAAACTGGCGCGTCGAGCGCATCACCGACGCCGACGTCTTTGTTTCACCCGCGCCCGAGGGCAGCGTACCGGCTCCGTTCTGGCTTGGCGACCCCCACGGCCGCGACCGCCATTTTTCGGGCCTGCTCTCGGATTTCCTGGAGCAGGCCGACACGCGCCTGGACGAGCGGGGCTTTGCGGCCGCGCTGGAAGCGGAATGCTTTCTCGAACCGGACGCGGCGCGGGCCCTGGTGGATTTCCTGAAAAGCCAGCGGGAAGCGACCGGGACCGGCCTGCCCCATGCCCGGCATCTGGTCGTCGAGGTCACGGCCACGGGACCCGGCGGCGCGCCGGGTTCGCAGGTGCTTCTGCACGCGCCCCTGGGCCTGGCCGTGACCGCGCCGCTCGGGCTCCTGCTCGAAGCGGCCCTTGGCGACACGCTGGGCGAAAGTGCGCCGGTCTACGCCGGCAACGATTGCGTGGCCATCACCCTCCCGGGCGAGGTCGCGCCAGAGCGCATTCTCGAACTGCTCGCCCCGGAGGAGACGGCGGCGCGGCTGCGCGCCCGGCTCGAGGGCTCGGGCTCCTTTGGCGCGGCCTTTCGCGAGGCCGCCGGCAGGGCGCTGCTGTTGCCCCGCGACGGCTTCGGCAAGCGCCAGCCGCTTTGGATCACGCGGCTTCGCGCGCGAAAGCTCCTGGCCGCCGTGGCCGGCTACGGCGACTTTCCCATGGTGCTCGAAGCCTGGCGCACGTGCCTGGCCGACGCCTTCGACATGGAGGGGCTGCGCGCCTTCCTTGCCGGCGTGCGTTCGGGCGCGGTCGCGGTCAGCGTCGTGCGCACCCGGGTGCAGAGCCCCTTTGCCGCGGACCTCGTCTGGCGACACGTCACGGAATACATGTACCTGACCGACGCCGGCACTGCCGCCGGCCCGACGTCCGCCCGGCCCGACCTCGTGGCCGAGGTGGCGCGCGCGCCGTCGCGGCCGAGCGTGCCGGCGCATATCGCGCAGGCGTTCGTGGCCAAGCGCCAGCGGCTCTTTCCGGGCTATGCCCCGTCCGGCGCGGCGGAGCTGCTCGAGTGGCTCAAGGAGCGCGTGGTCGTCACCGAAGCCGAATGGGCGGCGATGCTCGCGGCCATGGCCCGGGACCACGGGGATGCGCCCGAGGCGCTTGCCGAGGCCTTGCAGCCGCGTATGCGCCGCCTCGTCGCGCCGGGCGACGGCAGGCCCCGTGTCGTCGCCCTGGAGCGGGCGGCGGACGTGGCCCTGGCGCTTTACGGCGACGCCGCCCAGGCCTTGGAAGGCGCGTCCGGGCGACCCAAGGCGCGCAGGGGCAAAAGTCCGACGCAGACCCCGGAAGAAGCGGCGGCCCTGCGCGAAGGGCTGCTCGTGGAATGGTTTTCCTTTTACGGCCCGCTCTCCCTGGCGGAAATGGCCGGACTGCTTGGCATGGACCACGCTTCCCTGGCAGGGGCGGCCGAGGACATGGCCGCGGCCGGACGTTGGCTGTCCGGCGCGCTCGTTACCGGCGAAGAGGGCACGCTCTGGTGCGACGCGGCCAATTTCGAGACCCTGCTGCGTCTGGCCCGCGCCGCCAGACGGCCGGGGCTTGCGGCCGCGCCGGCGGAGCGGCTGCCGTATTTCCTGGCGCTGTGGCAGGGGCTCGCCACGCCGGCCGACGACGCGGCCGGCGTGGCCGCGCGCCTGGAACAGCTCGCCGGTTTGGCGCTTCCCGCCGCGCTGTGGGAGACGGAAGTCCTGCCCGCGCGCTGCCGCGCCTACGATCCGGCCTGGCTCGACGCGGCCCTTGCCGCGACAGGCTTCGGCTGGTTCGGGGCCGGGACGAAGAAGGTCGTCTTCATGCATCCGGACGACCTCGATCTGGCCGGCTTTTCGCCGCCCAAACCGGGCGCGGGGTTTTTTCCCGATCCCCGCGCGCGCTACGATTTCGCCGCGCTGCTCGACATCACCGGCCTTTCGCCCACGGAACTGGCCACGCGGCTCTGGGCCGCGACCTGGAAGGGCGACGCGGCCTGCGACGCGCTGGCCGTGCTGCGCCGGGGCGTGGCCACGGATTTCACGCCCGAGGCCCCGTTTTTCGAGGCCTCGCGCGGCGGGCGGCGCACGGTGCGGCGCACGTCCCAGGCGCGCTTCGCCGCGAGCCTGCCCGCATCCGGTTTATGGGGGTTTTTGCGCGTTCCGGTTCCCCCGGACGATGCCGTGGGGCGCGAGGAGCTGGCCATGGACCGGGCGCGCGTGCTCCTGGCGCGCTACGGCGTCGTCTGCCGCGACATGCTCGCGCGCGAAGCGCCGGCGTTCGTCTGGCCGGGTGTTTTCCGGGCGCTGCGGCGCATGGAGCTTTCGGGGGAAGTGGTCTCGGGCGAATTCTTCGCCGGCCTGTCCGCGCCCCAGTTCGCCACGGCCAAGGCCGTGCGCCTGCTTGCCGCCGGCCTTTCGGGAACGCAGCCCTGGTGGTGCGCCGGGCGCGATCCCTGCGCCCTGTGGGGCTTCGGCGCGCCCGGCGACGGCGTGGCCCTGCCGCGCCGGGCGGCGGGCTGCGCCGTGGCCTTCGTCGGCCCGAGGCCCGTGCTGGCCCTGTCCGCCGGCGGCGGGCGCATCGAAACGGTCCTCGCCCCGGACGACCCGGCCTTGCCGGCGGCGCTCGCGCCGCTTGAGAACCTGCTCGTCCGGCGCACCCTGCCCGAACCTCGCGTGGCCGTTGCGACCCTAAACGGCCGTCCTGCCGGGGAGAGTCCCTTCCTGCCGCTTCTGCGCCAGCGGTTCGAGGCCGTGCGTGAACGCAATGGCCTGACGCTCTTCAAGGGGCGCGGCCCGGCCGTAGGGGCCGGCTCGTAAGGTGGCAGGCTCACGCCTCCCCGGCCGGCACGCAGACGGTTTCCCGGCCCATGGCCCGCAGGAGCGCTTCGGCCAAGTGGTCGTTGATGCTCGCGAGCGCTTCCTCGCCGCCCCGGGCAAAGCGCTGGTTCACTTCCAGTTCCACGCCGAGATAGGCCTCGCCGAAGCGGCGGCGAAGGGCCGTGACCAGGCCGTCCGTCACCCCGCGGTAGGGATAGTTGCGCCGCAGGATGAGGTCGCCGTCCAGGCAGCGCAGCTCGCGCAGCCAGCGGCTGCAAAACGTCTTTTCCGCGGCGCGCTCGGGGTCGTAGAGAAAGCCCACATCGCAGTGGCGCACGACATCGCCAAGGCGTGGCGTGAAGCTGTGGCTGGCGATGTGCAGCACGCACCTGTCCGTGGCGCGAAGCGCGGTGACCTTGGCAATCACGGCCTCGCGGTGGGGAACGTAGCAGGTCGCGAGGATTTCCAGGCGGGTCCGGCGGGGAAGGAACTTGGTGATGTCCGAAAAGAGGCGGGGATGTCCGATGCTGCGGTTGTGGTCGGCAAGCAGGCGCGTAAAATCCACGGACAAAAGCGGCGCGCCGGCCGCCCGGGCGAGGGCCTCGGCCGTGGCCAGCGCCCCGAGGTCGTAGCCGCGGTGCGAGGCGAGCAGGTCCTCCCTCCCGGCAAATAGCGGGAGGTATCCGGGCGGCACGGCGTTGCCGGCGTGCTCACAGGTAATAAGCGGCGCCCAGCAGTCCGACATTGAACGGCTCGTTTTTTTCCAGGCAGTCGCACAGCCTTTCGTAGACGCCGCGGATGTTGACGGGCCGCATGTCGCCATCAAGGGCGGCCAGGATGCGCCGGGCCAGGCTCGACTGGTCCACGAGCACGGGCAGGGGCTTGTCCCAGGCCGGGTCGTAGTCCATGGCCGGCAGGCAGCTGTGGGTCAGCCGTCGCCAGATGACGCGGGCCGGGATGTTCGAGGGCGCGTAGACCCCGAAGAGCTTGGCGTATTCCTGGGGCACCATCGTGCGGCCGGCGTTGCGGATGGTGTTCTGAAAGACGGCCGCCAGCTCCCGCGTGTCCCAGGCCTTCTGCTCCGCGTAGGTGGACCAGCGTTCCTCCACGAGGCCCTTGAGCGCCGCCGTGAGCACGCCGGCCAGGGCGAGGTCGGCGCAGGGGCACTCCTGGGTGTCGAGGACGCGAATCTCGATGGTGGAGCGGTCGAAACGGGCGATGGCCCCCCTGGCGTTTAGGAACTCGTCCTGGAGCACGCCGGCCGGGTCGAGCGGCGCGATGTCCCGGTACATGGGTGCGAGGATGCGCTCGCGGTATTCCTGTTCCGAGGAGACGTCCTCCGGGACGACCGCGGCCATGACCGAGGGCACGCGCGCGGCGTTGTGGGAATACTGCTCCATGCGCGCGTCGAGGAAGCCGGTCGCCTTGCCGTCGAGCAGCGGCGAGGACGCGGCCAGGGCCGGCATGATGGGCAGCAACACCCGGATGGCGGCGTGCAGCCGGGCGAATTCCTCGTCCCCGCGAAAGGGGAGGTTGATGTGCATGCTTTGCAGGTTGGACCAGCCGTGCCCCTTGCAGTCGAAGACGGCGTCGAAGGCCTTGTAGATCTCGCCGTATGCGTGGGGCCAGAGCACGGTTTCGGACTGGGGATTCATGAACGGATGCGCGCCCGTGGGCATGAGCCGCCCGCCCATGGGCGCAAGCAACGCGTCGGCCATGGCCACGCCCTCGGCGAACTGGTCGGCCAGGCCGACCAGGCTTTTGGCGGGCTTTGAGACCTTCATCTCCAGCACGTGGTTGACGAGTTCGTTGGACCAGGTGAGCGCGCCCATGTCGACGTCCGCAACGCCTTCCTTGCGGGCGGCGGCGGCAAGCAGCTTGTCGGCCACGGGCAGCACGCGAAGCGTGCCCCGGTCCACGATCATGTATTCGATTTCGATGCCGTAGGCGGAAAAAAGAGGTCTGGCCCGGCTCATATATTCAGGCTCCCGGTTTTGCGGCGTTCTATGCGTTTGAGAAACACTTCCACCACGCGGAGGTACAGCTCGTCCTGGAGGACTTCGTCCTCGAACCCGGCGTCGATGTTCGGGTTGTCGTTGACCTCGATGACGTAGACCTTGTTGCCCACCTGCTTGAGGTCGACGCCGTAAAGGCCGTCGCCGATGGCGTCCGCGGCCTTAAGCGCCGTGGAAACGACCTTCTTGGGGACCTTGCCCACGGGCAGGGTTTCCACGCGGCCGTAGATGTCCTTGCCGCTTTTGCCCTTGCGCAAAATCTGCCAGTGCCCGGCGGCCATGTAGTACTTGCAGGCGAAAAGCGGCCGGCGGTCGAGGATGCCGATGCGCCAGTCGAAATCCGAGGGCAGGTATTCCTGGGCGATGACCAGGTCGGATTTGGCGAGGAGTCGCCGGGCTTCGCTGACCAGGACGTCGGATTCGCGCACGAGCACCACGCCCTGGGAAAAGGCGCTGTCGGGCTGCTTGAGCACGCACGGCAGGGGCAGTTCCTCCAGGATGTGGTCGATGTTCTTGCAGTGGGCGATGACCGTGCGCGGGGCCGGAATCTTGTGGCGCGCCATCAGTTCGGCCAGATAGACCTTGTTGGAGCAGCGCAGGATCGATTCCGGGTCGTCGATGACCACGAGGCCTTCGGCCATGGCCTTGCGCGCCATGCGGTAGGTATGGTGGTCCACGTTGGTCGTTTCGCGGATGAAAAGCGCGTCGAATTCCGACAGGCGGTTGGAATCCTCGCGGGTGATGAGTTCCACGCCGACGCCGAGGGTTTCGGCGGCCTTGACGAAGCGCTTGAGGGCCTTGGCGTTCGACGGGGGCCGCGTCTCCTCGGGATCGTGCAGGATGGCGATGTCGTAGCGGGACACGGGCCGCTTGGGGATGATGAGCTTTTTGCCGGCGAAATACTCCGTGGACACGGATTCGGCGAAGTCGCGTTCCTCGGGCGGGATGTCCTTGACCGACAGCGGCGAGACGTTTTGCAGCTGCCAGCCGTTTTGAAACGACAGGTCGGCGCGCAAAAACGGCGATGGAAAGAGCTTGAACAGCCGTGAGGCCAGCTGTTCGAGGCCTTTTTCAGGAGTTTTTCCGAAGTAGGCGGAAAAGCTCAGTTTCTCTGGTAGATGTTCGGCCAGGGCCTTGGCCATCACCTCCTCGAGTTCGTCGGAGGCGAGGCGGATGATGCCTATGGACTTCATGTCCTGGATGGCCGTTATGGATGGCACGGGCTTGTGTCCGCGCGCCTCGGCCAGAAGCGACACGTAGTAGCCCATGGATTGGTAACGGTAGGAGCGGCAGATGTTGATGATCTTGACGCCGCGGAGGCCGGTGAAGGTTTCGTCGGTAAGATAGGCCCGGGCCGCAACCGGCTCCACGCCGGAAAAAACCAGGGAACAGTCCTCGGGGTTTTCAATGACCACCAGAACGGACACGAGAGGAGGCTCCTTTTTTGCCGCCCTTGGGCGCGGCGTTCTTGCGGGGCGAGAGCACGAGCAGGTTGGCGTCACGGGTGATGATGCCGAGCATGACGGCGCATACGAGGTGGTTGAGCGTCACTTCGTAGTACTGGCCCTCGCTAAGGGGATTGGGCAACAGCGGATCGGCGATGTGTGCGGTGCGGTTTTCCCGGTCGTAGCCGCCGATGACCACGAAATGCCCGGAGGGCTCGCCACGCAGGTCGTCGTAGACCGTCCTGCCGTCCGCGTCGTCGCGTTCGCGCGCGGTGCGGTAGAGGTAGGTGGCGGAAAGCCCGGCCAGGATGGGCCGGTCGCGCTTGAGGATGTCGCGGATGAGCCCGGCGGTGAGGTCCTCGAAACGGACCTCGCCGCCCTGGCGCAGGAAATCCAGCATGGCGTCGGTGGTGGCTTGCAGCCGCGAACTGCGCTTCACGCGGCGCTGGCGGGCCAGCTTGTCGGCGAGGTCGACGCCGTGCGTGCCGTTGAACCACGTGATGTCGAAGACGGTCAGGTCAAAGGTGTAAAGCCTCGCCGCATAGCCCCGGCGCAGGGCGTGGCAGCCGAGCCAGGCGGCCAGCGTGCCGCCTCCGGGCAGGGTCGTGGTCTCGGCGATGACCGCGGACAGGGCCACGTCGTCCCCGTAATAGCGGTAGATGGCTTGCAGGCAGGTGGGGCCGCAGGTGGTGTCGTCGGGCTGGGCCCCGATGGGTATGTCGAGCATGGAGCGCACGGGTTTGCCAACTATCACGGCCCATGGGGGTTGGCCATGGGCGTTTTATGACGATTTTACGGATTTGTGCCGTGATGGCAAGTCGTTAGGAAAATGTGGCATCTGCTGGGAGGGCACGGGAAAACGCGCGATGCGGGGAAGGATCGCCTGCATCCCGGCGGGAAAGGCCGCCTCGTCCCGGTTGCTGTCGGGAAAGCCTTGCAAAACCGTCATGGCCGGCCGGCCGTTTATTCGAAGTGGATTTCCTCTTCCTTGACGATCTGGAAGGCCTTGTTGGACTTGACGAGGCCCGGGATGCCCCGGAACTTGCGCACGCCCTGGATCTCGGCGTCGAGCAGGTCGTCCACGTCGTTGTCGAGCATGATGATGTCCCCGGGCTTTAAGGAAAGCAGCTGGCGGCCGGTGATCTGGGAGCGGCCGAAGCGCACGAGCATCTCCACCGGGGTCTCCATGAGCCGCTCCTTGAAGCGCGCGATCCAGGCGTGGTCCACTTCCAGGCGCTCGGTCTGGAAGGAGGCGTAGAGCTTGGTGCGGATGGGCTCGATGGTGGCGTAGGGCAGGCAGACGATCAACGAGCCGATGGCGTTTTCCAGCTCCACCTCGAAGGTGACGACGATGACCACGTCGCTTGGGGGCACGATGGCCGCGAACTGGGGGTTGACCTCGCTGCGCACGAGCTCGATATGCACCTCGTGCACGGGTTGCCAGGATTCCTCCATGTTTTCCAAGGCGATTCGCACGACCCTGTTGATGATGGCCTGTTCGATGGGTGTGAAGTCGCGACCCTCGATCTTGGGTTGCGAACCGGCCCCGCCGAAAAAGCTCTCCACCATGGCGAAGACCAGGCGCGAGTCCACGACGAGGATGGCGTTGCCGCGCAGGGGGTCGAGCTTGAAGATGTTGATGGAGGTGGGCACGGGCAGGGAGCGCATGAAGTCCCCGAACTTGGACATGTCGATGGAGATGGGGTTGACGTCGGCGCGCTTGCGCATGGCGTTGGCCATGGCGTTGGAGGCCAGGCGGGCGAAGCGGTCGTTGATGATTTCGAGGACCGGCATGCGGCCGCGGATGATGCGGTCCTGGTTGGACAGGTCGAAGACCACGACCCCGGAGTCGTCCTCCAGGATGTCGTTTTCCGCTTCGATCTCGCCGCCGGAAAGTCCGCGCAGCAGCGCATCGACTTCGTCCTGATCGAGAATCTTGCTCATGTCCCCACCTTTCGACCGTTAACCCTTTGACTATAGGGGCGTCGCCCCGAAAAGGAAAGGGGCGTAAACGCGAACCGGCCGCTGGCGAGGCGGCCGGTCGTATCCGCGCGGCGGCGCGGCAGGGCATTGGGGGCCGCGGCTGCGGCGACCTACGGCCTAGAAGCTGACGTTGAGGCCTAGCGTGCCGCCGAAGCCGTTGACGCCCTGGTTGTTGAACTGGCCGATGTGCAGGTACTTGACCGAGCCCTTGATGCTCAACTGCTGGGTCAGGGCGTAGCTCGCGCCGAGCTCGCCGTTTTCGGTCACGCTGTTCTCGAAGCCGTTGTAGGGGACCTTGGCGTCGGCCCACAGACCGCCGAGGCCCGCGCCGACAAAGACCGTGGCCGGGCCGGTGTTCACGAAGTGCCAGCGGGCGTTGAAGTTTCCGCCGATGCCACTGGCCGGCGAGGACTTGCTGCCGATGCCGTAGGCGGTCTCGAAGCGCTTGTTCTGGTCCACGTAGACGCCCATGCCTTCCACTTCCACGCCCACGTTGTCGAAGATGAAGTAGGTCAGCGCGCCGCCGTACATGTAGATCGAGTTGACGCGGTCGTTAGTGGTGCCGAAGGCGCTGAAGCGCGGTTCGAAGCTGAAGCTGCCGGCCGCCAGGTTTTGCTGCGCCAGGACCCATCCGGCCGAAGCGGCCAGGATCAGGCAGGCGAACCCGAGGGCCATGAGCATTTTGCGAAACAGAGCATCCATATCCTTCTCCCTGTGCGAACGGTTTGCAATCGCCAGGAACAGATCAATTTCCATGCC
This sequence comes from Solidesulfovibrio alcoholivorans DSM 5433, assembly GCF_000702665.1. Lineage (GTDB taxonomy): Bacteria > Desulfobacterota > Desulfovibrionia > Desulfovibrionales > Desulfovibrionaceae > Solidesulfovibrio > Solidesulfovibrio alcoholivorans. The sequence goes on from NZ_JNJA01000004.1 coordinate 171,586, forward strand.
AACGACAGGAGAAAGGAATGGTGGTGCTAATTACTTGCTTATGCAGAATAAAGCTCTCCGGCGCTCGGCGGAGACAGAGGAAGAAGCCTGGAGAATCGTGTGATTTTTTCAAACAATGAAACAGAAAGCGCGGACAGGAAAAACCGCGACGCCGGCGCAGACACGTGTTGGAAGGATGCTTTGAACCCGGGGAAATGACTGGTGAACGTGCAGGCGGCGGCAGGGCGCGCCGTCCCGCCCGCGGCCGCGGGCGGGACGGCGGAAGGCGGCGGATCAGACGGCGGCGCGCTTGTCGGCCAGGCGGCGGCGCAGCCAGTCGTACCAGGCGTCGAGGCCTTCGCCGCTGCGGGCGGAAACCGGAAAGACCTCGATGCACTCGTTGAGCACCCGGGCATGACGGCTGGCGCGCTCGAGGTCGAAGTCCACATAGGGGAGCAGGTCCACCTTGTTGAGCAGCAGCGCTGCCGAAATATGGAACATTAGCGGATATTTCTCCGGTTTGTCATCCCCTTCGGCAACGCTAAGAAGCGTGATCTTGAAATCCTCGCCCACGTCGAACTCCGCCGGGCAGACGAGGTTGCCGACGTTTTCGATGAAAAGGATGTCCAGGTCTTCGAGGTCGAGGCTCTTGATCGCTTCCTGGACCTGGGAGCTGGTGAGGTGGCAGCCGCCCTCGGTGTTGATCTGCACGGCCTGCGCGCCGGTCGCGGCCACGCGGCGGGCATCGTTGTCGGTTTGCAGGTCGCCTTCGACCACGGCCATGCGCATTTCCGGGGCCAGGGCGCTTAGGGTGCGCTCGAGCACGGTGGTCTTGCCTGCGCCGGGCGAACTCATGAGGTTCAGGACGAGGATGCCTTTTTTCGCGAAAAAGTCCTTGAGGTCCGCGGCGATGCGGGCGTTGGCCTCCAGGATGTTGCGCACCACGGGAATCTGCATGGCAAGCCTCCGCTATTCGAGTTCGAGGTATTCGATGTAGAGTTCGCGACCGGAGAGCACGGCGTGGCCGAGTTCCTCGCCGCAGGCCGGGCAGGGGGCGAAGGCCGAGGACCCTTCGGGCGTGAATTCCCTGGCGCAGGCCCGGCAGCGCAGCACCACGGGCGTTTCCTCAAGCACGATTTTGGCCCCGGCCAGGCGGGTGTCCATGGTCAGGGCGGTAAAGCCCATCTCCAGGGCCTCGGGCACCACGGCGGAAAGACGACCGTGCTTGATCTTGACGCTGACCAGGGTTTCTTTTCCGTGCTTGGCCATCTCGTCCTCGATGAGGGCGATCAGGCTTTGGGCGATGGAGAGTTCGTGCATGGCGGCATCGGTTTACGGCAAAACGCGGGCCGCGTAAAGGAAGGTTGGCGAAAACGGCGTCAGGTGAAATAGGGCGCGAGCAGCACGGCCACGACCATGGCCGGCAGCAGGTTGGCGACGCGGATCTTGAGCAGCCCCAGCATGTTGAGACCTATGGCCACGATGAGCAGGCCGCCGACCGCCGTGAGCTGGGTCAGGCGGTCCGGGGTGCAAGAGCCCTGGGCGGCCGCGCCGAGATAAACGAGCAGGCCTTCGTAGAGGGCCACGGGCAGGCTCGAGAGCAGGACGCCGGCTCCGTGGGTGGTGGCCAGGATGAGCGCCACGGAGCCGTCCAGGGCAGCCTTGGCGAAAAGGAGCGTGTAATCGCTTTTGAGGGCTTCGTCGAAGGAACCCAGAATGGCCATGGTGCCGGTGCAGAAGATGACCGAGGCGCTGACGAGGCCGTCGGTGAAAAGCGCGTTATCCGAGCGCAGGCGGGCTTTGACGGCGTCGCCGGCACGGGCCATGAGGCGTTCGATGTCGAGGAGTTCGCCGGCCACGGCACCGGCGAGCATGCTGATGACCACGAGCAGGGGGGCGTTGCCGGTCAGGGCCATTTTGAGGCCGATGAGCAGGATGGACAGGCCCAGGGCGTGGAACATGGTGGCGCGCACGCGGTCGGGGAAGCGGCCGTGCAGGGCGAGGCCGAGGAGGCCGCCGGCGACGATGGCCGCGCCGTTGACCAGGGGACCGATGGGGATCATGGGGATGCTCCTTGCCGGCGAGGGCAGGGGAGGGCTACCAGTTCCGGACGGGGGGCACAAGAGGGAAAAGATTTGACAGGCTTGCGCGGGTTCGGCTATATTTCTTAATTCGAGCCGGGATGGCGGAATTGGTAGACGCAGTGGACTCAAAATCCACCGGCCGCAAGGTCTTGCGAGTTCGAGTCTCGCTCCCGGTACCAGCATAATATCAGCGGGTCGCAGTTGGCCAGAAAGGCGCTGCAACCCGCTGTCTTTTTGATTTCAGCTGGTTTGTCCCACTGCTCCCCCCACCAGCCCCTATCCGTACGCGCCCTATCGGGTTTTCCTGTTCGGCCTTGCTCGCCCATGCGAAGGAGCCGTGCCCCGGCTTCCTGCATGACAGCCCCGGAAAAGCCCCATGACGCTGTCTGGGAAAAACGCTACGATCCCACGGTAAACGGGCGGCGGCGACGTTGGCGCGTCCCGCGAGCCGGAGGGCAGAGACATGATGCGACAACGCGCTCAAAGCCGCTTCCCGATCGTCCTTGCGGCGGTTTTCACGCTCTTTTTCACCCTGCTCGCCGTCCACCCGGCGTCGCGGGAGGTCTGGTGGGCGGAAAACATCCCGGTCATGGCCATGTTCGCGCTGCTGGTCGTCACATATCACCGCTTCCGCTACAGCGACACGGCCTACGCCATGATGGCCGTCTGGCTTTTCCTGCACGCCATCGGCGGCCACTACACCTTCGCCAACGTCCCCTTCGGTTTCGTCACGGACCTGTTCGGCTTCTCGCGCAATCATTTCGACCGCGTCGCCCATTTTTCCGTGGGCTTTTACGCCTATCCCCTGGCCGAGCTGCTGACGCGAAAACGCCTGGCCCATCCGACCGTGGCCTTGTTGTTCGGGCTGACCACCATCATGGCCGTGGCCTGCGCCTACGAAATCATCGAGTGGGGCTACGCCGTCCTCGAGGGCGGCGAGGCGGGCGTGGAATTTCTGGGCAGCCAGGGCGACGTCTGGGACGCCCAGAAGGACATGCTCGCGGATACGCTCGGCGCGGTGTTCGCCCTGGCGGTCTTTCGCCTGCGCCGTGAATTTCGCGACACGCGCGGCGCGGCGCGTCCCTCTCAGACCGGGTCGTAGCCCCGGCACAGGTAATGCCGGCGCAACAGCCGCGCGGCCAGGAACGGATAGACGAGCCAGGACAGCCCGAGCGTGGCCACGGCCGCCGCGAGGCAGAGCGCGGCATGGAACCAGGCTCCCCGCCAGGCGAAATACAAGGGGCCGAACAGGAGCGTCCACAACCAGGCGTAGCCGAAACGGATCACGCGCCCGGTCGCCGGGTCCACGAACGCCCGGGCGGTGAAGATGCCGCGCAGGGGACCCTTGGCGTGTTCGTGGGAGTGGTTTGCCCCGAAAGGGAGATCACACACCGGACAGCGGGTTTTGCCCTCGAGGTCGGCGGCGTTGAAGGCGATGCCGCACGCCGGACAGCGGAATACGGTTTCGGCGGTCATGGCGGTTCTCCTTGTCGAAAGCCCGGACGGGAAGAACGGGGTGGACGCGAGAGAATCCCGGAGCCGTCAGGCGGCCCATGCATCGCTTGAAGGAAACCGTATCGGCGCGACGCGGCCGCGTCGGGAGCATCGTGTGCCTTTAGGATAACGCGCGCGGAAAACCCTGGCAATGCGCGCGTCACGATTTGCCGGCGCGCGCGGCGGCGCGGGAATGCCGGCAGGGGAGCCGCATGGCCGGGGTGCCCCGGCTTCGCCCTCTTGCCATTCCCTGCCCCGTCACCATAATGTCACCGTGACCCCGGCGACGCCTTGTTCCCCGGCCGGGGCGCCAAGGAGAATACATGCCCTTCGATCACGCCGCCGCAAGCCGGCTGCTGGAAAAAAAACTCGCGGACATCACGAAGAAAACCGTGCTGCCCGCGCCCATGCTGGTCCTCGTCGCCGCCGCCGCCCGGGCGCAACTCGAAGCGCGGGCGCAGGAGACCGTGACGATCGACGCCGTGGACCTGGAGGACGTCGAGCGGGTGCTGCGCGGCGCGCCCCTGCTCCCCCGCGACGCTTTTCCCCTGGATATGGCCCGGGCGGCGGCGTTTTTCGACGATCTCACGCGCCTGGTCGGGGCGAGCGAACCCCACCTGGCCGAAGCCATGGCCGTGATCCGCGCCGACCGGGAGGCCGGCGCCCTGGATCTGCCCAAGGCCTTTTCCCGTTTTACGGCCGGCGACGATGCCTTTTTCGCCGCCTATGGCGAGAAGACGCCAAGCGCCCCGCGCCTGCTGTCCTTCCTCGTCCAGGCGGCGCTGACGCCGCGTCTGGCTGCCGTGGCCGAGGCCGTCTACGTCCATTTCCCCGAAAACCGCACCTGGAGTTTCGGCCAGTGCCCGGTCTGCGGCAGCCCGCCGCTCATGGCGCGCCTGGTCGGCAAGGTCGGGGCCAGGCATTTGACCTGCTCGTTTTGCCAGCTGGAATATCGGGCCAAGCGGCTCATGTGCCCCTACTGCGGCGAGGAGGAGCACAAGATGCTCGAGGTCTTCACCGCCCCGGACGAGCCCGGGTACGCCGTGCATGTCTGCCTGCGCTGCAACAACTACATCAAGACCACGGACTTTCGGGAGCTGGACCGGCCGAGCATCCCGGTCCTCGACGACCTGGAATCGCTGCCGCTCGACCTCGCCGCACGCAACCAGGGGTTCACGCGGCCGGTGCTCTCGGCCTGGGGGTTTTGACGTGGAGGCGCCGCTGACCCGGGAAATCGCCTGCCGGCGTTTCAAGAACGGCGTCATGCGGCCGTTTTCGGACGACGTGGCAGTGGAGATCCGCGTCCGGCTGCGCCTTGCCGGCTACGGGGAGCGGGAGCTTTTCGCCGCGCCCATCGACCCCGAGGGCCTCGCCCTGGGCCATGCCGCCCTGGACATGCTGCCGCAGGGCCTCGTGCCGGTCGTACGCCGGGCCGAGAGCCTGACGTTCGACCTCGACGCCGTGCCGGACCCGCGCCCGGCCGCCGACCCGGCTTTGCCGCCGCCCGTGGCCGCGCCGGATCTCCTGAGGCTCGTGACGCGGTTTATTGCCGCGCCCGGGCTCTGGGACGGCACGGGCTGCTTCCACCGCGCCGCGCTTTTTGACGCGGGACGCGGCGAATTCCTCACCCGGGCCGAGGACATCGGCCGCCACAACTGCCTGGACCGCCTTGCCGGCTACGGCGTGCGCCAGGGCGTCAGCCTTGCCGGGCAGCTTCTTTTCCTGTCCTGCCGGGTCACGGCCTCGATGATGGAAAAGGCCTTGCGCGCGGGGTTTCGCATGGTGGTCAGCCGCTCGGCCGTGACTGGCGCGGCCTATGACGCGGCCGTGGCCGCGGGCGTCACCCTGGTCGGATTCGCCCGCGACGCCGAAGCGCGTTTCACGGTCTTCACCGACGCCGCCGGCAGGGTGGCGGCGTGAACGCCGCGCCGCAGACGCCGCTCGGCGTGATCCTCGCCGGCGGCAAGTCGAGTCGCATGGGCCGGGACAAGGCCTGGCTCTCGTTTTTCGGCCAGCCCATGCTCGCGCGCGTGGCTTCGGTCGTGCAAAATGTCACCGGCGAGTTGTGCGTCTCGGGCCGCGACCCGGCCGTCTTCGGCATCCACGCGCCCTGGCTGCCCGACGTCCTGTCCGGGCAGGGGCCTGCCGGCGGCGTGCTCACCGTACTCGAGGCAACGGGCCGATCGTGCCTGGTGGTGTCCTGCGACCTGCCGTTTCTGGACGAGGCGACCCTGGCGCGGCTGGTCGCGGCCTGGCGGAATCGTCCGGCCGGGGCGCGCATGACCACCTACCGCATCGCGGACACGGGCTACGTGGAGTCCCTGGTCGCGATCTACGACCCCGAAGGCGCGCCGCTTTTGCGCGAGAGCCTCGCCCGGGGCCAGCGGCGGCTTTCCGCGATTTTTCCGGAATCGTTGCGGTGCCACATCGATTACGACAAGGCCGACCGGGATACGGCGCGGGCCTTTTTCAACGTCAATGCGCCCCCGGACCTGCTGCTGGCCCGGGACATGGAGACCGGGTCATGACAACGACGCACAAACGCCTACGCGACGGGCGGGGCAGGGAAGTCAGCTACCTGCGCCTTTCCGTCACCGACCGTTGCAACCTCAATTGCATGTACTGCCGGCCCAAGGACAAGGTGCCGTTCATTCCGCACCCGGATATTTTGCGCTACGAGGAGATGCTCGACCTCGTGTCGCTCGCGCGCGACCTCGGCATCGCCAAGGTGCGCCTGACCGGAGGGGAACCCTTCGCCCGGCGCGACATCATGGTCTTCATCGAGTCCCTCATGGGCCGCTACCCGGAACTCGACCTGCGCCTGACCACCAACGCGACCATGCTGGCGGGCAAGCCCGCGACCCTGGCCGCGCTCGGCGTTTCGGCCGTCAACATCTCCTGCGATACCCTCGACCGCGAGAAATACGCCCGCATCACGGGCAATGACCGCCTGGACGCCGTGCGCCGGGCCATCGACGAGAGCCTTGCGGCCGGGCTTCGCGTCAAGATCAATGCCGTGGCCCTGCGCGGCATCAACACCGACGAGGTCGCCGATTTCGTGCGCTTGGCCATGCAATTTCCCCTGGACGTGCGCTTTATCGAATTCATGCCCGTGGGCGACGGCAACCTCTGGAAGCCGGAAAACTACATTTCCGCCCAGGACGTCCTGGAACTGGCGCGGGGCGCGGCGGAGCTCACCCTCGAGACCAACCCCCACGAAACGGGCGGGCCGGCCAAGATGCACCGCATCGCGGGCGGACTTGGCCGCTTCGGCGTCATCTCGCCCTTAAGCGACCATTTCTGCGCTTCCTGCAACAGGCTGCGCATCACGGCCGACGGCAAGCTGCGCACGTGCCTGTTTTCCGAACGCGAATTCAAGTTGCGGCCCCTGCTGCGCAACCCCAAGCTGGGACTGCCCATGGTGCGGCGGGTGATCGCCCTGGCCCTTCGCGACAAGCCGCTCGGGTACGAGGTCCTCAACCCCGGCGCGACCCCCGAAGCCCGGGAGATGTCGGCCATCGGCGGCTGAGCGCGTCGCCGCGATGGCCCTGGACATCCGCCGCCACGCCAAGACGGACGCGGGCGCAAGGAAGGTCATCGAACGCCAGTGCTGGCCCGGCGGGCGCACGACGTGTCCGCGCTGCGGCGCGGTAAAGGCCTATGCCCTGGCCGAAGGGCGCATGCGCTGCGCCGCGTGCCGCTACACCTTCCACGCTCTGACCGGCCGTTTCGCCGGGCTGGCCGGGCTCACGCCCCGGCAGTGGCTGCGCCTGCTCGAGCTCTTCGCCGCCGAGGAAACGGCCAACGCCATGGCCGCGACCCTCGGCGTCGCCTACAACACCGCCTACAAGGCCGCCAGCCTCGTGCGGTTGGCCATCCTGGCCGCGAGCTTCGACGGCTTGGCCATCCTGCGCGGACCGCTCGGCCGCGAGCTCGGCTTTTCCGGCAAGACCCTGCGCCCCGTCTCCGCCGACGCGCCGCTGGCCCAGGTGCCGGTCTTCGGCATCCTGGAGCGCGGCGACATGGCCTTCGTGGACTACCTGCCGGACATGACGCCCGAGGACATCCTGCACTTCAACCTGCACTTCTCCCTGCCGCTGTCGCGCCTGGGGGCCATCGTCTTTTCCGACCGTTACCAGCGCTACCAGACGCTCGTGACCTGCGGGGCCGAGGTGCTCACACGCCGTTTCGTCGAGGTGGCCGGGCGCATGCCGGCCGTCGCGCCGCGCCAGGAGGGCTTCTGGGCCTACGCCCGCGACCGGCTCGTGCGCTTCCACGGTGTCACGGCCCGCAAATTTCCGCTCTATCTCAAGGAACTCGAGTTTCGCTTCAACTCCCGCGATAATGATATCTTGCCGATTTTGCTCGCCAATGTCTGCACTTTCGTGCCAGAACTTGCGTAATTCTTTTTTCTTTGACCGTGACTCTCCTGTTTTCTAGTTAATAAGTGACTCTTATTACGGAAGTCTATGTTATTTTTAACTTATGCTAAATTTAGCATAAGAAAGCGGCAAGCTCTCCCGACGGGAGGGGAAACGGCACGCCTGGCGGCGAAGGAGACGAGTTATGGAATGGAACCGGCGCGAGTTCCTCAAGATCGCGGGCGCGACCACGGCCGTGGCCGCGTTCGGCGGGCTGGGCTTCGACCTGGGGCAGGCCCAGGCCCAGGCGGTGGCGCAGGCGGACAAGCTCAAGTTCACGAAACAGAGCACCTCGGTGTGTTGCTACTGCTCCGTGGGCTGCGGGCTGATCGCCAGCACGGACAAGAACGGCGAAGGCAAGGTCGTCAACATCGAGGGCGATCCGGACCATCCGATCAGCGAAGGTTCCCTGTGCCCCAAGGGCGCGTCCCACTACCAGCTCGGGAAAAACGACCGCCGCATCTACAAGGTGCTCTACCGCGCGCCGTACGCCGAGAACTGGGAAGAAAAAAGCTGGGATTGGGCCCTGGACCGCATCGCGCGCAAGGTCAAGGACGTGCGTGACGCGAGCTTCACGGCCAAGGACGCCAAGGGCCGCACGGTCAACCGTTGCGAAGGGCTGGCTTCCGTCGGCTCCGCGGCCATGGACAACGAGGAATGCTGGATCTACCAGGCCATGCTCCGGGCCATGGGGCTGACATACATCGAGCACCAGGCCCGTATCTGACACAGCGCCACTGTAGCGGCTCTGGCAGAGTCGTTCGGACGCGGGGCGATGACGAACCACTGGATCGATCTCGCCAACTCGGATTGCATTCTTATCATCGGCAGCAACGCCGCCGAGAACCATCCCATCTCGTTCAAGTGGGCGCTTCGGGCCAAGGACAAGGGCGCGAAGATCATCCACGTCGATCCGCGCTATACGCGCACTTCGGCCCATGCCGATATCTTCACCCGGTTGCGCTCGGGATCGGACATCGCCTTCTTCGGCGGGTTCATCCGCTATATCCTGGCCAACAACCTGTACTTCAAGGATTACGTCGTCAATTACACCAACGCCTCGTTTATCGTTGGCGACAAGTTCGACTTCAAGGACGGCCTGTTCTCCGGCTACGACAGCGCCAAGCGCGCCTATGACAAGTCGGCCTGGGCGTTCGTCAAGGACGAGAACGGGTTGATCAAGAAAGACCCGACCCTGCGCGATCCCCGCTGTGTGTTCCAGCTCATGCGCAAGCACTACGACCGCTACAACATCAAGGCGGTCTCGGAGATCAGCGGCACGCCCGAGGCCGACCTTCAGCTCGTCTACCAGACCTTCGCGGCCACGGGCAAACCGGAAAAATCCGGCACCATGCTCTATGCCATGGGCCAGACCCAGCACACCGTGGGCGTGCAGAACATCCGGGCCATGTCCATCGTGCAGCTGCTCCTCGGCAACATCGGCGTGGCCGGCGGCGGCATCAACGCCCTGCGCGGCGAGGCCAACGTCCAGGGCTCCACGGACCAGGCGCTGCTCTTCCACATCCTGCCCGGCTATCTTCCCATGCCGACGGCGGCCTTGGAAAGCCTCGCGGTCTACGGCGAGAAAACCACGCCCATGACCAAGGATCCCCAGAGCGCCAATTGGTGGGGCAACCGGCCAAAGTACATGGCGAGTTTCCTCAAGTCGCTCTATCCCGAGCAGGATCTGGAAACGGGCTACGCCTACCTGCCCAAGCTCGAGCCGGGCAAGGACTACTCGTGGTTGTCCATGTTCGACGCCATGCACAAGGGAGCGTTCAAGGGCTTTTTCGCCTGGGGCCAGAACCCGGCCGCGAGCACCGCCAACGCCAACAAGACCCGCGAGGCCATGGGCAAGCTCGACTGGATGGTCACGGTCAACATCTTCGAAACCGAGACCGGTTCCTTCTGGAAGGGGCCGGGCATGGACCCGAAGAAGATCAAGACCGAGGTCTTCTTCCTGCCTTGCGCCGTATCCTTCGAAAAAGAGGGCTCCATCTCCAACTCCGGCCGCTGGATGCAGTGGCGCTACGCCGCCCAGAAGCCCTCGGGCGACACCAAACCCGACGGCGACATCATCTACGAGTTGTTCGAGAAGATCCGCGCCCTCTACGCCAAGGAAGGCGGCGCCTTCCCCGATCCCATCAAGAACCTCAACTGGGACGTGGCCACGAACCACGTCTTCGACCCGCACAAGGTCGCCAAGCGCATCAACGGCGTCTTTCTCAAGGAGAAGACCCTGAAAGTCGGCGACGCGGACAAGACCTTCAAGCCGGGCGATCCCGTGCCGAGCTTCGCGCTGCTTCAGACCGACGGCTCCACCTGTTCGGGCAACTGGATCTATTCCGGGTCCTACACCGACAAGAACATGGCCGCCCGTCGCGACAAGACGCAAACGCCCATGCAGGCCGCCATCGGCCTCTATCCCGGCTGGACCTGGGCCTGGCCTGTCAACCGGCGCATCCTCTACAACCGCGCCTCGGTCGATCCGCAGGGCAAGCCCTACCAGCCGCAAAAGGCCGTCATCGAGTGGAAGGACGGCAAGTGGATCGGCGACGTACCCGACGGCCCCTGGCCGCCCATGGCCGACTCCCAGAAGGGCAAGTACCCCTTCCTCATGCAAACCGACGGCATGGGCCAGCTCTTCGGCCCGGGCCGCAACGACGGCCCGTTCCCCGAGTACTACGAGCCGCTCGAATGCCCCGTGGGCGAACATCCCTTCTCCAAGCAGCTCAACAACCCCACGGCACTCAAGTTCGAGGGGCCGACCGAGGTGCACGCGACCTGCGATCCGCGCTATCCGTTCATCTGCTCCACCTACCGCGTCACCGAGCACTGGCAGACGGGCGTCATGACCCGCAACTCGCCCTGGCTGCTTGAGGCCGAACCGCAGATGTTCTGCGAGATGAGCCCCGAACTCGCCGCGATGCGCGGCATCAGGAACGGCGAAAAGGTCATCCTCGAAAGCACGCGCGGCTCGCTGTGGGCCAAGGCCATCGTCACCGAGCGCATCAAGCCCTTCACGGTCATGGGCCACACCGTTCACCAGGTCGGCGTGCCCTGGCACTACGGCTGGACCTGGCCCAAGCAGGGCGGCGATTCGGCCAACATCCTGTGCCCGTCCGTCGGCGATCCCAACACGGGCATTCCAGAAACGAAGGCCTTCATGGTCAACGTGAAGAAGGCGTAAAGGAGCGATGCCATGAACGGAAAGACCTTCTTCGTGGACCTGTCCCGTTGCACCGGCTGCCGCGGTTGCCAGGTGGCCTGCAAGCAGTGGAAGAACAAACCCGTGGAGCCGACCGAGAATACCGGCTCCCACCAGAACCCGCCCGACCTGTCCTGGCAGACGCTCAAGGTCGTGCGCTTCACCGAGACCACCATCGACGGGAAGTTCCATTGGCTGTTCTTCCCGGACCAGTGCCGGCACTGCCTGGACGCGCCCTGCAAGATGGTGGGCGATTCCGAGGTCCCGGACGCCATCGCCCAGGACCCTGAGACCGGCGCGGTGGTGTTCACCGACAAGACCAAGGGGCTCAATGCCGAAGCCGTGCGCGAGGCCTGTCCCTACGACATCCCGCGCGTCGATCCGGCCACGAAGCTCATGTACAAATGCGACATGTGCAACGACCGGGTCCATGCCGGCATGCTGCCGTCGTGCGTGAAGACCTGTCCGACCGGCACCATGAACTTCGGCGACCGCGAGGAGATGCTGACCCTGGCCAAGGAGCGCCTGGCCAAGCTCAAGCCGGCCTATCCCAAAGCCGAGCTGGTGGACGCCGGGACGGTGCGCTGCATCTTCCTGTGTCCGCAGCCGCCGACCGCCTACTACAAGTACGTCCAGTACGGCGACGCCGGGCCGCGGATGCTCACGCGCAAGGCCTTGTTCGCCAAGGTCCTGCGTCCGCTGCGCGCTTTCGGCTAGCCCCTTGTGCCCTTTGCGGGCGCTGCGCGGTGCAGCGCCCGCAAAGGCGTTGTTGTCCCGCAGACCCGCAAAGGCGGGGCTGCGGGACGATGCACGAGGCCGTTTCCGCTGCCCCGGACCGGCGCGTGTTCCCCTCCGTCCGTTTCGGGAGGCCGCTGCCACGGCCTCCCGGACCGGCCGGTTGCCTCCGGTCGCGGTTGACCGGAACAAACGATCTGGTATGCCCCCGCCATGACAGCACGCATGCCGCGCCAATTTTTCGTTTCCCTCCTGGCCGTCCTTTTTCTGACGTCGCTTGCGTCCTGCTCCCGGTCGCCAACCGCGGAGGAGATGGACGCAAGCACGCCGGGTGTGGGCGACGACCTCGTCGTGGTGGGTTCGTCCCTGCCGCTGACCGGCCATGCCAGCTACCTGGGCCGGCAGACGCTTTTCGGGGCGATGTCTTATATCAACGCCGTCAACGACGCGGGCGGCGTGGCCGGGCGGCGCATCAAGGTGATCGCCCTGGACGACGGCTACGATCCTCCGCGCTGCGTGGCCAACACGCAGCGCCTGATCGTGGACGACCGGGTCTTTTGCCTGTTCAGCTACGTGGGCACGCCGACCACGGCCAAGATCATACCGCTCCTGGAAGAGGCCAACGCGCCGCTGGTCGGCAGCTTCACCGGGGCCGACGCCCTGCGCACGCCGTTTCGGCGCGTCATCGTCAACATCCGCCCCTCGTACTACCAGGAGACCGCCGCCGCCGTGGACCACATGGTAGGCGATTTGCACCTCGACCGTGTGGCCGTCTTCTACCAGTACGACGCCTACGGCTTCGACGGCCTGCGCGGCACGGAAATGGCGCTCAAAGCCCATGGCCTGGCGCCGGTCGCCCGGGGCACGTACATCCGGGGCACCATGGAGGTGGAGGAGGGCATCTCGCGCATCCTCGAGGCCGACCCCACGGCCATCGTCATGATCGGCACGTCCGGGCCCTGCGCCAAGGCCATCCGCATCGCCCGAAGCAAGGGCTACACCGGCCTTTTCTATGCCGTCTCCTTTGTCGGGGCGGACGAACTCGCGCGTATCCTGGGGCCCGGCGACGACACGCCGCTCGTCATGTCCCAGGTGGTGCCGCCGCCGGGCCTGCCCGATACCGAGGGCCTGCTCTCCGGGGTGGTGGAATACGCCAGGCTGCTCGCCCGCTATTTTCCGGAGGAAAAGCCCAATCTGGTGGGACTCGAGGGGTTTATCAACGCCAAGGTGCTGGTCGAGGGTCTGCGCCGGGCCGGGCGCGACCTCACGCGCGAGCGCTTTCTCGACGCCATCGAATCCGTCCGGAATTTTTCCGTCGGCATCGCCAGTCCGGTGAGCTTCGCGCCGGACCGCCACCAGGGGCTCGAGCGCGTCTATTTCACGCTCCTCGACAAGGGGGCGTTCACCCTCGTTGCGGACTGGACCGGCCTGCGCGAGCGCCTAGCCGCGGCCGCGCGGCAGGGCGAGGCGTCCCTACCGGCTGCGGCGCCGGACACCCCTGCGGCCACGCCGGCCGCGCAGGGGCGGGAGTAGCCACCATGTTCGCCTACCGGCGGGTCAGCCTCAAGCTCAAGATGTTCGGCGGCGCCATGGCCGTGGTGCTGCTGGTCAGCGCCGTCATCGCGCTGCTTGCGCGCTGGATTCTCGTCACGAGCCTCAACAGGGAACTCGAACAGCGCGGCGTGGCCATCGGCCAGAGCCTGTCCGAGCGGGCCAGCGGCTTCATCCTCGACAAGGACAGGGCCAACCTCGTCAGCCTCGTCTTCGACGCCGCCCAGCTCGGCGAACGCCGCATCCTCGTTTCCTACATCTTCATCGAGGACACCGAGGGCCGCATCCTGGCCAACACCTTCATGCGCCCCTTTCCCAAGGAACTCCTTCGCGTCAACCGCATTCCCGAGGGCGCGGAATCACGTATCCGCCTCGTCGATTTCGAGGGCGCGCAGGCCATCGACATCGCCGTGCCCGTGCGCGAGGGCATCTACACCCTGGGCGCGGTCCATGTGGGCCTGTCCAAAAGCCACATCGATTCCCTCGTCGGGACGCTGCGCACCACGTTCCTCGGGTTTATCGCCGCGGTCACGGTGGTCATGTTCCTCATCGTCCTGCGTCTGTCCAACGCCGTGGCCCGGCCCATCACCCGCCTGACCAAGGCCGCCGACGCCGTCAGCCGCGGCAGCCTGGAAGAGCCGGCCAACCTGCTCGGGCTGCGCGACGCCGCGCCCCGGGATTGCCCGGCCTACGCCAACACCGACCTGCCGTGCTGGCACTTCGACCAGAGCCGCTGCGACGAGGCCCTGGCCGGCAGCCTGGAAAACGCGCCGACCTGCCGCGAGTGCCGCTTCTACCGCAAGGACGGCGGCGGCGACGAGGTGGCCCAGCTCGCCGAGTCCTTCGGGAACATGATCTGGAGCATGCGGCTGTACCGCCGCCGGCTGCGGGAATCCGAGGAAAAATACCGTTCGCTTTTCGACAGCAACCCCGATCCGGTCTTCGTCGTGGACGCGGAGAACGGGTGCATCCTTGACGCCAACTCCCAGGCCGAGGACGCCTACGGCTATACCCGCAAGGAATTGATCGGTCGCCCCGTCGCCGACCTGGAGCCCGATGCCGGCGCGCGCGGCGTCGCCGCCTATCTCACCGACCGCGACGCCCCGGAGCGGGTGCTTTTGCCCAAGCTGCGCCACGTGAAAAAGGACGGCGCGCCGCTCTACGTCAACCTCCACGCCTGCCGCATCGCCTACCGGGGCCGCGACGCGGTCATCGTCTCGGCCACCGACGTCACGGAGCTCGTGGAAAAGGACGCCCAGCTCATCCAGGCGAGCAAGATGAAGACGCTCGGCGAAATGTCCGCCGGCATCGCCCACGAACTGAACCAGCCGCTTAACGCCATCAAGATGGGCAGCGACTACCTGCGCCTGCTCAGCGAATCCGGCCGCGAGCCCCCGGCCGGGGACCTCGACGCCGTGACCGCGCAAATCAGCGAACAGGTGGACCGCGCCGCGGCGATCATCGCCCATTTGCGCGATTTCGGCCGCAAATCGCAGCCGACCTTGGAACATGTGGACATAAACGATCCCATCCGGGGCGTTTTCGCCATCATCGGCCATGAACTCTCCCTCCAGGGCATCGCCGTGAACCTGGACCTCGGGGCGCTTGCGCCGATCAAGGCCCACGCCAACCGGCTGGAACAGGTTTTTTTCAACCTCGTGGTCAACGCCCGCGACGCCCTGATCCAATCGCCCCGGCAGGGCGCGCCCGAGGGGCTGCGCAGCATCGACATCGCCACGCGCATGGCGGACGGCCGCGTCACGGCGACCGTGTCCGACAACGGCTGCGGCATCCCCGAAAGCGAGCGGCACAAGATCTTCGAGCCGTTTTTCACCACAAAGCAAGCCGGGCAGGGGATGGGGCTCGGGCTCGCCATCACCTACGGCATCGTCAAGGATTACGGGGGCGAGATCGTCGTGGACGAAACCCCCGGCGGCGGCTGCACCTTCCGCCTCACCTTTCCTGCGGCGTGCGATCCGGGCAATTTCGGGGCTTGACGCTTCCCCGGCTGGCAGCCACAAGGTAATCGGCACACTCGGGAGCACGGCATGCGCACGATTCTGGTCATCGACGACGAGCGGCCCACCCTCAGGATGTTCGAACTCTACCTCGGGGCATACGGCTACCACGTCCTGACCGCGGCGAGCGGTGAGGAGGGGCTCGGCATCTTTGCCGCGCAGCTCCCTCCCATCGTGCTCACGGACATCAAGATGCCGGGCATGGACGGCCTCGCCGTGCTGCGCGCCATCAAGGAACGGCGGCCGCAGACCGAGGTCGTCGTCATCACCGGCCACGGCGACGTGGATCTGGCGCTTACGGCTCTGGAACTGCGGGCTACGGATTTCATCGACAAGCCCATTCGCCGCGAAGCCCTGGAAGCGGCCCTGTCCCGGGCCACGGCGCGGCTTTCCCAGGCCGCGGCCTGCGAGGACAGGGGGGGCGTGGATGTGGAGCAGGATGCCGACGTGGCCGTTCTCACCATCCGCGGCAGCCTCACCGGAGAGGCCGAGCCCTACCTCGCGCGGGCGCTCAAGCAGACCGAAAACGCGGCCAAGCTCCTGTTCGCCTTCAGCTCCGACGCCTCCATCAACGGCGCGGGCCTTGACCTGCTCGTGCAGGCCGCCGAAGATGCCGGGGGCGGCGGGCGGCCCGTGGCCCTGTGCGGGCTTGCGGAGAATTTCGCCAAGGTTCTCGACAGGCTCGGCGTCACGGCCAGGGCGCCCCGGTTTGCCGGGCGCAAGGACGCCATGGTCCATCTTGCCGGGCAGGGCGGCGAAGCGCGCGCCGCAAAGACGGCCCCGGGCGACGGCTGATCGCAAACGGGCGTTTACACGCCGCCCCGGCCCCCTTATATTGCCGCCACCGCGAATCGACGACCGGAAACGGGCGCTTGTATGACAACCCGACGTGACCTCATCGGCCGGGGCTGCCTCTGGTGCAGCCTGGCGGCGCTGTACACCCTGCTCGGCATGAAGGCCTACGTGGCCTGGCGGGACGGGGTGTGGCTCGACTGGCCGCTCGGGAACGCCCTGCCCGACGCCCTGGTGCGCTGGGTGTTTTCCCTGCCGGACGGCCCGTTCCGCGCGGTCCTGGAGTGGCTCATGCGCCAGGACGTCATCTACCACGCCGCCGCCGTCACCCTGCTGATCTGGCTGCTCGGCCTTGTTGCCGGGTCGCCGGACGACAAGGGCGACGACCCGTCCGGACGCGTCAAGGAGGTTTGATTGATGCGAGGCTTGTTGCGGGCTCTGGCCCTGACCCTGGTGTTTTGCGGGGCGGCCGCCCAGGCCGGCGAGGCCGTGAATCTCGCTGGTCGGTGCACGGGCGTGTTCCAGTATCCCAAGACCGAGACCGTCTGCCTGTCCTTTGAGACGACGGACAAGAAGACCTATATGATCTGCGACGACGTGACCGCCAAGGAGATCATCGAACAGCTCTTCGCCCTGGGCAAAAAGGATGCCGCCTGCCTCATCGAAGGCTCCGTGGCGAAAAAGTCCGGCGAGGAAACCTACCTCAACGTCACCCGCGTGACCGAGGGTAAATAGCCCCGGCCGCGACGCCACAACCCCGATACCTTTCCATGCAGCACAATTCCCAAGCTCCCGCCCGCCATCCCACCCGCGCCGTGATCCTCCGCGGCGTCGGCGTCGGCGGCGAAAATCCCGTGCGCGTCCAGAGCATGACCAACACGGACACGCGCGACGTCGCGGCCACGCTCGCGCAAATTCGCGCCCTGACCGACGCCGGCTGCGAGATCGTGCGCCTGGCCGTGCTCAACGACGACGCGGCCAAGGCCCTTGCCGCCATCCGCGCCGGCACCGACGCGCCGCTTGTCGCCGACATCCACTTCGACCACCGCCTGGCCGTGGCCGCGCTTAATGCCGGCATCGACGCCCTGCGCATCAATCCCGGCAACATCGGCTCCGAGGCCGCCGTGGACACCGTGGTCGCCGCCGCCAAGGCGCACGGCGCGCCCATCCGCATCGGCGTCAATTCCGGGTCCGTGCAAAAAGACCTGCTCGCCAAATACGGCGGCCCCACGCCCGAGGCCATGGTCGAAAGCGCGCTCACCCACATCGCCCTGCTCGAACGGCGGGGCTTTCACGACATCAAGGTGTCGCTCAAGTCCTCGAGCGTGCCGCGCACCGTGGCCGCCTACCGTCTGCTCGCCGCCAGGGTCGATTATCCGCTGCACATCGGCGTCACCGAAGCCGGCACGCCCATGCGCGGCGCGGTCAAGTCCGCCGTGGGCCTCGGCATCCTGCTCGCCGAAGGCCTCGGCGACACGCTGCGCGTGTCGCTGACCGGCGACCCCGTGACCGAGATCGGCGTGGCCTACGAAATCCTGCGCGCCCTGGACATCCGCGCCCGCGGTCCGGAAATCATCTCCTGCCCCACCTGCGGGCGCACGGAAATCGATCTCGTCGGCCTGGCCGAGGCCGTGGAGGAGCGGTTGCGCGGCGTGACCGACGTCTTCACCGTGGCCGTCATGGGCTGCGTGGTCAACGGCCCCGGCGAGGCCCGCGAGGCGGACATCGGCATCGCCGGCGGACGCGACTGCGGCATCATTTTTCGCAAGGGCGAAATTCGCGGCAAGGTGCGCGGCGGCGAAAAACTCATTCCCGCCTTCATGGAAGAACTGGAACACTATCTCATGGAAAAAAAGGAATCCGCATGCGACTGAGCCGCTACTATGCCCCGACCCTCAAGGAGACCCCGGCCGAGGCCGAGGTCGTAAGCCACAAGCTGCTGCTGCGCGCCGGCATGATCCGCAAGCTGACCGCCGGCATCTATACCTATCTGCCCCTGGGGCTCAAAGCGCTCAACAACGTCGCCAGGATCGTGCGTGAGGAGATGGACCGCGCCGGGGCGCTCGAAATCCTCATGCCCGCCGTGCAGCCGGCCGACCTGTGGAAGGAATCCGGCCGCTGGGAGTTCTACGGCCGGGAACTGCTGCGCTTCGTGGATCGCCACGACCGCGAATCGTGCCTCGGGCCCACCCACGAGGAGGTCGTCACCGACCTTGTGCGCCACGAAATCCGCTCCTACCGCCAGTTGCCGGTCAACCTCTACCAGATCCAAACGAAGTTCCGCGACGAGATCCGCCCGCGCTTCGGCCTCATGCGCGGCCGG
The DNA here is from genome assembly GCF_000702665.1 of Solidesulfovibrio alcoholivorans DSM 5433. Taxonomy (GTDB): domain Bacteria; phylum Desulfobacterota; class Desulfovibrionia; order Desulfovibrionales; family Desulfovibrionaceae; genus Solidesulfovibrio; species Solidesulfovibrio alcoholivorans. The sequence goes on from NZ_JNJA01000004.1 coordinate 190,191, forward strand.
GAATTCGTCATGAAGGACGCCTATTCCTTCGACAAGGACGACGCCGGGGCCGATGCCAGCTACTGGAGCATGTACAAGGCCTACGCCCGCATCTTCGAGCGCCTGGGGCTCAAGTTCCGCGCCGTCTCCGCCGACTCCGGGGCCATCGGCGGCTCGTTCTCCCACGAATTCATGGTCCTGGCCGCAACCGGCGAGGACACCATCGCCTCCTGCCCGGCCTGCGACTACGGGGCCAACCTCGAAAAGGCCGAGGCCCTGTGTCCGCCCCCCGGCGAAATCGCCCCGTGCCCGCCGGCCGAAACCGTGGCCACCCCGGACCAGCACACCGTGGAGGAGGTCGCCGCGTTTCTTGGCGTCGCCGCCGCGAAGATCGTCAAGACCCTTGTCTATATGGCCGACGGCAAGCCCGTGGCCGCCCTCGTGCGTGGCGACCGGGAGCTCAACGAGATCAAGCTCAAGAACCACATCGACGCCAAGGACCTCCGCCTCGCCTCGCCCGAAGAGGTCGTGGCCGCGACCAAGGCCCCGGTCGGTTTCGCCGGCCCGGTGGGCCTTGCCGGCATCGCCATCTACGCCGACCAGGAACTCGCCCTGGAAAACGCCTGGATCGTCGGGGCCAACGCCGCCGACGCCCACCTGAAAAACGTGGACCTCGGCCGCGACGCCAACGTCGCCGCCTTCACCGACCTGCGCGAGGTCGCGCCGGGCGATCCCTGCCCCAAATGCGGCGCGCCGCTTTCCTTCACCAAGGGCATCGAGGTCGGCCACGTCTTCAAGTTGGGCCTTAAGTATTCCAAAGCCCTCGGCGCCACCTTCCTGGACGAAGCCGGCAAGGAACAGTTCATGATCATGGGCTGCTACGGCATCGGCGTCTCGCGCATCGTGGCCGCCTGCATCGAACAGAACAACGACGAGGCCGGCGTCGTCTTCCCGCCGCCCATCGCGCCCTTCGAAGTGGCTCTTTTGAACCTCGGCGCCAAGGACGAGGCCGCCGTCGCCAAGGCCGACGAACTCTATGCCGCGCTGACCGCCGCCGGTGTCGAAACGCTCCTCGACGACCGCGACGAACGCCCGGGCGTCAAGTTCAAGGACGCCGATCTCATGGGCTTCCCCATCCAGCTGACGCTCGGCGGCAAGGGCCTCGCGCGCGGCGTCGTCGAGACCAAGGACCGCCGCACCGGCGAGAAGGGCGAACTGCCCCTGGAAGGATTTTTGGAGGCCTTCATGGCCTGGCGCGAGACCGTGCGCCAAGGCTGGGGCCTGGAGTAGCAGGGGAGAGGAAGAGAAGATCAGGGCTCCGCCCCGAACCCCGCCGGGACGCTGTCCCGGACCCTGGCAGGGCGCTGCCCTGCACCCGCCGGGGGGGATCATCCCCCCCGGACCCCCTGGGCGGCGTCGTGTCGCGGGGAGGGCTGCGGTCACCGGCAGGGCAGGGTGAGGCGCTGCGAAGAAGGGGCCGGAATTTCGCCTGCCGCTGCCGCCGCTGTCGCGGCAGGCTCGGCAGGCGAAATTCCGGCCCCGGCCCGTCGCCCCTTCGGGGCGAAGTTCTTGGATTTTTTGCTTTGGAAGCCTGCTGCATCGCTGGTGCGGGCGCCCTTTTCACCCTTTAAAAGTTTTTCGGGGAAGGTGGGGGTCTGGGGGAGGGAACCCCCTTTTTTCAAAAAGGGGGTTCCCTCCCCCAGATTCTCTCGCTTTCCGATAATCTCATGCCACACGTGTTCGAAGTCAGCGAGCTGACCAGGTCGGTCAGGGACGTCATCGAGTCCGAGTTCCCCTTTGTCTGGGTGCGCGGGCAGGTGGTGAATTTGTCGCGTCCGGGCTCGGGGCATTTGTATTTTTCGTTGCGCGATGCCGAGGCGTCGTTGGCCGTGGTCTGGTTTCGGGGCGCGCAGGGCGGCAAGGCTTTGGCCGGAGGCGGGCGGTACGATCCGCTGACGGGCGAGGTGTACGAGCAGTCGCTGGCCGAGACGCTTGCCGACGGCATGGAGGTCATGGTCGCCGGCCGGCTGACGGTGTATGCGCCGCGCGGTAGTTATCAGCTGGTGGCCGAGCTGGTCCAGGAAGTGGGGGAAGGGCGGCTGTGGCAGGAGTTTGAAGCCCTCAAGAAGGACCTGGCCGCCAAGGGCTATTTCGAGCAGGAGCGCAAGCGGCCGCTGCCGCGCCATCCGACGCGGGTGGCCGTGGTCACCGCGCCGAAGGGTGCGGCGGTGCGTGATTTCATCCGCATCGGCCGCGAGCGGGGGTATGGCGCAGCCGTACGCGTCTATCCGACGCTGGTGCAGGGCGACGCCGCACCGGTCGGCATCGTGCGCGCGATGCTGCGCGCCGTGGCCGACGACTGGGCCGAGGTGGTGGTGCTCATTCGCGGCGGCGGTTCCCTCGAGGATTTGTGGGCGTTTAATACCATCGAAGTGGCCAAGGCCATTTTCGCCTCGCCGTTGCCGGTGCTGACGGGCGTGGGGCACGAGGTGGACGTGACCATCGCGGACATGGTGGCCGATGTGCGGGCGGCGACGCCGAGCCATGCCGCGCAGCTGCTTTGGCCCGAGCGCGTGCAGCTCGCCCAGCGCCTTGACGACCTGGAGATGGGGTTGCGCCGGGGCGCGGCGCGGCTTCTGGCCGTGCGCGAGCGCGAACTGGCCGCCCTGGCCCGGGGACTCTCCTGGTTGTCGCCGGCGAACCGATTGCAGCGGCTGGAGGAGCGTTTTGCCGCCGCGGGCGAGCGGCTCTCGCGGGCCGGCGAGGCTTGGCTCGACGTTCTTGGCAGGCGCGTCGGGAAACTCGGCGACCGTCTGGGCCTGCGTTGCGGGCCGCAGAGCCTGGAAGCGCGCGGACAGGAACTGGCGCGGCGGGCCGATGCGCTGGAGGCCGCCATGAAACTTTATGCAGCGGATCGCGACCACCGTCTGGAATTGGCGGCGGCGCGCCTTTCCGGCCTGGATCCCGAAGCGCCCCTGGCCCGTGGCTACAGCCTGACGACGCTGGCACGCACCGGCAAATTCCTGCGCCGGGCGGGGGATGCGCGGCCGGGCGACAAGCTGGACATCATGGTGTATGAAGGCCGCGTCCGGGCGGAGGTGGAAGCCGTGTCCCCGGACGGCGGCGCAAGCGGGGAGGGGAGCGGAGAGCGCCCATGAGCAACGTGAAGGAAGAATCCTTTGAAAAGGCCCTGGAACGCCTGGAGCGCATCGCCGCGCGCCTGGAAGCCGGGGATGTGCCGCTGGAAAAGGGCGTGGCGCTCTACAAGGAAGGCATGGGGCTTGTCGCCTCGTGCCGCAAGCGCCTGGAAGCAGCTCGTCTTGAAATATCCCTCGCCGGCGAGGACGGAACGCCCGTTCCCTTCGACGTCGAGGCCACGCAGCTTGCTGCGCGTGAATCCGGGGAGGACGACGCGTGACGGTGAAGGAACGTCTGGCCGCCCAGGCGGCCGAGGTCGAGGTTTATCTGCGGGAGCGCTTCGGCGTGCGCATGCGCGAGCGCGGCGTGCCCGAAGGGTTGCTCTCCGCCATGGAATATTCGCTCCTGGCCGGGGGCAAGCGGTTGCGGCCCTGCCTGTGCCTGACCTTCGCCGAGCTTTTCGGCGTGGACCGGGCGCGGGTCATGCCCTTTGCCGCCGGGTTCGAGATCATTCACACCTATTCGCTCATCCACGACGATCTGCCGGCCATGGACGACGACGACCTGCGCCGGGGCCGGCCGTCCAACCACAAGGTCTACGGCGAGGCCGGGGCCATACTGGCCGGCGACGCGCTTTTGACGGAGGCCTTCGGCTGCATGAGCCGCGCCTGGCCCGGCATCGAGGCGGACAAGGTGTTGCCGGCCCTGGCCGAGGCCGCCCGGGCCGCCGGCGCGGCCGGCATGGTCGGCGGCCAGGTGCTCGACATGGAATACACCGCGCGCCAGGGCCTGACCCTGGCCGAGCTGGCCCACATGCAGGCGCTCAAGACCGGCGCGCTGCTTACCGCCTCGTGCGTGTGCGGCGCGATCCTGGCCGGCGCGGGCGAGGACGGCGTGTGCCGGGCCCGGGAATACGGCGAGGCCGTGGGCGCGGCGTTCCAGATCGTGGACGACATCCTGGACGAAGTGGGCGACGCGGCGACGCTCGGCAAGCCCGTGGGCAGCGACCGCGAGCAAGGCAAGAACACCTACCCGAGCCTGGTCGGCCTTGACGAGAGCCGGCGGCTGGCCGAGGCGCGCGTGGACGCCGCCCTGGCCGCCATCGCCGCCTACGAAGGCCCGACCGCGGATTTCCTGCGGGAACTCGCCCGCTATATCGTGGTTCGGGTCCAGTAGCGGGGCGCAGTTGCGCCGGGAGGAAGGACATGGGCGGCAAGACGCGAAGGATGCCTCGCAGGAGAATACTCGGTCTGCTCGCGGCGGCGGCCCCGGCCGTGCTGCTCGCTTCCCGGGCCGGCGCCCAGGACAAGGCCGCGACCATGGACGCCATCGCGGCCATCAAGACCCGGCGCAGCGTGCGGACCTATACCGACGCGCCGGTGTCCGACGTCCTGGTCGAAGAGGTGTTGCGCTGCGGCATGCAGGCCCCGTCGGCCTGCAACGAGCAGCCCTGGCAGTTCGTGGTCGTGCGCGACAAGGCCACGCTGGCCAAGGTCGGGGGCATCAACCCCTACGCCGCCTATGCGAAAAACGCCCCGCTGGCCATCCTGGTCGCCGGCGATTTCGGCCTCGACAAATGCGGCGGCTATTGGATCGAGGACACCTCGGCCTGCGCCGAGAACATGCTGCTGGCCGCCCACGCCCTGGGGCTCGGGGCGGTCTGGACGGGGATTTACCCATTGCCCGAGCGGGTGGAGGCGTTTCGCGCCCTGCTTGGCATGCCGGAAAACGTCACGCCCATGGCGCTGCTCGTCATGGGGTACCCGGCCGGGCAGCCCGCGCCCCAGGACCGGTTTCGCCCGGAACGCATCCATCGCGAGAAGTGGTGAGTCCCGGCTCGCGGGCCGGCATGACGCTGCAAGCCGCGGGACGCCTGGAACGCGGGCGTCCTTGACGGACAAGGAAAGAAACTGATGACCGTACTTTCGGACACGGCGTTGCGCATATTGCCCCGGATCAGCCATCCCCACGACGTGGCGGACCTGACCGCCGACGAACGGACCGCCCTTGCCGAGGAGATCCGGCAGGTCATCATCGGCACGGTTTCCATGAACGGCGGCCACCTCGCGCCCTCGCTCGGCGTCGTGGAGCTCACCCTGGCGCTGTTGTCCGTGTTCGACCCCGGCCGCGACAAGCTGGTCTGGGACGTGGGCCATCAGGCCTACGCCTACAAGCTTCTCACCGGCCGCCAGCAGGAATTCCACACCCTGCGCACCCTCGGCGGGGTGAGCGGCTTTCCGCGTCCGGCGGAAAGCCCGTTCGACCATTTCGGCGTGGGCCATTCGAGCACGTCCATCTCCGCCGCCCTGGGCATGGCCATGGCCCGGGACCTCAAGGGCGAAACGCACGACGTGCTGGCGGTCATCGGCGACGGTTCCATGACGGCCGGCCTGGCCTACGAAGGCCTCAACCAGGCCGGCGGCTGGGGCGGGCGGCTCATCGTCGTACTCAACGACAACGAGATGTCCATCTCGAAAAACGTGGGCGCGTTGTCGCTGTTTTTAAGCCGCAAGCTCAACCAGCGCTGGGTCAAACGGCTGAAAAAGGACATGGAGGGCTGGATCGGCTCCCTGCCCTACGGCAGCGACCTCATGAGTTACGTGCGTCGGGGCGAGGAGTCGTTTAAAAGTTTTTTCACGCCCGGCATGCTGTTCGAGGCCTTCCGTTTCAACTACCTGGGCCCCATCGACGGCCACGACACGGCGCGGCTGATTGAGGTCTTCAAGGAAGTCAAGGAGATCGACGGGCCGGTCCTCGTCCACGTGCTGACCAAGAAGGGGCGCGGTTACGCTCCGGCCGAGAACAACCCCACCTATTTTCACGGCGTGGGCTGTTTCGAGCCCGAGACCGGGCTCGTGGAAAAGCCGGGCGTGTGCCCGCCGAGCTACACGCAGGTGTTCGGCCAGGCGCTGACGGCCCTGGCCAAGGCCGATGAGCGCGTCATGGCCATCACCGCGGCCATGCCCGAGGGCACGGGACTGTCCGAATTCGCCAAGGACATGCCCGAGCGCTTCGTGGACGTGGGCATCTGCGAGCAGCACGCCGTGACCTTCGCCGCCGGCCTCGCCATGGAGGGCTTCAAGCCCGTGGTCGCGGTCTACTCGACCTTTCTCCAGCGTTCCTACGACCAGATCGTGCACGACGTCTGCCTGCAAAACCTGCCCGTGACCTTCTGCCTCGACCGCGCCGGCCTGGTCGGCGAGGACGGAGCCACCCACCACGGCGCGTTCGACCTCTCCTATCTGCGCCATATCCCGAACCTCGTGGTCATGGCCCCGGGCAGCGAGGCCGAACTTCCCGCCATGCTGGCCACGGCCCTGTTCCACGGCGGCCCCACGGCCATCCGCTACCCGCGCGGGGCGGGCGAGGGCCTGCCTTTGCCCGAACATCCCGCGCCGTTGCCGCTTGGGCGCGGCGAACTGGTCCGGCCGGGCAGGGACGCGCTGGTCGTGGCCATCGGCAGCCGCGTCATGCCGGCCGTGGCCGCCGCCAACGAATTGGCCGCCGCCACGGGCAAGGAGGTGGCTGTCTTCAACGCCCGCTTCGTCAAGCCCCTGCCGCGCGAGCAACTGCTGGAACTGGCCCGGGAGTTCCCGTTGTGGCTGACGGCGGAAGAAAATGTCCTGGAGGGCGGTTTCGGCTCGGCCGTTCTGGAGATGCTCGAGGACGCCGGGGCGCTCGACCGCCTGACCGTACGCCGCCTGGGCCTGCCGGACGCGTTCGTGGAGCACGGGGCGCAAAAGGCGTTGCGCGCCTTGTGCGGCATCGACAAGGACGGCATCGCCAAGGCGCTGACGTCGTTGCTCGGATTGTAGCGCACGTTTTTTCGGTTGCGGCGCGCCTGTTGCGCCCCTGGACGGTCCGCAAAAGAGCGGGTATGCTTTCTTGCTTGCGTCCCGGACCTTGCCGTCATCGCGGGGTACCGATGCCCCCCATTCCGGGCGACGCGCGGACAAGCGGGCGCTGCAACAAAATTTCGCCCGTCACAACCCAAGGAGACATGATGTCCACCATATCCCGTTTCATGGAAACCCACTTCCGTCACTTCAACGCCCGCGAGACCCTCGACGCCGCCAAGGCCTGGAATGACCTGCTCGGGCGCGGCGGCAAGATGTTCCTCACCATGGCCGGCGCCATGAGCACCTGCGAGCTCGGCATCTCCCTGGCCGAGATGATCCGTCAGGACAAGGTGCACGCCATCAGCTGCACCGCCGCCAACCTGGAAGAGGATCTCTTCAACCTCTTCAACCACAACGAATACAAGATGGTCCCCGAGTACCGGGACCTTTCGCCCGAGGCCGAAAAAGAGCTCTATGAAGCCGGTTTCAACCGCGTCACCGACACCTGCATCCCCGAGGGCGTCATGCGCCAGGTGCAGCGCCGCATCTCCAAGCTCTGGGCCGACGCCGCCGCGGCCGGCACGCCGAAATTTCCCTACGAGTTCATGTACGCGCTGCTCGACCAGCCCGACATCAGCCAGTTCTTCCAGGTGCCCCGCGAGCATTCCTGGGTGCTCGCCGCCAAGGAGAAAGGCCTGCCCATCTTTACCCCCGGCTTCGAGGACAGCACGCTCGGCAACATCTTCTGCGCCGAAATCATGATGGGCCACGTCAAGGGGCACGGCGCCGTGCGCCACGGCACCGAGCAGATGCAGATGCTTGCCAACTGGTACACCGAGCAGGCCAAGGCCAAGGTGCCGGTGGGCTTTTTCCAGATCGGCGGCGGCATTGCGGCGGACTTCCCCATCTGCGTCGTGCCCATGCTCATCCAGGACCTCCAGCGCGACGACACCCCGTTTTGGGCCTACTTCGCGCAGATCGGCGACTCCACCACGTCCTACGGCTCCTATTCGGGCGCGGTGCCCAACGAGAAGATCACCTGGGGCAAGCTCGATGTGGACACGCCGCGCTTCATGATCAATTCCGACGCCGCCATTGTCGCGCCGCTCATCTTCGGCTACGTGCTCGGCTGGTAGGGGGAAAAACAGGCGGGAAAGGCTTGGCAGAAGGCGGGCTTGGGCGTAACGTGAAATTGCGCACAAAGGCTTTCTGCCCGCGCGGGCGGGTTTTATGACAAGAGTCGGTAAACCGCCAACCTGGAGGATGCCATGAGCTACTTCACCGAAGCCGACCTCCCTGTTTCCATTGACCATGAAGAGATGGTGACCCTGGAAGACGGGACCACCATCCGCTTCGAGACCAACGGCGAAGCCAAGGACCTGTACGTGGGAGATTCCTTCACCCCGACGGTCCAGCTGTTCCCGGGCAGCGACTTTTTTGTCGATTCCGGCGACAAGCACTTCAAAATTGTCGCAGAGTTCGACGACAAGATCACGGTCTCCAAGGAATAGCCTCCCCCTGGAAAAAGGAAAGGCCGCGAGCGCAGCTTGCGGCCTTTTTTTATTCGGGTCATGGCGGAACCCTCGCTGCCCCGTGCGGGGATCGTCTTAATCCTGGTCGGCTTCCGCCTCTTCGGCCAGGCCCAGATGGTCCAGGATCAGGCCGTAGAATCCAATGCCGTCGGCGGTTTGATGCTGCCAGCCCAGATGGTTGCCGCAATGCGCGCAGACGCCCATGCGCCACTCGCCGTCGCTGCCGCCGGAGAAATCCAGGGCGAAATGGCCGACCGGCACGCAGCCCGGGGCCAGGGAGAACATGCCGATTTCCTGCTCCAGGCCGTGGGGACCGGGCACAAGATGGCGGTGGGAGCCGGCCACGGCGATGCGCTGGCTCGCCCGGGTCACGTCGGCGCCGCACTGGGCGCAGACGAAGCGGTCGCCGAACGCCAGTTCCGTGTTGGTGAGCACGGGTTTTTCGCGAAGCCCAAGGGTATCGCCGTCTTCGTCCCAGGCGACGGTGATGGGCGGATTGGTCGTGATAAGCGTCAGATGTCTGTCCATGGGGTCCTCCCCGGCCGCGTCATGCCGCGCCGCAATTGGGTTTCGGTGGGAGGTGCGGCGCGGCTGCGGCAGTATTCATACTTTGTTGGTCTTGTTTCAGGTAGCCATGTTCCCACCGTTGACAAGAGTATAGCAAGATTAATGCCAGACAATGTTCCCCCGCGCGGGGAAGGGCAAGGCGTGCGTTGCCACGCGCGTCAAGACGTGCCAGGCCGTTGCAGACATGCCCGGCTTGGGCAAGGGCAGCCCGGCGCGGGTGTTTCACGCAAGGCGTTCTCTCGACCTGGGGATTCGTGAAGCGGGGACGTCGTGCCGCGGGGCGCGGCGTGGACTGGCGCAAGGGGCGGTTGCGCTGCGCCCGCAAAGGCGGCGCGATGCGGGCGCAACGGGGAACAGGGGAGCGGGCCTAGCGGGGATCGTTCTCGGGGCTTTCCGGCTGGGCCTTGAGCCTGTCGAGGATGAGGGTGAAAAAGCCCAGGCCCTTGGACGAGAGGTAGTACCAGCCGAGGTGCGCGCCGCAGGTGGCGCAAAAGGCGGTTTGCCACAACCCGTCGTCCTCGCCGGAAAAATCGAGCTTGAAATGGCCGATGACCCGGCAGCCCGGGGCCAGGGAAAAGCAGCCGACTTCCTCTTCCACGCCGTTGCCCGCCGGGAAATAGTGGCGGTGGCGGCCGCCCACGGCGATGCGCATGGTGGCCTGCGTCACTTCGACGTTGCAGGCGGCGCAGGCGATGCGGTCGGCGTTGGCCAGCTCGGGGTTGTCGAAGACGGGCACGGGCTTGTGTTCAAGGATCAGGTCATCTGCCGTATTTTCGGTAAACAAGTCAGCGAAGGCGTACACAGGAGACTCCCTGGACCGGGGGTAAGGCTGCCGGTCCATTTGTCGTTTGCATTTCTGCCAAAAGATGCTAAGCTGCTAAATTCGTCAAGTGAAAAAAAGCACGATCCCCGTGCTGTCCCCCGTTACACGCGGCCCGTGGCGCGCGGGCCGCATGTCGTATCCGCCCGCCGGCGCTACCGATCCGTGTCGCCGGCCGGTCCCGGTGCGGCCACGAGGCGGTCGAGAAGCAGCCCGAAAAAAAATCGCCCGCGGCCCGTGCATAGCGCCAGCCCAGATGCGCGCCGCACGCGGCGCACAGCGCGACCTGCCAGCGCGTGCCCGGAAACCACGTGAACACGTCGCTCGGCTGCCCCACGACCGCGCAGCCCGGCGGCGCGAAGAATCCCTGCCGGCTGTGATTTACATTCCCCGCGGGGTGGTTATACCTTGCCATCCAGGCCGAAAGCGCCGCGCGGCAGGTCGCCGCGCGCCAAAGACCCCGGCCCGGCAAAGCATCTCCCATGCGCCAATACATCGGTCACCTCTCGCTCAGCGACCCCCTGCAAGGCTATCTGCGCGACGCCATTCTGCCCCAGCTTGCCGCGCCCGAGCGCGAACCCCGTTGGCGGGTGTTTCGCGTCTCCGCCGTGAGCGACGTCTATCTCTACGAGGACAAATGGACCGGTTGCCGGGTGGTCGGCAAGTTCTACGCCCGCGCCCGGGGGCTAAACGGCAGCAACGCCCCCCAGTCCGCCCAACACGAATACGACAGCCTGGCCTCTCTGCGAAGCCTCGGTTTCGACGCGCCGCCGGACTACGTCGCCCGGCCGCTCGGCGTCAACGCGGCCCTCGGCGACCTGCTCGTCACCGAGCTCGTACCCGGCGAGCAGCTCGACGGCGTCATCGAGGACGCCCTGCGCGCCGGGCGCGGCGAGCGCCTCTACCGCAAGCTCGGCGGCCTTGCCCGTTTCCTGGCCCGGCTCCACAACCGCGCCGCCGGTCCCGAACGCGTGGATTTCGCCCCGACCCAGGGCTACTTCGAGCGCGTGGTGGGCTACCTCGTCGCCCACTGCGGCTTGACGCCCCGGCGTGCCGACCGCCTCATCGCCCTCGGCCACGCCTACGCCGCCAGGCCCACCCACTGGCAGGACTTGCGCGTGTTCGTCCACGGCGACGCCACGCCCTCCAACTTCCTGTTCGGCCGCGCCCAGGACGTTTTCGTCATCGACCTCGAGCGTATGCACCGCGACGACCGCGTCTACGACGTGGGCCGGCTGTGCGGCGAGCTCAAGCACTGTTTCCTGCGCGCAACCGGCGACCCGGCCCGGGCCGAGCCCTACATCGGGCATTTCCTCTGGGAATACGCCGGGCATTTTCCCGACCGGGAACCGACCTTCGCCGCGGTCACCGCCCGGTTGCCGTTCTACATGGGCCTGACCCTTCTGCGCATCGCCCGCAATACCTGGCTTGACGAAGCCTACTGCCGCCGGCTCGTCCACGAAGCCAAGGCCATACTCGCCGGAGGCCTGCAATGAATGTCCGGGGCATCCTCTTCGACCTCAACGGCACGCTGATCGACATCAACACCGACGAGGGCAACGAACAGATCTACCGTTCCATCAGCCATCTGCTCAAGTACTACGGCATCCGCACCAGCCGGGGCGACGTGCGCGAGGGCTACTACCAGATTCTCAAGGATCAGCGCCGCCGTAACGGGGAGGCGTTTCCCGAGTTCGACGCCGTGGCCGTGTGGCGCGAGTTCGTCGCGACCCGCGCCGCGCGCTCGGGCGCGTCCATCCCCAAAAACAAGCTGGCCGTGCTGCCGCATTTTTTAGCCGAGCTCTACCGGGGCATTTCGCTCAATCGCCTGGAACTCTACGCCGACGTGCGTGAAGTCCTCGACGAGCTGCGTCCACACTACCGTTTGGCGGCGCTTAGCGACGCACAAAGCGCCTGGGCCGTGCCGGAGATGCGCATGGTCGGCCTTGGCGACTACTTCTTTCCCGTCGTCGTCTCCGGCGACTTCGGCTACCGCAAGCCCGACCAGCGGCTCTTCGCCACGGCGCTGAAGCGCATGCACCTGCCTGCCGACGAAGTGGTCTTCGTCGGCAACGACATGTACCGCGACGTCTACGGCGCGCGCCAGGCGGGCCTGCGCACCGTCTTTTTCGCCACCGGCCAGGGCCAGCAAGCCATGGAAGGCGTCCAAGCCCACTACAACATCTACCGCTTCGCCGAACTGCGCAACGCCATTCGGTTTTTCGAGGAAGAGTAGGGGAGATGGGGAAGAGAAAAGCAAAGATGCCTCCGGCGGCCAGGAGGGGGTGACCCCCTCCTGGACCTCCTCGATAGGGGGGAGCGATGTACTGGGATGAAAGTTCAAGCGTTCCTTCAACTTTGGAACTGGATGCGAGGGTTGCCGGGTACTTGCGGCCGGGAGATCGTGTGCTCGACCTGGGCTGCGGCCCGGGGCGGATGCTGGGGCAGCTTGTTGCCCAGGGCTTTCGCGTTGCGGGCGTCGATCGCAACAAGGCGAGCCTGGCGCTGGCCCGGGAAAAGGGCCTGCCTGTGGTGCGGTCCGACCTCGCGGCCCTGCCGTTCGGCGACGGGGCGTTCGATGCCGGCATCCTCCATGCCGTGCTGACTACGCTCGCGACCCCCGGGGTGCGCCATGGCGTCCTCGGCGAGGCCAGGCGCGCGGGCTGCCGCGTGTTGTGCATCGCCGATTTTCTCCAGAACTGGGACCTGCCGTACTACAAGGCCCGCTACGAGGCCGGGATCGCCGAAACCGGCGAGCGCGGCAGCTTCGTCGTGCGCGAAGGGGACCGCGTGCTCTACACGGCCCACCATTTCACCCTGGACGAACTGACGCGGCTGCTCGCCACGGCCGGCTACGCCGTGGCCTTCGCGGACACCCCCGTCGTGACCACGCGCTCGGGCAAGCGCGTGACCGGCGTGGTCCTCGCCGCCGTGGCCGCGCATTGACTTTTGCGGGGCAGGGCGGGTAGAAAATCGTTTTTTGCCGCAGCCAAAAAGGAGCCTTCCCATGAGCGTGGCCGCCGACATGGAACAGATGGCCGTCCGGGCCAAGGAAGCCTCGCGCGCCCTTGCCGCCGCTTCCGGCGCGGCCAAGGACGCCTTCCTCGCCGCCCTGGCCGAGTTGCTCGTCACCCGCCGCGAGGCAGTGCTCGCCGCCAACGCCAAGGACCTCGACGCCGCCCGCGCCGCCGGCATGGACGCCCCGCGCCTGGACCGTCTGACGCTGACCCCTGCCGTCATGGACTCCATGGCCGACGCCTGCCGCCAGATCATCGCCCTGCCCGATCCCGTCGGGGCCATTGAGCAAGCGCGCCCCCGGCCCAACGGCCTGCTCGTCGGGCGCATGCGCGTGCCGCTCGGCGTCATCTGCATGATCTACGAATCCCGGCCCAACGTGACCGTGGACGCGGCCATCCTCTGCCTCAAGGCAGGCAACGCCGTGATCCTCAAAGGCGGCTCCGAGGCGCTGGCCTCCAACATGGCCCTGGCGGACCTCTTGCGCGAGGCGCTCGCCGCCGCCGGCCTTCCCGCCGACGCCGCCCAGCTCGTCGCCACCACCGACCGCGCCTCGGTCGCGGCGCTGTGCAAGCTCGACCAGTATATCGACGTCATCATCCCGCGCGGCGGGGAAGGGCTCATCCGCGCCGTGGTCTCCCAGGCGACCATGCCGGTGCTCAAGCATTTCAAGGGCGTGTGCCACGCCTATGTGGACGCGGGCGCAAACGAAGACCGTGCCGAAAAGGTGGTGGTCAACGCCAAGGCGCAGCGCCCCGGGGTCTGCAACGCCCTGGAGTGCCTGCTCGTGCACGTGCGCGCCGCGCCCACGTTTCTGCCGCGCGTCGGCAAGGCCCTTGCTGCGGCCGGCGTCGAGCTGCGCGCCTGCCCGCGCGCCCTGGCCCTGCTCGGCAACCTGGCCAAGGCCGCCGCGCCCGAGGACTTCGGCCACGAGTTCCACGACCTCGTTTTGGCGGTCAAGGTTGTCGACGACATGGACGACGCCCTGGACCACATCCACCGCTACGGCTCCAACCACACCGAGGTCATCCTCACGGAGAACCACGACAGGGCCATGGAATTCCTGCGCCGGGCCGACGCCTCCATGGTCGGGGTCAACTGCTCCACGCGCTTCAACGACGGCGGTGAGCTCGGCCTTGGGGCGGAAATCGGCATCTCCACTTCCAAGCTCCATTCCTACGGCCCCATGGGCCTTGTGGAGTTGACCAGCGCCAAGTTCGTGGTCCTGGGCCAGGGGCAGGTGCGCGGCTAGGACGCCGCTTCGAGCCCATGCCCCAGTCGCTGATCGGCATTTTCGGCGGGACGTTCAATCCCGTGCACGTCGGCCATGTCCGCGCCGCCATCGAAGTGGCCGAGGCCCTCGGCCTCGGCGGCGTGGAATTCGTGCCCGCCGCGCGCCCGCCGCACAAATGCGGCGAACCCATGCTCGATTTCCCGTTTCGCGAAAAATTGTGCCGGCTGGCCGTTCGCGGCGTGCCCGGCTTTTCCGTCAACCCCATGGAAGCCGGCCGGCCGGGTCCCTCCTATACCTGGGACACCCTCGAAGCCCTGGGCCGGGAGCGTCCGGACACGGCCTTCTGCTTCATCCTGGGCCAAGCCGATCTGCCCCAGTTGCCGACCTGGAAAAACGGCCTTGCCCTGGGACGGCTGGCCCATCTGGCCGTGCATTCCCGGGAAGGGCAGGGGCTCGAGGCCTTTGCCGCGTTCATGCGCGCGCACGCCCCGGTCATGGAGGCCGCCCCCACCGCCGACCCGGCCCGCTGGAAACTGCCGCAGGGGCGCAACATGACGTTCGTGCCCATCACCAGGCTTGACGTGTCGGCCTCGGATGTACGAGAGCGTTGGCGGCGCGGCCGTCGTATCCACGGCCTTGTGGCCGAAGCCGTGCGCCATGAACTCGAAAACCACGCGGAAGCGCTTGAGGCCGTCTGGGGCCGGCGCGACCCGGCGTGACCCCTGGAAGTCCTGCCTTGCAAAATTCCCCGACCGCCCTGCGTCGCGGCATATATGTCTTGTCCGCACTGGTGTTCTTGACCCTCATCCTCGCGCCGACCGCGGACAGGTTCCTGCATTTCGCGCCCCGCACCCTGGTTGCCGAAGTGAACACCGGCAAGCTCGCGACGCTGGGCCTTGCTCCGGACACATGGCTCAAATGGTTCAACACCGTGCGCCGCGGCTATCTCGAACGCCACTACAACCTGCGCACCCTGCTCATCACCTGGAACAGCTTTCTGGACACCATCGTGCTCGCTTCCACGGCGGCCAATTCCCAGGTCATGGCCGGCAAGGACCACTGGCTTTTCCTGGCCCAGGACGGCTCGCGCAATATCCTGGAAGACGCCCGCTCCCTGACCCCTCTCCCCGAACAGTACGTGGACGACGTGGCCCGGGAACTGGAGCGCCGCCGGGAGTGGCTGGCCGCGCGCGGCATCCGCTACCTCGTCATCGTCGCGCCCAACAAGAACACCGTCTATCCGGAAATGCTGCCCGACGCCCTGCGCCCGTTGCAGCCGGAAGGACACCTCGCCCAATTCGTGCGCTACGTGAAGGACTACACCAAGGTCGATATTGTCGATGTGACGCCGGCGCTCGAGGAACAGAAGAAACACACGCAGGTCTTCTATAAGACGGACAGCCACTGGAATGCCTACGGCGCGTTCGCGTCCTATCAGGCTATCATGCGGCATCTGGCCAAGGACTTTCCGCAACTGCATCCACTTTCCCGGGAGCTGTTTAACGTGGAGCAGTTCAACTGGCTGCCCGGGGACCTGGCCAACATGATGGGCCTTTCCGACCACCTCAAGGAAGACCGCATCATGTTCGTCAACAAGGAGTGGTACAAGGCCAGGGGCGACTCCTACTACGGTCCCGTCAACCACTACTATTTCGAGGAACCGCAGTATTCCTACACCGGAAACGCCGCGTTGCCGAACGCCCTCGTGTTCCACGATTCGTTCTGGTGGGAGCTTTTGCCGTTCATTGCCGAATCCTTCGACAAGGCGCTCTACGTCTGGCTGCGGCCGCAGACGGACCACGAATTCCGTTTTTTTGACGAGGCGCTGATCGAACGGGAAAAGCCGGACCTCGTCATCGATGAATTCACCGAACGCTACATTCTGCCGCCGCTGCGCGGCCGGTTTGCGCCCAAGCTCGCCGAGCTCAAGGCCGCGGGCGAGTAGGGCGGGCCGCCTTTACAAGTGGCGAAAAATACGTAAAGAAGAAAAAGAAACAAAGTTACATCGCGCCCCGCGCGAGGAGCCCCGCCTTTTCTTATGGAACACGATACGCCCGCCTCTCCTTCGACCGATTCCCCCGAACCCCCGCAACCTCCGTCGCCGCGCGCCTTGTTGCGAAGAGGACGCCGCCCATGGTGACCCTCATCGTCTCGGTCGGTGTCGCCATCCTTATTTCCGCCTTCTGCTCCATGAGCGAGGCGGCCCTGTATTCCTTGCCCTGGAGCTGGATCGAGCGGTTGCGCAAGGACGGCCGGGCCAGCGGCGAAATCCTCTTTTCGTTGCGTTCCAACGTGGAAAAGCCCATCACGGCCATCCTGACGCTCAACACCATCGCCAACACCGCGGGCGCGGCCGTGGCCGGCGCGGCCGGCGCGGCGGTCTTCGGTCCGGACGAATTGTGGCTTTTCACCGCGATCTTCACCGTGCTCATCCTGGCTTTCGGCGAGATACTGCCCAAGACCATGGGCGTGACCTACAGCCGTACCATTGCCGTGCTGATCGCCGCGCCGCTCAAGTACATGATCCTGGCCCTGCTCCCCATCATCTGGGCCGGCGGCTTTCTGGCCAGGCTGGTCTCGCGCCGGCGCAAGGACCCGCTTTCCACGGAGGAGGACCTGCGCGCGGTGGTGAGCCTCACCCGGCGCGAGGGCGTCATCAAGCCCCTGGAAGAGCTTTCCATCAAGAACATCCTCTCCCTTGACCGCAAGACCGCAAGCGACATCATGACCCCGCGCACCGTGGTGTTCTCCCTGCCCGCGCAGATGACCGTGGCCGAGGCCAAGGGCGAGCGCCGGGGCGTGTGGCCCCACAGCCGCATCCCGGTCTACGATGCCGACGACCCTGAAAACATCGTCGGCATCGTCTACCGCCGCGAAGTCCTCGAGGCCCTGGCCAACGACCAGGACGACGTGCGCCTGTCGGACCTCATGAAGCCCGTGCGCTTCGTGCTCGACACCATGACCCTCGATCGGGTACTGGTAAAATTCCTGGAATCGCGTATGCACCTCTTCGTCGTTCTCGACGAATATGGTGGGGTTTCCGGCGTCGTCAGCCTGGAGGACGTGCTGGAGGAGATTTTAGGCAAGGAAATCATGGACGAAACGGATCAGGTGGCGGACATGCGGCAACTGGCCCGCACGCGGCGCGAAGAACTGCTGCGCCAGCGGCACGACCGCGAGGACGCCCCGGTTCCCTGAACCCATACGGAAGAAGTCATGGCCAAAAAACGCAACACGCCCGTTTATCTCTGCGCCCTGGTCCTGTTTCTCGGCGGCCTGGGTTACCTGCTTTATTCGGGCCTGGGCGAAAACACCGCCTATTTTCTCAACGTCTCCGAAGCCCTGGCCATGCCGCCCAAGGACCTGGGCAAGGCCCGGCTGTTCGGCACCGTGGCCGAACAGGGCATCAGCCGCCCCGACGACGCCATGGGCGTGAGCTTCATGCTCGTGGACAAGGACCAGGCCGCCAAGACCATCCGGGTGGATTTCAAGGGCGCGGTGCCCGACACCTTCAAGCCCGGCGTGGAAGTCATCGTGGAAGGCGGCGTCAATCCCGCTTCCGGCGCTTTCGCGGCCAACACCCTCATGACCAAGTGTCCTTCGAAGTACCAGAAGGAAAATCGCGGCTGAGTATCCGGGAAAACGCCCCTGCCCATAGTCGCGGCGCGCCTGTCCGGCGCGCCGCTCCTCCCGCCTGTCTCATCGTGGCGCACGCGCCCATGCCCCGGCGGCCGGGAAGCGGGGCGCGCATCCGCCGGCCGACAAAGGAGTCTTGATGCACGTTACGGCGTATTTTGCCTTGCTCGTCGCCATGCTGGTCTGTCTGGCCGGTGCGGCCACCGCGCTTTTCGGGCTGTGGAAGCGCGATGCGCTTCGCCTGCCCCTGCTCGAACGCGCCCACCATATCGTTTTCGTCGCCACGCTCCTGGCCTCGGCTATTTTGACCATCGCCCTGTGGCGGCGCGATTTCTCGTTCGTCTACGTGGCCGAATACACCGATACGCTCCTGCCGCTTTTCTACGCCGTGACGGCGTTCTGGGCCGGACAGGCCGGTTCGCTGCTCTTCTGGATGCTGGCGCTGGCCGTCTTCGGCGCGGGGTTCGCCCTGTCGCGCTCCTACAAGGACCTGGGCGCGGCCACGCGTTGCGGCTACTGGCTCTTTTTCTTCACCATCGAGGCCTTTTTCCTGCTGCTGCTCACGGGCCCGAGCAATCCCTTTCTCGAGGCCGTGCCGCCGCTGGCCGAGGGCAGGGGGCTCAACCCGCTGTTGCGCAACCCCGGCATGATCTTCCATCCGCCGCTGCTTTTCCTCGGCTACGCCGGCTTCGCCATTCCCGCCTGTCTGGCGCTTTCCGGCTGGCTCGTCGGCGAAAAGCGGCCCTTTGCCGCCGTGGCGCGCAACACCGTCATCCTTTCCTGGATCTTCCTCACCGCCGGCATCATCCTCGGCGGCTGGTGGTCCTACATGGAGCTCGGCTGGGGCGGCTACTGGGCCTGGGACCCGGTGGAAAACGCCTCGCTCATTCCCTGGCTCGTGGGCACGGCCTTCCTGCACACGGCCATCGTCGAGCGCCGCACCAAGGCCCTGCCCAAGACCAACGTGGCCATGGCCGTGATCACCTTCGTCACCTGCATCCTCGGTACCTACCTCGTGCGCAGCGGCGTGGTCGATTCCCTGCACGCCTTCGGCGAGGGCGGCGTCGGCGGCCCGCTGCTCATTTTCATGATCTTCGCCCTGGTGGCGCTCGGCGCGACGCTCATGGCCGGCGCACCGCTGCACGAGGGCCGTTCCAAGCCCCTGGCCACGCTCGTGAGCGTCCCCGGGTTCCTCGTCATCCTGGCCTGGCTCATGCTCGCCCTGTCCGGCGTGGTGCTGCTCGGCACCATGTGGCCGGTTATCAGCAAGCTCTGGAGCGCCAATCCCGTGGGCCTGGACGCCGGGTTCTACAACCGCGTCTGCCTGCCGCTTTTCGCCGTGGTCACGTTCCTGGTGGCCTTTTGCCCGCTCATGTCCTGGACCGAGGGCCTGCGCGACAGGACGGGCCTTGGCGTGGTACTCGGGGCCCTGGTCGGCGGCGGGGCGGTGCTCTACGCCGTTGGCCTGCGTCTGCCCGTGGCCCTTTTCGCGGGCGCGGCGTCCGTGGCCGCCTTGGCCTGCGCCCTGTACGTGTTCCTGCGCCACCGCCACGCGAGAAGCCTGGCCGGGGCGCTCGGGGCCTACTGGGTCCATGTCGGCCTGGCGCTGGTCACCCTCGGCGTGGCCTTTTCCGGCCCGTATCAGATCAGCAAGGAAGCCGTGCTCACGCCCGGGCGTTCCATGGAGGTCGGGGGCTTTACCCTGACCTACAAGGACCTCGAACAGGAGCACAACCCGGCCATGACCATCGCCCGCGCCCTCATCGACGTGCAAAAGGGCGGCAAGCCGGTGGGGCAGCTTACGCCCGAACGCCGGGTTTACAAGGGCTTCGACCAGCCGTTCGCCGAAGTCTCGACCATCCCGTCGCTGGGTGACGAACTCTACGCCACGCTCCTTAGCACCACCGACAAGAAGGCCGCGAGCATCAAGATCAGCGTCAATCCGCTGGTCAACTGGGTCTGGATCGGCGGCACGATCATGTGCCTCGCTCCGTTTTTGAGCCTGCGCCGGCCGAAATCCGGGGCGGAGCGCATCTAGATGGCCAACCCCGTGGCCAGGCTGCGTCGGGTGAGCCGGTTTTTCGGCGAACGCCTGGTGCTGCGCGACATCGACTTGGCGCTTGCGCCGGGCGAGGTGCTGCTGGTCGTCGGTCAAAACGGGGCGGGCAAATCCACGCTCATGCGCATCACGGCCGGGCTCATGCCGCCAAGCGAAGGCGAGGTGGACGTGGACCTTGCGCCGGGCGAAATCGGCTACGTCGGCCACCGCACGCTCATTTACCCCAAGCTCACCGCCCGGGCCAACCTGCGTTTCTGGCAGCGCCTGTCAGGCCAGGGCGGCGATGACGCCGCCGTTCTGGCGGCGCTTGCCCGCGTCGGGCTCGAGCGCTTCGCCGACGAGGAGGCCGGGATCTTTTCGCGCGGCATGTCCCAGCGCCTGAGCCTCGCCCGGGTCTTTCTCACCGCGCCGAAAATGCTTTTGCTCGACGAGCCGGCCACGGGCCTGGATCCGGCTTCGGCGGCAATGCTGCGCCGGGAGATCCGCGCCGCGGCCGATGCCGGCGCGGCCGTCATGTGGGTCAGCCACACCATCGCCGCCGACCTGCCGGCCTGCGACCGCGTCGTGGTCATCGGCAACCGGCGCATCGCCCGCGACGTGCCCGCCGCCGCCTTCGATCCGGCGGAACTGGCCGGGGAGGGCGTATGCTGAAGGCCGCCCTGGTCATCGCCGGCAAGGACCTGCGCCTGGCCCTGGCCGGGGCGCAGGGGCTTGTCCAGACCGTGCTGCTCGGGCTTTTGCTCATCTTCATCATGAGCCTTTCGCGCGAACCCGGCGAGATGTCGCCGCCGCTGGCCGCCGCCGCCGTCTTCTGGCTGGCCACGGCGTTCGGCCAGGTGCTCGTTTTCAATTTCCTCTACGGCCTGGAAGAGGCCGAGGGCGCGCGTCTGGGGCTTCTGCTCGCGCCGTGCCCGGCCCAGGCCGTGTGGCTCGGCAAGGCGCTCGCCGGCTGGGTGTTGCTTTTTTGCTGCCAGATGGTATTCGCCCCGGCGGCGGTGGCCTTTCTCGGCCAGACCGTACGCGGCTCGCTTGTCGCCGGGCTTGGCGTGGTCGCGGCCGTGGACTGGGGGCTTTGCGCCCTGGGCTCGCTGCTCGGCGCGCTGTCGGTCGGCCGGTCTTCCCGGGAATCGCTTTTGACGGTAATCCTTTTCCCGCTGCTGGTGCCTGTGCTCCTGGCCGGCATACGGCTCCTGGAAACCGTGCTTTCCGGCCGCGGGGCCGAGGCCGTGTCCGCCTGGACCGGCACGGTGGGCGCGTTCGACGCCGTCTTTACCGCCGCGGCCCTGGTGCTTTTTCCGTTTCTCTACTCCGGGGAGGAATGACGTCCGCCATGATGCAGTTTTTCGCCCTGGCCGCCGCGGCCTGCGCCATCCTCGCCCAGTGGGCCATCTGGTTCTACGCCCCGGTCGAAGCCTCGATGGGCGTGGTCCAGAAGATCTTCTACACCCACCTGCCCATGGCTTGGTGGTCGTTCGTCAGCTTCTTCGTCGTGTTCGTGGCCTCGATCCTCTATCTGGCGCGACGCCGGGCAAAATACGCCCGCATCGCCGGCGCGGCCTGCGAGATCGGCGTGCTCTTTTCCGGTTTGGCCCTGGCCACGGGCATGTGCTGGGCCCGGCCCATCTGGAACGTCTGGTGGACCTGGGACCCCAGGCTCACGACGACGCTCGTCATGTGGTTCGTCTACGCCGCCTACCTGCTCCTGCGCGCCTCGGACGTGGGGGGAGGGCGCAAGGACGCGGTGCTCGCCGTCCTTGGCGTGGTGGCCTTTCTCGACGTGCCGCTGGTCTTTGTTTCGGCCCGGTACTGGCGCAGCATCCACCCGGCGGTCTTCGGCCCCCAGGGCGGCGGCATGGAGCCGGAAATGTGGCGGGCCATGATTGCAAACCTCGTGGCCATGGGCTTTCTGTGGCTGGCGATCCTGCTTGTGCGCGTGCGCCAGCTCGCCTCCGGTGCGACGCTTTCCGCGCTGGTGCGCCATGGCGCGATAAGGGACTGAGATGGGAAAGGAATCGTATCTTTTTGCCGCCAACGTGATCGTGTGGGTCGGCATCGCGTGTTACGTCGTTTTTCTGGCAGCGACGCAGAAGCGGCTGGAAAAGCGCCTCAAGCGCCTGGAGATGTCTCATGACGACTGAGAAATCGGCTGCCCCGAACGCGACTGGCCCCAATGCGTCGGGCCGCATGGTCCTGGCCTTCGTGGCTTTTCTGCTGCTCGTGCTGTTTATCGGCTCGTTCGTCTACCGCATGGAGCGGCCGAGTCTCGAGGTGCACCAGAAGAAGTCCCAGGGCGCGATGCCCGGCGCCATGCAGGAGGCCATGAACGGCCCCATGAAGGAAGTGCTGGCGCTGATGCAAAAGCTCCAGGAGAATCCCGACGATCCCGGCCTGCAGCTGGCCATGGCCGAGAAGTTCATGGCCATGGGCTCCTTCGACCGGGCCAAGGTTTTCCTGGACAAGGTGGCCAAGGTGCGCCCCGACGATCCCGATGTGCAAAACGCCATGGGCGTGACCCTGTACAACCTCAAGGACCCGGACGGGGCCAAGGCCGCCTTCGAGGCCATCCTCACCCGCGACGCGGGCGACTACCGCGCCCGGTTCAACCTGGCCCTGCTTTACAAATATGCCTTAAACGACCCCGCCAAGGCCGCGGAGGGGTTCAAGGCCGTCGTCGCTTCGGACAAGGCCGACCCCGAAACCAGGGCCACGGCGCAAAAGGAACTGGAAACCAAGGCTCCCCAATAAGGTTTCGCATCCGGCCCGCCGGCCGGTCGCCGGCCGCCGGGGCGTTTTTCGAGGTGCGGCCCGGGCGGGCATTCCCGCATCTGCCGATTCCCTTGGCGACTGCCTGCGCCCGGCCTTCGTCCAGAGGGCGCAGGGCGGCGCATACGTTGCGGCTGCTGCGCCGTTGCGCTGAACACCGCGTTGCCTTTTTTGGCGATTTGGTGAATGTTGCCGCATAACGCGTACCAAACCTGGGCCGGGTTCGACGGGACCGGCGACCGGATGCCGTGGAAACGCTGGTGGACGACAACCGCAACGGGAGGAGATGCGATGTTTGGCAAAGTGACGACCCGCGCGATGGTGTTCGCGGCGGCATGGGGATTGGCGTTGGGCTTCGCCGGGTCCGCCCAGGCCGCCGACACGATCAAGATCGCCGTGCCCGCCGCCTTCACCGGCAGCGCCGCCGGTTACGGTGAAAACGTCAAGGCCGGCGTGAGCGTGAAGATCGACGAGATCAACGCCGCCGGCGGCGTGGGCGGCAAGAAGATCGAGGCCGTCTATCTCGACGACCAGTGCGAGCCCCGCGAGGCCGCGACCGTCTCCTCCTCCATCGTCAACGACGACGCCATTGTCGGCATCGTCGGCCACCTGTGTTCCTCGGCCCACCTCGCCGGCCTGCCTGCCTACGTGCGTGAAGGCATTCCCGCCATCACGCCTACGGCCACCAGCGTCGCCATCAGCAGCAAGAACAAGGACGAGAAGGGCAAGGTCTGGTCGTTCCGCAACGTCTACCGCGACGACTTCCAGGGCATCTTCCTGGCCGAGTACATCGACAAGGTGCTGGGTCTGAAAAAAGTCGCCGTCTTCTACGAGAACAACGACTACGGCATCGGCCTCAAAGAGGCCTTCGCCAAGGAAGCCAAGAAACTCGGCCTGACCGTGGTCGGCGAGGAAGCCTACAAGAAGGGCGACCAGGACTTCACGCCCCAGCTGACCAAGATCAAGGGCGCCGCGCCCCAGGCCCTTTTCGTCGCCGGCTACTACCCCGAAGGCGCGCTGATCGCCGACCAATCCAAGAAGATCGGACTTGTCGTGCCCAAGTTCGGCGCCGACGGCTTCGACAACGCCGACTACATCAAGCTCGGCGGCGCTGCCACCGACGACACCTACCTGACCGCTCCGTTCCTGGCCGAGATCGCCAGCCCCGACGCCAAGAAGTTCATCGAGTCCTTCAAGGCCAAGTTCAAGCGGGAGGTTGACTGGATGAGCGCCAACTCTTATGACGCGGCCGGCATCCTCATCGAAGCCATCGCCAAGGCCGGCCCGGATCGCGAAAAGGTCCGCGCCTACCTGGCCGGCATGAACACCCCCGAGAAGGGGTACAAGGGCGTCACCGGCATCAACTATTTCGATGCCAACGGCGACTGCCAGAAACCCGCCTTCGTCAAGATGGTCAAGGACGGCAAGTTCGTCCCCGCGCCCAAACAGATGAACTAGGCGCGCCTTCAAGGAATAAGAGACGAAGCGAACAGGCTGGACCCCGATCCAGCCTGTTCGCGTTCAAGCCCAAGCGTAACACTTTACTTCGTTTCGGAGCCGACGTTGTTCGAACAGCAGCTCGTCAACGGTTTCACCCTGGGCCTGATTTATGCGCTCATCGCCGTAGGCTACACCATGGTCTACGGCGTCATCGAGCTCATCAACTTCGCCCATGGCGAAATCTACATGCTCGGGGCCTTCCTGACCGTGTCCTTTATTTCCATGGGGCTGCCCCTGCCCCTGGCGGCGTTACTGGCCATGCTGGCCACGGCCGCCATCGGCGTGCTGCTCGACATCGTGGCCTACCGGCCGCTGCGCGAGGCTCCCAGGCTGGCGGCGCTCATCACCGCCATCGGCATGTCCATCTTCCTGCAAAATCTCGCCATGATCATCTGGGGCAGCCGGCCGTTGCCGTTTCCCCGCCAATCCCTGCCGGCCTTTTTCGGCGAGCCGGCCCTCCGGTTTTCCGACGTGACCGTCACCTGGATGCAGATGGTCATCTACCTCGTGGCCCTGGCGCTCATGGTGGGACTCAACCTCATCATCACAAAGACCCGTACCGGCACGGCCATGCGCGCCCTGGCGCAAAACCGCACCGCGGCGGCGCTCATGGGCATCAACGTCAACCGCGTCATTTCCTTCACCTTCGCCCTGGGTTCGGGCATGGGCGCGGTGGCCGGCGTCATGGTCTCCATGTATTACAACACCATGTACCCGACCATGGGCTACCTGGCCGGGGTCAAGGCCTTTGCCGCGGCCGTGCTCGGCGGCATCGGCTCCGTGCCCGGAGCCATGCTCGGCGGCGTGGCGCTCGGCATCGCCGAGACCCTCGGCGCGGGCTACATTTCCTCTCCCTACCGCGACGGCGTCGCCTACGCGGTCATGATCCTGGTCATCATCTTCCGCCCCTCGGGATTTTTGGGGCGGTCCATGGTGGAAAAGGCGTAACCCGGCCGGCCGGGATACCGGCCGTCCCCTACCGATCGGAAAGAGCATGCGCGGCGCGTTTAAATCATTCTTTCTGCTCCTGGCTGCGGCGGCCCTCGTCTATCCGCTGACGCCGTTTCGGGACGTCTACGTCCTGCACGTCCTGGTCCTTGTCATGGTCTACATGGTGCTGGCCATGGGACTCAATATCCTGCCCGGGTTCTGCGGCCTGCTCGACCTCGGCTTCGTGGGTTTCTACGGCATCGGCGCGTATACCGCCGGCCTCCTCACCATCCACTACAACATGTCCTTCTGGCTGATCGTGCCGCTGGCCGCCATAAACGGCGCGTTTTTCGGCGTCATGCTCGGCGTGCCCACCCTGCGGCTGGTCGGCGACTATTTCGCCATCGTCACCTTCGGCTTCTCGGAACTGGTGGTGCTTTTCTTCACCAACGAGATCTGGCTCACGCGCGGCCCGCTTGGCATTCCCGGCATCGCGCCGGTGTCCATCGACTTCACCTGGCTCGCTTCGCTGTTCGGAGTCGATTCCCGTTGGCGCTACGCCTTCCGGGGCGAGGTGCCGTATTTCTATCTGGGGTTGCTCATGGTGCTTCTCGTCTACTGGGGCATGCGCCGCCTGGAGGATTCGCGCCTGGGCCGGGCGTGGCTCGCCATCCGCGAGGACTCCATGGCCGCCGCGTCCTGCGGCGTGGACCTGCTCGCCTACAAGGTCATCGCCTTTGCCGTCTCCGCCGGCATCGGGGCCATGGCCGGCGCGTTCTTCGCCCGCTGGACGCTTTTCATCTCCCCGGACATGTTCAAATTCTGGGAATCCTTCCTGGTGCTGTGCATGGTCGTGCTCGGGGGACTCGGCAACATCAACGGCGCGCTGGTCGGGGCCGTGATCCTCATCGCGCTTGGCGAAGTGCTGCGGGTGGCGCTGCCCAAACTCGGGCTGCCCACGGAAACCCGTTTTCTGGCCTACGGCCTCATCATGGTCCTCATCATGCGCTTCCGTCCGGGCGGCATCTTCACCCAGGTGGCGGAAACGACCATGCAAAGCGGACTGATCAAGGAATTGCGGGCAAAGCTTGCCGCGCGGCGGACGGCGTAATATGGATGCGATCTTGAAAGTGGACGGCGTGAGCAAGCGCTTCGGGGGGCTGCTCGCCCTCGGCGACGTTTCCTTCACCGTGGAGCGGGGGGCGATCCTTGGCCTGATTGGCCCAAACGGTGCGGGAAAGACCACCATGTTCAACTGCGTGGCCGGCATCTACAAGCCGACCGAGGGCCGCATCCTCTTCGCCGGCGACGGCACCGAGCGGGACGTGGCCGGCAGGAAGCCCGAGCGCATGACCGCGCTCGGCGTCGCGCGGACGTTCCAGAACATCCGGCTCTTCGCGTCGCTGACCGTGCTCGACAACGTGCGCATCGGCCGCCATTGCCGCACTTCCGCCAACTTCTTCGGCGCGGTGCTGCGCACGCGCTCCCAGCGCGCCGAGGAGCGCCGCATCGTGGACGACGCCATGGAGTGCCTGGATTTCGTGGGGCTTGGCGATGCCGCGCTCGCCTGCGCCGCGAGCCTTTCCTACGGCGACCAGCGCCGCCTGGAGATCGCCCGCGCCCTGGCCACGGGCCCCAAGCTCCTGCTCCTCGACGAGCCGGCCGCGGGCATGAACCCCCGCGAAACCGAGGCCCTCGTCGACCTGATCTACGCCATCCTCAAACGCGACGTCACCGTCATCCTCATCGAACACGACATGAAGCTCGTCATGCGCATCTGCAAGCATCTGGTCGTGCTCGACCACGGCGTGAAAATCGCCGACGGCACGCCGCAGGAAGTCCGGGCCAATCCCGACGTCATCGAAGCCTACCTCGGCAAGGGGGCGGCCCATGCTTGAGGTCCGGGACATCCACACCTACTACGGCAACATCCAGGCCCTGCGCGGGGTATCGCTGCGCATCGAGGCCGGGGAGATCGTCACGCTCATCGGCGCCAACGGCGCGGGCAAGACCACCACGCTCATGAGCATTTCCGGCGTCACCCCGCCAAAAAACGGCGCGATCACGTTTTTGGGCCAGGATGTCACGCGGTTGTCCACGGAACGCATCGTGTCGCTCGGCATAACGCAAGTGCCCGAGGGGCGCATGATCTTCCCCCGGCTCACGGTCAAGGAGAACCTGCTCATGGGCGGGTACCTGCGCCGGGACAAGGCGGGGGTAAGGGCCGACGAGGAACACGTCTACGAGTTGTTCCCTGTGCTGCGCGAGCGGCGCGCGCAGATGGGCGGCACGCTTTCCGGCGGCGAGCAGCAGATGCTGGCCATCGGCAGGGCGTTGCTCGCACGGCCCAAGCTCCTGCTTCTCGACGAGCCCTCGCTCGGCCTTGCGCCGCTCGTCGTGGAAAACATCTTTGAAATCATCCAGCAGATCAACAAGGACGGCGTCACCGTTCTTCTGGTCGAACAGAACGCCCAGATGGCCTTGCAGATCGCCCATCGCGGCTATGTGCTCGAAACGGGACGGCTCACCCTGGAAGGGCCGGCCCGGGATCTGCTCAACGACCCCAAGGTGCGCTCGGCCTATCTTGGCCTGGACTAAAGAACCTTCCCGAAAACCAGGAGATTCGCGCAATGGAAAAAATCATCGAAACCGGGCTCACTTTCGACGACGTGCTGCTCTTGCCGGACTACTCGGAAGTGCTCCCGGACGAAGCCGACGTCTCCTCGTGGCTGACCCCGGACATCAAGCTCAACATCCCCCTCGTCAGCGCCGCCATGGATACCGTCACCGAGTCCCGCATGGCCATTTCCCTGGCCCGCAGCGGCGGTGTCGGCGTGGTGCACAAGAACATGACCATCGCCGAGCAGCGGCTCGAGGTGGAAAAGGTCAAGAAGTCCGAATCCGGCATGATCATCTCGCCCATCACCGTGCCGCCCGACATGACCGTGGAGCAGGCGCTGGTGGTCATGGGCGAATACAGCATCTCGGGCCTGCCCGTGGTCGACGGCGACACCCTCGTCGGCATCGTCACCAACCGCGACGTGCGCTTCGTCAAGGACTCCGTGACCAAGGTCGGCGACGTCATGACCCGGGAAAACCTCAAGACCGTGCCCGTCGGCACCACGCTCGAGGAAGCCAAGTACCACCTGCACAAAAACCGCATTGAAAAGCTGCTGGTGGTGGACGAAGACAGCAAGTTGCGCGGACTGATCACCATCAAGGACATCGAGAAGATCCGCAAATACCCCAATTCCTGCAAGGACAGCCATGGCCGGCTGCGCGTGGGCGCGGCCATCGGCGTCGGTTCCGATCGCGACGAGCGGGCCGAGGCGCTGCTTGCCGCCGGAGCCGACTTCCTGGTCCTCGATTCCGCGCACGGCCACTCCCGCAACATCCTCGACGCCATCCGCGCCATCAAGGCCGCCCATCCGGACAGCCAGCTCGTGGCCGGCAACGTCGGCACCTACGAAGGGGCCAAGGCGCTCATCAGCGCCGGGGCCGACGCGGTCAAGGTCGGCATCGGGCCGGGATCGATCTGCACCACCCGCGTGGTCGCGGGCGTCGGCGTGCCGCAGATCACGGCCATCATGGAAGCCTCCCGCGCCTGCCGCGAAGCCGGCAAGCGGCTCATCGCCGACGGCGGCGTCAAGTTCTCGGGCGATATCGTCAAGGCCATCGCCGCCGGTGGCGACACGGTCATGATGGGCGGGCTTTTCGCCGGCACCGAGGAAAGCCCGGGCGAAACCGTGCTCTACCAGGGCCGCACCTACAAGATCTACCGCGGCATGGGTTCCATCGACGCCATGCGCGAGGGCAGCTCCGACCGCTACTTCCAGGAGAAATCCAAAAAGCTCGTTCCCGAAGGCATCGTCGGCCGGGTGCCGTTCAAGGGCCCGGTCACCGAAAGCCTCTACCAGCTCGTCGGCGGCCTGCGCTCCGGCATGGGCTACTGCGGCTGCGCCACCATCGGGGAGTTGCAGGAAAAGTCGCGGTTCGTCCGCATTTCCCCGGCGGGCCTGCGCGAAAGCCATGTCCATGACGTCATCATCACCAAGGAAGCCCCCAACTACCGCGTGGAGACCTACTAGCATGTCCGCCACAGACACCGTCGTCATCCTGGACTTCGGTTCCCAGTACACCCAGCTCATCGCCCGCCGCGTGCGCGAAGCCGGCGTGTATTCCGAAATCCATCCCTGTACCGTCACTGCCAAGGAAGTTGCGGCCATGCATCCCAAGGCCGTGATCCTCTCCGGCGGCCCCTCGAGCGTCACCGACGCGGACGCGCCGCCTTTCGACCCGGCCGTGTTCGACCTGGGGCTGCCCACGCTTTGCATCTGCTACGGCATGCAGTTGCTCGCCCATCACCAGCCCGGCGGGGCGGTCGCCGCTTCCACGGACCGGGAATACGGCCGGGCGGAGCTCACGGTCCTGGCCGACGTGCCGCTTTTCGCGGGCCTGCCCGATGGCGGCTCGCGCACGGTCTGGATGTCCCACGGCGACAAGGTGGTTGCGCCGCCGGCCGGCTTCGTCGTGGCCGCGCGCACGAAAAACGTGGACATCGCCGCCCTGGCCAATGTCGAGCGCCGCATGTACGCCTTGCAGTTCCACCCCGAGGTGGCCCACACCGAGGACGGCGAGCGCATTTTGCACAATTTTCTGTTCGGCATCGCAGGCTTGACCCCGGGCTGGACCATGGCCGGCTTCGTCGAGACGGAGCTTGCCAAACTGCGCGAAAAGGTCGGCGAGGATGAAGTGGTCTGTGCGCTCTCCGGCGGCGTGGACTCCACGGTCGTGGCCGTCATGCTGCACAAGGCCATCGGCAAGAAGCTCCACTGCATCTTCGTGGACAACGGTCTGCTGCGCCTGGGCGAAGGCGAGGAGGTGGCCGCCTACCTGCGCGAGCACTTCGCTCTGAACCTCCATTACATCGACGCCTCGAAGCTGTTCCTGGGCCGTCTGGCCGGCGTGACCGACCCCGAGCAAAAGCGCAAGATCATCGGCACGACCTTCATCGAAGTTTTCGAGGTCGAGGCGGCGAAACTGCCCAAGGTCAAGTATCTGGCCCAGGGCACGCTGTACCCCGACGTCATCGAGTCCGTGTCCTTCAAGGGCCCCTCGGCGGTCATCAAAAGCCACCACAATGTGGGCGGGCTGCCCGAGCACATGAAGCTCGCGCTGATCGAGCCGTTGCGGGAACTTTTCAAGGACGAAGTGCGCAAGGTGGCGGTGGAGCTCGGCATGCCGGACTTCATCATCTGGCGCCATCCCTTCCCCGGGCCGGGGCTCGCCATCCGCATCATCGGCGAGGTTACCGAGGAACGGCTTGAGATTTTACGGCGAACGGATAAGATCGTGCAGAACGAACTCCAGGCCTCGGGCTGGTACCGCAAGGTCTGGCAGGGGTTCGCCGTGTTGCTGCCGCTCAAGACCGTCGGGGTCATGGGCGACGGCCGCACGTACGAGAACGTGGCCGCCATCCGGGTGGTGGACAGCCTGGACGCCATGACCGCGGACTGGTCCCGACTGCCCTCGGAGCTCGTGGCCGCCATGTCCAACCGCATCATCAACGAAGTCAAAGGCGTCAATCGCGTGGTGTTCGACGTGTCGTCCAAGCCGCCAAGCACCATCGAGTGGGAATAAACCTCTTGCCCGAAACCCCGGCTGACGCTGGAAATAAGCGAGTTGCATCATGTTCGGCATCGGTTCCACGGAGCTACTGGTCATCCTGGTGGTGGCCCTCATCGTCATCGGCCCCTCCAAGCTGCCCGATATCATGCGTACCCTCGGCAAGGGCATGGCGGAATTCCGCCGCATGAGCACGGACGTCAAATCCACCCTGGAAGCCGAGGTGGACCGGGCCGACCGTGAGCATCGCCAGACCGAGGCCAAGAAGGAACTCTACCCCGAAAAGGCCGCTGAAACCGCTGCGACCGTGGATACGACCGCGACCGTGGAAACGGCCGCCGCCAAGCCGGCCGAGACCGCGTCCGTCGGCAAGGACGCTCCGCACGCCTGATCGGGCGCAGTCATCCAGGGGGCGCGAGGCACAAGGCTGCGGCGTTCCCGTCATGCGTGAAGGGGAAGCGCGCCGGGGCGCAAAACGGGCAACGATCAGACCGAACGCCGGAAAGGGCGATCGGGGAGCGTCATGAACGAACGTTTCGGGGCGTATTCGCGTGAGACCGGGGAAACCCGCGTGGCCGTGGAAATCGGGCTGGATGGCTCGGGCGCGGCGGCGGTGGACACCGGCTACGGATTCGCCGACCACATGCTCAATCTGCTTGCTTTCTGGGCCGGCTTCGACCTCAAGCTCACCTGCCGGGGCGACCTCGAGGTCGACGCCCACCATTCCCTGGAGGACGTGGCCATTTGCCTCGGCGAGGCCTTCCGCCAGGCGCTCGGCGACCGGGCGGGCATCGCCCGCGTGGGTCTGGCCAAGGTGCCCATGGACGAAGCCCTGTGCGAGGTGGTGGTGGACCTCTCGGGCCGGGCTTATCTCGTCTACCGCGAAAACGTGCTGCCCCCGGTCATCGCCGGCGAGGAAAAGGACGTGTGGCGGGAATTCTTCAAGTCGTTTTGCCACAGCGCCCGCGCCAACCTGCACATCCACTACGAATACGGACAAAACGGCCATCATCTGGTCGAAGCGGCCTTCAAGGCGTTGGGATTGGCCCTGCGCCGCGCCACGGCCGTGGAGGGAGCCAGGGTGCCGAGCACCAAGGGGAGCCTGGACTGATGCGAAAGAAATCATTGCTGCTTCTTGTCGTCGCCATCGCGGCGACCGCGTTCCTGTCGACAGGCTGCGTGCGCCGCACCGCGCCGACGGCGGCCAAGGCCCCGGCTTCGGGCGACGCCGCCACCTCGGCCGTGGCGTTCCTCGGCAAGGCGTTCGTCGTGGCCCCCTTCACCATCCCGGCCACCGACGCCGACCTGCTCGCGGGGTACCTGCCCGCCAACAGCAACGTCCCCGAGGTCGTGCCGGTGCACCTCGACGCCGCCCTGGCCTCGGACCTGGCCGGCTCCAAGCAGAACATCCTCCCGGCCCGCATGGGTCTCGACTGCTCCCGTAGCGCGCCGCGCGGCGAGGAGTCGGGCCGGCTCGCCACCATGCGCTACTGGCAAAACGTGGGCAAATGCGCCGGCGCGGACTTCGTGCTGGTGCCCCAGGTCATGGACTGGCGCGAGCGCGAAGGCGGCGAAGCCGGCGCGACCAAGCCGGCCAGCGTGGACCTGAGCCTTACGCTCCTCGACGTCCGCACCGGCGGCATCGTCAAGAAATTCCACTTCGATGAAACCCAGCAGTCGTTGACGGACAACATCCTCAACGCCAAGCAGTTCGTCGCCCGTAACGGCCGCTGGCTCTCGGCCATCGAACTGGCCCAGGAAGGCCTCCGGAAAGGCCTCGCGGAGCTCGGGCTGTGATCGTATTTCCGGCGGTCGACATCAAGGACGGCCAGTGCGTGCGCCTCAAGCAAGGCCTGGCCGAGGAAGTGACGGTCTTTTCGCCCGATCCCGTGGCCATGGCCCGGCATTGGGCCGACCTTGGCGCGCTGTGGCTGCACATCGTCGATCTCGATGGGGCGTTTAGCGGCGTGCCGCGCAATTTCGAGCTGATTAGAAATATCTGCGCCGGCGTGTCCGTCCCGGTGCAGCTCGGCGGCGGCATCCGCGACGCGGCCACGGCCGCCGCCTACCTCGAAGCCGGGGTGCGCCGGCTCATCATCGGCACCCTGGCCCTGGCCGATCCCGAAGCCTTCGCCGCCATCTGCGCCGCCCATCCCGGACGGGTGGGCGTCTCCCTTGACGCCGTGGACGGCCGTCTTAAAGTCAAGGGATGGGTCGAGGACGCGGGGCTGACCGTCGAGGACGTGCTGCCCCGGCTCAAGGAGCAGGGTGCCGCCTTCATCGTCTATACCGACATCAGCCGCGACGGCATGCAGACCGGCGTCAACACCGCGGCGCTCGAGCGCCTGCTGGCGCTCACCGACCTGCCCGTGGTCCTGGCCGGCGGCGTGGCGACCCTGTCCGATGTCGAAACCCTGTTCCCGTATTCCAAAAAAGGGCTCCAAGGCGTGATCACCGGCCGGGCCATCTATGCCGGGACGCTCGATTTCGGCCAGGCCATGGCCTACATCGCCAGCCAGTCCGAGGAGGTCGCATGACAACCCTGAAAGTCGAGGGCATGCACTGCCCCAAATGCGTCGCGTCCGTGACCAAGGCTCTGTCCGAGGTCCCGGGCCTGTCCAATGTCAGCGTCAATCTGGAAAAGGGCGAAGCCACCTTCGACGGCGAAGCGCCCGCCGACGCCATCAAGGAAGCGGTGGACAAGATCGGCTTCATTCCCGGCGCCATCAGCTGACACGATGCGCCGACGCCTTTTCGCAACCGGCCGCCGCGGGATTCGCGGCGGCCGGTTTTTCGTGGCGCTCCTCTGCGCATGCCTGCTCACGCCGGGGCTCGCCCGGGCCGGCGGCGGCGAAATGGTGCGCGTGGCGCAGGTCTTCGACGGCGACACCTGCCGCCTGGCCGACGGGCGCACCGTGCGCCTGGCCGGCATCGACGCTCCGGAGGGAGCCCATGGCGGCGTCCCGGCCCAGTACTTCGCCGCCGCGGCCAAGGCCGCGTTTGCGCGGCGCGTCATGGGCCGGGAACTGCGCCTTGTCCGGGCAGGGCAGGGCGGCGACCGCTTTGGCCGCGTCCTCGGCGACTTCCTCCTGCCGGACGGCGCGTCCGTGGCCGAGGCTCTCGTGGCGGATGGCGCGGCCTTCGTTTTCTGGCACCGCGACCTGCCGGCGGCCCTTTGCGACCGCCTGCTCGCCGCCGCGCGTCAGGCCATGGCCACGGGCCGGGGCTTTTGGCCGCGCCTGCTTGCGCTGTCGCCGCCTGCGCGGCCGTATGTCGGCAACGCGGCCTCGCGCCGCTTTCACGACGCCGCCTGCCCCCAGGGCCGCGCCATAAGCCCCCGTAACCGCGTCGCGTTCCCCGATCTGCGCGCCGCGTTCGCCGCGGGTTTCGCCCCGGCCAGGGAATGCACACCCTGGCCTTTCGCCGGCGGCGGGGAAGGGGCAAGCGCCCGGTCGGAAACGGATAAACCTTGACGCGGCGACTTTTTTAGACCATCCCTAGTTGCCGCAAGAGCCCTTGCGGTCCGCCCTCTCCGGAGACCTCGCGTGTTTCCGTCGCAACGGGGGAAGGGCGTAAAACACCACCTGGAGGCAGCATGTTTTTTCCGAGCCTGGCGCATGCCATGGGCGCCGCCCCCGCCGGCGGCGAGGCGGGAGGCAATCCCATCACCGCATTTTTGCCGCTGATCCTGATGTTCGCCATCTTCTACTTTCTGCTCATCCGCCCCCAGCAGAAGAAAGCCAAGCAGCACAAGGAATATCTGTCCTCCCTCAAGCGTGGGGACTACATCCTCTCCGGCGGCGGCATCTACGGGCGGATCATGGAAGTGCACGGCGACAAGCTCACCGTGGAGATCGCCAAGGATCTGAACATCGAGATCAACCGCAACTACGTTTCCGGCCCCGGCGACGCCGCCGCCGCCCCGGCCAAGGCCGAACCCAAGGGCAAGGCCAAGGAATAAGGAATTAACGCATCGGGCGGCTTCCGGCCCGCTGCAGGGCGGAGGGCTGCCCCGGCAGCCCTTCGTTTTGACGTCTCCCCTGACGCGCAATCCTCCCAAGGAGAGCCTGGTCCATGTCTGGAAATCTGCGCTGGCGATTGGCCGTCATCGGTCTTGTGGCCTTTTTAGGCCTGATCTACACGTTGCCCTCCCTGGGGACGGTCAAACAGAGCTTTCTCGGCAAATTCCTGCCCGACGACGTCATCAGTCTTGGCCTTGACCTCAAGGGCGGCATCCACCTGACGCTCGGCGTTGACGTGGACAAGGCCCTGGCTAACTCCCTGAGCCAGATGGGCCGTGACATCCGCGACCAGGCCAAGGAGGACGGCATCGCCGTTCTGCGCCCCCAGTCCACGGCCGATGGCAAGCACCTGGAGCTCATCCTGGCCAGCGCCGACAAGCGTCAGGCCTTCGACGACATGCTGGCCAAGCATTTCAGCGTGCTCACCGTCAATAACGTGGAGAGCGACAAGGACGGCCGTTACCTCTACAAGCTTTCGTTCACGCCGCGCTACGCCGCCGAACAGGCCAAGCTCACCGTGGATCAGGCCGTCAAGACCATCCGCAACCGCATCGACGAATTCGGCGTGGCCGAGCCCGATATCCGCAAGCAGTCCGACAACCGCATCCAGATCCAGCTGCCCGGCCTGCACGATCCCGAACGGGCCATCAAACTCATCGGCAAGACCGCCCACCTTGAATTCAAGGTCGTGGACGACAACGCCGACCTGGACAAGGCGCAAAAAGGCCTGCTGCCGCCCGGCGACGAGCTCTCGGTGCTGCGCCACCGCAATCCCGACGGTTCGTACCTCGAACGTCCCATTGTGCTGCGAGCCGACGCGGTCATGACCGGCGAGAACATTTCCGACGCCCGGGCCAATTTCGACAACACCAACCGGGCCTACGTGGGCCTGTCCTTCACCCCGAGCGGCGCGCGCCAGTTCGAGCGCGTCACCGGCGAGAACGTGAAAAAGCGCCTGGCCATCGTGCTCGACGGCAAGGTCTATTCCGCCCCGACCATCCAGGAGAAGATCAGCGGCGGCCGCGCCAGCATCACCGGCAACTTCTCCACCGAGGAAGCCCGCGACCTGGCCATCGTGCTGCGCGCCGGCGCCTTGCCCGCACCCGTCAACATCCTTGAGCAGCGCAGCGTCGGTCCCTCCTTGGGGCAGGAATCCATCCAAAAGGGCGTCTATTCGGCCTTGATCGGCGGCATCATCGTCATCGCCTTCATGGTCGTCTATTACGGCGTGGCCGGGGCCGTGGCCGACATGGCGCTGCTTTTCAACCTCGTGCTCATCGTCGCGGGTCTGGCCGGCTTCGGCGCGACGCTTACCCTGCCGGGCATCGCCGGCATCATCCTCACCATCGGCATGGCCGTCGACGCCAATGTCATCATCTTCGAGCGCATCCGAGAGGAACTGCGCCTGGGGCTTTCGGCGCGCTCTGCCGTGGACGTGGGCTACAGCCGGGCGACGCTGACCATCCTTGACGCCAACGTCACCACGGTCATCGCGGCCATGGTGCTCTACCAGTTCGGCACGGGCCCCATCCGCGGTTTCGCCGTGACGCTCATCCTCGGCATCGTGGCCTCCATGTTCACGGCCATCTTCTTCACCCGCTTCCTGTTCGATCTGTGGCTGTCCCGGCGGCCGGCGGACGCGGGCATTCGCATCTGATCCGAAGGCCCCCGCAAGGGGGCCTTTTTGCTGTCGTTTGACCGAACTCCCCGGCATCCGTACACTGCGCGTGCTTTTCGTTGCGAGGTGATTTCGTGCCAAGGCGCGTCTTTTCTCCGTTCCTGTGGGGGCTTTTCGCCGTGGCCCTGCTGGGGGTCTTCCGGCCGTGCGAAGACGCCGTTGCCGGCGCGCGCGCCTTTACCATCGACGACATGCTGCGCGTGGCCATGTTCGATGAACTGTGTATCGCGTCCGATGGCAGTCGCCTCGCCTTCACCGTCACCCGCGCCGAAGGCGGCGACCTGCGCTCGCGGATCTACGTGGGCGACGCCGCCAAGGGCGTCGCCCATGTCGTTACGCCCGAAGACGCGCAGTGCGAAAAACCGCGTTTCTCGCCCGACGGCGCACGCCTGGCCTACCTCGTCCAGGGCGACGAGGACACGGACCTCATGCTGACGCGCCCGGACGCCGGCCACGCCAAACGGCTGCTGCACGGCCGGTTCGACATCGCGGACATGGCCTTTTCCCGGGACGGCAAGGCCCTGTTCCTGTCCATGGCCGCCCAGGCCAAGACCGCCAACTCCCGCCTCGACGGCTGCGACGCCGAGGTGGAGGTCCTCGACACCTTCGAGGGGAACACGGGTCTTTACCTGTTGCCCCTGACCGGCCATGCCGCGCCGCGCCTGGTCGTCGGCGACCGGGAAGTCGGGGGCTTTGCCGTCTCCCCGGACGGGCGGCGCGTGGCCTACGAGACCATGCCGCCGGACACGCCGCCGCGCGGCCGGCGCGGTGCGGCCGTGCCGGGCGGGGCGGTCGGCAGGGACGCCGCCCAAAGCGACATTGCCCTCGTGGACGTGGCCACGGGCAAGAGCGTGCTGCTTGCGGCAAGCGACGACTCCGAAACCACGCCGTGTTTTTCCCCGGACGGTGCGACCGTGGCCTATGTGGCCACGCAGGCCCCTGGATTTTATTATAGCGCCGCCCGGGTCATGCTCGTGCCGGCGGCCGGCGGCGCGCCCCACGCCTTGGCGCAAACGCCCAATGCCCGGCCCGAACTGCTCGGGTTTTCCGCGTCCGGCGACGCGGTCTACGTGCGCGAGGCCTCGGGCACCGGCGCGGTAATCCTCTCCCTGCCCGTAAACGGCGGCCCGCCGCGCCCGGTGTCGGACACGCCCCATGTCGTGTCGCAGGCGACGCTTGCCGCCTCGGGCAAGGCCCTGGCCTTCGTGCTCACGGACAGCGACCTGCCGCCCGAGGTCTACGTGAGCCCGGTGGGGCGGTTTGCTCCCCGGGCCGTGTCCGAGGTCAACAAGGCGTTTCGCGACTTCCGCCTGGCCAGGACCGAGGTGGTGCGTTGGCGCGCGCCGGACGGCGTCGAGATCGAGGGGCTCTACACCCATCCGGTCGAACCCGGCGAAGGTCCGCCGCCGCTGCTCGTCGAGCTGCACGGCGGCCCGGCCGTGGCTGCGGACCGGCAGTACCTCGGCGCGCTCAACTACTATCCCCTGGCGGTCTTCGGCGAGCGCGGCTACGCGCTTTTCCAGCCCAACGTCCGGGGCTCCGACGGCTACGGCGCACAATTCCGCAAGGCGAGCCTCGGCGACTGGGGCGGCAAGGATTTCGCCGACCTGCAAAGCGGCCTGGACGCGCTCATCGCCCGCAAGCTGGCCGATCCCGAACGCCTCGGCGTCATGGGCTGGAGCTACGGCGGCTACCTGACGGCCTGGGCCATCGGCCACACCGACCGCTTCAAGGCCGCGTCCGTCGGGGCCGGCATCACCAACCTCGTGAGCCAAAGCGGCAGCATGGACCTGCCGGACTTCATTCCGCTCTATTTCGGCGGCGAGGCCTACGAGCGCTTCGACGCCCTGTTCGACCACTCGCCGCTCAAATACGCCGCCGCCATCAAAACGCCCACGCTGTTCCAGCACGGCGTGGCCGACGAACGCGTGCCCTTCACGCAGTCGCTCGAGCTCTACACCGCGCTTTCCCGCCTCGGCGTCACTACGCGCCTGGCCGCCTATCCCCGCAGCGGCCACGACGTCACCGAGCCGGCGTTGATCCGCGACCTCATGACACGAAACCTCGACTGGTTCACCCGGTTCGTGCCTTCGGGACAGGCCGCCGCCGGCAAGCTGGCCGGCGATGCGCCGCTGCCGGCCCGGAACCCTTCCGGGTCCTGAGCCGTGGACCGTGCCATGGGTGCGCGCCGTCTTGCCTGCCTGATCGCCGTGTGGTGGCTGGCCGTGCTTTCGGCGGCGACAGCGGCGGCGCAGGAGGGCGATTCCCGCTTTACGACGAGCGTCACGGCGCGCTCCCTCGGCTTTGCCGGCATGCGCGAACCCTTAAGTTTCACTCCGTCCGCGGCGTTTACGGCCCAGCATCCGGGATGGACCCGGGACTGGTCCGAGCGCCGCCTTTATGCGAGCCTGGCCTACCGCCTCGTGGACGCGGACGCCGTGGCGCTTTCCCCCGGCTTTCACGTAGGCGTCGCCGTGGGCCGTTTCGAGGCCCGCAACAGGGGGCTTGGCTATTACGAAGCCTGGGACACGCGGCCGGCGTTTCTTTGGGGGCCTTCCTGCGAATTGCTGCTGCGCCGGCAGCGAGCAGGGGGACTTTTCGCGCGCCTGCGCTACGAGCTTTTCCTGGCCGCCGCGCCGGAAGGAGCCGAGGAGGTGCGCACCGCCTCGGGTACGGCCACGCCGCCTTCCGCCCGGGACGCGGTTTTCTCCTGGACGAGCCACGAGGCCACGGTCTCCGTGGGCTATGACCTCGGCAAGGCCTCTTTCGACGCCGGCGTCGCCCTGACCGCCTTTCGCCTGGACAAGCGCCTGAGCCATCACATCGACCCGGCCGGGGCCACGGGCAACGCCCTGGCCGCCATCCTGGCCCTGGACACCCAGACCAGCCGCTACGGCTACGAGCCGCAAAGCCTCGTTTCCCCGTATCTCTCCGCCACGTTCCGCCCCCTTGCCGGCTGCTCCCTGGGAGCCTCTTTGCGATTAAGCTCCCGGCCGGACATCGCCCTCCGCCTCGCCGTATCTTTTTAAGAAATTTTTTGATTGTTGTTCTGCGTACATTGTTTCTTGCGGAATTTCCTCTTTAAGTGTTACGATGTCC
Source organism: Solidesulfovibrio alcoholivorans DSM 5433 (assembly GCF_000702665.1). Classification (GTDB taxonomy): domain Bacteria; phylum Desulfobacterota; class Desulfovibrionia; order Desulfovibrionales; family Desulfovibrionaceae; genus Solidesulfovibrio; species Solidesulfovibrio alcoholivorans. The sequence goes on from NZ_JNJA01000004.1 coordinate 229,627, forward strand.
TCGTTGTTGTGAATTTCTGTGCCGCAAAAATACATTCTGCTGCCGATTCCTGTCGGCGACATCGCAAGGAGGCTTCATGACCCGCGCCATTTCCACCCTTTCCCTCGCCCTGACCGCGGTCCTGTGGGCCGGCCCGGCCCTGGCCCATTTCGGCATGGTCATTCCGTCCCAGGACGTGGTGACGGACAAGAACAAAGCCAAAATCGCCATCACTGTTTCCTTCTCCCATCCCATGGAAGGCAATGGCATGGACATGGCCAAGGCAAAGAGCTTCGGCGTCGTGGACGGCGGCAAGAAGACCGACCTGACCGCGACGCTCAAACCGGCCAAAGTCATGGACCATGCGGCCTGGACCGCGGAATACGAGTTCAAGCGGCCCGGCGTATCCACGTTTTTCGTGGTGCCCGAACCCTATTTCGAACCGGCCGAGGACAAGTACATCGAGCACCTGACCAAGGTCGTGGTGCCGTCCTTCGGCGAGGAGGAGGGGTGGAGCGAACCGGTCGGGCTTGCCGCCGAGATCGTTCCTCTGACCCGGCCCTTCGGCAACTACGTCGGCAACGTCTTCACGGGCAAGGTGCTCGTAGACGGCAAGCCCGCCGCGGGCGTCCCGGTCGAAGTGGAATTCTACAACAAGGACAAGGCCTACGAGGCCCCAAACGAGTACATGACCACGCAGGTCGTCACCACCGACGCCAATGGCGTGTTCAACTACGCCGTGCCGTTTGGCGGCTGGTGGGGCTTCGCGGCGTTGACCGACGCCCCGGAGACCATCGAGAAGGACGGCGCGGCCAAGAAGATCGAGCGCGGCGCCGTGCTCTGGGCCAAGTTTGTTGAACCCAAACGCAAGAAGAAGTAAGGCATTTCGGTTGCGGCGGGGACGTCGCCGTCCCCGCCGGGTCCTTGCCAGAGGCGAACGATGCATATCTCAGAAGGCGTATTGTCGGGGCCGGTACTGGCCGGAGGCTGGGCGCTGGCGGCCGGGGGCGTGGCGCTTGGGCTTAAGCGCGTGGATTACGACCGGCTCATGACCGTGGCCATCCTGTCGGCCGCATTTTTCGTGGCCTCGCTCGTCCATGTGCCCATCGGGCCGGTGAGCGTCCACCTCATCCTCAACGGCCTGCTCGGCGCGGTCCTCGGGCTCGCGGCCTTTCCGGCCATCTGCGTCGCCTTGCTGCTTCAGGCGTTGCTCTTCCAGTTCGGCGGACTCGTCGTCCTTGGCGTCAACACCGTGGACATGGCGTTGCCGGCCGTTGCCTGTGCGCTCGTTTTCGGGCCGATGTTGCGTGCCGGGGGCAAGGCGCGGCTTGTCGGCGCGTTTTGCTGCGGCTTTCTGGCCGTGCTCGGCGCGGGTTTGCTCACGGCCCTGGCCCTGGCCCTGTCGGGCGAAGCGTTTTTGACGACGGCCAAGCTCATTTTGCTCGCGCATGTTCCCATCATGTGCGCCGAGGGCGTGCTGACCGCCATGGTGGTGGGGTTTCTGGCCAAGGTACGCCCGGAGATGCTCACTTCTTCGGGGCTGGCCGGGTAGGGTTCCCCCGGGAGGCTCTTATGTGGAGAAATTTCGTGCATGCGTGTTGCGTCGCGGCGGGGCTATTGTGCCTCACGGTGGCGCATGGGGCGTATGCCCATCGCGTCAATGTCTTCGCCTATGTCGAAGGCGATACGGTGCATGTGGAATGCAGCTACAGCCGTTCTGACCGCGTGCGCTTCGGCGAGATCGATGTGACGAACGCTGCCAACGGCCAGAGCTACCTGACCGGGAAGACGGACGAGCAGGGCAACTTCTCCTTCGTCGTTCCCGAGGCCGCGCGTAATGCCAAGGCCGATCTGCGTATTCTGCTCAAGGCCGGCGAAGGCCACCAGAACGACTGGACCGTAAAATACGACGAATACGCGGCCGCCGCGACGTCGCCTCCGGCACAGCCCGAGGCCGCTGCGGCTGTGCCCGTGGCTGCGCCGCCGCTGTCTCAGGCACCCGCAGCCGCATCGGCGGGAAAAGCCACGCCTGCCGCCAGCCCGCCAACGGCTGTCGCGCCTGCGGACACGGCCGCCATGCGCGCCATGCTGGAGATGACCGTGGAGGCGGCGGTGGAAAAAAAGATCGCCCCCATTCGCAAGATGCTCCTGGACGAGAAGGAAAGGGGGCCTGGGCTTGCCGAGATCGTCGGCGGCATCGGCTGGCTCGTGGGCATCGCCGGCCTGATTGCCTACGTGAAGAGCCGCCACGGCAAGAACGCATGATCGACGAACCACTTTCCCGGGGGCCGAGCCCCGTGCACCGGCGCGATCCCCGTTTCCGGCTCGTCGCCTGCCTGACGCTCTCCCTTGTCGCCGCACTGGCCGCACATCCCGGCACGCCGCTCGTCATCCTGGCCGCCGGCTTGGTGATGACCGGCCTTGCCCGGCTGCCTCTGGGCCTGGTCGCGCGCCGGTTCGCGGCGGTCAACGCCTTTGTGGCGTTTCTTTGGCTCGTGCTGCCGGTTACGACCCCCGGGGTTGCCGCCACAGCCGCGTTTCACGGCATCGCCGCGACCAGGGAGGGCGTCGCCCTGGCCACGCTCATCACGCTCAAGGCCAACGCGGTTTTCTTCTGCGTCCTGTCGCTTCTGGCCACGATTCCGGCCCCGGCTTTGGGCGGGGCGCTGCGGGCCGTGGGCGTGCCGGACAAGTTCGCATTTCTCTTTCTTTTCACGTATCGCTATTTGCACGTCATCAATGAGGAATATGACCGGCTGGCGACGGCGGCGCGCCTTCGGGGCTTCGCGTCGGCCACGACGCTTCACGCCTACCGCACGTATGCCGCGCTGGTGGCCATGGTGCTGGTGCGCGCCTACGACCGCTCGCGCCGGGTCTACCAGGCCATGCTGCTGCGGGGGTTTTCCGGCCGGTTCGCAAGCCTGGACGGGTATCGCGCCGGACGCGGCGACCTTGCCTTCCTGCTTGCCGCCCTGGCCCTGGCCGTGGCCGGCGGCGCGCTGGAACTGACTTTTCGGAGGGGACATGTCTGAACCGCTGCTCGCCCTGACCGGGGTGCGCTATCTCTATCCCGGCACGGCGCGTCCGGTGCTCGACGGCGTGGACTTCGCCTTTCGCCCGGGCGAGCGCATCGGGCTTTTCGGCCCCAACGGTTCGGGCAAGACAACGCTTCTGCACGTAATGATGGGGCTTTTGCGGCCCGACGCCGGGGAGGTGCGCTTCAAGGGCGCGCTTGCCGTCACGGAGAAGGATTTCCGGGCCGTGCGGCGCGGCATCGGGCTTTTGCTGCAAAACGCCGACGACCAGATCATCTACCCCACGGTCCTCGACGACGTGGCCTTCGGGCCGCTCAACTGCGGTCTGTCCCCGCACGAGGCCCGGGACAAGGCCGAGGCCACGCTTGCGCTGCTGGGTCTCGAGGGATTCGGCCCGCGTCTGTCCCATCGGCTCTCCGGCGGCGAAAAGAAACTCGTCTCCCTGGCCGGGGTGCTGGCCATGGAGCCCGAGGCCCTGTTCCTGGACGAGCCCACCAACGGCCTGGACCCGGAAACGCGCGAGCGCATCGTGTCCATCCTGGAGCACCTGGGCAAGCCATGCATCGTCATTTCCCACGACTGGGACTTTCTGGTCCAGGCGACGGACGTCTATTACAGCATCGAGCAGGGCAAGCTCTGCCGCAACCCCGATTTCGTACCGCACCGCCACGTACACGTCCATCCCCTGGGCGACCACGCCCATCATCATCACAGCTGAGCCTTCCCGCAACGAAAAACGCCGTCCGCGCTTCGGCGTGGACGGCGTCCCAATACGCACCCCCAACTTGGAGTTGGGGAAGAATTCTTCCGCTTATCTGTCGTAAGGTTTTCCCTTTCGGGAGGTCCGGGAGGGGCTTCGCTCTTCCTGGCCGCCGGAAGCGCCTCCCCCCTCAACCCTTCCCCTCAGCCCGCACCCCCCGATCAATCGAGACCGAGCTGGGCGAGAAGGTCGTCGACTTCGCCTTGTTTGACCTTGGTCTGCGGCCCCTTGAGTTCCGAAACCTTCTGTTTGACCTCGGCCTGGAGAACCTCCATGTCCTTTTCCGGCGCTTCGGCCCAGGCCTTCATTTGCAGGCCCGTGGACAGGTAGAGGTCGAGCACGATCTGTTCGACCTTCTTGATGGCCTCGATGATGCGTTTGATGCGCTGGCCGGTGAGATCTTGGAAGCTCAAGGTGGTCATGATGCGCATGAGGTCGTCGCCGAGGGCGGCGTTCCCCACGCGAAGTCTGGCCACGGCCTCGGGCGCGGCCTGTCCTTTTTCCAGGGCGTCCAGGTCGCCTGCGGCGCGCGCCTGCAGGTCCATGTGCTTCTCGACGATGTCCATGATTTCGGTGGTGGCCGATTCCGTGGTCTGGAGGATCTTGTCGAGCTGCTGGGCGGCTTCCTGAAAGAGCAGGTCGGCCTGCTGGCGGTCGCCGCGCGGGGTGTGGCCGTTTTCCGTTTTGGCGGCCTTGTTGATTTCCTTGTAGATGTCCTGGAGCCCTTCGCGCATTTCCTGGTTGAGGCGCTGGTGGAACTCGCTTTCGAGGAGCGCGCGGGAAAGTGTCTTGGCCACTTCGCGTTCGATGGTGGCGCTTATGCTGTCGCGCAGGTCCGGGACAACCTCATGCAGGATCTTTTCCAGCAGCCGTTCCACCAGTTCTTCGTCGTTGACCATAAGCGCTCAGTCCCATTTTTTGCCGCGCAGGTCGTCGCGCTGGCTTTGAAAGACGAATTGCACGATGCTTTCCAGGTCGCGTTCACGGATGCGCGTGAAGTCCAGGGCGTATTCCGTGGCGCCGTCCTGAAGCGGGTCCATGCGGATGATGCGCCCAACCGCGCCGGCCATGCGCAGAGGAAAGCGCGCCAGGACGATGATCGCCTCCACATACTGCTCCAGGGCCAGTTCCGTCTGCGTGATGAAGCGGATGCCCGCGCCGCTGATCTCGATGATGCTGATGGTCACCGGGAACTCGGCGGCCAGCTCGTCGCGGCGTTGCAGGGAAAGCAACATGTCGAGCTTGGTGTCGATGGAGCACAGCAGGCTGTAGAGCCCCTCGCTCATGCCGGCTTCGCGCGCGTCGTAGGGGTTGAGGCTCTGGGAGCCGTAAAAGGGGACCTCCCGGAAGACCTGCATGTCGTCGGGTCCGGGCATCAGGCGCAGATGCCCGGACAGACGCGTGGGGATGCGCATGAAGGCGCGTTTTTCTTCCACGGGATCTCCTTGCGCGTGTTACATGACGCCGTTTTCCAGCAGGATGTCCATGGCCGCCACCGGGCACACCTTGGTGCACATGCCACAGGCCGAGCAGGCCTCGTCGTCGAATATCACGAGGCGGGTTTCGATATCGAGCGACAGGGCCTTGGTCGGACACAGCGCCGTGCACACGCCGCAGTGGATGCAGCTGTCCTCGTCGCGGGAGATGCGGTGGGCGGCGGGGGTCACGCCGATGCCCTGGTCGCGCAGGTAGTTTAGGCCCGCTTCGAAGGCCTCGGCCGGGCCGGACAGTTCGAGGGTCATCTGTCCCTCGTGGCGCGGGGTGATCTGCGCCTTGAGGATGCTGAAGTCCAGGCCGTAGACCCGGGCCAGGTCGCAGACCACGGGCTTGTTCGAGCTTTCCGGCGGAAAGGTCAGGTAGACGACCTTGCGCTGTTTTTTTTCAGAAGAGGCTTGCATAGGGAAACAGGCGCTCCTTGCGGTGCTACTTGGGCATCATGGTTTTGGCCCTGGCGGCGAAGGCGGAGTCGGGATACTTGTCGATGACTTCCTTAAACGACAGCTTGGCCGCACCGGCGTTGCCGAGCTTGGAGAACGCCACGCCGCGCTTGAACAGCGCATCGGCGTGTTTGGCGCTCTTGGGGTATTTCTCGATCACTTCCTGATAGGACAGGGCGGCGTTGGCGAAATCGCCGAGCTGGAAATAGCATTCGCCCATCCAGAACAGGGCGTTCGGCATCAGCGGGCTCGATTTGAAGTTGCGGCCGAACTCCTGGAAGATGCCGAGCGCTTCCTGGTACTGGCGGGCGTTGAAGCTGGCCAGTCCCTTGGCGTAGACGGCGTCGGCGGGATTTTGCGCCGTTGACGGCTGCGCGGCGGGCTGCGCGGCCGGTTGCGCGGCCGGGGCGGCGGGCTGCGCAGGGGCAGCCTGCGCTCCGTAGCCGGTCGGGTTGTAGGGCGGTATTTCCGGCTCGTCGTCGGGGCCGGCGCCGCCGGGGGTGGCCTGGGAACCGGCATAGCCTTGCTGGGCCTGACCGTAGCCGCCCTGGGCCTGGCCGTAGCCGCCTTGCGGCTGCGCAGTGCCGGCCTGAGGCTGGGCGTAGCCTTGCTGGGCCTGACCGTAGCCGCCCTGCGCCTGAGCATAGCCGCCTTGCGCCTGCACGGCGGGGGCTTGCGGCGCGGCGGCGGCCTGTGCGCCGCCCTGGTTGCCCAGGTCGATGGCGAGCTGGGAGGCCATGCGGTTCACGTTGCCTTCGAGCCGCGCCACGCGGCCGGCCAGTTCGGGATCGTTCTTGTTGGCCTGGACCTGTTGGGAAAGCTCTTCGACCTTGGCGTTGATGCGACGGAGTTCGCCCTTGGTGTTTTCCAGTTCGGCCCACATGTCCGCGGGCGTGTTGAGCGGCGCGGGCGTCTTGGGGGCGGGCGCGCAGCCGCCGATGAGGGCGGCGGTCAGCGCGGCGGCCAGGATGGACGTATTGCGGGAGCGGGTCTTCATGACGGCTTGCGACCTCGTTTGCGGCCCCAGATCAGATATGCCAGCCCTCCCAGCAGGGGGACGAAGATGGCCAGGAGGAACCAGAACATCTTTTCCAGGTGGGTTGGAAACTCGCGGTGGAAACTTTGCCATATCGCGATGTAATTGGGAAGGATCGCCAGGAGCAAAACACCGGCCAGCATGGCGAGCTGGCCGGCGGTCAGGGGCGGCAGTTCGGGCAGGAGCGGCATCGGAAACCTCGCGGAAAGGCGGCGCGGCCAGGGGCCGGTTATTTGTCCGAAGAAGGGCGGCGCATGCGGTAAAACGCCGCAAGCAGGCCGAGCGAGCCGAGGAAGATGGCGATGTCCGCCACGTTGAACGCCGGCCAGTGGTAGCTTTTCCAGTAGAAATCCAGGAAGTCCACGACCTCGCCGGTGCGGACGCGGTCGATGAGGTTGCCGATGGCTCCGCCCAGGATGCTGCCCAGGGAAAGGATGAGCAGCGTGTCGCCGTCCCGGGCCATGCGCAGCAGGTGGAAGATGATGAGCACGGCCAGGGCCGTGGCCGCGAAGAAGAAATAGGTCTGCCACTGGATGTCGGAGCGGTTCAAAAAGCCGAACGCCGCGCCGCGGTTTAACACGTAGACGATGTTGAAAAAGCCCGGGATGACCGGCTTGGTCGTGTAGAGCACCAAGTGGTGCTGTATCCAGGTCTTGACGACCTGGTCCAGGACGATCAGCAACAACGCCAGGGGGAGGGCGATCTTGAAACTGCGGCGCATGTCCTAGAGTCCTTGCGCTTTAAGTACGGCGGCGCAGCGTGGGCACAGGTCCGGATGCCCGGCCGATGCACCGAGTTCCTCGCTGTAGATCCAGCAACGGCCGCATTTGCCGCCGGGGGCCCGGGCCACGCCGACGAAAGCGCCCGGGACGGCCTCGCAGGGCGTGGCGTCGGCCGGGGCATCGGCGGCTTTGGCCAGGCTGGCCTTGGACACGATGAACACCTCGCGCAGGTCCATGTCCAGTGAGGACACAGCGGCGTGGATGTCTTCCGGCAGGTAGAGCGTGACGGCCGTCTCCAGGGAATGGCCGATTTCGCCGGCCTTGCGTTTGGGCTCGATGGCCCGCGTCACTTCGCCGCGAAGTGTGGCCACCATGTCCAGGCGCTCGCGCATGGCGGCGTCGAGGGCCCAGGACGCGGCGTCGAGCGGCGGCAGCATGAAGACCGAGGCCCCGTCGCCGCGCTGGCAGGCCGGCGTGTGGCGGAAGACCTCTTCGGCCGTAAACGACAGGATGGGGGCCATCTGGCGCATGAGCACGAGCAGGATGCGCCACAGGGCCGCCTGGGCCGAGCGGCGCTCGAGGCTGTCCGTGGCCGAAACGTACAGACGGTCCTTTAAGATATCGAGGTAAAAGGCCGACAGGTCCGTGACGCACAGGTTGTGCAGGGCGTGGAAGACCTTGTGGAACTCGTAGGCGGCGTAGGCCTCGTCCATGCGGGCGAGCTCCCGGGCGGCCGTGTCCAGGGCGTAGCGGTCGAGCGGCAGCATGTCCGCCGGGGTCACGTCGTTAGCCGCCGGGTCGAAGTCGGACAGGTTGCCGAGGATGAAGCGGCAGGTGTTGCGGATGCGGCGATAGGCCTCCACCAGGCGGGAGAGGATCTCGTCGGAGATGCGGATGTCGTCGCGGTAGTCCACGGCCGACGTCCACAGGCGCAGGATGTCCGCGCCGTGCTTGTCGATGATTTCCTGCGGCTCCATGCCGTTGCCAAGCGACTTCGACATCTTGCGGCCCTCGCCGTCCACCACGTAGCCGTGGGTGAGAACTTGGCGGTAGGGCGCGACGCCGCGCGTGCCGAGGGCGGCCAAAAGCGAACTGTGGAACCAGCCCCGGTGCTGGTCCGAGCCCTCGAGATACATGTCGGCCGGGAAGGCCAGCTCCGGGCGCTTTTCGAGCACGGCGGCGAAGCTCGTGCCCGAGTCGAACCAGACGTCGAGGATGTCCGTTTCCTTGCGCCAGTGCGTGCCGCCGCAGGTCGGGCAGGTGAGCCCGGCGGGCACGATGTCGGCCAGGTCCGCCTCGAACCAGTAATCGCAGCCGCGCTCGTGGCCGGCGAACTTCTCCGCCACGGAACGCATCCAGGCTGGGTCGTTGTAGGCCGTGTCGCAGGATTCGCAGATGAGCGCGAGGATCGGCACGCCCCAGGTGCGTTGGCGCGAGATGCACCAGTCCGGGCGGCCGGCGATCATGTTGTGGATGCGTTCCTTGCCCCAGGCCGGAATCCACTCCACGTCGTTTTCGATGGCGGCCAGGGCGCGTCCGCGCAGGTCGTTTTCTTCCATGGAAATGAACCACTGGGTCGTGGCCCGGAAGATGACCGGCTCCTTGCAGCGCCAGCAGTGGGGATAGGAGTGGCGGATCTTGCGCTCGGCGAGCAGATGGCCGACTTCCTTGAGCTTTTCGATGACCTTGGGGTTGGCCTCCCAGACGGTGAGCCCGGCGAAATAGGGCACGACGTCGAGGAAGCGGCCGGCGTCGTCCATGGGCGAAAGGATGTCGAGGCCGTTGCGCAGGCCCGTGTCGTAGTCCTCGCGGCCGTGCCCGGGCGCGGTGTGCACGAGGCCCGTGCCGGCGTCGAGGGTCACGTAGTCGGCGGTGACGATGGGCGAGGGCCGGTCGTAGAAGGGGTGGCGCGCGGCAAGGCCTTCCAGGGCCGCGCCTTTGGCCTCGGCCAGGACCGTGGCGTCCGCCCAGTCGAAGAGCTCGCGCACGCTTTCGAGCAGTTCCCGGGCCAGCACGTACTGGCTGTCGCCCGCGGCGACGAGGGCGTAGTCGAACTCGGGATGCGCGGCCACGGCCATGTTGTCGGGCAGGGTCCAGGGCGTGGTCGTCCAGATGACGGCGTAGGCCCTGGCCGGGTCGGCCATGGGAAAAATAGCCTTGAGTTTCGGGTCGGGCAGGGGGAAGCGCACGAAGACCGAGGGCGAGGTCTCGTCGGCGTATTCCACCTCGGCCTCGGCCAGGGCGGTCTTGCAGGACAGGCACCAGTGGATGGGTTTCTTGCCCCGGTAGACCGAGCCCTTTTCCACGAAATCGCACAGAGCCAGGGCCGTGGCCGATTCGTAGGAGGGGCGCATGGTGAGGTAGGGGTCGTCCCAGTCGCCGAAGACGCCCAGGCGCTTGAATTCCTTGCGCTGGATATCGACGAATTTGGTGGCATAGTCCCGGCACAGGCGGCGCACGGTGACCGCGGGCAGATTCTCCTTGCCCTTGGCCTTGAGCTCCTGGGACACCTTGTGCTCGATGGGGAGCCCGTGGCAGTCCCAGCCCGGGACGTAGGGGGCTTGCCGGCCCGCCATGTGGCGCGATTTGACGATGATATCCTTTAGAATCTTGTTGAGCGCATGCCCCATGTGCAGGTGGCCGTTGGCGTAGGGCGGGCCGTCGTGGAGCACGTAGCGTCCGGCGTTCTCGCGGGCGGCGAGCATCTTGCCGTACACGTCGTTCTCGGCCCAGAATTTGAGGGTTTCCGGTTCCTTTTCCCTGAGGTTGGCCTTCATGGGAAAGGAGGTCTGGGGCAGCTTCAAGGTCTTTTTATAGTCGGTGCTCATGGGGATCGGGTCCTTGGCTTGTGCGCGCGTGTGTCGCGGCGTGCGATGCCGGAGAAACCGCCTGTTTGAAACAAGGCGCGGGGGAAGTCAAGGAAGGCGCCACTCTGGCCCGCAGGCGCGAGCCGGAGTGGCGCGGCGGGCTACGGGGTCATGCCCAGGTAGAGGTCGTTTAGCGTCTCGAAGAGCTTGACCCGGGTTTCCTCGAATTGCCGCATGAGGTCCTCGGCGGCCCGGATTTTCCCCTGTGCGGCCAATTCGGCGATGGCGCGGGCCAGGGTGTGGACGCGCTCATGGTGTACGCCGATTTCCTTGAACTTCGCATTGCCGCCATACGCCCCCAGCCCCTCTCCGTCGTACCATTTGCCGAACTGGCACTGGTGGTGGTCGGAGACCTGGGAGACGTCGAGTCGGGCATGGCCCAGGATGGCGGACTCGAGGCGGGCGCGCCAGGCGAGATGCGCCGTTTTGACGGCCGCGACGTCGAAAGGCGGCTTGCCCAGACGAAACGCTCCCATCTGTTGCGACAGGTATTCCGTCAGCTGACTCAGTTCCCTCGAGCCGGAATTGACCTGCTGGGTGCCGCCGGCCATGACGCCGATGTGCGCGGCAACGGTTGCGGCCCGTTCGGAAATGGCGCGGGTGGCCTCGCGCCCGGCAGCGGCGCGCTCGCGCATCTTCGCCGCGTTGCGGGCGGTATTGGTCAGGTTCTGGGCGATTTCCGCCGTGGCCTGGGAGTGCTCCTCGGTGGCGCTCGAACTCGCGAACACCATGTCCTTGAGTTCCACGACGGTTCCGGTGATGGCCCCGACCTCGCGGCTGCTGTCGCGCATGGCCTGCATGAGGCTTTCGGTTTCGGCGATTTGCCCTTCGGCCAGACGCATGCTTTCTTCGATGGCGGTCACGGCCTGTTCCGTGGCGTTCTGGTTGTTGCGGGCCATGGACTGTATGGACTTGATCGACGTCTCCACGTCCTTGGTGGCGGCCATGGTTTTTTCGGCAAGCTTGCGCACTTCGTCGGCGACCACGGCGAAGCCTCGGCCCGATTCGCCCGCCCTGGCCGCTTCGATGGCTGCGTTTAGGGCCAGCAGGTTGGTCTGGTCGGCGATGTCGGCGATCACGCCCAGGATCGCGCCGATGGACTGGCTGTCGCGGCCGAGGGCGTCCATGTCCTGCTTGAGCGTGAGGGCTTGTCCGCGGACTGCGGCGATGGAGGCGCTGACCTGCCGCAATCCGGCCACGCCGCCCGCGGCGCGGGAGCCGAGGGTTTCGATGCGGTCGGCGTTGTCCCTGGCGGCCTGGGCGGCGCGTTCGGCGGCAAGGCTGGCGTGTTCCATGTTCTCGGCGATTTCGCTGCTGGCCTGACGCATCTGTTCCACGGCGGCGGCGATATCCGACGTGTTGTCGGCGACCTCCGTGGCTGCTGTGTCCATATGGTCCATTTCGTCGGCCAGGCGTCCGGCGTCGCTGTCAATGGCGTCGGCGTCGGCTTTGGCGGTCAGGGCTTTTGCGTTGCTTTGTTCGGAAAGCGCGATGAATTCCCGTGAAAAGGCCGCGATGGTATCCACCGCATTCCTGTTGTTGACGAGAAACGTCCGGGTGCGCGCGAATGCCGCCGTCGGGGCTGCGGGGGAAGAAGAAAGCAGGTCGCCCTCGGCCAGGGACCGCAGGGCGACGTTTTCCGCCTCGGCCTGGCGGGACAGGGGAAGGATGCGTCGCACGTAATGCCAGGCAACGGCCAGGGCGAAAACGCTCCAGCCGGCGGCCAGGGCGGGCAGTAGCCACGGGGCGTCGGCTAGAACTCCGGGATGCAGGGATAAAAAGAGCGTCAGTCCCCAGTCGAGCAGCAAGAGGCTGAAAAGTGGAAACGAACCAATGGAGACGACCCTGATACGAGACGGGTTGGCCATGCGGATTCCTCTTATTGGTAAACAGATTGAGGAACGAGGAGGAAGAGTAGGCGCGCGACACATGAAGAACATCCTGTGCAAAAAAGCACAGTGTCGCATGCGCAAGAGCCGTAGATAGCGTTTCGTGTTGTGGTTGGAAAGTTGGCTGGGGCTTCATTCTCATAGTATCGGTATAGAAAACCCCCTTGGCGTGTCAAGGCCGTTGCACCGGAAACCGGATGCTGCTGTATGAAAAAAACGCTGGATCGTATGCGACGGCGTAAAAAAAGGCCGCCCGTGCGTCCACGGGCGGCCGGCGTATCTGCGGAAAGGGGACGGCTAGGCCCGGCTGAAGTGCCGGTACTTGATGCGGTGGGGGATGTCGGCGTCCGCGCCCAGGCGCGCCTTGCGGTCGGCTTCATATTCCGTGAAGTTGCCGTCGAAAAAGACCGCTTGGCTTTCGCCCTCGAAGGCCAGGATGTGCGTGGCCACGCGGTCCAAAAACCAGCGGTCGTGGCTTATGACCAGCGCCGAGCCGGCAAAGGCGAGCAAGGCCTCCTCCAGCGCGCGCAGGGTGTTGACGTCCAGGTCGTTGGTCGGTTCGTCGAGCAGCAGCACGTTGCAGCCGCTTTTGAGCATGAGCGCCAGGTGCAGGCGGTTTTTCTCGCCGCCGGAAAGCACCTTGACCTTTTTCTGCTGGTCCTGGCCCGTGAAGTTGAAACGGGCGACATACGCGCGGGCGTTGACGTCCTTCGTGCCCAGGCGGATCGTGTCGTAGCCTTCGCCCACGGCCTCGAACACGGTCTTTTCCGGGTCGAGGGTCTCGCGATTCTGGTCCACGTAGGCCAGCTGTACCGTTTCGCCGAGCTTGATCGTGCCGCCGTCGGGCGTGTCCTGGCCGGTGACGAGGCGAAACAGCGTGGTCTTGCCCGCGCCGTTGGGGCCGATGATGCCGACGATGGCCCCGCGCGGCACGGTCAGCGACAGGTTCTCGAACAGCAGCCGGTCGTCGAAGGCCTTGGACAGCCCCTCGACCTCGACGACGTTCTTGCCCAGGCGCTGTCCGGGCGGGATGTAGATCTCCAGGTCCTTGGCCAGGCGTTCGCCTTCCTGGGAAGCCAGGGATTCGTAGGCGCTGATGCGGGCCTTGGACTTGGCGTGGCGACCGCGCGGGGACATGCGCACCCATTCGAGCTCGCGGGCGAGCGTCTTCTGGCGCTCGCTTTCCGATTTCTCCTCCTGGCGCAGGCGTTCCTGCTTCTGCTCGAGCCAGGACGAATAGTTGCCCTTCCAGGGGATGCCGCGGCCGCGGTCGAGTTCGAGAATCCAGCCGGCCACGTTGTCCAGGAAGTAGCGGTCATGGGTGACGGCGATGACGGTTCCGGGATAGCCGTGGAGGAAATGCTCCATCCAGGCGACCGTTTCGGCGTCCAGGTGGTTGGTAGGTTCGTCCAGGAGCATGATGTCCGGCTTTTGCAGGAACAGGCGGCACAGCGCCACGCGGCGGCGCTCGCCGCCGGAGAGCACGGACACCGGGGTGTCCGCCGGCGGGCAGCGCAGGGCGTCCATGGCCATCTCCAGCCGGCTGTCGAGCTCCCAGGCGTCGCAGGCGTCGAGTTTTTCTTGAACCTCGCCCTGGCGTTCGATCAGCGCGTTCATGGCGTCGTCGTCCATGGGCTCGGCGAACTTGGCGTTGATGTCCTCGAATTCCTTGAGCAGGGCCACGGTCTCGGCCACGCCTTCCTCGACCACCTCGCGCACGGTCTTTTGCACGTCCACGAGCGGGTCCTGCTCCAGGTAGCCGATGGTGTGGCCCGGGGTGAGCACAGTTTCGCCCTGGAAGTCCTTGTCCACGCCGGCGAGGATCTTCAGCAGCGTGGATTTGCCCGAGCCGTTGAGGCCCAGCACGCCGATCTTCGCGCCGTAGAAGTAGGACAGCGAGATGTCCTTGATGATCGGTTTCTTGTCGTGGAACTTGCTGACGCGGATCATCGAATAAATGATTTTATTAGGCTCGGCGGCCATGAAACCTCCTGGGAATGTCTGTGCTGTGGCGGCCGCGACCGGCCACAGGCTTCGGGTATGGCAAAAAACGCCACAGAAACGCAAGCGGCCCTCCGCATCCGGCCGATCGGGGTCGGAGGGAAGGCCGCCTGCCTGTCGCGCCGGCTGGGCCGGCCACGGGATGGACTACTTGTTCTTGCGCGCCAGGGCTTCCTGGAGCTTTTCGCCCAGAAGGCCCAGTCCGCCGCCGCCGCTATTCGCGCGCGTGGCCTTTTCCTTCTTGACGTAGTGCTTCCAGTCGTCGTTTTCGCGTTCGCGCTCGCGCTTGCCTTCACGGACTTCGCGTTCCTGGGTGCCGCCGACCGGGCCCAGGGTGATCTTGCGCCTCTCGGCGTCGATCTCTGAAACGATGACGGAGACCGTGTCGCCGGGCTTGGCCTTGTCATAGGCCGCCGGTTCCAGGGCGTCGCGGAGCTTGGACGCGGGGAGGAGCCCTGTCACGCCGGGGGCCAGATTGACGAACAGGCCGTACTGCTGGCGGTTTTCCACCACGCCCTCGACCGTGGAGTCGAGGACGAAGGTTTCGGGTACTTTTTCCCAGGGATCGCCGGCGGCTTCCTTGAGGCTCAAGGAGATGCGGCGCTTGTCCAGGTCGATGTCCTTGATCGCCACGGTGACGGTCTCGCCGGGGCTGACCACGTCGCCGGGCTTGGCCACGCGGCGGGTATGGCTCATCTCGCTCACGTGGATCAGGCCCTCGATGCCCGGGGCGATCTCCACGAACGCGCCGAAGTCGGCCAGGCGCGTGACCTTGCCTTCGACCTTGTCGCCCGCGGCGAACATCTCGCCGACGCTGTCCCAGGGATCGGGGCCGGCCTGCTTGATGGACAGGGAAATGCGGGGGCGGCCCTTCTTGTCGCGGTCAAGCGAAAGCACCTTGACCGTGACGGCCTGGCCCAGGGCCACGGCGTCCTCGGCCTTTTCGCAACGCGACCAGGAGAGTTCGGACAGGTGGACCAGCCCTTCCAGGCCCGGGGCCACCTCGACGAACGCGCCGAAGGCGGCGAACCGCGCGACCACACCGGGGATGACGTCGCCGGGCTGGGCGGATTCGAGGAAACGCAGTTCGGATTCGGCCCGTTCCTGTTCCTGCAGCTTGCGCCGGGAGACGACGATGTTCTTGCCGTCGCGTTCGAAAGTGGTGATGGCGAAACTGTAGGTCTGGCCCACGTGGACTTCGGGGTTTTCCGTGAAGCCCACGTCGATCTGGCTGACCGGGCAGAAGGCGCGATGATGGAGAATATCCACGTCGAAGCCACCCTTGCGCGAGGCCATGACCTTGCCCTCCACGGGCAGGCCGGCCTCGAAGGCTGCGTGAAGTGCCTCCGCCCCGCCCCGGCCCGAAAGCGCCTTGGACAGAGCCACCTCGTCGCCGCGCAGCGAAACGACGTACAAAGTGACCGTCTCGCCTTCGGCAATGGTCAGTTCGCCGTTTTCGTCGAAAAATTCCGCCTTGTCGGCCACGCCGTCGAGTTTGGTGCCGGTATCCACGACGACGGTGGCGTCAGTTACGGCGATGACGGTTCCGGTGATGCGGTCTCCAACGCTGATTTCGCCGCCACGTTCGGCCAGTGAGGCCTCCATAAGCGCGGCGAATTCGCCTTCGGCCGGCATTTCCTTGTTGTCCGGCGTCTTGTCTGCCATGATCGCTCCGAAAGAAAGGGGGTGTGATTTGGGCGCGAACGCGCCGGGGCGCAATGTAGCGCAGCGGCTGGCCTTGTCAAATGCGAAAAAGGCCCTACCCTAAAACTTTTGAACACAGGGCGCTTGCGGAGACCCCATGGACCCAGTCACACACATCGCTGCCGGCGTGCTCATCGGCCAGGCCGCCAAGGACAAATTCCCGGCCGGCCGGGCGCTCGTGCCCCTGGCCGCGCTGGCCGCCTGGATACCCGACGTGGACAACGTCGTCGGGCTTTTCGGCGCGCAGGCCTACATGCGCTACCACCGCGGCTACACGCATTCGCTTCTTGGCGGGGCGCTTCTCGCCTGGCTGCTGGCGCTCGTCGTCCACCGCTTCTGGGGGGCGGCCAAAACGGGCCGGCTCTTTGCGCTCTTTTACGTCTGCGTGCTCTCCCACCTTTTCCTCGATTGCATCACGACCTACGGCACGGGCGTCTTCCTGCCTTTTTCCGAAGCGCGCCTCTCGTTCGCGTCGGTCTTCATCATCGATCCCGTCTACACCCTGGCGCTTCTGGCGCTCATTGCGGCAAGCTACATCCGGCCCGCCGCACGCCGGGCTTTTGCCGTGGCAGGGCTCGCCGCGATGCTCGGCTGGCCGGCGCTTTGCCTTGGCGTGCGCGCCTTCGTCGCGGACAGGGCCGGGGAGCTTTTCGCCGCGCAGGGACAGAAGGTGGACGCCCTGCACGTGCAGCCCGACGCCTTCGCGCCGTTGTGGTGGAAGGTGATCGCCGAGGAAGGCGACACCTACGTCCTCACGGGCATCGACCTCGCCGCGCCGGGCACACTCCTGCCCGAGCGCCGTTTCCGCAAGGCCGGCCGGGAGGAGCTGGAAAGCCTCGCCCGCACGGCCCCGGTCTTTTCCCAGTACGTCTGGTTCACCGATTACCCGGTCGTGGATTCCCGGACGACGCCCGAGGGCACGACCCTGACCTTTAAGGATCTGCGCTTCATGGCCGTCAATCCCATTGTGGCCAAGGTGCGCGGCGACATGGTGCCCTTCACGCTCACGGCTTACCTCGACCCGGCCGGCAAGCTCGTGCGGGCGCTCTTTTCCCAAGTGGGCAAGGCCGAAGTGATCCTGCCACGGCCCTTGGACAGCGGGCCGGGCGTGGCCCAGGCGGGCGGCCGGGGTTGAGCCGACCGCCCGCGCGCTCCTAAGCTTTCGGTTCGAGCGGCACCCGGATTTCCGTGAGCAGCTCCCCGGGCGGCGTGGTCTTGGGGTCGTTGAGGTATACCTCCATGCTGGGCCCGGCCGCGAACTCCCGCCCCGAATCCGGTCCCCACACGCCGCACAGCCAGGCGTAGGCCGGGCCGAGATTCGTGTACGGCCCCTTGACCACGGCCGTGGCGTAGTCCCCGTCGCCGATGACCGCCACGGGCAGGTCGGGCGTGCCGGCGTACCCCTCGGGCACGGTCAGGCAGGCGTCGTAGCGGATTTTTTCCGGCGGCGTGATGCGCGGATCATCATGCCCTACGCCGATGAACCGGGTATCCGGCCCGAAAAGCCCGAGCCGCCCGGCCATCCCGCACAGCTTCTCCCAGGCCGCCTCGCACCGGTCGTACGGGCCGACATGGCGCACCAGGGCCACACGTAGCGGCGGCACGCGCTTGATCGTCACGGCAAGTTCCATCATCGGTTCCTCCCTGGTCACAGGGGGTAAGAGTTCCGTCAGGTCCCGGGGGCGCGTTTGCTCCCGGAACTCCTCGCGCCAGACGGAGGGCGGCATGCCATACGCGGCACGGAAAGCCCGCGTGAACGCTTCGGGGGCCTCGAATCCCGCCGCGAGCGCCACTTCCGTGACCGGCCGGTCCCCGTAGGCCAGCCGGTGCGCCGCCCGGGCCAGCCGCAGCCGGCGCAGGTAGGCCCCGACGCTCTCCCCGGTCATGCCCGTGAAGATGCGGTGGAAATGGTAGGGCGAAAAATGGGCCTCGCGCGCGATGTCGTCCAGGCGCCATTCCTCGTCCAGCCGCGCTTCCATGGCCCGCATCGCCCGCATGATCCGCCGCTGCCATTCCTTTCTCGTTTCCGCGCTCATGTTCCCTCCGCTTCCCTGACTAGCCGTTCCCGCGGCACTTCGCCTGACGGTTCTTGCGCTTTTTTCGCAGCGGCAATATTTGCTGAGTTGCGACTAAAAATTATTGTTGAACGATAATTCAATCTCGACTATCAGGAGCTTGTCCGGACGATTCCGCCGCCGTGCGGCGGGGAGCGCAAGGGCGCGGCGCGGCCGGCCGCGCCCTTGACAAAGCAAGGAGTCGGTACATGAAATGCTGCATCGCCCTGTTCCTGACGGTCGCGCTGCTTGCAGGCTGCGCCAAGACGGTGTCCACGAATCTTGCGACCGGTCAAGGCCTTGTCGCGGGCCGGCAATTGGGCAGGACCGCCGTGTTGGTGTGGTTCGGCTTCGAGGCGAACGACGCCAAAGGGAAAAAGAAAATCGAGAGAGTTCGGGAGATCGTCACGACCCGGTTTGCCCGTTTGCCGGGGACGACACTCGGCGACGCCGACGTCCTGGCCAAGGCGCTTGAACCCCTTGCCTGGCGCGACGCGGGCGACGTGGAGCTGCTTGCCGCGGCGCGCAAAGCGGGTTGCGACAGCGTGGCCCTGGTCGAAGTGGCCGCCTGCGGCGGCGAGTTGAGCATCGGGCTCATGCCGCTTCCGGTCTGGGCCGTGACCACGCGGTTCTCCTACCGGCTGCGGCTGCTCGACGTGCAATCCGGCACGCTCGTGCAAAGCGCCATGCGCGGCAGGCAAACCGGCGGGGCCTATACCGTGCGGGGCCTCGATGCGCTCATGCGCGACTTTGACGCGGACCTGGCGTCCGTGCTGACCTTCGCCACACCCCAGGCGAGCCTGGAAACGCATTGATCCCGGAGGACGCAATGGAAACGAAAAGCAATCTGGACGGCATCCGGAAATTGGGGGGCGTACTGGAGCGCGTCTGCCTGTTCGGGGCCGTCGCCGTCGTGCCGCTGACCGCCCTGTACTGGGCCGCCTTCAATGTCCTGCCCCAGGAAATGACCGCCTCGGTGGCGCAACTGGCCGTTTCGCCGCTGCTTCCGGCCTGGGTCCGGGCGCTTTGCTTCCTGGCGGCCCTGGTCCCGGCCACGGCGTTCATGGTCACGTTGCTGCGGCTGCGCTGCCTGTTCGCCCTCTACAAGGAAGGCTGCATCTTTTCCCTGGCCAACGTGGTCTGCTTCCGACGCCTTTCCAAGGCGTTGCTCTGGTGGGCCGTGGCCACGATCCTGTACACGCCGCTTTTCGGCATTGCCGTCACCGCCGCCAATCCGCCGGGCAAGCATATCCTGAAGCTCGGCATCGGGACCAATGAACTGGAGCTCTTCTTTGTCGCCGCCATCGCCGTGGTCATCGCCCGCGTCATGGAAGAAGCGCGCCGCCTGGACGAAGAGCAGGCCCTGACGGTATAGGCCGGCCATGGCGATCGTCATCAACCTGGATGTCATGCTGGCCCGGCGGAAAATGGCTTCCAAGGACCTGGCCGAGGCCGTGGGCATCACCGCCCAGAACCTGTCCATCCTCAAGACAGGCAAGGCCAAGGCCATCCGCCTCTCCACCCTGGAAGCCATCTGCCGCGAGCTGGCCTGCCAGCCTGGCGACATCCTGGAATATCGTCCCGACGCCACAAACCCGTCGTAAGGAAGGTCCCATGCCGTATTCCGTCATCCTCGCACACCCCCGCCCCGGCAGCCTCAACCACGCCCTGGCCCAGGCCGCCTGCGCCGTGCTGGAAGAACGCGGCGAGGAGGTGCGCCTTCACGACCTTTACGCCGAAGGCTTCGACCCGCTGCTGCAAGCGCAGGAAGTCGCGCGCGACGCATCCCTGCCCTCCCTCGTGGCCGCGCATTGCCGGGAAATCGCCGAGGCCAAGGGCATCGTCATCGTGCATCCCAATTGGTGGGGCATGCCGCCCGCCATCCTCGCCGGCTGGGTGGATCGCGTCCTGCGGCCCGGCGTCGCCTACGAATTCCTCGAAGGCGACGGGGGCGAAGGCGTGCCGCGCGGCATGCTGAAGGCCACGGCGGCAGTGGTCGTCAATACGTCCAACACCGCCCGGGAACGCGAGGAACGCGTTTTCGGCGATCCCCTGGAACGCATCTGGAAAGACTGCGTCTTCGGCCTTTGCGGCGTGACAAACGTCCGCCGCCGCATGTTCGAAACCGTGGTCACGAGCGACGCCGCGACGCGCCGCGCATGGATCGCGGAAACCGAAGCGCTCGTTCGTGATACCTTCGCCACACCCTAACCCAAGGAGCCCCCATGCCCCTCGTCTCCATCAAGATCACCCGCGACGGTGCGACAGCGGAACAGAAAGCCCGGGTCATCCAGGGCGTCACCAACCTGCTGCGCGATGAAATGGGCAAGAACCCGCAAACCACCGTGGTCATCATCGAAGAAGTCGATACCGACAACTGGGGCATCGGCGGCGAAACCGTCACGGTGCGGCGGGCAAAGGGATAGAGGGCAGGGGGGAAGGGAGGAAGGATGCCTCCGGCGGCCGGGGGGGATCATCCCCCCCGGACCCCTGGACGGGGGGAGCGGCAAGCGGGTGGGAGGACGGTCGGTGGGCGTTGCGTCGGGGTCTGTGGTCGCCAGCGGCGAAGCGCCGCATTTGAAGAGATTCCGTTTAAGGTTTTTTGTCTTAAGAGGCTTCCAAAGCAAAAATTCTAAGAATTCGCTCCGAAGGAGCGACGGCCTGGGGCCGGAATTTTCCCTGGCGAGCCTGCCGCGAAAGCGGCGGCAGCGGCAGGGAAAATTCCGGCCCCATCTTCGTTCCGCCCCCCGCCCGGCCTCCCGGTGCCCGCAGCCTCCCCGCGCCACGACGCCGACCGGGGGGACCGGGGGAAGTGACTCCCCCCGGCGGGGTTCGGGGCAGCGCCCCGACGGGTCCAGGGCAGAGCCCTGGCAGGGTCCGGGACAGCGTCCCGGCTTAAAAGCGTATCAGCCATACGCCGGCGGCGAGGAGGATGCTGCCGAGGAGGCGTTTGCCGTCGAAGGGGATGTGGGGGAAGCCGAGCAGGCCGAAGTGGTCGAGGACCATGGAAGCGGCGAGCTGGCCGGCGAGGGTGAGGGCGACCATGGAGCCTGCGCCGATGCGCGGGGCGAGGATGACGGTTGCGGTGACGAAAAACGCGCCGAGCGACCCTCCGACCCAGTACCACCAGGGCGAGGCGGGCAGCGCGCGGGCAAACGGCACGCCCTGGCCCATGACGGCGAGGACCAGGGCCAGGGCCAGGGTGCCAACCAGAAACGAGACGAAGGCGGCGGGGATGGCTCCGTCGATCATGCCGGCGAGTTTGGCGTTGATGCCGGCTTGTATGGGCATGAACATGCCCGCGGCCAGGGCCAGGATCAGGTAGGCCGATTGCATGGGGGCTCCGGGTCAATACGGCTTGTCGACGACGGTCTTGCCGATGGGGGCCAGGGCCAGCGCGGCCAGTTTGAGGTGTTGCAGGGCAAAGGGGATGCCGATGATGGTGATGAAGTTGGCCACGGCCGCGAGCAGGTGGCCGATGGCCAGCCAGACGCCGGCCAGGACGAACCAGATGATGTTGCCGACAAGGCCCAGGGCGCCGGTGCCGATGTCTTCGCCGGAGACGTGGCGGCGGTCCACGACTTCCTTGCCGAAGGGCCAGAACGACAGGTTGCCGAGCACGAAACAGGCGCGTGTCCAGGGCAGGCCGATGATGGTGATGGCCATGAGGATGCCGGCCAGGTACCAGCCGATGCCCATCCAGAAGCCGCCGAGGATGAGCCAGAGGATGTTCATGAGGAAATTGACGGGTTGCATGGGGGCTCCTTGGGTCAGGGGGTGAGGGTTTTGCGCATGAGGTTGGAGACGGCGCGCAGGTGGGCTTTTTCCTCCTGGGCCAGGGTCGCGTAGAGGGAGGCCGCTTCGGCGTCCTCGGTTTTTTTGGACAGTCGGGAGTAGAGGTCGAGGGCTTGCGCTTCCACGGAGGAAGCCAGTTCGAAGGCTTCCTGGGCGGAGGCGGGCGCGCCGCCGAGCTGGGCCAGGAACGCGTCGCCGGGCAGGCCGCCTTCGAGGCTGGGGGAAGCGCCGGCGAGCAGGGCGGACAGGTCCGTTTCGTCGCCCGTGGCTTTTCGGTAAAGGGTGTGGACGTAGTGGAGGTGGCGTTCTTCGAAGCCGGCCAGGCGTTCGAACACGGCTGTGGTTTCGGCGTCGTCGGCGTCCTTGGCGAGGATTTTGTAGAAGCCGCCGAGCGCCGCTTCCATACCGAGGGCCGTGCGCAGGATTTGCGCCGCCGATTCGTCGCCGCGCAGCAGGGTCATGCCGGCGTCCGGGCTGCCGATCGCGGCCGTGCCCTGCCAGGCCATGGCCCCACCGAGCATGTTGACGATGTCGGGAAAGCCCGCGCCGGCCAGCAGTTTGGCCGCGGCGGCGCTGCGGCCGCCGGAGCGGCAGTAGACCACCACCGGCAGGCTGCGGTCGATGGCGCCCAGCTTGTCCGGGAGATCGGGCAGGGGGAGCAGCGTCGCCCCGGGCAGGTGGAATTCCACGTATTCGGGCTCCATGCGGACGTCGAGGAGCGTCAGGTCGCCCTCGCGGGCGTGGTCCAGCATATGGCGCACGTCCTCGGCCGAGGCGTTCCGGATGGGATCCGGGGCGATTTCGCGCGACATGGGGTTCTCCTGGGTAACGGGTTGCGCAACGGCCTGCCGGTAGGGTAGGAAACGGCCAGCCTGCCCACAGCTTATGCGCGTGGCGGGGAAATCTTGTCAAGGCGGGGACGTATGGCGCGCGCGCGGTTGCTCGTTCCGGTATGGCTGGAACTTTTCTGCATCCTGGTGCTTGGCGGCGGCTTGTCCGTGGCCATGAACATGGCCCGGGAAGCCCCGCTTCCCTGGGTGATCGATTTCGCGGCCATGGACCGGCGCGAGGCCCTGCGCAAGGGGCTCGAGACGGTGGACGCCCACGGCGCGAGGATCATGCTCGGCAAGCCCGGGGTGGTGTTCCTCGACGCCCGGACCCCGGAGGAATTCGCCATGGGCCATGTGTCCGGGGCCAAGAGCCTGCCCCAGGAAACCATGTACGGCGACCTGGACGCGGCGGCCAAGGCCCTGGGGTTGACCGCCGAGGACAGGCTCGTCATCTACTGCGGCAACCTGCTTTGCGACAAGAGCAAAGAGTTGGCCGAGGCGTTGCGCACGGCGGGCTATCCCTACGTCACGGTGGTCACCGACGGGTATGAGGGCTGGACGGCCTCGGGCGGCCCCACGGAGGGCGGCATATGAAGGTGGTGTATTTCCTGCTGCGCTTTGCGCTGGGCTGCGTGTTCGTGGCTGCGGCCTGGGACAAGATCGTCGATCCGCTGGCGTTCGCCAAGATCATCCGCAACTATCAGATCCTGCCGGAGGTGCTCGTCGGGGGCGTGGCGCAGGTTTTGCCCTGGATCGAGGTGGTGGTCGGCATGTGCCTCATCACGGGCCTTTTTTCCCGCGGCGCGGGCTTTTCCGCCACGCTCATGATGGCCGTGTTCCTTGCGGCCATGGCCTGGGCCACGCACAAGGGCATCAGCACCCAGTGCGGCTGTTTCACGACCAAGGCCGACGACGCCATCTCCGCGCGGACCTTCATCCGGGATGGCTCGATCCTGGCAATGGCCCTGCTCGTGACCGTGGGGAGTTTCCTGCGGGCGAGGCAGGCCTGAGGCGTTTCCCCATGTCCGGGGTCAAGATCATTCCCATCGGCCAGCCCCGCACGGTGCGGGAGCGGCTGCTCGAGGCCCTGGGCGACCTGCTCGCCCGGGAGGGCTTCGAGAACATTTCCCTCGAGGCCGTGGCCAGGGCGGCGGGACTCGAGCGCGCCGTCATCCTGCGCCATTTCCAGGACCTCGACGACATGGTCACGACCTTCGGCCAAAGCGCCGTGTTCTGGCCGCCCGTGGCCGAACTGCGCGCCGAGGTCGCCGACCGCTTCGCGTCCATGCCGCCAAAGGCCCAGCTTGCGCACTTCTTCAAGGCGACCATACGGGGCCTGCTCGCGCGGCCGCGTACCCTGGACATCCTGGCCTGGGAGCTCATGTCGCGCAACCGCTTCACGCGGTTGCTCGAGTATCCGCGCGTGCGCTGTTCCCTGGAGTTTTTCGAAAGCGTCACGGGCGAGGTCCCCGATTCCCTGGACCTCACGGCCGTGGTCGCCGTGCTCGGCGGCGCGGCCATCTTCCTCACGGTCCGCTCCCGCCAAAGCGGGGTCTTCGGCGGACTCAACCTGTATGACGACGCGGACCGCGACCGCGTGGACCGGGTGCTCGACCTGATCGTCGCCGGCATCCTGCGCGAGGTCGAAGTCCGCTGAGACGGGAGGCTGCCATGCTCATGCAAGGCAAAAAGGCCCTGGTTTTCGGTGTGGTCAACGAACGCAGCATCGCCTACGGCATCGCCAAGGCCCTGCGCGACAACGGCGCGGAACTGGCGCTCGGCTACGCCGCGGAACCCATCCGCAAGCGCATCGAACCCATCGCCGAAAAGCTCGGCGCGCAGTTCGTCTTCCAGTGCAACGTGTCCCAGGACGAGGAGATCGCATCCGCGGCCGCGCTCGTCGCCGAAAAGTGGGGCAATGTGGACTGCCTCGTCCACTCCATCGCCTACGCCAACCGCGAGGACCTGGCCGGCCGCTTCATCGACACCAGCCGCGAGGGCTTCCGCGTGGCCCTGGACGTCTCGGCCTATTCGCTGGTGGCGTTGTGCCGGGCGTTCGAGCCGCTTTTCGCCCCGGGCGCGTCGGTGATGACCATGAGTTATTACGGCTCGGGGCGGGTGGTCGCCAACTACAACGCCATGGGCGTGGCCAAATCCGCCCTGGAGTCCAGCGTGCGCTACCTGGCCGTGGACCTCGGCAAGCGCGGCGTGCGCATCAACGCCATCAGCGCCGGCCCCGTCAAGACCATGGCCGCCTCGGCCATAAGCGGCTTTCGCACCATCCTGGAAACCATCGAGAACCGTTCGCCGCTTAAGCGCAACGTCTCGCTCGAAGACATCGGCCGTTGCGCGCTCTACCTCGGCTCGGACCTGTCTTCCGGCACCACGGGCGAGGTGATCTTCGTGGATTCGGGTTACAACATCATGGGCGTGTAGCCGTCGTGGCCGGCGAGCGCGAGGTGCTTGCGGCGCTGGGGCGCATTGCGGGCGTGGCCGGGGGCGTCGCAGGGGCCGGTCATGTCGATGTCCATCGGGTGCGCGGTAAGGCCGGTCTGCGCCGGTTCGTCGCGGCCATGTTCGGCGACCGGCCGGCTTGGCTGCGGCCGCTGCCTGGACAATCCGGACAGCCCTATCGCCGCCCATGCCCGGGCCGCTTGCGGCGCGCTGGCGCGCCAACAATGAGCGCATCCGCGAAATGGGGCTTTCCGCCTACGCCGCCTGGCTCGCGACGCAGCCGCGCTACTGAAGCGGGCGCTCCTAACCGCCGCCCACGGGCGGAAAAATCCCGACCCGGTCGCCATCGGCAAGCGCCCTGTCCATGTCCGCGCTGACGCCGTTGACGAACACGATCCTGACCTCGTCGCGGGGGATGCCCAGGCGATCGACGAGGGCGCTTACGGTTTCGCCGGGCGCAATGGGCAGGGCGTCGGCATTGCCGGGCATCTTCGGGGCCAGGGTGGCGTAGCAGCGCAATTCGATGGGCATGGTCTTTTCCTTGTCGCCCGGTCCGGGCGGCGATGTTTCATGACTTCTGTTTTTTAAAGCAGTGTCCATGCTCCTGTCCATCCGTTTGTGTCGAGGTGGCGCGAAAATACGGAGCATGCGTTGCCATCGACGTGGCGAGGGTGTACCACGTCACACAAGGGACCCTCTGCTTGTTGCCGTGCCGGGGGCCAGGGATCGACGGCGGGTGCTTCGCCCCGGACGCAGGGCCAGGGGCGGCATTTTCCAATATGTTTATCGGCGGCTTGGTCATGCGCAACAAGCTGGGATATCTCGTGGTTACGGCACTCGTCGTGATTTGCGGCGTTGCGGCCCTCACCTATGTCCGCCGTGGAGATGCGCCCGCGCGCCATGTCTGGTCGGGTGGGGAAATCACCGTGGGCTATTCGAGCGAACCGCCGTATTCCTTCCGCACCGCAGCCGGGAAAATCACCGGGGCCGCTCCGGAGATGGCCAAGGCCGTGCTCGCGCGCGCCGGGATCGGGCCGATCCAGTGGGTGCTTCTGGATTTCCAGCAGGCGATCCCGGCGCTGCTCGACGGCCGCATCGACATGATCGCCAACGGGCTTTTCATCACCCCGGCGCGCGCCAGGATCGTGCGCTTCTCCAGGCCCTACAGCCGGACGCCGCAAGGGCTGCTGGTCGCGCGCGGCAATCCCCTGGCGCTGCATTCCTACGAGGAAGCGGTGGGAAATCCGGCCGTCAGGGTCGCCGTGCTCGACGGATCCGTGGAACAGTTCGCCCTGGTCGCCATGGGGACGCCGGAGATCCGCCTGTTCGTCGTGCCCGATCCGGCGGGGGGCCTTGCCGCCGTGCGCTCCGGACGCACGGATTGCCTGGCCCTGACCGAACCGAGCGTCGTCTGGCTGGCCCGGGAATCGGCCGGCGAAGCGGAGGTGGCCCGGCCTTTCACGCAGACGCCGGAGCTGCCCCCCGGCCTGAGCGCCTTTGCCTTTCGCCCGGCGGATACGGCCCTGGCCGGGCGCATCGATGCGGCCCTTGCCGGGTTCGTCGGCACAGCGCCCTATCATGATCTCATGCGCCCCTTCGGGTTCGGCCTCGAAGCTGCGCCGCAGTGGAGCCGACAGTGAGGGATACGCCTCGGGTGCGGCGCGGCATGGAGCGTTCCCGCGGTTGGATCGACCTGCATCTGTACGCCATGGCCGCGGCGGCGGCTCTGACCGGCCTGCTCTTGTGGTGGACCAACGCATCCTGGCGGGAAAATTTCGTGATCTACCCGCCCATGCGCGGCAACCTGCGCCAATCCCGGGCCGACATCGTCAAGGGCTATCTGGCAGTGGAGCGCAATCTTGCCGGCGAAACCTCGGTCAGGCTCGCCGATGTGGACGGCTTCATGGAACAGGCGATCCACGGCATGGACAAGCTCCTTGCCTCGTTGCGCAAACCGGAGATGGGCCGGGACGTGCTCGCGCAGCAGTCGCCGGACCTCGACAACGGGCTGCGCGCCTACCGTCACGGCATCGTCCGGTTCCAGCAACTGCTGCGCCAAAGCCTTCTCGATCAGGAGCAGCTTCGTGCGCAACGCGCCGTGGAGCGCCATGCCGTGTTCGCCGAACTGGAAAAACTGGGCGACAGCCTCGATGATGCGATCGAGCGCTGGGTGCTCGCCGTGGCCAAACGCCAGGACCGCCTCAACCGGGTCCTTTTTTTCGTCTGGCTGTCGTTTTTGGCCATCCTTACCCTTACCCTTACCCTTGCCGGAAACAAACGACGCAAGGCCGAGGCGGCCCTGTCCGAAAGCGAAAACCGCTACCGTTCCCTGTTCGACGAGGTCATGGACGTGATCCTGGTCGTGGACGCCGGGACCGGGCGCATCCTGGACTGCAACCAGGCCGTGGCCACGCAGTGGGGATACGACCGCGAAGAGCTCCTCGGCCGCGATCCCTCCTGGCTGCGGCCGCCGCCGGACGGCCGGGCCCATCCGGGCATGTCCGGCGGCGCGGACGGTCCCCGGGCCCCGCTGCGTGAAATCCGTCTGGCCACGCGCTTTGGCGAAATACGGGACCTTTCGGTCAAGGCCGGTTTTTTCACCCTTGGCGACCGCGACGTCCGCCTGGAAATCTACAACGACGTCACGGAGCGCAAACGCAGTGAAAACGCGCTGCTGGAACGCGAGGCCACCCTGCGGCGGCTTGGCGACAACCTGCCCGATGGCGTGATCTACAAAATCGAGGTCCGCCCGGACGGGACGCGGCGCTTCCTCTACGTCAGCCAGGGCGTCGAGCGTTTGTTCGGCCTGGCGGCACCGGAGGTCCTCGACAATGCCGACAGCCTCTTCGCGCGCTATCTGCCCGAGGATCTCGACGTGCTGCGCCGGGCGGAAGCACAGGCCCTGCGCACGCTGGGCACCTTTGACGTCCAGGCCCGCTTCCATGACGCCACAGGCGCGGTCCGCTGGGGGCAACTGCGCGCCGCGCCGCGCCGCACCCCGGAAGGCGGCGTGGTCTTCGACGGTATCCTCGTGGACATCACCGATTACAAGCGTGTCGAGGAGCGGCTGCGCCAGGCCATGGCTGCTGCGGAATCGGCCAGCCGGGCCAAAAGCGAATTCCTGGCCAATATCAGCCACGAGGTGCGCACGCCCCTCAACGGCGTTTTGGGAATGCTGCAACTGCTCGAAGCATCACGACTTTCTCCGGAAGACGCCGACCATGTGGCCACGGCCCTGGCCTGTTGCCGGGGGCTCGTGCGCGTGCTGACCGACATCCTGGATTTCACCCTCATCGAGTCCGGCAAACTCGTGCTGCGAAGCGAGCCCTGCGACGTGCGCGCCCTGGCCGCGGAGGTGCTTTCGGTCTTTACCCTGGAAAGCGTGCGCAAGGGACTCGACGTCGCGGTCGTGGTGGACCCCGCGACCCCGGCGCGGGTCATGACCGATGTCGCCCGGCTGCGGCAGATTCTCTTCAACGTCGTCGGCAACGCCGTGAAGTTCACGTCCCGGGGCGCGGTGCGCCTGGATGTGCGGCAGGCATCTGAAATTGGCGAGGCGGTGCATCTCCTGTTCGCCGTGTCCGATACGGGCATCGGCATCCCCGAGGAGCAGATGGAGGCCATTTTCGAACCCTTCACCCAGATCGACGGCTCCTTTACCCGCAAATACGGCGGCACGGGACTGGGGCTCGGCATCGTCAAGCGCCTCGTCGGACTGCTCGACGGACACATCACCGTGGACAGCGTGCCCGGCCGGGGCACGGAGTTCGCCTTTGCCATTCGTTGCCGGCCGCTTCCGTCGCAGGAGGCCCGGGTCGCGCCCGTTGCCGCGGCCGCCCCGGACCAGGGTGGCCCGGTGCGCGTGCTGGTGGTGGAGGACGAAGCCGTCAACCGCCTGGCCACGGTCTCGATGCTGCGCAAGCTCGGTTTCGCGGCCGATGCCGCGGAGGATGGCGACGTGGCCCTCGAAGCCCTGGAGGAGAGCGACTACGACGTGGTGCTCATGGACATCCAGATGCCCCGCGTCAGCGGCGACGAGGCCACGCGGCGCATCCGGCGCGGCGAGCGCTCCGGCATCGACCCCGGCATCCAGATCATCGCCCTGACCGCCCACGCCATGGCCGGGGATCGCGAGCGCTGCCTGGCCTGCGGCATGAACGACTACCTGTCCAAGCCCGTGGACCTCGCCGCCCTGGGCCAGGCGGTGACGCGCGCCGCCTCCCAGCGCCGCGGCGGCGGGGCCTGACGCCCCGCCCTTGACGGAGCCCCGCGGAAGTGCTTGACCTACACGATGGAAACCCATGCACGGAGGTTTGACCCATGGCTCCGACTGTCATCGAATACCTGACGACACGCCTCAAGCAGAGCGGCATCACGGATGTTTTCGGCGTGCCCGGGGATTTCTCCTTCGCCCTGAACGACGCCGTGGAGAACGACCCGGACATGCGCTGGATTGGCTGTTGCAACGAACTCAACGCCGCCTACGCCGCCGACGGCTACGCCCGCGTGCGCGGCCGCGCGGCGCTATGCACCACCTATGGCGTGGGCGAGCTTTCGGCCCTTTGCGGCGTGGCCGGCTCGTACACCGAGCACTTGCCCGTGGTCCATCTCGTCGGCATGCCGAGCGTCTCCACCCAGCGGGCACGGCGCATCGTGCACCATACGCTCGGCGACGGCAGCTTCGACGCCTATGCCGACATGACCAAACCCGTGGTCGCGGCAAGCGCCGTGCTGACCCCGGAAAACGCGGCCTGCCAGATCGAACGCTGCCTGGAGGCGGCGCTGACGCGCAACCGGCCCGTGTACATCGCGCTGCCCCAGGATTACGCCGACGTGCCCCTGGCCGGGGAACTCGTCTGTGCGCCGGAAGCGCCCCAAAGCGATCCCGGAACGCTCGCCGCCGCCATCGAGGCCGTGGCGGAAATGCTGGACAAGGCCGGCACGGCCGTGGTGCTTGCCGGCTACCTCATCGCGCGCCTCGGGCTGCGCGAGGTGGCCAAGGGCCTGCTTGCCCGCACGGGGTTGCCTTTCGCCACCATGTTCATGGACAAGACGGCCCTGGACGAGACCCTGCCCGGTTACATCGGCCTCTACGACGGCCGTATCATGAATCCGGACGTGCGCGATTTCGTCGAGGGCTGCGACTGCGTGCTCAACCTTGGCGCGCTGTGGAGCGATTTCAACACCGGCGCGTTCACGGCCAAGATCGACCCCTCGCACATGATCGCGGTCATGCAGCACGAAACCCGCGTGGGCCACGCCACGTTCCGGGATGTGGAGATGCGCGACGTGATGGAGGGGCTGGCCAAGGTCGTTTCGCCCAAGCCCCGCAGCGTCGTCGGCCCCAAGGGCCTGGGCGAGCCCAAGGGCGCGCCCGGGGAGCGCATCAGTCCGGACTATCTTTACCCGCGCTTCGAGAAGTTCCTGCGCGAGGGCGACATCGTCATGGCCGAGACGGGCACCATCTCCATGGGGCTCGGGTTCGCGCGCATGCCGACCGGCGCGGAGTTTTTCAACCAGACGCTGTGGGGAGCCATCGGTTGGGCCACGCCGGCGGCTTTCGGCGCGGCCGTGGCCGCGCCCGAGCGGCGCACGCTCCTTTTCACCGGCGAGGGCTCGCACCAGATGACGGTGCAGGAACTCGGCCAGTTCGGCCGCTTCGGCCTCAAGCCAGTGGTTTTCTGCCTGAATAACGACGGCTACCTGATCGAGCGGCTGCTGTGCAAGAATCCGGGCAGTGCCTACAACGACCTCGCGCCCTGGGACTACACGCAGCTCCCGGCCGCGTTCGGCATGCCCGACTGGTTCTGCGCCCGGGCGACCAGCAACGCCGAGTTGGAGGAAGCCATGGCCAAGGCGGAAAGCTGCGGCGCGGGCGCGTACGTCGAGGTGGTCATGGACCGCATGGCGGCCTCGCCCCTGGCCAAGAAACTCGGGGAATCCATCCGTACGCTCTACGGCGACCACTAACCGCCGCGCGCGCCGATCAGGTTAAAGCGACCCCTTGCTAATGCACGGTCCGGCATGTAGAAAAATCCGGCGGTATGCAGCGCAATGCGGTATGCCGCTTGTGGAAAAACCTTGCCGCACACGGTGTGTCGCACCTTTTGCAGTCGCTAGGCAACGCCCAAGGGCGCACGCCGTGCGGAACAAAACAAACCGGACGTCGAAACCATGCCCCAGGCCGATCGCGTACCTTCGTTTCGCGCATTGAAACGCGTCTGCGCGCTGGTCGCGGACGATTCGTCCGTGATGCAGCATGTGTTGCGCAGCATCCTGCAAAAGCTCGGCGTGCCGGAAGTCCATGTGGCCGGCAATGGCGCCCAGGCCCTGGACATGCTCAAGGCCAACGCCGCCATCAACCTCGTGTTCGCCGATTTGAAGATGCCAAGGCTGTCGGGCCTGGGGCTGCTCGACACGTTGCGCGGTTCGGAGGTCTTCAAGGATCTGCCCGTGGTCATTGTCAGCAGCGAAGGCGGCACGGACAGCATTCTCGAAGCCGGCCGCCATGACGCGACGGCCTACATCGTCAAGCCGTTTTCCCTGGAGAAAGTGGCGGGCGTGCTGCGCAAGATCTTCCCCGAAGAAGTTTCGTAAGGCGAAGGGGCGCAAATCCCCGGCGCGGCGCGTCAGGCGGAAGCGTTTTCCCCGGCCTGCCTGAAGCGGGCGATGGCGTCCTCCACGGCGCGTATTTCCCTGCCGAGGGTCATAAGCGATGCCGTAAGGTTCACCGCATTGCCCTGATGGAGGGCGGTCTCGAGGGTTTCGGCGAATGCGGCGATGCGTTCCGCGCCGAGCTGGCGGGCAATGCCCTTGAGGGTATGCACGAACACCAGCAATTCCTTGGGCTCCGGCGCATGCCGGAGAAAGACGATCTCGAATTTGTCGGCGTTGAATTTCTCGAGAAAGCCGTCGCAGACATCCTCATAGAGCTGTCGGTCCATGCCCAGCCGCGCCATGCCGGCCTCGACGTCGAGAACGTCCCGGTCGTCGGCGCCAGCCAGCGCCTGCGCCTGCGCCAGCGCGGCGTCCTCGGGCTGTGAGCAGACGATGACCGCGTGGCTGCCGAGGGGCTGCAACTTCGCGGCAAGGGATTCGAGGTCGATCGGCTTGGCCAGGAAATCCTCCATGCCGGCCTGGAAACACTGCTGCTTGACGGAGTCGAGGGTGTAGGCCGTCATGGCGATGAGGCGCGTTTGCCGGTTGAGCGGCGCCACGCCGCCGCGGATGCTTTTCGCCAGCTCGAAACCGTTCATGCCGGGCATCTCGATGTCGAGAAACACGACGTCGAAGTGTTCCTGTTGCAGCAGGGCGAGCGCCTGTTCGCCGGAAGCGGCGAGGGTCGGGCGCTGCCCGAGCATGGAGAACATCTTCTCGGCGACCATGAGGTTGGTCGGCGTGTCGTCGACCACCAGTATCCGGAGCGCCCCGTGCCTGTCCGGTGCCGTGTCGCGGGCGGACGGCGCCTGTGCGCCGTCGTCGCAACCCCTGCCCTTGGGCAAACGCAGGGCGACGGAGAATTCGCTGCCGACTCCCGGCACGCTGACGACGCTGATGCTGCCGCCCATGAGTTCCACGAGCTGCTTGCAGATAGCAAGACCCAGGCCCGTGCCCCCGTACTTGCGGCTCATCGAATTGTCGGATTGGGTGAACGGTTCGAAGATGTTGGCGAGTTGGCTGGTTTCGATGCCGATTCCGGAATCCTTCACGGCGATGGATACGGCGTAGAGGCCGGCGATTTCCACCTTGTCCACGCGCACGGCGATGCGGATCTCGCCGAGCTGCGTGAACTTGATGGCGTTGTGCGTGAGGTTGAAGAGGATTTGCCGGATTCGGGACGGGTCGCCGCTGCACACGATGCCGGCGTCCCCCGTGTAATCGATGTGTATTTCGAGTTTCTTGCGCGCGGCAATGGGGCGCAGGATCTTGACGGTCGCGGTGATCAGGTCGCTCAGGTTGAAGTCGATGCGCTCCAGTGTGAGCTTTCCGGCTTCGATGCGGGAAAGGTCGAGCAGGTCGTTGACGATATCGAGCAGATGCAGGGAAGAATCCTTGATGATGCTCGCGCACTCCTTTTGCTCTTCGTTGAGGGATGTGTGCAGGAGATAGTCGTTGAGCCCCTTGATGGCGTTCATCGGCGTGCGTATTTCGTGTGTCACCTTGGCCAGAAAGTCCGTCTTCATCCTGTTCGCCTGTTCCGCGGCATCCTTCGCGGATTCAAGCTGTTGCTGGATGTGCTCTTTTTTGATGATTTCATTGTTGAGATCGTTGGTTCGTTCGAGAACAAGATTCTCCAGGTCCGTCTTGTAGTGATTGATTTCGTCGATGAAGGAATTGATCTGGTTGGCCATGGTCGTGATTTCGTCGGTTCCCGAAACGGAAATATGCGGCATGCAATCGCCTACGGTGTTTTGCTGCTTGATCTGCGTGATCTGGGACGTAATGCGCAACAGCCTGCGCAGGATGCGCTTTTCCACGAGAAAGACGATGGCGGCCAACAGGAGGAGGCCGCCGACGGCAAGGTAGACAGCGGCGCGCTTGTTCATGGCGATGCCGGCATGGACGATGTCCTTGTTGCCGTAGACGATCAGGCGAAGCTGTTTGCGGTTTGCCAGGTCGCGCAACAAGGTCACGGCCGCTGTCTCATTCTCGCCGATGTCGAAGATGGTGACGACTTCTTGTGCCTTCGTATGAAATGTCTTTTTGTCGGCACGTGCGATCCGATGCGGCAGTGTCATCGAGTCCGGTTCGACGTGGAATGGAATCTGTATTTTTTCCGAAAGATTTTGCATCATTCCCGGCGAAAACAGCCTCCCCATGACCAGCATGCCTTGTTGGGGCCCCTCGCCGTCGCTGGTGTGGATCGGGCAGCTCGCAATGATGGCAAGACCCTTGTCGAGAAGGGCGATGCCATGGACCCTGTTGTTTATTGACGATTCAGTCAGTATCTTGCTGTCCTTGAAAATGGCGTTTTTTATGTCTTGTGGCAGTTCGAAGGTATATTTGTTCTCGCCTGTATTTGTGTTGCTCCAGACAATATTCCCTTTGTTGTCTATGAACGCAATAAAATAGAGTGATAGCCTTTCTATGGTCCGTTCGTTAAGATTTGATTCTATGTAGTCTTTTGTCTTCCCTTGCATGAACATTGCGCTGTCATCCCAGACAGCCCAATCGACAACGGTCTCATCGAGCTTATGCGCTTCCTCATGCACCGTATTGGTGGCGCGAAGGACATCGGTCATAAGCGACGCGTACTCGAAATCGGTAAAGGCCCGGTCGAGGAGGTAGCTGTTGATGGAGATGTAGGAAGCGAACAGCAATACGGAGCCGAGGCAAATTCCCAACAGGGTGAACTTCCGAATGGACGCGCGCATAAACTATCTTCCACCTCTCCCGGACGAAGGCAATCGGTTCTTTGGAATGATTTTGGTATTGTATGACGATGCCCGGAAAATGCAACGCTTCGAATGCTGTCGGGAATGAATGGATGCGCTTTGAAAATATTCCCGAGAAGGCCTGGGCAGGGCGCCGATTTTGTCGCCAGAGGACTTTGTTGCGAGCGGCACGCGTCTTTTGGGGTCCTGCTGCGAGATGAAATGCGCAGAATGTAAAAATGCTGGCAGAGGCCCCGGCGCACGCATGTGGCGCGGTGGCCGGGGACTTTTCCTGCGGCGGGAAGCGGCGTTACTCGCCGATGATCTTGACCAGGACCCGCTTTTTGCGGTGGCCGTCGAATTCGCCGTAAAAAATCCGTTCCCAGGTCCCGAAATCGAGGCGGCCCTCGGTCACGGCCACGACCACCTCACGGCCCATGATCTGGCGCTTCATGTGCGCGTCGGCGTTGTCCTCGCCGACGTTGTGGCGGTAGCCGGACACGGGCTCGTGGGGGGCGAGCTTCTCCAGCCACACCTCGTAGTCGTGGTGCAGCCCGGATTCGTCGTCGTTGATGAAGACAGAGGCCGTGATGTGCATGGCGTTGACCAGGCACAGCCCCTCGCGGATGCCGGATTCGGCCAGGCAGGCTTCCACTTCGCGGGTGATGTTGACGAAGGCCCGGCGGGACGGGATGTTGAACCAGAGTTCCTTGCGATAGCTTTTCATGGCGCGGCTCCAGGGCGTTTTCGCCCTTGTAGCGCAGACCGGGACGCCTGTCCCGGTTTCCCCGGAGCCGCGCCGTCGCAGCCGTTACTTCTCGAGCGTGTACGGCCAGGCCACCAGCCCGCCTTCCATGACTGTCACGTTGTCGTAGCCGTTGGCCGCGAGCACGCGCTGGGCTTCGTAGCCGCGCATGGACACCTTGCAGTAGGTGATGATCGGGGTGTGCTTGTCGGCCGGCATCTCGCCCAGGCGCTTGCGCAACTGTCCCAAAGGAACGAGGGTTTCGCCCAGGCCCAGGCGCATCTCATCGTATTCCTTGGGGCCGCGCACGTCGAGCAGGAAGGGATGTTCCCCGTTGCTCACGCGCGCCTTGATCACGGTGCTCGGTTCCCCGCGCATGAGGCCGCGCATTTTGTTTTGCAGGATGTGGGCCGTGGCGATGGCATGGTCGATGGCCAGGGAAAAGGGAGGCGCGTAGGGCAGGTCGGCCATGGCCACATCGTCCACGGTGAGGTTGCCGAGGATGGCCATGGCCATCTCCGCGGTCTGGCGGTTGACGTCGCCCGGACCCACGCAGGCGAACCCGAGGATACGGCCGGTGCCCGCCTCGGCGATAAGCTTGGAGATCACGGGGTTGGCCCCCATGAAACCGGGCTTGTCGGGGCTGGCGTTGATCGCGGTGACAACGTCGAAGCCGGCCTCGCGGGCGCGCCGCTCGGACAGGCCCGTGCTCGCGGCGGCGAAATCGAACACCTTGCAAATGCCGCTGCCGATGGTGCCGGGGAAACTTGCCACGTCGCCGAGCACCGCGTTTTCGCCTGCCACCCGGCCTTCCAGGTTGGCCAGGTCGCCGAAGGGGGCGTGCATGGGCTTGCCCGTCAAGCGGTTGAGCACCTCCACGCAGTCGCCGGCGGCGTAGATGTCCGGGTCGGAGGTGCGCATGCGGGAGTCGGTGACGAGCCCGCCCGTGGGGCCGAGCGCCAGCCCGGCGGCCTTGGCCAGGGCCGTGTTGGGGGCCACGCCGATGGCCATGACCACGAGGGACGCAGGCAACTCGCGACCGTCGGCCAGGCGCACGCCGGCCACCTTGCCGTCCTTGCCCAGAATTTCAGTTATGCCGATGCCGGTGAGGATCTTCGCGCCCTTGGAGCGGGCGTGTTTCTCCATGACAAGCGCGAGTTCGAGATCGAGAAAACCCAGAATCTGTGGCAGGGCCTCGACCACGGTCACGTCCATGCCGGCTGTGACCAGCGCCTCGCAGGTCTCCATGCCGATGAGCCCGCCGCCGACGATGACCGCCGCCTCGCCCTTGTTTGCGGCGGCCACGGCGCGCAGGCCGTCGGCGTCGGCCAGGCTCGACAGCGTGGTGACGCCATGAAGCTCGCGGCCGGGGATGGGCGGCACCTTGGGTACGGAACCCGTGGCCAGGATCAGCTTGTCGTAAGGGAGTTCGCCGGCTTCGCCCGTGGCCGTCCGTTTCCAGGCGACGGTCCTGGCCTCGCGGTCGATGGCCGTGACCTCGGTGCCGACCAGGGCCGTGATGCCCTTGGCGCCGCCGAAAAAGGCCGGATCGCGCACCACGCCGGCCGGGGTGCACAGAAGCATGTCGCGGCCCTTGACCTCGCCGGCCACGTAATAGGGGTAGCCGCAGGAGGCCATGGAGAGTTCCGGGGCCTTCTGCACCAGGGTGACTTCCGCCTGTTCGTCCAGACGTTTGGCCCGGGCAGCGGCCTTGGGACCGGCTGCCGTGCCTCCGATGACGACGATGCGCTTGCTGGGCATGGGTGTTTTCCTCCGTATTCGGTTTTTCGTGTATGGACAGGCCGCTGCCGCGACCTTGCGGGCGGTCGAATTCACGGAATGGTTCATACCGTAAATCAAATTTGGCCGCAATGACGGAGCCGGGGAAATTTCAAAAAGAAAGAATAGAGACGAGAAAAATAGGGAATCCTAGCGGGGGGTTCTGGCGGCGGCGGTCAGGGCGTCGAGGGTCAGGCGGGCGGTTTGCGCCCAGGTGAAGCGGGCTTCGTTGGCGAAGCCGCGCCGGATGAGGTCGGCGCGCAACGCGGCGTCGGCGAACACGCGGACAAGCGCGTCGGCCCAGGCGTCGGCGTCGGCGGGCGCGACGAGCAGCGCGCCGTCGCCGGCCACTTCGGGCAGGGACGTAGCCGCCGCGCACACGACCGGCGTGCCGCAGGCCTGCGCCTCGAGCACCGGCAGGCCGAAGCCCTCGAAAAGCGAGGGAAAGGCCAGGGCCAGCGCGCCGTGGTAGAGAAGCGGCATCTCGCGCCGCGCCACGTGCCCGAGCCGTCGCACGCGTCCGGCAAGGCCCAGCTTCGCGACCGTTTCGCTGAAATCCTCGCTCCAGGCGAGGCCGCCGGTCACGGCCAAATCGCACGGCAGGCGCGACCCGGCCCGGGCAAAGGCCGCAAGCAGCGTGCCCAGGTTTTTTCGCGGCGAGATGTTGCCGGCGTAGAGGATGTAGGGCTTCGTAAGACCCTGGCGCTCCCGGAAGGCGGCGACGTCCGCAGGCGCGACCGGCGCTTTGTAAAGGGGGTCGCAGGCCAGCGGCGTGACCGCCACCTGCTCGGGCCGGGCCCGGGTCAGGCGCAGCACGTCGGCGCGCGTGTGCTCGGAGATGGCCACAAGGCGCTCGGCCCGGCGCGCGGCGTAGCGGATGAAGCGGCGCATGTAGAGGGTGTCGCCGCGCTTGTACATGCGCAGTGTCGGGTGGAAATAGCCGAGGTCGAGCATGGCCACCACGGCCGGGCAGGGGATGCCCGCGGGCATGTTGGAGGAAGGGAAGAAGACGACGTCGGGCTTGTCCTTTTTCAGCGCCCGGGGCAGGGCCAGCCAGTCGAAGGCGAGGCGGTTTCGCGTCGGCAGCACCCGCTCCGTCGCTTCGGGAAACGTGCCCACATGGCGTTCGTCGGGGTAGTAGAGCAGGCATTCGTGCCCGCCGGCGTCGAGGATCGCGCGCACAAGCCCCAGCAGGTATTCCTTGGGGCCGCCGGAGGGATAGTCCAGGGTGCGGGCGTTGACGGCGATGCGCATGGCGGCCTCAGCCGATCAGGCCGTGTTTTTTGCGGGCCAACGCGCGCAGGGGCTCGATGCGCGCGTTGACGCACGACGGCAGGTGGCGGCCGCGAAGGAGCGCGCCGCACTGGGCCGCAAGCGATTGCACGCGGATTTCCACGCCCACGAGCTTGATGAGGAACTCGTGCCACGCGCCCGTGCCGTGGCGGTGCTGGCAGGCGTATATCTCCCGTTTGAACACCTCGCGCCAGGTGGCGGTCTTGGCCGAGGGATGCAGGCGGAAGGTGGCGACGAGACGGGGGATGCGCACGATTTTCCCTTGCCGGCTGATGCGCTCGAACAGGTCGTAGTCCATGCAATAGGTAAAGCGCGTGTCCATGCCCCCGGCGGCGCGGTAGGCGTCGCGCCGGAAAAAGGTCGATTGCTGCGGCACGGCCATGGCGTAGCGCATCTGGCGGTGGGAGGGGGCGAGCACGGTGTCGAGCATGACCGGCCGGCCTGCGGGGTCGGTCAGGAGCGTGTCGCCCGTGACCATGACCGCTTCGGGGTGGCGGGCGAAGGCTTCGGCCACGGCGGCCAGTACGTCGTTGTCGCACAGCGTGTCGTCGGAATTGAGCCAGCCCATGACCTCGCCCGTGGCCATGGCGAAGCCCTCGGCCAGGGCCGCGGTCTGGCCCGCGTCCGGGGCCGAGCGCCAATACGCGAGCCTGCCGTCCCATTGTTGCAGGATGGACGGCGTTTCGTCCGTGGAGCCGCCGTCGAGGACGATGTGTTCGACGGCCACGCCTTTTTGCGCGGCCACGCTTTCAAGCGTCTCGGGCAGGAATGCCGCCTGGTTGAAGGACGGCGTGACCACCGTGACCTTGGGCAGGCGCAGGGGAGCCCTACCCGAGGCCTCATGCAGGGCGTCGTAGACGTTTTGCGCGCAGGCCGCCCAGGAAAACGCCGCCGCGCGCATAAGGCCCAGGGCGACCTGCCGCTCGCGAAGCGCGTCGTCGGTGCGCAGGCGACGCAGCAGGGTGGCAAGGGCCGCGTCGTCGTCCGCCGGGAAGGGCAGGCCGGCGATGCCGGCGGCTTCGGGCAGGGAGGCGGCGTCGGCATAGGCCACGGGCACCCCGCTGGCCATGGCCTCGAGCAGCGGCAGGCCGAAACCCTCGTAGCGTGAAGGGAAAAGGAAGGCCGCCGCGCCCCGGTAGGCCAGGGCCACGTCGTCGTCCGGCAGATAGCCCAGGGGAATGACGCTCTCCGGGGGCGTGCCGGCCGGCAGCAGCGTAAGCAGCGCCTGCGGGTCGCCGTGGCCGATAAGCGCAAGCTGCGGCCGGGGGCCGTCCGCGTCCCGGTGCAGCCGGGCCAGGGCGCGCAGGGCGACGCCGAGGTTCTTGTGGGGCATCAGGTTGCCCACGCACAGGAGATAGCCTTCCCGCAGCCCGTGCCGTGCACGGAAAGCGTCCAGGAGAGCGGCGTCCCCGGATGCAAGCGGCCGGAAGCGGCCGTGGTCCACGGCGCAGAGGTCCGTTGGGCGCGTGCGCGCGGCCATGGGGCCGTAGACGCGCAGCATTTCCCGGCGGGTGAAGGCGGAGAGCGTCAGCGGAATCGTCAGGCGCTTGAGGCTCGCCCGCTGGCGCAGGGCGAAGACCCAGCGGATGTGCCGGGCCAGGGTTTCGGGATGGCGCTTCCACAGGACGTCGTTGACCACGCCCACGCTACGGCCGCGAAAGGCCAGCGGCAGCAGGCCGTCCGGGGCGTAGTGCACGTCCGCGCCGGCTTGCAGGATTTGCCAGGCCATGCCCGTCTGCTGCCAGGCGTAGAGCGACGGCACATTGACCGTCCGTGCCGTCAGGCGTCCGTCCGCGACAAGCCCGCACGCCGTGGCGTTCACCAGCGGCTTGCCGGAAACGAGCGTGATCGTGTCGCCGCGCGCGGCGGCAAGCGCGGCCAGATGCGGCAGAATGGATTCCAGGCAGCGGCCGATGCCGGTGCGCTGGGGATGGGAAAGGGTGCTGGCGTCGATGGTGATGCGCATGGGTATCCAGGGAGTTGGCAGCGCCGGAAAGGCGGATGCGTTGACATGCGTCAATTCCATCGAATATGCAACCGGCGGCATGCAGGCGTCAAAAATGGTCATGGTCGTGCGGCGGCC
This sequence comes from Solidesulfovibrio alcoholivorans DSM 5433, assembly GCF_000702665.1. GTDB lineage: Bacteria > Desulfobacterota > Desulfovibrionia > Desulfovibrionales > Desulfovibrionaceae > Solidesulfovibrio > Solidesulfovibrio alcoholivorans. The sequence goes on from NZ_JNJA01000004.1 coordinate 269,964, forward strand.
GCGCCCCGGCTCTTTCTGGTCGGGTCTTTTCGCCGGCCTTTCCCCCGTGGCCTTTGCCCGGCATTTCTGGAAACGCCGCGAGGTGCTGGCCACCTTTGCCCGCATCGAATTCCTTTCCCGCTACCACGGCGCGCAGCTCGGCGTGCTCTGGGGCCTGGTTTCCCCGCTGGCCACCCTTGCCGTCTACACCTTCGTCTTTTCCGTGGTCTTCAAGCCGTCCTGGGCCGGCGGCGGGCAGGGCGGCGTGGCCGGGTACGCGCTCATCCTTTTCACCGGGCTGGCCGTGTTCGAGGTTTTCGCCGGCTGCGTGAACCGCACGCCAAGGCTGCTTTCGGAAAACGTCAATTTCATCAAGAAGGTCCTCTTTCCCCTGGAGATCTTGCCCGTCGGCATCCTCTGCGCCGCGGCCATGGAATCCCTGGTCAGCCTCGCGCTTGTCGCCCTTGGCGTGCTCGCGACCACGGGGACGCTCCACTGGACTCTTTTGCTTGCGCCGCTGGCCTATCCGCCGCTTTGCATGCTCACGCTCGGGGTGTGCTGGCTGCTCGCGCCGGTCGGCGTCTTTCTCAAGGACCTCGGCAACATGGTCGGGGTCATCGTGCAGCTCTATTTCTTCGCCACGCCGATTCTCTATCCGCTCACCGCCGTGCCCGAGCCTTACCGGTCGTTGTTGGCCTTAAACCCCCTGCATCCCGTGGTCGATCACCTGCGCCGCACCATCCTCTGGGGCCAGATGCCGGACTGGGCCGCGCTCGGCTGGGTCACCCTCGCCTCGGCTGCGGTCATGCTCGTCGGGTATGCGTTTTTTTCAAGCGTCAAGAGGCTTTTCGCCGATGCCGTCTGATGCCGTGACCCCGGTCATCGCCGCCCGGGGCGTCTCCAAGATGTACGAGCTCTACAGCCGTCCCCAGGACCGGCTGCGCCAGCTCCTTTTCCCCGGCGGCAAGCCGCTTTTCCGCGAGCACTGGGCCCTTCGCGACGTCTCCTTCGAGGTCATGCCCGGCGAGGCCTTCGGCATCATCGGCAAGAACGGGGCCGGCAAATCCACCCTGCTGCAAATCCTCGCCGGCGTGCTCGAACCCACGGCCGGCGAGGTGGTCCTGCCCGAGCGCACCACGGCGCTTCTCGAGCTCGGCTCCGGCTTCAAGCCGGAATTCACCGGCCGGCAAAACGTCTACGTCAACGCCGCCGTGCTCGGCATCCCGCGCAATATCGTCGAGACGCGCATGGACGATATCGCCGCTTTCGCCGACATCGGCGTCCACTTCGACCAGCCGGTCAAGACCTATTCGAGCGGCATGTTCCTGCGCCTGGCCTTTGCCGTGACCACGAGCCTCGAGCCCGAAGTCCTCATCATCGACGAGGCGCTGGCCGTCGGCGACGTCTTTTTCCGCCAGAAATGCTACCAGCGCCTGGAAGGGCTGCTCGCGCGCGGCACCGTGGTCGTGCTCGTCTCCCACGCCATGAACGACGTGGCCCAGTTCTGCCACCGCGCGCTTTTTCTCGAACGCGGGCGCACGATCTTTTGCGGCGACGCCGCCGCGGCGGTCAAACGCTACATGGTCGGCCCCGGCGCCAAGTCGGCCACGGCGGCTGTCGCGGCGCAGCCGATAGACCACCTGCCGGCCGAGGATGCCGACGCCGGCTTCTGGCCAGCGCCCGAAGCCTTCCTCGACCTCGCGGCCGTGGCCGCCGCCGAAAACGGCTTCGCCACGCTCACCCACGTGGCCGTGTGCGACGCCGCGGGCAATCCCTGCCGCGCCTTCGAGCAGGGCGAGACCGTGTCCATCTTCTGCCGCTACGCCGTCACGACCGATATCGAGGTGGCCGTGGCCGGGGTGGAACTCATTAACGACAAGCGCATCATCGTCTTCGGCAAGAACACCCTGCAATTCGACTGTGAACACCCGACCGCGACGCCGGCCGGCGCCATCGTGCGCGTGCGCTTCGACCTTTCCCTCGACCTCGCGCCGGGCGAATACACGTTCAACCTGGGCTTTTCGACGATAAGGCGCGAGGATTTCGCGCGCCGGGCGGCGCTTTCCCACCAGGAACTGGAAAGCCGCACCACGGTCATCTCGATCCTGACCCGGGCCGGCGATTTCATGGTCACCTTCCGCAGCCGCGACACCACGCCCGTGCAGCTCACCCACCACGGCGTGGCGAACCTGCCCGGAAGCGCGACGATGCAGTTGTATGGGGAATGGAGAGGGGAGGAAGACGCCTCCGGCGGCCAGGAGGGGCCCTGCCCCTCCTGGACCTCCCGAAAGGGGTAAATTCCCTGGCGGCCGCAATGACGAATGCGCTCCGTTGCGCCGGCGGCCAAGGCTCCGCCTCGGACCCCCGACGTTTTTTCCCCTTTGGGGCTGATGGTACAATCTACTGTTCATGATATTACCCCCCTTTTAAAATTTTTGGGGAAGGAGGGGGCTCGGGGGGAGGGAACCCCTTTTTTCAAAAAGGGGTTCCCTCCCCCCGATTCTTTCTCCCCTGGAGCGCGCAATGCGGCAATGCTGGTGTGGAGTGGGCGGGCTCGAGCCCTTCAGCGACGGGTACATGCTGTGTCCGGCCTGCGGCACGTTGGTGTCGCGGGAGGAGCGCGCCGAAGGCTACGGCCGCGACTACTGGTACGGCCATCAGGAGGCCGACCTGGGCCAGCCGTCCATCGAGGCCCGGGCGAGGCTCGATTTGCCGGAGCGTTGCGTCTACTGGCTGCGGCGGTTCTTGCGCGCCTGCCTGCCCCCGGGCGACGTGCTGGAGCTTGGCTGCGCCCACGGCGGCTTCACGGCCCTGTTGATGCGGGCGGGATTTTCCGCCCGGGGCCTGGAGCTCGACGCCTCCGTGGCCGGGCTTGCCCGGGACACCTTCGGCGTCTCCATGCTGACCGGCCCCCTGGAGGAGCAGGACATCGCGCCGGGGAGCCTCGCCGCCGTGGTGCTCATGGACGTGCTCGAACATCTGCCCGATCCCGTGGGCCTGCTGCGCCGGGTGATGGGCCTTTTAGCCCCCGGCGGCGTGGTCTTCGTCCAGACGCCGCGCTTTCCGGCGGGCATGACCCACGGCAGCCTTGTTGCGGCGGAAGATCCTTTCCGGAGCATGCTGCTGCCCGCCGAACACCTCTATCTTTACAGCGAAAAAGCCGTACGCGAGCTTTTTGCTTTCGCCGGCATGGACCATTTGCGCTTCGAGCAAGCGCTTTTTCCGTATGACATGCTGTTTACGGCAAGCCGCGCGCCGCTTGCCGACCATGGCCGCGAGGCAATGGCGCAGGCGCTTTTGCGCACGCCGGACGGCCGGTTCGTCCTGGCCATGCTCGATCTGGCCGCGCGGGCCGAGGCGGCCGAGGCCCAGGCCGCGAAGCTGTGCGGCGACGACGCGGCCGCGCGCGGCGGGCTCGAGGGCGTCCTCCGCGAGACGACTTCGGGCTGGGTGAGCCAGGGGCGCTTGCCCGAACTGGTGAATAAGGCGCTCCTGCGCGTCGGGCGCGTGGCCTGGATGTACAACAAGGCCGTCAAATACGTGCTGGCCAGGCGCATGGCCCGAAGCGAGCTTCCCGCGCGCGCGTCAGACGGCGAAGCGCTCGTGCTCGTGGACCTGACGCCGGTGCTCCCCGGCGGGGACAACGGCGGGGCCAAGCTCATGACCATATTGCTCCTGCACGAGCTGCGCGCCATGCGGCCGGACTGGCGCTTCGTGTGCGTCGTTTCCGACGCCGCCTACGAGGAGCTCGCGCACCTGGACGCGCCGAACGTGGAGCGGGTGCGCGCCGGCGTCATCGGCATGGTCCGGGGCATTTCAACCTGGCGGGGCAGGAAGGTCGATCTGCTTTTTTGTCCCTTCACCATGCCCTATTACCAGCACCCCGACGTGCCCGCCGTTTCCGTGATTTACGACCTGCAATACGCCTATTATCCGCAGTTTTTCACACCCGAGGAGGAAGCGGGGCGGGAGCGGACGTTCCTGACCGCCGCGAGGGCCTGCGAGCGGCTGGTGTGCATCTCGGACTTCGCCCGCGATACGGTGCTGGAGCAGGGCAACGTGCCGCCGGGCCGCACGGCGACCATCCACATTTCCCTGCCGCGCCGGCTCTCTCGCACCGCACCCGAGGCCGTGGCCGCCGCGCGGGCGCGCCTGGGCCCTGGAGACGATCCCTATTTCCTCTATCCCGCCAATTTCTGGCCCCACAAGAACCACCGCATGCTGCTGACGGCGTTCGGCATGCTCTGCGCCGCGCGGCCCAAGGATTCGGTGCGCCTCGTGCTCACCGGCGCGGACACGGGCCTGCGCCAGGAGCTCGGTCGCGCCGTGGCGCACCTCGGGCTCGAAGGGCGCGTGGTTTTTGCCGGCTACGTGGCCGACGAAGAGCTTTCAGCGCTTTTGACCGGCGCGGCTGCACTGGTTTTCCCCTCGCTCTTCGAGGGCTTCGGCATGCCGCTCGTCGAGGCCATGGCCGTGGGCACGCCCATCGTCTGCGCAAACGTCACGAGCCTGCCCGAGGTCGGCGGCGAGGCCGCGCTCTACTTCGACCCGCGCCGCCCCGACGACATGGCGCAGGCCATGGGCCGCATCCTGGACGAGCCGGTGCTCGCCGCGGCGCTTGTGGCCAAGGGGCGCGAACGCCTGTCCGTCTTCGGCGGGCCCGAGGACATGGCGCGCAAGTACCTCGCGGTCTTTACGGACGTGCTCACGCGCCCCGTGTCCCAGAGCACGGCCGTGCGCGGGCTTTACGGCGACGGCTGGTGCGGCGCGCGGCTCTTCGTCGCCTACGGTCCGGCCGCGCACCGCCAATGGCTGCGGGCGCGCTTCGCCTTGCCGGCGGAGGCTCCTTCTGGCCGCGTGCGCATCGAGGCCTTTCTCGACGGCAAGCGCATCGGCCCGGCACGCACACTTGCCCGGGGCAAGGAAACGTCCTTTTCCATCGATCTCGCGCCCCACGGCGGCTATGTGGAATTCTTCTTCGACGGTGCGCGCCGGGGGGAAGGCGCGGACCGGCGCAAGCTGGCCGCGCGCTGCCTGGAGCTGCGCCTGACCGACGGCGCGCGCGAGGTCGATCTGCGCTACGACGAGGCGGCCCATGGCTAGGCCGAGCATCAGCGTCGTCACGCCCTCGTACAACCAGGGGCGCTTCATCGGCCGCACCATCGAAAGCGTGCTCTCCCAGGGCGTCGACGGTCTGGAATACGTGGTCATGGACGGCGGCAGCACGGACGAAACCGTAAGCATCCTGGAACGCTATGCGGCGGCGGGGAAGCTGCGCTACGTGAGCGAACGCGACAAGGGCCAGCCCGACGCGGTCAACAAGGGCATCGCCGCGACCTCGGGCGAGGTCATCGCCTGGCTCAATTCCGATGACGTCTATTTCTCGGGGGCCTTTGAAGCGGTACTTGAAGTTTTCGAAAAGAATCCTGAAGTGGATGTCGTTTACGGCGACGGGGACCACATCGACGTGGACGATGCCGTGATCGAGCCGTACCCGGCCGAGCCCTTCGACCTGGAGCGCCTGAAAAGCCGCTGCATCCTTTGTCAGCCGGCGGCGTTTTTCCGGCGACGCATCGTGGAGCGCCTGGGCGTGCTCGACCTGCGCTGGCAGTACACCCTCGATTACGAGTTCTGGCTGCGTCTGGCCAAGGGCGGCGCGGTCTTTGCCTATCTGCCGCGAAAGCTCGCCGGGTCTCGCTTTTACCCGCAGACGAAGACGTCTGGCGCAAAGCTTAAGGTGCACGCGGAAATAAACGACATGCAGGTCGCGACCTTCGGCCGCGCGCCGGACCGCTGGCTGGCCAATTACGCCCATGCCCTGGTGCGTGAGAAGTGGCGGCTTCGGGAGGGGGGACCGCTTTTCACCCCGGCCGTGGCCCTGGCGTCCCTTGGCGCTTCCCTGCGCTGGAACCGGGGCGTTTCGCCGGCCCTTTGCCGCGCGGCGGCGTCCTGGCTTTCACGCGGACTTCTTTTCCCGGACGCGTCCTTATGAAGATCGGCTTCGACGTCTCCCAGACCGGCGCGGGCAAGGCGGGCTGTGGCTACTTCGCCGCCGGGCTGCTCGATGCGCTTTCCCGCGTGGATGAACGCAACGAGTATGTCCTCTATCCCGCGTTCGGCGATTTTTTCTGGGAGCCGCGCCCCAAGGCCTGCCTGCGCCCGGCCGGCGGGCGCTTCCGCACGGGGCCGACGTTTCGCCAGTTCACGTCCCAGAAGCGCTTCTTTCGCCAGCCGCCGCCGGATTTCGAAGCCCGCCTCGGCGCGCCGGACATCATACACGCCAACAATTTCTACTTCCCCACGGGGCTTTCCCGGGCGCGCTGCGTCTACACGCTTTACGACCTGTCGTTTCTGGTCGAGCCGGCCTGGACCACCGAGGGCAACCGCACGGGCTGCTTCGACGGCGTGTTTCGCGCCGCGACTGCAGCCGACTGGATTGTTTCCATTTCCGAATATTCCCTTAAGCACTTCTTGAAGGTTTTCCCGCGCTATCCCCGGGAGCGGACAACGGTCGCGCCGCTGGCCAGCCGCTTTTGCGAAACCTCGCCGCGCGAGAAACCGAAGGCCGTCGGCGACCTTGCGCCGGGCGGCTTCTGGCTGTGCGTGGGCACCATCGAGCCGCGCAAGAACCACGAGCGCTTGTTCGCGGCCTATGCGGCCTGGCTGCGCGAGACGGGCGGGGACATGCCGCTGGTGCTGGCCGGCGGCAAGGGCTGGCTCATGGACGACGTGGCGCGCACGGTGCGCGAGCTCGGCATCGCGGACAAGCTCGTTTTCACGGGCTACGTCTCCGACGCCGAACTGGCGTGGCTCTACGCCTCGTGCCACGCCTTCCTTTATCCGTCGCTCTTCGAGGGCTTCGGCCTGCCGGTGCTCGAGGCCATGAGCCTGGGCGCGGCGGTTGTCTGCTCCGACGCGACTTCGCTTCCCGAGGTCGCCGGCGACGCGGCCGTGCTGGTCGATCCCCTGGACGTCGGCGGGCTGTGCCGGGCCATGGCCGCGGTCACGGACGACGCGGCCCTGCGCGAGGGCCTGCGGCGCAAGTCGCTCAAGCGGGCGGGGCTTTTTTCCTGGGAAAAAACGGCGGGCGCAGTGTTGGCCTGCTATAACAGGTTGTGTTCTTGCCCGTAGAGGCGGCGTTGCACGGGCAAGGCCGTCGTCACGGGAAATTCGGGCGTCCATTACCGTCGTCGCACTGTTGCCTGACAGGGGAGCCGATCAATTGTTGGCTGCGCATGCTGCAAGGTTATAAGCTTTGTATGTGTTTAAGATAAATTCGATTTCTTCTTGTGTTAGAATAGAGGAGAAAGACGTGTCTGTACTATCTTTCTGGTGACAATGCGACATCACATAGCATGTCTTTGTGTAAAATTTAATTAAATCAATAGGAAGTTCAAAAATATCGAGGATTCTTCCTTTCCTGTACGCTTCAAGGACAGGCTGCGGGCAAGGAGGCTTGACTAGAGCAATTACTTCCATGCCTAGGCGTCCATAGCGGTATATTTGCTGAATGGATGCTTGCATGTCTGAACTTATTTCTACATAGGCCAGGCGAATTTTTTTATTTTTTTCAAACAACGGGACAGCTTCGTTGATATTGCGTGCCAGAATGACATCGTAAATCGAAGAGATGGAGATGGCCATTGCTGAAAGTTCAGTGTTGTCTGAACATAAAATGAATACACTTTCGGGCAACGCTTTCGCCTTTATTGCTAAGTTGAAATGGAATGATTTTTGATTATAAAGTCGCTACTCCTTCTTTGCGGTTACAACTCATTCGCTGAGGATGCTCGGGACACACAGGGGCGGAGCGCCCCGGAAACGCGCGATCGCTCCCCGGGGCTTTTTGAAAAACCGCATTGTCCTCGCATCGCAGGGGAGCCCCCTTACGGTGCGGGGAAATCCTCAGGGGTATTTGGTGGGATTGTCGCCGGGGCGTACTGTCCGACGAATTTGCCGGCGGTTATGCGGGGGCGGCCCGTTATTCCCGCTTGCGCACGTCGCCCCGCCAGCGATTGAGCGGCGCGCAGCAGCCGTGCCCGATACCAAGCAGAAACCTCATGTGTTCGCCGCGTGCAGGGTCTTCGGCCAGGCGACAGCGGTAGCGGCCGCTTGCAGCGTCCCAATACAGGTCGGGGCAACGCTTCAAGTAGCCGTAGAGGATGTGCGACTCCACGCACGGGTCCGACAGGCAACACCAGCCGCACCCGACGCAGGGCAGGGAACTCAGGTTCGAGGCAGACGGGCTGCCTGGCCGGTAACCGGGCCAGGCAGTGCCGGAGGCGTCATGGATGGCATGGCGTCGTGGCTCCTGTGGCGGCCCCGTGACCGAAGCGGGACCTTGTTGGCGTTGCGTTTCCCCGGCACCGTATGCCGCTTCGGCTGCCTGGCCAAGCGATTTCGGGTCAATTCATCTTGCACGATTCCCGGCTTGACATCTTGATGCAACTCTGTTGCATCAAGCCATCGGTCGCGCCCGCAACATGTGGCGCGCCAAGGGAGTAGTCATGAAGAAACTCTTTGCCTTGATTGTGGGAATCGTTTTCGCCTGGAGCGCGCCGGCGGCGGCGAAAACGCTCGTAGCGGTGAGCATCGCGCCCCAGGCGTATTTTCTCAAGCAAATCGCCGGCGACCGGGTGGACGCGCTGGTCATGGTGCCGCCCGGCGCCGACGCCCACACCTACGAACCCAAGCCCCGCCAGCTGGCGGAACTCGGCAAGGCGGCCCTCTATTTCGGCATCGGCATGGATTTCGAAAACGCCTGGTTGCCGCGTTTCAAGGCCGCCAATCCGAACATGGTCGTCGTGCGCACGGACGCCGGCATCGAAAAAATACCCATGGTCGCCCATGAAGACGAGGACGACCATGGCCACGACGCGCACGCCAAGGAGGAAAAGGGAGCGGGGCACCACGAGGAAGGCCATCACCACGAGGCCGGCGAGCCCGATCCCCATGTCTGGCTTTCGCCCAGGCTCGCCAAGGTGCTGGGTGCGTCCATGCGCGACGCCCTGGTCAAGACCGATCCACAGGGCGCGGCCGACTACGCCGCCGGCTACGAACGCTTCGCGGCCTCTTGCGATGCCCTGGCCGCCGGCATACAACAACAGTTTGCCGATCTGCCCCCGGGCGAGCACAAATTCATGGTGTTTCATCCGTCCTGGGGGTATTTCGCCCGTGACTTCGGCCTGACCCAGGAGCCCATCGAGGCGCTCGGCCGCGAACCCGGGCCCAAGGCCCTGGCGGCGCTCGTGCGCGAGGCCAAAAAGGACGGCGTCAAAGTAGTTTTCGTCCAGCCGCAGATGAGCTCCCGCCAGGCGCAAGCCATTGCCCAGGCCATCGGCGGCGAAGTCGCGGCCCTGGACCCCCTGGCCGAGGACTGGGCGGCCAATCTCGAAAACGCGGCCAAGGCCCTGCGCCAGGGCATGGCCGGACAAACGGAGCACAAGTGACCCGACCGGTCGTTGCAATCCGCGACCTGACGTTTTCCTACAACGGCCAGGCGGCCCTTTCCGGGGTCGACCTGGCCGTTGCGCCCGGAGAGCGTCTCGCCGTGCTCGGCCCCAACGGCGGGGGCAAGACCACGCTTTTAAAGCTCATTCTCGGCATTTTGCGCCCGAGTTCCGGGAGCATTGCCGTCTTTGGCGAGGAACCCGGGCGCAACAGCCGCTATATCGGCTACGTCCCCCAGCGCCTGGAAGGCGCGTCCGCGCGCAAGGACCTGCCCATCCGCGTCCTCGAAGTGACACTCATGGGCCTGCTTGCCCCGGGGCGGCATGGTTTCCGCTATTCCCGGCAGGAGATTCACAAGGCCGAGGAAGCCCTTGCCCGCGTGGAAATGCACGCTTTCAAGGACCGCCGCTTTTGCGACCTCTCCGGCGGCCAGCAGCAGCGGACGCTCATCGCCCGCGCCCTGGTCTCGGACCCGGAGCTCCTCATTCTCGACGAACCCACGGCCAACATCGATCCCCAAGGCAAGTTCTGTCTCTACGAGGTGCTCGCGCGCATCGGCCAGGGCGTGACCTCGCTCGTGGTCAGCCACGACATGAGCATCCTGGCCGCGGGGGTGACGGCCGTGGCCTGCGTCAACGGCCGGCTGCTCCACGCCCCGGAGCCCAGGCTCACCAAGGAAATGGTCGATCTCCTCTACGGGGTGCACAGCCACAGCTGCCCCATGGACGCCTTCCTGCGCCGCATGCCGCCGGATCTCGCGGCCATTGTCCCTCCGGAGCGCCGATGATCGCGGACATCATTTCCCTGCCGTTCATGCAGCACGCCTGTCTGGCGGCGCTTCTGGCCGCACTGTGCTGCGGCGTCATGGGTACCCTGGTCGTTGCCAACCGCATGGTCTTTCTGGCCGGCGGCGCGGCGCACGCCGCCTACGGAGGCGTGGGGCTCGCCTATTTCCTGGTCCTGCCCGTACTGCCCGTGACCGTCGCCTTCACCGTGACCGCCGCCCTGTGCATGGCCGCCCTGACCCGGCGGCGCGTGGAGGACACCGATACCGTCATCGGCGTGCTCTGGGCCGCGGGCATGGCCTTCGGCATCATCCTTCTGGACGTGACCCCGGGCTACAAGCCCGACCTCATGAGCTATCTTTTCGGCAGCATCATCACCGTCCCCGTGGCCGACCTCTACGCCTTGGCCGCGTTGGCCGTCGTGCTGTGCGCCGTGACGCTGCGCCACTACAACGGCTTCGTGGCCATGGCCTTCGACCGGGAGTTCGCCGCGGTGCGCGGCGCGCCGGTCGGCATGCTGCATTACCTGCTTACGGCCCTGGCCGCGGTCACGGTGGTGCTGCTCATCCGCGTGGCCGGGCTCATCCTCGTCATCGCGCTGCTGTCCGTGGCCCCGAGCCTGGCGCTACGGCGTACGGCCTCCATGGGGCGGGCCATGTTCCTGGCCACGGCGCTCAACGTCTTTTTCTGCCTGGCTGGCCTGGCCCTGGCCTACGGCTGCGACCTGACTTCGGGCGCGGCGATCATCGCCGTGGCCGCCGCGACCTACTTCCTGTCCCTGTTGCCGGGCCTGCGCGGCCATGGGCACGGAGCGTAGAGGCGTACGTGGCGATGGACGGGAAGAACATGGCCGCCATGCTGGAGGAGGCCGGAGTGGAGCCCACGGCGGTGCGCCTGGCCGTTGCGCGGGTCCTTGCCGGCGGCGAACACGCCTTGCCCGCCGGGGACATCCTGCGCAAGGTGCGCGAGGCCATGCCGGTCAACAAGGTGACGCTCTACCGCATCCTCGACCTGTTCGTGCGCCAGGGGCTGGCCAGCCGGCACAGCAGCGGCGACCGCGCCTTCCGCTACTGCCTGGGGCCGCGTTTTTCCGGCCGTGCCCATGGCCATGCCTACTGCCTGCGCTGCGGCCGCATGGAGTGCCTGCCCGCCACGGGCGACCTCGTGGACATCACGGCCCTGGGGCGCAGCCTCGCTATGGACGTGATCGGCGTCGAGGTGCGCATCGACGGCATCTGCGCCGCCTGCCGCCGGGTTGCCGGAGCGGGCGGAGAGGGCGTGGCGGCCGAAGACGGCGCGGTTGTTGACGCCGTGCCGGGAAAAAATTAGCCTTCCGGCTTTCCCACGCTGCCTTCCTGGATACCCGCACACATGAAAAAAGCGTTGATTTTCGGAATTTCCGGTCAGGACGGGGCCTATCTGGCCAAGCTCCTTCTGGAGAAGGGGTACCAGGTGGCGGGCACCTCGCGCGACGCCCAGATGGCGTCCCTGCGCAATCTCGACCGCCTCGGCATCCGGGAGCGGGTGACGCTTTCTTCCGTGACCCTGACCGATTTCCGCAGCGTGCTGACCGTGCTGACCAAGGTCGCGCCGGACGAGATCTACCATCTGGCCGGCCAGTCCTCGGTGGGTCTGTCCTTCGAGCAGCCCGTGGAGACGTTCATGTCCATCGGCGTCGGCACGCTCAACCTCCTGGAGGCGGTGCGTTTTCTCGGCGCGCCGGTGCGGCTCTACAACGCTTCCTCCAGTGACTGCTTCGGCGACACCGGCGGCGAGCCGGCCACGGAAGCCACGCCGTTTTCCCCGCGCAGCCCCTATGCCGTGGCCAAGGCCGCCGCGCATTTCGAAGTGGCCAACTACCGCGAGGCCTATGCGCTCCATGCCTGCTCGGGCATTCTTTTCAACCACGAGTCGCCGCTTCGGCCCGCACGTTTCGTGACGCGCAAGATCGTCTCCGCCGCCGCCCGCATCGCGGCCGGGTCGGGCGAACGCCTGCGACTGGGCAACATCGAGGTGGCCCGTGACTGGGGCTGGGCCCCGGAATACGTCGAGGCCATGTGGGCCATGCTCCAGCGAGACACACCCGAGGACCTCGTCATCGCCACAGGCACGACCATCACCCTGGCCGAATTCACGGCCGAGGCCTTCGCCGCCGCCGGCCTCGACTGGCGCGCGCACGTGGACCTGGACCCGGGCCTTTTCCGTCCTTCCGACATCGCCGTCAGCCGGGCCAATCCTGCCAGGGCCGAAAGCCTTCTGGGCTGGAAGGCCGCCAAGCATCCCGCCGACGTGGCCCGGGCCATGGTCGAGCACGAGATGCGTCAACAACCCCTACGGGAGAAGACCGATTCATGAAGAGCAAAGTTGCCCTCATTACCGGCATCACCGGTCAGGACGGGGCCTATCTGGCCGAACTGCTGCTCCAGAAGGGCTACGAGGTGCATGGCATCAAGCGCCGGGCCTCGCTGTTCAACACCCAGCGCATCGACCATCTCTACCGCGATCCCCACGACGCGGACCGCAAGCTGGTCCTGCACTACGGCGACCTCTCGGATTCCACCAACCTGATCCGCATCATGCAGGAGGTCCGGCCCGACGAGGTCTACAACCTGGCCGCCCAGAGCCACGTCAAGGTTTCCTTCGAATCCCCGGAATACACTGCCGACGTGGACGCGCTCGGCACGTTGCGCCTGCTCGAAGCCATCCGCATCCTGGGGCTTGAGAAGCACACGCGCTTCTACCAGGCCTCGACTTCGGAACTGTTCGGCAAGGTGGCGGAGATTCCGCAGACCGAGAACACGCCGTTCTACCCGCGCAGCCCCTACGCCGTGGCCAAGCTCTACGCCTACTGGATCACGGTCAACTACCGCGAAGCCTACGGCATGTACGCCTGCAACGGCATCCTTTTCAACCACGAGTCCCCCATGCGCGGCGAGACTTTCGTCACGCGCAAGATCACCCGGGCCATGGCGCGCATCAAGCTGGGTCTGCAGGACTGTCTCTACCTCGGCAACCTCTCGGCGCTGCGCGATTGGGGCCATGCCAAGGACTACGTGGAAATGCAGTGGCTCATGCTCCAGCAGGACGCGCCCGAGGATTTCGTCATCGCCACGGGCCGGCAGTACAGCGTGCGCGATTTCGTCAAGATGGCCGCCAAGGAGCTCGGCATCGAACTGCGCTTCGAGGGCGAGGGCGAAAAGGAGCAGGGCATCGACGTCGCCAGCGGCAAATGCCTCGTCGCCGTCGATCCGCGTTATTTCCGCCCGACCGAAGTGGAAACGCTGCTCGGCGACCCGAGCAAGGCCCGGGAGCGCCTGGGCTGGCGGCCGCGCATCACCATCGAGCAGATGGTGTCCGAGATGGTGCGCACCGACCTGCGCGAAGCAGAGCGCGATGCCCTGTGCAAGAGCCAGGGCTTTGCGGTTTTCGACTACAACGAGTAGGCCCCGCCCCTTGACACGGGACTGTCCGATATCTAGCTCAAGGCCGGCGCACCGCGCCCCAACCTTCAAGGAGAAACTTCATGGCCTATGACATCCGCCTCGTGAAACTGATCAACGGCGAAACCGTGCTCGGCAAGTGGGACGAAGCCGCCGGCAAGCTGACCGATGTGGCCCTGCTCCAGACCATTCCTTCCCAGCAGGGCGTGCAGATGCTGCTTTTGCCGTTCGGCTACCCCTTCGAGACCGAGGTGGGCGGCGAGATCGAGCTTTCCCATGTGCTCTACCAGTTCAAGAAGTTTCCCGATGAGCTCAAGACCCGCTACCTGGAGGCCACGAGCAACCTGACGCTTTCCACCTCCGGCGATCTCAAGACGTTGTCCAACCTGGCCGGCAAGGGTGGCAACATCTCCAATCTCCTCAAGAAATAACGGCCCGCGCGTTTTTTCCTCCCCCGGCCCGCGCCGGGGGAGGCCTCCCGCCTCCACCTTCTTGACACCGCGCCGCGGCTGCTGCCGGCGGCCGGAGCATCCATGCGTGAATTCGTCGCCGACCTGCAAAAACCCACCCAGTACCTGGGCGCGGAATGGGGTCGCACGGCCAAAGACCCGGCCGGCGTCCGGGCCCGCGTCGCCCTGGCCTTTCCCGATATGTACGAGGTCGGCATGTCCTACGTGGGCGGGCGCATCCTCTACGAAGCCGTCAACCGCGTGGAGGGGCTCGCCGCCGAACGGGTCTTCACTCCTTCCGACGAGGCCGCCGCGCTGTTGCGCCAAAAGGGCGCGCCCCTTTGCACCCTGGAATCCGACACGCCCCTTGCGGCCTGCGACGTGCTGGCGTTCCACATCACCCACGAGCTCTGTTACACCAACATCCTGTACATGCTCGACCTCGCCGGCGTTCCCTTCCGCGCCGCCGACCGGGGCGAGGGGGGGCCGCTGGTCATCGCCGGCGGCGGCTGCGCGTTCAACGCCGAACCCGTGGCCCCGTTTTTCGACGCCATGGTCATCGGCGACGGCGAACAGGCCCTGCCCGCCATCCTCGAGGCCGTGGCCGCCGCGCGCCGGGAAGGCGTTTCCCGCCGCGACCTGCTCACGCGCCTGATTGCCATCCAGGGCGTCTACGTGCCGGAATTTTTTGCGCCCGGTCCGGACGGCGCGCCGCGCCCCCTGGTTGCCGGCTACGACCGGGTGGAGAAAGCCATCTTGCCCGATCTCGACGCCGCGGCGTTTCCCACCTGCCAGATCGTGCCCTTCGCCCAGGCCGTCCATGACCGCCTGGCCGTGGAGATCGCCCGGGGCTGCACGCGCGGCTGCCGTTTCTGCCACGCTGGAATGGTCTACCGGCCTGTTCGCGAACGCAGCCTGGACGTGCTCGAAGGCCTCGTCGCCGAAGGGCTCTCCCGCACCGGCTACGAGGAACTGTCGTTTCTTTCCCTGTCCACGGGCGATTTTTCGGCCCTGGAGAGCCTTTTTTCCCGCAGCATCGACCGCTGCCGTCGGGAACAGGTGGCTGTGTCCCTGCCGTCGCTGCGCGCCGGCACGCTGTCCGATTCCATCCTTTCGATGATGGCCGGCATCCGTCGCACCGGCGCGACCGTGGCCCCGGAAGCCGCGACCCAGCGCCTGCGCGACGTCATCAACAAGGGCATCGGCGAGGAGGACATCCTCGAACACGCGAAAAGGCTGTTCGCCCACGGCTGGCAGCAGGTGAAGCTCTATTTCATGATCGGCCTGCCCACGGAAACCGACGAGGACGTGGAAGGCATTTTCCACCTGGCGAAAAAGGTGCTGGCCGCGGCCCCGCCCGGCACGAAACGGCTGCAGGTCACGGCCGCCATCTCGCCCTTCGTGCCCAAGCCCCACACGCCGTTCCAGTGGGAGGCGCAGATCGGGCTGGAGGCCATCCGCGAGCGGGTAGGGCGGCTGCGTGCGCTTTTTGCCACGGACAAGCGGCTGACGCTGCGCTGGCACGAGCCGGAAATGAGCTTTCTCGAGGGCGTGTTCTCCCGCGCCGGTCGGGAGCTCGCGCCGCTTGTCGAAGCCGCCTACCGCGAGGGCTCGCTTTTTTGCTCCTGGGTGGACCGCTTCGACCTCGCCCCATGGCTGCGCGTCTTCGCGGCCGCCGGCCTCGACCCGGCAACGTGGCTTGGCGCGCGCGACCCGGACGCGCCGCTGCCCTGGGACCATCTTTCCTGCGGCGTCACGCCCGGCTTTTTGCGCCGGGAGCGCGAAAAAGCCCTGCGCGGGGCCGCGACGCCCGATTGCCGCTACGGCGACTGCTCGGGCTGCGGCGTATGCTCCTTCGGCGGCCGCACATCGAGCCTGGATGCGGCCGGAGCAAGGGACATCCGCCCGCGGCTCAACCGCGAAGCCCGTGAACACGACGCCGTTGCCGCCCCGCCGGCCCCGCCGCGCGAGGACCTGACCGTCAAGGCCGTCCACCTGCGCGTCTGGTACGCCAAGACCGGCAGCGCCGTATACCTGAGCCAGCTCGAACTGGCGCGGCTTTTCGAGCGGGCGCTTCGCCGTGGCGGGCTCAAGCCCAGCTTTTCCGCAGGCTACCATCCGCTGCCGCAGATTTCCTTCGGGCGGGCCCTGCCTGTCGGCGTGGCCAGCCGCGCCGAATGGACGGCGATCTTCCTGCGCGAGGCCGTCTCGCCCGAGGAGTTTGCCGCGCGGCTCAATCCCAACCTGCCCGAGGGCATGGCCGTCCTCGGCGTGGACGCGCTGCCGCCGGGGCGCAAGGTCACCCATCCGGTCGCGGAAACTTTCGAACTCCTCGCGCCGGAGGCCCTGGCGGACGGCTGCCTCGACGCCTGGCGCGCCTTCGCCGCCGCTGCGAACTTTCCCGTCACCTGGGAATCGAAGAAAGGGCCACGCGGCATCGATGCCAAAACCCTGGTCACGGGCGTGGAAATCGTCGCCCCTGCCACCGTGCGTTTCACCTGCTCCTTCGAGCAGTCCTACGTAAGCCCCCTGCGTCTGGCCGAGGCGGTCTGCCCGCGCCTCGTGCGGGGCCGCTACGCCATCACCAAGACCGCCGTGGCCTTTGCCGACGGCACGGTCGCCTCCTCGGACACCATGAACCAAAATTAAGTATCCTTTGTGCTCTTGAGGTCGTAGCTCTTCAACGCATGTCCACTCCCGGACGTCGCCCGGGAGCGCCAAACCAAAAGGAGCATCCATGCGCCGGCGTTTCGTTTTCGCCCTGATGACGGCCCTATTCGCCGCTTGCTGCGCCGCTTCGGCCCTGGCCGCCGAGCCGCCCAAAAGCGTCACCCTGCCAAACGGTATGACCATCATGGTCATCGAGGACAACCGCTTTCCCCTGGTCGCCGAACGGCTGTTCGTGCACGCCGGCTCCGGCTACGAGACCGCCAAACAGGCGGGGCTCAGCCACCTGCTCGAGCACATGGTGTTCAAGTCCACGGAAAAGCGCCCGGCCGGGCAGGTCGCGTCGGACATAGAAGGCGCGGGCGGGGAGCTCAACGCCTCCACGAGCTTCGACAGCACCGTCTTTCGCGTGGACCTCCCCGCCGACCGCTGGAAGCTCGGGCTCGACGTCATCAAGGACATGATCTTCGGGGCCAAGTTCGACCCGACCGAGCTCGACAGCGAACGCCAGGTGGTGCTCTCGGAACTGGCCCGGGGCAAGGACAGCCCCGACAACCGGCTGTTCCAGATGACCCAGGCCATGGCCTGGCCCGGGCAGGCCTACGGCTGGCCCATCATCGGCTTTCCCGAGACCGTGTCCGGTTTTTCCTCCGAGGACCTGCGCCAGTACGTGCGCGAGCGCTACCAGCCCCGGGCCATGCAGCTCGTAGTGGTCGGCAAGGTGCGCGTCGAGGACGTGGTCGAGGAAGCCAAGACGCTTTTTGGCGGCATGGAAAACGACCGCCTCCTGACGCCGCCCGCGCCCTATGCGCTGCCTCAGGGAGCCCTGCCCGAGCCGCAGGTCAAGGTGGAGTACGGCCCCTGGAACAAGGTCCGGTTGCAGATCGCCTTTCCCACCCCGGGCCTTCGCGCCGCGGACGAAGCCGGCCTTGAGGTCCTGGCACAGCTGCTCGCCGGCGACGAAACGAGCCGGTTCTACCGCACCTTCAAATACGACAAGAAGCTCGTGGACGATATTTCCTGCTCGTCGCTCACCCTGGAGCGGGCTGGGCTCTTTCTGGTCAGCGCGACCCTCGATGCCGGCAACGTGCAGGCCTTCTGGCAGGGCTTGCTGGCCGAGCTTTCGCGTCTGAAGGGCACATCCTTCACCGACCATGAACTGGAGCGGGTGCGCCTGAACATCGAGGACGGCCTCTATCAGGCCAAGGAAACCCTGCCCGGGCTGGCCATGAAGGCGGGTTTTTTCCATTTCTACGGCTATGACCCCGACGGCGAGGCCCACTACCTGCGCGCCGTGCGCCTGGTGGACCAGAAGGCCCTGTCCGCCGTCATCGAGGCCTATCTGCGCCCCGGGCACATGCTGACCGCCGTCCTGGTCCCCAAGGACGCCGAGAACGCCGTCACGGCCAAGGGCTTGGCCGATACGGCCGCCAAGGTCTGGCCCGCGCCCAAGACGACGACGGCCGCCGCGGCCGGGCAGGGCGGCGCGCAGCCGGCCGCGCCCGAGGTGGTCGAGCTTGGCGGCGGGCACCGGCTGGTGCTGCTGCCCGACGCCACGCTGCCCTACGTGTCCGTGTCCCTGGTCTACAACGGCGGTGACGCCTTGTTGACAAAAGACAGGCAGGGTTTGGCCGAGCTTGCCGCCAACAGCCTGACCACGGGCACGGCCAAACTCTCGGCCAACGCGCTGGAGGATTTCCTCGCCGACCGGGCGGCCTCGCTTTCCGCTTCGTCCGGCCGCGATTCCTTCACCGTGGCCTCGAAGTTCCCCAGCCGCTTCCAGAAGGACCTCTATGGGCTTATCGGCGACGTGCTGCTCGCTCCGGCCTTTCTCAAGACCGAGGTCGCGCGCGAGGTTTCGGACCAGCTTGCCGACATCAAGGACAAGGAAGACCAGCCCATGGCCCTGGCCTTCCGCAAGCTCTTTCCCTTCCTGTTCGCCGACACACCCTATGCCTACACGCGCCTGGGCGAGGCGGCCACGGTGAAGGGCTATACTGCCAAGGATGTTGCCGCCTTCTGGGCCGGCCAGCGGGCCATGCCCTGGGTCATGGCCGTCAGCGGCGATTTCGATGCCGCGGCCGTGCGCTCCCTGGCCGACAAGCTGGCCAAGACCGCAGGTCCGGCCAAGCCGTTCGCCTTTCCCACGCCCAAGTGGGGGGAAAAGCGCGAGGCCTCGGTGACGCTTGCCGGGCGCAAGCAGAGCCATCTGTTCATGGTCTTCCCGGTGCCGGGGCTGGCCGCGTCCGAAACACCGGGGCTTTCTCTTTTAAACGAAGTCCTGGCCGGGCAAAGCGGCCTGCTCTTTTCACGCCTGCGCGATGGCGAGAGCCTCGGCTATTCCGTGACGTCCTTTCTGTGGCAGTCCGACACCACGGGCTTTCTGGCCTTCTACATCGGCACCACGCCCGACAAGGACGCCGCCGCCCTGGACGGGTTCAAGCGCATCGCCGGCGACCTGGGGCAGATGGTGCTCCCGGACGACCTGATGCTTCGCGCCAAGAACGTCATGACCGGCGACTACTACCGCGAACGGCAAAGCCTTGCCGCACGCAGCGACGAAGCGGCCAAGTCCCTGTCCCTGGGCCTGCCGCTCGATCATGAAAAGCAGGTCGTCGAGGCGGCGCAGTCGCTTACTGGCGAGAACCTGCGCGCCTTGGCGCAGAAATACCTGCGCCCCGAAGCGGCGTACGTGTTCAAGGTGGAACCGTAAGCCGCCCTCGAAACGCATGGCAAAGCGCCCCTGTGGTATGACCGCGGGGGCGCTTTTTTTCGCCGGAGCCGCAGTGTCGGGCATTGTGCGCTTGGACTGCCGGGGATACCCTGCCCCGCGCGCGGGCCGCTCTCGCTTGGCATTGCACCCCGGGACCGGTCGTCGTGCAAGCGTCCCTTCATGAATACGGGCGCGGGGAGACTGTACAATGATTCGCTGTCAAAGCCGGGACGCGCGCTATGGCGTGGCCTTTTCCAACGGGAGATTTGAAGGGGTCTGCGATGCGATCCAGGACAAGGGCGGCGCGGGACAGGGCTTCCGGCCCCACGAACTGCTGGAGGCGGCCCTGGGCTCGTGCATGGCCATGATGTTGCGCATGTATGCGGACAACCACGTTATCCCGCTGGAAAGCGCCGCCGTGGAGGTGACGCTCGATCGCCGCGTGCCGGAAACTGCGACGTTCGTGTGCCGCATTGCGCTTACGGGCAACCTGACGCCCGCGCCGCGCAAGCGGCTGCTGCGCGCGGCGCGGGCCTGCCCGGTGCGGCGCCCCCTGTCCGGCAAGCTCCTTTTCGTGGAAGACGAAGCGGGCGGGCCGGCTTCGTCCGGGGCGTAGGCGGAATAAACGGTGCGCCGCGGTCGGGAAACACATCACGGTCGGCCGTTCCCGCGGCGACGACGTGCCGGAGAGGCGGATGTTGCTGGCGCGTTACGGCCGTAGCTTGTCCGTGGTGATGAGGCGCACGAGGATGACGATGAGGCAGGCCGTGAAGATGCCGAGCGCCAGGTAGCCGAAGAGCGCTTCCGAGGCGGCCAGCAGGCGCAGTTGCGGCGTCGGCGTGCAGTCGGCGCAGCCCGTGTTGGTGAAAAGCGACACGCTCAGGTACAGGCAGTCCTTGAACGACTCCGTGAGCCTGCCGCTGCACAGGATCTGGAAGGCCATGAATGTCCTGGCGTAGCCGGCGATGACGCAGACGGCGTAGACGGGGATGGACACGGCCAGGATGACGAGGCTGCGAAACAGCACCAGCGACAGCAGGATCAGCGTCGGGAAGGTGATGGAAAAGGCGAAGGCCAGGAAGATGATCTGGTCCGGTCCCGGCGACTTGGCCTGGCTCAAGTAGACCAGGTAGATCAGGAAGGGCAGGGAAACTGCCAGGCCGATGGCCCCGAGAATGGCGCGAAGGCTCATGCCGCTTGCCCGCCTGCGAGGTCGCACCCGCCGGCCGGCGCGTATCCCCCTGTGCGGCGGCAGGCGGGAAAATGTGCGGGGGCGGCCTGGGTCATAAAATGTCCCTGTCCTTGTCGATGCGTCTGTCCCGGGAAGCCCGCGCCGTGGAGTTCACGGGCATCGTCTCGCGCAACGTACCTTTTTCCTTGAAAAATACCAGCCTATTTTTCGACCTGCGGCCTAGGCGCGGGCCATGAGCGCGTTGACCAGAGCCATGAGCAGCTCGGGCTGGTTGTGCAGGTCGGAATTCTGCAAAAACACGCGGCGCTGGTGGAAGCGGTCCTTGAGCGTTTCGGCGTAGCGGTCGCGGTTCTCGACGTTGGCCGGGTCGTAGGCGTCGGTGTAGCCGGGGAGCAGGCGGTCCACGCTTTCGCGCGTGGGCAACTGCGCGCCGGGGAGCATGTCCCATTCCTTCCAGTCGAGCTGGTCGAGCAGCAGCGCGGTCTGGAGGGTGAGCGACGTGGACAGGGGAATCTTGCGCAGGTCGCGGTCGGAGGATTTCCAGAAGCCCACGGAGTTGAAGGCGTAGCCCACCGCGCCGGCCCGGAATACGTGCAGGAACGCGTCCACGTCCTTCCACAGTTCATAGACGCGGAAGGGGTTGGCGAAGGGTTCGAACACGAGCTTTTTGAGCTCGTCCTCGCTGACATTTTCCGCGAGGTTGCGCCGCGTCATGAGCGAAGCGCCCATGGCCACGCCAAGGGCCTTGTCCGCGAAGCGCACCACAGGCGGCAGGCAGGTGTCCTTCATCAGCCAGACCATGATGTCCGGGAAGGCGCAGCGGTTGACGTAGGCCCCGAGCAGGTCGCGGTCGATCAGCGCCCGGCCGTTGGGGTTGCGCACGTCCTGCCCGAGCGGCAGGATCTTGCCGGCGGCCTCGGTCAGGGCCAGGTTCATGGTCGAAATCATGAAGCGCCAGTCCGGGTGGCCCAGGGGGCGCGAATCGGTCTTGTCGAAAAGCGTGGGTTCCCACACGCGGCAGACCTTGCCCTCGCAGTCGATCTGGAAGGCGTCGTCGTGGAGCACGACCTTGGTGAAGCCCTCGGGCAGGGTGCCGCCGTTGTCCGGGGAGTTGGTGTGCGACGATTTGCCCGTGCCGGAGAGTCCGAAAAAGGCGATGGAGCGCTTGCCCTTTTCTTTCGCGGCGGCGTCCTCGCAGGCGGAGAAGTCGATTTCCTTGATGCCGCCGTGGCAGGCGGCCATGCCCAGGCGCATGCCCGAGGTCCAGGCCAGGGTCAGGGTGCCTTTTTTGCGCTCGCCGAAATAGCGCATGCCCAGGTTGAAGATGACATTGGCGTCCTCGTCCACCAGGGCGAGCTGGGAGCCGCCCTCGTTGTGGTAGTAGGGGTCGGTGGTCTGCCAGTGGTTAAATCCCACGACGAGGATGTCGGGAATGGGCAGGCGGGCGCTTTTGGCGTAGACCTCGGCCAGCTCTTCGTAGGGCGTGAAATTGGCCAGCCAGTTGAACACGTTGACCGCGTCGTCTTCGGTCGCCACGATGGTGGCCTTGATCATGAGGTCCGTGTCGAGGCCCAGGATGGCGTCGGCTTTGATCAGCGGATAACGCTGCATGGCATAGACGGCCTCGCGCAAATCAGCCTCGACCTTGCGCCGTTCCACGGCGTCCATGCGGGTGTAGAAACGCCGGGCCTTGGCCGTGCGGCCGACGATGCGGCCGTGGCAGTTGTTGAGGACCGTCGCGCCCTCGGGCAGGCCCAGGCGCTTGGCCGCGGGCGGGTACACGGGCAGGTCGGTGTCCATGACGTCGTGCTGGCTTTTTGCCAGGGCGTAGGCCTCGGCGGCCGTGACCTTGCGCACCCGCTTGTCCAGGCAAAGCGTCTGGGCGATGGAGCGCAGCGGCGGCATCCGTTTCATGTCGTCGCGATAGTACTCGTGGCTGGCGAGGCTGGCCATGAACCCTCCGGTCGGGACTGTATTGCTTTGTATTGTACGCGGTTGGAGTCTTGCGGTAAACCGTTTTCGTCAAAGGTCAGCCGCGACGCCCCGGGGTGAATCTTTTGGGATCGATGCCGTATTTCTTGACCTTGTAATTGACCACCCGATAGCTCTCGCGCAGGTTGCGCGCGGCCTGGTACATGTTGCCCCGGGCCTTCTTGAGGGCTTCGACCAGCAGTTCCTGCTCGAAGGTGGCCACGGCGTCGCCGAAGGAAAGCGACGGTTCCGTACCCGAGGATTCCCCGGTCTGCAAGGTGGGCGGCAGGTGGTAGGTGCGCACCACGGCTTCGTCGCACACGGTCGCGGCCCGTTCCATGCAGCTTAAAAGCTCCCGCACGTTGCCCGGCCAGTGGTACTGGTTGAGCAGGTCTATGGCCGGCGTGGAGATGCGGCGCACGGTCTTGCCGGTGCGGCGCGAGAAGTCGTCGAGAAAGCGTTCGGCCAGGGGCAGGATGTCGCCGGTGCGGTCGCGTAAGGGGGGCACGAAAAGCAAAAAGACGCCGAAGGCGTAGTAGAGGTCTTCCAGGAAATCGCCCCGGGCCAGGGCGTCTTCCAGGGAGACGCGGCTCGTCGCCACGATGCGGGCGTCCACGGCGACCGGCGTGTCGCTGCCGGCGCGCTGCATGGTGCCTTCCTGGATGACGCGCAGCACCTGCTCCTGGGCGGCCAGGGGCAGTTCGTCGATGTCGTCGAGAAAGACCACGCCACCTTGCGCCAGCTCGAAAATGCCCCGGCGGGAACGGGTGGCCTTGGCGCGCTCGCCTTTTTGCACGCCGAAAAGCGCCTCCAGGGCGGCCTCTTCGGGCATCTCGCCGCAGCCCAGGCGCAGAAACGGCCGGTGGCGGCGGTTGCCCTGGGCGTGCAGGAACCGGGCGAGGGCCTCCTTGCCCGTGCCTTCCTCGCCGCGCAGCAGCACCGGCGCGTTGGCGTCGGCGGCCTGGGCGATCTGGCGCAAAAGCAGGCGCATGCTCTTGGACACGGCCACGGGCGGTGCCAGCAGGGAGGCGGCCACGGCGTCGTCCTCCCGGTTCGCCGGGGCTTCCGCGGCCGGTGGCGTGGACGGACGGCGGCGGGAGCGCGCCAGTTCGTCGCGCAGGCGCAGGGCCGCGTTGCCGATCATGGCCCCGGCCACGAGCAAAAATTCGCGGTGGGCTTCGAGAAAGACCATGGGTGCCTTGGGCAGGTCGACGCTCAGCGCCCCGACCACGTTCGACGCGGTCACGGGCTCGAAGCCTTCGACCTGGCCGTCGGGCTCGGGAATGGTCACGGGCACGCAGATGTAGGACAGCGTGGCCAGCTCCTGGGGCGGCCGGCCGAGGAAGTCGGGGTGGTCCTTGACGTCCTGGAGCACCAGGGAGCGCCTGGAGCCGATGACCTGTCCCGTGGACAGGGGGGCAGGGCCGTAGAGGTGGTCCAGGCCCTGCTCCCGGCCGTGGGAGAGCAGGATGCGCGCCCCGGCCTGGGGCAGGTCGTGGAGTTCCAGGCAGGCCCGGCGGTAGTTGAGCGTTTCGACCAGGATCGTCAGGGCGTCCTCCAGGCCGCGCCGCACGGCGCGGCCCGGCCCGGTCGCCGCGGCGATGCGCGAAAGCGCCCCGTAAAAGGCCGGGCCCGCGCTGTCGAAGGTCGTCAGCGGATCGATCACGCCGCTTGTCCCGCCGCCGCGGCCTGGGCGCCCAGCTCCAGGGCCTTGAGGTTCAAGGGCACGATCTTGGGCTTCAAGTATTTTTCCACCGAGCGCACGAGGGCGGCCACGTCAAAGGGCAGCGCGCCGCAGGCCGCCGCCGCGCCGAGCAGCACGATGTTGGCGGCCTTGGCCGTGCCGGCCTGTTCGGCGAGGCTGATGGCGGGCACCATGACCACGCTCGCGGCGAATCCCCGGGCCGTTTCCAGCACGGCCTCGAGGGGCGGGTAGCACTCCCGGCCCAGGCACACGCCCACGGGCTGGATGGCCTCGGCGTTGCTGACGACGTGCCCGCCGCGCTTGAGCATCGGCAGGGCGCGCAGGGTTTCCAGCAGCTCGAACCCGAGCAGCACGTCGGCCTCGCCCTGGGAGATGCGGGCGCTTCTGTAGCCGCCGATGAGCAGGGTGGATTCCACCACGCCGCCGCGCTGGGCCATGCCGTGGATCTCGCCCGAAGTGACGGGCAGCCCGGCGTCCAGGGCGGTGCGGGCGAGCAGGGTGGTGGCGGTCAGGGTTCCCTGGCCGCCGACGCCGGTGAGGAAGATGCGGGCGCGGTTCATCGGGCCTCCTTCTTGCCGGGCTTGATCGCGGCGGAAAGCTGCACGCAGTACATGCAGCCGTCGCACTGTTCTTCGTTGATGGTGAACACTCCGGCTTCCATGGCGAAGGCCGGACAGGCCAGGTTGTCCCGCACGGCGAGGCAGGTCTCGGGATCGCCGACGACCCGCGCGGGCGGAGTCTTCTTGGCCTGGCCCACGCGCCTGGCGTGGATGGGGCAGGGATATTCGGCCACGAGCACGCGGGGACCTTTTTGCGCGGCAAACGCCTGCAAGGCGGCGACGGTGGCCTTGTGGTTGAGCGGGTTGACCTTGACCGGCTCGATGCCGCAGGCCCGGATCAGGGCCTGCAGGTCCACGGGATTGGGGTTCTCGCCGAAGATGGTGGTGTCCACCCCGGGGTTGGGCTGGTGGCCGGTCATGGCCGTGGTGCGGTTGTCGAGGATCACGACCAGGATGTCGTGGTTGTAGGCCACGGCGTCGATGAGGCCCGTGATGCCGGAATGGAAAAAGGTCGAGTCGCCGATAAACGCCACCACGGGCTTGCCCGAGGCCCGGGCGAAGCCCGCGCCAGCGGAGATGGACGAGCCCATGCACAGCAGGAAGTCGGCGGCGCGAAACGGCGGCAGGAAGCCCAGGGTGTAGCAGCCGATGTCCGAGGAATAGACCGCGTCGTCGCCGAAGACCTCGCGCACGGCGTAGTAGGCGGCGCGGTGCGGGCAGCCGGCGCAGAGGTTGGGCGGGCGTTTGGGCAGGTCGCCGGGCACGGCCAGGGTGTCGGCGGCGGGCGTTTCGCGCCCGAGCACGGCGTTGACCGCGGCCCGGACGTTGGTCGTGGCGTATTCGCCGCGCCGGGGCAGATGCTCGCCCTTGCCGATGATGGCGACGCTGATGCCGCGCTTTTGCGCCAGCGCCCGGATCTCGTTTTCGAGCACGGGTTCGAGCTCTTCGACGATGACGACCGTGCGGCATTTGCCGAGGAATTCGGCGATGCGGTTTTCGGGCAGCGGATAGGTCATGCCCAGTTCCAGCACGCGCACCGTGCCTTCCAGGCCGTCCTCGGCCAGCACGTCGCTTAAATAGTTGCGGGCCACGCCCGAACAGACGAAGCCGATCGCGCCCTGGCCGCGCTCGGTGTTGTAGGGCGAGGCTTCGGCCTTTTCCCGAGCGACCTCGAGCACGCCGAGCAGGCGTTCGTGCATGGGCCGCGCCGAGGCCGGCAGAGGCACGAACCTGGCGGGATTCTTGACGAAGGGCTTTGGCGCGACGTCGCGCGGCAGTTCGCCTGCGACCACGGGGCCGCGCACGTGGTTGATGCGCGTGGTGGTGCGCAGCAGCACGGGCGTTTCGAGCTCCCGGGAAAGGGCCAGGGCGTCGCGGGCCATGTCCTTGCATTCCTGCGCCGTGGCCGGCTCGAAGCAGGGCAGGCCGCCGAGGCGCGCGTAGAGGCGGTTGTCCTGCTCGTTTTGCGAGGAGTGGCAGCCGGGATCGTCGGCGGAAAGCAGCACGAGCCCGCCCGGGGCCGAGACGTAGGCCAGGGTCATGAGCGGGTCGGCGGCCACGTTGACGCCGACATGCTTCATGGTGACGAGGCAGGGCAGCCCGGCCAGGGTCGCGCCGCCGGCCACTTCCAGGGCGACCTTCTCGTTGACCGAGTATTCGAAATAATACGGCGCACCCTGGGACAGCCGGAAAAAGGCGTCCGGCACTTCCGAGGACGGCGTGCCGGGATAGCAGGTCACGAACCGGACCCCGCCTTCCAGCGTTCCCCTGACGATGGCCTCGTTGCCGAGCAGCAGCAGGGTCTCGCCCGCGGCCGCGGTCAAAAGCTCTTTACCCACGAGAAACCTCCGACAAGGAGCGGGACGCCCGCACACGTCCGAAAAGACATCGCGGCGCAAAGCCGGCCAGCGCCGCAGGGATGCGGCGGCAGCAAGAGCGCCGCGTCCGCGCATGCCGCGCGGACGGAATGCAGGCGTCCCGTACCCGCGTACGTATTTTTCCCGGAAAACACGACAGTGCTTTCCGCAAGCGTCCCCTTACCCCTTGCCCTTGGCGGCCTTGGCCTTGATGGCGCCGATGCGGGCATCAATGTAACCGACGTTTTGCACATGGCCGTCGGCCTTCATGCGCTCGAAGGCGGCAAGGGCTTTGTCCCACGCGCCGGCAGCTTCGGCCGCGACGGCAAGCTGGCGGTCCACGGTCATGGCGAAAGGCTTGGGCGCGGAAACAGAAAGGGCTTCGAGCACTTCCACGGCCTTGGCGTCCTGGCCGGCCTTGGACAGCGCGGCAGCGTAGCCGAGCCCGGCCACGGTCTTCATACCGGCCGGGGCGTTCTTGGAAACGGCGTCCCAGGCGGCGGCCGCCTTGGTGAAATCGCCCATGTCCGTGGCGGTCTGGGCGGCGGCCAGCCAGATGCCGTCGCGGGCGGCGGCCGGCGCACCCTTGGCCAGTGCCTCCAGGGCGCTCAGGCGTTCGGCCCCCTTCTTGGCCAGGATGAGGGAACCCAGTTCGTTTTCGGCCTTTTCCACTTGGCTTTTCTGGTACGCGCCGTACAGGGCGTAGCCGCCGGCCGCGGCCACGATGACCAGGACGCCGGCCAGGGTTTGTTTCCAATAGCGCAACGGCAGTTGCAGGAAAGAAGTGGGATCGGTCCGGGAAGTTCCGGTGGATTGCGACGCATTGGTGTCGGTCATGGAATATGCCTCCGAAGCACAAGAATGCATGAAAAAGAGCAACACAGATAAGCACAAAGCCCGGGGCGTGTCAAAAGGGGCGCGTGGCGAAGGATGTTCGGGATGCTGAGAAAACGGCTCAGCGCCCTTCGGGTCGCGGTGCGGCGTCCAGGGCGGTGTGGGCCGCGCCCACGAGCCCCGCGATGGCGGAGGTCTCCTGCAGAAGCGTCAGCTCGACGTCTTCCAGCCCCAGGCTGTGCGGGGAGGCGAAGGCGGCAAATCCGTCGGCCATGGCCGCAAACGCCGCGGAGTCGAGCCTGTTGGCGCGCGACCCGAGGAGCCGGATCGCCGCCAGGGGGCGGTCGCCGTGCAGTGCGTCGGCGAGCATGGCCAGATGTGCGCCGAGGATGCCGTAGACGTGCGCGGCGTCCTGGCGCAGCCCGGGATCGTCGGCTTCCAGGGCGTCGCGGAAAAAGGTGCCGGCTGCGTCCGGGGAAACACGGCGTTTGCGCAACAGCCCGAGTTCCTGGGCGACCATGGCCACGCCGGCATAGGAGAGGTAGGGATGGATGGTGGTGAAGCAGCCCTCGGTCGCGTTTGCGGCACGGTAGCGTGTGACGCACCAGCCGTATTCGTGGAATCCCGCGGTGGTGCGACCGCAAGGATCCAGGCGGTGGACGGCGGGGCAGGCCCCCAGGCGCACGGAGAGCAAGTCGCCCGGCAGGCGGGCCGGTGTCGGTCCAGGGGCTTCGCCGCCGTGGCGATGGGCGAAAACGGCTTGCGCCAGGCCGTCGTTG
Source organism: Solidesulfovibrio alcoholivorans DSM 5433 (assembly GCF_000702665.1). Classification (GTDB taxonomy): domain Bacteria; phylum Desulfobacterota; class Desulfovibrionia; order Desulfovibrionales; family Desulfovibrionaceae; genus Solidesulfovibrio; species Solidesulfovibrio alcoholivorans. The sequence goes on from NZ_JNJA01000004.1 coordinate 298,344, forward strand.
ACCACGGCCAGAGGACAGTTCCCGGCGACTTCCCGGGTGAAGCTTTGCAGCAGGGCCGCGACCGTTTCGGGCGTCCGCGGTCCCTCTCCCGTGATAAGGCCGTATCCGGGCACGGGCAGGACCCTGCCATGCACGGCGGTTGCCGCGATACCGACGCCCACGGCGTCGAGCGCCTCTCCGGCCGTCGCGGCCAGTCCTTTGGCCGCGTCCCGGATTGCGGCGAAAACGTTCGGCAGTTCGGGGACCTTGCCTTCGGGCGCGCTCTTGCGGCGTGACAGGCCCTCCACGGCAAAGCGGCCGTCCGCCTCCACGCGCACCAGGGCAAGGCTCGTGAGGTGCAGCCCGATATTGACCGCAAGGGCCAGCCCGGGACGCGGCATGGCGGGGTCGCCGGCGCATGCGGCCGGGGTTTCCCGCTGTTTTTCCCGCAGGCGCGCCCCATGCTCCGGGTCGGCGTCCAGGCGGAAATCCCGTCGGAAGACCTGCCGGATCAGACCGTGCAAAAAATCGAGGGGCATGGTCGAAAACGGCGCCTGGGGGAGCACGAACAGCCGCAGTACCGCGTCGCGCAGCCACGCGGCGACGGCTTGGCGCGGCGAGACGATGCTGGCCGAGGCGGCTCCGTGGACGCAGAGCGCGTTGTTGAGCAGCGCCGCCACATGGAGTTCGGACAGGCGTTTTTCCCGCGGATTCGGGCAAAGCGGAACCCGCGTGGACACGGCGAGGGGGGGCTCGCTTCCCCTGTCGCACCAGAGCGTGACGGGAACGGACAGGGCCGGGTCGAGGCTGGCGAAATGGCGACGCCACACGGCCGGATAGGGGGACACGGGGCGGCCCGGGGGAAAGACCGCCACGGGCGCGTCGTGGAGCATGCGGGACGCCTTGTTTGCTGGAGGTGGGCGCGCGATGTGGACGCGCAACACGTCGCCCGCGCGCGAACAGCGCATGCGGACCCACAAAATGCGTCGTCGCATCAAGGATGTTGGTTACAAGAACGTAAGACGTGTCTATTCCGCGCAAGCGCAGGAATTTCAAACAGACAGAGGCGCGCCCGAAAATCCGGCGGGGCGGAAACGGGATGCCCTGAAGGCGGCCGGCAGCGGTGGCGCGTTACGCGGCGGACTGCTTGGCCGCTTCGATCCTCTGTTCGATGAGCGCCTTGGCCCGCATGGCCAGCTGGGACACGTCGGGCTTGGAAATCTGGTCGTCCGCGCCCACGGCTTCGCCCTTGTGGCGCAGCTTGTCGGTAATCAGCGAAGAAAAAAGGATCACGGGCAGGCTTTTGAGCAGCGGGTCGCTCTTGATCCGCTTGGTCAGGTTGTGCCCGTCCATGGCCGGCATTTCGATGTCGGCGACCATGACGTGCACGTAGTCGGAAAGCGGGCGGTTTTCGCCCTCGGAATTGGCCTTGATCTGCATGAGCAGCTCGAACGCCTCGCGGCCGTTCTGCACGGCGGTGACGTCGAAGCCCGCCTTTTGCAGCAGGTCTTTGAGCATTTCGCGCACGAGCACGGAGTCGTCGGCGACCAGGGCGCGGTAGCGGCTGGCGGCATTCCATTGGATGCTCATGTCCAGGCGCAGGCCGAGGTTGGGATTGAGGTCGGCCACGATCTTTTCCAGGTCGAGCAGGAAGACGATGCGATCCTCGAGCTTGACCACGCCCGTGATGCAGTCGCCGCTCATCTTGGACACGTAACGGTTGGGCGGTTCCACGGCTTCCCAGCTCATGCGGTGGATGCGCGTGACGCCGGAAACGAGGAAGGACGTGGTCACGTTGTTGAATTCCGTGACGATGACCTTGGGCGAAGCCGTTTCCTGGCGGATCTTGTCGAGCCATACGGAAAGATCGACAAGCGGAATGATATGGTTGCGCAGGTTGAACGCCCCGAGCACGCTCGGGTGGGACACCTCGGGCATGCCCGTGACCTTGGGCAGGCGAATGATCTCCAGGACCTTGGCCACGTTGACGCCGTAATAGCCGCGGTACACGCCCGAGGCTTCGGGGGCGTCGCCGGTGAAGGAGGAGGGGGCGGGCTCGTCGATGTAGAATTCGACGATTTCCAGCTCGTTGGTGCCGGCTTCAAGCAGAATGTTGGTCTGGGACATGGAGGTCTCCCGGCGTCGGGCGGTTGGTCAAAACGATTCCAGCACCTTCTGCACACGGTCAATTATTGTCTTGGGGGTTGAAGCGCCGGCTGTCAAGCCGATTGTGCGTTTGCCCGCGACCATGTCCGGCGTCAGTTCGTCGGCGGTCTCCACGTGCACGCAATCCGTGCCCGCGGCCCGGGCCACCTGCGCGAGCCGGCGCGTGTTCCCTGATTCCCGCCCGCCGACCACGACCATGAAGTCCACGAGCGCGGCCATGTCCATGGCCTCCTGCTGGCGGTTCATGGTGGCGTTGCAGATGGTGGAGAGCACGGTGAGCTCCGCGCCGGGGCGGGCTTTCAGAAAATCGCGGATGCGCAGGAACTCCTGCTCGTCCTGGGTGGTCTGGGCGGCCAGGAAATAGGACGGGCCGTGGGGCAGCTCCAGGCGTTCCAGTTCGTCCATGGAACCGAAGACATGGGCTCCGGCCGTGGCGTAGCTCAAAAGCCCCTTGACCTCGGGATGGTCCTCTTCGCCGAAAAGGAGCAGCACCTTGCCGCGCCTGGCCTGGGAGGCGATCAGCGTCTGCGCCTTTTTCACCTTGGGGCAGGTGGCGTCCACGATGGTCGCGCCGCGCGTCTTGATGCCCTGGCGCACGGGCTCGGGGATGCCGTGGGCCCGGATGACCACCGTGGCCCCGGGCGCGATGTCGGTCGGGTCGTTGACCACGCGCACGCCCTTGGCCGCGTACTCTTCGAGCACCTGCGGGTTGTGGATGATGGGGCCGAAGGTGAGGATGTCCCTGGCCTTTGCGCCGGCTTCCGGCGGCGTATCGATGAGGGAGGCGAGTTTTTTAAGCGCCAGGTCGACCCCCATGCAGAATCCGGCGGTCTGGGCGCGAAGCAGTTTCATGCGGTTTCTCCGGAAGCGGCGGCAAGGGCCTCGGCCGCGTCGATGATGGCGTCGAGTTCCTTCCAGGAAGTACAGTGACAAAGCCTGTCGCGCAAGGCGCGGCAGCCGGGCAGCTCGCGCAGGTAGCGGGGCACGGCCGTGCGCATGCGAAGCAGCGCCCGCCGGTCGTCGGCATGCTCGCGGCAGAGCGCTGCATGGCGGCGCACCACGTCGCAAAGGGGCGGCGACGACAGCGGCGCTTCGCCCCGGGCTGCGCGGAAGTGGTTGACGTGGCGGGTGAAGACGCGCGGGTCGCAAAGCGCCCCCCGGGCGTACATGACCCCGGTCGCGCCGGTTGCGCCAAGGCGCGCCACGGCGTCGGACGCGGTCATGAGGTCGCCGCTGGCGAGCACCGGCAGGGGCGAGGCGGCCACGAAGGCGGCGAGTTTGTCCGTATCGGCCGTACCGGAAAAGCCCTGGCTGGCATGGCGGGGATGCAGCGCAAGCCACGCGATGCCGGCCCCGGCCAAGTGCTCGGCCAGGGGCAGGGCCGTGAAATCGGGCGGTTTCGGCCCCAGGCGCAGCTTGACCCCGACCCGGCCGGGGCCGGCGGCTTCCGCCATGGCCGCGGCGCAGGCCACAAGGCGCTCGGGGTCGCCGAGAAGCGCCGCCCCGGCCCCGGTCTTGACCACCTTGCGCACGGAACAGCCGCAGTTGAGGTCGAAAAAGGCGTAGCCGTCGCCCGCGAGCTCGCGCACGGCGCGGCGCAGGTACTCGGGCTCGGCACCGAACAATTGCACCACGAGCGGCGCGTCGTCCGGGTGGGTGGCGAGCAGCCGCCTGGTGTTGCGTGAGTCGTAGAAAAGCCCCTTGGCGCTGACCATTTCCGTCACGGCCGCGGCTGCCCCGAGCTCCCGGCACAACAGCCGGAAGGGCAGGTCGGAAAAGCCGGCCAGGGGCGCAAGCCACGGGGCGTCGGGGGAAAAGGGCAGGGGCGGCATGGGCGAAAATCCTCGGCGGCCTTTACCCCAAGCCGGGGCGGGGGGCAACGGGCAAGCCTGCGCCGCCCCGGCATAACGGCATCCCCTGCGCCGGCCGCCCGCTAGAACCTGCCGTGGGTCAGGCCCAGGATGCCGATCACGATCAGGTAGATGGCCACGACGAGATTGAGCAGACGCGGCATGATGAGGATCAGGATGCCGGCGATAAGCGCGATGAGCGGTTGCAGCGAAAAGATCATCTGCATGACGCCTCCCTCGGCGCGCGTGCTTTCCGTTCCGGCAGGCGGCCCTGCCTTGGCGCGCGACGCCTGTTTTCTGGAAATGGGCATGTTTTCGGCCGGCGCAAGGGGAAGCCGGGGCAGGCGACGCCCGTTCCCGCGCTCGGATTGTCTTGCCCGCAGCCGGTGCCTACGGTATTCAATCGGGAAATCCGTTTGCCGCCTTGACGGTCAAGGCGCGTTGCCATGCCGGCGCCGCCGAGACGCGCATCCCATTTCATTCATGGCCAAACACCCTCAGGAACATCATGAACAACGCAAGCGGCGCGTCCGCGACCCGCGCGCCCTTCATCGAACAGGCCCTGGCCCCGATCATCCGCTTCAGCCACGTGGAGGCCTCGGGGGGCATCGTGCTGATCGCCTGCACGGTCATCGCCCTCGTCTGGGCCAATTCGCCCTATGCCCCGTCCTATGCCGCGCTTTGGGCTACGCACGTGACCGTGGGCTTTGGCGACTTCGTTTTGTCCAAGACGCTGTTGCACTGGATCAACGACGGGCTGATGGCGGTCTTTTTTTTCACCGTGGGGCTCGAGATCAAACGGGAAATCCTCGTCGGCGAGCTCAATTCCCCAAGCCAGGCCGTCCTGCCCGTGGCCGCGGCCGTGGGCGGCATGGCCGTGCCGGCCGCCATCTACGCCGCCGTCAACCATGGCCTGCCTTCCCTGTCCGGCTGGGGCGTGCCCATGGCCACGGACATCGCCTTCGCCCTCGGCATCCTGTCGCTGCTCGGCAACCGCGTCCCGGCCAGCCTCAAGGTGTTCCTGGCGGCCGTGGCCATCGTGGACGACATTGGCGCGGTGCTGGTCATCGCCGTCTTCTATAGCGGCGACATCTCGCTTTTTTCGCTGCTGCTCGGGGGCGGCATGCTGCTGGCCATGCTCGCGGCCAACGCCATGGGCGTGCGCCATCCCGCCGTGTACACGATTCTCGGCGTGGTGTTGTGGCTGGCTTTTCTCAAGTCGGGAGTGCACGCCACCATCGCCGGAGTGCTCGCGGCCATGACCATTCCGGCCCGCACGCGCATTCCGGCCGGGGCGTTCGCGGCGCGCGCGCGCCGGTTGCTCGGCTGTTTCGAGCGGGCGGGCGACGAGGGACAGCCGCTGCTCGCCAACAAGGCGCAGATCGCCGCCCTGGAGGAGATCGAACTGGCCTGCCGCAAGGCCGGCGCGCCGCTGTCGCGCATCGAGCACGCCCTGCATCCGTTCGTCGCCTACGCCGTCATGCCCGTTTTCGCCCTGGCCAACGCCGGGGTGGCCTTTGGCGGCGAAATCGGCGGCATCCTCGGCGAACCCGTGGCCGTGGGCATCGTGCTCGGCCTCGTCGTCGGCAAGCTCACCGGCATTTTCGGCGTCTGCCTGGCCATGTTCACACTCGGCTGGGCGCGCCTGGCTCCCGGCGTGCGGCTGCGCCATTACGCCGGCGTGGCCTGCCTGGCGGGCATCGGCTTCACCATGTCGATCTTCATCGCCGGCCTGGCCTTCGGCGACCAGAGCACGCTTGACGCCAAGGCCAAGCTGGCGGTCCTGGCGGCGTCCACGGCCTCGGGCGTCATCGGCTTCATCGTGCTGCGTCTGGCCGGCAACGGCGCGGACGGCGGGGAATGCTTGCAGGAACCCGTCGATCCGGAAACGGCCTGCCCCGGCGTCCCCGGCCCCTGCGTGGACCGCCCTTCCTCCTGATTTCCTTCCTTACGGGGTGGTCCAGGAGGAGCCCCCGGCCCCTCCTGGCCGCCGGAGGCATTCGTTCTCCGCTTCCTAGACCTCAAGCCCAGGCCGCGCCCAGGCGGTCTGGCGCACGCCGGAAAGGCCCTTGAAGCAGCTGCCGGCGCGGATGCCGGCCAGGGCCGCCGCAGGGTCGGGCACGGCGCAGCCGGCCAGGACGTCGATGCCGCAGGAGAAAAGCGACGGCGCATACGGCGTGGTCGGGCCGAGCATGACCACGAAGGCGTCTTCCCGGCAATGGCGCAGGATATCGGCCAGGGTGCCGTTGACGAGGGTCGTGCCGGTCACGGCCACCACATCGGCCTGGGGCAGGACCTCGGGCGCCTTGGACGCGTCGGTGTCCCCGGGGCGGGGGCGTTTTTCCAGGACCCAGAGGGTGGCGCAGACTTCGCGCAGGGCGCCCACGAAGGGGAAATGGCCGACCACGGCCACGTTTTTGCCCCGGCCCCGGTCGACCATGAGCGACTGTCCGGGATGTTCGGGGCCTTCGGGGGGCGGCGGGAGCAGGGCGTTTACCGCGGCCATGGCCAGGGAGGCGGCGTCGGTATTGGCGACGCCGGGATCTGCCAGGGTGGCGGCCAGTTCCCGGGCGCTTTGCGGCAGGGCGTCCCGTCTGGGCTGCAGGCGCGCCAGCCCCGGCGCGATATGCGAGACGAGGGAGGCCAGGCCGCAGTACCGGGCCGAAACGGCGGCCAGGCAGGTGCCCACGGTGACGTCGGCCACGGGCGCGTCCTCGGCCGCCAGGGCGTCGCGGACGACGGCCTGGAGGATGTCGTTTTGGGCAAGCGGTGTGCGCATGACTGGCTCCTTAGGCAGAATGTTGGGGGAAGACCGGCTGGGGCGGAGGGAAAGACGACGATGAAAAAAACTATCGCGTTCGAAAATCCGTGTAAAGACATGATGCTCCATCGTATTTTGCATTCGATTTGTCGCATGCGCAGGGTGGCGCGCGTGCAGCGAAGGTGTTGGATATTTCCGACATCCGAGGTATGATGTTCGGGACAGCATGTCCGGAGGAACCATGTCCGCAAAGGCACAAGCCATGGTTTTGGCGTCTTTTATCGGCGATGCGCTGGCCCTTGGCCCGCACTGGGAATACGACGTCGCGGCGTTGCGGGAACGCTTCGGCGAAGTGACGGGATATGTCGCGCCCGACCCAGACGGCTATCATGCCGGGAAAACGGTCGGCGACCAGACCCATTACGGCGACCAGACCCTCGTCCTGCTCCGTTCCCTGGCCGAGCGGGGCGGTTTCGATCTGGAGGACTTCGCCGCGAAATGGGTCGCGCGCATGCGTTCCTACGACGGTTACATCGACGGCGCGACGCGCATGACGCTCAAGATTTTTGATTTCGGCGAAGGCCCCGAGCAGTCGGGGTCCAATTCCAACGACCTCGCCGGCGCCAGCCGCGTGGCCCCGCTGGTCTGCGCGCTGCGCCACGACCTGCCGGGGCTCGTGGCCGCGGCTCGCGCGCAGACCAAGATGACCCACAACCACGCCCAGGTCATCGAGGCCGCGGAATTCTTCGCCCGCGCCGCCTGGGGCGTCCTTGCCGGAAAAACGCCGCGCCGCGCCCTGGAAGAGGCGGCCGAAGCGGGCTACGCCAGCGCCCCCATCGACCGCTGGCTGCGCGCCGGCCTGGACGCGGCCGACGAGGACACGGTCGCGGCCATCGGTCGTTTCGGCCGCACCTGCCACATCGGCGAGGCCATGCCCGGGGTGATCCACCTGATCGCCCGCTACGAACGCGACCTGCCCGCATGCCTGATGCAAAACGTCATGGCCGGCGGCGACAGCGCCGCCCGGGGCATGCTCGCCGGCATGGTCTGCGGCGCGCGCCTTGTGCCGGGGGACATCCCGCAGGCGTGGCTTGCGGGACTTCGCGCCAGGGCGGCCATCGAAAGCGACCTGCGCGCCATCAACCGGTAGCAAACCGGATTTTACAGCGTCGTCCTTGTGATGTATGAGTATGGAATCGTGCCGCGTTGCCGGTTTGCCGACGGGGCGAACACGGCCGTTTCCCGTGCGGCCGGGAAGGGGAAGGGACATGGAAAGCATCAAGGCTTCTTTGCCTGACGTGATCCAGCAGCGGATCGAGGATCTGGTCAACGCCCAGACCACGGACGAAGAGATGGCCGCGCATATCAAGGAGCTCGGTTGCCGCATCGCCGCCCTCGAGGCCTTGGCCCCCGAGGAAAAGGGCGAAGAGGCCGGACAGCTGGGCGAAGCCGTCCACCGCCTGTGCGAGCGCATCCGCAGGGATTACGTCGCCATCGCCTACCGGCAGGGACTCGTGGACGGTATGCGCATGGACAAGCTCGCAGCCGAAGAATAGGGGCTTTTCACGACGGCCGCCGGCGCGGCCGCACCCGCACCAGCCCCGTAACGGAGAGCCATGGCCGCCAAGGACATCAAGGATGTGGCGCACTGTGTCTACATGATCGACCTGGTTTTACGGGAGGTCATGAGTTCGCCGCACATTGCCAACAAGGCCTTCGCCACCCAGTGCCTCATCGACAGCTTCGTGCGCATCCTGCGCGAGGAGGGCTACGCCGTCAGCGACGCCCGCCTCAAGAAGATGCTCGCCTACGCCCATTGATTCCGGACCGAGGCCGTGGCACATGGGGCGGGCCGTTGCCGGGCCGCGCCCCTGCGCGTCGGCCGGCGTCCCATCAATCCTGAGGAGAGTCGTTCGTGTACGAAACCGCCAAACCGGCCTGGATGCTCGGGCCGGTCCGGGAGCCCTTCGACCGCGATGTGTCCCGGCGCATCGATGTTCTGCGCATCATCCTCATCGGCCTGATCGTCCTGGCCCACGGCGCGCGGGGCATCACCGTGCGCGTGCCCGCGACCGGCCCGGTCGCGGGCTGGATGGTCGAAACGCTCAACGGCCACGTCGATTTCGTGGCCGTGCCGCTTTTCTTCACCATTTCCGGGTTCCTGTTCCTGCGCAAGTTCGAGCTTTCCGCCGCGAGCTACGGCGAGATGCTGCGCAAGAAATTCGTCTCCCTGCTCATTCCCTATCTGCTCTTCAATATCGGCCTCGCCGTCTGGTTCTATTTCGTGGGCAGCATCGAGATGATGGGCTCCTGGGGCTACCTCGTGCAGGAAGGGATCGTGACCAAGACCCTGGGCCTTGGCACCACGCCCATCAACTATCCGTTGTGGTTTTTACGCGACCTGCTCGTGGTCTTCATCCTCTCGCCCGTGCTGCTGCTTTTTTTCAAGGAAGCGCCCGGCGTCGGGCTGGCGACGCTTTTTTGCCTGTGGGTCGGCGTCAATCCCGCGCCATATTCCTATTACGGCGATTTCTTCATGTTCTATCTCGGCGGCTACCTGGCGCGCACGCGCTTTCCGTTGCAGGGTATTTCCTGGTGGCAACGCTGGGGCACGCTCCTTTTCATCCTGCTCACGGCCGCGCTCGTGGCCCACAAGCAGCTCGGCATCACCGACGAGCACGCCCGGCTTTTCCTTTTCAAATGCAATCTCATCCTGGGGCTTGCCTGCTTCTGGCGCATCTCCGCCATCCCCTTCGTGCGCGACAGTCGCGTGCTGCACCGCATGGCCCGCCACAGCTTCTTCGTCTACCTGGCCCACGAACCCACGGTCTCCATCCTCCAGACCCGGCTGCTCGCCATCTGGCAACCCGTGGGCAACGCGCAGCAGATCGCCTTCTACTGGCTTTCGGGGCTGACGGTCATCGTGCTGCTGTGGGGCGTGGGCGAGGGCTTGTCCCGGGTGGTTCCCAAGGTGTACGCTGTGGCCACGGGCGCGCGCCTGCCCGCGGCGGTCCTGTCGCGAGGATGAGTTTCCTGTTTTACGGAAAAAGTGGACGACGCTGACGCCGCCGCCTGTTGTTGGAGAAAAATAAAGACCGCTATTTTAAAGGAAAGCCTCTCGAAACGCCCAGGCACGAAAGATGCTGCGCCTGTTGGTGGAGGTCCGCCACCCATGCTGCGAATCCTGCTCGCCGAGGACGATGTCAATCACGCCACCCTGGCCCGACAGGCCCTGGAGGGCGATGGCCACCAGATCATTACCGCGCCCGACGGGCGCGCGGCTCTGGCCGCCCTGGCCCGGCAGGCCTTCGACCTCATCCTGCTCGACATGCGCCTGCCCGATGTGGACGGCCGCGAACTGATCGACCGGGTGCGCGGCGGGCAGGGCCAGCGCCCGGACATTCCCATCGTCGTGCTCACGGGCTACGGCTTGCGCCAGCACCTCGACTTTTTCACCAGCCACGGCGTGCACGACTTCCTGGCCAAGCCCTACGACTGCGACGAACTGGCCACCATCATCCGCGCCTACGACCGCCACAACTGACGCCGTCCCTCCCGCGCCCATCCCTACCGGCACAGTGGACTTTGCCGGTGTTTTTCCGTAGACCCCAAGCGGTAACCCGCGCCCGTGGGCGCGAAAAAGCGAGGGAAGCATGCTTCGCATCGAAGACCTGCATGTCAAAATCGGCGACCGCGAGGTGCTCCGCGGCATCAACCTGCATATCGCCGAGAACGAGACGTTCATCCTGTTCGGGCCCAACGGATCGGGCAAGACCACCTTGCTCATGACCCTCATGGGCTTCGGCAACTACGAAATCACCAGCGGTCGCATCCTCTTTCGCGGCCAGGACATCACCCACGCCAGCATCTACGAGCGGGCGCGCCTGGGCATCGGCATGTCCTTCCAGCGGCCGCCCACCATCCACGGCCTCAAGACCCGCCACCTGGTGACCATGTGCGCCCGGGGCCGGGACATCGACGTGGAAGGCATGGCGCAAAAGCTCAATATGGACGCGTTTCTCGACCGCGACATCAACGCCGGCTTTTCCGGCGGCGAGATCAAGCGCTCGGAACTGCTCCAGCTCATGGCGCAAAATCCCTACCTGCTGCTTTTCGACGAGCCCGAATCCGGCGTGGATCTGGAAAACATGAAGCTTATCGGCGCGACCGTGCGCGACGTGCTCTCCGGCGGCATCGAACCCAGGCCCGAGACCAGCATGAAGCAGCAGCGGGTGCGCAAACGGCCCGTCTCCGGACTCATCATCACACACACGGGCTACATCCTCGAATATGTCAACGCCGACCGGGGGCAGGTGCTCTACAACGGCCATCTGTGCTGCGAGGCCAATCCCCGCGACATCCTGGACCACATCAGCCAGTACGGCTACCAGGAATGCGTGCGCTGCCTCAACTAGCCAAGGGGAGCCTTTCTTATGGATAAAATCGATCTGCACGACTTCCGTTTCAGCGGCGGCCCCCAGCTCGGCGAGATTCCCGACCTGCGCCAGCTCGATGCGGCGGACAAGGCCGAAATGCTCATGTCCGGCGTGGACGTGGAAGAACGCGAACGCGCCGGCACCTACATCCAGGTGGACCACGGCCGCGTGCATTGCAAGAGCCTCCAGCCCGGCGTCGAGATCCTCGACATCAAGGACGCGCTCAAAAAGTACGACGGCCTGCCCGGTTACTTCTGGACGCAGGTGGACAAGGACAAGGACGAATACACCCGTTCGGCCGCGGAAAACCTCCACGGCGGCTATTTCGTGCGCACGGAAAAAGGGGCCAAGATCGCCGAGCCGGTACAGTCGTGCCTGTTTCTCAAAAGCGACATGGTCGGCCAGAACGTGCACAACGTGGTCATCGTCGAGGACGATTCCGAACTGCACATCATCACCGGCTGTTCGGTGGCCCACGGCTCCAAGGGCGCGGCCCACCTCGGCATCTCGGAGTTCTTCGTCGGCAAGAACGCCAAGCTCACCTTCACCATGGTCCACAACTGGGCCGACTCGACCGTGGTGCGGCCGCGCACGGGCGGCGTGGTGGACGAGGGGGGCGTGTTCATCAACAACTACGTGCTGCTCAAGCCCGTCAAGGACCTTCAGTCCTATCCGGCCATACGCTTGAACGGCCGGGGGGCCGTGGCGCGGTTCAATTCCGTCATCGTCGCGCCCAAAGGTTCCTACGTCGATTCCGGCAGCCGCATCGAGCTCAACGCCCCGGACACGCGCGGCGAGATCATCTCGCGCACCATCGCCTCCGGCGGCACCATCGTGGCCCGGGGGTTCATCGGCGGCAACGCCGTGCCGGCCAAGGGGCACCTGGAGTGCAAGGGCCTCATCCTCGGCGGCGGCATCATCCACGCCATCCCGGAACTGCGCGGCGCCATGGACGGGGTTGAGCTTTCCCACGAGGCCGCCGTGGGCAAGATCGCCCAGGAGGAGATCGAATACCTCATGGCGCGCGGCCTCGACGAGGACGAAGCCACCTCCACCATCGTGCGCGGCTTCCTCAACGTGGACATCATGGGCCTGCCCAAGGAACTCAAGGACGTCATCGAAAAGACCATCTCCGAATCGCAAAAGGACATGTTCTAGCGCTTCGAAAAACGTCAGGCATCGCAAACGCCGCCGCCCGCAGGGGCTGCGGCGTTTTTTTTCGCACCAGGGCGATTGCCAAAGGGGAACGCTTTGCGCTATTGCCGGTCCCGGTCGGCAGTTCACCCAGGCGTCGCCGCCCCGCGAGGGGAGCTAAACCTGCCGCGTTCCTCTTGTCCGCGCCGACACCTTGGCCGTGCCGCGTCGGAAGCCGGCGACCACGACATACTCGTTTTTCGGGAAAGGCACGCTTCAAGGGATAAGCGATGTCCAGAATTCCTTTGCCCCTGGCCGTGGACGACATCACGGCCTTCGCGCGCTGCCTGCGCACGCGCCTTACTGCAAGCCAGGCCGCGCCGAGCCACCTCGAACTGCTCAACTGGCTGGCCAAGGCCGCAGGCTACAAGAACTTCCAGCACTTCCGGGCCTCGGTGCATCCGAACCTGCCGGTAGCCGCGACCGAACCCGTCGTCGAGCCCGAGCCGACGCCCGAGCCCCTAAGCGAAACCCGGCTCAAGCGGCTGGCGCGGCTCTACGACGCCGCGGGCCGCCTGACGCGCTGGCCGTCCAAGCGGGGCATGCAGCTCACCTGCCTGTGGACGGTGTGGGCGGCCATCCCCAGCCGCGAGGTCTTTGACGAGCCGGGCGTGACGCGCATCCTCGCCGGGACGCACCTGTTCGGCGACCCGGTGCTGCTGCGCCGGGAACTGTGCGACTTGGGCCTTCTCTGGCGCACTCCGGACTGCCGCGCCTACCGCCGCGTGGAGCGCAGGCCCCCGCCCGAGGCGCTCGAACTCCTGCGCCGGGTGCGCGCCAAGGCGCAAGGCCAGTAAGGTGCGGCCTGAGCGCCGTCCCGCACGACCATTTGCATAACGAAACGCCGCCCGCCATGGCCCAAAGCCTTGGCGGGCGGCGTCTTTTCGTCCAGCGTCGTGGCGCAGTCTACGGCCTGGTCAGCTCGAAATAGTCCGTCTGGTCGATATCCGGGAATTGAAACAGCACGGGCGTGCACGTGCCCTGGCGGATGAGCCGCAGCCGGCAGGCGAAGGTCTTGCCTGGGGCGAGGCCGTATTTGGCCGCGAAACGCGGCCCGGGCGGCATGCCGTTGACCAGCGTCAGATCGTGTTCGATGCCCGGCCGGTAGAGCGGTTCGCCCGTGATGGGCGCGTCCGGCGTGAAGGTGAAGGCCACGGCCAGCGGCGGGTAGGGCGTCGGCGAACCCTGTCCCGGCGCATCGGGCCGCCAGGGCGCGACCGAGACGATCGTCGCCGTCCCGGGAAAATCGTCGTAGAGGCAGGGGCCGCCCACGCGGCCGGGGCCGCCGCCTGCGAACGCGCTTGCGGGAAAGGCGGCCAGGACGGCCAGGGCGCACAGGGAAACAAGGCGCAGGGCGGTCAACATGGGGAGCCTCCTTGCGGCGCTGCCCTATTTGGCCAGAAGCCGCAGATACAGGTCGCCGCGCATGGGTCCGATGCGCCGGCCCATACCCCTCAGGCGTATGGGCCGGCCCACCACGAAATCCGGCGGCAGCGTCACCTCCACCATGGTCGGTTTGGCGTTGCCCAGGCCATGGCGGATGCCCACGCGGATGCGCGTGCCGGGAAAAAGGCTCGTGGTCGGCAGGTGCACGGTCTGCTCGTCGTCGAGTTGCTTGCGGAAATAGTCCTTGAGCGAGCCCCAGAAACCCTTGGAGATGTCCAGGGACACGGCCTTGTCGCCCCAGTGGAACGAGACCTTGCGCGGTCCCTTGGCCGTGACCGGGCCGGAGCGCGGCGCGGCGTTGCGTTTGACCTGCTGGTAGATGTCCTGGAACACCTGCCGGGCGAAGGGATCCTTGAGCAGGTCCTGCAACACTTCCTCGCGGCGGAAATAGAAGCCGGAGTCCGCGTTTTGCTTCGAGGCCTGCGTGTAGGCGGCGCGGCCCTGGCGCTGGCGGTTGGCATCGCCGGCGGTGGGGCCGGGGCGCGGGCCGGCCGCGCCGGGCTTTGGACCTGCGGAGGACCCGGTTGTCGCGCCCGGGCCCTTGGCCTGCTGCGGGCCGGGCTCGGTGTCGCGGTTGGCCAGGAAGTGGCGCAGCAGCAGGTAGGCTTCGTTTAATCGCTGGAATTTGCGCTTGGCCCCGGGGTCGTCGGGGTGCAGATCGGGATGGAGGCTGAAGGCCAGCTTGCGGTAGGCGGATTTGACGGCTTCGAGGTCGGAGGCGGCCGTCACGCCGAGCAGGGAGCGCGCCTCGTCAAGGCGCATGGAATCCGCTTGGCCCATCTTCCGTATCCTCGGTTTGCTCCGGCGCGATGTCGGCCAGCGCCTCCGGCACGTCCTCGCCCCGGGCGCGGGACAAGCTGTGTCGGGCGAGGTATTCCCTGCCCTGCCGGGCGAATTCGGCGTGGGAGACCTCGCGGTTGATGCCCGGGCAGTCCTCGGCCGCCATGGCGTGGCTGCCGGCGTCGATGATGTTGCCCCGAAAGTACGGCCAGGCCCGGCAGACGTCGGGCCGCCCCGGATGCACGCCGCAGCCTTCCGCGTAGAAGACGCAGTATCCGTCCGGGCCCGTCGTAAGGCGGTACTTGCCCGAAACGAAATGGGCGTACCGCGCGAGCATGGCGTCCGGTTCCATCTGGAGATGGGCGGCAAGGCGCGTGATGTCGCCGCGCGACATCACGATGCCGCCTTCGCCATGGCAGCAATGGCCGCATCGACGGCAGGTGAAGGCGAGCTTAAGCGGCATCGCTATCCCTTTAACCCCAAAGGCGGCGGTGTTCAACCATGATGCAACGGTCTTCCACCACAATGACGCCGTGCGGCGATAAAAGTTCGCGCGCTTCGGGACTGGCGATGCCGGATTGCATCCAGAAGCAGCGCGGCCGGCATTCAAGCGCCAGCACTTCCGCGGCATGGGCCGGACAGTGGGCCGGGGCGCGGAACAGGTTGACGATGTCGATGGGCGCGGCGATCTCGGCGAGCGTCTTGCGCGCCGGCAGGCCCCAGACCGAGGATCTGGCCGGATGGACCGGGATGACCGTGAACCCGGCGTCGATCAGGTAGCGCCCGACCATGTCCACTTCGGTTCCGGGCCGGTCCTTGGCCCCGACCAGGGCGATGGTCTTGCCCGGAGCGAGCAGTTCCTTGAGCAGCGAATCGGCGTACAGCATGGGTTGCCCCGAGAGAGGTTTTCGTTTGCGGGAAAAAGGTGTATCCGCTTGGCGGCATCCATGCCCGGAGGTTTCGCGCGCATGTCCGTATCCGCCATCGAACGCCTGAGCGTCAGCCAGGCCATGACCTTGTGGGAAGGCGAGGACGTCTTCTCGCTCGGCAAAAAGGCCCACGCCGCAAGGCTCGCCCTGCATCCCGAGCCGGTCGTCACCTACATCGTCGACCGAAATATCAATTATACCAACGTATGCGCCTGCGGCTGCCGCTTCTGCGCCTTTTTCCGGCCGCCGGGACACGCCGAGGGCTACGTGCTCTCCCGCGAGCAGCTCGCGGCCAAGGTGGCCGAGACCGTGACGCTCGGCGGCTGGCAGATCCTGCTCCAGGGCGGCATGCACCCGGAATTGCCCCTGTCCTTTTACACGGACATGCTGGCGTTTCTGCGCGACCGCTTCCCGGAAGTGGCGGTGCACGGCTTCTCGCCGCCGGAGATCGTCTTCCTGGCCAAAATGGAAGGCCTGTCCATAGCCGAGGTGCTGGCCGAACTCAAGGGCGCGGGCCTTGCCTCCCTGCCCGGCGGCGGGGCGGAGATCCTGGCCGATGCCGTGCGCGGCAGCGTTTCGCCCAACAAATGCCCGGCCGATGCATGGATCGCAGTCATGCGCGAGGCGCATGGGCTGGGGCTTCGTACCACGGCGACCATGGTCCTCGGCCTTGGCGAGAGCCTGGAGCACCGCCTGGAGCATTTGTCGCGCATCCGCGATCTCCAGGACGAAACCGGCGGATTCACGGCGTTCATTCCCTGGACGTTCCAGCCCGGCAACACCGCGCTTTCCGTGCCCGAGACCTCGTCCTGGGAGTATCTGCGCTGGCTGGCGCTTTCGCGCCTCTTCCTCGACAACATCCCGAACATCCAGGCGTCCTGGGTGACGCAGGGGCCGCGCATCGGGCAGCTCGCGCTCTTTTACGGAGCCAACGACCTGGGCTCGACCATGATCGAGGAGAACGTGGTGGCCGCCGCCGGGGTCCATTTCCGCATGGAGGAAGAGGAACTGCGCCGGCTGGCCGTGGGCGCGGGGTTCAATCCCGTGCGGCGCAACATGGATTATACGCCCCACGACCCCGAGCCTGTCCCCCGGAGAAAGCTCGAGCCTCTTTTCTAGGGAACAGGGGAAATCAAAGGTGCGTCTTCTAGGAAAGCCCACGCCTTCCCCGAGGACGTGACGCCTAGGGTGCGCCCGCCTTTTTTTTGCCGCCGGGCCGGGCGGTTAAGCCCACGCCGCCAAGGGCCATGAACCCGCCGATCCATTGCGCGGGGGTGAGGGCCTCGTCCAGCATGACCCGAGCGAGCAGGCAGGCGAAGACGGGAATGAGGTTGATAAACGCCGCCGCCTTGGCCGCCGGGGCGCGGCTGACGCCGTAATTGTAGAGCCCGTAGGCCACGAAGGTGACGCCGAAGCCGAGGAAGACCACGGCCAGGGTGGGGCCGACCGCGAACGTCTGCGGCAGTGGGGCAAAGAGAAGAACCGGCGCGAAAAAGACCGTGCCGGTGAAGCTCTGCACGGCGGTGAGATAGAGCGGTCGATGCCGCGCCGCCAGGCGCTTGGCCGTGACGATGTAGCCTACCGCGCAGCACATGGCGAGAAATTCCAGGAAATTACCGGCGAAGGGATGGGGCGCATCCGCGGACGCCTGGCCCGAGGCGCTCATGACCGCGACCCCGGCCACGGCCAGGGTCAGGCCGGCCACGGCTTTCTTCTCGAGCTTTTCCTTGAGGAAAATTGCCGCCGCCACGGCCGTCAAAAGCGGCAGCAGGGCGGTGACCATGGCCGCCTGGGAGGCCTGGGTGAGCGTGAGCGCCTTGGCCTCGCACACGAAATACAGGCACGGCTCGCAAAAGGCCATGAAGACAAGCGCCGCCCAGTCGCCCTTGGCCGCGCGAAAGCCCCCCAGGCGACGCCACAGCAGCGCGAACACGAGCGACGCCAGGGCCATGCGGCAAAAGACCACCAGCAGCGGGGAATAGCCCTGCATGGCGATCTTCATGGCGATAAACGAACCGCCCCAAAGCAGCGTCGCCCCGACCAGGGCGAAAAAGGCCGGCCAAGCCAGCTGTGTGTTCGGCATCCCTTGCGTCCAACAGGCGAAGTTACGGCCGCCCCTGCAATCGGCCGCCGATTCGCGCGCCGATGCCAGCAACAGCCGGGAGGGCCGCTATACCCGGTTCCTCCCGGAATGCAACCCAAACGAACGGAGTCAGGATGTTTGAAGCTCTGGAACGTCTGCCGATTACTGAAATGCGCTCCCGCCACGCCAAATGCCGCGCCGCCCTGGCGGCGGTCGCGCCCGGGGCCGGGGGCCTGCTCGTTTTTGCGCGCCTGTCCATTTATTACCTGACCGGCTCGTGGGCCAACGGCGTGCTCTGGCTGCCGCTCGAGGGCGAAGCCGTGTTGTGCTGCCGCAAGGGCCGCAAGCGCGCCGAGCTGGAATCACCGCTTACGCATATCGTTTCTTTCCGCTCTTTCGGCGATCTGGCCGGGTTGTGCGCGGCCGCGGGCAGCCCCCTGGCCGATGTCTGCGCCGCCGAGCAGTCGGGCCTGCCCTGGAACCTGGCGCAGCTTCTCACCTCGCGCCTGCCGGACGTCTCCTTCGTGCCGGGCGACGCCGCCCTGGCCGTGGCCCAGGCGCAAAAGTCCGCATGGGAGCTGACGAAAATCCGCCTGTGCGGCGCACGCCACGCCAAAGGGCTCATGGAACTACTGCCCGCGACCATCGCCCCGGGTATGAGCGAGCGGGAGATCGCGCGCAAGTGCTGGGACGCCTTCTTCGACCTGGGACACCAGGGCATGTTGCGCATGGGCAGCGGCGACGAGATTTTTCTCGGACACATCGCGGCCGGGGACAGTGGCAACTACCCGAGCGTGTTCAACGGCCCGGTGGGGCTTCGCGGCGAACACCCGGCCCTGCCGTTTTCCGGCTACGCCGGCAAGGTCTGGAAAAAGGGCGAGGTCCTCACTATTGACAACGGCTTTTCCCTGGAAGGCTACGCCACGGACAAGACACAGGTCTATTTCGCGGGCAAGCAAGCCGACATCCCCGAGGCGGTACGGCGCGGCCACGACCTGTGCGTCCGCGTGCAGCAGGCCGCGGCCGAGCGCCTCAAGCCCGGGGCGATTCCGAGCGAACTCTACGCCCTGGCCTTGTCCATGGCCGAGCAGGAAGGCCTGACCGAAGGGTTCATGGGCCTTGGCGAAAACAAGGTCCGCTTCCTCGGCCACGGCATTGGCCTTCTCATCGACGGCTGGCCGGTTCTGGCCAAGGGTTTCGACACGCCGCTGGAGGCGGGCATGACGCTCGCACTCGAGCCCAAGTTCGGCATCGCCGGGGTCGGCATGGTCGGCGTCGAGAACACCTTCGAGGTGACCGAAGCCGGGGGCGTGTGCCTGACCGGCGACGACTATTCCATTCTCTGCGTCGAATAATCCATGCGGCTGCCGCCGGTCAGACCTTCTGCTCCACGGCCATGAAGCAGGGGATGCACAGGGTCTGGCCGGCGAAGCGCCGCGAACGCGACTCCATCATGGTTTCGCCGCAGTGGGCGCAGGTCAGGCTCGACAGGATGGCAGCGCGGCGCGGGGTCGGCGTTTGCGGCGTGGTGCGGCTGAAGAGTTCCTCGGGATCGCGCGCGAGCATGCGCGCGGCGCAGCGCGCGGCGAGCTCGGGGAGCATGGCCTTGGCCTGCGCGTCGTCCGGCGCGGTGTTCAGTCTTTCGCGCACGGCGGCGAATTCGGGATCGACCAGGGCATGGAGGTCCGGCCGCACGAGCAAGCGCACGCTTTCGCCGTCGCGGCGGCGGAAAAACGTGAAAGCGGCCTTGCCGTAGTCGCGGTGCACGAGGTTGCCCTTGCCGAAGGTGCAGCCCATGAGCGCCTGGATGGCGTCCACGGCGCACATGTCCGTCTCGACCACGGCCACCACGTCCTCGTCGCTGTCATGGCCGCAGACGGCGAGGCCGATGCGCGCGGCCTGGATGCCGATGGCCAGCCCCGGGCACATGTGGCCGTGAAAATCCCGGGCCCGTTCGGTCAGGGCCGCAACATCCGCTCTTTCCATTCCGCTTCTCCTTTCACTTCTTGCCGAAGTCTTCAAGAAACGCCGGCTTCTGTCCCAGGGGGCCGAAATCCTGCGCCATTTGCGCGTAGACCGGCTTGCCGACCAGGAACGTGTAGACAACATTCGCCTTTTGCGCCGGATCGACGTCGGCGAACGCCTCGGGGTACAGGACCTTGCCGGCCGCGTAGGCGTCCACGACGATGGTGTCGAGGTTCGTCAGGTAGTTGGTGAAGGGGTAGAGCACGTAGGTCCGGCCCTGGCGCACGGCGCGCAGTGCGCCGAGAAATTCCGGCTGGCGCGCGGCCTCGTCCGCGACGAGGGACAGCCCGGCCGCGTCGATAAAGAGCACGTCCGGGTCGAAGGCCAGCAGCTGTTCGCGGTCGATGAAGGCGTGGCCGTCATCCGTGACGCGGCCGGCCAGGTTGTCCGCGCCGAGCCAGTCCAGGGGCGCGTAGGGATTGTCGGTGCTGCCCAGGCCATGGGTGCCGCGAAAGCCCGTGCCGCCGACGTAGACCGTGGGCTTGCGGAAACCGGGCTTGGCCATGCCCTTGGCCGCGCGGGCGCGCACGTCGGCTTCGGCGTCCTTGAGAAAGTTCTCCACGGCCCTGGCCCGATCGCCGACGCCGAGGATGGTTCCGGCCAGGAGCAGGGAATCGAAGACCTTCGGGTCGTAGCGGGCGAACTTGCCGTAGCTGAGCGCCACGACCGGAATGCCGATTTTTACCTGCAGAGCCTGGGCCACGGGTCCGTCCATGGCCGAAGTGAAGACGACCTGCGGTTTGACGGCGAGCAGCGCCTCGAGATCGGGTTCCTGGTTGATGCTCTTGGGGCCGCCGGGGCCGATGACGGGCAGGGCAAGCAGCTCGGGATGGGCCAGGCGGTAGGGCCGGCCGGTCTTCTGGGCGATTTCGAAGCGCTCGATGCCAACCACCCGGTTGGTGGCCTCGAGAAAGGCGATCAGGCGCAGGCAGCCCGGCCCCAGGCAGACGATGCGCGACGGATCGTCGGGAACTTCCACCTGCCGGCCTGCCGCATCCGTGACGGATCGCGCGGCCGCCGTCTGCGCGGCCGCAAGCAGGGCAGCGCAAGCCAAAAGACACATAAGCACCCGAAGCATTCGAGACATCACTTCCCTCTCCGATCGGTGTTGCACGCGTCTGGGCCCCATGCCCTTTCCCCCATCGGGGAGGGTCCGGGAGGGGATCATCCCCTCCCGGCCGCCGGAGGCCTCTTCCTTCTTCCCTCTCCCCTTTCCCCCTACGCCGCGTCGGCCACGCGCAGGGGGGCGGCGACGGGATGGCCGCCCACTTCGCCGAGGGCCACTTCCACACCGTAGACTTCGCGCACGATTTCGGGGGTGAGCCCGGCCCGGTCCACCCGGGCCTTGATGCGCCCGGCGGCGAGCAGCACGAAATCGTCGGCGAAGCGCATGGCCTGGGACAGGTCGTGGAGCACGGCCGCCGCGGCCACGCCGTTAGCCGTCACGGCGGCGCGGACGATGTCGAAGACTTCCAGCGTGTTTTTCAGGTCGAGGCTCGCGGTCGGTTCGTCGAGGAGCAGGGCGTCGGGTTCCTGGGCCAGGGCCCGGGCGATGGCGGTCTTCTGGCTCTCGCCGCCGGAAAGCTCGTCCAGGCGGCGGAAAGCCAGGTCGGCGAGATGCAGGGCGCCAAGCACCGCCTCGACCCGGGCGAGGTCGCGCCGCCCCGGCCGCAGCCCCATGTGCGGCCGCCGTCCGAGGAGCACGGCCTCGAACACGGTCAGGCGTTCGGCCTGCTGCGACTGGGGTACGTAGGCGATGGCCCGGGCCGCCTCGCGGCGGGAAAATTCCCGCAGGTCGCGCCCGCCGAGGCGCACGCAGCCGCGACCCGGGCGGACGAGGCCCCCCAGGCAGCGCAGCAGTGTGGTCTTGCCCGCGCCGTTTATGCCCAGGATGGCGGTGACGCGCCCCGGCGTCAGGGCGAGGCTCACGTCGCCGAGGACCGGGCGGCCGTTGTAGGCGAAGCGGACGTTTTCTGCGGCAAGGCTCATGATCGACCTCCGCGAAGCAACAGGAAAAGGAAAAGCGGCGCGCCCATGAACGAGGTGAGCACGCCCACGGGCAGCACGCCCGTCCCGGCGAGCAACCGGCCGGCGGTGTCCGCGCCAAGAAGCAGCAGCGCGCCCCAGAGCCCGGCGTGTACGACCAACGGCCCATGGTCCGCGCCCGTGGTGCGCCGGGCGATGTGCGGCGCGAGCAGCCCGAGAAAGGCGATGACCCCGCACACGGCGACCACCACGCCCGTGCACAGCGCCGCCAGTCCCATGCCCCACAGGCGCAGCCTGCGCGTGGCCACGCCTACGCTTGCGGCCACGTCGTCGCCGGCCAAAAGCGCGTTCAAGTCCTGGCGCGCCAGCAGGCACATGCCGGTGACGCCCCCGGCGGCCGCGGCCATGGCCGCAATTTGCGGCCAGCGCGCCCGGGAGACGTCGCCGAAGGTCCAGAAGACGATGGCCGCGAGTTGCAGTTCGTCGGCGAAGAACTGGATGAGGATCGTGCCGGCGGTAAAAAGCGAGGAAAGGGCCACGCCGCAGAGTATGATGGCCTGGGGCCCCAGCCGACGCAGCAGAGCCAGGGCGGAAACGATGGCCGTTGCGGCAAGGGCTCCGGCAAAGGCGCAAAGCGACGTGGCGAACACGCCGCTTATGCGCGCCGTTTCCCCGGCCGTGGCGAACAGCGCATTGGCCGAGAAGCTCCCCGCACCGAGAAAGACGATGCCGCAGGCCGCGCCGAAAGCCGCGCCGTGGCTGATGCCCAGGGTGAACGGTGAGGCCAGGGGATTGCCGAGCAGGCTCTGGATGACCACGCCGGAAACGGCAAGGCCGAAGCCGCCGGCCACGGCGGCCAGGATGCGCGGCAGGCGGATGCTGCGCACGACCACCGCTCCCGGACCGGTGTCCTGGCTGCACAGCGCGGCGAGCACCCGGCCCGGGGTCAGGTCGTAGCTGCCCGCCGCCAGGGCGTAGAGGGCAAGGAGGGTCAAGGCGGCGCACAGGCCGAGCGCCCGCAGCCCCAGAAGCCGCTGCCGGGCGAGATGCGTCGCGGCCAAGGACGGCACGGCCAGTGTGGAAGACGCCATGGCTTTTCGTATTACGAAATCCTCATCCATGCAACGTGTCGGCTACGTTTTATAATAATAGCCTTCTCGCGTAGGAAAAAAGGATAGGTATTGCCGAGACGTCAGGGTCGGATCCGGCGCGGCGCGGCAACGAGCGCCAGGCACAGGCCGAACAGGGCCAGTGCGGCCGGGAACAGGGGGCTTAAGCCAAGGTGCGGGGCGAAGATCTGCGCCAGCCCCGCCAGCCAGAGGCCGCAGACGAGGGAGGCGGCATGGGGCAGCCTGGCGTCAAGGAGCGCCAGGGCGGGGAAGACGAGCAGACCGGCGTCGTAGAAATAGGCATGGGGCGCGGCCAGGAGCAAGCCGGCGGCAGCCAGTCCCAGGCAGGGCAGGTCGAGGGAGCGTCCGCGCCTGCGCCAAAAAACGACGCCCAGGCAGGCCAGGACCGCGCACGCGGCACCAAGTCCCGCGGCAAGTCCCGCCCGGGGCCAGGCGGCAAGGAGATGGCGGGCGACGCCCGGGAAACTCACGGCCATTTCGCCTTCCATGCCAAGGGACGTGCGCACCACCCAGTCCGCGTAGCCGAGCCAGGCGGCGGGCCAGGACGGGCCGAAGAAGGCGGTGGCGCCGGCAAGGAGGACGGCGAGTCCCAGGCAGGCGAAAAGCGCCATGCGCGTGCGCCCGGCCAGGGCGTAGAGCGCAAGCAGCCCGAGGCCGAGCTGGGGCTTGAAGCACAGTGCCGCCAGGCAAAGCCCGGCGGCGACCATGCGGCCGCGCCGCTCGAAGCTCCAGGCGGCGGCGAAGAGGCACAGCGTCAGAGGCGTGTTCTGCCCGCCGAGCAGGGCGCGCAGGAGCGGATAGAAAAGGATGGCCGCGCAGACGACGGCTGCCGTGTACGGCGTGGCCCAGGGCAGGTCGCGGCAGACGATGCGCACGGCCAGGAAGAGCAGGCCGGCCATGACGGCGAGGTGCGCGGCAAAGGCCGGGCGGTAGGGCAGGGCGGCGAGCAGGGCGTAGGGCAGGGCGAACTGGGGCGGATAAGCGAAGGGCACGAACACGTCGCCGGCGGCGTCCGGCATCAGGTCGCACTCGGCGGCGCGCTGTACGGCCGGGTCGTAGAGCCGCTCCGCCTGGCCGGCAAGCACGATGCGCCCGGCGGCGTAGAATTCGGCGAAATCGCCGCCGAGCCTGCCGGAGACGACCCTGGCCCCGGAGCCGGTGCACAGGACGAAAAGCAGGGCCAGACCCATGGCCGCGAGCAGGAGGCGCGGGTAGACTCGAAGCCGCCAGGGCGTGAGCCAGGACGCGGTCACGGCCGTTCCCGGAGAAAATCCGCCGGTCCGAGCACGGCGCGTACCGGCGAGGCCTCGGCTTCGGGAACGTGCAGCGGCGGGCAGGAAAGCAGGTAGCGTCCTGGCGCGACGTCGGCCAGGAAAAGCCCTTCCAGAATGAGCACGCCGGCTTCGAGGAGGATGTGGTGGACCGGAAAGGCCGGGTCGTCCAGGGGCTCGACGCTTAAGGCGTCGATGCCGACGAGGGCGAGGCCCTGCCGGGCGCAACGCGCGGCCAGCGCCGGGGTCAGGGCGGCGAAGGATTCGGGAAAAGCGGGACCGAGAAAGGCGCGCGTTGCGGAATTGACCGTGCGAAAGAGCACGGCCTCGCCCGGGGCGGCGTCTGCGACGAGGGCGGCGTCCAGCAGTTCCGGGCCGAGCGCCAGGGAGTCGCCGGTGTCGACGACGCGCGCCGGCAGGAAGAACGCCGCAGCCGGATAGTCGCCGGCGCGGCGGCCGCCGGGGAGGAAATGGGCGGGGAAGTCGAGGTGCGTGCCGGCGTGGGCGGAAAGGCTCCAGGACGCGGCCTCGCAGCCGTCGGCCTCACGGGAGAGGAACAGTTCGCGGCGAAACGGCGGGTCGCCGGGGATGCCGGGGAGCGCGGCGGACAGGGGCAGCGAAACGTCGCGCCACAGCGCCCGCCGCGCGGTGTCGTCCCTGCCCGGCATCAGCCTTCCATCTTGAATGTGATCAGCGCCAGGAACGCACCCTGCGGGTCGCCGACAACGCAGAAGCGGCCCACGCCCGGGATGTCCATGGGCTCCTTGTAGACGGAGCCGCCGAGCGCCACGGCCTTTTTCGCCGCGGCGTCCACGTCGTCCACGTTGACGTAGCTGCCCCAGACCGGCGGCATGGGGCCGGCCTCGGGCGGCATGGCCATCATACCGCCGACGGGCGTGTCGCCGACCTTGAGCAGCGTGTAGGTCATGCCCATTTCGGGCATGGGCTTGTCCTCGGCGGTCCAGCCGAGCAGTCCGGTGTAGAAGGCCTTGGCGGCCTCCACATCCGTGGTCATCAGTTCGTTCCAGCTGAAAAAACCCGGTTTCAGATACGGTTCGTCCATGGTCGCGCCTCCTTCGGGGGTGTCGGGGCCAGTCGGCCAGGGTCGCCTTGGCATAGCGGCATCCCGGGCGTCTGGCAACGGTCGGGACAGCATTGTCGCAGCGCCGCCGGAACGCGGGCAAAAAAAAGCCCCCGCACGAGGCGGGGGCGAAAACGGCGGGGTTGTCGAACGTGCGTTACTTCTGGGCGACGTGGCAGCCGTTGTTGGAGCAAGGGGCCACGGAAAGGGGCTTCTGGCCCTTTTCCTTGCGGGCGATGTTGGTCTTCATGTGACAGCCCAGGCAGCTGTTCTCGGCGTTCTTGTCGTGGAAGGCGCGGAAATAGGAAGTGGGTTCCTGACGCTCCTTGAGGTTGTCATGGCAACCCTCGGTGGCGCAGCCCTCGATCTTGCCTTTGCCGTCCCACATGTGGTGGCAGGTGCCGCAGGCGATGTTGCCGTGCTGGCCATGGGAGAACGAAACCGGCGCGAAGCTGGTCTTGAGCACCCCGGACGGACGTTTGAAGGTAAGGGTCAGGGGGTAGCACAGCTCGGACTTGGCGTCGACGATCGGGCTGTACTTGCCGCCATCGGCCACGGCAACGGTAGCCAGGGCCAGGATGAACATCGAACCGACCAACATGGAAAGCATGACCTTGGAACGCATCCAACTCCCTCCTTAAAGCTCCAAGAAACGGTAAAAGGACCTAGCCGCTGCAAATATACAGGCGGCAGCCGCAGGCGTAGCCCCGCCGCCGTAATTCAAGTGAAAAGCGTAAAATTTCACAAATCGGAAGTCAACAGATTTCGCGCAAAAACTGTCGTCCTCATCGGACGCGACGGCCCCCGCGTCCGGGCTGCCGGAAACCGCGGGGGGCCGTGGGAAAGGGCCGAAACAGAGGGCCGGGCGTCAGTCCTGGCAGTCCTGGCAGTCCTGGCAGCCCTGGCAGTCGAGCTTTTCGTTGGCTTCGAGGGCGTCCATGAGGTCGAGGCTCAGGCGAATGAAATCCGACGCGGTGAGGATGCCGACGAGCTTGCCGCTCTCGACCACGGGCAGGCAGCCGTATTTCTGGGTGAGCAACACCTCGGCCGCCTGGCGCAAGGGCAGTTCCGGGGTAGCCATGGCCACGTCGGCGCGCATGACTTCGTGGATGGGAATCCCGCCGTAGATTTCTTCCTGTGTGGCCTGATCGATATCGGCCAAGCGGGAGACGGAGGCGGCCAGGAGGTCGCGGTGGGTTAAAAGGCCCACGAAAGCCCCGGCGGCGTCGACGATGGGCAGGTGGCGGATGCGCGCCTGCTCCATGGCCTTCTGGGCCTCGAGCAGGGAGTCGCTGTCGCGCAGGGCGATGATGTCTTCGGTCATGAGGTCGCGGGTGGTGAGCATGGATGCCTCCTTGATACATCGCAAATGGCATTGCAAACACCCGCCTGTCAAGGCTCGGGCGGTTGACTTGGCTGGCGGATTCTGGTTTCAAAAATGGAGCGTGCCGCCATGCGCGCAAGCCCTGGCGTCGGTTCGGGGAAAGGGCGAAAATGAACGGACCTGGGCCGAAAATCGACTTCAAGCGCAATCGCGACCGCATGGTCCGGGACCAGATCGAGGCGCGGGGCGTCTCCGATCCCGAGGTGTTGCGGGCCATGCGCAAGGTGCCCCGCCACCTTTTCGTGGAAGAGGCGCTCATTCCCCAGGCCTACGAGGACCATCCCCTGCCGCTCGGGCACGGGCAGACCATTTCCCAGCCCTACGTCGTGGCCTGGATGACGGAACTGCTCGAGGTCTCGCGGGGGCTGCGCGTGCTGGAGATCGGCACCGGCTCGGGCTACCAGGCCGCGGTGCTGGCGGAACTGGGCGCGTACGTCTTTACGGTGGAGCGTGTGCGGCCCCTGTACGAGGCGGCGCGGCGACGGCTCGAGGGCCTGCGCTACCTGAAGGTCCGCTTCAAGCTCGACGACGGCACCCTGGGCTGGCCCGACGAAGCGCCTTTCGACCGCATCGTGGTCACGGCCGGGGGGCCGCGCATCCCCGAGCCGCTTCTCGCGCAGCTTGCGGACCCCGGACGCATGGTCATTCCCGTGGGCGCGTCCCGGCGCAGCCAGGAGCTGCATGTGGTGCGCAAGGAAAACGGACGCATCCTTGCGCGCAAGCTCGGCGACGTCATGTTCGTCGATCTCGTCGGCGCCCACGGCTGGTAGGGCCCGACAAGGGAGAAAGGAACCCGGATGCAAACCCTGACCGATTGTTCCGGCCGCGGGGACGACGCCCGCGACGCCCGCGACAGCCGTATCGGTGCGACGCTCGGCAAGATCCGCTACAAACTCTTCGTCATGAGCGGCAAGGGCGGCGTGGGCAAAAGCTCCGTGGCGGTCAACGTGGCCCGGGCCCTGGCCGACGCCGGCTCCCGGGTGGGCCTGCTCGACGTGGACCTGCACGGCCCGAGCGTCGCGCGCATGCTCGGCATCACGGGCGCGCTTGAGGCCGGCCGCGACGCGCCGCTTGCGCCCAGGCGCGCGGGCGGCAACCTGCTCGTGGTCTCCATGCAGTCCCTGCTCGAGGACCCCGATCAGGCGGTCCTGTGGCGCGGCCCCATGCGCACCACGGCCATCCGCCAGTTTTTGGCCGACGTGGACTGGGGCGAGCTCGACTATCTCGTCATCGATTCCCCGCCCGGCACAGGCGACGAGCACCTGACCGTGCTCAAGACCGTGCGCGACGCCCTGTGCCTGCTCGTGACCACGCCCCAGGAAGTGTCCCTGGCCGACGTGCGCAAGACCATCAATTTCCTCCAGTACGCCAACGCCAACATCCTCGGCGTGGTGGAGAACATGAGCGGGCTCGTCTGCCCCTATTGCCACAAGGAAATCGCGTTGTTCAAAAAAGGCGGCGGCGAGGCCCTGGCCCGGGCGTACGGCCTGGACTTCCTCGGCGCGGTGCCGCTCGACCCGGCCACGGTGGTCGCGGGCGACCTGGGGCTGCCGGTGGTGTCCCTGGACGAGGACTGTCCGGCCAAGACCGCGTTTGCGGCCTTGGCGCAAAACGTGGCCGCCGCCTGCCGCGAAAGCCTCGAGGCGGCGTCCTCGCCCTGTCCGTAAGAAAGCGCGGCATCGCTCAAGCGGCGTCCCTCCCGCCGGCAGGCGGGGAGGGCGGCGCGGCGAAAGGCTTTACGCCGGCCGGGGATTGCTTTACACGCCTGCCAGCAAGCCGTAACAAAAAGGCCAAACGACGATGTTCAATCTCGCCAACAACCTGACGCTGGCCCGGATCGGGGCTGTGCCCATCCTGGTCGTGCTGCTGTATTTTCCCGGCAGGGGCACGTGCCTGGCCGCGCTGCTGTTCTTCATCGCCGCGTCGGTGACCGATATCGTGGACGGCGCCGTGGCCCGGCGGCAAAACCTCGTCACGACCATCGGCAAGTTTCTCGACCCCCTGGCCGACAAGCTGCTCGTGAGTTCGGTGCTGATCATGCTCACGCATCTGGGCTGGGTCGAGGCCTGGGTGGCCGTGATCATCATCGGCCGGGAGATCGCCGTGACGGGCCTGCGGGCCATCGCCGTGGACTACGGCGTGGTCATCAGCGCCGACCGCTACGGCAAGCTCAAGACCATCCTCCAGATGCTGGCCCTCTGTCCACTGCTGCTGCATTACCCCTGGTTCGGGCTCGACCCCGTGCCCCTCGGGCGGATCCTTTTGTATCTGGCCCTGGTTTTGACCCTTGTATCCGGGGGCAATTACTTTTATGTGTTCGGGAAGCAAGTGATGTGGTCCAAGGCCGCGGCCGGCAAGCAGTAGCGTTGGCCCCTTGCGGCAGATACGGCCTTTTTTTTAAAAAATAAATTTTGCCGCCATGTTGGCATGCAATAGGGATACCCCGGCTTCGCGAGCGCGCCACGAGGCCTCGCCCGCAAGACCCCACGAAAAAGCGCCATGAAACCCAAGAACACCTCCAAGCTGTCCACCAGGCGCCGGGTGCGCGCCGTGCGCCCGGGCGTGGGCAGGCAGGCGCGCGTCCCGTCGCGCCGCGACGAAAACCTGTCCGCGCGCATCGAGAACTGCCTGCACACCATCCTCGAACTGGAACCGGACCTCGAACGCCTCCAGTTCGGCCATTATCTTTTGCGCGACTTCAATATTCTCAAGATGTTCCTGTCCCATGTCGAGGAAATCGACGTCCAGGAACAGGATGTGGCCCGCATCGAGGCGGCCACGGAAAATTTTCTCAAGGAGCTCAAGGAGCCGCTCGAGCAGCAGGACTACAAACGCATGAAAAAATACGTCGTGCAATGACATGATCTGGCGACGGTTTCTTCTGACGGGGCTAATTTTCTTCAATATATTTCTGCTCTATAATCTCATATGGAGCGACAACGGCATTTTTGCTTATCTGGAGCTCAAATCCCGCCACGAACAGCTCAAGCAGCACCTCGAAACCGTCAACGAACATTCCCTGGACCTCAGCCAGGAGATCCGCTGGCTCAAGACCGATCGGGCCTTTACGGAAAAGATGGCCCGTTCCCAGATGAACTACCTCAAGGAAAACGAAATCCTCTACCAGTTTCCCAAGGACAAGCCGCAGGCCAAGGAAACGGAGGGAGGCAGGGCCGATGGCCAGTAAGATCGAACTCTACCGCGAAGTCCTGGAGATCGAGCCCAATTCCAAGGTGTTCTTTCCGCTGGCACGCGAACTGGCCGCCCTTGGCCGCGAGGACGAGGCCGCGGGCGTGCTGTCGCGCGGCATCGCCCAGCACCCCGACCATCTGGAAGCCAAGTTCTTCCTGATCGAGCTCCTTTCTCGCCTCGGGCGCGCGGGCGAGGCGGACGCGGTCTTTCGCGACGTCGGCAGCCTGCTTTCCCGCTATCCCGCGGTCTGGCTCCTGTGGTCGCGCACGGCCGCGGCACGGTCCCAGGACCCGGCCCTGGCCATGCTTTTTCTGGCCAACTATTTCCAGGACGAATCTCTGACCTGGGCCAAAGTCATGGAGCGGGGGCTGCAAAGCCTGCGCGGGGCCCAGCCCGTCGCCCCGGCCGCAACGCCTGTCGACGCCGGCGCCCAGGCCGCCCCGGAGCCCGCGCCCGCCCCGGCCCCGACAGCGCCGCCGGATGCGGTCGCGGCGGTTGCGTCCGAGCCCCAGGCCGAAGACGCCCCGTCCCTGCGCGGCGCGCGCGAGGTGATGGCGCTCGCCGCCGACCTCGTGGCCGCCGTCCCGGACCACGCCGAGAAAAATCGCAACCGGCCCGCCAAGGCCCGCGACACTGTGGTGCGCACCAAGACCATGGCCGCGCTTCTGGCCGACCAGGGCGATGTTGCCGGGGCGCGCCAAATCTATGACGAATTGCTGGCGCACCTGCCTGCCGGCCCCGAGCGGGACGAAATCGCGGCCCGTGCGGCCGCCCTTGACGCGGGCACATCTCCGGGGCATGCCCCTGAGGCGGACGCCGCGCCTGCCGGGGACGCCACCGGCCCCCGCAGGGCTGCGGGGCCTGCCAAACTGGTCAGCCTGCTCGAAGCCCTGGCCGGACGCCTGGACGCCCGGGCGCGGGGCTAGGGCGGCATCTGCGAAACCTCCATGCGTATTTTGTAAGGGATCGAGAATTTTTTTGTCTCTTGCCTTTAATGCCCATATCACGAAGCGCATGCACAAGACGGCAGGCTTGCACCCGCCGCGACAAGACACCAATCACCTGGAACATCGAGGGGAAACGGCCTTGAAACGAAGCCTGAACACGGCCTTGGCGGCCCTTTGTTGCCTTGTCTTCCTGACCGGGCTGACCGGCTGCGGCACCATGAAGACCACCTGGCGCGACACCAAGAAGCTCTACCGGACCTACGTCAACACCGACCCGACCATCGACTTCAGCGACCAGGGTATCACGGACAAGGGCCTGCAACGCCTCGCCGCTCTGTTCATGCCGGTGGACGAGCGCCTCATGGGCATGATGCGCGTGCTCGGCGCCCAGGACACGCCGCCGGAACCCGAATGGACCCAGGACTTCCTGACCCGCCATGACTGGCTGTCGAGCGTGGCCGTCATCGACACGAGCGGCGCGGTGCTCTCCCAGGTCCCGGCCGTTTCCATGCGTCCCCTGGATTACACCGGGTTGCTGGAATTCGGCGACCGCTACGCCAAGCGCCAGATGGGTGCGCAGGTCAAGACCGACGAGCTCGGCACCGTGGTCATGGTCGCCGCGCCTTATTTCAAGAACAACGAATACGCCGGCCTCGTGGTCGCGAGTTTCGATCCGCGCAATCTCGTCCGCTTCTCGCCCGAACCCGGCGCGCTCGTGGTGGCCTCCACCGAGGGCATGGTCTGGGGGGGCGACGGCGGGCAGGGCGAAGCCCTGGCCGGGCTCAAGTGGCAAGACATCCTCAAAGGCGCGGTGCAGGGCGAGATGAACGCCGCCGGCGGCCAGTACGCCTGGCAGGCCCGCTATGTGGGCCAGATGGAATTCGTCTACCTGACCGACGTGCGCGAGGCCAAGGCCGCCAAGCCCGCGCCCGCCAAACCCGCGCCCGAGGCGGCCCCGCCCGCGCCGGACGCCCAGCCTTCCGAGCCGCTGGGCGTTCCCATCACGCAGCCGGCGTCGTAACCGGACACACATGTACGCCGGCGGCCCGGGCCGCCGGCTTTTTCCTTGCGCAACCGCCGAAAATCTTGTGGGAACCGTGCCGCCATTGTAGAAGAACCGACAGCCGCCTGGAACAAGCGGGGCAACCACGTCGACCAAGCCCCAGGCCAAGGCGTCGGGAGGAGCCAGACATGCCGCAAGTCACCGTCACCGAACATCTCCTGTTGCACCAGAAGGAATCCCCCATGGCCTCGGGCCGGTTCACCCGGCTTCTCAACGAGCTGATCCTCGCGGCCAAGATCATCTCCCGGGAAGTGCGCAAGGCCGGCCTCGTGGACGTCCTCGGCTTCACCGGCGAGATCAACGTCCAGGGCGAGCAGGTCCAGAAACTCGACGAATACGCCAACAAGGTCCTCATCCACCGCATGGAGCGGGCAGGGGTGCTGTGCGCCATCGCCTCCGAAGAAAACGCCGACCTCGTGCGCATCCCGGACCAGTTCCCCAAGGGCGACTATTTTCTCATCTTCGACCCGCTGGACGGCTCGTCCAACATCGACGCCAACGTCAACGTGGGCACCATCTTCTCCATTTACCGCACCAAGCCCGGCTGCTCGGGCGACAACCTGTGCGACCTGCTCCAGCGCGGTTCCGAGCAGGTGGCGGCGGGGTATTTCCTCTACGGCACCTCCACGATGATGGTCTACACCACGGGCAAGGGGGTCCACGGCTTCACGCTTGACCCGAGCGTGGGCGAGTTCCTGCTCTCGCACCCCGACATCAGGATTCCCGAGACCGGCCGGGTCTATTCCGTCAACGAGGCCTACTGGAACTACTGGGACGGGCCGACCAAGGAAATCGTCAACTACTTCAAGGGCTCGGACAACCTGCGCGGCCAGCCCTACGGCGGGCGCTACATCGGCTCGCTGGTCGCGGACTTCCACCGCAACCTGCTCTACGGCGGCATTTTCCTCTATCCCGCCGACAGCCGCGATCCGAAAAAGCCCAAGGGCAAACTGCGGCTTCTGTGCGAGGCCTCGCCGCTTTCCTTCGTGTGCGAACAGGCCGGAGGCGCGGGCAGCGACGGCGAGCGCAACATCCTTTCCATCGAGCCCGAGGAATTGCACCAGCGCGTGCCGCTCTTCATCGGCAGCAAGAACGACGTGGCCAAGGTGACGGAGATCTACGCCCGCGCCCGCAAGGCCTAGCCGGCCGCGCATGCTGTGCCTCGGCATCGAGACCTCCTGCGACGAGACGGCCGTGGCGCTTTGCCGCGACGGCCGTCCCGTCCTGGAAAAGCTCGCCTCGCAGACCGACGTCCATACCCTGTTCGGCGGGGTGGTGCCGGAGCTCGCCTCGCGGGAGCACCTGCGCCGCATGGGGCCGCTTCTGCGCGCGCTTTTCGCGCAGTCCGGGCTTTCCATGGCCGACGTGGACGTCGTGGCCGTGGCCCGGGGGCCGGGGCTGCTCGGCAGCCTGCTCATCGGTCTGGCCACGGCCAAGGCGCTGGCACTTGGCGCGGGCAAGCCCCTTGTCGGCGTGAACCATCTGCACGCCCATCTCCTGGCCGCCGTCCTCGGGCGCGACGACGCGGCCTATCCGGCGCTCGGGCTGCTCGTTTCCGGCGGCCACACCCAGCTCGTACGCCTCGCCGGCCCCCTCGATTTCACGGTCCTCGGCCGCACCCTGGACGACGCGGCAGGGGAGGCCTTCGACAAGGCGGCGAAGTCCTTGAACCTTCCGTATCCCGGCGGCGTCTACGTCGATGTCCTGGGTGCCGGGGTCGAGGCCGACCAAGGCCTTTTCCCGCGCCCCTACCTCGACAACCGGAACCTGGATTTCAGCTTCAGCGGCCTCAAGACCGCCGTGGCCAACCATGTCGCCGCCCACCCGCAGCTGCGCGCGCCGGTCATGCCGACGCAGGCCGGCCCGGCGGATCCGGAATCCTGGCCCATGGAGCTGCGCCGGGTGTGCGCGTCCATCAATTTCGCCATTGCCGACACCTTGCGCGTGAAAGTCGAGCGGGCGCTGTCGGGGCCCGCCAAGGGAGCCGCTTCGCTGCTCGCGGCCGGGGGCGTGGCCGCAAACAGCCGCATCCGCGACATGCTCGCCGGCGTGGCCGCGCGGCATGGCGTGCCGCTTTATCTGCCGCCCAAGGCCCTTTGCGCCGACAACGCCACGATGATCGCGGCCGCCGGCTGTCGCCTTGCGGCGGCGGGGCTTTTTCACGATCTCTCCCTCGACGCCGTGCCGCGGGGCCGCAAGCTGCCCTGGGACTACCACGGGGCGGGGCGCGCGCCCGGCCCGGCATCGGTTGACAGCCGGCCCGAGCCGCAATAGGTTTTCATGGTTGCGGACTGCGCGGGGGTCTCGCTTAAGCGGGTCCCGTGTGTTCGCCTTCCACGGTCAGCGAAAAACCCGGCCGCTTTGCCGGCCGGCCACTACACAAAAGGAGCATGCCCATGGCCATTCAACTCAGCGATGCGAATTTCGAGGCCGAAGCCCTGCAGTGCGACCTGCCGGTCCTGGTGGACTTCTGGGCTCCCTGGTGCGGGCCCTGCCGGGCCATGGGGCCGGTCATCGACGAACTGGCCAACGAGTACACCGGCCAGGTCAAGGTGGCCAAGATGAACGTCGACGAGAATCCGAGCACCCCGAGCAAATACGGCATCCGCGCCATCCCCACCCTGATCCTTTTCAAGGGCGGCGAAGTGGTCGAGCAGATCACCGGCGCGGTCTCCAAGAGCAGCATCAAGGAAATGCTCTCCCAAAAGGCCCTGTAATCCATGAAACGCTATGACGCCGTCGTGATCGGGGGCGGCCCGGCCGGGATCACCGCCGCGCTGTATCTGGCGCGGTCCGACGTGTCCGTGGCCATGGTGGAAAAGCTGTCCCCGGGCGGACAGATGCTCATGACGCATCTGATCGAGAACTACCCGGGCTTTCCGGACGGCATCGAGGGCTGGAAGCTGGCCGATCTCATGGCCGCCCACCTCGGACATTACGACGTGGACCGCATCGGCGACGAGGTCCGGGCCATCGAAACCGTGGACGGCATGCACCGCATCACCGTCGGCGGCGAGACCATCGAGGCCACGGCCCTGGTCCTGTGCACCGGCGCCCGCTACAAGCGGGTGGGCATCCCGGGCGAGAAGGAATTTGCCGGCAAGGGCGTTTCCTACTGTGCGCTGTGCGATGGCAACTTCTTCCGGGGCCAGACCGTGGCCGTCATCGGCGGCGGCAATTCGGCCCTGGAGGAATCGCTGTACCTGTCGCGCCTGGTCAAAAAGCTCTACCTCATCCACCGACGCGACGACTTCCGCGGCCAGAAGTGCTACCAGGACCGCTGTTCCGTCAGTCCCGTCATCGAAATCCTGCGCTCCACCGTCGTGTGCTCCATAAGCGGCAACGACAGCGTGACCGGGATCGAGGTGCGCGACGTCAAGAGCGGCGACTGCCACACCATCCCCGTGGACGGCGTGTTCGTCTTCGTGGGCTTCGAGCCCCAGGGAGATTTCTATCCCGAAGGCCTCGAGCGGGATTCCGGAGGGTTCATCAAGACGGACGCGGAGATGCGCACCTCCGTTGCGGGCATCTTCGCGGCCGGGGACATCCGGTCCAAGTCCTGCCGCCAGGTGGCCACTGCCGTCGGCGACGGAGCCAGCGCCGCCCACGCCGCATACGCCTACATCAGTTCACGCTTCTCGCAAGGTTGACGACGGCCGGACCCGTCCCCTCCCTCGCCATGCGCCATGCGCCTCGCGAGGCGGCCGGACGGGTTCGGTTTTTTCCATTGTGCGCGTAAACCCCATCTGATAAGAGGACGCGCATCAAAACGCCTGACCGGCCGTTGCCCTTTGGCGGCGCCGCGTCCGACGCATGCCGCCCGGACAGCCGGGCTTATCCAGGATCATGCCATGAACGCGATGATGCGCCGCATTTTGCCTTTGTCCTTCCTGCTTCTCTTCCTCGGCGGTTGCGCCGGGCTCATGGACTACTATTTCCTGCCGCCGCCCGAGGACACCGCCCAGGAACTCTATGAAGCCGGGCGCGACGCCATGTCGCAAAAGGATTATTACGGAGCCATCGGCTATTTCATCAAACTCAAGGACCGCTATCCCTTCAGTCCTTATACGCCCATGGGCACCATCGCCCTGGCCGACGCCTATTTCCTGACCGAAGATTACGGTCCGGCCGCCGAAACGTACAAGGAATTCGAATCCGTGCATCCGCGCAGCGAAGAGATTCCCTACGTTCTGTACCAGATCGGCGTCTCCAACTTCAAACGCTCCGAATCCATCGATATGCCGCAAGGCAACCTCCAGGAAGCGCTCCAGTACTTCTACCTGCTCCAGCAGACCTTCCCGGACACCGACTACGGCAAGGAAGCCGCCGAGTACATTCGGCGCTGCCGCAAGCGCATGGCTGAGCACGAACTGTTCGTGGCCGATTTCTACTGGCGCACGGACCAGTACGGCGCGGCCTGGAAGCGCTACATGTACACGGCCGAGAACTTCAAGGACCTCGAAGAGGTTCTGGAGTACGCCAAGCTGCGCGCCGAACTCTCCTACCTCGAGTACCAGAAGACCCTGACCGAGGCCGAGCGGCGCAAGATCGAAGGCAGCTGGC
This sequence comes from Solidesulfovibrio alcoholivorans DSM 5433, assembly GCF_000702665.1. GTDB lineage: Bacteria > Desulfobacterota > Desulfovibrionia > Desulfovibrionales > Desulfovibrionaceae > Solidesulfovibrio > Solidesulfovibrio alcoholivorans. The sequence goes on from NZ_JNJA01000004.1 coordinate 334,610, forward strand.
GCAACTGGGCCAAACGCTGGCTGTAACCACCCGGCGCGGGGCGGCGCAATGCGCCCCGCGCCTTTCGTATCCGCCCGTCATGCACACCGAAACGGACGACACCGTCGATCAGGCTTCTCCTTCCTTCTGGCCGCCGGCCATGGAGCGGGGGAGGGTCGCCGACGCCGCCTTCGCCAGGGCCTACGGCCGCGTATCCGATCTGGACCGGGCGCGGATCAAGACGGGTATCGCCGCCGTCTTCGCCGCCTGCGGCGGCCCCATGCCGCGCCTGCGCCGCAGCGAAGCGGCCCTCGGCCACGACCTCGTCCTGACCCGCTCGGATGCGCCTCTCGATTTTGCCGTTATCGTCTGCGGACCGCGCTTTGCTTCGCCGTCGCGCCTTGTCGCCGCCGTGCTGCCGGCCCTGTGCGCGGGCGTGCCCGAGGTCGCAGCCGTGCGCGTGGGCGGGGCATGGCCGCAGGAACTGCTGGTCGCCCTGGAGCTTTGCGGCGTGGAGACAGCCTGCCGCCTGGGGCCGCGCGCCCTGGCCGGCGTGTGGCCGCTGCTTGCCGCAAAAGGCTCCGGCGCGCTCGTGCTCCTCGACGGTGCGCCGCGGCCGGACCTTGCGGCCTGCCCCGAAATCGCTGTCCACGATGCCGTGACGCGCGGCAGGGCGCTTCTGGCCGACGGTCCGCAGGAGCGCCTCGACCGCGAAGCCCTGGCCTTTGCCCAGCCGGATCTCGAGCTCGTCGATGCCGCGTCCCTGTCGGACGATGCGTCGGATTCCCTGGCAAAAGGCGCGATTTCGGGGTATGACGCCGTCTACGCCGGCAGCGGGGCGGACGCGGCTTTCGCGGAAGCGGCCCCCCTGCGCCTGGCCACCGGCCGGGAGACTTTTTGGCTTTGGCCGCAGCTGCCGCCCGAGGCCTTCCGGCGCGTGCGCGTCGCCGCCGCGCGCCAGGGCGACGTCGCCTGACCCGATCCGCGACCAAAGCCACGGAGCGTTTATGAGCGCCAAGAAAGGGGCCGGCAAAAGCAGGCCCCAGAGCCTCCGCAATATCGGCATCATCGCCCACATCGACGCCGGCAAGACCACGCTGACCGAGCGTATCCTCTATTACACCGGCCGCATCCACCGCATGGGTGAAGTGCACGACGGCACGGCCACCATGGATTTCATGCCCGAGGAGCAGGAGCGCGGCATCACCATCACCTCGGCCTGCACCACGTGCGTCTGGAAAGACCACCCCGTCAACATCATCGACACCCCCGGCCACGTGGACTTCACCATCGAGGTCGAGCGGTCGCTGCGCGTGCTGGACGGTGTCGTCGGCGTCTTTTGCGCCGTGGCCGGTGTCGAGCCCCAGTCCGAGACAGTCTGGCGGCAGTCCGTGACGTACGGGGTGCCCAAGCTCGCCTGCGTCAACAAGCTCGACCGCCTGGGCGCGGATTTCGAAGGGACGCTCGCCGCCATGCGCGACAAACTCGGCGCGAACCCCGTGCCCGTGACCATTCCCGTGGGCCAGGGCGCGGATTTCACCGCCGTCATCGACCTCATCGCCATGGAGCGGCTGGATTTCAACGAGGCGACCCAGGGCGAGGAGATAACGCGCCGCGCGCTGACCGACGACGAAGCCGCCCAGGCCGCGCCTTGGCGTGAAAAACTCGTGGAAACGGCCTGCGAATTCGACGAGGCGCTCATGGAAGCCTATCTCGGCGGCGGGGATATCGAGACGGCCCGGTTGGTCGCCGGGCTGCGCGCCGCCACCCTGGGCCATGCCGCCGTGCCGGTCTATGCCGCCTCGGCGCTCAAAAATATCGGCGTGCAACCGTTGCTCGACGGCGTGCTGGCCTTCCTGCCGAGCCCGCTCGATCGGGGCGCGGTGGTGGGGCTCGACCCCAAAACGAAAGAGGAAAAGCGCTTCGAGCCCGACCCCGCCGCGCCCCTTGCCGCCCTGGCCTTCAAGGTCAGCATGGAGACCGGGCGCAAACAGGTTTTCGTGCGCGTCTATTCCGGCCGCCTGGAGGCCGGCAAGGACGTCTACAACGCCACGCGCGACGCCGCGGAGCGCCCGGCAAGGCTTTTCCGCCTGCACGCCGGACACCGTGAAAAGGCCGAAATCGCCGGCCCGGGCGAGATCGTTGCCGTTTCGGGCCTGCGCTACGCGGTCACGGGCGACACCCTGTGCGAGAAGGCCGACCCCATCGTGCTCGAGGCCATCGCCGCGTACAAGCCGGTCATCAGTTTGGCGCTCGAGCCGCGAAACGCCGAGGAATCGGACAAGCTCAAGGATGTCCTGGACAAGCTGCTCCAGGAAGACCCCACCCTGACCCTGGTCCACGACGCCGACACCGACCAGATGATCCTTTCCGGCATGGGCGAGCTGCACCTCGACGTCGTCCTCGAACGGGTGCGCCGCGAATATGGCGTGTCACCGCGCGCGGGCAAGCCGCAGGTGGTCTACCAGGAGACGGTCACGGCCGAGACGGCCGGGGAGGGCGAGTTCGACCGCGAGCTCGGCGACCGCGTCCACCACGGCAAGGTCTCGCTCACCGTCGCGCCGCTGCCCCGCGAGACCGGGCGCGACATCGCCTTCGCCGTGGACAGCGCCCAGTACCCGAGCTCCTGGCTCGAGGCCATTGCCGAAGGCCTGGCGGACGGCCTGCAAAGCGGCCCGGTCAAGGGCTACCCGGTGCAGGACGTGCGCGTGCGCGTGACCGGGATTTTCCCGGTCGAAGGCAAGACCTCGGCCGTGGGCTGCCGCATGGCGGCGTCGCTTGCGCTCAAAAACGCCCTGGCCGCCGCCAGGCCAGCCTTGCTCGAGCCGATCATGGAACTCGAAATCGGCGTGCCCGACGCCTTTGTCGGCGACGTGGCCGGTCTTTTGGGCGCGAAAGGGGCCAAGATCGAGAACATGACCGACCGGGGCGGGCACAAAAGCGTCACGGCGCTTGCGCCGCTGCGCCAGATGTTCGGTTTTTCCACGGACCTGCGCTCGGCCACCCAGGGCCGCGCCGGGCTCACCATGCGTTTTTCCAAATTCGACCTGTTGCAGTAGCTCCGACACCACCGCCCATGTCCACCCGCACTCTGGTTTCTCCGGATATTTCCAGGCGTTTCGACGTGCTGCGCACGCTTCTCGTCATCTTTGTCGTCGGCGTCCATGCCGAGAAGGGCCTGCAGGCCTACTACAAGGAGATTCCCGATGCCTTGCGCGCCGTGCTCATCGTCGTCAACCACAACATCTTCCGCTTGTGCGTGCCGGTCTTTTTCTTCATCTCCGGCTACCTGTTCTACCTCACCTACAAGCCGACCCTGGACGCCTACCGCAAGATGGTGCTCAAGAAAACGCGCACCATCCTTTTTCCGTATCTGCTTTTCAACGCCATCACCATCGCGCTCATCCTCATTTTCAACAAAGCCCCCTACATGGGCGACATCAACGGCCTGCGCGCGGAAGGCATCCTCAAGTACCTCCTTGGCGTCTACCGCTTTCCGGCCGTCTATCCACTATGGTTCCTGCGCGACCTCTGGGTCTATTTCCTGCTCGCACCGGTGTTTTTCTTCGTGATCGAGGAGATCCCGCGGCTCGGCGTCCTGCTCTTCTGGGCCGTGTGGATGTTCGTGCCCCAACAGGGGCTGGCGGTGGAACTGAGCGGCGCATTCTTTTTTTACACGGGTGGCATGCTCGCCCGCACCGGGGTCGACCTCGACGCGGCACGGCGCTATACGTGGCTCGGCCTGCTGCTCGGCCTTGCCGCCCTTGCCGCGGTCAGCTGGGTGGAGTACTTCAAGGGCTATCCGCCATATTACCATATGTTCTACCGCCACGACATGATCTTCGGCACGCTCGCCCTGTGGCTGCTCACCGGCTATCCCTGGCTTGGCCGGTCCAAATTCCTGCTCGAACTGTCCGGGGTCTCGTTTTTCGTGTACCTCACCCATGAGCCGGTGCTCTCCTACCTCATCTACGGGACCCGCTATATCTTCCACCCCACGTCCGGGACCTGGGTCGGCATCGGCTACATGGCGCTGCTCATGGGGGTGACTTTCGCCTTGTGCACGGGCCTGGGGCTGCTCCTTGCGCGCTATGCCCCAGCCGTTTACGCCGTGGCCACGGGGGCGCGCCGGCGATGAGCATGCGCGTCATCGCCGGCCGTTTCGGCGGCCGGCGCATCAAGGTCATGGAAGCGGTCGGGCTGCGCCCGGCCACGGGCCGCGTGCGCGAGGCTCTTTTCTCCATGCTGGCCGCGAGGCAGGCTCTTGCTCCGGGCGCGCGCGTGCTCGACCTCTTTGCGGGCGCGGGCAGCGTCGGCATCGAGGCCCTTTCGCGCGGGGCCGGGGAATGCGTTTTCGTGGAAAAAAATCCCGCCGTCGCGAAGATGCTGCGGGAAAACCTGCGCGCGCTCGGGCTTTCGCCGGCCGAGGCCAAGGTGGTCGAGGCCGATGTGGCGAAAGCGTTGCCGCGCCTTGGCGGCGGGGGGCCGTTCGACCTCATCGCCGTGGACCCGCCGTACGGCTTCGGGCTTCTGCCGCCGACGCTCGCCGGCGTCGTCGCGACCGGGCTCCTTGCGCCCGGCGGCGTGCTCGCGGCGGAAATCGAAGCCGCTGCCGCATTCGACCCGGCCGATGCGCCGGACGCCCTCGCCGTGGTCACCGACCGCGCCTATGGGCAAACGAGGATCATCCTATGGACGCCATGCGAAACTGCGTCGCCGTCTACCCCGGCACCTTCGACCCCCTGACCAACGGCCACGTCTCCTTGGTGCGCCGGGCGGCCAAGGTGTTCGGCTCGGTCATCGTGGCCGTGGCCGGGGATTCCCACAAGACGCCCCTTTTCAGCCTCGACGAACGGGTCGCCATCGCCGAGGACGTCTTCGAGCATGACGAGAGCGTCATGGTGGAGGGATTTCAGGGTTTGCTCGTCAACTACGTCAAGCACCGCCGCGCCAACGTCATCCTGCGCGGCATGCGCGCCGTCTCCGACTTCGAATTCGAATTCCAGATGGCGCTCATGAACCGCAAGCTCGACCGCAGCATCGAGACGGTATTCATCATGACCGACTACCAGTGGCTCTACATCAGTTCCACCATCGTCAAGGAAGTGGCCAAGCACGGCGGCGAGATCCGCGGCATGGTCCCGGAGCTGGTCCGCGAGCGTGTGCTCGAGAAATTCGGCCTCGCCGGAGCGGACAAGGGCGCGTGAGCATGGCCGGCGCAAAGGTCGTGTGCCTGCTCGGGGCCACGGGCACCGGCAAGACCGGGGCGGCCTTGGCCCTGGCCGATGCCTTGGGCGGGGCGGTGGTCAACGTCGATTCCCGGCAGGTCTATGCGGGCCTGGCCGTGCTGACGGCCCAGCCCACGCCCGGGGAGCAGGTGCGCTGCCCGCATTTCCTCTACGGTGACACGCCCATCGACTATGTCGTCACGGCCGGAAGCTACGCCAAACGGGCCCGTTTCGTCGTGCAGTCCGTCCTCGAACGCGGCCTGCTGCCGCTTCTGGTCGGCGGCACGGGGCTGTATTTCCGTGCCATCCTCGGGGGCCTTGCCCCCATTCCCCAGATCGCGGCGGACATCCGTGAGGTCGTGGCCCGCGACTACGACACCCTGGGGCCGGAGGCCATGCACGCGCGTCTGGCCGCCGTCGATGCGGACGCCGCCGCCCGCATCGCCCCGGCCGACCGCCAGCGCGTGACCCGGGCGCTCGAAGTCGAAAAGGCCACGGGGCGCACGCTCACGTGGTGGCATACGCAGCCCGATCCCGACGCGCCCGCCTGGAACGTCTGCAAGATCGGCCTCGAAACCGATCTGGACGCGCTCACGCCGCGTCTGGCCGCACGCATCGAAGCCATGGTCCGGGATGGGGCGGTGGAAGAGGTGCGCGCCGCGCTGGCGCGCTATCCCATCGATGCGCCCGGACTTTCCGGTATCGGCGGGCCGGAACTCGTCGCCCATCTGCGCGGCGCGTGCGACCTGGAAGCGGCCAAGGCCGCCTGGCTCACGAGTACGCGCGCCTATGCCAAGCGTCAATTGACCTGGTTTCGCAAGGAGCCGGGCGTGCGCTGGTTTTCCCCGGACGACGCGGCCGGCATCGTGCGCGCCGTCGCGGCCTGGCGCGGGGAGGGCGGGGCATGAACCGCCGCATGGGCGTTTTCCTCTGTCTGCTCCTGTCTTACAGCCTCGCCTTCGTGACCGTCGCGCGGGCCGAAAGCGCCGACGAACTGGCCCGCGAGGCCCAGGCCGCCCTGACCGGCGGCGAGACCGATGCGGCCCTGTCGCTGCTCAAGGAAGCTCAGGGCAAGGACCCGCGCAACGACCGCGTCCAGGCCCTGCTCGGGCGCGCCTGGCTCCAGCGCGGTGACGCGCGCGAGGCGTTTGCGCATTTCACCATGGCCGTGCGCCTCAATCCCGAGGACACCCTGTCGCGGATCATGGCCGAAACCATCGGCCAGTTCCCGTTGCCCGCCAGGGATGGCAAGTCCGCGGCCGCGCCGCCCGGGCGTTCCCGGGCGCTTTCCGCCGACGCCAAGGCCGAGCGTGAGGCCCTTTTGGCCAAGGGGCCCCGGGCCGGCCGGGAAGGCGCGTTCCGGGTGTGTATCGACGCCGGGCACGGCGGCCTCGATCCCGGCGCGCCCGGGGCCGGGCTTCGCGAGGCGGATGTCAGCCTCGACATCGCCTTGCGCCTGGCCCGGGTGCTCGCCGCCAAGGGCGACGGCGTGGCCGTGACCCTCACCCGCACGGCCGACGTGACCCTGCCGGGTTGGGCCCGTGCGGCCCTGGCCGGTTTTTACGACGCGGACCTGTTCGTTTCCATCCACGCCACACGCGTGCCCGAGTCCGCCGCCGCGGGCTTGGCGTTTTACGCCTTCGCCCGCGAGCCTGCCGACGCCGTGGCCGGCGCGGCCGCGCGCGTGGAAAACGCGGCCCACGAGAGCCTGGAGATGCAGCCGGGACGCCTGGGCGCGCAGTCCTTTTTCGCTGCCGCCAGCCGGGCCGCCGGCACGCCGCAAGTCCTTGCGGCCGGGCGTGCGGCCCGGACCATGGCCGCGTCCGTGGCCGCGGGCTCTCCTTTGCCGGTGCGCGGCGCGGGCGCGGGGCCGTTTCGACTCCTGGACGAAGCCGATGCGCCGGCCGTGTTGGTGGAGGCGGGATTTTTGTCCCATGCGGCCGACGCCGGTGTCCTGGCCGCGCCGGAAAAGCGTCAGGCCCTGGCCGAGGCGCTGGGTCGGGCCGTGCTGGCGGCTGCGGCGCAACTGCGGGGCGGCGCGGCGCAATGACTCTTCCGGGGCGGGAGGCGCGCGACAAAAAAAAGCCCCGGCGGGACTTCCACCGGGGCCTTGCGATCGGGAGGAGGGGGGACTACTGCTTGTCCGGGCCGTCGTCCTTGGGCTTGCCGGGGGTCACGTCGATTTCGTCGGGCTCGTTGGTGGCCTTCTTGAAGTTCTTGATCGCCTTGCCCATGCCGGCGCCAATCTCGGGAAGCTTGTTCGCTCCGAAAATAATGAGCACAATGACCAGAATGATGATAAGCTCGGGGAATCCGATTCCAAACATGCGCTGCCTCCGCGAGTGGGTTGGTCGAGGCTATACACGCGGCCCCATGGCAGGTCAAGGAAGGGCGGACGCCATGGAGGAGACGTAATGGCGGCCAGGATTTCCCGGTTGCCGGGGCACGGCTGCCAATTCTACCGCTCCGGCCGCTGCCTGTACGAGGAGCACCGCAACCCGGGGCTCGACGAAAACTACCGGTGCACCGTGCTGCTGCGCCTGGGCCGGGCGTTCGACGATTTTGCCCTGCGCGCCGAGAACCTGGGCATGACCGAGGAACAGGCCGGACTGGCCTGGAAGGCCCGGTTTCCGGCGGCCCTGGCCCGGGAAGGCTCTTGTCGGATGCGTCCGCCCGGTGATACGACGTCGTTCCCGGATTGCGCGAACGCCACCGGGGATCTCTGCCTGCTGGCCCTGCCCCTCTGCGCCGGCGTCTGTCCGCGTTTCGCACGGCGACAGGATACGTAACGACACAACGCCAAGGACGGTTTCTCCATGAGCGGTCTGCTGTTTTTCCCGCATCTGCATCCGGCCCTGGCCGGCGACGATTTGCCGGCCGGCGTGCGCCTGCTCGACCCGGGGCTTGGCCCCGAGGCTGCGGCGTCGCGGCTGCGGCCGGACGTCCTGCCCCTTGGTGGCGAGGAGCTTGCGGCCTTTTTGCGCGAATTCGACCGGCTGCGCCGTGAAGTGAGAAATCCCAAGGACCTCGCCCTGCTCGGCGGCACGGCCGACGGCCACTTTTTCGCCGAAACCTCCTTTGCCGCGCGCGAGGAACTCGAGGACGCCCTCGATCCCTCCCGCGTGGCCGCCCGCCGGGCCAGGGCGGCCCAGCTCTCCCTGTGCCTGGCCTACATGGTCGAGGAGAGCCTGGGAGAACTCGTCGGAGCAGGGGAGCTCGACGCGCGCTTCCGCAAAGCCATGGCCGAAAGCCTGGGCCTGGAGGCGGACGACGCCGCCGAGGAACTCGCCCACGTCCTGGACGAGGCCGGCGCGCTGCCGCCGCCCGCTGCCCTGGCCGCGGAATTCGCCCCGTCCTGGCGCAGGACCCTGCCTGCGTTCTGGGCCGTGGCCCCGGCCGGAGCCGGGCTTTTCGTCGCCGACGCCGACATCGCCGACACCTGGCGCGACGCCGGTATCCTTTTCGCCCCGGCAAGCGAGGCCGACCTTGCCGTCTGGTTCCCGGACGGCGCGCCGGACGCCGCGTTCGAAGCGGCCCGGGAGACCGGCTGGCGGCTGCTCGGCCGGACCCGTCCCGATCCCGAAGCCCCCTGGCTCGACGCCCCGCGCGCGGTCGTCGTGGCCAAACCCTAAGGAGCCTCCGTGTACGTTTGCAATCCCGCGTCTCCGCCGGACTTCCTGTTCCGGCTCAAGGGCGTCGTCTTCGACTGCGACGGCGTGCTGGTCGATTCTCGCGATGCCAACCGCATGTACTACAACCTCATCCGCGAAGGGATCGGCATGCTGCCCATCACGCCGGAGGAGGAAGACTACGTACATATGCATTCGGTAAACGAATGCCTGGCGCGTATCATTCCGTCTGAGCGCATGGAAGAGGCCCAGGAAGTGCGACGCAACCTCAATTATGCCGATATTTACCCCTACATTTACATTGAGGACGGCCTGACGGACGTACTGGACGCGTTTGCGGCGCGGGGCGTGCGCCTGGCCGTGCACACCAACCGCACCAACACCGTGGACAAGCTGCTTGCGCACCTGGAAATCGACCAGTATTTCCACCCGGTGATCAGCGCCGGCAGCCTCAAGCGGCCCAAGCCCGATCCCGAGGGCGTGCGCATCATCCTGTCCGATTGGGACCTGCCCCAGGACGCGGTGGCCTACATCGGTGATTCGGCCCTGGACGAACGCACGGCCCGTGCCGCCGGCGTCGGTTTCTGGGCCTACAAGAACCCCGGTCTCGCGGCCGCCATGTACGTCCCGGATTTCCCCACACTGCTCGCCTGTCTGGACGGCTTGCCCGCCGGCGCGGCCAAGGATTGCCAGACGGGAAACTCTTCGTTATAATTCAAGTAAATAATATATTCACCAAAGTGACGCGCCGGACTATGGCGCGACTGCGCGCCTACCCGGGCGGCGGCGTGCGACCGGCCGATGACGCCCCGGCAAGCAGCGTTCCCGGGGCCTGCGACGGCCCGTCCGGGCGCGAATTGACTTGATTAATGGCAGGCGCTGTGCCATTTTTGCGCTACGGCACGTTTGCCTGATAGGTGCCGTGTAGAAGGATGATGCATGGATATCATTGGTTATTTTTTCGTCGCCCTGGCCCGGGTTCTGGACATCGTCCTCTCCCTGTATTTCTGGGTCATCGTGATCGCCGCCCTGATGTCCTGGGTGCGCCCCGATCCGTACAATCCCGTGGTACGGTTCCTGCGGGCCGTGACCGATCCGGTCTTCTACCGGGTCCGGCGCTGGTTTCCGTTTCTCACCATCGGCGGCGTGGACCTGTCCCCCATCGTCGTGATCCTGGCCGTGCAGTTCCTGCAATGGTTCCTCGTGCCGACGCTGTTGCGCCTGGGCGGCATGGGCGCCGGCATGGGCGGACGCCTCTAGGCGGAAACCGGGGAGCGTGCATGGACGCACGACACCGCAACGACACGCGCAAACGGGCGGATCTGCCGCCGGGATCACGGACACGATGCTCGTGAATCCCTTGCACGCCGCACCAGCCTCCCGGATGATATTCCCCCTCCCGACCGGAGACGGCCGGCGCGACAAAATCCGCACGACGGCCGGCGCGGGCGCGGCCGGATTTTCCCGTGCGCGGCAGGGAGGGGCGTAAACGTGGCAGCATTGGCGCAGGGGCGGGAAAATCGGACGCGGGAGAGCGCGTTGCCGGTTTTCGTGACGGCCGCCGGAGAAGGGGCCTGGATGCTGCGCGTGGCCGTGACCCCGGGCGGGGCCAAGGATGCCCTGGCCGGACTGCGCGAGGACAGGCTGCGCGTACGACTGCGGGCCAAGGCCGTGGAGGGCAGGGCCAACGCCGCCCTGACGGCGTTTCTGGCCGACTGCCTCGGGCTCAAGACCCGGCAGGTGGCCATCGTTTCCGGCGAGAAATCCCGGAAAAAGACCATTCGCGTCGAAGCGGAGTCCGAACCGGACTGGTCCCTGGCGACCGGTGCGGATTAAGACGAGAACCGTCAACAAGGAGTCTTTGCCATGGACCAACGCGATCTGGAGCTCATTGCCAAGTACGGCGAAGCGGATCCGGAACTCAAGAGCCTCTACGAGGAGCATGTCGCGTTCGAAAAGATTCTGGAAAAGATGGAAGGCAAGCCCTTCCTGACCCCTTCGGAAGAGACCGAACTCAAGGAAATCAAGAAGAAGAAGCTTTCCGGCAAGACGCGCATCGAAACGCTCCTCATGAAATACCGCAAGGCGGAGGACCACTAGCATGGAACTGACCGGGGCCCAGATCCTCCTCGAGTCCTTGCGCCGCGAGGACGTGGACGTCGTTTTCGGCTTTCCCGGAGGAGCGGTCATCGACATTTACGACCAGTTGCCGAACTACCCCCTCAGGCACGTGCTGGCGCGCCATGAACAGGGAGCCATCCACGCCGCCGACGGCTATGCCCGCGCTTCGGGCAGGGTAGGCGTATGTCTGGTGACTTCGGGCCCCGGCGCCACCAATGCCGTGACCGGCATTGCCACCGCCTACATGGATTCCGTACCGGTGGTCATCATCACCGGACAGGTGCCGACGCCGCTGATCGGCAACGACGCGTTCCAGGAAGTCGACATCGTCGGCATCACGCGCCCCTGCACCAAGCACAATTACCTGGTCAAGGACGTGCGCGATCTGGCCGGGGTCATCAAGGAGGCCTTCTACCTGGCGGCGACCGGCCGCCCGGGCCCCGTGCTCATCGACCTGCCCAAGGACGTGCAGCAGGCCAAGTGCGAGTACAAGTACCCCAAGACGATCAAGATGCGCAGCTACAACCCCACCTACACGCCCAACCCCAAGCAGGTGGCCAAGGTGGCGGACGTGTTGCGCAAGGCCAAAAAGCCCATCATCTACGCCGGCGGCGGGGTCATCGCCTCCACGGCGGGCGATGACCTCGTCTGGCTGGCGCGTTCGCAGCAGATGCCGGTCACGGCCACGCTCATGGCTCTGGGCTGCTTTCCCGCAAACGACCCCCTCTGGGTCGGCATGCTCGGCATGCACGGCACCTATGCCGCCAACATGGCCATCAGCCACGCCGACCTGATCCTGGCCATCGGCACCCGCTTCGACGACCGGGTCACGGGCAAGCTCAGCGAATTCGCGAAAAACGCCAAAATCGTCCACATCGACATCGACCCGACCTCCATCCAGAAGAACGTGCCCGTGCACATTCCGGTGGTGGCCGACTGCAAGAGTTTCCTCTCTGCCCTGCGCGGACACCTGGAAGCCGCGCCGGCCGAGGATGCGCCCGCGCCCGGTGAACGCCACGCCGCCTGGCTCGGCACGGTCGCCGAGTGGAAGACGGAAAAGCCCCTGACCTACGACCAGAACGGCGGCGCGATCAAGCCGCAGTACGTGGTCGAGGTCATCTCGCGCCTGACCAAGGGCGAGGCGGTCATCACCACGGAAGTGGGTCAGAACCAGATGTGGGCCGCGCAGTTCTACCAGTTTATCCGGCCGCGCTCGTTCATCAGCTCCGGGGGCCTCGGCACCATGGGCTTCGGCTTTCCCGCGGCCATCGGCGCGCAGATGGCCTGTCCCGACCGCCTCGTCATCGACGTGGCCGGCGACGGCTCCATCCAGATGTGCATCCAGGAACTGGCCACGGCCGTCTGTTACGACCTGCCGGTCAAGATCGTCATCTTAAACAACGGCTACCTCGGTATGGTCCGCCAGTGGCAGGAGCTCTTCTACAAGAAGAACTACTGTGCCACCTGCCTGGACGTGGCTCCGGATTTCGTCAAGCTGGCGGAGGCCTACGGCGCGGCGGGCTACCGGGTGACCGACCCGGCGCAAGTCGAATCCGTGCTGGCCGAGGCGTTCGCCCTGCCCAAGACCGTCATCGTGGACGTGGTCATCGACCGCGAGGAGAACGTCGCGCCCATGGTTCCGGCCGGAAAGTCCATAACCGAGATGATCCTCGTCTAGGAGCCGTCCATGCGCCACATCCTCTCCATCCTGGTCGAAGACGAACCCGGCGTGCTCTCCCGGGTGGCCGGCCTGTTCAGCGGCCGGGGCTACAACATCGAAACGCTCAATGTCGCCCCGACCCTCACCGAAGGCCTGTCCATGATGACCATCACCACCGAGGGCGACGAGGCCATCGTCGAGCAGATCGTCAAGCAGTTGCGCAAGCTCGTGACCACGCTCAAGGTGGTGGATCTGACCGGCGTCAAGTCCGTGGAGCGCGAAATGATGCTCCTGCGGGTGGACGCCGAAGGCAGCAAACGGGCCGAAGTGCTGCGCATCGTCGACATCTTTCGCTGCAAGGTGGTGGACGTGAGCCTCGATGAGCTCATCATCGAGGTCACCGGCACCCAGGACAAGCTCGGGGCGCTGCTCAACCTTCTCCAGCGCTTTGGCATCAAGGAAATCGCCCGCACCGGCGCCGTTGCCATGCGACGCGGCATGCAGGAATAAAAAAGGAGCCCGAATGAAAATCTATTACGACCAGGACGCCGACCTCTCCCTCTTGGCCGACAAAACCGTGGCCATCATCGGCTACGGCAGCCAAGGCCATGCCCATGCCCAGAACCTGCGCGATTCCGGCGTCAAGGTGGTCATCGGCCAGCGTCCCGGCGGCCCCAACTGGCAACTGGCCAAGGAAAACGGCTTCACCCCCATGTCCGCCGCCGAGGCGGCGGCCGCGGCCGACATCATCATGATCCTGGTCCCGGACCAGACCCAGAAGGCGCTGTACGAAAAAGACGTCCTGCCCAACCTCAAGGCCGGCAAGATGCTCATGTTCGCCCACGGCTTCAACATCCACTACCAGCAGATCGTGCCTCCGGCCGACGTGGACGTGACCATGATCGCGCCCAAGGGCCCAGGCCACCTCGTGCGCCGGGTCTACACCGAGGGCGGCGGCGTGCCCTGCCTGGTGGCCGTGCACCAGAACGCCAGCGGCAAGGCCCTGGAACTGGCCCTGGCCTACGCCAAGGGCATCGGCGGCACCCGCAGCGGCGTCCTGACCACGACCTACCGCGAAGAGACCGAGACAGACCTCTTTGGCGAGCAGGCCGTGCTGTGCGGCGGCGTGGCCGAGCTCATGAAGGCCGGCTTCGACACCCTGGTGGAAGCCGGGTACGAGCCCGAGAGCGCCTACTTCGAGTGCATGCACGAGATGAAGCTCATCGTGGACCTGATCTACGAGGGCGGCCTGTCCCGCATGCGCTACTCCATCAGCGACACCGCCGAATACGGCGACTACACGCGCGGGCCGCGCATCATCACCGACGAGACGCGCAAGGAAATGAAGCGTGTGCTCAAGGAGATCCAGGACGGCACCTTCGCCAAGGAATTCATCGTCGAGAACATGTCCGGCCGGTCGCATTTCCTGTCCATGCGCCGCCTCAACGCCGAACATCCCGTCGAAAAGGTGGGCGCGAAACTGCGCGACATGATGGGTTGGCTCAAAAAATAGCCTCAGACGCGGCCGCGCCCCCGGGCGCGGCCGCATTGCAGAGGGAGGAGCCCACCATGCTACGCATCTTAATTCGCCCGGCGGCGATTTTCGCCGCCCTTTGTCTGTGTTTTCTTGCCGCGCCGTCGGCCCGGGCGGACACGACGGCTTCCCCGGACCCGGACGACGCCGTCCAGGCCTTTACCGCGCCCGAATCCTTCGAAACCGTCCTGGCCAAGGCCCAGGCAGGGGAGGCCAAGGCCCAGTGCGCTCTGGGCGTTGCCTACATCAACGGCACGAGCGTCGCCCAGAATTTCGGCCAGGGCCTGCACTGGCTGCACCGTTCCTCGGAAGCGGGCTACGGCTACGCCCGCTACGTGCTGGCCGACCTCTACAGCCGGGGCTACGGCGGCGTGCCCGTCAACGACGCCCAGGCCTACTACTTCGCTTCCCTGGCTGCCGCTTCGTCGTCCCTGCCCGAAAAATTTCGGGAAAAGGCCGTCAAGTTGCGAAACGCCAGCGCCAGACGCCTGAGCCCGGCCGAACTGACCGGCTTGCAAGCCAAGGCCGCCCTGGCCCCCCTGGATGCCGCGGCCGGAAACTGACCGCGCCCCTTTGCCCCTTGACGCGGCCGCGCGGATTTTCCATCAACAAGCCATGCGACGCATCCTCACGGCATGGTCCGGCTCCGGCCGGCCCTGCGTAAAGGCTTCGGGCTGCGAGCCCGCGAACCTTTCCTGGCGCATGGTGTTCGCGGGAACCGTTCTGCCGGCCGCGGCCTTGCTCCTTGTCCTGACCCTGGCCGGTAGCGCCTTTGCCGCCAGGGTCGACACCCGGGCCTTCAACGCCGCTTTCGCCAGCCAGTCCGCCCGGATGTACGACCATCTGCTCAAGGTGCAGGATTACTACGCCTCCCTGGCCAAGGAGGGGAACGATTCCCGCATCAAGGACGCCCTGGCCCTGCGCGCCTCGCTCTCGGCCTGCTGGGAGCTTTTCCTCAATGCCGGGGACATGGTTTACATCTACAATCAGGTTGGTCCAAATTGCGCCGATGACGCCACCAGGATCGGGGGGCTCGTGCATCAGGCGCTCGGGGTCATTGCGGGCAAGCTGGAAAAGGAACTGGAGTGGATGGGGCTGACCGAGAAAAACGTCGGCGACCAGCCCATTAGCGTGGAATTGACGCAGGCCCGCAAGGACATTCTGGCCGCCGTGGCGCTGTTTCGCCAGACGGCCGCGCAGTTCGCCCCGCCTGCAGCGGCTGAAACCCGGCAGCCGGTATCCAAGTAGCGCTCGAACGCGACGTGTGCAGGAACGCGCCTCGCTTCGAGTGGTGCCCTTGGCCTGCGGGTCGTGCTGCGAAGCGTTGGGAAGGGGGATGTTTCGGTCGTTTTGGCCAATGCCGTGACGCCGCTTTTCCCGGCGGCCGTACCGGCCATGAAGATTGGGTATGAACAACCCTGACCCGGCGCGACCCGCCGGATACGGGGAGGCCTCGATGCTGCTTCGCGCCGTCCGTCTCGTGCTCCTGCCGCTGTGCCTCGGCTGCCTGCTCCTTTCCGGCTGCGCCCGCCACACGTATTACGTCGAACTCAACGACGGGGAAATTTTCTATGCAGACCCACCGCTGGTCCTCGACGCCCAGTCCGGGGTCTACCGCATGTGGGTCGCTGGCAAGCGCCACGTTATCCCCATGGACGACGTGCGCTACTTGGATGACGCCGCCGAGATCTGCTACCAGAACGGTGTCACCGACACATTCACCTGCTACGACGCCATGTACCAGTTCTAGGCGTTGGAGAGGCGCGGCACGTGTGGGACGGGACGCAACAAGGCCCCGGTCTTGCCGGGCTCGCCCTGCGGCTGCTCGAACGCGAGCCGCCCCGGGGGCCGGTCCTCGCGCCCGAGGCCTACCTGCCGGGAAGCCTTGCCGGGTGCGTCGCGGCGCTCGCCCGGCCGGAGCGCACGCCTGATCCCGCCGCCCTGGCCGGCCTGTGCCTCAAGTACGCCTACGCCTATGTGTATCCGGACCGCGCCGGCGAGGATATTTCCCTTGCGGAAATCACGCGCCTGTGCGGCTGCTTCGTGCGCCGCCGCGGCGGCTGCCTTGCCCTCGAAGGACAGGATGCCCTGCGCCGGCTGCTTTTGCACCACGGCTTCGCCCTGCAAATGCTGCTTGACCTGCCGAAGACCGTCCACCTGCTGACCGCGCTGCTCGAAAGCGCGCCCCTGGTCCGCCCGGGACCCTCCTTCCTTGGGTTCGACCTCGGCGCGGGCACGGGCATCCTGCTGCTCGGCCAGTACCTGCTGGCCCGGCGGCTCGGGCATGAAGCGCCCTGTCTGCGGGGCGTCGAGCACCTGCCCCATGTGGCCGCACGGGCGGACGCACTGCTTGCGAACCTCGGCATCGGCAGGGTGTTGGCCGGCGATGCCACCACGTCCGCAATCTACAACAACCTTCCGCAAGGCG
This sequence comes from Solidesulfovibrio alcoholivorans DSM 5433, assembly GCF_000702665.1. Lineage (GTDB taxonomy): Bacteria > Desulfobacterota > Desulfovibrionia > Desulfovibrionales > Desulfovibrionaceae > Solidesulfovibrio > Solidesulfovibrio alcoholivorans. The sequence continues at coordinate 351,189 of NZ_JNJA01000004.1, forward strand.
CAGTTTCCTGCCTGAGTAACGAGACCCTGCCTTCGCGCGGGCGGCGGCTCTGCAAGGAACCCTTTGCGCGCATCAATGCCGCGCTGTTCGGGGCGCTTGGCGCGCGGCTTGGCGGCACGGTCTTTCTGCCCGGCGCGGTCTGGGTCGTGGACGGGGAAGGGCGGTCGTGGCTGCGTCTGGCCCCGGAAAACGCCTTTGCCGGCGAAGGGCTGGGCAAGCCGGCGCGGCTCTACCGCATGGCCGATGTGGAGCTTGCGGGCCGGCGCTTCCCGGCAGACAAGGTGGGGGAGGACTACGCGGACCTGCTCGACCCGCCCTGGCGCGCGGCGCTTGGGCGGCGCTGGTAATCCTTTAAGGCTTGGAGGGCGGCATGTTGCGGGTCAAACGCGTCTACGAGGCGCACCAACCGGAAGACGGCAGGCGGTATCTGGTGGATCGCCTCTGGCCGCGCGGCCTGACCAAGGAGGCCGCGGCGCTCGAGGCCTGGCTCAAGGAGCTCGCGCCGAGCAACGCCCTGCGGCAGTGGTTCCATCACGCCCCGGACAACTGGGAGGAATTCCGGCGGCGGTACCGGGAGGAGTTGGCGGCCGCGGCCGTGTCGCCGCTGCTTGAAAAGCTGCGCGCGGAGAGCCGGGAAGGCGTGGTCACCCTGCTTTTTGCCGCCAAGAATGCGCAGCGCAACAATGCCGTCTGTCTCAAGGACATCCTGGAGGGAAAGGAGGGAATTGCGGCGGCGGATACGTAGCGCGCCGCTAGAGTTGCAGTTCGTAAAAGAGCGCCCCGGGCAGGGGATTTTCGCAGTAGGGGGCGATTTTCTTGAAACCGAGCTTGCCGTAGAGCGCGTTGGCCGCGGTCATGGATGTGAGCGTGTCCAGGCGGACGGCCGCATAGGCGCGCTCCCTGGCTCCGGCCACGGCGGCTTCGGCGAGCTGCCTGCCAAGGCCTTGGCCGGCGTAGGCCGGGCGCACGTAAAGCCGCTTCATTTCCGCAATGCCGTCCCGAAGGGGCCGCAAGGCCACGCAGCCGGCGGGCATGCCTTCCAACCAGGCCAGCCAGACGCCGCCGGCGGGCAGGCTGTAGCAACCCGGCAGCCCGGCCAGCTCCTCGTCGAAACGCTGGAAGCACAGGTCGAACCCCAGCCCGTTCGCGTATTCCTGGAACAGCAGGCGCACGACGGCCATGTCCGTGGCCGGGGCGATGCCCGTGCCCAGGCGCAGGATGGCGGAAGGAACGTGTTCGGTCATGGCGAGCCTCCTGAAAACGTGTCCGTGCTAGACGATCACATGGCGGCGGATGAAGGCCACGGCCTCTTCGGGCGTGTCCATGACCGTAAAGAGCTCCAGGTCTTCCACGGAGAGAAAACCCTGCGCCAACAGGGACTCGCGAAACCAGTCCACGAGGCCGCTCCAGAACGCCTTGCCCAGGAAGATGATGGGGAAGGGCTTGATGCGCCGCGTCTGGATGAGGACCAGGGCCTCGGACAGTTCGTCCAGGGTGCCGAAACCGCCGGGCATGGCGATGTAGGCCGTGGCGTATTTGACGAACATGAGCTTGCGGATGAAGAAATAGCGGTAATCGCTGCGGATGGTCAGGTAGGGATTGGGCTGTTGCTCGAGCGGCAGGTGGATGTGCAGGCCGATGGATTCGCCGCCGGCTTCGCTGGCCCCTTTGTTGGCCGCTTCCATGAGCCCCGGGCCGCCGCCGGTGATGACCGAGAAGCCGGCCTTGCACAGAAGCCCGGCCAGCCGGGTCGTCTCGGCGTAGAGCGGATCCCCAGGCGCGACGCGGGCCGAACCGAAAATGGACACCGCGGGCTTGATCTCCCCGAGCACCTCGAAGCCGTCCACGATTTCGGCCATGATGCGGAAAAGCCGCCAGGACTCGGAAACGGAAAGGTCGTCGATCAGGTATTGGCGCGAACTGCTCAACGGAACTCCTTGGGCGGTTTGTCGCTGCCGGGCCTTTTCAGGCGCGGCCAAACGCAGTACACGGCGGCCTCGACCAACCGCCAGTAACGGGAGCGCATCGTGCTCCCTCGGGCGAGGATAATCAAGCCCCGGCCGCCCTGCGGCCTTTTCGTGGAGGACTCATGAAGGTCAAATTCCTGGGCGCCGCCGGCACGGTCACCGGCTCCTGCCACACCATCACGACGGAGACCGCGCGCTTTGCCGTGGATTGCGGCATGCACCAGGGCAGCGAGCCTATCGAGCGCCGCAACCTGGACGCCTCGGTCTACGATCCCCGGCACATGGACTTCTTCCTGCTCACCCACGCCCATATCGACCATTCCGGGCTCCTGCCGCGCATGGTCCGGACGGGGTTCGCCGGCAAGATCTACTGCACGCCGCCCACGCGCGACCTGCTCGGCATCATGCTCGAAGACAGCGCCCACATTCAGGAAATGGAGGCCGAGTGGGCCAGCCGCAAGAACAAGCGCCACGGCGGCCGGCCGGTCGAGGCCCTGTACACCCGGGCCGACGCCGCCGCTACCGTCAAGCGCCTGGTGCCCGTGCCCTACGGCGAGCCCTTTTCGCCCACCCCGGGCGTGACGGCCATCTACCACGACGCCGGACACATCCTGGGCTCGGCCTTCATCGAGCTTTCCGTCGAGCAGAACGGCCGGCGCACGCGCATGCTTTTTTCCGGCGACCTGGGACGTCCGGACCAGCTGCTCGTCAACGACCCGGACAAGCCTGTGGACGCGGACTACCTCTTCCTGGAGGGCACTTACGGCGACCGCAACCACAAGGACACGGAACAAAGCCGCGACGAACTGGCCCAGGCCATTGCCTACGCCTACCAGGGCGGAGGCAAGGTCATCATCCCGGCCTTTGCCGTGGAGCGCACCCAGGAAGTGCTCTTCTGCCTGCACATGCTGCTCAAGGACGGCAAGATTCCGGCCGACATGCCGGTCTTCGTGGACAGCCCGCTGGCCATCAAGGCGACCGAGATTTTCCACCGCCATCCCGAATACATGGACGCCGAAACCCGTGCCTATTTCGACCGCGGCGAAAACCCGCTGTCCCTGCCGGGCCTGCGCTTCACCGAATCCACGGAACAGTCCCGGGAGATCAACACCCTAAATGGCCCGGCCATCGTGATCGCGGCCAGCGGCATGTGCAACGCCGGGCGCGTCAAGCACCACCTGCGCCACAACCTCTGGCGGCCCGAGTCCTGCGTGGTCTTCGTGGGCTTCCAGGCCATGGGCACGCCCGGGCGCAAGATCGTGGACGGTGCCAAGTCCATCCGCCTGCTTGGCGAGGACATCAATGTGGCTGCGCGGGTGTTCACCATCGGCGGTTTTTCCTCCCACGCGGGCCAGAGCCAGATCCTCGAATGGCTCACCCATTTCAAGGTCAACCATCCGCAGGTGTTCCTCGTGCACGGCGAACAAAAGGCCCTGACGATCCTCGCCGGGCTCATCAAGGACCGTTTCGGGCTCAAGGTGCGCATTCCCCAGTACCTGGAGGAATACACCCTCGAACCCGGAGTCGAGCCCACGGTGGCCGTGGACGAAGCCAAGGCCCGCCCGCGCATCGACTGGGACGTCCTGCTCGGCGAGCTTGCCGGCCGCGTCGCGCGCATGCAGGCCAAAAAGGACGAACTGGCCGCCCGCACGCCCGAGGACCAGGCGGAATGGCGTCAGCGGCTGGCTGCCGTGGACGGGGAACTGCTCAAGCTGCTCTCGGAAATGTGAGCCGGGAAACGGCGCGGTCGGGAAAACCGGCCGCGCCGCCCGCCGCGAAGGGACCGGGCGGCGCTACTTCAGGCGGTAGGTGATGCGGCCGCGGGTCAGGTCGTAGGGGGAGAGTTCGACCTTGACGCGGTCGCCGGGCAGGATGCGGATGTAGAACTTGCGCATTTTGCCGGAAATGTGGGCCAGCACTTCGTGCCCGTTTTCCAGCTCGACGCGGAACATGGCGTTGGGCAGGGCTTCCTGCACCTTGCCGTCGACCTCAATGGCGCCTTCTTTGGCCATAAACGGTATCCTCCTGGCGGCGCGGGAAAAACCCCGGCCGCGGATCATTTTCGCTTGAACGTAGCCGGATAGCCGTTTTTTTCACGCATGGCAAGGGGCGGGGGCACGCCGTCCGCCTTTCCGGGGCGCACGCCTCGCGCCTGGGTTGGCGGTTCTTGCCGCCCGCAGGCCTTTCGGGCTATGATCCCGGGAAAAAGGAAAAAGCCTTGCTTACGCGCGCCCAACTCGACAAATACGCCGATGTCCTGCTCTGGGGCCTGACCACGTCGCGGGTCGAGCCCTACAAGCCCGGCGACGTGGTGCTCGTCCAGTTCGAACTGCCCGCCCTGCGTCTGGCGGAAGCCGTCTATGCCAAGCTCCTGGGGCGCGGGCTCAACCCTGTGCCGCGCCTGGCGCTGACCCCGCGCATGGAGACCGCCTTCTACGGCACGGCCGACGAGGCCCAGCTCGTGTTCCAGACGCCCGGGCAGGCCGTGCTCCACGAAAACATCCACGGCGCCATGCACCTGCTCGCCCCGGAAAGCCTGACCCATTTAAGCGGCATCGACCCCAAGCGCATCGCCGCCGCGGCCGTGGCCAGAAAGCCCCTGCGCGACATCCTGGTCGGCCGGGAGGAAAAGGGCGAGTTCGGCTGGACGCTGTGCCTGTACCCCACCCGGGAGCTCGCCGAAAAGGCCGGCATGACGGCAAGGGAATATGCCGCCCAGGTGACGGCCGCCTGTTTCCTCAAGGACCCCGAGCCTGTCGCCGTGTGGCGCGGGCTTTACGAAAACGCCCGCGAGATCAAGGCCTGGCTCGGCAGCGTCAAGGCCCGGTCCCTGCACATCGAATCCGACAACGTCGACCTCGTGGTCACGCCCGGCGCGCACCGCCGCTGGCTCGGGCTTTCGGGGCACAACATCCCGAGCTTCGAGATCTTCACCTCCCCGGACTGGCGCGGCACCTCGGGCCGCTACTTCGCCGACCAGCCTTCCTACCGCAGCGGCAACTACGTCAAGGGCGTGCGCCTGACCTTCAAGGACGGCGTGGTCACGGACATCGCCGCGGAGCAGGGCGAGGATTTCGTGCGCAAGCAACTGGCCATGGACCCCGGCGCGTCGCGGCTCGGCGAATTCTCGCTCACGGACAAGCGTTTTTCCAGGATCGACCGTTTCATGGCCAACACGCTTTACGACGAAAACTTCGGCGGAGCGCACGGAAACTGTCATGTGGCCGTGGGAAGCTCCTACTCCGACACGTTCGACGGGGACCCGGCGAGCCTCGACGCAGAGCGCAAGGATGCCCTGGGGTTCAATGATTCGGCCCTGCACTGGGATCTGGTCAATACCGAGCCCAAGCGGGTGCGCGCCCGCCTGGCCGACGGCCGCGAGACCACGATTTACGAAAACGGCTGTTTCCTCTATTGACGCAGGGGACAAGGAGCCGTATCGCGGCGGTGCCGAAACGCATTCGGGTTCGGATACGGAACAGTTCCAAGGAGATGCCCATGCGCGCGTTGTTTGTCTCGCTGTTGGCGGCGGTTCTGGTCGTGGCGGCCGCGCCGGCCTTTGCCGGCTCCAAGGCCAACCCGGACATCAAGGGATGGGAGAAGGGCGGCGAGTACGACAAGCTCTTCGACCCCAAGGAGGCCGACGCCTTCAAGGGCCGGGTCGCCAAGATCATGGAGGTCAAGCCCCTGGACGGCATGGCCCCGGGCATCGCCCTGCAAATCGAGGACAAGAAGGACAAGACCCTGGAAATCGTCCATCTGGGGCCCAAGGATTTCGTGGACCTCGGTTCCATCGGCCTCAAGGAGGGCGACCAGGTCAAGGTGGTCGGCGCCTGGGCCGAAGTGGACGGCCAGGATATTCTCATGGCCGTGAAGGTCAAAAAGGACGAGGATGTCCAGCTCAAGGTGCGGCGCACCAAGGACGGCTTTCCGTTCTGGAGCATGACGCCCGAGCAGCGCAAGGCCGAATCCTCCGGCGAATAGCCGCGATTTTCCGATTGATGGGCTTGCCCAAACCGGGCGTATTTGGATAGGTTGGCTTGCATAGGGCCGCATGCGCCGTCGGCGCTGGGGTCACAACCAAAACGGGAGCTTGCCGCATGGAGGAAACCCTCAAAAAACAGGACGCCGAACTGCTCCAGCTCGTCACGTTCAGCATTGGCGAGGAGGAATTCGGCGTCGATATCCTGAGCGTGCAGGAGATTATCCGCATGATGGATATCACCAAGGTCCCGCGCGCCCCGGAATTCGTCGAGGGCGTCATCAACCTGCGGGGCAAGGTCATTCCCATCATCGACCTGCGTCGGCGCTTCGGCCTGTCCACCCGCGACCACGACAAGCACACCCGGATCATCGTCATCGAGATCAATAATATGATCGTCGGATTCGTGGTCGATTCCGTCTCCGAGGTGCTGCGCATACCCGCCAGTACGGTGGAGCCGCCACCACCCGTGGTTTCCGGCCTGGAGTCGGAATACATCAGCGGTGTCGGCAAGCTTGAGGATCGGCTGCTCATCCTGCTCGATCTCAACAAGCTCCTGTCCGGCGAGGAACGCGATATGCTCGGTTCCTTCTAGCGTCGCGCCGCATCCGTCGCATGTATCGGATCGCGGCTGGGGCCTTGCGCGCGGGCTTCGCGGCCCCCTCCGCAGGGTTCCGCCCCGGGGCGCGCGTGCGGCGTCCCGGTATTCGCTTGCGCCGCGTGAGGCGCAAACGCGTCGTGTTTCCCATCGTTCGTTCGGCCGCCGCCACGCCCGTGGCGGCGGCCATCCGGTATTTTTACGAGGCCTGTCTTGTCCCGCACCACTCCCCTTGCCGCACTGCTCGACAATCCGGATTCCGTCTCGGTCTATAAAAGCGGACCGGCCACCCTGGCTTTTCTGGCCGCAGAAGCCCTGGCCCGCCGGCAGTCCGTGGTGGTGGTCGCCCCGGGGCTCAACGAACTGACGCGCATCGCCGCGCTGCTCGAACTGCTCGCGCCGGCCGCGCCTGGCACGCTCTGGGGCAACACGGTCATGACCCTGCCGTCCTACGCACCGGGCCTGCCGAGCGGCGCGTTCTGGGCGCGGCGCATGGCCTTCCTGGCCCACGCCGCCCTGGGCACGGGGCCGCGCGCCTTCCTTTTTTCCGCGGACAACCTTCTGCCCAAATGGCCGGCGCGGGGAGCCCTAGACGGCAACGTCCTGACCCTCGCCGTCGGCGAGGAGCTGCCTCGCGACCTCGTGGCCGAGCAGGCCGTGCTCTGGGGCTACAAACGCGCGCCCATGGTCACGGGGCCGGGGGAATTCTCCCTTCGCGGCGACATCCTGGACATTTTCCCCCCGGGCTACGACGATCCGCTGCGCCTGGAATTTTTCGGCGACACCGTGGAGGCCGCCCGGCGCTTCGACGCCGGCTCCCAGCGCTCCCTGGCGGAGCTGAGCGAGGCCGTGCTCGTGCCCGCGTCCCCGGCCGTGCTCTCGGAAACCTTCAAGGAAGAGGCGGCGAAGCTCTGGGACACCATCGCCGGCACGGGCGAGCTGCACCGCGCGGCCAAGGCGCGCCTGGAAGCCGCCGTGGAGGCGGGCGACGGCTGCATGTGGCCGGGGCTCTACTATGAAAAGGCCGCTGCGCTCTCCGACTGGCTGCCCGAGGACGCGGCCTGGATCGTGTGCGACGCCGTGCGCGTCAAGGAACGCCTGGAAGAGGCCGAACACGCCTGGCGGCGCTTTTTCGAGGCGCAGACCCGGGAGCAGGGCTATCCCTGGCCCAACGCCCGGGTGCTGTGGCCCGAGAACATGGCGCGAAAGGCCCTGGTTTCGGGCCGGCGCATCCTGTTTGAAGACCTGGTCATGGGCCGCGGACGCCACGGCCCGGACCTTCAGGAAAAGGCCTTGGAGCGTTTTGGCGACCTGTTCTGGAAGCCGGGTTCGGACAAGCGCCCCTGGACCACGCTGACGGCCGCGCTCAAGGAATGGAACGGCCACGGCCAGACCATCCTGTCCTTTCACGGCGAGCGTTCGCGCAAGAAGTTCCTCCAGATGATCGAGCCCGAGGGGCTGGTCTTTCGCACGAGCTATCATCCCGGCGAAACCGGGCTGTTCGCGCTCCTGTCGGGACTGCGCCACGGCATGGAGCTCTCCTGGCGCGACACCCGCATCCTGGCCGAGGACATCCTCCATCCCGAATCCTCCGGGGGCGACGCCGGGCGCAAGCGCGACAAGGACTTCAAGGGCCTGAGCTCCTTCGACGACATCCGCCCCGGCGACCTCGTCGTGCACCGCGACTACGGCGTGGCCACGTTCGAGGGGCTCACGCGCATGACCGTGGACGCCACGGGCGGCGACTATCTGCTGCTGGTCTTCGCCGACGAGGACAAGCTCTACCTGCCGGCCGACCGCCTGGGGCTGCTCCAGCGCTACAAGGGGCCGGAGGGTATCTCGCCGCCCCTGGACCGCCTGGGCGGTGCGCGCTGGAAATCCGTGCGCGAGCGGGCGAAAAAGGCCATCGAGCGCATCGCCGCGGACCTCGTCGAGATGTACGCCTACCGCCAGGTGGCCAAGGGCTACGCCTACGGCCCGACCAACGAGCTCTACCTCGAGTTCGAGGCTACCTTCGGCTTCGAGGAGACCCCGGACCAGGAAAAGGCCATTTCCGAGGTCCTGGCCGACATGGAGCGCCCGGAGCCCATGGACCGGCTCGTCTGCGGCGACGTGGGCTTCGGCAAGACCGAAGTGGCCCTTCGCGCCGCGTTTCGCGCCGTGCTCGACGGCAAGCAGGTGGCCATGCTCTGCCCGACCACGGTGCTCGCCGAGCAGCACTACCAGAATTTCGCCGCTCGCCTGGAAGGCTTCCCGGTGCGCGTGGAGATGCTCTCGCGCTTCGTTTCGCCCAAGCGGCGCAAGGTGGTGCTCGACGCCGTGGCCCGGGGCGAGGTGGACATCCTGGTCGGCACCCACCGCATCCTGTCGAGCGATGTGACCATCCCGAACATCGGCCTGCTCATCCTCGACGAGGAGCAGCGCTTCGGCGTCAAGCACAAGGAACGGCTCAAGGCCTTCAAGAAGAACATCGACGCACTGACGCTGACAGCCACGCCCATTCCGCGCACCCTGCAACTGTCCCTTTCCGGCGTGCGCGGCCTTTCGGTCATCGAGACCCCGCCGGCCGAGCGCAAGACCGTGGAGACGGCGCTCGTCGAGCGCGACGAGGCCTTCCTGCGCGAGGTCCTGCGCCGGGAGCTCGAGCGCCAGGGACAGGTGTTCTGGGTCCACAACCGGGTCCAGGGGCTCGAGGACGTGGCGGCCTACGTCAAGACCCTCGCCCCCGGGGCCAAGGTGGCCATGGCCCATGGCCAGATGTCCGAGACGGCGCTGGAGGAGGCCATGCACGGCTTCTGGCACGGCGAAACGGACATCCTGGTGTGCACCTCCATCATCGAGTCCGGCCTGGATTTCCCCCGCGCCAATACGCTGGTCGTGGACAACGCCCACATGTTCGGCCTGGGTCAGCTCTACCAGCTGCGCGGTCGCGTGGGGCGCTCGCCGCGTCAGGCCTACGCCTATTTCGTGGTGCCGAGTCTCGAGCGGGTGCCGGAACTGGCCCGCAAACGCCTGCGCGTGATCCTCGACATGGACTATCTCGGGGCCGGGTTCCAGGTGGCCATGGAGGATCTGCGCCTGCGCGGAGCCGGCAACATCCTGGGCGAGGCCCAATCCGGGCACATCGCGCGCATTGGTCTGGACATGTTCCTCGAAATGCTCGCCGAGGAAGTGGGGCGGCTCAAGGGCGAGCCGGTCAAGGAGCGCACCGAGCCGGAGCTGACGCTCGGCGTTGCCGCGCGCATTCCCGAGCGCTACGTGCCCGAGGCTTCGGACAGGCTGCGGCTTTACAAGGCGCTCTCCACGGCCAGGAGCGAAGCGGGACTCGCCGAGCGCATGGCCGAGATGCGCGACCGTTTCGGCCCGCCGCCCGTGGAAGTGGAGAATTTTCGCGCCGTGCTCGCCTTCAAGCAGATGCTGGCACGCCTGGGCGCGCGCAAGGCCGAAATCGCGCCGACTAAGCTCGTGGTCTCTATCGCTGCCGAGGAAGCGGCCGTCGCGCCGCAGCGCCTGGTGGAATTCGCCGCCGCCGGCGCGGGCCGGGGCGTCAGGCTCCTGCCGCCGGACCGGCTGGCTCTGCCCCTTGACGCCGGATTGCCCCTGGCCGAAGCTGTGTCCGCCTGGACCGCGGAACTGGCCGGTCTGGCCGAGGAGGGCGTCGCGACGTGAGCAGGGGACGGCGGAGCATCCGGCGTGGCCTGGCCCTTTGCGTCGCGGCCATCCTCGGCCTGGGCCTTGCCGGGTGCCGGGGCGACTTGGCCGAGGAACCGGGCGTCGTGGCCGTGGTCGGCGGCACACCCATCCGCCTGGCCGATGTGCGCGCCCGCCACGACCTGGGCCAGATCGGCGCGCCGGCCGGGGAAAATCCCGCCGTGGAGCGGCTGCGCGCCGAATACGGCACGGTGCTGGCCGATATGATCGTCGCCAGGCTCGCCGCTCAGGAACTGGTCCGGCGCGGCCTTGCCGTGACCGGGGCCGAAATCGACGCCGCCGCGGCCAAGGCCCGGGCCGATTATTCCGACGAAGCCTTTTCGCGCATGCTCCTCGAAGAGCGCATCGACCCGGCCCGCTGGCGCGAACTGCTCGCCGACCGGCTCGCCCTGGAAAAATTCGCGCGCGAAGTGCTGCGCCCGGGCGTGCGCGTGGACGTGACCGAGGCCGCCAACTACTACAAGGAACACCGCGACGCCTTTGCCATGCCGGCCCGAGTGCGCCTGCGCCGCGTGCGGGGCGATGCACCCGAGGCCGTAAGGGCCGCCCAGGCGGCCGTGCGCAAATCCGGGGAAGGCGCGCTGGCCGGCTTGTCCGGCGTCACGGCGACCGAGGCGGACCTGCCCGAAGCGAATCTGCCCGCCACCTGGCGTGAGGCCATAAAGGGCGTCAAGCCCGGCGAGGCCACGGCCGTGCTCGACACGGACGGCAAGAGTTGGGAATTTATCATTCTTCTCGGGCGGCAGCCGGCAATGGTCCTCGATCCGGCCAAGGCCTACGCCAGGGTCGAGGCGGCGCTTGCGGCGCATAAGCTCGAGGCCGCCTTCGCCGCCTGGCTTGACGCGGCCGTGGCCGGGGGCGACGTCAAGGTGAGCCGCAAGCTCCTGGCCGGCCGGCAAGAAGCACCGGTGCCGCAACAAGCCCAGGGCCCGGACGAACTCGCCCAGGCCCGAAGCGAGGCCGCAGCCCGGGACGCCCTGGCCCGTGAAGCCAGGAAGGCCCTGGAGGCGCGCCGCGACGCCCCCCAGGTCGCGCCGCAAGAGCCGGTCGTCAAGGAGCCGGCCGAGGCTGCTAAGGCCGCATCCGCGGCACCGGAAAAAGCGGTTCCCGAGGCCGCGCCACAACAGGAAGCTGCACAGGCCGCGCAGGAGCCGCCAGTGTACGGATCAGAGAAAACGCCTGCCCCGGCGGTTGTGCCGCCCGTATCCCCGTCCCCGGAGTCCGCGCCGCCGGCTGTCGCCGCCGCGCCCGAGGCCCCGGAACCGGCCGCCGCGTTTCCCCCGGCCCCTGCCGCATCTGCCGCAACAAAGGGCGAACCCGCGCAACAGCCTGCCGCATCGGCGCAAACTCGGGCTGCCGGAGACACGGAACATGCCGGCGGCGCGGTCGTTTTCACCGCCATAAAGGCCAGCTGGATTCTGTACATTGTGGACGGCGGCGAGGAACAGCGCGTTTACTTGAAGCCCGGCAAGCCGTTGCGCATCGAATACGCGAAAAAACTCGTCGTGCGTCCGGGCTCCCCGAGCGAGGTCTCCTACCGCCAAGGCGACCGGGAAACTACGGTGGTCGTCGCAAAAAAGGAAAGCCGCGTCCTGGAGTTCCCGTAGGGGAAGAGGGCGGACGGCCCGGGGCGCGATTGCCTGGGCTGGCAAAAACGTTTATAGGCCCCGGATACGCTGCGGGTCGGCCTGGGAGTGAGGCGACGCCGCGGCGCAACGTCCCGAAAAGCCGTCGGTCACACGGCCGGGCCGGACTTCCGTCTTGCCCAACGTCTTCACGGAGGATGCCTTGCCTCGTCTTTCCAAACTCAGCGTCATGCTCGTCCTGCTGTTGGCCCTGGCCGCAACCGCCCACGCGGCCGAACTCGTCGACAGGGTGGTGGCCGTGGTCAACGGCAAGCTCATCACCTTGTTCGACCTCGACACCCGCGTGGCCGAACTGGTGCAACGCACCCAGGGCGTGGCGATCAAGCCCGGCGACCCCATGTACGACGACCTGCGCAAACAGGTGCTCGAAGGCATGATCACCGATCTGCTCATCGAATCGGAAGCCGCGCGCCTGAAGATCAATGTTTCGGAAACGGAACTGGACAATCAGCTCGAAGAGCTCAAGAAAAAGAATAACATGAACCAGCAGCAGTTCGTTGCGGAACTGGCCAAGGAAGGCATGACGTTCGCCGATTTCCGCAAGCGCATGCGCCAGGACAACATGAAGAAACGGCTGCTGGGCTACATGGTGCACCGCAAGGTGCTGGTCACGGACGACGAGATCCGCGACTATTACGAAAAAAACAAGGGCAACATCTCGTCCACGAAATCCATCCTCGGGCCCAAGGTCTCGGGCAACATCGGCTTCATCATGGTGTCGAACATCAAGCAGGCCGAAGAAGTGCGCGCCAAAATCGATTCCGGCTCCATCACCTTTGCCGATGCGGCGAAAAAATATTCCATCGGCCCGGGCAAGGATCAGGGCGGCGACCTCGGCGACGTGCAGGCCAAGGATCTGGCCGCGCCGCTGCGTTCGGCCCTGCAGGCCGTGCCGGCCGGCAAGGTCAGCGCGCCGGTCATGCTCGACGGCAAGGCCGTGTTGCTGACCCTGCGCACGCCTTCCGGCCAGACGCCCGCGCCCAAGGCCGCCCCGGCCGCGCCCGCCGGCCCCTCGTACGAGAGCGCCAAGGAACAGATACAGGAAACCCTTTACAAACAGAAATTCGATAAGCTCTTCCAGGAGTACATCGACAACCTGCGGTCCAAGGCGGTCGTCGAGGTCAAGCTGTAGCTTGTCCCGCCCGCCGCCGGGGGGCTCCCGCCCACGGCGTCGCGGTCACGGAGGAATTTCGTTTATGGATTTGCGCGAATTAGGGACCATGCTGCGCGAGGAACGGGAGCGGCAGGGCCTGTCCATCGAGGACGTTTCGGACAGGATCAAGATCACGCGCAGCTGTCTGGCCGCCATCGAAGACGGCAACGAAAGCGTGTTGCCCCATCCGGTGTACGCCAAAGGCTTCATTAAGAATTACGCCAAGCTCCTCGGCGTGGACCAGGAGGATTTCTCCAGGCGCCTGGCCGAGGTCTATCAGCCGGAAGAAAACGCGGTGCGGGACGTCCACTTGGTCAAGGACATCCCGGACGACGATTGCGGCTGCACGCCGACGCCCCGGCGCGGCATCCCCGCGCCGAAAATCCCCCTCGTACCCGCGCTCGTCTGTCTGGCCGTGGTCTTCGTCGTCATCGGCCTGGTCTGGTATCTGTGGACCCACGTCTTTTCCCGCTCCGGCGACGTGGTGGAAAACGCCACGCCGCCGGCCGTGACCGAGCCAGCGCCGCCCGCGAAAAGCGAGCCCGAGGTGCCCGCGCGGCCCGTGCCTGTCGTGCCGCCCCAGAAGCCGGTGGATGCAGAGCCTGTCGTCCCGAGCGCGCCCGTTGCGCCCGCGACGCAGACTCCTGCGCTTAAGGAGCGTCAGCTTCCGGCCGTGGCCGAAACCAAGCCTGCCGCCGAAGCGAGGCCGGCGTCCCCGGCCGCGCTGAGCCCGGACGACCAGGCGACCCAGGACATCGCCACCAGCGGCCCGCCCACGCCCGCCGCGCCGCCGGCCATTCCGCCCGCGCCCGAAGCCGCGGTCGTGCCGAGCGTCCAGCCCGGCAAGACCTTCACCGTGGGCGAGGCCGGCCCCCACGTCGTCTCCATCGTGGCCAATGACCGCTGCTGGCTTCAGGCCGGGGCCGACGGCGGGGCCATGCACGAAACCATGCTGGAAAAGGGCGACGCCTTCACCGGCCGTTTCGCCGACTATCTCCTCGTGCGCCTGGGCAATGCCGGCGCGGTGGAGATCCGCTTCGACAACAAACTCTATCCGCTCCAGGCCGGCAAGGGCTCGGTCAAGACCCTCAAGTTCGTGGCGAAAAAAAGCGACGACGCCGCTGCCAACTCCGCCGCGCCAGCTCCGGCTCCGGCGACGCCGGCCGCTTCCGCCCAGCCGGCGGCGTCCGTGACCGCAAGCACGGCCGCCGCGCCGGCCGCCGGCGGCGAATCGGCTCCGGGCGGTCGCGAGGTCGAAATCTACGGTCAGGACGGCAGCTGGGTCATCATCACCCCGGACAAGGGGCCGGCCAAGGAAATCTACGTCAAGAAGGGGCAACGGATCAGCGTGCCCTTCGGCGAAAAGATCGAGATCAAGCTCGGCAATCCGAGCAGCGTGGTTTTCCGCTACGACGGCAAGGAAACCACGGTCGTCACGGAAAAGGGCGAAAGCAAGACCGTCCGTTTCCCCTAGGCGACCTTGCGTCGCGTCCCTGAACCCCGCGGGGTTCAGGGACGCGACGCGGCCAAGCGGCCGGTTTCGCCGGCGGGAACGATGTGGCGGCGGGGCGGGCATGGAATTTTCCGAACAGGCGCTCGTGCTCAAAGTGGGGCGGTTTCGGGAGATCGACGCCTGGGTGCGCCTTGTGTCCCCGGTGCGCGGGGTCTACACGGCCTTCGCCTTCGGCGGCCTCAAGAGCCGCCGCCGTTTCCTGGGCTGCCTCGATCCCCTCAACCATGTGCGTTTCAAGGTGCGCCGCTCGGGCCACGGCGGCTACCATTGCCTGACCGAGGCCAGGCTTCTCGATGCGCCCATGCGCCTGCGCGGCGATCCGAACCGGCTGGGCATGGCCGTCAACTGCCTGAAATTTTTCGAAGCTGTGCAGATTGGCCCCACGGGCGCGGCCGAGGCCTATGCGCTCCTGCGCGACATGCTCGCCGCCCTGGAAGCGGCCGAAGCCCCGTCGCCGCTTTTCCCCTTGCTCTTTCGGGCGCGGATGGCCTTCCTGCAGGGCATGTTTCCGGCCTGCGGCCGGTGCGCCGCATGCGGCGCGCCCCTTGGCGGCCAGGAAGCCGTGTGCCACGTGGAAGCGGGGCGCTTGACCTGCGCCGCCTGTCGGGACGATAACGCCCCGGGCGTGCGGCAGCGTCTCGGCGCCGGGGCCTTGGGCCTGCTCGAGGCCGCCGTGGGCGGCGACGCCTGCGCCTGGGCGGCCTGCCGCCCCGAAGCGGGCGCGGCGCGGGAGTTTTCCCGCACCGTGGATCTGCTCGTGCGCTATCATATGGGACTGGCCTGGGAGCGGGGCGGCTTCGTGCGCGCCTGACGCTCCCTGCATTTTTGTGCGCTTGCCGGCGTTGTCGCGCCGCGAGCGCCGCTATTCGACGACGGCGTAACCTTGAAATCGGAGCGACCATGCATTTTCAGGATGTCATCTTGACGCTGCAAAACTACTGGGCCAAGTCCGGCTGTCTCGTGGTCCAGCCCTACGACACCGAAGTCGGCGCCGGCACCTTCAATCCGGCCACCTTTTTCCGGGTCATCGGCCCCGAACCCTGGAAGGCCGCCTACGTCGAGCCCTCGCGCCGCCCCACGGACGGCCGCTACGGCGAAAATCCCAACCGCCTGCAGCACTATTACCAGTTTCAGGTCATCCTCAAGCCCTCGCCGGACAACGTCCAGGACCTTTACCTGGAAAGCCTCGCGGCGCTCGGCGTCTCGGCCGCGGACCACGACATCCGTTTCGTGGAGGATGACTGGGAATCGCCCACGCTCGGGGCCTGGGGCCTGGGCTGGGAAGTCTGGCTCGACGGCATGGAAGTGACCCAGTTCACCTATTTCCAGCAGGTGGGCGGCATCGACCTGCATCCGGTGTCCGTGGAGATCACCTACGGCCTGGAGCGCATCAGCATGTATCTCCAGCAGAAGGAATCGGTCTACGACCTGGCCTGGAACGACCGCGTGACCTACGGCCAGGTGCACCAGCGCGGCGAATTCGAGCATTCGCGCTACAATTTCGAGGAATCGGACGCCGCCATGCTGCTTGCCCACTTCAACGACTTCGAGCGGGAATGCAAGCGCCTGTGCGAGCTGGGACTGCCCTGGCCGGCCTATGACTACTGCCTCAAGTGCTCTCATACCTTCAACATGCTCGAAGCCCGGGGGGCCATCTCCATCACCGAGCGCACCGGCTACATCGGCCGCGTGCGCAACCTGGCCTCGAGCCTGGCCCGCCTCTACGCCGCCCAGCGCAAGGAACTCGACTACCCCCTCCTCACGCCCAGCGCATAAAGGACCAAACGACATGCCCCATTTTCTTCTGGAAATCGGATTCGAGGAGATGCCGGCCCGGTTCCTGTCGGGCCTTGTGGACGAGTCCCGGGCGTTTTTCGCCGCAGCCCTTGCCCAGGCCAAGCTCGACGCCCCGGCCGTCACCGCCTTTGCCACGCCCCGCCGGCTGGTGGTCAGCGTGCCGGAACTCGCCGTCACGGCGCGCCAGGAAGAGGAGCTCGTCACCGGGCCGCCCGAGAAGGTCGGCTTCGGCGCGGACGGTGCGCCCACGCCCGCCGCGATCGGCTTCGCCAAGGGCCAGGGCAAGGACGTCGCCGACGTCTTCGTCATGGAAACCGGCAAGGGCCGTTATCTGGCGCTTAAAAAAAACACCGGCGGCGAGTCGGCCCTGGAGTTGCTGCCGGCCATTTGCCTGGACATGGTCAAAAAGCTGTCGTTTCCCAAGCGCATGCGCTGGGGCAGCCGCGATTTCGCCTTCGGCCGGCCGGTGCATTGGTTCGTGGCCCTGCTCGGCGACGCCGTCGTGCCCTTCGCCCTGGACGACATCGTCTCGGGCCGCGAAACCCGTGGGCACCGCATCATGGGGCCGGGGCCGTTTGCCGTGCCCACGGCCGGGGACTATTTCGCCATCATCCGCGACCAGGGCAAGGTGGTGCTCGACGCCAAGGAGCGCGAAGCCATGGTCCGCTCCCAGGCCGAGGCGTTGGCCAAGGAGGCCGGCGGCACGGCCGTGATCAACCCGGCGCTTCTGGCCGAAGTCACGGGGCTCACCGAATATCCCGTGGTCATCCTCGGCAGGCTCGACCCCAAATTCCTGGACGTGCCCCGCGAGGTGCTCATCACGAGCATGGAGACGCACCAGAAGAGCTTCGCCGTGGAAAATGCCGATGGCAGCCTGCTGCCCGTCTTCCTCACGACGCTGGGGCTTGCGCCCGGCAACCTGGAGCTCGTGCGCCGGGGCTGGCAGCGCGTGCTCACCGCGCGCCTGGAGGACGCCCGCTTCTTCTGGGAGGCGGATCTCGGAACGGATATCGAAACCTGGCAGAAAAAGCTCGAAAGCGTGGTCTTCCTGGCCGGGCTCGGCAGCATGCGTGACAAGGCCCGCCGCCTGGAGCGCCTGTGCGGCCTGATCGCCGAGATGGCCGGCAAGCCCGAGGTCATGCTCGAAGCCTCCCAGGCCGGGGGGCTCGCCAAGGTGGACCTCGTCTCGGACATGGTGGGCGAATTCGCCGAGTTGCAGGGCGTCATGGGCGGCATCTACATACGCCGCAAAGGCCAGTCCAAGTCCGTGTCCCGGGCCGTGGCCGAGCAGTACCTGCCGGCCGGGCCGGACAGCCCCGTGCCGCCGACCCTGGCCGGCGCGATCCTGTCCATCGCCGACAAGGCCGACACCCTGGCCGGCTGCTTCGGCCTGGACATGGCGCCCACGGGCGCGGCCGACCCGTACGCGCTGCGCCGGGCGGCGCTCGGCATCTGCCGCATCGTTATCGAACACGGCCTGCGCCTGGACCTCATGGAACTGCTGCAAGCGGCGCTTGACGGCTACGGCGACGCCAAGTTCAAGGTGGACCGCACCCGCGTGCTGGCGCGGCTTCTGGATTTCTTCGGCCAGCGCCTCAAGGCCTACTTCATGGGCCGGGGCTTCGACACCCTGGTCGTTGAGGCCGCGGCCGGCGCGTCGTTTACCGACATCGCCCAGCTCGCCGCCCGCATCGACGCCCTGGCCACGTTCGCGGCCAAGCCGGATTTCGACCAGGCCGTGTTGACCTTCAAGCGCGCGGCCAACATCATCCGCAAGCAGGGCGTGGGCGCCGGCGTGCCCCTGACCGGCGTGGTCAAGGAAGCGCTTCTTGCCGAACAGCCCGACAAGGACTTGGCCGCAGCCTGCGAGGCGGTCTTTCCGCGCTACGACGCCCTGTTCGACACCGGGGACTACGCGGCCGTGTTCGACCTGCTTTATGAGTTGCGCCCCGCCGTGGACGCCTTCTTCGACAACGTCATGGTCATGTGCGACGACATGGACGTGCGCCTCAATCGTCTGAACCTCCTCAAATCCCTGGTCGATCGCCTGGGCCGTGTGGCTGACTTCGCCGCGTTGCAGGTGTAGGGGGCGGGGAGAAAAGAGAAGAGTAGAGAAGAGTGAAGAGGCCTCCGGCGGCCAGGGGGGGCGAGGCCCCTCCTGGACCTCCCGAATGGGGGGAAATATGCGATGAAGGCCGTATTTTGAGTTGACAGAGATGCGTTACCAGTTTAGGTAATTCTGCTTCAGCGAACACTACACGGAGGAACGATCCTTGGCCAACCATAAATCCGCCATCAAACGGCACCGTCAAAGCCTTTTGGCCCGGGCTCGCAACCGGGCGGTCAAGACCCGCGTGCGCAATGTCATCAAGGCCGTGCGCGTCGCCCTTACCGCTGGCGATTCCGCCACCGCCGAAACCGCGCTGCTGGCCGCGACCAAGATCCTGGACAAGGCCGCAACCAAGAAGGTCATCCATTGGAAGACCGCCGCGCGCAACATCTCCCGCCTGTCCACGGCCGTCAATAAAAGCAAGCAGGCCTAAGCGCTTCGCGTTCGGCCGTCTGTTTTTCGCCCGCCGCGGCTTCTGCCGCGACGGGCTTTTTGGCGTTGCCTTGCCTGCCGCTTCTTACAGCAGCGGTTTGATTTCTTCCAGGATCGCCGCGCATTCCCCCTGAAGTTCCGCATCCACGCCGTACAACCGCCACCACAGGTAGCGCGCCGTGCGCGACGCCTCGTCCCGGTCCCCGGCCAGGACAAGCACGCGCACGAGCGCGAAAAGGTTCTCCACGGTCTGCTCGCGGCGAAGCGACGCGGCCAGGGCGGAAAGCGCTTCGTCATGGCGACCGGCCCGGGCCAGCGCCATGCCGCGCAGGCTCCAGGCGGCGCTTTCGGCGTTGTGGGAGACGACGAGCCTGCGGGAAAGCGCCTCGGCCAGTTCGAGCTTGCCGCGCGTAAGGAGCAGGGCGATTTTTTCGGATTCGCCGGCGAAATCCCCTGGCTCCGCCGTGCGCATCGGCCCGCCTTCGAGCACGGCGCGCACTGCCGGGGCGTGGCGCGCGATTTCCGTATCCCCGACGGTGCAATACGTAAGCTGCCTGTCGAAATCGGCCATGGAATGGCGGAACTGCGCCGTGGTCATGTCGCCGCGGCCCCGTTCGATCTTGGCGGCGTACTCCTGGCGGGAACGGTAAAAGTAGTGGTTGAGCTGTAGGCGCGCGTTGTGGTGCGGCCCGTAGGGGCCGGGCAGGGGGAAGCCTTTTTCGCTCACGCAGTGCCGGCCCGGCGCGTAGGCGAAATGGTGCGGCGAAAGCGGGGCGGTTACGTACGCCGGGCGCACGATGCTCTTGATATGGTGGTTGGTGGGGTGCGCGTAGGGCGCGCGTTTGGTGAAGGCTTCGATCTGCAAGCCCGGTGGCGGCGTTTCGTGGCCGGCCGAGCCGAACATGACCCAGTTGACGCCAAGGCCGGCAAACTCCTCGAAATCCGTGAGCATCTCGCGCAGATCGTCCTCGCGGCGGGGGAGCAGGAATTCGTCCACGTCGATAAAGCCGAGCCAGTTCGTGTCCGGGCCGTGGCTTTCCAGGCAATGGGCGTAGGCGGCAAGCTGCCTGGCCGGCCCGGGCATGTCGTGGATGATGATGTTGATGCGGTCGGCAAGGGACGCGAGCGTGTCGCGCAGTGGTAGGCCAGATCCGTTGTCGTAGACGACGAGGCGCTCGACGCCGCGCAGTGCGTGATAGGCCGCCCACTCGCCGATGCGGGCGTTTTCGTCCTTGGCGATGCAGCACAGGGTCAGGTAGCGCATGGGCGGTGTTCTGTGGTTTACGGCTTGATGTAGGCGAATCCCTTGTCCTGGAGGTCCACGAGCTCGACCACGCCTGCGGGGACGATCTCGCACGCGGGCAGCAGCGCCTCCGGGGCCACGTCGAAGTGGCGCATGGCATTGCGGCACACGCGCACGCGCAGTCCCCGCGCAGCCAGTGCGGCGATTTGCCGGGCGTGTTCGCCGTCGGCGGTCATGAGCCGGATCGCCGGGCCGTTGACCAGGAGGACTGCGGTGAAGTCCTCCTGGACGAGGGCATCGAAATAGTTCGTGGTGTTGGTCAGCGCCATGTGAAGCGCCGCCGCGTCCTGGTCCACGTGAAAGACCACGTCGAAATGCATGGCGCCCTCCCGGTTTGGGCGGTCTAAATGATACGCAGCCGCACGGCTTCACCCGTTGCCGCAACCACCCGGCCGATGACCGCAGCAAGGTCTCCCGCGTCCTCGAGCATCCGCCGCGCCGTGGCCACCTTGTCTTCCGGCACGGCCAGCACCATGCCGCCCGAGGTCTGGGCGTCGAAGACGAGGTCGCGCCTGATCGGGTCGCAGCCTGCGGCCACGGAGACCGTTTTCGCGCAGTATTCGCGGTTGGCGAAGCTCCCGGCCGGCAGCATGCCGTAGCCGGCCATCTCCACGGCCTCGGGCAGGAAGGGCACGGCGGCAAGGTGCAGTTCCACGGCCACGCCCGAGCCGGCCGCCATCTCCAGCAGATGTCCGCCAAGGCCAAAGCCCGTCACGTCCGTGGCCGCCTTGAGTCGCAGTTCCCGGATCACCCGCCCGCCGGCGGCGTTGAGCCGGCCGGCCCAGCGGAAAAGCTGGTCCTCGATCGCTGTGGGGTCGCCGAAGCCGCCCTTGAGCGCCGTGGCCAGCACGCCGGTGCCGAGCGGTTTGGTGAGCAGCAGCACGTCGCCCGGCACAAGCCCCGTGTTGGAGGCGAAGGCATGGGCATCGACTAGGCCCGAGACGGCCAGACCGTACTTGATCTCCTTGTCCTCCACGCTGTGCCCGCCGGCCGGCACGGCCCCGGCTTCGAGGATAGCCTCCAGTCCGCCTCGCAGGATTTCGGTCAGGATTGCGCGGTCCATGGTCTTTACGGGGAAGCAGACGATGTTCATGGCGGCAAGCGGTTCGCCGCCCATGGCGTAGACGTCGGACAGGGCGTTGACCGCAGCGATGCGGCCGAACTTGAACGGGTCGTTGACGATGGGCGTGAAGAAATCCACGGTCTGCACGAGTCCCCTGCCGTCCGGAAGGCGCACCACGGCCGCGTCCTCGTTGACGCCGCTTGCGGTCAGCAGCCGAGGATCGGTCACGGGCGGCAAGCCCTGCAAGACGGCCTCCAGGTCCCCCGGGGCGATCTTGGCCGCTCAGCCGGCGGCGGTGACGGTCTTGACCAGTTCGATGCTCACGGGCGCTCCTTGTCCAGAATCATTGCAAGATCATGCACCAGGGCGTCGCGGTCAAGGCCGAAGCGCGCCGCGAGGCCCGTGACCGTTTCGAAAAGCCCCTGGCACAGTACGCAACAGCCGGCTTCGGCGTCGCAGGCGCGGAAGACGGCCTCGGTTTCGGGATGGGCGGCCACGAGGTCGAGGACCGTGGCCGCGTCGGGATCAAAGGGCGTCATGGGACGGCTCCAGCCCGCTTTGCACGGCCCACATGCCGGCGTAGACCCCCCCGGCATGGATGAGCGCCTCGTGGTCGCCGTGTTCGACCACGTAGCCGTCCACGACGACCAGGATCTCGGCGCACTGGCGCACCGTGGACAGGCGGTGCGCCACGGCCAGGGTGAGCCGGCCCTGTCGGAAAGCGTGCAGGTTCTGCTGGATGATCGCCTCGGTGCGGGTGTCCACGGCCGAGGTGGCCTCGTCGAGGATGAGAACGGCCGGGTCGCGCAGGATGGCCCGGGCCAGGGACACGCGCTGGCGTTCGCCGCCGGAGAGCTTCATGCCGCGTTCGCCGATGACCGTGTCGTAGCCGGACGGCAGCTTCATGATGAAGTCGTCGGCCCCGGCCACGGCTGCGGCCCGGCGCACGGCCGCGCGGTCGGCTTCCGGGCGGCCGAGAAGGATGTTTTCCGCCACGGTGCCGTGAAAAAGAAACGCCTCCTGGGACACGTAGCCGAGTTGGCCGCGCCAGCTTTTGAGCGTGAACGCGTCGAGGGGCTCGCCGTCGATGACGATCGCGCCGCCCGTGGGCTCGTAGTAGCGCAGCAGGAGTTTGACCAGGGTGGACTTGCCCGCCCCGGTCGGGCCGACCACGCCCGTGACCTCGCCCTGGCGCAGGGTGAGGCTGACGCCGTTTATGACCGGCCCGCGCGAGGGGTAGGCGAAGCGCACGTCGGCGAAGGCGATCTCTCGCGGCCGGTGGTCGAGGGCCACGGCCCCGGGACGGTCGGCCACGCGGGGCCTCACGGCGAACAGTTCCGCGATGCGGCCGGCGGCGGCCTCGGCGCGCTGAATCTGGTTGATGAGCATGCCGAAGACGAAAAGCGGCAGCACGAGGCGCGCGGCAAAGAGGACGAAGGTGGTGTAGTCGCCCACGGTCGGCCCGTGCCCGGCGGCCACGAGATAGCCGCCGCCGGCAAAGACCGCGCCGAAGGAGATGCCGGCCACGGCGTAGATGGCCGGGATGAAGCGGGCGCGTTCGCCCTCGGCGGCGATGGCCTCGTCGCGGTAGCCGGCCGAGCGCGCGGCCACCGCGGCATGGAGCCGGTCCTCGGCGGTGTAGGCCTGGATGACGCCCATGCCGGCGATGTTGTTTTCCAAAAGCCCTGCGATGGCCCCCACGGCGCGGCGCGTTTCGCGGTAGCGCGGCTGCACGCGCGTGACGAACCGGCGCACGGCGAAGATCGCCAGGGGCAGCGGCGCGAAAAGGAGCAGGGCCAGTCGCCATTCGAGGAAGAAGAGGTAGCCGTAGATGCCGCAGAAGGTGACCACGAGCCGGATGATGGAGGTCAGGGCGTCGGTGAGGAAGCTCTCCAGGGTGTCCACGTCGGCGACGACGACGGACATGATGTCGCCGGTCTGGCGGTCCTCGAAAAAGGCCGGGTCCAGGGACTGGAGGTGGCCGTAGAGGCTCAGGCGGATGTCGTGGCGGGTCTTTTGGGCCATGGCCGCGAGGATGTAATCGGAACCGCTCTGGAAGACGGAGAGGCACAGGAAGCTTCCGAGAATGGCCAGACCGTAGTGCATGTAGGTCATGGCGGCGGCGTTGCCCGAGGCGGCGGCGTCGATGACCCGGCCGGCCAGGGCCAGGGGCAGCAAATCACAGGCCCGGGCCAGGATATTGAGCGCAAGCCCGCCGAGCAGCGCGCCCTTGTAGGGCCGCAGAAAGGCGTAGAGCGTCCAGACGTGGCGGCCGAACAGGGCCTGCGGGCCGCCGGCCGAGGGAGAAGCAGTGTTTTTCATAGGAGCAGGAGCAGGGCGGCGTAGCCGGCGGCACCGGCGGCGAAGGCCGGGTAATTGCCCGAGCCGTCCAGCGGGATTTCATCCTTCATGGTGTTCATGACCACGCCTCCTGCCAGAAAGGCGAAGAGCAAGGCAAGCACGGCCTCGTGCACGTGTAGGACCGCGCCGCAGGCCCAGCCGCAGACGACGGCCAACGCCAGGACCTTGCGGCCGCATTTGCGGTAGTCGTCCGTGAAATGGCGGCGCAGGGCGTGATCGTTGCCGGCCATGTGCAGGGCCATGGCCGCGAAATAGGTAAAAAGGCTCACGGGCCCGGGATGCACGCGGTTGACCAGCAGGTAGCCGATCAGGAAATTGTAGAGCGCGAAGGAGACGAGGTGCAGCCAGAAGACGCCTTGCTGCGACGGCGAAACCGGCGGACCGGAGCGGCCGCCCCGCGCGGCCAGGGCGGTGCGCTCCAGGCCGTAGAAGACGAGCAGTCCGCCGAGCGCGATGAGAAAGACGTGGCGGTCGAGGACGGAGACGATGGCCCAGCCCGTACGGCGCAGGGTTTCCTGGCCTTCGCACAGGCCGGGAAAGATGTGCACGAAGACGTACGCCGCGGCCGCGCCGCCGGCCGCGGACAGCCAGGGGCTGCGCGGCGCGTCCAGGGTCGGGGCGAAAAAGCGTGCCTCGAGATGCAGCGCCGCCAGGCACAATGCGCAGATCCCCGTGGCCAGGAGCGTCACGGCGCGCCCTCCCGGGCCGCGGCGGCGGCCCGGCGCACAAGCGCCTCCTCGTCGGCCCACTGCGACGGGTCGGCGTTTTTGACCACCTTGCTCGCCCGGACAAGTTCCTCCTCGGAAAGCGTGATGCCGAGTTCCGTAAGGCGCAGCGCCAGGGCGGCCCGGCCGGACATCGGCGACAGCGGGAACCTTATGCCCTCGGCCCCGACGGCCTCCGGGCGGAAGGGGAGATAGGTGTCCGGGTGCTTGAGCAGCCCGTCCTGGTGCACGCCAGCCGATGTGGCGAACACGTTGCCGCCGACCACGGCCTTGTTGGCCGGCAGCGGCACGCCGGACAGGCGCGAGACCAGCCGGCATAACGCAGTCAGGCTGGCCGGGTCCACGCCCACCGTGCGTTTGTACTGCTTTCGGTGCAGCTTGAGCGCCATGACCGTCTCCTCCAGGGCGGCGTTGCCGGCGCGCTCGCCGATGCCGCCCACGGTCAGGTGGACGATGTCCGCGCCTGCGGCTGCGGCGGCCAGGGTGTTGGCCGTGGCCAGCCCGAGGTCGTTGTGGAAATGCACGCGCAGCTTGACGCCGCGCGGATGGGCCAGGGCGCACAGCATGCGCACGCGGCGTTTGACGGCCTCGGGGGTGAGTATGCCGAGCGTGTCGGGAAAGCCGATGCCCGTGGCCCCGGCGTCCATGGCCACGGTGTAGGCGCGGCGCAGAAACGCCGGTTCGGTGCGGCTGCCGTCCTCGCAGCTGAAGGTTACCTTGGCGAAGCGCTTGCGCGCAAGCGTCACGGCCGCATCGATCATGCGCAGGCAGTCGTCCTTGCTCTTGCCGAGCTTGTAGCGGCGGTGCAGGGGGCTCGTGCCCAGAAAGACGCCGACGCCCCGGCGGTCGGGCGCGGCCTCGGCCAGGGCCTGCCAGGCGGCTTCGATGTCGCCGGCCACGGTGCGGCACAACACCATGACGCGCGGCACGGCGACCTCGGCGCAGATGCGGCGCACGGCCTCGATTTCGCGATCCGAAACGGCCGGGAATCCGGCCTCGATGACGTCCACGCCGGCTTCGGCCAGGGCCTTGGCGATGGCGACCTTGTCGTCCACGGAAAAACGTACGCCGGGCATTTGCGCCCCGTCGCGCAGGGTGGTGTCGGAAACGATCAGCGGCGTGACGCCGCCTGGGGCTGCTGGGATGAAGGAAGTGGTCATGCGCCTTCTCATGCGCTCATTTCGGCGCAATGGCAACGTGGCGCGTTTATTCCTGTTTTGGTGAACAGGCGGACGGTTTGACGAAGGCCGGAGCAAAGGATAGGTTTCCTGTCTGGTTGGGAGAGAATACCGCTTTGGCTGGGAGGAAGCGTTATGGCCACCATCGGCGTCATGCTGTCCGGGTGCGGCGTTTTCGACGGATCGGAGATTCACGAGGCCACGCTCACCTTGTATTTCCTGGCCAAGGCCGGGGCCAAGGTCGTGTGCCTGGCTCCGGAGACGGATTTCGAGGCTGTGGACCATGGTGCCAAGATCCCGAGCGGGCAGCGGCGCAACGTCCGCGTCGAGGCCGCCCGCATCGCCCGGGGGCCGGTCGCGGACACGGCCACGGTTTCCGCCGCCGACTTCGACGGCTTGATTTTGCCCGGGGGCTTCGGCGCGGCGAAAAACCTTTGCGATTTCGCCGAGAAGGGGGGCAAAGGCACGGTTTTTCCCTCGGTTGCCGCCCTGATTCGCGCCATGCACGCCGCGGGCAAGCCCATCGGCGCAATCTGCATCGCCCCGGCCGTCCTGGCTCTGGCTCTTGGGGAGTTCGCGCCGGAACTGACCATCGGCGACGATCCCGGCACGGCGCAAGCCCTGGAAGCCGCCGGCGCGAAACACGTCGTGCGGGCCGTGGATGCCATCCAGGTGGACGCCAAAAACAATCTCGTCACTACCCCGGCCTACATGTTGGGTCCCGGCATCGCCGACATCGCCAAGGGCATCGAGAAGCTCGTGGACGCTGTGCTTTCCCGGGTTGCGACCGCTTAAGCGGCGGCCGCCCGCAGGTCGTGGAGGGGGCATGCGCCGGCTTTTCGTCAATGCGGACGATTTCGGGCTGACCGAAGGCATAAGCCGCGGCATTGCCGCCGCCATGGCCTCGGGCGTGGTCGGCGGGACCACGGCCATGATCTGCCCGGTGGGCGCGCCGGAGCGCATAGGCCGCTACGGCCGGGAATTCGCCGGCAGGATCGGGCTGCACCTGCAACTGACCGGGGGCACGCCACCGTGCCTGACGCCCCGGGCGGTGCCGAGCCTCGTCGGCGCGGACGGCTCTTTTCCGCGCAAAAAAATCGACGTGACCGACGTTTCGCCGGACGAGGTGCGGCGGGAATGGCGCGCGCAACTGGCCCGGTTTCGGGAAACGGGCCTTGAGCCGAGCCACCTGGATTCCCACCACCACATCCACAAGCGGCCGGAAGTGTTTCCCGTATTCCTGGAACTGGCCCGGGAGCTGGGCGTGCCGGCCAGGGCGCTTTCCGCGGACATGCGCCGGGCCATGGATGCCGCCGGCGTACCGCACGCCGACGACTGCCTGACGCGGTTTTACGGCGAGGACCTCAGCGAGGCGAACCTGCTTTCCCTCGTGGACGAGGCGTTTGCCGCGCAGGGCGGCGCGGGCGTCCTTGAGGTCATGGCCCATCCGGGATACGACGACGCCGCGCTTCGCGCCATCAGCACCTACGCCGCAGGCCGCGCCCAGGAGCTTCGCGTTCTGACCAGCCCGGAACTGGCGCGGCAACTGGCGGCACGGGGCATCGCCGTGGTCGGCCCTTCGCAAGCGGTGCGCTTTCCAGGTCATTTGAACGCCGGGAAGAGTCCCCGGCTGTCGGCAACCTCATAGACGGTGTGGGGGCGGGTTGTCCGCCGGGAGGAGGCATGCCGGAAAAACTTTTGTTGTCCCTGCGCAAATTCATCGCGCCGGAATTCGTGTTCGGCCGGGGGGCACGGGACCTTGCCGGCCGCCAGGCCGCGGGGCTCGGCGTGCGGCGCGCCCTGCTCGTGGCCGATCCGGGCCTTTGCGCAATGGGCCTGCCGGACGAAGTCGCGGAGAGCCTGGAAACGGCCGGCATCGACTACGAGCTGTTCAATGCCCTGTCCTCCAATCCCCGGGACCATGAGGTCATGGCCGGGGCGATGGCGTTCGACGCCTGCGCCTGCGACGCCATCGTCGCCGTGGGCGGCGGCTCGGCCATGGACTGCGCCAAGGCCATCGGCATCGTTTCGGCCAACAGGCGCCACATCCTCGAGTTCGAGGGCGTGGACAACGTGCCACGGCCCGGGCCGCCGCTGTTGTGCGTGCCGACCACGGCCGGCACCGGGGCCGAGGTGTCCCAGTTCGTCATCGTCACGGACACCGCGCGGCGGGTGAAAATCGCCATCGCCAGCAAGTCGCTGATCCCCGACGCCGCGCTCATCGATCCCGAAGTGACCGTCAGCATGCCGCGGGACCTGACGGTCAATACCGGCCTCGACGCCTTGACCCACGCCATGGAGGCCTACGTCTCAAACGCCCACGGCCCCATGACCGACCTGCTGGCCCTGGAGGCGATGGGGCTGATACGCGCCAACCTGGCTGCCGCGGCCGCGCGCCCGGACGACCTCGAGGCCAGGGGCGGCATGATCCTGGCGAGTCTCTATGCCGGCATGGCATTTTCCAACGCCATCCTGGGCGCGATCCATGCCATGGCCCACAGCCTGGGCGGGCTGCTCGACCTGCCCCATGGCCTTTGCAACGCCATTTTGCTTGACCATGTCGTCCGATACAATTACGACGCCGTGCCCGACCGCTACGCAACGCTCGGCCGGCTGCTCGGTGCGGATTTCCCTGACGATGCGCCGCCGGCAATACAGAAAGAAGCCGTGCTTGCGGCCATCGCCGCATTCAAGCGGGAGCTCGGCGTAACCCAGAGCCTGGCCGATATCGGGGTCGCCGCCTCGGATATCGCCGCCCTGGCGCGAAACGCCATTGCCGATCCCTGCCTGTTGACCAACCCCAGACAGCCGACCGTCGGCGAGATCGAATCGATATATGAACAAGCCAGGCGATCCGGCTCCTGACGCCGACGCCCGCCGGGCCCGCCTGCTCGGTTTCGGTGAACAGTCCGTCAGCAAGAGCTATTACCCGGAGCTCAAGCGCCGGCTCGACGAGCTGGAGCGCTTTCGCTCCCTGCTCGACCAGACCGGGGAGGGCATTTTCCTGGTGGACGCCGTCACGGGCCGGATCACGGATGCGGCAGGCGCGGCCGGGGCGATGCTCGGCAGGCGGCGTGAAGAGCTCGTCGGGCGGTTTTTCGCCGACCTGTGGCCGGCGGAGGCCGTGGAACACCTGCGCGGGCTTTTTTCCGGCGATTTCGCGGCCGGACGCATGGAAACGACCCTGCCTCGCCCGGGCAACCGGGGAGGGGGGTTGTCCGTGGAAATCACGTTCCGCCTGGCCAACGGCGATGACGGCTCCATCGCCGTCATCGTGGCCCGGGATGTGACCGAGCGCAAGAAAAACGAACTGGCGCTCAAGAGGGCCGAAGAGAAATACCGCAGCATCGTGGAAAACGCCGCCGAAGGCATTTTCCAGACGTCCACCGATGGGCGCATGCTCAGCGCCAACCCGGCCATGGCCTCCATTCTTGGCTACGCATCGGCGCACGACCTCATGCGCCACATCAAGAATATCATCGACGACGTGGTGGCCAGGGAAGAGGCCCGCCAACGCATCCGGTCCGAGCTCGTGCGCTACGACGAGATCAAAAACCTCGAGATCGAACTGCGCACCAAGTCCGGCGGGCAGATATGGGGGCTTGTCAACGCACGGCGCATCCGCGACGCCGTCGGTGATTCCGACCGTTACGACGGTTCGTTGCAGGATGTCACGGCACGCAAGAAGGCGGAACAGACCCTGCAACGCTACCAGGACGAACTTGAACAGCGGGTGGCCGAGCGTACGGCCGAACTCACCCGGGCCAACGAACGCCTCACCCACGAGGTGACCATCCGCAAACGGGCCGAAGAGGCGGCAGAGGCCGCCAACCGGGCCAAATCCGATTTCTTGTCCATGGTGTCCCACGAGATCCGCACGCCGCTGACCTCGGTGCTGGGATTCGCGGTCATCATCGAGAAACGTCTGGATGCGCTGTTCGAAAAGCTCCTCGACGACGATCCGCGCCGGCGGCGGCAGGCCGCGCAGGTCATGGACAACCTGCGCATCATCGTCTCCGAGGGCGAACGCCTCAAGCACCTCATCAACGACGTGCTGGATCTTGCCAAGCTCGAGGCGGGCAAGATGGAATTCAAGCGCGAGCGCGTGGACCCTTCCGAAGTGGTGCGCCGGGTCATGTCCGCCTCCGCTGGCCTGCTCGCCGCCAGCAAGGATGTCGCCCTCAAGACCTGCATCGAAGGCCGCCTGCCCGAAGTCATGGGCGACCGCGACCGCATCATCCAGGTGCTGGTCAACCTCGTCTCCAACGCGCTCAAGTTCACGGAGCGCGGTTCCGTCACCTGCCGGGCCCGTGCCGACGGACATTACGTGGTGATCGAGGTGACGGACACGGGCATCGGTATTCCCGATACCGAACAGCACAAGGTCTTTGAAAAATTCAACCAGATCGGTGCGACGCTGACCAACAAGCCCAAAGGCACGGGACTGGGGCTTACCATCTGCAAACATATCGTGGAGTCACACGGCGGTCGCATTTTCTTCGTATCAAAGCCCGCAGCGGGAAGCACCTTTACGTTCACCCTGCCGATTGCCTAACGTCGCCCGTTACGGTATGTCCCCGCCCCGGCGTCGGTGTTACTCCGCGTCGGCAACGTTTTTTGAAGGAACCCCCATGAGCCAGAAGATCAAGAACGAATCGCTGCGCAATATCGCCATCATCGCCCACGTCGACCACGGCAAGACCACCCTCGTGGACCACATGTTTCGTCAAAGCGGCCTGTTCCGCCAGAACCAGGAAGTGGCGGACCGCATCATGGACAGCATGGACCTCGAGCGCGAGCGCGGCATCACCATCGCCGCCAAGAACTGCGCCGTCATCTCGGGCGGAGTCAAAATCAACATCATCGACACCCCCGGCCACGCCGACTTCGGCGGCGAGGTGGAACGGGCGCTGTCCATGGTGGACGGCGCGGTGCTTCTGGTCGATTCCTCCGAAGGGCCGTTGCCGCAGACCCGGTTCGTGCTCAAGAAGACACTGGACCGGGGCCTGCCGGTCATCGTCGTGGTCAACAAGATCGACCGCAAGGACGCGCGCATCGAGGAAGTCTTAAACGAAATCTACGACCTTTTCATCGACCTCGACGCCTCGGAGGAACAGCTCGAATTTCCCGTACTCTACGCCATCGGCCGCGAGGGCATGGCCAAGGAGTCCCTGGACGCCGAGGGCAAGAACCTCGAACCGCTGTTTACGCGCATCCTGTCCACGATTCCGGCGCCTTCCCACGATCTCGACGAGCCCTTCCGCATGCTGGTCTCCGACCTCGGCTATTCCGAATTCCTGGGCCGTTTGGCCGTGGGCCGGGTCATCTCGGGCACGGCGCGCATCAACCAGACGCTCGTGCGCATCGACGAATCCGGCGCGGCCAACCCCTTGCGCGTGTCCAAATTGCAGGTCTACCAGGGCCCGAGCCTGACCGAAACCGAGGAAGCCGAGCCCGGCGACATCATCGTGCTCTCCGGGGTCGAGGAAGTGACCATCGGCGACACCATCTGCACGGCCGATTCGCCCAAGGCGTTGCCGCGCATCCATGTGGACGAGCCCACGGTCGCCATGCGCTTCGCCATCAACTCCTCGCCGTTCGCCGGCCGGGAGGGCAAGTTCGTGCAGTCGGCCAAGCTGCGCGAGCGCCTGTACAAGGAGACGCTGCGCAACGTGGCCATCCGCGTGGAGGAGACCGAGGACAAGGACAGCTTCACGGTCAAGGGTCGGGGCGAGTTCCAGATGGCGATCCTGGTCGAAACCATGCGTCGGGAGGGCTTCGAGCTGTCGGTGGGGCGGCCGGAGGTCATCTTCAAGATGGAAGGGGGGGTGAAGAAGGAGCCGATCGAGCACCTTTTCATCGACTGCGACGAGGCGTTCGTGGGCGTGGTCACGGAAAAGCTCTCCATCCGCAAGGGCCGCATGCTCAACCTGGTCAACCACGGTTCGGGCCGCGTGCGCCTGGAATTTTCCATTCCGTCCCGGGGACTTATCGGCTACCGTGACGAGTTCCTCACCGACACCAAGGGCACGGGCATCATGAACTCGTCGCTCGAAGGCTACGAGGAATACCGCGGCGATTTCCCCAGCCGTTTCACGGGTTCCATCGTCTGCGACCGCGAAGGCGTGGGCGTCCCGTATGCGCTGTTCAACCTGGAGCCGCGCGGCCGGCTTTTCATCACGCCGGGCGAGCCTGTCTACGAGGGCATGATCGTCGGCGAGCACAACCGGGACAACGACATCAACGTGAACCCGTGCAAGGAAAAGAAGCTCACGAACATGCGCGCCTCGGGCAAGGACGAGAACGTCATTTTGTCACCGGTGCTGCCCATGACCCTGGAACGGGCCTTGCACTTCGTGCGCGAGGACGAGATGGTCGAGGTGACGCCGGTATCGATCCGTCTGCGCAAGGCCGTGCTTTCGGCCAAGGACAGGCACACCCTGGACGGGGCCAAGAAGAAGGATAAAGGCTAGGCGTCGGCTGGGCCTCTTGGAAAGGAATTGC
The DNA here is from genome assembly GCF_000702665.1 of Solidesulfovibrio alcoholivorans DSM 5433. Taxonomy (GTDB): domain Bacteria; phylum Desulfobacterota; class Desulfovibrionia; order Desulfovibrionales; family Desulfovibrionaceae; genus Solidesulfovibrio; species Solidesulfovibrio alcoholivorans. Next base: position 383,232 of record NZ_JNJA01000004.1, read on the forward strand.
GAAGCCCGGGGCGACCCGGGCTTTTTTTGTGCATGGCGCGCCCCGGATTACACCATCCTGTCGGCAAAGCGCGCGCCAGCGGACCGTTCTTTTCGCGTGACAAGCGACGGCCGGCGGATCGACAGCGGGCGGGACGTCTCACGAAGCCACGCCAAGGGCTGGCATGGTCTGGGCGATTCTCCTTGGTCAAAGCCTACGCGAGCCGGGAATTTGCCGGGATACCGCAGGACCGAGCGAACGCGGAAAAGGCCTGTGCAAGTCAGGGTTGCCAGAGCAAAGTTAACATAATTTACATTATGGGACATAATTCCGGGGCGGCCGACAGCCGGGAAGCGCCGCCCCGGCCGCTAAGGACGCACTCTGGCATCTTTCCCTGGGATTTTCGCTAAGTTTGGGTTGTTGCCGCGCTACGCGGGCAGCTTCCGCCGTGTCCGCCGCCGTGCCGGACTGCGCCGCCGGCTATGGGTTCGCCCGGCATACGACCGCACTGCGCATGTCGGACACAGCATGCTCCGCAGTCGATTTTACTCAGTCTTGAGGTCGATACTCAAATGACACTACGAATCGTAATACGAAACATACTGGTAATCGTTTACGATCGCAGCTCGCCAGCTAGGCCTCGACAAAGAGTCCCACCCGCGAAAAGGATGTGACGTCGAAAAGCCCCTGGTCCGTGAGCTTGAGTGTCGGGATGACCTCCAGGGACAAAAACGACATGGCCATGAACGGATGCGCCGGCGCATCCGCGGCGGACACCTGCCGGTAGGCTGCTCCCAGGGCGCTCAGCTGTCCCATGACCACCTCGAGGGGCGCGTCGCTCATGAGCCCGGCCACGGGCAGGCGCACCTGCGCCAGAACCTTGCCATCGGCCACGACCGCGAATCCGCCGCCCGAAACCATGAGTGTGCGCGCCGCAAGCAGCATGTCCGCGTCGCCCACCCCGGCCACGATCAGGTTGTGCGCGTCGTGGGCCACGGTGCCGGCCACGGCCCCGCGCGTGAGCTTGAGCCCGCTGACGAACCCCAGGCCCAGGTTGCCCGTGGCCTTGTGGCGTTCGATGACCGCGAGCTTGGCGATGTCGCGCGAAGGGTCGGCCACGGCCAGCCCGTCCCGCACGCTCGCGTCCACGAGGCGCTCCTCGGTGACGATCTGCCCGGGAACAAGCCCGATGACGCGGCAACGCGCCCCCTTGGCGGGAATGGCGAGGCTTCCTTCGGTCAGTTCGCCGCCGACGCGCATGGCCCGGGGTGGCGTCAGGCAGGAATGGTCGGCGAATTCCCAATCGTTCAGGCTTCGCCCGGCCAGGAACACCTCCGAGATGGCGAAGGATTCGAGATCGTCCACGAGCAGGAAATCCGCGCGGTAGCCCGGAGCCACGGCCCCCCGGCGGCGCAGGCCGAAATAGCGGGCCGGATTGATGGAAGCCATGGCCACGGCGCGAAGGGGCGGCACGCCGCGCGAGACGGCCTGGCGCACCAGGGCGTTGAGGTGTCCTTCCCGGCTCAAATCCACCGGGTCGCGGTCGTCGCTGACCAGGGAGAACTGCGCGGCGTTTTCCGCCGTGACCAGCGGGATGAGCGTATCCAGGTTCTGTTCGGTGCTGCCCTGGCGGATCATGATGTGCAGGCCCCGGCGCAGCTTTTCCCGCGCCTCCTCGAGCGCCGTGCATTCGTGGTCCGAACCCGGGCCGGCCGTGACGTAGGCGTCGAGCGCCCTGCCGGTCAGCCCCGGCGCATGGCCGTCGATGACCTTGCCCCGGGCGGCACGCAGCTTGCGCAGCATGTCCTCGTCGCCGGCGACCACGCCCGGATAGTTCATGACCTCGGCCAACCCGAGGATGCGGTCGGGATAACGCGCGAGCATGGCCCCAACGTCCACGGCCCCGAGGCGCGCGCCGGACGTTGCCATGGTCGTTGCCGGCACGCACGACGGCATCATGAAATAGCAGGTCACGGGCAGGTCGCGGCTGCACGCGAGCATGTATTCGATGCCGGACAGCCCCAGCACGTTGGCGATCTCGTGCGGATCGGAAATGACGGCGCAGGTGCCGTGCGGGGCCACGGCCTGGGCGAAGACCGGCGGCGACAGGAGCGTCGATTCGATGTGGATGTGGCCGTCGATGAACCCCGGGCACAGGTAGCGCCCGCCGGCATCGACCACCTGGCGGGCATCGCGGCCGGAAAAACCGACCACGAGCCCGGCGGCGACAGCCACGTCGGCTTCGTGGATCTCGCCGGAAAGCACGTTGAGCACGCGGGCGTTTTTCACCAATACGTCGGCCGGCGCGTCGCCGCGCGCCACGGCCAGCCGCAGCCGGCAGACTTCGAGGCTTTCGGATTCGGGCATGGGAAGCTCCTTGTGCGGGCGTTGAGTCCCGGGAAAAAATTGCTTATATCATGGCACATGAACGTACCAGGAACTTTTATTCCCGGCCCCGGCGACGGCGCGGCCAGGACCGGCCGGCTGACCACGGCCCACGGCGATGTCGAAACCCCCGTGTTCATGCCCGTGGGCACGCAGGGGACGGTCAAGAGCCTGTGCCCGACCGATCTGCATGACCTGGGGGCGCAGATCATCCTCGGCAACACCTACCACCTCTACCTGCGCCCGGGCGACGAGCTTGTGGCCAAGCTCGGGGGCCTGCACCGCTTCATGGGCTGGGACGGGCCGATCCTCACCGATTCCGGCGGGTTCCAGGTTTTCAGCCTGTCCGGCCTGCGGCGGATCACCGAGGAAGGCGTGACCTTCTCCTCCCATATCGACGGCTCCAAGCACCTCTTTTCGCCGGAGAAAGTCATCTCCATCCAGCGTAACCTCGGCTCGGACATCATGATGGTGCTCGACGAATGCGTGCCTTTCGGCGCGGACCGGGCCTATACGGAAAAATCGCTGGCGCTGACCACCCGCTGGGCCGCGCGCTGCCGCAAGGCCCATCCTTCCGGCGACCGGGGACAATTGCTGTTCGGCATTGTCCAGGGCGGCTTTTTCAAGGATTTGCGCGCGGAAAGCGCCCGACAGCTCATCGACCTGGATTTCGAGGGATATGCCCTGGGCGGGCTTTCCGTGGGCGAGAGCCGCGCCGAGATGTACGACATCCTGGACGACGCCACCCCCCTGCTCCCGGCGGACAAGCCCCGCTACCTCATGGGAGTCGGCGCGCCGCGCGACCTGCTCGCCGGCATGGCCGCGGGCATCGACATGTTCGACTGCGTGTTGCCCACGCGGAACGCCCGCAACGGCACGCTTTTCACCACCAAGGGCAAGGTGAACATCAAGCGGGCCGAATACCGCGAGGACGACTCCCCCCTCGATCCCGACTGCCCCTGCTACGCCTGCCGGACCTTTTCCAAGGCCTATCTGCGCCACCTCTATATCGCCAGGGAGTTGTTGTCCTACAGGCTCAACACTCTGCACAACCTGACTTTTTTCTCCCAGATGATGGAGCGCGCCCGACAGGCCATCCGCGAAGGCCGCTTTGCCGCCTTCCGCAGGGAAATGGAAGCCGTCTATCCGGAAAACGAGGAAGAAGCATAGAATCAAGGCACTGCCCAAACGTCAATCTTTCAGATGCGGCGCTTCGACGCCGCCCGACATTCCCGCATCGCTACCGCTCCACCCATTTCTTCGAGGGGTTCCGGGGGGCATCATGCCCCCCGGCCGCCGGAGGCATCTTCTTTTCCCCCTCTCTCCCACCCCCCCTAAAAAAACGTCACAGGCGGCATATCGCGAGGCGGGATGGCCAGGGGGCGCGCGGCGCGGCGGCCGAGCAGCAAGGCGGCGTAGCCCTTGTGCCCTTCCGGGACGCCGAGCAGCGTTCCCAGCGGCGGATGGGCGTCCAGGGCGAAAACGAGGTAGCCGCACCAGCAGGCTCCGTAGCCGGCGGCCGCGGCGACGATTTCCAGCCACGCGCCGGCGATGGCGGCGTCGAGAGCGGGTGTGATGCCCGTATCCGGCGCATGCACGACGGCCACGTGGGGCGCGCCGCGGAAGATGACATCCTTGCCCTTGGCGGCAGCACGGGCCGCGCCGCCAAGGTGCAGTTCCGCGGCGCGGGCGCTTTTCGCCGCGACTTCCATCTCCATCCAGTCGAGCACGCCCTGGCGCGCCACGTCCATGCGCGCCGGCCCGTCCACGATCACGTAGCCGACCTGGCGGGCGTTGTGCCCGGTGGGCGCATGGCGCACGGCCTCGACGAGGCGCAGGAGCTCTTCGCGGGGTACGGACGTGGGGTCGAAGGTGCGGCAGGAACGCCGGCTCCTGAGCAGATGCCGCACGGCGTCGAACTCCGGCAACCGCTTGCGGTCGATGGGCTCGAAGTCCTTTGCGGGCAGCAGCTCGTGGACAAAGGCTCCGGTCGGGCAGGCGATGACGCAGTGGCCGCAGAGGATACAGTGGGCCTCGCGTCCGGCCAGGGGTTCGGGCCTTGCGCCCGGCTCGGCCTGGCGCACGAGGCTCGCCGGGCAGGCGGCCACGCACAGGCCGCAGCCGTTACAGGCGTCGCTTACGGTGAAAAGGGACATTACGCATTATCCTTTGCGGCGGGCCTGCCTCCGAAGCGGGCGTTGAGTACGGCGAGCGCCTGCCGCTCCCGTTCCACATACAGTTCCGGGGCGAAAAGCGCCTTGTGCCCCCCGACGACGTGGCGCAGGCAGGGAGCGAGAGGTACGTGGCCGAAGCTGTGGCCCAGGCGCGCCATGTCCCCGAACCAGGCCACGCCGATGTCCAGGACCCCTTGTCCGGTCTCGGGATTGCCGACGTCGACGTAGGCCCCGATGGGCCGGGCCGGACCGTTCGGGCAGGTGTCCGCGCGCACCTTGGCCATGTTCAGGAGGCAACAGTATTCGTTGAGCCGGCATTCCGGCAGGGGCCAGGGGTGTTCGAGCAGCTCCCGCGTCGGCTCCTCGGTGTAACGCCGTCGATAGATGGCCGGATCGAGCGTATCATACAACCCGCGCAGTGTCTCGAAATCGGGCCGGTATTCCCGGTAGCGCCCGGGGCCGCAGTGCCCCAGGTATTTGGCCGGGCACAGCCAGCACTGGCCGATCTCGCCCACGCCGGAATACGCGCCGAGCGCTCCCAGCAGCAGGCCCACGGCGTCGCCGATGAACTCACAGTCGTTGTGGACGAGCAGCAGGTAGTTCTTCTCCGTGCGCTCGAACGCGTACTGTAGCGCAGGCTGTGCCGGTAGCCCGCATCGCCCAGGCGCGCGGCATCCACGGGATAGCGCCAGTTCATGTGTTGCGGCTTGAAATGGACGAGGCGGTCGCCGAGCAGTTGCCGGATGTCGGCGTGGGCGAAGAGCGTGTTGACCACGTCCGGCTCTTCGATGAAGTAGACCTTGTCGATGAACCGACCGCTGTGCTCAAGGAGGGAAAGCAGGGTCAGGGCCGTCTGCGCCGGTTTGCCGAAGACGTTGATCGCCACATCGACGATGCGTGTTTTCTGGGCCATGCGTCGCCTTGAAGTCGCCGCCGGCAATGGCCGGCCTCCCCGAATTCCGCGTCCTCGAAATGCTGCAACGGGAGGTTGGGGCCGGCCTTAAGCCTGGCCGCTGCCCGCGTGCTCCCCTTCCTTGGCGTGGCTCACGGCCTGCTGGGTACGGGAGGCTTCCAGGCGTTTGACGAAGGCGTCGCGGCATTCGTAGCTGCAAAAGGCGTAGACCCTGTCGCCGTCGCGCACGCGGATGTCGGCGTCGGCCGGCACATAGGTGCCGCACACGGGGTCCTTGACCATCTCGCCGGTGGCGGCCATGCGCTTTTTGGATTCGGCTTCCTGGTCCTTCTTGCGGCCACGGTCGCCGATGAAAAGCTTGTATAAAATGAAGCCTGCAACGATCAATATGAGCCAGCGGTACATGAACGCTCCTTCTCAGCCCTGACGGGGCCTGTCAGTCGCATGTTTTTAGGCTATTTCCGAAGATTTTGAAAGGGATTTTCGAAAGGGCCTCGGCCACGTCGCCGCCCTTCCCGTCCGGGATGGCCGTGTGCGGCGCGATGTCGGCCAGGGGCACCAGGACGAAGGCGCGCTCACGCAGGCGCGGATGCGGCACGACGAGATCCGGTGCGTCGTCGATGCGGCGATCCCCGTAGAGCAGGATGTCGAGGTCGAGGGTGCGCGGGCCGAAGCGACGCGGGCCGCGCACGCGGCCAAGGTCCGCCTCGATGGCGAGCAACGTTTCGAGGAGTTGCCCGGGCGACCAGCTTTCGTCCAGCTCCAGGGCAAGTACCTGGTTTAAGTAGCGCGGCTGGTCCGCATCGCCCCAGGGCTCGGTCTCGTAGACCGGGCTTATCGCGACGAGCCGCGCCCCCGAAAGTGCGCCAAGGCGCTCGCGGGCGGCGCGAAGCGCAGCTTCACGGTCCCCGAGGTTGGACCCGAGGCCAAGGTAGGCCGTGGTTGCGGCTTGCCGGCGATGCGAAATGACGCTTCCTCCCTGCGGACGTCGCGGGGCCGAAACTAGCGGCGGGAAAATCCCCCTGTCAAGGGATGCGCCGCGGCGTGATCCGGGAGAGGACGGCGTTGAAGCCCGGGAGAAATCGTGTCACTGTCGCTGCCGCGCACACCATGAGCACCGAAAAAACCTCCCCCCCCTCTCCTCCGACCCATGCCTGGGTGGAGAGTTACCTGACGCACCTGACCGTGGACAAGGGGCTCTCCGAGCATTCCATCGAGGCCTATGCTCAGGATATCACAGGTTTTTTAATTTTTTTAAACAGTCATGACGCGCGCCTCGAAAGCGTCACCGACGATACGCTCTTCCTCTACCTCGTCCACCTGCGCTCGCGGGGGCTGGCCAGCCGTTCCCTGGCGCGCCACCTCTCCGCCCTGCGCGGTTTTTTCGCCTTTGCCGCGGACGAATCCTGGCTACCCGCGTCGCCGGCGGCGCTGATCGAGAACCCGAAACTGCCGCGCCTGCTGCCCGACGTGCTTTCCCGCGAACAGGTCGAAAAGCTGCTCGCCGCGCCGGACACGGACACGCCGCTGGGCTACCGCGACCGGACCATGCTGGAACTGCTCTACGCCGCCGGGCTGCGCGTCTCGGAACTCGTCGGGTTGACCCTTGGCGATTTCGACGCCCAGGCCGGCCTGCTCCGGGTCTTCGGCAAGGGAGCCAAGGAACGCCTCACCCCCATCCACGCCCTGGCCCGGGATTTTCTCTCCACCTACCTGCAGTCCGTGCGCGGCGCGTTCCATCCGCGCGAACAGTTCATTTTCCTCAATCGTTCCGGCAAGGGACTGACGCGCCAGGCCGTGTGGAAAGGCATCAAGCGCCACGCCACGGCCGCCGGCATCCCGGAGCGCATCTCGCCCCACAGCCTGCGTCACTCCTTCGCCACGCACCTGCTCGAAGGCGGGGCCGACCTGCGCACGGTGCAGATGCTGCTCGGCCACGCCGACATCAGCGCCACGGAGATCTATACCCATGTGCAGGCGGCCCGGCTCGTAGCCGTGCACCGCGCCCACCATCCCCGCTCCGCGCCGTCCAAGCCGGCGGACGAGGACGAAGGTTTGTGAGGCGGGGGATGAAGCATGCCTCCGCCGGCCAGGACGGGCGGCGGCCCCTTCTGGACCTCCCGAAAGGGGATGCTGTTACGGCGTCTGCGCGCCTGTATTTCTTGCGATATTGTATCGTAACCATTTTGGTATACAGTGATTTTTGAATAAACATCAAGTGACGCTTTACTTATGAGTTTTCCTCCGAAACCGCCCCTGCAAAAGGCCCCGGTCATCATCACCGGCCACGCCAACGCCGATTTCGACTGCCTGGCCGCCATCATCGCCGCGGGCAAACTCTATCCCGGCGCAACGCTCATCTTTCCCGGCAGCCAGGAAAAAAATCTGCGCCATTTCTTCATCCAAAGCGCGACGTATTTGTTCAACTTCAAAAACTTCAAGGACATCGACCCGGAAAGCGTCCGGACCCTGGTCCTGGTGGATACGCGTCAGCGTTCCCGCGTGCCGCATATCGAACAGGTCTTCGCCAACCCCGGACTCGTCATCCACTGCTACGACCACCACCCGGACACCGACGAGGACGTCGCGGCGGCGACGAGCGTGGTCAAGCCCTGGGGCTCGACCACGGCCATCCTCATGGAACGCATAATGGCCGAGGACCTGCCCCTGTCCACGGACGAGGCCACGATCCTCGGGCTCGGCATCTACGAGGACACGGGCTCGTTCACTTTTGCCTCCACCACCGAGCACGACCTGGCCGCCGCGGCCTGGCTGCGCTCGCGGGGCATGGACGTCGGGGTCATCGCCGATCTCATGACACGGGAACTGTCCTCGGAACAGATCACCATCATGAGCCAGCTCATCGAGTCGGCGCAGACCCATGACGTAAACGGCGTGGAAGTGGTCATCGCCGAAGCCACGAGCGACCAGTACGTGGGCGACTTCGCCCTGCTCGTGCACAAGTTCCTGGACATGGAGAACCTGCGCGTGCTGTTCGCCATCGGGCTCATGAACGACCGCGTGCACCTGGTCGCCCGCTCGCGCACGCCGGATGTGGACGTGGGCAAGATCTGCGCTTCGCTCGGCGGCGGCGGTCACCCCTACGCCGCCTCGGCCTCGATAAAAAACCGCACGCTCACGCAGGTGCGTGAAGAGCTCTTCGGCCTGCTCTATTCCCAGGTCAATCCGCAAATTCTCGTGCGCCAGCTCATGAGCAAGCCGGCGGTGTCCATCGAGGACACCGCCTCCATGCGCCGCGCCGAGGAGATCATGACGCGCTACGGCTTAAAAGCCCTGCCCGTGGTCACGGGCAAGGGCCAGCGCCGTTGCGTGGGCGTCATCGAGCACGACATCATGGACAAGGCCATCAACCACGGCCTGGGCGATGTGCCCGTGTCCGAATACATGATCCGCGACCCGGCCGTGGTCACGCCGGAAACCGATCTTTATCCGGTGATGGAGATCATCCTGGGCCAGCGGCAACGGCTCGTGCCCGTGGTGGAAAACGGCCGGCTTTCGGGCGTGGTCACGCGCACGGATCTGGTGAACACCCTGGTCAAGGAGCCGGCGCGGATTCCCGAGTCGCTTCTGCCCGAGCGCAAGCGCGACCGCAACATTGGTGGCCTGTTGCGCGAGCGACTCCCTAAGGGACTGCTTGAACTTTTGAAAAAGGCCGGCACGCTCGGCCACGAACTGGGCTACGGCGTGTACGTGGTCGGCGGGTTCGTGCGCGACGTGCTGCTCAAGCACCCGAATTTCGATGTGGACCTCGTGGTCGAAGGCGACGGCATCGCCTTTGCCGCGGCCTTTTCCCAGGAACTCGGCGGCCGCTACAAGGCCCATCCCAAGTTCAAGACCGCCGTTGTCGTGCTGCCGGACGGCCAGCGCGTGGACGTGGCCACGGCCCGGCTCGAATACTACGAATACCCGGCCGCCCTGCCCACCGTGGAGCTTTCCTCCATCAAAATGGACCTCTACCGCCGGGATTTCACGGTCAACGCCCTGGCCGTGCACCTGTCGCCGGAGCGCTTCGGCGATCTGGTGGACTTTTTCGGCGCGCAGCGCGACATCAAGGACCGTGTGTTGCGCGTGCTGCATTCCTTGAGCTTCGTCGAGGACCCCACGCGCATCGTGCGCGCCATCCGCTTCAGCGAGCGTTTCGGCTTCCGCATCGGCGGCCAGACCGACCGGCTGATCAAAAACGCCGTGCGCCACAACTTCTTCCACAAGCTCTCGGGCAGCCGCGTCTTCCACGAACTGCGCCTGATCCTGGAGGAAAAAACGCCGCTCGCCTGCCTGCGGCGCATGCAGGAATACAAGCTCCTGGCCGCCATCCATCCCCTGCTCGCCCTGACCCCGGCCCGGGAGGCGGTGCTGATGGAGGTGGAAAACGTCATCAACTGGTACAGGCTCCTCTACATCGACCCCGCGCCGCAAACCTGGCTCGTCTACTTCCTGGCCCTGTGCTCGGGCATGGACGCCCAGCAGTTCGGCATCATCGGCAAGCGGCTCAACTTCTCCAAGCGCACGGCCGAGGACATCTCGCGCCTGCGCGGGCAGATCCGCGATACGGCGCAGGGGCTTTTCAACTGGGAGTACCACAAGGGAGCGCTGTCGGAACTCTACTTCGTGCTCGAGCACCTGCCCGTGGAAGGCGCGCTGTTCCTCATGGCGCGCAATCCCCGGGAGCCGCTCCAGAAATACGTGTCGCTTTTTCTCACCACGCTGCGCAGCAAGCGCGTGGAGATTACGGGCAACGACCTCAAGGCGCTCGGCATCGAGCCCGGCCCCCGCTACACGGCCATCCTGCGCCAGGTCACGGCCGCGGCCGTGGACGGGCATGCCGCGTGCAGGGCCGAGCAACTGGAGATGCTGCGCCGTCTGGCGCGGGGCGAATCCATTGAGCCGCTGCTTGCCGGCAAAGCAGGCGGGGCACGCTGTGCCCTGCCCGCGCCGCCTCCCGGCTCCGTCGTTGCCGAAGCGGATGTTTCGGAACTTGATCGGCCCGCAGATGCTGGATCAAACGACATGTCTTCCAAGGATGTTAAAGAGTAACTTTAACTCAAAATTTCCCCTATCCCCCCTTCGGGGTGGTCCAGGAGGGGCCGAGGGCCCCTCCTGGCCGCCGGAGGCGTTCTTCTTCCTCTTTTCCCTCCCCCTTCCTCCCTCTCCCACATCTCGACATTCGGGCGGCTTGGGGCTACTCTTGCCGCGCTTTTCCGCTCACCCTCAGCAATGACGTCTTTAAGGATATTCCCTATGCCCTGTCCCAGTTTTACCGTGCGCGGTCCGGAGGATTTCGGACCCATCCGCGCCTTGCTCGCCAATCGCGAGGAAGCCGCCGGGGATGCCGCCGAAAAAGTCGCCCGCATCCTGGCCGACGTGCGCCAGCGCGGCGACGCGGCCCTGGTCGATTTCACCAGCCGTTTCGATTGCAAAAGCTTTGACGCCGACTGTCTGCGCGTCGCCCCCAAAGACATCGCCGCAGGCCTTGCCGCCATTCCCGAAGCCGACGCGGCGATCATCGCCGAGGCCGCGGGCAACATCCGCGCCTTCCACGCCGCCCAGAAGGAGCGCTCCTGGTGGGTGCCCTCCGCCGACGGCACCATGCTCGGCCAGATCGTCACCCCGGTGGACGCGGCCGGCTGCTACGTGCCCGGCGGCCGGGGCGGCGAAACGCCGCTGCTTTCCAGCCTGCTCATGAACGCCGTGCCCGCGCAGGTGGCCGGAGTGCCGCGCATCGTGGTCGTCTCCCCGCCCCGAGCGGACGGCTCGCTCAATCCTTATATCCTGGCCGCCGCCGCCATCCTCGGCATCGAAGAGATCTACCGCGTGGGCAGCGCCTGGGGCATCGCCGCGTTGGCCTACGGCACGGGTTCCATCGCGCCGGTGGACGTCGTGGTCGGGCCGGGCAACATCTACGTGACCACGGCCAAGCGGATGCTGATCGGCACGATCGGCATCGACATGATCGCCGGCCCGAGCGAAATCGCCATCCTGGCCGACGCTTCGGCCAATCCCGAATGGCTGGCCGCGGACATGCTGTCCCAGGCCGAGCACGATCCCATGGCCGCGGCCATCTGCCTGTCCACGGATGCGGCGCAGCTTGAGGCCGTGTGCGCGGCGCTGACGCACCAGCTGGCCGAGTTGCCGCGCAATGAGATCGCGGCGACGTCGCTTGCGCAGTTTGGCGCGCTGGTCGCCGTGCCGGACCTTGAGGTCGGCATGGAACTGATCAACGCCATCGCGCCGGAGCACTTCGAACTGTGCGTGGCCGATCCCTGGGCGCTCGTCGGCAAGGTGCGCCATGCCGGCGCGGTGTTCATGGGCCACCACTGCCCCGAGCCCGTGGGCGATTATTTCGCCGGCCCCAACCACGTGCTGCCGACCATGGGCACGGCCCGGTTCTCCTCGGCCCTGTCCGTGGCGACGTTTACGAAAAAGACCAGCCTCATCGCCGCCGCGCCCGGCTACGTCGCCGCGCACGGCGCGAAGATCGCGCGGCTGGCGCGCCTGGAAAACCTGGAAGCCCACGCCCGCAGCGTGGAATGCCGGCTGAAGAAATCCTAAAACGCGAGGGATCGCCATGCACGCCGTAACCGAAACCGACATCAAGGCCTTTCCCCTGCGTTCGCGGGGCAAGGTGCGCGACATCTACGAGCTTTCGCCCGAGAGCCTGCTCATCGTCACCACGGACCGCATCTCGGCCTATGACGTCATCATGCCCGACCCCATCCCGCAAAAGGGCGTCATCCTCAACCAGATCACGCTGTTTTGGATGGAGATGTTCAAGGCCATGATCCCCAACCACCTCCTGGCCACGGAAACGGCCGCCTTCCCGGCCGGCCTCGCCCCGTACGCTGCCATGCTCGAAGGCCGGGCCGTGGTGGCGAAAAAAGCCAAGCCGCTGCCCATCGAGTGCATCGTGCGCGGCTTCATCACCGGTTCGGGGCTCAAGGACTACAAGGCCACGGGTACGGTCTGCGGCCACGCGCTGCCGGCCGGGCTCGTCGAGTCGGACATCCTGCCCGAGCCGCTGTTCACACCCTCGACCAAGGCGGACCTCGGCGCGCACGACGAGAACATCACGCTTGCCAAGGCCAAGGACATGATCGGCAAGGAGTTGTGTGACAAGGTGGAGGCGGTCAGCCTCGCCATGTACGCCAAGGCCCGCGACTATGCCCGGGCGCGCGGCATCATCATCGCCGACACCAAGTTCGAGTTCGGCCTGACCGACGACGGCCTGATCCTCATCGACGAGGTGCTCACCCCGGATTCCTCGCGCTTCTGGCCGGCCGCAGGCTACGCCCCGGGCAAGTCCCAGCCCAGCTTCGACAAGCAGTACCTGCGCGACTGGCTGACCTCCGTCGGTTTCAACAAGCAGCCGCCCGCGCCGCGCCTGCCCGAGGAAGTCGTGGCCAAGACCCGTGAAAAGTACCTCGCGGCCTACACGGTGCTGACCGGGAAAAAATTGTCCTGACCGGCAGTTTTTGCTTGCAAAGGCAAGGGGGTTAGGATAGATAGACGAGCTCTTGCGGAGAGGTGTCCGAGCGGCCGAAGGAGTACGATTGGAAATCGTATGTACCTTGACGGGTACCGAGGGTTCAAATCCCTCCCTCTCCGCCACAATATGACTTCATTTTGGGGAAGTCGGGCGGCGGTTTCGCCGCCAATCCCGTCAGGTCCGAAAGGAAGCAGCGGTAACGGTTGGAGCCGGGTGTCCGGCTTCCCTTGAAAGCGCGAGGCAACTCGCGCTTTTTTTTTGCCCGCTCGCGCCCCGCGACGCCCCGTGCCGGCGAAGCGGACAGTGGATATCCTCTCCGCCGTACCCTACTCCCCTTCCAGGAACGCCAGCTCCGTCCCGGCCAGGGCGACCGCGTCGCCCGTGATGCGCCCGGTTTCGACGCCGTAGCGCAGAAGCGTCCCGAGCGTGAGCGGCGCGGCCACGGGCAAGGGAAAATCCGTCTTGCGGCCTTGCGGCCGCTTGTCCACGAAAACGAAAAGCGCAACCGACGCTGCGCCGTGCTCGCGAAAGGCCCGGGCGGCGCGTATCGCCGTACTGCCGGAAGTGAGCACGTCGTCGAGGAGGCAAAGGGGCTCCCCGGCGAGAGCGCCGAACACCTGGCCGGCGAGCCCCTTTTCCGAGTCGTCGGCGCGGAAAAGCGCCAAGGGCAGGCCGAACCGCGCCGCGAACGCCCCGGCCAGCATCGGCGAAAGCAGGCTCGCCGCCGTGGCGAGCGCATAGCGCCTCCCGTCCAGCCACTGCCCGAACACGTGGCCGAGCAGCGCGAGGTTGTCCGCGTCGCAGGCGAAATGGCGCAGGGAAACGTAGACATGGCTGACGCGTCCCGATTTGAGGGTGACGGGCTCGGGCGAAACCGTCACGGCCCCGCCGCGCCACAGCGCCTCGCAAAGCGTTGCTGCCGCATCCATGATTCCCTCCCCGCTTCGGTTTTCCGTCACGCCCGGGGAAACGACCGGGCGGCGCTTCCCCGGGTGTCTCTCACTGCGCGGCCTTGTGGCTGTCGTACATGGCGAGATGCTCGCGGAGCATCTCCGGGATCGGCAGGTTGTAGGGGCAGCGCGTGGCGCACTCGCCGCAGTCGATGCAGTTGCGCACCGTCTCCATGGTTTCCGAGGCGAACTGCACGGCCTTGGCCGGGGACATGCGCTTGGCCACCACCCGGTACATCATGGCGTAAGTGATGCGCACGCCCTGCGGACAGGGCTGGCAGTATTCGCAACGCCGGCAGAACCGCGAACCCAGTTCGTCGCGGTATCCCTGCGCCTTGGCCACGTCCTCCTCGCTCCAGGCGGCTTCCCCGGAGAATATTTCCACGGCCTGATCCACCTGCGCCACCGTGTCGCAACCCGGCAGCACGATGAGGTCCGGCTCGCGGCGCAGGAAACGCAGGGCCAGCCCGCCGTCGTCGAGCATGCCGCCGGCAAAGGGTTTCATGCACAGGATGCCCATACCCGCCGTGCGCGCCTCGGGGAAAAGATGCGCAGCGGCCTCGGTTTCGACGATGTTGTAGGGAAACTGGATGGTGGCGAAAAGCCCCGTGGCCACGAGCTTGCGGGCCATCTCCAGACTATGGGAGGTGATGCCGATGCTGCGGACCTTGCCCTGCGCCCTGGCCCTAACCAACGCTTCCATGGCCCCGCCCGGGGCCAGCAGCGCGTCGAGCTCCTCGGGTTTGGACACCTGATGCGGCTGGTAGAGGTCGATGTAGTCGGTCTTGAGGCGCGTGAGGCTCAATTCCAGCTCTTCCATGGCCGCCTTGGCCGTGCGCTGCCCGGTCTTGGTCGCGATGACCACCGTGTCGCGCATGCCGGCAAAGGCCCGGCCCATCTTTTCCTCGCTGTCCACGTAGCGGTTGGCGGTGTCGAAAAGCGTGATGCCCTTGTCCGCGGCGTGGCGCAGGACATGCGCCGCTTCCTCGAAATTCAGGCGGATGATGGGGATGCCGCCGAATCCCACGGCGGAAACCTGGATTCCGGTTTTCCCGAGCGGCACGAGACGCATGCCGACCTCCTTAGGATGCCCGGGACGCGGCTTCGGCCGTTGCCCGGGGTTCGGTTGCGGCCAGCGCGCCGACGCCGAGGGCGCAGATCGCGCCGGCGAGGACCAGCGTCGCCGGCGCGCCGACGAGACTGGCGAGCGTTCCGGCGAAAAGCGAGCCGAAAGGCGCCATGCCGACCAGGGTGACGGCATACAGCGCCATGATCCTGCCACGCAAGTCGTCGGGGCTTCGCAATTGCAGCAGCGTATTGGCGGCGGCGAAAAAAAGGATCAGGCAGAATCCCAGGACCGACGCGAAGGCCAGCGAAAGCCAGAAGTTGCGTGAAAGCCCGAACGCGATCAGGGCCACGCCGAAGCCGACGCCGGCCAGGACACGGATGCGCCCAAGTCCCCGACTTTCGCGCCGCAAGGCCAGGGTCAGCGCGGCGGCCACGCTGCCGACGCCCATGGCCGCCGTAATAAATCCCAGCCCCTGTGCGCCGTGACCGAGGACCGCGTCCACCATCACGGGCAAAACGACCATGAACGAGGCCCCGAACAGGCTCGTCAGGCAAAGTCCGGACAGGATGGCGCGCATGGTCCTGTCGCCCCAGGCATGGCGCAGGGCCGCGGCGATGTGGGCGGCCATGGGCTCCTTGGGCGGGCGCGCGACGGGTGGAGGCAGGCGCATGAGCAGCAGGCTCGCGATGACGGCCAGGTAGCTGACGCCGTTTAAGAGAAAACACATGCCCTCGCCCACCGCGGCCACGAGCAGCCCGGCGAGCGCCGGCCCGAGCACCCGGGCGCTGTTGAACATGGAGGAATTGAGCGCAATGGCGTTGTGCAGATCCTCCTTGCCGACCATCTCCACGACGAAGGCCTGGCGGGTCGGCATGTCCACGGCGTTGACCACGCCAAGGAGCATGGCCAGCGCCCCGACGTACCAGACCGTGGCCGCGCCGGTCAGAGTCAGCGCGGCCAGGGCCAGGGCCTGGCCCATGGCCGCGACCTGGGTGACGACGAGCAGCTGCCGCTTGTCGCGACGATCGGCGAGGCTGCCGCCCCAAAGCCCCAGCACGAAGACCGGCAGGTACGTGACGAACCCGACGATCCCGAGCGCCATGGCCGAACCCGTGAGCCTGTAGACCAGCCAGGAGACGGCCACGGACTGCATCCAGGTGCCGATGAGGGAGATGAACTGGCCGACGAAAAAAAGCCGGAAATTGCGGTGTCGAAACGAGCGGGCAAGCAGGGCGAACGACTGCCGCGAGCGCGGACCGATGCCCGCGCGCCACGCCCCGGTGGTGTGCTGCGCCATGGAAAAACATCATCCTTTGCCGGGCCGGCCGGCCGGGGAAAATTCCCGGACGGCCCGTCCCTTCTTGAAAGAGGGAGCCTCGCGGGCGCGGCGTCCCGACAGACGGCCAGGCGTCGCCGCAGGCCTCACACGCCGGCAGGTTGCGCCGCGGCCCCGGCGGCGATGCCGGTAACGCCGGCATCGGCCGCCGCACACGAGAACAGGCCGCGCAACAACCCAAGCCCCATGGTGACCTTGGCCACCTCATCCGGCCCAAGCTGGGACAGTTTGGCCGTAAAGCCGGCCTTGACCGCCTCGCGGGCCTTCATGAGCAAGGCCATGCCCTCGTCGGTGAGGAAGAGCCGCACCCTCCGACGGTCCCCGGGATCAGGCTGGCGGTCGATCAGGTTGCGCACCGCCAGGGCATCCACCAGTTTGGACATGGATGGCAGGGAGACGCCGATGTATTCCGCCAGATCGGTGAGATTGGAGCCGGGGGAGTGTCGCAAGAAAGCCAGACTGCGCAGTTCGGGCACGCGCAGGTCCGCGCTCCGCTGGCTGCGCATGGTCCGCCGCAGGTCCTGCATGACCAGCGGCATCACATCCAGGAGTTCGCGTGCGCAAGCATCCAGTGTGTCTGCCATGGCGGTTCCCTTCTAATAGTTAGTTAGAGAAAGTATAAGGCACACGCCGAACAGGTCAAGGTGCCCCCTTTCATTTCCTGGGCAAAGCCGCCTCCATTTCCGGCGCAGGCGCTAGGCCCAGGGCCGTGCAGACCGTGGCGGCGAACCGTGTTTGCGCCACCCCCTGCGCGGGAGCGGCCAGGGGCAGATTTGAAAAAAGCGCTCCCGGCACGAACGCCGCATCCACGCAATGGTCCCCGGACCACTTCTGCCGATTGTCGCTGAACACCTCCCCGCCCGCGCCGCCGATGGCCGAGGTCCAGGCCACGCGGTACGGCGGACGCAGCCCCAGCACGAGGTCCGGCGCCTGCGCCAGGCGCGGTCCGTCGTAAAGCGATGCCTTGTCGTGCACGGCGGCGACGGCGGACTTGCCGGCGTCGTCGAGCGTAAGCAGGCGGGCGGCGATTTCCGCACCGAGCTCCCGCGCCTCCCCGCCGTCCGCCACGATACCCTGCGGTTCGCGGCCGGCGATGTTCAGATAGATGGAGCCGAATCCCAGGGCGTAGGCCCGGGTGGCCGACCAGTCCACGTGCTTGAAGAGTTCCCCGGCATCGGCCGGGTCGTGGGGCTTGAGCGTCAGGTAGCCGGCCTGGGCCAGCCAGGCGTTGACGTTGACGGAGCGCGTGTACGAGCAAAACCCGTGGTCGGAGCAGACGAAAAGGGCCGTGTCGTCCCCGGCCGCATCGAGGGCCGCGCCCACCGCCGCGTCCATGCGCGCCATATGATCCTCGATGACCGGCCCCAGGCGCTTGGCCGCGTCCGCGTCGTAGAGCGGGTGCGACGGGTCGTGGAAGCGCCAGAAGCAGTGCTGGATGCGGTCCGAGGTGTCGAAGACGACCGCGAGCAACCCT
The DNA here is from genome assembly GCF_000702665.1 of Solidesulfovibrio alcoholivorans DSM 5433. Classification (GTDB taxonomy): domain Bacteria; phylum Desulfobacterota; class Desulfovibrionia; order Desulfovibrionales; family Desulfovibrionaceae; genus Solidesulfovibrio; species Solidesulfovibrio alcoholivorans. The sequence continues at coordinate 401,016 of NZ_JNJA01000004.1, forward strand.
TCCTTGAAGCGCCCCAGTTCGTAGGCGAGCATGGCTTCCCGCTCCCGGGTCACGTCGTCGCAGAAAGACAGGAAGGCCTCGTCCGTGACCGCGCCGTCGGTGAGGCCCTTGGTTTCCTCGGGCATGCCGAGGGTGCTGTAAGGGCCGCCCAAAGCCTGGGCCAGTTCGGCGGCATAGCCGGCCGGGGCGGCGATGGGCAGATTGGGGGATTCGGGATCGACCTGGATGGGACCGCAGTAGAGGGAAAGCGGTTCGAGACGTTGCAGGAAAAGGCGCGTGACGCCCGTCACGACGCGGCCGTCGCCGCAGGCGAAGCGCAGGCGCAGATAGGGCGACCAGCCGTCGGGGGCGATGCTGCCCGCCGCTTCCTCGCAGGCATATTCGAGCAGCCCGTGGCGGCGCGTCAGCGCGAGGCGGCATACGGCCGGGGCGCGCTTGCCGGCGACCAGGGCGATGGGGCCTTCCACGGCAAGGACCGCACGGCCGTCGGCGAAGCGGACTGCCTCGACCTTGCCGCGCCCCCCGCTTGCGCCCTGGGACCCTTCCTCATAGCGGACGTAGTTGCCGAGGCGGCCTTTCACATCCGGCGCGCCGAGCCCGGAGAGCACGTTCGCGCCGGGAAAGGCCGGCGGATAGGTCACGGGCCAGCGTACGGCCGCAACCGGCATGCCGGCGCGCACGGCGACGTCGAAAAGGGTGGTTGCGTCATAGGCCGGCGCGGGCGGCTCCAGGGGACCGGCAGCGCCGGGCCGCGTCAGGGAGAGCCGGGGCAGGTAGGAACCCGGGTCGCGCACGATGAAGTCATAGACGCCGTGCCGCCCGGGGTTGGCTCCGGTTGCGAGGCAGGTCCAGGCCACGGGGCTTTGGGCGGGGTTGGCGGTGTGCAGCGGCGTGAAGAGGCCGGTCGCGGCCAGCCGGCGCAAATGGGGCAGCCGGCCCTTGGCCATCATTTCCCGGCACAGGCCCGGGTCCAGGCCGTCGATGCCGAGCACGACGGCCTTGCGCAGGGATTTATGCGGAGTCATGGAATACGCGGTCCATCGGGTTTGGGTGTTTCGGACACGGTTCTAGTCGTGACCGGTGCTTAGCATGAAAATGGTTTCCTGCCCAGGCCGGAGACGCTTTGGGCGGCTCCCCACGGGAAACTCGAAAGAAGCAACAAATCCTTCAGGATTTTCCGTGGGGAAGGGACGAAATATGCGCTTCCCCGGAGAAAGGCCATGAAGGACAGGGACCTGAATTCGCGGATTCTGGGGTTGAGCGAATAGTGGTTTCTTGCCGATATCGGCCGCGTGGATATCCATGCCGAGCACGCCGCAGGCAACCTGGTGGCGCACTCCGATCTGTGGCCGCGAACTGGCTTGCCAGAAAGGGGCCGCGCCTCGGGTGTGGCGTCAGTTCGACGCCAGCCAGTTCAGGATCTTTCTCTTTGCCCGGGTCCCGCGTGCGGGAACCGGAACCGGGAGCACTTCAAGACAGCCATTTGCTTCTTCCGCGGCGGCCTGGATTTTTTATCCCAGGCATGCCTGGACGCGGTCACTCCCGGAAAACACGGAAGGGGTTGCCCGAAAGCGGGCAACCCCTTTTTTCTGCAGCAGCCCCGGTTGGGGGACAGCGTCAGGCCATCAGGCACTCGTCCTGCCTATTCCCCTTCCCCCCAGACTTTCGCGCTGCGGGCGATCTTCTTGCGGATGTTCTTCCATTCCCCGTCCACGTTGAACATGGACTCCGGCAGGGCGGCCAGCATTTTCCTGTAAAGGCTCAAAGGCACCGTGAAGGTCAGCTCATCGGGCTTCATGCACTTTCTGGCCGAGGGATCGAAGCCGCCGAGGACGGCTTTCTCCATTCCTTGTTGCTGGTAATACAGAGGCCAGGCGAGCATGTTGGTGCACCCCGCGCCAAAGGGGGAGGCCATGCAGTCCACGTCGCCCGTGGTGAAAACAGTTTGCATGAACAGGCCGGTCAAGACTTCTGGCCGGGCGAAGAAGATGACGAACTCCGGCTCCTGATCGTTTATGAATTGGGACAACGGCTTGAAGATGCAGTACTTGGCCGGTGCTTGGCGCGGGTCGACCTTTGTGAGGAAGTTGCGCACGCTCTCGCGACCCGGCATATATCTTTCGCCATGAATCGGCGTACCTTTGATGCCCGTACCCACGTAATGCTCGATGAAGGCAAGGGGTGGTTTCATCATGGAGCAGTAGTATGCTCCCCCAATGCAGCCGTATTCTTCCGTGGAGATAAAGGCCGCGCGATGTTGTTTTCTGGCCAGCCAGACATTACACATGACGCAGGAGAAGGTCTTGAAGACTTTCTGCATGTCCAACTTCCCCTGATCCTCCAGTTCGCGCGAAATGGGCTCCCCCACTTTCGGCCCGACAGCTTTCTCCGGCTTGGTATCGTCGTAATACACGCCGAATGGCTCTTCCTTCGTGCCGAGATGTTCCAGAAATATTTTGGTGTCATCAAGAACGGACTGCATGGTCATGTCTTTTCACTCCTTTGCTTGGTCGCCGAAACGGTATGTGCCGCGCAACCGTCGTACAGGAGGGGCGTGGCCCCACCGGGGCGTCCCATGAGGACCGCCCTCCAGAAGCCCGGACCTCCTGCCCGTGTCCGAGCCCTCGCCAACGGCCGGCAGCGCCGCCATGCGGTTCTTGCACTCCGCAGTATGCTTTTTTAGCATCCTCAAAAAATAAATAAACAGCCCAAACAGAAAACTCTAATCCAAAAATGGGCATAATCATGCAAGAGTTTCTGACAGACCTGCCACTCCTCGCAGCGGTCTCCCGGCAGAAAAGTTTCTTCAAGGCTGCTGAAATATTGGGGATGAGCGCTTCGACACTCTCAAGACGCATCAAATTGCTGGAAAAGCGGATGGGGGTGCTGCTCTTTTACAGGGACACACGTAATGTAAAGCTGACAGATACCGGCTCGCTCTTGATACAACGGTGCGAATTCATTCTTAGCGAAACGCAAAAGGCCTATGATTCCGTAGTGACAAACATGAGGGAGCCTTCTGGCTTGGTGCGCGTCTGCATGTTCCGGGATATGTACGAGGATCACATGCGGGGTATGTTGCTCGATTTCGCTGCGCGTTGGCCCGACATCCGGATGGACCTGACCTTTGCGGAGCACTCGGTTGACCTGCGCACCGAGCCCTATGACGTCGCCTTTCTCATCGGGCCTTCCATCGCCCCACCGCTTGTGGCCAGAAAGCTCATGACCATCGAGCCTTTTTTGTACGCGTCCCCCGAGCTATTCAAACATCACGCCATGCCGGTGGAGCCGAAGGATCTGCACCGGCTCCCGTGCATCGTGCTCGAACGTTTCGGACGCCGCTGGCCCATGCACAACGGCAACCGGCAGGTCCTCGTCGACATAGAACCCCAATACACCTTCAGTTCCGTGGAGATGTGCCGCGATTTCGCGCTGGCCGGACATGGCATCGCCCTGCTCCGGGACCTGCTGGCCGTGCCGGATGAGATTGCGGGACGTCTGGTACGGGTACTCCCGCAGTGGAGCGGGGGATTCGAGCATGACGTCTATCTGGTGACAGGGCCCGGCCAACTTCCCCAGAGAGTTCGTCTGTTCGTGGATCACATCCAGGTGAACTACGCTTCGCGCGCATGAAATGAGGAAACCGGCTTTGTCATTATAGACGCAGCAATTCTCACTGCCCAAGGTCCCAGATCGTACGACCCGAGGGGGATCTATAGGAAAGATTTCGGAGTGAGAGGAAAGGGGGCTCTTTCGAGGAGGAGAGTTTCTTGGAAATCTCCAACAATGGCGGAAGCGTATAGGAGTCGAACCTACCTGTGACCTCTCGGCCACACACTGGATTTGAAGTCCAGGCGCCACACCGGTGACGAAACGCTTCCGTCCAAACACTTCTTAATAATTGTTTTTGGCGTTCTGAGCAAGTCGTTCGCGCCGTTGGGCGCAGGTGGCGGGCCGCGCCGGAAGCGGCATTCGCTCCCGGCGCGGCGGCGAGAGGTTGCGTGGCCCTTGCACGACAGCGGCAGGGTGCATACCGGGCAGTCGTCAGGACCTGGGCGATCAAGCGAACCCCCGCGCATCGCGCGCGCTCCCTCGCCTCCCTTCCTTAATGAATGCCGCAGTTGTTGAGAAACGGGGCGTACTTCTTGTCCGTGCCCTTGATATGGTTGACGAGCCAGCTGGAAAGAAAGCTCAGGATATCCATGGACATGGCGCATTTTCCCTTGTTGCAGTCGCTTTCGACCTGCACCACCTTGGCCACGAACTTGTCGTGCTCCGTCTTGTGCGCGGCGTAGTCAGGATAGTTGTTGCCCTTCATATACCGCTCTTCCAGCGCGAAGTGCGTGGCCGCGTACTCCTTCATCTCCTTGACGATGCGCATCAGCACGTTTTCCGTTTTGCCTGATTTCATGGCGTCGTGCAGTTCGTTGACCATGTCCACGAGCTTGTGGTGTTGCTTGTCGATCTCGGCGATGTTCACAGAAAGGCGGTCACTCCATGCAAGCAGACTCATGACAAACCTCCTGGAAATCCGGCTGGTTGTTGCCAACCGGTTAAGTAGGATTAATGAAACTAAAATTATCCTATATGCAATACCACGGCAAGATCCGGTCGCGGCCCGTTTCGTTAACATGCCAACAAGTATAGCCTTGTTTTTTTTAGGAACACAATAATGCCCTGCGGCAAGCGTTGCCGCGCTTCTCTTTCCAGGCGCGGCCCGACCTTCTCTTGACTTCCCGGGCGCTCGTGACGACATTGCCCGAAACAGCCCGAGCGCCCTGCGCCGGACGCCACTTATGCCGCGAGCAGCCATGCCCCGACGGATTCTCTCCTGCCTTCTCCTCCTGGCCCTTCTCGGACCGGGTTCGGCCATGGCCGAAAAAATCCGCAAAAACGTCCTCTATTTCAACTCCTACCAGAACGGCTACCAGTGGTCGGACGAGATATTGGCCGGCATCCGCGACGCGTTTTCCCATTCCGATTTCAACGTGGACCTGCAAATCGAGTACATGGACTCGAAGAAGTTCACCGATCCGGTCCTTCGCGGCATGCTCCACGATTTCTACAAGCTCAAATACCGCAACACCCGCTTCGAAGTCATCCTGGCTTCGGACAATTTCGCCTTCAACTTCCTGCGCGAATACCAGGACGAGCTTTTCCCGAACACGCCCGTGGTCTTTTGCGGCGTCAACGATTTCCATCCGCAGTGGCTCGACGGCCACCCCAACTACACAGGCGTGCTCGAGGAACCCGACATCCGCGAGACCTTGGAACTGGCCCTGCGCTTCCATCCGGATCGTCGTCGCCTCGTCATCTTCGGCGACACCTCGGTCACGGGCGTGGCCATCGGCAACCAGTTGCGCGCCGTGGAGCCCGCCTTCGTGGGCCGCCTGGCGTTCGAGTACCAGGACAACCTGAGCCTGCAGGAAATCCTCGACGCGGTGCATGCCCTGCCGGTGGACGCCATGATCTTCCTGATTCCCTTCTACAAGGATACGCAAAAGGACGTCTATTCCGTCAACGAGGTGCTCGCGGCCATACGGGCCAACTCCGACGTGCCCATCTACAGCGCCTGGCGCTTCATGCTCGGCCACGGTATCGTCGGCGGCAAGATGCACAGCGGATTCGAGGAAGGCCGGCTCGTGGCCGAAATGGCGGACAAGCTCCTGCACGGCGTGCCCCTGTCCGCCCTGCCCGTGGTCACGCGCACCGACGACGCCTATGTCTTCGATTACAAGGAAATGCTGCGGCTCGGGATCACCACGGACAAGCTGCCCTCGAACTTCACGCTCATCAACGAGCCCTACCCCTTCTACCACGTCAACATCGCCGTCTTCTGGACGGTCATCATCAGCGTCATCGTCCTCTGTTACGTTCTGGTCCTGCTCATGACCAACATCCTGCGCCGCCGCCGCGTGGAGGAAACCATCAAGGACCAGCTTTCCTTCATGGAGACGCTTGTCAACACCATCCCCATCCCCCTCTACTTCAAGGACGGGACCGGGGCCTACAAGGGCTGCAACCCGGCTTTTCGCGCCTGGTGCGGCCTAGCCGGCGAATCCACGCCCGCTGAAGCCTGCGCCGGCGTCGGCGCCGCGCCGCTGTCGCGCTTCCTCGACGCCGGCGACAGCCTGCTTTTGCGCGAACCCGGCGTGCGCGTGGGCGAAGCCTCCATCATGACCGCCGACGACGAACCGCGCGCGGTCATCCTGCACCGCGCCGTGTACGAAAGCGCCAAGGGCCAGATCGCCGGCCTCGTCGGCGTGCTCTACGACATCTCCGAACTGCGGCGCGCCTCGGAGCAGCTGCGCGAGGCCGAGGAGAAGTACCGCGGCATCTTCGAGAATTCCGCCCTGGGCATCTTCCGCATGACCCCGGACGGCCAGACCGTGGACGTCAACCCGGCTCTCCTGAACATGCTCGGCGTGCGCGACCTGGCGGAACTGGCGGCGCGGCGCGGCGACCTCGTGGAAGTGCTCTTCTCCGGCGGCGAACGCTTCGAAGCCCTACTCGCCTCGGTCGAGGACGAGGAAGCGACCGTCAAGTTCGAAACCCGGTTCGTGCGCCCGGACGCCAGGATCATCACCGTCAACGTCAACATGCGCCTGGTGGCCGACCCGGGCGGTTACCTGGCCTACGTCGAGGGCGTGGTCGAGGACGTGACCATGCGCCACGAGGCCGAGCGGGCCTTGCGCGAATCCCAGGAAATGCTGCGCCTGGTCCTCGACAACATCCCCCAGCTCGTCTCCTGGAAGGACAAGGCGTTGCGCTACATCGGCGCGAACCGGGCCTTTATCGAATTCTTCGGCTTCGCCGACCTGGAGGACCTGCGGGGGCGCGACGACTACGCGTTGCCGCTGCGCCGCGAGGACATGGATGCCGTGCGGGCCACGGACATCGACGTCATGCGCAACAACCGCACCGTGGCCGGCGAACTGGCCGCGCGCAACGTGCGCGGGGCCGACGTGCTGCTCGAGATCAAAAAAGTCCCCCTGCACGACGACAGGGGCGCGGTGGTCGGCGTGCTCTCCACGGCCGAGGACGTGACCCAGAAGGTGAGTCTCGAGCGCCAGTTGCTCCAGTCGCAGAAGATGGAGGCCATCGGCACCCTGGCCGGCGGCATCGCCCACGACTTCAACAACATTCTCACCTCGATCATCAATTCCGCGGAGCTCGCGCTGATGGACCTGCCGCCCGAGACGACCGTGGACGACGACCTGCGCCGCGTGCTCAAGGCAGGCCTTCGCGGCAGCCGGCTCGTCAAGCAGATTCTCTCCTTCACCCGGCCGTCCCAGGCGGGCTTTGCGGCCATCAATGTGGTGGATGTGGTGAGCGAGGCCACGGGCCTGCTCAAGGCGTCCATGCCGCGCAACATCAAGATCGTGCTGGACCTGCCCGACCATGCCGTCACCTGCCGCGCCGACCCCACGCAGTTGCACCAGATCGTCATGAACCTGTGCACCAACGCCTTCCAGGCCATGCGCGAGTCCGGCGGCATGCTGACGTTGACGTTGGCCGAGGATGATTTGAACGAAACCCTGGCCGGGCAGGTCGGCGTGCGCGCCGGCCGTCACGCGCGCATTTCCATCGCCGATACCGGCCCGGGCATCGCGCCGGAGATTCTGGATAAGATCTTCGACCCCTTCTTCACCACCAAGCAGAAAGGCGAAGGCACAGGGCTCGGGCTTGCCGTTGTGCGCGGCATCGTCAAAAGCCACCGCGGCGCGGTGCGCGTTGCCAGCCAGCCCGGGGCCGGCACGCGCTTCGACGTGTTCCTGCCGCTTCTGGCCGAAGGCGACGCGCCCGCCCTGCCGCCTGTCGCGGCCCCCAACAGGGGGCGCGACCGCATCCTCTTCGTCGAGGACGACGAGGACCAGCTGCTGACCATCCCCCGCGTGCTGGCCCAGCTCGGTCACGAGGTCGCGGCCTTCGGCGGCGGCGCGGCGGCCCTTGCGCGCCTGTCCTCCGATCCCGCCGCCTTCGACGTCTGCATCACCGACTTCGACATGCCCGACATCAACGGCCTGGAGTTGGCCGGCAAGATCGCCGCCCTGGCCCCGAACCTGCCCGTCATCCTCGTCTCGGGCCGCCTGGGCGACATCGAGGACCGCGAGATGGCCGGCAACATCAAGAAAATCGTGCTTAAGCCCTACAACCAGGCGATCATCTCCGCGGCCATCCGCGAGGTGCTCGACGCCAAGCCCCAGACCAAAGCCGCATGAAATCCGTCTGCATCATCGACGACGACCCCGAAGTCCGCGACACCATCGCCAGCCTCACACGCAAGATGCGCCTGACCAGCGACTCCGCCGGCACCCTCGCTGCGGGCCTGGAACTGCTTTCGCGCGAGAATTTCGACGTCCTGTTCCTGGACGTGCGTCTGCCCGACGGCAACGGCCTGGCGTCCCTGCCCGAGATCAAACGCCTGCCCGACGCGCCGGAAGTCATCATCCTCACGGGCATCGGCGACCCGGACGGGGCCGAACTGGCCATCCAGGAGGGGGTGTGGGACTATCTGGTCAAGCCCTCGCCCATCAAGCAGATCATGCTGACGCTCCAGCGTGCCTTGCGCTACCGCGAGGAGCGGCGCTGCGACCGCGCGCCGGTGTCGCTGTCCCTGGCCGGGTGCGTCACGGTGAGCCCGCGCATGCAGCCCTGCCTGGACCAGGTCGCCCATGCCGCGTGCTCGAGCGCCGCCGTGCTGGTCACGGGCGAGACCGGCACGGGCAAGGAGCTTTTCTCGCGCCTCATCCATGCCAACAGCGCCCGCGCAAAAGCCCCCTTCGTCACCGTGGACTGCGCCGCCCTGACCGAATCCCTCGTCGAGAGCACGCTTTTCGGCCACAAGAAAGGGGCCTTCACCGGAGCCACGGCCGACCGGGTGGGGCTTGTGCAACTGGCCAACGGCGGCACGCTGTTCCTGGACGAAGTGGGCGAGATGCCGCTTTCCCTGCAAAAGACCTTCCTGCGCGTGTTGCACGAGAAGACCTTCCGCTCGGTCGGGGCCGTAACCGAGAGCAAGAGCGACTTCCGGCTCATCGCCGCCACCAACCGCAACCTCGAGGCCATGGTCGAGGCCGGCCAGTTCCGGCGCGACCTCTATTTCCGGCTCCAGACCATCACCTTGCGCCTGCCGCCGCTGCGCGAGCGGCCCGAGGACATCAAGCCGCTCACGCTCTCCATCGTCGATGCGCTCTGCTCGGAATACGGCCTGCCGCCCAAGGGTTTCGACGCGGAATTCCTGGCCACCCTGGAGGCCCACGACTGGCCGGGCAACGTGCGCGAGCTGCGCAACGTCCTGGAGCGCGCCTGCCTGGCGTCGGGCCGGGAAAAGACGCTCTACAGCATGCACCTCCCCCAGGACCTGCGCATCAAGGTGGCCAAGTCGAGCCTCGGGCGCGGGCTGGCGTTCCAGGAGCGCGCCTTTCCGGCTCTCGCGCCGCTGGTCGGGGAAGCGCCCGCGCCCGTTGCGGGGCGGCAGACGCTCAAGGATTACAAGGAAACCATGGAGCGCCGCTACCTGGAGGAACTGCTTGCCGCGCACGGCCGCGACGTGGCGGTCATGGTCGAAATCTCGGGTCTGTCGCGGTCGCATTTCTACGCGCTGCTCAAAAAGAACAATCTGGCGATTCCGGACTGACCGCAGCTGGCGAAATCCGCGTTTCCATTTATTTCTCGGACGCATTTTGCGTCCGTGCGCCTCCGACTTTGCGTCTTTTGGAACAATCCATATTTCATCCTTTTCCCCGTGCCATTCCTTGCCTGTTGTGGCATGACGAGCCAGGAATCCCATTCCAGGCCGGATCGGCGTTCGGGGTGTCTGATTTTTCGGAATAAAAAATACTGTCTGAAAAAACAGACAAAGCCAAAGTCACGGAATTACTTTACGAACCCTTATATTTCGCGGTATTAGCTCTTTCGCCGATATCCGAAAAATCGGATGCCGCCTGCCGTTACAGCCAGGAGTGGGATTGCCTGAGCGACAACGCATCGAAGTCTTTCCGCCTTTTTACATCTGGCACGAGGATTGCCTAGGGAGGAAGCGTCGACCCGGCCTTCCTTCTTTTCGGTCGAACGACAACCTTCAAGGAGACGCGAGCATGGCCAAGAAGATGAAAAGCATGGACGGCAATACCGCCACGACCCATATCGCTTATGCCTTAAGCGATACGGCAGCCATCTATCCCATCACCCCCTCGTCCACCATGGGCGAGATCGCGGACGAGTGGGCGGCCAAGGGGCTGAAAAACATCTTCGGCCAGACCGTAACCATCCGCGAAATGCAGTCCGAAGCCGGCGCGGCAGGCGCGGTGCACGGGTCGCTCGCCGCTGGCGCCCTGACCACCACCTTCACCGCCTCCCAGGGCCTGCTGCTGATGATCCCCAACATGTTCAAGATCGCCGGCGAACTCCTGCCGGCCGTCTTCCACGTGTCGGCCCGCGCCGTGGCCACCCACGCCCTGTCGATCTTCGGCGACCACTCCGACGTCATGGCCGCCCGCTCCACCGGCTTCGCCCAGCTCGCCTCGGCCTCGGTCCAGGAGTGCATGGACCTCGCGCTCGTCGCCCACCTCTCGGCCATCGAAGGCAGCGTGCCCTTCGTCCACCTCTTCGACGGCTTCCGCACCTCGCACGAGATCCAGAAGATCGAGGTCATCGACTACGAGGACATCAAGGGCCTGGTCAATTACGAGAAGATCGCCGCCTTCCGCGCCAAGGCCATGAACCCCGAGCACCCCGACCTGCGCGGCACCGCCCAGAATCCGGATATCTTCTTCCAGGGCCGCGAGCGCTCCAATCCCTACTACCAGGTGCTGCCCGGCATCGTCTCGGCCATGATGGACAAGGTCGGCGCGCTGACCGGCCGTCCCTACAAGCTCTTCGACTACGTGGGCGCGCCCGACGCCGACCGCGTCATCGTGTCCATGGGCTCCTCGTGCGAAACCGTCGAGGAAGTGGTTAACTACTTGAACGCCAAGGGCGAGAAGGTTGGCCTGGTCAAGGTGCGCCTGTTCCGTCCGTTCGCCCCGGATGCGCTTTTCAAGGTCATGCCCGCCTCGGCCCAAGTGGTTACCGTGCTCGACCGCACCAAGGAACCCGGCAGCCTCGGCGATCCGCTCTACCAGGACGTGTGCGCGGCGTTCATCGAACGCGGCGGCGCGATCCCCAAGCTCATGAGCGGCCGCTACGGCCTCGGGTCCAAGGAATTCCGCCCCGGCATGGCCAAATCGATCTACGACAACATGGCCGCGGCCGCGCCCAAGCGCCACTTCGTCGTCGGCATCAACGACGACGTGTCCGGTTCCTCCCTGCCCATGGGCGGCCCGCTGCCCACGGTTCCCGAAGGCACCGTGCAGTGCAAGTTCTGGGGCTTCGGCTCCGACGGCACCGTCGGCGCGAACAAGTCGGCGATCAAGATCATCGGCGACAACACCGATCTCTACGCCCAGGGCTACTTCGCCTATGACTCCAAAAAGTCCGGCGGCATCACCGTCTCGCACCTGCGTTTCGGCAAAAAGCCCATCCAGTCCACCTACCTGGTCGACGCTGCGGACTACATCGCCTGCCACAAGCCGAGCTACGTGCACGTCTATGACATCCTGGAAGGCGTGAAGGAAGGCGGCACGTTCGTGCTCAATTCCTCCTGGAACACCGCCGAGGAGTTCGAGGCCAACCTGCCCGGCCATATGCTGCGCACCATCGCGGACAAGAAGCTCAAGGTCTACAACATCGACGCCGTGGCCATCGGCGCCAAGACCGGCCTTGGCGCGCGCATCAACATGGTGATGCAGACCGCCTTCTTCAAGCTGGCCGGCGTGCTGCCCATCGATCAGGCCATCAGCCTGCTCAAGGACTCCATCCAGAAGGCCTACGGCAAGAAGGGCGAGAAGATCGTCAAGATGAACGTCGACGCCGTGGACATGGCCATGGACGGGCTGGTCGAGATCAAGGTGCCGGCCTCCTGGGCCAGCGCCGCCGACGCCGCCGAGGCCGCGCCCAACGAGCCCGAGTACTTCAACAAGGTCATCCGGCCCATCCTGGCCCAGAAAGGCGACGAGCAGCCGGTTTCCGCCTTTGCCGAAAACGGCTCCTTCCCCACCGCCACCTCGCGGTACGAAAAGCGCGGCGTGGCCATCAACATCCCGCACTGGATCAAGGAAAACTGCATCCAGTGCAACCAGTGCTCGTTCGTGTGCCCCCACGCCACCATCCGGCCTTTCCTGGCCGACGAGGCCGAAATGGCCAAGGCTCCGGAGTCCTACGAAACCCTGCCGGCCACGGGTAAGGAGCTCAAGGGCCTTGCCTACCGCATGCAGGTCTTCCCCATGGACTGCATGGGCTGCGGCTCCTGCGCCGACGTCTGCCCGGCCAAGCAGAAGGCGCTCGTCATGAAGCCCCTGGAAGAGGAAATGGCGACCCAGGTGGCCAACAACACCTTCGCCATGACGCTTGCCAACAAGGGCGCTCTGGTCAAGCGCGAGAACCTCAAGGGCAGCCAGTTCTACCAGCCGCTGCTCGAGTTCTCGGGCGCTTGCGCCGGTTGCGGCGAGACCCCGTACGTCAAGCTCCTCACCCAGCTCTTCGGCGAACGCATGATGGTGGCCAACGCCACGGGTTGCTCCTCCATTTGGGGCGGCTCCGCGCCCACCTCGCCGTACGCCGTCAACGCCGAGGGCTTCGGTCCGGCCTGGAACAACTCGCTGTTCGAGGACGCGGCCGAGTTCGGCTTCGGCTACAACATGGCCCTCAAGCAGCGCCGCGACAAACTGGCCGACAACGTGCAGGCCGCCCTGGAAGGCTCGCTTTCCGACGCGCTGCGCGCCGCCCTGGCCGGCTGGCTGGCGAACAAGGACGACGCCGCCGGCTCCCGCCAGTACGGCGACCAGATGAAGTCCCTGCTGGACGGCAACGTGCCCGCCCAGGCCGCGATCCTGGCCGACGCCGACATCTTCACCAAGAAGTCCGTGTGGATCTTCGGAGGTGACGGCTGGGCCTACGACATCGGCTACGGCGGCCTCGACCACGTCATCGCCTCGGGCGAGGACGTCAACATCCTGGTCATGGACACCGAGGTCTACTCCAACACCGGCGGCCAGGCCTCCAAGGCCACGCCGCTCGGCGCCATCGCCAAGTTCGCCGCTGCCGGCAAGGTCACCGGGAAAAAGGATCTGGCCCGCATGGCCATGACCTACGGCTACGTCTACGTGGCCTCCATCGCCATGGGCGCGGACAAGAACCAGGCGCTCAAGGCCTTCCTCGAAGCCGAGGCCCACAAAGGCCCCTCCATCGTCATCGCCTACGCCCCCTGCATCAACCAGGGCATCCGCAAGGGCATGGGCAAGTCCATGGAAGAGGCCAAGCTCGCCGTGGAAACCGGCTACTGGCCGCTGTTCCGCTTCAACCCGGACCTCAAGGCCCAGGGCAAGAACCCGCTGACCATCGACTCCAAGGCGCCGGCCGGCGACTTCCAGGGCTTCCTGTCCGGCGAAGTGCGCTACGCCGCCCTGGAGAAGATGCACCCCGAGATGTCGCTGCGCTACCGCACCGAAATGGAAGCGGCCTACAAGAAGCGCTTCAAGGAGCTTGAATACCTGGCCGCCATGCCGGTCTTCGACGGTCCCGCCGGGGCCGGCGCGGCTGGCGCGGCCGACGATCCGGCCTTCTGCGCCACCGCGGAATCCGCCGAACACGCGCGCCCCGAGACCGGCGAGCCTTGCGACGAAGGCCGTTCCGGGAAATAAGCCAAAGCGAGAGGAACCATGGATAACCACCTGTCCCAGAAGTTCGAGGAAATCGTCGGCAAGGAAAACGTCCTGGCCAGCGAGGTGGACCGCCACTCGTACTCCTACGATGCGGCTGTCCTTCCCCCCAAGCTCCCGGCCCTGGCCGTGCGTCCCGAGACGCCCGAGGCTCTGGGACGGGTGGTGAAAACGTGCAACGAACTCGGGCTGCCGCTGACTGTGCGCGGCTCGGGAACCAACCTCTCCGGCGGCACCATCCCCTCTCCGGGGGGGGTGGTCGCCCTGACCGGGGCACTCAACAAGATCATCGAGATCAACGAAGCCGACATGTATGCCGTGGTCCAGACCGGCGTGGTCACGGCCAAGTTCGCGACCGAGGTGGCGAGGCGCGGCCTGTTCTATCCGCCCGATCCGGGCAGCCAGGCCGTGTCCACCATCGGCGGCAACGTGGCCGAAAACGCCGGGGGCCTGCGCGGCCTCAAGTACGGGGTCACCAAGGACTACGTCATGGGCCTCTCCCTCTATGACGTGGACGGGGAACTCGTCAAAACCGGCTCGCGCACCGTCAAGTGCGTGACCGGCATGAACCTGCACGGGCTCATGGTCGGGTCCGAAGGCACGCTCGGGGTGTTCAACGAGATCATCCTCAAGCTCGTGCCGCCGCCCAAGGCCAGCAAGGCCATGATGGCCGTCTTCGACGACCTGGGCAAGGCCTCGGAGACCGTGGCCGCGATCATCGCGGCCAAGATCGTGCCCGCGACCCTCGAGTACATGGACGACTTCACGATCAAGACCGTCGAGGACTTCGCCCATGCGGGCCTGCCCACCGACGCCAAGGCGTTGCTGCTGATCGAAGTGGACGGCCACCCGGCCCAGGTCGAGGAGGAAGCCTCCGAGGTCGAAGCCATCTGCAAACGCGTGGGCGCCACGCGCATCCACGTGGCCACGGACGCGGCCGAACGCAACAAGGTCTGGGAAGCCCGCCGCGCGGCCCTTTCTGCCCTGGCCCGGGTGCGCCCGACCACGGTGCTCGAGGACGCCACGGTGCCGCGCTCCCAGATCCCGGCCATGGTCGGCGCGCTGGAGAAGATCGCGGCCAAGTTCAAGCTGACCATCGGCACCTTCGGCCACGCCGGCGACGGCAACCTGCATCCGACCATCCTCACCGACAAGCGCGACCATGAAGAATGGAAGCGCGTCGAAGCGGCCATCGACGAGATCTTCGACGTGGCCCTCTCCCTTGGCGGCACCCTGTCCGGCGAACACGGCATCGGCACCGCCAAGTCCAAATACATGGCCAAGGAAGTGGGCATGGGCTCCATCCTCTACGCCAGGAAACTGAAAAAAGCCCTGGATCCCAAGGGAATTCTCAATCCCGGCAAGATCACGGGGGAATGATATGAGCGAGATGCGTGAACTGGTCGGCCTGCTCAAGCAGATCGACGACCAGCTTGTGGCCTGCATGCGCTGCGGCATGTGCCAGGCCGTGTGCCCCCTCTACGCGGAAACGGGGCTTGAGGGCCATGTGGCCCGGGGCAAGATCGCCCTGCTCGAATGCCTGGCCGACGAGGTCATCAAGGACCCGGCCGGCGTCAAGGAACGCCTGGACGCGTGCCTGCTGTGCGGCTCGTGCCAGGCCAACTGCCCGAGCGGCGTCAAGGCCCTGGACATCTTCCTCAAGGCCCGCGCCTTCCTTACGGGCTACTACGGCCTGCCGCCGGTCAAGCGGGCGATCTTCCGGGGACTTTTAAAAAATCCCCGACTGTTCGACTCCGTCATGTCCATCGCGGCCAAGTTCCAAGGCATCTTCACCCGTCCGGTCAACGACATGGTGGGCTCGTCGTGCGCCAGGATCTTTTCGAACCTGCTGGAGGGCCGCCATTTCGCGCCCCTGGCCGGTTCCGCCCTGCACGCGACACAGGCCGAGCGCGACACGCCGCGCGGCCCCTCGGGCCTCAAGGCGGCGTTCTTCTACGGCTGCGTGGTGGACAAGATGTTCCCGCGCATCGGCAAGGCCGTCCTCGATGTCTGCGACCATCACGGCGTCGGCGTCTATATGCCCCACGGCCAGGCCTGCTGCGGCATCCCGGCCCTGTCCTCGGGCGATCGCGACACCTTCGAAACCCTGGTCGCCGCGAACATGAAGCTCTTCGGCGACCATGACTTCGACGTGCTGGTCACGCCCTGCGCCACCTGCACCTCGACCATCAAGAAAATATGGCCGCTGATGGCCGAAGGCCTGCCCGAGTCCACCCGGTTCAAGATCCGGGAGCTCGCTAAGAAGGTCAAGGATATCAGCGCCTTTCTGGTCCAGGACGTCAAGGTGGCCCCTGCGGCCGCCGGCGCGGGCGACATCGCGGTCACCTACCACGATCCCTGCCACCTGAAAAAATCCCTGGGTATTTCCGCCGAGCCCAGGGTCTTGCTTGCGGCCAATCCGCGCTACCGCCTCATCGAGATGGAAGGCGCGGATTCGTGCTGCGGTTCCGGCGGAAGCTTCACCTTGCAGCATTACGACCTCTCCAAGCGCATTGGAAAGCGTAAGCGGGACAACATCGTCGCCACGGGTGCCTCCGTCGTGGCCACGAGCTGCCCCGCCTGTATGCTGCAAATCGGGGACATGCTGTCCCAGGCCGGCGACAAGCTGGCCATCCGGCATCCGGTGGAGATCTACGCGGAGACTCTGGCCGGGAAGTAGCCCGGCCGCACCCAAAAAGGCGAGCGAGGTAGCCGAATGAGTTTTAAAGAGAACATCCAGGCGCTATTCGCGCCGAAAACCGTAGCCGTCATCGGCGCCTCCGCGGCGCCGGGAAAGGTCGGCCATACGGTGGTCAAAAACATGCAGGAGGCCGGGTTCAAGGGGACGCTCATCCCCGTGAACCCCAAAGCCGACGAAATCATGGGCCTGCCCGTGACCAAACGCATCGAGGACCTGCCCGTGGGCCTCGACCTGGCCGTCATCGTCGTGCCCGTGGCCGCGGTCGTGCCGTCCATGGAAGCCCTGGCCGCCATCAAGTGCAAGTCCGCCATCATCATCACGGCCGGCTTCAAGGAAGTGGGCAAGGAAGGGGCGGCCCTCGAAAGAAAGCTCATCGAAATCTGCACCGCCCATGACATCGCCATGGTCGGCCCCAACTGCCTGGGCCTTTTAAGCACCCACAACGACAACAACGCGTCGTTCGCCGCCGGCTATCCCAAGCAGGGCTCCATCGCCTTCTTCTCCCAGTCCGGCGCGCTGTGCACGGCCATTCTCGACTGGGCCCTCGGTGAGGAAGTCGGCTTCTCCAAGTTCGTGTCCATGGGCAACATGGCCGTGGTCAACGAAGCCAACATGCTCGAATACCTGCGCACGGACCCCAACACCAAGGTCATCCTCGGCTACATCGAAAACGTCTCCAACGGCGCGGACTTTATCGAGCAGGCCGCCAAGGTCTGCCGGGAAAAGCCCGTCATCATGATCAAGTCCGGCACCACCGCGGCCGGCGCCAAGGCCGCCTCGTCCCACACCGGCGCCATCGCCGGCTCGGACGCGGCCTACACCGCCGCCTTCCGCAAGACCGGCGTCATCCGTGCGGGCGACATGGCCACCCTGTTCGACCTCGCCCTGGCCTTCTCCACCCAGCCCCTGCCCGAAGGGCCGGGCCTTTGCGTGGTGACCAACGCCGGCGGCCCCGGCATCCTGGCCGCCGACGCCACGGAGAAGTCGCCGCTGCTGCACATGGCGCGCCTTAGCAACTCGACCATCGAGCGGCTCAAGGAATTCCTGCCGCCCTACGCTTCGCTGTACAACCCCATCGACGTGGTAGGCGACGCCCCGGCCGAGCGCTACCGCAAGACCCTGGAAGTTGTCATCGACGATCCCCAGGTCAACTCCATCCTGGTGCTGCTGACGCCGACGGCCTCCGCCCAGATCGTCGAAACGGCCGAGGCGATCATCGACATCGCCAAGCTCACGAAGAAGCCCATCTTCGTCAACTACATGGGCGGCATGCGCATCGAGCCCGGCGTGCGGATGCTCGGCGACGCCGGTATCCCCTGCTCCATTTATCCCGAGCCCCTGATCCGCAGCATCGAGACCATGTACCACTACAACCTCTGGCGGCAGACCCCGGCCCAGGAATACCCGGACATCCGACGCAACCGCCAGAAAGCCAGGCTCGTCATCAACGAGGCCCGGGCCAAGGGCGCGACCGAAGTGGTCGAGTTCCAGGCCCAGGAAGTGCTCAGGGCCTACAACCTGCCGACGCCGAACACGGTGCTCGCCCGCTCCTCCGACGAGGCCGTGGCCGGCGCGGAAAAGATCGGCTACCCGGTGGTGCTCAAGATCGCCTCACCGCAGATCTCGCACAAGTCCGACGTGGGCGGCGTCAAGGTCAACCTCGCCGACGCCGAAGCCGTCAAAAACGCCTTCTTCGACATCACGGCCCGTGCGCAGCGCCTGCGCCCCGAAGCCTACATCGCCGGCTGCCTGGTCCAGGAAATGGCGCCCAAGGGCTGCAAGGAAATCATCATCGGCTTCAAGCGCGACGAGCAGTTCGGGCCGCTTCTGATGTTCGGCCTCGGCGGCATCTACGTGGAGATCCTCAAGGACATCGCCTTCCGCCTCGCGCCGCTCGGGCGCGACGACGCGAAAAACATCATCCGCGAGATCAAGTCCTACATGCTGCTCAAGGGCGTGCGCGGCGAGCCTCCGGTCAACTTCCAGGCCATCGAAGACATCCTGCTCACCATGTCCGAACTCGCGCTGGATTTCCCGGAAATCCAGGAAGCGGAGTTCAACCCCGTGCTCGTCAATGCCGAGAAGGCCGTGGTGGCCGACGTGCGCATCACTTTGAGCGCCCAATAAGAACACCAGGAGGAACAATCCTATGATCGGTCTCTACATCGGGTCCACGCAAGGATATTCGGGTAAAAACCTCGTCACCCTGGCGCTCGGGCAGCAGTTCCAGCGCGAGGGACTGCGCGTGGGCTACATGAAGCCCGTGGGCGCGGTGCCGCATAAGGTGGAAAACCAGATCGGCGACGAGGACGCGCATTTCATGCAGCAGGCCCTGGGCCTGTCCGAAACGCCGTCCCTGGTCACCCCGGTCGTCATCACCCGCGATTTCCGCATGCGCGCCTTTCTCGAAGACTGCGCCAACCTGCTGCCCGGCATCGTGGACAGCTACAAGAAGCTCTCCGCCGACAAGGACGTCATGCTCGTCGGCGGCTCGGGCAGCTTCCTGTATTCGGGCAAGTACTGCGGCGTGGACGGCGTGTCCGTGGCCCAGGCGCTTGGCGCCAAGGTCGTGCTCGTGGACCGCTATCTCCAGGAATACAACTATGACTATCTGGCCGCGGCCAAGGAGGCCCTCGGCGACGACCTTGCCGGCGTCATCCTGAACGACGTGCCGGACCACTTCCGGGAAGAGGCCGAGACGCTCATCGTGCCCTTCCTCAAGCGCCGCGGCGTGGACGTGCTCGGCATCATCCCCCACGACCCCATCATGTTCGCGGTGCGCGCCGCCGATCTGGCCCACGGCCTGGGCGGCCGGCTCATCACCTCGGGCGGGCATACCGACAATCTGGTGGTCAATTTCCTCATCGGCACCATGCAGGTGGAGAACTTCGTCACCTTCTTCAAGCGCCATAAGGACGTGGCCATCCTGTGCGGTGGCGACCGCGCCGACCTGCAGCTCGTGGCCCTCGAGGGCAGTTGCGCGGCGCTCATCCTGACCGGCAACCTCTATCCCAACGACATGATCCTGGCCAAGGCCGAGGACAAGGGCATTCCGGTCATCGTCGTGCGCGACGACACCTTCACCGTGGCCAAGAAAATGGAACTCATGCTCACGCGCGAAAAGCTGCGCGACAAGTCGCGCATCGAGCACGGGGCCAAGCTCGTGCAGCAGGGCGTGAACCTGGCCGCGCTCAAAAAGAACCTGGGCATCTAAGCTGCCGTCCTGGCCTGGGGACGCGCCTGTCGCCGGCGCGCCCCCGGGCCGTGGGCGCAGCCCGTAAGCGGTTTCGGCCTGCACCCCCCCTTTTGGCGACGGGACAGGGAGCGGCTGGCGAATATCAACCCAAAAGGAGCGTACAACATGTCGTGGGTCCAACAGTACCAACCGCTTGGAAGCTATGGGCTTTCAGCCCTGGTTGCAGGCATTCCCCTGTACATGCTGTTCTACATGCTGGCCGTCAAACGCATGGCCGGGCACAAGGCCGCGTTCGCCGCCACCCTGGCCGCCGTCATCCTGGCCATCGCGGCCTGGGGCATGCCCGTGGGGCTCGCCCTGGACGCCACGCTCTACGGCGCGGCCATCGGCATCTTCCCCATCATCTGGATCGTCATCACGGCCATCTGGGTGTACAACATGACGGTTGAATCCGGGGAATTCAACATCATCAAGAACTCCCTGGCCCAGATCACCGACGACCGCCGCCTCCAGGCCATTTTCATCGCCTTCGCTTTCGGCTCCTTCATCGAAGGCACGGCCGGCTTCGGCACGCCCGTGGCCATCACCGCTGCCATGCTCGTGGGTCTCGGGTTCAACCCGCTCTACGCCTCGGGCATCTGCCTGATCGCCAACACCGCGCCGGTCGCCTTCGGCGCCATCGGCATCCCCATCGTCGTCGCCGCCCAGGTCAGCGGCCTCGACATGATGAAGATCAGCGCCATCTGCGGCCGCCAGCTGCCCTTTCTGTCGGTCATCGTGCCCCTGTGGCTGTCCGTGACCATGTGCGGCTTCAAGCGGACCACGGAAATCCTGCCGGCCGTCCTCATCGCCGGCGTCTGCTTCGCCGGCTCCCAGTTCCTGATCTCCAACTTCGTCGGCCCCTACCTGCCCGACATCATTTCCGCCGTCGTCACCATCATCGGCCTCGGCGCCTTCCTCAAGGTCTGGAAGCCGAAAAACATCTGGCACTTCCCGGACGAGCCGCCGGCGTCCCAGCGCGTCGTCGAATCCGAGTACTCGGGCGGCGAGATCCTGCGCGCCTGGATGCCCTACATCATCCTGGCCATCATGGTCTTCCTGTGGGGCATCAAGCCCGTCCAGAACGTCCTCAACGCCATTTTCGCCCCGACCTTGGACTGGCCCGGCCTGCACAACGTGGTCGTCAAGGCCGCGCCCATCGTCGCCAAGGACACCCCCTACGCCGCGCAGTTCAAGTTCAACTTCCTGTCCACCCCTGGCACGGCCATCCTCATCGCCGGCCTGCTCTCCGTGATCTTCATGCCGAAATACAGCTACGACAAGGCCATTCCCTGCCTGTTTAGGACCATCAAGCAGCTCAAGTGGCCCATCGTGACCATCGCCCTGATCCTGGGCCTGGCCTACATCATGAACTACTCCGGCATGAGCTCGTCCATGGGCCTGGCCTTCACCGCCACGGGCGCGCTGTTCCCGTTCTTCGCCCCGATTCTCGGCTGGCTGGGCGTGTTCCTGACCGGTTCGGACACCTCCTCCAACGCCCTGTTCGGCTCACTGCAGAAGACCACCGCCCAGCAGATCGGCGTCGATCCGCACCTGACCGTGGCCGCCAACTCCTCGGGCGGCGTCACCGGCAAGATGATCTCGCCCCAGTCCATCTCCGTGGCCACCGCGGCCTCGAACATGGTGGGCAAGGAAGGCGACATCTTCCGGTTCACCCTGCCCCACTCCCTGGCCATGCTCTGCTTCGTGGCCGTGTTGACCCTGCTTCAGGCCTACGCCCTGAAGTGGATGCTGCCCTAGCCCGTCACTTCGATTCATGCGGCCCGGTCCGGCGCATCCGGCGCCGGCCGGGCCGTTCCCGCACCACAAGGAGACCCTTATGTCGACTCCCCCAGCCCTGGTCGACCGCCTCAAGGAAAAGGCCGGCCTCGTTTCGGCCGTCGTCAATACCGTCGCCTCCATGGACGACGCCCTGGCCTATGTGGCCGACGTGTGCGCCAACAAGGAGGCCTGTCAGATCCTTGCCTCGGGCTGCGACGCCCCCCTGTCGGACACGGCCGAAGCCCTGTGCGGGACCAAACAGCAAAAAATCATCTGCGCCCCGGACCTGCCCGAAGAGGAAGTGGCCAAGCTGGCCGCGCTATGCCAGGAACGCGGCATCGCCGTCATCACCAAGGGCATGCGCCAGCGCCTCGGCGGCATCGACATCGCCGTGACCATGGCCGCCGCCGGCATCGCCGAAACCGGCACCGTGGTCGTGCGCTCCACGGACGAGGAAGTGCGCCTGGCCACCATGGTCGCCGAGACGCACATCGCCTTGCTCCCCGAAAGCGCCATCGTGGCCGATTCCTACGATTTCGAGCCCACCCTCGTTGCCTGGATGGGGCAGCCCAACTACACCGCGTTCATCACCGGCCCCAGCCGCACCGCGGACATCGAGCGCGTGCTGGCCCTTGGCGTGCACGGGCCCCTGGAAATGCACATCCTCATCCTGGAGGGCAAGTAGATGCAAGACGCCGCCAACCTGAGCCAATACCGCAAGCAGCTGCGCGAGGCCCTGGACAACGAATTTCAGCGCGAGGCCCTGGACAAGTTCGCCGTGGCCTACCGCACCTCACGGGCCAACGCCTTCGCCGGCATCGACGCACCGGAACTGATCAGCGAGATCGCCGCGGCCAAGGACGCCGCCGTGGACCACCTGATGGAGCTCTACGAGGAGTTCAAGCGCCACGCCGAAGCCGCCGGCACCAAGGTCCACCTGGCCGCCACCGCCCACGAGGCCAACGAGATCATCGCCCGCATCGCCAAGGAAAACGGCGTCAAGACCGTCGTCAAATCCAAGTCCATGACCGCCGAGGAAACGCACCTCAATGACCACCTCGAGGCGCAGGGCCTGGACGTCACGGAAACCGACCTCGGCGAATGGATCATCCAACTGCGCCACGAAGGCCCCACCCACATGGTCATGCCGGCCATCCACCTCTCCCGCTACCAGGTGGCCGACCTTTTCACCGAGGTCACCCACAAGCAGCAGGAGGTGGACATCCAAAAGCTCGTCAAGGTCGCCCGCCGCGAGCTGCGCCCCAAATACTGCCAGGCCGACATGGGCATTTCCGGGGCCAATTTCGCCATCGCCGCCACGGGCAGCATCGGCATCATCACCAACGAGGGCAACGCCCGCCTGACCACCACCCTGCCCCGGGTCCATGTGGTCATCGCCGGCATCGACAAGCTCGTGCCCGCGCTGCACGACGCCCTGCGCATCATCAAGTGCCTGCCCAAAAACGCCACCGGCCAGAACCTGACCTCCTACGTCACCTGGATCACCGGCGCGGTGCCCTGCGCCACCGGCCCGGACGGCAAGAAGGTCCACCACATCGTCTTTGTGGACAACGGCCGCCTGGCCATGGCCCGTGATCCGCTCTTCAAGCAGGCCCTGCGCTGCATCCGCTGCGGCGCCTGCGCCAACGTCTGCCCCATCTACCGCCTGGTCGGCGGACACAAGTACGGCCACGTCTACATCGGGGCCATCGGGCTCGTCGCCACCTACTTCTTCCACGGTCGGGACAAGGCCAGGAACTTGGTGCAGAACTGCCTCAACTGCGGGGCCTGCAAGGCCGTGTGCGCGGCCGGTATCGACCTGCCGACCATGATCAAAGAAGTCCATGCCCGCATCCAGGACGAGGAGGGACATCCGCTGTATTCCTCGGCCGCCGGCATGGTGCTCAAAAACCGCACGCTCTTCCACACCATGCTCAAGTCGGCCCGGCTGCTGCAAAAGCCCGTGTCCGGCGGCGGCTACCTGCGCCACCTGCCCATGTTCCTGTTCAAGGACCACGACTTCCGCGCCCTGCCGGCCATCGCCGACGAGGCCTTCCGCGACCGCTGGGAAAAGATCCGGCCGCGCGTGGCCAAGGCGGACATCAAGGTCGCGCTGTTTTCCGGCTGCGTGCAGGACTTCGTCTATCCCGAGCAGATGGAAGCGGCCGTGGCCGTGATTGCGAGCAAACCCGGCGTGGCCATGGAATACCCCATGGGCCAGTCGTGCTGCGGCTTGCCGCTCATGATGATGGGCGAGAAAAAGGCCGGGCAGGAACTGGCCGCCCACAACATGAACGCCATCGACGCGGCGGGGTTCGACTACATCGTCACCCTGTGCGCCTCCTGCGCCTCCTATCTCAAGCACGGCTACAAGCGCCTGTTCGCGGACGATCCGGCCATGGCCTACAAGGCGGCCCAGTTCTCCCAGCGGGTCATGGACTTCAGTTCCTTCGTCCACGACGTGCTGGGCATGCGCGGGGAGGCCTTCAGCGGCCCGAGCAAGGACGTCACCTACCACGCGCCGTGCCACCTGTGCCGGGGCCTGGGCGTGACCGAAGCCCCGCGGGAGCTCTTGCGCGACGCCGGGCTGAACTACCTGCCGGCCGCCGAAGAGGACGTCTGCTGCGGCTTCGGCGGCACGTTCTCGGTCAAGTTCCCGGAATTGTCCAAGGAGCTTTTGCGCAAGAAGATCGCCAACCTCAAAGCCACCGGGGCCACGGCCATGGCCACGGACTGCCCGGGCTGCATCATGCAGATCCGCGGCGGCTTCGAGCATGACGGTACGGCCTTCGAGGTCCGCCACGTGGCCGAATACCTGGCCGCGCGCCTCAAGCGCGGCTAGCGTCCGTGCCGCGAACAAGCGAAAGGCCGCGTCCATTGGGGCGCGGCCTTTCCTTTTTTTCATGCACGGTTGCCGCGCGGCCCTTGTCCGGGTCCTCCCCCGGCGGTACAAGACCGCAGACACCGCGCATGGAGGTCTCATGTCCGATTCCCTCGCCGCCGCACGCCGCCGCGTCGCCGCCTGCCTCACGGCCGCCTGCGCCGTTTTCCTCCTCGCCCTTTCCGGTTGCGCAAACGACAACGTGCGCGCCAATTTGGCCGTCCTGCAACAGAAACAGCAGCTTATCGGTTCGGTGCGGGCCGGGCTGCTCCTGGCCGTGGACCAGGAAAAAAACGCCCTGCTCTCGCCAAGCCAGGCCGAGGCCAGGCAGTTCCTGGACAGCGCCCGCGACGGCATGGCCGCGGTGAAGCGGAATATGGGGCAGTTGACGTAGCTTGTGGAGGAGACGGAAAACGAGAAGGAAATGGCGGCCCTTGGCGCGGTGGCCGCCGATTTCACGGACATGGCGGCCGTGGACGCGAGCCTGCGCGGTTTGGCCGGGCGCAACACCAATCTGCGCGCGGCGCAGCTTTCGCGCACCGAAGGGGCGCTGGCCGTCAACCGCCTGCAACAGGCGCTCACCCCGGTCATCGACGCCCCGGACTGCCGGGCCGGCCGGGACGCCCTGCGCATCGTCACGGCGGCGCTTTCCGTGCTCTCCCTGCACGCCCAGCACATCGACGAAAAGACCGCCGCCGGCATGGACGGCCTGGAAGCGGCCATGAACCGCCAGCACGCCCGGGCCGAGGCCGCGTTCGACGCACTCGCGGGCCTTGCCGATCCGGCCGTCGTCGGGGCGCTGCCGCCGGCCAAGGCGGCCTATGCCGATTTCTGGCGGGTGACGCAGGAAGTGCTGACCCTTTCGCGGGAAAACACCAACATCGAGGCCGTGGCCCTGTCCATGGGGAAAAAGCGCCTCGTCACGGCCAAGGCCCTGGCCGATCTCGATGCCTTGCAGGCCGTGGTGGCGGAAAAGGAATTCACGGCCACGCGCTGAGATCGCGTCGCCGCCGGCGAGCCGGGATTCCTTGAGCGCCGCGTCGCCTGTCTACGCCCCGGTGCCGCACAGGCGCGCGGCAGGTGTGCGTCAGCCGCGCGCGACCTCGCTTTTGGGGCACGACGCCCGCAGATGGCACACGGCGCAGCCGCCGCCATAGGGTTCGTAGGTCATGACGGCGTACTGCACGCTGACGCTGCCGGCGTCGTTCCAGACCAGCCCCAGGTTTTCCAGGCGGCGCTTGAGGTCGCGGTCCGGCGTCGGCAACGGCGCGCAGGCACCGGCTTCGATTTCCGGCACGCACTGCGCCGCCGCGCCCATGACCATGGACACGGCGAGGTTGTGCAGGGCGAAGCCTTCCGAAGGCGACCGCGCCCAGGCCTCTTCCACCAGCCCTTCGGCCGCAGGCTCCAGAAAGAACAGGACCACGCCCCGTTTGGAACCGGGCGCGGCGAACCGGTAGCCTTTGAGGTGCTCCCGGAAGGCGTCCCAATGGCCAAGGCACAGGTCGCACTGGGCCTGTTCCACCTTGGCCGCCCCGGAAACCTTCAGAAACAAAAAGAGATCGAAATCCGGATTGGGAGAGAGCTTCTCCGCGCGCAACTTGCCCAAGCAAACCTCCAGTAGCGAATTCGCCAGGGGTGTATCCCACGGGCCGCCCGATCACAAGTCCGGGGTGCGTTTTCATGGGGCGCACAGGGGTGCGAATAATTTTTTACGCTTGCATTTGTAGCGCAAGCCGACGTATACTGGAATAGAATTGGTGCCCCGCCTGGTTCCCAGCCGTATCCGAGGCGATTTTAAAAATGGTACATACTGCAACGGAACGCCGTTATCCAGTGGCCTGCGGCTTCTGTAGCACTTGGACTGTCCGGCATATATCCACCTTGTCGTGGAGATGTGCAAAAAACCTGGAGGCAATATGGGATCTCAAATGCGGCTTTCAACCAAACTCATCCTCGCCTTCGGACTTCTTGTCGTTTTACAAGTTTGTGGGAATATTACGGCGTTGGTGCTTATGGGAAACATAAACACAAGTATGAATGATCTCAATACAAATTGGTTGCCGAGCATAGATGCCATATCGACCGCCGATCATGAATTGCAGACATTGCGTAGATGGGAAATATTGCATGTGCTTTCTACAAATGAAGAAGACATGCAAACTTATGACAAGAGGATTGTCAACACGAAGGCTGATCTGAACAAGGTGTTGATCAAATATGAAGCATTGATCAGCTCGGCGGAAGAAAGGAATATATACAATACGTTTCAATCGAATCTCAAAAAATATTCTGAGGTATCGGACAGACTTCTCGTCCTGTCTCGCAAAAACGATACGGAAAATGCGAAAAAACTCACGGAAGGCGAATCGCGCCAGATATTCAATGACGCCATGGATGAGCTGAAGCAGCTTGTCGATATCAACAAGAAAGGCGCGGCCGATTCCGGTATCGCGGGCAACAATGACTACCACCGGGGCCGCATCATTCTCTTCAGCCTCCTCGTGGTTGCGACGCTGCTCGGCGTGGGCGTGTGCATCTTTATCCTGCGCGGGGTTTCCAGCCAGCTCGGCGAGGACCCCGGCTATCTTCACGAGGTGGCCAGCCGCATCGCCAAGGGGGAAATGGACATCCGTTTCAAGGAGCACAAGGGCGAAGGCGGCGTCTTCGCCGTGCTCAAGGAAATGGTGGGCAACCTCAAGTTGAAGATCGAGGAAGCGGACAGGAAGAGCGCGGAAGCCGCCGCAGAGGCCGCCAAGGCCAAGGAAGCGACGGAAGCCGCCGAAGCGGCGCGCCTGGCCGCGGAAAACGCCAAGACCGAAGGCATGCTGCAGGCGGCCGACCGCCTCTCCTCGGTCGTGCACATCGTGTCCTCCGCCTCCGAGGAACTCTCGGCCCAGGTCGAACAGACCAGCCAGGGAGCGGAGCAGCAATCCAGCCGCCTGGGTGAGACGGCCACAGCCATGGAGGAAATGAACGCCACGGTGCTGGAAGTGGCCCAAAACGCCTCCCAGGCGGCCGATACCGCCACCAAGGCCCGGAGCAAGGCTGAGGAGGGCGAAGGCGCTGTGGCCAAGGTCGTCGCCTTTATGGAACGGGTCAATGAAAACTCGCGCCAGTCCCTCGAGGACATGGGCGTCCTGGGCAAGCAGGCTGAGAACATCGGCCAGATCCTCAACGTCATTTCCGATATCGCCGACCAGACCAACCTGCTCGCCTTAAACGCCGCCATCGAGGCGGCCCGTGCTGGCGAGGCCGGGCGCGGTTTTGCCGTGGTCGCCGACGAAGTGCGCAAACTCGCCGAAAAGACCATGACCGCCACCAAGGAAGTCGGCGACGCCATCCGCGGCATCCAGAGCGGCGCCCGCAAGAACTACGACAACGTGGCCCAGGCCGTGACCGCCGTGGGCGAAGCGACGACCCTGGCCGCCACCTCCGGCGACATCCTGCGCGAGATCGTGTCCCTGGTCGACACCTCGGCCGACCAGGTGCGCTCCATCGCCACGGCCTCGGAACAACAGTCTGCCACGAGCGAGGAGATCAACCGCTCCGTGGACGAGGTCAACCGCATCGCGGCCGAAACCATGGATGCCCTGCGCCAGGCGGCCCAGGCCGTGGCCGACCTTTCCCAGCAGGCCCAGGAACTGAACGCCATGGTGCAGGAGATGCAAGCCTCGGGCGGCGGTACGGCCGCCCTGCCCTCCGGCAAACGGCCCCGCGCCCTGACCTGAACATGATCGCCACAACCGGCGGCCGGGGTTTGCGAGGTGGCCCGGCCGCCGATCGAATTATGCCGATTTTCCGAAAATGGCATGGTGCGGGTGACAAGAGCAGCCGCGCCATGTACACAATGCCACCATGGGTCCCCGGCGCACGCGCCGGAAGCCCTTCCATCGCCTGAGGACCGGCCGCCCATCGCATCATACGCAGGCCTTTTTTCTTACGATCCCATTCCCGCAGGAGAAACCATGACCACCAAGGAAGCCCCCACCGGGGCCATCTTGCAACGTGACCAACAGACCTACGCCATCGTGCCCCGCACGCCGGTCGGGCTCATTTCCCCCGAGGTCCTCGAAGCCCTCAACACCGTCGTTAAGAAATACGCCGTCCCCATCGTCAAGATCACTTCCGGCCAGCGTCTGGCCCTGGTCGGCGTCAAGGCAGAGGACGTGGACGCCATCTGGAAGGACCTGGGCACGGACGTGGGGCAGGCGCTCGAGCTGTGCGTGCATTTCGTCCAGGCCTGCCCGGGTACGAGCGTGTGCAAATTCGGCGTCCAGGATTCCCTGGGGCTTGGCCTCGAGATGGAAAAGCTCTTCGTCGGCCGCGATCTGCCGGGCAAGTTCAAGCTCTCGGTCTCGGGTTGCCCGTTTTGCTGCTCCGAGGGCTTTGTCCGCGATCTCGGCGTACTCGGCAAGAAATCCGGCTGGACCGTCATTTTCGGCGGCCATCCCGGAGCCCGGCCGCGCATCGGCGACATCGTGGCCGAGGACCTGGACAAGGAACAGGTCATCGCCCTGACGGAAAAGCTGCTCGCCTACTACGCCGCCAACGCCAAGAAGCGCGAACGCGCCGCCCGGTTCGTCGAACGGGTCGGCATCGAGACCATCAAGCAGGCCGTGCTGGGCTAATCCCGCGCGCGAGAGCAAACGCGAAGCGCCCCGGCCGCCGTATCGCGGCCGGGGCGCTTCGTTTGTACCGGGCAGGCGTTACGCGCCGAGCAGCTTGAGCATGCCCTGCGGGTCGGTCGTCGGCGGCTGGCAGGAGCCGGCGCGGCAGACATGGGCCGCGGCCCGGCCGTCCACGGACTGCTGGTAGCGGGCATAGGGGGCCAGGGCCGCGATGGCTTCCGCGTCGCCGTCCGGGCGCAGGACCAGGGCCACCTCGGGCAGGTAGCGGGAGCACAGGGCCCGGGCCAGGGCATGGGTGTCCGGGGCGTCGGGGTCGCCGGCAATGGTCACTTCCGCCCCCGGGGCGAGCAGTTGCGACAGTCCGCACAGGAAAAAGGTGTAGGCCGAGGGCCGCTCGTCGAGGCTGCCGGCGAATCGCCGGGCCAGGCGGTCGGCGTGCTCCATGAGCGCCTTGTCCCCCGTGAGGCGAAAGAGCGTGGTCAGCACGAAAAAGGCCACGCTGTTGCCCGAGGGCACGGCCGCGTCGTAAAAGGTTTTTTGGCGCAGGAGCAGGGTTTCGCCGTCGTCGGGCGAGAGGAAGAAGCCGCCGTCGGCATCCGCGAAATGCGCGACCATGACCCGGGTGATGTCCACGGCCCGGCGCAGGAGCGCCGGATCGAACACGGTCTGGTAAAGCTCCATAAGGCCCCAGGCCAGGCAGGCGTAATCGTCGAGCATGCCCGCAACGCCGGCGACGTCGCCGCGCAGGCGGTGCAGCAGCCTTCCGCCTTCAAGGCCGAGTTTCTCCAGCAGCGCATCGGCCGCCGTGCGCGCCCTGGCGGCGAGGTCCTCGTCGTCGAAAGCCCGGGCGGCCTTGGCCAGGGCCGCGAGCATGAGGCCGTTGCCGTCGGTGAGGATCTTGTCGTCGCAAAGGGGCCGTACGCGCTTTTCCCGCGCGGCAAGGAGCTTCAGCCGGCACTGCTCCAGCCGCTCGGCCAGGGCTTCGAGGCCAAGGCCGTGGCGCGCCGCGATTTCCGCAGCAGGCTGCGCCACGTACGCGATGTTGGTTCCGGTCGCCTGCCCCGTGGCCTCGTCGTGGAAATTGCCCTCTTCCTCGATGCCGTAGGCCTCGCAAAAAAGCGCGGCGTCGGCCTCGGGCAGGAGGCTGCGGATCTCCGCGGCCGTCCAGACGTAGAATTTCCCCTCGACCCCCTCGCTGTCGGCGTCCTCGGCGCTGTAGAAAAGCCCCTCCGGGCTCGTCAGGTCGCGGCGGACATACTCCAGGACCTCGAGCGCCGTGCGCTTGAACGCCTCCTCGCCCGAAGCCTGCCAGGCCTCGACGCAGGCCATGACGCAAAGCGCCTGATCGTAGAGCATCTTCTCGAAATGGGGCACGAACCAGTGGGCGTCGGTGCTGTAGCGGTGGAAGCCGAGGCCGATCTGGTCGAACACCCCGCCCCGGCGCATGGCGCGCAGGGTTTCGCAGACCATGCGCAGGCACTCCCCGTCACCGGTGCGGCGGTATTCGCGCAGCAAAAAGAGCAGGTTGTGCGGCGCGGGAAACTTGGGCGCGCCGCCGAAGCCGCCGTTTTGCGCGTCGAAGGTCGCGGCCAGTTCGTTTCGCGCGGCCGCAAGCGCCGCCTCGCCCGGGGTTTCGCCCGCCGCCGCGCCTGCGCCGTCGAAGCGTTCGCGCACGGCGGTCAGGATCTGGCCGGCGTTGCCGATGACGGCCTGCCGGTTGCCCTTCCAGGCCATATGCACGCGCTGGAGCAGCTCGCGCATGCCCGTGCGGCCGTAGCCCGACTCCTTGGGAAAATACGTGCCCGCGAAAAAGGGCTGCCCGTCCGGGGTCAGGAACACCGTCAGCGGCCAGCCGCCCCGGCCGGTCATGGCCTGGCAGAAGCTCATGTACAGGGCGTCGAGGTCCGGACGCTCCTCGCGGTCCACCTTGACCGCGATCACGATGGCCCGCATGAGCGCCGCGATGTCCTCGTCCTCGAAGCTTTCGCGCTCCATGACGTGGCACCAATGGCAGGTCGCATAACCGATGGACAGGAAAACGGGCTTGTCCTCGGCGCGGGCGGCGGCAAAGGCCTCCTCCCCCCAGGGATACCAGTCCACGGGGTTGTAGGCGTGCTGTTGCAGGTACGGGCTCGGCTCGTGAATCAGGCGGTTGGCTTGACGCGACATGACGTCCTCCCTGAGCCCTTGTACCAGGGAAAAGCGGTATTGCAACAGCGGCCCCGCACCACGGTGGGGCGATTCCGCTTGAACCTTTGCCGGTTCCAGGGTATCACACGACTAAATTGTGAAATAGGGAGCAATCCATCCATGGCTGGGAAAACGGTGCTTCTGGTCGACGACGAGACGGGACTGACGGCCGTGCTGGCCAAACGTCTCGCGTCCCGGGGATTGGCCGTCTCCACGGCGGCCTCGGGCGAGGAAGGCCTCGCCGCCTTGCGGGGAAACGACGACATCGCCCTGGTCGTGCTCGACATCAACATGCCGGGCATGGACGGCCTGGAAACGCTTCGCGAAATGAAGACCCTGCGCCCCGACGTCGAGGCGCTCATCCTCACCGGATACCCTTCCGTCGAGGCGGCCCTCGAGGGCATGCGCCTCGGCGCGTACGAGTTACTGTCCAAGCCCATCGAACTCGATGCGCTCCATGCGCGGGTCATGGAGGCGCTGTCCCGAAACGCCGGGTAAGCGGCCGGACGCGCGGGCCTTCCCAGGCACAGGCAGACACGGCGACAGACCGGGTCTGCGCCTTTGCCCTGCGCCATACTCCGGGACGCGACGCCGCGCTTGCGGCGCAACACGCAAAACCCGCATCGGCCCCTGCCGCGCCGATGCGGACGGTTTCGTGGAGGTCTGGGGATGAAGCAACTGCAACGCATTCTCGATAACGTCATCGCCCGCACGAACATCAACCTGCGGCGTAGCGCCATCGATGTGGGCCCCTACGTCCATGGCGCGGTCCCCCAGGAAAGCTACGCGCAGTTCTACGCCTTCTACGGCATCACCACAGAGCATCCGCTGTTTTTCAATTTCCAGTGTTCCTCCCTGGCCGGTTCGTACTTTTTCGGCAAATGCGACGTGCAGCATTCCGTGCTCTACAAATGCGACGTACGCGGCGACGAACTCAAGTCCGTGACCAGCGGATTTAGCGTGGACAACGTCTGCCTGCACCTGCACACCGACGAAGTGATCCGCATCGTGGACAGCTTCCTGCACAAGGCGCTCATCCACAGCTTTAGTCACGATCCCGAATTTCCCGAGGAATTCCTCATCAAGAACACCGTCGCCCTGTCCTACGCCAACATCCACGGCTCGCCGGTCATGGGCTCCTTCCTCGGCCCCTTCTGCACCATCGACCTGTGCACCGTGCAAAACAGCTCCATCGGGGCCTACGCCTACGTGCAGGTCTGCGACCTCGCCCCGAGCATCGTCGAGCCGGGGCATATCTGGATCCGCAACAAGACCGGCGACGAATTCAGCTACAACTACGACCCCGAAGTGCTCGCCAAATACGTCTCCATCGCCCCGGGAGAGCGCGCCAAGGGCCTGTTCATGGACTTCGTCGAAGGCCGCAAACGCGATTTCGAACGCGTCTTCGGCTTCCTCTACGCATCCCGGCCCGAAACCTACGCCCCGGGTTCCTTCGTCTCGCGCTACGCCGTGGTCAAGGGCGAAACCAGCATCGGCGAAAACGTGCTGGTGGCCCAGCGCGCCTACCTGGAAAACGCGCGCCTGGGCAAGGGGGCCAATGCCCAGGAAAACAGCTACGTCGTCGATTCCGTGCTCGAAGGCTACGATGTCACCGCCCACGGCGCGAAGATCATCGGCAGCCGGCTCGGCACCAACGTGTTCGTGGGCTTCAACTCCTTCCTGCGCGGCACGCCCGAAGCGCCCCTGACCATCGGCCAGGGCTCGGTGGTGCTGCCCCATACCATCATCGACCTGGAAGAACCCGTGACCCTGCCCCCGCTGCACGTGGTCTGGGGACACGTCAGCCGCCAGTCCGACCTTGCCACGCAGTCCGTGTCCATCGAGGACTTCGCCAAGGTGGACGGCCAGGCGACCATCGGGGCCATGACCTTCACCGGCAACGGCGAACGCTTCATCCGGGCCTTCCAGAACCGCATCCACCACATCCTTGAAGCCAACGGCGCCTACTATGACGGCGTGCAGAACCAGGGGCACGCCCAGAAAACCAAGAACATCACCTACAACCTCATCCAGCCCTACGTGGAAGGCGGCTTCAAGGGGGTCTACCCCAACATGCGCATCTTCCCCCTGTGCTCCGACGATCTCGTCCTCTAAGCACCCGCCTGTCTCAAACCACATCGGACGCCCCGCCGCCGCGCGCGACGGGGCTTTTTCGTTTCCGCCGCCCCGCGTGTTGCCAAATCGTCCGCCCTGTCGCATATGCTGGAGGCAGCCTCGACGTTTCCGTCAAACGCACAAACCTCGGAGCGACGCCATGAACGCCAAGAAAGCCCTGCTCATATCGGCCGACAATTTCGAGGACAGCGAACTGCTCTACCCGCTCTACCGCCTGCGCGAGGCCGGGTTCCACGTGGATATCGCCGCGCCGGCCGCGGGCCCCATCACCGGCATGCACGGCTACGCCGTCACCGCCAACCTGGCCGCGGACGCCGTGGAATCCGCCGGCTCCTGCGGCTACAGCCTGCTCGTCCTGCCCGGCGGCAAGGCCCCGGCAACCCTGCGCACCATCCCCAAGATCATCGATATCGTAAACGATTTTGCCTCCTCCGGTATCCCCATGGCCGCCATCTGCCATGGGCCGCAAATCCTGGTCACCGCCCGCCTGTTGCGCGGCCGCCACGCCACCTGCTACAAGACCGTGGCCGACGAACTCAAGGAAGCCGGTGCGCTTTACGAAGACGCCCCCGTGGTGGTGGACGGCAACCTCGTCACCTCCCGCATGCCCGACGACCTGCCCGACTTCATGCGCGAAGTCATGAAGAAGGTGGGATAGGGAGAGGCGAGGAGAGAAGAGAAGATGCCTCCGGCGGCCGGGGGGCATGATGCCCCCCGGACCCCCTCGACGGGACGGGCGACGGGCACAGTCGGAGAAACGTCGGGCGGCGAGACAGCGGACCGTTTGGTGGCGGAAATGCGGGCAACCCGCAGGCCGCAAAGCCGGCCAGCGGGTTGCCCGCATTTCCGCCACCAAGGGCACCAGCGGCGAAGCGCCGCATTTAAGAAACAGCAGGAGGGAAACCTCTCTGGTCTCCTTTGTCGGGGGCGCGCGATTGCCCGGAATGGCTTTGCATTCCGGACAATCGCGCGCCCCCCGTCAAGGGGGGCCGGGGGGGAGAATCCCTCCCGGCCGCCGGAGGCACTCTTCTCCCATGTCGTACCCCGTCACCGTCACCCTGCGCCGCATTGGCGGCTATGACGATCCTGGCTTGGACGGCGCGGTCGCCGCGTTATTCGAGGCTGCGGATTGCCCCGTAGGCCGGGGCGACCGCGTGTTGGTCAAGCCCAACCTGGTCGGGCCGAGGAACACCGCGTTGTCATGTTCCGAGCCGCATGTCGTTCGCGCGGTTTGCCTGTTCGCGCTCTCCCGGGGAGCCGTCGTCACGGTGGCCGATTCCCCGGCTTTCGGCACCGGCGGCATCATGGCGAGGCTTGCCGGGCTCACCCAGGCGCTGGCCGACCTGCCCGTGGCCGTGGAGAGCCTCGATGCGGCGCGTCCGCTACGCTTGGCGCATGGCGGCAGCATCGGCGTCTCGTCCAAGGCGCTGGACACGGACCACATCCTCAACGTGGCCCGGCTCAAGTGCCATGACCAGATGGGCATGACGCTCGCGACGAAAAACTTCTTCGGCTGCGTCTGCGGTTTCCGCAAATCGTTGGCCCATCAGCGCCTGGGCAGGGACCGGGCGCGTTTCGCCCGCATGATTCTCGACGTGCTGGCCGCCCTGCCGCCGTCCACCTCGCTGCTCGACGGCATCGTGGCCATGCACAAGGCCGGCCCGGTCGGCGGCGAACCGTTTAAGCTGGGGCTGCTCGGCGCTGCCGCGAATCCCCTGGCCCTGGATACGGCCGTGTACGGGCTGCTTAGGCTCGCTCCGGACGCTGTCCCCTTGTGGGCCGAGGCGCTGCGGCAGGACCTTGGCGGCGCGCGTCCCGAGGACGTCGCCTGCGCCGGGGAGCCCCTGGAATCCTTCGACGCGACCGGGTTTCTCACGCCGGCGTCCCTTGCCCCGCTGCACTTCGAACCGAAACGGTTCGTGACGGGGCGGCTGCGCAGCGTTCTGCTCACGTTGCGCGGCGGGCGTTGACACGAAGCGGGCAGCGAGTACACCTTCGCGCCATGTCGCAAAACGAGCGTTGCCGTCACATTGTGGCCGGGCAAGTCCAGGGCGTGGGCTTTCGCCCCTTCGTCTACCGTCTGGCCAGCGAGTTGCAGCTTGGCGGAAGCGTGCGCAACGCACCGGAAGGCGTGGTCATCGAAGTCGAGGGCGCGCCCGGGGCCGTGGCCGCCTTCGGGGAGCGCCTGCCGACGGAGATTCCGCCCCTGGCAAGGCTCACGCGCCACGAGCGCATGCCGCTGCCGCCCTTGGGGGAAACGGTCTTCCATATCGGCGAGAGCGCGGCCGGGGCCGGCCACGACGTGCTCATCAGCCCCGATGTCGCCACTTGTCCGGACTGCCTGGCCGACATGGCCGACCCGGCCAACCGCCGCTACCGCTATCCCTTCACCAACTGCACCAACTGCGGGCCGCGCCACACCATCACCCGGGCCATCCCCTACGACCGGGCAACGACCTCCATGGCCTGTTTTCCGCTCTGCCCGGACTGCGCCGCCGAATACGCCGACCCCGCCGACCGGCGCTTCCATGCCGAACCCGTGGCCTGCCCGGTCTGCGGCCCCCGCGTCTGGCTGGCCGACGCGGCGGGGATGCGCCTGGCCGCGGACGACGCGGCCATCGCGGGCCTGGCCGAGGCCCTGGCCGGCGGAGCCGTGGCCGCGGTCAAGGGCCTGGGCGGATTCCATCTGGTCTGCGACGCCGCAAGCGAGGCAGCCGTTGCGGAACTGCGCCGGCGCAAGCATCGTCCGTCCAAGGCTCTGGCCGTCATGGTCCCCGACCTTGCCGCCGCCGGGAAGCTGGCGCGCCTGGACACGCGCGCGAAAGCCCTGCTTGCCGGCACCGTGCGCCCCATCGTGCTCGCCCCGACCTTGCCTGATAGCGGCCTTGCGGCGGCGATCGCGCCCGACACCGTGGAAATCGGCCTCATGCTGCCCTACACGCCCCTGCATCACCTGCTCCTGGCCGCCTTCGCGACGGCGGTCGGGCCGGACCGGCCGGCCGCCCTGGTCATGACCTCGGGCAATGCCGGGGGCGAACCCATCTGTCTCGGCAACAGGGAAGCGCTCAAACGCCTCGGCGGCATCGCCGACATTTTTTTGCTCCACAACCGCGACATCCTCATCCGCACAGACGATTCCGTGGTCCGGCCGCTGACGCCAGAGGAAGCGCCGGAGGACGGCGACGCGCCGCCGACGCTGTTTTTGCGCCGCGCCCGGGGCTACGTCCCCTCGCCCGTGACCCTGCCCGTGTCCGGACCATCGGTCGTGGGCCTGGGCCCCATGCTCAAGGCCACGCTGTGCGTGAGCAAAGGGCGCGACGCCTTCGTCAGCCAGCATGTCGGCGATTTGGAGAGCCTTGAAACCTTCGGCTTCTACCAGGAGACATTACAGCATATGCTCGGCGTCCTGCACGTGGCGCCGACGGCCTGCGTGGCCGACCTGCACCCGGATTATCCGAGCACGCGCTTCGCCCTGGAGCAGGAACAATGGCCGGTGCTGCGACTCCAGCACCATGCGGCCCATATCTACGCGGTGCTGGCCGAGCACGGCCTGCGCCGACCGGTGCTGGGGCTGGCCTTGGATGGCACGGGCCTTGGCGAAGACGGCACGCTCTGGGGCGGCGAAGGCCTGTTGGTCGATCCCCTGCGCCTTTGCCACGAGCGGCTCGCGCATTTTTCGCCCATGCGACTGCCCGGCGGGGACGCGGCCGTGCGCGAGCCCTGGCGTACGGCGCAGGCCTGCTTCGCCGCCCTGGGCGAAACGCCCGGAAACGGGCGAACCTGGCCCTGGATCGCGGGACAGGAAAGCGCCGTAACCCTGGTCGGGAGCATGTTGGAAAAGGGCTTCAACTGCCCCGTGACGACGAGTTGCGGCAGGCTGTTCGATGCCGTGGCGGCGCTGCTCGGGCTTTGCCGACGCATCGACTACGAGGGACAGGCGGCCATCTTGTTGGAGCGCGCCCAGGAGATGACGGAACACGGGACCTATGCCTGTCCCGTGCTGGCCTGCGAAACGCCCGTGCGCCTGGATACGCTGACGCTGTTCGCCCAGGCCGCGGCCGATGCGGCGCGCGGGGAGCCTGCGGGACGCGTGGCCCGGCGGTTCCATCTGGGGCTCGTCGCCGGCCTTGCCGGGCTCGCGCGGGAGCTTGCCGCGCGCACGGGCGTGCGGCACGTAGCCCTAAGCGGCGGCGTACTGCAAAACAGGACGCTGGCGGCGCTGTTGCCGGCGACATTGCGACGCGCGGGGCTCACCCCGCTGTGCCACCGGTCGCTGCCGCCAAGCGACGGCGGGATCAGCCTCGGGCAAGCGTATTATGGCGTCTTGGCAGCGCTTGTCTGACATAAAGGCAACAAGTTATATTGCTATCCCTTCATATTGTATATTCCATTGGTATAATATTTCTTGACACAGTCGATTCCGCCGCATAGAAAGCTGCCGCTGCGCTTGCGGTAATGAAGCGAAGCCCCATCGAAGCGCCGGCAATCGGCCTTCGCGGCATTGCCGCATCCGGGTGACGTGACGACTGCGCCTCCCGGCCCGCTGTCTGCTCGCCAGGAGGCGAGGGGAAGTTGTTTTGCGTCATTCCGTTCATGCCAGCGGACATGCATTCTTTTTTGCCAGACCAGGGGAGCCTGTAAGGAATGGCAGGCATAGCTACAGGATATGCTCTGCATGTTTAGCGGCTTAGGCAAAATTTTTTGCATTTCTGCGGATGCCGTCAAATGAATTGATAGACATCGATACAATTCGCAAAGTAACGAATTCATATTATGGGCAGCAGCGTTGCTGTGTCATTATTGATATAGCGTTTTATATGGAATATGAAAAATATTTTAACAATATGAATAAATTTTATATTGCAAATTATAAAAAACAATGATATCGAAGAAAAAAGATTGACATATCTTGCAAGCGGAAAAATAATTTGCGACACTCCGCAACTCGGCGCTTCTGTGAGATATGCAATCAAAGAGTGACGGAGGATTCATGACCGAAGCCATCTTGCAGGAAAACACCAACCGCTTTGATGATGCGTTCGATCGCATCAAAAAGTCCACCGGCATGCGGACCCAGGTCGAGATCGCCAAGATGCTCGACATCCGCCAGTCCAGCATTTCCGATGCCAAGCGGCGCCAGTCGATCCCGGACAGCTGGCTCATCAAGTTGTATCAGATATACAACCTCAATCCGAACTGGATCATCGATGGCGAAGATCCGCAGTTTCTCGGCGAACAGCGTGGCGGCGCCCTGCAGGTCCGGGAAGCCGGCGATGCCTACGGACGCAAGCCCAAGCACTACCAGATGCCCGTGAGCGCCATGTCCGTCGAGGACCACAATGGTGATGGGTGGAAGGAGACCAGCATCGAAACCGTCACGGTGCCGGAGCAGTTCCATCGCCCCTCCCTGCTCATTGTGCGCATGGACGAAAACGACATGGAACCGCTTATCGCCCGCGGCGCGTATGTCGGCATCGACAAGGACCGCCGCACCATCCGCTCCGGCGCTATCTACGCCCTGGATATGCCCGTGGAAGGCCTTGTCATCAAACGCCTGCTGCATGACGCCGAAAACGCCCGCTTCATCCTGCGTTCGGACAACTCCGCCTACACCGACCAGACCATTGCCGCCGAGACTGCCGTCGAACGTGTCGTCGGTCGTGTGGCCTGGGTCTTCCAGGAAATCTGAACTATCTTTCTCCCCGCAGGAGGCGTATTTCCCGCGCCTCCCCTTGCGGGGAAAAATCATTCGGCAATTGCACAACAAGCAGTTGCATCTTTGGCATACACCATTCCTGCGGTCGCCGCGTTGACGTACGCTTTAAATCGTTGTATATTGTATTCCGAGTCGTTACGGAGCCTTTGATCGTTATAGATACACTTATTCTTTTCTTTCCTGAAAATGCCGCTTTGCAGGAGGCCACGTGAAGCCGGACGCTTTTGAAGACGCCTATGCCAGGATTCAAGCGGCCACGAGGACACGGACCCAGACGGAGATCGCCCATCTTCTGGGCATAAAGCAATCCAGCATCTCCGATGCGAAGAAAAAGAACACCATTCCTGACGGCTGGCTCATCACGCTTTACCGCTCCCTTGGCTTGGAACCCGACTGGGTCCTCTACGGCCAGGAGCCTATCTCACGCCGCGACGGCTTCACCCTCGGCGCAGCCGTGCGCGAACCCCTGGGCGGTTATGCCGGCGCACCGACGAAAGCCACGGTCTACGCCATGCGCCAGACGGATCCGGACACGGGAAGTTGGCTGCGTGAAGCGCTGGAATCCATTCCCCTGTTCGACGGCCTCAAACGTCCCAACCTGCTCGTCGTCAAAATGGATTCCGCCGGCATGGAGCCCACCATCCGACGCGACGCCTACGTCGGCATCGACTGCGACGACGTCCGCATGCGCAGCGGCGAAGTCTACGCCATGGACATCCCGGGCGAAGGCCTCGTCATCAAGCGCGTCATCCGCGACCTCGAAGCCAAACGGCTGACCCTGCTCGCCGACAATCCCGCCCACCAGGCGCAAAATCTCTCCCTGGAGCATCCGGGAATCACGCCCGTCGGCCGCGCCGTCTGGATCATCCAGGAAATCTGAACAACGCCCGGTACCTGCCCCGGGCGTTTCATTTCAAGCCGTACCCCCACCCATGCCGGCTCCTTTCCCCACGCCTGCCTCGGATCTGATGTTTTTCTCGCTATAATAGATTGTTGCATTATTTTTTATTTACATATAAATAAAATAGGATTATACATGTACGAACTCGGGAGTTCGTATGGAACGACACGCACCACACCCCTTGCTTACACGCCTCCAAGTCGCCCTCGAAGCCAGAAACGAAAACAAGGCGGCCCAAAGGCTGCTCGTGGCGGCTGGGTATTATACGGAAGACGACGCGGAAGGAATCACGTCGCTGGTCATGCGACACTGCCGTGAATACGGCATCGATCCGCGGGAAGTGCTGGGCGACGATGCGCCGCAGTGTCCGCCGCGCATCGTCATGACGCCGGTCTTCACCATGGCCGCCACCCACCCGCGCACGGGCCGCTGGCGGCTTGCCGAAATCGAGCGCATCGCCTTGTCCCCGCGCCTGCTCGGCCCCACGCGCTTCGTCACCCGCATGGACGAACGCGCCCTGGAACCGCGCATCCGCCAGGGGGCCTATCTCGTCGTGGACACGGCGCAGGAACTGCCGCCGGCAGGGGTACGCGCCAATGTACAAGGCATGCCCTTCGCCCTGGACCTTTCCGGGGAAGGCCTCGTCGTGCGCCTGACCTGCTACGATCACAGTCGCGACTGCTTTGAACTGGCGGCGCTCGACAGCGCCCAGCCGCCGCGCACCGTGCCGCGCGAAACCGCCGGCTGCCGCGTTGTCGGCCGTGTGGTCTGGGTGGCGCAGGAGCTTTGAGCCAAGAGCCCTATTCTCCTCGGTCGTAGCGACGGTTTCTCGGATCGAAGCAGAACTGGCAGCCCCTGGGCAGAAACCAGCGCACGAGGACAAGCCCCGCCACGAACCCGCCGGCATGGGCCCAGAACGCCACGCTGGCGGCGTCTCCTCCCGCGACCTTGCCCGAAAGCCCGGAAAGCAGCTGGACGGAAAACCAGATGCCCAGAAACACCACGGCCGGCAGTTCGATGATCCAGGGAATGATGATGATCGGAATGAGCGTCACGACCCTGGCCCGGGGAAAGAGCCGGAAATACGCGCCCATGACCCCGGCGATGGCCCCGGACGCCCCGATCACCGGCACCACGGCGTTCCAGTTGAACAGGATGTGTGTCCAGGCGGCGATGAGCCCGCACAGGATGTAGAACACGGTGAAGCGCAAGGGGCCGAGCGCCTCTTCCACGTTGTCGGAAAAAATCCACAGCACCCACATGTTGAGCAGGAAGTGCAGCCAACCGCCGTGCAGAAACATGTAGGTGACCATGGACTCGTAGCCGCCCTCGGGATAGCCCATGGCCGCCGCGTAGGCCGGATCGGTGTAGCGCGCCGGCACCACGCCGTAGATGTGCATGAATTCGAACAGGATAGAGTTTGGCAGGAGCTGTTCGAAGAGAAAGAGCAGCGTGCACAGCCCGATGATGGTCCAGGTCACGAGCGGCCGGCGCGTGCTCGGCACGTTGTCGCGCAATGGGATCACGGGAGCGTTCCGGTCACGGCCTCTGGTTTGCCGGCATAGCCCTGCGCGACGAGCCAGGCGTAGCGGTCGCGCACGTCACGGCGGCGCAGCCCGGCCAGTTCCCCCAGCACGTCCCGGGCCTTGTCCGCCAGGGCTTCCGGCCCTGCGTCGTTGTCGACCACGAAGTCGCAGCGCGCGAGCTTTTTCGCTTCGGGCCACTGCCAGCCGTCCATGCGGGCGACGAGTTCCCCGGACCAGCCCCGACCCTCCGTAAGCCGCTGCCCCCGCGCCTGCGAAGCACAACGAACCCCAACAACAAAGTCCGCGACGGCTTCCACGGGCCAGCCGGATTCGAGCAAAAGCGGCACCTCGGCAAAGACGGCCCGGGCCTGTCGGTTGGCGGCGTAGAAGGCTTCCAGATCGCCCCGCACCAGCGGATGCACGAGATCCATGACTTCCCGGCGCATGCGTTCGCTGCCGCATATGGCTTCGAGCAGCCATTTCTTGTCCACGCTGCCGTCCGGGGCGAGCGCCGCTTCGCCGAAGCGCCCGGCGAGCATGTGCGCCCCACCGCCGCCTGGGGCGTAGAGCGCGGCCACGGCCGCGTCGGCGGAAAAAACCGGACAGCCGGCCGCCGCGAACGCGTCGAGCAGTGTGGACTTGCCACAGCCCGGCATGCCGATCACACCCACGCGCTGGGGCATGCGCCCGAGCAGGAGCACGAGCCGCCAGAAATCCGGCGGCGGCGGGCAACGAAAGGAAAGCTCCCGGCCCAGGGCCGGATGCGTGAAGGAGAGCTTCCAGGCGTGGAGCATCTGCCGCCCGGCGAGCCGGCCGGCCGCGTCGCCCCGGCGTTTCCACAGGGCATGGGGCGTCGTGCCGTAGACCGCGTCGCCGACGATGGGATGGCCCACGGCCGCGAGGTGCACGCGTATCTGGTGCGTGCGCCCGGTGAAGATGTCCACCTCAAGCAGGCTCGCGGCGGCGTCCGGCGCGCTCCACACCAGGCGCCAGCGGCTCCTGGCTTCGCGCCCGCCCTTGTGGACCACGGCCATCTTGTGCCGGTGGCGGGGGTCGCGGCCGAGGGGCAGGCGGATGTCGCCGCCTGCGCCGTCCGGGCGGCCGTGGACCAGGGCGAGATAGGTCTTCTTCACGCGCCTGGCCGCGAAATCCGCGGCCAGGGCGGTGCGCGCGGGTTCGGCCAGGGCCACGAGCAGCAAGCCGCTCGTGTCCTTGTCCAGGCGGTGCACGATGCCCGGGCGCTCGCCGCTCAAGTCCCGCAACTCGGGAAAATGGTGCAGCAGCCGGTTGACCAGCGTGCCCTCGGGCAGGCCCGGGGCCGGATGCACGGTCAGCCCGGCCGGCTTGTCCAGCACGAGCAGGTGTTCGTCGCGGTAGAGCACGCCGAGGCTGCCGGCTTCCGCCTTGGTTTCGCTGGGATTGTCCGGCAGGCGCAGGGTGAGGCGTTCCCCGCCGCGCAGTTTGGTTCCGGCCTTGCGGCACACCGTTTCGTTGACCGTGGCCAGGCCGGCGTCGATGGCCGCGCGCACGCGCGACCGGGCGACGCCCGCTTCCGCGAACTGCGCGCACCAGAACACATCCAGGCGCGTGCCCGCGCCGCCGTCGTGCTGCGGGTCGAAGACCGCCTCTTTTTCCAACATCCTTTCCGTCATGTTCCTTGTGTCCCGATCCTGCGCTCCGATTGAGCATGTTTCGTCAATACGGTAGGTTGTTTTTCCTCAACGCGCCAGCCCAAAGGAGGAGCCATGCAGGCCGTCGCCTTTCATGCCGGAACCGTTCGTATGGAAACGCGGCCGGACCCCATCCCGGGGCCGGGCGAAGTCCGCATCCGTGTGCGCATGGCCGGCATCTGCAACACGGACCTCGAACTGCTCAAGGGATACATGGGGTTTTCCGGCATCCCCGGGCATGAATTCGTGGGTGTCGTGGATGCGGCCCCGGACCATCCCGAACTGCTCGGCCGCCGCGTCACGTCCGAAATCAACCTGGGCTGCGGCGCATGCCCCACCTGCCTGACCACCGGCCCGCGCCATTGTCCCAACCGCACAACCCTCGGCATCGCCGGCAAGGACGGCGCGTTCGCCGAGTTCCTCACCGTGCCGGCCTCCCTGGTCCATCTTCTCCCCGACACCGTACCCGATACCGCCGCAGTCTGCATCGAGCCGCTCGCCGCCGCGCTGGAGCCCGGCCAGCAGCTCCACCTCACGGCAGCAACGTCGCTGCTGGTCCTCGGCGACGGCAAGCTCGGCATTCTCTGCGCCTGCGGCCTGCGTATGCTCTGCCCGGACGTCGTGCTGGCCGGCCGGCACGAAGCGAAGCTTTCCATCGCCGCCGCCCAGGGCGTGACCGTGCGCCACGCCGACCGCGACGCCCTGCGCCGGGAATACAGCCCCTTCGACGTGGTCGTCGAAGCCACGGGGCGGCCGGACGGCCTGGCTTTCGCCCTGGACCTCGTGCGCCCGGAAGGAACCGTCGTGCTCAAGACCACCACCTTCGCCCCGACCTCCATCAACATGGCCCGGGTGGTGGTGGACGAAATTGCCCTCGTCGGCTCGCGTTGCGGCGATTTCAAGCTGGCCGCCGCCTATCTGCGCGACGGGCTCGTGGACGTCTCGCCGCTCATCCAGGCCGTTTTCCCGTTCGCGGCCTTCCCCGATGCCCTCGCCGCCGCCGCGCGGCCCGGGGCCATGAAGGTGCTGGTGGAATTTGGGAAGGAGTAAAAGAGGCCTCCGGCGTCCAGGAGGGGATGATCCCCTCCTGGACCTCCCCGAAGGGGGGAAAGGGGTCAGGCATCGAGGAGGGAGCGGCGGGATTGGACCGTTGCGCCGGCAGCGGCGAGGAGCGCGTGGAATTCCTCGGGGGACAGAATGCGCACCCCGAGCGCCTGCGCCTTGGCCAGCTTGGAGCCGGGCTCGGCCCCGGCCACGAGGTAGTCGAGCTTTTTCGAGACGGCCGACA
Source organism: Solidesulfovibrio alcoholivorans DSM 5433 (assembly GCF_000702665.1). Taxonomy (GTDB): domain Bacteria; phylum Desulfobacterota; class Desulfovibrionia; order Desulfovibrionales; family Desulfovibrionaceae; genus Solidesulfovibrio; species Solidesulfovibrio alcoholivorans. The sequence continues at coordinate 445,433 of NZ_JNJA01000004.1, forward strand.
CCACCCGCCCTCCGGCCGCTTCCACCAGCTCCTGCGCCTTCTCCCGGGACATGTCCGGCAACGTGCCGGTGAAAAGGAACTTCTTGCCCGCAAGCGCCGTGGTCGCCGCCGGTTGCGCCGGTTTGGGCGCGGCGACCGGCCACAGGCCGATTTCCTTGAAGCGCGCCACGAGCGCCCGGTTGGCGTCGTTGCCGAAAAACTCCCGGATCGAGGCCGCGACCTCCGGCCCGATGTCCGGCAAAGCGGTCAGCTCCTCGGCCGTGGCCGCGCCCAGTGCGTCGAGGTCCGTGAAATGCCCGGCCAGGGTGCGCGCCGTGCGCGTGCCCACCTGCCGGATGCCGAGCGCGGCGATGAGCTTGGAGAGCGTGGCGTTTTTTCTGGCCGCGTCCACGGCGGCCACGAAATTGGCCGCGGATTTCTCGGCCATGCGCTCAAGCGGCACGAGGTCCGCCTCGGTCAGGCCGAACAGGTCGGCAGGGGTTCGCACCATGCCCTTGTCGATCAGCGACTCCACCCATTTGCGGCCCAGGCCCTCGATGTCCAGGCCCGACTTGGACACGAAATAGGCGATGCCCCGGCGCAGCATGGCCGGGCAGGCGAAATTGACGCAGCGCCAGGCCGCCTCCCCTTCCGCGCGCACGGCCGGCGAGCCGCACGAGGGGCAGATATGGGGGAATGCGTATTCCCGCGCGTCCGCCGGCCGTTTCTCCGTGACGACCCGGACCACCTCGGGGATGACGTCCCCGGCGCGGCGCACCACCACCGTGTCGCCGGCGCGCAGGTCCTTGGCCTTGATCTCGTCTTCGTTGTGCAGCGTGGCCCGCGACACCGTCACCCCGGCCAGGGATACGGGTTCGAGGATGGCCACGGGGGTAAGCACCCCCGTGCGCCCCACCTGGACGTCGATGGCGGTCAGCGCCGTCTCGGCCTCGTGGGCCGGAAACTTGAGCGCGATGGCGAAGCGCGGGGCGCGGTCCGTGAAATCGAGCTCCCGTTGCAGCGCCAAGCTGTCCACCTTGACCACCACGCCGTCGATCTCGAAGGGCAGCTCCTGGCGGCGCGCGCCCATGGCCGTGAAATACGGGTAGACTTCCGCCTCGGAAACGGCTTTGCCTTCCCCTGCCACGGGCAGGCCCAGGGCGGCGAGGCCGCGCATGACCCCGGAATGGGTCGCCCAGCCCGGATCGGCGTCGCCGAAGTCCGTCGTACCCACGCCGTAGGTGAAAAAGGTCAAAGGCCGCGTGGCCGAGACCGCGGAATCGAGCTGGCGCACGGAGCCGGCGGCGGCGTTTCGCGGGTTGGCGAAGACCTTGCCGCCCTGCTCGCGCTGGCGTTCGTTGAGCTCGTAGAAATCCTGGCGGGTCATGACCACTTCGCCGCGCACTTCCAGCAGCCGTGGCACGGGCAGGCCGCTCCGCGCGGCATGGGGCCGCAGGTCGAGGGGCACGTTCTTGACCGTGCGCACGTTTTCCGTCACGTCCTCGCCCGTTTCGCCGTCGCCGCGCGTGAGCGCCCCGGCGTAGACGCCGTTTTCGTAGATGATCTCCAGCGCCAGACCGTCGAACTTGGGATCGACCCAGAACGTGCGCTCGAAAGGCACGCCCTCCTTTTCGAGCTTATTGGCGGCCCGGGTCACGAAATCGAGCCACTCGGCCTCGGTCATGGCGTTGTCGAGGCTGTACATGCGCATCCGGTGCGGCTTGGACGTAAAGGCCGGCAACACCGTGCCGCCCACACGCCTGGTCGGCGAATTGGGGTCGTCGAGCTCGGGATGGGCCGCTTCCAGGGCCTTCAGTTCCCGGTAAAGCGTGTCGTAGGCCGCGTCCTCGATTTCCGGATCGTCCAGGACGTAATAGCGGTAGTCGTGGTAATGAATTTTCTCGCGCAGTTCGCGAAGGCGCGCGGCGTCCTTGTCCTGGCTCATGGCTGCCCTTCCTTGTCGCTTGCCTCGCCCGGGTCGTGGCGGGCCAACCAGATGGCCTTTTTGCGGATGTCGGTCAACAGGCGGTTGCGCTGCTCGCGCCGCAGCCGCTTCAGGTCGCCCGCATCATATTTGCCCTGGAGCTTCAGCATGTTGCCGTGGGCATTGGCCCCGGCCGCACGCTTTCGCGCCGCGTCGCCGCCGCTTGCGCGCACGTGCCCCACGGCCAGATGGCCCTGGTAGACGGCGAAACGGCCGGCCAGGGCCGCGCGCAGGTCGCGGTCGAAATCGTCGAACTGGGACGGCGAAAAACGGATGTCGAAATCGCCGCCCTCGCAAAGCGCCGACATGGGGAAAAGATGGCAGCAGCCCGTGACCGAAAGCGTCGGCCGGCAGTAGGCGAACTGCCCCACATCCGGGGCTTGCAATTGCAAATCCGAGGCAGCGATAGCCTCGCCATCGGGCTCGAGGGGAAATTCGGCGGCCTGCAACACGCTCGGGCTCCCGGCGTCGTGGATGCGGCAGCCGTACGCCCCGGCATCGGGACACGCGGCCACGGCCGCGCCGAAGCGCAGCGCCCAGTCCCGGGGCAGGCGCACGTCGTCGTCGATGTAGGCCGCGAAATCGAAGGCCCGGACCTCGGGCAAATGCTTGAGCCAGTTGCGCCCGGCCGGCGCGCCGACATTGACCGGCGCGCGCAGGGCCGTGAAGCGCGCCGGCCCCAGGCGCGCGGCAAAGGCGGCCACTATGTCTGGCGTGGCGTCCGTGGAGCCGTTGTCCAGGGCGAAAATATGAAACTCCGGCAGCTCGCTTGCCAGGATGTCTTCCAGGGTCTGCCCCAGGTCCGCGGCCTTGTTCCAGGAATAGAGCAGGATGGCCAGACGCCCGGGGAGAGCCTGCCGCGCGCCGTCGCGGCCGCGCGCGAGGTCGTGCAGGGCAAGGAGCGTCTGCGCGCACCAGGGATAGCGGCGCAGGGAATCCCGCAGCGCCGCCATGCCGGCCTCGCGGCCATCAAGAAAGATCGCTGCGCGGGCATGCAGAAAGGCCAGCCCAGGCGTCAGCGGCGCGGCGGCAAGTCCCTCGCGCCAGGCGGCGATGCGACCTTCGTCCCGGCTCGCCAGGGCGGCAAGCCCGGCGATCCGTGGGGCAAGCGGTGCAACGGCCTGGGGAAAGCCGCTTTCCATGCGCCGGCAAAGCGCTTCCCAGTCGCCCGTGCGCCCGGCCGCCGCGATCCTCTCGCGCCATTCGCGGCCCAGCCCCTCTCCGGCGGCCAGACGCAGGGCCTGCACCTCGTCGCTGGGGAGGCCCGCGCCCTGCGGCCCGATCATGGCCAGGAGGCCCTGGGCCAGGGCGGCGTTTGCGGGGTCGAGGTCGAAGGCGAGCAGCGACAGCTCCAGGCCCAGCCGGGCGAGTCGCGCCCCCTGCCCGCCGCCAGCGGACGGAGCCGCGCGCAGGGCGGCAAGGCCGGTCTGAGCCGCCTGCTTGCGCCCGAAAACACCCATGAGCAGACGGTCGGCCACGGCCTCGGGCAGGGCGTCGAAGGCCGGGGGTAAAAAGAACGCGTAGGGACCCATGGCTAGGCGTCCCCCTGTTGCGCCGGGACCGCCTCGGCCTGCCAGGCGGCGATGCGCGCCCGGTAGTCCGGCCCGAGCCGCGCCGTGAGGTAGGCAGCCTCGGCCCGGGCGGCGACGTCCAGGAATCCCGGCACGTCCCGGGCCGCCGTATGGTGGCGGTGGCGCAGGGTCAGGCTGTCGTCGACCACCAGGGCGTACCCGGCGTCATAAAGCCGCGCCGCAAGCCAGATGTCCACGCCGTAGCCCCGGGGATTGTCCGTGGCGTCGAGCCCCCCCACGGCCTCCAGGGCGTCTAGGGACACGAGCGGCGCGACGCCGTCCAGGACGCGCACGAGCCGCCAGTCGCCGCCCGGGCGCGCGATCATTTGCGGATGGTAGGGGCTGGTCGCAAACGTCGGGGAATAGAGGCCCACGCGGCGGCCAAGCGCGGCTTCGAGCTGCGCCAACCGCCCCAGGGCGCGACCGAGATGCGGCGGACGCGAGGTGAAGAGCATGTCGTTGTTGCAAAACCACACATGCGTGCGGCCCATGTCCCGCACGGCCCGGACGGCATAGTCGAACGCGCCGGCCCAGAAGCGGTTTTCCGCCAACCGGACCCAGGCATCGGGATACGGCTCGGGCGCGGCGTTATCGAGCACGAGCACCGGCGCATCCGTGGCTTGCGCTTCAGGAAGCAGCTGTTCGTGCAGGCGGCGGGTCAGGCGCGGGTCGCCGTAGTGGAGGATGACCGCCGCGATGCGGGGAAGCGTGCGGCTCAAAGGATCGCCTGAAGGCTGTCGAGGTTGTCCCGGCTGCCCACGAGGATCATGGTGTCGCCGGCCTCCAGCATGGCTTGCGCCTGCGGGTTGAACTGCATCTCGCCGCTCGCTTTCTTGATGGCGATGACGATGAGGTTGAAGCGCGGGCGCAGGGCGGCGTCAATGAGGCTCTTGTCGACGATTTCGGAATGCTCGGTGACTTGCAGTTCTTCCATCTGCAGGTCGATGGCCCCGCCCCGGCCGGCCAGCTCCAGGAAGTTCGTGACCGTGGGGCGCAGCACGGACTGGGCCATGCGCACGCCGCCGTAGAGGTGCGGCACGAGCACCTGGTCGGCCCCGGCGCGTTGCAGGCGCTGGGTATGGCCCTGGGCGTCGGCCCGGGCCACGATGCGGATGGTGGGGTTGAGCTGGCGTGCGGTAAGGGTCACGTAGACGTTGGCCGCCTCCAGGGTCAGGGCGGCGACAAGGGTCTTGGCGCGCATGAGCCCGGCAGCGAGCAGGGTCTCGTCGGCCGTGGCGTCGCCCTGGACGTAGGGGATGCCCTGCTCGTCCAGGCTGTGGATCACTTCGGCGTTGTTTTCGATGATGACCGCGGCCACGTTCTCGGCCAGTATCTCGCGGGCGACGACCGCGCCGATGCGGCCGTAGCCGCAGATGATGACGTGGTCGCTCAGGCCGTCGATGATCTTTTGCATGCGCCGCCTCCCGAGGTACTGTTGCAGCCGGCCCTCCACCAGCACCTGGGTGAAGGAGCCGACCAGGTAGGCGAAGGTGCCCACGCCCGAGACGATGAGCACCATGGTAAGGATGCGGCCGTCCCGGGTCAGGGGGTAGACTTCCTGGAAGCCCACGGTGGAAAGGGTGATGATGACCTGGTAGAGGCTGTCGAAAAAGCTCCAGCCCTCCACTTCCATGTAGCCAAGCACGCCCAGGCAGAACACCGTGGCCATGGCCACGAAGCCGCCGATGAGCGGCCCCCAGCTTCCCAGCCGGTGGTGCAGGCGCACCGTCCGGCTGTGCAGGCGCAGGATGCGCCTGGAACGATGGGCGTTCATGTTCAGCCCATCTCCAAAAGCCGCGCCCGCAAGGCCGCCACGCGGTCGCGCAGCTCCGCCGCCTTCTCGAACTCCAGGGCCTTGGCCGCCTCGCGCATCTCCCGCTCCAACATCTTGATTTTCTTTTCCAGGGCCTTGCGGGACATGCCGTCGCCGTACGCTGCGGCGTCCTCGCGCACAGCCGCCTGCGCCCCCGGTGCCGGCGCGGCGTAGCGACCGGCCGCGGCATAGCCGCCCGAACTCCTGCCCGAACTCCCCCCCTCGCCGTACAGGCTGTCCAGCACGCTGTCCATGCCCTTGATGATGGAGCGCGGCACGATGCCGGCTTCCCGGTTGAAGGCTTCCTGTTTTTCGCGCCGCCGGGCCGTTTCCTCCATGGCCGCGCGCATGGAGCCGGTGACCGTGTCGGCGTAGAGAATGACCCGGCCGCCGGCGTTTCGCGCGGCGCGGCCGAAGGTCTGGATGAGCGAGCGCGCGGAGCGCAGGAACCCTTCCTTGTCCGCGTCCAGGATGGCCACGAGCGACACTTCCGGGATGTCCAGGCCCTCGCGCAGGAGGTTGATGCCGACCAGCACGTCGAATTCGCCCTGGCGCAGGGCCTTGATGATGGCCACGCGTTCCAGGGTGTCGATGTCCGAGTGCAGGTAGCGCGCGCGCACGCCCATGGAGTTGAAGTACTCGTTGAGCTCTTCGGCCATGCGCTTGGTGAGCGTGGTGACGAGCACGCGTTCGCCCGCCGCGGCCCTGGCGCGGCATTCGGCCATGAGGTCGTCCACCTGCCCCTTGGTCGGGCGCACTTCCACTTCCGGGTCGAGCAGGCCCGTGGGCCGGATGATCTGCTCCACGACCACGCCCTCGCTGCGGCGGACCTCCCAGTCCCCGGGCGTGGCCGAGACGAAGACCGCCTGGCCGATGTGGTTCAGAAACTCCTCGAAATTGAGCGGCCGGTTGTCCAGGGCCGAGGGCAGGCGGAAGCCGTAATCCACGAGCGTCTGCTTGCGCGAGCGGTCGCCGGCGTACATGCCGCCGATCTGCGGCACGGTGATGTGGGACTCGTCCACGAACAGGATGAAGTCCTCGGGAAAGTAGTCGAGCAACGTATACGGCGGCTCGCCGGCCTTCCTGCCGTCGAGGTGGCGCGAATAGTTCTCGATGCCGTTGCAGTAGCCGAGCTCCTCGATCATCTCCAGGTCCTGCATGGTGCGCATTTCCAGGCGCTGGGCGGCGAGCAGGTCGTTGGCCGTCTTCAGTTCCGTCAGGCGCAGGCGCAGTTCCTCGCGGATGTCGGACACGGCGCGGTTCAGGTTGTCGCGGTCGGAGACGTAGTGGCTGGCCGGGAAGATGATGGCCTTTTGCATGGAGCCGAGCACCTCGCCGGTGAGCGGGTCGGTCTCCAGGATGGCCTCGAGTTCGTCGTCGAAAAATTCCAGGCGCAGGGCGCGTTCACGACTGTAGGCCGGGATCACCTCGATGACGTCGCCGCGCACGCGAAAGACGCCACGGTGGAAATCGTAGTCGTTGCGCTCGTACTGGATCTCCACCAGCCGCGCCAGCACGGCTTCCATGCCGATGCGCTCGCCCACGGTCAGCGAGAGCACCATGCGCTCGTAGTAATCGCGCGAACCCAGGCCGTAGATGCAGGACACCGAGGCGACGATCAAGACGTCGCGGCGGGTGAGCAGCGAATGCGTGGCGGCGTGGCGCAACTTGTCGATGTCGTCGTTGATGGAAGCGTCCTTCTCGATGTACGTGTCCGTGCGCGGCAGGTAGGCCTCTGGCTGGTAGTAGTCGTAATAGCTGACGAAATACTCCACGGCGTTTTTCGGGAACAGTCCCTTGAACTCGCTGTAGAGCTGGGCGGCCAGGGTCTTGTTCGGGGCCATGACCAGGGCCGGGCGGTTGAGCTTGGCCACGACCTGGGCCATGGAAAAAGTCTTGCCCGTGCCCGTCGCGCCGAGCAGCACCTGGCTCGGCACGCCCTGGGACAGGTTGGCGGCCATTTCGCCGATGGCCCGGGGCTGATCGCCCTGGGGGGTATATTCGGATTCCAACTGGAAAAGCATGGTGGTTTCTTGTACATCCCTGCGCAGCGCAACGAAAGCGAAAACCCCGAGGCGTCCCGCGACGGCGCGTGCCGCGCCGCAAGCCGGGGACAGCCGCGACGGGCAAGGAGACGCTCATGGAAATCGACGTCGTTCCGGCGGATTTCACCCTACCCGTGGACCGGGCCTGGACCGTGTCCATGGTGATCAAAAGCTTCAAGGGCCGCAAGGACGTCACCGTCCACCTGTTCCGCCCCACCTGGGACCCGGAAGAGGAGGAAATCTACGACTGGGACGTCCTCGTCGGCGATCCGGTGCAGCCGGACCTGCCGGTCAGCTACGAAAGTTGCCACCGCATCCTGCTCGAGGCCTTCAACGAGCAGGAGCGCGACGCGCTCGTGGAGTACCTCAAGACCCGGTACAAGGACAAGCTTTCGGAGATCCACGCCTGCGCCCTCAACTTCCCCATTCCGCTGGGCCTGACCGCCCTGTCGGAACTGGCCGAGGGCAAGGATCTCGGGTTTATTCATTTCGACAAGATCCCCAACTACACCCTGCCCTTTGCGGTGCGGGGCTTTTTCGACTTGAGCCAGCACAAGCCGATCATCGAGGGGTTGGACTAGCGCAGGCCCCGTCGCCGTTTCCCTTCGTCAGACCGGGGCCGCGCGTCGGCCCCTTGGAGCGCGTATGTTGAGCGTTTGTGTTTTTTGCGGTTCATCGTCCGGGTTCGACCCGGCGTATGTCGATACGGCGAACGCCTTGGGCCGGCTGCTCGCCGCCGAGGGGCTGACGCTCGTCTACGGCGGGGCCTGCGTGGGTCTCATGGGCGCGATGGCCGACGCCACCCTCGCCGCCGGGGGCAAGGCCGTGGGCGTGCTGCCCGATTTCCTGCGCCGCAAGGAGCTGGCGCACCCCAAACTCACGGAACTGCATGTGGTGTCGTCCATGCACGAGCGCAAGGCGCGCATGGCCGAGCTCGCCGACGGCTTCATCGCCCTGCCCGGCGGCATGGGCACGCTCGAGGAGTTCTGCGAGATCATCACCTGGGCGCAGCTCGGGCTGCACAAGAAGCCCTGTGGCCTGCTCAACGTGCAGCACTACTACGACCCGCTCCTGGAATGCGTCTCCCGCATGGCCGAAGAAGGCTTTCTGCGCGTGGAGCATAAGGGGCTGGTGCTACACAACGACACGCCCGAGGGCCTGCTTGAAGACATGCGGGCGTTCGAGCCGCTCCGGGTGGAAAAGTGGGTGGACAGGAAGGAGAAGGCGTAACCATGGCCGCCCAGGACAGGAAACGTCCCCGCTCCACGCAAATCGACTTCACACCGCCGCTCGCCTTTGCCGATGCGGCGGAGGAGCTCGCCTACTACAAGGCCGAATGCCACCGCCTCAAAGCCATCATCGCCTTGCAGAAGCAGAAGATCCGCAAGCTCGTGGGCCACAAGGCGTCGTGACCGCCATGAGGCGCGGTTCCGGAATGCGCCGTCCGGCGCGTCAACCGGCCCCGGATGCCTTCCCCTGGACCAGGGCTGCATACCTTTCCGGGGACAAGACGTGGTACGTCCCCGTGGCCCGCATGCACACCGCGCCGCCGGCATCGGTCAGTGCGGCCGTCATATGGACCTTGGGGCCTTGCCGCCCCGTGACGCGGCAGACGGCGCGCACGGGTTTGCCGGCAATGCGCAGGGGCCGCAAAAAGCGGCAGCGCAGGTCCGCAGTGACCGCCATCTCGCCGGTGTGCACGACGCAGGCCCAGCCCATGAGTTCGTCGAGCAGCCCCATCTGAATCGCGCCGTGCATGATGTCGCCCTGGCCGACGAAGCGTTCCTCGGGCACGTACTGCGTCGAAATCTCGCCCGTCGCGTCGTCGTGAAAGAATCTGAGGCCCAGGCCTTGCGGATTGTCCGCGCCGCAGAAAAAGCAGCGGCGATCCGGAAACGGGTTGGCGATTTCCCTTTGCATGGCACTCTCCCGCGAACGGCTACGGCCGATGTCTTTCGCCCGGGCGGCACCCGCAGGCATCGGGAGCGTCCACGTCGCTGCCGCGCAACGCTTCCACGTCCGCGTCCAGGGGCGCGAACGTCCATTTTCCCGGCTCGCCGCCCTCTTCCCGGGCGACATCCAGGCGCTTGAGGAATTCCCCGCGCCGCACCTCCACCGCGCCGAAACGGCACAAATGGCCCGTCGCCTGCTGGCAGTCGATGAAATGGAAGCCCATGGCGTCCAGGCGGCGGCACAAGCTCACGAACGCCACCTTGGAGGCGTCCGTCACCGTGTGGAACATGGACTCGCCGAAAAATGCCTTGCCCATGGCCACGCCGTAGGCCCCGCCGACGAGCTCCCCATCCAGCCAGGTCTCGACGCTGTGGGCGTAGCCGGCGGCATGAAGCCTTTCATACGCCTGGATCATTGCGGGAATGATCCAGGTGCCGTCGCCGGCGTCGCGCGGGGTGGCGGCGCACCCCCGGATGACGCCGGCGAAGTCCGTATCGAAGGTCACGCGGAATTTTCCCGAGCGCAGCGTGCGCATAAGCCGCCGCGACACGTGGACCTGCCCGGGAAACAAAATCGGCCGCGGGTCCGGCGACCACCACAGGATCGGCGTCTCGTCGTCGTACCAGGGGAAGATGCCGCGCCGGTAGGCCGCGATCAGGCGCTCCAGGCGCAGGTCCCCGCCGACGGCGAGCAGGCCCCCGGGTTCGGCCAGGCTCGGCCGGGGAAAGCGCGTGGCCTCCTCCGTCAGATAAAAAACCGGCATAGCGCTCCCATCTGCTTTCTCCATCTCCCTTCTCCCCCTCATGCAGCGGGCGGCTGGACGCGGCAGGGC
>NZ_JNJA01000005.1:0-345000 GCF_000702665.1 Solidesulfovibrio alcoholivorans DSM 5433
GGTCGAACGCGGCCAGGTTCTGGCCAAGCCGGGTTCCATCACGCCGCACCGCAAGTTCAAGGCCGAAGTGTACGTCCTGAACAAGGAAGAGGGCGGCCGTCACACGCCGTTCTTCACGGGCTACCGTCCCCAATTCTACTTCCGCACGACCGACATCACGGGCGTCGTCACCCTGAACGAGGGCGTCGAGATGGTCATGCCCGGCGACAATGCCACCTTCAACGTGGAACTGATCGCCCCCATCGCCATGGAAAAGGGCCTGCGCTTCGCCATCCGCGAAGGCGGCCGCACCGTCGGCGCCGGCGTCGTGTCGGAAATCGTGGAGTAATATCATGGTTTCCATGCAAAACGATCGCATTCGTATCAAACTCAAGGCTTACGACTACCGCATCCTGGACAAGGCCGTAGGCGAAATCGTGGACACCGCGCGCAACACCGGCGCGGGCGTGGCCGGGCCCATCCCGCTGCCCACGGACATCCACAAGGTTACGGTCAACCGCTCCGTTCACGTGGACAAGAAGTCCCGCGAACAGTTCGAGATGCGGGTTCACAAACGGCTTCTGGACATTATGGAGCCCACGCAGCAGACGGTGGACGCGCTCGGCAAGCTGAGCCTGCCCGCCGGCGTCGACGTGGAAATCAAGCTCTAAGGGAAGGTCGGCATGGCTGCCACGCTTGGAATTCTTGGCCGGAAACTGGGCATGACCCGGATTTTCGGCGACGACGGATCGATCATCCCGGTCACGGTTATCGAGGCCGGCCCCTGTCCCGTCACCCAGGTCAAGACCATGGAGAAGGACGGGTACAACGCCATGCAGCTCGGGTTCGACACGATCCCTGAGCGCAAGGTCAACAAGCCCGCCAAGGGCCACCTGGACAAGGCCGCCCGCGGCTACTTCCGGGTGCTGCGCGAAATCCGTCTGGACGGACCGTCTGCCTTCGAACAGGGCATGGACGTGACTGTGGACATCTTCGCCCCGGGCGAGACTGTCAAGGTCACTGGTACCTCCATAGGCAAGGGCTTCGCCGGCGTCATGAAGCGCTGGAACTTCTCGGGCCTTAAAAAGACCCACGGTACGGAAAAAGCCCACCGCTCAGGCGGTTCCATCGGTAACAACACCGAACCGGGCAAGGTCATGAAGGGCAAACGGATGGCCGGCCATATGGGCGCGCGCACCGTGACCGTCATGGGCATCGAAGTCGTCGACGTCCGCCCGGAACAGAACCTGATCCTGGTCAAGGGTCAGGTGCCCGGACCGCGCAACTGCGTGGTCATGGTGCGCAAGCAGGGGTAACGGGTATACCTATGGCAAACGTAAAACTCTATGACCAGGCCCGCCAGGAGATCGGCTCCGTCGATCTGGCGCCCGAGGTCTTTGAAGTCGAGGTCCAGCCCGAACTGCTGCACCTGGTGGTGCGGGCCCAGCTCGCCGCCAAGCGCGCCGGCACGCACAGCGTCAAGACCCGGGCCTATGTCAGCGGCGGCGGCAAGAAGCCGTGGCGCCAGAAAGGCACGGGCCGCGCCCGCGCCGGCTCCAACCGTTCGCCCATCTGGCGTGGCGGCGCCATCGTGCACGGGCCGCAGCCCCGCGACTATTCCTTCAAGGTTAATCGCAAGGTGCGCCAGCTGGCCCTGCGCATGGCCCTCTCGGCCAAGCTCGGGGACGCCTCGCTGGTCCTCGTGGACACCCTGTCCGTGCCGGAAGTCAAGACCAAGCACATGGTCAAGGTGACTTCTGATTTCGGACTGAAAAAAGCCTTGATTGTTCTGTCCGCTTCGGATAACAATCTCGAGCTTTCCGCCAGGAACATTCCCGGAATCAAAGTGGTCCGGGAAGACATGCTCAACGTGTATGACGTCCTGCGCCACGACCATTTGGTCATGGTCAAGGACGCGGCGCTTAAGGTCCAGGAGAGGCTCGGTCATGGAGTACGCTAACATACTGCTGCGGCCCCTGGTTTCCGAAAAGGCCACCATGCTGAAGGACGCCGCCAATCAGGTGGTTTTTTTCGTCCACCCCGAGGCGAACAAGATCGAGATCGCCAAGGCTGTGGAAAAGGCTTTTTCGGTAAAGGTCGCCGGCGTGCGCGTCGTGCGTCGCCGTCCCCTCGCCCGTTCGCGCATGGGCCGGGTGACCGGGCGCATCCCGGGCTACAAGAAAGCCTACGTGACCCTGGCTCAGGGTGATAAAATAGAGTTCTTCGAAGGGGTTTAGTCATGTCCATCCGCAAGCTCAAGCCCACGTCGGCCGGCCGCCGGTTCCAGACGGTCTCCACCTTCGAGGAGATCACCCGGACCGAGCCCGAGAAGTCCCTCGTTGAGGGTCTTCCCCGCGCCTCCGGCCGCAACTGCTACGGCCGGATCACCTCGCGGCGGCGGGGCGGCGGCAACAAGCGCCTGTATCGCATCATCGACTTCAAGCGCGACAAGTTCGACGTCCCGGCCAAGGTCTTCTCCGTGGAGTATGACCCCAACCGTAGCGCCCGTATTGCGCTTTTGCATTACGCCGATGGTGAGAAACGTTACATTCTGGCGCCGGTTGGCATTTCCGTCGGCGATACGGTCACCTCTGGCGACGCCGCAGACATCAAGCCCGGCAACGCCCTGGCGCTGAAAAAGATCCCGGTGGGCACGCTGTTGCACAACATCGAGCTCAACCCGGGCAAGGGCGGTCAGATTTGCCGCGCCGCCGGCACCTACGCCCAGCTCGTGGCCAAGGAAGGCAAGTACGCCCTGCTGCGCCTGCCCTCGGGTGAAGTGCGCAACATCCTGGCCAGCTGCCTGGCTACGATCGGCCAGGTCGGCAACGTGATGCACGAGAACATCTCCATCGGCAAAGCCGGCCGCAACCGCTGGCTCGGTAACCGCCCCAAGGTGCGCGGCGTGGCCATGAACCCCGTCGACCATCCGCTGGGCGGTGGCGAGGGCAAGAGCTCCGGCGGCCGCCATCCGGTCACCCCGTGGGGCAAGCCGACCAAGGGCTACAAGACCCGCAACAAGAAAAAGCCCTCGTCCAAGCTCATCGTCAAACGGCGCGGACAAAAGTAAGGGGAAACGCTTATGCCTCGTTCGCTGAAAAAAGGCCCGTTTGTCGACGGTCACCTGGAGAAGAAGATCGCCTACGCCGTGGAGAACAAGGACCGCCGGGTCATCAAGACGTGGTCGCGTCGGTCCATGATCCTGCCCGAAATGGTGGGACTCACCTTCGCCGTGCACAACGGCAAGAAGTTCATTCCGGTGTTCGTTTCCGAAAACATGGTCGGCCACAAGCTTGGCGAGTTCGCGCCCACGCGGACCTTCCACGGCCATGCCGCGGACAAGAAAAGCAAAGTGAAAAAGTAGCCGGGGATTGTTCCCGGTCGGGATAAAGCCATGGAAGCCAAAGCCAGAGCCAAATTCATCCGCGTGTCGCCGCAAAAGGCCCGCCTCGTCGCTGCCAACATCCTTGGCCGCCCTGTTGAGGAGGCCATGAACATACTGAAGTTCACGCCGAAAAAATCCGCCAAGCTCATCGGGAAGGTACTGCACTCTGCCGTGGCCAATGCGGAGCAGATTTCGGGCGTGGACATCGACAACCTCACGGTCAAGCAGGTGATCGTCAATCCTGGGCCGACCTGGAAGCGCATCATGACGCGCTCCATGGGCCGTGCTTTCAGGATTATCAAGCGCACGAGCCATATCACCGTGGTAGTGGCCGAGAACTAGGAGCGACACAAATGGGCCAGAAAGTACATCCCTACGGGTTCCGGCTCGGGTACAACAAGAATTGGCTGTCCCGCTGGTTTTCCAAAAAGGATTATCCCGCGTTTGTTTTCGAGGACAACAAGATTCGCAAGTTCGTCAAGAAGAGCCTGTACCACGCCGGGATTTCCAAAATCGAGATCGAACGCGCCGGCGGCAAGATCCGCCTGATCATCCACACCGCCCGGCCGGGCATCGTCATCGGTCGCAAGGGCACGGAGATCGAAAAGGTGCGCGGCGATCTCAAACAGCGCTTCGGCCGCGAATTCACGGTCGAGGTCAACGAGATTCGGCGTCCCGAGATCGATTCCCAGCTGGTGGCCGAGAACATCGCCCTGCAGTTGGAGCGCCGCGTGGCCTTCCGCCGGGCCATGAAGCGTACGGTCGGCCTGTCCCGCAAGTTCGGGGCCGAGGGCATCAAGGTCTCCTGCGCCGGCCGCTTGGCCGGGGCGGAAATCGCCCGCTCCGAATGGTACCGCGACGGCCGCGTGCCGCTGCAGACCCTGCGTGCCGACATCGATTACGGCTACGCCATTGCCAAGACCACTTACGGGGTCATCGGCGTGAAGGTCTGGATTTTCAAAGGCGAGATTCTGGATCATGAGGTGGAAGCGTAATGTTGGCTCCCAAGAAAACCAAGTTCCGCAAGATGCAGAAGGGTCGCTTGCGCGGCCCGGCCACCAGGGGTGCCTCCATCGATTTCGGTGAAGTGGGCATCAAGGCCATGGAGCATGGCAAGCTGTCCAGCCAGCAGATCGAGGCCGCCCGTGTCGCCATTATGCGTCACATCAAACGCGGCGGCAAAGTCTGGATTCGCATCTTCCCGGACCGCGTCAAGACGGAAAAGCCCGCCGAAGTCCGTCAAGGCAAAGGCAAGGGCGCGCCCGTCGGCTGGTTTGCCGCCGTCAAGCCTGGCCGCGTGCTGTACGAGATCAAGGGCGTCGATATGGAGACGGCCAAGGAAGCGCTGACCCGCGCCATGCATAAGCTGCCCATCAAGACCAAGATCGTGGCCAAGGAGGGCATCTAGTCATGAAGAACGCCGAACTGCGCGATCTCGATGCCGAGGGCCTGGCCAAGAAGCTTGGCGAGTCCCGTGAGGAACTCTTCAAGCTGCGTTTCCAGCACGCCACGGCGCAGCTGGAAAAAACCCACCGTCTGCGCGAGGTCCGCAAGAACATCGCGCGCATCCTGACGGTGCAAAATGAAAAGAAGCGCCAAGCCTAATCGGGGTTCGCCATGGAAGAACATAAGAGCAATCGCCGGCAGTTGACCGGCGTGGTGGTGTCCGACAAGGCCGACAAGACCATCGTGGTCATGGTCGAGACACTGGTCCAGCACCCGCTGTACAAGAAGTACATTCGTCGCCGCAAAAAGTTCATGGCTCACGATCCGAACAACGACTGCGGGATTGGCGATACGGTGAGCATCATCGAGCACCGTCCGCTGTCCGCCCGCAAGCGCTGGGCCCTCGTGAAAATCATGGAAAAAGCGGTCTAGGAGCGTCGTCATGATCCAGGTTGAAACCCAGCTCGACGTGGCGGACAATTCCGGCGCGAAGAAAGTCAGCTGCATCAAGGTGCTCGGCGGTTCCCGTCGCCGCTACGCTTCGGTCGGCGACATCATCGTCGTGTCCGTCAAGGACGCCCTGCCCAATTCCAAGGTGAAGAAGGGCGCGGTGATGAAGGCCGTCGTCGTGCGTACGAAAAAGGAAGTGGGACGGCCTGACGGGTCCTACATCAAGTTCGACTCCAATTCGGCCGTGCTGCTTTCCGCGCAGCTCGAACCCGTGGGCACCCGCATCTTCGGCCCCGTGGCCCGTGAGCTGCGTCAGAAAAACTTCATGAAGATCGTGTCCCTGGCCCCCGAGGTCCTGTAGGACGCACGGCAGCGACATCGAGGAACCCATGAAAACGTATCGCATCCGCAAGAACGACAAGGTGATGGTCACCGCTGGCAAGGACAAGGGCAAGGTGGGCAAGGTGCTCAAGATCCTGCCCAAGAAGAACGCCGTGCTGGTGGAAAAGGTGAACATGGTCAAGCGCCACACCAAGGCCAATCCCTACGCCAAGGTTCCCGGGGGCATCGTCGAGAAGGAAGCGCCGTTGGACATCTCCAACGTCTCGCTACTGTGCGACGCCTGCGCCAAGCCGACCAAGATCGGCTACAAGGAAACCGTCGACGGCAAGAAGGTGCGCTTCTGCAAGAAGTGCAACCACGAAATCGCGTGAGGAGAAAAGGAAACGGTATGACCCGCCTGGAAAAAATTTATGCCGAGAAGGTAGCCCCGGAACTGAAGAAGGCGTTCGGGTACACCTCCAGCATGCAAATCCCGCGGCTTTCCTTCATTTCGCTCAACATGGGCTTGGGCGAAGCGAGCAACAATAACAAGCTCATCGAGGAAGCCGTAGTCGAGCTGACCGCCATCTCCGGACAGAAGGCCGTGGTGACACGCGCCCGCAAGTCCATTGCAGCGTTCAAGCTCCGGGAAGGCATGCCGGTGGGTTGCCGTGTCACGCTGCGCCGGGATCGGATGTGGGACTTCCTCGACAAACTGATTAATTTCGCCCTCCCTCGGGTTCGCGATTTTCGCGGCGTGCCTGATCGCGGGTTCGACGGCCGCGGCAATTTCACCCTCGGCGTCCGGGAGCATACGATCTTCCCGGAAATAAACGTGGATCGCGTCGAACACGTCAAGGGCATGAACGTCACCATCGTCACCACGGCATGCGCCGACAAGGAGGGAAAGATGTTTCTCGACCTTCTCGGCATGCCGTTTAAAAAGTAAGGAGAACGGTCGTGGCCCGCAAATCGTTGATGGTGAAAGCCAGCCGCAAGCCGAAGTTTTCCACCAGAGCCTATAACCGCTGTCCTATCTGCGGTCGTCCCAGGGCGTTTTTGCGCAAATTCGGCGTGTGCCGTATTTGCTTCCGTAACATGTCGCTGACCGGTGAAATGCCCGGCGTGCGCAAGTCGAGCTGGTAGCCGAAGGAGAAGGTACCCATGTCGGTAACCGACCCCATTTCCGATATGCTGACCCGCATTCGCAACGCCCACCGGGCCCTGCACGCGGATCTGATTGTCCCGACCTCGAAACTGAAGGCTTCCATCGCCGCCATTTTGAAGGAAGAAGGCTATATCGCCGACTTTTCCGTGGCCGAAGCCTCCCTGTCCATCAACCTCAAGTATAACGGCGGCAAGCCGCTCATTGCTGGACTGAAGCGGGTGAGCAAGCCCGGCCGGCGCGTGTACGTCGGGGCGGGTGGGATTCCCAAGGTCCAAAACGGCCTGGGCATCAGCATCCTGTCCACCTCTCGGGGCATCCTCGAAGGCGGCAAGGCCCGGGAACTCGGCGTTGGCGGCGAGCTCCTGTGCGAAATCTGGTAAGACGACACGTCGCGGAGAAGATGTCATGTCCAGGATAGGCAAACGCGAAATCGAGCTTCCCTCCGGCGTGTCCGTCGAGGTGGCTCCCGAGGCGGTGACGGTCAAGGGTCCCAAGGGCCAGCTGTCCACCCCCACACATCCCAAGGTCGCCTATGCGATCGAGGACGGCAAGGTCGCTGTGACCCGCGTGGACGACACGCGCATGGCCCGGGCCCAACACGGCCTGCGCCGCACCCTCCTGGCCAACTTGGTCGAGGGCGTGAGCAAGGGCTTCAGCAAGACCCTTGAAGTCATCGGCGTCGGCTATAAGGTGTCCGCTTCCGCGGATACCGTGACCCTGGCTGTCGGCTACTCGCACCCGGTGGACTTCAAGCTGCCGACCGGCATCGAGGCCAAGGTCGAAGGCAACAAACTGACGCTCGCGGGCATCGACAAGGTGCTGCTCGGCGAAACCGCCGCCCGCATCCGCCGCGTGCGTCCGCCCGAGCCCTTCAAGGGCAAGGGCATCAAGTACGAAAACGAAACCATTCGTCGCAAGGCCGGTAAGTCCGGCGGCAAGAAATAGGACCGCACCATGAAGATGACCAAGACCCTGGCGCGCGCGCGCCGGAAAGTCCGCATCCGCAAGAAGCTGGCCGGCACCGCCGAGCGTCCCCGGCTGGTCGTGTTCCGGTCCAACCGGCACATCTACGCCCAGGTCATCGACGACCTCACCGGCCAGACCCTGGTGTCGTCGTCCAGCCTGACCCTGGGCAAGGGCGGCGAGGCCATGAAGGCCGACAAGGAAGCCGCCGAGAAGGTGGGCAAGGACTTGGCCCAAAAGGCCCTGGAACGCAATATCGAAGCCGTTGTTTTCGACCGTAACGGCTACATCTATCACGGCCGGATCAAAGCCCTGGCCGACGGAGCGCGGGATGGCGGCCTCAAATTCTAATAAGCGCGGCAAGGAAGACGGCATGGACCAGCAGACCGACCTCGGTCAGATCGAAAAGATCGTGTACCTCAACCGCGTGGCCAAAGTCGTCAAGGGCGGCCGTCGGTTCAGCTTCAGCGCCCTGGTCGTCGTCGGAGACGGCAAGGGTTCTGTGGGCTACGGCCTGGGCAAGGCCAACGAGGTTCCCGAGGCCATTCGCAAGGCCACGGAGCAGGCGCGCAAGGGGATGATCAGCATTCCCCTGCTCGACGGCACCCTGCCTTACGAAGTCCTTGGTCACTTCGGCGCCGGCCGCGTCATGCTCAAGCCCGCTTCCAAGGGGACCGGCATCATCGCCGGCGGCCCGGTGCGCGCGATCATGGAGGCCTGCGGCGTCCATGATATCCTGACCAAGGCCATCGGCACCAACAATCCGCACAACGTCCTGCGCGCCACCATGGAAGGCCTGGCGTCGCTGCGCCACGCCGACACCGTCGGTGCCATGCGCGGCAAGGCCCTGGCCACCCCGCGCAAATAAGGAATACAGCCATGGCAACCATTACCGTGACCCTGGCCAAAAGCCGTTTCGGCAACACGCCCAAGCAGCGCGCCACCCTGGCCGCTCTGGGACTCAAGAAAATCCGTCAGGCGCGTACCCTCGAAAAGACCGACTCCGTTGTCGGCATGATCGCGAAGGTCAAGCACCTGGTTGAGGTGACCGAGTCATGAAGCTGCACGAGCTCTATCCCTTCCCCGAAGAGCGCCAGAACCGCAAGCGCATCGGCCGCGGTCGCGCCACCGGTCAGGGCTGCACCGCCGGCAAGGGCAACAAGGGCCAGAACGCCCGTGCGGGCGTGTCCGAGCGCCCCTGGTTCGAGGGCGGCCAGATGCCTCTGGCCCGCCGCTTGCCCAAACGCGGATTCAAGAACTACAAGTTCAAGGTGGTCTACCAGCCCCTGAACCTCGACCGGCTGCTGGCCGCGTTCGAGGGCAAGGACGCCATTAGCCTGGAAGACATCTATGCCCGCGGCCTGGCCCAGACCGGGGCGCTGGTGAAGATTCTGAGCCAGGGTGAGATTTCCGCCGCCGTCACCGTCGAAGCACACCGCTTCAGCGCCAAGGCCGCGGAAAAGATCACTGCTGCCGGTGGCAAGGCCGTGACCCTCGGGGTCGAGGCCGCTGACGCCGAAACTCCTACCGAATAAACGGAAGTTGCCGTGGCCCTTACCGGAGTCGAGAATCTGGCCCGTCTGCCGGAGCTCAAGAAGAAGCTCCTTTGGACCTTCGTTTTGGTGGCCGTCTACCGCATCGGTGTGCACGTTCCCGTGCCCGGCGTGGATTCGGCCGCCTTGGCGGATTTCTTTGAAAGCGCCAAAAATACGCTGTTCGGTCTGTTCGACATGTTTTCCGGCGGAGGGCTGCGCAACCTTTCCATCTTCGCCCTGGGGATCATGCCTTACATTTCCGCCTCCATCATCATCCAGCTGCTGACCGTGGTCAGCCCGGAGCTGGCCAAGATGCAGAAGGAGGACGGAGCGGCCGGGCGCAAGAAGATAACGCAATACACCCGTTACGGCACGGTGCTCATCACCATCATCCAGGGTTTCGGCATCGCCGTGGGCCTGGAGAGCATGGCCAGCCCTACGGGCGCTCCCGTAGTGCTCGCCGCCGGTTGGAGTTTCAGGCTGATGACGATCTTGACTCTGACCGCGGGCACCGTCTTTTTGATGTGGCTCGGCGAACAGATGACGGAAAAGGGCATCGGCAACGGTATCTCCATGATCATCTACGCCGGCATCGTGGCCGGGCTGCCTCGCGCGGTGCTGTCCACCCTGGACCTGCTCAAGGCGGGCGAGCTTTCGCTGTTCGTCCTGGTCCTCATCGTGGCGCTCATGGTCGCGGTGCTTGCGGCCATCGTCTTCATGGAGCGCGGGCAACGACGCATCCCTATCCAGTACGCCAAGCGCATGGTGGGGCGGAAGATGTACGGCGGCCAGACCACGCACCTGCCGCTGCGCGTGAACACGGCTGGCGTCATTCCACCGATCTTTGCCTCCTCGATCCTGTTGTTCCCGGCCACGCTCGGCGAATTTTCGAGCGTGCCCCTGCTCAAACAGATCGCGGCGTTTTTCAGCCCGCAGACGGTCACTTACAACGTGATCTTCGTGACGCTGATCGTATTCTTCTGTTATTTCTATACGGCCATCATCTTCGATCCGGCCGATATTGCGGAGAACATCCGCAAGCAGGGCGGCTTCATCCCCGGCATCCGCCCCGGCGCCAAAACCAAGGAGTACATCGACAAGGTTCTGGCCCGCATCACACTCTGGGGTTCCATGTATATCTCGGTCGTCTGTGTCCTGCCCATGGTCATGATCCAACAGTTCAACGTGCCCTTTTATTTCGGTGGCACCTCGCTTCTGATCGTGGTCGGCGTGGCCATGGACTTTATGTCGCAAATTGAGTCGTATCTTATCTCCCGCCAGTATGAAGGTCTCATGCAGAAGGGGAGACTCAAGGGCAGGCAGTAGAAATTGAAAAAGGTCAGGGGAATCTTCCTCAAAAACGACCTTGAAATCGCGGCCATGCGCAAGGCATGCCGCATCGTGGCCGTCATCCTGAACGATCTGCGCGAGGCGGTGAAGCCTGGCGTCAAGACCATGCTCTTTGAGGAAATCTCGCGCAAACGCTGCGACGATTTCAAGGTGAAGCCGGCGTTTCTGGGCATGTACGGGTTTCCGTATGCGCTGTGCTGCTCGGTCAACGAGGAAGTGGTGCACGGCTTTCCCTCGGACCGCGTACTGGTCGAGGGCGACATCGTGAGTTTCGACTTCGGCGTGGTCTACGACGGCTTCTACGGCGATTCCGCGACTACGGTCCCGGTGGGGCCAGTGGCGGCGGAAACGGCGAAACTGCTCGAGGTCACACGGGAATCCCTGGCTACAGGAATCGAACAGGCGGTTTCCGGCAACGACCTCTATGACATTTCGCGAGCCGTGCAAAAATATGTTGAAGGCCAGGGGCTAAGTGTTGTAAGACGGTTTGTTGGTCACGGCATCGGGCGAAAGCTCCATGAAAAGCCCGAAATCCCGAATTTCGAGCCAAAGGGAGCGCCGCGCGTCCCGCTTCAGCCCGGAATGGTGTTGGCCATCGAACCCATGGTGACGGCCGGCGGACCCGATGTCGAAGTCCTTTCGGACAACTGGACCGCCGTGACCAAGGACCGCAGCCTGTCCGCCCATTTCGAGCATACGGTGGCTGTGACCAAAAACGGTCCTCGGATTTTAAGCCTGCCCGATTGATGCGACCGATACCGCACGCGGCATCGGTTGTTTTCGTCGCCAGGAGACGGAGAGCGTCATGAAAGTGAAACCTTCTGTGAAAAAACTTTGTCCCAAGTGCAAAATCATCCGTCGCCACGGCATCGTGCGGGTGATCTGCGAGAACCCCCGGCACAAGCAACGCCAGGGATAACGGAGGAACGTCGTGGCCAGAATCGCGGGAGTCGACCTGCCCAAAAACAAACGGATGGATATCGCCCTGACCTATATTTTCGGTATCGGTCGGACGACGGCGCTTCACATTCTCGAGGCGACGGGTGTGGACTGGACGAAGAATTCCGACACCCTCACCCCCGAAGAAACCAACACCATCCGCAAGGAAATCGAGGCCAATCACAAGGTCGAAGGCGATTTGCGGCGTGATGTGACCGCCAATATCAAGCGCCTCATGGACATCGGCTGCTATCGCGGCCTGCGCCACCGCCGGGGGCTGCCCTGTCGCGGCCAGCGCACCCACACCAATTCGCGTACCCGCAAGGGCCCGCGCCGTGGTGTGATGGCCAAGAAGAAGAAATAACGTCTGTTTTTTTGCGACAGGCAACCGGCACCAAACGGTAAATCGACCCGAAAGGGCTTTGTGGAGACACGTGATGGCGAAACCGCGCCGCACCGGCAAGAAAGAACGCAAGAACATTCCCGTAGGCGTGGCCCATATCCAGGCCTCGTTTAACAATACCATCGTGACCTTCACGGACCAGAAGGGCAATGTGGTCAGCTGGGCCACCTCCGGCGGCGCGGGTTTCAAGGGCTCTCGCAAGTCCACCCCCTTCGCCGCCCAGGTCGCGGCGGAGAACGCCGCCCGCAAGGCCCAGGAAAACGGCATGCGCACTGTCGGCATCCTGGTCAAGGGCCCCGGCTCCGGTCGCGAGGCCGCCATGCGCGCCATCCACAACGCGGGGTTCAAGGTCAGCTTCATCCGTGACATCACCCCCATCCCCCACAACGGCTGCCGTCCTCCGAAACGGCGCCGCGTCTGATCGGGCGGGAGTTTTTCGCCGGCGGCGCCTGCCGCCGGCCCTTGGTATACACTGTTCCAGGCCCGCCGTCGGGCCTGGATTGACTTTCGGTTCGCCGCGGGGGCGCGCATCGCCCGACAGGACGAAACGGACACCATGCGGGACGCGTTGCGCTGGCGCAAAACGCCCACGGCCCGCGGCACTCAGGAGGAACGACCTTGGCACGTTACACAGAAGCGAAATGCCGGATTTGCCGCCGGGAAGGGGCCAAGCTGTTTTTGAAGGGCGACCGTTGCTACACGGACAAATGCGCCTACGAACGCCGTCCCTACGCTCCCGGCCAGCACGGCCGCATCCGCAAAAAGATGAGCGATTACGCCATCCAGCTGCGTGAAAAACAGAAGACCCGCCGCATGTACGGCATCCTGGAAGGGCAGTTCCGCGCCTACTTCCATCGCGCCGACATGAAGACCGGCGTCACCGGTGAAAACCTGCTCTCCTTTCTCGAACGCCGCATGGACAACGTCATCTACCGCCTCGGGTTCGCCAATTCGCGCAACCAGGCTCGCCAGCTCGTGCGGCACGGCATCTTCACCCTTAACGGCCACCGCGTGACCATCCCCTCCATGCAGGTCAAGGTCGGGGATGTCATCGAAGTTCGTGAGCGCAACCGCCAGTCCCCCATCATCCTCGAAGCCCAACAGGTCATCGCGCGGCGCGGCTGCCCCGCCTGGCTCGAGGTCGACGGCGAAAAGCTCAAGGGCAAGGTCAACGCCCTGCCTACCCGCGAGGACGTGCAGTTCCCGATCAACGAGCAGCTCATCGTCGAGCTCTACTCCAAGTAATCGGCAAAGTACGCTTTGCATAAGGGGACGCCATGTTGATTCGCAACGGCCAAAGGCTCATCAACTCCCGCAACTGGACCGAACTGGTCAAGCCGGAAAAGCTCGAACGCGACGCCGTCTCGACCGATACCGTCGGCCGGTTCGTGTGCGAGCCCCTGGAGCGCGGATTCGGCACGACGCTCGGCAACGCTTTGCGCCGGACCCTGCTGTCCTCCCTGCAGGGCGCGGCCATCGTCGCCGCCCGCATCGAGGGCGTGCAGCACGAGTTCTCGACCATTCCGGGGGTCATCGAGGATGTGACCGAAATCATCCTCAACCTCAAGCAGGTCCGCTTCGCCATGACCACCGAGGACCCGCAACGCCTCACTCTTGTGGCCAACCAGAAGGGCGAGGTGTTTGCCGGCGCCATCCAGGGCAACCAGAACGTCACCGTCTTAAGCGATGATGTCCTGATCGCCACCCTGTCCGACGACAGGGAACTGCGCATGGAGCTCGAGGTCCGCATGGGCAAGGGCTACGTCACCGCCGACATGCACGAGGGCCTGGACGCCGAAATCGGGTTGATCCTCCTGGATTCCAGTTTCTCGCCGGTCAAGAAAGTGGCCTACGCCATCGAACAGGCCCGCGTCGGCCAGATGACCAACTACGACAAGCTCGTCCTCGAAGTCGCCACCGACGGTTCCTTGAGCCCCGAGGACGCCATCTCCTATAGCGCCAAGATCCTCAAGGACCAACTGACGGTCTTCATCAATTTCGATGAGAAGGAATCCGAGGCCGACAAGGCGCGCCGCCGTGACGATATCGAGCTCAATCCGAGCCTTTTCAAGAGCATCGACGAGCTTGAACTCTCCGTGCGCGCCACCAACTGCCTCAAGTCCGCCAATATCCAGACCGTTGGCGAACTGATGCAGAAAACCGAAAACGAGATGCTCAAGACCAAAAACTTCGGCAAGAAATCCCTCGAGGAGATCCGCCGGGTGTTGGAGGATATGGGCCTCGAGTTCGGCATGCGCATCGAGAACTTCGAACAAAAATACCAGGAATGGCTGAAGAGGAAGCAGGCCGATGAGACATAAGAAATCCGGACGCAAGTTTGGCAGAAACGCCTCCCATCGGAAGGCGATGCTGCGCAATATGGCGCGCTCGCTTTTCATCCACGAGCGCATCCGCACCACCGAACACAAGGCCAAAGAGCTGCGCGGCGTCGTCGAGCACCTCGTGACCCTGGCTCAGACCGACAGCGTCCATGCCCGTCGCTTGGTCTACAAGGTCCTCGAGAACCATCAGCTGGTGGCGCGCCTGTTCGATGAGATCGCCCCCCGCTTCAAGGGCCAACCCGGCGGCTACACCCGGGTCGTCAAGATGGGCCTGCCCCGCGCCGGTGACTGCGCTGCCATGGCGGTCATCGAGCTGACCAGGCAGGCCGGGGAAGAAGCACCCAAGGAGGCCGCAGCCTCTGCTCCGGCCGAAACCCCGGCGACGCCCGAAGCGCCGCAGGAATAGTTTGTTTATTCAGAGCGGAACCTTCGGGTTCCGCTCTTTTTTTGTTCTGTTGTATAGGTTTTGTCTATGGAGTAGATTTTTGCTATGGATATTAGGCGGCTTCAGGCCTTTGCCAAGGTCTACGACCTGCGCAGCTTTTCCAAGGCTGGTGAAGAGATGCTGCTGTCCCAGCCGACCATCAGCGCCCATGTCATGGCCCTGGAAGAGGAACTCGACACCCAGCTTTTCGACCGTCTGGGACGCACCATCCTGCCGACCCAGGCCGGCAACGTCCTTTACCGCTACTGTAGCGCCATTTTCAGCCAACTCGACCACGCCAGGGCGGATATTCTGGCCCTGTCCAAAAGGGTGGCCGGCGAACTGATCATCGGCGGCAGCACCATCCCCGCGCAGTACATCATTCCCAGGCTCATCGCCCGTTTTCTCGGCAACTATCCCGAAGTGCGCATCGAAGTGCGCGGCGGTGACACCTCCGAGATCATTGCCATGGTCGCGGCAGGGACCGCTCACGTGGGCATTGTCGGCGCGCCCGCGTCCCAGGCCGAACTCGTCTCCAAACCCATTCTCCAGGACGAGTTGGTGCTCATCGCGCCCGCAGCCTTGGCAGTGGCCCGTGCAAAAACAGGGGACCTCAAAGCCAGGCTCCTCGGCGTTCCCTGGGTCATGCGCGAACCGGGATCTGGCACGCAGCTGGCCCTTGAACAGGCCCTGACCCAGGCTGGCATAGATATGCACGAACTGCGCGTCGTGCTGCAAGTGCATTCGTCCGTGGCCATTCTCGAATGCGTGGAGGCCGGCCTCGGCGTGGCCGCCATCTCGCGCATGGCCGCGGCCAACTACCTGGAGCGCGGCGGCATCGCCCTCCTGCCGTCCGAGGGACTCGCCATGCGGCGTGATTTTTTTGTGATCCAGCATGGCCGGCGCTACATGTTCCCGGCCCAGCGCCTGTTCCTGCGCGCCTGCGGCAACGGGCTTTGATGCTGCTGCGATCCCCTGCATGAAAAAGGGCCGCCCGGATTCCCGGGCGGCCCTTTGCTTGTGGGCTGCGTTCGCTTATTAACCGCCGATGAGCTGCATGGCCATCTTCGGCAGGGAGTTGGCCTGGGAGAGCATGGCCACCGCAGACTGGGTGAGGATCTGTTCCCGCACGAACTGGGTCATTTCCGTGGCCACGTCCACGTCCGAGATCTGCGATTCCGCGGCCTGGAGGTTTTCGGCCTGGATCTGCAGGTTGGAGATGGTGTTCTCCAGGCGGTTCTGCAGGGCGCCCAGGTTAGCGCGGATCTTGTCCTTGGACACGATGGCCGTCTTGATGGCGTCCAGGGCTTCCTGGGCCTGCTGCTGCGTGGAGATGCTGCGGCCCTTCGACGTGGAAGCCGCGCCGATGCCCACGCCCAGGGCCGAAGCCGTGGAGGTGCCGATCTGCACGTAGTAGTAGTCTTCCGCGCTGGCGTTGCCGGAACCGAAATGCACCTTGAGCTTGCCGGTGGCATTGATGCCGGAACCGTTGTGGGTCGCGCCGGACAGGTTGCCGTTGAGCAGGTAGATGCCGTTGAAATCCGTGGCGTTGGCGATTCGGGTGATTTCCGAGGCCATGGCCTGGTATTCCGAATCGATGATGAGGCGCTGGTCCGAGGTGTAGGTGCCGGTGGCGGCCTGTTCGGCCAGTTCCTTCATGCGGATGAGCTTTTCGTCCACGACCTGGAGCGCGCCGTCCGCCGTCTGGATCATGGAGATGGCGTCGTTGGCGTTGCGCACGCCCTGGTTGATGGCCGAGATGTCGGAGCGCATGAGTTCGCGAATCGCCAAGCCGGCGGCGTCGTCGGCGGCGGTATTGATGCGCAGACCCGAAGACAAACGCTTGGTCGAGGTGGCAAGGGCGCTGTAGGAATTGGACAGGTTCCTAGAAGCGTTCATGGCCATCATGTTGTGGTTGATAACGAGCGACATGGCTTTTCCTCCTTGAAAAGTTTGTGCATCCAGCTAGTTGCCCATGAAGGCGAGGAGCTCGCCGGCGGCATGGGGTAAGTCGTTGGTGCTGCTTGCGCGATGCGCTGGCTTGCTCCTTGGCAGTGACATTGTTGCAATACTCCGGTGCCTCATTCCTGTGCGCAGCCTCCTTGTGGCGACTGCTTGCACGCTTTATCGGACCTCCTGAAAATCCCTTTAGGGAAAAAAACAGGATTTTTTTTTGACAAAATGACAATGCAAAGCAAAATGTAGACAACGACGTGCCTGCATTTTGCGATTGACTAAAATAATACCAAGGATTTTGGAGTGTCTCGTGACTCTTGCTGCGGAATTGTAGAGGGAAGTAAGACAACAGCCTTATCGCTAGCGTTATCGTCCGCCTTGAAAATTCCTTTAGATGGTTTGCGGTATTTTTTTTTCCGATAGGGAACGGAGCAGCGCCGTCGTGCGGCAAGGCGGCCAGCGGAGGTAAGATTTTTACTCCAAGAAATCAGGGGAGCGTCGCGCCTTGTGAGGAAATATAAAATATGCCATGGTAATCGTTATGTTAAGCCAAACTAAACAGAGGAGGAAACCATGATCCGTCGTATCACCGCCCTCGGGCTCGTGCTGGCGTTTGTCTGCGCGGCCCCGGCTTTCGCCAAAAAGGAACCCGTCACCCTCATGATGGCCACCACCACCAGCACCGACGATACCGGCTTGCTCCCCGTGCTCGCCGAGGCCTTCAAGAAGGATACGGGCATCGAGCTCAAATGGGTGGCCGTGGGCACCGGCAAGGCCCTGGAGCACGGCAAAAACTGCGACGTGGACGTGCTGCTCGTGCATGCGCCGGCCGCGGAGAAGAAGTTCGTGGAAGAGGGCAGCGGCGTGAACCGCACCGAGGTCATGTACAACGACTTCGTCCTCGTGGGTCCGGCAGCCGACCCGGCCAAGGTCAAAGGCAAGAAGGCCGACGAGGCTCTGGCCGCCATCGCCGCGGCCAAGGCTCCCTTCGTCAGCCGGGGTGACGATTCCGGCACCCACAAGAAGGAACAGTCCCTGTGGAAGGTCGCGAACATGCCGGTGCCGGACAAGGAGTCCTGGTACGCTTCGGCCGGGCAGGGCATGATGGCGACGCTGTCCATGGCCGGCGAGCGCGGCGCCTACACGCTGGTCGACCGCGGCACCTATATCGCGTATGACGATCAGGCCAAGGGCAAGCCCGCCCTGGTGATCCTGGTCGAAGGTGACAAGCCGCTGCTCAATCAGTACAGCGTGATTTCCATTAATCCCGAGAAGTGCAAGAACGTGAAGTTCGAAGCCGCCGAGACGTTCCGCAAATGGCTGGCTTCGGCCAAGGGCCAGAAGGTCGTGGGGGACTTCGCCCTCAAGGGCAAGAAGCTCTTCACTCCCAACGCCGCCAAGCAGTAATCGTCGCTTGGCCCCCGGCCGGCGCAGGACGCGCGCGCGTCGGCCGGGGCGGACAGGAACGCCATGAACTACATCCTCGACGGCCTGCGTCAGGCCCTGATCCTGCTCCTTGATGGCGACCCTGAAACGTTTTCCGCTGTTTGGACGACCCTCGTTGTCACTTTCGAGGCCATGGCCGCCACACTCCTGCTTGGCGCTCCGGCCGGGTTCCTGCTCGGCTACTGCTCGTTTCCCGGCAAGCGGGCGGCGCGCCTCGTCGTCGAAACTTTTCTCTCCTTCCCCACGGTGGTCATCGGACTCGTGGTCTACGCCTTCATTTCCAGGCGTGGTCCCCTCGGGGAGTGGGGGCTTCTTTTCACCGTGCCGGGCATGGCCGTGGGCCTTACCATCCTGGGGCTGCCCATCGTTATTGCGCTCACGGCCCAGGCCGTGGAAAACCTCGACCCCAGGCTTCGCCCCACGCTTCTGACCCTTGGCGCGAAACCCCGTCACGTCTTCTGGGCCACGGTCTCCGAGGCCCGTTTCGGCATGCTGCTCGCGACGACCGCCGCCTTCGGCCGCATCGTCTCCGAGATCGGCATTTCCATGATGCTCGGCGGAAACGTCAAGTGGGACACGCGCACCATCACCACGGCCATCGCCCTGGAAACCGGCAAGGGCGAATTCGCCACGGGCATCGCGCTCGGCATCGTGCTCATGGTCATCGCCTTCATCGTCAACCTCGCCGCCGCCGCCTGTCGTGGCAGGTCCGCCGCGTGAGCGCCCTGTACGAACTTTCCGGCGTGGTCCAGCGCTACGCCGGCCGCGAAGTCCTGCATATCGACCATCTGGTGCTTCCCGCCGGGGCGATTCTCGGCCTGGCCGGGCCCAACGGCGGGGGCAAGAGCACGCTGCTGCGCCTGCTCGCCTTTCTCGAAGCCCCGGCCGCGGGCGAGCTCCTGTACCTGGGGCAGCCGACGCTCGGCCGGGAATGGGAGCTGCGCGGCGAGGTCACGTATTTTCCCCAGGAGCCGTATCTCCTCAAGCGCTCGGTGCGGGCCAACGTGGGCTACGGCCTGGCCGTGCGGCGCGCGCCGGACATCCGGGAGCGCGTGGACGCGGCCCTGGCGCAGGTCGGGCTCGATCCGGCGCGGTTCGCTTCGCGCTCCTGGCGGCAGCTTTCCGGGGGCGAGGTCAAGCGGGTGGCGCTGGCCGCGCGGCTGGCGTTGCGCCCCAGGGTGCTGCTCCTCGACGAGCCCACGGCCAACCTCGACCGCGAGAGCGCGGAACTCGTGCGCAAGGCGGTGCTCGCCGCGCGGGAGGAGCAGGGCACGTCGCTTGTGATCAGCGGCCATGACCAGCAGTGGCTGCGCGCCATCAGCGACGACATTCTGTGGCTGCGCGAAGGCCGCCTCGCCGCGCCTGTCGCGGGCGAAGGGCACGAACGCCTGGCGTTTGTTTCCGCTACGAACGATCAAGGGAGGACGCCATGAAAGGCGTGCAGGTCCTCGGCTTCAAGAAATCCGGCAAGACCACGCTGTGCGAGGCGCTGCTCGCCCATTTCGCCGGGCGCGGCATCGCGCCGTGCGCGCTCAAGTGCACCCACAACCCGGGCCTGGACAAGGAAGACACGGACACGGACCGCTTCCTGCCCCATTGCCGCACGGTGGGGGCCATCGCCGCCACGGAGAGCGCGCTGTTCTGGAACGATCCGCGCAAGCTCTCGGACATGGTCGCCATGCTCGACGGCGAGGTGCTGGTCATGGAGGGCGGGCGCGAACATGCGATTGCCCCCAGGGTGCTCGTGCTGCGCGACGCCGATGAGGCGGAAAAGCTCTCGGAACCCGGGCTTGTCCTTGGCGTCTACGGTCCGGTGCGCGTTTCCGGCCTGCCTCATTTCGACAGCGTGGAGGCCGTGGCCGAGGCCGTGCTCGAGCGGGGCTTCGCCTTGCCGGGCCTGGACTGCGGGGCCTGCGGCCGCGACGGCTGCGCCGGGCTCGCCGCCGACATCCTGGCCGGCCGCGCCACGCCCGGGGACTGCGCCACGACGCAGACCGCCCTTGCCGTCACCGTGGGCGGGCGGCCGCTGACGGTCAATCCCTTTGTCGAGCGCATCCTGGCCTCGGGCATTCGCGGCATGCTGCGCGAACTCAAGGGCTTCTCCCCGGGGCCCATCGAAATCCGCATCGACTGAGCACGGCGTATTGTCTTCCCCGTCTATCGCGGGTATGGAAGATGCGGAAACCGCATCCGGGAGGCTTCGCATGGCAAGCGCCAGGGACGTCGCCGAGCAGCTTACGGCATTGCGCCTTGGCGCCTCGGACGATCCGTCCGTGCTCGACCGCCAGGTACTGGAGGCGGTGGCCCGGCGCGTCCATCAGAAAATGGACGACTACGAGGCCTACAACTTTACCGCCCTGCAAAGCATCTCGCTCAACATCTTTTTCGACCTGGCCCAGGAGTTCCCCACCCTGGAGCATCTCTACGCGGTCTGCCTGCTGATTCCCAAGATGTTCTTCGACATCGACTGCACGCTCTATGTCCTGGACAACAAGAGCGGCAGTATCCGGCGCTGCGCCTACCAGTGCCTGGAGGCCGACGCCGGGGAGTTGGCCGACCTGCCTTTTCCGCAAAAGGCCGTGGAGCGCGAGGGCCGGTTCCTCATCCCCATCAAGGGCAACCACGAGCTGATTTCGCAGTTGCCGTTCACGCCCAAGGAAGACGTGTTCGGCATGCTGGAGATCTATCCCGCGGAAAAACTCTCGGAGCACGAACGGCTCTTTTTCGAGCGCTACGCCAACCGTTTCGGCTACCAGCTGCACAACCGCATCCTGGCCAACAAGAACAAGGAACATCTCCAGTTCATCCGCAGTCTGGTCAAGGACATCGGGCACAACGTCATCGTGCCCAACATCTATTTCAAGCTCTATTACAAGCGGCTGCGTTCCAAGATCGACCTGCTCAAGTTCTTCGAGTGGAAGCTCAAGCAGACCTTCGAGAACGAGGCGGGGGCGAACCAGCCCCTGCCGCCGGAAAAGGACAAGCTCCTGCGCGACCTCGGCTACATCCATGAGGGCCTCATGGACCAGTACCGCCAGATTCTCACGCACTACGAGCAGACGAGCCTGTTTCTGGAGACGCTGCTGCGCCGTTCCCACTTCGAGGAGGGGCGGTACGTGCTCGAAAAGCGCGCCTGCAACTTCAAGAAGCAGGTCATCGACCTGCAGCTGGAGCGCTACCGGCCCCGGTTCGAGGAACGCGGCATCGAGATCGACACTTCCCTTGGCGGCGTGCCGGATCAGGAAATCGAGGTGGTGGTGGACATCGGGCTCGTGAGCCAAGTCTACGCCAACCTCTTTTCCAACGCGGTCAAGTACACGCGGGAGGTGACGGACACTGCCGGGCGCAAGCGGCGTTTCATTTCCTTCGGCTGGGAGCGCAAGGAGAACTTCTTCGGCCCGGGCCGCGACGGCATCAAGCTCAACGTGTTCACGTCCGGGCCGCCCATTCCGCCGGAAACCGCCGCGCACCTGTTCGAGGAGGGGGTGCGCGGGGAAAACGCCTCGGGCGAGTACGGCACCGGCCACGGCCTGTACTTCATCCGCGAGGTCGTGCGCCTGCACGGCGGCGTGGAAGGCTACGAAGCCACGAGCCTCGGCAACAACTTCTTTTTCATCCTGCCCATGGACCCGGTGCTCTAGGCGCTCTTCGGTCCCCCCGGGCGCCTTCGCAAACCGGCCCCGTTCCCATTTTAAGCGGCGTTTCCTGTCCGGCGCATGGCGCCGGGCTCCATGAAGCGCCTGCCTCAGCGCGTCCTTCCCGCCCGCCACAGCCGCCACATGGTCGTGCCGTTGACCACGGCGATGCACGACTCGAGCAGCGTGCCGCCGATGGAGCCCGACAACACGTTGTTGGTCAGCCAGCACAGCGTCGCGCAGAAAAGCAGCAGCCGCATGCCGATGCCGCGCAGGAAAAAGACGCCCACCGT
This sequence comes from Solidesulfovibrio alcoholivorans DSM 5433, assembly GCF_000702665.1. Lineage (GTDB taxonomy): Bacteria > Desulfobacterota > Desulfovibrionia > Desulfovibrionales > Desulfovibrionaceae > Solidesulfovibrio > Solidesulfovibrio alcoholivorans. Next base: position 22,036 of record NZ_JNJA01000005.1, read on the forward strand.
GCCGGAGATCCCGGCCGCGATGGGGAACACCGCCGTCCAGCCCGTGGCCACGGCCACGCCGAGCACCAGGTTGAGCGCCAGGAAAAACCCCGCCACCCACGGCGACCGGGTTTTGAGCGAGGCAAACGTGCGCAGGGCCGAAAGCGCGGCGCTGACCGCCGCCGCGTTGTTGCCGAGCAGGAAGAAGTGGGCCGTGTAGACCACGCATTCGCTGGCGACGAGAAACTTGAGCCGCCAGTCGATGCGCTGGGCAAAGGCCGTGATGCCGAGGACGAAGGCGAGGTAGCCGAGAAGCTGTGCCGGAGAAGTGAAATCCATACGAATCCGTCTGTTGTCGCGTGAAAGGGCCATAAAAATACGTCAGTATTTTTATGGGAAAAACAATTCCTCAAATATGTTGTCCTCGGGAAAATGCTTGTTTTTCGAGGACGCGAGACGAGGCGAAGGAGGGAGGGCCGCATGTGCGGGACGGTCGTCCGGCGGCTTCGCGCCTCGCCGGACATAGTGTCCGCGCGGCGGCATGGCAAGCCTTTTCCCGGCGGACGGGCTGTTGACACCACTTGATAGTGGTGCTAGTTCTGCCACCACTAGGAGGTGGTGACAGATGCCCGATCCCCAGGAACTGGTCGCCCTCGGGCTCACGCGCTACGAGGCCGCGGCCTACGTGAGCCTGCTTGAACGCCCCGAACTGGCCCCGGCGGCCGTTGCGGTCCGGGCCGGCATCCCGCGCCAGCGCGTCTACGATGTGCTGGCGAGCCTTGCGGCCAAGGGGTTGTGCTTGGCCCGGGAGGACGAGACCAGGACATTTCGCGCCGCCGATCCCGCCACGGCGCTCGAGCTGCTCGCCCGGGAGCGCGAGGCCGCCCTGGCGCGGGAAGGCGAGGCCGGCATCGCCCTGGCGCGCCGGCTGGCAGCGCTGCTGGGGCCGGTCTTTGCCGCGGGTCGCGGCGAGACCGATCCGCTGGCGTCCGTGGAAGTGCTCTCCGGTCCGACGCGCATCGCCCACCGTGCCCTGGCCCTGGCCGCCGCGGCGAAGCGCAGCGTGGATTCGGCCATCGCCAACCCGATGATCCTGTCGCTCGAGCAAAACCGCGCCTTCATGCGCGTGCCCCTCGGGCGGAGGCTGCGCTACCGGGCGCTTTGCGACGGGCCGGTGCTGGCCGATGCCTCGCTCGCCGCCTTCGTGGCCGAGCTGTGCCCGCTGGGGCTTGCCGTGCGCACCGTGGCGCACCTGCCGCTCAAGATGCAGATTTTCGACGACGAGAGCGTGCTCGTGTCCATGCAGGATCCGGCGGGCGGACCGCCGCGTTTCACGGCCGTGGTCATTCACAACAAGGGGTTGGCGTCCATGCTGGGCCTGGCCTTCGAACACCTGTGGCAGGGCGGCGAGCCCTTTGCGGAGGCGTGCCGATGAACGGCGCAACACGACAGTGTCAGGGGAACATGGTCGTGCAGGGGGTGGCCCTGCGGCCCGGGTACGAGCCGGGCATCGTCGGTCGCGTGGGCGAGCTGCACGGCCGGTACTACGCCAAGGCCTGGGGCGCGGGCGCGCCTTTCGAGATCCTGGCCACGCGCGACATGTGCGCGTTCATCGAAGGCTACGACCCGGCGTGCGACCTTATGCTCGGGGCGTACGCCGGGGAGCGGCTCGTGGGCTCCGTGGCGGTCCTTGGACGCACCACCGACCCGGACGGCGCGCAACTGCGCTTTTTCATCGTCGATCCCGACTGGCACGGCAGGGGCGTGGGCAAGGCGCTGCTCGCCCGCGCCCTGGACTGGTGCCGGGAACAGCGCTTCCCCCGGGTGTTTCTCTGGACCGTGGACGGACTTCCCGCCTCGCGCCGGCTCTACGAAAAGGCGGGATTCAGGATTGTTGTCCGGGAGCCGGACGCCCGCTACACGGTGCTGCGCGACAACCTCAAGATGGTGCTCGATATTGCCGCCGCAGGCTCCGGGAACCACGCATTTTGATAACGGCTTTGCGTAGGCCGCAAAGGGCGTCGTGTCTTTTCGGGCAAAGAAGCCGGAAGACAATATGCGAGGCCTAAACTTATTATCCTAATAACCGATATACACCAAAGGCGAGAGGATGCAGGAACAAGGGGACACGACATGGTGGATGCGACGACCTTTCCGGCAGGTGGCGGTAATGGGTTGAATCTCTTTCGTCCGGTGCAGCAGGACGGCACGCAGACGGTGGCAGCAACCACAGGAAATTCTACGCAATCATCGACTGATGGCCTTTCAAACACCTTGCTCGCCTCCAACAAGAGCACTGCTTCGAATGTTCTGTCCGGCAATTTCGTGCATACGGGGAAGAACGAATCGCAGTATCTTGCCGCGACGAAAAATGCGCATGCCATCGACAGGCAGATGGACGCCAGCAGCATGCTGAACGTTCTCGCGAGCATCCTGCCAGAATCCGTGACGGATGCGGCGTTCTGGTACGGCGACGACAAGATGGCGCAGGCAAAAGCGCTCAAGGATTCCACGGAATCCAATGCGCAAAATCTTCAGGATGTGCGGGAGGACATCGACCGGAAAGCCGAGGAGGCGCAGGGCCAAACCGCCCAAGGCGAATCCGGCCAGACGGCTTCCCCGGACGGGGACGCCGGGCAAGCGGCTTCCCAGGGCGGCGACGCCGGGCAGGGAGACGCCGCGTCTTCGGCTGCCGGAGGTGATAGCACCGTGCCCCAGGCTGCCAACGGCGATGCCGCCGCGACGCCGGCTTCCGCAGAAGAGGCCGTCCCGGCGCAGGCGTCCGCAGCAGCCGTCGGGGACGCTGCGGTTCCCCAAGGCGCGGCCCCGGCCGTTCCCACGTCGCAAGACGCGGCGGATGATGCACTTGCACAATCGCCGCAAACGCCGTCCATCGATCTTTTCGTCTGACATTTCCGGGCGTGCATTGCGCAGCCGCCGCCGAAACGGCCGGGGGACAAGCGTCCCCCGGCCGTTTGCATACGCGGCTACTTGTCCCAGCCGGATTCCTTGTCGCAGGCGGCCATCTCGTTCGGATGCGTTTTTTCCCATTGCGTGATGGACTTGGTTTCGTTTTCGTCCATCTTGTTGTTCATGCAGGTGCAATATTTTGTGATGACTTCAATGGATACCTTGGCGTCCTTGTTGTCGTTTATGCACTGGGCGACCCATTTCGCATCGTCGGCCCCGGCCATGGCCAGTCCGGACAGCATGCAGGAAAAGACGAAAACGGCCGAAAGAAGAGAAAAACGCTTCATACGAACTCCATGGGCTGTAGTCGCAGGTATTCCGCTGCCTGTCGCCTTTCGGGACTCCTCGTATGAAGAGATAGAGAAAGGGATGGAGAATGCAAGGCAAAGCGTCCTGCTTCGCATGACGGTGTGGTAATGTTTCCTTCTTGCCATGATTGCTTTATTTCCGACACGGGTGCTGCCTAGAACCAGTACTCGGGATAGCGCCGGCCCGGGGCGAGGTTGTTGACGGCCAGGGCCACGCCGAGCATGACCAGCGCGCCGGAAAGGGCCGGAACCACGGCGTAGAGAAAGCCCAGGGCGTAGAGCTTGGCCCCGCCCGTGACCGCGATCAGCGCCGTGGCCCCGCCAGGCGGGTGCAGGGTGCCGGTTGCGTGCATGAGCGCGATGGCCCCGGCCACGGCCAGGGCGCAGACGAGCCAGTGCGGCCCGGGCAGACACAGGCGCACGGCCACGCCGCAAAGGGCTGACAGGAAATGGCCGCCGAGGAGGTTGCGCGGCTGGGCGAGGGGGCTTTTGGGCGCGCCGTAGAGCAGCACCGCCGAGGCCCCGAACGAGCCGATGAGCATGGTGAGCCCGGCCGGGCCGACCACGTCCTCGTGCAGCCAGGCCACGAGGCCGATGCCGGCCATGGCCCCGACGAAGGACCAGAAGATTTCGCGCAGCCCGACGCGGGGCGGATGCGCCGCGCCGCCGCGCATTTTGGCGAAATAGCTCACAGGCCGCACCCTCCGGGAATGTCGCGGCAGGAGCGCGCCACGTCGCCGCGGCTGACGATGCCGCAAAGCCGGCCCGCCGCGACCACGGGCAGGCGGTTGATGCCTTGCGCGGCCATGATCCGGGCCGCTTCCAGACGGCCGGTTTCGGGCGCGACACACACGGCCGGGCGCGTCATGACCGCAGCGACCGTGGCTTCCCCCGCGCGCGGCGAAAGCGTCGCCAGGGCGCAGGTGGCCGGGTCGAGCAGCAGGGCGAGCAGGGCGGCCGGGCCGGCGTTTGCGGCAAGCCCCGCGTGGCGCAGCAGGTCGCGGATCGAAACCACGCCGGCCACGCTGCCGTCCGCAGCGAGCACGGGCAGGCCGGACACGCCGGCCGCGGCCATGCGCCGCGCGGCCTCGAGCACCGTATCCCCGGGCGAGGCCGTGGCCACGTTCCGGGTCATGAGTTGCGTCACGGGCACGTCGCGGGAAAGGCGTGCGGCGACGTGGGCGTAGGCCAGGCGGTAGAGGTTCAAAGCGTCGGCCGGGGCGATGTCCAGGTAGCCGCCGGCCTCGCGCATGGCCGCGACGACGTCGTCGGCGGTCATGTCCGCAAGGGGCGGCAGATCGGATGCGTGCGGGGCAGGGAGCATGGGCGTTTCCTCCTGGCCCCGAACCTGCCCCGGGCCGGCCGGCAGGGGCATGACTTAAGTCAAGGCGCGCCCGCGCCGGCCGAAAACGCCGAGACGGGAACCCGGTCGCCCGGATTCCCGCCTCTTGTACGTTTCCGTCAAAAACGGAAGGCTGGCGCTAGATCGCCTGCTCGCCGGTTTCGCCGGTGCGGATGCGCACCACGTCGGCCAGGTCGTAGATGAAGATCTTGCCGTCGCCGATGTTGCCGGTGTTGGCCGTCTCGCGGATGGCGGTCACGGCCTTTTGCGCCATGTCGTCGGACACGACCACCTCGAGCTTGACCTTGGCGTTGAACTGCACCTGGTATTCCACGCCGCGGTAGGCTTCCACATGGCCCTTCTGGCGGCCGTAGCCGCGCACTTCGGTCACGGTCAGGCCGTGGATGCCGAGCTTGTCCAGGGCGTCCTTGACCTCGTCGAGCTTGAACGGCTTGATGATGGCTTCGATTTTCTTCATGGCGATCTCCGCGTCTTACCTGTGGGTTTTCTGCAGGACGAATTCCGGATAGGCGGTCACGGCCACCTCGTACTGGTCCAGGCCCTCGAGCTCGTGTTCCGGCTTCACGCGCAGCGGCACGATCACGTTGAGGACCTTGAAGAAGACATACATCACCAGGAAGACAAAGACAAAATTGGTACAGATACCGATCAGCTGGGCCACGAGCTGGCCGCCGTCGCCGTAGAAAAGGCCCTTGACCGTGCCGTCCACGCCGTTGAGCGCGTCGCCGTAGGTGCCGTCGGCGAAAAGGCCCACCGACAGCAGGCCGAACGCGCCGTTGACGCCGTGGACCGAGATCGCGCCGACCGGGTCGTCGATCTTGAGCGTGCCTTCGACGAAGAAGACGCTCAGGCACAGCAACACGCCGGCAATGGCGCCGATGATCACGGCCGAGACGGAATTGACGAAGGCGCAGGGCGCGGTAATGGCCACAAGTCCGGCCAGGAAGCCGTTGGCGATCATGGAGATGTCGGGTTTGCCGAAGCGGATCCACATGTAAAGCATGGAGCTCATGGCTCCGGCGGCCGAGGCGAGCATGGTGTTGGTGGCGACGACGCCGATACGCAGGTCCGTGCCGGCCAGCGAAGAGCCCGCGTTGAAGCCGAACCAGCCAAAGGCCAGGATGAAGCAGCCGGTCACGGCCATGGGGATGTGGTGGCCGGGCAGGGCGTTGGGCGTGCCGTCCTCACGGTACTTGCCCAGGCGCGGCCCGAGGATCATGCCACCGACCAGGGCGGCCACGCCGCCGGTCATATGCACCACCGAGGAGCCGGCGAAGTCCACCGTGCCATGGCCCAGGGCGAAGTACTTGCCGAGGGTGGACAGCCAGCCGCCGCCCCAGACCCAGTTGGCGTAGAGCGGGTAGACGAACATGGAGATGAAGAAGGCGTAGGGGACGAAGGACTTGAAGGTCCAGCGCTCGGCCATGGTGCCGGTGGGGATGGTGGCGGTGGTGTCCATGAAGACCATCTGGAACAGGAACAGCGAAAAGACCACCGCGTCGTAGGACACGCCGGACAGGAAGAAGCCCGTCGCGCCGAAAATCCCGAACTCGTTGCCGCCGATGTTGATGGACACCTCGTTGGCGAGCACCTGCGCCCCGCCGAGGCTGGCCACGCCGCCGACGCCGCCCATCTGGAGGGCGAAGCCGCAGATCCAGTAGCCGAGCATGCCGATGCCGTAGACCATGAAGTTCATGGCCATGGTGTGGCCTGCGTTTTTGGCGCGGGTGAATCCGGTCTCGGCCAGGGCGAAGCCGGCCTGCATGAACATGACCAGGAAGCCGCAGATCAGCGTCCAGACCATGTTGATGGAGATGCGGTTGTGGCCGACCACGTCGGCCAGCTTGGCGGCCAGGGGTTCCTTTTCGGCCAGGGTCGCCATGTCTTCCTTGGTGGGCGCGCCGGCTGTCGCGCCGACGACGTCGGCCGCGGTGCCGATGGAAGCGCCGGAAGGATCGGGAACCGGAGCGTCATCGGCCAGCGCCGTAAGCGGCAGGGCCAGCGTGAGGGTTAGTAGGGCCAGGAGCAGAAAGTGTATGCCTTTTTTCATGGTGTTCTCCACGTCCATGGTTGTCCCGAAGCGGTTGCGCCGGGCCTTTGGGTGAGCGTTTCCCGCGAAAGCCGATGGAAGTGGTTGCATCAGGATGAGTCGATTGCCGTGATCATGGTTCCCCTCCGCTTGTTGTGTCGTTTCGCCGTGACGACGGGATTGCTGCAAGGCCCGGACCGTTGCGTTTTCCCGTTGAAATCACTTGGGATTCAAAGGGCGATGCCGCGAAACGGCTGCGTGGCCACGCTGGTGGCGGACAAGAGTGTTGAATGTGTCGGTACAATCGTGCAACTTTGTACCGTCAAAAAGAGAAACACCCATGTTTCTGTTGTTTTCCAGCGTCGGCATAGCCTAAAGAAGCTGGTTTGTAACATTTCAGGTTTGTAAAGATTGACGTAATTGTCAGTATCCGGGCATATCCTTGCATATTACAGTCATGAAATAATATTTCTGTTTAGTAATGCATGTCCCTGGTGCAAGTCCGCTCGACCCCTCCCGCTCCGGCCCCTTGTCCGGGACGCGCCGCTGGCCTACATTCCCCCGCATGCGCGCAACCGACGGCGATAAGGCCGTGTCCCTGGCCTGGAACGGCGTGAGCCTGCCGGTCCCGGCCGACTGGCGGCCGGCCCGGCTGGGGCTCGGCTATCTCTATTTCGAGGACGACGATGGCCCGGCCTTCGAGTTCAAATGGCGCGCCCGCGCCGGGCGCGACGGCATGGAGGCGGCGCTCAAGGCGCTCACCCCCAAGGGCCGCGCCCGGGCCGGGGGCGAACTGCCGCAGGCCTGGACCAACGCCCTGGCCGATTTCGAACTCATGCCCCTTTCCTGGCGCAGGGACGGCCGCGCGGGCCTTGGCGCGGCGCTCTTTTGCCCGCACTGCGGCATGGCCGCCGTGTTTCAGGCCTACGGCGGCGCACACGGCCCGGAAGCGGCGCGGGTGGCGGATGTGGCCGCCGCCCTTGCGGGGCTCAAGCATCATGAACCGGGGCCGCCGGCCTACCGGGTGTACGGCCTGTCCTTCGTCGCGCCAGAAGGCTTCGCCCTGGCCGCCTTTTCCTTCGTGCCGGGGCGGTTCTCCCTCACCTTCGCCGCCCGGGGCCGGCGTCTGGACGTGGTGCGCCTGGCCCCGGCCGACGTGATCCTCGCCCAATCGAGCCTGGGGGACACGGCCGCCCGGACCTTCGGCCTGACCGACGCCACGGTGCGCGAGGAGGGTGCCATGGCCGGCTGCCCGGCGGTCTGGCTCGCCCGCCGCCAGGGCACGGGTTTTGTCGACGTGGTCGCCCGGCGCTGCGGCCGCCAGGGCACTCTTGCGGTCCTGCGCCACGACGCGGCCGCCAACAAGCTCTACGGCGCGGCGCTTGTCGCGGCCTCCCCCGTGGACAGGCAGTGGCTTGCGCAAACGGCGGCGCGTTGTGTTTCCCTTTAGGAAAAAAAACACCCCGCCCGAGCCGGTACTCAGCCGCCGCGAGGCCCTGGCCTTTGCGCCGGTCGTCAGCCGCGACGTGGACGCGGACGAGACGCCGGCCGGGTTCGTGCGCCTGTCGCTGCCCGTGGCCGTGCGCCCGGCCCTGGCCGGCCTGGCCAAACGGTTCGGCGTCTGGGACGGCAAGCCCCTGCGCAAGACCGTGGAGCTCGACGCCATGGGCTCGGCGGTATGGCGCTTGATCGACGGCCGGCGCACGGCAGGGGAGATCGCCGCCGCCCTGGCCACGCAATATTCCCTGGACCTCCGCGAGGCCGAACTGGCCGTGGCGGAATTCCTGCGCCTGCTCGGCCGCCGCGGCGCGGTGGCCGTGGCGGAGCGGAGGGAGGGGGAAAGAATGCCTCCGGCGGCCGGGAGGGACTGAGTCCCTCCCGGCCCCACCCCGACGAGGAAGGCATTGCCGGGGAGTCGTGATGTCGTATATGGGGGGACGATGGAGGTTCCCATGGGCGGCATCACGAGAAGGCTTCTCTTGCAGATTCTGGCGGGGGCGGCGGTGTTCGGGCGCATGGCCGATACGGCGTGGGCCTATTTCGTGCGGCAGTTCCCGGTGCGCACCGTGGAGATCGAGGATTTCGGCTTCGACGCGGCCACGGGCATGGTGACGCACGAACGCGGGCCGGCCGAGCCCTACGTCCTGGTCGTGGACGGGCTGGTCGGGCAACCCCTGCGCCTGTCCTACGCCGACCTGCTTGCTCTGCCCCAGGAAAATCAGGTCTCGGATTTCCACTGCGTGGAAGGATGGTCCGTGGGCGATCTGGCCTGGGGCGGGCTGCGCCTGGCGACCCTGGCCGACAAGGCCGGGCCGAAACCCGAGGCCCGCTACGTGATTTTCCACAGCCTCGGCCGCACGCGCTCGCGTCCGGGCGGGCTCGACCATTATGTCGAATGCCTGCCCCTGGCTGACCTGCGCGACCCGCGCCTGGACTATCTCCTCGCCCTGACTCTCGCCGGCGCGCCGCTGCCCCTGGCCCATGGCGCGCCCCTGCGGCTGGTCTGTCCCTACGATCTGGCCTACAAGGGCGCGAAATGCGTCACCCGCCTGGAATTCGCCGCCGCGCCCGTGGAAGGCTGGTGGACCCGCGCCAACGCCATCTACGCAACATTCGCTCCGGTGGAACCCGGCCGCCTGCGCCGGCCGAGTCCCCGCGCCACGGCCTCGCCTTCCTGATTTTTCGCCCTGTTGCGTCCGCGTCCGCGCCGCGCCCCTTGACGGATCGGCCGGGATGGGCGAGGCCGTAACAAAGTGGGTCGCCACGGCCGGTTGCTGCAACCGGCCGTGGCGGAAGCGTTTTCCAGGCGTTTCGCGACCGCGCGGTTTCCCGGCGGTTGCGGTCGCTGCGAGGAGGAGGGAGCGGCGTCGGCGTGAAAAACGTGCGGGGCGCACGAAAAGCGCGGGAGAACGTCCATGAACGCGTATCCGTATGAAGCGCAATTGCTGCTGCGTCTGGTCCTTGCGGTCTGTTGCGGCGCGGTTCTGGGCTACGAGCGGGAACGGCACGGCATCAGCGCCGGGCTGCGCACCAATCTGCTGGTGTGCCTCGGTTCCGCCCTCATGATGGTCATCTCCAAATACTTCTACTATCTCGCCGGCGAGGACTCGGGGGCGATTCCGCTCGGGCTCGACCCCTCGCGCATCGGCGCGCAGATCGTTACCGGCGTCGGGTTTCTCGGCGCGGGCGTGATCATCAAGGATCGGGGGGCCATCCGGGGCCTGACCACGGCCGCGACACTGTGGTTCAATGCCGGGGTCGGCATGGCGCTCGGGGCGGGCATGCTGCTCATCCCGGTTTCCTGCACGCTGCTTGGCGTGGTCTCCCTGACCATCCTCAAGCATTTCCAGCGCCGCATCCGGCGCGAGGCCTACCGCGTGATCAGCGTCACCTGCCAGGAGTCGCGCGAAACCCTCGACAACCTGCTCGCCTTTTTCCGCTCCCGGGACCTCGGCGTGGAAAACCTGAGCCTGAGCAAGGTCAAGGAAGGGCTTTCCACCTACCGTTTCACCCTGCGCTGCGACTGGTCCTGCCTGGAGGCCGTGTCCTGCATCCGCGACCTGGCCGCCATCCACTGCGTGCAGAAGGTCAAGATGGGGTAGGACGGCAGGGAGCAGGGAGCAGGAAGTAGGAGTGAGGAGGAGGGGGAACGCCTCCGGCGGCCAGGAGGGGCGGCGGCCCCTCCTGGACCTCCCGAAAAGGGGGGGCGGCGCAGGTTTTTGCGGTGGGCGGCGTCAGCAGGCCGGGATGACCGCCGCGAGCAGGCGCGCGAGGTCGGCTTCGGCGCGGCGGGCGGTTTCGAGCACGGCCTCGATGGTGGTCTCGGCCATGCAGTCCGGCAGGTTGACGTTGGTCAGGCACGAGACGGCGAGTACGCTCATCCCCAGGTGGCGCGCCGCGATGACCTCCGTCACCGTGGACATGCCCACGGCGTCGGCCCCGAGCAGGCGCAGCATGCGCGTTTCGGCCGGCGTTTCCAGGCTCGGCCCGAGCACCCCGGCGTAGACCCCGCGCTCCAGGCGCAGCCCGCAGGCCAGGGCCGCCGCGTCGGCGATCGCCCCCAGGCGCGGGCAATAGGCCCGGCTCATGTCCGGAAAGCGCGGCCCGAGCGCGTCGTCGTTGGCCCCGACCAGCGGGTTGCGGCCCGTCAAATTGATGTGGTCCGTGATGCGCATGAGCCCGCCCCCGGCGAAATGCGGGTCGAGCGCCCCGGCCGCGTTGGTGAGGACGAGCGTGCGCACGCCGAGCCCGGCCAGGAAGCGCACGCCGAAAGCGACCTCGCGCGGACTGTAGCCCTCGTAGAGGTGCTGGCGTCCGGCCAGGAAGGCCACCGGCCTCCCCCCCACCGTGCCGCAGACCAGGCGTCCGGCGTGGCTCGGGGCCGTGGACCGGGGAAAGCCGGGCAACTGCGCCGTGGCGAGTTCGCGCGTCCCTTCCATGAGCGCGGCCACGCCGCCAAGGCCCGTGCCCGCGACCAGCCCCACCGCGCCGGCGTCCAGGGGGCCGAGCGCCTGCTGCGCGGCCGCCACGGCCTGCTTTACATCCTCGCCGTAGTGCATGTAGATTCCTCCCGTCTCTCGCCGTCATAGCACGGCGCATGGCGGCAGGGAAGGGGGAGGCCCTTCCTGACCGCATGCGTCGCAACTCTCGCACGCAACGGACGCTCGCATGGATCTGGGAACGTTTCTCGGCCTGGCCTCGGGCATCGCCCTGGTGCTGGGCGCCATTTTCATGGGCGGCACGCTCATGGAGTTCGTCAATGTGCCGAGCATCATGATCGTGATGGGAGGGACGCTGGCCTCTACGTGCGTCGCCTATCCTCTTGCGGAGGTCTTCCAGGCCTTTTCCGCCATGATGCAGATTTTTTCCTCGCGCAAGGTCCGCGACGCCGAAGTCGTCAACATGATGGTGCGCATCGCCGAGATCAGCCGCCGCGAAGGCCTGATCGCCCTGGAAAACATCCACACCGACAACGCCATCCTCAAGAAGGCCTGCCAGCTCATCGCGGACAACGCCGATCCCGCGCTCATCCGCGAGACCGTGCGCATCGAGATCGGCTCCATGAAACGCCGCCATGCCGTGGGCGAGGCCGTATTCAAGTCCCTGGCCGGCTACGCGCCGTCCTTCGGCATGATCGGGACACTCATCGGCCTCGTGCAGATGCTCACGCGCCTGGAGGACCCCAAGACCCTGGGCCCGGCCATGGCCGTCGCCATCATCACCACCTTCTACGGCTCCATGCTGTCCACGCTGTTTTTCCTGCCCGTGGCCGGAAAACTGCGCTCGCGCACCCTAAACGAGACGCTCCAGCTGGAGATCATCTTCGAAGGGGCCAAGTGCATCCTCGAAAACAACAACCCGCGGCTGGTCTACGAGAAGCTGTCCTCGTTCATTGCCCCCAAGGAGCGCCGTTATGAGCGCCGATGACGAAGCCGGCCTTGACGACGACATGGAGGAGGCCGAGGCCCCCAGCGAATGGCTGACCACGCTGGCCGACATGTCCATGCTCCTGATGAGCTTTTTCATCATGCTCTTTTCCATGTCGAGCCTGGACGTCAAGAAATTCACGGATTCCTTCACCTCGGTGCGAAACGCCCTGGGCAACCAGGCCAAGTCCGCCACCTCGTCGCCGATTTCCACGCCGGAACTGTCCACCCTGGTCGAGCAGGCGCGCCTCAAGCAGCGCATCATCGGCGAGCAGCGCCGGGTCTACGACCAGTTCCGCTCCTACGTGTCCACCAAGGGCCTGGAGGGCGTGGTGGCCGCGACCCTGGAATCGGGCAAGATCACCATCGCCTTTCCCTCGGGCGTGCTTTTCCCCAAGGATGGCGTGGACCTGACCGAGGAGGGCAAGGCGCGGCTGCGCACCCTGTACGATTTTCTCATAAGGACCGCCGGCGAGCGCATCAACATCCGGGGCTTCACCGACGACCAGCCCCCGGCCGCGGGCAGCCGTTTTCGCGACAACTGGGAGGTTTCCTCCTTGCGGGCGGTGGCCGTGCTGCGCTACATGGTGTCCTTGGGGATGCCCCCCAACCGATTGACAGCCACGGGATTAGCTGATTTAGAACCCCTCTACCCCAACAATACCCCGGAGCACCGGGCGCGGAACCAACGCGTGGAGTTTGTGTTGGAACGCTTCATCGGTGGCGAATAGGGAGCCCGGCATGGACTTTTCGTTCACGCTGGAAGGGGAACAGGGCCGGCGCGCCGCGCATCGCGAGCGCGTGCGCGGCCTTGTCGCCTTGTGGGACGACGGCGCGGACCGTGCCTACGTGGTTCACGACGTCAGCGCTGCGGGCCTGTCCCTGGTCGATCCCGACGGCGTGCTCGCCGCGGGCCGGACCGGGCGGGTGACGCTGGCCATCGGGCCGCGCACCCTGATCGCGGCCTTGCCCGTCACCGTGGTGCGCGTGACGGGAACGGGCCTGGCCGGCCTGGCCTTCGGGGAACTCACCCTGCGCCAGGAAGCCTGGCTCGACAAACTGGTGCTGGAAATACAGAAACGGCGTATCGACCTGCGCAAGGCGCGGGAGATGGCCGGAAACCTTGAGGATAAGAAGACGGATCGTGCCGACGAACAAACATAAGGTCCTGGTGGCCAACCGGGGCGAGATCGCCATGCGCATCATCCAGGCTTGCGTTTCGCTCGGCCTGGATTTTGTTTGCGTCCATACCAAGGCCGACGCGGCTTCGGGCCATCTGGCCCTGGCCCGGGAACTCGGCGGGCCGGACTGCGCCTACCGCATCAGCTCCTACCACGACGCCAACGAGATCCTGGCCGTGGCCGACCACAGCGGCGCCACGGCCATCCATCCCGGCTACGGCTTTTTCGCCGAGGATTTCCGTTTCGCCCGCCGCGTGGCCGAACGCACCCGGGGCCTCGTTTTCATCGGCCCCTCCTGGCGCATCATCCGGTCGCTCGGCGACAAGATCAACACCAAGCGCCTGGCGCGCAGCCTCTCCATTCCCACCGTCCCCGGCTCCGACCGCCCCGTCTACGACGAGATGGAGGCCGAGGAGATCGCCGAGACCCTGTTCGCCTTCCAGGCCGAGCAGGGCATCAGCAACTCCGTGGTCCTGGTCAAGGCCTCGGCCGGCGGCGGCGGCATGGGTATCGAGGAAATCTACGACATCGACCAGTTCAAGACCGTCTACCGGCGCATCCGCAACTACGCCAAGCGCCAGTTCCACGACGAGGGCGTGCTGATCGAGCAGCGCATCTTCGACTTCAACCACCTCGAAGTGCAGATCGTGGCCGACCGTTCGGGCAAGAGCATTGTCCACTTCGGCACCCGCAACTGCACCATCCAGTCCACGGGCCGGCAAAAGCGCGTGGAGGTGGCCCCGGGGTTTAGGCCCCAGGAAGTCGCATACGCCTTCGACGCCGGCAAGGTCCTCGACGACATCGTCGGCTACTCCCTGGCCATGGCCAGGGAGGTGGCCTACGACAACGTCGGCACCTGGGAATGGATCGTCTCGCCCACGGGACAGCCTTTCCTCATGGAGGTCAACACCCGCATCCAGGTGGAAAACGGCGTGTCCGCCGCCATTTCCCGCATCAAGGGCCAAGGCGGCGTCAACCTCATCGCCGAGCAGATCCGCATGGGTCTCGGCGACCCCATGGGCTACGACCAGTCCGACATCGCCTTCGAGGGCGTGGGCGTCGAATACCGCATCATCGCCGAGGACCCGGCCAACCGCTTCACCCCCTGGGTCGGGCGCATCGACCAGTTCCTGGCGCCGACCCTGCCCTGGGCAAAGCTCCATACCCACATCCCCATGGACGCGCCCTACGAGATCCCCACGGAATACGACCCCAACCTGGCCCTGGCCATCATCTGGGGCAAGGATCTGGCCGAGGCCAAAAAGCGCGGGGTGGGCTATCTGGACGAACTGACCCTGTCCGGGGCCGACGGCGCGGGACAGGAACTCAAGTCCAACGTCCGCTTCCTGCGGGACAAGACCGCCACCATCCTGCAATTCTAAGCGGCCCGTCCCGCGCGCCGCGCGCGGCCGGGACGGCGTTTCGGGAATACGCTTATGGAAATCGAAAAGCGCGTCGTCGAATTGAGCGATCGCTTGCAATACATCCAGGACATCTTCGGCGGCCGGGAGAACGCGAACATCGCGCTCATGCGCTCGCGCCTGGGCGAATTCGCCGCCCGCGCCGACGCCCCTCCCGGCGAGAAGGCGCAGATGCTGCGCCAGCTCGAGGACCTGTTCGCCTTCCTGGAAAAAAAGCTCGACGACGAACTCACCCCCATGGACCGCGTGCGCATCGTGCGCCATCCCGCCCGGGTGAGCCTCAAGGACATCCTGGAAAACGTCTACGACAACTACACCGAGATCGGCGGCCAGGACGAATACTCCATCGACCCGAGCATGCTCATCGCCCGCGCCTACATCACGCGCAGAAAGGGCGACAAGGTCATCAACCAGCCCGTCATGGTCATCGGCCAGGAAAAGGGCCACGGCCAGGAATTCCGCAACGGCGGCTCGGTCAAGCCCTGGGGCAACGCCAAAGCCTTGCAGTACATGAAGGTCGCCGAGACCGAGCGCATCCCCATCCACTCCTACGTGTTCACGCCCGGGGCCTACCCCGTGGAGGACTTCCCGGGCGCGGCCCAGCAGATCGCGCGCAACCTCTACGAGATGGGCGGGCTGCGCGTGCCCGTGGTGTCGGTGATTTCCGAGGGCGGCTCGGGCGGGGCCGAGGCCATCGGCCTTTCCGACGTGCGCCTCATGCTCTCCCACGGCTACTATTCCGTCATCTCCCCCGAGGGCGCGGCGGCCATCGAGGCCGGCATCCGCCAGGGACAGCGCGTTTCCCCGGACCTCATCGAGGCCTGCGCCAAGCGGCTCAACATCACCGCCGCCGACAACCTGCGCATGGGCTACATCGACAAGGTCGTGGACGAACCCGACCTCGGCGCGCGGCCCCACCATTACGACTTCTTCAAGGACCTGCGCCAGGAAGTCGTGCGCGCCACGGACCAGGTCTTCCTCGGCGTGGCCGGGTTCAAGCTTTTTCGCGCCCTGGTCGCCTCCCGGCGCAAGGCCAACGACGCCGAAGGCATGTTCGTGCGCTGGACCTTGGACGAAGCCGCGGCCGACCGGCTCGTCTGGAAGCGCTACTGCAAGTACCGCCGCATGGCCGAGACGGCCTTCCGCGACAGCCGCCCCTCCGGCGCGCGCATCGCCTCCCGGGCGCAGAGCATGCTCTGGTCGGGTTATTCCTTCCTGCGCTACGACTTCCTCGGCAAAAACGTCAAAAAGCTGGCTAAGACAGTGGGCGATCTGGAGGCCGAGGCCCGGCTCGTGGCCAACCGCCTCGCCGCGCCCCTGCGCAAAAGCCGCGACAAGAACGCCCCCGTCGCCTGCGACCCGGAAAAAAGTCGCATGCTCGTCGAGCTCTCCCAGCCCGAGCAGGGAGCCTGTCTCGAGGAGTTCGGCTGGCGCTACGTGAGCCCCAAGGCGGCCGAGGACAAGGCCGTCAGCTGCCCCGAGTCCACGACCTACGGCTGCCCCGACCTCTGGGCCCCGGACCTCTACGGCGACTTCGCCGGCGTGTGCGTCCACTGCGGCCATCACTTCCCCATGGAATACCAATGGGTGCTCGGCAACGTCTTCGACCCGGATTCGGTGGTGGAATACGACGCCGACATCGAGGCAGGAAATCCGCTGGACTATCCCGGCTTCGACGCCAAGCTCGCCGCGGCCAAGGAAAAGACCGGGCGCAAGTCCGCCTGCGTCTCCCTGGACGCGAAAATCGAGGGCATCAAGGTCACGTCCGCCGTACTCTATTCCGCCTTTCGAGGCGGCTCGGTCGGCGCGGCCGAGGGCGAGAAGTTCATCCGCGCCCTGGCCCGGGCGCGCCGCCGCCACTTCCCGTTCCTGGCCTACGTCCACGGTACGGCCGGCATCCGCATCCAGGAGAGCCTCAACGGCCTCATCCAGATGCCCCGCGTCACCCTGGCCGTGCGGCGCTACATCGAAACGGGCGGCCTCTACGTGGTCCTCTACGACACCAATTCCTACGCCGGCCCGGTGGCGAGCTTCCTCGGCTGCTCGCCCTACCAGTTCTCCGTGCGCTCGGCCAACATCGGCTTCGCCGGACCCGGCGTCATCAAGGAAACCACCGGCATCGACATCCCGCCCGACTACCACCGGGCCCACAACGCCCTGGCCCGGGGCCATATCCAGGGCATCTGGGACCGCCGCGAGATCCGCAAGAACCTGAAGCAGGTTCTGCTGACCATCGGCGGCCGGAATTTGTATTACCGGTAGGGCTGAGGGGAGAAGAGGAAGATGCCTCCGGCGGCCAGGAGGGGATGATCCCTTCCTGGACCTCCCCGACGGGGGGACAGGGAGCGCGACGCGATTGCTTCGGGGCGCGCCGCGTTGTAACGAATACGGAAACTCCAGTGCCGGCGGCACGGCCGGCGGCGGGGAACGCTTGTGATAGACGTCAAAGCCTTGCTGGAACAGATCAAAGCCTCGCCCTACGAGGAAATCGTGGTGGAAGCGCCCCATACGGGCGTGGTGCGTTTCGCCGGCATCGAGCCGGGCACGCACGTGACGGCGACTTCGGGAACCTACGGCGAAAAGCCCGGCACGCTGCTCGCCAAGCTCACCCGCGAACACAACGACAAACCGCTTTTCGCCGGGGCCAAGGGTGTGGTCGGCGAGGTCAGCAGCGACCTGGAAGGGAAATTCGTCGAGGCGGGCACGAAGCTGGCCGTCATCCGCCACTTCCTGTCCAAGGACGAGGTCATCGCCGCCATCCTGCGCCAGGTGCTCTACCTTTTCACCGCACCGGAACGGGCCAAGTACTATTTCATCCCGAGCGTGGACAAGAAGGTCAAGGCCTCGGGGCCGCACGCGGTCAAGGTCCAGTCCGGCATGGAGCTTTTCATCGTCTCGCGCATGAAGCGGGAAAAGCCGCTGGTCTACGAAGGCCCGGAAGGCATCATCTACGCGGTCTATTTCCAGCACGACCAGAACGTGGACCAGGGCGCGCCCCTTGTCGGCGTGTGCCCGGCGTCCCAGACCAGCCTCATCCAGGACGTGGTCAACCGGGTGCGCACGGACTGGGAGGAGCGGGAGTAGTCATGGGAAAGTACCTGCAGATCCGCGTCATCGCCCAGACCTTCGACACGACCGCTGCCGCGCGGCGCTACGAGCGGCTCTACGCCCTGGCCTATCCGGCCGCGGCCACGCCCCCGGCCGGCCCGCTGGGCCTGCTGGAACTCGTGCAGTCCCTCGACGACGCCGTGCGCCTGGGCGATCTGCCCGGGGCCGACCGCAAGGCGCTGCTGCCTGGCGTCGAGCGGGCCATGGCGCTCAAGACCGCCCTGGAGGCGGCCCTTGGCGAGCGCGACGCGCACACGGCGGACAAGCTTTCCTATGATCTGGAAGACGCCCTGGGCGAGCTCGAAAAGCTCGCGCCCAGGGACTAGAGGATTTTGACAAGGGTCCGGATCGCCCGAAGCGGACTTGAAACCGGAGGCCGACGGATCGGAACCCCGCAAGGGATTCCAAAGGGCTTCGCCCTTTGGCCGCCGGAGGCATCCCCCCTGACATTTTGCCGCGCCACGGCGCGTGATGAAGGAGGCGGCAGATGGCCGGCAGCATCAACAAAGTCATTCTGGTCGGCAGGCTCGGCCAGGACCCCAAGCTGACCTACATGCCCTCGGGCAGCCCCGTGGCCGAGATGAGCGTGGCCACGGACGAGTCCTACAAGGACCGCGAGGGCAACAAGGTGGACCGGGTGGAATGGCACCGGGTCAAGGTCTTCGGCAAGTCCGCGGAATTTTGCGGCAACTACCTGGCCAAGGGCCGGCTCGTCTACGTCGAGGGGACGCTGCGCACCCGCAGCTGGGAAGACCAGCAGGGCCAGAAGCGCTACATGACCGAGGTGGTGGTGACCGGTCCCGGCCACACCATCCAGGGGCTCGATTCGCGCGGCGGCATGGCGGCCGAGGCCCCGATGGGCGACGAGGGCTTCCAGGGCCGGCGCTCCTACCAGGGCGGCGGGCAGGGCGGTGGCGGCCAAGGCGGTCCGCGTGGCGGCCAGGGCGGCCCGCGCGGCGGCCAGCAGACCCCCCCGCGCGGCAACCAGCCCTATCCCGACGAAGAGCCGGGTCCGGCCTTCCCCTCCGAAGCCTCGGGCATGGACGACGTGCCGTTCTAGGCTTTTCTTTTCCGAAATGACGACGGGCCGCAGGAATTCCCCGCGGCCCGTTTTGTTTTTGTCGGTTGGCGGCCGGTTTCAGACCTGCATGTCCACAGTTGTTGTCGTGGTCGGCGCCTGGGTGGCCTGCTGCGCGGCATAGGCCGAAAGTGGGAACTCGGTCGCGCTTGTCGGCGTTGCCGGAGCGGCGGCGTCCTCGGACATGCCGGGCGACGAGGGCGCGAGGGGAGCGGCACTTTCCCCTGTCGTCGGGGAGGTGGTTTCGGCGGCGCCGTCCGATTCGGCCGGCGAGACGCTTGCTGCGGCTGCCGCCGTCGCCGTGGCCGCAGCCCCGTCGGTCGTGGCGTCCTGCCCTGTCTGGGAGGCGGCGTCTTGCGGCTGGGTCGCGTCTTGCGCCCGCTGTTCGATGTCTTCCTTGATGTCGTCCAGGTTTTTGGACGACTGGTCCGCGACTTCGTTCTCCGTCGTGCGCTGTACGCCTTCTTCCACACGGTGCTGCATGAGGGTCGCGGCGACGTATGTCCCATTTCCGCTGGAGACCTGCATCGAGGAGGCCAGCAGGGAGTATTGCGCGCTCAGTCCGTCGAGCAGGGTACCCATCCTGTCGCCGAAGCTGTTTTGCGTCTGGAGGCTCGAGAGCGTCGCCTTGATGTACTTCGAACTTGTCGCGTCCGTTGTGGCGAAGTTCGTGGACAGCATATTGGACGCGGCCGAAGCCGACGTGCCCATGGCCCGCTGGTACGTGTGGCCGTCGGACGTATCGGCCTGCGACGGTGCGGTCGTGGCCGATGCCAGCGCCAGCGTCGCATGCGCCGTGAACGCGCCGGTCACGCTCCCGATATCCATCCTGCGCCTCCCGCATTGTTATCGTATTCCCTATCGGCAACGTGCGCGGGAAACTATAGGCCTGTCCCGGATCGGACACGCCGCAACGGCACCGGCCGCCATGCGCTAGCGGCGCAGCAGCCGCAGCCCGTTGCCGATCACGAGCAGGCTCGTGCCCATGTCCGCGAAAACCGCGAGCAGCATGGAGCCGTAGCCCGCGACGGTGAGCGCCAGCACGAGCCCCTTGAGCCCGAGCGCCAGGGCGATGTTTTGCCGCAGCACCGAAACGGTGGCCTTGGACAGGCCAATGAACGCCGCGAGCTTGCGCGGGTCGTCGTCCATGATGGCCACGTCCGCCGTCTCGATGGCCGCGTCCGTGCCCGCCGCGCCCATGGCGAAGCCGATGTCCGCCCGCGCCAGCGCCGGGGCGTCGTTGATGCCGTCGCCGACCATGCCCACGAGCCCCTTGCCACCGAGAGCCTTGCGCAGCGCGCTCACGGCCGCGGCCTTGTCCTCGGGCATCTGGTCGCCGTGCGCCTCGGCGATGCCCGCCTCCCGGGCGACGGCCTCGGCCGTGCGCGCGTTGTCGCCGGAAAGCATGACGGTCGCGACGCCAAGCCGCGCCAGGGCCTCAACCGCCTCGCGGCTGTGCGGCCGGATGACGTCGGCGGCGGCGAAAATCGCGCGCACCCCGGACGTGTCGGCCAAAAGCACGGCGGTTTTGCCCGCACCCTCCAGGGCGGCCAGGCGCGCTTCCACGGCGGGCGAGCACACCCCCAGCCGTTCGATCAGCCGGTGGTTGCCCAGATGGTACGCTTGGCCTTCCACCTCGCCGCGCACGCCAAGGCCGGGCAGGGCGGAAAACGCCGACACGTGTCCCGGCACGATGCCGTCCGCTGCGGCCTGCTGCGCCACGGCCCGGGACACGGGATGGTCCGAGCGCGCGGCCAGGCTCGCCGCGATGACACGATTTGCGGCCGCGTCGCCGGCCAGGGTCTCGAAATCCGTCTGCACCGGCCGGCCCGTGGTCACGGTGCCGGTCTTGTCCAGGGCCATGGTCCGGAGGGCGTGGCCGCGCTCCAGGAAGAGCCCGCCCTTGACCAGGATACCGCGCCGCGCCGCCGCGGCCAGACCGCTGACCACCGAAACGGGCGTGGAGATGACGAGCGCGCACGGGCAGGCGATGACCAGGATCACGAGCCCCTTGTAGATCCATTCCGCAAAGCCCCCGCCAAGAAACAGGGGCGGCGCGAGCGCCACGGCCACGGCCACGGCGAAGACCGCCGGCGTGTAGACCGCCGCGAAGCGGTCCACGAAGCGCTTCATGTCCGCTTCCTTCCCCGGCGAGGCCAGCACCGCGCGCGTGATGCGCGCAAGCGTCGAATCGTCGGCCAGGGCCGTGGTCGTGGCCGTCAGTTCGCCTTCCTGGTTGACGCTGCCCGCGAAAAGCGCTTCTCCCGGCCCTTTTTCCACGGGCAGGCTTTCGCCCGTGACCGGCGACTGGTCCACGGACGAATGCCCGGCGGCAACCACGGCGTCGAGGGGCACGCGCTCTCCGGGCCGAATGCGGATGGTCGCGCCGACTGGCACGCTCCCCGCGGCGACCGTGGCGAACGTCCCGTCTTCCCGGCGCAGGGTCGCCACTTCCGGGGCCAGGGATAAAAGCGCCGCCACCGCGCCGTTGGCCTTGGCCAAGGACACGGATTCGAGTTGCTCGGCGATGGCGAAAAGCACCATGACCATGGCCGCTTCGGGAAACTGGCCGAGGATGAGCGCGCCTGTGGCCGCGATGCTCATGAGCGCATTGATGTTGAGCTCACGCCTGGACAGGGCGATCAAACCCTTGCGGTAGATGGGCAGCGCGCACAGCGCGATGGCCGCCAGGGCGCAGGCGACCGGCAGCCAGGGCGCGGCGATGTCCAGCCAGTCAGCCGCCTCGGACACGACGGACAGGCCGAGCCCCAGGGCCTGGACCGGGGTCACCCACGGCCCGGCCGGACCAGAAACCGGGCGCGGCGCGCCCCCGGCCGTCACGGGCACGGCCTCCATGCCGAGGGCCGCGATGGCCGCCACGATGCCGAGCGTGTCCGGCAGGTCGTGGTGCACCGTCAGCTCCCGGGACAGCAGGTTGAAGCGCAACCCGGCCACGCCCGGCATGCCGCCGAGCGCCTTGCGGAGCATCGCCTCCTCGGTGGGGCAGTCCATGGCCTCAATGCGAAACACGTCGCTTCTGGCGGACGCCGGCGGCGGGCCGTCCTCCTTTTTCGGGCGCGGCGCGGCCTGGCATGCGCCGCCGCAATGGCACGGGGCTCCGCCGGCAAACGGCTGCGGCCCTTCCTGCGTATGGGGATGGCCATGGCTGTGGCCGTGATCGTGCGTGGACATGCAAAACCTCCTTGCATCCGACGCCCTCATGAGACACCTTGGAGCTACTCCAGGGTCAAGCGTTTTTTTAGCAAGGAGGTCCCCCATGCGCATCGGCGAACTGGCCCGCCGCACGGGCTGCAAACCGGACACGGTCCGCTACTACGAAAAGGAAGGCCTGCTCGCCGAGCCGGCCCGCACGGACGGCAACTACCGACTCTACGACGCCTCCCACCTCGCGCGCCTGACGTTTATCCGCAATTGCCGGGCGCTCGAAATGAACCTGGACGAGATCCGAGCGCTTCTTGCCCTCAAGGACGGCGCGGCCGGCGACTGCGGCGAGGTCAACGTCCTGCTCGACGCCCATATCGACCGGATCGCCGAGCGCATCGCACGGCTGCGGGCCTTGTCCGACCAGCTCGCCGCGCTGCGGCAATGCTGCACCGGCGTGACGCCCGTGGAACAGTGCGGCATCATGCGGGAGCTGGAGGGACGGTGTACGGGGTGTGCACGCTACGAGCGGGCGGAGGCGAGAGACGGCAAGACGCCTGCGGCGGCCGGAAAGGGCTGAGCCGCTCCGGCCGCGCTTCAGGGGGATGACGGGACGGGATCGCCGTGGCGTGGTGTCAGGATGCGGTCGCTCTCCCGCGAAGGAAGGCGACGACCGGGCCTTCCCATATCTTTTGCGCTTCGACGACCTCGAACCCCTTGGCCGGGAGCAGGGCGGCAAGCTGCTCGAACGTGAAGCTGTGCCACTGCACGTTACCGCCGTACTTGGCGGCCCATTGCATGAGGGCGGTGTTCTCGAAGAGACTCGAATCGCCGTAGCAATAGGCGATCAGCAGCAGTTCGCCGCCGGGCCGCAGCACGCGGCGCATCTCCGCGACGGCCGCATCCGGCTGGTCCATAGTCTGCAGGGCGTTGACGCTCATGACGGTGTCGAAGCTGTGGCTTTCAAACGGCAGCGCGCAGGCGTCCCCTTCGTGGAAAGAGACGTTTTCCGCCGCGTCCGTCAGCTTCTCCTGCGCCACGCGGATCATTTCGGGCGTCACGTCCACGCCGCAGACCTCGCGGCACTGCCGGGCAAGGCGGATGCTCAGGCTGCCCGGGCCGCAGCCGACGTCCAGGACCCGGTGCGCGGGGTGGACATATCGAGACAGAATTTCCCAGTTGACCGCGTACTGGTCCTCGAAGTCGCTGGCGATCCAGGCGTCGTAGTCCTCGGCCGTGGCCTGCCAGAATTCCTGGATTTTATCGTCGCGGGCGTCGGCAAACGCCGTGGAGGAGGAAGAAGTCGTCATCGCTTTCCGTATCTTCGTGTTGTGGCGCGCGCCCGGAGTCCGTCGCGGTCGCATCGACTGTCCGACACGCTCCGCTGGAGGGTTTTCCGCACAGGACAGCCTGGGAAAAAAGCACCCGGGGGTGTTTGATCGGCGCGCAACGTCCTGCGAACCTCGAAATGCATCCTTGCACACGTGTCGTCGCAGTTGCGTGACAAGAAGCCCCCGTGTCGTCCTCCCGGACGGCGGATGGGGAACGCCTTCGCTGCGACGTGCCTTCCTGCACCAAATCCGCTGCGAAGTCATCCCCCTCATGCTTGCCCGAAACCGCAAGCGCCGTGTCTGTCCCGGCAAAGGGAAGCGGGGGCGTCATGCTTCCCGGGCGTCCCGGGCCGCGCCGCGCTAGTACGCATACGGCTCCTCGCTGCGCCACTGGTACATGTAGACCTGTTCGGGCGGCACGGGCGCGGTCTCGATGTGCTCGGCCGCGAAGAGCGCGCCCGGGGCGACGGAGGAGAAGGTCATGCCGGGCAGGACGTATTCGCCGCGCTGGTCCTGCGGCATGCCGGTCAGGCGGCCGTAGGCCACGAGCCAGCTCTTGTCGGCCGGGAGCGCCGTGCCGGGCGGGACCTTGACCTTGAAGCCGATGGCCGTGCTGTCAGCGAAGCAGCACCAGATGGCCAGGCGGAAGATGACGAATTCGCCGGAAGCGTCGAGGGCCGGGTCGCGCCGGGCGAAGCCGCGCATGACGTAGGGTTTGTCCCAGGCCGGGGAAGGGCCTTTGGCGGCGATGTCGAAGAGTTCGCCGGCGTTGATGGGGATGTATTCCTTGCCTTGCGCGGCCATGCGCGCGGGCGTGGGCGCGGGGGGCGGCGGCGCGGGCAGGCTCGGGGCCACGGCGAAGGCGTCGCCGTCGCCCGCTCCGGAGAGCGCCTGCGCGCCGCCCTGGGAGAGTGCGACGCAGGCGGCGAGCAGGGCGTAGGCGACGCCGCGGCCAAGGCTCGGCCGCGACACGGGCCGTAGCAGGGCGTAGGCGGCGAGCACGGCCAGGACGAGCGCCGCGCCGAGGGTCACGGGCTTGAATTTGGGATTCAAATACATCCAGTAGTCGCCGGCCAGGGGCAGCCAGGCCATGAAACCGGCCATGCCGAGCCAGGCGACGCCGTCGATGCGCGCGGCCAGGGCGCGGGCGAGGGGGAATTTCATGACGCGCCTCCCGTGGCGATGCCGAACACGACGCAGGCGATAAACACGATGGCCGCCGGCACGACGGCGAGCACGCGCACGAGCCTTGGCGTAAAGACCTGCCGCCACATGAGCAGGAGCTTGAGGTCGAGCATGGGGCCGAGGCAGAGAAACGCCAGGCGCGAGGCCAGGGGAAAGGTGGCGAACGAGGCGGCGACGAAGGCGTCGGCCTGGGAGCACAGCGACAGGCCGACGGCCAGGGCCATCATGCCGGGGATGGCCAGGGCCATGTCGTTTTCCATGGCCATGACCACCGGCGCGGGCACGTAGGCCTTGAACGCCGCCGCGACCATGGAGCCGAAGACGAGCACCTTGGCCATGTCCAGGAAATCGGCCATGGCGTGGCGCAGGGCGGAGGCGGCCTTTTCGCGCCGGGCGTAGCGCCGCAGGACAGCCAGGGGAACCGCGTCGGCCAGGGAGCCGAAGGGGGTGCCCGGGACGGTCGCCGGGCCGTGGGCGTGGCCCGGAGCAGCATGGTCGTGGCCGCAGCCGCAGGCGGGTTCGCGACCGGCCAGGGGTCGCAGGAGCGCTTCGGCTTTCTGTCCGCCGGCGAAATAGCCCACGACCGTGGCGGCGAGTCCGACGATCACGCAGCGCCACACGGCCATGGACAGGTCGCCGCGAAAGGCGACCACGGTGGAGAGGATGGACACGGGATTGACCACGGGCGCGGCGAGCATGAAGGCCACGGCCGCGCCGGGCGGCACGCCCTTGCCCATGAGCCGGCGGGCCAGGTAGACCACGCCGCATTCGCAGCAGGGTGTGGCCGCGCCGAGGGCGAGGCCGAAAAGCGTCGCGGCGAGCCTGCCTTTGGGCAAAAGCCGCTCCATGCGCTCGCGCGGTACGTAGGCCTCCACCAGCCCCGAGGCCAGGGACCCGAGCAACAGGAAGGGCAACGCCTCGATGACGATGGAGAGCGTGGCCTGGGCGAAAAGCCCCAGGTTGTCCAGGGCGTTCATGCCGGCAGCGCTTCCCTGAGCGCAAACGGGGCCGCGCCGCCGGAGACGGGTTCGAAACGGGCGATGCGCTGGTGGAAGGCGGCCAGGGCCGGGCGGTGGGCGATGCTCACGATGGCCGTGTGCGGCAGGCGCGCGACGAGCAGGGCGTAGAGCGCCTGTTCGGCGGCCTCGTCCAGGGCCGAGGTGGCCTCGTCGCAGAAAAGCCAATGCGGCGCAAGCAGGATCGCCTGGGCGAACCCCAGACGCTGCTGCTCGCCCACGGACAGTTCCTGGGACCAGTGCCGCTCCGTGTCGAGCTGGTCGGTCAGGTGCGGGAGGCCGCAGTCGGCGAGCACGGCCGCGATGCGTGCGTTGCCGTAGGTCTCGGGCGCGTCGGGGTAGGCCACGGCCGCGGCCAGGGTGGCGATGGGCAGGTAGGGCCGCTGCGGCAGGAACAGGGCGCGTTCGCCGGCGGGCATCGCGAGCCTGCCCGTGGCGAAGGGCCAGAGCCCGCCGAGCGCCCGGAAGAGCGTGGATTTGCCGCAGCCCGAAGGCCCGGCCACCATGAGGCGCTCGCCCGGGGCCAGCGCCAGGGACGCGCCGGCAAGGAGCGCGTCGCCGTCCGGCAGGCGCAGCGTGAGGTCGCTGAGAACCAGGCCCTCGCCGGATGGGGCCGTGGCGCGCTCCAGGCCTTCGCCGCGGCGCGCCTCCAGGCCTTCCAGGGCGGCGGCGAAGCCCGTCAGACGGTCCACCGTGGCTTTCCAGGCGGCCAGGCGCGTGTACGCGTCGATGAACCAGGACAGGGCGGACTGGACGTGGCCGAAGGCCGAGGCGGTCTGCATGAGGCCGCCGAGCTGGATGGCCCCGGAGAAATAGCGCGGCGCGGCGACGATGAAGGGGAAGATGACCGCGGCCTGGGAATAGCCGGCGGAAAACCAGGTCAGGCGCTTCTGGCGGATCATGATGCTCCACCAGTTGGAGACGACGTTTGTGAAGCGCCCGGCCAGACCGCGAGCCTCCTGGGCCTCGCCGCCGTAGAGGGCGATGGGCTCGGCGTTTTCGCGCACGCGCACGAGGTTGTAGCGGAAGTCGGCCTCGTAGCGCTGCTGGAAGAAGTTGAGCCGGATGAGCGGGCGGCCGATCAAATGGGTGAGCAGCGTGCCGATGCCGGCGTAGAGCAGGGCGGCCCAGAGCATGGAACCCGGGATGGGCAGGTTCAGGATGTGGATGTCGCCCGAAAGGCTCCAGAGGATGACGGAAAAGGAGGCCAGGGAGACCACGGCTTCGAGAAAGCCCAGGGTGAGGGAGAGGGTCTGCTCGATGAAGCCGTTGATGTCTTCGCTGATGCGCTGGTCGGGGTTGTCGGTGACGCCGTTTTCAAAGCGCAGGCGGTAGTAGTTGTGGGCGTCGAGCCAGTGCGCGACGTAGCGTTCGGTCAGCCAGCGCCGCCAGCGGATCTGGAGCATCTGGCGCAGGTAGATCTGGTAGACGGCGACGATGATGAACAGGGCGGCCAGGATGGAAAACCGGCCGAGGAGCCGGAAAAAGGCGTCCACATCCTTGTTCTGGAGCGAGTTGTAGAAGAGGTTGTTCCATTCGTTGAAAAGGACGTTCAGGTAGACGATGCCGAGACTCATGCCGACGATGACGGCCAGGAGCAGGCCGGACTTGAACCGCTCCTCGCTTTTCCAGTAGGGCTTGGTCAAGGTCCAGAGATCGGACAGGAAGCGCCGCTTCGACCCGGGCATGGGGATACTCCTTTTGCGGTTGGCGTCCGCGCGCGGGGGCGGACCGTCCCCCTCTAGTCGCTTGGCCTTGCGGATGCAACCGGGTTGCGGGGCGTAAGTGCATGAAATATCGTTAAGGAAAAGCAAAGGCGGCCGTTTCGCGAGGAAGCGGCCGCCTTGATTCGGGTCGGGTTGGGCTGTGGCTAGTACTTGTAGGTAAAGCCGAAAGCCACTTTCCAGGTGTCGTTGGCGTTGGCGCGGCTGGCCAGGCGGTGGCCCCAGACGCTCTGCTGGAATTCGCCGTGGGCCCAGCCCGTTTCGACGCGGGCGGCGAGGTTTTCGTAGAGCATGTACTGGCTGTCGAAGTTGACGCCCATGGCGTGTTCGTTCCAGGTCAGGTCGCGGCCCATGGCGAAGTAGGGGTTGGAGCCGATGCTCGCGTTGAGGTCGCGGATGGCCCGGGGCGAGTTGTTGCCCTTGAGGTAGGTGAAGGACACGCGCTGGGAGAGCTTCGGCAACAGGCTGATGTCCTTGAGCGCGACGCCGAGGCCCATGGCGCCGACGGGGTCCATGCCCATGTTGCCGTTGCGGGCGAACACCTGGCTGTCGTCGAACAGGAACGAGCCGCCCGGGCCCCAGTTGGGACGGGTGTGGGGCATGCGCTCGGAGCCGTTGCGGTTGGAGCTGTCCTCGCCGGTGGACCACCAGGCGTAGACCTGCGGGATGAGCAGGTCCCAGCCGGTGTATTCCGCGCCGAAATCCAGGAACCAGCCCTGGCGGCGGCTCTTGGTGCGATCGTTCAGCGCTCCGCCGCCGTTGATCACGTCGGCGTAGAACTTGACCGGGTCGAGTACGGACACTTCGAACGCGCCGCCCACCCAGTAGTAGGGATTCTGGTTGTTCTTCCAGCCCGGCGCGCCGATGAGGGTGCCGGCGGAGAGCAGGTCCTCGGCGTCGGACGCATGGCCGAAGGACGAAGCCCAGGTGGTGTAGTAGTTGGCCTTGGACCCGGCCATGGAGAAGACGCCCCAGGGCGTGGCCTTGAGCCCCGGCACCGTGATGGGCAGGGTCAGGATGTAGAGGTCCAGCTCGTCGCCGACCTGGGTGGTCGAGGGATCGAAGGTGCGGTTGCTGTCGATCAGGCGCGCGAACCCGGCGTTGAGCTCCAGGGTGTCCGCGATCAGCGGCGCTTTCACGAGCAGGGCGGCGGCCCAATCGGTGAACACGATGCTGTCGTTGAAAAGCGCGCTCTGCGGCAGGGCCGTGGGCTGGAGGCCGGCGGTCACCTGGATGTTCGTGTCCGGATACTTGAATTCCAGGAAGGCCTGGTAGACCTGGATGGCCACATCGGGGTTGGCGGCGGTGTAGGTGCCGTTGCCCCAGGTGTTGTCCACCTTGGTGGCCAGGCGGAAACGCAGGTTCTCGTTGGCGATGAAATCCGTGCGGACCCGGATGCGCTCCCAGACCTCGAAGGTGTCCTCGGTCTTGGTGCCGGCCGAAGTCCAGGTGGGGGTGTTGGACGTCCAGTTGGCGTTGTTCCAGCCGGTGAAGTTGTGGCCGCTGAAAAAGACGCCGTAGACGCGGGAGTCGCCGGTGATGCGCACCTGGGTCTCGGCCATGGCGCTGCCGACGGCGGCCAGCAGGAGCATGGCGACAAGGGCCGGCACGGTGAAACGTTTCATCTCCTCTCCTTCCTCGTGTTGCGGGTTGGCGGACGCGGGTCCTTCTCGGGGCGGCTTCCGGAAGCCGCCGCCGTGTGCCTTGGGCCGGCCGGCGCGGGGCGAGGGCGTCGGACGGACCCGGGGTTGCGCGTTGCAGCAAACGCCTGACCAGGAAGGATGCCTTCAAGACCATGCGCCGCATCGTCGCGGTGCGGCCCGACAGCGGCAAGCGGCGGGGAACGGCAAAACGCGGCACTGATGCGGCCCTTGTGTGACCGTATCCCGTTCCCATGACAACAACTTTCGGGCGCAAAATTGTGAACGCCCGTAACTACGGAATTAATCGCTGCAAGTAAAGAGTCGGAGGAAAACGGAACGCAGCAAACGGCGCACCGCCGTCGCGGCTGTGGCAGTGGTCACGAAGCTGTCGTGAAGCGTGCAGGCATACGTCGCACCTTGGGGTCAGGTGGGCCCTCGCCTCCGGTGCGGCGGTCGTTAGACGGCTAGATGTACGGGTAGGGCTGGCTTTCGAATTCCTTGGCCCGGGGCGTGGGGTAGAGTCCCTTGGACTTGAGCGCCGCCAGATCCTTGGAGCGGTCCGTCCAGGTGGTGTGCAGCAGGTGTTCGGACTCGTGGGACAGGGGTTCCTTGAGGAACTTCTTGTACAGGGTGATGACCTGCTGGTTGTCCTGGGAGGCGCGGACCTTGAAGTTGGCGTCCGCGCCGTAGACGCCGTCGATGCGGTCCATCATGTATTCCTTGAGTTGTTTGGCCGCGGCCACGGCGCGGCCGGTCAGGCGCAGCCCGATGAGCGCGCCGCCGGACAGGACGCAGGCGGTCTTGATAAACCCGCGACGGGTGAAGCGAGCGATGTGCATGGACGCCCTCCTTTAGGCTTTTTGCGCGTCGTAGAGCGCCAGGCGCTTTTTCATGGACGCGTAGAACTTGGTCGTGGCGTTGTTCATGGACTGCAACACGGTCGGCATGATCGGCTGGCCGCCGCCCATGACGCAGCCGCCCGGGCAGGCCATGAACTCGATGAAGTGGTAGGGCGACTTGCCGGCTTTGACCGCGTCGCAAACCTTGGCGAAGTTCTTGCCGCCGTTGACCACGGCCACTTTGACCGGCGTGCCGGCGATATCCACCGTGGCTTCCTTGATGCCGTCGAGGCCGCGCACGGCCTTGAAATCCCAGCTCTGGGGCGGTTTTTTCGTGAGCGCCTGGTAGGCGAAACGCAGCGCCGCCTCCATAACGCCGCCCGAGACGCCGAAGATGGTCGCGCCGCCCGTGGATTCGCCCATGACCGCGTCGCGCTTGCCGTCGACGATCTTGGGCAGGTCGATGTTCGCTTTCTTGAGCATGTAGGCCAGCTCACGGGTGTTGATCGTGGCGTCGATGTCGCGGAAGCCGCTGACATCGTATTCCGGGCGCATGCCTTCGAATTTCTTGGCCGTGCAGGGCATGATGGAGACCGTGTAGACGGTTTTCGGGTCGTAGCCCGCCTCCTTGGCGCCGTAGGTCTTGGCCAGGGGGCCCATCATGCCGATGGGCGACTTGCACGAGGAGAAGTGGGGCAGCAGTTCGGGGTAGAAGGTTTCGGCGTACTTCTGCCAGCCGGGACAGCAGGACGTGAACTGGGGCAGGGGCTTGTCGAGCTTCTTCGTGATGCGGGCGAGCAGCTCGGAGCCCTCTTCCCAGATGGTGACGTCCGCCGTGAACTCGTTGTCCCAGACGTTGGAGAAGCCGAGTTGCCGCATGGCCGTCAGCATGTGCTCCGTGGTCACGGCGCCGAGCGGCAGGCCGAAGGGGTCGCCCAGGGCGTAGCGCACGGCCGGCGCCGGCATGGCGATGACCTTGACGTTTTTGTCCTTGAGCTTGGCTTCGATGGCCGGGACGAAGGACACGATCTCGTAGATGGCGGAAACCGGGCAGTGGGTGAGGCACTGGCCGCAGTTGATGCAGGCGGCGGCGTCCACGACCTTGTGCGGCTCGCCGGATTCGCCGGTGATGGCCCCGGTCGGGCAGTAGCCCATGCAGGTGTCACAGCCGATGCACTTGGTCTCGTCGACCTGGACGATGAGGGATTTGTCCAGATTCGTGCCCGGGGGGGGCACGGTTTGGTCGTAG
Organism: Solidesulfovibrio alcoholivorans DSM 5433; assembly: GCF_000702665.1. GTDB lineage: Bacteria > Desulfobacterota > Desulfovibrionia > Desulfovibrionales > Desulfovibrionaceae > Solidesulfovibrio > Solidesulfovibrio alcoholivorans. The sequence continues at coordinate 53,048 of NZ_JNJA01000005.1, forward strand.
AAGATTTTTTCCATCTCGATGCGGCTCATAGGCGACCTCCGACGGGTTGATGGGTTCCCCTTGCGGGTGGGTTGGCGGAAATCGGGGCAGGGGAGGAGAGCCCGGCCGGAAGGCGGGAACGCATGGCGTGCGGCGCGGCGGCGGCGGACATGGGGCCTCCCGGACCAGGCGACGGACAGGAATTCTTTTCTGCCCTAGATGTTATGAATAAATTAAAAGTAACACGAAAGAGTTATACTCAAAATAATCGTACGAATCAAGCCCGGCATAGAAGATTTTCCGAAGACTGGGACTTTTTTCACGAAGCGACGCGGCGGCAGGATCAGGGAACGCGTGTCGGCGCGACAACGACGGAAATCGCCGCATAAGGACCGCGGACGCTGCCGATCCAGGCCCGCGCAAAACAAAAGGGCCGGTCTCGCGACCGGCCCTCCTTCTGGTTTTTCACCTCTCGCTCGCCGAACATGCTTGTCTTCGGCTGCCAGCCCCCCCTTCGGGGTGGTCCAGGAGGGGCCCTCGGTCCCTCCTGGACGCCGGAGGCATTCCTCTTCTCTTTTCTCCGCCCCGCTCTCTCCCCTTACACGTCGATGCCGGCGGCGTTCACGGCGGCCATGCCGCCTTCGACGCTGACGACCTGCTCGAAGCCCATGTGGGCCAGGGTGATGAGGGCCTCGTAGGAACGCGCCCCGGTGTTGCACATGAGCACGATCTTCTTGTCGCGGGGCACCTCGGCCAGGCGGTGGCGCAGCTGGCCTTGCGGGATGTTGTGCCAGCGGCCGGGGTGCTTTTGCACGAGCGGTTCGCCCTGGAGCGTCTCGCGGCAGTCGAGGATGTAGGCGTCGCCGAGGTCGGCCTGCTTCCAGAGCTCGCCGAATTCGTCGACGGTGATGCCGCTATTTTTGCCGGAGAGGATGTTGTCGGCCACGTTGGCCACGGTGTTGAGGATATCCATGGCCGCGGCGAAGGGCGGCGAGTAGGCGACTTCGACGTTGGAGACGTCCGCGACCTTGGGTGCGTAGGGCAGCATGGCGGCTACGGTGTTGACCTTGCCGACCACGGCGTCGCCGTTGGCGGACAGGCCTTGCAACCCGAGGACCCGGCGCGTGCCGCGCTCGGCCACGAGCTCGAGGGACATGAGCGCGTGTTCGGGGTAGAAATGCGCCCGGTCCACGGCCGTGATGTGCGTGGACACGGCGTCGATGCCGGCGCGCTTGGCAGCGGCGAGCGTCAGCCCCGTGCCGGCCGCGCCGAGGTCGAAGAGCTTCACGCACCAGGAGCCGACGACGCCGTGAAAGACCGAATCGCCGCCGGCGAGGTTGTCGCCGATGACGCGGCCCTGGCGGTTGGCCATGGACCCGAGCGGCAGGTACATGGGCTGGCCGGTGACGAGGTTTTTGACCACGATGCAGTCGCCGCCGGCGTAGATGTCCGGGTCGGAGGTGCGCATGTGTTCGTCGACGACGATGCCGCCGCGCGGGGAGACTTCCAGGCCGCAATCCCTGGCCAGGGCGTCGTTGGGCACGACGCCGACGGAGACGATGACGAGGTCGGCCTCGACCACGCCCTTGTCCGTGACCACGCGTTCGGCCTTCCCGTCGCCCTCGATGGCCTTGACCTGCTCGGCCAGGCGGAAGGCGACGCCCTTTTCCTCCATGTGCTTTTGCGCCATGCCGGCGAGCGTCGGGCTGGTCACGCCCGGCAGGATCTGGTCGAAGAGTTCGATGACCGTGACGTCGAGGCCCCACATGTCGGCAAAGGCCACGGCCATCTCCAGGCCAATAAATCCCGAGCCGATGATGGCCACGGACCCGACGGAGCCGGCGGCCACGGCGTTTTTGATGGCCTCGGCGGCCTCCAGGTTGTTGACGGCGTGCACGCCCGGCAGGTCGAGTCCGGCGATGGGGAGCTTGCGCGGCGAGCTGCCCGTGGCGATGACGAGCTTGTCGTAGGGGAGCTGCTCTTCGCGGCCGGTCGGCAGGTGACGGGTGGTGACGGTCTTGGCCGCGCGGTCGATGGCGATGGCCTCGGTTTGCGGCCGGGCATCCACGTCCTTGACTTCGCCAAAAAATTCGGGCGAGCGCACCATGTGGAAAGCCGTGGATTGCAGGGCGGTCACTTCGCTGACCTCGCCGGAGACGAAATAGGGGATGCCGCAACCGCCGTAGGAAATGCGCATGTCGCGGTCGAGCATGACGACCTTGCTGTCCGGGGAAAGCCGCTTGAAGCGGCAGGCGGCCTTGGGGCCAAGGGCCACGGCTCCGATGATGACGACCTGTTGCGGCATGACCAGTCCTCGCGTTTCGTGTTGTTTGTCGTTCCAGGCGCAGTGGCGCGTCATGGATCGGCGCAATGCATTTCACACGAAAGCGGTGGGGATGCCTGGGTGTTGCAGGCGTCTACCGTCTTCCGTGTGCGTGTTGGAGTGGCGATAAAGTAGCCCAAAGCCGGGGCTTGTCAATGGCCGGGCCTTGCCGCGGCGCGCGCCTGCCTGTACCACGGGGCGTGGAGGATTGCTTGTTGGAAACCCGCAAGGCCACGCTTTTCATCGTCGCCACGCCCCTTGGCAACCCGGCCGACCTTTCGCCGCGCGCGGCGGCGACGCTCGCCGACGCGGCCGTGGTCCTGGCCGAGGACACACGCCGCACCGGCATGCTGCTCAAGGCCTGCGGCGTCACGGCCCGCCGGCTGATGAGCTCCCACGAGCACAACGAGGAAGGGCGCGTCAAACAGGTCCTCGCCTGGCTCGGCGAAGGCCTCGACGTGGCCCTCGTTTCCGACGCCGGCACGCCGCTCCTGGCCGATCCGGGCTACCGCATCGTGCGCGCCGCGCGGGAGGCGGGCCACCCCGTCTCGCCCGTGGCCGGGCCGTCGGCCGTGGCCGCGGCGCTTTCCGCGGCCGGACTTGCGCCCTATCCTTTCAGCTTTCTGGGGTTTCCGCCGCGAAGCGCGGGCGAGGCCCGGGAGCTCTTCGCCCGGTTTGGGGCCACGGGCGCGACGCTGGTCTTTTTCGAGCGCAAGAACCGCCTGGGCGACACCCTGGCCGCGGCGCTCGCGGCCCTTGGCGACCGCGAATGCGTCCTCTGCCGGGAGATGACCAAGACGTTCGAGGAATTCCTGCCCGGCAGGCTGTCGGAATTCGCCGGACGCGACCTGGAGCTTCTGGGCGAGGTGACGGTGGTCGTCGGCCCAGGGGCGCTCGGGCGCTGTGACGAGGCCGCGGCAAGGGCCGTGCTCGCCGAGGAGGCGGCGGCCGGGGGCAAGCCGCGCGAGGCCGCCCGGCGTGCGGCAATGCGGCTTTCGGGATGGACCGTCAAGGAGCTTTATGCCATGTTGACGGACCGCGAACACGATTGACCCGCTAAAGGATTGCCGCATGGTCGACGCGCCGCGCCCCCACGATGACGCCTACTGCGTTTTTGATGCCGAGGACCGGGAGTACCTCGTCGGCGTGGTCGGCGCGGGTCCGGGCTTCGACACGATCCTCGAGATCGTCGCCGGCGACGAGTTCCGCGAATTTTTGCCCCCCATGCGTCTGGCCGGCGTCGCCGGAATCGAGCCGTGCGACCCCAGGCGGCGCTCGCCGCTTTTGGCCGGGGTGCCGTTTTTCGCCACCTACCAGGAGCTTTTCGCCCACGCACCGCACATCAACCTCGTCGTCGCCCTGCTAAGCAGCCTGGACAACCGTACTCTCTACCGCGACATGCCGCCCGGGGCCTCGCTGATCGACAGCACGGCCTCGTTTTTTCTCTGCGCCCTGTCGAGCGCCGTGTCCGTGGGCGCGCATTGCCGCCGCCGCCTCGATCACCAGAAGCTGTTGCTCGAAGCCATCGTGGACGAGGTGCAGGAGGACATCGCGCTCATCGCCGCCTCGGGCAGGGTGGTGGACCTCAACCGCAACGTCGTCGCGCGCCTTGGGCGCGCCAAGGAAGACCTCATCGGCAGCGACTGCCGGGAGCTGCGCGCCTCGTCCGAGGACCCACCGCTGTGCGACCCCGACGATCCGACCGGTCCCTTCCGCACCGCCTTGGCCACGGGCGAGAAGGCCGAACGCCTGCACACCGCCGTGGGCGCCGACGGCAGGCTGCGCTACTACCGCACCTACACCTACCCCATCCGCGACACCTCGGGGCAGGTGGGACACGTGGTGGTCTTTCGCCGCGACATCACCGACCGCACCATGGGCGAGATCAGCGCCCGGCAGGCCGAGCGCATCGAGACGGTGGGGCGGCTCTCCTCCTACCTCGCCCACGAGATCCGCAACCCGCTGTTCGCGGCGAGCGGCTTCGCCCGACGGCTGTCCCTGATGGACGGATTGCCCGAGTCCGCCAAGGAAAAGGCCGGCATCGTGCTCGAGGAGCTCACGCGCATGGAGGCGCTGCTCAAGCAGTTTCTGGAATTCGCCCGGCCCGTGGGCGCGGTCGTGGGCCAGGCCGACGTGGAGCGGGTGGCGCGGGAGGCGGTGCAGACCGTGGGGCTCGAGGCCGAAACGCGGCGCGTGGGCTTGAGCCTGGACATCCAGCCGGGGCTTCCGGCCGTGACCCTCGATCCGGCCCTGCTCAAGCAGTGCCTGGTCAACCTGCTGCGAAACGCCGTGGAAGACTTGCCCCACGGCGGGCTCGTGTCCGTCGCCGCCGACCGGGACGGACAGCGGGTGCGGTTGCGCGTGGCCGATTCCGGCCGCGGTGCGACGCGCGAGCACCTGGAGAACATGTTCAGTCCCTTCTACAAGGGCGACCACTGCGAATACGGCCTGGGCCTGGCCATGGTCAAAAAGGTCGTGGACGATTTCGGCGGCGCGGTGGAGGCCGCCGGCCAGCCCGGAGGGGGCTGCGTGATCACGCTCTTCCTGCCGCCGGTCCTGGCCGGGCCCGGGGGCAAGGGGTAGGGGACGCTTCCGGCGGCCGGGAGGGGCTGCGCCGGGTGGGCACACGACGCCGGCACTGGGCGTTACCACGAGGTTTCGAGGAGAAATCCTCATGAGTCGCTGCGGCGGGATGCAGATACAGGAGAGGTGGGCATGGGAACGGACGACGCAAGCGCCGGCCTGGTCGATCTGGCCCGGTTGCGGCAGCGATTCGACGACGACGAGGAGCTGCTCGCCGAGATTTTCCGCGTGTTCGTCGCGGAAACGCCCGGCCGCCGGGCGGATTTCGAAGCCGCCCTGGCCGCGGGCGACATGGGCCGCCTGGCGCATCAGGCCCATTCCCTCAAGGGCGTGGCCGGCACCATGTTGGCCGAGCCCCTGCGCCAGGCCTCCTATGACCTGGAAATGGCGGCCAAGGCCGGCGACGCGGCCGCCGTCGCGCCCAATACCCGGATTCTGCTCGGCCTGCTCGAAGCCACCTGCGGCCACGTCGCCGGTCTGTTGTAGCGGGTTGCGGGAGGGGCCGCAGGCGGGCGTGGGCATTGTCCCCGGCAGGCTTCCCTGCGCTCCCTGATTCCGGTTGCAGATTCCTTGCCCCGTCCGTTTCAGGCGGAAGCCGCTTGCCGCGGCGCCGCGGGATGCGACCGCACATATGCCGCAAAGTGGCCTGTGACGCCGTTTACCCCCGATTCCCCTCCCCGCCGATTACGATACCGTAATCACGTGCGCAATTTTCGTAACCGCCGCCTCCCGCCCTTCGTTGCCCGGCCGTGGAACCGGCCTGTCGCCTGCCTTTCTCTCTTTGGCACGCCCATTGCTATTCGGTATCCCGCAGGCCGCCCGCCGGAAGGTGAACGAATTGGTGTTCGCAAGGAATTCCGGTGAGTTGTAAAGGACAGCCGCTAGAGAGACACCGTACGCCGTCGTAACCGCCCGCAGGGGCCGGACGGCGAATCCCGCGAAAAGCGCCATACACCGAGGAGAAGGGGAACTATGTTTCAGATCGAAGAAGGACTGGCAGGCGAGAAGACCCTGCCCCGCGTTCGCGCCAAGGGCCGTTACCTGTTCGCCGGCGAGGACAAGTTCTTCATCAAGGGCGTCACCTACGGGCCGTTCCCGGAAAACTCCCGGGGCGAACCCCTTCCCGAGGACGACACCGTCCACCGCGACTTCGAACTCATGCGCCGCGCCGGCGTCAACTCGATCCGCGTGTATTACGTGCCGCCCCGCCATTTTCTGGACATCGCCGCCGTCCACGGCATCCGCGTCATGATCGGCATCCCCTGGCCGGAGCACCTGTGCTTCCTCGACCAGTGGGAGGTCAAGGAAGACATCAAGAAGACCGTGCGCGACGCCGTGGCGTCCCTTGCCGGCCATCCGGCCATCCTGGCGTGGCTGATCGGCAACGAGATCCCGAGCCACATCGTGCGCTGGCACGGCGCGGGCAAGGTCGAGAAGTTCCTGGGCAAGCTCGCCGCCATCGTGCGCGAGGAAGACCCCGAGGGCATGGTCACCTACGCCAACTACCCCTCCACGGAATACCTGCGCCTGCCGTTCCTGGATTTCCTCTCGGTCAACGTCTACCTGCACGACGAGAAGGCCTTCCGCTCCTACGTCAAGCGCCTGCAGAACGTGGCCGGCGAACTGCCGCTGGTGCTGTCCGAATTCGGCATGGACTCCATCCGCAACGACGAGGAGCACGTGGCCGAGACGCTCTCCTGGCAGCTGCGCGCCGCCTACGAGCTCGGCGTCTCCGGCACCATGGTCTTCGCCTGGACCGACGAATGGTACACCGGCGGCCACCTCATCGAGGACTGGAAGTTCGGCGTCGTGACCGAGACGCGCAAGCCCAAGCCCGCCTACCAGGCCGTGGCCGACGTCTACCGCCAGCGCCTGCCGATGCTGCCGGAAAATCCGCCGTTTATCTCCGTGGTCGTGTGCGCCTACAACGCCGCCACGACCATGGACGGCTGCCTGGCCTCCTTCGCCAAGGTGGACTACCCCCACTTCGAGGTTATCGTGGTGGACGACGGCTCCACCGACGAAACCGGCGCGATCTCCGATCGCCACGCCGCGGCCGCGCCCTACATCCACGTCATCCACCAGCCGAACCTGGGCCTGTCCGCCGCGCGCAACGTCGGCATGAACGCCGCCCGGGGCGAGATCGTGGCCTACACCGACTCCGACTGCTACGTGGACCCGCACTGGCTGCACTACATGGCCTGGGCCTTCACCGACAAACGCTTCGTGGCCGTGGGCGGCCCCAACCTGCCCCCGCCCGAGGACAACCGCACCGCCGCCTGCGTCGCCGTCTCGCCCGGCGCGCCGACCCACGTGCTGCTCACCGACGAGATCGCCGAGCACATCCCCGGCTGTAACATGGCCTACCGCAAGGAACATCTGGCCGCCATCGGCGGCTTCGACGCCACCTACCGCGCGGCCGGCGACGACGTGGACGTGTGCTGGCGGCTCCAGGACCAGGGCCACACCATCGGCTTCTCCGCGGCCATGTTCGTCTGGCACCACCGCCGCAACACCGTTTCGGCCTATCTCAAGCAGCAGAAAGGCTACGGCCGCGCCGAGGCCCTGCTTCTGCCCAAGCACAAGGCCCGCTTCAACATGCTCGGCAACTCGCGCTGGGCCGGCCGCATCTACGGCGACATCTCCGGCGCGCTGCTCGCCGCGCGGCCCATCGTCTACCACGGGGCTTTCGGCATGGGGCTGTTCCAGACCTTGTACGAGCCCAAGGGCAGCCTGGCCGCCTACCTGCCGCTCTCCATGGAATGGATGTTCGTTGCCGTGGCCTGCATGCTGGCGGCTCCCTTCAGCCTGATCGCCGGCGGCGCGGGCCTGGCCATGGCCGCGACGACCATCGCCTTCGTCGCCTACCGCGTGAGCAAGGCGCGCCTGCCGGAAAATCACGACAACATGGCCTCGCGCCTGACCATCGCCGGCCTGACGCTGGCCCAGCCGGTGCTTCGCGGCTGGACGCGCTACAAGACGCTTTGGGGCGTGAGGCGCGGCGCGGGTGTGGGCGCGTGCCCGCTGCCCATGGTCGAAACCGCCGCCTGCGACGAGGCCGACCTGCCCAAGGTCGGGCTGCTGCGCCGTCTGGCCGCGACCGGCGGCCTTTTCGCCCACCGTATGTCCTTCCACCGCTTTTTCTGGAACAACAAGGGCCTGGAGCGCGACGAGCTGCTTGGCGCGGTGATCGGCCTGCTGCGCACGCTTGGCGTCACCTATGCCCTCGACAGCGGCTTCGCCGCCTCCTCGTCCACGCCGCCCTGGGACCTCTCGGTCAAGGCCGGCCGCCTGACCACCGCGCGCTTGCGCGCGACCGTGGAAAACCACGGCGGGGACAAGCGGTTCGTGCGCATGGCCGGCTCGGTGCTGCCCTCCGGGCTCTCCGTGGCGGTCCTGGTCGCGAGCGCAGTAACCGCCGGCACCCTGGCCTTCCTCCATCCCCTGGCGGCCGTCGCCGCCGGAGCGGTGGCCGTGGGCCTGGTCGGGGCCATGGTCGCGGGCCTCTACCGCGCCGCCTCCCTGGTCGCCACCATCACCCAGTACGTGATGATCACGCGCCCCGGCTGCTCCCTGACCGAGCCCAAGGACGAGCGCGTGGCCAAGGTGGTCAAGCCGCGCACGGCCGAAACGGTCGTCGAGGAAGAGGAACCGGCCCTTGTCCCGGCGGCCGCCGCCGCGTCCGCCGTCGAGACAGAGGCCGCGTAAGCTGCGTCACCGATGCGCCGCCCCAGGCCCGGTCGGGTCCGGGGCGGCGCGTCACGGTTTTTTTTCCGCCCCTGCGGGGGAACCGGGGCAGCCGCCCCGGAGCGGGGCTCGCCCCGCAAGGACTCGCGCCATGAGCATGTTTCGCACGCTGCTGGGGTACCTGAAACCCTACAAACTCCTCTTCCTCCTGGGGCTCGGTCTGGTCGGCCTGGCCAGCGCCATGGAGCTCCTCAAACCCTGGCCGCTGACCCTGGCCGTGGACCAGATCATCGGGCACAAGCCCCTGGACATCCTCGGCTGGCAGCCGGATCTGAGCGCCATTCCGCTCGGCGTGCAGCTCGCAAGCGTGGTGGGCATGCTGGTCGGCGTGCATTTCCTGGTCGGGTTCGTGCAGCTGTGCAACAACTACCTGACCATCCGCATGGGCCAGGACATGGTCCAGGATTTGCGCTGCGACCTGTTCGACCATCTCCAGCGCCAGTCCCTGCGCTTCCACCAGAACTGGCCCACGGGCGACCTCATCTACCGCGTCATGGGCGACACCTACGCCGTGCAGGCGCTGCTCATGAACGGCGTTTTCACCACGCTCACCAGCGCCGCCCTGCTGGTCGGCATGCTCGTGGTCTGCCTGCGCATGGACGCGGAGCTGACGCTTTACGCCCTGTGCGTCATTCCGCTGCTTTTCATCGCCATCTCGAGGGTCTCGCGCAAGATCGGCGACCTGACCACCGAGTCGTACCTCAAGGAATCCCAGGTCTACACCATCGTCGAGCGCATCTTCTCCTCCATCACCCTGGTCCAGGCCTTCGGCCGCGAGGACGAGGAGAAGCGCCGCTTCGTGGCCGAATCGCAGCGTTCCTTCGACCGCAAGCTGTCGCTCTACGCCTTGCAGACCCTCTACGGCTGGCTGGTTTCCGGCATCACCGCCGCCGGCACGGCGCTCGTGCTCTACATCGGCGTGCGCCACGTCCTCGACGGCCTGCTTTCCACCGGCGAGCTGCTTGTGTTCATTGCCTACCTGGCCTCCCTGTACACGCCGCTCAATAGCCTGAGCGTCACCGTGGGCAGCATCCGCGGCTCCATGGCCCAGGCCAAGCGCGTCATGGACATCCTGGCCGTGGACGAGGCCGTGCCCGAAAAGCCCGACGCCCCGGAATTGGCCATCACCAAGGCCGAGGTGCGCTTCGACCACGTGAGCTTCGGCTATACCCCGGAGAAGATGGTCTTAAACGACGTGGATTTCGTCTGCCCGGGCGGTTCCACCGTGGCCGTGGTCGGCCAGACCGGCGCCGGCAAGACCTCGCTTATAAGTCTGCTGCTGCGCTTCTACGATCCGCAACAGGGCGCCATCGTCATCGACGGTCAGGACCTGCGCGACGTGTCGCTGACGAGCCTGCGCCGCAACATCGCCATCGTGCTCCAGGAAACGCAGCTCTTCCCCATGTCCGTGCACGACAACATCGCCTACGGCAAAAAACAGGCCACGCGCGAGGAAGTGGAGCGGGTGGCCAAGCTCGCCAACGCCCACGACTTCATCGTCGGCCTGCCCGAGGGCTACGACACCATTCTCGGCGAGAAGGGGGCCAACCTCTCCGGCGGCCAGCGCCAGCGCCTGGCCATCGCCCGGGCCCTGCTCAAGGATTCGCCGCTACTCATCCTCGACGAGCCCACCTCGGCGCTTGACGCCGAGACCGAGGCGCTCATCATGGAAGGCCTGGAGCGGCTCATGGAAAACCGCACCACCTTCGTCATCGCCCACCGCCTGTCCATGATGCGCCGCGCGGACGTGATCCTGGTCATCAAGAACCAGCGCATCCATGAAATGGGCTCCTACGACGAGCTCATGGCCAAAAACGGCGAGTTCGCCCGCCTGCACGCCATCCAGATGGGCAAGGGCCGCCCCGAGAAGTTGCCGCCCAAGCCCCTTTGCGCCTAAACACACCGTTGCGCGCCGCCCGCTTTTTCCTGCCGCGTCCCTGCCCGGGACGCCGTGGGGAAGCGCGGGCGCACGCTCGGCCGGCATCCGGCGTCCCCTCGTGCGGACGCAAGGAATGCCGCAAGGGTAGTCTGCGGCAAACGCCTGCCCGTGCCGCACGGCTGGCTTCCCGGGAAACGCAGCGCCGGTTTTTCCGGAAGCGGCGCTGCCGCCGGTCCGTCCGGGCGGGAACTTCGCGCAATCAGGAGGCTTTCGTGAAGAAGACCACGCGGTTTCGGGAACTGGTCAACGCCCCGGAACTCCTCATGCTGCCCGTGGCCCACGACGGCCTGTCCGCCCTGGCCATCGCCGAGGCCGGGTTTTCCGCCCTGGCCGTGGCCGGCTACGGCACCGCCGGCAGCCTGCTCGGCCTGCCGGACATCGGCCTGCTCACCGCCACCGAGATGCTCACGCATTACGCCCACATCGTCTCCCGGGTGGACGTGCCGGTCATGGTGGACATCGACACGGGCTTCGGCGACGTCAACAACGTCATCCGCACCGTGCGCGAGGCGGAGCGCCTGGGCGCGGCCGCGCTTTTTATCGAGGACCAGACCTATCCCAAGCGCTGCGGCCATATGGCCGGCAAGTCCGTGGTCACGGTCGAGGAATACCTGCCTAAGCTCAAGGCCGCGCTCTGGGCGCGCCAGGACCCTGATTTCGTCATCATGGCCCGCACCGACGCGGCCGCCGTCCACGGCCTGGACGAAGCCGTCCGCCGGGCGCAGCTCTACGCCGCGGCCGGCGCGGACATGGTCTTCGTGGAGGCCGTGACCTCCGTCGAGGACATGCGCAAGGTCAACGCCTCGGTGCCCGTGCCGAGCATGGCCAACATGATCGAGGGCGGGCGCACGCCGTTTCTGTCCGCCGCCGAACTCCAGGAACTGGGCTACGCCGTCGCGGCCTACCCGTGCGCCTCGGTCTTTACCGCCGTGCGGGCCTTGCGGGCCTGGGCCGGACACCTTAAAGCCCATGGCACGAGCGCCGGTTTCGCCGGCCCGGACACCATGGTCGATTTCGAGGAATACTTCCGCTTCATCGGCGCGGCCGACATCCGCGAACGCGAGAAGCTGTTTTTTGAAGCGGGAAAGAAGCAGTAACGAGAAGATGCCTCCGGCGGCCAGGGGAACCTTTTTGAAGAAGGTTCCCCTGGACCCTTCCCAAAACTTTTGGCGGGCTTTGGCCGCCGGGTGCCGGATTTTCCAGAGGCCGCGACGCGGTAACGACTATGCCCCCCCCTTTGAAGTTTTTCGGGAAGGTGGGGGTCCGGGGGAGGGAACCCCTTTTTGAAAAAAGGGGTTCCCTCCCCCGGTTTCCACACAAGGATGCTCACGCAATGCAAAAGCGCACGATCATCGTTTCGGGGTTGGCCGCCACGTATCCGCTGGGCGGGGTGGCCTGGGACTACATCCAGTACCTGCACGGCTTCTACCGCCTGGGCCACGACGTCTACTACCTCGAGGACACCGGCGGCTGGGCCTACGATCCCTTCAATGTCACCTTCGTCGACGATCTGACCTACCATACGAAGTACCTGGGCGATTACGTCGCCGCCCTGGACCCCGGGCTCGCCAAGCGCTTCTGCGTCATCGGCCCCGACGACCGCCATTGGGGCATGTCCGCCGAGGAACTCGCCGCGGTGGTTAAGCGCGCCGACGTCTTTTTCAACATTTCGACGACCTGCCAGTTGCGCGAGGCCTACGCGAAAATTCCCGTCAAGGTGCTCATCGACTCCGACCCCCTCTACACCCAGTCGAGTTTTCCCCAGTTCCTCGACGGCACGGCCACGGACGAGGAGAAGCGCAATATCGAGAACATGCGCCGCCACGACGTGTTTTTCTCTTTCGGGGAAAACATCAATGAGGATTTCTGCACCGTACCCAAGGGCATCGTGGACTGGATTCCCACGCGCCAGCCCATCGTGCTCGAGAGTTGGGCCGGCGCGCCGGAGACGCCCGCGCGCGACGCCTTCACCACCGTGCTTTCCTGGCAGCCGGCCCAGAAGGGACCCCTTGTCGGTGGCGTGCAGTACGGCGGCAAGAACATGGAATTCGAGAAGATGCTCGACCTGCCGCAAAAGACCTCCGCGCCCCTGGAACTGGCGCTTGGCGGCGGCCGGCCGCCCCGCGAGCTGCTTGAGGAAAAGGGCTGGAAGTTGCGCGACGGGTTTTCCATGTCCCAGACGCCCTGGGTCTACCGGGACTACATCTGGGACAGCTTCGCGGAATTCTCCACCGCCAAAAACGCCTACGTGGCCACGCGCTCGGGCTGGTTTTCCTGCCGCACGGCCTGCTACCTGGCTTCCGGCCGGCCGGCCGTGGTCCAGGACACGGGCTATTCGCGCTTCATGGACGTGGGTGAGGGCGTTGTCGCCTTCGACGACGAGGCCGGGGCCCTGGCCGGCATCGAGGCCGTGCGCGCCGATTGGCCGCGCCATGCCAAGGCGGCCAAGGCCTTTGCCGCGCGCTATTTCGATTCCGACACGGTGCTCGCGAAACTCCTGGCCGACGCCCTGCGCTGATGCGCCCACGACTCCACCGCTAACCCTCCATATCTCCTATGAAGCACATGTTCCTTCGGATGGCGGCAAGGGTGTTTTCGTCCTGTGACAGGTTCGGCTCGGGTTGCCATCGCGGCCGCGCGCCGTGGATCATCCCGGCTACGGTCGCGCTCTGGCTCGCGTTGTCCAGCGTCGCGGCCCTGGCCGGCGGCTTCGGCACGGCGCGCCGGGACGGCGCATGGTGGCTGACCATGCCGGGCGGCGCAATACCCTTTTTCTCCATCGGCGCGGACACCGTCAACGGCGGCGACAAGCACTACAGGGGCCATGGCTACTATTGGGAGGATTCCTATCCCGATCTGGCCGCCTGGGCCGCCGACACGCAACAGCGCCTCTACGCCTGGGGCTTCAACACCCGGGGCGGCTGGTCCGATCCGACCACGGCCATGACCCTGCCGCTGGTGCCGGAGATCGACCTTGGGCGCTTGAGCCGCCTGCACTGGTTCGACCCCTTCGCCCCGGACGCCCAGGCCATCGCCACGGCCAAGGCCAGGGAGATCACCGCCCCCTACAAGGACAACCCTGCGGTCATCGGCTACTTCACGGACAACGAGGTCGGCTGGTGGAACGCGCCGCTTTTCCGCTGGTATCTCGGCAACGAGTGGGCCGTGTACACCAAGCAGGTGCTGTGGCGCATGGTCTACGACCACTACAAGGGCGACTGGCGCAGGCTGCTGGTCGATTTCGTGCCCGGCAAGGGCGTGAACGGCTTCGAGGACCTCAAGAAGGGCCGGGCGGAACTGCACCTGCGCCCGGGCGGGCACGGCATCACGCTCATCGAGCGCTTCACCGCCGTGTGCGCCGGCAGGTACTACGAGCTGGTCTACAAGGCGCTCAAGGCCGCCGATCCCGACCGCCTCGTCATGGGCGACCGTTTGCCGCTTTATTACAACCAGGACGCGGTGCTGGCCTCGCGCGGCCACCTCGACGTCCTTTCCACCAACTACAACGTGGACACGCCCGACGGCTGGGTGGCCCCGTACTATTTCGAGGGCCTGGCCAGGCTCACGGACACGCCGGTGCTCATTTCGGAATTCTTCTTCGCCGCCAACGAAAACCGTTCGGGCAACGTCAACAACGGCCACTTGATGCACGTACAGACGCAGGCCGAACGCGCGGCCGGGGCTGCGGCCGCGGTGCGCAATTTCGCCGCCTTCCCGAACATCGCCGGCATCCACTGGTTCCAGTACTACGACGAGCCCTCGGGCGGGCGCGGCGACGGCGAGAATTTCAACATGGGCCTCGTGGACATCCGCAACGCGCCCTACGAGGGGCTCGTCACGGCCCTTGCCGCCGCCAACCGCGACGTCCCGGCCCTGCACGCCGCAAGCGGCGGCAGGAAGACCCCGCCCATGCCGGCGGTCATCCCCCTCGCACGGGCCAAAACGCCGGTGGTCGTGGGCGACGATTCACTGGCCGACTGGCCGGACAAGGCCGGTACGCGCCTGCCCTGGTTCACCGTGCCCGCGCCCCATGTCCCCTTCGGCGACGTGCATATGTCCTGGAGCCCGGAGAGCCTCAACCTCTTCAATCTGGCCCAGAACTACGCCGACCTCTACCTGCTGGCCCACGACGGCGAATTCCCGCCTTCGGAGAGCTACCGCATCAACCTCGACGTGGACGCCGGCGCGGGCATGAAGCACTTCGCCCTGTGCCTGGTGCCGCGTCCCCATTCCAAGTACCCGGGCCGCTTCGAGCTGGCGCCCCGGCTCTACGCCGTGGCCGCCGACGGCAGCCTCGCCGCCCTGGAGACCCAGGGCGTCATGCAGGTGCTCGACAAGCCGCTGCCGCACATCGCCCTGGAACTGGCGTTGCCGGCAAGGCTGCTCGGCGTGGAAAAGCTGACTGCCGGCCAGAAGCTGGCCTTGCGCATCGAGGCGATCACGTTCTATCGCGGCATGACCATGACGCTCGGCGCGCCGGCCGGGAAAGGCGGCGCTCCGAAAACCGGGGCCGCGCCCGTGGCGGCGGTCCTTGCCGACAAGTAACAACCCTTCAAGGAAGAACGCTCCATGGCAACCAACATCCTCGTCACCGGCGGCGCGGGCTACATCGGCTCCCATACCTGCAAGGCACTCAAGGCGGCAGGCTTTACCCCGATCACCTTCGACAACATGGTGTACGGCCACGACTGGGCCGTGAAGTGGGGACCGCTCGTGCGCGGGGACATCCTCCATCGCGGCGAGCTCGACGAGGTCTTCGCCGAATACAAGCCCGCAGCCGTACTCCATTTCGCCGCCTTCGCCTACGTGGGCGAATCCGTCACCGATCCCGAGAAGTACTACCGCAACAACGTGGCCGGCTCCTTGTCCCTGCTTTCGGCCATGCGCAAGGCCGGCTGCCGCCACATCGTCTTTTCCAGCACCTGCGCCACGTACGGCGCGCCCGAGCGCGTTCCCCTCACCGAGGACCATCCCACGCGCCCCATGAGCCCCTACGGCACGACCAAGCTCATGATCGAGCAGATGCTCAAGGATTTCGACGCGGCCTACGGCATGACCTACACGGCGCTGCGCTACTTCAACGCCGCCGGCGCGGACCCGGACGGGGAGATCGGCGAGGACCACGATCCCGAGACGCACCTCATTCCCCTGGTCGTCGCCGCGGGCCTTGGCCGCATTCCCCAGGTGCAGATCTTCGGCACCGACTACCCGACTCCGGACGGCACGGCCGTTCGCGACTACATCCACGTCACGGACCTGGCCGACGCCCACATCCTGGCCCTGCGGCGGCTGCTGGATGGCGGCAAGAGCGCGACCTACAACCTCGGCACCGGCACGGGCAACTCCGTGCGCGAAGTCATCAAGGCCGTGGAGAAGGTTTCGGGCAGGCCCGTGCCCGTGGTCGAAGGGCCGCGCCGCGCCGGAGATTCGCCTGGGCTCTACGCCGATTCCGGCGCGATCATCCGGGAACTCGGCTGGACGCCGCGTTACATGGATATCGAAGCCGTCGTGGATACGGCCTGGAAGTGGCACCTCGGCCATGAGCCGGGCAAATTGAGTTGCAAAATTTCCGCGCCGAGATAGAGTCAAGGCAAAACCGGTCGGGCGGAGGGGGCATGGATTACGTCGCGCTTGGGCTGGATTTTCATTCCATCCGCAACAGGAACGAGGAGCGGGTCATCAACCTCATCCCCGAGGTGCTGGCCGAGTTTCCGGACTACCGTTACAACCGGACGGACATCGAAGATATCTACGCGCTGACGCTCAACATGCTCCCGGCGCGCTACGTCCAGGCCGTGACCCTGATCATGGACGAGCCCGTGACCGACGAGACGGTCCGCCTCATGCTGCGCGAAGCCGTGCGCACCGTCCGCGCCCGGCCGAATATGTAGCGCGGGAGAGATGGGGTGGGGAGAAGCCTCCGGCGGCCAAAGGGCTGCGCCCTCTGGACTCCCGTGAAGGGGCTAGGTTGGCTGTGAGCCATATGGGCCGATGCTCGGGAAGGTATTGCGGAAGAAGAAAGACGCTTGCGGCGGCTGGGAGTGGAAGCTCCCGGCCGCTTTTTTTACGCCTAGGGCAAAGAGGACCTTCCGGGAACCGTTTGATGCGACAAAAACCGGAATGGGAGTCCAGAGGGCGCAGCCCTTTGGCCGCCGGAGGCGCTCCCCCCTGACTAGAATCGTTTGAGGCAGACCACGCTCCACAGGCTGGCCGCCCCGGCGATGACTCCGGCAACGATGCCGACGAAGGGCAGGCCGAGGCCGTCGGCTGTCATCCCGCCGAGAAACGCGCCCGTGCCGATGCCGACATTGTAGATGCCGGACTGCATGGCCATGGCGATGTCCGTGGCGTCGGGCGCGGCCTGGACCACCCGGTACTGCAACACGAGGTTGAAGGCCGCCATGGCCATGCCCCAGGGCACGCACACGCCAAGGAGCGAAGCGGGCGAAGCGGCGGCGGACAGGAGCAGCAGCAGGCACGTGGCGGTCAGGGCGACGGGCGCAAGGTACATGGCGGTCGGATGCCGGTCGTTGCCCTTGGCGAAGACGACGCAGCCGAGGATGCCGGCAAGGCCGAACAGGAGCAGGGTCATGGTGGCGAAGTTCTCGCTGCCCCTGGCCACCTTGAGGATGAACGGCTCGATGTAGGTGTAGGCCGTGAAGTGGCCGGTCACGAGCAGGGCGGTCAGGATGTAGAGGCCGGTCAGGGCCGGCCGCCGCAGCAGGACCGGCAGGCTGCGCAGATTGCCGGCGTGGCGGCTGGGCAGCGTCGGCAGCAGGCGCAGGAGCGCCGCCATGACCACGAGGGCCAGGCCGCCGATGCACAGAAAGTCGCGCGCCAGCCTAGGGAAAGCCCGATGACGCGCCCGAGCGGCAACCCGAGAACCATGGCCAGGGCCGAGCCGGCGGAGAGGATGCCGAGCGCCCGCGCGCCGTAGCCGGCCGGCGCGATGCGCAGGGCCAGGGGCGGCGTGATGGCCCAGAACACGGCATGGGCGCAGACGACTCCGACGCGCGAGAGCATGAGGACCGGGAAGTTGGCGGCGAGGCCCGACAGGACGTGGCTGGCGACGAAGACGAGGAAGACGTTTCGCAGCAGCGTGCGCCGCTCCATGTTCGCGCAAAGGAGCATGAGCGGCAGGGAGAGCAGGGCGACGAGCCAGGCGTAGAGGGTGACGAGCAGGCCGGCCCCGGACGTGGTGATCCCGAAGTCCGCGGCGATGTCGCTCAAAAGCGCGATGGGCGCGAATTCCGTGGTGTTGAAGACGAAGACGGCGACCGCGAGCAGGATGACCGGAATCCAGTCGCGGCGTTTCGGTTCGGGCGTGAGCAAAGGCATGGCGGGAGGCTTTCCCCTTGCGCCGACATACGGCGGCTCGGCGAAGTCGCCTCCTGGTATTCCCGTCGTGCTTCATTGGCAAGGGGCACGCGCGTCGGTATCCCCTTTCGGGAGGTCCAGGAGGGGCCGCCGCCCCTCCTGGCCGCCGGAGGCATTTCCCTACCCGTTATTACATGCGCACTTGGGCGTGGCCGTGCCGCCGGCGGCGGCGAGTTCTGCGAGCGCCACCTCGATCATGTGCGGCACGCGCGCGGCCACGTCAGGGGAAAGCTCCACGGCCATATTCTTGAAATCGAAGGGTTCCATGCCGATGACCACGGTATCGGGCCGCTTGCCGACCAGTTCGCAGTAGATGAGCGTGTCCACGAGGTCGGACTGATGCATGGAGTCCTTGAACGCCAGGGACTTGCGCAGATCCTCGCCCGTGAGGCGGTAGACCGTGCCCGGCGCGTCGCCGCCGAGCACCGCGTCGAGCACGATGCAGTAGTCGCAGGCCATGAGCGGCTCCATGAGGCGCATCCCCAGGTTGCCGCCGTCCATGAGCGTGACGTTGTCGGAAAAATCATAGGTGGCGAGCAGCTGTTCCACGGCGCGCACACCGACGCCCTCGTCGGTGTAGAGGATGTTGCCGACGCCGAGGATGAGGATTTTTTGCGGGGAATCGGGCATGAAACCTCCCTGAAAATGGAGAACCCGGCCGAAGCCGGGTTCTCCGATTACGCGAAGGGACGGGGTTTAGACAACCCGGAACTTGAGGATCTCGTTGGTCTCGGGCTCGATGACGTGCACGCCGCAGGCGATGCAGGGGTCGAACGCGTGGACCGTGCGCAGGATCTCGACCGGACGCTTGGGATCGGCGATGGGCGTGCCAATCAGCGCCTCTTCGACCGGGCTCTTGTCGCCCTGGGCGCCGCGGGGACCGAGGTTCCAGGTCGAGGGCACGACGAGCTGGAAGTTGTCGATCTTCTTGCCCTTGATGCGGATCCAGTGGGACAGCGCGCCGCGGGGGGCTTCCGCAAGGCCGACGCCCTTGGACTCCTCGGGCATCTCCCACTTGGCGCACAGGGTGTTGTCCTTGGCGCCGCTGTCGGCCATTTCCTTGATCCACTTCTCCATGTTGGCGCAGACGATGGCGGTCTCGATGCCGCGGGCGGCTGTGCGGCCGAGCGTGGAGTGCAGGGCCGTGGCCGGCACGGACAGCTTGCCGAGGACCATGTCCACGGTCTTCTTGAATTCCGGCTGTCCCTTGGCGTAGGCGACGAACGTACGGGCCAGGGGGCCGACTTCCATGGCCTTGCCCTTGTAGCGGGGGGCCTTCATCCAGGAGTAGTGGTCCTTGTCGTCGAGCTTGGTGTATTTGGGATCGGTGACGCCGTCATAGGGGTGCTTGCCGTCGCCGCCGGGGGCGTACCAGGAGTACTTGACGTCCTCGTAGATGGCGCCGAGGTCCACCTTGTCCACCTTGCCCAGGTCGCGTCCCGTGATGAGGCCGGCTGGGAAGTAGGAGCTCTCCATGTGCTTCTCGGGCGAGCTCTCGTCCGTGGCGAACTCGCCGAAGGACAGGTAGTTGGTGGTGCCGCCGATGCCGCCCCAGTCCTTGTAGAAGCCGGCCACGGCGAGCAGATCCGGGATGTAGCACTCGTTGATGAACGTGCAGACTTCCTTGGTAAGCGCCAGATAGTTGGCCAGGGGATCCTTGGTCAGGCCCTGGTAGTTGGAGCAGCCGCCCACGACCGTGAACTGGGTGTGGGGGTTCTTGCCGCCGAGGATGGCCATGGCGCTGGCGGCCTTGACCTGCATGTGCAGGGCTTCCAGGTAGTGGGCCGTGGCGATGAGATCGAGCTCGGGCGGCAGGTAGTAGGCCTTGTGCCCGCCGAGGAAGTAGGCGTTGGTGAAGATGCCGAGCTGCCCGGACTCGACGAAGGCTTTCAATTTGTCCTGGACGGCCTTGAGGGTCGCCGCGGAGTTGCCGGGACGGGCCGGGGCCACGGAGGCGGCCAGCTTGGCGGCTTTCTGCGGATCGGCCTTGAGCGCGTTGGTCACGTCCACCCAGTCGAGGGCGTGCAGGTGGTAGAAGTGGACGAGGTGGTCATGCAGGTACTGGGAGGCCATGACCAGGTTGCGCATCATGCGCGCGTTGGCCGGGATGTTGACCTTGACGGCGTCGTCCACGCAGCGGGTGGAGGCCAGGGCGTGGACATAGGTGCACACGCCGCAGGCGCGCTGGGTGAAGTGCTGGGCGTCGCGGGGGTCGCGGCCCTTGAGGATGATTTCCAGGCCGCGGAAGAGCTGGGAAGAGCTCCAGGCGTCCTTGACCTTGCCGTTTTCGACTTCGACCATGATCCGCAGGTGACCTTCGATCCGGGTAATGGGGTCGACCACGATGGGTCCGGTGAAGGTGGATTGCGGCGTGGGTTTGCTCTCAGCCATGTGCTTCCTCCGTCACGAAGCGTTCGCTGCTGTTTGAAGGGTTCCGGGTACTGGCCGTCACGAAGCGGGGCTTGCTAGCCCTGCTCGTAGAAGGGGGTCATGGTGTCCCAGAAATCCGGCTCACTGCAGCCAATGCAGGGATGGCCGGCCTGGACGGGCCAGTTCACCTGGTTAAACAGCACTTTCGGACAGTTGTTGTAGGTCACGGGACCCTTGCAGCCGAGTTCGTAGAGGCAGAAGCCCTTCTTGGCCTCTTCGGAATCGAAGGAGGGAGCGAATTCGGAAGCCTCGAAATGCTTGAGCCGCGGACAGTTGTCGTGGACGAGCTCGCCGTAGAAGATCTTCGGCCGGCCGTTGTCGTCGAGTTCGGGGAGGCCCTTTTCGAGGACATGGACCACGGCGCCGACGAAATTGATGGGGTTGGGCGGGCAGCCGGCGATGTTGATGGTCTTGACGCCCAGGGCTTCGGCCACGCCTTTGGCCTGGCTGGGATTCGGCTTGGCCTTCTGCACGCCGCCGAAGGCGGAGCAGGTGCCGATGCAGATGATGCCCTTGGCCTTGGGGGCGATCTTCTTTGTGGTCTCGAGCATGGGATGGCCGGAAACCATGCCCCACTGGCCGCCGTCGATGGTGGGCAGGCCGCCCTCGACCACCAGGTAGAATCCGTCCGGGGATTCCACGGCCTTGTGCAGGGCGTCCTCGGCGGCTTCGCCGGCCGCGGCCATGATGGTTTCCTGGTAGTCCAGGGAGATGGTGTCGAGAATCAGTGCGTCGATGTAGGGCTTGATGGTCCGGATCGCCGCTTCGGTGCAGCCGGTGCATTCGGCGTTGTGCAGCCACACGACGGAGGGGCGGCGCTTGGCCGTCAAGGCCTGGGCCACCTTGGGCGCGAACGCCGGGCCCATGCCCATGGCCGCCGCCACCGTGGCGCAGAATTTCATGAAGTCGCGGCGGGAGACGCCGTTCTGCTCGAGCCGTTTTTCCGCATCATCCCTGCCAAGACCCACGGAAAAGTTCATAAACGTCCTCCTTTGTTTTCAAAAAGGACACGCCCGCAGCCATGACGCATCGGGCCTGTCGCCTCCATCCCTCGTGCGCGCGCATCGGGCCGACTGGCGGCATGCCCGCCGACCCGTTGCCGGCGATCAAAAAATCTGCCAGCCGGATTTCGTGTTCCCTGTCGCAGTAAATCACGCCTTGCACGCGACGTCAATGGGGTTTGCCAAAATTTTCACGTGATTCAAGGGTGTTACGGCGAAGGTATGGGGGGAGAAGTAGAGGATATGAATTAAAAAAAAGTATGCAGCATGTCGCACACGTGACAAAAGCGCTGCCCGGCGATGTCGCCGTGCGCGAGGCGAAAACGCTCAGCGCGCCGGCCGCAGCAGCCCGTCGATGGACGCCAGCGGCGGCGTTTCGCCCCGCGCCAGGCGCGCCAGCAGGATCAGTTCGGGCCGGTACTCGAAGTGCATGAGGTCGAACTCCGCCCACTTGCCGCCCCAGATGAAACCCTCGGCCTCGAACGCAGCGACCACGGCCTGGGGAAAGGCCCGGCGCACGGCGAGCATGTTCTTGCCGCGCGGCAGGTTGCGCCAGTAGGGGTTGCCCCGGGGGCTCACGTCCACGGCCGCTGCGAAGCTGTGGGCCGAGAGCCTGTCCGTGCCGGCGATCACGCGCCAGACCATGCCGCCCGAGGCCGGGAGCAGGAATTTGCGGATGCCGGGATCGGCGGCGGCAAGCGTCTCCAGGCGCGTGGCCACGCGCGAAAAGGCGTCTGCCGCGCCCTGGCGGGTGTTGAAGGGGATGGACTGGTTGAAAAAGCGCACCGGCTTCAGGGACGCACGCACGGCGGCCTGGTCGTGGCCGTAGAGGGCGAAGAAAAGCGCCTGCGCGCGCTGGCGGCCGGGCGAGAACCACAGCGGCGGTTCGCTCGTGACCGGGCCCAGGGGATAGGGTTGGGCGAGCATGGTCTTGATGTCGGGGTCGTCCACGGACGTTTCGGGCGTGCGCGCCCGGCCGTCGTCGTAGGGCAGGCGCGTGCCGTCGGCGAGCACGACCGTCGCGCGTCCCCCCGGCCCGACCTCGATGGCGCGCAGTACGCCGGGATAGACGGTGGCCAGAACGGACAGATCGCGCCGGGCTTCGGGGGAGAGGGTCTGGGCCGGCGTCTGGCTGGCCCACAGCAGGCAGCAGAGCAGAAACAGGGGGAAACGGACGCAACGATGCATGGCGGTTAGCTCCTTGCGGCCGGCAATACCGCCGCCGGACGGCCGGGGCAAGGGGCGATGCCGGCAACTGGAAAAAGCGAATGTTCTAGGAAGGTTTCGTGTGCGCCGTTCGCCGCGATCCCCGGGCATGGGGGTACGCGCAGGATGCGCTCCGGAGTGAAAGCCGTATCGGGATTCAAAAGGGTGTGAGCCCGTTGCCGCCGGAGACTTCCCCCCTGCGTACGTTGCGGCGGGTCTAACGGCAGAAAAAGGACAGCAGCCACTTGATGCGGCCGCACAGGCGGCCCTGGCCGCCGAGGTCCGCTTCCGGGCAGTCGAGCAGTTCCGGGCGCAGGCGCAGGACGGCGCGCACGGCGAGCTGCGCCCCGAAGCCCGTAAGCTCCGCGCACTGCGCGCTGTGGGCCGCCTTGTCGTCCTTGACCGGCTTGGTGAGCACCCGGCAGCAGGCGGATTTGTAGCGCCGCGTGAACGCCTCGTGGATGGCGGCGGATTCGCGGCGCACGGCCGCGCGCGTGGCGGCGTGGCCGCCCTTGGCGCAAAGCGCCCCCACCGCCAGGCAGGCCCCGGCTATGGCCCCGCACAGGCAACCGCGGTCGCCGAGCCCGGCGGTCAGACCGGCCGCGAGGCCCACGGCCTGTTCTTCGCTGACGGGCGAACCGAAGCTCTCGTTGACCGCGACGAGGATGGCCTCGGCGCACAACAGCTTGCGGTGGGAAAAAAGGGCGGAGGCTTTTTCGCCGACGGCCTGCGCCAGGGCCTCCTCGCGGGCCGGGCGGTCCGGTTGGGGCGCATGCGCCGCGGCCTGGGGGGCGGGCATTCGCGGCAGGGAATTGCGACGGAAGAAATCAAACAACAGCATGCGTACGACTCGCAACGAACCAGCGGTTTTCCCGGAATCGGGAGGTCCAGGAGGGGGGAGCCCCCTCCTGGCCGCCGGAGGCGTGCTCCGGTCCCTTATTTCGCCGCTTCCACAGGGTAGCCGGCGCCCTTCCAGGCGAAGATGCCGCCAGGGTAGCGCACCACGTTCTTGTAGCCAAGCTTTTTGGCCCAAACCGCGCCGTTGTGGCTGCGCGTGCATTTGACGAAGCCGCAGTAGACCACGATGGTCGCGTCCTTGTCGGGGCCGAGCAGCTTGGCGTAGTCCGCCTCGGTCTTGCCGCCGGTTTCCTTGGCGTCCCATTTCTCCATGTCCGGGATGGGGAAGACGAAGCTGACAGCGCCGGGGATGTGCTCCTTCTTGTAGCTGTCCTCGTAGGGCATGGTGTCCACGATGACCATCTTCTTGCCCGAGTCGAGCCACTTCTTGAGCTCTTCGGTGGAGACCAGGCCGTAGCCGCCCTTTTGCGTGTCGCGCACGAGCTTGACGGCCTCTTTCTCCTTGGCGGTCTCGTCTTCGAACTTGTCGGCCAGGGCCGTTTGGGCCAGGCAGAAAACAGCGAGGACGACCAGGGTGGGGATCAGTTTGACGGTGCGCATGCGTGCTCCTTGCCGGGGGTTGAGGTTTTGCGGCCGTTGCCGCGGAGGCGTCTCCAGGCCGCGCAGTAGGCCACGCCGGCGAGCATGGCCAGGTCGCGCCACAAGGTGGGCCACAGGCCGTGATAGACCTGGCCCTCGGGGTCTTCCGGGCCGTAGCAGCCGCAGTCGATGTCCAGTCCCTGGCGGATGGCGTTGACGACGACGCCGATGAAAAGCAGCAGCAGCCCGCCGATGACGGCGAGGCCGCCGGGCGCGTCGCACAAGAGCAGGAGGCCGCCCGCGATCTCGAGCACGGGCAGGGCCACGGCCACGGGGTAGACGATGTCCGTGGGCAGGATGGCGAAGGCTTTGATGGTCAGGGCGAAGGCGCGCACGTCGGCGAGCTTGAGGACGCCCGCCGCGATGAAGGCGACGGCCAGGGCGGCGCGCACGGCCCGGTAGGCCCAGAGGGAGACGAGCAGGCTGCGGAGTTGTTGCATGGTTGGGCGTCGCCTGGGCTCCCGCCCGCGACCTTCCATCCTTACCATGCGGTAATTCTACTGGCCAATCGATAGGATAAATCGTTTCGGGCCGAACGGATAGGCTGCGCCTTTCGCAAAAGGGCGTTGCCCCCGTTGGGGAGGTCCAGGAGGGACACTGTCCCTCCTGGCCGCCGGAGGCCTCTTTATCTCTTCTCTTACCCTTTTCCCCTCTCTCTTCCCTAGCGCTGGTCGAGCGGCACGTAGGCCCGGCGCGGCGGGCCGATGTAGACCTGGCGCGGCCGGTGGATGCGCGTGGTGGGGTCGCGGTTTTCCTCGCGCCAGTGGGCGATCCAGCCCGGCATGCGGCCGATGGCGAACATGACCGGGAACATGTTGACCGGGATGCCGAGCGCCCGCAGGATGATGCCGGAATAGAAGTCCACGTTGGGGTAGAGCTTGCGGCTCTTGAAGTAGTCGTCGGAAAGGGCGGCCGCCTCCAGTTCCAGGGCGATGTCCATGAGCGGGTCGCTCTTGCCGGACTGGAAGACGAGGTCGTGGGCGGCCTTTTTGAGCACCCTGGCCCGGGGGTCGAAGTTCTTGTAGACGCGGTGGCCGAAGCCCATGAGCCGTCGTTCCTTGCGCTTGACCAGCTCCAGGAAGGATTTGACCCTGTGCTTGCCGGCGAGGATCTGTTCGAGCATGTCGATGACCGCGGCGTTGGCCCCGCCGTGCAGCCGCCCCCACAGGGCGCAGATGCCCGAGGAGACGCTGGCGAAGAGGTTCGCCTGGGTCGAGCCGACCATGCGCACCGTGGAGCAGGAGCAGTTCTGCTCGTGGTCGGCGTGGACCACGAGAAAGAGCGACAGCGCCGAAACGGCCTGCTGCGTGGGCTCGTAGTCGCGGTTGGGCACCGAGAACATCATGTGCAGGAAGTTGCGGCAATAGCTGAGGTTGGGGTCCGGGTACATGAAGGGCAGGCCCAGGGATTTGCGGTAGCTGAAGGCGGCGATGGTGCGCACCTTGCTCACGAGCTTGCCCACGGCCAGCATGAAGTCGTCCATGGTCTGGATTTCGAGCAGTTCGGGGTGGTAGTTGCCGAGCGAGTTGATGACGGCAGACAGAATGGCCATCGGCTGTCCGCCCGGCGGGAACCCGTCGAAATGATGGAGCAAGCCTTCGTGCAGCAGCTCGTGTTCGGACAGCAGCGAGCGAAATGCCGTACGTTCTTCGGCCGTCGGGAGCTTGCCGAAGATCAGCAGCATCGCGGTCTCGATGAACGAACTTTTCTCGGCCAACTGCTCGATGGGGATGCCGCGATAGCGCAAAATGCCCTTTTCGCCGTCGACGAAGGTGATCGACGACAGGCAGGAGCCGGTATTGCCGTAGCCGGGGTCGAAGCAGAGCAGCCCGGCCTCCTTTTCCAGGGAGGTGACGTCGATGCCGACCTCGCCTTCGCTGCCCACGGTGACGGGCAGTTCCAGGGATTTTTCGCCGTAGGTCAATGTGGCGGTTTTGACTTCGCGCATGAGGCTCCTCGTGTCCGGAGGTGAGGGGAAGAGAACGGCCGCAAGCGGCGCGACGGCTGCGACGCCGCATGGCCAGGAAATAAGTATAGAAAAAAAATTCGGTCTTGTCTTCACCGGATGCCGGCCGCAAGCCGGCCGGTACTGCGGGCGGAGAGCGGACGGTCTGTGGCGCGGCTGGAAGGCGGTTCAGGCCCAGGGCATCTGCCGCCAGTCCATGACGGCGGGTTGGTGGCCGTGCTGGCGGGCGAGCAGTTCCAGGGGAGCCAGGGCCAGCCCCGCCGCCTCGGGCGGGTAGTCGGCCAGCGCCTCGTCGGCCAGTTCGGCCAGGTAGTGGTTGCAGCGCCGGCAGACCACGACCCGCTCGCTGTCGAAGCCCGGCACGGCATAGACCTGCGCCGAGGGGCCGGGGGCTTCGCAAAACGGGCATTCCCGCCGGGTAAAGCGCCAGGTCGCGGCGCAAAAGGAGCAGGTCATGACGCCGCCCGAGGCGTCGCGCCGGAGATGCCCCGGCCAGGAGCCGCACACCGGGCAATAGCCCCGGTTCCAGGGACTCTCGGCCACCGCCCCGGCCAGACGCCGGCCCCGGGCCATGGCCAGGGGGGCGAGCAGTTCGGTGATCCAGAACACGAGCACGCGCGCGTCCACTCCGATGCCGTTGGCCGCCCGGATCAGACCCTGGCTCCTGTCGCGCAGGCAGTCCCGGGCCGCCTGCTCCACGAATCCCTGCCGGACCTGCGCCGTGCGGGCGATGACCGCGAGGTCGCCGCGCACGTCGCGAAAACCCGCCGCAAGGGCCGGCTGGAGCACCTCGAAGGCGCGCTCCAGGTCGCTGCCGTGCAGGGGAAACTCGTCGCGCGCCTCCAGGCACGCGCCCTGGGCCAGGCGCACCGGGTCCGGCCGCGGGGCCGGCCGCGCCGCATCCGCGCCACGCAACACAGCCACCAGCGGCTCCCGGGCCAGCAGCAAGCCGAGGAACGGATCGACGAAGGCCCGGACATGGGGGCGTTCGCGGCGCAGCCGGTCCACGGCCTCGGCGAAAGCGGAAACATGTTCCATGACGACTCCTTGCCGGCGCGTCCCGGGCGAATCGGGCGGCCGGCAAAAGCGCCTTTGGCGTGCCAACAATCCCCGCGCCCGTCAACCGGCGGTGGCAGCGGCAAAGACACGGAAACTTCGATCGGGTTGTCGAATTTTTTGATTGTATTTAAAATAGCTTAATAGGTTTTTAGGGCAAAAACCCGCCCCTAGTGGGGTATTTTTCTTGGAAAAACCGTGACGGTTAGTGCCAAAGCTCAAGCAATTCGGATTCCTTTGACCCCTCCCCACCCCTTTTCTAGGAAAGTAGTGTGCCTGATTAGACATAAGTTCGTACGCCGGACGGAAGGCCGCCCGGCGTTTGCGGAACCGGAAAAAGGAGGCGGTATGGGCATTTCCCGACGTGGGTTCATGAAATTGACGGGGGCCGGGCTGGCCTGCCTGGGGCTTAGGGACCTCGGGCTCGATCCCCGTCCGGCGGCGGCGTACGCCACGAAGCTGCGCATCGAGGGGGCGAAGGAATATCAATCCACCTGTCCCTTCTGCTCCTGCGGCTGCAGCATCCTCATGTTCGTCAAGGACGGCAAATTTTTAAGCTCCGAAGGCGATCCGGACTATCCGATCAGCGAAGGCGCGCTTTGCCCCAAGGGCGCGGCCTTCCACGCCATGCACGTGAGCCACCACCGCATTCTCAAGCCCCGCTACCGGGCCCCCGGCAGCGACAAATGGGAGGAAAAGGACTGGGACTTCGTCCTTTCCCGCATCGCCCAGCGCGTCAAGGAGACCCGCGACCGCGACTTCATGGAGAAAAACGAGAAGGGCCAGACCGTCAACCGGGTCGAATCCATCTTCCAGCTCGGCACGTCCCAGATGGACAACGAGGAATGCGCCGTCAGTCACCAAATGCTCAGAGGCCTGGGGGTCGTCCATTTCGACCATCAGGCCCGTATCTGACACTCGCCCACTGTACCGGCTCTGGCAGAGTCGTTCGGACGCGGCGCGATGACCCAGCATTGGATTGACATCAAAAACGCAAACTCCATCCTCATCATGGGGAGCAACGCGGCAGAGCACCACCCCATCTCGTTCAAATGGGTGCTGAAGGCCAAGGACGCCGGGGCCACAGTCATTCACGTGGACCCGAAGTTCTCCCGCACGTCCGCCCGCAGCGATTTCCACGTGCCGCTTCGTTCCGGCACGGACATCGCGTTTCTGGGCGGCATGATGAAGTACATCATCGAAAACGAGCGCTACCACAAAGACTACGTGGTGGAATACACCAACGCCGCCTTCATCGTGGGCGACGGCTTCGACTTCAAGGACGGGCTGTTCTCCGGCTTCGACCCGGCGACCAAGACCTACGACCAGAAGAAGTGGGCCTTCGCCATGGACGAAAACGGCGTGCCGAAGCGCGACAAGACGCTGGCCGACCCCCGCTGCGTCTTTCAGCTGCTCAAGAAGCACTACGCGCGCTACGACATGGACACCGTGTCGTCGATCACGGGCGTGTCCAAGGACAACCTGGAAAAGGTCTATTCGATCTACACGGCCACGGGCAAACCGGACAAGGCCGGCACCATGATGTACGCCCTGGGCTGGACCCAGCACAGTGTGGGCGTGCAGAACATCCGCTGCGCCGGCATCATCCAGCTGCTTTTAGGCAACATCGGCGTGGCCGGCGGCGGCGTCAACGCCCTGCGCGGCGAGCCCAACGTCCAGGGCTCCACGGACCACGCCATCCTGTGGCACATCCTGCCCGGCTACAACGCGGTGCCGAACACCAAGTGGCCGACGCTCGCGGACTACAACAAGGCCAACACCCCGGTCAGCCACGACCCGAAAAGCGCCAACTGGTGGCAGAACAGGCCCAAGTACATGGCGAGCCTGCTCAAGTCCTGGTTCGGCGACGCGGCCACGGCGGAAAACGAGTTCGGCTACGGCTGGCTGCCCAAGGTCGAGCCCGGCGTGGACTACGCGAGCCTGTACATCTTCGACCGGATGTACAAGAACAAGATCAAGGGCGGGTTCATCTACGGCCACAACCCGGCCCAGTCCATGCCCAACACGCACAAGATCCGCAAGGCGCTGACCCACCTCGACTGGCTGGTCGTGGGCGAGGCGCACGAGACCGAGACCGCCGCCTTCTGGCGGCAACCGGGCTACGACCCGAAAAACGTCAAGACCGAGGTTTTCCTGCTGCCCTCCTGCCAGCGCGGCGAAAAGGACGGCACCACGTCCAACTCCGGCCGCTGGCACATGTGGCACTACAAGGGCTACGAACCCATGGGCGTCAGCAAGCCCATGGGCTGGATGGTCGTCGAGATCACCAAGCGCGTGATCGACCTGTACAAGAAGGAAGGCGGCGCCTTCCCGGCACCCATCGTCAACCTCGACTGGTACAAGGAATACGACGCCGACCTGATCGCGAAGAAGATCAACGGCTGGTACACCCGCGACGTCACCGTGGGCGACAAGAGCTACAAGAAGGGCGAGCAGGTGGCGAGCTTCGCCTTCCTGCGCGACGACGGCTCGACCCTGTCCATGAACTGGCTCTACACCGGCTGCTACGGGCCCGCGGGCAACCTGGCCAAACGGCGCGACCACTCGCAAACGCCCCTGCAGGCGAAGATCGGGCTCTACCCGAACTACTCCTGGGCCTGGCCCGTCAACCGGCGCATCATCTACAACCGCGCTTCGGTGGACCTAAACGGCAAGCCGTTCAACCCGGCCAAGACCGTCATCGTCTGGGAGAACGGCAAGTGGGTCGGCGACATCCCCGACGGCCCGTGGCCGCCCATGGCCGATCCCAAGGGCAAGTACCCGTTCATCATGCATACCGAGGGCCACGGCCAGCTCTACGGCCCCGGCCGCGTGGACGGGCCTTTCCCCGAGCACTACGAGCCGGCCGAGACCCCGGTCACGACCAACCCGTTCTCCAAACAGATGCACAACCCGTGCATCAAGATCATCGACAGCGACATGGACGTGCTCGCCAAGCCCGGCGACCCGCGCTATCCCATCGTGCTGACGACCTACAGCCTCACCGAGCACTGGTGCGGCGGCGGCGACACGCGCAACACCCCGCCGCTGCTCGAGGCCGAACCCCAGCTCTACGTGGAGATGAGCCAGGAGCTGGCCAAGGAGAAAGGCATCAATAACGGCGATCCGGTCGTCCTCGAGAGCCTGCGCGGCAAGGTCGAGGCCATCGCCATGGTCACCGTGCGCATGACCCCGCTCACCGTCCAGGGCAAGACCGTCCACCTCGTGGGCATGCCGTTCTGCTTCGGCTGGACCACGCCCGGAGTCGGCGACGCCACCAACCGGCTCACCGTGTCGGTCGGCGATCCCAACACCACGATTCCGGAGTACAAGGCCTGCCTCGTCAACGTGCGCAAGGCCGACAAGGTGACGGAACTGTACCGCTAACACGCGTCCCGGCCGGGGGCCTTGCGGTCCCCGGCCGGACTTATACGGAGCGCGCCATGCCCAAGACCTTTTTCATCGACACCTCCCGCTGCACGGCCTGCCGCGGCTGCCAGGTGGCCTGCAAGGAATGGCACCAGCACAAGGCCGTGCCGACGAAACAGACCGGCACGCATCAGAACCCGCCGACGTTCACACCGTTTAACTTCAAGATCGTGCGTTTTTCCGAGCACAAGATCGACGGCCGCGTGGTCTGGCTGTTCTTTCCGGACCAGTGCCGCCATTGCATCAATCCGCCCTGCAAGGATGCGGCCGATGCCTACGTGCCCGGGGCCATCATCCAGGACGAGGCCACCGGGGCCGTGCTCTACACGGACCTGACCAAAAAGCTCACCATCGACCAGGCCCAGGAAGTGCACGACGTGTGCCCCTATAACATCCCGGTGCGCGACCAGGATTCGGGCATGCTCACCAAGTGCGACTGGTGCATCGACCGCCAGCAGGCCGGCATGCTGCCCGCATGCGTGAAGACCTGCTGCACCGGCACCATGAACTTCGGCGAGCGCGCGGATATGCTGGCCCTGGCCAAGCAGACCCTGGCCAAGGTCAAGGAGTCGCACCCCAAGGCGCAACTCCTCGACGAGGACTACCTCGGCGTCATCTACCTCGTCACCGAGCCGCGCAACCTCTACTATGAATACGCCGAGCGCCGCGTGCCCGAAAAGGCCCCCCAGGGCCCGATGTCGCGCCAGGCGTTCCTGGCCATGCTGGCCCGGCCGGTCACCCGGATGCGCGGCTGAGCGGAGGGGGAGGCAAAAGGGGCAGGAAAACGCCTCCGGCGGCCAGGAGGGGCGACGGCCCCTCCTGGACCTCCCGCAAGGGCGACGCCGCCGTCATGGCTGCGCCCGGAGCGAGGAAGAGGAAGGCCGCAGGTTTCTTGGTGCAACCCCGTAAGGCCATTCCCGAACGGAACACGAACCGGATTCGACTCCCTGCCGCGCGGCTGCCATCTGCCAGTGGCGGCCGCGCGGCCGTTTCGCAACAAAAGGACGTCCCATGCGCATTCCCCCGGACATGACCCTCACGTCCCCCGACTTGCCCGATGTCCCGCCGCCGGCGGAACTGGCCGACGTCATCGCGCGTTTCACGACCCTGGCGCGGCTTCGCCGCGAGGTCGCCGAAGCCTTGCCGGACGCCCCGGTGGGCGTGCTCTACGATCCGGACCGTTTCGCCGCCGGCGCGCCGCTTCTGGCCGATGTCGGCCCGGCGGACCTGGGCGCGGATTTCCTGCGCGCCGCGAGCCTGCTTTTGCCGCGCCTGGCGGAACTTTTCCCGCCGCTTTCCAAGGACGCCGCCGTGTTGGCCCAGGCCCTGGCCATGGGGCCGCGCCTGGCCGCGCCGCTCTTGACGGCCCTGGCCATGGGCGGCGAGGCGGACATCGAGGCGCTGGCGCAGGAGATGGACATCGCCCCCGGCGCGCTGGTTTTTTGCGCGCGCGAAGCCCTTGCCGCGACGCTTCGGGCCAGGGCGCGCACGCTTTCGCCCATGGCCGACGACGTGCTGTGGCAAAAACCGTCCTGCCCGGTCTGCGGCGGACCGCCGGACTGCGGCATGCTCAAGGAGCAGCGCGAACCTTCGGAATTTCTCGTGGCCAAATCGGGGAGGCTTTATCTCCACTGCGCGCTGTGCGGCCATCAGTGGCGTTTCCCCAGGCTCAAGTGCGTGGCCTGCGGCGAGGGCGAGCAGGAAAAGCTCGACGTGCTGTTCCCGGCCGGCCGCGACCGCGAACGCATCCACGCCTGCCGGACCTGCGGGCACTACCTGATCGTGCTCAATCGTGTGGAGACCACGACGGACACGGACCTCGACGCCGCCCCGGCGTCCCTGATCCACCTCGACGCCGCAGCCCAGGCCCGGGGGTTCGCGCCGATTTGCGACACGCCCTGGAACCACCTGGAGGCTGCGCAACCGGAGTAGGGCCGTTTCCCAACCGCCCTCCCGGCGCGTTTCGAGGAGCCGCATCCGAGAGGAGGTTCCTTTTTCTTGCAGGAAGATGGGCACGCCTCACGCGGCGCATCGCCTGCGCCGCCGCCCCAAGGGCGCGACGCCGCATGAGCGGGTCGCGCCCTTTTTGCCCACCGCGACACGGCGTACCGGGCGTCGCTTCCCCTCTCGAACACCTTCATTTCTCCCAGACCAGCCAGTATTGGTTCACTTTTCTCATTCGATGGCCATAAACATATGAACGATCCTGGTCGATAGGTTTTCTATGAATGTGTGGCTGCATGTATATAGAAAATGAAGGCCGCAACCTCGGGTGAAATAAGAACGTATAATTGATTGAATGCGGAGTCATGTTTGAGCATTTTGTGTATTGAGTAATGCATGAAAACTGATATGCACTGCATCTTCCCGCTGCGCTGTCATGAAGAAGGCATAGAAGGAGGAATCCGTGTCCGAACCAACAGGAGCGCTCCAGTTTGTTTCGTCCCTCCAGGCGCCGGCATCCGAGCCATCCGCTTCAGCCGCGAAACAACAAGCCTCAGCCGTTATCGTTGCGAAGCAGGCCGAGTCCGACCACGCCGCGTCCCCCGCAGCCGCCGGCGATACCGTCGTCCTTTCCGACCAAGCCCGGCAACTTGCCGCGACCGCAGCCGCCGCAGCCCAATCCGTGACGAGCGACGCAACCGTGGCAACGGGCATCGACCGGCCCCAGGGGGGCGCCACTCTTGTCGGCACGGCCACAACAGCCTCGGGGCGGCAGGTGACCGTAGAAAAATACGGTTCTGCCGCCGCGGATACGGGCAATGGCGCACCCCGCTCAGGCTACATGGTGACCATTGCCGGCAATGACGCCACGCAAGGGCAAACCTTCCTGCTGCACGGCGACGCCATCCTCAACGAGGATGCAAGCGGCGCCCTGCACCTCGCCGCCTATGCGCCCGGCAGGGAAAGCGACGGCGACGACATCATCATCGGCCTCACCCCGTCCGCCTTGCGCGGCGGCGCAGGCGACGACACCCTCTTCGACCTGAGCGAGGCCGGTGCCGAAAGCATCAGCGGCGGTGCGGGCGACGACACCATCATCGTGGCCGGCAACGGCGTCATGGCAAACATCGACAGCGGCGACGGCAACGACGCCGTCGTGGTCAAAGGCACCGTCCTTGGCGGCAGCATCTCCCTGGGCGAAGGCAACGACAGCCTGCAAGCCGGCACACTGAACGGGGCCGTCTCGCCGTTGACTCTGGATACCGGCGCAGGCAACGATAGTATAAAGGCAAGTTATATCGGCGTGGGCGACGGGCAGGTCAATATCGACACCGGGGCCGGCAACGACAGCATCGATGCCGCCTACATCGGTCTTGCCGGCGGACAGGTCAATATCGGCACGGGCGACGGCAACGACGCCGTGCATGCGAGCTGGATCGGCCTCGCGGTGGGCGGAAGCGCCGCACAGGTCAATATCGATACAGGAGACGGCAACGACAGTATCGATGCGAGTTGGATCGGCACCACGGTCACCGGGGGCAGCGTACAGGTCAACATCGACACCGGGGCCGGCAACGACAGCGTTCATTCGAGCTGGATCGCCACTGCCGTCAGCGGCGGAGGGGCGCAGGCCAACATCAGGACCGGAAGCGGCAACGACAGCGTCCATTCGAGCTGGATCGGCACCGCCGTCGCGGGAGGCGGCGCGCAGGCCAATATCGACACCTCCGGCGGCAACGACAGCAGCCGCGTCGGCACGTCCCTCCATATTGCAGTTGGTGGCGGCAAGGATTACGTGCATGCCGGCCTCACGGGGCTGCGCACCGCTGCCGGCCTGCGTCAAAACGTCACGCGCGCCCTGATCCGCAACAGCGAAGCCATCCTTCTCGGCGGCTCCGGCAATGATTTGCTGGTCGGCGGCTCCGGCAATGATTTGCTGGTCGGCGGCTCCGGCAACGATCTGCTGGTCGGCGGTTCCGGCAATGATCTGCTGGTTGGTGACGGCGGCCACGCCCATCTTACCTTGAAGGCGCAGCAGGCCTACAAGATGCACACCTCGTAACCCGGCGGCCGTCCCGGCCAGGACTTGCCCGGTGTTTCCTTTTCGGGAGGTCCAGGAGGGGCCGTCGCCCCTCCTGGACGCCGGAGCCTCTTCCCTCTTTCTCCCCGGCTCTCTACCCTTCCCGCCGACGCAGCAGGAACATGCCGTAGGTGGCCAGCAGGTTGGGAAAAAACTTCACGACCATGCCCTTTTCGTGGTGGTGCGGCGTGCTGATGGCCGTCTCGCGCGCGATGACGAAGCCTTCCTTGCGGCAGAAGCGCCGGAAATCGCGGATGGTGATGACGCGGATGTTGGGGGTGTCGTACCACTCGTAGGGGAGTTCCCGCGAGACCGGCGCGCGGCCGCGAAAGAGCAGCTGGCCCCGGATGCGGTAGTAGGCGAAGTTGGGAAAGCTCACGATGCCGCGACGCCCCACGCGCAGCATCTCGCGGATAAGGCTCGCCGGGTCGTAGACCTGTTGCAGCGTCTGGGACAGGATCACGTAGTCGAAGCTGCCGTCGGCGTAGTCCCGGACTTCCTCGTTGATGTCGCCGTGCAGGATGGAAAGGCCTTTTTCGATCCCGCGCGTGACCTTGCCCTCTTCGGCCTCGATGCCCGTGCCGCGCACGTCCTTGTCCACGGACAGGATGTGCAGCAGATCGCCCGAGCCGCAGCCGAGGTCCAGCACCTTGGAGCCCGGCTCGATCCAGGAGGCGATGAGCGACAGGTCATAGCGCATGGCCGGCCTCCTTGGCCGCGTCCGCGGCCGCCCGGTCGAGGAAGCTCTCGAGCATGCCCGACAGCCTGGCGTTGGGGAGCAGGAAGGCGTCGTGGCCCCATTTCGCCTCGATTTCGACGAAGCTCACGTCCAGGCCGTTTTTCTTCATGGCCTGCACCATGGCCCGGGACTGGTAGGTCGGGTAGAGCCAGTCCGAGGAGAACGAGGCCACGAGGAAGCGGCAACGCGCCTTGGCGAAGGCCGACACGGCCGAACCACCGCCGTGCGCGGCTTCCAGGTTGAAGTAGTCCGCGGCCTTGGTCACGTAGAGGAAGGAGTTGGCGTCGAAGCGGTCCACGAACTTCTGGCCCTGGTAGCGCAGGTAGGATTCCACCTGGAAATCGGCTTCCTCGAAATTGAACGAGATCTCGCAACGGTCCTGGAGCCGGCGGTCGAACTTCTGGCGCATGGATTCGTCGGAGAGGTAGGTGATGTGCCCGATCATGCGCGCCACGGCCAGGCCGTGGCCGGGGTTCTCGCCGTCGTAGTAGTCGCCACATTGCCACTTGGGGTCGGCCATGATCGCCTGGCGCGCCACCTCGTTAAACGCGATGGCCAGTGCCGAGTGCTTGGTGGTGGTGGCCAGCGGCACGGCGGAGCGCACCATGTCCGGGTAGCGCACGGCCCATTCGAGGACCTGCATGCCGCCCATGGAGCCGCCGATGGCGCACAGGAGTTTTGCAACGCCCAGGTGCTCCA
The DNA here is from genome assembly GCF_000702665.1 of Solidesulfovibrio alcoholivorans DSM 5433. Taxonomy (GTDB): domain Bacteria; phylum Desulfobacterota; class Desulfovibrionia; order Desulfovibrionales; family Desulfovibrionaceae; genus Solidesulfovibrio; species Solidesulfovibrio alcoholivorans. The sequence continues at coordinate 89,043 of NZ_JNJA01000005.1, forward strand.
CCAGACGCTTTTGCGCCCGCACCATGTCGCCGATGGTGATGACCGGGAAGGACAGCCCGTAGGGGCGGCCCGTGGCCGGGTCCACGGACGAGGGGCCGGTCGAGCCCATGCAGCCGCCGATGACGTTGGAGCAGATGACGTAGTAGCGCTCGGTGTCGATGGGCTTGCCCGGGCCGATCATGAGGTCCCACCAGCCGGGCTTGGCGTCGGCTTTGTCGTAGTAACCGGCGGCGTGGGAGTCGCCGGTCAGGGCGTGCAGCACAAGCACGGCGTTGGATGCGGTTTCATTGAGCGTGCCGTAGGTCTCGTAGGCCAGGGTCACGGGGCCGAGCGTACGGCCCGATTCCACGGTCAGGACGTCCGGCGGCGCGGCGAAGGTGAAAAACCGCTTTTCCACCCGTCCCACGCTCGTTCCGGTCTGCGCATGTTCCACGTATTCGCTCATGGCTGCCTCTGCCTGGTCTCCTACCAGGAAGGTGGGCAAAGCGCCAGCGAGGCGGGTGTTGCCCCCCGGCGGCCTTCGGGGGTATTGGGGGGAGAGAGCATCAGGAGGCTTATCCGATCATGTCCAAGCGACCACTGGCCGCCTTTCTTGCAGGCCTTGCCTTGTTCGTTGCCGGCGCATTGCCGGCGTCTGCCGCCGACCCGCAGAAAAAACCCGAGGATTTCCGGGACGTCAAATGGGGTGCGCCGGCCGCGAGCGTGCCGGGGCTCACCCAGGCCGAACGCGACGGCGACATCGTCCATTACGAGAAAAAAGGCGAGAAAAAGGACCTCGGCGGCATGACCGTGCGTCATGTGACCTATTCCTTCTACAAGGACAAGTTCTACCACGCCGAGATCGACTATGAGGGCGCGGGCTCCGCCGCGGCCATGCAGCGCAGCCTCGAAGCCAAGTACGGCCCCCCGGACGCGGTGCGCGAGAAGAAGGACGCCTCCGGCCGGCCGTCCGAGGTCGCGGCCTGGAGCTGGCCCGGGTACGCCTTCATCGGCAACCGTCAGGCCAAGGACGGCTCCAGCGGCCGCGTGTTCTATTTCTACGCGCCCCTGACCGAAGTCTCGGCCAAGGAGCAGGGCATCGCCCCGGCTCCCGGCCAGGACAAGGCCAAGGCCGCCTCGCCCGCCGCCGGCGCGGGGGCGACCTGCAAGGTGAAAAGGGGCGACAGCCTCTCGCGTATCGCCAAGCGCTACGGCGTGACCGAGGAGGCCTTGTCCGCCGCCAACTCGGGGCTGACGGACAAGAACCTCAAGGCGGACGCGACCATCGCCTTGCCCCAGGGCGCGAACCAGGCCCCGGATACGGCCTGGGGCAGGCCTGCGGCCGCCCCGGCAGGGCCGTACAGCGAATACACGGTCAAGGAAGGCGACGTCCTCTCCCGCGTGGCCAACAGCCAGGGCGCGCGCACGCGCGACGTCATCGCCGCCAATCCCGGCATCGATCCCGACAACCTAAAGCCCGGCACGGTGCTCAAGATTCCTGGCCAGGCGAAGCAGCAGCAGGAGCCGGCCTCCGGCGCGCCCGACGCGGCGCAATGATGTAGGGATGAAGGCGGAGGGAAGAAACGCCTCCGGCGGCCAGGAGGGGCGACTGCCCCTCCTGGACCTCCCGAAAGGGGGGAGAAGTACAGGATCAGATGACGCGGGCGAGGCGGGGATTGGGGCGATAGCTCCGGCCGGTCTTGGCCAGGTCGATCCCGCCCACGCGCACGATGTCCGCCGTGGCCGCGAAGGAGCGGAAGAGCCCTCCGATGCCGAGGGATTCGAACAGGCGGCCGTATTGCTTCTCGGCTTCCACGAACGCCTTGATCTTTTCCGGGTTGCCGAAGCCGCTCGACAGCACGATGCCCACATTTTCGAAGCCGGCGGCGTCGAGGGCGCGGCGCACGGCCAGCGTGCCGGCCACGGTGACACCCGTGCCGGTCCAGTAGGGCCGGCCGTCGGCGGGTGCACCGCCCTGGCCGATCATTTCGCCTGCCGTGTCCAGGCGCACGGCGGCGAGCTTTTCCCCCAAGGCCTGGGCCGTGTCCAGGGCGTCGTCGATCTCGTGGTTGAACGTATCCACCAGTGCCACACGCGGGCAGGCCGCTTCCGTGTGGCGGTCGAAGGCGAGGGCGGCCTCGCGTGTGGCGTGCTCCCGGCCGCACGTGCCGGCAAAGGCCAGAACCAGCGCGTGGGGGATGGTGCCGACGCCCGCGGCAAGCCCTGCCGCGATGGCCCCGGCGTCCGTGGCGCAGGCGTCGAACCCGGCCTTAACGGCCGCGCGGCAAAAGGCCTCTTCGCTGCGCGGGTGCCAGTGGCGCGCGCCGAAATACATGAGCTGCTTGTCCGGCACGAGGGCGCGGATGGCCGCCGCCCGCGCCGCGACCGCGTCGGGGCCGGGCTCGGGCAGGCCGTTGGCAAGCGACGTGGCGGCGCTTATGATGCCGAGGTAGAGCGTCTCGTGCTCGATGAAATCGGTCAGCCGCCCTTCGATGTGCATGACCGGCTCGAGCGGCGCGTAGGGCGCGCCTTCGGGCAGGGAGTGGAGCGTGCCGCCGTGCGCGGCCAGGTCCGATGTGTCGCGAAGGAGTGCCGCGGCCTCGTCGATGCCGGCGAAGACGCCCGGGCCGTCCCGGAAAAAGACCTGCATGGTCACGACGGGATCGACGCCCTCGGCCTTTAAAATGTGCCGGGAACGCAGGAAGTATTTGTCCACGTGGGCGCGTAGCGCATCGGGGAGTTGCGGCATGGGGGCGTTGGTATCATCGGCGGCCCCGGCTCACAAGCGCACACGCGGCATTTCCCCCTCGTGCCGGAAGCAGGAAACGTGTTCCTCGCGGGAGGGGCGCGCAACGAAACGCCCGTCGCACCAGGAGAGCGCCCCATGACGCCCCGTTTGTTCCGCAATGTATGGCTTGTTTTCCTGCTGGCGTTCGCCCTGCTGTCGCCGCTTCGCGCCCCGGCCGGGCAGGCGGATGCGGCCATGGCCGGGCGCGTCCGCGCGGTGGTTGCGCGCGCGGTGGCCGAAGGGCGCATCGTCGGGGCCGTGGTCGTCGTCGGCCGGGACGGCAAGGTGCTGTGCCGCGAGGCTTTCGGCATGGCGGACAGGGAAGCGGGCGTGCCCATGCGCGTGGACACGCTTTTTCGCCTGGCCTCCATGAGCAAACCGCTCGTGAGCGCGACGGCCTTGGCCCTGGCCGATGCCGGCGCGCTCTCCCTGGACGATCCCGTGACGCGCTGGCTGCCGTATTTCACGCCGCGCCTGCCGGATGGCGCGCCGGCCGTCGTCACCGTGCGCCAGTTGCTCACCCATACCGCCGGGCTTTCCTACGGCTTTTACGATCCTCCGGACGGCGCGCTGGTCCGGGCCGGGGTGTCCGACGGCCTGGACCGGCCCGGCATAAGCCTTGCGGAAAACCTGCGCCGCCTGGCCGGCGTGCCGTTGGCCTTCGCGCCGGGGACATCCTGGCGTTATTCCCTGGCCATCGACGTGCTCGGCGCGGTGGTGGAAAAAGCCTCGGACCTGGCGCTGCCCGAGGCCGTGGCAAAGTTCGTGACCGGGCCGCTTGGCATGCGCGACACGACGTTCGTGGTCGCGGACGCGGCAAGGCTGGCCACGCCCTACGTTCACGGCAAACAGCCCCTGCACCGCATGGCCGACCCGGAAGTCCTGCCGACGGGCGGGGCGGGCATCCGCTTTTCACCCGCGCGGGCCACGGACGCCGCGGCCTATCCCTCGGGCGGGGCCGGCATGTCCGGCACGGCGGACGATTACTATGCGTTCCTGGAAGCGGTGCGCCGCGAAGGAGGGGGCATGCTGCGCCCGGAAACCGCCCGGGCGATGACCACGGACCAGCTCGGCGGCCTGCCCGTGGGGCTCGTGGACAAGGGACGCACGTTCGGCTTCGGCGGGGCGGTGCTCGTGGACCCGGCCCAGGCGGGGTTTCCGGGCAAGGCCGGGACCTGGAGTTGGGGCGGCGTCTACGGCACGCATTTTTTCATGGACCGGGCCTCGGGCCTGTCCGTGGTCGTTTTGACCAACACCACCACGGACGGCCTGTCCGGCGCGTTCCCGGCGCAAATCGCCCAGGCCGTCTACGGCGAATAACGCCTCTCCCCCTTTCGGGAGGTCCAGGAGGGGCAGCCGCCCCTCCTGGACGCCGGAGGCCTCTTCCTCTGCAATTCTTCTTCTCTTTCTCTAATTCCCCTTTATCCCAACTTCCCCGGACGCATGTCCGTAAGCAGCCAGTGCGACCCGGGCGCGCCGTCGTCGCGGCTGAAGACCCAGCGCTCGCGGCGGTCGGTATTGTGGGGCGCGTTTTCCTCGTGGATCAGCACGTCGTAGTCCACGGTCATGACGGTGTGGCCGGTTTCCTGGCGCTTGTCCGCGATGTGCGCCTCGACGATGAGGATATCGGGCTCGGGCGGGGGCGAAAGCGGCAGGCGCTGGCGCAGGCCGGCCAGGAGTTCGGGTGCGACGAAGCCGGCGAGGTCGTCGAAATCGCGCTTGGCCATGGACTGGCGGATGCGCGGATAGGCGAGCTTGGCCCCGGCCAGGAACTCGTCGTCCGAGCCCGGCGCGGCCGGCGGCGTGCCCGGCGCGGGCGCGGGGTCGCCGCCGGGTTTGGTTTGCAGGTAGGACCACATGGCCGCGGCGTTGGAATACATGTCCGGCTTGGCGCGCGGGGTCGCGGCGTCGCCCCGGTCGTCGGGGGCCGGGTCGCGCGTATACGGGGCCGCGTCGCGTCCGCCCGCGCCGGCGTTGTTGCCGCCTCCGGCGGCATTGCCGCCGCCGGGGCGTTGCCGCCCCAGGATGGCGCGCAGCACCAGGAAGATGACGAGCCCGAGCACGACGAGGTCGATGACGCGGGGGCCGGTGAAGGGATCGCCGCGGAAAACGCTGCCGAGCAGACCGCCTGTGAGCGCGTCGGCCCGCGCGGGCAGGGGAAGAAGCGGCACGGTGGCCAGGGCGGCCGCGGCCGCAAGCAGCCGCCTGGGGCCGCGGCGCAGGCGCGGCGCGGCGGTTGTGGCGAGGGGGTGTCTTTTCATAGCCCTAGCATGTGTCAAAGGGCGGAGGGCAAGTCAATGCGTACGGTTTGACGCATTGTAAAAAATCTTGACAGTACACGGAACGTGCAGTTGTGATTTTTGTGGCAAGTCAAACCGGTTACGGAAAATGATTTTTGGCAGGCCGCTTGCAGCTTTGTCAGGTTACGCAATGGCGACGGCAGGCGGTTTTGCCACGGGCTGCGTCCGTGCGGCCCTCTTCTCTTCTGCGCCGCAGGAGAGCCGACCGGCCTTGCGAGGGGGGACCTCATGAGCGTGCGGAACAAGTTGTATGTGCTGCTCGGCGTGTGCGTGCTGGGATTTCTGTGCTCGTTTGCGGCGGACCGCGTCGGCAAACACTACGCCGGCCACTACCGGCAACTCGAGGATCTGGCCGCCAACGCCTATCTCGAACTGCTCCAGGCGCGGCGCGAGGAGAAGAATTTCCTCATGCGCATGGACCCGGCCTATGTGGAACCGGCCCTGCGCCATGCCGACAAGGTCCGCGACGACGTCTCCCGCCTGGCTTCCCTGGATGGGGCCATGGCCGGCGAGGCCCGGGACGCCCTGGCCGTACTGTCCGTCTACCGCAAGGGCTTCGAGGAGCTCGTGACCAACGAGCGCGTCAAGGGCTTCGACGAGAACCAGGGGCTCATGCGCGACTTCGTCCACACCGCCCGCGACCTCGACGATAAATTCAAGCCCGTCACCGACAAGGATTTCCAGGTGGTGCTGCTCACCATCCGGCGTCACGAGAAGAACTGGCAGTTGCGCGACGAGGCCTCCTACGTGGAAAAGGTGGCCGCCTCGGTCAAGCGGTTGCAGGCCATGGTGGCTGCAAGCCCGGATATCGCCCCGGCGGACAAGAAGAGCTTCACGGACGTGCTCGACGCCTACCAGCGCAGCTTCAACGCCTATGTGGCGGCCACGGCCAAGGGCAAGAAGGTCGGCGAGGCCATGGTTGAAAGCGGCCGGGCGCTCATGCCGCGTTTCGAGAAGATCGGCGCGTTCTACGCCGCCCGCCGCGCCGAGGCGCAGGCCGCCGTGGAATGGGTGTTGCTTGCCGTGCAGATGGGCCTTGGCCTGGTCGTGCTTGCCGTCGTGCTATGGATCATCCGGGGCCTCACCCGGTCGCTCACGGCCCTGGGGGCCTATTCGCGCCAAGTGGCCTCGGGCGATCTGGATGCCAGGCCCTCGGGCCGGTTCGAGGCCGAATTCGCCGCGCTTCGCGACGACATCACGGCCATGGTCGCCAACCTCAGGGAGAAGATGGAGCAGGTGGCCGAGAAGCAGACCGAGGCCGCGCGCCAGGCCAGGGCCGCCGAAGAAGCCATGCGCGCGACCATGCGCAAGGAGGAGGAGCTCGCCGAGACGCTCGCCCGCATGCAGTCCATGGCGGACGCGGCCGCGGACATCGCGCGGCGGCTCTCCGGCGCGGCCCAGGAGCTCTCGGCCCAGACCGAGCAGGCCGCCTCGGGCGTGGAGCTCCAGCGTCGCCGCGTGGACGAGACGGCCAAGGCCATCGGCCAGATGAACTCCACCATCCTCGAGATCGCCTCCAGTGCCGGCGCGGCCGCGGACACCGCCGGCCAGACCCGTGACAACGCCGTCACCGGCGCGGACGTGGTCAAGCAGGCCGGCGCGTCCATGGAACGCGTCAACGGCATCGCCGCGTCGCTCAAATCCGACATGGCGAGCCTCGGCCAGGAGGCGCAATCCATCGGCCAGGTCGTGGGCGTCATCAACGACATCGCCGACCAGACGAACCTGCTCGCGCTCAACGCCGCCATCGAGGCGGCGCGGGCCGGCGAGGCCGGGCGGGGCTTCGCGGTCGTGGCCGACGAGGTGCGCAAGCTCGCGGAAAAGACCATGGTCGCCACCAAGGAGGTGGAGTCGCGCATCCGGGCGATCCAGGACGCGGCCGGCAGCAACATCAAGAGCATGGACCAGGCCGTTTCCGCCGTGTCCGACGCCAACGCCCTGGCCGAGCGTTCGGGCGAGGCGATTCTGGCCATCGTCGGCCACGCCGACGCCACCAGCGGCCAGGTGCATTCCATCGCCGCCTCGGCCGAGGAGCAGTCCGCCGCCTCGGAGCAGATCAGCCGGGCGATCACCGAGATCAACGCGGTGGCCGACGACAACGTGGCCGGCGTGGAGGCGACGTCCCGCGCCGCCCATGCCCTGGCGGCCATGGCCGGGGAGCTCAAGGACCTCATCGCCAGCTGCGCGGCGGGCAACGCCGGATGCCGGGAAGGCGCGCCGCGCGCGCTGCGTGCCTAGGCATCGCCACGGAAACTTGCGCCGGCGGTCTGCCACAGGCCGGAGACACAACAGGGCCACAATGCATACTTCTTTTGGGGTGTGGCCCTTGAAGGACAGGCTTTTTGCTGGCATTTTTTCCGGGGAACGGGTGCGGAGCGTCGCCTGCGCAGGGTGGGGAACGGTCGCGACTGGCGCTTTCCCCGCAACGCCAGGGGGGGGACATGAAGGGACGACGCGGTCTGCTGGGCCATCCGCCGGGGCTTTACATCCTTTTTTTCACCGAAATGTGGGAGCGCTTCTCGTTTTACGGCATGCGCGCTTTGCTCGTGTTCTACATGACCAAGCATCTGCTCTTCGCCCAGCAGACCGCGTCCCACGTCTACGGCCTGTACGGCGGGCTGGTCTATTTCACGCCGCTTTTCGGCGGCTGGCTGGCCGACCGCCGCCTGGGGCCGCACCGTTGCGTGGTCATCGGCGGCGCGGTCATGGCCGTGGGGCATTTTCTCATGGCCTTCGAAGCGCTTTTTCTCCCGGCCCTGGCCTTGCTGATCGTCGGCAACGGCCTGTTCAAACCCAACATCTCGGCCCAGGTCGGCGCGCTCTACGCCCCAGGCGACGCCCGGCGCGACCGCGCCTTCAGCATCTTCTACGTGGGCATCAACCTCGGCGCGTTCCTGGCGCCCCTCGTGTGCGGTGCGCTCGGCGAGCTGTGGGGCTGGCATTACGGCTTCGGGGCCGCGGGCGTGGGCATGCTCGTCGGGCTTGCGATCTATCTTTGCGGCCGCCGCTCGCTGCCCGCGTCCGCCGTTCCGGAACGGCGCTCGCGCGAAACCGGGCCCGCGGCGGCGGATCGCAGCCGCATCCTCGGCTTCGTCGCCGTCTGCCTGGCCGTGGTGGCGTTTTGGGCCGTGTACGAGCAGATGGGCAACACCATGGCGCTCTGGGTGGACAACGACACGGACCGGCGCATTTTCGGCTGGGAGATGCCGGCCACGTGGTTCCAGTCGTTTAACCCGTTTTTCATCTTCGCCCTGACCCCGCTCGTGACGAGCCTGTGGTCGCGCCAGGCCCGGCGTGGCCGCGAGCCGTCCTCTCCGGCCAAGATGGCGCTCGGGCTCGTGGTTTTAAGCGCCGCCTTCGCGCTGATGGTCCGCCCGGCCGCGCTCTACGCCGTGGACGGCACGCCGGTCAGCATGTTCTGGATCATCGGCTTCACGCTGCTCGTCACCCTGGGCGAACTCTACCTCTCCCCGGTCGGCCTGTCCCTGGCCACCAAGATCGCGCCACCGGCCATGGTCTCCATGTTCATGGGCGTCTGGTTCCTGGCCCAGTTCTGCGGCAACCTCGGCGCGGGCCAGCTCGGCGGGCTGTGGGAGCGCATGCCACACGGGGCGTTTTTCACTCTCATGTCGGGCATCGCCCTGGTCGCGGCGCTGTGCCTCGTCGGGCTCCTGCGCCCCCTGGCCCGGGTGCTCCACGCCGCGGGAAATGCCGGCGAAGACGTTGCCACGGCCGCCGCGCCCCGGTAAGAGGCTGTTGCGTCCGTGAACCGGCAGGGAGAAAACCGGCCGCAGGCGCAAGGTCCACCGCCCATGACCGCCATGAAGAAATTTTTCGGCTCCGCCGCCCTGGCGCGGCTGGGTCTGCGCACCCAGGTCTATCTGCTGCTCGGGGGGCTTTTGTGCGTCAACATGGCCGGCCCCGTGATCATGGTCTGGTACGCGGCCATGGCCCGCGACCTCTACACGGCCACGGCGGACAAGGACCTCGCCGCCCTGACCTCCGCCCACGAGCTGGAAAACGCCCTGCTCAACCAGAAGGGCTACGCCACCTACTACTATCTGAGCCAGGACCCGACCTGGCTCGTCAAGCTCGACGAGAGCCGCCGCGCCTTTGCGCTGTGGCTCGAGCGCATGCGCCAGCAGGTGGACGCGCCCGAGGCCGTGGCCCTGCTCGACGGCATCGACGCCGCCTACAAGGAATACACCGCGGCCAAGGACAACGTCATAAGCCTCTATCAGCAGGGGCGGGTGGAGGCGGCCAAGGGACAGCACTGGGCCGTGCGCGACGATTTCGACGGCGTCCGCGAGCTGTGCGACCGCTTCAAGGAGTTCTTCCGGGCGCGCATGCGCGAGACGGGCGAGGTGTACATCGAACGCACGAACATGGTCATGGGCGTGGCCGTGATCGGCGTGCTGATTAACGCCACCCTGGGCTTTTTTCTGGCCTATGTCCTGGTCGGGCAGATCCTCGACCCCATCCGCCGCCTGGCCCGGGGCGAGCGGGGCAAGGAGCCGCTGGCCGGGTTTTCCGACGAGGTCAAGGCCATCGGCCAGATGTTCCGCGACCTGGAAAAGGACGTGGACAAGGCGCAGATGGACCTGGAGCAGAGCCGGGGCCACCTCATGCAGTCCGAGAAGCTGGCCATGGCCGGCCGGCTGGCCGCGGGCGTGGCCCATACCATCCGCAACCCCCTGACCTCGGTCAAGATGCGGCTTTTCTCCCTGGAACGCGGCCTCAAGCTCGACCCCTCCCAGAAGGAGGACTTCGAGGTCATCGCCGAGGAGATCGGCCACATCGACACCATCGTGCGCAATTTTCTGGAGTTCGCCCGGCCGCCCAAGCTCACGGCCCAGCCCGTGAGCCTCTCGGCCGTGGTGGACACCACGCTCAACCTGCTCAAGCACCGCCTGGAATCCTACAACGTGGCGGTGACCGTGGAGCGGGCCAGGGCCTTGCCGGAAATAAACGCCGATCCCGACCAGCTCAAGGAGGCCCTGGTCAACCTCGTGCTCAACGCCTGCGAGGCCATGGTCGAGGGCGGGCGGCTGCGCATCCGCGAAGAGTCGGGCGTGCTCGAACCGCACGGCCGCATCGTGGCGCTACGCGTGACGGACAGCGGCCCGGGCGTGGACCCGGCCCTGTTCGAGAGCGTGTTCCAGCCGTTTTTCACGACCAAGGGCGAGGGATCGGGCCTGGGGCTGCCCATCGTCAAGCGCATCGTCGAGGAACACGGCGGCTGGATCACCATCCAGTCCCCGCCCGGCGACGGGACGACGTTCACCATGGTTTTTCCGTGCGAAGGGGAGCGGGGATGGCACAGGTCCTGATCGTGGACGACGACCACCAGTTGCGCATGAGCTTCGAGCGGCTGCTCGCCGCCGAGGGCTACGACGTGCGCACCGCCTCCTCGGGCGAGGCCGGCATCGCCGCCGTACGCGAGGCCCTGCCCGACGTGGTGGTCATGGACGTGCGCATGCCCGGCATTTTGGGGCTCGAGGCCTACGCCGCCATGCGCGAGATCGAACCGCGCCTGCCCGTGATCATCATGACCGCCTTCGGCACCACGGACATCGCCATCGAGGCCACCAAGATGGGGGCCTACGACTATATATTGAAGCCCTTCGACATCCCCGAGACCCTGCGCCTGATCGACAAGGCCGTGGCCGCCGGCCGGGCCATGCGCGCCCGGGTGGCCGTGGGCGAGGAGGGCGCCGCAGCCGCGGCCGAGGCCATCGTCGGCAGAAGCCCGGCCATGCAGGAGCTCTACAAGGCCATCGGCCGCGCGGCCCCGACAGACGCCACCGTGCTCGTGCGCGGCGAATCCGGCACCGGCAAGGAGCTCGTGGCCCGCGCGCTCTACCAGCACTCCCAGCGCGCCGGAAAGCCGTTTCTGGTCATCAACTGCGTGGCCATTCCCGAATCCCTGCTCGAATCCGAGCTGTTCGGCTACGAAAAAGGCGCGTTCACCGGCGCGGCCGGGCGCAAGGTGGGCAAGATCGAGCAGGCCGACCACGGCACGGTCTTTCTCGACGAGATCGGCGACATGCCGCTGACCATCCAGGCCAAGCTCCTGCGCCTGCTCCAGGAGCGCAACGTGGAGCGCCTGGGCGGGCGGCAGGTCATTCCCGTGGACGTGCGCATCATCGCCGCCACCAACCGCGACCTCGAAGACGCCGTGCGCCAGGGGCTTTTCCGCGAAGACCTCTACTACCGTCTGAAGGTGGTGACGCTCTCCCTGCCCCCCCTGCGCGAGCGGCCGGGCGACATCCCGCTGCTCGTGCGCTACTTCCTCGACCGTTTCGCGCGCGACATGGGCCAGCCCGACCCGGGCGCGTCCGAGGCCGCCGTGGAGTTCCTGAGGGCCCAGCCCTGGCCGGGCAATGTCCGGGAACTGGGCAACACGGTGAAAAAGGCGCTGATCTTCAACCTCGGCGCGCCGCTTGGGCTCGATGAGGTGAAGAAGGCCCTGGACGAGCCGATGCGCAACGGCGCCGTCTCCGGCGGCGACCCGGAGGAAAGCGTGTCGCTGCTCATCCGCCGCGAACTGGCTTCGGGGCGGGAGAGCCTGTTCGAGGACCTCATGGACCGCTTCGGCCAGCAGGTCATTCGCGAGGCCCTGACGGCCACGGGCGGCAACCGCAGCCAGGCCGCCCGGCTGCTTGGACTCTCGCGTCCCACGCTTTTGGCCAAGATCGAGAAATACGGCTTGCGCATCGAGTCCCGCGTGCGCCAGGCCGACTGATTCCCCACTGCCGCCTTTCCGTTTTTACGCACTGTAAAAAATGCTGACATGCCCTGCGGCAGGGAGGTGTCGGGTTTTCTTGCAAGTTCATTTTTTCCCATGTGATATCCGCGTGTTGTCACGGAGTTGCCGCTGCGGTTTTCTGGCACGGGAGTTGCGATGGCAGGGGCAAACCTTGTCAGGAGACCGTGGTGGATCGTCCAAGGGCAACGCTGGTCATCGCCGAGAGAAACGCCAACATCCGGGAGCTTCTGCGCCGGGAATTCGGACGCGAGGGCTTCGCCGTCTTGACGGCGGGCTCTGGCGCCGAAGTCCTGTCGCACCTGTCCCTGGCGGAGAAGGTGGACATTCTCGTGCTCGACGCCGAGATGGGCGGTCCCGACGGCTCGGCCCTTGTGCCGCAACTGGAGCGGTCCTTTCCCCAGGTGCCCGTGGTGCTGCACGGCTTCGCCGGTTTCGAGGCGGGGCAGGGCGGCGTGGCCCGGGTGGAGAAGGGCGGCGATTTCGAGCGCCTCAAAAGCACGGTGCGCGAAGTGTTGCGGCCTCGGGACGGCAACGGCTGACGGGACAGGGGCGGCAAGGGGAAAGGGGTTCGGACCGGCGCGGCGCGACGCCGTGCGGGCGGGCCGGGAAGCGCTACGCAAACATGGAGGAAGTGAAAATGGGGTTCGGCAGGCAAGTCTTTGAGTTCCTGAAAGCGGCGTCGGTCGCGCATGCCCAGTGGGACCTGGAAGTGTCCACGTCCATCATCAAAAACAGAAAGAAGCTCCTTTTCCTTTTGATCCTGGCCCTGCCCATCCTGGCGGTGTCCTTCGTCGAGGCGAGCGACTTCATCGGAAGCAAGCACGCCTACGGGCCGGCGTTCTATTCCACGCAGATCTTCCTGGTCTCCATCGCCGTCGGCCTCGCGGCCGGGCTCATTACGGGCTGCATCGGCGCGGGCGGCGGCTTCATCATCACCCCGGCGCTCATGGCCGCGGGCGTCAAGGGCATCCTGGCCGTCGGCACCGACCTTTTCCACATCTTCGCCAAGGCCATCATGGGCACGGCCGTGCACAAAAAGCTCGGCAACGTCTCGGTCAAGCTGGCCATCGCCTTCCTGGTCGGCTCGGGCGCGGGCACCTTCGTCGGAGGCGCCATCAACAAGGGCCTCTACAACAAGGACCCGCTGCTCTCCGAGTTCTTCATCAGCACCATCTACGCGGTTCTGCTGGGCTTCCTCGGCTTTTACGCCCTGTTCGACTATATCAAGGCCAGCCGCAAGGACTCCGGTGGTGACGCCCATGGCGGCGGCCATGGCGGCGCGGCCGCCGGCACCACCGGCATGGCGCTTAAGCTGCAAAACCTCAATGTCGCTCCCATGATCACCTTCGACGAGGACTTCGTTCCCGGCGGCAAGCGCATCTCCGGCTGGATCGTGGCCGCGGGCGGCATGATCGTCGGCATCCTGGCGGCACTCATGGGCGTGGGCGGCGGCTTCGTCACCTTTCCCATGTTCGTCTACGTCTTCGGCGTGTCCTCCATGACCACGGTCGGCACGGATATCCTCCAGATCATCTTCACTGCGGGCCTCGGCGCCATCGCCCAGTACGCCATCTACGGCTACGTGTTCTACACCCTGGCCATCGGCATGCTGCTCGGATCGCTGCTCGGCATCCAGGTCGGCGCACTGACCACCAAGGTGGTCAAGGGCATCCACATCCGCGGCTTCTACGCCATGTCCATCATCGCGGGCTTCATCAACCGCGCCGCGACGCTGCCCAAGAAGTTCGTGGAGCTCGAGTACATCAACATGTCCAAGGAATTGGTGTCGGGCATCGAATTCGTGGGCAACATCGTGTTCTGGATCGTGGTGGCGCTCTTCGGCGCCTGGGTCATCGGCAAGTTCATCGTCAATATCGGCGCCCTGCGCCAGGAGGGATAACGGCATGCTGATCACGGACAAGAAACTCTTCGCCAAGGGCATGGTGCTGCTGGCGACCTTCGCGGTGGTGCTCCTGCTGATCTTCTCGCCGATCTTTCCGGGCGGGGTCAACGGCCTGCACTTCTCCGACGACCTCTTCAACAAGTTGTCCAAGGGTTCGTCCTACTTCATCCCCAACGTCGCTGCCGAAGCCAAGAAGTTCGATGGCAAGCCGTTCAGTGTGGACGTGAAGTTTAAAACGCCCGAAGACGCGAAGTTGGCCCAAGTCCTTATCGCCAAGGTCGGTGGCACGGCCGTGCCCAAGGGCGAAGCCTTGGCCATCAGCGGCGACCTCGGTGCCATGTTGGCCAAGATCCTCGAAGGTGCGGACGAACTCTACAAGGACCAGGATACCCAACTTCAGGCTTTTTACGGCATGGACGGCAAGAAGGCCATGAAGGGCTGGTGGGCGACGCTTTCGGCCATGATCAAGCCCATGCAGCGCGCCAAGCTGATCGAAGAAGCCAACATGCTCAACACGGTCAACCAGCGGGCCATCGAACCGGCCTACAACTTCTACGGCATCCCGGCCGAGAGCATCATGACCAAGATCCCCACGGTCACCGCCCTGCTGGTGTTCTACGTGGTCTACACCATGTGGTACGGCTTCGGCATCTTCGACATCTTCAACGGGATTGGGCTCTCCATGAGCAAGTCCAAGATCAAGAAGGAAGCGTAAACCCCGCGCTCCTCCATAAACGCGAAGCCCCGGACCGCGCGCGCGGTCCGGGGCTTCGTCTTTTTGCGCCAGGAACGCCGCTGCTATTCGACCAGGCCGAGGTTCTTGAGCAGGTGCAGCAGCATGTGCTTGTCGATGGGCTTGGGCACGTAGGAGGTGGCCCCGCCCTTGTAGTAGGCTTCCACGACGTTTTTCGGGTCGTCCAGGGCCGTGGTCATGATGACCTTGGCTTCGTTGGCCGGCACGATGCCGCGCTCCTTTTCGATGGCGCGGATGGAGCGCAGGGCCGTCTGGCCGTCCATCTCCGGCATCATGATGTCCATGCAGACAAGGTCGTAGGGGTTGGCGTCGTCCAGGGACTGGGTGAAGGCCTGGACGGCTTCGAGTCCGTTGACCGCAATGTCCACTTCGCCGTAGGGGCCGAGAATCTTCTGGAGGATCTTGCGACTGGTGAAGTCATCCTCGACTACGAGCACACGCATCAAAGCCTCCCTGGAACGCTTGGGGCGCCGTTACCCGCGTGGCGGGCCGTTGTCGGCGGTCCTGCCGGCGCGGCCGCCAATACGCCTTTTTCTAGGCCCAACGGCGGGAAAAGGCAATGCGTCGGCCGGCAAGCCGGAGCGCGGCTTGCCACGAGGCGGGAAGGCGCGTAAAAAAACGGTTTGCGCACCTCGCGCGTCACGGAGCGAATACATGGGTTTGGGACTTGATTACGTCTTTTTCGCCGCGAGCAACGTCGCGCCGCGTTGGCACGAGACATGGCCGTTCGGCCCCGGCCTGGAGGAGGGGCTGCTCTCCGTGGTCCTCAAGGGGCTTTTCATCCTCGCCATCCTCGGCGGCATGGCCTGGCTTTTGCGGTATCTGTTCGGGCCGGGGGGGCCGCTTCGCGACAAGGAGTTCGACGAGCCCGATCCCGAAGACCCGACGCGCCCCGGCGCTCCGGACGACCGGGAAGGCGACGGGCGGCGCGAACCATGATCGCGCGGACCCTTGACTGGTTCGAGGATTTCGTCCGCCAGGGAGACATGGACGATCCCCTGGACGCGGCCCGGCTGGAGCTCAAGCGGCAGCACTGCCTGCTGGTCATGGCCGAGGCCCGGGAACAGGCCCGCGAACTCGGGCTTTCGCCGCGCCTGACCGATCTGGCCACCGTGGCAGGGCTCGTCCACGACACGGGGCGCTTTCCCCAGTACCGTCGCTGGAAGACGTTTCGCGACGCGAAAAGCGCCAACCACGCGATCCTCGGGACCATCGCCCTGCGCCTGGGCGGCGGCCTGGACGGCCTCGACGCGCGGGACCGCCGTCTCGTGCGCATGGCCATCGTGGCGCACAACCGCCGTTCGCTCCCCAGGACGCTCCTGCGCGGCGACGACGCCGAGGGGCTCGCGCTCGCGCGCATCGTGCGCGACGCCGACAAGATCGACATCGTGCGCGTCATGCTCGAGCATTTCAAAACGCCGGGCGAGAAGGACGACGTGGTGGTCTTCGGCCTGCCCGACGCGCCGGAGCGCTACAACCCGGCCATCGTCGCCGACATCCGGGCCGGGCGCATCGGCGATTACGGCGACATGGAGACGGTCAACGACTTCGTCCTGCTTCTTTTAAGCTGGGTCAACGACATGTACCACGCGCGCACCATGCGGCTCTTTTTCCGGCGCGGCCATGTCCGGGAGCTCTTCGCCCATCTTCCCGACACCCCCCCCATGCGCGAATTCACCGCGTGGTATCACGACCGCTATGCCCCCGGGGCCTCCTGACCGGGCAACGAGGCGCGCCATGGATTTTTCCCCCATCCTGTTCGACACCGTGGTCATCGTCAGCAAGAACGAGGAAAACGCCCGCCGCGACCGCCGCACCCTGGCCTCTTTCCGGCCCCGGCGCGTGGAGCAGTTCGCCTCGGGCGAAAAGGCCATGGAATTCCTCGTCGCCAACCGCGTGGATGTGGTGCTCCTCGACAGCCAGCTCGAGGACATGGAGGGCATCCAGTTTCTGCGCCTGACCCGCCGCGACCTGCGCCTCAAGGACGTGCCCATCGTCATGGTCACGGCCGAGAGCCAGCGGGACAAGGTGCTCGACGCCATCGCCGTGGGCTGCGCCGGCTACATCCTGCGCCCCTATTCCGAGGAGACATTTGCCAAGCACGTGCTGCGCGGTTGCCAGGTGGAGCGCGTGACCGAGATCGAGCGCCAGCAGATCGAGGACGCCCGGGAAATGGTGGCCATGGGCAACTTCGACGACGCCATCGAGGCTTTCGAGGAGATCATCTCCGAACAGAACATGGCCCAGAAGTACTACGACATGGGCTGCCGCTGCCTCGTGCGCCAGAAGTACGGCCAAGCCATCATCGCGTTTAAAAAAGCCATCAAGATCAACGACCTTTTCGCCGAGGCCTACAAGGGCCTGGCCGATGCCTACAAGGGCAAGGGCGAGCTGGAAGAATTCAAGCGCTACCTGCAAAAGGCGGCCGAAATCCATGCCCAGTTCAACCACATGGAAGAGACCAAGGAACTTTTCATCGAGATCCTGAAGTACGACGCCAACACGCCCAACCCCTTCAACTCCCTCGGCGTCAAGCTGCGCAAGAGCGGCGACCTGGCCGGGGCGCTGCACGCCTACGAGCAGGCCCTGTCCCTGACCCCGGACGACGAGAACATCCACTTCAACATGTCCAAGGCCTATTACTTCATGGGCGACACGGAACGGGCCAAGGTCAGCGTGGACAAGGCCCTGGCCATCAATCCCGGCTTCGAAGAAGGGCGCAAACTCTATCGCAAGCTCTTCGGTCGGGAATACCCCCGCGACGCCGCCGCGCCCGCCAAGACGCGCGCGGCCGAGGCCGCGTCCATGCGCGACGTCTGACGGGAGGATGCCAGGGGAGAGGGGGAAGAAGGAAAAAGATGCCTCCGGCGGCCGGGAGGGGATGATCCCCTCCCGGACCTTCCCCGACGAGGGGATAAGGGGCGTGGGGCTGCGGCTCCCTGTGCACCACCGGGAGCGTGAGTGCGCGGTCATGCAGTTCCGATGTGAATCCTACGCAAATCCGCCTGGTTGGGGCTTTTCGGACGCATGGAGAGTCTTGTTCGTGCGTTCAGTCTTGCGTTTTCTCCTCAAGTATCGCAGGATATTCATACTATCACATGTAGGCGGTGCTGCAAGTTTCATGGAGGGGAGCCATGTCTCAAGATTCCTCGCTCGTCACGATTGAGGACGTGGATGGTCTTTATTTCAAGACGACACTTGACTTCACAAGCGGCAGCCATTTTGAGGTAGGACAGGCGTACGCGCAAGCGATTGTTGAAAGCAAGCCGACCTACGGTGCCATCATCGACAATTTTCTGCTTCTTTCCGTGGAATCCGCGCCGGATCACCCGCAGCTCGCGACGCTTGTTTCCCAGGCGAAAAATCTCATTGCGGACATGCCGCAACAGTATGTTCAAGAGCTGCTCGGCATGACGACCGTCTTCAATTATCCCATCGACAAGTTGGGCGACGGCATTTTGTCGTCCAACGAGTTGTTGTTGTTCGAGGTCGTGCATGACGTCATCGATCCTGGCAGCTGCTCGGCGACGGCCGTCTCTGCCGACGTCTCGGCCACGGGGGCGACGCTTGTCGGGCGCAATCTGGATTGGTACGACATGCCCGGCGTCTCGGAGCTGCACAACGTGCAGTTGTATGACAATGCCGATGCGACGTACGATATCGTGGGGATCGGGATTCTCGGCCAGTTTTTCCCCATCTCGGCCTTCAGCGAAAAGCACATCTCCGGGGCGGTGCTCGACAGCGATATGCAACAGGGATATTTTACGACGGAAGGGGCCACTTCATACCTTGCCGACATGCGCTATGCGCTGGAACACTGCGACACGCTGGATGGCGTGGCCTATTATCTTCTCAACCAGCAGAACACCCATTCCTACATCGGGTTTCTCGCCGATGAAAACACTGCCGCCGTCCTGGAAAACGACCTGGAACATCCCGAGGCCAAGGGGCTTCGCCATGACGATTCGGTCCTGCGCGACGGCACGACCTGGGACTATCCGGGTACCCTGGTGGCCGTGAATGCCTTCATGCTGCCGGGAACGACGGACAATTTTACCGGGGCGGCTTCCAACGAAAAGCGGTTCGCCAGCTACGAAACCCTGTTCGAGTCCAAGCTGACGGCAAACAACATGCTCGATATGCGCGATGTCCAGGACATCATCTCCTACTCCGGCACGGATGGGAGCGCGAGCGGTTCGGGAGCCATCTATCGCGCCACGAGCGACTATCCCACCTATCAATCCTATGTGCTGGACATGGGCTCCCTGGCGCTCGTGGCCTGTTTCGGGCCGACGAGCGGGAATCCTCCCTCGCCGAATTACGTGCAGGTTTTCGCTTCCAGTCCTTTCTAGCGCCCCTCGCGCGCCTTGCCCCGCGATTCCAGATACGCCACCAGCCTGTCCTGCCAGCGCGCGAGCGCGGCCGAGAGCGGCAGGCTCGCACAGCACAAAACAACCATGCCCGCAAACGGGGCCATGTGCGTGCGCAGCGCGTCCGCGCCGTAGCCGAGCAGCGGCTGGTGCAGCAGATAGAAGCTGTAGGACGCGGCGGCGGTAGCGGCCATTGCCGGCTTCGCCCCCCAGGCGGCCATGCGCGGCCAGGAAAAAAGCGTCCCGGCCACGCCCACGCAGGCGGCCGTCAGCAGGATGTGGGCAAAGGGCATGGGCAGGGCGCTTTTGAACAGGATGGCCAGGGGCAGGGAGAAATAGGCCAGGGCGGCGAACGCCATGCGCCAGGACGCCGGCACGCCCGTGGCCGGTTCGACGCCTTCGCCCGAGGCGGCGCGCGCCTTCCAGGCCATGGCGAAGGCCATGCCCAGGACGAATTCCGGCAGCCGGTAGGGCAGGTTGAAGTAGAACATGTAGTCGAAGAGCGCGGCGGTGTGGTTTGCCTTGGCCGCAAGCGCCAGCACGAGCCACAGCCCCCAGGAGCCGCAGAGGCAGGCGACGGCGGCACGGCGCGGCCCCCAGGCGCAAAACAGCCGCAGCAGCAGGGGAAAGGCAAGGTAGAACTGGGCGAGCAGCCCCATCCACCAAAGCGCCGGCACCAGGCAGAAAAACCGGGCCGGGTCGAAGGTCTGGACGAAGAAGATCTTTTCGCCGACGCAGGCGCAAAGGGCCGCGAAGGGCATGGTCCCGGCCACGAGCGCGACGAGGCTCCACAGGGCCAGGGAAATGTAGTACTGGGGCACGATGCGTCCGAAGCGGCGGCGGAAGAAGTCGAAAAAAGCCAGGGGCGGCTTGCCGCCGGGGTCGGCGTGGGGCAGGGTCAGCACGAAGCCCGTGATGGCGTTGAACACCACCACGCCGAGGTAGCCCTGGCTCATGACGTCGCCGAGCAGCGGCCCGAAGGGGTTTTGCGCGCCGCCCTCGGGCAGCACGGTCCACAGGTGGTAGAAGAAGATGCCGGCCATGGCCAGCACCCGGATGCTTTCGATCTGCGTGACGCGCCGCTGCATGGCCGCTCCTTGCGCTTGAAGATGGGGTATTGTGCTACGAGCCTGGAATCTGTCGCAAAACCCGATAATAGGCAAGAAGGGGGACGGCCGTGCGCGTAACCTTTGTCGGCGTGGGCGAGGCCTTTGACGAAACCCTGCCCAATACGAGCCTGTTCGTGGAAGGGCGCGGCCCGGCGCGGCGCACCAGTGTGCTGCTCGATTGCGGCTTCACCGCGGCGGCCGCCTTTTTCGCCTGTCCGGGCGTAGCCGCCTCGGACCGGGAGGCCGGACCGGACGCGGTGTGGATTTCCCATTTCCACGGCGATCATTATTTCGGCCTGCCCTATCTTCTGGCGCGGCTGCACGAGTCCGGCCGCACGCGCCCCCTGGCCGTTTGCGGCGGCCCGGGAACGGAAGCGAAGTACGGCGCGGTGCTGGACATGGCCTATCCGAACCTGCGCGCCAAGCTCCGTTTCGCCGTGGAAACCACGAGCGTCTCCCCGGGCGAAGGCTTTTCCCTGGCCGGCTTCCCGGCGCTGGCGGCCTTGACCGGGCATGGCGCGCCGTGTCTGGCACTGCGTCTTTGCGTCAGCGAGAAGGCGCTCTACTACGGCGGCGACGGCGCGCCGACGGTGGACTGTCGGGAACTGGCCAGGGGCTGCGACGTGCTTATCCAGGAGGCCTACGGCATCCGCGCGGGCGTGCCGGGGCATGGTTCGGTGGAGGAGGCGATCGCCTTTGCCCGCGAAGCCGGGGCCGCGGCGCTCGCCGTGGTCCACGTGCGCCGCGAACTGCGCCGGGAGCGGGGCGAGGAGATTCGCCGGATGCTTCGGGACTGCGGCCTGGCGGCGGCGGCGCTGCCCGAGCCCGGCGCGGTCATTGCGGCGTAGGGGCCGTTTGCGGTTCGGCGCGCGCCGCGCTTAAAATGGCCGAATCGCCGACCACGAGGTAGCTGCCCAGGTGGGCGACGGGAGAGCGGTCGGCGCGCAGCAGCCACATGTCGCGGTCTTTTTCCTCGGCCGCGATCTTTTCGTAGTGGCGGTCGAGGATGGCGCGGCGGTCGAGAAAGGCGTTGGCCGCCGCCGACACCCGCACGCAGCCCTTGGAGTCCGGCCCGCCCAGGCGCGGCTCGCCGTTGTCCGGGTCGGTCGCGTGCATGAGCAGGCGCATCTGGCTGTCGTAGACGCCCTGGCGGAACTGCCGCGGGGCCTGCTGGTAGCCGAAATCCCAGACCCGGCTGCCCTTGGCCCCGAGCCCGCGCCAGCCTTTGGCGTTTTTCGTGCCCTCCGCACGGTAGCCCCAGTGGTCGGGCAGATGCTCGAATGCGCCAAGCGGCGTGAGGAACGAGTCGTCGCCCGGGCGCAGCTTGCCCGAGGAGATGAAGTCCGTCCCGAGCAGGACCACGCGGCGGTTGCCCGCGTCGTAATAGGCGAGAAAAAGGATTTGCGTTGCGGGGTTGCGGTCGGCATAGACGAAATACTGATCCAGGGCCGGGTCCATGCCCGCCCCGAGCAGCTTGGCCAGGGCGTCGGCGCGGATGCGGTCGCGGTATTCCTGGGGCGGCGCGGCGAGCAGGTCGGTGCGGCGGTGCGCGTGTTTGCGGCCGAACCGGGCCAGGGTCTTGTCCGTGACGGCGGCGGCGAAATCCGCGGCCACGGCGGCGAGCTCCCCGCGCAGGGCCGGGTCGGCGACGGGCGCGAGTTCGGTTTCGAGAAAGGCAGGGGCCTTGCCGGCAGCTTGGCAGGTAGCGACAAGGAAGCCCCCGGCCGTGCCTAGCAGCCATGCCGTCAGGGCGAAAAACGCCGTGCGTCGTGCCAGACGAAAAAGCGGGCTCCCCGCTTCGGGGAAACCCGCTTTGTTCTTTGCAAGCGACGTCGCACGGCCGGTCGGGCTAGAAAACCCGGCGGCCTCCGGCATAATGCGTTCTCCAGTAGTCTTCGTCGAGATGGCTGATGGTCACAGTCTTGCCGTTGCTGGCGCTGTGAATGAACTTGCCGTTTTCCAGGTAGATGCCGACGTGGTTGATGCCGCGCTTGGAGCGGAAGAAGACGAGGTCGCCCTTGCGCAGGTTGTTTTTGGCCACCATCTTGCCCACCTGGTACTGCTCGCGCGAGGAGCGGGGCAGGTGGATGCCATAGCGGTTGAAAACCCACGTGGTGAATCCCGAGCAGTCGAAGCCGCTGTTGGGATCGCAGCCGCCGGAGCGATAGCGGGTGCCGACCTGGGTGTGGGCGGTGCGCAGCATGCGGTCGTAGATGCTGCCTTTGCGCTGCACGGCGGCCAGCTCGAAAAGATTTTCGCTCAGGACACGGTCTGTGGAGGACGCGACCTTGGGGGCGTGGCTGGGGGTGCTGCCCTGGTCGAAAAGATTACCGGAGAGGAGGTTTTGTTCGGCGTCCGCCTTGAGCCGTTCTTCGGGGGCAGAGCTGCTGGAGAGGAAGTCGTTTGTGGCGTTGAAACCCTGGTATTCTTCGAATTTGTAGGAGTAGGTTTTTTGTTTCGGGGTACAGCCGGCTGCCAGGAAGGCGAGCAGGGCGACGAATACTACCGGTTTGAGCTTGCGGAAGGCGTGTGCGTGCGCGTCGGTCAAAATCCTTCCTCCTTGCTGGAGTTTGCTGGCCGGGGCCGCTTCCACGAAACGGAAGAGACGATCCATCCGTGGGGATTGGCACCAAAACAGCCCATTTCGCGTTGGCGAACGCGAATTCCCTGCTTCAATTGCCCGCTTTTCCACGGAAGTTATGCCCCGTTTAAAAGAATAAAAAACACGAGTCAAGACAGATTTTACAATTTGATAATTTGAAACGTAACGATCCGTTGGCGGGCCCTCGGGGATTGCCTTCCCCCGGGGAATGGGGAACCATGCACGGCATGGAGATACACCTTTCCGTGGCGCTGCCGCAAGGGGTACGTCGCGTCCCTGTCGCGCCGGGCGACACGCTGGCCAGGGCCTTGTTCCGGGCCGGCTTTTTCATCGGCGCGCCGCTGTGCGCCGGGCTCGGGCGCTGCGGCCGCTGTCGCGTGCGCTACCTCGCCGACCCGCCGCAGCCGTTGCCCGCGGAGTTGCGCCGCCTGGGCCGCGAGGCCGTGGACGCGGGCTGGCGGCTCGCCTGCCTGCGCCCGGCCACGGGCGGCGAACGCCTCGAAGTGGCCGATCCCGGACCGTCGCCGGCCTACGACCGCGTCGATTTCGCGACCACGGCCGCGCCGGGCGGCGAACTGGGGCTCGCCGTCGATTGCGGCACCACGGGCCTGGCTTGGCGCATCCTCGACCGCGAGGACGGCCGCGCCGTGGCCGAGGGGCGCGGGGTCAATCCGCAGCTCGGCGCGGGCGGGGACGTGGTGTCGCGCCTGGCCTTCGCTTTGACTCCGGGCGGCGGAGAATATCTGCGCGGGCTTTTGCTCGATGTCCTGGAAGCGCGGGCCGCAAAGGCCGGGCCGCGCCTGACCGGGCTGTGCGTGGCCGGCAATCCGGCCATGGTTTCGATCTTGTGCGACAAGCCCCTGGCCGGACTGGCCCGCGCGCCCTACGGCCTGGCCTGGGCCGGCGGCGAAACGGTCGCCCTCGGGCGCGGCCTGCCGCCGGCCTACATCCCCCCGCTGCTCGGGCCTTTTGTCGGCGCGGACCTGAGCGCCGGCCTGACGGCGCTGTTGCGTCGCAGCCCCGCCTATCCTTTCCTGCTGGCCGACCTCGGCACCAACGCCGAAATGGTCCTGGCCCTGGCCCCGGACCGGTTTCTGGCCGCAAGCGCGCCCTTGGGGCCGGCGCTCGAAGGCGTGGGGCTCTCCCACGGAGCCTTGGCCGGGCCGGGCGTGGCCGTCTCTTTCGACCTGACCCCGGCCGGCGTCGCGCCCGTGTTCTTCGACGGCCAGGACGCACCCGGCGCAGCGCGCGGCATCGCCGGCCCGGGCTACCTGCGCCTGGCCGCACTCCTGCGCGAGCAGGGCGTGCTTGACGCGGACGGCCGTTTCGCCCAAAACGCGGCCCCGACCCCACTCGGCGAGCGCCTGCGCCGGCTGGTCGGCCGGGAGGAGGGCGAGGCCTTTTTCCCGGTCGCCGGCTGCCGTTTCTCCGCGTCGGACGTGGAAGAACTGCTCAAGGTCAAGGCGGCCTGCAACATGGCTGTCGCCGCCTTGCTGCGCGCCGCAGGCCTCGCCACGGCCGCTCTCGACGCGGTGTACTTAGCCGGCGCGTTCGGGGCCAGGGTTTCGGCCGAAGCGCTCGAGACGCTGGGCTTTTTTCCGCCCGGGCTCGCGTCGCGCATCCGGGTCGCCGGCAACCTTTCGCTTGAGGGTGCGGCGCTTTTCCTTCGCGCCCCCGAGGCCCGGGACGCGGCCGAGGCGTTGCCGGCGGCGACGACGATCGTGCCCCTCGTTCCCGACGCAAGTGCTGCGTCGGACGCAGGGGATTCCTTCATTTCCAGGATGGTGTTCGCCTATGTCCCCTGATTCCCGACCGGCCGTCGCACCGGCCCGCCGCCTCTTTCCGCCGCTTGCCCCGGACGTCGCGGCCGCCCTGGCCGCCTACCAGGGCCTGTTGCGCCGGGAACTCGCGCTTTCGCCCGGCATGGAGCGGGCCATGCCGCGCGCCGTGCGCGACCTTTCCCTGTCCCTGACCGCCGAGCGGGAAGGGGGGCCCAAGCCCGGATACTTGAGCGAACCGCGCACCCTGGCCGCCTATGCCTGGTATTTCCTGCCCTGGAATCTTCTGCGCCTGTCGCGGCTTCTGCCCGCGCTGCCCCTCGAAATCCCGGACGACGGGCTCGTGTGCGACCTCGGGGCCGGGCCGCTGACCTTTTTGCAGGCACTGTGGCTGTCGCGGCCGGACCTGCGGGAAAAACGCCTGCGCTTTGTCTGCGTGGACCGTTCGCGCCGGGCGCTCGACCTGGGGCTCGGTCTTTTTCGCCGGCTCGCCGGCTTCGATCCGGCCGCCCAGGACGCCCCCTGGCGCGTGCGCGTTCTGCGCGGCGAGTACTGGCAGGGGCTTTCCGAGAACGCTTCCCTCGTGACCATGGTCAACCTGGCCAACGAGCTTGCCGGCGGCGTGCGCGAGCCGCTCGACGCGCGCATGGGACGGCTCGCCGGGCAGGTGGCCGAGGCCCTGGCCCCGGGCGGCCGGGCGCTTGTCGTCGAGCCGGGGACGCGCCTGGGCTGGCGCTGCCTGCTGGGCCTGCGCGAAGCCTTTCTGGAGATGGGCCTTGGCCTCGATGCGCCGTGTCCGCACGGCGAGGAATGTTCGCTCCTCGCCGCGCACACCCGGGCCTGGTGCCATTTCACCATGTCCCCGGCCGGCGCGCCGGCGTGGCTTGCCGCCTTGTCCGAGCGTCTGCGGCTGGGCAAGACGCGCCTGAGCCTGTCCTTTCTCCTGGCGGCCAAGCAGCCGCCTGCCTTTGCCGCGAACACGGTGCGCGTCGTCTCCGGGGCGTTTTCCCTGGCCGACGCCCCGGGCGCGGCGGTCTACGGCTGCTCGCCCGAGGGGCTCGTGGTGCTCCAGGCCCCGGACGGCCGCGCGCCGCGCCCGGGCGACGCCGTGACGCTGCCCGTGCCGGAAGGCGCCCCGCGCGATCCCAAATCCGGCGCGCCACGCCTCGTGCTGCCCGGCCACGACCGGCCCGCCACTGGGAATGCCCCGGCTGCGCCGCGCGACACGGCGGAGCGTCCCGCACGCGGGGCAGGGGAGGGAGACGTCCCCCGGCCGGCGAACCGTCCCGCGCGCAAGGGACCGCCCGGTCCGGGCGCGCCGTCGCGCAACGGCCGTCCTGGCGGCAAAGGCAAGCATCCCCGTCCGCCGCGCGGTTCCCGCGGCGGCGCTTCCGGCGGCCCTGCGCGCCATGCCTCCGGAGAGACGCCCGGTGCGGCGCGGCCCTCGAAACGTGTTTCGCGGAAAAGGACCAATTGATGTTTTCTCCTGAAGACAAGTCACGAAATGCCACAGGCGCCGGCCGCCTGCCGCCCTGGCTGCGCGTGAAGCTGCCCGCGGACGCCGGATTCGCCGCCACGGCGCGGACCGTGGCCGCCGCCGGCCTGCGCACGGTCTGCCGCGGCGCGCGCTGTCCCAACATCTTCGAGTGCTTCTCCAGGGGCACGGCCACGTTCCTGATCCTCGGCGGCACGTGCACGCGCGGCTGTGCGTTTTGCAACATCGCCGCGGGAACGCCCGACGCCGTGGACCCGGACGAGCCGGAGCGTCTGGGCAGGGCCGTGGCGACGCTTGGGCTCTCCCATGCCGTGCTCACCTCCGTCACCCGCGACGACCTGCCGGACGGCGGCGCAGGGCAGTTCGCGGCCGCCATCCGGGCCGTGCGCCGGCATGCTCCCGGGGCCACGGTGGAGGTGCTCACGCCCGATTTCGCGGGAGACGCCGCCGCCCTGGACGTGGTGCTGGGCGCCTGTCCCGACGTCTTCAACCACAACGTCGAGACCGTGCCGCGCCTGTACCCGGCCGTGCGCGCGGGCGCGGACTACGCGCGCAGCCTCGCCGTGCTCGCCCGGGCCGCGCGCCGGGGCCGCGCCGTGGTCAAGAGCGGCTTCATGCTCGGGCTCGGTGAAACTGCACAAGAGTGCGACGCGACGCTTCGGGATCTGGCCACGGCAGGCTGCGGCATGGTCACGGTGGGGCAGTACCTGCGGCCGTCGCGGCGCAACCTGCCCGTGACCCGCTATGCGCCGCCCGGGGAATTCGAGGCTCTGGCCGCGCTCGGCCGGCGCCGCGGCATCGCCGAAATGGTCTGCGCGCCCCTGGCGCGCAGTTCCTACAAGGCCGGCCAGGCGGCGTCCCTTGCCGCGGCTCGTTGTTGTCCGCGTTCCTGAAATACGATAGGGACAGCGCATCCTCATTGTCCAAATGTAGTGAACGATTCTGCCATGGAGGTCCCGCGTGGAGGTGTCACAGACCGGCATCCCCGGGCTTGTCATCGTAAAGCCCAGGGTGTTCCGGGATAACCGGGGTTTTTTTCTGGAAACGTACAGCCGGGCGGCGTTCGCCGCGGCCGGACTCGATTATGATTTCGTCCAGGACAACCACGCCCGCTCGGGCGCGCGCGGCGTGTTGCGCGGCCTGCACTTCCAGCGTCCGCCGGCCACCCAGGCCAAGCTCGTGTGGGTGGTGCGCGGCGCGGTGTACGACGTTGCCGTGGACCTGCGCGCAGGCTCCCCGACGTACAAAAAATGGTTCGGCATCGAGCTGAGCGAGGACAACTTTCTGCGCCTCATGGTCCCCCGGGGGTTCGCCCACGGCTACGTGACGCTGACCGAGGACGCGGAATTCATGTACAAGGTGGACGCCCCGTACGCCCCGGCCGAGGACGGGGGCATCGCCTGGAACGACCCGGAGATCGGCGTGGATTGGCCCGTCGCCGACCCCCTCCTCTCGGAAAAGGACACCCGCCAGCCGCTTCTGGCCGAAGCGGGCACCCCCTTCGTCTACGCCGACCGTCCCTAAGGAGTCTTGACGCCATGGCCAATGCGCATTGCGATGATCGCCAGAACCGCTACGCCATCGTGCTGGCGGGCGGTTCGGGAACGCGGCTGTGGCCGCTTTCCCGCACGCTTTTGCCCAAACAGCTGCTCGACCTCGGCGACGGCGCGACCTTGTTGCAGGCCACGGTCCGGCGCGTGGTCGAAGCCTTCGACGCCACGCGTCTGTACGTCGTCACCAACGAGGAGCACGCCTTCGAGGTGCGCTCGCAGCTCAAGGGCCTCGTGCCCCAGGCCGCCGCGCAGGTGCTGGCCGAGCCCGTGGGCCGCAACACCCTGCCCGCCATCCTGCTCGGGCTCGCCCCCATCGTCGACGCCGACCCCGAGGCCGTCGTCGGCGTCTTTCCGGCCGACCACCGCATCGACGACCGGCCCGCCTGGATCGCCGCCATGGACCGCGCCGCGGCCCTGGCCCGGGACGGCTGGTTCGTCACTTTCGGCATCCCGCCGCGTTCCCCGGAAACCGGCTACGGCTACATTCATCGCGGCGAGGCGCTCGGCGAAGGCAGCTATGCCGTGGCCGGGTTCACGGAAAAGCCCGACCTCGCCACGGCGCAGCGGCTCCTCGCCGGCGGCGAGCATTTCTGGAACAGCGGCATGTTCGTGTTCCGGGCCGACGTCTTCTGCGACGCCGTGGCCGCCCATGCCCCGGAATTTTTCGAGTGGTGGGCCGCGCGCGGCGAACGTCCCCTCCGCGACGGCTATTCCTCCCTGCCGGACATGTCCGTGGACTACGGCGTGGTGGAAAAGGCCGGTCGCATCGCCATGGTCGAGGCCCCGTTCGACTGGGACGACCTCGGCAGCTGGGAGGCGCTTTACCGCCTCGGCGAAAAGGACGGTTCGGGCTGCGTGGTCCAGGGCGAAGTGCTGGCGCTCGATTGCGAGGGCTCGCTTTTCTATTCCCAGGGCAGTTCCCTGGCCGTGGCCGGGGTCAAGGACATGATCGTCATCCAGACCCGCGACGCCACGCTCGTGTGTCCGGTGTCCGAGGCGCAGCGGGTCAAGGACGTGGTCGGGGCGCTCAAGTCCCAGGGCAGCAAGCTCGTGGAGGCCCACGTCACGGTGCGCCGGCCCTGGGGCAGCTACACCGTGCTCGAAGGCGGCCCGGGCTACAAGATCAAGCGCATCGAGGTGCCGCCGGCGGGGCGGCTGTCCCTGCAGATGCACCACCACCGCAGCGAGCACTGGGTGGTGGTCTCGGGCACGGCCCTGGTGCAGATCGGCGACGAGGAGCGGCTGCTTACGGAAAACCAGTCCGTGGATATTCCCAAGGGGTCCAAGCACCGTTTGTCCAATCCGGGCAAGGTGCCGGTGGAGATCATCGAGATCCAGTCCGGCCCGTACCTGGAGGAGGACGACATCGTGCGTTTCGACGACGTCTACGGCCGCAAGGTCGGGGGCGGCGGCAAGGCGTCCTGAGGTGGTGTTTCCGATGCCGGGGATTCGTGAATTTTTTCATTAAACCTTGACACGGAAGTTGCGGCCTGGGTAAAAAGCGCGGTGCGGCTCTCCCGCCGGGGAGAGGGGATTGCCCCCGGCAGGAGCCCGCATCGCGCCAGCATTTCTTTTTTTCGGCCGTGCCCCGGGGGACGGCGGACGTCGCGCGAATTTCGCGCGGGGTTAACCAGCAACGGCAATGGGCAGGGGAAGTATGGAGGAGAAAAGATCGAATTCGGCCGGCGGCGTTGGCGGCATGGTGCTTTTTGCCCTGATCGGCTTCGTCGGCGCCCTCGTGGTGGGGTGGGTCATCTTTCCGAAGCTGTTGTACAGCGAGAAGACGCAACCTATTCGTTTCAGTCACACCGTCCACGCGCAACTCGGCATCGAGTGCGAACAGTGCCACCATCTTGGACCTGACGGCCGCTTCGCCGGCCTGCCCACGACCGAATCCTGCGCCGAATGCCATGGCGAGGAAACCGGGGACGCATCGCCCAATGGCAAGGAAATCGACAAGTTCGTGAAGGACTACGTCAAGACCGGCGTCCAGGTCCCCTGGCTTGTCTACCAGTATCAGCCCGACAACGTGTTCTTCTCCCATGCCGCCCACAAGGGGTTCGAGTGCACCAAGTGCCACCCCGACGTGGCCAAGACCGACACGCCTCCGGCCTACTACGAGAACCGGATCAGCGGCTACAGCAAGGATACGATGAAGATGTGGGAGTGCGAACGCTGCCACGCGTCCATGGGCACGAGCAACGCCTGCTTCGTCTGTCATAAATAAGGGGGAAGAAATGGGACTTGATCGCAGAGCTTTCCTCGGGCTTGTGGCTGGTGGCGCCGTGGGCACCATGTTCACCCCCATCCCGTGGAAATTGTTGGATGATGCTTCTATCTGGACCCAGAACTGGTCGTGGATTCCCCGCGTGCCCAAGGGCCAGATCGACTATGTGGCCACCACGAGCAAGCTGTGCCCCGCCGGCGAGGGCCTCAAGATCATGCGTGTGGCCGGCAACCCCGTAAGCGCCGCCGGCAACCCGGATCATCCCCTGTCCCGCGGCGGTGTCTCGGCGCTGGCCCGCTCCGAAGTCTACATGCTCTACAGCCCGGCCCGCGTGAAGTCGCCCATGAAGAAGTCGGGCAAGGGCTTTACGCCCATCACCTGGGAACAGGCGCTCATCGAGATGGCCGACAAGCTCGGCGCGGCCAAGGGCGCGGTCGCCTGCGTCTCCGGCGACGGCACCGGCACCGTCAACGAGCTGCTCTCCGCCTTCGTCGGCAAGCTCGGCGCGGCCGGCTACTTCATGATGCCCTCCGAGGCCACCACCGCCGCCAAGGGCGTGAAACTCATGGGCGGCAAGGGCCAGGCCGGCTACGACTTCGAAAACGCCCAGACCGTGCTGGTGCTCGGCGCGGACATCTTCGAGACCTGGGGCACCTCCACCCGCAACCGCAAGGCTTTCGGCGCGACCCGCCCGGTCGGGGAAAAGCCCAAATCCGATTACATCTACGTCGGCCCGACCAAAAACAACACCGCCGCCGTGTGCGACCAGTGGATCCCGGCTTCGGCCGCGGACCTCGGCGTGGTGGCGCTCGGCATCGCCTGGCACCTGCTCAAGGCCGGCGCCACGAGCAACGCCCCGGGCTTCGACACTTTCAAGGCCGTGGTCAACGGCGGCTTCTCGCCCGACGACGTCAAGCGCGCCACGGGCATCGCCCCCGAGACGCTCGCCGGCGTGGCCAAGGCGCTGGCCGCCTCCAAGGCCCCGCTGGTCGTGACCGGTTCCCCCTGCGGCCAGGGCCTCGGCGCCGCGCCTTTCATCGCCGGCATGGCGCTCAACATCCTGCTCGGGCGCATCAACAAGCCCGGCGGTGTCTTTGCCCTGCCGGAACTGGCCACGGTCGTTCCCGGCGCCATGACCCGCGAGGCCATGCTCGCCGGCGACCTGCCCGCCTTCCTCAAGGGCGTGGCCGGCGGCAAGACCCCGGCCCCCAAGGCCCTGCTGGTCTACGACGCCAACCCGGCCTACGGCCTGCCGGAAACGGCGACCATGGCCAAGGCCCTGGAAAAGATCCCCTACAAGGTCAGCTTCTCCTCCTTCATGGACGAGACCGCGGCCATGTGCGACCTTGTCCTGCCCAATTCCCTGACGCTCGAGCGCTACGACGATCTGGCCACGCCCTACGGCTCCGGCTTTTGCGTCTACAGCCTCACCGTGCCCTACCAGAAACCCGTGCACGACACCCGGACCACGGGCGACGTCATCCTCACCCTGGCCCGCAAGATGAGCGTCGATCTCAAGTTCGACAACTTCCTGCAGCTGCTCAAGGAGAAGGTGGCCACCCTGGCCAAGGCCTCCGGCGGTTTCGTGGCCAAGGACGTCATGCCCTGGCAGGTGGCGGCGGGCAAGCCCGCCCCTGCGCTTGCCGGCGGCGACCTCTGGAAGGCCCTTTCCGCCGGCTACGCCTGGACCATGGTCGGCCAGGTGGCGCAGACGAACCTCGGCTTCGCCCCGGAAGTGCTGGCCAAGGCCGTCAAGGCCGCCAAGGCGCCGGAGAAGGGCGCGCTGCTCGTGCCCTACGCCCAGCTGCGCACCGGCACCCCGACCACGGGCATTCCCTGCCAGGACCTGACCCTGGTGCCCGACACCGAGCTGGAAAAGGAAACCACCCTCGTGCGGCTCAACAGCGCCACGGCCAAGGCGCTCGGCGTGAAAAAGGGCGCGACGGTCACCCTGCGCGCCGGCGACGCGCGTTGCGACGCCAAGGTACACATCTTTGAAAGCGTCATGACCGGCGTGGTTTCGGCTCCCCTGGGCTTTGGCCACACCGCCTTCGACATCTTCAGCAAAGGCAAGGGGGCCAACTACCTGTCCCTCATGGCCGTTGTCGAGGAGCCGGGCAGCGGCTTGTCCACCTGGACGGCCGCGGATGTCAAAATCGCCTAACCACGAGTCAAAGGGAAGCCGCTATGTCCGGACACTTCAAGGAATTCCCGATCACCTGGGGCATGGTGATCGACATCGACAAATGCACCGGCTGCGGGGCCTGCATGGCCTCCTGCCAGACGGAGAACAATATCGAACCCCAACCGGAGGCCTCCAACAAGCTGCGGTCCACCTCGTGGATGCTGGTCTACGAGTTGACCAACGACAAGGCCTTCCCGGATCACGACATCGCCTTCCTGCCCCGTCCCTGCCAGCAGTGCGGCAATCCGCCCTGCGTGTCCGTGTGCCCGGTCGTGGCCACGGATAAGAACGAGGACGGCGGCATCGTGAGCCAGATCTACCCCCGCTGTATCGGCTGCCGGTACTGCGTGGCGGCCTGTCCCTACCACGTCCGCTACTTCGGCTGGTACGACCCGGTCTGGCCCGAAGGCATGGAGAAGACCCTCTCGCCCCTGACTTCCGTGCGCCCCCGCGGCGTGGTGGAGAAGTGCACCTTCTGCCACCATCGCTGGAACCTGGCCAAGGACGCCGCGCGCGCCCAGGGCAAGGACCCCGACAGCCTCGAAGACGGCGCCTACGTGACCGCCTGCGTGCAGAACTGTCCCTCGGGCGCGTTGTCCTTCGGGGACATCAAGAACCCCAAACACAAGGTGCATGAGCTCATCAAGAGCCCTTACGCCTTCCGGCTGCTCCAGCGCCTGGGCACCAACACCCAGGTCTACTACATCAGCCGGCGGGAATGGGTGCGCAAACTCGGCGACAACTACCTTAAGAGCGAGTAAGCGGGGGACGCTATGAGCTTTATCGAGATGGAAAAAAACTGGTACCCCGAGGGCGTCGCCCGGTGCGGCCTGGGGAAATTCATGGGCTGGCTCGGGATCTGGGCCTTTGTCGGCCTGCTCGGCCTTATCTCCATGCTCTGGGTCTTCTACCGCGGCATTGGCGTTACGGGCCTGGACAACTACTTCGGGTTCGGCCTGTGGATCACCTTCGACCTCGCCGTCATCGCCCTGGGCGCGGGCGCCTTCTTCACAGGGCTCATCCGCTACATCATCGGTGTGGATGAACTCAAAAACATCATCAACCTGACGGTCATCAAAGGCTTCCTCTGCTACTCCGGAGCCATGCTGATCCTCTCCCTGGACGTCGGCCAGCCGGTACGCGCCTGGTTCGGCTACTGGCACCCCAACGTCCACTCCATGCTGACCGAAGTCATCTTCTGCATCACCTGCTACCTGCTCGTGCTCATCATCGAGTACATCCCGCTGATCCTTGAGCAGAAGCAGCTCAACAAGATTCCGTTCCTGCACAACCTGGCCCACCAGATGCACGTCGTCATGCCGCTTTTCGCCGGCATCGGCGCGTTTCTGTCCACGTTTCACCAGGGGTCCCTCGGTGGCATGTACGGCGTCATGTTCGCGCGTCCCTACGCCTTCCGCGAAGGCTTCTTCATCTGGCCCTGGACCTTCTTCCTGTTCGTCCTGTCGGCCATCTCCTCGGGCCCGTGCCTGACCGTGCTCATCTGCGGCTTCATGGAGAAGCTTTCCGGCCGCAAGCTGACCACCTACCGGATCAAGTCCCTGATGAGCAAAATCGGCGGCACCATGCTGCTCATCTACATGGTGTTCAAGTACCTGGACACCTGGGCCTGGATCAACGGCGTGCTGCCCAAGGCCGGCCTGACCTTCGACCAGATGTTCTACGGCCTGGTTTACGGCAAGTGGCTGTTTTTCACCGAAATCGTGCTCTGTTTGCCGGTGCCGGTCATCTTCCTGCTCACGCCCCTGCGCAAGAAGCCGGCGTTCATGTACGCCGGCGCGATCCTTGCCTGCCTCGGCGTGATCATCAACCGCTACGTCTTCACCGTCCAGGCCCTGGCCCAGCCGGTACTGCCGTTCACCAAGTGGGAGATATACACCCCCAACTGGGCGGAATGGCTGACCTCGGGCATGGTCATCGCCTACGGCTTCATCGTCATGAGCCTGTCCTACCGCTACCTGCCCATTTTCCCGCAGGAAGTGGGGCTCAACAAGAAGTAGCCCGGACGTTTCCATTGTACGCGCAAAAGCCCGGCCGCCTTGGCGGCCGGGCTTTTTTGTTTCGGGCGGTGGCCGAATGCAGGGTGCCGTTTCGGACCATGCGCGATCTTTGCGCGATTTGCCGTCATAGCGTCATTATTCCGGCAGCGCGGGGCGACTGTTCGCCGCACCACTGGCCGCCGCATCGTGTGCGCCTGGAAACGGAACGGTACCACACGAGGATGAAGGCCCCTCGCCCGCGACCAATTGTGGTTGCCCGGCGGTCGGGCGTGGGGATAAGGGGCCTGCGCCGGCCTGTGTTTCTGCCGCGCGGGACGGATTTTTGCGCAATGGCGTGTGTCGGCGGGGAGGAGACGCAAATGTGGCATCCTGGTTGCAAATTTCGTGATACTGGGTGTACGTTGCAACCATGTACGGGCGGCTTCCACTCCTGATGCACTTTTCCCGAACGGTCCCACCCGCGGACCGGCCGCCGCCGAGGCGGGGTGAGACATGCCCATAAGGACCAGGCAAAGCGCCATCACCTGGCTGCGCGTGGCCGATCTGTCCGTGGCCGCATTTTCCTTTTCGGCAGCGGCGATCGTGGCGGAAACGGTCCGCGCTGGCGGTGCGTCCGGCGCGGCGGCCATGCATGTCAACGCCTCGGGGGCGGGGCTTTTCTGCGTCGCCTTGGGGGCCACGGCCTGCGTGTTTCCGGCGTTCGCGCTCTACACCGAAACGGCGCTCTTCCAGTGGCGGCAGGCGCTCAAGGCCATGGTCAAGGCCGCAACCGGCGTGCTGCTCGTGCTCGTGGCCGCGGCCGCATTATTGCGTTCGCCGCTCGCCACGCCGGCGTTTCTGGCCGCCTATTGGCTGCTGTCGTGCCTGGGCGGGGTCGCCGTGCGCCATGCCGGCAGGCGGCTGCTTTTCCTCACCGAGGCGCAGGGCATCGCCGCGCGGCGTACGCTCATCGTCGGCACGGGCCAGCGCGCCCAGGAGATCGCCCGGGACATGCTCGAGCATCCCGGCCATGGCCACCGCTTCCTGGGTTTCGTCGCCGATGGCTGGGAAGTGCCGCCGCCGGCGCTGCGTCCCGAACGGTTTGCCCTCCTGGCCGCACCCGCGGCTCTGCCCGATTACCTGCGCGAGCACGTGGTGGACGAGGTGCTGGTCTGCCTGCCCATGCATGCCCTGTGCGACACGGCCACGGCCCTGGCCACGGCCTGCGAGGAACACGGCGTGGCCATGACCGTGGTCACTCGCGTGTTCGAGGTCAAAAACCCCCGCCACCGGCCCGGCAGCCATGGCGGCGAGATCGTGGCAACCATCTCCAACACCCTGGCCGATGAGCGCGAGCTGATCCTCAAACGGTTTCTGGACGTGAGCGTGGCCGGCGTGGCCCTGGTCGCGTTGTCGCCGCTTCTCGGCATGGTGTGGTGTCTGGTGCGGCTGACGTCGCCGGGGCCGGCGTTTTTCGTGCAGGAGCGGGTGGGGCTCAACAAGCGCCTTTTCAAATTCTACAAGTTCCGCACCATGGTGCAAAACGCCGAGGCGCTCCAGGCCGATCTTGAAGCGCAAAACGAAACCAACGGCGCGACATTTAAAATGCGCAACGACCCGCGCATCACGCCTCTCGGCCGCATCCTGCGCAAGACCAGCATCGACGAACTGCCGCAGCTCTACAACGTGCTGCGCGGCGACATGAGCCTTGTCGGCCCCCGGCCGCTGCCCGTGCGCGACGTGGAGCGCATCGAAAACGACTGGCCGCGCCGCCGCTTCGGCGTCAAGCCCGGCATCACCTGCTTCTGGCAGATTCGCGGCCGCAACGCCCTGCCGTTCGAGCGCATGATGGAATGCGACATCGAGTACGTGGACACGTGGTCCGTGGCGCTGGACATCAAGATCCTGCTCGCCACCATCCCGGTGGTCTGCGGCATGCGCGGGGCGTATTGATTTTTTCGTCCGTAGGCCGATCGCCGGTCCGCGAGGGCTGCCCCCCCTTTCGGGGAGGTCCAGGAGGGGCCCTTGCCCCTCCTGGCCGCCGGAGGCGTTTCCACCTCCCTCTCCCTTCCCTCGCCGCCGCTTAATCGAGTACGACCATCTCCAGGCGTTTGACGCCGAAGGCCAGGGCGGTTTCGCGGTCGGACAGGCAGAGGTCCAGCCGGTCGGTGAAGCGGGGGTGCATGAGGTCCTCGACCACACGCACGCCGAGCCCCTCGATGTAGACTTTCCTGCCGAGCAGGCGCTTGAGGTCCTGGGATACGGCCACCGTGCGCCCGGGGCGCACCACGCCGCCGTGCGCCGTGGGTTGCGGCTGGCCGTCCTCGGAGCCGCACAGCGGGCAGTAGGCCGTGGCGGTGAGCGTGAAGCGCCGCCGGTCTCCCTCGTCCAGGGTGAAGAGGTCGCCCATGGTCTCGCGCGAGGTCGCGGCCATGACAGCCTCCTGGGCGGCGAGGGCGTTTTCGTGGCGCAGCGCGGCCGTGCGTCTGGCGAGTTCTTCGCTGCCGTAACTGAGGCCGAAGGCCGCGACGGCCAGCGCGGCCAGGGACGCGCAGCGCGCGATCTCGCCGCGCGAAGGCGCCTGCGAAGTCTGTTGGGGGTGTTCGTTCATGCAAACCTCCTTTGCCCGGAGCGCGCCAAGCGGGGCTCCTTGCCCGCAGTCGCGCCCTGTCCTATACTGTCGCGATCCGGATGCCGGGGGATACGGAACGCATGCGCATCAAAAAGCCTTTCAAGAAAAGCGGCGGCTTCGGCCCGCTCTTTTACCTCGTCGCCGGCCTGCTCGTGGCCGCGCCCTTGGTCGTGGCGGGAGTCGCCGGGTATTACCTGTTTCTCAAGGATGCGCATAAACCGCAAGTGACGCTTTTGCCCGAGGCCGAAGCGGCATCGCTTAAGCGCACGTTCACGGTTTCCGCCGCGGACGAGGAGTCCGGCATCCGTTCCCTCACCGTCACCGTCACTCAGGGCCAGCGCCGCACCGACGTGCTGCGCCGGCAGTACGACCCGCCCCGCGACAAGATTTCCGAGCGCTTCAACCTGGAAGGGTCGGAGCTGCGCGGCGGCGTCTTCGAGATGCAGGTCGCGGCCTATGACGGCTCTTTCGCCAATCTCGGCGCGGGCAACGCCGCCCGCGTCTCCCGGCGCATGCTCCTCGACATGATGCCGCCCTCGGTCAAGCCGCTGACCCCCGCGCACTATGTGCGCCAGGGCGGGGTGGGGCTGGTCGTCTACGAGGTCA
The DNA here is from genome assembly GCF_000702665.1 of Solidesulfovibrio alcoholivorans DSM 5433. Taxonomy (GTDB): domain Bacteria; phylum Desulfobacterota; class Desulfovibrionia; order Desulfovibrionales; family Desulfovibrionaceae; genus Solidesulfovibrio; species Solidesulfovibrio alcoholivorans. The sequence continues at coordinate 126,090 of NZ_JNJA01000005.1, forward strand.
ACAAGGACGCCACCCGGTCCGGCGTCATGGTCGGCGACGTCCTCTATCCCGGCTACAAGCAAAAAAGCGGCCAATACGTCTGCCTGTTCGCGTTTCCGGCGGACATGGACGCCGACGCCTTCAAGCCGCGTCTTTTTGTCGAGGACGCGGCAGGCAACGAAAGGGCCGGATTTTTCGTCAATATGGCCATCAAAAGGCGCTTTCGCGAGGAACGGGTGGACGTCTCCGACGAATTCCTCGCCGCGCGCCTGCCCGCCTTTGCCGGGCTGTTCCCGGAAACGCGCGATCCGGTCGAGCGTTTCAAAAAGTTGGAAAGCGAGTTGCGAAAGCAAAACGACGCGACCCTGGACGCGCTCGGCAAAAAGTCTTCCCCGGAGCAGCTCTGGGACGGCGCATTCATTTACATGCCCCGCTCCGTGGTGCGCGGCTCCTTCGGCGCGGACCGGACTTACACCTACAAGGGCCAGGAGATCGCCAGCGAGCGGCACATGGGCATCGACCTGTCCTCCACGCCGCGCGCGCCGGTGCCGGCGGCCAACAACGGCCGGGTGGTCTTTGCCGGGCCGCTCGGCGTCTACGGCAACACCGTGGTCATCGACCACGGCATGGGCTTGCAAAGTCTCTACGGCAACCTGTCGTCCCTGGCCGTGCATACGGACGACGAGGTGAAAAAGGGCGATCTGGTCGGCGCGACGGGCACGTCGGGACTGGCGCCCGGGGACCAGGTCCATTTCGCCATGTACCTCCACGGCCGGCCCGTGATTCCCATCGAGTGGTGGGACGCGCACTGGCTGGAAGACAATGTTACCAGCAAAATCAAGCGGTACGCTTCGGGCGGCGACGCGCCGCAGCAGTAAGCCCGGCCGGGGGCGCGGCGGCCGTGTTGACAAAGGCCGGTCCCCCTTTTTAACGTCGTCCGTTGTTCAAAATTTCTCATGAGGAGCAAAGGCGCATGGAAAAGACGGTATATTGGATCGAGGGCGACGGTATCGGCCCGGATGTCTGGAAGGCCGGTCGGCCTGTCCTCGACGCCGCCGTGGAAAAGGCCTACGGCGGCAGCCGCAAACTGGTCTGGAAGGAGCTGCTCGCCGGCGGCAAGGCGTTCAAGGAGACCGGCGACTACCTGCCCCAGGCCACGCTCGATGCGCTTTCCGGCGCGGAACTGGCCTTCAAGGGCCCGCTGGCCACGCCCGTGGGCGGGGGCTTCCGCAGCCTAAACGTCACCCTGCGCCAAGTTCTCGACCTCTACGCCTGCATCCGGCCCATCAAGTATTTCAAGGGCATCGAATCCCCGGTCAAGCGGCCCGACCTCGTGGACATGGTCATCTACCGCGAGAACACCGAGGACGTGTACGCCGGCATCGAATACGCCACGGGCACGCCCGAGGCCAAGAAGCTCATCGCCTTCCTGCGCGACGCGCTCGGGGCCAATGTGGACGAGACGGCCGGCATCGGCATCAAGCCCATCACCCCGGCAGGGTCCAAGCGCCTGGTGCGCAAGGCCATCCAGTTCGCCCTCGCAACCAACCGCCCGAGCGTGACCCTGGTGCACAAGGGCAACATCATGAAGTACACCGAAGGCGCGTTCCGGGCTTTCGGCTACGAAGTGGCGGCAACGGAATTCGGGGACAAGACCATGACCGAGGAAGAGGCCGCCGCCGGCGGCAGCAAGCCCCTGGTCATCAAGGACCGCATCGCCGACAACATGTTCCAGGTCGCGCTCATGCGGCCCCAGGACTACTCGGTCATCGCCACGACGAATTTGAACGGCGACTACATCTCCGACGCCCTGGCCGCCCAGGTCGGCGGGCTGGGCTTGGCTCCCGGCGTCAACATGAGCGAGAAGCTCGCCTTCTTCGAGCCCACCCACGGCATCGCCCCGGCCCTGGCCGGCAAGGACAAGGCCAACCCGGGCAGCCTCATCCTGAGCGGCGCGATGCTGCTTGAGCACATCGGCTGGAACGAGGCGGCCAAGCTGATCCATGATTCCATGGACAAGACCATTTCCGGCAAGAAGGTCACCGTGGATCTGGCCGACCAGATTCCGGGCGCGACCACCATCGGCTGTGCCGCGTTCGGCGAGCTTTTGGCGAAGAATCTGTAACCCGAACCTGCTGCGCCGGAAGGGTCGAGGGGCCTGGCCTCACCTCCGCCCTTCCGGCGATTTCCCCGGCCCCGGGGAAGCGTGACGCGCGGCGATTCTCCTGCGCCGCAGGATCCGACGGACGAGTCCACGAAACGCGAGTCGTGAAGCCCCCGGCGCGCCCGGGGGAAAGGGGGCCACATGGCCGTTGTCGGCGTCGATACCGGGGGTACGTTCACAGACATCATCTGCCGCCGGGATGAAGGCTTTCTGGTGGTCAAGCTGCCTTCCACGCCGGACAATCCGGCCCGGGCGGTGCTTGCGGGACTGGCCCGCCTGGGTGTTTTGCCGCGCAAGGTGCTGCACGGCTCGACCGTGGCCACCAATGCGCTTCTCGAACGCAAGGGCGCGGTCACGGCCTACGTGGGCAACGCCGGTTTCGAGGACGTCATCGCCATCGGCCGGCAAAACCGCTCCGAACTTTACGATCTTTCCAGCCGCAAGGAACCCTGTCTCGTGCCCGAGGCACTGCGCTTCGGCGTGCCCGGTCGGGTGTCCGCCCAGGGCAAGGTTCTCGAGGATCTGACCCCGGAGCAGGCCTGGCAGGCGGCGCAGACCGTGGCCGATTCCGGCGCGACATCCGCCGCGGTGTGCCTGCTTTTCTCGTTTCTCAAGCCCGAGCACGAACGGCTCCTCGGCCAGGCCTTGGCCGAGGCCGGTCTTGCCGTCTCCCTTTCGAGCGATATCCTGGCGGAATTTCGCGAATACGAGCGCGCCGCCACGACCGTGGCCAACGCCTACGTCGCGCCGGTCATGGAGGCGTATCTCGGCGAGCTCGAGGCGAACATGCCGGATGGCGCGCCGCTTTCCGTCATGCAGTCGAGCGGGGGCCTGAGCGCCGCGGCCCAGGCCCGGCGCGAGCCCGTGCGCACCATCCTCTCCGGTCCGGCCGGCGGCGTCGTGGCCGCCCTGGCCGTGGGCAAGGCCGCCGGTTTCGAGCAGCTGATCACCTTCGACATGGGCGGCACGTCCACGGACGTCTCCCTCATGGACGGCATGCTTTCCATGGCCATGGAGACGCGCATCGCCGGGCTGCCCGTGAAAACGCCCATGATCGATATCCACACCGTGGGCGCGGGCGGCGGTTCGCTGGCCTCCCTGGACGCCGGGGGGGCGCTGCTCGTCGGGCCGCAAAGCGCCGGGGCCGATCCCGGCCCGGCCTGTTACGGCAAGGGCGAGGGGCTGACGGTCACCGACGCCAACCTGTTTCTGGGCCGGCTTTCGCCCGAGCGGTTCCTGGGCGGCGGCATGGCGCTTTATCCCGAGCGCCTGCCCGCGCTGTTCGAGGCCCTTGGCCAGGCGGCCGGGCTTTCCGCCGTGGAGGCGGCCGAGGGCGTCGTGGCCGTGGCCGAGGCGGCCATGGAGCGGGCGATCCGGGTCATCTCCGTGGAGCGTGGGCACGATCCGGCCGATTTCGCGCTCCTTTCCTTCGGCGGGGCAGGGGGGCTGCACGCCGTGTCCCTCGCGCGGCTGCTCGGCGTGCGCAAGGTCGTGGTGCCGCGCCATCCCGGGCTTTTTTCCGCCCTGGGCATGCTCTATGCCGATGTCGTGCGGGATTTTTCCGAGACGGTCATGGCCGCGTCCGACAAGACGGACATTTTCGAGCTGGCGGGGCTTTTCGGGCCGCTCGAGGACAAGGTCCGCGAGGCCATGGCCGCCGAGGGCGTGCCCGCGGCCAAGCTCGTGCTCGAGCGCCAGCTCGACATGCGCTATCGCGGCCAGTCCCATGAGATCCCCATCCGTTTCGTGGCCGATCCCTACACCGCGTTTCATTCGCGCCACGAGGCCGTTTTCGGCTTCAAGAACCCGCGCGAAGTGGTCGAGGTGGTGACGCTTCGCATTCGCGCCCGGGGCATCACCGAGAAGCCGCCGTTTGTCGAGGCCGGGCACTTCGTGGCCGCCGTCGCCGACGCGGCGAAGCTCGGCGAGAAGCCGCTCGTCTGGAAAACCCGCGACATCGGGGCCATGTGGTACGACCGCGAGCACCTGCAGGCGGGCAACCGCATCACCGGCCCGGCGCTCGTCGCCGAGACCTCGGCCACGACCTTCGTTCCGCCCAAGGCCGAGGCGGTCGTGGACGGCTTCGGCAATATCGTCATCGAGACCGGCGTGGAGTAGGCGGGAAGCGGAAGCGGGAAGCGGGAAGAAGAGAAGCGGGAAGAGGAAGATGCCTCCGGCGGCCGGGGGGCATGATGCCCCCCGGACCCCCTCGACGGGAAGGGGAGGGGGGTGAAGCGGTGGGGAGGCGTGGAGATGCTTGTTATTGGCACGCCGTGTTATGGCGGGGTGGTCACGCTGCCCTACATGCTGTCCATGCTGGCGCTCAAGGACGTGCTCAACCGCGACAAGACGCCGTTTCGGCTACTCACGCCCGCAAACGACAGCCTGATTACCCGCGTGCGCAACGCCATCGTGGCCGAGTTCTTGCGCGACGACCGCGCCACGCATCTGCTTTTCATCGACGCGGACATCGAGTTCCAGCCGGCCCTGGTGCCGCGCCTGCTCGGCAGCGGCCTGGACGTGGTCTGCGGCGTCTATCCGGTCAAGGGGCTTCGGCTCGAGCGCGTCATGGCGCAACCGGCGGGCACGCCGCCGCAGGTCGCCGAGGCCGCGAGTCTCGATTACGCGGTGAAGGTCAAGCCGGGCTGCCGTATGGACGCGCAGGGCTTCCTGGAAGTGGAGTACGCGGCCACGGGGTTCATGATGATCCGCCGCGAGGTGTTTGCGCGCCTCATGGACGCCTACCCGGATTTGCACTATCGGTACAGTTGCACCAATGAGGCCCCGGCGGACAATTACGCGTTTTTCGACACGTCCATCGACCCAGTCACGCGCGACTACCTGCCCGAGGACTACGCCTTCTGCAAACGCTGGCGCGACATCGGCGGCAAGGTGCACGTGAGCGTGCCGGGGCGCTTCGCGCATCATGGGGGGAAGGCGTATGTGGGGGAGTTTGGACAATTCTTAGCTAGACTTCGATAATAAGTGAAGCTGATAAGTTGTAGAGGCGATGATATGCTGCTTCTTTTGCGTTGGCTGGGAAAGGCGATCGCTCTTTGGATATTTCTCGGTTCTATTCTTTTGGCGTTCGCTTTTTTGTATTTTTTGAGAGAAGAGGTTTATGTAAAGATAGTTAGTCTTTGCTTTCAGCTTGTTGGGTTTCTATGTAGTTTAGTGGTGTTATATAGGACTGAAGTCTTTTTCAAATATCCGAGCTTCTTGGCGAGGATTAAGACTTGGATTATAGAGTTTCCTTTTTACAAGAGAAGAGCGATACATGGAGAGGCCCGTTGCAATTTGCCTATGCCAGAAGTTTATGGGGAGGGACATCAACTTTTTTCTCCAAAGGATGGCGATCTGGCAGATCGTATAAAATTAATTGAAGATTATATTTCTTATCTTGACGCAAGAATAACACATTTTAGTGGAATAACGAATGATAAAATTAGAAAAGTTAAAGATGATATTTATGAAGAAAGGAATTTTAGAATTCAAAGAGACGAGAAAATAGAATCGATGCTGCGAGATAATGCTATTGGTAGTGTGGTCTTGGTCGAGATGAGTATTGCTTACTTTGTATGCGGGGCGATTGCATCTTGCTTTTCTCTGGAGATTGCAAATAGCTTGAGATGATTGAATTTTTATTGTTGTGTAGAAGGATTAAAAAAGGGTTATCATGAACATCACGCCCATCACCCTGGAAGTCTTCAAGAACAAGTTCGCGTCCGTCGCCGAGGAAATGGGGTCGGCGCTGTGCCGGGCGGCGTATTCGCCCAACATTAAAGAGCGCCGCGACTTCTCCTGCGCCGTGTTCGACGCCGCCGGCGACATGGTCGCACAGGCCGCGCACATCCCCGTGCATCTCGGTTCCATGCCGCTCTCCGTCGCCGCCGTGCTCGAAGCCATGGAACTCGCGCCGGGCGAAATGGCCATGCTCAACGACCCGTTTCGCGGCGGCACCCACCTGCCCGACATCACCCTCGTCGCGCCGGTCTACGCCGGGGGCGACGCGCCGGCCTTCTACGTCGCCAGCCGCGCCCACCACGCCGACGTCGGCGGCATGGCCGCAGGTTCCATGCCACTATCCACCTCCATATTCCAGGAAGGGCTCGTCATACCGCCCGTCAAAATCGTCGCGGCCGGCGAAATCGTCCCCGACGTCATGAACCTCTTCCTCGCCAACGTGCGCACGCCCACCGAACGCCAGGGCGACTTCGCCGCCCAGATCATGGCCAACCGCGTCGGCGTCGCGCGCATGGAGGCCCTCGTCGCCGCCTACGGCCGCGAGGCCGTGACCGCCATGGCCGCCGCGCTCATGGACTACGCCGAACGCCTCATGCGCGCCGCCATAGCCGCCATGCCCGAAGGCAGCTACGCGGCCGAGGACTTCCTGGACGACGACGGCGCGGGCAATCCCGACCTCGCCATACGCCTGACGCTCTCCATCGCCGACGGCGAGGCCGAACTCGATTTCACCGACTCCGACCCGCAAACGGCCGGCTGCGTCAACGCCGTGCGCGCCATAGCCGTCTCCGCCGCGCTCTACGTGCTGCGCGCACTGGCCGGCGGCAAGATGCCGACCAACGCCGGCTGCATGCGCCCCGTGACCGTGACCACCAAGGGCGGCACGCTCGTCGACGCGAAATCTCCGGCCGCGGTGGCCGGCGGCAACGTCGAAACCTCCCAGCGCATCGTGGACGTGATCCTGGCCGCGCTGGCCAAGGCATTGCCCGAGCGCATACCGGCCGCCTCCCAGGGCACCATGAACAACGTGGCCATGGGCGGGGTCGATCCGCGCACGAAAAAGCCCTTCACCTATTACGAAACCCTGGCCGGCGGCGCGGGGGCCGATGCGGCGGGCGACGGCCAGAGCGCCGTGCACTCCCACATGACCAACACCCGCAACACGCCCGTCGAGGCCCTGGAATACGCCTATCCGCTGCGCGTGACACGTTACGCCGTGCGCCGGGGCTCGGGCGGCCCGGGCGGGCACGTCGGCGGCGACGGGCTCGTGCGGGAAGTCGAGGCCCTGGCCGACATGGAGGCGACCGTGCTCTCCGAGCGGCGGTTGCGCGGGCCGTGGGGCGCAGCCGGCGGCGGCGAAGGCGCGACGGGCGTCAATACGGTGACGCGGCGGCGGGGCGAGATGATCATGCCGGCCAAGTTCCACGTGCGCCTGCACGCGGGCGACCGTCTGCGCCTGGAGACGCCCGGCGGCGGCGGCTTCGGCCCGGCGGCCTGAGGTTTTCCCCGCGATTGCGGCAGGTTCCGACGCCCGCGCGGCCGTCCCGGCCGTCCCTGGGGGGCGGGGGATTTGCGCTTCCCCTTCCTCGACTTTTCGCGTAGCATTGCCTATTTCGTATCCGCCACGAATTTACCCCGAACGATCCGCAATCCGACCTGCCTGCCAAAGGCGGGGCGACACTCCTGGAGGAAGCCTTGGAATATACTGTTTCGCAAATTTCGCCTGTAAAAACACAGGTTAACGTCAGCGTTCCGACCGAAGAGGCCAATGCCGCCCTGGCCACTGCCGTGGCCCTCTACCGCTCCAAGGCCGACATTAAAGGCTTCCGCAAGGGCAAGGTGCCGTCGAGCCTCATCGAGTCCCGCTTCAAGAAGGAAATCGCCGCCGAGGCCACCACCGATCTCATCAACGTGCACATCAACGAGATCATGGGCGAACTCAAGCTGTCGCCGCTGTCCGGCCTCGACGTCGGCGAGGCCTCCCTGGCGCGCGACACGCCCCTGGAATACACGTTCTCCTTTGAACACGCCCCGGCCTTCGACCTGCCCGACTACAAGGGCCAGGCCATCGAGGAAGAGGACGTGCTCGTCAACGACGCCGACATCGACGCCGTCATCGAGCGCGTGCGCAAGAATCTGGCCGAGGTCAAGCCCATCAGCGACAACCGTCCGGCCAAGGACGGCGAAGTGGTGTCCGTCACCTTCGAGGCCTTCGAAAACGGCGAGGCCGTTCCCGGCGTGCGCGCCGAGAATTTCGAGCTCTCCCTCGGCGAGGGCCAGGCCCTGCCCGAGTTCGAGGCCCTGGTCAAAACCGTGCCCGCCGGCAGCGAAGGCGAGGCCGAGATGACCTTCCCCGCGGACTTCATCAATACCGAGCTCGCCGGCCGCACCGTGAACATGAAGGTGGCCGTGCACGTGATCAAGGAACGCACCCTGCCCGCCATCGACGACGAGCTGGCCAAGAAAGCCGGCAATTTCGAAACCCTGGACAAGATGCGCGAAGCCATTACCATGTCCTACAAGAAATCGCGCCAGGACCTGCACCGTTCCGCCGCCCAGAAAAAGCTGCTGGACAAGCTGCTGGCCCAGGTCGATTTCCCGCTGCCCCCCACCACCGTGGAACAGCAGCTTGCGGGCATGGCCAATGATTTCGTGGATAAGCTGGAGCGCCAGGGCAAGAGCCTGGAAGGCGCGGGCAAGACCATGGCCGACCTGGAGGCCGACATGAAGCCCCGGGCCGAGGAGATGGTCAAGACGCAGATCTTCCTCGCCGCCGTGGCCGCCAAGGAAGAGCTCACCGTCTCGCCCCAGGAAATGGACGCGTTCTTCTACCGCCTCTCCAGCCAGACCGGCCAGGACGTCATCCTGCTCAAGCGCTACTATGAGGACAACGGCCTCATGATCATGGTGCGCGACAAGCTTTTGGCGGACAAGGCCGCGGATTTCATCTACGCCAACGCCGCCGTCACCAAGGTGCCGCCCGCGGAAAAGCCCGAGGGCGAGACGGAAGGGGACGACAAGGGCTACGGCGTGCGTGACTAGCCCAGTTATGGGCCGGTTTTTGCATAAGGTTCGTTGACGACAACGGGCCGCGGCGGCGACAACCCGCCTGCCGCGGCCCAAAACCCGAAGCGCGCGTGCGCGGCGGGGACGGGGAAGCGACAAAATTGTCTTGCCCGCCTCCCCGGCCGGCGCAAAACGGGAGCGACATGACCACCATCCCCATAGTCATCGAGACCACCGGTCGTTCCGAACGGGCCTACGACATCTATTCCCGGCTGCTGCGCGACCGCATCATCCTGCTCGGCAGCGCCGTGGACGATTATGTCGCCAACCTCATCTGCGCGCAGCTCCTTTTCCTGGAGTCCGAAGACCCGGAAAAGGAGATCTTCATGTACATCAACTCCCCGGGCGGCGTGGTCTCGGCCGGGCTTGCCATCTACGACACCATGCAGTTCATCCTGCCGCCGGTCTCGACCCTGTGCATGGGCCAGGCCGCGAGCATGGGCGCGCTTTTGCTGTGCGCCGGCGCCACGGGCATGCGTTACGCCCTGCCGCACAGCCGCATCATGATCCACCAGCCTTCGGGCGGCTTCCAGGGGCAGGCCACGGACATCGAGATCCACGCCAAGGAGACCAAGCGCACGCGCGAGGCCCTCAACGAGATCATGGCCAAGCACACCGGCCAGCCCATAGAGAAGATCCAGGTGGACACCGAACGCGACAATTTCATGAGCGCCGAGGAAGCCATGGCGTACGGCCTCATTGACAAAATGTTGACCTCCAGGGAACCTGTCGCGAAAAAGGAACCCGAGGACGTCTAGGCCCCAACAGGTCCCAGGCGAAAACGTCCGGCCTTCCGGACAGGGTGGGTTTACCCAATGACTAGGAAGAAGAGCACCGTTTCAGGCGAGTTGTGCTGCTCCTTTTGCGGCAAGAACCAGGACGAGGTCCAGCGGCTCATCGCCGGCCCGGACGTCTACATCTGCGACGAGTGCGTCTCGCTTTGCAACGAGATCATCGCCCAGGAGTCCGTGAGCGAGGAGACCGAAGGCGGCAAGCTGCTGCCGCCGGCCGAGATCAAGCGCCTGCTCGACGAATACGTCATCGGCCAGGAACAGGCGAAGAAGATCCTCGCCGTGGCCGTCCACAACCACTACAAGCGCGTGTTCTATGCCGGGGCCGCCGGCGTCGACGACGTGGAGATCGACAAGAGCAACATTCTCCTGATCGGTCCCACCGGCTCGGGCAAGACCCTGCTCGCCCAGACCCTGGCCCGCATCCTCAACGTCCCCTTCGCCATCGCCGACGCCACCACCCTGACCGAGGCCGGCTACGTGGGCGAGGACGTGGAGAACATCCTGGTCCAGCTGCTGCAAAACGCCGACTACGACATCGAGGCGGCGAGCAAGGGCATCATCTATATCGACGAGATCGACAAGATCGCGCGCAAGGGCGACAGCCCGTCCATCACACGCGACGTCTCCGGCGAGGGCGTGCAGCAGGCCCTGCTCAAGATCATCGAGGGCACCGAGGCCAACATTCCGCCCAAGGGCGGCCGCAAGCACCCGCAGCAGGAATTCATCCGCTTAAATACCGCCAATATCCTGTTCATCGTGGGTGGCGCGTTCATTGGCCTGGACAAGATCGTCGGCCAGCGCATGCGCGGCTCGGCCATGGGATTCGGCGCCAAGGTCGAACCGCGTCACGACGACGACGCCACGCGCATGCTCGCCCAGACGCATCCGGCCGACCTCATCAAGTTCGGGCTCATCCCCGAATTCATCGGCCGCATCCCCATCCTCACGAGCCTCGAGGAGTTGACCAAGGAAGATCTGGTGCGCATCCTGACCGAGCCGAAAAACGCCCTGGTCAAGCAGTACCAGAAGCTCTTCGAGCTGGACAAGGTGCGCCTGCGCTTCACGAAAAACGCCATGGACTCCATCGCCGAGAAGGCCATCGAGCGCAAGACCGGCGCACGCGGCCTGCGCAACGTCATGGAAAGCATCATGCTCGAGATCATGTACAAGCTGCCGTCCTTAACCGGCGTCAAGGAATGCGTGATCAACAAGGCCGTGGTGGAGAAGGGGCTCGAACCGCTGCTTTTCTACCACCAGGAAGTCAAGACGGCCTAGGCCGCCCGGTTTCCCGTTTGACAACGGCGACATCGGCCTTACACTCAAACCTGCCGCAACAGAACCGCCGGGCCGGCCACGCGCCGGCCCGGCCCAGACGATGAGATAACCCCGTAAGCGGGAGGTTGCATGACGGGTTTTACCTTCGACAACGACCGGTTTGCCGCCGACGCCATACGCATGCCCATGATGAGCCTGCGGGAAGTGGTCATGTTCCCGCGCTCCATAGCTCCCCTTTTCGTCGGACGCGAAGCCTCGATCAAAGCCATCGAACAGGCCGTGGCCGCCCACGACAAGAAGATTTTCCTGGTCGCCCAGCGCTCGCCCGAGACCGAAAAGCCCAATCCCGACGACCTGTTCGCCATGGGCACCGTGAGCAAGATCCTCCAGATGCTGCGCCTGCCCGACGGCACCATCAAGGTGCTCTTCGAGGGCCTGTACCGCGCCGAGTGGGACGTCGAGTCCATGGGCGTGGGCGAGGACGCCGACTATCCCATGGTCACCGTGCGCCGCGTGCCCGAGGAGGAATCCGCCGGGGCCGAGTCCGACGCGCTCATCCGCGCGACCCAGGAGGCGCTCGAGCAGTACGGCCGCATCAACAAGAAGCTCGCGCCCGAGACCATCCTCGCCATCAATTCCATCACCGCCCCGGGCCGGCTCGCCGACGCCGTCATGCCCCACCTCAAGGTGGACTACATCAAGAAGCAGGGCGTGCTCGAGGAGCTCGAGCCCGTCAAGCGCCTGGAAGAGGCCTATGCCTTTCTCCAGGGCGAGATCGAAATCTCCTCCATCGAGAAGCGGATCAAGAACCGCGTCAAGCAGCAGATGGAGAAGAACCAGAAAGAGTACTATTTAAACGAGCAGATCAAGGCCATCAACAAGGAGATGGGCCGCGAGGACGATCCCGGGGCCGAGGCCGCCGAGTTCGAGGCGCGCCTGGGCGAGAAGAACATGCCCGACGAGGCCCGGGAAAAGACGCTTCGCGAGATCAAGAAGCTGCGCCAGATCCCGCCGTCCTCGGCCGAGTACACGGTCGTGCGCAACTACGTGGAATGGATCCTGGACCTGCCCTGGAACGTCTACAAGGAAGCGGATCTCGACATCACGGCCGCCGAGGGCATCCTCAACGAGGACCATTACGGCCTGGAAAAGCCCAAGGAACGCATCCTTGAATATCTGGCCGTGCAAAAGCTCGTGGAGCGCATCAAGGGCCCCATCCTCTGTCTGGTCGGCCCCCCGGGCGTCGGCAAGACGTCGCTCGCCAAGTCCATCGCCAAGGCCATGGGCCGCGAGTTCGTGCGCCTGTCCCTGGGCGGCGTGCGCGACGAGGCCGAGATCCGCGGCCATCGGCGCACCTATGTCGGCGCGCTGCCCGGAAAGATCATCCAGTCGCTCAAGCGCGTCAAATTCAACAATCCCGTCTTCTGCCTGGACGAAGTGGACAAGATGAGCACGGATTTCCGGGGCGACCCCTCGTCCGCGCTGCTCGAAGTCCTCGATCCCGAGCAGAACTACGCCTACAACGACCATTACCTCGATCTGGACTACGACCTGTCCAAGATCTTCTTCATCACCACGGCCAACTCGCTGCACTCCATTCCGCTGCCCTTGCAGGATCGCATGGAGATCATCCGCATCCCGGGCTACCTGGAGACGGAGAAGCTGCAGATCGGCCGCAGGTTCCTGCTGCCGAAAAACATCGAGCAGCACGGGCTCAAGGACGAGAACCTCGACTTCTCCGAAGAGGCCCTGCTCGAGGTCATCCGGCGTTACACCCGCGAGGCCGGCGTGCGCAATCTCGAGCGCGAGATCGCCTCGGTGTGCCGCAAGGTGGCGCGCAAGATCGTGGAGGGCAAGGACGAGGACGGGGTCCATCCCATCAGCAAGGACGACCTCGAATCGTACCTGGGTGTGCCCAAGCACCGCCACGGCGAGATGGAAGCCGCGCCGCGCGTGGGCCTTTGCACCGGCATGGCCTACACCGAGGTCGGCGGCGAGATCCTCATGGTCGAAGCGGCCATCATGCCCGGCACGGGCAAGGTGGAGATCACGGGCAAGCTCGGAGACGTCATGCAGGAGTCGGCGCGGGCCGCGCTTTCCTACCTGCGCTCGCGCTCGGGGCTCTACGGCCTCAAGCCCGATTTCCACAAGGAAATTGACATCCACATCCACGTGCCCGAGGGCGCGATCCCGAAAGACGGCCCCTCGGCCGGCATCACGCTGGCCACGACCATCATCTCGGCGCTCCTCAATATCCCCGTGCGCAACGACCTCGCCATGACCGGCGAGATCACGTTGCGCGGCCGGGTCCTGCCCATCGGCGGCCTGCGCGAGAAGCTGCTTGCCGCCCACCGGGGGCTTATCCGCACGGCGATCATCCCGGCGGAAAACGAGAAGGATTTGAAGGACGTGCCCGAGACGATCCTGAATGACATGGAGATCATCAAGGTCGAGAGCATGGACGAAGTGCTGTCCAAGGCCCTCGTCTGCCAGGAGCCGGAAAAGATCTTCTGCCGCCGCGACGCCAACGACATCCCGCTGGCGGAATCGCTGCTCAAAGAGGAATACCGCCCCGAACCGCGCCATTAGGCGGAAGGGGAGACGGAGAGAAGATGCCTCCGGCGGCCAGGAGGGGCGACGGCCCCTCCTGGACCTCCCGAATAAGGGTATGAAAGGGCTGCGGTGGAGATGCCGCAGCCCTTTTTTTGCGTCAGTGGAGGGGGCGGAGGAAAGTCTGGGAGATCAACGGGGTCCGCGCAGATATGCGACAAAGGGGAGTCCGGAGGGCGTCAGCCCTTTGGCCGCCGGAGGCGTTCCCCCCTGTCTGTTCACTCCTCGGCGTCTTGCGTTTCCCGCGCCTTGTCCGCTGCGGCCAGTTTTTGGCAGCGCAGGCCGCGCAGTTTTTCGCCCGAGGCCGGGCCGCGCATGCGCTGCTTGCCGGGCAGGTGCACGGAGAGCATGACCGTAAGGTCGCGCTTCGCCAGCGGCCAGACGTTGTGCCCGGAATCGGCGTTCACCAGGTCGAAAAGCGGTTCCACCATCTCGTGCTTGTGCAGCCAGGTCAGCATGTCCACGCGCGTGGACGGGCGCAGTTCGGCGTAGCGGGCGGCCTTCATGTGCAGCCGCGCCGCGGCCACGCCCGCCTCGCGCACGCGGTTGGGCAGCTTGAGCCGCCTGCCGAGTTCCTCGGCCACGTCGGCGCCGGCGTCGTCGTGGCCGAGGTGGCGTGGCCATTCGCTTTGCGGCGTGAGCGTTTTGCCGAGGTCGTGGCACACGGCCATCCAGCCGGCGATGGGCTGGCCGGCCAGGATGTCCACGAGCTCGCACATGTGGTCGAAAATGCTGTTGTCGCCGTGGTTTTCGGGCGGTCCGGCCGGGATGTGCCGCGAGGCCTCGAGTTCCGGCATCCAGGGCAGGAGGCAGCCGGTTTCGGCCAGCAGGCGGAAAAAACGCGATGGCTTGGCCGCGTCCAGCGCCTTGCGCACCTCCTGGGCCACGCGTTCGGCGAAGATGTCGTCGAGCGCACCGCAGGCGGCCACGGCCCGCATCTGGGCAATAAGCTCCGGGTGGGGCGAAAAGTCCGGCAGCGAGGACGCGAACCGGGCCGCCCGGTAGACCCGCAGCGGATCGTCGAACATGGACGTCTCGCCGCAGGGCCGCAGGATGCGGTCGCGCAGGTCCGGCAGGGCCAGCGGATGGAAATGCAGCCGGCCGGCGATCTGGCGCGAATCGCCCATGGCGATGGCGTTGATCGTCAGATCCCGGGCGAGGAGATCCTCGTGGATGTCGTCGCCGCGCGGCCAGGCGTACTGGGCGCTGCCCAGCATGAAAACCGGAAAGGTCTTGCCGACTTGCCGGGCTCTCCGATACCTACGCAAAAACGCTTCGGGCGTGGCGTCGACGATGAGGTAATCCTGATCCACAACAGGGCGGCCGAGAAGAATATCGCGGACTGCGCCGCCTACGAGATACCGTTTCATGCATGACTCCGGCGCGGACATTGTCCCAAATGGCGTGAAAAATCCAGCAGGCAATGCCGGCCCCGCGCGAAGTCCCTTCGCCGGGGGCGGCGTGTGGCTGTGGCGCGACGGCGCGCCGGGGCTGGCCGCGCCCCTTTCCCCGGACGCCCTGGCCGCCGCCCATCCCTTGTGGGCGGCCGATGTCGCGCGCCTGTCTCCCTTTCGCGAGGTCGTTCTCGGGCCGCAGTACGGTCCGGCGGCGGGCGTCTGGCTCGCGGCCGCGGGCGCGGCCGGGGCGTGCGCCGACCCGGTCTTCGTGACCGGGGCCTGCGCCTCCAGCCTGGACGTGGCCCGGGTGCTCGGCGAAGCGGGGTTCCTGCCGCCTTTTGCCTCGGTGCTGGCGCTTTCCCAGACCGGCGGCCGGGGGCAGATGCGGCGGCAATGGGTCTCGCCGCCGGGCAACCTCTACGCCGCCCTGTCCTGGCCCGCGGACGCGGGCGAGCTTGGCGCGGCCGCGCCGGTGGTGGTAGGCGCGTGCCTGGCCGACGCGCTCTACGCCCGGGGCTTTCCCGCACAGGTCAAGTGGCCAAACGACCTCCTCGCCGACGGGCGCAAGGTGGGCGGCATCCTCATTGAGGAGCGGGGGGGGCGGGTTTTCGCCGGCATCGGGCTCAATCTGGCGAGCGCCCCGGACCCGTCGGTCCTGCGCCGCGACCACGCCGCGCAGGCGTCCTGCCTTGCCGCGTTTGGCGAGGTTCCCGGCGCGGTTACGCTCTGGGTCGATCTTGTGAAGTCCGCCCGAACCTGCTATCTCCTGTGCGTTGCGGTATCGGGCTCCCGAGCGCTGTCCCGTTTCCTTGAAGGCCGGTTGGCCTGGCTTGGCCGGGAAGTGCGTGTTTGCGAGGGCGGGTCGCACGAATATCGGGCGCGCATCGTCGGACTGGCCGAGGACGGGGGACTTCGGCTGCGGCGGGACGAGGCGGGTCCAGGGCAGGTTTTGACGCTTCTTAGCGGGAGCATATCCCTCCTTTGATGCCGGCCCCCGCCGGACCGTCACTCGAGACAATGGGCAGTTCGCCCCAGGGGTTAGAGGACAGCATGATCGCCAAGACGTTTCAGGAAGTGCTTTCCGAAGTCGAAGGAAAGAAGATACTCGTCGCCAACCGGGGCATCTCGGCCCGGCGGGTGCTGCGTTCCATCCGTGAACGGCTGCGCGCCATTCCGGTACTGACTGTCACCGACGTGGACATGACCTCCCCGGCCACCGCCGGGGCGCACGAGCTCATCACCCTGGGTGCGGACCCCCGCGCCTATCTCGATATCGATACCGTCATCAAAAAAGCCAAAGCCCACGGCGTGGTGGCCATCCACCCCGGCTGGGGCTTCGCTTCGGAAGACAGCGAATTTCCGCGCAAATGCGCCGAGGCCGGCATCATCTTCATCGGCTCCTCGGCCGAGGCCATGCAGAGCCTCGGCAACAAGGTCGAGGTGCGCCGGCTGGCCATGGGCCTGGGCATCCCGGTGGTGCCCGGCTCCGAGGGCTCGGTCTCCATTCCCGAGGCCCGGGAGATCGCCGGCAGAATCGGTTTTCCCATCATGCTCAAAGCCGAGGGCGGCGGCGGCGGCCGGGGCATCTACGAAATCTACTCCGAGGCACAGCTCGAATCCGCCTTTTCCAAAGCCTCGGCCATGGCGCAGGCCTCCTTCGGCAACCCGCGCCTGTTCGTCGAAAAGCTGCTCACCTCCGTGCGCCACATCGAGATCCAGGTGGCGGCGGACATGCACGGCAACGTCTTCGCCTTCGACGAACGCGACTGCTCCGTGCAGCGCAACCACCAGAAGCTCGTGGAGATCACGCCTTCGCCCTGGCGCGGCATGACCGACGAGCTGCGCCAGCGCCTCAAGGACTACGCCGAGCGCCTGGTGCGCGAAACGGGGTATTATTCCCTGGCAACGGTGGAATTTTTGGTCGATGCCGACGGCGAGCCCTACCTGATCGAGGTCAACACCCGCCTGCAGGTGGAGCACGGCATCACCGAGTGCCGCTACGGCGTGGACCTCGTGGAAGAGCAGATCAACATCGCGTTTGGCGGCAAGCTGCGCTTCAACTGCGGCGACACCCGGCCGTTTCTGCACGCCATGCAGCTGCGTATCAACTGCGAGGACCCGAAAAACGGCTTTTCGCCGAATGCCGGCCTGATCGCCCGCTACCTCTCGCCCGGCGGCCAGGGCATTCGCCTGGATTCCTGCCTGTCGGCCGGCTACGAGTTTCCGACCCAGTACGACTCCGCCGGCGCGCTGCTCATCTCCTACGGCCGCAACTGGCCCAAGGTCGTGGCCGTCATGGAGCGGGCGCTGCGCGAGTACATCATCGGCGGGCTCAAGACGACCATTCCGTTCCACCGCCAGATCCTGCGCAACCCGGACTTCATCAAGGGCGAGTTCGCCACCAAGTTCATCAACGACAATCCCTACCTGCTCAACTACCTCGACGAGGAGCCCGAGGCGCTGCGCCTGTCCTGGCTCGTGTCCGACATCGCCGCGCGGGGCTACAACCCGCACGTCATGCTCGGCAAGTACCGCGGCCGCAGCGACTACCGCCTGGGCCGCTTCAAGCCCTATTTGCCCGATGCCGATTTCCGCCGCCACGAGAGCCCCTATCCGCGCGGCGACCGCAAGGGCATCCTCGACGTGGTGCGTGACTCGGGCAAGGTCCATTTCGTGGACACCACCTGCCGCGACATCACCCAGTCCAACAGCGGCAACCGCTTCCGTCTGGCCGAGGACGAACTGGTCGGCCCCTACCTCGACAACTGCGGCTTCCTGTCGCTCGAAAACGGCGGCGGCGCGCACTTCCACGTGGCCATGATGGCCAACATGACCTACCCCTTCACCGAGGCGGCGGAGTGGAACCGTTTCGCGCCAAAAACTCTCAAGCAGCTGCTCATCCGTTCGACCAACGTGCTCGGCTACAAGCCCCAGCCGCGCAACCTCATGCGCCTGACCGGCGAGATGATTTGCGAGCATTTCGACATCATCCGCTGCTTTGATTTCCTCAACCACATCGACAACATGTACCCCTTCGCCGAGGTCGCCCTGTCACGCCCCGGCGTCATTTTCGAGCCGGCCATCTCGTTTTCCTACGCCCAGGGCTTCGACGTCGCCCACTATATGAGCGTGCTCGAGGCCATCCTCGACCAGGTGGCCAAGGCCGGCGGCATGAGCAAGGCCAAGGCGGCGAAGAGCATCATCCTGTGCCTCAAGGACATGGCCGGCATGTGTCCGCCGCGGTTCGTCGCGGCCATGGTCGCGGCCATCCGCAAGGCCTATCCCGAGCTCGTCCTCGACTACCACCGCCACTACACCGACGGCCTGTTCGTGCCGGCCGTGGGCGCGGCGGCCGCGGCCGGCTGCCACATCGTGGACACCGCGCTCGGCGCGTCCGTGCGCTGGTACGGCCAGGGCGAGGTGCTCTCCACCGCGGCCTATATCGAGGAGGACCTCGGCGTGCCCGTGGCCCTGACCAAGGCCGACAAGGACATGATCCGCTCCGCCAACTTCGTTCTCAAGCAGGTCATGCCCTATTACGACCGCTACACCGCCCCGTACTTCCAGGGCATCGACTACGACGTGGTCGAGCACGCCATGCCCGGCGGCGCGACCTCGTCCTCCCAGGAAGGGGCCATGAAGCAGGGCTACATCCACCTGCTTCCCTACATGCTCAAGTTCCTGGCCGGCACGCGCAAGATCGTGCGCTACCACGACGTCACTCCGGGCTCGCAGATCACCTGGAACACGGCGTTTCTGGCCGTGACCAGCGCCTACAAGGCCGGCGGCGAGCGGGCGGTCAGGGACATGCTCGAGGTGCTCGACGCCGTGTCGGAAAACTGCGACGAGTGCCTGACCCAGGCCGCCAAGCACGACCGGCTGCTTTTGTACGCCAACTGCAACGACGCCTTCCGCAACCTGCTGCTCGGCAAGTTCGGCAGGATGCCGCTCGGGTTCCCGCCGGACTGGGTCTACGAGAGCGCCTTCGGCGCGGACTGGAAACAGGCCGTGGCCGAGCGCACCGAGGCCTCGCCCCTGGACAGCCTGGGCGAGGTGGACATGGAGGCCGAAATGGCGTCGCTGACCAAGCAGATCGGCCGCGAACCCACCAACGAGGAGTTCGTGCTTTACCTCAACCATCCGGGCGACGCGCTCAAGACCATCGAATTCCGCAAGAAGTTCGGCGATCCCAACAGGCTGCCCCTGGACGTCTGGTTCGAGGGCCTGGAGCCGGGCGAGGAGCTGCTGTTCTCCGACAGCCAGGGCAAGCCGCACCACATGGCGATCATGAACATCTCCCAGCCCGACGCCAGCGGCGCGGCCACGGTGCGCTACGTGCTCGATTCGGAGATTCTGACCCACCAGGTGCCGGTGGCCGCGCCCCAGGGCGGCACTGCGCCCAAGGTGGAGATGGCCGACCCGAAAAACCCCTACCACGTGGGCGCGCCGGTCTCCGGCGACCTCTGGGTCATGCAGGTCAGCCCCAACGACTACGTCAAGGCCGGGGAGGAACTCTTCAACATCTCGGTCATGAAACAGGAAAAATCCGTGGCTTCCCCTGTTGACGCCATGGTCAAACGGGTGCTCAAAAGCGCCGACTACGCCAACGACCGCAAGATGGTCCCGGTCCGCGAAGGCGAGCTCCTCGTCGAGCTCGGCCCCGTCACCCGCGACTGTCCGGCCTGCCGCCAGCCGGTAGCCGACGAGCATTACAAGTACTGCCCCAACTGCGGCCAGCAGGTGTAGGTTTCGCGACGAACATGTAACGGCGGCCGCTTGACGGAGCGGCCCGCCGATCCGGAAGAGACAAGGAGGGGAGAATGGCCAAGACAAAAGCCAAGGATACGCCGCGTCTGGAGGACGCCACGTCCGCCAAGCCCGCCAAACAAGGAGACGCGGCCATCGATACCGCCACCACGCTCATCCTCACCGGGGCCGACATCGTCGGCATCGGCGAAGAGGCTGAAATTCTCGTCGGAGGCAAGAACTACAATACGGCGCTCATCAGCCAGATCGCCGGCATCCGCGCGCCCCAATTCCGGGCCGTATCCTCCGTGGCCTTCCACCGCGTACTCGACGAGACCAAGGTCAACGCGTCGCTGATCCGCGAAGTGGTCAACGACGGCTACCGCCGGGTCAACTGGAACGACGAGGAAGTCAACAGCGACCCGGAGTACATGAAAAACCTCGTGCGCGACCTCGCCGAGGAAGCCAGGGGCAAGTTCGCCGACGCCTCGGGCTCGGCCATCAAGCTGCGCACCTTCATCAACAACGTGGTCGAGGGCTTCGCCACCTCTCCCGAAGGCATCGACCAGCTGCGCAAACGCTCGGTTCTCGTCCAGGTCGCCATCCTCTCCGTCGACATGCCGGCCGAAGTCCGCGAGGCCGTGTCCAACGCCTACAACGACATCTGCCGGGACGCCGGCCTCGAGGACGTCCCCGTGGCCGTGCGCTCCTCGGCCGCGGGCGAGGACAGCCGCAAGAAGGCCTTCGCCGGCCTCCAGGACACCTATCTCAACATCGTAGGCGCGGCACAGGCCGTCAAGGCCTACCAGTGGGACTGCGCCTCGGCCTATAACCTGCGCTCCATGACCTACCGCCGCGAGGCCATCCTCGACGCCGTGGCCGCCGCCGAACGCACCGGCGACGACTCCATCGCCGAAAACGCCAAGATCGAGTGGGCCATCGAAAACACGTCCTTGTCCGTGTGCCTCATGCGCATGATCAATCCCGTCATTTCCGGCACGGCCTTCGCCGCGGACACGGCCACCGGCTGCCGGGGCACCTCGCGCAACGACCTCGTCTCCATCGACGCCAGCTACGGCCTCGGCGAGGCCGTGGTCGGCGGCATGGTCACGCCCGACAAGCTCTTCGTCTTCCAGCGCGACGACGGGTCCGAGGTCGTGATCCGCAACATGGGCTTCAAGGACAAGAAGATCGTCTACGACGACAAGGAAGGCGGCACCAAGCTCGTCAAGGTTTCCGACGAGGAAGCCTACCGCTGGGCGCTCTCCCTGGCCCAGGCCGAAGAGGTCGCCCGGGGCGTTCGCGCCATCAGCGTCGCCTACGGCGGCTGCATCATGGACACGGAATTCTGCATCGACCAGTCCGACCGGCTCTGGTTCGTGCAGGCCCGGCCCGAGACCCGCTGGAACGAGGAGCTCGAACGCCATCCGCACACCATCTTCATGCGCCGCATGGAGGTGGACAAGAAGGCCGTGGCCACGGCCGAGGTCATCCTCGAGGGCAACGGCGCTTCGCGCGGGGCGGGACAGGGCATGGTGCGCTTCCTGCGCTCGGCGCTCGAACTCAACAAGATCCAGAAGGGCGACGTGCTCGCCGCCGAACGCACCGACCCGGACATGGTGCCGGGCATGCGCGTGGCCTCGGCCATCCTGGCCGACGCCGGCGGCGACACCAGCCACGCCGCCATCACCTCCCGCGAACTCGGCATTCCCGCCGTCATCGGCATCCAGCGCGCCGAGACCCTGCGTGCCCTCGACGGCCAGTACGTGACCGTGGACGGCTCGCGCGGCTGCGTCTACCGGGGGCTTTTGCCCCTGCAGGAAGTCGGCGGCGAGATGGATTTGTCCCAGCTCCCGGCGACCAAGACCAAGGTTGGCCTGATCCTGGCCGACGTCGGGCAGGCGCTGTTTCTCTCCCGCCTGCGCAACGTCCCGGATTTCGAAGTGGGCCTGCTGCGCGCCGAGTTCATGCTCGGCAACATCGGCGTCCATCCCCAGGCCCTCGAGGCCTATGACAACGGCACCCTGCCGAGCCTGATCGAGGCCAAGGTCAAGGAACTCGACGCCAAGCTGACCAAGATCGTGCGCGAGCAGCTCGCGGCGGGTTTCATCAACGTGCAGATCAAGCTGCGCGGCTACGTCGGCCTCATCACGGGTCTGGCGGGCGAGCTCGACGCCCTGGCCGACCATGCCGGCGCGCGCGGCACCGACGAAGTCATGGCCGTGCACCGCCAGATCCGCGAGCTGGAAAAGCGCCTCGACCACCACCTGGAAGAGGTCACCCGCCGCCTGGACCTCCTCAAGACCTCGGCGGACCTCGCCACCCACGTCGCCATCATCCTCGGCTACTGGGACGAACTCCAAGAGAAGGCCGTCGATCCCGACGCGATCAAGCGCCGCTACGAGATCAAGGCCCGCATCGAGGAGCGCGTGGCGGCCGTGGCCGAGGACCCCATGGTCAAGGACACCCTGGCCAAGATCGCGGCCATGCGCCAGGAAGTGGCACGCCAGATCGGCATCAAGGGGCAGATCGACGACCTCCAGTCGCTCCTCGGCAAGATCCGCAAGCAGCTCTTCTCCCGCGGCTTCCGCAGCGGCAAGGAGCTCTACGTCCAGACGCTTTCCCAGGGGCTGGGGCTTTTCGCCATGGCCTTCCACGGCAAAGCCATCCTCTACCGCACCACGGACTTCAAATCGAACGAATACCGCAACCTCCTCGGCGGCAACCTGTTCGAGACCGTGGAGGACAATCCCATGCTCGGCTACCGGGGCGTCTCGCGCAACATCCACGACTGGGAGATCGAGTCGTTCAAGCTCGCGCGCGGCATCTTCGGCGGCAAGAACCTGCACATCATGCTGCCCTTCGTGCGCACCGTGGAGGAGGCCACCTCCATGAAGCGCTACCTCGAGCGGGTGCACAAGCTGCACTCCGGCGACGACGGGCTCAAGATGTTCATCATGTCCGAGATCCCGAGCAACGCCATCCTGGCCAAGCAGTTCATCCAGGAGTTCGACGGCTTCTCCATCGGCTCCAACGACATGACGCAGATGGTGCTCGGCACCGACCGCGACAACCCGGCGCTGCGCCACATCTACGACGAAGAGGACCCGGCCGTGGTCTGGGCCTTGCTCGTCACCATCTTCGCCGGCCAGAAGTTCGGCAAGAAGGTGGGTTTTTGCGGCCAGGGCGTCTCCAACAGCCTCATCATCCGGGGCCTGGTCGCCATCGCCGGCATCGTTTGCGCCTCGGTCGTGCCGGACACCTACTTCCGCACCAAGTTCGACATGGCCCACGTCGAGGCCGAGGACATCCCGGTGAGCAGGCTCGGCGAGTGGCTGGGGCAGCAGCACCTGGAACGCCTCAAGGCCGTGCTTCGCGAGAACAAGTACGAGCACATCGCCAAGAAGTACGACACCGCCGTGGACATCAAGGACTGGTACGACGGCGAGCTGACCCGCCTGGCCGAGCAGTTGCGGGAGAATCTGGAAAGCCCCAAGGCCGCCTTCTACCGCCAGGAGATGGAGACGTTCCGCCGCCTGTTCCACAAGCCGGTGCTCTACGCCACCTGGGACTGGCCGAGCACGGTCTACGACGCCATGCGCCAGGCCGGCTTCGACTCCTTCAAGGAGCAGGCCGAGGCGCTGGCCGCCCAGCGCCTGAAGAAGTGGTAGGCGGATACGCCGGAAAAAGCCTCCGGCGACCGGGAGGGGCGCGCCCCTCCCGGCCCTCCCCGAGAAATGGAAACGGCCGCCCGGGTTTGCCCTGGGCGGCCGTTTTGCGTCGGGGAGATGGGGGCTACAGCTTGTTGAGGATGTTGTCGTCGATCCAGTGCTGGTCCCACCATTCGATGGGCGAGGTCTCCTCGCCGAAGACCAGCACGCCGAAGTGCAGGTGGTCGCCGCCGGCCAGCCCGCTGACGCCGGTGCGGCCGAGGATTTCGCCCTTCTTGATCTCCTGGCCGACCTTCACGTCGATACGGCGCAGGTGGGCGTAGAGTGTTTGCAGGCCCAGGCCGTGGTCGATGATCACCGTTTCGCCGTAGATGCCGAGAAAGCCCGCGAAGACCACCTTTCCGGTGTTGGCCGCGGGCACGGGCGCGCCCTCGAGGGAGGCCAGGTCCACGCCCATGTGCGTCTGTTGGTCGATTTCCTTGCCCTGGTAGTAGTAGGTGCGGTGGTCGCCGAAGCCGGCCTTGGGCGCGGCGTTGGGCAGGCGCAGGAAGGCCTTCTTGTCCCAGAGCATGGTCGGGGAGGACTTGAGGGCCAACTCGCGCAGGAACACGGCATTTTGCTTGCGCACGTCGTTGTTGACGCGCAGGTAGATCTGGAGGTTGTCCCGCGTGTCGGTGATGATGTCGTAGTACTGCGGCATCTTGGATTCCAGGAACGCATCGGAGATGTTGATCTTGTCCTGGCGGAACTTGCGCGGGATGGCCTGGTAGCGGAAGGAGGCGACGGCCGTGTTGCCGGCCTTGTCCGTCACCTTGACCTTGGGCACGAAGTCTTTCGGGTCCATGTCGTAGGGGAAGACGTAGAGTCCGAAATACTTGCCGTTTTCCATTTTGTAGGCCGGGAAGAAGTCCTTGCCCACCACCACGCCGGCGCTTTCGGGCTCCTCGTTGACCTGGAAGGACACGGCCCCGACGCCGCCCTGGCGCACGTTGTGGGCCAGACTCGTCACCTCCACGCGCGGTGGCGTGGTGTCGAGCGTCATGGTTTTCTCGAAGCGCACGGTGTTGCCCGCGCCGAAGTTGGCCAGGGAACGGTCCGTGGCCGTCACCGTCAGGCCGAACGTCCCGTCGCGCAGGCCGGCCGGTTCCAGGGTGAACTTTTCTTCCGCGTCCTTGACCGGGGTGGCGTAGGATTGGTCGAGCAGGGTGATCTGCTTGTCGCCCTGGGTCACGGTGACCTTGGCGTTCTTGAGTCCCGAACCGGCGTCCGCCAAGTGCAGCGTGAACTCGCGCTTGGGCGCGGCCACGTCGCTTGCCGGCGAAAGCGCGATGGTCGGTTTGACGGTGTCCGTCAGGAAAAAATAACCGCAGGCCGCGGCGATGGCCGTCAGAAGCAAAATGATGCCGAAAACGAGTTTTTTCATGCTGGGTTCCTCATCGTTGCGCCCGTGTCATACCGGCCGTGGCCGGGCAGTGCAAGCGCGCCCGACGCGGCGAGCGCGCCGGCGCACGCCGGGGGTTGCCCGAAACCCCCTGACAGACTAGAAAACCGAAACGATCCGAACCGCCAGCCCCGGGAGTCTCCATGCAGGCCTCTTTTCCGCGCCGCCTCGCCGTGCCGCTTGCCGGGTGCCTGCTCGCCCTCGTCTTTTCCTGCGCCGCCCGGGCCGCGGACGGGCAGACGCCGCTTTGGCGGTCCATCAGCGACGGCTTGCACCGCAACATCGAAATCAAGCGCCAGGAGCTCGACCGCATCCGCAAGGTCCTGCCCGCGGACAAGGCGGCGCTCGAGGCGGCCCTTAGCGACGTGAGCAGCCGGCTCGACCAGATCCTGCTCCTGCGCGGCGTGGCCGGGGAAACGCCCTGGGCCTCGCGCAGCCTGCTCATGCAATTGCAAGGATTGTCGGACGCCGTGGACGTCGCCTGCGAGCCGCTGCGCGACATGCGCGACGCGCTTGCGCGCACCAAGCAGGAATACGCCGTCCTGCGCCAGATACGGGCCCGCAACGCCAGCCGCGAGTATGCCGAGCTCGTGAGCGAAGAGTTGTCCGGCCCCGGGCGGGAGTTCAGGGAACTCAAGAACGACGTGGACGCGGTCAAGGCCGAGGTGGATGCTTTCCTGGCCCAGGCGACGGCCCTTGACGCGGATATCGAGGTTGCCCGCGAGGAGGAGGTGGACCGCTTCGTCGCCCTGTTCAAGCAGGCCTATTTCGCATCGTCAGGCTCCCTGCTCGCCATTTCCGGGCTGGCGGGCATGGTGGACGATTTTTCCCAATGGCGAAACGCCGCGCCGCGTTTCTGGAAGCCCATGGCTTCCTGGACGCCGTGGGAGCGCTATGGCGCCGTCGCCGCCGCGTATTTCGCCGTGTTGTTCGGCGTCCTGCACCTGTGCCGTCGCCGCTTTCCAGCCATAGGCGGACGGGCGCTCGGGCCGCAGATCTGGCTCGTTGCCGGGCTGGCCTTTTTCGCCGGCCGGCAGGCGGTGCTTTTCGCGGCCAACCAGTTCACCTCGCTGGCCTGGGTGTTGGCCGTCAGTTGGGGCCTTGTGGGCATGCTCGGCGGGAGCGCGCGTCTGCGGACGCTTTTCGTCT
Organism: Solidesulfovibrio alcoholivorans DSM 5433; assembly: GCF_000702665.1. Classification (GTDB taxonomy): domain Bacteria; phylum Desulfobacterota; class Desulfovibrionia; order Desulfovibrionales; family Desulfovibrionaceae; genus Solidesulfovibrio; species Solidesulfovibrio alcoholivorans. Next base: position 152,126 of record NZ_JNJA01000005.1, read on the forward strand.
GTTTCGCGGTCACGGTGGCCTGCGATGTCGGCAACGTTCCGGCCTCGGTGGCCGGGGCGGTGTTGCCCGTGCTCGCGGCCGCGGCGATCTGGCGGCTGCGACGTTGCGGCTGCGGTTTGACCACCGACATGGTGGCGCTGGCTGCGGCGGGCGTCGCCGGGGTGTTCGGTTACGGCCCCCAGGGCGTGGCCCTGGTGCAGGCGCTTTTCATGCTGCACCTGGCCCTTGGCGTCGCGGGGGCGGTCCAGCGCCATCTCGCCGCGCGCCATGCCGGCGGCAGGCGTTCCCTGGCCGAGCTGGCCGCGCCCCTGGCCGCCACGGTGCTGGCCACGCTCTACGTGGCCTGGGTGCTGGTCTTTCTCGGCGGGCCGGGGCTTATGGACTACGTGTTCGGGCTCAAGGCGCAGCTCGGCCGGGTGACGATCTCCCCGGAAGCCGTGGTCGTGTTGCTGTTGACCTTTTTCCTGCTGCGTCTGGCCCAGGCCTGGTTCGTGCGTCTGCTCGGGTTGGCCACGCTCCGCGGCAAGGCCCTCGACCCAGGGCTGGCCCACACGCTCGGCGCGGTCTTTTCCTATGCGACGTGGGTGCTTTTTCTCCTGTTCGCCCTGCACCTGTTCGAGGTGCCGCTCGGCGCGCTGACCTGGATCGCCAGCGGCCTGTCCGTGGGCATCGGCTTCGGGCTCAAGGACATCGTCAACAACTTCGTCAGCGGGCTGATCATCATGTTCGGCGGCGCGGTGAAAAAGGGGGACATCATCCAACAGGGCAAGAACATCGGCGAAGTGGTGGACCTGTCCGTGCGCAACACCATCATGCGCACCCTGGACAACACCACGGTCATCATTCCAAACTCCAGCTTCCTGCGCGGCGAGATCGTGAACCTGAGCTACCAGGACGCCACGCTGCGCCTGACCATCCCGGTGACCGTGGCCCCGGGCACCAAGCCCAAAAAGGTGCGCAAGATCCTGCTCGCCATCGCCAGGGAGCATCCCGACGTGCTCAAGGAGCCGGCCCCGGAGGTGCTCATGAACGCGTTCAGTCGTCTGGGCCTGGAGTTCGACCTCCACGTCTGGATCGACAACTTCATGAAGAAGTTCCAGGTCCAGTCCGAGCTGGCCGCGGCCATCGACAGGGAGTTCCAGGAAAACAAGATACTCCTGGCCTTCCAGAGCGTGAAGGTGAAGTACAAGCCCAAGGGCAGCGAGGCCATGCAGCTCGAAGCCCTGCGCGAGGAACTGCGTGCCAAGCGCGCCCTGGTGCTCGGCAAGACCCGCCGGCTGCGCCGCACCCATGCCAGGCTTCGCTGGCCCGTTGCGCCGACGGAACGGACGGAGGAGGAATAGATGCGACGCGTCGTTTGGCTCGTCCTGGTCCTGGCCTGGCTCGGGGGCGGCGCGTACGCCGCTTGCGCCCAGGCCCTGCCGGAAGCGCCGCAACCCGGGGCAAAGCGCCACGTGCGCGTCGGCGTCTATGTTGCGCCGCCTTTTCTGGAAAAGACCAATACCGGCCATTACCACGGCATGGCGCTCGCCCTGTGGCACGACATCGCCGAGGACATGGGCCTGACGTACGACGTGCGCGAATTCGAACTCGAAGACCTGCTGCGGGCCATTGAAAAGGGGGATGTGGACGTCGGCGTGTCGGCGCTGTCCATCACCCCGGAGCGCGAGAGCGCAATGGATTTCTCGCAGCCCTTCTACTACACCGGGCTCGGCATCGCCGTGCCGGCCCGCAATGCCCTGGACCGCATCGAGACGACGCTGGGGCGGGTGTTTTCCGAAAAAGTGCTCGCCTATGTCGGGTCGTTGCTGGTGCTGCTCTTCGTGGTGGGCGCGCTGGTCTGGGCGGTGGAGCGCCGGCGCAACCCCGGGCATTTCCGGCCGGGGCGCAAAGGCCTTGGCGACGGCCTGTGGTGGTCGGCCGTGACCATGACCTCGGTCGGCTACGGCGACGCGACGCCCAAGACCCTGCTCGGCCGTTCCGTGGCCCTGGTCTGGATGTTCGTGTCCGTGGCCTTGCTCGCTTCTTTCACCGCCGGCATCACATCGCTTTTGACCGTGGAATCCCTGGGCAGTTCGGTGCGCGACCCGGACGACCTGAAGCGCGTGCGCGTGGGCGTGGTGCGCGACGCGTCCGCGGCCGAGGAGTTCACGGCCACGCACATCGGCTATCGGACCTATGAGACGCTGGAGGACGGCCTGCGCGCGCTCGAGTCCGGCACCCTCGACGCCTTCGTGCACGACCGGCCCATTCTGCTGTACTGTCAGGCGCACGAAAATTCCGGCCGCATACAGGTGCTGCCGGGTTTTTTCGATCCCCAGCTCTATGGATTCGCCTTCCCCCGGGGGTCGACGCTGCGAAAGGCGGTCAATATCGCCCTGCTGCGGCGCATGGAAGACTATGCCTACCGCCGGCGTGTGTTCGGGCCTTACCTGGGCAAGGCGGGCATCCATTGACCTGCGCAAGGTTCGCGGGATCGTTCCTCCGGCCCGCTGCATCGGGACTGTGCGGCAGGAACGTGACAATGCGTGTACTGCCTTGACTTTATGAATGGAATAGGGGATTTGGTGAAAGTTCCCCCCAATAGCGTGGCGTAAGCGTCGGCCGGTCGGGCACCATCCGGGCGATCTTTGCCGAGAGGAGAGCGCATCCATGCCTGTCTTTTTTCCCCATAGCATCCCTCGTTCGTATCGAGCGTCGCTTCTTCTGGCGTCGGCGCTGGTCCTTTTCGCCCTGGGCGGATGCGACAGGGGCAAGCCCAAGGCCGAGCCGCCCACGCCCGTGGAGGTGACCGTCTACGAGGCCAAGGCGACCACCGCGCCCCTGGCCGTGGACGGCATCGGCCACGTCTACGCCCTGACGACCATCAACGTCCGGGCGCAGGTCTCCGGCGTACTCAAGGAAACGTATTTTTCCGAAGGCGACCTCGTGCAGAAGGGCCAGCCGCTTTTGCTCATCGACCCCGACTCCTACAAGGCCGCCCTGGACGAGGCCGTGAGCACCCTGGCCCGCGACCGGGCCGTCGCCGCCCAGTCCAAGCGTGACTGGCTGCGCTACAAGGACCTCGTGGCCCAGGCCGTCATCAGCCAGGAAGACTACGAGCAGAAGCGCACCACCTACCAGCAGGACCTGGAGCAGGTGCGCGTGGACGAGGCGAGCGTGGCCAAGGCCAAGGTCAACCTCGGCTATTGCTACATCAATGCCCCCTGCACCGGCGTCGTCGGCCTGCAGCAGTACAAGACCGGCAACCTGATCAAGTCCGAAGACTACATCATCGTCACCATCAACCAGATCGAGCCCATCAACGTCCAGTTCGCCGTGGCCGAAAAGTACCTGCCGGACATCCGCGCCTACGCCGGCAAGGGCTCCCTCGCCGTGGAAGCCCGCTATCCGGGGCACCCGGAAAAGGCCTCCAAGGGCAAGCTCACGGTCATCAACAACACCGTGGACGTGAGTTCCGGCACCATCACCCTGCAGGGCGAATTCCCCAACAGCGACCGCTTCCTCTGGCCCGGCCAGTTCGTGGACGCCTCGGTGATCCTTGCCGAAACCGCCGACACCATCCTCGTACCCTCGAGCGCCGTGGCCGAAACCCAGGACGGTTCGTCGGTCTTCATCGCCAAGCCGGACAACACCGTGGAGATCCGCAAGATCACGGCCGGCCGCAAGATCGGCGCCGAAACCGTCGTTGAAAAGGGCGTCTCCCCAGGGGACAAGGTCATCACCTCCGCGCAGATCAAGCTGTTCCCGGGCGTACCGGTCAAGATCGTGGACGCGCAGGCCTACCAGGAAGGCCCCGTGTCCCCGGCCGCCGTGGCCGGCAAGGACAAGTCGGCGCTGAGCCCGGGCCGCCAGGATCAGGGGAAGTGACATGACGGACCTTTTTATCAAGCGTCCGGTCGCAACGACGCTGCTCATGGCCGCGCTGGTCTTTTTCGGCGTGGTTTCCTATTTTTCGCTGCCCATCAGCGAAATGCCGAGCATCGACTTCCCCACGATCCAGGTGACGGCCTCCCTGCCCGGCGCCGACCCCCAGACCATGGCCTCGGCCGTGGCCACGCCGCTCGAGCGGCAGTTCACGTCCATCTCGGGCCTGCAGTCCATGAGCTCGAGCAACTCGCTCGGCACCACGACCATCACGCTCCAGTTCGACCTCTCGCGCAACATCGACGGCGCGGGAACCGACGTGCTCACCTACATCAACGCCGCCCAGGGCAGCCTGCCGAGCACCATGCCCGCGCCGCCGACCTTCCAGAAGGTCAACCCGGCGGACATGCCCATCATCTACATCCGCGTCTCCAGCGACACCATGCCGCTTTTCCGCGTCACCAACTACGCCAAGGTCTACATCGCCCAGCGCATCTCCATGATCAACGGCGTGGCGCAGGTGGCCGTCTACGGCGACCAGACCTACTCCCCCCGAGTCCAGGTCAATCCGGACAAGCTGGCCTCGCTCGGCATCGGCGTGGACGAGGTGGCGAGCGCCTTCAGCAATGAAACCGTGATGCTGCCGACAGGCTCCCTCTATGGCATCGACAAGCTCTTCACGATCAAGGCGCAGGGCCAGTTGACCAGCGCCACGGCCTACAACCGCCAGATCATCGCCTACCGCAACGGCAACCCCGTGCGCCTCCAGGACGTGGGCCGCGCCATCGATTCCACGATCAACGACAAGAACGCCGCGTTTTTCGACCAGCAGCAAGGCATCGTCATCGCGGTCAAGCGCGCCGCCGGCACCAACACCATCCAGCTCGTGCAGGCCATCCGCGCCATGATGCCGGGCATCGAGGCCACGCTGCCGCCCTCGGTGCACCTGGAATTCCTCTACGACCGCTCCCTGTCCATCAAGGCCGCCATCGACGACGTCCAGTTCACGCTGCTTTTGTCCATTTCCCTCGTCGTCATCGTGGTCTACATGTTCCTCAAAAACCTCCCGGCCACCATCATCGCGAGCCTGGCCCTGCCCACGGCGCTGATCGGCACGCTTTCGCTCATGGTCGCGTTCAATTTCTCCATCGACAACCTCTCGGCCATGGCCATCATCCTGGCCGTCGGCTTCGTCGTGGACGACGCCATCGTCATGATCGAGAACATCGTGCGCCACACCGAGATGGGCAAGAAGATCATGCAGGCGTCTCTCGACGGCGCGCGCCAGATCGGCTTCACCATCATTTCCATGACGTTGTCGCTGGCTGTGGTCTTTATTCCCATCATGTTCATGGCCGGCATCCTCGGCCGGGTGCTCAACGAGATGGCCGTGACCATCACGCTGTGCATCCTGGTCTCGGGCTTCGTCACGCTTTCGCTGACGCCGATGCTGTGCAGCCGGTTCCTCTCGGGCAAGATTTCCGAGTCCGGGCGCTTCTTCAAATGGTTCGAGCGCGGCTACGAGAAATCCCTGCACTTCGCCCTGCGCTGGCGCTTTTTCGTCATGATCCTGTCCGTGGGCATCCTTGGGCTGACGTTCTGGCTTTTTACCATCATTCCCACAGGCTTCATCCCGGCCACGGACTCGGGCATCTTCTACGCCTTCGGCATGGCCGAGCAGAGCGCCTCCTTCGAAACCATGAAGGACCGCGTGCTCAAGGTCGGCCGCATCTTCATGGCCGATCCGGACGTGTTCAAGTTCATCGGCGTGGTCGGCGTCGGCGGCCCCAACACCTCCATGAACAACGCCGCCATGTTCCCGCTGCTCGCGCCCCTGGACAAACGCAAGCGCAGCGCCCAGCAGATCATCGACGACCTGCGGCCCAAGCTCGCCCAGCTGCCCGACATGTTCACCTTCATGTACAATCCACCGTCCATCCAGATCGGCGGCAAGCAGACGAAAGCCCTCTACCAGTTCACACTGCTCTCGCCCGACCCCGACGAACTCTACCCCGTGGCCCGCAAGATGGCCGGAGCCATGCGCAAGCTGCCGGAGATCGCCGACGTCAACACCGACATGCAGATCGACGGGCCGCAAGTCTTTCTGGACATCGACCGCGACAAGGCGCAGGCGCTTGGCATCACCGCCTCCTCCCTCGAGACGGCGCTCATGACCGCCTATTCCGCCCGCCAGGTGACCAACCTCTACGGATCCACCGACACCTACAAGGTCATCGTCGAGGTTCAGCCCGAGTACCAGCGCCGGCCGGACCTGCTCAACAAGCTCTACGTCAAGTCGAGCAACGTCGATTCCGACGGCAATCCCATCATGGTGCCATTAAACGGCCTGGTGAAAATGAGCGAAGGCGTGGGGCCGCTCGTGGTCAACCACACCGGGCAGCTCACCTCGGTGACCATCTCGTTTAATACCGCCGGCAAGTACTCCCTGGGCCAGGCCGTGACCTCCATCCAGGCCCTGGCGAAAAAGGAATTGCCCACCAACATCAGCTACATCTTCGAAGGCCAGGCCACGGCCTTCCAGGAGTCCCTGGCCAGCGTGCCGTTCCTGCTTTTCCTGGCCATCATGATCATCTATCTCATTCTCGGCATCCTCTACGAGAGCTTCATCCACCCGATCACCATCCTGTCGGGCCTGCCTTCGGCGGCGCTCGGCGGGTTGGTCACGCTGCTCGTCTTCGGCCGCCAGCTCGACCTCTACGGCTTCATCGGCATCATCATGCTCATCGGTATCGTCAAGAAGAATTCGATCATGGTCATCGACTTCGCCATCGAGGCCGAACGCGAGGGCAAGACGCCGTTCGACGCCGTGTTCGAGGGCTGCGTCGTGCGCTTCCGTCCGATCATGATGACCACGGTGGCGGCCATCGCCGGCATCTTCCCCATCGCGCTCGGTGTCGGCGCGGGCGGCGACGCCCGCCAGCCCCTGGGCCTGGTCGTTGCCGGCGGCCTCGTCATATCCCAGTTGGTCACCCTCTACCTGACCCCGGTCTTCTACACCTATATGGACCAGCTCCAGACCTGGATCTCCGGCCATAAGGAAGAGAAGAAGGAAGACATGGCGTAGCAGGGGAGAAAGGCCCCGGCGGGGCAAGGGCAGGGCGGTTCCCAGCCGCTGGAGGGACTTTCGCGTCATCGAACCGGTTGCCAGGACGGCCAGAGCAGGCCGTCCTGGCAACCGGTTTTCAAGGAGAGCCTTTTTGCGGCAGGGCGCTGCAAGGCTTCGATCCGCTGCCGCTGGGCAAAGGGGAATCCCGTAACGGTCTCGCCTGCAATCCGGCTCGCCCCGAACGGGCGAGCGGGCCGCATGGCTGTCGGCCTGACGGGGAGGAGACAGTGAAAGACGGCGGACCGGTGGAAGCCGGCGGTACCCGCGCGTCCCCCTTGCGGTGCTGCCTACGGCAGGGGCACGGCCACGAGCAGCACCCATTTGTCGCCGAAACGCTTCTCCGCGAATTCCTTGCGCAGCGCGGCCATGCCGGCCGGCGCGGAGATTTCCAGGCGGTGGACGCCGGTCCCGGGCGTGGCGTGGTGGAAGAAGACGCGGCCGGCCGGGTCGCGCGCGACCAGGGCCACATGGTAGTAGAGCAGCCGGCCTTTGACGTCCTTGCTGAGCGCGGCGAGGGCCATCTCCCCGGGCCGCAGGCGCGAAAGCGCCTCCTTCCAGGCCGCGGCGTCGTGCAGGGGGAAGCCGCGCGTTTTCGCCGCGTCGATGGTTGCCGGATCGGGCAGGGGCGCGCCCGGGGCCAGGATGCGCCGGGGCAGGCCCTCGCCGATGTTGAGGATCAGGTCGTAGCCGAAGTCCCAATCCTCGCCCTGGCGGCTGCCGGGGCCGGAATCGCCCTTGCGGTCGCGCTTGGCGGCGTCCGGCGGCAGGGGGCGGCGGAGCAGGGCGCGGGAGGCCGTGACCACGAAGCCGCTGCAATTGTAGCCCGGCGTGGGGAACGTGGCGGCGGGGTCGGCGAAAAGTGTGTGGCGGCCGTCCGGGGCGTCCACGCCGTCGTCGCGGTAGGGCATGCCGGCAAGGGGTGCGAGCAGCGTTTCCGGGTCGGCGGCCGACGCGGCAACGGCCGGGGTCAGGCCGATGGCGAGCGCAAGCAGGATGGCCGATGCAACAAATTGACCGCGCTTAAAAAGCCGCGTAGCGTGAATAAGATAACCGGGCCGGAAAGGCTGGGGCCGTTTCCCGGACCAGGCCGGAACACCAAGGAATCTGCTCAGGAGGCGGAGGATGAAGTTCAACATTGAGATCAGGGGTTTCGGTCAGCGGGTTTTTTATTCCTATATTGAAAAGGAACTGGTCCGCGAAGCCAGAGAAGCCAACCGGGAACGCTACATCGAATACATCTTCCACGGGGTGGACAACAACATCCATTCTTCCGGCGAGGATCTTCTGGAAAGCAATCGCCCTGTTGTCTACATCATCGTGAACGAAAAAGAAAAGCTCCGGGTCAGCCTAAACAAGATCAATTGTGAGGTCAAGAATTACCCGGCCAAGAAGATTTTTCAGCCCTTTGTGAAGAACAGCCTGCTGTATTGCTTCGGTTACAACGAGGAATATATCCACACCTATTCCTTCAGTGATGTGGAAGAAATCGACATCGACAAGATCACGGCCCGCATCGTCGAGACGGAAGTGCCCAAGACCATCGAGAACAACGTCTGGATGCAGAAGGTTATCCACATCGAGAGCATGCTTTACGACGGCAAGGAGATCAAGCGGGAGGAGTTCCTTTCGCGGCCGCTGCCCACGGTGCTCGGGCCGGTCATCATCGATCTGGAGAATTGACGCCGTCGGCGGCTTGCCGACGCATGCGTTCTTTTAGGCCCGGCGCTCCGGCGTCGGGCTTTTCTTTTGCGCGGCTTCCCTAAACAGCCATCTCTCTAGCCCGGGCGCATCGCCATAACGCCTGTCTGCCGCCGCTCCCCCCTTTCCGGGGTGGTCCCGGCGGAGCCCCCGGCCCATCCTTGCCGCCGGAGGCATTCTTTCCCCATTATTATCTCACCCGCCGGTGACGGCGGGAGGGGCGTCCTCGGCCAGGGCGTTTTCGAGCAGCTTGTCGGCCAGGTCCTTGATGGTGTTGCGCCGGGGGTCGAGGCCCAGCGACGCCGCCAGTTCCATGATCTTGTCGCCGGTTTTGACCGCGTGGCGTATCTTTTCGTAGTCCTGCATGGGCCGGGCCGTGCCTTTGCTTGCGTCGCGTCCGCCGATCGGACCGCGACTTTGCGAAATGATAGCCGCTTGCCCGTTCGGGCGCAACCGCGCACGGCGTCAGTTCTTGACGATGCGCGTGATGTCGCCGGGGGACACGGCCAGGGGCCGCTCGAAGCAGATGCCGAATTCGTTGTCGCGAATCCAGCGCACGACGCCGGACTGGTAGTGGGCAAGCTCTCCGAAGGGTTGGAGCTGGGGATTGAACAGCAGCCGCTGGCCGAGGCTGACGCGCACGGGCAGGTCGTCGTCGCAGCGCAGCCGTGCGCCGCGGCGGCTGATATCCACGATGAACACGTCCGCGCAGATTTCCTCGGTCTGGACGCGGCCGCGGTTGAGTTCGGCCCCGTTGCCGACGCTGATGCGCAGCGCGTCGCGGCGGTCGCCGCAGTCGCGGCAACGCCAATAGGAAGAGGCCGGCGGGGCCTGGGGGATGAACTCCTGCCAGGTGGCCTTGCCGCAATGGGGACAGCGTTTGTATTCGAGCAGCGCCATGACGTCAGCCCTGGATACTTCAGGCGAAAATCGCGTCCTGTCACGCCGTTGCAGCCTAGCACCCGCACCGTCGCCGCGCAACACCGCGGGGCGGCCGCCTTGACGGGTGACGGCCATGGGTTATGTTTCCCCTGTCGGACCGACCGGTCGGCGAAGGAGCACGTATGGCGGGATTGCTGGCCAGGCTTTTCGAACTAGCCGCAAAACGCGCCGACCTCAAGGTGACCGAGGTCGACGACATCGATAGCTGGGGATTTTTGCTGTTTCGCGACGGCCACTATAATATTTTCATCAACCGCTCGGTGCGTGATTTCCGCAAGACCATGGCCTTGGCCGACGAGCTGGGGCATTACGCCCTGCGCCGGCGCATCGCCCGCCGCGAAGGCCTGCCGCCGGCCGCAGCGACCATGGTCGAGCGCATCCGCCAGGACAAGGCCTGCGACGCCTGGGCGGCGAAATTCACGCGCAGACTGCTCTACATGATCCGCCGCGGCCTGCACGGCGACACCTCGCGCCGGCCCAGGCAGGGCCATTACGACGCGTCCTGGCGGCTGCCGCGGCACTAGGTCATCCCGCTCCCGTTCCCGCCGCGTCTTCGCCCGGCAGGTCGGCGAGCAGGGTCATGGCCGCCTTGGCGATGCCGGCCGTGGCCGCGACCCCGACGGCGGCCCCGGCGATCCCCCCGGCCACGGGCGCGAGCCGGGAGGCCCCGAGCAGCCCGGTCTCCCCGAATTGGGCCAGCAGCCGAAATCCCACCAGTTCGTTGATGCGCCGGATGGTTTCCGCGCCAAGGTTTAAAAGCGCGCGCTCCGTCAGCTTGCCCCCGGCAAGCGCTCCGGCGGCCGCCGCCACGTCCGCGGCCTTGGCCCCGCACAGGCACAGCCCGCAAAGCGCCCGCACCCTGGCGTCGGCGAGGTCGTGGCCGCACACGAGCGCCATGGACTGCACCATGCGCAGCTGCACGTAGAGCGTGCCGGCAAGGCTCGCCGGCACGGACACGGGCAGAAGGGCCAGCCCGCCGGCGTTGGTGAGGAACCCGGCGGCCGCGGCTTGGCGTTTGTGCTCTTTGACGAGGGTGCGCAGCCGCTGCGCCAGCGGCACGGACGGGTCGTTGTGCCGGTCGGCCAGTTCCCTGGCCGTCTTCTGGCCGGGCAGGCCCCGCGCGGCCCGCTCCCAGGCCCAGTCGAGGGCGCGCCGCACGGCGTCCCGGGTGATGCCAGCCATAGGTCTTTCGCTCCTTGGGGTCTGTGCCGTACATAAGGCCTGCCCCGGCGGCGGCAAGGGCCGCCTTTGCGGCCGCGCCAGGCGTCTTTCCCTTGAAACCTGTTTCGGATAACGGTATCCCGGGCAGCTCGCCATGAAAACGTACCGCGATCATTATTTCAAGAAGGCCAAGCAGGAAAATTATCCGGCCCGGTCGGTCTACAAGCTGGAAGAGATCGAGAAGCAGTCGCGCCTGCTCTTTCCCCGCGCGGCCGTGCTCGACCTCGGAGCCTGCCCGGGCTCCTGGACGCTTTACGCCGCTTCGCGCGTCGGCCCGGCCGGCCGGGTGCTCGCCATCGACCTCAATCCCCCCGGCACGGCCTTTCCCGGCCATGTCACGTACCTGACCGGCGACATGCTCGATCCCGGGCCGGAGATTCGCGAGGCGTTTTCGCGCCTTGGGCCCTTCGATGTGGTCCTTTCGGACATGGCCCCCAAGACCACGGGGGTCAAGTTCACGGATCAGGCCCGCTCCCTGGAACTGTGCGAGGCGGCCCTGGCCGTGGCCGTTGCCCGCCTCAAGCCCGGCGGCGCGTTTGTGGTGAAAATTTTCCAGGGCCCCGACGCCCCGGCCTACCAGAAGGGGTTGCGGGACTATTTCGAGAAGGTCCGTGTGGCCAAGCCCAAAAGCTCCCGGGCCGAGAGCAAGGAAATCTTCTACGTGGCCACGGGATTCCGTCCCCGCGCGGAGCTGCCCGAGCCCGATCCCCCGCCCTTGCCCGATCCGGACGGGACGGCTAGGGAAAATACGGACTGAAGCAACAAGGTAAAGACAGCGACCGGGCGCGCCCGGTTTGGCAGAGAGTGAGGAAGCGCAATGGCCGGACATAGCAAATGGCATAACATTCAGGCCCGCAAGTCGGTGCAGGACGCCAAGAAGAGCAAGTTTTTCACCAAGGTCACCAAGGAGCTCATGCTCGCGGCCCGGGCCGGCGGCGCGGACACGGCGCTCAACACGCGCCTCAAATCCGCCATCGCCGCGGCCAAGGCCGTGAACCTGCCCAAGGACAAGATCGAGCAGGCCATCAAGAAGGGCACGGGCGAACTTGCCGGCGAGAGCTTCGACGAGGTCCTCTACGAAGGCTACGGCCCGGGCGGCGTGGCCATCCTGGTCGAGGCCGCCACGGACAACCGCAACCGCACCGTGGCCGAAGTGCGCCACATCCTGGCCAAGGGCGGCGGGGCCATGGGCGAGGCCGGCTGCGTCGGCTGGATGTTCTCCAAAAAGGGCGTCTTCGCCTTCCCCAAAGCGTCCTTTACCGAGGACCAGCTCATGGAAGTGGCCCTGGAGCACGGGGCCGAGGAAGTCGCCGACGAAGGTGACGTCTGGGAGGTCCACTGCGCGCCCGAGGATTATGATGCCTTAAGCGCCGCCTTCGAAGCCGCGGGCATGGTTTCCGAGGACGCCGAAGTGGCCATGATGCCGGCCAACACCGTTTCCCTGGATGCGGAAAACGGCCAGAAGCTGCTCAAACTCATCGATATGCTCGAAGACAACGACGATGTGCAGAAAGTCCACACCAACGGCGACCTGCCCGACGAATTGCTGGGATAGAACCGAAGAGCCAGGAGGGGCGTTGCCCCTCCCGGACCCACCCCACCGGGGGGCATGATGCCCCCCGGACCCCCTCGCTAGGGGGGAAAGGGGGGCAGCAATAAGGTGCAGGAGGATGGACACGACGGATGGGGGAGGCGCAGGAACTGATTGTGCTCGGGCTCGACCCGGGCTCGCGCGTCACGGGCTACGGCTTCGTGCGCGAGCGTTCGGGCGTGCTGGAGCTCGTCGCCGCGGGCGTGGTGCGCACCGGCGCGGAAACGGATTTTCCCCGCCGCCTGGGCGTGATCTACAGCGCCGTGGCCGAACTCATCGCCCGCCACGCGCCCGTCGAGGTCGCGGTGGAAAACGTGTTCGTGTCCAAAAACGCGGCAACGGCCCTGAAACTGGGCCAGGCCCGAGGCGCGGCCCTGGCGGCCTGCGCCGTGGCCGGGCTGCCCGTGGCCTCCTACGAGCCGACCATCATTAAAAAGAGCCTGGTCGGCACGGGCCGGGCCGAAAAAACCCAGGTGGCCTTCATGGTGGCCAGGGTGCTCGCATGCCGGGAAACATTCGCCGTGGACGCGACCGACGCTTTGGCCGCGGCCGTGTGTCACCTGAACCAGAGGCGGCTCAAGCGCCTGTGCGAGGCGCGATGATCGGTTATCTCGAAGGCCGGGTCGTGGCCCGGCGCGAACGCTTCGCCATCGTGCTCACCCCGGGCGGCGTGGGCTACGAGCTGGAGCTGCCCGCTCCCGTGGCCGCGTCCCTGCCGGCCCCGGGCGGCACCTGCGCCCTTTTCGTCCACACCGTGGTGCGCGAGGACGCCTTCGAGCTCTTCGGCTTCGCGACGCTCGACGACCGCGAAACCTTCCGCCTGCTCCTTGGCATCAGCAAGCTCGGGCCGCGCACGGCCCTTGGCATCCTGTCGTGCTTTTCCGCGGACGATCTGGCGCGGCTCGTGGCCACGGGCGACATGGAAGCCCTCGTGCGCGTGCCGGGCATCGGCAAGAAAAGCGCGCAACGCATTTTCATCGAACTGACCTACAAGCTGGAAGGCCGCGCGTCGGCCGCCGCGCCCCTGGCCGCGCCGGCCGGCGTCGGCGCGGGCGTGCTCGCCGACGTGGTGGCGGGACTGACCAATCTGGGCTATGCCGATGCCGATGCCAGGCGCGTGGGGGCGGCCGTGCTCGAGGACGAGCCCGACCTCGACGTGGCCGGGGCGTTGCGCCAGGCGCTCAAACGCCTGGCCTCCGAGAAGACATGAACGACGCCTGCCCGCCTTCCGGCCCCGTTGCCGCCACTCCCGACGACTCCATCCGGCCGTCGCGCTTAAACGATTTCATAGGCCAGGACGACCTGCGCGCCAACCTGCGCGTGTTCCTCGATGCGGCCATGGAGCAGGGCAGACCGCTCGACCATAGTTTGCTCTACGGCCCGCCGGGACTCGGCAAGACCACGCTCGCCCAGATCATGGCCTCGGAACTCGGCGTCAATCTGGTCACGACCACGGGACCGGTGCTCGAGCGCTGCGGCGACCTCGCCGCCATCGTCACCAATTTGCGGCGCGGCGACATCCTCTTTATTGATGAGATCCACCGCATGCCCCCGGCGGTGGAGGAGATCCTCTACCCGGCCATGGAGGACTTCAAGCTCGACCTCATCATCGGCCAGGGGCCCGGGGCGCGCACGGTGCGCATCGACCTCGAGCCCTTTACGCTGGTCGGCGCGACCACGCGCCTGGGGCTTCTCACTTCGCCCTTGCGCGACCGCTTCGGCGTGATTTTCCGCCTGGAGTTCTACTCGCCCGAGGAACTCGCGCGCATCGTGACCCGCGCGGCGGGTATCATCGGCATCGGCATCACTCCGGCCGGGGCGCTGGTCGTTGGGCAGCGTTCGCGGGGCACGCCGCGCATCGCCGGACGGCTTTTGCGCCGGCTGCGCGATTTCGCGGTGGTCGCCGGCGCGACGACCCTCGACGAGGAGCTCGCCCGCGAGGCGCTCGCGCGCCTGGACGTGGACCCGCACGGCCTCGACCAGATGGACCGCAAGATCCTCGAAATCCTCATCGGCCACTACGAGGGCGGCCCGGTGGGGGTGAAGACGCTCGCCGTGGCCCTAAGCGAAGAGGTGCGCACCATCGAGGAAATCTACGAGCCCTACCTGATCCAATGCGGGCTCATCAAACGCACGCCGCGCGGCCGCGTGGCCACGGCCAAGGCGTATGCGCACATCAAGAAAGGAATGCTGGACTGACATGCCCGCAACGACCCTCGCCGTAAATCTCCTCGCCCACACCCCGGACGCGCTCTCGCTCATCTACGCCGCCTTCCGGCAATGTTACCATCCCGGGTATGTGGCGGACATGTGGCCGCGCCTGCTTTCCGGCGAGATCGCGCCGGAAAAGCAGGCAGAATTCGTCTCCCGCATCCTGGCCTCGGGCCACGAGTCCCCGGTGGAGCACGTTTCCTTCACCTTTGCCGTGGCCGGTGTGTCCCGGGCGCTTTCCCACCAGCTCGTGCGCCATCGCATCGCGAGCTATTCCCAGCAGTCCCAGCGCTACGTGGACGCCGCCGGCTTCGACTACGTGCTGCCGCCGCAGATCGCCGCCATCCCCGAAGCGCGCGCGCGCTTCGAGGCGGCCATGGCGCAGGCCGGCGCGGCCTACGCCGAGCTCCAGGAAATCCTCGCCGCAAACGGGCGCGGGGCCAAGGCCAACGAGGACGCCCGGTTCGTGTTGCCCAACGCCTGCGAGACGAAAGTCGTCGTGACCATGAACTGCCGGTCGCTCTTGCACTTTTTCGAACTGCGCTGCTGCATGCGCGCCCAATGGGAGATCCGGGCCATGGCCTGCGCCATGCTTGGCCTTTGCCGCGAGGCGCTGCCGGTCATCTTCGCCGGAGCCGGTGCGCGTTGCGAGCGGCTCGGATATTGCCCGGAAGACGAACGGTTTTCCTGCGGCCGTTATCCGCGATTGGCGCAAATGTCGTCTAGTTCGGTTTAAATCCCGAATTTCGGCCTTCCCGTGTCTGTTTTAAACCCGCCATTTCCGTGGCGGGTTTTTTCGTTTTTCCGATCGTAACGCGGCACGGATGCGGGACAATCTTTTTTTTACAATGAAATTAGCTTGTTGTTCGTGACATGTGCATGACCGTTTGGGGGGGCTTGACCACGGATCGGCAACGGCCAAGCGGGTTTCCCTTGTGGTCAACCCAAAAGTGATATGTTGGAAGACGAAAAAAATAAATCTTCAGTGCGAAAAGTGGAGATATTGCGAGATGCGCTTGTGGAAAACGCTTTCACATGTGTGTATAATAACTGCCGACAGCCGGAAAGCCCCGTCCGGCGTGGCCTCACAGGGACGGCCCCAAAGCCCCGTCCTTGCTTGCTCGAAAAATAAGTTTCATAAATCAAGCCTGTTATGCTGTAGAGAACCGGAAGCGCCCCCCCGGGAAAGCGGCTCCTAACCGGCCTTTGCCCCATGTCCCCCCCTCCGTAATGTGCCCCCCATGGAAACGATCTGGCCCAAAACAAAGCAGCTACTTGAATCGACCTTGAGTCCTGGACTCTACAACCTCTGGATCAAGCCGCTTTCGGCCCGGGCCCGTGACGGAGTTCTGGAACTTTCCGCCCCCAACGCCTTCGTGGCAACCTGGGTGCGGGATAGGCTGACCGACGCCGTGACCGAGGCCGCGGCCGTGGTCATGGGCACGCGGCCCAAGGTGGTCGTCACCGCCCGCGCCGTCGATGACGCGCCCGCGAAAACGGCGATCGTCCCGCCGCGCCCGGCCAAGATCCACAAATCCCTGACCCTGCCCATGGAGCCCAAGGCTCCGGAACTGATCCCGGACCGGTTCCGGTTCAGCTACGACGAGTTCGTGGTCGGCCCCTCCAACGAACTGGCCTACGTGGCGAGCAAGGGCATCTGCGACATGTCGCTCTCCGCCGACCAGCTCTTCATCAGTTCCGCGCCCGGCCTCGGCAAGACCCACCTCATCCAGTCCATGGGCCGCCGCCTGTGCCATGACGGCGAGGATCACGGCCGCAGCCTGCGCGTGGCCTACCTTTCGGCCGAGGAATTCGCCAACCGCCTGGTCATGGCGCTTAAGACCAAGCAGGTGGAGCGGTTCAAGGCCGCGTTTCGCGAAAACGTGGATGTGCTGTTGCTCGAGGACGTGCATTTTTTCCGCGACAAGCCGCGCATCCAGGACGAACTGCTCAATACCTTGAAAGCGCTCAATTCCCGGGGCTGCCGCCTGGTTTTCACCAGCTCCTTTCTGCCCCGCGACCTGACGGGCCTCGATCCGCAGCTGCTCTCGCGCATCTCCTCGGGCTTCCTGGCGGTCATCGACAAGCCCGATCTGGCCACGCGCAAGCGCATCCTCGAACGCAAGGCCGCCATCCACCAGGTGCTGCTGCCCGACGAGGTGTCCACGCTCCTGGCCGACCGGCTGCACGCCGACGTGCGCCAGCTCGAAAGCTGCCTGCAAAACCTCGTGCTCAAGGCGCGGCTCTTGAACTGCCGCATCTCCGTGGACCTCGCCTGGGACGTGCTGCGCCACTACGATCTCGCCGCACGGCCGCTCACCCTCGACGACATCGTGAGCTACGTCTGCGACGTCTACCGCATTTCGCCCGACCAGCTCGTCTCGAAATCGCGCAAACGCCAGTACGTGCTCGCCCGCAACACCGCCTTCCTCCTGGCCCGCCAGCACACCGACCTGTCGCTCGTGGACATCGGCAACCGCTTCAACCGCCGCCACTCCACCGTGGTCAAGGGCATCACGTCGATCGAGCGCCACCTGTCCCTGCGCACGCCCCTTGGCCGGGAACTCGAACGGACCATCGAGAGCGTCCATGCCTGAACTTTCCCCGTACCTTCCGGCTTCGCGCTGTCGCGCGCCCCGGCGTCCCCGGCCGCATTGCGGCCGGGCGGCCGGTTTTTTGGCGCGCCTTGACATACGATCAGCCATCGCCAGCTAGGGGGAGGCCGCCATTGGCCAGGCGAACGCCGGGCGCGCAAGCGTCCGGCGTTCGTTTTGGGGGCGGCTCCGGCGTCGCGCCTGTCCGCTCGGGCGAGGACGCTTGAAACAGCGCTTCGGAGAGGTGCTCAGGCCGTGTCCACAGGCCGCGAAGTCATGCGTCTTCGCGCGACGCCCGGGGGGCTGGCGGAAGGGTCACGGTCACCGTCGTGCCCGCCGTCTCCGAGGTGGTGAAGTCGATGCGCCCGCCGTGGGCCTTGGCGATGATCGCCGCGCTGTATGTCCCGAGTCCGGCGCCGCCCGCCTTGCCCGAGGTGACGCCTTTCTCGAAAAAGACGTCCCGGATCGCCTCCGGGATGACCCCCTGGTTGTGGACGGCCACGCCCACGGCGTCAGGTCCGGAGAATGTCCGCACCGTGACGGCCGCGCCCGGAAGAGAGGCTTCCACGGCGTTTTTGACGAGGTTGGTGAGCAGCGTTTCGATAAGAACTTCCTCGCCGTGGCACAGCGGCGCGGCCTCGGGGCCGCTTTCGGGAAAGAGGATGCGCGGGCCGCCGGCTTCGGTCTGGGGGGCCAGGGTCGCGGCCGTGTTGCGGCAGATGGCGCGCAGGTCCAGGCGGATCGCCGGGGGGGCGTACTCGCCGCGCTCGATCTGGAGGATCTTTTCCGTGGAGTCCACGAGGTTGACGACGTTGCCGATGGCGTGGTGCAGCCGTGGCAGCAGCGGCTTGACCTCCGCGTCCTGCACATCGGAAAAAAGGGCCTGGGCCAGGGTTTTCAGGGAATTGAGCGGCGCCTTGATGTCATGGCGGATCATGCGGTCCACGTCCCGGCGGAACTGTTCGTCCTGCCGGCGCTGGGTAACGTCGAAGCAGTAGCCGATGTAGCCGCCGAACGCGCCGTCGGGCTCCGTAAACGGGCAGCCAATGTCGAGAATCCAGCGATACCCGCCGCTGTGGTGCAGCAGGCGGTATTCCATCTCGAAGAACTGCCGGGCGTGGAAGGCGTGCAGATAGGTTTCGAGGCAGCGCTGGAAATCGTCGGGATGCACGCCCTCGGCCCAGCCGTCGCCGAGTTCCCGCTCGAGCGAGCGTCCGGTGAAGGACAGCCAGGTCTTGTTGAACCAGTCGCACTTGGCGTCGCGCCCGGCCCGCCAGATGAGTGCCGGCGCGTCGTCTAATATGGTGAGGTAGAAGTTGGCCGGCGCATTGGTCCGGCCGCACCCCGGCGATTCCTGCCCCGTCGCCGCGAGAGCCGCCTCGAGCGTCGCGATCCTTTGCCGCGCCGTGGCCAGTTCCCCGCGGAGTCGTGCGATCGAGGTGTTTGCCTGTTCCATGGTATGCCTGCCGTTCCCGAAGTGGAGAGCGTGGGCAATTCTTGGCACAAATGCCGCCCCGTGGGAAGTGGTCAGGATTCGATGGCCGCGAGTTCCACGTCGCCGACCACGCCGACCATCTCGCCGAGCTGGGCGAAGACGCCGCGCACGCCGCGCCTGCGCAGGGCTTCCGCCGCCGCCAGCACGGCCGGCAGGTCGGCGCTCGTGCGCAGCATGTTGCCAAGGGCCGTGGCTGCGGCATCGGCCACCGCGCCGCGGTCCGCGACCACGGTCACCATGTCGGCCTCGCCGAGGGAGAGCGAATGCCCCACCGTTGCCGAGGAGGCGCACACCGCCGCCGGCAGCTTGTCCGGCGCGAAGGTGAGCGCCAGGCGCGCGCCGTCCACGGGCCTGGCGAGAAGGGCCACCGTGCGCGCCGCCGCGCCGCGCAGGAAGATGTCGCCGCCGTTTTCCACCACGATCTCGGGCGAGGCTGCGGCAAAGGCGTCGGCCACGGCCTGGGAAAAGGCACCGGCCACGGCCGCGAAGGGTCCCACGCCGAAGCGCGCCGCCGCTTCCGCCATGTCCCTGGCGATGGCCGGCGCGTCGTCGCCGACGGCCACGGGCGAAAGCGAGGTGCGAAAATCCGGGTGGAGCAGGATGTACGTCTCGAGCCCGCGCCGCAGGGCGGAGACGTAAGCGGCCACGTCCCGGCCGAGGTCGCGTGCGGCCAGGACGAACAGGTCGGTCTGCGCCACCACCACCTGGAAGGCCTGCTCCCCGGCGCGGGCGAGCAGTTCCTGACGGTAGGCGCGCACGGAATCGGTGAACACGGACGGCATGGACGGCGGTCCTCCCTTGGGGCGCGTGCAGCAAATTACGCCAGGCCGGCGCGCCTGGGAAGGGCGGCCTTGGCAGGGCGGAAGCGGGCATGTAAGCTCGCGGCCATGGAGCAGCCAAGCCATGCCGGGACGTTCGCCGGAACGGACGCGCCCCTGGTCACCGCCGTCATTCCCGTGCGGGACCGGGCGGGGATGATCGGGCGCGCCGTGGCCTCGGCCCTTGCGCAAACGGGCGTTTCCCTGGAAGTGGTGGTGGTGGACGACGGCTCCACGGACGGCACGGCGGCGGTGCTTGCGGGCATCGGCGACCCCAGGCTGCGCGTGCTCGCCCACGCGCACTCCCGGGGCGTTTCCGCGGCGCGCAACACAGGGCTCGCTGCGGCCAGGGGAGCCTATTTCGCGCTCCTTGATTCCGACGATGTCTGGCTTCCTGAAAAGACCGCACGGCAACTGGAATGCATGCGCGCGCGGGGGCTGGCCATCAGCCAGACCCAGGAGATCTGGATGCGCGGCGGCCGGCGCGTCAACCCCGGGCGCGTCCACGCCAAGCCGGACGGCTTTTTTTTCGAGCAGGCGCTGGCGCGTTGCCTGGTCAGCCCCTCCACGGTCATGCTCACTCGGGAATTCTGGCTGGAGATCGGCGGCTTCGACGAGACCCTGCCGGCCTGCGAGGACTACGACCTGTGGCTGCGCACCCTGCTGCGCCATCCCGTGGGGCTGCTCGACGCGCCCCTGGCCGTGCGCCACGGCGGCCGCGCGGACCAGCTTTCGGCCATCTACCTCGGCCAGGACCTCTTTCGCATCCGTTCCATGTGCAAGCTCCTCGCCCGCGACGATATTACGGACTGGCACAGGGAATGCATACAAAAAGAACTGTGGCGCAAGGCCCTGCGCTACGCGCAGGGATGCCTCAAGCGCGACAAGCCGGAAGAAGCCGCACGCATAATGGAATTGATACGCACAGCCGGGGCGGACCATAAATGAACCGGACGGCCGGGGTGGCCCCCGATCAACCGGATCACCTGGAAGCGGGCGGCAGAGTGGAAGCGAAAGGAGGGAAATCGTCACGCGAGTCCAGAGGGCGACAGCCCTTTGGCCGCCGGAGGCGTCCCCCCGGCCCTTCTCACTCCGGCGCGAGTTCTTTCTTGGTGATGGCTTCGGCCTTGATGCGGGTGAGCGTGTACGTCAGCCCGGCCAGGACGTGCTCGCGGATGTCGCCGGCCGCGACGATGAACAGCAGGTCGTCGCCGGGCGTGAACGTGCCGGCCCGGGCTTCGACCAGCACCCGGAACATGCCGGGCATGGCTTCGCCCTCGCGGCGGATGGCCTCGACGAGGTCCTGGTCCACGCGGACTTCGAGCTTGCCCACGGGGGCGCCGTTGCGCGACGTGGCCCGGGCCACGCCGTTGTGCACGAGCACCATGCCGACCTTTTCGAGAAAGCCCGGCTCGGCCTTGAGAGATGCGATGGTTTTTGAGATGTCCATGGAAGCCAGATAAGGGAGAAGCCCGCCGTTGTCCACATTATACATTACTAGTTTACTCGAGAAATTGCCCCATGTGAGTTCCACCCGGATGGTGCACACGGGCATCGGCGTGTGGGTGGCCTGGGAGGGGCAACTCGACGCGGCCTTCGACGCCATGCTCGAGGACTACGGCGGCTTCCGCATGGCCGAGACCACGGGGCAGTCGCTGTGGTACTTTCTCGGCGACGAGGGGCTGCGCGCCCTGGCCCGCATCCATGTCTGGGGCCGCGTCAACGCGTTGCCGATCTTCATCGAGGTCTTCCCGGCCTCGCTGCTCGTCGGTCCCAAATTCGACCGCACCCTGTCCATTTCCGTGGAACTGTCCCGGCAGCATGCCATTCCTTCGGATTCCCTGGAGATCCTGCTCCATCCCAACCTCAAGCCCCAGCTGGCCGGCAATCCGGGCCTGTCGGGCACGCCGGTCAAGCCGTCCTCGGGGCTGGCCCGGGTGCATTTCGAGCGCTTCGAGGCCGACCCCGGCCTGGCCTACGACACGGGGCTGGCCTGGATGGGGGTCATCCGGCCCCTGGGCGACCCCTTGAGCCGCGACACGGCCGAGGGCTGGCGCAACATCGCGGCGGAACTGCACGACATCATCGACCGCCTGGGACTCAGGTTCATGCGCCACGAGGGCTTCCTGCTGTTCGAGGCCCCGGGGCTCAAGCATTTCCGTACCTGGTGCCGCGACACCGTCTCGCGCATCATGCGTCTGGAAGCGGAAAAGGACGCGGGCGGCGACGGGCATTACTGGCCGAGCGTCATGGCCGCGGTCCCCTCCAAGGGCCGCACCTTCGGCAAGGACCTGCCGCGCCGGCTGGGGCTCAACTGGGACCAGATGGCCCCGGACTTTCCGCACATGAGCTTTCGTTCGGCCTTCTTCCTGGGGGACGAGTTCGTCATCCACGAGGCCCGGGCGCTTTCCCGCGGCGTGAACATCGACGACTGGTGCAACGTAAGCCTGGTCACGGCCGGGGAGGAGTCCGACAAGGCCGGCTCCCTGGCCGTGCCGCTGCCCGGCAACCTGTCCGCGGCCGACGCCGTGCCCTGCTTCTACTGCGGCCTGAGCAACCACGAGCCCCGGCAGTGTCCGTCCAAGGTCCTGGACGCGCCCCGCCCGGACGTCTGGGAGCGCTTCGGCCGGCTGCCCATCACCGGGCTCGAAGCGCTCTCCCAGAAGCTCGACGCCGCCCTGGCGAACGACACGCTGGGCGAGATGACCAGGCGCCTGACCGGCAAGGAAGACACGGACCTGTTGCTCGCGGCCATTTTCGAGATCGACCAGTCCCTGCAGACGCGCATGCTGGAGGCGGTCTGGCGCGCCAAGGGCAAGGATCTGCCCGCGGGGCTGGCGCAGACCGGCCGGCGCGAGGGGGATTTCTACTGGGACGCGCTGACGGCGCTTCGCGAGCGCAACGCCGAGAAGTACGAGGAAATGCTGCTTCAGGCCCTGACCAAGTACCCCCGCGCCTACCAGCCCAAGTCGCTCCAGGGCTTCGCCGCCATGGAGGCAGGAGACTGGACCAAGGCGGTCTACTACTGGCAGGAGTCCGGCCGGCTTTGCTACACGGCGCTGCAACGTGCCTATTTCCTCTGGCTCCAGGCCCGGGCCTTCGAGGTCCAGGGCGAGCAGCACAAGGCCATCTCCCTGTATCGGGAGAGCCTCAAGGAAAGCCCCCGCTGGTTCGAACCCGTCTACCGCCAGGGCGTGTGTCTGGTGAAGATGGGGTTCACGGACCAGGCGATGCAGCTTTTTTCGCAGCTGATGGCTACGGACCCGTCCATGTTCAACCGGGTGATGATCGACCCGGAACTGGAACGGGGCCGGCTGCACATCCTGGCCGCGCTGTGGCGGGTCTGGAAGCAGGCGCAGGAGGCGTCCCAGGCGCTCGTGGCCAGCCTTGGCGCGCTTTCGGAATCGCTGCGGGAGCGGTTCCTCGAGGGGGAGCCGTACCTCGTCGCCTCGGAGGAGAAGATCCAGGAACTGCTGGCGCTTGGCAAGCTGGGCAACTACGTGGCCTACAAGGGGTTCGAGGCCGGCGTCGCGGATGTCGAGGCGCAGGTCGCCAAGAAGGTCGCCAGCGAAGTCAAGGTGATGCAGGCGGAGCAGGCCCGGCAGTACGAGGACCTCAAAAGCGTGCAGCGCGAGGCGGCCTGGTTTCCGTTCCCGTCGCTGCTGCGGGAATTCAACACCGATTTCAATTTCTGCGCCACCAAGCTCAACTGGATGCGGACCTCGCCCATGGACGAGCCGGCGAACTTCCACAAGAGCCGCGAATACCTGCCCGAGGTGGACGAGCGTATCCGCACCTTGCGCACGCGGCTCATCACGCTGCGCATCGTGCGCGATTCGACCTTTTTCTGCATGCTGCTCGGCCGCAACTTCCTGTGGATGGAAGTGGCGGGACTCGGGCTGTCCCTGGTGCTGGTGCCGCTTTTCGTCTACCTGTTCCAGTCCTCGGGCCAGGGCTGGGTGGCGGACATGATGGAGCAGCAGAAGTGGCAGCTGCAAAAGGGGCTGGTCATCATCCTGACCATCGCGGCCATGGCGCTGGCGGCCATCAAGACCGCCATCTCCTTCGAGTCGAAAAAGCGCAAGCTGTTCAAGCTCGCCGAGGAAGGCAAGCTGCCGAAGAAAAAGCCCAAGCCGAAAAAGAAGCCGAAGCCCAAGGCCAAGCCCAAACCGCAAAAGTAGCCGGGAGGCCGCGGCGGAAACGCCGCCGCGCAGGCCACGCCCGATGCGCGCTGGGCTCGCGGGCCGGCATCGGTTGCCGCGCCCGCGCGCGCCTCGTCGCGGTCCGGCGTGTCTGTCGGGCCGTCGCCGCTTTGTCCCCGGGGCAGGGAAGGGCTGCGGCGCAGCCGCGCCCCGGCACGGGCCCATGGGCGCAAAAAAAGGCGGCGAGTCGCCTCGCCGCCTTTTTTCCTCGAGGAAAGGTAGGCCTAGACGCAGCCGGTGGGCTTGGGCAGGCCGGCCATTTTGCAGGCTCCTTTGCCGGGTCCGGACGGGAACAGCTCATAGATGTGCTTGAGCTTGAAGCCGGTGACCTTGGAAAGGATGCGCACCATGGGGGCGATGCCGTTCTTCTTGTAGTAGTCCTGGAGGAACTCGATGACCTTGTTGTGCTCGGGGGTCAGTTCCTTGATGCCCTCGGAGTCCTTCACGTAGTCAACCCACTCCTCGGTCCAATCTTCAAAGCGCTGCAGGAAGCCGTCTTCATCGACTTCGAACGATTTGCCTTTGTACTCGACAGTAGCCATGCGCATCCTCCTTACAGGTTGTGAGAAAAGCGCCCGGACCGTTTGCGGAAACCCGGGCGGGTTCCTGACGGCGCCCCGTGTTACGGGAGGCCTCACCCATGAATCAGAGCACCCTTGATGCCCGATGGGTCAATGTTGCACTGGCGAGCCGTGTGAGAAGGCTCCGGCTCCCGAGTTATTTTTTTAACGTAATCGCCGCAGCCCTGTTTTGTCAATGCCTTTCACGGGATTGGCCGTGTAGTATTGCCAAAAATGTCCATGAAATCGCTTTATTGTGGCAAAGCGTGTCAAATTGCTTCCCCTTTGATGCGCGCCAAAGCCTTCCTGGCGAAGTCGATGCCGGCATCAAGGGACAGGGCCGCGTCCAGATGGTGGACGGCCATTTCCAGCCGGCCCATGCGCTCCAGGCACAACCCCAGGTTGGCCAGGTCCATGGCCGAACCCGCGTCAAGGTCCAGGGCGGCCTGGAAATCTTCGGCCGCGCGGGCGTAGTCCCCGGCGCGAAAGCGTGCCACGCCGCGCAGGTTGTAGTATTCCTTGACCTCGGGACAAAGGGCGATGGCCCGGTCGAGCAGGGGCGGGGTTTCGGCATGGCGGCCCATAAGCGACAGGGCGTGGGCCTGGTAGAAGGCGGCCAGGGCCCGGTCCTCGTCGCGCGTCTCCCGTTCCCAGGCCCGGGCGAAGTGCGGCAGCGCCCCTTCGGGGTCGTCCAGGCGCAGCGCGAGCATGCCCTCGTAAAACGGCACGTAGGCCGCCTGCGGGAAAAGCGCGGCGAGCACGGCAAGCCCGGCCCGCGCCGTGTCCGGGTCGGCGCGCTCGGCGAGCATCCGGCCGGTGAAAAGCCCGAGGCTCGCGGCAGGAGTGCGCTCGCGAAAGGCCAGGCCCGGAGCGAAGCTGTAGTTGGCGCAAAGGCCCAGCTCCGGGTGGGTGGTTTCCACGGTGAAAAGCGGATGTCCGAGCGCCGCCATCCGGTCGGCCAGGGTCGCCAGTTCCGCGGCGATGTCCGGGGCGGCGAGATCGGGCAGGCTGGCAAGGGGCGCGACCGGCCCGTCCATGACCCAGGCGGCGTCGGCAAGGCGCGTGAATTTCGGCAGGCCCGAGGCCTCGTAGTTGCTCCCCGTCTCGAAATCGCCGGCCAGTTGCGCCACTTCGGTCAGGGCGCGGATGGCGGCCTTGGCCGGGGAGGAGGCCGTACCGGCGGTGAAGACGATCTCCGAAGCGTGGGGAAAGGTGGCCGGGTCGTAGGCGATGGCCGCGACGGTCGGCGCGGGCATGCCGAGGCTGAAGTCCTTGAGCACGACCCGGACGCCGGTTTTCTCAAATGCGGCGAGCAGTTCCCGCAGCACCGGGTCGGTGCAGCTTTCCGGGGCGATGGTGGGGAGCGTGGGCCGCGTGCGGTCGATCACGGCGCAGACATGGCGTTCGATGAGTTCGCACGCGCCCTGGAGCACGGATTCCTCGTAACAGTTGCCGGCCGAGGAGCCGTTGAATTCGTTTAAGAGCTTGAACCAGTCGAGGGGCACGGCCACGTCGCGCCCGGCGGCCACGTCCCGGGCCAGGACGAAATCCCAGGGGTACAGGTCGAGGATGCACCTTGCCGTGGCCGCGTCGCAGGCGTCGCCGACGCTGTGGGCGACGAGCCGCGGCGGCAGGAGCGCCTCCCCGAAAAAGGTTTCGGCCTGGCTCCAGGTGGCCGGGGCGAAGCGGTCCGTGTCGGCGAAGTAGGAAAAGAAGCTGAAGCGTTCGGCCAGCTCCATGAGGGCCGAGGCCTCGGCCTGGATGGGGCTTGCGCCCTTGCCCATTTGCTTGCGCGTGGGCATGACGCCGCGCGCGGCCTCGCCGCACAGGCTCATGTACACGGGGATGCCGAGGCGGCCCGTGTCGATGCGCCGGGTTTCGGCGAGCACCCCCTTGCCCAGGCGCGCGAAGGCTTCCTTGGCCCGGGCCACGGTCTCGGCCGGGGGGCAGGTCTTGTCCAGTTCCAGGGTGTGGGTCTTGGGCCGGGAAGTCAGGCCGCGCAGGGCGGCGGGGGATGCGTTCATGCGATGCTCGCTGTGTTCCCAGGCGGCAGGGGCGGTCTTGCGGCCGGGCGGACGCGTCGCCCGCGCTGGGGGGATGGGTGGCGGCAGGGCCGGACGCGGGCCGGTTCAGGCATGCTTGCGGGGGCGCAGGCGGAAGACCTGGCACAGTTTGCGTTCCGGCTTGCCGTCGGCGGGGTCGGTTTCCTTGTAGCCCACCACGCGTTCGGTGATGTGGAATTCCTTTTCGGCCAGCGTCATGAAGCGGCCGGCCCGGCGGGTGAAGTCCTTGATCAGCACGACTTCGGCGGCCGGATCCGGGGCGATGTGGGCCAGGAGGAACTTGCACAGCCCGCGGTAGAGGTCCTCGATATACAGGACCTCGGCCCCGAGGATGACGTCGAAGCGCCGTCCCAGGCGGTCGGCGGCAAAGTCTGCGCGGGCGACGCGCGCCCGGTCGGACAGGCCGTTTTGCAGGATGTTGATCCGGGAAAACAACAGGGCGTCGGGGTTGATGTCGGTCAGGAGCACGTCGAAGCCGCGCCGGGCCGCAAACAGGCCGCACACGCCGACGCCCGCGCCGAGTTCCAGCAGCGTGCGCCCCTCGCCCGGGCCGAGGTGGGGCAGGAAATGCGAAAGGAGCATGGCGGCGGGCCAGATCTTGGCCCAGTAGGGCAGCGTGATCTGGCCGTTGCCCGCTTCCCGGACCAGGCGGTCGATGAGGGCTTCGAGGTCGTCGATCTGGAGGATGTCCAGCGTTTCGCCGGCCACGGCCACGGGTTCGAAACGGACCGTGTAGCGGCTCTTGGCGAAATCGAGCAGTTCGTCCAGGGGGGCGTCGAGGGAAATGGTACGGCTCACGATTGGCTCCCGTTTTGGTAGACAAAGGCGGCTTACCGCGAATCGGCCGGGGAGGCAAAGAAAAAGGCCGGCTTTGGGGCCGGCCTTCGATTGTTCGGTGGAGCGGGAAACGGGATTTGAACCCGCGACTTCAACCTTGGCAAGGTTGCACTCTACCACTGAGTTATTCCCGCTCAGGATCGGCTGTGGAGGCGGCATCCGGATTTGAACCGGAGAATGGAGGTTTTGCAGACCTCTGCCTTACCACTTGGCTATGCCGCCTCGTTTCAAGGACCCGTCTAGTTACTTGCGCCCGGCCCGGTTGTCAATCAATTTCTTTCACTTTTTTCCGTCCGGTCCGGAGCGGCGGGGCGGCCGCCGTTGCCGAGGGGCATAACTGCCAAATCAGCGGGCCGTCGTCAACAAGGAATTTGCGGAGAAATGAATAAATTTTGTAATATATTGATTTTATAATTGTTTTTGAATCGCTTGTCCGGCCTTGCGACCGTGCCGAAACGGGGTTGGCCCGGTGGAGGGCACGGGAGGTCGACCCGCAGGCAGAGGGCAAGAGAAACGGGGTCGCCGCGCCGGCCGGCCGTGTCGGCTGTGGCGCGTGCCTGCCCGTACCGTGCCGCGTGGCCGGATGCGACGGCCGGCCCCGGATTGGGCGAAAAAAAACCGGGAGCGCCTGCACGGGCGCTCCCGGTCGGTGGGATGCGGCGATACGCCGCGGAAGGGAAGCTAGCTTTCGATGGTGATCTTCCTGGCGGCCTCGGCCGCGTCGCGGGGCAGGGTCACGACAAGCACGCCCTTGTCGAAGCGGGCCTTGGCCTCGGCCTCGCGCACCTTGCCCGGCAGCGGGATCACGCGGGAAAACGCGCCGTAGGACCGCTCGATGCGATGGTAATCGTCCTTTTTTTCCTCGTCGGCGAACTTCTTTTCGCCGCGAAGGACCAGAGCGTCGTTTTCCACGGAAAGTTCCACATCGCCCGGTTCAAGTCCCGGCAGTTCCGCCTTGACCGTGACCACGCCATCGGCTTCGCTGACGTCCACGGCCGGATACTCCATGTCCTTGAAAAGGGCGGGCAGCGCGCCGAAAGGCTCGCGCCAGAAATCCTCCATCAGGTCGGCCATGCTCGCCGGCCGCCTGGCCGCCACGGACTTTTCCCGCAGGCGCGGCAAAAGACTCCTGAACATATCCAACCTCCTCATCGGTGGTTTCGTATGCTCAAATAATTGACACGAACGGCGCCGTGTCAAGGGGAGGGCCGGCGCTTACGTCCCTTCGTGCAGGCTCATGGCGTCGAGGCGCTCCAGCTCCTCGCGGCGGTCGAACCATTTGTAGGAGAACTTCACGTCGTTGCCGATGATGCTGCCCTGGCTCGCCATGGAAAGCCGACTGCGCGCGGAGGTGCCCGAGCCCTGGCGGTGCACGCAGGTCACCGTGCCGCAGTAGAAGACTTTCCAGCCGGCCAGGCACAGTTGCAGGTCGTGGTCGGTGTCGTCGATCTGCGAGGGCGAGTAGCGGATGTCGAAGGCGGGCGCGTCGGCCAGGGAGGCCGTGCGCAACAGGTGCTGGCAACCCATGACCACGCGCGTTTCGCGCACCACGTCGTACAGCCCGGTGTCGTACTGGTCCGGGGGCGTGGGCAGGCTGACACGGATCACCTCGGGGTGGGCGATGGCTACGTGGCGGTAGAGGTATTGCAGCAGGGGAAAGCGGCCGGGAAAGACGACCTTGCAGCCCACGTTGCCGATGCGCGGGTCGCGCTCGGCCACGGTGAGCAGGTGGGCCAGCCAGTCGGGCTGGACGTAGACGTCGTCGTCGAGGAAGGCCACGTATTCGCATTCCCGGGTGGCGGGCTGGGCCAGCAGCCAGTTGCGCGCCGCGGGCGCGCCCACGTTGACCGGGAGGCTTATGATCTCCACCTCGTTTTCCGGGAAAAGTTCCTTGGCCCGTCTGGCGACGACCAGACTGTCGTCGGTGCAGCCATTGAGGAGAATCTTGATGCGCGCCGGGCCGATGGCGCTGCCGCGCAGGCTCGTAAGCGTCTCGCCGAGAACTTGCGCCTTGTTGAAGCTGTAGAGGTAGACGGCCACGTCCTTGCGCTCCACGAGCCCGGGATCGGGGCGAAAGGGCGCGGCGAGTTCTTCGCGGCGCAGCCGGTACGGCCGCCCGAAGGGGTCGAGGGCGATGGCCCTGTCGTAAAGGGCCAGGGCCGTTTCCGTATCCCCGGCGCGGCGGTGCAGTTCGGCGGCCAGCCCCAGGGTGACGGGGTCGTCGGCGAGGGGCTTGACGCTTTCCCACAGCGCAAGGGCGGCGTCGTCGTCGCCCATGCCGGCGTGGTGGTCGAAAAGGCGCCTGGCCCACAGGGGCGAGAGCACCTTGGGGCAGCGGAAGCCCCCCAGGGCGGGGCTCGGCGGCCGGCCCTCGTGAAAATCGACGGCGAGCAGCAGGTCGGCGTAGCGCACGGCCATGGGGTTTCGCGCCAGCACCTTTTCGCAGATGGCGCGGATGTCCTCGGCCTGGTACCTGACCGAAGCCTTGCGCAGCTGGTTGAAGATCTCCGGCTCCACGTGCGTTGCTTCGAGCACCTTGACGATGGTCTGCACGCCGGGCGCGACGCCGGAGCTTGCGCCAAGCCCCAGGATGGCCGGATCGAACGTGGCCAGGCGCACGGCCGAACGGATGGCGTGCGTAAGCAGCCGGTGCGCGTCTTCGGGCAGAGTGGGCAGGTTCGAGGCGTTGTCCTCGAGGATGCGGTTGACGAAGGTGACCGCCAGGGGGAGGTCGATGGCGAACGCGTCGAGATAATTGCGGAAGTAGCGGCAGGCCTTGTCCAGGGGCAGGGCGTCGAGGTCCCAGCCGATGCCGGCGGCTTTTTGTGGTTTGTCGGACGCGGCCATGCGGTTCCTCCGGTTGGGGCGTTGGGGCCGGAGCGCGGTGGAGCGGGACGCGCCGGCCGGCGTTTGGGAATTGTGTCGCGCGGCCTGCCCGATGCAAATCCGATTCCATCCGGCCCGGGTCAGGGCTGGCGCTTGCCCGAGACGAGTTCCAGGAGCTTCCAGCCCTCGTCGGAGAAGTCGCCTTCGGTGTCGGACAGAAACACCACGCCGGCCCCGTCCTCGGGCGAAAGCAGCACCAGCGCGAAATAGCCCCCGGAGCGGCCGGCGTGGAGCACGTACTCCTTGCCGCCGAAGTTCATGATGTTCCAGAAGAGGCCGATGTAGAGCGTGGGAATGGACGAGACGTGCTTGCGCGGCAGTTGGGCCAGCTTCATGGCCGGCAAAAGCGGCGAGGGCAGGATGCCGAGGTTGGCCGCGGCGTAGGTGAGCATGTCTTCGGCCGTGGAGCGGAAGGCCCCGGCTCCTTCGAGCCCGGTCACGTCCCAGTTGGGCAGCAGGCTGCCGTCTGCGGCATGGGCCCGGGTCATGCGCGCGGCCTGGTCGGGGCTTAGGGTAATCGTTGTGTCGCGCAGGAAAAGTGGCGCGCACAGGCGCGTTTTGACGAGCGTTTCGTAGTCCGTGTCCCACAGCCGCGCGAGCAGCATGCCCAGGGCGCCGGCGGCGGTGTTGCTGTAATAGAAGTTCTGGCCGACGGGCGCGATCGGCTTGGCCGTGCGCAGGTAGTCCAGGAGCAGGGCGGTGGAATAACCGGCCATGGGATTGCGCGGGTCCTTGGAGGGCAGGTTGGACGGCGTTTCGGGCAGGCCCGAGGTGTGGGTGGCGAGGTCGAGCAGGCTCACCCAGAAAAGCGGCGAGTCCTTGGCGATGACGTCCTGGGGCAGATAGAGCCGCATGGGGTCGGTGACGCGCACGCGCCCCGCCATGATTGCCTGCGCCAGCATCTGGCCGGTGAAGGTCTTGGTGATGGAGCCGAGCTCGAACAGCGTGCGCCCGTCCGGGGGCGGGTCGTTTTTGCCCTCGCCGAAATGCCCGAAGCCGTAGACCGCCCGTCCCTGGGGGCTGACGAAGCCTACCACCAGGCCGTGGACACGGCCGGACGCCGTCAATTTGCCGACGACTTGCGCCGTGGCCTGGGCGCTCGGCAGGGCCCTGGGCCGCGCCGCCGCGGCCGAGGCGGGAAGGCAGGCGAGCAGGAGCAGGGCGACAAACAGGATGCGCATGCGGTGTTTCCGGGGTTAGACGTGATTGCGCAGTTTGAGCTCCACGGGATGGGGATGGAGGTATGCCTGGGCCAGGAGATAGTCCACCTGGAACTTGCGCGCGTAATGGGCGCAAAGGGTCACGGGCACGACCAGGGGCACGAGGCCCGTGCGGTAGTCGCGGATGACGGCCTGCAACTCCGCCTTGTCGTCCGCGTCGAGGAACTTCTTGAAATAGCCGGCGATGTGCTCGAGCACGTTGGCGTGCTTGGCCGGGGTCGCGGGCAGGCTCAAGGTGCGCATGAGCACGGTCTCGTAGGATGCGCGCAGGGCGTCGGCGGGCCAGTTCTTCGCTTCGGCCGTGAGCCTGCCGAGCTGGCGGGCCATCTCCGGACTGTGCGACATGAGCAGCAGCTTGTTGGTCGCGGTGAAGGCGACGAGCCGGGCGGGAAGGCCCGTGCGGCCGTCGCCGGCAAGGGTCGCGCGCCAGCGGTCGAGGGTGAAGATGCGCTCGATGAAGTTTTCCCGCAGCCGGTCGTCGTGCAGGCGGCCCTCTTCCTCAACGGGGAGCAGGGGGAAGGCGTCCATGAAGACCCGTGCGAAAAGGCCGGTGCCGCGCGGGGCCGGCGTGCCCTTTTCGCCGTAGACTTTCACCCGGGCCATGCCGCTCGACGGGGATTTGGCCTTGAAAATGAAGCCGCGGAGATCTTCGCCTCCGAGTTCGCGCACCCGGCGCAAGGCCCAGACGCGCATGCGCTCCGTGAGGTCCACGCCCGATTTTATCGTCACCAGGCGTGGGGCCTCGGGATCGCCGACAAGGCGCATGGCCTCGCGCGGCACGCCCAGGCCGCACTCCACCTCCGGGCACACGGGGACGAACTCGAAGAATTTCCCCAGTGTTTCCACGACGTATGCATCGCGTTTGTGCCCGCCGTCGTAGCGCACGTTCTGCCCGAGCAGGCAGGCGCTCACCCCCACACGGATCGTCTCCGCCATTATTCCCTCCCTCTCCCCCCACCCCCTTCGAGGGGGTCCGGGGGGGAATCATTCCCCCCGGCGGGGCCCGGGGCAGCGCCCCGGTCTTCTCTCCTCTTCCCTTCCCCTCCGCGCTTGCTTGGCGCGGGGGAACCGGCTAAAGGCGAACTGGCCTTCGGGCAGTTTACGGGGTTTGGCCCGGCATGGGAAGCGAACGGAGGCTTTCTTGAATCATGTGCTGGAGGGGCTTTGCCGCCCCACGACCATATTTTTCGATTTCGGCGGCGTGCTGGCCGAGGAGGGCTTTCGCGCGGCCTTGCTCGCCATCGCCCGGGAGACCGGCCGCG
Organism: Solidesulfovibrio alcoholivorans DSM 5433; assembly: GCF_000702665.1. Taxonomy (GTDB): domain Bacteria; phylum Desulfobacterota; class Desulfovibrionia; order Desulfovibrionales; family Desulfovibrionaceae; genus Solidesulfovibrio; species Solidesulfovibrio alcoholivorans. The sequence continues at coordinate 184,720 of NZ_JNJA01000005.1, forward strand.
ATCCTGACGTGCTCGAACCGCTGGCCTACGAGATGGCCTGGAGCACGGGCTTCGTGGTCGGCGGCTGCGACGAGGCCGGCTTCTGGCGGGCGTTTCGCGAGGCCACGGGCATCACGGCCGACGACGCGTGGCTGACGGAAACGGTGCTGTCGCGTTTCACCCTGCGGCCGCGCATGTTCGCCCTGGCCGACGCCGCACGGGCCGCCGGCATCCGGACCGCGATTTTAAGCGACCAGACCGAGTGGCTGGGCCGCCTCGACGCCCGCCACGGCATTTTTTCCCATTTCGACGCGGTGTTCAACAGCTACCACCACGGCGTGAGCAAGCGCGACGCCGCCTTTTTCGAGCTGGCGCTCGCCGCCATGGGGGCCAAGGCCGAGACGTCGCTTTTCATCGACGATGCGCCGCGCAACGTGGAACTGGCCGCGTCGCTTGGCTTTTCCACCATCCTTTACCGCGACGAGGCCGGTTTCTTCCGTGATTTCGCCGATGTCTGTCCGACCCTTGGAGTCCCGCGTGTATAATCCCCTCTTCGGTCTGGCCCGCGACGGCCTGCCCATCATTGGCCTGTGCGCCCTGGCGACCCTTGTCGCGGCGCTTTTGCGCTGGCCCGTTCCCGCCGTGGCGCTGCTTCTGCTCACGGCGTTTTGCCTCAATTTTTTTCGCGACCCGGACCGTGCCGCACCGACCGGCCCCGGCATCGCCGTGGCCCCGGCCGACGGCGTGGTCTGCAAGATGGGCGAGGCGGCCGATCCCCTGACCGGCGAGATGCGGCAGGTGGTGTGCATCTTCATGAACGTGTTCAACGTCCACGTGAACCGCGCGGTCGTTGACGGTACGGTGACGGAAGTGCGCTACATCCCGGGAAAATTTTTCAATGCCTCCTTCGACAAGGCCTCCACGGACAACGAGCGCAACGTCCTTGGCCTGCGCGGCGCCGACGGCGGGCAGTGGTCCGTGGTGCAGATCGCGGGGCTGATCGCGCGGCGCATCGTGTGCAAGGCCGCGCCCGGCGACAGCCTCAAGCGCGGCGAGCGCTACGGCATGATCAAGTTCGGCTCGCGGCTTGACGTCTATTTGCCGCGTGGTTATCATCCGGCCGTCACAATGGGGCAGAAGACCATGGCGGGCGTCACCGTCCTGGCGCAAAAGGACGACTGAAGCCGCACCCCATTTCAAAAATACGGCTGTATTTTTGAAGGAAAATTGTCGAGCCCGGTGTCCCGGCAATGCGGGAAACGCATTGCGAGGATGCCGGTCCTGAAGCCGGACCCGATGGAAGAAGAGCAGATCAGCAAAAGCAAAGCGCGCAGGAGCGTCTACATCCTGCCCAACCTGTTTACCATGGCGAGCCTTTTCGCCGGGTTTCTGGGCGCGCTTTGGGCCATCGAGGGCCGTTTCGACATGACCTGCCTGGCCATCCTTTTTTCCTGCCTCTTCGACGGCCTCGACGGCAAGGTCGCCCGGCTCACGGGCACCAGCAGCGATTTCGGCGTCCAGTTCGATTCGCTCTCCGATCTCGTGGCCTTCGGCGTCACCCCGGCGATCATGGTCTACCAGTGGCAGCTCGCCCCCTTCGGCCGCCTGGGCATCCTGGCTTCGTTCATGCTCGTGGCCTGCGGGGCGCTTCGGCTCGCGCGCTTCAACGTCATGTCCGGCAAGACCGTGACCTCCAAGAAGTTCTTCGTCGGCCTGCCCATCCCGGCAGCCGGCTGCATGCTCGCGCTTTTCTACATGTTCGAGCGCTACCTGCCCGCCGAAATCGCCGCCGTGGTCATGCCCAAGGCCTGCCTCGCCCTCGTCTACGCCCTGTCCTTCCTCATGGTCAGCCGCGTGCGCTACGCCTCCTTCAAGGAATTCGGGCTGGTCAAGGCCCACCCCTTCAGCGCCATGGTCACGGCCATGCTCCTCTTCGTCGTGGTGGCCTCCGAGCCCTGGCTCATGGGCTTCCTGCTCTTCTCCGCCTACCTCCTCTCCGGTCCCTTCTACACCTTCTTCGTTCTGCCGCGCCGCGCCAAGCTACGGGAGCCCCTCCAGGAGCTCTCATAATACCGTCATTCCCTTTCTGACATCGCTTGTCATCGTCCGGGGCCTCGGCTAACCAACATTCGCTGTTGCGCGCCGTCAGGCCGGCACATCCCGCGCCCGTTGCGGGACATTAAAGGGAGAATCTCCATGCCCGACGAAAACAGGGTATACATTTTTGACACCACGCTCCGGGACGGCGAACAGTCGCCCGGGGCCACCATGACCCGCGAGGAAAAAGTCCGCATGGCCCGCCAGCTGGAAACGCTCGGCGTGGACGTGATCGAGGCCGGCTTTCCGGCCGCAAGCGTCGGCGACTTCGAAGCCGTGGCCGCCATCGCCGAAGCCGTGGAAAAACCCGTGGTCGCGGCCTTGTGTCGGGCGCTGCCCGCGGACATCGACCGAGGCTACGAGGCGATCAAAAACGCCAAACGCAAGCGCATCCACACTTTCCTCGCCACCTCGGCCCTGCACATGGAGCACAAGCTCGGCAAGACCCCGGCGCAGGTGCTGGAGATGGCCGAGGCGGCCGTGCGCCATGCCGTATCCAAAGGCGTCGAGGTCCAGTTTTCGGCCGAGGACGCCTCGCGCTCCGATCGCGAATTCCTGGTTGAAGTCTGCAACCGCGTGATCGCCGCGGGCGCGACCATCGTCAACATCCCCGATACCGTGGGCTACGCCCAGCCCGCCGAATTCGCGGACCTCATCCGCCACCTCCTGGCCACGGTCGCAGGCGCGGGCAACGTCACCTTCGCCGTGCACTGCCACAACGACCTCGGCCTCGGCGTGGCCAACACCCTGGCCGCGCTGCACGCCGGCGCGCGCCAGGCGGAAGTGACGCTCTCCGGCATCGGCGAGCGCGCCGGCAACGCGTCCCTCGAACAGGTGGTCATGGGCCTCGTCACCCGGCCCAACTACTACAACCTGACCACGGGCATCGTCACCGAGGAGCTTTTCCCCTCGTGCCGCCGCCTCTCCGGCATCATCGGCCAGCCCATACCGCCCTATGCGCCGATCATCGGCCGCAACGCCTTTGCCCACGAGTCCGGCATCCATCAGCACGGCGTGCTGAAGGACCGCCGTACCTATGAGATCATGACGGCCGAGCACATCGGCCGCAAGGGCGCGGTGGTCGTGCTCGGCAAGCACTCCGGCCGCCATGCCCTGGACGCCAAGGTCAAGGAACTCAACTACAAGCTCACCGATGACGAGCTCAAGATCGTCTTCGACGCGGTCAAGGAACTGGCCGACCGCAAGCAGAACATTCTCGACGAGGACATCGAGGCGCTCATCCTCGAAAAGGTGCTGCGCCGGCCCGACCACTACGCCTTGCAGTTCATCTCCGTGCACTGCGGCAACGTGGAACTCGCGCCCATGGCCGTGGTCAAGATGATCGTGGACGGCAAGGAAGTGCGCCAGTACGCCTCCGGCTCCGGCCCCGTGGACGCCTCCTTCAACGCCGTGTGCGAGGCCGTGGGCCGCAAGCCCGAGCTCGAGGAATTCCACATCAACGCCATCACCGGCGGCACCGACGCCCAGGGCGAAGTGACCGTGCGCGTGCGCGAAGGCGACGCCACCTCGGTCGGCCGCGGCGTCCACGACGACGTCATCATGGCGAGCACGCTCGCCTTCATCAACGCACTCAACCGGTTGGCCAAAAAGGAGGGAGACCGGATATGCCCGCAACTTTAGCCGAAAAAATCCTGCAGGCGCACAGCGACGAGACGGTCACCGGACCCGGGCAGATCGTGCGTTGCCGGTTGTCCCTGGTCCTGGCCAACGACATCACCGCGCCGCTGGCCATCAAGTCCTTCAAGAAGATGGGCGCGACCGCCGTTTTCGACAAGGATAAGGTGGCCATCGTGGCCGATCACTTCACGCCGAATAAGGACATCGCCTCGGCCGAGCAGGTCAAGGTCTGCCGCGAATTCGCCAAGGAAATGGGCATTACCCATTACTACGAGGGCGGCAACGTCGGCGTCGAGCACGCGCTCTTGCCCGAGCTCGGCCTCGTCGGCCCGGGCGACGTGGTCATCGGCGCGGACTCCCACACCTGCACCTACGGCGGCCTCGGCGCGTTCGCCACGGGCATGGGTTCGACCGACATCGCCGGCGGCATGGCCCTTGGCGAAACCTGGTTCAAGGTGCCGCCCACCATCCAGGTGGTGCTGACCGGCACGCTCGGCGAATTCGTCGGCGGCAAGGACCTCATGCTCGCGCTGATCGGGACCATCGGCGTCTCCGGCGCGCTCTACAAGGCCCTGGAATTCACCGGCCCCCTGGCGTCGGCACTCTCCATCGAGGGCCGCATGACCATGTCCAACATGGCCATCGAGGCCGGCGGCAAGGTCGGGCTTTTCCCCGTGGACGCCAAGACCCTGGAATACGCCGCCGCCCATGGCCGCAAGGGCGACGTGGCGCTCGCCGCCGACGCCGGCGCGACCTACGAGCGCGTCGTGACCATCGACGCCACGGGCATGGAGCCGCAAATCGCCTGCCCGCACCTGCCGGACAACGTCAAGCCCGTGTCCGCGGTCGCCGGCCTGCGCGTGGACCAGGCCGTCATCGGCTCCTGCACCAACGGCCGCATCGAGGACCTGCGTCAGGCCGCTGCGGTGCTCAAGGGCAAAAAGGTCAGCAAGGACGTGCGCTGCATCGTCCTGCCCGCGACCCCGGCCATCTGGCGGCAGGCGCTGGCCGAAGGGCTCATCGAGACCTTCATGGATTCCGGCTGCATCGTCGGCCCGGCCACCTGCGGGCCGTGCCTGGGCGGGCATATGGGCATCCTGGCCGGCGGCGAGCGCGCCATCGCCACCACCAACCGCAACTTCAAGGGCCGCATGGGCAGCCTCGAAAGCGAAGTCTACCTCTCCGGCCCCGCCGCCGCGGCGGCTGCGGCCATCGCCGGCGAGATCATCGACCCGGCGAAGGTGTAAGGAAGAGGGAAGAGGAAGATGCCTCCGGCGGCCGGGGGGCATGATGCCCCCCGGACCCCCTCGATGGGGGGGGATTCCCCAGCGACGAAGGAGAGAAATATAATGTTCCATGGCAAAGCGCACAAAGTCGGGGCGCATATCGACACCGACGCGATCATTCCCGCCCGGTTCCTGGTCACCACCGACGTGGCCGAACTCGGGGCCAACTGCATGGAAGGCCTGGAGCCCGGCTGGATCAAGCGGGTGCAGAAGGGCGACCTCATGGTCGCCGGCGAGAACTTCGGCTGCGGTTCCTCGCGCGAGCACGCGCCCGTCGCCATCCTCGGCGCGGGCATTCCCGTGGTCATCGCCCACAGCTTCGCCCGCATCTTCTACCGCAACGGCTTCAACATGGGCCTCGTGCTGCTGGAGATCGGCGACGACGTGAGCAAGATCAGCGACGGCGACGAACTGAACGTCGACGCCGACACCGGCGTCATCGAAAACCTGACCACGGGCGCGAAAATCCAGTGCAAGCCCGTGCCGACCTTCATGAAGGGCATCCTCGACAAGGGGGGGCTCATTCCCTACGTCAAGGATAGGCTGGCCGTACGCGCGTAGCGCGGAAGAGGCAGAGGGAGAAGAGGAATGCCTCCGGCGGCCAGGAGGGGCCGGGGGCCCCTCCTGGACCACCCCGAAAGGGGGGGTGAAACCCGGAGGGTATTCTGAGTGATAGCAAATGAATGACTCGCCCCCTATGCCGGGGGTCCGGGGGGGATGATCCCCCCCGGCGGAGAGGGTCCGGGAGAGGCAGCGCCTCTCCCGGCCGCCGGAGGCATATCCCAAGGATATACCATGCGTTATAACATCTGTGTGATGCCGGGCGACGGGATCGGGCCGGAGATCGTGGCCGAGGCCATGAAGGTACTGGGGACGGTCGGCAAGAAGTACGGCCTGGAATTCGTTTTTACCGAAGCGCTGATCGGCGGCGCGGCCATCGACGCCACGGGCGGCCCCCTGCCCGAGGCCACGGTCGCGGCCTGCAAGGCGGCCGATGCCGTGCTGCTCGGCGCGGTCGGCGGCCCGCAGTGGGACACCCTCGATCCGTCCATCCGCCCGGAAAAGGGCCTGCTCGGCATCCGCAAGGCGCTCGGGCTGTTCGCCAACCTGCGCCCGGCCAGGCTCTTCCCCGAGCTTGCCGCCGCCTGCTGCCTGCGCCCGGACATCGTGGGCAAGGGCCTCGACGTCATGGTCGTGCGCGAGCTCACGGGCGGGGCCTATTTCGGCGAACCGCGCGGCATCGAGGAGCGTGGCGGCGAGAAGGTCGGCTTCAACACCATGGTCTACGCCGAGCACGAGGTGCGCCGCATCGCCAAGGTCGGCTTCGAAACCGCGAAAAAGCGCCGCGGCAAGCTGTGCAGCGTGGACAAGGCCAACGTGCTCGACGTCTCGCGCCTGTGGCGCGCGGTGGTGCTGGAAGTGGCCAAGGACTACCCGGACGTGGAGCTTTCGCACATGTACGTGGACAACGCCGCCATGCAGCTCGTGCGCGATCCGTCCCAGTTCGACGTCATCGTGACCGAGAACCTCTTCGGCGACATCCTCTCCGACGAGGCCGCGGTCATCACCGGCTCCATCGGCATGCTGCCCTCGGCGTCGCTCGGCGCGGCCAACCCGGGCCTGTACGAGCCCATCCACGGTTCGGCCCCGGACATCGCGGGCCAGGACAAGGCCAATCCCCTGGCCACCATCCTGTCCGTGGCCATGATGCTCAAACATTCCTTCAATGAAATCGCTGCGGCGGACGCCATCGAGGCGGCCTGCGCCAAGGTGCTGGCCGAGGGCTACCGCACGGGCGACATCATGGAGCCGGGCAGGAATCTCGTCGGCTGCAAGGCCATGGGCGATCTCGTCGTGGCCCGGTTGGGTTAGGCAACCCCCTTTAATCACAAGGCCCGGCGAAACAGCTGCCGACTGCCGGCATTCACCGGCGGCGGGGGCTGGTTTTCCGGGCCTTTTTTGCGTATGCAGGCACGGCCGGACGGTCCCGCCCGGCAGTTCTTGTGCGGCCTGCGCCGCGCCCGATGGAAGTTATGGCCAAAGTCAGTCTGCAAAATCTCTCCAAGTCCTATGGCGGCCGCGACCTCTTCAAGGATTTTTCCCTGGAGATTCCCGGCGGCACGCGCCTGGCCGTGGTCGGCCAGAACGGCGCGGGCAAATCCACGCTTTTAAAACTCATCGCCGGCGTGTCCGAACCCGACGGCGGCAAGGTGTCGCTCTCGACCGGCGCGCGCCTGGGCTACGTCGCCCAGGACATGGACGAGGCCGACCTCGGCATGACGCTTTTAGCCTGGGTCATGGCCGCCTTGCCGTCCTGGAAGGAGTTCTGGGCGCGCTACGACGCGGCCGTCGCCGCCGGCGACAAGCCCGCCATGGAGGCGCTGGCCCACGAACAGGCGAGCCTCGAACACGCGCTGGGCTACAACCCCGAGCACCGGGCCAAGACGATCCTCACGGGCCTGGGCTTCGAGGAAAAGCACCAGGGCGCGCCCCTTGCCGCGCTTTCCGGCGGCTGGCGCGAGCGGGCCAAGCTCGCCAGGGTGCTTACGGCCGGGGCCGACGTGCTGCTCCTCGACGAGCCCACCAACCACCTGGACCTTGACGCCGTGTCCTGGCTCGAATCCTTTTTGTGCAATTTCCCCGGTGTGCTGGTCTTCGTCGCCCACGACCGCGTCTTTCTCGACCGCGTGGCCACGCACACGCTCTTCATGGGCGACGTCAAGCCCATCTGGCGGCCCGGCTCCTTCACGCAGTTCCTCGCCTGGCGCGAGGAGATGGAAAAGCAGTGGGAGCGGCAGGCGGCGGCCATCGACAACAAGATCAAGCAGCACAACGCCTTCGTGGACCGCTTCCGCTACAAGGCGACCAAGGCGCGCCAGGCGCAAAGCAAACTGAAGAATGTTGACAAGCTCGAAAAGGAGATGGCGGCGCTCAAAAACGAGCGTCCGGACGTGCGCGCCAAGACGCTCAATTTCACGCTGCCCGAGCCCGAGAAGTCGGACAAGACCGTGTGCGCGGCGGCCGATCTTTCTTACTCCTATCCCGACCGCAAACCCCTCTGGCCGCCGCTGACCTTCCAGCTCTTTCGCGGCCAGAAAGTGGCGCTGGTCGGGCACAACGGCGCGGGCAAGACCACGCTTTTAAAGCTCGTGGTCGGCGCGCTCAAGCCCGCCTCGGGCCGGCTGCTGCTCGGCACAGGGGTCAAGCTCGGCTATTTCAGCCAGCACCAGACGGAGATCCTGCAATCAGACGCCCTGGTCATGTCCGAGATGAAGCGTATGGCCGGCCCCCGCGCCACGCACCTGGAAGTCTGCTCCATCCTGGGGCTGTTTCTTCTCGGCGAGGACTACTGGGAGCGTCGGGTGTCGGAACTCTCCGGCGGCGAGAAGTCGCGGCTGGTGCTGGCCGGCCTTTTTTCCGCGCGGGCCAATTTCCTCGTCCTCGACGAACCCACCAACCACCTGGACCTGGAGAGCCGCGAAGCCCTTGTGCGGGCGCTCGCGGAATACACCGGCACCATCCTCATGGTCGCCCACGACCGCTATCTGCTGCGCGAGGCGGCAGGGGAAGTCTGGGCCGTGGGCGAGGACGGCGTCACGGTCTACGACGAGGGGTTCGCCGCCTACGAGCAGGCGCAGGCCGCCCGCCAAAACGAGGCCGCCGCGACCTCCGGCGACGACGCCGGCGACGCCCCGTCCGCGCCGAAGCTCTCGCGCCAGGAGGACAAGGAACGCAAACGCCGCGTGGCCGAACAGCGCAACGCCCTCTACCGCGACATCAAGCCCAAGCGCGAGGCCTTCGACAAGCTCGAGGCCAGGCTTGAAGCGGTGCTGGCGCGCCAGTCCGAAGTGGAAGCTGTCATGGCCGAGCCGGAAACGTATGCCCAAAAGGAGCTCTTTTCCTCGCTCGGCAAGGAATACGGGGCCCTTGGCCACGAGGCCGAGGAACTGCTTGCCCGCATGGCGGTACTGGAAGAGGAACTCGCCGATTTGGAGGCCCGCCGGGCCGCATTGCTGGAGGCATCATGAAGTGTGCGCCGAAGATTGTGACTGTTGTGGCCGCCGTCATCTGGCGGGATGGAAAGTATCTGGGCGTCAAGCGCCCCCAGGGCAAGCCCATGGCCGGGCTGTACGAGTTCCCCGGCGGCAAGGTGGAGCCCGACGAATCGGTGCGCGCGGCGCTCGTGCGGGAACTGCGTGAGGAATTGGACATAACGCCTACCTCGATTGCCTTTTTCCAGGAAAAAGAGCATTCCTACGCGCATATTTCCGTGCACCTGCATTTCTTCCATGTCCGTGCCTTTGAGGGCGAACTGTCTCCGCGCGAGGGCCAGGAAATGGAATGGCTGACCCCCGAGGAGGGGAAGGACAGGCCTTTTCTTGAAGCGGACCAGGACATCGTGGCGCAGTTGGCCGTCACGGGCAGCGAAGTCATTCAGTAGAGAGTGCGGGTGCGGGTGATGGAGAGGGGGAGGAGGAAATGCCTCCGGCGGCCAGGAGGAGCCGAGGGGCCTCTCCTGGACCACCCCGAAAGGGGGGGCGTAATTCCTCCCACCAACACCGTCTGTCGCGTTGCCGCTACGTTTTGTCGCTATCCCCTTTGAAAGTTCTTCGGGGAAAGGGGGGCCGGGGGGGGGGGGACCCCCTTTTCAAAAAGGGGGTTCCCCCCCGGTCTTCGCTTCTTCTGCTCCTCCCCGGAAAGGAGACCGCGTGCGCATCAGAGACTTGATCGCGGCCAGGCGGCCGTTCGTTTCGCTGGAGTTTTTCCCGCCCAAGGAGCGCGAGGCCTGGGCCGGGTTCTTCGACGTGGTGGAGCGGCTGTTGCCGGTGCATCCGCTTTTCGTCTCCGTGACCTACGGGGCCGGCGGCAGCACCCATGCCCACACGCTGGAGATCGTGTCGCGCCTCAAGACCGCCTACGGCCTCGAGCCCATGGCCCATTTGACCTGCGTCGGGGCGAGCCGGGAGAAGATTCGCGGTTTCCTCGACGGATTGCGCGCGGCGGGCGTGGACAACGTGCTGGCGCTACGTGGCGACCCGCCCCGGGGACAGGAGAACTTCGTCCCGGATTCCGATGACTTCCGGCACGCTTCCGACCTCGTCGGCTTCATCCGCCGGGAATACCCCGGGCTGTGCCTGGGCGTGGCCGGCTATCCCGAGTGCCATCCCGAGGCGGTTTCGCCCGAGGCGGACCTGGATTTCCTGCGCCAAAAGCTCGCGTTGGGCGGCGACTTCGTGGTCACGCAGCTCTTTTTCGACAACGACTGTTATTTCCGCTTCGTGGAAAAAGTGCGGGCGCTTGGCATCGACGCGCCCATCGTGCCGGGCGTGCTGCCGGTCATGAGCCTGGCGAGCGTGAAGCGGCTGGTCGGCATGTGCGGCGCGACCCTGCCGTCGGCCTATCTGGCCGAGCTGGAGGCCGCGGACGCCTCGGGCGGCGCGGCGGCCGTGGCCAAGGCCGGCATCGCCTACGCCACGCGCCAGGCGAAGGATCTCCTCGCCCGCGGCGCGCCGGGCGTGCATCTCTACACGCTCAACAAGGCCGAGGCCGTGTTGTCCATTATTGCCGGGCTCGGGTGAGGGGAGGGGAGATGCCTCCGGCGGTCAGAAGGGGCCGAGGGCCCCTCCTGGACCACCCCGAAAGGGGCGGAGCGTGTGTTGCAGGGATACACGAAAATGGTTGTTCGGCTTTTCGATGGGGCTTTAAGGGGGAAGTCCCCCCCAATGATTTCAGTCTGTTACCGTTTGTGTATCCTCGCGACGCGGGATTGTGAATTTTTACAATAGCCTCATTTCATTTGATAAAAATCTGGCGTTTCCCCGGGGAATCGCCTAGACAGAGCTTTCCGTGACTTCCCCTTGCGGGAGGTCCAGGAGGGACAGTGTCCCTCCTGGACGCCGGAGGCGTCTTAATCACCTAATGGAGGACCATATGGCCAGGGGCGAATGGGTTGTGGCCGTGGCTGGGGCCACGGGAGCCGTGGGACGGGAGATGCTCAAGACCCTCGAACAGCGCGCGTTTCCGGCCAAGACCGTCAAGGCCTTGGCTTCCTCGCGCTCGGCGGGCACGACCGTGCCGTATGCCGATGGGGAGCTCACCGTCGAGGAGATGACCGAGGATTCCTTCAAGGGTGTGGACATCGCCCTCTTCTCCGCCGGCGGCGCCACCTCGAAAAAATTTGCGCCCTTCGCCGTCAAATCCGGCTGCGTGGTCATCGACAATTCGAGCGCTTGGCGCATGGACCCCGAGGTGCCGCTGGTGGTGCCCGAGGTCAATCCCGACGACGTGGACTGGCACAAGGGCATCATCGCCAACCCCAACTGCTCGACCATCCAGATGGTGGTGGCGCTCAAGCCCCTGCACGACGCGGCGAAGATCAAGCGCGTGGTCGTTTCCACGTACCAGGCCGTTTCCGGCACCGGGCAGAAGGCCATTGCCGAGCTCGAGACCCAGGTGCGCCAGCTGTTCAACATGCAGGACCCCGAGGCGAAGGTCTATCCCTACCAGATCGCCTTCAACTGCCTGCCGCAGATCGACGTTTTCTCCGACGGCGACTACACCTTCGAAGAAATCAAGATGATCAAGGAAACGAACAAGATCATGGGCGACGACTCGATCAAGGTCACGGCCACCACGGTGCGCGTGCCGGTTTTCTACAGCCACAGCGAGTCGGTCAACATCGAGACGGAGAAAAAGCTCACGGCCAAGGACGCCCGGGTCATCCTCTCCCAGGCTCCCGGGGTCACGGTCTACGACAACCCGTCCGAGAAGATCTATCCCATGCCCATCCACGCCGCGGGCGAGGACGACGTGTTCGTGGGGCGCATCCGCGAGGACAACACCATCGACAACGGGCTCAATCTCTGGATCGTGTCCGACAACATCCGCAAGGGCGCGGCGCTCAATGCCGTGCAGATCGCCGAGCTGCTCATCAGCCGCGACAAGGTGGGCGTGCCCGCCTGACGCGCATTTGACCGGACAGGAAAAATCGTGAATGGGGGAAACGTCCTTGGGGCGTTTCCCCCAACTGTTTTTCAAGGAGTTCAATCCATGCCCGATATTGTCGACGCCGACGCCTACGTCGCCCGGCTGCTCGCCACGCCGCGACCGGGCGGCGAAAACGTGCTGGCCTTCTACGAGCACCGCCTGGGCGTGATCTGCACGGACCCGCGGATGTTGCTCATTCCCCTGGACGACCACCTCGTCCACCGGGGCGACGGGGTGTTCGAGACTCTCAAGTACGTCGGCGGCAGGCTCTACCAGGTCGGCCCGCATTTCGAACGCATGGAGCGTTCGGCGGCCGCCATCTACCTGGCCCCGCCCTGTCCCTGGGACGCGGTCGCGGCCTTGACCCTGGACGTCTGCCGGGCCGGCGGTTCGGACACGGGCCTTGTGCGCGTCATCGTCGGGCGCGGCCCCGGCGGCTTCGGCATCGATCCGGCCGAGTGCCCGACGCCGAGCCTCACCATCGTCGCCTACCGTTTCCATCCCCGGCCGGCCGAGGCGTTCGCCAAGGGCGTCACCGCCTTTCGCACCTCCATCCCGGCCAAACAGAACTATCTGGCGCGCATCAAGTCCATCGACTACCTGCCCAACGTCCTCATGCGCCGCGAGGCAACCGAGCGCGGCGAGGACTATCCGGTCTGCTACGACGACAAGGGCTTCCTGGCCGAGGGCGCCACGGAAAACATCTGCCTCGTGGACGCGCAGGGCCGTTTCATCGTGCCGGAGCTCAACAACGCCCTTCGCGGCACGACGCTCATGCGCGCGGTGGAGCTGATCCAGGGCGAGATCGAAGTGGTCTTTGCCTCCGTGCGCGAAGAGGCCGTGGCCACGGCCAGGGAGATGATGATCCTTGGCACCACCAACGACTGCCTGAGCATCGTGCGCTACAACGGCGCAGCCGTGGGCGACGGCAAGCCCGGTCCGGTGTCGCGGATGATCAAGGAACGCATCGTGGCCGACATCGCGGCGAACGGGATGGTGATTTGAGGGGAGGAGAAGAAAGAGGGAAAGGGAAGATGCCTCCGGCGGCCGGGGGGGATAATCCCCCGGCCCCCTTGTAGGGGGGCGTTGGGAGAGACGCCCCGCAGGGGCGCAGATGGTGCGTGGCGGGAGGTTTACTGCCAGCCGGCGAGTTCCGGCAGATGGCGGGGGCTCGCCCCGAAGTAGCGCTTGAATTCCCTGTTGAACTGGGAAACGCTTTCGTAGCCCACCAGCCGCGCCGCGTCGCTCGAACGCAGGCCGCTTTCCACGAGCAGGCTCTTGGCCTTGTTGAGCCGCACCCGCTTGAGATACTGGATCGGCGACTGGGCGGTCACTTCCTTGAAGGCGCGGTGGAAGGCCGAGGGGCTCATGTTGACGACCTCGGCCAGCTGCTCCACGTTAAAGGACTGGTTGAAGTTCTCGTGGATCTGCCTGAGTGCCTTGTCGATGCGCGACAGCCCCGTGTTGTGCGCGGCCAGGGCATAGAGCGCCGCGGCGTTTTCCCCTTGCAGCACCCGGAAAAGCAGCTCCCGCACGAGTCCCCGCCCCAGCACGCGCGCCTCGTCGGGCGCGGCCAGCGCGCGCAGAAGCCGCGTCGTCGTGTCCTTGAATGCCGCGTCGGCCCGGGCCAGGTACAGGCCCTTTTGCGCGCAGCCCGGCCGCGGGGTCTCCCGCCGCTCTTCGAGCCGGCCGATGATGCCGCGCAGCATCTCCATGTCGATGTCCACGACCATGGACAGGAGCGGTTGGGCCGGGTCGACCACGGCCTCGCATTCCGCAGGCAGCGGCACGGACAGCACCAGGTAATGGTCCGGATCGTAGGCGTGGACCTTGCCGCCGAGATGGACCTTTTTCGAGCCCTGGCCGACGATGATGATGCCTTGGGCGTAGAGCAGGGGGACGCGCGCGATGTCGCGCGAAGTGCGGTGCAGGCGCACGCCGGGAAGTGGGGTCGGCGTGGCTCCTTCCTGTCGGCACAGGGCATCCATGAGTCGTGCGATTTCCGACATGCTGGCATGATACCCCGCTGCGCGGGGCATGTAAACGGGGCGGGAAGGAGCCGGGACCGGTCCCCGCCGGGACCGGTCCCGGGGCTTGCGCTATTCGCCGCAGGCCTTTTTGACGGCCGTGAGCACGGCCTCGGGCTCGAAGGGCTTGTGGATGGCGGCCACGGCCTTGCGGATGGCCATGTCATGGCCGGTCAGGCCGCTGATGACCACCACGGGGATGTTCTTGTACTCTTCCTTCTGGGAGAACTTCCGGTAGAAGCGCGGCCCCCATTCGTGGGGCATCTCCAGGTCCAGGGTGATGCAGTCCGGACGCTCGCGCTCGAGCACGTCCATGGCCGCGTCGCCGTCGGAAGCGCTGCACGTTTCAAAGCCATTGTCCCCAAGCAGCGTGACGAGATAGGAGACGATCTGCGGATCGTCATCCACCACCATGATTTTCTTGGCCATCTCCGTCTCCTTGGTGGGCGCGCGGCCGGCTGCGGACGCGGTCCCGATGCGGTTGATCGCGATGTACGCCATAGCCTTGCGGGAATGCCCGTTGCCTAGCACAGGGGCCCGCGCCCGGGAAAGGGCGCGACAACGGGTTTCCCTGTTCGGGCGTTACTCCGGCGCGTGCGCCGGTTTCCCTCTGCCGATTCTTACGTATAATGGTCTGAAATTATTTCCAAAACCATACACGTATCGTTTCATGCACGCAACTCCCCGGCTTCCTGGCCGTTTTCCGGGCGCACGCGGGGCAGGCGGATGATGAAGCGCGCCCCTTGCCCGGGATCGTTGACCGCCTCGATGCTGCCCCCGTAGTCCTTGATGATGCCGTAGCTGATGGAGAGTCCGAGCCCGGTGCCCTTGCCCACGGTCTTGGTGGTGAAAAAGGGCTCGAAGATCTTGTCCTGGATGTTCGGCGCGATGCCGCCGCCGGTGTCGGCGATTTCCACGGCCACGTCGTCGCCCGCGGCATGGACGCGCAGGGTCACGCGCTTGGCCGCGCCGGACCCGGCCGCCCCCGCGTGCTCCTCGATGGCGTCGCGGGCGTTTAAGAGCAGGTTCATGAACACCTGCTCCAGCCGGTTGCCCTCGGCCATGACCTTGGGCAGGTCCGGGTCGATTGCGCAGTCCACCTCGATGTTGCGCACCTTGAGCTGCTGGGTGAAGAGCTCGAGGGTGCGGGTGAGCACCTCGCCGAGGTCCACGGGTTCGATCACGAGGTCGGATTTGCGGCCGAATTCCCGCATGTGGTTGATGATGCGCGTGGCCCGGGCGATGTGGCGGCCGATGCCCTCGGCCATTTCCGTGAAGAGCTCGCGGGGTACGGCCGCGTCGCCCTTGGTCTTGCGCAACAGATAATCGGAAATGGTCTGGATGACGGTCATGGGCTGGTTGAGCTCGTGTGCGACGCTCGTCGCCATCTCGCCAAGCGTCGCCATCTTGCTTGCCTGGATGAGCTGCTGTTCGGTTTCCAGCCGCCGGGTGATGTCCGTGGCCGAGACCAGATAGACCTGGTTGCCCGGGAACGCGGCCGTGGAGATGCGCATGGAAACGTAGATGGCGTCGCCGTTTTGCCTGACGTGCCGCGCCCGGTCGATGGCGGCCTGTTCGCGGATGCGGCGTTCGCAGCCGGTGCGGTCGCGGTCGGCGAACAGTTCCGTGAAGCGTTTTCCCAGGAGCTCCTTCTCGCTGTAGCCGTAGACCGTAAGCGCCTTCTGGTTGCACTCGAGGATGGTGAGCGTTTCCTGGTCGAGGACGAACAGTGCCGTGGGAATGCAGCTGAAGATGCCGAGGTACTTGCGCCGCGAGCGTTCGAGCTCCTCTTCCAGGAACTTGCTCGAGGTGATGTCGAGGCTGATCTCCATGACGGCGTTCACATTGCCCGCGGCGTCGGTCATGGGCGCGGTGCTCACGAACAGGGCGCGCTTGGAGCCGTCCCTGGCCGTGGTCACCTCCTCGGTGACGTGGGGCAGGCCGTCCTCGAAGGTGCGGATCACCGGGCAGTTGGGACAGGGGGCGTCCAGGCCCTTGTAGGCCTTGTAGCAGTATTCGCCGGGGCGCGCGTGGAATTCCCCGGAGAAGAGCTGGTTGTAGCTGACCAGGCGCAGGTCGCGGTCCTGCACGGTGATGGTGCAGGGCACGTGTTCGAAGAGCTCCTGGTAGCGCTTCATCTGGCGGGCGAGTTCGGCCTGCTTGGAGAGCACCTCGCGGCCCATGGCGCCTATCGCCCGGCCGAGCTCCCCCATCTCGTCGCACTGGCGCATGTCGAGGCCCGCGAATCCCTCGCCCCGGGCGATGGAACGCGTGGCGCGCATCATCTTGCGCACGGGGTTGTTGACGAGCAGGTGCAGGCACAGAAAGAGGATGAGGAAAAGCGCCCCGGCGATGGCCAGGGCCATGAGGAAATTGATGCGACTGAAGCGTGACAGGTTGGCCAGCGGCCCCTCCAGGGAGACGACCATGTCGAGCAGGCCGAGGATCTCCTTGCCGGGCGCATGCACGTGGCAGGGATCGCCCGAGCAGGAGGTGTCGTTGCGGATGGGAAAGAGGATGCCGATGCATTTTTCGCCCGCGGCGTCGGTGAAGACGCGGGTGCGCTGCTTGATGTCCAGGCGCGATCGGGGCGGTTCCAGGCGGTGGCAGACGTAGCAGGCCTCTTGCTTGATGTCCGTGACCGCGCCGATTTCCGTGGTCTGGTTGGAGTACTTGATCTCGCCGCGCTTGTTGTAGACGCGGATGGAGCGGATGGCCCGCTGGGTGCCGATGTTGCGCACGATTTCCTGGGTGGCGTCGGGCGTGTAGGTCAGCATGGAATCGTGCAGCCCGAGGATGATGGTGGTGCCCAGGCGGTCGATGTCGGAAATCGTGTTTTCCATGGACAGGGCTTCCATGGCTTCCATGTTGAGCGAGGACCACAGGAAGAAGAAAAACATGAGCGCCGCGCCGGAGACAATGGCGAGCTTGGTGATGAGCGAACAGCGGATGCGCGCGAACAGCCCGCCGGCGCTCTGGGCGAAGTGCTCGAGCGGCGGTCGGGCCGCTGTCGCTCCCTGTGATGTTGTGCGCTTTCCCATGGTCCCTCCGACGGTTCCGGCCCGGGGTCAGGGCAGGCTGACCGTGATGGAAAACGCCCCGGTCATGGCCCAGACGGGTTCGCCCACCTCCAGGCGCATGTTGGCCAGACTTTCCGGGGTGACGACGGAGCAGACCCGGGCCCCGTCCTCGAGTTGCACCACCACCTCGGCCGTGTCCGCGCCGACCATGATGCGTTCGACCACGCCGTGAAAGCGGTTGGGGCCCGCGGCCGCGCCGCCGGCGTCGTCGCGGCTGAGGCGCGGCGGCCGGATGCGGGCCGTGACCGCGCTGCCGCGGCGCAGGCCCATGGCGCGCAGGTGGTCGTTGGAGAGCACCGAGACGAGCCTGTGCCCGCCGGGGGTCTCGACCTCGACCAGGGATTGCAGGTCGCCGGGGTTGATGGCCGCGATCTTGCCGGAAAAGACGTTGCGGTTGTCCTCGGTGGGATTTTTCTCCCGCTCGAGCAGGGCCAGGTCCAAGGCGGCGGTGTCCTCGCCGGAGAGCTCCAGGAAGGCGGCCGTGGAATTGGCGGTCAGGTGGCCGAGGCTGCGCTGGATGGCGACGAGGGGCACGCCGCCGCGCAAGAGCTCGATGCCGCGCGAGCGGCGCAGGGTGTTGGGGTTGGCCAGGTGGCGGGGCAGGCCGCATTCGGCCGCGCGTTCGTAGAGCACCCGGCGCACGTAGCCCTGGTCCAGGGCGAAGAGCGCGCCGCGCAGGGGGGCGTAGTCGGCGTCGCGCAGGATCTGGCCGAGCTCGGCGTGCAGCTCGTGGGGCATGTAGACCTCGCGCCAGGTCCGGGCCTCCTCGCCGCGCCCGCCCAGGCGGGCCTTGCGGGCGACGAGGTCGAAGTCCTCGTCGTCGCGCACGGCCAGTACTTCGCCGAGCTTGGCGCCGGTGTGGCGCAGCATCAGAAAGACCAGACGACAACGGTTTCGTGACATTCGCGAACGCTTGCCCCGGGCGTTGGCCACCCATGTGGCGAAGGCCTGATCGAGTTGGGCGAGCTGTTCCGTGGTCAGGAACTTGGTGGAAGCCGTGGGAACGCCGTCGCCAGAGGCGTCCAGTTTTTTATTTTTTATCAATGATTCCAAAATATTGTCCTCTATTCCCCGTTCCGGTGTGTCACGGATGGGTTTCGTGACTTCGGCATTTCGTGACAAACTCCGTGGTGCCGTCCGCAGGAAGTCAAAAAATCAGGTGACAAGTTTCACAAAACTCGCTAAGGACTAACCTCACGTATTGCATGCAAATCGTGATTATTTTTTGCGACGCTGTCAAGAACCATTTTTGAAGCGGGTTTTCCCTCCCGGATGCGTTCCCCCGGGGACGGCCGGCAAGGGCCGCAGGACGGCGCGCCAAGGACCGTGGCCATGGGAGATGGGTGAAGTGAACACGTCAAGCAGAAGGTCGAAGATCGTATGAAAAATGCAAAACGGCGCACGGGAACACTGCTTGTCGCCCTGGTCCTGGCCGGGGCCGGCGGCTTGCTGACGCTGACCGCGGGACAAGGCGCGGCCAAGGAGCAGGGGGACGAGAAGCTGCGGGCCGACATCCTCTCCATCGACGAACTGAAACAGTTCGGGCCGCTCACCCAGCCTCCGGTCGTCTTCCTCCACGACAAGCACACGGCCGCGCTCGGCAAGCAGGCCAAGTTCTACCAGAAGGAATGCGGCACCTGCCACCTGTCGGACAAGGACGGGACCATGTTCCTGGCCTACCGGCGCGACGACGCGCCCGCCTCGGCCGACAAGATCAAGGACACCTACCACAACAACTGCATCAAATGCCATATGGACATGTCCGCAGCGGGCGTCAAATCCGGCCCCACGGACGTGCAGTGCAAGGGCTGCCACAACGGCAAGCCCGACGTCGCCTCCAACTGGCAGCCCATCGTCGTGGACAAGCGCCTGCACTTCCGCCACGCCGCCACGCAGGCCCAGTCGGAGAACAAGTGCGGCGCCTGCCACCATATCTACGACGAGGCCGCCGGCAAGACCATCGCCGCGCCCGCGCCCGAGAAGGTGCCCGGCGCCTGCGTCTACTGCCACACCGAGTCCGGCTCGGTGGTGCCTGGCCGCAAGCCCGAAAAAATCCGGTCGCTGCGCCTGGCCGCCCACGGCGAATGCGTGACCTGCCACCGCTCCGTGGCCGCTTCCGGCGGCAAGGACGTCGCCACGGGCCCGTCCACCTGCGCCGGCTGCCACGGTCCGCTCGACCAGAAGGCCATCGCCGAGACGTCGCTGAAAAAGGTCCCGGCCGACGCCGACCTGCGCATCAAGCGCGGCCAGCCCGACTACGCCATGATCCGCCCGGCCGCCGCCGCCAAGCCGCTTGTGGGCGCGGACGGCAAGCCGGTCAAGCCCTACGGCATGCCGCCGGTGCCCTTCGACCACAAGTACCACGAGGCCAAGAGCGAGACCTGCGTCTCCTGCCACCACGCGGCCCTGACCTCCTGCGCGGAGAAGTGCCACACCGTGCCCGGCTCCAAGGACGGCGGCTTCGTGACCCTGGAAGGGGCCATGCACAAGGCGGACGCGACGCAAAGCTGCGCCGGCTGCCACGCCGCGTTGCAGAAAAAGCCCGAGTGCGCCGGCTGCCACAATTCCATGAAGAAGGGTGTCGGCGACAAGTCGCAGTGCGGCTCCTGCCACGTGACGCCCAAAGACGGCCTGGACGCCGCCGTGTCGGAATTCATGGAGCGCAACGACAAGGAAGCCGCGGCCATGGCCCCGGCCCTGGCCGAGAGGCTCCTCGCCGGCAAGCGTGAGCAAACCGTGACCTTCGCCGCCTCGGATATTCCCGAAACCGTGACCATCGGCTCCCTTGCCAAGGAGTACGAGGCGTCGGTGCTGCCGCACCGCAAGATCGTGCTCTCCATGGTGGCGGGCATGAAGGACAGCAAGCTCGCCGGGGCGTTCCACGCCACCGACGCGGCCGTGTGCCAGGGCTGCCATCATAACAGCCCCGCTTCCAAGACTCCGCCGCGCTGCGGCAACTGCCATCCCGCCGTGGAAGGCACGGCCGCCTCGCCGCGTCCGGCCCTCAAGGCCGCCTATCATAACCAGTGCATGGGCTGCCATACGGCCATGGGCATCGACGGCAAGGTCGTGGACAAGGCCCCGGGGGCCAAACCCGTGCCCAAGGCTACGGACTGCACCGGTTGCCACGCGGCAAAGAAGCAATAGCACCCCAACCAGTCGAGGTCGCGATACGATGAAACGGAGACACTTTCTGGGCCTTATGGGAGCGGCCGGGGTGAGCCTGACAACGGCCGTCACGGCCAAGGCCTCCTCCAGCGCGGATGTCGCGGGCATGCCGAACGTCGGGGGCGTCCTTTTCGACGCCAGCCGCTGCATCGGCTGCCGCAAGTGCGAGGCCGCCTGCAACCAGGTCAACGATCTGCCCAAACCGGCGAAACCCTTTGACGACCTCACGGTGCTCGACACCACGCGCCGCACCGACGCGAAGAGCTACACCGTGGTCAACAAATACGTGCCGAAGCCCGGCGAAAACCCGGTCTTCCGCAAGATCCAGTGCAACCACTGCATGGAGCCGGCCTGCGCCTCGGCCTGCTTCGTGAAGGCGTTCAAGAAGACCGAGACCGGCGCGGTCGTCTACGACCCCTCGGTCTGCGTCGGCTGCCGCTACTGCATGGTGGCCTGCCCCTTCAACATCCCGGCCTACGAGTACGACAAGGCGCTGTCGCCGCGTGTCATGAAATGCACGCTGTGCCACCCGCGCCTGCTCGAAGGAAAACTCCCCGGCTGTGTCGAGGCCTGCCCCAAGGAGGCCTTGCAGTTCGGCAAGCGCCGGGAGCTCCTCAACATCGCCTGGGACCGCGTCACGGCGAACCCGGACAAGTACGTGCAGCACGTCTACGGTGAGCACGAGATGGGCGGCACGAGCTGGCTCTACATCGCGCCCAAGCCCTCCTTCGCCTCGCTCGGCATGGACGAGGGCCTGGGCACGGCCTCGGCCCCCGAGCTGACTTCCGGGGCGCTGGCCGCCGTGCCGGCCGTGGCCGGCATCTGGCCGGTGCTTTTGACGGGCATCTACGCCATCAGCAAGCGCAAGGACAAAATCGCCGAGGAAGAGAAGAAGGCGGCGGTCGAGGCGGCCATCGCCAAGGCCAGCGCCGACGCCGAAGCCAAGCTGGCCGAGGAGCTCACCAAGGCCGAGGTCGCCAACAAGCGGCGCATCGAGGTCGAGGTGAAAAAGGCCCTCGAAGCGGCCGCCAAGGATTCCGAAGGCGGGGAGGACGCGTAATGTCGACGGAAAACAGCAAAAACGGTTCCCTGTTCACGCCGTTTAACATTGTCGCCGGCATCATCCTGGCCGCCGGCATCGTGGTGACGATCATGCGCTTCACCATGGGCCTTGGCGCGGTGACCAACCTCTCGGACAACAACCCCTGGGGCATCTGGATCGGCTTCGACCTCCTGTGCGGCGTCGCCCTGGCCGCCGGCGGCTACACCACCTCCGCCGCCTGCTACATCTTCGGGTTCAAGCGCTTCCACGCCGCGGTGCGCCCGGCGATCCTCACGGCCTTCCTGGGCTACGCCCTGGTCGTGTTCGCGCTCAACTACGACGTCGGCCGCCCCTGGCGCCTGCCGTACCCCATCTTCTACCAGCAGGGCACGACCTCGATTCTCTTCGAAGTCGGCCTGTGCGTGTTCATCTACCTGACGGTGCTCTTCCTCGAATACCTGCCCGCCGCCCTCGAGTGGAAGGGCGGCCTGGACAAGTACCGCGGCATCCTGGTCAAGCTGACCATGGGGCTGACCATCCTCGGCGTCATCCTCTCGACCCTGCACCAGAGCTCGCTCGGCGCGCTCTACCTCATCGTCCCGTCCAAGCTGCATCCCCTCTGGTACACCCCGTACCTGCCGGTGATGTTCTTCATGTCGAGCATGTTCGCCGGCCTGTCCATGGTCGTCTTCGAGGGCACGCTCTCGCACAAGTACTTCCATCACAAGATGGACGAGGACTACAACGCCAACTACCTGGACCTCCAGTTCGCCTTCGCCAAGGGCGCGGCCTGGATCATGGCCGGCTACCTGGCCATGAAGCTGCTCGGGCTCTCCATGGACAACCGCTGGCACTACCTCTTCACGGGCTACGGCGCGTGGTGGCTGTTCGAGGTCGTCGGCTTCGTCATGCTGCCGTGCTACTGCTACGCCGTGGGCTACCGCGACCGCAACATCGGCCTCGTGCGCCTCGCCGCCCCGTGGACGGTCATCGGCATCATGCTCAACCGCTTCGATGTGAGCCTCATTGCCTTCAACTGGCAGCTGCCGAGCGCCGAACGCTACTTCCCGAGCCTGGGCGAAATCATCATTTCGCTGTTCGTGGTCACCGTCGGCGTCCTGGTCTTCCGCTGGATCGTCACCCGCATGCCGATCTTCTACGCGCACCCGGCGTACAAAGACTCGTCCCACTAGGATGAAAGGGGAGATACGTGATGTTTAACACCCTGCAAGATCTGATGCTGCACAACAAGAGCGTGACCTATGTGCTCATGGCCGTGGTGCTCATCTGCTTCATAGGCTTCTGGCGGTTTTTAACGGGTCGCGAAGAACGCAACCGGCGCTACTAGCCCGACGGACCTCGCTAAAGGCAAGGAGAAGACCATGTATGCATTCCTGACGGGGCCGATGCTGTGGCTGTCGTTCGCCATCTTCATCATCGGCAGCGCCTGGCGCGTCGTGAAATACGTCAAGGGCCTCGATTGGCAGCTCGACCGCGTGCCGTACGGCTACTACCGCGAGCTGGCCGTCAAGGGCGCGCTCAAATCCATTTTCCACTGGCTGACCCCCTACGGCTCGCGCAGCTGGCGCCTGAAGCCCCTGTATGCGGCGGCCTTTTTCCTCCTGCACGTGGGCCTGGTCCTCGTGCCGCTGTTTCTCTTCGCCCACGTCATGCTTGTGTCCGAGCGTTTCGGCATCAGCTGGCCGACCCTGCCTGCGGGGCTGGCCGACACGCTGACCGTGCTCGCCATCGCCGCCGGGGCGTTCATCCTGCTGCGCCGCTTCGCCCTGCCGGAAGTGCGCATCATCACCACGGCCCATGACCTCTGGATCATGGCCATCAGCCTCGCGCCGCTGGTCACGGGTTTCGTGGCCGCGCATCAGGGCGGCGAGGGAAGCGGCTGGCTGCTCGCCCACATCCTTACCGGCGAGATCTGGCTCATCGCCATCCCCTTCACCAAGCTCTCCCATGTGGTGCTGTTCTTCTGTTCCCGGGCCCAGATCGGTGTGGACTTCGGCGTGAAACGCGGCGGACAGCGCGGCCGCGGCATCGTCTGGTAGAAACGGCCGACGCCACGTCGCCAAGGAGAGAATCGACATGCCTGAAGGAATCTACTGCAACAAGACGCCGATCACGACCGAGGAGGCCCTCAAGGCCCTGCTTTCGGACACCCGCGGCAAGAAATACTACGAGGAAATGGAACAGCTGGAAGTGGACCGCGAAAAGCTGTGGGCCACCGTCCAGAAGACCTTCAAATCCCGCATGCGGACCTGGCTCGACGTCTGCGCCCGCTGCGGGCTGTGCGCCGACTCCTGCTTCCTCTACCTGGTCAACGACCGCAACCCCGAGCAGGTGCCGTCCTACAAGATCCACTCCACGCTCGGCGAGATCGTCAAGCGCAAGGGCGACGTGGACAACGCCTTCATGCGCCACGCCATGGAAGTGGCCTGGTCGCGCTGCACCTGTTGCAACCGCTGCGCCATGTACTGCCCCCACGGCATCGACATCGGCATCATGATGGGCTATCTGCGCGGCTTGCTCTACTCGCAGGGCTTCGTGCCCTGGGAACTCAAGATCGGCGCCGGCATGCACCGCGTCTACCGCGCCCAGATGGACGTGACCACCGAGGACTGGGTCGAGACCTGCGAGTGGATGGCCGAGGAGCAGCAGGACGACTGGCCGGGCCTCGAGATTCCCGTGGACAAGGAAGACGCGGACATCATGTACACGTGTAATGCCCGCGAGCCCAAGCACTATCCCGAAGACCTGGCCGAGGCGGCCATCCTGTTCCACATCGCCGGGGAGAACTGGACCGTTCCTTCCGAGGGCTGGGAGCAGACGAGCCTGTCCATGTTCGCCGGCGACTGGGAAGCCTGCAAGCTGCAGGTGCAAAACGTCTACGCCGCCATCGAGCGCCTGCGCCCCAAGCGCGTCATCGGCACGGAATGCGGCCACGCCCACCGCGCCACGGTCATCGAGGGCCCGTACTGGGCCGGTCGTCCCGACGGCCAGCCGCCGGCGCCCTACATCCACTACGTGCAGTGGGTGGCCGAGGCCCTGCGCACCGGCAAGCTCAAGATCGATCCGGCCAAGCGCATCAAGCAGCCCGTCACCTACCAGGACTCCTGCAACTACATCCGCAACTGGGGCCTGGCAGAGACCGCCCGCGAGATCCTTTCCTACCTCGTGGAACCCGGCTACCTGCGCGAGATGACGCCCAACAAGGAGCACAACTACTGCTGCGGCGGCGGCGGCGGCTTCAACGGCATCGGCAAGTTCCGCCCCCAGCGCAACAAGGCGCTTCTCACCAAGCGCGACCAGATCCTTTCCACCGGGGCCAAGCTCGTCATCGCGCCCTGCCACAACTGCTGGGACGCCATCCGCGACCTCGAGGAAGAGTACGAGATCGGCATCGACTGGTCTTTCCTCAAGCCGTTGCTTATCAAGATGGTCATCGTGCCGGAGCATTTGAAGCCCAAGGACGAGGACGAGGAATAGGGCGGGCGCTTGTGCCCTTGCGGCAAGACACCTCTCACGCAGCTAACGCGATCACGTACCAGGGGGGTCCGGAATGTTTGGGAAAATAGTGTTTGCGACTTCGGGAGCGCCGGATTGCGACAGCGCCGCCCGCGTGGCTTTCGACATGGCGGGCCGTTACGGCTCGGAAATCATCGTCTTCCATTGCCTGGGCATCCCGGGCAAGGGCGACAGCAGCCTGGTGCTCGACGTGCGCACGGGCGAGGAAGTGGACGCCGACGAGGAATACCTGGAGGGCGTGCGCGAGGAACTGCGCACCACCTACGCCATTCAGCTTACGGGCTGCAAAAACGCCCGCATCGAGATCGCCGTGGGCAATCCCTCGCGGGAGGTGCTGCGCATCGCCCGCAAGGAGGACGCGGATCTCGTCGTCATGGGCGCGCGCGGCGCGGGCATGGAGGTCGGCGGCTTCTACAAGCGCGGCGTCATCGGCGGCACCCACGAAAAGGTGGCCAAGGCCGCCCGCTGTCCGGTGCTGACCGTGGCCCGGCCGGCCGCGTCTTTCTGGGGCGGCTTTTCCAACATCGTCTTCGCCACCGACTTCTCCAAGGCGTCGGAATCGGCCTTCCAGCTGGCTTCGTCCATCGCCAAGGACGTGGGCGGCGATTTGCACCTGTTCCACTGCCTGAACCTCGACCGCCTGCAGTCGCCCATCGCACTCACCCAGGAGGGCATCGAGGGCCGGTTGGCCGAGGCCCGGCGCAAGATCCAGGTTTCCTACGCGTCCAAGCTCGGCGATCTGGCCAAGCGGACCACCATTGAGGTCTGGGAAGGATCGCCCTATGTGGAGATCGTCAAGTTCGCGCGCGAGCGGCAGGCCGACCTGATCGTCATGGCCCACCATACCCGCGAACTCGATCCCGACGAGCGTCCTTTCGGCAGCACCCTGGAACAGGTCCTGGTGCGGGCCACGTGTCCCGTGATCAGCATCAACCGGCCGGACAAGCTCCCGGCGACGGCGGATGCCTAGCGCGATCCCCGCGTCTGCCCCTCCACGCAAAGGAGAAGTGGAACCATGAGCAAGAAAACCATTCTGACCGTGGATGACGATCCCAATATCCGCGACTACCTGGAAGCCGTCTTCACCGACAATGGCTACGCGGTGGTCACTGCGGAAAACGGCGACAAGGCCATGGAGCTGCTCGCGACCATGCGTCCGGACCTCATCACCTTGGACGTGGAGATGCCCGACAAGACCGGCCCCTGGGTCAGCCGGGCCATCCAGAAAAACAGCGCCCTGGCCACCATCCCCATCGTGGTCATCACCGGGCACAGCGAGCTGCAATACATCATCCCCAAGGCGGCGGCCTTTCTGGCCAAACCCTTCGAGGCCGACGAAGTCGTGCGCGTGGTGCGCGGCATCCTCGGCGAATAACCCGGCCCGGGGGAGGCCGCCCTGGCGCGGCCTCCCCCAAACATTCGGCCGGCCCGACACGACGAGGCGATGCTGTCATGAGCGAGACCTTGCTGCTCGTCGACGACGAGGAAGACATCCGCCGGTTTCTGGGGCTTTTTCTTGCCGACCTCGGCTACGTCGTCCACGCCGCGGCCAACGGCGAGGAAGCCCTGGCCGTGCTCGACGAGGTCGATCCCTCCATCGTGCTCACGGACATCAAGATGCCCGTCATGGACGGTCTGGAGCTGCTCAAACGCATCAAGGCCAGGAATCCCGACATCGAAGTGGTCATGATCTCCGGCCACGGCGACATGGACCTGGCCATCAGCTGCCTGCAAAACGACGCCGCGGACTTCGTCACCAAGCCCATCAACCACGACATCCTCGACGCGGCCCTCAAGCGCATCGACGAAAAACTCGCCATGCGCCGGGAACTGCGCCAGTACACGCAGAACCTGGAAAAGCTCGTGCGCGAGAAGTCCAGCCGCGTGGTGGAGCTCGAACGCCAGCTCGCCGCCGGGCAGATGGCCGAGACCATGTGCCAGGCCATCTCCGGGCTCTCTGCCGACCTCGGCGAGGGCACGGGCTATTTCAACGAAATGCCCTGCTTCGTGGCCGTGCACAACGCCTCCCTCGAGGTCGTGGCCACCAACCAGCTCTACAAGGACCGCCTGGGCGACATGGTCGGCCGCCACAGCTGGGAGGTCTATGCCGGCCAGGCCCTGCGCGGCTTCACCGGCCCCATCTGGAAGACGTTCGAGACCGGCAAGGGCCAGCGTTGCCGCGAGACCATGCTGTGCAAGAACGGCAACGAGCTGCCGGTCATGGTCCACACCTCGCCCATCGCCGCCACCAACGGCAAGGTGGAGCTCGTGCTCGAAATGGCCGTGGACGTGAGCGAAATCAAGCGCCTTCAGGAAGAGCTGCGCGTCACCCAGCAGAAATACATGGACCTTTTCGACGCCACGCCCTGTTACATCGCCGTGCGCGACAGGGAGGGCACGGTGGTCGCCAACAACCACCGTTTCGTCGAGGACTTCGGCGAGGGCGTGGGCCGGGCCTGCCACGACGTCTTCGCGCACCGCAGCGAACCCTGCCCGGACTGCCCGGCCGCACTGACCTTCGCCGACGGCGAACCGCATTACCACGAGACGGTGGTCACCACGCGCGACTGCCGTCAGCGCAACGTGCTCATCTCCACGGCCGCCATCCGCAACGCCGCGGGTGAAGTGGTCGAGGTCATGGAGATGTCCGCCGACATCACGAGCATCCGCGAGCTGCAAAGCCATCTGACCTCGCTCGGGCTCATGCTCGGCTCCATCTCCCACGGGGTCAAGGGCATGCTCACGGCGCTCGAAGGCGCGGTCTACCGCGTGGAATCGGGCTTGCGGCGCGGCGACATCCCCCGTTCCCAGGCCGCGGCCGAGGCCGTGCGCACCCTGGTCGGCCGCGTGCGCGCGCTCGTGCTCAACGTCCTGTATTACGCCAAGTCCCGGGAGCTGGCTCCGGAAACCGTCGATGTGGCCGCTTTCGCCGCGTCCATGGCCCAGACCGTGGCCCCCAAGGCCGCGCGGGAGGGGGTGGCCCTCGAGACCGCCATCGGCGCGGACCTGGGCGAAATGGCCGTGGACGCCGTCAACCTCCAGGCTGCCCTGGTCAACATCCTGGAAAACGCCGTGGACGCCTGCGTGGCCGACACGGCCAAGCCAGCGCACCGCATCGCCTTTCGCATCTCGCGCGAGGGCCGCACCCTCGTCTTCGACATCGAGGACAACGGCATGGGCATGGACCAGGAGACGCGCGAAAAGGCCTTTACGCTCTTTTTTTCCTCCAAGGGCCTGCGCGGCACGGGGCTTGGGCTTTTCATCGCCAACGACATGGTGGTCAAGCACGGCGGTTCCATCGCCCTGGCTTCCGAACCCGGCGTCGGCACGCACTTCTCGGTGCGCATCCCCGAGACGCCCCCCGCGCCGGCGGAAGCCGTGCGCGAGGCGGCCACCTCTTGAGATCGTCCTAAAAAGAGTGTTATGCGGCGGTTATGATCGCCGAACCGGCTCCCCCCCACGTGGACCCAGGCCTTGACGACGCTGTTTCCCTGCTTTTGGCCATGCCGGACAGGGAACGGCTCTTGCGCTGCGTCATCGGCCTGCTGCGCCGCTTTACGGGCTGCGACGCCGTCGGCGTGCGTCTGGCCCAGGGCGAGGACTATCCCTATTATACGACCGAAGGGTTTTCCGAGGCGTTCGTGCTGGCGGAATCCTCGCTGTGCGTCCGTGACGGGACCGGGGAGCCCGTGCGGGACGCGGCGGGCCGGGCCGAACTCGCCTGCATGTGCGGACGGGTGCTGCGCGGCCGAACCGATCCTGCCTTGCCGTTTTTCACGCCCGGAGGCTCGTTTTTCACCGGCGCGACCAGCGATCTTTTGGCCCGGGCCGCAGTCGACGGCTCCCTGGGCGCCACCCGCAACCGTTGCAACAGTGCCGGGTTCGAGACCGTGGCCCTGGTCCCCCTGCGGGCCGAGGGCCGGATACTGGGGCTGTTGCAGCTCAACGACTCCCGCCGGGACCGGCTGGACGCCGCGGGTGTGACCGCGCTGGAGCGGCTGGCCGTGGGCGTGGCCATGGCCCTTTCCCGCCAGGAGACGGGACGGGCCCTGGCCGAAGCCGAAGCGCGCTATCGGGCCATTTTTTTCGCCAACGTCGCGGTCAAGCTCCTGGTCGATCCGGACTCGGGCCGCATCGTGGAGGCCAACCCGGCGGCGTGCGCCTTTTACGGTTATGCGCCGGGCGTGCTGCGCGGCCTCTCCATCTGGGACATCAACGTGCTCGGTCCCGAAAAGACCCGCGAGGAAATGCGTGCGGCCAAGGAGGAGGGGAGGCGTTTTTTTCGCTTCACCCACCGCCTGGCTGACGGCACGTTGCGGGAGGTGGAGGTGTATTCGGGGCCGGTGGAGTTCGCCGGCCGCACGCTGCTTTTTTCCATCGTCCACGATGTGACCGAGCGGGTGCGCGCCGAGCAGGCGCGGGAAAGGGTGGAGCAGATGCTGCGCCATGACCTGCGCTCGCCGCTGTCCGGCATCGTCGGCCTGTCCGCGCACCTGGTCGATGCCGGCCTGTGCCCCGAAGGCGCGGAAATGGCCGAGGTGATCCGCGAGACCGCGGAACGGCTTTACTCCATGGTGGAGCGCAACCTCGACCTGCTCAAGATCGAGCAGGGACGCTACGCGCTCTCCCCGTCGCCGGTGCCGTTGGCCGCGCTTCTGCTGCGCCTGGGGCGGGAATACGCCGCCATGGCCCGCGCGCGGCGGGTGACGCTGCGCATCGTCGGCCCGGGCTGCGACGCGCCGGGCGACGCGCCCGTCGTTTCCGGCGAATCCTCGCTTTTGGCCGCCATGTTCGCGAACCTTTTCGCCAACGCCCTGGAAGCCGCGCCGGCCGGCAGCGAAGTGCGCGCCGCCTTGTCCGTCGCCGCGGGCGAGGCGCGCATCGTTGTGCACAACCTCGGCGCGGTGCCCGAGGATATCCGCGCACGCTTTTTCGCGAAATACGCCACGAGCGGCAAGAAGGACGGTACCGGGCTCGGCGCCTACTTGGCCCGGACCGTGGCCCGGCTGCACGGCGGCGACATCGCCATGGAGACCGACGACATCGCCGGCACCACCCTGACCGTGCGCCTGCCCCTGGCCGGGGGCGCGGACGCGCGTCAGTCCGCCTGATCGTCGAGCGCGGCCAGCAGGCCGTCCATGTCCGCTACCACGCCCATGTCCAGGCAGCTTCCTGTGGTGTCCGGAGCCGGCCGCCCCGTGGCCGCGAGGATGGCCGCGTCGGCCAGGGCCAGTTCCCTGGCGATGTCCGGGGCGTGCAGGTAGGGCAGGCGCGCGCCGGTCATGGCCAGCGTCTCGAAATTGCTCGCTTTCATCGCCTGTTCCTGCTGGCGGGCCCGGCGCAGCTGGGCCGCGAGCCGGCTCCGGCGCGCAATCAGCGCGGGCAGGGGAAGCGTGTCCTGCGCCAGGCCGCCGAGGAAGCGCACGACATAGTGTAGTGTCTCCTGGGCGTCCGGCGCGTCCGCGGGCAGGCGCGAGGCCACCGCGCGCGCAAGCGACGCCGCTCCCGGCGTCCAGGGCACGGGGCCCGTGCGCCGCGCCGCCACGGCCAGGGCCAGGGCGGCGTCGTCGCCGAAACGCTCCGCGACGCAGGCCGCCGCTGCGGCGGGCAGCGTCCGCTGCGGCCCCAGGCGCGAGACGAACCGCGCGGCCGCGTCCGCGGAAACGGGCACGGCCAGGCGCGTACCGTCCGGCAGGATGGCCGTGGCCCGGATGACGCGCTGCCCCAGGTTCGCGGCCAGGGCGGCGACTCCGGCGTCGTCCAGGGCGGCCGCGGCGAGCGCGGGCTCCAGGGCGCGGGCCGTGTCCTCGCCAGGGAAAAGCAGCAATTCGGCAAGGCTCGCGCCCTGCGGGTCGTCGCCGTCGGCGACCAGGGCCTCCAGGCGCTGTGGCGGCAGGTCGCCGTGGGTGGAGCGGATGTAATGGGCCACGGAGGCGTCCTGGGGCAGGCCGGACGCGAACCGGGAGGCGATGGCGTCGAGCAGGGCGAGGGCGGGATCTTGGCGCATGGTTTGTTCGTAAGCCGGGGAGGGCATCGTGTCCACCGGCGTGCGGGCAAAGGGGGGGGGCGGGGGATTCCCGTTGACAGGGCTTCGCGGCTTGGTTTACCAAAAAAGTTAATCAGGCCCAGGCCCTAGGGTCGCGAAAAGGGGCGTTGCGAGTGATCCCCCGGGCCGAAACCGCGTCGTCCCCCACGGCGGAAGGGAGTCTCCATGGCGCAGAAAATGGACTTTTCCGGTTACGACCCAGGCCCCTATTACGACGAGATGTTCGACGCCGCAGGTGCGCCGCGACCTGGCTGCCGGATGCTTTACGAAAAAATCATCTCCCTGCCGCCGGGAGAAGTACTGGCCCGGCAGGCCGCCGCCGAGCAGGCCCTCTACGACATGGGCATCACCTTTACCGTCTACGGCCACGAGGACGGCACGGAAAAGATCTTTCCCTTCGACATCATCCCCCGCGTCATCGAGTCCGCGCAGTGGAACGCCCTGGAACGGGGGCTCGTCCAGCGCATCGCGGCGCTCAACCTTTTCATCGCCGACGTCTACGGCAAGGGCCGCATCATGGCCGACGGCGTGGTGCCGCGCTCGGTGGTGGAGTCCTCCTCGGGCTATTTTCCCGCCTGCATCGGCCTTACGCCGCCGCGCGGGGTCTGGTGCCACATCACGGGCACGGACCTCGTGCGCGACGAAGACGGCCGCTTTCTGGTCCTCGAGGACAACCTGCGCTGCCCGTCCGGCGTCTCCTACGTCCTGGCCAACCGCCGCATCCTCAAACGCGCCTTCCCGCAGGTGTTCGAGGCCATCGACATCCGCCCCGTGGACGACTATGCGCCGCTTCTGCTCGACATGCTCCATTCCATCGCGCCGGTGGGCGGTTCCCGGCCGACGGCCGCGCTGCTCACGCCCGGCGTCTTCAACTCCGCCTATTTCGAGCACACCTTCCTGGCCCAGCAGGCCGGCATCGAGCTGGTCGAGGGCCGCGACCTCGTGGTCGTGGACGGCTACGTGCACATGCGCACGACCAGGGGCCTCAAGCGCGTGGACGTGCTCTACCGCCGCGTGGGCGAGGACTTCCTCGACCCCACGGTCTTCCGGCCCGATTCCCTGCTCGGCGTGCCGGGCATCATGGAGGTCTACAAGGCCGGTCGGGTGGCCATGGCCAACGCGCCGGGCACGGGCGTGGCCGACGACAAGGTGGTCTACGCCTACGTGCCGCGCATGATCCGCTACTACCTGGGCGAGGAGCCGCTGCTCGACAACGTGGAGACGTTTTTGTGCTGGGAGGACAAGGCGCGCCGGCACGTGCTCGCCAACCTGGACACGATGGTGGTCAAGGCCGCGGCGGAATCGGGCGGCTACGGCATGCTCGTTGGACCTGCGGCCACGCCCGAGGAGCGCGAGGCCTTCGCCGCGAAGATCGAGGCCAACCCGCGCAACTACATCGCCCAGCCGACCGTGGGCCTCTCGCGCACGCCCGTCATCGTGGGCGACCATTTCGAGGGACGCCACGTGGACCTGCGACCCTATGTGCTCTACGGCGAGGACATCCGGGTCATCCCCGGCGGCCTCACGCGCGTGGCGCTCAAGAAAGGCTCGCTCGTGGTCAATTCGTCCCAGGGCGGCGGCAGCAAGGACACCTGGGTCCTGGGCGGCCCGGCGGCCTGAGGCGGCGACGTCCTTTTCCAACCCGACATTTCCGGCAAGGAGCTCCCCATGCTGAGCCGCGTGGCCGACGCCATCTACTGGATGAGCCGCTACCTGGAACGGGCTGAAAACATCGCCCGCTTCATCGACGTCAACTGGCACCTGACCCTGGACGCGCCCGGGGCCAGGACGGAGCAGTGGACGCCGCTCGTGCGCGCCATGGGCGACTGGGACCTGTTCCTGGAAAAGGGCGTCTCCCAGGACCGCGACGGGGTCATCCGCTTTCTGGCCTTCGATCCCGCCTCGCCCAATTCCATCGTCTCCTGCCTGTCCCACGCCCGGGACAACGCGCGCACCATCCGCGAGATCATCCCCACGGAAATGTGGGAGCAGATCAACGTCTTCTACCACCTGGCCCGCGACGCCGCCCGCGACAGCCGTGCCATCCTGGCCAACCCCTACCAGTTCTGCGACGAGATCAAACGCCGCGACCTGACCATAAGCGGCATCGCCAGCGACGCCATGTCCCACGACGAGGCCTGGGACTTCCTGCGCCTGGGCAAGCTGCTCGAACGCGCGGACAAGACCTCGCGCATCCTCGATGTCAAGTACTTCATCCTCCTGCCGCACCCCACCGACGTCGGCTCCAACCTCGACTACGTGCAGTGGGCGGCGCTCCTCAAAGCCATCAGCGCCCTGGAGGCCTACCGCCGCCGCCACGGCCGCATCCAGCCCGACCGCATCGCGGAATTCCTGCTGCTCGACCACGATTTCCCCCGTTCGGTCCTGGCCTGCCTGTTGCGCGCCCAACAGTGCCTGCACGCCATTACCGGGACGCAGATCGGCTATTTCAGCAATCCCGCCGAAAAGCGCCTGGGGCACCTGTGCGGCGACCTGGCCTACAAGGTCGTGGACGAGGTTTTCGCCTTCGGCCTGCACGAATTCACCGACGATCTCCAGACCCGCATGAACCTCGTGGACGAGGCCTGCTACGCCACGTTTTTCGCAACGTTTCCGGCTATTGACGCCGCAGGGCAACAGTGACAAGGATACGCCCATGACTTTTTGCCTGGGCATTACCGTGGAGGAAGGACTCGTCGGCATCGCCGACACGCGCATCACGTCGGGCAACGAATTGACCAGCGCCCAGAAGGTGACCACCTACCAGAACGGCAACGGCGCGTTTTTCCTCATGACCTCGGGCCTGCGTTCGGTGCGCGACAAGACCCTCACCTATTTCGACGAAGTCCTCGAAACCTGCACCTCGCCTTTCGACAAGCTCTACAAGGCCGTCAACGCCTTTTCCGCTTCCCTGCGCCGGGTGGCCGCCGAGGACAAGCCGTACCTGGCCGAATCCGGGCTGCACTTCAACCTGCACGTGCTCATCGGCGGCCAACTGACGAACGACGCCGTGCACAAGCTCTACCTCGTCTACCCCGAGGGGAACTGGGTGGAGATCAGCCACGGCACGCCGTATCACATCATCGGCGAGAGCGGGTACGGCAAGCCGGTGCTCGACCGCACACTCAAGTATTCCGATCCGTTGCGCATGGCCCTCAAGGTCGGTTGCCTGGCCTTCGATTCCACCCGCATCAGTTCCGCGGACGTGGATTTTCCCATCGACGTGGTCCTCTACCACAAAGGTTGCCTGGATCTGGCCCAGCACCGTTACGAAAAGGAAGACTTGGCCGACATCTCCTCCTGGTGGCAGGAGCATTTGCGCGGCCTCGTCCATGACCTGCCTTCGGAATGGATCGACAACGTCGCCTCCAAGCTGACCAAGGTCTCCGAACGTTCCTCCTGCCATCCCGCGTCCGCCAAGTAATCCGTGATTTGCCTGCTTTCGCACCGCACGCGCTACGATTTTTCCCGGCCCGTCTTCCTGGAGCCTCATGTGTTGCGCCTGCTGCCCAGACCCGACGCCTGCCAGCGCGTCCGCGCCCTGGAGGTGGAGGTCTCGCCGGAGCCTGTGGGCCGCTCCCTGTGCACGGACCTTTCCGGCAACGCCGTGCTCTCGGTCTGGTTCTCGGAGCTGACCGACCACCTGGACGTGCATGTCGCGGCTTCCGTGGAGACCTTGCGCAAAAATCCCTTCGACTACCTGCTGCAAGCGGGACAAAACGTCCTGCCCGTGCCCCTTGCTCCCGGGGAGGCCCTGGCCGCCGCCCCGTGCCTGGCGCCTACGGGCCTGCCCGACGGCGCGGCCGCGGCCCTGGCCGCGCGGTTGCGCCGGGACGGCGCGGACACGCCGCAGGCCTTCACCCTGGCGCTGCTCGGCTGGATGGCCGAGAACCTCGTCTCCGTGGCGCGCGAAGAGCCTGGGCTCATGAGCCCGGACGCGGTGCTGGCCGCCGGGGAGGGGGCCTGTCGCGACCTGACCTTGTGCTACATCGCGGCCTGCCGCCATGCAGGCCTTCCGGCTCGTTTCGTCAGCGGCTATCACGAGGGCGATCCCGAACGCGAGGAACGGGACCTGCATGCCTGGGCCGAGGCCTGGCTGCCGGGAGGCGGCTGGCGCGGCTTCGATCCGTCGCTGGGGCTGGCCGTAGCCGACCGCCATGTGGCGGTCGCCGCCGCCGCGGACCCGGCCGATGCCGCCCCGGTCGTGGGCACGTTCCGGGGGGACGCGCCGTCGGCACGGCTCACCCATGCCGTCCGCTTCCATCTGGCCGAAGCCGGATGAAGCGGCTTTTTTTTGTTGGGAAACGTGTCTCGTTGCGCTAACATTGTGCACATGGCGAACGGTGTTGTGACGTACCGGAACCGATCGGCAAACGTCCTGGCGGCGATGCGGGCGCTTTTTTTTCTGTTGCCCTGGGCCCTGCTCCTGGCGGCGGCAGCGTCGTCGGCCCGGGCCGACGACCTGGAACTGACCCCTGACGAGAAGGCCTTCATCGAGGCCCATCCCGTCATCCGTTTCTGTGACACCGACTGGCGGCCCCTGTCCATCTTCGAAGACGGCCGTATCTCCGGGCTTTTCCACGACTATTACACCCTGATCTCCCAGAAGACCGGGCTGGCCTTCCAGTTCGAGCGCATCGGCGACGGCCATGATTTCCAGCAGGTGCTCGACGCCTTGCGGGAAAAGCGCATTGACATGATCGACGGCACGGGCAAGACCCCGGACCGGGCCAGGTATGCGATTTTCGTCGGACCCTTCCTGCGCTTCCCCCTGGCGATCATGGCCCGCGACGACGCCACGGCGTATTCCCTGGCGACGCTTGCGCACAAGAAGGTCGCCGCCGGCCGGGGCGGCACGGCCTACGAATACATCAAGGCCAACGGCCGCGACATCACGCTCCTGCCGGCCAGGGACGCCAGCGACGCCCTGTCCATGGTCGCCATGGGCCAGGCCGACGCGGCCGTCGAGAATCTCGCCGTGGCCGCCTACGCCATCCGCGCCTCGGGCCTGACCAATGTCAAGATTTCCGGCCAGCTCGACTATAACTTCGAGATCTACACCCTGGTGCGCGACGACTGGCCGCAGCTGGCTTCCATTCTCAAGAAAGGGCAGGCCCTGGTCACCGAGGCCGAGATGGCGGCGCTGCTCGCCAAATGGCTGCCCGTGTACAAGCATGGCGTGGCCAATCCCGAATCCGGCCTGGATACGGCCGGGCCGGCGGCCGGCGCCATCGCCCTGACCGAGCGGGAGCGCGACTATCTGGCCCGCAAAAAAGCCCTGTCCTATTGCGTGGACCCGGACTGGCCCCCGATCGAGCGCATCGACGAAAACGGCCGCTATGTCGGCATCGGCGCGGATTTCCTGAAACTCATCGGTGAGCGCATCGGCGTGCCCATGGTCCTTGTGCCCACGGCCTCCTGGAGTCAGACCCTGGAGGCGGTGAAGAAACGGCGCTGCGATTTCCTGCCCGCCGCCAGCGACACCAAGGACCGCCGCCGGTTCCTGCGCTTCACCTCGCCCTATCTGCACTTTCCCATGGTCGTGGCCACCTTGGCCAAGGCCCCGTACATCGAAAATCCCGAAAGCCTCGCCGGCAAGACCCTGGGCGTGGTCAATGGCTACGCGAGCCTCGACATCCTGCGCGCCAAATACCCGGGCATGAACCTCAAGGAAGTGCCGAGCGTCGCCGAAGGCCTCAAGCTCGTGGCCGACGGTCGGCTCTACGGCTATATCGACACCGTGCCGGCCATCAGCCAGGCCCTGGCCAAGGACCACTACAGCGACCTCAAGATCGCCGGTCGCCTGGAGGCCCACCTCGACCTGGCCATGGCCAGCCGCGACGACGAACCGGAACTGGCTTCGCTGTTCCAGAAGGCCGTCAACACGCTGACCAAGGAAGAATCCGACGCCATCATGAAGCGGTGGCTGGCCGTCACCTTCGAGCAGGGCTTCGACTACGCGCTGGTCTGGAAGATCGTGGCCGGAGCCGTGTGCGTCCTGGTCGTGGTGGTCTGGTGGAACCGCAAACTTTCGAGCCTCAACCGCGCCTTGCGCCAGGCCAACGAGGCCCGCGACGCTGCGGCGCGGCGCGTGGCCGCGCTGCTCGACAACGCCGGGCAGGGCTTTTTGTCCGTGGACCGCGACGGCATGGTGGACCCGCAGTACAGCGCCGAATGCCGCAACCTTTTCGGTCGCGACATCGCCGGGGACAACGTCGCCGCGCTGCTTTTCCCCCACGACGAAGCCGACGGCGCGGCCATGTCCGTCAATGTCCGCCGGGTGGTGGACGAGCCCGATCCCTACCGCCGCGACCTCTACATTTCGCTCATGCCGCCCATGATCCGGCGCGGCGAGGCGTCGTTGCGCCTGGCCTACCGGCCCCTGGGCGAGGACCGCCTGATGTTCGTCATCACCGATGTCACGGGCGAGGCGCGCCTCAAGGACGCCGTGACCCGGGAGCGCAACCGGCTGGCCTGTGTGGTCGCGGCCGTGCGCGACCAGCGGGACTTTTTCGCCGTGCTCGACGATTTCGCCGCATTCCGGCGCGAGGGCGCGGCGCAGGCCCAGGCGGCACCCGACGAACGCCAGGCCCTGGACGCGCTCTACCGCAAGGTGCATACCTTCAAAGGGCTTTTTCTGCAGCTCGAATGCGGCCATGTGGCCAAGGCCCTCGACACCCTGGAAGATCGCCTGTCGCAGTTGCGCCAGGAAGCCGCGTCGGACCGCGAGGCGGTCTGCGCCCTGTTGGACGGAAACGACGTGGACGCGGCCCTGGAACAGGACCTGGACGTGGTGCGCGAGGCCCTGGGCCGGGAAT
Source organism: Solidesulfovibrio alcoholivorans DSM 5433 (assembly GCF_000702665.1). Lineage (GTDB taxonomy): Bacteria > Desulfobacterota > Desulfovibrionia > Desulfovibrionales > Desulfovibrionaceae > Solidesulfovibrio > Solidesulfovibrio alcoholivorans. Next base: position 222,425 of record NZ_JNJA01000005.1, read on the forward strand.
ATTTCGATCGCCGGGGCGAGGTCTGCCTCGACGGCGCGCTGGCCGGGGCGCTGGCGTCCCTGGCCGGCCGGCTGCTCTCCCGCCTGGACGAACTGGGACTCGACGCGGCCGACGCCGCCGTGCTCGGCGCGGCGCGCACCCTGCGGTTCGTCGATCTGCGCAGGATGCTCGCCGTCTATCCCCGCACGGCCCGGCGGCTGGCCGCGGCCCAGGGCAAGGAACTCGCCCCCTTCGCGGTGGAGGGCGACGCCGTGTTGGTCGATCCGGCCCGCTATGCCGCTCTGGCGAAAAGCCTGATTCATGTGATACGCAATGCCGTGGACCACGGCCTGGAGCCTCCGGCCGAGCGCGAGGCCCTGGGCAAGGACGAGGTCTGCCATATTTCCCTGGTGGTGGAAGCCATGCCGGGCAAGGTCCGCATTGTCGTCGCCGACGACGGCAGGGGCGTGGACGTCGGCCTGATCCGCTCCCGGGCTTTCGAACTCGGGCTCGCCGGGGCCGAGGAACTGGCCGGCATGGACGACGCCGCCATCCTGCGCCTGGTGTTTCGCGACGGATTCACCTCGCGCCGGGTGGCAGGGGATCTGTCCGGACGGGGCGTGGGGCTCGCCGCAGTGCGCGCCGAGGCCGCACGCCTGGGCGGAACGATCGATTTGGAAAACACCCCCGGCCATGGGAGCCGATTCGTGATCGAGGTTCCCCTTGAGCCGCACAAGACGTCCGTGGAGGGTTAATGACCGAGCACCTTGACCTTGCCGCTTTTCTGCGCGCCCTGGCCGACCGCACCGACGCCTTTTTCCGCGAGGAACTCGGCATCCTCCTGTCGCCGCCGGACTTCCATGTCGACGACGTGCAGAAGCTCGACCTGCGCCACACCACGGCGATCCTCAGCGCCGCCGGGCAGCTCAAGCTCTACCTGGCCTACAGTTTCGACGCCGCCCTGCTCGACACCGCCTTCGTCGCCTACACCGACGGCCTCGACATCGGCGAGGACGAACGCGAGGACGCCGTCCAGGAAACCGCGGGCGATATCATCAACATCATCGTCGGCAACGCCCTGGCCGACGTCGCCGAAAAAGGCCCGGCCATCGCGCTTTCCCCGCCTATCATCCTGACCGAGGCCAAGTCCGTCATGCGCCACCGGGCGGCCAAGTTCGCCTCGGCAGAGCTGTCGGCCGAGCCAGGCCGGCTGAGCATCCACCTCATCGGGCCGGGGGAGCTTTTCAACGACTCCCTGGAATACGTGAAGGAGTAGGGCATGAAACCGCTTCGCATTATGGTGGTGGACGACTCCGGCCTCACCGTCAAGAAAATGGTCAAGATGCTGGAAGGCCTCGGGCACGAGGTGGCGGCCGTGGCCGCTACCGGTCAGGAAGCCGTGGACGCCTACGCCGCTGTGGCCCCGGACATCGTGGCCATGGACATCACCATGCCCGACCTCGACGGCATTGAGGCCACCCGCCGCATCATGGCCGTCTCCCCCGACGCCCGCATCGTCATCGTCACCTCCCACGGCCAGGAGCAGATGGTCATGGACGCCATCGAAGCCGGGGCCAAGGGCTATATCCTCAAGCCCGTCAAGCCGGAAAAGCTCAAGGAAACCCTCGAAACCGTGGCCGCAAAGTATCTCCCATGAACGCCTCCATGCTCGAAAGCGCCTTGCTCCAGACGCATTTCGACGTCATTCCCTTTGGCATCTATGTCGTGGATGTGTCGACTTACGAAATCGTCTTCGTCAACAAGCACTTCCGGGACATGCTGGGCGCCGCCGAAGGTCGGCGGTGCCACGAGGTGCTCTTCGACGAGCCCGGCCCCTGCCTGCATTGCCGCATTCCCGAACTGCTCACCGACGCCGGCATGCCGAACGGCGTCACCGTGATCTACGACCATTACAACGAACGCGAGGAGCACTGGTACCAGATGCAGGAAAAGACCATGGGCTGGCCCGATGGCCGCGTGGTCAAGTATGCCATCGCCGTGGACATTTCCGAGCTCAAGGAAACGCAGAACCGCCTCGCCGAGGCCCATGCCGAGCTGGCCATCCGCAACAAGGAGCTCGCCGGCCGCAACCGTGTGCTCCAGGAAAACATCGAGCTGCGCGAACACGTCGAGCGCATCGCCCGCCACGACCTCAAAGCGCCTCTTTCGGCGCTCATCGGCCTGCCCCAGGTGCTGCTCGACAACTATGACCTGCCCCCCGACGCCGAGAAGGTGGTGCGCCTCATCGAGCAGGCCGGCCATTCCATGCTCGAGATGCTCAACCAGTCCCTGGTGCTCTACCGCCTGGAAACCGGGGCCTATGACCTCTCTTCCCAGCCGCTCGACCTCGCGGACATGGTCCGGCGCACGGCCGCGCGCCTGGCCACCATGTCCGTGGCCCGCAGCCGCACGATCCGCCTGACGCGAAACGGCGTGCCCCTGGCCACGAAGGACGTCGTCCCCCTCGACGGCGACGCGCTCCTGCTCGACCCCATGCTGCAAAATCTCCTGGTCAACGCCCTGGAGTCCACGCCCCACGGTGGCGAGGTCGTCATCGACATCCGCGACGACGATCCCGCGACCCTGGCCGTGGTTCTGTCCAACCAGGGGGAAGTGCCCGCAGGCATCCGCGACCGGATGTTCGACAAGTACGTCACCATGGGCAAGCGGGGCGGCACGGGGCTCGGTGCCTATTCCGCCGCCCTGGCCGCCAGGGCGCACGGCGGCGGCGTCGCCCTGGACGCGGGCGTTCCCGGCCGCACCAGCGTGACCGTCACGTTGCCGCGCCGGCCCGGTAGCGCGTCATGATGGAAAACGCGCTCTTCGAGAGCCATTTCGATCTCATCCCCTTCGGCATCTACGTCGTGGACGCGGCTTCCTACACCCTCATTTACAGCAACAAAGCCTTCATCGAGCGTTTCGGCGACCACCATGGCCGCATCTGCCACAAGGCGCTCTATGAAAACGACGCGCCATGCCGGCACTGCCGCATGGCCGAACTGCTTGCGCCGGACGGGTTGCCAAACGGCGCCACCCAGGTTTTCGAGCATTTCAACGAGGCCGACGACCGCTGGTACCAGATGCAGGTGCGGGCCATGACCTGGCCCGACGGCAGGGTGGTCAAGTATTCCATCGCCGTGGACATCTCCGAACTCAAGGAGACGCAGAACCGCCTCGCCGAGGCCCACGCCGAGTTGGCGCTGAAGAACATCGAACTCGTGCGCCTGTCCACCACGGATTTGCTCACGGGCCTGGCCAATCGCCAACACGCGGATGCCCGCCTGGCCGAGGTCCTGGCCCGGGCCGGGGCGCAGGGCCGGCCGCTTGGCCTCATCATGCTCGACATCGACCACTTCAAGGCCATAAACGACCGCTACGGCCATCTGCGCGGCGACACGGTCCTTGCCGCCCTGGGCGCGTTGTTGCGCGGCGGCGTGCCCGTGGACTGCGAAATCGGCCGCTGGGGCGGCGAGGAGTTCGTGGTGCTTTGTCCGGGGATGGCCCTGGACGCGGCCTTCCGGCTGGCCGAAGATTTGCGGCGCGCCACCCACGCCCTTGTCCTCGAGACCGGGGGGCTGCGCGTCACGTGCAGTTTCGGCGTGGCGGCGGCGCGCGCCGGCGATACTGGTGAAAGCCTCCTGGCCCGGGCCGACCAGGCTCTTTACGCTGCCAAATCCCTGGGCCGCGACCGGGTCGAGGCCGAGGAGGCGCAACGTCCGTCGATCGAGGATGCATGATCCGTACAACTTCGCAGCATATCGCGCTCGCCTTCGATTTTCCCGTCCTTTTCACCCGTGACGCCTTCGACCCGGCCAATCCCGCCTTGGTCGCGGCCGTGGAGCGGGCCGGGCCCGGGCCGCACCGCCTGGGCGTGGTCGTGGACGCGGGAGCGGCCGGGGCCGAGCCCGGGCTGTGCGATCGCATAAGCGGTTTTTTCGCGGCGCGCGCCGACGTTTTCGCCCTGGTCGCGCCGCCGCTGGTCGTCCCCGGCGGCGAGCGGGCCAAGGCGGATTTCGCCGTGGTCGAGGCCGTGTGGCGGCATATTTTCGAGACGCGGCTTTGCCGCCAGTCGTTTCTGCTCGTGCTCGGCGGCGGCGCGGTGCTCGACGCCGCCGGCTTCGCTGCGGCCACGGCCCACCGGGGCGTGCGCCTTGTGCGCATGCCGAGCACGGCGCTGGCCCAGAACGACGCCGGCGTCGGCGTCAAAAACGGCGTCAACGCCTTCGGCCGCAAGAACTTTCTGGGCTCCTTCGCGCCGCCGTATGCCGTGGTCAACGACCACGCGCTCCTGGCGACGCTCCCCGCGCGCGAGGCGCGGGCGGGGCTGGCCGAGGCCGTCAAGGTGGCGCTCGTGCGCGACGCGGCCTTTTTCGCGCGCCTGCGCGAGCTCGCCCCGCGCCTCGCCGTGCTCGACGACGACGCCCTGGAGGAAGCCAACCGGCTTTGCGCCCTGGCGCATCTCACGCATATCGCCACGGGCGGCGACCCCTTCGAACTCGGGTCGGCGCGGCCCCTCGATTTCGGCCACTGGGCCGCCCATGCCCTGGAGGAGGCCACGCACGGGGCGCTGCGCCACGGCGAGGCCGTGGCCGTGGGCGTGGCCCTGGACACCGTGTATTCGGAGCTGACCGGCCGCATCGGTCCGGAAGCGACCGGGACCGTGCTCGCGCTTCTTGGCGCGCTGGGGCTTTCCGTGTGGCATCCCGCCCTGGATTCCCTCGACATGGAGGCTGCCGTGGCTTCCTTTCGCGAGCACCTGGGCGGCCGGCTCCACCTGAGCCTGCTCGACGGCATCGGCCGGCGCGTCGAGGTCCACGACGTGGATTTCGCGCTGATGGCCGCCGCCCGGGAGCGGCTGCGTCCGCGGGCCTGACGCGGGAGGACGCCATGGGCGCGGTCACCTACTGCACCAACATCCATGCCGGGGAGAGCCTGGCCGAGACGCGCGCGGCCCTTGCGGCGCATACGCTGCGCGTCAAGGCGGCCTGTTCGCCGGATGCCCCTTTTCCCGTGGGGCTGCGCCTGTCGGGGCGGGCCAGCCTTGAACTTGCGCAGGCGGGGGAGGCGGAGGACCTCGGTCGGTGGCTGAAGGAAAACGGCCTCGCCGTGACCACGGTCAACGCCTTCCCGTACGGCCGCTTCCACGACGCACCGGTCAAGGAGGCGGTCTATCTGCCGGACTGGCGCGACCCGGAGCGCCTGGCCTACACCCTGCGCCTGGCCGAGGCGCTCGCCTGCTGGCTGCCGGAGGGCGCGACGGGGTCCCTCTCCACGGTGCCCGTCGGGTTTCGCCGGGGATTTCCCGCAAAGGACCGGCCGACAGCGCTTGCGCAGATGCGCCGCGCCCTGGCCGCCCTGGTCGCCCTGGCCGCGCGCACCGGCCGGGTGATCCGCCTGTCCGTGGAGCCCGAACCGGGCTGCCTCGTCGAAACCACGGACGAGTCCGTCGCCCTGTGCGCGGCCCTGGACCCCGAAGGCGCATACCGGCGGCATCTGGCGATCTGCTACGACTGCTGCCATCAGGCGCTGCAATACGAGGACCCGGCCGCGTCCCTGGCGCGCCTTGCCGCGGCGGGAATCGCCGTCGGGCACGTGCAGGTTTCCTCGGCACTGCATCTGGAAGGCGCGGCGCTTTCACTCCTGCGCCGTTTCGTGGAGCCCGTGTACCTGCATCAGGCCGTGGCGCGGCAAAAGGATGGAACCCTGCTGCGGTTTAACGATCTGCACGAAGCCCTCGCCGCAGCACCGGCCGACGTTGCATCATGGCGCGTGCATTTCCATTTGCCGGTATTCGTGCGCGCATTGCCGGAATGTGAGACGACGCAGCCTTTCTTGCAGGAGATACTGCCGCTTTTCCCCCCTGATACGCCGATGGAGGTGGAGACCTACACCTGGAGCGTCCTGCCGCCAGACTTGAAAATCGCGGATGTGGCCGCGTCCATCAGCCGCGAAATCGCATGGGTGGAGGCCGCCAGGAACCGGCAGCCTTGACGCCGCTGCGACGCATCCTTAAGACAAGAGCAAGACTGCGGCTTCGCGCGCTGTCGCGCGTTGCGGGAAAGGCGCCGCCATGCGGCGAAGCAGGGGGGGGCATGAAGGCATCGAACGCGCATCAAGGGTTTGCCCTGTTCCTTGTCTGCGCCGTCTGCTTGCTGCCTTGGGGAGCGCGGGCGGCGAGCACCAACCAGCTTTCCACGACCAACGACACCGATTACCAGACCGCCCTTGCCGCCATAGATGCCAAGGACTACAACACGGCGTTCGTCTATCTCAACAATGCGCTGACGAACAACAGCCAGAACGGCTATGTGTATCTGGAACGGTCGAAACTCGATCTGCTTTATTATCTGCCGTCCAATGCCGTCAGCGACGCGACGACCGCCGTCGCCTACCTGCGCGCTTCGGATACATGCGACCAGTTCCTGCAATCGGACAACCCGCTGCTCCTTGCTTCTTCAAGCACGTATAACACCCTTGGCCTGACCTCCGGCCTGAGCGGACTTTACGGTTACGGTAGCGTCCTCAACCTGACTTCCATCAACGGCCTGTCGTCCACGGGAACCTCGACCACCTCCGGTTCCACAACGACGGGAACGACCGGCACGACAGGGACGACAACAACCGGCACGACGGGGACAACTTCCGGCACGGGCACGACCACTTCGACGACGAGTTCGTCGACCTCTTCTTCCTCCTCGACGACCAGTTCCGGCCTCTTCGCCTCCTCGAGCGGCAGCACCAATCTGCCCGTTGCCGAGGACTTGACGGACAAGGATAAAGAAAAAAATGAAACAATGAACGAATACAACGAGACGGCGACACAGATGGCGCTGTACTCGTCGTATTGTGGCGGCATCTACCTCAACAACCTGACCGCGCTTGTGGACGGCTACACGTCGCTCGGCAGGGGCTATCTGCTGGGGCAAAGCTATGCCCAGGCGCAGCGGGGCTTCGCCGCCGCCCTGGAACTCGACGAAAGCGACGCCAAGGCCGCGGCCGGCCTGGGACTGGCCTATCTCGGGCAGGGAGCCTCTTCGGCGGCGCTGACCGAACTCAATCTGGCCGTGACCTACGCGCCTTCCGAGCCGGCCGCCTACGTGGCCAGGGGCGCCTATTGGGTCAGCATCGGGGATTACGCGCGGGCCAACGAGGAATACGAGGCCGCAGTGGCCCAGGATGCGAACTACCTGGCGGCCTATGCGAGTTTCGGACTGCTGCGCGCGCTGCAGGGCAATTACAAATACGCCCTGGAAGCGTACGACAAGGCCTTGTCCTTAAACGCAAATTACGTCATCGCCCTGGTCGGGCGCGCGGCATCCTGGGCTGCCATCGCCACGGCCACGGCCGATCCCGTCATGGCGGCGAACTACCAGAAAAACGCCCAGAACGATCTGGCCCAGGTCCAGAAGATGCAAAACACCGTCACCACGGCGACGTCCACGTCCTACTCCAGCGGCACGTCTTCGCTGGTCGGAACGTCATACTCTCCTTCGTCCACGACGACGTCGTATGCTTCGTCTTCCCTCCCTTACACGACAGCCTCTTCCTCCACGTCCACCACGACAAGCACGCTTTCCGTCACCGCGCCGGTGCTCGGCACTTTTTATTAAGCCGGCCGGCTCAGCGGGGTTTGTCCGTCACGACGGCCACGGACATGTCGGCGTCCAGCCCGCCCTTTTGGGAGGCCTGGAGGATCAGCTGGCGCACGCGCACGCCCATGTCCGGGGCTTCCACCCGCTGGAGAAAAGCGAGCACCTGCTGCATGCCAAGGCCCGACAGGCGCAGGTCCACGGCCATTTCGCGCCTGCCGTCGCCCAGGTCCTTGCTCGCCGGGCGCATGAATTCCACATGGTCCTTGATGCCTTCCCGGGTGGCCGCGTTCTCGACAAAGGAAAAGATCGTGAAGGTCTCGGGGCGTGCCGGCGCGGCCGGGCCCTTTTGCGCCCGGTCAATGGCGGCGGCCAGGCGCGCGGCGTCGGCTTCGGCGCGAAGCGCCGCCGCCAGCCGGTTTTCCCGCGCCGTCAGGCCGTCGGCCAGGGGCGTGACCACCCACATGTAAATTCCGAGCAGCAACGCCGCCACGCCGGCGGCCAGGACCGCGGGATGGGGAAGCCGTGTGTTCACGCGCCGCTGTCCCTGCGGCCGGACAGCCGCATATCGAGCTGGAACTCGACCTGTTTTTTCTCGGGCACGTTCTTGGCCCCCTTGATTTCCACTTCCGTGAACAGGTCCGAGGCCGAAAGGCGACGCTTGACTTCTTCCACGGTATTGTAGTCGTCGGCGGTGGCGTCGATGGTCGCGCGCCGGTCGTCGAGGGAGATGCGCCGCACGTGGGTGCGTCCGCCCGGCCCCAGGGCCTGATGGATGGCGGCGAGGAGCTCGATGGCAGAACCCGAGGTGTCACTGCTGTTTTTGGCCGCATCGGCCTGGGCGGCCATGCGGCCGCGCAGCACGGACAGCTTCTGGGTGACGGTGAGTCCGGGGCCGGCATCCGGCGCGGCCTGTTCCACCAGGGCGGCCGTGCGATGTCCCGCGGCCTCGATGGCCGTGTCCAGGCGGTGGTAGGCGAACCAGAGGCTGCCCACGGCGCAAAGGAGCACTGCGGCCAGCGCCGTGCCGGCCAGCAGCAGGCCCCGGCGTTTGACGGCCGGGGCGATGACCGGGGCGAGATCCCCGCGCAGGAAGTTCCGCGTGCCCGGGTCGGCCGCGTCCAAAAGCGCCAGGCCGTAGGCGGCGGCGAAACGGTCCGGCAGCGCCGTCCCGTCCGCAAGCTTCGGCCAGCGCGGCTGTGCGGCGACCGGATGGGCGGTTGCGCCCATGGCGCGGTCAAGCGCCGCGGCGACGGACGCGTCCGTAATCCCGACGGTAAAAAGCCGGAGGTCCCGGGGAGGGCTCGGGGCCACGGCGGCCAGGGTCAGCAGGGCTTCCCGGGCCAGGATGTCGGGCAGGGCGGGGTCGCCTTGCGTCGGCGCGGGGAACGTGCGCCAGATGGCCGGCGCGCCGGCCAGGCGGCAGAGGCAGGAAGCCTGCGCGCCGTCGAGGCTAAGCAGCAGCGCAGCGCCCGTGGGGGCGAGCCGTTCCAGGACGGCGTCGAGCCCGGCGAGGTCCAGGCAGGCCGCGCCCGGGGCGGGCAGCAGCGCGTCGCTTAAGGCCTCGAGCATATCCTGCAGCGGCATAAGGGGCGTGGCGGCGACAAGGGCGACGACGGCAGGCGACGGCTCCAGGGCGGTCTTGACCCAGGACAGGGCCGTCTCGGCCAGGGGCACGGGCAGGTGCGGCTCCAGTTCCGGGCCGAGCACCAGATCGATCTTGCTGCGCGTGGTGAAGGGAAAACGCAGGCGACGCAGGGTGGCCTCCCCGCCGTCGAGGCCGAGGATCAGGCGTTCGGTGCCAAGCCCCGCGCCAAGGGCTGTCTGCGCGGCCAGCCGTGCCAGGCCGGCCGGCGTGTCGTCGGCGCCTGGCATGGCTTCGGCCAAACGTATGTCCATGCCGCCCGGCATGCGGGAAAGACGCAACAGGCGCACGGCGTCGCGGCGGCAGACCACGGACAAGACGGAAGGAGCCATGGGGGAATTGTGGCATGCCGGGACGGTCAGCGCAACTCCCTGTACAGGACGTCCCAGCCTGCCGCACGGTTGGAATGTTTCTGCTGGCTGCGCTTGAGCACGGCGTACAGACGCCTGGACGCCGCCCCGGAAACGCCCTCGAGGGTGACGGAAAAGCAGACGCTGCGATGCGTCATGATTTCGCTTGGCCACTCGATGCCCTGGTCCGGAACGGCTTTTTGCAGCCATTCCAGGGAGTCGAGGCTGTCGCGGCGCACAGGGTCGCGGCGGTAGGCGTCGATGGCCTCGGCGACGGTTCGGGCGCGGACGGCGTCGATGTTCGACGGCAGGGCGGCCAGGACCGCCACAGGGGCCGTGTTCACGTTGATCAGCCCCGGCCCCCAGACGGTCAGCAAGCTGCACAGCCCGGGCTTGTCCTTATGGCCATAGAGCAGTTCCCTGGAGAACCCCTTGACGAGCAGGAGCTCGCCCAAGGTGTCCAGGGAGTTGTTTTTCACACGGTAGGGCAGGTTGTCGGCGGCGTAGAAGGCGTCCTCTGCCCCGCCGGAAACCGGAGCGTCGTCAGGATCAAGCCAGTCCACGACGGCGGCCAGCAACGCCTGCGCCTTGGCCGTCGGCAGGGAAAAGGGCTTGGCCGTCAACAGTCGCAGGAAAACGGCCTCGTAGACGGCATGGCCGGACAGCCCGGGATGCAGGTTGTTGATCGGGAATTTGCCCAGTTCGTCCTCGATGCGCCCGTGCAGGTGGCCGTCGAGAAACCATTTGCCGGGATACGCATTGAGTTCGGGAAAATAGGCCCAGTCCTGGGTCAGGTTGACCGTCGTCCCGAACTTTTCTTCGGCGCCGAGCAGGGACGCGGCCGCAAGCAGCCCGGATTCGGCCATGGCCTCGGCCTGGCGCGAATAGATGCCGGCGTAGGCGGCGAACACCTCGAGCTGGGAGGTGCGGATGGTTTGCACCGCAAGCGCCGACAGCAGCGCCACCAGCGCCAGCACGAAAAGCAGCACCGCGCCGGCCGGTTGCGCGCGCCGCGACATCTCAGCGCCGCTCCATGGCGATGGCGCGCGCCGGGAGGTTGACCCGCACATCCAAGGGAAAGCGTTGCCCGGAAACGACCATGACGCCGCGCAGCCGCACCTGGGCCGGCAAGGGAGCGGTCTTGGCCCGCTCCCGGTCCTGGCTGTCCCAGGTTTCGCCCGCGTCCGAACCGCCGGAGGCGTAGAAACGGATGGTCATGTTTTCGACCCGCTCCGCAAGCACCGTCTCGTCCCAGGGGAGTTCTTTTCCCGGCCGTCGGGGAACCGTGGCGGCGCTGCGTTCGCGGCGCACGAGGCTCGTACGCTTGTCCTGGCGCGTGCTTTCGTCCTGGCGCAGCACGTAGACGACGTGGTTGAAGCCGTTGGAAGGAAAGGGGCGACCGGGATCGAGGGTCGCGGCGGTGGCCAGGGACAACAAGGTCTTTTCCGTCTGGTCGGACAGCGTCGTAGTGGAAGCGCCGCCCGTAAACGCCATGGCGTCCTTGGCGTCGCCTTTCGCGCTTTCCACGTAGATGATCGAGCCGAGGTCGTTGCCGAGGGCCAGGCGCAGGATGTCCTGGGCCGATTCCTCGGCGAGCCGCACGCCCGCCTCTTCCGAGAGCCGCATGACCTGGGAGGCCACGGAATAGCTGCCGACCATGACGAGGCCCGCGATGAAGACGGCCAGCAGCACCTCGACCAGAGTGAAGCCCGCCTGGCGCGGCCCTGGCCGGATCACGGCTTGGGCTCCAGGCGCGAGTAGGTTACGGACAGATCCTGGGAGCCCTTGGCCCGCACCTCCACGGCGAGCACCCGGAAGAGCGCGTCGGGCGTGGCCGTGACGGTGACCTTCCAGGAGAAATCGGTGTCCGGCGCGGGAAATTCGCCCGAAGCATTGGCGATGCCCGCTTCGCCGAGCAGTTCCACCGCGGCCAGTTTGTCCGCGGCGAGTTGCCCGGCATGGCGGGTGCGGGCGGCGTCGAGGCGGCGGTCCTGGAGCTGGACGAGCCCGGCCAGGAGCGCCACCAGGGCGATGGCCAGGATGGCCACGGCGATCAGCGTTTCGAGCAGGGCCTGTCCGGCTTCGTTGCGGGATGCGTCGCCGGCCACGGTTCAGCTCCCGGCTGCGGGCAGGGGATCGTCGCCCCAGGGCAGGCGGGGCAGGGCGTGGGCCTTGGCGAAACGCTCCCGGGCCGTGTCCAGGTCGGCCTGGACGAGCTCCACACGGCATCCGACCGCGGAAATGGCCAGGGCCGCGCTTTTGCCCGCGACGTCGGCCAGCTGGATGAAGGCCGGCTGGCATAGGCCCTGGGGGCGCAGCACGAGGGAGGTGACTTCGGGCAGGCGGGCCTCGCCGCCGGCGGTCAGGACCAGCGCCGGCCGGGCGGCGTCGGGCAGGTCGGCCGTCACCACGACGTCCCGGCCGTCCTTGGCGTCGGGCGCGCGGGGCGTGGGCGCTTTGGACCCCCGGGACGCGGCGTCCCCTGCGGCGCGCACCGGCCCGGGAAGCGGTTTTTCGATCTGCATGGCCCGGCATTTGCCCCGTGCCCAGTCGATGTCCACACGCCAGTCGCGGCCGGAAAGCAGGGCTTCGGCCTGGGTGCGGCGCAGCACGCCCTGGAGCACCCTGGCCGCGGTTTTTTCGCCTTCGCGGGAGAGCAGGCTGGAAAGCATGGGCAGGGTCAGGCCGGCGGCGATGCCCATGACCACGAGCGCGATGGTCAGTTCCACCAGGGTGAAGCCGGACGTCCCCGGCGCGGCGCAGTGCGCCGGAACGCGGCGGCTAGCCGCCAAGGTCCCAGCTCTTGATGTCGGCGTTGACCCCTTCGCCGCCTTCCTCGCGGTCCGCGCCGAGCGAGAGCAGGTCGAAGTCGCCGTGCTCGCCGGGGCAGATGTAGACGTAGTCGCGGCCCCAGGGGTCCTTGGGCACGGTGTCGAGATAGCCCTTGGCCGGATAGTTCTGGGGCACGCGGCCGATGGAGGGTTTTTCCTTGAGCGCGCGCAGGCCCTGTTCGGTGCTGGGGTAGAAACCGTTGTCGAGCTTGTATTGCTTAAGCCCCATGGACAGGCTCTCGATCTGCATCTTGGCCTTGACCACCCGGGCCTTGTCCGGCTGGTCCACGATGCGCGGCAGCACGAGCCCGGCCAGGACGCCGAGGATCACGATGACCACCATCAGCTCGATCAGGGTGAAGCCGGCGGCGTCGCCGCAACGGGCGGCGCGGCGGCGCGGGAAGGGGCGGGCGTGGGCGTTCATGGTTCCTCCTTGTCGCTGCTGGAGCGCACATTATCCGATGAGGCTGCTCATTTCGAAGATGGGCAGCAGTACGGCCAGGACCATAAGCCCCACCATGCCGCCGAGCAACAGGATCATCAGGGGCTCGAACAGGGCGCTTGCCGCGCGGATGCGCGTGGAAACGTCGTTTTCGAGCATGCGCCCGAGGTTGACGAGCAGTTCGCCCAGCCGGCCGCTCTGTTCGCCGGCGGAGACGAGCTGGATGACGATGGGCGGGAATATCTCGGCCTCGCGCATGGGGTCGGTGAGGCCGCCGCCCTGGCTCGCTTCGTCGCGGATGCGCTCCATGACCTGCTCGAAGACCGTATTGCCGGAGACCGATCCGGCGATACGCAGCGCCGCGAGCATGGTCACGCCCTGGAGCAGGCAGGTGCCGAGCGTGCGGCAAAGGCGGGCCGTGGCGGCGTTGCGGGCGATGGTCCCGACCACGGGCAGGCCCAGGGTGAACCGGTCGAGAAGGGCACGGCCGCGTGCGGTGTGCGCCAGGCGTACGCCAAGCGCGATGACGCCGGCGCTTCCCCCGAGCAGGGCCGGCCACCAGGTCCGGAAAAAGTCGCTCACCGCGATGAGGATGACCGTGGGCAGGGGCAGGGACCGCTTGAGGTCGACGAAGATGCGCGTGACCTCCGGGATGACGTAGGTGAGGAGCAACGCCAGCACGAGGATGCCGAAAAAGAACATGAAGGCCGGGTACGCCAGCGCCGCCTGGAGCGTGCGCGCGAGCGCCATCTGCCGATCCATGTATTCGGCCAGGTTGGACAGCACGATGGGCAGCATGCCCGTGGCCTCGGCGGAGCGCACCATGCTGATGTAGGTGGGCGGAAAGACGCCGGGGTAGGCGGCCAGGGCCGTGGAAAACTCCTGGCCTTCGCGGATGCGTTCGAGGATGTGGGAAAAGACCCACTTGGCCCGGCCGGGGCGCATCTGGTCGATCAGCGAGGCCAGGGCCTTGTCCAGCGGCAGCCCGGCTTCGAGCAGGGTGGCGAGGACCTGCGTTGCGGTCAACAGCTGTGCCCGGCCGACGCGGCGGGAAAAAAGGGGCTGGCGTTCCCTGGTTCCGGCGGCGGCCGCGCCGGGGCTTTGGGCTTCGGCTATGGCGCTGACGAAAAGGCGCTTGGCGCGCAGCAGCTGACGGGCGGCCTGGGCGCTTTCGGCCGAGAGAATGCCTTGGCGGGAGCGTCCCCTGGCGTCGACGGCGGTGTATTCGAAAACGGGCATGGCTTCCTGTGTGCGCTGGCGTCGGGCGGGCGGCCGGTCAGGGTTTCATCGTCAGGATCTCCTCGCGCCCCTGGCGCGAGAGGATGACGGAATTCCTGCCGATGGAGATGATGGTCGCGTCCTTCACGCTGGCCCCGATGCGGTAGGGCTTCTGCGTCCTGCCGCTGCGTTCCCGCAGGAAGGCCACGTTGCGGTCAGGGTCGGCCGTGACCACCGTGCCGGTCAGGTCCATGTCGATCTCGGCGGGCTTGGGCGGGACGGCGTTGCGGGTCGCCTCGGCGGCCGTGGGTTTGAGCCCGAAAATGTCGTTGGCGAGGATGGCCCGGGTCAGTTCCGCGGTTTGCGGTGCGCGTTTGGGTGCGTGTTTTTCCTCGGGAGCCCGGGGGTTCGCCGCCGGAGCCGCCGGCAGGGGGGAAAACCAGACGGCGTGGACCACCAGGGCAATGGCCCCGGCCAGGGAGAGCACGGTCGTCAGGACGACGGCGCGGTGGAATCGGGATTCGGTCATGGCAGCCGCGATCCGCCTCCCCCGGTCATTGGCACATGCCGAAGTCTTTGGCTTTCTGCGTCTGCTTGCACTGTCCGAACCGGCAGGCCAGGGCGAGGTCGGCGCAGCCTTCCTTGGTCTGGTGCAGCCGCAGGTGCAGCACACCCCGGTTGCGGTAGGCTTCGGCGAAATTGGAACGCAGCCGGAGGGCCTGGTCGTAGTCGGCCTTGGCCGCGGGGTACTGGTTTAATGCCTCCCGGGCGAGCGCCCGGTTGAAGTAGAGTTCCGGGTCGCCCGGCGTGGTGGCGATGGCCGCGTCGAGGAGCGATGCCGCCTCGTCGAAGCGGCGCAGGGAAATGAGGATGTCGGCCTTGTTGTTGCGCGCGGCGGCGTTGCCCGGGTCGGCGGCGATGATCCTGTCGTAGTCGGCCATGGCCCGGTCGAGGTCGCGCATGGTCTGGTAGGTCAGGGCGCGGTTGAAAAGCGCCGCCTTTTCGCTCGGACCGCCGAGGCGCTGCGCGGTGTTGAAATCGGCCAGGGCGTTTTCGTACTGGCCCAGGGCGAAGTAGGTGACGCCCCGGTTGTTGTAGGCCTGGCCCATGCCGCCGTCGCGGGCAAGGGCGTCGCTGAAGCGCTTGAGGGCGTCGTCGTAGTCGTGGCGCATGTAGGCCGCCGCGCCGAGGTCGTAGAGGGTTTCGGCCGAGGCCCCGCCGGCGGATTGCGCCTTTTCGAAATCCTTTTGCGCCAGCTCGAACTGGCCGAGCCGGTAGTAGGCTTCCCCGCGCTCCTGGTAGGTCGCGGCCGGGGCGTTGCCTTTGGCGATGGCCGGAGACGCCTCGCGGACGACATCCTCCGGGCCGGGACCCGTGGCGGCGTCGGGCGCGCGCACGGCCGTGGGCGGCCGCTTGTCGGCGCAGCCGGCGACGCACAGGACGGCGAGCGCGACAGCGGCGGCAAGACGCCGCAGTGAGGACGACTGGTGCGTGGACATACCCTCGGGGCTGGATGCGCTGCGGCGTACGGGCGACGTCGCAGGCGTCGGCTTTCATAATGAACGTCGTGGCGATGATGCAGGAAAAAAGCGCGTTGGACAAGTTGCATTTTGCGCAGGGGGGAAAGGCCCGGCGGGGCGTCGCGAGCGGGGGGCAGTGCGTCGCGACGCCCGGTCGGGCTGGGGGGAGGGCGATATGAGGATCAGGCGGTCGTGCCGTCGTCGTCGTGGCCGCCGGTCAGGCGCTTGGTCCAGGCGCCGAGACCCATGATGAGCTTGAAGAAGACGGGGATGAAAAACGGCGCGAGGATCGTTGCGCCGAGCATGCCGCCGATGACACCCGTGCCGATGGCGTGGCGGCTGTTGGCGCCCGCGCCGGTGGAGATGGCCAGGGGCAGACAGCCGAGGATGAAGGCCAGCGAGGTCATAATGATGGGGCGAAAGCGCAGCCTGGCCGCGGAAAGGGCGGCGTCGGCGAGCGATTTGCCGGCCTTGACCTCGAGCACGGCGAATTCCACGATGAGGATCGCGTTCTTGGCCGCAAGGCCGATCAGCGTGACCAGCGCGATCTGGAAGTAGATGTCGTTGGACAGCCCCCTGCCGAACACGGCGAGAATGGCGCCGAAAAGCGCGAACGGCACGGCCATGACCACGGCGAAGGGCAGGGTCCAGCGTTCGTACTGGGCGGCCAGGATCAGGATGACCATGACGATGCCCATGGCGAAGATGAGCGCCGAGGAGCCCTGTGCCGCCTTTTCCTGGTAGGCCGACCCGGTCCAGGCCAGGGTGTAGTCCGCCGGCAGCACCTTGGCCGCGGCCTGCTCCATGGCGGTCAGGGCCTCGCTCGAGGTGTGGCCGTCGGCGGGCTGGCCCATGATCTTGGCCGCCGGGAACACGTTGAAGCGCTCCAGGACCTCGGGGCCGGTGGACTTCTCGATGGTCGCCAGGGCGGTCAGCGGAATCATCTCGCCCTTGCTCGAGCGCACGTACACGTCGCGCAGGTCCTCGGGCCGGTCGCGATAGTCCGCCTCGGACTGGATCTGGACCCGGAAGGTGCGGCCGAACTTGTTGAAGTCGTTGACATAATACGCGCCGAACGTGGCCTGCATCGCGGCATAGACGTCGCTTACGGCCACACTCAGGGCCTTGGCCTTCTGGCGGTCGAGCTCCACGCGCAGCTGCGGCACGTTGGCCCCGAAGGTGGTGGCCACACGGCCGAGCGCCGGGTTCTTTTTGGCCTCGGCGATGAGCTTGTCGGTCATGGCGGCCAGCTCCTGGACGCCGCCCTCGCCGCGACTTTGCAGGTAGGCCTCGAAGCCGCCGGTGTTGGACATGCCGGTGATGGGCGGCGGATTGAAGGCCAGGGTCAGGCTCTTGGGCAGGGCCATGCCGCGCCCGAACAGACGCTTGACCATGTCGAACGAGCTTTCGCCGGGCATTTTGCGCTCATCCCAGGGCTTGAGCGGGATGAACATGGTGCCGTAGTTGGAACGGTAGGTACTCGTGAGGATGTCGAGGCCCGAGATGGTGATCTGATAGAGTCTGCTCGGGTCCTGCGCGTTCATGGCGTCCATGGCGTCGTCCACGGCTTCGGTGGCTCGCAGCGAGGTGCCGTCGGGCAGGATGTTGATGCCGAGGATGTAGCCCACGTCCTCGTCGGGCACCAGGCCGCCGGGCACGAGGCGGAACAGCATTAAGGCCCCAGTACACAGTCCGGCGAAAAGCACCACCGCCACGAAGCTGCGGCGCAACAGGAAGCCCACGCCCGCGGCGTAGCCGTTGGTGATCTTCTCGAAAAGCCGATTGAAGGCGCGGAAGAAAAGGTTGGGTTCCTTGTGGCCGGGTTTGAGCAACGCGGCGCACAGGGCCGGGGTCAGGGTCAGGGCCACAAGGCCCGAGATGACCACGGACACGGCGATGGTAATGGCGAACTGCTTGTACATCTGGCCTGTGAGGCCGCCGAGGAAGGCCACGGGCACGAACACGGCGCAAAGCACCAGCACGATGGCGATGACCGGCCCCGTGACCTCTTCCATGGCCTTGGCCGTGGCCGCCTTGGGCGGCAGCTTCTCCTTGGTCATGATGCGCTCGACGTTTTCGAGCACCACGATGGCGTCGTCCACGACGATGCCGATGGCGAGCACCATGCCGAAGAGCGTAAGCGTGTTGATGGTGAACCCGAGGGCCTGCATGCCGGCGAAGGTGCCGATGATGGAAACCGGCACGGCCAGGCACGGAATGAGCGTGGCGCGGAAGTTTTGCAGGAACAGGAAGACCACGAGAAAGACCAGGATCATGGCCTCGACCAGGGTGTGGATGACCTCCTCGATGGAAACGCGCACGAACGTGGTGGTGTCGAGCGCGATCTTGTAGTCCAGGCCGTCCGGGAAACGTTTGGACAGTTCGGCCAGCTTGTTGCTGACGAGGTCCGCCGTGTCCAGGGCGTTGGCTCCCGGCGACAGGAAGATGCCAACGGCGACCGAGGGGTTGCCGTTGAGCTTGGAGACGGAGTTGTAGTCCTTGGACCCGAGTTCCACCCGGGCCACGTCCTTGAGGCGCAGTACCGATCCGTCGTTTTGGGCCTTGAGGATGATGTTCTCGAATTCCTCGGGGCTGACGAGGCGGCCCTTAGTGGTCACCATGTAGTTGAGGGCCACCGGCTTGGCCGGATCGGTGGGTTCCGCGCCTATGCGGCCGGCCGCGAACTGGGCGTTTTGCTCCTCGATGGCCGCGGCCACGTCGGTCGGCGTGAGCTTGAGCTGGGCCAGCTTGTCCGGGCGCAGCCAGACGCGCATGGAGTAGTCCTTGGCCCCGAAGATGGAGGCGTCGCCGACGCCGGGCAGGCGTTTGAGCTCGTCAATGACGTTCACCAGCACGTAGTTGCTGATGTAGACGGCATCGTAGCGCTTGTTGGGCGACTCGAAGACCGGAATCTGCAGGGTGTTCGAGGATTTCTTGCGTACGACCACGCCCTGGCGCTGCACTTCCGTGGGCAGGGTGGTGAGCGCCGCCTGGACGCGGTTATTGACGTTGATGGTGGCCTGATCGGGGTTCGTGCCCACGGCGAAGGTGACGGTGATGGACAACGACCCGTCGCCGGAACTCGTCGAGCGCATGTAGAGCATGTTGTCCACGCCGTTGATCTGCTGTTCGAGCGGCGCGGCCACGGTTTCCGCGATGACCTCGGGGCTGGCCCCGGGATAGGCGGTGGTGACGTTGACCTCGGGCGGAATGATGTCCGGGTACTGGGCGATGGGCAGGTTGCGGATCGCCGCCAGGCCGGCCAGGACGATGGCCAGCGAGATGACGATGGAGAAGACCGGGCGGCCCAGGAAGAAGCGTGAGATCATGAACGAGGCTCCTTGGCAGGCTCACCGGCGTCGGCGGCCTTGGTCGCCGCGCCGGAACCGACGGCCGGGGCATCCTGGCGCACGCGCACGGTCATGCCGGGGCGCACCTTGATGACGCCTTCGGACACGATCCGCTCGCCGTCGGAAAGGCCCTTTTCGATCAGGTAGTCGTTGCCCACGGCGTCGCCGAGGGCCACGGGGCGGGGCGAAACCTGGTTCTTCTCGTCCAGCGCCCAGACCATGGCTCCCTGCTGCGTGTTGAGCACCGCGCCCTGCGGCACGGCGAGCACGGCCTTGTAGTGCGCGCCTTCCAGGCGCACGCGCACGAACTGGCCGGGCAGCACGGCCGCGTCCGGGTTCTTGAATTCGGCCCGGACCTTGACCACGCCCGTGGTGGGATCGACCTGCGTGTCCGTGAAGTTGATGCGCCCGGGCTCCTTGTAGGCGCTGCCGTCGGGCAGGGTCAGGCGCACGACGAAGTCGCCCTCGTGGCCGAACGCCACCTTGCCCTCGGCCTGGAGCTTGCGCAGGCGCAGGGACTCCTGCCCGGACATGGAGAAGTTGACGTAGAGCGGATCGACGCGGTTGATGGTGGTGAGCAGGCTCCCGTCGCTGGACGTGGTGATGAGGCTGCCCTCGGAGCGGGCCTCCTTGCTGGTCAGGCCGGAAATGGGGGCCGTGACCTTGGTCCACTCGAGGTTGAGCGAGGCCTCGCGCACCTTGCCCCGGGCGGTCTCCACGGCGGCCGTGGCCGAATCCAGGGTGGTCTTGGCGTCGTCGTAGTCCTTTTTCGCCACCACGTCGCCCTTGTAGAGCGTCTCCATGCGGGCGGCGTCGCGCTTGGCCTGGTCCAGGGTGGCCTCGGCCTGGCCCAGCGCGCCCTTGGCCTGCTCGAGCGCGGCCTGGTAGGGGGCGGGGTCGATCTCGAACATGAGCTCGCCCCGGCGCACGGGACGGCCTTCCTCATAGTTGCGGCGCAGCAGGATGCCGCCGACCCGGGCCCGGACCTCGACCTCGCGCGAGCCCGCCGTCTGGCCCATGAAGGCCATGTCCAGGGGGATGTCGGCGTGGCGGACGGAATAGGCCACGATTTCGGGCGGCGGCGGGGCCTGTGCGGCGGTCTCCTGGCCCGAACTGTCCGTGGCGCAGCCGGACAGGCTCATGGCCAGCAGGGAGGCCATGCCCAGGGCGGCCAGAATGCGGAATTTCGCGGACAAACGGAAAACGGTCATGCTCTCCTCCGGAACGATTCGCGCCTGCGCCCCGTCACCCGGGGCGCAGGCGGAGTTGCGTGCGTCATCGGTTAGCGTATCTGCCGCTGCGGGGCGTCTCCCCGTGCAAGCAGCGGCATCCAGGCGGCGGCGAAGCGATCGGCCGCCCGGGACGTGAAATGGTAGCCATCGCTGCGGTCGAACCAGGGCACGAGCAGGTCGGTGTTCGGGCCGGAAAATATCCGGCGTTCGGGGTCGGCGGCCGCGGTCTGGGCTGCGGTGACGGCCGGACAGGACTGGTAGCAGCCGGGGTTGCGCCTGTCGCCGCAGGCGGGGTCCAGGAACAGGGAGGCGCGCGAGACGAAGATATCGGTGCGCGGGCCGACATGGGCGCGGACGTCTTCGAGCAATTCGGCGAGCACCGCGCCGTATTCCTGGCGGGTCATCCCCATGGCGCAATCGGCCTCGCCCTGGTGGAACAGGACGTGGGTCGCGGGTATGCCCCGGACCGCCAGTGCGTCCAGGGAGCCGGTCAGAAGGTCGTGGAACTGGCCGCCCCGACTCCAGTGCAGGATCGACGAGCCGCCCCGGGCGATGTCCACGAACACCACGGCGTCGTACAGGCCGCTGTCGACGATCCGGTCGCCCAGGCGCGCCCAGGAACTTCCCTTTGCGCCCGTGGCCCCGGGGATGGCGTCGCGCACGCGGCGGCAGCTGCCGCCGGAAAAGGCGTAGACCGGCTTGACCGCGTCGTAGCCCGGATCCACCGTGTTGGACGCGTTGGACTGGCCGAATACCAGGGCGACCATGGTGCGCCCGGCAGGCAGCGACGCGCAGTCTACGACCGGCAGGTCGGGATCGCCCTGGTATACGGCCAGTTCCCCTTCGCTGGAGACGAACGGGAGAAAGGCGGCGTACTTGGCGCGCACGGCCTGCGGCTCCGGCGCATCATTCGTCGCGGCGGCCGTCTCGGCCGCAAAAAGGGCCAGGACCGTGAGGCCCGCCAAGCCCGCGACGAGCCCGATCCGGGCGCGCCTGCGGGTGAACGGATGTTCACTTGTCCGGCAAAAAAAATCACACAGTGACGGCATGGGCAAACAACTCCCAGTTGGCGGCGGTCTGGAGGGCCATGTCCACGTCCTCGGGCGTGCGGGCGCACATGAGCGCGGGCATGGCCACGAGGCTGATGAAGTGGTTGACCAGCTCCTGGGCGCGGATGTCGGCCCGGATCTCTCCCTGCTCCTGCCCCTTGAGGATCAGTTCCATGAGGACGTCCCGGATGGCGGCGTGGTGGCGCATCTTGAGCTCGCGCAGGCGCGTCTCCTCGAACCAGACCACATCGGAGAGGAAGATCACGGGCAGGGCCCGGAACCGGGCCACGAGCTTCATGATGTCCGCGTAGAGAATGCGCAGCGAGTCCATGGGGCTACGTCCCGTGGCGAGAGCCCGGCGGACGTTGACCATGTGGAGTTCGTGGTGCTCCTCCAGGATGGCGGCCAGGATGTCCCCCTTGTTCTTGTAATGCCGGTACAGCGCCGCGGCCGAAATGCCCACGGCCTCGGCCACGCGGCGTACGGTCACCGCGCCGATGCCGTGCTCGACCACGATGGCGAGCGCCGCCTCGGCGATCTGCTCCCGGCGCAGGGGGGACTCCAAGCGTTCTGCCATGGACGGAAGTTAACACCTGTTTACGTGGTGTCAAGGAAAGAATTTCAATGGGGAAGGGGGCTGATAGCCTGCCCGGAGCAGGGCCGTCAAGCCTGTGTTTTCGAGCGGGAAAGACTGGCGCGCGGCCTAGACCACGGTCGCGCGCACGACCTCTTCGAGGGTGGTGACGCCGTCCAGGATCTTGGCGATGCCGTCGTCGCGCAGCGTGGACATGCCGGCGGCGATGGCCGTGGCGCGGATGCGGCCGGCCTCGGCGCCGTGCAGGATGGTTTCGGCCATGGGCTCGTCCACGACCAGGATCTCGTGGATGGAGGTGCGGCCGCGAAAGCCGGTGTGCATGCACTGGGTGCAGCCCACGGCGCGGTGCAGGGTGCGCCCGATGAGCTTTTCAGCCGCGGGGCCCAAGGCGATGCAGTGTTCCTCGGCCGCGGCGAACGGTTCGCGGCAGCGGGGGCACAGCACGCGCACCAGGCGCTGGGCCACGAGCGCCCGCACCACCGAGGCGACCATGTAGGGTTCGATGCCCATGTCCACCATGCGCGTGACGGCGGAAGCGGCGTCGTTGGTGTGCAGGGTGGAAAAGACGAGGTGGCCGGTCAGCGCCGCCTGGCAGGCGATCTGCGCCGTTTCCTCGTCGCGGATCTCGCCGACCAGGATCACGTCCGGGTCCTGGCGCAGGATCGAGCGCAGGCCGCTGGCGAAGGTCAGGTCGATTTTGGCGTTGACCTGCATCTGGCCCACGCCCTCGATCTGGTATTCCACGGGGTCCTCGATGGTGAGGATGTTCTTGTCCGAGGAATTGATGTGGTTGATGGTGGCGTAGAGCGTGGTGGACTTGCCCGAGCCCGTGGGGCCGGTGACCAGGATGATACCGTGGGGCAGGGCCACGAGGCGCTTGACGATCTCCAGGTTGCCCGGGGCCAGGCCCAGCTCGCCAAGGCTCAGGATGCGCGTGTTTTTTTCGAGCAGGCGCAGCACGAGCCGTTCGCCGAACTTGGTGGGAAAAACCGAGACGCGGATGTCCACGTTGCGGTTGCCGAGGCGAATGTCGAAGCTGCCGTCCTGGGGCAGCCGCCGCTCGGCGATGTCGAGCTTGGAGCGGATCTTGACGTGGGAGACGACCGGCGGATGCCAGCGCTTGTCCAGGGTCTTGATGTCGTAGAGCACGCCGTCGAGGCGGAAGCGTATCTTGAGCGCGTTCTGGTAGGGCTCGATGTGGATGTCGCTGCACAAGTCCTTGACGGCCTGGGTGAGGAGCTGGTTCACAAGGCGGATGACCGGCGCGTTGCTGGTCTCGTCCAGCAGGTCCTCGGTGGACATGTTTTCCGGCGGCGGCCCCATGAAATCGTCGAGGCTGACGTCGCCGAGGCCGGGCTGGCTTGCGGCGTCGGCCTCGCCGAAGGCCTGGTTGATGGCGGAGAGGATGGCTTCGGCCGGGGCCAGGACCGGGGCGAGGTCGCCCGCCCCCACGAGCCGGCGCACGTCGTCGGCGAGCTCCGGGCAAAACGGGTCGGCCATGGCCAGGCGCATGTCCTCGGGCGGCCCCAGGGGGATGGCGAGGTTGCGCTTGAGGTAGGCGAAGGGCAGCGCGCGGATGCGTTCCGCGTCCTCCTCGGAGAGTTCGATCGCCGCGAGATAGGGCACGCCGAGCGCCTCGGCCAAGGCCCGGCCGGCCAGTTCGGGGTCCGCCTTGTGGACCTCGGCCAGCCGCTTGAGGGGATTTTGCCCGAGCCGCGCCGCTTCGCGGAAGGTTTCCTCCAGGGCGTCGCAGCCGATGCCGAGCGTTTCGGCCACGGGTTCGAGCAGAACGCGTCGGGGCAGGCAATGTTCGGGCGCGGTCGCGGGCTCCCGCGAAGGCGCGGTGGGGGAAACGGCCTGCCCGGCGAAAAGCGGCAGGCGGCAGGCCGCGCCCAGGCGCGCAAGGAGGGGACGGCGGGGGGGGGCGGCCGGGGACGGCGTCCCGGTCATGGCCGCCTGCCGCCGCCGGCCGCGAAAAAGACCGGGGCCTTGCGGATGGGCGTGGACAGTTCCTCTTCGCCGAACTCGATCTGGCGTTCGATGTCTTTCTGCTTGTCGTAGAGGAGTTTGTCGCTGTCCGGGCCCGGAGAGGTGATGCGCGGCGTGATGAAGACGTAGAGGTTGGTGCGGTCGTCCACCACGGACTTGTTCTTGAAAAGCCAGCCCACAACCGGCACGTCGCCGAGGCCCGGCACCTTGCTGTTGCCCTCGCTGCGGCTTTTGCCGATCAGCCCCGAGAGCACGATGGTCTCGCCGTTGTGGCACATGACCGTGGTCTCGGTGACGCGCTTGCGTGTGGTGGGCTGGAGCGTGCCGGTTTCCTTGGTCACGGTCTCGTCGATGCGGCTGGTTTCCTGCTTGATCTTGAGCTTGATGGCGTTGCCTTCGTTGATCTGCGGCGTGACCTTGAGCGTGGTGCCGACGTCCTTGTAGTCGAAGCGCTGGTAGGGCCGGTCGGTGGTGGACTGGCCCACGTCCTGGCTCGTCAGGTAGGGGCGGTTCTCGGCCACGGTGATGGTGGCTTCCTCGTTGTCGAGGGTCATGAGCTGCGGCGTGGCGATGATGTTGAAGTTGTTGTCGGACTTGGCGGCGCTCACCATGGCCTGGAGGTTGGAATAGACGACCTCGCCGATTTTCACGGGAAAGGCCAGCGCGCCGAGCGACCCGCCGGCCGGCGGCACGAAGGCCCCGGAGGAATTGTAGAGCGATTCGTAGCCCGAGGGGTTGGACGAGCCGAAGACGAGTCCGCCGTACTTGCTGTCGCCGAGGGCTTTCTGCTTGTTGGCCACGTTCAGGTTCACGCCGAAGGACACGGACTTGTCCGTGGACACCTCCATGATGAGCGCTTCCACGTAGACCTGCTTGCGCGGGGAATCGAGCTTTTTCACCACGTTGTCCACGAAGCCGAAGTCCTCGGGCGCGGCCGTGACGAGCAGGCTGTTGGTGGCCTTGTCGGCCACGAAGTTGAAGCCGCCGGAGATCGTCGGCGCGCCCTGCGCCTTGCCGTCGCCTCCCGAAGTCGTGGAGCCCTTGGTGAAGAGTTCGTTTAAGACCTTGCTCAGGTTTTCGGCGTCGGCGTGCTGGAGCTTGTAGACGCGCAGGTTGCCCTGTTCGGTCTGGTTGGGCACGTCGAGCTTGGCGAGTAGCGCCTTGACTTGGCTCACGTATTGCGGCTCGGCCATGACGATGATGGAATTGGTGCGTTCCTCGGCCACGACGTTGAGCTTGGCCGCGCCGCCGCCGTCCTTGCGGGCTTCCTGGGAGAGGACCTTTTCGATTTTCTGGGCGAGCTTGGCCGCCGAGGCGTGTTTCAGGGGAAAGAGGTAAAGCGAGGCCTTGGCCGAGGCCACGTCGATCTGGTTGACGATGCCGATGATGCGCTGGATGTTGGGCCGGTAGTCGGTGATGATGAGCGTGTTGGTGTCGGCATAGTCCGCGAGCAGGCCGTCCGGGGAGACCAGCGGCGCGAGCACCTTGCGCACTTCCGGCGAGCGCACGTTGGCGAGGTTTATGACCTGCGTGATCATGTGGTCGTTGGGTGAGGGGACCACCTCCCGGCCGTCGACCACGGGCATGCTGCGCGTGCGGCTGGTCTTGGCCGGCACGATCTTGACGAAGTTCGCCGTGGGCAGGGCGGTGAAGCCGTTGACCTCGAGCACGGACTCGAAGACCTTGTAGACCTCTTCCTCGGACAGCGGGGCCGGGGAGATGACCGTGACGTTGCCCTTGACGGCGTCGTCGATGACGAAATTCTTGCCCGTGACCTGGCTGATGTATTTGATGAAGGCGCGCAGGTCCACGCCGTCGAAGTTGAGGCTGATGGATTTGGAACCGGGAGCGGCCGGCGCGGGGGCCGGCGCTTCCTGCGCGGCGGGGGCGGCCTCTTTGGGGGGCGGCGCGGCCGTGACGGGGCGGGCGACGCCCACTGACGCCAGGATAAGGAGCAGGGCGCATGCGCCGCCGGCAAGGCGCACGGCATGCGGAAAACCGTTCGGGGCGGGCCGCGTGGGGCGATACATGGCGATCCTGTGGTCTCTCCGATCCGGCGCGCCGTCGCGGCCGTTGCGGTGGCTGGGCTTTGAGGATGTTCGCTTCGCTGCGGCGGCTGTCGTGACGCCGCAAGCCTGGACATCCCCTAGCACGGGGGCTGCGGGGCGTCCAGGCTTGCGGGGGTTGCGGGCGTTTGGCCTAGAAGGTGTAGAGGAAGCCGAGGGAGCCCATGAAGGCGTTTTCGGCCTGGTTCGTGAAGCGGTGTCCCCAGATGCTGGTCTTGAGCCCCTGGGGCGAGGCGAAGCCGGTCTGCATGGTGAGGCTCAGCTGTTCGGTGATGGCGTAGGAATTGTCGAAGTTGACGCCGAGCACCCATTCGCCTTCGGCCAGGTTGCGGCCCATGGTCACGTATTCGCCCACGCCGCCGGTGGCGACGACGGCCTTGCGCAGGCCGGCGGCGCTGTTCGTGCCGGCGATGACGGCCACGGTCAGGCGGCTTTTGAGCGCCTCGATGAAGCTCACGTCGCGCAGGCTCGCGGCCAGACCCCAGGTGCCGGTCGGGTCCACGCCGATGCTGTTGTTGGCGAACTCCTGGTCACAGTCGAAGAGAAACGACGTGCCCGGGCCCCATTTGGGCGTGATGACGGGCAGGCGCTCGCTGCCGTTGCTGATGCTCGAATCCTCGCCGCTGGCCACCCAGCCGAAGAGTCCGGGCAGCATCCAGTCGAAGCCGGAATAGGTGACGCCGGCGTCGATGAAATACCCGCGGCGGCGGTTGCGCTCCCGGTCGCCCGGGGCGGCGTCGCCGTAGATGGCGTCGGCGTAGAACTTGACGGGATCGAGGGCTTCCATGGTGAGCGCGAGGCCGCCCCACCACATGGCGTTCTGGTTGTCCTTGTAGGGATAGCCCGTGGTGTTCAAGTAGCTGCCGGCCGAAAGCAGGCCGGCGTTGAACAGGCCTTCCGGATCGGCGTTCTTGCCGTAGACGCCGACCAGGCCCCAGGGCGTGGCCGCAAAGCCGTCCACGGTCACGGGCAGGGCGAGCTGGTAGACGTCGAAGGCGTCGCCGACCTGCGTCGTGGTCTGCTGGAAGGTCCGGTTGGCGGCAAGCAGTCTGCCGTAGGCGGCCTGGACCGAGAGGTTTTCATTCACCGGGATGTTCACGTGCAGCGCGGCGCTCGACTGGTCGCCGTCGTCGGCGGCGAGCACGATGCTGTCGTAGAAGACCTCGGTGTGGGGCACGGACAGGGGCTGGTAGCCGGCCGTCACCTCGATGTCGGTGCCGGGGAACTTGAATTGCAGGTAGGCGAGGTAGGGCTCGATGGCCACGGTCGGGTTGGCCGCGGTCAGGTAGCCGTGGCCCCAGGCTTCGTCGTCGACGCGCATGCCGAAGCGGAACTTGAGGTTTTCGTTGGCCACGAAGTCGCTGCGCAGCCGCAGGCGCTGCCAGATGGTCACGCGGTCCTCGGTCTGGGTCCCTGTCTCATCCCAACCGGTGAAATTGCGGTTGGCGAAGAAAACGCCGTAGACGCGGGTATCGCCGGCCATGCGCACTTCCGTGGCGGCGTGCGCGGCGGTCGCTGCGGCCGCCACGAAGAGCAGGGCGGCGAAAAGGTGCCTTACTCGCATACAGGATGTCTCCCTTGGGTGGAAAGTTATGACATGTTTTACAGGTAACACTATTTTTTATTTTATATGTTGTCTAGCTGCTCCTCCCTCCGGTTGCAGGTTTGGGGGCTCACCAGGCGCGGGCGATCCGAAAGACCGCCACGGCCACGACGAAGCCCAACGCCGTGTTGGCGACCACGGCGAAGGAGGCCCATTTCCAATGCGTTTCCCGGGCCATGACGGCGACCGTCACGAAACAGGGCGCGTACAAAATGGTGAAGGCGAGAAGCGCCAGGGCCACGGCCGGAGTGAAACCCGGGTCGGCGGCCAGGCGCGCGGACAGGGTTTCCGGCGCGTCGGGCGAGGCTTCGCCCAGGTCGTAGGCCGTGCCCAGGGTGGAGACCACCACCTCCTTGGCGGCGAGCCCTCCGATGAGTGCGATGTTGACGCGCCAGTCGAAGCCTGCCAGGCGGCTCACGCTCGTAAGGGCCACGCCGAGCCGGCCGGCGAGCGAGGCGCGCAGGGCCTCCTCGGCCCGGACGTTGTCCAGGGCGTCGATCTCCTGGGAAAGCGCCGTGCGGGCCTCGCCCTCGGGCAGCGTATCGCGCGCGGCCGCGAGTTCCAGGCGCTTGGCGTCGAAGGCTTCCTGGCGCGCGGCGGGCAGGCCCGGAAAGGTCATGGCCGCCCACATCACGATGGAGATGGCCAGGACCACGGTGCCGGCCTTTTTGACGTACTGCCAGGCGCGCTCGAAGGTGTGGACGCAAAGCCCGCGCAGGGTGGGCAGGCGGTAGGGCGGCAGCTCCATGAGAAAGGGCGTCGAGGCCCCGGGGATGACCGTCGAGCGCCACAATCTGGCCACGCCCAGGGCGGCGGCCCAGGAAGCGAGAGTGACGGCGAACATGACGAGCCCCGGATGCTCGGGGAAAAATGCGGCGATCAGCAGGAGATAGACCGGAATTTTCGCACCGCAGGCCATGAAAGGCGCGCTTAAGATGGTGGCCAGGCGTTCCTTGGGGCTGCGCAGGGTCCGGGCGGCCATGACCCCGGGCACGGCGCAGCCGCCGGGGATGCCGCCGGAGATGATGAACGGCATCACCGACGCCCCGTGCAGGCCGAAGGCCCGGAACACCCTGTCGAGCATGTAGGCCATGCGCGCCGTGTAACCCAGGTCCTCCAGGCACGAGAGCAGGAAGAACATGACGCAGATGAGCGGCACGAACCCGAGCACCCCGCCGACGCCGGCAATGACGCCGGAAACGGCCAGGGAGCGCAGCAAACCCTCGGGCAGAAGCGCCCCGACCGTGTCGCCAAGCAGGCCGAACCCCGCCTCCAGCCAGGCCATGGGATAGCTCGAAACGAGAAACGTCAGCTGGAACATGCCGAACAGCACGGCAAGCATGATGACCGGGCCGGCCACGGTATGGGTGAGCACCCTGTCGCAGGCGTCGGTCAGGGCGACGCGGTCCGGGGAGGCGTTTTTTCGGAGCACGCCCCGGCGCAGCAGGGAGGCAATGAAGCCGTAGCGGTAGTCGGAAATGACGGCCTCGGGAAAGGTGTTCCGGGTGGCCTTGACGTGGCGCGCGAGCGCGGCCGCGGACTCCTCGAGAAAGGCGGCGGTCGCGCCGGCGCGGCGGCCCAGGGCCCGGACGTCCTCGTCGTTTTCGAGGTACTTGAGCGCGAGCCAGCGGGCCGGGAATCGGTCGACGAGGAAACGGTCGGCCTCGATGCGCGCCTGCATGGCGAGAAGCGCCCGGTCCACGTCCGCGCCGTAGGAGAGCTCCAACGGCTTCCATTGGCCGCGCCGCGCCCTGGCGTAGTCCAGGGCCTCGCGCACGAGCGTATCCGTGCCTTCGCCCACGCGGGCCACGGTCTCGACCACGGGCAGGTCGAGCAGGCGCGCGAGCAGGCCCGTGTCGAGGACCATGCCCCGGCGGCGGACCTCGTCCATCATGTTGAGCGCAATGACCACGGGCGCACCGAGTTCGAGCAGCTGCACCGTGAGGTAGAGGCCGCGCTCCAGGGTGCCGGCATCGACCACGTCGATGACGCAGCTTGGCTTTTCCTCCACGAGAAAGGTGCGCGCGGCCTGTTCGTCGGCGCAGTAGGCGGTCAGGGAGTACATGCCCGGCAGATCGACCAGGGTCACGTCGCGGCCGGCGGACAGCACCCGTCCCTCGCGCTTTTCCACGGTGACGCCGGGGTAGTTGCCCACGTGCTGGCGCGCGCCGGTCAGGGCGTTGAAAAGGGTGGTCTTGCCGCAATTGGGGTTGCCGGCCAGGGCGAAGGTGAGGGACGGGGACATGGCTTATTGTTCCTCCGCAGGCGGTCTGGGCGCAGGCGCGCCGTCGCCGGGGGCGACGGACACGGTGTCGCCCCCGCCGGCCTTGGCCGCGTACAGGGCCGCGTCGCAGCGGGAGGCCAGGGAGGCGGCGTAGGGCTTGGCGTCGCGGCGGGGGTCGAAGCGGGCCAGGCCGATGCTGGCCGTGACCCCGTATTCCTGGCTCGCGGCGAAGCGGCGGCGGATGCGTTCGGCCACGGCCAGCGCCGCTTCGGCGGGCAGGCGGGTGAGGAGCACGGCGAATTCGTCGCCGCCGAGGCGAAAGGGCATGTCCAGGCCTTCGCGCGTGGAGTCGAGCAGGGTTTTCCCTATGGCGGCAAGCACCGCGTCGCCGGCCGGATGGCCGAAGCGGTCGTTGACGCCCTTGAAGGCGTCGCAGTCGAGAAAGGCCAGCCACAGGGGATGGCCGCTGGAAGCGGCTTCCTCGGCGAGCGCCGGCAGGGTCGCGTCGAAGTGGCGTCGGTTGTAGAGCCCGGTCAGGCCGTCGGTGCGGGAGAGGTCGGCGAAATGGCGTTCGCGGCGCTTGGTCTCGTCGAGCAGGGCGGTCAGCCAGGTCTCCCGGGTCTCCACGCCGTGGGCCAGCCAGTTGAGGTCGCGTTTGAGGCGCAGGAGCTCGTGCTCGTCGTCGCCCTGGGGGGGCAGGGGCAGGCGGCGCTGGTATTCGCCCCGGCGCAGGGCCGCGCAAAAAGCGTTGATGGCCGCGACGTCGCCAAGGACCACGAACCGCGCCGCCAGGCGCGAGAGCGGCAGCGCCAGCACGAGCGCCCCGGCCAGCCACAGGCCGAGCATGCGCCCGGGCGAGGCGACGAGATCGTTTTCCACAAGATACAGGGCCACGCCCGGGGGCAGGGCGAAAAGGAGCAGGAGCACCAGGCGCATGCGCGTGGTGACGCCGATGCCGCGCCTGGGGTGCGCCTTTTCGGCGGCACCGACCCGGGGCGTCGCGGCAGCCTGTCCGGCCTGCAATCTGTCGGCGGTGGATACGGTTTGCATGGGCCCGTCCTTGTTCTCGTGCGTCATGGCCACGGCGGCGCGGTTGTCAGGCCCGTGCCGGGGTGTCGCGAAACGTCTCGGTCAGGCGGCGCAGGGCGTCCTTTGCCGCCGTAAACGCCGCCACCACGTCCGGGTCGAATTGCGTGCCGGCGCAGGCGACGATTTCGTGGCAGGCCCGGTCGAAATCCATGGCCGGGCGGTAGGGGCGCGTCTGCAGCATGGCCGAGAGGCTGTCGGCCACGGCGATGATGCGCGCGCCAAGCGGAATCACGCGCCCGGCAAGACCGGCGGGGTAGCCGCGGCCGTCGAAACGTTCGTGGTGGGCGCGCACCATGGCGACCACGCCCATTTCGGCCAGGCAGGACAGCGGCGCGAGGATCTCGCCGCCCATGGCCGGGTGCGCCTGCATGCACGCCCATTCTTCGGGGGTGAGGCGGCCGGGTTTGAGCAGCACCGCGTCCGGCACGCCGATCTTGCCGATGTCGTGGAGATGCCCGGCCACATGGACCACGTTGACCTGGGCCTGGGGCAGGCCCATGCCGGCGGCCAGCACCCGCGCCACCTCGGCCACTTCTTCGGAGTGGGCCTGGGTGTGGGCGTCCTTGGCGTCAATGGCCCGCCCCAGGGAGGCGGCCAACTCATGGACGAGATGGATGACCCCGGCGTCGCCTGCCGGCGTGCGGCACAGGACGTCCGCAAGGCTCTGCGCCCCGGCGACAGGGCGTTGCGGCGCGAGCACCCTTCCGCTCCCCTGCCGTTTCGGGGGGGCGGCATCGCATGGTTCGGGCATGGCGACCGCATCGGGGGATCTGGATTCCTGGGCATGCGGCGTCGGGGAGAGGGGCGGTGAGAGGCGAATGGCGGCGCGGTACTGCATGCGCGGGTGCTCCAAGATGCGTCGTAATCGTCGATCCGTTCCTGCGCCGCTCCGGGCGGTCGCTTTCAGATTTCGCTTGCCGGAGGCTTGCGACGTCGCATGTTCCGCATGCGATGACGCAGGGATACGCCCAAATGAAAATGGTTGTCAATGTCGAATGGGTCGGGTGGAAACAAAAAGCGCCTCCGACGGCGGACCGTCGGAGGCGCTTGGCAAACAATGCGTCGGAAAGCCTAATACGCTTCTTCGTACTCCAGATCTTCCTTGGTCACCGGATGGCGGAAGGTGTGGATGGCCCAGACCTGGTAGATGATGACGATGGGCACGAAGACCAGGGCCACGCCGAGCATGATGGAAAGGGTCAGCGGCGTGGAGGAGGAGTTCGCGATGGTCAGCGAATAGGCCGGATTGAGGCTCGAGGGCAGAAGCGCCGGGAAGATGCCGACGACGCCAAAGAGCGCCGCCCCGCCGATGAGCAGGGCCGAGCCGACCCAGGCGGCCAGCGGCCGTGCCTGGCGGCGGTAGCTGTAGGTCAGCAACAGCCCGGCCACGGGCACGAGCAGGATGGCGAAAAGGACCGGATGCACGAGGTAGTTGGTGAAAAGCTGCGTCATGCCCCAGGACATGACGAGGAACAGCACCACCAGCACGGCCACGACCGGCCAGAGCTTGCCGGCCAGGCGCATGGCGCGGTCGCGGATGTCGCCTTCGGACTTGAACGCCAGCCACAGCGCGCCGTGGTGGGCGAAGAGGAACACGAACAGCAGGCCCCCGGCCAGGCCGTAGGGGTTGAGCAGGGTAAACAGGTTGCCCTGGAGGATGCCGTCGCCGTCGATGGGCACGCCCTTGAAGATGTTGGCGAAGGCGACGCCGAGCAGCAGCGCGGGCAGGAAGCTGCCGATGAAGTTACAGGTGTCCCAGAGCTTGCGCCAGCCGTCGCTGTCCACCTTGGAGCGGAACTCGAGCGTGACGCCGCGCAGGATCAGGGCGAAAAGCAGCAGCATCAGCGGGGTGTACAGGCTCGAGAACATGACGGCGTAGGTCTTGGGGAAGGCGGCGAAGGTCACGCCGCCGGCCGTGATGAGCCACACCTCGTTGCCGTCCCAGAAGGGGCCCATGGCATTGTACATGATGCGGGTTTCAGTATCGTTTTTGGAGAAGAAGGGGCGGATGATGCCGATGCCGAAGTCGAATCCGTCCAGGACGAAATAGACCGCCCAGAGCACTCCCCACAGGATAAACCAGGTGGTTCCGAGATCCATGGCCATTCTCCTTAAAGCTTGCCGCCGGCCGGGCCGGGGGTCGGGCTTGTTGCGTCGAAAGGAATCCCGTGTCGCCGGAAGGCCTTATGCCGGTTCCTTGCGGGCGTACTTGGCCAGCAGGAAGATGTCCAGGGCCGCGAGCAGGATGTAGACCACGAAGAAGGCCACGAGGCTGATGGCGACCTGTTCGACGGCGATCGGCGAAACGGCGTCCTTGGTGCGCATGAGGCCGTAGACGATCCAGGGCTGGCGGCCGACCTCGGCCACGGCCCAGCCGGCCTGCAGGGCGATGTAGGGCACGGGGATCATCCAGACGAGGGCCTTCAGGAGCTTGGGCGAACTCTCCGCGGGTTGGTGGCGGGAGATGAAGGCCAGCACGGCCATGATGAGCATGAGCGTGCCGAGCCCGACCATCAGGCGGAAGGCGGAGAAGGTCAGCGTCACGGGCGGACGGTCTTCCTTGGGGAAGTCCTTGAGGCCCTTGACCTCGGCCGAGGGATCGTTGAAGGCCATGAGGCTTAAGATGCTCGGAATGCGCCCGATCTGGATGCTGTTGCCCTCGTTGGCGGGATCGGGCACGGCCAGAAGATACATGGGGGCGTTCTTCTGGGTTTCCCAGTGGGATTCCATGGCCGCGAGCTTGGCGGGCTGGACTTCGGCCACGATGTTGCCCTGACGGTGGCCGACCAGGGCCACGACCAGGGAGAAGATCAGCGCGAACGCCGCGCCCACGCGGAAGGACTTGGTGAAGAAATCGACGTTCTGCTTGCGCAGCAGGTGGTAGGCGGAGACGCCGACCACGAAGAAGCCGCCGAGGGCCCAGGCGCCAGTCACCGTGTGAAAGAATTCGTTCCAGCCGTAGGGGTTGGTGACGACGTCAAGGAAGCTGCCCAGTTCCGCCCGGCCGTTTTGGATCACATAGCCCACCGGGTGCTGCATGAAGCCGTTGGCCAGGAGGATCCACAGGGCGGAAAGGTTGGCGGCGAAGGCCACGATCCAGATACAGACGGCGTGGAGCTTGGGCGAGAGTTTTTCCCAGCCGAACACCCACACGGCGAGGAACGTGGATTCGAGGAAAAAGGCCGCCGTGGCCTCGATGGCGAGCAGCGAGCCGAAGATGTCGCCCACGAATTCCGAATAGCGCGACCAGTTGGTGCCGAACTGGAATTCCAGGGTGATGCCCGTGACCACGCCCAGGGCGAAGTTGATCAGAAATAGTTTACCCCAGAACTTGGCCATGCGTTTGTACGTCTCGTCGCCCGTGCGCACGTACTTCGTCTCCATGACCGCCGTGATGAACGACAGGCCCAGGGTGAGCGGCACGAAGATGAAGTGAATGAATGTGGCGAAGGCGAACTGCAACCGGGAAAGCATTAATACGTCCATGATCCGTCTCCTTTTCCTCCGTCTGGTCCAAAGGTCTTGACTTCCCTTGGCGCATCGTCCCTGGCGTTGCCGTATCCGGCGCGGGGCGGCCCTTCATGCCGCCGGCCACACGTCTTTCCGGCCCTTTCCTAGCACCCCGCCGGGGAAAATGCACCAACCCCACGGTATTTTCCGCTTGCGCGGCCCTGTATTTTCACGGTCCGGGAGACCGTTTTGCGCACCCTTGCGCCTCTTCCTCGGCCAAGCGGGCCAGCGTCGTGCCGGCCAGCGTCTCCCGCAGCTGCGTGCGCGCCTTTTCCCACACCAGGTGCACCGAGCAGATGCACTGCCGGTCGCAGCTTTCCGGGCGATGAATGCAGTCGTTCAAATAGATTTCCCCGTCGATGGCCTCGACCACGGAGAGCAGGGTGAGCGCTTCCGGCCGCGTGACGAGTTCGTAGCCGCCCTGCGCGCCCTGGCGGATGGCGATGATGCCGGCCCGGGCCAGCTGCTGCGCCACCTTGCCCAGGAACTGGGCGGGAATGTCCATGGCCTCGGCGATTTCCTTGCGGCCGATGACCTCGCGGTCGCGGTGCATGGACAGGTAGAGCAGGCAGCGGATGGCGTATTCGCCGGCGCGGGTCAGACGCATGACGGACCTCAATTTGGATTAATCGGACTTGATTGATCCTATATATGGCCCGCGCGGGCCTGTCAACGGAATTCCCGCCGCCCCATGCCGTTATTTTTTGGCCAGGACGGCCGCGGCCAGATCCGGGGCGTAGCGGTCGATGAGGTGGCGGGCGATGCTCGAGGCCGGGGGCAGCGCGGCGGGGGGATTTTTCACCGAAAACCAGGCCGCGCTCTCCAGTTCCGTGGTGTCCACGGCCAGTTCGCCGCCGGCGTAGCGGGCTGTGAAGCCGGCCATGATCTGGCTCGGGAAGGGCCAGTTCTGGCTGCCTGCGTAGCGGATGTCGGCAACGGTCAGGCCCGTTTCCTCCATGACTTCGCGCACGACGCATTCCTCGAAGGACTCGGCGAATTCCACGAAGCCGGCGACCATCCCGTACTGGCCTTGTGGCCAGCCGGGCTTGCGCACGAACAGGTATTCCTCGCCGCGGCGGATGAGCACGATCACCGCGGGGTGGATGCGGGGGTAGTATTCGCGGGCGCAGTCCGGGCAGCGCGCGCCGAAGCTGCCGGGAATCTCGCGCGGCGCGCCGCCGCAGGCCGGGCAGACGCGGCTGCGGTCGCGCCAGTGCAGCACCTGCCGGGCAAGCCCGGCCAGCGTGAGCAGGGCTTCGCCGAGGTCTTCGGAGCGGTAGCCCGAGGGCACGGCGCGCAGTCGGTGGGGGATATCCGCCTCGGGTTCCAGGCGAAGGGCGCGCAGCGGCTTTCCCCGCCATGTGCCGACATAGACCGGTGGCACGGCGAAGGGGCCGGCCGGGGGGGCGGCGCCAAACGGCAGTTCGGGGGCTTGGCCCGGTTCCTCCGCGCGCACGAACAAAGCGCCCTCGCGCAGGGCCAGCCAGTAGCCGGGCGCGCCGGGTACATCCTTGTCCGGAGTGCCGAAGGCATAGTCCGCGGCGATCGAGGCGCGGTTGAAGGCGAGGTTGACGGCTTCGGGGTAGGGCATGGCGTCCTCGTGCGTTTGTGCGGGCCGCCTTCCCGGCCCGCGTCCCGGAGGATACGCCGGCCGGCGGGTTTTGGCCAGCGCGTGCGGCCTTGACGCCGCGCCTGCGCCCTGGCACAGCCGGATACGGAAGCACAGGGAGGACGCCATGCGCGACGCCGTCGCCGATGCCGAGGCCATTTTCCGCGC
The DNA here is from genome assembly GCF_000702665.1 of Solidesulfovibrio alcoholivorans DSM 5433. Taxonomy (GTDB): domain Bacteria; phylum Desulfobacterota; class Desulfovibrionia; order Desulfovibrionales; family Desulfovibrionaceae; genus Solidesulfovibrio; species Solidesulfovibrio alcoholivorans. The sequence goes on from NZ_JNJA01000005.1 coordinate 258,483, forward strand.
GGGACTCGCCCGGGTCGATCCCCTGGCCATGATGGGCCGGGTGCTGACCCTGGACGGGGACATCCTGCGGGTGACCACCGAAACCGAATGCCATGCTTACGACCTGGCGCGCTACCGGCGCATCTATGTGCTCGGCGCGGGCAAGGCCGCGGCGCGCATGGCGCTCGGCCTCGAGCGGATTTTGGGCGACCGGATCGCGGACGGCGTGGCGGCGGTCAAGGAAGGCTACCTGGAGACGCTTTCGCGCATCCGCCTCATGGAGGCGGCCCATCCCGTGCCCGACGCGCGCGGCCTGGCCGCGGCCCGGGAGGTGCTCGCCCTGGCCGGAAAAGCCGGGCCGGACGACCTTGTCATCGTGCTCGTTTCCGGCGGCGGCTCGGCCATCCTGGCCGCGCCCCTGGAACTGCCCGGCCATCGCCTGACCCTGGCCGACAAGCAGCAGACCACGCGGGTGCTGCTTGCCTGCGGCGCGACGATCCAGGAGATCAACTGCGTGCGCAAGAAGCTCTCGGCGGTCAAGGGGGGCAGGCTCGCGGCGGCCATCGCCCCGGCCCACTGCCTGGGGCTGCTGCTGTCCGACGTGGTCGGCGACGATCTCGACGTCATCGCCAGCGGCCCCACCGTGCCCGATCCGACGACCGGGGCCGACGCCCTAGCCGTGCTTGCGCGCTACGGCGTGACGGACACCGTCGCGCCGGACGCCCTGGCCGTGCTCACGGACGTGGCCGCCGGGCGCGCTCCGGATACGCCCAAACCCGGCGACCCGGCGTTTACACACACGCGCACCGTGCTCGTGGGCACCAATTTCCAGGCACTGCTCGCGGCGCGGGACAAGGCGGCCGCGCTCGGCTACGCCACGGTGATCGTCACCTCCCACCTGACGGGCGAGGCGCGGGAGATGGCCAACCTGTTTCTGGGCATGGCGCGCGACATCGCCGAATACGGCGTGCCCCTGCCGCGCCCGGCCTGCGTCATCGCCGGCGGCGAGACGACCGTGACCCTTCGCGGCCATGGCAAGGGCGGGCGCAACCAGGAGATGGCCCTGGCCTATCTGGCGGGACTAGGGCGCGACGCCAAAAACGCCGAGGACGCCGTGTTCCTGGCCGCCTCCACGGACGGCTCCGACGGCCCGACCGACGCCACGGGCGCGTTCGCGTCGCTGCCCATCCTGCGCCGGGGTCAGGCGCTGGGGCTCGATGCCGGGCGCTATCTCGCCGACAACGACGCCTACCACTATTTCGAGGCGGTGGGCCGTCTGCTCAAAACCGGCCCGACCAACACCAACGTCTGCGACATCAAAGTGCTGCTCACGCCGTAACGCGGCTTTTGCGCATGAAAAAACCCGGCCGGGGCGAGAACCTGGGCCGGGCGTCGGGGCGAAGCGGGAGTTGCCGGAATCAGCGCAGGACTTTTTTCACCACGGCCACGAGCTGGTCCGGGGTGAAGGGCTTGACGATCCAGCCGGTGGCGCCGGCGGCCTTGCCCTCGGCCTTTTTGCCGGCCTGGGATTCGGTGGTGAGCATGACGATGGGGATGAACTTGTAGGCGGCCTGGGCGCGGATGCCTTTTATAAGGCCGATGCCGTCGAGATTGGGCATGTTGAGGTCGGTGATGACCATGTCCACGGTACCGCTGAGCTTGGACAGCGCGTCCTTGCCGTCGGACGCCTCAACGACGTCGTATCCTTCTTTCTTGAGCGTGAAGGCCACCATCTGGCGTACGCTCGCCGAGTCGTCCACGGTCATGATTCTTTTAGCCATCGCGTCCCTCATCGGCGAAAAAAGTTTGGAGTTGGGGCGTGCGGTCGAACCCGGAAACGCGGGCTGCCTGGCCGGCCGCCTCGCTGACCGGGCCATGCCTGAGCAGGGTCTTGCCCTCGCGCTGCAAGGTCAGGGCCGTGGCCAGCACGAGCTGCAAAAACGTCACGTCGGCTTCCTCGACGCCCGAGACGTCGAGGACGAGCACGCTGCCTGCGGCAACGGCCTTGAGCAGGGCCTCGCGCAAGGCGGTGGCGTGCTCCACCGTGCATTTACCGGAAATGGCCAGGGTGAGGCAATCGCCTTCCCGCGTCTGGTTTATTTCCATGCCTTATGGCGCTCCTGTCGCCCGTTTCCGGGGCTACTGGGTCAGTGTACGGGAGGCCTTGGCCGCATGCAAGCGGGAGTCTTCCTGCCCGCGCACGAAGCGTACCAGTTGCGGCACGTCGAGAATGAGCGAGATGCTGCCATCGCCGTTGATCGTCGTGCCGGAAATCCATTTGAGATGGCGGTAGCAGTCGTCGAGGCTCTTGATGACGGCCTGCTGCCGGCCTACCACCTTGTCCACGCAAAATCCCACCATTTCCCCTTCGACCTCGGTGACGACCACCCGTTCGTAGCCGGGCTGGTCCCCGGGCACCTCGAAGAGCCGGCGCAGGCTGACCACCGGAATCAGGTCGCCCATGCGCTCCATGTTCTCCACGGTGCGCACCTCGCCTTCGGGGAAGCGTTCCTGGAAGCCGCGCAGGTTGACCAGGGGCACGATGAAGGAATCGCCGCCGACGACCACGGAGAAGCCGTCGATGATGGCGAGCGTGAGCGGCAGCTTGATGGTGACCGTGGAGCCCCGGCCCTCGGCGCTTTCGAGTTCCACCATGCCGCGCAGGGCCTCGATGTTGCGCTTGACCACGTCCATGCCCACGCCCCGGCCGGAAACGTCGGAAACCTTCTCGGCCGTGGAAAAGCCCGGGGCGAAAATCAGCTCCATGACTTCCTTGTCGCCGATCTCCGCGTCGGCGGGGAGCAGGCCGCGTTCCACGGCCTTTTTGCGCACGGCCGCGACGTTGATGCCCCGGCCGTCGTCGCTGATGGAGATGACGACGTTGCCGCCGGAGTGGCTGGCCGAGAGGGTGACGCGGCCGCGGGCGGGCTTGCCGGCGGCCAGGCGTTCGGCCGGCGGTTCGATGCCGTGGTCGAGGCTGTTGCGCAGCAGGTGGACCAGCGGGTCCTTGATGCGGTCGATGACGGTCTTGTCGAGCTCCGTGTCGCCGCCCAGGGCCTCGAATTCCACGTCCTTGCCGAGCGTTGCCGAAAGGTCGCGCAAAAGCCGCGTGAACTGGCTGAAGACCGTGCCGATGGGCAGCATGCGCAGGCCCAGCGCCACGTCGCGCATGGCGTCGGTCAGGCGTTCGAGGTCCTCGTCCACGGCGGCGGCGGCGTCGAGGTCGCGGGCCTGCACGGCCTGGCGCAGGCGGGACTGGAGGATGACCAGTTCGCCGGCCATGCTGACCACGCTGTCCAGGCGCGCCGCGTCCACGCGCAACGTGGTGGAGGCGGCCGGCGCGTGCCGCTGTTTTCCCGCGTCGGCCACGCCGAGGCGGGCGCTTTTTGCGGCCACGCGGGCCTTGGCTTCGGTGATGCTGGCGAGCTTGGCGGCAAGGGCCCGGGACAGGGCGTCGAGGACGACCTCCGGCGGCGCGGCGTCGAGCCCCTCCAGGGTGTGCAGCAGATCGCTCAAGTCGCTGTCGCGAAGCGTTCCTTGGTGGATGCGCTCGATAATGATGTCGGAATCGCCCTCGACGAAGATGAACACGTCTTGCAGGCTGTTTGCGCCGCAAGGCGTGCGCACGAGCAGGTCGAAGACGCCGTAGGCCTCCTCGGGCTCGAACTCCGAGGCGTCGAGGTCGGGCATGGGGCCGTGGCGCAGCGCGCGCACGCGGCCCAGGGCGTCGCATTCGGCCAGCAGGCGCACGGGGTCGTTGCCGGTGTGCAGGATGCGCGCCGTGGGTCGGAAACGCAGCCAGTAGATGGAAGGCGGCCCGGGTTCGGCCGCGCAGGCGTAGGCTTCCTCTTCCAGGACGGCCAGAGGCTGCCGTTGCGCGGGCGGCGGCGCGGCGGCCGGAGCCCGGGCTTCGCGTCCTTCGGGCAGAAAGGCCGCGAAGGACGCGAGCAGGGCGTCGGACGCCTCGCGCAATTCCGGGGAAGTCCCTCCAGGGGACTCGAGCAGGGCGAGGATATGGTCCCTGGCCCCGAGCGTCAGGGTCAGCAGTTCGCTGGTCACCGGCAGCACGCCCGCGCGCACGCGGTCGAACACGGTTTCCACGTCGTGGGTGAAGCGCGAGATCTCCTCGAAGCCGAACATGGCCCCGCCGCCCTTGATGGTGTGCATGGCCCGGAAGCAGGCGTCCACGCGCTCCATGTCGCCCGGGTTTTTCTCGAGCTCAAGCAGGGCCCTTTCCAGTTCGCCGAGCAGTTCCCGCGTTTCTTCCACATAGAGGGCGATGGAAGGATCAATTTCCGACATGGCGCGCCTCCGTTTGCGCAAGGGCTGCCCGCGTCGTCGTCGCGCGGGTGCTAGAAACGTTCAAACTGCTCGTCGTCGTTGTCCATATCGATGCTGACCGCGGCGCTTTCCCGCGCCCGCGTCGACGCGGCGATGGCCTTGCGACCCGGTGCGACGGTTTTGGCCGCCCCGGGTCGGCCTGCCGGCTTGGCCTTGTTCGCCTGGGGCAGGGGCTTGGGCGAACGGACGGCGGTGTCCAGGCGGAAAAACGCGATGCTGGCTTGCAGCTGTTCGGCTTGGGCGGAGAGCTCCTCGGAGGTGGAGGCCAGCTCCTCGGACGCCGAGGCGTTTTGCTGGATGACCTGGTCGAGTTGCTGCAAGGCCTTGTTGACTTGCGCCGAGCCGCTGGACTGCTCCTGGCTCGCGGCGTTGATTTCCTGGACGAGGTCCGCGGTGCGCTGGATGTCGGGCACGAGCTTGGCCAAAAGTTCGCCGGCCCGTTCGGCCACGCCGGTGGTTGTGCGCGAGAGCTGGGTGATTTCCGAGGCCGCCGCCTGGCTGCGTTCGGCGAGTTTGCGGACTTCCGAGGCCACGACCGCGAATCCCCGGCCGTGCTCGCCGGCCCGCGCCGCTTCCACGGCGGCGTTTAAGGCCAGCAGGTCGGTCTGGCGGGCGATCTCCTCGATGATCGAAATCTTGCCGGCGATTTCCTTCATGGCGGCCACGGCCTGGGTGACGGCCTGGCCGGATTCCCGGGCGTCGTTTGCGGCCTTGACGGCGATGGCCTCGGTCTGGCTCGCGTTGTCGGCGTTCTGGCTGATGCTCGACGCCATTTCCTCCATGGCCGAGGAGGATTCCTCCACGGCCGAGGCCTGCTCCGTGGCCCCCTGGGACAGGGATTCGGCCGAAGCGCTCATTTCCTCGCTGCCCGAGGCCACGTTCTCCGCCCCGGACTGGACCTCGCCGACCACGTCGCGCAGCCGGTCGATCATTTCCGCAAGGCTTGAAAGCATCACGTCCTTGTCCGAGCGGGCGGTCACGCTGACGGTCAGATCGCCGTCGGCCAGCCGGCCGGCCGCTTCGGCCGTGGTCCGCTCGGCCTCGATCATGCGACTCATGGCGGTCAGCAGCATGGCGATCTCGTCGCGGCCGTCCGTCGTGACATCCACGTCGAGGTCGCCGTGGGCGACGGCTTCCGCTGCGGTAATGGCCTTTTTCACTCCGCGCAGGATGCCCCTGGTGATGAGCGTGGCGAAAAGCGCGCCGAGCAGAATGGCGACCACGGCCGTGACGAGGGTGATGGTATTTGCGGTGCTCGATTCCTGGCGCATTTGCTCCTGTTGCATCTCCACGGCGGCGGCCGCGACGTTGCCCGCCTTGTCGGCGGCGGCGGCCATTTCCTTTGTGATGACCGCCTGGGCCTCGGAGACCGTGACGAAACCTTCCATCCGGGTCTTGTAGGTTTCGGCGCGGGAGACGATGTCTTCCAGCATGGTCCGCTCATCCGGCGTCGTCATCAGAGGCATGGCTGCGCGCCCTGTGGCGGCGAGGTGTTCGAGGACGCCCCGGGCGGTGTCCATGCGGGCCTTGTCGCCCTTCCAAAGATAATAAAGGACTTCGATGCGCGAACGCAGGAATTGCTCGACGAGAACGTCGACCTTGTGCTGCGCCATCGCGATCTTGCCCACCGCTTCGACGCCGAGGCCGGCGGCTTTTTCCATGGACTCGGCCTGCCGCTTGACGAGGGCCTCGCCCGCCTTTTGCAGGGCGGTGGCCGCTTCCACCACGGTCTTGAGCGTCTCGTCGCGCGCTTTTTCGTTCTCCAGGTAGCGGCCGAGGCCGCTTTCGTAGGCGGCGGCATCGGTGATGATGGCGTCCATGCGCTCCCGGTTGCGCGGGTCGTCGAGTTCGCGTTTGAGGGTTTGCGCCATGTCCTTGGCCGAGCCCAGGTGCTTGCGGAAGCTCTCGAGGCGCGCCGCATCCTTGTTGTTCATGTAATAAAGCATGTCCATGCGGGCGCCCGTGATCGCATCGCTGATGGAATTGACCGTTTCCATTTTTTTCGAGCGTGACAGCAGCATGTCCAGGCTTTTGTAGCCGACGCCGGCCACGATGATGGTGAAGAGGATAGCCAGACAGAATCCCAGACCGAGTTTGAAGGCAAGACCGCGGTTTTTGAACATGAGGCACCTCTTCCTGCTGTTGCGCATTTTCGATTCCCGTGGCCTTCAGACGGAACGAAGCCCCCGGTGCGCCGGTGATGCCGGCAATCCTCTCGCAGGCTTCACGATCAGCGAAAGAAGTCTTCGTCGGCCGACGGCGGCAGTGTGGCGCCGACGGAAGGCCCGCCTTCGGCGAGCATCTGCGACATGTCCTGGATCTCGTCGCTGGAAAAGACCTTGTCCACGTCGAGGATGAGGATGAACCGGTCGGCGTGCTTGCCGATGCCCCGGATGAAGTCGGCGCGAACGGCCGCGCCCATGCGTGGAGGCGGGTCGATGCGGTCGGTTTCCAGTTCCAGCACTTCCTTGACCGAATCGGCCAGGGCGCCCATGACCGATACCGTGTCGTCGCGGCGGATTTCCACGATGACGATGCGCGTGTTGAGCGTGCGCTCCACCTGGCCCAGCCCGAACTTCATGCGCAGGTCCACCACGGGTACGGCGCTGCCGCGCACGTTGACCACGCCACGCATGAATTCCGGCGTCTGGGGGATACGCGTGATATCCGTGTAGTCGAGGATTTCACGCACGGAAAAGATGTCGATGGCGAAGATCTCATGGCCGAGGGTCATGGTGAGAAAGCGCTGGCTTTCCGCTTGAGCGATTGAGGCCATGGCGATTCCCTTTTCCCTGACGGGGTTGTGCATGTTGGGCGCGTTGCGTTCCATGGTTGCACCAAGGCCGGTTCCTGAACGTCAGCCTACACGGATGCCCTTGCCGGGACAATGTTTTTTTCGTTTTATTTGTGCTGCGGACTCCTGTGTTTCATGGCGCGCCTGTATTCCTGGGTCGTTTTTTTTTCGGAAGCGACGGCGCTGCACGGCCTGCGCCAGACGCGCGGGGCAGCCCTGAAAGCGCGGCCCGGCGCGCAAAACGCAATTTTCTTCCGCGAGCTTGCCGCAGGAGGGGTGCCGCGGACTTTATACTCCACATTCGGCGCGTTTGGCCCTACACTTAAAGGAAACGAAGCGAGGTTGCGATGCCCCCGAAACGCGCCGCTACGGCGGCAGTCGGCAAGACCCTGGAAGAGCGGCGTGAAGCCGCCCGCGACGCGGCGCTTAAGGAACTCAAGGCCCTGCGCGGCGATCTGGCCGTGCTCGAGGCCGTGCTGTCCGGGCGGCGCAAGAAAGGCGATTTTTCCCTGTTCGACGTGGCCCACGGCGCGTTCGAGATTTTCCGCAACGCCGAGGCCGTCTTCGAGGCGGACGCCTTGCTGGCTTCCGTGGCGGTGGAACTCGAAGCGGTGAAGGCCCTGGAGTTTTTGGAAAAGCACGGTGCGACCGAGTTGGTCAAGCCTGCCGGCTGGCACTGGATTTCCCCGCGCGGGGAGATGCATTTCCTGGGCAAATCCGAAGACGCGGGCAAGGCCGCGGAAAAGCTGGCCGCGCTCCTGCCGGGCGGCAAGCGGGGCAAGCGCAAGGACAAGGCGCAGCCGGAACCGGATGCCGGCGCGGTCTCCCCGGAAACGGACGGCAACGAAGCGGACGGGGAGCCGGGCGCGGCATGAGGCGGGGCCAAACGCGTCGCCGGGCGCGCCTCGGGGCGGCGGCCCTGTGCTTGTGGTGCCTTGCGGCCGCGTGCGCCCTGGCCCTCTCCGGCTGTTCCGACGACGCGCCGCTCGAGGACAGGCACTCCGTGACGGGCAAGACCCCGGTCGTGCGCCCCGAGGACGTGCACCGGCGCAGCCCCGGTGGCGCGGCGGTGCTCTCCCCGGACTACCGCCAGTCCCTGGCCGTCGATCTCGAGCGCAAGGCCGAGAACGCCCCGGCCGCAGGCGCGGAGCCCGGCGCGAACCGCCTGTTCGCAGGCAGGCCTGACACCGTTCCCGCCGCAAAGCCGGAACAGGCCGCGCCGCCGGCTGTGGCGCAGGCCGCGCCCGTCGCCGCGCCGGCCCGTATGGCCCAGGCCGCGCCGCCCGCCGCGTCCCAGACCGCGACAGTTGCCATGCCGCAGCCTGCGGCGACGGCAACCTCCGCTGGAGCCGCCGGGGCGGCAGGCGGCGCGGCATCCAAGGATTTTCCCGTGGCTGCCTGCCGGCAGCTGGTGCTGGTCACGGCCCCGGATTTCGCCGCGACAAAGGGCCTTTTGCGCCGCTTCAGCCGCCAAAGTCCGGACGCGCCCTGGCGTGAGGAAGGGCCGGCGACGCCGTGTACGCTGGGCCGCCATGGCCTCGGCATCGGGCGCGGCCTCGTGCCCCTGTCCGGGGGACCGGAAAAAAAGCAGGGCGACGGCCGTACGCCCGCCGGTTTTTTCAGCCTGCCCGAGGCCTTCGGCTACGCCGAGGAGGCTGCGGCCAAGGCGGCGGGCGTGCGCCTTCCCTATCAGCCCCTGACCGACCGCGCGGCCTGCGTGACCGACGCCGCGTCGCCGCTTTTCGGCCGTGTCGTCGGCCCGGACGAGCGCGCCGCCGCGGGCGTCACCCGCCAGGAGCGCATGGTGCGCGACGACCGCGCCAATCTCTGGGGCGTGGTCATCGGGCACAACCGCGACGCGTCCGACCCCGGAGCCGGTTCCTGCGTGTTTCTCAACATGCGCCCTGCGTCCGGACCGCCCACGGGCGGAGCCGTGGGCTGTCCCGAGGACGTGGCGGCGGGAATTGCGGCCTGGCTCGACCCGGCGGCCGCCCCGGTCATGGCCGTGCTGCCCGAGCGGCTCTACCGCGAAGGCCGACAGGGCTGGGGGCTGCCGTAGCGTTTACGGCATGGGGTGGCGCTTGCGCCTAAGTCCTTCTTCGATGCCGAAAAAGACCAGTTCCAGCCAGTCCAGGCCGAAGTCGAGCGCGGCTTCCTCGTCGGCCAGGATGCGCGCCTTGCGTTCCTCGTCGATCTCCACCAGCCGGAACAGGTCCATCTTGGCGATGAATTTCTGAAAGTCGTCGGGCTGGTACAGCGCGAGCCAGACCATCTGTTCCTGCTTGGCCGTGAGCCGCGCCCCCTTGCCCCGGGCCAGGGACATGAGCATCATGTAGCGGTCGTTGTTGCGGTTGTAGGCGGCGAGGTCCTGGTCGGCGAGCCAGCTCGCGGCGTCCCAGGACGCGGCCTCCTCGAAGCCCTGGCAATGGGGCTCGCGCACCACGAAAAACTGCTCCACGACTTTCCCGTCCTCGCCCATACGGCTGGCCCGGCCCAGGGGATAGGTGCGGCAGGCCCCGGGGCGGTTGGGGTAGACCTTGCAGCCCTCGGGCGAAACGAAGGGGCAGCGCTTGAGCCGTTCCTCGCGCATCTTGAGCCGTGGCATGGGAAAACCCGAGTCCGGGATGGTGATGCGCAGGGCGAAATGCGTGAGAAAATCCGTCGAGGAAATGGAAAGCGCCCGACGCAGGCGCAGCATGTCGTAAGGCGTGAGCATGAGCGTCAGGTCCGAGCAGCAGGCGTTGAAGCAGGGCACCTCGGGATGGCAGGCGAAACGGAAGGACTCCCCGGGCTTGAGCTCCGGCAGGGAGTTGAGGAAAGCGTCGGTGGCGTCGGCCTCGGTTTCGGCCAGGGCGTCGTTTAAGTCTTTCATGCGGCAGGCTCCTTGCCCGGGCCTTCTACGTCCCCGAACGCGCCTTGGCAACCGCCGGCCGGGCGAGCACGACTGCCGTTGTTTCCGTATCCGAAAGCGCATAGTGGGGGGGGAATGCCGGTATAAAATTGCTGTTTGTCCCGACAAAACGCACGGCTGCGCACAGCTCCCGGCGCGCAGCCCGCCTTGACAGTGGGGCGAAAAACGGAAATTGACGGAGATCGATCAGGAGCCGGCGGCGTCCCGACGAATGGGGGCGCGCAGAGGGGAGCCGGCTGCCGACGGTCGCGCGCCGCGTTGCGTCAGGCGCGGCAAACATGCCTGCGGCCTGGGCCGGCGTTACGCCGGCCCTCCGCTCGGGGTCAGGATGGAACCGGGTTTTACCCTGCGACTCGACAACCGACTGCTGGAACTCGACCGCCTCGCCGACGCGGTGGAGGCGTTTGGCGAGGCCCACGGCCTCGCCGCCAAGCTCCGCTTCCAGGTGCGACTGGTTCTCGACGAACTGCTGACCAACATCATCAATTACGGCTACGGCGACGACGGCGTGCACAGCATTGCCGTGGCCATGGGGCAGAAGGGCCGCCGGCTGCGCTTCGTCATCGAGGACGACGCCCGGCCTTTCGATCCGCTGACGGCCGGTGCCCCGGACTTGGACTCCGCGGTGGAGCAACGCCAGATCGGGGGCCTCGGCATCCATCTGGTGCGCACGATCATGGATCGCGTCGCCTACGAGAGGGTGGGCGGCACGAATCGTCTGATACTCGAGAAGGACATCGATTAACGCAAAAGGGGTGGGGCCATGCAACTCGTGGAGAAGGAGAGCGGCGAAGTCACCGTGCTGGAGCTCGGGGGACGCCTGGACAGCAACACGTCCAAAGTGCTCGAAGACAAGGTCATGGAGATCCTGGGGCAGGGGAAGAAAAAGGTCCTTATGGACTTCAAGGACGTGGACTACATCAACTCCACGGGGCTGCGCGTGCTGCTGCTCGCCCTGCAACAGCTGAAAAAGACCCAGGGCAAGCTTGTGCTGTCCACCATCAAGGACTACATGAAGGAAGTGTTCGAGATCTCCGGCTATACGGAGATCTTTCCGATCTACGCCACCCAGGAGGAGGCCTTGGGCCATTTCGCCTGAGCGCGCGTCCCGTTTTGGGCCGGAGTGAAGCGGGTCCCTTGTCCCCGGAAGGCGTCGGCACGGTTTCCGGGGGCGCAACCGACGTCGGGGACGGGCATCCCCGGGGAGAAGTCGTCGCCATGCATGCCTTTTTTCGCCATCTGCCGCGTGCGCTGGCCGCATGCGTCCTGGCGCTTGCCCTCCTTGTTCTCGCGGCGGGCGTGCGCGCCGCGGACGGGCCCATGGAACTGGCCGGCATCCGGCTCGGGGCAACCGTGGACGCGCTGGCCGGGAAACTGGTTTCGCCCGTCGTCGATCGCTCGCCCCAGCGGCCGTCCATCGGCGTCGTGGCCGTGGCCCCCCTGCCGGGCTACCGCAGCGGCTACGTCGATGTCGGCCTTTGCGCCAAACCCGGGCGGATCGTGCGCATCAAGATGAACTACGCCGACGATTCCCTGGCGTTTTTCAACAAGCTCATGACCGCGCTCAAGCAGCGCTACGGCGAACCCAGGGAATGGCGCGGCAACGCCTTCGGCACGCTGCGCACCTGGAAATGGGGGCTGCGCGCCGCGAACGGCGAGCCCGTAAGCCTGATCCTCATGCACTACGAGGGCGAGGACGGGGCGTTTACCGACGGCAACTCCATCCGCATCGCGGCGACGTCCATGGTGCGCGAGGAGGAGTTGTGCCGCGCGGCCGAGAAAAAGGCCTCGGGCGCGGGCGGTTCCGCCCATCTGGCCGTGGACGCCGAAGCCCTCGGCCTGGACTGGTTTCTGCCCCATTAACGGGGACGCCTGGGAGAACGCGTGGGGAATTCGCTGCTTGAATCCCGGTTTCTCGACCGCCGGGCCGCGTTGTCCGGCCTCATGGGACGCCTTGGCGAACTGACGGCCCGTTGCGGCCGGGCCGACCTGGAAAAGGTCGCGGCGGAGCTTGCCGCCCATGCCCTGGAACCGTTTCTTTTCGTGGTCGTCGGCGAGGTCAAGACCGGCAAGAGCAGCCTGATAAACGCCCTGCTCGGCGCAACCGTGACTGACGTCGCGCCGGACCCCTGCACGGACCGCATCCGCATCATCGGCCGCGGCGACGCACCCGGCGAGACGCCCGAGGGGCCGTTGCACACGCGCGTGACCCTCGACAACCCCATCCTCGACGGTCTGGCCATCGTGGACACCCCGGGCGTGGACAGCATCATCGACCGACACCAGGAGATCACCGAGGAGTTCATTCCCCGGGCCGATCTCGTGCTGTTCGTTTTTTCGGCGCTCAATCCCTATTCCCGCTCGGCCTGGGAATTTTTCGATCTGGCCTCCGCGACCTGGCGGCGCAACGTCGCCTTCGCCCTGACCCAGGCGGACCTGGCGAGCGAAGAACAGATCGCGGTCAATTCCCTCCGCCTGCGCGAGCTGGCCGCCGCCCGGGGCGTGGCCGAACCGCGAATTTTCCTCGTATCCGCCACCAAAAGCCTTGCCGATCCCGAAGCCGGGGGCATCGAGGCCCTGCGCCGCCACATCCGCGCGCTGACCGCCTCGGGCGGGCATTTTGCCGCCAAGCTCGACGCCACCCGCCGCGCGGCCGAGCGGGTGCTGGCCGGGCTGTCGGAGACCCTGGACGGCCGGGCGCGCGAGCTCGACGCCGACGCGGCCGAGGCCACGCGCATCGCCAAGCGGCTGGACGCCGCCCGGCTGGCCGCCGGGCGCGAGGCAGAGGTGCTGCGCACGCGGATCGAGGCGGCCTATACGCGGCTTTCCGGCGCATTCGAGGTGGCGTTCGCCCGCGAACTGACGTTTGGCGGCATGCTCGGCCGCTCCTTTGCCGGCATGTTCCGGCGCAAGTCCGAGGCCGGGCCGGCGGCGCGCCTGCGGGAGCTCGGCGAGGTCTTCGCCCGCGACCTCGAACGCGAGGTGGAGGCCATCGCGCGCCAGGGCGCGCAGCACGTGTTCGAGAGCGTGACCGGTTCGGTGCGCATGCTCGTGGACGAGTTGCGCCGGAGGCGCGAGGGGGAAGGGCTTTCGGCCGACGCGCTCGGCGAGCAGCGCGACCGCGTGCTCGCCGAAACCGTCGAACGGGTGGAGGCGCTCCTTGCCGACGGCGGGCCGCTGTCCGGCATCGACCCGGGCAGCGTCACGGGCATGGACCCCAAGGCGACGCTGGGCGGGGCGCTGGTGGTGCTCGGCACGATTTTCGCCGTGGCGGTCAAGGGCACGGTCCTCGACGTGACCGGTGGCGTGGTCGCGGCGCTTGGCGCGCTCATCGCCGGCAGCGCGCTTTTCTGGCAGCGCCCGCGCGTGCTGCGCGAGATGCGCCGGCGGCTGGCTGCCGGCGGCGAACGGCTGCGCCTGGAACTCGACGAGCGCCTCGCCGCCCGCCTGGACCGGGTGTTCCGCGAGCTCGCCGCCCGCTTCGCGCCTTTTTTCGAGGACATCGCCGCCCGGCGCCAGGCCCTGGCCGACCTCACGGCCCGTCGCGACGCCCTGGCGGCGGCGCTGGCCGATTTCAATCCCGACTGACGGCCGGCCGCGTTCCACGCGGCGCACTCTCCGGCAGCCCGAGCGCCTGGGCCACGTCTCGCCCGCCGACCGCGATGGCGGCGTCGAGGCGGAAATACTTGTCGCGCCGAAGCCCCGAAAGCGTCACCGCCGTTCCCGGCGGCAGCAGGGCGGCCATGGCGTTGCGGGCCTGCCGTGCCGCCAGCCGCACGTCCGGGGCCTTGTCCCGCAGCTCCGGCGCATCGACGCCGGCCAGGCGGACGCGAATCTGCTTGCCGATAACATCCGGGTACTCCGGGATGTCCACCACCACCGTGTCCCCGTCGCACACGCGTACCACCACGGCCGCGACGCTTCCGTAGTCGCGGGCGGTTTGCGCCAGGGCGCTTCCCGCGCCAAGCGCAAGGCAGGCGGCCAGCAGGCAGGCCGGCAGGCGGTAGGGAAAAGGCATGGGCGTCGACCAATCTATTTTTAAATAAAAATAGACTAATCGATTGATGCGTGCAAGAAAAACCGCTCGTATCGTGTCCCTTGAAAAATACGGGAGTGTTTTTCAAGTAAAAAGAAACGATTCAAGGGTGTTCCCCTTGAAAGGACAGACGCGGGCTGCGCGGGTGCGACGTTAGCCCAGGGAGAGCAAACCGAGGGTCACGAGCTTTTCGAGGAGTTCCGAGCGGTTGGGCGGCTTGACCAGATAGGCGGCGACCTGGCCGTCGAAGAGCGCGGTCATGGTGTTCGTCTCGTCGTCCATGGAGGTGATCATGACGGCGCGCATGCGGTTTTCCGGGACGACGCCGGCGCGTTCTTCGACTTCGCGCAGGCGCACAAGGGTCTCGTGGCCGTCCATGTGCGGCATGATGATGTCCAGGAAGACCACGTCGAACGGGGCTCCCGACGCGATGGCCGCGCCCGCGGCGTCCACGGCTTCGGGGCCACTGGCGCACAGGAAGGTTTCGGCCAGCCCGGAAAGATGGGCCGCAAGCACTTGCCGGCTGGCCGGGTCGTCGTCCACCACAAGCACTCGCATGGCGTTTTCCTCCCTGTTTTTGAAAAAAATTCATATCGCAGCCGGCAGGTGGGCACAAGAAAAAAACAGGTGGGGCTAGCGGTCACGGCGTGTTCGGTCACGCTTCATAGGGAATTCGGGTTGTTGTGCAGGGCGAAGTTTGGGCGTAGGCCCGTACATAAGACCAGAAAGTCTTAAAGGAGCGTCTCATGGAACACATGCAGGACAAAGGCATTGGCACATCGGTACGGATCATGTCCATCAGGGGCATTCCCTTCAAATGCCCCCAGCCTGCGGGGAAAAACGACGTATCTGCGTCTGGGGACGCGCCGGCTGCTTCTCCAGCTCCCGCAGCACCGATGAAGTTGCAGCCAAAGCCGTCCCTCCAGGCCGCAACAGCAGTGGGCCCGGACGTGGCATTTCGCGTCAATGCGGGCTTTTGTCGGGACAACCTTCTGCCCGGACAGGCGAATCCGGCCTCGGGACGTTGCGCCTGGACCGGTGTCGCCGGCAAGGCGCAGCAGGAACTCATGAAGAGCCGCCGCGCGGTGCG
Organism: Solidesulfovibrio alcoholivorans DSM 5433; assembly: GCF_000702665.1. Classification (GTDB taxonomy): domain Bacteria; phylum Desulfobacterota; class Desulfovibrionia; order Desulfovibrionales; family Desulfovibrionaceae; genus Solidesulfovibrio; species Solidesulfovibrio alcoholivorans. Next base: position 273,634 of record NZ_JNJA01000005.1, read on the forward strand.
TGTTTTTGCCGATAAGGTGGTCGGCATGCGGGTGTTGCGCGGCCTGGTGGACGGCGCGTGCTTCCCGCTTCCCGGCGCAACAGCGGGATTGGCGCGTTTCGTCGTACTGGAATCCGAAAACGCCATGGACAATGCGTCGGAACTGGCCGCGGCCTGGCTGCGCCGGGAAGGTTTCCTGGCCGACGGGCTGGCTCCCGAGGCCAAGGCCCGGAAAGTGGTCTTCGGCGGCGCGCCGCACATGGCAGTGGCCTACGGCCCCGCCGGCGACGACGCCGCGGTCGCCGCCTGTTCCCTGGCCGTGGCCCGCATGGAGTGGCTCGCCGCCGGACAGGGCCTTGCCACCTGTTTCGCCGGGGAGATCGTGCGCGCCGCAGCGGCATGCCCGGAACTGTTCGCGGCCTTGGCCATTCCGTCCACGGCCACGGTCTGCGCCGCGGTCTTCCTCGGCTATCCCGGTTCACGAAACGCCGGCCGGGAGAACGTCCCCGGCACGAGGATCACCTGGCTCTAGGCCTGTCGCGTCCTCGAAAGCGCCAAGCCGCGCGACTTGTCGCGCCGACCCGTACACGCGCATGGCGGGTCCCCCCTTCTTGAAGGGACCGTCGGCCGGCCCCGTCCCCTGCCTCCGGGTCCGGCCGCCGCTGCCCCGAACCGCTGCCGAATATATACGATAGAGAGTTTGGGGGAGCGCCTTCGGCGGCCAGAGGGCTGGCGCCCTCTGGACTCCCGTTCCGGCGTCGCTGTCCCCTTGATTTCCGACAGGTCGCATCCTGTGTCTTGCCCGCCGGTTCCCTGGCGGTGGCCACGCCACTTTCGCGTGCCTTCTTGCAAACCGTGGGCGTCGCGCTACTCTCGCGACCGATGCCTTGCCGCGCGGTCGCGGCGGAGATGCATTGCGAGAAGGAGGGAGTGATGGAGTTGATTTCAGTGGATGCCGAAAAATGCAAAAAGGACGGGCTGTGCGTGCTCGAGTGCCCAACCAGGGCGCTCGCGCTGGACGCCTCGGGCGGCCCCGTCGTGACCGATGCCGTCATCTGCAACGCCTGCGGGCACTGCGTGGCCGTTTGCCCCCATGGCGCGCTCGTCAACGCCAAGGTGGAGGCGGTCAATCCGGCCTCCGGCGTGCGCGGGAACCTCAACTCCTGGCCCGCGCCCGAGGCGGTGGACGGGCTGCTTCTCGGCCGGCGCTCCATCCGCGCCTACAAGGAAAAGCCGCTTGCGCGGGAGCTCATGGAGGAGCTGCTCGATGTCGCCCGCTATGCGCCCACGGCCTCCAACGTCCAGGAGATCCGCTGGATCGTCACGGTCGATCCGGCCAAGGTGCGGGAACTCGCCGCGCTGACGGCGGCGTGGTTCGCCGGCGACAACAGCCGGCCCGTGCTGACGCGCTACGCGGCGCTGTGGAAGGGGGGACTCGACGTGTACCTGCGCGGCGCACCGGCCCTGGCCGTGATCCATACCGAGGCGGAGATGCGCTTCGGCGCGGCGGATACCGGCATCGCGCTGACGTTTCTGGAGCTTGCCGCCGTTTCGCGCGGGCTCGGCACGTGCTGGGCCGGACTGCTCACGTTCGCGGCCAACGGCGACGCGGCCCTGCGCGCGGCGCTTGGCGTGCCCGAGGGGCATGTGGTCCACGGCGGGCTCATGCTCGGCTACCCCAAGGCGCGTTATGCCGGCGTGCCGCCGCGCAACCCTGTGCAGGCGCGCTGGCTGTAGGGGGCATGGGGCGGGGCTGGAGGGACGTGGAGCTTATGCCGGGTCCGCTTTGACGATCACCAGCGTGATGTCGTCGTCGCGCGGGGCTCCGGCCTGGAAATCGGCCACGTTCTTGTGCCCGGCGGCCAGGATCTCCTCGGCCGAGGCCGCGGCGTTGGCCCGCAGCACTTCGCGGAAACGGTCCTTGCCGTACATCTCGCCGGCGGGATTGCGCGCCTCCCAGATGCCATCCGTGCCGAGGGCCAGCACCTGCCCCGGCCGCAGCCCGGGATGGGCCTGGCCCTCGTAGATATAGTCGGGCAAGACGCCAAGCGGCAGGCCAGGCCCGAAAAGCTCCTCGAAGGCGTCGGTCGCCGGATCGTAGACGAGCGCCGGATCGTGCCCGGCCCGGGCCCATTCCAGGTGGCCGCCCGGGGCGAGGCCGCCGTGGACCAGGCGCAGGGCGAAAAGTGTCAGGAACCGCCCGGAGTCCATGGTGTCCTCGCACAAAAGCCCGTTGGCCAGGGTGAGCAGGGCGGCCGGGTCGGCCTTGGCCGCGCGGCCTCCGCGCAAGAGCGCGCGCCCCGTGGCCATGAACAGCGCCGCCGCGATGCCGTGCCCCGTGGCGTCGCCCACGATCACGTCAAGCCCCCCCGCCCCGTCGTCGGTCATCTTGAGGAAGTCGAAATAATCGCCGCCGGTCTCGTCGCAAAACCGCGTGGACCCGGCGATGGACAGCCCCGCCAGCTTTGGCGGCGTGGCGGGCAGGAGGTTTTGCTGCACCTCCATGGCGAGCAGCATGTCCTGCTTGAGCCGCAGCCGCTCGGCCAGCTTGGGGGCCATCTCGTTGAAGGTCTTCGCCAGGTCGGCCAGTTCGTCGCGGCTCGTGACCGGGGCGCGGCAGGCCAGATCGCCCTGGGCCAGCTTGCCCGCCGCCTCGCACAGGGCCATGACGGGTCTGGTTACGGCCCGCGCGCCGAAGCCCGCCAGGAGGACCGCGCCGGCCACGGCAAGCAGGCTTACGCCCACGACCACGGCGATCATGCCGCGCGTGCGCTCGAGGATCGCGGCCTCGGCCGAATCGGCCTGGCGCAGCACCGCCTCGCGCGGCACGAGCACGAGCAGCCCGGCCGGCGTGTCCGGGAAGGGCTTGAACACGGCGAAATACGCCTGCCCCTCCACCTGCATCGAAAGCTGCTCCGGCATTTTGGACGCGATGGCCCGGGCCAGGCGGACCGCGTCGCCGGAGTCGGTGGAAGAAAACGGTTCGGGTGAAGGCGTGGTTTTCCAGCTTTGCGCCGCATCCAGGAAGCTTTGGCTGCCGATGACTTCCAACTGGCCGGCATCCCCGGGCGCGGCGTGCACGAGCAGCGCCTTGACCCCCTTGCCCCAGCGCCGCGACAGGTCGCTTTCCGGCAGCATGGCCTCGAAAGGGGCGTCGATGGCGGCGACACCGAGCAGTTTGCCCCCGGCGTCGTAGATCGGCCCGGACACCGTGGCCGTCAACCGCCCTGTGGAGGCGTCCACCAGGATGCTCCAGACCTCTTTCTTGCGGGAGACGGCGTTTTCGTACCAGGGGCGGGTACGCGGGTCGTAGTCGTCGGGCATGCGCCCGTGGCCGGGATAGGACGCCATGAGCCCGTCGGGCAGGGCGACGTAGGCCCAGAGCATGTTCTCGGCGAGTTTGCGCCGCAGCACGTGCATGGTGGGGGGCAACAGCGCGAGCCGTGCCGCCTGTTCCGCCGGCACGCGCGTCCCGCTCCCGCCGGTGAGGCTCAGCGACATGGCGGCGGCCGTGGCCGGCACGGGGTAGTCCGGCAAGGTGGCGAGGCTCGGGGGAATGCCGTCGATCGCGTCGAAGGTCGCGCCCGCGGCCGACGCGGTCCCGGCGGGAAGGGGCGACGTCAGGGCCGTGCGCGTCTCCTGGCCGAGCAGCGCCAGGGACAACTCCATCATTCTTCTGTTGTCGTTGAGGTCCTCGCCGATGAGGTCCACCATGAGCGCCAGTTCCTGCTCGGCGGCGCGGCGGGAGGCGTCCGCGGCGCGGGTGGCCAGTTCGTGGCCGAGCAGCCGGCCTTCGTACACGGCGTAGAAGCACACACCCATAAGCGGTGGCAGGGCCAGGGCCAGAAGGACGAGCAGGAGCTTGGTGCGGATGCGCATGGATTCCTCGGCGGCCGCGTCGCGACGCCGCGGCGGGGATGGTTCCTGTCGGGTACGCGCGGTTTTATGCCGGGGTGCGTGCTTTGGCAAGAAGCCGGCCAAGCCGCTTGACAGGGGCGGGCGGCGGGGGTAATCACTCCGGCTCGCCTTGCTCTTTCCGATGGGCCGCACCCGGGAGAAAGGGCCACAGACCACAAGGAGGAACCATGCGGAAGTACGAAGCCCTGCTGCTGCTCTCACCCGAGCTCGCAGCCGACAACCGGCAGGAAATCCTCGAGAACCTCAAAGGGGTTCTCGAACGCCAGGACGCCGCCATGCTGGCCGTGGACGAGTGGGGGATGCGCGAGCTCGCCTACCCCGTCCAGAAAAAGACCCGTGGCCACTATACGCGTTTCGAATTCGCCGCGCCGGCCACGGCCATCGCCGAATTCGAGCGCATCGTGCGCATCACCGACGGCATCATGAAGTTCGTCACCGTCAAGCTCGCCGACAAGTACGTGCCCGAGGGAGCCTAAGCCATGGCGTTCAAAAAGAAATTCACCCCCAAAAAGAAGTTCTGCCGTTTCTGCGCCAACAAGAACCTGCCCATCGACTACAAACGCCCGGACATCCTCAAGGATTTCGTCACGGAGCGGGGCAAGATCATCGCCCGGCGCATCACCGGCACCTGCGCCAAGTGTCAGCGTCGCCTGACCTTGCAGATCAAACGCGCCCGGCAGATGGCCCTTCTGTACTACACGGCCACCCATAGCGCCGAGCACCTCAAGAAAATGTAAGGTAGGGACGCCATGGAACTGATTTTGCGCGCGGACGTGGAGAGCCTGGGCCGCCTTGGCGACAAGGTTTCGGTCAAGCCCGGTTACGGCCGCAATTATCTGATACCCCAGGGACTGGCCATGCTGGCCTCCGACGCCAACCTGCGCCGTTTCGAAAACGAGCGCAAAAAACTGCAGGCCAAGCGCGACGCGCTGGCTTTCGCCGCCCAGAGCCTGGCCGACAAGATCGCTGCGGTCGAGGTCGTCATCGAGGTGCGCGTGGGCGAGGGCGACAAGCTCTACGGTTCCGTCACCTCCGGCATCATCGCCGACAGGATGGCCGAACTCGGCATCGAGATCGACCGCAAGAAGATCGTGCTGGACGACCCCATCCGGGCCCTTGGCCAGTACGAAGTGGCGGTCAAGCTCATGCCCGAGGTGCGCGGCATCGTGAAGGTGTCCGTCGTCCGCCAGGGCGGCGTCGAAGAAGAGGAAGTCCTTGCCGCGCCGGCCGCCGCCGCGCCTGCCGGGGCCGAAGTCGAAACCTCCGCCGAAGCCAGTGGACAGCCCGAGGAAGAAACCGCGTAACGCCAAGTCTTCCGGCCTTGTCGGAAGCGGCGAGCCGCTGACCGGGCAGGCCCTGGAGCGGGTCTCCGCAGACGTCCTTAAAAAAGTTCCCCCCCAGAACCTCGAAGCCGAACAGGCGGTTCTGGGGGGGATTTTGCTGCAAAATTCCATCCTGTTCAATCTCGTCGACCTCGTCGGCGAAGACGATTTCTACTCCCCGGCCCACCGTCTCATCTATCAGGCGATCCTCGATCTTTCGCGCCAAAACGCCCCCATCGACCTCGTGTCCCTGGCCGAGGGCCTGCGCGCGTCCGGACGCCTGGACGAGGTCGGCGGCCCGGCCTACCTGGCCGAACTGACCTCCTCCACCATCGCCGCGGCCAACGCCCTGCACCATGCCGGCATCGTCCGGGAAAAGGCCGTGCAGCGAAAGCTCATCGGCGCGGCCGTGGACATCATCTCCCGCTGTTACGAGGGCGGCCAGGAAACCGAAAAGCTCCTCGACGAATCCGAGCAGGCCATCTTCGCCATCGCCGACTCGCGCACGACCAAGGGCCTGCACTCCTCCAAGGACCTCGTCACCCGCGTTTTCGAGCAGATCGAAAAGCGCATGGAGAACAAGGAGCTCGTCACCGGCGTGCCCACGGGCTACTACCAGTTCGACGAATACACCGCCGGCCTGCAACCCTCGGACCTCATCATCATCGCCGGCCGGCCCTCCATGGGCAAGACCGCCTTCGCCATGAACGTGGCCATGCGCGGCGCGGCCATGCACGGCGTGCCCACCGCCGTCTTTTCCCTCGAAATGTCCATGGAGCAGATCATGCAGCGCATGCTGTGCTGCTGGGGCAAGGTGGACCTCGCCAAGCTGCGCCGGGGACGCCTGGACGACGAGGACTGGGCCAAGCTCTACGACGCCGCCAACCATCTCTCGGCCTCGCCCATCTTCGTGGACGACACCCCGGCCATCACCACCATGGACCTGCGCGCCCGCTGCCGCCGCCTCAAGGCCGAACACGGCCTCGGGCTCATCGTGGTGGACTACTTGCAGCTCATGCGCGCCTCGCGCCACATCGATTCGCGCGAGCAGGAGATTTCCGACATTTCCCGCAGCCTCAAGGCGCTGGCCAAGGAACTGCACGTGCCCGTCATCGCGCTCTCCCAGCTCAACCGCAAGGTCGAGGAACGCGCGGACAAACGCCCCATGATGTCCGACCTGCGCGAATCTGGGGCCATCGAACAGGACGCCGACGTCATCATCTTCCTCTACCGCGCCGCCGCCTACAAAAAGAAGGAAGAGCTCACGCCCGAGGACAATGTGGCCGAAATCATCATCGGCAAGCAGCGAAACGGGCCCACGGGCATGGTACGGCTGACTTTTTTCAAGGAATCCACAGCGTTCGAGAATCTCTCCGACATCCCGCCCCCGTCCGAACTGGGCTTCGGGTAACGGGGTAACAGGGTAACGGAGGAGGAACGCCTCCGGCGGCCAGGAGGGGCAGGGGGCCCCTCCTGGACCACCCCCAAGGGCGAGGTCGGCGCTCCCGCAAAATAGCGGCCGCGCCGCCTGGACGGCGATTCCTGGACGCTATATTACGTTGAAAGTTTTTGGGGGGAAGAGGGGTGTGGGGAGAAACCCCCCTTTTTTCAAAAAGGGGGGTTTCTCCCCACATCTTCATTCCCCTCCGCATGCGCACGCAAAGCGCGTAAAGGAGCGGCCGTGTATTACGATGCAGCGGAAGGGCTTTCGAGGCTCGAGATCGAGCGGTTGCAGCTCAAGCGCCTGAAAACGACGCTCAAGCAGGCGGCAAAATCGCCGTTTTACGCGCAGCGCTTCAAGGAGTGCAGCGTCGATCCCGAGGCGGTCACGAGCCTCGATGACGTGAAGCGCCTGCCGTTTACCACCAAGCAGGACCTGCGCGACAGCTACCCGGACAAGCTGCTTGCCCTGCCGCAAAGCGAAATGGTGCGCATGCACGTCTCTTCCGGCACCACCGGCACGCCCACGGTCATCTACCACACGAAAAACGACCTGGACTGGTGGGCGTCGCTCATGGCGCGCTGCATGCATATGGTGGGCCTGCGCAAGGACGACGTCTTCCAGAACATGTCCGGCTACGGCCTTTTCACCGGCGGCCTCGGCATCCACTGCGGCGCGGAAAAGCTCGGCTGCCTGACCATTCCCGCCGGCGCGGGCAACAGCCACCGCCAGATCAAGCTGCTCATGGACTTCAAGGTCACGGGCATCCACATCATTCCGTCCTACGCCCTGTACCTGTCCACGGTTTTCGCCGAGATGGGCGTCGACCCGCGCACGCTGCCGCTGCGCGTCGCCCTGGTCGGTGCCGAGCCCTACACCGAGGAGACGCGCCGCCGCCTGGAAGCGCTCTACGACATGAAGTGCTACAACTCCTACGGCCTCTCCGAAATGAACGGGCCGGGCGTCGCCTTCGAGTGCCGGGAGCAGCACGGCATGCATGTCTGGGAGGACGCCTACCTGCCCGAGATCGTGGACCCGGCCACGGGCGAGCCCGTGCCCGACGGCGAACTCGGCGAACTCGTCATGACGAGCCTCGGGCGCGAGGGCATGCCCATCATCCGCTACCGCACCCGCGACATGACGCGCTTTCTGCCCGGTACCTGCCCTTGCGGCCGCGAGCATCGCCGCCTCGACCGCTTGCAGGGGCGTTGCGACGACATGATGATCGTCAAGGGCTGCAACATCTTCCCCATGCAGATCGAGCGCATCCTCATGGCCATGCCCGAGGTCGGCCAGAACTACCTCATCATGCTCGAGCGCGACGGATTCATCGACAACCTGCGGGTCAAGGTGGAAATCCGCGACGAGTACTTCGTGGAGGACATGCGCCAGCTGGCCGCTTTGCAAAAGCGCATCGTGGCGCGGCTTCGCGACGAAATTCTGGTCACACCCAAGGTGGAGCTCGTGGAGCGCAATTCCCTGCCCAAGTCCGAGGGCAAGGCCACGCGCGTCATCGACAATAGGGAGAAGGGCGCGTGACGATCGCCTTTGTCGTCGTGTTCCTGCTCGTGCTGCTGGGGTGCCTGACGCTGCACGTTTTCGGGCTCCCGGCCAACTGGCTGCTGCTCGGGCTCGTGGCCCTGTGGGACTATTTCCATCCCGCGCCGCACCTCGGGTTCGCCTTCTACGCCATGCTCGTGTGCGTGGGGTTGGCCGGCGAGGCGGTGGAGCTTTTCGCCCAGATCTTCGGCGCGAAGAAATACGGGGCAACGGGCAAGGGCAACCTGGGCGGGTTTCTCGGCGCGTTCGCCGGCGCGCTGCTCGGCGCACCGTTTTTTCTCGGCATCGGGGCCCTCTTTGGAGCCGTTGCCGGCGCGTTTGTCGGCTGCTATGTCTTCGAGCGCGCCCATGGGCGCGACGACGCCGGGGCGCGTCGGGCCGCCATGGGGGCCATGTACGGCAAGGTGTTCGGCATGACCGCCAAGGTCGCCTGCGGCGTCGTCATGTGGGTGGCCACGGCCCGCGCCTTGTGGCCGGCGTAGTCTGTGGAGATGAGGGTGGAGTGGGGGGAAAGCCTCCGGCGGCCAAAGGGCTGGCGCCCTCTGGACTCCTTTTTTGGGGTCTGGGCATTGTGCGATTTTGGGTGTGTTCCGGGATAAAGTGGATTGTTGTTGGAGCCTGGAACGTGTTTATTGAGCGAAGTTCGTTGTTGCGATGGTCGGTCCGTGCCGGGCAGGCTTCGGGGACACGACGCGAGGAGAAGGAAGCGCCATGATCACGGTCAGCGATTTTCCGGCCTACCGGGGCAAGATGGAATATGTCTGCCTGGGTTGCCAGGCCCGGTTCGACATCCGGGAGCTTTACTACACCTGTCCGCACTGCGGGGGCGTGTTCATCCTTGAGGACACGACCTTCGACAGCCTGCTCGAATACCCGGCCAGCTACTGGCAGTCGTTGTTCGACAAGCGGGCGTCCACGCGCGTGACCGCGCTGCGCGGCGTGCTGCGCTACTACGAGCTCATGGCCCCGGTCATGGACGAGGGCGACATCGTCTACCTCGGCGAGGGGCACACGCCGCTCGTGGCCGCCAACGAGGCCCTGACCGAAGCCGTCGGCGTGCCCTTCTACTACAAAAACGACGGCCAGAACCCCAGCGCCTCCTTCAAGGACCGGGGCATGGCCTGCGCCTTCAGCTATCTGAAGCACCTCGTGCGGGTCAACGCCTGGGATTCCGTGCTCACCGTGTGCGCCTCCACGGGGGACACCTCGGCCTCGGCCGCGCTCTACGCCGCCTACGTCGGCGGCCCCATCAAGTCCGTGGTCATCCTGCCCAAGGGCAAGGTCACGCCGCAGCAGCTGGCCCAGCCGCTCGGCAGCGGGGCCACGGTCATCGAGGTGCCGGGCGTGTTCGACGACTGCATGAAGGTGGTCGAGCACTTGGCCGACAACTACCGCGTGGCGCTGCTCAACTCGAAAAACGCCTGGCGCATCCTGGGCCAGGAGTCCTACGCCTTCGAGGTGGCGCAGTGGTTCGGCTGGGACACCTACCGCAAGTGCGTGTTCGTGCCCATCGGCAACGCGGGCAACGTGACGGCGATCATGGGCGGCTTCCTGAAGCTCAAAAAGCTCGGCGTCATCCGCTCCCTGCCCCGCATCTTCGGCGTGCAGTCCCACCATGCCGACCCGGTCTGGCGCTACTACGCCGAGTCCGACCCGGCCAAGCGGCATTACGAGCCTGTGGCCGTGACCCCGTCCGTGGCCCAGGCGGCCATGATCGGCAATCCGGTCTCGTTCCCGCGCGTGGCCCATTTCGTGGAGCAGTACGAGAAGATCGGCGGCCCGGGCAGTTTCCAGGTGATCCAGGTGACCGAGCAGGCCATCATGGACGGCATGCTCACGGCCAACCGCCACGGACACATCAGCTGCACGCAGGGCGGCGAATGCCTGGCCGGCCTCATGAAGGCCCGGGAGATGGGGCTCGTGGAGCCGTCGGAAGTGTCCATCCTCGACGCCACGGCGCACCACCTGAAGTTCATCGGCTTCCAGGAGATGTACTTCGAGAACGCCTTCCCCGAATCCTACGGCGTCACGCCCGACCCCAGATTCGTCAACAAGCCGCGCGGCATCCTTTCCGACGCGGACAAGGCGTCGCTTTCGCCCGAGGACTACACGGCCAAGGCGGCCGCAGCCATCGTCGAGACGCTCGGCCTCTCGCGCAAATAGCGCCCACCCCTCCTTCCGCTTCCCGGCGCATCCCAGAATGGGGTGGTCCAGGAGGGGCCCCCGACCCCTCCTGGACGCCGGAGGCGTTCCTCGCCTCCCTCTCCACCCATAGCGCAAAAAAAAAGTCCCGCCGGGGACCCCTTGGCTGGTGTTTGCCTCGGGGCGGCCGACGGGCCTTGGGAAAAAGATCGGTAGGACATCCTCCCGGAAGGAGGGCAGGGACTTTGGGGCGGATGTCCTACCGACGAAGGGGGCGGGAGGGGTCGGTTCCCACAATCCCCTGGCAGGCGTTGGTTAGGCGGCCTTTTCCTGGCGCGCGCCGAGTTCGTTGCGCACGACATCCATGGGCACGACCATGGGCTCGCGGAAGGAAAAGCCCTGGCTCTCGCCCCAGGCGGCGCTGTCGGCGGCGCGGCCGGCGTAGAGCACATCTTCGAGGACCAGATATTCCTTTTCGCCGAGGATGCGGTCCCAGCACTGCACGAGGAACTGGAAGCGCTCCACGTCACAGGCGCTCACGTTGCGCCAGGTCCAGGTCCGGGAGCACTGCTCGTCATCGTAGCCGAGCAGGCAGACCTGCGCCTCGGGGCGGTCGAGCAGTTCCCGTTGCGTGAGCATGGTGGCGGCGGTGGAGATGTGGGCGGGGTCGAGGAGCACGGGCGCGCCGTCGATGCTGGCCTCGATACGCGAATCGCGGGTCAGGCGCATGCCGCAGGTGTTGTTGCCGTTGGCGCGCCACCACTCCAGGGAGTTGGTCTTGTAGAGATTCTCGCCGAGCATGCACACGCGGGCGGCATTGTCGTTGTCCACGGGGTGCAGGGCCAGATCGCAACACAGGCCGGTGATGGTCAGGGTCAGGTTCATATCGGTTCTCCTTGGAGCGGGGTTCGCGTTTGTTTGGGAAAAAAAGCACTTTTCGTGCCGTTCTGAACTTTCTTTTATTCCGGCATGTTGCATGTCTATCTGTGCTTGGGAAGCAGCTTGTGGACGACTTTTGCTTCCGCTAGCGTTGACCTCGCCCGAGGGGATGGGCACACTGGCGCCGGATCACTTTGCCGCCGGAGCCTGCATGAAGCGACCTTTTGATGTTTTTCCCGGAGACGATGCCAGCGCTTTTGCCCTGGAAAACGTGGCGGATGGCGTGTTTGCCGTGGATCGCGATTTCATCGTGCGCTACTGCAACCTGGCCGCGGGGGAGATCGCCCGCATGGACCCGGCGGACGCCGTGGGCCGCACCTGCCGCGAGGTGTTCGGCGTCTCCAACTGCCGCACGGTCTGCGTGCTGCGCCAGTGCATGGAGGAGGCCCGGCCCATCGCCAACCGCATCGTGACGCTCAAGCGCACGGGCTGCCCGGACGTGCCGGTGTGCGTGAGCGTCGCGCCCATCTGGGCCACGGGCGGCATGGTCATCGGCGGCGTGCAGATTTTTCGCGACCTCTCGGGCGGGGGATTCGTCAGCCGTCTGGCCGGGTTGCAGCCCCTCGACGACTTCGGTACCCGCGACCCGCATCTGTCCGAAATCGTGCGTATGCTGCCGCAGATCGCGCAAAGCGACTCCACGGTGCTGCTCCTTGGCGAATCGGGCACGGGCAAGGAAGTCTTCGCCCGGGCCATCCACAAACTCTCCCAGCGCGGCAGCGGGCCGTTCGTCGCCGTCAACTGCGGCGCGCTGCCCGAGCAGCTCATTGAATCGGAGCTTTTCGGCTACAAATCCGGGGCCTTCACCGACGCGCGCAAGGACAAGCCCGGCCGGTTCGCCCTGGCCGATTCCGGCACGCTGCTCCTCGACGAGATCGGCGACCTGCCCTACGCCATGCAGGCGAAGATCCTGCGCGCGCTCCAGGAGCGCTCCTACGAGCCCCTGGGCGGCGTGGAGACCATTCCGGCCGACGTGCGCGTGATCGCCGCGACCAACCGCGACCTCGGCCGCATGGTGGTCGACGGCCAGTTCCGCCAGGACCTCTATTACCGCTTAAGCGTCGTGGTCATTCGCATTCCGCCCCTGCGCGAGCGCCGCGGCGACGTGCCGCTGCTCGTCGAGCGCGTGCTCGGGCGCTGCCGCGTGGCTTTGGCCAAGAAGGTCGAATCCGTGAGCGCCGAGGCCATGGAACGGCTCATGGCCTACGACTATCCGGGCAATATCCGGGAACTCGAAAACATCATCGAATACGCGGCCATCCTCTGCCAGGACCGCGCCATCGAGCCCTGCCACCTGCCCGAGCACCTGCGCGGCGAGGCCGGCTGCGCCTACAAGCGGGGCCGGACCATGGCCGAGGTCCGCTTCCAGGCCGCGCAGGAAGCGGTGGACCGCCACGGCGGCAACCGCAACGCCGCCTGCCGCGAACTGGGCATCTCCAAGGACACGCTGCGCCGCATTCTGGGACGCTGCGACAAGGACGCGTAACGCGTCTTTTCCGCATTTTGCCGGACGCATTTTGTGTCCGATTGAAGCAACCCTCTTCCCGTCGAGGGGGTCCGGGGGGAAGCCTTCCCCCCGGCAGGATCCGGGGCAGCGCCCCGGTTCTTCCTCTTCACAAGGACGCGTCATGGCCAAGGACAAGCAACGGGCGGACCAGCTCGTGTTCGAGCAGGGGCTGGCGGACACCAGGGAACGGGCCAAGCGGCTGATCATGGCCGGGCTCGTGCGCGTGGCCGTGGACGGCCGGGAGACGGTGGTGGACAAGCCGGGCCGGATGTTCGTTGCCGGCACGGTCTTTTCCCTGGAGGCGGGGGAGCGGTACGTCAGCCGGGGCGGGGGCAAGCTCGAAACGGCGCTCGAGACGTTCGGCTTGGACGTCTCGGGCCTTGTCGCCCTGGATGCCGGCGCGTCCACGGGCGGGTTCACGGACTGTCTGCTTCAGCACGGCGCGGCGAGGATCTACGCCGTGGACGTGGGCACGGCGCAACTGCACGAGAAACTGCGCGCCGACGCGCGCGTGGTGTCCATGGAGAACGTCAACCTGCGCCATGCGCCGGCCGACCTGCTGCCCGAGCCCGTGGACCTTGTCGTGGCCGATTTGTCGTTTATCTCGCTGACCAAGGTGCTGCCGGCGCTCGTGCGGTTTTTAAAGCCCGGCGGGCTGGTCGTGACGCTGGTCAAGCCCCAGTTCGAGCTCACACCCGAGAAGGTGGGCAAGGGCGGCGTCGTGCGCGAGGAGGCCTTCCGCCAGGAGGCCATCGACAAGGTGACGGCTTTCGCCCGCGAGGAGCTCGGGCTCGCGCCGGGCGGCGTCGTGCCGTCCAAGGTCAAGGGCCCCAAGGGCAATCAGGAATATCTGGCCATGTTCCGGTTGGGCGGCTAGCCCGCCGCACTGCGCAGCCGCGCCAGTTCTTCCGACGGCGTCGCGCCGAACAGGCGCTTGAATTCCCGCGAAAACTGCGAGGCGCTCACGTAGCCCGCGCGCCGGCCGGCGTCGGCGGCCGTGGCGTCGGGTTCGGCCAGAAACGTCCGCGCCTTGTGCAGGCGCACGGCCTTCACGTATTGGAGCGGCGTCGTGGCCGTGACCGCGCGAAAGGCATGGTGGAAGGTCGAGAGCCCCATGTGCGCCTCGCGAGCGAGCATCTCCACATCCAGCTCTTCCTTGAAATCCGAATGGATGCGCTTTAGCGCCCGGGAGACCGCGCGCAGGCGGCCGTTTTGCGCGGCCAGGGCGCGAAGGGTCGCTCCCTGCGGCCCGAGCAGCACGCGGTAGAGGATCTCGCGCACGATGCCCGGCCCCAGGATGCGGGCCTCGCCCGGTTCGGCAAGGCAGGCCGCCAGCCGCGCCGCCGCATCGGCCAGGGTCTCGGTCATGGGCATGGCCCGCATGCCGATGGTCGAGGTTTGGTCGCGCGACGCCTCGAACGCAACAGGGGGCGTCGCCTCGGGCGCGTCGTCCATTTCCAGGAGCAGTTCGCCGAGCATGGCCGGGTCCACACGCACGGAAAACCCGTAAAGCGGCGTGTCCGGCGTGGCGAACGTCTCGCAGGAAAAGGCCAGGGGCACGGAAACCACCCAGTAGTGGCCGGGGTCCAGGATGTGGATCGTTTCGCCGACCACGGCGCGCTTGTTCCCCGTGGCCAGTATGACCACGGAAGGTTCGTAGAGCGCCGGGGCCAGGGGATAGTGGCGCAGGGCCCGGGCGTAGCGCACGCCGGGCAGCGGGGAATCGGAAAAGCCGTCGCGCTTCACCTGGGCCGCGAGCAGGCTGGCCAGGCGCTGCCGGTCGCATTCGGTCGCTTGCGTCATTCGTGCCGCTCCTTTCGGTTATCCTGCCGCAAAAGCGCGTCATGTGCAGCCGAAAATCCGACATTTCGCAGGATCAGGCAAGCCGGCGACAGAAACGGGGCTTGGTGGCGGCCCCAGGACGCGCTAGGGCTTATGGCGTGGCGCAGGCTGCTGCGCCGCCATAACCTTACCGACAAGGAGTCGCGACCATGAGCATGGGCGTCAAGGAAGCCATTGCCGCGCGCCACAGCGTGCGCGCCTTCGCCAGGAAACCGTTGACCGGAGACGAGATTCACGAACTGCTGGAGGCGGCCCGCAACGCGCCGTCGAGCCTCAACACGCAACCGTGGCGCTTCAAGGTGGTGACGGACCCGGCGGATCTCGCCTGGTTCGGCACGAGCGAAGCCTCGCGCAAGCAGGGCTGGCTGGCGGGTGCCGCGGCGATTTTCATCTGCTGCGCGGACCTCGCGCATTACGTGAAGGATTCGCAGTCCGCGGCGTTTTTCTACCGCGACAGCAACATCATCACGGGCGAGCCCATGGACGGCATCGACGCCTATGTGGCGCGCGAGGCCGCGGCGGCGGAGCAGGCCAAGTTCGGGGCCTGCGCCATGAACACGGCCATTGCCGAGGCGTTCCTCATGTTGCGCGCCGTGGAGATGGGTCTTGGCACGTGCTGGGTGGGCATGTTCGACGAGGCGAACATCAAGGCGCGTTTCGCCATCCCGGAAGGCCTGCGCATCGTGAACATCCTGGCCGTGGGCCATCCCGACGAGCCGGAGGTGTACCCGCGCAAGCGCAAGACGATGGAAGAGATCGTCCTCAAATAACGGGATCGAGCTGCGGCGAAGCTAAGCATTGTCCTGGCTTCGCCGCAGCTCGGAAACTGTGGACAACAATTCTTAATGTATAATGTAAAACCAGTTATCGTCCAGTCTTGTTATTTTATATGACCTGAGAATGAGCGGGTCGTCCGGGTAGCTGCCGTCCGCTCGATACAAGAGCGCTTCCCAGTAGCTGAAGAATCCCCATCTGGTATAGAAAAGCGCCTGTGTTTTTATCTCGTCGCATGTGATGTCGAGGTGATCGCTCATGAGGGAGAAACGCTGCCATTCTTTCGGGAGCTGCACACACTTCTCGCAGTCGCCTGGTTCGAGGGAGATTTTGCCGGAACAATAGGATGCTACGATATTTTCGCGTTCGTTTTTGAACCATGTATGGTAGGAAGTAATGTTTGTATTGACAGGACTTGTCGCGCCAATAGCGTAATGCGAAAGTATGACGATGATAAATGGATATATGGAACGAAATCTTGCCCGTCTAAGATAGCGAAGTGGAAGGTATATGCTGTATATTTCCGTAGCGAGAGTGGTAATTGTGAGAAGCGGTGGACCCCAGTCGTAGAATACGGGTGGTAAATAAGAATAGATTATGAACTCATAGTTCAGAAGCGGCCATGATAAGCATTCAAGACAAAGCGTCCAGAGAAGCGCCAGCCTGCAACGTCGCAGGGCGATTTCCCGTTTGGCCGGAGAAGGGGGTGAGGACGCGGTCTTTTCGGATGGTTGCCGCTGCTCTGGATGCAGTTTCAATGATGGTGTGGTGTTGTTTTTTATTTTTTGAACTTTGGGCAAAACAGGTTGACACGATAAATAATGTGTGGACTTATAAGTGATTGAATGCTTTTGTCAAATAAAAAAAGGAAATGACCATGGCGAGAGAGAATTATGGAGAGGTTGAAGGAGTCGAGCCCAAAGCGATGGATGCATTCTCTGAGACATTGCTTGAAATAAGCACGTTTTATGTCATTCAAAACAAGATAATGAAAATACGGTATGGGACGATGAATAAAAGGGATGAGGATGCTGGGTATATTGATCCGAACTTTCCTCCTCTTAAAATTCCGGCACACCCTTCGGATGCAGATATCGATGCAAATATTAAAAAAGCGAGAGAAAGTTTTAACCCTTATTGGTTCGTGGAAATGGTGATGCCTAAAGGGGCATGGGATTATAAACGAAAAGACCCTGAATACGAGAATTTTGGAAATTTTAATTTCGGGGCTACGGCAAAAGCCTTTGGATTTCAAGAAAAATGGGCTCTTCAGGCCGCTGGTATTGTGCAGATTTATCAGCATAAATCTGTTGTTGACTATCATGATAAAGAGTATTGT
The DNA here is from genome assembly GCF_000702665.1 of Solidesulfovibrio alcoholivorans DSM 5433. GTDB lineage: Bacteria > Desulfobacterota > Desulfovibrionia > Desulfovibrionales > Desulfovibrionaceae > Solidesulfovibrio > Solidesulfovibrio alcoholivorans. Next base: position 290,397 of record NZ_JNJA01000005.1, read on the forward strand.
AAGGCATTGTTAGATTTTAAAGAAGCATTTCAAGGTGCTCCTTATGGTGACGAAAAGAAAGATCAGGAAATGATAAAGCTTGGATTTAGGTATTATGAAGATGTTTATTTGCCCAAATATGGTTCCAAACATACAACTAAAGAAGATATTATTACAGCAATTAAACGCGCGGAAGAATCCTCGTTTCCATTGTCAAATTACATAGTGAGACAACTTCAACAACTGCGCAACTAACATAGTTGCTTTGTTCTGACCGGCCAGCCCTCGGACGCTTATTGGTGGAAACCGCTTCAAAAGGAGAAGCCCTGTTTCTCAGATATCGCCCAGGATTTTCCCCCAGCCGAAAGCTAACCCCTGCCTTGCCGCCTTCGGAAAGCGAATTCATGAAATGACCCCGTAATCCGCCACCCCTTTGCGCGGGCGGCCAAATCCCGTACACTGCCGCATCGTTGCCCCATCCGGGGCAGATCACGGCCGCAGCAGCAAGGAGCGCCGCCCATGTCAGACCGCATCGCCGTCGCCGGCCTGTCCGTCGAAAAAACGCTCTACGACGTCATCGCCGGGGAAATCCTCCCCGCAACCGGCATCGCGCCCGAAGCCTTCTTCGCCTCCCTGGCCGACATCGTCGCCACGCTCGGGCCGAAAAACCGCGAACTGCTCGCCAAACGCGACGCCATGCAGGCCGCCATAGACGTCTGGCACAAGGAACGCGCCGGACAGCCCCACGATCCCGAAGCCTACAAGTGCTTCCTGGCCGGCATCGGCTACCTGCTCCCCGAAGGCCCGGATTTCGCCATAGAAACCATCGATGTGGACCCGGAAATCGCCTCCGTCCCCGGGCCCCAGCTCGTGGTGCCCATCACCAACGCGCGCTACGCCATAAACGCCGCCAACGCCCGATTCGGCAGCCTCTACGACGCGCTCTACGGCACGGACGTCATCCCCGAAACCGGGGACGCCGCCAAAGGGCCGGGCTACAACCCGGCGCGCGGCGCGGCCGTGGTTGCCTATGCATCGAGCTTCCTGGACATGGCCGTGCCCCTGGCCTACGGCCGCCACGCCGACGTGACCGCCTATGCCGTCGCGGACGGCGTGCTGACCGTGACCCTCGCAAACGGCCAGACCACGGGCCTGGCCCGGCCCGAGCGCTTCGCCGGCCACGTGGGCGATCCCGCCGCGCCGACGCACGTGCTCCTGCGCAACAACGGCCTGCACATCGAACTCGTTTTCGACCGCAACCATCCCGTGGGCAAGGCCAGTCCCTCGGGACTCAAGGACGTGCTGCTCGAAGCCGCCGTGACCACCATCCTCGACTGCGAGGACTCCGTGGCCGTGGTGGACGGCCCGGACAAGGCGCTCGCCTACCATAACCTGCTTGGGCTTTTTCGCGGCGACCTGACCGCCCGCTTCGACAAGGGCGGCAAGGCCGTGGACCGCGGCCTGGCCCCGGATCGCAGCTACGTCGCGCCGGACGGCGGGGCGCTCGACCTGCCCGGGCGCAGCCTCCTTTTCGTACGCAACGTCGGCCACCTGATGACGACCGACGCGGTGCTGGACGCAAGCGGGGAGGAGATTCCCGAGGGCATGCTCGACGCCATGGCCACGGCCGCGGCCGGGCTGCACGACCTGCGCGGCCTGGGGCGGCTGCACAACAGCCGCTCGGGCGCGGTCTACATCGTCAAGCCCAAGATGCACGGCCCCGAGGAAGTCGCCTTCGCCTGCACGCTCTTCGACCGCGTCGAGGACGCCCTCGGCATGGCGCGCAACACGCTCAAGATCGGCGTGATGGACGAGGAGCGGCGCACGTCGCTCAATCTCAAGGAATGCGTGCGCGCGGCCAAGACGCGCATCGTCTTCATCAACACCGGCTTCCTGGACCGCACGGGCGACGAGATCCACACCGTCATGGAGGCCGGCCCCGTGGTCGGCAAGGCCGCCATGCGCGCCGAGCCCTGGATGGCCGCCTACGAGGACGGCAACGTGGACGTGGGCCTTGCCTGCGGCTTTTCCGGCCGGGCGCAGATCGGCAAGGGCATGTGGGCCAAGCCGGACAAGATGGCCGAGATGGTCGCGACCAAGGTCGAACACCCGCGCAGCGGCGCCAACTGCGCCTGGGTCCCTTCGCCCACGGCCGCGACGCTGCACGCCATGCACTACCACGCCGTGGACGTCTTCGACCGCCAGCGCGAGATCGCCGGCCGCGTGCGCGCCGACCGCGAAAAACTGCTCATCCTGCCGCTCCTCGGCAAAGCGCGGCCCACGCCCGAAGACGTCCTGCACGAGCTCGAAACCAACGCCCAGAGCATTCTCGGCTACGTCTCGCGCTGGGTGGACCAGGGCATCGGCTGCTCCAAGGTGCCGGATCTTGCCGATATCGGCCTCATGGAGGACCGGGCGACGTTGCGCATCTCCAGCCAGCACATCGCCAACTGGCTGCGCCACGGCCTTTGCGACGAGAAGCAGGTGCGCGAGGTGCTCGCCCGCATGGCCGCCGTGGTCGACCGGCAAAACGCCCTGGACCCGGCCTACCGGCCCATGGCGACGGACCTTTCCGCAAGCGTCGCCTTCGCCGCCGCCTGCGACCTCATTTTCGAGGGCCGCGCGCAGCCGAGCGGCTACACCGAACCCATCCTGCACGCCCGCCGGCGGCAGGCCAAGGCCCGGGGCTGACCCCATGGCCGGGAAACGGAGGAATCTGCCGTGATGCTGCCGTCGCATTGGGTGAAGATCGGGCTGATGCTCCTGGCATTTGTCCTGGCCACGCCGCACATGGGCGCGCTGCACGCCTCCTCGGAAGGCGGCCACGGCGGCGATTCCAAGAAAAGCGAGAAGAAGGGCGAGGGCAAGGACGCGAACAAGCCCGAGAACGGGGCCATCGTCGTCGGCCCGCTCACAGTCAACATCCTGAGCAACAAGGGCTTCCGCTTCCTGCGCCTGTCCATGCTCGTGCAGTGCGAGGACAATGCGGCGGCCGAGCGCATCACTTTGCCGGACGCCCGGGAGGATCTGATTTTCCGCCTCTCCACCAAACTCGCCGAGGATTTGTTGACCAATGCCGGCAAGATGGCCCTGCGCCAGGAGCTGATCGAGCTTTTCAACAAGTACGCTGGCGCGGGCAAGGTGAAAAACATCTACTTCCAGGAATTCGTGTTTCAATAAGGTGGGTTACGGCTCAGGCCGCGTGCATGCTTCCATGCCCGCGACAGGAAAGGACAACGCCGTGTTCGAAGCCATCACGCCGGCCATGGCCGCGCGCATGCAGGCGCTCGAGGCCCTGGACGCCGCGGACCGTACCGACGGCACGCCGCACGCGAAGCGGCTGCGCCAGATTCCGCCCGAAACCGGCCGGTTCCTGGCCATACTGGCCGCATCCGCGCCGGCCGGGAACCTTGTCGAGGTGGGCACGAGCGCCGGCTATTCCGCCCTGTGGCTGTCGCTTGCCTGCCGGGCGCGAGGCGGCGTGCTGGCGAGCATCGACCGCGACCCGGACAAGCTCGCCCTGGCCGAGGAGACCCTGCGCCTGGCCGGCTGCGCCGATGCGGTGCGGCTCGTGCGCGGCGACGCCCTGGAGGCGCTCGCCGCCATGCGCGGCATCGCCTTCGCCTTCATCGACGCCAACCGCGATGTGCTGTGGCCCTGCGTCGCGCTGCTCGCCGAGCGCTTGGTCCCCGGCGGCATCCTGGCCGCGGACAACGTCATCAGCCACGCCCACGAGATTCCCGGCGTGGTCGAGCGCATCCTGGCCGACCCCAGGCTCGACGGCGTGGTCGTGCCCATCGGCTCGGGCGTGCTGCTGGCCAGGCGTCGCGCGTAAGGTCGGCTTTCCGTCGCCAAGGCGTAACACCTGCGCGCCGGGGCATGGCTTTGCGGGCCCTTCGTCCGTGTGCTAGCCTTTGGGGCGCGACGGGATTTTTGAAGACTGCAAGCGGAGGTGACGATGGGCGATCTGGCGAAATACTTCCTGCTCACGGCGCTGCTTGCGGGCAGCATGCTGCTTTCGGACGCGGGCCCGTGCTTTTCGCGCACCGGGGAACCGGCCCCGGTCATGGTGCTCGCGGTCGCGCCGACCAGGCACGTGATCAAGGCCGGCGACACGCTCAACGCCCTGGCCATGCGCTACGGCGTGCCGGCCGCCGCCATCCTGAGGGCCAATCCCGGGCTCGACGCCTCGCGCCTGCAACTGGGCAAGGCCCTCGTCATCCCGCCCCGGGGGCCGGCCGCCCAGGCTCCCGCTGCGGCAGCGCCGGCGGCCGAGGAGCAACCTCCGCAGCCAACGGCCGAAAAGCCCCATGGCGTCGAGTTGCGTCCCCAGTCCGCGCCCCAGGCCACTCAGCCCTTGCCCGGCAGCGGGATCAGGGAGCATGACCTGCCCGCGACCGCTGCCAAGCCCGCGGCCGCACCGCCTCCGGCCGCTGCCGCCAAGGCCGCGCCCGCGCAGGCTCCCGCCGCCACGCAATCCCAGCCGACGCCGCCTGTGGCCGCCTCTGCAAGCGGTGACGCGTCCGCCCTGGACAAGGCCGCTGCGGCGCTCAAGGACAATGCGGCGGCCGCCGTGCCCGTGGCCGTGGAAAAGGTCGGCGGCCGCACGCGCCTCGCCGTGGGCGGCCAGACTTTCTTCGCTGACCAGATCGTGCCCTGGGCGTTGTCCCTGGGCAGCCGGCTGGTGTCGGGGCTGCTGCTCTTTTTCGCCGGCATCTGGGTCGCCGGCCGGCTGACGCTGCTGCTGTCGCGGATCATGCGCCGGCGAAACGTCCCGTCCGAGATCGTGTCCTTCGTGGCCAGCCTCGTGCGCTACGGTCTCTACCTTGTCGTGCTCATCGCCGCCCTGGGGCAGTTCGGGCTCAACGTCAGTTCGCTGCTCGCGCTTTTCGGCGCGGCCGGCCTCGCCGTCAGCTTGGCGCTCAAGGACACGCTTTCAAACTTCGCCTCGGGCGTGATGCTGCTGCTTTTCCGATTTTTCCGCGTGGGCGACAGGGTCAACGTGCCCGGCGCAGCCGGCGCTTCGGGCGTGGTCGCGTCCATCGACGTCTTCAACACCGTCATCCGTTCCGACACGGGCGACGTCATCATCGTGCCCAACTCCAAGATCGTGGGCAACGTGATCGTGGTCACGTCCGCGAACGAAGCGCCGCCGGAAGGGTAGCGCTCCGCGCGAGCGGAAGCTTCCGAGGAGTTGCCGCGGCCGCGTTCTCCCCTTTTCGGGAGGTTCAGGAGGGGCCGTCGCCCCTCCTGGCCGCCGGAGGGCCTCTTCCCCCTTCCCCTCTTTCCCCCTACGCCAAGCGCAGGCGGCCGGCTTCCAGGCGGTAGACGCTCTGGATCTCCGGGATCACGTCGCCGCGGCGGTGCACGGCCGCGATGACCGTAACGCCGCTCCGCGCCGCGGCCGAGACCGCTTCCATGGCCAGCCGCCGCGACGGGCCGTCGAGGCCGGAGAAGGGTTCGTCGAGGAGCAGCAGGCGCGGTTCGCCGACCATGGCCCGGGCCAGGAACAGCCGCCGCGTCTGGCCGGCGGAGAGTTGCCCCAGCCGGCGCGCGGCAAGGTCGCTTACGCCGAAAAATTCCATCCAGCGCCTGGCCGCCGCGAAATCGGCGGGAGAAGGTTCCGCGTAGATTCCCATGGTGGCGGCGATGCCGGACGTGACGAGTTCCAGGGCGGAGAGGTCCTTGTCGTAGTCCGCTTCCAGCTCGAAGGAGACCATGCCGATGCGCCGGCGGATCTCGCGCAGGTCCGTGAACCCTTCCGGCGCGGCCAGTCCCGGCCGCACGGCCCGGCCGCCGAGCGCCGGGTGGTGCTCGCCGGCGATGAGCCTCAGCAGCGTGGACTTGCCCGCGCCGTTGGCCCCGAACACGGCCATGTGCCCGCCCGGGGAAACCGTCAGGCAGATGTCCTTGAGGATTTCCTTGCGCGCCAGAAAGACCGTGGCGTGTTCGAGCACGACCAGCGGCAGCCCCTCCCGGGGCGTGTCCGTGGCCGGGGGCGGCGCGGCCTGTTCCCGGACCGGGCCGTCCATGGCCTTGCGGTAGCGGGCGAGCACGGTCGCGGCCGGCCCGGCGTCGATGATTCGGCCACCGGCCAGGGTGATTCCCTTGGCCTCTCCGGGTGGCAGGGCCGCGCCCTGGTGGCTGGTGAGCACGATGGCCGCACCGTCGGTGGAGGCTTTTCCCACGGCGCGCGTGGCCGATTCCCGCGCCGTGTCGTCCAGGCCGTCGAGGAATTCGTCGAGGAAAAGGACCAGCGGGCGCGTGGCCAGGGCGCGGGCCAGGAGCACGGCGCGCAACTGGCCGTTGGAAAGCGCCTCCACGGGCGTGTCCAGCAGGTGCGCGATGCCGAGCAGGTCCGTGACCTTGGCCAGTTGCGCAAGCTCACCGGGGCTGGGCTTGCCCTGGATGTAGACGGCGTCGCGCATGCCGGCGAGGATCACGGTGCGCGCCGGCAGTTGCGCGCACAGTCGCTTGGTCGCGCGCTGGATTTCCGGGGAGACGATGCCGCAACGCTCGCGCACGCCGATGGGCGAGGCCCGGCCGGGGCCGTCGTCCGCGACGTAGGCGCGCACGCCCCGGCCGTCGTCGTCGGGCCAGATGTCGCCGCGCAGAAGCCGCAGCAGGGTGGATTTGCCGGAACCGTTGCCGCCGAGCACGAGCAGGCGCTCGCCCGGGCCGAGCGTCAGGTTCGCGCACGTGAGCGCAGGCCGGCCGGAAAAGGAGACGCAGGCGTTTTCAAGGGTGATGCGCAGAGTGGATATGGCCATAAGGAGGGAACAAAAAACGGGCCTCCCGGGAGAGGCCCGTTTCAAAAGTCAAAAGTTGAAACACATTAGAGCAGTCCGGCCTCGCTGAGCGCGGTTTTGAGCTTTTCGCGGTTCGCGGGCGTAAGCGGCACCATGGGCAGACGCACCTCGAACGGGAAGCGGCCCATCATGGCCAGGGCTTCCTTGGTCGGGGCCGGGTTGGTCTCGAGGAAGGCGGCCCGGTACAGGGGGCTCATGGCGTAGTGCAGCGCCTTGGCCTTGGTCAGGTCGCCGGAAAGCGCGGCGTCGCACATTGCGGCCATCTTTCCCGGCACGAAGTTGGAAACCACCGAGATGACGCCACGGCCGCCGATGGCCATGGTGGGCAGGGCCGTGAAGTCGTCGCCGGAGAGCACCATGAAGTCCTCGCCGCAGAATTCCAGCACCCGTGACACCTGGTTCAGGTCTCCCGTGGCCTCCTTGACGCCGACCACCTGCGGGATCTCCTTTTTGAGGGTCGCCAGCGTTTCGGGCAGGAGGTTGACGGCCGTGCGGCTCGGCACGTTGTAGACGATCAGGGGAAAGTCCACCTTTTCGCCGATGGCCTTGAAATGGGCGACCAAACCGGCCTGCGTCGGTTTGTTGTAGTAGGGAGTGATGAGAAGCGCGCCGTCGGCTTTGGCTTTTTGGGCGTCCTTGGTCAGCTCGATGGCTTCGCGGGTGTTGTTGGAACCCGCGCCGGCGAGGACCGGAACGCGGCCTTTGACCTGGTCCACGCAGATACGGATGACCCGTTTGTGCTCCTCGTGGGAGAGCGTGGCCGATTCGCCCGTGGTGCCGCAGGGGACGAGCCCGTGGATGCCCTGCTCGATCTGCCATTCGATGAAGGCGCGGAAGGCCTCTTCATCGATTTCGCCGTTTCGAAAGGGCGTCACCAATGCCGTGATTGCGCCTCGAAACTCCATACAGTCCTCCTTGGAAGAATAAACCCCCTCGTTCCCTAGAATGTTTTCGCCCGCCAGGCAAGTGCGCCACGCGAGAAATGCTCGGGAAAATCAGCACGATCAGCCGGAAGGGCGCAACCGGCGGCGCGGCCTTGCCTGGTCCATGGCCTTGGAGTAGGTTTGCCGGCGGCGACAAGCATCACCGCCGCGCGCATCCCTTCCGGAGCGGCGTGCAAAAGGAACGTCCCATGGCCAAGGCCACCCGGGCGACCCAGGCCCTGGCCAAGGCCGGCGTCGCCTTCACCGTCGTCGAATACGCCTACGAAGCCGGAGCGGACCGCATCGGCCTGCACGCCGCCGCGGCCATCGGCGAAGCACCGTCGCGGGTGCTCAAGACGCTCATGGTCAGCGTGGACGGCAAGCCCGCCTGCGCCGTGATTCCCTCCGACGGCGAGCTGTCCATGAAGCGCGTGGCTGCGGCGTTTGGCGGCAAGACGGCGGCCATGCTGCCCCCGGCCGAGGCCGAGAAGGTCACGGGTTACCATGTCGGCGGCATCAGCCCCTTCGGCCAGCGCAAGGCCGTGCCCACGGCCATGGAAGAGGCGGCGCTTGCCGAACCCCACGTCATCATCAACGCCGGCCAGCGCGGGGTGATGGTGCGCCTGTCCCCGGCCGACGCCAAACGGGTGCTTGCGGCCGTTGCCGCGCCGCTTCTGGCCTGACGCCGTCGCAACCGCAACCCGCCAAGGAGCCTGCCATGCCCCGACGCCCGCTTTCCCTGCCGCTTGCGCTCGCGGCCGTCGCCTGTTTCGCGGCCACGGCGGCGGGCCAGGTGACGGCGCGTTTCGGTCCGGACGGCGTCTGGACCCTGCCCGAGGCGGCCTGGACCGCCTGCCTCAAGCGAAATGCCGACGCCACAGGCTGTCTGGCCTCGCTCATGCAAGACGGCGGGGCGTCGCCGCAGGCCGTCGCAATCAACAAACTGCTCGACGGCGAAGGCTACATGACCGCGTTTCGCGAAGCGGGCCGGGTGGACGTGGCCGAGGTGACCTTTCCGCTGCGGGCCAATTCCAACGAGGTGGCCTACCTCGTCAACGGCGAGCCGCCGCTCGTTTCCAGCGAGCTCGATGCGGACATCCCGGGCCTTGCGGCCAACGCCCAATACGCCGCCATCAAGAAAGCCCATCCCGACGTCATGACCTGGCCCGTGGGCGAGGAGCCGCGCGCCGTGGAAGCGCTGGCGGACGGCGGCCAGGGGTTCACGTTCGCCTATGCGCTCCTTAACGGCTGCCATGCCTGCGAGGTGCTCGGGCACGTGGCGGTCTCCTTCGATTTCGGCCCGGACGGGACGTTTCACGGCCAGCGCCTCGTGTCCGTGGACCCCGCGCCGTAACCGCTCCTTCCGCTTTCCCATGACCACGCCCCAGGATATCCTCAAGCAGGTCTTCGGCTACGACCGCTTTCGCGGCCCCCAGCAGGAGGTCATCGACCACGTTTGCGCGGGCGGCGACGCGCTGGTCGTCATGCCGACAGGCGGCGGCAAGTCGCTGTGCTACCAGATCCCGGCATTGATTTTACCGGGCACGGCCGTGGTCGTTTCGCCGCTGATTGCGCTCATGCGCGATCAGGTCCGCGCGCTCGAAGCCCTGGGCGTGGCCGCGGCCGCGCTCCATTCCGGCCTTGGCGCGGGCGAGGCGCGGGAGGTGACGGCGCGCCTGGCTTCCGGCCGCCTGGACATTCTTTACGCCGCTCCGGAGCGGGTGATGACCCCGGCCTTCGCCGCGCTGCTCGAATCCGTTCCCCTGGCGCTTTTCGCCATCGACGAGGCGCACTGCGTTTCGCAGTGGGGGCACGAGTTCCGGCCGGAATACCTGCAACTGGCGCAGCTCGCCGCGCGCTTTCCGGTCACGCCGCGTCTGGCCCTGACCGCCACGGCCGACGGCCCCACGCGCGACGACATTCTCGTGCGCCTGGAATTGCGCCGCGCGCGCGTCTTCGCCACGGGCTTCGACCGGCCCAACATCCGCTACCGCGTCGAGGCCAAGGACCATCCGCGCCGGCGGCTGTTGCGTTTTATCCAGGACGAGCACCCCGGCCAGTCGGGCATCGTCTACCGGCTGTCGCGGCGCAAGGTCGAGGATCTGGCGGAGTGGCTCACGGCGCACGGCGTGCCGGCGCTGGCCTACCACGCCGGCCTTTCCGCCGCCGAACGGGACGCGCGCCAGGACCGCTTCATGCGCGAGGAAGGGCTGGTCATGGTCGCCACGGTCGCCTTCGGCATGGGCGTGGACAAGCCCGACGTGCGCTTCGTCGCCCATCTCGACCCGCCCAAGAGCCTCGAGGCCTACCACCAGGAAACGGGCAGGGCCGGGCGCGACGGTGAGCCGGCCGAGGCGCTGCTGCTCCACGCGCCGGCCGATTTCGTGGCCCTGCGCCACCTCATCGACCCCGAGGGCACGGGCGAAGGCCGCCGCCGCGTGGAGCTCTCCAAGCTCGACGCCATGGCCGGCTACTGCGAATGCGACGCTTGCCGCCGGGGCGTGCTGCTCGGCTACTTCGGCCAGGCGCTCGACGCGCCCTGTGGCAACTGCGACATCTGCCTCGACCCGCAGCCGGCAGTTCCCGCCACCGTTCCCGCGCAAAAGGCCCTGTCGTGCGTGTTCCGCACGGGGCAGCGCTTTGGCGCCGGACATATCATCGACGTGTTGCTCGGCAAGCCCACGACCCGGGCCGTGACGCTCGGCCACACCGAGCTTTCCACCTTCGGCATCGGCGCGGAACTGTCCAAGGACCAGTGGAAGGCGCTCATGCGCCGCTTGGCGGCCATGGGCGCGCTCGCGCCCCATCCCGAAGGCCACGGCGGATTGGTGCTGACGCCCGCGGCCTGGGATATCCTGAAGGGCCGGCGGGAATTTTCCATGCGCCTGCCCGAGGCGGCGGTGAAAACGCCGGGCGGGCGGACAGGCGGGCGGACGCGGCGGCGGGAAACGGAGCCGGTCCAGGACTGGATTCGCGAGGCGCTTCCCACGCCGGATGATCTTGCACTCTGGGAGGCGCTTCGCGCCTGGCGGGCGCAGACGGCCCGGGAGGCGGGCGTGCCGCCCTATGTGGTCTTCCAGGACCGCACCCTGGTCGCCGTGGCCGCGGCCAAGCCCGAAACCGCCCAGGCCCTGGCCGATCTCCCGGGCATGGGCCGGGCCAAGCTCGAAAAGTACGGCCACGAACTGCTGGCGATCCTGGACACGCACTGCGCCGCCCACGGCCGCCGGGTGTCGGACGTCGCCATCGAACCGGCCGAGGCCGTCGCCCGCCGCGAAGCCCGGGAAAAGTCCCCGAGCGCCACGGCCGCGGAGAGCCTGCGTCTTTTTCGGGAATGCGGCACGGCCGAGGAAGTGGCTGCGCAACGGGGGCTTGCGTTGACCACGGTGCACGGCCATCTGCTTTTTTTCGTGCGCCGGGGCGAGCTTGCCGCGTGCGAGGCCGCCGGGCTCGACGCGGCCGTGGCGGCGCGCGCCGAAGAGGTCATCCTGGAGGCGCGCCGGGCCAGGACCATGGGCCTGACGCCGGTCTACGACGCTCTGGGCGGGGAGGTGTCCTACGACGCTCTGCGCCATCTGGAAGCCGGCCTGTGGGCCGACGGCCGCCTGGGCGACGGCCGGTAAACCGCGCTCCTGCCGCCAACGCGAAACGCCGGCCCGGACAGCGCGTCCGGGCCGGCGTTTTCCTCGTGCGGCTTCCCGCGACGGCGGCTAGCCGAAGAGCTTCTTCTTGCCTTCGATCAGCTCCGTCACCACGCTCGGATCGGCCAGCGTCGAGGTATCGCCCAGGCTCTCCACCTCGTTGGAGGCGATCTTGCGCAGGATGCGCCGCATGATCTTGCCGCTTCGGGTCTTGGGCAGCCCCGGCGCGAACTGGATGACCTCGGGCGCTGCGATGGGCCCGATTTCCTTGCGCACGTGCATCTTGAGGGCCTTGAGGAGGTCGTCGTTCTCCTCGTAGCCGGCCTTGAGCGTCACGTAGGCGTAGATGCTCTGGCCCTTGATGTCGTGGGGCATGCCGACCACGGCCGCCTCGGCCACGGTCGGGTGGGACACCAGCGCCGACTCGATCTCGGCCGTGCCCATGCGGTGGCCGGAGACGTTTATGACGTCGTCCACGCGGCCCATGATCCAGAAATAGCCGTCCGCGTCGCGCCGCGCGCCGTCGCCCGATTCGTAGCTGCCCTTGAATCCCGTGAAATACTGCTGCTTGAAGCGCTCGGGAGCGCCCCAGATGCCGCGCAGCATGCCCGGCCAGGGTTTGCGGATGACCAGGAACCCGCCCTGGCCCGCCGGCACTTCCTTGTTGTCCGTGTCCACGATGATGGGGTCGATGCCGGGCAGGGGCAGGGAGGCCGAGCCGGGCTTCAAATCCGTGGCGTAGGGCAGGGGGGAGATCATGAGGCCGCCGGTCTCGGTCTGCCACCAGGTATCGACGATGGGCAGTTTCCCGTGGCCGATGTGCTCGTGATACCACATCCAGGCTTCCGGGTTGATGGGCTCGCCCACGGAGCCGAGGATGCGCAGCGAGGAAAGGTCGTGCTTTTGCGTCCAGGCCGGCCCCGAGCGCATGAGCGAGCGGACGACGGTCGGCGCGGTGTAGAAGATGTTGACCTTGAACTTTTCGCAGATCTGCCAGAAGCGGTCCGGGGCCGGGTAGGTGGGCACGCTTTCGAACATGAGCGAGGTCGCGCCGAGCGCCAGCGGCCCGTAGACGATGTAGGAGTGTCCGGTGATCCAGCCGATGTCCGCCGTGCACCAGTGGATGTCGTCGTCGTGCAGGTCGAAGACGAGCTGGCTCGTGTGCGCGGCGTAGGTCAGGTAGCCGCCGGTCGTGTGGTAGACGCCCTTGGGCTTGCCCGTGGAGCCGGAGGTGTAGAGGATAAAAAGCACGTCCTCGGCGTCCATGGGCTCGGGTTCGCAGCAGCCCTGGACATCGTGATCGCACATGACATCGTGCCACCAGAGGTCGCGGCCGGGCAGCATCTCCACGTCGTTGCCGGCGTGGCGCACGACCACGACCTTCTCGACGCTGGCGCATTCCTTGACGGCCTCGTCGGCGTTGGGCTTGAGCGGGATGGTCTTGCCCGAGCGGATGACTGCGTCGCTGACGACCAGGATTTTCGATTCGCAGTCGTTGACGCGGTCGCGCAGGCTGCCCGCGGAAAAGCCGGCGAAGACGATACTGTGCGGCGCGCCGATGCGGGCGCAGGCGAGCATGGCGATGGCGAGCTCGGGAATCATGGGCAGGTAGAGGCTGACGCGGTCGCCCTTTTTCACGCCCATCTTGCGCAGCACGTTGGCGAAGCGGCAGACCTCGTCGTGGAGCATCTGGTAGGTGTAGGTGCGCACCTGGCCGTCGTCCTCGCCCTGCCAGATGAGCGCGGCCTTGTTGCGCCGGCCGTCGGTCAGGTGGCGGTCCAGGCAGTTGTAGGTGGCGTTGAGCTTGCCGCCGGCGAACCATTTGATTTCCGGCTTGTCGAAATCGTATTCCAGCACCTTGTCCCAGGGTTTGAACCAGGTGAGCAGCTCGCTTGCACGGTCGCCCCAATAGCCGTCCGGGTCCTCGATGGAACGCTTGTAGATGGCGTTGTATTCCTCGATGCTCTTGACGTGGGCGCGGTCGCGGCCTTCGACGGGCGGTTCGTAACAGCGGTTTTCGTGCATGAGGCTTTCAATGTTGTCGGCGATCATGGTTTCCCCCGGTGTTGGGATGTTGGGTCGATGTCAGGCGGACCTTGCCGCAATCGGGCCGGCCCGGCCAGGAATTTTCGGTAAATGGCGGCTCGAAATCCATAAACCCATAGGGAAGGATCGCAAAGGCCGTTTATCGAGGAATTGACGCCGTTCATCGAAAGCGCCGTCTGTGCGCGGCGCGGCGTCGGTGCGACGATAAAAGGCGGCGAAGGCTTCGTCTTGGCCGCCCCGACAAAATCAAGCCATGCCTCCAGCCTCCCCCTTTCGGGGTAGTCCAGGAGGGGCCCCGGCCCCTCCTGGCCGCCGGAGGCATTTTCCCCCCAATAACTCAGTCCATGCGGCCGGGGCCGAGGATGCGGGAGACGATGTCGCGGGAGTTGGCTTCGGCGCGCAGGTATTCCTCGTGGCTGAGGCCCGCGCCGAGCGCCACTTTCTTGCGCCGGTCCTGGGAGACGAGGTCGTCCGGGGCGTGGGCGTCGTTGTCGATGACGAGTTTGGCCCCGAAACGCCTGGCCATGGCGGCCACGTGGCCGTTGGTCAGGCTGTGCCCCTTGCGCGTGGTGATTTCGAGGGCCACGCCGCGTTCGGCGGCGAGCGCCGTTTCCTCTGGCGTGATGAGGCCCGGGTGGGCCAGGATGTCCACGCCGGCCTCGATGGCGGCGAGGTTGGTGCCGATCTCCACGGGCTCGACGATGGTTTCGCCGTGCACGACCACGAGCTGCGCCCCGCGTTCGCGGGCCATTTCCACCATGTGGGGAATGAGCGGCGGCGGCACGTGGGTGATCTCCACGCCCGTGATCACCGTGACGCCGAGAAAGGGGCCGGTCTCGGCCACGAACCGGCCGATGTTCGTCAGGATGAGGTCCAGGTTGGAGAAGTCGGCATGGTCGGTCATGGCCATGGCGCGGTAGCCGGCCTTGGCCGCGCGCCGGGCCAGTTCCGCGGGGATGAGCTCGCCGTCGGAAAACGTGGTGTGGGTGTGCAGGTCGATCATGGCCCTACATTTTGTATTTGGTGTCGTTTAAGTCGAACTGTTCGAGCAACTCCGTCCATTTGTCCGTGTCGTCGCTGGAAAAGGCCGGCACGCTCGAATCCTTGGCCTCATTGGCCACCTGTTCGATGACCGTTTCGGACACCAGGATGGGCGACTTGGCGCGAAGGGCCAGGGCGATGGCGTCGGAAGGGCGGCTGTCGATGCGCCGGATGCCGCCTTCGACCTCCACCTCGATATCGGCGTAGTAGGTGCCTTCCGTCAACTCCGTGACGTTGACGGCCACCACGTGCGCGTCGAGCTTCTGGATCATGTGCAGCAGCAGGTCGTGGGTCATGGGCCGCGGCAGCACCACGTCGTTGAGGGCCAGGGAGATGGCCATGGCCTCCATCGCGCCGATCCAGATGGGCAGGACGGTCTTTTCCTCCATGTCCTTGAGGATGAGCACGGGGACCTGGGACTCTTCGTCAAGCGCCAGTCCGAACACTTTCATTTCAATCATGATCGGCCTCCGCCTCCCCGATCAGGGAGTGCTTTTTGGCTTGGCGGATGCGCGCCCGGACGAGGCTTCCCGTTGCGTCGGCCGTCCCGGGCAGGGCCATGTTGACGATGCGCCCGCCGGGATCGCGCCCCTGCCAGGACGGGCCGTCGGGGCCGTCCCTGCGGCTTTTGCCCTCGATGAGCACTTCCGTGACCATGCCGACCTGGGCGGCCAGGGCCGCTGTCAGCCGCGCGTCGAGCAGCGTCTGGAGCGCGGCCAGGCGGGCGGATTTGACGTCCTGGGCGACCTTGGGCTCCAGGCGTTCGGATGCGGTTCCCGGCCTGTCACAGTACATGAAGGAGAAACCGCTATCAAATCCTACAGCACGGACGAGATCGAGGGTCAAGCGAAAGTCGGCGTCCGTCTCTCCCGGGAAGCCGACGATGAGGTCCGTGGTCAGGGACACGTCGGGCCTGGCCCGGCGCAGCTTTTCCACCAGGCGCAGGTAGGCGGCCGTGTCGTAGCCCCGGCCCATGCGCGCAAGCACCGCGTCCGAGCCGGATTGCACCGGCAGGTGCAGCGCCGGGCACAGCTGGGGCAGGTCGGCGAAGCGGGCGATGACGTCGTCGCTTAAGTCCTTGGGGTGGGAGGTGGTGAAACGGATGCGGGCGATGCCGGGCACCGCGGCCACGGCGTCGAGCAGCGCGGCGAAGCGCGTGCCGTCGCCGGCGGCGTCCAGGCCGTAGCTGTTGACGTTTTGGCCAAGGAGCGTCACCTCGCGCACGCCGCGCGCGGCAAGCTCGCGCACCTCCGCGACGACCGCCGGCAGGCTGCGGGATTTCTGCCGCCCGCGCACGAAGGGCACGATGCAGTAGGCGCAGAAGTTGTCGCAGCCCTGCATGATGGACACGAACGCCTTGGGCGGGAGCCTGTCCTCGGGCCATGTCTGCTCGCGCTCGGGGTAGGTCTCGGTGAAATCCAGAAGCGACAGGCGCAGGCCGGGTTCGTCGACGATGCGCGCCAGGGCGCGCGGCGCCCCGGCCAGACCGTCGGTGCCGAACACCAGTCGCACCATGGGGAAGCGCCGCCACAGCGCCGTGCCGATCTGCTGCGCCGTGCAGCCGCCCACGGCCACGAAGGCGCGCGGGTTGCCGCCGTGGCGGTCGGCGATGCGGCCCAGCTCGCTGGCCACTTTCTGCTCCGGTTTGTCGCGCACGGAGCAGGTGAAAAGAATAAATATTTCCGCCTGATCCTCCAGAGCCGGCGTGAACCCCTGGGAAACGAGGGAGCGGGTCAGCCAGTCGCCGTCGCCGACGTTCATCTGGCAGCCCATGGTCGTGATGTGAAATTTCATGGCTGGAATGAGGATAATGCACGACAGGCCGGGGGTAAAGGGCGGGGAGGCGGCTCGCCGGGAACCGCGTCGCCGGTCCCGGTCGGGACGCTGGCGCGGGCGTTCAAGTTACGGAGCAGCAAGCGCGCGGGGACGGTTTCTCCTTTGGGGTGACGCGGGGCGCGATGCCCTTGCAGGCAAGCTCTTCCCTGCGCATCGCGCGAATGTTGCCCGAAGGGCAATTCTTGCCGGGCAAGGGTGTGTGATTGTCTTTATAATATTCTGATTTTATTGTAAATAATGAGTTTTTATGCATGGCTTACGGATTGCATGTAACCTGCGTCCGTCGTCTGTGAGCGACTTGAACCAGTGTTCCCCGGTAACTGGCTGCGCCGGGCCGAGGTCCCGGCCGGGGGTGACGCCCTCGGCGAGGGCCGGCCGCACGATTGCCATTGCGTCTTGTCATAATCCGCGCCCAAGCGAGGCTGCGGCGGATGGAGCGTATCCTATGAGTGTCTCCGGCATCTCCGATTCCGAATGCATTGAAGGCTCGCTTTTCCTGACGCATCAGAAGGCTGTGGAGCGAGGAGCCTCGTTTCATGAGACCCTCAACATGATGACGGGGGAGCGCACGGATCTCTTGCAGAGGCCAATCAGTGGCGTCGCGTATTCGATAATGCGGGTGCCTGCCGCCACAGGCAGTGATGCGGCATCGGATGGGGACTTCGTATCGTGCCCGACGCCGGACTCCTTATGGCGCATGGATGCGTTGCGAACCCAGGTCGCCGAAGACACGCCGGCGGTCGAAGAGGTGCTTGCCAATTGTATCGAGCAGGCGGGGATCGATCCCTCGCGCGATTTTTCCATGACGGTGACCTACGACGAGGCTGGGGAAAGCCAGATCCATGTCGGTCGGGACCATCCCCAATGGCAGGCTGTCGAGAACCTTTTCCAGGACAATTCCGCGCTGCGTTCGGATGTTCTGGGCCTCTGGAATCAACAGGGCGTATTGGCCGACATGCGGGTGGTGGCGGGTATTGTGAACGAAAACGCCGCTGCCGGGCAGGAGGGCATCACCGAAGCCTGGCTTGCCCATGGCCACGCCGACCTCGTCGCGGGCCGGCAAAACGCCGCCACCCTGCGCTACCAGGACGGAAGGCTGGATTTCCCCTCATAATCGCCGCGACGGTCGGGGCAGGAGGGATGGCGACCCGGGCCCGACAAGCCTTGCCCCCACGCGTGGGAAGCCGCGTAGGGCTCCTTGCCGCGCGCAGTGCCCGTCGGCGGTGTTGTCCGCCCTGCACGAGACCCGCCGAAGAACGTCTGCTTCCGCGTTGCCCCCGTATTTTCCTGCCGGCATCCGCCTTGTCCTCGTCACAAGGAAGGGGCACAACCCTGGAGTATGGGCGGAAGGAGTGCCTTACGCGAGCCCGCGCCCGTGTGCGAAAGCCTGCCAGGGCCGCTTCCGCGAGCGCAGGGGGATGCCATGCCTTTTTCCGAAAATGCCACGGACTACGACCCCGTCTGGAAGACGATCCATTGGCTGACCGTCGCCATCGTGCTTGCCCTGTTCGTCCTGGGCGGCCTGATGTCCCGTGCCACGCCGTCGCTGGTCATGTGGCACGAATCCCTGGGGCTTTGCCTCCTGCTGCTGACGCTTGCGCGCCTGGTTTGGCGCTTCGGGCATGCCTCGCCGCCGCTTCCCGGCGGGTTGCGGCCGTGGGAGGCCTTTGCCGCCGTGGCCGTGCACAGGCTTTTTTACGCGTGTCTCCTCCTGCAACCGCTCATCGGCTGGAGCCTCTATTCGCTTTCGCCAGTGCCGCGGGCCTTTTTCGGGCTTTTCCCCATCCCCAAGCTGCCCTGGGGCGGCCTTGCCGGAGCGGGGGCGCGGGAGTTGCTTGCCGGCGCGCACGGGGCCGTGGCCGCGCTTCTCGCACTGCTTTTTTTCCTGCACGCCGGCGCGGCCATGAAGCACCATTTCGTGCTGCGCGACAACGTGCTCCTGCGCATGGCCCCGGCCGGGCTTGCGCCATTGCTCGGTCGCCTGCGGGGACGCGGCCGTTGATCCCTGTTGCGGAGGTCGCCCCTTGTCGCCCGAGGGAGTGCATGATTTCGGCTCCATCCTGCTTGGCCTTGGCGTCGGCGCGTACGGCACGCTGATCGGAGCCGGCGGCGACATCATCCACGTGCCGGCCCTGGTCAATATTCTGTCCTTTCCCGTGCACGTGGCCACGGCCACGTCCCATTTCATCCTGGCGAGCATGGCCCTCGCCGGGCGCTCAGCCATGTCTTCACCGGCGTGTTCGTCCACGGCGTGCACCGTACGATCTG
Organism: Solidesulfovibrio alcoholivorans DSM 5433; assembly: GCF_000702665.1. Lineage (GTDB taxonomy): Bacteria > Desulfobacterota > Desulfovibrionia > Desulfovibrionales > Desulfovibrionaceae > Solidesulfovibrio > Solidesulfovibrio alcoholivorans. The sequence goes on from NZ_JNJA01000005.1 coordinate 308,940, forward strand.
CCTCGCCCCGGGCGCGATGGTGGGCGCGCAGGCCGGCGCGCGCATCCTGACCCAGGCTTTTTGAAGGGAGGGGCCAATATTTCCTTTTGCCTTGCCGCGTCCTGCCCGATGCGGTACCGGGGGAGTGTGGGTTCAGGCTTCCCCCGCGCGGTGGGGGTGATCTTTCCGTGACCGCGCGACCGAAGTTTCGGCCGCCAAACCGTTTCCCGAAGCCCGGGAAGGAGGGCTTGATGGACGAGCGCATCGAAACGGACAGCCTGGGCGAAGTGAAGGTTCCGGCGGACAAGCTCTGGGGGGCGCAGACGCAACGGTCGCTTGCGCACTTCAGCATCGGCGACGACCTCATGCCCCGCGAAATGATCACCGCCTACGCCTTTCTCAAGAAAGGCGCGGCCGAGGCCAACGCCGCACAGGGGCGGCTGCCCAGGGAACTGGCCGACGTCGTCATTGCCGTGTGCGACGAGATCCTCGCGCATGGGCACGACGACATGTTTCCCCTGCACGTTTGGATGACCGGCAGTGGCACCCAGTTCAACATGAACGTCAACGAGGTGATCTCCAACCGCTGCTGCCAGCTGGCCGGTACGGCGCTCGGCTCCAAAAAGCCCGTGCATCCCAACGACCACGTCAACATGTCCCAGTCGTCCAACGACAATTTTCCGACGGCCATGTACATGGCCGCGGCCATGGGCGTTGCCGAAAAGCTCCTGCCGTCGCTTCATGCCCTGCACGACGCCCTGGCCGCCAAGGCCGAGGCCTGGAAGGACATCGTGAAAATCGGCCGCACCCACCTCCAGGATGCCGTGCCGCTGACCTTGGGCCAGGAATTTTCCGGCTACGCCGGGCTGCTCGCAGACGACACGGCGCGCCTGGAAGCCTCTCTCGGCGACGTCTACAAGCTGCCGCTCGGCGGCACGGCCGTGGGCACGGGTATCAACGCCGCGCCGGGCTTCGCCGAGGCGGCCATCGCGGCCATCGCGCGGCTGACCGGCCTGCCGTTTGTCCCCGCGCCCAACAAGTTCACGGTCCAGGGCTCCCACGACGCCCTGGTCCAGCTCTCCGGAACGCTGCGCACGCTGGCCGTATCGCTTTACAAGATCGCCTGCGACATCCGCCTGCTCGCCTGCGGCCCGCGCGCCGGCTTCTACGAGCTCGTCATCCCCTCCAACGAGCCCGGCTCCTCGATCATGCCCGGCAAGGTCAACCCCACCCAGTGCGAGGCCCTGACCATGGCGGCGGCGCAAGTCATGGCCTGCGACGTGGCCGTGGGATTTGGCGGCGCGGGCGGCATCCTGGAAATGAACGTCTACAAGCCGCTGATGATCTACAACATCATGAAGTCCATCCGGTTGCTTGCCGATTCCATGCACAACTTCCGGGTCTTCCTTGTCGAGGGCATGGAGCCCAACCGCAAGCGCATCGCCGAATTCGTCGGCCGCTCGCTCATGCTCGTGACGGCCCTGTCTCCGGTCATCGGCTACGACAAGGCCTCGAAGATCGCCCACCACGCCATGGAGCACGACCTCACCCTGCGCGAGGCGGCGCTCGACCTGGGCTATGTGGACGCGGCCGAATACGACCGCATCGTGGTGCCTTCGCGGATGACCACGCCGTTTGTGGCCAAGGACTGACAACGCTTCCGGCAGCCGGCCGACGTGCCGGAAAGGCGGTGCCTTATGACGCAGTGGATGAAACGCGGCAGGGATGTGTTGCTGGACCCCGCGCTCAACCGTCTGACGGGATTTACCGAGGCGCAAAAGGAGGCCCTGGGCCTGATCGGCCTCGTGCCCGAGACCGTGGAAACCCTGGAGTTGCAACTGACGCGCGTGCTGCGGCAACTGGACCACAAGACCTCGGACCTCGAACGCTACATCTATCTGGTCAATCTCCTCGACCACAACGAGACGCTTTTTTTCAAGACCATCATGTCCGATCCGACGCGGTTTCTGCCCATCGTCTACGACCCGACCATCGGCGAGGCCTGCCTGAAGTTCGGGCATATCTACCGCCAGCCGCGCGGGCTTTACCTCTCCCTCCTGCGGCGGGGCCGGGTGCGCGAGGTGCTCGGCAACTGGCCGGAAAAAGACGTGCGCGTCATCTGCGTGACCAACGGCGGACGCATCCTCGGCCTTGGCGACCTCGGGGCCAATGGCGTGGGCATCCCGATAGGCAAGCTCGAGCTCTACACCGCCGCGGCCGGCGTTTCGCCGCGCGGCCTGCTGCCCATGTTCCTCGACGCCGGCACGAACAACGAAACGTTGCTCGATGACCCGCTCTATCTGGGCCTGCGGCGCAAGCGGCCGCCGACCGCCGAGCTTTACGCCTTCGTGGACGAGTTCGTGGAGGCGGTGCAGGAGGTGTTCCCGGGCTGCTGCATCCACTTCGAGGACTGGACCGGCGTCGATGCCGTGCATCTGCTCGCGCGCTACCGCGACAAGGTCTGCTGCTACAACGACGACGTCCAGGGCACGGCCGGCATCACGCTCGCCGGCATGCTGAACGCCTGCCGGGCCAAGGGCTCGAAGCTCGCCGACGAGTCCTTTCTGTTCCTCGGCGCGGGGTCGGCCGGCATCGGCCTGGCCGATCTCTTGTGCGCGGCCCTGGTGGAGGAGGGGCTGCCCCTGGAGGCCGCGCGGGCCAGGGTCCACATGTTCGACGTCGTGGGCCTGCTCGAATCCACGCGCACGGACCTCGTCGATTTCCAGAAGCCCTACGCCCATGCCCACGCGCCCATGGCGCGAAGTGATTTCGCCAAGGCCGTGCGTGAACTGCGCCCGACCACGATCATTGGTGTGAGCACCACGGGCGGCGCATTCGACCAGGACGTCGTCGAGGCCATGTGCGAGGTCAATGAACGCCCCATCATCCTGGCGCTGTCCAATCCCACGGAGAAGGCCGAATGCACGGCGGAGCAGGCCTATGCCTGGAGCAAGGGCAAGGCGCTTTTCGCCGCCGGTGTGCAGTTCGAGCCGGTGACCTGCGAGGGCCGTACCTTCCTGCCCGGACAGGCCAATAACTTCTACATCTTCCCGGCCGTGGGCATGGCCATCGTGGCGACCCGGGCCAGACGCGTGACCGACGGCATGTTCATCCGCGCCGCCCGGGCCGTGGCCGCGCAGGTCACGGACGCGCAGCTCGCGCAGGGCCTGCTCTATCCGCTCCAGGCCGACATCCTCGAAACCGAGATCAGGACCGCGACCACGGTGGCAACGCTTATCTTCGACGACGGCCTTGCCGGCGTGGAGCGGCCCAGGGACATCGAGGCATTCGTCCGCGCCCAGGTCTACGTGCCGTCCTACGACTGACACCGTTTCCGCCGCCGGGAGCGCTGCCGCCCGCTCCCGGCGCATGTCGCGTCTTGGCCCGGCTGCGCCTTTGGGCTACTTTGGTCGCCATGGAAGCCCTCTTGCGTCAGGCCCTTGAGGCCGCGAAGCCCGTTTTCTGGAAAAATCCCGGACGTCTTCCCCTGGACGCCGCGCGTTCCCGCTTATCCGTCACTTCGGACGCCGTCCGGGCCGCCGCCGACAGGCTTGCCCGGTTCGCGCCGCTTTTGGCCGCGCTTTTCCCCGGGGCACTCGCCGCCACGGGCGGCATCATCGAATCCGACCTGCTGCCCCTTGGCGACTGGGCCGCGCAGGGCCTGCCGCCCGGGGACTCGGTCTGGCTCAAGGCCGACCACCTGCTGCCCGTGGCCGGCTCGGTCAAGGCGCGCGGCGGCTTTCATGCCGTGCTTTGCGTGGCCGAATCCCTGGCCCTGGCCGCCGGGCTGCTGCCGGGGGCGGAGGCCGACACGCGGGCGCTGGCCACGGACGCGGCCCGGGCCTTTTTCGCCGGGCACACGCTTTCGGTCGGCTCCACCGGCAACCTCGGCCTCTCCATCGGCATCCTCGGCCGGGCGCTGGGGTTTGCCGTCACGGTGCACATGTCCGCCGAGGCCAAGGTCTGGAAAAAGGAAATGCTGCGCAGCGCCGGCGCGACCGTCGTGGAACATGCCGGCGACTACGCCGCCGCCTGCGCGGTGGCGCGAGCGCAGGCAGCGCACGATCCGCGCAACCATTTCATCGATGACGAGAATTCCCGCGACCTCTTCCTCGGCTACGCCGTGGCCGGCCTGCGCCTGCCCGGGCAGCTCGCCGCCAAAGGGATGGAGGTCTCCTCCGACCGTCCGCTCTGTCTGCACCTGCCCTGCGGCGTGGGCGGCGCGCCGGGCGGCATCGCGCTCGGCGCGCGCTATGCCTTGGGCGATGCCGCGCTGGCCGTCTTCATCGAGCCGACGCAAGCCCCGTGCATGCTCTGGGGCCTGGCGAGCGGCCGCCGCGACGACGCGGATATCCGCGAACTGGGCCTTACCGGCCTGACTCTGGCCGACGGATTGGCCGTGCCCCGGCCGTCGGGGCTCGTGGCCAAGCTCATGGAACACGTGGTCGATGCCCTCGCGACCGTGGCCGAAGCCGATCTGCCGCGCCTGGTCGCCCGCGCCCGGCAGGAAGGCGGCCTGCGCCTGGAGCCTTCCGCCGCCGTTGCCCTGGTCGGCCCGGCCATGTCCCGCGCCGCGGAGCTTCCCGTCCTGGCCGGGCGGCCGGCTACGCATATCGTCTGGGCCACGGGCGGCGGCATGCTGCCGGACGACGATTTCGCCGCCGTGCTCGCCCTGGCCGGGGAAGGCCGGTGATCGTCAGCGCCAGCCGGCGCACGGACATCCCGGCCTTCTACTCCCGTTGGCTCCTCAACCGGCTGCGCGCCGGATGCTGCGAAGTGGCCAACCCCTTCAACGCCGCCCAGGTGAGCCTGGTGTCGCTTCTGCCCGCGGACGTGGACGCCATCGTCTTCTGGACCCGCGATCCCAGGCCGCTTATGCCGCATCTGCCCGAGATCATGGCCATGGGCCACGAGCCGTTTTTTCTCTTCACGCTCATGGACAACCCCCGCGCCCTGGACCCCAAATGCCCCGGGCCGGAGGTCGCGATCCCCGCCTTTGCCGCCCTGGCCGAGGCCCTGCCGGGGCGTGTCGCCTGGCGCTATGATCCGTTGGTGCTCACGGGAAAAACGCCGTCTGACTGGCACCGGGCCACATTCGAGCGGCTGTGCGCGCGCCTGTCCGGCTTCACGGACCGCGTGATCGTGAGTTTCATGGAACCCTACCGCAAAATCGCCGGCCGTATGCGGCACGTGGCCGAGGCCGGTTTCCCCATGCTGCCTCTCGAGCAGGCGCAGGCCGTCTCGCTGCTCACGGACCTGCGCGACATGGCCGCCGCCTGTGGCATGCGCCTTTTCACCTGCTGCCAGCCCGAAGCCTTTGAGCAGGCCGGCATCGCCGCCTCCCGCTGCATCGACCCGGACTGGATCGCGGCCCGCACCGGCAAGCCCCTGCCGCCCGGCAAGGACGCGCACCAGCGCCCGCGCTGCGGCTGCGCGCCGAGCAAGGATATCGGCGCGTACGACCGCTGCCTGTTCGGCTGCCGCTACTGCTACGCCACGTCGAGCTTCGAGCGCGCCCTGGCGCAGTACGGGCGTCATGATCCCGACGCGGCGGCGTTGTGAGGGAGGGATGGCAAGCGGATGGCGAAGCGGTCGCCGACGCACCCCGCCTACGACCACGCTTCCACCCGCTTCCCATCTCCCCCCATCGCGGAGGTCCAGGAGGGGGGCACCCCCTCCTGGCCGCCGGAGGCCTCTTCACGCCTTTTGCCTTTCCTCCCCCCACACCCTTACGACGGGCTGACCAGTATCACGACACGCCGGTTTTTGGCCTGGTTCTCGGGGATGGAGCGGCCGGCCTCGTCGGTGTTGGGGGCTACGGGCATGGTGTCGGCGAGGCCTTCGACGCGCAGGTGTTCGCGCGCCACGCCGTGGTCGATGAGGAAGCGCGCCACGCGGCTGGCCCGGGCCGAGGACAGTTCCCAGTTGGAGGGGTAGAGCCAGGATTCGATGGGCAGGTTATCGGTGTGCCCTTCGACGGTGACTTTGTAGGGCGTGCCGGCGAGCGTCGCGGCGATGTCGCGCAGGAGCGGCAGCCCGGCGGGTTTGATGTCCGCGCTGGCGAGGTCGAAGAAGGCCGCGCCGCGAAGGCTCAGTTCCACACCGTTTTCGCGCGGCACGATTTCGACGGCTCCCGAGGCGATGTCGAGCTTGCAGGCGAGTTCCTTGCGGATGTCATCCAGGCTTTTGCGCGTGGGGCCGGTACGTTCGTTCTCCGGGGCTTTGGCGGGCGGTTGGGGGGCTGTCGCGGTCGGAGCCGGCTGCGCTTCGCCGGGCTTGGGCTGGGCGACGACCTGGGACGGGGCGGGTTGTTCCTTGGGTTTCGCGGGCTCCAGGGGAGGGGTTTCGCTTTTGAGGGTCGTGTGGCTGACCTTGGAACGCACGGTGGACGGTTCCGGGGATTTTTCGGGCTTGGGCGGGGCTGTTTTGGCGGTGACGGGCGGCGTTTCGGCGGTTTTTTGCCGTGGCGCGGGCCGATCCGTGACCATGGCTTTCTGCATGGAGTCGGCCACGCGCTCGTAGCGGTTGAGGTCCACGTGGGACACGGCCACGATGAGCAGGAAAAAGCACAGCAGCAGCGTCATCATGTCGGCCAGGGAGATAGGCCAGAGGTCTTCGTCGTCGTGGCGCTGCTTGCGCAGGTCGGACAGGCTCACGAGGGACGCGCCGGGTTTGCGGCGGGTCGGGACCATGTCAGGCGTCCCCCTCGGCCTCGCGCCGTTCGATGGAGGCCCAGCGCCGCGTGGGCAGGTAGGCCTTGAGCTTGTCCAGCACGATGGCGGCCGGGGTCTTGTCCTTGATGAACAGCGTGCCGTCGCGGATGACGCACATGAGCACCACGCGTTCCTCGATGAGTTTTTCCACCTTGACGGCGATGGGCAGGAAAATGAGGTTGGCGAGCAGGATGCCGTAGAGCGTGGTGGTCAGCGCCACGGCCATGTGCGCGCCGAGGTTCCCCAGGCCTACGCTCATGGACTGCATCATGCCGATGAGCCCGATCAGCGTGCCGATGATGCCGTAGGCAGGGGAGAGTTTGGCCATGGTGCGATAGATGCCGGCGGAGGACAGTTCCTGTTGGTAGGTCTGCTCGATGCGCGTGTCGAGGATTTCCTGGATTTCCTCGCGGGAGTAGCCGTCCACGAGCATCTGAATGGCGCTTTGCAGGAATTCGTTCTCGATGCCGGGCAGGGCGGTTTCCAGGTGGATCTTGCCCCGGGTCGAGGCCTGGCGGGCGATGGCGACGATTTCCTCGATGTAGTTGTCCGTGGGCAGTTCCTCGCGCCTGAGCGCCACGAGGAAGGTGTTGAAGACCCGCATCACTTCCTTCATGGGGAAGCAGATGAAGGTCGAGGCCAGGGTGCCGCCGAGCACGATGGCCAGGCCCGGGACATTGATGAACACCCCCGCGCTGTCCGTGGAGAGGAAGGTGGCGAACCCCAGGATGGCGATGCCGAAGACGATGCCGATGACGGTGGCGATGTTCACGAGGCCAGTCCCTTGATGGCTTTGATGCGGTCGAGCAGTTCCTTTTCCACGTCGGCGCCCTCGTCTTCGTCGGGTTCGCCCAGTGCGGCGGCTTCCTCGCGCACCACGGCCGCTATTTTCTTCGAGAGGTTCTTGAGGATTTTCTCGCGTGCCGCTTCTCCGGCCGCGCCCAGGGCCACGGCCACCTTGTGGAAGCCCAGTGCGGAGAAGGCTTCCTGGAGCGTGGCGTTGTCGACGTTTACGATGTCGTCGATGCGCGCGAGGTCCGCCGCGGCCAGACGCGGCCGGCGCGCCTGGCGGAAAAACTCCAGGCCCATGGCTTCGATGTAGGCTTGCGCGCGGGCCTTGTGGAAGAAGAAGAGGTCTTCGGGGATTTCCCGGTAGCCGATCTTCTTGTAGAGGATGTCCGGCGAGGACTGGGCTTCGCGGGCGAAATCGGCCAGATCGAAAAATTCCAGATCCACGCCGAAGTCGGGACGGTCGCGGTATTCCCGGGCCACGTTCTTGGCCACGGCCAGGAAGTTGTCGGCGTCGGGCAGACGCAGCAGGCGGTCGCGCACGAATTTCGTGCCGGGCTTCTTGCGGCCGAGCAGCGGGTCCTCGCGGCTGAAGCTGCCCTGGACGTCGGTGAGGGATACGAGGCGCAATTTTTTGAGGCGGTCGAACACGGCGTCGATTTCGATCTGGCTCAGGAGCAAAATGTCCTTGAGCGTGCGCGAGAGTTCCGCGTAGCTCAACTCCTGCGCCCCGGAGCGCACGGCTCCCTGCCAGCACAGGGCCGTCACGCGGCACACGGACCAGAAGGCGTTGCCCGAGGGGCGGTCCGTGATCTGCTCGGACAGGGCGCGCACGCGTTCGACCAGATAGCCCGTGAGCAGCTGCACCGGCCGGGGGCTTTTGAGCAGCATGGTGCGCAGCAGGCGCTGGTCGCACACGAGCGCCTCGGTGTATGCGACGGCTTCGGCGAAGCTCGAGCGGACAGCGCCGCCCACGGCCCCCATCTCGCCCACCATTTCGCCCGGGCCGCGTTCGCCAAGACCCACGCGCTTGTTGTTGACGAGGCGGTAGATGGCGACCCGGCCCTTCTTGATGATGTAGGCCACATCGCTCGGCTGGCCTTCCTTGAACAGCACTGCGCCCTTGTGGAAGGTCCGTACGATGGAGTCGTGGTCGTCTTCGTCTTCGAGGTCGATGTCCTGGCGCATGCCTGCCTCCCGTTCCGCTCTGGGCGGCCGGTTATTCCATCGCGCTTCACCCTACGGGCAACACCGGCCAAGTTCAAGAACCCCGGCCGGCGAAGCCCGTAATTCCCTGGAGCTTTCGGGCCTTTTACAAGGTGCGGCAAAGAGGCTACAACGCGGCATCATTTTGTTGCGAGGTGACGCTTGGGCAAGGAAAGCGCCTGCCGTGACGTGAAGCTCCTGTCCGTGGCCCCGTGCGGTCCCGAGGGGGCGGCGCACGGCTGCTATCTGCTGGAACTGGAAAATCCCGGCCTGGGACCGGCCGTGGCCGGCCAGTTCGTCATGGTGAGGCCGGAGCGTTTCGGCCAGAATCCGGTCTGGCCGCGTCCGTTTTCCATCTGCCGGCTGACGTCGGCGACGCTGACGCTTTTCGTCCAGGCCTGTGGCCGGGGCACGGATATCCTGTGCGGGCTTGCCGCCGGGGACCGGGTCACGGTCTGGGGGCCGCTCGGGCAGGGGTTCGCGCTTGCGCCGCAAACGCCCACGGTCATGCTGGCCGGAGGCGTGGGCATCGCGCCGTTCGTGGAATACGCGGCCACGCATCCCGCCCCGTCCAACCTGTCCCTGGTCTTCGGCCACCGCCAGCCGCTTTCCTGCTATCCTTTCGACGCGTTGGCGGAGATCGTCGGACGCGCCGAGGCGTTTTGCGAGAAAAGCCCCGAGGATTTGCCGGCGTTTATCGAGCTGCTCGACAAGACCGTGGCCGCCGCCGCGGCCGGACTGATCCTGGCCTGCGGCCCCAGGCCCTTTCTGCTTACGGTCGCGCGGCTTGCGCGCAAGTACAGCGCCCGGGCGCAGGTGTCGCTTGAAAACCGCATGGCCTGCGGCGTGGGCGGGTGCCTGGGTTGCGTGGAGAAAAACGCCCTGGGCGCGTACGTGCAGACGTGCACCGAGGGGCCTGTCTTCTGGGTCGAGGAACTGGCCCTTGCGGAGGACGCATGAGCGCGAACGCAAGCGTGCGCCTGGCCGGGCTGGCGCTCAAGAATCCGATCCTGACCGCCTCGGGCACCTTCGGTTACGGCCTGGAGTTCGCGCCCTACGGCGATTTGCAGGCCCTTGGCGGCATCGTGGTCAAGGGCTTGTCGCTGAAACCACGCCTGGGCAATCCCATGCCGCGCATCGCCGAGACGCCGTGCGGCATGTTAAACGCCATCGGCCTGCAGAACTGCGGCGTGGAAAAGTTTCTGCGCGACAAGCTGCCGCTGCTGCCCCATGCCACAACGCCGATCGTTGCCAACCTCTACGCCTGCGACGCCGACGAGTTCGCCGAGCTGGCCGGCGTGTTGTCGGCCGCGGAGGGCGTGGCGGCGCTCGAGGTCAATATTTCCTGTCCCAACGTCAAGGCCGGCGGCATCGCCTTCGGCCAGGACCCGGCCATGGCCGGCCGGCTGGCCGAGGCCGTGAAAAAGCGCGCCGGGGACAAGCCCGTCTGGGTCAAGCTCTCGCCCAACGTCACGGACATCGTGGAGATCGCCCGCGCGGCGGTGCTTGGCGGCGCGGACGCGCTGACCTGCATCAATACGCTCACGGGCATGGCGGTCGACATCCGCACGCGCAGGCCCCGCCTGGCCAACGTGATCGGCGGGCTGTCCGGGCCGGCGATCAAGCCCGTGGCCTTGCGCTGCGTCTGGCAGGTCTGCCGGGCGGTTTCGGCACCGGTCATCGCCGTGGGCGGCATCAGCAGCGCCGAGGACGTGCTGGAATTCATCCTCGTCGGCGCGCACGCGGTGCAGATCGGCACGGCCAACTTCATGCGGCCGGACACGGCGTTTCGCATCGCCGAGCGCCTGCCGGCGCTGATGGAGGAGCTGGGGGTAGAAAACCTCGATGCCTACCGGGGGAGCCTTTCCAGCTAGGGCAAAACGCCCGCATTTTCCGTGCCGCAACGCGGTTCGGTTTTCTTCGCACCGGGGCAGGGCGGATTCGTCCTGCCCCGGTTTTCCATTTTTGGGCATAGTCCCGGAGTTTTCCACAGTTCGGCCCTTTTCGAGGCCGCAAAGCCGCCTGCGGCACGTCCGGGAGCGGCGTTTTGCGGGCCGCGCACCGGGGGCGGGCTCTCGGGCGGCGCGATCCCGGAGCATTTATTTCAGATTTGAAATATTAGCCCCGGCTTTGTCGACGCAGCGCCCGGACAAGCGACATGCGCTCACGCGGACGAGGCGTCCGGGTGGCAGGGGCATCTTTCCCTTGCAGCGCAAGCATCACTTTCCGTGAACCGTGCGCGTGGCCGTCCGCAGTGCGGCCCCTTCCCGTGAATTATGGAAAACAGCGGCCGGGAAAACCCGCCTTCAAGAACAGCAATTGACAATTCGGTGATTTGCTCGACCACGGAGCCCATGCTACTGGCCCGCCAAACCTTTTTGAGGGGGGCGATATGCTGCAAAGCGGCGATACGGCCTTTGTCCTCATCAGTGCGGCGCTGGTGCTGCTCATGATTCCGGGACTGGCCCTTTTCTACGGCGGCATGGTGCGCAAGAAAAACGTGCTCGGCACCATCATGCAAAGCTTCATCCTGATTTCCCTGGTCACGTTCGAATGGGTCTACCTCGGCTATTCCCTGTCCTTCGGCCCGGACATCAAGGGACTGATCGGTTCCCTGCGCTGGGCGGGATTTTCCGGCGTCGGCGCCGCGCCCAACCCGGACTACGCCGCAACCGTGCCCCATCTGGCCTTCGCCATGTTCCAGTGCATGTTCGCGGCCATCACGCCGGCGCTGATCACCGGGGCCGTGGCCGAACGCCTGCGCTTCGGGCCGTTTCTGGTCTTTTCCCTGGCCTGGACCATCCTGGTTTATAATCCGGTGTGCCACTGGGTCTGGGGCAACGGCGGCTGGCTCAAGGAAATGGGCGTGCTGGATTTCGCCGGCGGCATCGTCGTGCATCTGACCTGCGGCGCGGCCGCGCTGGCAGCGGTGCTTGCAACCGGGCCGCGCAAGGACCACGGCCGGCATCAGATCGTGCCGCACAACCTGCCCATGACGCTGCTCGGCACGGGCCTTTTGTGGTTCGGCTGGTTCGGCTTCAACGCCGGCAGCGCCCTGGCCGCCGACGGCGTGGCCGTGGGGGCTTTCGCCGCCACCCATCTCGGCGGCATGGCCGGCATGGCCACCTGGTGCGTCATCGAATGGTGGCACCGCGGCAAGCCCACGACCCTGGGCGCGGCCTCCGGGGCCGTCGCGGGACTGGCCACCATCACGCCGGGCGCGGGCTTCGTCTCCCCGGGCTGGGCCGTCGCCATCGGCATGCTGGCCGGGGCCGTGTGCTACGGCGCGGTTCTGGTGAAGGCCCGTTTGCGCTTCGACGACAGCCTGGACGTGGTGGGCATCCACGGCGTCGGCGGCGTGCTCGGGACGCTCCTGGTCGGCGTCGCGGCGAGCAAGCTGGTCAACCCGGCCGGGGCCGACGGCCTGGCTTGCGGCAATCCCGGCCAGCTCGGCGTCCAGGCCCTGGCCGTGGTCGTGGTCGGCGTTTTCGCCTTTGCCGTGAGCTGGCTGCTCCTCGTGGCCGTGCGCGCCGCCATGGGCCTGCGGCTTGCGCCCCAGGCGGAGACCATCGGCCTCGACCTTTCGGAACATACCGAAGCCGCCTACGGCGAGTAGCGGACAACCCTACGACCGACCTGGGCCGCAGGCCCAGGTCCCGGGAGCGCCATGAAACGCATCGAAGCCATCATCCGGCCGTATAGGCTCGACGAGGTCAAGGAAAAGCTCGCCTCCATCGGCATCAAGGGCATGACCGTGGAAGAGGTGCGGGGCTTTGGCCGCCAACGCGGCCATACGGAAATCTATCGCGGCGCGGAATACAACGTGGATTTCGTGCCCAAGGTCAAGATCGAACTGATCGTGGAGGATGCGGTGGTGCCGACGCTCGTCGCGGCCATCCGCGAAGCCGCGCATACGGGAGAGGTAGGCGACGGCAAGATCTTCATCCTGAACATGGACGACGCCGTGCGCATCCGTACCGGCGAAACCGGCGGCGACGCGATCTAGTGAGAGAGGGGAAGGGAGGAACGCCTTTGGCGGCCGGGAGGGGGACTACCCCTTTCCGGCCCTCCCTGAAAGCGAGAACTGTTCGCCCGGCTACAGCCACTTCTTCTTGCGAAACCAGGCCAGCATGCCTATCGACAGCGCGAGCATGAACCCGAGGATGAAGTAGTAGCCGTAGCGCCATTTGAGTTCCGGCATGTTTTCGAAGTTCATGCCGTACAGGCTCGTGATGAAGGTGAGCGGCAGGAATATCGTGCCGATGACGGTGAGCACCTTCATCACCATGTTCATGCGCATGTCCGCAACGGACGAATAGACGTCGATCATGCTCGTGGCGATCTGGTTGAGCGTGTCCACCGTCTCCACCACCATTTTGACGTGGTCCACGATCTCGCGCATGTAGGATTTCGCGTATTCGCTGACTTTTTTTGAATGCTTTTTGTGCGAAAGCGCCTGCAACACCTCGCGCAGGGGCCAGATGTACTTGCGCAGGTACGCCGTCTCGCGCTTGAGGTTGTAGAATTCCGACAGCGTCGCCTCGGTCTGTGCGCCGAAAAGCAGTTCCTCGAGCTTCTCGGCCTTGTCGCCGAGCTTGCCGAGCGTGATCATGTAGCGGTCGACGATGACGTCGAGCAGCGCGAGCATCAGGTAGTGCGGATCGGACTTGCCCAGGTGCCGGCCCTTGCGCAGCCGGTCCAGGTAGTTGTCCCAGACGTTTGCCGCGTTTTCCTGGAAGGTGAAGACCGACGCCCCGTCCATGGCGATGCTCACCTGTTCGGCGGTCAGCGACTCCTGCGCCGCGTCCATGTCGATGATCTTGAGCGCCATGAACATGGCGTCGCCGAATTCCTCGTATTTCGGACGCTGCGTGGTGTCGGCCACGTCCTCCATGAGCATGGAGGGCATGTCGATGGATGCGCCCACGGATTTGATGACGCCGATGTCGTGGACGCCGACCACGCGCACCCAGATGACGCGGTCCTCGCGCGGCGCGGGGATGACGGGCGTCTGGCCGTGTTCGTAGCGCGTTTCGGCGAAACTGCCGTCGCCGTAGACGATGACGCTGACGTACGGGGAAAAGGCCTTGGCCGCGCCGACATAGGAGACGGTGCCGAAGTCCTGGTTGGCCTTGACGTGTTGGGGGCGCATGTGCCTGAGCATGACGAAGCCTCGCGAAAGGGGAACTGGCCGCCCCGGACGGGGAGGACGACGCCGACACGTTACCGACGCGCGGTGACGTTTTGGTGGCGGGACGTCAGCCCTGGCGCAGGGCTGACACGATGTTCATGCGCGAGGCCCGCACCGCGGGCAAAAAGCCGCCGACCACGCCCATGACCAGGGAGAAGGCCAGGGAAAGGGCCACGATCCAGGGCGCGAGGGCGAACCTGAAGGAGAGTTCGGAAAATGTCTGGAAGTTGGTCGTGGAAAGAGAGACGAAGGAAAGTCCGGCCGCAAGGATCAGGCCCGCCACGCCCCCGAGCAGGCCGAGGAACATCGATTCGAGCAGAAACGCGGCCAGGATGCTCCCGCGCGTGAAGCCGATGGCGCGCAGGGTGCCGATCTCCGGCACGCGGTTGGCCACGGCGGAATACATGGTGATCGTGGCCCCGATCATCGCCCCCAGCGAAAAGATGGCCGTGAGCGCCACGCCAAGGACCGTCAGGAACTTGCGCATCATGTCCGACTGCTTCTCGTAATAGCGCGTCTCGCGCCAGGCCTCGGCCTGTAGGCGTGGGTCGGCCTCCACGGCCTCCTTGAAGGCGTCGAAAAGCCCGGGTTCGCGCAGCCCCGCGACCACGATCGAATAGGCCCCGCGCCCGAAGGCCGGCATGAGCTGGTCCGCGTCGCCCCAGATCTCCGAGGAAAATCCGGTCTGCCCGGCATCGAAAATGCCGACGATGGGCCACTCGCGCTTGCCGAAGCGCAGGCTCTGGCCGATCCCCGCGTTCTCGAACCCCTTGACCACGGCCGTGCCGACCATGATTTCCGGCGTGCCCGGGCGCGGCAGGCGGCCGGAGGCGAGGCGTATCTGCGGCCGCAGCGCCAGGGAGGCGGGTTCCGTGCCCCGGATGACCACGTTGGAGGTCTTGCCCGTGGATTTTTTCGTGAGGCCGATGAGCACCACGGATTCCTTCGCCGCAAGCGCCTGGCCGTCGCCGCCGAGCGCGATCTCGGGCCGGGTGACGATGGCCGCGGCCTGGGCGCGTTCGATGCCGCTTTGCACCTCGGTTTCCGAGCCCTTGCGCAGCACGATGGCGTTCCCGGGCGACCCCGTGGCCACGAGGGTTTGGCGCAGGCCCTCGGCCAGCATGAGCGTGGCCGCGAACACGAAGACCACGAGGGCCATGCCGCCGGCGGTCAGCGCCGTGGTCAGGCGGCGCGTGGTCAGATTGCGCCAGGAATAGGCGAGCGGCACGGCCATCAGCCGATCCTCCGGAACGCCTCGGCGATGCGCACCGTGCCCACGCGCACGGCAGGGGCCACGGCGGCCAGCACGCCCACGGCCGCGCCGAAGGCCGGGATGAGGAGCATGGTTTCGCGCGAGACGAAGAAGATGGGGAAATATTCGGCCAGGTGCTTGGCAAAGGCGTCGGTGATGGCCGGGAGCAGGCCCATGGCCAGGGCCGCGCCGGAAAGGGACAATAGCAGGGATTCGGCCAGGAGCATGAGCCCGAGCGCCGGGCCGGAAAACCCCAGGGTTTTGAGCACCGCGAATTCCCCCAGCCGTTCCCGGGCGGACATGGCCATGGTGTTGGCGGCCACGGCCAGGATGATGACGATGACCACATAGGAGACCACGGTGATGGCCATGAGGATGGCCTCGCTCATGGAGACGAAACCCATCTGGAAGGCCTTTTCCGTCTCGGTCAGGGTCTCGGCCTGGGAATTGCGGAAGATCGCATCGATGTTCTTGGAAATCTCCGCCGCCTTCGTGGCGTCGTCGATGCCGACCATGAAAAAGCCCGTCTGGCCGGCGCGGCGCGGGGTCGTTTTTTTCATGACCTCGTCGACGTAGGACCAGTGGAGGTAGAGCACGGTTTCGTCGGTGTCCGGCCGCGCGCCCTTGTAGATGGCGCGGATGGTCATGGGCCACTGGCCCGGGAAGATGGTGCCGCGCAGGGTGATGGTGTCGCCCACGCGCCAGTGGAAGCGCGCGGCCAGCTTGCGGCCGATGACCGCGGCCTTGCGGTCGGCCAGAAAGGCCTTGCGCTCGACGGGGGAGACGACGAGCTCCGGGTAGAGGCGGAAGAAATCCTCGGCCTCCATGGCGAAGTTGGCGAAGAAGTTCTTTTCGTCGAGGTAGACGCCGCCGAACCAGTTGCCGGCGGCGACGATGTCCACGCCCGTGACCTGGCGGATGCGGCCCTTGTAGGCATAGGGCAGGGGCTGGGTCAGGGAGACGGCGTTTCGCGTGACGAGGCGGTTGGCCGAGGAGGCCGACACCCCGGCGTGCCAGGCGTCGAGGACCGTGCGCATGAGCCCGAAGGCCGTGAGCGCGATGGCCACGCCGACGATGGTCAGAAGCGAGCGCAGGCGGTGGCGGAAGGCGTTTTTGACGATGAGCCTAAGGAGCAACACGCAATTCGCCCTTGTCGAGCTCGCGTACGAGGTGGGCGGCCTCGGCGGCCCGGTGGTCATGGGTGACCATGACGATGGTTTTGCCCAGTTCCCGGTTGAGGCGCCCTAAAAGCGCCATGATGTCCGCGGCGGATTGCCGGTCCAGGTCGCCCGTGGGCTCGTCGGCGACGAGGATGTCCGGGTCGGTGACGATGGCCCGGGCGATGGCCACGCGCTGCTGCTGGCCGCCGGAAAGCTGGGCAGGCTTGTGGTCCGTGCGCTCGGGCAGGCCCACGGCCGCAAGCGCCGCCAGGGCATGCTCCCGGCGCGCCCGGGCGGAAAGGCCGGTTAAAAGCAGCGGCAGTTCCACGTTTTCGAGCGCCGTGAGCACCGGGATCAGGTTGTAGAACTGGAAGACGAAGCCCACGTGGCGGCTGCGCCAGGCGGCGAGCTCCCCTTCGCTTAGGGTCGTGATGTCCGTGCCGCCGACGGTGATCGTGCCGGCGTCCACGGCGTCGATGCCGGCGATGCAGTTTAAAAGCGTGGACTTGCCCGAGCCCGAGGGGCCGATCAGCGCCAGGAATTCCCCGGCGGCGATGTCGAAGGTGATGTCGGAAAGCACGGGGATGACCTGGTCGCCGCGCCGGTAGGACTTCGACAGGTGGGCGATCTCGATCAGCGGCTGCTGCGTCATGATCAGCCCTCGGCCAGGGTCACGGCGTCGCCGGAGGCGAGCTTGTCCGGGGGCGAGAGCACGACCTTGAGCCCGGATTCCAGGCCCGAGGTCACTTCGCGCATATCGCCGAGGGGCTCGCCGAGCGTCACGGGGGTGAGCAGCGCCTTGCCGTCCTTGATGACGAAGACGGCGTCGCGCCCGTCACGCGTGGTCACGGCGGCGGCCGGCACGGCCAGGCGCGGCGTGGTCTCGGCAGGTGTCAGCGCGCGCGAGAGAAAGGCCACCTTGGCGCTCATTTCCGGTAGCACGCGCGGGTCCAGGGCGTCGAAACGCACCTTGACGAGCACGGTGGCCTTGGTGCGGTCGGCCGTGGGCACGATCATGTGCACCTTGCCGGGAAATCGCTCGCTGGGGATGGCATCGAGCATGATTTCGCAGGGTTCGCCCATGGCCACTTCGCGCAGGCTCGATTCCGAGACGTCCACCTCCACGGCGAGCGACCCCATGTCCGCGATGCTGACCACGGCGGCCTTGGATGTGGAGGAGGCGCCAAGCGGCGAAATGATGTCGCCGACGTCGGCGTTTTTGGTCAGCACCACGGCGTCGAAGGGCGCTTCGAGGTCGGTGTAGGTCAGCTGTGCCTCGGCTTGGTTCAGGGCTTCGCTGCGGGCCTTGAGGTTGGCCTTGGCCTGGGACAGGGACGCGGCGGCCTTTTTGAGGCGTGCCTCGGCAGTGTCGTAGTCGGAGCGGGCCACATAGTCGCCGGTCACGAGTTTTCCCATGCGCCCGTAATGGATGCGCGCGTCGGCGAGCTCCGCCTCGGCCGAGGCGATCTGGTATCTGGCCGCTTCCATGTCATGGCGGGCCTGCTCGCGCGAGGCTTCGACGTCGGCGCTTTCCAGGCGCGCCACCACCTGGCCTTTTTGCACCCGGCTGCCTTCCTCCACGCCGAGCCAGACGAGCTGGGCCGTGGCCTTGGTGGCGAGCGACGCCTTGCGCTGGGCCACGACGTAGCCGCTGGCCGTCAGCTTGGTCAGCGTGCGCGACGGGTAGGCCAGGCCGACGGTTGCGGCCGTCACGGTAAACGTGCGCGGCGAAAACGCCCAGGCCGCGACGGCGGCTGCAAGCAGCACTGCCAGGACATAGGGCCAGCGGCGGCGACGGCGGCGCGGCCCGGGGCCCGAAAACCGGTCGGACTTGTCCGCCGCGGTGATGCGCAGCGCATCGAGGGTATCGCTCATGGGACTCCCGTTTCGTGTTTCCGGGGTCATGGCAAGCCACAGGGCGTCCGTCAAGACGCAACAGGGCGGATTCCGTTACGCTTTCGGCCTAGGAAAGCCACAAACTGTTCGCCATCCGGTCGATGAGCTTTCTGTGTCCGGCCGGAAAAGCGAAGCGGGCCAGGGCTTCGGGCGCGACCCAGAGGCTCTCCTGCGCGGCGGTCAGCGTCGGTTCGGGCTGTGTTGCGCCATGTCTTGCGCCGTTCGTCAGGCACAGCAAAAAACAGTGTAGCGTCACGCGGTAGGTGGTGTAGCCGTGGCGGATCACGGCGAGCTTGGCGGAAACGGCGGTGGGAAAGTCCGTTTCCTCGCGAAATTCCCGTACGATGGCCGCCTCGGGCGTTTCGCCCTCCTCGATGCGTCCGCCCGGGAATTCCCAGAGGTTGCCCCAGGCCCCGGCGGGCAGGCGTTTCTGGATGAACACCTTGCCGTGGTGGACGAGCACGCCCGTGGCCACGAAAAGCGGGGTGATGTCCTTGGATTTGGAGAGTACCGGCCGGTCGGCCACGATGCCGAGGTGGCGCGCCTGGCACACGCCGCCAAGGGGACAGCGGGCGCAGTCCGGGTTTTTCGGCCGGCAGACGAGCGCCCCGAATTCCATGAGCGCCTCGTTGAAATCACCGGCCCGACCCGGCGGCAACAGTTCGCGCGCCAGCGCCTCGGCCCGCGCGCGGCCGGCCGGTTCCTTGACGGGCGCGTCGATGTCGCACACTCGCGCAAGCACACGCAGCACATTGGCGTCCACGGCCACCTCGTCGAGCCCGAGCGCCATGCTGGCCACGGCCCCGGCCGTGTAGGCTCCGACGCCGGGCAATGCGCGCACGGCCGGAAACGTGGTCGGAAACGCGCCGCCGTGGTCGGCCATGATCCGCCTGGCCGCGGCGTGGAGGTTGCGGGCCCGGGAATAGTAGCCCAGGCCCTCCCAGGCCTTGAGCACCGCGTCCTCGGTAGCCGCAGCAAGCGCGGCCACGTCCGGGAAGCGGTCCATGAAGCGGTCGAAATAGACGACCACACGGTCCATCTGCGTCTGCTGGGCCATGATTTCCGAAACCCAGACGGCATAGGGGTCGCGGCAGCGCCGCCAGGGCAGGTCGCGTTTGTTGGCGGCGAACCAGTCAAGCAGAAGCGGCACGAAGGCGGAAACGTCGGACATGTGCATATAACCTCGTGGACAATCCCATAATGCCGATTGCGCCGTGAGGAAAGGGCGCTCGATTGCCAAGGCCGCGCCTTTCGGGAATAAGGCGAAGGAGAGAGCCCGAGGAGGCCTGTCATGCGGCATGCGCTGGCGTGCGTTTTTCTCGTCGTTTCCATCCTTGCCGGTTCCGCTTTGCCGGCCCTGGCCCAGGCCGGCGCGCCCGACGTGCCGCCGGCCCTCGATCCCTGGCGGGGATTTTCCCTGCACGGCGCGGCCGAACGGCTGTGCCCGCCGGACGGGGGGGACGCCAAAGCCCGAATCTGCCTGTTCCCGTCGCGGCTGGACGTGAATGTCGATGCGGCGGGCGCGGATTTCACGCTTGCGGCGCGGCTTTTCGACACCGCCGCCGTGCCGCTGCCGTATGGCGCGGGCGTGTGGGTCGCGGCGGCGCGCGAGGGCGGCAAGGCGCTCCCCGTGGTCGCCGGGGAGCGCGGCCCCGTGGTCTGGCTCGGTCCGGGCGAGCACGTCCTTTCCGGTCGCCTTGCCTGGAACGCCGCCCCGGAGGCGCTGCGCCTGCCGGCGGGTGTCGGACTTGTGACCCTTGCCCGCCGGGGCGCTCCCGCGCCGGTTGTCGTCTCTGCCTCGGGCGAGCTGTCCCTGGCCGGCGAAAAAGCGGCCAAGGCCGTGGAAAACACGGAACACGTCAAAGTCTTCCGCCAGCTTGCCGACGGCGACCCGGCAACCCTGACGACGTTTTTCCGGCTGGAAGTCTCCGGGCTCGCCCGCTCCGTCTCCCTGGCCGGGGCCGTGCCGGAAAAGGCGTTGGCCCTGGCCGTGCGCTCCCCCGTGCCCGCGACGCTCGGGCCGGACGGCAGCGTGGTCCTCGACGCCGGGCCCGGGCGCTACGACGTGGAGGTTGTCTCCCGCTTTCCGGGCAAAACCGGGCGGATCGGCCCGGTTGCCGCGCCCTACGGCCGCGAGGTTTGGTCCTACCGCGCCGCGCCCGAACTGCGCGAGACGCGCCTGGAAGGCGCGCCGGCCCTGGACCCCAAGACCGCCGACGTGCCCGACTCCTGGCGCAACCTGCCGGCCTTCGCCGTGGCCGCCGGCGCGACGCTCGACATCCGCGAACTCGGGCGCGGCGTGCCTCCGGGCCGTGACGCCCTGACGGTCTCGCGGGAAATGTGGCTCGACATGAGCGGCGCGGGCCTAAGCGTCCACGACACGCTTTCGGGCGAGAACCGCTCCCGCTTCACGCTTGCCATGGCCGCGCCGGGCGAACTCGGCCGGGTCGTCGCGGACGGCCGGGACCAGCCCGTGCTGCTGCTCGGCAAGGAAGGGACCGCGCGGGGCGTGGAACTGCGCGCTTCGCGCCTGTCCCTTTCCGCGTTCTCCCGCTATCCCGACGCCGGCGCGCCGCTGCCGGCCGGCGGCTTCGACCGGGAATTCACGCATGTGACGGCCACGCTCCACTTGGCTCCGGGCTGGGCGCTTTTTTTCGCCACAGGGCCCGACGCCGTGCGCGGCGGCCTGCTTTCGCCCTGGACGCTGCTCGACGTCTTTTTGGCCCTGGTCCTGGCCGTGGCCGCCTTTTCCCTGCGCGGGGGGGCGGCCGGTCTGGCGCTCGGCCTTTTTCTTCTGCTCTCCTGGCACGAGCCGGACGCGCCCACGGGCGTGTGGGTGTTCGTGCTGTGCGGGCTGGCCTTGCTGCGCCTGGCGTCCGATGCCGGCCGCCTCGCCGGCCATGCCGGCGTGCGGCGCTTTGCCGTGCTGGTTTTCGCGGCCTCCCTGGTCTGTCTGGTCGTCGTTTCGATTCCTTTTCTGTCCTGGCAGTTGCGCGGGGCCGTCGCGCCGCAGATCGTGCCGCCGGCCGCCGCGCCGCTGCCCCGCCTGGCGATGCAGGAAAATGCGGCCATGGCCCCCGCGCCGCCTCCCGCCGCACTGAAGGGAAAGGCCAGGGCGATGCAGATGGCCGCGCCCGCCGCCGATGCCGCCGCCGGGGCGGTGCGGGAGCTGCCGGAGGAGGACCCTGAGGCCCTGGTGCAGACCGGGCCGGCCATGCCGGACTGGCGTTTCGCCACGGCGACCATGACCTGGAACGGGCCGGTCGCGCCGGGCGAGCGGCTGCGCCTTTATCTCGTGCCGCCTTTCGCCTCGCGCCTGCTGCATCTGCTGCGCGCGCTCCTGTGGGGCGCGGCGCTTTTCCTGCTGTGCGACCGGGCGCGCTTGCGCCGCGTGCGCCTGGCCTCCGTCGGCGCGGGCGCGGTCCTCCTTATTCTTGTGGGCCTTGTCCCGGCGGCCCGGGCCGCGGATTTCCCGGATCGACAACTTCTCGACTTGCTGCGCGAGCGCCTGACCGAACCGCCCCTTTGCCTGCCGCACTGCCTGGGCAGCCCCTCCTTCGAGGTCCGCCTGGAGGGTGGCCGGCTGGTCGTGACCACGGCAATCGACGCCGCCGCGCGCGTGGCCGCGCCGCTACCGGCGGTTTCCGAGGGCTGGCGGCCCGACGCCGTGACCCTGGACGGCGCGCCGGGCGCGCCGCTTACGCGCGCGGGGGACGCCCTCAAGGCGCTCGTCGAGCCCGGCCGCCACGTGCTGATCCTGTCCGGCCCGGCCCCGACGGCCGTGTCCTTTACCGTGACCCCGGCGCTTGCGCCGGGCAAGGTCGTCGTTGCCGCCCCGGGCTACCGCATCCGCGGCCTGGATGCGCGGGGCATGCTCGCCGGGCCGCTGGAGCTGACCCGGGCCGCGCCCGAGGGGAAAACTTCTGACGGGCAGGCGGCCCAGACAGCGCAGCCGGCCGGCCGCGACATTCCGCCCTTTTTCGAGGTGCGGCGTTCGTTGCGCCTGGGCCTTGCCTGGGAGGTGGAAACCGAGGTCGTGCGCCGTTCACCGGCGGATGTCGCGGCCGTGGCCCGGGTGGCGCTTCTTGCCGGCGAGCATCCCGACGCGGCCGGCGTGACCGTCGCCGGCGGCATGGCCGAGGCGGCCTTTCCCGCGGGCGTGGCGCGCGTCTCCTGGCGCTCGCGCCTGACGCCCCGGGAGTCCGTGGCCCTGGCCGCGCCGTCGGGGACGGACGTGGTCGAGGTCTGGGAACTGACCGCCGCGCCGTTTTACGACGTGGCCTTTACCGGCGTGCCGCCCGTGGCGCTTCTTGGGCCTGCGGGCGGGTTGCGGCCGCGCTTCGTGCCCTGGCCGGGCGAGAAGCTCGATGTGGCTGTTTCGCGGCCCAAGGCTGCGCCGGGCGAAGCGCTCACGCTCGAACGGGCGACGCTTGCGACGCGCCAGGGCGGCGCCATGCGCGAGAGCACGCTTTCCCTGCGTTTCCGCGCGGCAAAGGGCGCGCGCCATGTGCTGACCCTGCCGCCTGGGGCCACGGTCACGCGCCTGGCCGTCGCCGGCCGCGAGACGCTGCCCACGGGCGAGGGCGGGCAGGTGGGCTTTTCCCTGCCGCCCGGCGTGACGGACGTGGAACTGGCCTTCCGGGAACCGGTCGGGCTCGGGCTTTTCCTGCAAACGCCCGCGCCGGACCTCGGCCTTCCCGCCGCGTCCGCGACGACGCGCCTGGACCTGCCGCAGGGCCGCTGGCTGCTTGCCGTTTTTGCCGACACCTTCATGGGGCCGGCCGTACTCTACTGGGGATTCCTCGCCGTGGTCGCGGCCCTGGGATTCGGGCTTTCCTGCCTGCCGGACACGCTGCTTGGCCGCACGCAGTGGCTGCTCTACGCCCTGGGCCTCAGCCAGGCCACGCCCGGCGGCGTGGTTCTGGCCACGGCCTGGCTTGCGGCCCTGGGCCTGCGCCGGCGGCGCTGGCCGCAGGGCGCGCTGGCCTTCGACGCGGCGCAAGTGGGGCTCGTGGTCCTGACCCTGATCGGGTTGTTTTCGCTTTACGACGTGCTCGGCCAGGGCCTGCTCGGACTGCCGCGCATGCAGGTGGCCGGTCCCGGCGGCGGAGCGGCGGGGCTTGCCTGGACCTGGGACCGCGTGCCGGGCGTGTTGCCCGCGGCCACGGTCGTTTCCGCGCCCATGGCGGTATTCCGGGCGCTGATGCTGGCCTGGGCCGCCTGGCTGGCCTTCATGCTGCCGCGCTGGCTGCGCCTGGGCTTCGAGAGCGTCACCACCGGCGGCGGCTGGCGCGCCCTGCGCCTGCCGCGCCGGCGTCCCAAGCCGGGCGGTCCAGGCGACGACACTCCGGGGAACGGTTCGGGCGCTGCGGGCGACGGGCCGGGCGCGGCCGGATCCTGAGGCCGCCGGTATGGTTCTTGAAACGGTCCCTCCCGCCGGCACCTTTCACCGGCGGGAGGAACACCATGGATTCCCGGCATTGCTGCGTATGCGGCCGCGCCATCGAGGCGCTTGACGTCTATATCCTGCGGGCACAGGGAAAAATCTGCAGCCAGTGCGTGCTGGAGCGGGACATCCCGGTCGGCGGCGTGGTGACGCGCCGCCAACTGCGCCAGGGAGCGGAAAACCTTCGCCCGATCGGCCCCCGGTCTTTGGCCCCGGGCTTCCAGGCGCTGTGAAAAACCGCCTTTTGCCATCCGTGAATCTATCTGCTAGGGAACCCTTGTTCGGTTTTGCACAAATCCGTTCCCAAGGGGTACCCGGCTCATGCAACTCACTACGCGTAGCCGCTACGGCCTGCGCATGCTTCTCGACATCGCTCTTCACGGCGACGAGCGACCGGTGCGCATCCAGGACATCGCCAAGCGCCGCAACATTTCCATCAAGTATCTTGAGCAGTTGATTCGCGCGTTGAAAAAGGCCGGCTTCATCCACAGCAAGCGTGGTCCCAAGGGCGGCCACGTGCTGGCCGTGTCGCCGGAAGACATCCGGGTGGGCGATGTGGTCCGGGCTCTGGAAAGCCGGCCCGAACTGACCGAATGCGTGGGCAACCCCGAATCCTGCGTCATCTCCGGCGATTGCGTCACGCGCCAGATCTGGGCCCGGGCCACGGCCAGCCTGTTTCGGGAACTCGACGCCATCCGCCTCGCCGACCTCCTTGTCCAGGCCCGCAAATCCGAGATCCTGGGGTTGCCCTGCTGCTGAGGCAGGGGGCCCCGCGATCGCCTTGGCCTTATTTGTGCGTGGCTGTCCACGCGCTGAAGGTCATGGGCGCGCCGCCGGGATTGGCTGCGGCGTAGGCGGCGAAGCGTTCGAGGAACGCGACCCGCGCCATGTAGAGCGGCTTCTTCCAGCCTTTGCGCGGCTGGCCGATGAGGTCCACGCCACCGGCCGCCGCCTGATCCGCGGCGATTTCTTCCAGGGACCGGCCCGCGGGATTGTGGAGCAGGGCGTAGAGCACCATGAACGTGGTCGTGCGCCCGTCCCCGGCATGGCAATGCACGTGCAGCCACGTGTTCGGGGCCATGCTCCGGCAGTATTCCACGAACCTGTCCACCTGTGCCGCATCCGGTGCCATGTCGTCGGTGACGAAAAGCCGCAGGTAGCCCACGGCCCGCGCCGCGGTCAGCTGCGCCTCGGACGCGACGCCCACCACGTCCACGCGAAGCGTACGCGCCTTCTTGATGCCCCCGGACTTGCTCTTCGCCTCGATGACCGTCACTGCCGCCGTACCCGCCTTGGACAGGGCGGCCAGGCGCTGCGCTTCGTCGCGGGCCGCCTCCTCGGGCGTCTTGCCCATGTTGGCTTCGTCTTTTGGCGCAAACCAGCTCACGGGGCGGTCGTTGAGGAATCCGTGCGATTCCTGGCGCAAATCGACGATGGTGAGCGGTCCGGGCAGGGTGCGCGCGAGGTTGTCGAGCCCGGCGGCGTCGAATTCCGAGCTGCCGGACAGGCGCAGTTTCGCGCTTGCCGGGTCGCCCTTGGGGCCGCCGTCGGCCAGGCGGAAGTGGATGGGCAGGGCCTGCCCGGGCGGATAGTCGTAGATGAGCACGGGACCGTCCGCGCCGGGGCCGGGCTTGGCGGCGCCCAGGATCGCGAGGAAAAGGGCGCAGGCGAGCAGCCGGGGCAGGAATCGGGCGGAGCACAGAGGCGTCATGGCGGTCTCCTTGGCGTTGCGGCAACGGGCCGGGGGGGGGGATGCTCTCTGGGTAAAAGCCCGGCCGCGCCGTGTCAACGGGGAACGCCGCTACAGGGCGAAGCGCAGCCCCGGCACGGCCTCGATGCTCCCGAGCTCCCGGCAGTGTTCGGCGAAAAGCACGAGGCTCGCCTTGGCCGACGCGTCCAGGTCGTAGTTGACCACGCGCAGGTAGTTGAGCAGGTCCGTTTCGCTTATCCAGTCGGGCCGCGACGGCGCGCGCACGAGGGCGGGCAGGCGCTCGGGCAGGTTCGCGTTTATGGCCGCAAGCGCCGTGTGGAGCTTGCCGAGCGCCTCCAGGCGCTGCCCGGAAAGTCCGGCGCGCACGATCCAGAGGGCGAAGACGAAGGGCGTGCCGGCGTAGTCGAACCAGGCCTGGCCCAGGTCCGTGACGTGCCAGCCGGCCGGGGGATCGAGATAGCGCCCAAGGGCCAGGTCGCCGATCTCGACGAAGGGTTTGCCCGTCGCCAGCCCGGTGCCGGGCGGCACGCTCTCGAAGCGGACGTCGGGGAAATTCCAGGCGAAGCGCCACAGCACCCGCGTCAGGGCGTTGGAACTGGCCGAGGCCCCGGAGAAAAGGACCGGGTCGCCGGTACGCCGCAGGTGCGCGGGCAGCTCGGCCAGGGGCACGGGCGAGAGGAGCAGCACGCTCTGGATGGGCGCGACCGCCGCGCGGATGCACAGGTCCGGCAGCAGCTTGAAGGCCCCGGGCCTGGCCAGGTAGGCGAACGCCGAGGCCGGGGCGGCGTCGATGTCGCCGGCCGCCAGCGCGGTGTTGAGTTCGGACGGATGCCCGGGCACGTAGGTGATGTCCGGCCCCTCGGGAAAGTCCGGGATCAGGGATTCGTAGAGCGGCCAGACGTTGAGGTAGGCGATGCGGCCGAGTTTCAAGGGCCCGTGAGCCATGGGCGCCCCTCCTTTGCGCGCGAAAAAAACGCGGCCCCGAAGGTATTCCCCCCGGGGCCGGCAATCAAGGCGAATTCCGGTGAACTAGGCGAGCTGGGCCAGCAGGGTTTCCTTGATGGAGTCGATGGTGCCTTCGCCGTTGAGCTCGATGTACTTGGTCTTCCCCTCGGCGGCCAGCTTCTTGTAGAAGTAGGCGGCGGCCAGGGTGCCGGTGGTGGTGTCGTAGTAGATGTCGTGGCGTTTGCCGATGGCGCCTTCGTCCTGGTCGTCGGAGCGGGTCTTGAGGTCGCCGCCGCACACCCGGCACTTGTCGCCGTTCGGCTTGATGGCGTCGATGAAGATGTTGTTCGGGTGGTTGGGGTCGTTGACGCAGAGGCGACGGCCCATGATGCGGTCCTTGGCGATCTGGCGGGGCAGCAGGATCTCGATGACGTAATCGAGCTTCATGCCTTCCTTCTGCAGGGCGTCCCAGAGCTTCTCGGCCTGGACCATGTTGCGGGGGAAGCCGTCGAGGAGCCAGCCGTTGCCGCCCTTGGCCTTCAGCGTCTCGAGGATCATGGGGATGGTGATCTCGTCCGGGACGAGCTCGCCCTTGTCGATGAAGCCCTTGGCCTTCTTGCCGAGCTCGGTGCCGCCGCCGATATGCTCGCGGAAGATCGCCCCGGACTCGATGTGGGCCAGGTCGTATTTTTTCTTCACCAGGGAACCCTGGGTGCCCTTGCCGCTGCCATTGGGACCGAAAATGAGGATATTCACCGGGACTGCCTCCATGTTTGATTTTTCACAATCGACTCCACTACCCTCCGCCGCAAGCCCTGTCAATGGCGTTTCCGGGTTTGGCCCGCAAGGCGCGCACCGGCTGAAAACCACGGCCCGGCGGGCGATCCGCGCCTCCTTGCCGCCCGGAAACTGGAACACCCGGCCCGTCTGGCGGCGCATCACGGCATCGTCCAGGCCGCGCAGGGCATCGGCCAGGGCCTGCCCCGGCCCAAGCGACGCCAGCGCCTTGCGGTAGAGGCGCGGGCGCAGGGACGGGTGCAGGGCGAGGACGGTATTCATGGGCAGGACGGCCGGATCGTCCGTTGCGGGCAGAAGGCTCTCAAGCAGCCCCTCGTCGAGGCGCGCCTGCCGCCACAGCCGCGCCGCCGCGTCGAGGTAGCGCGGGTTTTCGGCGCACAAAAGGGGCAGGACGTCGTGGCGCAGGCGATTTCGCCGGAAGGCCCGGTCGGCGTTGCCCGGGTCGGTAAGGGTCGGCAGGGCGAGGGCCGCGGCGAAGTCTTCGATGGCCGCCCGGGGCGTGAGCAAAAGCGGGCGCAGCAGGCGGCGCGCGGCGTCCAGGGCGGGCATGCCGCCAAGGGCCGGCCAGCCCGCGCCGCGCGTGGCGCGCAGGAGCTGGTCCTCGGCCAGGTCGTTGAGCTGGTGTCCGAGCGCGATCCAGGCGTTTTCGCGGGCCGCGGCCAGTTCCGCGAAAAAGGCGTAGCGGGCGTCACGGCCGGCGTCCTCGACGCCTTTTCGCGTCCGGCGGGCCAGGGCGGCAACGTCCATGCGGCGGCTATGGCAGGGGATGGCGCGCTGCCGGCAGAAGGCGGCGACGTGCGCGGCCTCGGCCGCGGATTCCGGGCGCAGTCCGTGGTCCAGGTGGGCGGCCTCCAGGCGCGCGCCAAGGCGCGGGGCGAGGACGGCGAGGACGGTCAGCAGGACAAGGGAGTCCGGCCCGCCGGAGAGGGCGACGATCCAGGTCGCGCCGGCCGGGGCGTGCCCGCATTCCCGGGTGAGGAAGCGGGCCACGCCCAGGCACAGTTTCGCCTGGGACCGCGGCAGGTCGCGCAGGCCGGGCGTGGTGGTCAGGGGAGACGCCTCCGGCGGCCAAAGGGCTCCCGCCCTCTGGACTCCCTTCAAAGGGTTTCGACGTATTGCCAGGCAATCCGGCGCACGCTTTCCCAAGGGCATTCGGATTGCCGTAACGGGCTTTTCCTGCGGCACCGGCTCAGACCGGAATGTCGAGCTCCCGGATGAAGTTGTCGAGGAAATCGATCATCTGCTGGCGCTGCTCGGTCGTGCAGTAGCTGATGCAGGAGCAGCGCAGCTTGCCGCTGCCGCGCACGAGCAGTTCGAGCTTGAGCCAGTTGCGCCCCGTTTCGAGGATGAGCATGTACGGGCCGCACTCGTTGTAGTGCTGCTGCTGCTCGTCGTTTAACATCTCCATGGGGAAGGGGATGTAGTAGATGTGGTCGAGGGGGCCTTTGAACCCTTTCTCGGACAGGTGCCGCTCGATGGTTTCCATGTTCTCGGCGGAAACTTCGTCGATGAGGTAGGATCGCATGGGGTTACTCGCTGTCTTCCGTCGCATCGAGGTCCGGGGCCATGACCCCGTCTTCGGGCGGTTTCCGGTCCGCATGGGCGTTTGGCGGCACGCCTTCGCGGTCCAGGTTGTACATGCGGCGGGTGAGATCGATGAACCTGTCGCCTTTTTCCTCCCTGGCCCGGCGTTTGAGAAAGGAGATGGGCTCGTGGAGCAATTTGTGGCTGATGGAAAGGGACAGGGTCTCGATGGCCCGGCGGGTCTCGTCGGGGACGTCGGGGCCGAGGCGGCGCAGGGTTTTGGCCAGTTCGCGGCGGGCGACGTCCTCGCCTGCGGCAAGCAGATCCACAATGGTCGGCTTGACGTCCAGGGATTTGAGCCACTCGCCGAAACGCTCCACCTGCAAACCGATGATGTCCCGGGCGCGGGCCGCTTCCTCGCGCCGCTGGGCCAGATTTTCCTCGACCACTTCCTGGAGGTCGTCGATGTCGTAGAGATAGACGTTGTCCAGGCTGTTGACGTCGGGGTCGATATCGCGAGGCACCGCGATATCGATGAAAAACATGGGCTTATGCTTGCGCGCTTTGAGCACGGAACGCACGTCCCTGGCCTTTATGACCACATGGGGCGCGCCGGTCGAGCTGATGACGATGTCCGCCTCGTGCAGGCGGGTGACGAACTCGTCGAACGCCACGGGCCGGCCCTTGAAGCGCGCGGCCAGCTCCTCGGCCCGGGCGTAGGTGCGGTTGGCGACGAGGATCTCGGAAACGCCGGCGTTGAGCAGGTGCAGCGCCGCCAGTTCCGCCATTTCGCCCGCGCCCACGAGCATGGCCCGCTTGCCGGCCATCTCGCCGAAGATGCGCTTGGCCAGCTCCACGGCCGCGTAGCTGATGGACACCGCGGAAGCGCCGATGCCCGTGGCCGTGCGCACCTTCTTGGCCACGGAAAAGGCCTTGTGACACAGGCGGTTGGTGATGACCCCGGCCGTGCCCAGGTTCACGGCGTGGCGGTAGGCGGCCTTGAGCTGCCCCAGTATCTGCGGCTCGCCGAGGACCAGGGAGTCGAGGCCCGAGGCCACGCAAAAGAGGTGCTCCACGGCCTTGAGTCCCGCGTGCTCGTAGAGGTGCGGGGCGAGCATGTCCGGGTCCTGGCCGCAGTGGGCCGCCCAGGCGGCGAGTACCGCCGGGCGGATGTCGCGGCCCGGCGCGTCGGCGACGAGCACCTCCACCCGGTTGCAGGTGGACAGCACCAGCGCCTCGCGCACGCGGGCCTCGCCGCGCACGAGCAGATCGCCGAGCGTGGGCTTGTCGCCCAGGGCGAACGCCTCGCGGACCTCGACCCCGGCGGTCTTATGGTTGAGGCCAAACAGGTAGATTTGATGCTCCATCGATATATCGCGCGAAGCTGTGATGCGTTGGCATGAAAAAGTTGATGACGAGCAAGGACACGAGCGTCAGGCAGAATATCCACATGGCCAGACGCGCGGGCTTGCGGCCGCGCCAGCCGAGAAACAGTCGCTGGTGGAACAGAAAGGCGAAAAGCAGCCAGACGCAGATGGCCGTGATCTCCTTGGGATCCCAGGAGAAAATGCGGTTCCAGGTGAGTTTGGCCCAGATGAATCCCGAAAGAAGGCCGACGGTGTAAAGCGGAAATCCGGCGGCCACGGCCCAGCGGTTGACGGTGTCGCAGGTGGACAGCGCCGGCAGGGCCTTGGAAAAGCCGGAGAGCTTCTCCTTGGTCTTGATCTTGCGGTCGAGGTAGAGGTAGGCCGCGCCCGCGCCGCAGGCCATGGCGAGCAGGCTTATCGCCAGAAAGAGCGCGCCGATGTGCAGCCCGAAGAAAAGCCCGCCGAGCGCCTTGGGCAGGGGCATGCGCGTGGCCGTCACCGCCTGGGAGGACAGGAAGAGGAAAAGCGCCAGGGGGGCCGCGAGCAGTCCGAGCATTTCCAGACGCAGCCGCCACCACAGGATGAGGCAGATGAGAAGCAGGCTCCAGGCGAGGAGGCTGAAGTAGAATTCGCCGAGCAGCAGGGCCGCGCCGCCCTCGGCCGCGAGCAGCACGACCAAATCGGCCGTGTGCAGGACGAAGCCGGAAAGGGTCAGCGCCTCGCCCGTGCGGCGCAGGCGCGCCCGTCTCGTGACCACGCCGAGCAGATGCAGGGTCGCGCCCAGGAAATAGGCGGCGATGACGCAGATAAAGAGCAGGTTAAGCGCCGGCATGGCCAAGGGCTCCCGCGATCAGCCCGGCCGTGTCCCCGTGCAGGGCGGCGGGCAGGATTTCCCGGAGCACGTTTTCCGCGGCGGCTGCGTCGCCGCGCTCCAGGGCGTCGATCAGGGACGAGTGGACGATGCTGCGAAAAATAGCCGAATTCTTCTCCGTGGGCAGTCCCAGGGCCAGGACCATGGGCCGCAGGGCGCTCATGAGCACGAGCAGCGCGCCGTACTCGTCGCCGAGGAAGTCGCCGAGCCCCTGGCGGATCTTGCGCGCCAGGGCCGGCGAGGCCCCGCCCGTGGAAATGGCCACGGTGAGGTCGCCCTGGGTGAAAAGCGCCGGCACGATGAAGCTGCACTTCTCGGGCTGGTCCACGATGTTGCAGAGGATGCCGCGTGCGGCGCATTCCCGGCTGATGGCCCAGTTGCTCTCTTCGTCGCTGGTGGCGGCGATGACCAGGAAGCGGCCGTCGAGGTCCGCCGGGGTGAATGCCCGGCGCTCGATGACCACGCCCGGCACGGCGGAAAGCGCTGCGGCGACGTCCGCCGGCGGCGCGGGGTCGAGGACGAGAACCTCGTCCGGGCCGCAGGCGGCGAGCGTGGCGATCTTGCGCCGGCCCACCTGTCCCGCGCCCACCACCAGGCAGCGCTTGCCGTGAAGATTGACGTAAAGGGGATAATACCGCATAGGAAGCTTCCTATAACAGAAGAACGCGGGGACCGAAAAGGGCTTTTTTTCACATGCTTTTTTTCGATTCCCCGATCGCGGCGGAGGAGGCATGGCGCGCTTTCTGGCGGTGCAGCTGGCCCGTATCGGGGATCTGGCCCAGACCCGGCGCTTGCTCGCGGGTCTTTGGCGGCAGGCCGAAAAGACCGGCGGCGAGGTGCACCTCGCCGTGGACTTGAGCCTCGTCCCCCTGGCGCGACGCCTCTATCCCTTTGCCGTGGTCCACGGCCTGCCGGCCCACGGCGCGCCCGGGGAGGCGGGCATGGCTGCGGCCGCGGCGCGCGTGCGCGACGCCCGGCCGGTGTTTGCCGCCCTGGCGGAAATCGCCTTCGACAAGGTCTTCCTGCTCAATTTTTCGCCCCTGGCCATGGCCCTGGGCGCGATGTTTCCCCCGGAAATCCAGCGCGGGTACCGCCTGCACGCCGGACAGGCCGACAAGGACGCGCTTTTGCGCCTGGTCTTTCGCCTGGCCCGCGACCGGCGCGGCGCGGGCATCAACCTGGCAGACATCTGGGCCCATCTCGACGACGATCCCCTGCCGCCGGAAGCGGTCAACCCGCCGGCCGCGCCCAAGGGCGGCGGCCTCGGCGTGGCCCTGGCCGGCCGCGCCGCCAGGCGTTCCCTGCCGCCGGACGTGTTGGCCCCTCTGGTGCGCACGCTTTTTCTCGCGACCGGGGCTACACGTGTGACGCTTTTCGGTACGAAATCCCAGGCCGGCGAGGCCCGGGCGCTGCTGCGCCGCCTGGACCCGGCCGTGCGCGAGGCCTGCGACGACGCCACGGGCGCAACCGACCTGCCCGGGCTTTTCGACGCGCTTTCGGGCCTCGACCGCCTCGTCACCCCGGACACCGGGGCCATGCACCTGGCCGCGTTTTGCGGCGTGCCGGTCACGGCCTTTTTCCTGTCCTCGGCCTGGAGCCACGAAACCGGCCCCTACGGCGTCGGGCACACGGTGTGGCAGCACACCACGCCCTGTGCGCCCTGCCTGGAATCGGCCCCATGCGACAAGGGCCTCATTTGCCTGCCGCCCTTTGCCGACCCGGGCCTTTTGCGCTGTCTGGCCGGCGCGCAAAAGGCCGTGCCGCCGCCCGGCCTCGTGGGGCTGGCCACGGACTGCGACGCCCTGGGCGCGCTGTGCCGTCCTTTTTGCGGCGAGGACCCGACGCGTGCGCGCCGCGAGGCCATGCGCGCCTTCCTCACCCGCCGCCTGGCCGGGGGCGCGGCCGACGGCGTCGATGTTTTAAGCGGCCACGACCTGGCCGAGAGCCTGAGCCTTGAAACGGACTGGGTCCTGCCGCCCGCGGGGCGGAGCCTGGCCGGGGAGTGGTAGCCATGGCCTTTTCCCGCGCCCTGCGCGTGCTGGTGGTCTTGCCCATGTACGGCGGCTCGCTGCCCATCGGCCGCTCCTGCGCCGCGGCCCTTACGGGCCTCGGGCATGCGGTGGAAGTCTTCGAGGCCCCGTCCTTTTACGGCGCGTTTTCGGCGCTGAGGGACTTGCGGGTGACGTCGGATAGGCTGGAATACCTGGAGAACAGCTTCCTGCAGGTCATCTCCCAGGCCGTGTGCGCCAAGGCCGAGACCTTCGGCCCGGACCTCGTGCTGGCCTTGGCCCAGGCGCCGCTGTCGCGCCAGGCCTTAAAGCGCCTGCGCCGCGACGGCGTGGCTACGGCCATGTGGTTCGTGGAGGATTTCCGGCTCTTCACCTACTGGGAGGCGTTCGCGCCTTATTATGATGTGTTCGCCGTGATCCAGAAGGAGCCGTTTCCGGAAAAGCTGGCAGCCGTGGGCCAGCCGAATGCCTGCTACCTGCCCCTTGCCGCGGACCCGGCCGTGCACCGGCCGCTCGAGCTTTCGCCCGTGGAGCGCCGCCTCTACGGGGCGCGGGTGTCTTTCATGGGCGCGGGCTACGCCAACCGTCGCCTGGCGTTCGCCCAACTGTTGGACTATGGGCTCGCGATTTTCGGCAGCGACTGGGACGGCGACGCGACCCTCGCCCCGCGCGTGCGCCTGGACGGGCGCAGGGTCGGCACGGACGAGGCGGTGCGCATCTTCAACGCCGCCGACGTCAACCTCAACTTGCATTCGAGCGTTTCCGTGGAGCGCCTCGTGACCGGCGGCGATTTCGTCAATCCGCGCACCTTTGAGCTGGCCATGTGCGGGGCGTTTCAGCTGGTGGACCGGCGGTCGCTTATGCCGGAGCTTTTCGGCGAGGACGAACTGGCGCAGTTCGGGGACATGGAAGAGCTCAAGGAGCGGCTGGGGTATTTCCTGGCCCATCCCGAGGCGCGCGCGGTCTATGCCGCCCGGGCGCGGGCCCGGGCGCTCAAGGAACACACCTATGCCCGGCGCATGGAAACGCTTCTCGACTTTGTCGCCGCGCGCCTTCCCGGCTGGCCGCGGGGGGGGCGGGACGGCGAGGCTTTGTCGGGGCTGCCGGAGGGCATGCGGGAGGAGGTGGCGGCGCTTTTGCGCGAGCTTTCGCTGCCGCCGGACGTGTCCTTTGACGACCTGATCTGGGCCGTACGTGCCCGGCAGGGGGTGCTTTCCCCGCTGGAGACGAGCCTGCTGTTTCTCGACGAGTGGCGCAAGCAGTACGGCCGCTGACCGGGCGGCAGGTTGCCTTACTTCTTGATTTCCAAAGCCTTCTGCATCATCTCGTCGGCTGTGGTCACCACCTTGGAGTTGGAGTCGAAGGCGCGTTGCAGGGTGATGAGGTTGACCATTTCCGTGGCCATATCCACGTTGGACGTTTCCAGAGCATAACCGGTGATGCCGTCGAAGACGCCGCTGTTGGCCCGTCCGGTGGTGGCGGTGCCGGATTCGCTGGTGGCCGAGAGCAGGTTGTTGCCTTCGCGGTAGAGGTCCGTGGGGTTCTTGAAATCGGCCAGGGCGACGACGTAGAGGTCGGCGGTCTGGCCGTTGGAGAAGGTTCCCGAAATGACGCCGTTTTCGTCCACGCTGGTGCTGACGAGCTCGCCCGAGGCATAGCCGTCGCTCTCGGAATTGAGCGTGTAGGACGATGTGGCGTAGTTGGTGGTGCAGGTGGCCTCGTTGACCGTCGCGGCCGGGGTGTAGCCGGCATTGGCGCTGGCCAGGGTGCCGATGTCCGCGGCCGTCGTCGGGGCGTTGGCGCTCCAGGCGTCTTCCGAGGTAGAAAGTCCGGTCTTGTATTCGATGGACTGGGCCGACAACACCGTCGTGGAGTCCGTCTTGGAGACGAACGTGGCGCTCAACTGCGGCACACCGTTGCTGTCGATGGTGGCCTGGGTCCAGTTTGACAGGGACGTGGGGTCGCCCGAGGGCGTGAAGGCGGTCTGGTTTTCCAACACGCCCTGGGCAGAGAAGGTGAGCGTGCCGATCATGAGCACACCGGCCTTGGTCGTGTCGGCCGTGGTGGAACTGCCGTCCTCGTCGGGTGGCACGGTCACCATGTACTCCCAGTATTCCTTGCCGTTTTCGTCCTTCACCTTGGAATAGTAGGTCGTGAGCGTGTGCTCGCCGCCTTCGGAGTCGTAGACCGTGGTCTGGGTCGAGTAATCAGAACTCGCCACCGGGGTGTCGTTTGTGGCGTCGTAATTCGTGAACATGGTGAAGTACGGGTTGGTCGCGTCGAGGGATTCCGGATCGGTCGTGCTGTCGAGGTTGACTTCCATGGTGACGGAGCCGGTGGCCTGGGCCGGCAGGGTGAAATCCGTAATCTGGATGTCGGTGACCGTTCCCGTGGTCGGCACCTCGGACAGGGTGGTGCCGTTGCGCTTGGCGGCCGTCACCGCGTCCTGGTCCACGGCCCAACCCTGGACCTGGTTGCCGGCCGAGGTCGTCAGATAGCCGTTGGTGTCGAAGTTGAACGAACCGTCCCGTGTATAATAGACCTTGTCGTTATCGGGATTCTTGACGATGAAATAGCCGTGCTCGCCGCCGATGGCCATGTCCATGGAGTTGCTGGCGTCCTGGATGCTGCCCGTGGTCGTGGTCATGGACACGCTGCCGACCTGCACGCCCGTGCCGACCTGGCTGCCGTCCGACGTGCCGCCGGCCATGTTGCTCAGCATGTCGGCAAAGAGCATGCGTGAGGACTTGTAGCCGGTGGTGCCGGAATTCGCGAGGTTGTTGCCCGTGTTGGTGATGCCGTCGCTGTAGGCGAGGAGTCCCGATACCCCGGTCCAGATCGCGCTCATGTCGCACCTTCCTTGTTGCCTGCGGCAGGAATTGCCGGCCGCGTCGCCGAGGCCCCGCTGCCGCGCCCGTTCCTGGCGGCAGGAACGCGGCGGGAGGCGGGATGCGGCGCGCGGACAGGGAAAACCTTGCCGCTTGCCGGCATACTGTGCACGAGCCGGGCCAATGCGCCCAAGGCAAGGGCTGCGCCGGAACGTCGGCGGGGCGGGGGAGGGGAGAGACGTGTGGGCGGAAAGCGGTTGACAGGATGGAAGGAGAGGCCTAACTGTATTATCCCACGCTGACGTTCGGTGACGTTTTGGCGTCGATCGGGTCGCGGGGATTTGAAAAAACGTGTTGACGGTGTCTGCGGGGGAGC
>NZ_JNJA01000005.1:347500-350598 GCF_000702665.1 Solidesulfovibrio alcoholivorans DSM 5433
ATTTATTGGCAAAAGCCAAGTAATTAAGGGCAATCGGTGGATGCCTTGGCGCTGAGAGGCGATGAAGGACGCGGTAGGCGGCGATACGCACCGGGGAGCAGCCATACGTGCTTTGATCCGGTGATTTCCGAATGGGGAAACCCAACGGGAGTTATGTCCCGTTATCCCTTGGCCGAATACATAGGCCTCGGGAAGCGAACGCGGGGAAGTGAAACATCTCAGTACCCGCAGGAGAAGAAATCAAGCGAGATTCCCAAAGTAGCGGCGAGCGAAATGGGAAGAGCCCAAACCGGGCGCATCCGTGCGTCCGGGGTTGTAGGGCCTCCATCAAGTGATCCATGATTAGGCAGGGGAAGCGTCTGGGAAGGCGCGCCGTAGAGGGTGAAAGCCCCGTACCTGAAACCGAAAGTGGCACTGGAGGTACCTGAGTACCACGAGACACGTGAAATCTCGTGGGAATCCGGGAGGACCATCTTCCAAGGCTAAATACTCCTCAGCGACCGATAGTGTACCAGTACCGTGAGGGAAAGGTGAAAAGAACCCCTGTGAGGGGAGTGAAACGAGAACCTGAAACCGATTGCCTACAAGCGGTTCGAGCCGGACTTGTCCGGTGAGAGCGTGCCTTTTGCATAATGAGCCAGCGAGTTTCCTTGTCGTGCGAGGTTAAGGCTAAACTGCCGGAGCCGCAGCGAAAGCGAGTCTGAATAGGGCGAAAAGTACGGCGAGGAAGACCCGAAACCGGGTGATCTATCCATGAGCAGGTTGAAGCTCGGGTAAAACCGAGTGGAGGACCGAACCCATATGGGCTGAAAACCATTGGGATGACTTGTGGATAGGGGTGAAAGGCTAATCAAACTCGGTGATAGCTGGTTCTCCCCGAAATATATTGAGGTATAGCCTCGGATAGGAAACACGGAGGTAGAGCACTGAAAGGGCTAGGGGCCCCACCAGGTTACCAAACCCTATCAAACTCCGAATGCCGTGTTTTTATTGTCCGGGAGTCAGACTCTGGGTGCGAAGGTCCAGGGTCGAGAGGGTAAGAGCCCAGATCGACGGCTAAGGTTCCCAAATCCATGCTCAGTGGGAAAGGAAGTGGGACCGCTCTGACAGCCAGGAGGTTGGCTTAGAAGCAGCCATCCTTTAAAGAAAGCGTAATAGCTCACTGGTCTAGTGGTCCTGCGCCGAAAATGTAACGGAGCTAAGCATGGTACCGAAGCCTCGGGTCCATCTTCGGATGGACGGTAGGGGAGCGTTCCCAGACGGGATGAAGGCAGGTTGTAAAGCCTGCTGGACTAATGGGAAGTGATAATGCTGGCATAAGTAACGATAAAACGGGTGTGAAACCCGTTCGCCGTAAGCCCAAGGTTTCCTGGGTAAAGTTAATCTTCCCAGGGTGAGTCGGTCCCTAAGGCGAGGCCGAAAGGCGTAGCTGATGGAAAACAGGTTAATATTCCTGTACCTGTTCGCGTGTGCGATGGAGGGACGCAGGAAGGTAGGTCAGCCGGCCGTTGGATGTGCCGGTGCAAGCGTGTAGGCTTGAGGGGTAGGCAAATCCGCCCTTCTTTAAGGCCGAGACGTGATGCCGTGTCGTAAGGCTGAAGTGACTAATCCTATGCTGCCGAGAAAAGCTTCTAAGTTTAGCGCGATCAGACCGTACCGCAAACCAACTCAGGTGGGCGGGGAGAGTATCCCAAGGCGCTTGAGAGAACTCTGGTTAAGGAACTCGGCAAAATGACCCCGTAACTTCGGGATAAGGGGTGCCCCCTCGAGTGAAGTACTTGCTACGTAAGCTCAGGGGGGCCGCAGTGAAATGGTGGTGGCGACTGTTTACTAAAAACACAGGTCTGTGCGAAGTCGTAAGACGACGTATACGGACTGACGCCTGCCCGGTGCCGGAAGGTTAAGGGGTGGAGTCAGCGCAAGCGAAGCTCTAAACCGAAGCCCCGGTAAACGGCGGCCGTAACTATAACGGTCCTAAGGTAGCGAAATTCCTTGTCGGGTAAGTTCCGACCTGCACGAATGGCGTAACGATCTCCACGCTGTCTCAACCAGAGACTCAGTGAAATTGATGTGGCGGTGAAAATGCCGTCTACCCGCGGAAAGACGGAAAGACCCTGTGCACCTTTACTACAGCTTGACATTGAAGCTTGGGCAACCGTGTGTAGGATAGGTGGGAGGCTGTGAAACCGGCGCGCTAGCGTCGGCGGAGCCAACCTTGAAATACCACCCTCGGTTGTTTAAGCTTCTAACCCGATGCCGTCATCCGGCTCGGGGACATTGTCTGGCGGGTAGTTTGACTGGGGCGGTCGCCTCCCAAAAAGTAACGGAGGCATGCAAAGGTTCCCTCAGGCTGATTGGAAACCAGCCGTCGAGTGCAAAGGCATAAGGGAGCTTGACTGCGAGAGAGACATCTCGACCAGGCACGAAAGTGGGCCTTAGTGATCCGGTGGTCCCGAATGGAAGGGCCATCGCTCAATGGATAAAAGGTACGCCGGGGATAACAGGCTGATCGCATCCAAGAGTTCACATCGACGATGCGGTTTGGCACCTCGATGTCGGCTCATCACATCCTGGGGCTGGAGCAGGTCCCAAGGGTTCGGCTGTTCGCCGATTAAAGTGGTACGCGAGCTGGGTTTAAAACGTCGTGAGACAGTTTGGTCCCTATCTTCCGTGGGCGCTGGAGAATTGAGAGGGGTTGTCCCTAGTACGAGAGGACCGGGATGAACGAACCTCTGGTGTTCCTGTTGTCGCGCCAGCGGCATCGCAGGGTAGCTACGTTCGGAAGGGATAACCGCTGAAAGCATCTAAGCGGGAAGCCCGCCTCAAGACGAGTTCTCCCTGAAGGACCCAGGTAGACTACCTGGTTGATAGGCTGGATGTGCAAGTGCAGCAATGCGCTCAGCAAACCAGTACTAATAGTCCGTTCGACTTGATTTTTGCCATCCAAACAATCCCATCCCTTATTTTAACTTATACATTTGTCCTGGTGGTCAAAGAGGAGGGGGTACACCCGACCCCATTCCGAACTCGGAAGTTAAGCCCTCCTTCGCCGATGATACTGCGTACTCGTGCGTGGGAAAGTAGGTCGCCGCCAGGGC
>NZ_JNJA01000006.1 GCF_000702665.1 Solidesulfovibrio alcoholivorans DSM 5433
ATAAATGGCGTACCATAACGAATCTGCCACGCAATCACGCTCTGACAGGCTGCATGTGGCTTCATTGCGCTACGGTACATACCTTTGGCCAAATCCTCGAAGGACGCCTCTACAACGACACAGAACCGATCCAACGACCGGGCGCGGGCAAGTTCTCGCTCGAAGCGTTCGCGGCCGGAAGTGAGACAGCCCAACAGGTCATCAATACTCTTGCGCTCGACGGCAATCTTGTCCTCGAAGCCGATGATGGAGTAATCGCCGACGTTGAGCGTTGCGGCTTCCGTAGTGCAGTCGTATGCCTGGAAGCTGTAGGCAAGCTGTTCTCGGTTATCGATTGCAACGATCATATCCACCTCGGCGCTTCGGCTTGTAGCCGCTTTTCTTGGCGTTCCTGGCCCGCTCCATGCGCTCAAGCTCCGTGATGGCCTCGGCCTCAAGTTCGGCGTCGGATTTGGGCGGCATATGGATGGGGCGAGCCTCTTGTGTCGGCATCGTATTCATTGGATGACCCTCTTGTTCTCAGCGGCATCGTCAGCGCGGCCGCACGGCGTTTGACATTTCGAGTCGCACCATGAGCGCTCCACCCACCACCAGGGATGGGGACGGGTCGCGGGACAGCAGACCAAGTGCCCATGGCTTTCTCGGAATCGGGAAAGGGTGTCGGCGTCGTATGGGCAGGGGCCGGCCATGATCTCGGCCACGATTCCTTCACGGCATGTCCTGGCCAATTCGAGGAGGGGACCGGCGACCTCCGGGGGCAAACGGTCCAGGCCTGTAGCTATGGGCTCGCCGTCGCCGTTCAAACGCACCTCGACACGGGCAGCGCGGAGACGAGACAGGGCGCTCACAGCCTGACCTCGCGGGGAAAGGTCGCTTCAGCGGAAGGGGGGTTAAAGAGGGTTTCGGGGGTTATTTCTGGCCCATCTGTATTTTTTTTCTCCGATTCTTCACGCGTAGGGGGAACGGAAACCCTCAAAACCCCCTGAAACCCCCCTCTGACTTGCCAGATCAGGACGCCGTGCCTTTTCCCGCCCCGCTCGAAGCGCATTCCGTCCACGATGCGGCCGGCGTTGCGCTCGACCCACCGTCCCAGGCGTCGGGGGTTGATGTCGCGCCCATCCCAAGCAATTTCCTCAAGAACAGACTTCAAGTTCTCGTCGGTGTCGGTGTCGGCGCGGACCTCGGCTATGGTCATGGGCGTCCGTCCATAGCGACCATTCCAAACTGTCAACAGCGCCCGTAACTTCCCGGTCTCTGGATCGTCTGCATACGCGGCGTCGATGCTCTCCACAGGGTCGGCCACGTCCATGAGTCCATCCCGAGCAACCCCGGCTACGGCACGGCGGATCGTGTCGGACCACTCCTCAAAAGATGCCGTCCGATCCTTGAGGGGGTTGGGCTGGCGCATGTAGTAGCGAAGCACAGTCAGGCCGGCCGCCACCAATTCAAGCCGATGGTCCCGGCAGTATTGCACCGGGTCGAGGTCGAACGAGCGTTTCCAGGGCGTTTCTGTCTCGGCCTCTATGCGGCAAGTGACAACGCGTCGGCAGAGGTCGCCCTTCGGGGTGACATTGTTGCCCGTGGCTATTAGGACCCCGCCTGTTCGCACCATCACATCCTCAGAGACTCCCAAGATGCGATCAGCGAGGCATTCCGAGGTCAGCCAGGCGCACAACGCGTCGCTGTCGAGGTAGCCGGTCAGATTGTCGAGGACGATCACGGCGGCCCCGCGCCGACCAACGGCGATGAGACGCTTCCTCATTTCGGCGTCGTCCTCGGCCCCGGTCATCACGGAGGGGACTTCCTCCCCGGCGATGACCGAAAGGCATTTCGCCAACAGCGTTTTGCCGCTCCCGGCCGTGCTGGCGACGATAAGGAAGCCCGGAGCGGTCGCATAGGCAGGCCGCCCCATGGCCGTCAGGATGGCCGCCAGGAACAC
This sequence comes from Solidesulfovibrio alcoholivorans DSM 5433, assembly GCF_000702665.1. Taxonomy (GTDB): domain Bacteria; phylum Desulfobacterota; class Desulfovibrionia; order Desulfovibrionales; family Desulfovibrionaceae; genus Solidesulfovibrio; species Solidesulfovibrio alcoholivorans. The sequence continues at coordinate 1,940 of NZ_JNJA01000006.1, forward strand.
GCCACGGTCAAGCGCTCCGGTAAATGGGAACTCACGGAAAGGCTGCCACAGGCGTTCCAGCGCGTCCTTGACGTGCTCCATGGTCGGGCACATGGGGACGCCGGGCCAGCGGTCAAGGTCGGGGCAGACAACCAGGATGCCGCTACCGGCGTCGTAGCCGTCGCGGTCCACAACCCGGTCGTCACGGGGGAGATACAAGGGGGCGGTCGTCACGGCGGTCAGTTTAGGCAGACCCCACTTGCCGACCATGGCCACCACGCCCTCGGCTACCGGCCTGGGGCAGTCGCACGGGGTGATGTCGCCCGTCTTGGTGAACTTTTGCCAGCGCACCAGTCGATCCAATTCCAGCAGAATACCGGCCTGGGCGAGCGGTACAATCGTCCCTTGGTCGGTAACGCGGACAATCTCGCCGTTCCGCTCATAGAGCGTTCCGTCGCCACGCATGGCCCCCAAGGCGGCCTCGACGGCGGCAAGGCGTTCCCCGGCCCGGACGACGTGCGCCCGGCGCTCGCGGCGCAAGCTGTAGCGGATGCCTCCATGGGCGTGGCTGAAGACGTAGGGCTTGCCGGCCGCCCGGAGGTTCAAGACCGCAATGCGTTTGTCGTTACCGTAGCTCGGTTCCAGCGGATCGGCGCAGCGCTTACCGTGGAAACGGTCGGGGTCGGCAAGGACGTCGGCCACGGTGACGGTCTTCCCATCCGCCATGACAAGCTCGAACTCGCCGTAGAGGTCGCGGTGATCGGTCGCGTTCCGGTAGACCGCGCGCAACTTGTCCGCGTCCTGGGGATGGGAAACCGACGTTTTGCCGATCCGGGCCAGGATGCGGCCAACTTGTTCGTCAGCCCATGCCTCACGGCGCTTGGCGGCCTCGGGCCGGACGGCGTCCTTAAGGGCGGCCACGATCTCCCGGCGCCTTGCCTCTTCGGCTGGAGTGAGGTCAGGCAGGGCGGCCCGGGTGTCCAAGGGATGGGCCTCGGCGTTGTAGAGCACAGGCAAAGGCCGGCGCTGCACAAGCGGAGCCTCACAAGCGGCCCCACCGCAGAAGTCCAGGCGTTCGGGCTGGTACACGGCAGCGTCGGCCAAGCCTCGCTCCAGGAGTTGGCCAGCCTTCCCGATCTCGATGTGCCCAAGGCCGGCGAGTTGCAGGCGCTTGAACAGGACCGCCCCTGCCCTCGGGATGTCCCGGCCGTCCGCGACCGTCACATAGATTCGCCGTCCGCGCTGCCCGATCAGTTCCCGGTGCCCTTCGTAGATAAAGCTCGACGCCGACTGAGCCAGGATATGCGCCACCCGTTCCAGCAAGGGGCAGACGCCGTAGAGGGCCGACAACAACGCTTCGTTGGAAAGCGGTGCGCCTCCCTTGATCGTATCGTGGTCGATCATCATAATGGCTGGCCCGGCAGGATAGCGGAAATGATCGCGCGTCCGGGCGACCATGGGCAGGCCTTCAGCCGTGGCCTTTGTAAGTTGGTCCTGAGCCAACACCCGCGCTCGGTCATGACCGCAGATCCCGTAGACCATGGCATTGGTCGGGGTCAGGCTGCCAAGCGCGTCGGCAAAGACCGCCAGCGTTGGGAACCGCATCGTTTCAGCCAAGCCATCGACCAACTGCCCACCGGGAGCCTTGACCAGCGTGCCGTCATCACCCAGGTGGAAACATTTGGACAGGCGGGCGGGGACGGTCGCTGTGATGAGGGTGGCGGGAATCATATTGCCACCCCCACTACCCGCAGCATCGCTCGCATGGCGTCGAGTAGGGGCAGCCACAGGACAAGGCATCCCGACCAGAAGGGAGAGGTCAGCAAACCATTGAGGGAAAGGAGACGAAAATAAATACCAGGGCGCTTGACTAGAGAAGTGGGGATTGCTAAAAGATTTTCACCACTGCATTTTTCAAATCCAAACGACGCACCACGCCCAAGGAAGCCGGTCTTGCCCACCGGCTTTTTTGTGTATTGCATGGTTCGCCCCCATTACGCCTTGTTCCGACGAGAGACGCATGGGCGACCTTGGAGCCATTCCAGGAAGCTGTCACGCTCCAGAATAACACGTCCGTTGACCTTGCGATGCACAGGGCCGACGCCTGCACTCAGGGCGTTGTGAACTGTGCCCGGAGCAATAACGTCGGGCAACAGTCGAGGGATAGCCGTAATTCCGAAATGCGAGGGGAGAGACTCCCGGGCGGTCGCCCAAAAGTCGGGAGATGGAAACGAAGTACCCATTGCACACTTCCTTGTGCTCAGCCCTGCCATCCTGGCGGGGAAATGTTGTTTCGTCACCGCGTCCTGCTGTGACAGGTGAAAGATACGACAGGTTTTAACGGGGGTCAACCCATTTACCTCAATATTTTTTCTGCATCCTGCTTTGCAGGCACTTTTGAAGAGCCCCATTATCCGCGCTCCTCACTGTTACGCTTGCCGATGCGAGGGCGGTTCGCCAACCACAACAGGAAGGAATCGCGTTCAAGCACAATGCGGCCGTTAATTTTCTGGTGAACAGGTCCGACGCCCGCGCTTATGGCGTTGTGGACTGTCCCCGTGGCAACGACATCGGGGAACAACTTTGGAATAGCCGTGACACCGAAATGCGTTGGACACTCGCGGCGGGCAGTTTCAAAGAAATCAATGGTGGGGTTTTGGTCTTGCTGCATACGTTCTCCCTTTCTCCGGTTCACCCGTGAACCTTGATGAGGGAAGCGTATGGGAAGGCCCAAAAAGAAACGTCCTGGGTCAAGGCCTTCCTTAAGAGTTAAGGATTTCCTTGACGGTTTGAGCAATAGACAGCTAGCCCATTGGTAGAACTTTTACTTCTTCAATGCACTGGCGCGTCCTTTCGAGAAGCTCTCCTAGCTGCGAATCTGTATTATACTTTTCTATAAAGCGCGATGGCTGTCGTGGGTTTTGGAACTTCTGACGAAAAGCTGGCCACGCCCGTGCTTTATTTTCCCATCTTATTTTTTTAAGTGCAACATAATCCCATAGCCATACCCCCACCGCACGAGGAAGGTCACGGTCGACGCTTGGAAGTCTTGAGAACTCTCCCTCTTCTTTAATTGAACTCATTGGCAGATTGCTAAATATTCTACTATCAAAAACACTCTCGACATATTCCAGCCTATTGTGTAACTTTCTAATATCATCAACTATATCATTAAATGGCCTCGCAAAATCTATTAGACAAAGATATCCCAATTTTCTTATTTTCCTATCCGTCAAATCAGCCATGCCAGGCATTGCTTTTATCGCCTCAAGCGTATCAGCGTTTTCATGGACATATTTCATTTTTATCTCAGACGGCAACGGAGTCGGATATTTATAAGCAAGCCTTCCCGACATTGTATCATTGAGTATGTCATCACTAGACTTATGTATTGCCCCATTTTGCAGAGAGATATGATTGCATAAAAAGTCTCCAGCGCTATAAACCATTTCTCCTTGACATTGTTGTAACTCTTCAGCCATTTCAATTGAAAGATTTATCGTATCCCTAAAACGTTCATTTCTTTTAGTATATTCCCATTTCCAAAAGAAATAAAAATCGTTTATAAGTTTTTCATCTGCACGCGGCATTGTTCAAGCTCCTGCACTTGTTCCTGATTAAACCCCCGGCCGGCGTCCAGGAAAACGCTTTTCGCCCTGGTTCATGAGGCCAGGGCTAGGCCGGGGAAAAGTCGGTCAATCCTTCTTGCGTTTCCCGCTCTTAAACAACCGCCAGTCAAACTTCCGGTGATTCAGCCCCGGCCACCAGCGCATGGCGATGACGACCGCCAGGAGCAAAGCCAGATAGATGACGCGCAGAAGGTCGGACTGGTCCATGATTTCTTGTCCTGCCGAGCTACACCGCCAGCAACCGCCTTGGATCAACCTTCAGGGCCTCGGCCAGAAGCCGGGCGTTCTTTTTCCCGATGGGCCGGCGTCCGTTTTCCATTTCCGAAATGTGCCGGCGAGGGATGCCGGTTGCCTCGGCAAGGGCGGCCTGGGTCATGCCTCCCCGATACCGCGCCCCGGCCAGAAACACGCCGGGTAATTCCTCGTCCTTGAAGGGCAGCACTTCCCGCCAGGGGATGGAATCCGTACCCATACCCTACCTGCCAGCCCGCTTTTCCTGATAGGCGACATAGGCTTCTAGGACCTGATTGATGCGGGTTTGATACCCGGGGCCGCGCTGCTTGAAGAATTTCAGGATGTCGGGGCGGACCCGGATGCAGACCGGAACTTTCTTGGGTTCAGGGTCCACAAGTTCAGCCTCGCCCCAAAAAGCCGCGTCGGTGGGCGGGTTGTCGGGATCGTCCGAAGCGTTCTGGAAGGCTTCGGCGTCGGCCATGGCCTTAAGCCGGGCCAAGTCGCTTGAATCGTGCTTGTTCATAAATCGTTCGCTCCTCGGGCGTAGCTTTCCGAAGGGAAATGGCCCGGATGTCCTCGTCTCGTTCCGTGTAGACCAGGACCACCACCTTGCCGTGGACCATGCCGAGGGCAATCCATCGGTCTTCGCCGTAGTCCCGGCGCGTATCAAGGCGTTCCAGACGGTAGTCCTCAAACAGCTTTTCGGCTGCCGCGAAGTCCAGCCCATGCTTGGCGAGATTCGCCCGCCGCTTCTCCTCGTCCCAGGTGACGTTCAACGCTATTCTCCGTTTGAATATATCGCTGTATATACAGATAGCAAGGGGGGAGTGGCCCGGCAAGGCAGGACGGGTTAAGCCTCCATCCTGGTGGCAAAGACGTGATCCCCGCAACCGTGCCCGTCCTCGACCTGGGGCCAGACGGCCAGAGCCCCGGCTTCACCGTTGAGGAGCCCGCGAACGATGGTAGGGGCGTGGCGGCGACAAGTGCCATTGATGCGCCAGCGGCAGGTGGAGCAGGTGGGAAGGCGCGGGCTGTGATTTCTGTCCGGGGACAATTTTGGTTGAGGCATGAGGAACCCCCCTTACTCACCAGACATGATCCGTTTGCCGGGAAATTCGACAACCTTGCCGCCGGCTTCTTCGCCAAGACAGGAAGCGAGTAGGGCGTCCCACCTGAACATGAGCGCACGCTTTTCCTCGACGTGAGAGGACCGATCATAATGCTTTTCCCCGACGCCCTGGGTCCCGTGGTTGAAATGCAGGTTGAGAAGGTAGCTCGGTTCCCCGGCATCCGCCATCAGGGTTCGGCAAGTGCGCCGTATGTCTCGCGGCGTCCACACCGTCATGCCCACGCGCTGACAGAATCGTGACGCGGCCCGGTTCAATGATGTGGCAAGGATTGGCCCGCCCTGGTCCTTGTCGCTCGGGAAAAGGAACTCGGACTTGCCGGCAAGCGCCTCAGCGCGACGGAAAAGCCCAATGGCCCGGGGCGTCAAGGGGATTGCGTGTTCTCGGTGATTTTTTGTCCTGGCCGCAGGGATGACCCATGTTGCTTGCAACGGGTTGAACTCCACTCTCTTGGCCGACAAGACTTCCTGGACGCGCTGCCCGCCCACGGCAAGGAGAAGCTGCAAGGCGATCCCCAGGCGCTCGGACACGCCTTCGGGGAACTCATGCCAGACGCGGCCCACCTCTTCACTGGAAAGGTTGCGGTCGCCTGCCTGGAACGCGGCGGAATCGCGCGGGACTGAGGCAACCGGATTGTGGGTCAGATCGAAAGTGACGGTCAAGGCGGCTCTGGTGTAGTCGAACTCCCTGCCGATGCCGAAAGCGAAAGCGCCGTGCAGGTAGGCCCGCAGGTGCGCCGCCATGGATGGCCCTCGGTCATGGGTGGCTTTCAGTAGGTGCTGGATGTCGCGAGGGGTAATGTCCTTGGCCTTCGTGTTTTTGCCCAAGACCGTTACGGCAGCACTCGGCGCAGTGAGTAACGCCCGCTGGACCTCGGCCCAGGATTTCCGACCGCGTTGCTGTAGATGCGCCACGTAGGTCTCGAAAAGCTGCTGGACCGAACCCTTTGCCGCCTCTTCGGCCTTGAGTCTTTCCGCTTCCCTCTCGCGCTCCTCGTAAACCGCCCTTGGGTCCAGGCCATCCTGTATCAGCTTGCTGATTTCGCCAAACCGTTGCAAGGCTTCCTTGAGAGTCAAGCCGTTCTTGCCAGCGTTCCCGACTTTAAGCCGGCGGCGTTGCCCCTCCTGGAACCATTGAACGCGCCATTCAGCGGCGACCTCATCGACTCGACTACGGACGACCAGGAGCAACCGGCCTTCGCCTCGGCCTCGCCCATCCGCGACCACCTCGACACTTTTCCCGTCCCTGATGATGCGTTCCACTTCGGTGACAGTCAGCATTGCCAGTTACCTCACCCCATTATTTTGGTGGCAGTATCGTCGGTAACAGTCAGCATTTTCAGCTACCTCACCCCCATTTCTGGTGGCAGTTTTGGGGGCAGTTAGCGACTTACAGGGCCAATTTCACCCCCTTTCACTAGGGTACATACTCGACCTGTTATCCCATGTAAAGACGGAATGTTAAGACACATTTTCGACCCTCTGTGAATCCCCGTGAAAGTGAGTGAAAACAGCTATTTCTGATTCGTAATCAGCAGGTCAGGAGTTCGAGTCTCCTCGCTGGCTCCAGATTTCAAGGGGTTAGGACCGATGGTCCTGGCCCCTTTTTCGTTTTGCAGCGGGCAATGCCTGTTGAGTGGGTTGCTCGGGGGTCTGCCCGCGCTTGGGGATGCCGCCAACCGGGCGGACTGTTCATTTCGAAGAAGACAGGGCAAGGAATGGTTCGTATATGAGACTGAGTTTCATTTCCAAGTGTGGTCCGGGCCGGCCAGTCGCGGAGCGGCGGTGTTCGCCGCCAAAGGGCGGCCGGCAAGGATCGCAGCGGTCAGGTCGCGCTCCGGCAATGTCGGGTGGGGCCGGAAACGTGAAAGAGGACGCAGGACATGCCGCTGATTGAATGGTCTTTGGGATGGTTGTTTTCTCACGCCGCGGGCTCCGTGCAGGGGGCGACGGCATGATGACCCCGTCGCGTTGGTTGCTGCTCGGCAGCCTCTACGTCACGCAGTATCTGGGACAGGGCTTTTTCATGATCGCCCTGGTGGCCATCATGCGCCGTAGCGGCGCGCCCCTGGAACAGATCGGACTCGTCTATCTTATGGGCCTTTGCTGGTTGGCCAAGCCGCTTTGGGCACACTACGTGGACCGTGTCCGCCTTGGCCGGTTGGGGCATTACCGGGGCTGGCTGCTTGCGGCCCAGGCGGGCATGGTGGCCACGCTTGCGGCCATAGGGCAACTGGACGTGGTGCGGGACTTTTACGTCGTATTGGCGCTTTGCCTGGTGCTCGCGTTGCTTTCGGCCACCCAGGACGTGGCGGCCGACGGTCTGGCCTGTCTGCTCCTCGCCCCTGGGCAGCGCGGGCTTGGCAACGGGGTGCAGTCCGCAGGCGGACTCGTCGGCAATATCCTGGGCGGCGGCGCAGTCCTTATGGCCTACCCGCATGTCGGCTGGGCCGGCTGTCTGGCCATCCTGGCCGGCGGCACCTCGCTGTCGCTGCTGCAGCTGCTGTTTTTTCAGGAGCCGGCCGGGCCCGAGCGGGCGACTGGGGATACGGCGCGTTTCCGCCGGATCTGGCTTTTCTGGCAGGAGCCGGGAAGAAAATCCTGGATGCTCGTGTTGCTGCTTGCCCCGTGCGGCTGCGGCATAGGCTACGGATTGATCACCCCTATGCTCACTGATGGCGGCTGGTCCATGGAGCGCATCGGCCTGGTCATGAACGTCGGAGGTTCCCTGGTCGGCGTCCTCGCGGCGGCCCTGGCCGGCTGGGGCGTGCGCCGTCTGCCGCGTCGAACGGTTCTTGTCGCCGTCCTCGCCTATCAGGCGGTCGGTCTCGCCGCCCTGCTTCCGATAGCCGAAGCTGGAATAGGATCGTCGGGGATATTGATCTCCTTGACCCTTTTTTATCTGAGCCCTCCGGCGGTCATGGTCATCGCCACCACCATGATCATGGACCGCGCCTCGCCCCAAAGCCCGGCCACGGACTATACCCTGCAATACAGTCTGTTTCATGCCGCAGGCTACGCCAGCGCCGGCGTGAGCACCGTGCTGGCCCAGTATTGGGGCTATTCCGGGGCGACGGCCGCGGGGGTGCTGGCCGCCCTGGCCGCCCTGCTGGCGGCGTTGCGCCTGGGCCGGGGGCCTGCCCCGGCCTTGTCCCGGGAGGCCGTGGTCGTCCCGGTTCCCGTTTCCGAAAAGGGGTGACGCTCCACCAGCGGGCAAGAGGCGCAGCCGCATGCGTCGCCGATCATGTCGTATCGGTTCGATTTCCAGAAGGCTCCCGGCCAACGCCGAAGCGAGCCCAACCACGCGGACGGATGAAAAGGATCAGGATATGCCGCAGATTGAATTGTCCTTGGGATGGGTCTTTTCCCAGGCCACGGGAGCTGTGCAGGGGGTGCTCGTCATTTTGATCGTCTGCTCCGTGGTGTGCTGGGCGGTCATACTCGAAAAGGCCGTGCTGTTTTATCGCTATCGCCGGCAGGCGGCCTGGTTCGAGCAATGGGTCCGCTCGGGCCGACGGGCCGGGGCGACGCCGGTTGGCGGCGAATTGTCCGATGCCTTGCTGGCCGAGGGCCGCGCGGCCTGGGGGCAGGGCGGGGCGGGCGAAAGCGACGCCGACCGACGCGACCGTATCGAGCGGGCCATGCGCGATGCCATGGCCGGCGTCCTGTTGCGGGCCGAACACCGCCTGCCGTATCTGGCGACCATCGGGTCGGCCGCGCCGTTTATCGGGCTGTTCGGCACGGTCTGGGGCATCATGCATTCCTTCGTGGACATCGCCCAGGCCAATGACACGAGTTTGGCCGTTGTTGCGCCGGGCATCGCCGAATCTCTTTTCACCACGGCGGCGGGGCTGGTGGCGGCCATCCCCGCGTCCATCGCCTACAACAAGATCGCTTCGGATTTCGGCAATCTGGCCCGGCGGATGTCGCTTGCCATCGCCGCTCTCGTGCGCAAGGGGCCGGACGCGATGACGGAGGCCGTCCATGAGGCCGCCTAGCCTCGGACGCGGCGACGAGCAGGGCGCGACGCTCAATGCCGAGATCAACGTCACGCCGTTTATCGACGTGATGCTGGTGCTGCTCATCATCTTCATGGTGACGGCGCCGCTGATGCTGGCCGGGGTGCCGCTTCGGCTGCCGAAGACCTCTGCCGCCGCCCTGCCGCCGCCCAAGGAACCCATCGTCGTCAGCATGGACAAGGGGGGACGGCTGTACCTGGGAGACGAGGCCGTAGCCGACGAAGACATGGCCGCGCGCCTGACGGAGCTGGTGGGCGGCGATCCGGGGCGCATGGTTTTTGTCCGTTGCGACAAGGAGCTCGACTACGGCCGGGTGATGGAACTGCTTGGCCGGGTCGGAGCCTGCGGCGTCACCAGCCTGTCGCTTGTGGCCGAAGGGCGGCAAGAGGGAGGCCGGTCTGCGGGAGCGCGTCCATGAAGACGGCCTCCCCCTTGCCGTCGGACAGGCAATCCTGCACGCCTCGCGCCTGGGGCGCGCTGGCGGTTTCCGCCCTTGCCCATGGTCTGGCCGTGGTTGCCATGGCCGCCATGTGCGGCCCCGCGTCCTGCCCCCCCGTCATGCCGCGCATCGTGCTCACTGCCGCCCTGGCCCCGGCGGGGTACGGCAGCGGCCCGGCCGGGCCCGCGTCGGCGGCCGCCGAACCGGCAGCCGCGCCGGAGCCGGTTCCGGCGCCGCCCGAACCGGAAGAATCGGCCGTGGAGACGATCGCGGCGGCGACGCAGGCGCCCGCCCCCGTTGTCGCGTCCGAGGAGCCGGTCCCGCCCAAGCCCGTCGTCAAGCCCAAGCCGGTTGCCAGGCCCAGGCCGGTCGTGAAGCGGCAAAAGCCCGCCCCCGAGCCGGCGCCTCGCGAGACCGCGGCCGCGGCTGCCGCGCTGGCCGATCCCGGTCAGACCGGAGCGGGCGGCGGATCGGGGGCGGCGTCTGGACCGCCGCTTCCCTCGGGCGGCGGTGCCGGTCCCGGTTCTATCGGTTCGCCGCTGTCGGCCGGCGACCTGGACAATCAACCGGCCCTGGTTTTTTCGCCCAAGCCCGAATACCCCATGCAGGCCAAACGCCGGGGCCTCAAGGGACGGCTTCGCGTGCGCCTGCTCGTGGACAGGGTCGGGAAGGTGGAGCGCGTGGATATCCTGGGCGGGGAAAACGTGGACAGTTTTGCCGAAAGCGTGCGCGCGACCCTGTCCCGTTGGCGTTTCAAGCCGGGCACGCAAAAGGGGACGCCGGTGCATTGGGTGGCCATCCTGCCCATTGCCTTCGAGCAGGAATGACCGAGAGGCAGGAGGGACGGCGTGACGGCCGGCGCTGCGGTGGTGGCGGCGCAGCTGTTTGCGGTTCGGGTCGGGCCGGGGCGTGCTCATCCCGGCCCGCGTTTTTTTCAGAGCCCGGACGCGCCCGGTCCGGCGGCCAGGGTTTCCAGGGAGCAGGACAGGTCGAGTTCGCGCAACACGTCGGCGTAGAATCCCGGCCGCTCCTCCAGCGCACCGTAGCTATTGCGCAGGCTTTCCCCGTCCAGGTCCCCGGAACGGACCTGGTTTGCGAATTCATGGTCCATGGAGCTGGAAACCTTGTTGATCCGAGCCAGGGCGGCCAGCAGCTTGAGCAGCCGGCAGCCGGAAGCCAGAGCGTGGTCGGGCGAAAAGCTCCGGATGGGTTCCCAGGCTGTTTCGCGCCGGGGGAAGTCCATACAGGAAACCGATGCCCCCGGCGAGGGCTTCCTGCTGGCGGATGCGCCGGGCGTCGTTTTCGCTGGGCAGGGTCTGGCCCGTGCCGAAGAGCCGTTCCGGGTTGTAGCCCACGAAGACGGTCCCAATGCCGCGCCTGCCAGTCCCGCTCCACCGGCCGGTCGGTCCGACACAGCGGGCACAGGCCGTCGGCCTCAAGGGTGAGGCCGCAGAGCAGACATTTGCGGCAGCGCCTTTCGGTGTATGGGTACATGCGCTATCCCGGCTCCTTTCCGGAGACGCCGCGTGTCTCCGGGGTCTTTGCCGGCCGGCGCAGGCGGTTGACGAATTCGCGCGGGCAAAGGCCGAAGCGGTCGCTAAACGCCCGGCTAAACGATGGCAGGCTCTGGTAGCCGACGCTGAAGGCCGCGTCGGTCACGCTGGCGTTCCCCTCCGCCAGCAGCCGCCGCGCCTCTTCCAGGCGCAGGATGCGCAGGTAGCCGAAAGCAGTGGTGCCGAAGCACTGGCGGAATCCCCTGTTGAGGCGAGGATGGGACAGCCCCACCCGTCGGGCGAGGTCCAGCAGGCGGGGCGGGGTTTCCATGTCCTGGCGCAAAATGCTGGCGGCCGCGAGGACCGCCGGATCAGCTCCGGGCGAGGCAGCCTTGGCGGCCTCGCCCGGAGGGGTGCCTGTATCGTTCCGCATGGTCTTGCTCCTTCGGATCGTCGCCGGGTGGCGGCGGGCAGCCGCCCGCATCGCGGGAAGCGACGTGCGGCCTCATGCCTGCCCCTGTCGGTTGATCTTCCAGCCTTTGGCGTGTTGCTGCAGATCCCAGAAGCGCCGGAAACGGCCATTTCGGGCAAGGAGCTGGTCGAAACCGCCCTGTTCGACCACGGCTCCGTCATCGAGAAACAGGATCTGGTCGGCGTACCGGATGGTCGAAAGTCTGTGGGCGATGACGAAGACCGTCCTGGAGGCGGCCAGGGCGGTGAAGGCTTCCTGGATGGCCCCCTCGTTTTCCGGGTCCAGGGAGGCCGTGGCCTCGTCGAGGACCACGATGGGGGCGTCCTTGAGAATGGCCCGGGCGATGGCGATGCGCCGTTTTTCCCCTCCGGACAGGGTGGCCCCGCCTTCGCCGAGCACGGTGTCGTAGCCCTCCGGCAGCCGGGTGGCGCACTCGTGGAAGCGGGCGGCCTTGGCCGCGGCCTCCACGGCCTCGTGGGAGGCGTCGGGTTTGCCGAAGCGGATGTTGTTGGCGACGGTGTCGTGGAAGATGTGGCTGTCCTGCATGACCATGGCGATGCGGCCAAGCAGGGTTTCCGGGTCGATGCCGCGCACGTCCTGGCCGCCGACCAGGATGCGGCCGCCGTCGGGGTCCCAGAAGCGGGCCAGGAGGTTGGCCACGGTTGTCTTGCCGGCTCCCGAGGGGCCGACCAGGGCGGTCATGCTGCGGGGCGGAGCCGTGAAACTGATGTCGCGCAGCACCTCGCGGTCGCCGTAGCCGAAGCGGACGTGCTCGAAGCGCACGCCGAGGTCTTTCGTCGGCAGGTTCATGACCCGGCCTTCCTGGGAGGCGACCGCAAGCACGGAGCGGACGTTTTCTCCGGAGTGGCGCAGGTGGCGGACCATGGAGAAGTAGGGGGCGATGCCCATGATGGGCTGGTAGAATTTGAGGCTGGCGATCATGAAGAGCAGCAGCACCGGCAGGGCGACCTGCCCTTCCCGCCACAGGGCGGAGCCGGCGACGATGAGCAGGGCAAAACCCAACGCGGCGATGCAACTGTAGATTTCCGAGGTCGGCCCCATGGCCGCTTCCAGGGCGATGCTTCGGTCGCGCAGACCGGCCAGGGCGGCATCCAGCCGGCCGAAGGCCGAGCCGGCCCGGTTGAGCGATTTGAGGGTGCGGATGCCCCGGACATATTCGAGGATGCGCGAGGAGGCTTCGCGTCTGGCCGCCAGGGTGGCGGCGCTTCGCGCGTCGAGGGCCTTGCGGGAATACCAGAGGAACAGCAGCGCCGGCGGCACGGTGGCGGCCAGCAGCAGGGTCAGGCGGACGTCGATCAGGGCCAGGATGATGCCCACGATGACAGGCAGCGCTGCCGCCGCCACGAGCTTGTTGTACATGGTCGAGGTGGCCAATTCGACGTTGAAGACGTCGAGCAGCAGGGTTTCCACCATGTTTCCCGCGCCGGCGGCCTTGAAATAGCCGAGCGGAAGCCGGCGCAGATGCTCGCCCAGGCGCAGGCGCAGCGACGCGCCCGTGCCGTAGGCGAACAGGCAGGCGGCGACGACGGAGCGCACCGAGCACAGCGCCTGGGCCGCGAAGCACAGCCCGAGCAGGGCCAAGTAGGGGAGCAGCCCGGCAAGCCCGGCCGTACCCGCAAGCAGGGCCGCGATGACGGCGTAGAGCAAAAGCAGGGGCGCTCCGGCGAAAAGAACCTCCAGCACGGCGAAAACGTTGGCCCTGGTAAGTTCCGTCAGCTCTCCGGCGTCCAATTGTTTAAGCAGACTGCGCATCCGAGACCTCCTTTTCGGCCAGGGCCCAGTCCGAGGCCTTGGCCTGGACCGCCCACATGGTTTGATACAGGGGGCAGGTTTCAAGCAGCTCCCGGTGACTGCCGAAGCCGTCCAGGCGGCCTTCCCGGAATACGGCGATGGCGTCGGCCTCGGTGAGGGCGGCCAGGCGGTGACCGATGACGATGACGGTCTTGCCGGCCAGCAGCCGGCTGATGCCGTCCTGAAGGAGCGCTTCATTCTCCGGATCGGCAAAGGCCGTGGCCTCGTCGAGGATGATGATGGGGGCATCGCGCAGGATGGCCCGGGCGATGGAGAGCCGCTGGCGTTCGCCGCCGCTCAAGGGGGTGCCGCCGTCGCCCACAAGCGTGGCGTAGCCCTTGGGCAGACGCATGATGCTGTCGTGGATGCGGGCCTTTCTGGCGGCGGCGACGACCGCGTCGTCGTCGGCCCCGGCCCGGCCGGCCCGGATGTTTTCCATGACGGTGTCGCTAAAAAGGAAGGTGTCCTGGAAGACGAAGGAGACCATGTCCATGAGGCGGGCCACGGGGATGTCCCGGACATCGACGCCGCCGATGCGGATGCTGCCCTCCCGGACGTCCTGGTAGCGCGAGGCGAGCATGGCCGCCGTGGTCTTGCCGGCCCCGGACGGACCGACGAAAGCGGTCAGGGCGCCGGCCGGCAGGCGCATGGACAAGCCGTTGAAAAGCGTCTGTCCGGCGTCGTAGCCGAAAACGACGTTGTCAAAGACGATGTCGTGGTTTTCGGGAAGCCGGGGCCGGGCCGTTTCGGGCAGCGCAGGCTCCTCCAGGATTGCCTTGATGCGGCGCACCGCCTCCTCGATTTCCCGCAGTTTGCTGGTGAAACGCAACAGCCGGTCCAGAGGGGCGGCGTAGCCGGTCACGAGCAGCAACACGAGCACGAGGTCGGCCATGCCCAGGCTGCCGCGTCCAAGCAGCACCAGGCCCGGCGGCAGCACGAACAGCAGCCCCGAACCGAGCAGGGTGCCGAACAGGGCGTAGTATTTGCCGGAGATGCGCGACCATTCCTTGACCACTGACTCGAAGGCACGAACCGATTTGGTGAACCGTGAAAACGAGGCGACGGTCTGATTGAATGCCTTGATGTCCATGATGCCCTGGACATACTCCACGATGGTGCTGTTCATGTCGGTGAGGCTGTCATGGAAGCGCCGCATGCGGGTGGAGCATTCGCGGTACATGGCCACCTGGCACAGCACGGCCAGCAACAGGGGAACCAATGCGGCCAGTCCCAGAGGCCAGCTGATCCAGAACAACAGCACTAGCGTTCCGAGGGGCAGCGTGGCGGCGGCGCACAGGTCCGGCAGATGGTGGCACAACAGGACTTCGATGCTTTCCACGTCCTTGTCCGCCACCTTGAGCAGGGCCCCCGAAGTGGTGCGGGAAAAAAACAGCATGGGCAGCCGGCCCAGGTGGACGGCAATGGCCCGGCGGATGCCGTAGAGGGTGCGGTAGCCGGCCTTGTGGGCCAGTGTGCCGGCCAGCCAGCGGGCCAGGGCCCTGGCGGCGACGGCGACCGATGCGGCCAGTCCCAGGGCCGCCATGCGGCCGGGGGTCGCCTGGCCCTCCAGCAGCGCCATGACCACGCGGTACATGATGTAGAAGGGAACGAGGTCGAGCAGGGCGTCGGCCACGGAGCAGGCCGCGGCCAACCCCAGGGTCTTCCGGTTGTCCCCCGCGAGATGCAGGATGTCGCCGATGGTGCTCATGTCGATGGCTCCTTGCCGCGCGCCGGCCGTGGTTAAAAGGCGTAGCGCAGTTTGAGGTAGGTCATGTCGTTGGCGTCGTACTGGCCGAGGCGGGACCGGGGCGGGCCTTCCCAGAGCTGGACGCCGCAGGTCAGCTTCCAGTGGTCGTCGAGTTCGTATTGGCCGTAGGCCTCCACGGACAGGCCGTCCCCGGAAAAGGAGACCATGCCTTGGATGGCGGCTTCGAGGGCATTGCCCAGGAACTTGTCGCTGACCTTGAAGGTCATGCCATCCGAGAAGGCGCGGTACGCCGCGCCGTTTTCCCCCCGGGGCAGGGCCTCGAAGTAGTACTGGGCGTTGACGTAGAGGTCGGAAAAAAAAGTCCAGTCCATGCCGACGACGCCTTCCAGGAAGTCGGTCCGGGCCAGCCCGTTGCCGTTGGCCGCCGCCGTCTGGACGCCGGGGAACACTGTGTCGGGTTTGAAAACCAGTTCGCCGCGCAGGGTGCCGGCGGAAAGGCCCTTGGCGAAGTTGAAGCCGAAGGCCCGGAAGTGCGGGTAGCGGGCCTGGTAGAGGGTGATGTCGTCGAGGGGGATGGCGGCATAGACGGGCTCGTTGGCGAATCCCTGGAAGGAGAGCAGGGCCAAGTCCCAACCGCGCGCCGTGACGGCCGCCCGCAGCCCGCCTTCGACGCCAACGGGCTTCGTGTCGTCGTCGAAGACGGCTTTGCCGGCCCCTACGGCCCGGCGGATGCTTTTAAGCGCCAGGGATTCCCAGGGACTCTCCGCCGCATCGGGCCCGTTGACCGCGGCAAAGGGCAGGAAAACGCTCTCCAGGGTCAGCCACGGGGTCTGGGCCACGGCCCGGACCATGGGCACGGCCCGCTTTTTGGTGCTGCGGGCGCTGGCCACCGGGTCGCGCTGGTCCACGGGGTTGAACAGGTCCATGGGGTTGATGCCGTCGCCGGCGCCCCAGCGCACGATCATATTGCCGACGGATACGTCCAGATATTCGGTGTCGAGCAACAGGCGGCATTCGTCCAGTTCGGGATGCGCCACGTCCGCCCAGGCCCCGATGGCGGGGTCGTAATCCAGGTTTGCGTTGGCGAATAACGACAGCCGGGACAGGCTGGCGGAAAGCTCCGGGTGCAGCCGTTGCCGGGCGGAATACAATGCGCCCCGGGACGTGCCCAATTGCGTGCGCGATTCCAGGTAGCCGCCCAGGGTCACGGTCACGGGAGCATCCTGGGCCGCGGCCGCGAGGGCGTCCTGGGAGGCGGCCTTTTCGGTCAGGTCGAAGTCGAGACCCGGGGCCGCCCGGGCGGTCGCGGCCAGTGCCAGAAAGGCGAGCAGCGCCAGGGACGGGGTCGGAAACCGGCGCGGCATGGCAAACGGATTCATGTCCGGGGGCCGCGTCAGCGCTTGAGGTTGCTTTGCTCGAAAAAACTGTCGGGCAGGCCTGTGTTGTAAGTGACGTCGGTGATCTGGATCAGGGTCTGGGAGCCCCGTCGGGGCGTGTCGATGCGCATGCGGGTGTAGGCCCAGATGCCGTCGATCTGGGAAAAACCGCCGTAGAGGGCCGTTTTGAGCAACTCGCCGCGCTTGTCGTGGTAGTCGATGCGCACGGGGAGGTGGATGTCCTGGCGAATCCAGGCGATCCGCTTGGCGTAGCCGGAGTTTCCGGGCTTTTCGGGGATATATTCCACCACCCAGCAGGGGGCGTTTTCAACGGTCTCCTCGCGCAGCAGGGTTTGGGCGTCGTCGGCCACGGCGCGTTTCTCGATATCCTCGTTGGCCAGGTCGCTGCGCATGAACGACCCCGTCTTGCCGCCGCCGCTGATGCGGCGCACGAGATTTTCACTGGACAGGAAGACCCACATGTCGTCCTCCCGGCCCGGGTCGTCCCAACTCCAGGTCAGATAGCTGGTGTCGCGGATGTCGGGCGGGGCCTCGAACCGGATGAGCGAGCGTTCGTCGGGCGGGAATTTTTTGGTGAACATCTCCATTTTGCGGGTGAGCTGGGAGCCGTCGCGATTGATGACCATGAGCATGGTCTTCCGGGCGTCGCGGCTGGAATCCGCCTGATCGGCCAGGCGGGCCACCTCGCGGCCGGTCAGGGTCGCGGCCGCGCCCGGGGCGGGGCAGGCCAGCAGGATAAAGGCGAGGAGGAGGAAGCGGGGCATGGGCATTCTCCGGGTCGGTCGTCTCGGGAACATTTCCTCAAGGCGACTGGAGAATACCCCTGCCGGGGCGGGCGGGCTGCCGGGATCAGGCCAGATTTGTGCCTGTTTCGGTCATGGACGCGGGCAGGGCGGAAACAGGCCAGGTTCTGGCCAGGCAGCGCTTGGGCGAGACGCCGAACTGGCGCTTGAAGGCGCGGCTGAAGTGGCTGTGGTTGGAGTAGCCGACGCAAAAGGCCACCTCCGTGACGTTCATCTCGCCCCGGGCCAGCAGCGCCCTGGCCTGCTCCAGGCGGTGGGCCTGGAAAAAGGCGAAAATGGAAATGCCCTGGACGTCTCGAAACGCCCTTTTAAGAGAGCTTTCACTCATGCCCACCTGCCCGGCCAGTTCGGCGATGGTCAACGGATCGGTCAGGTTCTCCAGCAGCAGGGCCTTGGCTTTCTCGACCTTGGCCCGGTTGGAGCAGCACGGGCAGCCGGGCGTTCGCCGGATCAGGGCGTGACGGCAGATTTCGCCAAGCAGCAGGTCCAGGCTCTTGCTTTCCAGGAAAAGCCTTTTGAGCGCCCCTTCGAAGGGGCAGGCCAGCATCTGTTCGATGGTCAGCCGGGTGTTCGCGTCCATGCCGGCCGTGCGGCGGAAGGGGACGGCCGCGGAATTGCGCTTGAGGCTGGACAGGAGTTCCGGGCAGATCTCGTGGATGTTATCTTCGATCACGCCCAGGAATCGTTCGTACGGGATGAACAGGTCCAGCCAGCGGGTGCGTCCGGAAGGGATGACGGCGCTCAGCCGTGCCCCGGGGACGAACCAGATGCCCGAAATGCCCGAGGAGACGTCGGCGTGAAGGTGCGGCTCCCTGATCCGGGTGTGCATGGCGCCTTCCAGGCAAAACGAGCAGCCGACGATGCCCCGCGGCACATCGAAGTCCATGCGCAGGTCGTCGTCCGCGTTGCATTCCTGCAGACGCACGAGGATGCCTTTGCCGAGGGTATGGGAAAAAAGCGTTTGCAACACGACGATGCCATCCCTGAAGAGTTTTCTTCTCTTTGTTGATATTGAGACTCGTTGTCAATGCCTCGGGGCACATTCGCCTGTCCAAAACGCAGAAGGCCCGCGATGCCGGCGACATCGCGGGCCGTGCCCACAAATGGCCGCCGCCGTGGTCAGGGATTGGGGGCGCGCTCGGGGCCGAGGGGCTTAAGCACCAGGAGCAGGGCGGGGCTGAACAGCAGGTCCGCCCAGATTCCCCACGTGAACGCGACGGCGGACAAGGCGCCTATCTTGATCCAGCCGGTCAGGACCGAATTGGTCAGGACGAGCAGGCCGAGGATGAGGACGACGGAACTGAACACCATGTGCCGCCCCACGGCGTGCAGGGCGTTGCCGATGGCCTCGGCGTAGTTGCCGGTACGGTCGAATTCCCGGCGGACGCGAAGGAAGTAATGGATGGTGTCGTCCATGGACACGCCAAGGCCCATGGCGCTGATGGTCATCAGGATGGTGTCCATGTAGATTCCGGTGAAACCCAGCAGGCCAAGCACGATGACGATCGGGAAGACGTTGGGAAGCATGCTGATAAGGCCCATCCGGACGGAACCGAGCGTCACGGTCATGACGACGGCGATGGCGCCGAAGGCCAGGAGAATGCTTTGGACCTGGGCTGTGCCCATATTGTCGTTGAGGGTTTTGGCGATGTCCATGAAGCCGGTGGTGGCGACCGCGACGCCGTCGCCGAACAGGGAACGGGAGAGGACGTCCGTCTTTTCGATGAGCAGGCGGGTTTCCCGGGAGCCAAGAGCCTGGGTTTGCAGGTTGATGCGGGCTTTGGAATTGTCGAAGTTGACGATCCTATCCATCCGGTCGCCGCCGGAGGCCTCGTAGAGGGCGAGATACTCGGGAACGGCGCTTTGCTTGTCCGGCAGGCTGTAATAGGCCGGGTCGTCGCCGTGCATGGCCCGGCGCATTTTGCGCAACACGTCGACGATGCTGAATGTCTTGTGGACGAGGGGATCCGTTTCCAGCGCTTCGCTCAGGCGTTCCATGCCGTCCAGGACTGTGAGGTCTTTGACGCCGTCGGGTCGTTTGGTGTCGATGATGATTTCCAGTCCCGTCGAGCCGCCCATGCGGCTGTCCACGTAGTCGACATCCTGGCGTAGCGGCACGCTTTTGGTCAGGTATTTCGTGAGATTGGATTCGACTTCCACGAGCAGCGTTCCGATGAGGCCAAGGACCATGCATCCCGTGAAGCCGGCGACGATGAGGCGGGGATGGCCGACGATGAGGCGATGGAGCCAGTCGAAGAACCGGTCGGGCAGGAAGGAGCGGGTGCTGCGCCCGGCCATGGGCGTGGGGGGCTTGCGGCCAAAGGAGTAGATCGCGGGGACGAGCACCAGGGTGAGCAGATAGGCGAGCATCACCCCTGCCGGCAGATAGAGGCTCATATTCATGAAGGGTTTGATAGGCGCTCTGCCAAAGGAGAAAAAACCGATGGCCGTCGTCAGGCAGGTCAGAAAGGAGGCGAGTCCGACCTGTCCCATGGCATGGACCAGGGCGTCCTTTCTGGAAAGGCCGGCGGCGGTGAGATGATTGAAATCGATGATGGGATGCACAATGTCGTTGATGCAGATGGTGATCAGCAAGACCGGCAGGCCGACGACCATCAGGTCGAGGTCGAAGCCGATGACATTGATGACGCCAAGCGTCCAGATGAAACTGAGGGTCACAATGGCCAGGGGCAGCAGCACCCCCCGTATCGTCCGGGTGAACAGGTAGAACAACACAGCCTGGACAAGCAGGCACAGGCCGAAGAATTTCGGCGTTTCGCTGTTGGCGACGTCGTTGTAGCGGGTTTCGAAGATCGGATCGCCAACCACATGCAGGCGCATACCGGAAAATTCCGGCATGCCGGTCACGGCGAGGACCGCCCGGGCCACCTGTTCGGACGGCGGCGGCACCATGTGGGCTTCGGGGAAGCGTTCGAGCTCGAGCAGGATGCCGGCGGCCTTGCCGTCCTTGGAGATGTAGCGGTCCACGAAGTCCTTCTCGGACAGGGCCAGCCCCAGGCGACGGTCGAGCTCCTTGCGGTCGGTCGGAATGTCGTCCAGGAGCTTCCGGATGGCGACGGCGTCGTCTTTGGCGGCAATATGTTCGGCGTTGCCCACCCAGTTGAGGTCGCGCAGGAAGGGCACCCGGCTTTCGAGTTCCCGGGCCAGACGTTTGAGCTTGGCGGCCGCGTCGGGGGTGAAGACGCCGTCGGTCTCGGCCAGGATGTAGACGAACTGGTCGTTGCCGAAGGCCTCCTTGAAGGCGCGCAGGCGTTGCATGGCCGGGTCGTCCTCGAAAAACCATATTTCGAAGGAGCCGTTGAATTTGAGGTTTGCGGCCTGGGTTAAGAAAAAGGCCGTGAGGAGGAGCACCCCGGCCAGGGCTGCCCAGCGGAACCGGATGACGGCGGCGGTCAGCCTTTCAAAAAAGGCGATGCTTTGCTGTTGCGACATGTTCATGTCCTTTTCGTTGTCGCCGTCCGGGGGCCGGCCGGCATCGCGCCCGTAAGCCTTCGTATGGAAGCTGCTCCGTTCCCGCCTGCGCGCGTGCCGGTCTTGCTCCCGTTGCGCCCCGGTCGGGGAGCCGGGACGCAACGGGACAAGACGGCCGCTTGGAGGCAATTCATGCTATCGCGGCAAAGCTCGGTTGGTGGTCCGGGGGAAGGGGCCTTTCCAAGCTGTTGCCGACAAAAAGGCCCCTTTGTGCAAATGGACGACGCTAAAAGAAGTGGTAGGTCAGGCTGACGCCGTACGTGCCCGGTTCGCTGGCTACGGTGTAGCCGCCGCCAAAGGCGCCCTTGGCGTCGTAGCGCGTATCGAAAATGTTGGTGCCGAAGAGATAGACGTCGAGTTTGTCAAATTCCCAACCCACCTTGGCGTTGACCGTGGCGTGGGCGGGAATGGAATACTTGTTGCGGCTGTCGAGATAGACCAGGGAGGAGCCCAGAACTTCGGCCCGGGCGAACAGGCCTGACTTGTGCCGGTATTGGGCCCCGACATTGCCCGTGAAGTCGGGAACGTAGGGCAGGCTGTTGCCCTTGTGGTCGCCGTAGTAGTCCGTGAAGTCGCCGTAGCGCATGTGGATGTAGCCGGCGGAGCCGAACAGCTCCAGTCCGTCCAGGGGCAGCCAGGTCAGTTCCAGTTCCGCGCCCAGGGCCTGCGTGTCGCCGGCGTTGCTGATATAGGGCATGGGCGTTCCTGATGAGGCAAGATACTGTTCGACCTGGGCGTTTTGAAAATCGTTGAGGAACAAGGCCAGATTGGCCTTGAGTGTGTTGTCGAAGAAGGTGTTCTTGCTGCCCGCTTCGTAGGCCCAGAGGCTTTCCTCGTCGAAGGTGTATTTGCCGTCGCTCGGGGTGTAGCTGTTAAAGCCTCCCGCACGGTAGCCGCGAGAGACGGTGGCGTAGACCATGTTGTTCTTGGTGATCTCGTATTCCAGGCCGGCCTTGGGGGAGACGCTGGTCCAGGCCTTGCCGTCCTGGTAGGTCTCGTTTTCGAAATCGCTGTTGTAGGCATCGAGGCGCACGCCGCCAAGCAGGCTCAAACCGCCGAACAAGGGGTATTTGAAGTGGCCGAAGGCGGAATAGGTCTTGGTCAGGTCCCAGGCCTTCGAACTCATGCTCAGAGAGGTGTAGGAATACTGGACCTTGCGTTCGTAGCTGTCGAAATAGCCGCCGAGGACAAGGCTCGCTCCCTTGTCATCCTTGTAATTGGCCCGCAGTTCCTGGCTTAGATCGAGATACTTGTCATATTTCCAAGTTTCATAGCCGCTCGTTGTGCTGAAATCGTAATCGATCTTGTAGTCGGCATCGGTCATTCGCCTGGTCGAGATCGAGGTGATCGTCCAATTGTCGTTTATGGTGTACTTTATATGAAGGGATTCGTCGTCGATCCACGAGCGGTTGTATCCTGGACGGTTCGTATCGACATGTCTGTCGTCATAGCCAGGATAGGCGTACATGGAGAATGTTCCTTCGTTGAATTTTATGAAGGAACCGATGAACGTCATTTCGAGATCGTCGCTCGGCGTGAAGCGGATTTTCCCTCGACCGGAGTAATTCTGTTTGTCGTCGACCCACTTGTCGTCATAATCGTTTTTGACCCAGCCGTCGCGGTTGTAGAAGTTGAACGCCCCATCCATGAAAAGCCTGTCCTGGATGACGGGGCCGGACAGATTGGCCTTGCCGTGGAACATCATGGATGTGCCGGCTTCCAGGGTCGCCTTGCCTTCCGGCGTGTTGGTGGGTTTTCGCGTAACGATCTTGATGACGCCGCCTTCCGAACTGCGGCCGTAGAGGGTGCCCTGGGGACCGCGCAGCACCTCGATGCGTTCGATGTCGTAGAGGTCGGACACGAAGCCGAGATTCGAGGTGACGGGGACGTCGTCCACATATAGGGAGACGCCGGAGATGTTGTTGTGCGGATCGGAGCGGACGCCGCGCATCGTCGGAAAGTTGATGACGCTGGTGCCGCCGCTGTAGAAGCTGAGGTTGGGAACGCGCAGTCCCAGGTCCTTGACGAAATTCATCCGGGAATCGTCGATCTGCGTATCCGAAAACGCCGTGATGCTGGTGGGAATCTCCTGGACCTTTTCCTCTTCCTTGGTGGCTGTCACCGTGATGCCTTCAAGCTGCACGCTTTTGGCTGCGGTTTGTTTTTCCTGCTGCGCTTCCGCCGGGAGGGGCGCAGTAAGGAGAAGGCACAACGGGAAGGCGAGGTTACGCCAGATACGCATGGCCGGGGCTCCTTCGCTTGGTGTGAGATTGATTTTCAAATTCTTTCAAAGCCGTTGTGTAAGCCTGTTTTCTTCGGCGCACTATCCTGTTTGGGTCAAAAATGTCCCTGAATGGGGCATGGCCCGGGACCATCGTGCGCCAGGGCCGCGGCACACGACAGGCCCGGCCGGGCGTCGAAGCGCCACAGCGACCAGCCGCCCGGGGCGGACGGCAGGCGACGCGGGACCGGTTCGCCGCGCGGAGAAAGGTCGAAGGCAAACGTATCCAGGGGGCGGGAGAGACCTTGTCCCAGGACCTCGACCACCGCCTCTTTGCAGGTCCAAAGGCGCAGGAAGGATGTGGCTCCCGGCGTGGGACAGGTTGAAGGACACGGCGTGCCGGCCGGCCAGTTCGGGCTTGCCCCAGGGGCCGAAGCGGATACAAAGCTCGCGCGTGGCTGCATGGCCGGACTCGGCTCAGGCAATCCCGGCGCTTGCGCCGTCTGCCCGGTCCGTCAGGCGTTCACCCGCGGCGAGGCTGGCGGCGGCTGACGCCATAGGCGGGAAACGGAGCGAATGGGCCGTTTTGAGGCATGCAGCGTTGGGGGATGAATGTATGGATCTTTTTTACACGAGTCGTCGAATTTGAAATGTTGACTGGCGGTCATGCCGGTCCTGGGCGAAAATGAGTCGGAAAGGGAGTGCTGGCATGGCGCGACACAATACGCAGAGGCCTGCGGGTTGCGTCTCTGGGATCGTTTCTGGGCAGTCGGGTTGGTCACAGGGCGGCCACCGTCCAGGTGTCTGGGGTTCGCCGATCCTGGCCAATGGGTTCATCGACATCGGCATGACGATTATCGTCCACGATTCCGGTCTCGGCCAGCGTCGGTGCGAGCGGGCCATCAGGCAGCTCAGAGAAGCCGGCTTCATGCGGGTGACCCCGCCGAGGGGCCGAAGCGACGAGGGCCAGTATTTCGGCTGCCGGGCCATCCGGGGCCTCACCACGGCCTTCTTTGAATGGCGGGGCCCGGGACCGATGCTGCGGCGGGAACGAGCCCGGGCTTCGGAAGCACTTCGCCGCAAGGCGCAACAAGCCAACCGCAAGCTGGCGGATTTCATGTGCCGGGTGGTGGCCGGCGCACGGCCCATATTCAAGCGTCGCCAGGCGGGAAGTCCAGGGAACAACGGATCACCCTTTAATCCTCTGAGAGGGCTGCGAGCCCTTTTTGTTCCCAACACTGTTCCCAACCGGATGGGAAAAATGTTGGGCCGCCACCGGCCGTGAGCCTCGTGCGGACGCCTCCTCCCTTATTTTCCATTTTTCTTCCCCCGCGTTGATTGGAATCAATGCCCGACAGCTGCGCATGGTGCATATCGAGTGCGGTCAACAAGCAACGAGGTTTTCAGGCATGAGTTACGAAATCCTATGCCCGCATTGTTATGGAAACCAGTTTATTGCCGCACATGTTTGCGCCTTTATTGGCGTGCAGCATGAGCTGTCGCGGAAGTCGACGCAAGCGACACAGGCCGTTGTCGCGGCCTGACAATACAACGCGAAACAACAAGGAGCAGATTCGTATGAGCACCAAACGCATTGTCGTCATTGGTGGCACCGCCGCCGGTCCAAAAGCGGCCTCCCGAGCCAAGCGCCTGGATGAGACTGCGGAAGTCACCCTGTTGCAAAAAGCATCCGCGCTGTCCATGGCCTCCTGCGGCTATCCTTATTACGTGGCAGGTGAGGTCAAGGACCGCGACATGCTGCTCGCCACCCCGGCCGGCGTGGTGCGCGATGCAGCATTTTTCGCCGGGGCTAAGGGCATCATCGCCAAAGTCTCGACGGAGGTCACGGGCATCGACCGGGAGGCCAAGACCGTGGCCTGGAAGCGCGTGGATACCGGCGAGACGGGGCTCCTGCCCTATGACAAGCTGATTTTGTGCACCGGGTCCGTGCCCAAGGTGCCGCCCATCCCGGGCCGCGAACTGGCCGGAGTCACCACCCTGGCCAGCCTCGAGGACGCCGACCGGCTGCGTGAGCTGGCCGCCACCAACAAAGACGAGAAGGCCGTCATCATCGGCGGCGGGCTTATCGGCATGGAGACCTGCGAAGCGCTGGTTGCGGCCGGCATGGACGTGACCGTGGTCGAGGCCCTGCCGCAGACCCTGAGCTTCCTGGATCCGGAACTGGCGCTTTTGGTGCAAAAGCACGCCACATCCAAGGGCGCGAAGATCCTCACCGGCGTGGGGATTTCCGCCATTAACGGCCAGGACGGCAAGGTCGCCGGCGTCACCCTGGCCGACGGCCGGGAACTGCCCTGCACGCTGGTCATCATGGCCATCGGCGTGGCTCCCAACACGGGGCTGGCCAAGGCGGCGGGCCTGGCGCTCGGTCCCACCGGCGGCATCATCACGGACGAGCGCATGCGCACCTCCGATCCGGACGTCTATGCCGCCGGCGACTGCGTGGAAGTGAAAAACCGCCTGACCGGCGAGCCCATGCTCGCCCCCTTCGGCGATCTGGCCAACCTGGAAGGCCGGGTGGCCGGCGAGAACGCGGTCCTTGGCGACACGGCCACCTTCCCCGGCACCATCGGCAGCGGCATCTGCAAGATCTTCGACTTCACCGCCGCCTCCACCGGCCTGTCCGAGTTCCGGGCCAAACAGGCCGGCTTCGACGTGGTGACGGCCATAAACGCCAGCCCGGACAAGCCCGGCTTCATGGGGGCCAAGCCGGTGGTGTCCAAGCTCATCGCCGACGCCAAAACCGGCCGTATCCTGGGGTTTGCCTGCGTGGGCCTGGGCAACGTCAACCGGCAGGCGGCGGAAATGGCCATGGCCATCCTCGGCGGGCTGACAGTGGACGACGTGGCCATGGCCGACCTGCCTTACGCGCCGCCGTTTTCCCTGGCCATCGACCACGCCATCGCCACGGCGCACATCCTGCAAAACAAGATGCGCGGGCTCATGCGGGGCCAGTCGAGCATCGTGGCCAAATCCCGCATCGACAACGGGGAGCGTCCCTACCTGCTCGACGTGCGCGGTCCCAAGGAGTTCGAGGAAATGCGCCTTGGGCGCGGCGAGACGCTCATTCCCCTGGGACAGTTGCGCAAGCGCCTCGGCGAACTCCCGGCGGACAAGCAGGCCCCCGTCATCACCTACTGCAAGGTGTCCATGCGCGGCTACGAGGCCCAGCGAGTGCTCGAAGCCAACGGCTACGAGAACGTGACGGTGCTGGAAGGCGGACTGGTGGCTTGGCCGTTCGGCCTTGAACAATAATAGCCTGTTGAAAAGTGCGTGCGGGAGGGGAGAGCCCTTGAAGGGGTTCTCCCCTCCCGGCCAAGGCGTTGTCGGCCAATGGGGACGTCTGACCTCGGTGCGGCATCGGGTTCCTTGCCGCTCCCCCCGTGACCAGCCCCCAGTTCAGGATGCTTTCCTGGCAAATCGCTCACTGCCACCAGAGGCGGCAGCCAATGGCCATGGGCAGAGCCGGGGGATACGCGTTCTTCTTATTCGCACGTCCCGTCCCGGCATCCTTCGAGAAGCTGTCTATCCAAAATGCGGATTTCGCCCTCACTCTGTTCGATCATCCGCCGTTTCGACATCTTGGTGAGGGTTCGCGAAAGAGTTTCCGGAGTTACGCCTATGATTTTGGCAAATTCACGATGCGTGACTCCGAGGCGGACCGATTCACCCTGCGCGTGTGTGAGAAAATACGCTGCAATGCGTGACGGGATTTGTTTTAGGGATAGCGAGTCGATCATCTCCATGGCTTCTTTGAGGCGTCGCGAAATGACTTTTAATAGAACGAGTAGCAGAGCCGGGTCTTCTTTGGACAGCCGTTCGAACTGCTGCGGTGCCAGGACAAGCACTCTGCTGGATTCCAAAGCCGCCAAATTGGCGGGAAGTTGGCCGTCGGAAAAGATCGAGCACAGGCAAAACGGTTCCCCTGGCCTGAAAATGTAAATGGTCTGCTCCTTGCCGTCCTCTGCAACCTTGAAAAGCTTCACACGGCCTGAAAGGAGGACATGGAGCCCGGTCGAGGCGGTACGTTCGCTGAAATAGATGCCGCCTGCCGCGATGGATTCCACCGAGGCCTCGCGCGCGACGAGTGCCCGTTGGGCGGCGCTCAGCGTTGCGAAAAGCGCAATTTTCTCCAGTTCCTCGGCCGTGATTGTGGTACGGCCATGTCCTCCGTCTTTTCCCATTTTTTTCCTCCGCGTTGATTGCGGTCAATGCCCGCCAGCCGTGCGTGGTGCATAGTGGGGGCAACAAGCAAGGAGGTCCCCGGTTATGAGACACGAAATCCTATGCCCGTATTGCCATGAAAATCAGACTGTTGTCCATCCTGGCGGCTATGCTCCAATCCATGCCGAGTGCATGTCTTGCGGCAAGCTGTTTATCATGGAACCTGAACGGCATGGCGTCGCCGTCTACAAAGTCGAAGATGCGCCGTGCTGCTCCGACCCGGATTGCCTTGAAACCGAGCTTTCCGCCTCGGAGAATGACTAGCGCCACATGGCCGGCAAAAAAGGCACTGTCCGCCTTTGTGTGGACGTCGACGGAAAATCTTCACAGGCCTGGCCGCACGCCACAATGTTCCAGCATTCAACACTGTACAGATTCCATGGGGGTGTCGCATGACGCATATCTTGCAGAAAATTACCAAGAATCTCATTCTGGCCATCCCGGCCACCATGGTGTTGGGTTTTCTTTTCGGCCTGTCCGCCGACGTTCGCTGGCTGCGCGGTCTGATCATCCCGTTCACCTTTCTCATGGTGTACCCCATGATGGTGACGCTCAAGGTGCGACAGGTCTTCCAGGGCGGCGACGTCAAGGCACAGGCTCTCGCCCAGACCGTGAATTTCGCCGTCATCCCCTTCCTTGCCTGGGGCATCGGCCAAGTCTTTTTCGCGCAACGGCCGTTTATGGCGCTTGGCCTGTTGCTGGCCGGGCTTTTGCCCACCAGCGGCATGACCATTTCCTGGACCGGCTTTGCCAAGGGCAACGTCGCCGCCGCCGTGAAGATGACGGTTATCGGCCTTGTCGTGGGTTCGCTGGCCACGCCGCTTTATGTGCGGGCGCTGATGGGAGCGGCCATTGAGGTCGATATGGCGGCGGTGTTCCTGCAGATAGGCATTATCGTGTTTCTGCCCATGGCCTTGGGGTACGCGACCCAGCGCCTGCTCGTGCGCAAGTATGGGCAGGAGACGTTTCAGAAACGGTTCGGACCGCGTTTTCCCCCGCTTTCCACCCTCGGGGTCCTTGGCATCGTGTTCGTGGCCCTGGCGCTCAAGGCCAGGACCATCATGCAGTCCCCGGAAGTGATGCTGGCCATCCTCGCTCCGCTCGTGCTGCTGTACGCCGTCAATTTCACCTTGAGCACCGTGGTGGGCAGGCGCTTTCTGGCTCGCGGCGACGCCATCGCCATGGTGTACGGTTCCGTGATGCGCAACCTTTCCATCGCGCTCGCCGTCGCCATGAACGCTTTCGGGGAGCAGGGGGCTGACGCCGCGCTCGTGGTGGCGGCGGCCTACATCGTTCAGGTGCAGTCCGCAGCGTGGTATGTGCGTTTGACCGACCGGTTTTTCGGCGCGTCCGCCGGGGAGCCCGTGACCGCCTGAAACATCAATCCGAATGGAGGAAGCCATGCTGCCGCGATACCGAAAAATATTGTATGCGACGGATTTGTCCGCAACGGCTCGCCAGGCGCTGCGCCACGTGGCGGCGTTCGAGGAATGTTTCGACGCTGCCGTGACCGTGTTACATGTCCTCCCCGATCCGCTGGAGCTTTTCAGCGAACAGGCGGGCATGGATCTCGAGCAGGCCTTTGGCGAAGACGGCGCGCATTGGATCAACCAAGGCGAGTACACCAACGCAGGCAAGGCGATGCGACAGCGGCTGGAAGCGCTGGCCGCAGAGGACTTTTCTTCCGAGCGCTCAGCGCGCCATTTCGCCGAAGCTGAAGTCAAGATCGTCTGCGGCGACCCGGCTGAGCAAATTCTTCAGGAAGCCCAAAAAGGCGGATACGAGCTTGTCGTCATGGGGACGCACGGCCATGGCCGGCTGCTCGGCATGGTCCTTGGCAGCGTCGCCCAGCAGACGATCAGGAGCAGCAGGATTCCGGTCCTCGTGGTCCCATTGCCGGAGGAATGATCGCGACGAGTGGCTTAAGATGCCTCTCCGGCAGCCCGAAAAGTCAGCAAGCGGGGAGCGTCAGGTCTTGCTTTCGGCAATCTTGACCGGACGCTCCGCCCGGTCCGTGGCAGGACCAGGAGCAACGCGGCCACGCCCAGGGCCAGACGCAACGCTGCGGTCAGCCGTGGTAATCGCCCAGCCGGTGCAGGCCCGGCGGGAATACGATGGCGTAACGCGCGCTAATGGGCATCTGTCACATGCCGGTCAACGCCAGGCCAGGGGCAGCCACAGGATCCGCAAAGGCGTAGCGCCTCCATCGCCTCGCGAGGCAGTGCGATGATCGGTTGCGCTTCGCTGAAGAAGGCCATCAATATCGTTTGTCGTACTGCTGAAGGCTGGGTGATTCGCTCCGGTAATGCCTGCCTGGTAGGGAGGTCGTGACTCCGCGCTTTCACCGGAATTTCTGGTGTTCATTTGCAAGAACAATAAAATATTCCGGTGAAAGTGCGCAGGAGTAAGATGGTCGCCATTTGTGCCCATTCCCGCCAGATCGGGGTGAGGGCTGCACAGCTCTTAAGCTCCTCGTATGGGAACAAGATCAGGACTTGCAGCAGGCGGTGGCCCATGGATATGGTGGGCATAAACCTAGCGGTGGGCCAGCGCCCAGAGTCCCTTTCCTTCCTCTTCTCCGCCTAGGAGACCTCAATATCTGCCTCTACGAAAATTTTCGTGGCGTCCTTGTCCTGGAAATAGAGGCGCAATCCATCCCGCGTCGTGCAGACGATGGGTGTTTTTTGCGAGAACGTCACCACCGGTCCTGCCGCCACTTGCGTCAGTTCAAGCCGGACGCCCGGCTTGATGCCCAACGATTCAAGGCTTTCACTGGCATGCGCGCCGGCAAGAATCTGTCGGACAGTAAAAAGCTCGCCGACGCCGACCGAACAGAACTGGGCCGTCCCGCTGGGGGTGTCGCCCAAAATCTTCGCGGCCAGGCCTTCGTTGATCTGAATGCGCTCCTTCCCGTCGACCACGGCCTTGTAGAGCATCGGCGGCAGACGCCGTAGGAACGTGATGCGGTCGTTTTCCCGCACGCCAAGCGTCGCCAGGGTCTCTTCGATATTTGGCTGCCCGGTGATGCCTTCCACATGGCCGCTGTCGCCAGGAACGCACTCCAGAAGGGGCAGCCGACTGTCGTCGTCAAGATGGACGACTATCTTGGCCGCAAGCCAACCGCTCAACGTGATCTCGCCCCCAGAACCTTTGATCTTGGCCGGCCCGATGGCGACGCTGTCATCCAGGCGCGTCAGGGACACCCCTTCGTGCAGTCCCAGCCGGGACATGCGCGCCGCGAATTCCTGGCCTGCGATCCTGTCAATGATAAGGGGCACTCCGACAGGAGCTGCTGCGAGCGTCGTCAACATAATTCCTCCCTGGGTGAAGCGTGGGACACAACGGACGCGGTACGCGTCAGCGGACGCGATGCCGCCATGGCTGCGTAACCGAGTATCCCGACCGTCGTGGCATTGTGCAGCAGCGCCGCGAGCACCGGGGACATCCCGGCGGTGGCCAGCAGCATGATCAAGGAATTACAGCCGATGGTGGCCCCGAACGTCTGCCGGATGATGGTATTGGTGCGAATGGCGGCCTGCCTGGCCACGACGAGGGTGTGCAGGTCCTCATGCAAGAGCAGGACCTGTGCCGCTTCCCGGGCCAGGTCGGCCCCCTTGGGCATGCAGATGCCCACATGGGCGGTCACCAGGGCCGGCGCGTCGTTGACGCCGTCGCCTACGAACGCCAGCGTGTGCCCTTCCCGTTTGAGCCCCTCCACGATGGAAGCCTTGTCTTCGGGCTTGAGTTCGTAATGCAAATCGTCGATCTGGGGGAGCTGGCGAACTAGGGCCTGAGCCGTATCCTTGTGGTCGCCGGTAAGCACCACGATCTTCCTGATGCCGGTAGCCTTCAGTGATTCCAATACGGCCGCGGCCTCCGGCCTGGCATCGTCCCGAAGCGCGATGAGCCCGGCCAGCTTGCCCTCCCGGGCGACGTAGAGCAGGGATTTGCCCTGGCGGCGGAGTTGCCTGGCGACGTCCTCCACATGGGCGCAGGCGACGCCTTCGTCCTCGGCGACGAAATGGTGGCTGCCGACCAGGATGTGCTTCCCGTCGACGGACGCGGCCACGCCGTGGGCCACGATAAAATCGACCCGGCTGATCGGCGGCAAGGCAATGGCGCGCTGTTTGGCCTCACGCACAACGGCCCGAGCCACCGGATGGTCGTAATGCTCCTCCGCGCCGGCGGCCAGGGCAAGCACCTCCGCTTCCGTGAGTCCGTCTTCGGGGAGAATGTCCGTAACCGTGATCTGGCCTGTGGTCAGCGTCCCTGTCTTGTCGAAAACGATGGTGTCCACATCCTGCAAGGCGTCCAGGGCCGCCGCGCCCTTGAGCAGTACCCCGGCCTGCCCGGCCGCATACATGCCCGAACGCACGGCCACGGGACTGGCCAGTTTCACGGCGCAGGAGAAGTCCACGGTCAGAACCGAAGTCGCCCGGTTCACGTCGCGGGTGGCCAGGAGCATGAGACCGCTTAAGCCCAGCGTGACGGGGACGAGCTTGTCGGCCAGGGCGGCGCTTGTGGTCTGGGTCTTGGACTTGCCACGCAGGGACTGGTCGATGAAACGGCCGATACGGGCCATGGAGGTTTCCGAGCCCACCCGTTCGACCGTGATCGTCAGCCGGCCTTCCTCGACCACGGAACCGGAGATGACCGCGTCACCGGGCCGGATATGAACCGGCACGGATTCGCCGGAAATGGAGCTTTGGTTGACGGAGGCTTCTCCCTCGGCCACCACGCCGTCGATGGGGATAAGTTCGCCGGCGCCGCACACGACCAGATCGCCGGCAGCGACCTGGGCGACAGGCACCTGCACTTCCACACCGTCGCGGACGACCCAGACGGTTTCCACCTGGGGACGCATCAGTCCCTTGAGCAGGGCCGTGGAGCGCTGTTCGCTCTGTCCTTCCAGATACTGGCCCAGGGCGAGCAGCGTCGTGATGGAGCCGGCGGTGAAATAGTTGCCGCGAACAAGGGCCAGGGTGATGGCCGTGGCGTCCAGGGTTTCCACCTTGATGCCGCGCGTGAAAAAGGTTTCCGCGCCTTTGACGATGACGCCCATGGCCAGGCTCCACCCGAGCAATGCCTTGGCCGGCCATGGAAGGGCTTGAGAAAAGATGGTGATCAAGGCCTTGACGGCCACATCGGAGCCGGTGACCGCAGATTCGGTGTCAGCCGTCAACACAAAGGCCTCGTCCGGCATCTCGACGAGACTTTGGACAATCTTCCGCCACGTTTCAAGTCTGCCGTCATATCCCAGGACGAGACAAGCCCCCCGGACATTGATCCGTACTTCGAAAACGCCAGGCAACGCTTCCAGCAGGGCCTGAAAATACACGGCATCGAAAGCGGAATCGCCAAGCAGGGGGGATTTCAGCCGCACACGCCGGGAAAGGGCGTGGGCCACCCGAAAGTGGCCCACGCGCATCCCGGGCGTTGGAAACGCCTGGGCAGAGGTCATGCAAAACGTCCTTTGGGAAGCGCGGTTTGCGGATAAAGCGTCCAATGCCAATACGAGAAACCCACCAGCGCCACGCCCGCGCACAAATGCAGATTGCGCGTGCCCTGGGTCCCGGAGCCGGCCATGCGGGAGAGAAACCCCGTGGCCACCAGCGTCCCGAGGGAGACGCTCATGCCGATCTTGGCCAGTTCGCGCTGACGGGCAATGTCGCTGCTATTTCTTGTCCGCATCGGTCTTCATGCTCATTTCGGCCTTGATGTCCTGGATCTGTTCCTTAACCTCCTCCACGCTGCCCTGGACCGAGGTCCAAAGCGTCACCACGCCCTTGACCATGGCGCGCTGCACCTTGGGATTGGTCAGCAGGTAGGTGGCGGCCGCGCCGAGCAGCAGTCCCTTGATGTAGCCGGGATCGGTCACGGCGAACCAACCCTGGGTCCACGAGGTCTGCGCCGGAGCGTAGTAGCCGGACTGGGCGGCATATCCCGAGGGATCGACCTGGGCGTACTGCCCGGTCCCGGCGGCATACGGGTACTGCGGATATTGTGGATATTGTGACATGGCGGTTTCCTGGCTAAGCCTTCTTGTTGGTGGCCTTCACCGGGGCTTCGGCGGTCTTTTTCGCATCGCGGGCGGCGCTCACCACCCCGTCGTACAGGTACTTGGTGCCGATGCCGACAACGGCCATGGTGGCCAGGGCCAGGGCCCCGTTGCGGAAGACCATGCCGCCGGCGGCCGTGCCCACGGCCGTGGCCAGGCCCGTGCCCAGGGACTCCTTGACCACGTCGCCGACCATCTCGCCGCGCTCCATGGTCCCGGCCCGCACGTCCCGCATGTCGCGGGCGGCCGTCACCACGCCGCCGAGCAGGGCGCCGACGAGGCCCATGGTGGCGATGGCGCCGGCAGGAAGGTTGCTCAGCCGCTGGGGGGTGGGGTACTGCTGGTTGTTCTGGTAGAGGTACATGGGAATTCCTTCTGGTTTGGTTGGCGGTTACGCGGTCGGTTCTGCGGACTTGGCTCCGCCGAAAATCGCGGAGAAGCTGTCGCCCAGAGCGGATTTGACGGAGCTGTTGGTGAGGACGAAGGTGACGAGCGCGCCGACAATGGCCCCTTTCCAGAAGTGGGTGCCGTTTGCCGTCAGAAACGAGGCGATTTTGACCGGATCGGCCTTGCCCTGCATGATATCGTTGCACATGGCCAGCATCTGGCCGTAGCGGTTCTGCAGGTGCTGGGGGTCCTCACCCCCAAAACCGGGCATGCCGGCCATGGCCGCAAAGGCCGGCGCGCCGAACCCGGCCTGCCCGGCGAAACCGGCCTGCCCGGCGAAACCGGGGAAGGCGCCGAAGCCGGCCGGACCGCCGGAACTGCCCTTTTTCCCGCCGCATCCTTCATGTTCGGCCTCCGGCGCCGGACCAGCGGCCATCCCCGGCTGCGGACCGTAGGCCGGCTGCGGGCCTTGGGGAGCGAACGGCATGCCGGGTTGCGGACCGTATCCGGGCTGGTACCCGTACGGCATGCCGGGCTGGGGACCGGCCGTCATGCCCGGATGGGGAGGGAATCCCGGCTGCGGACCAGCCATCGCGCCGGGATGGGGACCAGCGGCCATCCCCGGCTGCGGGCCGTAGGCCGGCTGGGGGCCTTGGGGAGCGAACGGCATGCCGGGTTGCGGGCCGTAGCCGGGCTGAAAACCGTACGGCATGCCGGGCTGGGGACCAAAGGGCATCCCCGCCTGAGGACCGTAAGGGCTTTCAGGGGCGGCTTCGTGTTTGCCGCAATTGCATACATGCCCCGGCTGCTCATGCGCGGATTGTTCGGCCGGCTTGCCCTGGGGGCCTCCCTTGGGGCCTCCATTGTCCTGCGGCCCGGCATAGCCCTGCGGCCCGGCATAGCCCTGCGGGGCAGCGTAGCCCTGCGGGGCGGCATGGCCCTGCGGGGCGGCGTAGCCCTGCGGGGCGGCATGGCCCTGCGGGGCGGCGTAGCCCTGCGGCGCGGCATAGCCCTGAGGAGCAGCGGCCTGGCCCTGGGGCGCGGCATACGCCTGAGGCCCGGCCTGCGTCTGCCCGGCCATTGACGGACCGACAGGGCCCTGGGCTTCCATGGTGCTATGGGGTGCGGCGACGGCTTCGGCGCAACCTGAAGCGTTGGCTCCGGCCTGGACTTGGGCCTGGTGCTGCGGTTCGCCCTGTTGCGAAGCGGCTGCCTGCCCGGGCGCGTAACCGGACGGTCCAGCCTCGGACGACCCGGCGTAGGCCGCCTGCTGGCCTGCCGCCGGCGAGCCCATGGCGCATCCTTCCTGATACGTCGCGTTTTCCATTCCGTGTTCTCCTCTAGGCTTGGGGTGTTACGCCAAAAAAATTGGCGAGTGTTTCGGCCAACGCCTGGGCACGCGTGTCATCAGCACTGGCCAAAAATTCTTCCAATACCGCAGGATCGATCCGTTTCGGGTCATAGCTGACGACGAGGGACCGGGCCATGGGATTGAGCCGCGTGGCGAGGATGGCGGAACCGTTGGCACTCCAGTTCCCGAGGTCCCGGGCCGCCGGGTGCTCGCGCAGGCGCGGGTCCAGCCGCAGCCGCAGCCGGCCAGGGACGTGATGCACGACGTCGACCAAGGTGCGCATTTCCAACAGTTCCTGCATGTTCATGGACTATGCTTGCTCCGGTTCGGGGTTGCGTTGCGGTATCGCCGGGAGCCGGCGGGATTCCGTCGCCGCCGCCCCCGGCAGGGGCAAAAGCAGCCGCGAGGAATTGGCCAGCACGCCGAGCGTATGCACGATGTGTAACAATCCGGCTGCCACGGGCGAGAGAATGCCAAAAGCTCCGGCAATCGCTCCGCCGATGTTCGTGGACGTGGCGATCCAGAAGTTCTGCCGCGCCACCTCCACGGTGCGGCGGCTCAATGCGTGGACATAGACGATGTCGGCCAAATCGTCGCGAACGAGGGCGATGTCCGCCGCCTCGATGGCCACGTCGGCCCCGCCGGCGCTCATGGCGATGCCGATGTCCGCCTCGGCCAGGGCCAGGGCGTCATTGATGCCGTCACCGACCATGATCACAGTGTGCCCTCCCTGCCGGAGCTGGTTGACGATAGCACCTTTTTGCTCAGGCAATATGGAATGGTAACACCAATTTATGTTTAATTGGCTGCACAGGTCAAGAGCCGTTTTCTCCGTATCCCCTGTCACCAGGGCAACGGTGGACACGCCCGCGCGGGTCAGGGATGCCAGCGTGGATTTGGCCTCTGGCCTCAATTCGTTCGCAAAGGCCAAGGCAGCGAGAATCTCGGCATTCTTTGCCAAAAAAATGACCGTCAGCCCACGATCCATAAGTGGTCCGACATCCCCCATGCGGCCGCTTGTTTCTATACCATTTTCATCAAGATATTTCCGATTTCCAAGACGGATGACGTCTTCGCCGATGACCGCGCGGACGCCCTTGCCCAGAGTGAACTCGCACACCACGTGGGAGATGGGGTCGATCTCCCGGGCTACGGCCTCGTTGCGTATGGCCATGGCCAGGGGATGGTGGTTGTGCATCTCGGCCGAATAGGCCCAGCGCAGCAGTTCGTTCTCGTCGAGATCGGAAAAATTGAGAATGCATTCGATGCGCGGCTGGTTGCTGGTGAGCGTGCCGGTCTTGTCGAAGCAGACCGTATCCGCCTTGCCCACCTCTTCCAGATACCGGCCGCCCTTGATGAGAATGCCGCGTTTGGCGGCGGCGGAAATGGCGGCGGAAACGGCCGTCTGGGCCGAAAGCACCGTGGCGCAGGGGCAGGCCATGACCATCATGACCGTGAACGCCCGCCAGAGGCTTCCCGTGGCGAGCAAGGTCAGGCCGGTGGCCGCGATTCCCAGCCGCACCATGGACCGGGCCAGGTTGTCGGCCACGGACTCGATGGGGGCCTTGTTTTCCAGGGAGTCCTCGACCTGCCGCATGATGCGGGCCAGGTAGGTCCGGTCCCCCACGCATTCGGCCCGGACCTGGAGGATGCCCTGACGCACGTAGGCTCCGGCGAAGACCTGGTCGCCCGGGCCGACATGGGCCGGCTCGGCCCGGCCGGTGATGGGCGAATCGTCCACCAGGGCCTCGCCCACGAGAACACGGCCGTCGACAGAAATCTTCTCGCCCGTGTGCAGCACCACGATGTCGCGCGGTTTGACGGCGGAAACCGGCACCTCCACCTCGACGTCGCCGGCCAGGATGAAGGTGTTTTTGGCCGTGAGATCCAAAATGGCCGAAATGGATTTGCGGGACCGTTCCGACACCCAGGCCTTGAGGGTTTCCGCACCGCTTTGGATCCAGAGGATTTCCAGGGCGGTAAGGGCCTGTCCGGAAAAGGTGGCGGCCACGCAGCCGGCGGCCAGGAAGCCTTCCAGGGTGAAGCGCTTCTCCCGGGCGTGACGCAACGACTCCCGAACCACGGGCACGGCGGCGGCCAGGGCGATCAGGCCCAGCGGCGACAGGGCCGCCTCGGAGAGCACCGCCCCGAACACGACCTTGCGCACGAAGACGTAGGCCATGACGCCGGAGAGCGAGAGGAAGCGGACAAATTGCCGGCCCACGCTCGACCGTGACGGGGCGGGCCCGCCGCAGGCGCAGGCGACGTGGGCGCCCGACTGCGGCAACGCGGCCGCGGCAGTGCCTCCCGAGGCTTCCCGTATGGCTCGCACAAGGCATTCCGCCCCGGTCTGGTCGGCATCGTAGGCAAGGACAATGGCCGCACAGGCCGGGTTCACGCGCACGGACCGCACGCCGGGCAGGGACTGGCAGAGCGCGGCCAGGCCGGGCGCAAAGCTTCCCGGACGGACCCGCACCCGGAGACGGCCCGGAATGCTGTGCCGGATCGAGACCGAGGGGGGGAGGGTGGGACGCAAGGTCTGTTGGGACTGTTCCAAGAAGCAGTTCCTTTTTGCCGTCGCCGCCGCACCGCCACGCCCGTCTGAAAAAACGATAGGCCTCTCGTTGTGGTGATGGTGACGGCGTCGTCGGTGTGTTGGGTTGCGAATAGGGTCCTCGATCAGGGGCGGGCCGATCCGGCAGGCACACGCCGTCGCGAGAAAGGCGCAGCACGGCCCTCCGACCACCTAAAAGGCCGCCCATTTTCTGCGCGACTCCCGGACGAGGGCCACCACAGCGGCCATGCAGGGCGTGTCGACGTGACCACAATTTCCTTCCTTTCACTCTGCCGTCTTTGGCATGATGGCGTCAGGCGCGGGCATGTTTTCTTAAGCGGGCTCAGATATAAATGAAAGTCATTTTCATTGTCAACATATCCCGCTTCTCCAGTTCCTGGTTGCCAGTGCGATCCCGGTTGAAGCCAAAAGGGGCCTGCAGGATCGAGTGCCGCGCTACGCCACGGTTTTGGAGTATTTTCGCGAACAGCGCTTGGAACTCGCCCGGGAACTGCTTGTTTCCGGCGATGTGACCGTAAGCGAAGCCGCGTATCAAATCGGGCATCAGAGCCTGGGCCATTTCACCGGGCCTTTCGGGAGCGCCACGGCTTTAATCCCAAGGACTATGGGCGTGTCCGGGGAATTCTAAAAACCGCGACTGCGGGCGGTGATGGCGGCCGTGCCGCCCCTTCGTTTTCAAACGCACCGCAGCTTCTCAGGCGTCGGCCGGTCGCAATTCCCCTCGCGGATCAAGAATCGTCCCTCTGCGGGTTAGCGCGGGTCGACGCCCCCCTGTATGGATGGTGTGTCTGACTGCCAGTCATGTTGCTGCGGTCAAAAGATCCAACAGGGAGCCGCGTCGATGTACGGATCTATCGTAAGGCTTGTTGGCCCCATCGCCGACAAATTCGCCCTGAGCGTCTTGCTCGGTTTGCTGATCACGGCCTGCTATGCGGCACAGGGTATTTTCCTGGCCTTGGCCCTGGCGCGCCTCATCCTGGGGGCGGGAGGCGGTGAGGCGACGCCATGGATTGCCGCCTTTGCCGTTGCCGCCTTGCTGCGGGCCGGTTTGATCTGGGCTTCGGAAATCGCCTCCACCGCCACGGCCCAGGCCGTCAAAACCCAGTTACGCGGAAAATTGTTGTCGCATCTGCTCACCCTCGGGCCGGGCATCACTCTCAAGCAGCAGACCGGCGATCTGCAAACCACCCTCGTCGCCGGGGTCGAGGCGCTGGAGACCTATTTCAGCCGCTACCTGCCGGCGATCGTC
Organism: Solidesulfovibrio alcoholivorans DSM 5433; assembly: GCF_000702665.1. Classification (GTDB taxonomy): domain Bacteria; phylum Desulfobacterota; class Desulfovibrionia; order Desulfovibrionales; family Desulfovibrionaceae; genus Solidesulfovibrio; species Solidesulfovibrio alcoholivorans. The sequence goes on from NZ_JNJA01000006.1 coordinate 40,626, forward strand.
ATTGCCCTTTTCGGCTGCGGCGGGGTGTTGGCCGCGCTTTTTTATGTGGACTGGCGCTCTGCCCTGTTGCTCGGTCTTTTCGTCATCGCCTATCCCGCCGCCGACTGGTTCTGGTTGCGCTGGCGGATGCCCAAACACGCCGGCATGTTCGAAGCCATGGGCGCCTTTGGCGCGTATCTGCTCGACAGCATCCAGGGCATCGTCACCTTGAAGGCCTTTGCCGCCACCCAGGCGCGCCGCCAGGCGCTGGCACTCCGGGCGCAGGCGCTTCGACGCCAATGCATGGCGACGCTTGGCGTCACGCTCGTGCGACACGGCCTCACCGGCCTTTTGACCCTTTCCGGCATTGCCGTGGTGCTCGCCTACGACAGTTGGCGCATCGCGGCCGGCGATCTCGCGCCCTTGCCGCTTTTCATGACGCTCTTTCTTGCCCGGGAGGCCTTCCGCCCCCTCGAACGGCTGGAAAAGGAATTCCACACGGCGTGGTCCGCCGGGGGGGCCGTGGAGCCGATGCTGACGCTTCTGGCCGAGCAGCCGCCGGTCGGCGAACCGGACCATCCCGCGCCGGTGCCCCGGTGCCATGACATCACGTTCGAGCAGGTCACCTTTGCCTATGAAACCGGCACGACGGCGGCCCTGTCGCATCTGTCGTTCGCCGTGGCCGAAAACGAATTCGTCGCCTTGGTCGGTCCTTCGGGAGCCGGGAAATCGACACTGGTCTCGCTGCTTATGCGGTTTTCCGATCCCCAGGAGGGAACGATCCGGATCGGCGGCACGAACATCCGGCAATTGCCGCTTCGCCGCCTGCGGGAACTCTTCGGCGTCGTCTCCCAGGACACGGTGCTCTTTCACGGTTCGATCGAGGACAATTTGCGGATAGCCAAGCCGGACGCCAGCTCCGACGAAATCCGCGCGGCGGCCAAGGCCGCCCACATCCATGGCTTCATTGCGAGCCTGCCAGACGGCTATGCGAGTCAAATCGGCGAGCGCGGTGCGAAACTCTCCGGCGGCCAGCGTCAGCGGCTTTCCATCGCCCGGGCGCTGCTCAAAAATGCGCCCATCCTCATTCTCGACGAAGCCACCTCCAGCGTCGACAGCCTCACCGAACGGGCCATCCGCGAAGCCATCGAAGCGCCGGCCTCGCGCCGCACGACGCTTGTCATCGCCCATCGCCTGTCCACCGTGGCCAAGGCCGACCGTATTCTCGTCCTTGAGGCGGGAAACGTGGTCGAGGAAGGCGCGCCCGAACAGCTTGCCCACGCCCGCGGCGTCTACGCGAAACTCATGGCCGCCCAGGAAGGAGCCGCAGCATGACCACCATCGCATCCGCATTGTCCGCTGCCGACGGGGACGCAAGCCGGGCCGGACTGCTCGGCCTCATTCCCCTTGTGAAAAGCCGCTGGGGACTGCTCGGCTGGACCATTTTTTCCGGCATTCTCAGCCAGGGGGGGGCGCTTGCCACCTTCGCCGTCGGCGCCTGGCTGGTCGGCCGGGCGGCAACCGGGACGCCGCCGGCGGAGCTTGTGTCCGGATTCGGGATTCTCGGCATCGCCGTGGCCATCGCCGTCGGCGCGCGCCAGTGGCAGGCCTACGTCTCCCACGAGCTGGCCTTTTCCCTCATCGAAACCCTGCAAGTCGGGATTTACGACGGTCTGGAACGCTCGGCCCCGCGCTATGTGCTGGGCCGGCGCACCGGGGAGTTGGCCTCGGTGGCCACGGCGGACGCGGAGCTGATGGAGCATTTTTATGCCCATACGCTCGCCGATTACGTCGGCGCCATCATCGTCCCGCTGGGCGCGCTTGTCGTTCTTGCCTTTTTGCATCCCCTGGCCGCGCTGACGCTGCTGCCATTCATGCTCCTCGTTGCCTCGGTGCCGTATTGGCTGGCCAGCCGGGCCGGAGCCCAGGGCCGCGTCGTCATGGAACACCTGGGCCGGCTCAACGCCGATACCGTGGAAACCATCCAATCCCTGCGAGAACTGGCCATTTTCGGCCGGGAAAAGGACTTTCTCGACCGTCTTCGCGAACGGTCGCAAACGCTTGCCGCGGCGCAACGCCGCTACGGCATACGCGCCGGGCTCGAACACGCGGCCATCGATCTGTCCGTGGCCGGCGCGACCCTGGCCGCGGCGATCGTCGGGCTTTGGCTGCTGCATGCCGGGAGCCTGCCGCTGGCCTCGTATCCGCTCATGCTGGTGCTGTCCGGCGCGGCGCTTGCCCCCATCGTCGAGGTGACCCAAACCGCGCGCAAGCTCGGCGAATTGCGGGCCGGCGCCCGGCGCATCCTGACCATCTTCACCCAGAAGGGCTGCATCCGCGACGACGGCCAGGCCCCGATCCCGAACGACACGACCTTGTCCTTTGAAACCGTGCGGTTTCGCTATGACGCCACCGGCGGGAAGCCGATTCTCGACGGGATCAGCCTGACGCTGCCTCCCGGAGAAATGGTGGCGCTGGTCGGCGCTTCGGGCGCGGGGAAAAGCACCTGCGCCGCGCTGGCCCTGCGCTTTTGGGACGTGACGGGCGGGGCTGTCCGGCTCGGCGGCCGGGACATCCGCGAGCTTCCCCTGACGGCCTTGCGCCGGGAAATCGCCTGGGTGCCCCAGGAGGTGCATCTTTTCAACGAAAGCATTGCCGACAATATCCGTCTCGGGAAGCCCGAGGCTTCGCTGGCGGAAGTGGAACGCGCGGCGCGGCTGGCCCAGGCCCATGCGTTCATCACGGCGCTTCCGGAAGGCTACGGCACGCGCTGCGGCGAACAGGGGGCGCGGCTTTCCGGCGGGCAGCGGCAGCGCATCGCCATTGCCCGGGCGCTGCTCGTCGAAGCGCCCATTCTCCTCCTTGACGAGGCCTCTTCCAACCTTGACAGCGAAAACGAAGCCGCGTTTCAGGCCGCCTTGGCCTCCATTCGCGGCAAGCGGGCCCTGTTGGTGATCGCCCATCGGCTTTCCACCATCAAAAAAGCCGATCGGATTTTGGTTTTGGAGCACGGGCGCATTTTCGAACAAGGGACCCATGCCCAGCTCCTCGCCAAAGGCGGAGCCTATGCCGCCCTGGCCGAAGCGTCGGAAGACTGAGCCGGGTGCCCGCGCCGGCTTGCGCGTGCGCTCCCTGGGCGGGGCCCACGCGCAAGCCGCTCCGTGTTTGCCCCCGCGTACTTGGGCCTGCCTGTAAAATTTCCCCGCTCGGATCAATAATTGACCCGTCTCGGGTTAGCGCGAACGCATGTCCCGGTATATTGATCCTGAAAATCAATTTCGTCTCAATGCCTTGCCACACTTCCAAGGGCGTTCGATCCCGGTCGCTGGCACAGGTTTTGGGGCGAAGCGTAAGCACAGGGGGGCCTTCGGTCATGTTGGTGTTGCGACTTCTCATCGTCTTCATGTTGCTGCTTTTGCCTGCCGCCGCCTTCGCCGAAGACAACGCGGATAAGGAGAAAGGCGCGTCCGAAAAACTCAAAACCCTCGTCCTCGAGCCGGTGACCGTCACCGCCACCAAGCGCGAGGAAAGTTTGGAAAAAGTTCCTGCCAGCATTTCCACGGTGCCCGATACGCAGATCGAGGAAATGGGCGCCTGGAAACTTGGCGAGGTGCTGGACACGCTGCCGAACGTCTGGATGAAAAACGCGACGTCCGGGGATGGCATCGTGATTCGCGGCCTGTCGTCCTTCGACACATCCATCTATTCGCCGGTGGGGCTCTATGTGGACGACGTGCCCTACCCGGTGACCTACATGCAAAACCTGCTTTTTCTTGATGTGGAGCGCATTGAGGTGCTGCGCGGCCCCCAGGGGACGCTGTACGGCCGCAACAGCGAGGCCGGTGTGGTCAATGTAGTGCTCAAAAAACCGGACAACCAGGTGCGGGCCAGCGTGTTTTCGGATTACGGCAGTTACAACACCCTGCGCGCCGGTGCCAACGTCAGCACGCCCCTGGTCAAGGACAAGCTGTTTCTGGCAGGCAATTTCGTACGCTACCAGACAGACGGGTACATGCACAACGAGTACAAGGATGACGACAAGGCCGCCAAGGACGAATCCATGCGGGGCAGGGGTGTCTTGCGCTGGACGCCGACCGACGTCTTTGATCTGCGTCTGACCATGGATGCCAGCCACACCGACAAGGGGATCGGCAGGCTCCGCTATGAAACGGGCTCGAATGCGACAAAACGCTTCAACGTCATGTCGGACGCCTCCGATGACGCCGAGGAAAATGTCATCAATCCATCCGTCACCGCCAAGTATTCCGGCTCGGCGGTGGAGGTGACCTCCATCACCAGCTACATGGATTACCGCTACCAGTTTCAGTCCGATCTCGACCGGACCTCCACGTTCAAGAGTTATTCCGATCAGGATCTCAAACAGCACGGCATCACGCAGGAGTTGCGGTTCGCCTCGCCGGGCAAGCAGCGACTCAACTGGCTTTTCGGCCTGTTCGGCAGTTCCACGCAATCCGACATCCAGATGAACCGCATCCGCTCCGTCTCCACGGCCTCGACGTATGCCGACACGGACGCCACGGAATCGAGCTGGGCCGCTTTCGGCCAGGCGACGTATTCCATTTTCGACAACCTGCGCCTCACGGCCGGCTTGCGCGGCGAATACGCCCTTGCCCACGGCGGGCAGACCTACCGCACCGGCACGACGAGCCTGGTCGGCTACAGCAAGGAGCTCGATTCCTGCGAGGTCCTGCCCATGGCCTCCCTGGCCTACGACGTGACGCCCAATGTCACGGCCTATGCCACCTGGTCCAACGGCTTCCTGGCCGGCGGGTTCAATTATTACACGGCCGACAGCCTTTCGACCTTTTATTATCAGCCCGAGCACACCACGAACTACGAAGTGGGGCTCAAGACCAACTGGTTCGACAATAAGCTCACGGCCAATCTCGCCCTTTTTTATATGGACATCCGCGACAAGCAGGTGCGCGAGGATGACCCCGATGGTGGTATTGGCGTGTGGAAGTTCACCAATGCCGGTCGGGCCCATTCCCAGGGCGTGGAAGTCGAGCTGACGGGAAAACCGCTTGCCGGCCTCGAACTCCAAGGTGGATTCGGCTACACCTACTCGGTTGTCGACGACTGGACCGTCAACCAGGACGGTGTGCCCTACAGCTACAAGGGCAAACGCCTCCCCTGGGCCCCGGATCTCACCTACCACCTCGGCGCGGGCTACACCCATCCCTGCGGCCTCTTCGCCCGGGCCGACCTCTACGGCGCGGGCACCCAGTATTTCGATGCCGAAAACAGCCTCGGCCAGGACGGCTTCGCCCTGGTCAACGCCCGTGTCGGCTATGCCTTCAAGCAGTGGGAACTCGCCCTGTGGGGCAAGAACATTTTCGATGTCGACCATGCCACCAAAAAGGTTCGCGACAGTTCGGGCGACGTGCTGGTCGAGGACGGCGAACCGCAAACATTCGGCGCTTCACTCACCTGGAGGTTTTAGACATGTGGGAAAAAAAGGTTTTGGACTCGGGCCCGGAAGATCGCCCGTCTTTTGCGCCGTTCTTCGATTGGCTGCTCGGACCGGTGCGCATGGCCCTGCTTGATGCGGCGATCCGCCTCGGCATCGCCGACATCCTGGCCGAAACGGATGATCCGGACGCGATAGCCGCCCGTCTTGAGGCGCATCCCGGCAACACGCGCTTGTTTCTCGACGCCCTGGTCGCTTTGGGACTGGCCGAAAAAAAACAAGGTCGTTACGCCAACACGCCGCTTGCAACCTGGTACCTGCGCCGGGGCAATGAAACCTATCTGGGGGGGCTGGTGGGGAATCTCAAAAGGTTAGAGCACAGCAATCTGCCGCATTTGACGGAATTGCTCAAATCCGGACCGCCCCCCGTGACCCGGGAAAACCGGCTGGACGAAGCCCACTGGAAGCGTTCCGCCAGGAACCTGGCCTGTTATCAGAAGGCCGGCTTGGCCGATCTGGCCGCCGATATCGTCGATACACTGCCCGAAAGACCGAAGCTGCGGCGGCTGCTCGACCTCGGAGGCGGGCCAGGCGTGGTCGGGTTGACGATTCTGGCCCGCCATCCGGCCATGCAGGGCGCGCTCGCCGATTTGCCCCCCATCATCGAAGTGGCGCGGGAGGAAATCGAAAAGTCCGGTATGGGCGGGCGGATGGCGCTTTATCCCGGCGACTACAACTCCGCCGGCTTCGGCTCGGGCTACGACCTCGTCTGGGCCAGTCACAACCTGTATTTCGTCAAGGATCTTCACGGGTTTTTTAGCCGTATTCTGGAAGCCCTGAACCCCGGCGGCGTCTTTATCAGTTTCCATGAGGGCCTGACGGAAGAGCGCACCAAGCCCCCCTTTTATATTCTTTCCCGGATATCCCTGGCCCTTGAAGGGCAGGATGTGTCTTTCGAGGCGGGGGAGATCGCCCGGGCCGGCTTGGCCGCCGGGTTCCTCTCCATTGAAACGAGAACCTGCGACACCCCCATGGGCGAGGTCCGTGTAGACATTTTGCGCAAGGCCGGTGGTCTCGGGGAGGCTGTGGCATGACGCGCCGCCAATTCCTGCAGACACTGGCGGCCTTGTCGCTGGCGGCACCGGCTTTTGCCGAGCAGGCGTCCACGGTTCGGGTGTCCGGTCCGGCCGTGGCCGAAACATTGCCTTTGCTGGCGATGGGGCGGGCGGGCCCGTTGCCGGGGATTGCCCGCACGGTGGTCTTCACCCCCTGGAATTCACCGGACCAGTTGCGCGCCATGATCGCTACGGACGGCGTGGATGCGGCCCTCATGACCACGGCCTCGGCCTGTACCCTGGCCAACAAGGGGGTGCCCGCGACTGTCGTGGCCCTCACGTCGAGCCCGGTTTGGCTGGTGTCCTCGGATGCCGCGTTGTCACGCCTGTCCGGTCTCGACGGCCGGGACGTCCTGCTGCCGTTCGGCCCGGGGGAAATGCCGGATTTGCTTTTGCGGGCTTTGGCCGGGCAGGCGGGCCTTGCGTTTATCCCCCGGCATGTGGGCAACGCCCTGGAAGCCGTCAACCTCCTTTCGCTCGGGCAGGGACATTGCGCGCTTTTAAGCGAGCCGGCGGCGAGCCTGGCCGTGTCGCGGGCGAAGGTCCGGGCCCGGCCAGACGCTCCGGTCCTGGGCAAACGGTTGGACCTTCGGGATGCCTGGCGGGAAGTCTTCCCCGAACATCCGCAACTGACCCAGAGCGCATTTGCCGTGACCGGCTCCCTGGCCCGGGATGCTGTGGCCTGCAAGGCGTTGCAAACGGCCTATGTCCAGGCGGCCGGGTGGATGGCCGCCCACCCCCGGGAAACCACGGCGCTTGCCGAAAAGGACTTTCCCGCCCTTGCTTCCCAGGCCGTGGACGGCGTCTTGCCGGGTCAGGACATCCGGCTCGTCATGGGGCCGCAGGGGGCACAAGACGCCCGTTTTTTCCTTGGCCTGCTCCACGGGATGTCGCCGGCAAGTATTGGCGGCCGGCCCCCAGAAAGCTCTTTTTTCGAGGTCGACGCATGAAATGGGACGGTCTTGTCGGACGGGCCTGCGGTCTGGCCGCGCTTATGGGCGCTTGGGAAGTGGCGGCCGGGCGGGGCCACGGCATCGCCGTAGCCTCGCCCGGGGAAACCTTTGCGGCTTTGGCCGGGCTTTTGGGGCAGTCGTCCTTTTGGCTGGGCGATCTGGCCGTGAGCGTGCGGCGTGTGGCGTGCGGTTTTTCCCTGGGCTTTGCCGCCGGGGGCGGGCTGGGGTTGCTGGCCGGCCGCTTCCCGGCGGCACGGACTTTCCTCGCGCCGTCGCGCTGGATACTGACCAGCGTTCCCGGGGTGGTGGCCGTCATGCTCGGCATGCTCTGGTTCGGCCTGGGCGCGGGCATGGTCGTGGCCATCGTGGCGCTGATGGTCGCGCCGGCCATCCATGTGGCCGTCATCGAAGGCCTGTCCACCGTGGATGCGACGCTTGCGGAGATGGCCAGGGCCTACCGGTTCACGCCGGTCATGCGCTTTTGGCATATTTACGCGCCGGCCATGGCCGCGCCGCTTTTTTCCGGCGGCGTGGTGGCGCTCGGCGGGGCCATGCGGGTGGCGGTGTTGGCCGAGGCCTTGGGCGCCAATACGGGCATCGGCCATGCCCTCTCCGTGGCCAGGACCAATTTGGACACGCCGCAGCTCTACGCCTTGGCCCTTTGCAGCATGCTCCTCGTTGGCGTGGCCGAAATGGCGCTTTTGGGGCTGGCCCGACGTGCTGTCGGCCGGAGGCCGTCATGAATCCGGTGGTCGTTTTTTCGGGGGTCGGCAAACGCTACCGGGGCAGGGCGGTGCTTTCCGGCCTTGATCTGACCCTGGAAGCGGGGGAAATCCTGGCCATTTTGGGCCCGAGCGGCATCGGCAAATCCACCCTGCTCCGGCTGGCGGCACGGCTGGAGCGCCCCAGCCAAGGAGCGGTGACCCTGGCCGCGCGGCGCCTCGGGTTCGTATTTCAGGAACCGCGTCTTTTGCCCTGGCGTACGGCGCTGGAAAACGTGGCCTTGCCGCTTTTGGCCCAGGGTATCCCGCCACGAGCGGCTCGGGAGAGAGCCGCCGCCATGCTCGCCCGCCTGGAGCTGGCCGCTTTCGCGCAAGCCTCTCCGGACACGCTCTCCGGCGGCATGCGCCAGCGCGTCTCCCTGGCCCGGGCCTTTGTGGTCGAGCCTGAGCTGCTACTGCTCGATGAACCGTTTACGGGGCTTGATCCCGAACTGCGCCGCGCCATACGCTGCACCCTGAATGCCCTGCTTGCCGCCTCCGGGGCGGCGGCCCTCCATGTCACCCACGACATCGAGGACATTCCGGCCGCTACGAACCGGCTCCTGCGCCTGACGGCGCTGGGGGCGCATTTCGAGCTCCCGAGGATGGAGCCGGCTTCCGGTGTTGTGTCGCACGGCTGATCCACAGGCGGGTTGGCCGAAGCGCCATGCCCTCGCACGGCCGATTCGCCGCCTCACGGAACAGGAATGTTTTCCTGTTGTCCAGGGAAGAAAGGAGGAATGATATGGACAGTACTTTGCTGCAAGCGCTTTCCCAGGCCACAGGGGTGGCCAAGGTCGTGCTGGCCCTGCTGGTTGTGATGTCGGTCGTCAGTTGGGCCGTCATCTATTGGAAGTGGCGAAGCCTCACCGTGGCCAAGCGGGGCGTATCGCGTCTGACCGGACAGATCCTTGAGGCGGATTCCCTGGCCGATGCGGCGGGGGCCATCGACGCCTTGGCCGGGCCGTCAATCAGAAGCATGGCTTCGTTGGGGTTTAAGGAGTTTACAAAGCTTTCCCTGTCCGGGGACGCCGAAAAACTCGTCTCCGACAATGTCCGCCGCATCCTGCACCACGGCATTGCCGAGGAGATGCGCGGATTATCCCGGGCCCTGCCCTTGTTGGCCATCGCGGCCAACGCGGCGCCCTTCATCGGCCTGTTCGGCACGGTCTGGGGCATCATGCATTCCTTCCACGCCATCGGGCGGATGCAGTCCGCTTCTCTGGCCACGGTCGCGCCGGGAATCTCCGAGGCGCTTATCGCCACTGCCGTCGGCCTCGCCGTGGCCATCCCGGCCAGCGTCGCCTACAACATGTTTTTGGGTATGATCGAATCGCTGGAAAGCCAGTACATCAGTTTTGCCGGCCTGCTGCTCAACCGGCTGCGCCACGACGCCTGCACGTACCCGCAGGGCATGGAACTCGCCGCTCCTCGAACGCAGGTGTGTTCATGAGCGCCGGCGGCAGGGGGAGACGCTACTCTTCCGACATCAATGTCACGCCGTTTGTCGATGTCATGCTGGTCCTGCTCATCATCTTCATGGTCACCGCACCCATGATGACCGAGGGGCTGGATGTCGATCTGCCTCGGACCAAGACCGTGGAGGCTTTGCCCGTCGACGATGAGCATCTCGTTGTCGGGGTCGACCCGACGGGGATGATTTTTCTCGACGAGCAGAGCGTCTCTTTGGATGATTTGACGGCCAGGCTGCGCAATCGGGCCGCCCTGAGGCATAAGGCCGTTTTTTTGCGCGCCGACAGGGGGGTGTCCTATGGACGTATTGTCGACATCATGGGCCACATCCGCGAAGCGGGCATCGACCATTTCGGCGTGGTGGCCGAACGGCCGGAAGAAGGGGCACGGTAACCGTGCGAAGCGTCGACCTCCTCATTTCCGTAAGTGCTCATGCACTGTGCCTTGCCCTTCTGTTCCTGTGGCCGGCTGCGCAACCGGTTCCCGTCTCGAAGACGTTCACGGTGGGGATGGTGGAACTTGTCAGGCCGAGGGCCATTGAACCACCCCCCGGCACTCCGGCTGAGGCCGGACCGGTTGCGGAGGCCCCGGCTTCCGAAGTGCCCCCCCCGCCGGTGCCGGCTTCGCTCCCAAAACCGGTCGTGGCGGCCGAGCCCGCATCTGTTGCGGTCAAGAAGATCAGTCCGAAAAAAAGGCCGACGCCTTCCACGGTAAAACCATCTCCTTCTCCCGTGCGGCAACCGGCGGCTTTGCCGCCGCAGCAAGCGGCCGAGGCCCAGGAGCCTTCCGGCACGGGAGGAGGCATGGGCAAGACCGCTGGGCCTTCGCATATGGTTGGAGGAATGGGGGTCTACGACGCCGCGGTCGTGGATATCCCGCCCAAAATCATCAATCGGGAATTGCCGCAGTATCCTCCGAGCGCCAGACGATTGCACTTGGAAGGGACCGTCCTTGTGAGCATGATCATCGACAGCCAGGGGAAACCGACCCATTGCGCCATCCGGAAAGCGGAGCCGAAAGGCGTTTTCGAGGAGTCGGCCCTCGCCGCTGCGAACAGCTACCGGTTCGTTCCGGGCAAGGTCGGCGGACAAAATGTCGCCACTCTTGTTGTCGTGCCTTTTCATTTCAAGATGGCCAACTGATTTTGGGGAAGCGCCGAGGTCCGGGCTGGCAGTTGTCCGGGATGATGATCCCGGGCCCCCCTGCGCTGAGGGTTGACAGCATGGTTTAGTAGGTTTACCTTTCTCTGCAGCAAAATGTCGCCCGGGAAACGGGCACGGGATAATTGGCGGAGTTGCGGGGAGACATGGAAACAAAGGACGATCTTATCATGGGCACGGTGCGCCAATTCCAGCGCGTGGCCGCCAAATACGCCCGCATCGAGGAGCTGCCGATCCCGGTCGAGGACGGCATCGAGGTCACGACCCGGGAGGCCCACACCATCGAGGCCGTGGGAAGCCACAAGCAGATGAGCGTCACCGACGTGGCCAACGCCTTCGGCATCACCAAGAGCGCGGCCTCCCAGATGGTGTCCAAGCTGTGCGACAAGGGTTTTCTCGAAAAAAAGCAGTCCCCGCACAGCAACAAGGAATTCCAACTGACGCTCACGCCCCTTGGCCGAAAGGCCTTTGACGCCCATGCGCGTTTCCATGGAGAGGACAAGAAGGCCTTAATGGAACGGCTTCGTGGCTATTCCCTGTCCCAGATCGCTACGATTTCCGTGTTGCTCGAGGCTATCGGGGAAGTCATGGACAACCGGCTGTCCCGGTAGGAGGGGATTTTTTTTCACTCCAAGGTTAAGTGGCTTAACTAAAAGGCGCAGGAGTATCTCATGAAAAGATTTCGGGCCGCGCTCGTGAACTTCGCGGTCGAGCATTCCAAACTGGTCGCTTTGGGGCTGTTGGCGATCATGGTCTTTTTCACCGCGTTCTTTCCGAACATGACCATGGATACGGATCCGGAAAACATGCTCATGCCCACGGAACCCGCGCGGGTCTTTCACAATGCCACCAAAAAGCGCTTTGCCTTAAGCGACACCATCGTCGTCGGTGTCATCAAGGAAAACGACCCCAACGGGGTGTTCAATCCCGAGACCCTGGCCCATGTCCATGCGCTGACCCGGTTCGCCAAGACCCTCCGCTTTGATGATCCCAGCCTCCCAGGCAAAACCACGGGGGTTATCGAGGTGGACATGGTCGCCCCCTCGGTGGTGGACCATATGCGCCAGGCCGGGCCGGGAACCATCGCTTTTGACTGGCTCATGCAACGCCCGCCGGCCACGGAAGCCGAAGCCCTGGCCGTGCGCGACAAGGCCCTGTCCAATCCGCTGCTCGTGGGGCAGATGGTTTCGGCCGACGGCAAGGCGCTTTGCCTGTACCTGCCGCTCACGGACAAGCTTTTAAGCTACGACGTCTACACGGCGCTCCAAGAAAAAATAAAGGAGTTCGGCGGCACCGAGGACTGGCACATCGCCGGCCTGCCCGTGGCCGAGGGGGCCATCGGCGTCGAGATGTTCAGCGAGATGGTCATCGCCTCGCCGCTGACCATGGCGCTTATTTTCGGCATGCTCTACGCGATGTTTCGCAAATGGAGCCTGGTCATCCTGCCCATGCTCATCGCCACGGTGACGGTGGTGGCCACCCTGGGGGCCATGATCGCCCTGGGCTTTCCGGTGCACATCCTCAGTTCCATGCTGCCCATTTTCCTGATGTCCATCTCCATCTGCGACGCCATCCATGTCCTCTCGGAATTTAACGATGTCTACACCGTGGAGAAAGGGCGCAAGGAAAGCATCAAGGCGGTCATGAACACGCTTTTCATGCCCATGCTCTACACCTCGCTGACAACGGCCGCCGGTTTTTTTTCCTTTGTCACCACGGACATTCCGCCAGCCAGGGTTTTTGGCGCGTTCGTCGGCGTCGGCGTCATGTTCGCCTGGATCATCACGATTCTGTTCGTGCCCGCCTACATCATGCTGTTGCCGGAGCGCATGCTGCGCAATTTCGGTCTGGCGGCGCACCAGGGGGATCGGGATTCGTGGCTGACGCGAAGGCTGCATCAACTGGGGGAAATCGCCTGCCGACGGTCCAAGACGGTTCTGGCGGTCTTTGTGGCCTGCACCGCCCTTTCCGTCTGGGGCATGTCGCAAATCAACATCAATGACAACTATGCCAAGCGCTTTGCCGTGGGCCATCCCATCCGCGAGGCGGACACGGCGCTCAACCGGCATTTCGGCGGCACGTACACGGCGTCCCTGGTGTTGGAGGGCAAAACCGGGGAAGAGGTCTTCAAGCGGCCTGACGTCCTCAATTACATGGCGGCCATGCAGGCCTGGCTGGTCAAAAACGGCTCCATCGGCAAAAGTACGTCGTTGGCCGACATTGTGCGCAAGGCGCATCAGGAGCTTGTTGACGGCCGGCCCGAGAACTTCCGGATACCGGCAAGCGCTCCGGCTGTCGCCGAATGCGTCATGCAGTACCAGCAAAGCCACAAGCCGCACGACATCTGGCACTTCGTAACGCCGGGGTTCGATGCGGCCAACATCTTCATGCAGTTTCAAAGCGGCGACAGCACGCGCACCGAAGCGGCCGTCCAGGCTGTCGAAAAGTATATCGAAGCGCACAAGCCGCCTGTCGACCTCTCGTACAACTTCGCCGGGCTGCATTACATCAACTATATCTTTCAGTGGAAAATGTTCTGGGGGATGCTCGGTTCGCTGGCCGGAAGCTATCTCATCGTGCTGGCCATGATGGTCGTGCTCTTTCGCTCCCTCGTCTGGGGATTGCTCTGCATGATCCCCCTGACGCTCACCATCATGTTCATTTACGGCGCGCTCGGGTTCCTCGGCCTGGACTTTGACATGCCCGTGGCCGTGCTCGGGGCCATCTCCCTTGGCATCGCCGTGGATTTCGCCATCCATTTCCTGGAGCGCAGCCGGCAGATCACTGCGGAAACCGGTTCCTGGGAGAAAACCGCCCCCCGGATGTTCGGCGAACCGGCCCGGGCCATCAGCCGCAACGTCATCATTATCGCCATCGGGTTTTTGCCCATGCTGGTCGCTTCGCTCGTGCCCTACAAGACGACAGGGCTCCTGCTGTTTTCCATCCTGACCATTTCCGGGATCGTTACCCTGCTCGTGCTGCCGGCCATTCTCACCGTGGCGCAGGAATGGCTCTTTCGGGCCAGGCGTTTCCGTGTCCAGGGCGAAGCCGGGACGCCGCAGGCTGTCCCGGCGCCGGCCTTGGCCAAAACAGGCGATCCGAATCACGATCCGGCAAACGACCTTGGGAGACAATAGGCTCGGCCGCCAGGATAAAAAACAAGGGTGCGCAATAACGCAACGAGACCATCCACAGCAGTGGAAGGGAGATTGGCCATGAAGACCGTATTTGGACTGTTGTTGCTATCGATCACACTGCTTGCAATTTCAGACAGCAGTATCGCAAGCAGCGATGCCCCGTCCATCGAAACCATTGTCGCCAAATCAAACCATGCCTCCTTGTATCAGGGAGCGGATTGCCAGGGGACGACGGCCATGACGATCACAGACAGTCAGGGCCGGGTGCGTAAGCGCCAGTTCAACATGCTGCGCAAAAATGGCGATACTGTAGACAAAGAGCAGAAGTACTTCGTCTATTTCATAGAACCGTCCGATGTGCGCAAGATGGTCTTTATGGTGCACAAGCATGTCGGGGAGGGAAAAGGCGACGATCGCTGGCTCTATATGCCGAGCCTTGACCTGGTCAAACGCATCGCGGCCAGCGACAAGCGCACCAGCTTCGTCGGTTCGGATTTCCTCTACGAAGACATCTCAGGCCGCAGCCCCGAGGAGGATACCCATTCTCTGGTTGAAACAACGGACAAATTCTACGTCGTGAAAAATATCCCCAAAAAGCCGAACGCCGTGGAGTTCGCCTTCTACGTCGCCCATATCGATAAGGCGACCTTCATTCCCATGAAGATCGAATACTTCAAGGCAGAGGGCAAACCGTACCGGGTCATCGAGGTTTCCGAAGTGCAGCCCGTCGGGGCCACGGAAAACGGCAAGCCGGCCACCTATCCGACGGTTATGCGCTCCGTGGCCAAGGACCTGGAAAGCGGCAGCCGGACGGAAATGGTGTTTGCCAACCCGCGTTACAATGCCGGGCTGGAGGACGATCTTTTCACCGAACGCTACCTGCGGCGCGCGCCCAAAGAGGTCTTGCAATAATGGAAGCATCCGCTTGGGCCGGGATCAGGCAGGGAGCGCTTTCCTGCCTGGCCCTGGCGGCCTTTTGCCAGGCTTTTGCCGGCGACTGCCTGGCCGCGTCCTTTTGGGACCGGTTCAGCACGCCCGAGGCGCATGGGTTTCTGGAAGTCCGGGCCGGCTGCCGCACCCAGCCAGACCCCTACGAAAAGGAGGCCTCCATCCTGGAGACGCGGCTGCAGGGAGAAGTGTCCACCCAGACGGACGTTGCGCAGTTTAAGTACAAGGGGGACCTCTGGTACGACGGCATCCTGGAGCAGGCGCGCTACGAGACGCGCGAAGCCTGGATGTTCCTGCGCCCGACCGATTTCCTCGACATCAAGCTCGGACGCCAAGTGCTGACCTGGGGCACAGGCGATCTGGTTTTCCTCAACGACCTGTTCCCCAAAGACTGGCAGTCCTTTTTCATCGGCCGGGACGCCGAGTACCTCAAGGCGCCAAGCGACGGCGTCAAGGTCAGCCTGTTTTCCGACCTGCTCAACGCGGATTTCGTGTTCACGCCGCTTTTCGCCAGCGACCGGTTCATCACCGGGCAATACATCTCGTATTGGAACGGCGCGCTGGGACGCCTGGCCGGCAACGAATCGGAACTGGACTACGACAAGCCGGACCAGTGGTTCACGGACGCCGAATACGCGGCGCGCCTGTACCGGACCGTCGGCGCCTACGAGCTCGCTCTCTACGGCTACTTCGGGTTCTGGAAGAATCCCGGCGGTATTGCCGCCTGCGGCGAATACATCTTTCCGCGCCTAAACGTCTACGGTGCCAGTGCCCGGGGACCGGTGGCCGGGGGCATCGGCAATATCGAGGTGGCCTACTACGATTCCACCGAGGACCCAGGCGGGCGCGATCCGAACCTCAACAATTCCGAGATGCGCTACCTTGTCGGCTTTGCCCGGGAGATCAGCCGGGATTTCAACGGAAGCGTCCAATACTATGTGGAACAGTTGCTCGACTACCACAACTATCGGATGCGCTTCGATGGCAGCCAGCCCAGGGACGAACTCCGGCATGTGCTGACCCTGCAGCTCACCAGGCTGCTCATGAACCAGAATCTGGAGCTTTCCCTTTCCGGCTACTGGTCGCCAAGCGACCAGGACGCCTACCTGCGTCCGAAAATCCTCTACAAGTGGACCGACCACATCAACCAGGAGGTTGGGGCAAATGTCTTCCTCGGGCAGCGCGACGATACCATGTTCGGCCAATACAAGGCCAATACCAATATCTACATGGCTCTGCGGTACAGTTTTTAATGCAGTCTCTTCGCGCGTTTGCCGCAATGGTGTCCATCATCACTCGTTTTCAACTCTCCAGCCCGTAAAGGAATGATCGTCATGCACCAGTGTCGTCAGGGTGATCCGATCACCGGCAAACGTCGCCATCCGTCAAGCTATGGCATGCAGGACCCGCGAACCGTCTTTGACGCCCTGGACCTCAAACCGGGCGACGTCTTTCTGGATGCCGGCTGCGGCCTGGGCGAGTACGCCCTCAAAGCAGCGCGCCTCGTCGGGCCGACGGGCATGGTCCATGCCTTTGACGTCGCCCCTGGCTGCATAGCCGATCTGTCGAGTCAGGCCGCCGCGCTCGGCCTGCCCCAACTGCGCGCCTGGGTAGCGGACATCACCCGGCCGCTGCCCTTGCCCGATGCCTCGGTCACGGTCGGTCTGCTCGGCACGGTGTTGCACATTCCGCCGGTCACCCGGGGCATGGAAGCCGTTATTACGGAGATGCGCCGGGTGCTGCGGCCGGGCGGGCGGCTGGGCGTCATCGAATGCAACCAGCATTCCTTCCATGGTCCGCCGCTCCCGTTGCGGCTGGCCGCAGTGCGGATCACCGGGGAATTGGAGTCGTGCGGCTTTCAGCCCCTCGGGATCACTGACATGGGATACAATTATCTTTCATTGTATCGAAAATCGATGCCATAATCCAAAACCGCTTGCGAAGCGAAGGCCCTGTGACATCCATGAGGAGTGGAATGGTTTTCTAGCACTGGATGACAGAAATTTTGGATAAACTCTGGAGAACAGGCCTACGTAAAGATAGATAGCTGGGTAGGGGGCCGGTGTTGCGTTTTTTTTGATCGGGCTGTGTCGCGCTGGTAAAATTCGCGGCAGCTGGTCCCTGCCTCGATGGTTGGCCGGCAAGTTCATGCCGCAATGCTCCCAACGGTACAGCGGTCGTTAATGGGGAATGATCAGATGGAATTCGACGCCGGGAGAGCGGGACTTGCTGTCCGAACGGGACGGCGTGCGGCAGAAAATGAAACCCTGGTGCGCTTCCACGACGAGCTTGCTGAAGGCGAGGCCAAGTCCGATCCCCCGCCGACCCAGGCCCTCCTCGGTCTGGACCGTGAAGAATTTTTCGAAAATGGTCTCCTGGTAAGCCTCGGGGACGCCAAATCCGGTATCAGAAATGATGATCCAGAGATAACTTCGGGCTGGCACAACCTTCTGGCGGTACGTTTCGGGCAGGCAGGGGCTGAGCCCGAGGGCTCTGCCATTGATGACAGTGGTAGAGATATCGATGCTGCCGCCTATCACGTTGTAGTTGATGGCGTTGGCAAGGATGTTGCTGATAGTCCTTTTTATTCGGAACAGGTCGCAATATAATTTGAGGAACTGTCCTCGTTGCTGGAAGGAGACTGTCAGTTCCTTCTCTTCGGCCAGGAGGGAATATTCTTCTATGCATTGGTTTATGATCTTGTGGATATCGTAATAATTTGCATGGAGTTCGAAACGGCCGCTTTCGTCACGGAAGATGTCGAGAAAGGCGTTGACCATGCTGCTCAACTGGTCGTTGGTATTGATGGCCAGCTTGAGGATTTTTTCCTGATTGCTGCTGACCGGCCCGAGGCGGCCGTTGCACAGCAGTTCCAGGGCCCGGTCGATGGCCAGGATGGGATTGCGCATGTCGTGGGTGAGCATGCCGACCAAGTCTTCCTTCATCTTGGCGATGCGTTTTTCCTCGGTGATATCGCGCAGGATGGCGACGTAGCTGACGGCCTTGCCTGATTCGTCGTTGACGCGCGAGAGGGATATCTGGGCGGGGAAAGGTTTCTTGTGTTGCGTCAGGGCCGTCAATTCAAAACGGAAGTTGTCCTGTACGCCCTGGTCGAGATTCTGCTTGTAGGCGTTGAGGATTTTGTAATCCTGGATGAAATTGAGCAGGGACTGGCCCGTAAAGGCGCTTTGCGGGCAGCCGAACACGTCCGCGCAGCGGTCGTTGTTGATGGCGATAGAGAAATCCGTGTCCACGGAGATGATGCAGTCCGAAACGCTGTTGATGAGTTTGTTCAAATATTCCTTGGATTGCAGGGTCAGCAGGATCTGCTGCAAGGCCATGTCGCTGATGGTCTGCGTGATGACCGACATGAGGTTGACGATCTTGCGAAGCCGCGAGCGTTTCACTCGGGGTATTTTTTTGAGCGCCAGCAGGTAGCCGTCCAGATCCGTGACGCCGATGCTTTTGGCGCGCAGCACGGCTTCTTCCATGGGGATGGCTTCCTCGAGAACCTGGCCGCCGTTGAGGTTCCCGATGTGCTGCCCGGCCACGATGATAGGGGTCGCACAATCGACAAGGCCGGCATTGAGGCAATCGTAGACGTAGGGTTCCTTGTCGTTGAGCGACATCTTGCCGCCATAGGCGTCGCTGGCATAGCACTTCAGCCGTCCTTCCGTGGTCGCCCGGCAGTAATCCTTGCAAAAGGTGCAGAAATTGGATTCGCTGGAAATAGGCCGGCCCTCGGTATCGGCGATGACCGATCCGATGCCGCAGGCTTCGTTGACGGCTTGCAGGATCTCATCGAGTTTTTCTTTGGATATCAGATCCAGAAGTTGGATGGACTGCTTCATGGCGTCGTGTCTCCTGGGCCTGACGCGTTTTGTGCCAGTTCGGACTGGGGATTGCGAGGACGGGTCGGTTCGCGGCCAGGAGCCATGCGGGTGCTGTCAATCGATCAGCTTGGCTTCCCGGGCCGCGATAACGGCTTCGAACCGGTTGTTGACATGGAGTTTTCTGAAAATATGCTTGATGTGCGACTTGACCGTCTCGATGCTCAAGAAAAGCAGCGTCGAGATATCCTTGTTGTTTTTCCCCGCCGCGATGGACCGCAGAATCTGCATCTCGCGATGGGTGAGCGCTTCGACGGGGAGGTCCGGCTGGACATCCTCGGGGGTCAGGTCGACGGAGAGATTGACCAGATAGGGGGAAACGACGGGCTGATCGGCATGGAAGGCCTCGATGAGGCGCGCCAAGTTGTCGATGCCGATGGTCTTGAGCACGTAGCCGTCGGCTCCGGCCTGCATGGCGTTTTTGATGTAATTGGTGTCGTTGTAGGTGGAAAGGGCCAGGATCTTCATGGCCGGCAAGACCTTGCGCAAGACGCGAATGGCCGGGATACCCGAGAGGCCGGGCATGTCGATGTCGATGAGGGCAACGTCGGGAGCAGTCTTTTGGATTTTTTCGATGGTGTCGAAACCGTTGTCCGATTCGCCGACAATCGTGATGGTCTCTATGCTCTCGAAGGCCAGGCGCAGGCCGATGCGCAGCAAGGGGTGATCATCGGCGATAAAGAGCTTGATCGGAGGGTTGCCTGACGTCGGTCCCATGAGCTTCCTCCCTGCCAACGCGTCTTGCCGAGGCGGTTTTCAAAACATGCGATATCCTGCCCTTGCTGGCAAGGGCATGCCTCCTTTGTCGTGTGTCGCCGGGCCATGCATGGAGACCGGATACCCGCCGGCCGGGGCCGGTCCTCCCGGACCGTCGTCTCGAAAGGGAAGCGACGGCCCGGGGTGGCGGTTGCGGAGGCCTCGCGTTGCGTTCAGAAAAATATGCCAGTATTTTCAAGGTATAATGTGACGGGTCTGGGGTGTGCCTCCGTGGGCGGAAGGTCCTTGGTCATGACTCGCACGCCTGTGCGCCGTCTTCGCAAAACTCGGCATCGGGGTCTTTGTTCAAGGCGCCCGTGGTCATGTCGTACACGAACGCGCCAAGCGCGCCACCGACCAGGGGACCAAGGATGGGCACAAGCACGATGCTGGTGTCCATCAGGTTGGGCTGGGTGAAGCCGGCCACCAGGGCGAAGAACCGTGGACCGAAGTCGCGGGCGGGGTTGATGGCGTAGCCGTTCATGGCTCCAAGACTCATGCCGATGGCCATGACCAGCATGGCCACGGCTACGGGGCCGATCCAGGGCACCTTGTTCTTGGCGCCGAAGTCGCCGATGGAAAGGATGCCGAAGAGCAGCACGGCGGTGCCGATGACCTGGTCGATGAAACCGGGCCAGAAGCCGGGCACGGCCGGGAAGGTGCAGAAGATGCCGGCCGTTTTGACCAGCGCGGGGTCGGCCAGAAGCCATTTGGCCGTAAAGTCCGCAAAGACGATGGCCGCGCCCAGAAAACCGCCGGCAGTCTGGGCCAGGGCGTAGGGCAGCACCTTGCCCCAGGGGAAGCGCCCCGTAGCGGCCAGAGCCAGGGTCACGGCAGGATTGATGTGCGCGCCGGAACGCAGGCTGGCGAGCACCCCGAAAAACACGCCCAACCCCCAGCCGAAGGTGATCGTATCCCAGGAGATGTTGAGCGCATCGCCAAAAAAGACCTTCATGGCCACGCTCCCGGCTCCGAAGATGATGAGGATCATGGTCCCCAGGAATTCGGAGAACATCTCTTTGCCTAATGACGGCGCACCCATGGTTCCCTCCCTTGCGGCGTTTCGTCCGTTGTTCCTTCCCTCCGGGAGGGAAGGGACTGTTTGCCCGGGCATTCCTGCGACACGGTGCCCGCCCGCCGGACTTTCGGCCCTCCTGCCCGGAAATGCGGGCATCCGGCGGCGGTCGGCACACGGTTCCTCCTTTGCGCGACGGGGCTCGCCCCCGCCGTCGCGACAACACGGCGTCAAGATCCGCCGTCATTCCCCGGCGCACGGCGCAGCGGGATTTTCGCGGTCAACCGCCGATGGTGACCGCGATGGGAAACGGCTGAAGCGACGCCGTGAGCCGCTCGATTTCATCCCGGCCGTGGGGGGCGAGTCCGTGCAGGGCATAGTCCTGGCCCAATTGCCGCCATTTCGGTTCGCCCATGCGATGGTAGGGCAGGATGTCCAGGGCAATCAGATGCTTGAGCTCGGCGGCCAGGGCGGCTGTCCGGCGCAGGTTTTCCGGCGAGTCGTTGCGCCCGGGGATCAGCGGCAGGCGCAGGCGCGTCGGGATGCCCAGGGCGTCGATGGCGCGAAGATTGGCCAGGATGCGTGTATTGGTCGATCCCGTGAGCTCCCGGTGGACCGCCGCGTCCATGTGCTTGACGTCGAAAAGGACCATATCCATGTGGCGCAGGGCCGGCGCCATGGCCTGCCAATCGGCCTGACCGCAGGTTTCGACGGCCGTGCGCAGGCCCCGTTTTTTCGCCTCTTCGGCCAACGCCTCCAGAAAGCGGGGCTGCGCGAAGGGTTCGCCGCCCGAAAAGGTCACGCCGCCGCCGGAGCGGTCGTAGAATTCCCGGTCGAGCTCCACCTCCTCCATGACCTCGGACACGCTCAGGTAGCGGCCGCAGACCGTGAGGGCGTTGGCGTAGCACACGCGCTGGCACAGCCCGCACTGCGGCAGGGCGCAACGCTCCCGGTCCAGGACGATGCCCTCCTCCGGCGTGGCCGTGAGGCAGTGGTTGGGACAGGCGTCCACGCACTTGCCGCACCGGATGCAGTTGGCGGCGATGTACATGAGTTGGGGGGCGGACCGGATGTTTTCCGGGTTCTGGCACCACAGGCAATGGAGCGGGCAGCCCTTGAGGAAGACGATGGTCCGGATGCCGGGGCCGTCGTGGATGGAAAAACGCTGGAAGTCGCTGACCACGCCGGTCGTGTCGTCGGCGTCGACGCCCCGCGGGGAGAAAAGCTGGAATTTCTTGCGCAAGGTCATGGTGGCTCCGTTTGCCATGCCGGGCCGGCCAACCGGGCATGGGTATCGCCCCGTGGCCGGTCTTCGGACGTCCGGGGAGCCGCCGCCTCCCGGGCGAGGCGGCGGCTTTCGGTTTCCGGTTGCGGACGGCTAGAACATCTGCTCGGTGCGCGAGATGATGTCGTCCTGGATGGAGCGGTCAAGGGAGGTGAAAAACGCGCTGTAGCCGGCGACGCGCACGACCAAGCCCCGGTAGTTGTCGGGGTGCATTTGCGCGTCGGTGAGCGTGTCCTTGCTGATGACGTTGTACTGGATGTGCGTGCCGCCGCCGTTAAAGAGCGTCTCGGTCACGGCGATGAGGTTGGAGATGCCCTGGCCGTCCTTGAGGGCGCTCGGGTGGAACTTCATGTTGAGCAGGGTGCCGTTGGAGGCGATGACGTGGTCGAGCTTGGTGACGGACTTGACCGAGGCCGTGGGGCCGGAGTGGTCCATGCCCGACACCGGCGAGACGCCGTCGGCCAGGGGCGTGCCGGCCTTGCGCCCGTCCGGGGTGGCCCCGACGACGGTGCCCAGGGGCACGTTGGCCGAGACCGGGTACAGGCCGGGCTGGAAGCGCCCGCCCCTGGGATTGGCGTACTTCTCGACTTCCTTGCAATAGATCAGGGCGCCTTCGTGGGCGATCTCGTCGGCATAGGGCTCGTCGTTGCCGTACTTGGGCGCGCGGTTGACGAGCATCTGGCGCAGGCTTTCCCCCTCGACGCCGGCGAAGTCCGAGGCCAGGGCCGCTTTGAGCTCGGCGAGGCTGACGGCCTTGTCCTCGTAGACGAGCTTGCGCAGGGCGGCCAGGGAGTCGGCCACGTTGGCCACGCCGACACCCTGCGGCCCGGTGAAGTTGTAGTGCGCGCCGCCTTCCTGGAGGGACTTGCCCTTGGCGATGCAGTCGTCGACCAGGGAGGACAGGAAGGGCAGCGGGGCGCGCTGGCCGTGGGCCACGTCCACGGCGTTGTCGCTGACCACGAGCAGCTTGACGCTGTATTCCATCTGCTTGCGGTAGGCGGCCATGAGGGCGTCGTAGGTGGCAAACGTGGTCAGGTCGCCGGTTTTCGGGCCGAGGCGCTCGCCGGAAAGCGGATCGACGCCGTTGTTGAGCGTCAGCTCGAGGACCTTGGCGATGTTGAAGAAAGCGGCATCGTGCCAACCCTCGGTCTTGCCGCCGACCTGCGGTTCGACGCAGCCGATGATGCCGTAGTCCCGGGCGTCCTCGCGGGTGAGCCCCCGGCTGAGCAGTCCCGGGATGATGAAGCGGTCGTTGTAGTAGGCCGGCATGCCAAGGCCAAGGCGCGTCACTTCGGCCGCTTTCTCGTACAGGGCCCGGGGCGTTTCGCTGTGCACCCGGATGGAGATGGAGGGCTGGTAGAGCCGGGTGTTGGCCGTGGCCTGGAGGCACATGTAGGACAGGGGGTTGGTGGCGTCCTCGCCTTCCCGGTCCACGCCGCCGACGATGAGGTTTTGGAACATGGGGTAGCCGCCAAAGGCCTTGGTCGAGCCTTCGTCGCGCACCTTGTTGATTTCGTTGAACTTGATAAAGAGCAGGTCCAGCAGTTCCTGGGCTTTTTCAATGCCGAGGTCCTTGTCGCGCAGCAGATAGGGGAACAGGTACTGGTCGAAGCGCATGGGCGAGATGGAGTGGCCGTTGGATTCGATCTGCAAGACGAGCTGGATGAACCAGAAGGACTGGAGCGCCTCGGCGAAGGTTTGGGCCGGGGAGGCCGGCACCGCGGCGCAGACCCGGGCGATCTCCAGCAGTTCGGCCTTGCGGGACGGATCGGCTTCCTTTTCGGCCATCCCGGCGGCCAGATCGGAAAAGCGCTTGGCAAAGGCGATGACCGCCTGGTTGGTGATGATCACGGCGTTGAGGAAGGTGATCTTGGCCAGATGCTCGGGGTTGGTCATGTCGAGTTCGGCCAGTTCGGAGCGGGCTTCGGCGATGATGCCGTTGAGCCCCTTGCCCAGGACCTTGGCATAGTCGACGGAGATGTGCCCCACGCCGTTGAAATAGTAGTTGCCGACGGTGAACACGCCGTATTTCTGGGCGTCCTTGGCGGCTTGGGGCATGAGCGCCGTGGCCAGCTCGTTGGTCGTCTTGCCGTTCCAGTAGGGAAAGAGTGCGCGCAGGGCGGCTTTCTTGGCTTCGGAGATCAAAAAGACGTCGCCGGTGCGTTTTTCCAGGCGATCGAGTTCGTCCTCCAGCCATTTGCAGGAAAACTCGGGAAAGACCGGCGCGGCGCGTGGCTTGGTGCACTGGTTGCCGACGATGATTTCGTCGGGCTGGATGAAGATGGTCATCTGGCCGAGGATCTTTTTCAGGGCCTTGGCCCGGCGGATGTGGATGGGCTGGTCCTCTGTCTCCTTGTACGACTCGGTGATGTATTGCGCCCGTTCCACGCAGATTTCAGGAGTCAGGGAGATGAAGCGTTCCCGTATGGCCTCGACACGCGGCGTCGGACCGGGCAAATGCAGTACGTCGATCTTGTTCAACAGCTCTTTCTCAATACTGCTGGTCATGACGCAAGCCTCCTGGCGGTTGAGGTTGACGAAGCGGCCAAGTCTTCATGGCAATGCTACATGCGTATTTTCCCTTTGCTTCCCGTTCAAAATGTCCGTATCGTTGTGCCGTCGCGTTGATGCATCCCCGGCTTTCCCTGGACCGCATCCTTCCTCTACGTTTTCCATGAAAAGCGTGACCTGAAAGATCTTCCCTTGACAATCCCTCAAAGGGGGGATTTGCACCCCCCCTTTGAGGGATAGGCCGGCGTCGGGCGCGCCCGCAGATACAGGCCCGTTCCGCCACCGGGGCGCTCGGGGGCAGGGCGAAGGATTTGTCCGAGGAGAGGGGGACGGCAGGGAGTGGACACGTTGCCCACGTCGCCGTAGGCCATGCTATCAACTCAAACCCGTAAGGGGCCACCATGAAGCGGATCGTCCTGACCCTGGCTTTTTTGTCCCTGGCGGCAGTTGCCTTCGCCCAACAAGACCGGCCCGGGACCGTGTTCATTCCGAACGGCAGCGGCGGCATGGTGGACAACGACGGCCGCACCTACACGGGGCCGGCGATCCTTCAAGGGCCTATCGTTGAGCCGCAAACGGGCACAGCCTACGTCCCGGCAGGGCCTAACGCCCACGTGAACACCAGGACCGGCCAGGTCATCCCGAGGACGGGAGAATGATTTCGTAGAGCAGCGAGGCCATTTGACGCGGCTCCCCTTTTCTGGCGGGAAACCGTCGTCCGCTCCTCCACGATCCTGAGCTTTCCACTCGCCAAGAGCTGATAGACCGACCGGGGCCGCGTCCCGGGTCCCGCGTCCAGTTGCAGCAGCAGCACGGGCGGATACCAGCGCTCCATGACCCGGCAGATGCGTTTCCGGTCCTCCTGTCGGACAAACTGACCGCACCTGAAACCGAACTACGCAGCCCTGACCCCGGACAAGGCCAACTGGTCACGTGCAGCCACCTGTCCCGCGTCCGACATGGCCAGGATGGCTGCGGCGGTCTTGCCGTGAAGGCCAGTGCGGGAACGAGACTGCGGCGTGCAATTCTCGCAAGTCGCTGTTCAGCCTGTTTCTCCGGACCGCGAAGCGGCAGTCGTCGCCGGTTTTTCCCCACGTCCTGGATGTTCGCCCGGCTGGCGGCATTTGCCAGCCAACGCAGGCATGTCTCCCAGGGCGGTGTTCCAAGCTCAACGCGCGTTGAAACGCTGGGAAACCGCCGACGTCAGGTCGTCGATGGCGACCGTTCTCCGAAACCGTATCCCCTCGGGGCTATTGAGAAAGCGCAACACCGTCGCATCAACCCCCACAAGGGAAAAGGCTTGTGGCCCAAGCGGGCCTTGCTGCCGGAACGGCATTTCCCCGCCCACGGGAAGCACGACCCCATATCCATGCTCCCGGGCATAACGGCTTACGAGAGCGCGCACGGCCGTCACCATGGGGACAACCATTGCCTCCATCTGCTGTTCGCGTTCCTGCCTGGAGATCCCCTCCATCTTTGCCAGCCTGCCGACCAGTTCCGGCAACCGATTGCTGTCGAGCACGATTTTTTTGATATCAACTTTTCCGATGCGCGGCGCGCTGTCCCCAGGCGTCGTCATGCGGGCCGGCGGCGGAGCCGTCCGCCCCTCGCCCGAAGGCGAGGTCCCCCGAGCGGCCAGATTTCGGCAGGTTTCAAGCGCACGTGCCGCGGCTCGTTGCACGCACACCTCGCCGTACTTGTCCTTTTCCCGATCCAGGAAGCCAAGGGTGGTTTCCCTGTTGCGGGTGAACAGGCAGGTGTTGACGAAGCTGGCGTAGGCGTAGTCCTCCTGCTTGAGATAGCCGAAAATCTGTCCCAGGACGAACCACGCGGCGCCATAGCCCGGTTTTATCTCGAGGGACTCGACCTCCCTGTCGCGAGCCTGTGCGAACTGCCCGTTGCGAAACAGCGCATAGCCGTAGCTGCCGGTTATTTCGGAGCTCGATTTGTCCTTTGCGTACGCAGCCGCGTAGGCTTCGAGCGCGCCGGCCATATCCCCCTGTTGGTTGAGCAGCATATTGCCCTTGCGGCTGAGCTCGTTGGCCGCGGCCCGATCGTACGCCTCATGGAACACCTTCTTCGGCATCCGCTCCTTCAGAGCGATCGTCGCGTCATAACGCCCATGGAGCGTGTTTTCGAGCATGGCCATGATCGGAGAGGAGGGGCTTGCGGGCGGTGCATGGTCGGATACGGCCCTCCCGGATGGCGCGTCCTGCCGGGGAAGTGGCGGCGCGGCGTTTTTTTCGCCCTGTAGTGGCTGGGAAGGCGCCGTGGCGCGAGGCGGCGTGACGGGAGCCGTTTCGGGTTCGGGTGGCAGGCTTTCGAGCCGGTCGAGGGTTATGGATATTTCCGGCTTGGTATCCCGGACCGCGCTTTCGGAAGCCGCCTTCGTCGAGGATTCTGCCCGGGGCGGGCCGGACGTCGCAGGCTCGTCCGTTCCCGTGGAATAGCCGACCTCGCCTTGTCCCCCGTCCGCAGGGCCTGCATGACAAGGAACTCCCCCGGCCAGCATCAGGGCCACAACGATCGCCAGATGAAGGATCCAGTGGACGCGCATGCCGCCTCCCTTGCCAGGTATTGGCCGTGCCTGGCGTCCTCCCCCTTTTGCCAATCGCCGAAGGAAGCGCAAGGCACCGGCCGTTGCTGTCGTATTCTACGAGTAATCGTCGCTGGGCGTCTTGGGCGTTTTGGGGGCAGGCGTCTTCGCCGGAGCGTCGGACGAAGGCGTCGGCGCATCGGGTTTGAGATCAGGCATATTGATGCGGACCTTGTCCTGGACCGGAATCTTGTCTTCAGGCGCAGTCACGGCTGGCGTCGTCCGGGCCGGGGCACGCGCGGAAGCGGCTTCGACGGGGATGTCCCGGACGGGTTCCAGGGGGGTGGGTTGCATCGCTTCAGGGGATGGTCCGGCCGCAGTGGGTTTGGCGGCAGTCTGCGTTTTTTCCTGCCTGGACGGCTGATTCTTCTGCCGCGCAGCCTGCTGTCGCGCTTGGTGCCTGGTCTTTCGCGCCTGATCCTCTTCCTGCTGCCGCTGCAGCGCCTCCATGCGTGCCTGCGCCACGGCCTGAGTCTGGAGGATGTTGCGTACGCTGGCGATGCGGGCGGGCAACGCCCGGCGCAAATTGATGGGACAACCGCTGAAGCTGATCAAGTCTCGACAGTGGTGGTCATAGACATTGTCATTGTACAGATCGACAGCCCTGTCGTAATATGTCAAAGCAGCTTCATAATAGCCGAGTTGTTCTGCGGCAGCGCCAAGAAAGTAATAGGCTACATCGATCTCATGACCTGTGGTCATGACCAAAATTGCCAGTTGCTTCCATTGGTGGGAGTTGTAAGCAGCCGCCATGCCACGCCAACTTCCAATAAAATAGAAGCTTGCATTGAGATTGTTGCTCACTAGAACCATTTTTCCTTCTTGCAGATCCCGCAGCATCTGTGCTTCAAGATCAGGCGTGACGACCTTGTGCACCGGAGCGCCGCACCCGCCAAGGAAAAGCGTCAAGGATAGAAAAAAACTGGCGAATGCGGCGCAAACAACATGGTTATTCTTTTTGTCCGACATGGGTTCTCCTTGCTGCAATCGACTGCTTCTTGCGTCTCAAACGGATCCTCACCCTTTTCTGGCGACGATCAGGCCGTTTCCGTCTTTTCCTCGAGAACAGGCGACTGTGTACCGAGCGCGGCAACGCACTCTTCAAGGGATGGCGTCATGGTCTCTGTTGCCAACAGACCGCGCAGAAACTGCGTGCCTACTTTGAGGAAGAACCCCGGCACAAGCACGATGAGTGTTGCCATAAGGTAACAGGCAAATGACTCCGCCCAATGCAATATTCCGTTGACAAGGCTGAGATTCTTCCCCGGCAGCAGAACATTGCAGGCATAGAGCAGTGAAAGCGCAGCACCGAAAAAGAGATAGAGTGCGATCATTCCGCTATAAATTGTCGATACGATCTCCAGGCGTTTTACGCTTTTCTTGAGAGAAACGGCTTTTTGCAACACGGACAAAGCCTCTTCTCTCTCCGCCACAGCTTGCCGCAACATGGCGGTCCCGTTCGCAACGACCCCGGAAAAATAGTCCTGCGCAAGCTTGTTGAGGACGAAGTGCTCCTCCTTGAAGGCCGCACCACCGGGTTCCCCCACAATGGACAGCAGGATAAGCGTTTCGATGGCTTGTTCCTCGGTCAGGCTCTTCGGCTCGTTCGTGAGGAAATCGCGAAACAGGCGATCGAGCTCAGGAATCAGCGCTCGCCGTACCAGTTTGACATCCGGTTCCGGACCGGCCAGTTCATGTTGTGCAAAAAGGACTGGCGCCGGAATGGTTTCGAAGCCCTTGAGGGCCTGCGCGGAAAAAGCCGTCGCCACGCCGTGCAGGTCAAAGGATTCGTTGGGCAGGCGCAGATCGGCGATGCTTTGCGGCGCGTTGGCGAAAACATGTCCAAGGAGCTTGTAAAACGCCGGCTTATCTTTCTGAAAAAGGACGATGAGCAGGCCATTGGCCAGGGAGGTTTTCTTGGCGAAATAGTCCTCGAAGGCCTTTATCTGTTGCGGTGTCAATACCGTGACCAGCGACAGGAACAACTTGTCATTCCGATTATATTTGAAATCAGTGCCCATGTCGTATGTAAATACGGATTCCGCGAAGGCTTCGGGCTTTTCTCCCATCAGGCCGGCGGCCTCGAGAACATCACCTTTTATATAAGGGACATTGGACTCCACGACGGCGCGAGCAAGCGCATTTACAATATCGCCATTGCCATTTTTGTTGTATTTTGCAGTTAATTCGGCAAAGAGTCGCAACACAGTTGAATCGCGAAAAACAAGATCTCCGGCATCGTGCCCGATGCTGTTGTAGGCAACGCCGGCCAATGCGGTGTCAACGCTGTCAAGAAGACTCGTAATCTGGACACGAAGCGAATTTGGCAGTTGTTGAAGAGATTTATACAGGCTGTCGGTATCGTAAATCGGTCGAAACGCCGCGACGCCGGATAACTCCTGCATCAACTCGACCAATTTTTGCGTCAAAATGGGCTGCTCCATGAATTTGCGGAAATCAAATCGAATATCGTTGAACAATTTCCGTGACATATCCTTGTCGATGCGGAAGTAGACCCGGGCGGCATACACCGTGTCGGAAAAAGAAAGACGGCTGGGAATGGTTTTCAGGACCTTGGCCGTGGGTTCGCGCAAGGTTTCAAAGGCGTCGTTGGCTACGGCCAGTCCGACAAGGGCATCGAGCCCTTCCAGGTCACGGATCTGGCTGACGGCCTTTGCCAAAAAGGTTTTGACCAAGCCATTGGCAAAAAGCCGGTTGTCGCTTCCAGCCAAGGCGGCAAGCAGCATCTTGAAACGATCGATGGACACCATCACCTGCCGGCGCCCTTGATCGCAAATGCTATCGATTACTTTTTCGGCGGCGGCCTGAACCGCATCCTTGGGCAATTGAACCAACAACTCGAAAACCATCCGTCGCTGCGCCTCGTTGTCTGCCCTGTCGTAGAGCCAAGCGAATTCGCCTGCGGAAGCGGAAAGATGCAGCCCGATCAGATGGGCAATCATGTCATACGCACGCTCAAAGCCGGGACCGGGCTGCTTGATGACCGGAGTATTGTTTACGGCCGTATAGTCAAGGGTGAATGGTTCTTTTGAATACTTGCACAGTAAATATCCTTTTTCGAACTGATTTCCTGTATAGTACATGTTCATGTCTTGTAATACATTTGTCTTTGCCTTGGCAGTTGTGGCCGATCCCAGAAGAAGAGCTATGACAAGCAACGGCAGCACGCCATTTTGGCGCAATATCTTTTTCTTGAGAAAAGAGAATGTCCTAAACGATGTTGAAAGAATCCATCTGTTGGGATGATATTTTTTCAAATAAACGATATACAATATTGAGACAAGCAAGCTGATTGCCATGGCTATATATATAACTGTTTCACCCCCGAGAAAGACTAAGGCGTATTCTTTTAATATGTTGATTACTTCATTGCCAAGATTCCCATTATACAGAGACGGCCCAAGTCTCTCTAGCATGTTAACTGCTTCACCTGCGAGTTCCTTTTTCTGGCTTTCTATATTGCTGTTCGTGATGGAAATTTTGTCCTCAAGGGTTTTTCGTTCATTAACGTACTGCTTAAATACATCAGTTTGCATCAAGGATTGTCCGACTACTTCCGCGTGCGCGACCAGGCTGCAGCAAAGAAACTCTGTCGCAATACAAAGGACATAAAAAATTTTTTTCATTTTTAAAATTACCACCATTTTGCTGTTGCGCTTTGAAGTACGCCCCGCTTCTTCAAAGCAGACAAGCGAAGTCAACTTTATCGTCACAAAAAGATGCTATCGTAGGTGAGGTTCAAGGTAAAGAGCAGTTTCTCAATGCGCGTTATCGTGTGGCCGTCATTTCGTGTATCATTACCATTTTGCGATTCCCATTGCAGACAACCAGAATCGAGACCGGTGCGCGCTTCTTGTCGGCAGGCGATTTTTCCTTCTCCAAGCAGCCACCAAGAGAGTCGGGACAACACGCAAGGTCTTCCGGCACAAGCCGCAAGGCACATTTCATCACACTGAATCTTCTGGGCTGTCCGGCTAAAACGACCCAAGCCCGGTCCCTGGCGGTTATGCAGAGGTGAGCCACTGGGCGGTAATCCAGCCCTGGAGAACCAGATTTTCAGCAGGCCGCGGTGGGATCTTGTCGCAGAGGGGAGGGCGCGGAGGGACGCATCATTTCTGATGAAGAAAGGCACGGGACATGGCCCCGCAAGAGCAGCAAGAGTAATTCCTCAAAGTACTCACCGCCCTTGGCGGTCCCGCCGCTATTGTGCGACTTCTCAAGAGCTTCGCTCGCCACGGCGTGGATGTTCCTGTGGCCTCCAACCGGCATATTCGGGAATTTTCCCCATCCCGCAGGACCTATTGCGGCAGCTTGAACTTGCACATCTTGCGATACAGGGTCTTGCGGCCGATACCGAGCATCTTGGCGGCCACGGTCCGGTTGCCGCCCACATGGTTGAGAACCCGCATGATGAGCTGGCGTTCGCTTTGTTCGAGAGTCGGGAGAATCCCTCTTTTTTCGGCGCCGTCCAGGGCTCCGACGATCTCTTGCGGCAGCGTCCCCGCCGTGACCAGGTCGTTTTCGGACAGGATGATGGCCCGCTCGAGAACGTTGCGCATCTCCCGGACGTTGCCCGGCCAGTGGTAGGACAGGAAGCAGGCCTCGGCCGTGGGAGCGATCTTGTAGGGCGGTCGGTCCGGATAGATATGGCCGAGGAAATGGGTCGTGAGGGCCGGGATGTCCTCTATTCTTTCCCGCAACGGCGGCACCTCGATGCGAAAGATGTTCAGACGATGGAAAAGGGCCTCGTGAAAACGTCCGGCCTCGACCTCCTTGGCCAGATCGCGGTTGGTGGCGAACAGAAAACGGATGTTGACCTTGCGCTCTTCGGTCTCGCCCACCCGCCGGTAGGTCTGGGACTCCAAAAGACGCAGCAGCATGGACTGGAGTTCCAGGGACAGTTCGCCGACCTCGTCGAGGAAAAGCGTTCCGTTGTTGGCCAGGGCCAGCAAGCCATCCCGGGATTCGGTCGCCCCCGTGAAAGCCCCCTTGCGGTAGCCGAAAAGCTCGCTGCGCAACAACTCCTTGTTGAAGGTGCCGCAGTTCTTAATGACCAGCGGCCTGTCCGCGCAGGCGCTCTGGTTGTGGATGTTGTGGGCCACCACATCCTTGCCCACGCCTGATTCGCCGGTAATCAGTACCGGTGTCCGGGTCGGCGCCACCTTGCTGATGAGAAACAGGATCTGTTTGATGGCCAGGGAATGGCCAACGAGCTTGCAGTCGGGCCTGGGCGTCCCCGTCCGGCGCAAAATCCGGTTTTCCCGTTGCAGCACGGAACGCTGGTAGGCCTTCTCGATCACCAACTTGATCCGTTCCAGGGAAAACGGCTTGGTGATGTAGTCGTAGGCCCCGATCTTCATGGCCTCGACCGCGCTCGCCACCTCGGCGTAGGCGGTGATCATGATCACCTCCACGTCGGGAAGGCGCTCCCGGAACCGTTCGAGCAGGCCGAGGCCATTGCTGTCGGGCAGGCGGATGTCCAGGAGGACGACGTCGAAGTCCTGTTCGAGGGTGAGACGGATGGCCTTTTCGGCCGACTCGGCCGTGGTCACCACCCGGTCGGGCGCGGCCAGGGCCTTTTGGGCCAGGCGGCGGATGGACTGCTCGTCATCGACCACCAAAAGGTTGATGGCTCCGGTTTTATACATGCGTTGCGGCCTATTGCGACAGGTAGGGCAGGATGACCTCGAAGACCGCGCCCTTGCCCGGCTCGCTTTCCACGCTGATCTCCCCGCCATGCTTGCGGATGATGTTGTAACAGGTGGACAGGCCGATGCCGATGCCCTGTCCCGGGGGCTTGGTGGTGAAAAAGGGTTCGAAGAGCTTGCCGATATGCTCCGGCGCGATGCCGTCCCCGGTGTCGGCCACTTCGAGCGCCACCATGTTGTCCCTGACCCCGGTCCTGATCCTGATCCTGCCCGAGGCCCGTACGGCGTACAGGGCGTTGCCCACGAGATTGAGCATGACCTGCATCAGTTCCCCGGGATGCCCGAGCACCACGGGGGCGTCCTCCCCCCCGGTCTCCAGGGCGATGATGTCCTTGGGCAGGCGGCTGAGCCTGGGGCCGAGCAGCTTGAGGCAATTGGCCACGACGTCGTTAAGGTCGACGGTGGTCAGTTGCCGGACCTCGCGGTGGCCGAAGGTCAGGAGGTTCTGGACGATGCCCGAACAACGGCTGCATTCCATGAGGATGGTGTCCAGAAACTCGTGAAAGTCCTCGAAAAGGGCCGCCGCCTTTTCGCTCGCCGGCGTCAGGGCCTCGAGTTCGCCCAGGTGCAGGGCCAGGGTTTCGGCGAAGCCGCTGATGCTCGTGAGGGGGTTGTTGATCTCGTGGGCCACGCCCTCGGCCAAGACGCCCACCGTGGCCATGCGCTCGGCCAGGAAATACTTGGCCTGGAACTGCTTCTCCAGGGTGACGTCGCGCTGCAGCAGCAAGATCCGGTTCGGCTTGCTTGTGCCGTCCAGCATGACCGAGGCCGTGCACTCGATTTGCCGGTTCTCGCCGCCACGGTTCAGGATTTGCAGACTGCGCGAAACCCGGGTCGGGCTTTCCATGGCCAGTTCGATGGAACAGGGGGAGCATGGCGCGTCGCACCCCTTGAAGATCTTGTGGCAGGTCAGGCCCGCCGGCGCGAGCCCGGGGTAGGTGTCGTCAAAGGACTTGTTGACCGACAGCACTTTTTTCTCCCGGGAAATCACGGCCATGACGTCGGGAATACCGTCCAGGATGGCCTGGATGTCCCGGCGTTTCTGTTCGAGCTCCTGGTTCGATGCCTCAAGTTCGCGGATCTTGCGTTTGACCTCCTTGAAAAACCCCAGCTTGACGGTCTCGATGCCGCTGATGTCCGCGAGCTTGGTGTCGCGCGTCATCACCACGCTCCGTAGTAGATGTTCAGGATGTCCTTCCATCCGGCCGGCCGGGGGTTGGTGAGCAGGCAGATGTCCTTGGCGGCGTTGCGGCTCATCTTGGGCAGCATGGTGTTGTCGGGCAGGACCTCGCGCAGCCGCGCCGGCAGGCCGATCTCCTCGCGAAAGCGCTCCAGGGCCGCGATGCCGCCCGCGGCCGTGGCCGCGTCGCTCTCCAGGCGCTCGCCGAGGAGGATGCGACCGATCACGGCCATCTTCGCCTCGCATTCCGGCTGATTGTACCGCATGACGCTCGGCAGGAGCAGGGCGTGGGAAACGCCGTGCACCACGTCGTACATGCCGCCCAGGGCATGGGCCAGGGCGTGTCCCAGCCCCACGCTGGCGTTGGTGAAGGCGATGCCGGAGGAAAGTCCGGCCACGGCCAGTTGCTCCAGTTCGTCGAGGGCCAGGGTCGCCAAGGCCGGCCGGCTGTGACGCCAGAGCAGGTCGAGTCCCTTGAGGCTTTGCACCTCGGTCAGGGGATTGGCCAGGGGCGACAGGTAGGACTCCACCGCATGGGCCAGGGCGTCGAACAGGGGGGCCAGGAGCAGTTCGCGGCTCAGCGTGCCGAGCAGGTTCGGGTCGGTGATGGAGATATTGGGAACAAGAGTCCGGCTGATGATGGTCATCTTGATGCGCCGCGCCACGTCGGTGATCACCGCGAACTGGGAAATGTTGGATTCGCTGCCCATGGTCGTGGGGATGAAGACCATGGGCGGCAGGGGATCCTTGACCTGATTGGCTCCCTCGTAGTCCTTGATTTCCCCGCCGTTGCTGGCCACCAGGGCAATGCCCTTGGCCGCGTCCATGACGCTGCCCCCGCCAAGGGCCAAAACCACATCCGCACCGCTTTGGCGGTACAGCTCCACTCCCTTTTTGACCTGATGGTCCTTGGGATTTTGGGCCACGTCGTTGCAATAGACGGACTCCAGGCCCTCGCGCCTGAGGATGGCTATGAGCCTGTCCAGCCAGCCGGCCGCCTCCACCCCCGGATCGGATACGACGAAAATCTTCGAGGCCCCGAGCTGTTTGGCGCACACGCCGGCATAGTCGAAGCTGCCGCGGCCGAAAATGATTTCCGGAATGGTGAACTTGTGAATGCCCATGGCTCTCGCGCCCCCGGTCTTGAAGCGGCTCCCCGCGTGTGACCGTCCGCGGCGGCGGGCGGTCTGCGGCCAGGCGTCGCCGGCGGCAGACACCCGTTTGAGAATCCTTTTGATCTTGCCTAGTTGTTCACCCCATTTCTGTCAATGCCGGGCAACCATAAGCACATGGATCCGCTCCGATTTCGCCCTTCGGGGCAGTGTGACCCGAATCCTACGCCTCCCTTCTTCCAACCGTGATAACGCCGCCGCAGGATGGCGGCATAGCCGACGAAGCCCCCTGGCCGACCCTTTATAGGTGCTCTTGGTCTCACTGGCCGTATCTTTAGCCAACGCCCCGCTCAGGCCGTGCGGGCATGCCTGTCCCCCAGCAGGCGCCTGAGGCGGAAATAGTCGTCGTCCAGGCCGATGGCGCACATCTGTTCGTAGACCTCGGGGCAGACCCCCCTGGCCAGTCGGATTTGCAGCTGGATCAGGTCGTCCACGTCGTATTCGCCGGTGTACAGCGGAGGCGCCGCGTCCGACCGCCAATAGGCGTCGCTGATGAGTCCCTGTCGCTTGGAAAGTTCGTACTGCCTGGTCCCCGGCAGGATGGTGGTGATGCCGACGATGGGGGAGGTGGCCGGCCGGATCTCCCGGATGAGCGCGATGGTCTCGTCTATGGTCTCCGGGGTCTCGCCGGGGTTGCCGACCATGAGGAAGCAGCTGGGCTCGATGCCGGCCCTATGCGTCAGGGCGAAAGCCCTGGCCACCTGCTCCACGGTGAAGCCCTTGTTGACGGACTTGAGGATGCGCGGGCTGCCGGACTCCACGCCGTAGTAGACCCGGTAGCACCCGGCCTTGCGCATCCAGGCCAGCATCTCCTCGTTGACGCAGTCCACCCGGGTCTCGGCCATCCAGACGAGGTTCAGCTTTCGGTCCAGGATCTCCCTGCAGATGCCGATGGTCCGCTGGTGGTTCAGGGAGAACAGGTCGTCCGAGAAATACACGTGGCGCACGCCGCGGTCGGCCACCAGCTTCTCCAGTTCGTCGGCCACGTTGCCCGGCGAGCGGAAGGCCCACTTGCCGTTGAAAAACTTGTTCACCGAGCAGAATTCGCAGTGGAACGGGCAGCCCCTGGAGGTCATGACATGGGTTCCGGTCAGCTCCTGGTATTGAGGCGGGATCTCCGGGGACTTGTACTGGGTCAGGTCGAAGGCGTCGTAGGCCGGGAAGGGGAACACGTCCAGGTCGGTGACGCTCTCCCGGGGCGGGGTCAGGCGCACGTGGCCGTCCCTGAGAAAGGCGATGCCCCGGACGTCGTCCGGGGCCCGGCCCTGGGCCAGACGTCGGGCCAGTTGCACGATGGTGTTCTCCCCCTCGCCCAGGACCACCACGTCCACGTTGCCGGAAGCGAGCACCTGGTCCGGGAAGAAGGTGGCGTGGGGGCCGCCCATGACCACCGGTACCTCCGGGAAGAGGCGCTTGGACAGCTCGGCCAGGCGCATGGCGTTGGCCCGGCCGAAGGTGAAGCAGCTGATGCCCACCAGGCCGGGTGCGCTTTCGGAGAGCATGGCCTCGACCAGGGGCCAGTCGCGGTCGTGCAGGTCGTGGAACTCCACGTCGAAGTTGCCGGAGCGCAGGGCCGAGGCCAGGGAGGCTATGCCCAGGGGAACCCAGGTCTTGGGCGGCAGCAGGTCCGCGCTGAAGGTGACCGGATTCATGAGCCGCACCGCGGGAGGGGTCAGGAGCACGATTTTTTTCATGATGCTGGTCAGCACGCAGGCCGCGACGGCGCGGCCCGCCATGCGCGTTGCGTGCTCCCCCCCTCCCGGAGGGCTGGCGTCTCCAGGAGGGCGGAGAGCACTGTTCTTGAGGGGTGGCAGCCTTGCTCAAGAACCATTGTCGACTAGCTGGGCAACTGGAACGCCTGGGCCTCGAAGGAGGCGAGCACGTCGTCCATGTGCAGCTTCTTGAGCAAGCTGCGGGTCGGCAGTCCGGTTTTCACGTCCCACCCCATGAGCTTGTAGTACTCTGTCTTGGTGGCCTCGAAGTGCTCGCGAACCAGGGGCGGGTGCGGCGGGTCGGACGGGGGGAAGGAGGGCAGGAGCCGGGTATCCACCGGAGCGAAGAAGTGGTCCGGGATCTGGTCGTGCTCCTCGCGCATGTTCACCGGCTTGCCGTCGTTCCACTCCAAGACCGTCAGGAGCCGGTGCAGCGTCCAGGTCCTGGCGGCCTGCTCGTTGAGCTTTTCCTGGGTCATGTTTTCTCCGGTGACATACCCCAAGAGCTTGTACTCCACCGAGATGTCTCCGGCGTAGCCCCGGTCCTCGCGGCCGCTGACCATGACGGGATAGACCCAGTCACAGCCCGTCATGCTGTCCTTGATGCAGCCCCGATAATGAATGAATTGGCTCAGATAGGCGTTGGCCTTGGCAGACTTCTCGCCGTTCCAGGTCAGGGGGGTGTCGCGGCTGCGGTGGATGTCGTTGAGCCCGTTTTCCGCGACGTCCTTTCCCCAGTGCTTGACGGCCACGGGCATGGCCTGCTTGAAGGAAAGCCCTGTCCATTCGATCAGGTTGGTCATGGAGTGGCGCATGGGGTCGCAGTTCTCCATGGCGAAGTTCACGGCCCAGTAGTAGCCGAAAGTCCTGGGGTCGTAGTGGGCGGACATGCCCCAGCCGCCGTTGCCGCCGACCACGCCGCCCATGATGCCTTCCATTTTTATGAATTTCATGACCGCCTTGGCGACCTCGGGCATCTTGCGCTTCGTAAACTCGTCCGAGATGATGTCCATGGCCCGGCGGAAGCCCTCGCCCAAGGCGTCGCCCAGGAAATCTTCACGATAGGCCATCAGCGACAACATACCCTCCAGGCCGGCGGAGCCCAGGTTCCCGCCCTCGCGGGGATAGTGGGCGGCCTCCAGGGCCTCGAGGTTCTTCTTGCTGACCAGCTTCTGGTCGTACATGTGCCGGAGCACGCTCTTGCCATCCACTTTTTCGTCTTGCAGATGCCAGATGAACTGGATCATGGGGAACATCTCGAAAGAGTCCAGACCCAGCTTGTTGACCAACTGGCTGGCCTGGAAGGTGCCCTCGTCCTTGTTTCCCATCCATGCGTAAAACCACTGGGTGCAGCTCACCGCGCCAGTGCCCATCTTGGGCACCTTCATGTACGTGTAGCAGCCCTGGGGACAGGAGTAACAGGACTGGGTCTTGAGGTGGTATTTCTTCAGCCAGGGCGCATTGCTCTCGGTCTGGTCGAAGCGCTGGGCCTGATGGTTGATGTCTTTCGGATCCAGATGCTTCCCGGTCCAGCTCAGGGGACCCTTGGACAGCGGGGTGGCGCCCAGGGGGGCCGGCTGGAACTCGCGGACGCTCTGGACGTATTCGATCAGGCCCTTCTTGTCCGCCACGTCGACGCCCTTGGTGCCCCGCACGGCAATGGCCTTGAGGTTCTTGGAGCCCATGACGGCGCCGAAGCCGCCCTGTCTGGCCACGTTGCCGAGCCGGTGGATGATGGGCGCGATGCGGACCATCCTTTCGCCGGCGGGACCGATGGCGGCGATCTGGATATCGTTGTCCTTCTGCTTCTCCTTGATGGCTTCCTGGGCGGCGATGCCGTCCAGGCCCCACACTCCCGAGGCGTCCTCGATGGTCACCTTGTCGTTGTTGATGTTGATGTACGCCGGCTTGGGGGACTTGCCCTGGACGATGATCGCGTCGTAGCCCGCAAACTTCAGCTCCGCGCCCCAGTAGCCGCCGAAGTTGCTCCGCGAGGCCAGGGAGTGCTTGGACTGCGTCGCGAAGGAGTGCGGCGAAATGCTGATGACTTCCGGCCGTGAGGTAGAGGGCGCCAGGGTGCCGGTCAGGGGACCCACGGCGAAGATCAGCCGGTTTTCAGGGTCAAAGGGGCCCGCCTTGGGCGCTTCGTCAAAGATGATCTTGTACCCGAAGCCGAGGCCGCCTGTGTAGTCCAGGTACTTCTTGGTCTCTTCCGTGGTGATGGAACCATTGCTCAGGTCCACCCGCAATATCTTTCCAGCCCATCCATACATTGTCGCAGCTCCTTTCAAAGGGGGTTATCCCAATTCAACGAACTTGATCGCGTCGGCCGGGCAATATTTCACGCATAACGGGTCGCCGCCGCACAGGTCGCACTTGGAGTAGATGTTTTTTGCCTCGTTGAAGACCACCATGTTCCACGGGCAGGCCGCTAAACATTCGCCGCACCCCTGGCATTTCTTGGGATCGATGATCCGGGCGCCGGTCTTCTTGTCCAGGACCAGGGCGTCGTACTGGCAGGCCAGGTAGCAGTCGGCCATGTTGCACTGCTTGCACGCCTCGGTCATGGCACAGAGCTTGTTCAGGGAGTGCAGGGGATCGTACAGGGTGTGGATGCGGGCGATGGTCGGCTGACAGGTGTCGTCGTGCGACAGGGAGCAGACGATCTCGCAGGTCCGGCAGCCGACGCAGGCGGTCGGGTCCGTGACGAGCCAAGCCCGGGCATTGGGCAGTTGGGCCGGGGTGATGCCGCGGTTGGTGCATTCCGGCTTGAAGTTCTTGGGCGCGGCCATGACATTGGTGACGGCCAGTGCGCCGGCGGCGAGCTGAACGCCCAAAAAACCGAGCATCCTTCTGCGGCTGAGGAGTAACTTCTTCTCGGGCGGTTGTGCCTCCTCCCGGTGCTCGTCGGGAAGACGCGTCTCCACGGCTTCGGGCAGGGTTGGGGTCGCATTTTCGCTCATGGGGGCCTCCTTCGTATGGGCCGATTTAAGGAAACACTGATTCATGGGGATAACCTGAGCCTTTTTCCGCAATTTTTGTTAAATGCAGCGCGCTGTGTCCCTTTTTGCCAAATTGTCTTCTGCTTTTGATGCTATTTTGCTTGAAAAGCGCGGTTTCAACCAGAAAAGTGCGCACTTTTCCTCATATTGGCAGCGGCTAGCCTCCCTGATGCCCCTCTGGAATCAGAACTTGGCCCTATTGAGCAAAATGAAGGCCAGCGATGCGGTGCATGCGGTCGCGACACGCACCACCCTGTGTGCGTGTGGCGATAATGTTCCAATGTTGCTGGCAAGTTGGTTATGTCTTGCGTGGCATGAAAAACGGTCCGCAAAACCCTGGAAAGGCCTTGAAGAGGACGTTGGTGTGTTTGGGAAATCGGGTCGGAATGACCCGGGAAGTCACTTTTTAGTGAGTCAAAGGAGCTCACTACAGAAATCTTTCATACCCTCAAGCGGCGTGAGCCAAGGCCGTGGCCCAACTGGGCAGCGGGTTGAAGACCTTCTGGGCTTGCCCCGGAAATCGTAACTAACTAGTGCAGGGGAATTTTTCGGTTTTTCTGCGGCCTGACATGGCCGGGCCTGGCACTGGGGGCGCTGGTGGGGTCAAAGGATGTTGCGGACGGCGGCGGCCATGAAAAC
The DNA here is from genome assembly GCF_000702665.1 of Solidesulfovibrio alcoholivorans DSM 5433. Lineage (GTDB taxonomy): Bacteria > Desulfobacterota > Desulfovibrionia > Desulfovibrionales > Desulfovibrionaceae > Solidesulfovibrio > Solidesulfovibrio alcoholivorans. Next base: position 81,070 of record NZ_JNJA01000006.1, read on the forward strand.
GGCCAAGGTCACCTTGACCCGACCGCGCCGGCGGCTTCTTTCCAGTCCCTTCATCTTCTTGAGGATCGCCATGGGCGATTGTTCCGGGACAAGCCGGCCGGGCTCGTTGTCGATTACATCGGCAGCGGCCAGAGCCAGGGCCGGGCAGGGAGCAAACCACGCCCCCGCCCAACGGCTTCACTTTTGTACCCCAGGTTGTACCCCGAAAATTTCCCACAAAAAAAGGGCCTGCGACTGACTCGCAAGCCCTTGAAATATGGTCGGGGCGAGGTGATTTGAACACCCGGCATCCTGCTCCCAAAGGCGCACTGGCCGCCTGCATCCTTTGATATTATTGGATATTTTGTGCAGTTGGAGAAGCCCGGCCGGACAAAATCGATCCTTTCTGGGCCAATCCCGGTTCTCCGGCGTTAATCCAAAACGCCCCTCTCCCTCCCAACGCCCTGATGTCGCAGCGTGTCCATCGTCTTCTCTCCATCGCCGCCGGGACTTTCCCCGCCCTTTGGTCCGCCGCGCGGCCACCATGGCCTCCGGGCAAAACTTCTTGACCCGGCAGCCTCTCTGGCGGGGCGTGATGCCCGGATCCCCGGCCACCCGGCGCCGGATGCTCCCGGCCCGGCGCAGGGCCTCCCTGTTCAGACAGCTTCGCGCCGCATCATCCAGCGAGACTCCCGCTCCGGGCTTGGCTCACACCAGCGCATCCGGCGACGCCACCTCCGCCCGCTCGGACGCGTACTCCGCGTCTCCGGGCAGGATGCTCGGCCGTCGCCGCAGGTCGTCGCACTCCCGGTCCCAAAGCCCCTCCAGGCCGCCCTCGTCCGGCGTGAGGAGCTTTTGCATGCGGAAGGCGAAGGACACGGGCATGTTGTCGGCCAGGCCGCTGTCGGTGACGCCCTGGCCCTTGAGCCAGAAGGGGTCGCGCCTGGCCACCAGATTGTGGCGCAGGGGGTCGACGAGCAGGAAGTGGCCGAGTTCTTTTTTATTGTCGCAGAGATACGACACATGCAGATTGTTGTGCCAGCGGAAGATGGTGGCCTGGAAGGGATTGTCCAGGCCAAAGCGCATAAAGAGCCCCCGGGCCGCGAGACAGCCCGCCTCCACGCGATGCACCCAAAAGACGCACCGGTTCACGAAGTCGGCGATGGGCAACACGTAGTGGGCACGGTACACGCCGCCAAGCAGTGCGAAGAGCTTCTCCAGGTAGTGCGGGGAATTAAAGGCCGGATATTCGTCGTGGAAGGCAGGGCCGAAGCCCGGGGCCACCACGGGCAGGCTCGACTTCCGGACACGGCCGGCGGTCCCCAGCAGGGCGGCCAGGTCCGTGTCCGGCGACAGGAGCGCCCCCGGCGACAGCCCCAGGCAGCAGGCGTAGGCGGCCAGGCGTTCCTCGGGGACGCCCTGGCGGATGTCCGCGTCGATGGTGGTGGTGCTCCGGGGCAGTCCCTGGGCGGTCCAGGCCTCCCAGTTGAGGACGTGCTCCGGGTCCTGGGTGTTCTTGCGCCAGTTCTTGCCGAGCATCTTCAAGGCGCGGCGCAGATGGCCCCCGGCCACGGGGTGGCGCGGCTTGGCGGGTCTGCCGGAACGTGAGGAATTGTCCATGAAGCGCTGCCATGTGTCGGTGTGAAGATATCCGTCCTGTCTGACGGCTTTTTCCGGTCATGTCCAGGACGCGCCGGGCGGTTCCCGGGCTGGGCGGCTCCAGGGACAGCCGGGAATTATCCGGGTTTTTTGTGGTTTTTTTGTGGCGAAAAAACCAGGGAAACCATCTTGTTCTTTTCGGCGTCCGCCGGCCATAGATTTCACCATGGACCGACAGCGGCACACAAGGAGTCTGCACATGCGTCGTGAACTTCATGCCATCCCCCTTTCCGGGGCCTGCACACGAACCGCCCCCCGGCTCCCGGCCGCCCTGGCGGCCGTGCTGCTCGCTCTCGCCTGCCTGTGGACCGGTCGGGCTGATGCCGAAATATGCTGGGGGAAGGTTTGCAGCAACTCTACGAACGTCGTCTGCTGCTCCGGCCATGGGAGTTGCGTGGCGTTTAACACCTGCGAGTGCCAAGCCGGATACGCCGGGAAGGAATGCGGGCAACCACCCGTGACACCGGACAAGAACTCCCTCGATTTCGGCGCTGTGGCCACGGGCAGCGCCACGAGTCAATCCCTGATCTTGTCCGTCCTGGCCGGCACGAGCGGGATTTCCGCCACGCTTTCCGGCGAGGGCAGCGGCGACTATGCCGTCACCTCCTCATGCTCCGCCACGTTCACAGAGGCGGGGTCGTGCGGCCTGATCATCGGTTTCTCGCCCACCGTCGCCGGCAGCCGCCCTGCCACCCTGTCCCTGGCCTCCACGTATACGGACAGCACCGGGACTTACAGCACCGCATGGCCTGTGAGCCTGAGCGGCACGGGAAGCGCTGCGGTCCGGGCCATCGCCGCCGATCCGGTCGCGGCTTCGAAGCTCTATGCCGCCGTCGCCGGCTCGGGGGTCTATGCCAGCGCCGACGGCGGCGCGACGTGGACGGCGGCCACCGTGCAGCCCTCCGACACCCGGCTGACGGCCCTGGCCATCAAACCGGACGACACCGCGACGCTCTTCGCCGCCACCAACGGCGGCGGGGTGTTCATCAGCCGGGACAGCGGCCTGACCTGGAACGCCTGCACCGATACGGGCCTTGATTCCCCGGAGGTCCTCTCGCTCATCGTCACCGGGGCCGGGCAGCTTTTCGCCGGGACCGGGGCAGGGGTGTTCACCAGCGGCAACGACTGCGTCTCATGGACGGCGCAAAACACCGGCCTGCCCGAATGAGGCCGCGCCAGGAGGACACTATGCCCGGCCACGCCATGCCAAGCCCCTCCGAACGCCTCGGGCCGGGGCGGCGGCGTTCACGCAGGCGGGCTTTTTTGTGGGTCGCGTGCGCCGCCGTGGCGGCGCTGTTGAGCGCGGCCGGCGTCCTGTACGCCGCCTACGGGGAATGGGTGGGCACGGGCTCCCTGGCAACCGGCCAGGGCAACCGGGTGGTCACGGCCCTGGCCGTGTCCGCGGCCGACCCGAACGTCCTCTACGCCGGAACCGGCAGCGCCACGGTCTTTCGCAGCGCCCAGCCGACCACCCGGCCCATGGTTCCCGGAATACTGTTTTTGCTGCAGTAGGAAAAGCGCGACGAGTCTGAAACCATCTCCTCTCGGAAAGTCTCCCCAACAGGGGTGATTCGCCCCGGCGGTGAAGCAAAACGGCAGAAATGCGGCGAACGCATCGGTCAAACGAGTTTTGTCTGCGTCGGCAGATGGAAGCGAAAAAGGCCCAGGCGGCCCCAGCGTTGTAGATGATCATAGTCACTACCAAGTCAATTGGGGCCTGCTGATCCCATCGCACAGGGCCTTGGGTGGGACACCCCGCAGCAAATCCGTTTGCAGCCCGCAGCCTGCCCGAATGTTGTTCAAAATTCCCTCGTTATCCTGTCGGGTTGGGCAACAGACTGTCCAGTCAGGTTATCCAAAAGCGAAAGGGGACAGGCCGAATACGGTCTGTCCCCTTGAAATATATTGGTCGGGGCGAGGTGATTTGAACACCCGGCATCCTGCTCCCAAAGCAGGCGCGCTACCAGTCTGCGCCACGCCCCGACGAAGACCGCACTGGTTACTGCAACTTCCCGCCCATGGCAAGAAGGCGCGACGGCCTCAGGGCAGGCCGCGCCCGGCGATGGCCGCGCCGCAGGCGTCGCAGGCGCCTCCGTGCGTGTGCGACGCCGCGAGCCCCATGCCCGCCCGCGCCAGGACCACGGCCCCGCAGGACGGGCACAGCGTCGCATTGTGCCGGTCGTCGTGCACGTTGCCCACGTAGACGTAGCGCAGTCCCGCCTCCCGGCCGATGGCGTAGGCGCGCTCCAGGCGTTCCGGCGGCGTCGGCGGCACGTCGCGCATGGCGAAATCCGGATGGAAGCGCGAAATGTGCCAGGGCGTGTCCACACCGAGTTCGTTGGCCAAAAACTGCGCCAGCCGCGTCAGTTGTGCGTCGTCGTCGTTGCGGCCGGGAATGAGCAGCGTCGTCACCTCCAGCCACCAGCCCAGGCGGCGGATGTGCACGAGGTTTTTGAGCACCGGCGCGAGCTTGGCCCCGCACACCTGCTCGTAGAATGCCGGGTCCATGGCCTTGAGGTCGATGTTGGCCGCGTCGATGAGACCGGCAAGGGCGTCCAGGCAGGCCCGGCTCGAAAAGCCGTTGGAGACCATGATGTTGCCAAGCCCTGCCTCGTGGGCCAGGACGGCCGTGTCGGCCATGAGCTCGAAAAAGACCGTGGGTTCGGAGTACGTGTAGGAGATGGAGGTCGCGCCGCTGCGTTTGGCCGCGGCCACGAGGTCGGCCGGGGTCGCCCGTTCGCCGGTTACGGCCTTGCCCTGGCGCGGCGGTTGGGACAGGCTGTAGTTCTGGCAGAAAGCGCAGGAGAGGTTGCAGCCCATGGTGCCGAAAGAGAAAGTCCGGCTGCCCGGGTGGAAGTGGTAGAGCGGCTTTTTCTCCACCGGGTCGAGGTTGGCCGCGGCAACCCGCTCGTAGGCCAGGGTGAAAAGCGCCCCGCCCTTGTTGACGCGCACCCCGCACAGGCCGCGCGAGCCGTCGGCGATGCGGCAGAAGTGCGCGCACAGTCGGCAGGACACGCGCCCGTCGGGCAGCTTTTTCCAAAGCCGTGCCGGATGCATGGCGTCCCTCCTTTGTTACGGCGTTTGGGAACCGGTTCCCGGCTGCGCGCCCGTTTGCTGGCCGAAGCCGGCCTGCCCCGCGCCGCCTTGCCCCTGCGGCAGCGAACCCTGCCGCGACATGCCGCCTTGCCCGGCCTGGCCGGAGGGACCGGCCTGCCCACCCTGGCCGCTTTGGCCGCCAGCCGGCAGGCCTTGCCGGGCCTGCCCCGCGCCCTGGCCGTACTGCCCGCCCGGGGCCATGTTGCCGGTGCCGTATCCGCCTTGCCCGGTCCCGGGTTGCCCCATGCCTTGCCCTGCGCCCATGGGCATGGCCCCGGGCAGGCCGACCTGCGGATAGATGTAAAAGGGGCCGGCCTGCGGCTGGTTCTGGTCGGGCTTGGGGCGCGGCCGGATTTCCATGATCTCGTTGCCTTCCTCGTCGCGGCCCATGCGCATGTGGTCCACCGTGCCCATGTGGATGTCCTTGCGCGGCGTGTCGTCGCCGGATTGCGAGCCGGGCGGCAGCTCCGGCGGCGGGCCGTAGCGCGAGGGGCCGTCCATGCCGTCAGCCGCCGCGGGCCGGCAGGGAAGGGCCAGGAAGGCCGTGGCGACGAGCGCGAAGGCCGGAAGCGCCGCGCGCAGGGCCGCCGCGAGCGGGGGGACAGGCTTCCCTTGAATTCGGGCCGCAAAAACACTATGAAAAAATGTTTTCATGTCGCAGTCCTCGCAAGGAGCAACCCATGGCCGACAGATCGGCAGCCTACAAGGCCGCGGGCGTTGACATCGACGCCGGCAACTCCCTGGTTTCGCGCATCAAGTCCATCGTGGCCGGTACCTACGGCAAGGGCGTGGTCTCCGACATCGGCGGCTTCGGCGGCCTGTTCAAGCTCGAGGCCGGAGCCTATGCCGAGCCGGTGCTGGTGTCCTCCACCGACGGCGTCGGCACCAAGCTCAAGCTCGCCCATGACTTCGATCGCCACGATACCGTGGGTATCGATCTTGTGGCCATGTGTGTCAACGATATTCTGGTTCAGGGAGCCAAGCCGCTTTTCTTCCTGGATTATTTCGCCACGGGCAAGCTCTCGGTCGATCTGGCCGCGCGCGTGGTCGCCGGCATCGCCGAAGGCTGCAAGGAGTCCGGCTGCGCCCTGCTCGGCGGCGAGACCGCCGAGATGCCCGGCTTTTATCCCGACGGCGTCTACGACCTGGCCGGCTTTTGCGTGGGTATCGTGGACAACGCCAAAATCGTGGACGGCTCGAGCATCGGCGTCGGCGACGTGGTCATCGGCATCGAATCCTCCGGCCCGCATTCCAACGGCTATTCGCTGATCCGAAAGATCCTGGACGCCTCGGGACTCGGGCCCGACGACCCCATGCCCTTGGCCGGAAAGACCGTGGCCGAGGCGCTTTGCGCGCCCACGCGCATCTACGTCAAGACGGTGCTCAACCTGCTGCGCGACTTCGAGATCAAGGGCATGGTCCACATCACGGGCGGCGGCTTCTACGACAACGTCAATCGCATCCTGCCCCGGGGCGTGGCCGCGCATCTTCGTTTCGGCTCCTGGGAAGTGTCGCCGGTCTTCGACTGGCTGCGCGAACAGGGCGGGCTCAGCTGGCCGGAGATGCTGCAGATCTTCAACTGCGGCATCGGCTTCATGCTGGTGGTCGCCCCGGAGGTCGCCGGCGACGTCATGCAGCGCCTCAAGGCCCTGCACGAATACGCCCGCATCATCGGTTCCATCGAGATCCGCAAGGAAGGGGACGAGCAGGTGGTCGTCGCCTTTCCCGAAGACCGCGCCTGAGCCGGCGCGGCCCTGGGCTGCGTCCCGCGTGACGGCCGCTTTCGCGGAGACGGTGCGGGCAGGCCGCCGGGACGTGGCGGCGCGTGGCCGCTTGTCGCCGCCGGCATCCGCACGCACGCGGGCGCGAAGGCCTGCCGCTCTTTCGCGTCGGCGCGCGGCCTGACCGCGCGCCCGCCGCACGCCTTCCCCTTTCCCGTGGCATTCCTGACGCCTTCCGGCACTACCGCGCCGGCCCGTCCCCCGCACAAGGCGGGTCGGGTTGCCCTGGCCACGCGCGGCAGGGCAAGGGCGCTACGCCGGCTCCCACTGCTTGCCGTCGGCGGCCGGTTTGAAGGACATGGTCTTCCGTGCGCCGCAGTAGCGACAGAAGAGTTCGACCGTCACGGCATCGCCGTTCCTGGCGGCTTCCGAAGAACGCAGGGCCTGCTTCCGGCAGAAGATGCAGTCGCATTCCGGGAGCGCGTCCAGAGGCGCGGGGTGTCGCAGCTCGAAACTCATGGCGTTTCTCCTTTTCGTCGCGGCCGGCGGCCGCTTTGATGCAAGATCCGAACGTATCGGCCGGGGCTACTGGTCGAGGACGTGCTTTTCCAGGACGAAGCAGGTGAACGCGCCCTGGAACACGTCCGTTTCGCCCCGGCGGACCGTGACGGCCACGCGGCGTTTGCGCCCGGCGTCGGTTTCGGCCACGGCTTCGGCTTCGAGGGTTTCCCCCGCGGCCGTCGGGGACAGGAAACGGACTTCGGCCGCGCCGAGCACCACGAACGGGTCGTTGACGGCGAGCATGGCGGCGTAGTCGGCCAGGCCGAACACGAAGCCGCCGTGCACGAGGCCGCGCGCGTCAACGGCCATGGCCGGGTCGAGCGTCAGGCGCACGACGGCCCGGCCCGGCGCAAGGGACACGGGCGATCCGCACAGGGACGGGGCGATGGCGGTGTGGGTGGCTGGCTGCATGGAAGGCTCCTTATTGGGACCATGCCAAAAGGGGCGAGGCGAGGCAAGACGGCGGCGCGCAAATGCAAAGGCCGCCTCCGTTTCCGGGGGCGGCCCTGGCATGCTGTGCGAAAGCCCTCTGGGCGGCCTGGTTAGTTGACCTTGATCTGGCCGGCGATGCTGTTGAAGACGGCGCTCAGGTTCGTGCCCAGGGTGGTGACGACGCCGATGATGACGGCGGCGATGAGAGCGGCCATGAGTCCGTATTCAACCGCGGTGGCCCCTTCCTCGTCGCGAATGAAAGTGGTGATGGTGCGCAGCATGGTCTTTCTCCCCTTCGATATATGTTTCTGGTCGTTGCTTCCGTTGCCGTTCCTGACACACGGAATTAGCAGAGAGCGTGCCAATCGAACCGCCTGGGGGAACATGGCGTAGGGATTGAAGAAGGGTGTTTTTTTTAACGACACGTTCGAGAAATCGTGGGGCATCGGCATGCTGTTCCCGTATTCGTGGAACCGGAGCGGGGAATCGGGAAGGAGCCTAAGGCCATGGGCATGGGTGCGCCTGTTCCATTGGCATGCTCCCGAGGTGACCGTTACTATCCAGAAGAAAGCATGTGCTCGCGCATGGGTAACCGCGTGAACGACGTGCAAATGCAAAGGCCGCCTCCGTTTCCGGGGGCGGCCCAGCATGTTGCGCGAAAGTTCTGATGGGCGGTCGGCTAGTTGACCTTGATCTGACCGGCGATCTTGTTGAAGACGGCGCTCAGGTTCGTGCCCAGGGTGGTGACGACGCCGATGATGACGGCGGCGATGAGAGCGGCCATGAGCCCGTATTCCACCGCGGTGGCCCCTTCCTCGTCACGAATGAAAGTGGTGATGGTGCGCAGCATGGTTTTTCTCCCCTTCGATATATGTTTCTGGTCTTTGCTTCCGTTGCCGTTCTTGCCTGAGGGAAAAGCAGGGGGCGTGCCAAACGGAAGGGGTTTGGCATCCTATTGAAATCACAGTGAAAAGAATTCTTAGGCGCGCGGACGTTCGAGGAAACGTGGATTTGCGGCGCGGCGATCCCGCGTTTGTGGAACCTGGCCTCAGGGCAGGGGGGAGAGGCTTGCGCCGAGCAGGCCGAAGCGCTTGGGGGAGGCGTTTCCCGGGGGCAGGGCGGCGAGCGTCAGGCGGGTTTCCCCGGGCGGCAGCGTCAGGTCCAGGGTCATGGGTGTGGCAAGGCCCGAGGAGGCGATCTCCCGGGACATGCCCGGACCTGTTACGGCCAGGCGCACCGGGGCCAGGGCGATCAGCGTGCAGGCGAGGCGGGCGCGCAGGGGGGCGTCGCCGTCCTGGCGCAGGCGCAGTTCTCCGGCCTCCCCGGCCCAAACGATGTCGCCGGTGATGGCGCGCTCGGGCGCGGAAAAGCCCGGGCCGAAGCGCAGAAGCGCCCGGGACGGTGCGCTCGGGGTGAAGCCGCGCGCCGGGACCAGGGCCACGGAATCCAGGGCGATGCCGCCGCCCGTGGCGGCAAGGGACGTTTCCGCAAGCCCGGCCCGGCCCACGGTGTCGGCCGGCGTAAGCCGGAAGCGCCCGCCGTCCTGGTAGAGCAGGTCGCAGTAGCGGTTGCCGGCGTCGGCCGTGACCGTGGCCTTGTCCGCGAAAAGCGTGGGCGCGTCGGGATGCGGCGCGTACGGGTCGGCGTTTGGCGGGCCAAGGCGCGCGACCTTGCCCAGGAGCACGGCGGTAACTGTGTCGGTCGGCCCCGACAGCCGGCGCAGGGCGAACACGGGCGCATCCGCCGGCAAGGGGGCGGGCGCGACGGCGACGACGCGCAGCCGCTTGCCGCTGCGGTGGGCAAACCAGTCCTCCCAGTAGCCCTGGCGCGGTTTTTCCTCGCTTATGGCCACGAAAAGATCCGGGGCCACGAGCAGCGCGCCATCCGGCACGGCGGCAAAGGCCGGGCTTTTTGCGGCGAGCGTCGCGGCGCGCCAGCGCGCGCCGGCCGCGACCTTGCTTTCCCGCACCGAGGCGTTGACCGCGGCGGTCGCCAGCGTGACACCGGCCACGATCACGGCGAGCGCGCCGGCGGTCAGGCGCTTCGCCGCCGGTTTGCCGCCCAGGCGGCCGCAGAGCCACAGCGCGGCGGCGGCGAGGCCCACCGCCGCGGCGTAGCCCGAAAAGCCCGAGGTCACATACCACGCCAGGCCGCCGGCCGCCGGAGTCTGGTACTTGGGCGACAGGGCGATGAGAAGGTTCGGGCACACGAACGCGTAGGCGCACAGGCACGCGGGCACAAGCCGCAGGCGCAGGGCCGGGCCTGTTTCGCGGGCGAGGAGATGGTAGGTCAGGCCGCCGCTCACGAGAGCCAGGGCGAGCCAGGACGGGGCCAGCCGCGCCGCGTGGTTCGCGAGCTGCGCCAGGAACTGCGGCAGGGACAGGACCAGGGCGCTTGTCACGGTGGGAAAGCGGTTGATCCAGTCGCAGCTCAAGGGAAACGCGCCGAGCGGCAGGGCGCTGCTGCTGTAGGCCCAGACGGTGCGGACAAGGACGACCGGGTCGGAGACGGCCAGGGCGTTGCCCGCGTACTGGCTGGGGTGCAGGGCGCGGTAGGCGAGGCTTGCGGCTACGAAGGCGATAAATCCCAGGCAGGAGACGGCCATGGTTCCCCAGCGCGCGCGCGGCGTGCCGCGCGCGGCAAGCCAGAGGAGGGCGCAAAAAAGCGGCGCGTAGGCGAGGAAGGCCTCGAAATGGCAGCAGGCGACAAAGGAAAGGAGCACGGCGGCGGCGAGAAAGCCGCGTGCGCCGCCCCGGCCGTAGCGCCACAGCCCGCAAGCGGCCAGAGTCAGGCAGAGCAGCCCCGAATCGAAGACCAGCGGATAGGCCGTCAGGATGTTGTGGTGCCAGTTGTCCTGGTAGAAGGCCAGGGCAAAAAGCGTGGCCAGGGCGCCGAGCCAGGGCGCGCCGACGACGCTTCCGGCGAAGAGGCAAAAGCCGGCCATGGCCGCGAGAAAAACCGGCAGCGACAGGGCGTGGCGCGCGGCGGGGCTGTCCAGGAAGTACGGCAGCGAGGTCAGGGCGACGTGGAGGTAGTGGTGGAAGCGGCCCGAGCCCGTGGCCAGTTCGCTGGTCAGCGCGCCCAGGCGGCCGGCGACGACGTTCTGCTCGTAGTACAGGTCGTCGCTCGTGGCCGGGCCGGCCTCGAGGTAGCCCCACAGGACCAGGACGGCCGTGACAGCGAGGCAAAGCGCCGTGAAATACGCGGTGGTCCTCGTCGCGTCCTTGGGCATGCCGCCCCGTTACACGCCGAGCACGTAGTAGCGCAAGTAGATGTAGAGCATGGAGATGACGATGGTGCCGAGGGTCACGGGCGCGCCGTACTTGAGGAAGCGGCCGAAGGAGATATGCTGGCCGGCCTTGCCCGCGAGCCCGACCACGATGACGTTGGCCGACGCGCCGATGGCCGTGCCGTTGCCGCCGAGGCACGCCCCGAGCGCCAGCGACCACCACACCGGCAGCATGGTCGGGTGGGTGTAGAGCGCGCTGCCCGTGAGTCCCGTCGATGGTCCGAGCACCTTGTCGGCCAGTTCGGCCAGCAGCGGATTCATGGTGGCGACGAAGGGAATGTTGTCCACGATGGCCGAGGCGATGCCCGAGAACCAGACCATGACCATGGACAGCACGAGCATGGAGTCCTTGGTCGGGTGGGTCAGCGCGATGACCTTCTGGGAAAAGTACTCGATGAGTCCTGCTTTGACCGTGCCGCCGATGATGATGAAAAGGCCCATGAAGAAAAAGATGGTGGGCCATTCCACTTCCTCGAACACCTTTTGCGGGTCCTCGCCGGAAATGAGCAGCAGGGTCGAAGCGCCGAGCAGGGCCACGGTGGCCGGCTCGTAGCCGAGGAAGCCGTGGAGCATGAAGCCGAGGATGGTCAGGACGAGGACGACGAGGCTTTTGGTCAAAAGCTTCGCGTCCTTGATGAGGGCGTTTTCGTTCATGCCCAGGATGCGGGCCTTCTGCTTTTCGCCCACGTGCAGCCGCTTGCCGAAGACGATTTTCCAGCACAGCATCCAGGCGATCATGATGACCACGATGGCCGGGGCGAGGTGGATCAGGAAATCCACGAAATCGAGGCCGGCCTTGGAGGCGATCATGATGTTGGGCGGATCGCCGATAAGCGTGGCCGTGCCGCCGATGTTGGAGGCCAGTGCCTCGGTGATGAGGTAGGGCACGGGGTCGATTTCCAGCTCCTTGGCCACGAGCAGGGTGACGGGGGCCAGAAGCAGCACCGTGGTGACGTTGTCGAGAAAGGCCGAGGACACGGCCGTGACCACGGCGAAGATGGCCATGATGGCGAAGGGCTCGCCGCGTCCGAGCTTGGCCGCCTTGACGGCCACGTACTGGAACACGCCCGTCTTGGTCATGATGTTGACGATGATCATCATGGAGATGAGCAGGAAGATGACGTTCCAGTCCACGCCGAGGTCCACGTCGTGCAGGGCGTCGTGCTGCGTGAGCACCTTGAGCGCGAGCGTCAACGCGGCGCCGAAAAGCGCCACCTTGGTCTTGTTGATCTTCTCCGAAACGATGACGGCGTAGGCGCAGACGAAAATGGCCGTGGCGGTCCAGAACATGGCCTCTTACTCCCCGGCGTCCAGGCCGCAGTGCGCGGCCAGGTATTTGAGGATCGCCCGGCGGCTCACCTCGCCCACAAGCTTGCCCTGGTCGTCGAGCACAGGCAGCACGTTGACCCCCCGTTCGGCGATGAGCGCCTCGGCCTCCAGGAAGAGGTCGTCGGGGCCGACGGCCACAAAGTCCGTGGTCATGATCTCGGACACGGGCTGGCCCTTGCAGCCGGAAAAGGCCTGTCGGATGACGGATGCGTCGTCGGGCAGGGCCTTGACCAGGTTGGAATCGAGATAGAACGGGAACAGGGCCCGCAGGATGTCGTAGCTGCTGACCACGCCGAGGAGCTTGCCTTCGGGGCTTACGACGTACACGAGGCGGGAGTCGGTGTCGCGGTAGGCGAGCAGCAGCTCGGAGAACGTGACGTCGGGTCCGACGATGGCCAGGGAGTCGTGCATCATGTTGCGTATGCGCATGTTCGCTCCTTGCGTCGTGGCTGCGGGGCCGGGGAAGGGTTACGGCAGGAGGCAATGCGCCTTTTTGCCGAAAATTGTCAAGACCGGCCCGGCGCGGCGGCGAGAACCTGCGGATTGAGGCAGGTGGGAGGCGAGTCCCCGGCCAGCATGGCGAGCAGGTTGCGCGCGGCCAAGGTGGCCATGCCGTCGCGGGCCGTCTGCGTCGCCGAGCCGATGTGCGGGGCGACGACCACGTTCGGAAGCGCGGCCAGACCCTCGGCCATGCGCGGCTCGCTTTCGTAGACGTCGAGGCCCGCGCCGGCCGGGCGGCCCGCCTTGAGGGCATTGACCAGCGCCTGCTCGTCGATGATGGGGCCGCGGCCGGTGTTGACCACAATGGCGGTCGGCTTCATGCGCGAAAGGGCTACGGCGTCGAAGGCGTGGCGGGTCTCGGGCGTCAGCGGCGCATGGATGCTCACGATGTCGGCGGTTTCCAGGAATTCCTCGAAAGGCAGCTTTTTCGCGCCCAGTTCCGTCTCCAGGGCGGTGTTGGGCCGCCGGCCGCCGGTGTAGACCACGGGCATGGAAAACCCCCGCGACATGCGGGCCATGGCCGTGCCGATGCGGCCCGGGCCGAAGATGCCGAGCGTCCGGCCGCTTATCTCCTGGCCAATGAATTGCAGCGGCCCCCAGCCGGGCCAGTTCCCGGAGCGCATGACCGCGTCGGCGGCGACCAGACGGCGGGCCACGGCGAAGACCAGCGCCCAGGCCAGTTCCGCCGTGGCGGTGGTGAGCACGTCCGGGGTGTTGGAAACGGGGAGTCCCCGCCGCGTGGCCTCGGGCACGTCGATGTTGTCGAAGCCCACGGCGTAGTTGGCGTAGCCGCGCAGCCTGGGCGCGGCGTCGAAAAAGCCCGCGTCGATGCGGTCGGTGAGCAGGCCGATGACGCCGTCGGCGTCGGCGGCCCGGGAAAGAAGCTCCGCGCGCGTCAGCGGCCGGTCGTCGGGGTTGACCCAGACGTCGCAATTCTCGCGCAACAGGGCCAGTCCGGCTTCGGGAATGCGCCGCGTCACCACGACCTTGGGGCGTGCGTCCATGCTGCACCTCCTCTTGAAAACGATGCGCTGCCGCCGCTCCCGTTTCCGGGCCGGCGTCACAGGCCCGGCAGGGAGAGGACACGCCGGTATAACGCCGCTCCCGCGGCGCTGTCGAGCCAGCGCTTGTCCGGGCGTGGCGCGCGCTCGGCGACGAGAAGGGCCGCGATGGGCGTAAACGGCGGCAGGGGCGTGACCGTCGAGGCGCGCACGCGCCTTGCGGCCATGCCCCGGGCCTCGACGAGGCCCATGGTGAAAAAGCCGTAGGGCTTCATGGCCGCGTCGGGGTTGGCGATGTGCAGGAAGGCAAGCTCGGTGGGGGCGGGCAGGGCGCAGTTGAGGAAAAAGGCGTCGTCCCCTTCGCGGGTAAGCGACACGGCCACGTCCGGCACTTTTTCCACCAGGGAGAAAAAGAGGATCGTCGCCAGGGCCAGGACCTGGAGGGTGGCGCCCGGCCAGGCCCGACGCAGGCGCGCGGCCAGGATCTGGCCCGCGGCGAAACAGCCGAGCACGGCCGCGACGCCGAGCCCGCGCCCGAGGGAAGCATTCAAGCCCGCGCCCTCGTGGTCCAGGAAGTCGTAGGGGAGCAGGTAGCCCAGGTGCAGGTGCGGCAGGAGCGTGAAGAGCTTTTCGTAGGGCACCGGGGCGTTGCGGCTGTCGAGAAAGGCGTTCGGCCAGCGCACGAGCACGCACAGCAGGCAAAAGGAGAGCAGGAAAAAGGGCAGGGCCAGGAACTTCTCGCGGGTCCCGGGCGCGGCCAGCCAGCGGGCCAGCCCATAGGCCACGAAGGGCATGGCCGCCATCCAGTTGCGCGCGGCATAGGCCTCGCTGCCGTTGGCCCAGAGCATGGTGCAGAAGTAGGCGGCGAGAAGCGCCAGGACAATGCGGCCGGCCGCGTCGCCATCGCGCCAGACGTAAAAAAGCCCGACCAGGGCGAGCAGCAGGTGCGGGGCGTTTGGCAAAAGGCCATGGCGCATGTCGAGCAGGTTGACCACGATGCGGTCGGGCACGGCCGCGAGCGTCACGGGAAAGGCCGGGTTGCCGCCGCCGATGGCCGCGCCGAAGAGCGTGGAGTTATAGAGGAGAAAGAGCCCGAACATGAGAGCGGCGACAAGGCCCATGGCGCACTGGCGCGCCAGGGACAGGCGCGGGCGCAGGGTGAAGAAGACGATGGCGCAGGCGATGGCCGCCTCGAGCGAGAGCTTCACGTGGACAAAGGGCAGCAGGCACAGGCCGAAGACGGCGGGCACGGCGTTCCCCGGCTCGCGGCGAGCGTCCGAAACGAAAAAGAGCAACACCAGGGCGTTGACGGTAAAAAGCAGGATCTCGGCGAAAAAAAGGCGCAGGTAGAGCAGCACCGGGCAGGCGAAGGCCACGGCGGCCACGGCGGCGAGGGACGCCTGGCGGGAGAAGCGGCGCACCAGGGCCGCATACAGCACGCAAAGCCCTGCCGCGCCCACGGCGAAGGACAGCCAGCGCGCGCCGTCAAGCCCCGCGAAAAAAAGCGCCGGGGAGCCGAGGACAGGGTAGACCACGGAATGGATGAGCCGCCCGGCGTGGCCGGCCGGGCTTTCGGCCAGGGGCGAGAGCACATCGGTTGCGGCGAGCATCTCGCGCCACAGCGCGTCCGAGGGGTGGAAGCCCTGGCCGTGGAAGAGCCCCAGGCCGTAGGCGACGTAGCGGACCTCGTCGCCGGTGAAGGCGAGGTTGCCGAGCAGCAGGGCGTGCACGGCCCACAGCGCGCAGACGAGGCAGCACAGGGGCAGGGCGGCCGATGCGCGGGCGTTTGGGTCCTTTGTCATGGTCGGTCGGGCCTTTGCCGGTCGCGGCGGGTCGCCTCCCGCCGCGAACGCGGCCGGCGGCATGCGGGCGCAAGGTGGCCCAGGGCGGCGGGGCTTGTCAATGCCATGGGGGGCGCGAGGGCGCGGGCAAAATGCCGTGATTGCGGGGGGAAGGCGAAAGTGACCTTTTTTTGAAGATTCCGCTTTACAAATGTGGCGGAACGATTATTTCTAGAATCAACGGCAACCTCATAAGAGGTGAAACCCGAGCAGGAGGGGAACGCCGCGACGGAGGCCATCTCCCATACCCGGCGAAGCGAGTCGCCCCGGAAAATTGGCGGAAAACGACAAAAGTCGTAAGCCAACAAGGCGAGAGGACTTCCCCGATCGCCAGAGGGACGGATCAGAACGGTGCAGGCCTGCGGGCAGGCACGAAACGTCGAACATCTTGGGTGAGAGGCACTGGTTTTTCCAACGCGAAAGGCAACCCGAGCCGGAGGTCAGGCCGATGGGCTACGAACCATCATATCCGGCGAAGCGAGTCGCCCTGAAGTGACGGCCGAAAGCGGCCGTAAGCGCGGGGGCCCTTCCACCCCCGCCGGGAAGAGGCGCCCCCGGACGCAAGCGTCCGGGATGAAAAGCGCAAACCCACGGAACAGGGAACCTGGACTGAACAACGCGAAAGGTCATTCAAGCCGGAGGACGCAGCCAACGGGCAGTGAACTTCCATATCCGGCGAGAAGAGTCGCCCTGATACAGACGGCTGCCTGAGGGCCGTAACGGCGAAAGGACTTCCCCGATCGCGGGAGAAGAGGCCGCGAAAGCGCCAAGACGGCGCAAGGCCACTTCGGAAAGGACAAGGATCAGGATTCCGGAAACTTCGGAAAGTACAACGTGCCGGAAACGGCGCAAAGAAGATAGCAGCAAGTTCCTTCCCGGCGAGATGTCTCGCCGCGCAACGCGGAACCGGAGGTTCTCTCCGGAACCCGCTCGGCGAAGGCAACCACGCCTTCGCCGGCGACAGGGCCCGGACCCGGTTGCAACGACCGGAAACGTCCCAAGGCCGTAATGGAAGGGTAACGGCAACAAGGTAACGCAACGCGCAACATGACCGATACGACCTCGCCTGGCCCGACCGAGGACCGGGCGAGGTTTTTTGTATTCCCAAGAGACACGGAGGACCACACGCATCATGAGCAGCCAGATCAAGACAGCCCTGCTCCTCGGACTGTTGACCGCGCTCATCCTCGTCGTCGGCCAGGCCATGGGCGGCCGGCAAGGCCTCGTCATCGCCTTTTTCATGGCCATGGTCATGAACCTCGGCAGCTACTGGTTTTCGGACAAGATCGTGCTGTCCATGTACGGCGCGCGGGAACTCTCCCCGGCCGACGCCCCGGGCCTGCACGCCATGGTCGAGGAACTGGCGCACAATGCCGGCATTCCCAAGCCCCGCGTCATGATCGTGCCCCAGGAGGCCCCCAACGCCTTCGCCACGGGCCGCAACCCCGAACACGGCGTGGTCTGCGTGACCGACGGCATCATGCGCCTGCTCTCGCCCGAGGAACTGCGCGGCGTGCTCGCCCATGAGCTCGGCCACATCAAAAACCGCGACATCCTCGTCCAGTCCATCGCCGCCGTGCTCGGCGGGGCCGTGGTCATGATGGCCAACATGCTGCAATGGGGGGCGATTTTCGGCATGGGCCGGGGTGACGACGAGGAAGGGGGGCACGGGCTGTTAAGCGGCCTGCTCATGGCCATCCTCGCGCCCATCGCGGCATCGCTGATCCAGATGGCCATCTCGCGCTCGCGGGAATACCTGGCCGACGCCACGGGCGCGCGCATCTCCGGCACGCCCCTGGCCCTGGCAGGCGCCCTCGGCAAGCTCGAGACCTACGCCCAGCGCATCCCCATGAACGCCAATCCGGCCACGGAGAACATGTTCATCGTCAATCCCTTCGCCGGCATGTCCATGGCGTCGCTCTTCTCCACCCATCCGCCCACCGAGGAACGCATCCGCCGCCTGCGCGAAATGGCCGGGCGGTAGCCTGGGCGCGGCGTATCGCTACTCCTCTTCAACGGCTCAGATCGTCCGAAGGGAAAGGGCAGGTTACCGCCTGCCCTTTCTTTTTGGGTGCAGGTGAAGTCCGCCAGCCGGCAAGACCGGTAAGCGGTTGAAGCCGAGCACGTCTGTTGCCCATGTCCGATGGGCGGAATATGCTTTATATTTTATGTGGTTGCGGATGGTGCGAAACCGCATTCCAGGCGCGAAGAATGCTTCACGATTTGGTTCGGAGGGCGTGAGGAAAGTGAAAAATAAATTGACAAATAAATATGTATATAATTATATTTTAGTCGAGTATATGTACCGAGCTCTTGGCCGGGGCATTTCGCTTACCGGTTCAAAAGGGAAGTCGCATATTGGGAGGCCATCATGGACAGCTTCAGGAAGTGGGTGGCTGTGGTGAGCTTTTTGGGTGGCTTAATGTGGGTTTTGTTAGAATATTCCGGGATCTTGAGTTCAATATTCTCTTCGGATGTTCTCAATCATATACTTGTGGTGCGGAATAATGCGGGCAATATTGCAAAGGTAGAAATACATACCCCAGCATACCAGGAACCCGGGGTACAGGAAGTAGCTGCCAATGCAAGCGACATTCAAAATAAGGATATTGCCCCTGTTGTTCAGGATTCAGGGGGTCGCAAGAAAAATATACCCGTACACCCTAAGGAACAGGTTATGAAACCCCCTGCGCCTTCCAAGGTGTTTGGGGACAAGCAGAATAAAGCCGATCGGCAATCCCGGTTGAAAGGGAATGCGCAAAAGGCTCAGTCAGGGCGGACAAGCAAGATCGCCGCTGGGCAAGTGCCGACGCCCCGTGTCGATATATCTCGGCGAACGGAGGATATCGTGCCAGTGCCGATGCGGCGCCCATTGATTGCCCCTGCGCCGCAACAACTGGCCACTCCTGCGCCGCAACCGCTGCCCATCCCTGCGCCGCGAGTCGCGGTCTCCCACGTGTCGAAGGAATTACGGCAGTTCCTGCAGGAGACGGCGTTGCCAGGCGAGCCTGCGGGAGGGCTATCTCCATCGCAACAGTACCAGGCCTTCCGGTATTTCGAGGAGGGCTTGCCGTTGTTTAAGCGCGCCGTCCTGGACTACAAGCACTATGTGTCAGGACCATCTGGCTATGCCAGTGCGACCGCTGTGGAGGCGAGGAAATCCATGCGGCAGTTCCTCGCTCTGTACGACAAACATGCACCCTACCTTAGCAGCTATGCCAGCAGCAACGATCTCGTTGAGCAGTATGCAGTATATATCAAAGTCGGCAGGCGCATCGTTGAAAGTGAATAGAGGCAATCCATGAAACGACTCACCGTTATCTTGTGCGCCTGTCTGCTATGCGCGTGCGTAAAGAACCGGCAACCGGGAGAAATCACGCCTGACGTGGCCGACCTCCCGGTTACTGTCAAGGCTGCGCCTCCGAGCCGGCAGGAAGATATCGGGACCAGCATCGTATTGGCGGCGACCCATCCCACTAAGGTTGCAGCCGGCATGGTATACCGCGTCGTTGTCCAGGGAAAGGCCGTGGCCACCGCTTTTGTGGTGGCCACGGCGAATCCCAAGCTGTCAGGCTTCACCGTGCTGGTCACTGCATCCCATGCCCTGGCCGATGTGCAGAGTGATTCCTCGGCAGGATTGACCGTGGAAGGGCCTGGGAAAATGGTGCTCCCCGTCGTGCGCCACGTGGTTTCCAAGGATATCGACGCCGCCGCTCTGATCGTCAAGGCGTCATTGCCAGCGGTACCCGCCGGCAGGGGCGCCTCCGTGGGGGCAGTCTGCAGCAGTGAGAACTATTCCTTTTTTCCTCCCATGACCACGCGCCCGCGCATCCTCTCGAAGGGATATATCATAGAAGCTACGGACAACGATATCTGGGCCTTTCTCATGCCTTTCGCCCAAGGGGGGAGCGGCGCGCCCCTCATGGTAGGTGGCGGAGCAGTCGGTCTCGTCAATCAGAAAGTGCTTGATGAAAACAAAAACTTCACAGGAATTGTCCATGCTCTCACTATGCAGTCGGTCATGCGTTTTGTTGATGCTCTTCGCTAGCATGTTTCTTGATGGCTGTAGTTCACTGGAAATAGCAAAACCTGAGCCACCAGACGCCCCGCCGCTGACGAGAGTTTGTCCCCGGCTCAGTGATATCGCAGCACACATCGAAAAAAGGGAGTATGTAGAACTCAGTGAGGGACTTCGCGGATGTGTCAACGATGAGCAGATCCGCACAACCTACAATAATGCTTTTACAGATGGTTATAAATATAAGTTTTTCGTGGAGGCGTTGGCAGCCTACGCCTCCTATCAAGACTTTCAGACGGTTCTTAACTTGCGCGACCGCCTTCCGTTCCTGTCGCCCGAGGCAAAACATCTTTTTGACGACTATGTGATATTGGCGGGAGACCGCGACTCTTTTGCCCTTTTTAAGGAGGTGATGCAGTGCGTGCTGACCCTGCCGGATACGGCCCAGCCTTCGGCTTGCCTCGCCAGATATGATGATGCGATCAGGCAGTCACAGGTTGTAGCCGTGTACCAAAGGGCTTTCGGCGACGGAGGGTCTGATTTTCAGACTACACCAGGCAGAGTTTCCCGTAATCATCTGCAATAAGGGCGTAAGAAGAAAGCCCCCCGCGACGCCGTCGCGGGGGGCTTTTTCCGTTGCTGCGGACGACTAGCGGGCCACGTCCTGGGCGAAGTCGTCGATCCAGTAGATGCGGTCCGCCCGGCATTGCAGGTCGGTGGACACGCCGTTTTTGAACACGAGCAGTTCGAACCGCTTGTTTTTCTCCGTGAGGTACTCCACGGCGTCGAGCAGGTCGCTGTCGCCGGAGGAGAGGATGAGCGTGTCGTAGTTCTCGATGTGGGTGAGGGCCAACGTGGCCAGACCCACGTCCACGCCTTTCTGCTGTTCGCGGCTCAGGCGATGCTTGTGGTCGTTGGGGCAGGACACCGACACCTTGCGGCGGCACTGCTCGCAGTAGAGTTCGCTGATTTCGCTGGAGCGCAGTTCGTAGAGCTTGGTGATGATTTTCGGGCCAAGCGGCGGGGCGCTACGCATCCAGTTGTAGAAGGAGACTTGCGCATCAGGAGTCGGAGTCGGCACGGAATTGAGATAGTACGCCCGCCAAAGCGGCCTTTCAACTTCCAGCTTGTTTCTCAGTTTGACATAATCAATGCTGTAATCGCGACTGTAGATGGATTGTCCCCGATACATGTAGCCGGCATCGATCAGCCAGAGTTTGCGTTCTTCCATAGGCGTTCCTTTTACGTTTATTGTATGGCTTCGCGGAAAGGGAGGAATTGCGGCAAACAACCATTGCGCCGCTCCTCGTACTCTACATGAAATGCGGGGATGCGGAAGAAAAAAAGTCGAGAAATTTGTGAAATTCTTTATTTTCAGGAGATTAGGTGTTTTCTGGCGAGAGTGCCCGACGCCACGCCGGCGTGCGGCGGAGAAAGGCGGCGCGCCGGCCGCGGCGGAAATGCTGGGCCGGCGCGTCGCCCGAAGGGGGACGGATCAGGCTTTGCGCAACGTCACCCAGACGCCGTAGGCGTCCATGGTCACGATGGCGTCGGCGATGCCGGCCTCGGCCAGGACACGGGGCAGGTAGCCCTCGGCCTTCCAGTTGTTGCGCGTGTCCTTTTCGCCGTCATCGGTCCATTTGGGCCGCATGGCGCGCACTTCCTCAAGGGTCTGGTAGCGGCTGAAACCGCAGCCGACCATGCCTGCGCCCCCCGGGGCCAGTACCCGGTAAAGCTCGGCGAAGGCGGCCACGTGGTCGTCCCAGAACGGCACCGAACCGCGGCTGATGAGCAGGTCCACCGACCCGCTTTCCAGGGGGATGGCGGTCACGTCGGCTTCGAGGAAGCGGAAGCGCTGCTCCGGCAGGCCGTGGCGCGCGACGTTTTCCCGGGCCAGTTCCAGGACTTCGGGCTTGGCGTCGAGGCCGACCATGGCCATCGGCGTGATCTTGGCCAGTTCGATGATGACGGCGGCGCTGCCCGTGCCGACGTCCAGGCACAGGCCCTGGGATACGCCCAAATCCTCCACGATCTGCCGGGCCAGCAGCGGATACATGGGCGCGAAGCGGTGGTTGGCGTCGTAGACGTAGAAATCCCGGTCGAATGTCGATTCGCTCATGGCGGCTCCTTGTTTGCGCGCGGCATGTCAGGGCGCGACGGACTTGCCCGAAAGCAGTGCTGCGGCCTTTGCGTCGGTCAGGTCTACCTGGAGGAAGAGTTTGTAGAACGCTTTGGTCTCCTTGACCATATCGTAGGGAAAGGTCTCGGGGTAGAGGGCGCTGGCCAGCCATTTGATGCACAGCAGGCGCATGAACGACAGCGGCCGGTCGAACCAGCCGAAGGGCGTGTCCGGCAGCAGCAGCACGCGACCGCTTTTGACCGCCGGGATTTCGCTCCAGGCCGGCGAGGACAGGAGCATGTCGCGGCATTTGGCGTCCTGGGCCAGGATGACCTGGGGAGCGAAACCGGCCACGTCCTCCATGGTCACGCGGTCCATGCCGTACCGGTTGGTCTGCGGCTTGGCGTAGACGTTGACGCCGCCGGCGAGCTTGAGGGCCAGGGTGTGGAAGGAGTCCGCGCCGTCGGTGTAGAGCCCGTCGCCGCCTTCGGCGTAGTAGACGCGCAGGCGCTTGGCTTCGGGAATCGTGGCCAGGCCCTTGCGGATGTCGGCAAGCGTGGCCTCGGCGTAGGCTGCGAGCGCCTCGGCGCGCTCCGTGCGGCCGAGCGCGGCCCCGAGCATGCGCCAGGCCGGGGCGTAGTCCTCGGGCGTCTGGCTGTCGATGGCGAGGACC
Source organism: Solidesulfovibrio alcoholivorans DSM 5433 (assembly GCF_000702665.1). GTDB lineage: Bacteria > Desulfobacterota > Desulfovibrionia > Desulfovibrionales > Desulfovibrionaceae > Solidesulfovibrio > Solidesulfovibrio alcoholivorans. Next base: position 103,289 of record NZ_JNJA01000006.1, read on the forward strand.
GGGATGTGGTGTTCCTTGAAAAAGACGTTGAAGGCCGCCTGCGGCTTGGCCATGGAGCCCGTGACCACGAGGTCGGGCTTCGCGGCCAGGATCGCGTCCTTGTCCGGGGTGACGTCCTTGCCGAAGAAACCGCCGAGCACAGGCAGCTTCGCGGCGCAGGGCGGCAGGTAGCCGGCCGTCGGCGGATAGGGCGGATAGTTCCAGCCGGCGAGCAGGCAGGGATCGATGGCGTAGACGAGCAGGGCGTCGGGCGGGGACAGGGCGTAGACGCGCGCGGGCGTGTCCGGCACGGCGACCTTGTGCCCCGCCATGTCGGTGACGGTGCGGGCGAAGGCTCCCACGGGCACGGACAGGACGGCGCACACGGCCAGGGTCTGGGCGAGGCGGAGGCCCCGGGAAACGGTTCGGCGCATGGGCGGGTTCCTTCTTGCGCGAAGGCGCGTTTGGCGGCGGTGCCGCGCGATGGTTGCCGCAAGCATAGCGCGTCCCGAGGATGCGGGGCAACGGGACAGTCGTTTTATTTGTGCTGTTATTTAAGAGTGTTGCGGATTGTCCGGTGACGGTGGACTGTCACGGGAAGTCTTGAACGCGGGTGTTCGCCGCGATGGGGGCGCTTTCTGGGAAGGCGTTGCCGTAAGCCGTCTGTGTTTTTTTGCCGATGCATGGGACGGGTACTGCTCCAGAGGAGGTGCGCACGCGGGTGAGGCCGCTTTGATCATGAGCGATTACGAGAGATTGCGACAAATCGCCGGTGGTTTACATCGGAATTACGATTTTCATTGCTGCGCGATTTATGATTGTTTTGCTCTGTTTTGCACGGATTTTTCATTTAAGAACAACATGTCATGGCAGTTTCTTGTGCAAACACTGTCTATGGCATGAATTATACAAAGGGCGTGACGGCCCTGCGCGCAGTGCTAAAAAGCAACATGCTGAAATAGTAAGGTAAAAAGAGTGTTTTCGGTTTTGCTGTCACAATGACGGTTTTGTAAACTTCCTCGCGAGTCCTATCGCCAGGGGCTCGTCGGCGGCAACGCGCCGTGTGGATGGCGCAGTATCACGCGTGAGGGAGGAAACATGAAAAAACTGATCGTCCTGGCTTTGGCTTGTGCCGCAATCCTGGGGCTCGCCGCGACAGCCCCCGCCGCCACGGAAGTGCGCATGGTGGGGGACGCCCTGGTATACGGCGTGTATTACTCCAACCGCAATTTCACCGGCTGGAACCCCGCGGTCTGGACCTCGGCTGCCGGCGCCTACAAGGGCGCGGGCGCCAAGACAGAGGAAAACTTCCAGATATGGGAGCGCTTCCGCGTGCGCACGGACTTCATCGCCAGCGAGGCCGTGAAGTTCCGCCTGTCGCTCAAGGTGGAGGACACCTGGGGCCACGGCACCTTCACCGCCGCCAACCCGACCACGGCGGTGGTGCCCTACCAGGCCTACCTCCAGTTCAAGATCCCGGGTTGCGCCGCGGAGGCCACGGCCGGCCTGCAACGCGTGGACCTGCCCCAGAGCAAGCTCTTCTACGCCTCGCCGGTCTTCGGCGACAACGCGGCCGCCCTCGTGGTCAAGTCGCCGCTTGTCGACAAGACGCTTTCGGTGGTGGCCGGCTTCGGGCGGCTCATCGACACCAACCGCACCTATGACACCACCACCACGCAGGTGGCCGACGAACTCGACCTCTACTTCCTGGCCCTGCCCATCGCCGTGGAAGGCTTCAAGGCCACGCCCTGGGGCGCGGTGGCCGTCGCCGGCAAGAACGCCAACTACTTCACCAACAAGAGCTCGCAATATGGCTCGGCTTATTACGTCGACGACCTGGCCTCTGCCGGCACCTTCCTTTCGCCAACGCTGTGGAAGAACGACCAGAACGCCTTCTGGTGGGCCGGCGGCGCGTTCGAAGTCACGGCCCTCGATCCGGTCAAGTTCTACGCCGACGTGATCTACGGCACGGGCGCGCAAAGCGACCGCAAGAAGAGCCGCCGCGCAGGCTGGTTCCTCGACGCCGGCGCGGAATACACGGGTTTTGACATGCTCACGCCGCAGGTGTTCGCCTGGTGGTCCACGGGCGAGGACAAGTCGACCGTCAACGGTTCCGAGCGCATGCCCATCGTGCGGCCAAACTGGGGGCCGGGCAACGGCTTCCTCTTCGACGACAGCCAGGCCCTGGTCAAGGACTCCAACGTGGGCATGAGCCCGGTCGGTTCCTGGGGCCTGGGCGCGAGCCTCAACAACATCTCGTTTATCGAGCGGATGACCAACCGCCTGACCTTCATGTATGTGGGCGGCACCAACTCGGCCCGCGCCATCCGCTATCTGAACGACCTCATGGGCAGCAACCCCTACTTCACCATGGGGCGCGACCTGACGGTCAACGAGTATGTCCTGGGCGTCAACTTCGACACCAAGTACATGATCTACGAGAACCTGGCCGCCATCGTGGAAACGGGCTGGGCCCACGGCGAGTTCCAGCAGAGCGTCTGGGGCCACCGCCTGGTCAGCCAGTCCCGCGACGGCGACACCTGGAAGGTGTCCTTCGGCCTGTCGTACAAGTTCTAGGGGCGTGTTCCTTAAACAATACGATCGTATTGTCATGGAACGGATCGGTATTGAAGTGGAGTGCCCTTTGGAAACGCAGACGCGTTCTTCAAGGGCGTAACACGGGATCGTCCCGCCCGGGGGGCGAGGGGACAGCGCGCGTTGCCTGTTGCGGCCGCGGCCTTGGGGTCGCGGCCGCTTTGCGTTCCCGGGGCCGCCGTCCCGGGAACGCAAAGCGGCCGTCTTGACAAAACCGACCAGATGGTTTTTTATGCGGCATGGGCGAAAACCACAAACGCAAGAAGCAGCCGCGGCAGGTCCGGGAGCGGGTGCTCGAGGCCGCGGCGCAGGTCATCGTGGAGCGGGGGCTCGGCGGGCTGACGCTCGAACTCGCGGCCCGGCGCGCCGGCATCAGCAAGGGCGGGCTGATGCACCATTTCCCGAGCAAACAGGCGCTGCTCGACGGCATTTTCCGGATCATCACCACGTCGTTTGAAAGCGCCATCCTCGCCTGCACGGCCCGGGACGACAATCCGCACGGGCGTTTCACCAGGGCCTATGTCGCGGCGACGTTCGCGCCGCGGCTCGGGGAGTACGACAACGCGCTGCTTGGCGCGTGCGGCCTGGCCATGAGCCGCGATGCGGCGCTTTCCGGGGCATGGCACGCCTGGGTCGAGGCGCAGCTGGCGGAGCACGGGGAAGACCCCGAAAACATGCTCGGCCGCATGCTCCGCTATGCCGCGGACGGCATGTGGCTCGAACACTGCGGCGCTTCCTCGGACAGGCTCGCGGCGAAGCGCAAGGCCATGGCCGCGTATTTGATGGAGCTTTCGCAGGAATTGTAGGGCGTACGTGCCCAATAGCGGGGCGCGCGTCACGGCGTTACCCGCGCGCAAACAACGGCTCCCGCGCTCCTGCGGCGCGGCGTGCGAGGGGCATCCCATGTCCAAGACGGTTGTTTTCATTCAAGGCAGCCCGCGCGAGAACGGCAACACGCGGGCGCTGGCGGCACTGGCCAGGGAGACGCTGGCGCTATCGGGCATCGCGTCGGCCGAGATCGACGCGACGCGGCTTAAATGCAGCCATCCCGGCTGCCTCGCCTGCGGCCGCTGCCAGGAGGGGCCGGATTTCCGCTGCCAAGTGGACGACGGGCTGGCCCGGGCCGTGGCCACGTTGCCGGACTACGACGCCGTGGTGCTGTCCACGCCCGTGTTCTGGCTCGGCCCCACGGCCCAGGCGAAAATGTGCATCGACCGCATGGCGAGCCTCGTCAAATGCTCGGATGCGGGCGCGCTCGCCACACCGCTGCGCGGCAAGATCCTGGGGCTTTTCGCCACGGGCGCGACAGAGCGGGACGAGAACCTGGACATCCTGGAGCGGCAGTACCGCGTCATGGCCGAATATCTCGGCATGCCGTTCGTTTCCGCGCTGTTCCCCTTCTGCGACGTTCCTGCCGGGCAGGCGGTTGCCGAACCGGAATTCGCGACCGTGGCCCGGGATTTCGGCGTCCGGCTTACCGCGATGCTCGGCGTCCGCTAGGGGCGCACGGGGCCGTTACGCCCCGTTGTCGGGGGCCGGCGGCCCGAGCGGGCGGCCGTCGGCCAGGGCGACGACGTAGCGCGCGCCGAATCCCAGGCGGTTGTCCAGGTAGCGGATGCGGCTTGGGCGAAAGCTGTGGGGCGCGACGGAAGCCGTTTTTGCCGCCGTCTCCCCCGTGCCCGCGAGCATGGCCGCGGCAAAGGGGAACTTGGCCAGATAGGCGGCCGTGGCCGCGGCTTTGGCCGCAAGCCCGGCCACTGGGCGCGCCTCGCCCTCCAGTTGCAGGCCCCGGATCTCGCGCCAGGTGGCTGCCTCGGGGTGCACGGTCGCGGCGCAGGCGGGGTGCGCGGCCAGGTTGCGGCCGTGGCGCGAGGCCAGCGACGAAAAGAAAATGAGGTCGTAGCCGCGCGGCGCGAAATAGACGTCCGTGGCCCAGGGCCGCCCGTCGGCGCAGGTGGCGAGCGTCATGGCCGCCACGGAAGCGAGCAGTTCGCGCACCGCCGCCGCAAAATCCTCAGGCGTCATGGCCCCAGCGCCTGTACAGGTCGTGGAGGATGCCGAACTGGTCGAGCACCTTGCCCACGGTCTGGTCCACGATGTCCATGACGGTCTTCGGGCCGTGGTAGAAGGCCGGGGCCGGGGGCAGGATGACGCCGCCCATCTCGGTCACGGCCGTCATGTGGCGCAGGTGCCCGAGGTGCAGCGGCGTCTCGCGCGGCACGAGCACGAGCCTGCGCCGCTCCTTGAGCGTGACGTCCGCGGCCCGGACGAGCAGGTTGTCCCCGAGCGACAGGGCGATCTGCGCGAGCGTCTTCATGGAGCAGGGCGCGACGACCATGCCGTGCATGGGAAAGGAGCCGCTGGCGACCGGGGCGGCGAGGTCGCCGTGTTCGTGGACCACGTCGGCCAGGGCGCGTACGTCTTGGGCGCTGCGCTCGGTCTCGAAACCGAGGGTCACGGCCGCGCCTGGGCTTAGGATCAGGTGGCTTTCGACGTCCGGCGCGTCGCGCAAGGCCATAAGCAGGCGGATGCCGTAGACGACGCCGCTTGCGCCCGTGATGCCGACCAGAAGACGCTTCATGCGGGTCCCTCTTGATTACTCTTCCGCATCGCTGCGGTATTCGTACGGTTCGCCCAGTTCCTCGGCGCGCAGGGCGCGGCGCAGGATCTTGCCGCTGCGCGTGCGCGGCAGGGTCTCGCGCAGTTCCACCCCGCGCAGGATGACGATGGGCCCCAGTTCCCGGCGCAGATGGCCGCGCAGGTCCGCCGCCAGGGCGTCGGCGTCGGGAAAGGCCCCGGTCCAGGCCGGGTCGGCGACCACGAACGCCTTGGCCACCTCGCCCTTGATCTTGTCCGGCACGCCGATGACCGCCGCCTCGGCCACGAAGCGGTGCGCGCACAGCGCGGCCTCGATCTCGGCCGTGCCCAGGCGGTGCCCGGCGATGTTGAGCACGTCGTCGGCGCGGCCCTGGATCCAGTAGTAGCCGTCCTCGTCGCGCCGGGCCACGTCGCCGGCGAAGTACGCGCCCGGGATCTTCTCCCAGTACGCCTCGCGGTAGCCTTCCTCGTCCCCGGCCAGGCCCGAGAACATCCCCGGCCAGGGCTTGCGCAGCACCAGAAAGCCGCCCTGGCCCGGGGGCACGGGCGCGCCCGCGGCGTCCACCACGTCGGCGGCGACCCCGGGCAGGGCCTTGCCCACGGAGCCGGGCTTGAGCACGGAGATGGGCATGGGCGAAAGCATGGCCATGCCGGTTTCCGTCTGCCACCAGGTGTCGAGGACCGGACAGTTGGAGCGGCCGATGTGCTTGTAAAACCACATCCAGGCCTCGGGGGAGAGGGGCTCGCCCACGCTGCCGAGGAGGCGCAGGGTCGAGAGGTCGCGTTTTTTGGGATACTGCGGGCCGTAGCGCATGAGCATGCGCACGAGCGTCGGCGTGGCGTAGAAGATCGTGGCCCCGTAGCGCTCGATGATCGCGGGCAGGCGGTCGGCCTGCGGGTAGAGGGGGTGGCCTTCGTAGAGAATGACCGTCGCGCCGGTAAGGAGCGGCCCGTAGACGCCGTAGGTGTGGCCGGTGATCCAGCCGGGGTCGGCGGTGCAGAAGTGGATGTCCGTGGGTTTGATGTCGAACACCGTGCGGAAGGTGTGGTGCGCGCCGACCATGTAGCCGCCGTGGTCGTGGACCACGGACTTGGGCCGGCCGGTGGTGCCGGAGGTCGGCAGCCAGAAGAGCGGTTCCCCGGCCTCCATGATCTCCGTGGCCGCCTCGGGCGATTCCTGGCGCAGCAGATCGTGGTAGTAGAGGTCGCGCGGTTCGCGCATGTCGATGTCGTCGCCCGTGCGCCGCACCACGACCACGGTTTCGGCCGCGTCGCCGCGCACGCCCTCCAGCGCCTCGTCCACCACGGTCTTGAGGTTGATGCAGCGCCCGCCGCGATAGAAGCCGTCGGCCGTGACGAGCACCTTGGCCTCGGCGTCGTTTATGCGTTCGCGCAGGAACTTGGCCGAGTAGCCGGCGAAGACGAAGACGTGCACGGCCCCGATCTTGGCCGTGGCCAGCATGGCGACCACGGTTTCCGGCACAGGCGGCATATAGAGGCACACCCGGTCCCCGCGCGAGACGCCAAGGGCCCGCAGCGCGCAGGCGAAGCGGTTCACCTCGCGGTAGAGCTCGAAATAGGTGAATTTGCGGCAGTCCCCGGCCTCGCCCTCCCAGATGAGCGCGAGCTTGTTCTTCGTCCAGATGTGGACGTGGCGGTCCAGGGCGTTGTGCACGATGTTGCCGCGCGCGCCGGGGAACCAGCGGTAGTGGGGGGCGCGGCTGTCGTCGAGCACGGCGTCCCATTTGCGGTGCCACTCGAGCTCGAGCGCCGCCTGTTCCCAGTAGGCGCACGGGTCGGCCTCGGCCAGGCGGTAGGCCTCGGCCAGCTCCGCCGGCTTGACGTTGGCCTCGATGACCGTTGCCGGGGCCGGCCGGAAGACCCGCTCCTCCACGAGCAGGGCGTCAAGCGTTGCGGGCGTCGGCATCCGTGTCCTCCTTGCCGGGGCGAAAGGGCGGCCCCGTTACAGTCCGAGAATCTGCTTGAGTTCGCCGATGCGGCGGCGGCCTATGGGCAGCTCGATGCGCGTCTTGCCGGCCGTGCGCAGCATGAAGTTGCCGCCGGGCAGCGTCGCGATTTCCGTCACCTGGTCCAGGTTCACGAGGTATTTGCGGTGCACGCGGAAGAAACGGTGGGGCCGCAGGCGCTCCTCCAGGTTTTTCAGGCGGTAGGACGTTAAGAGCTTCTGGCCTGCCGTGTGCACGAAGGAATAGTCCTCGTAGGCCTCGATGAAAAGAATTTGCGTGTACGGGAGCAGGATCGTGAGCCCGTCCTGGGTGATGGGCAGCTTCTCGATGTCCACGGGCCGATCGTGGCCCATGTCCCAGGCCTGCCTGAGGGCGGAGAGGAAGCGGTCCTCCTCCTCGCCCTCGAGGGGCAGCAGCACCGTCTCCTCGGCCTCGCCGTCCTCGTCCCCGGCGGTCGCGGCCATGCCGGCGGGCCGCCACTGCGCCGGCGGGGCCTCGCGAAAGGCCGGCTTGTAGCGCGACAGCCGCTCCAGGGTCTGGGCGAAGCGCTGGGGCGAAAACGGCCACAGCAGGTAGTCCGCCGCGCCGAGCTCGAAGGCGCGGAAGGCCTTGGCCTCGTCGGCGGCGATGAAGATGAGCCCGGGCTGGCGCTTGGCCGCGCACAGCGCCTCGGCCAGCTCGAAGCCGCCCACCTCGCCCGGCAGGTCCACGCCGCAAAAAAGCAGGCCGTAGGGAATGGCCCGCAAGAGCTCCGACGCCTCGTAGGCGTCCACGGCCTCACCGAGCACCCGGATGAAGTCCGCCTCGGCCAGACGGGCGCGCAGGGCCGTGCGCACCGCCGGGTCGGGATGGACGAGCAGGGCCGGGATGCGGTCCATGGCGCTACCCTTGCTCCGCGCGGAAATAGGACGGCTTGGCCATGGTCGCGCCGCGGGCGGCTCCCAGGCGCGCGGCGGCATCCGCCGTATCGGCTACGGCGAGCACGACGTCCGCGCCCAGGCCAAACGCGGCCAGGGGATCGCCCGTGGCGAACGCGCCGAGCACGATGACGGTCATGGCCTCGCGCGCGCGCCCGGGCAGGGCGGCCACGGCGGTAAGGAGCGCCTGCGCCCGGGCGTCGCCGCCGGCACCTTCCGCCGGGTCCGCGACCAGGACCACGGCCGGGCGGTGGAAGCGCACATCGGCCTCGATCTGGCGCGCATCGTGCGACGCGGGCAGGACGTGCCAGCCGGGTGCGGGAAAGGCCGCGGCCACGGCCCGGACCCAGGGCGTGTCCGGCCCGTCCGGTCCGGCCGGCCCTTCCGAGATATCCGGCAGTGCGGTCAGGACCAGCGCCGCGCCCGGCGGCACGGGCGTCGGCGCGGGCAGGGACGGGGCCTTGGCGACGGGGCGCGCGGGGGGCGGCGATGGGGCCGTGGCGACGTCGTCGAAGGCCACGCCGCTTGCGGTGCGCGTGAATGTGCGGCGCAGTCCGCAGGCCGGACAGGTGAAGGCTGCCTTGGCCCCGAGCGGCGGCTTGTCCGGGGCAAGCCGCAGCGTGTGGCCGCCGCAGGGGCAGGTGACGGCAAGGGTTTCGGCCGCGCTTTGGCTCATGGCGTCTCCCCGGGTTCCGGCGCGGCCGGGCGTTCGAATTCGAGGCCGGTGATGCTGGAAACGGGCTGGCCGCGCCCGGCCTTGATCGCGTCCAGGGCCCGGGACAGGGCGGCCCGGTCCGCGGCGCGCGAAACGGCCGTATCCTCGCTGACCACGCCCGTGGCGTAGAGCGCGGCCGTGGCCGCGTCGAAGGAGACCATGCCGTGGGGCTGGCCCTGTTCGATGATGTCGGCAAACCCGGCGGCGTCGCTTTCGCCGGAAAGGATGCGGTCGCGCACGCGAAGCGTGGCCGCGAGCACCTCCACGGAGGCGGCGCGGCCGCCGCCGATGCGCGGCAGCAGGCGCTGGGCCGCGACGTAGCGCAGGCTCGCGGCCAGGCGCTGGCGGGCCAGGCGCTGCTCGCCCGGCGCGAAAAAGGCCAGCAGCCGCTCCACCGCGCCGGCGCAGTCGGCCGTGTGCAACGTGGCGAACACGAGGTGGCCGGTTTCGGCCGCGCCAAGGGCCGCGTCCACGGTTTCCCGGTCGCGCGCCTCGCCGACGAGGATGACGTGGGGGGCCTGGCGCAGGGCCGAGCGGATGCCGTCGGCGAAATTGGGGAAGTCCGTGCCGAGCTCGCGCTGGCTGACGATGCCCCGGCCCGGCGCAAACAGGCATTCGACCGGGTCTTCCAGGGTGACCACGTGCACGGCGCGCGCGGCGAGGATGGCGTCGATCACGGCGGCAAGGGTCGTGGACTTGCCCGAGCCCGTGGCCCCGACCACGAGCACGAGCCCTTCGGCAAGCGCGGTCATGCGCGAAAAAACCGGCGGCAGCCCGAGTGCCGCCAGCGCGGGCGGCGCGTCCGGCAGGCGGCGCAGCACCAGTTCCAGGCTGTCGGCGGCGCGGCAGACGTTGACCCGGAAGCGCGCGCCCGACGGGTGGGCGAGGCTCACGTCGCATCCGCCGCGCGCGCGCAGGTCGGCAACGAGGCGCGCGTCCGCGCCGGCCACGCCCCGGGCGAGGGCTTCGGTCTGGGCGGGGGTCAGCCGGCCGTCGCAGTGCGGCAGGGCCAGCGGGATCGCGCCGCCGTCCACCAGGGCCATGGGCGCGGCGCCGGCGGCGAAGATGTAGTCCGAGGCCGACGGCGCGGCGGCAAGGGCCGCGCCGAGGAGGGTGTCGAGGACCAGGCGCGACATGGGGCCTACGCCGCCCGCTCGGGGTTGGCCGGAGCCGCGTCGGCGAAGCGCGTCTTGTTGACCGCGTTGCGCCAGGCGTCGGCCGGGGCGATGCGCCCGGCGGCGAGGAGTTCGAGCAGGGATTCGTCCAGGGTCTTCATGCCGCTGCCTTTCCCTGTCTCCATCACGGAAAAAATCTGGAATACCTTGTTTTCGCGGATGAGGTTGCGCACGGCCGTGTTGGCCAGGAGGATCTCCTGGGCGAGCACCCGGCCCGGCGCGTCGACGCGGGAAAAGAGCATCTGGGAAATCACGGCGCACAGCGATTCGGACAACGCCGAGCGGATCTGCGCCTGCCGGTCGCCGGGAAAGACGTCGATGATACGGTCGATGGTCTTGGCCGCCGAGACCGTGTGCAGGGTGGACAGCACCAGATGGCCGGTCTCGGCCGCCTCCAGGGCCAGTTCGATGGTTTCCAGGTCGCGCATTTCGCCGACGAGGATGATGTCCGGGTCCTCGCGCAACGCCCCGCGCAGGGCGGCTGCGAAGGAGCGTGTGTCGCGCCCGACCTCGCGCTGGTTGACCAGGCAGCCCGTTGTGGCGTGCACGAACTCGATGGGGTCCTCGATGGTGATGATGTGGTCGCGGCGGTTGTCCGCGGCGTGGCGCACCATGGCGGCGAGCGTGGTGGACTTGCCCGAGCCCGTGGGGCCGGTGACGAGCACGAGCCCCTTGGGGCGCATGGCAAGTTCGGCCAGGCTCTCGGGCAGGCCCAGGTCGGCCAGGGTGGGCACGGTTTCGGGGATGGCGCGAAACGCGGCCGACACGCCGCGCTCCTGGCGGAAGTAGTTGGCGCGCATGCGGCCGATGCCCGGCGCGGCATAGGCGAAATCCAGATCCCCGGTCTCCTCGAAGGTCTTGATCAGCCGCTCGGGCGCGATCTCGTAGAGCAGCGCCTTGAGTTCCTCGATTTCCAGCACCTTGTATTTGATGCGCTCCAGCCGGCCGTTTAAGCGCAGCATGGGCTGGGAGCCGCTGGCTAGATGCAGGTCTGAGGCTCCGGTATCCTTGAGCATTTTGAAAAAGGCGTCGATCTGGGCCATGGGACCGCCGGGGAGGTTGGGGGTTGCCGACGCCTTCCTCCTAGCACGGAGGCGGGGGGTTTTGGAATCGCCGGCCCGGCATCCGGCCGTTTTGGGCACGGCTTTTGTAAACCCCGGAGTGCGTTCCCCCCGGCGTCGCGCGTACATGCCGCGAATCGGGGAAATATCGGGGCGCGCGGCGATGGGCAGGATCGCCGGGAGTTTAACGAAATGAAACGGTCGACGTCACAACTTGAAAAAATGAAACGCCAACGGGGCGTTCGGATTCCTGGCCGGGTTTTTTTTTGGCCGAAGCCGACCGTAAATATCGTTAAAGAGCGATAAGGAGCGAAGGGCGATGCGGGACGATTCCACAGAGGTCAAGGAGACCTATACGGTGCAGGAAGTGGCCAGGCTGCTCAAATGCAGCGACCAGACGGTGCGCAAGTTCATCAGGGGCCGGTCGCTGCGCGGGGTCAAGGTCGGGCGCGGCTGGCGCATCAGCCATGAAGAAGTGGTGCGCCTGACGCGGTTGCAGGGCTAGACGGCGAAACGGTCGAAAACGGGAACGACGCATGGGCAAGGAAGCCGACATCACGCCGAACCAGCGGCTCCTGGAGCTGATCCGCAAGCCGGACGCGGCTGCGGCGGCGTCCGTGGGTGCGGCCTCAGGGCCTGTCAAGGCCGCTGCCGCCCGGCGTCGCGGACTGCTTTCCGGTTTGTTGCCCCGGGGCAAGGCTGTGAGCGTGGGCGTGGACATTTCCCAGACCCAGCTCGTGTGCGTGAAAATCCGGGGTCGCGATGCCGCGTTCGAGTTGCTCGGCAAGGCGGTGGTGCCCGTGCCCGAGGGCGTCGCCCCGGGCTCTCCGGAATTCGTGGCCCTGTTGCGCCAGACCCTGTCCGGGCTGTGCGGCGCGGACCCGCTGCCGCAGCTTTGGGCCGCGGCGCAAAGCTCCCGGGCCAACCTCCAGTTCGTCACCATTCCCAAAGTGCCGTCGCGGCAGGTCAACAACGCCGTGTTCTGGACGGCCAAGAAGGAACTGGGGTTCGACGAGGCTGCGGTGGTGTTCGATTTCGAACCCCGCGGCGAGGTGGCGGAAAAGGGCGCGACGAAGCTCGGGGCCATGGCCTACACCGCCCCCCGCGACGCCGTAAGCGTGGTGCGCGGCGACTTCGCCAAGGCCGGCTTCCCCCTGGCCGGGCTCACCCTGGAGCCGTTCTCCCACCAGAACCTCTTCCGCCGCAAGCTCGTCCCCGAGGCCGGCGCGGCCACGGCCAACCTGCACGTGGGCGCGAATTGGTCCCGCCTGGAGATTTTCAACAACGGCGACCTGATGTTCGTGCGCGTCATCAAGACATCCATGTCGGGCATGATCCAGGCCGTGCAGGAGGCCCTGGACGCCTACCGGCATTCCTCGCCCCAGGCCGCGGCGTCGCCGGCGGAGCCGGAATCGGAGCCGGTGACGGCCGCGGACGCGCGCGAGGAGGCAGGGCTCAGCCTGTCGCCGGAACTCGCCGGCCCGATGCTGCTCGACCTGGACAACAACGATGTCCCGGGCGGCCTCGTGCTCGACCTCGACGCCGGACCGGCCGCTCCGCCCGAGCCGGCGCAGCCGAGCCGGCCGCTGGTCTCCCCGGAGCAGGCCCGGGAAGCGTTCGAGGGCGTCATTTACGGCTGCGGCGACCTGCCCGACGACCATCCCGGCGCGGGGCTGGGGCCGGACGAGATCATGGTCATGCTGGAGCCCGTGGCCTCGCGCCTGGTGCGCCAGGTGGAGATGACGCTCAAGCATTACCGGGAATCCCTCGGCTACGACGCGGTCACGCGCCTGACGGTCTCGGGACCGCTCGGGGCGAGCGATGCGTTCGTGCGCTACATCGGCGAGCAGACCGGGTTGCCGTGCGTGGCGCTCGACCCCATGGGCGACCGCGTGCCCGCGGTCTGCGCCCCGGGAGGGCGGGAAGTGCCCGGACCGGCCTGGACGCAGGCCCTGGGCCTGGCGTTTTCCGAGCGGGCCATCACGCCGAACGTCCTTTTCACCTACATCGCCAAGGCGGCACAACGCGCCTCGCGTCTGGTGGAGCAAGGGAGCCTCGTCGCCCTGGCGGTGGTGCTTGCGGCCATGGCCTACTTTTCCTTCGACGCCGCGGCCCGGGTCCGGGCGCTGACAGGCGAGCGCGACGCGATCACGCGGGAGATGACCGCCCTCGGCGCGGCCGTCGATCCCGACGGCCTGTCGCGCATGACCGCCGAACTGCGCGCCAAGCGCACGGCCCTGCGGGCATTCGCAGGCCGCAACAAGGCGGTGGGGCTTTTCGAACAGGCTTTGGCCCTGGCCCCGGACGGCGTGTCCCTGGGGTCCGTCACGGGCGAGTTCGGCCCGCCCGCCATCCCGTCCAAGCCCGGCGCGCCGCAGCCGGCGTCGCAAACGCCCGGCCGGCTGGTGCTCGAGGGCATGGTGACGGGCGATGCCAGGCTTTTCGATTCGATGCTGGCCAGCTACGTGGTGGCGCTCGAAGGCTCGCCGGTCTTCGACGGCGTGTCGGTGAAAAAAAGCGAACTCGAAAGCCTCGAAGGCGGCGCGACCGGACTGCGGTTCGTCATCGGGTGTTCGTTCGCGGGGGACTAGGCCATGACGCTTGCCGATCTCAAAAGACGCCTGCCCCCCCGCACGCTGGGCTATCTGGTCGTCGGCGCACTGCTCGCCGGCGCGTTCCTGGCGCTTTTCATCATCCCCGACAGCCACAAGGCCAAGGAATTGGCCGTGGAGATCGGGCAGTTGCGGGCGGCGCTCGAAGTGCGCCGCCAGATGCTGCCCGTGTTGCAGTCCCTGAACAAGGCCCGCGCCTCCCTGCCGGCCGTGGACGCGACGGAGAAGCCGGGGCGGCTGCCGCTGTCCGACGTGGGGCGGCTGGCGGCGATCATGGACGACTTGGCCGCGCCGAGCGGTGTGCGCATGACCCGGGTGTCGCCGGACCCGGCTTCCGTGACGCGGGGGGGGCTGCTGGCGGTACGGCTCGGGATGCTGGGCGAACCCGACAAATTTCGCGAGTTTCTGCTGGCGCTTGGCCGTTTTGCACCCTTGGTGCGCATCGAGTCCGTCTCCACGGTGGTAGGCGGCGACGGTCGCGAGTACGCGGTGAAATGCTGGTTGGGCGTGCAATGAACGGAAGCGTCGAAAAGCGGGGGCAGGGATGACCCGTCGGGAAAAGATCATTCTGGCCTTAACGGGCGTGGTTGCCGTGGCCGGGCTTTGGATGGGCCTTGGCGGCGACGCGCCGCCGCCGCCGGCAGTGCCCGCCGCGCGCCAGGAGACGGCCCAGGCCGGCAGCATGCTGGCGGCCATCAAGGACGCGGCGCTGACCCCGGCCGAAGAGGCCATGGTCGCCGCCATCGGGGCTTCCTGGCCGCAGAGGGCGTTCTACGACAAGCCCTTTGCCGGGCAGACGGCGGCCAAGCCGGTGTCGCGGCCGCGTTTCACCGGCTATGTGGAACTGGGTTCGGGCCGCCTCGCCGTGGTGGACGGCATGGAATACCAGGTCGGCGACACGCTCGAGAGCGGCGGCTACAAGGTCGTGGCCATCGCGCCGGAGCAGGTGGCGTTGGAAAGCTTGGCCAACGGGCAGCGGATCGAGATCCCCTACGAGGGGCGGGACGCCGCCCAGTAGGGCAGGGCGCGCGGGTGGCCGTGCGCGGGGAGCAAGCGTATGCGAGGTCGTTTCATGCAGGGAAATCGATATGGCCGGGCTGTGATCGCCGCCCTCGTCGCGGCGTCGCTGGCCGCCCCGGGGTGCGTGAAAAAGCCGCAGCAGGACGCCTTCATCAAGCACTGGGACACCATGGCCAACAAGTCGGAGGGCTATACGCCGACGGCCCATCCGCGCAAGATCGAGAAGGAACAGGCCGCCATCACCGCGAAGAAGCAGGTGCGGGAGGAGGCCAAGCCGGCCAGGCGGCTGCCCACGCAACGGGTGACCCTGCGCATGTACGACACGGACCTCGTGGCCGTGGTGCGGGCCATGGCCCGCGCGGCCAACCAGAACGTGGTGCTTTCCTCCTCCATCCCCGGCTCCGCGAACGGCGGCCAGGGGGGCCTTCGCATCAACGTCAACGTGGCCGATGCGCCGTGGGACGAGACGTTCAAAAGCATCCTGGTTTCCAACGGCCTGACCTACGCCATCGACGGCGACATCATCCGCGTCATGACCCTGGCCGACATGGAGCAGCAAAACAAGCTCAGGGAAGCCGACAACAAGCTCGCGGCCGAGGCGGCCCGGGCCAAGGCCATGGAGCCCTACGAGACCTGGAAGGTCGAGGTGAACTTCGCGGACCTCGACGAACTGGCCGTAACGCTCAATTCGCTGTGCGGCAACACCACGGCCATGCCCGGCCTCGGGAAGGGAAGCCTCACCGAGAACACAAAGATTACCGGCGGCGCTTCCCCCAACGATGCGACCAAAACGACGAACATCGCCGTCTCCGACCCGGTAAAAGGGCCTACGCCGGCCCTGCCGGCCCTGGGCGACTACAAGCTCGGCCTGCTCAAGGGCTTCGTCATCCCCGACCACTACAGCAACTCCCTGGTCATCCAGGCGTCCAACGCCGACGCGGAAAAGATCATCCAGCTCATCGAGAAGCTCGACCAGCCGCGTCCGCAGATCCGCCTCAAGGCCTTCATCGTGCAGACCGACCGGACCACGGCGCAACAGCTGGGCATCCAGTGGGGTGGATTGCTCAAAAATTCAAACTTCCAGATGTCGCCGGCCCAGGCGGGCACGATCAGCGGGACGAACAGTTCCACCAACACCGGGACGACCACCGCGACGAGCACGACCACCGGCGGCACGGCGGGTTCGACCCTGGCGACCAGTTCCACCGGCACGAACACCACCACCGGCGGCTCGAACCTCACCAACGCCTTGTCGCCCATTTTCGGCGGCGGCACCTCGGGCCAAGGCTTCGCCATCAACAACCCGGCTTCTTTGACCTCGACCACCACGGGCCTTGGCGCGGCCGGCACCGGCATCAACTTCCTGTTCGGCAAGATCGGCGAAAACGTGCTCGAGGCCCAGCTCACCGCCCTGGCGGAGGACAACAAGGTCAAGATCCTTTCGAGCCCGACCATCACGACCATGGAGAACAAGGAAGCCTACACCGAAAACGGCAAGAAGATTCCCTACGTTTCCACGTCCCAAAACGGCACCAACGTGCAGTTCGCCGACGCGCTCCTGCGCCTGGAAATGCTGCCCCACGTGATCGACGGCAGCAACCTGCGCATGAAGATCGTGGTCAAGGACGACCAGGTGGACGAGAACCAGGGCAACTGGGTGCAGGGCAACCCGCCCATCTACAAGCGGGAGACCCGCTCGACCCTGGTGGTCGAGGACGGTGACACCATCGTCATCTCGGGGCTTACGCGCGACACCGTCAGTGACGGCCAGTCCGGCGTGCCCCTCCTGCGCGACATCCCAGGCCTTGGCTGGGCGTTCAAATCGAAAAACAACTCCGTCGAACGGGAACAGATCCTCATCTTCGTCACGCCGAAGATCCTCAAGGAAAAGCCCGTGGCCCCGGTGCCGCCCGTCGCCGACCGGGTGGACCCGCAGGCCCTGGCGCGCGGGCCCGTGGCCGCGGCCGAAGTCGTGAAGCCCTAAGGAGGACGACCATGAGCTATTATCTCGCCTTGGGCCTGGAACGGGAACCGTTCTCCAATTCCCCGGACCCGGACCTGTTGTACCGGGCCAAGTCCCACCTGGAATGCCTGCAACACATGGAGATCGCCGTGCGCTTGCGCCGGGGCTTGAACGTCGTCCTCGGCGAGGTCGGCACCGGCAAGACCACGCTCGGCCGCGAGCTCACGCGCATCCTCGCCGCCGACCCCGACATCGAGGTCTATTTCCTCGACGATCCCTACCATCCCACGCCCGTGGAGTTCCTCCTCGCCCTGTGCCGGCTGTTCGGCGTGGACACGGCCGGGCTCGGCCGCGACGCCGGCCCCATAAAGGACGCGCTCAAGGCCTCGCTTCTGGCCAAAAGCGCCGCAGGCAGCCGCATCGTGGCCCTGATCGTGGACGAAGGGCAAAAGATCACCCCGGAATGCCTGGAGCTTTTGCGCGAGCTGCTCAATTTCGAGACCAACACCCACAAGCTTCTGCAAATCGTCATGTTCGCCCAAAACGAGTTCGAGGACGTGCTGGCCGCGCGGCCCAACCTCGACGACCGGGTGAATTTCCGCTATCGGCTGCTGCCGCTCGACCGCAGGCAGACCCGGCGCATGATCGAGACGCGCCTGGCCCGCTGCGCGCCGGAGGGTGCGGTTCCGATCCTCTTCACGGGCCTGGCCATGCGCCGCATCCATCGCCTGACCAGGGGCTATCCGCGCAAGATCGTGCGGCTGTGCCACCTGTCCATGCTGCTGGCCGTCGGGTTCGGCAAACGGCGCATCGGCTGGGGCCTGGTCGGCCGCGCCGCGCGCGAGTCCGCGGGCGGAGCGGGGCGGTGGCTGCGCCGCGCGGCCGCGGCCTGCGCCTGCGCCGCCCTTGTCGGCGCGGCCGGCTACGGCATCTTTGGCCAGGAATTTTCCGCCCTGCCGCAAACCCTGCTCGAGTTCGCCCGAAAGGGCCGGGCCTCCCTGGCGGGACCGGCCGTGGCCACGGCCGTCGCACCGCAGGCCGCCACGATGCCCCAGGCCGAGGCCGCGCCGGCCACTACGCCTGCGGCGGCAGCGGACGAAGCGCCCGAAGTCGTGACCGCCGCCGCGCCCGGGACGCAGGAACCTGCCGCGCAGCCGGCCGTTGCCGCCGCCGCGCCGCAACGCGCCGTTTCGCCCGAACCTGCCGCCGCGCCGGAAGCCGTGGCCGCAACGGCCGTAGCCGCGCCCGCACCGCAGCCCGTCGCCGCCCACGCGGCCTCGGCCGGCGTGCCGGCGGCCGTTGCCGCGCCTGCCGCGCCGGCAGCCACGCCCGCGCCCGGCAACGGCCTGGGCGCGGCCATGGACCTGGCCGACGCGGCCCGGTCGCAGGGAGCCGGCGAGCAGATCATCGTCGTGACCAGCGAGGACGGCCTGCCGGCCCTGCCGCAGCCGACCGGCATGCTGGCCGCGCCGCCGGCCCTGCCAGTCGCGCCGCCTGCGCCGGTCAAGACCGTTGCCGCCGCAGGAACCACGCAGAATGCCGTCGCCGAACTCGGCGAGTCCGTGGTGCGCCCCGGCTGGTCGGTCAGCAGGCTGGCGGCCCGGGTCTACGGCAACGGAGGGCGGGCCGTGCTCGCGCGCCTGGCCAAGGCCAACCCCGGCGTCGACTTCGGCCATATCCGCGCCGGCGAGTCCCTGGTCTATCCGGTCATCGAGGCCAAGGCACCGCCGGTCGGGGCGTATCTCGTGAAGGTGGGCAGCGTGGACAGCCTGGAAAAGGGCTTCGCCTTCATCTCCCGCGTCAGGGACCGCGAGAACCTGTCGCTGTCGCTTTTCTGCACGCGCCATCCCGAGAACGGGTTCCGCTTCGACGTTGTGGTGGCGGCCCTGTACCCGGACCAGTCCCGGGCGCAGACGGCCCTGGCCGCGCTGCCGCCGGAACTCGCCGCGCGGGCCGTGCTGCTCGGCGGCTTCCCTGAGGGGACAGCCTATTACACGGACCTCGGCGAAGCGGACGGCATGGTCGCGCAGGCGTTTCGCCCACTCGGGCGGCAGGTCGCCGAAAGCCGGCCCGCACGCCGTGTCGCGCCGCGCGCCGCCCTCGGCGCGGGCGAACTGCACGCCGGCGAGTAGCCGCGAAAGGACCGGAAATCGCCCATGGAGCCCAGAAAACGCCTGCGCCTCGGCGAGATGCTCGTCGCCGCCGGACTCGTCAGCGAGGACAAGCTGCGCCAGGCCCTGGCCGCGGGCAAGCGCGGCGGACTGCGGCTCGGCCAGCAGCTCGTTCGCGACGGGACCGTCAAGGAATCCGACATCGTCGACCTGATCAGCCGCCAGATGGGGCTGGCCAAGTACACTCCGGAGCGCTTCCCGGTGGACAGCCACCTGGCGGGCGTCATCCCGGCGGAAATGGCGCTGCGCTCCAAACTCGTGCCGCTGTCCAAGACCGGGAACCTCATCCGCGTGGCCATGCCCGATCCGCTGGACATCAGCGCCATCGAAGACATCGAGATCTACAAGAACTGCGAGGTGGAGCCGATCATCTGCACCGAGCGCGAGCTCGGCTACCTGACCAGCGCCATCTACGGCATGGGGCTCGGCATCGAGGGCGTCCTCGACAGCATCGAGGACATGCGCGACGACGGCGTCAAGGCCGAGGACGGCTCCGGCGACGTGCAGGTCAGCTCGCTGGAGGACATGGCCGGCGAAGCGCCGGTGGTGCGTTTCGTCAATTCGCTGCTCTCCCAGGCCGTGCGCGAGGGGGCCAGCGACGTGCATATCAGCCCCGAGCGCGACCAGGTGCAGATCCGCATGCGCATCGACGGCAAGCTCAAGGCCGTGCCCTCGCCGCCCAAGCCCATGATCCTGCCCATCGTCTCGCGCATCAAGATTCTCGCCAACCTGGACATCGCCATAAGCCGCGTGCCCCAGGACGGCCGTTTCACCGTGGCCATCGACAAGCGCGAGATCAACATCCGCGTCTCGACCATGCCCACCATCCACGGCGAGAACCTCGTCCTGCGCCTGCTCGACATGAGCGCCGGCGGCATGCTGTTGTCCGACCTCGGGCTGTCCGCCGAGGATCTGGCCAAGATCCGCCTGGTGGTGGACAAGCCCTACGGCATGTTCCTGGCCACGGGTCCCACGGGCTCGGGCAAATCGACCACGCTTTTCGCGCTCTTGCGCGAAATCAGCCGGCCCGACATCAACGTCATCACCCTGGAGGATCCGGTCGAATACCGCATGGAGGGCGTGCGCCAGGTGCAGCTCAACCGCCGCGCCGGCATGACGTTCGCCAGCGCCCTGCGTTCCACGCTGCGCCAGGACCCGGACGTGGTCCTCGTGGGCGAGATCCGCGACCCCGAAACCGCGGCCATCGCCGTGCAGGCGGCGCTCACCGGCCACAAGGTGCTCTCCACCGTGCACACCAACGACGCCGCCGGCGCGGTCATGCGCCTGACGGACATGGGCATCGAACCCTTTCTCGTGTCCTCGGTGCTCAACGTCTCCATCGCCCAGCGCCTGGTGCGCCGCATTTGCCCCAATTGCGCCGAACCCTATACGCCAAAGCCCGAGGTGCTGCGTTTCTGGAACCTCGAAGGCGCGCAAGGGGCCACGTTCATGCGCGGCCGGGGCTGCTACCTCTGCGGCGACTCGGGGTTCAAGGGCCGCGTCGGGCTTTACGAAATCCTGGTCATCGACGAGGACATCCAGGAGATGATCAACAAGCGGGCCACCTCGAGGGAGATCAGTCGCTTCGCCGCGGACACGGGGCGGCTCAAGCTCCTGGAGGACGACGCGCGCCTCAAGATTCTCGAAGGCAAGACCACCTTCGAGGAGGCCTCCTCGGCGGTCATGCTGTAAGCCCCCGCCAGGAAAGGAGCGTTCGTGCCGCAATTCAGCTACGAGGCCATCAACGAGGCCGGCAACACCGTCACCGGGACGCTCGAGGCCGAAGGCTCCGAGGCGGCGAAGAACCGCCTGGCCGCCATGGGCTACATCCCGGTTTCGGTCCAGCGCGGCGGCGGGGCGGCCGGCGGCGGGGGCGGCTCCGCTCCGATGCTGTTTCTTTCCCGCGTCAAGGCCCAGGAACTGATCCTTTTCACCAAACAGTTCCGCACCATGCTCGGCGCGGGGCTGTCCATGCTGGAAATCCTGCGCGTGCTGGAACAGCAGACCGAAAACGCCCTGCTGCGCCATGTCTGCACGCAGATGACCGACGACGTGAAAAAGGGCTCCACCATTTCCGACGCCCTGGCCAAGCACAAGCGCGTCTTTTCCGATCTCTACGTCAGCATGGTGCGCGCGGGCGAGACGGCCGGCGCGCTGCCCGAGGTGCTTGATCGCCTCATCTACATCATTTCCCACGAACACCAGGTGCGCACGGACATCAAGTCGGCCCTGCAATACCCCATCACCGTGGTCATCGCCCTGGGCATCGCCTTCTTCGTGCTGCTCACCTTCGTGATTCCGGTGTTCGCGCAGATTTTCGCCAGCGCCCACGTGGCGCTCCCCTGGCCGACGCGGGTGGCGATCGCACTCAACGTCGCCATCAAGGAGTATTGGTACCTGTTGCTCGGCGGTCTCGCCGCCGTGACGACCGCGCTGTATTTCTGGTTCAAGACGGAAGGGGGCAAGGTCGCCCGCGACGCCTTTTTCCTGCACATCCCCATCATCGGCATGCTGTTTCGCAAGGCGGCCATGTCGCGCTTCGCCTCGATCTTTTCCATTTTGCAGGCCAGCGGCGTGCCGGTGCTGACCACCATCGACATCCTCGTCGGCACCATCGGCAACGCGGCCATCGCCCGGGAGTTTCGGCGCATCCAGGACCTCATCCGCACCGGCCAGGGGCTGGCTGGGCCGCTGGCCCGGGCCAAGTACTTCACGCCCATGGTCGTGACCATGGTGGCCGTTGGCGAGGAGTCGGGCAATCTCGACGAGATGCTTTCGGCCATAAGCGAACACTACGACGCCGAGGTGAGCTATGCGGTCAAGCGCCTTTCCGACGCCCTCGGGCCGATTCTCATCGTCGGCCTTGCCGGCGTTGTGGGCTTTTTCGCCCTGGCCATTTTCCTGCCCATGTGGGACATGTCGCAAGTGGCGCTGCATCATTGACGCGGCGGGAGCGCGGAGCGTCGCATTTGGGAAAAGCGCGTAACCGGATGCCGCCCGCGGCGACGGGTAGTGTGAACGGATTGGCCCCGGTGGGCACGGTGCGAAGCGACTGGCTGCGAGGCGGCATGCGGCGACGATTCGATCCGAGTCTGGCGGTGCTCGTTCCCGTCATCCTGGGCGGGGTGGCGACGCTTGCCGTGCTGTGCGCCGACATGCTCCCCCGGATTTTCCCCGCGATTTTCCTGGCGCAGGGCATCCTCGTGCCCGCCGTTGCCGCCGGATTGGCCGTGGCCACCGTCGCGGCGGTCTTCGTGCTGTTGGCCCTGCGCCCCATCCGCCGGCTCCTCTCCGCCACGCCCCCGGTTCTGCCTGCGACGGCCGCCGCCGCGCCCCGCCCTTTCGGCGAATTCGACCGGTTGGGGCTTGTGGCCGACCAGATGGCCGAAGCCCTCGGCAAGCTCGACGCCAGGGCGCAATTCCCGGAGATGGTGGGCGAGAGCCGGGTCATGCGGGGCGTGTTCTCCCATATCCTCAAGGTTGCGGCCACGGACGCCACAGTGCTGGTCATCGGGGAATCGGGGACGGGCAAGGAGCTTGTGGCCCGGGCCGTGCATGCCAAAAGCGCCCGCAGCAATGGCCCCTTTGTTGCCATCAATTGCGCCGCCATCCCGGAGGGGCTCCTGGAAAGCGAGCTTTTCGGGCATGAAAAGGGCGCGTTCACCGGGGCGCACGCCAGGAAGCGCGGCCGGTTCGAGCAGGCGGACGGCGGCACGCTGCTGCTCGACGAGATCGGCGACATGCCGCTCGAAACCCAGGCCAAGATCCTGCGCGTCATCGAAGCGCGGCAGGTGGAACGCCTCGGCGGCGAGGGGCGGGGCGTGCCTGTGAACGTGCGTCTGATCGCGGCCACGCACCGCGACCTGCCGGCCATGATCGCGGCCGGGCGTTTTCGCGAGGACCTCTATCATCGCCTCAACGTGTTTCCGTTGCGGCTGCCACCCTTGCGGGAACGTCGGGAGGACATCGCGCTATTGGCGGACAGGTTCCTGGATGCGTTGCGGCCCGGGGCCACGCTGTCCGTGGAGGCGCTGCAAGGGCTGCTCGCCTACGATTGGCCGGGCAATGTGCGCGAACTCAAGAATGTCATGGAGCGGGCGGTGGTTCTGGCTTGCGGGAGCCCCGTCGCGCCTGCGCATTTGCGAGGTCTCCTGGCGGCGGACGCGGACCGGGATGCCTGTGTGTCCGGGGCAGGCGACGGCCTCGACGCCCGGGTGGCGGGGTACGAGCGGGCGTTGATCGAGGCGGCGCTCTCGCGCACGGGCGGAGTGCAGGCCCGGGCGGCGTCGCTGCTCGGCATCAAGGAACGCAGCCTGTGGCACCGGGTGAAAAAGCTCGGCATCGATCCGGCACTTTTCAAGGGAACAGGCGGGAAATAGGCTGATCTCCAAAATTTGCTGCCATAAGCAGCAAATTTTGGAGTATAGAGGCAGCGCAGGCGGTGAATAATGTTCGCAAGGGGTTGTGTCGCATGGGGTTACCACGATATGCCTTGGGCGGCATGGTTCCTGCTTGACAACAAAGGTCGCCAGGGGGCGGCAAACCCTTATCGGAGGAGAAAGGAACATGGTTAAGTCGAAACTCGGCGCCCAGGGGCAGCAGGGCTTCACGCTGATCGAAATCATCGCCGTGCTGGTCATCCTCGGCATCCTGGCCGTGGTGGCCGTGCCCAAGTATTTCAACTTGCAAAACGACGCCCGCAAGTCCGCCGCCCAGGGGCTTGTTTCCGCCGCCCAATCGCAGTTGAGCCTTGGCTATGCCAACCAGAAGCTTAACAGTAACTATGGCTTCAATCAGTATGATGATGCTGGATTTAAGAAAGAATGTGATAAAGTCAGCATCACCGGCAATGCCAGCATTGATTGTAAGGCTTCTGGTAACAACGCTACCATTACAGGTACTGTGGAAGGGCAGACAAATACTGGCTCTTGGAACAACCCTGAAGGTTAATATGTTTGTTCCGAAAGCGGCAGATTTGCTTGTTTAGTCTGCCGCTTTCGGATTTTGATTTTGTAGATTTTCTTGGCATGCACAGTCATTTGTCAAAAGACGTATGATCGCTGCGAGGGGTGATGGATCGTTCTCGGGCCGGATTTACAATCATTGAGATTGTAGCAGTGCTTTGCCTGATAGCCATCCTTTTTATCACCGCGGTTCCGAAATACAATTCCATGCTCGACGATTCGCGTCGACAGGCGGCAAAGGGAATGGTTGCCGCCGCGCAGTCGCAGTTGTCCTTGGAATACTCGCGCCGCATCATTACAGGCAACTCCCTTGCTGTAGTCTCTCAAAATGTCTGTGATATGGTTTCTCGGTCCGGCGGCAGCGGCGAAGCAAGCATTACCTGCTCGGGCAATCTCTCCGATACTGAAGTCTCCATTACCGCAACTGTGGAAGGCCAGTCCGTCGATGCCAACTGGGCAAGTCCCCAATCTGGCTCGTAATGCCGTGCGCGGCAAATCGGCGATCTCTCCGCACACTCAGAATCATATCCCGAGTATCTTTTGTTTTGTAGTGCATCTTTTTCTGGAGTCCGCATGACGCGATCACGTTATTTTGTGCAAAACTGGCGTAGATTGTCTATACTTTCGCTTATTATTTCATTAGCTTGGCTTCAATTGCATTTCCCTATCGTCGCTCTTGATTTTGACTTGTGGTATCATCTTCTTGGTGGTTCCTATATCCTTAACAATCATGCTTTGCCTGATACTGCATTTTTTTCCTATTTGAAGTTAAATCCAGGTGGATGGGTGGATTATTATTGGCTGTTTCAGATTATTGTAGAGTCAGTGTATCGCCTGGGTGGATTTGCGGCACTGGTCATTTTACGCAGTGCTCTGTATTTAGCTACGGTATGGATGCTCTATGCATATTTGCGCGACGCTGAAGATGTCGATGATGATGGTGTTTATGTTTTCATTTTGACGCTTTCCTGTATATATGCCCTGGCTCTTGTCCCACGCGATCTTATTTTGCGGCCGCATATCATTACATATCTTTTTATCGTCGTGTATCATTTTATCGTGGACAAGCGTCCGCAATGGCGTTGGGTGTTGCCGGTGTTGGCGCTGGTCTGGACGAACGTGCATGGCGTGGAATACCCTGTGCTTTTGCTTGTCGGCGGGGCGTATCTTGCGGAATTTTTCGTGCCGAAACTGCTGCGGCGGCCGGTGCCGGAAGTCGCACGGTTGCTGCGCTGGCCGCTCATTTTGTCGCTCTATGCCATTTTGGTCACACCGGCCGGGTTTTCACTGCTTGTCAAGCCTTTTTCGCCGCCGCTGTTCCACGAACGGGTGGTTAACGAGCTTATGCCCAGGGAAATCGGGACGTTTCTCCTTTTTTCCTTCAATATGGGGGGGAATTTCGTCGAGACTTCGGGCAATGTGCTCGTGGTGTTTCTTGTAGGCGCGGTGGCGGCATTGGGCTGGATGCGGCGATTGCGCGTCAGCCGGATCGTTCTCTTCGCCGGGGGGCTTTTCCTTTTGCCCCAGTCTCGTCGATTTTCGTATGAATTTATCCTGCTTTGTCTCCCCTTGGCCGGGGATGTGGTCGGGCTTCTGGCCGAGAGGCGACCGCGCGCCATTTCCTGGAAGACCGCGCTTGCCGCGTGCATGATCGTGGTTGCGGCATCCGTCTGGTGTCTGGCGGATTTTATGGGGCACAGGCAGCGTTTTCCGGTCGATCTGGCGCGACTGCCCGTGGGGGTGTGCGATTTCCTCATGAAGGAGGGGCCGGGCGGACGGATTTTCAACGTGCCCAATCCCGGGGGCTACCTGGAGTGGCGGCTTTATCCCAAGTATAAGATATTCATGGATATGCAGACGATGCTCTTTTCGAGCTTCGATCTGTTCACGGGCATTACCGGGTTTGGAGACAAGGAATTGCTGCGGCGTACGATCGCGCAGTACGAGACCGGGTTTCTGGCCGTGGATATCCAGGACAAGGGGTTCGGCAAACGCATCGAAGGCATCGGGCATTTCCAGCCGGTCTTTTTCGACGATGCGCTGGTGTTGTACGCCGACGCGGACCGGTATCCCGATCTTGTTGCGCGGTTCAAGCTCACGGCGCTCGATCCTTTTACGTGCGTCACCGAGAATTACGAGGGCATGGACGCCGGCAAGCGGGAGGCGATGCTTGCCGAGTGCCGGCGGATGCAGGCCGTTTCGCCGGACGGGCTGATCGTGGACACGGTGGTTGCGAAGATTTTGCTCGCCAAGGGGGAGACGGGAGAGGCCGCAAAGGTCGCCGTGCGGCTTATGGAAATTTATCCTAACCGGTACATGGGCTATGCCCTGGCCGGGCTCGCGGCGTTCAAGGAGGAGCGTTACGCCGACGCCCTGGCGCGCAACCAGGAGGCGCTTGCGCGTGCCATGCCTGGCGAGAGGCCCCTGGTCGTGCGCAACCTGTATGCCACGTATGCGCGGCTCAAGGAATTCGGCAAGGCGTATGAGACGTTGTCGTCGGTGATCAATCCCATGTCCACGAGTTCTTCCTTTACGGATCTCTACGACTTGGGCATGGCGGCGGTGGCTGCGGGCAAGGCCCGGGAGGGGAAGCTGCTTTTGACCATGGCGCAGGCCAAGGCGTCGGACAAGGATGTGGAGAAATCCAAGGAGATTGCGTCGCTTTTGGGCATGATGCAAGAGGTGCCCGATTGAATTGCGCTCTTTGCGGCGGGCTTCACGGGGGCTGCGTCTTGGTGTACGCTTCGGGCTAAGGGTGGAAACGGCATGAGGCAATCGGGCGGGCGCACGGTCGCAGCTGGTTTCAGCGTCATCGAGGGGGTTGCGGTCCTCCTGTTGATCGGCATTCTTGCCGTCGCGGCGGCCGTGAAATACGGCAAGACCGGCTCGCGCGCCATTGCCGAAGCCGACGGCCTGCGCTCGGTCCTGCGCTATGCCCAGTCACGGGCCATGGCCGACGTCTACACCTGGGGCGTCTCGTTCGACTCTACGAGCTACACGCTTTTTTCCAACAATCCCAGCCAGTCGGCTCATGCCATTCCCGGCCAGGGCAGCAGCACGCACACGCTGGCGTCCGGCGTGACCTTGAGCGGCACTTCTCCCATCATTTTCGATTGGCGTGGCCAGCCGGTCAAGACCACGATCACGACGGCCGGCGGTTGGGCCGATCCGCAAACCGCTTACCAGTACATCACGGTTTCGGAGTCTGGCGGTTCCGCCAATGTCACTATTACGCCTTATACGGGGTTCGTCCCATGACGCGCCGACACGTCGAACAGGGTTTCACGCTGCTTGAAGTGGTTTTGACATTCGTCATTTTCGCGATCGTCTGCCTTGTCGCGGTGACGGCGTTCAACAGGGGCATGACGCGGACGGACATTCCGGTCAAGCAATTGCAGACGGACGCCAGCCTGCAACTTGTCCTGGAGAACATGATTTCGGCCAAGACCGCGTCCTATTCCAACGATCTTGTCGGGTTCAGCGCCGCCCTTGGCGCCACGAACACCGTGACTTCAAATTATGCGACGGGTGGTGGCGGGAATTATATTATTTCGGAAAAGGATTTTGTCTGCCCGGGGAGCGGGAAGTTCGCTGTCACGGCGAATACGAATCAGTATTTGCTGGTGACGATCAAGCCGAGCAGCAGTTCCGGCGTAAGCCTGACATATTTGTTCAATTCATCGAACAACACGTGCAATGGGCATTGAAATGCTACGGAATATGATTATCCGACACGAGCGCGGTGCAGGGTTTACAATCATCGAAGTTCTTCTTGTCTGTGTGCTTCTGGGATTTCTGGCGCTCTTGAGCACGCGGATGTTTTCCGATGTGATTCGCGGCTACATTCTGGCCCGCAATTCCGATGCCGCGGTGCAGAAGGCGCAAAACGCCATGCAGCGCATGACGCTCGATTTTACCTATTTGAAGCCCAATGATGCGACAGGTTCGGAAAATTCATTGACCTACAACATGACTTTAGCAAATACTTCGCAAGTTACCATTCAGCAATCTGAAAATCAAATTACCTATAGTGTGAACAGTGCCCCATATGTTTTGACCGACGGAGTGAAAGCGGGATCGCTGACCTTTTCTTATTATAATTCATATGATGCCGCTGCGGTAAATTCCATTAGTAGTTCTACGAGTATGATAGGATTGAATTATATCATGGTTGGTGATGATACAAGTCAGGGCCTTTCGCAAAGTTACGCAACACGTATAATGGTGAATAAGGTTAAATAGGAGCTTGTATGCGTACAGGCTGTTGTTGCAAATTAAGCAAAGTGCTGCGGCGGGTGCTTGTGTTCGGGGCGAACGGCTCAAGTTTGCTGTGGGCGATCGGCGCACTTGTGTTGCTCAGTGTCGTTGGAACGACAGTCGCGTTGATGAGCCCTTCTGCTTTGCAATCAAAGTTAGAGCAAGAAGCAGGAATGCGGGCGTATTACAATGCTAATGCCGGACTGAATTATATTTTGGGGCAGCAAGAATCTTCAGTTATGTCGGGTATTTCTTTGACTAATTTTGTAAGTAATATGGGAAATGGTGCTTATGTTAATTACAGTGTTGGTGGGGGAGGGGGCTTTAACTTTGCGCTAGGGAATGTAATATCTTCGAATTCGAATAATACGTATCAAGTTACAAGCCTTGTCGGAACGGTTTCAAAATCATCCGACAAGATTCCTTATGCCTACGTCTTATATGGTGGGGGAAAGGGTGCCAGTTCTGTATTCACATATGGGCATACGCCAATCGGCGCAACAAAATATGTTATCTATGCTGCAAATGCCAAAGTTTCGATACAAGGCGCTGCCACTGTCGTAGGTGACGTATATGCCCAATCTCTCGATGTTAGTATGGCGACGGTTACCGGTGATGTCGTCGCAGTCAACGATGCTGATCTAGGATTCTCCACGACATTAAAAGGAGCTCTCTGTTCTGGTGGCAATGTGACACTTAATCAATCTTCCGTATCGAAGACTGTAAGTGCTGTAGGAGATATAGATTTTAAATTTAAATCACAGGTAGACGGTGATGTTTTCTCGGGTGGTAAAATTACTACAGCGAGTAGTGTGAGTTTGAATAGCGATGTTAGTGCCTTTGAGAATATTTCTCTTGGGTGGAATACAAAGATTGCAAATAATGCATATTCAGGAGGTGTTGGCTGTAAAAAGTGCAATATTGATTTTACCAATTCCGCTATTTCGATTGGGAAAAATGCGTACGCAAATAAAAATATAAATTTGTCGGGGGGGTCAAATATTGGCGGCGTTGCGGTTGCACAAAAAGTCAATGGTGATGCTGTTGGCTCGAAGATCGAAACGACAACGTATCCACCTAATATTCGACCAAAGCCTCCACTCCCTTGTCGTACTGATAAGGTTCCAACATCACCTAGTTATAGCGATGACAGTACAGTCGATGTAAAAATTCCGTGGGCAAGTACGCTATATGATAAAGATCACCCGTTGCCGCCTGGTAAATACAGGGATTTGGCGATGGATTCCTCCGCAGTTATGACTTTTACAGCAGGTGTTTACTATTTTAATTCAGTTTCTACCGGCTGGGCGGATACTATAAATTATGATTTAAGCAAAGGGGATATTACCATATTGGTTGTTGGTGGTATTTCAATCGGCGGGGCTAATTCAATTAATGTGAAAACAAAAGAAAGAGATTATTGTGATATGTCGACAGTCGATAAAAATGAAGCCGCAAAGGTTTACTGGGAAAGTAAAAAGAGTGGCTTCATCGGATGGGGCACGGACTGGTTTGGAACTATGTTCACACAAGTCTCCATTACGTTAGATGGTGCAAATAATCATGTTGTAGGCGCACTTGTAACCGCTGGGACGGTAAGTAATATTGATTGGGCAGTAAATATCTATTATGTGCCGTCGAATTATGCGATGAAGTATTGGAATTAAATAATCTATATATAATTTCTTATTTATAAATGAATTGCTGTAAGCGAGGAATTGATGCTATTCTTTAAAAAAAGGCAGAGAGAGACAATCTCTTTGGCTCTCAGTATGCTTGTTATTCCGCTTCCGGCGAGTGGCTGTCATGCATTCTGCGCGAGATGCTCTGCGGAATATTTTCCCCTCCTCCCGCGACGCCACAGCTGTCGGTTCCTCATTGCTCTACGCCATCATCGCCCTGACGACCCTCTCCGCCATCGCAGCCGCCGCCGCGACCCTCGTCTCCACGACAAGCCAGACCTCCATTACCAGCGCTGACGCACTGCGCGCCCGCTACCTCGCCCTCTCCGGGCTCAATCTCTGGAACCCCGACACCACAGGCTCCTTCACCCTCGGCAACGACATCATCCTGCTCGCCCAATCCGGCCCCGACGCCGCAGGCGGCTACGCCGTCACCAGCACAGGCGTCGTGCGCCCAGGCACAGCCGGCGAAACCCGAAGCACCCTCACCGCCACGCGCGGCGGCTCCGGCGTCACCATCACCTTCGAAGACGACATCGACCACTTCAAAACCCCCGTGGTCGGCAAGACCGGAAACAGCGCCGGCACAGGCCATGTCTACGGCTCGGACGCCGACACCAACGCTCCGGCAACGCTCACCGTCAGCGAATGGACCAGCCTGTGGACGCAAAACGTCTCCCGCTACGCCGGCGGCTGGGTGCGCCTGGGCTGCGGCGAATCCCAAACCACGGGAGCGGTCTGGTACACGGGAACCAAAGGAGCCTGCACCGCCGGAAGCTGCGCGCTCGGCACCGGGTTTCGCGCCTATTTCCGGTTCGCGTTTTCCGATTACGACGACGACGCGCAATCCAAAGCCCACGGCGACGGCTTCACCTTCACCATCGCCACGGCCGCAAACGATCCCGCAACCGCCGCAGGCGGCGCGGCCTCGGGCGGCTGCGGCGAATACCTGGGCTACGCCGGACCAGGGCCGAGCGGAAAAGGCATAGCACCCCCAAAAATGGCCGTGGAAATCGACACCTACCCCAATCGCGGACACGCCTCCCCCGAAAACGCCAACTCCCGCCGCGACGGCAGCAACGCCAACCACGTCGCCGTGGTCTATTGGGGCGACACGGCCACCTCCTACGACGACAACGTCCACGGCCTCGGCTCCGTACCGCAAAACCCGTTGGTGACTTCGACCGGCTATGCGGAAAAGACCGTGGCCCGCGGCCAGCCCCAATGGCTGGAAGACGGCGAGGACCACGGCCTGCGCCTGGAACTGCAACGCGTGGAATCACATGGTGAAAACGTCTACACCCTCAAGGTCTGGGTCGATCCCGCCGGCACAGGCAAAGACGATGTGAGCGCGGACTACGCCGCCGAAACACCCTTGGTCGTCTCCTCGGTTGCCCTCGCGTCGGCGGACAACGCCGGACTCGCCGCCGTGCGCTTCGGCTTCACCGAAGCCACGAGCGCCGGGATAAACCAGGATGTGGCCATACACGATTTCGCCCTGCGCTTCCGGGAATAGCGGCGCGGTTGCAAATTCCGCGCGCGCAAAGCACACTGGCCCCATGCGCCCCCTGGTCCCCTTCCTCCTGCTCGCCGCAACGCTCGCCGCGCCACCCGCACAGGCGGACACCATCTACCAGTTCCGCGACGCCAAAGGCAGCATCCACCTCAGCAACAAGAAACTCGACGACAACTACCAGCCCTTCGACTACATGCGCCTGCCCGCCGGCACGGACGCGAACAAGGTCGTGCCGTTCATCCGCTACTACTGCCGTCGCCACGGCATGGACCCCAACCTCGTGCGGGCCATGGTCGAAGTGGAATCCGGCTTCGAAACCAAGGCCGTCTCGCCCAAGGGCGCGGCCGGACTCATGCAGATCATGCCCGGCACGGGCAAAGGCCTGGGGCTCGTCGACGCCTTCGACGGCGCGACCAACCTGGAAGCCGGTATCCGCTACATGCGCTCGCTGCTCGACGCCTACGGCGACGTGCGCCTCGCCCTGGCCGCCTACAACGCCGGCCCCGGCCGCGTGCCCAAAGGCGGCCCCATCCCCGATATTCCCGAAACCCGCGACTACGTGGCCAAGGTCATGGCCCGCGCCGGCATCCGATAGCGCCACTCCCGCCTTGACCTCGCGCCCGGTTTGGGCGAGCACGGAAAATCCGGGAGCGGATGGGGTCCGCGTTCCCGTAAACGCGGCCGCGACTCGCGGCCACCCAAGGAGGACGGCTCATATGAGTACCGATTGGAAGGGACTGCTTGGCGACGCCATGCAGGATTTCGGCGCGCTGGCCAAAGGCAATCCCAAGATCATGGAAGCCATACAAACGCTCGACAAGGCCGGTGCGGTCCACGGCGCGCTCGACGCCAAGACCAGGGAACTGATCGCCCTGGCCGTCGCCTCGACCACGCGCTGCGACACCTGCATCGCCGTGCACGCCAAAGGCGCGGTCGAAGCCGGAGCCACGCGCGAGGAACTGCTCGAAGCCCTGGGCGTGGCCGTCGGCCTCAACGCCGGCGCGGCCTTCGTCTACTCCTCCCACGTCCTGAGCGCCTTCGACGCCATGGGCAAATAACGTCTCCCCCGCGGCGGGGCCGAACGCCCCGCCGCCATGGACAAAACCGGCGGAACATGATTTTGTCGCCCCCGGTCCGGGGCTTGCTCCGGGCGTGAGAACCCGGAGGCGAAAAATGGCGCTCAAGACGGCGTCGGCACTGCTGGTCATGACCTTCCTGCTCGGCGGCTGCGGCATGTTCGCCGCCAAGCCCCAGGCGTCCCGGAGTGCGCCCGCGGCCATGCCCCTGACCGCGGACAACGTGGACCACGTCCGTGACGCCGTGACCAAGGCCAAAGCCTCCCAGGCCAAACCGCTGGCCCCCGAAGAATACCAGGCCTACGCCCGGCGCGTGTACGTCGCCTCCTGGAGCGGCGAGCATTCCGCCGCCGCCACCACCGACGCCGCGCTGGCCCTGGCCAAGGCCGGCAATGACCCGGCCCGGCAATACCTCACGATCATGGTCTACGACATCCAGCTCCTCTCGGCCATGGAGGCCGCCAGCCTCTCGCCGGAAGACTGGCGCGCCGTCTACGTCGGCTCGGGCATCATGACCGATGCCGCCTTCACCGGCTACATGGCCATGAGCCGCGCCGGCAAGGTCGTGCCCTGAGCCCGCAGGCCCCCGCGACATGAGCCTTTCCCTCGCCAGCCTGCCGCGCGCCGCGCGCGCCGTGGCCATTGACGCCGCAAAAATCTGCCTGGACCTGTTCAAGGTCATGGTGCCGATCCTGATTGGCGTCAAAATCCTCAAGGAACTCGGCTGGATCGTCTATCTGGCCAAGCCGCTCGCGCCGCTGATGGGCTTGGTCGGCCTGCCGCCGGAATGCGGCCTGACCTGGGCCACGGCCATCGCCAACAACCTCTACGCCGCACTGGCCGTGCACGCCGCACTCGTGCCCTCCATGCCGCCCCTGTCCATGGCCCAGGCCACGGTCGTCGCCACGATGATGCTCATTGCCCACAATATCTTCGTGGAAGGGGCCATCGCCAAAAAATGCGGCGTGGGTTTCTGGGGGCAGGCGGCGCTACGCCTTTCCGGCGCGCTGGCCTGCGGCATGTTGCTCCACGCCGTTTTTTCGGGGTTCGGCTTGCTCGCCGCGCCCGCGCCGCTGCTCTTCGCCCCGTCCCAGGGCGAGGAGGGGCTTGCAACCTGGGCCTTCGGGGAAATCAAGAATCTTGGCATGATCTACCTCGTCATCGCCTCCCTGGTCGGGCTCATGCGCGTTCTGGACAAGCTCGGCGTGACGCGACTTTTCGAGACCGCATTGCTGCCTTTTCTGCACCTCATGGGCATCGGCCGCGCGGCCGCGACCATCACCGTCATCGGGCTGGTCATGGGTCTGGCCTACGGCTCGGGGCTGATCCTGCTCGACATCCAGCAGGGCAAGGTGGACAGACGCGACGTCTTTTCGGCCATAAGCCTCATGAGCCTCTCGCACGCGCTGATCGAGGACACGCTCTTAATGTACTTGATCGGCGCGAGCCTGTGGGGCACATTCGTCGGGAGGCTGGCGTTTTCCCTCGCCGTGGTCGCGGTCCTGTCCCGGGTCGCGCCGGCGTTCGCCGGAAGGCCGGCCGTGGTGCGGCAATGAGCATGAAATGGCGCCCCAGGCGGGTGTTTCTCTGGTGCGGCTACGCCCTGGTCGCGGTGGTGGTGGCCGTGGGCGTGGGCGCGGTCGTGGCCGCCTCCACCGTGGACCCGGCCTTCGAGCCGGTCGTGGCGCGGCTGGTGGCCGACGGGTTTCCCGAAGGCAAGCTGCGCAGGCTCTTTTCCCGCGCCGAAATGGTCTTCAGCCAGAAGGCCATGTCCGACAAACTGACCGCGCTTTACATGCGCAAGTACGGCCTGCGCCTGGTCGCGGACACGCAGCAGCGCCTGGCTGCGCTCGGCTGGTATCCCGGCCCGGTGGACGGCCGCCTCGACCGCATGACCAAGTGGGCCATCAAGTCCTACCAGACCGCCGTGGGCCTGGCCCCCAATCCCGTGGCCAGCGAGGCGCTGCTCGCGGAGCTTGACAAGCGGCCCCAGCATGCCCCGGAAGGCATCACGTTTCCCGATTTCAGCGGCCAGGAAGTCCACGACGTGGTCTTAAGCCCCGAACGGCTGGCCGAGGCCCGGGAATTCTACGCCAGAAACCGCGACGCCCTGGCCCGGGTGCGCGAGCGTTACGGCGTGCCCGAGGAATACCTCGTGGCGCTGCTGGCCGTCGAAACGCGGGTGGGGCTCTACCTCGGCGACGTGGTGGCCGTGGTCAATCTGGCGAGTCTGGTCGCGGCCGAGGACCCGGCGCGCACGGCTGCGGCGTTCGCCTACGAGCGGCCGGACGCGACGCGGCAGGCCTGGCTCGAACGCAAGGCCAAGGAAAAGGGCGAGTGGGCGTACGGCGAGCTCAAGGCGCTCTTGCGCTACGCGGACGCCCAGGGCATCGACCCGCTGTCCATGCCGGGCTCCATTTACGGGGCCATCGGCATCTGCCAGTTCATGCCTTCCAACGCCCTCAAATACGCCGTGGACGGCGACGGCGACGGCAAGGCCGACCTTTTCAACGTGGACGACGCGCTCATGAGCCTCGGCAACATCCTGCGCGCCATGGGCTGGAAGCAGCCCATGAGCGAGGAGGCCATGCGCAAGGTGTTCTACGGCTACAATCATAGCCAGGTGTACGTGAACACGATCATGGGGGCGGCCGCGCGTTTGCGTGAGGCAGCCGCTTCTGGTACGCTCAAACCATGACCCGTCGCCCGGTGACGCCGCCGCGTCCCGGGCGAACGCCGCTTTCGGAGGGCGCCCAATGCGCACCGTCAGGCTTCGTGCCGCCGTTTTGGCCGGCTTTTGCCTCTTGCTCCTCACGGCGGCATCCGCCCCCGCGGCGACCATTCTCGTGTATCACCGCTTCGGCGACCACTCTTCCATGTCCATTTCCATGGCCGCATTCGAGGCCCAACTCGATTATCTCGAGCAGACCGGCCACAAGGTCATCTCCATGGAGGATTTGGCGAAGTATGTGGACGAGGGGCGCAACCCGCCGGAAAAATCCGTGGTCATCGCCATCGACGACGGTTGGGCCACGGTCATGCGCGCGTTTCCGGAACTCAAGCGGCGCAACCTGCCTTTCACCCTGTTTCTGCCCATGGCCTACGTCGCCAATCCGTATTGCGGGGCCACGCTTTCCCAGGCGGACATCGACGCGCTCAAGGCCTATCCCAAGGTGACCTTCGCCAACCATTCCTTCAGCCACTCACCGCGCCTGACCCGCGATGAGGCGTTCGCCCGCGAGGACATCCGCAAGAGCGTGGAGCGGTTTCGCCAGGTGATCGGGCACGACACGCCGTATTTCGCCTATCCCTACGGTTCGCGCAGCGACGCCTATACGCGGATGCTCGGCGAGGCGGGGTTCAAGTACCTTTTCCATACCGGCGACGAGCCCGTCTCGGCCAAGACCAAGGCCGGAGCCATCCCGCGCATCGCCGCGCACAACCTGTCCGTGACGGTGCTGGCCTCGGTGCTGCGGGGCCACGAGGCGATGATGGCCAAGGTGCAACCGGCGAAGGAAGCTGCCGGCACGTTGCTGAGCGCCACGCCTCCGGCCGGGACCATTCCACACAACGTGGAGTAGTTTTTCCGCGCCGCGCCAACCGGCCGCAATCACGGGTGTAACCGTTCGCCTGCACGCGCGCCATTCAGGGCTTTTTTCCATCTCCTGTGGAGCGTTTTTATCTCGGTGGCATCTGTTGGCCTTTTAGGTTCCCCTTGCATGAATGGGAAACTTTGGACTTCATCAGTGGGAATTTGGCGGTTTTTGGCTTGCAGATCCGAAATTCTGGATAGTGTGAGCCAGGAACAGGCGTTCTTTGTGTTCTCTGGGGACTGTCGCGCCATGGAAAGTCTGAGCGTTTACAAAGAATTTCTTTTGACATAATAGTCGTGACGACGATGTTTTTGTGTCGGTATGTGGTTAGTCAGTAGATAGCAAATCGGGGTATTGTAAATGCATTATTCCCTGTTGTTTCCAACAGTATGGGGTGCTTGGCGCTTCTTGTTGCCGGCCAGCCTTTCGAAATGTCGATTGTGTTGGTTTGTTACCGTTTCTTTCGCGTCACTTGTGCTCTGGCCGTGTGCCATGCCTGTTCACGCTTCGGCATTGCGTTATAAGATTGTTGACCTTGGTGTTCCGGAAGGATTTTATTGTGGCTCTATCACCGGAAGTGTTTCAAATGGTGTGATTGCGAAATCCGTTAATGATAAAGGACATGTCACGGGATATTTTAATACGTCATACTATAATAGGCATGGTTTTATGTATGACGGATCGGTCAAGGATATCGGATATGTCGTTGATGATTATGGACAGGAAATTTTTGAACCGGTCGGCATTAATGACAGTGATGTCATTGTCGGGGCATATGCTTTCAATACTTCTGATCGTGGTGCGCCGTTGTACGCAGCTGGGAATTTTACATTCATAAAGCAGAGTATTGTTTGTAACGGGGAGACATCCCCTGCTGTTTTTGATCCTGTTGGTATTAATAATTCCGGCCAAGTCGTCGGTAATGCATACTATTGCTACAAAGCGGAAGGGGCGTCTGCCGGCAATGTGTT
Source organism: Solidesulfovibrio alcoholivorans DSM 5433 (assembly GCF_000702665.1). GTDB lineage: Bacteria > Desulfobacterota > Desulfovibrionia > Desulfovibrionales > Desulfovibrionaceae > Solidesulfovibrio > Solidesulfovibrio alcoholivorans. The sequence goes on from NZ_JNJA01000006.1 coordinate 140,121, forward strand.
GACCCGGGGTGCTCTCTATACCGATGCGACGTTGACCTATGTCGGGCCAGCCATCGGGTCGAGGGCCTTTTCCGTAAACGACCAAGGGTCGGTCGTGGGGCAGGCCCTCGATGGAACGGGCTCGTTTGTGTACGCGGATGGGACAAACACGGTGGCGTATCCCTCGAACTCGGCTACAGCGAAGGCAATCAGTAATAATGGATATGTGGTAGGGACTTTTTCGGATCCGGATTTGACAAGCCATGCGTTTCTAAACAAAAACGGGGAACTATCCGTAATACCATTGAGTTCTGCCTATCCGAATAAAACAGTGTCTCCTCAAAGCGTTAATGCTTCTGGTGTTGTCGCTCTGATATTGATGGGAGATGGTGCCGATATCGCAGGCGTGTATGATGGTGAAAAAACGTATGCGTTGTCGGAGCTTGTTGCAGGCGAGAATCCCTTTTCGAGCTTGAGCTCGGCTGTTTCCATCAGCGACACGGGTTACATTACCGGTGTCGGTTATTCTTCTTCCGATGGTAACTACGTGCATTCCTATCTTGCCATCCCCGTTGTGAACAAGGCCATTCCGCAGGTCCTCGACTTGTTGTTGCTCTCGCAATAGTCGCCGTCTCCCCTTTATCGGGGAGGTCCAGGAGGGGATCATCCCCTCCTGGCCGCCGGAGGCATCTTCCTCTTTCTCTCCCTTCTTCTCCTCTCCCTATCCCCCCACATGGCGTGCCAGGGCGGCGTAGTCGCGTGCGCCGGGGGAGCGGGGGGCGTATTCGAAGATGGTCTTGCCCTCGGCCGGGGCCTCGGAGAGCTTCACGTTGTAGCGGATGGGCGGACAGATGCGTCCGGGGTAGAGCGCGGCCAGTTCGTCGTGCAGCGCCGCCGGGCCGCGCACGCGTTTATCGAGGAACGTCGGCACGATATGCGAGAGGGAGAGTTCCGGCCGGTAGCGGGAGACCGCGGCGAAGCTCTGGAGGAATTCGGAAAATCCCTGGAGCGACATGGCCTCGAGCGCCACGGGCACGAGCACCTCGCCGACGTAGAAGAGCACGTTGACCGACAGCGCGTCCCAGCCCGGCGCGCAGTCCACGACGGCCACATCGAAGCGGGCGTCGAGCGGGGCCAGGGCATCGGCCAGGGTGCGCTCGCCGCCGAAATCCTTGCGCGTGATCAGGCGCTTGAGTCCGGCCAGGGCCTTGCCGCCGGCCAGGAGCCAGAGGTTGTCGCGCGCCGGGCACAGCGCCTCGTCGGCGTCGGCCAGGCCTTCGACGAATTCCGTCAGCCCGGCCTGGGGCGAAACGCCCAGGGCATAGGCGGCCTGGCCCTGCGTGTCGGCGTCGATGAGCAGGGTGCGCCTGCCGGCCATGGCCAGGGCGGCGGCGAGGTTGACGGCCGTGGTGGTCTTGCCCACGCCTCCCTTGCTCAGCATGACCCCGATGCGCCGCGCGGTGGGAGCCTCCGGGGTTGGGTCCGGAAGCGGAGCGGGCTGCGCCGCCTGTTGCGCCTGTTGCGCCGGCTGCGGCGGTGTCGCGGCGATCTGGCGGCGGATGGCGGACAGGGCGGCCTGGGCGGCGCGTTCCTCGGCGGCGTCCGGTTCGGCCAGGAGCGGCGGCCCGGGATCGTCCTCGGGCGCGGAATCGGCCCGGGGCAGGGGGGCTGCGGCCGTGGCCACGGCGGCCACGCGTTGCGCGACCACGGCCGGGCGGTCGAACACGCCGTGAGGGCGTTCGATGCGCAGGATGGCCGTTTCGGCGGGTGCGGCGGCAGGTTGGGCCGCGGTGCGTCGCGCGGCGAAACGGCGGTGGCAGCCGATGCAGGTCACGCCGGCGGCCGGGGCGGGATCGGGGACCTCCTGGCGGGCGCGGCAAAACGGGCAGATGGCGAGCATGGGACTCTCCGGTCTGGTTAACGGCTCGGGCGGCCGGCGGACGGCGTCCGGCCCAGGCGGCGGCAAAGCGGACTCCTCTCCCCGTCGGCTTCGAAGGCGTCCAGGGCGAGCTCCAAGGCGGCCTCGACGAGGCCGGACTTGGTCACGCGGCCCTTGCCGGCCGCGCGCAGGCGCGCCTGCGCGGCGTCGAGGCGGGCGGCGGCGGCTTGCGAAAGGTAGTGGGTGGCCTTGCGCTTGGCCCGGGGCGCGGCGGCGCGGGGTGCTGCCGGCGCGGCCGGGGCGGGGCAGGGCGCACGGGGCGGTTCGGGCTTTCGCGTCGGGGCCGGGCCGGGAAGGCGGCGTACGAGGCGCGCCAGCGCGGCCTGGTTGGGGAACGCTTCGGCCCCGGCGGGCGGGGCGGCGGGCGGCGTCGCCAGCAACGCCTCCAGGATATCCACGGTCGCGGCCTTGGCATCGGCGGGCATGGGAGGCTCCTCGGTTGCGGCCCGAAAGGCGGGCCATTCGCCTTGACGCGTAGCAAAAACTTTGCCACAAACCCTATCCCCCGGATGCCCGCCTTTTGCGGGCCGTCCCAACGGGCCCCCAACCAGGGGCCGACGAGGTCACGCCATGAATCGCTGGCAAGGCCCGGGCGGCTACGCCCACGTGTTGCGCGTGGGGCTGCCGCTCCTGGCCGGCATGGGCTCGATCACGGCCATGCACCTGACCGACCGCCTCTTTCTCGGCTGGTATTCCAAGGACGCCCTGGCCGCGGTCATGCCGGCCGGCGCGGCCTTTTTCCTTTTCACTTCCTTTTTCCTCGGCACCGTGGGCTATGTCGGCGTGCTCATCGCCCAGAACGTCGGCGCGGGCCGGCCGCAGGAAATCGGCGCGGTGCTGTGGCAGGGCATCCACTTCTCCCTGGCCTCCTTCGTCGCGCTGCTCGGCATCGCCTGCTTCTCCGAGGCCGTGTTCGCGGCCATGGACCACGCCCCGGAAGTGCGGGAGCTCGAAGTCGTCTATTTCCGCATGCTCATGTGCGGAGCGGGGTTCATGGTGCTCGAGGCGGGGCTGGCCGCCTTTTTCAGCGGCCGGGGGCTGACCCGCGCCGTGATGGTCGTCAATTTCGGCGGCGCGCTGCTTAACATCCCGCTCAACTACGTGCTCATTTTCGGCAAGCTGGGGCTGCCGGAACTCGGCACGGCCGGCTCGGCCCTGGCCACGGTGTTCGCCTGGGTGGTCATGGCCGCGACCTATGCCGCGCTCATCTTCACCCGGGAAAACGACCGTCAGTTCGGCACGCGCCGCGCGTTTCGGCCGGATGGGGCGCTCCTTAAAAAACTCGTGCTGCTCGGCGCGCCGGGCGGGGCACAGATCTTCCTCGACGTGTTCGCGGTCACGGTGTTCATCGCCCTGGCAGGCAGGCTCGGCGTCACCGAGCTTGCGGCGACAAGCCTCGTGCTCTCGGCCAACACCCCGGCGTTCATGCCGCTTTTGGGCCTTTCCTCGGGGCTCGCCGTGGTCGTCGGCCAGGCCATGGGCGCGGGAAAGCCCGAGGACGCGAGGCGCGCCGCTGGCAGCGCCTTTCGCCTCATGGCCGTCTACATGGCGGTCATGGTCGCCTTTTTCCTGGGGATGCCCGAGACCCTGGCCGGGTTTTTCAAGCCGCGCGGGGAGGACCAGGGGTTTGCCGCCGTGGTCGCGCTGTGCCGGCCGCTTTTCGCCTGGGGCGCGTGCCTCGGCGTGTGCGACGTCGTGCTGCACACCTGCTTCGGCGTGCTGCGCGGCGCGGGCGATACGCGCTTCCTCATGCTCTCCGCCGGCGGCGTCTCCTTTTTCGCCCTGGTCGCCCCGGCCTGGCTCGCCGTGCATTACTTCCATGTCGGCATCGTGCCGCTGTGGGGCTTTTTCGCGCTCTACGGCCTGACGCTCGCCGTGGTCCTGGCCTTGCGCTACAAGGGCGGGGCGTGGCAGAAACTGCGGTTGGTGGGACCGGCCGCGAAGACGGCCTGAACCCGAGGAGCCCCTCATGCGCGACGTGCTGGTGCGGCGGATGTTCGAGGACATCGCCTTTTCCTATGATTTCCAAAATAGCGCCCTGTCGCTTGGCGTGGACATCTACTGGCGCAAGCGCCTCGTGGACATGATCGAACCGGGCTACGGGCTCGTGCTCGACGCGGCCACGGGCACGGGCGAGGTCGCCCTGGCCATTCGCCGCCGCAGGCCGGGGCTTACGGTCCTCGGGCTCGACTTCTCCCCGGCCATGCTGGAAAAGGCCGTCGCAAAGACCAAACGGCGCGGCGTGGCCGGCTACCGCCTGGCCGTGGCCGACTGCCGGGACATCCCGGTCAGGGCGGGGAGCGTCGCCGCCGTGACCATGGCCTTCGGCATCCGCAACATCGCCGAACGGGTCGCGGTCATGCGGGAATTCCACCGCGTGCTCGTCCCCGGCGGGCGCATGCACGTCATGGAATTCGGCATGCCGCGCACGGGCCTTGGCAAGGCGCTCTACCGCTTCTATTTCGAACGCTTTCTGCCGCCCATCGGCAACTTCCTCTCGCGCACGGATTACGCCTACAGCTACCTCGTGGAGTCCGTGGACGCCTTCCCGGGCGACGCGGCCTTTACCGCGCAAATGGCCGAGGCGGGCTTTGCCGAATGCGCGGTCACGGACCTGACGTTCGGCCTGGCGCGGATATTTACCGGACGCAAGCGCTAGTCGCGCATAGAGATTTCCCTTGACAGCGCCCCCGCCTGTCTGGTGCAACATGGAAGACTGACATCCCAAGGATGCAGGAAAGGGGAGGGGGCATGGAAGTCAACTGGCCGGAACGGTTTTATTGCCGCAGCTTCGTGCGCAAGATCGCCCAGTGGCGCGAAGTCCGCTATTTCCGGGCCACGCGGCCCATCCCGGCCGGTGGGAAAGTGCTCGAGATCGGCTGCGGCGACGGCGGCGGGGCGGGGATTTTCGCCCGCGCCTTCGCCCCGTCCCTCTACCACGGCCTGGACGTGGACCCGGCCATGGTCAGGATCGCGGCGCGGCGGCCGAAAAAAGGCTTTCTCGCCAAAAGCGCCTTCGTCCTCGGCGACGCCGAGCGCCTGCCGTATCCCGACGCCGCCTTCGACGCCGTGGTCAACTTCGGCATCATCCACCACCTGCCCGACTGGCGGCGGGGCGTGGAGGAGGTCGCGCGCGTGCTGCGCCCCGGCGGCACGTTCTATTTCGAGGAGATCTACCCGCCGCTCTACGCCAACCCGGTCTTCCGCGTCATGCTCGCCCATCCGCGCGAGAACCGCTTCCACGGCCCCGAATTCCGCGAGGCCCTGGACGCGGCGGGCCTGTCCCTGCTGCCGGGCTTCCACGAATCCTCGCTTTTCATCCTGGCCGTCGCCGTCAAGACAGCGCGCCCCTGACGGGGCCAAGGAGGCGCATGGTGGACTTCCTGACCGACCCGGTTTTCCTCTCCCGCGTGCAGTTCGCCCTGACCACCGCGTTCCACATCACGTTCCCCACGCTCACCATCGGGCTGGCGCTTTTCCTCGTCGTGCTCGAGTGGCTGTGGCTGCGCACGCACGATCTCGTCTACTACCGCCAGTTCCGCTTCTGGGCCGGGCTGTTCGCGGTCAATTTCGCCGTGGGCGTGGTCTCGGGCATTCCGCTGGAGTTCCAGTTCGGCGCGAACTGGGGGCCGTTTTCCGCCACGGTCGGCAACTTCTTCGGCCAGATCCTCGGCTTCGAGGGCACCATGGCCTTCATGCTCGAATCCGCCTTCCTCTACATCATGCTCTTCGGCTGGAAGCGGGTGGGGCCGAAGATGCACTTTTTTGCCACCATCATGGTCGCCTTCGGCTCGTCGCTCTCCGCGTTCTGGATTCTCGTCGCCAACTCCTGGATGCAGACGCCCTCGGGCGGGCATATCGAAAACGGCATCTTCGTCGTCACCGACTACCTCGCCGCCGTGTTCTCGCCGGACCTGCCCCTGGCCTTTTCCCACATGTACCTGGCGTGCGTGGAGCTGACGCTGTTCGTCATCGGCGCGGTTTCGGGCGTCAACATCCTGCTGCGGCGCAACGTCCCCTTCTACCTCACGTCGTTCAAGCTCGCGGCCGCGGCGGTCGTGGTCATCGCGCCGCTCCAGGCCCTGGTCGGCGATTCCAACGGCCAGGAGATCGGCCGCCTCCAGCCGGCCAAGGTCGCGGCCATCGAGGCCCACTGGGACACCAACAAGCCCGGCACCGGAGCGCCCTGGAACATGCTCGCCTGGCCCGATCCCGACGCCGAGGACAATGTCTTCCAGATCCAGATTCCCTATGCCCTGAGCCTGCTCATCACCCATTCGCCCACGGGAATCGTGCCGGGGCTCAAGGATTTTCCCAAAAATGACCGCCCGCCCATCGTGTTGCCGTTCTACGCGTTCCGGCTCATGGTCGGCGTCGGGTTCGCCATGATCGCGGTCATGGCCTGGACGCTGTGGGCCTGGCGGCGCGGCGCACTCACCCCCGAGCGCGCGCCGGGGCAGGGCAAGCTCTTTTACGCCTGGACGCTCATGGCCGGCGGGGCCTACCTCGCCGTGCTCATGGGCTGGATCACGCGCGAGGTGGGCCGCCAGCCCTGGCTGGCCTACGGGCTCATCCGCACGGGCGAGGGGCATTCGCCCCTTGGCGCTGGCGAGGTCGGGCTGTCCCTGGCCGGCTTCATTCTCGCCTATGCCGTGCTCTTCTCGCTCTTTCTGTTCTTCATGGCCAAGCTCGTGCGCAAAGGCCCGGACATGGACGCGCTGCCGCCCGCGGCCCATGCGGCCAAATAGTCCTGCGGACAAGGACGGACCCTTATGGATATCGCCGACGTCTGGTACTGGATCATGGCCTTTCTGCTGTGGCTGTACGTCTTCACCGACGGTTTCGACCTCGGGGTCGGCATCCTGTGCCTGCACACCGACGACGAGGCCTGGCGCGACCGCATGACCGCGTCCATCGGCAGCGTCTGGCACGCCAACCAGACCTGGCTCGTGATGCTCGGCGGCGTGCTCTTCGGCGCGTTTCCGCTGGTCTACGGCACGGTGCTCGCCGCGCTCTACCTGCCGGCCGGGTTCCTGCTCTTCGCGCTCATGGCCCGGGGCATCGGCCTGGAATACCGCGCCGAGGCCGACGGCAAGCGCCCCTGGACGAAGCTTTTCGGCTGGGGCAGCGTGGCCGTGACGCTCGCCCACGGCTTTCTCCTCGGCGGCATCCTCCAGGGCATGGCCTTTGCCGACGGCCGGTTCGTCGGCGGCCGGTTCGACTGGTTCTCGCCCTTCACCATCCTGGTCGGCGTCACGCTCCTGTGCCTCTACGCCATGATCGGCGCGGCCTGGCTCGTGCTCAAAACCGACGGCGAACTGCAAACCCAGGCGCGGCTGTGGGGCATCCGCTACGGCTCGGCCACGGTGGCCATGCTCGTGCTCGTCATCGGCTACATCGCCCTGGACGGCCGGCTGGGCTTCCTCGTGGGCCGGCCGGGACAGGCCGGGTTTTCGCCTTCCTTCATCCTGGCCATCGTCGCCGCGGTGCTGTGCGCGGCGCTTTATTTCCGCGCGCTCGGCAAGGGCTGGGAGCGGCGGCCGCTCATGTACTGCGCCGTGATGCTGGCCTTCGTCTTCGCGGCCTTCGGCGGCAGCTTGTCCCCGGTCATCGTGCCGCCGGGCATAACGGCCGCCATGGCCGCCGCGCCCGCGCCGATGCTGCGCATCATGCTGGCCGTGGTCGGCGGGCTCTTGCCCGTGCTGCTTTTCTACAACGCCTACCAGTACCGTGTTTTCAGCGGCAAGACCGCGCCGCACGACGAGGTGCAGTAGTTTGCCCGCATCCGCAACGCCGCCCGCCGGCACGCCCGGGCATTTCGCCCTGACCGTCTACCTGGCCCTTTCGCGCACGCCCCACGGCATCCTCGACCTGGCCGGGCCGTTTTGCGCCGCCCTGCTGTGCCGGGGCGGCCTGCCGCCCCTTTCCGTCGTGGTCCTCGGCTGCGTCACCGTCTTTGCCGGCTATACCGCCGTCTATGCCCTCAACGACATCGTGGACTACCGCTCTGACAAGCGGCAGGTGGAAAAAAGCGGCCGCGACGCCCGCTGCAACTACCTCGACGCGGCGTTCATCCGCCATCCCCTGGCCCACGGCTGTCTGTCCCTGCCGGCCGCCATCGCCTGGTTCCTCTGCTGGGTCGCGGTCGCCTTTGTCGGGGCCTACGCCCTCAATCCCGTGTGCGCCTGGTTGCTCGTCGCCGGCTGCCTGCTGGAGACGGCCTACTGCCTGCTCCTGACTGTCACCCACCTGCGCGCGCTCATAAACGGCGTGGTCAAGTCCCTGGGCCCCCTGGCCGCGGCCTATGCCGTTTCGCCCGACCCCGCGCCGTGGTTTCTCGTCCTGCTTTTCGCCTGGGTCTTCACCTGGGAGATCGGCGGCCAGAACATCCCTGCGGACTGGCACGACGCCGTCCGCGACGCCGTCACCGGCGCGCGCACCGTGCCCGTGGTCGTGGGCTATCGCCAGGCAAGCCGCCTGGCCGTGGCCTGCCTTGGCGCAAGCCTCGCCATTTCCGCGCCGCTGCTCGCCGCCTCGCCCCTCGCCGTGGCCGCGCCGCTGTGGCTTGTCGCGCTGTTGGGCGGGGCCTGGCTGCTGTTGCCGCCTGCCCTCCGCCTGGCCGCGACCCGTGAGGACGAGGCCGCCTCGGCGCTTTTCAACCGGGCGAGCTTCTATCCCGCCCTGGTCCTGACCGTTCTCGTGATCGAACTGCTCGTCCGTTAAGTCGCGATTGACGCCTTCCTGGCTTTGGGCAATGGTCGTGACGGCGCAAGGGGTTCCCCCGCAACCAACACGTCCTGGATGACACATGGCGTCCTGTCCGCGACCCGTTCCATCCTCCCTCCCCTGGCGTGCCGGGCTGCGCGAGCTGTTGCCGGGCAGCGAGACCTGGCTCATGGAGCGCGTGCTCGCCTACGCCAAGGCGCAGGGCTATGCCGCGTATACCTCCACCCTGGTCGAACCCTGGCGGGTTTCCATCGCGGGGCTGACCGCCGCCATCCTGGGGGCGCTCGACAGCCGTGACGGCATCCCCTGGGAATATCCCCTGGAATGCGAAGCCCCGGGCGACCCCATCGCCGTCTTCGCCGACATCGAGGCCACGCGGCACCGCGCGCGCGGCATCACCCTGGCCATGTTCTGGGGGCTGCTCAAATACTATGAGCGCGCCTACCTGGATTGCATCGAGGCGGGTTTTCCCAAGGGGGAGGGGGCCGTTTGCGCCGCATTTTTCATCGCCGCCTGCTTCGCGCGCATGGAGTACGTCTTCGTGTTGCGCTGGGCCGAGCTTTCCGGGCAGGAGCAGACCGACGCCCTGGCCCGGGAGAACCGGGATCTGGCCAACGAGAAAAACAAATACCTCACGGTGTTCGAATCCATCTCCCAAGGCCTCTTCCTGCTCGACGCCGAAAACCGCCTGGACAACTGCAACGCCGCGGGTCTGGCGATGCTCGGCTGCGGCGGCGTCACCGGCGGGATGTATTACGCCGCGACGGAGGAAGCGGGCGGTGGCGGCCTCGGGGAGCTTCGGGGAAAGCCGCTGGCGATTCTTCTGCCCTGGCTCGAAGCGGCGCTCGCCCGACCGGAATCGCACGGCCGCGTCGAACTGGAAGCCGCGGTCTCCGAAGCCGGGGAAAACCGCATTTTTCAGGCCGCCGTCGAAGCCATAGCGGACATCTCCGGCAAATTCGCCGGCAAGCTCGTGTTGTGCCGCGACGTGACCGAACGCCGCCGCATGGAGTCGGCCCTGGCCCAAAGCGAGGAGCGCTACCGCACGCTCATCGACATCATGCACCAGGGTTTGGCCATCCTTTCGCCCGAGGGCCGCATCGATTTCGCCAACGAAACGCTCGGCGAGCTGCTCGGCGTCCCGCTTGCCTCCCTGATCGGCCGTCCGTTCGCCGCGTTCGTGTGCGTCGATGACCGGGAGCGCTTTCGGGAAGCCCAGGCAGGGCGGCGGCAGGGGCTGGCCGATCCGTACGAGATGGGCCTTTGCCGCGAGGACGGGAGCCCGGTGTGCGTCATGGCCTCGCCGTCGCCCATCGTCGGCCGGGACGGTGATTTCCAGGGCAGCCTCGAAGTCTTTACCGACGTCACGCGCCTGCGCCAGCTCGAAGCCCGGCTGGCCACGGCCAAGCGCCTGGAGGCCATTGGCCACCTGGCCGGCGGCGTGGCCCACGAGATCAACACGCCGCTGCAATACGTCTCCGGCAACTTGGAGTTCGCCAAAAAGAACCTGCCGCATCTCCTGGCGCTGCTTGGGATGTACGAGGCCGCGCTGCGCCTGGCCCCGGAGAACCCGGAACTTGCGGCGAAGCTGCGCGAGATCGAGGCCTTCCGGCAGGACAACGACCTGGAAACGGTGCTGGCCGAACTGCCCCCTGCCCTGGAGGAAAGTCTGGCCGGGACCGAGCGGGTGGCCGGCTTCGTGCGCTCCATCAAGCGCTTCGCCCGCACCGAGAGCATGGGCCGGCAGGCCATCGACGTCAACGAGGCCATCCTGGCCACGGTGGAGATGGCCAGAAGCGCCCAGGAATTCCCGGTCTGCCTGGAGACGGAATTGGCCGAGGAATTGCCGCCCCTTTGCTGCGTGCCCGGCGATTTCAACCAGTTGCTTTTGTGCCTGCTTCTCAACGCGGCCCAGGCCACGGAAAAGACCGGCCGGAGCGATGCCTGCGTGCGGGTGCAAAGCCGTCTGGAGGGCGGCAACGTGATCGTGTCGGTGAGCGACCATGGACCAGGCATTCCGCCGGAGATCCAGGACAAGATCTTCAATCCGTTTTTCACCACCCACGACGTGGGCAAGGGCGGCGGCCAGGGGCTCAGCATCGCCCTGGCCATCGCCGAAAAGCACAAGGGTTCCATCCGCTTCGTCACCACGCCCGGCCTGGGTTCCACCTTCCTCGTGAGCTTTCCCCTGGAGTAGGCGCGCAAAGAAAACGGCCCGCCGTCTTCGGGACGGCGGGCCGTTTCTGTATCGGGGTTGCCCCGGCCTAATCGTCGTGGGGCGGGAAGGTCAGGGCCGCGCCGAACCAGCCGACGAGCGACACCAGCGGGAAAAGCGCGAGGATGAGGACGATAAGCCCCAGGTGGTCGCCGGGATGGGCCAGGAAATCCGGCGCGCGAAGCCGCGCCGCAAAGGCCCAGAGCACGGCCAGGAACAGCACCGGCGTGGCGAGCAGCTTGATGACCACCGGCTTGATGCGCGCCGCGGCGTAGTTGAGCCACCACGTGAAAAGCCCGGTGACGATGGCCACGGGCGTGAAGACGACCGCCGCGCCGAGCAGCACCAGCATGGCCGCGTCGAAGCCGGCCCAGCCCGTGACCAGGGCCAGAACCAGGCACAGCGGGATCAGCACGCAAAAGGCGATGGGGAAATGCACCGTCATGGGATGGGGATGGCGCTTGAGCATGGGGTAGCGCTTCATGAAGCGCGAAAGCCACGCCGGCACGCGGTCGGCCACGGGCTCGGGGGCCAGGGCCGTGGCTTCGAGCGTGCCCACGCGCGGGAAGCGCGCGAGCACGTCCGGGCTGTGCGGGGCCTGGGCCAGGTCGAGGCCCATGTCCGCGCCGGCATGGTGGCGGTTCATGTGCTTGCCGGCCTTCCACAGGCGGCTGCCTGAAATGTCGTAGACGATGCCCTTGTGGGCCACGTAGGCGGGCCTGCCCTCGGCACCGTCGAAACCGGCCAACTCCTGGGGCGTGAAGCGCTTTTCCGGCGTCTGGCTCATGCTTCGCTCCTTGCGGCGGCAGGCGTGCGCCGCCCGATGATGTCGAATCTGCGCAGTTCGTCGAGCACGGCGTCGCAGGTGAAGGGCTTGGCCAGGAAGGTCAGGGCCTGTCCCTGGAAAAAGGCGCGGTAGACGTTGCGCGTGTCGTCCAGGGCCGAGATCATGATGACCTTGGCCGCGTCCGACGAGGAAACGCCGCGCTCGTGCTCCAGGTGGCGCATGCCCTCCAGTGCCTGGTGCCCGTCCATGCCGGGCATCATGACATCGACGAAGATGACGTCGTAGGGCTTGCCGGCGCCAAGCGCCCGGCCAAAGGCGTCCAGCCCCTCGCGGCCGTTGCCGGCGGTGTCGCAGGCGGCGTAGGGGGACAGGATTTCCAGCAGGAACCGGCTGTTGACCGGATCGTCGTCAACGATGAGTGCTCGCAGCATGGCATACCCGGCGGGGGGCGCGCCCCCCGGCTCGCGGGGAACCTAACACAACAACCTGCCGCGTCAACACATTCCCGCCACAGTCGGGAATAGCGGCGACTTTTGTCCCCGCGCGGCGGCTCAGTTTTTCGCGGCGAGTCCCTCGGGCCTGCCGGCCAGGCCGCAGTAGCCGGCGTCGGGGCCGGCCGCGCGCCACATCATGCACATGGTTCCCTGGCAGAACTTGAGCTTGTCGTCGTGGGTGGTCAGGAGCGGACAATACCTGAACTTCGCTTCCTTTTCCGAAACGGGCATGGCGGTTCCTCCTTAAGCGTCGAGTCGCAGCACGACCAGGGTCACGTCGTCCTCCAGGGGCCTGTCCCCGCGGAAGGCGTCCAGGGCGGCGAACAGGGCGTCGCACACGGCCCGCGGGCCGGCGGCGGCGGATTCCGCCAGGATGTCCCGGGTGCGGGCCTTGCCGAACATTTCCCCTGCCGGGTTTTCGGCCTCCCACAGGCCGTCCGTGCCGATGAGCACGGTCTGACCCGGGGCCAGGGCGGCGACGCCGGTTTCGTAGCGCGCCTCCTCGGCCACGCCAAGGGCCATGCCCCGGGTGGTCAGCTCGTCCACCTGGCCCGTGGCGGGGTCGTAACGCAGGGCCGGATCGTGGCCGCCGCGGGCAAAAGCGGCCTTGCGCGTCGCCGGGTCCGCCTCCAGGTAAAAAAGCGTCATGAACCGGCCCGTGCCGTAGACGTCGCGCACGAGCTCCCGGTTGACGTCGGCGACGATTTCGCCGGGCGTGCCCGGACGCGCGGCGCGCGGCCGCAGCAGCGCCCGCGCCGTGGCCATGAGCAGCGCGGCCGGGAGGCCATGCCCCGAGACGTCGCCCAGGGCAACGCCGAGGATGCCGGACTTGTCGCCGTCAAAGGTCAGGAAGTCGAAATAGTCGCCGCCGGTTTCGTCGCAGTAGCGGCTGGCCCCGGCAAGCGTCAGGCCGGGAAAGGGCGGGGGACTCGCCGGCAGGAGGCTGCGCTGGATTTCGCCGGCCAGGGACGCGGATTCGCAAAGGCGCATGTGCGCGTCCAGGCGCGGGGCGAGTTCGTTGAAGACGCGCCCGAGCGCGGCGAGCTCGTCCCCGCCCGCGGCCGCGACCCGGGTGGAGAAGTCGCCGTCGGCAAGCCGCCGCGCCGCGCTTGTCAGCGCCAACACGGGCCGCGTCACCGCCCGGGAGGCCGAAAGGGAGACGATCACGAGCAGCAGCATGACCGCGACGACGATGGCCGTGCCGACGAGGGTGAGACGCCGGATGCCCGCTTCCACCTCGGCGGCCACGGCCCTGGAGGTGGCCAGCAGCTCGGCCACGGGCGCGACCTGCAAAAGCGCCTCGCCCTTGGCCGTGGGCGCATAGGCGGCCAGGCAGTCCCGGCCGGCGTAGCGCAAGCGGCGCACGCCGGAAACGCCCGAGGCGACGTCCGCCGTCAGGGCGGCGAGGGTCGCCGCGTCCGGGGAGACCAGGGGCGCGGGCGTGACGAAGGCGTGCCAGCCGTGGCCGCGTTCGTGGCGGAGCTCCCCGGCCTGGGCCATGAGGCGCGGCGCGCCGGCCGTGTCGGGCGCGACCACGACGAGCATGGTCTCGACCTCGCCGGGAAGGTGTTTTGGCGGCGTGACCGAGGCGAGCAGATCGTCCAGGGGCGTGAGGATGGCCGTGCCCCCGAGCGTCTGGCCGGACGCGCCGGCAAGGCGCATGGACACGGCCACGCAGACGCGCCCGGTGCCGGGTTCCGCCTGCGCCGAGGACCAGACCGGGCCGGGCGCGCTCATGGCCGCCAGATACCAGGGCGCGCGCAAGGGCTCGTAGCGCCGGGGCGCGCCGGGCGTGGCCGGGGCGCTTGCGCTCAGGCCGTCGGCCAGGGTCGTCAGCTGGAAATGGGCCAGGGGGCCGGCCAGGGCCGCGACCTCGCGCAGGGGACCGACGGTCGCGCCCAGGGCGGCGATGCGCGGGTCCTCGCGGGAAACGCCCTGGGGCAGGCGCACGGTCAGGCGGGCGGGGTCCACGGGCAGGGGCGCTGCCGCGCCATCAGGCGAAAGGCGGAAATAGCCCGGACGTTCGCCAAATCCCTCCGGGGCCGGCGTGGCGCCGCGCATGCCCATGCCCGGCGCGTCCATCGCCAGGACCACGGCGTTCGAAACGGCGGCGGGCACGGAAGAAGGCGATTGCCCGAGCGCGTCCGTCACGTCCCGGGCCTGCAGGGCCACGGCCAGGGAGAGCGCCTGGCGCTTGGCGTCGAAAAGCCTTGCGTGGTCCTCGACCAGGCGCAGCAGCCGTTTTTGCGCTTCCTCGACCAGATGCGCGGCCACATGGGCGGAAAGCCGCTCGGACAGGCGGTCGAGCGCGAACTGGCTGTTGACGCGAAGCAGCAACAGCGGCGCAAGCGAGATGGCGGCGAGCAGCCAGAAGAGCTTCCAGCGGATGCGCATGGAACAAGTCCCCGGGCTTGACGGTCAACGGATCAAGATGCCTGGGAAGCATCCTCCATTTCCAGGTACGCGGCAAGGATGACCTTGGGGCCGAAATCCGGGAAATTGACCCGGACCTTGCCGTCGTCCAGGGCGGCGATGATCTTGCCGCGGCCGAAAATCTTGTGCCGGCAGTAGCCGAGCGCGCCCGGCGCGACCGATCGGGCCGAGGCCGTCGGGGCAGTTTCCGGCTGCGTCGCGACGGGGCGGGGCGGACACGGCGCGGGGCGCGGCGCGCCGGAAGCGGCAAGGCCCGATGCCGTGCAGGCGGCCAGGCTCGACGTGGCGCGCCCGCCCAGGCGCTCGCGGCGCTCGATGAGCTGCCCGGCCGGCAGCTCGCGCAGGAAGATGCTCGGCAGGGCCGGGGCGCAGCCGCCGCCCTGGCGCTGGTACACGGTTTCCGGCGCGAAAAGCGAGAGCGCGTCGCGGGCGCGCGTGCAGGCGACGTAGAGCAGCCGCCGCTCCTCCTCCATGTCCTCGGTGCGCGAGAGCGCATGGCGCGAGGGGAAGCGCTCGTCCACGAGGTCGATCACGAGCACCGCCGCCCATTCCAGGCCCTTGGCCGAGTGGACCGTGGACAGCACCACATGGTCCTCGCGGGTCTTCTTGCGATCCTCGTCCGGGTTTTCGATGACGAGGTCGGCCAGGAACGCGTCGAGGTCGGCGTAGCTGGCGGCGATCTGCTGGAGCTGCTCGAGGCCCGCCTGGCGGCGCGGGTAGTCGTCGGGGAATTTCTCGGCCAGAAGCGGCGCGTAGGCCTCGATGACGCGTTCGAGCAGGTCGGCCGGGGAGGGCGGCGAGGAGCGCAGGACATCGAGGAATTCGATCAATGCCCGGAATTCCTCGGATTTTTTCGTCATCTTGCCGAGCACGGCGCGATCGCCTTCCTGGATGGCGGCGAAGATCTTGGCCGCGGTCTTGGCCCCGATGCCCGGCACGAAGGCGAGTACGCGGTTCCAGGCCGGGAAATCGGCGGTGTTGCGCGCCAGACGCAGGTAGGACAGCACGTCCTTGACGTGGGCGGCGTCGGAAAAGCGCAGGCCGCCGAACTTCTGGAAGGGGATGCCGGCTTTGCCGAGCTCCACTTCCAGGGCGTAGGACTGGTAGCCGGCGCGAAACAGCACCGCGATCTCGTGCAGGGGGTAGCGGCCGGACAGCTCGCGGATGCGCGCCGTGACCATGGCCGCCTGGGTCAGGTCGGAAAAGGGCCGGATGAGCTCGGGTTCCGGACCGTCCTCGCGGGTGGAGAAGAGATTTTTCTCGAACTTGCGGCCGGCGTTTTTGAGGATGGCGTTGGTCAGCGTCAGGATGGGCTGGGTGGAGCGGTAGTTCTGCTCCAGCTTCACAACCAGCGTCCCCGGGAACAGGTTGGGGAAATCCAGGATGTTGTCCACCGTAGCCCCGCGGAAGGCGTAGATGGACTGGGCGTCGTCGCCGACGGCCATGACGTTGCCCGTACCCGGGGCGAGCAGGCGCGTGAGCCGTGCCTGGACGCGGTTGGTGTCCTGGTACTCGTCCACCATGACGTAGCGGTGGCGCTCGCGCAGGTAGTCCGCGAGGTCCGCGTGCTCGGTGAGCATGCGCTCCAGGGAAAAGAGCAGGTCGTCGTAGTCGAGGAGGTTGTGCTCGGCCTTGAACGCCGTATAGCCCTCGCCCAGGCGCGCGATGTCACTTGCGTGGGGCAGCAGGTGGAAGGCCTCGCGGGAGATGACGTCGCCGACGTCGAGCTCCTTGTTGCGGGCCTTGGAGAGCATGCCGAGGACGGCGCTCTTGCGCGGGAAGGAGCGGTCGCCCTTGCCGACGCCCAGGCTGTCCTTGACCTGCCCCAGGATGTCCTCGCAGTCCGCGGCGTCGAGCACGGTGAACCCGTCGGGGTAGCCGGCGGCGGCGTGGAAGCGCCGCAGCGTCGCAAAGGCGAAGGCGTGGAACGTGCCGCCCGAGACGCCGGACACGCCGTCCGGGCCCATGGCCAGCAGCATGCCGGCCCGGGTCAGCATCTCCTGGGCGGCCTTGCGGGTGAAGGTCAAAAGGAGAATGGACGCCGGGTCCACGCCGCCCGAGACCAGATGGGCCAGGCGGTAGACGATGGTGCGGGTCTTGCCGGAACCGGCGCCGGCGATGACGAGGACGGGGCCTTCGGTCGTCATGACCGCCTGGCGCTGGGCGGGATTCAGGTCGCGGTCGAAATCCATGCGGGCTCGTTTTGTTCGGGCAGGTCGAAATAGGCCGCGACCTCGCGCCCGGCTTCGGTGGTGGTGGCCGGGCGGGCGGCGGCGGTGTCGCAGTAGAGGGCGTCGTGGGGGCTGTGGCAGCCGGCGCGTCCGTGGCGGCCGAAGATGGCCTCGCGGTCGTACTTGGCCGTGAGGCTCATGCCGGGCCGGCCGACGCAGACGAGGTTGGGCGCGCGGCGCAGTTGCGGCCCTTCATAGATCTCCTCGGCCAGGTGCACCGCTTCCATGACCGGCACGCCTTCGTAGCTGAGGGTGAGGAGCTCTTCGCGCAGTTCGCGGGCGAGCTTTTCGGCCACGTGCTCGTGGAAGACGCCGCGCGCGAAGCGCTCCTTGATGTTGATGTAGATGCGCCCGGGGTCCAGGCCGAAGGCGGCGGTCTGGTGCGGGGCGATGCGCGCGTCCCATTCGTTTTGCGCGCCGGGGCGCGTGAAGAGCAGGCCTTTTTGCGCCAGCCACGCGTTGAGGTCCACTTCGGTGACGAGTTCCACGAAGCCGTGGTCGGCCAGGGCGATCAGGCGCTTGGGGCCGTCCAGGGCATCGTAGCGGTCGAGGACGAGGCCGATGACGCGGTCCCAGTCGGCAAGGAGGTCGAGGACCGCGCCGTGGAGCGCATGTTCGGGGTGGGCCACGGCTGGAAAGAAGAAATGGAAGAGCCGGTCCGTTTCGGTGAGCACGAGCATGAAGCAGTCGAAGTCGCCGCCGGCCCAGAGCATCTCCAGGGCGGCGCGGCGCGAGGCCAGCGTGCGGCGCAGTTCCCGGGCCAGAAAGTCGAAATCCGCCGCGCCCCGGGAGGTGTCGGCCTCGATGCGGTAGCCGGCGAGGCGCAGGTTGGCGGCGAATTGCGGCGGATACGCGGCGCGGTCGAGGTCCGTTTCGGGAAAGCCGGCGACGATGGCCCCGGTCAGCGGCTTGACGGGCGCGGCGCAGGGCAGGTTGACGATTTTCGCGCAGCGTCCGGCGGCGGTCATGCGGTCCATCAGCGTGGGCACGCGGATACTCGTCGCATCGATGGGCCCCAGGGCGTAGCTGGCGGGGTCGATGCCGACGAAGCCGAAGACGCCGTGGCGGCCGGGATTGGCGGCGGTGAGAAACGAGGTCCAGTTGACCGGCGAGAGTTCGGGCAGTTCGGCCTCGATGCCCGTGGCGTTTTGGGCCAGGAGGCGTTCGAGGTTGGGGAGCCGGCCGGAGGCGGCCAGGGCGCGCGCGAGGGAAAGCGGCAGCCCGTCGAGGCCGAGGACGACGAGGCGTTTTCGGGAGTGCGGCATGGGCGGGCTTGTTAACAGAAACGGCCCGGGAAGGCTACGCGCCAGATTGACGCGCCGGGGCGCGTTGGGGCATGAGAAACGTCTGCGTGCCCGAGTGGCGGAATTGGTAGACGCCAGGGACTTAAAATCCCTTGCTCCGTGAGGGGCGTGCCGGTTCGATTCCGGCCTCGGGTACCAGATTTCAAGAGGTTGTGACGGCTGGTGATGGCGCGGGCGCGACCTTTTGTTTTTTGGAAAAACCGCTGATCCCGCTCAAATACATGACGCACGGGGAAACAGGGTGAGGATTGCCGAGGTACGGGGCCTCTGTGCGCCCTGCCCGTCCTGCCCCAGCGAGTTGGCGCAGGATCAACTTGCCCACCCGCCACGGGAAAGAATCTTTCACTCTCAGCCTGCCGGGGCTTCGCCAAAACCGGCGGGAACCTCCCCGGCCACGTTCAGGCCAACCGCATTAACGCCTGATACACCTTTCTCTCGGCAGACGATACAAAGGTCATGGGGACGGGGAAAACGCAACAGTTAAGCGCTACAGAGGCATTCGGGCGTCGTGGCGTTATTCCGGTGTCTGACTCCGCAGGATTGCGGCGTCCTTATCCTGCCGGGCGACCAACGCAGAATTGCAGACGTCGAAATTGCAATCCCGGGTTGCATTATCCTCTTCCGCCGAAGCCGTGCTTTCAAAACGCACCTTGACCCGGCAAAGGGCAGAATCGTGCCCGCTGGGTAAATGGGGTTCCGATCCACCTTTTCAAAGTTGATGATGATCAACTGTGCCCCACGCGCCATGTCCGCCCCAGGACCGACGCCAGCCCCGCCTATGACACTTTGCCCGGACAGACTCTCTGACCGCGATGTGGGGGGAGCTACGGGTCTCGGCGCTCCCGGCTAGACTCCCACCAGGGATTGACACTATCAAGAACCGTTGTTGTCGTAAGCTGTACCCCCGGCCGGCGCTGGTGGCGCGCGTCGGATTGGTCCATGGTGGTCCTGAGGGGCTGCTTACTCCCGCCACATCGGCGCAACGCCGCTTCCGCGCCACACGAATGACCACGCCTTCGACTGACGCACATTGCCGACTAGTGCCGGGCGGAAACAGGCAAGACAGGTGCCGCCCGGGGCGCGCACGCTCGGATAGACGATGCCGAGGGAGCCGGCCGTCAACAACTCCATGGCCAATCCCTGCGAGGCAAAGTAGCTAGCGGGGGCCAGGCAGGGCGCGAAAGCCGCGTCGTCCCGTATGTCGTGAAAGTCGGCATCGAAGTTCGCCACGTAGTCGTCGTAAGTGACGACATCCTCTTTTTCCCAGCCGACCTCGAGGTAGCAGCGGCTCTTGCGGAAGCCCACTTCGGTCTGGCTGGTTTCCAGTTCGAAGCCGGCGTACCAAGCGCCCCGATCCGGATCATTGAAGCGACTGCCCTCGGGTGGGGCGTGGCAGAATGAAGCGTTGATGATTGACGCATAGGGGATGCCGGCAACAAGTTCGTCCCGGCCGATTCCCGGTAACAGGTCCCTCTCTCCTTGCAGCCGGTCGTTGGTGGCGTCATCCAGGTCGAACAGGTCTTCTAGGTGGGCTCCAGTGTCGGCAATGCGCATGAGCGCCATCTTGCCTGAATATTCCGAAGGGATGAGGCGATGCGTGTCCTGGACTCGCAGAGAAGAGCAACCGGGTCGCGTCACGCCAGCCCCCCGCGTCGGGCATCAAGCAGCCGGCGCACGGTCTGGAAGGCCGGCAGGCCGCCACGGATCATATAGGCAAGCGGAACCGCTCCCCCGAAAATCCGGTTCTGATTCGGCAGTTGCACCCAGGCGTCGGCCAGTTCTTCCCCGAAAAGGATGTTCAGGGCCTTGAAGATGCCCACCAGGAACGACACGCGCTGCAATTCGTCCTGGTCGAGCACGGCTCCCTCGGGGGCCTTCTTCATGGCGTAGAATCGGCCATTGGAGACGCCGCCGAGCAGGCCCATGGCGTCAACGTCCCGGACATTCCACTTGGCCATGATGTTCAGGAAACCCTTCACGGCGGACGGGCTCAGGCGGTCGCGGTCGGCCTTCACGGACAAGTCCACGACGGGGGAGGCGGCATACCGAGAGACGGGCGCTTGGGCTTCGCAGGTGGCGGGCATGGTGTCCACTTCTTTTCAGGAGTAAATAGGATTCAATTTAGGAGTGAACAAGTCTTTTTCGGCAAAGGGTCGAGCAGCCTTGCTGGAGGACGGCTATCCCCCCCTCGGCCTTGCCGCCAGGGAACGGCACCACCTTGCCCTTGTCCTCCATGAACGCACTGGCCAGCTCCTTCATAGCCTGCCGTTGCACGTCCCCTTCAGGCGGCTTCAATCGCCGCTTTGCGCGGCTCGCGACTACGAGTCACCTGTTTTGCCGGGGAGATCTGACTCCCTGAACTGGCGCGAATCGACCGAGGCCTTGCGCTCGAGCTTCGACCAGCCCATCTCCCTGCCGCGAAGCGAAGCCAGAAACGTACGAAGCGCGACGACATACATGAGCTGGCGGTAAAAGAAGCGTTGCGGCACAAGCCAGGCGAGCAGCCGCTTGTCCTCGTTGCGTTCCAGAAGAAAGGCGACCACACCGGCCAGGATGTCGGCAACCATGAACAGGGCATAATAAAAAACCACTTTGAGCAGTGCGTCCGGGCTCCAGCTCGACGGATGCCACATCCACATGATCCCCGAGACCAGGCAGGTGTAGGCGAGCCACAAATCCATGACCGGCGAAATGAGCTGGAAGAATATCTGGTAAACCCAGATGTTCGGCAGGCCGCAGAAGCCGAGCAGGCCGTAGCGTGGGTGCAGCAGGGCGTCCTTGTGTTTCCAGGCCACTTGAAGGGTGCCGAACATCCAACGGAAGCGCTGGCGCAGGAAACCGCGCATGGTGTCCGGCGCTTCCGTGAGCGCCACGGCCCGCTCTTCATAGGCGACCACATGTCCCATGCGCTCGATGCGGATGGTCAGGTCGGCGTCTTCGGCCAGCGTGTCGTCCGAGAATCCACCCGCGGCCTCCAACACATCCCGCCGCCAGGCCCCCACGGCGCCGGGCACCACGGTGACGCTGTCCAGGATGGTCAGGGCACGCCGGTCCAGGTTCTGGCTGGTCACATATTCCAGAGCCTGGCAACGGGTCAGAAAATTGATGCGATTGCCGACCTTTGCGTTGCCGGCCACGGCGCCGATCCTTGGATCGGCGAACCAGGCAGCCAGACGGATGATGGTGTCCCGGGTGAAGATCGTGTCCGCGTCCAAGGTTACCACAATGTCCGCCTTGGTAAGGGAAATCCCGTGGTTGAGGGCCGCGGGCTTGCCGCTGTTCGGTTGGGTGACGACGGTGACGAGCTTTTCGTCGGCAAAGGCTTCGCGCAGCATCGCATACGTGTTGTCGCTGGAACCGTCGTCCACCACGATGATTTCGAAGGCGGCAGGGTGCTGGCAGGCCAGAAGCGATTGTACGGTCTGGAGGACGACCATGTCCTCGTTGTAGGCCGGAACCACGACGGCCACGGAGAGGGCCGAGGCCTGGCCCGCGACCGGTCTGCGCCGGCCCCGTGCCTTTTCCGCCACCGCCAGGACGATGAGAATGCACAAGCGGCCGAGGCCGAGGAACGTACCGATGACGAAGAGCCATTGCAGCCCCGCCGACCAGGCGAAGAGCAGGAAAAAGCCGATGCGCTTGCCAAGCGCCATGAGCGGGTTTTCCCCCTTGACCTCGGGCATGATGGTGTCGCGGGTCTGGCCGAGGAGATCGGAAACCGTCGCAAAGCGGTAGCCTCTGGCCTGGAGCGCTTCGATAATCCGGGGGAGGGCGGCAACGGTCTGGGAGCGGTCGCCGCCGCCGTCATGCAGCAAAATGACGTTGCCTTCGTCGGATTGGGCCTGGCGCAAGGTCTCGTCGACGATGGCGTCCACGCCCGGCCGGCTCCAATCGCTGGGATCGATGTGCATGCCGACGAAAACGTAGCCCTGTTTGCCGAGGTACTCGAGGGGCCTGACCTGGTCCTGGGTTTCCGGTTCGCTGTCCTCGCCATACGGGGAGCGGAAAAGATGGGTCTGGCAGCCAAGTATGCTTTCGAAAAGGCGCTGCGTCGCCGAGACCTCCAGCCCCAGTTGGGTGAGGGAAATGTCGGCGATGTTGGGATGGGTGAACGTATGGTTGCCGATGTCGTGGCCCTCGGCGAAAATGCGACGGAGCAGTTCCGGGTTCTTTTCGGCGTTGTTGCCGATGACGAAAAAGGTGGCTTTGACACCTGCCCGATGCAGGATGTCCAGGATTTTCGGCGTATACGTCACGTCAGGTCCGTCGTCGAAGGTCAACGCCACGGTCTTTGGGGTGAAGCCATGGCGTTCGATGACATAGGGTGAAGGGTACTCTTCGAAGCGTTCGCCGGAAATGAGTCCCAACCTGGCATCGTAGTTCACGATTCGCCGGCCGAGGCTCGGCGTCTGGGCGATGCGCAGGATTTCCCCCTTGCCCTCGTAGTCCAGGTCGTAATCGAACCGGATGACCTCCATGCGCTTGGCGGCTTCTGCGCCGAGCTTCCAGTCCACGCCGAAGAAGGTCCAGATGGAGGGGTCTTCGCCGCCGAGCCGCCACAGGGCGAAGCCGGCGGGAGAGAGCGGCATGGCCGAAACCATGGCGTTGAAAACCGTTGTCGCGTCCATGAGCCAGACCGCGTGGTCGATGTCCTTCTCGTCCTGATAGTGAAAAGACGGATTGAGCGAAGCCGGGTCCATGCTGATGGTCGATTCGGATTCCTTGGCCGTCAGCACCGCCTCCTCGAAGGTGTCCTCTTCGGCCGGCTTTCCCTTGGGCCAGTCGTAGGCGTAGCTGCCAAGGGCCACCACCAGTTTCCCGGCCGGTATATCGGCCGCCCGCGCACGCAGGGCCTTGAGGTACCAGGGAAGGCTCGCGATGGGGCCTGGCTTGCCGGCGGCCCAATGCTCGTCATAGGCCATGACGATGACCTGATCGACCTGCCCGGCGACGGCACGATAGGGGAAGGCCGGGTCCGCGGCGGGGACGTTGACGGAGACGGCGAGCTTTTCGGCGTGGAAGGCGGCCGCGAGTTCGGTGACGAAACGCAGGTAATTTTTCAGGGCCGTGGGCGGAATGTCCTCGAAGTCGAGGCTTACGCCGGCCAGATTGTTGCCGCGGACATACTCGAGCAGCGCCCGCGTGAGCCGGGTCCGGACCTGGGGGGTGGCCACCGCATGCGCCACGAGGTCGCCTCGCCACGTCATGTCGATGAAGTTGTTGACGAGCGGCATGACGGGCAAGCCGGGTTGTGTGGCCTTGATGAAGCGCAGGACTTCGCGGGCCTTGTCCGGGTTGTCCTCGCGAATGGCGCCGTCGCCGTCCACGAGATGCAGCCATTCGGGAATGAGGATGTCGAGGTTGCCGATATTTTTCTTGAGTGAACTGAAGCTCGCGTCGTCCCAGTTGACGAAAAAGCCGATGGCCTTGTTGGCATAGGGTTGCGCCGGGACGGTATGGTCGGCCGGAGGGTGGCGATGGGAGGATTTGATCTCTTTGGCCAGTTTGTGCTTGAGGTTGGCAAGCCGGGCATCCATTGCCGTCGTCGTTTTCAGGGACAGCGGAGGGCTCGTGTGGTTGGGGTGCGGCAGGAACCGGGCCGAGGGCAGGGAGAGGGATTCCAGGGCCGGATTGAGCAACACGGTGGCAACGAGCACGAAGAGCGCGGCGGAAACCAGTCCCGCCGCCAGGAACGCCCCGGCCTTGATTTTGGGCCAGCGCTTTTTGTTGGGGTCGAAAAAGACCGGACGTTTTGTGGGAATGGGCAACGTGGGCTCGGTTGGTTGAATGGCCGGGATGCGCGGGCGGGGGTGCTCTGCGGCCCCAATCATAATCCCGAAGTGCGAAAGCGCAAGGCCGCCGCAGGGAAGTCTTGCCCTCTCGCATGCCGCGTTACGGCCGGAATCCGGCTGCGCATGGTCGCACGGGAGGCCATGGACGAAGGACGGGCGCCAAGGTGGGAAACGGCAACCAAAACAAAGCCCCGGCGGGGGAGCCGGGGCTTCCGGGAGGCAGGAGAATCCATGTCATAACGTCGTCATGCGGGTGGTCGCCGGCCGGGGGTGGGCAGTTACAAGTGGGATGCCGGGCAGGGCTCGGGCACGCGGGGGAAATGGGCCGGGATATGAGGGCGCGGCGCGGCGCTACAGGATGCACGGATGCCTGCGCGTGCGAAAGTTTCCAGGCAGTGGCAAGGCCGGTGCCAAGTGCCGAAGTATTGCTTCCCAATATGTTACGAATTCTCTGCGGTGTTTTTTTTCAGGCAGGATGGGCCCTGGTGGAACATGGCGGCAAGGGATGTCCGCTGTCGGGAACATAATGGCAGGGGCACCCGGGCAGTCCGGCCGGGCCGGAGGAACGTTTTCGGGGGGCGCAAGGAGTCGCCGCCCGGTGGCCCGGCAGGCCGGCATCGGTTTCGGCGCTGTGGCGCTTTACATATCTCTTTACATGCAAGGTGACTGCACATGCTTTACATGTTTCGTCGCCTGTACTGGTGAGAAATTTTCAAGAGATATCAATGTGGTAACATTGAAGCCATTGTGGCATGCCGTTTGCTTTGACTACGAAAAACAATGGAGCAAACGGCATGGGTCAAATCGAGCAAAAGATACTTATCGTCAATGGTGTTGAGAAAAACATAATAGCCGACAGCGATGCATTCCTCTCCGGTGTCTTGCGGGAGCAGTTGCATTTGACGGGAACAAAAGTCGGTTGCGGGCAAGGGCAGTGCGGCGCGTGCTCCGTCATCATCGACGGGAAGGTGACGCGCTCCTGCATCACCAAGATGAGCCGCATTCCCGACAAAGCCCTTGTCACCACCATCGAAGGCCTCGGACAGCCCGGATACCTCCATCCCCTGCAACGGTCCTGGGTCAAGCACGGTGCCGCGCAGTGCGGGTTTTGCACCCCTGGCTTCATCATGTCGGCCAAGGGGCTGCTGGACGAGAACCCGAGCCCCAGCCGCGGGGAGGTGCGCGACTGGTTCCAGAAGCACCGTAATGCCTGCCGCTGCACCGGGTACAAGCCGATTGTGGATGCGGTCATGGAAGCGGCGGGCGTCATGCGCGGCGAAGCCCCGGAGACGAGCCTCGATTTCGTCATGCCCGCCGATCGGCGCATCTGGGGCTCGTCCTACCCGCGTCCCACGGCCGAGGCCAAGGTCACGGGAACCCTGGATTACGGCGCGGACCTCGGCATCAAGATGCCGGACAACACCCTGCACCTGGCCCTGGTCCAGGCCACGGCCCACCATGCCATGATCCGGGGCATCGATACCGCCGAGGCGGAAAGGATGCCCGGCGTGTACCGGGTCCTCACGGCCAAGGATGTCAAGGGCAAGAACCGCATTTTCGGCCTGGTCAACCATCCGAATCACAAGGGCGACGGCTGGGAGCGGCCCATCCTGTGCGACGCCAAGATCTTCCAGTTCGGCGACGCCGTGGCCATCGTCTGCGCCGACACCGACGAGCAGGCCCGGGCGGCCGCGGCCAAGGTGCGCCTCGACCTGGAGGACTTGCCGGCCTACCTGACCGTGGCCGAGGCCATGGCCCCGGACGCCATCGAGATCCACCCCGGGACCCCCAACGTCTATTTCACCCAGCCCCTGGTCAAGGGCGAGGAGACCGCGCCGTTTTTCGCCCGTGACGACGTGGCCGTGGTCGAAGGGGAGTTCCGGACCAGCCGCCAGCCCCACATGCCCATCGAGCCGGACGTCGGCTTCGCCTACCTGGGCGAGGACGGGCTGCTGCACATCCACAGCAAGTCCATCGCCGTGCACCTGCACGCCTTCATGATCGCCGAGGGGCTGGGACTGACGCCGGACAAGATCGCCCTGGCCTCAAACCCCATGGGCGGCACCTTCGGCTACAAGCTGAGCCCCACCATGGAGGCGTTGCTCGGCGTCGCCGTCCTGGCCACGGGACGTCCGGCGTACCTGCGCTACGACTATTTCCAGCAGATGACCTACACCGGCAAGCGCTCGCCGTTTTACATCAAGGGCAGGATGGCTGCGGACAAGAAAACCGGCCGCATCGTGGCCCTGGAACACGACTATTCCGTGGACCACGGCCCGTATTGCGAGATGGGCGACGTGCTGACCTTCCGCGGCATCGAATTCCTCGGCGCGGGCTACGACATCCCCAATATCCGGGGCCTGGGGCGCACCGTGGCCACCAACCATGCCTGGGGCGCGGCCTTTCGCGGCTTCGGCGGCCCGCAGGCCTTTTTCGCCGGCGAATCCCTGGTGGACGAACTGGCCCTGAAGCTCGGCCAGGACCCGCTGGAGTTCAGGCTGGCCAACTGCTACCGGCCCGGCTCCACCACCCCGACCGGCCAGGAACCCGACGTTTACCCCCTGCCGGAGATGTTCGAGGCCTTGCGGCCCCTCTACCAGGAAGCGCGGCAAAGGACGCAAAAGGAATCCACCCCGGCCGTCAAAAAGGGCGTGGGCATCGCGGTCGGCGTCTACGGCTCCGGCGGCGACGGCGTGGAACGGGCCGAAGTTTTCGTGCGGCTCGATTCCGATGACGGCGTCACGGTCGGCGCATCCTGGGAAGACCACGGCCAGGGCGCGGACATCGGGGCCGTGGGCACGGCCCACGAGGCCTTGCTGCCCATGGGCGTCCCGCCGGAAAAACTCCGCTTCAGCTGGCCTGATTCGGCCAAGCAGCCGCCGGCCGGGCCGGCCGGGGCCTCGCGCTCCCAGGTGGTGGTGGGCGGCGCCATCCGCGTGGCCTGCGAAGCGCTCCTGGCCGCGGCCAAAAAGGCCGACGGCACGTTCATGACCCACGCCGAAATGACCGCCGCCGGCAAGCCCACGCGCTACGACGGCGTCTACACCATTCCCGGCGTGCCGTGCGACGCCCGGACCGGCCTGGGCAGCCCTTTCCTGGTCTACATGTACGTCATCCACATGTCCGAGGTGTCGGTGGACGTCGCCACAGGCAAGGTGACCGTGGACCGCATGCGCTGCATGGCCGACATCGGAAAGATCAATAACAAGCTGGCCGTCGACGGCCAGATCTACGGCTGCATGGAGCTTGGCGTGGGGCTGGCCCTGTCCGAGGACTACGAGGACATCAAGAAGCACTCCACCATGGCCGGAGCCGGCTTCCCCTACATCGGGTCCGTCCCGGACGACATGGAAATCGTCTACTTCCAGGACAACCCGCGGCAGTGGGGACCCTTTGGCGCGGCCGGAGCCGGCGAAGGCCCCATGGCCAGCCCCCATGTGGCCATCATCAATGCCATCCGTCACGCCTGCGGCGCTCGCGTGACGCGCCTGCCGGCCAGGCCGGAGACGGTGTTGGCCGCCATGGCGGCTGCGCAATAAGGCGTGCGGTCCACCCCTCCTCCGGACCGCGCCCTGCAAACGCCGGGAGCTGGCAGACAAGGCTCCCGGCGGCTCGGGGGAGGGGATGATCCGGGCGCGGACTGTCACACCAGGAACACTCGCGGAGGCGCGCACAGCCGCGCCGCCCACGACAACCAAGCCAAAAGGAGGCTTTCATGTCCACTGTCACCGCTTTTCAACTGGCCGACATCTTGTACACCGGCGCGGGCGCCCTGGGGAAAACCCCCGAGTCCCTGAAGGCGGCGGGGTTGAAAAAGCCGCTCATCGTCACGGACAAGGGCATCGTCAAAGTCGGCTTGGCCAAGCGGCTGGAAGACGTCCTGTCCGCCGCCGGCCTCTCCTACGCGCTCTATGACGGCACCGTGCCCAATCCCACCGACGACAACGTCG
This sequence comes from Solidesulfovibrio alcoholivorans DSM 5433, assembly GCF_000702665.1. Taxonomy (GTDB): domain Bacteria; phylum Desulfobacterota; class Desulfovibrionia; order Desulfovibrionales; family Desulfovibrionaceae; genus Solidesulfovibrio; species Solidesulfovibrio alcoholivorans. The sequence goes on from NZ_JNJA01000006.1 coordinate 167,971, forward strand.
GCGAGGCCTTTGCCCTCTACGCCAAGGAAGGCTGTGATTGCCTGATCGGCATGGGCGGCGGCAGCTCCATGGACACGGCCAAGGGCTGCGGCGTGCTGGCCACGAGCGGGGGGACCATCGACGCCTACCGCGGCATGGGCCTGCTCAAGGCCCGCCTGCCGTACTTCATCGCCATCCCCACCACGGCCGGCACGGGCTCGGAATCCACCTGCGCCGCGGTCATCACCAACACCAAGGGCGACCACCATTGGAAGATGGTCCTGCTCGACGGACGGCTTCTGCCCGATGCGGCGGTCATCGATCCCCTGCTTATGACCGGCCTGCCGCCCTTCATCACGGCGGCCACGGGCATGGACGCCATGACCCACGCCATCGAGGCCTACATCTCCGTGGCGGCCATGGAATACACCGACGCCCTGGCCATCGGCGCCATAAAGCTCATCTTCAAGTACCTGCGCCGGGCCGTGGCCAACGGCAACGACATCGAGGCCCGGGAAAAGATGGCCTACGCCCAGACCATGGCCGGCATCGCCTTCAGCAATGCGGGTCTGGGGCTGGTCCACTCCCTGGCCCACCCCCTGAGCGCCTTTTACGGCATCTCCCACGGCGACGCCAACGCCCTCGTCCTGCCCCGCGTGCTCGACTTCAACAAGATCGCCTGCCGGGAAAAAATGGCCGAGATCGCCAGGGCCGCCGGCCTGGCCGACCTCGGGCCCTATCCCGAGGATACGGCCGTGGAGGCCCTGCGGCGCTTGAGCGCCGATGTGCGCATTCCCGCCACCATCACCGAGGCCGCCGCCCGCATCGGCGTCAAGATCGATCCCAAGGACATCGGTCCCATGTCCAAGGACGCGCTCAACGAGGTCTCGACGCCCACCAACCCCAGAGTGCCAACCCTGGCGGATATCGAGGCCCTGTACAACCTGTGCTGGTAGCTCCCGGCACAGGGAGCGAACGAACCCGAGGAAAGCCGCCTCCTGCCTTCTCTACAGGGGGGGGCGGCGCTTCGAAACAGTGGGCGGACAGGGGAGATCCCTTGCGCCGTTTCGCAATGAGGCTGCGGGGAGGCCGTCACATGAAGACAGCGGACATGATGGTCACAGTCGTCGTGGCCCTGGTGCTTGCCATTTTCGCCTATGTGCCAGGGGTGTTCGGAGGATTCAACGCACTGACGCACGAGCATGACTTCCTGATGAGTTTCATCAAATTCGGCATTCTTTGTACGTTTGGGGAGAGCATCGCCCTGCGCATTACCGCGAAACGCTACAGCCAGCCCGGATTCGGCGTTCTGCCGCGGTTTCTCCTGTGGGGGCTGATCGGGCTGCTCATCAATGCCGCCTTCATCATCTACGCCATGGGCGTGCCCCACCTGGTGGCGGCCCTGGGACTGCCCCTTCCGGCCGATTCCCTGGCCGGGGGAAACCTGTTGCACAAGGTCGGCATGGCGTTTTGCATCAGCGTGGCCATCAATTTCCTTTTCGCGCCGCTTTTCATGATGGCCCACACCGTGGCGGCCATCCATATCGAGGAAACCGGCGGCACGTTGGCCGGCTTTTTCTCGCCCGTGGACGTGAGCCGGACCCTGGGCAAGATCGACTGGGATCTGCTTTACGGCTTCGTCTTCAAAAAGACCCTGCTTTTTTTCTGGGTGCCGTGCCACACCATCACGTTTCTCTTGCCGATGGAACTGCGGGTGCTTTTCGCCGCCGCCCTGGGCGTGGCCCTCGGCATCATCCTGGCTTTCGCCAACCGCAAAGGCGACAGCCCGGTTCCGGCCTGACGGCGACGCAGACCGGACGACCGCCTGGAACAGCGGTCGCGGCCAGCGCATGGCCTGCGGCGATGCGCACAACACCATAGCTTCACACGTGGGGACGGTTATGAACAAGATCTTGCTGCTCGGAGCCCTTTGCCTGTGCCTTGTGCATCCCGGACACGCCCTGGCAGGCACGACCAATGCCCGGGACTATGTGCCCCTGCCGCCCGGCACCAACATCATCAACCTCTATTACTCGCACGGATTCGGCAACGAACTTTACGCCAGGGACAAAAAAGTCAGCGACAACGCCAACCTGACCACAAACGTCAGCCTGTTGCGTCCCATCCACTACATGGAGCTCGGGCCGTTCACCATCGATCCACAGGCGGTCATCCCCTTCGGCGAGGTGGAGCTCAACGGAGAGCGTTCCGGCGGAGTCGGCGACATCACGTTGCTTTCCACCATCTGGTTCGTCAACAACATGGAAAAAGGGTACTTCTTCGCCTACAGTCCCTATGTCACCATTCCTTCCGGTCCCTACCGCCGCGAGAGCCCGGTCAACCTGGGCTCCAACCGCTGGTCCTTCAAGCAGGAGCTGGCCGTGGGAAAGCGTCTCGCCGACAAGGCCTGGCTCGAGCTCATCGCCAACGCGGAGTTCTATACCAACAACATCGACGCCCCGGACGCGGACAACAAGCCCGTGACCTCGTCGAAGGATCCGCTCTACGGCGTGGAGTTCCACGCCAGCTACGACCTGACCAAGGAACTCTTCGTGGCCGGCGACTACTACTTCTCCTACGGCGGGGAGACGACCCTGGACGGCGCGCGGCTCAACGATCGCACCTCTACGCATACGGTCGGGCTGAGTTTTTTCTACATGCTCAACCAGCACCTCCAGCTCATGGCCGACTACAAGCTGCCGGTGGCGGTGCAAAACGGCATCAAGACCAACAGTTTCACCGTCCGACTGGCCTACGTTTTCTGAGCGCGGGAGCGGGAGCCGGCCTGCCGGCTGCCGCCGCGGGAGGGCGGCGTCGCCTTGCGCAAGGGCGGGCGCGCCACCCGGGGGAACGTATGTTTCGTCGTCGCACGGCATGGAGGGCATATGCATCTGCCAGACAGGAACGCCAGCATCTGGAACGAGATCGTGACCGGAAAAAAGACCTGTCAGCTCAAATTCCTCGCCGCCAAGATATTGCTTGGCAGACTGACGCGGTCGGTGAAGGAAGACGGTTCCGAGGAGAATATCACGGCCGGCATCGACCAGCTGTATGCTCTTTATGCGAACAACAGGAACATGCCCAGCGCCAGGGATGATCTCGCTGCGCTTTCCCGCTAGCGCGGTCTTCGCGAGATGCGTTGCCGCGTCTGTCCGAGGCCGCGTTTGGGGGCTGCGTAACGCAACGCGCCGTCGCGCTTTTCGCCTGCCTTGCGGGGGTGGGCCAGGACGCATGCCCCCCTCCACGGCTTTCGTTTCCTTCCGTTCCCGGACTTTTGGGAATCGGGCACGCCGACTGCCAAGCACGCGGAGGGCTTCCCTGTAACGCGTGCGAACCCGGCAGGCGCTCCCGCTGCCGGCGGCCTGACGCGCCTGGTGTCTCGTGCCGGGCAGGCCATGACGGACGCCCCCGCGCCTGGTCGACGCGGGGGCGTCCGGTTGTTTCCCTCGCCTCATGCCAGATCGTTCCCTCTTGCCCGGGGCGTCGCAGCACCGGCATGGAGGAGGGAGGGCGCACTTTCTGTGTGCCTGTAGATAATATTATGAAATATAATGATAAATTTGGCATGTGGGGGACGCGGGGAGTCGTCGGCAGTCACGGAATGCCTTGCGCGCGTGCTCCCTGGAGCGTATGATGGATTTGCACTTTATACATGATGAAACGGCAAGCGGCTCCGGGCAGGGCCAGGGACCTCGCGATGATGGTGCGACGGTTCTTTTCGGGTGGGAGATGCGCCAGGAGGAGTAACGATGCAGGTATGCGCTTCCTCGGGTTTGCCCCAGTATATGGACGACATGATACTGTCCGAGTATAAAGAGCCGACCATAACCAATTATTATGGTCCTTTTTCCATCCAAAACGGGCTCAATTCACTGTTTTGGGACAAGATAGGCAAGATCCGCGACCGGTTCCATCGCGGTGAAATCACGCTTTCCCACACGATCCGTCCCAGCATCATGCGCTCGTGGCAGCGATCCCGCGCCGCCGGCGTCCCCTCGGTCGGCGTGCCGATGGCTTTGCTGAACGGTCATGAATTTCAAGCCATTATCAAGAAGAACAGCGTCCTCGTCGAAACCGCGACCCCCATCATGGACGAACTGCTGGAGAACATCCTCCCTTCGGAAAGCTGTATCATCCTGACGGATACCGACGGCGTCTACCTGCACACCATCGGCGAGGGGGAAGGGTTCGGCCGCGGTACGACCTGCCCCCTGCGCGGGCTCATCAGCCGGGAAACCGTGGACGGCACCACCGCCATGGGCCTGTGCCTCGAGGAGAAAACCGCTGTCTGCGTGCTGGGCTGCGAGCATTACAATTCCCATTTCGACGGCTGGTCCTGCGCTGCGGCCCCCATTCGCGACGAGGACGGGAATATGGTCGGCAGCCTGTCCCTGACCCTCGAGCGCGACAAGTTCCATAAGCATACCTTCGGCCTGGTCATCGCCGCAGCCAAGGCCATCACGGAACAGATGCATCTGCGCCGCCTGCTCCAGGAGGTCCAGACCGTGATGGAGCTGCTCGGCGAGGCGGTGCTGGTCTTCGACGCCGGCGGCGCGTTGCGGCTCATCAACCGCTATGCCAAGCGGCTCTTCCACGTGCACCGCGATGTGCTCGGCCGGGATTTTTCCGCCATCGCCACGGTCACGGGGGAGGGCCGTTTCCTCGATTTCGGGAAAAAGGTCAGTGACAGGGAGTGTTCCATGCGGCTGGCCGACGGCACGCCGCTGCACTGCCTGTTTTCCGCCTCTCCGACGCCGGAGGGAGGACTTTGCGTCACGCTGCGCGAAAGCCGGCGCATGCACAAACTGGCCGGGCGCATCACCGGGGGCAAGGCCGTCTACGATTTTTCGGACATCAGAGGCGACTCCGCGGCCATGGGCCAGGCCTTGCGCCTGGCGCGGGTCGCCAGCGGCAACGCCATGACCACCTTGATCCTGGGGGAAAGCGGCGTGGGAAAGGAGCTGTTCGCCCAGGCCATTCACAACGGAAGCGCCCGGCGCGACCAGCCCTTCATCGTGGTCAATTGCGGCGCCATACCCCGGGATCTCGTGCAAAGCGAACTGTTCGGCTACGAAGCCGGGGCCTTCACCGGCGCAAACCGCCAGGGCGCGCCGGGCAAATTCGAATTGGCCGACGGCGGCACCATCTTCCTGGACGAAATCGGCGACATGCCGCTTTCCGCCCAGATAAGCCTGCTGCGGGTCCTGCAGGAAGGGGAGCTGACCCGGGTCGGCGGCAAGCAACCTTACCGGGTGGACGTGCGGGTGGTGGCGGCCACGCACCGGGACCTGGTCGCGGCCGTGGAAAACGGCTCGTTTCGCCACGACCTCTATTACCGCCTGAATGTTTTGCTCATCGATGTGCCGCCGTTGCGTCGCCGCCGTGATGATATCGCCGATCTGGCCCACTTTTTCCTGGCCAAGATCTCCAAAACGTTGTGCAAGCGTCTGACCGGATTCACTCCCGCGGCCATGGAATGCCTTCAGGCCTATGCCTGGCCCGGCAACGTGCGCGAACTCGAGAATTTGCTGGAGCGTACGGCGGTGGTGGCCAATGGGCCCGCCATCGGCGTGGAGGATCTGCCGCCGGAATGCGCGTGTTCCGTCACAGTCCCGAAAGCGCCTTTCGTTCCGGTGCCCCGCTCCCCGAGGACGGGCAAACCGGAGGCCGGCGTTCATGCCGCAGGCGCGGCTTCGCCGGGGCGGCTGATCGAAGCTTTGCGCGCGGCCAAGGGGAACGTGCGGGCGGCGGCCAAGGAACTGGGCGTCTCGCGTGTGACGCTTTATACGCGCATCAGGCGGTGCGGCTTGGACCTCGACGCCATACGCCGGCAGCCATAGCGGCGGCAACGCGAACCCGCCAAAGACCCCTGAAAACCAGGCAGCGCAGGACAGGCAACAACAGCGGTATCTATCCGGGACACGTTTTGTGCGTCCGCTCGCGAAACAAGCGGGTGAAAACCCGGCAGTCTCTGGGACATGGGTGACGTTTTACGCGTCCATTTCCATCCTAATTGGCTGCAAGTTCGGGCGCGCCCCAGACAGGAGCCAGACGTACCAATTCCTCGCGCGGCAATTGCACCAGCACTGGTTTTTGGGTGGCGTCGAGCCAGCGCAAAAGGACGCCCAGGCTGGGTCCGGCCATGGCCGTGCACCCCGCCGTGGGCGAACCGGGACCCCGCCACAAGTGCATGAAAATGCACGAACCGGCCCCTGGCTGGGCATTCGGGGCATTGTGATCCACGAACAGTCCGAAACGATACAGGCCGTCCGGCCGCAACATCCGCTCCTCACTGTCCCAGTCCTTGGTTACCGTGTTTTCCTCGAACATTTGATTGTAGTATTTTGACGCGACGGTATCCACGCAAACGGTTTGCGTGGTGACCTGGTACGCGGGGAACTTGGGCGACGGGCGGAAGGACTCGGACGCGCCGATAAAGGCGCGCGGCAAGCTGAAGACGCCGGCGGGTGCCCTGCCGTCCCCTTCAGCCTTGACCGGAGCCGCCGAGAGCCGTTCGCCATGCAGGCCCCTGCCCCAGGCCAAACCGTTTCGCCCCAGGCTCACGGGCACGTCGTCGCCAACCGGATGCCAAGTCCCATTGGGCCCGGAACGCTCGAAACGACGCAGCCGGGCATGGTTCGCGTTCCAGTTTTCGGCCACCACCAGCACAAGCTGGCCGGACCCAGCCAGAGGCGAAGTCTGCTCCAGGGCTGGATCGGTGTGCGCCTTCGAAATTTTGGCGGACTGGCACCCCAGTCCCAGGCCCATGACAAGGACGATCAGGAGCGACAACCCCGTATGGTGTTTCATGTCTTGTGCTCTCCCCGGCATCATGTTGCGTTATCCGACGACCGCCCGGATATAGCCTGATATTTTCAAGGCGGGAAGGGCCTGTTTTGGTATTCTCCCGGGATTGTTCAGAAATGATCCAGATGGGGACCCCAGGCAGGCAGAAGTCCGCGAACAGCCCGTTGCGAAAGTCCGTTTGGGGCTATCGCCCGTTGCAGATGCCCGCGGCCGGCATGATCCCGTGGCATTGATCCTCTGCAAGCGGCGCAATCGCCAAGAAGGGGCCCGCACACGAAAGCGGCCCACCCGGGAAGAAGCCTTCGGGCGATCGCAACGCAAACGCCCCGCCCTGGCGAACCGGGAGCGGGGCGTTTGCATTGCCGTGGCGCGGGCGACGCCTAGGGCATTTCGTTGTAGGATTCGTAGACGTTGCCCACCAGCTTCTCCGAGGGCGTGAGCGTCTTGCCGCCCGGCGTCCACTTGGCCGGACAGGCCTCGTTGGGGTTCGCGCGCAGGTAGACGTTGGCCTGGCACTTGCGTACCAGTTCGTCGGCGTTGCGCCCGACGTTGTAGAAGTTGACCTCCTTGGAGACCAGCACGCCGTCGGGATTGATGATGAAGGTGCCGCGCAGGGCCAGCCCCGTCTCCTCGTCGTAGACGCCGAAATACCGGGAAATCTGGCCGGTGGTATCGGCCGCCATCTTGAAGCGCACGTTCTCCAGCAGCTTCTCGCTATTGCGCCAGGCCAGATGGGCGAACTCGGTGTCCGTGGACACGGAGAAGACCTCGAAGCCCATTTTGGCCAGCTCCTCGTGCTTGGTGGCCAGATCGGCCAACTCCGTGGGGCAGACGAAGGTGAAATCGGCCGGATAGAAGACCAGGATGATCCATTTGCCGGCTTTCTTGATCTCCTCGGTGGACATCTCGCCGAAAAATCCCTCCGTGGGATCATAGACCTTCATGGTGAAATCCACGGTTTCCTGGCCGACGGCGGCTTCCGTCACTTCGACGCAGCATTCATCCTCGTATTCGTGATCGTGCATGGGTTGAACCTCGGTTTTTAAGGTTGCCGGGAAAACCCGGTGGGCTCATGAGAGCAGTGTATGGACCGCCCCGGGGCAAATTGCAAGGCGTCGCGCCCGCCTTGTCCCGTGCGGCATCCCCCCCGCGGCCGGATAAGGATTGCCCGAAAACGCCCGGTTCGCGCGCCGGCCGCCATATGGACAAGCCCGCCCGGACCCGGTAGCTTCGCCATATCCGGGGCATCCCCACAGGGAGGAAACATGGTCAAACCGGTCTGTTTGCGCCTTGCGACCCTTTTTACGGCCATCGCGCTCGCCGTATGCGCCTTGCCGCGCCCGGCGTTGTCCCAGCAGCAGGTCAATCCCTTCGGCGACTGCTGCATCGCCAGCGTGGTCATGACCGCCTACAACGCCTGGACCATCAACTGCGGCTCCTGTTCCGCGAATCCGGGCCAGTATTCCCTGACGCAGCCGGACCCGGCGAAACTCGTCTACGTCGGCCCTGGCGGCGTGTCCGCGGGCAGTCCCTACGACGCGGCCTTGGCCGTATGCAAATGCCCCTCCCAGGATGTCCGGCGGGCCAGGGAGAAACAGATGCGCACTTTCGACGGCAACTGAAGCGGACGTCGCGGCGCTTGCGCCACGCCGGGGTGGGGATGCGCCGCCATGCGGCCTTCCCCGGGCGCACGAACAATATGAATCGTTTTGCCCGGTATGGCAATAGGAATGATTCCTATTTTCATAAAAAGGGCAGTTCCCGCCCGCCGGTACGGCGGGTGCGTCAAGGAGGAGAGCATGCCGCGCAAATTGCCTGCCACGGCCTGCGCGTTGGCCCTGGCTGCGATCATGGCCCTGGCCGCCGGATGCGCCGGCCGGCAGCAGGACGCCGGTTCCGCGAACGGTGGAGCGACCTACACGGTACGGGCGGCGTTGCTCAACCTGCTCGAATGTCCAAGCCTTTCCTGTCCGGTGACGGCGGACCTGCACGCAGGCGACAAGGTTGTGGTGCTGACGCCCGATATCCATGGCTGGTATCAGGTGCGCGCGGTGGCCACGGGGCAGGAGGGCTACGTGCTGTCCCGTTTCGTCGGGCGCTGATTCGCCGCGCGCAAAGGCGCGCCCCAGCGTTCCTGCCGCCGGATGCCCTCCGACAGTCCCTTTCCCCAGGCTTCCCCTTTTCCCCCGTCGCAGGGGCGGTCCGTCGCGTTCCGGCCATTGCCTGCGTCCGGCTTGCGGACATTGCATCGATACCCGCACAGCAGCCTGTATCAATGTTTTCGTGATGTTTTTTCGGATGCCGCGGTATTGTGAAAAAAAACATTTTCTTCCTGAAAATTTCAGAAAAGCGCGATTCCCCGGGCTTGAGCCGCTAGGCATGACTTGGGTTTTTCGATATATTGTTGTCAAATTGTAATTGATCGGAATTCGTGTTTTTTTTCACAATGATTTCCGGCATCCAAGCGGGAATAGGGAGGCCTCATGCGACTGACGTTCACCGGCAAGATCATCGCTTTGCTGCTCTTTACCGTCGCTTTGCTCACCATGGCCATCTCCGTCACCGTCGATCATTACCTCTCCGCGGGCCTCAACCAAATGAGCCAGCAGGAAATCAACAGCAAAGCCGATGCCGTGGATTTCATGCTCAAGGAAACCAGCCAGGAAGTCAGAGGTACCACCTCGCTGCTCGCCAGCCGCCCGGACGTGGCCGCGGCCATCGTGGCCAAGGACAAGGCCAAGCTGGTGGAGGTCGCCAAACAGGCGCAACGCGACCTCAAAATCCAGTTCGTGACCATCGCCGACGCCGAAGGCGTGGTCGTCGCGCGCAGCCATTCCGACAAATCCGGGGACTCGGTGAAAAAACAGGTCAATGTGCAAAAAGCCCTGGCCGGCCAGACCTCCATCGGCATGGAAGAAGGCACCGCCGTCAAATTCTCCCTGCGCGCGGGTGCTCCCGTCTACCAGGACGGCAAGATCGTCGGCAGCGTCACCGCCGGCATCAACCTGTCCTCCAGCAACGATTTCGTCGATGAGATGAAAAAGGTGCTCGGCGTCGAATGCACCATCTTCTACGGCGACACCCGCGTGGCCACGACCATCGAACGCGAAGGCAAGCGCGTCGTGGGCTCGCGCATGGACAACCCCAGGGTCATCGAAACCGTGCTGCAAAAGCGCGCACGCTTCCTCGATATCAATAAGATCCTCGGCCGCGAGTACAACACCGCCTACTGGCCCATCATCGGCGCGGACGGCAACGTCGCGGGCATGCTCTTCATCGGCAGCGACCGCGGCGCCATCGCCGCCACCGAACGCACCATCCTTTGCTCCGCCCTGGCGGCGTCGAGCCTGGTCGCCCTGGTCGTGCTCGTGGTGGGCTTTTTCACCGCCCGGGGCATGACCTCGCCGCTGAGGCGCATCATCGACCTCGCCCGCAAGGTGTCGCGCGGCGACCTCGAAGCGCGCCCCGAAGGCCGGTTCTCCGGCGAAATGGGCGAGCTGGCCGGCGCCCTGGACAAGATGGTCACAGGGCTTAAGACCAAGATCGCCGAGGCCGAAGCCATGAGCCAGGAAGCCAACGAGGAAGCCAAATGCGCCGAGGCCGCCCGCGCAGAAGCCGAAAAAGCCCAGGGCATGGCCGAGGCGGCCAAACGCGAAGGCATGCTGGAGGCTGCCGAAAACCTGGGGCTCGTGATCGAAAGCATCATCGCCGCCTCGGGCGAGCTGGAAACCCAGGTCGAGCACGTGCGCGACGGGGCCGACCACCAGCGCGACCGCCTGCGCGAAGTGGTCGAAGCCATCGCCCAGATGACCGCAACCGTCCTCGACGTGGCCAAAAACGCCTCCCGAGCCGCCCAGTCCGCCGAAGACACCAAGGCCAAAGCCTCGGCCGGCTCCGCCGTGGTCGAAGAGTCCATGCGCTCCATCGACCGGGTCAATACCGTGTCCGGCAATCTCAAGGAAGCCATGGCCGCCCTGGGCGACCAGACCCAGGCCATCGGGCGGGTCATGTCCGTCATCTCCGATATCGCCGACCAGACCAACCTGCTCGCCCTCAATGCCGCCATCGAGGCCGCCCGTGCCGGCGAGGCCGGACGCGGCTTCGCCGTGGTCGCCGACGAAGTCAGAAAACTCGCCGAAAAAACCATGACCGCCACCAAGGAAGTCGGGCAGGCCGTGGTCAGCATCCAGCAGTCCGTGGCCGGAAACATCCACAACGTGGACCAGGCCGCCGCCGCCGTGTCCGAAGCCACGGGCCTCGCCGGCAAATCCGGCGACGTGCTGCGCGAAATCCTCGGCCTCGCCGAAGCCAGCGCCCGCGAAGTGGCCGGCATCGCCGCCGCCGCCGAACAACAGTCCGCCGCCGCCGAACAGATCAGCAAGGCCATGAACGAAGTCAGCGAAGTGGTCGAAACCACCAGCTCCGGCATGCACGAATCCGCCCAGGCCGTGCACGCGCTCGCCGACCTGTCCGGCGATATGGACCAGATCATCGTCAAGCTGCGTAACGGTTGATCGCAGGGGCGAGCGAGAGGACGCGAAGCGAAAGATGCCTTCTGCGGCCGGGGGGGATCATCCCCCCCGGTCCCCCTGAGCGGGGAGGGTGGCGACCACGCCTCCACCCGCTTCCCAATCCCCCGTCGGGGAGGTCCAGGAGGGGAGCATCCCCTCCTGGCCGCCAGAGGCCTCTTCCCCTTACTCTTCTCTTTCCCTCCCCTTCTCCCCCCTCTCTTGTCCATACAGCGCGCGTACCAGGGTGTCGTATTGCCGGATCTGTTCGGCCAGAAAGCCCTGCTCGCCGTGAAACGTGATCGCCTCGCGCGGGCAGCCGAGGAAACAGTAGAGGCAGCCGATGCAGTCCGCGTGGCCGCCGGCGGCGGCGACTGCGGCCGGATCGAGGCCCATGGGGCAGAGGCCCTGGCAGGCGCCGCAGGTGTTGCAGGTTTCCCGGTCGAGGCGCAGGCCTTCCAGGCGCATCTCTGCGTGGCAGAAAACGTCCTGGCGCAGACCCGTCTTGAAAAGCAGCGCCCCGAACCAGTCCGTGCCGGCGAGGTAGCGGAAAAGCGCGAGGTTGCGCACGGCCAGGAAGTATTTCTGGCGTTTCGGGCTGTGGACGAAGGTGGCGATGGGGCCGGCCTTGGGCGGCGCGAAGGGGCGGCCGGCGAGGAGCGGCAGGGCGAGGGAGTCCACGAAGGCGATCATGTCCGGCGGCACGAGACCGCGCTGACGCGCTTGCGCAAGGGGGCGCACGGCGTCGGCGGGAAAGCCGGCGAGTTTCGCGCAAGCCAGGTCGATCAGGTAGGGATTTTCGCCGAAGACGAGGGCGTCGCAGCGCACGGGTGTGCCGCGCGTGGGGCCCAGGCCCTCCATGGCGACCATGGCGTCCACGATGTGCAGCCCGGGTCGCAGCGCGGCGTTCAGGTTGACGATGTTGGCGGCCAGACTCTGGTGCGTCTTTTTCTTGTTCTCCTGGCCGACGAGGCAGCCCATGAGGTTTTTGAGGCACACGGACATGCCGGCCTCGAAGTGGGTCTTGAGCTTGGGCAGGTTGATGACCAGGGCCGCGTCGAGCGCCTGGGCCGCGACCTGGGCGGTGACGCCGTTTGCGAAGGGCACGGCGCGGCCCGGGGCGTGGTTGAGGTCCACCACGGGCACGCCGAAGCGTGCCGCGGCCCTGTCCACGGCCAGCCGGCCGATCACGCCGATGTTGTTGCGGTAAAAGCCCGAGTTGGTGCCTTCGCCCACGGTGAGGTCGCCGTAGCCCGCGTCGCGCAGCACGCCGAGCAACGCGCAAAGCAGGCGCAGATCGGTGGTGTTGCCGGTCAGCGCGTTCATGTTGGCGTTGAGGTTGGGCTTGACGAGGATGGGCGCGGCCTTGTCCGCCGGAAACACGTGGGCGTAGGCGGGCAGGGTCTCTTCGAGGGCGCGGCGCGCGGCGGCCAGGGAGCCGGCGCGGCGCAGGTGCAGGCGGTATGCGGTCATGGGCGTCCGGGGCGGTTGCGGTTGGCGGCGTCGTGCGACGCCGCTTCCGGCATACCGGCTCCCGGGCGCAAGGGGAAGGGGGCGAGCCCCTAGCGCGATGCGGCGGGCAACCCTTGCGGCAGGTCCAGGCGTCGTACGACGTCGCGGGCGCGTTCGAGGGCCTCGCCTTCGGACAGGCGCGCGCCGTGGCGGTAGATGGTGTAGACCAGGGACACGGCGTGGGGCAGGGCCGGCATGGCGCAGGCGGCAAGGGTGGGGTTTTTCATGATGCGGTACTCCCGTTGTGCCGGCTGCGCCGGCGTGCTCGCTTGAGGCAAAGCAAAGGCCGGGCCAAAGCGTGACAAACGAGGCCCGGCGGGCAGTCTTGGCCGCGGGACGCAACAGGGGCGCGACGAATGTGTCGCTTTTTGGCTGCCGCAGGTGCCGTTTTGGGACAAAAATGGCAGGTTGGACGACCGCGACGTTCCGGACCGGCACGAGCCGGCCCGGAACGTCTGGCGGGAGAAAACGGAAATCAGGCCGAGGCCGCGGTGACGATGCGCTCCACCACCATGTCTTCGCTGAGTTCCGAGGTGTCGATGACCAGGGCGTCGTCAGCCGGGATCAGGGGCGAGGCGGCGCGATGGATGTCCTGATCGTCGCGGCGGCGGATGGCGTCGAGGATGGCGGCGTAGTCGGCGGGTTTGCCGAGGGCGGTGAGCTGGCGTTCGCGGCGGCTCGCGCGCACTTCGGGCGAGGCCGTGAGGAAGAACTTGCGCGAGGCTTCGGGGAAGACCACCGTGCCCATGTCGCGGCCTTCGGCAAGCAGGTCCGCGCACTGGCCCAGGGCCTGCTGCGCCCGGCGCAGGATTTCGCGCACCACGGGCAGCACGGCCAGGTTGGAGGCCCAGCCGCCCACTTCCTCGGTGCGCGCGGCGTCGGGCAGGGGCGCGCCGTCGACCAGCAGCGTTGTCTCGGCCCCGCTGCCGGCGAGCGAAAAGGTCATGGCCGCGAGGCGCGCGGCGATTTCCCCTTCGGGCAGCGCGTGCCCGCCCGGCCCGAGCGCCAGGGCCAGGGCGCGGAACATGGCCCCGGTGTCCAGGTAGGCCAGCCCCAGCCGGCCGGCGGCCCGGCGGGAGACGGACGTCTTGCCCGCGCCGGCCGGGCCGTCGATGGTGACGATGCGGCGCTCGCTAGAAGCCATTTTCGCGGATATCCTTGAGGGCGGCGGTGAACATGTCGTTTTCCTCGTCGTTGCCGATGCTCACGCGCAGCAGTTCCGGCAGACCGTAGCTCTTGAGGCCGCGCACGATGAGCCCGCGCCGCAGCAGCGCCTCGAACACGCCGGCCGCGTCCGTCTCCAGGGGGGGCCTGAACATGAGGAAGTTGGCCTGGGACGGATAGACGCGGCAGCCGAGGTCCGTGAGCTTCGCGGTCAGGGCGGCGCGGCCCTTGCGGACCGTGGCCAGGCTCGCCTCGACGAAGGCGGTGTCTTCCAGGGCGGCCAGGCCCGCGGCCTCGGCCATGAGGTTGACGCTAAAGGGCAGGCGCACGCGCAGCATGTAGTCGGCCAGCCACTCGGGCATGACCCCGAAGCCCAGGCGCAGCCCGGCGAGGCCGTAGAGCTTGGAGAACGTGCGCAAAATCACCATGTTGTCGCACTGCCCGAAGCGCGCGAGCATGGAGTAGTCCTCCATGGGCTCGGCGAAATCGACGTAGGCCTCGTCCACCACGAGCAGGGCGCGCGGCGGCAGCGAGCGCGCCAGGGCGATCACCTGCTCGGCCGGCACGGCGTAGCCCGAGGGGTTGTCGGGGTTGGTGAGGAACACGAGTGCGGTGTTTTCGTCGCAGGCCGCGGCCAGGGCAGGCAGGTCGAAGACGAAGTCCGGGCCGAGCGCCGGCTGGCGCAGGGTCACGCCGCACAGCTTCGTCTGCTGCACGTAGATGGAGAAGCAGGGCGAAAACGCCACCACGTTGTCGTGGCCGGGCCGGCAGGTGAGGCGCACGAGCAGGTCGATGATCTCGTCCGAGCCGTTGCCGGCCACGACGCAGGCCTGCGGCACGCCGTGGAAGGCGGCCAGGGCGGCGGTCAGGGCCGGGTTGCCGGCGCGGGGGTAGCGGAAGACCATGTCGGCCTTGCGCGCGAGCACCCGCTTGACCAGGGGCGAGGCCCCCAGGGGGTTTTCGTTGCTGGCCAGCTTGACCACACGGGACAGGCCGTACCGCTCCTTGATCTCTTCCATGGAAAGGCCGGGCGCATACGGGGTGAATTCCCGCACGTCCTCCCGGATACGGTCGCTTGACTGCATGGACGGGGCGCTCCTCGGACCCGCTCGGGTGGCTAGGCCGCTTCGCGGGGTTTGATGGTCAGCACGGGGCAGGCGGCGGTCTTGACCACCTTTTCGGCCACGGAACCGAAGATGATGCGGTCGATGCCGGTGCGGCCGTGGGTGCCCATGACGATCATGTCGGCCTTGCGGTCCACGGCGACCTTGAGGATCTCCTCGGCGGGATAGCCGGTCACGACCAGGCCGGTGGCGGAGAGGCCCTTGAAATGCTCGCTCAGGAAATCGTGCATGCTGGTGTCGGCGGAGGACACGACGTCGCCGACGAAGGTGTCGAGCGCCGCCTGGGGCACGTTGAAGCCCACGTATTCGGCCAGGGACGGGGCGACGTAGACGCAGGTGATGGCCGCGCCGGTGGCCTGGGCCACGGTGGCGGCGTATTCGGCCACGATCGCGGAACTCTCGGAAAAATCCACGGCGCACAGGATGTTTTTGATCGCTGGCATAAAACGGCTCCTTGTTGCGATGTGTTTGCTCTTAAGTTCCCATCGCACCGGTCGAAAAGGGAAAACGGGCCGGTTGCCCCAGGATGCCAAAGAGGGTGCGGATAGACAAGGCGTTTTCCCTGCACTATGGGATGGGTATCCGGCGCGGCGCACCGCGGTTTGCGGCGCCGCGTCGCGCCCCCGGGCGACGACGCAACGGGGCGGGCAAAAATTTCCCGGCAGCGTAAAAAATTTTCTTAGGAATGCCTGCATGTTAGAAAATATTACTGTTTGGCAGGCTCCTTGCAAGCGATTGGGAAACGTCAACGCGGGGGAAGGCCGATGAAAATCCAGACCGACCAACTGACCGCCCTGCAGCAGGCCGCGGAAAAGACCGCGGGCACCTCGGGCGCCCCGGACGCGTCGGATGCGTTTGCCGCTCTTCTGGCCCAGAAGGTCGGCGACGGTGGTTCCGCCCAGACGACGGGTCTGGCTGCGCCGCCCTTGGCCGGCTATGCCGCCCTGGACGTCTCCGGCGCACAGGCCTCGGACGAGGTCGAGGCTACCGGTTCATTCACCGAAGAAGAGCAGGCGGTTATGAACAGCATGGACACCCTGCTGGCCAAGTGGGAAAACTACGCGGACACGCTCGCCTCGGGCTCCGGGGGAGATTCCCTCAAGCAGGCTTACGGTGTCCTGGAAAACATCGAAACCGGCGTCAAGCAGCTCAAGGACGACCTGCCGAGCGACGCCAACGCGGGACTCGGTTCCCTCGTCAACGAACTGGAAGTCATGACCGTAACCGAGAAGATCAAGTTCAACCGGGGCGACTACCTCTAGCCGACCCGGCCCAGGTGCCCCAGCCGTCCCGCGCACAGGGAGCCGGGATGGCCGGGGGAACCGGAAAAAGGCATTTTTCGAACGCCGTTTCCTGCGGGAAGCGGCGTTTTTGTTTGGCCGGGACCGGCCGTGCCGCTCCCCCCTGGAGCCGGACTATCCCGTGGACGCCGCGAACGTGGCCATGACCTCGTGGCGCGCCCCGGCAGGGGACAGGAGCGAGCGCCACAGCGTCATTGCCGCCACCGGCGTTTCCGGCCAGACGGCGTCCGTGAGGAGCGTAAGCGCACCGGGCCAGTCGCCGCCGCGCCCGGGCTCGCGCAGGCGCGCCAGGGTCAGGTGGGGCCGGTAGGGACGGGCTTCCGGGGCGATGCCGCACGGCGCGAGCGCGGCGTCCACCCGCGCGGCCAGGGCCTGGCACTCGGGCGCGCCCGCGGCGAGCCCGGCCCAGACGACGCGCGGCCGAACCATGTCCGGGAAAAATCCGCCGCCGCCGAAGCGCAGGGCAAAGGGCGCAAACACGACCGCGCCGAGGGCCGCGGCCACGGCGTCGATGCCGTCGGGGCCCGCTGTCGGGACGTCGCCTAGGAATTTGAGCGTCAGATGGACGGTCGCTTCCCGTACGGGGCTCGCCGGCCCCCGGGACAGGGCGGCGACGCCCTTGCCCAGGCGCGCGGCCAGGGCGCGGCAGGCCTCGGGCAGGGCGATGCCGACAAAGGCGCGCACGGTCGTCGCGGACATGGCGCATCCCCTTTGCCCGCGGGCGGCTACTGCTGTGCGGGCGTCGTCTTGGCCGGGAACTCCGTGAAGTAGCGTTCCACGAATTCGTCGATGACCAGGGCAGGCTTTTCCTTTTCGATCAGTTGCTTGTCGAAAAAGCGCATCTCGCGCGTAGTCGAGGGATAGGGCCAGAGGTAGGTGGTTTTGTTGAAGTGCTCGGACAGGAAGGGAATCAGCTCATGGGCGAAGGAATCCCGGAAAACCACGACATTGGGGCGCGAGGCGTCATGGGTGTCCATGACCACGGTGGGCTGGAAATAGGGCGGGATGGGATGGGGGGCGGCGGTCTCCACGGCCTTGCGCTGGAAACGGGGCGTGAAGGTCACGCGGCTTTCCGGGAAGTCGTCGCCAAGCGCCAGCATGCTGGCCAGGCCGCCGTTTAAGTTCGGGGTGATGGCGATGTCGAAATCGCCCCGGATCTCCGGCTCGAACTGGGGGAACCACTGGCCCAGGCGCTTCATGATCTGCACGTAGCCGGCGAAGGCCCCGAACGTGGTCCAGTGGGTGTCGGTGCGGTAATAGGCCAGGGCCTGCCGTTTGACCTTGTCCATGGTGGCGCGCAGGTCGAGCACGGGCACGCCGGCGGTTTCCAGGGCGGAAACGAGCTGGTCGGTGCGGCTTACGGGGCTGACCTTGTTGAACTGCGGCGGCAGGTATTCCGGGTAGACGGTATGCTTGTTGGGCGCGACCACGATCAGGTAGCGGATGCCCCGGTTGGCCAGCCATTCGTCGCGCCCGCGGTAGACGTTCACCCAGCGTTCGAGCTGCGCCTGAGTGAACAGCCGCACCGAACGGTAGTCCTGGATGACGTTGAGGTCGTTGTTCTCCTGGGACAGAAACAGCCAGTCCTCCTTGCCCTTGATCACGGTCTGGTACTGGTTGACGGCCTGCAGCCAGAAGATGTCCAGGATGTTTTCCATGCGCACGAGCAGTTTGCGGAAGCCGAACGTCTTCTCCAGATAGCCGCGCTGGAGCACATTGAAGGATTTGAACAGGTGGGCGATGGAAAAGTCCGGCAGCGTGGTCGGGTCGTTCTCCATGAGGTACACGTCCGGCGCGATCGGGAGGTAGTGATCGGCCAGAGGCAGGCAGATCAGGCACAAAAAGAGCAGGATGCCGGCGAGGTACACCAGCTTGCGCGCGGGGGTGGAGGCCGAAACCATGGATACGCCCTAGAACTGAAAGTAAATAAAGGGGTTGTGCGTGCCGCTGGCCAGGGACATGGCGCACAGGATGAACACCGCCGGCATGACCACCAGGCTGACCATGGCTTCCACGCCGTCGTCGAGCGCCACCGGCCCGAACCGCCGGGGCGCGAGCAGCCGTTCCCGCATCTCCTTGAACCAGGGCAGGATCGGCGTGGAGCCGATCACGGCCACGGCCAGGACGATGGCCACCTTGGGATTGAGGAAGAGGCCCAAATGCCACTCCACGCCCGAGCCCCGGGCGAAGCCGGCCATGGCCTGGATGTAGTGGAGCGCCACGGGCAGCGACTCGGCCCGGAAGAAGACCCAGGCCACCATGACCACGAGCATCGTGTAGAGGTGGGCGAAAACGCGCGGCCCCTGGGTCAGGCGCCGAAACAGCGAAAAACGTTCCAGCACCGAGAACAGGCCGTGGAACATGCCCCAGATGATGAAGTTCCAGCTGGCCCCGTGCCACATGCCGCACAGGAAAAAGACCGTGACCAGGTTGAAGTACATCCGCGCCTTGCCGACCCGGTTGCCGCCCATGGGGATGTAGAGGTAGTCGCGGAACCACGTGGACAGGGAGATGTGCCAACGCCGCCAGAATTCCTGGATGGAGCGGGAAACGTAAGGGTAATTGAAGTTCTCCATGAACTTGAACCCGAACATGTGCCCGAGGCCGATGGCCATGTCCGAGTAGCCGGAGAAGTCGAAATAGATTTGCAGCGTGTAGCAGACGATGCCGAACCAGGCCACGGGCGTGGTCAGGTGCTCGGCCGGGATGGCGAAGATCTTGTCCGCAGGCAGGCCCACCACGTTGGCGATGAGCACCTTCTTGCCAAGGCCGATGACGAAGCGGTTGATGCCCTTGGAGAACCGCTCGATCCCCACGGTGCGGTGGGTGATCTGGGAGGCGATGTCCTTGTAGCGGATGATCGGGCCGGCGACGAGCTGCGGGAAAAGCGAAATGTAGAGCGCCGTGTTGGGCAGGGACATCTGGGGCGGCGTCTGGCGGCGGTAGATGTCCATGATGTAGGAAATGCAGTGGAAGGTGAAAAAGGAAATGCCGATCGGCAGGTGCACCTGCCCGATCTGGATGGTCGGCAGGCCGACTTCGCCGAGCAGGATATTGAGGTTGCCGACCAGGAAGTTGGTGTACTTGAAGATGATGAGCAACAGCAGGTTGAAGGCGATGGCCACGCCCACTTGCCGTTTGGCGTCGTTGCGTTCGTGGGCCTTGTGGACCCAGATGCCGAACGTGTAGTTGGCCACGATGGAAAGGGCCATGATGAGGATGTATTCGCCTTCGCCCCAGGCGTAGAAGAACAGGCTCGCCGCGAGCAGGATCCAGTTGCGCAGCCGGCCGAAGGAGACGCAGCTGAAATACAGGGCCAGCACGACGGGCAGGAAATAGAATAAAAAGGATGCGGAGCTGAATACCATGGTGAGGTTGTGTGGGTAGGGGGTTCTCGGCGTGCGCCGGGGAGCGGCGGGGGCCTGCCGGCCGCCTGGCCGCCGCGCCCGCGTTTTCGCGCGGGTGATCGCTCTTACCCAAGGACTTGGCCTTTGACAACTCCCGGGGCGGGGCGCTCTCCCGGGCGCACCCTTGCATTGCCGGGTCGCACGCGTACAAGGGGCCATGACGGAATTTTCCCCTGATGCCGCCGCCTTGCGCGCCGCTCTTGCCGCGCTTGGCCCCGGCCGCGTCTGGCGGCCCGTGCACGGCCCGGACGGGACGCTCCTCGCGCCGGGGCGCGGCCCCGGCCCCGAGTGCCTCGACGCCTACGTCGCCGGGCTGGACGTGGCCGGCAAGACCGTCGCCGATCTCGGCTGCAACCTGGGCTATTTCGCCTTCCTGGCCGCGCGCAACGGCGCGTGTCGGGTGCTCGGCTGCGACAGCGACCCCGAGGTCGCGGCCGCGGCCAACCTGCTCGCCCGGGTGCACGGCGTTTCGAACGTCGCCTTCACGGCCCTGGACTTCCTGGCCGCCCCCGCGCCCGAGCGCTTCGACCTCGCCTTGTTCGTGGATTTCGTCGGCCGGGGCGTCGTGGCCAAGGGCAGGCTTGCGGCCGTGGCCGCGGCCGCGGAGGCCTGGGCCCGCCGCGAGGCGTTTTTCACCCTGCACCCCGTGTACGCGCTGGAGGCGCTTGCCGTGCCCCCGGACGTCCTGGCCGCGCGCCACCCCAACTGTGTGCGGGACGGGCGCTTTTTCGTCGCCGAGGCCCTGGCCGGGCTGCTCGGCCCGGAGTGGAGCATGCGCAGGCTCACCGACGGCCGCCTCGACACGGGCGACGCCTCCCTGCGCACCAAGACCGCCCTGCTCTTCACACGCAACACCTAGATACTTCCCCCTTTCGAGGAGGTCCGGGAGGGGAGCATCCCCTCCTGGCCGCCAGAGGCCTCTCCCCTCCTTTCCTCTTCTTTCCCTTCCCTCTCCCTCGCATTCCCCCTCTACCGAAACAACCCTTTCAGCGCATGCGGTTCGCAGCGCAGGTACTGGCGGGGCGGACTGACCCGGTCGCCGAGGGCGGCGGCGGCGTGCCAGGGCCAGCGGGGATCATAGAGGATGCCGCGCGCCAGGGCCACGAGGTCGGCCTTGCCGGTGCTGAGGATGGTTTCGGCCTGGGCCGGTTCGGTGATGAGGCCCACGGCGATGATGGGCAGGCCGGTTTCGGCCTTGATGCGTGCGGCGAGCGGCACCTGGTAGCCGGGTTTGACGGGAATTTGCTGTTCGGGGGCGAGGCCGCCGGAGGAGACGTGGATGTAGTCCACGCCCAGCGCCTTGAACTGCCTGGTGAAGACGACGCAGTCCTCGAGGTTCCAGCCGCCGGGAATCCAGTCCGTGGCTGAGATGCGTACGCCGAGGATGCGGTTTTCGGGCAGGGCCTTGCGCACGGCGCCGATGACGCGAAGGGGAAAGCGCAGGCGGTTTTCGAGGCTGCCGCCCCAGTCGTCGCCACGGGTGTTGGACAGCGGCGAGAGGAACTGGTGCAGCAGGTAGCCGTGGGCGCAGTGGACTTCGACGCCGGCAAGTTCCAGGGCGTCGGCGCGCTTGGCGGCGGCGGCGAAGGCGTGTTCGATGCGGTCGAGGCCGGCCGCGGTAAGGGCCTGGGGCGGGGTTTCGCCCGCGGCGTAGGGGAGGGCCGAGGGGGCTTCGGTGGTCCAGCCGCCTTGGGCCGGCGAGAGCTGTTCGCCGCCTTCCCAGGGTTTGGCCGTGGACGCCTTGCGCCCGGCATGGGCGAGCTGGACGAGGATGGGCGTGGCGGCGCAGGCGCGCACTTGCGCCAGGGTGCGTTCCAGGGACGTCGTATGGGCGTCGGACCACAGGCCCAGGTCTTCGGGAGAGATGCGTCCCTTGGCTTCCACGGCCGTGGCTTCGATGACGACCGCGCCCGCGCCGGAGACGGCCAGGCTGCCGAGGTGGACGGTGTGCCAGGCGGTGGGATGGCCGCCGTCGGCCGAATACTGGCACATGGGTGCGACGACGACGCGGTTGGCGAGCGTGCGCGGCCCCAGGGCCACGGGGGAGAAGAGCATGCTCATGGGGGGCCTCCTCTATCGATTTTGCGAAGGCATACCCCTTTTTTGCCGCCCGCGACAGCGACATTGCGGCGTCGGCTGCGCGGGCGGCGGAGGGAAATCAGGATTCGAGCAGGGCCAGGGCCGGCCCGAGCAGGGCGCAGGTGACGCCGGCGAGGATCATGACGAGGCCGGCCACGGCCCCTTCCTCATCGCCGATTTCCCGGGCCCGGGCCACGCCCGCCCCGTGCGCGCCCATGCCGAGCATGGCCCCGCGCGCCAGGGCGCAGCGCAGGGGCAGCACCTTGAGCAGCATGCCGCCCAGCGACGCGCCGAGGATGCCCGTGGCGATGACGCACACGGCCGCGAGGTCCGGCGCGCCGCCCACGTCCTTGGCGAAGGCCATGGCGAAAGGCGTGGTGAAGGACCGGGGCAGCACGGACAGGCGCACGTCCCGGGGCAGATCGAGCAGTCCCGAGAGCAGCCACGAGCCGCCGAAAGCCAGCGCGCAGCCGAAGGCGACGCCGACGGCGAGCGTGGGCCAATGCCGGCGCAAGAGCGCCCGGTGCTCGTAGATGGGCAGGGCGAAGGCCACGGTGGCCGGTCCGAGCAGCAACAACAGCCACTGGCCGCCACGCATATATTCCTTATAACTCGTGTGCAGGCCCATGGTCAGGGCCAGGCACAGCACGCAGGTCAGCAGCAGCGGCGAGGTGAGAAACGAGTGTGCGAAGTGGTGCACGATGCGCGAGACGACATAGGCGGCGAGCGTGGCCGTCAGCCAGAAAACCGCCGGATGTTCAACGGACATGGCGCATCCTCCCCCTGAAATGCAGTTCCACGATGATTGCCGTGCCGGCCATGACGGTCAGGATGCCGACGACGATCACGGCCAGGAGCTTGAGCCCGGTGACGCTGAGCAGTTCCCTGTGGTCGAGCAGGGTCATGCAGGCCGGGACGAAAAAAAGCAGCAGATGGTCGAGCAGGCTTCCCGCGCCGCGCCGGACCAGGCGGGCCGGCAGCGCGCCGGAGAGCAAAAGCGCGATGAGCGCGAGCATGCCGACCACACCGGCCGGCACGGGCAGGCCGAGCGCCCGCACGCCGAGCCGGCACAGCCACCACAGCCCCACCAGCGCCGCCAGCTGCGCCCCGTAGGCGGCGACGCCGGCCAACCGAACGCCGATGGTGTGTATTTTCGTATCCATGGGACGACTCCTTGTACGAATTTGGAAATAGGCACAGCCTGGTCAGTTGTAAAATGAATTGTCGGAATCCAATCCATTCCGTATTGGAATGCCCATGGAACTACGGCATCTTCGGGCATTCGTGGAAGTGGCGCGTCAGGGAGGCTTTTCCCGCGCGGCGCGGACGCTTTTTTCGACCCAGTCCACGGTGAGCAAGGCCATCGGGCAGCTGGAGGCGGAGCTCGGCGAGGCGCTTTTCGAGCGCCTGGCCACGGGCGTGCGCCTGACCGGGGCCGGGGAGCTGGTCTACGCCCGGGCCGTGGCCATGCTGGCCGAGGGCGAGCACATGGTCGCGGAACTGGCGGACTTGCGTGGCATGGTCTCGGGCCGGCTGCGGCTGGGGTTGCCGATTTTCGGCAGCGCGCGCCTTTTCGCGCCGCTTTTCGCGCAGTACCGGCAACGGCATCCGGGCGTGGAGATCGAACTGCTCGAGCAGGGCAGCGCGCGCCTGGAGGAAGCGGTGCTCGCCGGCGAAGTGGAGCTTGCGGTCTCGCTTCTGCCGGTGCCGGACGCCTTCGCCTGGCAGCCGGTGTGCGACGACCCCATGATGGCCGTGCTGTGGGCCGACCATCCCCTGGGCGGGCGCGCGTCGCTTCGGCTCACGGAACTGGCACAGACGCCCCTGATCCTTTTCGAGCAGGGCTTCGCGCTCAACGCCCGCATCGAGACGGCCTGCCGCGCGCGGGGATTCGCGCCGGAGCCGGCGGCGCGCAGCAGTCAGGTGGATTTCATCATCGCCCTGGTCGCCTCGGGACTCGGCGTGGCGCTCCTGCCGCGCATCCTGACCGAAGGGCGCGACCTTTCGCCATTGCACGTGGCCCTCGTGGACGAGACGGACCTGCGCTGGCGCGCCGCCCTGGTCTGGCGCAAAGGCGCGCGCCTGTCGCCCGCGGCGCGCGCCTGGCTGGCCCTGGCCCGGGAGCGGCTGCCGGGGTAGGGCATGGGGAAGAGGAAGCGGAGAGGGAGACGGAGAAGAGCGGGGAAAGAGGAAGATGCCTCCATCCCCATCACCGCCTTCCTTGTTGCCTGCGCCGCTCTCCCCCGGCTATAGGGAAGCGACGAAGCTATCTTTCACCAATGGGGAGCCACCATGCTGGAGCGATTCAAGCGACGGGCGCGGGGGAATACGGAGACCATGCCGGGGGAGTCCGCGTTTCCCGAGGCGCAGCGATTTGCCCCGTACGTGCTGGTGTATTCCTACGACGCCACGGCGGTGACGGTGCGCCGCTACGACGTGCTGGGCGCGGGCGACCCGGTGCTTGCGGCCGGGAAGGTGAACTGGGTGCGCGTGGTGGGCGTGCACGACGAGGCGTTCGTGCGGGCGGTGGGCAACCGGTTTTCGCTGCACCCGTTGCTGGTGGAGGACGTGTTGTCCACGGGGCATCGGCCGGTGCTCGAGGAGTACGATACCGGGCTCTTCGTGTTGCTGCGGCAGCTTGGCTATAACGAGTCGGCCAAGCGGGTGCTGGCCGAGCAGGTGAGTCTGGTCGCCGCCGACGGCTATGTGCTGACGTTTCAGGAGCGCGAGGCCAACATCTGGGACGGGCTCGCGTCGAAGCTGGAGAAGGGCGGCTGCAAGCTGGCCAGGCGCGGCCGCGAGCATCTGACGCATGCCCTGGTCGCGGCGATCCTGGACGAGTACATTCTGACGCTCGGCCGGCTGGCGGAGGACATCGAGGAGCTCGAGCAGACGATTCTCTCCGGCGGCGGCTCGGAGACGCTCACCGAGACGTACCGGCTCAAGCGCGAGGTGCTGTTTCTGCACCGCTCGCTTTGGCCGTTGCGCGAGGTGCTCGGACGGTATCTGGTGGACGATTCGGGTGCGGCCGATCCGGGGGTGGCGTTTTTGTGGAACGACATCCGCCAGGACGTGTACCAGGTGCTCGACGCGGTGGAGACCTTGCGTGAGATGCTCTCGGAGATGGTGGGGTTGTCCATGACCAAGGCGGAGCTGCGCATGAACGCGGTGGGGCAGTACTTGACCCTCGTGGCCACGATATTTCTGCCGCTCAATTTTCTGGTCGGCTTTTTCGGTATGAATTTCGACAACCTGCCGCTCAAGTCCGAGACCTGGGGCCTTTACGCGCTGATCGGCTTCATGGGGCTGACGACGCTCGGCATGGCGGTTTATTTCTACCGCAAGCACTGGCTCGAGAACACGAAGGTCGATTGAGGGCGCGTCTTACGGCGCGGCGGCCGAGAAGAGGGCGGCGGCGATGT
Source organism: Solidesulfovibrio alcoholivorans DSM 5433 (assembly GCF_000702665.1). GTDB lineage: Bacteria > Desulfobacterota > Desulfovibrionia > Desulfovibrionales > Desulfovibrionaceae > Solidesulfovibrio > Solidesulfovibrio alcoholivorans. The sequence continues at coordinate 193,274 of NZ_JNJA01000006.1, forward strand.
CGGGGTGCGCGGCCAGGGCGGTGTGGGGGCACAGTTCCCGGGCCTTGCGGCCGAGGTCCTCGCGGTCGCCGACGAACAGGCAGCGCACGTCGCGGGTTTTTTCCAGGAGCGCTTCGAGCAGTTCCAGCCCTTCCTGGCCGGTGCAGCACACGAGGTGCGGCCCCTTGGCGAAATCCGCTCCGAGCGCCTGTTCCAGGGCGCGCAGGCCTTCCCTGGCGGCGTATTCCTGTCCCGCGTCCTCGGCGTTGGCCGTCGGAGTGACGACCACGTCGCAGCCGTCGTCCTCGACGCGGAAGTGTTCGCGTTCGGGATCGACGGCGTCCACGATGTCGTGGACGTGTTCGAGCAGGGCCAGCGAGGCGTCTTCGTCGATGCTTTCCCGGCTGTCCTGGCGGGCGAGGACGGTTTCGCCGCGCCGAAATTGCAGGCCCGAGCCCACGTAGGCGAAGGCGCGCCAGTCCGGGTCGGCCAGCAGCATGGCCAGCCGGGCGTTGATGCCCTCGAGCAGGCTGGCCTTGGCCAGGGACAGGGGCGAGGCGCTTTCGCGGCCCGTGGCGTCCACGATCTGGCGGCCGAGGGAGCCTGCCAGCACGCAGGCGCGCCGGGGCAGGGCGTGCAGGTCGGCGATGCCCGGCCCGGAGAGCGGCGCGGCGGACCACAGCACGGTGCGCGTGGCCCGCGCCGCGGCGAAGCGGCCCAGGCCCACGGCGTTCCAGACCGGCTGCACGGCGGTGACGAAGCGCTGGCCCGGGGCGCGCAGCAGCGCGTCGGCCTGGCACAGCAGCGTTTCGATGCCCTGGACGGCAAGCTCCCGCAACCCCTGGCGCACGGCGTCGCGCAGGCCGTGCCGCTGCCGGCCCAGGTGCTTCATGAGCGCCTCCCGGCCTTCCTCCAGGTAGAGCACGTCGTTTTCGAGCTGCCCGGCCTCTTCGGAGAGGTCCAGGCGCAGGACGCGGTCCTCGTCCACGGGCAACACGGCCATGCCGTCGCGGTCCACGGCTTCGTCCACCATGTCGCGGATTTGCGCCAGGGCGGCGGAGGTTTCGGCCGGCACGGGCTTGCCGGCGAGGATGGCGGTGGCGGCCTGGCGGCGCAGGGTGGCCGAGTCGGCCATGAGCGCGGCAAAGGCGTCCAGGCTGAGCGTGGCCTCGCGCGAAGGGGGTGAGCGGTGCTTCATGGGCTGGTCCTTGGGTTATTTCACAGGAAAAACGGGCTGCTGGCAAAGGAAAAATATATTCGGACCGGCCGCGCGCAGGCCCGTGCGGCCGGCGGTTGCCTCGCGGGTGCGCCTGGGCTACATTTCGGGGCATGCGCCGGGCCGGTCGCCGGCGTTTTTTGCGATTGCAAGGAGGCTCTATGCGGCTGCTCACCCGTTCGGATTTCGATGGGCTCATCTGCGCCGTGCTGCTCAAGGAAGCCGGCGTCATGGACGAATGGGTGTTCGTGCACCCCAAGGACGTGCAGGACGGCAAGGTCGCATGCGAAGCGAACGACATCCTGGCCAACGTGCCCTACGCCCCGGGCTGCGGCCTGTGGTTCGACCACCACACGAGCGAGGCCGAGCGCCTGGGCGACATCGAATTTCAGGGCGCGTCCAAGCACTACCCGAGTTGCGCGCGCGTCATCTGGGAATATTACGGCGGACATGAGAAGTTTTCCGCCCGTTTCGACGAAATGCTCGCGTACGTGGACCGCTGCGACAGCGGCGACCTGACGCCCGGGGAAGTGGCCGACCCCAAGGGCTGGATCCTTTTGAGCTTCATCATGGACCCGCGCACGGGACTCGGGCGTTACCGCGACTACCGCATCAGCAACTACCAGCTCATGATGCGCCTGGTCGATCTGTGCCGCCACGAATCCGTGGACGCGATCCTGGCCGACCCGGACGTGGCCGAGCGCGTCGCGCGCTATTTCGCCCAGGAGGAGCAGTTCGCGGCCATGCTGCGCGCCCGCTCCACGGTCGTCGGCAAGGTGTTGCTTATCGACCTGCGCGAGCAGGAGGAAATCTATACGGGCAACCGCTTCACGGCCTACGCCCTGTTCCCCGAGTGCAACGTGAGCGTGCAGGTCATCTGGGGCAAGGCCAGGCAAAACGTGGTGCTGACCGTCGGCAAATCCATTTTTGACCGCTCCAACCCCGTGGACATCGGCCTGCTCATGCTTTCCTACGGCGGCGGCGGACACCGAAACGTCGGGACCTGCCAGATACCCGAAGACCAGGCCGAACGGGTCATCGCCGACGTGACGACGCTGCTCAATGACGGCCTCCTGGGCGATGACGCCTGAGCCGGGGCCCAAGGCCGCGGTGCGGATCCTCGGTCGCGTCGCCTACGCCGACGCCCTGGCGCTCCAGGAGGACACGGCCGCGGCGGTCAAGGCCGGGACGTCCGGCGGCGCGGTATTTATTCTTGAGCACGACCCGGTCATCACGCTCGGGGCCAACAAGCCCGTCAACACGGTGCTGTGCGCGCCGCCCGGCGTCGCGGTCGTGCAGACGGACCGGGGCGGCGCGGCCACCGCGCACAATCCCGGCCAGCTCGTGGTCTACCCGGTCGTGCGGCTTCGCGCCCTCGGCTTTGGCGTCAGGGCCTTCGTTGCCTGGCTGCTGGAACTGGGGCGGGAACTGCTTGCGGACTACGGCGTGGCCGCGACCTGCCGCAGCAATCCCTTGGGGCTCTGGGTGGCGGAGCGCAAGATCGCCTCGCTCGGCATCCACGTCTCCCGCGGCGTGGCCACCCACGGCATCGCCGTCAACCTGGACAACGACCTGCGCCTTTTTAACGCCATCGTGCCCTGCGGCCTGGCCGGCGTGGCCATGACCTCGGCCGCCGCGGAAACCGGCCGCCGCGTGGACATGGCCGCGGCCATGGCGCGCATGGCCGGACGCGTCACGGAAGCCCTCGCGCAGCGTCCCTAACGAACCAACGAGATCCCGCCTTGCCGACCGATTCCCCTGCCACGCCCGACGACCTGCTCGACGCCTACCGCTTCGACCTGCCGCCCGGGCATATCGCCGAGCGGCCGTGCGCGAAACGCGACGCCTGCCGGCTCATGACCGTGGAGCGCGCGACCGGAAAAACCGGGCACGCCGTCTTTTCCGACCTGCCCGACCTGTTGCCGCCGGGCGCGCTGCTCGTGGTCAACGACACCAAGGTCGCGCCGGTGCGCCTTTTCGGCCAAAAGCCCACGGGCGGCGCGGCCGAGCTGCTTCTGACCACGCCCGTGGCGCTGCTCGCCCCGGAGAGCGACCCGGACACGGGCTGGACCCACGCCCCGGCCTCGGGGCTCTTGCGCGTGTCCCGGCCGCCGAAGCCCGGGGACCGCGTGGATTTCGCGCCGGATTTATACCTGACCGCGACGCAGCGCGGCGCGTTCGGCCACACCGATTTCGTCCTCTCCTGGCGCGGCAGCCTGCCGGAGATCCTCGCGCGCATCGGCCATGTGCCCCTGCCGCCCTACATCCGCCGCGCCGACGACGCGACCGACCGCGAGACCTACCAGACCGTCTACGCCCGCGACGACAAGCTGGGTTCGGCCGCCGCGCCCACGGCCGGCCTGCACTTCACCGCGGAACTGCTCGGCGTGCTCGCCGCGCGCGGCTTCGGCCTGGCCCGGGTCACCTGCCATGTGGGCATCGGCACCTTCTCGCCCGTGCGCGTGGCCGACATCCGCGAGCATGCCATGCACAGGGAGTGGATCGAGGTGCCGGAAGCGACCGCCGCCGCCGTGCGCGAGGCCAAGGCAAAGGGCAGGGCGGTCATCGCCGTGGGCACCACCGCCGCACGCACGCTCGAGGGCGTGGTGCGCGAGGCCGGGGAAATGACGGCCTTCGCCGGCGAAACCGACATCTTCATCCGCCCCGGCTACGTGTTCCGAACGCTCGACGGCATGGTCACGAATTTCCATTTGCCTGGATCATCCCTGGTGATTATGCTGGCCGCCCTGGTCGGACGGCAGCGGCTGCTTGCCGCCTACGGCGAGGCCATCGCCTCCGGCTACCGCTTTTTTTCCTACGGCGACGCCATGTTGGTGCGCTGACCGCCCGCAAGCGTCCCCTCACCGCAAGGTTTTCCCGGGCAGGGAGAGCGGCGGGCTCTCCCGGTAGGCGGCGTTCGCGCCGTGCCCGATGCCCCCGCAAAGGAGTGAACCGATGTCGCGGATCGTCATCGACGAGGAACGGTGCAAAGGCTGCCTGCTGTGCGCGCAGGTCTGCCCCAAGGCCATCATCGCCGCCTCCTCGCGTTTCAATGCCAAGGGCTACAAGGTGGCCGAGGTCCTCGAGGCCGAAAAGGAAAAATGCACCGGCTGCGCCGCCTGCGCGCAGATGTGCCCGGACGTGGCCATCAAGGTCTGGCGCAGCGTGAAAAGCAAAGCCAAGGAGAACGACTGATGTCGGCCAAACGCGTCTTCATCAAGGGTAACGAGGCCATCGGCCAGGGTGCTCTGGCCGCCGGCTGCCGTTGCTACTTCGGCTATCCCATCACCCCGCAAAACGACATCCCGGAGATGCTCTCCTCGGCCATGCCCGCCGCCGGAGGCCAGTTCGTCCAGGCCGAGTCCGAGGTCGCGGCGGCCAACATGCTGCTCGGCGCGGCGGCCTGCGGCGTGCGCGCCATGACCACCTCCTCGAGCCCGGGCGTGTCGCTCATGCAGGAGGCCATCTCCTACATGGCCGGCTCGGAACTGCCCGGCGTCATCGTCAACATGAACCGGGGCGGCCCCGGCCTCGGCGACATCGGCCCCTCCCAGGGCGACTACTTCCAGTCCGTCAAGGGCGGCGGCCACGGCGACTACCGCACCCTGACCCTGGCCCCGGCCACCTGCCAGGAATGCTACGACCTGACGTTCACCGCCTTCGAACTGGCCTACAAGTACCGCAACCCGGTGCTCATCCTCGGCGACGCCATCGTCGGCCAGATGAAGGAGCCGGTCACGCCGCGCGAGCCGCTCCCCATCGATCCCGCCGAGGGCGGCGACTGGAAGCTGACCGGCAGGGGCGAGCGCGCCCCGAGGCTCCTCAAGTCGCTCTTCCTCGAGGACGGGGCCCTGGCCGGCCAGAACAGGCTCTTGCAGAAGAAATACGAGGCCATGCGCGCCGAGGTCCTCTACGAGGATTTCGAAACCGCGGACGCGGATCTCGTGGTCGTGGCCTACGGTTCCATCGGCCGCATCGCCAAGACCGCCGTGCGCGCGCTGCGCGCCGAGGGGCTCAAGATCGGCCTGCTGCGGCCCATCACCCTTTATCCCTTCCCGGAAGAGGCCCTGCGCGCCCTGGCCGCCGCCGGCAAGCGCTTCCTCACCATCGAGCACAACCTCGGCCAGATGGTGGACGACGTGCGTCTGGCCGTGCGCGGCCTGGCCGATTCCGATTTCTACGGGGTCTTCCCCGGCAACCTGCCCACGCCGGACGAATTCGTGGAGCCCATCCGGGCGGCCGCAAAGGGGGCCTAAATGTCTTCCATTCCTGAAATCAAAGAGGAACTGGTCTTCGACCGGCCGAAAGTCCTGGCCGACGTGCCTTCCCACTACTGCCCGGGCTGCCAGCACGGCGTCATCCACCGCATGGTCGCCGAGTGCCTGGAAGAGTTCGGCCTGGTCGAAAAGACCATCGCCGTCAGTTCCATCGGCTGCTCGGTGTTCCTGTACAACTACGTCATGGTCGATACCGTCGAAGCGCCCCACGGACGCGCCCCGGCCGTGGCCACGGGCGTCAAGCGCGCCCGCACCGACGCCTTCGTCTTCGCCTACCAGGGCGACGGCGACCTGGCCTCCATCGGCCTGGCCGAAATCATGCACGCCGCCAACCGCGGCGAACGCCTCTCCGTCGTCTTCGTCAACAACACCGTTTACGGCATGACCGGCGGCCAGATGGCCCCCACGACCATGATCGGCCAGAAGACCACCACCTGCCCGGCCGGCCGCTGCGCCGAACGCGAGGGCGGCCCCATGCGCATGGCCGAGCTCATCGCCTCCCTGGACGGCGTGGCCTACAGCGCCCGCGTGGCCGTCAATTCCATCAAGAACATGGCGCAGGCCAAGCGCGCCCTGCGCCGCACCTTCGAAACGCAGATCAAGGGCGAAGGGTTCGGCTTCGTGGAATTCCTCGCCACCTGCCCCACGAACTGGAGAGTCTCGCCCGTGGCCGCCAACGAACGCGTGGCCAAGGAGATGATCCCCGGCTTTCCGCTCGGCGTCTACAAAGACGCGGCCAAGGAGGACTAGGGTCATGAGTTTGTATCAGGACGTGATCATGGCCGGCTTCGGCGGCCAGGGCGTGATGCTCATCGGCAACCTGCTGGCCTACGCCGGCATGGAACATGGCTTGAACGTCACCTACATCCCGGTCTACGGCCCGGAGATGCGCGGCGGCACGGCCAACTGCACGGTCGTGGTCTCCGACGACGCCATCGGTTCGCCGATCATCCGCAGCCCCAAAAGCCTCATTATCATGAACCGGCCCTCCCTGGACAAGTTCCAGCCCCAGCTGGAGGACGGCGGCGTGCTCGTGCTCAACTCCTCGCTGATCGACGCCGGCCTCGCGGACAGCGCCCGGGTCAAGCTCGTGGCCGTGCCCTGCAACGAGATCGCCGATGGCCTGGGCAACACGCGCATGGCCAACATGGTGGCGCTCGGGGCCTACGTGGCGGCCACGGGCGTGCTGCCCCTGTCCGTGGTCGAGGAAAGCCTCTCCCACGTCATCGCCAAGCACTACAGCCACCTCATTCCCAAAAACGCCGAAGCCCTGCGCGCCGGGGCCGCCGCGTACAAGAATTGAAGAAGTAGAGGAAAGAGAAGAGGAAGATGCCTCCGGCGGCCGGGGGGCCTCAGGCCCCCCGGTCCCCCCTTTTGCCGGGGGTCGGCGCGGGTCTGGGGGAGGGAACCTTTTTTGCAAAAAAAGGTTCCCTCCCCCAGATTCTCCTCCCTGCCCCCAAGGAGTCGGCATGACGCGGCAGTATGGGATCATCGGGCATCCCTTGGCGCATTCGCTGAGCCCGCTGGTGCACAACTGGGGCTTTTCCCGTTTCGGCATCGACGGCCATTACGAGGCCTGCGACACGCCGCCCGAGGCGTTGTCCGCGTTCATGGCCCGGTTCCGGCAGATTCCCATGGCGGGCCTGAGCGTCACCATCCCGCACAAGACCGCGGTCATGGCGTACGCGGACGCGGTGACGGACCTCGGCCTCGAGGTCGGGGCCGTGAACACGCTTTATTGGCGCGGCAACGTGCTGTGGGCCGAGAACACCGACGTGGAGGGCTTTTGCCGGCCGCTCGTGGAGGCCGGCCTGTCCGTGGGCGCGGCGCTGGTTCTTGGCTGCGGCGGCGCGGCGCGTGCGGTGGTCGTGGGCCTCAAGCGCCTGGGCGCATCGCGCATCGCCGTGACGGGCCGCACGCGGGAGAAGGCCGAGGCCCTGGCCGGGGCGTTCGACCTCGAGGTCGTGGACTGGGAGGCGCGGGCGGACTATCCGGCACAGCTCTGCGTCAACGCCACGCCCATGGGCATGCTCGGCCGGCTCGAGGCGTTATCCCCTTATCCGTCCGAGCGCCTGGGACCCGGACAGGCTGTCTACGACCTCGTGTACAATCCCCGCCTGACCCGGTTCGCGGCCGAGGCCGGCCACGCCGGCGCGACGGTCGTTTCCGGGCTCGACATGTTCGTCTACCAGGCCGTGGAGCAGTTCCGGTTGTGGACCGGCCGCGTGCTCCCGGCAGAGGAACTGCGGCCGCTGCTCATGCAGGCGCTCTACGGCGAGGCGCTCGCGCGGGGTTGACCCGCGCGCGGCACACCTCAACAATTTTTCCCTTGCCCGGCGGCAAGAGAAGCGAGCACGCCAGCATGGGGACCGTCATAGAGTTGATTTCCTCCCTGGACGCGAGGACGATGATCCTCATGGCAGCGATCTTGTATTTTTCGCTGACCATGGTCCTGGGCTATACTTTTTTTTTCCGCAAAACCTACCCCGGCTTCGCCTGTCTGGCCCTTGGCCAGCTTTTCTGGAGCATCGGCGTCGTTCTGATTTTCTACCGCTTCGCCGGCGAGCGGTGGTCCCTCGTTCTCGGCAACGGCTTGCTGTTCCTACAAGCAATCTGCTGGTATCACGGCATCGCCATGTACGGCGAAATCACGACGATTCGCCAACGGCACCTCGTGAACGTGGCGTTGGCCACCGTCAGCGAACTGCTTATTGTCTATTATACGTTGTTCGACTTTGACACGTGCCGCAGGATCATTGTTTTCTCCGTCTACAATGCCATCCTCTACGGTCGGATCGCCGTGGAGCCTTTTCTCGTACGGCAGTGGAAGACCTACTCCATGCAGACGATCTACTCGGCGATCCTCCTTTTGGTCAGCCTGGCTTTTGCCTCCCGTGCGCTGCGGTCGTGGAACGCCACGGAATGCGCCATTGGCGGACCGGATGTCATCGTCAAGGCCTTGCTGTTGTGCAGCATGTTTCTCCTTGCGCTCCTTACGTTTTGCATTCTTTCCATGACTTCGAGCCGGGTCGAGGCGGAATTGCGCGAAGCCCGGGACGCCCTGCGTCATCTCGCGGAGACCGATGCCCTGACCGGGGTGTCCAACCGCCGTCATTTCCTGGAGCAGACGCAGGCGGTTCTCGACGAAGCGCGCGAGGGGGGGCGCAAGGTCAGCCTGGTCATGCTCGATCTCGATCATTTCAAGGAAATCAACGACTCGCACGGCCATCAGGCAGGGGATCTCGTCCTGCGCGAGGTGGCGCACAGCCTGCGCGCGGCGCTCGGTGAAAGCGGTTCCATCGGGCGCTTGGGCGGCGAGGAGTTCGGCGTCCTGCTCCCGGGGGTCGCCGGCGCCGAAGCGCTGGCCGTGGCCAGGCGCTTGCGCCGGGCCGTGGCCGACACGCACCCCGGCGGGCACCGCGTCACCGCCAGCCTCGGCGTTGCCGACTGCGACGAGAACCAGTTGGACGGCCTGCTGGCAAAGGCCGACGAATACCTGTATGCCGCCAAGGAGGCCGGTCGTAACCGAATCGTGGGGCCTGACGGCCTGGCTTCGGAGGCATGCGCATGATGGAGACGTTGCGTCGTATTCTGGGTTTTTTCGAGGCGGTGGGACAGGTGGCGGCCGTGGTCCTGCTCGTGGCCGTGGTCATCGGCGTGGCCTGGTTCGCCTGGCTTGGCCGGGTCAGCCGGCGCATGTCGCCAGCGCTTTCGCCCACGGGCGGGCCGCTACGCGCCGACGGGGCCAAGCCCAACTGGGTCTCGAGCACGGCGCGCAAGAACGACGCACTGCATTTTATCGCCCCGCGCAAGGTGGCGCAAAACCCCATTCCTGGGTTGGCCGCCTCGTTGCCGGACCAGGGGCTCAGGGTCACGGACGCGACCGAGCGCTACCTGCACGCCACGGCCTCTTCCCTGCGCTTCGGTTTCGTGGACGACGTCGAATTCCTCTACGACCCCGCCGCCGGGCTGCTCCATGCCCGCAGCGCCTCGCGCGTGGGCTACAGCGACCTTGGCGCGAACCGCCGCCGGTTGGAGACGATATTTAAGGAAAACGGATTGTAAGGGGAGAAGAAAAGAGAAAGATGCCGCCGGCGGACAGGAGGGGATCATCCCCTCCTGGACCTCCCGAAGGGGGGTGGCGACGGGCGGGCGGCATAAAAAAGGGGCGCGGCCGGGAGACGGCCGCGCCCCTTTGGCGTGTCCATGGTGGAATCGTTATTCCTTGTGGATGGTGATCTGGGAGCCGGCTTGCAGGGCACCCGGGCTCTTCATGTTGTTCCAGGCCATGAGCGAGGACGGCTCGACGTTGAATTTCTTGGCGATGCCCCAGACGGTCTCGCCCGGGCCGACCTTGTAGTTGACGGCCTTGGCGGGCGCGGCCTTGGCCGGAGCCTGTTTTGCCGGCGCGGGCGCGGCGGCCGCGACAGGTTTGGCTGCGGGCTGGGACGCGGCGGCCTGCGTCTTGGTCGGCGCGGGCGGCGGCGTTTTTTCCGCGAAAAGACGGCCTGCGGCCGGCGCGGGCGTGGCGGCGGCCAGGGACTTCGGCGTCTTGTAGTCCTTGGCCGACTTGGCGGCGGGAGCGGAAGGAGCGGCCGGCACTTCGACCTTGGCCACGGCCTTGCCGGGGATGGTCAGGTTCGCGCCGGCGCGCAGGTCCTTGCCCGAGCGCATGCCGTTTGCGGCCATGAGCGCGGCGGTGTCGACGCCGTATTTTGCGGCGATGCCGCTGACGCTCTCGCCGCGCTGGACACGGTGGGAGCCGGAGGCCGCGACGGCGACCGGGGCGGCCGGAGCCGGCGCTGATTTGGACGCGGCCACGGCTTGCCCCTGCGGCGCGCCGCCGGGGATGACGAGCCAGGAGCCCTGGGTCAGGCGGCGCTCGTTCTTCATCTTGTTGGCGGCCATCAGCTCCTTGGTGGAAACGCCGTACTTGCGGGCGATGCTGCCGATGGACTCGCCTTTGTTGACGCGGTGGCGCTGGGGCTTGGACGCGGCGGCCAGGGGTTTGGGCGCGCAGGCGTCCGGGCCTTCGGCCAGGGCGCTGTTGTCCACGCTGAAGGCGCTTAAAGCGATGCGCACGGTCTGGCCGGGCGGCAGGTCCTCGGGCAGGGAACCGTTGAGTTGGCGCAGTTCGGCCACGGGCATGCCGGCGCGCCGCGCGATGGCCCACCACGTGTCGCCGGCCTGGGCGGTGACGGTCTGCACGCCGCCGCCAGGGTAGTTGCCGGGATTTTGGAGGTAGGCGAGCACGACCTGCTCCTTGGCCACGGGCACGTAGACGTTGACCGTGGCGTCGGGCGGGCTCACCTGCCGCCGGAATCCCGGGTTGTAGTCGCGGAACTGCTCCCAACTCAGATCGCAGGCCTTGGACAGGGCGAGCAGGTCCGTGCCGCCCGGGACGGGCACTTCCTTGAGGTTGGGGCCGGCCTGCCAGTTGATCTTGCGAAAGCCCAGGGAATTGAGGTTCTGGAAGATCTTGAGCACCGCCAGGAACTTGGGCACATAGTGGCGGGTCTCTTCCTTGAGCAGCTTGGGGTCTTTGGCGATGTCGAAGAAGTCGCACTGGCCGCTGGCGGCCATGACCCGGGAAATCTTGCCTTCGCCGGCGTTGTAGGCGGCCAGGGCCAGGTTCCAGTCGCCGAACATCTGGTAGAGCTTGGTCAAGTACTTGGCCGCGGCCACGGTGGATTTGTAGGGGTCGCGGCGCTCGTCCACCCACCAGTTGACGGTAAGCCCGAAGCGCCGCCCGGTGTAGGGCATGAACTGCCACATGCCGCCCGCGCCCACGGGCGAATAGGCCATGGTGCTGTAGCCCGATTCAATAAACGGCAGCACGATGAGGTCAGGCGGCAGGTTGTAGCTGGCCAGCACCGCCCGGACGTAGGGCAGGTGCGGCTCGGCGCGTTGCAGCCACTTCTCCATGGTGCCTTTCTTGTCCATGGTGAAGTACTGCAGAAACATCTGCACTTCCTCGTTGTCGGCCACGTCCAGGTTGAACTGGATCGCGCCGCGCGAGGCCAGGGCCTTTTTCTCCTGTTCCGTCAGCGGGCGACCGCGCTTCAAGTCCTTGAGAATCTGCGTGGTGTCCCAGACTTCCGGCTCCAGGTTGGCCTTCATGTCGGTGTTTTTGTCGTATTTGTTGCCGGCGCAACCGGCCAGGGCCAGCAGGAGCGGCAGGACGCAGCACAGGAAATATCGGGCCATGCGGGGTCTCCACAGGAAGAAACGGCGATTGGCTTCCAGGCGGAAGCCAGGACGAAGCTTTGCGGTCGGGAATCGTAACCGTTGTAATATTTTAATAATTACTGCACTGTTAGTCCAAAGGGAACGGAATTGCAAGGGAAAAAAAGACTTGTGGTCCCGGACGCTTTGGGCCACCAAGGGCCATGCCCGCACATGACCGTTTCAAACGCCCCCCTGTCGCGCCCAGGCCGCACAGGTCCGAAGTCCCGGCCGCGCCGGCGCCGGACGACCTGCTGCCCGGACGCAAGCCCGTGCGCGAACTGCTGGCCGCGCATCCTGCGACCGTGGACGACGTGCTGTTGCGCCAGGGGCTGCGCGGCCCGGACGCCGACGCCATCGTCGCCGCCTGCCGCGAGGCCGGGGTGCGCTTCAAATTCGTGCCCGCCGCCGACCTCGACCGGCTCTATCCCGGCAACCACCAGGGCGTCCTGGCCCGGCTGGCGGCCGGCGAACTCGCGACCGTCGCCGACGTGCTCGACGCCGCGCGAAACGCGCCCCTGCCCGTGGCCCTGGCGCTCGACCGGGTGCAGGACCCGGGCAACGTCGGCACGCTCGCGCGTACGCTTTTCGCCCTGGGCGGCGGCGGCATCATCCTGCCGCGCCACGAGGGCGCGCGCCTGGGGCCCGGCGCGGCCAAGGCGGCCGCGGGCACGCTGTCGCGCATGCCCGTGGCCAAGGCGGCCAACTTGTCCCGGGCGCTGGACGAGGCCCTGGATGCGGGATTCGCCGTCGTCGGCGCGGCCGGCGAGGAAGGGGCGCAAAACGTCTTTGCGGCGACGCCCGATTTTCCCCTGGTGCTGGTCCTCGGCAATGAGGAAGAAGGGTTGCGCCAGGGCATCCGCAAGCGCTGCCAGGCGCTTTTCCGCATTCCCCAGGCCCGGCCGCTCGATTCCATGAACGTGGCGCAGGCCGGGGCGATCATTCTGGGGCGTCTGGCGGCGGTTCGTTTTCCAGCGGATTGACGTCCTGCTCCGTGCAGGCGAGCAGCGTCGCGCGGCGCAGGCGCCTGACCAGCCAGGGCGCTTCCCAGTCCGGCGGTGCGCAGAAGGCCGCGTCAGGGAGCGTCACCCGCCAGGCGTGCAGCCGCAGGGGCGGCGCGCCGCCGCCGTACTTGGGGTCGCCGACGATGGGGTGGCCGCGCGCGGCGAGCTGGGCGCGGATCTGCTGCGTGCGGCCGGTCTCCAGGCGCACCTCGACCAGGCTTGCCGTGGGCATGTGCCCGAGCAGGCGCACCTTGCACACGGCCTCCTTGCCGTCCTCCCCTGCCTCCACCCGCTCCCGCCCCGGCTCGCCGCGCTTGGCCAGGCGGTCGCGCAGGGTGATCCAGTCGTTGACTTCACCGAATTTCCAGCGGCCCCAGACCCAGGCGAGATAGTCCTTGCGCGCCTCGCCCGAGAGCATGGCGTCGTGGATGCGGCGCAGCATGCGGTAGCTTTTGGCGACGAGCAGGATGCCCGTGGTGTCGCGGTCCAGGCGGTGGGCGGGCGTGGGGCGGAAGGGCGCGTCGGCGTCCCGGGCGTGCAGGAGCGTGGTCAGTGCCGTGGCGTGCCCCGAGCCCGGATGCACGGGGAGGCCGGCGGGCTTGACCACCACAAGAAGTTCGTCGTCCTCGTGCAGGATGTCGAGGGCTGGAACGCGGGTCGGGCCGGGAACGGCCTGGGGCGCGGGCGCGAACGCCGGGGCCGGCCGGCGGGCCGGGCGGGGCACGGCCGCGATGCGGGGCGCGGGGGACGGGGCCGCTGCGCCGCCCGGGGCCGCGCCCGGTGGGGCGTCGGTCTCGAAGGGCGGCATGCGCACCTTCTGCCCCTGCCCGATGCGGTCGAAGGGCTTGGCGCGCTTGCCGTCCAGGCGCACCTGGCCGGTGCGGATCAGGCGTTGCAGCGCGGCCGGCGGCAATGCGCCGGAAAGGCGGCGCACGAGGTATTGCAGGAGTTTCTGGCCGGCCTCGGCCGCCGTGACGGTGAAAATCTGGACCGGGGTCTTCATGAGGCTCCGAAAAAACCGCTTCGCATCGCCCGCGGCATCGCCTTTGCCGTTACGGCTGCGTCGCCCGCACGGGTTCCCCCCCGCCCTTGGGGGTTTTCGGGAGGGGAGCGCGCGGGGAACCCTTTTTGGCAAAAAGGGGTTCCCCGCGCATCTTTTCCGCCTTTCTCCTTCCTCCCTCTAGGGCGCGAGCTTGTAGCGGCCGGAATCGACGATGAGCATGACCAGGGAGTCGGCGTGCAGGCCGTTATGGTCCTGGGAGGAAGTCGTGTAGACGCCGGAGACGCCGACCACGTTCTGGAGCTTTTCCAGGGCGTCGCGCAGGGCAGCGGGGTCGGCCTTGCCGGCCTTTTCCAGGCCCGCGCGCAGAAGCGCCAGGGCGTCGTAGGCGTAGCCCGAGTGGGTGTTGAGCGGGAACTTCTCCTGGATGCCGGCGTCGTTGTAGGCCTTGATGAAGGACTCGATGACGATTTTCTGCGGGTCCTCGTCGGGCAGGGATTCCGGGGCCATGAGCTTGGTGCCGGGCATGATCGTGCCGCCGGCGGCCTCGCCGGCCAGTTCCAGGTAGCTGGGGCCGGGCTGGCCGTGGCTTTGCACGAGCAGCGGCCGTTCGCCGGGCAGGGCGGCGAAGTTCTTCGCGGCGATGGCCCCGGCCGGGCCGATGGTCCAGACGACCACGGCCTGCGGCTTGGCGGCTTGCAGCTTGAAGGCCTGGGCCGAGAAGTCCGTGCCCTTGGGGTCGAAGCCTTCCTCGGCGATGATGTCGATGCCGTATTTGCCCGCGTTGGCCTTGAGCTCGGCGAGCCCGTCCTGGCCGAAGGCGTCCTTGGAGTGCATGACCGCGATCTTGGAGATGTTCTTGCCCTTGAGGTACTCGTAGATCTTGGCCACGGCCGTGGTGGTGCGCTGCGGGGCCTTGAAGGTCCAGTCGAAGGGGCCGAACTTGCCGCCGGCGATGATGGCGTCGCCGCCCACGGTCATGATGACCGGGACCTTCTTTTCCTCGGTGTACTTTTTGACGGCGAGCCCCTCGCCCGTGGACGTGGGGCCGATGATGGCCAGCACCTTGTCGCCCTCGACGAGCTGGCGCGCCTCGCGCAGGGCCACGTCGGGCGAGGATTCGGTGTCGTAGCTGATGAGCGTGACCGGACGGCCGAGGATGCCGCCCGAGGCGTTGAGCTGGGCGACGGTCATCTCGGCCACGAGCTTGCTCGGCGTGCCGACCACGGCGGCGGGGCCGGACTGGGCGAACAGGCCGCCGATGACGATGGGGTCGCCGGCGGGCGGGGCTGCGGCGAAGGCTGCCGGACAAATGAGGAATGTCGCGAGAAACAACAGGACTTTAGCCATGGGGGGAGCCTCCGGGGCGTATTGATCGCCATCAGGCGACCGCGATTTTGTACCGCAACCGGAGGCGATGTAAATCATTTTTGCAAGGTGGGGCGGGCTAGCGGCGCGCGCGCCAGTAGCCCGCGAGCAGCGCCGCGCCGAGCAGCAGCCCGTTGACCAGGGTGCGCGCGTCGCCGAGGAACTGGAGCCTGGACATGGCCGTTTCGAGCACGAGCGCCGCGAGAATGGGGCGAAGCAGGTTGCCCGGTCCTCCGATGACCAGGAAAAGCAGGGCCTTGAGCGAAAGCTCCAGGCTGAATTGTTCCGGGCTGATGAACCCGGTGTAATGGCCGTGGACCACGCCGGCCGCGGCGGAAAGTCCGCCGCCCAGGCCAAAGGACACGGCGCGCACCGCGGGCCGGTCGATGCCGAGGCTCGACGCGGCATGGCGGTCGTCCCGGCAGGCGGCCAGCGCCCGCCCCAGCCGGCTGTCGCGAAGGGCCAGGAAGACGTACGCGCCAAGGGCGAGCAGCAGCAGGAAGAGGAAAAAGGTGACCCGGTCGCCGGCCAGCGCCCCGATGCCGGGCAGCGCCAGCTTGGCCTCGACCATCATGCCGGCCGCGCCGCCGGTGACGCTCTCCATGGTCAGCGCGACGTTGACGCAGACAAGCGACACGCAAAGCGTGGCCATGGCCAGGAAACCTTCGCCCAGGCGCTCCATGGGCCGGCTGACCAGGGCCGCGAGCAGCCCGACGCCGACGACGACCGCCGGCGCGATGAGTATGGTCGCGCCCGGGAAGCGGGCGTGCAACAGCACCGAGGCGTAGGCCCCGATGCCGGCGAAGGCGGCCTGCGCCAGGGAGATCTGGCCGCCAAGTCCCAGGCAGAAATTGAGCGCCAGCACGTTGACCGCGAGAAACATGTGCTGGTTGACGCCGATGAGGCGGTGGGCGGGCGTGACCAGACCCACCGCCGTCATTGCGGCGAAGAAAAGGGCCAGGGACGCCTTGCGGGAGAAAAGCGCGCGCGCCATGTCAGGGCCGCTCGGCTTCGTTTTCGGCCGGGGCGGCCACGAGCAGGATGACGATGAGGGCGTAGGTGGCGGTTTCCTTGAGCTCGCCCGAAAGGAAAAGCACCAGCGCCGCCTCGCAAAGCCCCAGGGCGATGCCGCCGAGGAACACCTTGGACAGCGAGGTGTAGCCGCCGATGGTCGCCGCGGCGAAGCCCTTGAGCCCAAGCCCCAGGCCCATGTCGTAGCGCAGCCCCGTTTGCGGCCCGACGGCCAGGGCGGCCAGGGACGCCAGCGTCCCGGCCAGGGCGAAGGACAGCGAGTGGCACAGCACCGGGTTTATGCCCATCAGCCGCGCCGCGGTCGCGTTTTGCGCCGTGGCCCGAAGCGCGCGGCCCAGGCGCGTGTAGTTGAGGAAAAGCCCGAGCACCGCCATGGCGCAAAGCGCAAGTGAAAGCGCCGTGGCCGTGTCGCGGCCAAGAAAAAGCGGCCCCAGGCGGATGTCCGGCAGCGGGAGCAGGCGTGGCGGCATGAGGGGGTTTTTCCCCCAGGCCAGGATGGCTACGCCCTGGAAGACGAGGCTCGCCGCCACGGTGAGCATGAGTTGGCGCAGGGGAGAGGCGCGTAGCGTGAGGCCGAGCGTGGTCGCGAACAGGACCCGGCCGAGGAGAAAACCGGCCAGCGCGGCGGCGGCCACGGCCAGGAACGGGGAAAGGTGGGTGACGCCGGCCAGGGTGGCGATGCCGAGCCCGCCGAGGAGCAGCAGCTCGCCCTGGGCGAAGTTGATCAGGCGGCTGGCGCTGTAGATCAGGGAAAAACCCAGGGCCATGAGTCCGTAGACCGCGCCGAGGGCCAGTCCGGAGTTGACGATCTGGGCCAGGTACAGGGCGAGCAGGGCGACCTCGTTTGGCCTTGGCGCTTGGCAAAAGAAGCGGGGGAACCGCCGCGCTTGCGGTTCCCCCGCGGGATCACGTCGGGGTGCGGGGGCTACTCCGCGTCGATGCCGAACTCGCCGGGCTGGCCTTTGCTCGAGGTGTCGAGCTTGTAGGACAGCACGATGGTGCGGCGGGCGTAGACGCCGACCGCGCCGGGCCAGGTGTTGAGGCAGACCACGAGTTCCTTCTGGCCGTCGTTGTCGATGTCGGCCAGGGCGTAGCCGGTGACCGTGCCCTTGATGCGCCGCGTCTTCCACAGGAGGTTCATGCCCACGCCGTCCCAGTACAGGGCGTGGATTTCACCCTGGGAGAAGGTGCGGAAGGTCTCGAAGAACTGGGCGGCCAGGGAGATGTTCTTGCTGACGAGCACCTCGTAGCGGTCGTCCTTGTCCAGATTGGCCACGATCATCGGCAGCGGGATGTAGTAGTACGTCCAGAGGTGGTCGGTCTTCGGCTTCTCCATGGGCGCCATGAGCGGGTCGAATTCCAGGCCGATGGCCGAGCCGCAATACTCTTCCTCGGTGGCGGCCACGCGTTCGCCCTTGGCCGTGTAGACCACGATGTGGTCGTGATCGTCGTTGAGCAGGACCTTGTAGCCGCTCTTTTCGGGCAGGTAGGCGAAGTTGAAGGGGTTGGCCTTGGTCGGCAGCGCGAGCTTGGTGGACAGCATGGGCTGGCCGCCGGAGAAGATCACGTTGTGCACGCCCTGGGCGAAGAGTTCCTTGGGATCGCCCTTGGAGCCCACGAGTTGGCGGGTGTAGTCGGGCGGCACTTGCGCCACGTTCATGTACAGCTTGATGTCCTTGTAAAGTTCCTTGAGCTGGTTGCCTTCCAGGGACAGGATGAACGAGCGCGGCTCCTTGAAGTAGCTGGCGGAGACGATGATCTCGGCCTTGCCGTCGCCGTTGATGTCCAGCGTGCTGACCTTGAGCAGCTTGAGGTTGGGCGAGACGGGGTAGCGGGCGATCGGCATCAACTGGCGATCCTTGAACGCGTAGGTCTCGATGGATTCCTTGGCCATGATGACGACTTCGTTGTGCCCGTCGCCGTTGATGTCGTCGATGGCGATGCCGCTGGAGACGATGGGGATGGACTGGCTGCGCCACACGCCAGGCGTTTCGGCCGGGCCGGCGTAGCGGAAGTTCGGATTGAGGTAGGTCTTCTGGTTTTCGCTGGTCTGGTTGACCACGAAATCCGGGTTCATCTGGTTGATGGTCTGCCCGCCGGCGGCGCCGGACGCGGAAGGACGCTTGAAGATCTCGTTGTTGAGCGACTGGGCGGCGCGCTCCATGGCGGGGATGAGGTCGGAGAGCTTGGTCGTGAAGTTCTTCGGCCATTTCTTGCCGTCACGGCCGATGACCGAGATGTCCACACTGGCCTGGTCGCCGGAGACGGTGATGGAGCCGTAGGCCAGGTAGTCCACGCTGACGGCGGCCAGGGCCTTCTTGGCGTCGGCCTCGGAGCCCGGGGCCTTGGCCAGGGCGGCCGAGGTCTTGGCCTTGTCCTGAGGAGCCAGGTGGCCGGGCCAGTTCATGCGCGATTCGAGCATGCTCTGCGCGCCCTGGCTCAGGTACTGGTATTTTTCGGGACCATGCACGGTAAAGGGAGCGACGGCGTAGGTCTTGGTCTCGGCGGCGAGCGCCGGGGAGGCCAGGCACAGCATGGCCGCGACCAGAAGGACGAGGCGACGGAAAAGCGTCATAGGGAATTCCTCCGGGTCCCGAACTGGGACCGATTTGTCCGGGGACGTGGCCGGGGCGCAAGGCCCCAAAGGCCGCGCGCCCTGCATTACTATCAAAGCCGAGGCCCTTGCAAGGGCGGGTTTCACCCCTCGCCCAAACGCAATGTCCTCCGTCGCTCCGGCGTGCTGCCGTGTGGTCGCTGTTTCGGCGCTCCGGTTACGCCTTGTGCGATGTCACGAAAACGTCGTGCCCCGGGGCTTGCCAGAAGGCCGTGCGCGGCGCTAGAGGCTTTGCCGCCCGCTTCTGGAGTGGCCCCATGCCGCGTTTTTCGTTTGTCGTCTTGCCGTTTTTACTTTTCCTGGTCCTGCCCTGCGCCGTGCGCGCCGGCGACGACGTCGCAACCGTGGTCGTGGACGCGGGCAAGACCGTGCGCCGGACCAGCCGGGAACTGCTCGGCATCAACGTCAATTATTTCATGGACGCCGACGGCAACCGTCACCCGGGCGCGCGCAAGCTCGCCCGGGCCGTCCTCGACCTCGGCGTCGGCACGCTGCGCTATCCCGGGGGCGAGAAATCCGACGGCATGCTCTGGGCCGCGCCGCCTTTCCGCAAGCCCGGACCGGAGCTCGCCCGCCTGGGGCCGGACGAATGGCCCTCCAACGACGCCCGGGTCTACGACCTCAAGCGCAAGCGCTTCGTGCGCCGGCCCCTGGACATCGACGCCTTCATCCGCCTGTGCCGCCGCACCGGGGCCGAGCCCGTCATCGTCGTTGCCTACGATTCCATGTACAAGCCGGGCTCCCCGGGCGAGACCGTGCCGGACATGACGGAGCTGCTCGAAAACGCCGTGTCCCTGGTGCGCTACGCCAACATCACGCGCCGCTACGGGATAAAATACTGGGAAATCGGCAACGAATCCTATTTCTACGTCTACAACGGCGGGGCGCGGGCGGCGGATTACGCCCGGGATTTCCAGGTGTTCGCCGCGGCCATGAAGGGCGTGGACCCGTCCATCAAGGTCGGGGCCAACGGCCCGTCGGGAGCCGACGACGTGGGCGCCCTCGACAATCTGGGCGGCGACAGGACGCCCTGGTGGCGCGAGGTCTTCGGCAAGGCGGCCGGGAGCATCGATTTCGTCTCGGTCCACGAATACCCGTGCTACGCCTGGTACGGCTACGACTACTACCGCGAAAACCCGGTGCGGATGCTCGGGGTGTCGGAAATCGACACGGCCGCGCGACGCTACGGCCCGGCCGGATTCGCCGACCGGCTGCATTACCTTTTGACCGAAGTCAATTCCGCGGACTGGTACGCGCATCCGCAGAACCTGGGCTGGAAGCACGAGAACACCCTGGGACACGCGCTCGTGCTCTTCGACATGCTCGGACAGGCCGTAAGCGACCCGCGCGTGGTGACGGTGCAGATCTGGGCCACGCGCTGGCTGCACAACGACGACAAGCCGGAACTCTGGGACGCGCTCGACGGCAAAAACGAGCCGCTGCCCACGGGCATGGCGGTCAAGCTGCTCGCGCGGGGGCTTGGCGACCGTGTCGTGGCCGCCACCGACGCCCCGGGCGTGCGCACGGTGGCCGCCTGCGACGACCGCAACAAGCGGCTGACGGTCTATCTCATAAACAAGGATGCGGCCCGGGACGTGGACGTGCGTATCGCCGGCGAAAAGGCCGGCGGCAGCGCCGCCCGCGAGGTCTATAGCGGCAAGGGGGCCGACGACCACAAGCCGCGTCTGGCCAGGGAAGCCGCCGTGCCCCTGCGCGAGGGGCAGGCGCGGCTTCGCCTGCCGGCAGAATCCCTGACCATTCTCACCGTGCCTGTGCGCGGCAACGGAGCGCGCTTC
Organism: Solidesulfovibrio alcoholivorans DSM 5433; assembly: GCF_000702665.1. Classification (GTDB taxonomy): domain Bacteria; phylum Desulfobacterota; class Desulfovibrionia; order Desulfovibrionales; family Desulfovibrionaceae; genus Solidesulfovibrio; species Solidesulfovibrio alcoholivorans. Next base: position 213,785 of record NZ_JNJA01000006.1, read on the forward strand.
GCCCGGGAAAAGGCCTGGACAGCCAAGCCCCGCAGCCTGGGCTAGCCCCGTCTCCCTCCCAGAACTTTCTCAATCGCAATGCCGCGCCATCACAGGCATGACAGCCCCCATTCGGGAGGGTCCAGGAGGGGCAGTGCCCCTCCTGGCCGCCGGAGGCATCTTTCTCTTCCTCTTCCTCTCACTTTCGCAGCAGCAGCGCGCCGGCGACGGCGGTCAGGGGCGCGGCCGTGACCAGGCCGAAGCTGCCGACGAGGGTGTTGGCGATTTCCGCGGCCACGTGGGGCATGGTGGCGACATTTATAAGCGGCACGCCCTGGGCCATGAACACCATGAGCAGCGCCAGGCTGCCGCCGCAGTAGGCCAAAAGGAGCGTGGTCGCCATGGTGCCGACCACGACGCGCCCGACGCGAAATCCCGACAGGCACAGGCCTAAGCCCCCGATTTCCGGATGGTGGGCCGCCACCTCCGACTGGCTCGCGGCCACGTCCATGGCCACGTCCATGATCGCGCCGCTTGCGCCGAGGCAGATCGTCGCCAGGAACACGCCGCCGAGGTCGAGGTGGGCGTAGCCGGTGTAGAGCAGCGTTTCGGCAAAGGGCTTGACCGCGCCGGGCAGGGCGAAGCCGGGCGCGGTGGCAAGCGAAAGCAGGCAGGTCACGGCCACGCCGCCGAGGGAGCCGAGGTAGGCGGCCAGGGCGCGGCGGTTTAAGCCCCCGACGAGGAAGACGATGCCGGCCATGAGCACGGCCAGGACCGCGAGCGCCACGAGCATGGGATCGCGGCCGGCCAGGAACTGCGGCACCAGTACTTTCCAGAGGAGCAGCGCGGCGAACAGAAACGACAGCATGGCCTTGACCCCGGTCCAGCCGGCGTAGGCGATGAGCGCCGCGGCGAAAAGCGCCAGCAGCGCGCCTTGCAGGGTCAGCCGCCAGTGGTCCTGGGCCACGGCCGAAACGATCTCGCCGTTTCGCAGCGACAGTACGAGCAGGGCCGTGTCGCCCGGGGCGAAGACCTTGTCGATCTCGAGCTTGCCGAGCAGGATGTTGTCCGCGACGATGCGCTTGCCGGCAAAGGGGCCGGACAGCGGGGAAAGCGTCACACGCTGTTCGCCCTCGCGCACGATGCCGTACTGGTGGACATGGCTGTCGTCCACCGCGAGCACCCTGGCCTTGACCTGCACGGCGTCCGGCGGCAGGCGGTCCTCGAAGCCCGTGGGCCAAAACCACAACGCGACGGTCACGAGCGCCATGACGGCCACGAACACGGCGTCGCGGTGGCCGCGAAGTTTCCGGCCGGCTGCGGCCGGTTTCCTGATTTCCTCACCCGGCCGCGGCCACGGGCAATCCGTATCGGCCATCCCCTGTCCTCCAAACCGCACGTGGGGCCGGCCGCGCCCCGCGCAACCAGCCCCACGCCTTAATTTTCTTGTTTCCCCTTTCGGGGTGGTCCAGGAGGGCCCCTCGGCCCCTCCTGGCCGCCGGAGGCATTCCTCCCCCTTCGTGTCCTCTCTCTTCTTTCCCTAGTTACTCGCCACGACTTTCTGGCCCAGGGCGGCCATGATCTTTTTGGCCAGGTCGGTGTTGTCGTAGTAGCCGGCGAAGGCCTGCGCGCCCGGGCCCATGGCCGAAGTGACGACGGGGACGCCGGTGTGGGAGTAGCTGGTCCAGGCGAGGCCGGCCTTGTTGTCCAGGATATGGGTCAGGGTCACGGCCAGGGGCTCGTAGCCGCCGTAGGCGCGGTAGTCCATCTCGTCGCCCTTGACCTTTTCGTCCTGCATGGAGCGGGTGAACGCCGCCTTGACGGCCTCGAGTTCGAAGGGCTTCAGGTACATGCCGTGGGGATCGGCCGGGGAGGTGTTCTCCTCGTTGGGCTTGGGCGCGGCCTTCATGGCTTCCAGGTCGGCCTCGGTGGGCACGACCAGGCCGAAGCTTTCCTTGATCAGGGGCGCGACGTCCTCGAACTTGGCGCTGCCCGCGTCGTGGGTCTTCTTGTATTCCTTGAGCGCGGCGGTGAACTTCAGGAACGAGTCCTTCTGGTTCTTGAGGTAGTCGTAGTAGTTGCCGTAGCGGGTGCCGGCGAAGCCGAGCGTGAGGCCGCCGCACTCGTGGTCGCCGGTGACCACGATCAGGGTGTCGTCGGGGTGGTTCGCGGCGAAGGCCACGGCCTTGGCCACGGCGTCGTCGAAGGCCAGGGTGTCGGCGATGGAGGCGGCGGCGTCGTTGGCGTGGCAGGCCCAGTCGATCTTGCCGCCCTCGACCATGAAGAAGAAGCCGTTGGGATTGTCGAGCAGCTCGATACCCTTGGCGGTGAAGTCCGCCAGGGAGAGGCCTTTCTTGTCGCCGTCCAGGGCGTAGGGCAGGGCCTTGTCGTGGTCGAGCTCGGGGTTTAACGCGACGAGCTTCGCGCCGGGCTTGGCGTCCTTGATGGCGGCGGGGTCGCTGGTCACGGTGTAGCCGGCGGCCTGCATGACCTCGAAGGCGTCGGCCTTCTCGCCTTCCTTTTTCGACTTCTTGCCGGTGGGGTCCTTGAAGCCGCCGCCGCCGAAGTAGTCGAAGCCGCTCTTGGCCACGTCCAGGGCGATCTCGTAGTAATTGTTGCGGCTGTCCTGGTGGGAATAGAAGCAGGCCGGGGTGGCGTGGTCCAGGGACACGCTGGAGACGACGCCGACCTTCATGCCCTTGTCGCGGGCCATCTCGGCCATGGTGGGCACGGGCTTTTTCGCGCCGTCCACGCTGATGGCGCCGTTGTAGGTCTTGACCCCGGCCGCGAGCGCCGTGCCGGCCGCGCCCGAGTCGGTGATGATGGAATTGAGCGAATAGGTGGTGGTCAGGCCCTGGGCGGGCATCTTGTTCATGGCGAGCTTGACGATGCCGGGCTCTTTTTTCCCGTCCTTGGCGGCCAGGAAGTACTCGGCGGCGCTGCGCTGGGGCATGGCCAGGCCGTCGCCGATAAAGAGGAACACGTACTTGGGCGTGGGGCCGGCATCGGCGCGCGCGGCCGCGGCGTAAAGGAAGAGGGCGGCCAGGACCAGCCAGGCCACGCGGTTGATGGCGGCCGCCGCGAACGGCGGCAGGACGTATCGGCGCATGTCGCTTGCTCCTTGCGTGTTGTTGACGGTTGACCCTGCCCGGGTACGCCCGCTTGTGTGACGCCCTCATGACGGCGGCATGGCGATTGGCGGCCCGGACGCGGGTCTGGCGCAGCGGACGCTTCAGGCGTATCTGCACCAAAACGCGCAGGAAAGGAGTTGCATGATGAAACCATCCCGCATGGGCGAACATACCCGTTGCGTGCGCGCCGGCGAGCGCCTGGACCGCAGTGTGGGCGGCGTGACCACGCCGTTGCACACCGCCTCGGCCTACATGGCGTGCCAGGACGTGGAAGGGGCTTACCGCTATCCGCGTTACGGCAACATCCCGACCCAGATGGCTCCGGCCGACAAGCTGGCGGCCCTGGAAGGGGGGCAGGCGGCCATGGTCATGGCCTCGGGCATGGCAGCCATCTCCTCGGCCCTGCTCTCCGTCCTGAACGCGGGCGACCACGCGGTGCTCCAGGCCGACCTGTACGGCGGCACGCACCGCTTCCTGCTGGCCGAGCTGTCGCGCCTGGGCATCGGCTACAGCCTGGTCGCCGACGCCGATCCCGCGCGTCTGGAAGCGGCCGTGACGCCGCGGACGCGCGCCGTGTACGTGGAGACGCCGAGCAATCCGCTGTTGCGGGTGGTGGACCTCGAAGGCGTGGCCGCCATGGCCAGGCGTCGCGGGCTCGTGTCCATGGTGGACAACACCTTCGCCTCGCCCATCAACCAGAAGCCGCTCGCGCTGGGCTGCGATCTCGTCATCCACAGCGGCACCAAGTACTTAAACGGCCACAGCGACCTCAATTGCGGCGCCGTGGCGGGAGCGGCACCGCTCATGGCGTCCGTGCGCGAGCGGGCGGTCAATTTCGGCGGCACGCTCAATACCTACGACTGCTTCCTGCTCGAGCGCGGCATGAAGACCCTGGCCCTGCGCATGGCCAAGCACAACGAAAACGCCATGGCCGTGGCGGAGTTCCTCGCCGCACGGCCGGGCGTGTCCGCCGTGCACTATCCGGGGTTGCCCTCGCATCCGGGCCACGACGTGGCCAAGCGCCAGATGCGGGGATTCGGCGGCATGCTCTCCTTCGAGCTGGCCTGCGCGCCCGAGGCGGCGCGGGCGTTCGTGGACGGCCTGGAACTGGCGCTTGAAGCCGTGAGCCTCGGCGGCGTGGAAACGCTCGTCTGCTTTCCGGCCGTGACCTCCCACGCCAAGATGTCGCGGGAGGAGCGGTTGGCCATCGGGGTCACGGACACGCTGGTGCGCCTTTCCGTGGGTTGCGAGGACGCGGACGACATCATCGCCGACGTTCGCCGGGCCATGGACGCGGCTGGCATCGCCTGAAGCCGCGCGTAACCAGCCGGCCATCGCCCCTGACGCGCCCGACCATGCCGCGCTGCGCGCGGCCGTGACCGCTCCGGACGCCCTTGTTTGAACCGCGGGCTTTGCCTCGCGCCCGAAGATGTTTATCAAGACAGATCGGCGGCCCGCCGCCGCGATCCCCATTTTCCGGAGGAGCCATGAACCGTCTGTTCCGTCTGCTCGTCGCCGCGCTGCTGCCGCTGCTGGCCGCCGCCCCGGCCTGGGCCGTCGAGGCCTCGCTGTCCCCGGGCGCGCATCCGCTGGCCGTGGGCAGCGCCTTTCCCGACGTGTCCCTTGCCGGCCAGGTGTCGCCAGAAGCCGCGACGCGGCTCGGCCTCGCGCCCGGCAAGGCGCAACGGCCCGTAAGCGCCCTCGGCACGGAGATCCTCGTGGTCGAGATCTTCAGCATGTACTGCCCGTATTGCCAGAAGGAAGCGCCCGAGGTGAACGCGCTCTACGACCTCATCGACAAGCGGGGCCTGTCCAACCGCATCGGCGTCATCGGCGTGGGCGCGGGCAATTCCGAGGCGGAAGTGGACATCTTCCGCAAGAAGTACGCCGTGCCGTTCGCGCTTTTCGCCGACCCGGATTTCGTCGTGCACAAGCAGGTGGGGCAGGTGGGCACGCCGTTTTTCTACGTGCTCAGGAAAAAGCCCGGCGGCGGGTACGCCGTCCTCGGCGCGAGCCTTGGGGTCATGGATTCGCCGGCGGCATTCCTGTCGCGGATCACCCGGGCGGCTGGCATCTGATTTTTGGGGATTTTTTATGGCGCGCATCCTTGTTTTGGAGAATGATTTTCCATAAGATGCGCCCCAAGCAGGGAGGCATGGCGATGCACGCACGTTTGCTCGGGGCCGCGCTGGCGGTCCTTTTGTGCGCGGGGGCGGCCCTGGCTGCGCCCGCGACGCCCCAGGGTCTGGCCGCGGACATCTATCCCGTCGGGCAGTTGCCGCCCACGGACAGCACGCTCGCCGTGGCCGTGGGCGAGGCCATGCCCGACTTCGACCTGCCGGCCGTCTCCGGCGGCCGCGTGCGCCTGTCCGATTACCTTGGAAAGAAGAACCTGGTGCTCTCCTTCGTGCCGGCCGCGTGGACGCCGGTGTGTTCCGGGCAGTGGCCGGGCTACAACATCGCCAAGGAGGCGTTCGAGGCCAATGATGCGGCGCTCGTCGGCATCTCGGCGGACAATATCCCCACGCTCTACGCCTGGATCAAGGAGATGGGCGGACTGTGGTTCCCGGTGGCCTCGGACTTCTGGCCCCATGGGGGACTGGCGCAAAAGCTCGGCATCCTGCGCAGCGATGGCGTCACGGAACGGGCGCTCTTTGTTGTGGACAAAAAAGGCGTGATCCGGTTCATTGACGTGCATGACATCAACACGCGCCCGGACCTTGGGGAACTGCTTACGGCCCTGGCGCGCGTGCACAAGGAACAGTGACCCGCCGTCCGGCGGCAGCGCGCAACGGCGTCGCAAGGAGCAAGCCATGACGGACGCATCGGTTCCCCGCCATTATGAACGACTGGCCCGCGATTATCCCCGGTTCATGGCCGCGCTCGAATCCGTGGCCGCATCCGCCCGGGAGCTCGGGCCGCTCGAGGAAAAGACGCTGCAGCTCGTGCAACTCGGCGCGGCCGCGGCGCGCGGCATGGAGACGGCGGTGGCCAGCCATGCCCGGCGGGCCACCCGTGCCGGGGCCTCGCCCGAGGAAATCTGCCAGGCCCTGCTGGCCCTGGCCACCACCATCGGCTTTCCGGCCGTTGCGGCGGCGCTCAAATGGGCCGAGAAGTATCTGGACGAATGAACCAAACGCATCGGAGGTCGTGCATGAAACCGCTCAAGGGATCGCAAACCGAAAAGAACATCCTGACCGCCTTCGCCGGCGAGTCCCAGGCCAGAAACCGCTACACCTACTATGCTTCCAAGGCGAAAAAGGAAGGCTACGAGCAGATTTCGTTCCTGTTTACCGAAACCGCGGACCAGGAAAAGGAACACGCCAAGCGGCTGTTCAAGTACCTGGAAGGCGGTGAGGTGGAAATCACGGCCGCGTTTCCGGCCGGCGTGATCGGCGACACCCTGGCCAACCTGCGCGAGGCCGAGGGCGGGGAGTCCTACGAGGAAAACGACATGTACCCCTCGTTCGCCGCCGTGGCCACACAGGAAGGCTACCCCGAGGTGGCCGCCACCTTCACGCACATCGCCAAGGCCGAAGGCTTCCACAAACGCCGCTACGCCAAACTCGCGGACAACATCGAAAAGGGACTGGTCTTCAAACGTCCGGCCAAGGTCCTGTGGCGTTGCCGCAACTGCGGCTACCCCATGGAGAGCGACCACGCCCCGGACAAGTGCCCGGCCTGCGAGCATCCCATGGCCTATTTCGAGCTCGCTCCCGAAAACTGGTAGACCCCGCCTTTTCCCGGACCGCGCCGCACCGGCGCGGTCCGGCCCTACACTGACGCCGCGATCCGGCGCACTTCCTCCGCATCAAGCGCCGCCAGTTCCTCGGAGCGTCCGTGCAACGCGAGCATCTTGCGGGCCAGTTCCTTGTCGGGGATATGGCTGTGGATGTTGCCCGGTTTCTGCTTGCACAGAATACAGTTGCGGCACATCTCGGTTTCGTTTTCGGTGTTGACCGTCTCCCGGATCTTTATCCAGAACGGATCGTTCCAGGTCGCGGCAAAACCGTTCTCGAAGATATTGCCCCGGCGAATGGACGAGCCGCAACAGATGCCTATCTTGCCGGAAAGTTCGACGGACATGTATTTGAAGGGAAAGTCGCAGGTCTTGGCGTCGAGCCAGCTGCCTTTGCCCGGGGATTTTCCGGAGAAGAGTTTGGGCGCGGCGATGGTCACGCCGTATTTGTCCCCGATTTCCTGGGTCAGCATGATCTTCTCGTCGCTGAGCTCCTGGTGGAAATACAGGGAACGCTCGGCCAGGTAGGGGGTGGCGCACACGCAATAGATGACGTTGATCTGGTTGATGCCGAGTTCGGCGGCGATGGCCGCGAGCTTCGGCAGGGATTCGATGTTGTCGCGCAGGGCCACGAAATTGAACTGGGTCCAGACGTCGTTGCGTTTTTCCGTGATTTTCCGCTTCATGAACTGGGCGATGTTGCCGAGGACCTTGAAGAAATTCCCATGGGGGCGGACGGCCGCATAGGCCTGGGGCGTGCCGCCGTCGATGCTGAACTTGATGACCTGCAAGGCGCTGCCCACAAGCTTTTCCCGCCAGGATTCGTTGAGCAACGAGCCGTTGGTGACCAGCCAGAACCGGGTTTCCTTGTTCGTAATCGTCGCGATCAGCTCGTCCAGGTGCTTGTAGAGCAGGGGTTCGCCGCCGTTGATGTTGACGAATTTGACGAAGGGAAGGACCTCTTCCAGTTGCGGAATGAAGGACTGGGGGTATTCTATCGGATCTTTGTGGTTTTGCGTGCAGGTGACGCAGTTGAAGTTGCAGCGCATGGTCGGCGTGAGCGTGATCTCTTCGGGAAATGACTCCAGTTCGCCCACGTGGTTCGCCATGTATACGTGCCTGGCGATGCTGTTCAACGTTTTCATGTTGGCATAATAGGACATTGTAGCTCCCGCACTGGTTTGGCATGGCGTTCTCGCCCGGATGCCGCGGCATGAATATGACGCTTGCCGGCGGAAAAAGCAAAAAATGCGCCAAGAAAAACGTGCGCCCGGCCCGCCGCAACATAAGGACGGCGGGCCGGGCGCACGGCAGGGGCGTCGCCGTCCCGATGGTCAGCGGGCGCGCGGGGTGTCCCGGGCGGTGGCGGACAGCGCCGCGCGGCGTCCCCAACCGAGGGCGAAGACCCCCAGCGCCACGGCCAGTCCCAAATGCGTCCAGTCCAGGTAGCGCATGTTGTGAGGGCCGACAAACGGCGCATCGCCGTTTTGCAGCACCCGCAGCAATCCCGTGGCCGCGACGGCGGCATAGAGCGCGATGCGCCACGTCCCCGCGCGGCTGAGCGCCGGCCGGGCGCGGCCGGCCCCGAGCCAGGCCGTGGCCATGGCGCACAGCACGAAAAGCAGCACCGTCGCCAGGGCCAGGTGGAGGGCGGATGTGACGCGGAAATCGCCGAGCCAGCCCAGGCCCGGAATGTCGGCGATGTAGTAGCGCGGAAAAATCGGCATCTGCCCCATGCCCGTGAGCGCCAGGCCCAGGGCGGCGGCAAGCAGCAGGCGTTTTTGCCAGCGGGGGAAAAGTTCCTTACGCGTCGGCGTCATGACGGTCCTCCGTGTCGCGTTCCTTCCTGGAATCCTTGGCCCGGGAATACAGGCGCAGCGCCCCGGCCACGACCCCGGCCACGGGCGCGAGCAGCACCGACGTCGCCAGGTTCGCCTGCTCGCCCATGACGTCCGGCGTCTTGCCGAGGCCCGGTCGGCCGGGGCCCTTGGCCACGGCGGCATTGAGCTCGGAAAAGGGCACGGGCGAGACGTAGAGGGTGTTCGTGCCGCCGTTTTCCGTTTCGCCGTAGACGTAGCCGCCGATTTTTTTCGCCAGCGCATGGGCCGCGGCGACGATCTCCGTGCGCGGGCCGATGGTCTGCACGCCGTTGGGGCAGGCCTCGATGCAGGCCGGCTGTTCGCCCGCGGCCATGCGTTCCCGGCAGCGGTCGCACTTGTACATGACGCCGTTGCCGGCGAAGCGCGGCATAAGGTCCAGATAGAGCCCGACGCCGGTCTGGCGCTGGGGGATGTGCCAGGGGCAGACCGCGCGGCATTTGGCCCCGCCCAGGCAAATGTCCGTGGCGATGCGCACCGCGCCGTCCGGGTATTTGGCGGCCGCGCCCCAGGGGCACAACTCGGCGCAGGGCGGGTGGACGCAGTGCATGCAGCGTCTGGGGATGTTGACCGTCAGTTCCCGGCCGTCCTTCGTCACGGTCGCGGTCTGGATGAAGAGCCAGTTGTAGGGCGTGAGCCGGTCGTCCACGTCCCGGGCCTCGGAGAAGTCCTCGACCTTGACCCGGGCCGGGGACATCTTGGGAAAGGGCTTTTGCGGCTCGGGATAATCAGCGGCATGGGCGTCGCGGCAGGCGGCCACGCAGGCCCCGCAGCCCACGCATTGCGAGAGGTCGAGCAGGGTGGCCAGGGGTTCGCCGGCAGAGGCGGCATCCCGGGCGAGCACGGTTTTCGCCGTGCCCGGCGCGGCCACGGCCGCCGCCGCCGTGGTCAGGGCCGTCAAAAAGGCGCGTCTGTTCATGTTGCCTGTCTCCTTGTCCGGTCGGGAACCGGAGGACACAGGTTAGCCCCTTTCGCGGGCCGGGGCATTGATCCGGATCAACGCGGCGGCTTGTTTTCCGTCTCCTCGCGCCGCTTCGCCGCCTCCTCGCGCAGCCGCGCCAGGATCTCGTCGTAGCCCTGCGGCCTGTGGGGGCGCAGACAGGGCGTGCAGTCCTTGACGCCCTGGCGCAACTCGCAGTCGCCGCCGCAGTCCGGGAGGAAATACAGCGGGCAGAAGCAGAACAGGCAGTTGAACGCCTGCGGGTCGGCCCCGGCGTGGCAGGGGAAGTAGCGGCAGGCGGTATTGGCGAAATAGCGGTGGCTGGCGTCCATGGTGGCTCCTTGGCGGCGGCTCCTCGGCCCGTCCGGGCACGGGGCTTGCAGTCTCCTGTTCGCCCCTTGGCGAGCACGAAACACGGGAAACGACGCATGGCCATACAGACCGCACCACAAGCCGCTGGCGACATCTTCAAGAAAGCCGCCTCCCTGGCCCCGGGAACCTCCCGGGCCGACAAGGATCCCCGCGTTTTCGCGACCATGCTCAAAAGCGGTTACGGAATCAACGGCGAGATCGGCAAATCGGCCAAGCAGGCGATTCCCCGGGAAAACATGATCACGGGCCTCGAGATGCTGTCCTCGGGCTCCGGCAGCGACCAGGACGCCGCCCTGGCCATGCTCGGCTACGACTCCGGCGCCAAGGGTTTGACGCCGCAAGGCTCGGCCCTGGACAAATTCCAGGGCAGCGCCCTGGCCACCCTGTCGCGCCTGGCCATGGAGCAGGCGGCCGCGGACAGCGGCTCGGCCCGCGTCGCGCCGGGCGCATCCCCGGCCCAGGCCGCGACCCCGACTGCCGGCGGCGGCTACAGCGTGCGCCGCGTCGTGGACAAGTCCGCCGTGCGCATGGCCGTCAATCCGGGCGCGCGCCACCCCGACGACCTCGGCCACCTGGGCCGCACCGCCCTTGCGGACGCCGACAGCGGCTTCACCAAGCGCGAGGAGGAGCTTCTGCTCGCCGCGGCCGGCGCGGAAAACATCCTGGCCGAAAGCACGCGCGTCGAAGCGGCCAAGGCCGAGGCCGCGGCCACGCGCAAGGTCCTGCCCTCCACCCTCCAGCACCGCGCCGGGAGCCTCAGCGCCCAGTACGAATCCAATTCCGAGATCGACTACATCGGCTACGACAGTCGGGGCGGCACCTCCTACGGCCAGTACCAGATCGCCTCCAAAACCGGCACCATGGACTATTTCATCAAGTTCCTCGAGGACAAGGCCCCGGACATGGCCAGCCGCCTCAAGGCCGCCGGCCCCGCCGACACCGGCGGCAGGAGCGGGCGCATGCCCGCGGTCTGGAAACAGATCGCCGCCGCGGACCCCAAGCGCTTCGAGGCCCTGCAGCACGAATTCATCCGCTCCAACAACTACGCGCCCGCCGCCAAAAGCATCGTGCTCACCACGGGCGTGGACGTGACCAGACGCTCCTACGCCCTGCGCGAGGTGCTGTGGAGCACGGCCGTGCAGCACGGCCCCTACGGCGCGGAGCGCATCTTCTCCCAGGCCATCGACAAGGCGGAGAACGTCGCCAGCCGCCAGGATTTTGACAGGGCGGTCATCGAGGAAGTCTATCGCCTGCGTGGCCAGAAATTCTTCCGGCACAACAAACGCGTGCGCGAAGCGGTCCAGTCGCGCTTCCGCGACGAGAAGACCACTGCCATCGCCCTGCTCGACGGCGCTGCCGTGTAGCGGCGCGCAAGGGGAGGGGCTCCATTCCCGGCGGCCTGCCGCGCGCCCGCCTCGGCGGGCGCAATTCTTTTTTTCAGACGAGTTTACGGTAGAGTTCCAGGATGTCCTCGGCTTCGGGGCGGCGCGGATTGACGCGGCTGCTGCCGTTTTCCGCCGCTTCCCGCGCCATGTCCGGCAGGGCCTCGATGTCCACGCCCACTTCCGCCAGGCTGCGGGGCAGCGGCAGTTCCGCGGCGAGTTCGGTCAGGGCCGCGGCGGCCAGGCGCGAGGCGGCCGGGAGGTCCAGCCCGTCCGTGCGCCGCCCGAGCGCCTGCGCCACCCGGGCCATGCGCCGGGGACAGGCCGGGCGGTTGTAGGCGGCGACGACCGGCAGCAGCATGGCGTTGGCCACGCCGTGGGGCACGCCGAATCGCGCGCCCATGGGCCGGGACATGGCGTGCACAAGCCCCACCGAGGCATTGGAAAAGGCTTGGCCGGCCTGCATCTGCGCATAGAGCATGGCGGCGCGGGCGTCGCTGTTGTCCGGGGCGCTGACGGCCAGGCTCAGGTTGTCCGCGATGGTCTCGATGGCGGCCAGGGCCAGGGCGTCGGAGAAGGGGTTGGCGAGCTTGGACAGGTAGGCCTCGATGGCGTGGGTCAGCGCGTCCATGCCCGTGGCCGCTGCCACGTGCGGCGGCATGGTGGCCGTGAGTTCGGGGTCGAGGATGGCCGCCGCGGGCATGAGCGTGGGGCCGACGAGGAGCATCTTGTAGCCGCGCGCCGTGTCGGTGAGCACGCTGACCCTGGTCACTTCGCTGCCCGTGCCGGCGGTGGTGGGGATGGCGATGACGGGCGGCCCCTGGCGCAGCCCGGAGACGCCTTCCAGGGAGGCCAGGTCGCCGGGGTTGGCGAGCAGGCAGCTGATGCCCTTGGCCGCGTCCATGGCCGAGCCGCCGCCAAGGGCCACGAGCACGTCGCAGCCCTTGGCGCGCGCCAGTTCCGTGCCGGCGACCACGCTGTCGAGGCTCGGGTCGGATTCCACCCGGACAATACCCGCGACCGCGACTCCGGCGTTTTCGAGCAGGCCGCACAACCGGTCCAGGCTGCCGTTTTTGCTGCTGGCGCTGCGTCCGGTCACGACCAGGGCTGTCCTACCCAGAGCGGCCGCCTCTGGCCCGGCCTGTTCCAGGGCGCGCGGCCCGTAGTGGATGCGGGGCGTCGTCTGAAAAAATCTCGTGGACATCTTCACTCCTTCCCGCCGTAACTACCGCGGGCCTGTTTCCCCCCCCGTCGGGGAGGTCCAGGAGGGGATCATCCCCTCCTGGCCGCCGGAGGCATCTTCCTCTTGTTTTTCTCCCCCCTACGCCTGCGCGCAGTCGGCGGGGTCGCCGCGCAGTTTGTCGAGGCCGTGGGGGATGGCCGGCAGGATGGCGGCCAGGGTTTCGCGCACGGCCTTGGGCGAGCCCGGCACATTGACGATGATGGCCTGTCCGAGCGTGCCGGCCACGGCCCGGGAGAGCATGGCGTGCCTGGTCTTGGCCAGGGAGGCGGCGAGCATGGCCGCCTCGAAGCCGGGCAGGCGTTTTTCGATGACGCGCAGGGTGGCTTCGGGCGTGGTGTCGCGCGGGGAAAGCCCCGTGCCGCCTGTGGTGATGACCAGATCGAAACCCTGGGTCAGGGCGAGGTCGGTGAGCAGTGCGGCCAGGTCGCGCGGCTCGTCGGGGATGATGTGCCCAAGCGACAGGCAAAGGGGCAGGGCGGCGGCGCAGGTCTCGGCGATGGCCGGGCCGGCGGCGTCGGCGCGCAGGCCCTGGCTGCCTTTGTCGCTGAGGGTGATCCAGGCCAGGGCGAGGCCGGTTTTGGCGGCGTGGTATGCCGACGTGCCTCCGGGAAGGACGCCGTCGGCCAGGGCTTCGGCCAGGAGCACGCGCGCGGCCGGGGCGTCGCCGCGTCCGGGCCGGTCCTTTACGGCGACCACGCACAGGTCGGGGCCGCCCGTGGCCGGGCTCAGGCGCGTGCCGACCGGAAGGCGCGGCAGGCGTTCGGCGGCGAGCAGGCAGACGCCGTATTCCGGGGCCGGCTCCGGGACGATGCACAGCCGGTCGCCGGCGGCAAGGGCGATGTCGCCGGCGGCGGCGAGGCGGAGGGATTGGGGCATGGCGGATTCCTTGGGCCTTGCGGTTTTGGTGGCGTTGGGTCAAAAGCGTGCCAACGATACGTCCGAGGCGGGCGGGATATCAAGCGAGGAGAAGGCATGAAAGGCATCATCTTGGCCGGCGGGTCGGGCACGCGGCTCTATCCCATCACGCGGGTGGTGAGCAAGCAGCTTCTACCTATCTACGACAAGCCGATGATCTACTACCCGCTTTCGGTGCTGATGCTGGCCGGCATCCGGGATATCCTCATCATCTCCACGCCCACGGACCTGCCCCGTTTCAAGGAGATGCTCGGCGACGGCGCAAGCCTCGGCATGTCCTTTTCCTACAAGGTGCAGCCCCGGCCCGAGGGCCTCGCCCAGGCCTTTCTGCTCGGCCGGGAGTTCATCGGCGACGATACCGTCTGCCTGGTCCTTGGCGACAACATCTTCTACGGCCAGGGGCTGGCCACGGTGCTGCAACGCTGCGCGGGCCTTACCGAAGGCGGCATCGTCTTCGGCTACAAGGTGCGCGATCCGCACCGCTACGGCGTGGTGGAGTTCGACGCGGCGAAAAACGTGATCAGCATCGAGGAAAAACCCGCGCAGCCCAAGTCGAAATTCGCCGTGACCGGGCTTTACTTCTACGACAACGAGGTGACCGACATCGCGGCGAGCCTGAAGCCTTCCGCGCGCGGCGAGCTCGAGATCACGGACCTCAACAACGTCTACCTCAAGCGCAACCGGCTCAAGGTGGAGTTCCTGGGCCGGGGCTACGCCTGGCTCGACACCGGCACCCACGAATCGCTGCTGCACGCCGCGAGCTTCGTCCAGGCCATCCAGGAGCGCCAGGGCGTGCTCGTGGCCTGCATCGAGGAAATCGCCTACCGCATGGGCTACATCACGGCCGCGCAGGTGGAGGGGCTCGCCGGCGACATGCTGAAGAACGCCTACGGCCAGTACCTCATGGAGATGATCCGCGAGGGCTAGCGCCGCGTTCTGCGATTCCTGCGGGCGGCCGTCGCGCCGCCCGCCGTTTTCCCACGAAAAAAGCCGCCCGAAGGCGGCTCGAAAACGGACGTTCGCCGCGGCGCGGGCCGCGGGACGGGCCTAGTGATGCTTGTCGTTTTTGATGTTGTGGCGCACGCGCACGAGGGCCGCACTGACGATGATGGCCATGTAGATATAGATGGCCGTGACCCCGAAGAAGCCCTGCTCGGTGGAATGGCCCATGTTCGTGACGAGTTCCGATACGATGCTCATTGCCTCAACTCCTTCGGGTCGTTTGGCGCGACGGCGCGGGTATTTTTTACGCCAGGACCGTCCCGGGCGTCAAGGGGGCGGGCCGTTTTGGCCGGCTGCGCGTATCCGTTATGCGAAGCGGACGCACGAAGGGGAGGAAAGGCGCTTTCGTTTTTTTCGCGCAAGCGGTAGATATGCCGATATGGGAGAGGCAAGGTGACGTCCACTCGATTTCCCTCGTTCCGGGACGAGCCGTCCGCGCGCCGGGCACTGGCCGCGGGGCTTGCCGCGTCCGTATGCGTCGGCGGCGCGGCGGCGCTCGCGGCGTATCTTTCGGGAACGGACGGGCCCGGGCTCGCGGCGGCGGCCGCGTTTCCGGCCCTGCTCGCCGGCTTCGCCGTGGAGCGCCATTGCCGGTTGCGTGCGCTCCTCAAACGGCGGGAGGAAGAAGCCTGCGCGGTCCGGGCCGAACTCGCGCGCAGCAACCGCGCGCTGGTGGCCCTGGGCGCGGTCAACCATGAACTGATCCACGCCACGGACCGCGACGTCTTTCTGGCCGGCGTGTGCCGCGTGCTGGTGGAAAAGGCGGGCTACGACCTCGTCTGGGTGGGCATGGCCGAGCTGGGCGCGACGAGCAGGGTCCGCGTCGCGGCCAAGGCCGGCGAGGACGCGCAGTGGCTCGACGCCATGGACATCCGCTACGACGACGACGTCCGCGGACACGGACCGACGGGCACGGCGATCCGCGAAGGGCGCATCGTCTCCATGCCGCGTTTTTCACAGGAGCGCTTCTACGCCGAATGGCCCGACCGGCCCCAGGCTTTGGACCGGTTCCAGGCGGGCATCGCCTTTCCCCTGCGCATCGGCAGACGCGTGGTCGGCGCGCTCAGCATCTACGGCCGCGAGGAGCGGGAGTTTGGCGAGGAAGAGGTCGCGCTTTTGACGCAGATGGCCGACGACATGGCGCACGGGCTGCACGTCCTGCGGCTGTCGGCCTCGCGCGTGCAGGCCCTGCGCCTGTTGCGCCTGGCGTTTCGGGCCAGCTCGGCCATGGCCGCGACGTCCCGCGCGCTCGTGGCCGGCGACCTGGACATGGCCGGCATGGCGGCGCTGGTGCTCGGACGGGCCATGGGCATGACAACCAGCCCCTTGGGGGCCGTCGGCCTGGTCGATCCCCGCCTGGGACGCCTGGACTGGATCACGACGCTTGGCCCGGACGGCCCGGTCCCTCATGGCCTTGTCGAGCCGGAAGGTTTTTTTCCCGAAGTCTCTGGCGTCTATACCGGGCCTTTCGCCGGGGCGCTCAACGACGGCGCGCCCGTGTTGCAAAACGCCGCCATGTCCCTGGACGCCTGCGCCCCGCCTTTCCCCGGGGGGGGCGCGGTGCGCGCCTTCTTGGCCGTTCCCCTGCGCCGCGCGCGCGGCGGCCCGGGCGGGCTGCTGCTGCTGGCCGACGCCCCGGCCGGCTATGCGGAACGGGATGTCCGGCTCGTGCAGCGGTTGGCCACGCTGTTCGACATGGGCGCGGCCCGGCTCGGGATCGAACGCGAACTGGTCGAGGCCAAGCGCCGCGCCGAGGCGGCCAACCAGGCCAAGACCCAGTTCCTGGCCAACATCAGCCACGAACTGCGCACGCCCATCAACGGCATCATGGGCATGGCCCAGCTGGCCATCCTCGAGGGGGCGTCCGGCAGCGAGGCCGAATACTGGCGCACGGTGCGCGAATCCACGGACCGGCTGGTGGAGATCGTCGACAACCTGCTGGAACTGGCCAGCGTCGAGTCGGGCTCGTTTTCGCCCATGCTGCGGGAATTTTCCCTGCGCCGGCTGCTCGAATCCCTGCGCAACGCCTATTCCGTGCGGGCGAGCCTGGCCGGGCTCGGCCTCGACCTCGCCGTGGACGCGTCGCTGCCGGACAAGCTCATGGGCGATTCCTTCCGCCTGCGCCAGATCCTGGCCCATCTGCTGGACAACGCCATCCGTTTCACCCCCACGGGAACCGTCTCCCTGCGCGCGGCGCTCCTTGCGCACGAAGACGGTGCGAACCGCGTGCTCGTGGCCAAGGACTTCAGCGGCGTGCGCCTGGTCTTCTCCGTGCTCGACACCGGCGTCGGCATCGCAACGGACCGCCAGGCCGCGATTTTCGAGAGTTTCTCCCTGGGTGAGGAGCCGCTGACCAAACGGTTCGGCGGCACGGGCATGGGACTTTCCATCGCCAGGCGGCTGGCGGAACTTCTGGGCGGCAGCATCTGGCTCGAGAGCCAGCCGGGGTTCGGCAGCACGTTCCATCTGGCCGTGCCGCTGTGGCCCGCGGTCCCGCCGGAGTCCGAAGGCGAAGCGCCGCCGCCGGCCGATCTGCCGCCGCTGAAATTCCTCGTGGTGGAGGACGAGGCCATCAACCGCCTCGCCCTGGCGCGCGGGCTGCGCAAGCTCGGCCACACGGTCGAGGAGGCGGCCAACGGCGAGGAAGCGCTGCGCAAGCTTTCGCTTGCGCCCGTGGACGTGGTGGTCATGGACATCCAGATGCCGGTCATGGACGGGCTCACGGCCGTGGCGCACATCCGCAACGGCGAGGTGCCCGGGGCGAGCCGGCGGTTGCCGGTCGTGGCGCTGACGGCCTACGCCCTGGACGGGGACCGCCAGCGTTTCCTGGCCGCGGGCATGGACGAGTTCGTGACCAAGCCCTGCGACATGGGCCAGCTGCTGCGCGCCGTGGCCAAGGTGCTGCCGCGCTGACGCCCCGCGCGCCGGTTTCCGGGACGCGCCGCCGGGGAAGCGGAGACGGGCGGCTTCAGGCCGCCGTCACCAGCAGCGGGCCTTTGGCGCTGACGACGAGGGTGTGCTCGTAGTGCGCGCTCAGGCTGCGGTCGCGCGTGACGATGGTCCATTTGTCCGGCCGTACCCGGACCTTGCCGCTGCCTGCGGCGATGATCGGTTCAATGGTCAGCACGAGCCCTTCGGTGAGCGTTTCCCGCGCCTTGGGCGAGCAGAAGTTGGGCACGCAGGGTTCCTCGTGGATGCTGCGCCCGACGCCATGCCCGCACAGTTCCCGGACCACGGAAAATCCCCAACGGTGCACCTCGTCTTCCACGGCGCGGCCGATGTCCTGGACGCGGTTGCCGGGGCGCGCCGCGGCAAGGCCCTTGCGGAACGCGCTTTCGGCGCAGCGCGCGAGCGCATCCGCCTGTCGCCCGACCCGGCCGATGCGCACGGTGACGGCCGCATCGGCGACATAGCCGTCCTTTTCCGCGGTGACGTCGCATTTGACGAGATCCCCGTCCGCGAGCTTGCGCTCCCCGGGAATGCCGTGCACGGCCTCCTCGTTGACGCTGATGCAGGCCGTGCCCGGAAAGGCGTAGACCTTGGCCGGGGAGGCTTCCGCGCCGTGCGCGTCCAGGGTCGCGGCGCAGACCGCGTCCAGTTCCGCCGTGGTCATGCCCGGGCGCGCGGCCTTGGACATGGCCTCCAGGCTCAGGCGCACGATGGCCCCGATGGCCCGCAGTTTTTCCAGATCCTCGTGTGATTGCAACGTCATGACGCCACCTCGCTTTGCATGGGCGCCTCGCCGGCCGCGGCCGGGCGGGGACGCGCGTCAGCCCAGCCGTTGCCGGTCCAGGTTGCGCAGGTTCACGGCCTCGGCCAGGTGCTCCACGCGAAGCGAAGCGTCGCCGTCGAGGTCGGCGATGGTGCGGGCGATGCGCAAGATGCGCGTGTGCGCCCGCGCCGAAAGCCCCAGCCGACGCACCGCGCCTTCCAGGAAGGCGTGCCCTTCCTGGTCCACGGCGCAGAATTTGGAGAGCCAGCGCCCGGAAAGCCGGCCGTTGACCGAAAAGGGCAGCCCCGCGTAGCGCGCCGCCTGCGCCTCGCGCGCCGCGAGCACCCGCGCGCGCATGACCGCCGAGGTCACGGGCGAGGCGTCGGCGCGCAGCTCCTTGTAGGGCACCGCCGGCACCTCCACCTGCAAATCGATGCGGTCGAGCAGCGGCCCGGACAGGCGCGTGCGGTAGCGCCGCACGTCGCCGTCGGCGCACACGCAGGCATGGCGTTCGTCGCCGAGGTAGCCGCAGGGACAAGGGTGCGGTACAGATTTCAAACTCGATTTGTTCAGCATTATTGAATGGTTATATGACTTTACACTTTGAATTTCCCAAGACAATTTTTTGCAAAGGATACCCCAAATCGCCCCGCTTTCTCGGAGAGGAAATCCGAAAAAAACGGATGGACCTCGGCCTCCAAATAACTGATTTGGCCGAAGCTCTGGCCGTTGGCGAGAGCAGTATCCTCAACTGGGAAGTACGCGGAGTCAAGCCAAAGAGGGGAAACTTGCAGAAGATTGAACAGTTCCTAAAAACGGGTACGGCAGGGGTGGGATAGATTCGCTGGTCCGTAACCTCAAACGCACGCGTTGTAACCCTAGAAGAGAATTGTGATATTTCTAAGCAGCTTTAGATTCATCAGCCGATTCAGTCTGTCTACTTTCACAATTGTTTAAACAAAAAATTGACTTAACAAACATATTATAATGCAAATCTCTTTGTTCTTGCGACTCGAACTGGATAAAATTGAACACGACATTCCAGTTGTATTTCGATTTCTTGTTTCTCAAAGCGATGTCCTTCTTTGATAGTTGAAGGACATCGTAGTTGAAAAATCCGGCCCCAGGCGGCCCCGTTCAGCGTTGAGAATGGGTCCGCAGATGTCGCCCCTGCCCTGTCACGGCCAAGTTGCCGCCACCAAGTGACCATTTGCCCGAATTTCCACGAGGAGGTGCCTCACTCCGCCCGGACAGGAAGACATGGGAAAGGCGAACAGCACTATTTAGGTAAGGCGATTACGTTTTGGCCAGCCGCGCACGGGCACCGAGATGGCTCATATTCGGCCTAGGGAGGCTCTCAGGGAGTTTTTATTCGCAAAGCGGGCCAATGCCCCCAGCCATGGGAACGCCGCTGAGCGTGGCGTACACGCAGAAAATGGCCCGGGTCTTCGACATGCCAGGGGGCGAGACATCGCACGTAGCCCCAATGATCGGGAGGAGCCTGAAAACAAAGCAGCCCCTGAACCGCCATGAGCGGCCAGGGGCTGTCGTCATCGGGACGATCTGCAACTAAAGGTCGTCGTAAAAATCGTCCGTTCCGGTCGCGCCAATAGAAGGATAGACGCTATTCACATGCTCCTGGCCCGCCGGCTCAGAATAACCAGGGTTGCCCATCCCCTGGCCGTCGCCCTCACCCCGGCGGCGGAAGGTGTCCTTGAAACACTCGGCGAAATCCAGATGGACGACCCGGTGGTGGATGCCATTGACGTACTTGCGGGTGCCAATGCGGTCGGGGTCACTGCTCAGCACGAGGCCCTGCTCATGAAGGCGCTTCCAAAGGCGACCCCGGGTTTCAAGGGTAAAGCCCTTGGACTTGCTCTTCTTGAGGGCCGCGTCGTAGCTGATAGCCGGGAGCAGATACAAGCTTTCGCCGGCAATCCAGCCGAAGCGAAGCCCATTCTTATGCCACTCCCCGTTGATATTGGTCCACCCGATGGAATCCTTCCATTCAAAAAAATGGAATTCGTCAGGGTTGATGAAGTCAATATATCCAGCACCCTGAGCCATGGCGTCAATAAGTTGATCGAAGAAGAGATCCGCTGTGTCGTCATAGACGAAAACACTATTTTGATTGCGACCAACTTCAAGAAAAATATCTTCGGCCTGAGACAACACGGAGGCGGCCTCGGATTCAGAAATAATATTCATGGCCTTCATATAATAAATGAACATTCCGAACCCGAGGAACAGCTTGGCGGTGTTCTCCGGCGTACGAAAGTGAACAGAACGAAGACCAGAAAAGCATTCCCGAAGACGTTCAATTTCCGCAGGGATATGATCTTTCAGGCGGTCATAATTGGCAGAAATCCATTTAATATAACCAGCCATGGCATTTTCAAAGAGACCAGCCGCCGCGTACTGCTGCATGTGGGAAAGTTCGCTGGCATCAATGTCCCCCTTGCTGAGCTGGACGACAAACAGACGAGCGAGAAGACTGTCCCCCCTCGGCAGCGTTTCGCCGCTGGTCATGATCATGGCCCGGGAATGGTAGCTGCGGGCCAAATCATTCCGCCCCATCCGCTGCCGTCCGGTGGAGTTTCCTTGCCCACGGAAAATCCGCTCCGCCTTTTTTTCGAGTTCCTTGTATCCCAAAGAAGACCGCTCGTTGCGCAGGTACGTGAAGTCGTCAACGACAAAAACCGCGTCCTTCGCAAGAAACGTCATTATTTCCAGGGCATTTTCAGTGGAGGCCCAGTTGCCGGGCAAGCTGTTGTGAAATTGCCGGCCATAGTGGCTCTGGCAGAGCATGGTCAGCTGGGATTTGAAGGAACCGGTCACGCCGTGGAGGAAGACAGAAAAGTCCAAGGGAATGAAGCACTGGAGGGGAGCCAGGAAAGTCGCCCCAATAAGGGGAAGGATCGCTTGGCTCGGGTTCATCTGCGCAAGCGCCAGGCAGGCCCGGAGGGATTGTTCAAGCTCATGGTCTTCCTCGCCGGGATTAATGGCAAATTTACGCAGCTGCGGATCCTCGATGGCAACCTCGAAATGGGCTTCGTCCCCGTCGGTACCAATCACGGAACCATTGGTCATGTAAACGTGGCCATGGGAGGACTCAACCCAGCCGGTGTGGCTCACGACCGTTTTCTTCGGCACGACCCCGCTAATCATCCGAATCGCCAGAGGCAGGAGGTCCTTAACCTGCTTGACGGGATAGATAATGGCGCGTGAACCGTACTGGCTCACCCACCCCAGCGAATTGAACCTTTCGGTAGGAACGGAGACAGTGGGAAGAGGCGTACCGTCGCTGAAATAGCCTTCAACAAGGAATTCGATCCTAGAGATGATGCCATTGGTGACAGTATGCTCTTCAATAATTTTACACGCAAAGTTGCAGAGCTTGGTGCTGTTGTCGCCGTCACCGTGAACATGGGAGATACAGCCTTCAACAATATCGAAAGTATAATCGCTATGCGCGCCAGACATGTCGCTCTCCTATTTTTTGTAGTGAGATCACTGCTGCCAATGACCCCACTTTAGCCCAGGAGACGACGGTCCGTTGGCCCCGATTGCAAGCTTCAGCGGGTCCCTTTCGTGAGCCAGGAGCGCCTTCGAAAATGGTTAATCGGCGGCCCGCTTTTTCTTCTTGTAAGTAGCAATCCATCGCCCAATGGATTTCTTGGAAATCCGGCTATATCCATAGTCGTTGGCGACTTGAGACAAGAGGTCTTTATATAACTCCCTATCAAGTTTAAGGTATTCCAGCGTAAGTCTTTCGATGTGTTGGAGGGATATCTTTACAAAATGCTCGGAGTTGGCATGATAAAAATCACGCATCCTCTTTCTTCTGTCTTGGCTGCATGCTGATAACTTCTTAGCCGAATAACGCCTAGAGTCGTATTCCGGACGAATTTTTCCAATCATAGCGTTGTAAAGCAATGCTGCCTCTTCCTCTGCCCTTGGAAGAATGGTGCCATCCATTCGAGAAGGCAGTTTTCCTTCAACAATGGAATTATATTCTTTATAAAGATCAATTGTTTCCTGGCCAAGCTCTTGAAATCTATCTGAATGCGTTTCTATACCTATTACGCTTAGCCGCCCTACAAGTGCATTAAATTTGCAAAGTTGCTCGGAAAAAATAGTGTCTGACAAAATGGATTCCCACCAGGCAGTGAGGCGCAAGACGCCTGTTGGCTGAAGTTCTCGTGGCTCAACAATAAATCGATGCCAGTAGTATAATATCCTCGCGCACTTTATCTTTATTTTCTCCTCAAGGCTTATAAGGGACTGGACGATTGTTTGTTTTATAGCCTCCTGAGATTTGCAAGTGAACTTCGCTAAAAGATTTATTGATCCAGCATTGTTAAAATTTATTATGGTTGTATAGGGTGCATCTAGATTGCTCACGGGTACAATATTGTATGAAGCCTTATCCTTGCCGATAAAAACATGCCCGAGAAAATCAGCTAACACATCTTTATCTTTGGCCTTTGAAGTATTCGCTTCATCGACATCGCCTTCTTCGATTCCAATAAATATTGAATAATAGAAACAGACAAATCTCAAAAATTCGTACGAGAACACCATATCGAACGACGGCGTTTTTAGCTGCTTGATTTCTTCTATAATGGTTTCTTGCGATGGAATTTCAAAAAAACTGTCAGGTGTTGACTCAAAAGTAGCGCACAACTGATTTAGTAAAATTATATATTCACTCAAAAGCAAAAGAAGTTCGGCGGGGTCTGAGCCTCTTACGGGAAATGCGGATGGATTGAGCAAAAACAAAACTTTCTGAAGCTGAAGCGTGCAATAGTCATAAAAACCATCAATATTGTTTGCTCTGCCATTTAAAATGGCTTCTGCTTCGATATCCTTTCCCATTATGGTGACAAGCTTGGAACAGATTTCAAATGGGAATTTTGCCATCAATTCCGTTGCCGAGGCATGGGAAATGCCTTCCACCTCAGCTTCGGTCACGTCGTGTGCGGGGACCCTGTCCGCGCCAAGGAGAATGGCGGACGTCATCGACCGGTCTTTGGCAAACGAAAAGCGCGCGAAACCCAGGTTCATTTCCGATGTGGGCTGTGCATTTGCAGGCATAAGCGCATTCCTCCAGGCGACGGGTGTGATCATGTGGGGATATCACGGGCCGGGTGGGTTGAAAATGGAGAATGGTTTGACGGAGGTCATCGGAGTGGCCCTATCAGGATGATTTTACAAGGACTTTCAAAAGGGGATCCGCCGCCATTCCTTCGTTGATCCCCCTCGGGTGCTCGGTCCCGCCTAGCATTGGCTCCAGCTTGAACGCAAAAGCAAAGGAGCCAAGACATGAACACCATCACTTTCATTGCTACCACGAACATTGTTCCTAATGCTGGTTACTCTCGTTCCGTTATGGATCAGGACTTGATTAAATTTATCCGCAATAGCATTCGGCAGAACAACGGCCTTAAGCCCGAAAACGCCCTCAAGGTTCGCCAGATTCCCAGTAACGTCTTTGAGATCATCGATGGTCACATTCGTTTTGAAGCTGCTAAGCAGGAGAATCTCGAAGAACTCCCTTGCATTGTGGTGGAAATGGATGACGATGAAGCTTATATGGCCCTGATCAACGAAAACAAGTGCCAGGAGATGACCGCCCTGGATATCGGTCTCCATGCCCTTGGGTTTGAGTCCCGTGTCGGTGGCCGGGGCAACAAGAGCGACCTCACCCTGTATGCCGAAAAGATCCGTAAGCACCCTCAGAATGTCCGGCTGTACCGGGATGGGGCCAAGGTCTACAAGCACATTGAACCTGAACTTGTCTACGATGAAAAGATGAAGCTTCGCAACAAGGCTACTGTTTTGTGCGATTTTAAGAATCTCAATGATCGGTCTTGGTTGGGTTTGTCCAAGATCGTGGTTAACCGCAAGTATGGTACCCCCGATCTCAAGAAAGGGATTCGTCTCGTGAAAAAGGTTATGGAAATGGAAAATAGCGAAGAGTGGATCGACGCCTTCTTGCCTTATGAGAAGATTATTGCGCTGTCCATGGCGAAGGCTACGAGTTTCCATCTTATTGATCCTGTTTTTAAAGAGCTTAATCGTCTTAAGCAGTTCTATGAAAACAATCCTGAAGCTGGCAATGTCAATGAACTTCATGATTGGCTTTCTGAGCATGGCGTTGAGACTGACCAGTGCGGCCGTGAACGCCTTAAGTTTCGGAACATTGTCAAGCACTGCAAGTCCATCATGAATGACAACAACAAAGAAATGGCCTCTTGGATCGAGGGTGATTGCCTTGAGCATATCCATGAAATCCCCGATAATTCTGTGGCTCTTCTGCTGACTGATCCTCCCTATGGTTGTACGTACCGTTCCATTTCTGACAGGACTAACCGGACCATTGCCAACGACAATCCTGAGGATTCTACGCGTATTCTTAAAGAGAGTCTTGAGCAGATCTATCCCAAGATGAAGGATGATTCGTATATCGTTGTGTTCAGTGGAGACAAGATGCTGGCGGACTTCATTAACATTATCAAGGGTGCTGGATTTACTTACCAGGGTGTCGCTGTGTGGAAGAAGTCTCGCCACACGCAGGGGTCTCTTATCAGTGGTCTTCGCCCCATTACTGAAAAAATTATTTATGCCACCAAGGGTAAGCCTGTGCTGTACGATGCCATTTGCGACCACTTCGAGTACCCCAACACCAAGAACGAGTTCCACCAGACCGAGAAGCCGGCGGGTCTCCTTCGTGAGTTGATTGGGGCCATGACTGTTCCCGGGGACTGCGTCGTCGACTGCTTCGCCGGTTCCGGCTCCACTGTGGTCCAGGCCAAGGCGATGGGGCGCAACTGGTGGGGCTGTGTCCTTGACCCTGATGACTACCAGAACGGGTACATGCGCCTGAATGAGAGCATGGCCGAAGCTGCTTAATATTTCAAACACGTTTGGAATTACATGACTTTGCTGGAATTATTTGAAAGAAGCCGACCTCCCATTGATTGGACAGGTTTCCGTGTAAATTTCAAAAAAGGTATCCAAAGGTAGGCAAACCGCCAGGGTGAGGTCCCTTGAGCCGCTCGAAAGCCAAATGCCGGTCATGCTCCAAAGGGCATGCCGGCATTTGGTACTTGCTACTGATCATAAGCTAGAATTGTATGGAGATTGTTTCAAAAAACTAAGCAACTAAACTTGACCATCGCTACAAGCGCTCACATTTGCATTTTGGTCAGGGAATAATTTTCTTGTCAAGAATTCAGCCTCATGGCCATCCTCAGGAGGCAATAGTACTTCTCTGCTCATGTTTCGTTTGCGTGTTAAAAGTTCGTGCAGCCTAAGATCAAAGCTATATTCCATCAGATGCGGTTGACTGTGAATGGACATCGGGTAATAAACATGTACATCTTTCTCCTGTCCGATGCGATAAATTCGGTCAGTGCACTGATCTTCTACAGCTGGATTCCACCACCTCGAGAGATGTATAACGTGGTTAGCCGAAGTTAACGTCAAACCAACTCCTCCAGCCCGGGGTGACAAGATCATTACATTAAATGTGTCCCGCTCTCCCTGAAATTTTT
This sequence comes from Solidesulfovibrio alcoholivorans DSM 5433, assembly GCF_000702665.1. Classification (GTDB taxonomy): domain Bacteria; phylum Desulfobacterota; class Desulfovibrionia; order Desulfovibrionales; family Desulfovibrionaceae; genus Solidesulfovibrio; species Solidesulfovibrio alcoholivorans. The sequence continues at coordinate 239,636 of NZ_JNJA01000006.1, forward strand.
GGACATACTTATGTCGCACTGCACCAGGTACTGTACCATTTATTACAAATGGCAAACGATTTAAGTTATAGCGCTCCTTGAGCTTCACGGCCAAAACCTCCTGGAGTTCCAGTGACTCCAGAAAAATTAGAGCTTTTTCTCGTTTATTACTGATCTCATCCAGGATATCCACAGTCCGGGCCAACCGGGCAGACCAACCGATATAATCATCCCCTATCTGAATCCAAGTATCCGGGGTATCCGGATGCAAGCTGATCATTCGCAGTGTATGCAGTAGTTGCAGACCAACACCTGCTCCTCCTTGACTATTGTCCCTGAGGGCATTCTCGTAGGCCTGGGCTTGGCGGGGAGGCATGATAGCCTGCTCCACATGTTCTGTCTTTGAAGGAAGCCCCTGAAGGATATCACTTTTCATTCGCCGCAGCATAGGTCGAAACACCCTTTGCCCACTCCCTTCAAGTTTGGCTTTGAGCGCTCGCAGTGTGTCCATGTCTGCTTCAGAATATGTGGCCATAAACTGTTTTAAGTCACCTAAAAATCCTGGCAAAAGCACATCCATGATCGCCCAGAGGTCAGCAAAAGAATTTTCAATAGGAGTACCAGTCATACCAAGGCAAAAATCTGCACGTAGCGTCTGAACTACACGGAAAATCTGTGATGTAGGATTTTTTGATTTTTGGATTTCATCAAAAATAACTGAGCACCATGGAATAACTGCAAAACTATGATGATAGTCACGAAGAGTTTCGTAAGTTGTTAGTACCCAATCGGCTTCCTGAATGCGTGGAACATCGAGGTGAACAGTCCCACGATCTACGTCACGTCCTTGGAGAAGACGCAGCTGCCGCAGCTGCGGACCATGTACCTCGATGCGGTCACCCAGACCATGTTCATCGAGATGAATGCGTACCTCATCCTGCCAATTGCCAAGGAGACTTGTGGGGGCCACGATCAAAATAGGTTTGCGGGTGAGGCCAAGCATCTGACGACGCTCCTGTAGCCAAGCTAGAAATGCCAGTGCCGTTAGGGTCTTGCCCAAGCCCATATCGTCAGCCAGTAGAGCACCACTGGTACCGCTCGACCACATCCCAATCAACCAGTCTAGTGCCTCCTGTTGATGGGACTTAAGCGCCGTGCGTAGGGCGTGGGGCAGGCTGTTGTGCACCTCGATAGCTTGCCGCCGTCGGAAGGAGCAGTATTGAGTTTCATCGAGATTCTCGGCAACCTCAATAAAGATGGGGCCTGCAACCATCTCCGTTTCAGCGAGCGGCTCGGGAGGTGAGACAGGAACTTCCGGCTCGGGAACCGGGCTGAGCAGATTGGCAATGCTGTTTAGGGCGTCCAGTGTCTCAGGAGCGGCTGGAACGGCCACGTCCTGAATATCTACATTGGGGCGGCCTTGTTCAATGGCAGCCTGTATATCTCGAATAGCCGTGGCGACAGCTTCCGGACTGCCAAAGGCTACGGTCTTTCCCTCGATTTGAAGCCCGTATGATTCAGGACGCCAAGTATTCGGAGAACGCTTGATCCATGGTAGGACGGTGGGAACCCAGAGACCAAGCCCCACCACACGTTCCGAGTATTCCTGGGTGACGACGAACATGGCCTCCACCGTCGCCTCACCAAAACGCTCACCTAACCGTTCCTGAAAATAGCGTTGCGGGCTGCGAGCAAAGTCGCGTCGCACCTCGGGCGAGGCCTGTTGCACTTCCTTGACCACCGCTAGAGCTTCGCGCACTACCGGTTCGATAAAAACATAGCGATTGTCGCCAAGCACATAAGACGACCGGATCTCTGGATATATGTCATTAAAATATTTAGCAAAGTGCTCGTGGAGTGCTGGAGGCAAAAGCGCATCGCTTTCAAGAGTCAGGGTGTTGGCAGCCCCCTGGGTCACCTCATCTATCCGTACGGAATTTTCAAGGTTATTAGCTTGGTGGTGTCTTCGGCCAAACAGCACAGGTTCAACATTAAAGGTCGCCCTGGCGGTCTTGAGCCGCAATGACAGCGCTGCGGCATGATATACTCGCAGGCTGTCTAGATAACCATCGCGGGCCACCTGCTCCTTAGCCTGCAGCGGCAAAGCAGCGGTCATGCGGGCTAATAGCCGGCGGCGTTCGTCTTCATCCCCCGGGGCGAGGGAGTTACAATCGTCAATGGTTGAAGCTAAATCATAGAGTGTCTTTGGCAGTCGCTGCCATGCACCATCGTGTTTGAGCATGGCTCCAACACGAAGCGCCCCGATGGCCCGCTGCCCCAGGGGGGTGAGCCATGCTGCATCCAAATAGAAATCGTTATTTCCTATGATACCACGGCTTTGTATAGACAGGCACAAAGGGGTGCAGGGAGGCAAGCCGAGCAACTGGGCTTGGGCCTGACCCAGACTAGCGACATGGCGATGGGTAAGCAAAATGCCGTCTGCTTTACGAATGCCTGCTGTGGCCTGTGGCCCTTCTTCGTCGCCTGGCAAAGTGGCTGGATCGATTGTGTCTAGGGCGCGTAAAAGCAGGGCAACTGGGGACGATAGCGTCCTTAAATCAGTGCGTCCCCATTCGTCAGGGGGGATGGCCGTGCGGCGTCCAAGCAGACTGTTTTTGATTACTTGAAATAAAACGCCTTCGGCAATTGGAGCATGAATTAAAGTGAGGGGCATGTTTGGTGCAAAGCCTCTAGTTATAATCATTGGGGAAAACAGATCGGCCTGTTTGTTCACGGATATGTTTCGCAACATCCTCTCGCCAGGAGCCTTTTGCGTAGTGAGTGTAAGGCCCTGGTTTTTCTGAATTGAAATCTAGGTCAGTTTTTCTATAGAATCGCTTGTACAATGCTGGGGCATCATTGTTTCGTTCATGCCAAATGTGGCAACGGCCATTGTGACTCCAGTCAACCACAATCAAAGTGTCAATCTTCATGATCAATGCTATATGGTTAGAGATGTTGGTTGATTGTGTCAATTCGGCATAGCTCAAAGCCTTTCCCGGAGAAGATCCTGTGCGTGCGATAATTTTTTTTACTTCATGTACACCATTTACGCCGAGAGCAACCCAGGCTTGGTCAATATATCCCTTGCGATGGTAGGCTCTCCAAAATTTACCACGCATCATCCACATGCGACGTGCGTTATTATCTTGGTTGGCTACATTATCCATAATGCTTAAAAATAGCTCCAAAGATTGTTCTGTTAACCAGCCATGCATGACATCTTTGGCTTCGATTCGTACTGGATGCCATAATGATGCGTCCAGACGGGGGTCTCGTAATTGGCGTAGTAAGAATGTTTCCACTAAATTACGGACAGCATTTGGAGCTTGCAGGACCCTAAATGGCAAGAGGAGGGCATCAGTGATCGCTTGGATCACTGGCGGGACATTGAGGAACAGACATCCTTGCGCCGTAGTTGACAAGTCGATGATTCGCTGAGCCATTTCCTGCGTGAGAGATTTGTTTCCAGTGCCCGAGGGGCGCTGCAGTGCAACCTGGAAAGCTTTTATGCCAAATTCTGATATTGCCAGGCTAGTGGGGAGGCCGGCGTGATCAAAAGCTACCACGATGCCATGTTCCACACCGACTTCTGGGTTCAAGAGCCAGGAGGCAAGGCGATCCACCGCTACCGTCGGTTTGAAAAGTTCAAATCGGAATGCTGCCTCGGACCACCGACGTCCCAATGAGTCAACGCGGCGAGCTAGGAAGGTTGCAAGCTCACGGGCGGCCTGGGGGAAACTTGTAAAAATATCAACATATACTCGTGCTAGCCCCCGCAAGAGACGCCCACGGGCACGTTGGGCCAAAGCCTTCAAATAGGCCCGCAGTAACGAGAGATCTTCCAACAGGACACTTTTATCCAGGCATAGGGTGGAATAACGCCAATCAAGCACGTCCAGTCCGGAAAAGTCCTGGCTGCGGGCTGCCTGGATCAGTCGGACCTGTAGGGCCTGAAGATCAAGTGGAGGCCGAGTTGGCTGATCCGTCCCCTCTCCGACGAGTTTGGCAGCCTCCACCGCTCTGGAAGGACAAAAGACCAGAGGACGAATCTGATACCCCGATTGCTGCCAAGTTAGCAGCAAGTCTTTGAGGCCCTGGGTCATTCGAGCAACCTCTTGGCTGCATTAACCTCTTTTTCGCTCGGCGGAGTCATGATGAAACGTATGTCGATACGGCGATTGCGTTGCTTATTTTCTGGGTTAGTGTTAGGCATCACTGGACGCTTGAGTCCATATCCAGCCACTGACATGAGTGGATAGCCGGCACTAGTGGAACCGTTCTGGTCGATACGCATCTGTCTGCTACGGAGTGTCCCTAGTTCCGGTTGCTCGCGAATCATGACTTGGTAGGTATGCAATGCTCTCTCCATTGACAGCCTCCAGTTCATGTCCTCAGGACCATCGGAGTCGGTGTGTCCTTCGATGAGCAGTGCCTCCAATCCGAAGGCCGTTGCAGGACAATCAGCAGGGGCGGTGGCGTCTGGGAGAGTGGCATAGCAAGGCAGAACTTGGCCTAACGCTCTGGCCAGCTTGGTCACCGCCTCTTTGCCTTCGGGCAATAGCTCAGCCTTGCCTACAGGAAACAGGATGGACTCTGGCAAACGCAGGATTCCGTTGTCACGGTCGATAAGTACCGTCACCCCCTGGTCTCTAAGGGACTGGTAAACCTGTTCGACGACAGTCTGACGAGCTTGCTGTGCCCCCTGAAGCAAGTCAAGCTGGGCGCGAAGTCTATTTTTTTCTTCTTCGGCAGCCTTACGCTGATCTTCCAGGAGAGCGTTCTGGGTGCGAAGGTCTACGGAATCATCACTAAATTTCATCGCGAAAAACATGAGCATAATGATGAACAAAAAGAGCATACCTACCATCATGTCAGTCATGGATACGAAAAAATCCTGGTCATGTTCGTCTGCACCGTTATGAACATCATGAATAGCCATTTTGCTCTCGAATAGTTGTGCTGTTATTTTTTCATCGCAACGAGGGTCTTCTCGAAGACCTCATTAAGATCGTCAACTGATTCGGCAAACTGTTTAACCGCTTTGCCAAGATATTCATCAATACTATGTACATGTTGGTTTAATTTTTCAGCATTGCTGTCCATTGCGGATAACATTTCCCGTAAAACTTTAGCTAGACTTTCATCGACCCCCTGGAAGCGACCTAGATGTTGTTGCCAGGATGTTTCCAGGCCAGAGGAAGCCTGTTGGATGATTGATCCTGCAGCAGAAACGGTTCGTCCCATAGCCGTGGCACCATCGACTAGGCTGCGTAGAGCCTGCTCCATACCGCGCACACTGGCTGTCAAGGTGTTTTGGCTGGTCACAATGGGGCCAGAGGCAGCTCCTATACTGCTGGCGGCTGCTTCCAGCGCCTTGGCCGCCGCCTGGGATCCAGTGGCCGCCTCTCGCACACTACGGCCATGAAGCCCCAACGCCTGATCCGCATCGGTCAGTCCGATGGAGAGTTTCTGGACATGAGTGCCCATGCTCGCCAGGGATTCATTGAGCAAGGCAAGGACAGCGCTGGTTCCATCGGTTAGTCGGACGGCGGCGGCCTGACCCTGAGCCGAGACCTCGTCACCGACCTTAGCCAGGGCGACGCTCATGTTTTCCCTGGCCGTGGTACTAACTTGGAGTAAACGTTCCATGGCCTGCTGGTTGGTCTGTGCCACACGTGCAGATTCGTCGCGCATCTCGCGTAAAATACTAGCAATGGATTCGTTCATGGATTGGGCATTACGCGCGGTCTGGTCCCCTGCTTCAGCAGCAGTTCGGCGCATAGTCTCGGCCATCTCTTCGACGGATTTACTTAATGCGGCCACAGCCTGAGCGCCCTGGTCGCTCACGGAACCGGTCGCGCCGGCCATGGCCTCCCTCATTTGGATCAGGGCTTGAGCCATCTCATCGCCGATGCTCCGCAGTCGTTCTTGGAGAGCGGACTGAGCCTGGCTGACGTCCTGGGCCACATTTTGGCTGATACCCCGTGTAGCTTCGGCCAAGCCGGCTACACCTTCGCGCAATTCACGAGCTGCAGTTTCCAGAGTTGAGGCAAAGGCTCCACCTCCGTTGTTCAGCGAATCTTTCATCTGGGCTAAAGCGCTAGATAAGCCATCAAGGGTCTGGACCATGGTTGACAATTCCGCTCCAGCCTGCTGGTCGACAACTTGATTTAGGCGATTGGCCAGGACATTAAGGGTCTCCTCTTGCATGACCTTAATATTTTCCCCAATAGAACGCCCAATGGACTCTTCCATTTTTCCAAGATTCTGGCCAACTTGATCAAGTCCCTTGCGCACAGGTTCAACCGCTTCGAGCATGGCCCGGGAGACAGCTTCTGAGGTTGCTGAAAAACTTTCCTTCAATTCACGATGCATAGGCGTAACGACATTATTCATGGCAGTAGCCACTGCACCAGACATCCTTATTAAGCCATCACTTATTTCGCTATTAAAAACTTTAATTTGTGTGGTCGTCTCCTTGGCTTCACGTAGTTGTTCATATAAGAGTTGTTCAGGGATTTGAATTGGCAATAAGCGCTCAAGATGCTTTCGAAAATTTCGGAAGGCATTTTCAAGCCCTCGACGAAAATGTTTTTCCGTATAACTAACTACCAATGAGGCAAGCAGACCAAAAATGGAGGTGTAAAATTTAAAGGTGGCTGCACTCAGAAGATCCTTTAGAGCACTTTGCATTGCTTCCTGAGCTTGGCCGCCATTTGACGTTGCTGCATGGATGGCTTGACTGGCCGAACTTAATGCGGCCACCAAGCCGAGAAAAGTCAAGAGCAGGCCGATGCCGACGAATAGTCCTGACCATTTTGCTAGACGGCGAAGTTGCACCACACCCTCGAAACGTTCAGCTGAAAAGTAGATCGCTGGACTTACTGTTAAAAATATCTTCTCCCCATCTTTCTGAATTAGGGTTTGAGTAAATTTCTTCCAAACCTCCTCTAGGGCAGGACATTTAGCAGAAAGTGTAGACACAAAATTCTGATATTGAATTCCTATTAAGCCCGAATCTGGTATGGATGCAAGTTTATTGTTGCATATTTCAAGTTGATGCATTAGCGGATGCCATGTTCGCCATCCACGAATAATGACACAAAATAACCATACTAATATCCCCAGAGAAAGAATTTCTGGCACACCTTTGTGCCGCAGAAATCCCAGAAGTGTCGGCATAACAGACGTCAACGGATAACTCAACCAAGAAAGAATATTGTAATAATTCATTGGACAATGTACCTGCCATTCGCAGAGAATTTGTTGCATTGAAATCGTCTAAACATCGTCCCATTCTATGAGGCCCACGATGGATGTCCCCATCTCCTCGGAATGGACCATTTTAATGTGAGTTTGTACAGCCTGTTCAGTCTGCTCGTGGGAGCCATCACGGATCATAATCCAAGAATCTTCATGTAGAGGGAGTAGTCTATTGCGGATGCGCTTGGATTGTCGCCTTGTGGTAGCGGGGCTGCGCTTCTGGAGGACATTGTCCATCAACAGAGCCACGTAAAACGCCTCTCGTCAAGGCCTTGCAAAAGAAGGTCGGCAATCTTACAGCTCTCATTAACCATTAAAGAGCCTGCGACGATCTCGCCATTATATCGGGATTCTGGCACGGAATTCCCTTAAAAGTGACGTTGAGAATAATGCTGTTCAGATTGCCTGAGCCCTGCAGGTCCCAATATCACCCACCCGATCGGGCGTAAATCCTCGACAGTGAACTATGTTAATTAAAATTCAACAATATGAAATAATAAGATATTTTTAATATGCATTTGCGAAAAGGCGGATCCAGGGTGCGCGACGGTGTGCCAAAAGAGCTTCGGTGGTCCTGATTATCTTTTTGTCCGGCATAGCTTTGTTGGCAACTGGCCTCATTTGTTCGAGGAAAGAGACATCCATTCCTGTGGCTGCACTTTTTTTCAACCGCCAATACATCAATAACATTTATCAATCTAAAATAAGCCTCTGTTAGGCTCCTGTAGCGATGTTTCAAATTCAGCGTTTAGAGATCCTTTTGGTCTAAAATAAAAGATTCGGAGGAAACCACTTAAGTACTCGAGCTGTGTCTTGTTTATAAAAAAATAACAAGGAGCTTCTTACAACATTATTTGTACAAAGCGTTGGAAAGTTATTTTACTACTCGCAGTTCGTTAGATGCAGGCAGGTATAGCTGGGATCGATGGCAATAAATTTTACCATTTTTCATATTTAAATGTCCGTTTTTGAAAAGTGGCGAAAAATGTTTGTGTATTGCGCTGGTTATCCATCCATTGTCATCTTGTGTTGGACAGACAAGGATTTCATCAAAAAAATCATAGATATCACCGATATCGATATCCATGTCCAATTCTGTCTCGCTATTGTCTAAGATTATGAAGCGATATTCCGATTCATGTCGAAACGGTATTCTTTTTTGAAACAATGCATCGATGGTATTTGATCGAATTGAGATTCCTGGGCAGTATGTAATTTCTTGATGGACGAGAGTGAGATGTGGGTTGTTCTCGATGCGACTTGCAATTGAGCATAATATCTTTGAAATGTTGCATTTAACACATACGCCAGATCTGCCGCAATATGCTTCCCACAAAGCTGCAGAACCCATTTGCTGTAATTCTTGATTCGCCCTTTGAAATGTGTCCAGATTTAAGCCGGCAGGCGTTTGATGGCATTCTAGGATATCAAGTTCGCGGGTCCAACAGCTTCCAAATATATGGTTTGGATTTATGTTTCTAGATCCAGTATGAATTCTGCTGGACATTTCATAACTTTTGCCTTCGAACTTATCTGGCCAAGAAGTAATCTTAGAGAATCGAACTTTTTTGCTTGTAAATAAATGCAAGAAAGATTCTAACGACAAATATCTATATAACGCCATGTCTGGCAGGATAGACATCTTCTTATGTTTCCTTTAAAGTATATTGTAGTATGCTGAGGATGGTGAACTAGATAAAAATGACATTTGGTTGCGAAGTGCGCCATGGCCTATTGTTAATAGCTCTCAGAATGTTCTTTGTGCTTCTCCCAGTTATCCATGTAGATTTTGGCCATGTCCTTGCTCGGAATAATTAATAAATTTTCAGCGTTCTTTTCTTCGGCTGCCTTCGTGAAATTGAAAGATCCCGTGACAACAATGGATCGATCGAGAATCATCACCTTATTGTGCGCGATGGCATGTTTGTCGTCAATATACACAGGGATTCCTTCGTTTTTCAAGAAGGTCGCTCCCGTATAGCGTTCGGTTCGTTGGCTCTTGTCCAGTATCGCTTCGATTTTCACCCCGCGCCTGACGGCATCCACCAAGGCTTTGGCAATGGGGGCTGACGTGAAGCTGTATGCCTGAACGAAAATGGAATCCTTGGCTTGGCCGATGGTGGCAACCAGAGCATCCTGTGCTCCGCCCCGGGGTGAGAAATAAACCTGAACAGGAGTATTCTGCAGCGTGAGGTCGTAGGCAAAAGCCGGCACCACCCAAAGGGCTACGGCAACGTAAAGAATAGCAATTTTCCTCATCGGTTAGCCCTTAACAAAACTGAACCTGTCGCTCTACTCGGACCACAGCCCCTTCTTTTCGTCTCGGCACTGCAATTCCCAGGCGTTCCAGCTGACGCACTCAGGAGTGAACTGTTCGCGGCAGAGTTGCATGTTCACGCGTACCAGGCAGGCTTTGGCCAAAACGTTGGCGATGTCCTCTTGGCCGACAATTATCCGGGCAACGGCCACCCCGTCCTTGCCCCGGCCCATGGGCATCACCTCGGCCACGTTGTCCCACTGGTGACACCAGGACGCGGTCCTTTTCGTGGCCGTCTCGGCATGCTTCGCGCCGGCTTGCGGGACGGTGATGGCGAATAGGCGAATTCTTTCAATTTGCCCGTCCGACTTGGCGATGTCCAGGGTCGCACCGTCTACGACCGTGACCACTTTGCCCGAAAATTTTTCGGTCGCGAGGGCTGACGTCGCTACCAGCACGGAAAAGAAAATGGAGAACAAGAGGTTTTTCAAGGGGTGTCTCCATTTTGATGGCTAAAATACCTTTGACTTGCTATAATATTACGAAAAAGCTTCGAAAGGGGCATTTCGATGCGCCATCCGACTCGGTACTCGAAAATGGTTGCGGCCATGGATGGCCCCGAATCAGCATCAAACTTGGTGCCTGTTTTCACTCCTGGCGTCATTTACCATTTTCAAAGCACGTGGACCTGAGGTAACCAAACGAGAGGTTGCGATATGCAGAAGCAGTCGTCAACTTCCAATTAAATTGCAGATCTGTCAAATGCAATGATGTAATAACTTTGGTGAGTTATTCTGCCATGGAGGACAATATGGACAAAGAAACGTTCGATTCTATATGCTCTGACATTGAAACCTCCTATGCTGAACTCGGTCACACTCTTGGTTGGCGGTTTCTGATGGGTCCTCAGGCAACCTTATCGGACAAGACTAAGCTTGCACTGATCACTCTTAATCCGGGTGGCCATGTGGAGCCACCAGACCATCCACGCAAAAGTGTCGAAAATGGAAACGCATACTTTGTCGAGCAATGGCGAAATACTCCAGCCGGCCAAGATCCCCTGCAAGTGCAGGTGCAAGCATTGATGGCTGAATTTCAAGAACGACTTAACAATGGATATTCAGTGCGTCAATTTGCCGATACATCTATTCTATGCGCATACTTTATACCATTTAGATCGCCACGGTTCCAAGATCTACCTCGAAAACACGAAACGTTGGCCTTTGCTAAAAAATTGTGGAGACAAATACTGAGTATACTTTCCCTAAACTGCATCATAACTATCGACAGAGAAACTTTTTCGGCCATGGAAGAATTGGTAATTTTACGAAATGGCAATTTCGAACGCAAGGCCTTTGAATCAGGCTGGGGTAATTACTGCTTTGAGGCCAGCCGCTGCTACGCTGCCGATGGTCGCACTGTAACGGTAGCACGGTTTCCGCATCTTTCCACGTTCAAGGTTTTTTCTCGGTCAGCTTGTCGGCCGCACATACAAACCTTTCTCGACTATGTAACGGCCACATAGAGACACCGCACAGACAAAGGTCCTCAAATGCCTTGATGAAAATGGCTGCGCACATGTCCGGGACCCGAAAAGCTCTCGAGCCAAGTCCCGTTCTTCACCCCCTGAGGATTCTCCATTTTCGGAGAGGTTGTCCGGTGACACGCGGGTGCGTCAAGACAAAAACACCAGCACGGGGAGGTGTGCTGGGGCTGAGGGGGAAGTCGCGTCAGGCCAGGCGGCATCGAACGGTAGGCATTGCTATTCGGCTTTGCTCTTGGTTTGTCACTCCCACAGCTTCATGTCCTTCATTTTGGTGCGGCGTTCCCGAGCCAAGGCTTTGCAGATCAAGGCCTGGGTCATTTTATAGCCGTTTTTCGCCTTATATTCCTCGGAGGTGAGGCCATGGGTGAAGGACTTGCCGCACTCAAGGCAGGTCACCGAGGCTTCCTTGATGGCCTTTTTCGGGTACACGGCCGGGTGTATCCATGCTTCTCCCCGAAGGAACACTTTGTTTCGGGAGGGGAACCGGGACGACATTCATCCTGAGAGCCGCACGCAACTGCATGGTGGCGGTGGTTTGGAGTTGACCTGTCGCTTCGACCGGCTAAGAAAAATTTTTATCACACGAAATGACTGATTGTTTTTGACACTCCGGGCCGGCACACATACATACTTATCGGGAGGAACCATATGGCTGGATCACTTTGCCCCAATTGTAATCGAATGACATTTTTTAGGACGGCCACAGGAAAAAAATGCACGAAGTGTGGTTATATCATGGTTGTAGCCCCAAAAGGAGGCCAGGGACGACGTTGCTCAAACTGTGGAAAAAATGCGGTCTTCACCAATGGAGTTTCTGGTGAGACAAAATGTCGACAATGTGGGGCGATATTTAGAGGAGGAAAACCAATTCAATCTATATATTATGAAAATCCAGGATAAGAACTTGCCATGATTGCGGGACAAACCCAATATGCGAGCGGCTGCTCGGGGAGTGTCCCGAAAACTGTGTAAACGCTCCTGGTTGCTTGTTCAGCAGAGATAGTCTTTGAGCCTTTCCTGGAAGAAGATCGCAAGCTGGGCCATGATTTCCTGCCAGTTCCTCGTTCGCATCGTCCAGCGCTTCTCGGCTTCGGCCACCGCCAGATAGAGCGCCTTGAACAGGGCGACCTCGGTCGGGAAGACGCTTTTCCCCTTCACGGTTTTTCTGACCCGGCTGTTGAGGCTCTCAATGGGGTTGGTGGTGTAAATCAGCCGCCGTACCGCTTCGGGATAACTGAAGAACGTCGCCAGTTCCGGCCAGTGCCGTTTCCAGGACAGCACGACATGGGGGTACTTCCGCCCCCAGGTTTCCTCGAACTCGGCCAGGGCCATGAGGCCAGCTTCCTCTGTCGGAGCGGTGTAGATCGAGCGCAGGGAGCTGGCAACCTCCTTGCGGTCCTTCCAGGCCATCTGCGCCAGTGAGTTCCTGACCTGGTGAACCAGGCAACGCTGGATTTCGGCCTGGGGATACACGGCCCTGATGGCTTCAGGAAAGCCTGTCAGGCCATCCACGGCGAAAATCAGCACGTCGTTTACGCCCCGGTTTTTGAACTCATTGAGCACGCCGAGCCAGTACTTGGCGGATTCGCTTTGGCCAAGCCAGATGCCGAGACACTCCTTTCGTCCCTCCAGATCGATGCCGACCATCAGGTAGGCGGCCACGTTCTTGACCCTGCCATCCACCCGGAGCTTGAGGAACAGCGCGTCCATGAACACGATGGCGTAAATCGGCTCCAACGGCCGGTTCTGCCATTCCTTGGCCTTGTCGATGACGGCATCGGTGATGCGGCTGACCGTCTCGGGCGAGATGTCGTGGTTGTAGATTTCCTTGACGTGGTACTGGATATCGCGGGTGCTCATCCCCTTGGCATACATGGAAAGGATGAGTTCCTCGAAGCCGCCGATGTCCTTGTGGCGCTTCTTGACGATAGCCGGTGCGAACTCGGATTTGCGGTCCCGGGGAACATCGATGACGATGGGGCCGACCTTCGAAGCAAGCTCTTTCTGGCTGTAGCCGTTGCGGCGATTGCCGGCATCACTGGCAGGTGTTTGGTAACGGTCGTAGCCGAGGAAGCCGGTCATCTCGGCGCCCATGGCCGTTTCGACCACGTCTGATCGGCGACAATTACTCCTGAGCATCAGCGACAATTAGAATTGTGCATCCACCTCCCCTTGGAGGCTGGCGGCTGTCTCCCCCCGGGAAAGA
>NZ_JNJA01000007.1 GCF_000702665.1 Solidesulfovibrio alcoholivorans DSM 5433
TCCCCCTGAGCTACGGTCCTATAAACAGAATCAGGGAACAGGCTAAATGCCCCAAACTCGTCCCGAAGTCAACCCCAAAATTTCCGTTCCCAAGAAAAAGTTGGGGGCCAAAACCGTTGGCTTCGTTGGCGCGTCGTTGGCTCGGGGTAAGTACGGATTTGGCACGGGCAGGTCAAGGGGTTTTTACTCTGGGGAGGAGAAAAAAGGACTTTGGGGAGGATGGGAGAATTATAATAATCAATTAATTCAGTAAGTTAATCACGAACTCCGGGGTTTAGCAGTAGCTATTTGACTGATTTTAAAGAGAAAACTGCTTAAAAATTCAGCAATCGCCCAGCCTCTGCCGCTTAGCTTGATTGCCCACAGATCACCCTATCTTTTCGTCTGTCCTACCCGTCAAGTCGAAGTCGACTTCCTCCCGCAGTATAAACACGGCTTGTCGCGTTTTTGGCACACCTTAAAAGATGCGCTTAATCAAGCCATTACACATTGGACGACATCGTCTGCACCAGTATTAGCTGTCATATTGCTGACGGCGTTGGGGAGAAAAATTTTCCGGAATTCTGACAAAACAAGTCAGAAATAAGGTTTCATAAGTGTGTATAGAATTTTGTTTACACCAAATTTCAAATAAAATCATTGTGTTGAAAATCGGGAAATATTTTCAAGGCTCATGCCCATCGTTTTGGAATGTTTTTTGATTTTCCGCTCGTAACCAAGGCAACGATTGCCTCGTCGCTTTTTTCTGTGTCAGGGGTCTCCTCTCTAGCATGTTGTGTTGTCATACAAATTCTAATTAAGGTACTTATTATGAGCTTAGTAATCAACCACAACATTATGGCTCTTAATGCTTCAAGAAATCTTGATAATCATTATGGGGCTCTGGCTACATCAACACAAAGACTCTCATCAGGTTTAAGAATAAATAGTGCTGCAGATGATGCTGCTGGACTTGCAATTAGAGAACTAATGCGATCTGATGTCGCGACGATGAATCAAGGCATAAGAAATGCGAATGATGCTGTGTCGCTGATCCAAACAGCTGATGGCGCAATGCAAGTAATAGATGAAAAGCTGATACGCATGAAAGAGCTGGCAGAGCAAGCTGCGACAGGAACTTATACATCTGATCAGCGTATTATAATTGATTCTGAATATCAGGCGATGGCTTCTGAAATAACAAGGATTGCTGCCGCAACAGATTTTAATGGTATATATTTATTGAATGGGAATTTATCTTCATCGATTCATGAGGGATTTGGTCTTAATCCATCTGGAAAGTTAAAAGTACATTTTGGCACAGGGAACAGTTCTGCTGAAGACTATTATTATATTCAGATCGAAGAAATGACATCGGAAGCGCTCGGACTAGGGAACAACTCGACTCTTAATGAGTCACTTTCAAGGCTCAAGAGTAAATTCAAGGAAAATCTTGAGTCATCACTCAGTGGTTATGTTGGAGATACAATAACAGTAGACGATTATAATAATCTTATAAGTAATTGGCCTAATTATTTAGCTAATGAAATATCTACCTATTCTGTGCCGACAGATTCGACATCGTTCGATACAATTTATGATACTTGGAATGTTCAAGCTGCTACTAAAGATTATTATAGTGATCCAAATTCAAAATACGTTGGCGTTACCACATATGCTGATTATAATACGCTTACTGGAAGCCAAAAACAAGAATTGAATTACATGTGGGCTAACGCTGCAGCTGCTAAGATAGGAGCAGAAAATTATGCGCCTGATCCAGCTTTACCTACAGAACCAGCCTCTGTTTATAATAACCATGATTCAGAATTTCTTGCAGCGGTAAACTCTAGCACGACCTGGTTTAATTCAAGGTATACTTGGGCTGGTAATTCTATTCAATCTCAAGATGACGCACAATCCGCTTTGGATTCAATAAGTAATGCGATTGTCATGAAGGACAAGGTTCGGGCAAATCTAGGAGCCGTACAAAACCGTCTTGAAAATACAATTTCCAACTTACAGATTCAAGCAGAAAACCTAATGTCTTCAGAATCACAAATTTCTGATGTTGATGTTGCGAATGAAATGACAGAGTTTGTGCGTGAGCAAATATTGACACAGTCTGCTGTTGCAATGCTTTCACAAGCCAACTCATTGCCTAAAATGGCAATGCAACTTATTAGCGGATAACTTTAATAAAGGAGGCTTAGGCAATGAATATTTCCCCTCTCAGCAGCGCACAAAGTTCATTGACTGACATTAGAACTCGCATTGAGGAAAGAAAACGACAACTAGCTGAGCAAAAACAGAATACTTCTGATGTGGTGCAGATATCATCCAAGGGCACACGTCTTGGATCTCAAACGGAAATTTCCTATGAAGAAGCCTCTTCTTTGGTTGAGGGTATTCAGCAATCGAGTCAAGATGCTAATACTTTGACCTCAGTTCATAACCTTGATCTTGCGAGAGTGCTTGAGCTGATTAGCTGATTTTTTTAATTTAATTTTTTGCAAATTCAATACAATAAAAAACCGAACAAAACCCGCCCCTTATCACAGGACAACATGGACAATTTCACAACTATCTCTATACCACTCTTAAGTTTTTACACTACCTTCTAAAACTTCAGCTCAGGAACAACTACACCGGTCCCCTTCTCCAACCATGCAGCAACGATCCTTCGGTGACAAAAATCACCTGCTTTCTCATAGCAAAGTAAAGCTGCATCCTCTCCAAATAAAGATACAATCTCGTTCATTACTTCTACAGGATTTAATAGAGACAAAACTACGAACGTGAATTCCTGAGTATATTGTTGCGGAGCTACAAGTTCTCTTTTGTAGCGATCCACCAAAGCCCATGGAGGAGCAAGTTTTTTATATTCCCTTGATTTACTCCAAGCAGGTTTAACTTGAGCAATACAAACAGGATTCGCAATATCTTTTTCTCGTGCGAAGTAGGACGTAGTGATCATAAAATGTCCTAGTATTTTACAATACTTTTAAATAGAAGCAGAGAGGCAGTTTTAAATAGCTTAAAATTACTGAAACCCACGCCAACCACTGATTTAATGACTGACGTGGGCCAGTTCACTTCATATTATATCAAGCCCCTACTTCTCATTTTTCTTAGGAGTAGGAGCTTTTTCTTTCAAGAGATCAAGAGCAGAAACATTCTTTTCTTTTGCTTGTGCCATCAACCCTTTAATGTCGCCAAATCCATACTGCTGCACAAAAGGTTTGGCCTCTGCTCGTTTAAGATCATACTCTTTCATGATATAACTCATTATAGTAAGAGCATTATCATCACCCGTTTTAACTTTACGTTCGATATCTCCTTGCATATCCTTATCAGTGAGAGCATACTTGACCATGTACTCCTCACGAGTAATACCATGGCTATTCAAATGATTTGCTGACAAAGACTTGAACGTATTACCACATTCAGCACAACGAACTTTACCAGCGACTTTTTCATGTTTAAATTTGGATGCTGGAGCAACAGGAAGCGCGACCTGAGGCGCTTCAGTTTCTATAGAACTAACATCGAAGGATGCCATATTTTCCATTTGCAACAAATCATCATAAATAGCTTTAGTAGCTTTCTCAAAATCAGAGTAATGGATTTTTCCATGACGCATCTGATCTTTAGCGATATCTTTAGCTTCAGACAAAAGCTTCTTATCGATCATAAAAAGTACTCCTTGGTAGATTTACTGCCGATATAGCGCTTGTCCGAAAATGGTGTCAATAATTACGAAGAGAATTTCCTGTTAAAAATTCCTACCGAATTTGGGGGATGGGATTTTTGGGAACGGCAGTTGGCCCAGCGACCCGGACACCCCGCTATTTCGCGTCCTAGGGCCCCTTCCTGGTCCGTTTCTCTTGGACGGGTCCCCTTCTACTCCCCACCGGGGAAATCGCAGGGGAAACCCGCTCCGGCCCAACGTCCTGTTTTCTCCGTGACAGTATCCGCACCAGTCCCATGGGACCGTGACCGTCTCCCCTACTCCAGGGTATCCTTAAGTTTGAATGTATCTACAACCATTTCAAGCAAAAGGATAGATCATGTCAGATAACAAAGACCTTTTATCGTTAAAGGATCAAATACTAGTGAGCTTTAGGCCAATTCACGAGCTCTTTAAGATTATGGATACAACTTCAGTTGAAATCTATGGAGAGCTAGCACGATCTTACTCTGAAGTTGGAGTAGTACTATGTAATAATTTTCGATCAAAACTAGACGGTATTTTACAAGATTACGACAAATCACAGGATGTTGATAATGAAAACTAAATTTATCACTTCCGGCATAATCATGTTAGGGATGTTCTTATCTTCTACTGGATATACAGACGACAATATTAAGTATAGTCAGTGTCTCAATATATTTAAAGAGAAAGATGGCATACAAACAGGGACCATAATCAAAATGGCTAACGGGGAGGTTTTCGAAACTCTTAGTAGTGCTTTTAGTTATGATAGAAATATTGTCGATCCTCTATGTTCGATTATAAAATATAAGCGCTATTACTATATACTTGTAAGCGGTGTTGATAAGAAGATACTTGCGAAAAAACTAAACTGACAAGTATAATAAGATTTAACGGCAAAGTACGACAATGTATCTCCTAATTTCACGCGGTAATTCTATACGATTTTACGATGATTTCGCCACGCGTCATTTTGAATTAATATACATTCTAAAAACCTTATGTACCTGAATGAGATTTAAAATATTTTTAAATATACGGCACTATCCAGTTATAATCTG
The DNA here is from genome assembly GCF_000702665.1 of Solidesulfovibrio alcoholivorans DSM 5433. Classification (GTDB taxonomy): domain Bacteria; phylum Desulfobacterota; class Desulfovibrionia; order Desulfovibrionales; family Desulfovibrionaceae; genus Solidesulfovibrio; species Solidesulfovibrio alcoholivorans. Next base: position 4,756 of record NZ_JNJA01000007.1, read on the forward strand.
CAAAGCTATTTTAGGTATAGAATTAGCTTGCGTAAGCATTGCAGTAGCAGCCTGACTTAGTATTTGCTGTTTTACGAAGTTTGTCATTTCTTCAGCTACATCAGTATCTGAAATTTGTGATTCAGCTCCTTGCAAATTTTCTGATTGTATTTGAAGATTAGAAATTGTATTTTCAAGTCTATTTTGCACAGCACCAAGATTAGCACGAATATTATCTTTTTTAACCATAGCTTTGTCTAATGCAACAAGTGATTTTTGCGCATCATTTTGAGTTTTTATATTCACGCCAGCCAAATTAAAGCTACTTAGCGTTGCCGAATTGATATTTACATAATAGGAACTTTCATTAATATTATCATTTTTTCCAAATTGTATTAGCGAAGAAAAACCATCCTCATGATCAACTGCATCAAGCTGCTCTTGTATTTCTCCTTGCGAAAAGCCACGTGAATATATTCTAAAATCATCCAAATACCCATGCCAATTTTGATCCCACCTAGGATCATCTTTTCCAATATTTAAACGGACACCACTCAAAGTAATAGATCCAGATATTGTCCTTGACCCCACAAGCACGTTGTCAACGAATATTGACGAATTATTGCCATTTACAGTAGCTGTAATCAGGTGCCATTTATTAAAATCTATAGCTCCCGCTGAAGAAGTCAGACGAGAATCAGCTCTATTTGTTGCATCAAACATTATCTTCCCCGTGTCTCCCCAAATTTCCAACTGCATCCCATTGTCACCTTCACTTGTTGATAAAATTTGCCTGGCTTTTTCAGAACTAGTACCGGGACTTTTTAAATTTACCCAAACAGATATTGTCAATTCTGTTGAATTCATGTCAAATGATGGGACTTCTACATAAGACGTAGAGCCATCAAAATATCCTGCTTCATTATATTCTCCCTGCGCATAACTGACATCATGATTAACACCATTAAATCCATTGCCAGAAGAATCTAAAGTATTGTTGTCAAACTCCCAATGCGCCCATAGTCTATCCTTAAATCTTTCACTTAGAGGCTTTACACCTTGCACTCCAAAAACTGAACTTCCATCTAGCAACTTTATGCCATTAAATTCTGTAGCACTAGCAATCCTCTGAATTTCACTTGCCATAGCTTGAAATTCTGAATCGATAATTATTCTTTGATCAGATGTATAAGTACCTGTCGATGCTTGTTCTGATAACTCTTTCATACGGATCAGCTTTTCATCGATAACCTCTAAAGCCCCATCTGCAGTTTGAATCATGGAGATGGCATCGTTAGCATTCCTGATTCCCTGATTCAGGGTAGAAACATCCGACCGCATGAGTTCTCGAACGGCCAGCCCTGCTGCGTCATCGGCGGCGGTACCGATCCTCAGGCCAGACGACAGTCGCCGCGTCGAAACACTGAGTTCCTGGTAGTGATTCCCCAGGTTCCGTGCGACATTTGACGCCATCAAATTATGGTTTATTGTCAGTGACATTAGCTAGTTAGAAAATTCATTGTTTGTCAAAAATATAACACCTTCTGATGATTAGCATGATATCAATCAAAAACTGTACCAGACGATAAAGCTAAACTGACGTCATTTCCTGGGACAGAAATCTTTACCGACGTAAAAGTTTGATTTCAAAAACTATACCCTGACTGCTTTTCTTGATGAGAACCTCCCCGTAAAGAAAATACGGTGAGGTAACTCCATGGAAAGTTTGGAAAAACAGCTAGGGAATCGGATAAAGTCCCTAAGAAAACTACGCGGTTGGACCCAGGAAAATTTGGCCGAGCAGGCCAAAGTTTCCGTCCAGCATGTTGGAGAGATCGAGCGTGGTGACGGGAATCCGACGCTTCAAAGCTTAGAGCGACTTTCCCAGGGTTTTGGCGTCACGGTGTCACAACTTCTGGCAGTCGAAGAACCTGACCAGGAAGCCGAACTGATCCGGGGGCAAGTGATCGAAACGGTGCAAGAGATGCCGGCGGTGGAACTGAAGCTTTTGCAGGGAGTAATCAACCTCGCTAAAAGACTATCTTTACGTGTAAAATAAGGATATTATCTGCTAGAAAAGTTCTGTCCCGAAACTCGTTGCGAAAACTCACGACCTTCAGCTTAAAAACAAAAAGTGGTGAAAATATGTCGAAAACGAGATAAAAAATACCGACAAGTGGGAAACAAAAAAGTCTAACCCCGGATTTTTGAGCACCACATACCTGAAATCGAGGGTAAAGTGGTAGAACCAGGAAAATAACGTATCTTCCCTTCCAGCATGAACGACGGCAGATCGTAAAATAATACTATAAATTAAGCAGGATAACACTACTTCTGGAACTTTTACCCGCGCTAGCTGTCACCCTCGAGCATTTGCCACTAACACTTTCGCCTACCTGGTCCTTCCCCGATCCTGGACCTTCTCCGGTAAACAATCCGTACCTGAACATCCCAGGTCACTCAATTTTCGGGGTAATACCTGGCCACTCTCCGCATGAGACCGCATCGGTAACGCCGGTTTAACATGAACAGCGATTGACCGATACCGGGCCAGTTGGTTAGCAAAAAGCAGGGCTACCCCTGGTCCTTGGGTAGTGAAATGGATTCTCCCATGTCAACAGCGCCGCCACTGGCAGTTTTTATAGCTGTTCATGCAAAGAATATGTCTCAATGGAGTCTCTAATTTAACTTCACAAATAAAATATTGTTAGCAATTTTCTTAATTGTATTTAAACAAAACACCTTAGTGACTACCAGGCACACTAAAGGATATGGACATGGCCACCAAAGATTATGATATTATCTTCAGCAAAGTTATTGAGACTTTTCAAAATGAAGACATAAAGTCATACATATACAAAAAACTTCAGGAACATCCTCTTGACATAGACATAGTAACAAAAGTACTTCAACAAACTATTGACTTTGAAAATACTCAAATTGATTCTAGCAAAGCTCTGGACGAAATTGTCAAGTTGAAAAATTCTTTTGAAATAAATATAATTAAAATGTCCAACTATGACAAAGCAACTAAGGCATTCTTAGACATACAAACTGGAAAGCTCCTTATTATAATAAACAATGCGCTCAAAGAAATTAAAAAATTTTACAGCAAATCAATTGACGCAGAGAATGAACGCATCAAACTGATTGACAAGTTATTTAAGACAAAAACGAGTAAAGCAAGACATTATGATTTAATGAAAGTAGCCAAGATTCCTTATGTAGAAAACTTTTGCTTCTTAGGAATTGAGTTGTTAGTAGAGCTAACAAGAGTGATCCCTGATATTAAATCAGACAACCCTATCCTAGAAATTTTATATGCTGGCGGATATGTATATGACAGCGAATACGAAGACACCTCTGAAGATTTTATCCAAAAAATAAAATTGGGGGTAAATAAAATTAAATTTGCAAGTTCAAATATATCTGTCGCCAATAATATGCTAGAACAAATTACAAAGCAAAAAGGGATAGTATCAGGCAAAGACATAGAAAAAGTTGAGAAAGTTGTCAAAAGAGGGACACCACTCTATGCAGCACTAGAATTATGTTTTCTTAAAAAGAAAGATAATGATCCTATGCAAAACATCACCTTCAACCCAACAACAAACACAATAGATATCGATCTCTCTCCATCTTACAACCAACTAGAAGAAACATGTCTTAAGCTTACCGATATGATGGAAGATATATTTTCAGATGATTACGTTCCAGACCATAGTCCTGAAAGATTTGTATCCATGTTAGAGGTCTTACATTATACAACCAAAGACTTAATGGATTATTGGGCTAAAAAGTGGGATAAATTTGACGACCCTGAAGTTACACCAATATCAGAAATAAAAATCAAGGCGAGCAACTAGATGAGAATCTACCAATCATCCCTAAGCTATAAAAGTTTTGAGCTTATCAGGGAATATGCGCCTGATGTAAAAGTAAATGTTTTGCGTTCTTTTGGATTGAATGATAATGAAACAATTCGTATTATAAATGATTTTTCAGACAATATAAATTCTATCATCTTAGATTCTGGTGTTTGGTCAAAGTATAACAACCCTGAAAAAATAACCCATACTGTTTATGACTATGCGAAGTTCTTAAAAGAATACGGGAAGCTCTTTGAGTTTTATTTTAGCTATGACGAAGATTTTGACGAGATAGAGAGAAGTGATTTTTGTAGTAAGAACGGCGAAAATCAACGTATTCTTGAAAATGAAGGGATATTTCCTTATCCTGTCCCTGTGATCCATTTACTCGAAGATGACATTATAAACTATTACTGTGAAACAAAAGACAGATATCCTATTGTCGCTATTGGATCAAATGCAATAAATAAGTATAACTTCCGACCAACTGTTAAAAAGATTTATAATGCAGGAGTCAATATCCATGCTTTTAAAATAGGTAGTTCTAAAGAATTAAGAGGTTTGCATGCATGGTCTTCTGATTGTTCTTCTCATGCTCAATGGACGAAAGCTGGACGATGTGTATTTTATGACAATGTAAAAGGAAAAGATGTAGATATTTGCTTTAGACCGTTCGACAAGAAAGGAAATAAACAAAAAAATTACTATCTAAAACATCCGTTATACAAAGACTTTGTATGGTTCATTGATGAAGTTGTTGGCATAGACTTAGACGATATCATTAAAGACTCAAGCTACAGGACATTTTCAAATTCGATATACTTTTGGTGGTTAGAAAATTTTATCTCATCGGAAAATGCTTCTATTGTACCTAGATTTGAAGAAAGCGATGATAACGGCACAACTGAGTATTTGAATACAATTTTTAAACGTACTTGATCACAAACAACACATCAATTGGTTTCTATCCTCAAAATAGTCCAAATAGCTTCTTATAGTCAAGCCTTGGTCTTTTTTAAACCTGAAAATTTTTTACAGATATAATTGACCAAGACGATAATCCTTAGTGCTATTGGGTTAGATTATCCCTGCCCATGATCAAGGGAACGCCCATGATTAAATTGGGCGGTATTTTTGCTCATACATCCCCCAAAAAGTCCAGGGACCTGGACATTTGGGGCAGTGACCAAGGGGATGGTTCATGGGGCCGACCGGGCACTAGCCACAGGCCCGTTAGGAGCAACCGCCCCGGGATTCTAATAGGATACTAATACTGTCCTTATCCGTAACAATTTAAATTGGCAGCAGCTTAAATTATTATATCTTTAAAAAACCAGCAGCAGATAATTGTCTACGAAAAACTTCAATAACAACATAAAAAACCAAGATCACTAAGCTAACTCCATAGACAACAAACATATCAAAAAAATATTTATTCTGCACGCTATATGGTTCCTCTCTAGTCTTAGTCGACAACCAAAATGCACTTTGGAATTGACACTTTTGCTCAAAAGCGAAAACCATTACTGCCATAGATAACTTATCCAAACGAAATGAACTGCGCTGAAAATGCTAGAAAACCTACCTCCTCCTGCCCAAAGGTTCTTTAGCTACTTGTCAGACGTTCCAAGATGGGGCAACGATAAGGTCATAAACTTCTTTGGAAACAAAGAAGATATTATCGATATCGCATCCTACATCGAGCTTCCAAACCATCGCCGTTACTACATGAGCTTTGACCTTGACTATGAAGGATCGGCACTAGTTTGGGAGGACGAGTATTTACCAAAGCCAACTATAACGATTATTAATAATGAAAATTCTCACTCGACTTTACACTATGAACTTACTACACCTGTACTTCTTCACATAAGAGGCAGAGAAAGCCGCTTTAGTTACAAAGCAATCAGATATTACAACAATGTCCGCGAAGGTTTAAGGATACGGATGGACGGAGACAGAGGCTACGCAGGATTCAACACCAAGAATCCACTTTATAAAGATCTTGATGGTAGTAGATCTAAATGGAAAGTTTCTTGGCATGACGGAACATACGACTTGGACTACTTAAATGAATTTTGTCCTTTCCTACCCGTCAAAACAGAAACTTTAGAAATTGATCCTAATAGCCGACACATGACGATGTTCGACTCCTGTCGAAAAGAAGCATACTTAATCGTAAAAGGATTTAATTTATTTGATGACTTTAACGGCGCAGTCCATATGCTTTGTCAAAATTTTTACGACAAGCATCTCTCCTGGATAAAAAAGGATCATTCATTCCCCCAGACAGAAATTAATTCCATAGCTAGATCAATCTCTACTTGGACTTGGAACCACAGAAATGATCCAAATTTTAGTAATTATACCAAAGACAAAGGAGTCATGAAGCTTGAAATGACTTATACAGAGAAGGGTTCACCAGAACACCTGGAAGAAATAAAATCGAACCAGCAGCTTGGAGCTTATTACACACACGACACCAGGATAGACAAAACAGAAGAAAAAATTACTAACGCTATGAATTTCCTTGTGACCAATGGAATTCAAGTTAAAATCAGTAAGCTTTCAGAATTGACAGAACTAAGCAAAAGTACTCTATATAGATACAAAAAGTTAATAGACTCTTTAGATATAAAAAGATAAAATATTATAATAATATAATATTATTTTTTAAATAAACAAATTATCTCTATTAGATCGCTTAAAACCATCCCTCTATAGCCATTATCTAATAACCCATTTGGGAATTTTATCTATTAGAACACACTATTTGTTAAAGATATTAATACATGGCAAATTAACTATAGAAAAGAAACTTTGTAATTTACTAAACGCCATGGGCGCTTTGTAGATTTTAAATCCTGTCCTAGGATTACTGACCTAGGAGATGTCTTATCTTGAAAAGCCATCAAGTCAAAAAATAAACATTACTTGGGATACTATGAGATAGTTGGCCGTTCTCCTCGAAACTAATCTCCCCAAGAATGACCAACTTGTTATGAAGTAATTCAGACAAGGGAGAGGTTGAGACGTGAAACTAGCCCGTATGTATTAAATATACAGAAGTCGTGGTGGCCCATATATTAAACGAGGTTCATGGCAAACTGAAGTTTTTAAATCATGATATTTCAAGTGTAATCATGATTTCAAAATATATAGATGCGATTAGACGCGGGATTGATTCAGTGGATTAAAATTGACCAAAGGAAACCCTTATGGAAAGATTCTTATGGAGGAAAGAGCTTGACTTCCATTGGGTGACTGAAGTTTGTAAGAAACTATCGATTGGTATTCGATGTATCAGGTAAATTAAAATTTGAAATGATCTATAGAAAATATTGCCCCTATAAAAACATAACCATGCTGTTTCTTAGTAGTACAGCATCATTAAAAACTACTTAAATTTACTAGATTTTACTGATACATCGAATACCAATTGACGTAGCCGTATGTGGGAAAACTACTTGTACGGTTGCAACAGAGGGCTAGGACTGGCGACGGTTCCTTTCTACTCTTAAGAGTGATGGTCTATCTGAAACAATTCGGGTAGATCATGACTCTGTAAATGCAAAGTTGATCCTTAATAAAGGTCTTCACTCGTTGAGGACCTTTTTCTTTTTGAACGGCAAAAGATGTCGCCACTCTCCCCTACCCCCTGGTCCAGAACTCATGCCGAACCAGGAACACCCCCTGTAAAATCCCTTCTCCTGCGCGTTTGGGTCTTGTCCCGAGCCCTGGGTCCAGAGAGCAGCAAAAACCCCGGAATCGGGCTCCTACAGCGTCTCCGGCGGAGGTGGTCTTTTTGACCAGGTTTTGGACCTGAAATTTCTGGATATTTCATGCGATTTTAGCTAATTCTATGTAATATCTAGCATTACTAGTCCTTTTAGATAGATATATTACTTAAAGTAACATTTTTATGCAAAAGGAGCTGTTATGGGAGCGAAAGATGGTAATACAACTGACGTTCAGGATAGGAAGACGAAGAAAAAGACGGAATCGAAGTTCGATCCGCAAGTACTTCGCCAGATGGTCAAGGATGGTCTTAATGCTGCTGAAATAATGATACGTTTACAACTAAAGACGCGTCAGACATTAAAGCAGCATATTGCAAAATTAATACAAATTGATCGTCAACTTTATGAAGTTAAAGGACTTTACCTTAAGGATTCTAAGAGGCCGAGAATTAATCAATTCGGTTTCTTGAAAATCAACATGAAGGTACAGGACCTTGGTGATCTTAAAATTGAAGAAGGTGATCAGTTCAACGTCGAAGTTCTCGATGGTAAGATCATCTTGACCAAGCTTATCCCATAACACTCCAGCTGAAATGTCATGTGGATTCGTCTGCATGGCATTTCTTCTTTTTAACTCATTCTCTTTACTTATACATCATTTTAAAAGTTCAGGGACCTGGAATTTTCAACTGTAGTACAAGTATATTTAAACGAACTCATATATAGTTCTATTCACTAGCAATGCTTCATTTTAGACAAATAATAATAGATATAATATTACAAATAGGAGTAGTACTTCAAATCGTCATTGTCCGAAATATACTATAAACGGACATTCAGGCCCACTCCAAGAACAAGTCAAAGAATATCAAACAGATATTGCGACTCATTTTGGAGAGGGCAATTTTCCAACGTTTTGAAAGTACGTTTTATACACTCCTAAAAGGAAATGAAAAATTGGAGGTCTTTTATGCAAGTTGAGCCGATTCGAGACATGAAAGACATTAAGAGCATAAAAAAGCTCTTAAGTAGTCAACCACGGAACCTTTTACTCTTTACCCTAGGAATCAATAGTGCTTTGCGTGCTTCTGATATTTTAGGGATCACAATTGGTCAAGTTAGGTATGCGAACGTGGGTGATCGTATAACTGTCAAGGAGAAGAAGACAGGTAAATCAAACGTTTTCATGATGAATAAGGAAATTAAGTATGCCTTAGACAGTTATCTTAAAACTGTCGATGCAAAAGATGACGACTTTCTATTTAAGAGTCGAAAAGGGTCAAATGCGCCGCTTTCAGTACACGCTGTAACTAAATATGTAAAGGAATGGTGTAATGCTATTCACTTACATATTCATGCGGGATCGCACACTTTAAGAAAAACTTGGTGTTTCCAGCAAAGAATCCGTTATGGTTCAAGTTGGGAGTTGATAAGTCGAAGACTTGCACACCATTCACCATCTATTACTCGTACTTACCTTGGTATCCAAGAGGAGGAAGTAGAAAAAATACTCATGAAATCAATTTAAACTTTTAGCAAGGGGACTTCCATCCCCTTTCTTTGAACATTTTCTATTCTGTATTTATCTTCTGCTATTAACTCCAAAATCAACCTGATTCAGAAGAGGTATTTATGGGTATCTATCAACGTGATAGTCGCTGGATGGTCTATTGGCATGTTAACGGCAAAAGACATGATAAATCTTTTGGTCGTGGAGAATTAGGACAGGTTAAAGCTCAAGCATTTGATCGTGCTGTTCAAGATGCAATTGAGCATGGTTTACCTGTACCCGAAGCTGATAGCGTGATTAGTTCGATCAATTTTCAACAAATGTCAGATGACCTTGTTGTTACAGAAACGCTTAGCAAAAGGAATACGATAACGTTAGGAGAACTTGGAAAAAAGTATTTGGATCACATGCGTGCTTCAGGGAGAACAGAGAAGCACATTCGCAACATCGAACGTTTGCTGGAAAACCAATTTATCCCTGTTATTGGAGATAAACACGTTGATACTTTAACCTATCAACAAGACATGGTGCCGTTCATTCTACATTTTCAAGGAATCAGTGGTAGCACAGGAAAATCAAGATCGCAGTATACTGTTAATAAATACTGTGACTACTTGAGCTTTATCTTCAATTTCGGCATCGCTAATGGTCTCACCAGTGTTAATCCTTTAAAGAACTGGAAGAAACCGAAGGTTCAACCGTGGGACTTACGATTAACCTTGGTCGATGCGAAGAAGATTATGACCTGTGCTGAACCACATTTACGTTGGGCAATGGAGGTTTGTTTTAATCTTGGAACTCGTCCTGGTGAATCTGAACTTCTATCCTTAAGATGGGAACACATTGATTTTGAATCTAGCACTATTAAGATTTATGCTAGTAAAACGAAATCATATAGAATAGTTCCAATAAACCATGAATTCTTAAACCGTTTAAAGGAGGAGCAAAAACTTTCTATCTCTGGCTATGTCATTGAATACCAAGGACGTAAACTTACAACCATCCGTAAATCCTTTAAGAATGCATGCAAACGTGCCGGGATCACCTATCCTACACGGATGTATGACCTTCGGCACTTGTTTGCGACTACGTTACTTAATAAAGGAGCTGATTTAGCAGCAGTATCAAAGCTTATGGGGCATAGTACTGTTAAGCTTACTGCGGACACCTATTACCACTACATGGAGGGAGAAAAAGAACGCGCAGTAAATATGTTACCAGCATTGGAAGTGGCTTAAGGCAGAAGGACGAGGAACCTTGTAGCAGAAGATTCCTCGTCTTTCTTATTTTATCAATCTTTTAAAACAAGTGAGTATCATTATGCCGATGAAAAAATGTGCTTGGTGTGGATTTAATATGCGCCTGAAAAAAGGTGAAGAAGGTATGGTTTTACATAAAGACTGTTATAAAAAACATTATCTTCCAGTAAAATGCAAATATTCCATGGCATACTTTATTACTAACATTGACAAGATGAAGGAAGAAGAAAAGGCAACATTGGAACGTTGTAGTGCAATATTAGCAGATATATCTCTTGACGACATTAAAGACTAATTGAATAACTATTATATGGAAAGACGAGGAATCTTTATGCGACTCCTCGTCTTTCTTTTGTCAAAGAGCTTAATCTTAAAGAGGCAAGCCATGCTAAAGAAATGCAAATGGGATGAAACGCATTTATTTGGCCCAAGGGAAAATACTGTTGCAACTCTCTATGTAAAAAGTTTTACCTTGAAGTTTACTTAACTTATGCGTCACTTTTTACAATTGATGAATTCGATGGAAATATAGATTTTATAAAACGGCAAAAGGATTTTATCTTAAGCAGCGGTTTGTCCGAAACTGATCAATCTATATGTAAAATGCTCGGTGCGGATACTTTGGTCAAGATAAACCTATTCGAACAAATGTACGAGTAAAACAATTTTTCTCTTTAAATATGAATGGCATTTAAGTAAACCTGAATCGCGCGTCCAAATTGCTCCATATCCTTCAAAGTAGCCTCTTGTAGTTGTGCCCACTGATCCTCAGGCGAACGGTAACCACCATCTCTTCGAGTAAATTGAATACGACATGCTCTTTTTGCATCTAACCTTTCCCATCCTAATTCAGAACCAAATTCCCTTTCAATATCATTCTTATTTTCATACAACTTATCAAATATTGCATTGTTTTCATTACCTCTTTCCAATCCCCTATCAATATAAAGTTCTACACGACATTCATGTTTCATGACTACAAAATTAAAACTAGCACCTCTAACCCCAGACCTAAATCCCAACCATCCATTTACAGTAGGTGTTAAATTTGCAATTGTATCATATTTACCATTTGCTTCATCAATAAGATCTGTCCACCATTTTTTTCTTAACAAATGGCGCTCAGAAATATTTTGTTTTGTTTCTCCGACCAACTTACTGTCTAAAGATGGGCCGATGATCAGCGTCAGTAATGGCGCTGGTAAGGATTCATCTATTTTTACAGCTTCAATTTTTATAATATAAAATCCAACGTCAGAAAATTGATTCAACCAAGCTATGGCCTGAACATGTTCAGGACGCGCCTCTGGCACGATCCATATAGCCTTAGAAGCCTTCAGTGAAGTAAGATATGTGATAATTTGACCTAAATGCTTATGATCGCTCTTTTCTAGTTGGTTTTCAATAATAACAATATTATTTTCTTCATCTTCTGCAACTAAATCAATACTAAAATCACCCGCAGATTTTTCTCTTTCAGCATTTATCAAGTTAATATCTAAAACATCATTCAGTACATCAATGTTAGCCTCTAGCCACTGTGTAAAATCTGATGCTTCACGTTCCCAAACTTCACGCAACGGCACCCTCTGCAATCTCCTTACGCTTTCAGTTCGCATACCAGCTCCCATAATGGACCAATACATTTATAGTTTTTTGTATGTTAAAAATTTCATGTCCAATACACACTTATATTACTTATACCTTCTATTCAACATCATATTCAGTCAATTTAATTTGGTGAACTTCCCTACACCGGAGGTTCACCTTTTTTAAGCTCGTCATTTACCGTAAGGTATTATTAGCTATTGCATTAAGAAACATGTAAAAATTGACCGTGCGGATGGAGAGTTCTGCGACTATACCCTGGACCAGGTTCAAAAACCCGGTTACTTTCGTATTTGTCCAAGGACTGCGCCGTTGGTATCTGGATAGCTGAGAATGCCCGCAGAATCAACGAAATCGGACCAGTTGGCAGCATCCGCCACAGTCGCGCCAAACGTTCGAAAATAGCACGACAAATAGAAGAAGATCCCGTGGCACCGCGCCAACAGGATCACTTTGTGATAGGGGCTTTTGGAAGGATTTTAGGGGGTTAGGTCACGCTTTTGGCGTGTCAAGCAAGTGCTCTCCCCCTGAGCTACGCTCCTAGATTCAAAATCAGGGAAGGGTATATCTACTCAGAACTCTTCCCCAAGTCAACCCCAAATTTTCCGTTTCCCAGATTTTTTCGGGGACCAACCCGTTAGCGCTTGTTGGCTCGTCGTTGGCGAGGTGGGTAAGTACGATTTCTGGCCGGGGAGGTCAAGGGGAAAGTTTGGGAAAAGTGCTGTTGGCACTTATGTTAAATTTAACTTATGCCAAATTTGACTAGTTCTTTCGCATTAATTAATTATAGATATTACTTGCCCTCGGTCCCAAAATTGTGGTAAAAAATTACCAGACTGTGGCTCTAATCTCAGATCAATACAGTACGCTCCTAAAAGGATTTTTTGTTATGAAGATTTCCAGCAAGTTAATCGTTCTCGTAGCGATCCCACTCATCGCATTCTTAGCAATCAGTTTTGTCTATACAAAAATCAGCATTGATGAATCTCGTGTTATAGACGATATGGCGCTTAATACAAAGCTTTTTGTGGCAGTATCCGACTTGGTACACGAGTTACAAAAAGAACGAGGGCGTACGTCGATGTATCTCTCCGGTGGTTCTCAAGACGATATGGCCAACCAGAGAAAATCTTCGACTAGCCAAATTTCACCTGTGATTAATGAATTAAAAACCGCGAAAGTCAGCGAAAGTATAAAAAACTCAACATCTCAAGCAATATCAGAGATTGATAAAATTCGAAACCGAGCTGACTCAAAAGGCTCGACAAAAGAAATTTTTGATGCTTACGGACAAATAATTGCGACGTTAATGGCAACTGAAACTGCTATTGCAAACTCAAAAACTACACGAGGATTCGGAAAAGCATTAACAACAATCATAATACTAGAAACTGCCAAGGAAAACGCTGGAAAACTCAGAGCCACTCTCTCTGGGATACTCACTTTAGACAAACCAATAAACGAAGACATGCTTACTCGCCTCATAACGTTTAAGTCCAACATTGATGCAAATCTTGATTCAAAGGCTATGGCTTTGAGTTCACAGGCCAACACTCTGCTCGACGAAAGCAAAAAGTCACAAGCCTGGACTGACACAAACAAAACATTCAACACAGTCTTGACCAAAGCGAACGACGGGAACTTTGGAATAAATAGCAAAGAATTCTTATCCACAATAACGAGAGTTGTCGACTCGTTAAACGCGGTAAGAACGAAGGAAATGGCTTCCATTGCTGCAAATCTTTTAAAGATTCAGGATGAAATATCTTCTGCCTTAATACGAGTTTTCTGTGGCGTTGGTTTTACACTAATCTTGTCATTATCAGCCGCATACTTACTTGCGCGCTCGATAACTCACCCCATTAACCATCTAATTTTTTACGCAAAAGAAGTATCGGACGGAAACTTTGACGCCAATATTAACGAAAAGTTTTCACACGAACTCGGGAGCTTAAAATCATCTTTAAACGTGATGATTTCAAACTTAAAATCTAAAATTGCGGAAGCAGAAGCAAATAGCCAAAAAGCTGAAGAAGAGTCCAAGCACGCCAATGTTGCTATGAAAGAAGCTGAAGAAGCAAAAGCACTTGCTGAACATGCAAAAGCTGAAGGCATGACTGCAGCTGCTAACTCTATAGAAAGTGTCGTAGAAATTGTTAGCTCTGCATCAGAAGAGTTATCGGCACAGATAGAACAATCGACTCAAGGGGCTGAAATTCAGTCACAACGAGTAGCAGAAACTGCGACTGCCATGGAACAAATGAACGCTACGGTTATGGAAGTAGCGAAGAATGCTTCTCAGGCGGCAGAAACCGCAGACCAAGCTAAACATCAAGCACAAGATGGATCTACTGTGGTGACTGAAGTTGTCACAGGTATTGCTGAAGTAGAATCTACAGCTCTTGAATTGAAAAACGATATGACTTTACTTGGAAAACGAGCTCTAGAAATTGGGCAAGTTCTTAATGTTATTTCAGATATTGCTGACCAGACAAACCTTCTTGCCCTCAATGCAGCGATTGAAGCTGCTCGGGCAGGTGATGCAGGACGAGGATTTGCCGTAGTAGCTGATGAAGTTCGGAAATTGGCAGAGAAGACCATGACCGCGACGAAGGAAGTAGGCGATGCGATCAGGGGCATCCAGAACGAAGCCAATAAAAACATTGGAAACGTTGATTTAGCAGTAAAAAGGATCAGTTCGGTTACGATTCTAGCGACAAAAGCAGGTGATTCTCTCAATGAAATTGTCACGCTTGTTGATTTAACTACGGATCAAGTGCGGGCTATCGCAACAGCTTCCGAACAACAATCCGCAACTAGCGAAGAGATCAACCGAAGCATTGAAGACGTCAACAGGGTTTCCATGGAAACCTCCGATGGAATGAGACAATCGGCACAGGCAGTCGGTGAGTTGGCCACTCAGGCACAGGTCCTAAAGCGACTCATTGATGAGATGAAGTCGGACGGTGGTTCTAGTGCGTCTGCTCTTCCTGCCGGCAAGAAGTCACTTGCACTAGGGAAATAATGATGGAAAATAATATTTAAGCATATCAACCTACTGTCTGATCCGTTAGTGCATATCGTCAGTAGAAGCTTTGGCCAAGATCAACTGGGGTGAGTTCATATTATCTGAAAGACATTTGAGCTCACCCCCCAACCCTCAGAAAAAATATGCCCTACAAAGATCTTAGATTTATATCAAACGGCATTCTCGGCGAAACATATCCGTCCTCTTTTGAACGAAAGGTTCTACTCGTCATGTATTATTCTGAATTGTTAGCAATCAACTTTGAAGAGATCGAAAGTTTCCTGAATATGTATAGCAGGAAAAAGCTGCTCAAGATTTTTTATTTAGACATAAACTTTGTTGAACATATTTACACTGAGTTTGTAAACTCAGGGATAGACACCATATTGCCTAAAATTTTCGATAGGCTCATAAAGATCCAAGAACTACTCCACCAGAGAGAAATGCTTAAATCTTGTGATACTTTGGGACTCGCCCAATAAGTGCTTTTCAGTCCAGTCAAAAACGAAAGAAAACTCGTATTTAGAAAAATTGCATTATTTTGAACAGATATATATGCTGTACAGCCCTAATCACCCCCCCTGCACTGAAACGGAGCGTTTTACGGGACAATAGCACGGAACAGGACGGAAAAATGGCAGGATCCTGCCATTGGACATGGGTGATTTTGCTCCGAAATGCCTTCCAGTTGGCCATCAGCTGAAAATCAAAAGTTCCAGTAAACTGGACTTTCCAACTACCTATATTTTCCTAGTTTTTCTCTCAGCAAACAGCTCCAGCCCTTACTTTAGGAGTTTTGGGAATTGGTCTTTTCTCCGTCCCCCCCCTCCCCTGCTCTTTACCGGGCCTGTCCTGGATTTTTTCCAATCGTCCCCCTGGTTGGGCTTCCCCCGGGCCAAAATCCCAGGGAATCGCATCCTACACCTAATGTCCGATTTCCATAGGGCTCTGTCCAGTCCAATTCCCAACCCATCCTACATCTTCTACAACACAAGCTTAAACTTGTTAGCACTTCCTAGGTCGTTAACTACCTCCTCAATAACTTGCCTTGTGGCTGGCTTTGTCAAATAAAATGTAGCTCCACCGGAATGGTAAGCTTCGACCACACTCTTAGGGTCATCGAGAATCGTAAGCATCACAACGGCAGTCTCTTTTAGTTTGTCTATTTTGTTTTCTTTTTCTATTCTGCGAATATTTCTAAGCGCTTCTTGTCCATCCATTTCAGGCATTATAATATCCATGAAAATCAGATCATAGGGTCTTTTGTCATTCAACGACTGGACGAAGAACTCAACGGCTTCTGAGCCATTAGACGCAACATCTACACAGCAATGACTATTCAAAATACTTTTCATAACTATCTGGCTCGCGACTTCATCATCGACCACCAACACCCTCACTTGCGCCTCCTCCTGGGCCAAGAAATCAGTGTCACCCAGTATCATTCTAATATCACATTTTCATAAAACATTGTCCAGACTCACTGGAGCAGGGTGAGCTAATAGCGAAAGGAAATGGAATTTGGAAAAAAATTATCATTGCAAAGTATTAACATCGAAAACACTAAACTACTATGCTTCTGGACTAGGTGCAGGCCAATTTCAGTTACGATAGCCACCAATCCGGGCTGACAAATCGCAGGATCCTGCCATTGAACACGCGTGTTTTAGTTCTAAAAAGTCATCCAGCCGGCCATCATCTGAAAATCAAAAGTTCCAGCAAACTGGAACTTTTCAACTATCAGTAATGACATAGTTTTTCTCTCAGCGAACAGCCCAAACCCCTCCCTGGGGAAATCTGAGGTTGGGCTTTTTCAATCGCCGGGGTCTTGAGGTTCCCCCTGGGTCAAAATCTTAGAAAACATCAACCTACACTAGATTCTTTACACATAACACGTGCCACAAGGATATTCTTCTACATCGTTAACGCATCGACGATAAATCTATAATTCATTTTTCCCAGACTTCGCCTGCATTGCAGCACTTGAAACAAGTCAGTTGGACTCAAAACAAGCCCCTCAAGAATAAAATATGCAAAGTTGGCATCCTCTATAGAAATCTCTTCAGGCCCAGTGACTATGTCAGTACGGCCATGCTTTATTAAACTTCTCAAAAGTGCAATATCATCTTCTGTCGCTAAAGCTTGAGATTGCATCCGTGCTCGCCCCCCCCTTGGCCTGCCCACCCGGACACCCCGCTAATTCGCGCCCTAGGCCCCCTTCCTGGGGCTCTTCCAGTCATCCCCTTGGTTAGGCTTCCCCCGGGCCAAAATCCCAGGAAATCGCGTCCTACACCCAACGTCCGATTTCCATAGGGCTCAGTCCAGCTAAAATTACCCAAGCTCCCGTGACCGCCCAACTGGTCCAGGCTATCCTTCTGCTTAAAAAGTAAAGGAGGCCATATGGGTCAGAAAGATCATGATCTTCTTCAAACAAAGGACGAAATATTCAATGCTTTTCGTCCGATTGAACAGCTTTTCAAAATAATGGATACAAGTTCAGTCGAGATATACGGGCAACTAACGCGCTCATACGCCGATGTTGGAATTACACTGTGTCAAACTTTCCGTCAAAAGCTTGATACTATTTTAACTGCCAAATCTGGAGACACCCAAAATGACCACCGATAAAGCTTTTGGAAACCTCATCTACAGCTACACCAGGGCACAGGCTATCGAGGACGGGGTGTTGGTCGATGTCACCGAGCAAGCGAAAGCCACCGGCTTCAAACTGCCCACGGTGGTCACCGACAACCTGTATCATCATTATATAGAACCACCAGCGGGGCTGGCTGGCGAGGGGCAGTCCGTGACGGGCAGGCTCCACGACCTGCTGACGCTGGCGCTGTTTGCAGCCAAGAGGGCGGTCAACTCGGACAGGGTCTATTTCAAGGTGGCGTTCCTGATGACGCCAGGACACACGGAAACAGTCGAGGTCATTGCCCATATCGGCCCTGGCGACAGCGCGGAACCGGTCCTGACGATCATGTTGCCTGAGGACGATTAAGAAAACTAAGGAGCTGAATCATGAATCCTAATGTGCTTGAAACTCAAGCTATCCCACTTGCCGCAATAAGACCCATTCTTTCGGATGACATTTCGAAGAACAAAATCGACAGGATCATGATGGCGCTTCGTGGAAATGATCCTGACAGGAAATCCATTGACCTGACAGAAATCAGACCCCTGCTTCTTGAAGACTTTTCTGAAGCAGAAATCACCAGGGTAATGATGGCATTGAAACTCTCCCAGGCGAACCCCAATTAGCTGAGCAAGTAGATTTCATCGGGGCACGACAACTGCTCCTCCTGCCCGGTGACATCTTGCCTGATCCCAGCACCAGGATAGACGCTGTCGCTGGCTGAGGGTGATGCGGCGGGTCGGGAATTTACCCTGGCCCGCTTGTCACCGTGGTTGATCCTGAGCCACGGACCCGCCGCTGGCACCGATTACGCTCCCATCTCCCTACCCAAATTACTTTATTCGTCCCGGTGGCTGGCCCATGCGCCGCCTGGTTTCGATGTGCCACGCATCGATTCTATACGAAATCACGATGAAATTGCTGCTTTTCATCTCGAACCAAAGTGGTGATATCCTGAGAACAGGAGGCGACATACGGTAGTAAAGTGGGAAACTAAAAAGTCAGAAGCCGCGTTTTTGAGCACTGGATATTGGGAAATGGTGGTGAAGTGGGAAATAGTTAGTTCCAGGACCATGCCCATTCCACCCGCCACCGCGCACAGAGTCATGCCTAATTTAGGGCTGGGTAGGAGGTAAACCGAAAATGGAGGAACCTGCACCACTCGGTTCTAGCTCAGGAGCATTGACAGCCCCCCAGCTAGGGTGCAAAAAAAGTTTCAAAAACCAAAGAGAGTTTGCAATGGACAGCATCTATTCCTGGAAACCACGGTCTTGGATTGTCCCCCCCGAACTTAAGGACCCCCTCGTTCGATTTGAGATTCGCTGTGATTCAATCATCGAAAAAAACAAGCAGGGCAAATATATTACTCTTTTAATTTGTGGCGCTACTGGCGTTGGGAAAAGCATGTTTGCTGAACTATTTATTCACAAGTACCGTAAATACCGCCAGAACAGCAAAGTATTAGTTATAAATTGTTCAGCAATTCCAGAAACACTCTTAGAATCTGAGCTATTCGGTTACGACAAAGGCGCACACAGCACAGCTAAAGAAAAAAAGCTTGGTTTATTTGAGATAGTAGGCGATGGGGTTATCGTTTTAGAAGAACTTGGAGAAATAAACAAAGAGCTTCAAGCAAAGTTACTAATTGCGATCGAAAACAGAACATTCATAAGAGTAGGCGGAACAACGCAAATTTCACTACAAGCACAGATAATAGCCACAACAAACGTAGACAAGGATACTTTCAGAAAAGATTTTTGGTATAGGCTCGAGACTTTCACTGTTCCATCACTTTACGAAAGAAGATATGACATCCTGTACTACATTAACCACTTTGATCCAGAACTTATGGGGTTGCTAACTGGGGGTGTTCTACTCGCACTCTTCTCCTACAATTGGCCAGGAAATGTTCGCGAAGTTGAGATGATGTGCAATTCAATTCGAGAAAATATCCAATATGCAAAGAAAAATAAATTTTTAAAGAAAAATAGCTTTGAGTTTGTTGTCCAGTCTTTCCAGAATCAACAATTCGGAGCCTTTTTTCGTCACAATCAAGATGTTAGCACATTCCAATTTGACAAGGCTCTTGGACTAGCCAGAAAAATGATCACAAAAAATATCAACGTAACCGGGATTGAAAAACTATTGAACGAATACATGCTGAGCCTTAATTGCTACAACCAGAAATTCAAGCTCGGTAATCTTAAATACCAAAACGAAGCAGAGGAATACACTCTTTCATACACTGGTGACAAAATAGCCATACATCAAAACAAATTTTTCGCCAACATCTACGGCGGGTTCTTAATATTTTGCTACATATTTATTCAAAATTCAACATCAAACAAAGATATACTAGACCTTGACAGCCACTTTAAACATAGCGACTTTGAAGATGAAGACAACAATATTGATAAAATTCTTGCAAAAGAATTAAACGATAAAAATCTTATCCAAAAAAAAGACGCCCAAATTCCAGACAACACCAACTTCATTAATTTTATCAATATTACCAAAACGAAACTTCCTTCACTTTTGGACAACTTTTCGTATCTTGAAGAGCCAATGCAACCAATAATAATTGAATGTTTAAAATATCTCACTGGAATCACAACAATAACGAACGAAGACATGAAAAATATTCGGAATTTGTTTTCTCGCAACAGAGATAATAAATTTCTTGCTGCATATTTTGAAGAAGAGACATTGGGCAACGACGAGGAAGTTCCTATCGTTAATATATGTATTGATGACCTCCGTCCTCTTTACTACGAAACAGTTGCAAACGCGACAGGGTTAAGAGTGGGCAAGCAAAAGAAGATCGCTGAAATTTCCGGTCGGGACGAAAGCACCATTTCACAAGAGCTTAAAAAGTATGGATTAAATGAAAAGTTTGCTAATCCAAACTTTACACCTCGAAAAAGAATTGTCATCCTGAAGTAGTTTTTTCAATAAACCAAATAATTCTAAACAAATAGAGTGAAAATGGCTTTGGCATCCTCCTTGAAATGAAGAGGGTCAACAACGCGCATGGAACTCTTCATTGGGAAGAGATTTCAACGCACAGCCCTCTCCCCGACCGAGGGGATTCAATGGAGCTTACCATGGCCAAAGACGATCTGGATCACAACAACAACTGGAATGAAGGCGAAACTGGAGCCGAGGGACTCCCCGGGAACCCGTCGCCGTCCGAATCCCTAACTGCGCCGCAGGATGACGAATCGCTGTCCTACGAAGCGTTTGCGAAAAAATACGGCGATGAAACGATTGCTCTCATGTACAGCGGTACGGGGGCCATCGGTAGCATTCCCGATTCCGTGGAAGAAGTTATTGCCCAAAACGTTGAGCCTGCCGGATTTCGGAATTCCGTGCGCCAGGAATTCACGGGCCTCTCCCTTGATAAAAAGGTTGACAAGCTGATTGAGACCAATAAGCGCTTCATGCCGGTCATGGCGTCGATTCAGCGCCAAGCTGCCACCGTCGCCGTTACCGAAGGCGAAATGGCAAACTCGATCTATACTCAGGTTTGCTTGGAACAGGGCGGCTCCAAAGCGTGGACCAAGTTCCGAAGACAGTACCTCGATCCGCACATCCATCCCAGCACCCTTAAGCAGTATCGCAATATCGCCTCCATCAACGATGTTGAGGATTGGTTGGTCTTGGGCGTTGATCGCCTGGACAGGGTGTATACGCTTATCAAGGAAAGTGACTTGGCGAATAAGCCGAACCCCATCACGCTCCTCATGCAGATGTTGGATAAGGATGTGGACATAAACATGCCCGTGGCGAATTTCAAAGTGAATTGTGACGCTGCTATCTTGCGTCACCGCCTTGCGAAACAGGACATTGAGATTCCGTTCGCCACGCTCAAGACCTTTTGCGGCAGCGGTTTGAAGGTGGAAAATGAGGATATGGCGGAATTGAATTATCGCAAGAACAATGGCGGCGATGTCACCGGCTACTTCACTTCCCTGATCAGCAACCCGGAAGATCGCGATCAGTTGCTGACGCACAAGAAGAAAGCGACGAAAAACAAGAAGTCCGAAGCTTCCAAATCTTCATTCCAGGACATCAATGTCGCAGTCCAGGAATGGCAGGAGATGGTGATCGGCATCAATATGCTTGAAAGCTTCGAGACGCCTGTGGAGACCCATCGCATTGATGCTCTCATCGTCCAGCTGCAAATCCTCAAGGACAAGGCGCTGGCGCAGGTTAAGCCTGCCGAGAAGGCCGCCTAGCTCAAAGATAAAAGGCTCCCCTGGCGGCGGCTGGGGGAGCCTTACCAGGAGACTATCCTATGTATGTTTTCATATCTTCACCTACGGCTAAAGTCTTAAGGGGCTTGAAGGAACGTCGCCCCGACCTTAAGCTGAACATCCTCTTAACCGCAGCAAGACTGCCCAGGGAAATGGAAAAGTTCCTAGCAGAATTCGCACCGATCATCAAGAGCATTGCTTTTGATAACGGAGCGTTCTCCGCGATCAATTCGAAGCTTGACATTACTGTTGACCAGTTAATTACGAGATTCACCGTGCACTCGTCGTTGCATCAGGACAAGTACTTAATGGTCTTCAGTCCTGATTTTAATTTTGGCCCTGACGGCTTTGAGCAGAACTATGAAGAACTGCTAAAAATGGAAGATGCTGGCATTGTAGCTGTCCCAGTTATCCATAATTTAAAAAATCATGAGGCATGGTCATACAGCGAAGACCACCCGGAATTCATCGCTATTGGCCAGAGCAAGAGGCGTTTATCACCAAGCAACCTTTTCCCTGTGGTATTTGATTTGGTGGAACACCATATAAATGTCCACCTCTTTGGCAT
Source organism: Solidesulfovibrio alcoholivorans DSM 5433 (assembly GCF_000702665.1). Classification (GTDB taxonomy): domain Bacteria; phylum Desulfobacterota; class Desulfovibrionia; order Desulfovibrionales; family Desulfovibrionaceae; genus Solidesulfovibrio; species Solidesulfovibrio alcoholivorans. The sequence continues at coordinate 27,211 of NZ_JNJA01000007.1, forward strand.
AACAGATTTCGAGCTCATCTCTGGATGTCCAATTTTCTCCTGTGACTCCACATCTTGGCTTAAAGATGCCAATACTGGGGTTATCCGGTTCTGGAATCCTGAAATTAAAGACCGCAACAAGACTGACATCATTTACTTCCCCGAGGAGTTAGACAAACGGAGAGAGGATATCAAATCGAGGTATGACCATCCCTACATCGATGTTTTTGAACAGTATTTGCAAGAGCAATTGGGATTATCAATGGATCAGTTCATTGGTTCAAAAGATAAGCAAATGTATCGGCAAATGGCTCTTGTGCTGTACTATAACACCCTCGAAAAGGTCATCACCGAATTGCACTTGAAAGAGGGATTCTGTCTGTAAAATGCTTATAGGCAACATACGCACGCACGACACTTAGAGGCAGGGGGAGGGGGCTGAAAAGCCCCCTCCTTCTTTTTAAAGGGCAATATTGCTCGTTGGGTTTAGTTTTGGCCAAAACGGAAGAGCAAAAAACACAGGATCCCGTGAATTTTCAGTCCAATTGTCTAGACAAAACAGGGCTTGATCCATTTTAGTCAAGAATCGCAGCCAATTCTGAGCAAAAAAATAAATATGACAGCTGAGGCGTCCAGCAGCAAATAAATAACAAACGAATCGAATAAAATCACAGACGACATCACCCATAAAAATTCTCATACCAGTACCTAACGGAACAAAACAAAGGTCCGCAATCACTATCATCACTTCTTCTTCACCTGCCTTCCATCTCCAAGATCAGCCTCATCACTTCTAAGAATTTCTTTCTCATGAGACATTCCATGAGAATCAAAGAAATACAGATATAGGATGTTCATAGATAATTTTCAAAACATTTATTTGACACATTTCGCGCCTCAACAACTGAAGCAAACACGAAACAATCCACCAAAAGAAACGAAGGAGCTAAGCATGGACAAAGACAAATTCGACCAATTGTCAGGAGTTCAACAAAACGCTTACCGTAAACGTCAATGGACTAAATCTCGAATTGAAGAAGCAATTTCTTATCTCAAAGAAAACAACCTGCCTGTGACAGCTATGGCAATTGTAAACGCAACCAGACTCTCCAAAGCCACCGTCTACAGATACCGAGAACTTATTGGAAATGAGAACCTACGAAACTACACGAAATTTCAAAACTATCTTTGTTTACAAATCAAGCCACTAGACACAACAAGCACAGCAGTAATTAGCTCATAGCTTATTCACCCGAACACTATTCTTGACTGGCCATCAAGATTAACTTGGTGGCCAAAAAATTCAAAAGAGACTGAAATGTTAAAAAACTTCATCAAACAATCACTGACTGAAAACGTCCCATCACCAACACCAGAAGCGCCGGCACCTATTCTTATTAAACAGCGCATCGCCGACGCTCCAGTAGCTATGGATGCAGTCCTTCCAGGGCGTTATTTGTTAACCAAAGAGTTGAGCATCGACAAACAAAGCGAATCCGGGGGCCAGATCATATCACGATTCCCTCTTTTCATTTCCGAACTGTCCCAGAACAGAAGCACCGGGCTGCACTATGTCACCCTGTCATGGAAAGCTGACGGGAGATGGCACAACTGGCGAGTTGAACGTTGTATGATCGCAACAAAATCTAATATCGTAGCCTTATCCAACTACAATATTCCAGTCACAAGCTTGAATGCGAACTCTCTCATTAAATACCTCCAGGAGTACGAAGAAGTAAACACCAGAAATATCCCCAGAACATTTGCCGAAGGTCGATTAGGTTGGACTGATGACATGTCGGGTTTTCTATGGGGGCATTCGTACTTAACTGGTCCTTCTGTGCAGCAATCTTCCGGTCAACCCCCCGTCGTGCGTTTTAAAGGGGCCGACCTGGGAGATGAGCAGTTTGCGGATGGATTTAAACAAAACGGTGATTTTCCTACATGGATTTTACTTGCAAACGAACTACTCGAATATCCTGACGTCGCATTCTCTATGTACACTTCGCTAGCGGCACCACTCCTTCCAATCCTGGGAGTTGATAATTTTACCCTAGAACTTTGCGCACCTAGTTCTTCTGGTAAAACGTCTACGCTGAAGTTTGCAGCTTCTGTCTGGGGAAATCCATCGTTTGCTTCTGGATCATTTATCAATACCTGGAATGGAACCGACAATCGTATTGGACGAATTGCAGGCCTGCTCAATGGTCTGCCACTTTTCTTAGACGAAACTAAATTTGCTGAAAAGTACAAAAACAAGAATAGATACGGGAGCGACCTTGTCACAGACACCATCTACATGATCGCATCTGGGCTGGACAAAGGTCGGGCGACAATCCATGGCTCTGATCGGTTGCAGCCGTTCAGAACTATCCTCTTTTCTACTGGAGAAACCCCCAGCTTGGACCTGAGCAATGATGGCGGCTCACGGGGCAGGATTATTGATCTTTGTGGAATACCTTTCCTGAAACAGGACTCAGAAAGCAATGAAGTAGTGAACAAGATAAAGCACACCATCGATGATCATTATGGTCATGCTGGACCTTGCCTAGTTCAATTCATCCTGAATCATCGAGATCAATGGCCATTATGGAAAAGTGCTTACAAAGAAACAAGACAGATGTTGACTCAATTTCAAAACATGTCTCCAATTGAAATGAGACTGACAGAATACTTTGCCGCAGTGGCAATCGCTATTCCTATTGTCCATGCTGCAATTCCAGGACTCAGAAGGGACAAACCTGTCGTTGAATTATTTAGACAGGTTTGGGAACGTGCTAAGTATGAAGCATCTTCAGCTGACATTGGACTCAAAGCTATTCAATGCGTTGACGACTGGATCAAGATCAATCCAGACAAAATATATTCTCCAGATCATGTTCGTAAAAATATACTTTGGTCAGGAGATAGATTCGGCGCTTATTGGGATAATCAAGGTGACGACAACTGGACTTTCATTGGATTAACCAAACCCTGTCTCGATGATCTACTCCGAAAGAATCATCTTAAAACCAATGAAATCGTCAGACTCTGGAAAAACAAAGGCTGGCTCTGGACTGATGGATCTTCAAAAGGATATCAACGACAAGTGGCAATTCCAGGAGCAGTGAACGGAACTAGCACAATGAAACTGAACCTCTACTGTATCAGTAAACAGAATTTAGTAAGTGCAGTGAAGAACTAGGTACTTATTTTTAGTGCTGACTAAATTTTTTCGTCTCCGTCTTCTGGTCCTTTGCTAGCTAAAGATAAACATGAACCTGTGACTCTTATTATACTTACTAAATTTATTAAAAAATTTTATTTATATATTATTATAATAATGAATCATAGATAATATATAAAAGGGGAGGTGGTGGGTCAAAAAAAATTTAGTAATTTAGTCAGACGAAGGTCCAGGCTGTTCCTGGATCAGTGTGGATGTGATGATTATCTAGAAACAGACGAAGGAGCTAGCGACATGGTCTTCCTTGACTTCCTAAAAAGTTTTGACCTTGATCCAGCAGTATTCTGTCCATTCGACATTGCAGATCAAAATGATGATTCTGATTCTGTCAATTCTGAAACGAGTAATGAGTCAATTAAGATTGATCTAGAGATGATCAAGACAAATGATCCTGATAGTTCATCAACCACTTGGCCATCATCTTCTGAAACTGTCACCAATGAAATCAAATCCGGTCCTCCCGAAACAGAGACCTGTCAAACTGGATCAACAAACATCAAATGTACTCAATGTGATTTCTGTGAGCCACTAGAAGACATCGAAAATGGGTCAGGTAGTTATATTTGTTCTGCCAGTCACAGAGCCATCGATGATATTTATACCAGCGCCTCAGGTTGCACCAGCTATTATTCTTCTGAACAGATTGCTTTTGATGAGTAGTTTAGTTTTGTCATTGGTCCTCTGATTTGACTTCGGAAGTCCTGCAACCTTTGAAATCAAAATTGATAATATGAGTCAATAGGTACTTTGATGTTCGTGGCTAAAATACCACTGGACATCAACACTTACTAACCCTTGTCCAGTCGTCAGCCAATGTTTTTAAATATCATTGGTCTGCAACTTATAAGATTACGAAGCAAATAGTAATATCCCAGTTGCTGTTCGTATATCTATTTACTATTGAAACTTTCTACATGCCCGTGCCAATGTTATTTTAAAAGTTACAGATAGATATTGAACATCACTGTACGGTGTCTGAGCAAGGCCCTTGGCTTATCCGAGCTGAGGGCTTTGTTCTTTATGGGATGCAAAGCTGAAACTCAATCAGCAAAGGAGGATGGACTATGATATTTAGGGTCATCACATTTCTCATAGCTTCGAAAATGGCTCGGGAGATACTGAAGCAAACACTAATAGTAGTCATAAAGAGATCAATTTGAACCTGTTAACACCGGGGGAGAATTGTCTGTCTACCAGCATGGAATATTGACCCCCTTGAGGGCGAAATCAGCGTCGAAAATTGACCCCCTCGGCAGCCCCCTTAGATGTCTCGGATCACCAGAGGCACAAGGGGTACCGCGAGGAGATGCTGATAGTGGAGACGATCAAAAAGGTCCGGCTGGCGGCGCGACGCGATGGAAAATCCATTAAACAGATTGCTCGAGAACTGAGGTTATCCAAGAATACCGTTCGGAAGATCCTCCGAGACGATGTGATCAAGCTGCACTACGAACGCCGTGTCCAGCCACGGCCCATGCTTGGCGCGTTTGTTCCGTCCTTGGAGAAACGGCTTGATGAGGATAAAAATCTTCCACAAAGACAGCGGCGTTCAGCAAAACGACTGTATGAGGAGATCAAGCAAGAAGGCTACGCTGGCTCTTATGACAATGTGCAACGTTACGTCAGGTCGTGGCGACGTGAACAGCAACTCCTGACGACACAAGCCTTCGTTCCCCTGGTTTTCTCGCCTGGGGAAGCGTTTCAATTCGATTGGAGCCATGAGGACGTCCTGCTTGGCGGATTGCCGGCGCGGGTGAAGGTGGCGCATGTCCGGCTTTGCTACAGCCGGATGTGTTTTGTCGTCGCCTACCCTCGAGAAACCCAGGAGATGGTTTTCGACGCCCACATGCGGGCTTTCGAGTTCTTCGGCGGCGTAACAAGGCGCGGCATCTACGACAACATGAAGACCGCTGTGAAGAAGATCCTCATCGGCAAGGATCGGGACTTCAACGAACGCTTTGAACAGCTCTGTTCCCACTACCTGTTCGAGCCGGTGGCCTGTACGCCTGCCGCTGGCTGGGAGAAAGGCCAAGTGGAACGGCAGGTCGGCCTGGTCCGGGAACAGTTCTTCACGCCTCGACTGGCTGCAAAGGATTTTGTGGAACTCAATGAAATCCTGCGCGAAAAGTGTCTCGAACAGGCCCGAACCCGTCGCCATCCGACCCAGCAGGACAAGCTGATCATGGAGGTGTTTGCCGAGGAACGACGGCATCTCCTGGCGGTTCCCCGTCCCTTCGATGGGTACGGCGCCGATGAAGCCCGCGTTTCACGCACCTCCCTGGTGCGCTACGACCGCAACCACTACAGCGTCCCCGTCAGCGAGGTCGGTCGGACCGTCACTGTCCGCGCCTATGCGGACAAGATCAAAATCATTAGCCAGGGCAAGGCGATAGCCTCCTATGACCGCCAGTTCGGCCGAGGCAAGACGGTGTTCGATCCGTGGCACTACCTGCCGGTGTTGCAGCGCAAGCCCGGCGCGTTGCGAAACGGTGCGCCGTTTGCGCACTGGGATTTGCCGCAGGAGCTGACCCGCATGCGCGAGGCGCTTTCCCGGTTTTCGGACTGGGATCGTCAGTTCGTGGCCATTCTGTGCGCGGTGCCGCAATATGGCTTGCTCGCCGTGGCCGATGCCTGCGGCAGAGCGTTGGCCGCAAACACCATCAGCAAGGATGTGGTCATAAGCCTGCTTTCCCAGGAAGGAAAACGTCCCGAGGAGGCAGTGGTCGTCCTGCCGCAAAAACTGGTGCTCAACCAGGAGCCGGTGGCCGATTGCTCCCGCTATGACAAACTGCTGCGGGAGGCTTGCCATGTCGCGTAGCGCCATCCTGGAGCATCTGCGGGAACTCAATCTGACTGGCATGCTCGCCGGATACAAGGAGTTGCTGGATCGGCCGGGGCCGGTCACAGTAGAACAGGCGTTGCTGGAACTCCTGGAGGCCGAGGTCGCGCAACGTCGGCTGCGAGCTATCCGCTATCAACTCGGTCAGGCCCGCTTCCCTGTCTACAAGGACCTTGATTCCTTTGCCTTTGCCGCGTCAGCTGTCGATGAACTCCACATCCGCACCCTTTATGAAGGGAGCTTTCTGGAGGCGCGCAAGAACATCGTTTTCGTCGGCGGCACGGGCACCGGCAAGACGCACCTGGCCATAGCCATCGCCGGCCAGGCGGTCCGCAATGGCGCGCGCGCCAGGTTCTTCAACCTCGTGGATCTGGCCAACCTTCTGGAGCAGGAGAAGCTTGCCGGCAAGGGCGGACGCTTGGCCAATCAGCTGTGCCGGACGGATATCGTCGTGCTCGACGAGCTTGGCTATCTGCCGTTTTCCCGCGTGAGCGCCCAGCTGCTGTTCCACCTGCTCTCAAAGCTTTACGAACGGACTTCGGTCCTGGTGACGACCAACCTGACCTTTGGCGAGTGGGGCCAAGTCTTTGGCGACGCCAAGATGACCACGGCGCTCTTGGACCGGGTCACCCATCACTGCGAGATCATCGAAACCGGCAACGACAGCTGGAGGCTCAAGCACAGAAGCCAATAAGCTCCCCCCCCCCCGACCACGAAGAGAAGCCATGACGTTCAATTCGAGGGGGTCAAAATTGGACGCTGATTTGGGGTCAATTTTCGGTGCTGTTTGACAAAGAACCGCATTTGGAAAACAATGAACGGAGGATATCCTGGGAAATATTGCCCCATAGTAGCGAAGGGGCGACCTTACAGAGAGCTTGGCACTGTCATTGATCTTATTGAATCACTGAATCTTCGACCTCTCAACGAACACAAAAGCTAACAGCGAAATGACCATTCGCAAAGTCGACGATCAACATTCAACGCAACACTTTTGAAGAAGGCGAGTCTCCTGGCGAGTACCCGCCTTCTTCGATAGATTGTCAAAGAACAAACTTTTACGGAGGCTAATGATATGCAAGAACGAATTTGTAAACTTACCGGCCAGACTTTCCAATGCCCTGATGGCTGCGATTGGGTAATTTCACCTGAAGCATATAAAACCAGCTACCTACCGATAAAGTATTTATACAGCTCGCTATATTACTTCTTGCGTGTTATGGAAAGAAGAAAGCAAAAAAAGACTGAGAACAAAGACCGCTGGTAAAACAAATAAATTGATTGTTTGCGCACCAAGACAGTTCAGAACCAGATATCCAATGGTCAAATCACCAAACAATTTCAAAACCAAGAGGCACGAAACCATGACTACACGAATGTGTGCAATATGTCACGAGCATCCAGTATCAACAAAGTTTGGTTCAGTCTGGATAATTTGCAACAAGTGCAATACTGAATACTATTTCCCCAAAAAAGAAGAATATTCAATTGCTGAGTTCATACAAAACATCAAATACTTTGAAGCCCAACACAAGGAAGAGAAATATAAAATCTTGAAAGAGTTGTTAGACGAGTAACCGCCCTTAAGGAAAAGAAGATTAACGATGATATCAAAGGTGGGCTTCCCTAGCCTGGAGGTCCACCTTGTTTTTAACAGGTGGCGAAGGACAAGCCCCATGGGCCAGGGAGCCGGAAAGCTGGGCTGTAGCTGGGATGGATTCTAGCAAATCAGCGGCTGGCGACAACTAAAATCAAAAACGCAGGAACCTGCGGTGGTGGAAATGATTGAGATGACATAAGAATTCTATTACTTTGCCCAGCCCCAAAAAGCTTGCTCATCGCCGAGAGGACCGAACCCGCTTTTGGAACCAAGGCGAAGCACTGATTGCCAGCCCCCTGGATTTGATACCTCTGTGAAAATTGATTGATTCTACAACGATCTCGTGTAACGGATTGGTTTAGTTTATATCTTGGTGGTGGACCAACCTACAGGTGGTTCACCTTTTTTTAACGGCGTGGTATTCAGAGCTAGGATCGGTCCCGGCTTGGTCCACGTGTCATTGCTGTCCAGAAGGGCCAGTTGGCCCGGGGCAGAGAGTATCCCATCGATCGCAGCTTGGGAAGTTTACTTGGTGTTGCAGTTGATTTTAAAGGAAAAAAACACAATATCCAAGCTTCATCGATAATCTTACGACAAGATATCGACTTAACTTTTAGCGAACCTACAAAAACCAATACATAGCTCACCACGCAACGAACAAATAAACAGAGACCTCCAATGCGAAAAATCAAAAATCGAGTAATCGTCTTAATGCTAGCATCTCTAGTCCCCATACTAGTTATTTTAACATTGTTGAATTATAAAGTAAGATCTCAAAACTATACCATTGCCGAAAAGAACATATCTCACGCTATACACGAAATAAAATTTTTTCAACTTAGTCTTACAACAAAAACCAGAGAAATATTATCACTACTTTCACAAGAAGACGAAGTACAACAAATTGACACCGCATCAATGTCCAAATTGTTTTCAAGCATCTTACTAAGCAATGGCGAAATTTATAGCAATCTATTCTTTTGCGATTTAAATGGAAATGTCATTGCGTCTGGAAAGCAAATACAAAACGCAACAAATTCTAGTACCAGGAAATACTTTACAGATGCAATTAAAACAGGCAAATTTTCGACTGGTGAATATATAGTAGGCAGGATTACAAACAACCCAGTATTCCATTTTTCCTACCCTGTTAAAAACCATTCAAACAAAACTCTCGGAGTGCTCGTAATTTCCATAAATCTAAACAAACTAGACGCAATATTTTCGAAAACTTATCTACCAGAAGGTTCTTTCATGAGAATATTTGACCACAACGGCATAAGTTTACTCAGACTTCCGCCAGATCCGAAACATTATCAAACAGGCTCAAAGCTTCGAGAAGATTTTTGGAAAAAAATCTCAAGTTCAGATTCAGAAAACAGTTTCATTGACCTTGGATCAGATAACATTGAAAAACTCTACAGCTTCATAAACATAACAACAAATGAATCCAACACCCCATTCATGCACTTCCTGTTTGGCATACCGACTTCTTCAATTTATACAGAAGCTAATAAATATTTACATCTAAGCCTTGCCATTACCATCGCTGCGACATTACTAACTGTATTAATCTTCAGACACTACTCACAAAAGACGATAACAAGGCGCATTGAAATCCTACACGACTTAACACAAAACCCCGCGATCGCTAATAAAAATTACACGGGAGACATATACCAAGATGAATTAACTCAGCTAATGCTTTCTTTCCACGATATGATCAAGAGGATATCTAAATCATCTTCACAGTTAATAAAAGCGAAAGAAGATGCAGAAGCAGCCAACCTAGCTAAATCTAGATTTCTCGCGACCATGAGCCATGAGATTAGAACTCCATTCAATGGAATAATGAGCATGCTTCAACTATGCGAAGGCACTAATCTCACAACTGAACAAAAATTATACACTTCCTTAGCTCTTGAATCTACGAGAAAATTGCTCGCCCTAGTAAATGAGATCTTAGACTTGGCAAGACTGGAACAAGGAAAAGAAATATCTTGTGTCACGGAATTTTCTCTAGCCTGTATGCTTGCCGACATGGAAATTCTCTTTAAATCTATTTTAAAAGATAAAAAAATAAAATATGAATCACATATCGTTAACGATTTACCTCTTTTGATTGGCGACGAACTAAAAGTACGTCAAATACTTTTTAATTTGATAGGAAACGCCTTAAAAGCGACATCTGATGGCTCTGTTGTGGTTTCAGCCTCACCGATTCAAATATGTCAAGAATTTAGAAAAATCACCATAATGTTCACCATAACTGACACTGGTCTTGGCATCCCACAAGAGCAAATCAAACGACTTTTTAAGCCGTTTACACAGATTAAAGGGACTTATACGCAAAGCAAATCTGGAACTGGACTCGGACTGTCCATTGTCACAAGACTTGTCAAAACAATGGAAGGAACATTATGTATTTCAAGCGAAGAAAACGCAGGAACAACCGTCGATCTAACGCTGCCATTTTATTACTCAGAGCAGCGCGACACTCTACTCCCTCAAAAAAACGAACTAATTGATCTACAAACTTTTAAACCTACAGACTCAATCAAAATACTTTTAGCAGAAGACGAAAGAGTTAATCAAATAGCACTGCAACATTTAGCAAAAAAAATTGGGTTATTCATAGATGTTGCAAACAATGGGATAGCTGCTCTAGAATTACTTTCACAGAATAACTACGACTTGGTTCTCATGGACATACAGATGCCTGAACTAGATGGAATACAAACTACTCAGAGAATCAGAGCAAGCAAAACTACTTATGCAAACATCCCTATCATCGCCTTAACAGCGTACGCTATGCCAGGAGACAAAGAAATGTTCATCGAATCGGGAATGAATGACTACCTATCAAAACCAATTGAGTTCAACACCCTCATACAAATATTTCAAAAATACGGGCGCTACCATGCCGAACCAAAAAACGTTTAAAAAGTTCTTACGACATTAATCGTAACGTTGATTTTACTGACATAAATCTGCGCATCCGCCTTTTTAGTCCCCAGAAAAACGCAGGAACCTGCGTATTTGAACGTAGCCGCATCAGTTCTGCTGCTTCGTCATTGAGCTGGACAGGTGCAGAGTGTATCCCATTGGCAGCCGCTTGGGAAGTTTGCTTTATGTTGCTACTGGCGAAGAAAAAGTTCAAGAATTACTTTTAGATAAGAGTCCAGTGAAGTTGCCATGAAACTCACCGTGAGACCGATGCCTCAGGATTCCAGTTTACTGGACTTTTGAAAAACCAGAATTTAGCCGTTTTTCGGCGCTAGAATTCACAGGATCCTGCGAGCCCACCCGCTTCTGTTCTGGATAGACACGCGCATGTACTGAAAACTCTAGTTTTGTCCAAGTATGTCATGTACAATGGCATAATTCTGCCATCCTGCCCCACGGTAACTTTAAAAACGAAAGAAATTTCGTTTTTGACCAGCTAGACGTAGGGCGTAATAAAGTAATCAAACTTGATCAAGAGAATCGGAATAACAAGAAAAGCAAAACTCTAACAAAACTAGTACTAGAGCAGCTCAATCGATGTAAATATCAACAAACTCTAGTAAAGTTTGAACAGCTATTTCGCGCGATTCAGTATCAGACAACATTGAATTAAGTTCAAATGCCGCAGAATAGTTTCCCTGCTCCAATATAGCATCATAAGCATCAGAAACAAACTGCTCAAATGCTATGCCAATTTTGACATGCACAAGAGGTTTTCCCATGGATCAGTGTTACCATAAAATCACCACCATTCGCTACATTTTTTTAAAACATGCACTCTACAATCATTTCAGCACTCGGGACAAGATCTTATGATCGACATGGCAGGATTCTGCCATCCAGCCCCAATACCCAACTCCAAAAAAGTAGGAACCTGCACTTTTGACCAACTGGACAGGAGATGGACCAGGTGAATCCTGGGGATCGGTGAAAGCAGGAAGGAATCGGAACCCGTGTTGGCTGGACCGCCACAGTCCGACCACAGATGCGCCAACCAGGTCGAAAGTAGACCTAATAAAAACAAAAAATCCCGTTGGCTACTCGCCAACGAGATCACATTTTCACAGGGGCTTTTGTAATAATTTTAAGGGGTTAAACTCTGCTTGTAGTGTGTCAAGCAAGTGCTCTCCCCCTGAGCTACGCTCCTAGATTCAAAATCAGGGAAGGGTTTATCTACTCAGAACTCTTCCCCAAGTCAACCCCGAATTTTCCGTTTCCCAGATTTTTTCGGGGACCAACCCGTTGGCGCTTGTTGGCACCGTGTAGGCGAGGTGGGTAAGTACGGTTTCTGGCCGGGGAGGTCAAGGGAAAAGTTTCGTGGGGATGACAGAGAAAATGCACCCCGGGGAAATAAAAAAATAATTGCTAATTATTTCAATGGTTTACGCAATAATATTCGCAGACATCCTTCATGCAGAAACCTGCACTCGTGAAAAAACTCCCAAACCACTCACCCCAAACCGTAAAAATTTCCGATCTGAGAAAACAAAAAGACACGCTGATTCAGATGGTTAGCATGGAAATTATTCATACCAGAGAAATAGAGATTTTACCAATCATAGGAATGTAAATGCCAATGTGAATCCTGGCAAGTATTATATTTTCCCCGGAATTGATGACAATTCGATAGAGACACGTAATAGAGTAGCCATGGAAGACGACTCATCAAAACGCCATTTAAAATTCCACCCGGTAGAGTCCACGGAGGTGGTGTAAATTCTGGAGTCGTCCAGGCCGGGGGATGGCCTCCAGCCTGGACGGGATTGGCGAGGTGGCCATCGGGCCGATTGGCTGTAAGGTGAAGTTGCGAAGCCGCACCTGCAACCAAAGGAGACCACGATGGCCGAGGACAGCATGGCATTAATCGAGCTGATGCAAAAGGCCGACGGCGGCGATTTTCTGCGCTCCCTGGCGGAAGCTGTTTTGCAGCTTCTCATGGAAGCCGATGTGGACGGCCTGATCGGAGCCAGCCGCCATGAACGAAATCCCGAGCGAGTCAGCTACCGCAACGGCTACCGGGACCGCAGCCTTGATACCCGCGTTGGCTCCCTGCAACTGCGCATCCCCAAACTGCGCCAAGGCAGCTACTTTCCGCCCTTCCTGGAGCCGCGCAAGACCAGCGAACGCGCCTTGGTGGCCGTCATCCAGGAGGCTTGGATCGGCGGCATCTCGACGCGGCGCGTGGATGATCTCGTCCAGGCCATGGGCCTTTCCGGCATCTCCAAGTCCCAGGTGTCCAAGTTGTGCAAGGACATCGATGAACGGGTTCATGCCTTCCTTTCCAGGCCGCTGACGGGGGAATGGCCCTATTTGTGGCTGGACGCGACCTACCTCAAGCAGCGTGAAGGCGGCCGGGTGGTCAGCGTTGCCGCCATAATCGCCGTGGCGGCGAACACGGAAGGCCGCCGAGAAATCGTGGGGCTGCACCTCGGCCCCAGCGAAGCCGAGCCGTTCTGGTCTTTTTTCCTCAAAGGCCTTCTTCGTCGGGGACTCGCCGGCGTGAAGCTGGTCGTCTCCGATGCCCATGAAGGTCTCAAAGCCGCCATTGCCAAGACGTTCGGGGCCACATGGCAGCGCTGCCGGGTCCACTGGATGCGAAACGCCTTGGCTCGCGTCCCTAAATCGCAGCACGCCATGGTTTCCGCCGCCCTGCGCCAGGCCTTTTTACAGCCGGACGCGGCCAGCGCCAGCCAGACCTGGCGGCATGTCGCTGACCAGCTTCGCGGCAAATGGCCAAAACTCGCCAGCTTCATGGACGAAACCGAGCACGACGTGCTGGCCTACATGACCTTCCCGGCACAGCACCGGGTCAAGCTGCACAGCACCAATCCGCTGGAAAGGCTGAACAAAGAGGTGAAACGGCGAGCGGACGTGGTCGGCATTTTCCCCAACGAGCAGTCCATCATCCGGCTCATCGGGGCCATCTTGCTGGAGCAAAACGACGAGTGGCAGCTGCAAAGCCGCTACATGCAGGTCGAGGCCATGGCCGAACTCAACACCCAATCCAACGAGGCGCAGCCAGCCCAAATTCCACCCAGGGCAGCCTGACCGATTGCCACCTCAAGCACACCGGAATTTACACCACGTTGACGGACGCGACCTTCCACCCCACTACGACAGGAGAGCTTATATGCGCTTCAGCGACCTGAAAATCAAAACGAAGATCATGGCAGGGGCATTAGCACTTGTTCTAATAACTGTTATATTTGGAGGACTCGCCGATATTTACATGGAGAAAGTGTCACATGCTCTTTTTGGCATAACGGACCGCGATGCTAAAGCCGTGGAGTATGCTACCGGGGTCGAGCGCATGGCGCTTAACACGATAATGGAGGAGAAGAATTACCTCATCACAAAATCTGACGATGCCCATCAACGGGCAGAGAAAAATGTCAAAGAGTTGAATACTTACCTCGACAAAGTTGATGCAATTGCTCGCCAATACAACTTAGACTCGCTTTTAAAACAATCTCAAACCGCAAGAGAGGAAACATCTAAATATGCAGACAAGTACCGAGAAGGAGTGAAGTCCATTAAAGACAACCAAGACGCTGTCAAAGAGTTGGTTCGCACTGGCAACATAGTAGGCGACGCTGCCGATAAATTTCTATCAATGCAAGTTGCCGCATACACTAAAGCACAAAAAGATGGTGTTGAAGCTGCTACACTTGACAAGTACGTCCAGCGCTACATTGTAACAACTCGAATTTACGAACTTGCCCTTAAAATCATGCGCGCCGAAAAAGAAGAAGTAAACTACAAAGACAGAAAAGCGTATGCATCGATGCAGAAGATGTTGCCAGAGCTAATGGACAATTACAATAAGCTCGAGAAGATAACCACGGATTCCAACGAGTTGCAGCTCATCAAGGACGCTCGCACCGCCACTCAGACTTATGAAAAATCGGCAGCTTCCTGGATAAAAAATGATGACAACCTGAAATCGATTTTAGCGTCCATGGCTACTCTTGGTCAAACCGTTATCAAGCAAGCTCAAACAGCAGAAGAAGCAGGTTACAAACAACTTGAATCAGCAAAAAACAATGCACTTTCATTAAGTTCAGAGGCAAACACCATTATTGTATCAACAATTGCTATCTCTATCATCCTGGGGCTTTCGATTGCGTTCATCTTAGCATCGATTATCAGCAAACCAATTATCAAGGGCGTATCGTTTGCAAAAGCCGTTGCAGCTGGTGATTTAGACCAAACTCTCGACATCAATCAGAAGGATGAGATTGGGGTCTTGGCAGATGCATTAAGAACGATGGTAGGGAACCTTCGAGACGAGCTCTCTTTCTCTAAAGGAGTCATGCAAGGCATTGGCCTGCCATTTTCTATATTCTCCCCTCAGGACAAAGTAATATATACTAACAGAGCGATGATGGATCTCATGGAGATACCAGGGAACCCGAACGACTACACCAATAAACAGTCTGGCGAGTATATTTTCGGCATTCCCGGAAAAGAAACTTTGTCTACTCGAGCAATTAACGAAGAGAAGCTGCTCGAGGCCGAATCTAACGTTACAACAAGAAATGGAAAAAATAAACATGTTTACGTATCATCATCTCCTTTCAAAAACAATCAAGGCCACATATTAGGAACAGTTTCTATCTGGCTAGACCAAACTGAAACAATAGAAGCCAAAGAACGAGCTGAAAAAGCAAAAGCCGAAGGCATGCTTCAAGCCGCACAACAACTTGAAAGCGTCGTAGAGATCGTAACTTCCGCATCTGAACAATTATCTGCTCAGATAGAACAATCGAGCAGAGGATCGGAAGAACAAGCGCGCAGCATCTCTGAAACAGCGACAGCGATGGAAGAAATGAACGCGACAGTGCTTGAGGTCGCTAAGAATGCTTCAAACGCTGCTGGAACAGCTGATCAGGCAAAAACCAAAGCTGAAGAAGGAGCACGGGCGGTAAGTCAAGTTGTTAAGGGCATTGGTCAAGTCCAAAACCAATCCCAGGAAATGAAAATTGACATGGACAATCTGGGCAAGCAAGCTGAGGGAATCGGACAGATTCTTAATGTCATATCGGACATCGCTGACCAGACGAACCTACTGGCTCTGAATGCTGCCATCGAAGCGGCCCGGGCTGGTGACGCCGGACGAGGATTTGCGGTTGTCGCTGATGAAGTCAGGAAACTGGCGGAAAAAACCATGACCGCAACCAAGGAAGTCGGGAACGCAATCCGCGGCATTCAGGACGGTACCAAGAAGAACATTGAAAACGTTGAGCGCACCGGGAAAAACATCGAAGAGGTCACAAGTCTTGCGACAAACTCCGGTGACGCCTTACGACAAATTGTCACTTTGGCTGAAAAAACTACAGATCAAGTTCGTTCAATTGCCACAGCTTCTGAACAGCAGTCGGCTACGAGCGAAGAAATCAATCGTAGCATTGAATCTGTGAATAGGATTTCATCCGAAACGGCTGATGGCATGAGACAATCTGCACAGGCAGTAACCGAGTTAGCTGACCAAGCTCAAGTCCTTAAGCGACTCATTGACGAGATGAAATCTGACGGCGGATCATCATCCACCGCCCTCCCCTCTGGCAAAAAAATCCTTGCTCTCGGGAGAGGTTAATGAGCGAACCAATTATGACCAACCAGGAGAATGAACTTCTCCAGCTTGTGACCTTCGGCATTGGCGAAGAAGAGTTCGGGATTGACATCCTGAAAGTTCAAGAAATTATCCGTATCATGGACATTACTAAAGTTCCAAATGCTCCTCCTTACGTCGAAGGTGTTATTAACCTACGAGGGAAGGTGATACCTGTCATTGACCTCCGAGGTAGATTTGGTCTAGATTATCGTGTCCATGATAGCCAGACCCGTATCATAGTGGTAGATCTTCATGCTTTGACAACTGGTTTTGTAGTTGATGAAGTGTCTGAAGTACTTCGTATTCAATCAAACACAGTCGAACCTCCACCACCAGTTGTTTCTGGAATCGAATCGGAGTACATCAAGGGTGTAGGAAAACTTGACAACCGACTGCTGATCCTTCTCGATCTTGATAAGCTAGTTCCGCTTGAAGAGTTTACGCGCCATTAGCTCCCGATGTTAACGTCAATGAAGCCCACGCAATCCGACTAAGTAAGGAGAACGTGGGCTCTTGCGTTGCCTAAAACTTACCTCTCCCATCTGAATACATGTGCAACAACTTTGAACGGAGTAAGTTCTGAGAAATATGCATTTACTTGGGCTGACAAATCGCAGGATCCTGCCATCCGCCACCCTCGTTTCTGGTATGAACTCATTGCCTAGCCTAAGAAATCCATATTCTACCCATCAACAGAAAATCTAAAGTTCCAGTAAACTGGACTTTTTAGCGACCTACATTTTCGTAGCTTTTGTCTCAGCAATCAGCTGTCTGTCTATGGGAATCTGGGAACTGGTGGGTTCCTCCTCGGGCGCTCGTACTATCCAGGTGGGACGGAGGTCTGCCAAACTCAACCGGTGTCAAATTAGACTAATAATTTCGGTTGTGTTCAAAGCACTACTCTACTTGCCCTTGGACTAAGAAAGGTGTTAACGTCTTTTCAGACTAAGAGTATCTCGCTTAGCCAAAACATCACCGATTTAGGAGGATATAGTACCATGAAAATTTCCAGCAAGCTTATCCTGCTGACAACGATACCACTTATCGCATTTCTGGCTATCAGTATTCTTTACACCAAAATCAGCATCGACGAATCCGATATTGTAGCAAAAATGTCTGAAAATACGAAACTGTTTATCGCAATATCAGATTTGGTTCATGAATTACAGAAAGAACGCGGGCGCACTTCCATATATCTCTCCGGCGGTTCTCAAGACGATATGAACTCACAGCGGAAATTATCCGACAATCAAATCAGACCTGTACTCGATGAGCTAAAAACCGCTCCCCTCAATTCTCAAGCAAAAGAGGCAACTTCTCAAGCAGTTTCAAGCATTGAAAAAGTACGAAGTCAGGCGAATCAGAATTCATCAACAAAAGAAGTTGTTGATGCATATGGTAAAATTATTGCTGATTTAATGACCGCTGAAACAGCTATCGCCAACTCCAAGACAACCCGAGGATTTGGAAAATCTCTGACGACCATCATCATTTTAGAGACTGCGAAGGAGAATGCAGGAAAGCTTCGTGCTACTGTTTCCGGCATTTTGACAGCTGACAAGCCTATCAACGAAGAGATGTTTACGCGTCTCATTACATTCAAATCCAACATCGATACAAACCTTGAATCAAAAGCTCTTGTACTTGGAGCTCAAGCGCACTCCCTTCTGGATGAAACCAGAAAATCACAAGCGTGGCTGGACACAAACAAAGGATTCAACACGGTACTTGTAAAATCAAAAGAAGGCAGCTTCGGGATAAGCGGGAAAGATTTCTTCTCTACCATCACTCAAGTTATCGAATCTCTGAATTCAGTCCGAACAAAAGAAATGGCAACAATCACAAACAACCTGTCAACAATTCAAGCCGAAATATCTTCATCACTCACAAAAGTTTATGTCGTCATCGGAACCACACTCATTTTATCACTTTTAATTGCTTTTTTTGTAGCCAAATCGATCACAAACCCCATCAACCATCTTATTCAGTACGCACAAAAAGTTTCTAAGGGAAATTTAGAGGCTGAAATCTCCGAAAAGTTCACGCACGAACTTGGAAGCTTGAAATCTTCATTAAGCACCATGATTTCAAATTTAAAAACTAAAATTTCCGAGGCAGAAACAAACAGTAGAAAAGCTGAAGAAGAATCTTTACACGCGAAAATCGCCACGAAAGAAGCTGAGGAAGCTAAAATATATGCTGAGCATGCAAAAGCTGAAGGGATGAATGCAGCTGCAAATTCTATTGAAAATGTTGTTGAAATTGTCAGTTCGGCATCTGAAGAATTATCAGCGCAGATTGAGCAATCGACTCAAGGGGCTGAAATTCAGTCACAACGAGTAGCAGAAACTGCCACTGCCATGGAGCAAATGAACGCTACGGTCATGGAAGTTGCAAAGAATGCTTCCCAAGCAGCAGAAACCGCAGACCAAGCTAAACATCAAGCACAAGATGGTGCAAAAGTAGTTACTGAAGTTGTCACAGGGATAGCTGATGTCCAAAGCACTGCACTTGAGCTCAAGAACGATATGACATTACTAGGCAAACGAGCAGAAGAAATTGGCCAAATTCTTAATGTTATATCTGACATAGCTGATCAGACAAATCTTTTGGCTCTTAATGCAGCTATTGAAGCTGCTCGAGCTGGTGACGCCGGACGAGGATTCGCAGTGGTTGCTGATGAAGTTAGGAAACTGGCTGAGAAGACCATGACCGCGACCAAGGAAGTGGGAGATTCCATTCGCGGAATCCAAAACGAAGCCAGAAAAAACATTGAAAACGTTGACTTAGCTGTTAACAGAATCGGCACAGTTACCAACTTGGCGACCAAGTCTGGAAATTCTCTAGAGGAGATCGTTAAGTTTGTTGACCTAACGACTGATCAAGTACGTGCGATAGCAACCGCTTCTGAAGAACAGTCAGCAACTAGTGAAGAAATCAATCGAAGCATCGAGGACGTAAATCGCGTCTCAATCGAAACATCTGATGCGATGCGACAATCTGCTCAAGCGGTGGGAGAGTTGGCTAATCAGGCTCAGGTGCTTAAGCGGTTGATTGACGAGATGAAGTCGGATAGTGGATCTGACACTGTTTCCCTCCCCTCTAGAAAGAATCCCCTTGCTCTCGGGAGAGGGTGAGTTGGCCAATCCAGCTCAGTCAGGTCCTTAAGCGACTCATTGACGAGATGAAATGACGGGTCGGGAACGCGTGCCCTTTCGGCACTTAGCCCTAAAAAGCTTATTTAGTTCACCAACAAAAATTCAGACCGAGGGATAGGTCATAAGCTCCAGGGGCCTATCCCTCATAAATAAAATCATGCCCTACGAAAACATAAAAACTATTTCTAACAGCATTCTTGGTCAAAAACGCCCAATTCCATTCGAGAAAAAAGCTTTACTGGCGATGTACTTCTCAGAACTTCTTTCGATGAGTTTTTGTGAGATAGAATATATACTCGAATCAATGACACGAGAAACAATGTATCAAATCATATATTTTAACAAACAGTTCGTAGAAGATATTTACGCAAAATTTACTAACTCTAAAATTGAAGAAATAATGCTAGATATTTTTAACTACATGGTCACTGCCAAAGAAGTGAACAGAAACTTAGATTTGCTTAATTCCGATGAAAAACCGACTATTGCTCAATAAGCTTAAGCTAAAACATCGCAGTACACTGTGCCCCCCTACATCTGTGATTCTCATAATATCATTTAGATTGTTTATATTGGAGAGAAAAAGTTTGCAAAACATTATGTCACTTCTCAGATCGGGCCAGACCAATTTAACTGCCCCATCTACTGAAAATCAAAAGATGCAGCTTCCTTCATTCCAGAGAGATAGGCTGTTTCAAGAAAATAGCCACCAATCGGGGCTAAAAAATGGCAGGATCCTGCCATGGAACACGGGTGATTATGCTCTAAAATGTCATCCAGCCGGCCATCAGCTGAAAATCATAAGTTCCAGTAAACTGGATTTTTTAACTTCCTGTATTGTATCAGCTATCACCGAAAAGGACAGTTCAAGCCCTTCCCTTGGGAGTTTTTGGGGAAAGGGTTTTTCCCCGGACACCCCTCCCCCACTCTCTACCGGGCCTGTCCTGAGGCTTTTCCAATCGGTCAGCCAAGTTGGTTCCCCCTGGGTTAAAATACCAGGAAATCGCGTTCTACACCCAACTTATGCTTACCATAGGGCCCGGTCCCTTCCGAAATCACATTCAACTTGACCTGTGTCGAAAAAGACATGTCCTCAATGCAGGAAGCTGCAGTTGTCAACGCAACTTTGAAAATTACCACTTTGGACTCGTATGTGCAATGCCTTTTACTAAAACATTTGTCTTGAAAAAATTTTGCAACAGAGGCAAAAAGGAGATAGAATTAAAACTCCTAGCCGCGCGCAACGAGCGACATGCAAGAGTAAATATACATTCATGCACTAACCAAATGTCTTAGTTCAAGCACAGTAACAACGCCTGGCTGCTTCATCGAAAAAATAGCAAAAGCACTTACCTGGAATTCGGAAAACTGACGGGGAGGAATCGATGAAAGAATCAACAGATAGTTGCGATGATCAGTACTTAACTTTTACACTTGAAAAAGGGCTATACGCCCTAAGTATCAATCATGTACGAGAAGTTCTTGAGTATGTGACCATTACTAGAATGCCGAGGACGCCGGACTATATCTGTGGCGTTATCAATTTAAGAGGTCACGCAGTCCCAGTTGTTGACCTCAAAGTAAAGTTCGGCCTCGGACAAACTGAAAAAACCATCAATACGTGCATCATAATTACCGAAGTAAATTTTGAAGGTGACCAAACTGTTTTTGGAATTCTTTCTGATTCTGTCCGAGAAGTCTACGAGATGGATGAAGGACAAATCGAACCCCCGCCCAACATGGGTACTGCCATTAGAAAAGATTTTATAGTTGGGATGGGTCGGTCAGATGATGTATTCATTATCATTTTAGACATCAACAAAGTTTTCAACTCACAAGAGTTAGCTAGCGTTCTTGACGCTATAGATGACAAACAGGCCGCCATCGCTCTTTAATTTTTCTTTCCAAATAGGCTGTCGTAACTTCATTTTTAACTGATTCAATACTAACCAGGAGGACAAGATGCGAAATCTTAAACTTGGAATAAAGATTGGTATCGGCTTTGGCATCCTCATTTTAATCGCATGTACTCTTGGAGGGATGGCCATACTTAACATGACAACTGTAGAGCACAACGCAAAAAGACTATCAGATGAGTATGTACCTGAAGTAGCTATTGCCAACAACGTTGAACGTTCTTCGTTTTTGACGATGTACGCATGGCGCGGTTACAGTCTTTCAGAAGAAACTTCTTTTCTTGATGAAGGCAAAAAAGAACTTAGCCAAGTTCAAAAGCATTTATCCGATGCAAAAACACATGCTGACAAGTACTCTGAGTTGGTCAAGTTGCGCGAAAATGTTGCCTTAGCCCAAGGCAAAGTAAGCGAGTATTCAAAATTAGCAGACCAAACAGCTGCTCAAATCCAAGCACTGGATAAAGACCGAAAACTCCTTGATACTTCGGCAGCAAGCTACATAAAAAATGCAAACGATTTTCTCAAAAGCCAAGAAGAGGCCCTCGCCAAAGAAATCGCTAGCGGCGCATCTGGCGATAAACTCAAGGAAAGAACAAACAAAGTTTCATTAATCAATGATGTAATTGACATCGGGAATGAAACACGCAATTTGGTCTGGAAAGCGCAAGCACTTCGAGAACCTAAAATCCTTGAAGGAGCAATGAGCAACTTCCCAAAGATTGAAGATTTACTAGCTAAAATCAAAACCATTACGTTTGCTGAAAGCAATATCAGACAACTCGCAACGATAAGCGAATCTGCCCAAGTCTACAAATCTGCGATGACAAGTCTAGTGACAAATTGGAATGA
The DNA here is from genome assembly GCF_000702665.1 of Solidesulfovibrio alcoholivorans DSM 5433. Taxonomy (GTDB): domain Bacteria; phylum Desulfobacterota; class Desulfovibrionia; order Desulfovibrionales; family Desulfovibrionaceae; genus Solidesulfovibrio; species Solidesulfovibrio alcoholivorans. The sequence goes on from NZ_JNJA01000007.1 coordinate 49,398, forward strand.
ATTACAAAAAACAAACGTTAAAAGGACAGAAATCGGCCAAGCAGTTTTAAGTGCTGCCGCTCAGACCTCCCTTGCAGGCATGGATCAAACCAGTGAAATTTCAAAAGAAGCAGTCACCAGCCTTGGAACTGCCTCTACTACCATGGTTGTAGGACTTTCCATCGCCCTTCTCCTTGGAATTATCGTTTCAGTCGTTTTAACAAAAGCAATTACAGGGCCAGTTCAAAAAGGTGTTCAGTTCGCTGAAGCCATGTCCAACGGTGATTTCACCAAAACCCTTGACATAGACCAAAAAGATGAAATTGGTATTTTGGCAGCATCCCTCAATACTATGGTTGTAAAGTTGCGTGAAGTTGTTGCTGAGATTCAATCTGCCTCAGAAAATGTCGCGTCTGGTTCAGAAGAATTATCTGCTTCCGCTCAAAGTATGTCTCAAGGTGCAACCGAACAGGCTGCCAGTGTTGAAGAAATTTCTTCATCAATGGAACAGATGTCGTCGAACATCAGACAGAATGCCGAGAATGCTCAGCAAACACAGTCTATTGCGGTTAAAGCTGCTCAAGATGCTCAAGAAGGTGGCAAAGCTGTCATTTCCGCTGTCACCGCGATGAAGAATATCGCTGAAAAGATTTCGATCATCGAAGAGATCGCTCGCCAGACCAACCTTTTAGCGCTAAACGCCGCTATCGAAGCTGCACGAGCTGGTGAGCATGGTAAAGGTTTTGCTGTCGTAGCCGCTGAGGTCAGGAAACTGGCAGAACGGAGTGGCAGTGCCGCGTCAGAAATCTCTGACCTCTCGACTTCAAGTGTCCGAATCGCTGAACAAGCAGGTGACATGCTCACGAAGATGGTCCCTGACATTCAACGCACAGCTGAACTTGTACAGGAAATAGCTGCGTCAAGCATTGAACAAAACTCCGGTGCTGAACAGATCAATAAAGCCATCACCCAACTCGATCAAGTAGTTCAGCAGAATGCGTCTGCTTCCGAGGAAATGGCCTCAACATCGGAAGAGTTATCTAGCCAAGCAGAACAACTTCAAAGTACAATCGAATTCTTTCAAGTTGGCACCACCAGCAACAAACGACGGACAGCACCTAAAGCTTTGCCGACCGGCCGCTCAAGGAGCATGACCGCCATCAGGAAGCAAACGTCTACCGCAAAGATTGATTTGGACATGGAAGACAACGACTTCGAAAAGTTCTAACAATTTTATCAGGGAGGTGGGGTGAGTGCCCCACCTCCTCTTTGAGAGCAATAAAATGAAACTTTGCTACAACATAGAAACCAACCAAACATTTGCACACATGGTGCGCACAGTTGGACACAAACTCCTTGGGGAACCAAAGAACAGAAGTCAAATAAGCAGATGCTTTCTCGCAATATATTTCATTGACTTAGTTCTTCACGAGAACAAAAGAATACTTGACGCGTACAACCATGCGGGGAAGGAAAATATATTCATTTCATTATACAATTCAGAAACCTTGCTAGAAGAGGTTGAGAAAAGATTTGTCGAAGCCGACTATCGCCAAATCGTACTTACTTTATCAAAGTTTGTTATGGAATCAACAATGATTCCGACAAACTCAAAGTCAAACCCGACATAGTCGCCACCTCAGGGACCACCACCATTAATTCGCAAGCTAATTAACAACATGAGAGAGCCCCCCCAGGCGATCATCACCGCAATACCTCTACGAACACACAACGCTTACACCAGCTAACAGGTTAAACATGATTTTGACATCTCAGCATAGCAAGCTTGCCATCCTATTTCTTCTTGTTGTTATTGCATGGTCTACTCTAGTATCATTGCTATACTCGTCTGCAAAATCAAACACTCTAGACTCTATTCAATCACAAGCTTTAGTTGAAGCAGAGATAGCTCACAATAAGGATTTGATATACAGACGATGGGCTGCAAGGATGGGTGGGGTGTACGCCGAAACATCTCAAGGACTCCAACCAAACGCTTACCTAGATATTCCTGACAGAGATGTCGTCACGAATTCAGGAAAACATCTCACCTTAATAAATCCTGCGTTTATGACGAGAATGGTCCACGATGCAATGAACCGCGAGTCTGGGCTGAAGGGGCATATAACTAGTTTAAAGCCGCTGCGGCCCGAAAATGCCCCCACCCCATGGGAACGAAAAGCGCTGGAGGAGTTCTTAACTGGTTCCAAACAATTTCATGAATTTACATCTGAGGGCGGAATGAATGTTCTTCGGTTCATGCGCCCAATGCGCACAGAAGAACCTTGCTTGAAATGTCATGCCAAACAAGGATACAAAATTGGAGACATCCAAGGAGGCATTAGTGTAACTGTCCCAATGGATAAATACAGCGAATCATACGCCAAACTTATAACCTCTGCCTTACACAGATATCTTATCATCGGAATTATTGGCTTTATATTCATAGCGGCAACATTTATCTATCTACTCTGCAACGAAAAAATCAGAAAAATCGCAAATGACACTTTAATCAAATCCGAAGCGAAAAGCCGCGAAAACGAGGCGCGTTTTAAATCACTGTATGAATGTTCTCCCCTAGGGACTCTCCTCATTAACAAGGCCGGGACAATAATTGACTGCAATAACGCTTTATGCAATATCTTTGACTTTCCCCGAGAAGCATACCTGGGATCAAATCTCCTTGAAGCTGTCAAAGATCCACTCTTCCTAAATTCCATCGAAAAAATGCTTACAACTGGCGAATCTTATGAAGAAGGCCCATACGAATCTGCTTACTCTAAAAAAAATCTTTTTATCAGATCGCACGGAATAAAAGTTCATGAAGATCTTTTTATGATTCTCGTAGAAGATATTTCTGTCCAAAAGGTTTCAGAGCTCGAACTTATTGCTGCAAAAGAACAAGCGCTTGCAGCTTCTAAGTCAAAATCAGAATTCCTGGCCAACATGAGCCACGAGATCAGAACTCCTCTGAATGGCATCATGGGGATGCTCCAACTCCTTGAGTCGACAAATATCGATAAAGAGCAGAACGAATATATCGACATCGCACTAAACTCGTGCAGAAATCTAACCAGCTTAATATCTGACATTTTGGACTTATCGCGAATCGAGCAAGGATACCTATCACTAGAAAGTCATGGGTTTAACATCAAACATTTGATTGAAGACGTTATCCATACTTTCATAACACAATTAAATCAGAAAAATATTGGCATACAGACCTCTATAGAAGACAAAATACCAGAACTTGTTTATGGAGACTCTGGACGGCTACGGCAAATACTTTTCAATATATTCGGAAACTCCGTAAAATTCACCCCCACGGGGAATATTTTCCTATCGGTTAGCTATTTACAAAGGGCAGAAGTCATAACATTTTTTATTGAAATTTCAGACACTGGCATTGGAATCCCAGAAGATAAACTCGATGAAATTTTTGTCCCTTTTACACAAGTTGATGGATCTTTGACACGTAAATACGGAGGGGTTGGGCTTGGACTTTCTATCGTAAAAAAGCTACTCCTTGTAATGAGTGGAAGTATCACTGTCGGCAATAATGTTGGAGGGGGCACTACGACTTGTGTTGCAATTCCATTTAAGATTACTGAGCCTCCGATTCTAGAGAACACAAATCAACCTTACAACATCGATTGCGAAAACATTTCGAGCCTAAAAGTACTCATCGCAGAGGATGATAAAGTCAACCAATTGGCTATATCTAGCTTCGTAAAAAAAATCGGCCATATTCCAAAGTGTGTCGACGACGGCGAAGAAGCGTTAAAACTATTGCACTCAGACCAATTCGATTTAATTCTTATGGATATTCAAATGCCGAATCTTGATGGAGTTGAAACAACGATAGCGATAAGGAACTCTCACGAAAAATTCTCGATGATTCCAATTATAGCCTTAACCGCTCATGCTATGACTGGAGACCGAGAGAAATTCTTGGCCCATGGCATGAATGACTACCTAGCAAAGCCAATCATCCTCGAAGACTTAAAGAACGCAATAGATCAAATACTCACCTACAACACAAGCGTTTAAGATTTACAAAACGTACAAGCGATAAAAGCCCACGCAATCCACCAAAATGGAAACCGTGGGCTTATATTAATCCTTAAAAACAAAAAAACATCACAGGACCTGACACCCATATTTCTTGTGTTTTGCTCCGACTTGTCATTTTAAAATTGGGAAGGAGGGCTTAATGTTTTCCACGATTCGCAGCAAATTCTACTGCTTTTATGTATTGATTGCATTATTTTTGGCTTGCATCATGACTATCGTGCTTCAATCAAATCTAAAAAGCATCTCAACGAATGAAATTCTACTCGAGGAATTTCGCTACATACAAAACTATTCAAGGCTAATTCATTTACTACAAAAAGAACGGGGACTCACCGCAAATTATTTCTCCAACAGAACGGCAGAGAATAAAGTCAACCTAGAAAATGCCCGTTCGAACACCGACGAGCAACTGGGAATATTTGCAAACACGCTTGATGCATCGGACACTACATCTCAAATTACTCAGATTAGAAACCAAGCGGACCAGGGAAAGTCGGTGCCATCATCAACCACCAAAGAATATTCGCTGATTATTTATCGTTTGATACGCGCGTTCAGCTCAAACTCATTTATTGAAAACTTTCATCACACACCACAATATCTAATCGTAGAGAACTTAATCTCCACCAGGGAACACCTCGGAAAACTACGGGCATACATAACCACATTACTAAACAACAAAAACGCTTCCGAACAAGACAGCCTTTACATCGACAGTGAAAACTCTTACTATTTAGCCGCCAAAGAAAACTTATTAAGCATTTTGAACCAAGAATATCCAGGAATTACTCAAGAGATTACTCGATCAAACCATATAAAAAATGCCGAAAAATTTGTACAAACATACAGCGAAACAAAGGTGACAAATCTAAGCCCGAACGAATGGTTTAGACTTTCGACACAAGCCATGGACTACTACCTCTCCGTCCAGAACAACCTAAACTCACTAATTGAAGAAAAACTAACCCAGAATATTAAATCGTCGAAAACAACTGCGCTGTTAGCATCGACAGCAACAATATTAGCCATCACTCTTTCTTTCATATTCTTTGTCAAGTATTTGAATTTATTTTCATCCAGGATACTAGCTCTAGACACAAAAATGAAATCAATTCTATCAACAAACAATTACCAGATCGAAATATACGACACAAATAAGGATGAAATTTCAGAAATATCGAACTCATTGAACACCCTACTGAAGTTCACAAACTCATTAATTGAAGAAAAAGATCTCCTAGCTTCTAGGGACAAGCTTACAAATTTATACAACCGGCATAAATTTTCATCTCTTTTTCATCTCGAGCTAGATAGGTACAAGCGTCATGGTACAACATTTTCTATTTGTATTTTTGATATTGATTTTTTCAAAAAGATTAACGATGTGCACGGGCATGCCGTCGGGGATGAAGTACTGGTAAAATTAAGTTCTGTCATCTCCCAACACATCAGAGCAAATGATGTTTTTGCTCGATGGGGAGGCGAGGAATTTGTTTTACTGCTGCCCTCAACTACCATTCACTCGGCACTTATATTTGCTGAAAAAATACGGGAAATTGTGGAGAAAATCAGTTTCACGAGAAATTTCAATATCACAATAAGCATTGGCGTAACAGAAGTCACCCAAGACGACACTCAGGATTCATTAATAATCCGGGCAGATGAAGCTCTGTATGAATCGAAGAGAACAGGCAGGAACAAAGTTACACCAAAGTGAAGAATGGATTCCACGCAATAAACCCAAACAAAAGAACGTAAACTTTATTCTCTTTCCCTTAACAAACTAATTCCTCTCCAGAACTATCTTCCCCTCTTCCAATCACGACACATTGAACTCGTCACTGGGCTGAACTCGCAGTTGGTCCAGCTTTGTCGAAGGCAGAAAGCTAATGCTAAATAATACGGATAAGTCAAAAACGCAAGAAAACTCGTATTTGAAAAAGTACAGCATTCCAGGAGGAAACTTACCAGCCCTGCCCTACCCGACGCTCCAGGACCAGGGACAGAGCGAGTTCAGGGACGGTGACACTTGTCACGGGACTTAAAAATCGCAAAGTCCTGCGATCCGACACCGTCGTTTTCGATCCGAAATGTCATCCAGCCCGACACATCTGCTGAAAATCAAAAGTTCCAGTAAACTGGACTTTTTAAAAGTCGCCAATGTCGTAGTTTTTCTCTCAGCAAAAAGCTGAAGCCTTTCCCTCGGGGGATTTTGGGGCTTGGGCTTCTCCTCGCCCCCCCCTCCCACGCTCTCTACCGGTCCCGTCCTGGGGTTTTTCCAGTCATCCCCTTGGTTAGGCTTCCCCATGTGCCCAAATCCCAGGAAATCGCGTCCTACACCCAACGTCCGATTTTCAAAGGGTTTGTCCAGTCCAAAATTATATTCAACTGGACATATGTCGGAAAAGACACGTCTTCAATGCAGGAAGCTGCATATTACCGCAACTAGAGAAGATAGCACTTTGGACTCGTATGTGCAACGCCTTTTACTAAAACATTTATCTTGAAAAAGTTTTGTATCAGAGGTAAAAAGCAAACAAAGTCAAGCTCCTAACAGAGTGCCCAAGTGACATGCAAGAGCAAATACTCATTTTGCACTAACCAAAGTGTCTTTTCTCAAGCATAGCGACAACTCGGGATGCTTCATCGAAAGAAATAGTACGGTCGCTCACCCTGCAATTCGGAAACCTGACGGGGGAAATTGATGAAAGAACAGACAGATAGCTGCGATGACCAGTACTTAACTTTTACCTTAGAAAAAGGGTTATACGCCTTAAGTATCAATCATGTAAGAGAAGTTCTTGAGTATGTGACCATTACCAGAATGCCGAGGACTCCGGACTATATCTGTGGGGTTATCAATTTAAGAGGTCACGCAGTACCAGTAGTCGACCTCAAAGTAAAGTTCGGCCTTGGGCAAACTGAAAAAACTATCAACACTTGTATTATAATAACGGAAGTTAATTTTGAAGGTGATCAAACTGTTTTCGGAATTCTTTCTGATTCTGTCCGAGAAGTTTATGAAATGGATGAAGGACAAATCGAACCACCGCCCAATATGGGCACTGCCATACGAAAAGATTTTATTGTCGGGATGGGTCGGTCAGACGAAGTATTTATCATAATTTTGGACATCAACAAAGTTTTCAGCTCACAAGAGTTAGCCAGCGTTTTTGATGCTATGGATGACAATGAGGCTGCCATAGCTCTTTAATTATTCTAACGAAATTGACCGTCGCCACTTCATTTTGAACTGACCAAAAAACTAATCGGGAGGATAGGATGCGAAATCTTAAACTTGGAATAAAGATTGGCATTGGCTTTGGCATCCTTATATTGATTGCATGCTCTCTCGGTGGAATGGCCATGTTTAATATGACCACAGTCGAACATAATGCAAAAAAATTATCTGACGAGTATGTCCCCGAAGTAGCTATCGCGAACAATGTAGAACGCTCTTCGTTTTTGACGATGTATGCATGGCGTGGTTACAGTCTATCTGAAGAAATAGCGTACCTCGACGAGGGAAAAAAAGAACTTTTCCAAGTCCAGAAATACTTATCGGAAGCAAAAAACCACGCTGATAAATTCCAAAACTTGGTAAAACTGAGAGAAAACGTGGCATTGGCTCAAAGCAAAGTTAATGAGTATTCGAAACTTGCCGATCAAACCGTTGCCCAAATTCAAGCCCTAGATAAAGACAGAAAAATTCTCGACACATCTGCAACTGCCTATATCAAAAATGCTTACGAATTCTTGAAAAACCAAGAGGATGCGCTAGCCAAAGATATTGCTAGTGGAGTTTCTCAAGATAAGCTGAAAGAAAGGTCGAGCAAGATTTCGATGATCAACGACGTAATTGACATTGGAAACGACACTCGAATTTCCGTTTGGAAAGCTCAAGCACTTAGAGAGCCTAAAGTACTTGAAGCAGCAATGAGCAACTTCCCAAAAATTGAAGACTTGTTGTCGAAAATAAAAACCATAACCTTTAATGAAATAAACATCAGGCAACTTGCCGCCATATCTGAATCTGCTCAAACTTACAAAGCTGCGATGACCGGTCTCTTGGCCAACTGGAATGAATTGCAAAAAATCAACGTTAAAAGGACAGAAATCGGCCAAGCAGTTTTAAGTGCTGCCGCTCAGACCTCCCTTGCAGGTATGGATCAAACCAGTGAAATTTCGAAAGAAGCAGTCACCAGCCTTGGAACTGCTTCTACAACCATGGTTGTAGGACTTTCCATCGCCCTCCTCCTCGGAATTATTGTTTCAGTTGTTTTAACTAAAGCAATTACAGGGCCAGTGCAAAAGGGTGTTCAGTTCGCTGAAGCCATGTCCAACGGTGATTTCACCAAAACCCTCGAGATAGACCAAAAAGATGAAATTGGTATTTTGGCAGCATCACTTAACACGATGGTTGTAAAATTGCGTGAAGTTGTTGCTGAAATTCAATCTGCCTCAGAAAACGTCGCTTCAGGTTCGGAAGAGTTGTCTGCCTCAGCGCAAAGCATGTCACAAGGGGCAACAGAACAAGCGGCAAGTGTTGAGGAAATCTCTTCATCTATGGAAGAGATGTCATCCAACATTCGACAAAATGCAAAAAATGCTCAGCAAACACAGTCGATTGCAGTTAAAGCAGCACAGGACGCTCAAGAAGGTGGAAAAGCTGTCATTTCAGCTGTGACTGCAATGAAGAACATCGCTGAAAAAATTTCCATCATCGAAGAGATTGCGCGACAAACCAACCTGCTCGCTCTAAACGCTGCAATTGAGGCAGCCAGAGCCGGTGAGCACGGAAAAGGATTTGCTGTTGTAGCAGCTGAAGTCAGGAAATTAGCTGAACGGAGTGGTACGGCCGCATCGGAAATTTCTGAACTTTCTTCTTCCAGCGTTTCGATAGCGGAAAAAGCTGGTGACATGTTAACCAAGATGGTACCAGATATTCAGAGAACAGCTGATCTTGTCCAGGAGATTGCTGCTTCAAGTACAGAACAAAACTCTGGCGCCGAACAGATCAATAAGGCTATTACACAACTTGACCAAGTTGTTCAGCAAAATGCCTCAGCTTCGGAAGAAATGGCTTCGACTTCTGAAGAGCTTTCGAGTCAAGCAGAACAACTTCAAAGCACAATTGAATTTTTTCAGGTAGGTAATTCTTTAAGACAACGGAGAAATCTTGTTAAAGCTTTACCTACCAGTCACTCCAGAAGGTCTAATATCCACAAACAAACATTGACAGCCAAAATTGATCTCGACACGGACGACAACGATTTTGAAAAATTCTAGCAATTCCACTGAGGGGGTGGAGGATATGCCTCCACCTCCTCTTCGAATACATATGGCTAGTAATTTAAATTCATGAAGAGTAGGCAAATGAAAATTTGCAAAATTATGGAGACTAATCCAACTCTCATAGAAAACATCCGTTCGGTCGGATTCAAACTTTTAGGCACACCAGAAGATCGAACCCCAATAAACATAAGCTACCTAGCCATCTATCTGATAAATATAATCATAATATACGAGCCAAAGCTCTACAAAGCTTATAATCAAATCGGGAAAGAAAACATTCTTATCGCCTTATATAGCACTGAAATTCTTCTTAAAGACATTGAAACAAATTTTTTGCGCAGCAAATACACTCAAGTAGCACAAGATCTCGCCAGCTTTCTGATAAACCTGTCAGCCAGTGCCTACAATCGCACACGAAGTCTATGCTAGCGCAACACAAGCAAACTTTGACTTAAAAAAATTAAATAGACTGTACCACGACCACAGCAACATCAAATTACACAAAAAAAACTAACAGGCTATCAATATGAAAAATAAGAATACAAACAGCAAACTCTTAAAGGAACTTACCAAAGCAAAAAAAGAACTCGCACGTGCGCATATTAAATCCAACCTATGTGAAAAATTAAAAGATGAGCGTGAAATAGTTGTTCAACTTTTTAGACTCATTGGTTCAATGAATTCTTTCCGGGAAGTGATGTCCGAAATTACTGGTTTGATGAAGAGTTGGTCAGACTGCGAAGCTGTCGGCATCCGATTACGTGAAGGTGATGACTACCCTTACTTTGAAACCAGTGGATTTCCGGCGAAATTCATCTCCCTCGAAAATTCTCTATGCGCTACGAATAATCAGGGTGAACTTATTACAGATACTTTAGGAAACCCTGTTTTAGAATGTATGTGCGGAAACATTATACAGGGTAGGTTTGATCCTTCGTTGCCGTTTTTTACTGAGCATGGAAGTTTCTGGACTAACAGTACAACTCTCCTCCTTGCATCAACCAGTGCTGCTGACCGTCAAGCACGAACACGCAACCGCTGTCACGGTGAAGGATATGAATCTGTTGCTCTGGTCCCTCTCCGCCATGGAAATGTAACTCTAGGTCTCCTCCAGTTTAATGATCCTCGAAAAGATAGATTTGATCTAGATCGTATCCGATTGTTCGAAAGGTTAGCAGAAAACATAGCTTTTTATATCACACATTTTAAAGCAATTGAAGACCTTCGCGTGGGAGAAGCGGCTCTACGTCATAGCGAGGAAAAGTTTAGAACTCTTTTTCAATCCATGATTGAAGGAGTTGCTTTACATGAAATAATCCGCAACGATTCAGGGCAAGCTGTAGACTACCGCATACTTGACGTTAACCCTCAATTTCAAAAATATACGGGGATTGATCCAAATATTGCCGTAGGCGCATTAGCGTCACAAATATACGGAACAGACCAACCACCGTATTTAGATATTTATGCTAAAGCCACTGACACAGGAGACCCTATTCGGTTCGAAACATTTTACCCCCCTCTTAATAAAACTTTTGTTATATCGGCATTTTCACTGGAACACGACAGATTTGCAACTGTATTTGAAGATATTACTGCTCGAAAGAAACACGAGGAATCCATATTTAAAAATCAAAAAGCATTCAAATCATTGTATCGTATCAATCAGATGGACGAAGACTTTTCAGAAAATGAAATTATACAAACTGTTGTCGACATTGCAACAGAACTTACAAACTCAGAAGGAGGATATTTACATTTAATAAATGAGAATAGTCAAACATTAAAGCTTACAGCATGGTCTTCTGAAGTTTTAAGAACGTGTACTGCCGTTAAAGACGACCACTACCCTGTGTCTCATGCAGGTCTTTGGCTTGAATCCTTCAGACAGCAAAAGCCTGTAATTCACAACGACTTCCCTAATGAGGAACGAAAAAAAGGGTATCCACCTGGGCACTTTGTAATCAATAGACATCTTTCGGTACCAATATTTGATGGGGACAGGATCGTTGCTGTTGCTGGCGTGGGAAACAAGAAAGAACCTTATAATGACAATGATTCTGATCAATTACAGCTATTCATGGTCGAAATGTGGAAGGTCCTACAAAAACGAAACATGCAAGAGGAACTCAAAAGAAGTAGAGACCAAGCCGACGCCGCCAACAAAGCAAAATCTGAATTTCTCGCCAATATGAGTCACGAGATCAGAACACCTCTGAACGGCATCATGGGAATGTTGCAATTACTTGAATCAACAAACCTGGATGTAGAACAGAGAGAATACATTGACATGGCCCTGACTTCGAGCAAAAATTTAAATCGCTTGATTTCTGATATTTTAGACTTGTCCAGGATTGAACAAAGCGGTATTGGCCTAGAAATTCATGGATTTAGCATCAATAAAATCATCAATGATGTCATTAGCACATTCATCACAGAATTAAACTCTAAGCAGATACAACTTTCAACTCACATTGATGACTCAATCCCCAAAATCATCTATGGCGATTCAGGAAGATTAAGACAAATAATATTTAATATTTTTGGAAATTCAGTTAAATTTACTCATTCTGGACAGGTATCAATATCAATCGAATCCTTAACAAGAGCGAGCACTATTTACTTATTTATTGAAATATCTGACACTGGGATTGGCATACCTGAGGACAAAATAGATGTAATTTTTACTCCATTCACACAGGCAGATGGATCTATAACTCGCAAATATGGAGGTGTTGGCCTAGGCCTTTCAATCGTCAAAAAACTACTCATAGCAATGGAGGGAAGTATCACTATTGAGAACAATGAAAAAGCAGGGGCTAAAACATGTATCTCTCTGCCCTTCAGCACAAATGAACCGCCAATAGTTGAAGATTTGCACCGACACATCGGAAACACGAAAGAAACCTTTTCAAATGAACAAATACTAATTGTCGAGGACGACAAAATAAATCAATTAGCAATATCTAGCTTTGTTCAAAGAATTGGCCATACCCCTACATGCGCAAACGATGGACTTGAAGCATTAGACATATTAAAATCAAAAAAAATAGATTTGATACTTATGGATATACAAATGCCCAACCTAGACGGCATACAAACAACTAAAACAATTAGGAGTTCGAAAGATACATATTCTACACTACCAATTATCGCACTTACAGCTCATGCGATGCCCGGAGACAAAGAAAACTTCTTAGCCAATGGGATGAACAGTTATTTGTCAAAACCGATCAATTTTGAAGAGCTAAAGCAAGCAATCAATCAAATATTAAGCAATGAACGAACTATCTAATCCACCACACCAGGGATTAGTCTATGCAAGAACTTTCTTTCGACCCACTTCACTATTTACGCGAAATGTGTAACTGCGAACCACACCTAGATAGCTCTAGCAATATCCAGCTAGACTTCAAGAATGGCTGCGGCTTAGAGCAAATAATGAATGCACAAACAATCGTTCGACAGTACAGATTCAAACTAACAAGACAGCTAATGCAACAAATCTCCATCGCAACCCAGCCACTATACTCAAAAAAATGTCTCAACCTTAATACGGAGCAAAACAAAACTACAGACAATTTTGCAGCTTAACTCTATTCCTTACGACAAGCCAAACGATTCTTGGTCCCCTTCCTCCAGATAATTTTAAAGTCAATATGAACATGCTCCGAGTTTTCAGTTGCTTTATCAAAACATTGCTTTGCAACCGACATTACCTGATCCCATTCACCTTCAATACATGCAGACATCGCACCGAGCTGATAAGGCAATCCAGATGATTTTATTATTTCAATTGTCTCCGAGACAAAACGACTAATCTTATCTTTCCTGTCAAGCGGGATCAAAGAAAACTCAAGCATAATTGGCATACATGACCTTCCTTCTTTTTTTTAAAGGAAATTCAATAACTCTGTAGGCCCACGCCAACCCATTTTCCTGGACGACGTGGGCTTCACAATCAAATCAATCCTTAACTAGCTAATTTCGCTAGACGCAGACTCTTCTACAGCAGGAATTGCTGCAGGCTCCTCTGTCGCAGGAACATCAGTAGTAAAACTTGTCTTACCAGGTTCCCATTTAATAGCGATTTTGAGCTTACCCTTACCCTTACCCTGTGAAGCTTGCATAGAAAGGTCAACAACACCCCAAGGGATTAAAGACAAAGCATTATCTTTGCTACTGATTGTAATACATCCCGATCTTAATCCAACGGCAATCCCTTCAAAAATCTTCGCAGCATCTTCCTTAAGGAGTTCTTCTTCTCGTGAAAACTTGTACTTTTCCATGATGTCTTCCCACATGTTAGTAGTTGAACGAAAAAGCAAACACACCTACCCAAGTCTCAAGATATAATACTTCTTAGCTGCAACAAAATTCTCTATCTCTTTGTACCGTGGAGATATTAGCTTTGTTTCACTCTCGATAGGAAAAGAAGTCCTCAGAAATCTTATTTTTCCAATCTCCTCTAGTAATCCTCCCGGGACATAGGAGAAGTCTTCTTTTCCTCTTGTAAAGATATACAACTTGGCATCTGATTTGCTTTTATGGATTGCGAACGGCACGAATTAGTCCTCTTCAAGCTTGCCAAACAACGAATCAACCAATATATTAGCATCTGCGTGTAATCTCAAATCGTTAAACACTTCTGGTGGTAGCGAGCATATCTTATTTCCAAACTCTTCCCTTGATAGCTTCATTTTTTTCCATGGTTTTAACGCATCATAAGATTTTCGAGAGACTCCAAGAATTGCCCAAGGCTTTTCTTTCTCAAACTTTTCCTTCAACATACATCCTCAACGGCCAAAGCTTGTGCAAATTTTGGTTCTTCGACGTTTCAAATGGAATTCATTGAGCAAGAAAGTCGGTGATTGGGGCTGCGATCAGGTAGATCATGGTGATGAAGTTCGTGACGTTTCGGTAGCCTCTGGCCCGGGCGCGAGCGGCCTGGAAGAGACCGTTTAGGCCTTCGAGGCGAGCGTTGGTGTGCCAGGAGCACCAACGGAAGAGGATGCGGTCAAGGTGCTTCTTGTATGTCTTTAAAGCCTTGGCGACTGGTTTGAGCAGAGGCTCGCCAGCGATCAACTCACTGGCATGGTTAAGAAAGTTTGTAGACCTCCATTGGGCCGCTTGGCTTGTTTCGGCTCGTCGAATCCATCGTAGTTGCTCTTTGACACGATAAGCGATGCCTGTGGCAAATGCTTCGCGCTCAAGTTCCTGCAATGCTTCAGCTTGAGTCTGAGTCTTAGCCGTCTCGCGGCCTTTGAGCACACCCCATCGGGTACCCTTGGGCAAGGCTCGCTCTTTTGATTCAGCCTTACGCACCTCATCCACGGCCGTCGTAAAGAGCTGGACCACATGGAACCAGTCCACGGTTAGATCAGCTTGCGGGAAGTGTTCTTCGACGGCAGCCACAAAGCTGCCGGACATGTCACTGACGACTTCAAGCACTCGGTTGGGGTGGCCGCCCTTGGTGATGAGGTGATCCCGAAATAGCTGAACAGTCTGCTTGCCCTTGCCTTCAGTGGCGAAGACCACAGGACGGTCCTCACGATCGAGGTCAATGAAGATGGTCACGTAGCGATGTCCGCGTTTGCAGGCAGTCTCGTCGAGGCCGAAAGCCCTAAGCCTGCTGAGGTCAACGCGCTTCATGGCCGCAGCCACATAGTGGTTGATGATTCTCCAGAGACGTTTGTCGGTCGTGCCTACAAAAGAGGCGACGGTGGCCACGGGCATCTCTCTGGCCAGGGTCATGACCACCTGTTCGAAGAGTAGCGTAAAGTTGCTGCCAGGCCGCGACCACGGCACGACAATCCGTCGCGTGCCATGGTTGGGACAAGTTACTCGAGGCACCCTGGCAGTCAGATAGCAGTGATGTTGGAAGAAATTCAGGTGTCGCCAAGTAAACTCCTCGAAGTCATGGGCCTTGCAGTTTCGACCGCAGGTCGGACAGGGGTAGGTTGCACCCCTGTCGGCACCGAGGACCAAGTGGAGTTCATGGGGGGCCTTCTCGGTGTCCAGACGCTGGCTCAAAACCTGCCAGGGGGGAGTCAGGCCCAGACCCAAGGCGAAGATGTCTTCTGTACGCATTCTGGCCCTCCGTGAGGGGCGCTACCCCTCGCCGGAGGATAAGGTCAATTCCATTTCAAGCGTCGAAGAACCCAAATTTTCTACTGTGGGACTTGTTTTGAATATATACAGCAGATAGCTGATAACATCAATCAGTCCAGATGTGCGATTGGGCACAAAAAAGGGCTTTCCAAAAACGCTGAACACTACCCGCATCAACACATAACCAATTGAATTTATAGACTATCTCACCAAGACAACCACATGAACACTGAACCAGTCCCGTAGAGTGGCTGAGTGTCACTGTAGCCCTGGGCCACACTGGGAACCTCGGAAAATTTATAAAGAAATTTAATTTCGATCACAACAAGATCTTTGTCACAAATTGGTAGCAACGCATACAATTTCAGTATGAATACTTTCCCCACAACACAAACTGCATAGTAGATCTACAATAAAATAGCCTACCTATACCTTCACTGTAGTTTATCATAGAATGCATCAGCCCTCTTTCTTCAGCCTTTTGATCATCTGGCTAGCCTCACCACCCTGTAATTCTTCTATAGATTTGTGGAACATACCATCTGCCAAATCAGATGGTGATAAAGACTGTTGACTAGCCAATGATTTAATCAAATTTAATTGTCTCTCAGTAGCTGGCTTTGTCCCACCACCATCATTTTTTACCTGTATATACTGTGTTTTTCCTCCTGTAATATCTGTAAATTCAGCATCCATGATCTGCACCCTTGACATGTCATTTTCAGAATTATGATCATCATCTCCTTGCAGTGCGGCGCCTATATTGTATCCATCCGAGAGGACCCTTGACTTAGCCCTCGTAGAAGCCATGCGGATATAATTGCTTGAACATCCCCTGGGGACATTTTCAGGCGTAGCATCGCCTACATCTTCAAATATACTACCATCAATCTTTTCTAACCTTGCCAATGCAATACAAGTATTGCCATTTTCTTCATTTGGCATTTGTAATAATTTCACCTCCAAGCTCTTAATGCCAAACTGATGGGCATAATCCAATTTTGCACCATAGCTTGCAACGTCTTTCCCTTTTACATTGGCTATCCCAGAAGTCTTTATTTTGGGGAGCCTTTTATCATCGCTCATGAGAAATCTCCTTTCTCTCTTTGCATGGTCTTTGCCTCATTGCCTCAGACAAAAAGAGAAGAGGCAGAATACATTAGGGAAACATCCTGTCTCTTCGATATATGCTCTATACAATGAGTGTATTATATAAAATATAACTTAAAATTATCAATGCAACTGAGACATGCCTAAGTTCCTCCAAGGATCACCATGATCTCTTTTATCTCTCATCTTAGCCAAATATGAAAGCTGGTGTATGACTGCTTCGTAGTTAAGCAGAGCATCTTCTCTATAAGTTTCAATCATGATGCCATTTTTAAATCCATGGACATACTCTCTGCTAATACAATTATGCACCAAGCCAAAAGCATCTACACCTAAGGTGCTACCCCAAAGACTTTGAGCATTACAAAAGACATGATGGAAGTCTCTTACCTTGTGACCATTTAGTAATAAAGCACAATGGTAATGAGGGTTAACACTTGTATCTTGCTCTCTTACCCAAATATAAGAAGGATCCAAACCTTGTCTTTTATATTTTTGTATAATCTTTTGCATAAACTGGCTAATCAGTTCATTCGAGATAACCTGCATATAACAAACAGGAAATCTTAAATCAAATCTAACAACAAGACACTTGCTATGTCTACTCAAGTAAGAGTTTAAAAGTGCAATAATCCTTTCAAAGATCAACTGGTCATAATCCCATTTAGACATCAAAGTGTTTGTAATACTTGTAGAGTCAAGCATTGGTGTTTCTCCTTTGTTGTGATGTGTTTCATCTAGATTGATTTTCAATATTTAAGTAGAATGATATGACTGTGTTTGCAATGTCAGTGTGTTGATTATTGTTTTTCATATGAATGTTGTTTACAAATGTGTATCCATAGAGACTCTATATTGTTTGTGATTGTTTATATTGATTGTCTATACTTTAACAATATTGGGAATGCAATGTTATTAGAATTGTAATTATATTAGAAATAGAATTAGTATTTTGAGGAATATTGTCATTGGAATGATGTTTTTAAATAGAGTAATGTTAGTATTATTATTTACTACAGAACTCCTACAGAAAAGCATCCGATCTCCATGGTGGATAAGTCGTCTTCAATGATGATATTTTAACAATCTGATCCATAATATGGTGAATGACTTAGAAAACAATATATGCGGCCCTTTGAATGTCTGCATCAGTTATCAGATCCCCCATGGCTAACATGCTCTCCATTCGTATGTTCATCATACTCCATGAACAAATATCGCACTGGCAGATTCTGGCTTACAGTCTTTCAAAAACGAGGGTTTTAGGGGGGCGGCGGAACAAACTCGCCAGAACAAGCATTCGTGGCTATCGAACCTCCCAAAACTGTATCTTGATTTAATACCCCGAAACACGTATCCAAGAATTGAGTTTCAGGAGACAGCGAAGGATGTGCCCCATGCTGATCGGCTACGCCAGAGTCTCTACACGCGACCAAAAGCCTCATCTTCAGATCGATGCCTTGCGTGAGGCCGGCTGCGTGCGCATTTTCGAGGAAACGGCAAGCGGAGCGAAACGCGACAGGCCAGAGCTTGTTGCAGCCCTTGACTACATGCGAGACGGGGACAGCCTGGTGGTCTGGAAGCTTGACCGGCTGGCACGCTCCACCCGCCAACTGTTGGAAACGGTGGAGCACTTGGAGCAACGCGGCATCGGTCTCAAGATTCTCACCCAAAACATCGACACCACCAATGCCGGCGGCCGGCTCATCTTCACCGTCTTTAGCGCCATCGCCGAGTTTGAAAGAGAAATCATCTGTGAACGTACCCGAGCCGGCTTGGAAGCTGCCCGTGCTCGTGGCCGTAAAGGTGGTCGCCCACGTTCTTTGTCTGAAAAGGACTTGAAGCAGGCCAAGGTATTACTAACTGATCCAGAAATTACCGTGGAGGCAGTGGCCCGACGGCTTGGCGTCGGCCCTTCCACGCTCTACCGCTACCTACCGGCAGCGAGACAAACAATTCAAGAGGATAAAGGCTAAATGTCCTCATATATCAGCTTCACTTCCACTGGGCGTTCGACATCGAACCGGAAGAAATGAATGGCTGTGCGAGCCGTCCCTACTGATGATCGACAAGGCCAACACCGTCCGTCCCCGAAAAAGTAGGGGAACCCCTTTAGCCGACTAAATGAAGGCACCGTGCGAAACATCGCACGGGCGCTTGCAGTTTTCCTTGAGATCGCATGACCACAAACAAGCCTGGGCCATCCTCAAGATCAGCCGCAAGCGGTATTGTACTGCGCGGCCCTGGAAGACCGCCGGCATGAGCCGGGAACAGTTCGAGCAGATCCTTGCCGTGTTGCCCGAGGGCGCAGTTGACGTGATCCACTTGGAGGCCGACGCGGAGCGGTTGATTGCCGCCGCCTTTGGAGAGGTGGAGGATCAGAAAGCATGACTATTCAGCTATCTCTAATCACAAGGAGCAGTCCACATGGTCGTGGCATTCCCCAACCTTTCCCAGTTGCGCGATGCCCGGCTCCTGGCTGTGAAATGCGATTCTACACGGCCTACGTCCGCAAATTTTACGTCCGTGTCTGGATCCCCTGTCAGCCTGACCTTTCGCAAATTTCGTTGACCCGATGACGCATTGTGCATACGCTATCCACATGCAATTTGAATGGGATGAAACCAAGCGTCAGGCAAACATAACCAAGCACGACGTGGACTTCCTGGAAGCCATGGAGCTTTTGGCCGATGCCCCGATCATGCACGACGATTCCCGCAAGGATTATGGCGAGCGCCGATGTCAGGCGGTTGGGATTGTTGACGGCAAAACGCTCGTGGTGATTTTTACCATTCGCGAAAGCTCATTTAGAATCATTTCCGCCCGCCGGGCAAACTCCCGGGAAAGGAGGAAGTATGCCAAAGACCTATAAAGAAAACGGCAAGACCATCGTGCGCTACACGTTGGAAGAAGCAAGGAAGCTCCCCAGACTGACCGACGGTTCCAGGGCCGACGCCATGACCGATGAGGAATTGACCGCCAACGCGCTTTCCGATCCAGACAACCCGCCGTTGCCGGAAGAGTTTTTCGAGAAGGCCAAGCGCGTGCGCCTGGAAGACCTTTTGCCCGAGACCAAGGAACGCGTTTGCATCCGCCTTGACCGAGATGTGCTGACGTGGTTTCGCGTCCAAAAGAAGAAGGGCTACCAGACGGCAATTAACGCAGTCCTGCGGGCCTTCGTAGAGAGCCAGGAACGCGGAAAAAGAACATAGGTTCCCCCGTGGGACGCACTGGCTTGTCCTCAACGGGAAGATCAGAATATCAGGCTCAGCGCCCGAGGTGGGAGTGGGTGGTGGTCCGAAGTCTTCGGCCAGTGAGCCAAGGACGAGGCCACAGAATTTCCAAAGAATCCTTAACCAAAGCTAGTCTGAAATCTTGAAATCATTGACTTTTACCAAAAAATCTGTGTTCCGAAATTCAAAATTTCGAATGTTCGAAAAATGCCTACGTGGCTTTATCCGAAATGACGTATTGATGCTGCTCGTTTACAAAATTATTTAGATTTTATCGATCACAGCCGACACAGGAGGGTCCGGGTGGCCAAGACCTGCGATTCGCTGATCGACATGATCGTTGAGGAGATTCGCTTGAGCCCCATCGTCAACATGGACGAAACCACGGTCCAGGTGTTGCTCGAGCCGGATCGGGCCAACACCAGCAAGTCGTACATGTGGGTCGCCCGGGGCGGAACGCCGAGAAAGCCGGTCGTCGTGTTTCGCTATCATCCGACTTGGGCCGGCAGTGTGGCCGAGGAAATTCTCGGCGATTTCCAAGGTTATCTGCAGACCGACGGCTATAGCGGCTACGAAACCAGGTGTTAGCGAAGGGGGCCGCCCCGTTAGTCAGGAGTGTTGAGGCATTACTCAACGCCTACTACAAGCATGGTCAAGAGCTTACAATATAAAATGTATCAGAAGTAGATCCTTCTTTGCGAATAAGTCCTTTGCCTAATAAACTGAAAAGAATTTCCTTGACACGATGTTCTTTAATCTTTGTATACTTAACTATTTCTTTCTTTTTTGTTTTAACATTTTCTTTTATAAATTCAAAAATTTGATTTTCCTGGTCAGTTAATTCTGGATTATTGCATGAGCTTGATTGATTTTCACTTTCAACATTATCTTCCGCAGCGTCTGATTCGACATAGTCTTCAATAGTGTCTGCACATGTATTAGTGGCGGTCACGAATTCTTCAACGTCCTGTTCATTGTCCCCATCATCCTCACTGCTTAAATTAACCCACTTGGAGGCTTTTGAATCAATCATAGGTTTGTTTAGGAAAAATACGCTTTGGTTGTTTTCAAGCTCGATGTATTCTTTGCATTTTTCATAGGTAACATTTATCAGAGCCCCTGGCTTTTTTAGAAACTTCTCATCTACGCCTTTAAAATAACCCTTCTCGGCAGATTCTTTGCCTGCAATTTTAATCACATTTTGCATTAAATTGTGAAGTTTTTGACTGCCGTGCATCCCGCCTTCTTTGTTTGTGTGATGTGCAAATATACTTGCAACACCTATTTCAGCCATCTTCTCCGCAAAATTAATAATTTCGCTCACAGCTTTTTCTGCCATAGTTTGTTCCCGGAGAATTGAAAATAAGTTATCGAGTGCAACGACTGAAATCCCGTTGTCTTTAATTAATTTAATCAAGAGGATTTGATTGTCGTTAGAAAAGAAATTACCAGATAATTTCTTTGTGTCGCGCAAAGAAATAAACAGGAGGTTGTCTTTGTACAAATCTTCGTAAGGATAGGCCTCTGCCAACTGAGAAAAGCGTTGTCTGAGCTTTTTGACGCCACTCTCTCCATCGACCAACAGCACCTTTCGAGGATGTTCAACCTTAAATCCAAAGCTATTAATTTTGTACGCAATCGAATGAAGAAAAGTAAGAAGCAGCATTCCCTTTCCTGCATTTGAAGGCCCGTATATCAATGTGAAATTATCAAATGCTATTAAGCTGTCAAAAAACCGATATTGTTTATAATTAGACGCAGAGAGCAGATCAACCATCTCAGAGGCGTTCATCAAAAAAGTGTCATCGACATTGCTCTCTGGATTGTCGACCAAATCATGCTTGACACACCATGCTTCAAATTGTTTCATCGAAAGAGATAATTTTTTGATTCTATTAACAAGAAGTGACGCCTCTTTTGGCAAAAAACTAATGGCGTTTTGGGCAACGTATTGCTCCCACTTGCCGTTAAAAGTGATATTGCAATCTCCCCCGTCATACAGCACATACGGTTCCGGACAAATCAAAACTGACCTAGCCCCAATGGCTTCAATTTTTTTAGCGTACTCTAACATATTTAGATATGAATTTCGAGAAATCGATGGAACGAGGACAACATCACGCCCATATAGGCGATCAAAGTAAACATTGTCCATCTCAGGAAATCCACCGAAGAATGTTGTCACGACAACATCTTTATCGTAAACCAGGGCGGAATCATGTATCTTTTTTTGAAAAAAATCAGCAACCACAGGATTTTCAAAAAAAACAACCACTGCCTCTCGATTCTTTTCAATCAGATCTTCATTAACCAAGCGTAATAACTTACTAGCTCTTCCAAGATGCATTTCATAGCACGGATGCCCATTGCTCTGATCATACTTTTTAACATGGGCTGGCAACGCGACGTATCTCTTATCTGATTTGTAAACAACAATGCCGCCACTGATATTTCCTGATATGTTTTTTATATATACAACTCTGTCTAGTTTAAAATGGCCATCCCTCGTCTCAATTTGACCTGGAAGATATTCGCCAACAGGGTAATTAAATTTATTACTTATTTCTGGTTGGTCTTGGTGTCTTTGCACATTAAATAACCCAAACAAACTTTCAGAGTTTATCTTTATTTCTTGACCTAGAGAACTCGCCGCGTTTATTTTTGTTAGATTATTTAAAATAGAATATGCCTCAACGACTGAGTTCATTGCCATTCCATCATATCTAACGACAAAATTGTTATCTCTGTCGAAAAGCATGGCAGGTTCAGCATACATTGCAGTGTTTAAATTTGATATCCACCTCGGAACATGGCTATTTTTAATATTTGTACTGTAGTAATACTCAACAACAGAGATAAATATATCGTCTTTTATAAACCGATCGACATCGTATAAATCGATTAAGTTTCTTTCGCCAACGCACTTAATCCACTCTTCGTTGTTTTTCAAATCCTGCTTACTCATTATGCGCGATTCCTTTTTGTTTCATCAAATTTGTCTGCTGGCACCCGACAACACTTCGAGTGCCAGCTCTTTATCAACAAAAGATTCCGGAGACCTCACGTATTTCC
Organism: Solidesulfovibrio alcoholivorans DSM 5433; assembly: GCF_000702665.1. GTDB lineage: Bacteria > Desulfobacterota > Desulfovibrionia > Desulfovibrionales > Desulfovibrionaceae > Solidesulfovibrio > Solidesulfovibrio alcoholivorans. The sequence goes on from NZ_JNJA01000007.1 coordinate 72,272, forward strand.
TGCCAAAAAGAGACCTGACATAAAGCTAATATCTTCCCTACTACCCTCCATCGGCAATGCCATGCAACAAAAATATTTTCTGCTAGCAAATATTCCACACTCCATTTTTTACTCCTCCATCTTTTCACGAATAAACTCAAGTACCGCCACAATCACCGGCACCCACGGAAATCCATTCATCGCATACCTCCTTCCTCATGTTGTTGTCCACACGACTCCCGTCCCAACACCAAAAACCAGTTGGGCACTTTCACCTCACCACACCACGCTGGCTCACACTGCTCCTGACCTTTATTCCCTGTGTTCATGGCCGTCCTCCTGCTGGCCTTTGGGCCAAGGCCTTGTGCAGCAATGTGAACATCGCTTCCGGCAACTCTGACAGCGACTTTACGCCCACACTGGATCGCGGCAGCAAGGCCTGGATGGCTGCGGATTGGATGCCGATCCCGTAGACCTCAAATCCCAAGGTATGAGCGGTCCCCAGTACCCTTTGAGCGGCCGGCACCGAATCCGGCTCGCCATCCGTCACGATGACGATCATCTTGCGATCCTCCTTGAGCAACACCATCTGCTGGAGCACCCACCACAAGACCTGGGCCAAGGGCGTGTAGCCTTCTGCCAGGATGTCGAGATGGGCGTGCACACGCTGCCCGTGTTCGATAAGCGGGGCCACGGTGACGCCGTCATGCGCACTGCCTGCCGGAAAGGTCGAGACCGCCACATTGATCCCTTTGATCCGCTCCAGGGCCAAGGCGACGGCATAGCAGGCCATGGCCGCCAATCGTAGCGGCTCCCCGGACATGGAACCACTGCTGTCGAGGAGCACGTGCACCGCCGTATGGACCGCCACCTTTTGGCCCCAAGCGGCGAACACACGGCCATCTCCGGTCAGCACCCGATGCAGCCGCTTCGTATCCAACCGGCCACGACGCCCGCTTTGGCAACGCACCAACCGATGCGCCTGCAGCAGCCGATACAAGCGGGTCCGCATGGCCACGGACGCCTGCAGACACGCCTCCAGTTCGGAAGCGCCAAAGGGCTGCCCGGGCTTGTCGCCACGCCGGGCCACGGCCAGCGCCAAGTCGGGCGCATCCACCGCATTGGCGCAAAGCGTCTGCGCCAACTGCTCGCCCAGGTGCAACGGCCAGTCGCCCTCCAGAGGCGCGTCCAGCGCTTCCAGCAAGCTTTTTTGCACCACCCCGGCCTGGCCCTGGACCTCCTCCTCTTCTTGGGACGCAGCGGCAACAGGCACATTTTGCTCCGGTGCTAAAGCCTCATCCACCATGTCCTCGACGGGATCTTCCGACTCCTCCTTGTCCGCACCCGCCTCCGCTTCCTCCTCCTGCGCTACGGATTTCAAGCCATTGTCGCTCCCTTTGGGCATGGCATTTCCAGACGCGACAGCTTGTGCCTCCTTCCGGAGCACAGCGACAATTTCCTCGGCAAAGGTTATGGCGTCCTGGGTGCTCCGGCATGCTGCTCTCACACGGTCCAGGATTTCCTGGACGAGCGGCCACAGCCCCGGCAAACAGGCCTCAATGGTGGCAACCGCCTTGTCCCGATTGGCCGATACCTCCGGCGCGTCCCAGGAGCGCACGGTGAGCAATATGGCGTTTAAAACGGACAGGGCCGGGGTGTTGTCCCCGGCCCTGTCCTCTTCGTCTGCGAAGTAATACGCGATGAGCCACCTGAAATTGTGGCGACAGCCTGGAAAGAGATCTCCCAGTTTGTTCTCCACCCGCCAGTCTTCCAGCGAATTCCAGATGTGCCTGGAAAACGGCGTGGACGGCCAGGCGGCCAGCGCATCAAAATCCGTTTCCCGGATATGGGCTGCCTCATGATCGATCAGGCCCCGGACCAGGGGCAACAGCGTCTCCTCTCCTTCCGCCGGCAAACTGGGCAGGCAAATGACCTTGCCGTCCGTATGGGCGTCCTTGCCGCCCATGACCACGGAAACGCCATAGGCATCCCCAAGAACCGCCGCCAGAAGCGGCAGGGATCGCAGTACGTGGCGCATGGTTCCCATGGCGCTCACCAAAGCCCCATGCTGGGTATCCGCGCCCCGGCCCCTGGATCGGGCAAGGCCACACGTTCAAGTGATTCTTCATCCGATTCGTCCAACAGTTCCCCAAGGTCGTCCGGGGACGCTTCCGGCAATGGCGCGCGCAGGACCGCGTCGAGCACCGTGGCCGGGCCGTAGCCTTCGATGACCTTTTGGCTGTGCTCGATCAGCGCATCAGGATCGCGCAGCAGGCAGACCAGGCCTTGGAGCATGAGCAGATCAGTGCCGGTGATGGTCCCCTTGCGGGGCAGACGCGACAGCGCCATCTGGACAATCTCCGCCACCGGAGCCACATGGGGCTCTACGAAGGTCAGGCCCATGAGCTTTTGGTACATGGTGCGAAGCGGCGAAAGGGCCTTGTGGGTGACCTCCGTGCGGCCAGCATACACCTTGCGCCAAGTCTCATCGGCAGACTTGGCGATCTCGGTGAAAAGCGTTGCGCCAAGTTGCTCCACCTCCTCATACAAACCAGAGGCGGCCATGGTTTCGGTATCGGGATGACCCATAAGCGGCGCGACCTTGTAGAACTGCCAGGCAAACCCCAGCCGGGCGCGCACATAGTCGCTGCCGACGGTCGCGTTGGCCAAGATGTTGGCCCAATCGGCATGCTTGGCGATCCAATCCCTGACCAGGCCATCGTATTCGGCCAGAAACACTTCCTTGTGGGCGAAAAAATCGTCGCGGATCACGGTCAGCTCCTGGACGATTTCCGTCGCCTTGTCCTCGGGAACGGCCCAGCCTCCGAGGAAACGGATGCCGTGCCGGTCCAAAAACGAAAAGGCCCGCGCCTTGAGCGTGCCGAAGATGCGCAGACTTTCCGGCGGCGCGATGCGCTTGCTGCCAAGGGACGCCAGATCTTCCGGCGGCAGGTCCACATGCCCGAAGTCTTCCAGAGTCAGTTTTTTGCGGGCCGACCACAGGGTAACATTGAGGTTGACGGCCAGGATGTTGTCCAACACGCGGATATCGGAAAGGACGGGCGTATCCATGTTCTCCTCCAAAGGATCAAGGTTATGCCGTCAGCGGAAACAGCCGCTGAGCCAGTTCGTGGAGCAGAGCCTGGGTTTCCTTTGTCGCGCGGTAGGCCAGGGCGCGGTCCAGGGCATAGGTCACCGGCTGGATGCCCTGGCGGGCAAGGGGCTGAAAACGGAGCGTCAGGGCGGCCCAACGCAGCAACGTGCGGGTTGAAAAGGTCACTTCGATCGTCTTGGCGATTTCGCCCGAGGTTTGCCCGACGAAGAGCTTGCGCACCTCCTGGGCATACTCCACCATACGGGATCGCACCGACTCGGGAAGCTGCTCCGCCTGGCGCTCCAGAAGGGCAAGCTCGGCCGAGGCCTCGGGATACCCCACTTCGCACAACCAGAAGCGGTCCATAAAAGCCAAGTTTTGCTGCAACGTCCCCTGGTAAAGACCGGTCTCGTCAAAGGAGCCGTTGGTGTTGGCCGTGGCTGCGAACCGGAACATGGGATGCGGCGAAACGAGTTCTCCACCGTTTTCGGCCAGGCAAAGCGGCTGACCATCCAAGATGCCGTTGCAGCCGGCGGCAACATCCGGGCTGACCAGATCAATCTCATTGAGCAGAAAGAGGCCGCCGTAGCGCATGGCCAGGGTCAAGGGACCATAGGTGTATTCCATGGAGCCCTCGCGCACGGCCAGGTGGCCGACCAGATCGGCAAATTCCAACCGGCCGTGGGCCGTCACCTCGAAAACCGGATAGTGGAGCCTGGCGGCCAGTTCCTTGATCAAAGAAGTCTTGCCCGAGCCGGTTGGGCCAAACACGTACAGCGGATCGCTTTGGTCCAAGAACCAGACGATGATGTCGCGGCTGGATTCGTGGAACACGTAATCCGGCGACGGGATCGGCGTGTAGCGACACGGCGCGGCAAATCCCCGGACCTCCTTCCCGGACGACGTGCCGCTGAAAACCGTCCCGGCATCCAGTTCCGTGGGCTCCAGGGCATCGAGCTCCTGCAGGTCGTTGTTCATGGCGTTTTCCCTCAATTTGCGGTTGAAAATGAAGAGGCCACCCTGTCTTGGGTGGCCCCTGGTGTGGCGCGCATCGCCCGCACAAGCAGTCGTGTCGTCGGCTGCCCTCGCGTCTGGCATCGGGCAAGGAGTTGCTCCGCCTTTGAAACGGACCCTGTAAGGGCTGTGATTTCCTGGCGCAGTCTTTCCGTGTCGAGACCACGCCGTCCGTTTTGCTGCGCCAGTTTGCAGCGGTAGCCCCCTGCCTGAATCCAGGCGTGATTTGCCTGGCTCAGGGCGTATGCGGTACGGATCAGCTCCTCCTTTTCCTCAATCGTTTCCTCAAGGGCCTGCTTTTTCGCCTTCAGGGTAAAAAGCGTTCGCAGATCCCCTTCCCAGTCGTGATGCTCTTCTCCCCGAAACTTCGGGCAGTCCGCATTCCAATCGCAGTAGCTGCAGAGCCCATGACAGCCGTTGGCCGTGGGCAAGCTATCGATGTCGCTCCGGCCTTCCCGGCACGAGATGCAATGCAACCAGAGCGCGGATGCGGTCTTCAGGCACATCTCCAACATGGCCGGGTGCGCCACGTAAGGCCCAAAGGCCTTCCCATCGGTCATGGACAGGCAAAGGACCCAGGCCTGCAGATCCACCTGTTCGGGACGCTTGGGCAGTTTGACGCCAAGGCAGGCTTGGCAGAGTTCAGGAAAGGTCAGGCGGGAAGAAACCACGTGTCCGTTGGCGTCCCGCAGTGAGAAGGCCTTGGTGTTCCAGGCGGCATGGAGAAGCCCGACCTGGCCGTACACCTGCGTTTCGTAAGACGTGTACAGCGCGTCCGGCAACCGCTGCGCGCTTTTGCACTCAAGGATGCGCACCGTGGGCACCGGCGTTGGACTCACGAGCACGAAGTCCAGGTGGGCACGAATGGGCGTCCCCTGGTGGATGATTTCGATCTCAAGTTGCCGTAGGAGCAAAAGATCATGGGCGTTTAGGGCATGGTCGACCAGGTCCTCGAAGCAGTGCCCGCGCTGCAGCGTCAGATGCCGGCGCAGCGTTGCCTGCGCGAATTCAGGCGGCACGTCGTGGTCCCCTCCCCCTGCCGGCAACAGCTTGGACGCCACCGTCGCCCGCATGCATTCCATGGCCCGGCCCACGTCGCTGAGCCCCACGTATCCCGTGCGATCACCAAGGAATTTTTGAGTCGAAAGAGCAGCATACCGTTTGAGGCCTTGTGAAAGAATTTCAAGCAAGACCGAGGCTTGATCTTTTTGCATGACGAAATTCCTGTGCATAGCGATCCCCCAAAAAAAGCGGGCTACCCCTGTGGGCAGCCCGCTTACGTTGACTGGATTTTGTGTGACCGATCAGGAGGCATTGGCATACATCCACCACACCTTGCGTTGCGGGTTCCACCGAAAGCCTATCTCAGCCAGCATGTCCTTTTTCGCCGCCGTGTTTCCCATGGCGATGACACAGGTCCGCCCATCGTCGGCGGCAACGGTCTGGTAGGTGATGCCATCCATCTTGGGCAGGGTAGACGTCGGGATTGTCGTTGTCGGCGTGGCTGCTTTTGTCCCATTGCTGGTGGGACTGGGCACGCCATGTGAAGATTTCTCCTGCGCATGGCGAGACGGCATGGACGCACGAGCGCCCTGCCGTGGTGCCGTCTTGGTCTGCGTTGTGGGCCGTGTCGCGCAGGCCCCTGTGCCGTCGTCGTCGGCGTCCGTAACGATCCCCAACATGGCGCTCAGCGAATACCGTCTGGCGTAGGTCATGGCGCTGCCCATGCCCTGCGGGTCGGCTTTTGGAAGCGGGACCACGGCAAGCGAGGCTTGCCATTGGCCGGATTTGGCATGGGTGAGTTTGGTGACGAGTCCCAAGTAGCCAGGATCGGCTGGAACCGGAAACTGCGTCATCCAGATGTCGTTTGAGAGCAGCGCGTCGCGACAGGATTCCATGACGCTGTTAAGGGTGGCGTATCTGTTGTGTACAAAAGGATTGGTCGCATCCTTGACCGCAGGTTGTAAGCTCTTTTGGACTGCGATGAGAGCCTTTGCCAATTCCGAGATTTCACTTGATTGATATTCAAACATTTATTAGCTCCTTTTCAATAAAAACTCCTCCCCATCATAGCAGTAATATATATCTGTAATCATTTGAAATACACGAGTGAAATTCAACTCAGCAATTTGAACACCAGGTGCATCTATCTATCAATATACCTAAGCCATCTAAAGTCAATTCCGTAATCAAGTAACGATATTAGTTCATCATAACACATTTGGACACTAAACTTTGAGCCATATTGACGTCCAGCAAGTTCAGATATTTCGTGTCCAAATACCTGCCGAAATAAATCATTTTGCATAGCTTTCTTCTTGTAAAAATCACTAAATGTATGCCGAAACGAATGGAATGTTTTACTTCCTTTAATTTCAAGACTTCGAATGAGCTTGCCAAAAGACTTGCCGGGCTGCTTTCCATATTTAGGCGAAGCTGCTGTTTTATTAAGCTCAGGGAATATCCTCTCCTGATTCCCCTCCTTCATTTTATTACAATACTCAACAAATCCGATCTCAACAAGAGTCTTGTGAACGGGAATTATTCTGGTAGCGTTCTTATTCTTAAGCGTCTTGTCTATTTTTCCATCTATAGATGGTCGCGCGTTAACATCAATAACAAACAACCCAGATATTTCAGACTCGTAAACATCTTCACAGTTCAATTGACAAATCTCCTCAAGCCTCATTCCGGTAAAGAGACTTACCAACGGTGTCCAATAAAACGATGGATACTTGAACTCATTTTTTATAAATTTATTACAGAAAAATATTTTTTTCAAATCAGACTCGTCAAAGGCATCACGCAACCCAATATCCTGCCTCTCATCTTTAACAGAAAGAGACTTTGCAGGATTAAAATTCAATATATTCTCCTTGACTCCCCACTCAAAGAGGCTTGAAGCCGCTTCAATAACCATATTTACCGTCTTAATATTCAGCACAGTCGCAGGCTTCATTTCTAAAATCTCACTGATTGCCTTCCCCCTGTATTCTTTTAACTTCATCCTGTTTGGAGGCAACCTACGCAAGACGTCACGAAAATGGCGCATATCTTCTCGAGAGACCTTTGAAACAACCTTATCACCTAATATATCAACCAAGTTAACAAGCCTACACCTATGATCTGCAACACTGTGCTCTTTCCACTTTCCATCAGAAAGCTTCGCCTGGATATACTTTTCAACAAATTCAGACAACAATCCGTTTTTAACAGAATCAGACTGACCATTCTGACCATCACTTTCAAGATCATCTTCTTCACTCACAACATCTTTATCTACAACTTCTTTAGCCAGAACTGGAGGACATGGATTACAAGAAGTTGCGAAGACAGCCTGCTCTGGCAAATAGTCGCCCTTAGACCGAGCTTCTTGAATCTTATGATTTGTCACCTGAATTTTTAAATACTCTTTTATTATCTGCAACACATTATCCTCCGAAATCTCTTTTTCTTTAAAAATACCCTCCGAACAAAGATTTGGAATGACTTCCACAGACAGATTTATAAGCTGTTCTGGATCGTTTACAATGCTTGTCAGCATATTAGCATATGCCAAAGACACTTGCCCGCTCGTTAACTCAAAATCAGGAGTCTTTACATTCGGCCGAGGTCTGACATCACGGTCATCATTTTCGAGAAGCTGACGTAAGTATCCGTTCATGCGTTCCCGAATTACAGACTGCGAAACAGGCGTTTTATCCTTATCCTCAAGTAGTCGAACCAACCAATCCTTTAGCTGCTGTCGCAGTTCTTGGTAGTCCTCCATCCCATTCTCCAGAAGCGTTCGAAGTTTGAAACGCAAAGACATGGCTCTTGACCTTGCCTCACGCATATAGCCTGTTTCCAGACTCATGCGAATTTCAGCATGGCCCAGGCGATCGCGATCAAGCTTGGGAAAAGCGTACCGAAAATAAAAAAGATTGCCCTTGAGGTAAAGATAGCTGGGGGAGGACCCCTTCAGGGACGGCGCAACGTGTCTCGAAGATTTTGCAGCAAAATTCCTTGGATCCTGTGGGAGTGAGAGTGCTTCCCCTCGACCATGGAGCGACTGGCAGCTTGGTGACATGGCTTTGGCCCACGCCGGCGTCCGGCATGTTTGCCCCAGCACTTTGACCCTTTTTGCTACTTTGGCCAAATTACTGGGCTTTTTGAAGCCTTGCCGCAACCCTGAATCCAAAAAGAAAAAGGGTTACAGCTAGTTAGCTGTAACCCCTGAAATCTTGGTGCCGAAGGGGAGACTCGAACTCCCACCCCCTTGCGAGGACTAGACCCTGAACCTAGCGTGTCTACCAATTCCACCACTTCGGCAGTGCAGAAGAAGGCTTATACGGAAGCGGCCCGTCCTTGGCAAGCGAAAAAATGCCTTCCCCCGCATTTTTTCTCCCTCGACGGAACCGCCCTCCGCGGTTGAAGCCGTCACGCATTTGCGGTAGCAAGGACAGCGCGGCGGGCATGAACCGATTTTTCTCGCGCGCCGCGCCCAAACCCCATGATTGTCGTCACCCGCGTCGAGGACATCCACGAGGCCTTAAGCGGCGTCTGCCTGACCATCGGCAACTTCGACGGCGTGCATATGGGCCACGCCAAACTGCTCGCCCGCGTCCGCGACCGGGCCGCTGCCGCATCCCTTGTCAGCGCCGCCCTCACCTTCGATCCCCATCCGCGCAAGGTCCTGCTCGGCGCGGCCGCGCCCCCGGCCATCACCGGCACCGAGCACAAGCTCGAATGCATGGAGGCCATGGGCCTGCAACTGGCCGTGGTGCTGCCTTTCACCCGCGAACTGGCCGCCCGCGAGCCCGAGGACTTCGTGCGCGAGGTGCTCGTCGAGGGCCTTTGCCTCAAGCACCTCGTCATCGGCTACGACTACGCCTTCGGCAAGGGCCGCAAGGGCAATTTCGAGCTGCTCTCGGCGCTCGGGCAGAAATACGGCTTCGGCGTCGAACGCCTGGACCCGGTCATCATCAACGGCGCGGTGGTCTCCTCCACGCGCATCCGCGACATGGTGCTCGCCGGCAACGTCTGGGACGCCCGGCCCCTGCTCGGCCGCTTCCACCAGGTGCGCGGCACCGTGGCCCACGGGCACAAGCGCGGCCGCAAGCTCGGCTTCCCCACCGCCAACCTCGCCTTCCGCGAGGAGCTCGTTCCCCTCTCCGGCGTCTACGCCGTCTGGGTCGAACTGGACGGCGTCGTGCGCCCGGGCGTGGCCAACATCGGCAAGAATCCCACCTTCGGGGAATTCGAAATGTCCGTCGAAGCCCACATCCTGGACTTCAAAGGCAAAATCTATGGCGAGCACATCCGTGTGCATTTCGTGCAGCGCATCCGCAGCGAAAAGAAATTTTCCGGCCCCGACGAGCTGATCGCCCGCATCCGCGAGGATATCGGCCTGGCCCGGATGATCCTGGCCGCACCGGATGCCAGGCCCTAGCATCCCATGGACCAGCAGCAACCGTACCGGCGTCAGATACCCTCGTTCATACGCGGCCCCCGTATCGCCCTCAAACGATTGCTGCGCCGCTTCAGTCGCCAGGGCCTCATGCGCTGGCTGGCCTTCGGCGTCGTCACCGGCATCGGCTCCGGCATCCTGGCCTGCCTGTTCTACCTCGGCCTCGAACGTCTCTCCGGTTTTCTCCTGGTCCACTGCGCCGGCCTCACCCTGCCGCACCCCTCCGGCGAATCCATGGTCCATGCCGTGCCCGGCCCCTACCGCCCCTGGCTGGTCCCGGTCTTCACCACTGGCGTGGGCCTCGTCACGGGCCTTCTCGTCACGCGCTTCATCCCCCAGGCCATGGACGGCGCGACCGACGGCACGGACGCGATGATCAAGGCGTTCCACAGGAATTCCGGCATCATCAAGCCGCTCGTGCCCCTGATCAAGGGCGCAACGGCCATCGCCACCATCGCCTCGGGCGGCAGCGCCGGCCAGGAAGGCCCCATCTCCCAGCTCGGCGCGGGTCTGGGCTCCTTTTTCGCCCAGCTGCTGCACCTGACCACGCGCCAGCGCCGCATCCTGCTGCTTGCCGGCGCGGCCGGGGGCCTCGGCGCGATCTTCCGCGCCCCCCTCGGCGGGGCCATCACCGCCGTGGAAGTGCTCTATTCCGAGGACTTCGAGGCCGAGGCCCTGCTTCCGGCCGTCGTCTCGGCCGTGGTCGCGCACACGCTGTTCTCGTTTTTCTTCGGCGGCGAAGCCATCCTCGACACGCCGACCTACGTCTTCGAAAACCCCATGGAGCTGCCATTCTACCTGGCCCTGGCCCTGGTGGTGTCGCTCGGGGCGCGTATTTTCATCCGCTCGTTTTTCTTCTTCAAGTTCCAGATCTTCGGCCGGCTCAAGGACCGCTTCGGCTACACCGTGCCCATGGTCGTCGGGGGGCTCGCCATGGGGCTTTTCGGCATGTACTTCCCCCAGGTCCTCGGCGGCGGCTACGGCTGGCTCGAACTGTCCATCAACGGCCAGCTCGGGCTCGGCTTTCTGGGCGGGCTTTTCTTCGGCAAGGTGCTCGCCACCTCGCTCACGGTGGGGTCGGGGCTTTCCGGAGGCATGTTCGCGCCGGCGCTTTTCCTCGGCGGCGCGGCTGGCGGCGCGGTCGGCCAGGTCGGGCACATGCTCTCGCCCTCGGTCGTGACCCAGCCCGGGGCCTACACGCTGGTCGGCATGGCCACCTTCTTCGCCGGCGTGGCCCACGCGCCCATCGGGCCGCTGATCATGGTCAGCGAGATCACGCAAGGCTACGGGCTGCTTGCGCCGCTGATGCTCTGCTCGGCCGTGGCGCTTGTGCTGTGCGACGACATCCACCTCTACGAGAACCAGGTGGAGAACAAGTTCGCCTCCCCGGCCCACGTCTCGGACGCCACCAACAACATCCTGGAAGGCGTGCCGGTCTCGAGCGTGTTCACCCCGGGCCGGTCCACCATCCTCGAGGAAAGCGTCACCCTCAAGGCGCTTGCCCACATCATCTCGGGCACGAGCGAGCTGGTGTTTCCGGTCAAAAACGCCGAGGGCAAACTCTCCGGCATCCTGGCGCTCCAGGACGTGCGCTGCGTGGTCTTCGAGGCGTGCCTCCACGACCTCGTGCTGGTCAAGGAGCTCATGCGCCCGCCCGTGGTCGTACACCCGGACATGTCGCTCTACGACGCGCTCATGCTTTTTATCGAGACCGACCTTTCCCAGCTCCCCGTGGTGGCGTCCGAACGCCCCGACGCGGTGCTCGGCATGCTCGGCCGCCAGCACGTCTTCACGGCCTACACGACCACCCTGCGCCATCTGAAACAGGAAGAGTAGCGCCGCACCGTCCTCCAAGCCACGAAAGAAAGCTCCCCGGCGGCCATGCGCCCGGGCGGGCCGGTTCCCGTCATGGCGCGGCCGGGGCGGCCCGGTTGCCGACCAACAGCGCGAACAGGTAGCGTTCGACCACCTCCAGCACCACCACATCCGGGCGTTCCTTCTCGATGATCTCGGGCGAGAAGGCGTGGGTCCACAGGAACACCGAGCGGGAAAAGCGCTGCGCCGCATGGGCCTGCATGGCGCGGGCGAAGGAATCGTGGAAAAAGACCGCCCGCGGCCAGTCCTTGCGGTCGGTTTCGTAGGCGACCCGTTCGCGTTCGGGATGGTCGGCGGGGTCGGCATAGTCTCCCGGAGCGGCCGGCCGGGTCAGGGACGCCCCCCTGGGCCGGGCCGACACGTCGGGTTCGCGCCAGCGGTCGGGCAGAAGCAGCATTTCCGCCAAATCGCCGCCTGGGCGGTCGGTCACCACCAAATCATACGTCGCCGGGTCCAGGGGCTCCATGGCCGGAAAGCGTCTGGCCAGGGCGGCGACCAGGGCCGACGCGCCAAGCAACCCGCCGTAGCCGTTCCAGTGGGTGTCCGTGAGCATGTAGGCCCGCCCGGCCGCCTTGCCGGCTATGACGGCCTCGCGCAGGTCGAGGACGTCGATGCCCGCGGCGCGCAGCCGGGGCACGATCTGCGACAGGCGCGACTCGGGCCGCAAGGGGCGCAGGCCCGGCGGCAGGTGCTCGGGATAGACGCGCTCCTTGTTCGGCGCGAAAACGATCAGGTAGGCGATGCCGCGCGCGGCCAGCCAGTCGCGGCGCGCGGCCTGGACGCGCACCATCTCCGCCATGTCGCCCTCGGAGAGCGGCATGACGTTGAGGTAGTCGTCCAGGGCATGTTCCAGGTTGTAATACAGCCAGCCGTCCCTGCCGACGATGACGCCCGGCACCGGGGATTCGCCGAAAAGCGCCAGGCGCAGGCGGTTGTTGGCGCGGATGAGGTGGTCGCGAAAAGGCGCGGCGTCGCGGAAATGGGCGGCCATATCCGGGCCGAAGCGTGTCGGGGCGAGCACGGCCTCGGCCAGGGGCGGGACCGGGGCCAGGGGACGGTTTTCCACCGCCAGCCGGCCGCCGGGGACCCCGAGGAGCGAGAGGCCACAGGGCGCGGCCAGAAAAAAAATGACGACAAGGAGTTGCAACACATTGGCCAAGGCTGCCATGGCTAGAACCTCGCGTAGATAAAGGGCGCATAGCCGCCGGCGGCCACGGCCATGGCCGAGGCCGCCAACAGGCCGGCCAGGGCGGCCAGCCGGCCCCAGCACGAAACGGCTGCCTCGGCCCGGCCGAAACGGCGGCAAAAGCCCGCCCACAGCCCCCCGAGCGGCATGGCGAAGACCACGGCCGCAGCCAACGCGGCCAGGCGCTGGCGGGTGGCCACGGTCATCCAGGCATAGTCGAACCCCGCGGTCTGGAAGGAAAAAAGAGCCTTGAAATAGGCCGCGGACACGGCGAAATCCGAGGCCCGGAAGAGCACCCAGCCAAGCAGTACGGCCGCCAGCAGATAACCGTGGCGCACGGCGGCCGGTGCGCGGTCGAGCAACACGCCGAGGCGCGTGCGCTCCAGGGAGAGAAACACGCCGTGCCACAGGCCCCAGACCAGGAAATTGAGGCTGGCCCCGTGCCAGACGCCGCACAGGGCAAAGACGATGAGGAGGTTCGCCTGCACGCGCCAGGGCGCCACGCGCCCGCCGCCGAGAGGAATGTAGAGGTAGTCGCGAAACCAGGTGGACAGCGAGATGTGCCAGCGCCGCCAGAACTCGCGCACGCTCCTCGAAATGTAGGGATGGTCGAAGTTCTCGGGCAGCCGCGCGCCGAACATGCGCCCGATGCCCACGGCCATGTCCGTGTAACCGGAAAAATCGTAGTAGAGCTGGCCGGCGTAGCAGACGAGCCCGAGCCAGGCCGTGGCCATGTCAAGGCCGGCGGCGCGGCCGAAGGCGTCGTCGGCCACGGGCGCCAGGGCCCCGGCGACCAGGGTCTTTTTGGCCAGACCGACCGCCAGCCGCCAGCCGCCTTCCCGGAAATCCTCCAAGCGCGGACGCGGCGCGGCAAGCTCCGGCAAAAGCGGCCCGAACCGGGCGATGGGGCCGGCCGTGATCTTGGGGAAAAAGACCATGGCGGTCGCGAAGCGCAAGCCGTTCGCATCAGGGGCGATCTGGCCGCGACTGACGTCGACGAGATAGGCGATGGCCGCAAAGGTGAAAAACGACACGCCGAGAGGCGCGGTGGTCGCGGCGTACTTGTAGAACGCGAGCAAGGCGATGTTGGCGGCAACGCCCAAGGCCAGCCAGCGCCGCCGCGCCGCGCCCTGCGCGCCGCCGATAAAGCGGCCGAGCACATAGTTGCCGCACGTCGCCCCGACCAGGGCCGGCAACCCCGGGGCATCGGCCAGAAAAAAATAAGCCAGGCTTTCCGCCAGCAGCACGCCGCAACGCAGCCGCAGCGGGGCCACGTAAAAAAGCACCAGCGCCGCCGGCAGGAAGGCGTACAGAAAAAGGGGCGAATCCGGTATCATTCCCCCTCCTTGCAGGAAATCATGCCAGGGGGTTTACCCGCAGCCCGTCAAAATGCAAGCTGCCCAGGGCGCGAACGGGCCGCCGGCTTCCCATCGGCCCCACGCCCGACCCGGGCAAACCGTCCGCGACCAAGGCATGCCGCCCCTTGCCCCAAAGGAGCCCAACGACTATGGAAACGGAACCCCACCACGGCGTCTCCGCCGGCTCCGAGGCGACATCCATGCGCATCCGTTCGAAATTTCTCATTTTCCTGTTGGCGATGGTCATCATTCCCCTGTGCGCCCTGGGGCTCTACGCCTGGCGGCAGACCGGCGAGCTCGGCCGGGAACTGGCCCAGGCAGCGGCCATGGCCCTGGAAAAAAACGCCTCCAAGGAACTCGAGCAGACCGCGGACATGCTGAGCGAAGCCAGCGCCGACACCCTGGACCTGCTCGAAACCTCCCTGTCGCTGACCGTGCGCGAAGGCGTGCAACTGCTGCAGGCCCCTCCCGGCGCGCTGCCCGCCGGCCCCGTGATCCTGGCCAAGGAATACGACAACCCGTCTTTTCCTCCGGAACTGCTCACGGACCTGCCCGGCACGGACGTGCGCGCCACGTACGACGGCCTGGCCTTCCACCTGGCCCCGGGTCTCACCCCCGAGGCGGCAGCGCCGCAGATGCGCGCGCTATCCGGCATGCTGCCCTTTTACAACACGCTGTTTAAGCGCCACAAAAAGCTCATGCTCTTCGGCTACGTGGGCCTCGCCTCCGGCCTGCACTGCGCCTATCCCGGCCACGGCGGCTATCCCCCCGACTACGACCCCAGACGCCGGCCCTGGTACCAGAACGCCGCCACATCCCAGGGCATCACCTGGGACATCATGACCGACGCCATCACGCGGCAGGTTCTGGCCACCATGGCCCTGGCCCTGCGCAACAAGGACGGCAAGGTGCTCGGCGTCGCCGGCTGCGACATCCCCATGAGCGCGCTTTTCCCGGAATCCGACCTGTCGCGGACCTGGACCGACCGCATGCGGTCCATGGTGGTGTCCTTCAACCGCCGCGATGCGCAGGGACATCCGGAACTGACCGTGGTCGCCAGCCGCGACTATGACCAGAAATCCCTGGACTGGACCGCGCCGGTGGAACTCGAGCGCATCACGTCCCCGGACGGCGAGGCCGTCCAGGCGGTCATCGACGCGCTTTCGGCCGGCAAGACGGGCGTGCGGCGGCTCACCTACCGCGGCCAGGACACGCTGTTCGCGTTCGCGCCCCTGCGCGCCAAGGAGCTGGCCGTGGTGCTGGCCGCGCCGCGCGACGTCGTGGTGGCGGACGCGCGCCGGGCCGGGGATCGCGTGCTCGGCGCGGTTTCGACCATGCTCGGGCATATCGGCTGGTTCGTGGCCGCGGCCGTGGTCGTCGTGGCCGCGATCTCGCTGCCGGCCTCGGGCACCATCGCGCGCCCGGTCATGGAACTCGCGGCCGCGGCGCGAAAGCTCGCCACGGGGGATTTTTCCGCCCGCGTCACGCCGTGCGGCAAGGACGAAATCGGGGAGCTCGCCCGCTCGTTCAACGACATGGCCCCGCAGCTGCTCGAGCGGGTCAAACTCAAAAACGACATGGCGCTGGCCATGGAGGTGCAGCAGAACCTGCTGCCGGGACGCCCGCCGACCGTCACCGGCCTGGACGTATCGGCGCTGAGCCTCTACTGCGACGAAACGGGCGGGGACTATTTCGATTTCCTGGAATTTTCCCAGGATGACGCCGCCCATGCCGACGTGGTGGTCGGCGACGTGACCGGGCACGGCGTATCCGCGGCGCTTTTCATGGCCACGGGGCGGGCGCTTTTGCGCGGCCGCGCCATGGACCGGCCGGGGCCGGCCGCGCTTTTAACCGAGGTCAACAACCTGTTGTGCCAGGACACGCAGATGACGGGCCGGTTCATCACGCTCTTTTTCCTGCGCCTGGACCTCGCGGCCAAGGAAATGCTCTGGTGCCGCGCCGGGCACGATCCGGGCATCCTCTACGACCCGGCCACGGACCGCTTCGACCAGCTCATGGGGCCGGGCATCCCGCTCGGGGCCATGACCGGCTGGGAATACGAGGAGCTGCGCCGGCCGTGGTTCACCCCGGGCCAGGTGCTGGTGCTCTACACCGACGGCATCCACGAGGCGCGCGGGCAAAGCGACGGCATGTACGGCAAGGAGCGCATGGAGGAGATCATCCGCCGCGAGGCGGCCGGCCCGGCCTCGGCCATCGTCAACGCCCTGGTGGCGGACCTGCGCGAATTCAAGGCCGGCGCGCACCTGGAAGACGACGTGACCCTCGTGGTCATCAAGGCGACGGCGTAGCGCGGACATGAAAAAGGCCGGGAATCCCGGCCTTTTCTTTTTCTTCAGAAAACCTTGCGCCTCAGTCCCCGGCGACGTCCCCCTCCCCCTCGGCCTGGTCAGCTTCGGCCGCCGCCTGGGCGGCGCGGCTGGCGGCAAGCGCCGCCTCGGCCGCTTCGAGTTCCTCGCGGCCGTGCACGAGTTCCACGATGCGGCGCATGGCCTCGCGCGGGTTCGGATTCTGGAAGACGTTGCGGCCGATGCACGTGCCCGCCGCGCCCGCATTCAGGGCGTCGGCGACCATGGCCGCGAAGCTCTTGAAATCCGCCCGCGACGGCCCGCCCGTGACCACCACCGGCGCGGACGAACCGGCGACGGCCCGGGAAAAGCTGCGCGCGTCCCCGGAATAGGGCACGCCCGTCACGTCGGCGCCGAGTTCCGCGCCGAGGCGTATGCAGTGGTTGATCAGGCTCGGGTCGTTTTCGTTGACCACCCGCTCGCCCTTGGGGGCAATAAGCGCCAGCACCGGAACGCCCAGGCCATGCGCCTCGTCCACGATGGCCCCGAGGTCCGCGAGCATCCTGTCCTCGAGCTCGTTGGCGATATTGACCATGACCGCCACCATGTCCGCGCCGATGCGCAGCGCCTCGGCCGCGCCGCACATGAGGCTGCGGGCATAGGGCGGCAGGCAGTGGCGCGTGCCGCCGGAAAGCTGGGCCACGGCCGTGGCGAAAAGCGGCACGTCGGGCAGATGCGCCCGCAGCGCCCCCTTGTTGAGCACGATGCCCTGGATGGGAAATTCGCCGACCATGGCGACAAGGCTCGCCAGTTCCTCCAGGCCGCTTAACATCCCCTCCATGACGCCGTGGTCCAGGGGGGCGATGACGGTCCTGCCCGTGCGGGGGTGAAAAAGCCTTGCCAGTTTGCGGTCGCTGCCGTGCATGCATCCTCCGAATCGCGAGATCGATTACCTGTCCGACCACAGGAGCCGCGCCCCCTTGCGGGAAGCGAACCCCAGGGGCAGGCCGCGAAAAAAAAGTCCCGGCCGCGCCGGCAGCGCGGCCGCCGGCAGGCTTTGCCCGGCCAGGAGTGCCTCGATACGGGAAAGCGCGTCCTCGTTCAACCCCGCTCCTTCGCGCCACGGCGCAAGGAGCGCCCGGGCCCGGGCATGGGGCCGGAACACCCCGGCCCGGAACGTGCCCAGCGCATGCCCCTGGTAGCGCAGCCCTTCCGGCAGCCCGGCCGCAGCGGCATGGATGAAAAACACCTTGTCGCCGAACACCCGGGCCTCGCCGGGCGGCAGGCCCGCCGGATCGCAGCCGGCGGCGACGAGATTTTTCTCTTCAAGGGGCACGCCGGGAAAGCCGCGCCCGGCGTCGGACGAAACCGCGCCAGCGGTCTTGACGAAAAGGGCCATGTAAAAGCCCTGCGCCGCCGACGCCTGGCTGTCCACGCGCAAAACCCCCGACACGTCCGCGCGGGCCGGGGCCTCGAACACGAATCCGGCCGGAGGATCGAGCGGCACGGGGGCCAGGGGCAGTTCGTCCAGGGCGAAGCGCGTCTGGTCCTCGTTTTCCGCCACGTTGGTCGTGCAGGTGGAGTAGAGAAGCCGCCCGCCCGGGGCGAGCAGCCGCGCCGCCGTGGCGAGCAGCTTGCGCTGGAGCGCGACCAGGGGCGCGACCTTGTCGCCGGCCCAGATCTTCGCCGCCTGGGGATTCTTGTCCAGGGTGCCCCAGCCGCTGCACGGCGGATCGAGCAGGATATGGCTGAAAAACCCTTCCGGGAAATACGGCTCCAGGTCCGTGGTCGCGCAGGTGGCGGCATTGGCGAGGCTTTCGCGGAAAAGCGTCTGGCGCAGCGTCGCGAGCCGGTCCGGCGACGGTTCGTTGCCGAGCACGAAGCCCTCTTTCCCCACGAGCTGGGCGAGAAAGCCGGTCTTGCCGCCGGGCGCGGCGCACATGTCGAGCACCCGCGCCCCGGGCGGCGGGTCGAGCAGCAGCGGCGGCAGCATGGACGAGCGGTCCTGGATGTGGATGTAGCCGAAGCGCGCGGCGAGCGAACTCCCGAGCGGCACGGGCTCGGCCACGACCTTGCGGCACCACGGGGAAAAGGGCTCGGGCGCGAAGGTGTGGCCCGTGGCGGCGAGCAGGTCCTCGACGCGTTCGCGGTCCCCGGGCGCGCAGACCAGGCGGAAGGAACGCCCGCCGGCCCGCGCGGCCGCATCGGGTGATGCGGGCGACTCGGGCGCAGCGGCAGCGGCGGAACCGGGAACGTCAGACAGGACGTGCGTGTCACGGGCATCGGGACGGCGTTGTGCGGGGCGCGGCGGCATGCCCGAACCTACAGCGGCGCGGCGGCGTTGAAAAGCCCCGCCGGGGGCCTGTCCCCTTGCAAAAGTCCCGCCCGCCGCCTATGCAGGGTCCGCCAAACACGCGCAAAGGAGCCACCATGGATTTTCACGCGCATCTGATCGATTTCGTACTGCACGTCGACAAATATTTAAACGCCCTCGCCGCGCAGTACGGCGTCTGGACCTACCTGATCCTGTTCGCGATCATCTTTTGCGAGACAGGGCTCGTGGTCACGCCGTTCCTGCCCGGCGATTCGCTGCTCTTCGCCACGGGCGCACTGTGCGGCGGCGGCGTGCTCGACCCCAACCTCATCTTCATCCTGCTCGTTTCCGCGGCGTTTCTCGGCGACAATGTCAACTACTGGATCGGCAGGCGCGTGGGACCGGCGGTGTTCGAGCGCGAAAAGACGCGCTTTTTCAAGAAGGAATACCTGATGCGCGCCCACGCCTTCTACGAGCGCCACGGCGGCAAGACCGTGATCATCGCCCGGTTCGTGCCCATCGTGCGCACGTTCTCGCCGTTCGTGGCCGGCATCGCCCACATGACCTACGCCAAGTTCCTGGCCTACAGCGTGACCGGCGCGGTCGTCTGGGTGGGCATCTTCGTCTACGCCGGCTACTTTTTCGGCAACATGCCGTTTATCAAACGCAATTTCAGCGTGGTCATCGTGGCGATCATCATCATCTCGGTGCTGCCCGGGGTGATCGAATACCTGCGCCACCGCCGCGCCGCCGCCAAGGTCGAGGAATAGAGAGAGGGAGAGGGAGGAGGGGGAAGAGAGAGGGGGAGAATGCCTCCGGCGGCCAGGAGGGGCCGAGGACCCCTCCTGGACCACCCCGAAAGGGAGGAGCCCAGTGCGCCATGCGATGCGGCACGACGCAGGTATGTCCCGCCACACGCTTTCGCGAAGAGGCGGTTGGCCCGCCGCTTCAGCGCACGGGGTAGCTGCCGGAACAGCCGTCGCCCTCGGCAATGCCGTCGCGCCAGCGCTTGAGCGCCTCCGTGCGCTGCCTGGTCAGCGCCACGACCTCCGTGCAATAGCAGTAGTTGTACATCGATCCGTATTCCATCTGGACGTCCTCGGCCGGATAGCGCGCGGCCATCTCGGCATCGCGAAACGCCACCCAGGCGCGCTGCGCCGCGCGAAACTTGGCCGTGAAACGCTTGTCCCCGGCATTTTGCCGCAAGACGGCCTGATAGACCGCGTTGAGTTCGCGATCGGCCGCGGCGGAACCGGCGCATGCCTGCGCGTTGATTTCGGCCTGGGACTGGGCCCGCGCAACAGCTGCGACTGCAAGCAGCAGCAGGACGCACAGGACGCTCACGCGCATAAGGCCTCCGCTTCGCCGGGGCGAATCGCCCCGGATTACTGTTGACGCCGTGGCCGGCTGCGGGCCATCAGGGAGAAAGAACGCCCCGGCCGACAAGGCATCCACAGGCGAAACACGCGCAGGAGCAGAAGTGGACAGCGCGCCCTCCCCTCCCCCGCCATCGCGCGCGGCCCGCCTCCTCTGGGCCACGGCCGTCGTCGCCGGCTACCCGCCGGCATTCCTTTTCGCCTACCTGCTCGATTTCGGCCTGCCCTACGGCACGATCCCCCTGGAGACCAACGTCGTCATGCCGGTTTTCCCGGTCCTGGCGGCCCTGCTGGCGGCTATCGCCCTTGCGCGCTACCGGCTGTGGCGGGCGCTGCGCCGCCGGTTTCGCCACGACGACGGCAAGGACGCCTGGCTCCGTTTCCGCCTGGCCCACAAGCCTGCCGCGCTGTGCCTGCCGCTGACGCTCCCCTTGTGCTTCGCGCCCATGGAAGGCAACGCCTTCGGCTTCCTCGTCCTCCCGACGCTGCTCCTGCTGACGCTCACGATCGGCGTCTGGGTCCAGCGCCGGCTCTGGCGGCGGGGCTAATCGGCCCTGCCCTTTCCCTTCTTTTTCGCCTTGGCCGCGACGACATTCTTCTTGGGCGCAAGGCCGGGATGGTCTGCCTTGAGCATGGCGTAGCGGGTCAGGATGCGCGAGACGTAGTTGCGCGTCTCGGGGATGTTCGGGATGCCGCCGCAGCGGGCCACGGTCTCGGGGCCGGCGTTGTAGGCGGCCAGCGCCAGGGAAAGGTCGCCGAAGCGGCTGAGGAGCGATTGCAAAAACTTCGCCCCGGTGGCCACGTTGCGCTCGGGGTCGAAGGGGTTGGCCACGCCGTAGGTGGCCTGGGTCGCGGGCATGAGCTGCATGAGCCCGGCCGCGCCCTTGGGCGAGACGGCGCAGGCGGAAAAGCGCGATTCCTGCTCGATGACCGCATAGAGCAGTTCCGGCTCGAGGCCCGTAGCCCGGCTCTTGTCGCGCACGATATCAAGCAGCGGCCCGGATTCGATCACGGCGGGATAGCCGCCCGGGCCAAGCGGCGCCGTGCCCATGCGCACGTAGGACCGGGTGGCCTCGAGAATCCAGCCGTCCTTGCGGTCCTTGGACACCGCGCCGAGGTCGCTGATGCGCTTCTTGATGGCCGCAAAGCCCATTTTCGGGTCCTTGGGGCCTTCAAAAAGCAGCACGTACTTGTCGTCGAGGGGCTCTTCGCTCAGATGCACGAGGCCGTAATCGTCCTCGTAGCCGTAGAGCGTATACGCGCCCGCATGAAGCGGGAAAAGGAAAACGGCCCCGCCGAGGAGCAGGGCCGTGAGATGCGGATGCCGCATTGTGCCTCCAGCCGGCTTGGCCATCCTCACATAGGACGGTGCGACCGGCCGGTCAAGGGCCGGCTATTTGCCGAAGGGACACTTGGGATACGTGCAGGCGCGGCACGAGAGGCACATCGCGCCCTCGGCCAAGCCGGCGAGTTCCCGGCGGGTGATCGCGACCCCGGCCAGCACCCGGGGCAGCAGCAGGTCGAAGCTCGTGGTGCGGTGGAAAAGCGCGCACGCGGGCACGCCGATGACGTCCACGCCGCCGATGCGCCCGACGAGCGCCATGGCCCCGGGCAGCACGGGCATGCCGTGCACGGCGTCGGTGAGACCGGCGTCGTCGAGGCCCGCGCGGGTGACGTCGTCGGGGTCCACGGAAAGCCCCGCCGTGGTGACGATGAGATCCGCGCCGGCGGCAAGGAGCCGGCGCACGCCTTCGGCCACGGCGGCCCGGTCGTCCGGGACGGTGACCGCGGCCACGACCGAGCCGCCGAGCGCCTCGACCTTGGCGCGCACCACCGGCTCGAACTTGTCCTCGATGAGCCCCGAATGGATTTCCGTGCCCGTGACCAGCACGCCGGTGCGCGGCTGGCGCAACGGCCGCACCACGAAAAGCGGGCCCTCGGCCAGCACGTGCATGGCCGCGTCGAACACCCGGCGCGGCAGGTAGAGCGGAATGGCGCGGCAGCCGGCCACGGGCTTGCCGGCCTCGACCACGAGGCTGTCCTGGCGGCTGGCGCACATGACGCCTTCGATCATGTTGAATTTCGTAAGCCGCGCCTTGTCGAGGGTGAAAAAGCCGTCTGCGGCGGCGAGCAGTTCCACCTTGCCCTCGCGCGGCGGGCCGGAGGTGACGAGCCCGGGACCGCACATGGCCTCGGCAAAGGCCAGGGCGGCCTCGTTTTCATGCACGAACGCGCCGCCCGGTTCGGACAGGTCCTCCACGTAGACGCGGTTCTTGCCCATGGTCTGCAGGCGGCAGACGTCGCCGGCGGTGATGTCCGCGCCGGCGGTCACGGCCACGCCCTTGGACGTGCCGGGCTCGATGCGGGTCATGTCGTGCAGGGCGCGGCGGCCGGCGGCCTCGCCCACGGGCATGGCGCGCAGCTTCGGGGAATCGCCCTCGCGCAGGTACGGGGCCTCGCCGGCGCAGCCGCGGCAGATGGCGCCGTCGGCCTTGGGATAGCCCTCGCCGCACACCGGGCACACGCCGATGGCCCCCATGTGGGGCTTGGCCACGAAATCCGGGCGCACCTTCACCTTGGCCACGAGGCACAGGTCGCGGCCGCCGGATTTGATCTCGGCGAAAAGCCGCGCGCGGTCCTGCTCCTTTTTCGGCTTGGTCTTGAGATACCAGGCGTGGATCTCGGGCCAGGCCTTCAAATGTTCGGGATCGAGCCAGACGCGGTAGCCTTCGCCCGTGAACTTGTCGTAGAGCGAAAGCGCGTAACGGCCGAGGTTGCGCACCCGCATCCAGCCGTTGCCGTAGCTTGGCGGAGTGAGGATCTGCACGGCATCGGGCAGGCATTTATTGGTTTCCACAACGGCGTCGAAGAGCGTGCCCTCGGGCAGAAACGCCCGGGCCGCATCGACCATGAAGCCGCCGATGATCAGCCCCGGCGCGGGATTGCCGTGGAAGGCGGCGGCGACTTCGAGAAATTCCTCGAAGGAATAGGGCCCGATGGAGCTGTCGGCCGCCATCAGTTCAGTCACATTTGACATAACGACCCCTGGGACGCGTCCCCTGATACGGGACGCGGACGTGCGATGCTACGAAACGTTGGCGTAGACGCGGTTGAGCAGGCTTTTGAGGGTCTCGACCTCTTGCTTGGACAGGCCGCGGCAGGCCTGCTGGTAGCACTCCGTGCCGAGGGCGAGGAGCCGGGGCTCGAGAGCGCGTCCGGCGTCGGTGAGCACGATGTGGTGGCTGCGCCGGTCCCTGGGATCGGGTTCCCGGGCGACGAGCCCCTTGTCTTCGAGAATCTTGAGCAGCCGCGTGACGTTGGGCTTGTCCTTGTCCGCGCGCCGGGCCAGCTCCACGGGCGTCTGCCCGTCGGCTTCCCACAGCAGGTTCAGGATGCCCCACTGGTCCACGGTAATGTCCTCGCCGGCTTCCTGCAAAATGACGTTGCCGAGCAGGCGCAGCTTGAGCGCCGTGCGCACGAGCAGGAAGCCCAGCGACTGGCGCAGGGGATAGGGACGCAGGTCCTCGGAGGTGGGCGGCGTGCTTTCCATGAGGATTATGTTCATAACAACAAAAGAACCGCGGGTCAACGGACTTTATGAATTTTCGTGACCCTCGCATGGTGGCTCCGTTACGGTTTCCCACAAGGGCGAAACGCCGGCAACCCTGTGCATTGCTGACGTTTCGCCTGTTTTATCGGGACGATCAGGCCGGAGCCACCGTCACGAAATGCTCCTGCATGCACACGCCGCCGCCGCCCTTGTCCCAGTTGGCGATGCCGCCGGGCATGAGCTCGTTGTCGGCCGCGCCGCGTCCCCGGGCCCGGCTTTCCACGGGCAGGGTGTGCCCGAAGCCGTGGACCATGAACACGGTTTCGGGATGGATGCCCTCGGTGACTTTCGCCTTGAGCCTGCCCGCGAAGGAGCCGTTTCGCACCTCCACCAGCGCGCCGTCGGCGATGCCGCGCTTGGCGGCCTCGGCGGCGTTGATCCACAGCACGTTCTCCGGCATCTGCGCGAAAAGCAGCGGATTGTTGACGGTATGGCCCTGGGTGTGCAGCCCCACGCGGCCGAAGCTCACGCGGAAGGCCCCTTCGGGCGGCGCGGCCGGCGAGACGTAGGGCGCCAGGGAGACCACGCCGTCGGCTTCGAGCTTGGGGTTTACCATTTCGATCTTGCCCGAGGCGGTCTTGAAGGTCTTCTCATCCACGGGACGGTACAGCGGCCCGCCGAGGCCGACCATGCCCGTAGCCTCGAAGTCGGCGATGGAAAGCCCGGTGTCTTGCAGCTGGTAGGCCCAGATGTCCTCGATCCCCGCGAAATCGAGTTCCTTGATGCCCATGACCCGGGCGAGGTCGCGGTAGATCTCCCAGTCGGCGCGGGTGTCGAAACGCGGCTCAAGCGCCCGGCGGCGCACGAAAAACGACGGCGACACGCCGCTTTTGGAGGCGATCATGGATTCGCGCTCGAGGTACGGCGACATGGGCAGGACCACGTCGGAAAACCAGGCCGTGTCGGACCAGGAAAAGGTCACGGACACGAGCAGTTCGAGCTTCGCCCAACGCCGCTTGAGGTCGGCGGTGTCCGGGAAGGCCATGAGCGGGTCGTGGCGGTGTGCGATGTAGGCGCGGATGGGATAGGGTTCGCCCGACTCGATGGCCTCGTAGGCCAGGTTGACGAGTCCCGGCCCGGTATCGAAGTGGGTGCGCCCTTCCATCCAGCCCACGCCGTCCACGCGCTTGTCCCCGGGCTTGGGAAAGAGGTCCACGAGGTTCTTGAGTCCCTTCTTGCCCACGTGCGCCGGCTTGTTGACCAGCGGCAGCCCGCCCTTGGCCCCGATGGAGCCGAGCAGCGCGTTGATGACGTAGGCCGAGCGGCAGACGTTGAAGGAGTCGCCGTAGCGGGCGGTCATCCAGCCGGGGTGCCAGATGACGGCCGGCGCGGCCGCGGCCAGGGCGTCGGCCAGGGCCGCGATGCGCGAGGCCGGCACGCCCGTCTCGGCGGCGGCGAAATGCGTGTCGTAGGGCGCGACGAAGGCCTTGAGCGCATCGAGATCCTTGATCCAGGCCGCGGCAAAGGCCTTGTCGTAGAGGTCGCGGGAAAGCAGTTCGTGGATGACGGCAAGGTTGAGGGCGTAATCCGTGCCCGGGCGCACCATGAGGAAAGTGTCGGCCTTGGCCGCCGTGACCGTCGTGCGCACGTCGATGCAGGTGATCTTGGCCCCGGCGTCCTTGGCGTCGAGCAGGTCGTTGACCTCCTTGACGTTGATCGCCTCGAAGATGTTGCGCGTCTGGAGCACCACGTGCTTGCTGTTCTTGTAGTCGTAGGCCACGTCCTTTCTGCCGAAGCCGAACAGGGACAGGGCGGCGTGCTGCACGTTGCGCGCGCAGGCGGAATCATGGTTGCAGTAGTTGGGGCTGCCGAGGGCCTTCAAAAAGGCCCGGTGCATGTCGCGGAAGGGGCCGCCGCGGTCGGAGAGCAGGATGGAGCGCGCGCCGTGGGCTTCCTTGATGCGGGAAAGCTCCCCGGCCACGTAGGCCAGCGCCTCGTCCCAGGACACCTTGCGCCATTTGCCCTCGCCGCGCTCGCCGGCGCGGATCATGGGGAATTGCGGCCGTTCGTCGTCGGCAATGAGCGCCGCGCCCGCCGCGCCGCGGGCGCAAAGCGCCCCCTTGATGCCCGACGCGTGGGGGTTGCCTTGCAAATGCACGACCTTGTTGCCGGACACGGTGGCCATCATGGGGCAGCGCACCGTGCACATGCCGCAGACGCTATAGACCTTGCTGTGTTTCATGACTTGCTCCAATCGAGGCGGCGTTGCGTTTGCCGGGATGCTTTAGCATCTCACGCATTATCAAGAATTCGTGATCGGGTGCAAGGGAAAAGTGTCGTGAAATGAGGAACGTGCGAAGTGCGTAATCACGCTCTTCAAACAAGATGTTTGTGAACGCGGGAACTTGTGACCCGATCGTTGACACGGCGCGAAAAAAACCGTTTAGACTGGCTCAGGACCGCTCGCGCACGCGCGGCCAAACCCATGGAGGGCAGAATCGTGACCGTAAGCAGTCTGCTGGCCGAAGCCGCCACGGGCATCAAAAGCCTGCTCGTGGGCCTCGGCATCACCGGCAAGGCCCTGACCAAACCCGCCGTCACGGTGCTCTACCCCATGGGCGAGGTGCGAAACCTCGACACCTACCGGGGCCATGTGGAGCTCATCGGCAAGGAGGACGACCCGGCCGTGCCGCGCTGCATCGCCTGCGGCGCCTGCGTGCGCGCCTGCCCGTCGTCGTGCATCGCCGTGGGCTGTTTCGTCGGCGGCGGCGCTTCCGGCCCGGCCGGCCGCGAGGCCGAGGAAATGGCCGGCGAACTCATCGCCCGCGCCGAGGCCATGGCCCCGGCCCCGCAAAAAGGCTGCAAGACCCCCGGGGCGTTCATCCTCGATTACTCGCTGTGCAGCTTGTGCGGCCAGTGCGCCCGGGCCTGCCCCGTGGATTCGCTGCGCTTTTCCCAGCATGTCTACTACGTCGGGAGCTCCCGGGCGGATTTCCGCCTGGACCTCCTGGCGCGCCTTCGCGAGCAGGCGCTCGCCGCGCCCGCCCAACCCGCCGTCGCCGCCCCGACCGCCGACGCCAAGGAGCCCCAATGAGCAAATACATGATCCAACTCGACAAGAAGCGCTGCATCGCCTGCCACGCCTGCGAGGTGCACTGCCAGGTCAAAAACGCCGTGCCGCCCTCGGCCAAACCGGGCAAGCTCGTCACCGTGGGCCCGGACATGGTCAAGGCCAAGCCGCGGCTCCTCAATCTCTACATGTCCTGCTTCCACTGCGAACGGCCCTGGTGCGTGCCGGCCTGCCCCACCGGGGCCATGACCCGGCGCGAGGAGGACGGGGTCGTCTACGTGAAGGAAGAGCTGTGCGTGGGCTGCAAGGCCTGCATCCAGGCCTGCCCCTGGCGCATCCCGCAGTGGAACGAGGCCACGGGCAAGGTGGTCAAGTGCGACTACTGCCGCGACCGCATCGACGAAGGCCTCGACCCGGCCTGCGTCACGGGCTGCACCGCCCACGCCCTGCGCTTCGTGCGGCCGGGCAAGGACAACGTGGACGAACGCGACACCTACGGCAAACGCCTGCTGCTGCGCCAGATGTGAGGCGGGGGAAAGGAGAAGAGGGAAGATGAAGAGTTGAAGATGCCTCCGGCGGCCGGGGGGGATAATCCCCCCCGGCCCCCCTTGCTGGAGGGATGAGATAAAATTGGGACGACCCCGGGATTCGCTGCGGCGGATTCCGGGGTCGTTGCGTCAGGAGGGGGTGCGGTCGGCCGGGGGTGCGGTTTCGGAGGGCTCCTGCGACGCGCCCTCCCCTGCTGCCGGCGCGGGGGGTGTTGCGGCGGAGGCAACGCCCGCCGTGTCGTCGCCGGTTTCGACGGCTTCGGGCGCCGGCGCGGCGTCCGGCATCTGGCGCAAGATCTCCGTGGCAAGGGGCGCGGTCTGCGCATTGGCGGCAAGGGTCTTGGCCGCGCGCACCAGGATGGCGTCCGCGAATTCGCCCTTGTCCGGATAGTGCATCGCCCCCAGGAAATCGCGCACCGCGTCGAGGCTCGGGCAGGCATGCACGTATTCGTGCCGCCCGGCGATGTCTTCGCTCTCGGGATAGGAAACGGCGTAATAGACCACGAACCGGCCGGCCGCGGAAAGAAGCACGCCTAGAAGCTCCACGCGCCCGGCGGCAGGCGGCATGAGGCCGTCGGGCAGGGCGTCGCGGCGGTAGTGGGCCAGCAGACGGCCCGATACGAACACGGCCGCGCCGTTGCGGCGCAGCCGATACTTGCGCGGCTTGCCGTAGAGCTTCTCGGCAAAGTCCTTCTGTGTCTTGGGACCGAAAAAGGGGAGCATCGGCAGGTCTCCGCGATAAGGGGCTCGCCCGGACCGGGTCCGGGGCGGGCGTGGTATAGCGCGCAACCTGCCACGGGTCAAAGGGAAAACGCGGCCTACCCGGTTCGTGCGGCGCCGACGGAAATTTCGTCTTTCGGAGAGGTTGCGTCCCTTGCCATCCGCGCCCGCTTGTGCCAGAAGGAAGCCGTCCGGCCCGCAGGCCGGCGACAGGGCTTTGCCGGGGCGGCAAGGCCTTTTTTTATGGCCTGACTTTGTGAAAAAGATCACAAATTCAGGCCCCGTTTTCCGGCTCCTTGCCCCCCCTCCAGGGAAAAAATTGCGAAAAACGGAACGATTGCAGTGATTCCTTGACAATTGCAAGGCGCGATGCTCTATCCTGATCCTAAGCAGTCGCCACACCGTCACGGACGGGAGGCGCATGTCGGGTGCACTGCGTGGGAATGGCGCGTGGAGGGGAAAGACGC
The DNA here is from genome assembly GCF_000702665.1 of Solidesulfovibrio alcoholivorans DSM 5433. Classification (GTDB taxonomy): domain Bacteria; phylum Desulfobacterota; class Desulfovibrionia; order Desulfovibrionales; family Desulfovibrionaceae; genus Solidesulfovibrio; species Solidesulfovibrio alcoholivorans. The sequence goes on from NZ_JNJA01000007.1 coordinate 100,578, forward strand.
GCAAAAGCCTTTCACGACCGTTTCGCAGCGGTCCGTTTCCCACGACAGTGCCTGGAGTTGCGGCGGCAGGCAGGCAATGTCGCCCCGCTTCCTGGCTGGGGATGCGCGCCCGGCGTTTCTGAAAAGCCGTGCGGCGTCCCATCGCGCAATGGACGATTTCGCCGCCAAAAAAGGAGACCACCGTGAAAAACTGGAAACTGACCCTGCCCGTGGGCCTCGTCGCCCTCGCGGTGCTGGCCCTGTGGTTCGAACCGGCTTTCGCCGACAAGCTGGCCGACGCCATCGCCAAGACCCCGGTGGGCAGCGGCCCCGGACAGATCGACCCGGCCGCGCCCAAGGGCTTCCTTGGCATCCCCGGCGCGCCCGAGGTCAGCCTCGGACTGGCCTTCGGCTGGGCCGTGTGGGTCGGCTGGATCTTCTCCACGGTGGGCGCCTTCGGCGGCGTCATGGCCGGCGTCGGCCACATCTCCGTCTACGGCTACGGCGCTTACGCCAAGACCTTCAAGCAGACCGCGCCTGAGCTCAACAAGCTCGTCACCGACTCCATCCGCACCTCCAACCAGTGGCTGGTCGGCCTTTCCGCGCTGATCTCCTCGTTCAACTACTGGAAGATGGGCCGCCTCGTGCTGCCGCTCGCCGCGGCGCTCGGACTCGGTTCCATCGCAGGCAGTTGGATGTCCGTGACGCTCACCGCCGGCAAGGTGTCCTTCTCCTCCTACCAGGGCTACTTCGGCCTGTTCGTGCTCCTGCTCGGCTGCTACCTGTTCTGGGAAACCACCCCGACCGGCCAGGCAAGCAAGAAAAAGGCCAAGGCCGCGGCCAAGGCCTTCGAGGAAACCGTCAAGCGCCAGAAGAGCGGCGAAAAGATCGACACCAAGGCCCTGGGCGTCAAGGTCACGTCCCTGGGCCTCACCCGCATCACCTTCACCTTCTACGGCGTCGAATTTGGCTTCAACCCCCTGATCCCGTTCGTCGGCGGCATCGTCATCTCGGCCCTGGCCGCGTTCCTCGGCGTCGGCGGCGGCTTCCTGCTCGTGCCCTTCCTCACCAGCGTCGCCCAGCTGCCCATGTACCTGGCCGCCGGCACCTCGGCCCTGGCGGTGCTCGTCAGCATGATCACCTCCATCGCCACCTTCATGTCCGGCGGCGTGCCCCTGCACTGGCACATGATCGGCATCGAGTTGGTCGGCGTCGTGGTCGGCTCCATCATCGGCCCGCGCACCTCCAAGTATATCCCGGACATCTGGCTCAAGCGCCTGTTCATCGTCCTGGCCCTGTACGTGGGCATCGACTATGTCCTGCGCGGCTTTTTCAACTTCCGGATTTTCGGTTAACGGAAAAAAGCCCTTCCCAAACGGCGGCCCCGGGCCTTGCGCCCGGGGCCTTTTTTGCGACTTCCGGCCGCCTTCGCTTTCCCGCGAAGCTGGTGTAGACCCTCTTCCAACGCCACGAAACGAGGGACCGCGTGAACGAACTGCTCGACGCCGTGCTCATCTTTCCTTTTCGCCTGCCCGGGTCCGCCGTGGCCGGCTTCTACCTGGGCACGCTGCTGCTTGCCCTGGGCTGCCTGCTGCTCGGCCGTCTCAGCTACGACCTCGTGTGGCTGTTCAACCGCAGCCATTACGCCAAGGAAGAAGGCGAGATGACGCGCATGCACAACCTGTCTGTGGCCGCCATCGAGGCCGGGGACAAGGTCGCGTACAAGGCCGCCAACAAGGAGGCCAACGAGGCTTTCGGCAAGTCCTTTTTCGCGGGCGCGGCGCTTTTTTCCGTCTCCGTCTGGCCGGTACCGTTCGCCCTGGCCTGGCTGGCCACACGCTTCGACGGCGTGGACGTGCCGGTCTTCCCCGGCCATGCCGTACGTTACAACGCCGTGTTCCTGGGCTTCTACATCCTGCTGCGCCTGGCCATGTGGCCGCTTTGGCAAAAGATTCCCGTGCTCGGCCGCGTCGAGCGCAAACGCCGCGAGATGGCCGCACGCCGCGCCAAACTGCGTCCCTGGACCGACCTCGGCAAACCCGGGGCCTGAGCCGCCCGGCGGCGGCCCGGCTCGCGCGCAAGGGCGCGAGCCGCGTCCGACCCTTTCCAGCCGTCGCGAAACCGCGTATTCTTCCCCGACTGACGGGAGGAATCTGCATGCGGCGACGTGACGTCCTGCGGGCCTTGCTGGCCCTGCCAGCCCTGCTGGCCGGCTGCGGCGACGACGAGGACGCCGTGCGCGTCAATCTGTCGCGCCGCGAGGAGCCGACCTTGCGCGTGCCGCCGCGCGCCGTCACCTACGCCTACCTCCCCCAGTACGCCCACACCGTCTCCTACGAGCGCCACCGCCTGCTGCTCGAGTACCTCGGCAGGGCCACCGGCCTCTCCCTGCGCCAGATCTTCCCCGACACCTTCGAGGAGCACGTGCGCATGGTCGAGCGCGGCGAAATCGACATCTCCTATTCCAACCCCTTCGCCTACATCCGCATGGCCCGCTCCGGCGCGCGCGCCTTCGCCCGCATCATCGAGCCCTCGGGCAAGCCGGATTTCCGCAGCCAGATCATCTGCCGCCGTGACAACCCGGAGCTCAAAACCATCGCCGACTGCCGGGGCAAACGCTGGATGGCCGTGGACCCGTCCTCGGCCGGCGGCTACCTCTACGCGCTCGGCGAATTCCTCGACCACGGCATCCGCCGCCGCGACTTCGCCGAAGTGAGCTTCGCCCCGGGGCCGGGCGGCAAGCAGGAAAAGGTGGTGCTCGCCGTGTTCGCCGGCACCTGCGACGTGGGCTCCATCCGTGACGGCGCCCTCGACATCCTGCGCGGCAAGATCGACATCGGCCAGATCCGCGTCCTGGCCGAGAGCAAGGCCTATCCCGGCTGGGTCTACGCCGCCCGGGCCGGGCTCGCCCCGGACGTGGTCGAGCGGATCTCCCACGCCATGTTCGCCCTGTCCATGAAGCGCCCCGACGACGCCGTCATCCTCCAGACCGCCGGCATGCGCGGCATCATCCCGGCCACGGACGCCGATTACGCGCCGGTGCGCGAACTGGCCGAGAAGCTCGACCTCGTCGCGGCGGAGAATACGGAATGATCCGGCTGCCGCGTCTTTCCCGCCTGAGCTTTCGCACCAAGATCAACTGCGGCATCGTGCTCATCGTCGGGCTCATCAGCATCCCCCTGGCCTACCTCACGTGGCGGGCCGCGGCGGAATCACTGCAAGCCGAGACGCGCAAGCGCGGCCTCGTGCTGTCGGAAAACCTGGCCATGCGCGTGTCCGACGCCATGCTCTCCATGGACCTGCTGCGCCTGAAAAACATGGTGGACGAGCTTAAGAAAGTGGATGACATCGTCTACGCCTTCATCCTCGACCGCGACGGCAACGTGCTGGTCCACACCTTCAAGGGCGGCTTTCCCGTGGAGCTGCGCACGGCCAACGCGCCCAAGGCCGGCAGGCCGCACATCCAGCTCCTCGACACAGGCCGGGAGTTCATCGACGACTTCGCCGCGCCCGTGGTCATCGTGGGCACGCCCTTCGGCACGGCGCGCATCGGGCTTTCGCGCACCAAGGCCGAGGCCGCTGCCGACAGCCTGGCGCTGATGATCGTCTTCTATTCCGCCGCGGCCATGATCATCGCCCTGGCCCCTTCGACGCTCTTCGCCCGGCGCGTCACCGAGCGCATCAACAGGCTGCGCGCCCACGCCGAGGAGGTGGTCAAGGGCAACCTGGACCAGCGGGCCGGGCCGCGCGCGCTTTTCGCCTGCTCCGCCATCCTTTCCTGCGACAAGACGGCCTGTCCGGCCCACGGCGACCGCGACCGCCGCTGCTGGCTCACGGCCTCGCCCAACCAGCGCGACGGCGGGCCGGAGTCCTGCCAGGGCTGCCCGGTCTACAGCGAACAGAAAGGCGACGAGATCCAGGATCTCGCCGAAACCTTCGACGTCATGGCCGTGTCGCTCAAGACACACCTCGACGAGCTGCGCCGGGCCGAACGCGTGCTCTCGCGCCAGGAGCGCCAGCTGCGCACCATCCTCGACGCCAACCCGGACCTTGTCTGCCTGCTCGACGAAAACCTCGCCTATCTCGCCGTCAACAAGGCCTTCGCCGCCTTCGTCGGCCGCGACCCCCACGACATCGTGGGCGCCAGCGACCGCGACGTCTTTCCCGAGGACGAAGGCGCGGCCATGCACGACGAGAACGCCCTTGTCCTCGGCGCGTCCCGCCCGAGCGACCGCGAGGTCTCCCTGCGCCGCGGCGGGGCCACCACCTGGCTGCACGTGGTGCGCGTGCCCATCGCCGATTCCAAGGGCCGGGCCATCGGCATCCTGCGCACGGCCCGCGACGTGACCCAGCTCAAGCAGTTCCAGGAACAGCTCATCCAGTCCCAGAAGATGGAATCGCTCGGGAAACTCGCCGGCGGCGTGGCCCACGAGATCAACACGCCTCTTGGCGTCATCCTCGGCTACTCCCAGCTCCTGCAGGAAGACGTGCCCGCCGACAGCCAGATCCGCTGCGATTTGCAAACCATCGAGAAACAGGCCAAGGTCTGCCGGAAAATCGTGGCCGACTTGCTCGGGTTTTCCCGCCAGGCCGAAAGCGCCAAGATCGAAATGTGTTTCAACAACTCGCTGATGGAGGCCGTCACCCTGGTGCGCCACGCCTTTTCCCTGGAGCGGACCGAAATCGCCACGGACCTCGACGAACGCATGCCCATCATCTACGGCGACCCGGAAAAGCTCAAACAGGTCTGGATCAACCTGCTCTCCAACGCCCGCGACGCCATGGGCGCGCGCGGCGGGGCGCTGCTCGTGCGCTCGCGCCTGTTTGCCGCCCAGCAGAAGGTCACGGCCTGGTTCGCCGACACCGGCCCCGGCATCGCCCCGGAAAACCAGTCCCGCATCTTCGACCCCTTCTTCACCACCAAGCCCGTGGGCCAGGGCACCGGCCTCGGGCTCTCCGTCTCCTTCGGCATCATCAAGGACCACGGCGGTTCGATCACGGTCCAAAGCCCCGTGCCCCCGGGATTTTTCGACGACATGAACCTGGGCGAAGCGCCCGGGCCCGGAACCGTCTTCGTCGTGGACCTGCCCCTCGATCACGAAGAAACCCTCGGTGTCTGCCTGGGCGCCGAGCCCGCGGAGCAATAAACATGGCCGACATCATCGTGCTGGACGACGTCATCGACGCCGGCGTGGTCATCAAGCGCATCCTTGAACGCAAAGGCCACAGCGTCGGCGTTTTCACCGAAGAGGAAGAGGCGCTCGCCCATGTGGCGAAAAAAAAGCCCGACCTCGCCATCCTCGACATGAAGCTCAAGAAGATGAGCGGCGTGGAAGTGCTCGAGGAAATCAAGAAACGCTCCCCCGAAACCCGGGTCATCATGCTCACGGGCTACCCGACCCTCGAAACCGCCCGCGAATCCGTGCGCCTGGGGGCCTGCGAATACTGCGTCAAGCCCATCGACAAGGAAGAACTCGAACGCAAGGTGGAGGAGGCGCTCGCCGCATCGCAGGGCGGTTGAGCGGGGATTGCCGTGTTTTCCAAGGAACTCTTTCGACGTTGGACCTACCAGGTCTTTGCCCCGGGCGTGCTGCTGCGGGAAAAGTACAACGCCTTCCGGGAACTTTTGCGTTTCGACGACCTGTGCCTGGAGCTCATCGCCGCCGTGGAGGACGTCCATTACGGCTCGGCCGTGGCGGACTGGGCCAGAGTCGCCCACCTGACCAGGCGGCTGCGCCTGTCGGTGTCGGAAATGGTCGCGCGCCTGGGGCGGCTGTCGCCGAGCAGGCACCTGGACCTGGCCGAGTACGCCAAGAAGGTGGATTTTTACGTCCAGATGGCCCTGGACGTGCCCGCCGGGGACATGGCCGCGCCCTTCGTGCGCCCCCTGGAAGCACTGGCAGGCGATGCGGACACAGCCGGCGGCAAGGCCGCCAACCTGGCCCGGGCCGCCGCGGCGGGCGTGCCCGTGCCCCCGGGCTTCACGGTGACCACGGGCGCGTTCCGCTATTTCCTGGAAGCCTGCGAACTGCGCCCCAAGATCAACCGCCACCTGCGCCGCGTGGACCTTTCCCGGCCGGGCGACGTGGCCGAGGCCGCGGCCGCCATCCGCGAACTCGTGCTCGGCGCGGTCCTGCCCGAGGAAATCGCCGTCCCCCTTGGCGACGCGGCCAAGGCCCTGGCCGCCAACCCCGGCGGCGAGCCGCTGCTGCTCGCCGCGCGCAGCTCGGCCGTGGCCGAGGACGGCCGCGCCTCCTTCGCCGGCCAGTACGAAAGCCTGCTGCACGTCGCGCCGGACGACGCCGCGAAAGCCTACCAGCGCGTGGTCGCGGGCAAGTACGCGGCCAAGGCCATCACCTACCGGGTGCTCACCGGCTACGCCGACGAGGAAACGCCCATGGCGGTCCTGTACCTGCCCATGCTGCCGGCCGCGGCCTCGGGCGTGCTCTACACGCGCGACAGCGGCGACCCGGGCGCGCCCATGGCCGTCTACGCCGTGCCGGGCCTCGGCGGCGCGCTGGTCGAGGGCGCGACCAGCCCCGAACGCCTGGTGCTGTCCCACGACCCGCCGCATTTCCTCCTCGACCGCGCAAGCCTCGACGGCGAGGTGCTCGCCGAAAAGCAGGCCACCCGCCTCGCCGGTCTCGGGCTTTCCCTGGAAAAGGCCTTTGGCGCGCCTCAGGACATCGAATGGGTGCAAACGCCCGGCCGCGAACTGTTCGTCGTGCAATCCCGGCCCATGGCCGTCGAATCCGAGGAAGAGACCGCGCCGCAGGCCGCGCCCCGGGAGCGCCCGGGCATCGCGCCTCTCGTCTCCGGCGGCCAGCGGGCCTCGGGCGGGGCGGCCGCCGGCACGGTGCTTTTCGCCGCCACGGTCCTCGACGTGGACGCCATCGTGCCGGGCACGGTGCTGGTCACGCCCACGCTGCCGACCACGCTCGCCCGGGTCGTGGACAGGCTGGCCGCGGTGGTCGCGCTTTCCGGCAGCCGCGCCGGGCATTTCGCCTCCGTGGCCCGGGAATTCGGCGTGCCGGTGCTGACGGGTGTGACCGACGCCTTCGAGTCCCTGCACGAAGGCGAAGTCGCGACCGTGGACGCCGACGCCGGGGCCGTGTACCGCGGCCGCGTGGAGGGGCTGCTCACCCGGCCGCGCCAGGCGCGCGCCGACGCCGGGTCGCCGGTCGCCGCGCGCCTGGCCCGCCTCGTGCCGCTGCTTGCCTCGCTGACCCTGACCGACCCCACCTCCCCGGATTTCACCCCGGCCAAGGTCCGCTCGCTGCACGACGTGGTGCGCTTCGCCCACGAAAAGGCCGTGACCGAGATGTTCGCCCTGGTCGGCGACGACGCGCGCGGCATGGCCTCGGCGCGCAAGGTCAAAAGCGGGCTTCCCATGAGCATGTACGTGCTCGACCTCGGTGGCGGCGTGTTCGAGTCCGCGGCGGCGGACAAGGAACTGCGCCCGGACCAGATCAGGAGCGCGCCCATGTGGGCGCTGTGGGCGGGGCTCGCGGCCGAGGACGCGCCCTGGCCCGAGGGGCCGCCCATCACCGACGACGTCGCGCTCGACCGCACGAATGCCGGCATCTTCCTCGGCGAGGACCGGCACCTGGCCAGCTACGCCGTCATTTCCGACGTCTACGCCCACGTCATGCTGCGCTTCGGCTACCACTTCACCGTGGTGGACGCGCTGTGCGGGCCCAAGGAGAACCAGAACTTCGTCCATTTCCGCTTCAAGGGCGGCGGAGCGGACATCGCCCGCCGGGCGCTGCGGCTTTCCTGCGTGCGCCGGGTGCTCGCCCATTTCGGCTTCGAGGTCCGCGTCACGGGCGATCTGCTCGACGCGACGCTGGCGCGCATTCCGGAGCACGTGGCGCAAAAACGCCTGGCCATGCTCGGCTGCCTGCTCGCGGCCACACGTCTGCTCGACATCCGGCTGGAGGACACGGCCGCGGGCGACGCCTGGGTGGACGCCTTCATCGAACGCACCGACCGTTGACCGTCATGGCCGAAAAACCCGCCGCGCACGCCTATCCCCTGACCTGGGTCACGGACCATCTGGCCGTCGGCGGCGCGCCCATGTCCCACGAACAGCTCGCGTCCCTCAAGGAACAGGGCATCACGGCCATCCTCAACCTGTGCGCGGAATTCTGCGACCTGCACGACATCGAGGCCGCCGCCGGCTTCGAGGTCCGCTACCTGCCCGTCGCCGACGAGCAGGCCCCGGACCTCGCCGCCCTGGAATCGGCCCTGGCCTGGCTCGACGAGGCCATCTACCTCGGCAAGAAGGTGCTCATCCACTGCCGCCACGGCATCGGCCGTACGGGCACGGTCCTAAACGCCTACCTGCTGCGCCGGGGCCTGGGCCACAAGCTGGCCGCAAGGGTGCTGCGGCCCCTGCGCTCCAAGCCCGCGAACTTCGACCAGTGGTGGACCATCCGGCGCTACGGCAAGGCGGCGGGCAGGCTCACCATCCGCGAACCGCGCCTGGAATGCGGCCACCTCGTGGACCTGCATCCGTTCCTGGCCGATTACGCCGCCCTGGTGGCCGCCGCGCGCATGGCCGCGAAAAACCTGCCCCGCTGCGGCCGCGACCACGCCCGCTGCTGCCGCCGGCCCCTGTTCCTGTCGCTGATCGAGGCCGTGCACGTGAGCAACCGCATCAACGTCGGCCTTTCCAGCGAAACGCGGCTGGCCGTGATCGAGGAGGCGGCCGCGGCCGCGCGCGAGATGGAGGACCTCGCCCGGCGCTACGGCGCGGGCAGCGCGCACTGCCTGTCCTCCTGGGCGCGGCTGTGCCCTCTTTCCCGAGAGGGCGTATGCCTGATTTTCGCCAATCGCCCCATCGCCTGCATCCTCTCCGGCATGGAACAGGCGGCCGAGGCGGCGCTTTGGGAAACGACCCTCGAACCCGGGCTTTCCCGGCTGTCGGGACAGGTGTTCCTGGCGCTCGCCGGCTCCCTCGGCGACGCGAGCCTGCCCCGCTTCCCCCTGCCCGACGTGGTCTCGGGACGCTACGTGTCCGCGGTGTTCAAGTACCTGCTGGCACTGGCGGGCAGAGCCCGTCGTTGACCGTGCCCGCCCCCCCGGGCTACAAACCCCGGACGTCTCGCCAAGGAGGTCACATGGCCGAGGATTTCAGGACGCTGCTCATGGAGTCGGACCGTCTGGAGGACGGGGACCGCTGGTTCGGGGACATCCAGATCGGCGGCTGGTTCTATTTTTCCGCCCAGGCCGGCCCGTTTCACGAAAGCCGCCCCAAGACCCTCCAAGGCCCCATGGGCTACGAATCCTTCGAACTGCGCCTGCAATCCGTCAGCGGCGTCATCAGCTACGGCCGCCACGGGGCCTGGGAGGAACTTTCCGCCAAGCCCTGGGCGGCGCTCTTCAGCCAGGACGGCCCCACGCTCATGCGCGCCCCGGACGTGCCCGTGGCCACCTGCCAGCGGATCTACGAGGACCTGCTGGAATACGCGCGCACGCATCCCCTGCCCTAGGCGCTGCTTCCCCGCGCGCCGGCTTCGCCGGCCCGCCTTGCGCATCCGGTCCCAGTTCTCCGGCGACGCCCCGGCGTCGCCGGCTGGAAGTTTCTTGTTCTTTCAATAGATATTTTCTATTGATTGTGACGAGAGGCATCGACTATGCAAATACTTATCATCCTTTCCAGTCCGGACCCCGAAATCAAATGGAACGCCGTGCGGCTCGGCAATTTCCTGCTCAACAAGGGCGAAGAGGTCACCATCTTCCTGAACGGACCGGCCGTGGACCTGCTGGCCGGGGACAGCGCGGCCCTGCCCATCGCGGCCGAGGCAAAACTCTTCGGATTGAGCGAAGGCCGGCTCGCCGCCTGAGGCAAATGCCTGGGCATCCACGGAGTGGAAGCCGAAGCGCCGGTTTCGTTGTCCAACATGCAGTTCCTCTATGACCAGATGCGGATTGCGGACAAGATCCTGTCGTATTGAACAGAAAATCGGTATGCGGCCGTCCGCGTTGCCAACGTCGGCGGCCCGCGCTATAGCCCGGAAATGAACGATTCCACGCGGCTTCCCGGGCGTTTCGCGGTCCTTTGTTGCGTGCTTGCGGTCCTTTTCGGCCTTTCCGGCTGCGCCGGCGTCGAGACGCCGGCTCCCGAAACGCCCAAGTCCCGCGCCGCCGCGCCGACGCCGCCGCCGACCGGGCTTTTCAGCCAGGCCGCGCCGACCACCCCCTGGAACACGCGCATCTCCCCGGCCAGCCAGCAGATCACGAGCTTCGCCGCCCTGGCCCCGGCCGTGGACCGCTCCATCGCCTACACGGCGCGAAAGCCCGCCGGAGCCGTGGCCGTGGACCGTCCCGGCGCGACCATGACCTGGGGCCAGCTTCACCAGACGCTGGTCACGTTCCGCCGCATCCTGCCCGAACTCGACCGCGACCCGTCGCTCCTTTCCAAATATTTCAAATGGACGCCGCTCGATTCCGACACGCTCCTCACCGGCTACTACGAGCCCGAAATCGAGGTTTCGCGCACTTCCCACGGCCCCTACGTCTGGCCCATCTACCGCAACCCGGGGGCGCTTGCCAAAAAGCACAGCCGCGAGGCCATCGACTACCACGGCGCGCTGCGCGGCCGGGGACTCGAAATCGGCTGGGCCAAGGACCCCATCGCGGTCTTTTTCCTGCACGTCCAGGGCTCGGGCAAACTGCGCTTCGTGGAGGACGGCTCCACGGTCTACGCGCTGTTCGGCGGCAACAACGGCCACCGCTACGTGGGCGTGGGCCGGGTGATGGTCAACCGGGGCTGCTTTCCCGAGGAAGAGATGAGCATGCAGCGCATCCGCCGCTACCTCGAGGAGCATCCGTCGGAGATGCGGGAATACCTGACTTCCAACCCGAGCTACATCTTCTTCAAGGAATCGCAGACCCCGCCCGTGGGCGCCATGGGCGCGCCGGTCACGCCCCACGCCAGCGTGGCCGTGGACCCGGGATTCGTGCCCTACGGCACGTTGCTCGCCGTCGACGGCGACCTGCCCGGCTTTCCCGGGCCCGCGCCGGAACGCTTCACGGGCTTCGTCATGGCCCAGGACACGGGCTGCATGCGCGGCAACCACTTCGACCTCTACCTCGGACCGGGAGCCAAGGCCGCCCATCAGGCCGGGCTCATGAAGGGCACGGCCAAGGCCTACGTCCTCATGCTCCGCTAGGCCGCGCCATGCCCTGCGTGCTCATCGCCGACGACAACCCCCTGTTTCGCGAGCTGCTCAAACGGCACGTGACCGGGACCTTCGGCTACGAGGTGGTGGAGGCGGAAAACGGGGCCGAGGCCGTGGCCCTCGCGCCGCAGGTGCGCCCTGACCTGATCCTGCTCGACCTCATGATGCCGGGCACCGACGGCATCGAGGCCACGCGGCGCATCCGGGAGCTGCCCGGGTTTGGCGACGTGCCCATCGTGCTGCTTTCGGCCGAACCCGACCGGCGCAAATGGGCCGAGGCGCTGGCGGCCGGGGCCAACGATTTCGTGTCCAAGCCCTACCACCCCGGGGAACTGGCGGCCCGGCTGGCGCTGCACCTCAAGCTCTCCCTGCTCGGCCGCGAACTGCGCAACCAAAACGCCCTGTTTTCCCGGGAACGCTACCTGGCCGGCTGCGTGCAGCGCCAGCTTTTGCCCAAGGACCTGGACTTCGAGGGGTTCGCATCGGCCGCGGTGTACCAGGCCCAGGAGCAGGTCGGCGGGGATTTCTACGAAGCCTGGGACGACGGCTCGGGCGTGTACATGCTCATGGCCGACATCTCCGGCCACGGGGCCTCGGCGGCCATGCTCATGGCCGTGTGCAAGGGGCTTTTTCTGTCGCTCAAGGCGGCGAGGCTTTCCCCGGCCAAGATCGTGTCGCGGCTCAACAGGCTGTTGTGCGACCTGCTCGAAGGCGGCGACCTGGACATGTTCGTGACCATGATCCTGTGCCGCATCGACCGCGCCACGCCCGTGCTGGAGGCGGTTTCGGCCGGGCATGTCCCGGCCTTCGTCATCGGGGAGCAGCGCCTTCGGGAAATCGTGTCCACCGGCCCGGCGCTCGGCATCATCCCGGAGTTCGAATGGACCGGGACGGTGGTGCCGTTTCGGCCCGGGGAGACGCTGTTCCACTACACCGACGGCCTGACGGAATTGCGCTCGCCCGCGGGCGAATTTTTCGGCGACGCGCGCCTGCGCGCCCTGCTGCGGCCGGACCGTTCGCCCAAGGACCTCATCGGCGAGGTCATCGAGGCGGCCCTGCCCTTTTGCAAGGGCACGCTCCACGACGACCTGGCCATGACCGCGCTGCGCCGGCTGTAGCGCCGGGAAGCGCGGTCAGCCGCACAGCCGCGCCACGGCCGCTTCCCGGTCGGGGAACGCCTCGAAGAGGGTGCCGAGCGTCACCACGCGGATGATTTTCTCCACATGGGGATGCAGGTTGCACACGCCGAGCCGGCCGCCCCGGCCGACCACCGCCTTGCGCATGCTCACCATCGCCCCGATGGCCTTGCTGTCGAGAAACGTCACCCGGCCGAGGTCGAGAATCAGTTCCCGAGCGTTGGCGGCCTCGTAGCGCATAAGCACCGCGTCCTTGAATTCCTCGCTCACCGTATGGTCCACTTCCGCGGCGAGCACGCCGACCACCAGACACGCGCCTTCCCGGGTCACGGACAGTTCCATGGGGCACCTCGCGGGGTTTCGCCGTAAACGCAAGGCGGTTTTCGGAAAACGGGCACAGCGCCCGCGGCGCGGCGCTATGCCTCCTGCGTGTCCGCGCCGCGGTCCACGACCGCGGCGCAGGCCTCGCGCCAGGCCGGCAGCCGGTCCGACAACCCGGATGCGGCCAGGTACAGCTCGTCCAGGGAATTGATGGCATAGCCCCGGTGGATGACCACGAGTTCGTGCTCGAGCCGGTTGGCCACATGCACGGCCAGAAGCGGCGAGAAACCCGCATGGCGGTCGCGGCCGGGTTCGTGGTGCAGGTAGACCGCGCGCACGACGGCGTCCTCCACGCCCCACAACCCGAGCAGATAGGCCCCGACCTCGGCGTGGGACGCGCCGAAGACGCGCTGTTCCATCTCGAGGATCGTGCCCGCCCCTTCCTGGCAGGCGGTGATGACTTCCCGGTAGGCTCCGGGAAAGTTGGTGGCCATGACAAGCTTGCCGACATCGTGGAGCAGCCCGGCGATGTAGCAGTGCTCCCGCACGGCCGAGGCCGCGCCCTCGACCTCGGCGATCTCCCGCGCCAGCCGGCCCGTGCCGAAGCTGTGGCCCCACAGCTTCTCCAGGTCGAAATCCCGGAAGGATTCCTTGTCGAAGCGGTCGAAGAGCCCGATGCCGAGCACCAGCGCCTTGACGATCTCGAGTCCCAGGAGGTTGACCGCGTGCACGGGGCTGGCGACGTGGGTGCGCAGGCCGAAAAAGGCCGAATTGACGAGCTTCAAGATGCCGGCGGACATGCCCACGTCCTGGGCGACGAGCCCGGCCACCTCGCGCATGGACGGTTCCTCCCGGGACAGGGCGTCAAGCAGGGCCGCGTAGAGGCGCGGCACCGTGGGCAGCCGGTCGAGCTTGGCCACCACGTTTTTCACCCGCTCGTCCAGGAACACCTCGCGCAGCGCGAGCCCCCGGGCGATGACCGCCTTGAGTTCCGCCGGCTGGCAGGGTTTGGGCAGGAACTGGTGGGCCGGGCGCACGGTCTGCAACACCATGTCCCGGTCGGAGTGGCCCGAAAGCACGATGCGGATGGCCCCGGGGTTGGCAGTCTGCGCCTCGCGCAGGAACGTGGCCCCGTCCATGCCCGGCATGCGCATATCCGCAACGACCACGTCGAAGGGCTGCTCCGCGATCATGGCCAGCCCCGACGGGCCGTCCGTGGCGAAGGCCATCTCCCACTCGCCGCGCATGTCGTGGAACATGCGCCGCAGGGCCGAAAGCACGTTGGGCTCGTCGTCGACGAAAAGAATGCGGGTCTTCACGACATTTCTCCGATGGGCGTCGCGCGGCCGTCGCCGTCGCCGAAAGGCACGCGCACGATGAACGTGGTTCCCTTGCCCGGCTCGCTCTCGAAATCGATGGAGCCGCCGTGCTTGGCCACCACGATGTTGTGGGTGATGGCCAACCCCTGTCCCGTGCCCTTGCCCACCTCTTTGGTGGTGAAAAAGGGGTCGAAGATCTTGGGCCGGTTCGCCTCGCTGATGCCCATGCCGGTGTCGGTCACGGAGAGCTTGAGGAAATCGCCGTCGGCTTCGGTGCGAATGGTGATGCGCCCCTTGTCCGTGGTGCCCTTGACCTTTTCGCCCACGGCGTGGGCGGCGTTGACGAGGATATTGAGGATGACCTGGTTGAAGTCCCCGGGCAGGCACAGGACCGGCGGCAGGGTCCGGTCGAGCGCAAGGTCCACGTCGGCCACGTACTTCCATTCGTTTTTCGCCACGATGACGGTGTTTTCCACGGCGGCGTTGACGTCCACGGCGGTCTTCTCCTCGCCGCCGGGGTGGGAGAACTTCTTCATGGCCGAGACGATGGCCGTGACCCGGCCCACGCCTTCCACGGACTGCTCCAGGGCGTTCGGGGCCTCCGCCAGCAGGAAATCCACGTCCGCGCCGGCCCGGGCCGCGTCGATGTCCGCCAGGGCCCGCGCGTCGCCGGTCGCCGCGGCCAGCCGCCTGGCCACGGCCTCGACGCCGGCCAGGGCCTCCCGCAGCCCGGCGAAGGCGGTGGTGAGAAAATGCAGGTTGTCGCCGATGTACTGGGTGGGTGTGTTGATCTCGTGGGCGATGCCGGCGGCCAGTTCGCCCACGGATTCGAGCTTCTGTGCGATCGCCAACTGGCGCTCCAGGGCCTTGCGGTCGCTTATGTCGAAGACGATCTCGAACAGGAGCAGTTCGCCGCGCCGTTTGGCCGAGATCACGGTCTTGATGATGGGCACGATGCGCCCGTCCGAACGCATCAGGCGCATCTCCTCGTTGACCATGTTGCGCTCGGCCAGGATACAGTTCGAAAACTCCCGGCCGTCGGGATAACGCCAGCCGATCTCCTTGCAGGTGCGGCCGATGAGATCGTCCCGCGAGCGGCCGCACAACTCCTCGGCCACGGGGTTGACGTCCTTGATGCGCATGGTCCTCGGCTCGATGACGAAGATGCCGGCCCGGATGCCCGCGAGAATGCGCCGCAGCACGTCCTGTTCGTCGCGCAGGGCCTTTTCCACGAGCTTGCTGTCGGTCATATCCGTGGCCACGCCCACGATGCCCTGCGGCCTGCCGTCGGCGTCGTCGAAACGGGCGCGGTGGAAAACCAGGTGGCGCTCCCGGCCCGACGCGTCCTCCAGGGCCACTTCGAAGCGCTGCACCCCGCCCGACTCCAGGATCTCCCGGTCCTTGTCGGCCAGCAGCTCCCCGGTCTCCTCGGAAAAGATCTCCCGCGCCGTGAGCCCCAGGGCACCCTGGACGGACACGCCGAGAAAGGTCTCGAACGCCCGGTTGAGGCTCACGTAATGGCCCTGCGGGTCCTGGACGTAGATCGGGTTGACGGCGGCGTCCATGAGACTGCGCTGGAAGGAAAGCTGGTTGACGAGCTCCACTTCGGCCCGGCGGCGGTCGGTGATGTCCTCGGCGATGGCCAGCAGGCACTCGACCTTGCCCGAGGCGTCGCGCACGGCCGTGAGGTTGAGGCGGCACCAGACCACCGTAGCGTCCGGGCGCACGTAACGCTTCTCCCGGGCCACGGAGTCCTGGTTGCCGGCGAGCAGTTCTCCGAGCGCCCCGTCCTGGTCCTCGCGGTCGTCGGGATGGGTGATCTCTGAAAACGAGCGGCCCACGAGTTCCATGGGCTTGCGCCCCACCATGCGGGCGAAGCGCTCGTTGACCTCGAGGAACCGGCCTTCGGGCGTCTGCCTGGTGACTCCGACCCCGGCCTGTTCGAACACGGCCCGGAAACGCCGTTCGCTTTCGGTCAGTTCCTGGTAGCGCCGGGTGAGCGTCTCCTCGACCTGCAGCCGCTGGGCCGTTTCCAGGGCCACGGCCAGCAGATGCTGCTCCACGGGTTTGAGCAGCAACCCGCAGGGCTTGGCCTGGGCCGCCCGGAACATGACGCCGAGTTCCCGCTTGGAGGTGGTGAAGATGACGGGGATACTTCGGGCGGCCACGGCGCGCCCCAGGTCCAGGCCGGTGACGGCGTCGGGCGGCGACAGGTCGATGATGGCGATGTCCGGGGCGAGCCTGGCGACCATGTCCATGGCCGTCAGCGCATCCGCGGCCGGTCCCAGCGGCTGGTAGCCCTGGTTCGTGAGCAGCGCGCGCAACTGGTCGGCCGCAGCCAGGTCGGCCTCGGCGATCAGAACGCGTTTGCGTTCCCTTGTGCTCTCCGTGTCCGCCATGCCCCGCCCTTACGCATGCGTTTATACCAAACCTTGCGTACAGTAGGGCAAAACGCGGGCGGCGTTCAAGCACAATTCACGAACATCCGCCATTGCCCTTGCGGGGGGGCGTGCCGGCCCGGGCCACGAGGTCGGCCAGGGAGATGGCGTCCAGGGCCTTGTGCATGGCCCGGGAGGCCTCGGCCCAGACCTCGCGCGTGAGGCAGTCGGCCAGGCGCGGGCAGGTGCGGCCAGAATCGGCATCGCACTCGACCAGCGACAGCTCGCCCTCGAGCGTGCGCACGATGTCCCCCACCGTGACCGCCTCCAGGGGCATGGCCAGCTCGTGGCCGCCGCGCGGCCCGCGGCGGCTGCGCACGAACCCGGCCTGCTTGAGCTCGCGCACGAGTTTTTCCAAGTATTTGACGGACACGCCCTGGCGTTCGGCGATATCCTTGATGCGCACGGGGCCGTCCTGCCCGTGCAGGGCCATGTCGAGGATCATCCGGGTTCCGTAGCGGCTTCGCGTGGTGAGCTTCATGACCGCGGCCTCCTGGCTGGCAGGTGTGCGGCTGACGGCCGCCGCACGGGGATGGCATCCCTACGAAGAAGGTAGAAAAATCGGATGGCGGCGTCAACGCGTCGCTCCTGCCCCGTTTGCGGGGGCGAAACACCGGGCGCGGTCCTGCCGGGGGGGCGCACCGCGCCAGGCCGCCCCCCCCATGGAGGAGATTTTACCCTTGCTTCACGGCATGTTGCGTCATCGTTGTGCCATCCCGTCACAAATCCGCCCCGGCTTCTTGACAGGGACGCGGGCCGGGCCTAAAGAAAAACCGACTGAGTACTCAGTCGATTTGTGCGGGACTTCACATGACGCGAAAAGAAGCCATACGCTACGCCGCCACCGTGCTCTTCGCCCACAAGGGGTTCCAGGAGACCACCATGCAGGACATCTGCAAGGTCACCGGAACGGCCGAAGGCACGATCTTTTATCACTTCAAGAGCAAGGAAGGCCTGCTCATCGCCATCCTCGAGCACGCCAAGACGCAGATCCTCACCGAGTACGACGCAGCCTTCACCGGGCGCACGTTCGCCTCGGGCCTGGAGATGATGGAAGAGGCGGTCGCGCATTATTTTCACCTGGCAGGCGTCATGGAGCACGAGTTCACCCTGCTCCAGCGACAGTTCCCGCACCAGCTGGCCGAGGACAACCCCGAATGCCGGTCCCACCTGGCGGCCATCTACAGCTGCCTGACCGACATCTTCGAGCGGGTGGTCCGGGCCGGCCAGGCGGACGGATCCATGGGCGCGTTTCCGCCCCGGGAGACGGCCATGATCCTGTTCGCCATGGTGGACGGCCTGTTGCGCCTGAAAACCTGCAACCTCTACGACGCCGGGGCGCTCTACGACGAGCTGATCGCATCCTGCCGCAGGATGCTGGCCAAACCATGTGACGGGAGTCGCTGATGCTGCTACGAATCTTCCCCTTCCTCGGCTGGTTTTCGGGCTACGACATGGCCAAGCTGCGCGCCGACGCCATCGCCGGCCTGACCGTGGCCCTCGTGCTCATCCCCCAATCCATGGCCTACGCCCAGTTGGCCGGCATGCCGCCGTACTACGGCCTGTACGCGTCGTTTCTGCCGCCGCTGGTGGCCGCGCTGTTCGGTTCGAGCAGGCAGCTCGCAACCGGCCCCGTGGCCGTGGTGTCGCTCATGACCTCGGCGTCGCTGGCCCCCCTGGCCACGGCCGGGTCGGAGGGCTACATCGCCTACGCCATCCTGCTCGCGCTGCTCGTCGGCGTCTTCCAGTTCCTGCTCGGCGTCCTGCGCCTGGGGCTCGTGGTCAACTTCCTGTCCCACCCCGTGGTCAACGGCTTCACCAACGCCGGCGCGCTGATCATCGCCTCCTCCCAGCTGTCCAAGATGTTCGGCGTGTCCGTGGACGACGCCGAACACTACTACGAAACCATCGCGCGCGTCGTGGCCGCGGCCTGGCATCACACGCACTGGCCGACCTTCATCATGGGCGCGGCGGCCTTCGCCATCATGTTCGGGCTCAAGAAGCTCAACCCCCGCATTCCCAACGTGCTCGTGGCGGTCGTGCTCACCACGCTCGTCTCCTGGGCCATCGGCTTCGAGCACAACGCCACCGTGAACCTTGCCGCCATCCGCTCGCCCCAGGTCGCGGCCGACGTCGAAGCCTTCAACAAGGCGGCGGCGGCCCTGCCGGAAATCGCGTCCAAGCGCGCGGCCCTGACTCCCCGCGAGGACGCGGCCAAGGCTTCGGGCGACCCCTCGGCCATCCTGGCCGTGGAACACGACCTGGCCCTGCTCGACCTGGATAAAAACGCAGCCAAACGGGAAGCCGGCCTCTACCGGGCCAAGCTGCGCGCCTATCTGCTCACGGGCGTGACCGGGGCCGACGGCAGCCTGGCCTTTTATGAAAAAAGCGCGGTGCCGGCCGACGCCAAGACCGACGGCCGCACCTGGATCATGCGCGTGGGCAACAACCCGCTCAAGACCGACAAGCTGCTGCTGATCGGCGGCGGCCAGGTCGTCGGCGTCGTGCCCTCGGGCCTGCCGGCGTTTACCATCCCCACGCTCGACATCAAGGCCATGCTCCGGCTTCTGCCCTTCGCGGCCATCATCTCGCTGCTGGGCTTCATGGAAGCCATCTCCATCGCCAAGGCCATGGCCGCCAAGACCGGCCAGCGCCTGGATCCCAACCAGGAACTCATCGGCCAGGGCCTGGCCAACATCCTGGGCGCGGTGGGCAAGAGCTACCCGGCCTCGGGCTCGTTCTCCCGCTCCGCCGTCAACCTGCAGGCCGGCGCGGTCACCGGTTTTTCCTCGGTGTTCACCAGCGCCACCGTGGTCATCGCCCTGTTCTTCTTCACGCCGCTGCTCTACAACCTGCCGCAAAGCGTGCTCGCCGCGGTCATCATGATGGCGGTCATCGGACTCTTAAACGCCACGGGCTTCATCCACGCCTGGAAGGCGCAGTGGTACGACGGGGCCATCTCCATCATCACCTTCATCGCCACGCTGGCCTTCGCCCCGCACCTGGACAAGGGCATCATGATCGGCGTGACGCTTTCGCTGCTGGTGTTCCTGTACAAGAGCATGCGTCCGCGCGTGGCCTCGCTGTCGCTCACCGAGGACAGCGCCTACCGCGACGCCTCGGTCTTCAAGCTCGCCGAGTGTCCGTTCGTGGCCGTGGTGCGCTTCGACGGCACGCTTTTCTTCGCCAACGCGAGCTTCCTCGAAGACCAGATCACCGAGCGCATGCAGACCGGCAAAAAGCTCAAGCACATCATCCTGGCCGCCGACGGCATCAACGACATGGACGCCTCGGGCGAGGAAGCGCTGTCCCTGCTCGTGGACCGCGTGCGCAGCGCCGGCCTTGACATCTCCCTTTGCGGCGTGAAGGAATCCGTCATGGACGTCATGAAGCGGACCCACCTTCTGGAGCATATCGGCGAGGACCATCTCTATCCGGATCTGGGCCAGGCGCTTTGCGCCGTGCATAAGGACTCCTGGCATAACCCGGGGGAAAGCTGCCCCCTGACCAGCGTCTGTCGCCTGCCCGGCGCGTAAGCACGATCACAAGGAGCGATCCATGTCCGTCATCTCCCTGTTTAGCGGCGCTTTTTGCAAGGAAGCCGCCGTCATCGCGGCCCTGGAAACGACCACGGGACTGCCTGTGGTCCGCGACGCCGACCTTACCGATCTGGCCGGCAAGCTCTCCGGGCTCGGCCCGGACAAAATCGGCAAGGCCTTCTCCGCCAAGACCTCGGTATTTAACAAGTTCACCCACGAGAAGCAGCGCGCCGTGGCCTGGCTGCGCCTGGCCCTGGCGACCCGGCTCGCCGAGGAGGAGCGCATGCTCCTCGCCGGCTATTGCGCCCTGCTCCCCCCGCGCGAAATCGCCCACGTGCTGCGCGTGTGCCTGATCGCCGACGCCGCCTTCCGCCGCGCCGCGGCCACAGAGGAGGCGGGGCTCGCCGACCGCGACGCCCAGCGCGCCCTGGAGCGCGCCGACGAGGACGCCTCCCTGTGGACGGCGCTCGCGGCCGGCTCCAAGGACCCCTGGGCGCCCTCGCTCTACGACATGGTCGTGCCCATGGACAAGACCGGCGTGGACGAGGCGGGCGTGCTCATCGCCAAACACTTGGCCGACCCCGCCGTGCGCGTCACCGACGCCTCGAAAGCCTGCGTCCGCGACTTCCTCCTGGCCGCCCGGGTCGAGACCGTGGTCACGGGCAAGGGCCACGACGTCGGCGTTTCCGCCAAGGACGGCGTGGTCTTCCTGACCATCAACAAAAAGGTGCTGCTCCTCGACCGCCTGGAAAACGAATTGCGCGGCATCGTCGGCAAGATCGAAGGCGTCTCCGACGTGGTCACCAAGGTGGGCAAGGGCTACTACCAGACCGACATCTACCGCCGCGCCGATTTCGAGATGCCGACCAAGGTCCTGCTCGTGGACGACGAGCGCGAATTCGTGCAGACCCTCTCCGAGCGTCTGTCCATGCGCGAGGTCGGCTCCCACGCGGTCTTCGACGGCGAATCCGCCCTGCGCATGATGGCCGACGACGAGCCCGAAGTCATGGTGCTCGACCTCAAGATGCCGGGCATCGACGGCCTGGAGGTGCTCAAGCGCACCAAGGCCGAACGCCCCGACGTCGAGGTCATCATCCTCACCGGCCACGGCTCCGAGGCGGACCAGGAAGAGTGCATGCGCCTGGGCGCGTTCGCCTACCTGCAAAAGCCCGTGGATATCGAAAAGCTGAGCGACACCCTCAAGCGGGCCAACGAGAAGGTCCGCGCCCGCAAGGCCACGGCCTGACGTCCGAGGGGAAGCGAGACGGCACGGCGCGGCGCGCAAGAGGCCGCGCCGCCGCGCGAGAAACGCAACGACGCCCTGGCGGCCGCCGGATGCCCGGTTCCGGCGGCCGCTCTCCGGCCGGCCACAAGGACTGCCGCCATGGGGATTATGGATCGCCTGCGACCGGAATTCTGGAACGGCGCCGCCGACGGCGAACCGTACCGCAGCCTGTTCAACTACAGGCGCGTCTGGCGGCTGTCCGTGCTGCTGCTCGCCGCCGTGACGCTCACGCCCCTTTGCATCATGACGGTCATCGACTTCAATGTCACCAAACAGGCCGTCACCCAGGAGAACCTCCACCGCACCACCATCACCACGTCCAACACGCGGCGCACCCTGTCCTATTTCCTCGACGAGCGCCTGGCCGCGCTCAATTTCGCCGCGCGTGAGGAGTCCGCGCGCCAGCTCGCCATCAAGGGCCGCCTGGGCGCGCTCCTGGCCGACCTCAAGGCCGCCTTCGGCGGCTTCATGGACCTCGGCGTCATCGACGCCACGGGCCGCCAGAGCGCCTACGACGGTCCCTACGACCTGCTCGGCATCGACTATTCCTCCCAGGAATGGTTCAAGAAGACCATGGCCTCGGGCTCCTACATCAGCGACGTGTTCCTGGGCTTTCGCAACGTGCCCCACATGATCATCGCCGTGCGCGGCGAAAACCCGGACGGCGGGGCCTTCGTGCTGCGCGCCTCGGTCGACACCCAGCGCATCAACGACATCCTGGCCGGCCTCGACCTCTCCGGCGGCGGCGACGCCTTCCTCGTCAACCGCGACGGCATCCTCCAGACCGTGTCCCGCTCCCACGGTTCGGTGTTCGAACACCTGGACATCCCCGTGCCGGAAGACGCCGACCGCACCGAAGTCCGCGAGATCCCCGACGACGGAGGGCTCATCGTCGGCTACGCCTCCATCGAACGCACGCCGCTGGTCCTCATGGTGGTCAAGCGGCAAGCCGAGCTCATGCGCCCCTGGTACGCCATGCGCGTCAACCTCCTCGGCTTCCTCGGCGCGAGCATCCTGGTCATCCTCGTGGTCATCCTTGGCGTGGCCACCTACATGGTGGAGAAGATCTTCCACGCCGACCAGACCCGGGCCAAGACCATGCACCAGATGGAGCACACCAACCGCATGGCCTCCATCGGCCGCCTGGCCGCGGGCGTGGCCCACGAGATCAACAACCCCCTGGCCATCATCAACGAGAAGGCCGGGCTCATGCAGGACCTCATCCGCTTCTCCAAGGAGCCGCCCCCCACGGAGCGCATCTCCGGGCTCGTGGACTCCATCCTGGCTTCGGTGGAGCGCGCCGGCACCATCACCAAGCGCCTGCTCTCCTTCGCCCGCCACCTGGAAGTGCACGTCGAGGCCGTCAACCTGTGCAAGATCGCCGAGGAAGTCTTAAGCTTCCTCACCAAGGAGGCGGAATACCGCCGCATCGCCGTGGAGGTCGCGGCCGACCCGGCCGTGCCGGACATCGAGTCCGACCGGGGCAAGCTGCAACAGATCCTGCTCAACCTCGTCAACAACGCCTTCCAGGCCATGGACGACGGCGGCAGCCTGCGCGTGCGCGTGTTCTCGCCGGACGCGCAGCACGTGGCCGTGTCCGTGTCCGACAACGGCTGCGGCATCCCGGCCGCGGATGTCAAACGGATCTTCGAACCGTTTTTTTCCACCAAAAAAAAGAAAGGGGGCACGGGACTGGGCCTGTCCATCACCTACGGGCTGGTCCAGGAACTCGGCGGCACGCTCGGCGTGGAAAGCGAGCTCGGCCACGGTTCCACCTTTACCGTGACCTTCCCCCTGGCCAAAGGAGTCGACGGTGCGCCTGTTGCTCGTGGATGACGAAGCGGAACTGGTTTCAGCCCTGGCCGAACGCCTGTCCCTGCGCGGCATCGAGGCCGACTACGCCACGGACGGCGACGCGGCCGCGGACAAGGTCCGCGCCAGCGCCTACGACCTGGCCGTGCTCGACATGAAGATGCCGGGCTTAAGCGGCCTGGACCTCAAAAAGAAGCTCCAGCGCCTGCGCCCGGGCATGCGCTTCATCTTCATGACCGGCCACGGCTCCGAGGAGGATTTCCGGGCCGGCTCGGCCGAAGCCGCCGGCTACCTGGTCAAACCCGTGCGCATCGAGGCGCTCATCGCCGCGGTGGAAACGGCCCTGGCCGCCGGACGCGGCTAGACGCCTCGCCCACGAAAAAGGAACGCATTGCACCCAAGGGAGGCCGCCATGCCCGGTTCCGATGCCCTGGCCTTTTTCGGCGGCGTCTGCGCCGCCATGTCCCACGAGCTCAAAAACGTCCTGGCCGTCATCAACGAACAGGCCGGGCTGCTCGGCGACCTGTCCTGCATGGCCGCCCGGGGCATGCCGCTCGACCCCGACCGCCTCGCCGCCGTGGCCGCCTGCCTGCAAAAGCAGGTCTGCCGCGGCGACGCCATCCTCACGGACGTGAGCCGCTTCGCCCATACCGCCGATCCCGCCCCCCGCCCCCTGCCCCTGGGCGAGGCCGCCTGCCTGGCCGTTTCCCTCTGCCAGCGCCGCGCCGCCATGCGCCAGGTGGCCCTCAGCGCGACGCCCGGCAGCGACGCCCTGGCCCCGGGCGGCGCCTTCGCTCTCGTCCGCCTCGTCGCACTGTGCCTGGAACGGGCCATGGACACCCCGGACGCGGCCAAGGCCGTCACCGCCGCAGCGTCGGACGCCCCGGACGGCCCGACGCTCACCATCTCCGGCATGGCCGCCGACGCCGCCCTGGGCGACGACGACCCGCTGCGCGAACTCGCCGCCGCCCAGGGCGCGCGTTTGGACGTCGTCCCGGGAGGGCTGACGCTGACGTGGTGACGAGAGGGTGAGGCGAGAGAGGGAGAGGGGAAAGGATAAGAGATGCCTCCGGCGGCCAGGAGGGGGGCACCCCCTCCTGGACCTCCCGAAAAGGGCTGTTCTGTTGCGCGCGGGGATGGACACGCAAGGCAACGACCTGATTAAATTTCCTGACTATAATTATAACTGCAACAGCCTGTCGGCCTCGAAAACCGCCACCGCGCCTTTCGGCGGGGGCGCGACGAGTCCTGGCCGGCGCGCCCCCGGGTCTTGGCCTGCAACCTCGCTTACTTTATTGTAAGGCGATTGCCGCAACGGCCCAAGACCCATCTCGCGCGGCGCGTTTCCGGCGTCGCGCCCAAAGGAGCGCACCCCCATGCCAAGGACCCTGCCCCGGGCGTTTCTCGCCAACCTGCTCGGCGCTTCGCCCGACTGGTACAAACTGACCATCGCCGCCTTTCTCGTCGCCAATCCGCTGCTGCTGACCCTGGCCGGCCCCTTCGTCACGGGCTGGGCGCTCATTGCCGAATTCATCTTCACCCTGGCCATGGCCCTGTCCTGCTATCCCCTGCCGGCCGGCGGCCTGCTCGCCCTGGAGGCGGTGCTGCTCGGCATGACCAGCCCCGAAACCCTCTATGCCGAGGCCGAGCACAACTTTCCGGTCATTTTGCTGCTGATCTTCATGGTCGCCGGCATCTATTTCATGAAGGACATGCTGCAATACACCTTCACGAAGATCCTCATGAAAGTGCGCTCCAAGATCGCGCTGTCCCTGCTCTTTTGCTTCGCCGGGGCGTTTTTGTCCGCCTTCCTCGACGCCCTGACCGTGACTGCGGTCATCATCGCCGTGGCCTACGGCTTTTACGAAGTCTACCACCGCTACGTCTCGTCCGGGAAATGCCGCCTGGGCGACGAAACCGCCCTCACGGACGACTGCCGCAAGGACCTCAAGGAATTCCGCGGATTCTTGCGCAACCTCATGATGCACGGCGCGGTGGGCACGGCCCTTGGCGGCGTGTGCACGCTGGTCGGCGAACCGCAGAACCTGCTCGTGGCCCACGAGATGGGCTGGCATTTCGGGGAATTCTTCCTCAAGGTCGCCCCGGTCTCCATGCCGGTCCTGGTCCTCGGGCTGCTCACGACCGTCGTGGTCGAACGCTTCGGGCTGTACGGCTACGGCCACGCCCTGCCCCCCGCCGTGCGCGAAGTGCTGGCCGCCAACGACGCCAAGCGCCAGGCCGAGATGACCAAGCGGACCAAGGCCGCGCTCATCGTCCAGGCCGTGGCCGCCGTCTACCTCGTCGTGGCCCTGGCCCTGCATCTGGCCGAGGTCGGCATCATCGGCCTCTCCATCATCATTTTGCTCACGGCCCTTTGCGGCAAGACCGAAGAGCACCAGATCGGCAACGCCTTCACCGAGGCCCTGCCCTTCACCGCCCTGCTCGTGGTCTTTTTCGCCATCGTCGCCGTCATCCACGACCAGCACCTGTTCGCCCCCATCACCGGGTTCGTGCTCTCGCTTTCCGGCAAGGACCAGACCGCCGCCTATTACCTGGCCAACGGCCTGCTCTCAATGATCAGCGACAACGTGTTCGTCGCCACGGTCTACATCACCGAAACCAAGGCCCATTTCGTGAAGCTCTTCGCGTCCATGCCGGATCTCGGCATGGACGGGGCCGACCTTCTGGCCAAGCTCACCGACGCCAAGCTCTCCCGGGCCGACGTCCTGGCCGGCCTGCCGGCCGCGGCCCTGCCCAAGGTCACCGAGGCCATGGCGCAGTTCGACCGCCTGGCCGTGGCCATCAACACCGGCACCAACATCCCGAGCGTGGCCACGCCCAACGGCCAGGCCGCCTTCCTGTTCCTGCTGACCTCGGCGCTGGCCCCGCTGATCCGCCTGTCCTACGGCCAGATGGTACGTCTGGCCCTGCCCTACACCATCGTGATGTCCCTCACGGGACTGGCCGCCTGCTGGTTCTTGCTGTAGGAGCCTTGCGCGGGCTTGCGGCCCCGCCGGGAATCGTCCCGGCGGGGCCGCAAGCGAGGCTTTGCAAGGAGGGACTCCATGGCGGCGACTCCCCGGGAGGGAAGCGATTACCGGTTGCGGGCGCGGGAAATTCCCGTGGGCGCCCAAATGCTGTTCGTGGCCTTCGGCGCCCTGGTGCTGGTGCCGCTTTTAACGGGCCTCAACCCCAATGTGGCGCTTTTTTGCGCCGGCTGCGGCACCCTGCTCTACCAGCTGCTGACCAAGGGGCGCATCCCGATCTTCCTGGGCTCGTCCTTCGCCTTCATCGCGCCCATCATGTTCTGCGTCAAAACCTACGGCATCCCGGCCACGACCGGGGCGCTGGCCGCGGTCGGCGTGGTCTACGCCGCAGTGGCGCTCGTCATCCATCTGCGCGGACCGGCGTTTCTGACCAGGCTCCTGCCGACCATCGTCACCGGCCCGGTCATCATGGTCATCGGGCTCATCCTCGCCCCGGTCGGCGTGGCCATGGCCATGGGCAAGACCGGCGACGGCGCGGCCGCGCTCTTCCCCGAGCGGACCGCCATGCTCGTGTCCTTTTTCTCCCTGGCCGTGACCGTCACCGTGGCCATCTACGGCCGGGGCATGCTGCGCCTGGTGCCGATCCTGTGCGGCATCGGCGCGGGCTACCTGCTGAGCCTGTGCCTTGGCATGGTGGATTTCTCCGCCGTGGCCGCCGCGCCCTGGTTCGCCGTGCCCTCCTTCACCGCGCCCTCGTTTTCCTTAGACGCCATGGTCGTCATCGTGCCCGTGGCCATCGCGCCCATCATCGAGCATTTCGGCGGCATCCTGGCCATCGGCCAGGTGACGGGGCGCAACTACCTGGAAAACCCGGGCGTGGACCGCTCGCTCCTGGGCGACGGCGTGGCCACGGCGCTGGCGGGGTTTCTGGGCGGGCCGCCGCTGACCACCTACGCCGAGGTCACCGGGGCCGTGGCCCTGACCAAGATCTACAATCCCGCGCTCATGACCTGGGCGGCGCTCACCGCCCTGTGCCTGGCCTTTGTCGGCAAGCTCGGCGCGCTGCTCCAGAGCATCCCCACGCCGGTCATGGGCGGCATCATGCTGCTGCTCTTCGGCGCGATCATGGTCGTCGGGCTCAATTCCCTGGTGCTTGCGGGCGCGGACCTCATGGAGCCGCGCAACATGGTCATCGTGGCGCTCATCATCGTGTTCGGCATGGGGCGGATGACGTTCTCCCTGGGCGGCCTGCGCCTGGAAGGCATCGGCCTTGCCGGCGTGGCCGGCGTGCTGCTCAACCTGCTGCTGCCGCTGCCGCGCAAAAAGGAATAAACTGGCACGCAGGATGCAAGAACATAGGGCAAGCGGAGGTTATCCCTATGTTCATGCAAAAAATTCTCATTGTTTTCATGGTGGTTGCATCCTGCTACGCCCTCTCCTGCCTGGCCGACATGGTTATCAAAACCAAACGGGCAGACTAACGAAATAAAAAAGTTACCCTCCTCGCCGCGCCCGACCGGAAGGGACCCCGGCCGGGCGCGGGCCTACCCGCCCATCGAACAATCGCCCTTTCCCCTGTCCCCTTGCCTCAACGCAATATCCCGGATACGACTGGCTACAATTATGGTATCCGCCAATGCAGTGCTTCGCCGACGTCGGGAGGGAGTCTTGTTTCGTCTGCCGTTTCTGACCGCACTGGCCATCGTCCTCAATTTCACCACCCCGGCCGCAGCCTCAACCTTTTATGTCGATGCGGCTTCCGCGGGCGGCAATGGCTCTTCCTGGGCGACGGCTTGCAAGACTGTGACCCAGGGGCTCTCCGCAGCCGGCTCCGGCGATACCGTTGAAATCGCGGGCGGCACGTACAGCGGGGAAACCCTCACGGCCAGCGTCGCCGGCGTCACCGTGACCGGCAGCACCGCAAGCGGCAAGAACGGCACGGTCACCATCCGGGGCGTCGAAGGCCAGCCCGTGCTCACCGTCAGCGCGCAGACCACGTGGCGGCGCATTGTGTTCGACGGCACGGGAAACACGGACCAATACACGGTGGTCGTCAGCATCACCGGTGGCGCGCCGACCTTCGAGCAGTGCACCCTCGGCCCAGGCATGCAGCTGCTGTCCGTCGGTGCCGGCGGGGCGACCTTTTCCCGCTGCACCATCACCGGCGTACGCCGTGGTACGGAATACGGCCAAGCCATTTCCATCGCCTCAACCACATCCCCTGTGACATTCAACTACTGCCTGTTCTCGGACATGCAGTTCAACTACATCCAACCCCACACGGCCTCCCGGATCGATTTCAACAACTGCCTGCTGGCCGGCTTTTCCGGATATGTGCTTTACGCGGGATCGAGCGCCTCCGTCACGGACGGCGTGCATTTCAAAAACTGCTTGCTCATGGCCAACGGCTTCAACTCCCCCTCCCTCATCCAAAGCCTGTCGGCCGCCGCTCCCGTGACCCTGACCCACTGCCTGACCCAGCCCCGGTCCCCGGTGAACATCACGCAAAGCACCCAGCTCGGCAGCAACGTGACCGAGGACTCCCCCCTCGTCCCCGGCTCGCCCGGCCTCACCCACGGCCGCCGGCAGGCGCTTGTCAACCTCGGCATCGACGACGCCATACACCTTGACATGTGGAGCCAGATGTCGGCCGTGGCCAACGCCTACGGCATCCGCACCACGCTGGCCCTGAACGCGACGGAGGACATCGGCAGCACGGACTGGGGCATCATGCAGGGGTTGGTCAACGCCGGGAACGAGGTGGCCGCCCACACCGCCCACCATGTCTATCTGCCCGAAAAAAACCTCTTGAACGTGACCGCCGAAAATGCCGACGCCACCCTGACCGTGACAAGCACCGACGCAGCCGCCCAAACCCTGACGCTGGCCGTGGGCGGTTCGACCGTCGCCTCCTTCGACCTCGCCGCCACGGGCTACGACACCATCGGCGGACTGAGCAGCGCCATCAACGCCCTGGACGGCTTTGCCGCCAGCGCGATCGCCATTTCCGGCACGAGCTACACCACCGCCCCGGTTCTTTCCCGGGACCTCAACGCCACAAGCGTGACCCTTACGCCGAACGTACAAGTGTCCCTGGCGCGAAACGACACGCAGTTTTTCGCCGACGAGATCACCGCGCCCAAGGATACCATCCAAAGCCAGCTCACCCAGCCGAACTCGAGCACCCCCTACGTCTGCAACAGCTTCGTCTACCCCTTCCTCGGCGCGGACAATGACACCATCGCCGCAACCGGCGCGGCCGGGTTCACCGCGGCGCGCGGCGGCTATTACGGCTCCTACGCCATGGGCGGCTTCTGGACGTCCAGCACGAGCCCGGGCGGCTACGACACGCTCAACATCTGGTCCATCGAGCCGGGGCAGGCCTTCGGCAAGGGCCTGGACGCCGCCACCCTGGCCCGGCGCGTCTCGGCCTTGCTGGAGTGGGCCAAATTCACCGGTGCGGCCATCTCCCTCTACAGCCATGGCGAAGACGAATACAGCCTGAGCGACTGGACGGCGCTGATCGACGTCCTGCGCGCCGACACCGAAGTGACCTTCGCCACGCTCCAGAACATCCGCGAATACGTGGCCACGAACGGCCAGCTTTCCTCCG
This sequence comes from Solidesulfovibrio alcoholivorans DSM 5433, assembly GCF_000702665.1. Taxonomy (GTDB): domain Bacteria; phylum Desulfobacterota; class Desulfovibrionia; order Desulfovibrionales; family Desulfovibrionaceae; genus Solidesulfovibrio; species Solidesulfovibrio alcoholivorans. The sequence goes on from NZ_JNJA01000007.1 coordinate 130,193, forward strand.
GCGCCACCTACGTACGCACGGAGCCCTGGCCCGACGTGGCCGATTACACGCCGACGGCCGACTCGGCCCTGCTGCGGGCCGGTGCCGTCTACACCACGGCCATGACCGACTTCGGCGGCCATACCGTGCCGGCAGGCACCATCCCGGCCGTGGGTCTGTACCAGTGGCCGGGCAATGCCGTCCCGACGCCGACCCCTGGGTTGCTGCTTCTGCTGCTTCATTAAGCGCCTCCCCTCTCTGCCCGGCTTCCTCTTTTTTCCCTGCCTCCTTGCTATTTCGGAGAATCACTCTCCCTGGCATCACCCTTGCTTTCTCTCCCGTGGCCTCTTTTAAAACGATACCCGCTCCTGGACCCCAAGGGCAGGCCTACCATGTGTGCATCGGAAAGAGATAAACGATCTCAGAAAGATGATTCCGGGTTGTTGCAACAGGTCACGACGATTCCCGAAAAGAAGCGCCGCCCCGTCCGCCCGATACGGCAACAAAAGCGGATCAGTTTTTCATAATGTGAAACAAAACGGCCGACACTCGGATGCGGGCGGCAGCCCCACAGGCCAGCCTGCGGCCGCAACCTCCAGGGAGCCACGACGATCATGGAAGTCTTTCCCCGAGAAAAACCCGACCGCCGCTTCCTGCCGGACATCCCTTCCAAGGGAGCCACACGCCGCACCTATGACACCCGCTACTTTTCCGAAGGCAAGGCGGACGTCTATTCCGAAGACGGCAAGTACCGCGACTGCTCGGGCAACGTGGTCAACCTGTCCCAGGGCGGCATGTTGCTTTCGCCGGACAAGAAACTGCGCGTAGGACAAAAGGCCATGCTGCGTTTCTTCCTGAACGCCGGCACCATGCCCGAAGGCTACGAATCCTACCTCAAGCTGCCCGCCACCGTCGTACGCGTGGATTCCGCCACAGGCCACGCGGCCTTCCAATTTGAACGGACCATCACCGAGAGCCTGCGCCGTCGGCGCTGGCGCTATTTCGAGGCGGCGGCCCTGCTCGGCATCATGCTGGCGCTCATCGGCGTCTGGTTCATCAAAAAGGAAAGCATCTTCTACTTCTGGTTCGACGTGCCGGTCTTCCTCTACGGCCTGTGCGCCCTGTTCTACCTGCTGTCGCGGTTCTTCTTCGCCGCCCTGTACCGGCCCTATCCGGCGGACGTGAACTTCACCCCGAGCGTGAGCATCATCGTTCCCTGCTTCAACGAAGAGAAATGGATCGAGCGCACCGTGCGCGGCTGCCTCAACCAGCACTATCCCGAGGAACTCCTGGAAGTGATCGTGGTGGACGACGGCAGCACCGACGGTTCCGTGGCCGCGCTCAAGGCCGTGCGGGACAAAGTCTATGACGAAGTGGGCGAACGGCTCATCATCCACGTCTTCCCCGAGAACCGGGGCAAACGCCACGCCATGGCCGCCGGGGCGCGCCGGGCCAAGGGCGACGTCATCGTGTTCGTGGATTCCGACAGCTTCCTCCAGCCCGATTCCGTGCTCCAGGTGGTGCAGCCGCTCAAGGACCAGCGCGTGGGCGCGGCCACGGGCCGGTGCGAGGTGGAAAACAAGTGGACCAACATGCTCACGCGCATGCAGGCCGTGCGCTACTTCGTGGGCTTTCGCATCTTCAAGGCGGCCGAGAGCATCTTCGACGTGGTGACCTGCCTCTCCGGCCCCCTGGCCTCCTACCGCCGCGACGTGCTCATGCGCTACCTCGACACCTGGGAACACCAGACCTACCTCGGCCAGCCCGCCACCTTCGGCGACGACCGCAGCCTCACCAACTACGTCCTCGGCAGCCATTACGCCGTGTACCAGCACACGGCCGTGACCCACACCATCGTCCCCTCGACCTACAGCAAGTTCTTCAGCCAGCAGATGCGCTGGAAACGGTCCTGGCTGCGGGAGAGCCTGCGGGCCTGCCTTTTCATGTGGAAAAAAGAGCCCTTCATGGCCATCTCCTTCTACCTGGGCTTCCTGCTGCCGGTCCTGGCCCCGGTGGTGGTGCTGCGGGCCTTCGTCTTCATGCCGTGGGCCTATGGCATCTGGCCGGTCACGTACATCGCTGGCGTGTTTTTCATGAGCATGCTCATGTGCACGTCCTACCTCTTCCTCAAACGCTCAAATCTCTGGTTCTACGGCGTGCCCTTCTGCTTCTTCTACCTGTTCGTCCTGTTGTGGCAGATCGTCTGGGCCGTGTTGACATTCTGGAAGTCTTCATGGGGCACCAGGCCCTCGCACTTTGATTCCGAAGCGCATTAGACAGGGCAACCGGCAGACAGGAACGCAGCTAACAAACCCCAAGCCCCAGGGGCGACGCCATGAAAAAAACCATTCGCTACATCTTCCAATACGCCATCCTGGGCCTAGCGGCCTACCTGATCTATCAAACAGCCTTTACGCGCGGCACGCCGCCCGTCTTCGACCGGGCCAATTGGAGCCAGCGCGACGGTTTCGTGGCCCTGTCCGTGGGCGGCCTCACCGTCAGGGACGACGTGCCGGCGCTGATGACCAAGACCCGGCTGCGCGAGCACCTGCAGGCCCTGGCCAAGGCCGGCTACCGCACCATCACCTCCGATGACGTGCGCGCCTTCTACGACGAGGGCAAGCCCCTGCCGGAAAAGGCGCTCTACCTCATGTTCGAGGGTGGCCGCAAAGACTCCGTGCTCTTCAGCCAGCCCGCCCTTCAGGCAACCGGCTACCACGCCTCCCTCTACCTCTACGGGGGCCACCTCAAGGGCTGGAACCGCTTCTTCGTCCGCGACAGCGAGGTCCGGAAAGTGGCGGAGAACCCCTTCTGGGACGTCAATTCCATGGGCTACAATTGGAATCTCATCAACGTCACACCCCAGGGCGGCTACTCCCATTACCTGACCGCGCTCATCGACGGCCCGAACGGCAACCCCGTGGAAACCCAGGAACAGTTCGACGCCCGCGCTGCCGAGGATTTCCGCCTGGCCGCCAGCTCCATCAAGGAGGCCACAGGCATCGCCCCGGTGGGCTACCTGTTCACCCCGGCCAACACCCTGGGCGTGAGCATGCCGGAAGCCCTCGCCCGCCCGGTGGAACAAGACCTCGAAAAGCATTTCCCCATTGCCTTCACCCGGGTCGGCGAGAGCTACAACGACCGCGAAAAAAAACCCCGGGAGCTCACCCGGATGCAGATCGGCCCGGACTGGACCCCCGAACGCCTGCTCCTCGAGATCGAATCGCGCATGCCCCGCTCGCGCTACCTCGACTTCGCCGATTCCGTGCGCCAGGGCCTGTGGCAGGTCACGACCGGCGGCATCGCCGCCGACGGAGCGCGCCTGATGCTGAGCCAGGCCGGTGGCAAGGCCCCCTTCGCCCGGCTGCGCGGCTCGGAAGGGTTCGAGAACTTCCTGTGCCAGGTCAAAGTCTACCCCACGGACGAAGGCGCGAGCCTCGTGTACCTGCGCTACCGCGACCCGGGTTCCTTCGTGCGCGTCCAGACCACCACGGACCGGGTGCTCGTCCAGGAAAAAAACGGCACCTCGCTCAACACCATCTTCCAGTACGTCCTGCCCCTGGATCACAAGGGCCCGGTGACGCTCGAGTGCTGCGTGAAGTCCAACCGCCTGCTGCTGCGTGTGGACGGCACGGTGGCGAGCACCTACCCCATCCCCCTGACAGCGGACACCAGCCGGGGCAGCTTCGCCCTTGGCTCGCTCGGCGAAAATATGCGTCAGCCGGCCCTGTTCGGGGACCTGCGCCTGACCGCCTTTCCGCCGCGCTGGGTCCAGACGGCGCGCGTGGCCAACGTGAACCTCGACGATTCCCTCACGCTCACGGCCATGGTGTTGCCGGCCGACACCCTGACCCGCGACCCGGTCGGCGACGCCGCCGCCATGGTGGCCGTGTCGTCCAAGGGCGTGAACGCCTATCTCGACATGACCGGCGCGGATGCGGCCCGGATCACGGAAACCGTGCGCTTCGTCAAGGACGCCCCGGCCTCCCTGGTCTTCGCCAAGCTGTTGCGCGGATTCGTGCTGTCCCTGGACGCCTTCCCCGAGCTGCGGGATCTTGCCGCGCTTCTGGACACGCTGCACGCCCAGGGCTTTTCCGCCGCCGTGCGCCTGACCGCCGCTGCGGCGGCCCGGCTGACCGCGAGCAACGTCGCCCTGGCGGCGGACTGGCTGCTCTTCGACGCGCCGCCGAGCGCGGAGGACGCCGAGGAAATGACCGCGCTCAAGAACCGGTTCGACAGGGCTCGCATGCTGTACCGCGAACCCGGCCCCGACGACGCCGCAATCTTCTATCAGGGAAAGAGGTAGCCGCGCCATGATCAAGAAACTTCTCCTGCTCGTGGCGCTCGTCCTGGTCGCCCCGTCCGCCTCCTTCGGAGCGGATGCCTCGGTGGTCACGCTCCTGCGCCAGTCCCAGCAGGCCGAGGCCCGGGGTCAAACCGACCAGGCCCTGGAGATGATCAACCAGGCCCTGAGCCAGGACCCGGCCTACCCTCCCCTGTGGCGGCAAAAGGCCAGCATCCAGATCACCGCCAAGGATTATGCCGGCGCCCTCGATACCCTGGCCGTGGTCCTCAAGGCCGAACCCGACGACCTCGAGACCAACGTGCTGGAAGTCAGGGCCCTGCTGAGCCTTGGCGACCAGGGCACGTCCCGGCTCGACCAGTACGTCTCCGGCATCAAGGAGGGCATGGCCGATTCCCTGATCGCGGATCTGCTGCCGCGCCATCAGGCCAAGGCCAACCTGGCGCGGTTCATGGCCGCGTGGAAACCCGCCTCGACCGAGGGCCAGACCGTGAAGCGTCTGGCCCTCGGCTACGCGCAAGACGATGCCGGGGCCCTGCGCGAACTGGCCGACGCCCCGAGCCCGGCCTCGCAGAAAAACGCCTTCGCCGCGCTCCAGTTCTTCGCTGGCAAGGAAGCCCTGACCGGAAAGCGCCTGGAACTGGCCCAGAAGCTGCTCGACAAGGCCATGGCCAACGGCTACGACCCGGTGGCCGTGACCGGCGAACTCGGCTGGGTGCGCTACAACCAGGGCCAGCCCACCGCCGCCGCCGACCTGTGGGAATCCAAATGGCGCGATGCCCCGGACGTGGGCCTCTGGGCCGGCTGGATCGCCGACGCCCGCCTCACGGCCAAGGACTACTCCCGCGCCGCCGATTTTCTTGAAAAAACCCTGCAATTCTCCCCCAAGAACTCCCTCTATCAAGGCCAATACCTCTTTGCCCTGCGGGCATCCGGGCAAAACGACAAGGCGGACGCCTTCGAGGCAAGGCTGCGCGCCGATTCCGATCAGGACGGCCTGCACTTCGGCCTGGCCATGACCGCTTGGAGCCGGGGCGACGACGCCGGCGCGGCCGAGGAATTCCGCCAGATCAAGAATCGCCGTCCCTTCCGCGACCGCATCATCGAACTGGCCGACGCCATGGTCGGCAGCATCGGCGCCAAGGGCGATCCGACCAAGGCCATCGCCTCCATCGAAAACCTGATCGAGGGCCTCGACGTGCGCGGGAACATCCTGCGCGACATCGGCTGGCGGTTGTGGGCGGCCAAGCGCCCGGACATGGCCCTGTCCTTCTGGCGGCAGTCCCTCAAGGAAGGACTGCCCGCCGGCGATCCGCTGGTGGCCCGCGTGGTGCCGCTTCTGATCGAGACCGGCCGCACCGGCGAGGCCATGACGCTGCTTAAGGCCAACGCGCCCGAGGTCACGCCCCTGGGGCTGGCCTGGAGCCTTGCCGTGGCCAACCGCTGGGACCTCGTGGGCAAGGTGCTGCCCGCCGTCCCGGCCGGCCCCTACCCGGATCTGTTCGGGGCCATGGCCGCCCTGCAAGGCGGGCAGCCCCAGGTCGCCCTGGACAAGATGCGCGTCGTGTCCACCCTGCCGGCCGGCGGTTTCGGCCAAGTGGCGGTGGTCGGCTTTTCCCCGGAAGGCCAGGTCGTGCGCGGTTCGCTGTCCCCGGCACTGGCCGACGAGGTCTACCTGCGCATCGCCCGCACCCTGGTCGAATACCAGATGGCGCAGGGCTTTTTCTTCCTGACGCCGCCTGCCTGGGCCGCCGGGGTTTCGCCCCGGGCCATGGCCCCGGTCTGGGCCCAAGCGGGCCGGGTATTGTGGACTTCCGGTCAGTACGACCAGGCGGCCGTGTTCCTGGAAAACGCCCTGGCCGCCGATCCCGGCCAGACCCAGGCCATGCTCTATCTGGCCCTTTACGCCAAGCGCCAGGGCGACAACGCCAAGGCGCAAGGCCTGCTCGACCGGGCCCTGGCCAAGGCCACGCCCTTCGACCGCAGCTACGCCCTGGGCGAATTCGCCCTGCTCGACGGCAATGCCCAAACCGCCCTGACCCATTTCCAGGAAGCCGTGTCCCTGGCCCCGAACGACACCGCCCTGCGCCTTCGCGTGATCGGGCTGCTCGCGGCCGCTCGCCGCTACGACGAAGCCCGCCGGATGGCCGGCTGGTTCGACGCCATGGTCGCCAAGGGCGACCGTGCCGTCTTCAGCGCGGCGGCCGCCGCCAAGCTCGAGCTTGGCGACGCCAAGGGGGCCGAAGCCCTGTACCGAACCCTGCTCGCCACCCGGCCCGCTTCCTTGGACTACCTTTCGGGCCTGGGCCTCGCATTGAACCGCCAGAGCCGCTACGCCGAGACTGTGGCCGCCCTGTCCCGCACCTACGCCGACACGGCCTCGCCCTTGCTCGGCGGCGTGCTGTGCGAGGCGCTGCTCTCCCTTGGCGAATACCAGGAAGCCCTGAACCAGGCCGAAATCGGGCTGGCCAAGCACCCCGAGAACAAGGAACTGCTGCGTCAGGCCGCCGAGGCAACCGAGTTCGCCAAGGACCCGGCCCTGTGCGAGGCCTATGCCAGGCGCTACCTGGAACTCGACCCCGACTCGTCCATCGTGCAGAACATGTTCGCCCAGGCCCTGCTCGACCAGAAAAAGTACGACGAGGCCCAGGCCCATTACACGGCCCTGCTTAAGAACAACCCGGCCTACCTCCCGGCTGTGCGCGGCAACTTCAACATCTACCAATACACCGGCAAGGCGGCCAAGGCCTACAAGGCGGCCCAGGAACTCATGAAACTGGCCCCGGACAACGCCACGCTGCGTCTGCAGTACGCCGTGGCCGCCGCCGCGGACCAGGACTTCCGCCCCGCCTACCCGGCGCTGCACACCATCCGGGACTTCGGCCCGGGCAGCCCGGTGTTGTGCCTGTATTACGCCGACGTGCGCGACGCCGAAACGCCCGGCAAGGTGCGCCTGTCGCAGATGGCCGACCACCTGCGGGCCATCGCCGCCGCCGGCGGCAGCTTCCTTGGTGCGGACGACCTGGCCAACCGGCCGGCCGGCGACGCCGCCCTGCAAAAACGCGACACCAACCTCGCGCCCCAGGTCTTCCTCATCGTGGACCGCACCGACGCGGCCGTGCTCAAGAAGATCGACGCGCTGCTGGCCGAGGTCGGAGGCAAGGCCATGCTGGTCGTCGGCGGCGAATCACTGACCGCCGGCACGCCCTATCTGCCGGATCTGGCCATGGTCCGCGCCCTGGCCGGCAACGGCCGCTGGTCCCTGGCCCTGACCGACCACAACCCGCCCCGCGCGGACGGCCAGACGCCCGGCGCCCTGAACCTGTGGAACACCTGCGGCGCACAGGCCTGTCCGCCCGACGAAACGCCGGGTTCGCGGCTGGCCGCACGGCTGCATGACCTGGACCCCCAGGGCGTGATCTTCGGCGACGCCCGCCCGGTCTTCTTCTACCCCGGCGGCGACGCGCCCCAGGACATCCTGGGCGCAACCGACGCCGGCCGGGAAGCCTACCGGAAACTTGTGGCGGACACCTTCCCCATGGCCTTCGAACTCAACAGCGAAGGCTACTGGACCCCGTTGTCCGATCCCCACCGCATCGCGGCCAAGGCCGTGGCCCCGTCCCTGGACACGGCCGGGCTCACCCGCTACCTGGAGCAGGTCAACCCCATGCGCCAGGTCTCCCTGGAACTGGCCAAGGTCTACTCCTGGCAGGAACAGCTCGGACAGGCGGAGAACTATTTCAAGGAAGCCGACGAGCTCAAGGCCAATCCTGCCGACCTGACCTACCACAAGGCCGTCAACGCCTACTACATGTACGACGACCCCGTGGCCGTGACCCGGGCCCAAAAGGCCGTGGCCGTCGATCCCGATGCCGAACGCACCCATATCCAGCTGGGCCGGGCCGAACTGCGCACCAGGCCCAAGGCAGAAGCCAGCATCAACACCTGGTGGGACAGCGACAACCGCCGCTACTGGTGGTACGGCCTGCGCGGCGAAGTCCACGTCCTCGACAGCCTCGTGGTTTTCGCCAAGGGCGGCCGGGTGGAATGGTCCATCGACAGCTACCAGCGGCGCGGCTACATGCTGCGGGCCGTCTCCAACACCATTGCGAACGGCTACCTGAGCGCCTCCGACGTCTACAACGTGCTCAATTCCCGCCGCACCCAGTACCTGGACGGCGAAGACCTCGTGGTCGGGGCGCGCTGGTTCTTCCATCCGGAGTTCTGGCTGGAAGCGCAAGGCCAGCTGACCAACACCGACGGCGGCCCCAGCACCTGGCTCAACGGTCAGGCCACCCTGCACGGTCCGTTCGCGCCCAAGGGCGTGCCCATCGACGGCACCTGGGACGTCCAGGCCGCCCACGAGCGCATCGACACCGTGGAGGCCATCTCGGAACAGATCATGGCCAACCGGTTGAGCCTTTTTACCCACAACCGGATTTTCAACTACTACGACCTGTTCCTGAACCTGCACGGCATCTCGCGCAGCGACGGCAACAACTCCGGATTCGTCGACGGCCGCCTCCTGGCGCGGCTGTTCGAATACCCGCTGTTTTCCGTGGGCTACGCCTTCCAGTTCGCCAACAGCGACCGCAATCCGACCCAGTACTGGGCGCCCCTGGACCTGGCTACCCACCTGGCCTACGCCACCGTCGGCTACGCCCCGACGCGCTGGTTCAACATCAACGGCAGCGTGGGCTACGGCCCCTCGCGCGACCGCAGCAACGACTGGCGCAACATCTGGCGCGTCAACGCAGGCATGGACATCACCCTCAAAGAGCGGTTAAAGTTCTCGGTGAAGTACTCCTATTTCAGTTCCCCCACCTACAACCTCAACGAAGCATGGGCAGGCATAAACTACACGTTCTAGGCAGACCACGGGCCGTCCGCCAGGGGATTACCCTCCTGGCGGCGGCCCTTGCGTGCGCGTTCGTGCTTCTGTCTTTTTTCCCGGCGCGGGCCTGGGCCCTCACCGCCTGGATCGCCGACTGGGATCTCGCCCGGGGGCTGGCCGAGTTCCGGTCCCATCCGGGCCTTTTTGATTCCATCCGGGTCTTTTCCGCCAATTTCGACGAAAAGGACCGGCCGTCCCTGGCCCCGGACTGGGCCAGAATCCTCGGCCGGGACGCCTCGGGCGTGTTCGGGGCCACGCCCGTCTTCCTGACCGTGGTCAACGACGTGGTCGCGGCCTCGGGCAAGGGCCTGAAACTCAAGGACCCGCCCCTGGTGTCGCGCCTGACGGCCACGCCCGAAGCCCGGGCCCGGCATATCGACGCCCTGGTGGAGCTGGCCAAGCGCCATCATTTCCAAGGCATCGAAATCGATTATGAAAATGTGGCCGAAGCGGATTGGCCCAATTTCCTGACTTTCGTGGCCGCGCTGCAGGCGCGCACCGCATCCGAGGGATTGGCCCTGGCCGTGTTGCTCCAGCCCCAGCGCCGCTACCTGGCCACGCCCCTGCCGCCCGGGCCGCAGTATGTGCTCATGGGCTACAACCTGTTCGGCTTCCATTCGGGCCCCGGCCCCAAGGCCACGCCGGAGTTCCTGGCGGCCCAGGCCGCGGCGTTGCGCGCCATCGGGGCGCTCGGTGCCACCACGCTGGCCCTGGCCACGGGCGGCTTCGACTGGACCGGCTCGCAAAAGGCCAGCCAGTTGACGGAATCCGAGGCCCGGACCCTGCTCGCCAAGACCCGCGCCACGCCCACGCGCTCGCCCGGCAACGGCTATCTTGTGAGCCACTACCGCGACGACGCCGGCAAGGACCACGAGGTCTGGCACGCCGACGGACAGACGATGGACTTGTTGTGGCAGGCCGCGCAGGCGGCGGGATTCAGCAAGCTCGCCATCTGGCGGCTCGGCGGCAACTCGCCATCCCTCTTCACCTTCTTGTCCGGGCTCAAACGCTAGCGCCGGCATTGTCTTCCCGCATGGCGTTGCTATCTTAAGGAAACGTCGCGTGCGCACGGTCACGCTTTCAAAGACGAAAGCGACCCGAATGGGACCGTCATGCGCCGGATGTAAAGGCGAAATGAACCCTCGGCACTTCCCGGGGGCTGACCATGAGAGGAAATATGATGCGCATCCGTTCCTTCGCAATCCTGAGCCGCTTCGCGCTGGCCTGCCTGCTCCTGGCGGCATCGGCCGCCCCTGCGCCGGCGCAAGGCCTCTCCGCCGCGACCAAGGGCGTGCCCCTGCCCGGCAAAGGTCCGCGAGCCTACCTCGCCGTTATCATAGACGATCTCGCCAACCTGCAGCTGTGGTCGCAGCTGGCCGACGACGCCGACGCCTACGGCATCAAGACCACCCTGGCGCTCAACACGGCCAAGGCCACCCCCGCCGACTACGCGCTCATGTCCCGGCACATCGCCGCCGGCCACGAAGTGGCCAACCACACCCGCGACCACGTGCCCGTGGCCCCGGGGGCGGCCATCCGCCTGCGCTACGCCAACCCGGCGGCAAAGTCCGCCTACGCCGCCGTGGATGAGGAAAAGCAGACCCTGAAAATCTTCGTCAACCAGAACCCCGAACCCGTGGCGAGCCTCGACCTGTCCGAAGAAGGGCGCACCCCGAGCCTCAAGCAGCTCGTGGACGCCCTGAACGACGTGCGCGGCGTGACCGCGGAACTCGGCGACCCCTACAACGCCAATCTCCGGTCGCGCTACCTGGCCACCGACGCCAAGACGGACATCTTCTTCAAAAACGGCTTCGCGCCGCTGTTCATGGACACGGCCAAGAGCTCCCGCTACGAGATGGCCGGAGCGCTCGAGGACATCAAGGCCGGCATGCCCGACCATCCGGCCACGTCCATGATCTATCCGTTCCTGGTGAACGATTCCGTCACGCGCGCCGTCACCGTCGATCTCGGCATGACCTGCGGCCGTGTGGGCACGGCCGGCACTGCCGCCCTGGGATCGCCCGACGGCTACGACCTCTACCGGATTTACGCGGTGAAACCCCGCGACGCCTTCGGCACGGACGTCGCCAGCCCGGACTTCGCCGCGAAGGTCGCGGCGTTCCTCAAGAAGATCAAGGAAGTCGGCGGCGTGCTCAGCCTGTATTCCCACGGGCCGGACGAGTTCACCAACGAACAGTGGAAAGTGCTGCTGCCGATGCTGGCCAAGGACAAGGAGGTGGCCTACGTCACCCTGCACGGCCTGGAAGAGGCGGTAAAAAAGCTCGCCGTGCCGCGCGACGGCAAATACTACCTGCCCCAGGGCAAGTAGCCGAACGCATCGCGCCAGATCGCGCCAAGTCGCCACAAATCAAGAACCGCGCCCGGAGCCTTATGGCAGGCCCCGGGCGCGGTTTTCGTTGCGCGGCCCAGGTTTCGTGGGCGCGTCCCCCCTTCCCGGGAGGTCCAGGAGGGGCCGTCGCCCCTCCTGGCCGCCGGAGGCCTCTCTCCCCCGGCATTGCGCATCAGCCGATCTGGGAGCAGATGTATTTGATCTCCAGGTACTCTTCCATGCCGTACTTGGAGCCTTCGCGGCCGATGCCGGACTGCTTGACGCCGCCGAACGGCGCGACTTCGTTGGAAACAAGGCCCGTGTTGTGGCCGATGAGGCCGTATTCCAGGGCCTCGGCCACGCGCCAGGCGCGGCGGACGTTCTCGGTGTAGAAGTAGGCGGCCAAGCCGTACTCGGTGTCATTGGCCGCGGCGACCACTTCCTCTTCCGTGTCGAAGCGGAAGATCGGGGCCAGAGGGCCGAAGGTCTCTTCCTTGGCCACGCGCATGGCCTGCGTCACGCCGGAGAGGATGGTGGGCTCGAAAAACGAACCGCCCAGGGCATGGCGCTTGCCGCCGAGCAGGAGCTTCGCGCCCTTGCCCAGGGCGTCGGCGATGTGGCTTTCCACCTTTTCCACGGCCTTGGCGTCTATCATCGGGCCGATCAGCACGCCGGGCGCGTCGCCGCGCCCGATGGGCATCTGCGCCACGGCCTCGGCGAGGCGGGCGGCGAAGGCGTCGTGGATGCCGGACTGCACGTAGAGGCGGTTGGCGCAGACGCACGTCTGGCCGGCGTTGCGGTACTTCGAGGCGATGGCCCCGGCGACGGCGGCGTCGAGGTCGGCGTCGTCGAAGACAATAAACGGCGCGTTGCCGCCGAGTTCGAGCGAAATGCGCTTGATGGTCGGCGCGCACTGGGCCATGAGCTGGCGGCCGACCTCGGTCGAGCCGGTAAACGAGAGCTTGCGCACGGTGTCGCTCGCCGTCAGCACCGCGCCGATCTCCCGCGACTTGCCGGTGACAACCTGGAACACGCCGGCCGGCACGCCCGCCTCCACGGCCAGTTCCCCGAGGGCCAGGGCGGTAAACGGCGTCTGGGCGGCCGGGCGCACGATCATGGCGCAGCCGGCGGCCAGCGCCGGGCCGGCCTTGCGCGTGATCATCGCCGCCGGAAAGTTCCAGGGCGTGATCGCCGCGCACACACCCACGGGCTGCTTGATGACGAGGAGGCGCTTGTCGGCCGTGGGCGCGGGAATCACATCGCCGTAGACGCGCCGCGCTTCTTCGGAAAACCACTTGAGAAACGACGCGGCGTAGAGGATCTCGCCCTTGGCCTCGGCCAGGGGTTTGCCTTGCTCGGTGGTGAGGATGCGCGCCAGGTCGTCGGCGCTGGCCACGACCAGATCGTACCATTTTTCAAGGATCTTGGCCCGCTCGGACGCGGCCCTGGCCGCCCAGGGCCTGTAGGCCGCATGCGCCGCCGCGATGGCCGCTTCGATCTCCTGCCCGGACAGCTGGGGCACGCGCCCGACCGGGCTGCCGTCCGCGGGATTGTGCACGGCCATGGTCTCGCCGCTTGCCGCGATCGCCCATGCGCCGCCGACGAGGCAGGCTTCGCGGAAGAGCTTGGGATTGGAAAGCTGCAACATGATTTCCCCCTGTGCTGGCGTTGACGAAATTCCCGACCGGGAATGCCTTGCGCTGCGGGCGCGCCGTCACCGTCGTAATAAATTTTTTAAAAACAGTGCGTTACAAATATACGCAACAGGTTGGAGACGGCGCGCAACAGGCCCGGGGCCCATTGGGTCCAGGCCTATAAGCCCGGACGCGTCCCCTGCGCAAGGTCCGCGACGGCTTTCCGGCTCGGCGGGGAAAGGCTTCGCCAGACGCGCGCGGTTGCCTCCGACCGGGCTTCCATGCCACTTTGCGGCGAAGGGAACGGACCCCGGTCCGCTCCCTGGAATTTTTTGCGGAGCCCCCATGCCAGCCCCCTTCAGCGACGCCGACATCCTGCGCGCACTTCCCGCGCCCATCCTGGCCGTGGACGCCGACGGCCGGGTCGTCGCGGCCAACGAAGCGGCCGTTGCCCTTTTCGGCGAACAGGCGGCCGCGCCCGGAGCCGCGCTGCCCCTTGCGCGCCCCGCGCTCTGGCAGGCCGTGTCGGCCATCCTCGCGACAGGCAGGCCCGGCAACATCCGCCTGAGCGAGGGCGGCCGGGCGCTCGGAGCCCGGGTCACGCCCATCGTGCGCGAAGGGCGCACGGTCGGGGCGACGCTGCTGTGCGCCCAGGGCGGCGAAGGCTGCGGCGAACTCGTGGGCGCGCGGCTGCGCACGATCCTCGATTCCGTGTCCGACGGCATCTGGATCTGTTCGGGCGAGGGCGTGATCCTGGAGATCAACGCCGCCTCGGAGCGGCTCAACTCCATCGAGGCCGCGGACTACGTGGGCAAGGACGTGGCCTGCATCGTGGCCGACGGCATGGTGGACCGCTCGGCCACCCTGGAGGTGCTGGCCACGAAGAAGCAGGCCAGCATGATCCAGCACATCACGCGCACGGGCAAGCAACTGCTGGTCACGGCCTCGCCCGTGCCCGACCCGGGCGGCGGCATCGCCATGGTCGTGGTCAACGAACGCGACGTGACCGAGCTCAACAACCTGCGCGAGGGCCTGCAACACGCCCGCAAGGTGGAGGAGCGCTACCGCAGCGAGCTGGCCGAACTGTCGCTTTTCGAACTGTCGCAAAAGGACATCGTGGCGCAAAGCCCGCAGATGCAGCGCACGCTGCGCACGCTGCTGAAGCTTGCGCAGATGGACGTCTCGCGCATCCTGCTGCTCGGCGAATCCGGCACGGGCAAGGGCCTGCTCGCCAAGTTCCTGCATCAGGTGAGCCCACGCGTGGAAAAGCCCTTCATCCAGATCAACTGTCCGGCCGTGCCGGAAAACCTCTTCGAGGCGGAACTGTTCGGCTACGAGAAGGGGGCGTTCACCGGCGCGCGGGAGAGCGGCAAGGCAGGCCTGATCGAGCTGGCCATGGGCGGCACGCTCTTCCTCGACGAGGTGGGCGACATCCCGCTCGCGGCCCAGGCCAAGCTGCTCAAGTACCTCGACGACCACGAGCTGCGCCGCCTGGGCGCGAGCATGTCCCGGCAGGTGGAATGCCGCGTGGTCGCGGCCACCAACTGCGACATGGAAGATCTGGTGGAGCGGCGGCTTTTCCGCAAGGACCTCTACTACCGGCTCAACACGTTTCTCGTGCGCATCCTGCCGCTGCGCGAGCGCCGCGACGACATCTTCGGCCTGGCCGAATTCTACCTGGCCCAGCAGAACGCCCGCCACGGCAAGGCCAAGCGGCTTTCCCCCCGGGCCATGCGCCTGCTCGAGGCCCACGACTTTCCGGGCAACGTGCGGGAACTCGTAAGCCTGATCCAGAAGGCCTTCGTCATGAGCGAGGACGACGACCTGACCGACGCCCTGGAGGAGGCCCTGGCCGGGGATACGGGCGGCGAGGCGTCCGGCGGCGCGCCGCGCACCCTGGCCGAATCCACGGACCAGGCCAACCAGCGCCGGCTGCGCGAGGCCATGGCCGCCTGCCGCACCACGCGGGAGATGGCTGCCTATCTTGGCGTGAGTCAGGCGACCGTGGTACGCAAGCTCAAACGGTATGCCCTGACCCGGGATTGATTCACTTCTGAATCAGCATTTCCCCGTCGCCGCGTCCGCGACGGGTCCGCTTTCCCCCTCCCTGCTGCGGGCGCATTGCGCCAACTCCCTTTGCTCCTTCCCTGTTTCCGATTTGTCCCGGTTTTTTTGTGCGTGCGGCGGTCCCTGCCGTGCCGGGTCGAGTCCGGAGGCGTGCTGTTGCTGAATCGAAAAAGAATCAGTGCCAGCACTCTTTCGTTATTGATTTTTTACAAATTTGCTGATTCTGTTCTGAATCAGGGCACGCGCCAAAAGGCGCAAAGGAATTTTCAACATACTAAAATAACAGGACATTAATTCATATCGCTCCTGGCGTGGTTTTTGCTGCGAAGTCAAGCTGACGTTTCGGTTGCCATATTTCCAGGGCGTATTCGCCCTCAACCGCCAACTTCGAGGAAGCTCCGTGAACACCACTGACAAGGCGAGCCAACTGCAAGCGCTGCGTGAACGCTATGTTCCCAAGGGCCATCCCAACGCCACGCCCTTTTTCGTCGAATCCGCCCAGGGCGCCTTGCTGCGGGACGTCGCCGGCCGCGAATTCATCGATTTCGTCGGCGGCATCGGCGTGCTCAACGTCGGCCACTGCCACCCGCGCGTCGTGGCCGCCATCAAGGACCAGGCCGACAAGTACCTCCACACCTGCTCCATGATCACGATGTACGAGCCTTACGTGGAACTGGCCAAACGCGTGTGCGAGGCCGCCGCCGGCCCCACGCCGAAAAAGGCGCTTTTCGTCAACAGCGGTTCCGAAGCCGTGGAGAACACGGTCAAGATCGCCCGCTGCCACACCGGCCGCGCCGGCGTCGTGTCCATGAAGAACTCCTTCCACGGCCGCACGCTCCTGGCCATGACGCTCACCAGCAAGGTCAAGCCCTACAAGTTCGCGTTCGGCCCCATGGCCCCGGAAGTCTACCAGTACCCCTACTACGCCTACTGTTACCGCTGCCCCCTGGGGCTCTCCTACCCGGACTGCGGCGCGGCCTGCGCGGACAAGATGCGCGAATTCTTCATCGGTACCGCCGCCGCCGAACAGATCGCCTGCATCGTGGCCGAGCCCGTCCAGGGCGAAGGCGGCTTCGTCGTGCCGCCGGTGGAATTTTTCACCAAGCTCAAGGCCATCTGCGAGGAGTTCGGCATCGTCTTCGTCGCCGACGAGGTCCAATCCGGCTTCGGCCGCACCTCGAAGATGTTCGCCATGGAGCACTTCGGCATCGAGCCCGACCTCATGAGCGTGGCCAAGAGCATGGGCGGCGGCCTGCCGCTGGCCGGCGTCATCGGCAAGGCCGACATCATGGATTCCGTCCACGTCGGCGGCATCGGCGGCACCTACGGCGGCAACCCCCTGGCCTGCCGCGCCGGCATCGCCGTCATGGACGCCTTCGAGCAGGACGGCCTCCTCGACGCGGCCGTGCGCCTGGGCGACACCCTCCAATCCCGTTTCGCGGCCTGGAAGGACGCATTCCCGCTGATCGGCGACGCGCGCGGCCTCGGGGCCATGCGCGCCCTGGAATTCGTCTCCGACCGCACGACCAAGGCCCCCTGCCCCGAAGCGGCCAAGGGCGTGGTCAAGTACTGCCAGGACCACGGCCTGCTCGTGCTCTCCTGCGGCAACTTCGGCAACTGCATCCGCGTGCTCATGCCGCTGGTCACGACCGACGAGCAGCTTTCGCGCGGCCTGGACATCATGGAACAAGGCATTCGCGAGGTTTCCAAAAGCCTCGGCAAATAGGCGTTGGCCCGACCGACAGCAACCGTCAACCAAGGGGAAAGCCATGAAAACGCATGACAAGGGATCGCTGCTGACGTGCTGCCTGGCCGCGGCGCTGGGCCTGGTCCTCGCCGCCTCGCCGGCCCTGGCCGCCGACAAGGCGGTCAAGATCGGCAACGTCGAGCCGCTCTCCGGCCCGTCGGCCTCGGTCGGCGTCCAGGGCAAGCAGGCCCGGGAAATGGCCGTGGAGGAGATCAACGCCGCCGGCGGCATCAAGTCCCTCGGCGGGGCCAAGCTCGAGCTGATCTACGCCGACAGCAAGTCCGACCCCACCGTCGGCGTGACCGAGACCGAACGGCTCATCAACACCGAAAAGGTCAACCTCATGACCGGTTGCTGGAACTCCGCCGTGACCTACCCGGCGACGCAAGTGGCCGAGCGCTACGGCATCCCCTTCGTGGTGCCGGTCGCCGTGCGCGACACCATCACCGAGCGCGGCTTCAAGAACATCTTCCGCGTGGCCGCCAAGGACTCCTGGTGGGTGCGCGACCAGTTCCGCTTCCTCAAGGACATGCAGGAGGAAACCGGCACCAAGCTCAAGACCATCGCCTTTGTCTTCGAAAATGGCGACTGGGGCACGGGCTTTGCCGAGAAATGGCGTGAACTGGCGAAAAAGGACGGCTACGAGGTCGTTCTCGACGAGCCTTATCCCAGCACCGCCACGGACCTGACCCCGGTCGTGACCAAGCTCAAATCCGCCAACCCCGACATCGTCATGCTCGTCTCCAACGCCGCCGACGCCATCCTTTTGACCAACACCATGGCCGAAATGCAGGTCAAGCCGAAAGTCGTGCTGGCCAGCGGCGGCGGCCACGCCGATCCCAAGTTCCTGGAGAACACCGGCGACACCGCCTACGGCATCTTCGACGAGGTCGAGTGGAACACCGACGTCAACAAGCCCGGCGCCAAGGAAACCAACGCCAAGTTCAAGAAAAAGTACGGCTACGACCTGACCGGCGAATCCGTGGACGCCTACGCCTCCATGTACGTCATCGCCGACGCCCTGGAGCGCGCCGGCTCCACCGACCCGGCCAAGGTCCGCGAAGCCCTGGCTTCGACCAAGCTGAGCACCGGCCCGGCCATGATCGTCTCCTACGACGGCGTGGAATTCGACAAGGACGGCCAGAACAAGAACGCCGGCATCGTCATCGTGCAGGTGGCCAAGATCGACGGCAAGCCCCAGCGCGTGACCGTGTGGCCCAAGTCCGCCCGCCGCGCCGGCTACACCCCGGTCTTTCCGGCCAACAAGTAACCCGAACGCTTCCCCATAAACGCCCCGGGCGGCCTGGCTGGCCGCCCGGGGCAAACGTCCTGGAGTTGGCCTCATGACCGCGGTGATTCAGGCGACACTCAACGGCATCATGATGGGCTCCATGTACGGGCTGACCGCCTTGGGCCTCACCCTGATCTTCGGGGTGATGAAGGTGATCAACTTCGCGCACGGCTCCCTGCTCATGGTCGGCATGTTCAGCGCCTACTGGCTGATCAAATTGACGGGCATCCACCCGTATTTGGCCCTTCTGATCGTTCCCCCCGTCCTCTATGTCTTCGGCTACTATCTCCAGGATGTGGTGATCAAACCCGTGTTCAAGGCCGAACGGCAGACCCGCGAGCCGGCGACGGTCATCATCGTGACCACCGGCGTCTGGTACGTCCTCGACAACCTCTCGCTCATGCTCTTCGGCGCCGAGTACCGCACCGTGCGCACGGCCATCTCCAACAAGTCCATGGCGCTTGGCCCGTACATCCTTTCCATCCCCAAATTTTCCGGCTTCGTGATCGCCGTGCTGGCCACGATCGGGCTGGCCCTTTTCATGCGCAAGACCAAGATCGGCATGGCACTGCGGGCCACGGCCCTGGACCGCGAGGCCGCCAACCTCATGGGCATCGACCAGTACAAGGTCTACAATATCGCCTTCGGCCTCGGCACCGCCATCGCCGGCATCGCCGGCTGCGTGCTGATTCCCTTTTACTATGTCTACCCGTCCGTGGGCGTGGTCTTCGACATCCGGGCGTTCATCATCGTGGTGCTCGGGGGCCTCGGCAGCATTCCCGGCGCGCTCCTCGGCGGTCTGGTCATCGGCCTGATCGAATCCGTCTTTTCGCAGTTCATGGCCTCGACCTGGACCGAAGCCATCATCTACGCAATTTTCCTCATCATCTTGTTCGTGAAACCCTCGGGTTTTTTCGGCAACAAACAGGACTGGTAGGAGGCGCAACCGTGAGCCGAAAACAACTCGACACCTCGCTGCTCGGCCTGGCCGCCCTGATCGCCTTCGGGCTGCCCCTGGTGGTGACATCCCCCACCTACCTGCAAATCCTCATCCTGCTCTTTTTCTACGCCTACCTGACCACCTCGTGGAACCTGGTCGGCGGCTTCGCCGGCGTGCTGCCGCTCGGGCACTCGGTTTTCGTCGGCATCGGGGCCTACACCTCGACCATCCTCACCCTCCAGTACGGCGTCTCGCCCTGGATCGGCATGCTGGTCGGCGGGCTGCTCGCCGCCCTGGTCGGCGTCATCATCGGGCTGCCCACATTCCGCCTGCGCGGGGCCTACTTCTGCCTGTGCACCATCGCCTTCGCCGAAGGCATCCGGGTCATGGTGGAAAACATCGACTCCCTCGGGCCGCTTAAGATCAACGGCCCCCGCGGCCTGCTCATTCCACTCAAGGAGCCCTCGTTCTGGCACTACCAGTTCATGTCCAAGCTGCCGTACTACTACATCATCCTGACGCTGCTGATCCTTGTGCTGGCGCTGACCTGGTTCATCTCCCGCTCCAAGATCGGCTACTACCTGGCCGCCGGCGGCGAGGAGCCCGAGGCCGCGACGGCGCTCGGCGTCAACGTCGCCAACTGCAAGCTGCTGGCCATGGCCCTGTCCTGCTTCTTCACGGCGCTGGCCGGCACGTTCTACGCCCAACTCATGCTCTACTTCTATCCCAAGGGCCTCATGGGCCTCGACCTCTCCTTCGAGATCGCGTTCATCGCGCTGATCGGCGGCCGGGGCACCATCGCCGGCCCGGTCATCGGCGCGCTGGTGCTGCGGCCGCTTAACGAGTTCACACGCATCTACCTCAGCGACATGTTGCCCGGCCTGCATCTCGTCATCTTCGGCCTCATCCTCATCATGGTCATGCTCTACAAGCCGCAGGGGCTCACCGCCCCCCTGGCCGCGGCCTACGACAAGCTGGCCCGCAAGATCACGCGCGAGCCAAACGCCAAGGGAGCCGCCGCATGAGCGCCAACATCCTCGAAATCACGGCCCTGACCAAGCACTTCGGGGGCCTCACCGCCGTCAGCGCCCTGGACCTGCACATCGCCAAGGGCGAGATCATGGCGCTTATCGGCCCCAACGGCGCGGGCAAGTCCACGGTGTTCAACCTCGTGGCCGGCGTCTACCCGCCCTCCGACGGCGTCATCCGCTTCAAGGGCGAGGTGATAAACGGCCGCAAGCCCTGGAACCTGTGCAAGCTGGGCCTGGCCCGCACCTTCCAGATCGTCAAGCCCTTCGCCAGCAAGACCGTCCTTTATAATGTCATGGTCGGCGCGTTCCTCCACACCAATTCCACCGTCAAGGCACGGGAGCGGGCCGAAGAGGTCATGGCCGTGCTCGGCCTGGACGGCCTGCGCGATCGCCTGGCCGGCAGCCTCACCATCGCCGACCGCAAGCGCCTGGAGATCGGCAAGGCCCTGGCCACCGGCCCCGAACTGCTGCTCCTCGACGAAGTCATGGCCGGCCTGCGCCCCACGGAAGTGGACGACATGATCACCGTCATCAAGGGCCTGCGCGACCGCGGCGTCACGGTCTTCGTCATCGAGCACATCATGCGCGCGGTCATGGCCCTGTCCGACCGCGTGGCGGTCATCCACTTCGGCCAGAAGATCGCCGAGGGCACGCCCGAGGCCGTGACCAAGGACGAAAACGTCATCAAGGCCTACCTTGGGGGGGACTATGACGCTGCTTAGCGTGGAACACATCGACGTGGCCTACGGCGACGTCCAGGTCATCAACGACTTGTCGCTGACCGTGGAGGAAGGCGAGGTCGTGAGCATCATCGGCGGCAACGGCGCGGGCAAGTCCACCCTGCTCAAGACCATCTCCGGGCTCATGGCCCCGAGCGCGGGCGCCATCTTCTTCAGGGGCGAGCCCATCCACAACCTGCCGCCCGAGCGCATCGTCGAGCGCGGCATCGTGCATGTGCCCGAGGGCCGGCGGCTCTTTTCGCTCATGACCGTGGCCGAGAACCTCCTGATCGGCGCGTACACGCCCCGGGCCCACAAGGAGCGGGGCAACACCCTGCGCCAGGTCCATGCGCTCCTGCCGCGCCTGCTCGAGCGCGAAGGCCAGATGGCCATGACGCTTTCCGGCGGCGAGCAGCAAATGGTGGCCATCGGCCGGGGACTCATGGCGCTGCCCGGCCTGCTCATGCTCGACGAGCCGTCGCTCGGGCTCGCGCCGATCCTGGTCAAATCCATTTTCGATACCCTGCGCAAGATCGCCGACACCGGCACCACGGTGCTTCTGGTCGAACAGGACGTGAACCATTCCCTGCGCCTGTCCGACCGGGGCTACGTGCTGGAGCACGGCCGCGTGGCCCTGGCCGGCGAAGCGGCGCAGCTGCTCGAAAACCCGCACATCAAGTCGGCCTACCTCGGCATCTGAGGCCGAAAGCCGGCACCCCATGGCGGACCGCGCGGATGCGGCCCGGTCCGCCCCACCTTTAGCGCAAGGAGCCACAGCATGCTCGTCGGGGATTGGATGTCGCGAAACGTCGTCACCGCGACCGAGGACATGTCCATGATCAAGGCCGGCCGGATGCTGCGCGAACGCAAGATCCGCCGCCTGCCCGTGGTGGACAGGGAAGGCAGGCTCGTCGGCATCGTGTCCGAGCGCGACCTCAAGGCAGCCTCGCCCTCGGGGGCGACCACGCTCGACATGTACGAGATGACCTACCTGCTCTCGGAGATGAAGCTCAAAGGCATCATGACCAAGTCCCCGCGCAGCATCCGCCCGGGCGACACCGTGGAGCGGGCGGCGCTCGTCATGCGCGACCTCAAGATCGGCAGCCTGCCCGTGGTGGATGCGGACAACAAGGTGGTCGGCATCATCACGGACACGGACATCTTCCGCCTGTTCGTCTCCATCACCGGCATCGACCAGGACGGCATCCAGATCGGCCTGCGCCTGGGCACGAGCGAAGGGAGCCTCAAACCCGTGCTCGACGCCCTGCGCGGCCACGAGGCCCGCATCATCAGCATCCTCTCGTCCTACGACCGCACGGACGCCACGCGCCGCGACGTCTCCATCCGCATCCAGGGCCTGCCCGAGACACGGGAACGCGAACTGCGCGCGGTGCTGGAAAAGACCTGCCAGGTGCTTTCCTGGACGCGCGACTAGAACGCATACCAATCCACTCTCATGAAGCAACGGGGCCGGTCGCATGACCGGCCCCGCTTCTTTTACGCCGCTATGAAGCGGAATCACCACTCGGGCAATTGATTTCCTCTCTCGCCCACCTTATGTTGCAGCACCAAGCCGCCACACAAGGAGATCTGGTATGCAAGCGCTGTTCCATGCTATAATGGCGACAATCACCATCATATTGACACTGACATCTTCACATGCCCACGCCGACACGATACCATACAACAGCGACTACAATGCGATAAAAGAACAGCTCTCGACACCGCAAGCCGCTGCCGCATACATGGCCGCCTACTTTACCTACGATACGAATCGCCCTGGATACATGCCCTATTCTCCGGCCACGTTGAACACCTTGAAAACAGGTGATTGCAAGGATTATGCGACATTTTTCGCTTCCATCCTGGTCTCGCACGGCTATGCGATCAAGAAGTACGCGTTCCGTTACAACACTTCAAACAACTACGGGCATATCGTCACCCTCTTTACGGATACGGACGGCAAGCAATACGTCGCGAGCAACCACGGAAATGCGCAGGAAATCTTCGGCCCGGTCACGAGCCTCGATGAGGCGGGGAGCTTCCTCCTGGCGGGCGGCGTCCTTCCTTCCGGCTCCGTCGCGGACGACTGGCTGGAATACCCGCCGGAATTCACCGGCTACCTGCAACACTCGAACGGCTTTCTCTACAATGCCGACTACCAGACGGCCAAAAGCCAGCTCCAGTATTTCCAGCACCCGGCCAGCTACATGACGGCGTTTTTCACGGCGCAAACGCACCCCGGGGCCAATGCCTACGCTCCGGCGGAACTCAACAGCCGCAAGACCGGCGACGCCAAGGACTTTGCCGTGTTCAACGCCCAAAACGTCTATGGCTCCTCGATCCACTCGTTCCGATGCAACCAGCGCACCAACGCCGGCCACGTCATTTCCTCGAACACGTACAATTCGAAATACTACGTGCAAAGCAACCAGTACTTTTTCGGTCCCCTCGACGCGCTTACGGACGTCATCCCCCTGCTCAAGGAAAACGGGCACATCCCCGCCGACTGCACGGCCGACAACTGGCAATCGTATTCGAGCACCTATACCGGGCCCTTTCCCGTCGCTACGGTCCCTTCGCCCCCGGCTGCCTCGCTGTTGCTGCTCGAGCAATAGCCACACCGGGTCGCGGCCCGGTCAGCTGCCGTGGCGGATGTTGTACACGCCGCGGCCCTCGGCCACGTGTTCGTCCGGACTGCCGTCGGACCACAGCACGACCTGGGCGTTGCCCACGCGGTTGCCGAGCAGGCGCACGGTCGCCTCGGCGTAAAGGTCGTGGGCCGTGGCCGGGCGCAGGTAGTCCACGCGCAGGTCGATGGTGGCGATGCGGTCGTTGAGCTCGCAGCGGGTCCAGACGGCGAAGCCGGCGCAGACGTCGGCCAGGGTGGAGATGACGCCGCCGTGAATCGCCGGGCGGCGCGCATCGCCGATCAGGTCCTCGCGAAAGGGGATGAAAAGCCGCACACGCCCCTCTTCCACCGCCGCCACGCGGATGCCGAGCATCTTCTGGAAGGGCAACCCGTTCTCGATCAGATCAGCCAACACCTTGAAATCCATGTTTTCCCTCCGCGCCTTGTCGTGTCCCGTGTTCCCGTCGGGACCGGTGGCCGGGCATAGCGGCGACATGCCCTTTTGTCCAACCCCGCCTGAGCCGGATGCGGCCGTTGCGCACATCGCTGCCGCCGGAAACGGTTCCGGCGGCAGCGATGCGTTTTTTTCGAGGCAGGACGGCGCACGCATGTAAAACACTTGCAATGCCCAGCGAAAATGCGTAATTTTTATTCTTGGAAATATGTTTTCCCGTTGGCGCAAGCATTGTCCTACAAAAACGAAATGCATCCGCGTGCAACGCAATTGCGCATCAGCTCCAACCTATCGACAATATTACGATAAATATATAATTGCAGCCGAATAAATACACACATCCTCTTGCGGTGCATGAGCATCCTTTAAATTTTTAAAACCACAATTCCGGGCAGGATGTGCCGCATGAGAATAAAAACATTGAATATTCTTTCTTCCATCGTATTCGCTCTCTCCATCATGTGCATACCTCTCCCGGCAAAAGCACAGACGCCGTTCGTCTTCGACCTGCCCTGGGACCACAGTGCCGCGAAAACGTACATCCAATTTCTCGGCGTCGGCGCGATCACCATCGGCTATTACTACGACAGCAGCGGCGCACAACAAACAATCTCCTCCAACACGCCCTATTGCTTGGCGAACCTGATCAGCCCCACCCCCATCGCCACGAGCGTTCCCACCGGCAAGCCGGCGATCATGATCACCAACGCGCCAGCCGCGCGCCTCTACATCAACTACGGCACAAGCGGCCTCACCATTCCCAACGCCAGCTACACGCCGGACGCGGCCGGCGCCTTCGTCGACGGCTCACCCACCGACCCGAACTACACCGCCCGGTATCAATATACCGAAATCACGGCTTCCTCGGGCACGCAGACATGGCTTGACCTAAGCTACATCGACTTCGTCTCCATTCCGCTGACCATCGCGGTGAAAAACGGCCCGACCCTCGCCAACAACCCGCAGACCACCTCGGTGACGGCCAGGGTCCTGGCCCTGGCGGCGGCGGGATCGAGCAGCCCGACCAACGCCAACGTCATCCCCGCGGGCAGCCTGCCCTCGGGCACGAACGCCTGGAACGCCTCCTTCGCCCGGGTGCTCGGCACGAACCTCGCGGCCAAGGCCGGCTTCACCTATTACCACGACTGGTCGGCCTACCTCGCCGGCCTGGCCACGACGAGCACCACGGCTACCCTGGACGACTGCTTCGTGGGCGTCGGCGCAAGCGACGACCCCCTCCAGCAGCAGCAAACCTACAGTTATACCGCGGACTTCCTGAGCACCTGCGACAACCCCTCGGACACCTCGTCCGGATGCGTCAGCCTGACGGCAAACAGCGGCTCCGGATACGCGGGAGCGGTGAACTTCTGCGTCGGCAACGGCAACACGGGAACAGGCGTCGGCGACAGCAATAAAGTCTGGATCATGTATTCCGATCTGCAAAGCAACACCGTGGGTGTCTATTCCAACAACACCCCGTATTATTACCAGATCGGCTCCGGAGCCGTCGTCCACGAAACCGCCATCGTCAACGATTATTTCGGACGGGTCGTGGGCGACATTCTTGGCGGCCTGAGCTTCGGCGTCTTCGGCAGCACCACCCAGTATGTCAAGACCGGCAGCGGTGACCCCATTCCGGCCCAGGCCATCGGCCAGATCCCAAGCCTCTATTGGTGGGCCGGCAAAAATGCGACGTATGCCACCCCGCCCGCGCAGTCGATCCTCGGCCAGGGCTACATCTTCGGCAAGCTCCAGACGAACGGCAACAACTACGACGATTACGCCGCCAGCTTCAGCACCCTGACCACCGGCTACGGCATTCCCTTCGGGGACCGACTGGGCCTCAATACGATAGAAATGAATTACCCGCTGCTGACCGGCGAATACGTCCTGATCACCATCGGGCCGGACACGCCGCCGCCGCCGACCGCACCGGTGGACCTGCTGCTGCTCGGAAACAATTGACCCTAAGGGGTTACGCGGGGCGGGGCGCGGTCTTGCCCCGCCCCGCCCCCCGGCGCTATGGGGATTCCAACGGGCGCGGCCCTTGACTGCGGGGAGCTTCCTCCCGGCCTTTCAGACGTGGCCAAAGGCGCCGCACGAAGCCTGCGCCCGCAAGGAGTCCGCCATGTCCCAGGATCGCTACATCTGCCTGCGCTGCGGCTATACCTACGACCCCAAACGCGGCGATGCCAAGGCCGGCATCAGCCCCGGCACGCCCGGCGACAAGCTGCCCGGGGACTGGCACTGCCCGGCTTGCGGGGCCGCGCAGCGCGATTTCGCCAAACGAGACGACTAGGCGCGCGTATGCCAACAAGCAGGCCGACGTGCCCGTCATGCAGCTTTCCATGCAGCCGGGCACGACGGCGCGGGAGCACCTTGCCATAGGCAGCGCCAGCCTCGTCCACGACTCGTTTTGCCTGGGCGTGCTTTCCATGGCGGCGTTTGTGTGGGAGGATTAAGGGGAGTCGCAAAGCAGACAGGAGGCGACCGCCATGCCGGGCAAGGACATCCGCGACCGCGCGCGCGGCGCGCTCATGGGCGCGCTGATCGGCGACGCGCTGGGGCTCGGGCCGCACTGGTACTACGACCTGGACGCGCTGCGCCGGGACTACGGCGACTGGATCAGCGGCTACACCGACCCGCAACCGGGCCGCTACCACGACGGCTGCAAGGCCGGCCAGCTTTCCCAGGCCGGATTCATCCTCACGCTCACCATGCGCTCCCTGGTCGCGCGGGGCGGCTACGACCGGCAGGATTTCTGCCGCCGCCTGGACGAGGACCTGTTTCCGCTGCTTGACGGCACACCCGTCAGCGGCCCGGGCCACTACACCAGCCAGTCCATCCGCGAGGCCTGGCGGCGGCGCGTCGAGCAGCACCTCTCCTTTGAAGAAACCGGCGGCCCGGCCGACACCACCGAGGCCATCGAACGCGCCCTGGCCATTGCCGTGCGCTACGCGAAATCGCCCGCCGCGATCGCCGCGCATGTGGTCGACAACACCGTGATCACCCAGTCCGACCCGCTCGTCGTGTCCATGAGCACGGCCTACTGCGTCGTGCTCGGCATGCTTGTGGTCGGGCACAAACTGGACGCGGCCCTGTCGGATACGCTCATGCACTTGGTCCATACGGGCGAGCTGCCCTTTCACGCGGTGACCCAGGACAACCTGCAACCGCCCCGCCCGGGCGATCCCGACCCGCCCCGCGCCGGACGCTTCGCTTCGCCGGACGCACTGCTCTCCCCTTCGTTCATGGCACGCGCGGCGGCCGATCCGGACATCCGCATCGAGCCGGCCTGGAAGGTTTCGCTGGTCTACGGCATGCCCTGCGCCATCTACCACCAGCTCCCGGCGGCCTATTACCTGGCCGCGCGATTCGCCGACGACTTCGAGGCGGCGGTGCTCCATGCCGTCAACGGCGGCGGCCAGAACCAGGCGCGCACGATCCTGACCGGCGCGCTGGTCGGCGCGCAGACCGGGCTTTCGGGCATCCCGCAACGGTTCGTGGACGGACTCGAGGAGAAAAAGGAACTGCTGGAGCTGGCCGGGGCGCTCGCCGCCACGCTCGAATGAGCGCGGGGCCGCGCGCTTACAGGTCTTCGTAGTAGTTTTTGAGCAACAGGGCGTCGTGCTCGAGCTGCGGGTCTTCGCAGATGACGCAGCCTTTGACGCCATGTTCGCGCAGGGCCGTGAGGCAGGCCTTGTAATTAAAATCGCTTTCGAGAAGCGGCAGGTGGTGCTTTTCGCCCTTGGGGCCGTAGGCGATGCCGCTTAGGTGGATGTGCATGTCGTCAAGCGCCTGCGGCCCGAGCTCCCGGGCGATGGCGTCCAGGATGCGCGAAAAATCGGCCTGTGTCCGCAGCCCGCCGTTGTCCCGGGCGTGCAGGTGGGAGAAATCGATGCACGGCTTGCAGGTGTCGATTTCCTTGCACAGGCGCAGGAGCTCGGCAAGGTCGCCGAACTGCGTGCCCTTGCCCGTGGTCTCCAGGCGGTAATCGACGCCCAGGCGCGGCAGGGCGCGCAGGTTGTCGGCGATGACGCGGTAGGCCTCTTCCTTGGGATTACCGAGATAAAACCCCGGATGAAAGACCACACTGCGCCCGCCGACGCTGGCGAGCGCCTCCGCGGCCTTGACGATGCGCGCGCGGGACTCGTCGCGCTTTTGCGGCTCCGCGGCGTTGAGGTTGATGTAGTACGAGGCGTGGGCGGAGAGATAGAAGTCGTTTTCCGCCTTGGCGCGCGCGATGGCGTCGCGGTTCTTGGCCGTGACATTGACGGAACGCACGAAGGGCAGCTCCATGGCGTCGAGGCCGAGCCCCCGCAAATAGGCGATGCCCGAGGCGTAATCGAACTTCCGGCCGTCGCCCTTGGGCAGGCCGGAGATGCCGAAGAGGAGCTTGTCCAACCGTCGGCCCGCTTAGAGTTCCACGCGCACGAAGGAGGCGGCGCGGATGGCCTTTTCCTTTGCCTCTTCCACGTCGCGGCCGAGGGCCAGGGCCACGCCCATGCGCCGGGTGCCGTGCACCTCGGGCTTGCCGAAAAGGCGCAGGGCCGTGTCCGGCTCGGCCAGGGCCTGCGGGTCGATCACGTAGCGCGGGGCGGTCGAATCGCCCTCGGCCAGGACAACCCGGGAGGCCGCCGGGCCGTAGCTGCGGATGGCCGGCACGGGCAGGCCCAGGATGGCGCGCACGTGCAGGGCGAATTCGGACAGGTCCTGGGAAATGAGCGTCACCATGCCCGTGTCGTGGGGCCGGGGCGAGACTTCGGAGAAAAGCACCGTGTCGCCCTTGACGAAAAGCTCCACGCCGAAGATGCCGCGCCCGCCGAGGGCCGCGGTCACGGTCCCGGCCATCTCCTGCGCCTTGGCCAGGGCGGCCTCGCTCATGGGATGGGGCTGCCAGGATTCGCGGTAGTCGCCCTTTTCCTGGCGGTGGCCGATGGGCGCGCAGTATGTCGTCCCCCCGGCGTGGCGAACGGTCAAGAGCGTAATCTCGTAGTCGAAGGCGACGAACCCCTCGACGATGACCCGCCCGGCCCCGGCGCGGCCGGCGCTTTGGGCGTAGTCCCAGGACGCGGCGGCCGATGCGGCGTCGCGGGCCACGCTCTGGCCCTTGCCCGAAGAGGACATGACCGGCTTGACCACGCAGGGGAAGCCGATCGCCTCGCAGGCGGCCAGGAATTCCTCTTTGCTGTCGGCGAAGCGGTAGGGCGAGGTGGCGAGTCCGAGCTCCTCGGCGGCCAGGCGGCGGATGCCTTCGCGGTTCATGGTCAGGCGCGCGGCCCGGGCCGTGGGGATGACCGTGACGCCCTTGGCCTCCAGGGCAAGGAGCTCGTCCGTGGCGATGGCCTCGATTTCCGGCACCACGAAATCGGGCTTTTCTTCCTTGATGATGCGGCGCAGGGCCGCGGCGTCGAGCATGCTCACGACATGGCAGCGGTGGGCGACCTGCATGGCCGGCGCATTGGGGTAGCGGTCCACGGCCACGACCTCGACGCCCAGGCGCTGGGCTTCGATGGCCACTTCCTTGCCGAGCTCGCCCGAGCCAAGCAGCAAAATTTTGGTAGCGGAGGCGGTCAGCGGCGTGCCGAGGGTGGTCATGGCGTTCTCCTTGCGGGGCAATGTCGTGCGGCCCCGGAACCTACAGCCAACGGCCCACCGAAACAAGAGCCTGCCCCATCTCCCCCCATCAAGGGGGGCCGGGGGGGATTATCCCCCCCGGCCGCCGGAGGCACTCCCCTCTCTTCCTCTCCTCACTCCCCCTTCACGAATTGTCCGCAAACGCCAGACGCACGCCGAGCAGGATGAAAAGCGCGCCCACGCCCTTGGTGCAAAGCGCGCGCGCCCGCACAGCGCGGCCGACGCCGGCGGCCATGCGCGCTGCGCCCCAGGCGTAGAGCATGTTGCAGGCCGTGCCCGTGCACGTGAGAATGAGTCCGAGGCAGACGAAGGCCCAGGCCTTGTCCGGCGACGCCTGGTCGATAAACTGCGGCACGAAGGCCAGAAAGAACAACGCGACCTTGGGGTTGAGCGCGTTGGTGAAAAAGCCCTGCACGTAGATGCCCCGCCCGCTGGCGGCGGCCGTGCGGGGAGCGCTTGCGGTTGCGTCTTTTTTCCTGAATGATAGTATCATGGCCAACCCGGAATAGACGAGGTAGGCCGCGCCCACGAGCTTGACCACGGTGAAGGCCGTGGCCGACGCCGCGAGCAGGGCGGTCAGGCCGATGGCCGCGGCCGCGATGTGCACGAAGCAGCCCGTGCCGATGCCGAGCGCCGCGACGACGCCGCCGCGCGCGCCGTGCCCGGCGCTGCGGCTGACCACGTAGAGCACGTCCGGCCCGGGGGCCAGGTTAAACAGGATGCCCGAGAACACGAAAAGGGTCAGGTCGTGGATGCCGAACATACGGGAGATCTCCGCGTTTGTTGTGGATTTGACGCGCGGCGCGGCATGCGTTTCCCGCCCGTATCGTATTTTCGCAATACATCCACCTGCATTCAGACGCAAATATATTGGAAACGTAACTCCTGACTGCCAATCAGAAAAAAGGGAGAAAGCCGCACGTGCTAGTTCGCCAGCAATAATTGAACAGAAGGTTGGATGTCTGACCCGATAGAGTCGAGTAAATCTTTTTGGAGTAAATTAAATACGGGCTCATAGCGCAGGGGGTTTATGTTTGCCGTATCGCCCAAGGATAATCTGTGAAGGCAGGTGTACATTGTTCCTGCGTAGGATTTGAAATATGTAGATGAATTGAAGGCTGTGTCACTTGTTGTCTCAGAGTCTAGCACAAAGCTTGCTGAGACATATTTGTCCCAAACGCCTTTATCGCCCTTGTAGCAACCGTTTGCTATTTTTTCATGGTCATAATCAACAAATAATCTATATGGCAATTTGTAAGGGTGTTCTGATCCTGTCGATATTATGTACTGAGTTTCGTTTGAAGAGTTGGATAATATTTTTATCGAAGGATTGACATGGCTCAATAGGCCCACGTTGGTAAAATCAAAAGTATAGCTTGGCATAAAAAAATACTTGAATAAATAATCGTCGTCGAAACTGCAAAAGTAAGCACTTCCTGTCGGTTCCGCACCTCCGCTTAAATATCCCATTTCGGAAATCGATGCATTTGAAACATCGAAGACTCCATTTCCTATCGAGTCAGGTATGTTGTTGTGAATGTTGTGCATTCCTGCAACATAAAGGATATATTTGTTTGAATATTTTAAATAGTTTTTGGAGAATTTGACATTAAGCCATCGGAGCCAAGGATTTTTCGTATGGTGCTTATCAATTTCACTCGCCCCAACCAAATTGAGCAGCCTCTCCCAATATTCTGCATCAAAGTCTTTGGTGTTGATGTATGTCCACCGCCTACTCGTGTTGTTTTCGTCTATATCCTGGTCCGTATCAAATTTGTCGACATTGTCCCAATTCAAATCCGCAGCACCTTGGGTCCCAAGATCTTTCACCAGCCTAGAGAGGCCTTCGTCATCCGAAGCGGGACTCCCATGATGCGGAGTATCCAATGTAATGAGTTTCCTATAATTATTAAAACCCTGCTCTTCAATCAAATCCCGTGCAAGTAGGCCACCCATAGAGTGGGCGAGGAATATAAGTTTGCTCGACGATAAGCCATAAGATAGGTCTTCGTTTGCTTTAGATGTGTTTATAAGCAGGTTTTTCAACACTAAAGCATTGAAACAAATATGTTTATAAGTCGGATAATGATATAAATATATATGGAATTTATCATACAACTTCGAACTCGATAGATAGAAATCCAAAAAATGCTGCCAATAATTGAGCTCTGAGTTTTCCCATAACAGTAATGCAGACTGCTGGCGATCTTTCAATCCTGTATTGTCGCCTTGCCATCCATGAATTAACAAAATAGGAATTCGATGTTTGGTATAGCTATGTATTTTTGTTGCATATTCAGTTTGTTGCCATTGGGAATTGATATTTTTATTAATTATTCTGTCAAAATCAATGATGCGATGTGTAGTGGCAGTGCCTACCTGTAGGCGTAATCTGTCAAGGTAATTGTTGATGTTTCCTAAATATTCTTGGTTTTCAAAATAATTGTACATGTTGTTCCGAATATTATTTGAATCAATCTTCGTATCATTAAGTGTTGCGGATGAAACAATAGACTCAGGAGCCAGTGCTTGAATTTGATCGTAGGCAGCATTGACCCCTGCCAGTTTGTTATCGCCGTCAATAAAAGTCGCAAAAAAAACAGAAATCTCCTTATTAAGATACGCATCAGTAAGAGGAAACTCAAATCTTGAGATTTGGGTTCCTCCGGAATAGGAGCCGGAATCGATGCGTTCAGTTCCGACGTAGACATCGTATGAGAGCTGTTTGTCAAACTCTGTATTCTCTTTAAAATTTACAACCATCTTTTTGCCGTCATAATCTATACCGCTTGTGTTCAGGTTCACAGACAGCAAAAGTGGATCCGCCCCATTTTCCCACTCGCAAATATAGTATAGCTCTCTCGCGCAGGGCAGGTCATTCCATTGTCCAGATTTTGTAAAATAGGCCTGCAGGCAGTCTTCGTTATTCCCCTGGTAGCTATTCGGTTCTCCTGGATACCAATTGGTGTAACTCCATGATTCGCCAGTTAGCCATTGCCATGTTCCTTCATTCTCTGCATCAGAAGCGCCTATCCATATGTTGTCTGACAAGGTAGAAAGATTGTTTATTAAGAAATTATTCTCACTATCCGATGTTATTGTCGCAAGATGCCCGCCTTGTGACTCGCAATCTGTTTTGGCATCTGTCCATGTTTTTACTGTTGTGAATATCTTGTATTGGTGTCCATTCTCTTCATTTAATATAACACTGTCGGCAAAGCATGGCGAGCTAAGAGTGGTGATAAAATAGAGTGCAAAACATGCACAATTTTTAATCCACGGCAGATTCAAGGCATTATTTGTATGGAAAATTTTGTTTCCGTATTCGTGACGCAAAACTTTTCTCATAGCCATCTCCATTTTGTATCGAATCAACGGAAATCGCATGCCAAACATGCGCCACCCTGTCAATATTGAAAATGGCCGTCCCTCAATAACTGCAAGGATGGCACCGAATGCACGACCTTGATAAATACGTCTGTTTCCCGAGCATGACCCGTGAGAAAGCCGCAATACCCCGCCGTTCGCGGTCGGGCAGCGCCTGACCCGCCTCGTTAATGGGACAAAATGGTAAAGCATCGAGGCGCATTGCCGCCCCTGCCGCTTCGGCCGGGCGCTGGGGTCCCGGCCGAAGCGGCGCAACGCGAAAGATGGCAATCCGGCTTTGACAGGATGACGATTGCGCGGTATCAGCCTCCATCTGGACCCGCTGTTCCGCCAGGCGGAACGGACGTTGCAAAAATCAGTCCCCCAGGATGGCTTTGTGGACAAAAAAGGCAAAATCTCGGACCCTCTCGCCCGCGGACTTGCCATCCTGGAACTGCTCGGCGTCGAGGACACCGGCTACACCCTCAAGGAAATCGCCGCCCGGGTCGGCATGAGCAAGACCTCGGCCCACCGCTACGGCAGCATGCTGTGCGACCAGGGCTACCTGGCCCGCGACCCGCGCTCGGGGCTCTACCGCCTGGGCGTGCGCACGCTGTCCTTGGCTCTGGCCATCATCGAACACAACGACCTCGTGCGCCTGGTGCAACCGCTGGTGGACGAGGCGGCCGCGCGCCACGGCGTGCATATCGACGTGGGCATCCTGGCCAACGACGCCATCTACCTGATCTACCGCCGCGATTCGCCGGACACCCGGGCCTACCGCTCCTTCAGCTATTCCTCGGCCCTGCATTATCTGGCGGCCGGCAAGGCGGCCATGGCGTTTCTCGAGCCCGAGGCCCTGCGCGAACTCGTCGGCCGCCTCGACCTTGTGGCCCAGACCGCACGCACCATCACCGACCCCGAGGCGCTGCTTGCCGACCTGGAACAGGTGCGACGGCAGGGGTTCTCCCGCAACAACGAGGAATCGCTGCCCGGGCTCATCGCCATCGGCGCGCCGCTTTTTTCGTTGCGCACAAACGCCGTCATCGGGGCCATCAGCTTCGATTCGGCCACCGCGACCTATTCCATGCAGGAGTTCGAAGACCGTTTCGCGGGCTATCTCGTGGAGCTGGCCAAGAAATTGTCGGCCGTGGTTTCGCTGTGAGCGATCCGGCGAGGGGAACAACACCAACGTGGAGGGACTGTCATGCGTAAACTGCTTTTCATCTGCCTGGCCCTGGTACTGGGCCTGGCCAACGTGGCCTACTGCGCCGACGACACCGTCAAAATAGGCGTGTTCCTGCCGCTGACCGGCCAGAACGCCTTCGGCGGCCAGCTCGAGCTCGAAGGCGTGCAGATGGCCCACAAGGAGAACCCCACCATCCTCGGCAAGAAGATCGAGCTGTTCGTGGTGGACAACAAGTCCGACAAGGTCGAGGCCGCCAACGCGGTGCAGCGCCTGATCGAGAAGGAAAAAGTCCAGGCCATCATCGGCACCTACGGCTCCTCCCTGGCCATGGCCGGCGGCGAGGTTTCGGAAAAGGCCCACATTCCCCAGGTCGGCACCAGCTGCACCAACCCGCTGGTCACCCAGGGCAAGAAATACATCTTCCGCGTCTGCTTCATCGACCCCTACCAGGGCGCCGGCGCGGCCACCTACGCCTACAAGACCCTGGGCCTCAAGAAGGCCGCCATGCTCGTGGACGTCGCCAGCGACTACTCCGTGGGCCTGGCCAAGTACTTCGAGCGCTCCTTCACCAAGCTCGGCGGCAAGATGGTCGGCACCCTCAACTACCAGTCCGGCGACCAGGACTTCACCGCCCAGCTGACCAAGATCATTTCCGAGAAGCCCGACGTCCTTTTTATCCCCTCCTACTTCGCCGAGGGCGCCATCATCATGAAGCAGGCCGCGGAACTCGGCGCGACCTTCAAGATCATGGGCGGCGACGCCATGGACAACCCCAAGATCACCGACATCGGCGGCAAGGCGGTCGAGGGCTTCACCCACACCACCTTCCCCTATGACCCGTCCATGAAGAACATGAGCGCCATGGCCAAGAAGTTCACCGACGGCTGGCGCACCATGTACCCGGGCAAGGAGCCCAACGTGAACTCCGCCCTGGGCTACGACGCCTACATGATCATCCTCGACGCCATCAAGCGCGCCGGCAAGGCCGATCCCGAAGCCATCACCAAGGCCCTGGCCGAGACCAAGGCCTTCGAGGGCGTCACCGGCAAGACCGCTATCAACGCCACCCACGACGCCGAAAAGCCCGTGGGCCTGGTCGTGATCAAGGACGGCAAGAAGCTCTACGAGGGCGAGATCGTCCCGGAACTCTAAACCGTTCGCCAAGCCCCGCCGCGCGGCCGGATTTTCGCCCGGCCGCGCGACGCGCAAGGGGCGGCGCTCCCGGATGCCAACCCGCGACAAGGACTTCCCATGAACCTGGCCACCTTTATCCAGAATATCCTAAACAGCCTCACGCTCGGCAGCCTCTATGCCCTGGTGGCCATCGGCTACACCATGGTCTACGGCATCCTGCGCCTGATCAACTTCGCGCACAGCGAAATTTTCATGCTCGGGGCCTACTTCGTCTTCTGGGGCATCACCCTCGTCCACCTGCCCTGGCCCGTGGCCATGGTGCTCGCCATCCTCGTCACCGCAAGCCTCGGCGTGCTGGTGGACCAGGTGGCCTACAGGCCCCTGCGCGACGCCCCGCGCATCTCGGCGCTGATCAGTTCCATCGGCGTCTCCTTTTTCCTGCAAAACGTGGCCATCGTCTTTTTCCAGGCCATCCCCCGCGAGGTCTACCGGCCGCAGTGGCTGGAAGACCCCATCCTCTTCCACGGGGTGCGCGTGCTGCCGCTGACGCTCTTCGTGCCCCTGCTCTCCCTCGTCCTCATGCTGCTGCTCATCTACATCGTCTACCGCACCAAGACCGGGCTTGGCATGCGGGCCATCAGCAAGGACATCGAGACGAGCTACCTGATGGGCGTGCCCGTCAACCGCGTCATCGCCATCACCTTCGGCATCGGCTCGGCCCTGGCCGCGGCCAGCGGCATCATGTGGGCGCTGCGCTATCCGCAGCTCCAGCCCATCATGGGCACCATCCCCGGCTTCAAGGCCTTCATCGCCGCCGTGTTCGGCGGCATCGGCTCCATCCAGGGCGCGGTCATCGGCGGCCTCACCCTGGGGTTCATCGAAATCATGACCGTGGCCTTCTTCCCGGATCTGGCCGGTTATCGGGACGCCTTCGCCTTCGTGCTGCTCATCCTCGTCCTGATGGTCAAACCGACCGGACTGCTCGGCGAAAGACCGGAGGATAAAGTCTGATGCGACGCGGCCGCACCATCCTGCTCAACGTCCTGGCCATCGGGGTCCTCGGCCTGCTGCTCTCCCTCGCCGAGGCCTATTGCAACGGCTATCAGACCCAGATCCTGAACCTGATCGCCATCAACATCATCCTGGCCCTGTCCCTGAACCTCATCTACGGCTTCACCGGGCTCTTCAGCCTGGGCCACGCCGGGTTCATGGCCATCGGGGCCTACGTCTGCTCCATCCTCATCATGACGCCGGACCAGAAGGACATGCTTTTCCTGCTCCAGCCAGCCTACGACTGGGTGGAAAACGCCCAGGCCCCGTTTTTCGCGGCCGTGCTGGCCGGCGGCGCGGTGGCGGCGATCTTCGGGGCCATCGTCGGCATTCCGCTCCTGCGCCTGGGCGACGACTACCTCGGCATCGCCACCCTGGGGTTCGCCGAGATCATCCGGGTCGTTGCCAACAACATCCCGCGCCTGACCAACGGGGCGCTCGGGTTCAAGGGCATCCCGGCCTACGCCGACCTGTGGTGGAACTTCGGCTGGGCCCTCGTCACCCTCTACGTCATCGTGCGCCTGCTCCAGAGCAACACCGGCAATGTCCTCAAGGCCATCCGCGACAACGAGATCGCGGCCAAGGCCATGGGCGTCAACGTGTTCCGCTACAAGCTGCTCTCCTTCACCGTGGGCTCGTTTTTCGCGGGCATCGGCGGCGCGCTGCTGGCAAGCCTGCTCACGACCATCGACCCCAAGATGTTCCTGTTCACGCTGACCTTCAACGTGCTCATGATCGTGGTCGCCGGGGGCCTTGGCTCGCTCACCGGCTCGGTGCTGGCCGGAATCGGCATCACCGTGCTGCTCGAATGGCTGCGCGTCGTGGAAAACCCGGTGGACCTCCTGGGCTTTTCCCTGCCGGGCATCCCGGGCATGCGCATGGTGGTCTTTTCCCTGGCGCTCATCGTCATCATCCTCTTTCGCCGCGAAGGGCTCATGGGCATGCGCGAGCTGACCTGGCGCTCCCTGGCCGGCGTCTTTTCCCGGGAGAAGGCCTGATGCAACCCACGCCACAAGACGTGATCCTCGAAACCCGCGACCTGAACATGCGCTTCGGCGGCCTGCTCGCCGTGTCCGACTTCTCGGCCGTCTTCCCCCGGGGCAGCATCACGGGGCTGATCGGCCCGAACGGCGCGGGCAAGACCACCTGCTTCAACATGATCACGGGCTTTTACAAGCCGACTTCCGGGCAGGTCGTCTTCCATGGCGAGGAAGTGCAGGGCCGGCCGCCCTATGCGCTCTGCCGCGCCGGCATCGCCCGCACCTTCCAGAACATTCGCCTGTTCAACAACGAGACGGTGCTCGAAAACGTCATGATCGGCCGCCACCTGCGCCAGAAGACCAGCTGGCTGCAAACGCTCGTCTTCACGCCGGCCTCCCGGCGCGAGGAAAAGGAAATCCGCGCCCGCTGCATGGAGCTCCTCGACGTGGTCGGTCTGGCGGACCTGGCCGGGGAAAAAGCCGCCAGTCTCCCCTACGGC
Source organism: Solidesulfovibrio alcoholivorans DSM 5433 (assembly GCF_000702665.1). Lineage (GTDB taxonomy): Bacteria > Desulfobacterota > Desulfovibrionia > Desulfovibrionales > Desulfovibrionaceae > Solidesulfovibrio > Solidesulfovibrio alcoholivorans. The sequence continues at coordinate 168,069 of NZ_JNJA01000007.1, forward strand.
GCGCAACGCCGCCTGGAGATCGCCCGCGCCCTGGCCACGGAACCGTCGTTCCTGCTCCTCGACGAGCCCGCCGCCGGCATGAACCCGCAGGAATCCGAAGACCTCATGGGCTTCGTGCGCACCATCCGCGAAGCCTTCGGCCTCACCATCCTGCTCATCGAGCACGACATGAAGGTGGTCATGGGCGTCTGCGAACACCTCTGGGTCCTGGACTACGGCCAGACCATCGCCTCCGGCCCGCCCGAGGCCATCCGGTCCGACCCCAAGGTCATCACCGCCTACCTCGGCGAGGAGCAGCCCCATGCTTGAGATCCGCGACCTCCACGTCGCCTACGGCGGCATCCAGGCCGTCAAGGGCATCTCCATCGACGTCCCGACCGGCCAGATCGTCACCCTCATCGGGGCCAACGGCGCCGGCAAGACCAGCACCCTGCGCGCCATTTCCGGCCTTTGCAAAAACCGCAAGGGCACCATCTCCTGGAACGGCAAGGACATCACGGGCAGCGACCCCGTCGCCATCGTCAAGGCCGGCATCGTCATGTCCCCCGAAGGCCGGCGCATCTTCCCGCACCTGACCGTCCTCGAAAACCTCCAGCTCGGGGCTTACAGCCGCAGCGACAAGGACGGCATCGCCAGCGACATGACCTGGGTCTTCGACCTGTTCCCGCGCTTAAGCGAACGCCGCGCCCAGAAAGGCGGCACCCTCTCCGGCGGCGAACAGCAGATGCTCGCCGTGGGCCGCGCGCTCATGAGCAAACCCGCCCTGGTCATGCTCGACGAGCCGAGCCTCGGACTTGCGCCGCTGCTCGTGCGCGAAGTCTTCGACATCATCCGGGAGATCAACGACAAGGGCATGACCGTGCTGCTCGTCGAACAAAACGCCCACGCCGCCCTCAAAATCGCCCACAAGGCCTACGTCCTCGAAACCGGACGCGTCACCCTCTCCGGCACCGGCGAGGAACTCATCGCCGACGAACGCGTCCGCGCGGCGTACTTGGGTGGATAGGAGAGGGGAGAGAGAAGAGGAAGATGCCTCCGGCGGCCAGGAGGGGATGATCCCCTCCTGGACCTCCCCGACGGGGGATCGGCAAGCGGGTGGAGGTTTGGTCGTTGGCGTGCGTCGGGCATGTGTTCGCGGAATTTCGGGCAACCCGCAGGCCGCAAAGCCGGCCAGCACGTTGCCCGAAATTCCGCGAACACGGGCGCCAGCGGCGAAGCGCCGCATTTGAAGAAAAATACTTTTCCAAGGAATCCCCCCGTCAAGGGGGGCCGGGGGGGATCACCCCCCCGGCCGCCGGAGGCATCTTCCCTATGCAATTAGCGATATTCACCATGGGCGGGACCATCGACAAGGTCTACTTCGACGATTTGTCCGACTACACCGTGGGCGAGGCGCAGGTCCGTCCGATCCTGGACGGGGCCAACGTGGACATGGAGTACGAGATCCTCGAGGTGACGCGCAAGGACAGCCTGTACGTCACCGACGAGGAGCGCAAAGCGCTGCACGACCGCATCGTCGCCGATCCCAGGCGGCATGTGCTGGTCACCCACGGCACGGACACCATGACCGAGACGGCCAAGGTTCTCGCCGATATCCCGGACAAGGTCATCGTCCTGACCGGGGCCATGGCCCCGGCCCGTTTCGCCGCCACGGACGCGGTCTTCAACGTGGGCTGCGCCGTGGGCGCGGTCCAGTGCCTGCCGCCCGGGGTCTACATCGCCATGAACGGCCGGGTGTTTCCGGCCGGGACCGTGCGCAAGAACCGTGAAAAAGGCCGTTTCGAGCCCCTGTCCTGATTATTCCCCAAGAGGCATGTCCATGATCGAAATCGAAGATGTCCGTGCCGCCGCCGCGCGGCTGGCGCCCCGCCTGCGCCTTACGCCGTTTCTGCAATCCCACGTGCTTTCCGAGATGACCGGCGCGCAGGTCATGGTCAAGTTCGAGAACCACCAGTTCACGGCCTCGTTCAAGGAACGCGGCGCGCTCAACAAGCTGCTGACCTTAAGCGACGCGCAGCGCGCCCGGGGCGTATGCGCCATGTCCGCCGGCAACCATGCCCAGGGCGTGGCCTACCACGCCAAGCTGCTCGGCGTGCCGGCCACCATCGTCATGCCGGCGGGCACGCCCACGGTGAAGGTGGAGCACACCCGGGCCCACGGGGCCACGGTGGTCCTGGCCGGGGAGACCCTGGCCGAGGCCAACGCCGAAGCCCTGCGCATCACCGAGGAACGCGGGCTGGTCTTCATCCACCCCTTCGACGACCCCGACGTCATGGCCGGCCAGGGCACGGTGGCCCTGGAGATGCTCGACGCCGTGCCGGACCTCGACGCCATCGTCGTGCCCATCGGCGGCGGCGGGCTCATTTCCGGCGTGGCCACGGCAGCCAAGGGCGTAAGCCCCGGCATCGAGGTCGTGGGCGTCCAGGCGGCCTGCTACCCGTCCATGCTCTGCGCGCTGCGCGACGAGCCGCTCCAGGGCGGCGGCAACACCATCGCCGAGGGCATCGCGGTCAAATACCCCGGCAAGCTCACCACCGAAGTGATCCGCGCCCGTGTGGACGAGGTGCTGCTCGTCGAGGAACCCCAGCTCGAAGCGGCCGTGGCCCTGTACCTGTTCGTGGAAAAGACCGTGGCCGAGGGGGCCGGAGCCGCGCCCCTGGCCGCGCTGCTCGCCCGGCCCGGGAAATTCCGGGGCCGCAAGGTCGGGCTCATCTTAAGCGGCGGCAACATCGACCCGCGCCTCCTCGCCCAGGTCATCACCCGCCAGCTCATCCGCGAGGGCCGCATCGTCACCCTGCGCATTCCGCTCAACGACCGCCCGGGCGGCCTGGCCAAGGTGACGGCGGTGCTGCGCGATTTCGGGGCCAACATCATCGAGATCCAGCACCACCGCACGCTGCTCGCCCTGCCGGCCAAGGAGGCCAGCATCGAAATCACCTTCGAGACCCGCGAGCGCGAGCACGCCCACACCATCGTGGACGCCCTGCGCGCCGCCGGCTTCCTGCCGGTCATCGTCTAAACGGCCCCGCAGAATGTTCGTCCGACGGCGGCATCGGCGCACTTGCGCCTGTGCCGCCGTTCGTTTTTTCCGAACGCCCCGTTCGAAGCAATTCGTTTGTTATTGCGGCATAAATCGCGCTAGGGTCGCTGCAAGACGGCAACGGCGGCGCATACCGTTTCGCGTCGCCAAACACCCTGCGAGGCACGCCATGAACGAACGTCTTGCAACACTCTCCCGCGAGCGCAAAATCGCCCACAAACGCCTGCTCGACCTGCATTCGCCCGTGTACGCGGCCTTTTGCGACATGGAACGCGCCGCCTACGGCGACGGGGCCCTGGCCAAGATGGAAAAGGAACTCATCGCCGTGGGCATTTCCGTGGTCATCGACTGTCATTCCTGCATGCAGTGGCACATCGAGCAGGCGGCCGCGTCCGGGGCCGGCGTGCGCCAGGTGCTCGAGGCGGTGGAGGTCGGCATCGAGATGGGCGGCGGCCCGGCCACGGTTTCGGCCCGGTTCGCCCTGGAGGTCATGGAAGACGTCTTCGGCGCGGACGCCCTGCGCGAGGCGGGCCGGGAGGCCGGCGCGTGAGGCAGGGTGGCAGGTCGAAAATGCCGCAGAAAGGGCCAGTGACCGACATTTTGTAATACACGTGAGAGTAGATCGTGCAGCCAAAAACACTATCAGCCTGGAATTGAAGATGAAATAATTACAACTGTCCGGTTGTCTCCCCTTTTCGGCCCGGCGTATCCTTACGGCTTGTGCGCCGTAGCCGCAATTGTGGGGACAACCGGACCGCCTGGCCCGGCCTGCGACGGACGGCGCGGAATTGTGAAACGCCCTACGCCAGAAGGAGACCGGTCATGCGCTTTCGTTTCCTCACCCGTTCCACGCTGCTCCCGGCCCTTGTACTGGCCCTGGCCTGCTGCGCCTTCGGGCAGGCGCTGGCGGCGACGTTCACGGACGCCTCCGGCGCGACCGTCGCCGTGCCCGATGCGCCCAGACGCGTGTACGCCCTGTCCCCGCCGGATGCGCTCCTCGTCTTCGCCATCGATCCCTGCCGGCTGGTCGGCTGGAATATGCCCCAGACGCCCGTGGCCAAGCAGTGGTATCCGCCGTGCGCCCGCGACCTGCCGGTCCTCGGCGGCTTTTTCGGCCAGGGCATGACGCCCAACAAGGAAGCCCTGCTCAAGGCCGCGCCGGACCTCGTCATAAGCGGCACCATGGCCAAGTCCAACAAGGAGTTCGACAGCTTCTTCACCAGCCTCGGCATTCCGGTCGTGCACATCGAAAGCGGCACCGTGGCCGACTATCCCAAGGCCCTGCGCCAGCTCGGAACGCTCCTTGGCGACAAGGAACGCGGCGAGAAGCTCGCCGCGTATGCCGGCGAAACCCTGGAGGCGATCCGCAAGGGCGTGGCCTCCATCCCCGAGGCCAAGCGCGTGCGCGTCTACTACGCCGAAGGCGAGGACGGGCTTGCCACCGACGGCCAGGGTTCGTTCCACACGCAGGTGCTGGAGATGGCCGGCGGCGTCAACGTGCACAAGACCCCGCAAACCCAGCGCTACGGCATGGACAAGGTCACCATGGAAACGGTGATCGGCTACGCGCCGCAAGTGATCCTGGCGCAAACGCCCAAAGTCCGCGCCGCCATCCTCGCCTCACCCACCTGGAAGGTGGTGCCCGCGGTGCGTGACGGCAGGGTGCTCGGCCTGCCCGACACGCCCGTCAACTGGTTCGACCGGCCGCCGTCGTTCATGCGCCTGCTCGCGCTCAAGTGGATGGCCCACGCCCTGTACCCGGACGTTTTTCCCTACGACATGGCCAGGGAGACGCAGGCCTTCTTCAAGCTCTTCTGGAACAAGGACCTGGACGAGGCGCAGGCGCGCGCCCTGCTGTCACCGGCCGGGGCCGCCAAGCCATGACCCCGGACCGGGACGTTACCGCGCAGGCCGCGTCCGGGACGCTCGCCGCGCCCTGGACGCTGGCCGTCCTGCTCGCCGCCGCGGCCGTCTGGTCGCTGACGGTCGGCAACTACCCCATCTCGCTTGCCGACCAAGGGAAGTATCTCCTGCATGCGCTGGGCCTCGCGTCGCAGCCGGCCACGGAACAGACGAAGCTCGTCGCCGTGGTGCTCGGCGACATCCGCGCGCCGAGGCTCTTTGCCGCCGTGCTGATCGGCGCGGCCCTGTCCACCTCGGGCGCGGCCTACCAGTCCATGTTCGTCAACCCGCTCGTGTCGCCGGGGCTGCTCGGGGTGTTGGCCGGAGCGTCCTTCGGCGCGGCGTGCGGCATGCTCGCCGACCTCCCCTGGTCGGCCGTGCAGGGCTGCGCCTTTGCCGGGGGCATCCTCGCCGTGGGCCTGGCGCTCGGACTGGCACGCCTCAGTCGCGGCGACCGGCTGCTGCTGCTCGTCCTCGGCGGCGTCATCAGCACCGCGCTTTTCACGGCGCTGCTTTCCGCCGTCAAATACGTGGCCGACCCCACCAACCAGCTCCCGGCCATCACCTACTGGCTCATGGGCGGGCTGTCGCGGGCGGACAAGAATACGGTCATGCAGGCGACGCCGCTTTTCGCGTGCGGCATGGCCGGGCTGTTTCTTTTTTCCCGCCAGCTCGACCTGCTGAGCCTTGGCGACGAGCAGGCGCGCAGCCTGGGGCTTTCCGCCGGCAAGGTGCGGCTGTGGCTCATCGCCCTGTCCACGGTCTTAAGCGCCGCCACGGTCTCCATCGCCGGGCTGGTCGGCTGGGTGGGGCTCATCATCCCCCATGCCGGGCGGCTGCTGGTCGGGCCGTCCAACCGGCGGCTTCTGCCCACGGCCGCCCTGCTCGGCGGGCTGTACCTGCTGCTCGTGGACGACGTATCCCGGCTGGCGTTCGGCGTGGAGATTCCGCTCGGCATCCTCACGGCCCTGGCCGGCATCCCCTTTTTCCCGCTGGTGTTGCGCAATGCCCGCAAATCCTGGGGCTGACATGCCCGTCTTCACGGCGGAGAAGCTGGCCTTCGCCTACAACGGCGCACCGGTGCTGCGCGGGGTCTCGTTTGCGGTGGGCGCGGGGGAGCTCGTCTGCCTGCTCGGACCCAACGGCTGCGGCAAGACCACGCTTTTAAAGCTCCTGCTCGGCCTGCTGCCGCCAACGGCGGGGCGGGCGACGGTCGGCGGCCGGCCGGCCCACGCCCTGCCGCCCCGGGAACTGGCCGCGGCCGTGGCCTACGTGCCGCAGGCGCACCAGGCCGCCTTCGCCTACACCGCGCTCGACATCGTGCTCATGGGCCGCGCCGCCAGATCGTTGTGCTTCGGCCCGCCGCGCGCCGCGGACAGGGACATCGCCATGGACGCCCTGCGCCGCTTTTCCATCGACCACCTCGCGGGCAAGCCCGTCACGCAATTGAGCGGTGGCCAGCGCCAGCTGACCCTGCTCGCCCGCGCCCTGGCCCAGGGCGCGCGGGCGCTGGTGCTCGACGAGCCCGTCACCGGCCTCGACTTCGGCCACCAGGCGAAGTTCCTCGAAATCCTGCGCGAACTGTGCGCCGAGGGCTACACCTGCGTCATGACCACGCACTTCCCGGACCATGCCCTGTGGGTAGCCGACCGTGTGCTCATGCTGCGCGGGGGCCGCATCGTGGCCGACGGCGCGCCCGAGGCGGTGGTCACGGGCGAGCTGCTCGGCCGCCTCTACGGCGTGGACATATCCGTTTTCCCCATTGCCGCGTCCCTGCGGGTCTGCGTCCCGGACCGGATCAGCCGGTTGTGCCGGGACGCGGCCGGGGGCGCATAAGGAGCCTCCCATGCAGTGTCCCGTCTGCGCGCGCGGCTGCGTGCTCGCGCCCGGCAAAAGCGGCGCCTGCGGCCGCTACGTCCTTAAGGACGATGCGCTTGTCGAGCGCTATCCCGACCGCTACCTGATCGCCAGCCCCATCTCCGTGGAGACGATTCCGCTTTTGCATTTCCATCCCGGCGCGCCGTTTTTCCAGATCAGCACGGTGGGCTGCAATTTCGACTGCCCGGGCTGCATCGCCACGGTCACGGCGCGGGAGATGCGCCCCGACAGCCCGGCGCTCATGCGGCTCACGCCGGAAGCCGTCGTGGACAGGGCCGTCGCAAAGGACTGCCGGGGCATCGCCTTTCTCATGAACGACCCCCTGGCCTCCTATTACACGTTCCTGCGCGTGGCCCGCGTCGCCAAGGCGCGGGGGCTCATGGTCGCCTGCGCCACCAACGCCTACTTCACCGAGGCCTCCCTTGCGCCGCTGCTCACGCTGCTCGACGCCGTCAACATCGGCGTCAAGGGCGCGGGCCCGGACGGCATCCGCGCCTGCGGCGGCGGCGATCCGCAGGTGGTCCTCGGCAACATCCGCGCGCTCGTGGCCGCGGGCGTGCACGTGGAGGTCGCCTGCATGGACCGCCTGGACAACCGCGACGACACGCGGCTGCTCGCGCGCACCCTGGCGGCGATTTCCCCGGCCATGCCGCTCCAGCTCATGCGCTACGTGCCCATCGAAACGGCCGACCCGGCCCTCGAGCCGGCCATCGCCGACACCGAGGCTTTTGCGCGGGAGCTGCGGCGCACCCTGCCCCACACCTTCGTCTTCAACACCCCGGGCACACGCGGCCTGGACACGCTCTGCCCGGACTGCGGCGCGCCTGTCGTCGCCCGCGACTTCTACGGCCCCATGGGCGCGCGGCTGCTTTCGCTGGCCCCGGGCGTTCCGGACGACGCCGTGCGCTGTGGCCGCTGCGGCAGGGACGCGGCCATCGCCGGCCCGGTTTCGCCGCCGGCCATGCGCGAAGGGGCGTTCCAGGGCGGCTACCCGTTCACGCGGGGCCTTGAGATCGTGGAATCCATGTGCCTGGCCATGGGCGTGCGCGAGCAGGCGGAGGTCGTGCGCGCCTTCGAGCATCTGCTCGGCGAGGGCATGCTCACGCGCCTGCACCACGACATCCAACATATCGACGGCTATTTCGGGCTGATCCGCCATTTCGGCAAGGCGCTCGGCCGCGAGGCCCAGGCGGCGCGGCTGACGGACTACCTGACGGCCATGATCGAGCCCGTCCGGCAAGGCGTAACCGGTGTCGCGCATCGCCCCCGGGCCTACTACGCCATGGGCAAGCCGCTTTTCGCCATCATGGGCTCGCGCTTCGAAAACCACCTCGTGGGCGTGGCCGGCGGGGAGAGCTGCAACACGACGCTCGACCTCAAGGGCCGGCCTGGGCGCAGCATCACCCCGGAGACCTTGGAAAAGCTCGATCCCGAGGTCATGTTCATCTCCTCGTTTCTCTCCAATACCCCGGAGGCCTTTCTCGCGGACTGCCGCGCCCTGGGCATCGACGTCGCGGCGGTGCGCGACGGGCGCGTCTTCACATCCCCCGTGCCGGCAAGCGACTTCGGCGCGCCCAAGTGGGTGCTCGGACTACGCTTCTTAGCCAACAAGCTGCACCCGGACCGGTTCGCTTTCGACATCGAGGCGGATGCGGCCGCGTATCACCAACAGTTTTTCGGCGTGGCGTATCCCCTGGCCACGGTCAACCGCTCCTTTGCCAAGCCGAGCCGTCTGTGGCGGTTCGACGCGGCCCGGGCATAGTCTTCAACGCCTCCAAAACAAAGCCCCCGTCAAAAGGCGGGGGCTTTGTCCTGCATCGGGCAGGCCGTTTCGACGCGGCCTCAGTTGGTCGTTTGCGGCTGGCCGGACTGCCCGGCGAGGCCGGCCAGGATTTCCGGCCGCATGATCTCCTCGTTGGGCATGGACACGTATTTTTCGATCAGCGCCTGCCAGAGCTTGTAGCCGTCCGGCCGCAGATGCACGCCGTCGGTGGTCAGGGCCGCGTTGAGCGCGCCGTCCACCGTGAAGTGGCTGTAGAGGTCGACGTAGACGCAGCCCGGAATCTCGGCGCAAAGCGTCCGCAACCCGGCGTTGAGGTCGCGGATCTTGTCGTTGGACAGGTCCGGCCGGTTGACCACCGGCAGCACGCTTTGCACGAAGATCACGGTCTTGGGCGAGCCCTGGTGGATGCGCCGCAGGATTTCCCGGTATCGGGAAAGGATGCTGGCGTTGGGGCTCCAGATCTCGTTGATCCCCTCCAGAATGAAAATCTTCTCCGGCTTCATGCCGACCACAGGGGTCAGGGTCTTGAGGATCTTGGCCGTGGTGTTGCTCACCACGCCCTTGTTGACCACCTCGGGAAAGCCCCCCACGTACTTCCAGCCCGCCGTCTGGCTGCCGCCCAGAAAAACCGTCTTGGCCAGCGCCTCGGTCGCCCCCAAAAAAAGAAGCGCCGCCGAAACGACGCCAACCCGAAACCATCCGGAAACCATTTCTCCCCTCTCCTTGCACATACAAATCCGGCCCCGCGCCTCCCGCGAGTACGGATCGCGGAATAGCACGGCCCGAATCGATTGAAAAGACTCCACGCCCGGAGTAGGGTTTCCCCAAAGGCTGTGGCGGGGGCCTCACGAAGCCGTCGGCGAGGACGCCAAGCGTCGTTTTGACGCATCGCAACCCCCAATCCGCAACCCGGGCGGCCGCCTCGCGCGGCCAGGGCCCCGTTGCCGCGAGTCCGTATGAGCGCGCAAGACAAAACGTCCCTCAAGCTGCTTGAAGAGGCCATGGCCCAGCGGGCGCGCTGTTTCCTTTCCCTGCCCGTATCCGTCACCGGCGTGCGCGAACTGGACTGCGCCATGCTGGAATCCTCCACGCGGGGCCTGCTGCTGGAAAGCCAGGGCAAGGCCGCCTGTGGCCCACACTGGACGGGGCTCGACGTCACGGGCTATTTCCGGGTGATACTGCGCCGCAGCGGCATCGACGAAACCTTCTACACCTTCGACAGCCGCATCAAGGCGGCGGCCAACGGGCGCACGGGCATCGCCCGGCTGCTGCTCGAGGAGCCCGCCGCGCTGGTCTTCGGGCAGCGCCGCAAGAGCCTGCGCGTGGAGCCGGACATCGAGCGCATCGCGGCGGCGTTTCTCTGGCGCTACGACAAAAAGGAGGGCTTCGTCCTGGACTGCCCGGCGCTTAAGCGCGTCGATTTCCAGGGCGGACTGGCGCGCATCGCCGACATCTCGGCCGGGGGCATGCGCCTGACCGTGCGCGGGGCGCTCGTGCGCGAGCGCAGCCTGGAACTGCCCCAGGGCCAACGGGTGGTGGTGCATCTGCAACTGCGCGAACCGCGCGAACCCGGGGAGCACGAGTTCTGGATCGTGGCCCGCGTGCGCCACGCGGCCCGGGACTGCCTGTGCGGGGATGCGATCTACGGCCTCGAATTTCTCGCCAGTGGCAGCCTCGACGCCAAGGCCGGCAAGATCCGCTGGCAACCCGTGCAGGAGCACATGATCGGCGGGCTCGCGGACATCTTCCACCACTGGGACCTGGACAAGCGGCGGCAGAAAGTGGACTGAGCCGGCTCTACCCCGCGGCGGCCCCGGCGCGCAGTTCCCGCAGCGTCATGCCGCTGGCCGCCACGCGCCACAGCCCAAGCGCCGTCACGGGCAGGTACTGCAACAGGTGCATGGCCAGGGCCACGGCAAAGGCCCGGTCCCGATCCACGCCGAACCACCCGAGCGCGAGCACCATGGACGCCTCGTACACGCCCATGCCCCCGGGCGCGCCCGGCACGGCGAAGCCAAGCGTGGCCACGGCGAAAACCGTCAGCACCATGGGCCAGCTCCAGGGCAGCCCGGCCATGAAACAAAGCCCCAGGGCATAGAGGGCGAGATAGGCCGACCAGGCGGCCAGGGTCCAAAGCCCCAGCGCGCAAAGGAATCGCGGGCGCAGGCTGGCCTGCAACAGCCCCAGCATCTCGGCCGCGAACAACCGCAGCCGCGCGAACGGCACGAGGCGCAGCAGCGCATGGGCCGCACCCGGGCGCACGCGAAGCAGCCCCAGAAAGCACCACACCCCGCCGACGAGGGCCAGCAGCGGATAGAGCACGAGCCCCTGACCCAGAAGCGCCGCCACGGCGACGCCGAGGACCAGCAGGGCATTGAGGTCGAAAAACCGTTCCCAGAACACGGCCTCGAACGCCTTGCCGAGCGATGCCCCGCTTTCCCGGCGCAAATACAAGGCCTTGGCCATCTCGCCCAGGCGCGCCGGCAGCACGTTGTTGAGCGCGAGCCCGATCAGGCAGGCCCAAAGCCCGGTCAGGGGCCGGATGCTCCCGGACATGAGAAAACGCAGCCGCAGCCCCGGCACGATGGTCATGGCCGGGACCCCGAGCAGGTAGAGCGCCACGGGCACAGGGCGAAAAGCGGCCAGGGCGCGGCCCAGGCCGGCCAGATCCACGCCCCACAAGGCGTAGGTCATGCAGCCCCCCACCAGCAGCAGGCGCAGGGCCAGGGAAAAATGCTTGTTCATCGTCTCCGCCAAGGAAAAAGGCCATGGGAACGTCTTCCCATGGCCTTTTTCCCGGTGCGAATCAAGCGCGGCTCATTTCTTGGGCAAGGAGGCGTAGTAGGCGGCGAGGTCGGCGATATTTTCCGGGGACTGCTTCTGCATGATGGCGACCATGGCCTTGTTCTCGCCCTTGCCATCCTTGAAGGCCTGCATCTTGGCCGTGAGCGTCGCGGCGTCCACGCCGTTGAGGTCGCCCTTGCTCTTATGGCAGGCGCAACCCTTGGCCAGGGCCTCTCCCTTGGCCGCGTCGCCGGCCGCTCCGGCGGCCACGGCCACGGCACAGAAAACCAGCGCGAAAAAAACCGTTCCGATACGTTTCATGGCATCTCCTTGGCGTCTCCAGCGGTGCATCCCGTCGCCCCACGGCGGCGAAGCCAGGGAACATGCATATCCCACGGGGAAAAAAATGCAATCCTCTCCATCGGGTTCTCTTGCGTTTCAGAAATTTTTGTTGCAATTCACCCTGCCCAAGGTAACCTCTCCAGTCGAGGACATCCGTTTTCGCAAAAGGAATACCGCAATGTCGTCCCGCCCCCTTCTGGCCGTCGCCGCCGCCCTGCTGCTGTTCGCCTGCGCTCCCGCTTCCTCGGACAAGGCCCTGCGCGAGACCCTGCGGGAACATCCCGACATGGTTCTCGACGCCCTGAGCCAACGCAAGCCCGAACTCTTCGCACTGGTGGTGCAGGGACAACAGGAAGGCCAGGACGCCGCACGGGAAGCCAAACAGGCCGAGGAGCTCAAAAAGCCCCTGACCCCGGCCGTGGACCCGGCCCGGGCGTTGCGCGGTCCGGCCGACGCGGACACCCTGGTCGTGGTCTACTCCGACTTCCTGTGCCCCTACTGCGCCCAGGGAGCCAAGACGCTCAAGGAATTCATGGCCCGCCACCCGGATTCCGTGAAGGTGCTTTTCAAGCACTACGCCACGGACGACCTGTCCCGGCAGGCGGCGCTGGTCTACGAGGCCCTGGCCGCCCAGGACCCGCAGCTCGCCTTCGCCTTCCACGACGCGGCTTTCGAGGCCCAGCGCGAGATCGAACAGGCCGGCGAGCCGGCGCTGTACGCGCTGGCCATCAAGCTCGGGGCCAATGTGCCGCGGCTCAAGAAGGACCTCAAGAACCCGGCCCTGGCCAAGCGCATCGACGACGACGTGGCCGAGGCCCGCTCCTTCGGCATCGAGGGGACGCCGACGTTCGTCATAAACGGCGTGTCCGTGCGCGGCGCGGCCCCGCTCGGAGAGTTCGAGGACGTCCTGCGCCAGGTGGCCAGGAACAGCGGCGGCCAGGAAGCGCCCTGCGACACCTGCAACAAAAAGAAGAAACCCTAGGGCCAAGGCCCCTTCCGACGCCGAGGTCGAACACCGCCATGCCCACCATCCTGCGCATTCTGGCCCTTGGGGCGTTTTTCGCCATGGCCCCCGTTCTCTGCCTGCCCCCCCCGGCCGTGGCCGACGAACCCAGCCGGCCGGCCAGCCAGGAGATCGACGAGGCCACTCTCGTGGCCATGATGGACGACGTCATCAAGTATTACGACGAGACGCGGCCGTCGGAAGGCCGTATCCTCGAACTGCTGCCGGCCTACGAAAAAAACAAGGACAGCCAGGAATACAAGAAACTGCGCTTCCTCTTCGACACGCACCAGAAGGTCACGACCAGCCTCAACAACCTGATCGACGTCCTCTACATCTCGCTCAAGCACGGCAACTACGACGACGAGGAACTCAACAACTACCTCTACAACCGCTGCAAGAACATCATCACTTTCTTAAACAACATGGTCTACTTCCTGACCGCCCGCAACCAGGAAATGGAGTTGTCCCCGTCCGTGGACGTGCAGCGTCTCTACGAAAGCTACCTGGTGCGCCTGACCACCCTGCTCTACGAGCTCAACAAGCTCCTGGCCCATTTCCACAAATAGGCCGCCCGCCTGCGCCTGAAGGCGGCGTCTTGACAGCCGCCGGAGGCTTTTTATTTCTGGGGAAGCGCCCGGCGCACAAGGAAGCGCGGCGCGGGAGGCGGAACCATGGCCAACGGCTGGGCCGGCGACGGCGCGGTGCAGGATCAGATCGCCCATTCCATCGCGGACGAGGTGTCGCGCATCCGCAGCCTGCTGCCGCAGGGCGAGGGCTGCGACACGTGTGAGGCGTGCGGCGAGACAATTCCCCTGGCGCGGCGCAAGGCGCTGCCCGGCGTGCGCCTGTGCGTGGCCTGCCAGCAGGAACGCGACAAGGAACAGACCGCCGCTTCCCCCTACAACCGCCGGGGCAACAAGGACAGCCAGCTGCGCTGATGCCGCGCGCCTGGATCTTCCTCTCCTTCAGGAAAAGGAACGCGTGAGCGCCGGCTTCGCAGCCGCGGCGCGAGGGCTGCTGCGTCAATGGCAGCGCAGGCCAGCGGCCACGCCCGGCGCGACCTCGAACAGAAGTGGCGAAACGCCGGCAGCCGCGCGCACCTCGTTTCGGGCCGCAAGCGCGGCCCGGCGCTCGCCGTAACGTCCGGCCAGCACCCGATACCGCTTCGTCTTCCCCTGCCCTTCCTCGACCAGGCAGGCCGGAATGCCCCTGCCGCGCAGCTTCGCGGCCTGCCCCTGCGCATTGGCGGCATCGGCGAAAAGCCCGGTCTGCAAGGCCACGAACCCCTTGGGCGCATCCTTGCCCTTCCCCTTTCCCGCCGGCTCCTTGGCTGCTACAGCGGCAGGCTTTGGCGTGGCAGGGACAGGCGAGCCGGCCTTTGGCACAGGCGACGCGACCGTCTTCCCGGCCGCGGATGTCTTTTGGGGTGCCTCCGACGGCGCAGCCGAGGCCGGAGCCTTTTGCGCGATCGCCGGCGCTTGCGGCGTTGCCGCCTGATCGGGCGCGGCAGCGCGTGGCGCCAACGCCTTTGCCGACGCCGGGGGGGGCGGCGGCGCGACAGGTGCGGGCATTGCTTCCGGCGCAGCTTCGGGCGCGGGTTCCGTCTGCGCCTGCTCCCCTGCGTCTGAAGTCGCGGCGGCAGTGACGTCGGGCGTCGCGGCGGCTGTCGGGGCAAGTTCGGGGGCGGCCTGTTGCGGCTGTGCGGCCGCCGCGACGCCTATGGCTGCGCGCACGGCGAACGGCGCCGCGTCGGTATCGGCGCCCGTAGCGGCGGGCTCCGGCATGACGAAGGTTTGCGACGCAACGGGCGCATCGCCGTCGAAAAGCTCGAGCTGCCACGCTCCGGGCGCGGCCGCGCCGGGCGGGAAAAAGGCATAGGTCACGGCGGCGGGCTCGCCGCGGCGCGCGGGGACGAACCAGCGATCGACAACCGGCGCGCCGTCCGTCCCGGACGGGCGCGTGAGCCGCGCCTCGAGGAACAGGGGCGCGCCGCCGGCCTTGCCCGGTGGTACGAAGCGACAGCCGAGGCCCTTGTCCGCAGGGGAAAGGCTCTCTCCCGGGCGCAGGGCCTTGTCTCCGGGCCATGGCTCCCCAGGTCCCGGCGCGACGGACAGGCCGCCGCAGAGCGCAAACCCGGCGTCGCCCCGCTGCGGTGCGGCCGGGACGGGCAACGGCGGGGAAGCCTGCGCGGCGGGAAGCGTGCGGGGCAGGGCCAGGGCGGCCAGGATCAGGCAGGCCGCCAGGGCGCGGCAGGCGTGAGTGCGTACGGGCATGGCAAAGGCGGCGTCACTCGGCAAGGTGCTCGAGCAGCCGTCTGGCCGCTTCGTAGCCGGGCTCGATTTCCAGGGAAATGTTCAGGAACTTTCGCGCTTCGCCCAGATTGCGGCAGCGGTGGTAGGCCGTCGCGATGTTGTAGCCCACGGACGGGGCCTGCCGGGCGAGATTGGGGTCCACGGCCAGGGCCTTCTCGAAATGGTCCAGGGCGATGTCGTACTGCCTGCCTTCGGCGTGGGCCACGCCGATGTTGTAAAGCAGGCCGGCGTCGCCCGGAGCGATCTCCAGGGCCTTGCGGTAGTTGTCCACGGCCTGCTGCCACAGGCCCTGGCGGCGCAGCAGGATGCCCCGGTCGTTGAACATCCACAGGTCGGCCTTGCCGAGCGCCCCGCCCTTGGCTTCGATGGCCTCGGTGACGAAGCGCAGGGCCATGTCCTGGTCCTTGTCGCCGATGGCCCGGGCGATCTCCATGAGCGAATCGCTGACCATGTCCGAGGCGACCCGTGTGACCACGCGCCGGGCCTCCTCGAAATACGTCTTCGCCTTGTCCGTGTCGCCGCTGGCGAGGTACATGCCGCCGATCTCCACCTTGCGCTCGAAATTGAGCGGCGAAAGCGTGTCCAGGCGGCTTAAGTAGGCCAGGCGCTTGTCGCTCTCCCCGGATTCGCGGCAGAGGTCCACGAGCTTTTTGAGCGGCTCGATAAAGAGCTTCTCCGCCTTTGCCGCGGCCAGGTAGTGCTTTTCCGCGGCGGCGTAATCGCCGCGCTTGAGCGATGCGTCGCCCATGAGCAGATGGCACTTGAGGCTGTCGGGCTTGATCTCGAAGGCCTTGGCCGTGATCCGCTCGGCCTGGTCCAGGTCGCCGGCGGCGATGAGCTCCGCCGCCCGGTCGAGCAGGACGCCAAGCTGGTTGTTGGGCTTGATGGCGAAGGCGATCTTTTCGATGAGGGCGTTGGCCGAAATGGGCTTGGTGATGATGCTGTCGGCCCCGATCTCGTGGGTGAGGACGAGCTCGTCGCGGGACATCTCGGTGCTGACCACGATGATGCGCACCCGGTCGCCATAGAAGGTCTTAAGCACCTTGACGGGCTTGATGCAGGCGGCCTTGCGGATGCGCCGCTCGACGAAAAGCACAAGTGGCGCGGGCGCGCGCCCCACCGCCTTGTTGACGAACGCCACCAGCGCGTCGTAGCCGGCGGTTTCGCGAAAGGCGGTCTTGACGTCGATACGCAGCCCGCCCAGGGTGAACTTCACCATGCGGGCGAAGCTCTCGTCGTCCGTGGCCGCCGCGGCCATGCCGCCCTCGGTGAAATAATCGAGGACGATGCGCTCGTATTTCTTGGCCGTCTGCTCGGCCCGGACTCGCATGATATTCGACATGACCCCGTCCGCTCCCCTCACGCGCCGCCCGATGCGCCGCGCACCCGGCGCAGCAGCGCCAAAAGCTCGGGATCGACGATGCCGAGCCCGGATTCCTCATTGGCCGGGGCCAGCACCCGAAGCGGCGCGGGGCAGCATACGCCGATCCCGCGCAGGCGCTCGACCAGGCCCGCATCCACGACCTGCCCGGCCACGGCCACTTTTTCACCCGTGCCAAGACAAATGTCCTCTTCCAGGATCATGCCCGCCGTCAAGCCTGACAACGGCGCTTCGGCGCGCCGGTAGCCCTCGCGGGAACCGGCCAGGAGACCGAGCAGTTCCAGCGCCTTGGGGTCGTACACCCCTTCCCGGGCCTGCATGGCCGCAAGGGCCTCGTCGCGGCCGACGCCCGACGTGAGCAGCCGGTCGTAGTCGAGGGCGACCTTGAGCAGGCGTGCGCCCAGAGGAATGGCCGCGCCGCGCGGGCCGTCGTCCTCTCCGGCGAAGGCGCGCTCCTGATGGCGGATGATGTCGGCCACCTCCCCGAGCTTGGGGATATTGGCGAGCAGATCGGCGCCGATGCCGGGATGGCGGGCGAAAAGCGCGGCCCTGTCCCCGTCCAGGCCACCGTCGGCGCGCAGGGCGGCGAACATGGACTCGGGCATGACCACGGCCCCGAGCTGGGACAGCGTGACCGCAAGCTCGATGCGCCAGACATCCGGGGCGTCCAGGCAGCGGGCCATGTCCGTCACCAGCCGCCGGACCCGGGCGGCGCGGCCCATGGCTTCGGCGTTTTGCAGGGCGAGCAGGTCCGTGAGCAGCTTGATGATGCCGCGAAGCGCCCCCTTGAGAAAATCCCTTTCCCCCGTGGCCTGCTGGTAATGGGCGACGCCGGCGGCCAGGGCCTCCTGCATCGTCTCCTCGGCGCAGGGCTTGGCCAGGAAACGGAAGACCTGTCCGACGTTGATGGCCTCCATGGCCGTTCCCAGGTCGGCGTAGCCGGTGAGCAGGATGCGCGCGCTGTCGGGGCACACCCGGCGCAGGCGGTCGAAAAATTCCAGCCCGTCGAACCCCGGCATGCGCAGGTCCGAGACGACCACGGCATACGGGCCGCCTTCGGTCACCGCCTCCAGCGCGCGCATGGGCCCCACGGCAATGTCCACGGCGTACTTGCGCCGCAGCTTGCGCTTGAACGCCGCGGCCATTTCCGCGTCGTCATCGACGAACAAAATTTTGTGCTTCACGCCCATGCGCCCACATTCCTTGCTGCCGCGCCCTTCGCGTCATGGTTTACGTGCGCCGCCCTCCAGCGGAAAACGGATGAAAAACCGCGCCCCTTCCCCTGGCCTGCTTTGGAAATCGATGGCTCCGCCATGGCGGACCATGATGGCGTTGCTGATGGCAAGGCCCTGTCCCGTCCCCTTTCCCGCCGGCTTGGTGGTGAAAAACGGGTCGAACACGCGTCCGGCATGGGCCGGATCGATGCCCGGCCCGTTGTCGGCCACGATCACCGTCACGGCATCCGGCTCGAGCGCGGTGTCGATGGCGATGCGGCCGCGTTTCCAGGGCTCCCGTTGCGCCTGCTCCTCGAGCGCCTGGGCGGCGTTGAGGACCACGTTGAGCAAAACCTGGGACACCTCGTGGGGTTGACCATAGACCAAAGGCAATTCCGGGGCGAGGTTTAATTCCACTTCCGCGGCCTGCTTCCAGGCGTTGCGGGTGATGGTCACGATGTCGCGCACCTGGGCGTTTATATCGAAAAAAAGCGCCTCGCCCGTGCCGGGATGGGACATCTGGCGCATGGCCGCCACGATCTCGGACACCTGCCGGATGCCCTTGCGGGTGTTGGCGATGGCCAGGGGCACCTCCTGGCGCAGGTAGTCCATGTCCAGCTCTCCTTCCAGTTTCCGCACCCGGTCCAGGGCCTCGGCCAGTGCCCGCCTGTCCGGGCCGGGGTCCGACGCGCTGCCGGCGACGCGCGCGGCCGCGTCGGCGAGCGCCGCCTGGGCGGTCAGGAAGACAAGCAGTTCGCCGAACGCCTCGTCGAGAAACCCCGCATTGTAGCCTACGTACTGGATGGGGGTGTTGATCTCGTGGGCGATGCCCGTGGCGAGCTGGCCGATGGCCTGCATGCGCCGCTCGTGCAGGGCCTTGAGTTCCCGGGCCTTGATCTCCGAGAGGTTCTGGCCGAGCAGGAGCACCCCGGCCTCGCCCCGGGGCTCGGGAACGGGATTGACCGTGAGGCCGAGCA
Source organism: Solidesulfovibrio alcoholivorans DSM 5433 (assembly GCF_000702665.1). Classification (GTDB taxonomy): domain Bacteria; phylum Desulfobacterota; class Desulfovibrionia; order Desulfovibrionales; family Desulfovibrionaceae; genus Solidesulfovibrio; species Solidesulfovibrio alcoholivorans. Next base: position 186,688 of record NZ_JNJA01000007.1, read on the forward strand.
GCCGCTCGTCGCCGCCGGGAAGGCGGCAGCGCACCTCGTCCACGCGCACGGGCTGGAGGGTGCGGCGGCTTTGCGCCACGGCTTCGCGCACGCAATCCCCTTCGAAATCGAGGCCGACGTCGAAGAAATCCCGACCGGCCACCTGCGCGGAAACCAGGCCGAACACGGCCTCGGCGCTGGCGTTGAAGCGCCGGATGCGGTTGTCGCCGTCAAGGCTCACCAGGATGGACCGGATGGAGGAGAGCAGCATCTCGATGTCCTGGGTGACCATGGCCATCTCGCGCTCGAAAGCCTGCCGCCGGGTCATGTCGCGCACGATCTCGGCCAGGCCGATCAGGACGCCCGCCGCGTCGCGCAACGGATGGCAGACGATCTCCAGGCTCCCTTTGCCGCCGCCCAGGCCCGGCACGACGGCCACGCGGGAGGTCTTTTCGCCCGTGGCCAGGGCCTCGGCGGCGGGACAATCCGCGCAGATGCCTTCCGGGGCGTCCGGGCTTGCCTCGCACGGCTCCCCGACCGCGAAGGCCCTTGACGGGAAAAGCCCGCGCATGGCCGCATTGACCGCCAGGACGCGGCCCTTGGCATCCAGGAAACATACGCCGACGTCCACGGCTTCGAAGAAAACGCGGAAAAAAGGCGCCAGGGGATCGGGCGCGCAGGCGGGGGCCTTTTTTCGCGACCGTGCGCGGCTCATCCGGCCCTCTCTTCGAGCCAGACGGCCAGGGCGGCATCGCCCGCAGGGGTGACGCCCCGCACGAAAAGGCAATCTCCGGCGGGGCGGTCAAACGCCCGTTTCCTGTCCACCCTGCCTTCGGCCAGGCACAGGGAGGCGTCGCGCAACATGTCGCCGCATTCCCGCAGCACCGTGTCGAAAACGCCGTCCATGCCGCGAGCCCCGGGGGCATCCCCCAGGCCTGCGGCAACCGCAACCGCAAGGGTGGACGAAAACCCGAGCGCCGCTTCCAGGGCGCGGCCGTCCGGAACCCGCCCCACGAGAAGCGCGCGTTGCGGAAACCCGTCCCAGTCGAGGGGCGCGCCTATGCCCTGCGCCTCCAGGGGCTGGCCGGCAAAGCGCCGCACGGCTCCGGCCAGGGCGGCGAAAAGGGTCTCGGCCACCTTGTTGTCGGCGAAAAAGTCCTGGAGATAGCGCAGGGGGAGTGGGCCCTGCGCGCCCCGAGCGACATGGCGGCCCATGAGCTCCTGGTAGCGCTCCCGGCTGATGTGCCCGCGCAGGAGCAACGCCTCGCCGAGATAGGTGTGCTGGACCTTTTGCAGGAAAAGCAACGCGTCCAGGTCGCGCCGGGACAGGCAGCGCTCACGCACGGCGATGTCGCCGAAAAGTCTCGGGTCGTCCCGTTGCCGCTCGCGAATGGCCATGACCTGCTCGGGAGTGAGCGCCCCCCGGTCCATGGCCACCTCGCCGATGCGGCGGTTGTTTTCGCGCTGGAAGCGCAGGCCGTCCTCGAGCTGCGCTTCGGTCACGGCTCCCTGCTCCACGAGGAAGCGCCCCAGAAAACTCATGCCACGCCCCTTTTCACGGCCCCTCCGGCCGGCTTGTCACCGCCCCAGGCGGCTCGCCAGGGAAAAATCGGGATACGGCTCCGCCTCTTCCTGCTTCTTTTCGACGGCGCGCCGGAGGTTTTGCGCCTCGGCGAAACCGGGATCGAGCGCCAGGGCCATATCCAGGAATTTCCCGGCCAGCCGGGGCTTTTCCTTTTCGTAGTAGGTCCTGGCAATGTTGTAGAGCAGGTGCTCGTCGCGCTTGGTCAGGCGGTACGCCTTGAAATAATAGCGCAAGGCCTGGGCATACATGCCATGCTTGCGCATTTTGATGCCGAACTCGTTGAAAAGATGCTTGTGTTCCTCGCCGAAGGCCGCTTCCAGGGTGATGATGCGGCGGCAAACGAGGTTGGCGTTGTCGAGTTCGCCCCGGTCGAGATAGGTGAGCCCCAGGCCGAAGGTGGCGCGGATATGCTCCTCGTCCACGCGCAGGGCGTTTTTGTACTCGAACTCCGCGGACATGTGCTCGCCCTGGCTGCGATGCGCGTCGGCCGCGTCCACGGTTTCGCGGACCTGGCGCATCATGGGCGCGACCTTGTTGAGGTAGAGATCCGGCTCCGGCAGATAGTTCGCGAGCAGTTCCTCCCTGCTCACAAGCCGCGCCTTGCCCGAAGGGATGAAGTGTTTGTTGAGGTTGCGCACGACGAACGATCCGTCCGCTTGCTCCTCGGCGAAAACGAAGATGTTCTGCTTGACCTTGCGCTTGGTCGTGCCGAACCCGATGACGGATTGGGACTGCGTGGAAAAGACCCCTTTGAACTGCTCGCCGGGCTTCCCGACAGCTTCGTTCCCGGAGCCAGGAGATGCATCCATGCTGCGCGCCTGGTTGGAGGTTTCCGACGAGGCCGGCGGCGGCCCGCAAGCGCCCTGCTCTGGACGCCGCCCGGAGCGGTCTTGCTATCCGTCCAGAATCTTGGCGAACGCCAGCTTTTCAGCCGGCGGCACGAGCACGCGCCAGCGGGCCTTTTTCCCTGAGACGGCCCCGAGGTCGAGCAGGCGGCGAATGGAAAGGGTATTGAGTTCGAGCCCCCGTCCGAACACCAGTTCGCCCTTGAGGTCCGCCACATCCTGATCGAGAAGCATGCCCGCCGCAAGCCCGTCGCCGGAAACCAGCCTGGGCTCGTAGCCGTCGGGCATGGTCGCTAAGGACTCGAGCGCATCAAGCACCTCGGGGTCGTACCAGCCCTCCCGGCCGTACATGCGTTCGAGGCTCTCGGTCACGGCATTTTCCGACTGGCGCTTGAACCGGTACAGGGCCTCCAGGGTGTCGAAATCGAGGGCGACCTTGAGGATGCGCGCGCCAAGGGGGATGCGCTCCCCCTTGACGCCGTCCGGAGGCAATCCGCCGCCGTCGTAGCGTTTTTCCTGGTAGGCGATGATTTCCGCCACTTCGCGTAGGCGGGGGATGTTCGCGACGAGGTCCGCGGCGACCTTGGGATGCATGGCGAACTGGTAGGCCTTGTCCCCGGGCAGAGGTTCACCCCGGTAGGCCTTGCGCAGGATGTCGGCAGGCAGGCCGGCGCAGCCGATCTGGGAAAGCATGGCTGCCAGTTCCAGCCGCCAGGCGTCCTCGAAGCCCAGATACGCGCCCAGTTCCATGGTCAAGCGCTTGACCCGGGAGGACTTGCCGAACGCCTCCGGGCTCACCATCTCGAGCAGGTTGGTCAGGAGCTTGATGGTGCCGCGCACCGTGCCGCGCAACAGCTCCTTTTCCGCGGCCTGCAACTGGTACTGGCGCAAGCCGGCGGTCAGCGCCTCGGCCAGGTCCTCTTCGGGACAGGGCTTGGTCAGGAAGCTGAACACCTTGCTCTTGTTGACCGCGGCCATGGCCACGGCGATGTCGGCAAACCCCGTCAGGATGATGCGCACGGCATCGGGGCGCAACTCCCTGACCCGGCCCAGAAACTCCACCCCGTCCATGCCCGGCATGCGCAGGTCCGAAACGACCACGGCCACGTCCAGGCCTGCCGCCAGCATATCCAGGCCGACCTGCGGCCCGGCCGCGACCTCGACGTCGTAGCTTTTACGAAAGGCGCGCGCATACGCCGCCAGGATTTCCTGGTCGTCGTCCACGAACATGATGCGCGGTTTTTCCATGGGGCTCCGGGGCCGGCCGGGTGTCCAGGAGCCGGCGGCCCTACCCGCGTTTCCTAGGCCATGCGCCACGCTTTTTCAAGACGGGCGGGCAGCCCTCAGGCAAGGGGCCAAGCCACGCCGTCGCGGGCCGCGATAATGCCCGCAGCATCCGCAGCCTCCTGGACGGCCTTTTTCCCGGCCAGTCGCGCACGCTCCACCAGCCGGCCGTAATCGCGCCACTTCTCCGCTGCGGCCAGCACCGCCGCCGCCACTTCCGCCGCGCTGTCCGCGGTCACGCCGATCTCGTTGAAAATGTCCGGATACTCGGCCTCGGTGGGCGTGGGGTCCTGAAGCAGAGCCGTAGCCTGCGCCTCCTTGGCCTGGTAGGCGGCCATCTGGCCGGCACCGGGCGTCAGCACCGTCTGGCGCAGTCCCTCGGCTTGGGCATCGATGGCCGCGCAGGCGGAAGTCCTGGCCGCATCAAGGTCGATCGCCCAGGGCTGCCCGATCTCTATGGGTGTGCCGTCGGGGACGGAGAGAACTAAACAACCAGGATAGAGGCCGGAAATATTCTGGGTGTCGCCATGATATGCCACAATGTCATTGTCAAAGATGATGAGTTGCATATTCCCACCTAGAAAGATGACGATATATAGGAGTTGCTGTTTCCGACCGTATTCAAGGCAGGAGAATAATCCGTGCCATTCCCTCGCGTAATCATGTACGCCGTAACGGCCAGGATATTGGACCAGCTGGCCGCCCGGACGCCTATCGTGGTGCAGTTATCGACAATCGTCAGGACGTTTACCGATATGATGCCGCCGATATACGCGTAAAGTCCATATTGAGTGCCCTTGATCACGCCGCCTTGCACGCCGACGCTTGCCGCTTCTTGTGCGAAAATCCCGTTTTGTCCTCCGTAGACGATGAGACTACCGACAAACGTTTTGCCCTGGCTCCGGGCTTTCACGGCCGTCGCTGTCCCGGACTGATCGATGCGTATCCCCGCCAGCAGTTTGAGCCCCTTTAGGATGTCGATCATCACCAGTCCGCTTGCGCCGGACAGCACACACCGATTGCACGGCTTGATGACGATGCTGCCGCCGCCGACCGTGGCCGAAGCAATCGTTTCCGCCGCGCACGTGATGACGGTGTTTGTGCCGTCGAAAGCCACCCCGGAGGCCAGATAGCCACCCTTGAGGCCACTCGTACTGCTGCCAGTCAGGCCGAAAATGTCGCCATCCTGCAGGACGCCCGTTCGGTCGCCGGCCACAGTGATCGTCTTGGCCGTGGTGTCGATGCTTGCAATGGGCACAGTCATTTCGGTCGATGTGTTGCCAAGAATCTGGATCTTGTCCGCGTCGGGATGGTCGATGGTGATCGTGCTCGACACCAAATACGTCCCGTCCGCCACCTGGATCGTCACCGTCACGCCCGAGGCGATCAGTTTGTTGCGGATGCTTGCCAGCGCCCGGGAGATGGAGGCGAAAGGGGCGTTCGACGAACCGTCACCCGTGGAATCGCTCCCTGTCGTGGCCACATGGAGTGTCGTGTCCGCGGCGATGAGCCCCTTGGCAGATCCGGCAAGCCCGGCCGGGGTGACGGCTTTATCGACGCAGGCACCTGCCTGCGTCTCGGCCACCGTGGCCAGCTGCACCTTGCCCTTGCCGCCTGTCGCGGCGTCGGAAACCCAGGCGTCGACCGTTCCCGACGCGTCGGACATGACGATTTTCGTCCCGCCGGGTGTTGCCGTGGCGTTTGCCTGGTCCTGCACGACGCGGGAAGCGGCATCAAGGGAAGCCAGACCGGATGCGGCGGCCTTGGAGGCGAGAAACGCATCGATGACGGCATGGCTGTTGGCCCCGACGCCGGAAAGCGCGCCGTGGGCCACCACGCCGCCATCGGCCGTACCCGTGTGCCCATGGTTGGCCAGCGACGCCGGGATGTCGTTGCCGTGGAGCACGGCCGCAAGATTTGCCGTAAGCCCGTCGGCATCCAGGGTCAGGGTCACGGTGGTCCGGTCCGCATCGGCGACGTAGAGCGCCGCAGCCACGGTGCCGTAGCGCGCGCCGTCCGCGCCGCAGTCGGCAAAAATCCGCACGCCGGGCGAAAATTCGGCCGTCCGATCGCCCGTGACGGCAAAAGCGTTCGATTCCAGGAAACTGGCGGTCATAAGGCTCCCTCCGCAAATCCGGTCCGAGCAGGATGTTGGGGTGTGGCTGGCTCCGACGAAGATCAGGAGAACCGCGCGCGCACGGCAAGGCACGCCGTGCGGCCGACGCCGGCCCAGCCGCCGAGCGTCAGCGAGGCCTGGATCCGGTAGACGCCGGCCTCGGCCAGGTCGCCGGCCTTCGTGACGTAGCGGATATGGCGCGTGACGCCGTCTTTTTCCACGAGGCTGCCGGCAAAGGCACGCACCGCGCCCGAGGGCGCGCGCACGAGCAGGGCCGGCGCGCCCGCGCCGGCGATGTCCCGGCCGCAGTCCACCAGCAGTTCGACGCCCGTATCGCCTTGGTAAATGCTGTCCATTGCGACTCCGCTCAGGTTTGTTCGATTGCGACCAGGGAGGAAAGGACGACGGACGGGGCCACGGCGCTCCCGAGCGCGATGCGGGTCGCAAAGGGCGAAACCAACCGCGCCACCGCGCGCAGCCCGGTTCCGGGCAGGGATTGCGGTGCCGTCAGGGCAAGCACGGCCGCGCCCGGTCTCGCGACGGTTCGGCCGCGCCAGCCGGCAGTCCCGGTATGCCCTTGTGCCTGCGCAGGCGAAGCGTTCGCCGCCGCGAGGGAGTCTCCCCTTCCCGGACCGGCTGCCGCCCTGGTCCAGGCACGGGAAGCGGCCGCGCGCGCCGCGCCTGCCGTGGTCACAGAACCGCAAACCGCCTTGCAGGCCGCCGCCGCGCAGCCGGCGCGGCCCGCGACCGTCACGCCCGCGGCGACCAATGCCGCGCGGCAGGCGGCGATGTCCGTGGCCACGGCTCCCCCGCCGAAACCGGCCGCCTGATCGGTCCAGGCCGCGATCCCGTCCAGCCATGGCGTCGCCACGGCTACTCCAGAACCAGGACGCCGGCCGCGTCAAAGGTCACGGAGAAGGTGCCGCCGGTCACGCCCACGTCCTGGCCGAAATCGAGCAGGCACAGCAGCGGATTGGTCAGGCCGCCGGCCGTCTTGGCGGCGTAGACCACGGCGTAGCGCGCCGTGACCGTGGCCTCGGTCCAGGATGGATCGGCGGCGTCGAGCACGGCGGCGTCGCCGGAAACGCCCCAGGTCACGCCGGAGAGGACCGCGCCGCCTGTGGCGTAGCCCGCGCCCGAGACCTCGGCCGCGACCACGTCGGCGAACGTGGCATGGCCGGAATCCGGCACGTAGGCGTGCGTCAGGAGCGCGCATTTGAGCGTGTCGGAACCCAGGGCGAACATCCCTTCGCCAAACCCCCGCTTGCAGGACGCATAGATGCGATTGGCCATAAACCCTCCTGTCGTGCGTTGTTGCGTTAGACCTTGTAATTGTAGTTGTGGTTGTAGCTCTCGCGGTAACCGCTGGATTTTGACGTTGCTTCGCTGACCGAGCGCTGGGTGGACTCCGTCGTGCTCGTATTTGTGCGTTGTCCGATGGACTCGCTGTAGCCGATCTGCGCCGAGGCGTTGACGGAACTGAGCGCGCTGGCCGCCATCTGCGCCGAGACCTGCGCGCCGGAGCGGATCTTTTCCGCCTCCAGGCGCAGTTCGCCGAGCGAGTTCTGGAGAAGCATGTCCGCTTCCTTGATCGAAACCTCGGCGGACTTGAGGTAGGCGTCCACCTGGGCGGCATGGTCCTTGGAGCGCAGGTCGGCCGCGTCGCGGCGGGCGGCGAGCCCGGCCTCGTAGGCGCGCAGCGAGAGTTCCTTGTCCTTGAGCAGGACTTCGGCCGCGGCCCGGGCCTTGGCCAGGTCGGCCTCGTAACGGCTCACGTCGGCCTTGTAGGCGTCGAGCTTGACCTTGTTCTCCTCGGCGGACACGGCAAGCCGTGTTTCGGCCGCAGCCTTGGCCGCGGCGACGCGCTCGCCGTAGGCGCGCACCTGCTCGGCATAGACCCGCGCCTTGGCCTCCTGGCCGGCCATGGCCGCGGCCTGGGCGTTGTAGCGGGCGGTATTGGCATTGACCGTGGCCACGTAGGCCTGCACCTGCGCCTCGTAGGCGCTGATGCGGTCCCGGCTCACGGCCGCCTTGGCCGCCGCGCCCTCCATGCGTGCCTTGTAGAGCGCAACGAGCGTGGACGCGCCGGAAAGCTCGGCCAGGTAAAGGTCGGCGGCGCGTTTTTGCGCCTCGCCAGTCAGCCGCGCCCCTTCCAGCCGGGCCTTGTAGGTCTCCAGCTCGGACAGGGCGGCGCGGATGCGCGCCTCGAACACGGCGGCGTCGGCCTGGTAGCGGGCGAGCTGGGCGTTGTGCACGGCCACCTCGGCGTGCAGAGCCTCGTAGCCGTATTGCGCCAGGGCCTTGGCCCCGTCGAAGGCGCGGGCGGCCGACTGGTTGAAGAGCTCGATGCCCTGCGCCTCCAGAGCCAGGGAGTCGCTCACGGCGGCCCTGCCTTCTTGCGCGGCCATGTCCGCCTGTTTGGCCAGGATGTCCAGGTTGCCGGCGGCGACCTTGTCGGCGTGCGCGGCGTAGGCCTGGCGCAGGGCGTCGGCCAGGGGGCCGGACAGAGCGGCCGTGCCCCGGGCGGCGAAGCCGTCGGCAAGCTCGGTGAGCCGCGTCGCCAGTTCGTCTTCCAGGCGACTTTTCGCCCGCTCCCACAACCGCGTTTCGAGTTCCGGGCCGTACCCGGCCCCGCCCGCGCGCACCTCCCCTTCCAGGCGCGCGGCGAGCGCCTGGCGCAGGGAAGAATCGTAGGCCGCCTCGCGGGGCATGACGAAGAGATTGCCCGGGGCGAGGAGCTCGGGCATGGGTGGCCGCTCGCCCTCGAAGGTCGGGGTAATGGGGCCGGGCAGTTCGGGAATGGCCACGGGATCGAAAACCGGCGGATCCGGCAGCACGATGGCGGGATCGGCGGGCGTTTCGATCTCAGCCAGGGCCGGCGCGCCGCTCGGGGCCTCGGGCCAGGCGAGGTCCGGCTCCTCGGGCAGGATCACTTCCGGCGGGACCACGGCGAAGTCCGGCACGGAAAACCCGTCGAGACGCGACGTGGAAAACTCCGGCGCCTCCGGCGCGGCCACGTCGTCGACGACGACGGCGGCAAGCCCCGGGACGTCGGGCACGCCGGGGTATTCCGGCGTGCGCGGCAGTTCGGGCAGGTCCACGGACGGATACGTCAGCTTGGCCACACCGCCCAGACGCTCCAGGAACGTCAGCGCGGAATACCAGGCGTCGCTGGCGTAGTTCTGTGCCGTATCGAACTTGTTGCGGACAATGCCGGCCGCGCCGGTGGAATCGCTCATGACGCCTCCTTGGGGATGGTGATGGCGGTCAGGCCCAACGCGGCGGCCTGGGACGCCTCATGGTCGTCGGCCACGAACAGGCCGGTCAGCGCCTCGAGTTGCAGCAAATAGGCCTGGGCCGGAGACAGGGCGTAGTGGAAAAAGCGCGGCAGGCAGACGTCCATGACCGGATTCATGCGGTATGCGCCGATGGCCGCGTCGGTCGCGCCGTTGTGCAGGGTCCAGGCGTTGACGCCGCTGGCCTGGTAGGCGCAGGCCGCGTCCATGGCGCAAAGGGGCTGGCGTCCGGCGTAGACGACGGCGTCGGCCGCGTCTGCGGCGGCGACGTAGAGCCGCACGGCTCCGTCCGCCGCATGGGTCATGACCACATGGTGCCACACGCCGCGCGCGATCGGATCGCTGACCGCCGGGGCGTAGCCGAACTGGCTTTCGAAGCGGGACAGGCGCGCGCCGAGGAGCCGATCGCCGTTGTAGAGGAAAAGCCCCGCCGCCTGCAGGCCGATCACGAAGCCCCAGGGATGGGGATAGGCCGCGCCGCGCGCGTCGGCATAGGCCTCGCCGGCAAGAAGCGGCGCGCCGTCGCAGGCGGTTTCCACACGCTTCGCGCCGAGGAGGGTTTCCGTATAGGCGGCGTAGTCGGCATTCCAGGGCGCCCAGGGATAGGTGACTGTGGCCGACCAGTCCGGATGCAGGTGCGGCGAACAAAACCCCAGCAGCGGCGAGATGGAGCCCGGGCACTCCCAGGTGTAGTCCGCGCCGTCGGCGCTTTGCAACAAATAGACGCGAAAGGGGTTGTACACGCCGCGCGCGTCGTAGGTGTAGTCGTAGTCCAGGGCTTCGCGCAGCCGCACCAGGCAACTCACGGAAAAGGGCGCGTCGTCCGGGATGTGGTCGCGCCCGAAAAGCAGGCCCGAGGCCGCGCCGCCCGGCAGCACGAACACGCCGCGCCGACGCGCGATGCCGGCTTCGGGCAGGCCCTCGGGTTCGGCCAGGCCGACCTCGCCCGGGGCAACGACCGTCACGGCGTCGCCAAGGCCCAGGCTCCAGCCGGCGAGCGTTCCGTCCGTCACGGCGTTTTCCAGGCCGTCTCCGCCTTCGTATCGCGCCAGGCAGTCCGGGATGGCGAAAAAAGAGCCCGCCTCGCGCACTTGTGTCCCGGGCAAGGCTCTGCGACGCGGCGCGGCCTCCCACCCGGCCGGAGCGAGGATGTCCACGCTGTCGAGGCTCCCGTTGCGGCGGCAGACGAGGGTTTCGCCGCCGGGCAGGCGCACCGTGCGGGAAAAGACCGGCAGCTCGAAGACGTTTTCCCGGTGCATGACGCCCAGTTCCCGCAACGCCCGCGCGCGCAGCCGGGCCAGGTACGTTTCGCCGTCCTCGAGGCCCGCGCCGGCGAGCCCGCCGGGGACACGCAGCCGCGCCGTCGGCCGGAAATCCGCTAGCTCCCGGGCCGTCGGAATCCGAAGTTCCGAAAGCTCCAAAGCATCGAAACCGCCTTCCGCCCCAGAGAGCCCCTCCACGGAGCGCGCGCCTGCCATCGACCGCCCATCCGCGTTCACGGCCGCCTCCGGTCAAGGGGCACGACCGCAAGGGCAATGGCCCCGATGTCCAGGGCCGCACCGTCCACGTTTTCAAGCGCCACCCGCCAGGCCGTGCCATAGCCGCGCGCGAGCCGCGCCGTGGCCCGGCCGGGGAAATTGCCTTCCCCCGACGGGCCGAGCCGGCCGCAAAGCGACGCGTCGGCCCCGCTTTGCGCCGAGACGGCCAGTTCGCCCGCAACGACGCCTTCCACGGCCACGCCCACAAGGCGCTTGGCCCCGGGCAGGCCGCAATCCGTGGCCGGCAGGGCCGCGCGGGCGGCAATGGCGACGCCTGCGTCGTCGTCGCCGCCCACGCGGTAAAGCCCGTCGGCATCGGCCAGCAGGACCGCGCCGTCATGGACGCAGGCGGCCCCGGACGGCAGGCCGACATGGGTCGTAAGCGCGCCGCTTGAAAGTTCCAGGGAAAATCCCAAGGTGGTCGTCATACCCATTCCTCCCCGGCGGCGGGATCGAAAACATAGGCTTCCAAATCCTCTCCCGGCGCGACCGCCTCGCCCCGGACCGCCAGCGCCTGGGCAAAGGCCGCGGCCACGGCAAAACGAAGCGGCGCGGCAAGGCCCAGGCAGTCCGGCAGCGGCGACCCAACGGCGGCTGCGGCCAGGAGACCGTCCAGGCCGTGCAGGCGCGCGACAGACGACGGCAAGGCGCAGCCGCCGCGGCCCAGCATGCCGGCAAGCCCCCACGCCTGCGCCCGGGCGCGGGGCAGGCGCGCACCGGCAGCTGCGGCCGTGCGCTGCCGAGCATCCGCCGCCGCGCGCTGGCGCGGCAAGCGGCACGTGCCCCGGCCGGCGCAACCGGCAAGGCCAGAAAGCGTCGCCAGGGGTGTCGCCACAGCGCCCCTTGCGCCGACAAGGCCGACCACGCCCGGCCGCTGCAGCGCGGCCTGCCCCCAGGCCGATCCGGCCGAAGCCAGCGCAACCGGCGCAGGCAATTGGCAAGCCCCGGCAGCCGCGCTCGCCGCCTGGCACGCCAGAAATCCCGAGGCGACCTCGACCGCGCCCCGCGCGCCAAGCGAAGCCTCGCCGACCAAGTCCAGGGTGGGCAACAGCACGGCATCGGCCGCCGCCCGGGCGAAAAACGCCGCCGCGGTGGCGCGCACGGTGAAAAAAGCGGAAGCAGTCAGGGCGTAATCGACCAGACCGTAGTAGGCCGCCTCACCCAGGACCGGCCGCGCGGCGACCGCGCCCTGGTCCGGGCCGAGTGTCCAGTCGAGCGCCGTCCACAGGCCATCGCTTTCGCGCTTGTAGGCGACCCAGGCATGGCCGATCTTGTCGATGCCCACCCGGCCGAAGGCCGTGACCACGCGGTCGGCGGGAATCCCTGCGGCGAGCAGCAGGCCGTGGAGCAGGATCGCCCCGTCCTCGCAGTCGCCGCTGCCCAGAGAATAGGTGCCCAGGGCGCAGTTCCAGACGTCCGCGCCGTCCTCCTCCGCCACGTAGGAGACCGCCCGGGCCACGGCGTCGCACAGCGCCACGGCCACGGCGTCGCGCCCCGTCGCACCAGCGGCAAGGGTCGCGGCCAGGGCCGCAAGTTCGGAGTCGCCTTGGCCGAGCAAGGCCACCACCGCCGCGGAACCCGATGCGTTGACCACGGGATTGTCCAGGCCGCAGGCAAAAGCCCTGCTCCCGAGAGCGGGAAGCGCCAGGGCAGTATCGCCGTTGCGGTTGGCGTCGCTTTGCGCCGCCGCGGCCGTGCCCGGCAGGGTCACGGCCGCCGTGCCGCCCGTTGCGGCCACGGCGAAAAGGGGTGTTGCGACAAGGGAAACCAGGATGGCCGGGGAGGCCGCGCCAACGGTTCCGGGCATGGGCATGGCGCACGTCGCCCCGTTATGGACCCAGCCCGCGACAGCCCCGGTCAGGCCGCACGCCGGCAGCGCGCACGCGCCAAGCGGCCGCCAATCCCCGACGGCGGCGACCTGCGGCAGGGGCAGGGGCAGGCCACCCTCGGCCGTGGTCACGCCGCACGTGCCGCTGGCCGCGACGACGCAGCCCACGGGGACGAGTCCCGTGCCGGAGAGAGCTTCCTCGGCCAGTGGCTCGACGGAATAGAGGTAGTCTTCAAGGGCGGGCATGGGGCCTCCCGATGCCGACGCCGCGCCCGCCGCCGTGGCGCACGCACACGAAACGCGTTTGGGCGAAGGGATCGGTGCGGTCGGGGACGGGCGCACCCGTCCCGCTTTCCGACGCGGCAAGCGCCGCCAGCGTCTCCGGCGTCGCCAGAGGCGGCACGTGGCGCGCCGCCGTGTCCGTTTGCTGTGGCATCGAGGTCACCTGTGCCTTTGTTCCGAGCGTTGCGGCCACGGCCTTAAAAATCCCCGTACAAGACGAGTTCCGCCACGTTGTAGATGCCCTTGATGTTGGGCTTGAACGCCCGCACGACCATGCGATAGGCCAGGAAGTGGCGCGGATCGGCAATGTCCATGCGATCCGAAAGAAAGACGCCGTCGTCCCACCAGTCGCAATCCTCGTCATAGTACGGGCTCGAGAACGTGACGCGCATGCCGGCAAACTGCGTCATGGAGAGCAGCGTCGCCCACTCCGTCTCGTCGTTGGAGCCTTCCAGGGAAAAATCCGTGGGATAGCCGCAGGGCGCGGCGCTCATGGGACAGTTGTAGGAAATGGAGGCCACGGAAGAGAACTGGAAGCTGGTGACGAGTACGGGTTCCTCGAAGCGCAAGCCCACGTATTCAGGCACGGCGTTACGAGGACTAGGCATCCAGCTGCCGTTGTAGAGGTCGCCGTTGCCGATCAGGAAGTTGTGTACCTCGTTGGGATTCTCCACCTCCATGGAGGAATAGAAGACTTCGCCGCGCGTGCGGCAGATCCTGTCGGCGTCGGCATGGACGCAGCCGGGGACGTCGTCAAAGCGCCGGGCGAGCAGCAGGTCGCGATAATACTGGGGATCGTAGGGATCGGGCGTGACCGTGACGAGGCCGTCCGCCGTTTCCCGGTAGAGGGCAAGGGTCTGCATGGCCTCTCCTTAGAACAGCAGTGCGGTGTCGCCGCCGAGTTGCAGGCGTCCCGTGACCACAAGGCCCCCGGCCGGCATGTCGCCGACGAACCAGGTGACGGCGACGCCGCTCGAGGCGTCGGCGTCCTGGACGGTCGCACCCTGGGACGCGACGTCGTCGAGATCGGTGTCGGCCGCCAGGAGCGTGTCCCAGACGTCCACGGTCTCGAACGCGCGCCGGATGCCGAGCGCCTCGACGCGTACGCCCTTGATCACGGCCAAGGCGTAACGCGTGGAATCCGCGTCCGGCAGGTAGAAGCGGCCGTAGCCGTAGTGAGAGACTTTGAGGTCGAACACGTCGTCGTCGCCGGTGTCGGAATAAATGATTTCCAGGCTGGGCAGGGCCTGGCCGGAGACGCAGGCACCCTGCAGGACGCCGCTTTTGGGCGTCTGCGCCAGGTTCACCCGGCTGCCGAAGGAATAGGGCGTGGCCCGGGCCTCGGAAAACGCCCGGCCGCACGCGACCCGCACGCGGGCCGGAAAGCCTTCGAAGCGGCAATGCATGGACTGTGGGTAGATCTCGGACATGGCCTTCTCCACCGCATGCGCGCGGTTCCCGCGTTTTCCCTGCGGAGCCGGGAAACACCTTCCCCGGCTCCGCGCCGCAACCGGTCGCCTCCGCCTAGGAAGCGGGCATGGTCACGGTGAAGCTGTCGATAGTGGTGGTCGCGCCGGCGGTAATGGCGGTGCTGCTCATGTTGAGCTGCGCGCCGGAGGTGGAGACCGAACCGTCGAAACGGGCATGGGTCGTGTCCGCGCCGGTGGTGCGGTCGGTGGCGTAGAAGCGGAACCAGCCCGCCGTGCCCGTGGCCGAGGCCACGCCGGACCAGACTTCGGCAGCGGCCTTGGCGCACGCGCCGTCGACCGGGTCGTCGAAGTTAAGGCCGTTTTCCCCGGTGCCGGGGCTGAAGGTCCCCGAGGAGACGGTGATTTCCAGAAGCGGCGTCGCACCCTCGGCGTCGTCGGCGCTGGAGGGCTGCACGCCCGGGAAGAGACGGATCACGCCGTACTGCATGATGCTTTTGAATCCCGAGGTGCCAAGCAGCTTGTTGCGAAGACCGGTGGAGAGACGAAGGGCCATGCTGGCGCTCCTTGCGGCAAGAGGTTGCGGCAAAAATGCCTAGGATTTGAGGAACAACAGGTATCGGCCACTCCCGGCCACGGCGCGGGCCCGGGCGGCGGGGATGCGGGCGGCGGCCAGGCGCGTGACCCGGCCCGAGGGCAGGCCCAGGTACACGCCGTCGCGGCCGGCCCAGACGGCGGCGTCGCCCGTGAGCTCCCGACCGGCCACGGCATCATGGCGGCCGGCGGCCAGGGCGGCGTCGCTGCCGGCAAGGGGTGGCACGGGGCTTGCCCGGACAAAGGTCATGGTTTTCGGGTCGGTGCCGGCGGCGAAGATCACGCCGGCGGCGTCGCCGACGAAAAGCCCTCCGGCCACGGGCCGCAGCATGCGCACCCGGCCCGTGGCCGGCGGCAGGTAGCCGGCCAGGGCATCGACCCAGTCGTTGAGCCCGGCCCCGGCGGTGAAGCGCACGAGCGCGCCGTCGGCGATCCATATCCGGCCGGCGAACGCGGCCAGCAGATGCCCGGCGGGCGGCGCGACGTAGCGCCCGTGGCGGTCCGGACCGGGATAGCGCCCGCCGCCCCAGGGCTCGGCCGCGCCGTCGCGGATGCGGCCATTTTCGAAGCCGTTGGCAAAGTAGACGTCCGCGCCGACGCCGAGGAAGGCGACGTCCGCGCCGGGGGTCAGGCCCTCGCGCAGCACGCGCGGCTGCCCCCCGGCCGGGACACGCAGGATCGCGCCGTCGCGCGCGGCATAGAGGTCGCCGTCGTGGGCAAAAAGGGCCTCGTAACCGCCCTCCCCCAGCCGGACGTACCCCGGCCGGCTCCTCAGCCTCCCATCGACCACATCGACGTTGACGGCCTCGGCCAGGGCATAGGTTCCCTTGTCCGGGTCGCAGGCGAGCCCCAGGGGCGACGCCGACGCGCCAAGCC
Source organism: Solidesulfovibrio alcoholivorans DSM 5433 (assembly GCF_000702665.1). Classification (GTDB taxonomy): domain Bacteria; phylum Desulfobacterota; class Desulfovibrionia; order Desulfovibrionales; family Desulfovibrionaceae; genus Solidesulfovibrio; species Solidesulfovibrio alcoholivorans. The sequence goes on from NZ_JNJA01000007.1 coordinate 202,338, forward strand.
CGAGGCAGCGGGTCAGGCGACACTCCCGGCTCACAGCCAGCCCTCCCCGAAGGCGCCGGGCACGTCCACGGGCTCGGCCTGGACCGTCGCCGGGCCGTAAAGCCCGACCAGCTCGGCCAGGGCGGCTTCGTAGCGCGCGGCATAAGCCTGGGTCTGCGGTTTCCTGCCTTCGGCCCCCTCCTCCAGGCGCTCGAAAAGCTCCCGGCAGGCAAAGGAGACGAGGAGCCTCCCGGCCAGGTGCGGCGGCAGGCAGGATGGCTTGTCGGCATACCCGGCCAGGGGGTCGGGCAGGCGGTAGTAGCCGACGGCGATCTCCACGGACGTTTGCGGCACGGGCAGCACATGGAGCCTTCCCGCGCCGGGGGCGGCGAAGCGCACGGGACCGTTGGCGGCAAGGCGCGAGGTCCGCCGCAACGCGGCCGGATCGGACAGGATGCGGATCCGGCCGCGCCCGGGGAGGAGGAAGGCATCGGTCGGGCCGTGCTGCAAGTCCGCCGGCAGCGCGGCATGTTCCTGCCCCGGTCCGAAGGGGAGCCGGGATTCGGTAGCGAGGGCCGGCAGGCGCGTGGCCGCGGCGGCACCCAGAAGCCCGCGCAGCAAGGCGCGCGCGACCTCTTCTTCGCCGACCGCGGGGTCGTCCACAATTGCCGTCACCTCGGCCACCAGCGCGCCCAGGGCGTCGGGGCAGGCGCTGCGCATCCCCTCGGCCGCCGTCCGGGGCAGAAAGAGTCGAGCCTCGGCCATGTCTGGCTTCCTCCGCTATCGTTGGCAGTTGCGTGTTCGGGGGCGACAGGGACTAATCGAGGGTCAGGAAGCAGGGCTGACAGCGGCCGTCGGTGAAGGCGGCGGCAAAGGCCACACCGGTCACGGGCTGGTCGGTGTCCAGGGTCGCGTTCATGGCGGACAGACTGCCGGGTGCGGCCCCGGGCACGAGCATGCTGCCGACCGGAGCCGCGCCGGCGGCCAGGCAGCAGGCCACGCCCCCGGTCTGGGCGAAGTAGTAGTGCCCGGCGGGCACGTCGCAGGGCGCAACGCCCACGGGCAGATTCTCCTCCGTGGCCGAGGCCGTGACCCCGCCCCAGGGCGAGGGCACGAGGGAGATCTTGGAATCGACCGTGAGCGCGGCGCGAAGCGGCTCGGCCAGCGTCAACACCACCGTCCCGCCCGCGGCGCAGGCCGTGTTGGAGAGGATGCGGCACTGCATGCCCTTGCCGGCGGCGTCGGCCACCTGGAGAAAACCGTCCTCGTAGGCGTTTTCGGCCACGGCCGATGCGCCCACGGTGAGCGACAGCACCCGGTCGCCGACGGCGGCCGGCGTGGCGGCCAGGTTCTGGTGCGCGGCCACGGCCGCCGGGGCCAGACCCAGGGTGCCGGCGGCGAGCGAGGCCGCGCCGGCCTTGGCGTAACGGAACTTGCGGCCGTCGGCGGTGATGCGCAGCGCGCCTACGGCTTCGCGCTTGGCCGGCGAGGTTTCGGCCACGTCCTGGGTGAAGCTCAGTTTCATGGGCTGGGCCATGTTTTCCTCCGTTTGTCGACGTTTTTGGGGGAAGGCTAGGACAGGTTGGAATGGCAGGCGTGGGCGCGGCGGTTGGAGCAGATGAGGTTGCCGTGCCAGAGGATCTTCATGGAGCGGCCGGCCGGTCCGGCGAGATCCACCCAGGGCTGGCGGGCGAAGAAGCCGTTCTGGTGCACGGCGAATCCCAGGTAGTTGGTATTGAGCGCGAACAGGTGGCCGGCAGGGCAGTAGTCGTCGGCGGCCACGACCATGCCCTCGTAGACGAGGTGGGTGAAGCCGGCGCTGGCCACCCCGTCGTCGGTGACGAAGCGCTGCTGTACCTGGAGGATGCGCGAGACCTTGTTGTAGAGGGACTCGGTGGTGACGGCGATGTTGGGCTTGCCGTCGCGGCCGTCGGAGACCTTGGCCGCGCTGCGCAGCTCCTGGAGCACCTCAAGGCTCACGGTCGCGGCGTCGGAGACGGTCACGCCCTTCCAGGGCTTGGTGCCGTCGGCGGCCAGCAGGTCGTTTTCGGCGATGCCGCCGTAGGCTTTGTCGGCGTCCGCGCTGGTCAGGGCGCGCAGGCCCGTGAGCGTCGGGGCCTCGTCGCCGGCGGCGGAATAGAGCGTGGCCGCGAGCCAGCTCGAGCAGGTGCGCTGGGCGGTCTCGATCTTCTGGGTCACGAACTGCACGGCGGCATAGTCCCCGGCGGCGGCCACCTCGTCGGTCAGGTAGACGGTGGCGTTGCCGTAGGCGTGCTTCCAGTTATAGGCGGCGGCGTTGACCGTGACCCGGTCGTCGCTGGACAAGGTGTCCGAGCGGGTGAAAAAGCCGCCCTCGGCGTCGGAGTAGTTGAGCGGCACGCGGATCCTCTCACCGCCGCCGGGCCGCTCGAACAGGCCCGCCTGGCGGTTCATGAGCAGGTCCAGGAGGAAGGAGTTGCGGAAGTAGATGTCCACGGCCTTACCGCCGGCGGCGGCGAAATAGTCGCTGGTGATGGACTCGATTTCGGTCATCGAAAGGGACATGCGGTCTCCTCCTTGGGGTTAGACGCCGGCGGACTGGCGGCGGGCGGCAAGACGGGCGGCGAGGACGGCATTTACGCCGCCGAACTTCTCGGGCGCGGCCAGGTCGGGATCGACGCCGCGTCCCCGCCCGGCGTCGGCCGGGGCGACGCTCAAGGTGCGCGCCAGCCCCTTGGCGCGGAAGCGTTCCATGGCCCGGGCCTCGGCCGCGGCGGCAGCTTCCTGGCGCGCCGTTTCCAGGGCGGCGGCGTGTTCCTGGCGCTCGGCCTGGAGATGGTGGGCGAAATACGCGCCCACGTCGTCGAGGAGCCCGTTGGCGCGCTGCTGTGCCTCCAGGGAGCCGTCCGCGGCCAGGCTGCGGAAATCCGGGTGTTCGGCCACGAAACGGTCCATGAGGGACTGGCGCTCGACTTCGCGACGCCGTGCGTCCAGGGCGTCGAGGCGGTTTTCGAGCAGCGCGTCCAGGCGTTTTTCCAGTTCGGCGAAAAACGGTTCCACGGCGGACAGGCCGGGATCGACGGACACGGCCGGTTCGGGCGGCGCGACGAAAGTGGCTTCCATGAACCTCCCCTTTTCTCGGGTTGACGGTTGGTATGCTCAAGGCCCCTGGCGGAGGCCGGCGGCCGAGAGGGCGCGATCAGGACGCGGCGCGGCGCGCGGCGAAGCGGTCCAGGACTTCCCGGGCGATCTCCGGCCGGGGCGCGGGGGCGCGGCGGCCTTCCCCGGCTTCCTGGGGACGCAGGCCTTCGCCGGCCATCCAGCGGCGGTAGTTGGCGCGGCTCGGGTCGGCAAGAAAGGCGCGTACGTGGGGTTTGGGCGAGTCCTTCTCGACCACGGCGGTCACGGACCCAAGCCAGTCGGCGTCGGCGCGGTAGCCCCGTCCCACCGAGACGAGGCGTTTCGCCGTTCCGCCGCAGGCGCATACGGCCTCGACCTCCTCCATGCCCGCCATGGCCTCGAACACCCGCCCGCAAACCCGGCACTCGAAGTCATAAAGCGGCATGCTTCCCCTCCCCCTCCTTCTCGGGGGTCCGGGGGGGATAATCCCCCCCGGCCGCCGGAGGCATCTTTCCTCTTTTCTCTCCTCCTCCCCCATCTCCCCCCTCGCCCATGCGCCCGAGCACGGCGGCGCGGCCGGACCAGTCGAGCTTTTCGAGGAGATCGCGGCGGTCGATGGCCCCCATTTGATAGAGACTCAGGGCCTCTTCGCGCTGCTGCACCTTGGACACGGGCATGGTGGAACCGGAAACGACGGTCAGGCGGGCGGGCACGCGGCAGCGCGCGCCGTGAAGCGGAGCCACGGCGGCGCGGCCCTCCTCGGTGAAGCTGATCCAGCGTTCCTCGGTGTACCAGTTCTGCATGTGGCTCAGAAACATCCGGCCACGTTCGCGAATGAGGCGCGAGTAGTTGCGGATCTTGCCGCGCAGCAGCGTCGCGGCCTGTTCGATGAGCGCGGCGATGGCCCGGTAGGCGATGACCGGCCGGTCGGGCGCGGCGGCGCGCTCCAGGTCGGACAAGCCCGAGATCTGGCTGAACAGCTCGCGGTAGAGGGCGAGAACACTTTCGATGTCCTTGGTGTTGTTGACGAATTCCAGGTAGCGGATGCCCTGGGCCGCGGCCATGGACGTGGGGTTGACTATCCCTAAGCGGTTGGTGAAGGCGGCGTTGGCCACGCCCGAGTCCCGGGGGTTGATGATTTTCGGCCGGGCGCAGCGGTCCTTGTGGGAGGTGAGCTGGGCGAGGCACTTGTCGATTTCGTATTGCAACTCGGCGAGTTGCTCGAAATCCGACGCCCCCCAGAGACTGACCGGATCGGTCAGGGAATTGGCCAGGGCAAAGGGAAAGCGGTCGTAGAGGTAGGTGGCCATGGCCTCGTCCGGGGCCAGGGCGGGATTGACCGAGGGATTGGGCCGGTCGTCGAGCACGAGCCGCCCGGCGCTGGCCACGGTGACGCAGCGGATGGAGCCCGGATAGCGCGGGCCGTCCCCGGTCATGGTGTAGTCGCGCACCCAGCATTCGCAGACAAGGGCCGTGTCCTCGCTTGGAGCCGCCGCGCCGCTTGCGCCGGCAAGGCTTCTGAGCACCTCGCCGAAGCGCGAGAAGAGCCCGCGCCGGGACCCGTCACCCGTGGCCATTTCCTGGCGGTTGTCGCCGAGGCTCGCCAGGAGCGCGGCGTCGCTTTGGATCTTGCCGGAGGCCTGGGGCCAGCGGCGTGCGACCTCGCGCAGGGGCATGGGCGTGAAATGCAGCACCGCGGCGGCGTCGCGCAGGTCCAGGCAGTCGGTCGGGAACACGCCGAAAGCGAAGGGATCGACGACCACGGTGCGCACCTCGCCGAGGCCGTACTCGAGGTCCGGGTCGAAGACGACCTTTTCCACGGCCACGCCGTAGGTCTCGCCGTTTAGGACCGAGCGCTCGAACACGGCCTGCTGCTCCTGTTCGGTCCACCAGCAGGCGGCGGCGCGCTCCAGGGTGCGAAAGAGCGTATCATCGCCGTTGGGGCCCACCCGCGTGACGTTGAAGGTGGGGTTGTTGTCCGTGAGCATGTTGACGGTGCGCTGGCGGTGCAGGTGCAGCAGGTTGGCCGAGGCCGCGCCGGTCGGGGCTGTTCCGCGCCAGGCGCGGTTTCGGCCCAGGCGGTAATGACTGGTCCATTTTTCGGCCAGGCCCAGGCGGGCCTTGTCGGCGACCACGGCCTCGAGAAGCTCGAAAACGCGCGGTCCGACCAGATCCGGGCGCTCGGCCGGGGGCAGCAGTTCGCCGGAGCAGGCGGCAACGGCCATTATTTTCCCTCCTTGCGGCGACGGGTAGCCGGGGTTGCGGGGGCGGCGGGAAGCACGAACGCGCCCGCGTCGGTTTCGAGGCTGTCCGCGCCGGCCGGCTCGTAGCCCTGCGGGTGGTGTCCGCAGTAGGGGCAGCGGGCGTGGGCGAAGGCGGCCTCGGGATCAAAGGGCGGGGGGAAGCCGGGCTCGAGGGGACCGAACATGGCGCCGAGAAGCGGCAGGCGGAGGTCGGCGGGATCGAAGGCGGCGATGGAGGCATGGCAGAGGCGGCAGCGCAGGATCATGTCGGTTCTCCCCTTTTCGCGGTGGCGTTCCCCGCCGCCCGCAAAGCCCATCAGTCCATGCAAAGCGGACAGGAACCAGCCAGTTCGCGTCAATTTCTTCGTTTCAGGGGGAAAAACCCGCCGGCATCCTGCGGCACCGGCTGAGCGTTCACTCGGTTTTCACCTATAGCTGATGAAAAAAGTCACGCGGAATCGGGATGTTGCTTTCTTTTTCATTGTAGCGAACAGCACTTTGGGGTATGTAGAATCGCATTCCAATTTATCCCACGGAGGAACCGCCTTATGCTTGGCATGGAGAAAAAAGTCCGGGCCCTGTACGGCGACGATGTGGAAAGCAAAGTGGACAATCCCGTTGTGGAAGCGAAAGAAACGGCCAATTCGGCGCGGGCCGGCCTGGCGCTGGCCATTTTGGCCATCGTCCTGGCTTTCGGCGTCTACGTGGCCCTTGACGCGAAACTGTCGAGCGTGGCCCAGTCCGTCGCCGACGTGCCGGCCAAGGTCGCGGCGCTCGACGCCAAGATCGCCCAGTTCGAGGGCCTGCCGGCCAAGATCCGCAAACAGATGCAAGCGGACAAGGTGGCGGAGTTCGCCGCCGCGGCCGATCGCCTGGCCGCAGGCCTCGATGCGGCCGAGCACAAGGCCGCCATGGCCAAGATCTCGGAAATGGCCAAGCAGCTGCAAGCCGACGTGGCCAAGTAGCGTCCTGGCAAAACGGGAGCGTATCGCCTCTCTCTCATGAGATGAGCCTCCGACGGCCAACAGGCTGCCACCCGCCGGAGTCCCCACGGGACTCCGGCGCACGGCGAAGCCGCTTCAAGGGCAGGATGCGGGGGCAAGGAGGGGAGTCATGGGACAGTATGTGGTCGGCGTCACCGACGGCTACCATTCCATCGCCTTCGCCGACGGGCTGGAGCCCGCTACGCGGCGTCCCTTTTCCATCACCTCCCCTTCGGACCTGACCCGGGCCGAGGCGGAGATGCCCGCAGCCATGCCCGCCTTGGCGGAAATCCGGCGCGGGGCGCTCACCGATCTGTCCGCCTGAGCCTCACGCGCAGGCCGCAACGACGACAAAGGCCGTCGCCCATGAGGGGCGGCGGCCTTTTTTTTGCGCGATGCGAACGAAGCGGAATCGGGAAGGCGACGAAAAGCCTCAGCTCTTGGGCACAAAACGGCCGTCGCTGCGCAGGCCGGCGACGTCGCTGTCGCGGCCTTCCATCCAGCCGCAGCGCACGGCCGCGCCCGGGGCGTCGAAGCCCGGGGCGTAGGGTTTGATGTCCAGAAGCGGCGTGCCGTCGAGCACGTCCACGCCGCGCACCTGGACCACGGCGCCCGCGACGGAGACGACCTCGACCACGGACAGGCCGATGGGGTTGGGACGCCTGGGCGCGCGCGTGGCGAAAAGCCCGCGCGGCGTGCGGTCGAGAAAGGGAGTGACGGTCAGGTCGTAGCCCGACGAGGCGTGGAACAGATAGAGGAGATAGATGTGGGAAAAGCCGTCCAGGTCGGCCAAGGCCGGAGCCAGGGCCGGATCGAGTTCGAGCCGCCCCAGGACGTCGCGCGCCCCGCCCGGCTGGATGGGCATGCCCGACAGGCTCGTAAAGGGCGAACGGATGGTGCCGATAGGCGTCAGGGTGACAGGTTCCTGCATGTATCGCCTCCCGGGAAAGCGGCGCGATCGCGCCGTGGTCAGTTGCGCTTGTCGAAGCTCTCGCTGGCCGCGGCCACGCCGTAGGCGAAAACCATGCCGGCCACGCCGAGCAAGGGAGCGTAATAGGCCGGGGCGGCCAGTGCGAAACGAATGAAAAGCGTGGCCAGGGCGAAGCCGGAGTTGCGAAACACCGAGTAAAAAGCCGGCTGGTAGGTGTGGGACAGCAGCACGATGAAAATGTCGCTGAAGATGAGCACGGTGTAAAAGACCGTGAAGAAGTCGTGCGCCTCCCCGGTGAGGGCGCTTTGCCAGGCGACCCACAACCCGAAGGTCAGGAAGAAGACGAGCAGGCAAAACGCGAGGAATTTCTTGTTGGCCACAAAGGGATACAGCCACGGCCCCTTGGGCGCTTGCGGTTTTTTGCTGTAGCGGCGGTAATACATGCCAAGGCCGATGAAGCACAGCAGCGCACCCGCGCCGTCGGCGAGCATGGGCAAAAGCACGTGGACGGATTCGATGAGGATGATGGGCTCGTGGAGGTGAACCAGTTCCTTGAAGGCGTCGCGCAGCAGGATCAGGCACAGAATTTCGAACTGCTTGCCCAGGGACTTGGTCACCGAACAAGGCAGCACGAAGATGAGGTCCACGACCTCCTGGATGAGCACCAGCGTGAAGGCCAGGTTGATGGCGTAGAAATGGGACGTGGGCGTAAGTCTGGCCAGCACCGGCGGCACCAGTCCCCGGCGGTTCAATTCTATGCCGATCAGGCCGATGCAAAACGCCGCGACCTGGCTCATGGCCACCGCGCGCCGCGTCTTGGGGTTTTCCCAAAAGGAATGCAACGGATCGAACAGATTCGTGGAGAATTCGTAGAAGGTCATCATGCTCTCTGCTTCCGGCCGCCTTATGCCAAAGGCCCGGGAGAAAGGAAAGCCCGCAGGTACCGCCTGAAAGACATTTCACGCGCCGCAGTGCAATCGCACTGCTTAGAATCCGCGGAACCGGAAGAGATGCGCGCGAACCGGCAATCGGCCTCGTTCAGGGCTTGCCGGTGGCCAGGGCCTTGCGGGCCGCAGCATAAACGGTGTCGCGCCAGACCGCGGCGGCTTTTGCGCCCAGATGCACGCCGTCCACGGTAAAGCCGTCCGGCTGGCCCTTGCGCCAAGTCTCGAGCACGGCGTCGACGTCGGCCACGGTCACGCCCAGGCGCTGTCCGATCTCCCGGATGCGGTCGTTGTAGGCCGGAATGCTGGCGTGATCGAACTTGTCCGCAGCGAACTTTCCGGTTTCCATAGGCGGCAGGGTGACGAGCACGAGCACCCGGCCGCTGTCGAGAACGGAGCGGGCGAGGGCTTCGTAGCCGGCGGCGAAGCGCTCGGGCGTGGCCACATTGTTCCCGAAGGCATCGTTGGCGCCCATGGACACGATCACCAGCGGCCCCTTCGAATCCGCCAGGATCTGACGCAGAAACGGCAGGGACTCCAGGGCCTTTGAACCAGATATGCCCGTATTGATGACATTGAGACCGTCCAAGGTGGGGAAATACATCTGCTCGACGATGCTGTCGCCGAACACGACGACAAAGGGGGCATCAAGGGACAGCAGCTGTTTCAATATAATGCCGGATCGCGTCCGGTTGTACAATCCGCCAAGGTCGTTCATAACCTCGTTGACCGTATTGACGTTGGTCGCTATTTCCCGCAACTGCCCGTCTACGGTATCCCATCCTCTCTTGTAATAGAATGCCGCAAAGGTCAAAAGGGCGACGCTGCTGCAAAGCAGCCAGACGATGGCTTTGTTGTATCGCAAGGGGGACCGTGCCGGTGGGAAGAGGTTGAGCCAATCAGGCCGTAAGCGGCAGTCAGTAACAGATTCCCGTCCCGGCGTAAACCACGCGCCACATCCCCACACCGAAAAACACGGGCCGGCCTTGACGCGACCGCGCTCCCGGGGGAAAAAAGCACACTCCGGCCAAGCGCCCTCCCGCAAGACCACCGGGCCGGCAACCCGTGACAAGGAGACCCGCCATGCGCAGACTCGCCGTCCTTTTCGCCCTGTCCCTGCTCTGTTGCGCCACTGCCGCCCGCGCCGCCGACGTTCCCGACCTGCGCGGCGTATGGCGCACCGTCGACCACGAAGGCATCACCACCGGCAGCCGCCACTTTCCCCAGGCGGACCAGGAGCCGCGCTTCGTGAAGAGCGCCTTCGTCATGGAGATCACCCGCCAGGAAGGCCGACGTTTTCTCGGCGTCAAGAAAAGCGACAAGCACCAGGAACGCATCATGGGACTTGTGGCCTACGACAACGTGACCGTGCACATCCTGGAGGAGGAAGGCGCTTTCCACGGCCGCCTGCTGCCTGACGGCTCCCTGGAGCTCATCTACAGCCACGATGCCGGCGGCAGGCAGGCCATCGGCATCGCCCGCTACGTCAAGGAGAAGCCGTGAGCCGCCCGCGGCATCGCCATGCCCTGCACGGGCTCGCGCCGCTCCTCCTGAGGGCCGTATTGCTCTCCTTTTGCTTTTGTCCGTCGCCCGGCGCGGTCCTGGCCGCAGGCATGGACTGCGCCAAGGCCGCCACCGCGGTGGAGAAAACCATCTGCGCCGATCCTGCCCTGCGCGAGGCCGACAGCGCCATGGCCGACGCCTTTTCAGATCTGCTGGCGACGACCCCGGACCAGGACAAGGCAGCGCTACGCGCCGCCCAGCGCCAGTGGCTGTCGGTCCGAAACGCCTGCCCGGACGCCGCCTGTTTGCAAAAGCATCTTGCCGCCCGGCTCGACGCCCTTCGCAAGGCGCAGGCGGCGGCGCGACAACGCTTTCTGGAGGATCGTGCCAAGCTGCGGGCCGTGCTCCACTGGCCCGCGACCTGCGAGGCGTCCTATCAGGAGATGCTCTCCCCCGAGGGCATGCAGGTTCCCGTAACCGGCCCGGGCGTCGAGACCTTCCCTTTGCAGGAAGGCCGGACGCTGTACCTGGTGCAATGCGACCGGGCGGCCTACCAATCCATGTTCACGGCTGTGCTTCAGGAGAAACCGGGCAGTCCGGGCAAGACGCTGCGCTTCCCCACGGTTGCCGACAGTGCTGCGCATGCGCCGCCCACCCTCGAGGAAGAACTCGTCGGAGAGCCGGATTTCGATGCCGCGAAAGGCGAGCTGACCCTGCTGACCAAGGCGCGCGGTGCGGGCGATTGCGGTTCGCGGGCCGTGTACGCCTTCCCGCCGGGCGGGGACGCGACACTTGTGGAACTGCGCATAAAGGAGTGCCCCCGCACGTCAAAGGCCTATGTGCCGCCGCAGCGCTGGCCGCTGGTGCAAATCCGGTAGCCCCCGCCGGCAGTGCGCCGTATGGCGCAGCGATCGCTTGAGTTTCGACCCGTTTCACAAACGCGGCGCAACACAGCGTCGCGACAATGCAAAAGGCCCTTCCCGCCGGCGGGAAGGGCCTTTGTTTTTCGGGTTACGACCGAATCCTGACGTCTAGCCGAGGATACCGGTGCCGGATTCGCCGGTGCGGATGCGGCGGGCGTCCACGATGTCCTGGACGAAGATCATACCGTCGCCTTCCTTGCCGGTCTGCGCGCCTGTGGTGATGGCGTCCATGACCTCGGCGACCTTGGAGTCGGCAACGGCCACTTCGAGACGGACTTTCTTGAGCAGGTTCACTTCGACGATAACGCCGCGGTACTGTTCCGTATAGCCCTTCTGGCGGCCGGAGCCGGCGATGTTGGTGACGGACATGCCGTGGACGCCCTTGGCATAGAGGGCCTGCTTGACGGCATTGAGCTGTTCGGGCCGAAAGTAGGCAATAACGAGTTTCATATGCGTATCTCCCGCGTTCCGCTGATTACTCGGTGATGAAGATCTGGAAGCCGCTGTAGGCCTCGGAGCCGTGCTCGGTGATGTCGAGGCCCTTGAGCTCCTCTTCCTCGGAAACGCGGATGCCGGTGGTGGCCTTGAGCAGCGAGAAGACGATGAAGCCGGTGCCGAAAGCCCAGATGAAGACCGAGCCCACGCCGATGACCTGGGTGATGAGCTGGGTCAGGCCGCCGCCGTAGAACAGGCCGGCGACGCCGCCGAAATCGGGGTTGGCGAGCAGGCCGACCATGAGGGTGCCGAAGGCGCCGCACACGCCGTGCACGGAAATGGCTCCGACGGGATCGTCGATCTTGAGGACCTTGTCGATGAATTCGACGGAGATGACGACGAGGATGCCGGCGCACAGGCCGATGATGATCGCGCCCATGGGCGAGACGTTGGCACAACCGGCGGTGATGGCCACGAGGCCGGCCAGGACGCCGTTTAAGGACATGGACACGTCGGGCTTCCCGTAGCGGATCCAGGTGGTCATCATGGCCGTGAGCGCGGCGGCACAGCCGGCCAGGTTGGTGGTGACGGCGATGAGGCCGATGTTGCCCGTGGCGGTGGTGGTGGAGCCGGGGTTGAATCCGAACCAGCCGAACCAGAGGATGAAGACGCCAAGGGCCACGAGGGGCAGGTTATGCCCGAGGATGGCGCGGGAAACGCCGTCAGGAGTGTACTTGCCGAGACGCGGGCCGATCAGCATGGCTCCGGCCAGGGAGATCCAGCCACCCACGGAGTGGACGACGGTGGAGCCGGCGAAGTCGATCATGGGAGCGTCGAGCTTGGACAGCCAGCCGCCGCCCCAGATCCAGTGGCCGGAGACGGGGTAGATGAGGGCGGTGACCACGAAGCTCAGGATCAGGTAGGACACGAACTTGGTGCGCTCGGCGATGGCGCCGGAGACGATGGTCACGGCCGTGGCGGCGAAGACGCACTGGAAGAACCAGTAGGTGTAGGTCCACAGGCCGTCGGGCGTATCGGTGACCGCCTCGGACAGACCGAAGTTGGAAAAGCCGATGAAGCCGCCGATGTCCGTGCCGAACATGAGCGCGTAGCCGAACAGAAAGAAGGCGATGGAGCCGGCGGCGAAATCGAACATATTTTTCATGAGGATGTTGCCGGCGTTTTTCGCGCGGGTGAGCCCGGTTTCGACCATGGCGAAGCCGGCCTGCATGAACATGACGAGGACGCCGGCAATGAGCGTCCAGACGGTGTTGCCGTTCATGATGCTGAGGAACTCGGGCTTGGCGGCCTCTTCCTCGGCCAGGGCCAGGGCGGGCAACGCCAGGAGCACCAGCGCCGCGAACAAAACCATTTTGTAAAAATTCTTCCTGCTTGCCATAAACCCCCCTTCTTTTAAGAAGATCGTTGAATTTTTTCGGCTTGTCAGCCGCCGAAAACCCACCTCATGCGTTCAGGACCGCTCTCCTCGGCCCCGTCCACTTTCTGCAAACCTGGGACCAATCAGGCATCACTTTGATTTATTACGATATTTTGCAAAAGGCCCATCTGGCTTCCTACAGAATTGAGGGACCGGGTACATTCTTCATACAAATTTGAAACTCATTGCGCAGATGCAATCAATGCCCTGATAACGCCAAAAACAGGGCATACCTTGCACAACGCGTCTTTCCTGGCAAGAAAAAAATGACATTTTTGGCAGTCATCATTACGCCATGGACAGACTGCGGAAAGGATCGTGTCACCTGAGGCGGGAACGCGAAGTTGTCGCACGGCGCAAGGTCGCGGTGCGACCCGACGGAAGCGAGGGCGACGGGGGCGTGTGCGCGGCGGGAACCGGTGCGCACGACTTGGAGGCTTCAGGGACAAGGCCGGCAGGACGCCGGCGGACGGGGAAACGCCCCGGCCTCCGGGAGCGGGTGCGAGGGAGGCGCACCTGGGGCGGGAGCCGACAGCAGGAAGGGGCGCGGCCGGGGGACGTGACGCCCCGACCGCGCTATTTCGTGCCGAAAATCTTGTCGCCGGCGTCGCCGAGGCCGGGCAGGATGTAGCCCTGCTCGTTGAGGCGCTCGTCGATGGCCGCGGTATAGACGGCCACGTCCGGATGCTCGCGTTCCAGGCGTGCAAGGCCCTCCGGGGCGCAGACCAGGAACAGTCCCATGATGTCGCGGCAGCCCGCTTCCTTGAGCAGGTTGATGGTGGCGATGAGCGTGCCGCCCGTGGCCAGCATGGGGTCGAGGATCATGGCGCGGCGCTTGTGGATCTTCTTGGCCAGCTTGACGTAGTAGCGCACCGGCTCGAGGGTTTCCTCGTTGCGGTACATGCCGACCACGCTGACCTTGGCCCCGGGGATCATGTCCAGCACGCCGTCCATCATGCCGAGCCCTGCCCGCAGGATGGGCACGACCGTGATCTTCTTGCCCACGATGCGGTCCACTTCCACGGTGCCGGCCCAGCCGTTGATGGTCACTTTTTCGGTGGGCAGGGATTTGGTGGCCTCGTAGGTGAGCAGGCGGGCGATTTCTCCGGCCAGTTCGCGGAATTCCTTGGTGGTGCGGCCGTTTTCGCGCAGATGGCCGAGTTTGTGGCGCACCAGGGGATGATCGACGACAGTGACGGGCATGGGCTGCTCCTGGCGTTTGAAGTTTGTGGGCGATGGCGACCGGCGCCGCATGCGGCAGCCCGGGCGTGGACAAGCAGATAACGGAATTCGGCCCGGGAGGCCAATGCCGCGCCGCTGCCCGGTGCCGGCCCGTTTACGGCTCCAGTGCGGCGGCCACCCGTGCCAGTTCCCGCACGAGCGCATCCACGGCCCGCCGCAGCCCTTCCCCGTTCCCGGATGCGGCCAGGGAGAAGACCTCCTCGGCCAGCAGGCGGCAGCCGTCCGCGCCGATGGCCCCGCAGCTGTTCTTGATGGAGTGCGCCGTCTGGCCGAGACTTTGGCGATCGTCCCCGGCCAGGGCCGCTTCCAGGCGGCTGCCGTATTGCGGCACTTCCTGCAGGAAAATCCGGCACAACTCGTCGTAGAGTGCCCTGTCGTCGTCGAGGCGGGCCATGGCCTCGACCCGGCGCACCGGATCGGGAGCGGCCGCCTCCCCCACTTCCCGGCGCGAGGCGATGGCCCGCAGTACGTCGGCCAGCTCCCCGAAATCCACGGGCTTGGCCACGAACGCGTCCACCCCGGCCTGGCGGCAGCGCTCGCGAAACGCGGACAGGGCATGGGCGGTCATGGCCACGACGGGCACGGTGCGGCGCGCCTCCCCGGCTTCGCCGGCGCGGATGCGGCGCGTGGCTTCCAGACCGTCCATCTCGGGCATCTCCACGTCCATGAGCACCGCGTCGAAGGGTTCGGCGGCCAGGCGCGCCAGCGCCTCGCGCCCGGAACCGGCCACGGTCAGCTTGTGCCCGAGCCGCGCGAGCAGGACGCGAGCCAGCCGGACGTTCATAGGGTTGTCCTCGGCAAGGAGCAATTGCATGGGGCGCTGCTCCCGGCGCAGCGCGTCGAGACTGCGCGCGCCCTGGCGCGCGGGTTTGGCCAGGGCCTTGTCCCCGGGCGGCAGGGGCGCGCGAAACGTGAAAACGCTGCCCTGGCCCGGCGTGCTTTCCACACTGACGCCGCCGCCCATGAGTTCCGCCATCTGCCGGCAGATCGCCAGCCCCAGTCCCGAGCCGCCGAAGCGGGCCGTGATCTCGCCGCTGCCCTGGCGGTAGGGCTCGAAGATGGAGGACAGGGCCTCGGGCGCGATGCCGGGGCCCGTATCGGTAACGCGAAATTCCAGCCACTCGGCTTCGCCGGCATGGCCCGGCGGCGGCGCGACAGGTCGCACGCGCAGGGTCACGCCGCCTTTTTCCGTGAACTTGACGGCATTGCCCACGAGGTTGGCCAGCACCTGGCGCAGCCGGGCCGGGTCGCCGCGGACCACGGCGGGGCAGGAGCGGTCGGGCAGCAAACGCAGGCGCAGGCCCTTGTCCCGCGCCTGGGGCGCGAAGGAACGCACCACGGCCGCAAGCAGCCCGGCCAGGGAGAAATGTTCGTCGCGTAGGGTGAGGCTCTTGGCCTCGGCGCGGGAGAAATCCAGCAGGTCGCCGACGAGGTCTAGCAGGCCCCTGGCCGCTTCCAGCACGTTTTCCAGGTGGTCGCGGATCTCCGGCGACAGCCGCGATTGCAGGCTGATGTCGGTCAGCCCGATGATGGAATTAAGCGGCGTGCGGATGTCGTGGCTCATCTTGGCCAGAAAGTCCGACTTGGCGCGATTGGCCTCTTCGGCCGCCTCCTTGGCCGCCTCGAGCTGGCGCTCCACCTCCCTTTGCTGGCTCACGTCCATGAGGCACTCGATATGCCCCCAGACCGCGCCCCGCGCGTCGAGGATCGGCGCGCTGTAGGCCAGGAAGGGCATGCCGAGCAGAGCCTCTTCGCCCGGCGTGGACGCGCGCACGCGCACCCCCGTCCCTGCGCGCGGCTCGCCCAGCGGACAGTCGGGACAGGCCGTTTGCAGGCCGTGAAAGACCTCGTGGCAGTGGCGGCCGAGCACGTCCTCGCGCGGCAGGCGCATGGCGCGCAGCAGGTTGTCCCCAACGTCCACCACGCGCAGTTCGCGATCCACCACGTGGACGTAGCCGGGAATGGCGTCGAAGATGGCGCGCAACCGGTTGTGCATGTGGGTCAGTTCGGACGTGCGCTCGCCCACGCGCGCCTCCAGGGTCTTGTTGGAGGCGGCGATGAGGGCGTGCTGGCGCTTGAGCCCCTCGATGGCCTGGCGGAGCTGGCCGGCCATGCGCTCGAAGGCCCTGGCCAGAAGCAGCATCTCCCGGCCCCGGGGCGCGGGCAGGGCCAGCTCCCACTGCCCGCGCGACAGGGCGTCGGCGGCGCCGGCCAGCCGCTCGGCGGGCAAGGCGATGCGCCGGGCCATGAAAACGCCGACCCCGGCCGCGGCCGCCAGAGCCAGGACGCCCACGGCCACGCTTTGTCGCATGCCCGCCTCGATACGCCCCATGAAATCCGAGGCCGGGGCCGCAACCACGAGCAGCCAGTCGATGCCATGGCCGTCGGCAAACGGTTCGGCCAGCACGTAGATGTCGCCGGCGGCGCTTGGAGCCTGGGTCAGCCGCGGGCCGTCGATGCCGGCCAAGCCGCCCGGCACATCGCGCAGATGGGCGACGGCGGCGGCGAGCAAGGCGTCGCCGGCTTCCCCGGCTTGCAGGAGCGCGTACGAACCGTCCGGCCTGGGCTCGAGGATGCGTTTGCTTTCCAGGGTGGAGGCGGCCACGAGCGCACCCGTGCGTTCGAGCAGATAAACCGCGCCGCGCCGTCCCACCGTGATGGTGCGCAAGAACTCGTGGATGCGCGTCAGTGGATAATCCGCGCCGAACACGCCGCGAAGCGTCCCGTCCGGGGCATAGGCCGGCAGGCAGGCGGTGAGGGTGGGCACGCCCAGGGCGAAGTGGCGGTAGACCGGGGTCCAGACGGGCCCTGCGGCCGCGACTGCGGCCTTGTACCAAGGGCGGGTGCGGGGATCGAAGTTCTTGTAGACCTGTTTGAGTTCGCCGGCGTCGCCAGCGGCCGTGACCGCGTAGTTGTGGGAATCCCCGCCGGTTTCGACACCGGCGCGCACGACCTGCACGTCGTTTGGGGCGAGACGGCGCGCGCCGTAGAACTCGCCCTGCGGGGTGCCGAAAAAGCTGTAGGCCACGGACGGATTGGCTTCGATGACGGCCGTGAAATAGCGTTGGACGTTGCGGGGGTCGCCGGGATCGAGCAGGCCGCGGCGGAGTGCTTCTGCGTTGAGGTCGTTGAGGGCGACGGGCACGCTCAGGTAGGCGCCCAGGGTCTGGCGCACGCGGGCGAGCACCTCGCCGCGCAACTGTCCGGCGGCGTTGCCCACGGCCTCCCGGCCGCCCCGAAGCTCCAGCCAGCCGATCAACGCGCCGGTCACGAGCACGAGCAGCAGCACGGGGAAGGTGAGCCAGACCCGAAGGGACGGCTCACGCACCGGATCGGACGCCATGGGGAAACGCTTGGGCATGGCTGCTCGACGCGTGGCTGAGGGTTGCGACCGGCAACACGGAGGCTGCGAAGCGTTACTCTAACGTCAGGGCCGGGGTCGGTGTCAATTGGAAGCGCGATGCGCCGGAAAATGCGTCCCGGCAAGGCGGGCGCGGCGATCCGGGTTTCGAACCGCCGCACACCGGTTACGAAGCGTCTTTTTCGCCCCGGGTGGCGGCAACCTGCTCGCCGGTGAGGCCGAAGCGGCGGGTGCGGCCCTTGAATTCGGCCAGGACCGCGTCGAGTGCGGCCGGAGTGAAATCCGGCCAGAGGGTGTCTGGAAAGGCGAACTCGCTGTAGGCGGACTGCCACAGCAGGTAGCCGGACAGGCGCATTTCGCCGCTGGTGCGGATGATGAGGTCGGGATCGGGTTGGCCGGCGGTGTAGAGTTCGGCGGCGAGCCTCTCCTCGGTCACGGCCTCGGGCGGCACGCCTTGGGCGATGAGCCGCCGGCAGGCGCGCAACACCTCTTCGCGGCCGGAATAATTGAGCGCCAGATTGAGCGTCATCTCCGTGCAGTGGGCCGTTTTGCCGATGACGTGGGAGAGTACCTTGCGCGTGGCCAGGGGCAGGTCGGCCATTTCGCCGAGCACCAGGAAGCGGATGGACTGTTGCAGCAGGGTGTCCAGTTCCCGGTTGAGGAAGCGCACGAGCAGGTCGAAGAGGAACTTGACCTCGTCGGCCGGGCGTCCCCAGTTCTCCTTGGAAAAGGTGTAGAGCGTCAGGTGGCGGATGCCCAGCTCGCGGCAACGGGTGACCACCCCGCGGGCGGCTTCGGTGCCGGCCCGGTGGCCTTCGCTGCGGGGCAGACCCCGCGAGGTGGCCCAACGGCCGTTGCCGTCCATGATGATGGCCACGTGCCTGGGAAGAGACGTGGAATCTGCCACTAGATCTCCATGATTTCCTTTTCTTTCTTGGCCAGGGCCTCATCGGTCTTGGCGATGTAGGCGTCGGTGAGCTTCTGGACGTCTTCCTGGCCCTTGTGCTGGTCGTCCTCGCTGATGGCCTTGTCGTTCTTCTTTTTTTTGAGGCCTTCGTTGGCGTCGCGGCGGACGTTGCGCACGGCGACCTTGGCCTCTTCGGCGTATTTCTTGGCGACCTTGGCCAGGTCCTTGCGGCGGTCCTCGGTCAGCGGCGGGATCGAGATGCGGATGATCTTGCCGTCGTTGACCGGGGTGAGCCCGAGGTCGGACTTGAGGATGGCCTTTTCCACGTCGTTGAAGGCCTTGCGGTCCCAGGGCTGGATGGTGATGGTGCGGCTGTCCGGCGTGGAAACGGACGCGATCTGGTCAAGCGGCGTGGCCGTGCCGTAATAGTCCACGCGCACGCCGTCGAGCAGGCTCGTGGTGGCCCTGCCGGTGCGCAACCGCGAAAACTCCTTGTCCAGCGACGCAAGCGCCTTTTTCATGCGCTCTTCGGCGTCCTTGAGCACTTCCTGCATGTCACTCGTCTCCTTTGACCACGGTGCCCACCGGCTCCCCGGTCAGCACGCGGGCCAGATTGCCGGACGTGAACATGTTGAAGACCACGATGGGCAGATTGTTGTCCATGGCGAGGCTTATGGCCGTGGTATCCATGACGCGAAGCCTTTTTCCCAGCACGTCCATGTAGGTTAGCGTGTCGAATTTGACGGCGTCGGCATGCTTGGCCGGGTCCTTGTCGTAGACGCCGTCGACCTTGGTCCCCTTGAGGATGGCGTCGGCCTTGAGTTCCATGGCCCGAAGCGCCGCGGCGGTATCCGTGGTGAAGTACGGATTGCCGGTTCCGGCGGCGCAGATGACCACCCTGCCCTTTTCCAGGTGCCGCAGGGCCCGGCGGCGGATATAGGGCTCGCAGACCTCGCGCATGGTGATGGCCGACATGACGCGGGTGGAAAGTCCCTGCTTCTCCAGGCCTTCCTGCACGGCCAGGGCGTTGAGGACCGTGGCCAGCATGCCCATATAGTCGGCCGAGGCCCTGTCCATGCCGGCGGCCTGGTCCGAGACGCCGCGAAAAATGTTGCCGCCGCCGATGACCAGGGAGATCCTGGCGCCGGCCGCCGCGGCATCGACGATGTCCCGGCAGAAATTGGTGATGGTCAGGTTGTCGATCCCGAAGGGTCGTCCCCCGGCCAACGCCTCGCCACTGATCTTAAGCAAAACCTGGGAAAACCGCAATTTCGACATGGAACCCCCCTGGGTTGCGGGCGGAAGGGGGACGGCCGACGGGCCGCCCCCGACAAGCATGCAAAAAAAACGGGCCTTGCGGCCCGTTTCAAAGTCGGTGCGCGACGGCCTAGGCGGCGTCCTCGCCAAGGGCCATGCGCGTGAAGCGCCCGATCTGCACGTTCTCGCCGAGCACGCCGACGAGCTCGTTGAGCAGGTCCTTGATCGAGACCTTGTCGTCCTTGATGAAGGGCTGCTCAAGCAGGCAGATTTCCTTGTAGAACTTTTTCACGCGGCCCTCGACGATCTTCTCGGCAATGGCTTCGGGCTTGCCCTCTTCCATGGCCTGGTGCTTGAAGATCTCCTTCTCCTTGGCGAGCAGGTCGGCGGGCACCTCCTCGGAGGACAGGCACACCGGGTTGGCGGCGGCGATCTGCATGGCCACGTTTTTGGCGAACTCCAGGAAGCGCTCGGAGCGGGCGACGAAGTCCGTCTCGCACTTGATCTCGACCATGACGCCGAGCTTGCCGTTGGAGTGGATATAGGAACCGATCACGCCTTCGGAGGTGGCGCGGCCGGCGCGCTTCTGGGCCTTGGACAGGCCTTTCTCGCGCAGCCAGGCAACGGCCTTTTCCTCGTCGCCGGAGCATTCGGTCAGGGCTTTCTTGCAGTCCATCATGCCCGCGCCGGTCTTGTCGCGCAGGGCTTTTACGGAGCTTGCGGTAATATCGGCCATGGGGAGGTCCTCCTACTCGTCGGTGGTTTCGGATGCGGTTTCCTCGGCGACGAGGGCCGGGGCGGGTTCGGGCTTTTCGTCCGAGTCATCCTTGTCGGGAGCGGGCGCGGCGTCCTTGTTCTGGGCGTCGCCTTCGAGGCAGGCCTCGGCGATGCTCGCGGCGAAGAGCTTGATGGCCCGGATGGCGTCGTCGTTGCCCGGGATCACGTAGTCGATGACGTCGGGATCGCAGTTGGTGTCCACCACGGCCACGATGGGGATGCCGAGCTTGCGGCATTCCTGCACCGCGATCTCCTCACGCTTGGGATCGATGATGAAGGCGGCCTGGGGCAGGCGGTCCATGTCCTTGATGCCGCCGAGGGTGGCGTTGAGCTTTTCCACCTCGCGGCCCATCATGACGATTTCCTTTTTCGGAAAGCGCTTGATGGAGCCGTCCCCGAACATGCGCTCGAGGTTCTTGAGGCGATCGATGCTCTTCTTGATGGTCTGGAAGTTGGTGAGCATGCCGCCCATCCAACGGTTGGTGACGAAGAACTGGCCCACGCGTTCGGCTTCCTTCTTCACGGACTCCTGCGCCTGGCGCTTGGTGCCGACGAAGATGATGCGGCCGCCGCCGGCCACGACGCTGGCGACGAAGTCATGGGCCTTCTGGTAGAGCTTGACGGTCTGCTGGAGGTCGATGATGTGGATGCCGTTTCGGGCCCCGAAGATGAAGGTGCGCATTTTGGGGTTCCAACGACGGGTCTGGTGACCGAAGTGGACACCGGTCTCGAGCAGCTGTTTCATGGACACGTAAGGCATGGGATCTCCTTGGGTTTTTCCTCCGCTTCGCAGGCGAGCCACCGGACCGCCCGGCACCCAGGAAAAAAGGCGAAGCGTGTGTTTTCGGGAAACGACGGTTTGTAGGCCGCTTCAAAAAAAAAAGCAAGGGGGCAGCGCCCGGCCGCGTTGACACGCCCGCCCCGCGCCGGCTACCCAGCCGCAACCCTCCGAAGGAGCAAAGAGTGCGCATCGAGCTGCACGCGGGACTGAAAAAAACAGGCTCAACGGCCATCCAGGTCGCCCTGGCCCGCAACGCCCAAGCGCTACGCCGCCAGGGCGCGTTCGTGCCGGAAACGGAATTTTCCCAGGCAGGCGCGGCCACGCGCACCTCGGGCAACGCCTACGCCTACGCCCTGACTGCGGCGGAGGCCGCCATCGACCCTGCGGGCGCTGCGGCGCGCGTGGCGCAGCTTGCCGCGGCGCACGCCGCCGCAGCCACGGCTGCCGGCTGCGACCGGCTGCTCCTTTCCTCGGAAGCCCTGTGCGCCCTGCCCCGGGCCGGCTGGCAGGCCCTGGCAGAGGGGTGCGGCAGCGTCGGGGCGCGCGTGCGCTGCATCGTTTTCGAGCGCGACCCGTACGCCTGGTTTTTTTCCGTGTGGCTGCAGGCGCTCAAGCGCGATGGCTGCCCGCACTGGCTGGACGCGGCGCTCGCCGGCAACGAGGAAGGCTACCTGCGGCCGCTGCTGACGCGCCGTGTCCTGGAGGGACTCGGCACGGACGCGTTCGAGACCCTCTTTCTCGATTACGACGCCTGCCGTGGCGACGCCGCCGGGGCCTTCGCCGCCGCCCTGGGGCTCGCCCTGCCCGAGGCAGGGCCACCGGCCCGGTACAACCGGTCGCTGACGGCCGACGAGGTCTTCGCCTTCCTCGCGTGCAACCGGGCAAGCGGCGGCAACATGAAGCTGTGTCAGGAGCTGTGCGACAAGTACGTCCGCGGCGACGCCGACCGGGAGCCGTTTTTTTTCTTCGATCCCGCAGTGCAGGCGCGCATTCACGCCTTTCTCGCGGCCCACGGCGCGGACCGGCCCAAGGCGGCCTACGCCGGCGCGCCCAACCTGACCGAGGCGGCCCTTGCGGCGGGCGTGGCGCCCCTGGCGCGGCTCGTTGCCGCCATGCTCGGCGACGCCGTGGCCCATTTCCGGGATTTTTCCGGCTCGGTCGCGGCCCTGGCCCTGCACAAGGCCCGCCATTTCGCCGCCTCGCCGGCCCGGACACTGGTCCCGGACGACTTCGACGTCCTGTGCTACCTGATCGCCAATCCCGACGTGCTGGCCGCGGACTGCGACCCCTACCGGCATTTCGTGGAATGCGGCCAGCGCGAAGGCCGCACGTACCGGCGCTTTTAAGGGAAGAGAGAGGACGGGGGAAACGCCTCCGGCGGCCAAAGGGCTACCGCCCTCTGGACTCCCTTAAGGGTTCCACGGCATTGCCATTCCAGCCCTTGCCGAAGTTGGGAAACCGAGCTGTTGTGAAAACCTGGAGACTCTCGCAGCCGGGGACCGGGCGTTACTGGAGCGGCCCGCTCTCGGCCTCGCCCCGGGCGGCATTTATCAGCACACCCACGGCGTCGATCTCCACCCGCACCTCGTCACCCGGGGCGAGCACCCCGCCGCCGGCCGGCGAACCGGTGAGGATCACGTCCCCGGGCAGCAGGGTCATGATGGTGGAGACGAAGCTGACCAGGGCAAACGGCGAAAGCACCATGTCCGCGGTGGTCGCGTCCTGGACCACGGCGTCGTTGATGCAGGTGCGCAGGCGCAGCCCCGTGGGATCGGCCACGGACGTCTCGATCCAGGGACCGATGGGGGCAAAGGTGTCGTAGCCCTTGGCCCGGCCCACGGGGCCGTCGGCGAGCAGGTCTCCCGCCGTGACGTCGTTGGCGCAGGAAAAGCCGAACAGGCAGCGCGGCACGGCCTCGGGGGCGATGTCGCGACAGGCCCGGCCGAGCACCAGCGCCAGTCCGCCCCAGGCCTCCACCCGGTTCACGGCCCGGGGCAGGCGGATGGCCTCGCCGCTGCCGATGATGGCCGAGGGGGGCTTTAAAAACAGCATCGGCGCGTCGCCGTCGTCGCGGCCGAGTTCGCGCAGCCGGCCGCGGAAATTGCCCTGCGCGCAGACCACCTTGGACGGAGCCACGGGCGGCAGCACCGAGACCTCGGACAGGGGCGTCGTTTCCGGCAGCCCGAGAGTGGGGTCCAGGCAACGCACGGCCCGTTCCTCGAAGAGCAACTGGCCGTAGAAGGTGGTATCCCCCCGGCGCACGCGCAGCACTTTCATGGCCAAGCCCCCTTCGGCGTATTGCGACCCTCAAAAAACACGTCAGTATTTTTTGAGAAAAAACAGCTAGATAATAACCCCATAAATACTGCCGGCTTCTTCGAGGACGCGGCCCTAGAGCGTGATGACCAGCGGCACCACGACGGGATCGCGTTCCAGGACCTTGCGGAAGAAGCGACGCAACGCCGAGCGGATGCGCTCCGTCAGGAGGTCCGACTGGCCCGGCCGCACGTTTTCGAAGATATCGAGCACGATGCATTTGGCGTCTTCGAGCACGTGGCTGTAGTGCTGCTCGAAGACGAAGCCCTTGGACAGAATGTTGGGCCCAAACGTCAGCTCGCCGGATTTTTCGTCCACCACGAGCACGACGATGACAAGGCCCTCGCCGGCGAGCAACTGGCGTTCCTTGAGCACCGTGACGCCCACGTCGCCCACGCCCTTGCCGTCCACGTAGATGTGTTCGACCGGGATGGCGTCTTCCAGGCGCACGAGCCCGTCGCAAAAGGTCACGGGCTGCCCGTCCTCGATGACCAGGGCCCGCTCCGGGGCCACGCCACAGCTGACGCCGATGCGGGCGTGCTTGACCAGATGGCGGTACTCGCCGTGCACGGGGATGAAATACTTCGGGGACACGGTCTCAAGCATCAGGCGCAGTTCGTCGCCGTGGGCGTGGCCCGAGGCGTGGATGGCCTGCACGCTCTCGTAGAGCACCTCGGCCCCGAGCTTGTAGAGGCGGTTGATAAGCCGCGTGATGGCGCGGATGTTGCCCGGGATGAAGCGCGAGGACAAAATGACGGTGTCGCCTTTTTGCGCCTTGATCTGGCGGTGCTCGCCATACGCCAGCCGGGACAGGGCCGAAAGCGGCTCACCCTGGGAGCCGGTCACGAGCAGCACCACCTTTTCGTCGGGAAGGCTCGGCAGTTCGTCGAGGCTGGCCTCGGTTCCCGGCGGCACGCGCAGATGCCCCAGTTCCCGGGCGATCTCGATATTGGAGAAAAGCGACTTGCCCGAGACCGCCACCTTGCGGCCGCAGGCGTGGGCGAGGTCGTAGATCTCCTGCATGCGCTGGATGTGGCTCGAAAAAAGCGTCACCACGATGCGCCCGGCCGCGTCCCGGAAGATGTTGCCGAGCGCGGACTTGATCTCCCGCTCGGCCAGGGCGAAGCCCTCGCGCTCGGCGTTGGTGGAATCGGACAGCAAAAGCATCACGCCCGGCTCGCTGAAGGCCTTGATGGCCGGCAGGTCCGTGGCGTGGCCGTCGAGCGGCGTGCGGTCGATCTTGAAGTCGCCCGTGTGCACGATGCGTCCGGCCGGCGTCTCGATGCCCAGCGCAAAGCCCTCGACGATGGAATGGCACACCGGGAAAAATGTGATCCTGAAATCGCCGAGCGCAATGGTCTGGCCGCCCTTCACGGGCTCGAACCGCGTGAACTCCTTGAGGTTGTGCTCCTCGAGCTTCTTGGCGGCCAAGGCCAGGGTGAAAGCCGAGCCGTAAAGCGGCGCGTCGCAGGAACGCATAAGCCACGGCAAGGCCCCGATATGGTCCTCGTGGCCGTGGGTGAGCAAAATCCCCTTGAGCTTGTCCTTGTTGGCCAAGAGGAAATCGAAACGCGGAATGACCACGTCGATGCCGAACAGGGAGTCGTCGGGGAACATCAGGCCGCAGTCCACGACGATCATCGAATCGCCGCTGACCATGGCCATACAGTTGAGCCCGATTTCGCCAAGGCCCCCCAAGGGGTAGAGGGTCACGGCGGATTTGGCGTTCATTGTCGCATCTCCTGGTAGGCCGCGTCCATACGGGCCCAAAGGTCGTTTTTAAAGGCCTCACGCTCCTTGAGCGTGTACGTGTCGTGGGGATTGAACGGCGGCAAGGCGCGCACGGTCACATGCGCTGCGCGCACCCATTTGCCGTGCTTGGGCAGGATGCGGGCCGAGCCCGTGACGATCAGCGGCGCGACCCTGGCCCGGCACTTGAGGGCCACGATCATGCCGCCGGTCTTGAACGGACCCAGGCAGCACGGGTCCATGCCGCGGGTGCCTTCGGGAAAGACGAGCAGGCCCACACCCCGGTCGACGAGGTCCGTGGCCTCCTTGATGGATTCCATGGCCTTGCGGCGGTTCTGCCGGTCGATGGCCACATGCCCCACCCGGCGCATGGCCGGGCCGAACACGGGGATGGAGAAAAGGCTTTCCTTGGCCAGAAAACGGAAGTTGAACCCCGAAAGCACGGAAAAAAGAATCGGGATGTCCATGTGGCTCTGGTGGTTGGCCATGAACACGTAGGTTTCGCCCGGGGTCAGGGCCGAGAGGTCGACCGTGACGCGCACGCCGGCACACCAGACAAGCGTCCTGGCCCAAACGCCTTCCAGGCGATGGGAAAGCGCCCCGTTGCGGCCGACGCGGGCGAAGAGCCAGCACAGGGAGCTGAAAAACAGGGTCACGGGGACCAGGCACAGGGCAAAAAAAAGGGATCGGATCATGCCGGGCAATTCCAGGGTTGACGGTGACCCGGCAAAACGTCGCTGGCCGGGCGGCTCGCATACTAGGTGCGGCGGCGGAAAAAATCCAGCCTCGACAGCGGGAACCACAGGATCTCGCGTCGCTTGCATCGGTTATCCTTTTTTGGCAACACCGCTTGACACGGTCCCGGCCGCGCGGGCCAAGGGAGAAATCATGAAGATTCTCATCGTCGATGACGATCATGTGTCGCAAATAGCGCTTTCCGCCACATTATCCCGCTTTGGCGAATGCAGCTGTGAGAGCAACGGCCGCGACGGGGTGTCCCGGTTTACGGAAGCCCTGGACGCCGGAGCCCCTTTCGACCTCGTCTTCATGGACATCCAGATGCCGGTCATGGACGGCCAGTCCGCGCTTTGCGCCATCCGCGACCTGGAACGGGAACGCCAGGTCGCCCCGGGCAAGGAAGCCAAGGCGGTGATGATCACCTGCCACGACGACATCAAAAACATCAGTACCTCCTTTTTTCGCGGCCAGGTGACCTGCTACTTCACCAAGCCCATCGACCTGCGGGCCATGGTGGAGGAATTGCAACGGGAAGGGTTACTCTAGACGAGCGTGTTCCCCAATTTATTGAAAAAAGATTTTACATCGACACAAAGACCAGCTAGGCCAGGGGCATGGTCCCATCATCCCTTGCGCCCCATGCCGCAGCTACGGGCGCGAGTCCTTTTCGAGGAGATCGTCCATGTCGCTGAAAAAAAAGCCCCTGAAAAGCAAACCCGTCTGCAAAGTAACCTTCACCCTGGCCAAGGAACAGGCCAAGGGCGCGGCCAACGTGCATCTGGTCGGGGAATTCAATGACTGGGAAATCGGCTCCACGGCCATGCGCAAACAAAAGGATGGTTCGTTCACGGTCACCGTCGACCTGCCCACGGGCCGCGAATACCAGTTCCGTTATCTCATCGACGGCGACGCCTGGATCAGCGATCCCGAAGCGGACAAATACGCCTTTTCGCCCTTTGGCGATTGCGAAAATTCCGTGGTCACGGTCTGATCCGTCCGACTGACGGCGATCTTTCACGTCGGAGGGGGCATGGCGACAAGCCTGCTCCCCCCGCCCCATCCCCCACGGCCGCCGGATGCGCACCGTCTGCCTGATCCATTCCCATCTCGGGCCGGCGTTTTCGCGCCTGGGCTGCCGGGTCGTATCCCTGACGCCGCCCGACGGCGTGGTCAGCCTGCCTCGACTGCTGGCCACCCTGCCCGAGCCCCCGGACTGCATCATCCACCAGGAAAACCTCGGTCGCCTGGTCGTGCTCGACGACTGCGGCAACGCGCCCTGTCCGGTGCTCTACTGGTCCCTGGACACCCACCTCAACCACTTCTGGCAGCGCCACTACGTGCGCGCGCTCTCCGCGGCGGCGACCACCCAACCGCATCTGGCCGCGACATTGTCCCGCGACGGCGGCCCGCATTGCGCCTGGGTGCCCTGGCACGGACAGCCCCGCCCCCTGGCCCCCCAGGCGCAACGCACGATCCCCCTGGCCTTCGTCGGCCGCATAAGCGCCGAACGCCAACGCCGGCAATGGTTCGCCGAACACCTTTCGCGCTTCGGCCTGCTGCTGCGCCAGGACGCTTCCGGGGCGGAACTGGCCGCGTTCTACGACACGGTGCGCGCCGCCCCCAACGAATGCATCGCCGGCGAAATCAACCTGCGCCTCTTCGAAGCCGCCTCAAGCGGCTGCCTGCCCGTTTCCGAGCGCACCCCGGCAGGCGTGGAAACACTCTTCGCCCCGGACCGCGAAGCCCTCTATTACGACGACGTGGCCGAACTCGACGACAGGCTCCGCTTCCTCCAGGCCCACCCCGACCTGGCCGCAACCATGGGACGCGCCGCCCACGCGGCCGTGGCCGCCCGACACCTGCCCGACCACCGGGCCAAGGCCCTGCTCGACCTCACCCGCGCCGCACCCCCGCCCCCCAAAGGGCCGGCCGCCGACGCCGCCCTGGCGCTTGCGCTCTACCACCTGAACCGCTCCGGCCAGCTGGCCACGCAACGCATCGAACTCTGGCGCAGGCTCGCCGCCGCGCCCGGCACGCCCGAAATCATGGCCGCGCGCGTCCAACTCGCCCTGGCCGACAACAACCGCGACATGGCGCAGGCGCTTTTCGCCGCCTGCCTGTCCCATCCCGAACTCGCCGGCGACGCCCGCAGCGCCGCGGCCTGCGCCCTGGCCGCCCTGCGCCTGGGACAGGGAGAAGCCGCCAAACGCGCCTACGTGGCGTTCGTCGCCGCCGCGGGCCGGCGCGAAGCGCCGCGCCTGCACACCCCCCGGGACTACCTGCTCTTTTTCGCCAACGCCCTGGAAGCCATCGGCTGCACCAGCGCGCCGGGCATGCTCTTCCATCACGCCGTGCATCTGCCGGAGACCGCCGTCCAATGCCTCGTCGCCGCCAAGGCCCTGGACCAACACGACCTGGAAATCGAACGCCGCCTCGAATCGCTGCTGCGCCGTCAGCCCGGCTCCGAAGCCGAACGCATTGGCCTTTTGTCCGACCTCTCCCTGCACCGGCCCGACGACTGGTCGCTCAGCCTGGAACTGGGACTCGCCAACCTCAAAGGCTTCCGCCTGGAAGCCGGCCTCGAAGAACTGCGCCTCGCCGCCGCCACCGCCGCACGCACCGGCCAGGATGCCCGCTTCACCCGACGCCTACGTCTGGCCGATCCCTCGGGGCGGCTGCGGCGATTGTTGGGGATGTGACGGGACGGGAGGGGAAGGAGATGGAGGGAAAAGGGGAAAAAAAGATGCCTCCGGCGGCCAGGAGGGGATGATCCCCTCCTGGACCTCCCCGCGCCACGACGCAGAACGGGGGACCGGGGGGAGTGACTCCCCCCGGCGGGGCCTGGGGCAGCGCCCCAGATCCCCAGCGCCCCAGCACTCAAGGCCGGTAGGCGGGCAGGGTGTTTTCGCCGCCGGGGGCGGTGATGATGAAGACGTCCATACGCAGGCCGACGGGCAATTCGGCGGGTTCGTCCACGTCGACGAGGGTTTCGAGGATTCGGGTGTCGTTTTTTTCGGAGGGATCGTCGGTACGGATGTTTTTCTTGCCGAGGATGCCCGCGACGCGGGAGACATGGCCGAGGAAGCGTTTGTCGCCGTAGGCTTCGGCCATGAGGATGGCTTTCTGGCCCACGGCCACCTTGGCGATATCGCGCTCGTCCACATCGGCGCGCACGCGCAGGCGGCTGACGTCGCCCACGGTGACGACGGGCGTGTCGAAGGAGACGGAGACCATTTCCCCGGCCCGGCGGTGTTTGCGCAGCACCACGCCGTCGATGGGCGAGCGGATGACGCCTTTTTCGGCCAGGGCGCGGGCTTCCTCGAGCCTGGCCCGGGCTTCGCCGACCTGCGCCAGGGCGCGTTTGACATCTTCCTCGCGCGTGGGGTCGTCCACGAGGCGGAAGCGTTGGCGCGCGGCGTCCAGGCGTTCGCTGGCCACCTTGTATTCCCGCTCGGCGCGGTCGGCTTCTTCCTTGGAGAGCACTTCACGCGAAAGCAGTTGCCGCCGGCGCTCGTTTTCCGTGCGCGCGACCTCCAGCACGGCGCGGGCCTCGTCCACGGCGGCGCGGGCTTCCTTGCGTTCCATGTCGCGCGCGCCGGCCACGGTCTTGGCGAAGGCGGCTTCGCTCGCGGCCAGGGCCTGTTCGGCAGCATCCACACGGGCGGGAAGCTCGTCGGCGGCGAGGCGCGCGAGCACCTGGCCCTGGCGCACGCGGTCGCCCTCCTCCACCAGCACCTCGCGGATCTTGCCGGCCATGTCGAAGCCCAGGCGCATTTCCTCGGAGAGGGGCTCCACGCGTCCCGGCGCGGCGACCCAGGGCACGGTCTGCGTCGCGCCTCCGGTTTCGGTGGCGGCATGCGGGACGGCGGCGGGCGCGGGTTGCGCCGGGGCCGTGGCGTGCACGGCGGGCCGGCTTTTGCCCGGTGGGGTCCGGGACATCCACCAGGCCCCGCCAAGGACCATGGCGGCGGCAAGCGCCAGCAGGATGACGCGCTGCATCATGGCGTAAGTTCTCCATCGGACGCGATGCGGCCGTCCTCGATGCGGATGACCCGGTCGGCGAAGGCGGCGATGCGCGGGTCGTGGGTGACGATGACCACGGAACTGCCGCGGCCGACGGCCAGTTCGCGCAGCGAGGCGATGACGCCGCGCCCGGTTTCGGAATCGAGCGCCGCCGTGGGCTCGTCGGCCAGGATGATCGCGGGTTCGGCGACCAGGGCGCGGGCGATGGCCACGCGCTGTTTCTGGCCGCCGCTTAAGTCCCGGGGCAGGACGTGGGCCTTGTCCGCAAGGCCCACGGCGACAAGGGCGGCATGTGCGCGGGACTTGGCTTCGCCCCCGGCCACGCCGCGCAGGTCCAGGGCGACCTGGACGTTTTCCACGGCGTAGAGGGTGGGAAAGAGGTTGTAGCTCTGGAAGACGAAGCCGATGTGGGCCTGACGCACCCGGGTCAGCTCGCGCTCGGGCAGGCCGGCGGTTTCGCGGCCCATGACCACGACGCTGCCCGCGCTCGGGGACAGGATGCAGCCGAGGATGGAAAGGAGCGTGGTCTTGCCCGAGCCCGAAGGGCCCATGAGCAGGCAGACCTCCCCCGCGCGCACGGACACGTCCACGCCGCGAAGCGCCGGCACTTCCACCTTGCCCAGGGTGAAGGTCTTGGCCACGCCTTGGGCGCGAAGCAGCGTTTCCGGGGCGGCCATGGGCGTCAGGCTCCCCGGAAGACCATGGCCGGGTCGATGGTCGTGACCTTGCGGATGGAGACCAGGCCGGCGGCCACGCACATGGCCACGGTGAGGAAGAAAAGGCCCACGGCCAGGGACGGCGGCAGCACGATGGACGCCCCGCCCTTGGCGGCGAGGTCCACCAGGAACAGACTGATCAGGATGCCGCAGCCGTAGCCGACCAGGGCGGCGGCCACGGCCTGGATGACGATGATGCGGTGGATGTAGCCGCCGGGCGCGCCCATGGCCCGCAGCGTGCCGAATTCCGCCAGGTGGTCCATGGTCGTGGCGTAGAGCGTTTGCGCCACGACCACGCCGCCGACCACGAGTCCAAGGCTCGCGGCGATCAAAAGCGCCATGCCGGCTCCGGTGGTGAACATCCAGTAGTGCCGGGTCTTGCCGGCGAATTCCTCACGGGTGAACACGTCCACGTCGCGCACCGCGCGGGCGATGGCGTCGCGCAGGGCCTCGGCCGCTACTCCCGGGGCCGGGCGCACGAGCACGTAGGTGCACTGGCCGTCTTCCATGTTGGTGTAGCGCAGTGCGTTTTCGTAGGAGGCGAAGACATAGGGCGAGGTGGTGAACGAGCGGATGCCGGAGGTGAGCGCCACGACCCTGGCGCGGCGGTCGCCGATCTCCACGGCCTGTCCGACGCCCGCAATGCCGAGCTTGTCGAGGTAGAGCGCATCCACGGCCACGGTGTCGGGGAGCCGCAGCGCCGCCATGGTCCCGGGCGGCACGTTCCAGGGCCTGGCCAGGCCCGAGCCCGGGTCGAAGCCGACGACTTCCACGGATTCGCGGCCGCCGGCGGGCTTTTTCCAGTTGGCGAAGCGCACGATGACGCGCTCGGCCCGGCCCACGCCGGGCACGCCCAGGATCTGGTGGAATTTGCGTGGCGGCAGCGGGTGGGTGACGTCAAAGTTGCGCACCCCGCGCGAAGCCACCCAGATTTCGGCCTCGGTGTTGTCGATGACGCAGGTGGTGGCCCGGGTGAAGCCGACGAACAGTCCGCCCTGGACGGCGATGAGGACCACGGCGAAGACCACGCCGGTGAGCGTGACCGCCAGGCGCACACGGTCGTGCAGCAGGTTTCGCAATGCAATGCGGATGGTCATGGGGCAGCCGCCGGCAACCGGCGCGGGCCGGCCCTACGGCGCTACCCCATCCCGCAGCCTCCGTAAAGGGGACGGGTCAGTTGCCGCTGCCACCCTTGCCGGAAATTGCGCTCTTACGCATCCGATGAAACCTCAAAAAGCCTTATTTTCTTCGGATTGTTACCGGCTGACCCGGAAGGAGCGCGCGCATTCTCCGCCCCTTCCGAGACCAGCCCCCCTGCAAGAAGCTGCACAAGACAAAGCACAGCCCGTACCACAGGAGAAAATAGCAAGATATACAAGGGCGATAGTCAAGCAGAGACAACAGAAACAACACAAGTTCAAGCACAAAAATGTCTTGCTTTACAGACAGTTCTACAATTTCGAACAGACACCTTTCCTTCTAAAAAGGTGTTCCATAAACGCAAATGGGGAGATACATAAAAAACAAAAACGACGTTGCCCGATGCAACGTCGTTTCTGCTGCCAAACACGGAAACCAAAAGCCGGTCACTCAAGAAGCGCTGGGTTGTCGGCCGGCCAGGAGGAGGTTGCCCCAACCGGCCGCAATCCCTGGGCACTGGGGTTGCAGAGGTTCTTACAAATGCCATGCCAACCCTGCGATGCAGGCACTACGGCCACCCGCGCCAAGAGTACACGGCGACGACAACGCAAAAACGCACGTTTTCGTCGGAGCGCCTACAAAATGGTAGGTGAAACCCGCCATACGGTGGCAAGACTTGCCGTCCGGAAAGTGACTTGCCCGTCAACAGCCTGTCACCGCTTCCCCACAGCCGCGCAAAGCGACAGCGCAGGGCACGCCGGAAAAGTGTGCGCAAGGCGCGGAGGCGTGGTCAGCGCCCGGTCGGACAGCCGGACACGATGGCGGCGGCTTCGGCGGCGACCTCGGGTAGCGGGGCGAGCAACTTTTGCGGGATGGGCTCGAACGCCGGCGCGGGCTGCGGACAGCCGGCCGCTTGGTCCGCGCGGCCGAACCAGCGCGCGGCCAGGGCGCTCGCCACGAGGCTCCCGGCCCAGGCGTTGCCCTCGGGGCTCCAGTGGGTGTCGCGGCCGGAATAGGTGCCGTGGCCGTCCGGGGTGGTCCCGGCAAGGCACGGCGTCAGGTCCAGGACATCGTCCTGGGGCAGGCCGACGAGCCTGGCCAATTCCCGGGTGACGCGGCCGGGCAGGGCGAAATCGGCGTCCCTGGCGTCCTTGCCCAGGGCCTTGGCCGCTGCCGCCCCCACCTGCGGCGAGACCGCCCCTTCGGGCGGGGAGAGCATGACCAGCACCGGCTTGCCCGAGGCGCGCAGTCTGGCCGCCGTGGCCAGCAGCAGCTCGTACCAGGGCATGTCGTTTTCATAGGCAAACAGGGTGTCCTTGAAAAACGGCTTCATGGTCGAGCGGCGCTCCGAGGCCATCTGGTCCGGGGACAGGGGCAAAAGCGACCGGTAGCGCTTGTCCGCCCCGTCGGGCAGCACGCCCAGGGCGTCGAGGTCGGGCAGAAAGAGCAGGCGTCGCAGTTCCTTGTCGCTTTGCAGCTTGAAAAGCACCTGCGCCTTGATGAAATCCATGAAGCGGAACGGATACTGGTGCGGCACGAGGGTGTACGCGCCGTACGCCATGCCCAGGCGGCAGAGGTCCGCGAGTTTCCGGTTGAACGCGGCCGGGTCGTACGGCGTCTTGCGCACGTCGTTGAAATCGTTGCCGAGGTAGACGTTGAAAACCACGGCGTCGTATTCCAGGGCCTGGCTCCAGAAGTAGAAGCGCTCCAGGTAGTCGGGGAAGGAGATGGAGGGAAAGCCCAGGTTGACCACGCGCACG
Source organism: Solidesulfovibrio alcoholivorans DSM 5433 (assembly GCF_000702665.1). Lineage (GTDB taxonomy): Bacteria > Desulfobacterota > Desulfovibrionia > Desulfovibrionales > Desulfovibrionaceae > Solidesulfovibrio > Solidesulfovibrio alcoholivorans. The sequence goes on from NZ_JNJA01000007.1 coordinate 235,583, forward strand.
CGGCGGTCGAGCCCCATGGCGTTGAGATCTTTCTCGATGGCGGCGCACAGGCCGTATTGCGGCTGGGTCACGGAAAAAGTGAAGGAATCGCCGATGGCCAGGATGCGGAACTCGTCCCGGGGCTTTTTCTTGGGCACGATGTCGTGGTGATCGTTAAGAAGCATCGCCTCCAGGGAATAGTCCGGGGCATCCCTCCTGGCGTGGGAAAAGACATGTTCCTTTTCGTAGCGGCGGAAAAAGTAGTCCACGACAAAGCACACGGCCACGACCTGGACGACGATGAGCAGCGCGATGCCGAGGGCGCGAAGGATACGGCGTTTCATGGGTGCTGGCGGAATGAGGTTGGCCGGATGCGGCCGGTTTCGCCCGGTCGGGCCGGGAAGGGCCGCACCCTACGTCGCGCGGCCCCGGCTGGCAAGACGCGGGGAGCCACCCCCTATTGCTTGAGCACCGCGCCCTCGCCCACGAAAACGACCGAACCCGCCGGCGGCGGCCCCGATTTCGCGCCCAGGGCGCTACGCGCCTTGGCCGAGCCGAAGAGCGTGCGGTAGCCGAAGGAAATGGCGTAGTCCCCGGCGGCGCTTCCGGCCGGGGCCAGGACGAATTCGAAGGGCACGGCCGCGTCCGGGGAAAGGGGCAGGCCCGGATAGGTCTTCTCGGCCTTGGCCAGGACGTTGCCCGCCGGGTCGCGCAGATAGGCGGCGAAGGTGATCTCCTCGGCGCGGTCGACCCAGGGCGGCAGGTCGCCGGTCACGGGCGTGGCGCGGCCGCGGATGACGAAAGACTGGCCGGAGAGCGCGCCCGTGAACTCGAACCGCCAGTACTTCATGGCGATGACCGTAGGCGGCCCGGCGACGATGGGCTTCGACTCCAGATGGGACACGGAAAGCGTGGCGCAGCCGGCAAGAAGCGCCAGGAGGCACCCTGCGGCAACGAAAGCCGGAAACCGGCGCGTCAGGCGTCGCGAAATACGCATCTCCCCTCCCCCATGGCCGCCGGCTACTTCCCGGGCGGGCCGGCCAGGATCATTTCCGCAAGGGTCATATCCACCTTGGGCGGCCGGCCCGGCCGGCTGCCCCACAGTTCCATTTCCAGCGTCGCAAGGCGCTTCAGCAGCGGCGTGCGGTCCATGGCCTTGCCGCCCTTGCCCTCGGCGGCAAGGCGCTGGCACGGGCCGCAGCCCGGAAACTCGCGCACGCCCATGGAGCCGATCAGCACGTTGGGCACGCCGTGCAGGCGGCAGATCATGAGCCGGTGGTCGTAGAGCCCGCACAGGCCGTCGTCGTTGAGCGGGCACATGGCGCGCGGCGTCTCCCCGCGCGAAAGCGCCTCGCGGCAGGCGGCGACGTACTCCCGGGCCCGGGCGACGTAAGCCTCGCGCTTCTCGGCGGGCAGGGCGTCGAGGCCCGCATGCAGGTAGAGCCACTCGGCGTGGGTGTGGTGCTGAAAAAAACTCACGCAGCAGTTTTCGGCGCAGCCCGCGCAATCGAGTCCGGCGGCGGCGGCGGCGGCCATGTAGGCCGCGTCCATGTCGGCGTAGAGTTTCGCGAGCTTGGCCAGGACGACCCGGCGGCGCGAGGCGGGAAACGGTGCGGTCACGAAACGATTCCTTCCAGGATTTGCGCGGCGCACGCCTCGGGCGAAACGCCGCAGCTCGTTACGGTCAGGTCGGCGGCCGCGGCGTAGAGCGGCTGCCGTTCGGCGAAAACCTCGGGCAGCGTCATCCCCGCCGGCACGACGAAGGCGCGCTGGCCGGGATCGCCGAGGCGCGCCAGAAACGTGTCCAGGTCGATGGACAGAAAGACCAGCGGGCCGCAGGCCTTGAGCCTGGCCACGGCGCGCGGGGCGTAGATGACCGAGCCGCCGGTGGCCACCACGCAGCGCTTGACGCCAAGCCCGGCCACGACGTCCTCCTCCAGGCGCAAAAAACCCTCGAGCCCGAGCCGGTCGAGAAGCGCCGGCAGGCTGGCCCCGGCCGTGGCCTCGATGAGGCGGTCCGTGTCCAGGCTGGCCCAGCCCAGGCGGCGGGCGAGCAGCGAGGCCAGGGTGGTCTTGCCCGCCCCGGCCATGCCGATGAGGCTCACGCAGCCCTCGTCGGAAATCCGTCCCAAAAGTGCTGGTTGCATGTGCGTACGCCCGGCCCGAGCGGCCTTGGCGACCCTAGCCTTTTTCATCGTGAATGCCTAGCCGGCCTTACGCGTTGTCAGCGGGCCGGCCTTTGGCTACAAAGGCTGTGCGCGACGCCGGCTTCGGCCTCGCGCCAAGGGGAGGTCATGTCCGACACCACCATGCGGCTCATTGCCGCCTATACCGAGGACGCGCTCGCCCTGCGCGCCCGTTTTTTCAGTGAAAACGCGGCGCTCGTGGACGACGCGGCCCGGACCATGGCCGTTTCCCTGGCCCGGGGCGGCAAGATTCTTTTTTGCGGCAACGGCGGTTCGGCCGCCGACGCCCAGCATCTGGCCGCGGAGTTCGTCAACCGCTTCGAGCTGGAACGCCCGCCCCTGCCCGCCCTGGCCTTGACCACCGACTCGTCGATACTTACCGCTATCGGCAACGACTACGGATTCGATCAGGTCTTCGCCAAACAGGTGCAGGCGCTGGCCCGACCCGGCGACGTGGTGGTCGGCATCTCCACCTCCGGCAACAGCCCCAATGTCCTGGCCGCCCTGCGCGCCGCACGGGAAAAGGGCTGCGTGACCATGGGGCTGGCCGGGAAAAACGGGGCCATCGTGACCGCATGCGACCTGGCCCTGCTCGTGCCCCACGAGCGCACCGCGCTCATCCAGGAGGTGCACATCGCCATCGGGCACCTGCTGTGCAAGCTCACCGACCATTACCTCTTCGAGGCGGTCATGGAGCTCGAGCCCTACCTCGAAGGCCGGTAGGGCGTCCGTCGCCGTCCATGATCCTTTTTGCGTAAGGAGTCTCAGCCCATGCCCATTTATGAGTACATCTGCGAAAAATGCGGCGCGCAATTCGAGGATATCGTGTCCGCTTCGGCCACGACCTGCCCGCCCTGCCCCAAATGCGCCTCGGGCGACACGAAAAAACTGATGTCCACCTGCCGTACGCGCACCGGCGCCGGCCAGACCGGCGCGCGTACGGCCGCGCCGTCCTCGGGCGGCGGCTGCGCCGGATGCTCCGGCGGCAACTGCGCCAGCTGCCACTAGTGTTGCGGCCCTTAGGAATACGTCGGTATTTTTTAGGGAAAAGATAACGATTCCGGGATGTCGCCCTCGAAAAGACACCACACTTCTTCGAGGGCGCGCCACAAGGCCGGCCCCACGTAAACCATGACCGGCCGGATCGCCGGCGACGCCAAGCGCGCCCGCCGACGGTCGTCGGCCGTTTGCAACCCACGCTCCCAGGCGTCCGGACACCGTACATGCGCGACAAACTCGTCATCGCCACCCGTGGCAGCAAACTGGCCCTGTGGCAGGCCAACCACGTGGCGGCCAGGCTGCGCGAAACCCATCCCGGGCTCGTCGTGGACCTGCTGCCCATCAAGACCAAGGGCGACAAGATCCTGGACGTGCCGCTGGCCAAGGTCGGCGGCAAGGGGCTTTTCGTCAAGGAAATCGAGGAAGCCCTTCTCGACGGCCGGGCCGACCTGGCCGTGCATTCCATGAAGGACGTGCCCGCCGAGCAGCCCGAGGGCCTCGTGGTCGGCATCGTGCCCGAGCGCGAAGACCCCTGCGACATGTTCCTGTCCGTGCGCCACGACTCCCTGGAGGCCCTGCCCGCCGGCGCGCGCGTCGGCACAAGCAGCCTGCGCCGCAAGGCCCAGCTCACGGCCATCCGCCGGGACCTCGACATCACCGACCTGCGCGGCAACCTGGACACCCGGGTGGGCAAGCTCCTTGACGGCCAGTTCGACGCCATCGTCGTCGCGGCCGCGGGACTCAACCGCCTGGACTTAAGCGCGCCGAAGGCCGTGCGCCTGACGCCGCCCCGCTTCCTGCCCGCCGCGGCCCAGGGGGCGCTCGGCATCGAATACCGCCTGGACGACCCGGAAACCGCCGCCATGCTGGCCTTTTTCGACCACCCCGAAAGCCGCGACGCCGTGGCCGCCGAACGCGCCTTCCTGGCCCGCCTGGAAGGCGGCTGCCAGGTGCCCATCGCCGCCCACGCCGTGCTCGACGGGGACGCGCTCATCCTTTCCGGCCTCGTCGCCCACCCCGACTCCGGCGAGACCTACCGCGACACGGTAAACGGCCGCCGCGCCGACGCGGCCGCGCTCGGGCGCGCCCTGGCCGACACCCTGCTCGCCCGGGGAGCCAAAGCCATCCTCGAAGCCGTCTGCAAGGAAGGCTTCTGAGCCATGACCAAAACCGTGCTGAAAAACCTGGCCTTCGGCCTGCTCGGCGCCGGCATCCTGGCGCTGATGGTCGCCATGGCCACGGGCAGCCGCTTAAACGTCCACCCCGACGAGCTCGACCACATCAACGCCGCCCGCTACTTCATCACGTACTGGGATTTTCCGGCCCTGGACGACCCGCGGCTGGCCCACTCCTTCAGCAACTACGGCATCAGCTACCTGCAGCAGCTCGACATCGTCTATTTCTTCGCCGGCAAGTTCGCGCACCTGATCCTGCCTCTGGCAGGGAAAGACTATATCGCCCTGCGCTTTTTCGACATCTTCCTCTATGCCATCCTGATGGTCCTCTTCCTGCGCCTGCCCGATGACCGCAAGATCGCATTCGTGCCGCTTTTCATCACGCCGCAACTCTGGTACGTCTTCAGCTATTTCAACGGCGACGCCTTTCCGACCTTTCTCACCTTCTGCATCGTCTACCTGGCGGCCCGGCTCGATCCGCCCGTCGCGCCCCTGCCGCTGACGCTGCGCGACAAGGATGCCAGGCGATTGCTGTACATGGGCCTTCTGCTCGGCCTCGTGGTCGTTTCCAAACAGAATTTCTATGTCTTCGCGGCCTTCACGCTGGCGTTCTTCGGAGTGTGCGGCCTGCACGCCCGCAACATGGGTGCGGCCGCGAAAAACGCAGCCGTGGTCTTTTTGCTGGCTGCCGCGATCTTCGGCGCGCGCTGGGGGCACAACGTCTTCATCAACCGCACCGTGCGGCCGGAAGTGCCGACGCAAAACGCGGAGAAATACGCCCGCGAGGACTACAAGCCCTCGGCCCAGGAGGCCGGCACCCAGTTCTGGGGCCTGCGCATGCGCGACCAGGGCCTGGCCTACCCGCAGCTTTTCACGGTCTGGACCTGGCACATCTGGTCGTTTCGCACCTCGTTCGGCGTCTACGACTACATGAAAATCTACGCGCCCTACGTCTACTACCGTTACATGGGCTACCTGCTCTGGACGCTCATGGGCGCGCTCGCCCTGGCGCTCATCATGCACGGCGGCCGCGGCGGCACGGCCGGCGTGCTCGTCTTTTTGCTCTTCGCCGCGCTCACCGTATTCCAGTCCACCTGGCACTCCTGGACCTCCGATTTCCAGGCCCAGGGCCGCTACCTTTTCCCCATCGGGGCCATGGCCGGCATGGTGCTCGCCCGCTTCGCCCCGGCCGCCAATCGCACGCTGCCCGTCACCTTGCCCCTGGCCCTGGCCATGTGCGCCATGTCCGTCTACTCCTTCGTCTGGGTCGGGCTGGCGCACATTCCGCACTGACGCCGTCTCGCCCGCTTCGACGCCGCGAAAAACGAAAGGCCCCTTCCGGGGCCTTTCGACATCGTTGCATGCTGTACGCTTACTGCTGCATCATCGGCTTGTAGTGCATGGGGATCTTGATCTTGGGATCGAGTTCCTTGGCCTTCTTGAAATCGGCCTTGGCCTCGTCGAGCTTGGTCATGGCCCCGTAGCTGAGGGCGCGGTTCTTGTAATACACGGCCTGCTGCACGCCGGCCTTGCTGTGTTCGATGGCCTTGGTCAGGTCGGCCACGGCCTCGGCATGCTTGTTTTGCATGGCCAGGATGCGCGCCCGGTCATAGTAGGCGGCGGTATAGTCGGGCTTGAGTTCGATGGCCTTGGACAGGTCGGTCAGGGCCTCGGCGGTCATCTTCTTGTTGGCGTAGGCCGTGCCCCGATTGGTCAGGGCCAGCGGCAGGATGTCCTTGGGCGTGGCCGGGTTGTCGATGACCTTGGTCAGGGCTTCGATGCCGGCATTCCAATGGCGTTCGTTCACGGCCTGAACACCCTTGGCGTATTCGGTGCTGATGGGATCGGACGCGGCCGACTTTTTCTTGGCTTCGGCCTGTCCGGCGCAAAGCATCAACACGGCTGCAAGCATGACGATGAATAAGCGACGATACATGGCATTACTCCAGGGTTGATGGTGTCGGTCCCTTATTGCACCTTATGCTTACTCCGCTGACTTTGCGCAAGGGGAAATCCAAACAAAACGGCTCACGTTACTACAATTTCCCCTTCTATCAATTGTCATAAATACACGATTAACAATAGCATACGCCCCTTCGCTCACGGCTTCACGCCGGGCGAGCCACACCACACCTCCCAAGCATCATTTGCTTTTCTCAAACCGTCTTCGCCGCAACGAAAAGGCGCGACGCCGCCGGGTCTGACGGGCGGCGTCGCGCCTTGCGGCAACACCTATCGCATCCCCGAAAAGCGCGCGTGCCTTCTCCGAGGGAAGCCACTGTTGCATGATTTCTTTATTAAACAATAGCGTATCGGCAAGGGAACACCATTACGCGCCGCTGTCCACGCCGGCCGAGGCGAACGTGGCCATGTCGTTGTAGATGTTCGCGCCGGCGCGCATGAGAAAAAGCGCCAGGGCCGCCCCCGTGCCCTCGCCCAGGCGCAACCCCAGGTCGAGCAAGGGCTTTTGTCCCAAGGCGTACATGATGGGCGCGTAGCCGGGCTCGGCCGAGGCGTGGCTGATGAAGGCGTAGCCGGCCACGGCCGGAGCGATGGCCCGGGCGGCCACGTAGCCGGCGGTGGAGATGAAGCCGTCCACGGCGATGGGAAGCTTTTGCGCCGCCGCGCCAAGCACGAGCCCGGCCAGGCAGGCGATTTCCAGCCCGCCGAGCGCGGCGAGGATGGCCACGGGATCGCCCGAGGAGACGATCTCGCAGTGCAGGCGCAGGGCCTTGGCCACGATGGCGGCCTTGCGCGCGACGCCCGAGGCGTCGAGTCCCGTGCCCGGCCCGGTGACCGTTTCCGGCTCCAACCCCAGGTAGGCGCAAAAAAGCGCGGTGGAAGGCGTGGTGTTGGCGATGCCCATGTCGCCCGTGCCCAGGGCCTTGATACCCGACGCGGCGGCCTCGGCGGCGAGCGATGCGCCGAGCAGCAGGGCCTTTTCGCAGGTGACGCGGCTCATGGCCGGCCCCTCGGCCAGGTTGGCGGTCCCAGAGGCCACGCGCGCGCCCGCGAAGCGGGGATGGGAGGGAAAAGGCTCACCCAGGCAGCCGGCGTCCACCACGCGCAGATCGATGCCCGCGGTGTCGGCCAGCACGTTGATGCCCGCGCCGCCCGCCAGGAAATTGGCTACCATCTGCCGGGTGACCTCCTGGGGAAAGAGGCTCACGCCTGCCGCGGCCACGCCGTGGTCTCCGGCGCAGACGTAGATGCGGGCCGGATCGACAACCGGGGCCTTGCCGCCGCGAATGACGAACAGGCGCGCGGCCAGTTCCTCGAGGCGGCCGAGGCTGCCGCGCGGTTTGGTCAGATTGTCCAGGTGGGCCTGCGCCACGGGGAAAAGCGTGGCGTCCACGGGGGTGATGGCGGCGAGCAGTTCGCGCAGGGTGGCGGGCATGGAGACTCCTTTGCAATGCGCCGCCCCGTCCGGCCCGTTGGAAGCACGGGCGGACCGGCGGCGGGTTGAGCGATGCGTTCAAGCGAGAAAACGGGCGTTTCGCGCCACGGGCTCCTTCAGGACGTGAAGGCCGTGAACCGGGGCTGTCCGGTGGAATCGAGCACGGCCTGCCAGTAGTCGGAGCCGGTGTCGATGCGCTTGCGCTCGCGGGTGACCAGGGGCAACGGCACGTGGACGTAGCGGTCGTTGACCGAGCCGATCATGATGCCGGTCTTGCCGGCCATGCCGGCGTGCACGGCCAGGCGGCCGAGAAAGCCGCAGTAGACGGCGTCGGAAGTGTTGGCCGCCACGGCGCGCACGATGTAGCTCGGGTCGATGACCTTGAGCGTGAGGGGAAGGTCCTTGGCCTTGCAGTGGCGTTTGACGGCGGCGGCGAAGAGGCCGCAGAAATCGCCGAGCACCGGGTTGCCCGACGGGTCGCTGCGCCCGGTTTCCGGCACGAGGTGCTGTCCCGCGCCTTCGGCGGCCACGACCACGGCATGGCCGCGGGAGCGCAGCCGTTTTTCCAGGACGTCGAGCACGCCGCCCTCGCCTTCCAGGGCGAAGGGCTCCTCGGGCACGAGCACCATGTTGACGTGCTTGAGCCCCATGCTGGCCTCGGCGGCGATGAACCCGGACTGCCGGCCCATGAGCTTGACAAGGCCCACGCCGTAAGGCGCGCCGAGCGCCTCGACATGGGCGCAGGCAATGGCTTCCGTCGCCTGCTGCACGGCCGTGGAAAAGCCGAACGTGCGCGAGACGAAATGGATGTCGTTGTCCACGGTCTTGGGGATGCACACGATGCCGATGGCCAGCCCGCGCGAGGCGATCTCCGCCTGGATGGCCGATGCGGCGCGCAGGGTGCCCACGCCGCCGATGCACACGCAAAAGCCGATGCCCATGCGTTCCATGGCGTCCACGATCTCGTCCACGGGTTGCGGCCCGCGCGAGGAGCCGAGGATCGTGCCGCCGAATTCGTGGATTTCGGCCACGTTTTTCGGCGAGAATTCCAGCACGTCATGACGGCAGGACGGGATGAAGCCGCGCAGGCCGTAGCGGATGCCGAGCGTGGCGGCCACGCCGTACTGGTGGTGCGCCTCCATGACGATGGAGCGGATGACGTCGTTGATACCCGGGCAGATGCCGCCGCAGGTGACGATGGCGACCTTGGTCTTGTGCGAGGTGAAAAAAAGCCTTTCGCGCGGCCCGGCCTCTTCGAAAAAGACGGGCGTGGCCCCGTCGCAGGTCACGGAGCCGCGCGTGATGCCGACGAGCACGCCGGCGTCGTCCGGCACGAACGCGCCCACGCGTTTGGGGCTTTCGCAGGCCGGCGCGCCGAGTGTCGGCACGGCCGTCTCCGCGGCGGTCAGGGGCGGCATGTTGGGCAGGGCGTCCTTGTTGTTGCGCATGGCGACTCCTTGCGGCATCACGGTTGAAACGGGACGGCCGCTCTGGTGTTAGCCTTTTGGCGTTGCGGCGGCAACCGCCGCCCGGCAAGGTGACGACGTGAAACGCATTTTCGTATTCCTGCCCCCGTTGCGCTCGGTTTCCGGCGGCCTGGCCGTGCTTGCGGACACGGCCGCCGGGCTTGCCGCCCTGGGGCGCGACGTGGTCCTCGTGCTGCGCGAACCCGGGACCACGCCGCTGTCGCTTCCGGCCGGACTGCCGGTCGTCCCCCTGGCGGCTGCGGGCATGACGCCGGATGACGTCTATCTCGTGCCCGAGGGCTGGCCCAACGCCCTGGCCCCGGGCTTTGCCGCCGGGGCGCGCTGCGTGGTCTACTGCCAGAACTGGGCGTACCTTTTCAACGGCCTGCCCGAGGGCGTGGGCTGGGACAGGCTGCCGGTCTCGTTTGTGGCCGTTTCCGACCCCGTCGCGCGCCACATCGAACTGGCCCTGGGCACGCTTCCGCCGGTGCTGCGCCCGGGCATCGATCCGGCGCGCTTTCATCCTCCCGCGTCCAAGCCCGCGCCGGACCCCGTGCGCGTGGGCTTCATGCCGCGAAAGAACAAGGCCCTGGCAACCATGATCCGAAACGTGGTCGCCGCGCGCGCGCCGCGCACGGGCCTTGCCCTGGAATGGGTCGCCATCGACGGCCTGCCGCCGGACGGCGTGGCCGAGGCGCTGCGCCCCTGCCACGTGTTCCTGGCCACGGGCTTTCCCGAGGGCTGCCCCCTGCCGCCGCTCGAGGCCATGGCCTGCGGCTGCGTGGTCGCCGGCTTCGCCGGCTTCGGCGGCTTCGACTACATGCGCCAGGCCGGCGACGGCGGCTATGTTCCATCGGTTCCCCTGCGTGGCGTGCCCTGGGGTGGCAACGGATTTTACGCGGCGGACAATGACGTTTTCGGGGCGACGGCGTGCCTGGAAGCGGCGGCGCGGCTGTGGCTCGAAGGAGGGGAGGCGCTCGAGGGCGTGCTCGCGAACTCGAAAAGGACCGCCGTGGCCTACGGCCCGGGACAACGCCTGCAATGCCTCAAAGATTTCTTTTGATACCGGGATGTTAAAAAATTTCTTTCCCAAAACAACCTTTCCGGCCTAGAATATCGCGACCGGCCGCGTCGACGGGCCAGTCGCCCGCCCGATTCACGGCCTCCACAGCAGGAGGTTCCATCGTGCCCGCTTTCGCCAAACGCATGTCCCAGGTGCGCCGCTCGTTCATCCGGGAAATCCTCAAGGTCACCGCCGATCCGTCCATCATTTCCTTCGCCGGCGGCCTGCCCAAGCCCGACCTCTTCCCCACCGGCCCCATGGCCGACGCCGCCGCACGCGTACTTGCCGAAAACGGCTCCGCCGCCCTGCAATACTCCGTCACCGAGGGCGAGCCCGCCCTTCGCGAATGGATCGCCGCCCGCTACAAGGCGAAAAAAGGCATGGACGTCGATCCGGCCAACGTCCTCATCACCAACGGCTCCCAGCAAAGCCTCGACCTGCTCGGCAAGGTCTTCCTCGACCCCGGCGACGTGGTGGCCGTGGAACTACCCGGCTACATCGGGGCCATCCAGGCCTTTTCCGTGTTCGAGCCCGCCTTCACCGGCGTGCCGCTGACAGCCGCCGGCCCGGACATCGACCGCCTCACCGACGCCCTCGTGAGCCAAAAGGCCAAGATGTTCTACGCCGTGCCCAATTTCCAGAACCCCTCGGGCCTGACCTATTCCCTGGAGGCCCGTCGCGCCGTGGCCGAAACGCTGCGTGTGGCCGACACGGTCTTCGTCGAGGACGACCCCTACGGCGAACTGCGCTTTTTCGGTGAGCCCCAGCCGCCGGTTTCGGCGTTCCTGACAGGCGACGCCTACATGCTCGGCACCTTCTCCAAGATCGCCGCCCCGGGCCTGCGCCTGGGCTGGATCGTCGCCGACAAGGAAAGCCTGCCCAAGCTCGTCACGGCCAAGCAGGCCTCGGACCTGCACTGCTCCACCTTCGTGCAGCGCGTGCTCATCGACTACCTCGCCCACAACGACCTCGACGCGCACATCGCGACCATCCGCAAGGTCTACGGCGAGCAGCGCGACCTCATGGTTTCGCGCATCAAGGCCGAATTCCCGCCCGAGGTGGTCTGCACCGAGCCCGAGGGCGGCATGTTCCTGTGGGTGACGCTGCCCGAAGGTTGCTCGGCGTTCGCGCTCTTTGACCTGTGCATCAAGGAGAAGGTGGCCTTCGTGCCGGGTGGGCCGTTCTTCGTGGACGGCGGCGGCGCGCGCGAGATGCGGCTCAACTTCTCCAACGCCGAACCCGAGCGCATCGCCGAGGGCATCGCCCGCATGGGCCGGGCCATCGAAAAGCTCCTGGCGCAGACAAGCTGCGCCGCGGTCGCGTAAGCGCCCATGCCGGTCCTGCGCGACGCCCCGACCGACACCATCGCCGCCGTGGCCACGCCGCCGGGCCGCGGCGGCGTCGGCATCGTCCGCCTGAGCGGCCCGAACGCCCTGGCCGTGGCGTCACGGCTTTTCGCCTCGGCCCGGCCAGGTTTTTCGGGCCTCAAACCCTACCGGCTGCACCACGGGACCATCCGCGACGAAGCCTGCCGCCCCGTCGATTCCGGCATGGCCGCGTACATGCCCGGTCCCGGCAGCTACACCGGCGAAGACACGGTGGAACTGCACTGCCACGGCGCGCCGGCCGTGCTGCGCCGCGTGCTCGCGGCCTGCTTTGCGCTGGGCGCGCGACCGGCCGGGCCGGGGGAATTCACCAAGCGCGCATTTTTAAACGGCCGCCTGGACCTGTCCCAGGCCGAGGCCGTGGCCGAGCTCATCGCCGCGCGCGGCGACACCGACGCGGGCCTGGCATTATCCCGCCTGTCCGGGGCCGTGAGCCGGGCCGTAAAGGAGCTGGCTGCCGCGCTCGACGAACTGCGCGCCGGCATCTGCCTGGCCGTGGATTTTCCAGAGGAGGAAGTCGAATGCCTGCCCAAGGCGGCGTTCGCCTCGGGCGTCTCGGCCGTCGTTGCCCGCATCGAGGCGTTGCTCGCCACCGGAAGGCGTGCCCGCCCCTTCCGCCTGGGCGCGCGCGTGGCACTCTTCGGCCGGGTCAACGCCGGCAAATCGAGCCTGTTTAACGCCCTGCTCGGCACGGACCGGGCTCTCGTCGCCGATCTGCCGGGCACCACGCGCGACTACCTGGAAGAAGGCCTCGACCTCGACGGGCTGCCCGTGCGCCTGACGGACACGGCCGGGCTTCGCGAAACGCCCGATGCCGTGGAAGCCGCCGGCAAGGCGCGCGGCCTGGACCTAGCGCAAACGGCCGATCTGGGACTTTACGTCGTGGACGGCGCGGCACCGTATGTTCCCGATGGCGAGGCAGAAGCGCTCCTGCGACGTCTGGGGCCGGGCAAGACACTGGCCGTGGCCGCCAAGGCCGATCTCCCGCCGGGTGATCCCGACCCGCGCCTGGCGCTTGCCGCCATGGGCCTCGAGACGGTACCCGTTTCCGCGCGCACGGGATTCGGGCTCACGGGACTGCTTGCGGCCATGCGCGCGCGCCTCACCCGCGACGGCGGCCCCATCGAGCCGGACGCCGCCGCGCCGAGCGAACGCGAAGCCGCGAGCCTTGCGGCCGCGCACGCGGAACTGACGGAGTTGCTTGCGGATATCGAGGCGGACGTGCCCTACGATCTGCTGGGCGTGCGCCTTGAGACGGCCTGTGCGATGCTTGCCGACGTCACGGGCGAAACCACGCCGGACGACGTGCTGGCCACCGTGTTCGACCGCTTCTGCATCGGGAAATAGACGGCGACGGCCTAGCGCTCCATCTTGTTGCGGATCTCAATGGCTTCCGCCAGGTCCGGGTCCAGGTCCAGGGCGCGGATGGCGTACTCGTAGGCGTCGTCCTTGCGGTTCCACTTCATGTAGAACCTGGCGATATTGAGAAAGGTCATGGGGTGGCCGCCGAAGACCTTGACCGCGTCGAGGTAAAGGGCCTCGGCCTTCTTGAATTCGCCCAACCCGTCGGCCGCGTCGATGGCCAGCCGCCAGGCCTGCTGGTCGTTCGGGAAGCGCTCGATGGCCGCGGCGAACATCTCCGCCGCCTCGGCCAGCAGCCCGGCTTCCAGAAAGAGCGTGCCCACCTCGCGCAGGACGTCGGGCTCCTCGCCGTACGTCTCGGCCACCCGGCGCAGGTAGACCTTGCCCTTGGGATAGCTCTTCTGGCGCAGGTGCTCCCGGCCAAGTTGCAGCCACTCTCCCCGCTGCCGGGTGTGACGCGCGTCGGCCAGATCCTTTTCCCGCTGCTCCGACTCTTCCATCTTGATGCGAAACGCGGTGAGCTTTTTGATCAGCAAGGTCTCGTCGCCGGGTTTGTAGCGCAGAAACTGCCCGCCCGAGACACCGATGCCCTCCAGGAACGCCACCACACGAGGATGGCGGCTGAATTCGTCGCACATTTCGGCGAAAAGCAGATCCACCTCGGAGCGGCCCATGCCGAGCGCCGCGCCGGTGCTCTTGAGCACCAGGGCGTCGTTGGCCGACTCGATGCAGCGATAGAGCTCATCGCGGCGCAAGTACCCCCGCGCCCTGCTGATGTTTTCGCGGATGGCGCGCGCATCCGCGACCATCCGCTGGTGATCCACCTTGCGTTGCGAAATCATGCTGGCCCGCCTTTGCGTTTCGGGGCGGCTTCCGATCCGCCGGCCTAGAGCGTGGCCAGCGTTTTGAGGCTCGCCTCGTGACTGCGGACCCAGGCAAAGAGGTCCGCCAGAATCGTGCGCGCGTCGCGTTTGGGCGACCAGCCGTAATCGGCCGTCACCCGGCGGTTGTCGCCGATGTATATGGCGAGGTCCGCCGGCCGGTTCTCGGCGTCGCCGCGTATCGCGATGGTGTTGCCGGTCAGTTCCTCGCAAATCCGCGTGGTTTCCAGCAGCGACAAACTGCACGACACACCGCCGCCTACATTGTAGACTTTTCCCTTGGCTTTCTCAAGGTCGGCCAGCTGCATATCGAGAAGATCGAACAGGTCGTCCACGTGCAGCAGGTCGCGCACCTGCTTGCCCATGCCGCCGAAGCCGATATAGGACAGGCTGCGCTTGAAATAGTGGGCCTGCACCCACAGCGAGAACACGCCCTGGTCCACCTTGCCGAACTGCCAGGGGCCGGCGATCACCCCGCAGCGGTTGATGACCGCACGCACGCCGTACATGGCCTCGTACTCGCGCAGCACGAATTCCGAACACAACTTGGTCGCGCCGTACATGGATTTGGGGCCGTTGAGGTCGAAATCGATGTCAAGCCCGGCCGCGGACCAGCCGCGCGGCCCCTCGGGGCAGTCCCACACGAAACGCGTGGCCTCTTCGCGACGGGGAACGGCGTTGATGGGATCATAGGGATAGACGCGGCTCGTGGAAAGGAACACCACGTCCGCCTGGTTGCGGCGCGCCACTTCCAGACAGTTGATGGTGCCGGTCAGGTTGGTGTTGACGAGGTATTTGGGCGAGCCGCCGAAACCCGCCAGCACCGAGGGTTCGGCCGAGCATTCGAGCAGCACGTCGATCTTGTCGTCGAACTCCAGGTCCTCGGGATTGCGGATGTCCCCATGCACGAACCGGATGCCTTCGACGGCCAGGCGCGGCAGGTTGAACTCCGACCCCCGGCGCTTCAAATTGTCGAGCACGATGATTTTCAAATCAGGGTACTTGCGCTTGAAGGCCACGGCCAGATTGCTGCCGACGAACCCGGCCCCGCCGGTGACAAGCATGGTGCGCATGAAAGGACTCCTTGGGGGAACGCGAGGAACCGGGGGAGGGAACCCCTTTTTGAAAAAGGGGTTCCCTCCCCCGGACCCCCACC
>NZ_JNJA01000008.1 GCF_000702665.1 Solidesulfovibrio alcoholivorans DSM 5433
CGACGTTCCAGGGACACAATAAATGCTCCAAGCATAGGACGTGGCTGCACACGACGCTCGTAATGCAGTTCTGTCAGGTCGCCTCGCAGGATTTTCCGTACCGTGTTTTTGGAAAGACGCAGTTCCCTGGCAATCTGCTTGATCGGCTTTTCTTGCCGCATCGTGGCCAGCCGGACCTTCCTGATCGTTTCCACTATCAGCATCTCCTCTCGCTGCCCCTCCCGTCTCCGATGATCGAAGACATCTAAGGGGGCTGCCGAGGGGGTCAATTTTGGACGCTGATTTCATCCAAAGAGGGGTCAATATTCCATGCTGATCAACACTGGGGCGCATGCTTGGTGATGTCGGCCCGTACTGGACGATCCTTGTGGGCGCGATCCTCCTTTGGGTCGCCATGGACATGATGGGAGTGGCCAAATGTTCGGTTTCGGGCGGCATGATGGGAAAGCTCAAAGTCAAAGGAATCGGCGGCGCCTTTCTCCTCGGCTTGGCCTATGGCGTGCTCTCCGGTTCATGCACGTTCGGCTTTATCGCACCCATTTTGGCCATCATCACCATTCAAGAAAAAATCCTCACCGGGGTTGTCCTTATCGTGCTCTTCGCAATCGGCCACTGCCTGCCCATTGTTGCGGCCGGAAGTTCCACAGCGTTCGTACAGCGTTGGCTTGAAAATGGAGCCATGCGCCACGGTGGTGTTTGGTTTCGAAAGAGCGCAGGGGCATTAATCGGACTGCTCGGGGCATACTTCATTGCCAGGCCGTTTTTGGCCGTCTAATCTGGTAAACCTCATGATCATGGATTGAGGCAAGGGACATGCGCAAGGGTAACAGACTCGTGAGCATCCTGATCTCCTTGGTGTTCATCACCGGGATGGTTGCTCCTGTGCCTGAGTGTTATGTCACCAGGGCCGTTGGCCCGCTCCGAGCAAGTATAGCTCCGGGCCTGTAACGAGAACTGTGTAAACCTCTACTAACGGGCAAAAGTCCCAGGAGATTTTCGTGCTGATTAACCGTTACGTAGGTTCTAGGAAGGTACTCGAGGGAGAGACCGCCTGTCTGAAGAGCCTCAACGGTATAAAAAGAAGCTGGGCTATGCGTAACTTTGTCGCAAATCTGTCCAACCAGCCAGAACTCATGGGGACTCTAACCGCCATGTTGTGACAATTTTACCCTTGTCGGAAGAGGGGCAAACTGATAGGTCGAAATCAGAGAGAATTCTAATCAACTATTTTTGAAGTCTAAATATATCAGACTGTTGCATCTTGCTGTGTGGTCCGAGGGTGCTGAGTCCCCCTTCGGCACCAATTCATAGTCCAGGAAGGTCCAACAAGGACAAAAAATCATTGGAAACATTAACTAAGCCGGGCTAGAGATAGTCCGGCTTAGTCATTTGCGTCCGTTGACATCCGTGTAACCGCTGGGTAGCTATCCGGGTCACTGCTTTTCTGGACATGGTAAACACGGGTAACTGGGGTAAATCCCGCGTTCAGCCTCTATCGGCGGACTACCCGTTCCAGACAGGAGGTTACTCGGATGCCTCTGACAGACGTTGCCGTCCGAAACATTAAGCCCAGTCCCAGGATTGTCCGTTACCGCGATGAGCGCGGCCTGTACCTTGAGGTCAGTCACAAGGGTGGCAAGCGTTGGCGGTTCCGCTACACGTTCCGGGGAAAGGAGAACATGCTTTCCCTGGGTGTCTATCCTGACGTGTCGCTCAGGGATGCCCGGGAGCGCCGCGACGAAGCCCGCAAGCTCATCGCCAACGGCATGGATCCAGGCAAAGCACGGCAGGACGAAAAGGCTGTTGCCGAGGCCCAGGCTGCCGCAGACGCGAATCCCTTCGAGGTTGTTGCCCGGGATTGGCACGCCGAGCAGGTAAAGGCCTGGAGCGAGGGCCATGCTGCCAAGGTCCTGGCCCGGATGGGGCCTTGTGCCTGTTCGCCGCCTCCCCCCTGGCAGGCAGGCGCATCGGAGACCACCACAATCGCTTTCGTCTCCCGTTGGTTGAAGCCCTGCTCCACGCGTGGCGAACAGGCTTCAGGCCACACCCCTTGGCTTCGGAGACGGACGCTGCGCTCTTGCGCTTCAAGCGCGCCGTTGCCTACGCCTGTTACAGCGGACTGATGCATCCGCCGCACTTTCCGGGTGAGGGCGACGTCGCTGTGCACCCAAGGCCATGGCCCATGGACAACAGGGCTGCTGCAAAAGGGATTCCGAGAAAACTGCATCATAACGTCGCGGCTTGGATCAAAGCGCAGGCGAATAAATTCCTGGCTGCAACGTCAGGAGGGGATGCCGCGCCCGATGAAAACCCCTCCGCAACGGAAAATGCCGCGCATTTTGACGTCCTTTCTGTTTCCACTGCGGAAATCGTGCGTTTCTGGTCCCCCTTGCACCACGTCATGCGCCAGGGCGACACGCGGCCTCTTGAAGCGATTTGCGACTCCTTGGACGAGTACAGCCAGGCACTCACCAGATTGTACCTGGAGGACATCGACCCGGTTGCTTTCGTGTCCCGGGGGCAGGCCGTGTTCGATGGGCTGATGCGGCGCATCGACGGCTATCTTGAACGCACGCGGTGTTTTTTCGAGGCGCTGGCTGCGCCGGAAGCGACGACGCAGGCGCTTGCCGCAAGGCTCGAGGAGATTTCGCCGTCCGGCGAGGCCGTGGCGTTGCCCTTGGGGGAGGACGACCCTCCATGTCCGCGCCTCGATCCCCGCATGGCGGCCGCGCGCCATGTCCAGGCGCTGCTGACGCTGCATCGTTTTGCCCGCAGGCGGGGTCCCCTTGCCCTGGAAGCCTTCGCTGACGATGCCCGCCTGGGCTGCCCCGTGACCGAAAGCGGCCTGCGTTTTTTCACGACCCTCAACGATCCGTCCGTCCTGACGGAGATCGTCGAGCGCAAGAGCCGCACCATGCGTTTCGAGTGGGAACGCAAGGCCGCAATGTTGTTGGCCGGGTTTCGGACCATGGCGCAAGGGGATATTCCTTTTGTCGCCCGCGTCCGTATGGAGGCGTATGCCGGGGAGTGCTGCGACGCGGAGGATGCGCTTGGGGATGGCGACGATTCGGAATTGCTGGCGCGGATTTTGACGCAGGCATGGGCCGACCCAAGACCCGTTGCGGACGAACACGACTTCCTGTTGTCCGGAATGACCGCCCTGACCGGGCTGTCCGACGAGGAGTTCGGCGCATTGCTCAAGCAATGCACCCTTGAGGATTTATGCCTGTGCCTCGCGTTCTCCCGCGACGACCTGCGGGAGAAATGCCGCAGGGCGTTTACGGAACGCTCCTTTGTCATGCTCCAGGAAGAGGTGAACGGCATGGAACCGCAACGCCGCTGTGACGTCGAGGAAGCCCGCGAGCGTCTGTTGGCGGCAGCCCTTGCCGTGGTGAATCCGGACAATATGGCGTCGCCGTCTTGAACGCCTCAAGCCCATTGCCGGCGAAGTCGCGGGCTGGCGTTGTAGACGCAGGCCAAGCCGTGCATCGGATGGATATGATACGGAATTGCAGGAAGAGACATATGCAAATCCCGCGTTCTCTTTTCACAAGCGTTGCCGTGACGCATGCCGACGCGGCAGGCACGGGGAAGGCGCGGACATGACCGCTCGGGAAAGGGCGCTTCCAGCCTCCGAAGCGGCATACAGCTACGCGAACATGCCTCCTTCCCTGGGGCCCATTCCCCTCGTGATCGGCGTCACGGGGCATCGGGATCTGCCGGATGCGGACAGAAACGCCCTGACTACCGCTTTCACCCGGATTCTGGAATCGTTGCGACGCGACTATCCCGCTTCCCCGATGCTCGTCCTGTCCGCCCTGGCCGAAGGCGCGGACCGCCTCGCCGCCTGGGCCGCCCTGGATTTTCCGGGGACGCGCCTGGCGGCGGTGCTGCCGCTGCCCGTTCCGGAGTATCGGCGCGATTTCGCCACGGAAGCGTCCCGGACGGAATTTTCGGCCCTGCTCGATGCAGCGGCGACGGTACGCGTCGTGCCGCAGTTTCGGGAAGGCCCCGGCTCCACCGCTATGGCGGCCACGGATCGGGAGCGGCAATACGCCCGGGTCGGCGCGGAGATCGTCACGCACTGCCATATCCTGGTGGCGTTCTGGGACGGCCTTGCGGGCGGCGTCGGCGGCACCGCCGAGGTGGTCGGGCATCGCCTGCACGGGATTCCCCGTGGCTTGTGCCGGCGCGACCTGCTGGACCCTGCCGAAACCGGCCCCGTGGCGCACATTCAGACCTCGAGGCGGGATGCCCCTGGCGACGCGGCTTCGGCGGTCGGGGCCATACGCTGGCTGTTCCCCGATGCTCCGGGACAGCCGGGCGGCCCTGCCTTTGTTTGGCGTGACGACCTGCATTTCATGCTGCGGCACATCGACCGCTGCAATCGCGATATCCTCGTCCGGCGCCGTGAAGACCCCGGGGCCATCGCGCGCAGCCGCCTTTCCCTGGCCGAGGTCCCGTCGGCCGGCGAACTGCCCGAAGACCTCGAAACCCTTGCGCAACGTTTCGCCGAAGCCGACGCCATGGCCAACAGGTATCAAGCCAAGAATCTGTTCGCCTTCAGGGCGTTGCTCGTTCTGGGATTGTTGCTCGTCGCGCAGATACAATTGGGCAAATGGGGAGCGCTCGCCGGTTTTCTCGACGGCTTTTGCCTGGCGATCTTCCTTTTCGCCTTCGCAATCTACTGGTGGGCGGGCCGTGGTCGTTGGCAGGAACGCTTTCTGGATTACCGCGGCCTCGGCGAGGGGCTTCGCGTGCAGTTTTTCTGGCGCGCCGGCGGGCTGGGCCAGTGTGCCGCCGACTTCTACATGCGGCGGCAAAGCGGCGATCTGGACTGGATACGGCAGGCGATCCGCGGCTTGACGGCCACGCTTGCGCCGCACCGTCCGCCGGGGCAGGGCGACTGGCTCGCCTGGGTGAGGACCGCCTGGATCGACGGGCAATATCGCTATTTCGCCGGCCCGGTCGGGAGCGGGCGCGGCGGCGCGGCCCTGCGCGACGCCAGGCGCGGCGGGCGCATCAACAACGCTGCCGGCGTGTGTACCGTCACCGGGGTCATCCTGACCCTCCTGTGGAAGTCGGGCCGGCTTTTGCACATTCCCCTGCCGGACTGGGCGGGGCAGGGCTGCATGGTGCTCGGCCCGCTGCTGCTCGCCTTGGCCATTGCTCTCAAGGCGTATGGCGAAACCATGGCGTATCGGGAAAATTCCAGGCGATACGAGAAGATGGCTTTTTTGTTCGCCCAGGGGGGGCGGGCCATGGCCGAGGCGGCGCGGCAAGGCGAGACGGGACTGCGCCGGCACGTGCTGCTGGAGATCGGCAAGGAGGCCCTGGCCGAGAACGGGGACTGGCTTTTACAGCACAGGGCTCGGCCCCTCAAAATGCCGAGCAAGGTGGCCTAAGCGGCATCGCCCAGGAGGCTTGCGGACATTTTTTTCCGGACTTATCTCCTAGAGGACACGGTCAGCGACAACAACGCGATGACGAACCACATAAGAAAAAAAACGAAACCTACCACCGTGACCGATTCGTATTCGGACAGGAAGAGACCGCTCCCGACCGCGCTCGCGGCCAGAAACGCCAGCCAGGTGAGGGTAAAAAGAAAAAGGGACAGCAGAGGCCGCGTCTTGCTTTTCTCGCTGAAGAGGACGGGGGGAATGAAAGCGAAGACGAACAGGTAAATCATATAGGCCGTTTTGACGCCCTCGCTGCGATTTGCCTCAAGCCCGACGTCCATGGCAAGGTAGCCGAGCGCCATGGCGACGAGGGTGGAGAAAACAACGCACGCCTCGATGATCGCGACACGCAAGACCAGCGCCTTGAGCCCGACCTGGCGGCTCCAGACGCCCAGACGCCACAGGGCGCGCCGCAAGGGACGGGCATGCGTCGCGGCGTCGGTCGTTTCGATGGAGCCGTCCTTGGCGATGACGACCACGTCCGGGCCGGTCCCGCGAGCGGAGCGCTTGGGCCAAAAAAATGCACGCACGCCCTCCAGCCGCTTCGCGACGCCGCGCACGGCGCCACGCGCGGACGCAAGCCAGCCGCCGCCTACCATTGCCCGCCCCGGAGCAGATACCGGAAACCGAACGCGGCCGCATAGACGAAGAAAAATACCAATCCCGGATTGAGCGGGTCCCGCAGCTCCGGCAGGACCCAATAGAAGGCCAGCCGCGCCGCGAGCAGGTACGCGCCCCAGCAAAGCAGACTCATTTTGGCGAACTGCCGGCGGTCCGTGCGCAGCTGCTCGGCGAACAGTGTCCTGGGAATGGCCCCGAAACCGCAGCTGAGCAAGATGAACGCCGCTTCCGCAAGGTCCATTCTCGCAGACAGGTTGGCGTAGCCCGAAATGACGTGGGCAAGGACGAGCAGCGTAAACGTGCCGCAAAAGATGCCTGCCATGGCGAGGCTATTGCGTCTGCGACGCCACGACAAACGTCGTCGCAACAGGCCGGGCAGATCGGAACCGTCCGTGGTGCCGACGGAACCGTCCTTGGCGATGACGACGATGTCCGGTTCGGGCCCGTTCCCGTCGGCGTGTCGGCGTCCAAGGAGGTTCATTGCCGCCTCCGCGCCAGCCGGCTGCGCAGCTTCGCCGCAAAGATCGCGGCGTTCGTATACGCGATGATCCACAGACCGACGGAGAAAATCGGGATGCCGAGCCAGTGGCGCGGTAGGATTGCCTTCCAGGATGCCAGGGCGATGGAGACCAGGGTGGCCAGGGCGAAAATGCTGAAGGCCTGGTCGCGCCGCATGTCCACGCCGGACAGAAACAGGCAGACGATCATGGCCGCCGGGCTGACGCCGTAGCCGAGCCAGACGATGGCCGGACTTCTCAGGTAGCGCTGGAGCAGTTCGGGCAGCTCCGGACCGAACGTCGGCAACGGCAGGGCATACCACTGCGTCAAGCCGACGCCGCCGGCCGTAAGGAGCAGCAGATGGCCCAGGCAAAGCGCGAGCAGGCCGGGCAGGGACAGGGCGTAGCGCCTGCCCCGGATGGCGCGTCCGCGCAGGCGTTCCACGGCGACCTCGCCGTCGACGCCGATACGCACGACCTCCACGCCGTCCGCAGCTTCGGATGCTCCTTCAGGAACGCGCCGGTCCATGCCCTTCATCCGCTCCGGTTCGGGAAGAACAGATACAGGGCCACGGGAAGCAGGGCAAAAAAAACCGGCCCCACGAGGTCCAATTCGCCCTGGCCCAGACGGGCGGCGAAGCCCGTGGCGCAAAGGACGGTGAAGAAATAAAAAGTTGGGGACAGGCCGCGATGCCGCGGGATGCGCTGCTTGATGGCGTCGTTGAGGCAGATCGGGATGAACGTGACCGAGGCCGTGAGCAGATGGTCGGCCCATTGCCGCCACAGGGTCGCGACCCCGGCGTAAAGGCCGTCGGCCACGGCGTTGATGCACATGCCGAGGACGACAATGATGGCGTAGCCCTTGACGATGGCGGCAAGGGCGATACGCAGCGCCTGCGCCGGTGGAAACGGCGGGGCAAGCCGGCGCGCCGCCCGGCGTCCCAGGCCGCGCCAGAAAGAGGGCGGCCGGTAGGCCTCGCTGACGATGCGGCCGCTGCCGGTGATGCGGACGACGTCTTCCGGTCCGGAATCAGACGCCGCAGACAACGCAGTCCTCCTGGGGGTGCAGGAAGAAATGCTCGGCCTGGAAGAACTTTTTCATGCCCTGCGCCGGGTCCGGGCGGTTGGCGAAGGCGATCAGGTTGGAGCGAAGCGGCGGGAAATCCCGCCGGCCGTCCTCCGGCAACAGCGCCTCCAGGGCCACGCGGGCCATGATCAGGCTGATGAACCCGATGTC
This sequence comes from Solidesulfovibrio alcoholivorans DSM 5433, assembly GCF_000702665.1. Taxonomy (GTDB): domain Bacteria; phylum Desulfobacterota; class Desulfovibrionia; order Desulfovibrionales; family Desulfovibrionaceae; genus Solidesulfovibrio; species Solidesulfovibrio alcoholivorans. Next base: position 7,815 of record NZ_JNJA01000008.1, read on the forward strand.
GATGCTGAGCCCGGGATTTTTCTCGAAGGCGTCCAGGCCAAGCCCGTACACCTGTTCGTCGGACGCGCCCGTCGGCTCCGATTCCGCCTCCTCGATGGTCATGCCGTGCTGCCGGGCGAATTCCGTCAGGCAGTTGAAGCAGCCGCCCCGGCCCGGTTCGTAGCGGAACACCATGCCGCCCATGCCCCGCCGGAAGACCATGGCCGCGATAAACGGCGTACCGCTTTCCACGCACATGCGGTTGATGCGGTAGCGGGCGTTCATGTCGTCCACGCCGCAAAGGACGAGCCGCGCGGCGTCCTTGTCCGCAAGGCCGGCGGCAAAGGGCGGCGAGTCCTCGATCCTGTCGGGATAGGCCGCGACCCGAGCCTCCTCGTTGCGGTCGTAAATCCAGTCGGCCATGGCTTCGGCCTTGTTGCGGCCGAGGTGCGCGCGTCCCAGGACATGACGCACGAGATTGACCGGCTCGAGGACGTCGTGGTCCCAGAGTTCGAAGCGGGTCACGCCGTTTTTGGCCAGTTCCGCCAGCGCCAGGGCGTTTCCCGAGCCGCAGCCGGCGGCCATGACGACGCGGTCGCCAAGGGACTGCGGATTGAGGATCTTCAGGATGCGGCTATAATCCATGCGTGAGCGTCCTCGGGTCGAAGTGTTCGATGTCCAGGAGCGCCTCCTTGCCCTCGGCCCGCAGGGCGACCTTGCCGGGGAAGGCGGTGCGCAGCGCCACGGCATAGGGTCCGGCGGTAAAAGTGATGTCCTGGTCGCTGTTGAGGGTGATGCGCGGGGGCTCGCCGACACGCAGGAGGTGTTCCCGCAGGGCGGCCAGGAACGGGGCGCGCTCGCGGCGCAGCTGCCAGGGCATGTCCCGCCCCGTGCGGGCGGCGATGGCGTCGCGCAGGAGCTTGCCTTGCGCGGCGTCGCCCGGCGTGACCGTGATCCGTTCCGGGGCGAGGGGGACAAGGGCATCCGGCGTGATCAGGGCCACGCGGCAATGACGCGTGAGGAATTCGTGGAACCGGCCGGGTTCGCCCGCAAACGGCCGGTGCATGAGCACGCCGAGGAAGGCGTTGAAGCGTTGCGGATAGTCGGCGAGGAACGCGCGGTAGCCCGCGACGTCGCCTTCGCTGAAGCGGTCGTAGCCGTTGGAGAGGTGGTGGTGGAAGGAGCCGAGGTAGCGCACGTCCGGGGCGAGGGGCTCCAGGGCGTCGAAGACCCAGTCCTGCCATTCGCCGTCCTGGAAGAGCATGGTGGCCGAGCGCCTGGCGCGCGGCCCGGGCGGCAGCAGGGCGACGATGCGCAGCCGCACGGGGCCGGCGGCGTCCGGCGCTTGTTCCAAGAAACCGAGCAGGCGTCCGCCGTCCTCCACTTCCGGCCGCGCCGCGGCGCAACGGAGCATGGCCGCGACGACGGCGGCGTCGAAGGCCGCCTCCACGCGGCCGAGGGCGGCGGCTGTTGCGCCGCTTGCGTCACTCCTCGACGCCGGGCCACTGTCCATTGCGGATATAGACCTCGTATTTATTGAGATAGATGGCAATTTTCCCGACGACGAACGCCAATGTGCAGCGTTCCGGGTGCCAGGCCTGGGGGTTCATGTAGCAGATGTTGCCGGCGCGATACATGTGCGGCGTGGGCTTGATGTCGGCGACGAAGGCGAGGGGCTGGGAGTAGGGGAAGTCCTCGAGCTGGCTCAGTTCGACGGCATAGGTGTTGTCCCAGTTGGTGGCGAGGGAGCCCCGGCATTTGCTCACGCTGCCCCCGCCACCGAGGAGTTGGAAGGTCGGGAAGAAATGCTTGAGTTTCTCCTGTTCGACGAACCAGCGGCCGCATTGCTTGAGGGCGGCCTTGTCGGCCGCGGAGATGAGCACATCCATGGTTCAGCTCCGGGAGAATTCGCCTTTTTCGTCGATCACCCTGATCTTGTTGCCCTTGTCCGGCAGGACGTCCTGCCCGAGGCGCTGGATACGGCCGTCGGGCAGGATTTCGATGGGCGTTTCCTCGTGCACCTGCGCGGTGAGCGCTTCCTGGGCGGCATGCCGTGCGGCCCGCCCCTGGTCGTTGGTCATGAGTGCCTCCTTGGGAGTTGCGACGCCAGTCGGCGTCCTGCGTTAATTCGCCGGGGTCGCCGCTGCGGCCCGGGCCTGCTGCAGTTCGTTTTCGTAAAGCGGCACAAGGGACCAGCCTCCGTCCTCGCGCCACCAGATGCGCCCGGCCTTTGCTGCTTCAAGGCGTTTTCGAGTCAATGCCTCCCTGTCCTTGGGTACAGGAAGTCCATTATCATCGAGTTGGTAGGAAAGCCCCAGTTCGGTATATTCAGTAAGGCTTTTGAGGATGACACTCCTTTCTAATTGATGGATGTCTAGAACAAAGCTGTTGTCGAACATATCAATGGCAAGGCTTCCGTCATGCAGAAAAAATACGGGATCATCTCTTTTGTCTATGCCTCCCGGCGGGAGGAAATAGGTTATTAATTCTGCATTCTCGATGTCATAAAGATAAATACCATCATCTGAGGCGATGACGGCAAGGGTGTCGTCTGGGCTTATGTCAATATTATTGATGTGTATACTGATGTTCATTTTTCTTATTAAATTTGTATCGTCCATATTGTAACTTAGAATTGAATCGTCAGATATGACAAGAAGTCTTTTCTCGTCGTTCGAAAAAGAGAGTGCTTTAATCTTAGCGTTGCGTGTATTGCGTATGTCGATTTGTTTTCCAGTTATTGCGTCAACTATTGTAATATTTGTAGAATGGTCGTCGATCCATGCGATATATTTTCCATGATTGCTTATAGTTGGAACAATGTAAAATCCAAGTAGCTTGAATGTTGCAACTTTATTTCCGTTGTTGGTGTTTACAATAGTTAAAAAACTATCAGTATTGATAAAAGCTAGTCTGTTCCCGTTGTCAAGAAAATATGCTGCAAGGCCGTCTTCTCGATAGTGGGCAATGTCGCCAATGTTGAGTATTTCTTCATCTGTTGTATAGTCCACAAGAGAGTTGTTGTTGTTGTAATCGCCTGCAAGTATGTATGGTTTTTCTGTGCAGACGATGTCACAATTTAGTGAATCGTCAGCGCTTATTCGGACGAGTCTCGATCTCTCTGAGAAGTATTTGGCTTTGTAGCTGTTGTTGCGCACGCAAATACTTGTAGGTATGTAATTGTCTGTTTTGCTATGAATATCTTTGATGATTTCTCTGTATTTATAAATTACTGGCTCTTGTTGTATGGCGTCAGATATGTCGACATATTCTTTGAAAAAAGCTGTGGAATTGCTGTTTGTCCATTCCTTTATTTCACCATTGCTGCCGCTTGATAGTATTTCTGTTCCGAGGTTGTTGTTTGTGAGAACGAGAGATTCTGTACCGCTTTCAGAATGAATAGTAGCATCTGGGATATTTCCCTGCGGATGTAGGAGTCTCATGGATGTGCTGTTGTCTGAATAAATGATGAAACTATCATCATTAGTTACTGCAATGTGTGATATTGGACTTTTGTGAGACCCTAAGTGGGTGGCGGAGTCGAGATTTGGTATTGAGAGTTCCTTTAGCTCTCCAGCGGTTGTTCCTATGACAATGCCTGTATCGTCATTCTTAAACGCTATTGCAGAGATGTTGCCAAGGTAGTTTGCTTGTGATATTATACTATTTGTTGTTGTGTTGATGCTTATTAAGCCATCTTCTAGGCCTGCTATTATGTATTTATTATTGTGAGAGAATGATATGCAATTTACTTTTGAATTTGTATTGATTTTTGTTTTGTCATAATTTTTTGTACTCCATAGTACAATTGAGTCGTTGCCACCTGTTGCAAAGAATTTATTGTCTTGACTAAATGAAGCTGTAAGTACACCTTGTGCGTCTCCTGGCCAGCGCCTTACAGGGTATTCGTGTTCATTTAGGATGATGTGTGGATTTGTTGTGTCTATAGTATCCCATATTACTATTTTATTGCTAGATAGACACGCGGCAAGCCATTTTTCTCCGCCAAAGACTAACGTATTTATAAGATTATTTGCTGTAGAATCTTGTGAAAACTCTTCGGGTAGTACGATTTTGTTGCATTTTTTTTCAAGTCTATCGCATAGGTATATAGTATTTTGCCCAGAAATTGTCGCCTTGAGTTTCCCAGAGTTACTTAAAAATGTTCTTCCAGCATTTGGTATCGAACTGTTTTGTGTTGTTATTTCAGTTATAGTGTGCCTTAATGCAAAGGCTCCGCCTATTCTTGCGCGCATGCTGTCTACAAGCTCTAATGATTTCTTGTAGTATATTATGGCATCACTCCATCGGCACTCTTCTATCGCTGCCTGTGCAAGTCCGAGTTGCTGCGATGCAAGACGCCTCTTGGCGTCGTCTTCACTCTTTTTCGCCGCCTGCTCCGACGCCACCGCTTTGCGCTCGGAAACCCAGGCCCGCCAGGCCAGGCCGGCGAAGAGCGTCATGAGCATGGCCATGACCGCGCCGGCCGCCATCAGACGGCGCACGCGGCGTTCCTGCTCTCGCTGCTTGAGATCGTCGAAACTCACGCCAAGGAGGCCGGCCGCCAGCTTGAGCAGGGCGTTTTTTTTGCCGTCCTTGCCCGGCCGGGCGTCGGCGGCGATGGGCTCGCTGCGCTCCTGGCCAGGATTGCCCGCGGCGTCCAGGCGAAAGCGCAGGGCCGGGGGGAAACACTCGGCCGCATCGCCTTCCGGCTTGTCCGCGGCATTGGGCTCGCCGTCCACGATGAGCGACAGAATCCGGTTCTCCCGGCCCATGGCCTTGAAGGTCTTGATCTCCTCGTTGACCCAGACGGATTGGGCGGCATGGGGAGAACAGATGACGATGAGGTAGCGGGAGCGGGCGAGGGCGTCGGTGATCTGTGCGCCAAGACTGGCCGACGTGGGCAGTTCTTCGCGGTCCCTGAAGACCGGAAACAAGCGCTTGGGCAGCGCCTGTCCGTCGGGCGCGTGTCCGTGAAGCCGTTTGGGAACCTTGTACGTCTCAAGGGCCTTGTGCAGCCAGTCTCCCCACTTCTTGTCGCGGTGGCTGTAGCTGATGAAGGCGAAATACTTGAAATCCGGTTGGTCCGGCATGGCTTCCCCCAAAGTGCCCTCGCGTGCATGCAAAAGCTATCCCGGCTTCACGCCGTCATGATGCAGCGACGGCTCCTTTGAAAAATCACGAGGTTAACGGTACAATATGCCCAGTACAAAAGCAAATGCAAACACCGTCGCACCACACCGCAAGCCGGTTGTGGACACGGCCGCTAGGTTTTGCCGGACGCCGGCATTCCCGACTGGCGGGATGCGGCGATCCGCCATACCCTCGCCCACGTGGACAACAGGGAGTGCAGGGTGCGGATTCCGCCACCGGACTCGCGTTGCGGCCCTGAAAAATACAGTGGTATTTTTTAAGAAAAATAATTATACTAGCAAATTATACTCGAAGCGAGATATGCTGTTCGGGAGTGCGAGAGGAGAGGCGACCCGCAACGGTGCTGAGGAGGGACCGCGTGCCGGAAACGAAACCATACCGACCCGTCGTCATGGACTCGGCCACCACGCTGCCGCCGGAGTTCGAAAACCTCATTGAATCCCTGGCCAGCAACATCCACGACGTCTGGGCCAGCCAGCGCATGCGCGAAGGCTGGACCTACGGTCCGCAACGCGACGACGCGCGGAAGACGCATCCCGACCTCGTGCCCTACGCCGACCTGCCGGAATCCGAAAAATACTACGACCGCAATACCGCGACGGAAACGATCAGGCGCATTCTGTCCTTGGGCTACGGCTTCACGAAGATCGAGGACGGGCGGACACAATGCCTTTTTCAGGATGGCCCGGATGCCGTGATCCGGGAATGCACGGCCTTGCGCAAGGCCGGCGAAAGCCTGCCGGCCTATGACAAGATCCATGCGGCCCTGGCCGCGTGGCCCACGGACCCCGGCCTGCGCCGGCTTGCCGCCCTCGTCCTGGCCGACCTCGGCGCCACGGGACGGGCCAACGTCATCCTGCGCACGCTCCTCAACGAGGGATACCGCGACGCGGAAACCCTGGGCATCCTGGCCAGGACGCACAAGGATCTCGCCCAGGCGGCGGGAGACGCAAGGGAGCGCAAGAGCCAGCTCGCCGAGGCGCTGCGCCTCTACGCGCAAAGTTTTCGGGAGCACAAGGGCTATTACGCCGGCATCAACGCGGCCACGCTCGCCGTGCTCCTCGGTCAGGACGACGAGGCCGCACGCCTGGCCGGCGCGGTCGATGCGCTGTGCCGTCGCGCCATGGCCGCCGCACCTGCGTCCCACGAGGCCTATTACCTCACGGCCACACTGGGCGAAGCCGCGCTCGTCCTCGGGCATGCCGACGCGGCGGCGCAGTGGTATCGCCAGGCGGCCACGCTTGGCCGGGGCAACTGGAAGGATATTCATTCCACAAGGCGCAACGCGCGCCTGCTGCTGGCCTGCCGCGGCGGCGACGCGTCCGTCGTCGAGGACGCGTTGCGGCTTCCGGCGACGGTCCTTTTCTGCGGGCAGCGCCTCGATGCCCCGGGGCGGCCGGACGCACGCTTTCCCGACGACCCGGCCCTGGCCGCGGCCGTGGCCGAGGCCCTGGCCAGCAGCACCGCAGCCCTGGAACTCGGGTTCGGTTTCGCCTCCGGGGCCGCCGGCGGGGACCTCCTTTTCCTGGAGACCGTCCTGCGCCAGGGAGCCGAGGCGCGCCTCGTCCTGCCCTTCGACCGGGAGCACTTCGTCGCGCAATGCGTGGACAGGGGCGGCGCGGGCGATTGGCCCGCGCGGTTCGCGGCCGTCCATGACGCCCTGGAACCCCTCGGCCGCGTGGCCTGCGCCTCGGACTGGCCCGTCGGCGGCGGCGAGGACTTCGATTTCGCGCAGCGCTACCTGCTTGGCGCGGCCCGCCTCAACGCTGCACGGCTCGATTCGCGGCTCGTGGCGCTGGCCTTATGGGACGGCCGGCCCGACGATTCCCCCGGCGGACCGGCTGCGGCGGTGCGGCGCTGGGAGCAGGCCGGCGTGGAGTACGCCGTGATCGACCTGGCGGCGATCCGGCAGCGCGTCGCCGGCATCTGCCTGGATTCGCCCGCGCCCGTGGCCCCGGCGCGGGACACGGGCGCGGGCGCGCCGCTGCCGGGCGGCCTGAAGCCGGAGATCATGACGATGCTTTTTGCGGATGTCGCCGGCTACAGCCGGCTGCGCGAAGAGCAGATACCGCCGTTCATGACCCGGTTCATGGGCGGTGTGGCCGAACTGGCGGACCGGTTCGGGCCGGTGATGCGCAACACCTGGGGCGACGGACTTTTTTGCGTCTTTGCCGACCCGCGCGCGGCAGGGAGCTTCGCCCTGGAACTGGCGGCGTTCGCCAGTCGCACGTCATGGCCGGAGTTCGGACTGCCCGAAGGGCTCGGCATCCGGACCGCGCTGCACTCCGGTCCGGTCTACCGTTGCCAGGACCCGGTGCTCGGCCGGGCGAACTACACCGGCACCCACATCAGCCGGGCGGCGCGCTTCGAGCCGATCACGCCGAAAGGGCAGGTGTACGCCAGCGAGGCGTTCGCGGTCCTGGCCACGGCCTCGGGGGTGGAGGATTTCGTCTGCGAATACGTGGGGCGCATCGAACTGGCCAAGCACTACGGTGTCTTTCCGGCCTATCTGGTCCGCCGGGGCGCATTGGCGGACACGGCCTGCGAGGTCCCGGCAAAGGGCTGACGCGTTGCGCTTCCGGTTGGCTTGACAACCGGACCGCCTCGACCGGAAAACGCAGGCAAAGGCATTATGCCGAAGCCCCTGCAGGAGCTCCGCACCATGTCCGCTGCATCCGCCAAGACGAGCCTCAATCCGTCGATCGACGCCATTCGGGCGACAGGAGCGCCGGCAGCGCTGCTTTTCATCCATGGCTTCTCCGGCAACCTGGGGTTGACTTGGCGCCACCTCGCCGATCTGGTCAGCGCAGACCCGGCCCTCATGGAATACGACATCTTCTCCATCGGCTACCCCACAAGCCTCATGCCCAATGTGCCGGGGCTCTGGAGCGCCGAGCCGTCCCTGGCGACCCTCGCCGACTACCTGCGCACGACCGCGGCCTATTCCGCGCTTGGCAACGCCCGGTGCCTGGCCATCGCCGCCCACAGCATGGGCGGGCTCATCGTGCAGCGGGCCTGCCTTGACGATGCGGAATTCAGCCGCCGCATCTCCCACATCATCCTCTTCGGCACTCCGAGCAACGGCCTCAAAAAGGCCCGTTTCCTTTTCTTCAAACGCCAGACCAAGGACATGGCCAAGGACAGCCCGTTCATCGCCGACCTGCGCACGCGTTGGGACGCCACGTACGGCAGGCAGGCGCCGTTCAAGTTCCTGGCCGTGGCCGGCGACATGGACGAGTTCGTGCCCCGGGCGTCCTCCATCGATGTCTTTCCCCAGGAGCAGCGGGCCGTCATTCCGGGAAATCATCTGGAAATGATTCGTCCCAACAGCCGCGAGGACCTGTCCTACATGGTGTTTCAAAGATTCCTGACCGGAGCGGCGGCCCCGGCCGGCCCGCTGGGGGCGGCGCGTTTGGCTGTGGAATCCCGCGAGTTCCACCGGGCCGTTGCCCTCTTTCGCGCCCATGGCGACGCCCTCGACGAAGGGGCGCTGGTGCAATACGCCCTGGCCCTGGAAGGGCTCGGGCAGGCGGAGGAAGCCGTTGCGGCGCTGGAGCGCTTCGGCCGCAAGGGCACGGACGCCCTGGGGACCTTGGCCGGCCGGATCAAACGGCGCTGGCTTGCGGAACGTTGCGAACCGGATGGCCGCCGGGCGCTGGACCTCTATGGCGCGGGCCTCACGCAGGCGCTGGCGGCGGGCGACTGGCCCCAATGCCATTACCACGCCATCAATGCCGCCTTTCTGTCCTGGGCTTTTGCCGGGAATCCGGCGAAGGCCCGGGAGTATGCGGCGCAGGCCCTGGAATACTGCGCCAAATCGCCGGAAGGCAAATGGCGGTCCGCCACGGAGGCCGAGGCGAGCATTCTCCTTGGCAGGGGAGGGGACGCGCCCGCCCTGTATGCCGCGGCCATCGGCGAACGGTCCGGCGTCAAACCCCACGAAGCCTATGCCATGTATGCCCAGGCCCTGGAATGCGCCGCCCTGGCCGGGGACGAGGCGCTGGCCGAACAGTTGCGGCGGACTTTCGGCTTCTGAACGGCGCGGGGTGGATGGCTTGGGATGGGAACGATATCTTGTCTCTATTGAATAAGAGATTCTATTTTTAAGCATAGGGCACTGTTTCCGGCCAGTGCCGCAGCCAGGACAGCGCGCATGAAACACGATCTCGACGATCTCGGCGACGGATATAAGTATTGGGCTTTCATCAGCTACAGCCACAAGGACAAGGCTTGGGGCGACTGGCTGCACAAACGCCTCGAAACGTATACCGTTCCCGGCAAGCTTCGGGGACGCCAGACCGCGGCCGGTACGGTCCCGCGCAAGCTCTACCCCATTTTCAGGGACAGGGAGGAGCTGCCCAGCTCGGCGGACCTGAGCCACAACATCGACGAGGCGATCAAGGCTTCCCGCTCCATGGTGGTCATCTGTTCGCCCCACGCGGCGGCCTCGGCCTGGGTCAACGAGGAGATCCGGCAATTCAAGCAAATGGGGCGCGCCGACCGCATCATGTGCCTGATCGTCGGCGGCGAACCGAACGCCACGGACAAAGGGCTCCCGGAAGAGGAATGCTTCCCCCCGTCCATCCGGCATGTCGTGGACGCAGCCGGCGCATTGAGCGAAGCGCGGGCCGAACCCATCGCCGCGGACGTCAGGCCGGGCATGGACGGCAAGACCTGCGCCAAGCTCAAGCTCCTGGCCGGCATCCTCGGCATCGAATACGCCCAGCTCAACGACCGGGAACTCCGGCGGCGCTGGGCCAGGACCGCCGTCCTTTCCCTTCTGGCCTTCGTCCTCCTCGGCGCGTTCACCGGCCTGTGGTGGCACCAGGAGCGCGGCAAGCGGATCGCGTTGACCATCGAACGGGATGAGGCCAAGCACCAGTTCGGCCAGGCCCTGCTCGAACGCGCCCAGCGTTTCAAAAGCGAGGGGCGTGAGATGGATGCGTTCCTGACCGGCGCCTATGCCCTGGGTTTCGAGGGCCAGGCCGCGCCCCCCGAGGTGCGCGGCACGTACCTCAAGAAGGGTTCCCGCGCCGCGGCGCTCGATCGGGGCGTCGTCCTCAACTCCGGATTCCGGTTCGCCGGCCGCACCCCCGGCTTCACCCGGCACCTGGACGTGGCCGTTTCCCCGGACGGCGCGCGGATTTATTCCGCCGACGGCGACGACAGGGTGCGCTGCTGGGACGCCGCCAGCGGCACGTTGCTGCGTTCCTTCGAGATGCAAGGCCGTGTGGAGCAGGTGGCCATCAACCCGGAGGGCACGTTCCTGGCCGTCCTGGTCTCCCGGGACAAAGGCACGGATTCGTTTTCGGTGTTGTATCGCCTGGCGCTCGACGCGAAAGACGCCGCGCCTGTGGAAATAGGGCGCCCGGACCGCAGCCCGTCCTCCATGGCCATGGCGGATACCGAGGTGCTTTGCCTGGAATTCCTGGACTCGTTCACCCTGGTCGACATCTTCGGAAAAAGGCCGCCCATCAAAGTCGAAGGGCGTCATCCCGTCATCGCTGGGGACGAAAAGCGGATCTATTGCCTCGGCAAGAAAAGCGACGACTCTGACTTCCTTTGCGCGTGCGCCCCGGCCACGGGAGAAATCGTCCAGTGGTTTGAGAAAATTGATCTTTCCTATGAACTTATCGACGTATGGGGCGGCAAGGCCTTGCTCCGGAAAGGTGATAATGGCCGCAACGACTGGTATGAAATTTGGGATTTCGGCACCGAAACATTGCTTGGCAAGCTGCCTGACGCCACACGACCGCTCAAATTCCTGGGGCAGGAGCGGCTCTTGGCCCGGCTAGGCTGCCGTCTGGCCATCGTGAACTTCAAGGGCGAGGTGGTCGAGGACAACCTGCACCGCGAAAACGAGAAAGAGAATCAAGATTCACGTATTTTTCTCTCGGCCAGGCGGGACATCCTCGCGGCCGCCTCCCCACCGATGCTGCGAAATCTCGCCGTGCCAACCCCGAAGGCGGGGCGTAGCCAGACCCCGCACCAAGGCGCGATCCGAAAACTCCTTCCTGACGAACCGGGCCTGTTTTGCAGCGCCTCGGCCGATGCGGCCGTGGTTTGGGAGGACGGCAAGCCCATCCAGACCATCGCTTCTCCACAAAAAAAAGTCCTTGGTATCGCGGAGGGCGAAATCCTCCTCCTGGATGACGACGGATCGGTCATGGTCCAAAACGTCAACGACGACCAGGCCAGACTTTTATCCAACAAAATTCCCGAATTTCATCTCGTGGACGGCTTCGCCACGCACGACGTCGCCGTGCTCCTTTGGCAGGCCGACAGTTATCAGTCGGAAATACAGGAAAAAATAACTGTCCACGACGCCAACGACGGGCGCGTCCTGGCATCCTATGCGGAAAAGGACGGCGACTGGCTGGATCGCCTCGTGCCCGTCCCCGATGGCGATGGTTTTCTGCTCATCCGGTTCAGCTCGCTGATGTTTTATCCGTTCAAGCAGGGCAAACCCCGCAACATGGCCGCCTGGGATCAGGAAACCGAGCTTTTCGAGTCCGTCGCCCTATCCGAAGACGGAACCCGCTACGCCTACGTTCGGAAAATCAGAAATGCCGATCAGCATATCAGCGACCATTACATTCCGGTTTCGGCTACGAAAACCGGTGAAGTCGTCAATCGCCTGCAAGGACTCAAGTCCTCGGCGGCGGCTATTGCCCTGGACGCTTCGGGTGCCAGACTGGCGGGTGTGGACGGCGAAGGGACCTGCATCATCTGGGATGTGGCTTCCGGCAAGCCCTTGCAACGCCTGACCGTCTCCCCGCAGGCGACAGCCATGGCCTTCGATGAGGACGACGCAGGCTTGCTGATCGGCTATGCCGACGGCTCCGTCGAGCGATGGGACACGGGGCGGGACCTCTTCCACAAGCACGCGGAACTGGTCGGAACCCCGGGCTTCACTCGTTTCAGCCCGGCCGACGACGTGGCGTACATCGCCACCGGTGCACAATACCTGCTGCGTTGGGATACGCGGACGGACGGCATGGAGACGATTCCCGACATCGGCCACACCTACAACGACGGCGAGTTTACATTCCTTGGTGCCGGAATACTCCTGAGCACGAGGATCGGCGATTTCGCCGTCCTCTACGACATGAATACCGGTTCCCGGCGCGAAATCGGAGTCGAGGCTCTCGGCGACCGCGTCGCCGCCGCCCCGGGCGGACGCCAGACCGCCTTCCTGTGTTATTCGGAAATGAATGGCCAGTTCACGCATGTAATCAAAATCGCGGACATGGACGCCCTGAAGGAAATCGCCACCATTTCCCTGGGTGAAAAAAACAGTGTCGGGTATTTGGCCTACAGCCATGATGGCCGGACCCTGGCCGTCGGCGTGGAGGATGCGGTTCTTCTGTACGAGACGGGAAACTTTACCCCGACCGGCCAACTCACGGGACATGCGGGCGCGGTGGGAGGGATCGCCTTCTCCCCGGACGACGCCAGGATCTACACCTGGGCAAAGGACGATACCGTCAGGGCCTGGGACGCCAAAAGCCAGCGCCCGTTGCACACCTTCGACGCGCCCGGGGCACGGGCGCTCGCCCTGGCGCCGCAGGGCGATTCCCTGGTCATCGCCGCGAAGGAGGGCCTGACGTTCTGGAACCCGCTGACCTTCGAACCGCTGGGATTGATTCCCGATCCCGACATTTCGGAAAACGGCATCGACTTCAACCGCAACGGCGACAAACTTGTCGAAGCTTACGACGACTACACCATGCGCATGCGCCGCATTCACAGGCAGGCCATGGCGGCGGAGTATTTCAAGGAGATTCGTTTTGAAGGCCTGGATATCATCCATAAGAGGGAGGCGGAGAATTTCTACACGCAGCCGGGCATTCCCTTTATGCAACATCCGCAGGCTCGATAGCAGATGCACCCTTGCCTTGGTCAGGGCGTCGATGGACCCGAGGCGCGACAGGGCCGTGTCCACGATCCTGGCCGCCGTCGCCTGCTCGCCGAGAGGGCGACGCGGCCGGAAGCCGCGAACGCGGCGGATTGGGGCATGGTGCGGGAATTGGCCACGACGTGGAAACTCTGTTCAAGGAACGCTTCGGTCTGCGGCGAGATAGCGTGTCGTAACGCGAAGTCGAGCATGGCCTCGGTGGGCACCGGCGCGCCGGTGTGCGGCAAACGCGTCCGCCGCGCGGGCGGGAGCGCTTGCTCATCTGCGGCAGGGAATATATGCGTGGTCGGCAAGCCCGATGCCCGGTCGAGCTCCCTGAAAAAACACTTCCGGACAGCGGGGAATCGCATGAGCGACGGGGACGGCTCTGTGCCGTTTCGCCTCTTCCTGACGCGCGTTCGCGTGATAGAGTCGGTTGGCGGCCCCTTGCGATACCGGCACGGGAGGGAGTGGGCAAGGGGGCAGGCCTGTGCCTGGAACTCATGTGCTACCACTGCCCCCGGGGTTCCCAGGACGTCGTCTTCCACAAGACCGACGACATGGTTGGGCCCCGGCATGTGGCCCTGGAGGTGGCGGACATCGCCGTGGTCTTCGAGCACCTGAAAAAGCAGCCCGGGGTGCGGATGATCAATCCGTCCCTGGACTACGGGACGCCGGTGAAGCTGGGCACCTCCGCCATCTCCTTTTTCTGTTGGCTAGATCCGGATGGCGTCCAATGGGAAATGGAGCAGGGACGGCCGCCGGGCTTTGGCCGGGAGCTCGCCGGGTAGCGCATTTCTGACGTACGGGACGGCCACAACCGGAACCGCGGTCCCCGAAGGAGGGGACCGCGCAGAGAGGCGATAGGGAGGGGTCTATGTTCGGCATCCCCGGCTATTCCAGGTTCGAGTGCATTCACGCCGGCCGCAAGCACCGGGTGGTCAGCGCCGTGGAGGACGCGACCGGCCGGGTGGTGGCAATCAAGATGCCGTCCATGCTCCTCCCTTCGGGCAAGGCCCTGGCCGTTTTGGAGAAGGAATTCGAATACCTGGACCGCCTGGACCTGCCAGAAATCCCCCGGGCCAGGGGCCTCGTCCGCACCGGGCGCTCCATCGCCGTGGTCATGGAGTGCTTCGAGTTCCCTTCCCTCAAGCTGGTGGCCGAGGACCGGCCGCTGCGCCTGGCCGAGGTCGTCGGCGTCTTTGAGAAACTGGCCGCCATACTGGTCCGGCTCCATGCCCGGGGCATCATCCACCGCGACATCAATCCCGCCAACATCCTGTTCGAACGGATCACCGGCCGGGTGGTCCTGGTCGATCTCGGCTCGGCCATCGACATGCCCCAGCAGTCCTCGGCCGAACTGCGGCCCGAGACCGTGGAAGGGAAGGTGGCCTACATGTCCCCGGAACAGACCGGGCGCATCAACCGTCCTGTGGACCTGCGCTCCGATTTCTATTCGTTCGGCGTTTCGCTCTACGAGATGCTGACCGGCCGGCGGCCCTTTGCCGGCGAGGACGCCGGGGCCCTCATCCACGGCCACCTGGCCGTCAGGCCACCGGAACCGGCCGCCCTCGATCCGGCCATCCCCCGGGTGCTTTCCGACATCGCCATGAAGTGCCTGGCCAAGGACGCCGGCGAGCGCTACCAGAGCACCCCGGGCCTCCACGCGGACCTGCTCCGCTGCCGGACGGCCCTGGAGCGGCACAGGAAGATCGCATCCTTCGTCCTCGGGGAGTCCGACGCGCGGGACCGTTTCCAGTTTCCCGAACGGATCGTCGGCCGCGGCCAGGAGCTTGCGGCCTTGCAGGACCTCTACGGCCGGGTTGGCCGGACCGGGAGCGCCATCGCCATGGTCCGGGGCGTGTCGGGCGTCGGCAAGACCTCGCTCGTCCAGGAGCTCAGCCGGTCCGTCGCGGCGCAAAAGGGCTACGTCGCCTACGGCAAGTACGACCAGTACAACCGGGCCGTGCCGTTTTCCGGGCTCATCCAGGCCCTGTCCCTGCTCATCCGCCAGATCCTGAGCGAAGGCGAGGCGCGCATCGCCGTCAGGGCAGGCGTGCCAAGCAAGCGTTCGGCAATGGGGAGCAACACACTATTTTCTTTGGCGATGTGCTGGGTCAGCAATTCGATGTAGTCAAGGGCCGGGGCGACGAATGACCGAGGGTCGGCGCTGCCTGCCAGGGCGGCGTCCATGTCGCGAATAAGCCCCCGCCCGAGGACATGTTCGTGAAGCATGATTCCGATGGGACCGCCTTCACGCGGCATGCCCGCAGCCTCCAATGCGGGGAAGAGGATGTCCTCCTCCTTGCCGTGGTGGCATTTGTCGACAAAAATTTTGAGGAAATCGAGGATGCCAGTAAGCTCGGCGACTGGAACGGTTCCACCCGCTTCGATGCGCGTGGCGAGTGCCCGCATGACGCCCAGCATGCGAAGAATGCCTTCATGTTCCGCTCGTAGGTCGTCTGTCGCTGTCATACGCTCCTCGGGAAGAACTTTAATTGTTTAATTATACGCGGCCGGCGATTCTGATGCAAGTAGCCCAGGTTTTTTTCGATTATGCAAGGTGCTTGCTAAAGGCCACGTCGTCGCCTTCACGAAAAGTGGCTGGCAACGGGCACAGAAAGCCGTGTTTGGCGCCTACAACAGCCCAACACTGCCCTGTATTTGGCAATAAGCCGGCGACCCGGGCAGGTGGGTAATTATTTGCCGCTGGGCAGAAAAGGCAGAATCAAGGTGGCGGTTGTGCAAATTTACCAGATCAGGGACTCTAACCGCCATGTTGGGACAATTTTACCCTTGTCGGAAGAGGGGCATACTGATAGGTCTAAATCAGAGAAAATCATTATCAACTATTTTTGAAGTCTTAATATATCAAGCTGTTGTCTCTGTTGGCGGGGTCCGAGGGTGCTGAGTCCCCCCTTCGGCACCATCTATAAAAGTGTTGCAGCTAACAAGCTGTAACCCCTTGTTTTTTGTTTCAGGGTGAGCTGGTCCATATACATAGGTCGTTTTGGCAGTGTTCATGTGCGTTTCTCTTGTCGCATAAAATGATAAATAAATCAGGGGCGCATTTTACTCCATACGCGTGATTGCTTTTTGAGGACAAGAAAAGACACAAACCCCGCACTTGACGCAGTGTTCGGTGTCGATCACCGCTTTGCCGCCGGACAAGGAAATCGCACCCATGGGGCATACGTCGACGCACGTTCCGCAACCACAGCACAATTCCTTGTTGACCATCGGTCTTTTTTTCCCTTGCCGTTTCTGATCGGCAACAGGGGCGTTCTCTGCGGATACGGTCTGCCCGTTGCTTTTCGATGCAAGGGAAGGTTGCCGGCCGGGGATAAAGTCCCGCGCGAAAGTGACGCCTCTGCGGCAGAGTCCTCCCCCGGACCGGGGCCGGAGCCCCGTCCGGGATTGCATTTTCCGCCGCCCGCCGCCGCGTTTCCCCTGGCCGCCATTCATCGCGTCCTCCAGTCGGGCAGGGACAATCCTGCGTCTGGCTTGAGCCGAAAGAAAGCCGGGCCTCGTCGTGGGTGCTTGTTCAGACGTTCCACGAAAAATCTCCTTGCTTTGAAACTGCGGCCAGGACGTCAGCTTCACTGATGCCCTGGTCATGGTTTTGCGCCATGTCTGAGGACGGTGTTGCTATGGCACGCTTAGTCATTGCGTGTATTCCCTGCAAAAAATTGTTCAGGACGGTATTCTCCTGGGAGGTGCGCCGTGCCTTTTACACAAGGGATACCGGCTTCGCGGGAGATATGAGACAGCAAATCGTCTATGTTGTCGCAATAACCATTTCGGTTGACCCATTTCCCTTCTTCCTTGTGCGCAAACGTACATGTACACCAATGAACAACTTCCGCGCCTTTTGATTTCAATGTTTTTGCCAACGTGACAGAACGATCCCCGGGGCAGTGACAAGTCATGACGCCGACAAGTTCAGGATGGTCGGTCCCCGCAAAACCTTGGGAACCACTGGCAAGGCAGGAAAGACAGCCGGTGAGGGGGCAGGTCGTTTCATTCATCTCGCAACGGATCAATCCAATTTTGGTCATGCCATACTCCTTGCTGCAATCATCGATTGTCGATGCAATGCTCCAGGCTCATTGTTGGTGTTTGAAAACAGTCAGCCGCTTGACGCCTTGTATCTGTCTGTAATTCCCACCCTGGCTGACGCAACAAAGCACCTTGTCTGGTTCAGAAACCACGGTGCCGCACAAGGCATCCACCCCGTGATCGAACAGCAGCGGCGTGAACGGCACCGAATCTCCCAGCATGAGCACGAATGCGTCGGGCCGGCACAGGCGGATGAGCCCGTCAAACGTATGGTTGGTGATGGAGGTGCCGGTAATGGCCACGACATCGGCCTGCGGCAGGAACTCTTCAGCCTGTTCGGGGCCGAAATCGCCTTCCTGGGGATTGTTATCCAGAACCCAGAGGTTGGCGGCTTGTTGTCGGACCTTGGGAAGGAAGGGAAAATGGCCGATGACCGCCACGTTTTTTTCGGTCCCCTTTTCCAGGAGGATGTCTCCGGCATTGCGCTCCACCATGACGGACTCGTCCACGGGCAAGAGGGAATTGATGGTGGCCATGCCAATGGCCGCTTCCAGCAGGCTTTGCGAATGCACCAGGGAGACAAGTTCCTCGGCGTTTTTTTTCAGAAGGAAACCTGGTTCCGCCACAAGGGGCGGTGACTGGCGCAAGGCATCCTTGGGCAACGTCGCGGCAAGCCCGCAACGCCGGGTGACCACTGCGGTATGGAATACGCCCTGGCGAATATCCATGACCGGACAATCGTAGTCGAGGACGCATGTGAGTTCTTCAAGCAATGTCATGAATGTTCCTTGTGCGTGTTTGTTCCCGGAAGGGGGGCAAAAGCTCAAAGGGCCTTGGCGCAAAACCGTTCCCAGCCCATGAGTGCCGCCGCGCCGGCGATGGTCGTGCCGTAAAAGATGATCGGGCGGCCATCGAGAAACGCGCCCACGGTGTCATTGGCCAGGGTGGACCCCGTAACCACGAGCAGATCGGCCCGAGCCAAGGCATCGTCCTTCTGATCCGGCCCTAAAATTTCGGTGTTGTATTGGACCGTGCCGATGTTGTCCGGGTCGAGATCAAGCACTTTCAGGGCAAACCGTTCGCTCAGGGCCTGGATGATCTTGGGCTGGAATCCGACCTGTGTGATATGGACGTCGCCAAAATGTTCGCTGATGTAGCGGCTGAATTTCGCGGCGCATTCATTGGGTTCCTTGTCGCGGCAATGGATGGTGCGGTCGCACAGCCCCAGTCCACGCACCGTGGCGTTGACCGAAGCCACGAACACCGCCCGGCGGAAGTTGTTTTCCAGCGGCATCGCGGCGACATCGGCCAAGGTTCCGGAAAAATCCCCGAAGCGGTCGGTGAAGGCCTGTCCCTTGGCACCCCGGAACTCGGCTTCCATGAGCCGTTCCTTGCCTTTTTGCAGGGGGAAATCCTCACCCTCGGGATCGCCTATGGCCTCGTGGACGGTCAGCGTTCTGGCCTTCACCGCGATGGGTTCGCGAAGCAGGTCGTGTTCCTCCCACAAGGCCAGGGCCTTGCGTCGGACAAGTTCAAGCGTTCCAGGTTGCATGGCCTCACTCCTTTGGTGTGTACAGGAAGGCAACATTCAATGTTCGAGTGCAATACGCATTCAGTCGTAAGCGGCCATGACATCCGGAGTTTCATGCAGGAGGGTTTCGGCTGTCGCAGCCATGTTGCTGTCCGCCCAAAACGGCAGTTTTCGATGCGCGTTAAAATAATTCCGGGGGATGGGATGTGTCCCAACCACCACGGGAACTTTGTAATGGGATTCGATAAACGTCTTGAAATGACTCAGATGGGGGCATGGCGGGTAGCCGACGACCAAGCCGGTAGCCAGATGGACAACCGTTGCGCCGTTTTTGATAAATTCCGCCGGAACATATTCTATGTTTCCCCCGGGACAGCCGCCGCAGGAAGCGAAACCGACAATGGATACGCTTTGTTCCTCGGCGTAGCGGGCGAATCCGCCCCGGCGTTCCCGCAGAGCCCGAAAACACTTGCCGGCCCCACAAGTTCCGTACCGGGCACAGATGATGATACCGATGCTGACCATGTGTTTTTCCCTTTCGACGGAACTCCCGTCACCCGAAACGGGTGGCGGGAGTCTCGCGTCATGGCCGTACGCCATCAGCCCTGCGTGGTTACATCGTCCATCTTGGCCAGACGTGCCTTGATGGCCGCCAGGGAGCTTTCCATGGCCGTGGCCTGCTGCCGCAGATATTGCCGTTCCATCTCCGGCGTGGCCGCGCCGGAGACGGGCCCGGCCGGTGCGGCGCCCATGAAATTCGAACGCCAAACACCGCGAAAGCCGCCCCGGCTGAAGCCGCCGCGACATCCCCGGCCAAAGCCGCCCTGGCCGAAGCCGAGCCGTTGTCCGCCCCAACCCGGAGCACTGGCAAACCCGGGAGTATTAGCTCCCGAGCAATAGCCCATAGAGCGTCCCGTCCCGGACCCCATTCCGTTAGGTCCTGTTCCATCACCGCGTGGCATGATGCATCTCCTTTCGGTTAGAGGGTTATTGCCTCGCCATGGCCGCCCCGCAGGCGGGGCAACGCATGGTGGTGCAGGCGACTCCCGGCGTATGCGGTGCTGTTTGGCCGCACTGCGGACATACGCACAGGTCTGTCCCCGTTTGCATGGAGCCGGCATTGCCGGGCATACCGCCCGCGCGGCCGGCTTGCCCGAGGCCTCGGCCCTGGCCTTGGCCGCATCGGCCGCCACCCTGGCCGCCTTGTCCTTTGCCCTGACCCTGACCGCACCGGCCCTGGCCACCTCTTCCACCTTGCGTCGCACAACCTTGCCGCATAAAAATATCCTCCAGTGAAAAGGGGATTCCCTTTGCTCGCGTCTGTTTTTCCCGCCACGAAGGCTCATCATGCCTCTTGCCCATCACAAGGCCCCGATTCGTTGTTGGTTGCATCGGCAGCCAGTCGTCCCGCCGCTTCCCCGACCGTTTCCTCCATGGACAAGGGCCCGTGCTCAATGAAATCAAGGCCGGCCCGGGAGACTGCGTTGAGAAATCCAGGAGGGGGAGGACTGGCCAGCAGCGCATGGGCCCCGGCGTCGCGCAGGTTGCGCAGAAGGTGCATCACGGCACCCCTTCCGCGACCGGTCTGTCGGGTATTTTCCAGGTACTGGAAGGACATGTCCGCCAAATTCACCAACATGAATCCACTGGTCCGGTCGAAGCGGGGAGCGACCAGGGAATCCAGCGTCGGCCCTTGGCTTGGCACGGCCACGACATACCCTCCGTCGACAGACCGGGCCGCCCGAAGCCTTGCCGCATCCTGACCTTGCGCCACTTCATAATGCCCCCCCTCGATGCGAAGCGCCGCGCCGCAAACCAGGGCCCGAGCCACACGGGTCCTGGCTTCGGCCAGCACCCGGCCAAACGTATGCCGGGAAACCCCCATGCCCACGGCGGCCGCCTCGGTGGTCAGACCTTCCATGTCGGCTAAGCGCAACGCCTCCAGGCCCTCTATCGAAAGCCGGATTTCCACGAGTTCGCACAGGGGAATGCCTTGCGGCTTAAAATAGGTTGCCTTGGGGATACCGGCCACCCACCGGCGCAGACGAGGACGTGGCATGCAGGACTCCTTTGTTTTGCTCAAAAGAGCAAATAATGCTCAAAAGGACGGGGTCAAGGGGCCCGGCATCTTTTTCTCTCATTTGAGCATAACAATGTCCGGTCCGCTTGCTCGCACCGGTTAGCCGCCAACGGCCGACATCCCCCTCTCGCCACGATCCCCCTCGGATGCCAATACCTCGAAGCCCACCGGCTTATGGCGCAAGGTCATGGCGATGACACGCCGTACTGTTGGCAGACCGAGTCTCGGATTGCGTAGCAGTGGTCGCAGCCGATACTCACGCCCGGCGAAAAAACAGGTACGCAGCGTCTGGTTGGGCTGCCTTGGGTCGAATTGGGGCTGGCTGCGCCTCGTTGCGTTGGGGGGTACGTTCGGCCATGGCCTCGACCTGCATGGAGCGGCTTTGCAGCTGCCACTTGTCGTTTTGCTCCAGCAAGATGGCCCCGATGAGCCGGATGATGGACTGCTCGTTGGGGAAGATGCCGACCACCTCCGCCCGGCGCATAACCTCTTTATTCAGCTTTTCTAGCGGAGTGGTGCTATGCAGCTTGGCTCGGTGCTGTGCCGGGAAGGTCATGAGGGCCAGCACGTCGTGCTCGGTTGCGTCCATGAAGCTGGCGGGCTTTGGCCATTTGCCGCGAAGCTGGTCGGCGACATGCTGCCAGGTCTGGCTGGTGCTGGCGGCATCCGGCTGTGAAAGGCTTGGCGCAGAGCGGCCGAGACCATGGCATGCTGGGACTTGGGAACCCGGGCCAAGGCGTTTCGCATCCGGCGGACCCGGCAGCGCGGCCACATGGCCCCGAACGTCTTGGCGATGGGTCTTTCCGGCTTTTCCGCGGGTACCTGGACCCAGACCTGTTTGGGAGCTGGCGTTCCAGCGGCCACGACCCCTCGCGCCAGCGGTGACCGACCCGGCAGGCGCCCAGGACAATGGCGCGGCGCATGGCTATCGCGCGTTCGCGCATGGCCGGTTCGGTGGGCAGCTGCATCAGGTTGTTGGGCGAAATGGCAAAGGTCAGGCTGGAGACGCCGACTCATGGCGCCGAAATGCCGCGTGACCACGAGCGGTTGCAACAGCACCGGCCTGCCCGGGCATTTTCCGGTGCGGTCGTAGCCCAATCATCCCATCGGCGGCTAGGGGCAGGGATCGTGGGATGACCTGGGAAGACATTGGCTCGCTTCCCATCCCGTGCCCATATGTTCGCGGATACGGTTGGACAGGCGTTGGACGAAATAATGTCCACTCGTGGCACCACGCCTCTCGCCGTAGCCTCGGCACAGGGAAGAGCTTCGACGATCCGGGAGGACCGAGAAGACAGGACAAGCCGGACCGCCAACCGTGGGATGCATCTCCGGGACGTGGATCAGGGGCCGACACGGACGAGGACCGCGGTCACATTGTCCTGGGCCTGCCGGTTAAGGGCTACTTGGAGGAGTTGTCCGCAGATGCTTTCCGGTTCAGTGGCAGTGGCAGTGGTCTTGGCGAGAATGCCCCCCAGCCCGGCACCGTCGACGGCATCCGTGAGCCTGTCCGAGCAAAGGAGATACAGGTCTCCGGGTTCGAGGGCGACGGGAACGATATCTACCTCCAGTTCGGAGGACATGCCGAGGGCCCGGTAGATGACGCGGCGTTCAGGGCTGCGGGCGGCCTCGTCCGAGGACAGAAGCCCCTGGCGGACCTGGGCCATGACCAGGGAGTGGTCCTCGCTTAATTGCGTGAGACTGCCTTCGCGAAACTGGTAGGCCCGGCTGTCGCCGACATTGGCCAGGACGAAGCCGTCGTCGCAGCGGTACAGCCCGACCAAGGTGCGGCCCATGCCTGCCCCTGTCGGAGATCCGAAGCTTCGCGGGCGTCGATTTTGTCCATGAACTGCCGCACTTCAACCGCGCTCGGGGCCTGGGCCAGAGCGTTTTGCGCCGCAGCCCGCGCTCCCGCCTGATGGCGCCAGATGCTGGCGTTGACCCGACGTAGCGAAACATGAGGTCCACGTGCCTCCGCATCGGGAAACGGGGGACGCCTCTTCGTAAGCCAAGGGTGGCATGGAGTCGAGGGCACAAACCGTTTCGATTGCCCGGACATGCGGCCGAAACGCGGTCATGCCGCGAACACGCCATGCTCCCCTTCCCGTCCGGAGGGTTTCAGGCGGATGTCCAAGGCCTTTCCCGCAGTGGCGTTGCAGGGC
Source organism: Solidesulfovibrio alcoholivorans DSM 5433 (assembly GCF_000702665.1). Classification (GTDB taxonomy): domain Bacteria; phylum Desulfobacterota; class Desulfovibrionia; order Desulfovibrionales; family Desulfovibrionaceae; genus Solidesulfovibrio; species Solidesulfovibrio alcoholivorans. The sequence goes on from NZ_JNJA01000008.1 coordinate 30,677, forward strand.
GACCAGGCCGGTCTTGGGACGGGGTTGCGCCTGAGTCCGGCCCGGTGCCGACCCCTGCCGTCGTCGGCCCGTGTGGGCCACGTGGGGAGTGACGCCCTGTTCCGGTGCCGGCGCATGTTTTCTCGGGGCCTGCCGCATGTTCGAGCGCATCGTACACCTCCCGGGATACGGCGGCGGCGTGCCAGGCCCGGCAGACCGCCGTCGTCAGGGCCAGCGCTGTTATTGCTTGAACACGTCGTCGAGCCAGTCGAACGCCATCTGCGCCACGAGGCTGCGGTTTTCCATGACGCAGTGGTGGGAGGCGACGAGCCCCTTGATGGGATTGGGCAGTCCGTCGAGGCACAGTTTCTGCTGCCGGCGGGTCTCCTCGCCCTGGTTTTCGCCCTCGCCGACCAGGGACAGGGCGGGCACGGTCACCTTGGCCGGGTCGAAGCTGAAGCCCGTGTTGGCCTCCACCAGGCCCGGGACGTCGTCCAGGGCAAGCCCCCAGCGCCAGGCGATGAGCTTGACGGTATTGGCGTGAAAGGGGGTGAAGGTCTTGACCTTCTCCGGCGTGGCCGTGACCACCGGGGGCATGCTGGCGAACAGGGGATGGGCGTCCACCACGCAGGCGTTCATGATCACGGCCTTGATGCGCGGGTCGTGCTGGGCGGCCTGGGGGGCGAATCCGCCGCCGCCGGAGATGCCGAACACGGCCAATCGGGCGGGATCGACCTCCGGGCGGGAAAGGGCGTAGTCCACGGTCTTGGTCGCCGCCTGATGCATCTGCGGCCGAAACGGCATGCCTTCGAGGGGCAAAAGGCCCTGGCCGGGCATGTCCAGGGTCATGAAATTGTAGCCGCGCTGGTGGGCCTGGGGCATGCTGTAAAAGACGAGATCTTCGGCGAAGGTCTCGCCGCCGCCGAGCATCAGAAGCGTCTTGCGCGGCGTGGCATCGTTGGCGGCCTTGCGGAAATAGCCGGGCAGCAGGGTTCTCATGGGCCGCCGCGGCCAAAGCCTCCGGCCAGGGACGGCAAGGGCAGGCGGCATGGACCGCGTAATCTGGTCCCTCAAGCAGAAGACGCCTGACATTTTCCTTACGGGTAAGTCCGGGACCGGGCCTTTGCGATGCAAAAACGCAATCGAGGGGGATTGCCCCGCGTCATGACTGCCGCCGACCTTCCGTTCGCGCGTATCGCTGCCGTGCTGGAAAGCGGACGCCGACACCTGACCGCTTGGCCGCTTGGCCGTGCCGGGGGGGCCTGGCCATGGCCCGGGCCTGGAGCCCAGGAACAGGAAGCGCGGCGGGGTGCGGTCGGGGGCGGCGGGTGGCGTCACTTCGGGCGAAACCGCGACACCTGGTCGATGAAGTCGCACTGCGCCCGGTACAGATGCTGCTCGGCCCGGACGGTGTCGGCGAAATTCAGGTTCCAGTCGGAGCCGGCCTCGAAGACGGGCCAGGGGGGGAGTCCCGGGCCGTTGGGATCGCCGGTTTTGGCGAAATGCACCCAATAGGCCATCATTTGCCGCGACAGTTCCCTGTCCACATCCGTGTATCCGTCGCCGGCCTCCGTGCGGCCGAAGACGTAGGCCAAGTCCACGCCGTGAAAAGCGCCCAGTTCCCGGGCGCGTGCCGTGTCCGGCCGCCGGGTGAACCGGTACAGGAAGGCCTTGGCGTGGGCGCCGGACAGGGACCGGGCCATGAGCCGGGCCGGCTGGGCATTGACGGCCACGGTGACGCAGCGGTCTATCGCCGGGGCCACGTCCGCGTCGGTGACGGCGGGAAACAGGCGAGCGGCCTCGTCGGCTCGCCCCCCGAAGCGCACCTTGAGGAAGGTCGCGTATTTTTCGCGATCAAGCCCTGTTTCCCCGCGCAGGTAGGCCGAGCCTTCGTTGCCCGTGCTGCCAAGGATCATGGGTACCCGGGGCCAGGTGTCGTCGGCCAGGGCGGCTGCGGGATCGCGGGGCAGCACTTGGCCGTCGAAGACCGGCGCGAAGAAAAGGCCTTCGTCGAAAAGCCCGGTGCGGCAGTCGGCGGCCGCGATCACCCGCTTTGCCGGGATGGCGCGCAGGCAGGCCGCTGCATCCGGGGCCTTGTCGCAGCCGAGCCGCGCGCCGAGTTCCCGGCCCATGGCTGCGGCATGCTGCGGGTCGCCGTCAAAAGCCGGGGTCAGGTATTCCGAGCCGATGATGGGCCCGCCGCTCTGGGCGATGGCCTGCTGGAAAAGTCCCCGGGCGGCGGGGCTGAGGGTGAGCAGGGCAACCGAGCGCGAGCCGGCGGACTGGCCGAAGAGGGTCACCCGCCCGGGATCCCCGCCAAAGGCGGCGATGTTGCGTCCAACCCAGGCCAGGGCCGTCATCTGGTCCTGCAGGCCGTAATTGGCCGGGAGCGCGGCGGTCCCGCCAGCGGCCAGCTTCGGATGGACCAGAAAGCCCAGGGGGCCGAGGCGATAATTGAGGCTGACGACCACGACGCCCAGGCGGGCCAGCCGGCTGCCCTCGTATTCCTCCATGGAGGCCGACCCGAAGTTGAATCCGCCGCCGTGAATCCACACCATGACGGGCAGGGGCTCGCCCTTTTCCCGGACCGGGGCCCAGACATTGAGAAAAAGGCAGTCCTCGTTGCCGGCGTTCTCCAGCGGTCCGCCCTGGGGACAGGCGGGACCGAAGGCCATGGCCTGGCGGGGCTCGGTCCAAGGCGCTGCCGGCTGGGGCGGCCGCCAGCGCAGTTCGCCCACCGGTGGGGCCGCATAAGGAATGCCCAGATACCGGCGCACGCCGTTGGCCTGAAGCCCCTGCACGGGGCCGCTGTCGAGGACGACCGGATCGGAAGGAACCGGGACCGCACCGCTGGAGAGGGGGATGGCGAGCAGCAGAAAGATGCCCGCCGTCAGCAGCAATGTCCGCATAGCGCCTCCATGCAAACGGCCCTCCTTTGGGATCGCCCGGATCGGGGAATGTCCACGCATTCTGCTCTGCTGCTCAAAACCCATTCGTTTTCAATAGCCAAGGGAGCGCTGGCAAACCGTTGGCCCTTTTCTCGTCGGATAACCGGGCGGATAACATTTTAGCCTGGAATTTCGGGAGGATGCAGAGCGCAACCCGATTTCTTGGGAAACGAGATCCGCTTTTCAGCGTCGTGAAACGATCCCGGACACTTTTTCCGCTCAAAGGTGTTGGCCCTGGGTACCCGTTGCGAACTGAAAAAGCCGGGGCCAGAAAGGCGAGGCGCGGGCCTTGGAGAGGGGCATGCCCCGGCGGTGCGCCACTCCCACACAGGTGCTCCACTCCTGTCAAGGGAGGATCCGAGGATGCAGGTCCGTGTCCTTCATGGTCACCCTTCGGCGCTGACCATGACAGGCTGTCCAATTTCCCGCGACCACCTCAATCCTCGCGGTCCATCCTTTTCACCAAATCCGCGTATGATGGCCAATCCCTGTCCACGGATCATGCTCCAGGCGACGCATGGTCGTCCGTTTCCTTTTGGGCATCGAAAAAGATTTCAAGGAAGAGAAATGAGATGCTGAGCGCCAACGGCCCATACAACAGCCCAAGGGGGCCAAACATAAGAACTCCTCCGATAATGGAGACGAACACCCAGACCAGGGACATGCGCGCCGTACCGCGCATGAAAAGCGGGCGCACGACGTTATCGACCGAATTGACGATCAGAAGCCAGTAGAGCGCGAGGAAGATCGCCATTTTGACCGAGCCTGTGGCGATAAGGGAAATAATCGCCGGAAGCATGATCATGCTGAGTCCCACAACGGGTATCAGCGATGCAATGACCGCGACGGCCCCCCAGAGCAGCGGACTAATCCCCGCGATCCAAAGCCCGATGCCGGTGACCACCCCGATGGCGACGCTGGTGCCCAGGCCTCCCAGGAGCACGGCCTGGGACACCGCCTTGAAACGCGCGATGATCGCGTCTTCCTGATCCCGCCGCAGCGGCGAAGCCTTGCGCAGCAGCTCCATGAGACGCTCCCCTTCGGCCAGAAGATAAAAAAGGAACATGACCAGCACGAGCAGTTGCAGCCCGATGCTGGCAATCCCTTTGCCGGCCGAAAGGAACCACAGGCCGATGTCCCCCCCGGAGGATAAGGCCAAGGTCTCGATTTTGCGCAAATCAATGGAGGATACGTCGAGGTAGCCTTTGGCCCAGTTCGGCAGGGGAAGCGCGTGGATCCAGGCCACGGCTTCGGTAAGCCCGCCGGTCCGAAACCAGGTGATGGTCGTGTGAATGAACGTGACGGCCTCGCTGGTCAGCAGGGTCGCCAGTCCTGCCAGCGGCAGAAGCACGAACAGGATCGTCAGCAGGCTCAGGATGGTTGCGGCAAGGAACCGGCGCGTTTGGACCGGGCGGGGCAGCCGCCTCCGCAAGGGGTGCACCAGGGTGGCCAGGACCAGGGCGAGAACCATGGCATGCCTGAATGGCCACAGGAGTGTGCCCATGATCGCGATGGCCGCCAGGAAGATAGCCAGAAGAAAAGGCCGATAGAAGTTCGTTGATGGTGCCATGTTTTTGGCCAGCGTCGTTACTGTCCCGCATCGTCGCAGACGGCGTCTCCGGTCCTTTGGAGTCGCGTGAAACGGGAGGACCGCCTGCGCGACTACTTCCCGATATGGAAGTCAAAATGCTCGACGCCGATTATGCCGGCGCCAGTGCCCGAAAACCCGGCGGTGACAAACTCGAAGGAGCCAAGACGACCATCTTCGCAGGTGACCGTGCCCTTGCCTTTTTGCTGCGAGGCATGAACAAAATCACCCTTGCAGAGCACGCCCTTGTTCGTCGTGAGGGTCAAATTCCCCTCGCCCCCAAAGTGCACTGTCGCCTTTCCGGTGAACGTCTCGGTGCTGTTGAGCACTGCTCCATGGATAGGAAGCGTCATTGCATGTGCTGGGAATATCAAAACAAGAAACAGGACTGCGAAAGCAGCCACCAGCTGTGAAGAAAGCTTGAACAAGTTGTACATGACAGCCCTTTTTAAAATATTTTTCAATAACCGTTTCCTGAGTGTTTCTCAAGATAACGGTCTAGAATTTTTTTGCTACTTTTACTATATATCACACTATAAAATTTTGTCCATCCTGCCGGGATATCTTTGCTACATTCTTCCGATACCTCCCCAGGGACGGTTTGCACAAAGACGCCCCGTCCCTGGGGAGGCCCATCCCGAAGCTCCGCAAGAAGCGCGGGGAAGAGCCCCTTTCCCGTGGGTATTCCCCTGAGAGACGGGCAGAGATGCCAGAAATGTCGACTGCCGTCAGCGTACCTCCACCGCGACATGGTGCACCCGGCGGTCATCCGCCAGGGGGATCAGGCCTTGCGCCCGTCCCGCTCCCGTCTCGATCGTTTCATTGACCATGACGCCGTCCAGCGTCACCTGTATTTCCCGGGTGGCTTTTGCGCCAAGACGCCTGACCGTGATATGATACACGGTTTCGCGGTGGCGGTAGTGGATTTTGTAGGAATCCCAATGCGCCGGCATGCACGGCGCGAGGCGCAGCCGGTCCACCTCCAGCGTAAGGCCGAGCAGCGTTTCCACGGTCAGCCGGTACATCCAGCCGGCCGCCCCGGTGTACCATGTCCAGCCGCCCCGGCCCGTGTGGGGCGGGGCGGCGTACAGGTCCGCGCTTATGACGTAGGGCTCGACCTTGTAGCGGGCGATGGCTTCCGGAGAATTCCCGTGACTGACCGGGGTGAGCATGGCGAAGTACTCCCAGGCGCGTTCCCCCTCGCCCAGCCGGACCAGGGCCATGGTGGCCCAGATCGCGGCATGGGTGTACTGGCCGCCGTTTTCCCGCACCCCGGGCACGTAGCCCTTGATGTAGCCGGGTTCGAGGTCCGAGGCGTCAAACGGCGGGGCGAGCAGCTTGATGCACCGCGCGTCGCGGTCCACGAGACGTGCATCCACCGCCGCCATGGCCTGCCTGGCCCGTTCGGGATCGCCGCCGCCGGACAGGACCGCCCAGCTCTGGCTGATGGAGTCTATCTGGCAGTCCACGTTTTCCAACGAACCAAGCGGCGTGCCGTCGTCGAAGTAGGCCCGGCGGTACCAATCGCCGTCCCAGGCCTGGGCCTCGATGTCCTCGCGCAACCGGGCGGCCTGCACGGCGCATGTCTCCGCCATGGCCGCGTCCCCCCGGCCGCGCGCCAGACCGGCGAACAGCTCCAGGTTCTCGTACAGAAACCAGGCCAGCCAGACGCTTTCGCCCCGACCGGCCCGGCCGACGCGGTTCATGCCGTCGTTCCAGTCGCCGCAGCCCATAAGCGGCAGGCCGTGCGCGCCGAAACGCAGCCCGTGCCGGATGGCCCGGACACAATGCTCATAGAGGCTGGCCGTTTCCGACGAGCGTTGCGGTTGGTCGTAATACGACTCCTCGTTCGGATCGAGTTCGCGGCCTTCCAGAAACGGCACGCCTTCGTCGAGGACGCCCGTGTCCCCGGTCGTTCGCACGTAGCGGGCGACCGCATAGGGCAGCCACAGATAATCGTCCGAAAAATGGGTGCGCACGCCCTGGCCGTTGGGCGGATGCCACCAATGCTGCACGTCGCCCTGGGGAAACTGGCGTCCGGCGCAGCGCAGCAACTGTTCGCGGGTAAGCCAGGGCGCGGCATGGACCAGGGCCATGGTGTCCTGCAACTGGTCGCGGAACCCGTAGGCACCGCCGGATTGGTACAGGCCGCTGCGCCCCCAGAGCCGGCACGACAGCGTCTGGTAGAGGAGCCAGCCGTTGGCCAGCACATCGAGCGCCGGATCGGGCGTCTCCACGTTGACCGCGCCGAGCGTGCGGTTCCAGTGTTCCCACACCGTTTCCAGGGCCAGACGCGCCCCGGCCGGGCCGCCGAAGCGTTCGATGAAGTATCGCGCTTCGTCGCCATTCCGGGCCGCGCCGAGGAGAAAGACGATCTCCCGCTCTTCTCCTTCGGCCAGCTCGATCCGGGTCTGGAGGGCGGCGCACGGATCGAGGCCGGCCCCGGTCCTGCCCGAGAGAGACTTTCGGCCAAGGGCGGCGGGATTATTCGGGCTGCCGTTTCGGCCGAGGAATTCGGTCCGGTTTCCGGTCACCGTGCGTTCCCGCTCGCTGACCTGGGCAAAGACGATCCGGCCGCCGCATTCCCGGCCGTAGGTGTTGCGGGCGAAAACCGCCCCGGTCAGGGGGTCCTTTTCGGTCACGACGTGCAGGAGGTTGGTGTGGCGCCACTCCCCGAGCACCAGTTCGAAGTAGCCGGTCAGCGACAGGCGGCGCGGCCGCCCTGAATGGTTGCGCAGCCTCGCCACCATGAATTTGACCGGCGCGTCCATGGCGACATAGGTGGAGAGTTCCGAGAAGATGCCCCCCTCGTCATGCTCGAACACGCTGTAGCCGAAGCCGTGCCGACAGACATATCCGGCTCGCCCCGGGGCGGGGAGTCCCGTCGGCGACCAGAACTCCCCCGTTCGTTCGTCGCGCAGGTAGAGCGCCTCGCCACCGGCATCGCCGACAGGGTCGTTGCGCCAGGTGGTCAGCCGGAATTCGTGGGCGTTTTCCGCCCAGGTATAGGCGCTGCCGCATTCGCTCACGACCGTGCCGATGTGGGGGCTGGCGATGACGTTGACCCAGGGCGCGGGCGTGGTCTGGCCGGGCTCCAGGATGATGACGTATTCGCGCCCGTCGGGCGTGAAGCCTCCCAGGCCGTTTTCCAAGATGCGCTCGCGCGCCGGGAGGGGCGGGACCGGTTCGGCGGCCGGTCGCGGCCAGGCGTCCAGCCGGTCAGGCAACCGCCGGGTCGGCAGGTGGCGTCCCACCTGTTCGGCCAGGGTTTCGGCGGAATCGGTCAGCACGACCCGGGCGACCGTCTGGAAGAGCACCCGGTCCTCTTCGGAGAGTTCCTCGGCCCGGCGCACGAAAACCCCGCCCGGCCGGTCGATGACCGCTGCTTCGGGACCGGCGTGGACAAGCCCCATGATCCGGTCGTGGAGCACCGCACGGTAGCCCGAGAAATCCTCGTTTACGATCACCAGGTCCGAGGCCAGTCCCTTCAGCCGCCAATAGGCATGGGCGGCAAGCATCTGGGCGACCAGATCGATGCGGTCCATGCCGCCGATGCGCACCAGGACGATCGGCAGGTCGCCGGAAATGGCGAAACGCCACAGCCCGGACTGGCCCAACTGGTTGCGGGCGATGACGCTTGGCGCGGCGCGATGCAGGGCGTTGCCGAAAACGACGCAGGAGGCCAGGCGTCCGTAAACCTGGGCGTCGGCTTCGGCCGCGCCCAGGTGACGCAGCACTTCCTGACTTTGAAACCAGGCCATTTCAAAGGCCCGCTCGACGAAGTGCCGGTCGCCGTATTTGTCGATGACGGCCAGGGCGGCCTCGCGCGTGTCCGCGACGCCGGAAATGATCTGCACGGTCGCCGAGGCGTCGGGGGACAAGGCTATGGCGCGACGGATGGAGACGATGGGATCGAGCACCGCTCCGGCGGTATTGGAGAGTGTTGCCGGGCCACCTTCGTCCAGGGCCAGGGGGGTGGCCGCCGTTCGGCCCCGCCCGATGAAGACGGCCCGATCCGTCTCGTAGGAGGGTTCGCCGGTGGACACGCCGGGGGCGGCGAACAGGTGGAACAGCCACGGCGTCCGTTCGTCCGACGTGCGTGGCCGGCGCGAGCACAGGATCGCCTGGCGCTGCGGCAGAATCTCGGTCTGCACGAAGAGGTTGCTGAAGGCAGGGTGGGACAGGTCGGCATTCTGCGGGGCGAGCACGACCTCGGCGTAGCTTGTCACCTCGATATGCCGAGGATGCGAGGACAGGTTGGTCAGCGTGAGCCGACGGATCTCGACGTCGTCCTCGGGCGAGACGCTGATTTCGGTGTGGGTTTCGATACCCTGGTCGCGTCGCCGGTATTCGGCCCGCGCCTGCACGAAGGCCGCCTCGTAGCGTTCGGCCGGGCGCAACGTCGGCTGGTGGGCGCTGGACCAGTACCGCCCCGTGTCGCTGTCGCGCAGATAGATGAACGTGCCCCAGGCGTCGCAGGTGGTGTCCTCGCGCCAGCGGGTGACGGCCAGATCCTGCCAGCGGCTGTAGCCGCCGCCGGCATGGGTGGCCATGACGTGGTAGCGGCCGTTGGAGAGCAGATGGACCTCGGGCAGGGGCGTATCCGGGTCGGTAAAGACGCGCATGATCGCGCCCGCTTCCGTGGCCGGGGGACGAGCGGCGGCGCTCACTTCGGCGGTGTGCGGGTGGAGCGTGGCTTCGTTTTTCGGCACCCGCTCCTGCAACAGCGACTGCGTTGCACGGATGGAGGGCGCGGCCATGAACCGGCGTTGCATCGGTTCGCCAAGCAAAGCCTGGGCGAACGCCAGCAGGCTCATGCCCTGGTGGTGCGCCATGAACGCGCGCACGACGGCGTGGTTTTTACCCCGGGGCACGCGCGCGGGGGTGTAGTCGACCGCCTCGTAGAAGCCGAACGCGCCCTGGAAGCCCTCGGATGCCAGGCGCTCCAGGTTGCGGCAGGCCTCGCGCGGGGCCACGAGCAGGGCCAGGGCGCTGGCGTAGGGCGCGATGACCAGGTCCTCGCCGAGCCCCCGCTTGAAACCCAGCCCGGGCACGCCGAACGCCCGGTACTGGTAGGCCTGGTTCAGGTCCACGGCGTTGTAGCAGGATTCGGAAATGCCCCAGGGCACGGCGCGTTGCCGGCCGTATTCGATCTGGCGCGACACGGCGGCCTTGCAGGTCTGGTCGAGCAAGGTGTGCTCGTAATGGGCCATGACGAGTTGCGGCATGAGGTACTCGAACATCGAGCCGCTCCAGGAAATGAGGCTCGGGTCGCCGCCGTGGCTCGTCAGCAGGCGGCCCAGGGAAAACCAGTGCTTCTGCGGCAGTTGCCCTTCGGCAATGAGCAGGAAGCTGGTCAGGCGCGCTTCCGAGGCGAGCAGATCGTAGCAGGATGGGTCGCGGCGGCGTTCGCCCACGTCGTAGCCAATGGCCAGCAGGTCGCGCGACGTGTCGTAGAGAAAGACGAAATCCATGGTCGCCAATTCGCGGCAGCGCTCCAACAAATCGTCGATGACGCCGAGGCGTCGCCGGGCTTCCCGGGCCTGGGGGAGCGTTTCGGCGGTGAGCGCGCCTTCCCCGGCCAGGGACGCCAGGGTCGGGTTGTGCCCCTGCGCTTCTGCCCCTGGCGCAAACAAGCGGAACTCTTCGCACAGGGCATGGACCTGCCGGTTGAAGGCTTGCACCCAAGCATGCAGCACGGCGTCGACGGCGTCGTCCTGGGGCAGTGCGGCCTCCAGGCCATCCCCCATGTCCTTGAGCGTGGCCAGGACTGCGCCGACGGCCGCCAGGCTACCCGGCGGGCCCTGCTGCCTGGCGTCGCGCAGCGCATTTTGAAGCTGCGCCACCTGCCTGGCGATATCCGGGGCGCGCGAGGCGGAGACGTGTTCGGCCAGCACCCGCACGGTATCCTCAAGCCCCGCCAACGCGCGGGTGGACAGCACCGGCTGGTCCTTGAGCTCGGCCAGTCCCGCCTGCAAGGTGAGCAGGCAGCCGGCCAGATTGCCGCTGTCGACCGTGGAGACGTATTGGGGACGAAGCGGCATGAGCGTGCGCGTGTCGTACCAGTTGTAGAAATGGCCCCGGTAGCGTTCCAATTTTTCCATGGCCGCCAGGGTGTCCCCGGTGCGGCGCAGCAATTCCCCGGTGCCGATGTAGCCGAAATCCCAGGCGGCCAGGTTGGCCAAGAGGGCCAGGCCGATATTCGTCGGCGAGGTGCGCGAGGCGAGCATCTCGGTGGGGTATTCCTGAAAGTTGTCAGGCGGCAGCCAGTTGTCCTGCGGGCCGACGAATTGCACGAAAAAATGCCACGTGCGCCGGGCCGCCCCCCGCAAAAAAAACCGCTGCTCGGTGGTCAGCGCCGCAACCGGAGCCGCGAGCGGCCGGCTGATCCACCAGGCCACGACCGGCGATGCCAGCCAGAGCAGCAACACGGGCGCGCACCAGGGCAAGGCCGCCTGTTGGCCAAGCGCCAGGGCCAACGCCACGGCCAGACTCGGCGCGAACCACATCTCCAGGGCAAAATCGGCCAGGGTACGGCGCGCGTTGCGCCGCGCATAGGCGGGACCGTGCCAGAGCAGGAGGCCGCGCCGTGTGAACAGCATGCGCACGCCCGAGCCGGCGATCGCGTCCAGGCAGACAAGCGCCTCGTAGGGCAGAAAGGCCAGGGCCAAAAGCGCAAGCAGCAGCGGCCGGCCGGCCGATTTGCCGGTCTGGCGCAGTTGCGCCGGCCAGGACCGCTCCCCGGGCTTTCGCGCGAGTTCGAGCAGGGTTCCCGGCAATACGGGCAGGAAAAGCACCCCGAGGACCAGCAGCGTCCAGAACCAGGCCGGCCCGGGACCAAGGAGCCAGCCGACGGCCAGCAAGGCGCAAAGCGACGGTGCGACGAGGCTGCGGCGCAGGTTGTCGCACAGCTTCCACACCGACAGGGCCGTCAGCGGATTCGCTCGTCGCCGCGCTTTCGCCTCCCCCGCGACGGACGGTCCGGGCACGCGCGGCATCAGCCAGCCGGCCAGCTGCCAGTCCCCCCGAATCCAGCGGTGCCTCCGGCTGACGTCCATGGCATAGCTGCCCGGATGCTCCTCGACGAGGTCCACATCGGTGACCAGGGCGGAGCGGGCATAGCCGCCTTCCAGAAGGTCGTGGCTCAGGATGAGGTTTTCCGGGAAGCGCCCGTCCACGGCCTGGCGGAAGGCGTCCACGTCGTAGATGCCCTTGCCGATAAAAGAGCCCTCGCCGAAAATGTCCTGGTAGGCGTCGGATACTTCGCGGGTATAGGGATCGATGCCGGCTTCGCCTGCGAAGAGTTTCGCGAAGCGCGACTGCCCGGCGCTGGCCAGACTGATGGAAACGCGGGGTTGCAGGATGGCGTGGCCGTCGATGATGCGACCCTTGGCGGCGGCGTAGACCGGACGGTTGAGCGGATGGGCCATGTTGCCGACAAGCGCCCGGGCCGCGTCCCGCGGCAGTTGCGTGTCGGTGTCCAGGGTGATGACGTAGCGGATCGAAGGGAGGATGGACGCATCGCCCACGGTTTCCGAGAAGGCGGATGCGCCTTCCCCGCGCAGCAGGGCGTTGAACTGCTCGAGCTTGCCGCGCTTGCGCTCATGGCCCATCCAGGTCCGTTCGAAGGGGTTCCAATCCCGGGGCCGGTGGAACAGGAAGAAGATGCACGGGCGGTCGTCGCGGTAGATGGCGTTGAGTGCCTCAAGCGCCGCGCGGGCATGGGCGAGCGAGGTGGCGTCGGTTGGCAGCGCGCGTTCGGACGCATCGGGGAAATCCGTCAGCAAGGCGAAAAACAGATTGGGGTCGCGATTGCCGAGGTAGCGGATTTCCAGGGCATCGACGAGGGCAGCGATGTCTTGCGGGGAGCCGAGCAAGGTCGGGACGACCACCATGGTGCGGTGCTCGGCGGGGATGCCTTGCGAGAAATCCAACCGGGGCAGGGGGTGGGGCGGCAGGAGCCAGGTGGCCGCCAGGTTGACCAGCGGAACGGCCAGGGCCGAGCCGCCGAGCGCGCCGGTGATCGCGACAAGCCAATACCGCCAGTCCCCCGGTGCAAACCCGCCGAAGGCGGCCACCGCAACCCAGGCCATAAGGATGGTCAGCAGTAGGATGGGGCCGACGTACAGGACCAGACGGATCGTCCGGGCCGTCCGGCCGACTCTTGCCGCAAGCGACAGGCGGCAATCGACCGCCCGTTCCAGCACGGGGCGTCCGCGATCGAGCAGGTAGTAGCCGACATGGGCGGCGCGGTCGTCGGCGCCGAGGCGCTGCGCCGCCCCGCGCGCAAGCGAGAGGGCTTGCCGGGTCACCTCCAGTTCGCTTTGCGCACTGCCCCTGGCCACCTCCTCGACGACATGCCGGCAGCGGTCGCGGGTGGCGAAATCCTGCCGGGCGTGCATCCCGGCCGGGTCCTCGCGCAAGGCCTGTTCGACGAGGCTTAAGGACTCGACGTACTTTTTCCAGTCCATGGCCCCGATGAAACGCAGGCTGCCAATGCTGTTGGCGATGGAGAGCTGGTTGGTCGCGGCGGTCCGGCCGGCGGCCTCGGAAAGCTGGGTAGCGGTCACCCCTTGTTCGAGAAGTTTCTGGCCGATCCACGTCTGAATGAAGGCCATGGAGGCTCCCTGGGTATGGAGCCTGGCATGAAATTCCTCCACAAAGGCCGCGGTCAGGGGCACATCGGCGTTGGCGAATTCGGCCAGCAGCAGGATAAGCTTTTTCGGTTCCTTCTCTGCCGTAGCCTGCATGCGCTGCGCCCAGGTGATGGCCGCGTCGCGCTCCTCGCGCCGACGCGCGATGCGGATCGCGATGCGGCGGATGTTTTCCAGCAGCGCGAGCTGGAGCATGATCGGGAAGGCCCACAATTCGCCGAGCATCAGGGGTTCGGCGGTCTGGTAGGCGGCAACGAACTGGGTGGCGTTGTCGTTGTCGACGCGGCCGTCCATGTGCGAAATCAACTCTAGCGCCAAGTCATAGATGCGGGGGAATCCAGCCGACGGCCCCTCGGCCAGTCGCGGCAACTGCCGGCTGTAGCCTCGGGGCAGATGCCGGCGGGCCAAGCTGATCTGCTGCTCGATGAGATAGAAATTATCGAGCAACCAAGCCTCGGCCGGCACGACCCGTCCCCCCGGCGTGGCCGTGACCGTCACGATGTCATAGGCCGCCCGCAATGCCCGGGCGTTGTCCGCAAGCCGAGGCAGCAGCATGTCCGGCCCGGGGTGGGGATCAAGGGCATGCAGGCCGGCCAGTTTGACGGCGTGCAGCGTGAGCTGCTTAAGACTGTACAGTTCCGACCGCAGCAACTCGGTATCCTGCTCGTTCCCCAGGACGCGGCGCGCCCGGATTTTCAATCCGACCTCTTTGATGCTCATGTGCATTCCTTGATCGAGCCCGAGATCATGTGCGCAGGCATTGCCTTTTGTCCTGTGTCTGCTGCGATCTTAAGCCAGGTTGTCACCCTCGTTATTGGTCTCAACATCCGGTGAGGTTGTTATGATTGGTTTCCCAGGGATCGGGGCGCGGTGGCCCATTGCCACAGCGTCGCAACAACGCGTCCCGGCCGTTCCCGCCATTCGCGGCCCCTGCCTCACATGGTATGGGAGGAATTATCCACAGGGGCGTCGGCCCAGGCATCCGTGGCCAAAAGAGCCCGCTTGGCCACCAATTGAAAGTGCCGGCCGAGGATGGCCAGTTCCACGGCTACGGGCAGTGCCTTGCGCTTGGTCAGGGCTGTTTTAAAAATGAGCTTCCAATAGTCGAGCCTGGCCCGGGACAGGATGCCGATGCGCCACAGGCTTTTGAGGAAGGCTTGGAAATCGCCCCGGACCAATTTGCCACGGGCTGTCGGATTGTAATTCCTCAGAAACGTATTGATTCGGTCATAGTAGTTATTGGGTGCGTAAAGTGTGGACAGGAGGCGTTTGTAGCCCTGGATCAGGACTTCGCGGCTCATGGTCGGGATGAAGTTCAGGCTGGCGTCCGTGTTTTCGCCAGTGGCGTCGCCCAGAAGCCGGTTCTCGGCCTTGAGTCGTTGCCAGAGTCGTGTTTTGGGCATGGCGGTGAGGATACCGACCATGGCCGTGACCACCCCGATCTTCTGGATGAAACGGATTTGCTGTTCGAAGATGCTTTCCGTGTCGCTGTCGAACCCGACGATGAACCCGCCCATGACCTGCAGGCCGTTTTGATGCAGGGTCTTGACCGCCTGGGAAAAATCCGCGGCCACGTTCTGTTTCTTGCCGCATTCCTTGAGGCTGTCCGTGGAGGGCGTCTCGATGCCGATGAAGACCTTGTGGAAATTGGCTTTGCTCAGCAGGCGCACCAGTTCGCCGTCCCGGGCCAGATTGATGCTCGCCTCGGTCATGAATTTGAAGGGATAGCCGTGCCGGGCCTGCCAGTCGATGAGCCGGGGCAGGAACTGTTTCACCGAGGCGATGTTGCCGATGAAATTGTCGTCCACGATAAAGACCGGGCCGCGCCAGCCGGCCTCGTGCAGGCTTTCCATTTCACGCAGCATCTGGTCGGTCGATTTGACCCTGGGCCGACGGCCGTTTAGGACCACGATGTCGCAGAATTCACAATCAAACGGGCAACCTCGCGAGTATTGCACGGACATGGTGACATAGTCCCGGAAGTTGATCAGTTCCCAGAGCGGGATCGGAGTCGTCGCGATGTCCGGCCTGTCGGGCGTCGTATAAAGGGGTTTCGGCGTCCCCCGGGCAAGGTCCTCAAGGAAGGGCGGCAACGTGAGTTCGGCCTCGTTGAGAACGAAATGGTCCACGCCCGGGAAGCGCTCGGGCTGGGCGGTAAAGGCCGGTCCACCGGCCACAATGCGTTTTCCCATGGCCTTTGCCCGGGCGATGATGTCCTTGGCTCCGGCTTCCTGCACGAGCATGGCGCTGATAAAAACCATGTCCGCCCAGGCCAGGTCCTCGTCGCTCAAGGGGGCAACGTTGACATCGGCAAGTCGCTTCTCCCACTGCGCCGGGAGGAGGGCGGCGATCGTCAGCAGCCCCAGCGGCGGAAAGGCCGCTTTTCGGGAAAGATAGGGCAAGATATGCTTAAAGCTCCAGAAGGTATCTGGATAAACTGGGTAGACCAGAAGAATTCTCATAATGCATCACCCCGCTCGATGGTGTGTGTTACATCAGAATCCGGCACTCCCCCCATGTATACGCAAAAAACAGGAAAGTTCACTAGCAATTATTCTCATATTTCCTTCGCCTGAAGCATTGCTTCGCGATGCAGCTTGCCGATTTTCGTAGACAAATAGCTGGCCAGACTCGGGCGGCAACGTAACAATATGACATTGCAGGCGAATATGCCGATTTATAAGGGCGTCTTCCCGGCGTCATTCGACATCGTGCTGATTTGATTTTCCCTTTGTCCAGACAAGCAGGCGGGGTGAGAGTGCGTATTTTGGAACCGACTCGGCATACCCACCCGGGAGACTCCCTTGGCATTGGCAAACTTTGGAAGGTTATGCTTGGAGGCCTTCTCCTGTTGCTCCCGGCGTTTTTTCGCCTCGGCCCCTTTAACGTCACTTGAAGGACGCAGGCTATGGACGGCAGCTCTCGTAGCGACAGGAATCAAATGGGTATATCGCATGGTCATAGTGATGGTCTTGTGCTGCATCAATGTCTTGATGTGAGAGATGTCCGTTCCTGCCAAGGCAAGCCAGGAAGCAAACGTGTGCCGTAGAGTATGGAAGACTATCTGATGCCTGGTAGTTTCGGCGTGTTTATTAAAGCCAATTTCCTCAACAGGGTCTGCAAATCGATGAATAAACCTCAAACCATCGCGAACGTCCTGTTGGCAGTTTAGGACGCGAAACACGCCGCACAGGATTGCCCAACGATTCCATACCCCAGTCTGAGGCCGCGACCTCAAAGAGTCGCGAGAGCAAGGCAAGATCAAGTCGGATCGTATGAGGCGAGACCTCCTCGGCTTCGCGTTCCTTGATGAAGTCCGCAATGTCCTTTGTGCGGATCGCTGCGAGGAAGCGGGCGGCCAGTACGCGCCGCTTGAGGCCCTTGATTCGAAGGAATTCCCGATCAGGATGGGCGAGACGGGGAAGGTAATCGGTTTCATACCGATCCAGGGCTCGGGCCAGCGTCGTGGACTCCGCTTCGGATCGTGAAACGAACACACCCCGATCCATTTCTGATTCGATTTCGCGCGCCCATTTTTCCGCGTCGAATTTGGTGTCAAAGGTCCGGCAGGTGACGGACCACCCCTTGTGCCGGATGCGGGCTTCCCAGGAGTCCCCACGGGGCCGAATGGTGGCCATTGCTCCACCTCCGTGGAGCTAGATGGAGCAGAATTGGAGCAAATTCGCAATAAAAAGAAGAAGGGGTCAGCCTTTCGGCTAACCCCTTGAAATTTTTGGTGCGCCCGGAAGGATTCGAACCTTCGACCTACGGATTCGTAGTCCTAGACTCGCCTAAAGCAAATTAAACAGTCCGGGCCTATTGTGCTAGGATAAGGCAGAATTTTTAGTGGCCACGAATTAAGTATCCTTTAGAATGGACCAAGAAAATCCAGTTTGACCCGTCGAGTGTGTACGCATTATGTACGCAGCCATGGGAATACAAATCTATTGTCCTGCTTGCCGTTCCGCCTTCGCCCTCGGCGCGAAGGTCTGTCCCAAATGTGCCGCCAACCTCGCTCGCAACCGCAAATACCGCGTTGCCGTGTCCCATGCAGGGCGGGTCAAGGTCAAGATCGTCGATGGCTCACTTGAACTGGCTCGACAGGTCGAATCGAAATTAAAAAATGATGCCGTCCAGACAGGGGTACTCGGCGTCACCAAAGCCCCAACACTCGGTGAAGCCTGGGATAAATTTTTGGCCTGGGCGAAAATTAACAAACGATCTTGGCGGGATGACCAATACCGCTGGGATATGCATATTGCGCCTCGGCTCTCCGGCCTCCGGATGAACGAGATCCAGCCCAAGGATATCCAATCGGTCCTTGACGGGATGGCGCTCGCCGGGGCGGCTCAGGGGAAACCCTATGCGGCTGCGACGATCCGGCAGGTTTTCGTTTTAATAAAAAGAGTTTTCAACTGGTCTTATCAGCAGGGGGGGTATGATGGGGCCAACCCCTCCGAGCGGATTGACCCGCCTTGTGTGGATAATCGGGTCACCGAGTGCTTGAGCCAGGAGGAAATCGGGCGGTTGGTCGCGGTCTGCGACGCTTGGCCGAACCGGACAGCGGCCTTGGTTGTTAAGTTCGCTTTATTCACAGGCCTTAGGCAGGGAGAAATTTTGCATTTACGCTGGCAGGACATCGATTTTAAAAATGAAATGCTGACGATCCAAGCCGAGATGGCAAAAGGTAAAAAATCAAATACGTTAAGGCTCAGTAGAGCAGCACTGGACGTGCTAAACGAAGTCCAGTCCCTACGGATTGATTCTGGATGGGTGTTCGCGAACGGGGCAGGGGAGGAGCGGAAGCAGTTTGGGAAAATATGGGAGCGAATCAGGGCGAAAGCAAATCTCCCGGAAGGATTCCGCTTCCACGGCCTTCGCCACACATTCGCGTCATATGTCGCCAGTAGTGGAAAAGTCGATCTTTACACATTGCAAAATTTGCTGACGCATAAATCTCCACAAATGACGCAACGGTACGCGCATTTACTTGACGAAGCCATGAAGCGGGCGACAGGTGTTGTAGACGATATATTCGGTAACAATAAATAATATCAGTACGTAATCTTCTTAATCGTTTTTAACTCCTTCATTTTTAATATATGTTTTAATGGTCTCTTCCGTTGTGTCGAAGACTAAAGGCAATAAATGGTCTATGATTGTACTAAATTCTTCAATGTTCTCCTGAAAGTTTGATTCGTCAAAATATTTATTTGTAATATCTCCTGTTAAGAGAAAATTATATATTTTTGCTGAGCGCGCTGCATATTCAGGTAGTATGATATTGATATTATTGTTTGAAATATAAATGTAGACTTTTGCAGAGATAAAATCAAATATTAGCGTTGATATCTGCCCTGGCACTTGCGTCTCTTCCTCTTCCCCAGTCAACAGCCAGTCAATATCTATACTCGTCAGTTTTTTAAGACGAAGTAAGAATTCAGTGTTGGGTATGGTTTTTCCCGCCAAATATGAATAAAGCGTTACGTGGCTCACACCCAACGCTTTAGCCTTTTCCTCGACGGACCCAGGGATCTCTTCCAGAATTTTTTTTAGCCTTTCGTGCATCTGTCTGGATTCCTTTGATTAAATAATTCACAAATCACTTGAAAGTGATTTGAAATTTATTGACGCCATTTTTAATCTCTATTAAAAATGGCCCACACGCACTCTGGGAATATTTAATCCTCCCACGGGAAAATTTCAAGAAGGGAGCAGTATTATGGAACACACTGAAAAGATTAAAGAACTTGAAATTAAAGCGGGCTTAGCACTGGCTGGACTAACTGTCTCCGACATCGCGCGGCGCTTAGGGGTAAGTCAGTCTCATGTGCAAAAGGTTGTAGTCTCACAGCGAGGCAGCAATAAAGTCATGGATTACATCAATAGCGTAAAAAAGAACGTTACTATTATAGTGGAAGAATAGTCATGGATATCCCATCTATTTCAATCCAGGTTCCGATGACCCGTGCGGAATGTCTTGCCGTCGCGCAGTGTATGCGTGATTCAATCATTACCCTTGCACAGACCGGGCTTGCCAAGAAGTACCGTGCCGCAAAGCGGAGCACGCAGTACGACGCATATATATTACAAACTTTGGCACATGAGATTTCCTGGATGAGAACTTTCTCTGCACTCGCTGGTGAGCAAATCGATATGGTTACATTCCGCGAAGAACTTAGCGCTGCTCTTTGCGCTGATCAAGATTTAACAGGAACAAACTCAAATATGATCACATTTGAGGAAGCCGCAAAACTCCTGCATAAATCGGTCAGTACGATCAAGCGTTGGCGCGATATGGGCCGCAGCCCAGAGATTTTTGTTAAAATCGGTGCGGCTTGGTACGTCGACCGAACAAAATTACAGGCCGCTTAATCAACACAATATTACATCGCACGGCGCTCCAATAGAATATAGATGCGAAAGCAATAGTAATTGTACTCGGCTTCGCGCTGTGCTGCATCAACAAAATGGAAGGGATGTTTGAACAACGAAAGACCCCGGTGGCCGCCGGGGTCTCACGGAAAAGCAGATGGAATCACATAACAATGATTCAATACGTCCGATGGCCGGCAATGTCAATACAAATCCAGTCAACGAATTCGCGCAGGCACTCGCCGATGCCGGGATCACGCCAGACGAAATCATAGCGGACGGCCACCTGCATCGTTGTCCCGTGTTAGGCCGCCCGAGGACCAAGGATGGCGCGTATCTGTTCCATGCCGATGCCAGTCCAAGCGGCTGGTTCCAAAATTTTGCGACAGGGGAAACCGGCACTTGGACCCAAAAGCGCACACAGCCGCTGACTCCGGCCGAACGCAAAGCCCTGGCGGCGCGCATCGAGGCGGATAAAGCGCGAAGGCAAGCCGAGTTGGCCAAGGCCCAGGCCCAGGCCCGCATCCGTGCCGAACGCATCCTGGCCGAGCTTCCCCCGGCCAATCCTGAGCATCCATACCTGATCCGAAAAGGCATCCAAGCCGCACCCGGAACAAAAATTTCCCCCGCATCCCTGCTCGCGGTCCCCGTGCTCGCCCCGAATGGCAAGCCCATGTCCATCCAATTTATCCGCCCGGACGGCTCAAAGCGATTCCTCAAAGATGGCCAGATCGAGGGCGGCTTTTTCCCGATCAAGGGAGATCCCACACTCCCTCTGCACATAGCCGAAGGCTATGCCACGGCCGCATCAATCCATGCGGCGACCGGCGCGACCGTCCTTGTCGCGTTCAACGCCGGCAACCTGCTTCCCGTGGCCAAGCAGGCCCGCAAATACTACCCCGCCCGCGAAATCACCCTCTGCGCGGATAACGATCACGAAACCATGGCGCGCACGGGAAAAAATCCCGGCCTGGAAAAAGCCACGGCCGCAGCCGAGGCCATCGGCGCAAGCCTGGCGATCCCCCGCTTTGTCGATCTCAAAGGCAAATCCGACTTCAACGATCTGGCCCAGTCCGAAGGACTGAGCCAAGTTGCGCGGCAAATCGCCGCCGTCCCCCCAATTGACCCGACGCTGTCGGCTAAGGTCGCCGCACATCAATCTATCCTCGACACGACGACTCGCGTTGTCGAGGAAGACGGCGTCTTGAAATTGGTAAAATGGGACGCCAAGGCCGAAATGGAAGTCTCAAGGGTTGTTGCATCTTTCAAGATTGAGCCATTTGAATCCATATATATAGAAGGATATGGTCAATACATTAAGGCGAATTTGCAGAATTGTAAGAAGCGTCGAGAGATTACTTTGACGCCTGATTGCTGGATTTCATCGCAAAAGTTTTTAAAAATTCTTCCAGATGCAGAATTTAGCTTCACTGGAAACATTGAAGTTGTCCAGCTTGTGAAACGCCACGTCGCCCACTTCGACCTGGAGCAAAAATCCGGCACCCGCACAGCCGGATTTCACCCCACGCCGACCGGCGAACTCCAATTCGTCACCGAGCACGGTGCGCTCACCCCCACTGGAGTCCGCACCGACTTGGTCTACCTAAACGAGATCCCGTCCGGCTGCTCTTTGCAACAAATCGACTCCGTGATGCCGGACGCGCTTACCGCGCTTAATCCCATCCTGTTTAACTTCAACGCCTGGGAAGTCAGCTTACCCGTCCTCGGCTGGGCAGTCGCTTGCTTCTTCAAAGACCGCATCCATGCCGAATACAAGTCCTTTCCCCTACTCAACATCGAAGGCGAAGCCGGCGCGGGCAAATCCAGCTCGGCGCGCGAAATCATCATGCGCTTGTGGGGCATCACTTCCGCCCCCCGTGCAATAGCTGAACAAACCAAATTTACGATGATGCGTCAGGTTTCCGCATCCAACGCGATCCCGCTCATCTACGAGGAAAACAAGTCCACGAAAATGAATGAAAAACAGGTGCAGATGGTCTCAAACCTGATCCGTGACACCTACAACTCTTTTGAAGGCCAGCGTGGCTATGCTGATCAGACGATGCGGACATACAGGTATGACGCCCCGGTTTGCATAATTGGCGAAACTGGCTTTTCCGAGCCCGCGCTTCTTGACCGGCTCTGCACGGTTTCGCTTTCGCGCAACACGAGCAAAAATTTTCTGGAACACTTCCGCGCGCTCAAATCGCTCCCCCTAGAAGCCCTGGGCCGCACCCTGCTCGATCACGCGCTCCATACCGATGCCCAAACCGTGACGAGCGGCATCGAGGCCGAACTCGCCCAAGTCGATTCCAAGCTGACCGACCGCCCCCGGCTCAACGCCGCGATCATCCGGTTCGGCCTGCGCACCCTGGTCAACATCCTTGGAGCCCATACCCACATCACCGACGACGCGATCCGATCCATCGACCAAGCCGTGATCCATACGACTTCGGACGAGGACGGCCCCAAACGCAAGTCGGCCGTCGATCGCATCCTTGAACATATGGCCAGGATGGCGACGAAGGCCGAACCCAGCGAAGGCGCGACAAAACATCTTTCAGACATCTGCATTAATAATGGAATACATTATCAAGTTACAGATGGATTTCTCAGACTGTGGATTAAAGGTGTTTATCCAGAGTTTCAGCGCTGGGCAAAGCAGTATGGTTACACTGACGATGTGTTGCCTGAACCAACATTCAAAAAGCAACTCAAGTCCACTAGGTACTATGTCGAGAACAAAACCGCCAAAATCGGCGAAAAAATCAGAAAATGCTACATCCTCCGGCTCGACTCCATGACCGAGGCGGGGCTTGATGTTGATTTTCCTCTGTAATCCTAACCCGTTAACCGTTTCACGGTGGAAGTTTACCCCAACTTACCCCAAGTTTACCCAATATCTAGCTGAAATAATGAAAGTTTACCCTTTTTACCCCGAAAATAACCACCCCCACCCTATAGAGGAGAAAAAACATGGACCACCAGGGGAAAAAGAAACTCTTACGTAGGGTGTCGAAAAAATTAGGGTATAAACGGTAAACAGACATTATTTCGAATAGTTAGATGGTAAACTAAGGGTAAACAAGGGTAAATTTTTGATCAAAAACGGTTAACTAGCTGTAAACGTTAATAATCTAACCAAGGGAGCCCACCCATGGCCACGGTCACCTCCGAATCCCCCATTCACGGCCTTCTGCGCTTATCTCGCTGGTATGTAATGACCTCGGACCACTCGGACCAGAAAGACGTGACCGACGTCCCACCCGCCTGCCGAGCGCATGGCTGGCGCGGTCTGATGTTCCGGCCTTCCCGACTGGACGGCCTGCTGGCTCTGTTCCGGGCTGATCTACGGCCACGGCAGGTTCACGCACAATATCAGTGACATACCTAAAATACAGGACTTGTCGTCTTGTCCACTTGAAACAAATTTCTAGCTAACTCAAGGAGATACGACATGACTATGACCACAACCACCACCGCCCTCGATACCAACACCCTAGCTATCTGGGAAGAATGGAATTTTGATCAAGACGAGGTTGACGACTGGATTGCGATCGGATTCACCGATCCGGTCGAGGCCGGTGAATGGTGTAATGCTGGGTTTCGGGTTGCCTCCGAGGCGGCAGAGTGGCGCAAGGCCGGATTTGTGGCGGAGGACGCAGTCGCATGGGAGGATGTTTGGCCTATTACTCCCACAGAGACCGCCAAGTGGGTCGAGGCCGGGTTCGACTATCGGGATGGCCGCGAATGGGGCGATGCTGGCTTCGCCGGGGATGAGTTGGATGAAGTTCTGGCTTGGTGCGACGCGGGGTTCGACACGCCAGCTAAAGCGCGAGAGTGGAGAGAGTACTACGAATTCGCACCTGTCGAGGCAAAATCCTGGCGTGACGCAGGGTACGAAGTGGAATACGCCTACGCGTGGCGCTCGGCAGGTTTTACGCAGGCGGAGGCCGACGAATGGTACGCTGCTGGATTCCGCGACGTTGGGGAGGCCGTTGACTGGTTCAATGCCGGCCTGTCCCCTAAAGCGGCAGCCGCCGCCAAGGAGGCTGGCCAAGAAGCGCCGGCCGAGGCCGAGTAACCCCCTCTATTTTATTCTTCACCTGCCCGAGCTTTTGCTCGGGCAGGCCACCTCTATGGAGCTAAAACTGTGCACGTCAAAATACAGTGTTCCGCATGCCGACCGCTCTGTCTCGTCCTGTTCGTCCTCGCCCTCGCTTCATGCGCCCCCCAGCCGCAGATGGCGCCGCTTTTTTTCGCATGGAGCTTCCGCCCTGATGCGACCGGAGCCCAGGCGGCATCCATAATCAATCACTTGTCGCCCGCCGACCAGCAAGCCCTGGCCCAAGCCCTGCTCACCCTGCCCCCGGACACGAAATCCTTCACCCAAATAAGCGCCAACCCGAACCCTGTCATCGTCATCCGGCATCCAGATCCCGGTTTCGAAATTATCTACCCGAGCCCCGTCCCCGGCGCGCTGCCGCTTACCTGGATTCAGGGCACAGTTAAGCCCGGCCATCTGATCAATGTCCATGTCAACACCCCGGCCGATCCCGTTCTGACCCAGCGCAACCTGGGAATGACCTACGGCCAAGTGAGCGGAATTCACCTCCAGTGAGGTAGAGCATCGTTTTCCGCACTCGGCGGGAGAGGGGAGGCCAATGAATAGTTACCCCGCGATCTTCGAGCACGGCGAGGGCGGGCACATCGTCGTGACCTTCCACGACCTGCCCGGCTGTTTCACCCAAGGCGACACTGAAGACGAGGCTATGACCATGGCCCAAGACGCGGTACGTGGCCACATAGCCACCCTGGCAGACCTGGGCGAGCCCATCCCCAGGCCATCGCCGCTTGCGGCAATCCAGGTGCCAACCGGCACATGGATCATGCTGATTTCGATTGGAGGGCGTCATGGCTGCAATCAAGATCATGGTTGATTACGAAGCCGATGGGCTTTGGTGCGATGAAGCAACATGGTATCGCGTCCCGCCTGCCCTCCGGGAACGGCTCTACGATTGGAACTGGTGGTGGGAGCTTGGAGAATATCAAAAAAGACGGGATGGCGCATACGGCCTCGACTATGATCCCGACGTTTGCGCTTGGATTGGTTTGACCCTGGCCATGCAAGCAAAGTTGGCGCTCCCGGAAGCGCAAGTCATCTTTGTCCACGAGGCTAAATGGGACCGGGCCATTGCCCTGGCCCTAGCTGATGGGCGCCACGACGTGCCGAGAGGCCAGTACGTCTACGAAATTTTCGCCGGCCCAAATAAGATCGAAGCCCGGCACGTTTAGGAGGAATAACCCATGCGCCCCTGGCTGAAGCAATACAACGAACAACGGCCCCATGAGTCACTCGGGGACCTCACCCCCTCCGAGTACCTCGCCATCAACTCGCCAGAGGTCTCAACTTTCGACTGGAACTAAGAATGGGAGGTTTACACCATGACGTGGTGGCCGAGCGCTACGAACAGCGCCCGACGATCATCACCAGCAATCTGGACTTTGAGGAATGGGGAGAGGCCTTCCAGAACAAACTGCTCGGCGCGGCGACCATCGATCGGCTCCGCCACGGTGCCTACCGGCTTGTCCTCAACGGGAAGAGCTACCGCTCGCCAAGGCTCGCGGAAAGCGCTTGCGAAAGCGTGGCATAACCATCAAACAACGAGGGGAAGTCCGAGCCGGCTGGCAATGAAACGACTGGCTCCATTAGCCCGCCCATCCCTGGCTCCATTAACCCGCCCCATGACAGCCCTGTCTCCTGAAAGCCAACGATTGGGCAAGTCAGGCTCTCTTTTGGCTGGTAGCGTGTCCACCAAGGTTTTTGTCAGCGCCTCGGATCTTTTTCGCATAAAAGCCCCGTGCTAACCACACGGGGCTATTTTTTTTCAAAGACAATTATAAAAATAAATATGAAATTCAATGTGTTATGTTGATTTCTTTTATGGTTAAGATAAATATGTCTCAAATATTGACAACCTAGACGTATTTGACTAAATGATAACGCGTGGGGTGTGGTCATCGACGACGACACCGTGGAGGGTTTTATGGGCCAGGAACGGTTGACTGAGCTTCTAAGGAACTTTTTTGTTGAAGGCCGAACTCGAGCAGGCTTGTCGCAGAGCGATGTCGCAGCTCGGTCGGATGTGTTCGGATTAGGCCCCGTTCTGGATCAGCGTGCTGTCTCGCGCTTAGAGCAGCAGCCTTTGAATGTGGATGCCATCAAGGTCGCCGGATACCTTTCGGCTATCGGGGTGCCTTTGGAGCGCTACTACGGCTTTCTGGAAAAGGTTTCACAACCAAACGGAGGGAATATGCTCGCTATCGGAAATTCTGATAGTATTCGGGCGCATATCAGTGAGGCGCTGGATAAGGTCAGTGTTGCTGAAACTTCCTTAAGAAACTGTGGCTGCCCTTACCTGAATGGTCTTGATCTGTTTGAGCGGCTCGATGGAGCAAAGGCAGCCCTAAGAAATTTGAACAGGAAACCAATTATTGGCTTTTTTGGACATTTCGACGCGGGCAAATCGACAATCATCAACACCGTTCTTGGCCAGAATATTTTGACGACTCAGTACGCTCCAGCAACATGTATCGTCAACCTTGTGATGCACAGAGATGATCGGCCCAAGACACTTCAAGGTCAGGTTTCACTCTTCCGTCGCGGCTTCAGCCCCCATATGATTAATGATGAGGCATTAGTATCTGACTATCTCATAGAGGATGGAGACTTCAACATTCTGGAGAGGTTGGGGGTACATAATTACGATGAATCGATTCCGAACGATGCCTACATCGCCATTGTTTTCGCTGAAAGTGAGATTCTGAGGCACATCTGGCTTCTCGATACTCCGGGTGACCTTAATAATTCGGACGAAGGCAACAATGATTCCCAAAAGGCGCTTGGAGGCGCTGAGCTAGCAGACGGCATAGTCTTTGTCTCAGGCCACACAGGCTTCTTTAAGGGTGATGACCTTGGTTTCGCTGCGGATATTCTGCGGAATCATCCTCCATTGTCGCCTAACGCTCCCACCACCCATCTTCTTTTTATCCAATCCCACTGCCATTCAGCCGTCAATCCCGATGACGTAGAAAGGGTAAGGCACATCACCTTTAAAAGAATTAAAAGGCAGGTCGAGGAGCTCATCTTTAAGCACTGGAAGGCAGACGGTGCTCTCCAAGATTCGCCAACGCCAGAGCAGATGGCTGATCGAATTCAGCCCTTCTGGCGTGAGAATGATCTCTACAGAATCAAGACGTTGGAACGCATTCAGGAGCTTGCCTTATTTTTGACGAAAAACCAGAACGAACGTACTCTTCAGAATATCAGCATTGTTCTTGCGAAGACCAAGGAAAAATTCCATGAGGCTATGGTAAGACTCGAAGGCCGTAAGCAAGATTCCATCCACAGATTACAGGAGGTGCAACAGCAGGATGCCCGATTTCGCAAAGAAGCTGAGCAGCTCATAAGTGAATTTTCTAGACTTATAGATAAATGCGAGCAGTACCGCCAAGATGACAAGGATACAATGAAAAACTACTATGATGCCAAGACTAGTGTTGAGGCCTTGGTCGACATCATAGATGACGTCTACGATGATAAGAAGGAGGCTCAGGCCGGGGTAGGAAACTACATAGGCCAGCTCTTTTCGGCGAAGCTTGAGAGCACACTAAAGTGTAGCGGCAATAGTATCTCTGATAAGGTGGACAATCTCCTTGTCCGGTGGCAACAGGCTATCCCCTCTGCTTTAATAGGAAAGTCTAACATAAACGGGTCGTGCATTAATCCTGGCGAGTTTAACGGTTTTGATTCCAGGGCAGCATTTGTCAGTGGTTTAGCCGGCCTTGGTAGCTTGGGTGCAATGGCCCTCTATGTCTCAACCATAGCGAGCAACCTCGGTGCGTACATTCTCGTCGCCAAGGTGGCGGGTATTCTCGTCTCTCTTGGACTCGTGGGATCAGTTACGACAGTGACCTCTTTCGTAGCAGCTATTGGGGGCCCCATTACTATTGGCATCGCCCTTGCCGCCCTCATCGGGCTTGCCGTCTACAGCCTGTTTGGTGGCTCCTGGCAAAAGGTCTTGGCTAAAAAGGTTTCCACTGCGATCCGTAAGAGCAACGCGTGGGAGGATATGGAGAGCTCGGTTAATAAATTTTGGGATAGCACTAAGGTTGCAATTGCCGCCGGAGTCAAAGAATTGCGGACTCAAACCGAGGTTCACATTAATGAACTCATGGATGATGCCAAGACCGAGTACAATGTGGAATCCCTAGATTCTTGCATTGAATTCTTGCATACTATAGGCAGTAGCCTTGCGAAAGACTGCTCGTCAAAGACGGTTGGCTGAACTACACAGGGCAGGCGGCAATTTCGTCGCCTGCCTCCTCCTTTTTAAGATGACGACGGGGGATCTGCTGTGACGGATCGCTACACTTCGGACAAGCACATCAACGCTGGCGTCAGCAATTTAAAAAGAGAGATCTGGTTTGTGGGAAAATGGAAAATTATTCGAGATCCTACCATTCTTTAAGGAATTTCTTTCATCGTCTTTTCAAAGCGCACTCGTTTCACAAAGGACGTGGCAATTGTTTTTCCGGAAGTTAGATGTGGCATGTATTTGAGTTTTGCCAGACAAAAACTCAAGCGTAATAACATGTGAGTATTGTATGAGCATTTTTGACTTCTTCGATCACTGCAAAGAGATTATTGACGACTGCATAGACTGGTTTGACAGCCCAAGTGACAGCAAAGGTAGTATTCAAGTTGACAGGTCGACGAAAATTTCTGCAAATAAAGGAGTTAGAACCAGGAGGCGAAAGGCTGTCATCGTTGAGCTGCTACGTCGTCATACGCTCAATGCTTACACGAAGATTGAGTCAATAATACAAAATGACGAGCAAGAGTTGGGGAAAATACAGATAACGTCAAGTGCTGACAATGTATATTGTATACAGTTCTGCGCTGCAAGGAATGCCATCGGCCTCTTGGAGGCAATGCTCAATGAGAGTAATGAATTGGATCCGATTTTGGAAATGTCCTGCCCTGTTGATAAAAAACCAAACTCCCACGACATCATTATAAAGTTAGGATCGCTAGACATAGGTAAAATTCTTAAGAAGGCAGATCAAGATTTTGGCCCGATGGCTGGCATGGATGTGGATGATAAATATATAGAGGATGACGATCCTTTTATGCAGCGACTGAGGAGAGTATAATTGTCTGTTCTGTTGAGGGGTACTTTTTTGCGATTTGTGTCGATTTAATTTGGGGATAAAGACGATGGCGCTATGCTCGCCACCTTGAGAGCCGCGTTGGCTGTCATGCCACATGACCGTTGGCAGGCCCGCCACAGAAGTGTTGGCGGTCTGTTGGCTGATGCGCCACAGACCTACTGGTGACTGTTGGCAGGAGCCAACAAAGGCGCTGTCGCTCCCCGGATTTTATGTAAAATAATACAATATTTTCAACATGTTATGCTTTCCTGTTGGCATGGCATTCAGGAGCGCTCATGACTCATCGTTAGTCATATCAGATGCTTGAGAAAGGCGCGTTTTCGGACGTTTGATGCTCTATTCAAGTGATCCTTCGCAGACCCCCGACCTCTTGACTAAAATTCCAACGATCCCCTTTCCACTTTTTGAGACAAGATATCTATTTGTTTTTATTTGATAAATTTTAATAAATTCCGACTGTTTTAAGGGGGGGATCGCTTGAAAGGTAATCAAACGGTCGAGAGTAGGGAGCCGGTTTGCGCCTCGCGGGGCTCGGCGGAATTTTTCGGGGTCGAGTTTGGCATCCATGCGAGGGAATCAGATACAATTCCAGACAAGAATTATTGGACGACACCCCACCGGAAAAAAGATTTTTGAGCGACATCCCGGCCTTACATTGGTCTTCAATTTTCCCCTCTGATTTTGACTTGATTCGCTGGCTCGCACCTATAGATGTTTTGGTCACGCACGAAGCCCCGGAAAACCATCGCCATGGCTTCCGCGAGATCGGAAATTTGGCGCGGGAAATTGGTGCGCGTCTACTGGTGCATGGGCATCACCACGAAGGGGCACGGGAAAGTAAAATCGAAGGAGAAATCCGAGTCATTGGGCTCGGACTTCGAGAGACATTTTTGATGAAATTTTAGGGCAGGCTGGAAAGTATTTTTTTGGCGAAAACCAAACTCATTTTTGCGGTTGCTGACGTTGGAAAGTATTCTGCTCAGCAGCATCCTGGCGCTGGATGGCCGCCGCGATCCTGGCCGACTCGGAGCGCAAGTATTCCGACAACGACTTGCCTCGCTTTTTAGCGCGGGCGCGGATTATGTCCATCACACTCTTCTTACATCGAAACTGGATATACTCAATACCCGCTTTCAGGTCACGGTTTCGCATCGCTATTTGCCGTTCATTCGCAGTGAAATCACCCATCGCAATTTCCTCCAAGCAAATAAGGATATCGTGACATGATACACCTATCAACCGTTACATGTCACCGTTTTGAATAGTGTTACATGGAACGGTTAGGTGTATTCTTTTGTATTACATGTAACTATATAAAATTATTAATAAAATGCATTTGTGTTCGTTTGTATTACAAAAATAAATCAAATGATTTCAGGTAATAGCGCCACGAAGTGGTGCGTAGGTGTGGGGTCCCCAGGCAATCGCCGGGGGACAAAAAATCGGATTTCGTCCTGGCGGGCGTGGCCCCAGCCCCTTCCCGCCAGACCTAGTCCTCAAACCTCAGAGGATCATTCGAAGTTTATTGAGCCAAGACGGCTCATGTTGTATGTTCTTTTCCGTATTCTCGTTCCCGGCGGAAGCGCTCTCCTCCATTGCCTGGGGCGGGGTGGCTGAACGAGACGCTTCGTTGCCTGCCCTTTCAATATTCGATCATGTGCACTCTCGCAAACCGATCCCAATCACTTTGATTCCGCCGTCAATTTTTTGCTACATCGGTCCTCGCGTGGTGATGGCTGTGAAATTGATCCATCGCGCACCGACCACCGCGCTAAATCGCCAAAAAATTGTGAATCCCTGCGCGGGTGCTCTTTGAGCCTCATGCGAGAGCAGAACTCCAGAGGAACGAGGCAAAAAGCAAATAAAAAATATAACGCCGTGATGTTGTCACTTAGTATTATTTCGATGCGGTGTGACATCAAATAACTCTTGCCAGGAGAAGCCTCTGGCTAATCGTTGTCTGTTTGAGTGCTCAACGCTTTTCAGCATCGCAGATGGAATCACCCGTGAGGATCAAATGAGCGGCAAGATGGGCGTGACGTGCTCAACGCTTTTCAGCATCGAAGATGGAATCACACGTGTGGGGGTGCGACTATACGCCTCTCCATCTGGAGTGCTCAACGCTTTTCAGCATCGAAGATGGAATCACATTTTGAACACCAGACGCTTACCATGCTTGCCGAGTGCTCAACGCTTTTCAGCATCGAAGATGGAATCACTGGCCGAAGACTCGGTGGACCTGATCGATACGAGGTGCTCAACGCTTTTCAGCATCGAAGATGGAATCACGTCTGGCCAACAGCACACCACGTCCCACATAACCGGTGCTCAACGCTTTTCAGCATTGAAGATGGAATCACGACGAAACACAGTCTGACTACAGCGGGTTTCATATGTGCTCAACGCTTTTCAGCATCGAAGATGGAATCACTCCAAAACGATTTCCTATGCGAATGGCATCACGCATGTGCTCAACGCTTTTCAGCATCGAAGATGGAATCACTTTCTCGTTGCGGGCGAGGAGGTGCGCTATATCAGGTGCTCAACGCTTTTCAGCATCGAAGATGGAATCACACGCCGCGCCGGCCGTCTCGAAGATCACCGGGACCGGTGCTCAACGCTTTTCAGCATCGAAGATGGAATCACATCGAGGTGAACCAGGAGGCCAAGCAGATCATTGTGTGCTCAACGCTTTTCAGCATCGAAGATGGAATCACAGCCGTTGGCCGTAGCGCTGTAAAAGGAGATTGTGTGCTCAACGCTTTTCAGCATCGAAGATGGAATCACCGCATAGGGGCCGCCAGCCTCGCCGGACCATTGCCAGTGCTCAACGCTTTTCAGCATCGAAGATGGAATCACACGGCGCGGCAGGAGTAGACGCCGTCGGCGGCCATGTGCTCAACGCTTTTCAGCATCGAAGATGGAATCACAGTCGATGGGCGTGCCGAGCGGCGGACGATACGAGTGCTCAACGCTTTTCAGCATCGAAGATGGAATCACCGCGTCTCGTGGTCATCCTGGCAGGACTTGAGGTGTGCTCAACGCTTTTCAGCATCGAAGATGGAATCACATTTAGTAAAAAATTGTCAAAGATCACGGGATGCCTTAACCGTCGTTTCAAGCATCCATCGCCATCGCGCATCAGGAGGAAGGGGAGAATGGTAATGGGCCAAGAAACATCGCCATCCATTTAAAATCATTCATCTTTGCTAACGACAAGCTCCCCCTTTTGCGTATTCCAGTAATATGCCCAAAAAAACAACCGAGTATCCTCGTAAATCGCCATGGCCCCTCGCCGCCAGCCCGGTGCTTGCTAAAACACCTCGAAAGTCGGTGGCGGCTCCCAACCCTCTTTACCGCCGCTTCCGCCAGCCACCACTCGCATGGCGCAAGCCGGGCAAATCTCTACGATGAGAAGATCATCCTCATCCTTCATGAGCTTCGTCAGCTCCAACCGAAGCTCTTCTTTCTGCCTATTGCTCAATCGGCATCGAAAAACCGACAGTTGGATCCGATCCCCAAACCCCTTGACAGTCTTGGCCACCTTGGCCAGACGCTTGGGGTCCCGGACATCATAGCAGACCAAATGCCATCGCTTTTCACTCAAGACAGCTCTCCTCACCGCAAGCGAAGCCGGGCAAAAAGACCAGGACTGCCCGTCCATTCCTTTTCCAATAGCCGAGCCTCCAGTTCAATGGTACGTCCGTATGTCAACGAATACTTCAAAATGGGATGCTTTCAGGTCTCAGCCTTGCGAGCCTCATAGGTCGTTATCGCCTTGCGTCGGCCTTGATCGGACAACCAGACTTTTTCCCGCGTGATGTCAAAGTCTTCCCGAACCCAATGATTGCGGTTCACCGATCCGATAAGCGGAATGTCCCACAGGAGTGATCGGAACAAATCCATGATGTCCATGGCCAAGGGGTAGGCCGCAGAACGTGGCGTATGCATGAATCCAAAGGCCGGTTCCAGGCCGGCCGCCAACAGCCCGGCCACGCAATCGCGGTACAACAAGGCGTAGCCAAAGGAGAGCAACGCGTTGAAAGGGTCCTTGGGCGGCCGGCGAGTACGGCCCGTAAAGTGCAACAATTCGCCCTTCCGGGAAGATATCAGGGCCGCCAATCCCTGAAAGTAGGTCTGGGCGGCCAGCGCCTCGTCTCCTCGCAAATGATTCACGGCCCACTCAGGCGTGTCTTGTTGATCCGCCCTCTGCCGGGACCTTTTCAGCGCCAAGGCCAGATCATGGAGATGCGCGCCGAGTCTCGTCTTGCGCTCCGGTGAGGTACGGGAGGAGCGACCCAGATAGCGCAGTTGATTGGCAATCTTGGCCTGGACAAGCCCACTGGCCAGGCGAAGACGTACCTGCGGATCACTGAGCGCCTCGTATTGACGGTGGCGCCGCTTCACCTGGCCGGCTCCGGGACTAAGCGCCCCGATGTAGGCTCCCCCATAACTCAGCCAGTGCACGTCCACGTCCCGAGCGGCGCAGTAGGCTAGGCATTGGGCCGTAATCTGGACGTTGCCATGTAAAATTAGTCCCTCCACGTCCCGGCCCGGAATCGACTTTTCCGAACCGTCCGGAGATCGACAGACAATGCGATCCCCGTCCCGGGAAAGACCGGCTCCCTGTTCGGTTACATGGATTACCCGCCGTTCAGCCGCCGGCGGAAACAGCCGAAGCGGTGTTTTGGCCCGGGCCAGGAAACGGTCCTCCTCGGGTAGGCAAGCCGGGGCCAGGGAACAATGCCGGCACTTGCCCTCGGGCACGTCCACGGGAGGACGGGCAAGCCCCTCGCGCAACTCCCGGGCCCGCCGTACGGCCCCCCCCACCTCCCGACTGGCCTCTACAGCATCCAAAGGGAAGTTCACGCTGACGTTGTCGCCATGATAACGAAGCCTGGCCTCGGCCACCGCCTCTCCAGCATGCTCGGAGGCGAGCAAGGCATAGGCCAAAACTTGCAAACGATCGGCGGGCCAGGCCTCGCCCTTGTTCGACCGCCCCTTCTTGTGCTCGACCACGACCAGGCCCCCGTCCTCCCGACGCATGCAGTCGGCCGTACCCCGCAACCCCAGCGTCTCGCTGGACATTTCCATGCGCCAAGTCTTGGGGCCTGGATCGATGGTCTCGTGCAGGCGCCGCCCCGAGACGACCTTCGCATCCGCCAGACGGATTTCCTCCACCTCCTCCAGATGGAAGAGGCGTTCGCAGTAGGCCAGGGCATGCAGCGCCATAACCCGCACCAGTGGCTGATCTTCATGCCGTTCGGCCTGAAAATGGGAGGCAAAGGGGCTACGCTCCTCTCCAGCATCCGGCGGAGCCGATCGGCCTGGAGGTTGTTGCTTGCTCATGGGTAAACCACCGGGACCCAGGCTTCGGCCGGAATGGTCGAGGACCGGGGCGACGGTCCCATGAGCAGGGACCGCGTTTGCGTCATATCCAGCCGGTGGATGGTCACGGTCAGCCGGGTGGCGAAGTCACGCGGACCATCCGACTCTTCTCCGAGGATGGGCGTCAACCACAGGGCTTGCGGCATGGCTGCCGGATCAATCTCCTCGATTCGGTCGGGCAGCAGGTTGTTGTCGCCACAAAACGGCAGGCCGTAACCTGGTCGGCCGTGTTCTAGTCCCTGCCGGATATTAGCCGGCAGGTCGGCCGGCGTATCCTTGACGGCGATGACGGCGTCCAGGCCGATGAGCAGTTCCCGCCGCACCGGGGTGACGTTGTGTTTGCGGGGCCAGCAGAGCTGGACCACTTCCGGGGCTGTATTTTTGCCGATGGGGTAATTGTGGAGTTGCTGGAACATCGAGCCTCGCTCGGGCAGGCTGACCGCTCCCAGGGCCAGGGTCAGCCTGGGCAGGCCCGGCCGAATGGTCGTGGCCACGCTTTTGCCATCATCGGCGCGCATATCGACCCCGGCCAGGTTGAGCAGTAGCCCGTAAGCTGCCGACGGCGTGATAAACCCCGCCGTGGGCCGGAAGCTCCCGGCCGTGAATTGGCGATAGGCGGCGAACTTCGCCTGCAGGCGCAGGGCCATCATGCCGGGCCGCCCGTCATCCAGGCCTTGGCCTGTTCGGCCACGACCTCCAGGAGTTGTTGTGGCGAGCGTTCCAGGGTGACTCCCTTGTCTTTGAGGGCCTTCACTTGGGCCTCAGGCATGTCCTTGACGACCTTGCCGCCCAGGTAAAATTCCTGTCCCGGGTAGTCCGCCTGGACGATGCCCTCAGTAATTTCTGGTAGGACGTGAAGGCCGTCGTCGATGTCGAAGCCGTAAGTGTCATAGCCGGCCACAAGCCTGGGGGTGAGGCGGACCACCAGACTGGCCGGAGCCATCTCGAAGTAGCTACGGGCCTGCTTGCCTGCCACGTCGTTGAGTTCGCCGATGCTTTTCAGCAGGGTCACGGTCCAGTCCGGCCTAGACTTGCAGTCGGCCAGGGCCAAGGCAAACGGATATTGGAAGGCGGTGTGGACCACTTCCCGATGAAGCAAAGCCGAGGATTCGGCGTTCCGTTTAGATTTGACCGTTTTGTCCGTGGCATCCAGCGGGGACTGGGTAAAGATGGCATCGTGCCGATAGGGCTCCAGCCCAAGGGCTAGGTTCATGCGCAGCACCGAATCACGCTTGTAGGAAAAGGCCTTGGGGTCGCGTTTTTTGTTCCTGAGTTCTTCCTCGATTTTCTTGCGATCGGTGCTTCCGGCCGCGACCAGCCAACCCATGAAGTAGTCGTCGGCAAAGACCTCGGCATCGGGATAGTCCTTGTAGGCCACTGCGGGCTGTTCCTCGTCGTGTACCCGGGAGCGATTGATTGGCAGTCCCTTGGCCCGCATGGTCTCGCGCAGGGCGTTGCGCATGGCCTCGGGGGAGATAATCGGGTATTCGTGACGGCCGATGGTCAGCTTTTGGATGACCGAACGATTAAGCTGGGATTCCCCGCCATAGTTGGACGAGGGCGCGGCATAGGTGAGCACTGTGGCGAACAGGTTCATGGCTATCTCCTCGATGCTTGACTAGTTGTCGACGTTGCCGGGGGATGGGGGCCTCATTCGTCCTCGGCCGATGAATCCACCTCGGCCCCGGCCTCCTCGGTCCGACCGCCGGGCACGTAGGAGGCCGCCGAAAGGGCTAGCATGGCCAGGGTCTTGACCGTTTCCCAGTCGTCAAGGAGGCGGCGCGAGACCAGCACGTAATCGGCTTCGGGGAGGAAGTGGGGTACGGCGCAGATGTTGCCCACGAAATATTCCACGAAATCCTGGCCGTTGCGGCCGCGTATGGCCAGGAAGGTGTCGGCGCAGATCTTTTCCTTGGCTTCGCGGTAATTCTTCGGGTAGATCACATGGCCTTGCTCGTTTGTGTTGTCCTTGAACTGGGAATAACGTAGACCGCATTTTTCCTCGACACGTTGGTTCACCCAATTGCGAATCATCTGGTAGACCTTGAGGCTGAACACGTCATCTGGTGGCATGGTTCCTCCTTTGACTGCGGCATCCTGCCTTCTGTCTTCGAAATAACGTTTAACATCGGCGCCGAAGAAGTGAATCCAGCGCGGCGTATTGGGACCGGAAATAAATACCGGGTAGGGATATTCGTTAAAGAAGCGTTGCGCATCGGCGTGCCACCGTCTTGCGACCAACAAGTTGGCAAGACGCATCTGCTTATAGACGGGATTGGCCACTTTTCCCCGAAGCTTTTCATATTGTCCGAGCAGGCCGCTTCTTGGCCGAATGCTCTCCACGGAACGGGCTTTGACACTGTTGCCCACCTTCTCCAGATGGTGAATCTCCAATCCGCAGACAAGGCTGTCGTCTAGGCTCTTGCCGATCCTGCCCTGGGCAAGCTGGAAAAGGTACTCCAGGCCGCCTTCCGCTGGCAGATCGATAAGCGCATCCTTGGGGCGCATGCCGACCGTGGCCGGGTTGAGCTTACGAAGGTAATTACGATGCTGGTCCACGAAATCGTCAATATTGGCCGGTTCGGGCAAGGCCAGAACGAAACCAGTGTGGGTTGATTCGATGGTCCCCCCCTTGGTCTTGAGAAGACGCGGCACGGAGATGGGACAGACCAGGGTCCAGAAGTGCAACAAAAGTTTGTCGTTACCACGGACACCAAAGGGCACTTGCTCGGCATTTTCGTCCTGGACGCCAAGCATGAGCGAGCAAGAAACCTTGCGTCTTTGTTGCGTCGATGTGGTTATTTCAGTCCAAAGATTGTCAAGGTCATAATGTCCACTTGTTTTGGTTTTCAAGTATTCATCACGAGTCTTCGGAATGGCGCGCAGAGTTTTCCACAGCATGTCCCGCCACAGTTTCAACCACACGCCTTCTCCGTCTGCCTCCCAAAACGACAACCAGCGAGCGCGCGGCACCGTTAAGGGATAAACAAAGACGGTTTTCGTTTTTCCCTGTTTATCAGTAACTTTTTCTTCTCGGATCGGAGTTTCCCCTTTCCATTTCGACGAAGACTTGGCCTCGATTTCGTCCACGGCGTATAGATCGTCGAACATTGCCTGCAACGCTTCACGACTCAGCCGCAGCCGGACCGTGGTCTCGGTTTGCTCCAGAATCTCGGGCATGGGCGACAATTCTCGTTCCTTCATGCTCTTGATGAACAGCAGCATTCCGGCCAAGCCGGCCTTGTGCTGGGCCGAGGGCAGCTCGAAAAGATCATAGGCAAGTTCCACCACCTCCGGCACGGCCGCCTTTGCCTTCGACCGAACCGTGTTGCCCTCGCGCTTGCTCACCATATATCCTCCTTGGGAGCCTTGAGCAGCCCCAGGCCCGCGTCATAGAGTGCCCCATCCACCCGCCAAAGCCGGTCTCGTTGAACCAGTCGATCCGGTGATAGCCAGCGCGGGGCAGGCACCATAAGTCCGTCCACGGACAGGCCACCCCGCTTCAAATGGAAATATTCCCCCACATCGTCGGTCAGGATGGCTGGAACGGTATATTCCCCAGTTTCGCGCAACGGTTCCCCGCAGGAGGCAAAGGCCCCATCCTCCAAAAAGGCGGCATAGCGCTCCCCCTCCATCTTAGCCGGACAATGGACCTCCAAAAGCTCCTCCAGTCGGGCCTGGCTAACCTCCCGGCCGTCCAGGTCAGCCACGAAGGCTCGGGCGGCCTCCATGTCTATGGATTCGTAGGGCAGCAAATCCCCGCGCGCCCAGCCATCCGGCAGGATCACCAGCACCTCTCCCAGCCCGGCCCGGAGCAAACGCCGGTTGCATCGGCCCATACGCTGGATGAGAGAGGGGATCGGGGCCAGTTCGCTGATCAACAAATCGGCGTCCAGGTCCAGGCTCATCTCACACACCTGGGTCGTGGCCGCGAAAACCGACGAGCCCGCCCGTTGAAATGCGGCGATCGTCTCCTGGTGGCGCTGCTGGCGATCCTTCAGGCGAAAGCGCGAATGGTAGCAAAGCGCCCCGGGCCGGCCCCGGGCCTCGGCCTGGCAGCGGTCCACGGTATTGGCAATCCACAGCACCCGAGAGCCCTCGATAAGGGCCACGTCAGACGCCTGCCTAGCTTCCTCGGACGTGACCACACGCACCCGATATCGCGGGGCCTTAGCCGAGGTCAGCAAGTCCGGAAAATCCTCCAGTCGGCGCGGAAACTGCGTCAGCCCGGCCGCGATGAGTCTCTCCCTCCGGTTGGGCGGTAGGCTGGCGGTCATGCACAAGACCGGAACCTCGAAGTGCTTAAGAAAAGTCAGCAACATGGAAAACAGTGAGGGATCGAAACTATGGACTTCATCCACCACAAGGACCGCGTCGACCAGAAGCGGGGTCAGACACATGGCACCGTAGCCGTGGCGCATGAATCCCAAAAATTGGTCTACTGTGGCGGCAAAGATCCGCCGGCCCCAGGCGCCCAGGGCATAAAGTCGAGGATCCAATCCGAAATCCTTACCGCGCCGGGGATCACCGGGCTCAAGGGGTTGATCGAGCAATCCTTCCAATTCATAGGCGGCCGTGCCGTGGAGCAGGGCCCCCTGGTTCTCGGACGCCCAGGCTACATAGTCCCGAAAACCTTCCGTGGCCGAGGCCCGGGTGGGGTAGAGAAAGATGGTCCGCATGGCCGGTCGTTCCCCCAAGCGGGCGGCAATCCAGCGCCAGGCCGCCAAGGTCTTGCCGCTGCCGCAGCCCGACAGCAACAAGGCCC
Organism: Solidesulfovibrio alcoholivorans DSM 5433; assembly: GCF_000702665.1. Taxonomy (GTDB): domain Bacteria; phylum Desulfobacterota; class Desulfovibrionia; order Desulfovibrionales; family Desulfovibrionaceae; genus Solidesulfovibrio; species Solidesulfovibrio alcoholivorans. Next base: position 69,608 of record NZ_JNJA01000008.1, read on the forward strand.
GGTCCGGCAAGGTCGCGGCGGCGTTCTGGAAGCCGTGCCAGACAAAAGGCTGTCCGGTCCGGGCCTCGATCTGGGCCAGCCGGGGAGCGATGATCTCGGATTGGATGTCCGCATCGCATAAGGGCTGTCCCGCAAAACAGGCTGCCACGAATTCCGGGATGTCCCGGCCAGTGCGGGTCAGGCCTGAGCCGGCAGCGTCGGCCAGGATCAGGGCCAGACGAAGCAAACGGAGCAGACCATCCTTGCTAGGCTCCCTTTTCAGGGATCGGTCTAGACGGTTTAAGCGGCGAAGTATGTTGCCCGATAATTCCGAGGGGTTTGCCTCTTCCGAACCATTAAAATCCCAGCGAGCAGGAATGGACAGGGCCGCGCCCATGGGAGAAAGCGCAGCAAACAGTTCGGTCACAGTCTGCTCCACTAAAAAAAACGTTCGGGCATCCGATTGGTTATCAAAAATCGTCCTCATCTCCTCGCGGCGAAGGTGATGCCCGGCAATGGCTGCCATGAGCAGGTCGATCTCGACGTGAGGCAAGGTCCCCAGGAAGTCTCGCACCTCGGGCAGAACCAAAAGCAGGCCTGAAAGGCCTTCGTGGCGGATGACCTGGTCGACTTTGCTCTGGCCGGCCAGCATCATCTGAAACCAATTGTTGCCCTTGCCGGCGTCGTGGAGCAGGCAGGCGGCTCGGCCGGTGGCATAAAAGGCCGGGCAAAAGCTTTCCGGGAGTCCGAAGAAACGGAACATGGCCAAGGCCAGCCGGGTGGGCTGGACTGCCACGCCGAAAAGCGCTTCAAAAGCCCGGGCCACGGCCCGGCAATGGCCGACCAGGGTTTCCTCGGGCCGGGGGCAAGCAGGATCGGTCGGGGTCTTGGCCAGAAGTCGGGTCATCACCTGGGCGAGAAAGGAAGGAAAAAACCGCCACCCATTTTTTTACGCCCGCCCAACCCATGCTCCTGCAAGCGGATGGAGGACTCTGCATCCAGACCGGAGACCACCACCTCGAAGCCCACGATCTTCTTCTCCTTGATGGTCATGGTTTTTCTTGCAAGAATATGTGTCTCACCGACGACTTTGCCATCAGACAATTGTCTCGCCAACTCTTGTCGGAAACGATTTTCATCGTGACCGTTACGAGTTGTGACAAATGCTGAACGCAATACTGAGGCAGATATGAGTTGCTCTGCTGTCGCCCCGCCGACAAGCAGGTCACAACCATTAACACTAAGGGACATGCCTGCAAGAGAAAGCCATTTGCTTACATCTTGCTCTTTACATCGAAACCGAATATGTGACGATTTGTTTATAGATAAATGTCCGTCGCCTGTATATTTTCCCTTGATTGGGTGGATAAGAATATTGATATGTTCATGCAGGGTGGGCATAACCCGACAAAGAGCCCCATAGAGCGAATAGGCATGATCAACAGGAATATTCCCTCTGGTGGTAATTGAAAAAAGTAAATCAAGAGAGTTGTTGAGTTTCATCTTTGACTCTCTCCTTGTTTTGCATTGATGTATTGTTGTCATAGTCTGTGGAAAATGATGCAACCGTTCTGATTGTCATCGAGATGTGTCCTTATTTATGCTAGGAGATTCTTGGCAATACATCATTTCCCCTAGAATTGTTCTGGGAGCTCGTCTTTTCGGATGGCATGTGGAACCATATAATGAATTTCGGATTTAAAAAGGGGATAGGCTCGACAAGATATCCGGATATTGGTTTTTTTTACGCTGGGACCGGTTGATGATTTTTTGACCCGATGGAATATATATCAAGCTGCATCTGGCTGGGCAATGGGAATTTCCCGGTAGGAAAATAGATGGGATCGGGGCGCGAAAACGTCTCCAGGTCGCCATAGTGGGAGACACGGTGCAAGAGCGTGGGAGGCAATAAGCCACGTCCGAAAAATCATCAGGCAGTAGCCTGGGGACAAAAATAAAAGCATTCGGATTTTCGTCCTGGCGGATGTGGGGGAGTGTCCCAAAAACTGTGTAAACCACCCTGGTTGATGGTTTAGCAGAGATATCCCTGAAGCGGGATTGGGGAGAGATGAGATTGTAAGGAGAACCGCTGAGATACACGGTGAATTGATAGTCATCCATCCTTTCCGAGATGGGAACGGAAGAACGACGAGGCTGCTTTGCGATCTGCTGCTAATTCAGTCAGGGAGAAGGGTGCTTGATACAACGATTTTCTATGACAGGTCGTTTATAACAAAATACCACTCAGCGATTAGAATGGTATGGCACAGCGGGGATTGTTCGGAACTTGAAAGGCTGCTTTCTTGAGCTGCTCCGGCAAAATTCTTACCCTATTTCAGAATATTACTTTGAAATAGAGTGTAGCGGAAGCGAAAAAGAGGTCAAGCCACAACGCCGACGTGCTAAGCCTCGTCAACGGCGCTAGTGCAGCCGAAGCGGAGTGCAACCTATCAGGACGCCACAAGCGACCTCAAACGGCACGAAGAGCGGGCGAGGTAATGGCCAGCAGTGATTATACGTGGCAGACCCAAAATCGCTCATTTTTTGGTCTAGCCATACTAGCGTGTACGCAATGCGTACGTATAAAAACGAAGGGGTTAGGCTTTTTCGGCCTAACCCCTTGAAAGATTTGGTGCGCCCGGAAGGATTCGAACCTTCGACCTACGGATTCGTAGTCCGGCACTCTATCCAGCTGAGCTACGGGCGCACTCGAGAAGAGGATGTCTACGCGCCTCGCCCGGGACCGTCAACAAGTTTTTGGCCCCGAGCCATTTTTTTTGGTTTTTTTCCTGTCGGCGCACCGTTGCTCCCCGTCCGGCGGCGCGAAAAAGGGCCGCCCCGGTTCCCCGGGGCGGCCCTTTCTCGGCGCGGCGCGGTCGCTACTCGCTGACCACTTCCGCCTTTTCAATGATCACCGGAACAACCGGTACGTTCTCGTGGAAACCCTTGGTCATGGTCGGCACGCCCTTGATGGCGTCCACCACTTCCTGGCCGGAAACCACCTTGCCGAAGACCGCGTAGCCCCAGCCCTGCGGATTCTTGCCGGTGTGGTCCAGGAAGCCGTTGTCCGCCACGTTGATGAAAAACTGGGCCGTGGCCGAATGCGGATCGGCCGTGCGCGCCATGGCGATGGTGTAGGCCTTGTTCTTGAGCCCGTTGTCGGCCTCGTTCTGGATCGGGGCTTCGGTCGAACGTTCCTTCATGGCCTTGTCCATGCCGCCGCCCTGAATCATGAAGCCGTTGATCACCCGGTGGAACACCGTGCCGTCGTAGTGCCCGGCCTTGACGTACTTGAGGAAGTTCTCGACCGTGATCGGGGCCTTTTCCTTGTCCAGTTCGATAACGATGTCGCCTTTGCTGGTCGTCAGTTTGACCATGGGTTTTCCTCCCTCGGCCCGGACGGCGGACACGCCGCCCAGGGTTGCGGCCAGAACGCAGCAAAGCGCGACAAGCGCCCGCAGCCAGGAAATCCGGCCTATTGCCACCATAACGTCAACCTCCGGGAAAAAGTTGTTTCGCCCTAAGGGAATTTTGCACTTTCGTCGAGCGCTAAAATCCTCTGCCCGCGCGCATTGCCAATTTTCGACGAACACGTCACAGTGCCGCCCAATCAAACCTTTTTCATACCGGGATGGTGGCATGAGCGCGTCGAGCAAAGGACAAAACCGTGTCGTCGTCTACCCCGACTGGTGCAAGGGATGCGGCATCTGCATCGCATTTTGCCCGAAACACGTACTCGCGGCCGGCCCCGATGGCAAGGCCAGGGTCGTTGCCGAGGACGCTTGCGTCAATTGCGGGTTTTGCGAACCGCATTGCCCGGATTTCGCCATCGTGGTGACCCCCCGGGCCGCAAACGGCAGAAACGGCCGCGTCAACGGCAATGGCGCGCCGGCTGCCGGCACGGACGCTCCCGAAAGCCCCGGACAACCCCAGCAGCCTGCTCCCAAGGACCCCGACAAGGAGGAACGCCCGTGAGCCAGGTCCGCAAGAAACGCCGCGAGGCTTTTCTCCTCGGCAACGAGGCCGTGGTCGAAGGGGCGCTGGCCGCCGGCTGCACCTTCTACGCCGGCTACCCCATCACGCCCTCCACGGAAATCATGGAAACCATGGCCAAGCGGCTGCCCCAGCTGGCGGACGGCGTTTTCCTCCAGATGGAGGACGAGATCGCCTCCATGGGCGCGGTCATCGGTGCGTCGCTCGCCGGGCGCAAGGCCATGACCGCCACCTCCGGTCCCGGGTTTTCGCTCATGCAGGAGCAGATCGGCTACGCCGCCATGACCGAGACGCCGCTCGTGCTCGTGGACGTCATGCGCGGCGGGGCGAGCACGGGCCTGCCCACGAGCCCCGGCCAGGGCGACGTGCAGCAGGCGCGCTGGGGCGCGCACGGCGACCACCCGATCCTGGTGCTTGCGGCCTCGGACGTGCCCGAGTGCCTGGAAATGACCGTGACGGCGTTCAATTTCGCCGAGAAATACCGTACCCCCGTCATCCTGCTCCTCGACGAGATCACCGCCCACACCCGCGAGAAGATCAGCCTGCCCGAACCCGGCGATTTCGAGATCTTTTCCCGCCTCGTCCCGACCATGCCGCCGGAATGGTACAAGCCCTACGAGGAGACGCTGCGCGGCGTGCCGCCCATGCCGCCCCTCGGCAAGGGCTACCGCTTCCACGTCACCGGGCTCACACACGATTTGCAGGGCTTCCCGACCTCGCGTCCCGAGGAGGTGAAGGCCCTGGTCGAGCGGCAGTTCCGCAAGATCGACCGCTTCTTCCACGACGTCCAGCTCGTGGAGCATGTCGCCACCGACGACGCCGAGGTGCTGGTCGTGGCCTATGGCTGCGTGGCCCGCTCGGCCCGGCTCGCCGTGCGCCAGGCGCGCGAGGCCGGGGTGAAGGCCGGGCTGCTCATCCTCAAGACGCTCTTTCCCTTTCCGCGCACCCACGTGGAAAAGCTCATGCGCGCCTGCCGGCTGGTGGTGGTGCCCGAACTCAACGTCGGACAGATCTCCCGGGAGGTCAAACGCGTCAACGAGGGACACACCACCGTGCGCACGATCAACCGCATCGACGGGCTGATCATCACGCCGTCCCAGATTCTCAAGGAAATATCCTAGGGACGGGCGTCGAAGCTCCCGAGACTGGTCCGACGGGCGGCGGCACCTCCGCCCGCAGACGGAAGGAGACCCTGCGACATGGCCGAAGTCACACAGCTCATCCACCAGTATTTGCGCCACAACAAGAAGTTTCCCCTGGTCTTTTGTCCGGGGTGCGGCCACGGCATCGTGCTCGGGTCGCTCGTGCGCGGCGTCCACGCGCTGGGACTCGACAAGGACGAAGTCGTGGTCGTGGCCGGCATCGGCTGTTCGGGCCGCATCGCGGCCTACGTGGACTTCAACACCGTCCACGCCACACACGGCCGGGCGCTGACCATCGCCACGGGCATCAAGATGGCCAACCCCGAGCTCACCGTCATCGCGGTCATGGGCGACGGCGACGCCTTCTCCATCGGCGGCAACCACCTGATCCACGCCGCAAGGCGCAACATCGGCGTCACGGCGCTCGTGCTCAACAACTTCATCTACGGCATGACCGGCGGCCAGTGTTCCTCCACCACGCCCGAGGGGGCCTATTCGCACACGAGCCCCATGGGCCAGCTGGAGGCGGCCTTCGACATCGTGGAGCTGACCCGCGCGGCCGGGGCGGCGGGCGTGTCCCGGGGTACGGTCTTCCACGTCAAGGCCCTGGACGGCCTCGTCGCCGACGCTTTGGCGCGGCCGGGATTTAACCTGGTCGAGGCGCTGACCCCGTGCTTCACCCAGTACGGCCGGGGAAACGGCTTTAAAAACGCCGTGGAGATGTTCAAGTGGCTCAAGGACCGGGCCGTGCCCCTGGAGGCCTACGAGAAGCTCGAGGACAAGACCGGGCGCATTCCCATCGGCACCTTCGTCCGGCGCGACGTGCCGGGGCTCGAGGCGCGCTACGCGGCCATGCGCGAGAAACTCCGGGAAAGGAAGGGAGGCGCGGCATGAACGGGCACGACATGGTTCTTTCGCGCTACGAGATCAGGCTTTCGGGCCTGGGCGGGCAGGGCATCCTGACCATGGGCCGGTTGCTCGGCCAGGCGCTGGCCCTTTTTCACGACTATTACGTCACCCAGACCCAGAGTTACGGGCCAGAGGCCCGGGGCGGGGCCAGCCGGGCCGACCTCGTGGTCAGCTCCGAGCCCATCAGCTACCCCAAGACCGAATACCTCGACCTGCTCGTGGCCCTGTCCCAGGAGGCGGTGGGGAGCTACGCCCACTACCTCAAGCCCCGGGGGACGCTCGTCATCGACACGGAGCTCGTGCGCCAGACGCCGTCCAACGTCTTTCGCGGCCTGCCGTTTACCGCCCTGGCCCGGGACGTGGTCGGCGTGCCCCAGGCGACCAACGTGGTGGCCCTTGGCGCGGTGACGTGGCTTTTGCCCTTCGCCAAGCCCGAGGCCGTGCGCAAGAGCCTCAAGGCGTCGCTGCCGGAAAAGATCCGCGCCGCCAACATCAAGGCGTTCAACCTGGGCTATTCCGAGGCGAAAAAACGCCTGGGCGAGCCCATGGCCATCCCCGATCCGGCGCTTGGCGACGGCCAGGAGGAGGAGCGTATGGACCTGTGCAACATCATGGCCGACGACTGACGGCGCAGGCGCGCATGGCTGGCTTTTTTCGGCAAATGTGCGATAGGGGAGACCGTGGCGGGACCGGTCCCGCATGGCGTCCACCTTCGGCCAGGGAGAAGCCTCCATGCATCTGACGGAACACGCCGGCAAGGCGCTCCTCGAGCAAGCCGGCATCGCGGTCGCGCCCGGCATAGCCCTTGCGCCTGGCGGGACGGAACATGTCTCGCCGCCGTTTCCAGGGCCCTATTACCTCAAGTCGCAGGTGCTCTCCGGCGGCCGGGGCAAGGCCGGCGGCGTCGTGCGCCTGGAGTCCGCGGCGGCAATCGGTCCGGAGGCGCAGCGGCTTTTCGCCTTGCCCATCGGCGGGCAGGTTCCGCCGTTTCTGCGCCTGGAGCCGGCTGTCGCCCACGACCGCGCCCTGTACCTGTCGCTCGGCGTCTCCCGGGAGCGGGGCGGGCTGTGCCTGAGCGCGGCAGGGCAGGGTGGCGTGGACATCGAGGCCCTGGCCGGCGACCCGCGCCTGCTCGTCCTGGACGTGCCCCCGCCGTTTGCGCCGAGCCCGCGCCTGCTGCGGCGCGTGTTTTTCCACCTGGGCCTTGGACAGCCCCTGTGGGTGTCCTTCCAGGAGTGCCTCACGCGCCTGTTCGCGGCCGTGGCCGACCACGGCCTGCTGCTGGCCGAGATCAATCCCCTCGCCCTGACCCCGGACGGCCGGTTTGTGGCCCTGGACGCCAAGGTGGTCGTGGACGACAGCGCCGTCTGCCTGCAACCCGAACTGCGCCGCTTCGGCGACGACCGGTTGCTGACCGAACCCGAGCGCCGCGCCCGCTCCTACGGGCTGTCCTTCGTCAGCCTGTCCGGTCGGGTGGGACTTCTCGCCAACGGCGCGGGCTTGGCCATGGCCACCATGGACGCCCTGGAGGCGGCGGGGCTCGGCGCGGCCAATTTTCTGGATTTCGGCGGCACGGCCGACGCCGTGCGCCTGCGCGCGGCCTTTGACCTGCTTTTCGCCGACGCGCGCGTGGCGGCCTGTCTGGTCAACATGTTCGGCGGCATCCTTTCCTGCGCCGACGTGGCCCGGGCCCTGACCGAGGCCCTTGGCGACGCGCCGCCGCAACGACCGGTGGTGGTGCGCTTTGCCGGAAACGGCGCGCAGCGTGGGGCGGAGATGCTGCGCCGGCTGGGGCTTCCTGCGCTTGCCGTGGCCGAGGACATGGACCAGGCTGTCGCCATGCTTTCGGAAATGGTGCCGGTCGGGCCGCGACGCGATTTCGACGCGCCTTCCGCGCAGTCCTGCCGCGCCGCGCCGGGTGCCGCTGCCGCCGCGCAGCCGGATAGCCGCCCGCTGCCGTCGCTGCTCGACCTCGACAAGGACAGCGGTGTGCTCGTCCAGGGCCTAACCGGCCGCGCCGGCCGCCGGCACGCCCTGCTCATGCGCGCCTACGGGACGCGCGTGGTCGCCGGGGTCACGCCTTTTCGCGGCGGCCAGGACGTGGAAGGGATTCCCGTCTACGACACCGTGGCCGCTGCCGTGGCCATGCACGACATCGCCCTGTCCGTGATTTTCGTCCCCGCCGTGGGCGCGGCCGATGCCGTCCTGGAGGCGGCCGAGGCCGGCATCGCGCGCATCGTCTGCATCACCGACGGCGTGCCGCAAAAAGACATGCTCGCCGTGCGCGCGGCCCTGGCCGGCCGCGAGGTGCTGCTGCTCGGACCCAACACGCCGGGGCTGCTCGTGCCCGGGGCCATGCAGGCCGGCATCATGCCGCCAGATCCCTTCACGCCCGGGCCTGTGGCGGTCTTTTCCCGCAGCGGCACACTCACCTACGAGGTCTGCTCGCGGCTCACGGCGGCGGGCATCGGGCAGGCCGTGGCCGCGGGCATTGGCGGCGATCCCTTTGGCGGCGCGGACTTTACGGCGCTTTGCCGCATGGTGCGAAACGACGACCGGGTGCGCGCCGTGATGCTCATCGGCGAAGTAGGCGGGCGCGCCGAGGAGGATGCGGCCGCCTATCTGGAGGCGACGCAGTTCCCCAAGCCCGTGGCGGCGTTCGTGGCCGGCCTGTCCGCGCCGCCCGGCCGGGCGCTGGGGCATGCCGGCGCGCTGCTCGATCGCCCCGGCGGCATCCTCGCCAAGCTGTCCTGCCTGTCCCGGGCGGGCATCAGTGTCTGCCCGGAACTCGGCGACGTGGCCGGGGTCATGGCCGGGCTTTTGTGCGGGGGCTAAGGCTCCAGTAATCCTTTCCTTTTCCCTTCCGTTTCCGCCTTCATGGAAAGTTCCGGCGACGGCATGCCGAGGAGCTCCTCGATGTCCCGGCGTTCGGTCAGGCGCGGATCGAGCCAGGCGGCGAACGTCGCCTGCGGCACGATAAGCGGCATGCGCTCGTGGATGGCGGCCATCTGCGGCGAGGCCGGCCGGGTGAGGATGGCGGCCGTGTCGCGGACTTCGCCCGCATCCGTCACGGCGCGCTCGTAGATGCCGGCCAGGGCCATGACCGGCGCCTCGGGCAGGGTGAGGAAAAAGCGCGTCTTGCCGTCGCCCGGCTCCTTGCGCCACTCGAAAAAGCCCTGTGCCGGGATCAGGCAGCGGCGGTAGCGGATGGCGCCACGAAACGAAGGCTTTTCCAGCACGGTTTCCGCCCGGGCGTTTACCATCGGGCGCGCGGCGGCGTCCTTGCGAAACGCAGCGACGAATCCCCAGCGAAAAAGGCCGGCCATGTGCCGGCCGCTCTCCCTTGCCGTGAACACGGCCTCGATGAGCTCCCCGGGAAAGATCTCCGGCCGGGCCGGCACGTTTTGCGGCAGGTCCGGCACGCCCATGGCCTCGGCCACCAGCCGGCGCGGCACGGCCAGGGCGAATCGTCCGCACATGGCGTCTCCTTTGCGGATATTAGGGTGTGAAGAATGGACGCCTCCGGCGGCCAGGAGGGGCCGGAGGCCCCTCCTGGACCACCCCGACGGGATACTGCGAACCTCTTCGATATGCTGGCATACATGTTCCCGGGAAAACCGGATTTCCGCGATGTTCACGGATTTTTCCAATCATGGCAGCCTCGGCGCGCCCTGGCAAGGCAGGCTGCTTCGGCTGGGTCCGGGATTTGCTAGAGGGAGGCGGTAAATCTCGATCCTGGGGGAGGGGAATGCACGAACAGGCCGGATTCACGGTTTTTTTTGTGTCCTGCCCGGTGCGATTCCCTACGGGTGCGCCTCACATTGTAACAAAGTTACACAGCGCATGACCACGTTGCCGCCGCCGCCGTCTGCGGATCCTTCCAGCGAATACCAGCCCATTCCCCTGGCGCACCTCTTTCCCCATGTCCCGGGGGAGTTCGAGGTCTACCTGCGCCACGGCGACAGCCACACGCTCTTTGCCCGCGACGGCGAGGCGCTCACGCCGGATCGGCGGGGAATGCTCAAGGAATACGGCGTTTCCGTGGTCTATATCCACCGCGAGCAGCGGGGGCGCTACCGGCATTACATGCGCCGCAACCTGCCGGCGGCGCTGCTCGGGCAGGAAATGCCGCAGGCGCAGAAGGCGGCGGTCTTCTACCACGACTGCTGCGCCATCGTGCGGGAACTCCTGCGCGAGCGGTTGCCGCAGGGGCTTTCGGACATGCACGGCCGGCTGTTCGTGGCCTACGCCCGGGACTGCGTGTCCTTTTTGTGCACCGAGGCCGGGCTTGCGCGCATGGGCGCGCTCATGTCCCACGATTATGACGTTTACAGCCACGGTGTGCATGTGTTCGTGTACACCGTGTTCCTGCTCAAATCCCTGGGCCTGCCCCAACCCGCCATCATCCAGGCCGGAGTGGGGGCGTTGTTGCACGACAGCGGCAAGGAGGGCGTGGACGGGGCGATCCTGCGCAAGCCCGGTCGTCTCACCCCCGAGGAATTCCTGGCGATTCGGGAGCATCCGACCCTCGGCGAACGGCTTTGCCGGCCGCTGGCCCTGTCGCGCCTGGCCCGGGAATGCATTCTGCTGCACCACGAAAAGCTCAATGGCCGGGGCTATCCCCGCGGGCTTTCCGGCGACGCCATCCCGGTGCATGCGCGCACGGTGTCCCTGGCCGACGTCTACGACGCGCTCACGTCGCGGCGGATCTACGCCGATGCGGTGCCGCCGTTTGAGGCGCTGCGCATCATGCGCCACGAGATGGCCGGCTCCTTCGACCTGGAGCTCTACAAGCGCTTCGTCATGCTCCTTGGCGGGGCGGCGTTGCTGTAGCTAGCGGGCACTATGCCCATAACGCCCCGCTTATGAAAACGGCGACGCCTGTTTTCCGGCGCATGGCACGGCATGTTTGCGTGCAGCGGCCCTTGATGCCGGCCCCGGGATCGCGTAGCCGCAGGAAATGGAGGAACCCATGGGCAAAAGCCCGGTCAACGTCAGTCTCAACATCTCCACGCACGGCAAGCCGTTTCATTTTCTGCTGGCCGCGCTGCTGGCCCAGATCGTGGTGTCTCCGTTCGTCGCGGGGGAGGTGGCGGGCGTCGCCCAGGACCTGATTTTCTTGTGCCTGATGGGGGCCGCTTTGCGCGTGGTGCGGCAAAGCCGGCTGTTCCCCCTCATCCTGTGCCTGTCCGTCCTTTGCGCCGTAAGCGTCGTGGGCAAGTATGTCCTGGACGGCGTCGGCCCGAGCATTTTAAGCGACGCCCTGGGCGCGCCCGTGATCCTGCTGACCGCCGTGGAGGTGACGCGCTACCTGGCCCGGCAAAAGCGGGTCGATCTGGACACCGTGCTCGGCGGGTTGTGCGTCTATCTGTTCCTCGGCGCGTTGTGGTTCGTGTTCTATTCCCTGCTCAACCGGCTCATGCCGGGCTCCTTTGCCTTCACCGTGCACGGCGACCATTTGTCCCCGGAGGGCACGGACCGGCTGCTGTTCTTTTTCAGCTACATCACGCTGCTGACAACGGGCTACGGCGACATCGTGCCCCTTTCGCCCACGGCCCAGACGCTCGCCGTACTGGAGGGCATCACCGGGCAGTTCTATCTGGTGTTTTTCATGGCCCGCCTGGTCGGGCTGCACGTGGCCGGAAAGAAATAGCCGAAGCGCGGCGGCCGTGCGGCGCGTCCTACCATCCGGCGGCCGCCAGCCGGGCGGGGATGTCCCATTTTCGGCACAGCGCGGCCACCGCCGGAGGCACGAGCGCCTCCCAGGGGCCGTCCGTCGCCAGCAACCGGCGCACGTCCGTGCCGGAAATGCCCTTGTTCTCGGGGGAGACTTCCCACAACACCTCGATGCGAAGCGCAAGCGCCTCGAAGTACTCTCGTTTGCGCCGGCCCCAGGCGTCGTAGATGGTGAGGAAAAAAAGCGCGTCCAGAGGCACGTAGTAGCGGTAGAGCTCCGGAAAGTTGACCGGAAAGGGTACCACAGTGAAATCCGCCTCGGCCGAACCCGCCGCGACGAGCGCGGCGCGGACCATGGCCTGGCGTTCGAAATAGGTCAGCGGATTGGCGGCCGGCGCGGAGCGGGCGGGGTCGGCGTTTTCGTCACGGGTATGGCCGGGGTCGGGGTTGGTGACGCCGACCACGAGATGGGCGCAACGCGCTCTGCCAGCCAGGAGGTAGCGCAGGTGGTCGTTGTGCAGCACCTGGAAACGGCCGTGGATGACGCCGACGGGCGCAAGGGATGCCGGCTGCGTCACGATTCCTCCACGCGGAAGGGCCGCACCGGGCCGGGATAGCAGGCCGGCGGGTCCGGCGTGTCGCGGATGCCGACGAGGCGCGCGCGCTCCAGGCCGTTTAGGATCAGGTAAGGCAGCTGGGTGCCGCGCACGAAACCCAGGCAGCCGGTCGCGGCGCTGACCTCGTCGAAGCGTGCGACCACGTCCACGCGCTGCCCCGGGCCGTGCAGGCAAAGCGGCACGGGCTCGCCGCCGTGGATGAGCGGCCCGCTCGAGGGCGTCGAGTGGTCGGCCGTGACCGCGAAGAGCACCTCGGGATCGGCCAGCAGCGGCCCTGCGGCCCGGCCTACGGCCGCGTCCAGGGCCTCGATCACGGCCTTTTTGGCCAGGGGATCCTTGGTGTGCGCGGCTTCGTCTGGCGCTTTGGTGTGCACGTGGAGAAAGTCGTAAGCGGCGATGGCGGCGCGGGCGGTTTCCAGGCGCGCGGCGAGGTCGGCGCCGGGATCGCCCGTGTCGCGCGCGGGCAGCAGGGCGAAGCCGAGCGCCTTGGCGATGCCGGCAAAGAGCGTGCCCGAGGCGACGGACGCCGGGCGCAGGCCGAAGCGCGCGCCGAAGCGGGGCAGGGGTTTCGCCATGCCGGCGCGCTGGGTGACCAGGGCGTTTATGGGCGCAAGTCCCGCAGCCTCGCGCGCGGCGTTGATCGGATGGCCGGCAAGTACGCGCCGGGCAAAGAGCAGGTAGGCCCGAAGCGCGCGGGCGGTTCTCGCAGCCGCCGCGCCGGCTGCGGCCATGGGCTCGGGTTCGGGCAGAAAGAGGCCGTCCACCATGGGGTTGGTGTCCGTCACCTCGGGCGAGACGTCGCCAGTCATGGTCACGACGCCGAACAGCCCCTTGTCGCGGTGCAGGCGCACGGCGACGCCTTCGTGCGCAAAGGCCGCCACGGCCGCGAAAAGCGCTGCCGCCTCCTCGGGCGCGGGCTTTTCGGGCTTGTCGCGGTAAAGCCGCAGGCAGCCGTCTTCGACCACGGCGCAGCAGAAGTGGGCGAGCAGGCAGACCTCGCCGGGCGCGGGGGAGAGTCCGAGTCCCAGGGCCTCGAGGTAGCCCCGGCCGGGGAACTCCTCCGGGCTCGCCCCGAACATGGCGAAATGGGCGTTTTCGCTGGGCAGGGCCTGGCCGGGAAAGCCGGCGTGGTAGAGGCCGTTGGCCCCGGTCGCGGCGATGGCGTCGAGATGGGGCGTGGCAGCCGCCTGGAGCGGGGTCAGGCCGCCGAGCGCGGTATGGGAGCGGTCGCCCAGCCCGTCGAGCACGAGCAGCACGCAGGCGCGCGGCATCAGCGGCCGCTCCCGTTATATCGGGCGTCGTAATGGGAAAATGGCTTGCACATAGACATTACCACTTTGCCTTTTTCCCCGGGAAGTCGCAAGATTTGCCATGCGCTTCGATCTCCACGTGCATACGCGGCTTTCGCCGTGCAGCCGGCTCTCCCTGGAGGTGATCCTTGAAAACGCCCGGGGCAGGGGCCTCGACGGCGTCTGCCTGACCGACCACGACACCATGGCCGCCGCCCGGCTGGTGCGCGAAGGGGTGCAGGACAACGGGCTGTGCCTGCTCGTCGGCCTGGAATACGCGACCACGGACGGGGATCTCCTGCTGTTCGGCCCGTTCGAGGGGCTTGCGCCCGGCTTGCCCGCCCGCGAGGTCATAAGCCTCGCCGCGGCCCTGGGCGGCGCGGCCGTGGCCGCGCATCCGTTCCGGTCCTGGCGGCCGGCCGGGCCGGGCATCCTCGGGCACGAAGGGCTTTGCGCCGTGGAAGTGGAAAACGGCCGCAACACGCCCGAAGAAAACGCGGCTGCCGCGCGTTTCGCCGCGAGCCGTGGCCTTGCGCCCGTGGCCGGTTCCGATGCCCACAGCCTCGAGGAACTGGGCACGCGGCCGGTGGCGATCGAAGGCACGGTCCAATGCCGCGCCGACCTCGTCGCCGCGCTGCTGGCCGGCCGCTGCACGCCCGTCCCGCGCCTCGAAGCCCGCCGCGCATCCGACGGCTGCGGCCGGGCCATGTCTTTTTTCTAACCCGCCGGATCGCCTCCGCCACACGCTACTGCTCCACGCCGGAGGTTGCGGCCTCCTGCCGACCGAAGGCCGGCGAGGCGACGCCGCGCGATTTCCCGAGTGGCCGCGTCTTTCGGTCGGCGCTGCGCAGCCTTCGTGTCTTGCGGCACGGCAAGGCATCCGAAAAAAGTTGTATTTTATGGTTGCCAGGGTATGTTCGCTCCCTGCATGGCAACAAGGAAGAGAACCTGCCGCGACGTGCGGGGGATGAACGCGTTTGTGGCGTCTGAAGGTTCCAGCCTTGGCGGGAAGGGGCGATGAAGCCTGCTCGCATCCCGTCGTGGTGGGCGTTCCCCGTCATCCTTGCGATCGTCCTGATCGTTGTTGTTCTTGCATGGTTGGAATACAAAAGCCTGGCACGCAGCTACAAGGAGATTGTCGCAGCCGGCGCGACGATGCCGGACGCCGACGCACAGCAAAACGTGTTCCTCGATGCGTACCACAACGCCGTGGCGCTCAAGTTCCGGGATGCGCTCCAACAGGGAGCCGTCTCGGTTTTTTATTGCAACGACTCGGTCATGGGCGGCCACGGTGCTGCCGAAGCGCGCGACACCATCGCGGAGATCCTCGGCCGCCTGACGGGCTCGGACATTTATCCGGTCAGCGGGGCGGGCTACACGGCAGTGCTCTTCCGCGAGTACGCCGTCCTTGTCGCCAAGGCGAAGAAAAAGCCGCGCCTGGCGATCCTCTCCATCAATCTCCGCGGTTTTTCCGATGACTGGCTGTTCACGCCCCGCTGGGAATACGCCGCCACGACCGCCTATCTGCGCCTGTTGGCCGAGCCGCCGTCCCCGGCTGACCTGCCGTCCTGGATCGTGTCCGGGCAGGGGGATCCTGCGGCCTATTGGGCAGCCCGCACGGTCCGGCCCGCACCCTCGTACGCCGCGCTTTTTAAGGAACTCAACGCCGGCCGCGAGGCGCTGCTCGCCGCGCCGCCCCCGGGCCTGTCCCCCGAGGACCTGGACCGGCGCAGGCATTTCATCGAGAACTACATGACGCGCGTCACGCCGGAGCATCCCATGCTCGGCTATCTCCTGGACACCGCGCGCCGGCTCGAGCGGGCGGGCGTGACCGTGCTTTTCTACCTGACGCCCATCGACATCGAAGGCGGCCGGCGGCTCGTCGGGGAAGCGTTGCCCGCCAACGTCGCGGCGAACACCCGCGTCATCATGGATGTCCTGGCCCGTTCCGGAGCTTCCTGTCTGGACCTGACCACGCTGCTGCCCGGGGAGCGGTTCGTGGACCGCGAATATGCCTGCGAGCACCTCGATCTGGCGGGACGCCGCCGCGTGGCCGAGGCCTTGGCGGGCACCCTCGAATCCTTCGCTGCCGCCGCAACGCGGCCTGCCCCCCTCGGCGCGACGGCCAACTGACCTTCCGTCAATACCGGAGCGACGACGCAAAACGGCCCCTCCCCAAGGAAGGGCCGTCTTTTCATGGCGTGGGGATCCGGTGCGCGAACGCGGCACGCCGGCCGGATGCCGGCCGGGGTGTCAGAAAGACGCCAGGATGCCGACCACCGTGCCGGTCATGAGCGAGGCGAGCACCCCGGCGATGAGTGCGCGGCCGCCAAGGGCCGTGATTTCGTCCTTGCGTTCCGGGCACAGCGACGTCAGCCCGGCGAGCAGGATGCCGACACTGCCCAGGTTGGCGAAGCTGCACATGGCGTAGGTGAGGATCAGCCGCGAGTGCTGCGAGAGCGCGCCGGCCGGCAGCTTGGCCATCTCCATGAACGCGATGAATTCGTTGAGCACAACCTTCGTGCCGAGCAGGCTTCCGGCAGTGGCCGCCTCGGCCCAGGGGATGCCGAGCAGCCAGGCCACCGGGGCCATGACCACGCCGAGCATGCGTTCGAGGGTGAGCGGCGCGCCGGCCACGTCGGGCAGGACCGCGAGCAGGATGTTGGCGAGCTTGACCAGGGCGACGAAGACCAGCAGCGTGGCCAGGATGCTCCAGAAAAGGCGCAGGCCGTCGGCCGTGCCCGATACCACCGCATCCATGGCTCCGGAGGCCGAGGAATCCGGCAGTTTGCGCCCGAGCGTGGGCTCCTTGGTCTCGGGCAGCATGAGTGCCGCCACGACCAGCGCCGCCGGGGCGTGGATGACCGAGGCCGTGAGGATGTGTCCCAGGCTGTCCGGCAACACGGCCTTGAGTGCCGAGGCGTAGAGCATGAGCATGGTGCCGGCGATGCAGGACATGCCTGTGGCCATCATGGCGAACAGTTCGCTTCGGGTCATGCGCACCATGTAGGGGCGGATCAGCAGCGGCGCCTCGATCATGCCGAGGAAGATGCAGCCGCCCGCGCCGACGCCGAGCACGCCGCCGATGCCCATGGTCTTTTCGAGCACCAGCGAAAAGCCCCGCACCACGCGCGGTAAAATCTTCCAGTAATAAAGCAGGGCGGTCAGGGCCGCGATGACGATGACCAGCGGCAGGGCCTGGA
Organism: Solidesulfovibrio alcoholivorans DSM 5433; assembly: GCF_000702665.1. Lineage (GTDB taxonomy): Bacteria > Desulfobacterota > Desulfovibrionia > Desulfovibrionales > Desulfovibrionaceae > Solidesulfovibrio > Solidesulfovibrio alcoholivorans. The sequence continues at coordinate 86,416 of NZ_JNJA01000008.1, forward strand.
AGCCCAGGATGAAGCCCGCGTCGGCGTCGGTCACGGCAAAGGGCGCGGGGCCTCCGCCAAGGTAGCCGAACACGAAGGCCGTGCCCGCGCGGGTGGCCGCGTCCATGGCGGCGACCACGGCGTTTAAGGCCATGAAGATGCCGCGCAGAAAGGGGGCCTTGAGCATGAAGGCGGCGATGGCCGCCTGCAGCCCCAGGCCCCCCAGGACCAGTCGCCAGGGAATGGTTCCCCTGCGTTCGCTCAGCGCCATGGCCGCCGCGAGCAGGGTGACGAGTCCGAGCAGGCTTTGCAGCATGGCGCGCTCCTTGCCGGTTTTCTATTTAAAACATGCTCCACAACATGCGCGTGGCCATGGCCAGAAGGAACAGGGCGAAAACCCGCTTGAGCGTGCCCACGGGCAGCGAGTGGGCGAGTTTGGCCCCGTACTTGGCCGTGTACATGCTCGTGGCCACGATGCCGATCAAAGCCGGCAGGTAGATGTAGCCGATGCTGAGCGACGGCAGATGGTCCACCCGCAACCCGTTGGCCAGGTAGCCGATGACGCCGGCGACGGCGATGGGAAAGCCGATGGCCGAGGCCGTGCCCACGGCGACGTGGATGGGAATGTTGCACCAGGTGAGGAAGGGCACGGTCATGGTGCCGCCGCCGATGCCGACGAGGTTGGAAACCAGCCCCACGATGCCGCCGGTGGCGAACATGCCGCCCGTGCCCGGCACCTGGCGCGAGGCCTTGGGCTTGATGTTGAGCAGCATCTGCACGGACACGTAATACAGGAAGATGATGAAGAAGCCCTTGAGGAACTTGGTGGACAGCTGCGCCGCCACCCAGGAACCGAGCAGGGAACCGATGATGATGCCCGGGGTGATGCTTTTGAAGATGTCCCAGCGCACGGCCCCGCGCTTGTCGTGGGCGCGGAAGCTGGCGACGGAAGTAAAGACGATGGTGGCCAGGGAGGTGCCGAGCGCCAGTTGCATGATGTGCTCATGGGGCAGGCCCTGGGCGGTGAAAAGGAAATAGAGGGCAGGGACCACGACGATGCCGCCGCCGACGCCGAGCAGGCCGGCGATGATGCCGGCAGCGCAGCCGAAGGCGAGGTAGGCGAGCCAGAACGAAAAGGAAGGCATGAAAGACTCCTTGCTGGAACGACTCCGGAACGGGCTGTTGCTGTAGCGGAAAAGGCGGCGAAAGGAAAGCGCGTCAGGCCGCGAGCAAGGTTGCTGGCAGTTTTTCCAGCAACGCGCCGTGGCGCGCAAGCAGGTCCTTGAGGGAGCTGCCGTCGCCGCCCGCGGCGAGGTCGTCGCGCAGGGCGGGCAGGATGTCGATGGCGGCGAATGCGGCCGGCAGGGGACTGTCCGCGTCGTCCAGGGCGCGCACGAGTTCGGACACGCGCACGTCCTCGTCCGGCGGCAGGGGCGCAAACCGGGCCGCGTCCGCGCCCTGGCCCTGCGTGGCCAGGCCCGCCCGGGCGAGGTCCGCGACAATGTCCGCCACGGTCGCAACCGGCAGGCCGAGGAAGGCGGCCAAAGCGTCCACGGGCGGCGAGGGGCGGCGCAGCCGGGCGTTTCTGGCCGCGAGCAGGGCCAGGAAAAGCCCCAGAACATGGCGCTGGCCGGGGCTTACTGTCGCGGCGCGGGCATCGCGCACGAAGGCGGCGTAGCCCTGGGCGGTGTGGGCGATCTGCGCGCCGAGCAGCACGATGCCCCAGCTGACGTAGAGCCACAGCAGGAGCAAGGGAATCTGGGCGAAGCTGCCGTAGATGGCGTTGTAGTCTCGGGAGCCGAACTGGAACGTGATGTACGCCCATTGCACGATCTGCCACAGGGAGCCGGCGATGATGCCGCCGATGAGCGCTTTCCCCGGTTTGACGCGCGTGTTGGGCAGGAACTGGTAAAGCATGTAAAACGCGGCCCAGATCGCGAGCACGGGCGTGACCGCGAGCAGGCCCTGGCCCATTTCGCCGAGCAGCGGGATTTGCAGGATGCGCTGCGTCAGGTGCAGGGCGCGCAGCGAGGCCATGGCGCTCACGGCCGCGAACAGCAGCGGCGGGCAGAGCACGATCAGTACGAAATAGTTGGTGAAGCGGGTTTTGAGACCGCGCCTGACCGTCACGCCCCAGGCGGCGTTGACCGCGCCCTCGATGGTGGAAACCAGGGACACGGCCGTGGAGACGAGCAAAATGGCCCCGGTCGCGCCCAGGGTCCGCATGTTGGTGTTCTGGATGTAGGTCAGGATGTGGTCGGCCACGTCCGCGCGTCCGGCGGTAAGGCGCAGCAGCCAGTCGCGCACCTGCGGCGTGTCGTAAAAGCCCAGGCCCTTGGCCAGGGCGAAGGCCACGGCCAGAAAGGGCACGATGGAAAGGACCGTGGCGTAGGACAGGGCCGAGGCCAGCGCGAGGCCCCGGTTGTCGAGAAAAGAGCGCGCCACGTGGAAAAAAGGCCCGAGCCAGGCCGGCAGGGGGCTGCCGTCGGGCACACGTCCCAGACGCGCGGCCGTGGCGACGGCTGCGACAAGGCCCGCTCCCGCCCGGGGGCCCGTGAGCGGAACGTCGTCCCGGCCCGAGGCGTCGCCCGGGCCGGGGAGGGGCTTCGAATATCGTTTAGGCGATGCCGTATCCGCTGATTTTTTTCATGTATTCGTCCACTTCCTTGGCCATGTGGTCGAAGAGCTTGCTGACGCCCTTGTCCGGCTCGGAGCCGATCTTGCTGAAGATGTTGCCGGCCTTGGCGTAGGCTTCGTCAAAGGCGGATTCGTTCAATCCGCACAGCTCCCGGGCCTCTTCCTTGGTCAGGTAGCCGGTGTGGGCGAAATAGGCGCAGATGACGGCATTGACCTTTTTGACGTGTTCCTTCTTGGGCATGCGGGACTCCTTTGATGGGATCGATGGTCGATTGCGGAATTGCTAAAGCATTTGGCCGGCCCTCGGCAACCCTTGGCTTGTAAAAAAATGCACAAATTCCGGGGGCTGCGGCCGCAGCATGATGCCTCTTATTAAATACAGCCGTATTTTCAAGTTGTTACAATTGTGGTGGCCGCTTCGCCGCAACGCGGCGCAAAGCCGCCGGCGCTGGCGCGCGTTTCCGCCGATTGCGCGAACGGCCCTCAGCGCCCGCGGCGATCGGCAAGGGGCTTGATGTCGATGACAGGCGTGCCGTCCACGGCCTCCAGGGCTTCCACCGTGAGGACGTCGCCGTCGATGGCGGCGATGCGCACCTGGTGCAGGCCGATGGGATTGGGCCGGTCCGGCGAGCGGGTGGAGAAAACGCCGGTGAGCGGCCGGTTCCTGTCGCGCCGGGGGTGGACTTCCTGGCAGTCGCGGTCGGCCAGATGGAACCAGGTGAAGAGCAGGACTTCCTGGCCGGCCTCCAGGGATTTTGCCGCCGTCCGGTAGGCCGGGTCGAGCACGACTTCGGCCCGGGGGGCGTTTTCCGTCTCGAAACGCGGCGCCGTGGCTGGATCGGTCAGGGGCGAGCGCACGACGCCAAGCACGCGCAGGGTCAGGTCCATACGAACGGTCCTCCCTCAGTTTTTTTCCGCTCCGCGGGCGACGGAGCCGAGATAGATGCCGCCAAGGGCCAGGGCCACGCCCGCCAGTTCCACGGGGCCGGTGGCCTTGCCGAAAAAGAGCACGTCCCACAGATACGACAAAGTCGGCTGCAAAAGCAAAACAAGCCCGGCCAGCGCCGGCCGCACCCCGGCGAGTCCCATGGAAATGGCCAGCCAGCCTACGGCCTGGCCCACGACGCCAAGCCCGAGAAGCGCCAGCCAGCTTTGCGCCGTGGGCAGGGCGAAGGACGCGCCCACTCCCACGACGACCGGCACGAGCAGGGCCGCGCCGGCCAGGGACAGCACGGCCATGGCGGCCATGGGCCCGGCCCGGCCGTTGTCGGTGACGGCTTTTTTGAGCGTCATGATGAACAGGGCGTAAAAAACCGAAGTGGCGAGGCCGTAGCCGATGCCCAGGCGGAATTCCGGGGGCTGGCCGGCGAAATTGCGCCCGACCACGAGGTAAAGTCCGAAAAGCGCCACGGTCATGGCGGCGAGGAACGTCGGGCGCGGGGCGCGCCGCGCGGCCACGGCAGCCGCGGCCGTGATGAGAAAGACCTGGAAGTTGCCGACAAGCGTGGCCAGCCCCGGCCCGACGTAATTGATGCTCGCGTGCCAGCACAAAAGGTCGCACACGAAAAACACGGCGCAGCCGAGCGCCGGCCAGGACATCGCGCGTTTCGCGGCGTCCAGGTTTTTCGTCGCTCCGAGCAGGACAAGCAGCGTCAGGCCGCCCACGAACAGGCGGTAGAACGCCGACACCGCCGGCGCGACGCCGGCCAGTTTGACGAAGACGGCGGAAAAGCTGATACACGCCGCCCCGAACAGCAAAAGTCCCATGATGCTCTATCCGAAGTGATCGAAGCCGGCCATGTCGAACGGCGCGCCGTTGAGGGTGAAGGCGTTTTTCGGCGAGACCATGCCGATGGCCGCCGCCCCGGGCACGGCGGCGCGCACGGCGGGCCAGCCGGCAGGGGAGACGCAGCCGAGCAGCGCGTAATCCTCGCCGCCGTGGACGGCTTCCTGCTCGGGCTTGCGGCCATGGCCGGCGGCATGGGCCGTGACCTCGGGATGGAGTTGCGTCGGCGGCAGGAACAGGTCCGCCCCGAGCCCCGCAGGCAGCAGGCGCGGCAGGTCCCGGGCCAGACCATCGGAAACGTCCATGCAGGCCGAAACCTCGGGCACGGCGGCGAGGGCCAGCCCTGCGGCCACTTGTGGCACGGGGCGCAGGTGCGCGGCCACGGCGGCGGGAAAGTGCGCAGCCCCCGCGAGGCCTTCCTTTTCCAGTACAGCCAGTCCCACCCGGGCCAGGCCGATGGGGCCGACGACGAACAGCACGTCCCCGGGCGCGGCCGCGCCGCGCCGCAGGAAACGGCCCGTGGGGCCGGCTTCGCCCCACAGGGCGATGCCGATCCCGATCTTGTCGCCCCGGCTCAAATCGCCGCCGACAAGGGGCACAGCGAATTCCCGGGCCAGCGCAGCCATGCCGGCCATGGCCTCTTCCCAATACTCCCGGTCCGCGTCGTCCGGGCTTTCCAGACAGCACGTGAACCCGAGCGGCCGGCAGCCCATGGCGGCCACGTCGCTGATGTTGACGGCCAGGGCCTTGTAGCCGACGTCGGCCGGTGAAAAATAGGCGCGCCGGAAATGCACGTCCTCCAGGAAAAGGTCCGTGGTCACGCAGACCTTGCCCGGCCAGTGGAGAATCGCCGCGTCGTCGCCGCGTGAAAGCTCGATGCCCGCACCTGTGCGCGGAAAATGGCGATCGATCAACGCCAGGAAGTCATCTTCGGATCGCAGTCGTGTCATGGTTGTGTTGTGAGAGGAGGAACCGGGGGAGGGAACCCCTTTTCAAAAAGGGGTTCCCTCCCCCGGCCCCCCACCCTCCCGAAAAACTTTAAAGGGGTATGGGGGAGGCGACGGAGCCACGGTCGGCGATTATCGACGGATCGGGCAAAAAAGCAAAGTGTTTTGCCCTGTGGTGCTACTCCCCAAGACCGGCCCCACCATCGAGGGGGGGCCGGGGGAGCATCCCCCCGGCCGCCGGAGGCCTCTTTCCAACCCTGCTCCCTTATCCGACCCTAAAACTCCGGTCCCAAAGTTCGCAGCGTGACCAGCGCAATGCGCGGGTCGCGTTCCTTGGCCCAGGCTTTGAGGGCTTCGTAGGTTTCGTTGTAGGGGTGGCCGATGGCGATGGCGCGGCCGTGTTTGAGGGCATGGCGTTCGGCGGTTTTGAGCTGGCCGAGGATGGCGCGGGCATTGCGGACGTTGTCGAGGAAGACCGCGCGCCGGTAGAGCGGCACGCCGGCCTTGCGCGCCGCCTCGGGCGCGGCGGAGGCGGCGGAGGTCACCGAATCCATGAAAAAGAGGCCCCGGGCCTTGAGCACGGGCATGACGGCCGCCATGCCGGCCGCGTCGCCGGTGAAGGCCGAACCCATGTGGTTGTTGATGCCAATGGCTTCGGGCACTTCGTCGAGGTTGTCGTTGAGCGTCGCCTGGATGCGGGCCCTGTCCATGTCGGTAAAAAGCGCGCCCGGGCCGGGGTTGACCCGTGGGTAGGAGGAGGGCTGCATGGGCTGGTGCAGGATGACCTCGATGCCGCGCGCGGCGGCCTGGGTGGCGACGGCGCGCGTGCGGGGACGCTGCGGCAGGATGGCCAGGGTCACGGGGACCGGCAGTTCCATGAGGTTGGCGGCCATGGTCGGGTTGTCGCCGATGTCGTCGATGACCACGACCATGCGCGGCCCTTTGCCGATGTCGTTCGGCAGGGGATTGACCGGGCCGGACAGGCGCGGGTCGGCCGTGTCCTGACCTGTGCCGTTTCCGTTGCCGGCCGGCGGCTGGACGAGGCCCCGCATTTCCGAGGGCGGCGTTGCCGGCGGCGGCGCGGATTCCCGGCCGGCAAGGTGTTCTTCGAAGGGCAGGTCGACCTGCTTGGAGGGGCCTTCGGTCAGGCGCGAGGCGGCGTGTTCCGGTGCGGCCGGCTTGGCTTTGGGTTTTGGCGCGGCGTGCTGGCGGACTTCGGCGGTCCGGGCGGCGTTGCCGGCTCTGCTCCAGGGCAGCGGCGGAATCGGGCCGAAGACGACCACCGCCAGTACGGCCAAACTGACCGCCAGGGCCAGACCGGCGACGACCGCGACGATGGGCCTGCCGGGGACGACAATGCGCTTGCCGCCCCCGCCCTTGGCGCGCGCCGAAGACTTACCCGCCCCTTTCTTGGCGGACTGCGTGGAACCTGTCTTCGGCTGGCGTTTTTTAGGGGGTGTAGGTTTTGATGGGGAAATACTTCACCAATTCCAAGGCAAGCTTGAGCTGATTGTCCCGGGCGAGCTGTTCGAGCAGCTTCTGCTTGGGATCGTCGGACTGTTCGGCGGCTTTCTTCCGTTTGTTCTCCAGGTGGCGGGTCAGGTCGCGCTCCCGGAACTGGTGGTTGGCCGCGAGCTTGTCACGATCGGACGCGGTGTCCTGCATGGGGACCATGAAATCGGGCTCGATACCCTCGGCCTGTATGGAGCGGCCGTTGGGGGTGTAGTAGAGCGCCGTGGTCAGCTTGATGCCCGAACCGTCGGAGAGCGGAATGACGGTCTGGACGGAGCCCTTGCCGAAGGTCTTCTCGCCCACGAGCAGGGCGCGTTTGTGGTCCTTGAGCGCGCCCGCCACGATTTCCGAGGCCGAGGCCGAGCCAGCGTTGATGAGCACCACCAGCGGCACGGACACGTCGGAGCCGTCGCCCTTGGCGGTGAACACTTTTTCCTGGTCGGCGTTCTTGCCCTTGATGGACACGATCTGGCCCGAGGGCAGGAACACGTCGGAGACGTTGACCGCCTGTTCGAGCAGGCCGCCGGGGTTGTTGCGCAGGTCGAGGATGACGCCCTTGAGCGGCTTGCCGCTCTTCTTGTAGTCGGAAAGGGCCTGCCTGAGTTCGGTGGTGGTGTTCTCATTGAAGCGCGACAGGCGCACATAGAGGTAACCGGGCTCCACCTCGTTGCTCTTGACGCTGATGATGGGGATGGTGTCGCGCACCACCTTGACCTTGAAGGGCTTCTGCTGGTCCTTGTGAATCAGCGTCAGGGAGACGGGTTTGCCCTTGGGGCCGCGGATCTTCTGCACGGCGTCGACAAGCGTCATGTCCTGGGTCGACTCGCCCTCGATTTCGAGGATTACGTCGCCGGCCTTGATGCCGGCCTTGTCGGCCGGGGTGTCGTCGATGGGAGAAATGACCGTGAGCCGGCCGTTTTCCATGCTGATTTCAATGCCGATGCCGCCGAATTCCCCGGAGGTGCTGACCTGCATCTCCTTGAATTCGTCCTTGGACAGGAAACTCGAATGGGGATCGAGCTGCTGGAGCATGCCGACGATGGCTCCGTCGATGAGTTCGTTGCGGGTGACGGGCTTGACGTAGTGGTTTTCCACCAGGTCCATGACCTGGCTGAAGCGCTTGAGCGGCGCGAACCGGTCCTCGTCGTTCTTGGCGGCCAGGGCGACGGAGCCAAGAGCCAGACACATGATCAGGGAACACGACACCTTGGTCATAAGACGCATACAATTCCTCCATGGCACGCGAAACAACCGCCACAAACGGTATCCGGCCGCGCTCCAGCTCTCGTCAAACGCCCTATCGCCTCTCGGCGAGCCACTCCGCCGGATTAAGAGCTTTTTCCCGAAAACGCAATTCGAAATAGACGCCCGGCGCCTTCGTGATGCCGCAAAGGCCCGAAACGCCAAGCGCCTCCCCGCGGCGCAGGTAGTCGCCCTCGCGCGGCGCGACCTGTCCCAGGCAGCCGTAGACCGTGTGGCGGCGGCCGCCGTGATCAAGGATGACGATGCGCCCAAACCCCCGTAGTGTCCCACAAAAAACCACTTCGCCATCCGCGGCGGCAACCACGGGCGTTCCTTCGGCCACCTTGAGCACTACGCCCTGGCGCGGCGGATTGGCCCCGGGCGCGAACGCCGCGGCCACCCGTCCCGCCGCCGGCCAATCGAGCCCGCTTTGGGGCGCGGCAAAGGCTTCCGGCTCCTCGGGCGAAGCCTCGCGCGTCGCGGGGGCGGACAGGGCGACGTCGGCGCGCGCTTCCGCGCGCTCCCGTTTCGCCTTGGCAGGCGCGTTGTCCCGCGCCGTCGGCGCAGGCCCGTCCCCACCGGCCAGGGCCTCATAGAGCAGCCGCGCCCAGACCTGCCGCCGGTCCGCCTCGGCCCAGTCCTTCTCCGCGCCGTCGGCGCCCACGGCGCGTTCCACCTGCCGCGCCCAAAGGGAAAAAAGCAGCGCGGCCAGCCGGTCCCGCCCGGCTTCGCGCGCGGTGCCCTCCCTGGTCTCCCGGGGCTGGCGCGCCGCCAGGGCGCGCGGCAGCGCCCGGGTTAGCCCCAGGCCCAAGGCGGCGGCCAGGCACAGGCCGCAGGCCACTCCCACGCGTGCCTTCACGGCAGGAACTCCCCAAGGGGGCAGGCCCCGCAACGCGGCCCGCGCGGCCGGCACCAGCCGTTGCCCACACGCACGAACTGGGCGTGCAGTTCATTGAAAAGGGCCGCGTCGGCCGGCAGCGCGTCCATGAAAAGCTCCCGCAATTCGTCGTAGCCGGCTTCCTCCGGGACCAGCCCATGCCGGGCGCAGATGCGCGCGGTGTAGGCGTCCACGACGAAGCTCGGAAATCCCAGGCCGTAGAGCAGGATGCTGTCCGCCGTCTCCGGCCCCACGCCGCGCACGGCGAGAAGCGCCTCCCGCGCGGCGGTCATGTCCCAGTTTCCGAGCGCCTCGATGTCGCCGCCGAGTTCCCGCACGACGAAGTCCAGCAGATTGCGCAGCCGCGCCGCCTTGACCCGGAAATGTCCGGCCGGGCGCAACAGTTCCTCCAGCCGCGCCGTTTCCAGGCCGCAAAGCCCGCGCGCGGAAAACGCGCCGCTGCCCTTGAGGTTGGCCACGGCCCGCGAGGCATTGGCCCAGTTGGTGTTTTGCGCCAGTATCGCGCCCACGGCCATCTCGAAGGGCGTTTCGGCCGGCCACCAGCCGCTCGGCCCCAAAGCCGCGGCCATGGCCTCGTGCATACGCAAAAAAAGTGCTTCCCGTTTCATCCCGCGCGCCGCGCCTCCCCCCGACATCCGCCGGGCGCTGCCCCGGCTTTGCAAAGCCCCCGCCCGTCGTGTAAGCCCATGCCGTTTGCTTGAGACCCTCATCCCGGAGGAGCCATGTCCGCCGTCTTCGCCTACGTCACCGCCGCCTCGACCGAGGAAGCGCAGGCCATCGGCCGCGCCCTCGTGGCGGAACGTCTTGCCGCCTGCGTCAACATCCTGCCCGGCATGCATTCCATATACCACTGGCAAGGCGCGGTGGAAACCGCCGAGGAAACGGTGCTCGTCGCCAAGACCCGCGCGGAACTGGCCGACACCCTTGCCGCCCGGGTCAAGGAACTGCACAGCTACGACGTGCCCTGTGTGGTGATTTTGCCCATCAGCGGCGGCCACCCCCCGTTCCTGCGCTGGATCGAAGACGAAACGGCCCCCGTCACCCCCTCGAACCTTTAAAGGAGACCCCCATGCGCATCCTCGTTACCGGCTCCCTGGCCTATGACCGCATCATGAGCTTTCCCGGCAGCTTCGCCGACCACATCCTGCCGGAAAAAATACATATCCTGAATGTCTGCTTCCTGGTGGAAGGGCTCGAGGAGAAATTCGGCGGCACGGCGGGCAATATCGCCTACTGTCTGAAGCTCCTGGGCGAAAATCCGACCATCGTGGCCACCGCCGGCAAGGACTTCGCCGCCTACGAGGCCTGGCTGCGCCACTGTGGCCTCTCCCTCGAGGGCATCCGCCGCATCGGCGAGGAATTCACCGCCGGGGCCTACATCACCACCGACCGCGCCGACAACCAGATCACCGGCTTCAACCCCGGAGCCATGAAGCACAGCGCACTCTACCCCGTGGACGACGCCGATCCGGCCGACACCCTCGCCATCGTCGCCCCGGGCAACCTCGAGGACATGCAGGACCACATCCGCCGCTACAAGGCCAAGGGCATCCCGGTCATCGTCGATCCCGGCCAGAACATCCCGGCGCTTTCCGGCGAACAACTCACGGAAATGCTCACCGGCGCGGCCTACCTCATCTCCAACGACTACGAGCTGCAACTGATCGAGAATTCCACCAAGCTCTCCCTGGCCGAGATCACGGCCCGCGCCGGCACGGTCATCACCACGCTCGGCGAGAAGGGCTCGGTCATCCGCCAGGGCGCAAGCGAATCCACGATCCCCCCTTGTCCCGTGGCCGAGGTGCAGGACCCCACGGGCGCGGGCGACGCCTTCCGCGCCGGCTTCATCAAAGGCCTCGTCATGGGCAAAACGCCCGTCGAGGCGGCCAAGCTCGGCTCGGTTTCCGCGGCCTACGCCGTGGAAAAACACGGCACCCAGGAACACCACTTCACCTGGGACGCCTTCGCCGCCCGCTACGCTTCGGCGTTCGGGGAGATGTAGAGAGTAAGAAGAGAAGATGCCTCCGGCGGCCGGGGGGGATCATCCCCCCCGGACCCCCTGGATGGGGGAGCGGTAAGCGGGTGACGGGCGGTCGGCGGGTGGTGCGTCACGGGTGCCAGCGGCGAAGCGCCGCAAGGAAAGTGTCAGCGCGCCTTGGATGCGTAAAGGGCGGCGACGCGGGCGGCGAGGGTGCTGGGCGTGAGGCTCTTGGAAGGGGGCGCGGATTGGGAAGAAGGCGGGAATGTCGCGTTGGAGGCAAGGGGCGGCGGAGCGGTCGCGAGCGTGAAAGGTGAGGCGAAACGATGCCCGCAGACCGGGCAGGCCATGAGCATGCCACCGATATTGCCTGGAAAACGAAGCGCCTGACCGCAGCCGGGGCAGGTGCGCACGGGTCCCTCGCTCATCGCGCCTCCGATGATTCCTTTGATGCAAAAGAAGTACCCGCAACCACCCGATCGGTTACATGAAGGATCGGAGAGGAAGGGCGGATATGGAACCCATTGCTTTCGATGATTTTATGAAGGTGGACATGCGCGTGGGCCGCATCCTGGCCGCCGAGCCGCTGCCCAAAGCCCGCGTGCCGGCCTACAAGCTCTCCATCGATTTCGGCGAACTCGGCGTCAAAAAATCGAGCGCCCGCGTCACCGATTTGTACACGGCCGAGAACCTGCCCGGCCGGTGCGTCATCGCCGTGGTCAATTTCGAGCCCAAGCGCATCGCCGGTTTTCTCTCCGAAGTGCTCGTGCTGGGGCTTGCCGGCGAAGGCGGGGTGGTGCTTCTTGAACCCGAACGCGAGGTCGCCCCGGGCCAGCGCGTTTTCTGACGGGCGTCAGGCCGGTTCAGGGGCATCGCCCGGCGCGGGCAGGTCCAGGCGCGGGGCGAGCGTTTCCGGCAACCAGACGCGCAGGAAGGAAAGCACCGCGTCGCGGCAGCCCTCGATGGAAAGATGCTCGGCGTCCACCACGCATTCCGCCCCCGGATCCTCCTCGAAGGGCACGTCCACGCCGATCACCTGCCCGAGGCCCGGAAACTCCCGGCCTGTGGTCTTGCGCAGCATGGCCTTGGCGTAAAGCCCGGCCATGACAAGCCCCTCGGGCCGGGCCGACTCGCGGGCCATGGCCGTGGCCAGGGAGCAGCGCACGTGGATTTCCGCGAAACGCGGCGAGAGCGAACGGGCGTAGTCCCGCATGGCGCGCCTGGGGGCCGAGCCGTCCATGAGCACGAGGTCGTAGGCGTCGCCGGATGCGATGTCCGCCGCCTCCTGGGCAAAACGCCGATAGGCCTCGTCGCGTTCCTTGTCCGAATACGTGGGCTTGGGGAAATATACCTTGCGCCGGGCGTCGAGCTCCAGACGTAGCGCCCGCAGACCGCTCAGGGCGAGGGTTTTCTCCACCGCCCTGGCCGTCGCGCTCTTGCCCGAACCCGGAAGCCCCGTGAACCAGACGACGCCGGTCATGGTTCGCGCAGGTAGCGGTTGAAGTCCTGGCAGTCGAAGCGTTCGTCCTCCAGCACGTTGACGAGAAAGCGTAACAGCGCCCGCCGCACCTCCGGCGGATGGCCCGGGTACCATTGCGGCGAGGCGATGACCAGCCCGCGAAAGACGAAAAACGGCGCGATCACGGAAAAAACCTCGTCATCCCCGCTCTCGCGCAGGTACGTTTCCCAGAAGGTGAGGAACAGCCGCTCGAAATCCCCGGACAGGCGCGGCTCCTTGTAGAGCCCGAAGAGCACGTAGTTGAGGCTCATGGTGGCCACGTCGTCTGCCGGCTCGCCCCATTCGCCCCGGCTGCGGTCGAGAACCGCGAAATCCCTTGTGCCCCCTTGCTCCTGCACGAGCACGTTCCAGGGATGGAAGTCCCCGTGCACTTCGCTTAAGCGGTGGGTGAACCCGCGCAGTTTCCAGCGCCAGTCGATGATGCGCTTTTCCAGGGCGCAAAAGCGCTCGGGCGGGAACAGGTCGTAGGGGTGCGGATAGGCGTCCACGAGCCCGAAAATGCATTCCGACGCGCCGATGAGGTTGCGGATGCGGCGCAGGTACAGGTCCGCATCGTCCTTTTTGGCGGCGTGCACCCGGGCCAGCCAGGAGGCGAAGGCCTTCGCCATGTCCAGGTCGTGCGGTTCGAGGCCCGTCTTCTGGATGCGTTGCAAATCGAGGTAATAGTCGTAGCCCGGGGCTTTTTCGCTGATGATGAAGAATTCCTTGGGCGCGCTGACCGGCACGAGCCGGTCGTCCTGATCGAAATAGCCCAGGGCGATGGGGCGCACATGCTTTTCCATGCGCCCGCCGGCTTCGTACTGGAACATGAGGATGGCCGCCCGGTCCCAGTAGAACTGGTGGCCGTACTTGTCGCCGCGCATGATGGAAAGCACGCCCCGGCGCACTTGTCCGTCCACCTCGAAATCGAGGCACACGGGCTTGCCGTAGCCGAACTCCTTCATGCCCTGGCCGCCGTCGGCCCCCAGGGCGCACACGCCAAGCATCCGCGCGCTCTCGCCGAACGCCTCGCGCAAATACCGCTCCACCGCCTCCGGCCGCACCACGATGGGCGTCTTTTCCTCGGTCCCTTTGCGCATATTGTGGCTCCTCTGCAAGGAAAGAAGCAGATGTGGGGGAGGGAATCCCGGTCCATGCGGCCCGCGGCGATACCCGAAAGGTATTTTCCCTCACGCCCCCTTCTTCCTCAAGAACTTTCAACGGGGGCAGGAGCAGGTTACGCTCTCTTGGAGGAAGGGAGCAAGTCGTTTCGGGGACGACGTATCCGCCGGGGGGGATAATCCCCCCCCGGCGGGGCGTGGGGCAGCGCCCATATCTGAACTTATTGTTGCACCATCTTTTCGACGGTGGGGTCGGCGGGGTAGCGGTCATCGAGGCTGATGACGTCGGTCTTGAAGTTTTGTCCGGGTTTCCAGGTGAAATCCGGCTCGCCGGGCAGCGCGGCGATGTCCAGGCGGTTTATCGTCTTGCCTTTGATGTAGGTGCGCGAGAGGAGCGTTCTGTCGTCTGCCGAGAGACGGCTGGAGGTGCCGGCGTTGGGGCCGCTGCCGAGCAGGATGTCCACCGCGCCGGGGTGCTTGTCGAGGAAGGTCTGTTCTGCGGAAAGGCCCAGGCCGCTTATGCCGATGACGACGTCGGCCTTGCCCCGCAGGTCGTGGGCCGCCTTTGCCGCCGCGTCGAGGACCGTTTCGGGCACGGGCTTTTTGATATCGGGCGAAGTCGGGAAGAAGACGAGGCCGTAGGTGGTCCCGCCTTTGTCGAGCAGCTGCGTTTGCGGCGCGTCGCCGAGCACGGTGAAGCGGGCGGGCAGGGGTGCGCCGGCATTTTTGAGATACGCGGCCTCGTTCGGATTGAGGGCTCCGGCGTCGTAGCCCATGGCATCGAACGCCTTGACGATGCCGGGCAGGGCCTTGGGATCGGGTTTGGCTTCCGGGCCGTCGGGCAGGATTTCGAAGGGGCAGGCGAGGAGCAGCATGTGGTCCGCGACCGCGGGCGCGGCGCGTTCGGTCTTGATGAAGGCGGCCCTCCGGGCCAGCCCGCCGATGAGCTTGCCGCCTCAGGAGGGGCACGGCGCGATGTTGCCGTAGGTGTTGCCGGTGAAAAAGAGGACGGCGGCCGGCTGCGCGGCCGTGGCGGAGGAAACGGCGAAGGCCAGAGCCAGGACCGCCGCGAAGACGGCGGCCAGGGCGCGTGAAAAGCATCTGGTCACGGTAAGGGCCTCATGAAAACGGGTGTGCGGGGCGGCACGCTAGAAGAGGGCTTCGATGGTCGCGTCCTGGGGGAAGGCTTCGTCCAGGGCCTGGACTTTGGCCGTGAAGTTCTCGCCGATTTTCCAGGTGAAACCACTCACGCCGGGCAAAGCGAGCAGGTCCAGGCGGTTGATGGTCTTGCCCTTGATGTAGGCGCGCGTCCACAGGGTCTTGCCGTCCTTGGAGGTGCGCGAAGGGAAGCCCGAGCCGCCGCCGCTGCCAAGCAGCACGTCCACCGCGCCGGCGCGGCTGTTGATGAAGGCTTCCTCGTCGAGGGCCCCCCAGGGGCTGACGCCGACGACCAGGGCGACCTTGCCGCGCAGTTCGGACGCGGCCTTGGCCGTGGCGTCCATGAGCTTGTCCGGCACCGGGGCGCTGATGTCCTTGGGCATGGGGAAGAGCACGATGCCCACGGCCTTGCCGCCGATGTTGAGGATCTTGGTGGACGGTGCGTCGTCGAGGACCGTCGCGCCCTTGGGCGTGGCGGCCTTGTTGTCCGCCAGGACCTTCACCTCGGCCGGGGTCAGGACGAAGACGTCGTAGCCCAGGCGCTCGTGGGCCTTGGCCACGGCCGGCAGCTTGGCCGGTTCCGGCGGCGCGGCGGAGACTTCGGGCAGGAATTCCCACGCGCCGGCGACGGTCAGCGTCTTGCCGGCGGTGGGGGCCTTTTCGCGCAGGTCCTTGAGGAAGGTGGCGCGGCGGGCGAGGCCGCCGAGTTTTTGCGGGCCGCAGGTGGGACAGGGATCGAAATAGCCGTAGGTGTTGCCGGCGAAGGCGATGGTCAGGACCGGATCGGCGGCGAAAGCCGGGGCTGCGGCCATGACCAGGGCGGCCAGGACTCCGAGGAAAAGGCGCTGTATGGACATGTCGGATTTATTTGTTGAGGTATTCCTTCAGCTCCTTGCCGGGGCGGAAGAAGGGGAGTTTTTTGGGCGCCACGGAAACGACGTCGCCGGACTTGGGGTTGCGGCCGGTGTAGCCCTTGTAGCCTTTGATCTTGAAGCTGCCGAAACCCCGGATTTCCACCCGGTCTTCGTTGATCAGGGCCTGCTTGACCGAATCGACGAAGGCGTTGACGATATCGGCGGCCTCGTCGATATGCAGGTCCTTGGTTTCGGCCAGGGTTTTGATGAGTTCGCTTTTGTTCATCGCGTGGTCCTCGGGCTGTTGACGGTTGGCCGGAGCCGCCGGAAGACGGCGGACAAGCAATCGTCCATCTATTTCATACTATTGCCGAATCAAAGCCATCCCCGTCAAGGGTTACTTGCGCGGCTGGGGAATTTTCCCGAGCACGGGCATGTTGCGCAGGGCCTCCTGGCGACTCTGGCGGATGCGGTGGAGCTTGACGGCCACGTTCAGGATGTCCTGGGCGGCCGGGCTGCGCGGGGCGTGGCGCATGAGCGGGATCTGGCGGCGCACGGCGTCGGGCAGGGCCGGGTCGCTGCGCACGCCGCCGAGCAGCTCCGGGGCGAAACCCAGGAAATGCTGGCAGGCAGCGGACAGCCGGCCGTAGGTCGCCTTGGTGTCGGCCGGGGATTCGACCTGGTTGACCAGGATGTGGAAGTCGGTGATCCCGTACTGCGTGTGCAGGACCTTGATGACGGCATAGGTGTCCGTCAGCGACGTGGGTTCGGGAGTGACGACCAGCACGCGCACATGGCTCATGACGGCCACGGAAAGGACGGTCTGGGAGATGCCCGCGCCGAGGTCGAGCATGAGGTAATCGTAGTCGGCGAAGGAGGCGTTGAGCTTCTGGAAGAGGATTTCGCGCATGTCGTCGTCCATTTCCAGGAGTTCGGGCACGCCGCTGGCTGCGGGCAGGAAATCGAAGCCGCCCGGCTCCACGGGCACCACGACTTCGGCGGCCGTGATTTCCGGCCGGAAGAGGTCCTGGAGGTTTTTTTCCGGCGACAGGCCGAGCAGGACATCCACATTGGCCAGGCCCACGTCGAAATCCATGAGCAGGGCGCGGTGGCCGGCGCGGAAGAGGGCGTAGCTGAGGTTGAGCGCCAGGTTCGACTTCCCCACGCCGCCCTTGCCGCTTAGGATGGCTACGGACAGGGACGTATTGGGATTGATGGCTTGGGACATACGCCGTCTTATCCTTTGGTTAGGCCCGTGAAAAGAAACCGTTTCTCATCGGCGCGCACGAGCGTTTTCTCCGGCGGCCCGGTCAGGTCGGCAATCGGCGCGGTCACGACCCTGTCCTTGCCGGCGGCCTTGGCCTGGTACAGGGCCGCATCGGCCATGGCGTAGAGCTTTTCCGGCGTGGTGGCCATCTTGCCCTTGGTGATGGCCAGTCCCGCCGAGATGGTGACGCGCAGGGGGGAGTCCACGCCGTCGCACACGATCTTGAGCGAGCGCGCCGCCTCCACGATGCGGCCGATGACCATTTCGGCCCGCACGAGGCCGAGCCCGGGCAGGATGAGCGCGAATTCCTCGCCGCCCACCCGGGCGGCGGTGTCGTAGGAGCGCTTTTCCGCCAACAGCAGCGAACCGATGGTCTCGAGCACCCTGTCGCCGCAGGGATGGCCGTAGGAGTCGTTGACGGCCTTGAAGTCGTCGAGGTCAAAAATCACCAGGGCCAGGGACTGGCCGGCCCTGGCGGAGCGGATGAGTTCGGCGGAGAGGATGCGGTCGAACGCGCCGCGGTTGTAGAGCTTGGTCAGCGGATCGTGCTCGGACAGGAAGACCAGTTCCTGCACGGTGGCCTGGATACGGGCCAGGAAGGGCAGGGGATCGGCCGCAAGGGGCAGGGCCAGCCAGTCGCGCAGGTCCTTGCGGTGGCAAAGCGACTCCCAGCCGGCCAGATCGAGCCCAGAACAAAGGCGCATGATGACCATGCCGTCGCCCTGGGTGGCGCAGGCGGGCTTTTCCACCTCGGCCAGCATGCGCCTGAGCGTCTCCAGCTCGGAGAGCAGCTGTTCCTGGATCGCGTCCAGGCCGGGGGGATCAGGATGCATTGCCGCCCCGCAGCAGGAAGCCGCGTATGAACTTGTCCAGCTCGCCGTCGAGCACCGCCTCCACATCCCCCACTTCGACGCTCGTGCGGTGGTCCTTGACCAGTCGGTAGGGCTGCATGGTGTAGGTCCTTATCTGGGAACCGAAGCCGATGGCGTTTTTCGCGTCGTAGCTTTCCTGTTTCTCGGCTTGGAGCTTCTTGAGCTCCAGGTCGTAAAGCCTGGCCTTGAGCACCTTCATGGCCGTTTCGCGGTTGCGGTGCTGCGATTTCTCGTTTTGGCACTGCACCACGATGTTGGTCGGCAGGTGGGTGATACGGATGGCCGAGGAGGTCTTGTTGACGTGCTGGCCGCCCGGGCCCGAGGCGCGGAAGACGTCCACGCGCAGGTCCTCTTCCTTGACGTCGATGTCGATATCCACGCCGGCGTCGGGATAGACGTCGACCGAAGCGAACGAGGTGTGGCGGCGTCCCGAGGAATCGAAGGGCGACATGCGGATCAGGCGGTGGATGCCCTTTTCCGCGGCGAGCAGGCCGTAGGCGTAGGGTCCGGAGATCTGCAGGGTGACGCTTTTGACGCCGGCCTCGTCGCCGGGGAGGAAGTCGAGCTCCTTGACGTCGAAATGCTTGCGCTCGGCCCAGCGGCGGTACATGCGCAGGAGCATCTCGGCCCAGTCCTGGGCCTCGGTGCCGCCAGCGCCGGGGTGGATCTCCAGGATGGCGTCGGCGTTGTCCTCGGGGCAAAAAAAGGCCGCGAGCTCGGCGTCGGCCAGGTTGCCGTCCAGGGCCTCGATCTGCTCGGCCAGGGCGTCGAGCACTTCGGCGCTGCCGTCTTCCTTGGCCATGGTCAGCCATTCGTCAAGGTCGGCGCGGGCGGCGTAGAGCTTTTCCCCGCTTTCGACCTTGGCGGTGAGCGCGCTTTTTTCGCGCAGGACCGGGGTCAGGCGTTCGGGCGCGTCCCAGGCTCCTGGCTTGGACAGTTCGGCCTCGATTTCGGCCAGGCGTTTACGGCTTTGCTCCAGGTCAAAGACGCCTCCAGAATTCGTCGAATTTGGTGAGAAGCTCGGCGCCTATCGTGCGCAGTTCCGCGTATTGCAGCATGGATCGTCACTCGCTTAAAGGGTTGTGCCGCGACGGGAGGGGCTGTCGCGGCGTTCGGGCAAGAGGACGCAGGCCAGGCAGAAAAGGAGGGTAAGGCCCGGCACCGCCCAGTTGAGCAGCGTAAAGAGTCGGTGGAACCAGGTCGTCTCCGATACGACGGGCACCTCCGGACATGGCAGGGTCAAGGTGGTGAAAAGCCCGCCCTGGGCCATGATGTGGCCCCGGGGATCGATCACGGCGGAAATGCCCGAGTTGGTGCCCCGGATGATGGCCCGCCCCTGCTCGACGGCCCGCAGTAGGGCCAGATCGAGATGCTGGCGCGGGGCGGCGGAATCGCCGAACCAGGAGTCATTGGTGATGTTGACCAGGATGTTCGCCCCGGCCTCCACGCGCTGTTGCGCCAATTCCGGAAAGATCGCTTCATAACAGATGAGCATGCCCAGGGCAAGGCGGCCGGACGTGAGCGGTTTTTCCGCCTTGCCCGGCCGGAAGTCGCCCACGCCCTCCACGAGCTTGTGGATAAACGGCAGGTACGCGCCCAGGGGCACGTATTCGCCGAAGGGGACGAGGTGTTCCTTGTCGTAGTAGCTTTCCTGCCCGGAAGGCGTCAGCAGGTAGGTGCGGTTGAAGAGCACGTGCCCGCCGAGGGTGCGCTCGTAGGCCGGCGCGCCGAAGACCAGGGGCGTGCCCGAGGCGGCCGCGAAGTCGATCAGCTGTTGCGCCAGGGGACCGTGGTCCTGGTAGTAAAAGGGCATGGTGGTCTCGGGCCAGACCAGGAGGTCGGTGGGGGCGTCGCGAATGGCCTGGGTCGAAAGGGCGACGTATTTTTCCACGGTTTCACGCTGGGACTGCGGGTCCCATTTGCGGCTCTGGTCCACGTTGCCCTGGACGATGGTGGCGTGGATGGAGGCGTCGCGGGCGACGGGCTGTCCGGCGCGGTTGTTGCCGACGAAGAAAAGGGCCGCGAGCAGGGCCACGCCGAGGATGCCCTGGCGCGACAGGGGGCCGCAGACGGCCGGCCAGGCGACAAGGGCGGCCAGGAGGCCGGAAAGGCCGTACGCCCCGATGAAGGCCGCGCCCTGGATGACCGCCGGCCAGGGCGCGAAGGCCGCGGCCAGGGTGAGCCAGGGAAAGCCCGTGAAAAACACGCCCCGCGCCATTTCCATGCTGGTCCAGGCCAGGGCGCAAAAGGGGCCGAAAAGCCAGGGGGACAGCCGCCTGGCCCCAAGGCGCAGGACCAGGGCCAGGGCCATGGTGAAGAGCCCGAGCACGAAACCCATGAGCACGGGCGCGGGCGCGGCGAGCACCCAGGGCAGGTTGCCGTAATCATGGATGGGCAGCGCCACCCAGTAGAGGCTCAGGCAGGCGGAGAGCGCGCCGATCCAGTAGCCGGCCTTGGCAGCCGCCCGAAACGACGGGGCGCTCGCGGCGGCGTAGGCCAGCCCTGCCGGCAGGGCCAGGACAAGCAGGGGCAGGCGGTACAGGGGATTGGCGAATCCGAGCCAGGCCCCGAGCACGGCCAGAAGGGATGCTGTCATCACGGTGGTTTGTCGCGGAGCCTCAGGTTTTGCGGCGGGCGCGGCGGAAGGCATGCCGCCGTGGCCCGGGATTGGTCGCTTCGTTACGCCGCCGGTTCGATGGCGATCCAGCGGATCTGCCGGCGGTCGGCCTCGCGGATGGTGAAGCGGCGGCCTTCCAGGGTGAAGGCGTCGCCCTGGCGCGGCACGCGTCCGGCCAGTTCGGTCAGGAAACCTCCGATGGTTTCCACCTGCTCCGATTCCAGCCCCAGCCCGAGGGAGGCGTTGAGGTCCTCCAGGGGATAACGGCCGGAGACGAGGTAGACGTCCTGGCCGATCTCCTGGATTTCTTCGGGCTTGCTCGGGTCGTGCTCGTCCTCGATTTCGCCGACGATCTCTTCCAGCACGTCCTCCAGGGTGATGAGCCCCGAGGTGCCGCCGTATTCGTCCAGGGCCACGGCCATGTGCTTTTTCTGGCTGCGAAATTCCAGGAGCATCTTCTTGAGGTTGATGGTCTCGGGAATGAAAAGCGGCGCGCGCATGAGGGAGCGCGGATCGGGGTATGCGCCGCAGGCCCCCACGATGTGGGCGAGCAGGTCCTTGGCGTAGACGATGCCGAGGATGTTGTCGCGGTTGCCCTCGTAGATGGGGATGCGGGAATGGCCGTGCGTCTTGATCAGTTCGCAGATGGCCGGAATGCCGTCGTCGGCCTCGGCGCAGACGATGTCCGGGCGCGGCACCATGATGTCGAACACCTGCTTTTTTTCCAGGCGCAGGATGTTGAGCAGCATGGAAGCGTCTTCCGCAATCAGCGAACCGTCGCTGCGGGCCTCCTGGATCAATTCCTCGATGGAGATGTTTTTCTGGCGGAAGAATTTCCCCAGTGCTCCCCAGAACCGACTGTCGGAATCGTCGTCCAACCCGTGCTCCTTCGGTACAGCAAATTGCCGGCGGCCCGGCCTGCGGCGGGCATCATGGCCGGGATGCGTGGCATCTTGTTGACGGTTTGACAAAAACCCGAAAATCCTACCCGAATAGTCCTGCGTCGTCCATGGCCGTCCGTGTCCTCCCTCCGGGAAGGCGCGTCATTCCCCGCGGGAACGGTACATGGCCAGATGCCGCCGGAAGGCCCAGTCGTCAAGGGAGGGCACGCCCGTGGCGGCGGGTTTCCACGACAGGGGGTCGCCCGGCGTGTCCGCGGGCACGCCGAAGCTCAGGATGCGCAGCCCGTATGCCTTTCTGCCCTCGCTGCCCGGATCGCCGTAGGCGTTTTGCAGGCGCAGGGCCAGGAAGAATTCCAGGGGCTGGTCCGCTTCGGGTTCGGCCAGCACCAGGCGCATGAGAAAGCGGCTGGCCGGCTCGAACAGCGCCTTGTTGTGCCCGTGCAGGGCGTCGCCCTCGACGTCCAGGCGCACGCCGCCGCCGGAGATGTTGCGCACCTCGACCGCCGGGGGTTCGAGCCTCGGGTCGAGGCGCAGGAGCGGTTCGCCCCAGGTGGCCGGATTGCCGAAGCGGCCCCGGGTGAGCTTGATGGCGTTTTCGTGCCACAGTTCGAGCTCGAGGATGAAGGTCCGGGGCGGTTCGATGCGCAGGAAGCCGCGCTTTTGTTCGAGCTCCAGGTGCTTGGGCCAGCCCACGGTCATGTGCACGAAGTCGTCGCTGGCCAGGCGCACGGACACGATGGTGGCCACGAAGTTGTAGAAGCTGTGGTAGTCCTTGCGCGGGTCCAGGCGCAGGCGGAAATCGCAGGCCACGAGCTTGCCCGCCCAGCTCGGCGTCGCCCGCACGAGGGAGGTCATCTCGAGCTCGATGCCCCGGGCCGGGTCCACGGAGAGAATGGTGGCGTCGGTGGAACGCGCGCCGGCGTCGTCGCGCACGAAGCTCACCCGCAGCTTGCTGCGTTGGGTGAGCGCCGTGTCGAGCAGCGCCCGAATCTCCCCGGGCCGCACGATCCAGGTGGTGGGCGGCGCGTCCGAGGAACCGATGCGGACCTTGATGAGAAAGCCGGCGGCGATGGCCGCGAACGCCAGGCCGAAGATGCCGACCATGAGGATCAGGGCCTCGGGCGAGGGGTGTCCCGACGTGGTGGAATCGAGCATCCGATTCCACCAGCCCGGATCGAAAAGGCTCCAGAAAGCCGGTATTTCGCCCAGTGCCCCGAAATTACCCATGAATCTTCACATAAGCGATGATCGTGGCGGGCACAAGGCCCGTCAGTCACACGGCGGTCTTTTTCAGGTGGATTTCCAGGCAGCCCAGGGCCGCCGGGGTCACGCCGGAGATGCGCCCGGCCTGGCCGAGGGTGGCCGGGGCGATGCGCGTGAGTTTTTCCACCACCTCGCGGGACAGGCCGGCCACCGCTTGGTAGTCCATATCCGGCGGCAGGGCCACGGCCTCGAGCCGGCCCATGCGCCCGGCAAGCTCGGCCTGGCGGCGCAGGTAGCCTTCGTATTTGACCCGGGTCTGCGCCTCCTCGGCCGTTTCCGTTGCCACGGCGTCGAGCTCCGGCCAGAAACGGCGCAGGTCGGTGAGCGTGACCTGCGGCCGGCGCAGGAGTTCGTCCAGGCGCACGCTGCGGTCCTGCGGCGCGCCGCCGAGTGTCTCCCAGACGGCCGCGTCGCAGTCGCCCGGCCGGGCGCGGCGCTGCGCCAGCCCTTCGATGACGGCGGCCAGCGCCGCCTCTTTTTCGGAAAAAAGCGCCCATTGCCGGTCGGAAACGAGGCCGAGTCCGCGTCCGAGCGGCGTCAGGCGCGCATCGGCGTTGCCCTCGCGCAAAAGCAGCCGGTGCTCGGCGCGGGAGGTGAACATGCGGTAGGGCTCGCTCGTGCCCTTGGTGACGAGGTCGTCCACGAGCACGGCCATGTAGGCCTGGTCGCGCCGGGGCAGGAAGGGCGGCAGGCCCCTGGCGGCGCAACAGACGTTGCACGCGGCCCAGAGCCCCTGCGCGGCCGCTTCCTCGTAGCCCGAGGTGCCGTTGATCTGCCCGGCCAAGTACAGCCCGGGCAGGGCCTTGGTCTCGAGCGTCGGCAAAAGCTGGACCGGGTCGGCGTAGTCGTATTCGATGGCGTAGCCCGGGCGCACGATTTTGGCCCGTTCGAGCCCCGGGATCGTGGCGATCATGGCCTTTTGCGTCTCGATGGGCAGGCTCGTGGAAATGCCGTTGGGATAGATTTCGGGGTTGTCGAGGCCCTCGGGCTCGAGGAACACGTGATGGCGGTCGCGCTCGGGAAAGCGCGCCACCTTGTCCTCCACCGACGGGCAGTAGCGCGCCCCGGTGCCTTCGATCACGCCCGTGAAAAGCGGCGAGCGGTCGAAACCGGCGCGGATGGCCTCGTGGGTGCGCGCGTTGGTGTAGGTCAGATGGCAGGGCACCTGCGGCAGCACGGGGCCGGGGCCGTGGAAGCTGAAGGGGGGCGGCGGCGTGTCGCCCGGCTGGGGCGTGGTCAGGGAAAAATCGATGCTCTTGGCGAGCAGGCGCGGCGTGGTGCCGGTCTTGAGCCGGCCAAGGACCAGCCCGTGCCGGCGCAGGCTCGCCGAGAGGCCCTCGGCCGCCGGGTCGCCGAGCCGGCCGCCGCGCCGCTTGGTCAGCCCGATGTGGATGAGCCCGGAGAGGAACGTGCCCGTGGTCAAAAGGACGGCGCGGGCGGGGAAGATCTCCCCGGAGCCCGTGGCCACGCCGCTTGCCCGGCCGTTTTCCGCGAGCACCTCCTCCACCGTGTCCTGGCGCACGTCGAGGTTTTCCTGGGCGAAGACGGCGCGCTTCACGACCGCCATGTAGGCGTCGCGATCGATTTGCGCGCGCGTGGCGCGAACGGCCGGGCCCTTGCGGGTGTTGAGCGTGCGGAACTGGATGCCGGCGGCGTCGGCCCAAAGGCCCATCATGCCGCCGAGGGCGTCGATCTCGCGCACCATGTGCCCCTTGGCCAGGCCGCCGATGGCCGGGTTGCAGGACAAATGCCCGATGCGGTCCACGTTTTGCGTGACAAGCAGCGTGGAGAGCCCGAGCCTCGCGGCCGCCATGGCCGCCTCGCACCCCGCATGCCCCGCGCCGACGACGATGAGGTCATACATGAAGAAGATGCCTCCGGCGGCCGGGGGGGATAATCCCCCCCGAACCCCCTTGAAGGGGGGGGGAATGGGAGAAAATGGGGTGCATGAAGAGTATGGGGAGAAAAAGGTTAGAGGATATTGGGGCGGCGGCCGACGCAGCAGAGCCAGCCGTGGTCGGGTTCCTCGTGGACGGCGACGTCGTCGAAGCCGGCGGCGGTGAAGAGGTCACGGCACTGCGCGGCGGTGAGGTACGTCATGGGAACGAGTTCCAGATATTTCCGGTTGCGGGCGTCGAAGCGCGGCGTGTCGTAGATTTCGGCCAACAGCAGGAACCGGCCGCCCGGGCGCAGCACGCGCAGCACCTCGCGGAAATCCGAGGCGAGGTCAGGCCAGAAATAGTGCGTTTCCACGGCCGTGACGAGGTGGAAGGTCGCGTCGCGAAAGGGCAGGGCGGAAACCGAGCCGCGGCGCACGTCCATGCGTCCCGTGGCGATGACCGCCGCGGTGTGGCGCCGGGACATGGCCACGCTTTTTCCCGAGGCGTCGATGCCGCAGATGCGCCCGCGCGGGGACAGCGCGGCCAGGCGCGCGAGCGTGCGTCCGCCGCCGCAGCCGATGTCGAGCACGTCGGCGTCCGGGGCGACGTCCACATGGGAAAGGCCCCAGGTGGTCATGTCGAAATGGCTGCGGTTCATGCGCCGGCCGATGTATTCGCCGAGGATTCCCCCGGGCCGCCGGCACTGCCCCATCAACAACTTCTTCCACACGCGCTTCAAATACATCATGCCCTTCGTCCACTCATGGCTTGGCCTCATTTCCCCCTTTCGGGGTGGTCCAGGAGGGGCCCTCGGCCCCTCCTGGCCGCCGGAGGCATTCTTCCCTCTTTACTCCCTCTCCTTACTCCCCCACCAACACATGCGCCATGACCTTGGCGTCGCCGATGGTTTTGGCGATGCTCGAGCGTTCGTTGGGCTGGTGGGCGTTGTGTTCGAGGGTGGCCCAGACCACGGCCGGGTAGCCGCGCCGGCGCAGGTAGGCGGCGACCGTGCCGCCGCCGATGCCCATGGGGCGCGGCTTGGCCCCGGGGTAGACGGCGCGGATGCCGGCCATGACCTTTCGCACGATGGGGGTGTCCTCGGGCGTGGTCGGCGCGGCCTGCTCCTGTTGCACCACGGCGTAGTCGATGGTCACGCCGCAGGCGGCTTCGACCTCGCGGCCGAATCCCTGGATCGCCGCGACGACGTCATCCAGGGAGTATTCGGGCAGCACGCGGCAATCGACGTAGAAGACGTCGCGGCCGGGAATGGTGTTGATGTTGTCCACGTTGGCTTCCTTCTTCGTCGGCTCGAAGGTGGAGTTGGCCGGCTGGAAGAGGGGATTTTTCGCCGGGAAGCGTTCGTGGAGCTTGGGGATTTTCAGTACGAACAGCGAGGCGGCGGCCAGGGAGTTGACGCCGGCCTCGGGTGTGGAGGCGTGGCATTGGCGGCCGTTGACGGTGATTTTGTACCAGAGCATGCTTTTTTCGGCCACTTCCACCATTTCGCTCGTGGGCAGGCCGAAATCGGGCACGAGGAACAGGTCGTCCTTGGAGAAAAGCCCGTCGTGGTGCGCGGCCACGTAGTCCAGGCCGTATTTGCTGCCGGTTTCCTCGTCGGCGACGAAGAGCATGCCGTAATTGATGGGCGGCGTGACGCCTTCCTCGAGCAGGGCCTTGCCGAGGAGGATGGAGCTGACCACGGCCTGCTGGTTGTCCTCCACGCCCCGGCCGTAGACGAGGTCGCCGTCGACGACGAGCGCGTACGGGTCGGAGCGCCACAGGGCGGGATCGCCCGGGGGCACGATGTCGAGGTGGGAGATGATCCAGAAGGTGCGGGACGTGTCCGCGCCGGGGATGACCACGGCGAGATTTGGCCTGTGACCGCAGGGCACGCGGGGATCGGGGGCGTTTATTTCGCGGGCTTCGGGAAAGCCCATGCCGGCGAGCAGGGTTTTGAGGCGATCGGCTTTTTCCCGTTCGCCGGGGCCGCCGTTGTCCGGTCCCAGGGCGGGAATGGCGGTCAGTTCGCGTTGCAGGTCGATGACCATATCGCGTTTACGGTCGAGGCAGGCAAGCAGGGCGTCTCGCATAGGGGCTCCGGTCAGGGGTTGCGGAAGCGGGTTGGCGTTTGGCGGACCTTCCCCTCATAGCGCCTGGAGCGGACGATGGCAAACCGTCCGCACGCAACGCAAAAAGCCGGGAGGCGCGAACCTCCCGGCGTGCATGCGGGGAAAAGGGGATCGACCTAGCGGCCGCGGGCGGCGCGCTTGGAGGCCTTCAACGGGTTGATGTTGACCTTGCCGCCCTTGTCGACTTCGAGCTTGACGTGGGTGGCGAAGTTGCAGACCTTCTGCGCCCATTTGCGTTCGGGCAGGGGGTAGCTTTTGCAGTATTTGGCTCCGTCCTGCTCCATGATGCGCTCGCAGCCCACGCATTTCTCCACGATGGGATGGCATTCGACGCCATTGACGGTGATGACCTGGGACATGGGATAACCTCCGGGCCGCGCGCATGGGGCGCGGGAATGATTGCAGCGGAAAGCCAGCCTTTATTATAGAGTCGGGCGGGCTTGTCAAGAGGCGCGGCCGGTGATCCCCGCGCTGGCCTCGCGGAAGGCGGCCAGCAGGCCGGGATAGTCGAGGCCCGGGAACGCGCCGTCGCGGTAGAGCACCTTGCCCGCGACCATGGTGCAGCGGACCTCGCCGCCGCTTGCCGCGTAGACGCAGTCCGAAACGGGGTCGAGGCCCGGAGCGAGCTGCGGCCGGGTCATGTCCAGGGCGCACAAGTCCGCCGGGCCGCCCACGGCAAGGCGGCCGAGCTCCGGCCAGGAAAGGGCGTTCGCGCCGTCGCGGGTGGCTATGTCCAGGGCGGCCTGCGCCTCGAGTCGCGTCGGGTCGCCCGAGGCGACCTTTTGCAGCAACGCGGCCGTGGTCATCTCCGAAAAGACGTTGAGCGCGTTGTTGCTCGCCGCGCCGTCCGTGCCGAGCGCCACGGTGACGCCGGCGCGCGAAAGCGCGGCCACGGGCGCGATGCCGCTGCCGAGCTTCATGTTGCTCCTCGGGCAGTGGGAGACGGCGGTCCCGGTTTGCGCCAGGCGCGCGATGTCCGCCGCGTCCAGGGCCACGCCGTGGGCGAGCAGGGTTTTCGGCCCGAGCAGTCCCAGGTCGTGGAGGTAGGGGATGACGCGCGCGCCGTTGGCCTTGACGCAGTCGTCGTTTTCCTTGGCCGTCTCGCAGGCGTGGGTGGAAAGGAGCACGCCCTTGTCCCTGGCGAAGGCCGCGCAACGCGAAAGCGTTTTGGCCGAGCAGGTGTAGACGGCGTGGGGGAAGATGGCCGGGCGCAGCCGGTCGTGGCCGGCCAGCCGCGCGACCAGGGCCTCGGAAGAGGCGAACGCCGCGTCCACGGTCTTGAACCCGGCGTTTGCGATCTCGAACACCCCCTGGCACAACACCGCGCGCATGCCCGAGGCCTCGGCGGCGTCGGCCACGGCGTCCACGAACAGGTAGGCGTCCAGGAAGCAGGTCGTGCCCGAGGCGAGCATCTCGGCGCAGGCGAGCCGCGTGCCCAGGCGCACGGCCTCGGCCGAGAGCTTCGCCTCCGCCGGCCAGATGTGCTCGGACAGCCAGACCGACAGGGGCGCGTCGTCGCACAGGCCGCGAAACAGGGTCATGGCCGCATGGGTGTGGGTGTTGACGAGCCCCGGCAGCACGAGGCAGCCGGAGAGGTCCAGGGTTTCGGCCGGGGCGAAGCGCTCCCGGAGCTCCTTGGCCGGACCCAGGGCGGCGATGTGGCCGTCCGTCACGGCGATGGCGGCATCCCGCAGGATGCGCCGCGTGTCGTCCTGGGTGACGAGAACGCCGGCCGCAACCAGCGTGTCGCAGGGAAGGGGTGGCTTTTCCATGGCCCGTTACCTAACGCACCCTGCCGCTGCGGCCAAGCCCTGCATCTTCCGGCAGTCCCGGCTTGACCCAACTGGGCAAAATCCCTATCCGAGGGCGTTACCAGTCCGCACTTTGCAAGGAGACGGCCATGGATTTGCGCAAACTCATTCGCGACATCCCGGATTATCCCAAGCAGGGCATCCTTTTTTTCGACATTACGCCGCTTCTCGGCGACCCGGAAGGGTTCCGTCAGGCCGTGGACCTTCTGGCCGAGCGGTTCGCCGACGCGCAAGCGACCAAGATCGTGGCCGCAGAAGCGCGCGGCTTCATCTTCGGCGCGGCGCTGGCCTACAAGATGGGCATCGGGTTCGTGCCCGTGCGCAAGCCCGGCAAGCTGCCCTACAAGACCCGCAGCGTCTCGTACGACCTGGAATACGGTTCGGATACGCTGTGCATGCACGAAGACGCGCTGCTGAGGGGCGAGAAGGTGCTGGTCATCGACGACCTGCTCGCAACCGGCGGCACGCTCTCCGGCGTGGTCAAGCTGATCGAGGACTTCGGCGCCGAGATCGCCGGCATCGGGGTGGTCATCGAGTTGTCCTTTTTAAACGGCAGGGAGCAGTTCAAGTCCTACGGCTGCGAGAGCATCCTGCAGATCGCCTGATGCGGCTTCGGTGTTTTTGGACCGCATGTTCCCGGCGAAAGGCCGGAATAACGGGAGCGCTATGAAAATCGGCATCATCGGCGGCAGCGGCCTGGACGACCCCAACATCCTCGACGCGCCCTCCGACATCGAGATCGACACGCCCTACGGGCCGCCCAATTCGACGTTGCGGCAGGGCAGGATCGGCGGCAAGGACGTGGTCCTGCTCGCCCGCCACGGCCGGTCCCACACGGCCACGCCCACCCATGTCAACTACCGGGCCAACATCCACGCCCTGCGCAAGGTCGGCTGCGCGGCCATCCTCTCGACCACGGCCGTGGGGTCGCTGCGCCAGGAGATCGGCCGGGGCGACCTCGTCATCCTCGACCAGTTCATCGATTTCACCAAAAGGCGGCACCTGACCTTCCACGAGCGCTTCGAGCCGCACAATCCGGCGCATACGCCCATGGCCGACCCGTTCTCCGAGCCGCTGCGCCAGTTGCTCATCGACGCCTGCCGCAAGCACGGCTACCGGCACCACGATACGGGCACGGTGGTGACCATCGAAGGCCCGCGCTTTTCCACCCGGGCCGAATCCAACATGTTCCGCGCCTGGGGCGCGGACGTCATCAACATGAGCGTGGCCACGGAGTGCGCCCTGGCCGTGGAGGCCGGAGTGCCCTACGCGGC
The DNA here is from genome assembly GCF_000702665.1 of Solidesulfovibrio alcoholivorans DSM 5433. Classification (GTDB taxonomy): domain Bacteria; phylum Desulfobacterota; class Desulfovibrionia; order Desulfovibrionales; family Desulfovibrionaceae; genus Solidesulfovibrio; species Solidesulfovibrio alcoholivorans. Next base: position 116,041 of record NZ_JNJA01000008.1, read on the forward strand.
CGTGGCCATGAGCACGGACTACGACTGCTGGAAAACGGACGAACCGCCGGTCAACTGGGAGGAGATCGTCACGATCTTCAAGGAAAACGCCGAGAAGGTGACGAACGTGCTGATCGAGGTCATCAAGACGATGTAGGGCGGGCTTTGCGCTCGCTTGCCGACGAAAAAGGCGTCCCCCGGCCGGGGGACGCCTTTTTTGCGTCCGGGCTATTCGCCCGGCGTGAACATGTGCCGTTTGAGACTGGTGAAAATGGCGTCGTAGACGGCCGCGTCCGTGCTTTCGGGCAGCACGATCTGGATGGGGCAGCGCATGCTCTTGGCCGCGCCCTCGCCCGTGCCGTGGCATGCGGCCGGGGCGTCGTGGGCCTCGTCCTTTGCGGCGGCCGCGGCATCGTTGCCCGGGGGCGTTTCCTTGAGGGGCAGCGCATCGAGGTCGAAGACGAGGGAGGGCGGAATGCCCGTTCGCTCCAACTGCCGCTGGGCAGTGGCGTCGGCCAGGGCGACGTCTGGGGCGGGAGGCGGCGTCGCCGCGTCGGCCGGCTGTGGTGCGTCGGCCGGGGTGGCATCCTCCATGGCGGCCAGCGTCGTCGCCATGAGTGGGTTGTCCGTCTCCCCGCCGGGTTCGGGCGTTTCGAGGCGCAACGCCTCAGGGGCTTGAGGCTCGAAAACGGGCGTCAGGGATTGGCTCATGGGGGCAGGCCTGCCGGCGTCGGCCGGAGCGGGCGCTTCGGGCTGCACCGTCACCAGGGGAGTATCCCGTTCCAGGACCGGAAGCTCGGGTTCGGGCGCGGCCTGGGTGGCGACGGGTTCGGGCATGGCGGGAGGCGTATCGGCCGCATCGCCGTCGGCCTCCGTCTCCAGGATGAGCGGCATGGGCTCGGGAGCGGCCGCGGGGGGGGCAGCGACGCTGGCGTCCGGTTCCAATTCCAGGACGAGGGGCACCGGTGCGGCGGCATCGGAAAAAGCAGGTGCGGCGTACGTCACATCGTCGCCGCCCTGGGGCGCGGTCGCGGCGGCGGGAGCGGGCGTTGCGGTGTCGGCTTCCGATTCCAGCTTCAGGACCAGCGGTTCGGGCGTCGCCGCAGGCGGCGGGGCGGCCTGCGTGGTGGAGGGCGTTTCCCGGCCGGGAGCGGGCGCATGGGGCGGCGATGGCGGCATTGCCGCTTCCCCGACCGCTGCCGGTTCCGGGAGCAGGTCCGCGGGAACGGGCGTATCCGGGGCGGACGCTGCGGGGGGCGCAGCCGGTTTCGTGGCGACGGCGACGGGTGGCGCGGGAGCGGGTTCGGACGCGGGGGCTGCTTCCGTCGTGACCTCGAATTCCGGGCCGAGCAGAAGCGGTTCGGACTCGCTCGCCGCTGTCGCGTCCGGCTGCTGCGGCGGAGCCGTTTCTTGCGCTGCCGCAGTTTCGGACGGCGGGGGCGTTTGCGCTGGAGAGTATGTGCGCTGCTGCGCATTTTTTGTGGCGTTGCGCGTCTGTTGCACGGCTGTAGCCGTTGCATCCGTGTTGTCGGCGAAGCGGCACAGTGCAAGAAACGTGCTGGCGATGCCGCTGATCATCATGTCTGTTTTCTTGCCGTTATAAAGCTGCTTGAGCGCATCGGCCACTTGCTGCTCCGACAAGTCGGACGCATCGGGATGCAGAGCGAACAGCTTGGAGTAGGCTTCATGGATGCCGTCCAGCAGGATTTCACGCGCATCGACAAGTTTATGGAAATCCATATACCGTTTCGTCGGCATTCCGGAATCACTCAGGAAATGCAGTTCCTTCAGGATGTCTATGAAAGACCGGTCGATGGCGTAGCGGAAGCCGATGCCGGACATGAATCCGACATCGAACCTGTCCGGTATTTCTGCCTGCAATATTGCTTGAAAATAAAGTGGAATGCTTGAAATTTTTAATGAATAAGCATTCGGCAGGGACATCGTTTTATTTTCCGTAGTTGACGCCATGCGAAACGATGGGGGTGGAGATGCTTCGCGGGAAGAAAAGATGTTGAACAACAAGGAACTCATCCCTCCAGAAAACATATGGTGCGGAAAACGATTCTCTAGGCTGACAGAATAAACAGAAAAGCTCCAATTGTCACGGCCCTAAAAGAAATTTTTAATGGAACTTGCTGATTTATTTAATTTAATAGCGTTTTTTTTTAGGTTTGCGCCGCGAGGCGTTGCTTGCGCCCCGGAAAACGTGGCATGATTCCCTAATCCTGTCCTTTCCCGACCCTGCCCGTCGCCCCAAGGAGCGAGCCCATGTCCGATCATTCACCTGTGCACAATCTTCCTCTCGCGCACAAGGCCTTTCATGACCGCATCCTCGGTTTCATTCCCCGGGAGCGCGTCTTCCTCGGCCCCTTTCACGCCCTGGCCCTGGGCGACGACGCCAGCTTCTACCGCCTCGTCCCGAAAATCGTGGTCAAGGTCCGGGACGCCCGCGAGGTGGCCTGGCTCTTGCGCGCGGCCTCGGACACGAAAGTGGCCTTGACCTTTCGCACCGCCGGCACGAGCCTCTCGGGCCAGGCGCTCACCGATTCCGTGCTCGTTTACCTAGCCGGCAATTTCCGGGGCCTGCGCATCCACCCCGGGGCGGGGAGCGTCAGCATCGAACCGGGCGTCATCGGCGCGCACGCCAATGTCGCCCTGGCCCCGCACGGCCGCAAGATCGGCCCGGACCCGGCCTCCATCAGCGCCTGCATGATCGGCGGCATCGCCGCCAACAACTCCTCGGGCATGTGCTGCGGCACCGCGGAAAACAGCTACAAGACCGTGGAATCGGCAAAGCTCGTCTTCATCGACGGCGACAGCCTGGACACCGCCGACCCTGTTTCCCGGGCACGCTTCGCCGTGACCCACGCCGCGCTCCTGGCGGAACTGGCTGCCATCCGCGCGGAAATCCTGGCCGATGCGGCGCTCGCCGAACGCATCCGCCGCAAGTTCAAGATCAAAAACACCACCGGCTACAGCATCAACGCTTTTGTGGATTTCGAGGACCCCTTCGACATCCTGCTCCACCTCATCATCGGTTCCGAGGGCACCCTGGCGTTTATCGCCGAGGTCACCTACCGCACCGTGGTGGAGCATCCCTTCAAGGCTTCCTCGCTCATGATCTACCCCAGCATCGCCGACGCCTGCCGGGCGACCATGGCGCTCAAAAACGGCGGCGTGTCCGCCGTGGAGCTCATGGACAGGGCGTCGCTGCGCAGCGTCGAGGACAAGCCCGGCATGCCCGCCTATCTCAAGGAGTTGGGCGTGGAAGCCGCCGCCATCCTGGTCGAGGTGCGCGGCGCGGACAAGGCCGAGCTGCTGGCCCGCATAGAAGGGGCGCTTTCCCGCGTCGCGGGCATCGAGCCGGTCTTTCCGCTCCTTTTCATGGACAAAAAGGACGATTACGAAAAGCTCTGGAACATCCGGCGCGGGCTTTTCACCTCCGTCGGCGGCGCGCGCAAGCCCGGCAGCGCGGTCATCATCGAAGACGTGGTCTTCCCCATCGAACGCCTGGCCGAGGGCACGGTGGAGTTGCAACATCTCATGGCCCGGCACGGCTTCGCCGAGGGCATCATTTTCGGCCACGCCCTGGAAGGCAACCTGCATTTCGTCTTCTGCCCGGATTTCGCGGATGCGGAGTCCGTGGCCCACTACCGGGACCTCATCGACGAAGTGACGCAGATGGTCGTCGGGCGCTACGACGGGTCGCTCAAGGGCGAGCACGGCACGGGCCGCAACATGGCCCCCTTCGTGGAGATGGAGTGGGGCAGGACCGCCTACGCCCTGATGCGCCGCCTCAAGGCCGCCTTCGACCCGGACAACCTGCTCAATCCCGGCGTCATCCTCACCGACGATCCGCAGGTGCACATGAAAAACTTGAAGTCGCTGCCGCAGGTGAACCCGCTTATCGACCCCTGCATCGAATGCGGCTACTGCGAGTCCGTGTGCCCCTCGCGAAACGTCACCACCACGCCGCGCCAGCGCATCACCCTCCAGCGCCACATGGCCCGGGTCGCGGCCGAGGGCGACAAGGCGGAATACGACGCCTTCCACAAGGACTACGCATACTTCGGCAACCAGACATGCGCCGCAGACGGGCTGTGCGCCACGGTCTGCCCGGTCGGCGTGGACACCGGCGTTTTCACCAAGGACTACCGCCGCCGCGAATCCACGGCGCGCGGCCGTAAAATCGGCTGCCTTGTCGCGGACCACTATGGTTTGGTCACGAGTCTTGCACGGCAGGGGCTGTGGCTCTCCCACGCCGTCCACAGGCTGCTTGGGACGCGCGCCATGACCGCCATGACCCATACGCTGCGCCGGATCTCGGGCGGAGTCGTGCCCTTCTGGACGCCGTACGCCCCCAAGGCCGCGCCCCGCATCCGCCTGCGCGACACCGTCCGGGGCATGGGCCGGCAGGTGGTCTATTTTCCGAGCTGCACCACGCGTTCCATGGGCCCCGCTGCCCTGGACCCGGACCAGCGCGGCCTTTTCGAGGCCACCATGTCCGTTCTGGCCAAGGCCGGCTTCGACGTCATCTTCCCCGAAGGCATGAAGGAGCTGTGCTGCGGCCTGACGCTCGAATCCAAGGGCATGCACGACGACGCCGCGCGCAAGTCCGCCGAACTGGAAGCGGCGCTGCGCAAGGTCAGCGGCAACGGGGCCATCCCCATCCTCTGCGACGCCAGCCCCTGCCTCTATACCATGCGCTGCAAGATGGAGCCGGGGCTTACGCTCCACGAGCCCGTGGAATTCATCCACGACTATTGCCTGGAGCATCTGGATGTGACGCCCCTGGCCGAAACGGTTGCGCTGCACGTGTCGTGTTCCTCGGTCAAGATGGGGCTTTCCGCCAAGTTCGAGGTCCTGGCGCGCGCCTGCGCCCGCGAGGTGGTCGTGCCGCGCGGCATCCACTGTTGCGGCTTCGCCGGCGACCGGGGCTTTTTCTACCCGGAACTCAATGCCGCCGCCCTGGCCGACCTGCGGCCGCAGCTCCCGGCCTCGACCACCTCCGGCTACTGCAACAGCCGCACCTGCGAGATCGGCCTGTCCTACCACGCCGGCGTGCCCTACCAGTCCATCGTCTACCTGGTGGACCGCGCCAGTTGCGGCAAGGCGTAGGGAGGCAGGAGGGGCAGGAGGGGAAGAAGCCTCCGGCGGCCAGGAGGGGAGGATCCCCTCCTGGACCTCCTCGAAAGGGGGGCCGGGACAGAATTCATCAATTGTTTAGGAATGCGGGAAGGTCCGAATGGCGGGCTTTTGGGGCCTGGACTTTGCAAGGGGTACTTGACGGGGCCGTCAGGGGGGGAGAAGAATGCGCCCCGCCCGCTGACGGGCGAGGAGTGATCCCCATGCGCTTTCGCGTCTGCCTGCTGACCGTTCTCCTGCTCCTTTCCGCCTACTGCCACGCCGCCGCCGGAACGCCGCCCGCCGAGCCGATCCTGCGCATCGAAACCGGCATGCACACGGCGCTTATCAAACGCATCGCCGTGGACGGCCTGGGCCGCTACTTGGCCACGGCCTCGGACGACAAGACCTGCCGTGTCTGGGACATCCGCACCGGCGAACAGCTGCGCGTGCTGCGTCCGCCCATCGGCCACGACTACGAGGGCCGGCTCTACAGCGTGGCCATGAGCCCCGACGGCCGCTACGTCTTTTGCGCCGGCTGGACCGGCTACGGTTGGGACAAAACCCACAGCGTCTATATTTTCGAGCGCGAGTCCGGCCGTCTGGTGAGGCGCCTCACCGGCCTGCCGAGCGTGGTCAACCACCTGGCCGTGTCCCACGACGGAGACTACCTGGCCGCGGCCATGGGCGAGGAGGGCGTGCGCGTGTGGCGGCTGTCCGACCTGTCGCTCGTCGGCGGCGACAAGGACTATGCCGGCGAATCCTACGGCGCGGCCTTCGACGGCAAGGGCCATCTCGCCACCGCCTGCTACGACGGCGCGGTGCGCCTGTACCGCGTCACCGATACCGGCATTTCGCTTCTCGCCAAAACCAAGGTGCCGGGCGGCTCGCGCCCGTTTTCCCTGGCCTTTTCCCCGGACGGTACGCAGCTCGCCGTGGGATTCACCGACACGCCCGCCGTCACCGTGCTCGACGGCGAAACACTGAGTTTGCTCGGCGCGCCCAACCTCACGGGCGTGGACAACGGCAACCTCGCCTCGGTCGCCTTCGCGGCCGACGGCTCGCTGCTTGCCGCCGGTCGCTGGGTCTCGGACCGCGGCTGCCCGGTGCGCCGCTTCAAACCGTCGGATTTCGTGGAATACAAGGACTACGACACGGGCAAATCCGCCGTGGTCACGCTGTGCCCGCTGCCGGACGGCGGGCTCGCCTACGGCACGGTCGCGCCGCGCTGGGGCGTACTGCGCCCGGACGGCTCCTTCGGCATGACCCGCTCCCCGGCCATCCGCGACTACCGCACCTCGGCGAAGAACTTCCTCGTCGACCGCACCGGCGAAACCATCGCCTACGCGGCCACGCCCAAGAAGGGCTTCTACCGCTTCGCCCTGCCCGGGCGCGACCTGCGCCTGATCGACGTGCCCACGCCCGATCTGGCCGCGCCGCGCACCCAGGCCCCGGGCATCGCCGTCACGGGCTACGAAGGCAGCCGTACGCCCCTGCTCAACGGCCAGCCGCTCAAGCTCAAGGAATTCGAAACCGCCTACTCCCTGGCCATCGCGCCGGACAACCGCCGCCTCGTGCTCGGCACCTCCTGGAATGTCCGCGCCTACGGCGCGGACGGCCGGCCCCTGTGGCAGACCCCGGCCCCGGACACGGTCTGGGCCGTGAACGTCAGCGGCGACGGTCGCGCCGTCGTCGCGGCCATGGGCGACGGCTCCATCCGCTGGTACCGCATGGAGGACGGCCACGAGATCCTGTCCTATTTCCCCCACGCCGACGGCAGGCGCTGGGTGCTCTGGACCCCGGCCGGCTACTACGACGCCTCGCCGGGCGGCGAGGACATGATCGGCTGGAACGTCAACAACGGCCCGGACCATGCCGCCGATTTCTTCCCGGCCTCGCGCTTCCGCGACGTCTTCCACCGCCCGGACGTGGTGGACCTCGCGTTGCGCACCCTCGACGAGGACCGGGCCCTGGCCGCGGCCAACGCCGCCAGGGGCGGCGACGTGCGCTCGCCCTCGGTGCTGACCGCCAGGCCCCCGGTGGTCGAAATCCTCTCGCCGGCTCCCGGCGACGCCTTCACCTCGCCGGACATGACCGTCAAGTTCGCCGTGCGCAGCCCCGGCGGCGAGGACATCACCGCCGTGCGCCTGCTCGTCGACGGCGCGCGCGTGGCCGAGGACCACCCGAACCTCGCCGGGCGCGGCTTCGAGCCCAGCGTGCTGCAATCGAAAGTCACCCTGCCCCAGCGCGACGTGGTTCTTTCCGTGGCCGCCGACAACAAAAACGGCCCCTCGGCTCCGGCCACCGTGCGCCTCAAATGGGCCGGCAAGGCCGCCGCCGCTCCCCCCGCGGCCAAGCTCTACGTGCTCGCCATCGGCGTCGGCCAGTACGCCGACAAGTCCCTGTCCTTGCAATTCCCGGGCAAGGACGCCAACGACTTCGCCGAGGCCATGGCCCAGCAAAAAGGCCGCCTCTACAGCGACGTCCAGATCCGCACCCTCACCGACGGCGCGGCCACCAAGGACGCCATCCTCGACGGCCTCGACTGGATCGAGCGGGCGACCACCCAGCACGACGTGGCCATGATCTTCCTCGCCGGCCACGGCGTGAACGATAAAAACGGCGACTACTACTTCCTGCCCGCCAACACGGACCTGGAAAAACTGCGCGCCACCGGCCTGCCCTTCCTGGAAATCCAGAAAACCATCCGCAACATCGCAGGCAAGACGCTCTTCTTCGTCGACACCTGTCACAGCGGCTCCATCATGGGTGCGGGCCGGCGCGGCATGAGCGACTTGAACGGCGTCATCAACGAACTGGCCAGCGCCGGCAACGGCGCGGTGGTCTTCGCCGCCTCCACCGGCCGCCAATATTCCCTGGAAAAGCCGGAATGGCAAAACGGGGCCTTCACCAAGGCCCTGGTGGAAGGCGTCAAAGGCAAGGCCGACAACCGCCACACCGGCCGTGTCACCTTCAAGATGCTCGACCTCTACATCTCCGAACGCGTCAAGGAACTCACCCGCGGCGAGCAAACGCCCACTACCGGCGTCCCCGGCACCGTGGAAGACTTCCCCATCGCCGCCGATTAGTGGTGTGGTGTGGGGCGCTGCCCCACGCCCCGCCGGGACGCTGTCCCGGACCCTGCCGGGGCGTTGCCCCGGACCCCACCAGGGCTCTGCCCTGGACCCGCCGGGGGGAGTCACTCCCCCCGGTCCCCCCGTTCGGCGTCGTGACGCGGGAAGGGCTGCGGGCACCGGACGGGCGGAGGCAGGCGCAGCGAAGATGGGGCCGGAATTTTGCTTTGAAAGCCTTGGGAAGCAAAAGACTTTAAAGGAAGGTAGCTTCTTCAAATGCGGCGCTTCGCCGCTGGCGCCCGTTTCCGAGACCACAGACCCCGACGCACCACTCGCCGGCCACGCTTCCACCCGCTTTCCGCTCCCCGTTCGGGGGGCCGGGGGGGATGATCCCCCCCGGCCGTCGGAGACATGCCTTTGTCTTTGCCTTCCTCTCTCTCCGTCCGACCTTCCCGTTACGCCATAGCGGCGGCTTCGGCGGCTTCGTATTGGGAGATGAGTTCGCGGAAGAGTTCGGCGACGGGCATGATGCGATCGATGCGCCAGGCGTTTTTGCCGGCGAAGGCGAAGCCGTGTTTGAGGCGGCCTTTCTTGGCGTTGGCCAGGGCGAGGGTGATGCAGTAGGGGGCTTTTTGGTAGTCGCAGGAGTGGATGCAGCGGTAGGGGCAGCGTGGGGGCGTTTTTTCGCCGTGCGCGGCCTGGTCGAGGAAGGCGTTATGGATGGCGCGTCCGGGCATGCCCACGGGGCTTTTGATAATGACGACATCTTGTTGGGTGGCATCGACGTAGGCCTCTTTGAAGGCCGGGTCGGCGTCACATTCGTCGGTGGCGACGAAGCGGGTGCCCATTTGCACGCCGGCAGCGCCGAGCTTGATGAAACGGTGGATGTCTTCGCCGGTGTAGACGCCACCGGCGGCGATGATGGGGATGGGGGCACCGTTGGGGGCGGTGTAGGGTTTGACGCCGGCCACGACTTCTCCGACGAGCTTTTCCAGGAGGAAGTCGGGGTCCTCGATTTGTTCTGCTTTGAATCCCAGGTGTCCGCCGGCCATGGGGCCTTCGACCACGAAGGCGTCGGGGGTGCGGCCGAAGCGCGAGAGCCATTTTTTGCAAAGGATGACTGCGGCGCGGGCGGAGGAGACGATGGGGACGAGTTTGGTTTTGGAGCCTTCGGTCAGATAGGAGGGCAGGTCCAGGGGCAGGCCGGCGCCGGAGAAGATGGCGTCGACGTTTTCCTTGATCGCGGTTTTGACCAATTCGGCGAAGTTGGCCATGGCGACCATGATGTTGACGCCGAGCGCGCCCGAAGTCACGGCGCGGGCCTTGCGGATTTCGTCGGCCAGGGCGCGGTTGTTGGCCTCGATGTAGTTGGTGGCGAAATCCGGCTGGTACATGCCGATGCCGGCGGCGGAAATGACGCCGAGTCCCCCCGAGGCGGCTACGGCGGCGGCGAGCCCTGACAGGGAGATGCCGACGCCCATGCCGCCCTGGATGACGGCCTTTGGGATGGACAGGTCGCCTATACGTAAGGATGGAAACGACAAAGGGGGCTCCGAAGGTTGCGTGCGAGGCGGGATTGCCTGTCCCTGCCCGTGCCGGACGCTTCCGACGGGCGGGGGCGTCGCGCGGGCGGCGCATATTCAAAAAGGGACCCGCCCCAGGGGGAGGATCCCGATTCCGGTTCCGGAAGGGCTGCCTTCCCGCGCGGTTGGGCACCGGCAGGGGGAGGTCGACCCGAGGGGGCGTCGTACTCAAGTCCGGAGTAGGGTACGGTCGTTGGGCCAAGACCCGTCGGCGCATGGCTATGGCATGAATGCGCGATACAGGCAAGGGGCTGGCGGGGAGAATCCTTATTTACGGCACAGGGGTCGGCGCGCGGCGCGACGACGTGCTCCTTCTCACGAATCCGTGGCGAATCGTGGCGATTACAGCGGTTGTGCTTCGGAAAAAATTCACAATATCCTCTCTGCTGTTTTCGACTTTGTTGCATTATTTCACAAGGGCGATCCAGGGGTTGGCAGCGGCGGGGGGTGGTGCTGCGTCGCGTGTCACAAGTTGCCGGGAAGGCCTGCGCGTGCCGATTTTTTTCACGTTTTGCGCTTAAAAAAATAGTTGTTTAATTTAGGTGTGTTGCAAAAAAAATTTGCGAAATGGCAGGTTCGAGAGCCGCATTTTCCTGTCGGGATGGGTGGCGGCTGAAGGCGGGATGTGCTACGATTCGATAACTTTTTCATGCTTGACTGGCAGTCGGAAGGGGAGTTATAAGCATTCCGCCTTCGTGACACGCAATTGATATTTGATAACACGGTTCGCATGCCTGAGTGGCGCTTGTTTCGAAGTGATACAAATGAAACAATGCAATTCATGTCATATCGACTGTAAAATGTGAAAACAAGAGCAATGTTGACGCCTCCCATATCGCTTGCCAGTGTCCATGTTGGGGTGAAGGCACTGTTTCAAGAGATATCGTGTCAATGCCACTTGGTCTTGCGCTGTGTTTGAAATGATTTTTTGCTTTTAAAAAAATGTTTGCGCTCAAAAAAAACAAGTGCCGTTTAAATAATACTGAATATTGAGCGGAAAGTTCATGTAACCATGCAGCGATTGTAAAGGCGAATGATGTGTTTGATTTCGAATTTTTAAAATTTAATAAAAAATTTTCTTGCTGGAGTTCCTTTCGGCAAGACGATTCTGTTGATGGAGTGAGGGCAAAGGCGATGCATAAGTATTTTATATGGCGAGGAGAAGGGGAGTGTGGCGTCTATGAATGAAGTCTATCTTGGGCAATGCGCCTTCGCGCTCTACGTGCTCATTATCCTCGGCGGCGGCGTCCTGGCCGTCACCGCGGCCAACCTCGTCCGGGCCATGCTCGGACTGGTCGTGGCCCTGTTCGGCGTGGCCGGGCTCTACCTTCTGCTCCTGGCCGAGTTCGTCGCCCTGATGCAGATCCTCATCTATGTCGGGGCCGTCACCGTGCTCATCTTCTTCGCCATCATGCTCACCCGCGCAGCGGACGGAGCCGAGGCCGAAGGGCCGGGCGAGCGCGGCGTCATGCGGGCGATCCCCGCCTTCCTCGTGCCGGCCGGCATCCTGGTGCCCTTTCTCGCCGTCTACGGCGCGACCGGCTTTCCCACACCCAAGAACGTGAGCCCCGATCAGCTCGGCGCAGGCCTGCTCGGGCCCTACACCCTGGCCTTCGAGCTCATTTCCGTCGTGCTGCTGGCCGCCATGGCCGGCGCGGTGTTGTTGGCATTTGAAAAACGGAGGGCGGCATGAACAATCCGCTGGTGCTCTATCAGGTCGTGGCCGTGTTGCTGTTGTGCCTCGGGCTCTACGCCCTGGTCGTCCGGCGCACGCTGATCGGCATGCTCATCGGCGTGGAGCTGATGCTCAACGGCGCGGGCCTGTCCATCGTGGCCGCCGCCCAGCTCACGCCCATGGACGCCGTCCTCGGGCAGCTCGGCGCGCTGCTCGTCATGGGGCTCGCCGCCGCCGAGGCCACCCTCGTGCTGGCCATCGTCCTGGTCGTTTCCAAACGCTTCGGGGACGCCGTGATCGACGGCCCCAGCGAACTCAAGGGGTAGCCCATGGCCGTCGCTGCGCAAACGATTGAAAGTGCCCGGGTGCTCGCACCCCTTGTCATTACCTTTCTGGCGCCCTTTGCCCTGTGGCTGCTGCGCAAGAACCAGGACCTGCGCGAAGGTGTGTCCTTCGTCGCCGCGGCCATGGCCTTCGCCTCCGTGATCTCCATGGTCCCGGCCGTGCTCCACGGCTCGGTCTGGACCTACCACCTGGTCACGTTCTTCCCCGGCGTCTCCATCACCTTCGCCGTGGACGGACTCTCGCTCATCTTCGCCATCGTGGCCACGTTCCTGTGGTTTTTCGCCACGAGCTACAACATCGGCTACATGCGCTCACTCAAGGAACACGCCCAGACGCGCTACTACTTCTGCTTCGCCGTAGCCATCTTCGGCGCGGTCGGCGTGGCTTTTTCCGGCACCATCGTCACGCTCTACCTTTTTTATGAAGTCATCACCGTCTTCACGTATCCCCTGGTCGCCCACCACCAGGACGCCGAAGGCTATCACGGCGCGCGCAAGTACCTGGTCTACCTCATGGGCACCTCCAAGCTGTTTCTGCTGCCGGCCATGATCCTCACCTACGTCCAGTGCGGCACCCTGGACTTCAACCTGGCCGACATCAGCCACGGCATGTTCCCCCCGGGCGCCGACCCGACCCTGGTCCGCATCACCTACTTCCTGTTCCTGTTCGGCCTCGCCAAGGCCGCCATCATGCCGCTGCACAACTGGCTGCCCTCGGCCATGGTCGCGCCGACGCCGGTCTCGGCCCTGCTGCACGCCGTGGCCGTGGTCAAGGCGGGTGTCTTCTCCGTCTCGCGCGTCATGCTCTCCTGCTTCGGCGTGGACCTGTTGTCCAACCTGGGCCTCGGGCTCATCACCGCCTATCTCGCCGCCTTCACCATCGTCGTGGCCTCGATCATCGCGCTGACCAAGGACGACCTCAAGGCGCGGCTGGCCTATTCCACGGTCAGCCAGCTCTCCTACATCATCATCGGCGTGGCCATGCTCTCGCCCCTGGCCGTCAAGGGCGGGCTTTTGCACATCGCCCACCATGCCTTCGCCAAGATCACGCTCTTCTTCGCGGCCGGCGCGATCTACGTGGCCACGCACCTGAAAAAGATCCCGCTCATGGATGGCCTCGGCCGCAAGCTGCCGTTCACCTTCGGCGCGTTCGCAGTGGCCTCGCTGTCCATGATCGGCGTGCCCCCGGTGTGCGGCTTCGTCACCAAGTGGTACCTGGCCAACGGCGCCATCAGCATCCACCAGTACATCCTGCTCCTGGCGCTGCTCGCCTCGACGCTCCTCAACGCCGGCTACTTCGTGCCTGTCATCTACCGGGCCTTTTTCCGGCCGCCGGTTCCCGAGGTGGACCATTCCCACTTCAAGGAAGCGCCCCTGGTCATGGTGGTGCCCTTGTGCCTGACGGCGTTCATCTCCGTGGCCCTGGGCCTGTATCCGCAGATATTCGCGTCGTTCGTGGACGCGTTCGGCAGATTCTAACCGGCTCCGGGGAAATCCCGGCGCGCAAACGAACGGCTGCCGCCGCGCGCGGCGCGATGCCGGCGGGACTTTCGGCCCTGCCGGAAAGGACGAAGGAAGGACGCCATGCGGGAACCGCAAAAACTCGGCGACTGGCTGGATCGGGCCAGGGAAAACGCCAACGGCTGGAAGAAGGCCCTGTACGCCGTGCTCGGGCTCTTCGTACTGCTCAATCTCTTCATCACGCCGCACCACCCCCATTTCTCCGGCGAAGGCATCCCCGGCTTCTGGGAGATATTCGCCCTGGTCTCCACGGTGGTGATGGTCGTGGTGCTCAAGAAAATCATCTACCCCATGCTTGCCCGCCCGGAGGACGACAATGGCCGGTCTTGAACAGCTAACGGGCATCCATTTCTGGCATCCGGCCATCGGCTTCCTGGCCCTGGCCCTGGTCATGGCCTTCCTGTCCAACGAGACCTATAAAACCTGGCGCTGGCTGCTGCTCGCCCCGCCTGTCCTGGCCATCGCCTCGGTGGTGTCCCTGACGCTCGGCCCCGACGGCGCGCGCCAGCTCGCCGCCATTCCCTACCTCGGCCACACGCTGCTGCTCGGCCGGGTGGACGCCCTGGCGCTGGTCTTCGCCCACGTCTTCGCCATCCAGGCGCTGATCGGCTTCATCTACGCCCTGCACGTGCCCGACCGCGGCCAGCATATGGCCGCCTGCCTGTACGTGGCCGGCGGCTTCGGCTGCGTCTTCGCCGGGGACTACGTGACGCTCTTTATCTTCTGGGAACTCATGAGCGTCGGTTCGGTGTTCCTGGTCTGGCTGCGCGGCACGCCGCAGGCCACGGCCGCGGGCTTCCGCTACTTCCTGTTCCACATCTTCGGCGGCCTGTTCCTGCTCGGCGGCCTGCTGCTGCGCTACGCCGCCATCGGCACCTTCGACTTCACTGCCGTGGCTCCGGACGCCGCCCGCTACTTCGATTACATCATCCTGATCGGCTTCCTGGTCAACGCCGCCTTCGTGCCCCTGCACGCCTGGCTGCCCGACGCCTACCCCGAAGCCACGGTCACCGGCGCGGTCTTCATGAGCGCATTCACCACCAAGACCGCCGTCTACGTCCTGGCGCGCGGCTACGCCGGCTTCGAGATCCTCGCCGTCGGCGGCTGCGTCATGTGCCTCTACGGCGTCTTCTACGCGACCATCGAGAACAACGCCCGGCGCATCCTGTCCTACCACATCGTCTCCCAGGTCGGGTACATGGTGTGCGGCATCGGCATCGGCACGGCCATGACCCTCGACGGGGCCTGTGCCCACGCCTATGCCCACATCCTTTACAAGGGCCTGCTGTTCATGGGCACGGGCTGCCTGCTCTACGCCGTGGGCACGGCCAAGCTGACCGAACTCGGCGGACTGGCCTCGCGCCTGCCGCTGGTCATGATCGGCTACATGGTCGGCGCGGTCTCCATCTCGGGCATGCCGCTTTTCAACGGCTTCGTGACCAAGACCATGACCATCGCCGGCGCGGCCGAGGCCCACCGCACGTGGCTGGCGCTCGGCATGGAGCTCGCCGCGGTGGGCACGTTCCTCTCCGTCGGCATCAAGCTCCCGTACTTCGCCTTCTGGGCCAAGCCCAAGAGCCATGTCGCACTGAAGCCCATTCCCTGGAACATGTACCTCGGCATGGGCATCTCGTCGCTTTTGTGCCTCGGCATCGGCCTGTTCCCGCAGACGCTCTATTCGCTGCTGCCGTTCCCCACGGACTACGTTCCCTACACGCCCTGGCACGTGGTTCAGGCCTGCTGCATCCTCGGTTTCACCGGCCTCGGGTTCTACCTCATGCGCAAGATCATTCCGCCGCACCCCAGCCGCAACCTGGACTTCGACTTCCTGTACCGGCTCGTCGGCCGGGGCTTCGTGAAGCTCGTCTCCTTCCCTGCGGCGGCCATCGATAACGTCTGGACGGATGTCTACGAAAAGATCGGGCTCAAGGCCCTGATCGAGGCGGGGCTCGGCACGAGCGTCTTCGACGGCAAGGTCATCGACGGCGTGCTCGACGGATCGGCCAGGAGCGTGCGCGAGGTCGGCGGCGCCGGCGTGGCGCGCACCCAGACCGGCCGGCTCCAGGATTACCTGGCCGCCGCCGTGACCATCGGCCTGGTCATCTTCGCCATTGTCTGGTTTGTGGGCTAACCGCCAAGGGAAAGGGAGCTTTGCATGACGACGCAAAACGGATTTCCGGTGGTGACGGCCCTGATCGTCCTGCCGCTTCTTGCCGCGGTGGCCTTGCTGGTCCTGCGGCGTAACGAACGCACCATACGCCTGGTGACGCTTGGAGCGGGCATTCTCGAATGCCTGCTGGCGCTGCCGCTTCTGGCCTACCAACCAAACGGGCCGGCCTTCCAGTTCGTGGAACATGCGCCCTGGCTGCCGGCCATGGGCATGTCCTACCACATGGGCGTGGACGGTCTGAGCCTGTACATGATCCTTTTAACGGCGCTCATGCTGCCGCTTTGCGTGCTGGGATCCTGGACGTACATCAGCAAGCGGGTGACGGAATTCCACTTCTGTCTGCTGCTTATGACCTCGGCCTGCATCGGCGTGTTCGCGGCGCTCGACTTCGTGCTCTTCTACGTCTTCTGGGAAGCGATGCTCGTCCCCATGTACCTGCTGATCGCGGTCTGGGGCGGCCCGAGACGGCGCTACGCCTCCATCAAGTTCTTCCTCTACACGCTCGCCGGATCGACCCTGCTGCTCGCGGCCATCGTCGCCTTCCGGCAGGTGGGCGGCACCTTCTCCATCCCGGAGCTGATGCAGCAGCAGTACTCCTTCCGCTTCCAGATGTGGGCGTTTCTGGCCATGGCCCTGGCGTTCGCCATCAAGGTGCCCATGTTCCCGTTCCACACCTGGCTGCCGGCGGCCCACGTCGAGGCCCCGGCCGCGGGCAGCGTGCTCCTGGCCGCCATCCTGCTCAAGATGGGCACGTACGGCTTCCTGCGCTTTTGCCTGCCCTTGACCCCGGCCGCGTCGGTCACGGCCGCGCCGGTCATGATCGCGATCTCCATCGCCTCCATCCTCTATGGCGGCTGCATCGCGCTCGGGCAGACCGACATCAAGAAGCTGATCGCCTACTCGTCCGTGGGGCACATGGGCTTTGTGACGCTCGGCATCTTCCTCTTCAGCGTCAAAGGCGTTTCCGGGGCCATCCTCCAGATGCTCAACCACGGCATCACCACGGGGGGCCTGTTCATGATGATCGGCCTGCTCTACGAGCGCAGCCACAGCCGGGAGATCGCCGACAACCAGGGGCTTGGCAAATTCATGCCGGCCTACATGTTCCTCTTCGGCGTTTTCTCCTTCTCCTCCCTGGCCTTCCCCGGCACCAACAGCTTCGTGGGCGAAGTGCTGGTCCTGATCGGCGCTTTTGCCGGCAATCCCTGGGTGGGCTTCGCCGCCGTGCCCGGGGCCATGCTCGCCGCCGCCTACATGCTGCGCCTGTTGCAGCGCGTAACCTGGGGCGAGCCCACCTCCTTCAAGAAAGGCTGGTACGACCTGGGCGCGCGGGAATGGGCCACGCTTATTCCCTTGGCCCTGCTCGTTTTTTACATCGGCCTGGCCCCGTCCTTGGCCATCAAGACCATTGAGCCGTCCATCGAACGGGTGCTTGCCGCCATGCACGCCAAAAACGAGGCCATGGGCCTGACCAGTGACATGCCGCTCGCCGCGCGCATGGAGCTTGGCGCACCGCTCAAAGTGGCCGAGGCCAAAGACGCCGTCTCCAAGGAGCTCCCATGACCATCTTCATGCTGTTGCCGGAACTGTGGCTTTTTGCCCTGGTGTGCGCCCTGTTCGTGGCGAGTGTGCGGGGCGCGAAATCGGTGGCCGGCTGGCTGCCGGCGGCGGCCGCCATGGGCGTGCTCGTCGCCCTGGCCGGGGTGTCGGCCCGCGCCGAATTGCTGCACGCCACCTACAAGCTCGACGCCCTGTCCCAGTTCTTCAAGCTCGTCATCGCCCTGGGATTCGCAGTGGTCACGGGCATCGGCGCGGGCAAGAAAGACGACGCGGACATGACGCCGGACTACTACATGCTCCTGGGGCTCTCCGCCTGGGGGTTGATGCTGCTCGCCTCCTGCGTCGAGCTCGTCACGCTCTACCTGGCCCTGGAGCTCTCCTCCTACAGCCTCTATGCCCTGATTCCCCTGCGCGGCCAGGACCGGCGCGCCGCCGAGGCGGGCATCAAGTACATCCTCTTCGGCGCGGCCGTCACCGCCCTGGCGCTCTTCGGCCTCTCCTACATCATGGCCGCCAAGCACACGACCTACATCGCCGCGCTTGCCGCCTCCTCGTGGAGCTTCGCCGACGCGCCCCTGGCCGTCCTTGGCCTCACGCTCTTCCTGGCCGGCTTCTTCTACAAGCTGGCGCTTTTCCCGTTTCACTTCTGGTGCCCTGACGTCTACCAGGGTTCGAAGAACGAAACCGCGGCCTATGTGGCCACCATCCCCAAGCTCGGCGCGGTGGTGGTGCTCGTGCGCCTGGCCGCGCTTTTTGCGCCGCACATGGAAGTGACCAACATCCTGGCCGTGCTCGGGGCCGTGTCCATGACCGCCGGCAACCTCGCGGCGCTCGTGCAGCGCGACGTCAAGCGCCTGCTCGGCTACTCGTCCGTGGCCCACGCCGGCTACGTGATGCTCGGCCTCGCCGCCGGATCGGCGGCCGGGCTTTCGGCCGCGGCGTTTTACAGCCTGGCCTACATCCTCATGAACCTCGCCGCCTTCTACGTGGTCTGCACCATGTCCGTCGGCGGCGAGAATCCGAGCCTCGAAGACCTCGACGGGCTCTATAAACGCGCGCCGGCCCTGGCCATGATCCTGGCCGTGGCCGCGTTCGCCCTGGTCGGGCTGCCGCCGACCGCCGGGTTCACCGGCAAGCTGTTCCTGCTCTCGGCGGCCTGGGATCAGGGCTACCATTGGCTGGTCATCGTGGCCGTGCTCAATACGGCCATCTCCATCTACTACTACTTGAGCCTCGTGCGCCACGCCTATACCGGCGAGTCCGATGCCCCGGCCCTGGTCGTGCCGCGCGGTTCGCTGGTCTTCGGCGGCGTGCTCGCGGCGCTGGTGCTGCTGCTCGGCATCCTGCCCGCGCCGCTGTACGACTTGGCGGCCATGGCCGGAACCCAACTGCACCCCTAGCGGGGCGCGTCATCGCAAGGGAGGAGGGAAAGACATATGGTCTTTACCTGGTTACAAGCAGGAATACTGCTCTTTTTCCTGGGCGGGGTGCTCTTCGGGGCCGGGCCGCTGCTGGGTTCGCTCTTTCTCGCGCCCAAGGCGCACGGCGGCGCGATGGGCGCCACCTACGAGTGCGGCGTACCCACCCACGGCCGCACCTGGGTCAAGTTCGGCATCAACTACTACTTCTACGCCCTGATCTTCCTGGCCTTCGAGGTGGACATTCTCTACCTGTTCCCCATCGCGGCCCTTTTCGCCAAGCCGCAGGGTCTGGAAGCCGCCGTCAAACTGTTGGTTTTCATCGCGGTGCTCGGCGCCGCCATCATCTACTTCATGCGCAAGGGAGTGTTCACATGGCCCCGCAGAATCCAGGTTGCGCCCCGGCCGTAAATACGGTCGATCCGGCCCTTGTGGCCACCCCGGCCGTCCAGAAGATCATGGACGTCTGCCGGGCCATGTCCATCTGGCCCATGACCTTCGGTCTGGCCTGCTGCGCCATCGAGATGATGGCCGTGGGCATGGCGCGCTTCGACATCGCCCGCTTCGGCGCGGAAGTGTTCCGGCCCTCGCCGCGCCAATCCGATCTCATGATCGTCGCCGGCACGGTCAACAAGAAGATCGCCCCCGCCGTGGTGCGGCTCTATGAGCAGATGCCGGCCCCGCGCTACGTGATGGCGCTCGGCAACTGCGCCATCTCCGGCGGCCCCTTCAACATCGAGGGCCAGTACGGCGTCATCCAGGGCGTGGACACCCTCATCCCGGTGGACGTCTACGTGCCCGGCTGCCCGCCGCGGCCCGAGGGACTCCTCGAGGGGCTGTTCGCGCTCCAGCAGAAAATCACCGGCAAGCGCTGGTGGCAGGTGCCCAAGGGAGGCCAGAAATGATTCCCGAATGCGTGGCCAAACTCGGCGCGGCCTGCTCCGCGCCTCTCGATCACGCCGCCACGGGCTGCGTGGCGTCCGTGACCCTGACGGCCGAAACCATCCACGACGCCATCGCCGTCATGGACAAGGAAGGCTACCTCCTGGAAGACGTCATGGCCTCGGACCTGGAGGAGGGCTTCGAAGTGGCCTACCACTTGAGCCTTCTCGACGGCGCCAACCGCGTGGTCCTGCGCCTGACCGTGCCCCACGACGCGCCCCGCGTGCCGACCATAAGCGACATCTACCCCGGCGCGGACTGGCACGAGCGCGAGTGCTTCGACTTCTACGGCATCGACTTCGCCGGCCACCCGAACCTCTACAACCTGCTGTTGCCCGAGGACTTCGAGGGCCATCCGCTTATTAAGGCCGCCAAGGCGCGCAAGTCCTTAGCCGACCTCGTGCCGCTGACCTACCTCGTGGACTGCGGGCTGGCCGAGCCGGAACCCGAGCCCCAGGCCAAACCCAAGCCGGTGGCCAAGGCCGTTCCTAAAGACGCGTAGGGCCAAGGAGGAATCATGCAAGCCTTCGATCCGACGGCCCTTCGGGGCGACCTCGCTTCGGCCCGCTTCGAGCCGGGGCCAACCGACGACAAGCTGATTCTCAGCATGGGGCCCCAGCACCCGTCCACCCACGGCGTGCTGCGCATCATGCTCGAGCTCGACGGCGAATACATCCTGCGCGCCGAGCCCGTGCTCGGCTACATCCACCGCATGCACGAGTGGATGGCGGAGCAGAAGACCTACATGCAGTTCATGCCCAACATGGGCCGCGTGGACTACCTGCACGCCATGGCCTGGAACTGGGCCTACGCCGGCGCGGTGGAGCGGCTCATGGGCGTCGAGGTCCCCGAGCGGGCCGAGTACATCCGCGTGGCCGTCACCGAGCTCAACCGCATCAGCTCCCACCTGCTCTGGTGGGGGGCGTACCTGCTCGACCTCGGCGCGTTCACCCCCATCATGTACGCCTTCGACGACCGCGAGATCATCCTCGACATCCTTCAGGCCGTCAGCGGTTCGCGCCTGACCTATTCCTACTTCACCATCGGCGGCGTCTACGGCGACGTGCCCGCGGATTTCGCCTCGCGCTGCCTGGCCTTCACCCGCCATCTGCGCTCGCGCCTGCCCATGTACCGCGACCTTGTCACGGACAACGTGATCCTGCGCGGCCGCTGCGAAGACATCGGCGTGATGGACGTGGAGCTGGCGCGGCGCTACGGCGCGACCGGGCCGTGCATCCGGGGATCGGGCGCGCCCGTGGACACCCGTCGCGCCGAGCCCTACGGCGTCTACAACCGCTTCGACTTCCGCATTCCGGCTTACACCGAGGGCGACGCCATGGCCCGCTACATGGTGCGCATGGACGAGCTCGCCACGAGCTGCGACATCATCGACCAGGCCGTGCAGGGCCTTCCCGAAGGCCCCATCCAGGCCAAGGTCGGCAAGACCGTCAAGCCGCCCAAGGGCGAGGCCTGCTACGCCGTGGAAGGCGCGCGCGGCAAGATCATCATCCACGTGCGTTCCGACGGCGGCCCCAAACCCTACCGGGTCAAGCTGCGCGCCCCGGGATTCTCCAACTTGAGCGTTTTTTGCGATTTGGCGCGCGGGACCCTTCTCGCCGACGCCGTGTCCATCCTGGGCAGCCTGGACCTCGTCATCCCGGAGATCGACCGATGAACCTGGAACAGCTTTTAAGCCTGGACTATCCGCTCACGCGCCTGGTGATCGGGCTCCTGTGCATCTTCGCCTTCGTGGGCCTCAATGGCCTCGTCCTGGTCTGGGTCGAGCGCAAGGTGGCCGGCCATTGCCAGCTGCGCCCCGGGCCGCTGCACGTCGGGCCGCACGGCCTGCTCCAGCCCCTGGTGGACGCGGTCAAGCTCATCGGCAAACAGCTCGTCGCCCCGTTCGGCAGCGACAAGGCCCTGTTCTGGCTCGCGCCGCTTCTGGCCTTCGCGCCGGTGACGGTGTGCATGCTGCCGCTGCCCTGGGGACCGGACATGGCGATGATCCCCATGAACACCGGCCTGGTGCTGATCCTCGCCTTTTCCGGCCTCGGCGTGCTGTCGCTGATCCTCGCCGGCTGGGGTTCCAACAACAAATGGGGCCTTTTAGGCGCTGCCCGCTCCGTGGCCCAGTCCGTGGCCTATGAAGTGCCGCTGCTGCTGTCCGTCATGGCCGTCGCCATCACGGCCGGGTCGCTCGACCTCTTCCAGATCTCCGCGCAGCAGGGGGGCTGGCCCTGGCAGTGGTATGGCGTGAAGAACCCGCTGGCGTTTTTCATCTTCCTGGTCTGCGCCGTGGCCGAGACCAACCGCGCCCCCTTCGACCTACCCGAGGCCGAGTCGGAGCTGACCGCAGGGTTCCATACCGAGTACTCGGGCATGGGCTTTGGCCTCTTTTTCCTGGCCGAATACGCCAACATGATCATCGTCTCGGGCGTGGCCGCGGCGCTGTTCCTCGGCGGCTGGCAGGGGCCGTTCCTGCCCGGCGTCTGGTGGTTCCTGGTCAAGATCTACTGCATCCTCTTCTTCATCATCTGGCTGCGCTGGACGTATCCCCGCGTGCGCTTCGACCAGCTCCTCAACCTCAGCTGGAAGTGGCTCACCCCCCTGGCGCTCCTGGACCTTGCCCTGGCCGTGATCGTGGCCGGATTCGGAGGCTGACATGTCGGTTTCGCAACTCATCGAAGAAGCCTACACGGGGCTCAAAAGCCTCGTCATCGGCCTTGGCGTCACGGGCAAGGCGCTCATGCAGCCGGGTGTGACCGTCCTCTATCCCATGGAGGAGGTGGAGCGGGACAATCTCGTCACCTACCGTGGCCATGTGGAGCTGATCGGCAAGGAAGAGGACCCGGCCGTGCCGCGTTGTGTGGCTTGCGGCGCGTGTGTGAAAGCCTGTCCGTCCAACTGCATCACCATCCTCTGTCCCATCGCGGTCAAGGAAGGCGAGGAGGCCGGTCCGGTCAAGATGGGTCCTGCGCCGCAGAAGGGCAGTAAGACGCCGGGCGAATTTATCGTGGATTTCTCCCTTTGCAGCCTGTGCGGCCAATGCGCCAAAACCTGCCCGGTGGATTCGCTGCAATTTTCCGACAACCCCTACATGGTGAGCTTCGACCGCAAGGACTTCCGCATCGATCTGCTGGCGCGGTTGCAGCGGATGGCGCGCGACGAAGCGCACGCAGGGGAATAAGGGAAGAGAGGCCTCCGGAGGCTGGGAGGGAGCGAGAGCTTCTTCCGGGTCATTCCGGAAGGAGAAATCGAACGCCCGCGGTTTCGGCCGCGGGCGTTTCTTCTTGGGAGAAGGGTGTTAGGGGAGGACCTTGCCCGGATTCATGATCCCCTTGGGATCGAAAAGGTCCTTGAGGCCTTGCTGCAAGGTGAGCGACCGGGGCGAGAGCTCCATGCCGATGAAGGGCTGTTTGGTCAGCCCCACGCCGTGCTCACCGGACATGGTGCCGCCGAGAGTAAGCACCGTCTCGACCAGGGCGCGGATCAGTTCGTGGCCGCGCGCGCGGCTGCCGTCCTCGCCCGTGATGTTGACGTGGATGTTGCCGTCGCCGGCGTGGCCGAAGGCGTAGACCGCCATGCCAAACCGCGCGCCAAGTCCGGGCAGGGCGTCGATCAAGTCCGGGATGCGCGCGATGGGCACCACCGTGTCCTCGGACAGGTACATCGGCGCGCTTTCGTGGATGCGCGTGGAGGTCTGGCGGCGGATGTCCCACAGCGCCTCGCGCCGCGCCGCGTCGTCGGCGGGCAACACTTCGAGGGCTCCGGCGTCGCGGCAGACGTCCGCCACGCGCCGGATGTCCCGCGCCGTGGCGTCCGCGTCACCATCCACCTCAAGGAGCAAAAGCGCCGCATCCCGGCCGGGCAGGGCAAACGGCAGCAGTTCCTCCACGAGCCCAAGGCAGGCCCGGTCCATGAATTCCACCGCCGAAGGGCAGACGCCGCCGGTCATGACCGCCGATACGGCGGCCACGGCCGCGCGGGCGTCGGCGAAAAGCGCGAGCATGGTGCGCACCGTGCGCGGATGCGGAATGAGCTTGAGCGTCAGTTCGGTAATGATCCCGAGCGTGCCCTCGCTGCCGACGAAAAGCCCGGCCAGGTCGTAGCCCACCACGCCCTTGCGCGTGGCCATGCCAGCCTTGAGGAACTCCCCGTCCGGCAGCACGGCGGTCAGGCCGAGGACGTAGTCGCGCGTGACGCCGTATTTGACGCAGGCAGGACCGCCGGCGTTGGTTGCGGCGTTGCCGCCAAGCGTACAGGTGGCGTAGCTCGCGGGATCGGGCGGATAGAAAAGCCCCTTGGTCGCGGCCGTGTCACGCAGGGTCTTGGTGACGACGCCGGGCTCGACCACGGCTACGCCATTGACCGTATCGATGACGCGGATGCGGTCCATGGCCGTGGTCGCGACCGCGACGCCGCCGCGCACGGGCAGGCAGCCGCCGCAAAGCCCAGTGCCGGCCCCGCGCGGCGTGACGGGAAAGCCGTGCGTGTGGGCCAGGCGCATGAGCCGGCTGATTTCCGCGGCGCTTTTGGGGAAAAAGACGGCGTCCGGGCGGAAGAGAAGGCCCGAATCATCGGTTGCGGCTGCGTCGCGGCCGGCGGCGTCCGTGCGAAAGCCCGGCCCCAGTTCCCGGGCCAGGGCGGCAAGCAGGCTCGCGTCCATGACTCGTGTCGCCTCCTTGAATGCAGGAAAGATTGTTTCGGTGGGCAACACCGTTGAAGAACTCTTTTTGAAAAATACCGACGTGTTTTTTAAAATTCGAGGCACTAGTCCTTCTTGGTCTCGAAGCCCGGCAGCTCCAGCCGCTTCTCCACGGCGCGCAGGACGAACGTGGCCACGGTCACGAGCGCCAGGTAGTAGAGCCCGACTACGATGAAGACTTCCGTGTTGCGGAAGGTGGCCTTGGCCAGGCTCCGGCCCATGCCCGTGAGGTCGCTGACCGTGATGATGGAAGCGAGGGAGGAGTACTTGATGAGGTAGATGATCTCGTTGCCGCAGCCCGGCAGCGCGCGGCGGAAGGCTTGCGGCAGGACCACCGAGGTGATGGTGGTAAGCGGCGTCATGCCGAGCGCCTGCGCGGCGCGCAGCTGTCCCCGCTTGATGGAAAGCAGCCCCCCCCGGATGTATTCGGACTGGTAGGCGCCGCTGCACAGCGCAAAGCCGACGATGGCCGCCCACATGGGCGAAAGGACGAGCCGGAAGCCGCCGATGGCGACGTAGGGCAGGGCGAAGTACCAGAAGTAGAGCTGCACCACGAGCGGCGTGCCGCGAAAAAGCGAAACATACCAGTCGAGGACCCGGACCAGGGGGCGCGGCGCGTAGACCCGGGCCGTGCCCACGGTCACGCCGATGGCCACACCCAGAAGCGACGAGGGGATGATGAGCAGGATGCTCGTCCAGAGCCCGGCGTCAAGGGCGGGGATGATGCGCGTTGTCGCGAATTCGAGGAAGCTGTCCATGCTATGGCGCTTCTAGGAGGCGATTTCGCACGTGGCGTCGCCGGCCAGCTCGCTGAGCTTGGCGC
Source organism: Solidesulfovibrio alcoholivorans DSM 5433 (assembly GCF_000702665.1). Classification (GTDB taxonomy): domain Bacteria; phylum Desulfobacterota; class Desulfovibrionia; order Desulfovibrionales; family Desulfovibrionaceae; genus Solidesulfovibrio; species Solidesulfovibrio alcoholivorans. The sequence continues at coordinate 140,962 of NZ_JNJA01000008.1, forward strand.
AAAAGGACTGGGTGCGGCTGCCGGAGTTGCGGGAAAGCAGCACGGCCGGCGCGCCGCGCTCCACGATGCGCCCTTTTTCCATGAACAGGAATTCGTCGGCCAGGGACGCCGAAAAGCTGATCTGGTGCGTGGCCATGACCATGGTCATGCCCTCGTCGGCCAGGTCGCGGATGACGGTCAGTACCTCGCCGATGAGCTCCGGGTCGAGCGCCGAGGTGGGCTCGTCGAGGAGCAGCACCTTGGGGTCGAGCGCCAGGGCCCGGGCCACGGACACCCGCTGCTTCTGGCCGCCGGAAAGTTGCGCCGGGTACAGGCTCGGCTTGTCGGCAAGGCCCACGCGCGCAAGCTCCTCCATGGCCCGGTTGGTGGCGGCGCGTTTGTCCAGGCCTTTGACCTTGACAAGCGCCACGCGCACGTTCTCCATGGCGGTGAGGTGATCGAACAGGTTGAAATCCTGGAAGATCATGCCGACCTGCTGGCGCAACGCGAGCAGTTCCTTCTTGCTTTTGCCGTTGACGGCCTTGCCGTCGAGGGAAATCGTGCCGGAATCGGGCGGCGAAAGGAAATTGATGCAGGAGAGCAGGGTGGACTTGCCGGCTCCGGACGGGCCGATCAGCACCTTGAGCCCGCCTTTTTTGACGGAAAAGGAGACATCGTCGAGAATGCGTTGGCCGCCGATGGTCTTGACGATGTTGGCGACGTCCAGAATGACCGGATGGTCCATGCTACAGCGTTCCCTGGTGCGCGTATCCGGGGATGCGCACCTTGGCTTCCAGGCGTTTGAGGGTCTTGATGCCGGCCCAGGTCAGAAAGAAAAAGAGCGCGCCGGCAAGGATCGACAGCGGCAGCGGCTGGTGCGTCGTCGCCGCCACGGAGCGCGTGCGCGACATGACTTCGAGGACGCCGATGGTAAACGCCAAAGCGGAGTCCTTGAGCAGGATGGAGTATTCGTTGGACCAGGCCGGGATGGACAGGCGCAGCGCCTGGGGCAGGATGATGGCGCGGATGGCCTGGGCGTCGCTTAGGCCAAGCGCCCTGGCGGCCTTGAGCTGGCCGGCGGGCAGGCTCTGCATGGCGCCGCGGAAAATCTGCGACTGGTAGGCGGCGCTGGTGAGGCCGAGCACGACCACGGCGGAGAAAAAGCCCGAGGAGAGCGGCAAAAAGGACAGGGCCGGAATCTCGCTCAGGTACGCCATGATGCCGAAATAGAAGAGATAAAGCTGCACCAGGATGGGGATGCCGCGAAAGAGCCAGACATAGGTCGCCACGCACCGCCGGCAAAACCGGCTGCCGTAGACATGGGCCACGGCCAGGGGGATGCCGAGCAAAAGCCCCAGGGCCATGGCCCCGAGGATGAGCCCCGCCGTCCACCACAGTCCGCCCAGAATGTAGGGCAGGGCGTCCCAGGAGGCCTGAGCGGCCTTAATAAATCCTTCCATGAATCGCGTCCGGGCGGGCCTGCGCTTTCCGGGCCGCGCAAGGGCGGCCCGGAAAGCGCGGGGTCGGGGGACTACAGGCCGTACTTGGCCTTGAGTTCCTTCCAGTAGGGGTCGGCCATGAGGAGCTTTAAGCCCTTGTTGACCTTGTCCTGGAATTCCTTGTCTTCCTTGCGCATGGCGTAGCCGTACTTCTCGGGCGCGGCGTCGAAGGTGCCGGCGATCTTGAAGCCGGGGGCCTTCATGGCTTCCTTGGCGATGGTGCTGTCCATGCCGGAGCCCGCGATGCGGCCGATTTTGAGGTCTTCCATGGACAGGTCCGTGGAGTCGTAGGGCACGACCTCGAACTTGTAGCCGGGCTTGGTGACCAGCTCCTCGAGCAGCTTGGCCGTGACCGTGCCGCGCTGGACGCCGAGCTTCTTGCCGGACTTGAGCAGGTCGGGCAGGGAGGCCTTCTCCTTGTCCGGCACCACGAGCACCTGCGTGACTTCGTAGTAGGGGATGGAGAAATCGACCTTCTGGGCGCGTTCGGCCGTGGCGCTCATGCCCGAGGCGATGATGTCGATCTTCTTGGCCAACAGGGCGGGGATGATGCCATCCCAGTCCATGGGCTGGTGCTTGACCGTAAAGCCCATTTTCTTGGCGATCCAGTCCAGGGACTCGACGTCGAAGCCCGTGGGCTTGCCGTCCTTGTCCACGAAACCGAAGGGCGGAAAGCCGAAGTCGATGCCGTTGACGTAGACTTTCTCCTCGGCGGCGGCCAGGCTGCCGCAGCACAGGACAAAGACGGCCAGGGCGGCCAGAAGAAGGCCAAAACGCTTGCGCATGAGACGCTCCCGGGTTGAAGTGACGGTGCGGGGCCAGGGCCGTAAGCCGACGACGCCGGAAGCCTCCGGCGCGGGGTTCGCTGTGGCGCGGTGGAACCGTAACCGAATAGCAGAGTTGCCGCAGCCGATCAAGGCCGGCAGGCGCGGCGCGCGGGAGCGGGAGGCTCAGCAGGCCAGGGGCAGGCAGTCGGCCGCGACGCGGTCGCGGCCGGCCTGTTTGGCCTGGTAGAGCATGCGGTCGGCGCTGCGCAGGAGCGCATCGGGCGAAAGGCCGCCCACGGGAACGACGCTGGCGACGCCCAGGCTCACCGTGACGATCGGCGCGGCCCGGGAGCCGGCGTGCGCCATGTCCAGGGCGCGCACGGTCAGGCGCATGGCTTCGGCGAGGTGTTTTGCGCCGGATATGCAGGTGTCTTCAAGCACCATGGCGAACTCTTCTCCGCCGAAGCGCGCGGCCAAGTCGCCCGGCCGGCGCAGCACTCCGGCAAGGGCTCTGGCGACGTTTTTGAGGCAGACGTCGCCGGCCATGTGGCCGTAGGCGTCGTTGTAGGCCTTGAAGTCGTCGATGTCGGCCATGATGACGGAAAGCGGCGTGGCGCAACGCATGCCGTGCCGCCAGGCGCGCTCCAGGCACTCGTCGAAGCGGCGGCGGTTGGCGATGCCGGTGAGGCCGTCGCGCATGGACAGGTTTTCGAGCAGGTCGCCCCGGCGCTTGAGCTCCACGTGGGCGCGCACACGGGCCTGGACGATGGGCACGGTCACGGGCTTGGTGATGTAGTCCACCGCGCCGAGTGAAAGCCCTTGCGTCTCGTCGGCCACCTCGTTTTTGGCCGTGAGAAAGATGACCGGGATGTTCCGCGTGGCGTAATCCGTCTTGAGGCGGCGGCAGACCTCGTAGCCGTCCATGTCGGGCATGAGGATGTCGAGCAGGATCAGGTCCGGCGGCGCGGCGTCCACCAGGCGCAGGGCTTCCGCTCCGCTTGTGGCGATACGCACGTCGAATTCACCGCGAAGCGTTTCGGTCAAAATGGCCAAGTTGGAAGGCGCATCGTCGACCACCAGCACGGTCGCCGGGGTTGCGGGCATCTCCATGAATGGGCTCCAGGCGGGGAAATTGGTGTTTGTCTAGCCTCTCGGAGGGCGAAGCGCAAGAACGTTATCGGCTTTCCAAAGTCCGTCCGCGGCGGTTGGTCAGCCAAACCCCGGCCAGCACGCACAATCCGCCGCCGGCCAATGCTGCGGAAAGCGCTTCGTCCAGGAACAGCCAGCCGAGAAAAACGGCCGTGACGGGCACAAGATTGATGAACACCCCGGCCCTGGTCGGGCCGATGGCCCGCACTCCCTCGTAATACCAGGAGAACCCGAATCCCGTGGCCAGGATGCCGAAAAAGAGCAGGCAGCCCCAGGCCACGGGGCCGGCCTGCGCCGTTTCGCGGACGAGGCCCGTGGCCAGGGCCGGGGGCAGCAGCATGAGCGCGCCCAGGATGCACGACCAGGTCACCGCGCCGTACGGGGCGACGCGCTCCATGGCCTTCTTGCCGATAAGGGTATAGGCCGCCCAGGTGAGCACGCAGCCGAAGATGGAGATATCCCCCGTGGAAAACCCTTCGGCCAGCACCCGGCCCGGATTGCCGCCGCTGACGATGAGCCCCACGCCGCAAAAGGACAAGGCGAGGCCCATGGCCTTCCACGCCCCGAAACGCTCCTTGAACAGCAGGGAAGAAAAAAGGGCGACCACGGCCGGGATCGCCGCGACGATCAGCGCCGCGCGCCCGGCCGGGACCGTGCGCAACCCGGCGAAAAAAAACGCGTTGTAGGCGAAGATGCCCGTGGCGGCGAGCGCCAGCAGCCAGGGGAAATTGGCCCGCGTCAGGCGCGGCACGCCCCCTTCCAGCCGGGCCGTGAGGAAGACGAGAAAGGCCGAGGCCAGGGCGAAACGTAAAAACGCCGCCGAAAACGGCCCCATGTGTCTGGACAGGATGCGCCCGGCGACCCAGGTGCCGCCCCAGAGCACGGCCGAGCCCACCAGCTTGCAATAGACGCCCGTCATACGCGTTTTCTTGTCCATAAGGGGCACGGTGGTGGCACAAAGCCCGGGGAAAGTCATCCGGGCGTTGAGCCGGCGCGGGCTTTGGCGTAGGCTCGGACCAAACCGGAGGTCGCCATGGAGGCCATGAATTTCAATTTCCTGTGCGACGAGCCGCCCCCGCCGAGCGGCGCGTCCGTCGGCATCGTCGGCGCGGGCCCGTCCGGGCTCGCCGCGGCCGGCTACCTGTCGTGCCTGGGGCATGCCGTGGAGGTCTACGACAAGATGCCAAAACCCGGCGGGCTCATGCTTTTCGGCATCCCGGGGCACCGCATCCCGCGCGAGCGCATCGAGGCCGGCACGCTGCGCCTGGCCCGCCGCTACGGCGTGGTCTTCCACACGCATACCAAGATCTGTTGCAGCGCGCCGCTGTTCGAGGAAGAGGGCGACCATTTCTGCAACGAGGTCAAGGGACTGGGGGACATGGTCAAAAAGCACGACGCCATCATGATCGCCACGGGTTCCTGGCGCTCGCGCCGGCTGGACATCCCGGGCGAGGCGCTTGCCGGCGTCTTCTCGGGCCTGGAGTTCCTCTTCCCCATCCGCGCGGCGCACTACTGCGCCCCGGGGGTCAAGGCCCCGGACGTGGCCGGCAAGCGGATCACGGTCATCGGCGCGGGACACTCCGCCGTGGACGTGGCCCACGGTGCCGTGGCCCTTGGCGCGGCGGGCGTGGACATGCTCTACCGCCGCACCCGGACCGAAGCGCCGTGCGGCAGCCTCGAGATCGAGCGCCTGGAGGCTTCGGGCGTGCGCTGGCACGAAGGCTGCGCGCCCACGCGCATCCTCGGCGAGGCGCGGGTCGCCGGCATCGAGTTCCGCCGCCGCGACGCCTCGGGCGAGGCGCTCGAATCCCTGCCCGCGGATATCGTGGTCACGGCCATCGGCGAGGTGGCCACGCCGCCCTTCGCCAAGGAGCTCGGGCTCGAATCCGTGCGCAAGGGCGAGGTGCGCTGGCTCAACATGACGGCCATCGAAAACGTGTTCGTGGCCGGCGATGCGCTCACCGGCCCAAGCAAGATCGGCAAGGCCATCTATTCCGGCCTGCGCGCCGCGCGCTCGCTCGGCAACTGGCTGGAGCTCAAGGCCGAGAACCGCCAGACGGAATTTGCCGGCGACGAACTCATCAGCCGCGAGGCCGACCGCTTCCCCGGCGGCTCCTTCAAGGACGCGCCCCGGGTGCGCGGCCTGTAGCAGGCGTAAGGAAAAGAGGCCGCCATGGAGAACCTGGAAAAGCAAAAGACGCTTTGCATCGATTATTCCAAATGCATCGGCTGCGAGACGTGCGAGTACGTGTGCCGGTTCGTGCACGACGTGCCGCGTATCCACATGATCCGCGCCGCCTCGGGGCTCATGGCCCCGCTGTATTGCCGCCATTGCGAGCAGCCCAACTGCGCCAAGGTCTGCAAGCGCGGGGCGATCCGCCGCGACGTGGACGGGGCCATGGTGCTTTTGCCCATGCTCTGCCGCGGCTGCGAATCGCGCCAGTGCATGCTCGCCTGCCCGTATATGGCCATTTTCGAGACGGACAAAGGCGTCATGATCGTCAAGTGCGACCTGTGCGCCGCGAGAAGACAGATGGGCCAGGAGCCGGCCTGCGTGGCCATGTGCCCGTGCGGGGCCATCCATTACGTGGAACGCGAGGCCGTGCCGGCCCTGGCCGACGCCGCGTTTGCCGCTGCCGAAAAGCGCGTGCTCGACTGCCTGCGTCCGGCCAAAGGCGGCTCGGAAACCGCCGGAGGCGACACCGAAAAGCCTTGACCCCGACGCCAAAGCGCGTCACCCAGGCCGTGCGGCGCGTTTCGCCGCCAAACGGCCGGACGGCGCGGCACGCCCGACCGGCGATCCGGAGGACACGCATGCAGAACTCCCAAGACGACAATACGGCCCTTGCCCAGGCCGAAGCCCTGCATCAGGCCGCCCTGGAGGCCATGGAACGCAAGGAGCTGGACGTGGCCAGGGAGGGCTTCCTCAAGGCCCTGGAGGCCTTCACGGCCGGCGGCGACGCCGTGGGCCAGGCCATGACGCAGCACAACCTGGGGCTTGCCGCCCAGGAATCCGGCGACCTGGACGGGGCGAAGAAGTGGTTGGAGCAGTCCCTGGCCATCAGCGAAAAGGAAGGCCTCGACGGCGGCATGACCGTGACCAGCCATCAGCTCGGCGTTGTGGCGCAATTGGCAGAAGACTACGAGACGGCCAAATCCTGGTACGACAAGGCCCTCGCCCTCGAGGAAAAGCACGGCAACACCGTGGGCGAGGCCAAGACCACCCACCAGATGGGCCTGACCGCCAATTTGCAGGGCGACCTCGAGGCGGCCAAGGTCTGGTACGCCCGCGCCATCGCGCTTTTCGAGCAGCTTGGCGACGAAGGGAACGCGGCCAAGACGAAGAAACTTCTGGATTACCTGACCGATTACGAGCGCCAGGGCAGCCACGAGGGCCACGCCGGTCCCTGCGCCCACAGCAAGAACTAGTGGGGCATTGTGTGAAAACATGGTAATATTTTTACACAAAAAGTAAATATTCCAGCGTATTGTCCTCGAAATTCATTTGCACGAATTTCGAGGACGCGACAGGGGCTTCTGGCGGCGTCTGGCTGCAACCCGGCCGCGCAACGGGCTCTTTCGGGGCGGCGTCCGCTTCGGGAGCGCCCCGTGGCGCGGCCTTGCGCGCGCCGGCGACATGGCGGCGGAAACGGGCATGCTCCTTTACATCCACGTTCCTTTTTGCCGGGGCAAGTGCCGCTATTGCTCTTTCGTGTCCCGGCCCTTCGACATGGGCGAAGTCGAGGCCTACACCGCCTCGCTTTGCGCCGAGATGCGGCTTTGGGGCAAAAAGCTCGGCCGGCCGAAGCTGGAGACGATCTATTTCGGGGGCGGCACGCCGAGCCTGCTCCCTCCCTGGGCGCTCAACCGCATCATGCCCGAACTGCGCCGCCATTTCGACTGCGACGCCACGGTCGAGTGGACCTTCGAGGCCAATCCCGACTCGGCCCTGGACGGGCACTACCTCAAGTCGCTCCAGAGGTACGGCGTCAACCGCCTGAGCCTTGGCGTGCAAAGCCTCGTCGACGCCGAGCTGCGCTTTTTGGGCCGGCCCCACGACGCGGCGCAGGCCGTGGCCGCCTACACACTGGCGCGGCAGGTCGGGTTTGCCAACATCAGCCTGGATTTCATCTGGGGCCTGCCCGGGCAGCGCGAGGCCGCGTGGCTCGAGACGCTCAAGGCAGCGGTGCGCCTGCGCCCGGAGCACCTCTCCTGCTACGGCCTGACCGTGGAGGAGGGCACGCCCCTGGCCGGGGACGTGGCCGCGGGGGGTGTGGAACTGCCCGCCGAAGCCGAGCAAGGGCGCATGTACGTGCGCGGGGCCGAGTTCCTGGAAGAGATGGGCTACCTGCAATACGAGGTGTCGAACTTCGCCCGCATGGGGTTTGTCAGCCGCCACAACTCCGGCTACTGGGAGGGTAGGGACTACCTGGGCCTTGGCCCGGCCGCGGTTTCGACCCTGGCCGGGGTGCGCTTCGGCAATTCCGGCGACCTCAAGGAATGGATCGCGGGCGTGCGCGCGGGCAAGGTCGGCCAGGGCGGCGAGGTGCTAAGCGACGCCGAAAAGGCGCGCGAAATGGTGATGCTCTCCCTGCGCACGGCCAAGGGCCTGCGCCTGGCCGCCTACCGCAAGCGCACGGGCCGAGACTTCATCAAGGACAACGAGGGGCTCGTCACGGCGCTGCGCCAAAACGACCTCATCCGCATAAGCGCCGGCCATCTGCGCCTGACCAAGAACGGCTTTCTCGTCAGCAACGTGATCCTCGAGCGCCTGTCCTACTGAAGCCGGCCCGAGCTTGACGGCTCGCGGTCGGCCAGGTCCCTGATCCGCCCTCTGCCGTCCATGAGCGCGGCCAGACGGGCGGCTTCGCGCTTGAACCGGGCGAGCTGCGCTGCGGGCAACGGATCGGCGGCCATTTGCGGATTGGCCAGGGCGTTGACCGGCGTGCCGTTTTTATAGATGCGAAAATCCAGGTGCGGCCCGGTGGCGTAGCCGGTCTGGCCCACGTAGCCGATGACCTGTCCCTGGTCCACGTGCGTTCCCTTGGCCAGACTTTTGGCGAAGCGGCTCAAGTGGTTGTAGCGCGTGACCCAGGTCTTGCCGTGGCGCACGGTGACGTAGTTGCCGGCGGCGTGGTTGCGGCCGCGCTCGACCACCACCCCCGCGCCCACGCTCCAGACCGGCGTGCCGGTCGGCGCGGCGTAGTCCACGCCGTAGTGGGCCTTGCGCACCTTGAGGATGGGATGCAGGCGCGAACCGGTGAAGCGTGAGGTGATGCGCAAAAAGGACAGCGGCGCGCGCAGGAACATCTTGCGCAGCGGCCTGCCGTCGGCGTCGAAGTAGGCGGGCCTGCCCTTGGCGTCGAGCAGGGCGAAGCCTTCGTGCGTCCTGCCCTGGTTGACGAAGCGCGCGGCCAGCACCCTGCCCGTACCGATGTATTCCCCTTCCACGTAGCGCTTTTCGACAACGGCCCGGAAGCTGTCGCCCGACTGTACGTCGCTGCAGAAGTCGATGTCCGAGGCGAAGACGTCGGCCAGGGCCACCGCCGTTTCGGCGTTGCCGCCCGCGGCTTCGACGGCCTGGAACAGGCTCGAGTCGACGGTGCCGGCCATGACTTCCCGGCGCACTTCGCATTGCTTCGTCTCGACCCGGGCGGCCAGTTCGCCATCCGCGCCGTCGATGACCAGGGTCTCCGTGGGGCTGATGTCGTATTCGAAGGCCACGAATTCCCGGTCGCGCAGCGTCATGCGGTACGGCTGGCCGGACTGGATGTCCTCGAAGGCGAAATCGTCCGGCACGGGCAGGGAGGCGAGGCTTCCGGCGTCCACGTAGCCGTCGAGGATGCCGCCGAGGGTCTGGCCGGGCTTGACCGCGTCGGAGAGGACTTCCACGGACGGGTCTTCGCTTGGCGTCTCCGTCACCTGTGCAAAAAGATTGGTCCGGGGCTCGCAGAGCCCCTCGGCCCAGGGCGGGCAGGCGGCATGGGGCAGGGTGGCCCGCTGCCTGGGGGCAACGATGCCCGGCAGCAGGTACGCGGCGGCCACGCCGGCCAGGAGCAGGACGCCGGTGAGCGCGAGAGTCTTGGAGCGACGTCGGGGGCGTACGAAAATCCGGGAACTGCTTTTCCGTGCGAAAAACGGCATGGGTGTCCTCATGGGCGACGGGATGCCGGGCGGCGTGGGGAACACCCCCCGGACGTTGCGGGCGTTGCGGCGTCGGCGCAACCGACGCGGCGCGCCCCCATGACCGGAGCATGGGGGCGCGCGTCGCCGGACGGCGCGAGCGCCGTGTACGGATCATGCCCGAACGGCATGGCACGCTTTGTTAAGCGGCAGGCAAACATCTCATGAACGATTTGTCATGAACCGGGCGCGGCCAGCCAGCCTTCCACGAGCTTCGGGTGGTCGGCGATGAACTTCTTGGCGTTCGCGTAGGGCTTGCCGTTGTCCTTGTTGGCGGCCATGAGCGCCTGCAAATCGGCCATGGGCAGCTTGTAGCAGGTCAGGAAGGCGTAGACCGCGGGCTTTTCCTGCTGCAGGCCCTTTCTGGCGATGGCGTGGATGGTTTCCTCGCCGCCGAAGACGTTTTTCGGGTCTTGCAGGTACTTGAGCTGCCAGCGTCCGAACTTCCAGTGCGGCGTCCAGCCCGTGACCACGATCCATTCCTTGTGCTTGACCGCGTCGCCGAGGGCCGCGGTCATGGTGGCGTCGGAGCCTTCCACCAGCTTGTAGCCCTTGAGGTCGTATTCCTTGAGGGCCTTTTCGGTCTTGGCCATGAGCCCCGCGCCGGGGTCGATGCCGATGATGCGGCCGCCGAACTTGGCCTTGGCCCCGGCGAGGTCGGCGATGGAGTCGATGGTCACGTAGTCCGGCACCACCAACCCGATTTTCGCGCCGGAGACGATGACGCCGAGGTCGTCCACCTTGTTCTTGACCTTTTCAAGGTACGCGCCGTGGGTGACGGGCAGCCAGGCCGTGACCATGGCGTCCACGTCGCCCGAGGCCACGGCCTGCCACATGGCGGCGGCGGAAACGGGCACGATCTCCACCTTCTTGTGGAGCTTTTCCTCGAGCACGGCCTTCACGAGGTTGGTCGAGGCCGTGGCGCAGGACCATTCCACATAGGCGATTTTCACCACGTTCTTTTTCCCGGCCGCATGGGCGGGGTTGACCCAGAGCACAAAGGCCAGGGACACGGCGGTCAGGGCGATCAGGTACCAGGTGGTCTTTTTCATGGGGCCTCCTTGGTTTAGTGTGTTGCGGGGTATGCCGACTGCAAGGCATAACGACGGTTATGCTTTGTAATTATTGAGAGAAGTAGGCTTGTTGTTACCGCGCCCGCGAGGCTAGGGCGCGATTACACGTTTCGCGAGCCGAGCTTCTGCGTCACGCGGTCGAGGATGACGGCCACGATGACCACGGCGAGGCCGGCCTCGAAGCCCAGGCCCGGTTCCAGGCGTTGGATGGCCTTCCACACTTCGCCGCCGAGTCCCCGTGCGCCGATCATGGCCGCGATGACGACCATGGAAAGCGAAAGCATGATGGTCTGGTTGATGCCGGCCATGATGGTCGGCAGCGCGAGCGGCAGCTCGACCTTGCGCAGGCGCTGCATCCGGGTCGCGCCGAAGGCGTCGGCGGCTTCGGTAAGCGACTCCGGCACCTGGCGGATGCCCAGGCACGTCAGGCGGATGGCCGGGGGCATGGCGAAGATGACCGTGGAGAAGATGGCCGAAACCGGGCCCAGGCCGAAAAAGGGGATGGCCGGGATCAGGTAGACGAAGGCCGGCATGGTCTGCATGAAGTCGAGCAGCGGCATGATCACGCGCCGCCAGCCCGGGCGCATGGCGGCCAGGATGCCGAGCGGCACGCCCACGGCCGTGGCGATGGCCGTGGCGAAAAGGACCAGCACGAGCGTCGTGACCGTGGGCTCCCACAGGCCGAGGTTGGCAATAAGCGAAAGGCCGAACAGCGCGAGCAGGCCGATGCGCCGGGAGCCGAAGCGCCAGGCCGCGAGGCTGATGACGAGGATCAGCGCCCAGGGCGGTACGGCGAGCAGCCCCTCGCCCACGGCGTCGATGGCGGTCTCGAGCGTCGCCGAAATGGACTTGGTCAGCGGGGCGAGGTGGTCGGAGAGCGTGTCGAGGGTCCTCTCGATGATCGGCCCGAGGGGAATGCGCGGGATATCAATCGCCATTGTCGCCCCTCCCCTTGTCGGCCAGCGCGGCCAGGAGCGAACCCTGGACGATGATGCCGAGCAGCTTGTTGTGTTCGTCCACCACGGCCACGGGCTCGCGGTCCGCCGCAAGCAGCGGCATGACCTCCTGGACCGACGCGTCAGGGGAGACGCGCTTGTCCACGCCGCGAACGATGGCGTCGAGGCTGCGCTCGCCGCGCCGGGCGGATTCGGCGGCGTCCAGGGCCGTGACCAGGCCTTCGAGGCGCTTGTCGCGACCGATGACGAACAGGCTGGAAATGCCGGCCTCGGCCATCTTGTGCAGGGCCAAGCGCGGCCCGTCGTGGCGCGCCAGCGCCGTGACGCCCGGTTGCAGCATGACTGAGCGGGCCGAGAGCACCTTGGAAAAGTCCACGTCCTCGACGAACCGCTCCACATAGCGTGTGGCCGGATTGGTCAGGATGTCCTCGGCGGTGCCGGTCTGGACCAGGGCACCGTCTTTTAACAGCACGATGTGGTCCCCGAGCTTGACGGCCTCGTCGAGGTCGTGGGTAATGAAGAGGATGGTTTTCTTGACGGTGTCCTGGAGCGAAAGGAGTTCGTCCTGCATGTCGCGGCGAATCAGGGGATCGAGGGCGGAAAAGGCCTCGTCCATGAGCAGGATGTCCGGATCCAGGGCCAGGGCGCGGGCCAGGCCCACGCGCTGCTGCATGCCGCCGGAAAGTTCGCCCGGCCGGCGGTCTTCCCAGCCGCCGAGCCCGACCTGCGCCAGGGCGGCCATGGCCTTGTCGCGGCGTGCGGCGGGCGCGACGCCGTTGATCTCCAGGCCGAATTCCACGTTTTGCACCACGGTGCGGTGGGGGAGCAGGGCGAAATTCTGGAAGACCATGCCGAATTTGGTGCGCCGCAACTGCGTCAGTTCGGCCTGGGACATGGCGGCGACGTCCTGGCCGTCGATGCGGATCTGGCCGCTTGTGGGTTCGATGAGGCGGTTGACGCAGCGCACGAGGGTGGATTTGCCGCTGCCGGACAGGCCCATGATGACCATGATTTCGCCGGCGGCCACGGAAAAGGAGACATCGGCCACGCCCACGGCCTGGCCGGTTTCGGCCAGGATGTCCTTTTTGGAGCGTCCCTGGCGCAGCAGGCGCAACGCTTTCTCCGGCTTGTCGCCGAAAATCTTCACTAAATTTTTTATGACGATTTTATCCATGCGTATCCTTGGTTCCAGTGAGAGAAATCGAGGGAACAAAGCTGATCCTGCTGAGGCTACCATCTCAAAATCTGAAGTCAAGTCGGGGAATATTTCTTTAACGTCCACTGTACCTTTGTATATTTTTTGTGCAGTAGACTTGTAAAATATTGCCAAGTAGGAAATTAGATAAAATATATGTTGCCAATGTTGTTGTTAATTGGGAAAAAATTTTTTTTCTGCAACAGGATCGGACTGATGCTTTGGCAAAAAATGTCCGAGAATCGCGCCAGCCGCGTCCAATTCGATGTAATGGGGCTTGACAATTCTCTCGGCCAGGATAATGGCTCCGGCCCGCGCGGGATTGCCCGCGCCCCCGGCCATGCGCGCACCGCGTCGTCCCGGACGGGCCGGCTCATTGCGGCCCTCGTCCTTGCCGCGCTCACCGCCTGCTCGCGTGCGCCCGAACCGGTCGCGGGCTTCGGCGACCTTGCCTTCGGCGCGCCGCGCCCGGCGGACTGCGCCGCCCTGGCCGTGCCGCTGCCGCAGGCCCTGGCCGGTTCCCTGGTCTACTGCGCAAAGGGCGGCGGGGCCGAGTTCGCCGGCGCGGTGCTGACTGACGTGACGCTCGGGTTTTTCGAAGGCCGCTTTTTCGTCGCCGCAGCCGTCCTGGCCGACCCCGGCCAGGCGCACGCCCTGGCAAAGCGCTTGACCACGACCCATGGCCGGCCCTATTGCCGCGACAGGGGCGCCGTCTGCCTGTGGCGCATGGGCGACGCGGACGCCGTGCTGGAGACGCCGCAGGCAGGGCCGCCACGGCTGCTCGTGCGCTCCCGTTCCCTGGCGGGACGGGTCGCCGCCGCCGGCGGGGAATCCGCCGCAGCGGCCATGCCCGCCCTCGGCGACGCGCCCGGGAGCGGCGACGCCCCGCCCGCGCAGTAACCGACGGCCGTTTATGCCGGCCGTCGCCAACCACGACGAAGGCTTGCATGGATTTGCTTGGCAACGAGAAACGGCCCCTGGCCGAGCGCAGCCGTCCCACGGCGCTTGCCGAATTTGTCGGCCAGACCCACGTGATTTCCCGCCTGACGAACATCTTGGCCGGCCCGCGCCTGCCGAGCCTGCTCTTTTTCGGCCCGCCGGGCTGCGGCAAGTCCACGCTGGCGCTGATCCTGGCGCGGGCCAAGGGGCGGCCCTACGTGCGCGTGAGCGCGCCCGAGGCAGGGCTCGCGGCGCTGCGCGACCTGATCAAGGGCAAGGAAATCCTCATCCTCGACGAGCTGCACCGTTTTTCCAAGGCCCAGCAGGATTTCTTCCTGCCGCTGCTCGAAACCGGCGAGATCGTGCTTTTAGCCACCACCACGGAAAACCCGTCCTTTTCCGTGACGCGCCAGCTCCTGTCGCGGATGCACGTCTTTCGGCTGCGGCCCCTGTCCCACGCCGAGCTCCTCATCCTCGCCGAGCGCGGGGCCAGGGAGGCGGGCATGGATCTCGCCCCGGAAAGCCTGGAAGTCATGGCCATGCTTTCCTCGGGCGACGGCAGGACGCTCCTTAATCTCGTGGAATTCGCAGCCGCCCTGCCGGAGGCGATGCGCTCGCCCGAGGAACTCAAAAAGCAGCTGCCCGAGGCCCTGGCCCGGGGCGACCGCGACGGCGATTCGCACTACGAACTGGCCTCGGCCATGATCAAGTCCATCCGCGGCAGCGACCCGGACGCCGCGCTCTACTATCTGGCCTGTCTGCTGGAATCCGGCGAGGACCCGCGTTTCTGCTGCCGCCGGCTCATGATTTCGGCCTCGGAAGACGTGGGGCTGGCCGACCCCATGGCCCTGCCCCTGGCCGTCTCCGCCGCCGAGGCCGTGGAGAAGATCGGCATGCCCGAAGGGTTCATCCCCCTGGCGCAGACGGTCGTCTATCTGGCGCTGGCTCCCAAGAGCAACAGCAGCTACGCCGCCTATCTGGCCGCGAAAAAGGATATCATGCAGTCCGGGGTGAAGCCCGTACCCCTGCACCTGCGCAACCCGTCCACGCGCCTGCAGCGGGAGTGGGGCTTCGGCAAGGGCTACAAGTATCCCCACGCCTATCCCGACGCCTGGGTGGACCAGGAATACATGCCCGAGGAACTGGCCGGCCGGCAGTATTACACGGCCAAGGACCAGGGCCTGGAGCCGCGTCTGGCCGCCAGGCTGGCCCGGTTGCGCAAGGGACGGTCCTGATCGGCGGGAATTTTGACCGCTGCCGGAGTCCTGCCGGGTCAAAAAGATACGCCGGCCCGGATGGGCCGCGACGGGCCTTTATGCGTGCCGAGGCGACGGAAGGCCTTACGGGGCCGGACAAAAGTCGCCAGCGCCCGGCCTTGCCGGGGTGTTGCAAAAAAGCTACTTTTTCCGGCGCGGTCCGGCACGACGCCGGCCGCCCTGTTCGGAAAGTGTCCCGGCGCGTCGCGCCGCCCGCCTTTCCCCACACGGCCCGGTGCCGGACGCGTCACGTTTCCGGCCGTGGCCCATACCCGGACGCGTGACGCCATGAACGACTCCCGCTTCGAGGCCTTTTTCACCGGACCCGCCCGGGAATACCTGATCCGGGCCATCGACCTCGCCCTGGAGGAAGACGGGCCGGACCTCACCTCCCAGGCCGTTTTCGCCCCGGACGACCGGCTGGCCGCGCGCATCGTGGCCAAGGAGGATACCCTCGTTGCCGGACTGCCCATCCTGCCGCTGGTGCTTGATCGCATGGGCGACGCCGCGCGCTGCGAGGTCGCCTTTTTCGCCGCCGACGGCGACGCCGTGCCGGACCGCGCGGTCGTTGCCACCGTCACCGGCCCGGCCGTGACGCTGCTCAAGGCCGAACGGGTCATGCTCAATTTCCTCTGCCATCTCTCCGGCATCGCCAACCGGGTCCGCCAGGCCGTGGCCGCCCTCGGCGGCGGCAGGACCCGGCTGCTCGACACGCGCAAGACCCTGCCCGGGCTGCGCTATCCCGAGAAATATGCCGTGCTCGTCGGCGGGGGCGTCAACCACCGCAAGAACCTGGCCGAAATGCTCATGTTCAAGGACAACCACCTCGACCGGGCCGGCGGCATCCCGCAGGCCATGGCCGCCTTGCGCAGAGCCTACCAGGGAAATATGGATAAGATGCCGCCCGTGGAAATCGAATGCCGCACCCTGGAGGAGGTCGGGCAGGCCGTGGCCGAGCGGCCGGCACGGATCATGCTCGACAACATGGACATGGAGACCATGCGCAAGGCGCTTTCCATGGTGCCGCAGGGCATCGAGACGGAGGTCAGCGGCGGGGTGGACCTCGCGGCGCTGTCCGCCATCGCGACCCTGGGCGCGGATTTCGTGTCCGTGGGGCGCATCACCCATTCCGCGCCGAGCGCCGATTTCAGCATGCTGCTCAAGGAGACCACAGCCCCATGAACGACGCATCCGTCACGCAGCGCATCACGGACATCCGCCGCGCCCGCGGCGAGTCCCTGGCCATCCTCGCGCACCACTACCAGCGAGACGCCGTGGTCGCCCACGCCGACATCCTGGGCGACTCCCTGGAGCTTTCCCGCAAGGTGGCCGGGCTTTCGGCCAGGGACATCGTTTTTTGCGGCGTGTTTTTCATGGCCGAGACCGCGGCCATGCTGGCTGGTCCCGGGCAGCGGGTGCACATCCCCGCTCCGGACGCCGCCTGCGTCATGTCCGAGATGGCGCCGGCCGCCCTCGTCGGGGCGGTGCTCGATCGCCTTGCCGCGGCCGGGCGCGACGTGTTGCCGCTGACCTATGTCAACTCCTCCGCCGCGGTCAAAGCCGTGGTCGGGGCGCGGGGCGGGTCGGTGTGCACCTCGGCCAACGCCGGCAAGATGCTCGAATGGGCGCTCGACCAGGGGCGCGGCGTGCTCTTTTTACCCGACAAGATGCTCGGGCAAAACACCTGCAACGCCCTGGGCGTTCCCGTGGAAAAACGCTGCATCCTCGACGTGCGCGGCGGCGGGATGCGCCTGGACCTCGAGGCCGCGGGCAAGGCCGAAGTGCTTTTCTGGCCCGGGCAGTGCGTCATCCATGCGCGTTTCAAGGCCCGTGACATCGCGGCCGTGCGCGCCGCGCACCCGGGCGTTAAGGTGGTGGTCCACCCCGAATGCGCGCCCGAGACCGTGCAGGCCGCAGACGCCGCCGGCTCCACCTCGTTCATCATCAAGTACGTGGCCGAGGCCCCGGCCGGGGCCGAGATCGTCATCGGCACGGAAATCAATCTCGTTTCACGGCTCGCCCGGCGCTACCAGGGCGAAAAGACCATCCGTCCGCTTTGCGTGTCCGGCTGCTCAAACATGGCCAAGGGCACGGAAGAGAACCTGCTGGCCCTGCTCGAGACTCTGGACACCGCCGCGCCCGTGACCGTGCCCGAGGACGTGCGCGGACCGGCCACGGCGGCGGTGGCCAAGATGCTTGAAGTTTCGGCCTGATTTATGGCCGGAAAGGGAGAACGCGCGATGGTCTACCGCATGCACGCAAACGCCCTGGTCGTGGGCTCGGGGCTGGCCGGACTCACGGCCGCGCTGACGCTAGCCGATCAAGGCCTGGAAGTGATCCTGCTCACCTCCGGCGACGACCTCGACGACGGCAACAGCGCCCTGGCCCAGGGGGGCATCGTCTTTCGCGGCCCGGACGACTCGCCGCAACTGCTCGAACGCGACATGTTCACCTGCGGCTGGCGCTACAATTCGCCGCGCGCCGTCAAGTACCTGGCCAAACGCGGCCCGCAGGTGGTCCAGGAGATGCTCATCGACCGCCTGCAACTGCCCTTCGACCGCAAGGGCGACGGTTCCGGCTGGCACCTGGGCAAGGAGGGCGGCCACAGCGTGTCGCGCATCCTGCACATGGCCGACCGCACCGGGCGCGCCATCATGGAAGGGCTCATGGTCGCGGTCAAGGCCCATCCGAACATCAAGATCCTGGTCAAGCGCACGGCCGTGGACCTGCTCACCTCCCACCACCACGCCACCCTGCTCGAATTCAAGTACCAGTTGCTCAACCAGTGCCTGGGGGCCTACGTCTTAAACGAGGTTTCGGGGCAGGTGGAGACCATCCTGGCCGACTTCACGGTGCTGGCCACGGGCGGTTGCGGCAGGCTCTTCCTGCACACCTCCAACACCCGCTCCTCCATCGGCTCGGCCCTGGCCATGGCCTCGCGCGCCTTCGCCAAGGTCATGAACGTGGAGTACGTACAGTTCCACCCGACCACGCTTTTCCACCGCGCCGAGCGGCGGCTGCTGATTACCGAGGCCCTGCGCGGCGAAGGGGCGCGGCTGGTCAACGATCGGGGCGAGCCGTTCATGACGCGCTACGACCCCCGCGCGGACCTTGCCCCGCGCGACATCGTCACCCGGGCCATCCTGGCCGAGATGCTCAAGACCGACCACGACTGCGTCTATCTCGACGTTGCCAACTACGTGAAGAACGTGGCGGAACACTTCCCCACGGTGTGCAAGGGCTGCCTCGAGCTCGGCATCGACGTCACGAAGCAGCCCATTCCGGTGGTGCCGGCGGCGCACTATTTCTGCGGCGGCGTGCTCACGGACAATGCCGGCCGCACGACGCTGGAACGGCTCTACGCCGCGGGCGAATGCGCCTGCACCGGCATCCACGGGGCCAACCGCCTGGCGAGCACGTCGCTTCTCGAGTGCCTGCTGTGGGGCTACAGCGTGGGCCAGGACATCGGCAAGCGGGCGGGGCACAAGGTCACGCTCGGCCGCCGGCTCGTGGACAGCATTCCGGACTGGGTGAGCCCGGGCTCCAACCAGAACGAGGACCCGGCGCTCATTGCCCAGGACTGGGCCACCATCCGCAACACCATGTGGAACTACGTGGGCATCAACCGCTCGAGTTCCCGCCTCAAGCGCGCCTTCGAGGACCTGCGCGAGCTCAACAAGCATCTGCACGACTTCTACCGCGAAACGCCGCTCAGCAAGGCCATCGTGGACCTGTTCCACGGTTGCCAGGCCGCCTACACCATCACCATCGCGGCCATGCAGAACCGCCGTTCGCTCGGTTGCCACTACCGCATCGACTGACGCGCCAATAAAAAAATCCCGGCTCGCACCGGGATTTCCCACATCCTCCCCCCTTTCGGGGGGGGCCAGGAGGGGCCCTTGCCCCTCCTGGCCGCCGGAGGCATTCGTCTTATCTCTTCTCTACCCTCACCACACTTGCCGCACCTTCACGCCGCGTGAGGCCATGCGGTTTTTGCAGTCTTCGATGGAGTATTCGCCGTAGTGGACGATGGAGGCGATCAGCGCCGCCGAGGCCTTGCCCACGGTCACGGCGTCGGCCATGTGGTCGGGGTTGCCCGCGCCGCCGGAAGCGATGACCGGGATGGTCACGGCTTCGCTGATAAGACGCGTCAGCGTCAGCTCGTAGCCGGTCTTGGCCCCGTCGGCGTCGATGGAGTTGCAGCAGATCTCGCCGGCCCCCAGCGCCTCCACGGTCCTGGCCCATTCCACGGCGTCGAGGCCCATGGGCTTGCGCCCGCCGTGGATGACGATCTCGTAGCCGGAGGGAATCTTTTCGCTGACCGGCACCTGTTTGACGTCCATGCCGACCACCACGCACTGGGAGCCGAACGCGGCCGCGCCCTGGCTGATGATGTCCGGATTTTTCACGGCCGCGGAGTTGACCGAGATCTTTTCCGCGCCGGCCAGGAGCACCGCGCGCATGTCCTCCACCGTGGAAATGCCGCCGCCCACGGAGAAGGGGATGAAAATCTGGCTCGCCACCTTGTCCACCACGTCGAGCATGATGCCCCGGCCTTCGCTCGAGGCCGTGATGTCGTAGAAGACGAGTTCGTCGGCCCCGGCCTCGTAGTAGAGGCGGGCGGTTTCCACCGGGTCGCCGATGTCCACATTGCCCTTGAACTTGATGCCCTTGGTGAGCTTGCCGTCGCGCACGTCGAGGCAGGGAATGACGCGTTTGGAGAGCATGGTTACCGTGCCTCCTTGCAGTAGGCGGCGAAATTGGCCAGGAGCGATAGCCCGGGACGGCCGCTTTTTTCCGGATGGAACTGCACCGCCCAAAGCCCCTTGCGGCCGTGGATCGAGCAGAAGGGCAGCCCGTAGTCCGTGACGCCGATGACGTATTCGGCGGCGGGCACCGGGTAGTAGCTGTGCACGAAATAGAATTCCGATTTCTTGTCGATGCCGTCGAGGAGCTCGCACGGCCGCGCCAGCGTCACACGGTTCCAGCCCATGTGCGGGATGCGGATGGGTTCGCCGTCCTCGTCGGTGAGCGCCGGCGAGAACATGGCGCACTGCCCGGGAATGACGCCGAGGGCGGTGGTGTCGTTTTCCGCGCTGTATTCGAGCAGGATCTGGCAGCCCACGCAGATGCCGAGCAGCGGCTTGCCGGCGGCCACCTGCGCGGTGAGCAGGGCGTCCAGGCCCGTGGACGTCAGTTCGTGCATGGCCTGGCCGGCCGCGCCGACGCCGGGAAAGACGATGCCCGCCGCGTCGGCGAGCACGGCCGGATCGGCGGTGATGCGGCAGGGGATGCCGAGATGGTCCAGCGCCCGGCGCACGCTCGTCTGATTGCCGGCCTTGTAATCCAATATGGCAAGCATACGGTGTTACTCCTTGCACCTGCCTCCGGCGGCCGGGAGGGGCGTTGCCCCTCCCGGACCACCCCACCGGGGGGAATGATTCCCCCCGGACCCCCGCGAAGGGTGAAAATGGGAGGCCCGTGGAAATTGCTTTGGCGGCAATCTACGGAAGCGCCGCGATGAAGCAGGCACCGGTTGTGAACATTTTTGGCGTGTTTGGCAAGGCGGGCGCGTACGGCGCGAAACGCCTACTTCTTGCGTTTGAACATCTTTTCCATTTCGCGAATCGAAAAGCGCACCGTCACCGGCCGGCCGTGCGGGCAGTAGTCGCGTTCCGGGGCCCTCGCCCACTGGGCGAGAAGCGCCACGGCCTCGTCGTCGGCCAAGCGCGTTCCCGCCTTGACCGCGGTCTTGCAGCTCATGAGGATCCAGAGGTCCTGCAAGGACTTCGATTGCCCGGACAGGGCGGCGGAGAGGTATTCCCGCGCCTGGCCGAGGGTGAGCCCGGGGGGCGCGCCGGTGATGGCGACGACGCCCGGGCGGGGCGTTTCCAGAACGAAGCCGACGGCGCGCAGTTCGTTGTGCAGCTCGCGCAGCCTGGCCTGCTCGCTCGGATGCAGCGACGTCTCGACCGGAATGCCCACCGGCCGGCTGTCGCCGCGCGAGCCCGAGGCCTCCATGGCCGCGTAGATGACGCGTTCGTGGGCGGCGTGCTGGTCCACGAGCACGAGTTCGCGGCCGAGATCCACGAGCAGGTAGGTGTCGGCGAACTGGCCGAGGTAGCGCAGTCCCGGCGGCAGGACGGGTTCGATCTCCTCGGGTGCGCGGGCGCGCAGGGGCTCGGGCGCGCGGGCGAAGGCGGGTTCGGGCGCTTCCTCCGCTTCGGGCGTTTCGGCGCGCGCGTGGCGCTCCACGGCCGGGGGGGCGAAATGGCGCACCGGCGCGGGCTGGCCCTGGCGGCGGTTGTCGGCCGCGGCGCGGGCCGGCGTCGGGGCCGGCGCTTGCGGGCGCAGCGTATACGCCGGCGGGGCTTCGCGCACGGCCTCGCCCATGGGCACGGTCTGCGTCGGCGTCGGCGCGTCGACGCGCACGAGTTCGTCCAGGAAATCGCGGCGGGCGGGGAATTTCGGCGGCTCGCCGTCCGTTTTCACCCACGGTTCGGGTGCGGGCACGGTGCGCAGTACGAGCGCCTTGTCCAGGGCCTGGCCCACGGCGCGGCGCAGGTTGACGAATACGGCCTGCTCGTCGCGAAAGCGCACCTCGGTCTTGGCCGGGTGCACGTTGACGTCCACGTCCTCGGCGGGAATCTCCAGGAAGATGACGCATTGCGGGTATTCCCGCGCGAGCAGCCGGCCCTTGTAGGCCTCGCGCACGGCGGACAGCAGCACCCGGTCGAGCACGGCGCGACCGTTGACGTAGAAAAGCATGCGGTCGGCCCGCGCCTGGGCCTTGAGCGGCTTGCCGAGGACACCGTGGATGCGGATGGGGCCGAGCGCGTATTCCATCTCGAACAGGTCGTCGGTCACGGCCGGCGGCCACATGCCGCCGAGCCGCGCGGTCAGGTTCTGGCCCGCCGGGAAGCGCAGCGTCGTGCGCCCGCCCACGGACAGCTTGAGCGCCACGTCCAGGCGCGCAAGCGCCGCGCGGCAGAAAAGCTCCGTGGCCCGCTTGGTCTCCACGGCCTCGGATTTGAGGAATTTGAGCCGCGCCGGCACCGCGGCGAAAAGGTCGCGCACCTCGATGCGCGTGCCGCGCGGCATGGCCGCCGGGCCGCGCTCGGCGATGCGGCCGTTTTCCACGCGCAAGAACGCGCCCTCGTCAAAGGCCTCGTGGCGCGAGGTGATGACGCAGGTCGATACCGAGGCGATGCTCGGCAGGGCCTCGCCGCGAAAACCGAAGCTCTCGATGCCCGACAGTTCGTCCATGGAGGCGATCTTGCTCGTGGCGTGGCGCGTGACGGCCAGCGGCAGCTCCTCGGGCGTCATGCCCCAGCCGTCGTCGGCGACGGTGAGCAGCGTCCGGCCGCCGCCTTCGATGGAGACCTCGACCCGCGTGGACCCGGCGTCGAGGCTGTTTTCCACGAGTTCCTTGAGCACGCTCGCCGGCCGTTCGACCACTTCGCCGGCGGCGATCTGGTTTTGCAGTTCCGGCGGCAGGACACGGATGGTGCGATGCTTGATGGCGCGAGTCATATTCCCGAGCATACGCCAACTCCAAAACGGACGCCAGCAGGCCCAAGCGGCTGGAAAAGCGGACCCGGGAGGCGTAGGGATTCCCAGCGGCACAATCCAAGGAGGCCCGTCATGCCCATTGCCCACAACTACCTGCGCACCCGGGTGCGCCTGTCCCATATCGTCGCCAACTACGAACTGCTGCGCGGTTTCGGCGGCCACGTCCTGGCCGTGGTCAAGGCCGACGCCTACGGGCACGGCCTGGTCGAAACGGCCGCGGCCCTGGAGGCGGCCGGCTGCGACGCCTTCGCCATCGGCTCCGTGGCCGAGGGCGCGGCGCTTCGCGACGCCGGCTCGCGCGGGGCGATCGTTTCCCTGCTCGGCCCGGTCCTGCCCGAGGACGACGTCCTGGCGCTTGAAAAGGACGTGGTGCCGTTCATTCACGATTTCGACCAGCTCGACCGCCTGGCCAGGGCGGCGGCCAAGGCCGGCAGGAAGGCCAGGGTGGCGCTCAAGTTCGACACGGGCATGGCGCGGCTGGGGTTCACCGAAAAGGACGTGCCGCATCTGCTGGCGCACCTCGGCGAACGGCCCGCCATCGAACCGGTCATGGTCAGCTCGCACCTGGCCACGGCCGACGACCCCACGGCCTTCGACTACGTGAGCGCGCAAGGCGGCCGCTTCGCGCGCATCTGCCAGGCGCTGCGCCACGGCGGGCTCACCTTCGAGGCCTCGCTTTGCAACAGCGCCGGCATCCTGGCCCATGCCGGGGAGTTCGGCTTCGACGCCCGCCGTGCCGGCATCGCGCTCTACGGCGTCAACCCCTTCCAGGGCACGGACCGCGAACAGCTGGGCGTTGGCCTGCTGCCGGCGATGGAAACCACGACTCGCATCGTCTCGGTCCACGACCTGCCGCGCGGGGCCTCCATCAGCTACGGCCGGACGTTCATCGCCGAGCGCGACATGCGCGTGGCCATCGTGGCGGCGGGCTATGCCGACGCCTACAGCCGGGGGCTGTCCAACAAGGGCTTCATGTGCCTTTCGGGCCGGCGCGTGCCGATCCTCGGCCGGGTGTGCATGCAGTTGACCGCCGTGGACGTTTCGGGACTCGAACCCGCGCCCGGCGACGTGATCCACCTGCTCGGCGGCGACGGCCCCGGTGCGGTGACCGCCGCCGACCTCGCTCTGTGGTGGGAGACCATCCCCTACGAGGTGTTCTGCCTGTTCGGGCTCAATCCCCGCGAATTCTGCTGAATGTTTCGTGTCCGGCGCAGCCGCCGGACTCTTTCTTTATTTTGGACTAAAAAAGTAGGGTTTATCCCTGGTCACGGCGTTGTGGCGGCCTTATGTAACGCGCAAGGTCCGGCTCTCGCCGACCGGATGTCTCCAGGACGGCGTACCGGCGCATCTCGTATGAGACGCTTTGCCAGAGGAGAACACACCATGGAAACAGCCCGCAATGCCGATCGCGCCATTCGCGGCATGTTTTTCGACCTCATAGACGATCCCTGGAAATACGCGGACAAGGAGCGCGAGGCGGCCCGATTCCTTCCGGACGGCCTCCTTGTCGTCGCGGGCGGGAGAATCGTCGATTTCGGCCCCTATGACATCGTCGCGCCGCGCCATCCCGGCGTTCAAACCGTGCATCTCGAAAACCGGCTCATTGTGCCGGGATTTATCGACGGCCATATCCACTTCCCCCAGGTGCGCGTGCTCGGCGCGTACGGCAACCAGTTGCTGGACTGGTTGCAGAAGTGGATTTTTCCCGAGGAGCTCAAGTACAGCGACCGCGGCTACGCCCGCGAGGCGGCGGGGAAGTTCTTCGACGCCCTGCTTGCCGCCGGCACCACGACCTGCCAGGCGTTCACCACCAGCAGCCCCGTTTCCACCGAGGAGTTTTTCGAGGAGGCGACGCGGCGCAACATGCGCGTGATCTCGGGCTTAACCGGCGTGGACCGCTTCGCGCCCAAGGAATTCCTCATTTCCCCGGACGACTTCTACCGCGAGTCCAAGCGGCTCATCGAACGCTACCACCGCAAGGGCCGCAACCTCTACGCCATCACGCCACGCTTCGCCGTGGGTTGCACCGGCGAGATGATGGACCGCTGCCGCCAGCTCAAGGAGGAGCATCCCGACTGCTGGGTCAACACCCATATCTCGGAAAACCCCTCGGAAGTGCGCACGGCCAAGGAGCATTTTCCGGACTGCTCGGACTACACGCAGGTGCATGAAAGCCACGGTCTGCTCGGCCCCAAGTTCACGGCCGGGCACGGTATCTGGCTTTCCAATGACGAGATGCGGCGGTTTTCCAAGGCCGGCGCGGCCGTGGCCTTCTGTCCGCTGTCCAACCTGTTTCTCGGCAGCGGCCTGTTCCGCCTGGGTCGGGCCAAGGACCCCGAGCATCCGGTGCGTCTGACGCTCGGCAGCGACATGGGCGGCGGCAACGCCTTCTCCCTCGTGCGCGTGATGGAGGAAGCCGACAAGGTCGGCATGTGCAACAACACCATGCTCGACGGCTCCGTCGATCCGCGCGCCCAGGACCTGGCCGAGGCCGACCGCAACAAGCTCTCGCCTTACCGCGCCTACTACATGGCGACCCTCGGCGGCGCGCACGCCCTGTACCTCGACGATCTCCTCGGCAATTTCGAGCCGGGCAAGGAGGCCGATTTCGTGGCGCTGGACTGGAACGCCGGCCAGGCGGCCATGGCCTGGCATCAGTCCCTGGCCGCGGGCGAATCCGGGCCGCGCACCATCGACGAGGCGGCCCAGCTGCTTTTCGCCGTCATGGCCGTGGGCGACGACCGCAACGTGGACGAGACCTGGATCGCCGGCGAACGCGTCTACAAGAAGGCGAAGGTCTGAGGCGCGGGGCGGAGGACGCCTTGTGCGGCCACGCCGATGCCGCCGGGGCGTCCCCGCCGGCATCGGCGGGCAGTGCAAGGAGGCGGCCATGGAAGTGCGCATCGCACGGGCTTCGGCCGTGGTGTCCCAGCGGGTGCCGCCGGAGCGCGAAGAGTGGTTTCTGGCCTGGCAGCGGGGCGTCTCGGCCGCGGCCGAGACGTTTGCGGGCTTTCGCGGCACGGACGTCTTTCCGCCGGCGGCCGGGTCGGGGGAGTTGTGGATCACGGTGATCCATTTCGATACGCCGGACCAGCTCGAGGCCTGGCTCGCCTCGCCGGTGCGGGCGCAGTGGGTGGAAAAGCTGCGGGAGCGCATCGGCGATTTCGAGCTGGCGTCGTTTTCCCGGGGATTCGGGCCGTGGTTTTCCTGCCTGCGCGAGGGGACCGACCATGCCGCGCCGCCGGGCTGGAAGATGGCGCTTGTCGTACTGCTCGGGCTCTATCCCACAGTCATGTGCCTGACGCTTTTCCCGGGGCCGTTTCTTTCGCCGCTTGGCCTCGCCGTCTCGATGCTCCTTGGCAACGCCATGAGCATCGGCATCCTGCAATGGGGCGTGATGCCGCTTCTTAACGTCGGCTTCGGCCGCTGGCTCACGACCTCCGGGCCGGCCGGGCGCCGCACGACCGTTTGGGGCGTTGCGGTCATCGCCGCGCTGCTTGGCGGGCTGGTGCTCTTTTTTCGGGCGGTTGCGGGATAGGGCATCCCGCCCCGGCGGGGCTCACGCCCGCGTCGGAATGCCGTGGATGCGCAGGTAGCGGTAGAGGCTTTGCTTGCCCAGTTCCGACAGCTCGCAGGCCTTGTGGATGTCGCCGCCGGTCTGCTGCATGAGGGCCTTGAAATAGCGGAATTCGGTGTCCTTCTTGTAGGCGTCGAAGGGGGTGAGGGGCATTTCCGCGGCGGCGGTGGCCTGCTCCGCGCCCTGCGCCGGCTCGACGTCCTGGCTGTGGCCGTTTTCCTGGCGCTTGCCGCTCATGATGCGGATGCGCACTTCGGGCGGCAGGTGCTTGGGATACAGCGTCGGCTCGAACTGGGCGCGCACGATGATGTTTTCCATGAGGTTGACCAGTTCGCGCACGTTGCCCGGCCAGTCGTACTCCTGCAGGCTGTCCAGGAACTCCGGGGAGAAGCCCTTGAGCGGCACCTTGTACTTCTTGCAGTAGGCGTTCATGTAGTGGATGGCCAGCTCGCGGATGTCCTCGCCGCGTTCGCGCAGCGGCGGGATGTGGATGTGCATGGTGCGCAGGCGGAAAAGCAGGTCGTTGCGGAAATCGCCGACCGCGACCAGGGCTTCGAGGTCCTTGTTGGTGGCGGCAACGAGCCTAAAATCGCTCGTTTCTTCCTCCTTGGCCCCGACCGGGCGGAAGCGGCGTTCCTGGAGCACGCGCAGGAAGGCCTTTTGCTGGGAAAAGGGCAGCTCGCCCACTTCGTCGAGAAAGAGGGTGCCCTTATCCGCCTGCTTGATGAGCCCTTCCTGTTTCTTCTCCGCGCCCGTGAACGCCCCCTTGGCGTGGCCGAAGAGCACCGATTCGATGAGCGTTTCCGTGAGGCTCGAGCAGTCCACCACGACGAAGGGGCCTTCGGCCCGGTCGCTGTTGTCGTGGATGGCGCGGGCGAAGAGTTCCTTGCCCGTGCCGGTCTCGCCGGTGATGAGCGTGTTGGCGTCGGCGTTGGCGGCCTGCGCCACGAGGTCGAGGCAGCTGGCCACGCGCTGGCTGTTGCCGATGATGCCTTCGCGCTTTAAGGCGACCGCCGGCGGACGGTTGGCGAACTTTTCCTTGCGGTATTGCAGGGCGCGAATGAGCGGCAGGGTCATGGTCTCGGCCGTGGCCGGCTTTTCGATGTAGTCCCAGGCGCCGTTTTTGATGGCCAGTTCCGCGCCGTTAGGGTAGCTCGCTCCCGTGAAGATGATGACTTCCGGGGCCTTGTCGCGCTCGATGATCTTGGGGATGGAGAGGAGGCCGTTGCCGTCGGGCAGGTCCACGTCGAGGTAGACGACGTCGTAGACGTCGTTGTCAAGGGCCTCGAGCCCCTTGGTCAGGCTCGGGCGCGTCTCGACCTCGTGCCCCATGCCTTCGATGACCAGCCTGCACACCTCGCGGATGTGGGTGTCGTCGTCGATCACCAGAATCTTCGCCATCTCGCCTCCCTTGTGTCCCCCGACACACGGGAATGTGTAAGGGGAAGCGCCGTTTTTGTCGAGACGCGGCGGCCACGGCGTTTGACGCCCGCCGGGGGGATTCGTAAAGTCGCGCCAAGGAGGGCGGATATGCCCGAGGAAACGACCGCGCCGCGCAAGCGCCCCATCCTGGTATGGATTATCTTCCTGTTCTACCTCGTCAGCTCCGTGCAGGTGATCGTGGGCCTTTTTTTCGTCACGGCCGGCGGCGTGGAGATGGCCCCGGAGCAGCAGGCGTATCTGGCCAAGTTCACGGTCATGGACCGGGTGATCGGTTACATCAACGCGGGCCTCACGCTCGTGGGGGTGACGCTGCTTTTTTCGCTGCGCAAACAAGCGGTGAGCGTGTTGGCCGCGGCGTTCGCCTGCAACCTCTTTTCCACGGCCGTAGTCTGGGTGAGGACCGACCCGGCCTCGGTGATCTCCCCGACGGGGCTGACCGCCCAGGCCGTGGGCATCGCCATCTTCGGCGCGGTGGTCTATTACGCCTGGCGGCTGGGCAAGCGGGGCATGCTGCCCAGGCGTTGAGCGCCATTTGGTTGGCTCGGAAAGCTCCTGGCGGAAGGCGTGTAAGGACACTGCATGAAAGAGAAGCCTGGAACATTTAGTGCGGCAAGACATTTTGATGAAAGCCTTGCCGCAAAATACGACCGCAGGATTCGATTGTTTTGTCCAAGCTATGACGCCTTGCACCAAATGATCATTCCCTGGTTGCAGGACTTGCCGGCCAAGGCTGACGTGCTTTCTGCCGGAGCCGGGACAGGGGCTGAAATCATCACGCTCGGCGCGAGCTTTCCCTTTTGGCGTTTTGTCGCCGTGGATGTTTCGTCTGATATGATCCGGGCATGCCAAGCGAGGGCAACGGACGCCGGCATGGCGGAGCGGGTCGCCTATTTCAATGGCCGCTTGCAGGATTATAAACCGGCGGCGGCTTTTGATGCGGCTTCATCCATCTTCGTTTCCCACTTTCTGAAGGAGAGAGATGTCAAGCGTGCCTATTTCAAATCCATATCGGAGAACCTGAAAGTTGGTGGGGTGCTTGTTCTCGCCGATCTCTTCGGCGACAAGGCTTCTCCGGAATTCATGGCGTTACTGGATGCGTGGTTACGATCCTATGCATTGCATGGGGTATCCGATGAAGAGTTGATTCGGGACCGCATGCATATCGAGAGGGATGTGGATTTCGTTCCGGAAAGCGAGTTGACGGCTCTCTTGTGCGACGCGGGGTTCTCAACTCCGTTACGGTTTTATCAAACGTATTTGTTCGGCGGCTGGATTGCCAGGCGTGTCGTTTGAACTTGATATGTTGTCTTGCCGTAGAAAGGCGTCGTCATTTATTCCCCTTGGGCAGGCAAAGGGCTGCTTGTGGCGATTGTGGCTCCTGCCGCGCTTGCCGGGGCATCTCGGAGCGCTTCGATCCGTCCGACGATAGTAATGCCACGGCGTACGTCGTTTCGATCATGCCGTTCCCGGCGCGAAAACGCTCTTCATAATACCGTACGAAGTTCCGGTACCGCGCGGGGCTGGCCACTTTCTTGCCGGGCGTGTGCGTGACTCCCGCGCCTTGCAGGCTGCGCAGCATCGCGCCGACGCTCTCGTGCGCGACGATGTGCGTCTCCTCGCTGACCGTCGCCGCAACGCCCGGCAGATTCGCGAACAGTTCCCGGTAAAACGCCGCCGGCCGCATGGGGTAGACCGAGCCGAAGCCCGTGGCCTGCGACGCTGCGGCAAGCTCCCACAGCGTTCCTTCCACATACAGCGCGATGGCGAAGCCGCCGCCCGGGCGCAACAGCCGCAGGTTCGCCGCGATGGACGCGGCCGGATCGGCGTACCAGTGCATGGCCGAGGCCGAGCAGAGAAAGTCGAACGTGGCCGGGTGAAACGGCGGCCGTTCGCCGTCGGCCGCGACCTTGCGCGCGCCGGGCATGGCCGCGTGCGCGAGCATCCCGGGCGCGAGGTCGAGCGCCACATAGACGCCGCCCTGGCAACGCGGCGCGATTTCGCGCGTGAGCAGGCCGCTGCCGGCCCCGATCTCCAGCACGTTGCCGTGGATTTCGGACGGACACAGCGCGGCCAGCCGCGCGGCGACACGTTTTTGCACCTGGGCCGCGTGTTCGTACGTGGCCCCGGCCCGGTCGAAACGCCGGCGGATGGATGCCTGATTCAAATGACGTGCTCCGCAAGAAGGTCGGGAGAAGGCCAATGCCCGCCGTCGTGGACGCGAAGCGTCGCTCCAGGCAAGAGCGCGAGCGCCCTGTCCAGGGCCGCGCGGCGCACGATGCGGTCGCGCGTTCCCCAGACCACCGTGACATTGGCCGCCGGCACAGGGGTTTCGGCGACGGCGGAGGCGCGCAGGTAGTCGAGCCCGGCGGCAAGGGGCGCGGCCCAGGCCGGATTCCAGGTAGGCGCGCCGGGTTCGCCAGGCGCGCCGCAGTTTTTCCAGAACGCGCGCACCGTGGCCTCGGGGGCTTCGTCCATGGCGGCGCGCATGGATTGGATGATCCGGTCGGGAAAGCTGTCGCCGAAGCGGGCGAAGGGCGCAAAGAGCACCACCTTGCCGGCGTGCGGGAAAAGCGTGGCGGCGTGGCGAAGCAGCATGTGCGCGCCCGTGGACCAGCCGGCGAGCACCCGCGCCGGGCTTGCCGCCACGCGCGCGATGACGGCCGCCTCGTCGCCGTCCACAAACGGGGCGACATAATCCAGGCGCGCCGAAAGCCCGGGAAAGAGCGTTTCGGGACCGGCCCAGCCGGAAACGAACACCGCGTCGGTCATGGGAAAAAGGAAACCCGGAGCCTGGAAAAGCCGAGGCGGATGCGCTTGATGTCTTCGTTCGTGAGGTCGGCGCGCAGCGACAGCCGCAGCCGCGCCGTGCCCTCGGGCACGGTCGGCGGCCGCACGGCGGCGACGAGCAGGCCCTCGGCCATGAGCAGCGCCTGGGCATGCAGCGCCACCCGGTTACGGCCGCAGGCCACGGGTATGATTTGCGTGGTCGAGCCCATGGTGTCGAAGCCGAGGCCGTTTAGGTGGTCCCGGATCTCCTTGGACAGGCGCATGAGCCGCGCGCCTTCGCTGGGGTTGGCCTTGACGTGGCGCAGCGCGGCCAGCGACGCGCCAAGCACCGCCGGCGGCAGGGCCGTGGAAAAGATGAACGACCGGCCCCGGTTGCGCAACAGTTCGATGGTCTCCACCCGGCCGGCGATGAAGCCGCCCTGGGACCCCAGGGCCTTGCTGAGCGTGCCCACATGCACGTCCACGTCCTCGTAAAGACCGAGCGCGGCGCTAAGGCCCCGTCCCCGGCCGAGGACGCCCGTGGCGTGCGCCTCGTCCACGACCACCAGCGCCCCGTGGGCTTTGCCAAGCTCGACGATCCGCGCTAAGGGAGCCACGTCGCCGTCCATGCTGAAGACCGTGTCCGTGACGATGATCTTCTTCTCGGCCTGCGCCTCACGCTCGAGCAGCCGCTCCAGATGCTCCATGTCCAGATGCCGGTAGCGCACGAGCCGGGCTCCGGAGAGCCGGATGCCGTCGATGATGCTGGCATGGTTGAGGCGGTCGGAAAAGACCATGGTGTGCCGGTCGGCCAGGGAGGAAAAAACGGCGAGGTTGGCGGCGTAGCCGCTGCCCGTGACGAGCGCGGCCTCCTGGTATTTGAACGACGCCAACTCCGCCTCGAGCGTTTCGGCCAGGGCGAAGTTGCCGGTGATCAGCCGCGAGGAGCTCGAGGAGCAGCCGTAGCGCTCCAGGGCCTTGGCCGCGCCGAGGACGAGGTCCGTGTGCTCGGCCAGCCCCAGGTAGTTGTTGGAGGCGAGGTTCAGGACCCGCGTTCCCGAATAGAGCAATTCCCGGGCCGCGCCCTCGTCAATGGGCGGTATGGTCCGGAAGCTGTCCGAGTTGCGAAGCCTGGCCGCCTCGGGCACGATGTATCTGCCGAAAAAGGATGTACTCATGGCTAACGGTTCCGGGAGAGAATCCATGCGGATCTGGCATCCCTGCACCCAGATGAAGGATCACGAGTCGTATCCTCCCGTCTTTATGGACCGCGGTCAAGGGATTTACCTCTTCGACCGCGAGGGCAACGCCTACATCGACGCCATATCCTCCTGGTGGGTCAACCTTTTCGGCCACGCCAATCCCCGAATCGTCGCGGCCGTGACCGAACAGCTTTCGCGGCTGGAACACGTGATATTCGCCGGGGTGACCCACGCCCCGGCCGAGGAATTGGCCGATCGTCTCTTGAAGATCGCCATGCCGGGGCTCTCTCGCATCTTTCTTGCGGACAACGGTTCCTGTGCCGTGGAGGCCGCGCTCAAGATGAGCCACGCCTCTTTCCGCAACCTCGGCCATCCCGAAAAATGTCGCTTCCTGTTCCTTTCCAACGGCTACCACGGCGAAACGGCCGGCGCGCTCGGCGTGTGCGGCGACAGGCTCTACGCCGCGCCCTTCAAACCGCTTTTCATCGAGCAGATCGAGGTGCCCGGCCCGGACTGCCTGTTTTGTCCCCACGGCAAAGCACGCGAAACCTGCGACACCGAGTGCTTCGCCCCCATGGATGCGGCCATCGCGGCGCACAAGGACGCACTCGCCGGGGTCATCGTCGAGCCGCTCGTGCAGTGCGCCGGCAACATGCGCATGTACCCGCCGGCGTATCTGGCCAAACTGCGCAGGGCGACGACCGCCGCGGGCGTCCATTTCATCGCCGACGAGATCGCCGTGGGATTCGGGCGCACGGGCACGATGTTCGCCTGCGAACAGGCCGGGGCCACGCCGGATTTCATGTGCCTGTCGAAGGGCATCACCGGCGGCACGCTGCCCCTTTCCTGCGTGCTGACGACCGACGCGGTGTTTGACGCATTTTACCACGACTACGTGGATGACAAGGCATTCCTCCATTCCCACAGCTATACCGGCAATCCGCTCGCCTGCGCCGCGGCCTGCGCCACGCTGCGGATCTTCGAGGACGACGACGTCATAAACGCCAACAAGGCCAAGATCGCGCATTTGCAGCGGGCCGTGCGCGAGCGCTTCGCCGGCTACCGGCACGTCATGGATATCCGCAGCACGGGCTGGATCACGGCGGTGGAACTCTATGCCGATCCCGGGCGCAAGGAGCCCTTCGACTGGCGCAAGCGCATTGGGTTCCAGATATACCAGGAAGCGATCAAGCGCGGGGCGTGGCTGCGCAACCTCGGCGACATCGTCTATTTCATGCCGCCGTACGTGATTACGGAAGCGGAAATCGACAAACTGGCCGACATCGCCCTCGATGCGGTCAAGGCGGTGCTCAAATGAAGCGCTATTTCATTACCGGCACGGGCACGGGCATCGGCAAGTCGCATTTTTCGGCGCTGTTCGCCCGTCGGCTCAAGGAAGAGGGGCTCTCCGTGCGCTACATCAAGCCCGTGGCCACGGGCTATCCCGAGGACGACGACGCGGCGTTCGTGGCGCGCGAGGCCGGCCTTGCCCCGGAGGATGCGGTGACGCTGTATACGGCGAGCGAGCCGGCCTCGCCGTGCTTCGTCTTTGATCCGTTTCCTTTCGAGGAGTGCGTCGCGCGCATGGAGGCGCTTTGCGCGGACCGCGACGCGGTGTTGATCGAAAGCGCCGGGGGCCTCGCCGTGCCCCTTGGCGTGCGGCGCTACAACTACCATTTCGCCCTGGCGCTTGGCTGCGACGTGATTCTGGTCGTGCCGAACAGGCTCGGCTGCCTTTCCGACGCCATCGTCTACGGCCATTTCGCCCAGCGCCACAGGATGGTCCTGGACGCCATCGCCCTCAATGACTTCTTCGCCGAAAGCCCGCGCCACGCCGACCGCAACGCGGCGGAACTGGAGCGGCAGTTTCCTGGGAAGACATTTTATCGTTATTCCAGTTTGGGGGATTAGTGATTTTTCTTTTTTGCTTTTTTAGCCCTTGAATGAATGATTATAGTATATTCTTTTTTGCATGCATTAATTGCTTGTATTATTTGCTTGTAAAAGGATGGATCTTTTTTAAGCTTCTCTTTTTCAAGATCAATATATTCATTGAATAGTTTTGTGGAATTTTCGCAATTACCATTTTCAAAAGATTGTTTTGCTGCACGATATATTTCATCTGATTCTGTGGCCTGGGAAGTGAACGGCAACAGTAAAACAATAAGCACAATACCTAGAGTGAATCTTAAAAATCTATTTGGGAGGATTGCTCGGAAGGTTGATTTTGTTTTGCGTACCGTCGTTATGTATTGTGATGTCATAGGTCAAATCAATTCCTTTATAGAGTGTTACAGCGATAATGATGGCGGCCACTAAGCAAAAGAAGGACCCAGGAGCCCCTCTTCGTAGGGCAAACTCAGCTTTCTCATATCGCACGACGATATCTCCGGCGTTGTTATTGCTATCTTCTTTGGTTGTTAGTAATGGCTTTGAATCATTGGTGAATAATTTGTAGCCCATATAGCCAAACGCTAGGCCGACAGCAAGGCTGGCAAGGGCGTACCATAACGCTATGTAATGTATGGTATGGTCTTGCGGAATATTTAATTCCATAAACAAATATTATTTGACCAAGGAAGCGTTGTTAACAATAGACGATACGACTTCAATCATTTTACGCCCCCGCCGCCAATCCCCCCGCATCGACCTTCCTGCTTGTGAGCACATAACACAGCGCCACGCCGCCGAGGCACCAGACGGCGTCGGCTTCCAGCATGCCGGCGTAGCCCAGGCCGTGCATGGCCGCCGCGCCGAGCACCGGGCCCAGGAAATTGCCGATTTGCAGCGAGAGCATCATCAGGTTGGAATTGACCGTCTTGAAGCGCGGCTCCGAGATGTTGAACATGAGCCCGTAGAGCGCCGGCGAAATGACCCCCGTGCCGATGCCCATGACCAGCGACGAGGCGTACAGGCCGGCCAGGCTTGTGGAATGGGCGGCCAGAAAAAAGCTCGCGGCGGACACGAGAAAGCTGAAACGGATGAGGCTGACCTTGCGCACCCTGTCGAAATGCCTGTTGCCGGCCAGGCGGATGACGATCATGCAGCACATCTGGATGCTGAAATACAAGCCGACGTCCTGGTAGCCCCGCGATTGGAACAGGCCCTTGGCCATGAAAAAAAGCGACGAAAACGCCACGATGTAGATGGCGTTGAGCCCGAGCACCAGGGCGATGGCCGGCTTGCAGGCGTTTTTGTACATCTCGCCGAGCGACAGGGATTTCGTGCCCCAGGCGGCTTCCGGCGCGGCCTTCTGCCGGCGGCCGATGACCCAGATCATGGCAAGCCCCGGCAGCAGCAAAAGCGACATGTCCCGGTAGCCGTAGGCGGTCGAGGGCAGATGCGGCACAACCGCGTCGCACACGGCCGGCACCAGGGAATAGGGCAGCAGTTGGGCGATGGAATAGAGGCTGAAAGCCTGGCCGCTGTGCTCCGTGGGAATGCGCGAGACCATGAGCGTCATGCAGGCCGCGGACAAGAGGTAGACGGCCACGCCGTTGACCAGCCGCACGGCAAAAAGCGCCGCAACGCCTGTCGCGTAGAGGTAGGCAGCGCCGCAGCCGAGCAGGAGCAGCGCGCCGACCTTGGCGCAGGGCACGGCGTTTTTCACGGTCAGGTAGGGGCTTGCGAACAGGAAAAAGGCGATGGTCGCCAGCGCCGACGAGCCGATGAGGAATCCCCGCCAGTCCGCAGGAACGCCGATCTGTTGCAGGTAGACGTAGAGGTTGTAAAAGACCGTGATGTTGCAATAGGTTAGAAATATCAGCAGGCAGGCGAAGACGAAATCGAGGGTGAAGAGGCGCTCTTTCTGGTGCATGGCGAGACGACCGGTGGCAGGGGGCGTTAGGGGTGTTGCGTAAGCCCGCCCGAGACGAAGGCGGCCAGGGCGCGGCCTATGGCGGCGGCGTCCTGCGCCGTATAGGCGGCGGCTTCGCGGAAATGGAGAAACGTGTTTTTGTTGCGCGCAAAGGCGCTGGCGACGATGAAAAGCGAAAAGGCGAGCGCCTTGCAGTCGATGGTCGCCGGAGCCGTGCCGCAGGCCGCGGCGACGAGGGCGGAAAACGCCTCCAGGGTCGGCCTTAGCGCCACGTCGTAGATGGTGTCGAAGCTCGCGGTCGGCGTGATGAACTCCCGCTGCAACAGCAGGCTCATCGACTGCGAGCGGTTGGAGGCGAGCAGCGCTTCGGTGAGCTGCGCCACCATGACGCCGGCGCGCGCGGCAGGGGAGGCGTCGGCGTCCGTGCGCGCGGCGGCCGCGTCCAGGGCGGCGCGGTGCAGCGCGGCCAGTTCCCCGGCCACGCGTGCGATGACCGCCGCGTAGAGCCCTTCCTTGCCGGCAAAATGGAAGGCGATGGAGGCGATATTGGTCTTTGCCGCCGCCGCCACCTCGCGGATGCCCACCCCCTCGAACCCGCGTTCGGCAAAGAGCCGCAGCCCTTCCTCCAGCAGCCGCTCACGGGTGCGCCGGCCCCTGGTTTGATGCGGACCGGCGTCTTGCCCCGCATCCGGCAGGGCATCGTCTTGTTGCGTCATGGGGGGAAGCTACGCCCGCCTGGGACAATGTCAATCGTTTGATTGAATTTGTTGCCGGCGCAGTATCTGCGCCAGGAAAACCGGGGACTGCGCTGCCTTCGGGGCGGGCGCGCGGCAGGATGCGACCCTGCCGCGCGTCTGGGAGCAAGTGACCCCTGCTAATTTCTCGAGAGCAGTTCCATGGCCGCATCGACGCCGGCGTTTTCGTGGACGATGGCCGTAACCGCCCGCAACAGTTTCGCGGGCTCGGGGTCCTGGAAGATGTTACGCCCCACGGACAGGCCCGCGCCGCCGGCCAGGACGCTGTTGCTGATCATTTCGAGCAGCCCGCGGCGGGAATCGATCTTCGGCCCGCCGGCGATGACCACCGGCACGCAGCAGCCGGCCACGACCTTGGCGAAGCTGTCCGGGTCGCCGGTGTAGGGCACCTTGACGATGTCCGCGCCGAGTTCGTTGCCCACGCGCGCGCAGTGGGCCACGACGTCGGCGTCGAACTCGTTTTTGACCTTGGGACCACGCGCGTACATCATGGCCAGGACCGGCATGCCCCAGGAAACCGCGGCCTCGGTCACGAGCCCCAGGTCGTCGAGCATCTTGGCCTCGGTCTCGTCGCCGAGGTTGACGTGCACGGACACGGCGTCGGCACCCAGGCGGACGGCCTCCTCCACCGTGCAGACGAGGGTCTTGGCGTTGGGAAAGGGCGAGAGGCTGGTGCTGGCGGAAAGGTGGATGATAAGCCCCACGTCCCGGCCGCGGGCGCGGTGGCCGCAGCGCACCACGCCCTTGTGCATGAGCACGGCGTTGGCCCCGCCGGACACGATGCCCGTGACGGTTTCGCGCATGTTCTCGATGCCCGCGATGGGGCCGACGGAGACGCCGTGGTCAAGC
The DNA here is from genome assembly GCF_000702665.1 of Solidesulfovibrio alcoholivorans DSM 5433. Lineage (GTDB taxonomy): Bacteria > Desulfobacterota > Desulfovibrionia > Desulfovibrionales > Desulfovibrionaceae > Solidesulfovibrio > Solidesulfovibrio alcoholivorans. Next base: position 177,939 of record NZ_JNJA01000008.1, read on the forward strand.
GGCACGATGATGGTGCGGCCGGTGTCGCGGTTGACGATGCGTTCGAGGCGGATGGATTTGCCGATGGTCATGGTCGTTCTCCTTGCGGTTTTCGCGAAGGAGCCCGGGTCCCCGGTCGGCTTTGCATGAAAAAGGGCCGCCGGGCGATTCGCCCGCGGCCCCTGTCGGCGGTGTTGTGGTTGCGGCCCCTACGCGGCCGCGCCACCCGCCGTGCCGCGAGCGCGAAGGCCGTAATAATAATACGAGCCGGTCGGAAGGATGCGCGCAGCGGGCATGCGGGCGTTCATGAAGAAATCCTAGCGCACGGGCCGGCCGGCCGTCAAGGGCCTTGGCGCGGGGCGGCGGCGCTCAGCCCAGGACATTGAAGACCGCCGCGAAATCCGCTTCGCCAAGGCCCTCTTCCACGAGTTTGCGGTAGAGCGGCTCGAGCACGGGAAGCAGCGGCGAAGGAGCGTGGGCTTCGGCCGCAGCTCCCACGGCGAAACGCAGGTCCTTGGCCATGTGCTTGGCCGGAAACTGCGGCGGAAATTCGCCCGCGCGCAGCATGGGGTCCTTGAGGCGAAACAGGTCGTTGGCCATGGGCCCGGCCATGACCACGTCGAGCAGGGCTTCGCGCGACAGCCCCAGTGACTCGCCCAGGCGCACGGTTTCGGCGAGGCTCGCGACCATGGCCCCGAGCAGCACGTTGACCGTGACCTTCATGGTCGAGCCCATGCCGGCCGCGCCGCAGCGCGCGACCTTCTTGCCCATGGAGAGCAGCACCGGCTCCACGGCGTCGATGGCGGCCGCGTCGCCGCCGGCCAGGATGACGAGCGTGCCCTCTTCGGCGGGTTTCTTGGAGCCCGAGACAGGCGCGTCCACGTACTGCGCACCCGTGGCCAGCACGCCCGCCGCGGCCTCGCGGGCGAACGTCGGGGAAACCGTGCTCATGTTGACCACGGTCTTGCCCGGCCCCAGGCTTTTTGCCGCGCCTGCGGGGCCGAAAAGCACTTCGCGGCAGGCATCGGGGCCGGTCAGCATGCAAATTATGACCTCGCCGGAAGCGGCGGCTGCGGCCGGCGTGGCCGCGACCCTGGCCCCGGCCTCGGCCAGGGCCTGCGCCGGTCCCGCAGAGCGGTTCCAGACCGTGACGTCGTGTCCCGCGCGCAGGCAGTTGCGCGCCATGGCCGTGCCCATGATGCCGAGGCCCAGGAATCCGATGCGCGTCGCCATGGGAAACCTCCTTGCGGATGGCTTATTTTCCGGCGGGCAGGGCGCCTGTGGCGGAGAGCTTGTCGAGCACCTGCCCGCACAGCAGGTCGTAGCCGGTCATGGTCATGTGCACGCCGTCCTTGGCCCGAAGCGACACCTTCTTGCCGCCGATGTCCTTGGCCTGCACGTACTTGCCCGAAGCGTCGGTGAAGATGTCCGAGGCCTCCATGTAGGCGCAGCCGCCGACCTTGGCGCAGGCGTCCTTGGCCGCGGCGTTGACCGCCGCGACACGGGCGTTGTAGGCCGCGTCGCGCATGGCGGGCAGGCCCACCCACACGACCTTGACCCCGGCCCCGGAGGCGATGCGCAGGAAGCCCTCGGCTTTCTCGCGGTACGCGTCGCTCCAGGCGGGAGTGCCGGGCTGTTTGCCGGCGATGGCGTTGTTGGCGTCGTTGCCGCCCATCATCACCACCACGGCCGAAAGCTTTTCCTTGGCCACAAGCTCGCTTAGCCGCTTTTCCCAGTCGAAAAACCGCTTGTTGATGAGCCCGGTGGAGACCTTGCCCAGCGGATGGCAGCCGACGCCGGCCTTGTCCAGGCGGTGGGACATGGTCATGCCGATGCCCACGGCCAGGGAGTCGCCGACCACGGCCACGGATTTGTCCTTGGCGGCCGGGGCGGCTTCGGGCGCTTTTTCCGCGGTGGCGGGCCGGGCCGGGGCCGGCGGTTCCTTGGCCGGAAAAACGTTTTCCGGGGCCGGCGCGGGTTCGATCGGCTCGCTTTTGGGCTGGGGCAGGGCGGCGGCCTGGACGGGCTTGGGCTCCAGGGTCTTCTTGGTCTGCTCCTCGGGCGAGGCCGGGCGGTCGGCCGGCGGCGGCGGCGGCGGCGTTTCGATCACGAGGTCGGCCGGCGGCGCGGCGGCGGGCGGCGCGGCTTCCGGAACGGGTTTGACCTCGGCCTCGGCGGCGCCGGCCGGGGCTACTTCCGGTGCGGGAGCGCCTTGTTGCGTCGTAGCGGTTTTTTCGCTTGCGGTCTTGTTTTCGTTTTTGCCGGAGGTGTTGACGCAGGCCGGGACGAAGGCGGCCGCGACGAGCAGGAACGCGAGGAGAAGAGGAGTTGCGGGGCGCATGATGCTTTGTTGCCAGAATCCGGGTGTGCTGGGGTGTCCGTGAATAGAATCCGGGGTCGCCGCGGGAAACGGCGCTGCGTCCCCGGCCGCGGTGTCGCCGGCTTGGCGCTCGGGCTGCGCCGGCGGCGTCCTGGTGCCGAAAACGATGTTCATGGGGAAGCTTATGACCCAAGGTGCAGGGCCGGTCAAATCCAAGATGCGGCCTGGGAGCAGGGCGGTCGGGCCGGGGTCACCTGGCGGCGGCCGGGTCCTTGAACCCGTAGGAAGCCAGGATGGCCTGCCCTTTGGGGCCGTGCAGGAAGGCGATGAAGGCCATGGCCGCTTCCTTGCGGGGGCAGGCGGCGAGCATGGCCGCCGGGTAGACGATGGGGGCGTGGCCGGAAAGCGCCGTGACCACGCGCACGCGTTTTTGCGCCATGCGCGCGTCCGTGGCGTAGACGAAGGCCGCGTCCACCTCGCCGAGCGCCACGTAATCGAGGGCCTGCTTGACCGACAGGCCGTAGACCATCTTGGGCGAGAGCTTTTCCCAGAGCCCGAGTCCGTCCAGGACCTGTTTGGTGTAGCTGCCGGCGGGCACGGCGTCGGGCTCGCCGAGCGCCACCTTGCCCACCTTGTCGCAGCCGAGGTCCGCGACGCAGGTCACGGCGTTTTCGTCGGCGGGCACGGTGAGCATCAGGTCGTTGGCCGTGAAGTCCACGCGCGTGGCCGGGTCGATGAGCCCGTCCCTGGCCGCCCGGTCCATGGTAACCTGGTCGGCCGGGGCGAAGACGTCCACGGGCGCGCCGGCCTCGATCTGCTGCAACAGCGGTCCCGAAGCGGCGAAATTGACGAAGACCGTGAGCCCCGGGTGTTCGGCCTCGAAGGCATTCTTGACGTCCGTCAGGGCGCTGGTCAGGCTGGCCGCGGCGGACACGACCAGTTCCTCGGCCGTGGCCTGGCGCGGGGAAAGCGCTGCCAGCAACAGGCTTGCGGCAAGGAGAAAGGCGAGGCGGGGACGCGGCATGGCGGCGCTCCTTTGTCAGGCGATGCGCAGGGTTCCGGGTGTTCTTTGCGCCGGGGCGGCCGGCGCGTCGCGCTGTGTGGCCGCGCGCTCCTCCCGCCGGGGCGGCAGGCAGCCGGCCGGTGCGGGCGGGCGCGGCTCCACGCGGCGCGAGCGCGTGCGTTTTTCCTCGTACATGCGCGCATCGGCGCAGCTGAGCAGTTCCGCGAGGCTTCCGGCGCAGTCGATGTCCAGGCAGGACAGGCCGATGCTCGCTTTGAGCACGTAGGGCCGCTTGCCCGCGGCATTGAACGCCGTCATGCGGGCGAGCAGGCGCTCCTTGGGCTCCACGGCCTCGCGGGGCGTCTCCTCGATGCCGAACACGGCGAATTCGTCGCCCCCCAGGCGCGCCAGCACGTCGGATTCCCGGAAGGTCTCGCGCAAAAGCGCGGCCATGTCCCCGAGCATCCGGTCGCCCTCGCGGTGGCCCAGGGTGTCGTTGACGGTCTTCATGCCGTCGAGGTCCACGTAGAGCAGAAACGCGCCCCGGGCCAGCCGCCGGGCGGACTTGAACATCTGCCCGGCCAGGGTGAGAAAGCCCCGGCGGTTGAAAAGCCCGGTCAGTTCGTCGGAAAGGGCCGCGCCCATGAGCTGCTTGTAGAGCTGGTGGCGCTCGATGGCGTGGAGGATGGCGCGAAAGAGGGTCTGGCCGTCGAAGCCGCCCTTGACGAGGAAGTCCTGCGCGCCTTCGCGCACGGCCATGGTGGAGATTTCCCGGTCGTCCAGGCCGGAGAGCACGATGATGGGCAGGTCCGGAAATCCGGCCCGCACCGAGGTGAAGGTGGTCAGACCGGTGGAGTCCGGCAGGTTGAGGTCGAGCAGGACCACGTCCGCGCCGTCCGCGGCCAGGGCTTCGACGCCGTCGGCGAGCAGGGGCGCGTGGCGCAGGTCGAAGGCGGCGTCCGCGCCGTCCTCCAGGTAGGCCCGCACCAGTTCCGCGTCGCCGTAGTCGTCTTCGATCAGCGTGATGCGAAGCGTCATCGTCATGGCCGGTTCTCCAGGACGACGCCGCGCGGCGGCAGTTTGGCCAGGGACAGCCAGAAGTCCTCTACGCCTTTGATGACGCGGAAAAAGGCGTCCATGCCGAGCGGCTTTTGCAGGTAGCAGTTGGCGCCGAGGCCGTAGCTCGCCGCGATGTCCGTTTCGGCGTCGGAGGTGGTCAGCACGAGCACCGGGATGGAGCGCAGCCCGGCGTCGCGTTTGACTTCGAGGAGCACTTCGCGGCCGTCCATGCGCGGCATGTTGAGGTCGAGCAGGATGAGGTCCGGCCGCGTCGCGGCGGCGTGTTCCCCCTGGCGGCGCAGGTAGCGCATGCCTTCCTCGCCGTCGCCCACGCGTTCCACGGACAAGGCGACGCGGGAGCCGCGCAGGGCTTCGAGGATCAGCTCCACGTCGCCGGGGTCGTCCTCCATGAGCAGGATGCGCACGGGCATGGCGTTCATGGCGCGCCGGCCTCCCGGTCCGGCAGGGTGAAGAAGAACGTGGAGCCTTCGCCTTCGACGGACTCCACCCAGATGCGGCCGCCGTGGCGTTCGACGATGCGTTTGCAAAAGGCCAGGCCGATGCCGGCTCCGGCATGCTCCTTGGCCGTGGTCAGGCGCTGGAACATGCGAAAGACCCGGTCGAAATGGCGGGGCGCGATGCCCATGCCGTTGTCGGCCACGGAGACGACCCAGGCGTCGTCTTCGCGCCGTGCCGCGACGTGGATGGCCGGCGGGGCGTCGCCCCGGTATTTGACGGCGTTGCCGACGAGGTTTTGGAAGAGCTGGGCGAGCTGCGTGGCGTCGGCGACCACGGCCGGCAGGGCGTCGCGCGTCACGCGCGCCCCGGCCTCGGCCAGGGGCAGTTCCAGGTTGTCCAGGGCCACGTCCAGGGCCTGCCCCAGGTTCGTTTCGGTGAAGGCCGCGCGGCTCGTGCCCAGGCGCGAGTAGGTGAGCAGGTGGTTGATGAGCTGGCTCATGCGCCGGGCTCCGTCCACCATGTAGGCCATGTAGCGTTCGCCGGTCTCGTCGAGCTGGCCGGCGCAGCGTTTGCCGAGCAGGTCGGCGAAGCTCGTGATCTTGCGCAGCGGTTCCTGGAGGTCGTGGGAGGCGACGTAGGCGAACTGCTCCAGGTCCTTGTTGGAATTTTCCAGGGCGGCGGTCTTTTCGGCCAGCACGTGGTCGCGTTCCTCGAGTTCCCCGGCCATGGCGTCAAACGCCCTGCCCAGGCGGTGCAGTTCGCGGATGCGGGGCGCGCCGGCCGTGCGCGTGGCGAACTCCCCCCGGCCGATGGCTTCGGCGGCCTCGACCAGGGCGACGATGGGCCGCACCAGGAGCCGCCCGCCGAAAAGTCGGGCCGCGCCGAGGCCGACGACGCCGACCACGGCCAGCCAGGCGAGATGGACCCAAAGAAGCCTTTGCGAGGCGGCGTAGGCCTCGGCCAGGGGGCGCTCCACGAAAATGGCGGGGGAGCCGGGGCGCTGGGGCGCGATGCGCGCCCAGCCGGCGAGTTTGCCCTCGCCGTCGAGGCCTGCGGTCTCCATGCCCCCGGAAGTCTGGTCGGCCACGGCCCGGACCAGGGGCGAGCCGGCAAGCTGCCGGCCGACGACAGGGAGTTTTTCCGGGAACGTCGCCAGAAGGACCCCCGACGGGGCGAGCACGCCCACGACACCGCCCGGGGGCGGCGGAGCGGCGGCCACGGCCTCGGCCAGGGCGTCCAGGGTCAGGACCGCCGCGACCACGGCCTTGACCTCGCCGTCCCAGCCCAGGGACGGGCAGGCGGCCACGGCCAGGGGACGGCCGCCCTGGCTCATGACGAACGGGCCGGCATGGCAGGTTTTTGTGGCGACGGCCTGCTTGAACCAGTCCCGGTCGGCGAAGGAGACGGTCTGGATGGGCGTGCGGCCGGGGGGAAAGCCGTCGCCGGCCGCGTCGCGGGCTTCGGCGATGCGTTCGCCGCCGGCGGAGACCGCCAGGATGTTGGCGATGCCCGGACCGGATTGGCGCAGGAGCTCGGAAAAAAGCAGGGTGCAGCCCTGGGGATCGACGACGCGCACCACGGTGGCGGCTGCCAGGCTCTCGACCAGACGCATGGCCGCGGCCAGGCGTCCTTCCTCGCCGGCGGCCAGGGCCTGCGCCCGGTTGTTCACGGCAATGCCGGCTTCGGCGCGCGCTTTCGCGCCCTGTTCGAGGCCGTGGTAGAGCGCCAGGGCCAGGGCCGGCAGCACGGCCAGAAGGACAAGCCCCATGAGCGCCGCGCGAAGGCCAAGCGGCGTCGGGCATCGTGGTGGTGCAGGAGGGTGCGTCATGTTTCCCGCGCCTCGCACGTCCTTGCTGATCGCGTTGTCGTCGTCGACCGGAGACAAGGGAGGCAGGCTTGCGTTGTCGCGGCGCAATGCGCCGCGGCGGCGTGTTGATTGCGGCGTCCGTTGCTTGGCGATTTTGTAGGCCGTAATGATTTCGCTGTAAAGCCGTGATATCACTGACACTGGATTTGTCGAATTCGTGTATGCAGTTGTTTGGAACTGGAAAACGAGGATGCTGGAGATGTGGTTTCGCAATAGCGATCACGATTATTGAAGAGTAGTGAGGTACTGCATGACGGGCGGGGCGGACGGCATGGCTGCTTGCCAGGTCGGGGAAATCCCCCCCAGGCGGTTGCCAGCGGCCACAGGGCGGTCTATGGAAGGGGCAACCCGATGCGGCCTGCGCCGCGAAGCCCCGCGAGGACCCATGCCGAAAGGCGACGCCTGCAAATCCCTTTCGCCCCTGGAGGCCGTGCGCCGCTACTGCCTGATCGCCTGCATGGGCGGGCAGCGCAGTCTCGTGGCCGCCTGCGCCGACAAGGGCTGCCCGTTCCACCCCCTGCGCATGAAGGAAATCCCCGAGGGCTTCGGCGTGCGCGTGGTGCGGGTGGTGCGGCGGTTCTGCCTGCGCTGCACGGTCGGCGACCGCGACGCCGTGCGCCGCTGCACCGAGCACGACGTCTGCCCCGTGTGGCCCTACCGTGTGGGTGTCTCGCCCAAGAAGCTCAAGCGCCTGATCGCCGAAAAACGCCGCCCCCGCCAGCTCGAACTGCCGTTCTAGCCCCACCTTTCTTCCGCATCGACCGCCTGTCGCGGCGGACGGCGTCTTTTGTCCGGTAAACGGTCGCGCCGCCCCGTCCGCGCCGTTCCCCATCCATGGGAAGGGTCACGCCGTTTGCCGAAAATCGCGGGCGTTTCCCCCGCGGGCCGCCCTATACGGGTCGCATCCCGGCCGCCGCCGCCCAACCGGCCGGGCAACCACGGCCCGGCCGCAAGCCGGCAGCAAGGAGCGACCCATGACCACGACGACGGCCGACCCGACACGCTCAAGGGAGTTCACGCAACTCGTGCGCAAGCGCTGGGGCGTCTCCCTGACCCTGACCGCCTTCATGCTCGCGGTCTACTACGGCTTCATCGCCATCCTGGCCTTCCGGCCGGACCTTTTCGCCACGCGCATCGGCGAGCACCTGACCGTCGGCATTCCCGTGGGGCTTGGCGTCATCTTTGTCTCGTGGCTGGCCACGGGCGTTTACGTGCGCTGGGCCAACGACGACTACGACACCGCCGTCAATAATCTCAAACACGCCATGCGGGAGGAGCGGGGATGAACGACTTCACCACCACCATCGGGCAACCCAATGCCACGTCCGTGATCTTTTTCATCTTCTTCATCCTCGGCACCCTGGCCATCACCTATTATGCCGCGAAAAAGAGCCGGGGTGCCTCGCAGTTCTACGCCGCCGGCCGTTCGGTCACGGGTTGGCAAAATGGCTTGGCCCTGGCCGGGGACTACATGTCCGCCGCCTCGTTTCTGGGCATCGCCGGCCTCGTGTCGCTCAAGGGCTACGACGGGCTCATTTACTCCATCGGCTTTCTCGTCGGCTGGCCCATCATCATGTTCCTCATCGCCGAGCCCCTGCGCAACCTCGGCAAATACACCTTTGCCGACGTCGTCGCCTACCGCCTCTCGCAAAAACCCATCCGCATCGCCGCCTCCATCGGGTCGCTGCTCACGGTCTGCTTCTACCTCATCGCCCAGATGGTGGGCTCGGGGGCGCTGGTCAAGATGATGTTCGGCCTGCCCTACGAAACGGCCATCATCGCCGTGGGCGCGGTCATGATCGCCTACGTGCTCTTCGGCGGCATGCTGGCCACCACCTGGGTGCAGATCATCAAGGCCGTGCTGCTTCTGGCCGGCGCCACGGTCATGGTGGTCATGGCGCTTTCCCGGTTCGACTTCAACGTGATCGGGCTTTTCAACGCCGCCGCCGCGACCTACGGCGAAAAGGTGCTCAATCCCGGCGGCCTTGTCGCCAATCCCCTGGACGCCCTGTCGCTCGGTATCGCGCTCATGTTCGGCACGGCCGGGCTGCCGCACATCCTCATGCGCTTCTACACCGTGCCCGACGCCAAGACCGCCCGCAAATCCGTGTTCTACGCCACCGGACTTATCGGCTATTTCTACGTGCTGACCTTCATCATCGGCTTCGCCGCCATGGTGCTCGTCGGGCGCGACATCGTGGCCCGGGTGGACGCCGGCGGCAACATGGCGGCCCTGCTTCTGGCCGAAGTCACGGGCGGCACCGTGTTCCTGGGCTTTATCGCGGCCGTGGCCTTCGCCACCATCCTCGCCGTGGTGGCCGGGCTCACGCTTGCCGGCGCGACCACGCTCTCCCACGACCTCTACGTGAACGTCTGGCGCGGCGGGAAATCCTCCGAGGAAGACGAGATGAAGGTGGCCAAGCGCGCCACGGTGGGCCTCGGCGTGGCGGCCATCCTGCTCGGGCTGGCGTTCAAGGGGCAGAACGTGGCCTTCATGGTCGGCCTGGCCTTCGCCATCGCCGCCAGCGCCAACTTCCCGGCGCTGCTCCTCTCCATCCTCTGGAAGGGCACGAGCACCTTCGGCGCGACGGCCAGCATCGTGACCGGCACCGTGACCGCCGCCGGCCTGATCCTGCTCTCGCCCACGGTCTGGGTGGCCGTGCTCGGCAACCCCGCGCCGATTTTCCCCTGGAAAAACCCGGCGCTCATCTCCATGCCCGCCGCCTTCTTCGCCGGCTGGCTCGGCTCGGTGCTCGTGCCCGACGCCAAGGCCCAATCCCTCTACGCGGCCCAGCAGATCCGCAACTACCTCGGCGTGGGCGCGGAGTAAGGGAGTAGGGGAGAAGGGGAAGTATTAAGAAGGAAGACGAAGAGTCAGGAGGGGCGTTGCCCCTCCCGAACCCACCCCACCGGGGGGGATCATCCCCCCCGGCCCCCCGGATGGGGGGAGGAGAGGGGGGATGCGAGAAAGTTCCTTGGTAGCGCATGTGGATGTGCGGGAAATGACGGAGAGATTGGCGCGGGTCCGGGAGCCCTGGGAATTGGCGGCGCTGTTGCGCGACATCCGGGCTTTCGTGGCCGGCCGGGCCGGCGGCGGCGACGTTCTGGAAACAGGGCGCGCCGCCGCCGCGCTCTATGACGCGCTCCTCGTGCGCGCCGCCGCCCTGGCCCGCAGCGGCCCGGTCGCGCCGCCGCCGGGAGCCTGCCTGCTGGCGCTCGGCAGCCAGGGGCGCTGCGAACAGTTCCTGGCCACGGACCAGGACAACGCCCTCGTCCTGCCAGGCAAGGCGGACGCAGGCGGCCGGCAGGCATATGCCGCGTTTGCCGGGCGCATGCGCGACATCCTCGAGGCGGCCGGCATGCCGCCCTGTCCCCGGGGCATCATGGCCGCCACGCCGGAATGGCGAAGGACATCGCGCGAATGGCGGGATGCCCTGGACGCGGCAGCGGACAGGCCGGACGCCGCGGGCGTGCTCCTCGTTTCGCTTTTGGCCGACGCGCGCCCCGTGGACGGCGACGCCGCCCTGGCCGTGGCCGTGGCCGCCCATGTCCGCCGCCGCGCGGCCGATGCGCCGCTGCTCGTGCGGGGACTGGCGCGCGAGGCCCTGCATTTTGCGCCCGAGGCCCACCTGCCCGGGCCGCTGTCCCTGTCGGGCCGCCATGCCCCGGTCGATCTCAAACGCGCGGCGGTCTATCCCCTGGTCCTTGGCGTCAAGGCCCTGGCCCTGGAGGCCGGCGTCCCGGAAACCGGCACCGTGGCGCGCATCGGGGCGCTGTCCCGCCTGGGGCGCATCGGCCAGGACTCGGCCGCGCGCCTGGAGCGGGCTTTTTCTTGCGTCCAGGCCCTGCGCCTGCGTCGTCAGGCCCAAGCCGCAGCGGCGGGCGGGCAGCCGGACAACCGCCTGGACCCCGCGTCCCTGTCGCCCTCGGACAGGGAGGAGTTGCGCCGCGCCTTTCGCGTCGTGGCCGATTTCACGGCCATGCTCGAACACCATTTCAGCCTGGCCTACCTGACCTGAAGGAGGAGCCATGCAGGCAAACGACCCATCCCGCCAACCGGACGCCGTGCAGGCCTTTCTCGCCGGCGTGCCGCCCTTCGACCGGCTGCCGTCGTTCGAGCGCGCCGCCCTGGCCGCCGCCTCCCGCGTCGCTCTGTACCTCGAGGACGAACCCGTGCGCGCTGACGGGGACGTCTGCTGCGTCCAGCGCGGCGGGGTGCGCCTGCGCCGGCCCGGGGACGGCCCGGAGCGTGACGACGTGCGGGGCGAAGGCGAGTGTTTCGGCGCGGCCTGCGCCCTTGCGCCGGACGGGGACCGGGAGGGCGGCGAGGGCGTCGCCCTGGAAGACACCTTCCTCGTGCGCCTGCCCGGGCAGGCGTTCGCCGCCGTGTGCCGCCGTCACGGTTTCGTTGCGGACTACTTCGCCGACGCCCTGTCCCCGGCCGCAAGGGACGGCCGCATGCCCGGCCCGGCCGGCTGTCCCGACCCGGCCGACGGCGACTACCTCTTCACCCGTCTGGCCGGTGACGTGGCCTCGCGGGGGCTTGCGGCCGTGCCCCGGGGCACGGACCTGCGCCGGGCGGCCCGGGTCATGGAGGCCGGGCAGGTGGGCTCCGTGCTCGTGCGCGAGGGAGCGGGCGCGGTCATCGGCATCGTCACGGACCGGGATCTGCGCCGCGCCGTGGCCACGGGCATGGCGCTCACCGCCCCGGTCGAAACGCTCATGTCAGCACCGGTCGCGACCATCGACGCCGCAACGCCCTGTTTCGAGGCCCTGTTGCAGATGACCGGTTCCGGCGTCCGCCACCTGCTCGTGACAAGGGACGGCGAGCCGGCGGGCATGGTCACGGCGAGCGATGTGCTCCTGTCCCACGGCCGTTCGCCCATGGCCTTGTTGCGCGCGGCCCGGCGCGCGGCGGACGTGGCGGATCTTGGCGAAATCTGCCGGGGCATGCGGCCGCTTGCCGCGGCGCTCGTGGCCCGGGGCGCGACGGCGGCCGTCGTTTCGGGCGTGCTGACGCTGCTTGCCGAGCAGGTGCTCGCGCGGCTCTTGCAACTTCTGGAAAAACGCTGCGGCCCGTCGCCCGCGCCGTGCCGCTGGCTGCTTCTGGGCGCGGCCGGCCGGCGCGAGATGCTGCCCGGCTCCGGCCTGTCCCTGGCCGCCGTGCCGGACGATGGCGGCGACCCCATCGTGGGCCGGGCGGCGCGGACCTACATGCAGGCCTTCCTGCCCCTGCTCGGCGACGCGCTCGCGGCCCTTGGCCTGCATGCCCCGTCCACGCGGCTGGTCCTTGGCGACCCGCGCACGGCGCTTTCCCCGCAGGGGTTTGTTCTGGACGGCGATCCGCTCGACCACGAGGCGTCCTTGGAGGGCTTCGACGCCCGCGTCCTTGGCGGCGAACCTATGGCCGCAGGGGAAGGGAACGGCTTTCCCCCGGACCTCGCCGCGGCCTGGCTTGCGGCCGCCGCTTCGCGGCCCGCGCCGCTTGGCCTGTACCAGGGGCGGCTCATGGAGCGCGACGGCGGCGCCTGCGATGTGCTCGACGTCCTCGCCAGGGGCTCGCGGCCGGTCACGGCCCTGGCCCGGTTGGCCGCCCTGCGCTGCGGCGTGGAGCAAACCGGCACTGCGGCGCGTCTCGACGCCCTGGGCCGCCTGGGCGTCGTTGACGAAGGGACGGCCGCCCGCGCCGCGGAGGCGTTCGCGTTTTTCGAGGCCGAGCGGCTGGGTGCCCTGCTCACCGGGCGCGAGGTTTCGGGTCGCGACGAAGCGCCCGTGCCCCTGGCGAGCGTTTCGCCGCGCCGCCGCCATGGTTTCCGCGCCGCTTTCGCCGCACTGGAAGCGTTGCGCCTGGCGCTTGCCGCGCACACGGCGGCAGGGGAGGACTGTCATGGGCTTGTTTGACCGCTTGCTGCGCCGCACCGGGGCCGCGCAAACGCCCGAGGCCCTTGCGCCCGCGCTTCTCGCGCACCAGGCGGCGCAGGCCGGGCGCGACGCCAGGGCGCTCCTCGACGCCTGCGCCTTCGTGGCCGTGGACACCGAACTGACCGGTTTCGACCCGCGCCGCCATGCCTTGGTCTCCATCGGCGCGGTACGGCTTTCCGGGCTTTCGATCCTGCCCGGCGCGTCGTTTTCCTCGCTGGTGCGGCCCCCGGGCGCGGTGCCGCGCGACGCCTCCCTCGTCCATGGCCTCACGGCCTCGGGCCTTGGCGACGCGCCCGAAGAAGCCGCTGTCCTGGCCGCTTTCCTCGATTTCGTCGGCGACGCCATTCTCGTCGGCCACCATATCGATCTGGACATGGGCTTTTTGAATGCCGCCAGCCGCCGCAGCCTGGGCGGACCGCTGGTTGCGCCCTGCATCGACACCCTGCGCCTGGCCATGGCCTTCGAGGAGAAGCGGCTCGTCGCCGGGGGCAGGGCAGGGGAGGCGGAAAGCCTCGACTATTCCCTGCCGGCCCTGTGCCGCCGCTACGGCCTGCCGGAATTTGCTGCCCACGACGCCCGCGCCGACGCCCTGGCCGCGGCCTATCTGTTCGTGTTCCTGGCCCGCAAATGCGGCCGTGGCCGCCCGTTGACCCTGGACGGGCTCTGGCGCGCCGGCCGGACCTGGTGGCGGTGAGGGAAAACAAAAAAAGTGTTGACGGGCCGTGGGCTGTTCTCTAAATAGGAATTAACAGCAACTAGGAATAAAAACTATGTCGATGGAAGCCCTCAAGGAATTGTTCGCCAAAAGCGGCCTGAAGTTTACCACCCAGCGCTATCTGGTGTACAAGGCCATGACCACGACCCGGGACCACCCTTCGGCGGAGATGGTCTGGCGGCGGGTGCGCGAGGCCGCGCCGGCCATTTCGCTGGACACGGTCTATCGCACCCTGTCCGCCCTGGAGGCGCGGGGGCTGGTGAGCCGGGTGCCGGGCGGCGGCGACGAGGGGCGCTTCGACGGAGATGTGACGCCGCACCATCATCTCGTATGTCTTTCGTGCGGCCGCATCGAGGATTTCACCATGCCGGGGGCGGGCCTTGACGATCTGCCACCGGCGGTCGCCGCGTGGGGCGTTCCCCGCGACGCGCAGATTCTGGTACGCGGCGTGTGCCGCACCTGCCTTTCCCGCATGCAGAACATCAACCCGCAAGAAAACCAAAGGAGTCGATCGAAATGAGCAAGACCATGGAAGACCTCAAGGCCGCGTTTGCCGGCGAATCCCAGGCCAACCGCAAGTACCTCGCCTACGCCGCCCAGGCCGAGAAGGAAGGCCACCTCGGCGTGGCCAAGCTCTTCAAGGCCGCCGCCGCCGCCGAGACCGTCCATGCCCACACCCACCTGCGCAACATGGGCGGCATCAAGGACACGGCCGCCAACCTGCAGGACGCCATCGCGGGTGAAACCCACGAGTTCAAGAGCATGTATCCGGGCATGATCGAGGACGCCAAGGCCGAGGGCGAAAAGGCTGCCGAGCGCGGCTTCACCTTCGCCAACGCCGTCGAGGAGCTCCATGCCAGCCTGTACGCCGAAGCCGCCAAGGACGTCGCCGCCTATCCCGAGAAGGACTGGTACGTCTGCTCGGTGTGCGGCTACACCGTCGCCGGCGCGGCCCCGGACAAGTGCCCGGTCTGCCAGGCCCTGGCCAAGGCGTTTTTCAAGGTCGATTAATCGCGCGCGGCGTCGTCCGGCGACACGGAAAAGGAGCGAGCATGGCAGCGCCTGAAGAGATGTGGCAGTGCCAGACCACCAATTGCGGCTACATCTACAATCCGGACAAGGGCGATCGCAAAGGCAGGATTCCTGCGGGGACGGCCTTCGCCGACCTGCCCGACGACTGGAAGTGCCCGGTGTGCGGCGCCGGCAGGAAGTGCTTCAAGCCGCTGGCCGGACCGGGGTCGACCAAGGACGTGCAGTGTCCCGTCTGACGACCGGGGGGCCCCTGCGGGCCCCCCGGATCGGAAGCGCAAAGGCCCCGCGTGAGCGGGGCCTTTTTCGTTCGTATGCGGAACGTCGAAACTCCGCGGCTATGCCTTCGGAGGCGCTGCGTCGGATGTGGGCGCGCTGATGACGTTGCGCTCCTCGAGCACGTGCCGGTAGTCCTCGCCGTAGAGCGAGAGCATGACCATGGCGAACCCGAGCACCAGCGGGCCGTAGAGGATGCCGAGGGCCCCGAAGAACTTGATGCCGCCGATGATGGAGAGGAACACCCAGAACGTGGACATCTTGGAGCGGTTTTGCATGAGGATCGGCCGGATGATGGAGTCGATGCTCGAAACCACGACCGCGCCCCAGCCGATGAGGAAAACGCCCCATTGCCACTGGCCGGTGAGGATCAGGTAGATCGAGACGGGCAGCCAGATGATGGCCGTGCCGACCACCGGAATGAGCGAGGCGAAACCCATCATGCAGCCCCAGAAAAAGGGCGGTATGCCCACGATGAAGAGCCCGAGGCCGCCGGCCGCGCCCTGGGCCAGGGCGATGACGAAGGCCCCGAGGATCACGGATTTGGCCACGTCGTCGAGCTGGCGGAAGATGCGGTTTTCCTGGTTCGTGGACAGCGGCAGCAGGTAGCGGGCGTAGCCGAGCATGGCTTCGCCGTCGCGGATGAGGAAAAAGAGCACGAAGATGAGGATGACGAAATTCATCGTCAGCACGAACACGTTGCCGATGATGGTGGTACCGCTGTTGAGCAGGATTTGCCCGGCGTTTTTGGAAAGCGACAGCAGGTCGGCCTGGAGGGCGAGCTTTTTGATGTTCAGGAAGGGCAGGTGGTCCTGTATCCAGCCCAGGTAGGGGGCGACGGCTTCGTGGCTGAAAAGCGCGTTGAAGTCGAGGGTGGCGAGCTTGGCTTGCAGCGCGTTGACGGACTGGACGCCCTGGGCGAGCAGCGCGCCGAGGAAGACGAAGACCGGGATGATGAGGCAGGAGAAGATGAGCACGGTGGTCAGAAGCGCCGCCGGGGTGGCCCGCCCGCCGCACAGGCCGGCGATTTTGCGGTGCACAGGCTGGAAGAGCGTCGCCAGCACCACGCCGATGATGAGGATGTCCACGAAGGGCCGCAGCACGATGTAGGCCAGGGTGAGCGAGGCGGCGAGGATGAGGAGTAGGAAGGTCGAATAGAATTGGCGGCGTTCTCTGTTCATGCCGCATCCTGTAGCAAAATCGCGGGCGCGGCGGCAAGGGCGGATCGCCCGCGACGCGGCGTTGCGTTGTCCTGGCGGAACAACGTAACATGCCTTCCATGACGACGCCTTTTTTGACGCCTTCCCGTACCCAGGTCGCGCCCCATGCCCGTTGAGCCGTCGCCCCCGAATGGCGCAGGCGGCGACGCCGGGCGCAGGACGCGTTTCTGGCCGCGTCCGGCGCTCTGCGATCTGACGCCCGAACTGCTCGGCGACCCGGACGCCACGGCCACGGAAATCCGTGTGCGCGACTGGGCCTACGTCCTGACGGCCCGGGGCGTGCCCCACGTGCTGCGCCGCGCCGGCTCCGGCTGGCGGCTGTTCGTGCCCGGACGGCGCGTGGCCGAAGCCCTGGAGGAGATCGCCGCCTACACGGCCGAACGCGAAAACCGCGTGCTGCCCGATCCCGAGGCCACGCCGCGCCGGCCTTCGGCCACGCTGCCGGTCCTCGCCGTCATGGGCGTCGTCGCCGGCATCTGGGGCTTTCTGCTCGGCGAAACCGTGTGGCAGGGCCGGCGCATCCCCTGGCGCGAGATCGGGGCCGGGGACAGCGCGGCCATGCTCGCCGGGCAGTGGTGGCGCGCCGCGACCGCGCTGTGGCTTCATGCCGATCCTGCCCATCTTTTCGGCAACGCCGCCTGCGCGGCGCTCTTTCTGAGCCTGCTGTGCCGGGAAACCGGGCTCGGGTTCGGGTTTGCCCTCACGGTCGCAGCCGGCATCGGCGGCAACGTGTGCAAGGCTCTCGTCCAGGGGCCGGGCATGCACTTTCTGGGCGCGTCCACCGCCGTGTTCGGGGCGCTTGGCGCGCTCGGCGGGGTGCGGCTGTCGGGGTTCCAGGCCGGGCTTTCCGCCAGGCGCTTCCTGGCCGCGGGCGCGGTGCTCATGCTGCTGGCCATGCTCGGGGCCGGGTCCGAGGAGACCACGGGACAGGTGGATCTGGCCGGGCACTTTTTCGGCTTCTTGTGCGGCACGGCCCTGGGGCTGGCCGCCGGCTGGCGGCTGTGCCGCGCCGGCAAGCCGGGCCGCGCGGCCCAGGTGGCGCTTGCCGTGCTGGCCGGCGGCACGTGCCTCGCCGCCTGGGCGCTCGGCGTCAGCTGGTGGTGGCCCCGTGGCTGAGGAAGGCTTTGCCTAACGCGCCGTTTTCGGTTAAAGCCGTCGATTGTCGCTGCCTTGCGCCAAGCGGCGGGGCGGCGGGACGATACGTCTGCTGTGGGAGTGGGAAGCCATGAGCTTAAACGGCCTCGTTTTCGAGGGTGAGGATATTCTCTACAGGACCGGGAAGCACTGGGTGGTGCTGGCCAAGGCCGCGATCCTGTTCGCCCTGGCCCTGGCCGTGTGGTCGAGCGGGCCGGCGTTGTCCTCTCTGGCGCAGTTCAAGGTGCCGGAGGAGTTGGAAAAGTTTCTGCCCAAGATCATTACCGCCGCGATCTGGCTCTTTCGCTACATCTTTTTCATCATCCTGACCCTGCTGGCCCTGACCCGCCTGTTCTCCTTCTTCACCCTGCGGGTGGGCGTGACGGGAAAACGCCTGCTGTGCGACGATGCGCTGTTCGGCACCTTTTCCCTGGACGTCGGCAAGATCGAGTCCGTCAAGTGCGAGCCCGGTCTCTTCGGCGGCCTGCTCGGCTACGGCAAGGTCATTCTGACCGCCTCGAGTAGCCAGCGGCTGGTGCTGACCAACATCCGGCGCCCCCACGCCCTGGAGCAGGAACTCTTCGCCGCCAAGTAGGACCGGCGGCGTCGCGGCGGCCGCCGTTGCGGCCGGCCCCGTCGTAAGCGTCCTTTCCCGGACCGCCGACCACCATGTATCTCTATCGCAAACCCATCAAGCAGTACGGCCTGCTGTTCAAGATGCTGGCTGTCTACATCGGCATCCTGGTCGTGGCGTATTTCACCACGTCCACGCTTCTGATCTACATCAAGGAATCGGTCAACATCTCGCGCGACATCGTCAAGGTCCGCTTCGAGGTCCTCTCCATTTCGCAGCGGCTCGTGGACAGCCTGCTTTCCATGGAGGAGAACCAGAAGAAGTACGAGATCATGCACTCCGAGGAATACAAGAAGAACTTCCTCACCGCGCTCAACGAATACAAAAACGCCATCTGGAGCATCCTCTGGTTCCGCTACGAGAGCTTTTCCGTCTGGGAGGAGCTGCACGCCGAGTTCCGCGCCGCATTTCCGGAACTGGCGCAAGGCAAGGCCCTTGCCGGCGAACCCTGGATCGACCAGGAAACGCTCAACAAATGGATGCGCATCGTGATAAGCGCCCGCCAGGACAACGAACGGGTGCTCGAATCGGGCATGCGGGAGCTCTACCGCATCAGCGAAGTGGCGGTGAGCCGCGGCGTCACGGGCCTCGTCGTCTCCATAGGCCTCGGGCTCCTTGGCATCCTCTACCTGACCTATTCCCTGCGCCGGCCGCTGCGCGAGCTGCGACGAGGCATCCGCGCCTACACCCGCGACGGCCGGTTGGAACCCATCCGCGTCCTTTCCAACGATGAACTTGGCGAGCTCGCCCAGGCGTTCAACGACATGACCGTGCGCCTCAAGGAAGAGGAGCGCATGCGCGCGGACTTCATCGACATGGTCAGCCACGAGATCCGCACGCCGCTGACCTCCATCCGCGAATCCGTCAACCTCATGCGCGAACGCGTGCTCGGCGAGGTCAACGAGCGCCAGAAGCGCTTCCTCGACATCGCCAGCGACGAACTCCAGCGCATCTCCGCCATGCTCACGAGCCTGCTCAAGGTCTCGAGCATGGCCTCCCAGATCGTGGACCTGGCACCCACACCCTTCGATCCCGAGAAGCTGGTTCTCGAGACCCTGGAAAAGGCCGCGCCGGCCGCCGAAGCCAAGGGCATCGCCTTGACGCCGCGCGTGGGGCGCGACATCGTCTCCGTGGTCGGGGACCGTGAACTGCTCGGCCAGGCGCTTTACAACCTCGTCGGCAACGCCGTGAAATTCTCCCCGCCCGGGCGTACGGTGCTCGTGGGCCTGGAAATGGCCGACGGCGGACGCAAGCTGCTCGTCAGCACCACCGACGAGGGCCCGGGCATCGCCGAGGAAGAACAGCCCCACGTTTTCAATAAATACTACCGCGGGGTGCGCACCAAGCGGACCACCGACGGCATCGGCCTTGGGCTGTCCATCGCCAAGACCATTATCGAAGCCCATGGCGGCAACATCTGGCTGTCGAGTCTGCCCGGAAAGGGCTGCACGTTTTACTTTACAATCCCCGTGGATGGGGCAACAGCCTGATATGGCGCAAAACATGAAGAACACGATTGTCGGAAATGCGGCTCGCGGCCTGTGCTTCGCGCTTGTGCTCCTGGCCTGCGGCTGTGTCGCGAAAAAGCCGCCCGCACCGCCCGTTCCCCCGCCCCCGCCCCAGGTCGCCACGACCGCGGTCGCCTCGCCGGCTTGCGAACCCACGCGCAACAGCCTCTACGACCAGGGCGTGTGCGCCTACGACGGCGGCGAGGTCAAACGGGCCATGGGCCTGTGGCGCATCGCCAGCAACACCGACCCGGACGCGGCCGTGCGCCAGAAGGCCCTGTTCGCCATGGCCGGGGTCAGGCTCGCCCAGGCGAACACCGAGGGCGAGATGGCCGTGGCCATGGAGCTTTTCGACACCTGGACCAAGGCCTCGCCCCCGGGCGGCAGCGGCGAGGACCCGCGTTTCCTGCTTTCCGCCCTCAAGAACCTGAAGCCTGTCGCGACGCTCAAGGAGCAGAAGGCGACGCTCGAGCGCGAATGCGCCAAAAAGCTCGCCGAGCGCGAAGAACACATCCGCAAGAGCCTCCAGCAGCAGGTCCGGGCCCTGGAAACCATCCACCAGCAGATTCAGGAAAAAAAGAAAGGCCTGATCAACAACTGACCTTCGTCGCGCGCCGCGCGACCGGATGCCCATGAAAAGCGCCGACCAGACGCGAAAGACCATCCTCGCCGTGGACGACGACCCGCACATCCTGGAAGTCCTGGAAGTGCGCCTCGTTTCCGCGGGTTACGACGTGGTCACGGCCGGCGACGGGGCCGAAGCCCTGCAGGTGCTCGCGAGCCGCCCCGTGCGGCTGGTCATTTCCGACATCCGCATGCCCGGCATGGATGGCATGCGCCTGCTCGAGGAGATGGAGCGCCGGGGCCTGCGCCTGCCGATTATTTTCCTCACCGCCCATGGCAGCATTTCCGGTGCCGTGGAGGCCATCAAGCACGGGGCCGTGGACTACCTGACCAAGCCCTTCGACGGCCAGGAACTGCTGACCCGCGTGGCCGAGGTCTTTGCCAAGGCCGCCGGCGCGCCGCCGCCCGCCGCCCCGGACATCGCGGAATCGGGGCTGGTCGGCAAAAGCCCGGCCATGCGCGACCTCGCCGCCATGATCGACCGCGTGGCCGCCCGCGACGTCAACGTGCTCATCCTCGGCGAATCCGGCACCGGCAAGGAGCTGGTGGCCAACCTCATCCACCGCAGAAGCCCGCGCAAAAACGGTCCGCTCGTCACCGTGGACTGCGGCTCCACCCCGGCGGGGCTGCTCGAATCCGAGCTCTTCGGCCACGTCAAGGGCGCGTTCACCCACGCGGTCAAAGATAAGAAAGGCCTCATCGAACAAGCCAACCAGGGGACGCTTTTCCTCGACGAAATAGGCAACATCACCATTGAAATGCAGGTGCGGCTGCTGCGTTTCCTCGAGAACCACAAGATCCGCCGCATCGGGGACGTGCGCGAGATCCAGGTGGACTGCCGGGTCCTCGCCGCCACCAACGCCGACATCTTCGAGCAGGTCGCGGAAGGGGTCTTTCGCGAGGACCTGCTCTACAGGCTCAAGGTCGTGACCATCAACGTGCCGCCGCTGCGCGAGCGTCGCGAGGACATTCCCGTGCTCGCCGAGCATTTCATCCGCCAGTTCTGCGCCGGCCAGGGCATTCCCCCCGTGGTCGTGCCGCCCGAGACCATGGCCTACCTCATGGCCTACCCCTGGCCCGGCAACGTGCGTCAGTTGCGCAACGCCCTGGAAGCCGGCGTGGTCCTGGGCGCGGAAGGCGTGCTCGCCCAGGAGGATCTCCAACTGCCCCTGGCCGGCAAGGGCCCGGACCGTTCGGCCACGGGCGAGGACGATTCCCTGTCCCTGGACGCCAGCGAAAAGGCCGCCATCGTGCGCGCCCTGGAACAGTCGAACTGGGTGCAGAAGGCCGCCGCGCCGCTGCTTGGTGTCAGCCGGCGGGCGCTCAACTACAAGATCCAGAAGTACGGCATCGAGCTTCCCAAGCGTCGCGCCAAAAAATAGCAGGATCTTCACTGGAGGGCCTTGGCCTTGGCAGGAAGCGGCCTTTCTGTCAGAAATCGGGGGCAACCCGCACACGTGCATGAAGGCGCGCAATCCGCGCGCGAAGACATGGAACAGGCATGCGGCAGGAACGGAACGGCTTGGCTTCGATGCCCACCGGGCGCAGGAAGATCGCGCGCCAGGTGGTGCTGCCGTTTCGCATTGCCCTTGCCATCAGCATCAAAAGCATCCGGGTGCGCTTTCTGCGCTCCCTGGTCACGGTGGCGAGCCTCGTGCTCGCCGTGGCGTTTTTGAGCTTCATCCTCGCCGGCACCGAAGTCGCGGGCGGGGTGTTGGCCACGGGCGACGCGCATCTGCGCCTGGCGCTGCAGGGCGCCGGCTACGACCTGCCGACCGTGGCCCCGCCGCCCGAACAGGCTGCCGCGGAGGTGGCGCGCCTGGGCGCCAGCCCCAAGGAACGCTGGATCGTGCTGCTTTCGCTGCTCGTATGCACGGTCGGCATCGTCAACGCCCAGCTCATGGCCGTGACCGAACGGTTCCGGGAAATCGGCACCATGAAGTGCCTGGGGGCCCTCGACCGCTTCGTGTTGCGCCTTTTCCTGCTGGAAGCCGGCATGCAGGGGCTGGCCGGAGCGTTCATCGGCGCGCTGTGCGGCATGGCCGGGGCCGTGCTCGTTGGGCTTGTGCGTTACGGCGGGGCGGCCGTTGCCGGCCTGACTTTCGCCGGCATGGGCCGGGTGCTTCTCGTTTCCATGGCCGTCGGCGCGGGCCTGAGCCTGCTCGGCGTGGTCTATCCGGCCGTGGTGGCCGCCAGGATGCGGCCCGTGGAAGCCATGCGGGCCCAGGAATGACCCGCGGCCGGGGCTGACCGAAAAAAACGCGTCGAGACGGGAAGGGGGAGCGCGGCAGATGGCCGAGGCGCACAATATCGTCCGGGTGGCCGGGGTGGCCAAGACCTTCACCATGGGAACGCAGGTGGTCACGGCCCTGCGCGGAGTGGACCTGACCATCAAGGCCGGCGAATACCTGTCCATCATGGGGCCTTCCGGCTCGGGCAAGTCCACGCTTTTCAACATGATCGGCGGGCTCGACAAGCCCAGTTCCGGCAAGGTGTTCATCGACGAGGTGGACATCGCCCAGCTCGACGCCTACGAGCTCGCGTGGCTGCGCAACCGCAAGATCGGCTACATCTTCCAGACCTTCAACCTGATCCAGGTCATGACGGCGCTTGAAAACGTCACCCTGCCCATGACCTTTGCCGGCACGCCCCAGGACGAGGCCACGGAAAAGGGCCTGGAGCTTCTGGGCCTCGTCGGCCTGCGCGAGCGCCACGCCCACAAGCCGCAGGAACTCTCCGGCGGCCAGCAGCAGCGCGTGGCCATCGCCCGTTCCCTGGCCAACACCCCGGCCATCATCCTGGCCGACGAGCCCACCGGCAACCTCGACCTGACCACGGGCGAGGAAATCATCGCGCTGCTCAAGCACTTAAGCAGCGAACGCGGCGTCACGGTCATCTCCGCAACCCACGACTACAAGATGCTTAACGTCTCCGACCGCGTGGTCTGGATTCGCGACGGCCGCATCGACAAGATCGAGGAGCGCGACCAGCTGAACATCTCCGTCGGCACCATCGGGACCAGGGAGGACTGAGGCCGGATGGCGCGCCGACTGCCGTTTCCCGCCGCCTTGTCGCGGGCCGTCGCGTTTCGCGCGGCGCTATGCGCGCTCCTGGCCGCCTGTCTGGCCCTGTTGCCGGCCGGCGCCCTGGCCAAGCGGCCGAAAAAGGACGCCGCCGATCCTCGCGCGGCCGCCCTGGCCGCCTCCTGGGCCGCCGCCCCCGATGCCGAGGGGGGGCTTGAGCGGGCGGTCATCGACGGCTTGGCCGGGCTTGGCTCGCGGGTGACGGGGAGTGCCGGCTGCGACGTCGCCGCCGAGGCCGTGGATGTGTTTTTCAAGGGCCTTGGCGCGGGCGAAGTCGGCCGGCTCGACTACGTGGCCCCGGTCATGGACCACGCCCCGGCGACCCTTGCCGTGGCCGGCGGCGGCAAGGCCGCCCTTTCGCCATTGGCGCTCAATGCGCTCACCCCCGGGGCCGTGCCGCCGGCGGGGCTTTCCGGCCCCGTGGTCTGGGCCGGGGCAGGGGAGTACGGCGACTTCAACGGCAAATCCCCGGACGGGGCCATCGTGCTCATGGACCTGCGCTCGGGGCGGGGCTGGCAGGCCGCGGCCCAGCTCGGGGCCAAGGCCCTCGTCTATGTGGACGACGAAGCCTCGGGCGGGGCGGCCGACGCCGGGCTGTTCCGGGACAAGTTCGAGCTCACGCCTGTGCGCTTTCCCCGCTTCCTGCTCTCGGCGGGCGCGGCGCGGGAGCTTTTCGGCGACTACGCCGCGCTTTCCGGCGACCCGGCCGGCCCCGTGGCCACGGTCACCGCCAGGGCGGCCTGGAAGCCGGCCGTGGCCGCCGACGTCTACCTCCTTTTCCCGGGAACCGATCCCGACCGGACCGGCGAACTGCTCGTGGTCGAAGCCCCCTTCGACGCCGCGGCCTTTGCCCCGGGCGACGCGCCCGGCGCGGACGAGGCCGCCTCCGTGGCCGCGCTGCTGCGCCTTGGCCGCGAATTCGCCGCGCATCCCCCGGCCCGGCCGACGCTGCTCCTTGCCGCCTCCGGCCATGCCCAGTCCCTGGCCGGCCTGCGCGAATTCTACGCCGCCCTGCGCGACAAGGGCAAAGACCTGCGCGCCCGCTCCCGTCAGGCCCGCGACGACGTCCGCGCCATCGACGAGGTCCTGGAGGGGCTGGCGAAGCTGGAAGAGGGCGGGGAGGTCGCCGCCCCGGCGCTGCTCGCCCGGCCCGACGTGCGCCGGGCCATGACCGAGACCCTCAAGGACGCGGTGGACGCCGTCACCACGCGCCTGATGGAGTTGCGCCTGGCCCCGGGCGCGAAGGACCAGCCGGCCATCGACGCTTTGGCCGAGCGCCGGGCGCTTCTGCGCCGGCTCATGTGGCGCGAGGATTTCACTTTGGCCAAGCCGGACGAGGCCACCGCGCTCCTGGCCCTCGTGCCCGAGGCCCGGGAGCGGCTCACGCGCGCGCAGGCTTCCGCCGAAATCGAGCGGCGCTGCGTGGAAAGCGCCCGCGACCTGCGCAAGCGCGTGGGCGAGCGGGATATCGTCGCCCAGGCGTCGCTCTACCTTTCCAGCCACGGCCAAGGCGTGGGCGCGTTCGCCCGGGGATTTACCTTCGACGTCAAGCCCGACGTCAACCCGGTCCAGGCCTACGGCCGCATCAACCGCTCCCTGGCCGCCGCGGCCCAGGCCGCGATCCGAAGCCAGGGCCTGCCCGCGGACTACTACCAGGACGGCATGCGCGACGACCGCAGCCGCCCCTGGCAGGGCCTGCTGCCGGATCGACCCAGGCTCGGCGGCGAGATCGGCAACATCGCCGGCGTACTCGGCGTCACGCTCGCGACCGTGGCCGACGCGCGCCTGACCTGGGGCACGCCCGGGGACGTGCCCGCGTCCGTCGATTTCGCCGCGCTCACCCGCCAGTCCCGCTTCGTCACGGACGTCATCGCGGCCATGGCCGCTCCGGACTTCGAAGTGGGCGAAAAACGGCCGCGCAACGTCTTTTCCACCCTGACCGGCCGCGTCAATTTCATCCGCCAGGGCGAGCTTTTCCCCGAGCGGCCCGCGCCCGGCACGGTCCTTTGCGTCTACCAGGGCAAGACACGCTTCTACGCCGTGACCGACGCCAAGGGCATCTTTCGGGTAACTGGTCTGGCCAACAAGAAATACGTCCTGGACAAGGCCGTCATCGAAGGCTTCCGCTTCGACCCGGACACCGGCGAGGCCGTGTGGGCCGTGGACAAGAAGCAGACCGGCAAGGAGGCCTACCGGGTCAAGATGAACCGCAACGCCATGGAAACCGATCTCGTCATGTTCGGTTGCCGGCAGAGCACGCTTTTTGCCGCCTTCGACCCGCGCACATTCCGTTATTTCACGCGCATCGAGCTCCTCGACGCCCGGCGCGAGGCCCCGCCGCTGCGTTCCTGGTTCAGCCGCCTGGACACCCTCGATTCCACGCTGCTTTCGATCTTTCTCGAGCCCGGCACACCCTACAAGTGCATCCTCTCCGACACCGTGCTCGCGCGAAAGCTCATCCTGCTCAATTCCAGCCCCGAACACCCCACGGGCACGGGCTACCTCGTGGACGCCTGGCCCATCCTGCCCGTGACCGAGCTGCTCGGGGCCAGGGACATGTGGGAGCTCGTGGGGCCGCGCGTGCAGAACCTCGAAAACCACGGCATCGTGAGCGAACGCATCCGCGACCTGGAAAAGCGGGGCCGCGACCTCTACGCCAAGGCCCTGGCCGACGCCGGGGCCAAGCGCTTCGACGCCATGATCGCCGCCGCCCGCTCCAGCTGGGCGCTGGCCGTGCGCGTCTACAACGACGTGGAAAAGACCCAGCGCGACGTGTTGCTCGGCGTGCTGTTCTACATCGCGCTCTTCATTCCCTTTGCCTACTGCGTCGAGCGCGTGGTCTTCAACTTCGCCGACATCCACAAGCGCATCGTCGCCTTTCTCGCGGTCCTCGCCGCGGTCATCGCCGTGGTCTACCAGGTCCACCCGGCCTTCCAGCTGACCTACAGCCCGCTTGTGGTCATATTGGCCTTTTTCATCCTCGGGCTTTCGGTCATGGTGGCGCTCATCATCTTTTTGCGCTTCGAGCGCGAGATGACCGCGCTCCAGCGCCGCGCCTCCCATGCCAAGTCCTCGGACATCGGCGGCATGCGCGCGTTCGCCGCGGCCTTCGTCATTGGCGTGAGCAACCTGCGCCGGCGCAAGGTGCGCACGGCGCTGACCTGCCTCACCCTCGTCATCCTCACCTTCACCATCATGAGCTTCACGAGCGTCAAGTCCACCCGCGACGAGGGGGCCTCGCGCTTCGCCGACGCCGCGCCCTACCGGGGCGTGCTGCTCAAAAACGCCGGCTGGCGTTCGCTGCCGCCCGAGGCCCTGTCCGTGGTGCGCGACGCCTATGCCCGGGGCTTGGTGGTCGCGCCGCTTTCCTGGCTGGAGTTGCCGGAAAAGACCCTGACCCCGTCCACGGTCATCCGCGCGGGCGCGCGCAGCGAAACCGTGCAGAGCTTTCTCGGGCTCTCCGACCAGGAAGCGGATATCGGGCGCATGCGCGGCCTGCTTGTCGCCGGGCGCTGGTTCTCGCCCGACGACCGCGACGCCGTGCTTCTGCCTGCGCCCATGGCCGAGCGCCTGGGCGTCGCCCCTGGCGGCACGGTCACGCTTTTCGGCCGGCCCTTCACCGTGGCCGGCATCCTGCGCAAGAACGCCCTGGACGAGCGCGTGGACCTCGACGGCGAATCCGTCACCCCGGTGGTCTATCCGAGCGAGGCCGCGGCCGAGACGTCCGAGGCCGAAAAAGAGGCCGTGGAGTCCGGCGAGGACGTCAAGACCATGCAGGCCCGCTACCAGCACCTTGACGACGACCTGACCGTGGTCGTGCCCTACGACACGCTCATGGGCCTTGGCGGGCAGCTCAAGTCCATCGTCGTGGCCCCGCCCGCCGACGCCCTGGTCATGGGCAAGGCCGCGATGGGCGGCGGCGGGGAGCTTGCGGCGCGTCTGGCCGACCGCTTCGGCCTGGCGGTCTTTTCCGGCCAGGAAGACGGCGTCTTCGTCTACCATGCCGGCGACGCCCTGGGCTACGCCGGGGTGCCCAACATCCTCGTGCCCCTGGTCATTTCCGTGCTCATCGTGCTCAACACCATGATCGGCGCGGTGTTCGAGCGCAAACGCGAGATCGGGGTCTACACCGCCGTGGGCCTGGCCCCGTCCCACGTCTCCTTCCTTTTCATCGCCGAGGCGCTGGCCTTTGCCGTCATCAGCGTGGTGCTCGGCTATCTGCTCGCCCAGGTCGCGGCAGGGCTTCTCTCCGGCACGCCGCTGTGGGCCGGCATGACCGCCAACTACTCCTCCATGGCCGGTGTCGCGGCCATGGGGCTCGTCATCGCCGTGGTGCTCCTGTCCGTCATCTACCCCTCGCGCATGGCCGGCAAGATCGCCATCCCGGATGTCAACCGCTCCTGGAGCATGCCCGAGCCCGTGGCCGGCGCGATACGCACCCGCCTGCCGTTTCTCGTGCGTGTGCGCGAGCAGGAATGCGCCGGCGGCTTCCTTTTCGACTACTACGGCACCCACCAGGACATCTCCCATGGCCTTTTCGCCACGGGCGACGTGGATTACGCCTTCGAGTGCCCCTGGGATCTGCCCGGGGCCGAACCGCACCCCAAGGAGCGGTTCCCGGAATTTTGCGACCTGCGGGCCTGCATGCGCATTTCCGCGACGGTCTGGCTGGCCCCCTTCGATTTCGGCATCAAGCAGGCCATCGCCATCAGCTTCATTCCGTCGCAGGACACGCCCGGCTATATGGAAATCGAGGTGGAACTGTCGCGACGGGCCGGCGAGGCCGGCATGTGGAAGCGGCTCAACAAGGGCTTCGTCAACGACCTGCGCAAGCAGCTGCTCGTCTGGCGCTCCCTGGAGGAGGCCGTGCGCGTGGCGTACGAGGACAAGGTGGTAAACGATTTCAGCGCCCGCATGCGCGGTGGCGGTGGGGAGGGCGGCGACGCCCCGGCCGGGGGGGCGGCATGACGGCTCCGGGCGGCATCCGCAAACGCGCCGTGCTGCTGGGGCTCGTGCTCGGGCTTGCGGTCTGCGCCGTCACGCCGCTGAATAACCTTTACTACGGGGCCACGCCGCTCGGCGGCGGGCATTTCCCCCTGGCGCCCTTTTGCATCCTGGCCCTGCTCACGCTTTTGGCCGCGGGCATCGGGCGGCTCGTGCGCGGCCGGGCGGTGCTTACCGGCACCGACCTCATGGTCTGCTGGATGCTCATGGTCGTGGTTTCCGGCGTGGCGCACACCGGGCTTGCGCGCACCTTTTTTATAAACCTCACCGCGCCGCAGCATTTCGCCAGCGAAGGCAACCAGTGGAACCACATCCTGGGGCCGCTTTTGCCCATGGGCTGGTACCCCGGCGACGCCGCCGCCGTGGAGACGCTCTACAACGGCCTTTCCGGCGGCTATACCATGTCCTGGGGCCAGGTGCTCGCGGCCATTCCCTGGAAGGCCTGGGCCGGGCCACTCGCCGCCTGGGGCGTGTTCGTGGGCCTGTGCTTTTTCGTGATGCTCTCGCTCACGAACCTCTTCGCCAGGCAGTGGGTGTCCAACGAACGCATGAACTTTCCCCTGCTGCGCCTGCCCGAGGCCATGACCGGGGCCATGGACGCCGGCGGACTGGCCGGGTTTTTCACCGACCGCTTCCTGCTCTGCGGGGCGCTCATCAGCATTTGCCTGCATACGATCAACGGCATCGGCTTTTACGACCCGTCCGTGCCGCAGCTCCCGACGCTCATCCTCGCCGGTCCGTATTTCCCAAAGACCGGGCTTTTTTCCGGCTTCACCAAGCTCAAGATCTACTTCTACCCGGCGTTTATCGGCTTCGCCTTCCTCACCGCGCGCCAGATTTCCCTGAGTTTCTGGGTGTTTTTTCTGCTCGGCGGCTTTTTCTACGGCGTCCTCGACATCCTGGGCCAGCAGGTGCCGGCCTCGGCGCTCGGCGTCACCTTCGGCCCGACCCTGGCCCTGCCCGAGGAAACGCAGATGATCGGTGCCTACGGCGTCTTTTTTCTCTTCATCCTGTGGCTCGCCCGCCATCATCTGCTGGCCACGGCGCGCGACGCCCTGCGCTTTCGCTTCCGCGGCCCGGACGAGGCCGAGTGGGTGGGCGCGTCGGCCTCGCTGTGGTGCCTGCTCCTTGGCGGCGGGGCGCTCGTGGCCTGGAGCGTGGCGTTCGGCATGCCGCTTTTCCAGGCGATACTGCTGCTCGGCGCGTTTTTCATGGTCATGCTCGTGGCCAGCCGCATCATCTGCCAGGGTGGCATCGCCTATTTCACGCTGACCGCCGCGCCGACCGACGGCCTGCTCGCGTTTTTCGGCACGGGGCTTTTCAGCCGCATGGCGCTGCTCATGGCCGCGGTCATGCAGAAGATGCTTTTCGTGGATTTACGGGAATCGCTTCTGCCGTCGCTTTTCCACGCCGCCAAGGTGGGGGAGGGCAGGCGGCCCAAGGCGTTGTACCTGGCCGGCATCGTCGTCGCCCTGGCCCTGGCCGTGTGCGTGTCCTTCGCCGCCGTGCTGGCCGTTTGCCACAAGTACGGCCTGCGCGACTTGCAGGTGGACTGGGAGACGCAGACCGTGACCACGGTCTACGAAAACGTGCAGCGCCTGCTCGAGGCCCCGGCCGGCCCCAACAACACCGTGATCGGCTTCACGCTCCTTGGCGCGGCGGTCATGTTCGCCCTGGTGGTCGCCTACCAGCGCTTCTACTGGTGGCCGATCCATCCCCTCGGCTATTTGACCATGTATTCCTCGGCCATGCGCATCCTGTGGTTTTCCTTTTTCCTCGGCTGGCTGTGCAACCATCTGACCTTGCGCTACGGCGGCATCGTCCTGCTCAAGCGGGTGCGGCTGCTTTTTATCGGCTTGATACTGGGTGATTTCCTCATGGGCGGAATCTTTGCGGTGATCGGGCTGTGGACGGGGCAGAGCTACCTCGTTTTGCCGAACTAGGACTTGCCGATGTACGACGACAAGGAACTTGCCGAATACCGGGACCTGCTCCCCGCGCCGAAACATTTCGAGGAGGGCTTCGACTGGAAGACCATCGTCGGCGCGGTCTTCATCGGCTTCCTCATGATGCCGGGCAGCATGTACCTGCAACTGGTCATCGGCACCGGCATCGGCCCGGCCGCGCGCTGGGTCACCATCATCCTGTTCGCCGAGATCGCCAAACGCGCCTATACCGAACTCAAGCAGCAGGAAATCTTTCTGCTTTATTACATGGCCGGCGCGGCCATGGCCTCGCCGTTCCACGGGCTGCTCTGGAACCAGTACCTCGTGCAGTCCGACGCGGCCAAGATGCTGGGCTTAACCGACCTCATCCCGACCTGGGTCGCGCCGGGGCCGGATTCCGAGTCCCTGGTCGCGCGCACGTTTTTTCACCGCGACTGGCTCGTCCCCATCCTGCTCCTCGTCGGCTCCCAGATCGTGCAGCGCATCGACCACTTTGGCCTTGGCTATGCGCTCTACCGCATCACCTCCGACGTGGAGAAGCTGCCTTTTCCCATGGCCCCTGTCGGCGCGCTCGGCACCATGGCCCTGGCCGAATCCACGGAGGACCGCAAGACCGGGTGGAAATGGCGCGTCTTTTCCATAGGCGGCATGATCGGGCTGGTCTTCGGCGCGGTCTATGTGCTCTTTCCCGTGGTCTCGGGCCTGGTCTTCACCGAACCCGTGCGCCTGATCCCCATCCCCTGGGCCGATTTCACCCGCAACACCGAAGGCTGGCTGCCGGCCGTGGCCACGGGCATCCAGCTCGACCTGGGCCTGGTCTTCACCGGCATGGTGCTGCCCTTTTGGGCCGTCATCGGCGGCCTGGTCGGCCTTGCCATCACCTTCGTCGCCAATCCGATCCTTTTCCACCACGGCATCCTGCACCGCTGGAGGCAGGGCATGGGCACGGTGGAGACGGTGTTCGCCAACAACTTCGACTTCTACATGTCCTTCGGCATCGGCCTGGGGCTCGCCATCGGCGTCATCGGCGTGTGGCAGGTGACCAAGTCGCTACGCAAGGGCGGCGTCGGCGGCGCGGCCTACAAGGCGCTTTTCGACACGAACAAGGCGCGCGGCGACATCAACTTCTGGGTTTCCGTGGCCATCTACGTCTTTTCGACCCTGGCCTACATCGGCATGTGCCTGTTTCTCGTGCCGCAGTTTCCCTGGATGTTCTTCGTGCTTTACGGCTTCGTCTACACGCCGGTCATTTCGTACATCACCGCGCGCATGGAGGGCATCGCCGGCCAGTTCGTGAGCCTGCCCCTGGTGCGCGAGGCGAGCTTCATCGCCGGGGCGAAATTCTTCGGCTACCAGGGCATCGAGATCTGGTACGCGCCCATCCCCATCCACAACTACGGCAAGGCGACCGTGGATTTCCGCGAAATCGAGCTGACCGGCACGAGCCTGCGCGGCATCATCAAGGCCGAGATCGTGGTCTTTCCCGTGGTCATGACCGCAAGCCTGCTCTTTTCCCAGTTCATCTGGCAGCTCGCGCCCATCCCCTCGGCCAGCTACCCCTACGCCCAGGAACTCTGGCATTTGCAGGCCCTAAACACCCTGCTCATGCAGACCTCGACCCTGGAGGGCAATTCGCTCTTCTTCCAGGCCCTGAACGGCTGGTACGTCACGGCGGGCCTGGGTCTCGGGCTAGTCGCCTATTTCCTGCTCATGATCTTCGGCCTGCCCGTGCTTCTCGTCTACGGCATCGTGCGGGGCCTGGGGCAAAGCGTGCCCCACGGCCTCATCCTCGAAGTCGTGGGCGCGCTTTTGGGGCGCTATTATTTCCTCAAACGCTACGGCAAGAAGTGGCGGCAGTACGCGCCGGTGCTTTTGGCCGGCTTTTCCTGCGGCATGGGGCTCATGGGCATGTTCGCCATGGGGGCGACGCTCATTCTCAAGTCCCTTGGGAAACTGGCGTATTGAGGGGGCGTCGTCATGCGGGATGACCTGTCCGTCCTGGTCAGTCTGCTCCAGAGCGTGAGCGTGATCATGGTCCTGGCCTTCGTGCTCGCCAGGACCAAGGCCTTCGCCGACATCCTCGACGGCCGGCCGACGCTGCGGGACAAGGCCGTCATCATCGCGGCCTTCGGGCTTTTTTCCGTTTACGGCACCCTTTCCGGCATCCCTATCATGGGGTCCTACATCAACATCCGCGACCTCGGGCCGGCCCTGGCCGGGCTTCTGGCCGGGCCCTGGGCCGGCTTCGGGGCCGGGCTCATCGGCGGCGCACACCGCTTCACCCTGGGCGGCCCCACCTGCTACGGCTGCACGCTTTCGACCGTCGTGGCCGGGCTGGTCGGCGGCTTCGTCCACAAGCGCCTCGGCGGCCGGCTCCCGACCACGGGCCAGGCCGCGTCCCTGGCGCTCGTGATCGAGGCCTTCCACATGATAACGGGCCTGGTCTTCGGCCAGCCCTACGAGACCGCGCTTGTCATCGTGCGTTCCGCCGCCGTGCCCATGCTCGTCTCAAATGCCATCGGTATGGCGATTTTCGTGCTGATCGTGCGCGCCGAGGTCGAGGCCCGCGAAACGCGGCGCGTCAAGGAGGCCATCGAAGGCGAATTACGCGTGGCGCGCGACATCCAGATGGGCATCGTGCCGCGCATGTTCCCGCCGTTTCCCGACCGGCCCGAGGTGGAGCTGTTCGCGGTTCTCGATTCGGCCAAGGAAGTGGGCGGGGACTTCTACGACTACTACGCCCTGGACGACGACCGCATCTTCCTGGTCATCGGCGACGTCTCGGGCAAGGGCGTGCCTGCCTCCCTGGTCATGGCCGTGACCATGACGCTTTTCAAGGCCTATGCCCGGCCCGAACGCAGCCCGGCGGAAGTGGCGGCCAAGGTCAACGACAAGCTGGCCGACGGCAACGAGACCGGGCTTTTCGTCACCGCGTTTTGCGCCGTGCTCGATTTGTCCACGGGCGTGGTGCGCTACGCCAACGCCGGCCACAATCCGCCCCTGGTGCTGCGCGAGCGGGGCGAGTCCGCCTACGTGCCGCGTCTGGGCGGGCTCGTGCTCGGGGGCGTGCCGGACTATCCCTACCGCACCGGCAGCCTGACCCTGGCCCCGGGCGATACCCTCGTGCTCTACACCGATGGCGTGACCGAGGCCATGAACGCCGGGCAGGCGCTTTTCGGCGACGCGCGCCTGCTCGAGGCCTGCCGGCCCGAGCGCCACCGCGCGCCGCAGGTGGTGGTGGAGGCGCTCCTTGGCGCGGTGCGGGAATACGCCGGCGACGCGCCGCAGTCCGACGACATCACGATCCTGGCCGTGCGCTATCTCGGCCGCGGGGCGACGGGCGGGGAGCCCGGGCGCTCGCCTGGCCTCGGTTAGGGGACGGCCGCGCCACGAAAAGGAGCGTTTCGCGCCCTTGCTCAGCCCGGCGTTTCTCCTTGGCGGCCGACTCCAGGGCCGCCGTCGCCTTTTGCGCCTCGGCGGCCGCTTCCCGGCTATGCTGTCCGCATCGCGTATTTTTTCCTTGAGGCTTTCCACCATGCGCTGCAGGGCCGTGGCCAACAGGGCCAGTTCGTGGCGGCGACGGCGAGCGTCGCGTCGCATTGGCCTTGCCCCACGGCCTGGCACAGGCGACGCGCTGGCGCAGGGTGCCGAGGGTGCAGCGAATGATGGCTGCGGCAGGGATATGCACAGGAACACGCCGTCCAGGGGCATGCCGATGATGCAGGAGAGGCGCGTGCGGCTTCTCGAAACGGCAGGGAAACCCAAGTATCCTTCATGGTGCGAAATTGAAAAAACAAGGGCGGCGTGCAGGAGGCGGTCGCGCAGGGGAAAAGGATTCTCCTTGACGGCGAGGTGTGGCCTGGATATCAAAACGAGTTTCGCGGCGGGCGAAAGGTTTTCTGCCGGATAGGCACCGGGTCCCCCCCCTTGACTCGGCGGCAAAACGACTTACCAGGGTGTCACACCCGTCCCGGCCTGCCGACGTAGCGCGGACAACGCGCAAGGAGAAACGCATGGCGCGCATTACCGTTGAAGATTGCCTTGAAAAAATCAACAACCGCTTTCTGATCGTGCAGATGGCCATCAAGCGGGTGCACCAGTACCGCGAAGGCTACGATCCCCTGGTCGAATGCAAAAACAAGGAAGTTGTCACCGCCCTGCGCGAAATCGCCGCCGGCGAAGTGCTGCCGAGCGAACCCATCGTGGAAGCGGGCGTGCTGCTGCCTGAAAACGAATAGTGAAGTAAAATGCCCCGGGATTACTATGAAGTGCTCGGCGTCGAACGCGGCGCCGATGACGAGACGATCAAGAAAGCCTACCGCCAGATGGCTTTCAAGTTCCATCCGGACCGCAACCCCGACGATCCCGAGGCCGAATCCAAGTTCAAGGAAGCGGCCGAGGCCTACGAGGTGTTGCGCAACGCCGAAACCCGCGCCCGTTACGACCGCTTCGGCCACGAGGGTCTGGGGGGCAACGGCTTTGGCGGCTTCGGCACCACCGACGACGTCTTCAGCGCTTTTTCCGATATCTTCGGCGAGTTTTTCGGCTTCGGCGGCCGCGGCGCCTCGTCGCGCGGGCCGCGCCCCCAGGCCGGCAACGACCTGCGCTACGACCTGACCGTCTCCTTCCGCGACGCGGCCAAGGGCACGGAAGTCACGCTGAAGATACCCAGAAACGTCGAGTGCCACGTCTGCGGCGGCTCCGGGGCCGAACCCGGCACCTCGCCCGAGACCTGCAAGCAGTGCGGGGGCACCGGCCAGGTGGTCCAGAACCAGGGCTTTTTCCGCATCGCCGTGACCTGCCCCATCTGCCGGGGCGAGGGCAAGGTGGTCACGTCGCCGTGCCGCGAATGCCGGGGCCGTGGCGTGACGCGCCAGACGCGTGAACTCAAGGTCCGCGTGCCCGCGGGCGTGGACGACGGCAGCCGGCTGCGGCTGCGCGGCGAGGGCGAATCCGGGCTGCACGGCGGCCCCCCCGGCGACCTCTACGTCATCCTGCACGTCGAGGCGGACAAGGTCTTCGAGCGCCAGGGCCAGAATCTCGTGCTGCGCGCCGAGATCGGCTTCGTCCAGGCCGCGCTCGGGCACAAGATCGAGGTGCCGACCCTCGACGGCCACGAGATGATGGACATTCCCAAGGGCACGCAAAGCGGCGAGGTCTTTTCCTTGCGGGGGCTTGGTCTGCCCGTGCCCGGAACGAGCCGTAGCGGCGACCTGCTGGTCGAGGTGACGGTGGTCACGCCGAAGAACCTGACCAAGAAGCAGGAAGAGCTTTTGCGCGAGTTCGAGAAGCTCGACGAGCAAAAGCCCATGAAAAAGGTGAAGGATTTTTTCCGTAAGGCCAAGGAGGCCATGGGGAACTGATGCCCATGTCGCAACGTCTGCCCATTGTGCTGTGCGCGTCGCTGTGCGCCCTGTTCCTGGCTTCCGCCGCCCTGGCCGGGCCGGCGGAGGACTTCCGCGAAGGCATCGCCGCCGCCCGGGCCGGCGACATGGACAAGGCCATGGCCATCTTCACCCGCGTGATCGAGGACGGCGCAAAGGACGCGGGCACGGACGTCAAGAACATGGCCAGCGCCTACAATCTGCGCGGCATGTGCCACGACGCGAAAAACGAGGCCGAGCTGGCCCTGGCCGACTACTCCAAGGCCATCGAGCTCGACGCCAAGATGGCCGAGGCCTACGGCAACCGGGCCATGCTCTACATGAAGCTCGGCGACGTCGACAAAGCCAAGGCCGACGCCACGGCCGCCAAACGCATCGACCGCAAGGTCAAGGTGCCGCATTTCGAGTAGGGGCTCCATGAGCGAGGAACTGACCCATATCGACGCCGAAGGCCGCACCCGCATGGTGGACGTGGGGGCGAAGTCCAAGACGCGGCGGCTGGCCATTGCCGGCGGCGAAGTGCGCCTTGGCGAAAAGACCATGCGCCTGCTTTCCGATGCTGCCCTGCCCAAGGGCGACGCCCTGGCCACGGCCAAGATCGCCGGCATCATGGCCGCCAAGCGCACGGCCGACCTCATCCCCCTGTGCCACCCGCTGCCGCTGGCTTTCGCCGACGTGCGTTTCACCGTCGATGCGGACGCCTGCGTGGTGCATATCGAGGCCGAGGCCGCGACCACGGCCGAGACCGGCGTGGAAATGGAGGCACTCACCGCCGCCTCCGTCGCCGCCCTGACCCTCTACGACATGTGCAAGGCCGTGCAGAAGGATATCGTCCTCGGCGAGATCCGGCTGCTCTACAAGGCCGGCGGCAAATCCGGCACGTATGTCGCCCCGCAGTGGCCCAAGGACCGGCCCCTGCCCGACGCCTAGGCGTCGTGTTCTCTTTTTCGGCAAGGCAAAGGCCCGGCGGACGCGCGTTCGCCGGGCCTTGTCGTTTGGGTGGGAAGGGCGGGGTTACTGGCCGCGCGGGCGCGCGCCCTGCGGGTTCGTGCACACGGCGTAGCCGACGTTGCAGTTGTTGATACAGTTGGCCACTCCGGCGCACATCATGACACAGCGCTGGTAGCTCTGCATGCAGCTGTTGTTGGTGTTGCCGCCCTGGCCGCCCTGGGGCATGTTTTGTTGCTGCCGGTTGCCCTGCTGCTGTCCGGGCTGCATGCCCATGGGGCCTTGCTGGGCGAGAAGCAGCGGCGCGTCGCCGGCGTGGGCCGGCGCGGCGGCGAGGCCGAAAGCCAGGGTCAGCACGAAAAGCGCTACCCCGGCGCAAAGCGGGAATCTTTTGACGATGAGCATGTTACCTCCCTGATGATGCCGCCGCGACGTACGCCCTGCGGCATGCGGCGTCAATCGAGATAGCGCGAGGCCACCCAGCCTTCCAGGCCCCGGGTGAAGGCCCAGACATGGGTCCATGCCCCTTCGTGGGAGAGCACTTGTACCTGTTCGCCCTTGTTGAGTGAAGTGACGATGCCACACTTGGTCGTGGGACAGGAACGCAGGCTCAGGCCGTCGATGTTGACCGCCGCGTAGACCGCGTCCGGCGGCACGACCACGGCCGGTGGCACGGCCACGCAGCCGTAGTCCGGCGACCAGTAGTAGCCGTCCGGACAGGGCGGCGGTGGGGCGGGATAGTAGACCGCCGGACCGGCCGTGACCGTGCAGCCCGCAAGCGCCGCCGCAACGCCCAAAATCGCCGTCAGGAGCAGGGCTTTTGCCGCCTTCATGATCGTGTCTCCCCCTTGTGTCCCCGGCTCTGGGGCCTGACTTTCGCCCGCGGCCGCATGCACGGGCCGCAACGAAGGGACCATGGCACGAGCTTTAGCGCTTTTTCGGCGACACGGTCAATGACAGCGCATACTCCAGCCGGTTTCGCATCTTTACAAACAGTGTCAAATGGGAGTATCGATTCTCTTTTTCCATTCCCGGGAAGTTGCGACCCAAGGATGCCCTCATGCCCCAACATTTCCTGACCATATTGGATTTTTCCCGCGACGAGGCCGCAGCCCTGCTCGACAGGGCCGCCGCCATGAAGGCCGCCGATTACCGCTCCAACCTTCTTGATGGCAAAACCTGCATCCTCGTCTTCGAAAAAGCCTCCACCCGCACCCGCGTCTCCTTCGAGGTCGCCGTGCGCCATCTCGGCGGCTGGCCCATCTTCATGACCCAAAACGATTCCCAGCTCGGCCGAGACGAACCCATCCGCGACACCGCCCGCGTGCTCTCGCGCTACGCCGACGCCCTGATCGTGCGCACCTTCGGCCACCACAAGCTCGAGGAACTGGCCGCAAGCGGCTCCATTCCCGTGGTCAACGCCCTGTCCGACGAGTACCATCCCTGTCAGATCATGGCCGACCTGCTCACCATGCGCGAGCACTCCGGCCGCCTGGACGGGCTCACCGTGGCGTTTGTCGGCGACGGCAACAACATCGCCCATTCTCTCATAAACGCCGCCGCGCGTTTCCCCCTCCGCGTGGTCGTGGCCGCGCCCAAGGGCTACGAGCCCCTGCCCGCCGTGGTCGAACGGGCCCGGAGCGAAGGCGCGGACGTCGTTGTCGTCAATGACCCCAAGGAAGCCGCCCGTGGCGCGCATTACCTCTATACCGACGTCTGGGCCTCCATGGGCCAGGAGGACGAGCGGGAGAAGCGGGCCAAGGCCTTCGCCGGCTTCCAGATCAACGACGCGCTGCTCGCCGTGGCAGCGCCCGGGGCCAAGGTGCTGCACTGCCTGCCCGCCCACCGCGGCGAAGAGATCACAGACGCCGTCATGGAAGGCCCGGCCTCCATCGTCTGGGACGAGGCCGAAAACCGGCTGCACGTCCAGAAGGCCATTCTGGAATGGATTTTCACCAAGGGCTGAGCCCGATTTCCCCTAAGGACACTGCCATGAGCGCCATCAAGAAAGTCGTGCTGGCCTACTCCGGAGGCCTCGACACCTCGGTCATCCTCAAATGGATCAAGAAGACCTACGCCTGCGAGGTCGTCACCGTCACCTGCGACCTGGGCCAGGAAGAAGAACTCGACGGCCTCGAGGAAAAAGCCCTGCGCACCGGCGCGGCCAAGGCCTACATCGACGATCTGCGCGAGGAGTTCGCCAAGGATTTCATCTTCCCCATGCTGCGGGCCGGGGCCATCTACGAAGGCCGCTACCTGCTCGGCACCTCCATCGCCCGGCCACTGATCGCCAAGCGCCTCGTCGAGGTCGCCCGGGCCGAGGGCGCGCAGGCCGTGGCCCACGGCGCGACCGGCAAGGGCAACGACCAGGTGCGCTTCGAGCTGACCACGGGCGTGCTCGCCCCGGACCTGCGCACCATCGCCCCGTGGCGCGAATGGGACTTCGCCTCGCGCACGGATCTCATCAATTTCGCCAAGGAAAACGGCATCCCCGTGCCTTCGGACAAGAAGGGCTCGGACCACAGCATGGACCGCAACCTGCTGCACTTGAGCTTCGAGGGCGGTGAGCTGGAAGACCCCTGGAACGAGCCCAGCGCCGACACCTACCTGCTCACCGTGCCCGTGGAGAAGGCCCCGGATACGCCGGACGTCATCACCATTGACTTCGAGCACGGCGACCCGGTGGCCATCGACGGCGAAAAGCTCTCGCCGGCGGCGCTGATCAAAAAACTCAACACCCTCGGCGGCAAGCACGGCATCGGCCGCATCGACATGGTCGAAAACCGCTTCGTCGGCATGAAGTCGCGCGGCATCTACGAAACCCCGGGCGGTACCATCCTGCACGTCGCCAAGCGCGACCTGGAAGGCATCTGCCTCGACCGCGAAGTCATGCACCTGCGCGACGGCCTCATCCCGCGTTACGCCGAAATGGTCTACAACGGCTTCTGGTACGCCCCGGAACGCAAGGCCCTACAGGCCATGATCGACGAGGCGAGCCAGCGGGTCACCGGCACCGTGCGCGTCAAGCTCTACAAGGGCCAGGCCTATCCCCTCGGCCGCAAGTCGCCCAACAGCCTCTACAACCCCAAGCTCGCCACCTTCGAGAAGGACGAGGTCTACAACCAGGCCGACGCCACGGGCTTTATCCGGCTGGTGGGGCTGCGTCTGCGGGGATTGGGGAAATAGGGAAGAAAGTCAAAGAAGAAGAATGCCTCCTGGCCCACCCCGAAAGGGGGCTGCCGGAGGATCGGTTGGGACCGTCGGGCGGCGGGACGACGGACCATGTGTTCGCGGAAATTGCCCGGGCGACGCAGGCCGCAAAGCCGGCCGGCACGTCCGGGCAATTTCCGCGAACACGGGTGCCAGCGGCGAAGCGCCGCAGGTGAAAAGGGTGGGGAGTCCCCCCTTGAGAGTTTTTTAGGGGAGGGTGGGGGCCCGGGGGAGG
>NZ_JNJA01000009.1 GCF_000702665.1 Solidesulfovibrio alcoholivorans DSM 5433
CGATTTCATACAGGTATTTTGCCAGGAATTAATAGGTATAATATTCACAAGCCTTTCTACTCCCGGCAAATATAAATGGTGTACCATATCTAATTTGCCACGCTATCACGCTCTGACAGGCTGCATGTGGCTTCATGGCACTACGGTACATTCCTTTTGCCAAATCCTCGAACGACGCCTCTACAACGACACAGAAGCGGTCCAGCGACCGGGCGCGAGCAAGTTCTTTCTCGAAGCGTTCGCGGCCGGAAGTGAGACAGCCCAACAGGTCATCAATACTCTTGCGCTCGACGGCAATCTTGTCCTCGAAGCCGATGATGGAGTAATCGCCGACGTTGAGCGTTGCTGGCTCTGTCGTACAGTCGTAGCCGGCGAAATCGTAGGCAAGCTTCTCTCTGTTATCGACGGCTAGTCGCATAACGTCCCCCAGACTTCGACCGTTTCTTGTCAAATTTACGACCAAGCCGTTCGCACCACGCAATACCGTCGTCGTCCGCCTCCCTGTGGGCCGCGAAATATTCGTTGAGCAAGCGTGTGTAGACGACATTGTAGGCCAACTGGCTTTTCAGCATCGGATTATCCGATTCCGCGAACCAGCCCACGAGCTTCATCATGGGCGGCTTCACATGGCGGTGAAAGAGTCGGACACTTCCTTGTGACTGCCGGCCGTACCTGCGGGCCTCGGCGACGAGCAAGGCAAGGCGGGGTTCGAGGAGGACCAAACGGTCCCAGGAAATATCAGTGACGGTGCCTTCCATGGCGATATCCTTTCCGGCACTCCGGCCGGGGCTAGTGGTTGTCTTTCAACACCCAGAAATAACAGATTATTATTTGCAAAGGTGATGACATCACCCCTCCATCACCCTAAAATCACCAATAACATGCCGAAATTGTTCCTCATCACCTTCATCACCCTTTTGGGAGACACCCCCCCTATATAAAAGGGGACGAAGGCAGGCAGTGTGAGAGGGGAAAACGGTCCCTCGTGTGTACCCCCTCTTTCAGAACGGTGATAAAGGTGATAGTTAATAGTTTTCAATGGGTTATATGGTGATGGAGGGGTGATGAAACGCCTAAAAAGGGTGATGAGGGGTGATGAAAAGGTGATGGGCATAGTTTTCAACACCTTACGACTGAGATGCCCACTCTTCGGGGACGTCGAGGCCCTTTTCGACCATTCCGCCCACGTCAAGGGTGACTCCCTTCCGAGACCGCGTGCCCATCCAAATGGACCCGAACCCTCGGCAATACTCCTCGCCCTGCAACTGTTTCCTGAACGTCGCCTCCGGGATGACGTCTCCGTCGAACCCATGCACACGCGCCCATTTCGAGAAGACGGGATAGGCTCCCGCGACGTGGAGCCGCAGGGACTGCCCGTCAGAGTAGAAATGGACGTCAGGCTCCAAGTGGTCGGGAAAGGCGTATTCACGGCCTTGGTTGCGTTCGATGAAGGCCGACATGCGCCCCATGGCTTCCAGGATTCGGTCCACGGCCGACTTCCGGGGACCGCCATCTTCGGACGTGCCGGCCAGGATTGCAGAATCGACGGGAGCCGCGTCGAAAGTCATGCCGAGGACGTCACCCAAGACACCCAGGCCGAAACGGACCACGGCTGCATTGTTCCGGGGACGGTCCTCAAGGGCGTGGGATACCTCGCGCCAGCACTGCCGTAGCCGCGCCGCCACGGTCTCCTGTTCTATCCGTAGCGCGTGCTCCAGGATCGTGCGCCCCAGGCGATCCAGCGGCAGGCGCTGCACCTTTTGGAACCCGGCCCGATATGGAGCACTGGCGCGGCGGGTCATGGACACGGTCGCCAACCGGTCAAGAACCGCCGTTTCGGTGAAGCCTGTTTCACCAACGAGCGCGATAGGGGCTTGGTAACGGTACGATCGCATCGTCTGGTCCGCCATGCCGCGTTGCCCCTCGAAAGCGTTGTAGCTGTCGCGGATAAGGTTTGAGACCAAGTTCTGTTGACGTTCCGACATCCGAGAAGACTTGTTCTCTTCAAAAATGAGCGGAATGGAGTTGCTGCCATCTACGGCTCTCATGAGCGTGAACCGCGTCTGTTCTCCCAACGCACGTGCTGCCCCATGGAGCGCCCATAGCCGCGCCACAATGGCCGTCACGGTTGAGGATTTCCCGGCCCCGGCTTCGCCCTCAATGTCCAACGCCGGGAAGGCGTCAAGCGCCTCCCGAATGGCCGGCGCAAAGAAACAGGCAGCGGTCCAGCCCAAGATGGGCAACGCCACTTCAGGGACGTTGAATCCGAGGATGCTTTCCCGGATCGCGGCCAAGTCTTCGGCCGTGGCGGTCTCGGTGCTGAGCAGCCGGCAGGGGTTGGCCACCTCGTTGATGAACACCAGCCCATCGGCTTGGCCATCCGGGGTCAAGCCTCCCTCGCTCGTGACGAAAGTCCCGTCGTGGAAACCGGCAGTCCTGACGCCGCGTCGCTGGTTCATCTCCATCCCGGCCAGGAACCCGCGCACGAGTTGCACGTCCACGGCGGACCCTGTGAAAATGAACTCCCGACCGGGCATGACACGCAGGAATTTCTGCGTGGATGTCCAGCAGTCCGGGGGGAACAACACCTCGCGAGAAACCTTGCCTGCGATCAGGGTTGCCCTGACATATTCCCCTTCGCCGTCCACGCTAATGGCTTCGATGGGGCGGAAGACGAAGCTCGTCACGGGCTTGTACTCGACCTCGCCCTTGTCGCTGAACTTCACCCGGCACAGGCGGCCGTCGTGTTCGACCAGGGAAGAAACCGCGCCGGCGCTCCCCGCGTCATCCCGGGAGGGGATCGTTATAGGGCTGGCCGTGCCGTACTCCAGGCCATCCCTGACCGTCTGCATAGCCGCCGTTACGTCCTGAGCGCCGCTGTCAACGACGGCTTGGCGCAACGCCTCAAGGACAGCCGCGCCGTCTAGGTACCGCAAATACCCACCGATGGTTCGGGCCGCTTTCAGCCGAACGTCATGCTGGTCGCCCGGGCGGCTTTGGCGGATTTTCTCGCAGCAGCTTTCCAGGACTTTTTCAGCGTAGCGTCTTTCGCTCGGGGAGACGCCAGCGGTCGAGGTGGTGCTTTGGGGGACGCGCTCATGTGTACCGGCGGCAGGTTCGGGGCGCTTGAGGCTCCATTCCTGAATAACCCGGTCGAGGTCGGCTTCGGTCACGCGCTTGATGGCCTTGAGCGCCGCCACCTGATCCGCGAACGGCTCCATGGTTTCCGGGTCCAGCAGGAGGGTGAAGCCCTTTTCCACGGCCGCGCCCTGAAACGGCATGGCCACCAAGTTTCCAAGGTCCGCTCCGCCGCGCAGCGCATCCTGCATTGGAATGAGACGGTCAAAGCTGCTCAGTTCGTCGCCCTCGGCCAGGACGTGCGCCTCCTCCAACATGGCGAAGTAAACGAGACGGGCCTTCCAGGCGGGCACCGGGGCATCGAAGAAAAACGCACCGTGGTACCCCGCCCCGGAGCGGGAGGTGAGGATATTGAACTGTAGTTCCTGAACCTCGGCCACGTCCTTGACAGCCACGACATCTTTTTTCGGGTCGCGGTCGCCACCATGATTATCGAAATCCCCGACGATGAAATTGCAGGAGCCGCCCGGGAGAAGCGGGTAGCAGCCGAGCACTTCTTTCCCGTTCAGATGCTTTTGGACCAGATCGTCAGTAAGCGGTTGGTACTGTTTGACGGTGCAGTGTTTGCACAAGCCGCGTGTCTCGCCGCCGGCCTTTTTGGCCTTGGCAATGGGGCACTCGGAAGTCAGGCGCACTGCACACATAGGCGAATAGCCAGCCCGACCGCCTTTAAATTCCCACCGACGCGGAACGACATCCTGACGGCCATTATAGAGCGACCGAAGAATGTTGATGAGTTCGGCGCTCATTGGCAAAGCTCCTTTCTCGCTTCCAGGAGCCAAGCCGTAACGGCGGTCGCCTTGGGGTTGTTGTTGTGTTTGTCAGGGTGGCACAGGAAGATGAGGTCTTTTATGTGCCCCGCAAACTTACCGTTAGCTTTTTGGGCGTTCTCTTGCTCCAGTTGCCGGCAATATCCTTCGTAATAGTCTACGATATGCCGAAGATTACGAATCTCCGACTTCAAAGACATTACGTAGGAATCGCTGCTGGTTTCTGGTTTCCTTTTTGCCTTCAACCAACAGTCGAGGCAGACCTTCTTCCACGGTTCGTCCTTGTAGAACTTCGCGCCGCAGCGGGGGCAGGTGGCGTAGTAGCTGTTCATCTCGCCACCTCCGCTACCCGCAGCATTTCGCGCATGGCGTCGAACCATGCCGGCCACAGGACAAGGCATCCCGACCACAAGGAGGATGCAAGCAGCCCCTCGAGGGAAAGGAGGTGGAAATAGAGCCCAGATGACTTGACTATTGCAGCAGTATAAACTACAAAACTCTTGTCACCACTGTGCTTTTTCCATCTAGACGACGCACAACACCCAAGGAAGCCGGTCTTGCCCACCGGCTTTTTTGTTGCGTATTGCATGGAGCGCCCCCATTACGCCTTGTTCCGGCGAATGATGCGGGGACGGTTCTGGAGCCAGTCCAAAAAGCTGTCGCGTTCCAGAACGATGCGGCCGTTGATCTTGCGATGCACGGGGCCAGTACCATTACTGATGGCGTTGTGGACCGTGCCCACGGCGATGGTGTCAGGGAAGAGGCGGGGGACGGCGGTCACGCCGAAGTGGGTAGGACACTCACGGCGGGCCGTCTCAAAGAAGTCAGGGGCCGAAGTCTTGTCGCACTGCATGGGGTAACTCCTCCACCGGGTTCATTCGTGAACACCGATGAAGGAATTTCACCATGTCAGAACATCTGACGCATATCGGGGCGGGGCGAAAGCAATGACTTTTTTAGTGTGCTATTTTGAGTTGTTGTGTAATAGAGCAAGGGTTTAATGAGTCAGAAACGAACCGTCAGAACTTCTGACGCGTCAGAAATGGGCCGTCAGTTAGAGCGGGGGAGGAGGCGGCCAACCTTTTTTTCCAGCCGGTTTCGTTCCTTGTCTAAGGCCTTTTTGTCGAGTCGATTTTTCCCATTCACCCACACCTCGCAGTCGGTTGGCCAAAGCGCCACGGCGATTTCGATATCCGTCTTGC
This sequence comes from Solidesulfovibrio alcoholivorans DSM 5433, assembly GCF_000702665.1. Classification (GTDB taxonomy): domain Bacteria; phylum Desulfobacterota; class Desulfovibrionia; order Desulfovibrionales; family Desulfovibrionaceae; genus Solidesulfovibrio; species Solidesulfovibrio alcoholivorans. The sequence goes on from NZ_JNJA01000009.1 coordinate 5,111, forward strand.
CCTCGGCTCTCATGCGGCGGACAAGTTCCTGCTGTTCTTCTCTGGTAGCGACTCTACGATTATTAGGTGTTGGCTTTCCCTCGACCACGGGTGCACCCTGCTCAACGACTTGCATCAGTGCCACAGACGTTCCCCGATAGTAGGCCTCAACCTCGGCGCTCAGGACGTCCAGTTCGTCGAGAACCATTCCTGCTTCGGCGCTACCTTCTTTTCGTTTGATCAGCCACCAGTCGGACGTCGATTCGATTCGGTCTTTGAGTAGACCTTTGACCAGGACTCCGCGAAACATATCCGTTTTTACCGAGCGCTCCTCGGCAGCAACGGCGTAGCTGAACAACTCTCGAAGCCGTTCAACAGTCCAGACTTTTTCAATTCGCAGCCTCGGATATTTGTCAAAAAAATTCTCAAAGCCAGCGTTCGATTCCATAACAAGCTCCTGTGCTTGCTCCTGAGAAAATCCCCCGGCCAACCGTTCAGGAAGACGGCTTTTCGCCAGCGATGATCAGTCGCCAACTAGGCCGGGGAAATGTTGGTCAATCCCTCTTACGCTTCTTGCTCTTAAACAGCCGCCAGTAGAACTTGCGGTGATTGATGCCCGGCCACCAGCGCATGGCGACGATGGCCGCGAGAAGAAGGGCCAAGTAGATGAGGTGGAGCGCGTCGGATTGGTTCATGGTGGGCCGGGCTATGCCTCCATCCTGGTAGCAAAGACGTGATCCCCGCAACCTTGGCCGTCCTCAATCTGGGGCCAGACGGCCAGAGTGCCGACCTCGCCGTTGAGGAGCCCGCGTACGATGGTAGGCGCGTGCCGACGGCAGGTATCGTTGATTCGCCAGCGGCAGGAGGCGCAGGTGGGCAAGCGTGTGCCGGGTTTCCTCTCCCTGGCCAGATTCGGTTGAGGCATGAGGATTCCTCCTTACCGGATGAGTCTAGCGGTCTCCGAGGTGCACAACCTTCTTGTTCCTGGCGGCCTTCTCCATGCCCGCTTCCAGGGTCTTGACCGCCCGGCGCAGCTTGTCCGGGCTCAGATGGCTGTATCTCTCGGTCATGGCCAGTGTGCCATGGCCCATAAGCTCCTTGACGGTGTAGAGGTCCACGCCCTGCTCGACCAGCCAGGACGCGAAAGAATGGCGCAGGGTATGGAAGACAACCTTCTGGCGGCGGTCGATGACACCGTTGTTGAGGCCAAGCCCATCGGCCACAAGCTGGAAGGTGTTCGACATTTCCACGATGCGCTCCCCGGTACGGCTCGGGAACACAAGGCCGCTCGGGAGCCTCCCTGTCTGCCGGGCCGAAAGCATGTCCTTCACGACATCGGTCATGATGGCCGCCCGGCACTTGCCGCTTTTGGTGTCGCGCAGGGTCAGGACGCCGCGCCCCAGGTCCACGTCCTGCCAGGTCAGGGAGAAGATTTCCCCGGCCCGAAGACCGCAGTGTAAGGAAAGAAGCGCCATGCTGTGCACGTCGGGAGAACGATCCGCCAGGGCGGAAAGCAGGCGGTCGGCTTCGTCGTGGGTCAGGAAGCGCAGGCGGCGGTTGTCGGCCGTGGGCTTCTTGACGAAGGCCACCGGATTGTCCCCATGGAACAGCCCATTGCGCTTGGCAAAGTTGAACACCTGCCGCACCACGGCAAGGCAGTAGTGCGTGGTCTTGGGAGACTTGCCGGCTTCGAGCATGACCTTTTTCAGGCGCTCCAGGTCAAAGGGCGCGATCTCCACCAGGGGCTTGTCGCCAAGGACGCCTCCGATCCAGTTCCGATAGAAGCCGTCTTCTTTATCGCAGGACACCTTGGACTTGTTCAACCGGGCGGCGGGCATGTAGCTGTCGTGGAAAATCTGTCCGAAGGTGACAAGATCGCGAGCCCGGGCTTCCTCTTCCTGGCGCTCCTGCTCACGCCGGGCCTCGGCCTGCTTGCGCTTCTCAGCCAGTGTGACGCAGCCCTCCCCCGTCCTGGCGGCTTCCTGGAGCTTGGCCAGGGCCTGGGCCGCCTTCGCCGCCGTCCAGCCCTGGGACGCCCATCCAAGGGCCTCTTCGCGACGCTTGCCCTCTACCCGGTAGCGGATGACGAAATACTGATCGGGCCTCACGCCATGCTTGCGGGTCGGATGTTCCCGATACCGAACGCCTTCATGCTTCGTCTGGTTCCAGGTGTAGCCCATCGCTGTCTCCCGGATTTTGTCCCCCACCTGTCCCCCAAAAATCGAGGAAACGAGGTGAAATCGAGTGAACGCTAATGAGCGACAAATAGGGATTAACCCCTGTACAGTCAAGGCTTTTATGTGATTGAGTGAACCCCGATGAAACCAGAATCTAGGAACTGTTAACCACTAGGTTGGCGGTTCGAGTCCGTCCCGGGGAGCCAGCAGATTCAGGGAGTCGGACCTAAGGTCCGACTCCCTTTTTCTTTTGGCGGCGCGAGTTGCCTGCCCTGTGTCCCCGGATTCGGGGTCCCACGCGGGTGAAGCGTGGTAGGCAGATCCCCCTTGCCGCCGCTCCGAAAAGAACAAAATCGACCGGTTTTGCCGGAGTGCTTACACGACAACCTCTCGACTTCATGTAGCAAGCGCTGACGAGCGCTGATGCGGCACCACGGTTCAGGTGCCTCGTGTGCGGGGAGACCGTCAAACCGGACGCTGCAACCGAATCCGCCGAGGGGACCGTCTACACCCTGGCTTGCCGCAAATACGGAGCCAAGGACACGGGAACGGTCCGTCCCGCAGCGCCGCCGGCAGAATCCCCCGCCTGATCGCCGGCTTCCCGCTCGCCTGCGGGTTACGCTGCCTACCCGGCCAGGAGCCGGGCCGGCGTCACCTCCCCTTGGAGAAACGACGTCAGCCCGGCCCGCGCAATCCCCCCGCTCCGATCGCCAGGAAACAAAAGCAGGCGCCATGGGCGCTCTTGCATCTTCCTTGGTGACATATGCTCCGCCCGTTGCTACCGTGTATCATGGAATGGATCTTTATCGGCCTTGCTGTGGGTCTTGTTGCCTTGGTGGCCATCTTCGCGATAGCGGCCAATAGCCATGATGGCGTGACCGTCCCCGGTTATTTCGACTTCGACAAATACAAATCCCAGGAACTTTCCAAGCGGGGACTCTTCGACAAGACGAAATGGCGTTGATTCCGGTTGCCGCGTTTCCCTTCCCGCCAGAGGATGCGGCTCCCTTTTCCTTGTTGGCGCGGCCACGTTCCCACGCCGCGCGCCTGCCGCGAATTGTCCAAAAAAGAAGGCGGCCGCAGCCGCCTTCCTGTTCTGTGCGAATGCGCCGCGCGTTCAATCCGCCTTGAGCGTATCGACGAGGCGCGTCAGGGCTTGCGCCTGTTGGGCGAGTTCGTCCACGGAACCGGCGGCGCGGGCCATGGCGTCGGCCGTTTCCTCGGAAATCCGGTTGATGTCGTCCACGGCCCGGTTGATCTGTTCGCTGGCCGCCGACTGTTCCTCGGACGCCGTGGCGATGGAACGCACCTGATCCGCGGAACTCTCGACAATGGACACGATCTCCCCGAGCACGTCGCCCGAACGGTTGGCCAGCTCCGTGGCCTGGTCCACGGCCCGGGCCGCCCCTTCCACGCCCTCGATGCTGGAGCGCGCGCCCGCCTGGATGGCGCGGATGGCGTTGCCCACCTCGCTCGTGGCGGTCATGGTCTTTTCCGCGAGCTTCCTGACTTCGTCGGCGACCACGGCGAAACCGCGCCCGGCCTCACCGGCGCGCGCCGCCTCGATGGCGGCATTGAGTGCGAGCAGGTTCGTCTGGTCGGCGATGTCGGAAATGACGCCGATGATGTTGCCGATGCCCTCGGCCTGCTTGCCGAGTTCGTCCATGTTGTCCCGCAACGTGGCGGCGCGCACCTGCACGCCGCTTATGGCCGCGACCACCTGGCGCACCACGTCCGCCCCGTCCTTGGCCTTGTCCCGGGCCGTGCCCGCGCCCTGGGCCGCCTCAGAGGCGTTCCTCGCGACCTCGAGCACCGTGGCGTTCATCTGCTCCATGGCCGTGGCCGTTTCGCCGGCGTGCTGGCGCTGCAGGTCCGCGCCCTCCTTGGACTGGTCGATCTGGGAGGCGAGATCCGTGGACGCCTGGGCCACGGCCCGGGCCACGTCCTCGACGCTCGCCGCGGCATCGAGCTTGCCTTGGCGTTCGGCCTCGGCCGCATGGCGTCGCGCCTCCTCGGCCTCGGCCACGGCCTTGCGGGCGCGTTCCGCCTCGGCGGCGGCTTCCTGCGACTTGCCTTCGGCCTGCGCGATCATCCGCTTGAGGTTGTCGACCATGCGCGACAGCGCCCTGGCGAGCACACCCGTTTCGTCGGTCTGCCTGAGGGAAAGCGTATGGGAGAAATCGCCTTCGGCCACCTTTTCGGCATAATCCGCCGCCTGCTTGAGCGGCCGCACGAGGCCCGAGGCGAATGCCCACAACACGCCCAGGGCCAGCGCCGCGACGCCGAGCCCGACGCCGACCTGCCACATGGCGTTTTCCCGGTTGAGCTGCGTCAACTGGCCGTCGAGCGCCTTGCGTTCGGCCAGCGCGATGTCGGGATGGACGCGGATGAGCACGGCCCAGGGGCGGTCCGTGCGGCCGAGCGTGACCGGGGCCAGGGCCCGGTAGACGCCTGTGGCCGGGCTGACGTCGAGCATCGCCCTGCCGGCTTCCACGTTCTGGCTGATGCTTTCCCAATCCTTGACGATCGTCTTCAACGGCTGGCCGATGGCTTCGGGATGTTCGCTGCTGGCGACCACAAGGCCGATGTGGCTGATGATGGTCACGTCTCCCCTACCTTCGTAGAGGCTCGTGTCCACCTTTTTGACCAGATCCTGTAGAAAATTGAGCCGCAGATCCGCGCCCGCCAGACCCAGGTACTTGCCGTTTTCCTTGATGGGCGCATTGAGTGTGGCCAGCCAGTCCCGCTTGCCCTGGATGATGTAGGGCAGCGGGTCGAGGGCGATTTCCTTGCCCGTTTCCCGCGAGCCGAGATACCAGGCCCCCTTGCCCACACCATTGTCGTTGACTTCCCGGCTTTCGTAATCCGCCAGCGCCTGGCGGGCGATCTTGCCGTTGGCGTCGCGGTTCCAGTAGGGGATGAAGCGGCCGCTCGCGTCGTAACCGGCGTCGGTCTTGCCGGCGAACTCCTTGTCGCGGCCGTCCAGGGCGTCGGGCTCCCAGGCCGAGTACGCGCCCAGATAGGCCGGGTTGTTCTCGAGCACCCGGTGCAGGATGTCATTGAAGATGTCGCGCGACGGATTCGGGATGCCGTCCTTGGCGGCAAGCCGGGCCATGTGTTCGCGCACGACCTCGAACACCTTGGCCATGGTTCTGGCGGTGATGAGGTTGTCTTCCAGGGCGCTTTGAACGACCGAGGCCTGGTTGGCCGCAAGCGTCGCCAAGTTGCGTTTCGCCTCTTGTTCGAGCAGGTCGCCCACACGTTTCGAGACCAGTTCCTGGGCCTTGTTTGAAGAATAAAGATTATACCCGACGAGAACAGCGGCGGTCGCCAACAAGCAACTCCCTGCAAGAAGAAGAATTTTCGTCTGGATCGATCTGAGTTGCATAAACTTTCCCCTCTGCCGAACAAAAATATCACCGATTAACACGAACGATACGCCGCCAAAGCCATTATACAACAAAGCGAACAACTATCGCAATATGCAGACAGAATACGACATCGTTCCCAGCAAAACCCAAAGCCGGCGACAATGGATTCTCTACGAATACCACCGGGATCCCCACTTCGCAATCTCGAATTGCATGGTCGGATTTGCCCCTTCTCCCGGCATGAACGGTGCGCACGGCACACGGCGCGGCGCAGTGGCCAGCGCTCGTTCCCACAGCAGCAGCCCTCCAAAATAAGCGCCGGGCCAAGGACCCGGCGCTTCGTGTCTTGCCGCGAGACGGCTCGAAGAGTCCGCCTTGTGCGTTCTCTCCTCCTCAGGACAACAGTGGATTGCGACAACGCCCTGACACGCCGCGAACCTCCGGGGAGCCTGTGCGATCGCTCCTAGTTGTCCGCGCCGCCATTGTCCACGGCAATCAGGCAGGGTCCGATGCCCACGGTCTCCGGATGCCGCATTTTCCCGACCAGCGCCTGGGCAAACGGCCTCCAGGCGTTCTCCTTCGTGTTCGGACACAACACCACCGCCCCGAGCGGCAGTCCGCCGAGATGGGCGTCGATATCGCCGACCACGGCCCCTGTCCGGTCATACGCCCACTTGGGAAAGACAATTCCCTTCCGTTCACTGTAGTAGTTGATCTCACTGCTCCAATCGATGCCGAACACGACGACGGCGGAATGCTGCGGCGTCTTCTTCTTGATGAAATCACCGATGGCGACCGTCAGCCTGTTCGGATTTTCCAGCACCGTCTCAAAACTGTTCAAATGAAATGAGCCCACCATGACAAGAAGAAAAAAACCACACAGAAAATTGCTGTACCGCACATATCCCAGTTCATGGAGCCCGGACATGACAAGGCTTGCGAACAAAACGACAAAGATGGCGACGGGCGTCTGATAGTAGTTGTGGACGACATGCAAATTATAAAAAATAGCAAGGGGGAGAACAAAAAAAAGGAGGGAAAGAAATGCCCTGGTGCGTGCCTCCGGCTTGAGCAGCGGATAGAAGAACAAAATAATGACGAACATGCCGCAATAGCCGAAAATGTCATCCATGGCCCGCGACATGAAACGGATGAAAACGTCGTAATCGGCCCGCTGCGCCAGAGTGCCGAAATTCCATTGCCGCAGCGCCAGGGCCGTCATCGACCGGCCGAAGACGTTCTCCGCCTTCACGGCGTCCGAATACGCCACCCAGGCGACAAGGACGGCGACGGTGACGGCCATGACGCCGGCCCAGGCCGCGGCGCGCCGCAAGGCGGTCCTCCGCTCGGCCCAGAGCTTCTCCCCGAGCAGCAACGCACCGGCCAGGTAGAACGGCGGCGCCGTGGTCACCTTCACCAGCAGGCCCAGGCAACCGAAAAGCCCGGCTCCGAAAAGGGCAAGCAGGGAGCCGCGTTCGCGGTAGGCAAGGGTGGCCCACAAAAACAGGGTGAACAGAAACAGGGAGAACGTCTCGATCATGAACGTCCTCCCCCAAAAGACGTAAATCGGAGAAGCCAGATACAGCGGCGCGAAAAAGAGGAACTGCTCGTTGTCGCCAGACAGGCATCGCAGGATGCGTTGCGCCGGGAACAGTACCGCGAGCATCGCAAACCAGGAAAGGCAGCGCCCGGCCACCGCCAGCGGCATGCCCACGGCGTGCAGCAATGCCGCCAGAATCTGGTACAGGGGGAATTCATACGGAATGGACCAGGGCGAGCCCACGACCGGCGTCTGGTAATCGAGAACAGCCCAGTGCTCGGGAAGCCAGAACGCCGTCACGGCCGTCTGCGTCTGCCGGAAAGCGTGCATGTCCGTAAGGGGGCCATCGAGATAAAAAGTGAATATGAAAAAACTATGCAGGAATGCCGCGAAAAACAACAAATACAAAAAAAGATGTTCCGTCCGCCGGAGCGTGTCCAACTGCCGCCGCATGACATGCAAAGAATTCACGGGGAACGCTCCTTCTCCCTTCGACAAACCCGCTGTGCGAACGCACCTCTTCCAGGCAAACCTGATGCAAAAGCGCCCCGACCCTGCTTCGAGGCGCTCCTTCGAAAAACGCTGCCGCCGGCCACAGCCATACGGATTGCGGCGCAGGTACAGGCGTCCTGCCAGATTTACCCGACGTCGGCAACGCGCCGCAACAGCAGCGCACCGCGACACAATGGCACAGGCGCGCGGCGTTGCGCCCCTTTCCCGGCGCGTCGCCTCACGTCTATCGCGTCGCGCTGTCCCCTTGCATGCCCTGCAGCAGCTGCGGACAGAACCACAATTCCTTTGCCGTGGCCGAGCGGCCGGCCGGCACGAAAACCGCGCCGTCCTGGTAGGTCAGCGGCCCGGCATAGAGGTCGATCCTGCCCGCGCCGAGGTCCGCGACGAAGCGGTCCAGGGCCTTTTTGTTCTCCCCGGCGAGGCCGGGGCCGGACTCGAAGCCCACGGCGCTTTTGTCCGGGTCGTTGAGGGCCGCGAACTCGGGCGACAGCCAGGTGAAGGACGGCTTCCAGGTTCCGGCGGCCACGTCCCGGGCCACGGCGAGAAACGGCGGCCCCCAGTTGAAGTACGGCACGCCGAGGCAGGCTTCCGGGGCCAGGCGGCAGGCCGGCCGGTACACGTAGGGCAGGGCGTGGACTTCGGCTCCGGCCTTGCGCCGCGCCGCGGCCACGACCAGCGCCTCCGGGGCGTCGAGGCCCGAGATCAGCACATCGTAGCCCTGGTCGAAAAACGCCCCGGCCATCTGGCTGGGATCGGCCGTCACGCCGGGGATGTTGAACCAAAATCCGATCCAGCCGACCTTGAAAGCGAGGTCTTCGGGCTTTTTGCCACGCACGCGCTCCCAGGCGTAGCGCGCGCCGAGGTAGGCGGCGTTGGCCACGCGGCGGGTCTCGGCGTTCACGAGCGGCCCCAGGTAGCCGATCTTCCCGGTCCTGGTCGTCATGGCCGCGGCGAACCCGGCCATCATCTTGGCGTATTCGATCTTGGCGAACAGGTTGCCCAGGTTTTTCGGCGCATCCCCCTTGAGCACGTCGTCGCCGGAAACATGGACGAATACGACATCCGGATGCTGGGCCGCGGCCTCGAGGAGGCCGTCGCGCATGTCGTCGGAGCCGGCCAGGATCAGCCGCGCCCCCTTGGCGACCATGTCGTCCACGACCTGGGGAATAGTCATGCCCGGACGGTCGGCCGGGTTGACCTTGTCGAGGTAGAGCATCTTCGCCCCCGGAAGATGGGCCTCGACGTACTTGCCGCCCTCGTACTGGGCCTGGCTGTAGCCCTTGTCGTTATAGGGGCCGACGAGCAGCAGCCCGAAGGACAGCGGCGTGCCGGCGGCAAGGCCGACGGAGGCGAAACACAGGCACAAGGCAAGAACGGCCGGGACGAAATGGACGCGGCGCATACGATACCCCCTGGATTTCTGCGATTCCTGGCGGCCGACGGTACAAGAACCGGCGCGGTTGCGCCAGCGGCGGGGCGCGGCGTCAGGCCCGGATCGTCAGCCCGCGCGCGGCGAGCGCCGCCGCCGCGCCCCAGGCGGCCAGCAGAAAAAGGACCGCCCAGGCCAGGGAAGCGGCATACGGATCGGGCCAGCCGCCGAAGAGCGCGCGAAAGCAGACGGTTTGCAGGCTTGTCCGCACGCCCGCCCCGGCCGGCAGCGTGATGTGGCGCAGGACCGTGGCCGCAAGCGAGGCCGCGACGTACACGGCCAGGGCGTTTTTCCCGAGCGCCTGCAAGGGCGCGGCCCAGGCGGCGGGGTGTTCCGGGCCGTCGAGCAGACGATGGGCGACAGCCAGGAGCGTCACGCCGACGCCCCCGGCAAAGCAGGCGAAAGAGCTCGTAAAAAGGGATTTGTTGAAGGGCAGGGCCGCGTCCCAGGCAAGCCCCAAGGCGATCATGGCCGCGCCGGCTGCCGCGACGCCAAACGCACCCGTCCCGCCCCGGCGCAGCCAGCGCCCGGCCAACACGCCGACAAGCCCCAGAGCCGCGGCGGGAAGCGTGGACAGCACGCCCTCGGGATCCCAGAGCGTCCCGGCCTTCCAGATGTGGCGGCCGAACACGAACTGGTCGAGCCAGCCTTCCAGGTTGGCTTCGCGGGCAAGGCTCGGCTGCCCCAGGCCCGGCACCGGGGCCCACGCGAGCAGCAGCCAGTAGCCGAGCAGCGCCCCGGCCACGATGGCGACAAGCGTCCTGTCCGCGCGCACGCGCACGTGCAGCCAGGCCGCGACGGCGTAGACCACGGCGATGCGCTGGAGCACTCCGGGGATGCGCAGCGCGGCGACGCTCAGGCGCAGCCAGGCGTTTTCCCCAAGCCCCAACAGGAAGAGCACGCACACCCGTTTAAGCGCCCGGAGCCGGAATCCGGGCACGAGGCCGGCGGCCACGGCCTCCCTGTCCACGGCCAGGGCGACGCTTGCGCCGACGAGAAAAAGAAACAATGGGAAAACGAGGTCCGCCGCCGTTGCGCCGTGCCAGGCGGCATGCCGCAACGGGGCATAGACATGGGTCTGGTCTCCGGGATTGTTGGCCAGGATCATGCCGGCTACGGCCAAACCGCGCAGACAGTCCACCGAAGCCAGGCGCTTGCCGGTTCGTAGCGCCGTGCGGGCTCCATCGTGCATCGGCATCCTCCCTGCGCTGGACAAATGAAACTCCCAGCGCCTTCCGGCGGCAAGTTACCCAAGCTTCACTTTCCCCGGGCGCACTCTCGCCTTCCCGCCGCCCCCGGTCGCATCCCGAAGCAGGCCCGAAAAGCGGCTACCGGCGGCAACCACTCGCCCCGCCATGCGACGCCCGTCGCGCCAGGGCTGCCTGCGGCGTTGCCAACCCGCTCCCTTTTCCCTATGGGGATAATAGGCATTTCGAGGCCCGGACGTCTTCCGCAATCCCCCAACCCGGAAAGGACCGCCATGGCCCTGCGCGTTTCCGCCCTTTTTGCCGCCTGCCTGGCGCTTGCGCTGGCCTGCGCGACGCACGCGGCGTCCCAGGACTTCGAGTTGCCGCTTTTCATCCCGGCCATCACGTCCATCCCCCTGTCCCTCGACTCCGACGGCGACGGCCTGCCGGACGTCTGGGAACTGCGCGGCTACGTCGAAAACGGCGTTTTCGTGAACCTGCCGGCCATGGGGGCCAATCCCAGGCGCAAGGATCTGTTCGTCTGGATGGACTACATGGTCGAAAACGAGGGGCAGCCCGGCGAAACGAGCTTTGCGCCGTCCCAGACGGTCATCGACAACATCAAGGCCGTCTTCGCCAACGCAGCGGCGACCAATCCCGACGGCACGGCCGGCATCGTCATCCACCCCGTCCTCAAAAACAAGGTCCCGTACAAGGCAAACCTCGGCGTCGCCGGCGACGACGCCTCGGTGTGGACCGACTTCGACGCGCTCAAAAACGCTTCCTTCGACAAGTCCTACGTCCGGTCCTACCGGTACATGATCTGGGCCAACGACTACCAGTCCAGCGGATCGAGCGGCCTGGCGCGCAACATCCCGGCCACGGACTTCATCGTCAGCCTCGGCACCTTCAACCCTTCGGGCGGCACGGACTGGGAAAAGCTCGGCACCTTCATCCACGAACTGGGACACTGCCTGGGACTGCGGCACGGCGGCCCCAACGACACCAATTACAAGCCAAACTATCTGAGCATCATGAACTACACGTTCCAGTTCAGCGGCTTGCACAAGGACGGGCATTTCGGCGAAGCTGGCTATCCGCTGCGCTACGATTACCAGCGCATGGCGACGCCGACCCTCGACGAGAACAACCTCAACGAGCCGGCGGGCCTGACCGGGGCCGCGGACATCTCCGCATACGGCACGCAATTCTACTATTATTCCAACGCACAATGTATAAAGGTCGCCATCTCCGGCGCCGCGTCGCCCATCGACTGGAACCGGGACAACCGGTACACGACCGGCGTGCAATTCGTCATCCGCTGCGACGCGGGCGAAACCACGCCGCAGCCCGAAGCCCCGGAAGTCCTGGCGACGCAAAACGACTGGGCGCACATCAATTACAACGCCGGCGGCCTGCTCGGCCCCAGTATGACCAAGTCGCAGCGCCAAAGCCGCCTCGCCGCGCCCATTCCCGAATCCCTCAAACATGAAATGACCTACGAAATGTACCAGAAGATACGCAACGCGCCTTCCGCGCCGTAGCGGCTCCTTCGGCACGCTGCATCTTTCGGGCATGACTTTCGCGCCGCTTCCTGATAGGCACGCCCGGTGTTGTACTTTCCACTGCAAGCGGGGCGTCATGGACAGCTGGTTTGAGAACCATTTCCTGCATGCCGCCCGCATCATCCACGGATTTCTGGCCGAACGCATGGCGCTCGAGGGCACGCGTATCCTTGATTTCGGCTGCGGCGACGGCATCACGGCCCTGGGGCTCACCCGGTTCGGCGTCGGCGCGGTTGTCGGCGTGGACATCAACGCCTCCTTCCGCCACCTGCCGGTCCTGGCCGCGGCCAACTGCGGCATGGACGCCCTGCCCGAAACCCTCTCCTTCGTGCGCGTCGCGCCGGACTGCGCGTTGCCCTTTGCCGACGGCAGCTTCGACGCGGTCTATTCCTGGTCGGTGTTCGAGCACCTGCACGACGTGGGAACCGCCCTGGCGGCCTTGCGCCGCGTGCTGCGGCCGGGCGGGCACTGCCTGATCCAGATCGACCCGCTCTATTACTCGCCGTTCGGCTCCCACCTGCAACGCCTCGTGCCCACGCCCTGGGGCCATCTGCTGGAGAGCGCGGCCGCGTTCGCGAGCCGGGCCAGGGAGGCCGCAGACGGGGCCAGGGAAGACGACAAGGGCGACCTGCTCTACGCGAAAAACGATTTCGCGGGGTTCAAAAAACATCTCGTCGAACAATTCCTGGACCTCAACCGCCTGACGGTGCGCCAGCTGCTCTACTTCGCCCAGGCCTCGGGCCTGACCGTGCTGTCGGCGCTGCCGGTGCGGGTTTCGGGCGAATTCGTCCCGCCGCCGCAACTGGCTTGCGCCTATCCGGCCGACGACCTGCTGACGAGCACGATCTACCTGGTGTTGCGCAATTGACACACGGGCATTTCGGAATGCCAAGAAACGCCTTTCTCCAGATCGCCTCCGCTTCAATCCATATCCCAGGGTATTATCCCCATATAAATACAACGATACATGCCGATATGCAATCATCTCCCGCAAGATGCTTCAGCAGCACCCACTTTGTTCCCAGGAATTTCAAATTTTATTTCCAGGATAAATTGCGCATTTAAACGCAACCTTTATCAATACGTTATCCTATTTATCCATTTTCCCAAAATACTTCCATGCAACGCCATACGAACCGCCAATTCCGCACATGCGCTTTTTTCTTTTTCCCGCAGCGTTGCTTGCGCTCCCCCCAAGAGCGTTATATGCAGTTGAAAAAGTTCCGTTCGAGGAGGGAACCCATGAAAAAGTTCATCGTTTTGGCTGCTGCGCTCACGCTGGCCCTGTCCGCCGCCCCGGCTTTCGCCAAGGGCAAGAAGGTCTCCAAAAAGGCCGCCAAGGCCACCTGGGAATGCAACGTCGGCGGTACGACCTCCATGGTCGCCAGCGTCAACGAGTGCATGAAGATGGGCGGCATGGTCACCAACTACCCCGGCCCGGACAAGGCCGCCCCCGTCAAGAAGGGCAAGAAAGCCAAGAAAAAGTAGCTTTCCGGTTTTCGTGAGGGGAGAACGCCGCCGCCCGGCTGGTCCGGACGACGGCGTTTTTGTTTGCGGCCGCGCGGCGGCCTGCCGCACGGCCCGCACGCCTTTGCAAAAGGACGGCTGCGACCCGCGTGCGGCGCATCCCGGCCGTCTCAGGCCAGGGTGTCGATGAGCAGCATGATGTTGAGCGCTATCACCACCGCCGCGACCACGAGCAGCACGGCCGTGGTGAACGGCCGGTTGGCGTAGGGCCCCATGACCGCGCGGCGCGAGGTCAGCCCGATTTGCAGCAGGATGGTGATGGGCAGCTGGATCGAAAGCGCGATCTGCGACCAGATGAGGCCCTTCAGCGGATCGCCCACGAACAGGATGGCCACGGCCGCGCCGACCAGGGTGATGACCACGCCCAGGCGCGAATGGCTGTCGCGGATGTCGTAGGGCTCACCGAAGATGCCCGCGAAGATGCTGCCCCCGGCCATGCCCGCCGTCACCGACGAGGCCACGCCGGCGAAAAGCAGGCTCACCGCGAACACCAGCCCCGCCGCCGGCCCGACCAGCGGCGAAAGCAGCGCCTTGGCCTGGTCCAGCTCCGCCACCGAGATGTGCTGGCTGAAAAAGGCCGCCGCCGCGAGCAGGATCATGGCGCTGTTGATGCAAAAGCCGACCAGCATGGAAAATAGCGTGTCCAGGTATTCGTACTTGAGCTGGCGCTCGATCATCTCCGGCTTGTCCAGGTTCCACTGGCGGCTCTGGATCACCTCGGAGTGCAGGAAGAGGTTGTGCGGCATGACCACGGCCCCGAGCACGCTCATGACCACGGGCAGCGAGCCCTCGGGCAGGCGCGGCGTGACCCAGCCGGCCATGGCCTGCCCCCAATCGACGTGCACCAGGGACAGCTCGAAGACAAACGACAGCCCGATGAGCGACACGAAGCCGATGATGTATTTTTCCAGCCTTCGGTAGGATTTGGCAAAAAGCATCCACAAGACCACGACCAGGGTCAGGCAGGTGCCGGCGGGGAGCGGCAGCCCGAACAGCATGCGCAGGGCGATGGCCCCGCCGAGCAGCTCGGCCAGGGCCGTGGACACCGCCGCCGCCACGGCCGTGCCGAGCGCTGTCGCCGCCACCGGGCGCGGCAGGTGTTTCATGGCCGCCTCGGACAGGCACAGGCCCGTGGCGATGCCGAGGTGCGCGGCGTTGTGCTGGAGCACGATCAGCATCAGCGTGGAAAGCGAAACCATCCACAGGAGCTTGTAGCCGAAATCCGACCCCGCGGCCACGTTGGAGGCCCAGTTGCCCGGGTCGATGAAGCCCACCGTGACGAGCAGCCCCGGCCCCACGTATTTGAAGATCTCCAGGGCCGTCAGCCGGGGCTTCGCGTGGTCCTTGAAACGGACCATGTCCCCCACGGCCCGCGTCAGCCGCTTGAACGCTTCCATGGCGAACCTCCTCCCGCACTTGCCTTCGCACACTGCCAGAACAGTGCTGCGGCGGCAATGCGCCACCTGCCTTGACGGCAATGATTGGCATGTATATTTTCCGCACGACAACCAAAACAAGGCGTCAGCATGAACGCACCTTTTTCCTACGATCTCGACACCGCCGTGGGGTACGCCATCGGCCACACGGCGCACCGCCTCAAGATGGGGCTGCGCCGCGCGTTCACCGCGGCGGGACACGACGTCACCCCGGAGCAATGGGTGGTGCTCTACCGGCTCTACGAAAGCCAGGGGCTGACCCAGGTGGAGCTCGGCGAGCGCACGGTCAAGGACAAGACCAGCATCACCCGCATCCTGGACCGGCTGGAGAGCAAGGTCCTGGCCGAACGCCGCCGCGACGCCAACGACCGCCGCAGCCAGCGCATCTTCCTGACCGCGGCCGGCCGTGGCCTGGTCGAACACCTCGTGCCCCTGGTGCGCGCCTACGCCGCCGAGGCCTTTGCCGACGTCCCCCCCGAGGACCGCGACCACCTGCGGCGCATCCTCGCCAACATCGAAACGCGTCTGGACGCCATGCCCGAACCAAAGGACCCCGCATGAAGCCGATCTTCCGTTCCAAGCACAAACCCGAGGGCCCGCCGTCCAAACGCAAGCGCATCGTGCTCGGCGTCGTGGCCGTGCTCGTGATCGTCAGCTTCGGCTACTACCTCTACACCCGGGGGCTCGTGGCCACGGACGACGCCTTCGTCGACGGCCGGGTCCATCCCATCACCCCGCGCGTGGCCGGCTACGTCAACGAGGTGCCCGTGACCGACAACCAGCTCGTGGCCAAAGGCGACGTGCTGGTGGTGCTCGACCCCACGGACTACGCCGTGGCCCTGGCCCAGGCCAAGGCCGACCTGGCCGCGGCCGAGGCGCAACTCGCCGCCCAGGACCTCGGCGTGCCGTTGCAACGGTCCCAGACCTCCTCCCGGGTCGATTCGGCCAAGGCCCAACTCGAAGCGCAGCAACGCGGCCTGGACCAGGCCGTCAAGGAACGCGACGCCGCCGACCAGCTCGTGGCGCAGATCCAGGCCCAGCTCGACCAGGACAAGCTCGACTACACGCGTATCAGCCAGCTGCGGCTCAAGGACGTGGTTTCCCAGTCCGACCTCGACAACATCGAAAACAAGCGCCGGGGCCACGAGGCCGAACTGCGCGCGGCCCAGGCCAAGGCCGCCGCCGCGGCGCGCGGCCTCGAATCCATCCAGGCCGACATCAAGCGCCTGGGGTCCCAGATCGACCTGGCCAGGACCGGCGAGGACCAGGCCGTCATCCAGACCAAGGAAGCCGCGGCCCAGCAGGCCAGGGTCGAACTGGCCAGGGAAAAGGTCCGCCAGGCCGAGCTCAACCTGGGCTATACCCGCATCGTCGCGCCGGTTGCCGGGCACGTGACCAAAAAGCAGATCGAATCCGGCCGGCTGGTGTCCGCCGGCCAGTCGCTCATGACCATCGTGCCGCTCGACGCGGACGAGTTGTGGGTCACGGCCAACTACAAGGAAACGCAGCTTAAAAACGTCCACCCCGGCCAGCGCGTGACCATGGAGGTGGACACCTACCCCGGCCGCGAGATCACGGGCAGGGTCGATTCCATCATGGCCGGCACGGGCGCGGTCTTCTCCCTGTTCCCCACGGAAAACGCCACGGGCAACTACGTGAAGATCGTGCAGCGCATCCCGGTCAAGATCGTCTTCGACAAGGAAAACGGCGAACTGCCCAAACTGCGCCTGGGCATGAGCGTCGTGCCCACCATCCACGTCGACTGATCCATGAGCGAACGCGCCCCCAACAAGTGGTGCATCACCCTCGCGGTGATGGTGCCCACGCTGATCGAGATCCTCGACACCTCCATCGCCAACGTCGCCCTGGGGCACATCCAGGGCAGCCTTTCCGCCGGCCAGGACGAGGTGACCTGGGTGCTCACCTCGTATCTGGTTTCCAACGCCATCGTCATCCCCATCAGCGGATTCCTCTCGAAGGTGCTCGGACGGCGCAATTACCTGCTGCTGTCGGTGGTCGTCTTCACCGTCGCCTCCATGCTCTGCGGGCTGGCGACGAGCCTCGGCATGCTCGTGTTTTTCCGCATCGTCCAAGGCATCGGCGGCGGCGGGCTGCAACCCATGTCCCAGGCCATCCTGCTCGAGGCCTATCCCCCCCGGGAACGCGGCCTGGCCATGGCCATCTTCGCCATGGGCGCGGTCCTCGGCCCCATCCTCGGGCCGCTGCTTGGCGGCTACATCACGGACAACTATTCCTGGCGCTGGATCTTCAACATCAACGTGCCGGTGGGCGTACTCGCCATCGGGCTCATCTGGCTCTACATCAAGGACCCCGACTACCTGGAGCGGCGCAAGAAAGGCGATTCCGTGGACTACGTGGGGCTGGCGTTTTTGAGCGTGGGGCTCGGTTGCCTGCAGATCGTGCTCGACAAGGGCCAGCAGGACGACTGGTTCAACAACGACTTCATCCTGGCCCTTTCCGTCATCGCCGTGATCTGCCTGACCGCCTTCCTCGTCTGGGAACTGCGGATCAAGGAACCCATCGTCGATCTGCGCGTCTTCAAGGACCGCAGTTTCGCCACGGGCAACATGGTCATGTTCTTCGGGTTCTTCGCCTTTTTCGGGGCCATCGTGCTTTTGCCGCTCTACCTGCAAAACCTCATGGGCTACACGGCGTTTCTTTCCGGCGTCGTGCTCGGCCCGGGCGGGCTCATCATGCTCGTCATCCTGCCCGCGGTCGGCAAGCTGACGCAAAAGATCGACGCCCGCTTCATCCTCTTTATCGGGCTCCTCGTCAGCGCCTATTCCCTGTTCAACATGGCCGGGTTCAGCCTGGGCATCGACCTCGGCACGGCAATCACCGCGCGCAACATCCAGGCCATCGGCATCGCCTTCTTCTTCGTGCCGCTGTCCTACCTGACCATGGCCTACATCCCCAAGCAGGGCATGAACAACGCCTCGGCGGTGTTCAACCTGCTGCGAAACCTCGGCGGCTCCTTCGGCGTGGCCTTCGTCACCACGCTGCTCGCCCGCCGTGCGCAGTTCCACCAGGCGCGCCTGATCGAGAACCTCACCCCCTACGACCTGACCTACCAGACGACCTACGCGCAAATAAAAAGCTACCTCGAAGCCAAGTTCCTGGGCGTCCACGACGCGGCGCAGATGGCCTCGGCCGCCATGTACAAGCTCATGCTCCAGCAGGCCAACGCCATGGCCTTTTGCGACGTCTTCCACGCCCAGGGCCTGATGTTCCTCGGGCTCGCCGTGCTCATGTGGATCATGAAAAAGCCGCCCATGGGTTCCAACATGCCGGAGGGCATGCACTAACTGACGCTATTTCGTCGAAACGACGCCAGGCCGCACGCCCGGTTTTCGAAACGCCGCCTGACTGCTGGAGGCCAAATGGACAAGAAGCTTGTCTGCCCATGCGGATTAACCTGCTACGATTGCATGTTTTACAAGAAAGATATCTACGAAACCGCAGCCAAACTAAAACAACTCCTTGTCGACTCGAAGTTGGATGTCTTTTTGACTTTGTGCAGCAATGAAAAAACGATCGACGCCATGAGAGCGCATCTGGAATCGGACAACGCCGCGGCGCACAGCAAGCTCTCCGACAGACTTGGCCTCTTCAAGGACATGCCCGCATTCATGAAAGTCCTCGACGGCATCAGCAACATTCAATGCAAGACGACTTGCCGCGAGGCCGGCGGGTGCTCGACCGGCGGCGAGACGGCAAAATGCAAGGCTTTGAAATGCTTGGAATCAAAGAAATACGACGGATGCTGGCAGTGCGGCGAATTTGAGGACTGCGAGAAACTGCAATTCCTCAGGATGAGCTATGGACATGTCATCAATGAGAATTTGAACATCATCAAAGAAAAGGGCGCGGAAGAAGTCCCCTCGCGCGGCACGCAATACTACGCCTGGCAAAGAAAACTCTCCTGAGCGCTCCAGCCGGCGCGCCGCGCCTCCCGCTTGGCACGGCCTTGGCATCTGCTGTAGGCATGTGAGATGCGGGCCCTTGCCCGCCCCCGCAACCCAAGCCGTGCCAACCCGCAGGAGAAGCCCCATGAACGTATCGCGTCCCGCCGCCGTCCTGGCCCTGACCCTTGGCCTGTGCCTGACCCTGGCTGCCCCCGGCGAGGCGTTTCGCCGCAAAAGCACGGTCACCGGCCCCGGCGGCCGCAGCGCCACCAACGAGGCCACGACCGTGCGCACGCCCGGCGGCTACAGCCGCAGCGCCACGACCACGGGTCCCAACAACAACGCCGTCACCCGCAACTCCGCCGGACAGTACAACCCCGCCACCCGGACCTGGAGCAGCGGCAGCACCGCCACCGGCCCCGGCGGCGCGACGACCTCGCGGGCCGCCACGACCACGCGCACGCCCGGCGGCTACACCCACAGCGGCACCTACACCGGCCCCAACCAGAACTCCGTGAACAGAAGTTCCCAGGGACAGTGGGACCCGGCGACCAAGACCTGGAGCAACACCACCACCTACACCGGCCCCCAGGGAAACAGCGCCGACGTCAACCGCTCCACCACGGTCAGCCCGTAACTATCCGGCAAAACGGTTTTTCTCAGGCTTTATCGAACCGGGCCGCCCTCCCCCGCAGGGAGGTGCGGCCCGGTTCCTTGCGCCGATACCGTACACGGGGGAAACCTTTACGGGTCAACTATTCCCACCGTGCGCCGACAGCGTTTCCTTCTTACCCAATCGCGGCAACCCCCGGCCCAGGCCGCTTGCCGCCGCCCGAAGGGGCGCAATGATGCCCGCGCAACACCCGGGCGGGGTGATATGGCCACGCCGCGTCCAGGGAAATATTTTAACTTATCGAAATAATTTAGCTATAGATGATGGCACGGGAATTGATCTTTCCTACCCCGGCAAGCCGTGGACCTGCCCGCACGGAACGCAGACCGGGAGGCGCGACATGAGCGGCTGGGAAGCCAAAATAGATATCCGCAGGGTGTTCCTGTTACAGGCCACAAGGCCCAAGACCTTCTTCGGCGTCGGTGCGCTGGCGCAACTCGACGGCATCCTGCGGGAAATGGCCGCCGCCGGCCAGGACAGACTGCTCGTGGTCACGGACGCCGTGGGCTACAAGGCCAGCGGCGCGTGGAACGCCATCCTGCCCATGCTCTCGCGGCACGTGGCGTTCGAACATTACGACGGCGTGCGCTCGAACCCCACCTTCGCCAACGGCGAAGCCGCGGCCAAGCTCGGCCGGGAGCTCGGGGCCAAGGCGGTGCTCGGCATCGGCGGCGGCAGCGCCATCGACACGGCCAAGACCGCGGCGGCGCTGCTGCGGCACCCCATACGCAAAGCTTCGGATTTCTACGAAAAAGGCGTGCCCATCAGCGGCGCGTTGCCCATCGTCGCAGTCAACACCACCCATGGGTCGGGTTCGGAATGCGATTGCTTCGCCGCGGCGCAAGCCGACGGCGAGGACAAGCCCGCCCTGCGCTCGCCCCACCTCTATCCGACCTACGCCATCGAGGACCCGAGCCTGACGACCTCGCTGCCCCCGCGCGAGACCCTGTTCACGACCCTCGACGCCCTGAGCCACGCCCTGGAGGCGGCCACGGCCGTCACGGCCTCGCCCTATTCCGTTGTCCTCGGCAAGGAAGCCGTGCGGCTCATCGCCGCCTACCTGCCCACGGCCCTGGCCCAGCCCGAGCATCTCGCCGCGCGCTACTGGCTGCTCTACGCCTCGGCCATCGCCGGCATGAGCTTCGACCGGGGCATGCTGCACGTGTGCCATGCCCTGGAACACGCCATGAGCGCGCTCAACGCCGACATCAGTCACGGCGAGGGGCTCGGCATCCTCCTGCCGGCGGTGTTGCGGGAAATCTATCCGGCCGCGCCCGAGGCCCTGGCCGAGGTGCTGGAGCCCATCGTGCCGGGACTGCGCGGCCTGCCCGGCGAGGCCACGGCGGCGGAACGCGGGTTGCGGGAGTGGTTCGAGGCGATCGGCCAGCCGGCGCGCATGACCACCTACTTCACCGGGGCCGACGTGCCCGCGCTCACGCGCATGACGCTGCGCTCGCCGCTGTCCAGGATGCTTTTGCCCCTTGCGCCGCTGCGCGTGGACGCCGGGGTGGTGGAGCGCATCTTCCAGCGGGCGCTGTGACGCGCCGCGAAGCGGCCCTCAGCGCAGGCGCGAAAAGCCCCTGGGCGCGTCGTCGGCAAGGACCAGCCACAAGGCCGCGACCCAGCCCCAGACCGCGTTGACGACGAGGACCACCACCGGGGTCAGGGCGCCGAGCCCAAGGCCCCACAGCCCCTTGTCGGGGTCTGCCGGGAACGCCACCAGCAACTGGGCCAGGGTGAGCGCGAGGCTTACGCAAAGCCCACGCCAGAAAACGGAGCGCGGCAGGAAACGGGGGACGAGCAGCAGCCCCCAGACGCCGCCCCAGATCAGTCGCGGAAAAAGCCAGTCCAGGGTCCACTGCGGCGCCAGGTTCACCTGCATCGCCGCGGTCCAGCCGTAGCTTCCTGCCATCCACAGCAGCACGCTGCCGGCCAGCCCCCCGACCAGCCCGGCGGTGAAGCAAAGGCTCGTCCAGCCCAGGATATTGCGCATCCTCTCCTCCCTGCGCCGGCCGCGACGCCAGGCGCCGTCCCCTCCCGGACGGCTGCGCCCGCCGCGCGCGGCGCGGACGGGCCGGCGGCCGAAAACGCGCGGCGGTTCAGTACGGCCGTGCCAGAATCGACATGGACCGCACGCGGTTGAGCAGAATGTGGGTCGGCCCCACGGCCGGCACCTCTTCCCCGGCCCGCAGCGTCGTGACCACGGCCCGGCCGATCACCAGCCGGCCGTCGCGGCCACCTTCGTTGAACGTGTGGAAGCCCCACATGTCGTGGTAGACCACGGGCCGTCCCTTGTATTGGCCCACGTAGACGAGGATGTGACCCTGCATCCACACCAGCGTGGCGAATGGCACGCCCTGGCTGAGGATGGTCGACTCCTTCTGGTCGCCCGGCAGGTCGCCAAGGGGCACCGAACCGCCGTAGGCGGCCTGGCTTGCGGAATTGCGCGGCAGGTAGATGCCGAACGGCACGAACAGGTCGTGGGTAAGCGCCGAGCAGTCGCGTTTGCCGTCGATGCCGCCCCAGCCGTAGACCTTGCCCATGAACTGGTTGCCGACCGCAGCCACGTTGCGCGGGGTCATGGGCATGGGCATGGACGCGGCCGCGCCGGCCGGCAGGCGCACCTGGCGCAGCTCGGCCGCGCCCGAGGCGGCGCGCACGGGCACGAGGACCGCAAGCCCCGAGCGGTCCGGCGGCCCGGCCAGGGGAAAGATCGCGCCCACGTCCACGGTGAGCCCGACCTCGGGCAGCGCGGTCTGGTCCCTGACCACCGCCGCGAGCTTGGTCGTGGAAAAGGCGGCCACGGCCGCGTCGTCCACGTAGGCCACGTCCGTGGCCGGCAGCCAGCCGAAGGTCAGGGCGGATTCGGCGAGCAGCCATGCGCCGTCGCGACTGGCGTGGGTGACGAGCAGGGGCGTGCCCGGCGGCAGGGCGGTGTGCTGGAGATAGTCGAAGGGATAGCCCTCGCCGGGCAGGCTCGGGTCGGCGAAGCGCGGGCTTGCGGTGGGCATGCCGCGCAGATTGGTGTTTTTGACGGTCACGGCCTTGCGTACGACGTTGGGATAACTGCCGAGACCGGCGGCGGCGTGCAGGGAGGCGGCGAACTCCGGCGAGTTGCGCTGGCCCGGCGCGGCGAAGCCCGGAGACTTCTCGAAGCGGCGGAAGATCTCCTCCACGGCCTTGCGCGCGTAGCCCGGCTTGCTCATGCGCCAGGGAGCGGTCCATTCCTGGACGAAATTCTCCATGCGCAGCCCGATCTGTTCCTGGGGATAGAGGGCCTTGTCGGCGGTGTCCGGGCGCAGGTAGGCATTCAGGTCCTGGGGCAGGACGCGCAGGTCCTCGACCTCGCCCTTGCCCACGGCCTTGGTCGGCGGCGCAAGCGGGGCGGTTGGCGGCGTCGGTTTGGCGCAGCCGAACACCGCAAGCACGAACAGGACCAGGACGAGGGGACGGCAGAAGCGCAACAGGCGGTTCATGACGGAATTGCTCCCTTGGCCGGCTTGACGACCGGCGCGGCCACCGACTATCCGGTTGCCGGGAAGGTAGACGTTGGCGCGACCGAATACAAGCCCGTTCCGGGCGATAGGCTCCTGAAAGGTTATGGCAATGCGACGCGGCAAACCGTTCGACGCGGCGGAGACGGCCCGGCTGATCGGCCTTGCGCTGCCGCCGGCGCTGCCCGTGTCCGTGCGCGAGAGCGCCCGGGCGCGGGGCATCGTGCTGCGCATGCTGCCGGGGCGGGGGCTCGAGGTGGTCGCGCCGGCGGGCATCGCGCCGGCGTTTCTTCTCCAGGCCGTGGAGGCCCGGCGGGAATGGATTTCGCGCACGTTTTCGCGCCTTGCCGCGGAAGGCGGCTTTTCGCCGCGCCCCGAGGCGGCGGCGCGGCCGACGCGCCTCGTGCTCACGGCCTTTTCCCGGCAGTGGGGGCTTTCCTACCTGCCAAAGGACCGGCCCGGCTGCGCGGTGACGTCGCGCGGCCCGGGCGAGCTCGTGGTCGCCGGGGACGTGGGCGACCCTGTGGTCCTTGGCGCGGCGCTCGGCGCGTTTTGCCGCGCGCGCGCCGGGGAGCTGCTGCGCCCGGCCCTGGACGCGGTCTCGCGCGAGACCGGGCTCGCCTACGCGGGGCTTTCCATCCGCGCCCAGCGCACCCGCTGGGGCAGCTGCACGGCCAGGGGCCGCGTGAGCCTCAACTACACCATCGCCTTTCTGCCCTGGGAGCTGTGCCGGCTGGTCATGATCCACGAGCTGTGCCACACGGTGGAGCTCAACCACTCGCCCCGCTTCTGGGCCGTCGTGGAAAAATACGTTCCGGGTTGCCGCGAGATGGACGCGCGGCTCAACAGCGCGCGGCACTACCTGCCGCTGTGGCTCGACGCCGGCGCTACGGCCGCTCGACCGTGACCTCGTCGAGGGATTCGCAGGCGAAGTAGAAGACCGAAATAGGCTCCTCCACGCCGCGCACGACCACCAGCCGCCCGAGCGGCCCGTCGTCGGCAAGCGCGAGCAGCGCCTCGCACACGGCCGCCGCCTCTTCCGGGGGACAGGCCTCGCAGGCCGCCTCGAACCGCAACGACTCCGGCCCGGGCAAAAGCTCCAGGCGCGACACGTCGAGCCCGGCCAGGGCCCCGGCAAGGGCCTCGCCCGCCTCGGACTCGATCTCCCCCACCCGCTCGTAGGAGTATTCTTCGGGATAGCGTATTTCGCCGAGCAACCGGCAGGGTGCGTCGTCCATGACGGACTTGCCTCCTCATTTATGCTTTTTTTGCCAAATATCACGGCCGAAAGCCCCCGGCAACGCGCCTGCGGGCTTGTGCCGCGCCGCCTGGGACGGTAGGACACAAGGAGCGCCACATCTGGAGGATACATGGGAGCCAGGAGAAGACGGGGGAAATCCCCCAAGGGACAGGGCGCGACCCTCGACGCAGCCGTCGTGCTGCGCATTTTTCGCGAAAGCGGCAAACCGTTGTCCGACAAGGAGGTGGCGCAAGGCCTCAAGGGAATTGTCTTCAAATTCCATGACCTGCGCCATCTGCTCGAAGATCTGCGCGAGGCCGGGAAGCTCATCCGGGTCCAGAAGGGCTGGGGGCTTGTGGAGAGCATGCGCCTCGTCACGGGCGTGCTCGAAATCAGCCGCTCGGGCGTGGGCTACGTCATCCCCGACGACAAACGCCGCAAGGACATCTTCATCCACCCCAAGGACATCGGGAACGCCTGGCACGGCGACCGCGTCGCCGTCGCCGTCACCCGCGAGCGCAAGGACAAGAACCACGAAGGCCGCGTGGCCCGCGTCATCGAGCGCGGCGTGTCGCAGCTGCCCTGCCGGGTGGTCAAACGCCTGGCCGTGGACCTGTTCCTGTGCCGCCCCACGGACAGCCGCCACACCATGAGCTTCATGGTGGACTACCTGCCCCCGAACCCCGGCGACCCCGAACCCGTCCCCGACGACATCATGAACGTCGGCATCGGCGAGGAGATCGAATACAGGCTCTATTCCGGCAAGGGCCTGGAACTGCTCGGCGCCCAGGGCGACGTGGCCGTGCAGGAACGGCTGGTCAAGCTCAACCACGCCATCCCCGGCCCCTTCCCGGCCAAGGCCCTGGCCGAGGCCGAGGCCTTGCCCGACGTGCCGGACGAAGCCGACTTCGCCGGCAGGAAGGACCTGCGCGACATCCCCTTCGTCACCATCGACGGGGCCAAGGCCAGGGATTTCGACGATGCCATCTACGTGAAAAAGCGCGGCCGGGCCTACACGCTGTGGGTGGCCATCGCCGACGTCTCCCATTACGTGCCCGAAGGCAGCGCCCTGGATGCCGAGGCCCTGGAGCGCGGCAATTCCTACTATTTCCCCCAGTCCGTGGAGCCGATGCTGCCCGAGCGCATCTCCAACGGCCTGTGCAGCTTGAACCCCAACGTGCCCCGCCTGGCCATGGTCGCGGAAATCGACTTCACGGCCAAGGGCCTGCCCGGACGCACGGACTTCTACCCGGCGGTCATCGAATCCAAGGCGCGCCTCACCTACGCCCAGGTAAACCGGGCGCTGCTGCTCGGCGACGAACAGGAACGCCAGAACATCGCCGCGGTGCTGCCCATGCTGACCACGGCCGAGACCCTGGCCCGGGCCATACACGACGTGCGCAGCGCGCGCGGCAGCCTCGACTTCGACCTGCCCGAGCCGGAAATACTCTTCAACTTCCAGGGCGAAGCCCAGGATATCCGGCCCAAGGTGCGCCATTTCGGCCACCAGATCGTGGAGGAGTTCATGGTCGCGGCCAACGAGGCCGTGGCGCGGTTTCTGACCGAAAAGGGCGCGCCCGTGCTCTACCGCGTCCACCCCGAGTCCGACCCGACCAAGGTCGAGGCACTGTTCAAGCTCCTCGCCACCACCGATCTGGCCACGAAACTGCCGCCTTCCCCCGGCCCGAGCGACCTGCCCATGGTCCTGCGCGAAGCCTCCGGTTCGGACCTCGACTTCCTGGTCAGCCGGCTGGCGCTGCGCACCATGATGCAGGCCTCCTACTCGCCCAAGCTCGACGGGCACTTCGGCCTGGCCTCGACCTGCTACTGTCATTTCACCTCGCCGATCCGCCGCTACGCCGACCTCGTGGTCCACCGCTCGCTCAAAAACGTCTTCGCGGGCAAGCCCGTCTCGGAAAAACGCGCGGCAAGGCTCGCCAAGGTGGCCGAGCACATCAGCCGCCGCGAACGCGTGGCCATGGAGGCCGAACGCGAGATCCTCAAGCGCGTCACCGTGCACTTCCTGTCCGACAAGGTCGGCCGGCGCTTCACCGGGGTCATCGGCTCCATCGCCGATTTCGGCTTCTGGGTGGAGCTCAAGGAGGTCATGGCCGAGGGCATGGTGCGCCTGTCGTCGCTGTCCGACGACTACTACACCTATTTCCCCGAGCGCCACGAACTGATCGGCGAGCGCACCGGGCGGCGTTTCCGCCTGGGCCAGCCGGTGGAAGTGGAGCTCACCAACGTGGACATGGGCCGCCTCTCCGTGGACCTCGGACTCGTGGAGGGCGGCGAATCGCCGCTGGCCCTGCCTACGCCCAAGCGCAAGTCGTCGCGGCGGCGCAGGAAATAAGCCATGACGCGGGGCATCGGGCGCGACGCGGCGTACGCCGCCCTGGCGGCATTGTGGCTGTGCGTGGCCGCCGGCGCGGCGGCCAGCGACTGGCCCACGCCCGAAAAGCTCGCCGAGGACCGGCTGCGCTTGGCGCTTTTGTGGGCCAACGCCCTGGACAAGGACCTGCGGCCCTACGACACGTCCATCGGCCCGGACCCGGACGCCCAGTACCAGGAGCTCGTGGCCGACTACACGGCCCGCTTCGGCGACCGCTTCGACATCGGCTTCGTGGCGAAGCGCTACACCGACGCCATGGCCGGCATGCGGCGCGAACGCCTGGGGATCGTCGCCTTCGCCCTGGCGTCCACGGCCGCGGTCTGGGGGCTTCTGGCCACGATCCGCAAACTCCTCGCCCCCCGCCGCGCCGCTTCGGAGGAAGCATGAGAACACCTGCCAGAGTCCGTGGAACGCTGTTCGCCGCAGCCCTCGCGACCCTTTGCAGCCTTGTGTGCGCCGCGCCGCCTGCCCGGGCCGCGGACGCGCCGCCGCTCGTCATCGCCGGCACCGGCGACAGCGAGGAACTGCTGCGCATCCTGGCCGCGCGCTACATGCGCGAATATCCCGAGGCGCGCATCGAGGTGCCGGACTCCATCGGCACCTCGGGCGGCATCAAGGCGGTGCTCGCGGGCAAGGCCGCCCTGGCCCGCACGGCAAGGCCCCTTCGCGACGAAGAAAAGGCGCAGGGGCTCGTGGAGATCGTTTTCGCCAAATCGCCGATCGTTTTCGCCGTCAACCCTTCGGTGACCGGCGTCGAATCCCTGACCAAGGAGCAAATCCTCGACGTCTTTTCCGGCAAGGTCACGGATTGGTCGGCCCTCGGGGCGCCCGCCGGCCCCATCCGCAAGGTCTGCCGCGAAACCCCGGAGACCGGACGGGTACTCATAAACGCCGCCATTGCCGGGTTCGAGGATCTCGGCTGCCGGGAGCAGGCCGTCGCCTACTCCACCCCGGAAGCCGTGGCCATGACGACCGGCACCCCCGGAGCCATCGGGTACTTTGCGAAATCGGCCATGACCGGAACCAGGCTCAAGGCCCTGGCCCTTTCCGGCGTCCCGCCCACGCCCGAAAACGTCAGCCGGGGGACCTACGGCATCTTCATTCCGTTTGCCCTGGCCTACAAACAGCCCCTTTCCCCGGCCGCGGCCGGCTTCATCAAGGCCCTGGCCCTGCCCGACGCGCGCACGGCCATGGCGAACTACGGCTGCCTGCCCCTGCCGTTTTCACTGCCCAGTCCCTGACGGCCCATGCTGCGCTCCTTCAGGAACCAGATGCTGTTGGGCCAGTTCGCGCTGGTGGCCCTGTTGACTCTGGCCCTTGGCGGCGGCGTGTTTCATGTCGCCGCCGCCATCCTGGAAAGCAAGGAGCGGGAAAAGATACGCCTGCTGGCCGAATCCCTGGCCCGGGAAACCTCCCTGACGGCCAGTCAGGGCGAGCTCGCCATGCAGTTGCTCGTGTCGAGCCGCCAGTTCGCCGAATTCCACGAAACGGACAACTACCATGAACTCCAGGCCCTGTTCGACCGCTACCGCACGACGTTCACCGCCCTGACCTACGTCAATGCGCAAGGCCGGCGCGAGTACGCCGCCTCGGGAGCGGGCTACACGGACCGGGCCGAGGATCTGGCCGCCGATCCCGTGGTGGCCGCGGCCCTGGCCGAACCGGGACGCATCGTCCACGGCCTGCGCCCGGCCGGCGCGGGCGGACGCCCCATGCTCTTCCTGGCCCTGGCCGGGCGCACGCCGTTCGGCGAAACCACAGGCGCGGTCCTGGCCGCCGAGCCCGTGGCGGCCATCGCCCAGGGCGTGCTCGCCCTGCACCTGACCCAGGGCGGCGGCGCGGTCCTGGCCGATGCCGGGGGCCGGCTGCTTTTCACCGAAGGCATGGCGGCCCTGCCCGAAAAGGTCGCGCCGGGTTCGGCCCTGGAAAAGGCCCTGGCCGCCCAGCGGCCGGTGGCGCTCCAGGCGGATTTCGACGGCCAGCCCCATCTCGTCGCCGCCGCGCCGGTGGGAAAATACGGGCTGTCGGCCCTGGTGACCCTGCCGCGCCGGGTGGCCATCGATGCGGAAATGAGCAGCCTGCGGCTGCTCGTGGCCGCCATCGCGGCCGCGGCGGCCTTTTTCTCAACCGTTGCGGCCATGTGGTGGACCGGCGGCATCGCCCGACCCATGGCCCGGCTGGCCGAAGCGGCCCGGGTGGCCGCGGACGGGGACCTCGGCGTGCGCGCGCCCGTGGACGGACCGGCCGAAGCGCGCGAAGTGGCCCAGGCCTTCAATGCCATGACCGAAAACCTCGCCGCCTCGCGCGACGCGCTCACCCGCGCCAACCATTCCCTGGAGAGCATCCTGGCCAACATGAACGAGGCCCTTGCGGTGGTGGACCGGGAAGGCCGCGTGCGCATGCTCAACCGGGCCGGGGGGGACATGCTCGGCTACGCCCCGGGCGAAGCCCTCGGCATGCCCGCGGCGGCGCTCTTCCCGCCGGGGGATGCGCTGCGCGCCTTTCTGGACAGCGCCGCCAACCAGGACCTGTTGGCCGGCGGCGGCATTTCCGGCATCGAGAAGACACTCGTGTGCAAGGACGGGCGCGACGTGCCCGTCCTTGTGTCCCTGGCCCTGCTGCGCGGCCAGGGGGAACGGGAAGAAGGCGTGGTCTGCCTGGCCATGGACGTCACCGAGCGCCGACGGGCCGAAGAGCTCTCCCGGGCGCGCAAGGCCGCCGAGGCCGTCAGCCGGGCCAAGACGGAATTCCTGGCCGTGGTCTCCCACGAGATGCGCACGCCGCTCAACATCGTGCTCGGCATCCTGGAGCACCTGCGCGAACTGCCCCTGCCGCCCCTGTCCCTGGCCGGCCTGGACCAGGCCCTGGCCGCCGGCCAGACCCTGCACGAAGTCATCGTGGCCATGCTCGATTACGCCAGCCTCGAAGCCGGGCGCGTGCTCCTGCGCCGCCAGCCGTTCGATCCGCGCCGCCTGGCCGCCGAGACGGTGGAACGCTTCGCGGCCGTAGCCCGGAACCGCGGCGTCGCCCTGAGCGTCGTCGTGGCCCCGGACCTGCCCGCGCGCCTGGTCGGCGACCCGGCCCGTCTGGGGCAGATCATGGCCAACCTCGTGTCCAACGCCGTGCGCTTCACCGAAAAAGGCGAGGCCGCGCTGCGCCTTTTCCTGTCGCCGTCGCGGGAAAACCTGCGTCCGGGCGCGCGCCGCCGCCTGCTGCTCCATGTCCGGGATACCGGCATCGGCATTGCCGAGGCCCAGCTGGAAGCCGTTTTCGCGCCGTTCACCCAGCAGGACGCGAGTTCCACCCGGCGTTTCGGCGGCCTGGGACTGGGGCTTGCCATCACCCGCAGACTCACGGCGCTCATGGACGGCAGCCTGTGCCTGACCAGCCGCGAAGGCGAAGGCACGGACGTCTGGCTGAGCCTGCCCGCCGAGGAGCTCTCCCCGGCCCCGCCTGCCGCAACAGAAATGCCCGGCCTGCCGGAAGGCGGACCGGGCGCGTAAAGCCCCTTGCGGCGACTGTCGGCCGGCGCGGGATCAGCGCTTGCCCGACCCCAGGAAAAGCTCCTTGGCCGTGCCCGGCTCGAACTGGTAGCGCGCGGCCTTTTGCCAGAAATACTTGCCGCCCTCGTTGCCGAGCACCCAGAAATCGAAGTCCCAGTCCTCGCGGCGGTCACCGTGCTCGTTTAAGGCCAGCCAGCCCGTGACGCCGTACATGCGCTCGCAGACCTGCGGCAGAAGTTGCTTGAACCGGGCGAAATCCCCTGCCCCGCCCACGGCCTGCGCCGTGAAGAAAAGCGCCCAGGCCGCGTCGTAGGCCGCCAGGGACTGGGTGTCGGGGAACACGTCGGTCTTGTCCTGGATGCGCTTTTCCGTCAGCGAGTAGACGTTGGCCCCGCCTTCGCCGTAGCGCGGGCTGGCCAGACGCACCTTCATGGCGAAAGCAGCGCTCTCCGGGTCCTTGGCGATGGGGTCGTACATGGCCGTGCCGTCGCAACCGTACCAGGGGACCGCCGCCAGTTCCGGCCGCTTGGACGCGGCCTTGAGGATGGGCACGATTTCCTCGCCGCCCGCGAAATAGATTGCCGCCTTGCCGCCCTTGGCGGATTTCTGCGCCTGGGAAACCTGCCGGGAAAGATCGTCGAGGATGGGCGTGAAATCCTTGCGGTCCGGGGAAAAGCGGGAGCCCGGCATGACCGTGCCGCCTAGCTGCTTGAACCGCGCCTTGACATGCACGGTCAGATCGTCGCCCGTGCGGTCGCCACGCCACAGGGGCACGACCACGGCCACGCCCTCCTGGCGCATGAGGCTGGTCACGGCCTCGGCCTGGTAGGTGTCCGAGGGGGAGAGGCGAAAGAGGTTGTCGCCCTTTTTCGCCAGCGACGGCCGGGAACTGCCTTGGCTGACGAGCAGGATGTTGTTCTTGTCGGCGAAATCCAGGCAGGCGTCGACGGCGTCGTCGTCGTAGGGGCCGACGATCACGCGGATGCCCCGGGAGGCCAGGGCCTTGAGCTTTTCCAGGGCCTGCTGGGGGGAGCTGCCCGTATTTTCCACGGCGAAGCTCACCTGCCCGCCGTAACCGCTTGCGGCCAGGTAGGCGTTGATGTCGGCCTGGGCGAGCTCCAGGGCAGCCTTGGAGGTCTTGCCCCGCTCGGCCAGGGCCCCGGACAAGGGCAGTAGCGCGCCGAAGGCGTAGTTGCTTCCCGTCTTTTGCGCCGCGGCCGCGCCGCAAAGCGCCAGGACCACCGCCAGGGAGGCGCACGCCGCCGCCAACCCGCGTCCCACGGTTGCGGTCAAACGCCCCTTGCCATCCGTCGCCAGCACTTTCATGTCCGCTCCTTGGGCCCGGACAGCCGTCCGGGGATGGGCGCATGCCGCGCCTTCCCGTCCATACCTTCTTGCCCGGCAAAAGAAAACCGGACACCTCGCGCGAAGCCCCCCCGCGACACTTTCCAACAACCCGCCCCTTGTTCTATGAAATTAGGGCGCGTCCGCTCCCGGACAATTTTCGCAGTGCCCGGAGGAATCCGCATGGTCGACGGCCCAGGCTTCGAAGACAGGAACGACCGCACGCGTCGCGATGCCGCGTCTTCTCCCGGCGCGGGCGCACCGGGAGAATCCTCCCCCGGCGAAGTGGCCCGCTTGCGACGCGAACTGCACGAAAGCCACGCCGCGCTCGCGCGGCAAAACGACGCGTTGCGCCGCGCCCGGACCGAACTGGACGAGACGCGGGAGCGTTACGCCCGCCTCTACGACCGCGCCCCGGCCGCGTATTTCACCCTGGACGCCGACGGGGTCATCCTCGAGGCCAACCGCAAGGCCGCGACCCTGCTCGGGCGCGAGGCCGAAAACATGGCCGGCACACCCTTCACCACGGTCGTTCTCCAGGAGGAACAGGCGGCTTTTCGCGGCCACATCGCCCGCATCCTCGAATCCGGCGGCCCCGCCGCCCTGGAACTGCGGCTCCTGCGCCCGGACGGCGGCAGCCTGCATGCGGCGATCGTCGCCGAACCCCGCGCCGCCGCGGACGCGTCCGGCCCAGCCCGGGTATGGCTGACGGCCACCGACGTCACCAGGGAAACGCATGCCCGCCAGGATCTGGAAACCGTGCTCGCCAATGCGCCCATCCCCATCGTCAAGGTGCGCGTGGCCCCGGACGGCGAGCGCATCCTCGAATACCAGAATCCCGCCGCCGAGGCCCTGTTCGGCAGCGACGCCCCGGGCCGCTCGTGCAAGGCGTACCTGTGCAACAAGGAAACCTGCCCGGCCCTGCGCGCCGATTCGGGCATCGTGCGCGACCGGGAGTGCGCGGTCATGACGCTTTCCGGCCGGCGCGTCATGTACAAGACCGCCTGCAAGCTCCCCGACGAGCCCGCCATCATCGAGG
Organism: Solidesulfovibrio alcoholivorans DSM 5433; assembly: GCF_000702665.1. GTDB lineage: Bacteria > Desulfobacterota > Desulfovibrionia > Desulfovibrionales > Desulfovibrionaceae > Solidesulfovibrio > Solidesulfovibrio alcoholivorans. The sequence goes on from NZ_JNJA01000009.1 coordinate 37,446, forward strand.
CCATGGTGGACGTGACCGAACTCATGCGCACCCGCGAGCGCCTCACCCGCGCCATGGAGGGGGCGGAGGCCGCGAGCAAGGCCAAATCGGAATTCCTGGCCACCATGAGCCACGAGGTGCGCACGCCGATCAACGGCATCATGGGCATGACCGAGCTGGCCCTGCAAACGGAGCTCACCACCGAGCAGCGCGAATACCTCGACCTGGCCCGCCAGTCCGCCCTGTCCCTGCTCGATATCATCAACGATATCCTGGATTTTTCCCGCATCGAGGCCGGACGGCTGGAACTCGTCCGGGAGCCTTTCTCCCTGGGTGCCACCCTGGACCGCTGCCTGCGCCTTTTTGGCCAGCAGGCCGCCCGCCGGGGCGTCGCCCTCTCCCTGGCCATCGCCCCGGACGTCCCCGACGCGCTGCGCGGCGACTCCGGCCGGTTGCTCCAGATCGTCGGCAACCTGGTTTCCAACGGCATCAAGTTTTCCAAGGACGGCGAGGTGCGCGTGCGCGTGGAAACCGCGCCCCCCCTGCAATGCCCCCTGGAACGGTCGAAAATCCCTTCCGCATGTCTGCTCTTCGCCGTCTCCGACGACGGCGTCGGCATCCCCGCCGACAAGCACGCCCGGATTTTCGACGCCTTCACCCAGCTCGACGGCAGCCTCACCCGCGGCGCCGGCGGCACGGGGCTCGGGCTTTCCATCTGCAAAAGCCTCGTCACCCTCATGGGCGGCCGGCTGTGGGTCGAATCCGCGCCCAATGCAGGCAGCACGTTTTTTTTCACCGTCATGCTGGAGCAGGCGATCCGCCCCGTGGAACCCGCCTCCGCCCCCGCCGTCCAGGAGACCGATGGCCCGGCCATGGACATCCTGCTCGTCGAGGACAACGCCATCAACCAGCTCGTGGCCAAACGCCTGCTCGAACGGCGCGGGCACGCCGTCACGGCCGTGGATTCCGGCCAGGCCGCCCTGGAAATGCTGCGGAAAACGTCCTATGACTGCGTGCTGATGGACGTGGAGATGCCGGGCCTAAACGGCCTGGAGACGCTCGGCATGCTGCGCGACACCTCGGTGTTCGGCCCGGCCGCGGCCGTGCCCGTGGTGGCGTTGACCGCCCATGCGGTCAAGGGCTACCGGGAACGGATACTCGCGGCGGGCTTCGACGACTACGTGGCCAAGCCCATCGACATGCGCGAACTCACAGCCGCCCTGGCCCGGGCGGCCGCCCAGGGGCCCGCTGCGACGGGGGACGGCCCGAAACCGCCCGACGCGACCTGAAAAGGAGGCCGGCATGCGCCTGCTGCTCGTGGAAGACGACCTGGAAGCCGCGGCCTACATGGTCAAAGGGCTCAAGGAATCCGGTTACGTCGCCGACCATGTGGCCGACGGTCGCGAAGCCCTGTACCGCGTGGCCGCGGAAAACTACGACGCGGTCATCGTGGACCGCATGTTGCCGGGCGTGGACGGGCTGACCATCGTGCGCACCATGCGCTCGGCCGGCAACCACGCGCCGGTGCTCATCCTCTCGGCACTCGGCGACGTGGACGACCGGGTCAAGGGGCTGCGGGCCGGCGGCGACGACTACCTGGTCAAGCCCTACGCCTTCGCCGAACTGCTCGCCCGCCTGGAGGCGCTGTTGCGCCGGGGCAGGGCCGACCCGCCGGACACCACGCTCAAGATCGCCGACCTGGAGATGGACCTCGTGGCACGCACGGTCAAGCGCGCCGGCAAGCCCATCGAACTCAAGCCCAAGGAATTCGCCCTGCTCGAATACCTCATGCGCCACGCCGGGCACGTGGTCACCCGCACCATGCTGCTCGAAAACGTCTGGGACTATTCCTTCGACCCGCAGACCAACGTCATCGACGTGCACATCAGCCGGCTGCGCCAGAAGATCGACAAAGGCCACGACAAACCCCTGCTCGCCACGATCCGGGGCGCGGGATACAGCCTGCGTGATTCCAACTAAGCTCCTGCGTTCCTCGACCCTGCGCCTGTCCATCGTGCATATGGCCGCCTTCGGCCTGTCGGTGCTGGTGCTTCTGTGGTTCATCTACACCTCCACCGCCGGTTTCATGGAGCGCCAGACCGACGAGACCATAAACGCCGAGATCCAGGGCCTGGCCGAACAGTACAGCCAGCTGGGGCTCACGGGCCTGATCCGCGTCATCAAGTCCCGCGTGGCCAAGGACAAGGCCGGCTCGAGCGTCTACCTGCTCACGGACTGGAAATTCAATCCCCTGGCCGGCAACCTGCCCGAATGGCCCAAATTCCGCGACACGGGCTCGGGCTGGTTCGACGCGACGCTTGAGGATACGGAAAATTTCGAGCCCAGGCGCGTGCGCATGCGCTACTTCCTGCTGCCCGGCAACTTCCACCTGCTGGTCGGACGCGACGTGTCGCTTCGCCTCAAGATGGAGCGGCTGATCATGGACGCGCTCATCTGGGGCCTGGGGCTCACGGTGGTGCTCGGCGGCGTGGGGGGGCTGCTGACCAGCCGCTGGATGCTCAAGCGCATCGACGTGATCAACAAGACCAGCCGGGAAATCATGGCCGGCGACCTCACCCGCCGCATCCCCAGCCGCGGGGCCGGCGACGAGTTCGACCGGCTGGCCGGCAACCTGAACGCCATGCTCGACCAGATCACCAAGCTCATGGACGGGGTCAAGCAGGTGTCCAACAACATCGCCCACGACCTGCGCGGCCCCCTCAACCGCATCCGCGCCGGGCTCGAACTTTCCCTGGCCAAAAGCCGCACCCCGGAGGAATACCGGGCCGTGCTCGAAACCACCGTCACCGAGATCGACAACCTGCTCATGACCTTCAACGCGCTCCTGACCATCGCCCAGGCCGAATCCGGAGCGCGCCGCCAGGACTTCACCGACATCGACCTGACCAGCCTTGCCGCGGACGTGGCCGAGCTCTACGATCCCCTGGCCGAGGAAAAGGGGCTGACACTCACCGTGACGCTCACCCCGGGCGTGACCGTGCCTGGCAACCGCCACCTGCTCTCCCAGGCCCTGGCCAACCTGCTGGACAACGCCGTCAAGTACACTCCTGCCGGCGGCACGATCGCGCTTTCCGTGGCCGCGCCGGCCACGGGCCCGGAACTGACCGTGGCCGACACCGGCCCGGGCGTGCCGGCCGAGCACCGGGAGCTGGTGCTCGAACGCTTCGCCCGCCTGGAATCGAGCCGCAACACCCCGGGCAGCGGCCTGGGCCTGTCGCTGGTCGCCGCCGTGGCCGGCCTGCACCGGGCCGCGCTGCGCCTTGCGGACAACGCCCCCGGCCTGCGCGTCACCCTGGCCTTTCCCCGCGCCAAGGCCTGACGCGCGACCCCACCGGCGGGTCGCGCGCAACATGAACTTTCGTTCATGTTGCGGCAATCTGCCCTCCATATGCCCGGCCTAATGGATACACGTCGGTCAAGTCGGCGACGCCGGCCGAGCCAAGAAGCCCAAAAGAAGCCCTCTGTTTTTTGCGCCTGCGGTTGGCCCCTCCCTTCCGCAAGGCCCCATGGTCGCTCTCCCCTCCCTCAAACGAAAATCCCCGCTCCCCGGCGGGGATTTTCGTTTGAGGGAGGGGGCAATTCCTAACCAGAATTCATGTTGCGGCCATGCAGGGTCCATGGCCCGGTCCTATCTTCCTCTCGACGGCGCAAGCGGCTTCCCCTCTCCGGCCCGCGCCGTCCTCGTCCAAGTTGCGAAACACCATGGCGGGCGTTCCCCCTCCCGCCCAAGGCCATGGCCCACGTCTCCCTCCTCACGCGAAGCCCCCGCCTCCCCACGGCGGGGGCTTCGTTTTGCGCAACCCTACCCAAAGTTCATGCGCCGGCCATGCCCCCTCCATGGTCGGTGTTTACTTCATACTTGACGGCGACCCGGTCACCCCTCTGGCTGGCCGCCGCCGGGCCAGCCCGGTGCGCACCACACCGGAAAGGCCAAGACGAGACACTCTCTCTCCTCCCTCCTTGAGCAGACCCTCGCTTCCCCGGCGGGGGTCTGTGTTTTTTGGAGGACCGGAAGCCGCGCCGTTTCATTCCGCCTTCCGGCGGTTCAATTCTCCCGGCGCATGCAGCAGATGGGCATGCCCCGGTAGGAGAGTTCCTTATCGACGACGAACCCTTCACGAGCATAGAAGCCGTAGGCCGGCGAGTTCCTGGCGACGCCGAGAATGAGCCCCCGAAAACCCTGTTCCCCGGAAAAGCCGGCCAGGAAACGCAGCATCTCCTTCCCCAGACCCTGCCGCTGGGCACCGGGGGCAGTCCCTATCAAAAAAAGCTCCAGGTAAGGCTGGTCGTAGACGGGACGGCCGGAAAACGCCCGAGCGAATGCCACCAGGGCGAACGGCCCCAGGATGGGCAGCACCCGACAGAAAAAAATCCCGCTCGCGAGCCCTTTGGGCTCATGGCGGGGATCGGTGACCAGTGCGACGCAGGCCAACCGGTCGTCCTTGTCGATGCCGAAGAGATACGAGTGATCGGGAACGAAGAACGTATCAAGGAAAAGCCCAAGCAAGGCATCGACTTTCCCTTGTGACGTGCCCGCCGGAAACATCGGATGGCTGGCGAATGCCGGCCCAAGGATGGCCATGATCGCATCCCGCGCGCAGGGATCGAGGAGCCGCACCATCGGTCTACCTCCTGTTGCAAAGGATTTCCGCGAGTTACCGCTCACCGGCGAACAGGCCGCCCGGCGCGGCTACCACGGCGTGGACCCCGACAGCGTCACGCGTAGCACCGATTCCTCTTCCCTGTCATGGGGAACCGGCGCTGCAGGATGCAACACGCCGTTGGCGCCCGGCCGTTGGCGAAACTTGGCTGTGAAACCGGATACGGCCGGCCTCTCCCATGGAGCCCGCTTCATCCCGTCGCCGTCTTTTTTCCGGCCGCGCGTTCCAGGAGCCAGGCGATGATGGCGTCCCCGGGCTTGTTGGCGAGTTCGTAGCGGGCCGCGCGCCAGGCGGCGAAGTCGAGGCCGGCGCACCACGTCGCCACGGCGGCGGCTTCCTCAAGCCCGCCGGCGTGGCCCGTGTAGCAGACCACGGCCACGAGGCCGTCCGGGGCCAACACGGCCTGGGCGGCCGCAAGAGCCGCAAGCGTGGTCTCGGGCCGCGTGACCACGGCGGCGTCCCCGCCCGGCCCGCCGGGCAGAAATCCCAGATTGAAGACCACGGCCCGCACGCGGCCGCAAACGTCGGCCGGCAGGACCTCCCGCAGGCGTTCGTGGCCGCAGGCGTGGAGACGCGCCGCGTCGGCGAGCCCCGCCCGGGCAAGCAGGCTCCCCGTGCGCGCCAGGGCCTCGGCCTGGACGTCGAAGCAGTGGACCACGCCGCCCGGGGCGGTACGGCGGGCCAGAAACAGCGTATCGTGGCCGTTGCCGGCCGTGGCGTCCACGGTCACGTCGCCCGGGCGCAGAACCCGGGCCAGGCCGGACTGGGCGAAGGTCAGGGCAGCGGTCGCCAACATGGTTGCGCCCCGGGCCTCAGGCCCCGTGCCGCGCCCTCGAAGAACGCACGGACTTCGAGGCCGACGCCGTTGCTCCGTTGTTTTTGTTCAAAAGCACTCCCGCATTGTTGCCGGGGGCCGCGCTACGCGCCGCAGCAGCGCTTGTATTTCCTGCCGCTGCCGCAGGGGCAGGGATCGTTGCGCCCCACCGCCGGCTTGGGCGCGGGGCGCGTCCCGGCCGTTTCCTGCGCCGCGCCGCCGGGTTCGCCGTCCACGTAGAACCATTCGCCGCCTTTTTTGCGGAACCGGCTCACCTCGTGCAGGATATGGGGCGTGCCGCCCTTGGTGAAGGCGGTTTTGAACTCCACGACCCCGGCCTCGTCGTTCGGGCCGCCAGTGACCGTGCGCAGCACGGCAAGGCCCGTCCAGACGACGTCGGCGCACCAGGCCCGGGTCGCCGCGGCATTGAAGCCTTCGCGCTTTCGCGGGAAGAGCGTGCGGCGCAGATAATCGCAATCGGCGCGCACGTAGGCCGTGTAGCGCGAACGCATGAGGGCCTCGGCCGTGGGCGCGGGGACAGCGCCTTCGAGAAAGGGGCCGCAGCAGGCCGCGTACGGCCGGCCCGAGCCGCAGGGACAGGGTTCCCCGGTCATGACAGGACTCCTTGAAACGGACGCAGGGGCCGTCCGGCGGACGGCCCCTGCGTGCAATCTTCGTTGACGGTTCGTTATGCCGGAGCGGCTAGAGGATCGGCAGGTAGCGCTCGATCTCCCACTCCGTGACCTGCGTACGGTAGGCGTCCCACTCGGCCTTCTTGTTGTCGAGCAGGGCCGTATGCAGGTGGTCGCCGAGAACCTCGCGCATGAGTTCGCTTTTCTCCAGGTTGTCCACGGCCTCGCGCAGGCTGCCGGGTAGGGAGGAGATACCCTTTGCGGCCATTTCCTCGTCGCTCATCTTGAAGATGTTCTCCTCGATGGGCGCCGCGAGCTCGTAGCCTTCCTCGATGCCCCTGAGCCCCGCGCCGAGCATCGCCGCGAAGCACAGGTACAGGTTGCAGGCCGGGTCGGGGCTGCGCAGCTCGATGCGCGTGGCCGCCTCCTTGCCGGGCTTGTACATCGGCACACGCACCAGCGACGACCGGTTGCGCCGCGCCCAGGCGATGTACACCGGGGCTTCGTATCCCGGCACCAGCCGTTTGTAGGAGTTGACCCACTGGTTGGTGACCAGCGCGAATTCCGGGGCGTGGCGTAACAGGCCCGCGATGTAGCTCTTGGCCTCGCCGGACAGGTGGTAGGTGTCCGAGGCGTCGTAGAAGGCGTTTTTCGAGCCCCGAAACAGGGACTGGTGGCAGTGCATGCCCGAGCCGTTTTCCCCGAACAGGGGCTTGGGCATGAACGTGGCGTAGCAGCCGTGCTTGCGCGCGATCTCCTTGACCACCACGCGGTAGGTCTGGGCGTAGTCGGCCATGATCAGGCCTTCCTGGTAGCGCAGGTCAATTTCGTGCTGGCTGGGGGCCACTTCGTGGTGGCTGTATTCCACGGCCACGCCCATGGATTCCAGGGCGAAGTTGATGTCGCGGCGCACGTCGTTGGCGAGGTCGCGGGGGGGCGCGTCGAAATAGCCGCCGCGGTCGAGAATCTGCGGCTGGGAAGAGTTGGCGAACAGAAAAAATTCCAGTTCCGGGCCGACGTAATAGGTGAATCCCATGTCCGCGGCTTTTTTGAGCATGCGCTTGAGCACGTAGCGCGAGTCGGCCGCGAACGGCGTGCCGTCGGGGTTTTTCACGTCGCAGAAAAGCCGTGCCACCGGACGGTCCGAGGGCCGCCAAGCGACGAGCTGAAACGTGGTGGGGTCGGGAAAGGCCACCATGTCCGATTCCTGGATCTTGGTGAATCCGGTGATGGAGGAACCGTCGAAGCCCATGCCCTCCTCGAAGGCGTTTTCGAGCTCGCGCGGGGTGATCTGAAAACTCTTGAGCACCCCGAGCACGTCGATGAACCAGAACTGGATGAAGGAGACGTTGTAATCCTTGACGGCCCGCAGGACGTCGTCCGCGTTCTTGCAGTGGAATACCGCCATACTGTTTCCTCCTGTATGGGTGTTGCGCCGCGACCTCAGAGTCCCTTGCGCTCCAGAAAACGCAATACGCCCGCATAGCAGGCGAGCAGAACCACAATGACGATCCAATGGTTGACGCCGAGCAGCCCCGGCAAGCTGATCTTGCCGTAATTGCCCCAGGCGTAGACCGTGGGCAGCAGGGCGTCGTAGGCCCTGGCGAAGACCGCCGCGCCGGCGAGCATGCCGGCGATGGCGAAAATCGCGTCCAGCCGGCCCTCGCCCACGGCCCCGACCGAGGTGCCGGGACAGTAGCCCACAAGCCCCCAGCCCAGGCCGAACAACAGGCCGCCGATGGCGTTGGCCCCAAGCGCCGTGGTCTTAAGCGACAGTTTGACCAGCCCCAGGTCATGCAGCAGGTAGATGCCGACCATGGCCACCATGATGTGGGAGAGCATGAACTTGACGATGGTCATGTCCACGAGCCGCAACGCCCCGAGCTGCTTGTCGTAGCGCAGCACGTGGCCCCGCTGGAGCAGGAAGCCGAACAGCACGCCCGTGAGGAGTCCGTAGGTGAGCGTCATTGCGCGCCCCTCCCGTACACGAGCCTCGCCATGACGATGCCGCCGAGAAAAAAGCCCGCCGCCGCCACGAAACCGGACACCGCCAGCTGGGACAGCCCGGAAAGCCCGTGCCCGCTCGGGCAGCCGTCCGCGAGCCTGGCCCCGAACATGGCCACGGCCCCGCCGCAAAACGCCGTAAGCGCGCGCAGCCAGACGCCGCCGCCGAAGCGTCCCCGCCACATGTCCGGCACGGCCTGGACGCGGAAATCCCGAAACAGCACGGCCCCCAGGAACGCGCCGATGCCGATGCCGCACACGAACAGGAATTGCCAGTCCATGACCGGTTTTTCCTTGAGGTAATAGGCGAGCGTCGTCACGACCTCGGGCGCGTAGAGCCGTTCGGCCATGCCCGCGCCGCGGACGAACGTCGTGGACGCGCCGAGATATTTGCCCGCGACCAGCACCGAGGCCACGGACACGAGCCCCGACAGGCCCCCGGCCAGATACGGGCTCCAGGCTTTGGCGTCGTGCGCCATGCCGTTCCTCCTTGTCATGGGTTCGCGCAGGGCGGGCGAAACCGCGCCGGCCTTTTTCCATTTCCCTGGGTAGCCCACTCCCACGCAGGCGTAAAGCCCCGCCTGCGGAAATAAGGGGCGCGCCGGGGATGGAAAACGGCTTGGTACATCACGGGACTTCTGGTAACCGTGAACGTAATCTCCGTAAATTCCAAGCCCGGGCGGTTGCCATGCATGCGCATCCTCAAGCGGCGGCACAGGACCATCAAAGCGACCCGAAACAGGCCATCGCCACGCTGTTGCGCGCCGGGCGAAACGACGAGGCCGAGGCACGGGCAGGAGAATGGGCCAGGGCGCATCCCGAAGACGCCTTCGGCTTCGCCGTGCTCGGGTCGCTGCGTCTGGCGCGCGGGCAGGCGCGGGACGCCCTGGACAGTCTGGCCCGGGCGGCGGACCTTGCGCCCCATGCCGCCGAAGTGCAGGTCAACTACGGTCTGGCCCTGGCCGAAACCGGGGACAACGCCGCGGCGCTTTCCCGTTACGCCAAAGCGCTCGCCCTGTCCCCGGGTTTCCTGCCGGCCCTGACCAACCAGGGCGGGGCCCTGGAGGCGCTCGGGCGGCCAGGGGAGGCGCTCGCCAGCTACGACGCGGCGCTGGCCCTTTGCCCGGACCACGCCAAGGCCCTGTACAACCGGGGCAACGCCCTGCGCGACCTGGGCCGGCTTAAGGAAGCGCTGACGAGCTACGACCGGGCGCTGGCCGTCGCCGCGGACTACGCCTTCGCCCACACCGGGCGGGGGCTGGTCCTGGCCGACCTCGGCCGCCCGCACGAGGCCGAGGCCGCGGCGCGCCAAGCCCTCGCCCTGGCCCCCGACCTGCCGCAAGCCCTGGACCTGCTGGCGGGCTGCCTGCTCGCCCGCCATGCCGATCCCCTGGAGGCCATGGCCTGGATCGAACGCTCCCTGGACCGCAGCGAGGGACTCGAGGCGAAGCGGCTCTTCGTGGCCTGCGCCGCGCGCCTGCCGGCGGGGGCCCTGGCCGGTCGCCTGGCGCCGCGCCTCGCCCGCGCCCTGGCCGAACCCTGGGACCGGCCGGAACGGCTGGCCCCGGCGGCCGCGCGGGTCCTGGAGCACGATCCCGAGGTCGGCCCGTGCCTTGCGCGCGCCGTCGCCGCCTGGCCCGGTGAAATCGAGCCGCAGGCGCTTTTCGGACCGCAGGGACCAGCCGTCCTTGGCGATAACGCCCTGCTTTTAGCCCTGCTCGAATCCGGCCCGGTGTGCGCCCTGCCCCTGGAGCGGTTCTGCACCCTGGCACGGCGGGCGCTCCTCGCCCTGGCCGTTCCTGCCGGGCCGCAGGCGCGCACCGATCCGGCGTCCTCGCGCTTTTTCGCCGCCCTGGCCGTGCAGTGCCACATCAACGAATACGCGTTCGCCGTGACCGAAACGGAGGAGCGCCAGGCCGCCGTGCTCGCGGCGTCGCTCGCCGCCCCGGACGCGCCCGCCATCGCCCTGCTCGCCGCGGCCTGCTACCTGCCCCTGGCCGGGCTCCCGGACGCGGCCGCGCTGGCGCAGCGCCCCTGGCCGGCGGCCGTGGCCGGCGTGCTCGAGGCGCAGGTGCGCCGGGTCCTTACCGAACGGACTTTTCGCGAAACCATGCCGCAGCTCACCCCCATCGTAAACGAGGTGTCGCTTCGCGTGCGCCGCCAGTACGAGGAGCACCCCTACCCGCGCTGGGCCCGCACCGCGCCGGCCGACGCGCCGCAAAACCTCGACGCCTTTCTCGCGCGCCGCTTCCCGCGCGCGCCGTATGCGCCTCTTGGCGAGCGCGACCGGCTCGACGTGCTTGTCGCCGGCTGCGGCTCGGGCCGCCATACCCTGGAGACGGCCCGGCGTTTCCGCGGGGCGCGGGTGCTGGCCGTGGACTTAAGCCTCGCCAGCCTCGCCTACGCCAAGCGCAAGGCGCAGGAAGCCGGCGCGGACAACGCGACCTTCGCCCAGGCCGACATCCTGGCGCTTGCCGGGCTCGACCGGACCTTCGACTACATCGAATCCTCGGGCGTGCTGCACCATCTGGCCGATCCCTGGGCGGGCTGGCGCACCCTTGCCGGACTGTTGCGCCCGGGCGGCGTCATGCGCCTGGGCTTTTACAGCGCGCTCGCGCGGCGCGACATCCCCCGCGCCCGGGTCATGCTCCAGGTGAAAGGTTACAACGCGACCACGGCGTCGCTGCGCCGCTGCCGGCAGGAGCTGTTGTCCCTGACGGAAGGCGATCCCTTGCGCCGGCTGCTGTTGCAGGACGTCTTCACGATAAGCGGCTGCCGCGATCTCTTCTTCCACGTCAGCGAACAGACGCTCACGCTGCCGCTGATAGAAGAATTTCTCGCGCAACACGGCCTCTGCTTTCTCGGCTTCGATATCGAACCGGAGATCCTCGACGACTACGAGCGGCGTTTCAGGGACGATCCCGCCGCAACGAACCTCGCCAACTGGCACGTCTACGAAATGGAACACCAGGATACCTTCCTCGAAATGTACCAGTTCTGGATACAAAAGCGGTCGGACTGATTTCCCCTCTTGCAAACGGTGGCATTCCTCCGGCGCATCGGTTAGGCTGCGGCCACGCCTTGCCAGTATCCCCATCCGCCGCCGGAGGACCGCCATGTGCCGCAGTCTTGCCGCCAGCCTTTTCCTTTTCGCAACAGTGCTTTCTTGCTGCGTTCCCCTTGCGGCCCTTGCCGCGGCGCCCCCCGTGGGGCGGCTCATCGACGCGCGCGGCGAGGTGCGCCTGCGCCCGGCCGGGGCACCGGACTGGCGCGAGGCGACCCCTGGCAGCGACCTTTTCCCCGGCGACGCGCTCCGGACCGGCCCGGCCTCGCGGGCGGCGGTACTGTGCGCGGACGAATCGCAGATCAAGCTCAACGAAAACACCATCCTCGTGCTCAAATCCGCCGTCGCCTCGGCCCGGTTGGCCGGGGGCGGGCTCGTGCCGGCCAAGGCGGCGGCGACGCGGGAGGCCAGCCTCTACGAGGTGCCGCAGGGCGAGGTCTGGCTCAAAAACGAGGCCGAGCGCTTCCGCTTCGAAATGGCCACCCCGGCGCTGACCGCGGCCATTCGCGGCACGGAGTTCGTGGTGCGGGTCGGGCCCGACGGAGACACGTCCGTTGCGCTCCTTGGCGGCGCGCTCACGCTTTTTAACGCAAAGGGCGAACTGGCCCTGGCCGCCGGCGAAATCGGCTCGGCCCGGCCGGGCGAGGCCCCGACCAAGCAGGTGCTCGTCAACCCGGAACACGCCGTCCAGTGGACCCTGTATTATCCGGCCCTGGCCGACCCGGCCGCGCTTCTTGCCGGCGCGGGTCGCGGCGAGACCGACGCGCTCGCCCGCCAAGCCCTGGACAAGGCCGGCGCGGGGGACGTGTCCCAGGCCTTCGCCGCGTTGCGCCAGGACCAGAAACGGCTTGCGGACGCCGACGCCCCGGCCCTTTGCGCCGCTGCCTACGTGGCGCTCATGGCCGGCGAACCGGGCCATGCCCGCCGCTGGCTCGACCTGGCCCTGGCGCGCGACCCAGGCTCTGTGCCCGCAAAAGCCCTGGCCGCACAGGTCGCCCTTTTTGAAAACCGCCGCGAAGAGGCCTCCCGGGCGGCCCTGGCTTTGGCTGAGGCCGCGCCGGACGCCGCCCTGGCGCAGGCGACGGCCGGGCTCGCCGCCATGAGCGCCTTCGACCTGCCCGCGGCCAAGGCGCGTTTTCGCCGCGCCCTGGCCCTCGATCCGTCCTTTGTCGCCGCATCCGTCTATCTGGCGCGCATCGAATTGGGCTCCGACGAACTGGAGGCGGCCTGGCGCACCATCGGCAAGGCTCTCGCCGCCGCGCCGGGCGAGGCCCTGGTCCAGGCCACGGCCGGATTCGTGCGCCTGGGCTTCCGCGACTTTTCCGGGGCCGAAGCCTATTTCGAGACGGCGCGCAAACGCGACCGGGGCCTCGGCGACGCCTGGCTCGGACTCGGCTACGTCGCCTTTTCGCGCGGCAAAAAGGCCCTTGGCCTCGAGCGCATGCTCGCGGCGACGCTGCTTTCGCCGCGCCTGTCGCTGCTCCAGTCGTCGCTCGGCAAGGCGCTCTACCAGAACCGCGAGTTCGACAAGGCCCTGGCCACCTACGACTACGCCGCGCGCCTGGACCCGCGCGACCCCACGCCGCACCTCTACAAGGGCATCGCGCTGACCGACCTCAACCGGCCGGGTGAGGCCGTGCGGGAAATAAACGCCAGCATCGCCAGAAACGACAACCAGGCCGTGTTCCGTTCGCGCCTGACCCTCGACCGCGACCTGGCCGTGCGCAACGTGGACCTCGCCCGCTCCTTCATCCTGCTCGGCCTTGGCGACTGGGCCTATTCCAAGGCCGTCACGGCGGTGAAAAACGATCCCCGCAACCCCTCGGCGCACCTGTTCATGAGCAACGCCTACATGGCCACCCGCCAGCGCACCGGGGCCTCGGGCACGGAACTGCTCCTCTACCGCCTGCTCTCGCCGGCCAACCAGAACTCGTTTACCCTCTACAACGACTACACGCCCATGTTCGAGATGCCCTACCTGCGCCTGCAAACCGTGGGCGGCGCGGGCTTCTGGAGCAACGGCAAGCCGGTCTGGTCGGCCTCGGCCGAGGCCTACGGCGGCGTGCCGGGCGTGGCCGGCGACGTGTACGGCGCGTGGAACGACGACCAGGGCATGCGCGAAAAAAACGGCGATTCGCGCTCCCTCTACGGCTTCGCCCAGCTCAAGTGGGATCCGACCGTGCGCGACGCCCTGCTCGCCGCCGCCACCTCCAACGACACCTGGGCCGGCGACAACACGGGCCTCAGCGACTGGCTCTACGCCAACTCGCCCAACCAGAAGCAGTTTTTCGACAACAAGAGCGCCGAACTGGGCTACGTCCGCCGCTTCGGCCCGTTCGCGACCTTCATCGGTTATGTTGCCGCGTCGAACAATCTCTGGGACTGGAAGGACCGCACGTACTACTATTCCACGCCGGAGGGCGGCGACGCGCCCATGGTGGAGTCCTACCTGCAAAACAGGCGCACGCGGCAGCAGTACGCGAGCTTCCAGGCGCAGCAGCAGCTCGTGCTCGGCAACCACACCGTCCTCGCCGGCGGCGACTACTTCAACGGCGAGCTGGACTACCTGCGCAAGTCCCGCGACTTCTACGTCTACTACGGGCAGCTCGCCGAGGACGCCGCCTTCCGCTACCACTACAACCCGGCCAACCGCTCCGGCAGTGTCTACGCCATGGACTACTGGAAGCTCGCCCCGGGCGTGGTTGCCGAAATCGGCCTCGGCTACGACGCCGTGGACTCGCCCCGCTACGGCTGGCCCGACCCGGTCCACCGGGAGCTTGTAAGCCCCCGGCTGGGACTCAACTGGCAACTTACCGACGCGCACACCCTGCGCCTGGCCTTCCAGCGCTACCTCAACACCCACACGCTCTTCCAATCCGTGATCCAGCCCTCGGAAGTGGCCGGCTTTCCCGGCCGGCTCAACGCCGACGACGGCTCCACGGTCACGGAACTCGGCGCGGGCTGGGAAGCGCAGTGGGACCAGGACACCTTCACCGTGGCCCGGCTCTACTTCCATCAGGTCGTCAATCCCCAGTACGACCCCTACGCCAGCTACGACCGGGAAATCGACGTCACCGTCAACCGCTACATGGCAACGCTCGGCATCAACCGCATCCTCGCTCCGTATCTGGGGCTGTCGGCCTTTGGCGTGGCCAAGCGCCTGCTGCCGACCGAAGCCACGGCCAGGCGCTACCCCGAGAACGACTTTTTCGAGGCCAACGGCGTGCTGGCGCTCAATTTCCTGCACGAATCCGGCCTCGGCGCGGGCATCTCCGGCACGGCGGTCCAGCAGTACTATTTCGACCGCCGCTACGAAAACGTGCGCGGCGAACGGCGCACGGAAACGCTCTTCGGCCTGCTTTCCGCCCAGCTCTCCTACCAGTTCCCGGGCAAACGCGGCTTCGTCTCCGTGACCGGCACGAACCTCACCGGCACGCGCTTCACCTACCAGCGCGAAGCCGTGGCCCTGGACGCCTTCTACCCGGACCGGCAGATCGTGTTCAAACTGGGCTGGTATTTCTAGGCGACCACATGGCCGGCGAACATCGCATGGAACGCGGCAGGCTGCGCGCCCTGCTGCTGGGAGCCGGAACGGGACTTTGCCTCTGGGGCCTCGTCCTGCTCGTTGCGGCCACGCCCCAGGGCCGCTCCCTGGAGGACATGGCCCTCGACGCGGCCTGGCTGTTGCGCGTGCGCGCGACACGGCCCGCGGACATCCTGGTCGTGGCCGTGGACGAGCCCTCCTTCCAGGAAATCGGCCTGCCCTGGCCCTGGCCGCGCGCCCTGCACGCAAGGCTTATCGACCGGCTGCGCGACGCCGGAGCCCGGGCCGTGGTCCTGGACATGGTCTTTGCCGCACCCTCCGCCCCGGCCGACGACGCCGCCCTGGCGCAGGCGCTTGCGCGTTCGGGCGCGGCGGTGCTGGCCAGCGCCCTGGAGAGCGTGGACGACCCGGCGTTCTCCCGCCAGGTGCGCATCGATCCCCTGCCCCTTTTCGCCCGGGCCGCCGCGCGCGTGGGGCTCGCGGTGCTGACCCCCGACCCGGACGGGGTCGTGCGCCGCTTCGCGACGCGCCACGCCGGACTGCCAACGCTGGCGGCTGCGGCCCACGGCCTGGTTTCGGGCCGCGGCGACATCCCGGACGCCGCCGGGCTCATCGACTACCCCGGCCCGGCGCGCACCATGGACACGGTCTCCTACGCCGCCGTGCTCGATCCCGACCATCCCCTGCCGGCCGCGCGCATCCGGGGCCGCATCGTCGTGGTCGGCCGGGCCATGGCCGCCTCGGCCGCGCCCCTCGGGCAGGCCGACGCCTTTGCCACGCCCTTCACCCGCGCCACGGGCCAGCCGGCCTTCGGCCCGGAAATCCACGCCGCCATCCTGGCCACGCTCCTTGGCAACGGTCCGGGGAGGGAATGGTCGCCCGAAACGACGCTCAAACGGCTGGGGATCGCGCTCCCCCTGGCCGGCGCGCTCTTTTTCCGCCTGCGCCCCCTGGCGGCCGCGACAACGGCGCTCGGGCTCGTCGCCGGGCTCGGGGGGCTCTCGGCCGCGCTTTTCGTCTGGCGGTTCTTCTGGCTGCCGCCGGCGCTCCCCGCGGCGGGACTGCTCGCCTGCGGCGCGGCGGCCACGCTCTACCGGGGGCTCGTGGAATCCCGGGAAAAGCGCTTCCTGGCCAAGGCTTTTTCCCGCTACCTCTCGCCCGTGGTCGTGCGCGACCTGGTGCGCCGGCCCGAGCGGCTGGAACTCGGCGGCGAGGAGGCCGTGGTCACGGTGCTCTTCTCCGACCTCGCCGGCTTCACGCGCTTTTCCGAGCCGCTCTCGCCCAAGGACCTCATCGGCGTGCTCAACGCCTGGTTCACGCCGGCCACGGACATCATTCTCGCGGCGGGCGGGACCCTCGACAAATTCATCGGCGATGCGGTCATGGCCTTCTGGGGCGCGCCCCTGCCCGACGACGCCCAGGCGTCCAAGGCGCTCGGCGCGGCCCTGGCCATGGACGCGGCCATGACCGCGCTGGCCCGGGATTTCGCCGCTCGCGGCCTGCCGCCGCTTGCCGCGCGCATCGGCCTGCACCACGGGCCGGCCGTGGTCGGCAACGTCGGCTCACGCGCGCGGTTCAACTACACCATCCTCGGCGACACCGTGAACCTGGCCTCGCGCCTGGAGTCCCTCAACAAGCAGTACGGCACGGCCATCCTGGCCAGCCGGGCCGTGTTCGCGGCGGCCGGGGAGGATTTCCCCTTTCGGGAGCTCGACCGCGTGCGGGTGGTCGGGCGCACGGCGGCCGTGGCCGTGTGCGAACCCCTCGGTCCCCGGGGCGCGCCGGTCCCGGCCTTTGCGGAAACCTTCCGCGCCGCCAGGGAGGCGTACGGCAACCGGCATTTCGCGGCTGCCCTCGACGGGTTCCTGGCCGCGGACGCGGCGCGCGGGGGCGATCCCCCTTCCCGGGCCTTTGCCGCGCGCTGCCGCGCCTATCTCGCCGCGCCGCCGCCCAAGGACTGGGACGGCGTGTTTGTCCCTTCAGGGAAATAACGCATAAGGCTCTTGCGGCGGACGAAGAATCGTCGTAGCCGTTACAGTACACAATCCACCTTACGGAAGGCGCGTCATGGCCCAGACTCTCTCGTCCGATGTCTTCGCCAGCGGAAACGGCAACGTCCTGATCGATTCCCTCGTCTACGAAGGCCTGGCCCTGTGGACCGCGGAAACGCCCACGGCCGGGCTGACCGTCACCTACGCCTTCATGACCACGCCGCTCGTGCCTGCGGACAACGAGGAGCCGATAAACGACTTCGCGCCCTTAAACGCCACCCAACAGGCGGCCGTGCGCCTCGTCTACGCCACCTCCGAGCCCCTGACCGGCCTCAATTTCGTGGAAACGGCCAATCCCCTGACGGCGGACATCGCCTTCGGCACGGCCGACATCGCCGACCCTGACGTCATGGCCTACACCATGACCGGCGCGACCATCGGCAACAACGCCGACGGCGGCACGACCATCGACCGCCAGGACTACGTCTATCTCGACAACGCGGAATACGGCGCGGTCCTGGGCACCCCCCTGCCGGGCAGCCTCGGCTATGAAACCGTGCTGCACGAGATCGGCCACACGCTGGGCCTCGACGACACGGCCTACACGCAGACCTTGCCGGCGGTGCTCGACAACACCGACTACACGGTCATGTCCTACAACGAGACCGCCACCTACAAGAGCACCTTCTCGACGCTCGACATCCAGACGCTCCAGTATCTGTACGCGGATTCGGGCAGCATCCGCAGCTTCGGCGTCATTGCCGTGCCCGCCTGGCCGGGCGTGTCCGCCACGCCGACCCTGGATGCGACCCTGGCCGCAGGCTGACCGCCAGCCTGCAGCGACATGCATTTGTCATAAAAACGTCGTCGTTCCGCCGCCTCTCCGTGGGGAGAAAAACCGCGCGCGGGGATGGAGTGCCCCGCGCAGGGCCAACCTGCGGCTTTCTGCGGAGGCGGCATGGAACCGACGCGCATCCCATCCTCCATCATGTTCAAGCACATGCTGGAACAAAACAAGGGACTGACCGGAACGGCGGGCCGGAGACGGCCGCACATGGCGGCGCTTCTGGACGACGCCCCCGTGGTCCGGGAGGACCGGCTCGCCCTCATCACATTCGAGGCCGCGGACTTCCACCTCAAATTCGCCGGAATCGGCGTGGAAACGGGCCGCGCCTGCCTGCGCGCCTGCCTGGACGCGGCCGTGGACCGGTTCGCCGCGAGCTTTCCGGGCTGCACCCTGCTTTTCATCCAGGAGGCCTCGCCGGGCGACGCGGTGTTCCTGTTCGAACACGAGGCGGGAGACCAGGGCGAACTCTTCTACTGTTACCTCGCCTACCGCGCGGCCGTGCTTGCCGCCGTGGCTGACGAGCCCAGGCAACTGGCCGGCGGCGACCTGGACCTGCGCATCGGCTTCGCCTGCCTGGAGCCGGAAGACGGCCTGCCCGCCCCGGAAGCGCTGTTCGCGGCGGTGTGCAAGGCCAAGCGGCTCTCCCGCCAGAGCATCGACGACAACGCCGTCCCTTCCCGCTGCGAACTGGCCACGCTTTTCGCCAAGGGCCTGGCCGGCGTGGTCTACCAGCCCATCGCCGACCTGACCACGGGCGTGGTCCTCGGCTGGGAGGCCTATGCGCGCAGCCCCTCGGGCATCCCCATCCAGGACGCGTTGCGCCTTTTCGAAATGACCGGCTCCACGGACAAGGCCCTGGAGGTCGAACAGGGCCTGTGGCGGCTGGCCCTGGCGGGAGTCGGCGAGCTCACCTCCCGGCAGAAGCTCTTCCTGAACGTCGGCCCGGCCTGCCTGTGCGCCCGCGACAGCCAGATCGGCGCGTTCTCCAGGCTCGTGGAGGAACACGGACTGGCCCCGGGACAGATCGTACTGGAATTTTCCGAACGTCTCAGCCCCGGCGAACTGCTCGCCCTGCCGGAACTGCTCGACGGCTACCGCTTCCGGGGTTTTCTCACGGCCATCGACGACGTGGGCGCGGGGCATTCCAACATGATGCTCCTGGCGCGGCTGCGGCCCGATTATTTCAAGGCCGACGTGGCGCTCACCCGCGACATCGCGAGCAACCCCTTCAAACGGGTCATGGTCGAGACGCTGGTGCTCGTGGCGGAAAAAATCGGCGCCAAGGTCATCGCCGAGGGCGTGGAAACGGAGCTGGCCCTGACCTCGCTCGTGTCCATGGGCGTGCACGCCGGCCAGGGCTACCACCTGGGCATGCCCGCCTTTCCCAAGCCCGAAGGCGGCCGGGCCATGCCGCCCAGGGCCGGCTACGGCCAGGTCGCGGCCGGCGACTGGAAATGCGCCTCGCCCGTGGGCGACCTGATCGAACCCTGCCTGGCCGTGGGCACGGATCGCTGCATCGGAGAACTCAAGGAAATGCTGGCCGACAAGCCGGTCATGTGCTCGGCCGTGGTCGTGGACGGCGACATCCCGGCCGGGCTCGTCATGAACTACAACCTGGACAAGGCGCTGAGCTCGAAATTCGGCGTGGACCTCTATCACAGGAAACGCGTGACCCGGCTCATGGACGCAAGCCCCCTTTGCGTGGAGCACGACACGCCCATCGAGGAGGCCGCCCGCCAGGCCATGAACCGCGCCCCGGCCAAGATCTACGACGACATTGTCGTCACCCGCGCCGGACGGCTGGCCGGCACGGTGTCCGTGCAGAAGATGCTCGACACCCTGGCCAAGGTGCAGGTGGAACTGGCCAAGGGCTCCAATCCCCTGACAGGACTGCCCGGCAACGTGGCCATCGAGCGCGAATTCGCCCGCCGCGCCCGCGACGGGCATCCTTCCTGCATGATGTACGTGGATCTGGACAACTTCAAGGTCTACAACGACGTGTACGGCTTCAGCCAGGGCGACCGGGTCATCCTGCTCACGGCCCGCGCCCTGCGCGAGGCCCTGGCCCGGGAAGGCGCGCCCGGGGACTTCCTCGGCCACGTCGGCGGGGACGATTTCGTGGTCATCGCCGCGCCCGAGGCGACGGACGCCATCGCGGAAGCGGCCGTGGCCCTGTTCGCGGCCGAGGTTCCCTCGCTCTACACGCCCGAGGACAGGCGGCGCGGCCACATCCGCGGCAAGGACCGCGAGGGCCGGGTGCGGGAAATCCCGCTCATCACCCTGTCCATCGGCATTCTGGAATGCCTGTTCGAGACGTCCGTCACGTTCGAGGACCTGAGCCACCGCGTGGCCTCTGTCAAAAAGCTGGCCAAGGCGCAGGCCGGCAATTCCGTGGTCCGCGACCGGCGCGCCCCCCTGGGCGCGGCCGCGCGCTGACGCGCCCCCCTTCCTCCCCCCTTCAGGCCTTCCCGGCGCTACACGTCTTCGCCGTTGCGGCGCGTGACGTAGAACGCGAAATCTTCCTTGAGCTGGCGGATGAGCACCTCGCGCCACTTGGCCACATATTCCACTGGTCGGCCTTCGAGCATGGCCCGGTGGTATTCCACGAGCGCCTGGTAGGTATCGAGCAGTTCCTCGTGAAAGGTGGGCTTGTCCGGTGCGATGTCGCGCACGGACGCCACCCGGTAGCCCATCTCCTCGGCCAGGTACCGCAACGGCAGCGTGGAATCGCAGGCCTGCATGAGCGGCAGCAGCATTTCCACGCCGAGCTTCGCCCCCCGGTCTTCCGGGTCGAGTTCACGCATGAGGGTCGAGTAGGGTTTGCCCACCTCGGAAGCAATGCTTTTCACCGGCCGTGGGCAATTCTGGACCATCTCGAGAATGAGGTTCTGGATTCCCTTTGGCATTAGAAAACGTCCGTTAGATTATAACTATCTTGCATCTAACCCTGTTTTCGGTGATACCATGAACAAGCGGCAAACTGTCAAGGCTCGGGCGCGGATTTTATTTTCCGCGTTCCAATGCTCCGCTCCTCGACTTGCACGGGCGTAAGGAGAAATACGCCTCCCTGCAAGCAGGGAGATCAGGGGCATGGAGCAACAGCGGCAACAGAAGGAGGTTTGTGCAACAACCCGTGTTACGAAGTGCCTGACGGATACGGTTGTCACAGAAAGACTGTACGAGCTACGCGCCAAGGAGCATATTGATGGTCGACACAATGAGAAAGATCGGTTTGCCACTAGGTCCAGTCTTGTTCCTCATCATTTGCATGCTGCCTGTGCCTGAAGGGATGACGCAACAGGCCCTGTTCTGCGCGGCAACCACCGTGCTCATGGCCGTCTGGTGGATTAGCGAAGCCATCCCCATCCCCGCAACGTCCATGGTTCCCATCGTACTTTTCCCCGTGCTTCAGATCATGCCGACGTCCAAGGCGACGCTTCCCTACGCCAACCATTTGATCTACCTGTTCATGGGTGGTTTTTTTATCGCCGTGTGCATGGAACGCTGGAACCTGCACTATCGCATCGCCATGCACACCATCCGCATCGTCGGCACGAGCCCCTCGCGCATCGTGCTGGGGTTCATGGTGGCCGCGGGTTTCCTGTCCATGTGGGTGTCCAACACGGCAACCACGGTCATGATGATGCCCATTGGCCTCGCCATCATCAAAGCCTGCGCCGACATCACCGGCGACCATGACCTCCAGCACAACCCCTTCGCCGTCAGCCTCATGCTGGCCCTGGCCTACGCCGCGTCCATCGGCGGCCTGGCGACGATCATCGGCACCCCGCCCAACACCATCATGGTCGCCCAGCTCGACAAGCTCTACCACCAGACCATCAGCTTCCTGGACTGGATGAAGGTGGGCGTGCCCCTGGCCGGCACGTTCCTCATCATTGCCTGGCTGCTGCTGACCAAGGTGCTCTACCGGGTCAAGGGAGACATCCTGCAAGGTCGCGGCGAGGCGCTGATCCAGGCCGAACTGGACAAGCTCGGCCCCATGAAAAAGGAAGAAAAGCTCATCGTGTGCGTGTTCGCCATGGTGGCCACGCTGTGGATCGTCATGGGCCTGGTCAAGTGGCCCATATTCAAGGGCGTCTCCGATGCTTCCGTGGCCATTTTCGGCGCGCTCATGCTTTTCGTGATCCCCTCGGACCTCAAGCGCGGCGTGTTCCTGCTCGACTGGAAGACGGCGGTCAAGATCCCCTGGGACGTGATCCTGCTCTTCGGCGGCGGCCTGTGCCTGGCTGACGGCTTCCAGGTGACGGGGCTGACCAAGTATATCGCCGGCCTGCTCGTCGACCTCGAGGGCATGCAGCTCGTGTGGATCATTGCCTGCATCGTGGCGCTCAACATCTTCCTGACCGAAGTGACCTCCAACACCGCCGTGGCCACGCTCATGATCCCGGTCATGGGCGCCATCGCCGTGGGCATGAAGATCAACCCCTTGGGCCCCATCGTCGCGGCCTGTATCGCCTGCTCCTACGCCTTCATGCTGCCCGTGGCCACGCCGCCAAACGCCGTGGTCTTCGGCTCGGGCGCGGTGACCATACGACAAATGGCCAAGACGGGCTTCTGGCTCAACATCCTCGGCATCATCCAGATCACCCTGACGGTCTATTTCCTCATGCCCTATGTCTGGGGCGTGGACCTGACCACCCTGCCCAGCTGGGCCGTGCCGAAATAACCCTGACCAGCCAACAGCATGACGCGACGCCCCCGGCCGGACATTCCCGGCCGGGGGCGTTTGCCGTTATGGGGGAGGGGAATGGACGGGAAGGAGAGGAGAGGACGCCTCCGGCGGCCAGGAGGGGCCGGGGCCCCTCCTGGACCACCCCGACCAGGGGAAGCGGGGATTTCAAGACGGCAGCGGCGATACGAGAAGCTGTCAGGCGGTCCCGTCGCGGTTCCCGAGGGCGGCCAGGGCCGCCTCGGTGGGTTCGTAGCGCGTGGCCGGCCCGCTGCCGCGGCGCACGAGCAGCCCCTTGTCCACGAGCTGGCGCAGGTCGTGGGCGGCGGTGCGCTGGGGAATCCCCCCGGCGAGCTCCTGGTAGCGGGCGCGGGTGATGCGCCCTTCGCGCGCGATACGCGGCAGAAGCGCCGCCTGGCGGGGGCCGAGGCCTTGCAGGACCGAGACGTCCGGGGCCGCTTCACCCGGCGCGGCAGCGTCCCCCACCCGGGAGCCCCGGGCCGCTTCGTCCGCCACGGCGTCCGCCGCGACCGCGTCCGGCTCCCGTGGCACGCCTGCCGCAGCGGCGGACGGCGCGCCGGTGTCGCCCTCGAGCAGCAGGTCCGTGTCCTGGATCACGCTGTGCTCGGACATGACCGCGGCGCGCAGGATGCAGTGCTTGAGCTCGCGGATGTTGCCGGGCCAGTCGTAGGCGATGAGCTTGGCCAGCGCCCCCCGGGAAAGCCCGAGCCCGCGCTTGTCCGTGCTCGCGCCGGCCTCGGCCAGGAAGTGGTGGGCCAGGACCGAGATGCTCATCTTGTGCCGGCGCAACGGCGGCGTGGCCACGGCGATGACGTTGAGGCGAAAATAGAGGTCCTCGCGGAAACGCCCCTTGGCGCTGGCCTCGCGCAAATCCACGTTGGTCGCGGCCACCAGGCGCACGTCGATGGCCAGCTCCCTGTCGCTGCCGAGCGGGCGGATGCGGCGCATGGCGATGGCCCGCAGCAGGGCCTGTTGGACCTTGGGCGTGGCGCTTTGGATCTCGTCGAGGAAGAGCACGCCGCCGTCGGCCTCCAGGAATGCCCCCTTGCGCTCGGCGCGCGCCTCGGTGAACGCGCCCTTGACGTGGCCGAAGAGCGTGTCGAGGAGCAGGTTCTCGTCGAGCGCGCCGCAATTGATGGAAATGAAAGGCCCCTTGGCCCGCCGGCTGTGCCGGTGCACGGCTTCGGCCACGAGCTGTTTGCCCGTGCCCGTCTCACCCGTAACAAGCACGTCCGCGTCCACCTGCGCGGCCTTGGCCAGCTGCGCCCGCAGCCGCTCCATGAGCGGCCCCGTGCCCTTGATCTCCGGGAACGCCTCGGCCGCCACGCCGGCAGGGGCCGGCTCGGGGCTGGCCTTCTCGCGCATGCGCACCTGCTCGATCTTCCTGTCGCGGCTTTCGATCTCGTCCACCTGGCGGCGGATGGCCGCGATCATGGAATTGACCGCGTTTTTGAGCACCGAGGTCTCGTGGTCGTGGTCGGGCAGCGTCACGGGCGCGATCTCGCCCGAGGCCCGGATGCGCGACACCGAGCGGGCCAGTTCGATGATGGGGCGGGTGATGGCCCGGGACAGCAGGGTGATGATGCCCGTGACCAGGACCATGGCCGAAAGGGTGATGATAAACACCACATCCACCTGCTTGTAGCCGGCGCGCAGCGTCATGCGGCTCTTGTCCATGTAGGCCACGCCGGCGAACACGCGGGGCATGGCGTCCTCGGAGGCTTTGAAGCGCACCGGCGCGAACGGCATGTACGCGGCCGGCGCGCCGGCGATGGGCGCCGCGCCGCCGCCGCCGTCGTCGATGATCCCGCTTTTGCCCTCCCGGACCTCGTAGACCATGCGCCAGTAATCCTTGTGGAGCGCCTCGGGCCGGAAGGCCGACTCCATGCCCCGGCGGCCCAGCGTGCCGGAATAGCCGGAACGGGCCAGATAGGTGGTGAGCTCGACCTGCGGTTTGTCCGGTTCGGCGGACTGGAACAGCACCCAGCCCTCGGTGTCGAACAGGAAACTGTAGCGCAGCTCGGGACTGCGCTCGAAGCCGTGGAGCGGCGACTGCGCGGAGTTGTAGAGCGAAAGGATGTTGCGCAGGTCCCGCGCGCCGAGGCTCAGGATGTAGACCCCGCGCACCTTGCCGGCGTCGTCCGTGCGCGGGGCGAAGATGCGGATGATCTCGTTGGCCACGGCCATGTCGGAGCCGGAGGGCAGGGTCAGGTGGTAGTCCAGGCGGACGATGGGCCCGAGCCCCGCCTGGCCGGGCACGAGTTCCCGGCCCTGCTCCAGCAGACGGAAGGGGCTTGGCCGGATGTCCTCGACCGCGTCGCCCGGTACGCGCACCACGCGGTCGCGGATGGTGTCGAAAAAGACGTGGTCGTGGCCTTCCAGGTCCAGGTAGCCGAATTCGCGGTACGGGAAGGGGCGCAGGTCGTTGAGGCGCTCCAGGTAGTCGCGCATGGCCGCGGGCTCGGGGGCCTGCGCGACGAAGAACAGCAGGTCCCTGCGCCCCTGGGCCAGCGTGTCCTCCAGGGCCTTGGCCACGGCCAGGGTTTGCACGATGCCGATGCGTTCCAGGGCTTCTTGCAAATACTGTTGCGAGAAAACGTAGGTGACATAGCCCGTAACCAGCAGGATGCCGACCACGGAAGGAATGAGCACGGCCAGCAGCTTGGTCCGTATGCGCAGGCGATTGACCTTGGAAAAAGGGAGAAATCGGGCTTGCATCCTGCCGGCCAGGTCTGTCCAGGTCATCGTCGCCTCCGTCTTTGAGAAAAAAAGAGCGAACGTCGTTCCCGGGGCCTGTTGCCGGATTCACCCAGCGATCCGGCAAAGGATGGAGCCTTACGGCTTTCTCCTTGGTATTCTTACGGAAAAATCATCTTTGCAAGAAGCATCCATACCTTGCCACATCACGCAATCCTGTCAACAATGTAAGCAAGATTCCTTTTCAATACATTAAAATAATTCATTAAAAATTTCGCCTATCGCCATGCGGCACGCGGATTGCTCTTTTTGTCACATGCCGGCCCGATCTCCTCGTGCCGGCAACCGCAAAAGGAGGTTGCCTCATGAAAATCCTCGTGGCCATCGACGATTCCACCTTTGCCGAAAAAGTGCTCGACACGGCCATCACCATGGCCGCCGACAAGGCGGCCGCCCTGGAGATCGTCACCGTGGCCCCCCTGATCGACGAAATCGACGACATGCCCCCGGGCATGGACGACAAGCTGCGCACCTGGGCCGGGAACATCGCCAATGCGGGCGCGGCCAAGGCCAAGACACGGGGCGTCGCGGCCACGGCCCACGTGGAACAAAGCGACGCGCCAGCCGGCTCCATCACGGCCTATGCCAAGGAACAGGGCGTGGACCGCATCGTCATCGGACACAAGGGAAAGTCGAACCTGGAACGGCTGCTCGTCGGCAGCGTGGCGCAGGCCGTGGTGGCCCATGCCCCGTGTTCCGTGTTCGTGGTGAAATGACACAACTCAAGGAGGGAATTATGCGACGCGGAATGTGGATGACAGCATGCGCCCTGGTTGCGGGCCTGGCGTTCCCGGCCCTGGCCCTGGCCGCCGGCGGAGCCGCCTCGGAACTGGTGGTCGTGGCCGACACCCGGGTGATCAGTTCGAACATCATCAAATACTTCGCCGACCTCTACAACTTCAATCCGCTGTTGTTCGCGGTCTGGGCCGTGGTGCTCACGGCCGCCTACGGCTGCTTCCTCGGCGTGATCATGGACTTCATCATGAGCCGCACGGGCCTTGACCTCAAGACGCGCAAAATCGTCGAACATTAAGCCACAACCCCGTTTGGAGGACAGCGATGGATGCCAGCACTTTTTACATGTACATGCCGATCGCGGGCGTGACCATTTTCTGGCCGGGCCTCGTGCTCATCGGCTTCTCCGTCGGCGTCATCGGCGGCTTCTTCGGCATGGGCGGCGCCTGGATGGTCACCCCGGGCCTCAACATCCTGGGTTTCCCCATGGCCTTCGCCATCGGCACGGACATCGCCCATATCGCGGGCAAATCCATGATTTCCACCATGCGCCACGCCAAGTTCGGCAACGTGGACTACAAACTGGGCTTCGTCATGCTCATCGGCACCATGGTGGGCATCGAATGCGGCGCACAGCTGATCATGATGCTCGAGCGCATGGGCATGGTCGGCTCGGTCGTGCGCTGGGTGTATGTGGTCTTCCTGGCGCTCATCAGCTGGATGGTCTTTTACGACTACGCCAAGGCGGTCAAGCGCAAGAAGGCCGGCGCCCAGGCCGGTGAGCGCGGCGTCGAGGGCATCCAGTGGTACAAGGCCCTGCACAAGCTCAACATCCCGCCCATGGTCCACTTCAAGAACGCGGGTTTCACCTGTTCCGCCTGGCTGCCCATCCTGGTCAGCTACATCACCGGCGTGCTCGCGGGCTTCCTGGGCATCGGCGGCGGCCTGCTGCGCATGCCCGCCCTGGTCTACCTCATCGGCTGCCCGACCCACATCGCCGTCGGCACCGACCTCTTCGAAGTCATGATCTCCGGCCTCTACGGCGCCTTCACCTACTCCCTCAAGGGCCGCATCGAACTCGTGGCCGTGTTCGTCATGCTCTCCGGCGCGGCCATCGGCGCGCAGATCGGCACCGTGGCCACCAAGTACGCCAAGGGCTACGGCATCCGCGTGGCCTTCGGCATCGCCGTCGTGTGCTGCATGATCTCGATCATCCTCAAGCAGTTCAAGATCAACGGCCCGGCCGCCGTGCTCATCCTCGGCACCATCTCCGTCATCTGCCTGTGGATCATGAAGATCATGTTCACCGGCGCGGCACAGGAACTGCGCGAGAAGAAGCTGCGCGAACAGCAGTCGGCCTAACCCGAAACGCGAAGGGAGAAACACCATGCGTCGTCATGCCAGCATCCCCGCCCTGCTCATGGCCCTGGGCGTGTTCCTGATGAGTGCGCCGGCCCTGGCCTTCGGCGTGGCCCAAGGCAAATGCCTGGAGAACAACGCCGCCCAGAAAACCATCAAGATCGAAGTCTACGACACCAACTTCGGCAAGGAAACGCCCTACGGGCACACCACCGGCATCCAGAACGTCTTCGACGTGAGCAACGCCAAAGTCGGCATCACCCCCGAACCCGGCGACATCGTGCGCATCGCCTTCACCCTGGAAGGCGACACCCGCAAGGCGGCCAAGGTCATGAACGTCTCCAAGCAGGACCTTCGCAAGAAATAACCCCTCACACCCCGCCATGGGGGCGCTCCGGCAACGGGGCGCCCCCGCTTCGGCAAAAAGACCCAAGGAGCGCGCCATGAACCTTTCCAACGCCGCCAGGCGAGCCGTCGTCCTCATCACCATGGACGTCCTGATCGTGGTCGAACTGACATATGCGTTTTCCAAGTGCTTCTCCGGCACGGGCGATTTTTCCGAAACGTTCCTCAAGGCCTACGTGCCCCTTTTCGCACCGACCATCATAGGCGCATTCATCCTGCTCGGCCGCATCAAGCGCCGCGAACGCCGCGAAGCGGCCGCTGCCGAGGCCGCCGCGGAAACCCGGATGGCCGCGGACGCGTAAGGAGCCGGTCATGGGCAAACTGCTCCCCCGACTCTCCGTCGCGCTTTTCGTCCTGTTTTTGGCCGCCATCTGCGACATCGCCCTCTACCTCATCTTCGACGCCCGGGGCGATATCCTGCGCAGCCTGCCCGGCCGGACCCACGAAGTGGTGGGCAAACTCCCGGAATCCGTGGCCAACGTGAACCTCCTGCCCCGTGAACGCGACGAGGGCAAGGAAGCCGAGCGGATCGCCCTGTTAAACGACAAGGTGCTTACCTACGCCGCCGACACGCCGCAGATGCGCCTCCATTTCCTGGAACTGCGGGGACGCGTCTGGCGCGGCGAACTCGCCATCCCCGAAGGCACGCCCCCCGGCCGCCACACCGTGCGCGTCTTTCCCAAGGAACTCCTTTCGCCCGCGCAGGCCCAGGAAGAACCCTCCCAGGTCCTGGTGGACGTGTTCGCCACCCCGGCCGCCCTGCGCGCGAGCCATACCTCGTTTGCGGAGCGCTTCCTCGGTTTCGGCCCGTGGTGGGTGGTCATGGGCATCGTGCCGCTGGCCGGGGCGCTGCTCGTGTGGACCTTCCGCCGCGGCAGCGCAAACGAAGCGAACCTGCGCGCCCGGGGGCTGGCCCCCATCTACAAACTCGCCCGCGACAAGGACCATTGGGACGTGCTCTTTGGCCTCGGCAGCGACCACGGCGTGCGCGAGGGCGACAACCTGGAGCTGCGCGACAGCCGGGAACGCCTCGTCGGCACGGTCACGGCGCTGCGCGTCAAGCACGACTCCGCCGAGGCGCGCGTGGGCCTCGACGCCGACATTTCCCCGTTCCATCTGGTGGGCAAGTCCCCGCCGCCCGACCAACCCGTTTGACCCGTCCTCCTCCCGGGGGCTCCCGCATGGCGCTGTGGGGGCCCTTTTTTTGTCCGGGACTCATCTGGTCTTGACAACTTCGGCCTTATACGAAACAAATGTTTAAAACAAATGTTTGTTACACTTGTTCGAAAGGAGCCGCCATGAGCCAGGACCACGCGCCCGGAACGCGCCAGGCCATCCTTGCCGCCGCCATCGGGCTGTTCGCCGAAAAGGGCTACCGGGCCGCCACGGTGCGTGAATTGTGCGGCCGCGCAGGGGTCAACGTGAGCGCCGTCAACTACCATTTCGGCGGCAAGGAAAAGCTCTACGGCGAGGTCCTGCGCCTGTTGCTCCAAGGGCTGCTCGCCGGGGTGCGCCTCCCCGCGCCCGGGGACGGCGCGTCCGAACCGCGCGAGGACGCGCTTCGCGCCTTTGTCGCGGACTATTGCCGCATGCTCTACGGCGGCGGGCGCGTGGCCGCGGACCTGTGCCGCGTCTTCGCCCGGGAGATGGTGAGCCCGTCGCCCTTTCTCGACGCGCTGACCGCGCAGTGCCTGCGGCCCGCGACGCTCGCCCTGACGGACTTCCTGCGTCCCTTTCTCGGCCCGGCCCCGTCCGAAGCGCTCGTGCGCGACGCGGCGGCCTTCGCCATCGGGACCATGAGCTATTTCGCTTACAACCACGAGGCTTTCCGGCGCATCTTCCCGGAGCATCCGGGCATGGAAGCGGCCTGGGAGGAAATGGCCGCGCGCGCGTTCGCCTTCATCGCCGGCGGGCTCTCGCGCCTTGCCGCGACAAGGGACGCCGGGGAGGGCCGGCCATGACCGGGCGCGCGCCGTTTTTCGACCAAACCAGGGTCCTGCTCGTCTGCGGCGTCGCGTTGCTCCACGCCGCATGCGGCTATTCGCGCCTCGTGCCCTGGTGGCACGTGCAAGGCCCGCCAAGCGCCCTGGCCGATGTCCTCGTGGCCGTGCTGGACGTCTTTCTCATGCCGCTTCTGTTTTTCATCGCCGGCGTGTTCGCCCCGGCTTCGGCGGCGCGGACCACGGCGGCCGGGTTCGTGGTCAAAAAGGCCCGGCGGCTCCTGTGGCCCCTGTGCCTGCTCACCCTGTTCTACTTGCCGGCCATGGCCTGGTGGGGAGCACGGGAACGGCTTGGCGAAACGCTCGGTTTTTTCGCCTATTGGAAGCGTTCCCTGGCGACACTCGGCGACGTGCGGCCCGTGCTCCTGGCAACGGTCGCACAGGGCAAAGCCGCGCAGGGAGCGCTCTCGCCGCACCTGCTCTGGTTTTTGAGCCTGCTCTTCCTCTTTTTCCTCGGTTACCGCTTCCTGCCGGGCGTGCGGAAACTGGCCGCGCGCCTGCGCCTGCGTCCCCGCGTCCTCGTCGCCGCGGGCCTGGTCATGGCCGTGGCCGCAACGGCCGTAAACGCCGCCATCCCGGCCGGGGCCTGGTGGCAATGGAACGCCGTACTGCTCTTCCAGCCCGTGCGCCTGCCGCTCTACGCCGGTTTTTTCCTGCTCGGGGCCTGCCTCGGCGCTTCCGACGACACGCTGCCCGCCCTGGCGCGCGGCCGCGCCTGGCCGCTTTGCGTCGCGGCCGTCGTCGCCGTCGCCGCCACGGTCGCCCTCGCGGGACGTACCCACGCCCCGGGCGGCGCACCCCTGACGGTCCTGGCCCTGCACGCGGGCTGCCGCACGGCGGCCAACCTGCTGCTCGTGTGCGCCTGCCTGCGCCTGGGCCTCGGACGGCAACGGCCCCTGTCCGCGTGGGGCGCGTCCCTGGCGGCAAGCTCCTACGACATCTACCTGCTGCACATGCCGCTTGTGGTGTTCGCGCAATACGCCCTGGCATGGATGGGCTGGCCGGGGCCGGCAGGCATCGCCCTCTCGACCGCGGCCGCCGTCGCCGGCTGCTGGCTGGCGAGCGCCGCCCTCGTGCGCCCCCATCCGCGCGCGGCCGTGGCGGCGCTCATGCTCTTCTTCGCCGGATTCTGTCTCCTTGGCGGCTGAGCTGAAGCGACGCAACGCGTCCAACAGCCACCTTTCCGTCTGGAAAACTCCATGCGCATCGGGCATGTTGCGCGAGGCCACGCTTGCCTCGCGGCAACCGTCCTTCTATGCTCGCCAATCAACGCACGACAAGGATGCCCGCATGCCCATTCCCTCGTTCGCAGCCGTCGCCGATGTGGTTCCCGCACTGGACGGAGCCTTTCTGGTCTGCCTCGGCCGGCCGGACAACTTGGACGGATGCGATCCCGCGACGACGTTCGTGGCCGACGCCGTCACGGATGACGCCATCGCAGTCCTTGCCGGCCTCGATCCGCGCTGCATGGCGCAGGGCCTGACCGTGGTGACAACGTCCCGGGAGCAGGCCGCTCGCCCCGAAGCGGTGCTGCGCGCGCAGAAGCTGCTGGCGTTGCTGTTCGTGAAGTTCGTGTACATGCCGGCGCTGACCACCCGCGTGCCCGACCCCCTGGGCCTGCGCCCGCCGGACACGCCGCCGGAGTACCTGCACGAGCTCAATTCACTGCGCAACACCCCCCTGCACCTGCGACACGCCATGGCCGACAAGCTCGAAAAGCAGCACGTGGGCCAGCCCTGCCTGCTCCTGCTGCCAGGCCCCTCCCTGGCCCTGCTTGCGCCGCACATGCGGGAACTGAGCCGCCGCTACCTCACGGTGACCATTTCCCGCACGCTGCCGTTTTTGCGGAGACATGGCATTGCCCCGGACCTCCTGCTCCAGCTCGACACCGTGCCCCTCCAGGAACATTTCCACCATTCCGGGGACCGCTTTCCCGAATCCGTGCTCCTGTCCCTTTCCCTGGCGCCGATCCGCTCCTTCGCCCCGCATTTCCGCAGGCTGTTTTTTATCGACAGCTTCAATCTTTCCCTGTTGCCGAACCGCTTCCGCGTGCGGGAATCATGGCTCAGCTCGCTGCTGCCATGCCTCGGCTGCGCCGAGGCGCTCCACGCGCCCCGGGTGCTGCTGGCCGGAACGGACCTGCGGCTGCTCGGCAACAACGCCTACTATAACAACGCGCCCACGACGGACGCGGCCGCGGCCCTGCCCGACCACGCCCTGCCGCTGACAAGCAAGCCGAACCAGATTCTCGAATTCCCCGACGCGGCCGGAAAATTGGCGCGCACCACCCTGCAATACTTCGCCACGGCGGCCGAAGCCGAGCTTTTCGCCAGGGCCATCCAGACCGCCCAGGGCACGGCCTTCGGCAACCTGTCGCCCGTCAGCATCCTCGACCCGCAATGCTTCGCGCCGACCGCCATCGAAGAGGCCCTCGACGCCCCGCTCCTCGACAAAGCGGACTTTCTGGCCAAGGCCGACGCCGCCGACGCCGAAAAGGAAACCATTTCGCTTCGCGCCATGCGCGCCCTGTACACGGGCCGGCAGGAAGCGGCCCGCCGCGACCGCGACCTCATGGCCTGCATGCGCCTGGCCGATCGCGACAAGCTCGCCCAGCATCCGTACAGCCGCTACATCGCGGACAACGTGCCCTGGTTCCGGCCGTCCGGCGAAGAAGGCAGAATGGAGGCGGCGGCCAGCCTGGCCGAGGAACTTTTCCAGGCCGCGCGTTTCGCGCGAAACGTCGCGGCCATGCACCTGCTCGCATCCAAGGGAAGCCCGCTGACGGTGCTGGTCACAGCCGCGGAGGAAGCGCCGTCGCGCCAGGCGCTCGCGCAGTGGCGGCCGGACTGGCAGTGGCAGTTCCGGGGCATCGAAGCCCCGGGCTACGAAGAGCCCCTGCCGTCAGGCGGCGGCATCGCCCTTGCGGCCGTGGCCGACTGGATACGCTTTCAGGACGTGGTGCTGCTCGGCCCGGATTGCGCCCGGGAATTCGGCTACGCGCTGTCGCTTTTCACGGGCGGAAACGTCGTGCCCCTGGACGCGGTGCTGGCCTACCGCACGGTGGCCATGGAAGGAAACGGGGGACCTCAGACGAGGTTTTCGTAGAAGCGGACGAGGTCGGCGATCAGTCGGGCCTCGGTCCAGACGCTTTCCATGAAGCGGCGGGAGGCCGCGCCGATGGCGGCGCGTCGCCCGGGGTCGCGGACGAGCCGGCGCAGGGCGTCGGCCAGTTGGTCCCGGTCGCGGGCGATGACCCAGGGCAGGGCGTCGCAGCCGAAATAGTCGCGGATGGTTGCGCTGTTCCAGTCGTCGAGCCCGGCGATGACAGCCAACCCCTGGGAGAGCGCCTCGAGCGAGGCCATGCCGTAATATCCCTGCATGTGGTCGAAGGCGATGTCGCAGGCCTGCTTGCGGGCCAGGCACTGCACGTGGGGCACGTCGTCGATGAGCTCCAGTTCGAGCTGCGGCAATTCCCCGGCCAGTTCGCGACACACGGCGAGCAGGTCGTCGGTATTTTTGAGATCCTTGCGCGTGGGCGAATGGGCCAGACGCACCTTGCCGTCGGGAGTCCGCGGCGCGGGACTGTAGACGGGCAGGTGCTCGGGCACGAGGTTGGGCTGCCAGCGCGCGCCGGGGAGTTTTTTGAGCAGGTCGGGCGTGCTCACGAGCAGGTTCCTGCGCCCGAGGTCATGGTATTTCTTCTGGAAAATTTCCGGATTGGCCCGGAAGACGTGGTGCCCGTGGTGGTGGTGCACGATGGCCTTGCCGGCGAGAAACGGCGCGGCCGTCACGTGCCCGAGCGGCATGTGCTCGTCGGCGAGCATGTGGAAATGGAAGATGTCGGCGGCTTCGAGCACCGCTTCCAGCTCCTCGCGGCCGGCGGCGTCCAGGTCGGGCACGTGGAGATCCTTTTCCCAGGCGTGGGTGTAGCGCGTCTGGGTGGTGACCAGCCGGCAGGTGTGCTCCGTGTGGCGGTGCAGGGCGTTTTTAAGCAGCGACCCGACTCCGGCCGGATCGTTTTCCGCAAGCATCACGATGCGCATGGCGCGCCCTTTTCCCGCGACACGGCCCGGTCGCCGCAGCCCATCAGGAGCGGTCGCCCGCGGCTTCCTTGCGCCGGCCCTTTTCCACGGCCGGGGCCGGGGTCGCGGCGACGGCTTCGGAGGGCAGCAGCGAATTCCAGTCCACGAGCTCCTCGCAGGCAACGCTACGGGTGAGCCGCGCGCCGAGCACCTCGTCCCAATGCACCGGGGATATGCCGTTGCCCGGGCACTTCACCGTGACGTCGGCCTGGGTCAGCACGTGGCCGGCAGGCAGGTCGCGGGCGAAGACGATGCTCTTGCGCAGCTTCCCCGCCGAGGCCAGCTCGGCCGGGCAGACCTGCTTTTCGGTCAGCAGCATGGCCGCTTCGGCCTCGCGGATCATGGCGCTCATGGCGGCGAAGGCGGCCGGTTCCAGGGAGGCCTGGTGGTCGGTGCCGCGCTGGGTGCGGTCCAGGGTGAAATGGCGCTCCACCATGCAGGCGCCGAGCACGGCCGCGGCCACGCTCGGGCCGAGTCCTGCCTCGTGGCCGGAGTAGCCCACGGGCAGGCCGTAGCGCCGCGCCAGGGCGTGCATGACAGGCAGCCCCACGAGTTCGTCGGGGCAGGGATAGGAGCTGTTGCAATGCAGCAGCACGATGCGTTCGTGGTAGCGGCGCATCTCGGCCACGGCCACGTCGATGTCGGGCCAAAGGCTCATGCCCGTGGACATGACCACCGGCACTCCGGCTTCCCCGACCAGGCGCAGCATGGGAATGTTGACCACGTCGGCCGAGCAGACCTTGTAAAGCTCCATGCCGAGGTCGAGCATCTCCCGGGCGCTGACCGCGTCCCAGGCAGAGGCGAAAAAGACCAGTCCCAACGATTCGGACAGGGCCTTGAGCTCGGCCATGGCGTCCAGGGAAAGCTCCAGGGCCAGACGGTGCTCGCCGTAGGTGGGGCCGAAGCTGTTGGCCCCGCCATAGGGGGCGGAAAGGCCGGCCTGGGTGAAAAGGGCGTCCATGTCGCGCTTCTGGAACTTGACCGCGTCGGCCCCGGAGGCGGCGGCGGCATGCACCATCTCGCGCGCCAGCGCCAGCTCGCCCTGGTGGTTGTTGCCTATCTCCGCAACGAGAAAGCAGGGTTCCCCGTGTCCTATGCGCCTGCCGGAAGCCAGTCGGATGCTTTGCTCAGTGCTCATAGGCTCACCATCTCCATCCCCCGGGCGCGGCACAGGGGCTCTAGTTGTTGACGAATCTCGTCCCTGCGCCCGAAGGACGTGATGAGGACGGCCTGGCAATCCACCATTTCAAGGATATGGGGCGGAGACACGACGTAGCCGTGAAAAATGGTGCCCTGCTTGTCCGGATCGTTGTCCACCACGGCCACGACCTTGACCGGCATGGTCCCGAGGGCGGACAGGGCCACTTCGCAGGTTTCCGACGCGCCGAAAAGTGCGATGCGTTCGATTGCGCGGCGCGACAACCCGTTGAGGCGCGCGGCCACCTGCCGCTTGAGGGCGGTGTAGATGCGGATGGCTTCGCTGGAAAAGCCGCACGCCATCTCGGCGTGCTGCTCCTCGCCCGCGGCGGTGGGTATGTAGCGGTAGCTCTTGCCGTTGCGCGCTTCGAAACGGATGAGCCCGCGTTCCTGCAACTCGCGCAAGTGCTGGTTGACCACCGCGCCGCTTAGGCCCAGGCGCTTGGCCAGGTCCCGCTGGGAAAGCGCGCTGTCGTAGCGCAGGGCGTCCAGGATGGCCAGCACCCAGGTGTCCCGGCTGGGAGCGAAGTACTGGGTGTCCAGGGGCAAGGCAGGCAAACTGCTCATAACAAGATCATTTTGTTGCACGTGCATGTTCCTATCAGGGACATTCCCCGAGCACAACCCGTTGCAAAAATTCCCGTTGCCACTCGCTTTGCCGGCTTCGACCCCCCAGGACTCCCGAGGCGCCAACCGTTCGCAGTCAAAACAATTATCGGCGCGTCAACCGGAAATCTTTAGCCTGCCCGCAGCGGCGAGCCGGACCCGGGCCGCGGCGTCCCGCACCGTCTCCAGACGCTGCCCGAGCACTCGCGACAAGGCCGCCGCGTCGGGATTTCGACGCGGTACGGCGTATTGTTGCAAAGTATGGGCCAACCAGCCTGTAACCTCCCGTTCCTCAGCCCTGTCGCGCGCAAAACCGGCGCGCGACGCCGCAACGGCCCGGGCAAACGACGCCTCTCCCGGCCGTGCGGCCTCGCGGGCCGCCGTTTCCCCGGCCCGTGCCCCGAACACCAGGCAGGACGCCACCATGGCCCCACCCAGGCGATTGGCCCCGTGCATGCCCGTGGCGCATTCGCCGACGGCAAAAAGCGCCGGCACGTCCGTGCGCCCCCGGGCGTCCACGACCGCCCCGCCGTTGGCCGCATGGGCAAAAAGCGCCACGTCCAGGCGCTCGCCCCCGTGCGTCACGCTCGCGACGCCGTCCGCGCCGGCCCGGTCGAGCAGCCACAGGTCCAGGGCCGCGTCCCGTTGCCCGTACCCGAACGGGCAATGCCCGGCGCGGCCGGCGCCGGCCTCGCGCACGGCCTCGGGCAGGGGCGCATCCGCCGCGGCAGCGCCCTTGAGGAGGCTCCACACCGGCCAGAAGCGGCGGTCGCGCACGCGCGCCCACATCCATTGGTGAAACGCGGTGTTGGCCATGCGCGCGCCGGCGAGTGCGAGCAGGCCGTGGCCGAAACCCGGATTGCCGCCGCCGGCCTGATGGCGGAGAAAAAGCGGCGCCGTGCCACCCATGGCCGCAACCACCGCTCCGGCCGGCTGAAGCGTCAGGTTGCCCGTCGCGTCCTCGAAGAGCGCGCCGCAGGCGCGGCCGCCCGGTTCGCGCAGGCAGGCAAGCGCGGTCATCCCCGCAAGCGCCCGCCCGCCGGCGGCCTCGATGCGCCGCCACAGGAGCCGCCGCAGCTCCGGCAGGTCCGTGAGCAAGGTCGCGCGCCGCGAATCCGGGCTGAAGCAGGAAGGGAAAAGGAGCAGCCGGCCCGCAGCGTCGCGCGCGAACGCCGCGCCCCAGGCTTCGAGCTCCAGGCGGCGGGGCAGCGCTTCGGCGGCAAGCGCCGCCACCAGCCCGGGCACGACAAAACCCGGCACGGCCACGGCCGCGGCCTCGCGGCAAAACGCCTCGCACGCGGCGTCGGTCTCCGGGGCGTGCAGGCCCAACCGGCCGTGCATGTTGGAAAAAGAGGACCCGGATGGTCCGGACTGCGTCGCGGCGACAGCCACGGCCGTCCCGGGCGCGGCGGCAAGCGCCGCCAACGCGGCGCGAAGCCCCGCAAGCCCCGCTCCAAGCACCAGCACGTCCACGGCGGGCAGCAGCGTACAATTCGGGGGAATTCTGTCCGGCATGCGCCACCATGCGGCAACACCGCCTGGCGCGCAAGACGCAGGCGGCCCCTGGACGGTCGGGAACCGCGCGGGCATACTGCAAAAAAACGTCTTCCCCGGAGGTCTTATGAAGCGTCTTCTCGCCGCGCTGCTGTGCGCCCTGGTCCTTTTGCCCGCCCTGGCCTGCGCCGAGGACGCCGCACCCGTCACCGCCGACCAGCAGCCGGCCGTGGACGCGGCCAAGACCTGGCTCGCCGGCATCGACGCCGGCGCGTACGGCAAGAGCTGGGACGGCGGTTCGGCCTATTTCCGCGGCGCCGTCTCGCAAAAGGACTGGGAAACGGCGCTCACCGCCTTTCGCAAGCCCCTGGGCGCGCTCGGTTCCCGCCGCATCACCAAAGCCAAGAGCCTGACCTCCCTGGCCGGCGCGCCGGACGGCACCTACGTGGTCATGGAATTCGCGACCTCCTTTGCCAACAAAAAGGAAGCCTTCGAGACGGTCTGCTTTTCCCGCGAGGCCGACGGCTCCTGGCGCGCCGCCGGCTATTTCATCCGCTGACGTCCGACACGGCCGCGCCGCCGCCTGCCGCGCCCCTTGGCGACGGAGAACGCGGCGGCGCGAACGGTTTTCCGGCTCCTAGCGCACGAACGACCGGTCCACGACCACGGCAAGGTCCGGGGCCGCGTCGATGATGTGCTCGCGCACGAGGAAATCCGCGGTCTGGGCGAGGCTCGCCACGATGGCCGCGTCCAGGCGCAGGGCGTAGGCGTGGCGGGCCATGGCCGCCCGGACCGCCGGCAGCGGCAGGCCCGAGGTTTCGGCCATGAGCGCCGCCGTCTCTTCGGGATGGGCCGCGGCCCAGGTCTGCGCCCGGGCCAGGGCCGCGAAGAACCTGCCGAGGGTTTCCTTGTGCGCGGCCACGTAGGCGCTTCGTGCAAGCAGCATGATCGGGTAGGCGTTGCCGAGCCCGGACAGGTCGGCGAGCTGGCGCGCGCCCCTGGTCTCGGCCACGGACGGCGTGGGTTCGCTCGCGGCAAAGGCGTCGATGGATCCGGCGGCAAGGGCCTCGGCCATGGCCGGCGGGTTCAGGTCCACAAGCGTCACGTCCGCATCCGTCATGCCGGCTTTGCTCAAGGCCAGCAGCAGCCCGCCGTAGGTCGAAGTGCCCTTTTTGACGCCGATGCGCTTGCCCTTGAGGTCGGCCAGGGATTTCCCCGGCGCGCCGGCCTTGACCATGACCCGATGCCGGCCCTCGCCCGTGGCGTGGCTGGCGAGCATGACCACGCCCGGATGGCGCGCGACCATGAGGAGCGCGGCGGTGTCGCCCATGGCGGCCACGTCCACCGCGCCGGTATAGAGCGCTTCGGCGCAGGCCGGGCCGTTGTTGAACTGTTTGGCCGCGACGTCCACGCCGGCTTCCTTGAAAAAGCCCTGGCGCACGGCCACGATGGGGATCACGCTGCCCACGCGGTCCTGGTAGGCCAGGCGCACGGCCGGTGTTTCGGCCGCGCGCGCGCCGCCCGGCGCGCATCCGCTCCACAGCGCGGCCAGGACGAAGGCCGCTTGCCCCAGTCGCGTCATCCGCAGTTTCATAACGCCTCCTTGGTCGCAGGGTCCGTTGCGAGGCTTGCCCGCATGAGTTCCCGAAGTTGCGCCTCGACGGCCAGCACGTTCCCGGCCAGCCGCCGCCTGGGGCGCGGCAGGGCGACCGGGACCTCGCGAAAAATCCCCCCGCCGCACGGGGCGAGCACCAGCACGCGGTCGCCAAGAAGCGCCGCCTCCTCCACGGAATGGGTGACGTAGAGGACGGTCGCGCCCGTGGCGGCCCAAATCGCGGCCAGTTCGTCCTGGAGCCGTTCGCGGGTGGGGATGTCCAGGGCGGAAAAGGGTTCGTCGAGCAACAGCACGGAAGGCGACAGGGCCAGCACCCGGGCGATGGCCGCGCGCTGGCGCATGCCGCCGGAAAGGGCGTGGGGGTAGGCTTCGGCATGGGCGGCAAGGCCCATGCGCGCGATCTCGGCCATGGCCGCCCGGCGCACGGCCGCGCCGCGCAGGCCCCGGCGGCGCAGGCCGAATTCCACGTTGCCCCGCACGGTGAGCCAGGGGAAAAGGGTCGGCTCCTGGAAGACCACGCCCCGGTCGGGGCCGGGGGCGCGCACTTCGCGGCCGCCACACAGCACCCGGCCCTGTCCGGGCCGCAAAAAACCCGCCGCAAGCCCGAGCAGCGTGGTTTTGCCGCAGCCGCTTTCGCCAAGGACGCACACCCATTCGCCCCGGGCCACGGTAAAGCCAAGGCCTGTGAAGACCGGGAGTTCCCGATCCTGCGCGGCGTACCCGAAGGACACGTCCTCGAAGCGGATCACGGCTTCTCCCGGGCAACGCCCCAACGCAGCACCGTGGCCGTCTCCAACCGGCCAAGAAGCCCCCCCTCGACGAAAAAGCCCACGGCGCAGATGACCGCGATGCAGGCGAACGCCGAAAGATAGTCGAGGCTCCAGCGGGCCTGGATGATGGAATAGCCAAGCCCCGTGCCCGTGCCGACGACCATCTCGGCGGCAACGAGCACGCGCCAGCCCGTGCCGCAGCCGATGCGCAGGCCGCTTATGACGTGGGGCAGCGCGCCGGGCAGGAGCACGCGGAAAAAAAGCGCCCCGGGCCCGGCCCCGAGCATCCGCGCCGCGCGCACGTACCCCTGGTCCACGCCGCGGATGCCGGCCATGACGCTGACGGCGACCGGCGCGAAGGCCGCGGCCGCGATCATGAAAATGGTGGCCGCCGGGCCGATGCCGAAGACGAGGATGGCCACGGGTATCCAGGCCAGTCCGGGCACGAGCAGGAACAGGCGCGGGAGGGGGGCAAAAAGCGCGGCAAAGGCGGCGTACCGCGCGGCCAGCACGCCATGGGCGATGCCGCAGCACGCGGCGATGCCGACCCCGGCCAGCCAGCGGCCGAGGCTGTGCAGGATGTGCGCGGCAAGGGGATGCCCGCCAAGGGGCCGGCCCGCAGCCAGGGCGCACAGGCGTTGCAGCGTGGCAAGGGGCGTGGGGAACGGCACGTCGCGCACGGCCGCAATGGCTATTGCTGCAATTTGCCAAACGGCCAAAAGCATGCACATTCCGGCAAGGCCCTGTATGAAACCCCGTACCACATCGGGGCGCAGCAAGCCTTTACCGGGAAACGCCATCCACCCTCGCATGCGCGCAACATCGCCAGCATGGCCGCACATTGCCGCTTACAGTCGCACAAAGCGCAGCACCGTGCCGCTGCATGCCATATGCGGCCCGCGCGGTCAATCGCGCCGGGACTGGACGATCGGGCGGGAACCGGGCAATGCGGTGCGAGCCTTTTCCCACAGGAGCCCTTATGCCCATCCGTTTCCACAGCCCCTGCGTGTTCGTCCGCGACATGGAACTCGCCCGAACTTTTTACGAGGAGGCCATGGGCCAGACGCCGACCCTGGTCCTCGACGGCTACGTGGTCTACCCCGGCTTCGCCCTGTGGCGGGCGGACACGGCCGGCCAGCACGTCTTCGGCGACGCCCTGGCCCTGCCGCCCGGCCGCCTGGGGCGGGACAATTTCGAGCTGTATTTCGAAACCGGGGACGTGGAAGCGGCCTTCGAGGCGGTCTCCGCCCGGGCCGAGGCGCTGTGTCCCTTGACGACGCAGCCCTGGGGCCAGCGCTGCTTCCGGGTGCGCGATCCGGAAGGGCACATCGTCGAGGTGGCGGAGCCCATGGAGGCCGTGGCGCGGCGTCTGGCGGCGTCGGGCATGGACGTGGCGGCCGTGTGCGCGGCGACGCAGATGCCCGAGGCGTTCGTGCGGGCGGCGCTTGCGACCTGAGAGCGGTGTGCCGGCGGGGGGAATGCCCACCACTTGCCTTGCCATCCCCCCTCGCGTAGATTATTTCCCCCTTTGACCCGGCTGCCCGGGTCTTTGGTCTTTTCCACAGGGCCGCCCCAGGCCGCCCAAAAGAGGGATACCCACGTATGCGCATAAGCCCCATCGAGGAAGCCGTCGAGGAAATCCGCGCCGGACGGATGGTCATCCTCGTCGACGACGAAGACCGTGAAAACGAAGGCGATCTCACCGTCGCCGCCGAGAAGGTCACCCCCGAACTCATCAATTTCATGGCCACCCACGGCCGCGGCCTGATCTGCCTGTCCCTTGCCCCGGACCTCGTGGACCAGCTCGGGCTGCCCATGATGACGAGCGACAACAAGTCCCCCTTCGGCACGGGGTTCACCGTCTCCATCGAAGCCAAGGTGGGCGTGTCCACGGGCATTTCCGCCTTCGACCGCGCGACCACCATCCTGGCCGCCGTGGCCGACGGCGCAGGCCCCGACGACCTCGTCACCCCGGGGCATATCTTTCCGCTGCGGGCCAAGGAAGGCGGCGTGCTCGACCGCGCCGGACAGACCGAAGGCTCGGTGGACCTGGCGCGTCTGGCCGGGCTCAAGCCCGCCGGCGTCATCTGCGAGATCATGCGCGAGGACGGCAACATGGCGCGCATGCCCGATCTCATGGAGTTCGCCGAAAAGCACAACATCAAGATCGCGACAGTCGCCGACCTCATCCGCTACCGCCTCAAATTCGGCCGTCTCGCCGTGACCAAGGTGGCCGAGGCCGGCCTGCCCACCGCCTTCGGCACCTTCCGCGCCCTGGCGTTCACGGCCAGCGAAGACCACAAGACGCACATCGCCCTGGTCAAGGGCGACATCCACCCCGACCAACCCGTGCTCGTGCGCGTGCACAGCGAGTGCTTGACCGGCGACGTGTTCGGCTCGCTGCGCTGCGACTGCGGCAACCAGTTGCACGAGGCCATGCGCATGATCGAGACCGAGGGCAAGGGCGTGATCCTCTACATGCGCCAGGAAGGCCGGGGCATCGGTCTGGCCAACAAGATCAAGGCCTACGCCCTCCAGGAACAGGGCCTCGACACCGTGGACGCCAACCTGCGCCTGGGCTTCAAGGCCGACCTGCGCGAATACGGCACCGGCGCGCAGATCCTCGTGGCGCTCGGCGTCTCCAAGATGCGCCTGATGACCAACAATCCCAAAAAGATCGTCGGGCTCGAAGGCTACGGCCTCGAGGTCGTGGAGCGGGTGCCCATCGAGAGCTGCCCCTGCGCCGAAAACACCTGCTACCTGACCACCAAGCGCGACCGCATGGGGCACCTGCTCCACCTGCCGGACCAGGCGACCAAGTAGGGACGTTTTTTTCCACACGCCAAGGGGCGGTCCGCCGCCCGGGAGAACCGCGACATGCATCACATAACGACCATCGAAGGCCAGCTCACCGCCCAGGGACTCAAGTTCGCCCTGGTGGTCGGGCGCTTCAACGACTTCATCAGCGAGCGCCTCGTGGGCGGGGCCATCGATTACCTGACCCGCCACGGCTGCGACCGCGCCGACATCACCCTCGTGCGCGTGCCCGGGGCGTTCGAGATTCCCCTGGCCGCCAAAAAGCTGGCCGCTTCGGGCAAGCACCACGGCGTGATCTGCCTGGGTGCGGTCATCCGCGGCGCGACCCCGCACTTCGAGTACGTGGCCAACGAATGCGTCAAGGGCCTGGCCCACGTCATGCTCGACACCGACGTGCCCGTGGGCTTCGGCGTGCTGACCGTGGACACCCTGGAGCAGGCCATCGAACGCGCCGGTTCCAAGGCCGGCAACAAGGGCGTGGAAGCCGCCGCAGCCGTGCTCGAGATGGTGCGCGTGCTGGAGCAGCTCTAACCCATGGCCCTGGCCGCACAGAGCATCATGACCGAATCCGAAGAAAAAAAGCCCGTCGCCTCGCGACGCAAGGGCCGCAAGCAGGCCTTCGAGTGCCTCTACGGCCTCATTTTCGAGTCCGCCGCCGACGCCCGTTCCCTGCGCCGGCTGTTTTCCCGCTGTCCCCACGACGTGGGCGAGGGCGACGAGGACACCGGTGGGGAATTCGCCTGGGAGATCGTCTCGGGCGTGTGGGACAACCAACGGGAGATCGACGCGCTGATCGTGCGCTTCTCCAAAAACTGGAAGCTCTCGCGCATCGCCAAGGTGGAACTGACCATCCTGCGCCTGGCGGTCTTCGAGATCCTCTACCGGTCGGACATTCCGCTTCGCGTCACGCTCAACGAAGCCATCGAACTGGCCAAACGCTACGGCGACGAGAACTCCCGCAACTTCATCAACGGCATCCTCGAC
Source organism: Solidesulfovibrio alcoholivorans DSM 5433 (assembly GCF_000702665.1). Lineage (GTDB taxonomy): Bacteria > Desulfobacterota > Desulfovibrionia > Desulfovibrionales > Desulfovibrionaceae > Solidesulfovibrio > Solidesulfovibrio alcoholivorans. Next base: position 80,535 of record NZ_JNJA01000009.1, read on the forward strand.
GCCATCGCCAAGGCCGTTGACAACGGCGAATTCGAAATCCACAAGGATTTGTAACCAGCAGGTTTTCCTGCATAAGACTATTTCGATACGCATCCGCCGCCAAGGAGCAGCCCCCATGAGCAAGTACGTGCCCGAGGACGTCGAGAAAAAATGGCAGGCCGTCTGGGAAGACGGCGGCCACTTCAAGGTCGAGGCCGATCCCGCGCGGCCCAAGTACTACGTCCTCGAGATGTTCCCCTACCCCTCGGGGCGCATCCACATGGGCCATGTGCGCAACTACTCCATCGGCGACGTGGTGGCGCGTTTCAAACGCATGGAAGGCCACAATGTGCTCCATCCCATGGGCTGGGACGCGTTCGGCATGCCGGCGGAAAACGCCGCCATCAAGCACGGCCTGCACCCCGCCTCCTGGACCATCTCCAACATCGACTCCATGCGCACCCAATTAAAGCGCCTGGGCTACTCCTACGACTGGCGGCGCGAGATCGCCACCTGCCACCCCGGCTACTACGTCCACGAGCAGCGCTTCTTCCTGGACTTCCTCAAAAAGGGTCTCGTCTACCGCAAGCACTCGCCCCAGAACTGGTGCGAGACCTGCGGCACGGTGCTTGCCAACGAGCAGGTCATCGACGGCTGCTGCTGGCGCTGCGACCAGAAGGTCGTGCAAAAGGATCTCGAGCAGTGGTTTTTGCGCATCACGGACTACGCCGAGGAACTTTTAGCCGACCTGGACAAGCTCGCCGGCGGCTGGCCCGAACGCGTGCTCACCATGCAGCGCAACTGGATCGGCAAGTCCGTGGGCGCGGAGCTCACCTTCGCCCTGGCCGAGCCCGTGGAGGGCGAAACCGGCATCACCGTGTTCACCACGCGGCCGGACACGCTTTTCGGCGCGACCTTCATGAGCCTTGCCGCCGAGCATCCGCTGGTGCCGAAGCTCATTGCGGGCAAGCCCCAGGAAACAGCCGTGACCGCCTTCGTCGAAAGCGTGCGCAACATGGACCGCATCGTGCGCGGCGGCGAGGACCTGGAAAAGGAAGGCGTCTTCACCGGGGCCTATTGCATCAATCCCGCCACGGGCGCGCCCATCCCCATTTTCGTCGCCAACTTCGTGCTCATGGGCTACGGCACGGGCGCGGTCATGGCCGTGCCCGCCCACGACCAGCGCGACTTCGAATTCGCCCGCAAGTACGACCTGCCGCTTCAGGTCGTCATCCAGCCCGAGGGCCGGACCCTGGACCCGGCGGCCATGACCGAGGCCTACGCCGACCCGGGCGTGCTCGTGGCTTCCGGCGACTTCACGGGGCTGCCCAACGAGGAAGCCAAGGGCAAGATCATCGACTGGCTGGCGGAGACGGGGCGCGGCACGCGCAGCGTCAACTACAGGCTTCGCGACTGGAACATCTCGCGCCAGCGCTACTGGGGCGCGCCCATTCCGGTCCTTTACTGCGAGAAGTGCGGCATCGTGCCCGTGCCGGAAAAGGATTTGCCCGTGGAGCTGCCGCGCGACCTCGCGCTTTTGCCCGACGGCCGCTCGCCCCTGCCCGTTTCGCCGCCCTTTACCGACGCCGTCTGCCCCCTGTGCGGCGGCAAGGCCCGGCGCGAGACGGACACCCTCGACACCTTCTTCGAGTCCTCCTGGTACTTCGCGCGCTACGCCTCGGCGCGCAAGGCGGACGGCCCGTTCGACCCGGCGGAAATCGGCTACTGGCTGCCCGTGGACCAGTACATCGGCGGCATCGAGCACGCCATCCTGCACCTGCTCTACTCGCGCTTTTTCGTCAAGGCGCTTCGCGACTGCGGCTACGTGGCCTTTGACGAGCCCTTCTCCAACCTGCTGACGCAAGGCATGGTCATCAAGGACGGCTCGAAGATGAGCAAGTCCAAGGGCAACGTGGTGGACCCGGACCTGATGATTTCCAAGTACGGGGCCGACACGGTGCGCGTGTTCATTCTCTTCGCCGCGCCGCCGGAAAAGGACCTCGAGTGGAGCGACACCGGCATCGAAGGCGCGTCGCGCTTCCTGTCGCGCCTGTGGCGGCTGGTGACCGAGGAGCTTGCCGGCGTGCTGACGCCCGTTGCGGCCTGCGCGCCCGCCGGAGAGCTCGGAATCGACGCCCTGCCGCCGCTTTTCGCCGAGCTGCGCCGCCGCGAGCACGCCACCGCGGCCAAGGCCGGCGCGGACATCCGCGAACGGTTCCAGTTCAACACGGCCATCGCCGCAGCCATGGAATTGGTCAATTTCCTCTACGCCAACGTCGAGGCGATCAAGGCCGAGCCCAAGGGGGCCAAGGCGGCCTCCTCGGCCGTGGCCACCCTGCTCACCGTGCTCTCGCCCATCGCCCCGCACATCTGCGAGGAGCTGTGGCAGCGCATCGGCCACGAAAAGCTCCTCATCGACCAGCCCTGGCCGACCCACGACCCGGCCGCGCTGGTCACGGACGAGGTGGAGATCGTGGTGCAGGTGTGCGGCAAGCTGCGCGGCAAGGTGAGCGTGCCGCGCGACGCCTCCAAGGAGGATCTCGAGCGCGCCGCCCTGGCCGACGCCAACGTGGCCAAGCACATCGAGGGCAAGACGATCCGCAAGGTGATCGTGGTGCCCGGCAAGCTCGTCAACGTGGTCGCGAACTAGCCTCCCCCTTCCCCTAACCGCCAAGGGCCGGCAGGACGTGCGTCCTGCCGGCCCTTTTTTACCCAATATGTTTGAGCTCGGGAATATTTAGTATCCTATCATACCAATCATTTTTGTGTTTCGATGCAAAGGCAGAAAGTTCAGACTCAAAACATGTAGAAAGAACCGAATGATAAGCACGGACTAGCAACATACAACAGCTTCCGAGAACATCATCAATATTTAATGCATGCCACTGGGGTAAAATTTTAGCCTTGCCGGCACTAATAACACAAAACGGATCAAGAATCGATGTATGAATACTTTTTGATAAATATGAATAGGCATGAAAATAATCATACTTTGCGTTTATTTGTTCAGCAATATCACGCAAACTACCTACACCAAGAGCCTGAAACCATTTCTTATAAGTTTTGCTTTTGAATTCTGACGCAACATCCCTTCTCTTACCTTCACTTATCATCTTTTCAAAACTAGACAATTCTTTATTCAATGCATCTTTGCCATTTTCAATACCGAGGTCTCTATAAATATTAACTTTTACGCCATCAACATCAAGTCCTATCTGTAATTTCAGATCTTCAATTTTTTTTAATATTGAATACACAAAGAAATACGTCACCCTATTGTCAGTATCACAAGAAAGTATCCACTCCAGCTGAAACCAAGATTCTAGTGAAACTCGAAAATTTGCTTTACTTGATTCGACCAACCCAGCACGACACAGCTCACAAACCGCAGCAGATTGAATAACCATGTTTCGAAGAAATACATGAAGAATGACCAATTCAAGTTCGACATTGTCAGTTGTTTTTGACACTTTCGCAATCAACTCATCTCCATAATTTGCTATTTCTTCTAACAATTCGATTGAGTCCTTATAATTCTTGTTCACAAACTCGATACAATCATTCTTCCCTCGCATATAGACCTCCAAAAATTTTTAAAAAAATAGCCGCCAGAATAAAAAATGTAAATATATAGAGAAACTTTTTTGCCGTCAGCTTTGCCTTCACACCAAAACATCCGCCTGCCTCCCGGCGGTGCTGCTTTTCATATCCCCCGCGCTAACCGGAGTTTGCACTTCGCGCGACGCACGCGGCGACAATGGCGTTATTCAAGGATGTTACAGTTTCGTTACCATTGGTACGGTCCTTGCTAATTTTCAAATAGCGTACACCAGCCCCATACAGCGGTGAGAGAAATACTGTCGCCGTAACCATGGACCCCTGCCGCAAACATCTTGCGACAGGGTGCAAGGGAGATTTTGTCTCAAAAAATGGGCAAGCCTTGTTTTCCATGACCGCAGCAAGAGACGAGTACATTCGTTCCGGAGGTGAAGATGAATCTGCAAAAGATGTTCATGCTCATATGCGGATGCATCTGCATCGCGACCTTCACGGTCATCGTCGTCATCGTCAATACCGACACCGAGAAGGCGATCATCCAGGAATACCAGCAGAAAGCCGACATCCTGCTGCGGTCCATGAAAGCCGTGCGCGCGCACATCGGCGGCGTGGTGCGGCCGGCGGCCACGAAACTCATCGGCAAGGACGGCTTCCTCGTGGAACTGCAATCCACGTCGTTCGCCGCCAACAAGGTCTTTGCCGCCATCGCCCCGGCCCACAAGTACGACATCTCCTTTCGCACGCCCTCGACCAAGCCGCTCAACCACGCCAACCGGGCCAACGACGTGGAAGCCGACCTCATCGGCAAGCTCGACGCCATGCACACGGCCGGAGCCAAGGAACTCGTCTGGAAGGGCGTGCGCCACATCGGGGGCGTGGACTATTACGTCATCGCCGTGGGCGAGGTGAACAAGCAAAGCTGTCTGCCCTGCCACATGCGCCGCGAGGACGCGCCGGAAAGCCTGCGCGACAAGTACGCCTTCGACAGCCCGGCCAGGCTCGCAGACCGCGTGGAATCGGCCGAGATCGTCACGATCCCCATCGACAAGCTCTACGCCACGGTCAGGCGCTCCACCACGCTGCTCGTCGCTGTCTGCCTGGCGGGGCTGGCCGTCATCCTCGCCGCGACCACGATCGCCTTCCGCACCCTGGTGAGCGCCCCGGTGACGCGCCTTGGCGCCTACGCCACGCAGATCGAACGCGGCAACCTCGACGCCGCGCCCCAGGGCACGTTCCGCTACGGCCTCAAGCGGCTCAAGGGCTGCGTGGAGCGCATGGTCGAGGAGCTTAAAAGCCGCATAGCGGAATCGGCCGCCCTGGCCGAGACGTCCCGCCGCCAGGCCGAAGAGGCCCATGCTGCCCGGGCCGCGGCGGAAGAAGCCCGGGCGCAGGCCGAACACAGCCGGCGTGAAGGCATGCTGCAAGCGGCCGAAAGCCTGCGCGGCGTAGTGCGCATCGTCACGGACAAGTCCGGCGAACTCTCCGAACAGGTGGACCGCTGCAGCCAGGGCGCGGACACCATGACCACACTCGCCCGCGAATCCGAGGCGGCCATGGCGGACCTCGACGCCTCGGTCGAAGACATCGCCCGAAGCGCCGCGGCCGCTGCCGCGACCACCGGCAGCACCCGGGAGCGCGCCGTGGAAGGCGAGGACGTGGTCGGCAGGGCCGTGGCCTGCATCCAGGATGTGGCCGCCCAGTCCGAGGCCGTCAAAAGCGACATGGCGGCACTTGGGCACAGCGCCGACGGCATCGGCCGCATCATCGACGTCATCAACGAGATCGCCGACCAGACGAACCTGCTCGCCCTCAACGCCGCCATCGAGGCGGCCCGCGCCGGCGAGGCCGGCCGGGGCTTCGCCGTGGTCGCGGACGAAGTGCGAAAGCTCGCGGAAAAAACCATGACCGCCACCAAGGAAGTCGGCGCGGCGGTGCGCGGCATCCAGGACGGCACGGCGAAAAACGTCGCCAACGTGGAGCAGGCGGTGCGCGGCATCGCCCAGGCAAGCGCCCTGGCCGCGGCCTCGCGCGACGCCCTGCGTGCAATCGCCGGCCAGGTGGCCGAGGCGGCAAGCCTAGCCGCAGACATCGCCGCAGCTTCGGGCCGCCAGTCCGCGGCGAGCGCCCGTGTCGGCGATTCCATCGAACACATCCGCGCCCTGGCCACGGAAACCGCCGCCGCCATGGCGACGGCCGAAGGGGCGGCCGAAGAAATGGCCGGACAGACCCATACGCTCAAAAGCCTGCTGGAATCCCTGTGAGGGGGGATCGCCACGGGTTGCAGTTTCCTGACGCCCCCGGCCGTTGCGGCGGGGGCAACCGACCAACGACAAGGAGGAGACATGGCACTGAACAGACGGGCGATGCTTGGCACATTGGGCGGGCTGGCTTTCGGCGGCGCGCTTGCGGCGACGGTGGGCAAGGTGGGCGCGGCCCCGTTCGACCAGAGCAGCGCGCCTTTCGGCTGGACGCCGCACAAGCTCGACCCCGCCGCCTGCGCCAAGACGGCCTACGACGGCTACTGGTTCGAGGACTACGGCTGCTGCTACGGGGCGTTCTACGCCATCGTCGGCACCATGGCCGAAAAATACGGCGCGCCCTACAACCAGTTCCCCTTCACCATGATGGAAGTGGGCAAGAGCGGCATTTCCGAGTGGGGGACCATCTGCGGCGCGCTTTTAGGAGTCGCCAGCGCCTACGCCCTGTTCTGGGGCCGCAAGGAGCGCAACGCCATGGTCACGGAGCTTTTCCGCTGGTACGAGAAGACCGCCTTCCCGACCTACGACCCGGGCGACGCGGCCAAGGGCGTCAAGGGCCCGCTGCCGATGAGCACGTCGGACTCGGTCCTGTGCCACATCTCGGTGAGCCGCTGGTGCTACGCCAACAAGAAGGAACAAAGCTCCAAGGACCGCAGCGAGCGCTGCTCCCGCGTCACGGCGGACGTGGCGGCCAAGGGCATCGCGATATTAAACGCCAAGATCGACGGCAGCTTCAAGCCGGACGGCAAATCGGAAGCGGTCGCCTACTGCGGGGAATGCCACGGCAAGGGCAAGACCGCGGACAATTCCAAGGGTCTCATGGACTGCCGCCCCTGCCACAGCGGCGGCGAGGCCACGCAAAACAAGTTCCAGAACCATCCCTGAGGCGGATCCCCTCCCGCCTCGCCCATGCCCCGGCCGGACCAGTCCAGCGGTCCGGCCGGGGCTTCTGCGCTCAGCGCGCCGCCGGCGGCGGGGTGAAGCGCAGGCGCAACGGCGCGCCCGTGAGCAGCGCGAAAAGCCGTGGCAGGCACGCGGCAAGCCCCCAGCCGAGCAGGGACAGCAAGACCATGGCCGCAACGCCGGCCACGGGATAGGCGGCAAGCTGGGCAAGCGTGCTCGCCGGCCGCCACAGCGGCACGAGATACGACTGCATGACCGAGACCGTGGGCTCGTGGGTGAGGAAGACGAAAAAGCTCATGGCCGCAAGCCGGTGCAGCAGCCGGCTGTCCTTGATCCAGCCCTGGCGCGACAGGCACCAGAACGCGGCCACGCCGAGCATCTGGTAGACCTTCTTGAACGCCGCCAAGCCGTAGATATCGAACCCGAGCCACGGCGAAAGCCCGACGACGATGGTCGCCGCCGCGAAAAGCGGTAAAACGGCCTTGTCCCAGCCGGCCGTGTCGCGAAGCCCCGCCCGCCGCCTGGCCAGCCAGCCCCCGGCATAGAAGGCGAACGCGAACCCGGACAGGGAATATTCGTTGTCCGTCGTGCCCACGAACCAGGCAAGCCCGAGCAGGACGAGGCCGAGGTCCGGCAGGCGGCGGAAAAATACCAGAAAGAGCGGCGTGAGCGCAAACACGGTGAGCAGGTCGCGCAGAAACCAGAGCGGATAGTTGAACGGGGTCGTGCCGAAGCCGACGAGCTTGCGCAGGATGCCGGCGGTGAGCACGAAGGAGCGGCCGCCGAAAAACGGGATGCTGCCGATGTAGAGCACCCAGGCGATCCAGATGCCGTTGAAGAGGAGAAACGGCACGCCGATGGCCACGGCCTTGGTGCGCACGAGCCGCCAGTAGGCAGCGGGCGTCGCCTCGAGCTTGCGCAGCAGCAGATAACCGGAGATGGCGAAAAAAAGCGGCACCGCGACGCAGGCCAGCCCCCGGTTGAACACGGTCAGCACGAACTGCGCCGTGGGCGAGGCGAACGGCACCTCCGCGCCGATCCAGCGGCCACCGTGGCACAGCACGATCAGGCCGATGAGGATGGCGCGCAGGACGTCGATGCGCACCGAAACGTCCGGATCGATGGCATCACGGACGGGGTCCAGGGAACGCCAGGGGGAAGGGATGGTGATCGGCAAGCAGACTCCGGAAACAGGACGCTAGGAAACAACTTTCCCGAGGGAAAAGACGGGTCCGATACCCACGCCGGTCGCCGAAGCCGAGGAGATGGTTACAAACGACAGCCGCTTTTTGAAGGTGGACACCTAAAATTCTTTATTATACAAAAAGCCCACACCAAGTCAAGGACATTTCCCCCAACGCCTGCCCGCTGCCGCAATGCGCGGCCCCGCCCCGACGGAGGTCCGTTCATGGAGCACGCATCCACCTTCTTCCACGGGTTGCCCTACCTGACCGGCGCGGCCCTGCTCCTCGGCCTGCTGTGGCGGTTGCGCCGCTGGCAGCGCGTCGTGGCCCGACCCGCGCCGCTTTTCCCCGCCCCGGACACGACGCCGGCCGCATGGGCCCAAATCGCCGCCGAAGTCTGCCTGCTCGGCGGACGCCGCAGCGCATTCGCCGCCGGCATCGTCGCCGCCTGGTGCCTCCATGCCACCCTGCTCCTGCTTGCCGTGGGGCATTGCCGCGCCGTGGCGGACTTTCCCGGACTCTGGGCAGTCCTCGGGCTGACCGTCAAGGACGTGGACCGCTTCGGGGCCGTCGCCGGCAGCGCGGCAGGGCTCGCCGCACTGGCCGCCGTGGCGGCGCTGGCCGTGCGCAGGCTCGCCAGTCCCGCCCTGCGCGTCGCCAGCCGGCCGCAGGACTTCCTCGCCCTGGCGCTTCTGGCCGCGGTCCTCGCGTCGGGGCTTTTCATGCGCCTTGCCGGCCGCACCGAACTTGCCGACGTGCGCGCCTACTGCGCCGCCCTGGCCGCCCTGCGCCCCGGCCCCATGCCGCAAGCCCCCGGCTTCGCCGTCCATTTCCTGCTCGCCCAGGCCCTGGCCGTGTACCTTCCCTGGGGCAAACTGCTGCACGCCTTCGGCGTCTTTCCCGCCAAGGCGGGCCTGCGCGCCGCGACGTTCCCGCCCGCCGACGCCGCCGGCGGCGCTTCCTGACCCCCGGAGCCGCCCATGCATCCCAGGCTTTCCCGCCTCACATCCGAGGATCTGGCCCAGGCGCAATCGGCCGTCAGGAACATGCGAAACGGCCCGCGCGCCCTGCAACTGGCGCTTGAAATCTGCGTGGGCTGCGGCCGTTGCGCCGCTGTCTGCCACAACAGCCTCACCGACGGGCAAGTTCGGTTCCACCCCGTCCACCGGGCGGAACTGCTGCGCAAGGCCTACCGCCGGGGCCGGGGCCCGGACGCGGCGGAACTGGCCGTCTGGATGCGGGATTTCTACGAATGTTCCTGCTGCCGGCGCTGCGCCGTCTATTGTCCCCTGGGCCTGGACAATGCCGTGCTCACCCGCGCGGCGCGCGCCGTGCTCGGCGACCTGGGGCTGACGCCCTGCCCCATCGCCGCGACGCAACAGGCCTCGGACGCCCGGGGCAACAACGAAGGCGCCTCCGAAGCGGCCATCCGCGACATGATCCGATTTCTGGAAGGAGAACTGCGCGAGGAGCACGGCGCGGACATCCGCATCCCCCTCGACGCCCGGGCGGACGTCCTTTTCGCCACGGCCTCGAGCGAGATCATGGCCCGGCCCGAAAACCTCATGGGCTGCGCCACGTTCTTCCATCTGGCCGGCATCCCCTGGACGCTGTCCATAAAGGCCTTCGACGCCGCCAACTTCGGCCTGTTCTCGGGCGACGACGCCCACATGCGCCGCAAGAACGCACTGCTGCACGAAGCCTGCCTGGAAACCGGGGCAAAGCGGCTGGTCATCGGCGAATGCGGCCACGCCTACCGAGTGGCCAAATACATGGGCGGGCACACCAGCGCCCCGGGCCTTCCCTACGCCGTCACCGACATCTTCACCCTGGCCGCGGACGTCCTGCGCCGGGGAGGCATCCGCCTCGATCCCGGACGCAATCCCCGCCCGACGACCTACCATGATCCCTGCAACTTCGGCCGCAGCGGCGGCATTATGGAAGCGCCGCGCCAAGTGCTGCGCGCCTGCGTGGCGGATTTTCGGGAAATGTCGCCCAACCGCGAGGCCAACTTCTGTTGCGGGGGCGGCGGCGGGTTGGCGGTGCTGGAAACGGCGGAAGGCACGCCGCGCAAGGACACGTTCTACGAATTCCGCATGCAGGTCTCGGGACGGCGCAAGCTCGCGCAGATCCAGGACAGCGGCGCGGCCCTGGTCACGGCCCCGTGCTTCAACTGCCTGCGCCAGATCGAGCAGCTGGCCGATTACTACGACGCGGACGTCGGCGTGACCACGGTCTTCGAGCTGTTCGACCGCGCGGTGCAGTGTTAGAGGGGGTCGTCCTGTCCGACATCATCCTCGTCCCGGATCGCCGGCCGGTCGGCGGCCCGCCACAGGCAAAGCCCCCCTCCCGCGCCGGCCAGGGCGAGCAGCGCGGCGACCGTGCGCGAGCGTGAAAGTCCGCCCAGGAAATCCAGGAACGCATCGGCGGCCAGGAGCGCCTTGCCGCCGAAGACCGCCATACGCCGCGCGTAGGCTTTCGTGTCTTCCACAGGCAGGGGATAGGCCACGCCGTCGATGACCTGGTAGCCCGAGGCCTCGGGCGCGGCCCCGGCGCGCTGCCAGACCACGGCCGCCGCGCCGAGCCCGCACAGCAGGCAGGCGACCGCCAGGGTGCGCAACACGCGCCGCCGCCCGCGCTCCCGATCACCGGGTTCGCCGGGGCCGGGAGCCGGGACGGGATCGCCGGAGGCGGGAACCTCCGGCGCGTTCATGCGCCCTCGCCCGCGGCCTTGGCCGGGGTGTAGTCGCAAAGCGGCTCCGGGGCCATGTAGTCGCCGGACATGGTCTGCGCCCTGGCGCGGCAGCCGCCGCAGACGCGGTGGTACTCGCACACGCCGCACTTGCCCTTGTATTCCTCCTTGTTGCGGAACTGGAGGAACTGGGGCGAGGAGCGCCAGATTTCCGGGAACGGGGTCTTGCGCACGTTGCCGCAGTCGAGGTCCAGGTAGCCGCAGGGCTGCACCTGGCCCACGGCCGAGATGAAGCAGAAGCCCGTGCCGCCCAGACACCCGCGCGTCATGGCGTCCATGCCGAAGGTGTCGGGCGTGACGGAAACGCCCTCGGCCTTGGCCCGCTGGCGCATGATGCGGTAGTAGTGCGGGGCGCAGGTGGCTTTTAAGTGCATGTTCGTGGTCTTGCGGAAGTCGTAGAACCAGTTGAGCACTTCCTCGTACTGCTTAGCCGTTATGATCTCGGCCCCGAGTTCCGCCGCGCGTCCCGTGGGCACGAGCAGGAAGATGTGCCAGGCGGCCGCGCCGAGCTTGTCGGCAAGTGCAAAGATTTCCTTGAAATTTCCCATGTTGTGCTTGGTGACCGTGGTGTTGATCTGAAACTCCACCCCGGCCGCCTTGAGGTGCTCGATGCCGCGCAGCGCCCCTTCGAACGCGCCCGGCACGCCGCGGAAGGCGTCGTGGTCCGCGGCGTTTGGCGCGTCGATGGAAATGGAGCAGCGGGCGATGCCCGAGGCCTTGATCTCGCGGGCGTTTTCCGCGGTGACCAGCGTGCCGTTGGGGGCCATGACGCAGCGCAGGTCGCGGCTTCGCGCGTGGCGCACGAGGTCGAAGATGTCCGGGCGCAGGAGCGGCTCGCCGCCGGTGAAAATGATGATGGGGCTGCCGGTCTGCGGGAAGGTGTCGATGAGCGCCTTGGCCTCGGCGGTGTCGAACTCACCCGGCCAGGGGTCGAGGCAGGCCTCGGCCCGGCAGTGCTTGCAGGCCAGGTTGCAGGCGCGGGTGACTTCCCAGGCGATCAGGCGCAGGGACGGCATGCCGCCGGGCGCGGCCTGGGCGTGGGGATGGCCGGCCGGGTGGCCGCCGGGATGACCGAGGGGGTGGCCGCCGGGGTGTCCGGGGCCCTTGCCGTGGGGATGCTGCATATGGGGAACTGCGGACCGGCGGCGCGTGGCGTGCGCCGGTCCCCTCCTTGGGCGCGATTTGCGCGCGGCCGCAACATGCGAAGCGGCCGCGCGGCTTTTGATATAATGGTTGGGCGGAGCGAGGCAAGGTGCGGGGCCTAGAGCCAGGGCAGCACCTTCTCGGCGAAGTAGGTGATGATCATGTCCGCGCCGGCGCGCTTGATGCCGGTGAGCGACTCCAGGATGGCCCGTTTTTCGTCGAGCCAGCCGTTGGCGATGGCCGCTTGCAGCATGGCGTATTCGCCGCTCACCTGGTAGGCGGCGATGGGTGTGTCGAAACTGTCGCGCAAAAGCCGCACCACGTCGAGATAGGGCATGGCCGGCTTGACCATGAGGATATCCGCGCCCTCTTCCAGGTCGGCCGCGGCCTCGCGCAGCCCCTCGCGCACGTTGGCCGGGTCCATCTGGTAGCCGCGCCGGTCGCCGAAGGCCGGGGCGCTCTCGGCGGCCTCGCGAAACGGGCCGTAGAAGGCCGAGGCGTACTTGACGGCATAGGACATGATCGGAATGTGGGAAAAGCCCGCATCGTCCAGGGCGGCGCGGATGGCCGCGACCCGGCCGTCCATCATGTCCGAGGGCGCGATGATGTCCGCCCCGGCCCGGGCGTGGCTCACGGCCGTTTTGGCCAAAAGTTCCAGGGTGGCGTCGTTATTCACCTCGCCGTGGCCGTCGAGCAGGCCGCAGTGGCCGTGGCTCGTGTATTCGCACAGGCACACGTCCGTGACCACGGCCAGTTGCGGATAGGTTTCCTTGAGGCGCATGACCGCGCGCTGCACGATGCCGTCGTCGGCGTAGGCCCCGGAGCCGGCCGGGTCCTTCTTCTCGGGCAGGCCGAACACGATCACCGAGCGCAGCCCCATGTCCATGGCCGCGCCCGCGCGGGCGACGAGCTTTTCCACGGAGAGCTGGGACTGGCCGGGCATGGACCCGAGCGGCTTCTCGAAATCCGCGTCGGGCGTATCCACCACGAAATAGCCCTGGATGAGGTCGTCGGGACGCAGTTCGGTCTCGCGTACCATGTCGCGTAAAAACGCCGTACGGCGCAACCGGCGGCCGCGATGGAAATCGCCGAAAGCCATGCATAACCTCGCTTGCTTGCGTTGGATCAGTTCTTGCGGACCGGGAAGAACGCGCCCACGATTTCGTCGATCTGGTCCCGGCCCGCGTCGGCCACCTCGGCCAGGCGGTCGGGGTCGAGCCCGAGCGTGGCCCAGGCATCCGGGTCGAGCGCAGGGACCATCACCGACGCCGGCGGCGTGTGCCCGAGGGCCACGGCCATGATGTCGGCCAGATGCAGGACGGCCGCCTCGACGTCTCCCGGACTGGAGGACGGCGCATGGTGGCAGGAAACCGTGGTCACGAGGGCCTCGGGGAACTTCCAGGCCTTGAGCAGCAGCCCCCCGATCAGCGGATGGGAAAACCCCAGCACCTCGCTTTCGGCCACGCACAGGGGCGTCATGTTGCCCTTGGCGTAATAGATGGCCTCCACGGCGGCGTGGGGGAGCTTCTTGAAGATGACGAGCCGGCCGATATCGTGGAGCACGCCGGCCACGAACAGCCGTTCGGAGCCCTTGCCGGCCACGGCGTCGCCAAGCAGCCGGGCAAAGACGCCGACAGCCATGGAATGCTCCCAGAACGTGCGCATGTTGATCAGTTCCGGGGGAATGTCCTTGAAGGCGTTCATGGCCGCGATGCCGAGCGCCAGGGTGGAGACCTCCTGGCTGCCGAGAACGATGACCGCCCGGCTGATGGAGTCCACGCGGTGGGGCAGGCCGTAGAACGGACTGTTGACGAGCTTCAAGAGCTTGGCCGTCAGGCTCGTGTCCTTGCTGATGACGTCGGCGACCTGGGCGGAGGTGCTGACGGGCGAATCGAGCACCTGGCGGATCTTGAAATAGATGTCCGGGAAGGACGCCAGCTTGACCTCGCTGTCCACGAGGTCCTCCACGCCGCCCTCTTCGCGGAAAAAGAGGTCGCCCATGGACTCGGCCCGGGGATTGGGGCCGATCTCGGGCACGATGGGAACGCCCTCGGCCAGGGCGTGGGCCTGGGCCATGACGGCGATTTCGTAGAGCGCGGCGATGGCGGGATGGGACAGGTCGTTGGCCAGGAACCGGCGGACGACATGGGCTGCGCTTTCCTGGAGCAGGGCCTCGGTCACGTCTCCCGCGCCCGCGTCGCCGCCCCCGGAATCGGCCACGTCGGCCCCGGGCACGCCGCGCTTGCGCAGGCTGCCGATGAGGCTGTCCGTGAGCGTCATGCCCTTGGGCAACAGCATCTTGCCGTCAGACCCCAGGAGGTCCGACGCCAGCACCATGCCCGGTTCGAGCGCATCCACGGGAAGCCTGCCCACAATGCGATCCTTTCCGCGCCGCTTGTTGGGTAATTTGCGCGGTTTCCATTGTCTCATATTCCTTTTACCCGGGCGTGGTCAACTGGCGCGAGAACGCTTTACAGGCTCGCGGGCCGGGAGTATGACGCCCCCCGACAAAAACAACCGCCACGGGCGTGGCCTGGGGGAGAAGGACGCAATGAGCGCAAGCGCGGCATCGCTGGCCAAGGTCAAGGATCTCAACACCATTACCGTCGCCAAGGCCGGACCCGTCCCGACCATGGACGATACGGCCAAGCTGGCCGTGGCCGTGGAAGCCCTCTCGGCCATCGCCGGCGAAAACGACCTGACCTGCCTGCGGGCCCTTTTCCGCATGCGCCGCCGGGCCGAAGAGGCGCTGCTGTCCATCCGCGGCATGCGCCCCGACCAGCACACCCTGTTCTAGATTTGAGGAGAGGTAGGGGGAAGGGAAAAAGGGAAGGAACGCCTCCGGCGGCCAAAGGGCTTCGCCCTCTGGACTCCCTAAAAGGAACATCCCATCCGGCTACCCGGCTTCAGTGCCCAGCTAATTTCTTTTTCGATTCCATGCAAAAAGGGCCGTACGCCACGCGCACGGCCCTTTTTCGTGTCCTTTGGACGGGCGATTATTCTTCGGGGCGAATCTCGTCGTCGGTCAGGTAGCAGGCCGGATCCGGACCCCAGACGTCGCCCGAGACGGCCTCGGCGCGGGCGCGGAAGTTGCCGCCGCAGATTTCGAGATAGCGGCAGGTCGCGCAGCGCCCGGTCACATGGCGCTTCTTGTCCTTGAGCTTGGCCAAAAGTTCGATCGCCGGGTCGTCCCAGATCTGGGAGAACGGCCGTTCCCGCACGTTGCCGAACACGTGGTTGCGCCAGAACTGGTCGGCATGCACCTTGCCGTCCCAGGAAATGCAGCCGATGCCGCGGCCGGAGCTGTTGCCCTCGTTGAAGGAGAGCAGCTCCTTGACCTCGGCCGCACGGGCCGGGTCCTCGCGCAGCAGGCGCAGGTAGACATAGGGGCCGTCGGCGTGGTTGTCGACGGTGAGCACTTCCTTGGGAATTCCCGCGTCGTGCAGCGCCCGCGTGCGGTCCATGATGAGGTCCACGAGCGCCCGGGTGGCGGCATGGTCCAGGTCTTCCTTGATGAGCTCCGAGCCGCGCCCGGCGTAGACCAGATGGTAGAAGCAGATGCGCGGCACTTCGAGGTCGCGCAGGAGGTCGAAGAGAAGCGGCACTTCGCCGGCATTGCGCTTGTTGATGGTGAAGCGCAGCCCGACCTTGAGCCCTTCCTTCTGGCAGTTCTCGATGCCCTGCAGGGCCTTCTTGTAGGAACCGGCCACGCCGCGGAAGCGGTCGTGGATCTCTTCGCCGCCGTCCAGGGAAATGCCGACGTAGGACAGGCCCACGGCCTTGAGCTCGCGGGCTTTGTCGCGGGTAATGAGCGTGCCGTTGGTGGAGATGACGGCGCGCATGCCGCGCGAGGTGGCGTGGGAGGCCAGTTCGACCAAGTCCTTGCGCACCAGCGGCTCGCCGCCGGAAAAGAGCATGACCGGCGCGCCGTAGGCGGCCAGATCGTCGATCATGGTCTTGGCCTCGGCCGTGCCGATGTCGTCCACGCCTTCGGGGTCCACGGCCTTGGCGTAGCAGTGCACGCACTTGAGGTTGCAGCGCCGGGTCATGTTCCAGACCACGACGGGCTTTTTGTCCTTGGAAAATTGCAGCAGGTGGGACGGCAGCTTGCCGGATTGGCGGCCGTAGCGCAACGCGTCCGAGGGTTCCACCCCGCCGCAGTAAAGCTTGGATATGCCGATCATGAAAAGTCCTCTGTTTCGTTGGGTGGGAAGGCCCTATAATACATTTTTCCCGCACGGGGTAGGGGGCGGCGAAAACGCCGCTGCGGCGGCAACCCCCCGGGATGTCGGGGCAAGACGCTCAGGGCTTCCTGGCGGTCATCAAAAAAACCGGGAAGCTGCGCACGGAACAACACTGTGCGGGTTTCTCGATGACGGCCGCGGTCACGGCGTCGATATCGGTGAAGCCTATGCCGGCCAGGGTGTCGGCCAGTTCCAGGCGGTCGAAACCGAAATGGTGCACCCCGGCGTTGTCGTCGTGGAAGGCCCCGCCTTCGCTGTCGAGGTCGGCCAGGGCGATGCGGCCGCCTTTTTGCGCGGCGGCGAAGAGACGCTTGAGCACGGCGTCCAGTTCGGCCACGTGGTGCAGGGCCATGGCGCTGGCCACGAGGTCGTAGCGCCCGGGCAGCGGATCGCCGGCGGCGAGGTCGGCCAGGATGGTGGCCACGTTGCCGAGCCCCGCGGCCTCGATCTTGGCGTCCAGGGCGGCGAGCATGCCCGGCGAGAAATCCAGGCCCGTGACGCACTCGCAGCGCCGGGAGAGTTCCAGGGTAAGCAGGCCCGTGCCGCAGCCGAAATCCAGGGCGTCGGGCACGGGCTGGCGGAAAAGCCCCGCCCGCTCCATGGCCACGGCGATGTCCTGCGCGAGTTTGCGGCGGTGGGGGCTGGCGTCCCAGGCGGCGGCCCTGGCGTTGAAAAGGGCGACATCATCGGTCATATAAGGATTCCTTCGAGAGAGTGCTCGGGGAGATGCCTCCGGCGGCCAAAGGGCTCATGCCCTTTGGAATCCCGCAACGAGGTAACGAGCGATGCAATTGCAACGTAAGGGCCGTTTCCAGCTGCTCCCGATTGTTCCCACATCAGAGCTGTCCGAAATCCTTGCAGGGAGTCCAGAGGGCGGTGGCCCTTTGGCCGCCGGAGGCGTTCTTCCTGACCACATTTCGCAAGCATTTCTGCCCGGCAGCGAATCAGGCGGGGCCGGCCTTGGCCTTGGCCACGGCCGCGGTGAGCTTGGCGAGCAGCTCGTCGATGTCGCAGGGTTTGAGCAGGTAGTCGGCGGCCCCGGCCTGCATGCCGTCCTGGGCCGCCTCTTCGGAACCGTGCCCGGTGAGCATGATCACGGGCATGGCCGGCACCATCTTCCGAAACACCTTGAGCACCTCGATGCCGTCCATATCCACCATCTTGAGGTCGCACACGGCCGCGTCGAAATCGCTTTCCCGCAGCAGCCGCAGGCCCTCGGCCCCGGACTGGGCCACCTCCACGGCAAGGCCCCGGCGGCGCAGGCGCTTGGCCAGCACGTCGGTAAAACCCACCTCGTCGTCCACCAAAAGGACCCGCAAGGGGATCGCTTCGCTCATGTCTGTCCTCAGGGTCTCTTAGGCCTGTTGCGGCGGGGCGGAGGGCGCGTCGCCCTCGGGTTTGCCCGCCGCCGGCAGGGCGATGCGGAAGGTCGTGCCCTGCTCCGGCGCGGATTCCACGCTGATTTCGCCGCCGAGCTTCTTCACGATGCCGTAGCAGATGGAAAGCCCCAGGCCCGTGCCCTTGCCCACGGCCTTGGTGGTGAAAAAGGGCTCGAAGATGCGCGCGGCCACGGCCTTGGGCATGCCGTGCCCCGTATCCCTGACGGAGAGCACCACGCGGTCGCCGGCAAGGCGGGTGGCGAGGATCAGGTCGCCGCCGTTGCGCTCCATGGCGTCCAGGGCGTTGTTGACGAGGTTGAGCACGAGCTGTTGCAACTCCGAGGGTGAGCCGGCCACGTGGGGCAGCCCTTCGCCCAGGTCGGTCGCGATATGCACGTTGACGTAGCGGGCGCGCTTTTCGGACAGCTCGGCCATTTCGGCCACCAGGGCGTTGAGGTCGAGCTCCTTGATGCGCTCGTCGGTCTTGCGGGCGAAACTCAGGAGCTTGTGCGTGATTTCCTTGCAGCGCACGCCCTGCTGGCGGATCTGGTCCAGGGCGCGGCGCATCTCGGTCATGTTCGCCGGCGTGCCGTAGTCGTCGTCGCCCAGGATGTCGGAGACCCAGCCGGCCTCCTCCATCATGATGGCCACGGGGTTGTTGATCTCGTGGGCTATGCCGGCGGCCAGCTCCCCGACCGAGGCCAGCTTGCCGGCCTCGATGACCTGGTCGTTCAGGAGGTCGCGCTCGGCGTCGGCAGCGGCCACGCGCGACACCATGCGCCTGGCCAGCACCCAGCTGGCGACCAGGATGCCGATGCCGCCGAGCACCACGATGGCGATGGCGAGCAGCCGCGTGCGGTAGAGCGCCGGAAAGGCGTCGGCCTCGTCCTGCTGGTAGACCAGCGCCCAGTCGCCGTCCTTGAACACGCTGGCCACGTACAGGAGCTGGCGTCCCGTTTCCGGGTCCTCGTGGGTGAAAACGAGCGGCTGGTCCTCGGCCTGGGTCGGCGTGCCGCCCGGGTCGCCCCAAATTTGCGCGCGCAGGAACGGCGCGTCGAGCTTCGGGGCGCGTTTGGGCGTGGTCTGCAACTCGCCCCGGGAATTGAGGATGAAGGCCTGGCCCGTGGCGCCCTGGCCGATGTTTTCCACAAGCCGGTTGAAGGCGGCGAAATCGATGGCCGCCCGCACCAGGTATTCGCGCCCGTCGTGGGCCACACGCACGGCGACCACGAAGTGCGGCAGGCCGCGCAGGCCCAGAAAGACGTCGCTGACGGTCAGGTCGCCCTTCCTGGCGGCGCGAAACCACGGGGCCTCGGCATAGTCCGCCCGGCCCAGGCGAAAGGGCCCGGCATAGGAAAGGAGCGCCCCCGCGGCGTCCACGAGGCCGAGGTCCACGAACACGCCGCCGTGCTCGTGCTGCATGGTCGCAAGCAGCGCGGCCAGGCGGCGGTCGTCGGTGAAGTCGCCGAAGGGGGCGATTTCGGCCAGCACGCGCAGTTCGGCGGCGGATTCCCGCAAGAACGCGCCCACCTGCTGCTTGTGCTTGAGCACGAGCTCCTCGAGGTGGGCCACGACCTTGGCCCGATAGGCGGTATGGAACTGATGCCCGAGCACCAGGGCGCAGACGAGAAGCGGGGCCAGGGCGACCGCCACCATCCAGGCCACCAGGACGCGCGTGAGGGATTGATAGTAGTGCCCGTCGCTCAAGACGTACCCCGGGCGGAGGGAGACGGGATCACGGTGGCCAATTGCATGAAAAAAGCATACGTCTCCGGAAAGGCTTTTACAAGCCGCAGTTTCCCGAAACGATCCGTCTCCCGGAGGCTTCCATGGCCGAAGACGTCATCGACCTCAAAAAGCAGCTGCGCGAGCTCAAGGCCCACGAACAACTGTCCGGCTTCACGGGCTTTTCCCTGGACCTGGGCCTCGGCGGCCCGGCCAAGGAGGGCGTGCTCAAGATCGCGGAATTCGTGCGCCCCGACGGCTCGGGCTACCTCACCCTGACCTTCCAGGCCGACCTCGACGACGCCCCGGCCCCGCGCGCGGCCCTGGCCGGCGTGTTCGACCGCTTCTCCCGGTTCGCCCAGGCCGCGGACGCGGCCAGCGGCGCGGCCCGGTTCGGCCAGGGATTCGAGTACCTCATGGTGGTGTCCGACGGGCTGGCCGACGGCGACACCTGGTTCGTGGTGGAGTTCGACATCTATTACAAGGCCCTCAAGGGCCGTTTGCGCCCGCTGGTCGAGCAGTCCGTGCTGCCGGGGCTGGCCGCGGTCATGCCCGTGACCTTCGAGCCGGTCACCTGGTGGGAATGAGCCGCCGCCGCGGGCCGTGCGCGGCATTGGACGCAAGGCCGCTTTTGCACTAGCGTAGGGATTCGTGCCGGCGGCGCGGGGTGCGGCCCTGCACACGCGCGGCATTGCGGACGCTTTCGGGAGAATTTCAGGACACCATGTTCGGCGCATCGTTCAAATCACGCTGGCTGACCGCCGTGGTCGGCCTGCCTGTCCTTTTCGCGGCGGTCTGGGCCGGCGGCTGGGTCCTTGCCGTGCTCGTCGCCGCGGCTGCGGTCGTGGGCATGCGGGAATATTTCGCCATGTGCGGCAGGCCGGGCCCCATGCTCGAGCGCGCGGGCCTCGCGCTCGGGGCCGTGGCCGTGGGCAGCGCCGTGGCCGGGGGCTGGCCTGTCCTGGCCGCCTGCCTCGGCACGGCGCTGTGGCTCGAGCAGTTCGCCTTCCTCGGCCGCTTCGCCGGCGGGGGCGAGACCGCGCCGCCCCGGGGCACCCTCGTCGCCGCCCTGCTCTACATCCCGTTTTCCCTGCGTTTTTTGTGCCTTTTCCCGGCGCTTGGAACCGTGTTCGTGCTGGCCGTGGTCATGGCCGCCGACACCGGAGCCTATTTCGCCGGGCATCTCGTCGGCGGCCCCAAGGTCTGGCCGGCGGTGAGCCCGGGCAAGACGCGCGCCGGCACGGCCGGCGGCATCGTGGCCGCGGCCCTGGTCGCGGCGGCCTTCGCCACGTTCACCCCGGCGGGTGTCCCTGCGCTTGCGGGCTGCGGCGCGGTGCTGGCCGTGGTGTCGCAACTGGGCGATTTTTTCGAGTCCGCACTCAAGCGCGCCGCCGGCGTCAAGGATTCCGGGGCGCTCTTGCCGGGCCACGGCGGCATCCTCGACCGCATCGACGGCCTGCTGCCCGCGATCCTGGCCTATGCCGCCATGCGCCCGCTGCTCGGGTTGGGCTAAAGGAGGAACCGCCGCCATGGACGACGCCGCATCCGTGCCCGAAGGGCGCGACGAGCGCTTCGCCGCCTGCCTGGCGCGGCTGGAGGAGCTCAAGGCCGTAAAGGCCCGCCGCGAAGTGCTGGAGGAGCGGGTCTTCCTGGAATTTCTGCGCGCCAACCGGAGCCGCATCAACGAATTTCCCCTGCTCGAAACCGAGCAGCAAAGCCTCATGGACATGCTGCTGCGCCGGGCCGAGGGCCTGCACGGCGGCCACGAGTACGTCAAGGACCGCTTTTCGGCCTACCTGCTCGAGCTCAACCACTACGGCAAGGCCAAGGCCGTGGGGGACGCCGGGGAACAGGAAAAGCTGGCGCGCCGCCTGGAGCGCGTGGAAACCGTGCTGGCCAAGTGCCTCCAGGGCGCGGTCTACGCCTCGAGCCTGATCAAGGACCATTTCAGCGACGCCGTGATCCGCCACTTCGGCGAGGATTCCCTGGCCAAGATCGACGAGATCACCGCGACGCTGGTCTTCGACGAACAGTACTGGAAAGCCTACATCGAACGGTTCATCAAGGAAGAGGTGCGCGGGGCCTACGACGGCATCCTGGCCGAGCGCCGCTACCGCCTCTCCCGCGAGGGCAACCTGCTCGTGGTCGCCTTCCCCTTCGACGCGGTGCTGGAAAAGCTCCAGGGCACGGCCAAGGTCATTTCCAAGACGCGCGTCCAGACCGCCTTCGAGGAAGCCTCCGCGAGCGACGACGGCCGGGCCGTGTCCGAAGCGGCCCTGGCCGTGTGCAACCGGGCCGACATCCCCGGCTGGGACCGGCGGGCCGACCGCGAGGAAACCGCGTTCGCCGCCCAGGTCGCGGCCATGGACGCCGCCGCCGCGGACTACCGCGCCGCCCTGGCCGGGGATACCCCGGACGCCGAGGCGGAAGCCACGCGCGAGGTCCTCGCCGAGCAGACCGTGGCCCTTTGCGTGGGCGCGGCGGTCTCGCTGCGGGTGGTGCACGAGGATTTCTCCCGGGCGCTGCGCGATTTCGCGCCCAAGGAGCGGGCCTTCATCCTCCAGGCCGCCGGCGCGTTCGACGCCGCACGCCTGGGGCTCGTGCTCGAAAGCATCATGGAATTCGATTTCGCCTCCCTGCTGCGGGAAAAAGGCGAGGCCGACGCCGGTCGCATCCTGGTGCGCGCTTCCCGGCTGCGCCGCGTCGCCCGAGAGGCCGTGGACGCCCTGGCCGGAACGGGGCTCAACAAGGTGCGGCGCAAGCAATTTTTCGAAGACGACGCCGACCGCGCCGACGCCGTGCTCTTTCGTCCCAAGAACCCGGGGGAATTCCAGGAGCGCCTGAAACTGTTCCAGATCGAGCCGGAACTGGCCCGCCCCCTGGTCGCCTTGTGGGAGAGCGCCTCCCACAAGGTGGACCTGTATGTGTGCATCAACCTGACGGCGCTCGGCAAGGTGGCCACCAACCTCCCGGCCCGCGTCAGCGAAATCCTCGGCCGCTACGGCATCGCCCCTCCCGGGGCCCAGGAGCCGGCCCGGACGAAAAGCCCCACATGACCCATTCCCGCATCCGTTCCCCCGAGGGCGCGCCCTCGGGCTACATCACGTCCCTGTCCGTGGCCGACGACGGCCGCCCGCGCCGCCTTGCCGTGCTCGGCGCCACGGGCTCCATCGGCGTCAGCGCCCTGCGCGTGGCCGCCGAACACCCGGACCGCTACGTCGTCGTCGCGCTCGCCGGCGCCACCAACGTGGCGCTACTGGCCGAACAGGCCGCGGCGTTTCGGCCCCGGGCCCTGGCCGTGCTCGACGCGGCGCGTGCCAAAGCCTTGCGCGCGCTGCTCCCCGCCGGCTACGCCCCGGACATCCTGACCGGCCCCGAGGGCTACGCCGCCATGGCCGGCGCGGCGGACGTCGACGTCGTGGTCTCGGCCATCGTCGGCGCGGCCGGGCTTGGCCCGACGCTCGCCGCCGTGGCCGCCGGCAAGGTGGTAGCCCTGGCCAACAAGGAATCCCTGGTGCTCGCCGGCGACCTCATCCGCGAAACCGCTGCGGCGACCGGCGCGGTGATCCTGCCCGTGGATTCCGAGCACAACGCCCTGTTCCAGGCGCTCGGCGGCCCCGGGCTGCCGGACCTGCCGCTCGTGGAAAAGCTCGTGCTCACGGCCTCGGGCGGTCCCTTCCGACGCAAGCCGCGCGAGGAACTCGACCGCGCCACCCCGGCCATGGCGCTCGACCACCCCACCTGGTCCATGGGACCGAAAATCAGCGTGGATTCGGCCACGCTCATGAACAAGGGCCTGGAGGTCATCGAGGCCTGCCGGCTCTACGGCCTGCCCGTCGCCATGGTGGACGTGGTGGTCCATCCGCAAAGCATCGTGCATTCCCTGGCCCAGCTCCACGACGGCTCCCTGCTCGCCCACCTCGGGCCGGCGGACATGCGCGTGGCCATCGCCTATTGCCTGGGCTACCCGGCGCGGCTCCCGCTGTCGGTATCCCGCGTGGACCTGGTGACGCTCGGCAGCCTCACCTTCGAGGCCCCGCGCGAGGCCGATTTCCCCTGCCTGGGCCTGGCCCGGCGGGCGCTTGAGGCGGGTCCCAGCCACACCGTGGTCCTCAACGCCGCCAACGAGGCGGCCGTGGCCCTGTTCCTGGCCGGTCGGCTGCCGTTTATGGGCATACCCCTGGCCATCGCGGCGGCCCTGGACGCCCATGCCGGCCAGCCCGTGCCCGACGCCGCGACCATCATGGACCTGGACGCGCGCGTGCGCCGTGAAACCGCCGCATGGGCCGAAGTTCGTGCCTGACGTTGCCATGCCGCCCCTGCGGCTTATTATAATCCATCGGCAGGCGGCCGGATCGACCGGAGCCCCGCCCGCCGCGACAAACCCGCGTTCCTCCCGCGCCAGGCGCGGCACGGGCGCAACCGAGCACGCATGATCGTAAGCATTCTCGCCGTGGCCCTGGTACTCGGGGGCCTGATTTTTTTCCACGAACTGGGGCATTTCCTGGCCGCCCGGGCCTTTGGCATGGGCGTGGTCACCTTTTCCCTGGGCTTCGGCCCCAAACTGCTGGGATTTCGCCGGGGCATGACCAGCTACGTGCTCTCGGCCATCCCGCTCGGCGGCTACGTCCAGCTGGTGGCGCAGGACCCCGACGATCCGGTGCCCGACGGCTTTCCGCCCGAGACGCAGTTTCGGCTGCGCCCGGCCTGGCAGCGCATGATCGTGGTCGGCGCCGGCCCGGTGTTCAACTTCGTGCTGGCCTGGCTGCTGTTCTGGGGCCTGCTCGTGGCCGAGGGGCGCTTCGAGATGCTGCCCGTGGTCGGGCAGGTGCAAAAGGACAGCCCGGCGGAGACGGCCGGCGTGCGCCCCGGGGACACGGTGCTGACCGTGAGCGGCGCGCCCGTGGCCAACTGGGAGTCCATGGCCCAGGCCATCCGCGGCGGCGGCGGCAAGCCCGTGACTTTGACCGTGGACCGCGAAGGCAAGACCCTGACCTTTTCCCTGACCCCGGCCATGCGTACGGTCAAGAACCTCTTCGGCGAAGAGGAGAGCGCGCCGCTGGTCGGCATCGTGGCCTCGGGCAAGACCCGCTCCGTGCCGCTCGGCCCGGGCTCGGCCGCGGGAGAAGCCGTCCGCCAGACCTGGAACGTGGTCGTGGTCACCTACACGGGGCTGCTCAAGCTCATCGAGCGCGTGGTGCCCCTCGACAGCCTGGGCGGGCCGATCATGATCGCCCAGATGGTCAGCAAGCAGGCCTCGGAGGGCCTCGGCAACGTGGTCGCCCTGGCGGCGCTTATTAGCGTCAACCTCGGCGTGCTGAACCTCCTGCCCATCCCGGTCCTCGACGGCGGACACCTGCTCTTCTACGCCATCGAGATCGTCATGCGCCGGCCGGTGAGCCCGCGCATGCGTGCCCTGACCACGAAGATCGGCCTGGCCTTCCTCATCGGGCTCATGATCCTGGCCACGGTCAACGACATCCGCCGCCAGTTGAGCGTGCTCGACGGCTAGGGCTTGCCCTTTCATTTTGTAAGAAAGCGAAACGGAAAGGCCCATGGACTCCGCAGACAGACCGGCCGCGCCGGGCGCAACCACGCCCGGCGACGGCCCCTTGCTCGTCTTAAACGGCGTTTCCCCGGAACTGAGCGTGCTGCTCGGCCGGCCCGGGCAAGCGCCCCTTGCGCGCCGCTGTCCGGCCGCAGGCCACGCCGGCGAATCGCTCGCGCCCCTGATCGCCGACGTCCTCGCCGCAGTGGGGCTTGCCCCGACGGCGCTTGCCGGCGTGGCCTGCGTGCGGGGCCCGGGCGGCTTCACCGGCATCCGCGTGACCCTGGCCACCGCGCTCGGACTTTCGCTCGGCGCGGGCGTACCCATGGCCGGGCTCGATTTCCTGCCCCTGCTCGCCGCCTCGGCCGCCCGGGCCGCCACCGGCGCGATCCTGGCCATAACCCACGCCCGCACCGGCCAGGTGTACGTCCAGTCCTTCCTGGCCGACGGCGACCTCGCGGCCATGGGGCCGCCCGAGGCGCTTCCCCTGGACGCGGCGCTCGCCAAGGCGGCCGACGGCGCGGCCGTGGGGCCGCTGTGGCTCGTCGGCGACGGGGCCGTGCGGCACCGCGAGGCGTTTTTGCGCGTCGTGCCCCTGGCCACGGTCCTCGGGGCCGAGGCCTGCGTGCCGGACCCGGAAACGATGCTTGCCGCGGCCCGGGCCGCAACGTACGGCTTCGACCCCGTGCCCCCGCTCTACCTGCGCCCGAGCGACGCCGAGGAAAACCTCGCCGCCCTGGTCGCCGGGCGCGGGCTTTCGCCGCAAACGGCCGAAGCCCTGCTCGCCCGGGCCGTGACCCGGGACTGATTCCCGCCCGCCCGCGCCTTGAAAGCGTCCCCCGGAAACGGGGGACGCTTTTTTTTGGGTTCCGCGCGGCGGCCCGCTAAAGAAACGATTTTCCGAAGTCGATAAGCCTAGCAAAGAAGCACTCACCGATTGTCCCCGGCCGTGGGCCCGCGACCGCAACCGGTGCGCAAAAGGGCAAGGACGCCCGCATCCCTTCAAGGAGGAACGAACCATGTCGCTTACCATCAATTACAACGGAATGGCCGCCAACGCGGCCCGTAACCTGTCCAATTCGTACTCCGCCCTGGCCACCTCGACCAAGCGCCTGTCCTCGGGCCTGCGCATCAATTCTTCGGCCGACGACGCCGCGGGCCTCGCCATTCGCGAGCTCATGCGCGCCGACATCGCCTCCATCAACCAGGGCGTGCGCAACGCCAACGACGCCATTTCCATGATCCAGACGGCGGACGGCGCGCTCCAGGTCGTGGACGAAAAGCTCATCCGCATGAAGGAACTGGCCGAACAGGCCGCCACCGGCACCTACACCTCGGACCAGCGCCTCATCATCGATTCGGAATACCAGGCCATGGCCTCGGAAATCACCCGAATCGCCAACGCCACGGACTTCAACGGCATCTATCTGCTCAACGGCAACCTGTCCGGCGCGACACACAACGGTTCCGGCATCAATTCCACCGGCAAGCTGAAGGTCCACTTCGGCTCCGGCAACGCCAGCGCGGAAGACTACTACTACGTGCAGATCGGCACCTCCACGGCTTCGGCCCTGGGCGTGGGCATCGGCGCGGCCTCCACGTCGAAGGGCCGCAGCATCTCCACGCAGCAGCAGGCCCAGGAAGCCCTGGACGCGATCAAGACGGCCATCGTGTCCAAGGACAAGATCCGCGCCAACCTGGGCGCGCTGCAGAACCGCCTGGAGAACACCATCTCCAACCTGCAGATCCAGGCCGAAAACCTCCAGGCCGCGGAATCGCAGATCTCCGACGTGGACGTGGCCACGGAAATGACCCAGTTCGTGCGGCAACAGATTCTCACCCAGTCAGCGGTGGCCATGCTCTCCCAGGCCAACTCCCTGCCGCGTATGGCGATGAACCTGATCCAAGGCTAAGCGAAAGGCATGTGAGCGGCCGGATCGCTCAAGCGGTCCGGCCGTTTTTTTGGCACACGACTTGCTTATATAGAAACGGAGTTCTCCAGACAACGACGACTTTTTGGCCAGGATGGAACCATGTCCTCGATCAGCGCCTACACACCGATCAGCACCTCTGGGCAGATCAACTATTCGGGCCTCGGCAACGGCACCGATTTCGACGCGCTGATCACCAAGCTCGTCCAGGTCGAGCAGGGCCGCATCAAGACCCTGCAAACCTGGAAACAGTCCTGGGTCAAAAAACAGGCGGCCTTCCAGGAACTCAACACCGCCATGCTCGAACTCAAGACCACGCTGGAGGGCATGGACACCGAGGGCGAGTTTCTGGTCAAAACCACCGACTCCACCAATTCTTCCATCTTAAGCGCCAGCACGGGCTCGAACGCCCTCGACGGCTCCCATTCGATCACGGTGGCCCGCTTGGCCACGGCCAAGGCCATGGTGACCCAGACCGGCTATGCCAGCGCGGACACGGACATCAATCCCGCCAGCACCGACGCGACGTTCGCATACGCCTACCAGGGCACGACCTATTCCGTCTCCGTCGGCGCAAACGCCACGCTCACCGACCTCGCCAGCATCGTCAACAACGACCCCAACAACGCCGGCGTCAAGGCCAACGTGGTCTACGACGGCTCCAAATACTACCTCCAACTGCGCGGCATGGACACCGGCGACGACGCGAGCCTCGTCATCGACTCGGGGACCACCCTCACCGGGTTCGGCGCGGCCGATTTCGACACCATCACGTCCAACGCCAGCGCGCAGCTCAAGCTCGACGGCTGGCCCACGGGGACAGGTTCCTACATCACCCGCGAGACCAACACCGTCACGGACCTCATCTCCGGCCTGACCCTCAACCTCAAAAGCACGGGCACGGTCACCATCACCACCGCCACGGACACCGATGCGGTCCGGGAGAACATCCAGACCTTCGTCGAGCAGATGAACACCGTGCGCTCCCTGCTCCAGGATCTCACGGCATACGACTCCACCACGCAGAAGGGTTCCCTCCTGACCGGCAACTACGGCCTTCAGCTCATCGACACCAAGCTCAAGACCGCCGTGGCCGGAAAAGGCGTGGGCTTCGACTACACCGGCGACACCTTCTCCGTGCTCTCCCAACTCGGCATCCTCACCGACGCCGAGCAGGGCTCCAAGACCGAAGGCCTGCTCGTCATCAGCAACGCCCGCCTCACCACCGTCCTTGCCTCCAACGCCAGCGGCGTGGCGGAACTGTTCGCCGCCAACTACCTCGGCCGCACCGACTCTTCGGATATGACGCTCTCCTCCTACATTTCCGGCACCACCAAGTGTGGCACCTACGACGTGTCCTACACCACCAACGCCAGCGGCAAGCTCACCGGCGCCACCATCAACGGGCACGAGGCCCTCTGGCACAGCAATTCCAACCTCATTACCGGCGCGCACGGCTACGACGAAGCCGGTATGGTCATCAAAGCCATCGACGTCACCGCCGGCACCCACACCGGCACGGTATCCCTCAAGCAAGGAAAGACCGGAGAGCTTATGGATCTGCTCGCCCAGCTCACCGACAACACCGATGGCCCCCTGCATATCCTCGACGAGAACTACGACGACATCACGCACATGATCGACGACAAGATCGCTTTCGAGCAGCGCCGCATAGACACTTACGCCTCCAACCTGCGCAAGCGCTTCGCCAAAACCGACGCCCTGCTGTCGCGGTACAACCAGATGCAAAACCAGCTTACCTCGCAGATCAACCAGCTCAGCTCCTCCTCCTCGTAATCGCCGCGCGGGACAATTTTCCGTTCCCCCTTCAGAAAATCCGCTGCCGTCCGATAAGAGGCAAAACAGGGGGAGACTTCCATGCAAAGCGCCGCCAGATCCTACTTTCAAACCCAGGTCGCCACCACCACCCAGGGCGACCTGCTCATCATGCTCTTCGACGCGGCGCTCAAGTTCCTGCGCCAAGCCAAGGAAAAGATCGCCGCCAGGGACTATGCCCAGAAGGGCATCCTCATCTCCAAGGCCCTGGACATCCTCTCCGAACTCCAGGGCACCCTCAACGCCCAGAAGGGCGGCGAACTGGCCGACCGCCTGCAAAAGCTCTACTTCTTCTGCAGCACGCGCCTGCTGGCCGCCAACCTCAAGCTGGACATCTCCAAGATCGACGAGGTGATGCACATTCTGACCGGCCTGCGCGACGCCTTCAACGAGGCCAATGCCAAGGTCGCGACCAAGGTCGTGCCGACCACGGGCGTCCAGGCGACCAACCGCCCGGCTGTCGCCTCCGCCGCGCCGTACGTTTCCCAGGCCGCCGCCGCAGCGGCCTACCCCGCCGCCATGGCCGCGGACACGCCCGCCGCCACGCCGCGCCAGCCCGTGGTGCCGAGCGCCGGTCCGGCCCCGGTCAAGACCGAGCCGGTCGTCCACGTCAATATCCCGACACCTATTCCCGGCAGCGCCGCCCCCTACACCAAGGCCGCGCCCGTCAACCGCATCATGGCCGCCTACGCCGCCAGCCGCGCCCAGGGCTGAGCCCCGCTCGTCCCGCCTGGACTTTCCGTCGCGCCCTGCGCTACAGCCCTCTGCGGAGGCCGTGGTGCAAGGCGCGCATCCTTTTTTCACCTATACCGGGGAAATCCTGGCCTGGCGGCTCGGCGAAGAGCGGAACGCCGACGTTTCGCCGTCTCCCGCCCCCGACGCAGCCCGCGTGCGGGCCTGGGCCGGGCGCATCCTGCGCGCCGCCCGGGACGCCCGGGAAATCGTCCTGCTCGGCCTCGGCTCGGGAGCCGTGGCCGGAGCCCTGGCCCGAAGCCTGCCTGACGACAAAGTTCTGACGGTACTGTCCCCGGACCCGGCCGCCGCGCGCCGCCTCGCCGCAAGCGGCGGCCTGGACTGGCGCACCCCGGACGGCCAGGCCAGGCTTCTCGCCGACACCTCGCGGCAGGCCCTTTACTGCCTGCCAGCGCTCGCCGGGTTCGATCCCGCCCGGGCCGTCGTCGTCGCCAACCCCGAGTCCGGCCAGCCGCACACGCGCGAAGCCCTGGCCTGGGTACGCCGGATGCTCACGGCAAGCGTTCCCCTGCCCGATGCCCCGTACGACGCCGCCCGGCCCGCCCCCGCCCCGCCGGACGTGACCCTGGCCGTGCTCGTCCAGCCCCAGGAGACCGGTCTCGAGGAATTCTTCGCCGCCTGCGCCGGGCTGGCGCACAGCGCCGTCCTCTGCTGGGACGCCGCAGCCGTGCCGCGCCAAGCCTCCCTCGCCCGCGCCCTGGGCATGCCCGTGCGCCACCTGGCCCGGCCCCTGGCCGGCGACTTCGCGGCCCAGCGCAACGCCCTCCTGGCCGCCTGCCCGCCGGGCTGGGTCCTGACCCTCGACCCGGACGAACGCCCCGCCCCGGGCATGGCGCAAACCATCGCCCGCGTGACGCGCGCCCCGGATATCGGCGGCGTCTTCTTCCCCCGCCTGACCCTCTATCCCGACCAGGGCCACGCCAAGGTCGGACACGGCCTTTGGCCCGACCTCCAGTTGCGCCTTTTCCACATGCTGCCGCCCGCTTCGCCGCGCTACGTCCGGCCCGTGCACGAACGCCTGGAAGGCCTCGCCGGCCGGGCCGCCCTGGCCCTTGACACGCCGCTATTCCACTACAACCGGCTCCTTGCCGACGAAGGCGCGGTCAAGGCCAAGCTCGCGGCCTACGACGCCGCAGCAGGCCAGCCCCGCCACCACCTCAGCAGCGACTACCCATCCCTGCCCCTCGCATTCTTCAGCGCCCTGTCCGGCGACCGGCGCGACGGAAGGGTTTTGCTCCTGCCGCCGCTGTGGTAACGACCCTGGGGTTTGCGGCCACGGCAGCGGTTGCCTTGAGGCCGCGCTCCGGCTACACTGCATCCTGCCGGTTCACGTCCGGCAGCCGCCTTCGTGCGGCCCATAAAGGGACATGATGCGCATCACTTGCCCGCAATGCGGCTTCTTCCGGGACATTCCCGACAACAAGGTTCCGGTGACCTCGACCATGGCCACTTGCCCCAAGTGCCGCCATCGGTTCAAATTCCGTCTGGACCGGGAACCGGCCCCGCGCCGCCCCGAATCCCGCAGCCAAGCCCCCCTGCCCGGCGTCGAGGAAGCCGAATCCTCCTGGCGCAGGCCCGGACCGGCCGCAGCGCGGCGCGAGGCGACACCCGCGCCCGCAAGCCGCTTCGACCCCGACACCCTGCCGCCCCTGCCCGAGGAGGACGTGCACGAGATTCCTGCGCCCAGCAAACGGCGCAGCGCTCCTCCCGAGCCCCTCGAGCCCGCCGGCCCCCTTGAGGAGGAAGCGCCGGCCCATTTTCGGGAACCCGCGCCCGAGAATGCGCCCGGCGTCGCCGACGACGCGGAGGAACCCTACGCCGTAGCGCCCCCGCGTCGCCGTCGCCTGTCCGATGCCGCTGACGACGCGCAACGCCCCACGCCGCCGCAACATGCCCCGCGCCACGAACGGCCCCCGTCTGACGAAACGCCGCCGTATCGGGCCGATGAGCCACGCCAGCCCCCCGCACCGGCCGCACCTCCCTCCGAGGAAACGCCCGCGGCTCCAGCGGCGCGCCACGACGTTCCCAACGTCCCGGACGCCACGCCCGGAGCGCACGATGTCCCCGAGGAACCCCGGACCCTCCCGGCCCCCGAGCCCAAAGCCGAAGAACCCGCCCCGCGCCGCAGCGACGGCGTGCGCGACATCTGGGCGCGGCTCAAGGCCATGGACGAAGGCCCCTCGAAAAAACCCGTGGAGCCGGAATCCCTGGGCGACCCGTTCCGCGAAGAGGAAACCCCGCCCCGCGAAATCGTCAGCGATCCCATTCCCTGGGAGCGCCTCGACGCCTACGGTTTTTTCCCGGGCCTTTTCCTGACGCTCAAAAAGCTCCTCTTCACGCCGATGACCTTTTTCGGGGAAATGCCCGAAGGACGTCCCAAGAGCAAAGCCCTGGTCTTCAACCTGCTCATCAGCGAATTCCTGCTCCTGCTCGATTTCCTCTGGTCGCTGTTCGGCCTGCGGGCCAAACTCGGCGGCTCGGCCCAGTCCGACGCCCTGGGCGCGGCGGCCGCCACCCCGGGCCTGGGCTTCCTCATCGCCCTGCTGCTCGTACCCCTGGCCATCGCGCTCGGCATCTACCTCGACGCCTGGCTCACCCACCTGCTGCTCCTGCTTTTCCGCAGCGCCAAAAAGGGCTTCAACGAGACGTTTCGGGTCATGTGCTACAGCGCCGCGCCCACCGTCCTCTCCGCCATCCCCGTGGCCGGGCAGATCCTCTCGCCCGTCATCCTCGTCTGGTACATGGCGCTGCAGGCCATCGGCCTCAAAAAAGTCCACGAAGGGGCGTACACGCAGACCCTGGCCGCCATCTTCATCAAATGGTCCCTGTACCTGTTCCTGCTGCTGGCCATGCTGCAAAACTTCACTCCCGGCCAATAGCCCCCTCTTGACGCTGCCGCCCGGAACCGCGACAACAACAACGAAAAAGGCGCACCCGGCATGCCGCCCGGCACGCCCGCGCCAACCGAGGACGGAACGAGCCATGTGGGCATGGTTGCGCGGACTCTGGCAGAATCTGGCACACAGACGACGACTGGCCCGGGATATCCATCCCGGGACCTTTCGCGCCATGGCCGCCGAACTCGCCGAGCTTGCCGACCTCGCCTCCAAAGCGCGCCCCGAGGAACAGGCCTTCCAACTCAAGGCCCGCCGCATCCGCGAGGAAATGCGCGAACTGGACCGCATGGCCGATCGCCCCGAATTCCGCCTGCTGCCGTCCAAGAAACGACAGGAGCTGCGCGAAAGCCTGCTCTCCTCCCGGGAACAACTGCTCAAAACCCTCTCCGACGCGCCCGTGGTCACCACCACGCGCCAGTAACCCCCGACACCCAAGGAGGCCCCATGCGCCGCACGCTCCATCGCGCCAGTCCCCTGCCCGGCCTGCCGCTCCTCGGCCTCGCCCTGTGCCTCCTTGTCGCGGCCTGCGCCGTGGAGCCCAAACTCTCCGACAAGCATACCTTCTACATCGACAACTACACCCGTCGCGGCAACCCCGAAGTCTACGTCGAGCCCATGCGCTCGCCGCCCAGACCCGTCGGCGCGCTCATCGTGCCCTTCCAGGTCACCCAGGACATCGCCTACCCCCAGGAACTCGGCGAGCAACTCACACGCATCGTCTGGCAAACCTGGACCCGCGACCGCGTCTTTCCCAAACTCATCTACGAAGCCAACCTGCGTAACGCCACAACGCCGCAGGCCGTGGCCCTGGCCCGCAAAATGGGCCTTGACGTCGTCATCGTCGGCAAATTCACCTACGTCATGTCCGGCGGCACACGCGGCGACAGCGGCGTCTCCTTCACCTTCGACGTCATCGACGTCCAAAGCGGCGAACGCCTCTGGTCCATGGCCCACGCCGGCACCATGGAAACCGGCCTGACCGAAGACTATATCATCTTCGCCCGTAAAAACCGCATGCCCACCGACCCCCTCTCCGCCATCACCGCCACCCTCGCCATGGATATGGGCGGCCCCATGACCAAATGGGACTACGGCTACGTCCCCCCAAAACCCGCCGCCCCAAACCCCACGCCACCACAGCCGCAACCGCTGCCGCAGCAACAGTCGCAACAGCGCCCGGGAGGATTTTAGGGAAAGGGAAGCGAAGCGAAGTGACGACGAAGAAGTGGGGCTCTGCCCCACGCCCCGCCGGGGGGGGATCATCCCCCCCGGCCCCCCTGGACGGGGGAGTCGAATGCGGGTGAGAGGACGGTCGGAGGGCGGTGCGCCGGACCATGTGGTCGGGCGCCAGCGGCGAAGCGCCGCATTTGGGAACACTGAATCCCTTTAAGGTTTTTCTCTTCCCAAGGCTTTCAAAGCAAAATTCCTTCAACCTCGCCCTGAAAGGGCGACGGCCTGGGGCCGGGATTTTCCCTGCCGAGCCTGCCGCGAAAGCGGCGGCAGCGGCAGGGGAAATACCGGCCCCATCTTCGTACCGCCAACGCCAAGCCTCGCGGTGCCCGCAGCCTCCTCCGCGCCACGACGCCGAACGGGGGGACCGGGGGGAGTGACTCCCCCCGGCGGGGTCCGGGGCAGCGCCCCAGCCGCCACCCGGAGGCGTTAGTAGCCTGCTACTTGCCGGGAGCGGGCTTGTCGGGCAGCGCGGGCGGCAGATCGGGCGGCACGGGTGGGGAGGCGGGTTTCGCACCGGCGGCATCCGGGCCAGCAGGTGTCGTGACGTCGGCGGCAGGAGCCGCGGGTTCCGCGACATCGCCGGGGGGAGCGGGCTCGGCCTGGGGCGGCGTGGTCGTGGCCTCTTCCTGCGAGGACGGCGACGGCGTGGGCGCGAGGGGTTCGTTCGGGCCTGGGGGCGGGGGCGGCGGCGCGGATTCGCGCAGGGGTTCCTGCCCGGGAGCGGGGGATTGCGCGGCCGGCTCCTTGCCGGTAGCCGTGCCGCGCACGCTTTCCGAGCCGGTTTCGCTGGAGAGCAGCGGCACGTCGGCGATGATGACGTCCACGCGGCGGTTTTCCTGGCGGCCTTCGGGCGTGGCGTTGCTGGCCACGGGCTGGTAGAAGGCGCGGCCCATGGCGGTGAAGCGTTCCGGGGTCAGGCCGCCCTGTTCGGACAGGAAGCGGATGACCGAGGACGAGCGGGCGGTGGAGAGCTCCCAGTTGGAGGGGTACAGGGCCGAGTGGATCGGGTTGGCGTCGGTGTGGCCGACGACATAGATGCTCTTGTCCTTGACCCTATTCAGGACGCCGGCGACCTTGAGCAGGATGGCGCGCCCCCGGGGCGTGATTTCCGCGCTGCCCGAGGCGAAGAGCACCTTGTCGACGAAATTGATTTCGAGTTTTTCCCGGAACTGGCGTACGCGGATGTCCCGGCTGTCCACCTCGCCGCGCAGGTCCGCGACCAGGGCGTCGTAGGCGGTTTGCAGTTCACCGGCCTTGCGTTCGAGTTCCACGGCCCGGGCTTCGGCCTTGCGCTCGTCTTCCTTGGAGCGAAAGAGCTGCCGGGTCAGGTTTTCCAGGGCTTCGGGCACGCCCTTGCGGTGGTAGAGATTGTTGGCCAGGTAGGCCGTCAGCCCCACCGGCACGAGCACCAGCACCACCATGAGCACTTTGAGCCAACGTCCGCGCATAGCGCTCCTCCACGCCGGCCGGGCTTGCCGCCGGCGGATGCTTCGCCGTATGGTCGTTTGGTCCGCAACGCATCGTTTCGGACATGGTCATGATTATCCGCATTTCATGCAAAAGGCCACAGCCCCATGCCAAGCCCGGATACGGACAGAGCCGACCTCGACATCGTGGAAATGCCCGCCAAGGCCGTGGCGGCCTATTGGCTGTCGCTGAAAAAGCTCATGGACAGCCGCAAGGGCGCACGGGTCGTGCAGGAGGAGATGGCGGCGGTGACGGAGCCGTACATCCGGCTGTTGTTGGAGACGGCATTCGGCTCGAACCTGCCGGAGGAGGCGGTGCGCCGGCTGTACGCGGCCGGCCGGGCGCAGGCGCTCGGCGCATTGCGCCGTGCCCTGGACTGCATGGCCGGAACTCTTGCCGCCATGGCTTCGGGAGACAACCCCCAGCGCGTGCTGTCGCTTCTGACCGCCCATTTCGCCGTGCCGCCTGCGCGCGAGGCCGTAATCATGGAGCAGGCCTATGCCATGGCGGAAAAGACGCGTGCGGGCGACGCGCCGCCCTCCGCCGCAGACGACCCGGCGGCCGTGGACCACGGCCTTTCGCCGGGCGTGCTGCTTGCCCGCCTGATGTACGGACTGGTCATGGTGCGCCGCGAGGGCAAGGAAGCGTGCCGGGCACTGGCCGAATCCTGCCGCTCGCTTTTTTTCGCCGAGGGGCTGGCGCTCGTGGCGGACGGCTTCGACGAGGCTTTTTTGCGGCGGCGGCTGTCGCTGCACCGTCGGGCGGTGCTCGTCGACGCGGCGCGCAAGATGGTGCTGGCCGAAGAGCTGTGCCTGGGGCTTCGGGCGAAGTATTCCTATGAAGACCTGTGGCGTGTGGCCCGGGCCTACCTGCCGGCCTGAACGCACGACCGCCTCTCGACGCCATACGGCCGATCTGCTAGGGCGTAGGGACGATTATTTGCAAAGGAGCCTTCCATGGATCTCGAAGCCGTTTGCGGCCCGTCCGTTCCGTTTTTCAAGATGCAGGGCTGCGGCAATGATTTCGTGTGCGTGGACAACCGCGTCCTCGCATATGACCCGGAAGCGATGCCGGAGCTCGTGATGGCGGTGTGTCGCAAGGCCTTCGGCGTCGGGGCCGACGGCATGATCTTCCTCGATCATGCGCCAGAGGGGTCCGGGCTGGCCTACAAGTGGCATTTCTTCAACGCCGACGGCTCGCGGGCCGAGATGTGCGGCAACGGTTCGCGCTGCGCGGCGCGGCTGGCCTGGATGCTCGGCATCGCCCCGTCGCGCCACGTCTTCGGCACCGACGCCGGCCCCATCGAGGCGGAAGTGGACGAGGAGTCCAACCTCGTGACGGTGCAGCTGACCGAACCGAAGGACCTGCGCCTGGACATGACCGTCGAGATCGAGCAGCAGGAGTTTCCGCTCCACTTCGTCAACACCGGCGTGCCCCACGCCGTGGCCGTGGTGGAGCATCTGGAGGCCGTGGACGTGTGGAAACTCGGCCGGGCCATCCGTTTCCACGAAGCGTTCAAGCCGGCCGGCACCAACGTCAACTTCATCGCCCCGGACGGGGCCGGGCGGTTGTCGCTGCGGACCTACGAGCGCGGCGTGGAGGACGAGACCTACGCCTGCGGCACCGGGGCCGTGGCCTCGGCGGTCATCGCCAGGGAACTGGGGCTTGCCGGCGACGAAACCGTGGTCACCACCACGGGCGGCGAGGAGCTTGGCGTGATTTTGCGTGACGGCAAGGCATACTTGCGCGGCGCGGCGGAGCTTGTCTTCACGGGGTCGTTTTTCCCGCAGTCTCTGGGCATCGAGTCGTAGCCGCCGGCACGCGCCCCTTCCGGGAGAGCTTCATGCGTTACACCGGCGTCAACCACCTGGCCATGGCCACGGGCGACATGGACGCGACCATCCGCTTCTGGCGCGATCTGCTGCGCATGCGCCTGGTCGCGGGCCTGGGGCGTCCCGGCTACAGGCATTACTTCTTCGAGATTTCGGAAAACGACATGATCGCGTTTTTCGAGTGGCCCCATGTCGCGCCCATCGAGGAAAAGGACCACGGCGTGCCCGTCTCCGGCCCCTTCGCCTTTGACCACGTGTCCATCGGCGTGCGCGACCGCGACGATTTGTGGGAGATCAAGGACGCGCTGGAAGCCGCGGGCTTCTGGGCCTCGGAGATCATCGACCACGGATTCATCTTTTCACTGTATTCCTTCGATCCCAACCACATCGCCATCGAATTCAGCTGTCCCGTGCCCGGGGTGGACATCCGTTCCCATCCGGTCAACGCGGACAAGCACCCAAGCCCCGTGGCCCAGGAAGGCCCGGAGCCCCAGCCCGGCCACTGGCCCGTCCCCGAGCGTCCGACGCCCTATGCCGAGCGGCGTATCTACCCGGGCGAAGGGCGGGAACTGGTGCTCACCGACGACGAATAGCGCTGCCCCGCCAACACGAATGCCGGCACGGCAGGCGCATGGCGCAATCGGCCGGGGAGGAACGCCGTTCCTCCCCGGCCGCGTCGTTTCTAGAACACGAACCCCGCATCGGAAAGCCGGCGGGCGATCTCGTCGATGATCCGGCGCTCCTCGGCCTCGTCCGCGGCCTCGAAGGTGACGGAAAAACGGACGTAGGGTCCTGCATCGTCCCAGGGCACGGTGGAGATGAGTTTTTCGGTGATCATGTACTGGGAGAAGTCCTCGGCCGAGGCGAAGGTCCGGCCGGCCTTGGTGCCGCCGGGGATGCGGGCGTAGAGGTAGAAGGACGCGCCCGGTTTCTTGACCGAAAAGCCCGCCGCGACCAGTGCCGCGACCAGCATGTCGTGGCGGCGGGAGTACTTGGCCGCCGTCTTCTCCGTGATTTCGGGATGCTCCAGGCAGTAGACGCCGGCCTTCTGGATGGCGGCGAACTGGCCGGAATCGTTGTTGTCCTTGACCGCGGCAAAGCCCTTGACCACGAGTTCGTTGCCACACACGAAGGCCAGACGCCAGCCGGTCATGTTGTAGGCCTTGGACAGGGAGTGGATTTCCACGCCCACGTCCTTGGCGCCCGGAGTGGCCAGGAAGCTGAGGGGCTTGCGGCCGTCAAAGGTCAGCGCCCCGTAGGCGGCGTCGGAAACCACGATGACGCCGTTTTCCTTGGCGAAGCGCACCACTTTCTCGAAAAAGTCCGGAGTGGCCGTCGCGCCCGTGGGGTTGTTGGGGTAGTTGATGTAGAGGAGCTTGGCGCGGCGGCGCTGCTCCGCGGTCAGCGCGTCGAGGTCGGGCAGGAAATCGTTTTCCGGCAAAAGCGGCAGGTTGACCACCTCGCCGCCCAGGCCCTTGGTGGTGGTGCCCATGACCGGGTAGCCGGGCACGGTCATGATGGTGATGTCGTCGGGGTTGATGAAGGCCAGCGGCAGCAGGGCCAGGACCGGCTTGGAGCCGATGCCGTGGACCACTTCGCAGGCCGGGTCGATGCCGGCCACGCCGTAGACTGCGGCCATGTAGCGGGCGGCGGCGTCCTTGAAGACCTGCACGCCGTTGTCGGTGTAGCCGCGGTTTTCGGGCTTGCGCGCCTCGGCGCACAGCACCTCGACCACCTCGGGCGCGGCCATCCAGTCAGGTTCGCCGACGCCGAGGTCAATGAGCGCCACGTCGGGATGGGCTGCCAAAGCGGCCTTCTTGGCGCGCTTGATCTTCTCGAACTTGTAAAGGACCGTGTCCTTGCCGAACTTGTCGCCGCCGATGCGGGCGGCGAAGAGCTGCTGGATATAGCTTTCGTTCATGGAGTCGATTCGTCCTTTTGCGACTTGGGGTATGGGTGGCAGTAGCCCGGCGGCGGGTCTGCCGTCAATGGCGGGAGACGCGGCGAAAAAGGCCCGCCTCCTTGCGGAAGCGGGCCTTGTGTCTGCAATCGGAACCGCGTTACTCGGCTTCTGCAGCCGGGGGCGGCACCATGGACAGGTTGCCGCCTTCGACTTCGACGCGCACTTCCACGGCGATCTTCCACAGCACCGTGAGCACGATGCCGCCCATGGCGAACACCATAAGCGAGATCATGATCTCGGGCACCGTGGGGGCGTAGACCGTGACCGTCTCGAAGGGGTTGGGCGTGAAGCCGCCGATGAGCAGGCCCAGGCCCTTGTCGATCCAGGAGGCGATGACCAGCATGATGAGGCCGATTACGAGCGCCGGGGTCTTCTCGCGCACGGGCGTGGGGATGAGGAAGACCAGGCAACCCAGGCCCATGACCACCGCCGTCCACATGAACGGCACCATCATGTCGTGGCCGTCGATGCCCGTAAACAGATACTGAAACGGCGCGATATGGCCGGGCATGTTGCTGTAGAACGAGGTGAACACTTCCAGCAGGAAGAAGAAGATGTTCACGCACATGGCGTAGGTGATGATCACGGCCAGGCGGTTGATGGCCTTCTTGCCGGGATCGAAGCCGGTCAGGCGCCGCAGGAAGAGGATGAGCAGCAGCAGGATGGCCGGACCGGAACAGAAGGCCGAGGCCAGGAAGCGGGCGGCCATGATGGCCGTCAGGAAGTAGTGGCGGCCGGGCAGACCCGCGTACAGGAAGGCCGTGACGGTGTGGATGGAGAAGGCCCAGATGACCGACACGAAGGCCAGGAACTTGCACCACTTGGGCGGCGTCATGTCGTTTTTGAAGTACTGCAGGCTCGTCCAGCCGACGATGATATTGAGGAACAGGTAGCCGTTCAGGACGACCATGTCCCAAAACAGCATGGAATGGGGCGTGGCGTTGAGCAGCACGTTCATCATCCGTTGCGGTTGGCCGATATCCACGATGATGAAACCGAGGCACATGACCACCGCGGAGATGGCCAGGAATTCACCCAGGATGATCATCTTGGAGAATTCCTTGTAGTGGTGGAAGTAGTAGGGCAGCACCAGCATGACGGCCGAGGCGGCCACACCGACCAAATAGGTGAACTGGGCGATGTAGAAGCCCCAGGACACGTCTCTGTTGAGCCCCGTGATCTTCATGCCGAAGGTCAACTGGTAGAGCCAAAAGCCCAGACCGAGCAGCACGATCATCCCGAGGGCGATCAGCGTGCCCCAGTATCGGGGACTTCCTTTGAGTGCTTTTTCCAGCATGGCTTACCTCACAGAATGTAGTACACGCTCGGCGAGGTGCCGGCGTCCGGTTTGCGGCGGATGGCGAAGTGCTCGCGCAGGACCTTGCGGACATCGGAGTTCTCGTCGGCCAGATCGCCGAAGACGAGAGCCCCGCCAGCCGCTTCCACGCACATGGGCATCTTGCCGATGGCAAGGCGCTCGGCGCAGAAGTTGCATTTTTCCACGACGCCGCGCATGCGGGTGGGAAAATGCGGGTTGAAGTGCTTGATGAAGGGACGCGGGTCCTGGAAGTTGAAGCTGCGCGCGCCGAAGGGGCAGCCGGCCATGCAGTAGCGGCAGCCGATGCAGCGGTGGAAGTCCATCATGACAATGCCGTCCGGCCGCTGGAACGTGGCCTGGGTCGGGCAGACCTTCACGCACATGGGCGTTTCGCACTGGTTGCACAGGAGCGGAAACTCCCGGTGCTCGACTTCCTCGGACAGGTAGTGGCCGTGCTCGGTGGGGAAGCCCTCCTCGAAGGACGCGCCCCAGAACCACTTGATGTTCTTGTTGCCGGGGATGTCCGGCACGTTGTGTTCGGTGTGGCAGGCCGTGCGGCACTTCTCGATGAGTTCGGGGGTCATCTTGGCCGTGAAGATGGCCATGCCCCAGTGCTTGGCCTTGAGGCCTTCCTCGAAATTGGCCACTCCGGGCAGCGGGCCGGCATGAGCCGGGGCGTCGCCCAGGAAGCCGAGACGACCGGCGCCGACGCCGATGGCGGACACGGCGGCCAGTTTCAGGAACTCTCGTCTGGTGTTCTTCATGATGTGGTCCCCTTGAGTGGAGGTGTCACCGGGCGCGCCGGCCTAGTGTCCGCCCGCTTCGCCGTTTTCGGCGAGGGGAATGGGCGATTTCTGGTTCGGCGTAAGATTGTGGCAATCCCAGCAGTAGGGGGCCACGCCAACCGTATCGTGGCAGCGGTCACAGAACTTGGCCTTGTCCGTGTGGCAGCTCATGCAGGTGTTGGTGAGGCTCTTGACGTATTTCTTGCCTTTGGAATTAACGTAGATCCGTTCACCGTCACGCACGGCTTCGTTGCGCCACTCGTTTAAGATCTGCATATGCTTGTCGCGCATGGTCTGCGCATCTTCGATGCAGTCTTTCTGGTCTTTGGGCAGTTCGGGTTTGACCTCGAAGACCCCTTTGCCCAAGTTGTAGGCGACGGGGGCGAAGACGAGGGCCAGGAAGAAAATAATGCCGGGTATGATATATTTGGCATTGTACATAGGTTATTCCTCCTCGTCCTCCATCCCCGGCAGGGGGTTTTGCCTGAGATCGGTGGTGCGTTTTTTCTCGCCATCGAGAATGAGCGCGTTGCCCACCAACTCATGCACGCCGGAGACGCCGACACCCGGGGCCCAGTAGTCGCACAGCGGCGGCAGGGTGGCGCGGTCGATGGCGCAGATGCAGGCCAGGTTGTTGACGCCGTGGCGATCGCGCACATACTTGACCGCATTGCCTCGGGGCAGGCCGCCGCGAAGGCGCGTTTCCGTGAACTCTTCGTTGTTGAGGCCCGCGCCGCCGCCGCAGCAGAAGGTCTGCTCGCGGATGGTGTTTTCGGGCATTTCGTAGAACTGGCGGCAGACGTTTTTCAGGATGTAGCGCGGCTCTTCCAGCAGGCCCATGCCGCGCGCGGTGTTGCAGGAGTCGTGGTAGGTGGTGACGAAGTTGTCGTTGCGGGACGGATCGAGCTTGAGCTTGCCGTTCTTGATGAGGTCGGCCGTGAACTCGCAGATGTGCAGCATCTTGGTGCCGGCGGCGGCGTCGAACTTGGTGCCGGTGATCGGCGAGACCGGGGCCTCCAGGAAGTCGGCCGGGCCGTTCATGGTCAGCATGTACTGGTTGATGACGCGCCACATGTGGCCGCACTCGCCGCCGAGGATCCACTTGACGCCCAGGCGTTTGGCCTCGGCGTACATCTTGGCGTTGAGCTTCTTCATCATCTTGTCCGAGGTGAACAGGCCGAAGTTGCCGCCCTCGGACGCGTACGTGCTCCAGGTGTAATCCAGTCCGAGGTAGTCGAACAGGATAATGTAGCCCATGTAGGTGTAGATGCCCGGGTCGGCGAAGATGTCACCGGAGGGCGTGATGAAGAGGATCTCACAGCCCTTCTTGTTGACGTTGGGCCGGATGCGCTTGCCCGTGACTTCCTCGATGTCGTCGCAGAGGAAGTCCATCATGTCCTTGTAGGCGTGGGGCTGGATGCCGAGGTGGTTGCCGGTGCGGTTGCAGTTGGCGGCCGGCTCGAGAATCCAGTTGATGTTGCAGCCCACTTCGTGCAGGAGCTCGCGCGCCATCATGGTGATCTCGGCGGTGTCGATGCCGTAGGGACAGAACAGCGAGCAGCGGCGGCATTCCGTGCACTGGTAGAAGTACATGAACCATTCTTTGATCACGTCTTCTTCCAGCTTGCGCGCGCCGGCCAGCTTGCCGAGCGCCTTGGCCGCGGCCGAGAACTCGCCCCGGTAGATGGAGCGCAAAAGTTCCGCGCGCAGCACCGGCATGTTCTTCGGGTCGCCGCCGCCGATGAAGAAGTGGCACTTGTCGGCGCAGGCGCCGCAACGCACGCACACGTCCATGAAGATCTTGAGCGAGCGGTACTTTTTGAGCTTCTCGCGGAACTTCTCCATGACGATGCGCTGCCAGTCGGGCGGCAGCTTCCAGTCGTCGTCCATGGGGTTCCATTCGCGGGGATTGGGCATGCCGAGGTACTTGAGGATGTCGGGCTTGCCCGGATAACTGAAATTGCCGGGACGAAACGCGGTCTTGGAATCCATCCAGGATTTGACCGGCGTCGTATAGTTGATCTTGATGAGTTCTTCCGGTGGCGGATACTTGGCCATGGTCGCTCCTCGCTTCTCTACCAGGATGATGATTGTGTTGCGGCCCGCTTAGGCCTCTTTTTCCACAGGGAGTCCGGCTTCGATCATCTTTTCGCGGAAGTCGTCCTCGTAGGCCTCGTACGAATGGGGCTTCACGGTCGGGTCGTTCCACGGATTGACCCACATGGCGCGGCGGCTCATGTTCGGCACGACGCGGGTGGGCGAGAGAAAGACGCCGCCCATGTGCATGAGCTTGGAGAAGGGGAAGTAGATGAAAAGCGCGCACACCAGGGTGAGGTGAATGTAGACCGAGGGGTCGATCGCTTCCTTGGGCAGGTGGGGATGCAGGGTGACCAGCCCCATGGCCAGTTCCTTGACCGCGATGACGTCCACCTTGACCACGTAGCGCATCCAGATGCCGGAGAGCGCGATGGCGATGATGAGGAGCAGCGGAAAGTAATCCTGCATCAGCGAGATGTAGCGGACCTTGCCGTCGAAGACGCGGCGGGCCAGCAGGAAGAACAGGCCGAGCACGATCAGCGCGTCGGTCTGGTACAGCACCGGCAGGCCGATCTGCAGGATGGAGTCGAAAAACTCCGTGACGTGCACGGCCCAGGGCACCGGCGCGAGGAAGAAGCGCAGGTGACGGATGAGGATGACCAAAAAGCAATAGTGGAAGATGAGCGCGAACAGCCACAGGGACTTCTCGGAGCTGTACCCCACCTTGGGGCCGTCCTGCTGCAGCTTCACCGACGTATTGCGGAAAAGCGAACGGAAGGTCAGCACCTCGAAGACCATGCGCATGACGACCCCTTTGTTGTCATAGGGGTTGTCCCAGGGATTGTTCTTGATCCAGGGCAGCGATTTCTGCTGGCCGCCGGTGGTGGGGATGCAAAACGGCACCGGGCTCTTGGCCCAGTCCACGATGCGCAGGACGAATCCCACCATGAACACGATGATCGCGATGTACGGGAGCACGATCCCGAACAACGCCCCCATCCCCATCCCGGCGCCCAGCCATGGGATGACGATGAGCGCCAGGACTGCGAGTAAGGAATAAAACGCTGCCATGTACCCTCACCTCGTTAAAGGTTTGCCCGAAACGCGCCTCACGGTTCCTCTCCCTCGGCGGAGAAGTCGCAGACGAGGTTGGCCCGCTTGAGGAGCCGGTCATATTGTTTCTTGATCTGGGTGATCCGCAGCTCGACGATCTTCGCCCGGCACTGGCAGTAGATGTCGAATGCGAGCAGGGCCAGAACGTCGATGGCCGACTCCAGCGCGAGCAGTTCCACGAACAGGTCGTGCTCGACCACTTTTTCCCACAGCGTTTCGCGCACGGCCTTCTTCAGCAGGTAGATGAACGCCGTGGCCTGGGACGGGGTGAAGTCCTGCACGGCCC
Organism: Solidesulfovibrio alcoholivorans DSM 5433; assembly: GCF_000702665.1. Taxonomy (GTDB): domain Bacteria; phylum Desulfobacterota; class Desulfovibrionia; order Desulfovibrionales; family Desulfovibrionaceae; genus Solidesulfovibrio; species Solidesulfovibrio alcoholivorans. Next base: position 124,659 of record NZ_JNJA01000009.1, read on the forward strand.
GCACCCGCACGATCTCGTCGAGCATGGGCGCGAAGACCTCGGCCTGGGGGCAATCGCCGCACCCGGCCAGGGCCACCACGATGCCCCGCATGCCAGCCTCGAACTTGTGCCGCACGGGATTGGCGAACGGGTCGTCCTTTTTCTTCCACAATACCGCCGTATTCTCGGCGTAGGTGCCCATGATCAGATCGAACCACCGGTCAAGGATGGCCTTCTGCTCAAGGACCAGGAAATCCGCCAGTTTGAGCATGAAAAAAGTCCTTTTCTTCACAATCGCTTAACAGGCTGATTCCTTATCAGAAAAGCACAAATTGTAAAGGTCGGGCTGCCGCAGGAAGGGGCTTGCAACCCCGTGAAATCCCACTCCTTGCATGGCGCAGGGGAAATTTGCTATTTTCGGAAAAAAAGAAGCGGCCCATGAAAATACCCCCCAGACAGCAGGATATCCTCAAGGCCGCCGCGGCCTTCGCCTCGGTGGAACGCTACCAGGGAACCCTGCCCAGGCGGCAGGCCCTGCTCTATGCCAAGGAAGACCTCCGCGCCCTGGACGACGCGGGACTGCTCGAGTGCATCAAGCTGTCCTATCCCTGCGGCAGGTCCATGGCCGGCTGGCGGCTGACCGAGGCGGGCAGGCTGGCCCTGCCCGAGCCCGAAGCGGCGGACGAGCCCGAACTTCTGCCCGAGCACCTGCGCATCCTAAACGATGTCTACCACTATTCGCGCCTCTCGGCGTATCGCGGCATGATGCCCCAGGATCTGGCCCGGCGGCTGTTCGACAAGGACGACTTGGAAGACCTCTTCACCCACGGCTACCTGCTGCGCATCCGCATCAAGACGGAAGGCAAGGCCAAGGGCTGGGTGGTCTCCAACAAGGGGCTCTGCGCCCTGCGCCGCAGCCAGGGCAAGGCCGACGCGGACAAGGTGCATGCCTAGGCCGGCCGCCCCGCGCGCAACACCGCGTTCCCGCCATTCCCGCCACGTCTGAACAGCTCCACGTCGCGCGGAAGCGGGGAGCGAGGACCACGCCCTTTCCGGCCGCGCCCTCGCTCCCCCGCCGACGCCGGCCGGCCTCAGCGGGCGGCCCGACCCGTGCCATGGTAGATCTTGGACTCGGTCTTTTCCGGCTTCTTCTGCAAATACTTGTACGTGTTGCCCGCGACTTCCGCGAAGCGGGACAAAATCGCCGGCAAATCGGATTCCCGCAACGCGTCGGCCAGGGGCGGATGGGCGGCGAGACGCGCCGAAAGCGCGTACCCCGGAGCCTGATCCGGCGTCAGCGCGATATCCTCGTAGTACACGTCGAACTCTCCGCCCTGCCCGGCCAGCACACCGTTGACGAGCTGCAACATGCTGTAGACGAAAAACTTCTGCACGTCGGCCGAAGACTCGGCCAACCCCATGCTTTCGCGAAACTTCGGGGCCACTTCGCGTTCCAGCTTGGTGAACGAATCGAACCTGCTCATAGGACCTCCCGGGTTGGGGTTCCCTTCCCCATAGCGCACAATCGCGGCGATGGGGAGTGAGCAGGCAAAGAATTCGGAAATGCCCGGCGCGACTAGAATTCGCCGCGCAGGCTCGCGGCCTCGGGCCGGTGCGGACTCCAGGACAGCCGCACGTCCAGCCCCTCGCGGTCGCTGGCCTGGCTCGCGCGGATCTCCACGTCGAGCATCACCGCCGGCGACAGGTGCATGGACACCCGCCCGGCCGAGAGCCCCAGGCTGCCCGCGCGCAGTTCCTGCGCCAGCCGTTCCAACCTGTCCGCCGCTTCCCAAACGCCCATCACCCCGCCCATGCGGGCCGTTTTCGTGCTCATAGACGCCTCCCCGGCCGCCTGTCGACGGCCATGCCGCGTCCTACCCGACGCGGATGACCGGCCGGCGTCGGCGCGGTTACGGCCGCATGGATTCGTCCGCCCCGGCCTCGCGGGCTCCGGCGGTCATGGCCAGCACCCCGGCCATGGCTTCGTGCGCGGCCTGGCGCTTGACGGCCAGCCGGTCGCCGTCGAACTGAAAACGCTTGACCGCCACGCCCTCCGGGCCGTCCCAGGCCATCCAGACCGTGCCCACGGGCTTTTGCGGCGTGCCGCCCGTGGGCCCGGCCACGCCGCTTATGGCCACGGCCACGTCGGCGCGCATGACGCCGCGCACGCCCCGGGCCATGGCCAGCACCGTCTCCCGGCTGACCGCGCCGCTGGCATCGAGCGTCGCCTGGGAAACGCCCAGCACGTCGCGCTTGACCGCGTTGGCGTAGGCCACCACCGCGCCGTTGAACCATGCCGAAGCGCCGGACGCGTCCGTAAGCACGCTCGCGAGCAGCCCGCCCGTGCACGATTCGGCGCAGCCAAGCGTCCAGCCCCGCGCCACGAGGGCCTCGCCGAGCCTTGCGGCCACCTCCTGCAACTTCTCCCGCATACGCTCCCCCTTGCATCGCTTCGTTACCCCGACTAGCCGATTCCCCTGCCCTTGTCACCGCCACGACGCCCCTCGCCGTTTCAACAATATTGTCATTCCCCACCTCCAGGAGCGGTCCCGTCGACCGACCTCTCCCACGACACGGCCACTCTCCCCCTTCCTGGGTGGTCGAGGAGGGAATCATCCTCTCCTGGCCGCCGGGGCATTCTCCCCTCCTCTCCCCCATCGCCCATCCCCCTCCATCCTTCCATTCCACCATTCCCCTTCCCTTGACGCGGCAAACGCGGGCCGCGTACATGGCCTTGCCGACCGCCATCAAAGGAGCGAGACATGCTGGACCTCAAATTCGTGCGCCAAAACCCGCAGGCCGTTGCCGACGGCATGGCGCGCAGGCGTTTTCCCCTGGACCTTCCCGCCTTCCTGGCCCTGGAGGAGAGGCGGCGCGAAATCATCACCGAGGTGGAGCGCAAGAAAAGCCAGCGCAACGCGGCCTCGGCGGAAGTGGCCAAGATCAAGCGCGCCGGCGGCGATGCCGCGCACGTGCTCTCCGGCCTCGGCGCGCTGTCCGACGAGATCAAGGCGCTGGATGAAAAGACCAAGGAAGTGGACGCGCAAGTGAGCGAGTGGCTGCTCGGCGTGCCCAACATCCCCCACGCCACCACCCCGGACGGGGCCGGCGAGACGGACAACCCGGTCCTGCGCCTGAACGGCCAGCCGCGCGCCTTCGATTTTCCCATCCGCGAGCACCAGGACGTGGGCACGGCACTCGGCGGGCTCGATTTCGAACGTGCGGCCAAGCTCTCGGGCGCGCGCTTCGTGGTGCTGCGCGGCCAGCTCGCCCGGCTCGAACGCGCCCTGGCGGCGTTCATGTGCGACACGCACATCCGCGAGCACGGCTATACGGAAGTGGCCACGCCCTACATCGTCAACGCCGAGAGCCTGCGCGGCACGGGACAGCTGCCGAAGTTCGCCGAGGACCTGTTCAAGCTCGAAGGCATGGCCTCCTACCTCATCCCCACGGCCGAGGTGCCGGTGACCAACCTGCACCGGGGCGAGGTGCTGCCCGAAGCGGCGCTGCCAACGGCCTACGTCTGCCACACCCAGTGCTTCCGCTCCGAGGCCGGCTCCTACGGCAAGGACACGAAAGGGATCATTCGCCTGCACCAGTTCGGCAAGGTGGAACTCGTGCGCCTGGTCCATCCGGACACTTCCTACGACGAGCTCGAAAAGCTCACGGGCCACGCCGAGGCCATCCTGCAAAAGCTCGACCTGCCCTACCGCGTCATTGCGCTGTGCACCGGCGACCTGGGCTTTTCCTCGGCCAAGACCTACGACCTGGAAGTCTGGCTGCCGGGCCAGGACAAGTACCGCGAAATTTCCTCGTGCTCCAATTTCGAGGATTTCCAGGCGCGCCGCGCGGACATCCGCTTCAAGCCCGAAGGCGGCAAGAAGACCGCGCTGGTGCATACGTTAAACGGTTCGGGCCTCGCCATCGGCCGGACCATGGCCGCGATCCTGGAAAACTACCTGCAAAAGGACGGTTCGGTGACGGTACCCAAGGTCCTTGTGCCGTACATGGGCGGCCTCGAGAGCATCGAACCGGAAGGGAAGCCGGCATGAACAGCGACAAGCGTCAGGAATTCAAGGAAGCCCTCAAACGCGGCCTGCTCATCGGCGGCGCGGTGGGCGTCCTTGGCGGGCTTTTTTTCATGGACATCCGCCGAGGCCTGATCCTCGGCCTCGTGGGCGGCTTCTTCGCCGTGCTCACCCGCCGCGCCATCGACAAGCGCAAAGGAAGGTAGGGGAGAGAGGGGAGAAGAGGGGGGGGAGGGAGAGAGAAGAGAAGATGCCTCCGGCGGCCAGGAGGGGCCGAGGGCCCCTCCTGGACCACCCCGAAAGGGAGAGCTCAAAAGCGGTCACACGCGCGCCGCGACGCCACCCAATGTTACTGCGCCGCATAAAAAAGGGCGGGAGGCCGTGGCCCCCGCCCTTTTGACTTTGCGGCGAACGGCTGCCTAGTTGGCGGCCAGATTCAGGTTCTTGATGCCCATGGCCACGTAGATGTCTGCCAGGGCACTCTGGTAGTCGGTGAGCGCCTGGGTCAGGTTGTATTCGGCGGTGCTCACGCGGGCCTGGGCGTCGAGCACGTCGGTGCTGGTGCCGACCTGCGCCTGGTAGCGGGCCACGGCCATGCGGTAGCCTTCACGCGAGGCCTCCAGCGCCGTGCGCGCCACGGAAATGCGCTTGGCCGCGTCCTGGATGTTGAGATAGCAGGTCTTGACCTGATAGCCGACATTGAGGCGCAGATTGGCCAGGTCGGCCTGCAGCTTTTTCACGCTCTCCCGGGCCGACTGCACGCCGAAGTAGGTCGAACCCCAGTCCCAGGCCTGCAGCGATGCCGTGATGCCGAAGGTCGAGGTCTCGGGCGTGGTGGAGCCGTCCATGTCGTGCAAGGCCAAGCCAGCGTCGTTGCCCTGCTTGGTGTAGGTCGCCTGGGCCTGCACCTGGGGATAGAAGGTGCTGGCCGCGATCTTGACGTCCTTTTCCGCCATCTGCACGGACTTGACGCCCATGTAGAGGTCGGGGCGCTGCTTGTAGGCCGTGTCCAGGCAGTCCTCGATGGACATGGCGAACGGCAGGTAGGTCAACTCGCCCACGTAGTTGGTCTGCTGGTTGAGCGGCAGGTTGAGCAGGGAATTGAGCTGGGCCGTCTGCACGAGCACGGCGTTTTGCGCCTTGAGCAGGTCCTGTTCGGCCTGGGCCAGGTCGGATTCGGCCTGCAACACGTCGAGGCGGGGCTTGAGGCCGACGTCATAGTAGGCCTGCGCCACCTTGTACTGCGACTCCAGGCGGGCGACGGAGTCCTTGTTGCTCTGCACGTTGGCCCGGGCTTGCAGCAGGGTCAGGAACGCCTGCTGCACGGACTTGATGAGCGAAAGCTCCGTGTAGGTGATGTTGGCGGTGGCGTAATCCTTCTGGAGCGCCGCCTTCTGATAGGTGCTTAAAAGCTTGAAGCCTGTAAAAAGCGGCTGGGTGGCCTGCAGCTGCAACTGGTAGAGATTCTGCCAGTAGCCTGTGCGGGCATGGACGGTGCGCGAAGTGGAAAGCGACGAGCCCGTCAGGTTGTTGAGGATCTGGTTGCCGGTCATGGTCTGGGTGGTGGTGCTGACCACCTGGGCGTCGGTGCGCTGGAAGGCGTAACTGACCGTGCCCACGAACCCGAAATTGGAGATGGCCTGACGGCGGGCGTCCTCGGAACCCGAGAGCAGCGCACGGGCGGACTGCATCTGCGGGTTGGCGTCGAGGCCGCGCTGGACGCTCTTCTCCATGTCGATGGGATCGCCCTCGGCCTTGGGAGAGCCGGCCCCGACAAGCGTGTGCTGGGTGAGGGCCGGATCGCTCTGCTGCTCCTTGACGAAATCGGGCAGGGGAATCTTCTGGATTTTGACTTCAAGGCCGTCGGCGGTGGCGGCGGCGTTCGGCGCGGCGGCGTCCGCATTGGGCTGACGCGCATAGCGCCTGGCCACCCGGTCGTTTCCGGTGGGGGCGGCAGCATCCTGGGCCAGGGCTTGGCCCTGGGCGACAAGCAGGCCGACGACCAGCACGCCCGCGATCCATACCAGATGGGACCTGCGCTTTGCTTTCAAAATCATTGCGTCCATCTCCATGCCGGCGATTACCCGAAATCGGGCAATTTCCGATAATACAATTAATCCGGAATGTATAGCGTTGTGAACACGCATTCACCAAACTGACAAACAAGCCATCCAATCGTATCAGACTACCCTTTTTGAATGGCTTTGTCGAGAGTCGGCGGCCAGCGGTTGCGCCCATGGCCGCCCTGCCGTAAAAAACCGGCCAGCGACGCGGCACGACGCCGCTGCGAAGGAGCCCCATGACCCTGGCCAAACGACTGGGCTTAAGCGCCCAACCCGTCTTCCTCATCGACGGCAGCGCCTTTATCTACCGCGGTTACCACGCCTTCGGCGACATCGCCCGCTCGGACGGGTTTCCCACCAACGCCCTGTACATGGTCTTCCGCCTGCTGTTCAAGCTGCTGCGCGACGAGACGCCCACACACCTGGTCTTTTTCCTGGACGGCCGCGGGCCGTCGTTTCGCAGCGATATTTTCGCCGACTACAAGGCCAACCGCGAAGCCATGCCCGAGCCCCTGGCCCGGCAGATCCCCCCGCTTCTGGAGGGGCTTTCCCTGCTCGGCGTGCCGGTCATCGTGCCCGAGGCCGCCGAGGCCGACGACGGCATCGCGAGCCTGGCCGCGCGTTTCGGCGCGAAGCGCCCGGTGGTCATCGTCGGCGCGGACAAGGACCTCAAACAATGCCTCACCGACATGGTGGTCCTCTACGACCCCTCGGGCAAGGCGGAAAAGCTCGTCACCAAAGCCGAATTCACGGCCGAAACCGGCATCGAACCCGCCTCCTGGCCGGACTTGCAAGCCCTGGTCGGCGACACGAGCGACAACATTCCTGGCGTGCCGGGTATCGGGCCCAAGACCGCCCTGGACATCCTGCGCCGCTTCCCCACCCTGGAGGAGGTGCGCGCGCACCTGGACGCGCTCAAGCCCTCCGCCCGCGCCAAGATCGAACCGCGTATCGAAGATGTCTTCACCTACCGCGAGCTCACGCGGCTGCGCACCAACCTGCTGCCGGAAACGTCCCTCAACGACGTGGCCCTGCGCCCCATCGACGCCAAGGCGCTACGCAAATTTCTCGAAACCTTCGAGTTCCGCACCCTGGCCCGCGAGGCCGAAGCCCTGGCCACGGGCGCACCCCTGCCGCCGCCGGCCAAGGCGCGTAACGACGCGCGCCCGTCGCTTTTCGACGCCGCGCCCGGCAGCAAACCGGCAGCCGACGCCGTTCCCACGATTCCCCTCGACGCCCTGCCCGACCTGGCCGGCCGCCGCCTGGCCCTGGTGCCCGTGCCGGCGGGTTTTTGCCTGTCCTTCGGCGACGACGAACTGGTCACGGACGCCGCGCCGGTGGGACTCGCCCCGCTTCTGGCCAAGGCATCGCGCGTGGCCGTACCCTCGGTCAAGGACCTTCTTTCCCTTGATACGGCGTTCGGGGCCGTGCCCCTCGCCGCCTGGTTCGACTTGGGGTTGGCCGCCTATCTGCTCAACCCCGAACAGCGCAACTACGGTTTCGAGCGGCTGCGCGACATGCTTTTTTCCGACCCCTCGGTGGACGCCGGGGACGTGGCCCACACGGATACGGCCCGGGCCGCCGCGCGCCTGGCCGACGTCCTGGCCGGACGCCTGGAAGCCGCGGGGCTGACCGACCTGGCCGCCCGGCTGGAACTGCCCCTGATCCCCGTGCTCGTGGACATGGAGCGCGTCGGCATCGGCGTGGATTTGCAGTCCCTGGCCGCCTTCGGGGCCGAAGTGGCGCAAAAGCTCACGGCCATCGAAGCCGACCTGCACCGCCTGGCGGGCCGGCCGTTCAATCCCCGCTCCAGCCAGCAGCTCGGCGAGATCCTTTTCGGCGAAATGGGGCTTGCGCCCAAAGGCAAGACCCCGGGCGGCGCGGCCTCCACGTCCCAGGACGCCCTGGAGCGCCTCGCCGGCTCCAATCCGCTGGTGGACCGCATCCTGGAATTCCGCAAGCTCGAAAAGCTGCGCTCCACCTACCTCGATCCCCTGCCCAGACTCGCCGACGCCAAGGGGCGCATCCACACGACGCTCAACAACCTCTCCACGGCCACGGGCCGGCTTTCGAGCTCCAACCCCAACCTGCAAAACATCCCCATCCGGGGCGAACTCGGCCGGCGCATGCGCCAGTGCTTCGTCGCCGGACCGGGCAAGGCGCTGGTCGCGGCGGACTATTCGCAGATCGAACTGCGGGTGCTGGCCCATCTGTCCGAGGAGCCGGCGCTGCTCGACGCCTTTGCCGCGGGCGCGGACATCCACGCCCGCACCGCCTCCCTGCTCTTCGACAAACCCGAAGCCGACATCAGCCGCGACGAACGCCGCCAGGCCAAGACCATCAACTTCGGCCTGCTCTACGGCATGGGGCCGCAAAAGCTCTCGCGCGACCTCGGCATCAAGCTCGACGCGGCCAAGGCGTTCATCGCCAAATACTTCGAACGCCTGCCCGGGCTTTCCGCCTTCTACGACGGCATCGTGGAATCCGCGCGCGCCAGCGGCTACGTCTCCACCCTGGCCGGGCGTCGCCGGCCGCTGCCGGACATCGAATCCCGCAACTCCCAGCTCGCCTCCCAGGCCAGGCGGCAGGCCATCAACACCGTGGTCCAAGGGGGCGCGGCGGACATCATCAAAATGGCCATGCTTGCCGCGCACAAGGATGCGGAATTGGCCTCGCGCGAGGCCACGCTCGTCTTGCAGATCCACGACGAACTGCTGCTGGAGACGCCGGAAGACGAGGCGCGGGCCGCGGGCGCGCGCCTGGCCGCGCTCATGTCCGGTGTCATCACCCTGGCCGTGCCCCTGGTCGTCGACTGGGACACGGGCCCGACCTGGGGGCAAGCGCACTGATTGCGCGGCCGGGGCTTTTCATCCGGGGGAAACTTCCCTATCCTGGCTTGGATGCGACGCCGGCGGCGTTTCCTGCCGCCGGGCGCACAACCCCCTGCCGCCCCAAGGAAGAGGCCATGCCGCCAAGCGCTAAATCCATCCGCGAAGACCTGGCCCGGGCCAAGGCCGCTTATGGCAAGAACGAGGAACTGCGCACGGTGCAGCTTGTCGCCCTGGCGCTTCGCGCCTTTGTCTCCGTCAAGCTGCCGGGCACGGACCGCATCACCATCGAAGGACAGTTGCGGGAAGCCTTCGGTAATTTGAGCAAGCTGCCACGGGTGCTCAAGTACGCGCCAAACGGCGTGCCCTACGCCAAGGGGCAGGAGCACAAGCTCGCCGCCGTCCTCGCCGGGCTTGTGCAAAAGGTCGAGGAGGACATCACCCGCGAAAGCCTCGCCGCCATGCGTGAACGTAAGCTGCGCATCGACCACGCCATCATCAAGGGATCGAAACTGTTGGCCGAAGGCAACCTGCTCGAAGCCCAGCGCAACTTTCGCGCCGCCGTGGCCGATTACGTGGACGAGAAAGGCCTTTTCCCGCTGCTTGCCGGCAAGCTCATCGACGCCGGGCACTTCAAGGCCGCCCTGGAGTACGTCAAACGTGCCGTGGAAGAGGCCCCGGACAATGCGCGGGCCTACGATTTCCTGCTGACCGCCGCGGGCAAGGCCGAGGAATGGCAGCAAGCCGAGCGCATTCTGCTCGACGCCGCCGGCAAGGGGATCAACCATCCCCTGCTCGACCAGGCCATGGCCCGTGTGCAGGCGCGGCGCGGCAACTGGAAGGAAGCGTTGGCCGCGGCCAGGCGCGCCGTGGCCGCCGACGCGCGCCTGACCGACGCGGCGCAGGTGCTCGCCGCCGCGCAAAAGCATCTCGCCGCGCCCCCCTCCCCGGCTGCGTAATTCACGTGCCGGTCTTCCGCCTTTGCACCGCTAAATGGGACCACGCCGTTGAGCTGCCACCCGACGCCCTTTGTTTATGGCGTCGTCAGCAGGGCAAGGACCCGGTCCTCGACGGCTCCAGGACAGGTCGCATCGGTAAAGACCGCCACCGTACGTCCGCCCCAGACGTCCGGCGCGTTATAGACGCCACCCACGCAGCCAGGGCCGCCCGCGCCGTGCCCCTGCACCGCCGCATGGCGGGTCAGGTCCGCGTCGGCCAGGGTGCCGCGCATGAGCCCGAGCGCGTAACCGGCCTGCCGCCAGGGCGGCGTCGCGAAGTTGTCTGGCAGCGCGTACGGCGTGCGCAGGGCGGCCAGGGACGCGCGCGAAAGCAGTTCCCCAGCAAGCAGCCGGTGGAGCGCCAGCGCCGCCTCGGCCACGGGACCGACGACCGTGCCATGGGAACACCAGCCGGGATGGTAGCTGCGAGAGCGGGCGAAGGCGGTTTGCACCATGTCGGCAGGCGTCATGGCCAGCCGCGACCCGGCCAGGCCAAGGGGGCGCAGCACGCGCCGGGCGAGCAGCGTACCGAGCCCCTCGCCGGCAAGCGCCTCGAGCCGCCGGCGCAGCAGCAGATAACCGACATTGGAATAGGCAAAAGCCGAACCGGGCGCGAAAAGAAGCGTCCGGGGCGAGACATGGTTCAAAAACGCCGCGTCCGACCACGGCGCGTCGCCCCGGGCCACGGCCGCCTTGTATGCCGGCAGGCCGCCGTAATCGCCGAGTCCCGACCGGTGCGCAAGCAGTTGCCGTACGGTGAAGGGATGCTCCCCGAGCGGCGCATCGAGCCGCAGCCGCCCTTCCTGCGCAAAAAGCAGCACGCAGGCGGCAACGAGCGTCTTCGTCACGCTCCACCAGGGAACGATGGCGGTGGAAGCGTCTTCCCGCAGCACGCCCGCCGCGTCCACGACCGCGCAATGAAAACGCGGCGCGCCGGGCGCAGACGGCGCGCCCGTCATATCTGCGAGAGTGCCGCCACGAGCGCCTTGGCATGGCCGGGCCAGGCCGCGGCGAGCAAGCCCTGCTCCTCTTCCGGGCACGGCTCCATGAGCTGCGCCCCCGCCCCGGCCAGCTCCTCGGCGGAAAACGAACCCAGGAAATCGAGCAGCCCGAGGCCCCCGTCGCCCACATCCTCGCGCTCGCCCAAGGCACTGGCGAAGCCGGCGACGATGGCCGGCACCATGTCCGTGCCGGCCAGCACGAGTTCCCCGACGCCGTCCACGCGGTCCAGACGCATGCGCATGGTCATGTTGGTGAAAAAGGAGAGCCCGGCAAGGCGCTCGGCCATGGGCCCGGCCTCGGTGAAGGCCCGCGCCGCGCCGTGCCCCCGCACCGTGACGAGCCGCACCGCGACGCCGTCGCCGTCCTCGCGGGCCACGAAATCCCCGGCCGCATGATGCCACGGGCCGATGGACGCGCCCGTTACCGGATCGAAGTAGCGGGCGAGGATGTGCGCCGCCTCGCCGTAGAGGGCCGCCGCAGCGGCCGCATCCAGAATCCGCTCGCCGGCGTCGAAATCCCACAGCCGCACCCGGCCCGCACCATCCTGGTGGAATTCGTGAAACCCCGCGAACCACTCCTCGAGCAGCATGCCGAGTCCGTGCACCCGGGCACAGGCCAGGGGCCGGGGCAGGAACTCCGGCGTGAACCGGCCGCGCAGGAATTCGAGCATTCCGCATTCCGCTTCCAGGCAATCCACGGCCACGGGTACGACGGCCACATTGATGCAAAGCGTCACTGCGTCGTCGGGAAAGCGCACGGTGCAGCTGGCCGGATGGTAGAGCATGCCGTGCTTTTCGGCGCGCAGCACGACCTCACGCGCGCCGTCGAGCCCGCCTGCGCGCCCGAGCGCCCCAAGACCCCGCGCAAGGGGCGCAAACCCGTCCGCGGACACGAACGCCTCCAGCGCCTCGAAGTACCTGCCATAGGTTAGCCCCGTGTCCTCGCCCTCGAGCGGTGCGGCAGCGGCGTCGGGGGTGTAGGCGACCGGCCCATGGGGCGATGCGATTTCGCGTATGATGTGCATGGTGAAGATGCCTCCGGCGGCCGGGGGGAATGATTCCCCCCGGACCCCCTCGATGGATGATTCGTCCCCGCGCGTGAAGCTTCCGGCTCCCCATGTTTCCGGTCCGGCTGGCGTCGCGGCTTTGCGCGACGCCAGCCGGACCGGCGGCGGGGAGGGTCCGGGAGGGGCTTAGCCCCTCCCGGCCGCCGGAGGCATCTTTCCTCTTCTCCACACCCGCGCCGCTTTCACGAAATTGCGCGCCCAGTGTGGCGCGCCATGGGCGTGGATGTGGGTGTAGGCGGCGAAGGTGTTGCGGAAAAGCAGTCCGTCGTGGCCGGCGTGCATACCCACGCCCCGTTCCATGCGCAGGCAGAAGGACTCGGGACCGGGCAAGCCGCCTTCCAGGGCGGCCTGGCAGCGGGAGTAGTGAAATTCGTGGCCGTGAAGCAGCGTGCCCACGGGGTGGAAAGGGTTGTCGGCCACGACCCGGGCCAGGCTGTAGCCCAGGCCCTGCGGCTTGGCGCAAAGCGTCGTGTCCACGGGGAAGACGCCGGCCATGGGGTAGTGCGCGCCTTCGACGACGAGCCCCCGGCACAGGTACATGAAGCCGCCGCATTCGGCGTAGACGGGCATGCCCGAGGCGGCGAGCCCTGCCACGCGGGCGCGCATGACCGTGTCCTTGGCCAGCGCTTCCACATGGGTTTCCGGGAAACCGCCGCCGAGGTAAAGCCCGTCGAGGGCCGGCCAGGGCGCGTCGTCGAGGAGACTCACGGCGGCAAGGCGCGCGCCGGCCTGCTCCAGGGCTTCGAGATTTTCCGGGTAATAGAACCACAGCGCCGCGTCGCGCACCACGCCGATGACCGGGGCTCCCCCGGAATCGGCCTCCGTGGACAGGGGCGCATCGCAGCCCGGCTCGTCCGGCGCGACGTCCGGCAGGGGCGGAGCGCTGCGGGCGATGGCCACGAGGCGGTCGAGATCGACGTGTTCGCGCACCACGGCGGCGATGCCGTCGAGAATGGCGTCCACGGCCCCCTGCTCGCGGTCGGAAACCAGGCCCATGTGCCGTTCGGGGATGGGATTTTTCGGAATTTTCGGGAGCATGCCGATCACGGGCACATGGGCGAGCGTCTCGATGGAACGGCGCAGGATGTCGCGGTGGCGCGCCCCGGCGGTGCGGTTGGCGACCACGCCGGCCAGGTTGAGGCCGGGTTCGAAGGCGGCCACGCCCGCGACCAGGGCGGCGGCGGTACGGGTCATCTTGGTGGCGTCGAGGATGAGGACGACGGGCGCGTCGAGCTGTCGGGCCAGGGCGGCCGTGGAGCAGGAGCCGGCCACGTCCATGCCGTCGAAAATACCACGATTGCCCTCGACGACGGAGATGTCGACGTCGCGGGATTTTTCCAGGAAATGGGGCAGGAGTAGGGATTCGGGCAGTAAGAAAGGGTCCAGATTGGTGGCGTCGCGCCCGGCGGCGAGCCCGAGCCAAGCGGCGTCGATGTAATCCGGACCCTTCTTGAACGGACGGACGCGCAGGCCGGCCGCAGCCATGGCCCGGCAGATTCCAAGGGTCAGGATGGTCTTGCCTGCGCCCCCGGAAAGCCCGGCCAGGACAAGACGCGGGCGATCATTCACGGCGCGTATCGTTGTTGCGCGCCTTTCGGGTCAGGCGCATGCTTCTCGTTATTCGCGCGGTGAACCGTTCCCGGCGTCGATCCCCCCAGGCATGGACCTGTGTGGGCGGATGGAAACCGCAAGCCGCCTCGCGCCGGATGACTACTCTTCCTCGGCCGCCTGCTTGCCCACGCCGGCCAGGCCGTACATGGAGGTGGAGCCGCTGGACCAGAAGACGACCTTGCCTTCGTTGACCAGCTCGGTGAGGATCTTCTTGACCTCACGCTGCTTTTTGTCCGGGAAGATCTTGCAGAAGTCGTTGAAATAGAATTTGGATTTGCCGGTCTTGCCCTGCAGAAATTCGAGCACCTGCTCTTTCTCGGTAGCCATACCGCTCCCTCGTTGTTTGATCCGGGCGGGGATTTCTCCCCGCCCGGAAGTTGGATGCTTAGGCCTCGATGTGCTTCGTGAACTTGAACTGGGTGCTCTGGCGCCACGTGTAGTAGGCCGGATCACGGAAGTCATCGATGCAGTGGTGGGAGAACTCCAGATCGCACAGCTCGAAGAACTTCTCCCAGCCGATGCGCTCGGCCCATTCGCCCAGGCGCTCGTACTTCTTGGCGTTGGCGGCGTAGACCTCGACGATGTGCTTGATCATCTTGGTCAGCGTCGGCCAGCGCGGCGGCTCGTTGGGGATGTAGGCCACAACGACCTTGGAGAACTTCGGCATGGAGATGCGGTTGGACACCTTGCCGCCGACCATGAGCACGATGCCGTCGCCCTCGCCGGAGGCGAGCGGCATGGCCGGGCACATGGTGTAGCAGTTGCCGCAATACATGCAGCGGGAGGCGTTGACCGCAACGGAGTTGACCTTCTTGCCGTCGATCTCGACCTTGGACGGCTTGATGGCGCCGGTCGGGCAGGCGGAGACGGCGAGCGGGATCTCGCAGATGTTGTCCAGGCGGTCGTGCTCGACGATGGGCGGCTTGCGGTGGATGCCGACGATGCCGATGTCGGAGCAGTGCACCGCGCCGCACATGTTGAGGCAGCAGGCCAGGGAGATGCGCACCATGGCCGGCAGGCTCATGGACTGGAAGTACTCGAACATGTCGTCCATGACGGCTTTGACCGGGCCGGAGGCGTCGGTGGCCGGGGTGTGGCAGTGGGCGTAACCCTGGGTGTGGACGATGTTGGAGACGCAGGCGCCGGTGCCGCCGATGGGGAACTTGTTGCTCCCGCCGGCGAACTTGCGCGACTCGAGATCGGCGATCAGGGCGTCGAGGGCGGCCTCGGTCTCGACCATGAACTCGATGTTATTGCGCGTGGTGAAGCGCAGGTGGCCGCCGCAGTGCTTGTCGGCGATCGCGCAGATCTCACGGATGTGGCTGACGCTCATGAGGCGGGCGCCGCCGACGCGCACGGTGTAGACCACGTCGCCGGAAAGGCCCACGTGCTTGAGCACGCCGGGCTTCACGATCTCGTGGTAATCCCACTGGCCTTTGTTCTTTTTGATGACCGGCGGATAGAATTCCTCGAAGTGGCGAGGACCGATATCCGTGATCCGACCTTCCATGGGTTTGTCGGGATTGTAACCGGAAGAGATGAATGCCATATCAGTGTCCTCCCACTTATCTCATGTGTCTCTGGCGATAGGCCTTTTCGTCGTGGGCAAAGCCGCCGGGCACCTCGTCTTCCTTGAAGAAGATGTAGGGGTTGGCGCGGGGCGCTTCCACGTGCTGCGGCACGGCCTTGGTGTTGGTGACCTCGAGCAGCTTCTGGAAGGAGAGACGTTTGATGGTCTCGCCCACGCGCTCGCGGTTCTTGCCTTCTTCCATCCACCAGTCCCAAATATTCTCGATGACTTCCTTGATTTCGTCGTAGGGCTTTTCCACGACGACGAAGGGCACGAGCAGGGAGGACATCTGCGCGCCGTCGAGGATCGGGGCCTTGGCGCCGACCAGGATGGAGGCGCCGGTTTCGGTGCCGATCTTGACCGCCGCCGGCATGGTGTTGATGCAGTGCATGCAGCGGGTGCAGTTGCTGTTGTCGATCGAGAGCTTGGCGCCGTCGTAGCTCATGCAGCCGGTGGGGCAGCGGTCCACGACTTCCTTGACGATGTCGAAGGCGCCCCAGTCGCGGCCGGAGTGGGAGCCGCCGCCCGGCTTGAACTCGCCGGCGACGTAGGCTTTCACGCGGTCCTGGTCGATGCGGATGTCGTCCTTCCAGGTGCCGATGACCGAGAAGTCGGAACGGGCGATGGAAGCGACGCAGCCGTTGGGGCAGCCGTCGAACTTGAACTTGAACTTGTAGGGGAAGGCCGGACGGTGCAGTTCGTCCTGGTAGTCGTTGGTCAGGGTGTGGCAGACGTCCTGGGTGTCGTAGCAGGCGAATTCGCAACGGGACTGGCCCAGGCAGTCGGCCGGGGTGCGCAGGTTGGAGCCCGAGCCGCCAAGGTCGGTGTTCAGGTTGTGGGTCAGGTCGTGGAAAATTTCCTCGAGCTGCGGGGTGGTGGTGCCGAGCAGCACGATGTCGCCGGTGGAGCCGTGCATGTTGGTCAGGCCCGAACCGCGCAGTTCCCAGATATCCATGATCGCGTTCAAATACTCGCTGGTGTAGTATTTGCCGGAGGGCTGGGCCACACGCACCGTATGGAAGTGGGCAACGCCCGGAAACATCTCGGGCTGGTCGCAGTAACGGCCGATGACGCCGCCGCCGTAACCGAACACGCCCACGATGCCGCCGTGCTTCCAGTGGGTCTCCTTGTCCTTGAAGGAGAGTTCCAGCACGCCGAGCAGGTCATCTGCGCAATCGACCGGAACCTGGTAGTCCAGGCCCTTGGGATTGGCGGCCCGATGCGCGGCTTCCTGTTTGATGTCGGACACGAAGCTGGGCCATGGCCCGGTTTCGAGCTGGTCCAACAAGGGGGTTTGGTGTTTCGCCATTTGCTTCCTCCAGTGGGGTTTGAAGAGTTACCGCCTTAACCAATCGTCACGCGCCGCCGGCGACTTGGCCGCCTGGACGCCTCCCCTCCGGCCGACCCTGCTCGTCGACGGGCGGGGTGTTATTCGCTCGGGGGTCTAGTGGAACGTGAACTATTGCACAATCGCTCCCGTACTAAAATGACGACAGTTTTCTGTCAACGGGAAAACGTGCCGGAAGCGATCCGATGTGCATCACCCCTCATACCACCGCGCCGCCTTCGATGCAAAGCCCTTTTGCGCCAACGCACGCAGGCCGGGTCACCGGCCTTGCCAAGCGCCCCGTTTTGCTCCATGCACGGCGCATGAACGAAGCCGTCCCCGTCTGCCGCCGCTGCGGCGCGTGCTGCCGCCAGGGCGGGCCTTCCCTGTGCCGGGAGGACCTGCCCCTGTTCGCCGCCGGCGTGCTTGCCCCGGCGACACTCATGGTCCTGCGCCGGGGCGAGTACGTCACGGACAACGTGGCCGGCGGCGTCGTCCCCGCGCCCGTGGAACTGGTGCGCCTGCGCCCGGGACAAGGCGGGCGGGCCTGCCTCTTTTTCACCGAGCCGGACGCCTGCGCCGTCCACGAAAACCGGCCCCGCCAGTGCCGCGACCTCTTCTGCGACGCCCCGCAGGCCGTGGCCGACGCCTACCTCGAAGGCCGCCTCACCAGACGCGACATCCTGGGGGAAGCCTCCCCCCTGGCAGTGCTGTGCGCCGCCCACGAAGCCGAAACCGACCTCGCACGCCTGGCGGCGCTGTGCCGCCGCGCCCTCGGCGGCGACGCCGCCGCGCGGGAGGCCGTGGCGAGAATCGTGCGCCTGGACGCCGCGTACCGGGATCTGCTGCCCGCCAGGGCCGGCGTCTCCGTGACGGAGCTGCCTTTCTATCTCGGCCGGCCCCTTGCCCGCGCCCTGCCCATCGTGCGGGCCGCGCTCGGCTGCGGCGGCCTTTACAACGAGGCCCCGAGCGCCTAAACAGGCTACGCCGGTAAGCCTTATCGCCGGGAGGAATACATGAAACGACTGCTTTTGACCTGCCTTCTCGTCCTGGTCGCCACCAGCGCCGCCTGGGGCATGAACCTGCGCCAGGGCTTCGGCAAATACCGCTACGGCGAATCCTGCGACACCATGTTCGCCAAGCCTTCCTTCGCCGTGGAACGCGCCCGTCCCCTCTGGAACGCCCAGCTCCAGATGTTCGGCCTGGCCTACGACCCCGACACCGTGGCCAAAAGCCCGTTCATCCTGCACTACGACAGGGACGAGAAGCCCGAATTCGACGGCGTGCCGCTCAACCGCATCTATTACGGCTGCAACAAGGACAGCGGCCGCTTCTCCCTGGTGGTGCTCGTCCACGACCTGCTGTCCGTCGGCAAGCTCGTGGAGAAGGTCACGGCCGAGCTGGGCTCGCCGACCACCACCACCATGATCCAGACCATCTGGGCCCTGCCCGACCTCTACGTACAGATCGACCAGGTCTACATGATCGTCTACGACCGCCGCGCCGGAAAAATCTGAGCCGATCCATGCCCCGCCCCGCCGCCGCCCCGCGAAAGCTGCAATGGATCGAGGCGGCCCGCACCGTGGCCATGGTTGTGGTCGTCTGGTCCCATGCCAGCAATATGGCCTTTTTCCGCGAGGGGGACTTTTCCGTGGTCCCGCTTTTCTCCGCCTGCCTGGTCACCTTCGCCGTGCCGGCCTTCTTCCTCATTGCCGGCTACCTGCTCGGCAGAAACGACCTGAGCCGGCCGCCGGAAGTCCCCTTTTCGCGCCGCCCGGCCCGGCAGGCGGCCCGGCTCGCCCCGCCGTTTTTCGCCTGGAACGCCCTGACCATCCTCTCGCTCAAATTCCTCTACGGCGTGCCGCTTTGGACCCTGCGCAGCCTGACCGACCTGCTTTTCGGGGCCATCCAGCTCTACTTCGTCTTCGCCCTGCTCCAATTCCTCATGCTCCTGCGCTTCGCGAACCCCTTCGCCACGCCGGGACGGCTGCGCGCCTGGACGCTTGGAGCCCTTGGCGTCACTGTCGTCTTCTACACCTTTTCCACGCTCCTTGCCGCGACAAGCCCCCCGGCGGACTACCGTTTCGAACTGGTCGGCGTCCGCCTGGCCCCGGCCTGGGGCGGGTTTTTCTTCCTGGGCTGCTGGCTGTCGCGCCACGAGGAGGCGCTCGCCGCCCTGACCCGCGCCCTTCCCGCCCTGGCCGGGGCCGCCGTGGCGACCTTCGCGCTCTACCTCTGGGAGGACGCGGCCCAGTCCCGGGCGCTCGGGGCCAACTACCGCCAGTATTTCCTGCTCTCGGGCCTGGCCTTCCAGTTCGCCGGAAGCCTCGCCCTGTGCGCCGCCTGCCGCCGCGTCGAGGCGGCGGGCGGCGGCCGCGTCTTCGCCTTCCTGGCCGGGGCCGGGCGCGACACCTTCGGCATCTACCTCTCCCACTACGTGCTGGTGCTGGCCTTCTTCGCCGCCGTGCCCGCACCCGTGGCCCCTGTCTGGCGGCTGCCCCTGGGCGTCGCCGCCATGGTCTTCTCGTTTGGCGGCTCCCTCGCGCTGACGCGCCTGGCGCGCCGCGCCGCAGGCGCGCGTCTGGTCGGGATTTTCTTTCCGGGTTGAGAAGAGAGGGGAGAGAAAAGAAGGAAAGACGCCTCCGGCGGCCAGGAGGGGCGGCGGCCCCTCCTGGACCTCCCGAAAGGGGGGAGAGCCCTTTGGGCGTGCGGTTTCCGGGCTTCTTGTCTTTTTTCCGGTTCGTAATTGACAATGATTTTCATTTTCGAGTAAAGCTCCTTCCCAAGGGCCGCCCGCGGCCCGGGAGGAGCCATGCAACGCAAGACCCTGTACGACAACGCCGACTACGCCTGCCCCATCGTCGGCACCTGCCTGACCGTCGCCGAACTGCGCCGCATCTGCCGCAAATGCGGCGACCCCGTGTCCGAGGACGCCTCGGACTACGACGCCCACGTCTTTCTCGTGGGCCAGGCCAAGGTGCCCGGGGGCGGGCCGGCCAAATACCTGCAACGCTTCCTGGACAAGAAATTCCGCAAGGAGCTGCGCGCCTTCCTGCGCGTGGACGATCCCGCGGAACTAAGGCGCATGTGGCGCGAGCGCGCCGACGCCGGCGACGTGCCCGGCCCTTTCTGGGCCATGATGTCGCACCCGACCGCGCCTGATGCGCTGCTGCGCGATATTTACGGCGAAGTGCACATGCTCTCCCACCGCGTGGGCGCGGCCAACCGCGCCGACCTCGCGCGGCTGACGCGCCTGGAGGAAAAGCTGGCCGAGGCCGAGGCCGCGCTCGAGGAAAGCAAGGCCGTGCTGCGCCAGGCCGTGGCCGTATGGAAGAGCCGCTGCCGCGAGGCCATGGAGGCGCTTTCCGTCGAACGCAACAAACGGCAGGCGGCCGAACGGGAACGCATTTCCCTGCGCGAGGCCATCGAAAACTCCGCCGTGGCCGCGGTCAGCCGCGAACGCGACTACCTGCGCGCCCAGCTCGTCGACGCCGTCGCCCGCCTGGAGGCCACCGAAGCCGAGGCCGGACGGCAGGCCCTGGCCCTGGAGCGCGCCCATGCCGAAACCGCCAGCCTGCGCCGCGACCTCGCCGACCGCGAAGGCGAGGTGGAGGCCCTGGAGGCCTCGCTGTTTACGGCCCTCGGCGATGCGGCCGCGGCCCACGCCGCCCATGCCGCACACCATGCCGACGCCCCGGAGAGCCTGGTCGACCACGCGGGTTGCGCCTGCCGGGAACGCGGCCTGCCCGAAGGCTCCTGCGGCGAGGCCTGCGCATGCCGCGCCGCCCAGGCCGGACTTGCCGGCAAGCGCGTGCTCTACGTGGGCGGCCGCTGCTCCCTGGTTTCCCACTACAAGCTGCTCGCCGCCAAGTTCGGCTGCGAACTCGTGCACCACGACGGCGGCCGGGAGCAATCGGCCCACCGGCTCTGGGAGCTGCTCGGCGCGGCCGACGCCGTGGTCTGCCCCGTGGACTGCGTGAGCCACGAGGCCTGCGCCCTGGTCAAACAAGCCTGCAAAGGCTGCCTCAAACCCCTTGTCCTGGCCCGGTCCTCGGGCCTGTCCAGCCTGGCCCGTTCCCTGACGGAACTGGGTTCCGGGCACGCCCACTAATCAGCCCGCCCGCACACGGGGGGGCGGCCGCCGCCCCCCTCCCGCCTCGCCGCCAAAAACGTCCGACGTGTTGACCGCGCCTTTTGCCGGGGGCTATGGAGGCGCAAAGGTCTCTGCCAGACGCCGCGCGACCTGGGGCCGCGGCCGGGGGGTGGGAGCGTGAAAGTCCACGACGTGATGCAGCAAAGCGCCCACAGCCTGCGCCGGGACGACACCCTGCGCGCGGCGGCGGCGCTTTTCCGCGCAACCGGCATCGGCGGCGCGCCGGTCCTCGACGCCGGTGGCTTCCCCGAATCCGTCTTCACCAGCGACGACCTCATGCGCGCCCTGGCCGGCGGGGCCAGCCTGTCCGACCCGGTCTCGCTGCACGCGCGCGGCCATATCTGCGCCGTGCATCCGCAAACGCCCCTGGAAGACATCGCCTGGTACGAAAACCGCTTTCTGGCCGTGGTGGACGGCCCGCGCCTCATGGGCTGCGTGGACGCCTCGCGCCTGGGGCCGGACCAGGCGCCGGGACGCGGCGAGGCCGATCCCTGGGCCGGGGCCCTGCGCCGTTTTCCCGAACCCCTTGTCCTGTGCCAGGACGACGGCGTGATCCGCTGGCAAAACGACGCCGCCCGCTGCGTGCTCGGCGACGAGGGCCGCCGGGGCCGCACCCTGCGCCAGGCCCTGGTCCAGGCCGGCTTCCGCGTGGAGGACGACCCGGCCGAGCCCGGGGCCGTGGCCCTGGCCGTGCGCGACGAATCCCGCTACCTGGCCGCGCGCTGGCGCATCCCGGACCCGACCCGCGGCGGCGACGAAACCGCCCGCATGGTGCATCTGCGCGAGGCCGGCGACCGCCACGCCGTGCTCGGCAAGCTGCGCGCCATGCACATCCTGGCCCGGGAGATGCGTGCCGTCATCGACTCCTCTTTCGACGGCATCTTCATCACCGACGGCGAAGGCACGACCATCCTCGTCAACCGGGCCTACGAGCGCATCACCGGCATCCGCGCGTCCGAGGTGCTCGGGCGCAACATGCGCGATCTGGTCAGCGAAGGCTTTTACGACCAGTCCGTGACGCTGCGGGTGCTCAAGTCGCGCAAATCCGAAACCATCATCCAGAAGGTCAAGGGCGGCAAGACCATCGTGGTCACGGGCAACCCCGTGGACGACGCCTCCGGGGCGCTGTGGCGGGTGGTGACCAACGTGCGCGACGTGACCGAACTCCAGCGCCTCCAGGAAGAACTCGAGAAACTGAGCGCCCTCAAGGACCGCTACCGCCTGGAGCTCGCCTCGCTGCGCGGGGCCATGGGCGGCGGCGGCCGCATCGTCGTGCGCTCCAAGCGCATGCAGGAAGTCCACGAACAGGCCCTGCGCCTGGCACTGGTCGATTCCACGGTGCTTTTGCTCGGCGAATCCGGCGTCGGCAAGGAAGTGGTGGCGAGCCTCATCCACGACCACAGCCCGCGCCGCGAAGGCCCGTTCGTCAAGGTGAGCTGCGCGGCCATCCCCGAGCAACTCCTGGAATCGGAGCTGTTCGGCTACGTTAGCGGCGCGTTCACCGGCGCGAACAAGGCCGGCAAACCCGGCGTGTTCGAGCTCGCCCACCAGGGCACGCTCTTCCTCGACGAGGTGGGCGAGCTGCCGCTGGGGCTCCAAGCCAAGCTCCTGCGCGCGCTCCAGGAACGCAAGGTCACGCGCCTGGGCGACGTGCGCGCCAAGGAGGTGGACGTGCGCATCATGGCCGCCACCAACCGCGACCTGGAAGCCATGATGCGCCAGGGCACGTTTCGCAGCGACCTCTTCTACCGCTTGAGCGTCGTGCCCCTGGTCGTGCCGCCCCTGCGCGAGCGGCGCGAGGCCGTGTTCGACTTCATCCACCGCTTTCTCGAGCGCTTCAACCGCAAGTACGGCCTCGGCCGCCAGATCGACCCCGAGGCCTGCGACGCCCTGGCCGCCTGGGACTGGCCGGGCAACGTGCGCCAGCTCGAAAACACCATGGAGCGCCTAGTGGTGCTCGGCCCGGGCGACGTCATCACCCGGGAGGACGCCTTGCGCGCGCTTTCGGGCAACGGCGGCGGCGCGGCACATGCCCCGGCCGCGGGCGCGACGCTTCGCGAAACGCTTACGCGCGCCGAAGCCGAGGCCGTGCGCCAGGCCCTGATGATGCACGGCTCGACCCGGGCCGCGGCCAAATCCCTTGGCGTCAACCAGTCCACGGTGGTGCGCAAGGCCCGTCGCCTGGGTATCGTCCGGGATTGATGCGTCACGGCATCAGCCGATGCGCCAGTGCATCGGACCGCCGCGCCTGCGGGCCCGCCGCCCTTTTCGGCAACTCCCATCGCGTGTTGGCGCTTTTCCGGCGATGCAGCACTGCATCACCCGGCGCGTTCGTCGCGGGCATCCCGAAACACCGTCCTCACCATAACCTGCCGTAACCATTCACTTCCGCTCCGGTGCTCCGACCCGGGCCGGCTGGCACGAATCGTGATGCAGGGCCAGCCAACCGCACCGGGCTCCGCTCGTGACATCCCGGCGACGCGAAACAACCCCTTGACCGGAGGTTTCCATGGCAGGCGAAAGAAGAACCGCAACGCTGGAAGCGCCCTACATCCCCGTGTGGAAATTCAAACTGCGCATTCCGTTCGTGCATTACCGCTTCGAATGGGCCGACTACATCCAGGGACTGGTCATGTGCGCGGTCTGCCTGTCCATCATTCCCGTGCTCCAGGACACCCTCGGCATGCCTTTCGAGGTCGCCCTGGCCATCGTCATCTTAAACGGCTTCCTCTACCTCTGGCACTCGTTTCTGGGCGACCCGGTGGTGCCGGGCTGGGTCACGCCGGCCATTCCGCTGCTGATCGCCTACTGTGTCACCTTCCCCATGGGTCCCGAGCGCATGCATGCGCTGATCGCCTTCCAGCTGATGCTCGGCGTGTGGTGCCTCTTTCTCGGCGCGACCGGGCTTGCGCGCACGGTCATCGGGCTCATTCCCCGCGCCGTCAAATCCGGCGTCATCCTCGGCGCGGGCATCGCCGCCATCCAGCTCATCTTCAAGGAAGGCGGCAAGTTCTACAGTATGCCCATCACCATCAGCGTCTGCGCGCTGGTGGCGCTTTTCATGATGTACAACCCGGCGTTTCGCGGCTGGTCCAAGCGGAGCGCGTCCATCAAGCTGCTGTCCAACCTGGGCATCCTGCCGGCCATCGTGGCGGCCATCGTCATCGCGCCCTTGGTCGGCGAAGCCCCGTTCGAGCTCAAGTGGGGCTTTTCCCAGCCCGCCTTCGCCACGCTGTGGACCGACTGGGTGCCCTGGGGCAAGCTCGGCTGGCCGCCTTTCATGATGTACGTCAAATCCATCCCCCTGGTGCTCGCCGCCTACATCGTCATCTTCGGCGACGCGGTCCAGGCGCAGGGCATCATCCGCGACGCCGACGCCAAGCGCCCGGACGAGCGCGTGGACTACAACCCCGACCGCGCCCACCTGGTCGTCGGCGCGCGCAACGCCGTCATGTCCGTCATGGGCCCCGACGTCTCCATGTGCGGCCCCATCTGGGCGGCCATGACCGTGGTCACCTACGAGCGCTGGAAGACCGGGCGCGAGAGCATGGATTCCATCTACGGCGGCATCGGCTCCTTCCGCTGGGGCACGTTCACGGGCTACTGGCTTTTGCCCATCGTGACCATGACCCGGCCCATCCTGCCCGCCGCGCTCTCCCTGACCATGATCATCCAGGGTTTCGTCTCGGTCTACATCGGGGCGCGCGAGGCCAAAAGTCTCAAGGACCTCGGCATCGGCGGCCTCGTCGCCGGCATCCTCATCTCCAAGGGCGCGGCCTGGGCCTTCGGCGCGGGACTTGTCGCCTGCTTCATCGTCTACGCCATGGACTTCTTCCGGGGCGACACCACCTCCGCCCCGCTGTGGGCCGAGGACCTTCAGCGGGCGCTGGACGCCGAAGCCGACACACTGGCCGGCGAAGCCCCCGGGTCCTGAGCGCTTCCCCTCCCAACCCTGCGCCACACCGCGCGGGAGCCGGCCGTGCCGGCTCCCGCACCAAAAGCACACACCCTGCAAGGAGGTCGTTATCATGAAAACGGAAATCTTCTCCACCACGCCCCGCATCGTCATGGGCAGCGGCTGCGTCGCGCGCCTGCCCGAGGAAGTGAAGCGCCTGGGCGGCGCGTCCGTGCTGCTCGTCACCGATCCCGGCGTGGTCAAGGCCGGCATCGCCGCGCGGCTGACGGCGCTGCTCGCCGACGCGGGCCTCGGCGTGGAAGTCTTCGACAAGGTCGAGGCCGACCCGCGCTACGAAATCGTGGAGGACGCCCTGGCGGCGCTTAGGGCCAGCGGCGCGGACCTGGTCATCGGCCTCGGCGGCGGCTCGTCGCTGGATATGGCCAAGATCACGGCCGTGATGGCGCGAAACGATGGCCCGGTCGGCAGGTACTTCGGCATCGACCTCGTGCCGAGCCGGGGCCTGCCGACCATCCTCGTTCCCACCACCGCGGGCACGGGCAGCGAGGTCACGCCCATCGTCATCCTGTCCGACCACGGCGAGAAGCTCAAAAAGGGCGTGGTCAGCCCCTTCCTCTTCCCGGCCTGCGCCCTGCTCGACGCCGAGCTGACCCTCGGCCTGCCCCCGGCCGTGACCGCGGCCACGGGCATGGACGCGCTGATCCACGCCGTGGAGGCCTACACCTCCATCAACGCCACGCCGATCACGGACATGCTGGCCAAGGAAGCCATCAAGCGCATCTTCCACAACATCCGCACCGCCTACGCCAACGGCGCAAGCCTCGCCGCGCGCGAAAACATGCTGCGCGGGGCCATGCTCGCGGGCATGGCCTTCGCCAACGCCGGGGTCACGGCCGTGCACGCCTTCGCCTATCCCATCGGCGCGGAATTCCACATCCCCCACGGCATCGCCAACACGATCATGCTCGTGCCGGTGATGCGCTTCAACCAGACGGGCAACCTCAAACGCTTCGCCAAGCTCGCCCAGTTCTTCGGCGTGCCCACGGACGGGCTCACCGACCGCCAGGCCGCGGCCGCGGCCGTGACGGCCCTGACGGAGCTGGCCGAGGACCTGCGCGTGCCACAGCACCTGGCCGCGTACGGCGTCAAGGAGGAACACGTGCCCGCCCTTTCCGAAGCCGTGCTCCTGGTCACGCGCCTGCTCGCCAACAACCCGCGCAAGCTCACGCGCGACGACGCCGAGGCCATCTACCGCCAGGCGCTCTAGCGTCGCGTCCTCGAAGTGTTTTTCAATGACAACACCTTTGATTCGTTACCATTAAAGCGGCGCAACACAAACCCGGGAGCTCCCCATGAAAATGTACATGTTCGAAGCGGGAATCCTCAAAAGCCAGCAGCACTTCTTCACGCTCAACAAGGGCGTGGGCGCGCCCTTCGACGTGCCCGTGCCCTTCGCGCTCATCGACCACCCCAAGGGCAAGGTGCTCTTCGACACCGGCAACGCCTACGAGACCGTGCACGACAAGGAAAAGCACTGGGGCGCGATCCTCGCCGCCTACGACCCGGTCATGCGCGAGGACCAGTGGTGCGTCAACGCGATCCAAAAGGTCGGCGTCGCGCCGGAAGACATCCGCTACGTCATCCTCTCCCACCTGCACCTGGACCATGCCGGCGGCGTGGGCCATTTCCCCAACGCCCAGTACGTGGTCCAGCGCGACGAACTGCACTTCGCCTACGTGCCCGACCCCTACATGAAGCTCGCCTACATCCGGAAGGACTTCGACAAGGACGTGCCCTGGCTCATCCTCGAAGGCTGGCGCGACGACGGCTTCGACCTCTACGGCGACGGCGCGATCACCCTGCACTTCACCCCCGGCCATACCCCGGGCCACCAGTCGGCGCTGGTCCATCTTCAAAACAGCGGCCCCACGTTCCTGGCCGCCGATTCCTGCTACACCAGCGACAACCTGGAAAACGGCACCCTGCCCGGGCTCATGTGGAACGCCGGCGACACCGTGCGCAGCGTCAACCGCATGCGCCACCTTCAGGATGCCCACGGCGTGACCGTCATGACCGGCCACGACCCCGAGGCCTGGAAATCCGTCAAACAGGCGCCCGCGTTCTACGACTAACCGCACCGGGGCGGGCGCGAGAGCGCGTCCGCCCCGGCCAACCATACGAAAGGAGGCCCTCGTGCCCAAGCCCCAAGACAGCCCGCTTTTTCGCGAAGCCTGCCTCGTGGACGGCAAGTGGATCCAGGCCGCCGACGGCCGCGTCAGCGTCGTGACCGATCCCGCCGACGGCAGCCGCGTCGGCCAGATGCCGGACCTCGGCCAGGCCGAAATCGAGGCCGCCATCGCCGCCGCCGACGCCGCCTGGCGTCCCTGGGCGGCCAAGGCCGCGCCCGAGCGCGCCGCGGTGCTCGAGCGCTGGCACGCGCTTGTCGTGGCAAACGCCGCCGCAATCGCGGCCCTGCTCACCGCCGAGCAGGGCAAGCCGCTCGCCGAGGCCAAGGGCGAAATCGCCTACGCCGCGTCGTTTCTCAAATGGTTCGCCGAGGAGGCCCGGCGCGTCTACGGCGACGTCATCCCCGCGCCCACGGCCGACAAGCGCCTGCTCGTGCTCAAGCAGCCGGTCGGCGTGTGCGCGGCGATCACGCCCTGGAACTTCCCCGCGGCGATGATCACGCGCAAGGCCGCGCCGGCGCTCGCCGCCGGCTGCGCCATGATCGTGCGCCCGGCGGCCAAGACGCCGTTTACCGCCCTGGCCCTGGCCGAGCTTGCCGTCCAGGCCGGCGTCCCGGCCGGGGTGCTCCAGGTGGTCACGGGCAGTTCCAGCCGCATCGGTGCGTTGCTGACGGCGAGCCCCGTCGTGCGCAAGCTCTCCTTCACCGGCTCCACGGAAGTGGGGCGCGCGCTCATGGCGCAGTGCGCCCCAACGGTCAAGCGCATCTCGCTCGAGCTCGGCGGCAACGCGCCGTTCATCGTCTTCGACGACGCCAACCTCGACGCCGCCGTGGCCGGAGCCATCGCCTCGAAATACCGCAACGCCGGCCAGACGTGCGTGTGCGCCAACCGGCTCTACGTGCAGTCCGGCATCCACGACGCCTTCGCGGCCAGGCTCGCCGCGGCCGTGGCCGCCATGCCCGTGGGGCGCGGCACCGAGCCGGACGTGCTCATCGGGCCGCTGATCGACACCCGGGCCGTGGAAAAGGTGCAAAGCCACATCGCCGACGCCCTGGAAAAAGGCGCGAGAGTGGTGCTCGGCGGCAAGCCCCACGCCCTGGGCGGCACGTTTTTTGAGCCGACCATCCTTTCGGGCGTCACGCAGGCCATGCGCGTGGCACGCGAGGAGACCTTCGGCCCCCTGGCGCCGATCTTCCGCTTCGACACGGAAGAGGAGGTCGTGGCGGCGGCCAACGACACCGAATATGGCCTCGCCGCCTACTTCTACACCGAAAACGCCGGCCGGGCCTGGCGCGTGGCCGAGGCCCTGGAATACGGGCTCGTCGGGCACAACACGGGACTCGTCTCCAACGAGGTCGCGCCGTTCGGCGGTTTCAAGCAGTCGGGCATCGGCCGCGAGGGCTCGAAATACGGCATGGACGAGTACCTGGAGATCAAATACGTCTGCACCTGTATCGCGTAAGGCCCTTGCGGGCGCTCGAGGGCTCGCCGCGCCGTGTTTCCCTGGAAATACGGCGCGGTTGCGCCCGTAGCGCTTCCCGGCTATCGTTCAGGCAGCGGCGCTTCGCCGCGTTCCCCCCAAAGGAGCATGCATGACCCAGCGCCGCAACATTTCCTCCGGTTCCAAATGGGAGCCCCTGCTCGGCTACAGCCGGGCCGTGGTCGCCGGCAACACCGTCTACGTTTCCGGGACGGTGGGCGCGGCCGCCGACGGCTCCGTGCCCGAAGGGGCCTACGCCCAATCCAGCCGAGCCCTGGAAATCATCCGCGACGCCCTGGCGCAGGCCGGCGCGGACCTGACAAACGTGGTGCGCACGCGGCTTTTCCTCACCGACATGGCCGACTTCGACGCCGTGGCCAAGGCCCATGGCGAAGCCTTCGGCGAGATCCGGCCGGCCACGACCATCGTCAAGGTCGCGGGGCTCGTCGATGCCGCCTTCGTGGTGGAAATCGAAGCCGTCGCCATGATCTGAATTCCCTTTCCGATCGGCCCCGGCCGGGAAGGATATTGCGATTTTGCTTGCGGGGCGATCTTTTTGCGGTTAACTTGTGAAAAAAGGGACAAAACAAGGCCCGCAACCGCATGAAGCATGAAATCGTCATTTGCATGGGCAGTTCGTGTTTCGCCCGGGGCAACAAGAAACACCTGCTCATGATCGAGCAATACCTGGCCGAGCATGGCTTGGCCGATAGCGTCGTGCTCACGGGCAGCCGCTGCGAGGACCAGTGCCGCACGGGGCCGAACATCCGTATCGACGGCCAGTTGTACGGCGAAATCGACGGCGAGCGCCTGATGGAACTCTTAAGCCGCCACCTTTCCCAATAATCCCCGACACGACGCCCTCCCCCTCCGTGTCTCCCCCTTGCCTAAAGCCTCCAGGAAGCAGACAATGCTGACCAGCTTGCCCGAGACCGCAACCCAGGGAGGCGGCATGCTCAGGCCCTACCCCATCTATACCATCGAGACCGAATGCCAGGACTGCTACCGCTGCCTGCGCCAGTGCCCGGTCAAGGCGATCCAGGTGGAATCGGGACGGGCGACGGTGGTGCCGGAATTGTGCATCGCCTGCGGCCAGTGCGTGGCCGCCTGCCCCGCACATGCCAAGCAGGTGCGCAACGACCTGTTCGCGGTCTTCAAACTTCTGCGCTCGAGCCGCCCGGCCTACGTTTCCCTGGCCCCGTCCTGGGTGGCGGAGTTCCCCGACGTCTCGCCCCAGGCCATGATCGCGGCCCTGCGCAAGCTGGGCTTTTCCGGGGTGTCGGAGACGGCGCTCGGGGCGCAGGAAGTCTCGGCCGCTGTGGCCCAGACCCTGGCCCAGGGCGGACCGCGGCTCATGCTCTCCACGGCCTGCCCGGCGGCGGTGGACTTCATCCGGGGCTACATGCCCGAACTCGTGCCCAACCTCTCGCCGCTGCTCTCGCCGCTGCTGTCCCACTGCCGTTTGCTGCGCCGCAACTACGGCCAGGACATCGGCGTGGTCTTTTTCGGGCCGTGCGTGGCCAAAAAAACCGAGGCCGACAACCACCCGGGCCTGCTCGACGCGGCCATGACCTTCACCGACCTGCGCATCATGCTGCGCCAGGAAAATATCAATCCCGCCGCCCTGGTTCCGGGACCGGCCGACATGTTCATGCCCTATCCGGCCAAGGAGGGCGCGCTCTACCCCATCGAAGGGGGCATGTCCGACACCATCAAGGCCTACGCCGGCAACACCCAGGTCTGCTTCACCACCTTATCCGGCATCCCGACCATCGAATCCGCGTTGCAAGGCATCCAGAACCACGTGCTGCCGCGCCCGGTGTTCGTGGAAATGCTCGCCTGCGTCGGCGGCTGCGTGCGCGGGCCGTGCGTGTCCAGCCACCGGCCGCGCCTGCTCGACCAGCTCGACGTCTTCAACCGCGCGGTCAAGCCCCTGCCGGAAACGCCGGTGCGCGCACCCGTGGTCTCCATCGGCGAGCGCAAGAACCCCGCCCCCGTGGACCTGCCGGTCTACAGCGAGGACCAGTATGTCAAGGTACTGCGGCTGATCGGCAAGTTCACGCCCGAGGACGAAATCAATTGCGGCGGTTGCGGCCACGAGACCTGCCGTGGACTGGCGCGGGCCATGCTCGAAGGGCTGGCCGAGCCGTCGATGTGCGTGCACTTCCTGCGCAAACGCGCCACGCGCAAGGCCAATGCGCTGCTGCGCTGCATTCCCGCCGGCGTGGTCATCGCCGACAACAAGCTGCACATCATCGAGTGCAACGAGCACTTCGCGCGGCTTTTCGGCGAGGAAACACTCATGGCCTTCGAAGCGAGCCCGGGCATGGAAGGGGCGGCGCTCGAAAAGATCGTGCCCTTTATCGCCCTGTTCCGCCGGGCTCTCGAAACCGAGACCGACATCCACCGCGACGCGCTGCGCCAGGACGACCGGGTGTTCAGCGTCACCATCTTCACCATCGAGCCGCGCAGCGTCATCGGCGGCGTCATCTTCGACGTCACGGGCTCGGAGCTGCGCCGCGAGGAAATCGCCCAGCGCGCGCGGGAAATCATCCGCAAGAACCTCGAGACCGTGCAGGAAATCGCCTGCCGCCTGGGCGAAAACATGGCCGACACCGAGATTCTCCTGCGTTCGCTGTCCGAAGGCTTTTCCAGCGGGGCGCACGCCCTGACCGAAAAAGAACTGCGAGGGCGGCGCGGATGACGAGCGAAGAGGTCTTCGTCGAGGTGGAAGCGGCCCAGCGCAACCGCTACGGCGAGGATATCTGCGGCGACGCGTTCAAGACCCTGCGCCTGCCCGACGAGGGGCGCACCATCGCCGTGCTCTCCGACGGGCTCGGGCACGGGGTCAAGGCCTCGATCCTCTCGCTCATGACCGCGACCATGGCGCTCAAGTACACGGCCTGCGACACGGACATCGTGCGCGCGGCCGAGGTCATCATGGACGCGCTGCCGGTGTGCCAGGTGCGCAAGATCAGCTACGCCACCTTCACCGTGGTGGACATCCACCCCAACGGCGGGGCGCGCGTGGTGGAGAT
Organism: Solidesulfovibrio alcoholivorans DSM 5433; assembly: GCF_000702665.1. Taxonomy (GTDB): domain Bacteria; phylum Desulfobacterota; class Desulfovibrionia; order Desulfovibrionales; family Desulfovibrionaceae; genus Solidesulfovibrio; species Solidesulfovibrio alcoholivorans. Next base: position 155,904 of record NZ_JNJA01000009.1, read on the forward strand.
GGACAACCCGCCGATCACGCTCGTGCGCGACGGGCTGGCCGTCAACCTGGACTTCGAGGAGGTCTCCTCGCCGCGCTACAACGACCGGGTGATCCGGGTTTACGACATGGCGCTGCGGCCCGGGGACCGGCTGATATTTACTTCCGACGGCATCACCCAGGCGGGGCTCGGGTCCGAGCGGCTGCGCCTGGGCTGGCGCATCAAGGGCTGCCGGGAATTCGCCCTGGAGCAGGTGGCCAAGGACCCGAAGATTTCGGCCCGCGCCCTTTCCCAGAAAATCCTCGCCCAGGGCCTGCGCCAGGAACCGTTCCAGCGGGCTTTCGACGACATGACCGCGGCCGTGATCTACCTGCGTCGCCCCCGGCGCACGATCATCCTGACCGGCCCGCCCTACGCTGCCGGCCGCGACAAGGAATTCGCCGAGGCGCTCGAGGACTTCGAAGGGCGCAAGATCATCTGCGGCGGTACCACGGCCAACATCGTGTCCCGGGAGCTCGGGCGGCCCATCCGCGACTGCCTGACGGCCAAGGGCGCGAGCTGCGACATACCGCCGGCGGCGGAAATGGAGGGCGTGGACCTCGTGACCGAAGGCATCCTGACGCTTACGCGCACGGCGCAACTGCTGGAACGCGACGACGTGCCGCGGGAGAAGAATCCGGCCACGCAGCTCTACGAAATCCTGCTCGACAGCGACTCGATCGAATTCGTGGTGGGCGCGCGCATCAACGAAGCGCACCAGGACCCCAACCTGCCCATCGACCTGGAGATCCGGCGCAACATCGTCAAGCGCATCCGGAACGTGCTGGAAGAGAAGTACCTGAAGGAAACGAGGATGCGGGTTTTTTAAAAAAACGCGCCCCGCCGGAAACCGCCAAGCCGGACGGGGCGCGTCGCCAACGGGCTTTCACCGGCTGTTTCTACACGGCAGCCGCACACTCCCAGGCGGGAGCCCGCGCGGGCAAAACCGCGGCGAAATGCCCCAGGATGTTCTGGTAGAGCTTGCTGCCGCATCCGGCCCGATTGCGGACCAGGGTCAGAGCCTTTTCGAATTCCTCGGCCGCCTCGTCGCTGCGGCCGGCCTCGTGCAGGGCCAGTCCCAGGCGAAACACCGAATGGGCCGTGGCCGTCTCCACGCCGCCGCCGTTTTCCGAAAGCGCCACGGAACGACGCAACAGAGCCTCGGCTCCTACAAGGTCGCCGTGCTCCAGCGCTTCCATGCCGGCCTCGCGCAGTTGTCGCACGCTGGCCGAAAGTTCACATTTCCCGTTGGTACAAGCCATGACAGCCTCCAGGCAAGCGGGCGTTCCTCTTCGAGATTCGCCCGGCAAAGGCGACGCGCCTGCCCGCGCGCGCCGTATCGTTCCTTGTTTCAAGCCGTCCCCATCTCCCGGCAGGGCCCCTTTCCTTCGCCATCCGCTCCCGCATCAGGCGAGGGGCGTTATGCCGCGCTCCGGAACACCTCCCTGGCCCAATCCCTGGCCTCGGCCTCGTCCGGCTCACCGTCGATCTTGAGCGGCAGATCGATGACCTTGGCCCCCAAGGAAGCCGCCTTTTCGGCGATGGCGTCCACCGCGCCGCAAAAGTGGGTATAGCTCGAATCGCCGCAACCGAAGACGGCGACCTTCCGGCCGCCGAGCCCGGCCGCCTCCAGATCGTCGTACAGGGGGATGAAATCCTCCTGCAGCTCGATGGCGTCGTCGCCCCAGGTGGAGCAGCCGAACACCACGAGGTCGTAGCCCTCGGCCAGCCCCGCCGCCTTGACCTTTGCGGCGTTTTTGAGGTCAACGGCCATTCCCGATTCTTCCAGGACCTTGGCCACGACTTCGGCGACGGTTTCGGTATTGCCGGTGGTGGAGCCGAACACGACAAGCGCTTTTCCCATGGCGTACTCCCATGATGCGTATTTCCGGACGGCCGTGCCATCCGCATGGGAACATGATTTAATGATAATGAATCTCATTGTCAACATCATTTATGCGCTCCACTTTCCGAGCGCCGACCACTTCCGACCACGCGACACTGCGCCCCAAGCCTTTCCAAGAGCAAAACTCATGAAACTTCGCCCCGAAAGGGCGACGGCCCAGGGCCGGAATTTTCCCTGCCGCTGCCGCCGCTGTCGCGGCAGGCTCGGCAGGGAAAATTCCGGCTCCATCTTCGTTTCGCATCCCCCGCCCATCCGGTGCCCGCAGTCTCCCCCGCGCCACGACGCCGACCGGGGGGACCGGGGGGAGTGACTCCCCCCGGCGGGGTCCGGGGCAGAGCCCTGGCAGGGTCCGGGACAGCGCCCTGGCAGGGTCTGGGGCAGCGCCCCAGCCGCCGGGGGCGTCTCCCCTCCCCTTAATGCGAAGCGTAGTACGCCTGGGCGAAGGTCGCGCCGGCTTCGGCGATGAGCGCGCCGAGGTCGTTGGCTTCGAGCGTGTCCCAGCCGATGAAGCCTACCTTGGCCCCTTCGGGCAGGCCCGAGGGCGCGCCCGGGCAGGTGGGCGGAATGAGCGCGCCGGCGCTGATGGCAGCGGTTTCCGGCCCGGTGAAGAACTCGACGAGGGGGGCAAGCCTCGCCAGGGCCGTTTCCTTGACCATGACGAAGAGCGGAGAGACGAGCCCGCCTTCTTCGGGCCAGACGAGATGCACGTCGTCGCGGCGCGGCGCGGCGGTGGCGAAGAAGTAGGGCATGACGCCGATGGGCGGCGGATTGGTCCCCGGCGCGGGGCGGAAGATCTGGGACGGATGGGTGTCGCAGACCATGGCCCGGCCGAGGGCGGCCACGGCTTCGGAGCCGTGGCGCAGGCGGATGTTGAGCAGGAGCGTGGAGTCGCCGGCGGTTTCCGGCGGCCCGCACAGGCCGATCTTGCCGGCATAGGCCGGATCGAGCAGGTCGTCGAAGGAACGCGGCACGGGCAGGCCGCCCAGACGCGAGGCGACCACGGCGATGACCAGCGGGTTGACGCCGTAGATGCGACACACGCCGCGCGGGTCGGCAAGGCGGGCGTCGGCCAGGGCCGGATGCATGGCCTGGGGCAGTTTCGCAAGCAGGCCGCCGTCGGCGAAGCGGTCGCGGAAGCTCCTGGACAAAAAGCCGTTGAGCCCGGCGGAAACGATCAGGTCCGGCACTTCCGCGGCGCTTTCGAGGCCCGAGGCAAGATCGTTGAGCGTGTGCTTGCCGCAGCTGTCCATGAAGATGCGCGGCCAGGGAAAATCCGGCCCCAGGCGCTCCTTGAGGTTCTCCAAGGCGATGCCCATGGGGGCCTTGAGGGGACAGGGAAGGCTCAAGAACATGCGCGGCCCGGTGCCGTCGGCGCGGTAGCCATCGCAGAAAAGCGGCACCATGCCTGTTGCGGGGCCGGCCCCAGCCATGGCCCGGGCGAGGGCCTCGGCGGTGAGACCGTGCATGGCAAGCAGCGTGCGAAGCGTCAGAAAGGGCGCAGCCGAGGCCAGGAATTCGGCGTCGGCCACGGCGGCGACGCCCATGCCGGCGAGCACGTCGCGCCCGGCCGGATGGCGGGCCAGGTAGCGCGTGACCGGCCAGTCGAGGGAACCGGGTTCCATCAGTTTGTCTCCTTTTGCGTGGCGACCGTGCGGCCCCGGCGCAGGTCCTCGCGGGCCCGGGACAGCACGGCGTCGAGCGCGGCCAGTTCCTTAAGGGCCTGGCGCTCGGCCGGCGAGGTTTCAAGGACGTGGGCCACGGCCCCGCCGGAAAAGACCAGCCGCCGCGTCGCAAGCAGCGCGAGCAGCGGGTCGTGGGTGGCGACGAAGACGATCTTGCCGCTGCCGGTCAGAAGCGAAATGGCCCGCTGCCGGTCGATGCCGGCGTTTTCGATCTCGTCCACGAGCACCACGGGCGAGGCGCACAGCCGCGCCACGTCGGCGATCATGAGCGCCCGGCTCTGGCCGCCGGACAGGGCGGTCAGGGGCGTGTCCGTAGCGAACGGTTCCCCGGCGAGTTCGTTGGCCAGGGCGACCACCTCGGCGGCGGCCCCGGCGACGTCGGCGAGCAGGCGGCTTTCGGCGTGGGCCTCAAGAAACGGCCCCACGGCCATGTCCATGACGAAATGCATGTTCTGGGACAGCTGGGCCACGAGGCGGCCGGACAGGGACAGGCGGCGCGCGGCGTCGGCGGGCGCGCCGTCGAGGAGCACGCGCCGGCCGGTGGGGGTGTCGGCGTCGGCCAGCCATTCGACGTCGGCGAGAAAGCGGCTCTTGCCCGAGCCCGTCGGCCCGACCAGGGCGACCACGTCGCCGGGGACGAGGGTGAGGTCCAGGGTTTCGGGGCGGCCGCGCTTGTCCGTGCCGCCGCGCACGCTCAGGGAGTTTACCGATGGCGGGGCGGCGTCGATGCGCCCCAGGGCGTCGAGAAACCTGGCGAAATGCGCGGACAGCTCGTCGCGGGAGCAACCCGTTTCGGTCAGCGCCTCCTCGCCGAGGGCGGCGAAATAGGCTTCGGGCGTCGTTTCCGGCGCGGGCGCGGGCAGGCCCTGCACGGCGAAAAAGTCGCGGCTGGCCGCGAGCTCGCGCCAGATTTCCTTGAAGGGCCGGGCCATGTCCCGGCTCCCCCCGGTCACGGGGCCACCTCGGCGAAATCCATCTTGCGCACGTTGCCCATCTGGTGGTCCGCGCCCACACGGCGCTGGCCCAGGCAGTAGGAGCACACGGCGGCGGGCATGGTGAAGCGCAGGCTCGCTCCGTCAAGGGTCGGGGTTTCGGGCGCGGCAGCGATGACGTGGGCCAGGGCATCGGCCCCCTGGCCGGTCAGCCCACTGACGAAGAGCACCGTGGCCCGGGGATTGACCCGGCGCACGCGGAAGGCGAACACCTCGCGCTCGGCCTGGGAGACCACGTCGCCCTTGGTCACGGCCACGACGTCGGCCAGGCGCAGCATGGGGCCGATCTTGGCCGGCGTGTCCACGCCCGAGAGGCTGTCCACGACGCACACGGCGAGCACGCCTTCGATGTGCGGCGCGCAGCGGTTGCACAGCCCCGCGCTCTCCACGGCCAGGATGGAAAGCCCCTGGCGCACGCCCCAGGCATGGGCGTCGGCGGCGTTGCAGACGTAGAAGTGGTCCGGGCACAGCGCGCCGGAAAGACCCACGGCGGCGGGGATGCCGGCCGCGGCAAAAGCGTCGCGGTCGCGGCTGGCCAGGCAGTCGAACTTGACCACGCCCAGGCGCTGGTCCCGCGCGGCCAGGATGGCGGCGGTTTTCAGCAAAACGGCGGTCTTGCCGGACGAGGGCGGTCCGGCCACGGTGACGCATTTCATGGAAGGGGAATCGTCTCCTTGCGGGTTTGTCTACCTGAACCGATCATCGGAAATGCAGGTGCCCGCGTTTTCGGCCTTGGCGTCGAACCAGCCGATACGGCCGGCCTGCCAGACGTCAAAATGCGGCACATAGGGCTTGATGTCGAGTACGGGCGTGCCGTCGAGGACGTCGACGTTGCGCAGGAGCACGGTGGTCTCGGTCACGCCCACGAGTTCCAGCACGGACAGGCCGATGGGATTGGGGCGCTTGGGCGAGCGGGTGGCGAAGATGCCGTGGTCGGCGTTGTCGAGAAACGGGCGTACGATCAGGTCGTAACCCGTGACCCGGTGCAGGTGGTAAAGCAGGAAAACATGGGAAAACCCTTCGAGGTCGCGCAGGCCACCGGCGAAATCCGGATGCACCTCCACGTGGCCCTCGACGCCGAGCGCGCCGACCGGCTGGATGGGCATGCCTTTGATGTCGCGAAACGGGGAACGCAAAATGCCGATGGAGCGGTAGGCGATGTCTTCTTCGGGCTGGTTGTTCACGGCGGTTCCTTGCGGGCGGCGGGCCCCGGCCCTTGTGAGATCAAGAATCGGGCCAATGCGGACGCCCCTGAATTGCTGGATTTCCGGCTTGACGGAGAGCCGTCCCGGACAATTCCGTCCTACAGCGATACAAAGTTGTCGTGCCCGCGGCAACCTCATAAAAACACACGAAAATTTTTCTTCGCGTGACTCTTGTCGCCACGCGAAAGCGAAGCCCCCCCGAATGTGCCGGGAAGGCGAGGCTTTCGACCCGAAATCGTCGGGGAAGCGGCCTAGGCGTCAGCGCTCGCGGAATACCGGGACGGGAGGGCGTCGGCGTGCAGGACCATGTCGCGGGCCATTTCCTTGGCCGCGAGCAAAGCCATGTCGGCCAGGCGCATGAAATCCGCGCCCTCGTCGTCCGCGCCGCCCCGGTGGCTGGACAGGCCGATGGTGACGGTCAGCGGCGCGGCAAGCCCCAGGCAGCCCCAATCATGGCCGGACACGGTACGGCGCAGGCGTTCGGCCACCGAGGCGGCGCGCTCGGGCGAGGCCCCGGACAGCAACACGCAGAATTCGTCGCCGCCGATGCGTGCGACCACGTCGCCGCCGCGCAGTTCCCTGGCGATGATCCGGGCGAGGAGCCTCAGGGCTTCGTCGCCACGGGCATGGCCATGACGGTCGTTGACGGCCTTGAAGTGGTCGATGTCCACCAGGGCGAGGCTCGTCCAGGACTGGGCGCAGGCGGCCTCGCGCAGTTCCCGGGCGAACGCCGCCTCGAAGCCCCGGCGATTTTGCAGCCCGGTCAGGGGGTCGAGATCGGCCAGCCGGCGCACCTCCTGCTCGGCGCGGTCGCGGTGCAGCAGCACGAAGCCCAGGGTGCAGGCGATCAGTCCCGGCACGGAAAGGAGCATGGCCACGTCTTGCGCCGTGCTCGGGTCGAAGGGGTTGGGCTGCGGCTGGAAGGAGAAAAAGACGGCCAGTCCCCGCACGAGAAAGGAAATGCCTGCAAGGAGGTAGCCCACGGCGAGCATGAGGATGATATGGGTCCTGAACTCCCGAACCCGCCGCCAGACCGTGACGGCGATGGTCCAGGTCAAGCCGGCATAGAGCGCCCCGAGCAGCAGGGCCCTGGGTTTGACCGCCTGGTCCAGGGCCAGCGACAGGAAAACCGCCACGGCCAGCGGCGCGCCGTAAAGCCATTGCGGCCGCCTGTTGCCAAAAAACCGGTCGAAAGAGGCCCAATAGCAAATCCAGGACAGGGCGAACAGGGCGTTGCCCGCCACAAGGAGGCCGTTTTCCGGCGCTGGGCCGCGCAGGGCGAAAAACGGCACGGACAGGACATTGGCCCCAAGCCCGGCTATCCATAGCCGCGCGCCCCTGGACCGCTTGTCGGCAAAAGCCACGGCCAGCAGTACGGCGACGCAGAGCTGACTGCTGCAATAGATCATCGCAGCGGTGCGGAAGTCGAAATTTTGCATTGCCGACTTCGTATACGGATTCCAGGGTCGAAGCAAACCTTTCCTACGGTTTTGCACCAACATCGCAATCGGCGCACCATTTCCTGCGACGACGCAGCCGCCGAAGGGGTTGTCATTACTCCATTCCCGCAGAGAGAGGACAAAAAGTCACACTTCACTTTTTTTGCGTACGCTACGAACGCATTGCACTGCGACACCGGGATAATCCACAAACGTCGCTTTGCCTGTTCGCCCTGCCACGCGCGCCGCGCATCGTCTTCGTCCGGGCCGCGACGCAGGATGACGACACCCCAAAAAAACCGCCGTACCGTGGGCGCGGTTCCCACGATACGGCGGCAGGGGGAGGGTAAAAAAAAACCTGCTGACGACCCCGCGAGACGCCCTGCGCCTTGCGGGAAGCCGCGACTAGTAGCGGTAGTGGTCGGGCTTGTAGGGTCCGGCCGCGTCGATATTGAGGTAGGCGGCCTGGGCCGGCGTCAGGGTCTCGAGCCTGGCACCCAGGCGCGCCAGGTGCAGGCGGGCCACTTCCTCGTCCAGGAGCTTGGGCAGCGTGTAGACGCCGATCGCGTACTGTTTGGTCGCCAGCTCGATCTGCGCCAGGGCCTGGTTGGTGAAGGAGTTGGACATGACGAAGCTCGGGTGGCCGGTGGCGCAGCCGAGGTTGACGAGCCTGCCCTCGGCCAACATCAGGATGGCGTTGCCCGAAGCCATGGTCCACTTGTCCACCAGGGGTTTGATCTGGTCCTTCTTGCAGGTGGGCGTGTTCTCCAGGTAGGCCACGTTGATCTCGGAGTCGAAGTGGCCGATGTTGCAGACGATGGCCCCGTCCTTCATCTTTTCCATGTGCGCGCCGGTGATGACGTCGCAGCAGCCCGTGGCCGTGACGAAGATGTCGCCCTGGGGGCAGGCCGCTTCCATGGTCGTGACCTCAAAGCCTTCCATGGCCGCCTGCAGGGCGCAGATGGGATCGATTTCGGTCACGAGCACGCGCGCGCCGAAGCCGCGCATGGACTGGGCGCAGCCCTTGCCCACGTCGCCGTAGCCGGCCACGACCACGACCTTGCCGGCGACCATCACGTCCGTGGCCCGCTTGATGCCGTCGGCCAGGGACTCGCGGCAGCCGTAGAGGTTGTCGAACTTGGACTTGGTCACGGAGTCGTTGACGTTGATCGCCGGGAAGAGCAGCTCGCCGTTTTGCATCATCTGGTAGAGGCGATGCACGCCGGTGGTGGTCTCCTCGGAGACGCCGCGGATCTTTTTGGCGATGCGCTCGAAGCGGCCGGCGTCGGCGGCCACGACCGCCTTGATGCGGTCCATGATGATGGCCATTTCCTTGTTGTCCGCCGGGGCGCCCAGCACCTTGGCGTCCTTGGCGCATTTCACGCCGTGGTGGACGAACAGGGTGGCGTCGCCGCCGTCGTCGACAATGAGGTCCGGTCCCGTGCCGTCGGGCCAGGTCAGCGCCATCTCGGTGCACCACCAGTACTCTTCCAGGGTCTCGCCCTTCCAGGCGAAGACCGCGGCCAGTCCGTCGGCGGCGATGGCCGCGGCGGCGTGGTCCTGGGTCGAGTAGATGTTGCACGAGGCCCAGCGCAGGTCCGCGCCCAGGGCGTGCAGGCATTTGATCAGCATGGCCGTCTGGATGGTCATGTGCAGCGAGCCGGTGACGCGAAGTCCCGCCAGGGGCTTTTGCGGGCCGTACTTTTCGATCACGGCCATAAGTCCGGGCATTTCGCCCTCGGACAGCTGCATTTCCTTGCGGCCCCAATCGGCCTGGGACAGGTCGGCGACCTTGTAGGGAAGGCTCAAATCAAGCGGCGTGACGCTCATGGGGTTCTCCTTGACGGACGGGTTGGCGGGGCACGGCCACGGCGCGCGCGGCGACGAGCCCCCGGTTGACGGGATGTTCGGACCAGTCAGCCAGGTCAAACCCGGCGCGGTCCAGCCATTCGGAAAGCTTTTCACGGGAAAATCCCAGCCAGCGGTCGCCGAAGCGGCGGCGCATGGCCTCGTCCTCGTGGGCGGCGAAATCGATGACCACGAGCCGGCCCGCGTCGGCGAGCACGCGGCGGGCCTCGGCCAGGGCCGCGGCGGGATCGGGCAGGTGGTGCAGGGTCAGGCAGACGACCAGGAAATCGGCCTCGCCGTCGGCCATGGGCAGGTGTTCGAGCTCGCCCATGCGCACGCCGACCGGAAGCCCGGCCGTGCGCCGTTCGGCCAGGGCGAGCATGGAGGGTGAGCTGTCCACGCCGATGACGGCGGCGGCGCGCTCGGCCAGCACCGGCAGCAACTCGCCCGGGCCGCAGCCGAGGTCGGCGGCCAGGGCGACCGTTTCGGGCATGACCGCGCGCACGAGGTCGCCCGGATCGAGGTCGCCGAGCACCTCGCGGCGAAGCGTCGCCCAGTCCGGCGCGATGGCGTTGAAAAAACGCCGCGTCTCCTGGCGGCGCTCGCGCAGCACCGCCGCCACGGCCGTCAGGTCGGCCTCGGGGCCGGCGGCGGCGAGCCAGGGCGCAAGCGCGGCGAGCAAGGCGGCCTGCTCCCCGCCCGCGGCGGCGCTGTAGAAGGTCCAGGCCCCTTCGCGGCGGCTGGCGAGCAGCCCGCAGCCGACCAGGATGCCGAGGTGCCTGGAGACCCTGGACTGGCCCATGCCGAGCACGGCCACGATCTCGCCCACGGACAGCTCGTGGCGGGAGAGGATGCGCACCAGGCGCAGCCGCGTGGCGTCGGCAAGGGCTTTGAACCAGGGCAAAGGGGAAGATGCGTTTTCCAACATATCAAGATATCCTGATACACTGATAGTCAAATTTTCCCGATCCCGTCAACCCCCCTTTTCCGCAAGGCAGCAAAACATGCGCCCGCGGTCTTGACCGACGGTCGGTCAGTACATATCCTGCGCACATCGTCTCCCGCAATCAGGAACACACCGCCATGCACACCGTCAAAGCGCCGCAAGAACGGCGCGAGGAATTCCTGGACGCCGCCCACGCGCTTTTCGAGGAGCGCGGGGTCGATGCGACCTCCGTAAGCGACATCATCGAGAGGGTCGGCGTGGCCAAGGGAACCTTCTACTGGTACTTCAAATCCAAGGAAGCCCTGCTCGACGCGTTGGCCGAGCGGCTCACCGCGCGTTTCCTCGAAAGCCTGCCCCCCATCCTGGCCGACCCGGACCGCAACGCCCTGGAAAAGCTTCGCGCGCTCTGGGAAATCCACGAAAGGGACCGCCACAGTCTGCCCGGCCTGCACCGCTATTTCCACAAGCCGGAAAACCTGCTGCTGCACCAGAAGCACCGGGACCTGGAACACCGGGCCCTGATACCGCTGTTGGCGAGCATCATCGCCCAGGGCAACCGGGAAGGCGTTTTCACCGTCACCTGTCCCGAAACGACAGCCGAGTTCCTGATCCTGGCCCAAGGCCTGCGCATCCATCCGTCACGGGACAGGGCAGCAACGGAGACGGACGCCCGGCACGCCGGCTTCCGGGAAATCCTGGAACGCGTTCTGGGGGCCGCGCCCGGGAGCCTCGGCTTTCTCACACCCGGTGAAACAGGTCGCGCCCGAACGTAAAAGACGGGTAATCCGTCATGTTCGCAAGGGTCCGGGAACTGCGCGCCATCGCCCGCTCCGCCGGCCAGCCCCGGCCTTGCATCACGCGCCCCGTCCCCTCTCATGTTCTGATCGCAGACGAGGAGACGCATACGGCCGCTTTCCCTGCCGGCCGACCAAGGAGGACACCATGAACGAACACGCCCAGGAATCGACGGGGGCGAACCATGTCTGCCCGGTGAATCACGCCGGTTGGCTGGCCAGTTCCCTGCGAAAGCTCGTGCACAATCCCGACGCCATCCTGCGGGGACTGGTCCGTGAAGGAGATACGGCCGTGGACCTCGGCTGCGGGCCGGGCTTTTTCACCCTTCCCCTGGCGCGGCTGGTGGGCCGGGAAGGGCATGTGATCGCCGTGGACCTGCAGGAGGAGATGTTGCGGATGCTGCACAGCCGCGCCGAACGCGCGGGACTGTCTTCCCGCATCCAGCGCCACCTGTGCACGGCGGGGTCCCTTGGCCTCGCGGCCAAGGCGGATTTCGCCCTGGCCTTTTACATGGCCCATGAAACGCCGGATGCCGCCGCCTTCCTCCGCGAGGTCCACGGGCTGCTTTCGCCCGGCGGCCGGCTGTTGCTGGCCGAACCCCGCTTCCACGTCGGCGGGGAGGCCTTCCGGCGCACCCTGGCCCTGGCCGGAACGACCGGGTTTCGCATCACGGCCGAACCGCGCATCCGGTTCAGCAGGGCGGCGTTGCTCGCCCGGGACTAGGGCGACGTTCCCGAAAAGAGGGGGAGGCCACGCTAGCCGCGCATGTCCTCGATCAGGCGCATGAGGTCTCCGGCCTGGCCAGCCAGGTCGGAGACCGAGCCGGCGGCCTCGTCCATGCCGAGCGCCGTCTCTTCGGCCACTTCGCCGATGGTGGACACGGCCCGGTTGATCTCGTCGTGTGCGCTGGCCTGCGCCTTGGCCGAGGCCGCGATCTCGCGCACGGAGCGGGCCGCGTCCTCGCAGCGCGAAACAATCGCAGCAAGCGTATCCCCGGACCGCGACACCAGCCCGTCGGCCTCGACCACGGCTTGCGTCGCCTTGGCCGCCTTGCCCGCGCTGTCGTCCACGGCCGCCAGCACCGCATGCACGGACTGGGACACTTCCTTGGTCGCGGTCATGGTCTTTTCCGCGAGCTTGCGCACCTCGTCGGCGACCACGGCGAAGCCGCGACCGGCCTCGCCGGCGCGGGCGGCCTCGATGGCGGCGTTGAGCGCGAGCAGGTTGGTCTGGTCGGCGATGTCGGAAATGACCGCGATGATGCCGCCGATGGACGCCGCCTTGCCGCCCAGGGCATCCATGCTGGAGCGCAGTTCGTCCGAAATGCCGCTCACCTGGCCGATGGCCCGGGCCGTGCGTTCCACGGCCTCCCGGCCGGCCTTGGCCTCGGCCATGGCGGCCTCGGCCCCGGCGGCCGCGCCCTCGGCCCCGGAGGCCACGGCGTCGAGGGCTTCGTTGAGGCTTTCGAACGCGGCGGCGGTCTCCTGCAAATGGGCCGTCTGCGCCATGGCCCCGTTGGACACGGCCGCCACGCGCCCGGACAACTCCTCGGCGTTGGCCGCCACATGGCGGGCGATGGCCTCGGCCTCGCCGGCGACATGGCGCAGCATCTCGTTGCGGGAGACGATAAGCGCCTCCTTGGATTTGACGTCGGTCAGGTCCACCACCAGGGCGAACGCGCCGATGAGGCCCTCATCCAGGTCGTAGAGCGGGGCCGTGTCCACGCGCACGTGACGCTGCGTCCCCGCGCCGTCATCGAGCAGGAATTCCACATCCAGCCGGCAGGCATGGTCCGTCAGGCAGGCGGTCAGTTCCCCGGCGATGGGCGCGGACCGGCCGAACGCCTGCACCACGGGCTTGCCGAGCAGGGCCTTGTAGTCGTCGCCAAGGCCGAGCAGGCGCAAGAGCGGCGGATTGACGAACGTGACGCGGCCTTCGGTGTCGGCCACGAGGCAGGGCAGGGTCACGGCCTTGAGAATGCTCGAGGAAAAGCCGAGTTTGTTCTTGATCTCGCCGACCATCATGCACAGGCCCGAGCGCAGGGCCTCCATCTCGCCCTTGAGGCGCTTGGGCGGCGTGGCCGCGAATTCGCCGCGCGTCACGGCGGCGAGGTAGCCGAGGATGCCGGCCAGGGGTTTGAGGATTTCCGTGCGCAAAAAGAGCGTGACCGCAACGAGCACGAGCGCCGCGGTGACGCCGGCCACGAGCAGCGACACCCGGCGCAGGCCATGCGCGGCGGCATAGGCCTCGGCCGCCGGCGTGCGGGACAGCAGCGCGAACGAAACGCCGCCGAACTTGACCGGGGCGAACGCGGTCAGCGTCTCCCCGGCCGGACCGTCCTCGGCGAGGTTGCCCGTTTCGCCGCCAAGGGCCCGGGAAACGGACGCGCCCGCGGGCTTTGCCGCGTCAGCGCCCTCCGCGGCCGTGGCCGCCACGCGCACACCGCCGTCGCCGCCGATCAGGAAGAAATCCCGGGACACGCCCGTGCCCTCGCCCTGGCGCATGATGCGCGCGAGCTCCTCCTTGGGCACGCGCAAAATCGCCGCCGCCTCGATCATGGTGCCTGTATGGTTTTTGACCGGCGCGGCGACAAAAGCGACCTCCTCGCCGCCCATGGGCGGATAGGGCGCGAAATCGGCGAACGCCACCTCGCCCTTCATGGCCGCGCGCCACGCGGCGGCCAGGCTGGAATTTTTGAGCGGCCCTTCTTTCAGGTCCTCCCCGACCTCCTTGCCCGAGGCCGCGCCGAACAGCACCCGGCCGTCGTCGGCCACGAGCAGCGCGTCGCCAAAACCCAGCACCTTGGTGAAGGGACCAAAGGCCGGGCCGACGTATTCGTGCAGGTCCTTGTAGTCCGGGGTGCCCACATCCGCCTTCTGGCCGGGCTTGGTGCCCATGAAATAATCGCGCGTCATGCCGACGGCGTTGTAGACCTCCTTGACCGAGGCCATGATGGCCGCCTCGCGAAGCCAGGTGGCCGCCGCCGCCTCCAGGGCCTCGCGGCGGCTGTCGCGGGCGGCGGCCAGGCCGCCGAAGGCCTGCTCGCCGAGGATGCCCGACGCCTGGCGCACGCTGACGACGCCGGTGACGGCCAAAGGCAGGATGCTGATGGCCAGGCAGAACAGAATCAATTTGTACTTAAGCGTCATGGTACTTCTCGGACACTTCTTGATGAGACAGGTTGCGCCACAAAACTTCCGCGTGGCGTGTTCCTGCTACTTGCCGCCCCGGAACAGAAAGATGAAGACTTTGTGTCATTTCAAAGACGCCCGGTAGGCCCCGGCCGTCCCTCTGCAGGCGCATGCGACTGGCGATGCCAAAGGGCCCACGCCCTGTTTCATCCTGGATTATGACGCCTGCGCGTCAGCGGACCAACATATTCCCTCCCCGGGCCGAAGCCTACGCCTTGGAGCTGTAACCCGTCACGACGCGCCAACGACGAGGCATGAGGTTGCCGCGAAGCAGGTTATGCCGGAGCCCCTCCCGGCATCCTCGAAACGACCGGATTTCGCCGCAGCCCATTGATGTCGGAGGCTCCCTCGTGCCCAAAGCAGTCGCCGCAGCGCCGCGCCTTTCCCGGCGGCCGCCAACAGCATGCCGCCGTGCCGGGGCGCGCCTGCTCACGGCGGTCATCCTCGCCCTGGCCGCCGTGCAAGGCGTCAGCGTCGCCGCGCTGCAACTGCCGTTTAATGGCTGGGACGAGCTGCCCCATATCGCCGTGGCCTATTACGTCCACAAGACCGGGCATATGCCGACCCCTCGCACGCCCATGCCGCGCGAACTGGTCCCCTTCATTACGGCCCATCCCCATCCGACAACGTCGCTTTGCATGCTGCGCGGCATCGACGCCAGGCCCTACCCCGGCGCGTCCCCGGCCTGCGGCGCGGAACCGAAAAAACGCTTCGACCTCTTTCTCTACCAGGCCCAGCACGGCCCGCTCTTTTACCACCTGGCGGCGCTTTTTTGTCCCGGGCCGGAGCCCGGGAAAATGCTCGCCTGGGTCGATGCGGGCAGGCTTATAAACGTCGCCCTGCTCGTTTGCACCCTGGCGCTGTGGCGGCTGACGCTCGGCCGCCTGCTGCCGGACGCCGGCCCGTTGCGCTGGCTGCCCGACGGCGTGCTGCTGCTCCTGGCCAGCTTTTCCTATGTGACCTACGATTTCGCCCGCTTCGCCAACGACGGCCTGGCGCTTTTTTGCGGCAGCGCGGCCCTGGCCGCGTATGTCGCCTGGATCAAGCCGCACGGCGCGTGCGCCGCGCGCGCCTGCTGGCGGCCGGGGCTTCTCGGCGGCCTTGTCGGGCTTGCCGTCCTGGCCAAGGCCACGGCCCTGCCGCTGGTCCCGGTCTTCGCCGTGTTGCTGGCCCTGCCGGCCCTGCGCCGGGGCCTGACGCTTCGCGCGCGCCTGGCGGCACTGGCCGCGCCCACGGCCTTCGTCCTCGGCTACGCGGCCGTGGCCGGAGCCTACCACCTGCCCTACCTGCTGCGTTACGGCCAGCTGACCGGCATGCAGGAGGCCATCTACACCTCGCGCCGGGGCTTCGGGTTCCTCGATCTGCTGGGCGCGGCCGGCCGGTTGGGCTACGGCATCTTCCGCAACCCCCTGACCTACAACGCCACGGTGTTTCTGGGCGGCTGGTCCAATCTCCAGTCCCCGGACTGGCAGAACCTCGCCTTCAAGACGGGTCTTGCCGGCTGCACCCTGGCCCTGGCCGCGGCGCTTTGCGTACGCGGCAACCGCCGGCTCGCCGCCGACCTCGTGCGACGCGGCCCGGAGTTGCCGCTTTTGTGGATATGCTGCGCCCTGGCCCTGCTCTTCCACGCGCTGCACTCCACCCTGGCCTGGGGCTTTCCCACGACCGGAGCCTGGTACGCCATGGCCGCGCTGCCGGCGCTTTTTACGGGAATGCTGGTCGGGCCGGCGCTGCTTGGCCGGTTGGCCGGGGCGCAGGCCGTGCTGTACCTGGCCGCGCTCTTCAATTGGGGGGCGATTTCCGGCAGCTACGGCAACCTGCTCGTGCAGGAGACGGGCACGGCCGACCTCGGCCGGGGCGCGGCCATCGTCGCCGCGCACCACGCGCTCCTGCCGACGCCTGCCGCAGGCTTGCTGGTCGCCCAGTTCGCGCTTGCGGCCCTGGCGCTCGCCTTGACGGTCCGGGAAGCGCTTACCGCCCCGGATGCGGCCGGGACCTTGCGGCTGGTACGCACGGACGCTCCGTGCCGCACCGATGTCGCCACGGACAGCGGCCTGCCGGAACGCACCGGCACGTAAGCGGCGGCGTCGCTTCAGGCGAGCTTTTCCTCGAGCTCTTCCCAGCGCGCATACAGCGTCTCCACGGCGGACTCGGCAACCTGAACCGCCTGCAAGCGGAGAGAAAGCTCGTGGCCGTCGCTGGCCACGGCCGGGTCCTCGAGCGCCGCCTTGGCCGCTTCCAGGGCTGCCTCGGCCCGGGCGATGGCTTCTTCCATGCCGTCGTACTCGCGCTGCTCCTTGAAGCTCAGCTTCTTCGACGCGCTTTGCGGCCGCGGCTTGGCCTTCTGCGATTTTTCCGCCTTGTCCGCCCGGGCCTGCTCCTTGCGCCAGGCCGCAAACTCCGCTTCCCACTGGGCGTAGTCGGCGTAGACCGCCGCGCCGCCCGTGCCGTCGAGGCCAAGGAGCACCGTGGAAACGCGGTCCAGCAGCGACCGATCGTGGGTAATCAGCACCACCGCGCCTGGAAATTCCAGCAGGCTCTCCTCAAGCATCTCCAGGGTGGGGATGTCCAGGTCATTGGTGGGCTCGTCGAGGAGCAGCACGTCTGCCGGGCGCAGCATGAGCCGGGCAATGAGCACGCGCGCCTGCTCGCCCCCGGAAAGCAGGCCCACGGGCAGATCCAGCTGCTCCGGTCGCAGAGCGAACCGCCTGGCCCAGGTGACCACGTGCACGGGCTGGCCCCGGTAGATGACGCTGTCGCTGTCCGGGGCGAAGGCGTGGCGCAGGCTCTGTTCCTTGTCCAGCTGTTCACGCTTCTGGTCGAAGACCACAAGCTCCAGCCCCGGTGCGCAGGAGACCTTGCCGGCGTCCGGGCGTTCGGACCCGGCCAGGACGCGCAGCAGCGTGGACTTGCCCGAGCCGTTGGGGCCGGTCAGGCCCAGGCGCACGCCCGGGGAAAGCACGATGTCGAGCTTTTCAAAAAGCGGATGGCCATCGTAGGCCTTGGCCAGGTTCTCGGCCACGACCAGGCGTTTGGTCTGGCGGCCCGAGGCCGAGAAATCGATGCCCGCGCGCACGGTTTCGCGGTTTCGCGCCCGGGTCGCGGCCAGTTCGCCGAAAAGCTCGCCCGCGGCCTCGATGCGCGCCTTGGCCTTGGTGGCCCGGGCCTTGGGACCGCGCCGCAGCCACTCGATCTCGCGCCGGGCCTTGTTGGCGAGCGTCTGTTCCAGCGCGCCCTGGCTTTCGAGGAACGCCTCCCGGGCTTCGAGCAACGCGCTGTACGGGCCGTCCACGCTCAGAAAACCGCGGGGATAGGCCGCAGAGAGCTCCACGGTGCGACGGCAGACGTTTTCCAGGAAGAAGCGGTCATGGCTGACCACGACGAAGGCAAAGGGAGCGCCGACCAGGAAGCGTTCGAGCCAGAGGATCGATTCCAGGTCCAGGTGGTTGGTGGGTTCGTCGAGGAGCAGCACGTCGGGCTCGGTCACCAGGGCCCGGGCGACGGAAAGCCGCTTGCGCCACCCGCCCGAAAGGGCGTCCGCGGCGGCCTGCGGCTCCTCGAAGCCCAGGCGGCCGAGCGTCACGGCCACGCGCCGCAGCTGTTCCGCATCGGCCGCCGGGCGGCCGAAGGCGGCCACAGCGGCCTCGCTCACGACGCCTTCCACCGTGGCCCCGGGCGCGAAGGTGTCCTGCTGGGCCACATAGGTCAGCCGCACGCCCTGGCGCAGGGTGCGTTCCCCGGCGTCCGGCGCTTCGAGGCCGGCCAGGATCTTGAGCAGGGTGGATTTGCCGGAGCCGTTGGGGCCGATGAGGCCCACGCGCTCCTGGTGGGAAACGGTCAGGGAAATTTCGGTGAACAGCCGGCGCACGCCAAAGGATTTGGCGACGCCGCGCAAGGTGACGCAAGTGCCCATGGCCGGATGCGGTAGCCCATGGGAGACCCGGCGTCAAACCCGGCCGGGCGCGTCCTCGCCTTCCGGGCTTTCCGCATCCTGCACTTCGGGCGCGACCGCGACGCGGTTGCGCCCGGTCTGCTTGGCCCGGTACAGGGCGGCGTCGGCACGGGCGAGCAGGGACGACGGCTGGGTATCGCCGCCGAAAACGGCCAGACCGAAGCTCGCCGTCACCGTGAGCGTGCCGTTTCCCCAGACGCGCTCCAGTTCGTGCCGCAGGAGCTCGGCCAAAAGCGTAGCTCGGCGCAGATCGGTTTCCGGGCAGATGACGAGGAATTCCTCGCCGCCCCAGCGCCCGACAAGGTCCGTCTCGCGCGTGTGCGATACGAGGATGTCTGCCGTGCGCACGAGCACGAGGTCACCCATGGCATGGCCGTAGGCGTCGTTGATTTCCTTGAACTGGTCGAGATCGAGCATGATGACGGAAAACACGGAGCCGTACCGCTTGGCGCGCCGGAATTCAGCCTCGAGCGCATGGTCGAGCTTGCGTCGGTTGCACAACCCGGTCAGGCGGTCGGTAAGGGACAGTTTGGCGAGTTCCTGGTTCTTGGCGTCAAGCTCCTGGTTTTTTTCCGCAAGCTCACGCGTGCGCACGCGCACCTTGTCTTCCAGGGTGTCCACCAGCTCCTTGAGGCGCGCCGTCATGGCGTTGAACGCGCCGGCGAGCACGCCGAGTTCGTCACTGCTGCCATTTTGCAGGAACGCGTCGAGATGCCCGGCGCGCACGGCCTCGGCATGGCGCGTCATGGTTTCGATCTTGCTCGTGATGGACGCGTGCAGCAGCCGGGCGGCGACGACAAGGCAGGCCAGCCCGAACAAGGCCGTTGCGATCAGGATGCCCGCAGCCAACCGGCCGGCCCAGACGCTGCGCGCCCTGGCTCGGGCCACCTCCGACGCGGATAGTTGCTTGAGCTCTGCGGCGATGGGATCCACGGCCCTGGATTGCAACCAGAAATCATGGACATTGCCCTGCATGTCCTTGACGGTTTCGAGGACCTGATCGACAAGCCCGACGTATGCGTCCAAAAGGCCCAGGACATCGGCCTGACGGGCGGACGCAGCGGATTTGTCCTCGGCAACAAGACGTTTGAGCGCCGCGGCCTTGTTGAGGGCGCTTTGCATGAACGGGCGCTGCCTCGTGATCTCGTAGCGTTTTTCCAGAATATCCATCTCGCGCAAGAGAAGGGTGGCTTCGGAGGAGCCTTGCAACGCGTCGCCGAGCTGGTCCATCAGGCCGGCAAGTCGCGGCAGTTGTCCGTCGCCCGGATTGTAGAGGCTGTCGTACAGGCTGGTTTCGTTGAGCAGTACCTGGGAATAGCGGCGTGCCGTGGACGTGAAAAGCGTCAGGTCCACATTGCGCCGGGCGACCGCGCTGCCGGGTGGCGCGGCGGCAATGAGACGGCGCAGGTCTTCGCAGACGGCGATCAGTCGTGCCGCTTCGGCCAGAGCCGGCTGGCAGAAACGCTCTCGGGCGGCCTCGAAATCCAGTTCCGGCCCGAGCAGGAGATAATCGCGATACAAACGCCGCGATTTTTCGAGCTTTCCTTCCATTTCAAGAATTTTTGCCCGAATCTCCAAGTTGTTCTGGATGTTGTTCTCGGCGCCGCGCATGACGAGAAGCCCGACGCAAGCAGCAGCCCCGGACAGGCTGAACAAGGTGAACAGCACGCCGAACACGAGCCACAGTTTGGCCGTGATGCCGAGCCGACTCCAGGCTTTAGCCACCTTACCGGTCATGGTCTTTGTTTGGTTCATAGGTGTAGACGACATTGGCCAGCAACCCATCCACGCCCTTGACGGGATCGTCCAGGCGCAAAACATTGAACCGCGGCATGGCGCAATCGCCGAAGGAGTCGCAGTTCAGGGTGCCGGTTACCCCCGGATAGTCCTTTGTGGCGGCCAGGGCATCACGCAGGGCCTGACGGCCGATGACGCAATTGCCGTCCTCGCTGCATTGAGCCGCGGCTTTTATTGCGTCAAGAAGGATGCCTGCGGCGTCGTAGGCATTGAGCGAATAGGACGTGGGCGGCGCTTCGCCGTAGCGCTCACGGTAGCGCGCCTCGAAAGCCGTGACCGCTTCGCTCGGCTCCGGCGGCGTAGGGCCGACGAAATACATGCCCTTGGCGGCGTCGCCCATTGCGTCAATGAAGCTCTGCTCGATCAGGGAACCGTCGCTCATGAGCGTAAGCCCGGCAAGGGCCGGATTGGCCCGGGCCGCTTGCAACACGCCGTTGCCCTCGGGTTGGAAGAGCGGAAAAAACAGCAGATCCGCGCCGGATGCCGCCACGGCCTCGAGTACGGGCCGCATGTCCGCGTCGCCCTTGTCCACCGCCGCGAACATGACGGTCTGGCCGCCGATGCGCTTGAACTCCTGCCGAAAACCTTCGGCCAGACCACGGGTGTAGATGTCGCCGTCATGGATGATGGCCGCCTTGCGACTGCCCAGGGACGTATAGGCGTAACGGGCGGCAGCAGGGCCGGAATGCTCCTCGTTGGGCGCGGTGCGGAAATAGCCTGGCTGCCATTTTGACGCAGGCTTGCCGCCTATGGAGGTAAGGAAGGGGGCACTGTTGTTGCCTGAAATCATGGAAAGGCCGGCGGCGCTCATGACCTGTGCGGCAGAAGCGGCATCGCCGGAGCAGGTGGTGCCGAAGATGGCGGCAACGCGCGGGTCGGAAACGATGCGCAAGGCGGCGTTTGCCCCGCCTTCGGGACGGCAGCCCGTGTCCTCGATGACGAGCTCCACCGGATGCCCGAGCAGCCTGTCGCCACGTTGCGCCAAAGCCAACTCCAGGCCGCGCAGCTGTTCGGACCCCAGAACAGCGACCTTGCCGCTGAGCGACTCGATAACGCCCAGGCGCACGGGAGCCCTTGGCGGGATATCCACACAGCCCAGGGCGTCGTAGCACCCGGATTTTTTCTCTTCCCTAAACGGTCCGGTGAACAGGGCCGCCACGACAAGGCCCAGTATCGCCGCCAGCGCCAGCATTGCAATGCGCATGTATGCAAAAGCTCCTCGTGGCTCGTCCTCGTCCCGGATTCAGGACACGATTTCCAGTTGGCAAATCGTTACCCTCTCCTTTCATCGATGTCACGAGGAAAGGTGCGCGCGTTCCGGTGGGGGTGCGGTCGCGCGAGCGTGGGGCGTGCGCGAGGGTGGGGTTCGGAGGGGTATTTTTCCAAAAGAAAACGGCCCGGTTGCTTTTGCAACCGGGCCGTTTTTAAAAGAGCCCTGGCGGCGACCTACTTTCCCACGCACGAGTACGCAGTATCATCGGCGAAGGAGGGCTTAACTTCCGAGTTCGGAATGGGGTCGGGTGTACCCCCTCCTCTTTGACCACCAGGACAAATGTATAAGTTAAAATAAGGGATGGGATTGTTTGGATGGCAAAAATCAAGTCGAACGGACTATTAGTACTGGTTTGCTGAGCGCATTGCTGCACTTGCACATCCAGCCTATCAACCAGGTAGTCTACCTGGGTCCTTCAGGGAGAACTCGTCTTGAGGCGGGCTTCCCGCTTAGATGCTTTCAGCGGTTATCCCTTCCGAACGTAGCTACCCT
>NZ_JNJA01000010.1 GCF_000702665.1 Solidesulfovibrio alcoholivorans DSM 5433
TTTATCTTCCTCCAGCCGACGTTCCAGGGACGCAATAAATGCTCCAAGCATAGGGCGTGGCTGCACACGACGTTCGTAATGCAGTTCTGTCAGGTCGCCCCGCAGGATTTTCCGTACCGTGTTTTTGGAAAGGCGCAGTTCTCTGGCAATCTGCTTGATCGGCTTTTCTTGCCGCATCGCGGCCAGCCGGACCTTCCTGATCGTTTCCACTATCAGCATCTCCTCTCGCTGCCCCTCCCGTCTCCGATGATCGAAGACATCTAAGGGGGCTGCCGAGGGGGTCAATTTTGGACGCTGATTTCATCCAAAGAGGGGTCAATATTCCATGCTGATCAACAGCGATAGCATTCAGCTAGATATTCATCATCAGGAAACATTATCTTTTCCATGACTTCTGCCCAAGCATCATCTTGACTTTTGTCTTGTATGTCTAGGTCAGGCACAACAAGCCCCCTTCAGCTTATCCCTTGAAGAATCCAGGGCCAGCCGCCAAGGGAAGCGGCTTTTCGCCGGTGATGATCAGTCGCCGGCTAGACCCTGGAAGAATCGACTACCGGCAATCCCGGCCGGGTTCCCGCAGGACGCGGCGCACCACATCCGGTTCGCGGTCAATGACGAGCAGGTACGCCCTTGCCGGGCCTTCCGGGTTGCGGGATTTCTGCTCCCAGTGCCGAAGCGTGGCGAGCTTGAAGCCGAAGACACGGGCAAACTCCGCCTGGGTCATCTGGAGCTTTTCCCGGATGCGTCGCACGTCCACCGTTTCGGGGATATGAACGGCGAAGTCCTCTTCGGGTATCTCACCTCGGGCAATGGCCAGGGCCTCCCGTGCGCCCTGAAGAATACGGCTACCCTCTCCCATGCTTGGTTCCTTCTCGATATTCCTGGACGATCCGGGGAAGGATCGCCCGAAGTTCGTTGCGTTCAGCCATGCTCAGGTTCGCCTTCTCGTTTTTGGCGAACAGGGCCAAGGCGAAAAGCGGGATGCTGAGATCGTGAAAATAGTACACGACACGATAAGCCCCGCTCTTACCCTTCCCTTCCCCGGCAAAGCGGACCTTGCGCACCCCGCCCGTGCCTTCCATGAGCACGCCGGCCGAAGGATTCGCGGCCAGAAAATTGACGAGGCTCCGGTGCTCTTCCTCAGACAGCCCGACCCGTTTGACGTCCCTCAAAAACGTGGGCGTCTCGATCACTGTGAGCAGCTTCGTCATAACAGAAGTAATCCAATGGCGTACAAAGTCAATGTGGGCGCTGGCGAGGCGGGGCTATTTCACGCCACGCAGCTTTTGGGGCTCCGATTGGATTCCATTCATGATATCCCCGGCGACATCCGCCGCCCGCTTGAGCGCTTCGTCGGCCAAATGCGCATATCGTTGTGTCATTTTAGGGCTTTTGTGAGTCATGAGCTTTTGCAGGGTATAAAGATCGACCTTCCCCGATGAGGCCAGAAGGGACGCGTAGGTGTGCCGCAGGCCATGCAGCGGGCGGAAATCCTCGGGCAAGCCCGCCCGCTGCTTCACCCGATCCACCATGCGGCGTACGTCAGTCCGTTGCCCGCCCCCGCGCCCGGGGAAGACATATGGGCTCTCTGTGCGCGGATGATTTTCCAGCACCTGCCGGGCCGGGTCGCTCATGGGGATTTTCTGGTCCCGACCGCCTTTCGGGTCGCGCAGGGTGATGAAGCCTTGCAGGAAATCCACGTCCTCCCATTGGAGCTTGAAAAGTTCGCCCCGGCGCATCCCCGTGAAAAGCGCCAATCGCATCATATCGGCCACGTCGATATTGGTTTCTTCGTCCAGGGCGGCCAACAGACGGGAGAGCTCGTCCGGGGTCAGGCTTTCCATCTTCTCATTGTCCACTTTGGGCAGATCGATGGAGAGCCGTCCGGGGTCGGGGTTCGAGCAAAGGCCCTGCTTGACGCCGTAGGCGATGATTCGCTTGAGCAGGGCAAGGACAGATTTCACCGTCTGCGGAGCCTTGGTCTTGGCGAGCTTGGAACGCAACCGGGTAACGTCCAGGGTAATGATATCATCCGGGGTCTTGTCACCAAAAGCGGGAGCAAGGTGCAGATGAAAGCGACCGTCGTCGGTACGAAGGCCCTTCCCTTCCTGGCGATGGCTTTTGTACTCGTCCCAGATACGGGTGAGGGTCCAGCGGTTGGCCTCAGCATCCTTGGCGGCCTGGATGGCATCCCGACGGCCCTGATTCGAGAGCGCCTTGCCTTCGATGCGCTCCGCCCTGATCCGCGCCGCTTTGGCCGGGGTCATGTTGTCCTGAACCGCCCTGCCGGCCTTTTCCTCGACGAGCTTTCCATCGCGGCGGTAGCGGATAAAATAGATGCGTTCGGGCTTGCCCGAGGCCACGGCCGTACCCATGATGAATGTGACACCCGGGTAATCGGTCTTGAAGCGTTCCTGCTTCGGCATGGTGAGCTCCATGGTCGGAGGGCTTTGGCGGAAGGTCGGAGGGATGCGTCCCCCACACTATCCCCCACACCTGAAGTCAAAATAGATGGCTTTCGGTAGAAGTCGATACGAAAAGACATCTTGAAAAAGCCATTAAAATAGCAGGATATAAAACTTTGTACGAACCAGTAACAACCGAGCCCGCCGGCCTGTCACGTCGGAGGGCGCGAGTTCAAGTCTCGTCGGCCCCGCCAGGAAATCCAGGGAGTCAGATGCAAATCTGATTCCCTTTTTTCTTTTGGCGCAGGGTATTCCCAGCGCCATCCCCGGCACACAAAATCGCGAAAGGCCCAGGAGAACCGGACAAAACACACCGCGTTCATTTTTTTTATTTTTACCTGTTCGCCTTTACATTTTCAGGGCTGTGCGTATATTGTAATTCTGTCTTTAAACGAGCATACTTTTTTGGATCTTGGACGTCTCCCGGTGCACAGCTCCAAGCAATGCGAAAAAACATGCCCAAAACGGGAGCGAGAAACCTTGTCCAAGAAACTTTATGTCGGAAACCTGTCCTTTAATTCCACCGAAGAAGACATCCGTACCCAGTTCTCCACTTTCGGGGAAGTCATCAGTGTAAACCTCATCACCGACAGGGAAACCGGACGCCTTCGTGGCTTCGGCTTCGTCGAGATGGACGAGGAAGGCGCTCGGGCCGCCATTCAGGGTATGGATGGCAAGGATTTTGGTGGGCGGAATCTGAAAGTCAACGAGGCCGAAGACAAACCCCGTTCCGGCGGCGGTGGCCGCGGAGATCGCCGCTGGTAGGCCGAAAGCCCCAGCGCATATCCCGAAAAGAAAGGGTCAGGACTGGTTCCTGGCCCTTTCTTTTTGAGAACGGCTCGTCGAAAAAGGGGAGACCTTGGCCGGCCGGAGTCCCGGCGGCCCCCGCTTGCGGCAGCCCGTTTTCCCAGGGACCGGGGATGCCGCATCCGGTCCGTCCCGCCGGCTTTCCCATCGCCCTTGCGCGGTGGCGACGCGGGACGCGCCAGACCCAGGCCGAGCATATCCGCAACGGACCGTAACGGACCGGGTTCAAAGGAGCATCATGAAAATCGGGGCCACGAAACAGCCGTGCGTCGCGGACAAAATGGCCGAGGCGAAAGAATTGTGCCTGACCCGCCTCCGAGCCGTGCCCCGGGAAAAACGGGACGCCGTCGCCGACGCGATCCTCGCCCTGGCCGAGCCGGAGTGGTGGGACCGAAGACAAAAAGGTTCGGATGTTTTTCTGCTCATCCTTGAGTCGCGCAAGGCGGAAACAATACGAATCATTCAAGACGCCTCCAAGTAGCCCCACGGGTTGCAGCCGCGCTGTCGCTTCCCCTCCCGGGATGACATGTGCCCCTGTCCCTGGTATTTGGGATCATGGAATGGATCTTCATCAGCTTTGCCGTGGGGCTCATTGCCGTACTGGCCATCTTCGCGACAGCGGCCAATAACAATGACGGCGCGACCGTCCCCGGCCATTTCGATTTCGACAAATACAAATCCCGGGAAATCTCCAAGCGCGGCCTGTTCGCCAAGACGAAGTGGTGATGCCGCTCGCCAGCGACAAACGGCTCTTCGTTTCTCATCAGCGCGTTCAGCCACCCGGCTGACCGGTTTCCTCAGGGCCGGAACGTGCCCTAACCAGGCGATACAGGGAGGTTCCCCCATGCCCCCGTGCCCGTACAGAAGGACAGCGCTTCGTCCCTGGACGCGTTTTGCCGCAAACGCCATCGCCTTGTGCGGCTTGCTCGTACTGGCCGCATCGCTGGCCGTGCCCACGCTTGCCGCCCCGCCCGCCAACGAAGCGGCCAAGCCGTCCGGGACAGCCGCATGGTCGTTCGACAAGGTCGGGCTCAAGGGCGTGCTCTATCCCTCGCTGATGCTGAACATCGCCAAGATGAAGCTGGACATGCAGCACAACGACGACGAATTGGGGGACCGCAACGGCCTGTTCGGCGTCAAAGTGACCGCACCCCGCGCCGGAGCCAAGGCGGTCGTGGAGATGCGCGCCTCCTCGCCGCTGGTGAACCCAGGCCGGGCGGAAGCGACGCTTTCCCGCAGCGGCAAGGCCTATCACATCTATCCCTTTCTCACCTTCGCCGATCCGATCACCCTGGTGAAACAGCCTGTGCGGATGACCATGACCGCCACCTTGTGGCTGGACGGCGTACCGCAAGGAGAACGCAGCGCCCAGGTCACCATCGCCTCGGCCAACGACTGCGTGCACAGCTTCGAGGACGACGACGAGTACTACGACACGGATTGGCTCTACGCCGCCTATGTCAACGAGAACCATCCGGTGGTGCAGCAGATTTTGCGGGAGGCCCTGGCTACGGGAGAGGTTGCGTCATTTTCGGGTTACCAGACGGATGCCGTGGGGGTGCGCAAACAGGTGAAGGCGGTCTGGCAGGCGTTGCGCCGGCGCGGCATCCGCTATTCGAGCATCAAAACGCCCTCGGTCAAACCCAAGGATGTCGGCGTGCAGCACGTACGTTTCATCAGCGAGGCCCTCGCCGGCGGGCAGGCCAATTGCGTGGAAGGCAGTTGCCTGCTGGCTTCGATCTTCTACAAGATAGGCCTGGAAACGGCGCTGGTTTCGCTGCCCGAACACATGCTCGTCGGCGTCGCGCTCGATCCCGGCGGCAGGCGGCAATTGTACCTGGAAACCACCATGCTCGACGATTCCACCTTCGAGGAAGCCCTGGAATCCGGCGAGGAGCAGGTCGCCGAGGCCAACGAAAAGGCACGCAAGGCCGCGGCGCGGAAAAAAGCAAGCAAGGAGGATGACGACGAGGACGAAGCGCCGAACATCATCTCCATACGCGAGATGCGCAAAGCCGGAGTGCTGGCGATCCCGGACCGCGACGCGTCGCGCCAGCAGTTCTTCCAGGTCAAATGACCCGGGCGCGGATTGCAGATTGTTCAGGATGCCTTGTCCAGGCGCTGCCAGCGCATTATACGGGCGGGCGAGACGACAGCACTGGAGGCATGCTATGGGATTGTTCGAGCCGATTCACTTTGTCGTCATCCTCGCAATCGCCC
The DNA here is from genome assembly GCF_000702665.1 of Solidesulfovibrio alcoholivorans DSM 5433. Taxonomy (GTDB): domain Bacteria; phylum Desulfobacterota; class Desulfovibrionia; order Desulfovibrionales; family Desulfovibrionaceae; genus Solidesulfovibrio; species Solidesulfovibrio alcoholivorans. The sequence continues at coordinate 5,493 of NZ_JNJA01000010.1, forward strand.
TCGTCATCTTTGGCCCGGGCAAGATCGGCGACCTTGGCGCGACCCTCGGCCGGTCGATCCGGGATTTCAAAAGAGCCATGAACGAGGAGACGCCCGCTCCCTCCCCCGCCATACAAACGGCAACGCTCCAGGCCGCACCCGCCGCACAGGAGGGGGCAAACGCCGTCCCACCCGAGTCCCAGGCCTCTGTGCAGCCGCATGCAGCGCCGACAGGCGCTGCGGCGAAGTCTCCCGACGTACCGGCGTCCGCATGACGTTTCCCGTAATCTGACGCCACCCGCCGGCCGCAAAAAGGGATCGGACGCCGCCTTGCCGCCGGCACAGGCGCGTCCTTCCCGGCGGCCGTTGCGGGCATGCGCCAGGTGCCGCTCACGCCCGCCGCCCGGACGCAGGCCGTCGAGGCCGGCCCGGCCGCATTGCCTTTGCGGCGATTATGCTCTAGCCAGGGAACCTGCTTAAAAGAAAAACATTTCCTGCGCGGGCGCAACGACCGGTCCGTGGCGGCCCGCCGCAGCGGCCAGGGAACGCCGAGCCGTACGGCTCCCCGGGACCCGGCGGGGAGGAGGCATCGCATGCACGGACGCGTCCTGCTGCTCGGCGCGGGCGGCACAGGGGCCATGGCGGCGCGCGCCCTTTCCCACTTCGACGCCGTCACCGGACTGGTCGTGGCCGACCCCGACCGCAACGCCGCCGCGCGCACGGCGCTGGCCTGTCGTGCCGACGCCGAGGCCACGGTCGTGGATGCCACGGACCACGCGGCGCTCGTCGGCCTCATGGGCCGGGCCGACGTGGTCCTCAACTGCCTGTCCCCCGCCTCGCGCTTCGGCCTGCCGGTCCTTCACGCCGCCATCGAGGCGGGCACGGACGTCCTCGACCTCTGCGACGACCCGGACGCCGCCTGCGACATGCTGGACTGCGACGCCGAAGCCAGGCGCGCGGGCGTGACCGCCGTGGTCGGCATGGGCGCAAGCCCCGGCGTCAGCGGCATGCTCGCGGCCTGCGTCGTCTCGCGCCTGGACGCGGTGGAGCGCCTCGTCGTCGGCTGGAACATCGAGGAAGCGGCGAACGCCCCGCTCCCCTTTGCCGCGGACGCGGCGTATTGGATCACGCAGTGCACGGGCGCGATCCCGGAATGCCGCGACGGCGCGCTGGCCGAGGGCGCGCCCCTGTCCGACCTCCCCATCGCCTACCCCGGCCGGGGCAGGCGCGTCCTTTACAGCGTTGGCCATCCCGAGGCCGTGACCTTCCATTATTCCTGGCCCGAGGTGCGCGAGGCGCGTTGCGGCCTGGTCATGCCCGCGGCCTGGATCGGCCCGTTGCGCAAGCTGCGCGAGGAGGTGGACGCGGGCGCGATGCCCGTGGAGCAGGCGGGGAGAAAGCTCGCCGCGTTGGCGACGGGAGACGGCTGGATCGAGGACATGGTCGCGTCGCTGGCGCACCTCGTGGACGGCCCCCGGCTGCCGCGATGCTTCGTCCTCGGCGAGGGAGTACGGGACGGCGAAAAGCGCACCGTGGCCGCGTCGCTTGCGGCCACGCCGCCGGATGCGGCGTCCCTGGCCGGCGTGCCGCTGGCGCTCGGGGCGCTGCTGCACCTGCGCGGCCAGACCCCGGGACCGGGCGTCATGGCCCCGGAGCGGGCGTTCGAGCCCGAAGCCTTCTTTCGGCTGTTCGCGCCTTACTGCACGTTGCCCGGCCCCTGCCCGGCCAACCGGCTCATCGCCATGGCCGAGGCCGAAACGGCGCAAGAAGCGACGCATAACCAACGAGACGAACAAAAGAAATTTTCCCTCACCGCCTCGTCCCGATAACAGAACGCCCGTCCGGCCTGCCCCGTCGGGGAGGTCCAGGAGGGGATCATCCCCTCCTGGCCGCCGGGGGCATCTTCATCTCCTCTCCCCCTGCTCTCCCTACTCCCCCTCTCCTCTATCCCACATACCGCGTCGGGTCGGGCAGGCCGGCTTCCTCGAAGCCTTTCCTGCGCAGCAGGCAGCTGTCGCAACGGCCGCAGGCGAGGCCTTCGGGCGAGGGGTCGTAGCAGGAATGGGTCAGGCCGTAGTCCACGCCCAGGCGCGTGCCCAGGCGCACGATCTCGGCCTTGGTGAGCGTCAGCAGCGGCGTGTGGATGGCGATACGCAGCCGGCCTTCCACGGCCTCCTTGACGGCCAGGTTGGCCATGGCCTCGAAGGCGCGCACGAACTCCGGCCGGCAGTCGGGGTAGCCGGAATAATCCAGGGCGTTGACGCCGATGAAGATGTCCTGCGCGCCCAGGACCTCGGCCCAGCCCAGGGCCATGGACAGGAAGATGGTGTTGCGCGCCGGCACGTAGGTGACCGGGATGTCGGCCTCCATGGCGGCGGTGTCGCGGTCCTTGGGCACGGCGATGTCGGCCGTGAGCGCCGAGCCGCCGATGGCCCCGAGCGGCAGGGGCAGGATCAGGTGCGCGGCGACGTCCATGGCCCGGGCCACGCGTTTTGCCGCCGTAAGCTCCACCTTGTGCCGCTGGCCGTATTCGAAGCTCAGGGCGCAGGGCGCGAACCCTTCGCTTTTCGCCACGGCCAGACAGGTCGTGGAATCGAGGCCGCCGGAAAAAAGCACCACCGCCTTTGGGGGTTGCGTGGACATACGCCTTCCTTACACGCCCCGGGCGTCGGGGCTCCAGATGATCTTGTGCTGTTGCAGGGCCAGCCGCGCCCGCACCCTGTCCGCCAGCATCCAGGCGGCCAGCGCCGCCGGGTCGAGCTCGCCGGCCACGGGCGAAAAATGAACCATGCGCGTGGCCCATACGCGTTTGGCCACGTCCACGGCGAACCGGTAGTCTTCGCGCCCGGCGAGCACGAACTTGACCTCGTCACGCGGGCGCAGCCTGTCCAGGTTGGCGTAGTCGTTTTGCGCTTCCATGCCGCTGGCCGGGCATTTGACGTCGAGGATCGCGACCACGCGCGGGTCGAGCACGGCGATGTCGCGGCTGCCGTTGGTCTCGACAAGGACCGTGAGCCCGGCGTCGGCGAGGGCCGCGGCCAGGGCCGGCGCCTCCGGAGCCAGGAGCGGCTCGCCGCCCGTCAGCTCGACCAGCGGGAGGCCGAAGGCGCAAAGCGCCTGCGTGGCCGCGGCCACGGACATTTCCGTGTACGACTCCAAGGCGTAGCGCGTGTCGCACCAGCGGCAGGACAAATTGCAGCCGGACAGGCGCAAAAAGGCGCAGGGCCAGCCGGCGAAGCCCGATTCGCCCTGGATGCTGGCGAAAATCTCATGGACCTTGAGGCTCACGGCTTTTCCGCGTAGCTCGCGGCCAGGCCCTCGCTCTCGACCACGGTGACCTTGACCACGCGCACGCGGCCGTCTTCCAGGCGCGTGCGCAACTGGCCGAAGATCCAGGCCGCGATGACCTCGGCCGTGGGGGGGGAAAGCTCCGGCACGTCGTTGAGGCAGGCGTGGTCCAGGCGGACGAAGCAGGCGTCGAGGGCGGCGCGCACGTCCATGAAATCGGCGACCATGCCGGAGACCAGGGTTTCCGCGGCCAGCTTGGCCGTGACCTCGAAGTTGTGCCCATGCATGGACGCGCACGGCCCGGGATGGCCGGGCAGCCGGTGGGCGGCGCTGAATGCGCCGGAGACTTTTATGGTATAGGTAGCGGCCATGCGGCCCTCCGCGTCGTTGCAGATCCGGGGCGGTCGTCGTAGGAAAGGCCCCCTCCCCGGCGCGCCGCCGGGGGCGCAAAGACAATCACGGCCTCGTGCGGCCGTCAAGGAGAACGTCCATGCCCGAAAAAACGAACCCGGCCGCGCCGAAAGACGACGTGAGCGCGCTCAAGACCCTCGGCCAGGGGGCCACGGCCTACCCGCGCACGGTGACACCCGGGCTGCTCGAGACCTTCCCCAACGCCTTTCCCGGCCGGCACTACACCGTGACCTTTCAAAGCGACGAATTCACGAGCCTTTGCCCCAAGACAGGCCAGCCCGACTTCGGCAGCATCACCATCCGCTACGTGCCCGGCGAGCGCTGTATCGAGTCGAAATCCTTGAAGCTCTACCTCTTCAGCTATCGCGACGAGGGTACGTTCATGGAAACGCTCACCAACCGCATCCTCGACGATCTCGTGGCCGCCTGCGCGCCCCTGGAGATGGAGGTCACGGGCGATTTCGCGGCGCGCGGCGGCATCACGATCGCGGTTTCGGCGCGCTACGAGCGGCCCTGAAGCCCGGGAGCCACGGGCCGACGACGATACGGCCGCCAAAGGGGGCTCTTTCCTGCGGCGGCTGGTGCTTTTGCCAGTCGCGCACGAACCATGCCCCCCACAAGAGCACCCAGGCGTTGTAATCGAGCCAGAGCAGAAACAGGATCGCGCCGCTCAAGGGCCCATAGACCAGATGGTAGCGCGGCAGGCCGGCGACCATGGTGGTGAAGGCGGCGCTGACGCAAAAGACCGCCCCGGCGAGCACGGCCGCAAGCGCACACAGAAGCTTGAGCGGCCGCCTGGGCAGAAAGAGCAGATAAACCACCAGGAAGAGCCCCGTCAGACAGGCCACGCCCCACACGGGCGAAAGCCGGCGCGCCAGGCTGCCGACCGGCTCCAGGCGGGGCAGCTGCGCGCAGTAGAGCGCGGCCGCCATGGCCGCGACGAACAGCGCGCCCACAAACGGCCCCTTGAGCACGGCGAGCATTCGTTGCCGCAACGGCCGCTCCGCCGGCCGCTCCTCGCGCCAGGGCAGGGACAGGGCCCGGCCGAGCGCCCCCACGAAAAGCCACGACGACCAGAGAATGAACGCCACGCTGGTCCAGCTAAGGCCCGGCGACGCCCACAGGAGCTTGCGCGCGCGCGCGACCAGGATCTCGTCCACGAACGGGGCGAGCGATGCCATCTGCCGCCGCAGCAGCACCTGCGCGCTCCAGTTCTCCCCGGCAATCAGGCCGTAGCCCACGAGCATGACAAAAAAAAGCGGAATGCAGGAGAGCAGGGCGTAAAACGCCAGCGCGGCGGCTTGCGCCGGGCCGCTTGCGCGCAGAAATCCCGACGTCGCCCTGGCCGCGGTTTCGAGTACGGCGCGAAAGCGCGGTCCCGGCGTCAGGAACGCGATCTTCACGGCCGCCCCTCCCCACCCGGGCGGGTCGGACGGCGCGCACGACTCCCTGCGCGCCCGAGGAAAAGCGCGCCCCGGGCCGCGATGTTCTGCAACCGCCACGTCGCTGCACGCGACACAAGCATGGAAAGGTATTTTTTCATGGTCGGCCCCTTTGCGCTACCGGCTTCGGGGGAAACCGGCAAGGCCTGCCGTGGAACGAAATGTGCATGATTGCGGGGGAACACAGGGAGGAGACACATGTTCGCACCGAGCATCCAATTGGAATCCATCAGTTTCTTCGAGCCTGTCGCCGGTGTGTGGCGCGAGGAGGCCGTCAAGGACCCGGCAGGAAGCGACGCCGCCGCCCCTGCCCTTGCGCACGGCGACGACGACGAGGATTTCGAGGCCTTCTGCCGTCGTTCGCTGTTGTAGCAGCTCCTTGTGGCAGCCCGGCCGCAAGCGTTGTGCCGGCTTCATGCAACTGGACGCCCCTGCCGCAGCGAAAATGCGGCAACGGCCGGGAAGACCCGGCCGTTGGGGGCGAAGCGCATGGAAATGCCCACACGGCGCACAGCGCCGCGTACCCGTTATCTTAGGAGAAGACAGGCTGCTTTGCCAGTTCCTTGGCGCACTCCAGTTGGGGAATCTGGGCGTACCGGTTATATGTCATGGCATTACGCAGCCGCTGCAAAACGTCGTCCCTCGCGATTTTGCCGTTGGCCTCGCGGATGATTTTGCAGAAGTTGTAGGTAAACGCCCCGTTGTAAGAGTCGTTGATCAGGGCATCCGCCGACGTCTGCCAATCCAGGCATGCCGCCCAGCACACTTCCTTGTCCGGCACGGATTTCACCAGTTCCCTTTTCGGCAGCAGTTCGCCCTCGGCGCGGCATTGGATATCCAGCGGCGGCGGCATGAAGCGCACACGCTGCACGGCGTCGGCCACCGTATCCGGTCTGTCAAACCCGCCCTTAGTCCCGGTGTAGGAATGGCAGCAGTCAAGCAACACCTCCAGGCGGGCTCCTGTCGCCGTCATTTTCTCCATGATCACCCCGAGCTCGTCGTCGAGTATATAAGTTCCCCTATCCCATTCCATATCTACCGGGCACAGCAGTTCGTCCAGGCCATCACCCATCTTTTCGTCGTCCCTATCCCGGATCTGCGAACCGTGGCCGGAATAATGAAACACAATGAAATCACCTGACTCTGCCTTGTCCGTTAGGAGTTGCAAACGATCCAGCATGGCGGCTTTGGTGGCCCGCTCATCAAGCAACACGTGTATGCCGCTGTTTTCAAAACCATAATAGTCCTTTAGAATATTTCGGATGTTCGTCACGTCATTGACACAGCCCTGCAGCCTGTTCTGCGCATCCGGATACGCATTGATCCCGACAAGCAATGCTTTCTTTGCCATAGCGAACCTCCTTATATACAAAATAAGATACATTTAAAGCGTATTTTATCAAGAGAAATATTCATTAGGCGCACCAAGAGGATAACATGGACATCCGGTCCCGCTACGCGCAACACCTCATAGCGGGGCATCCCCGAAAAGCGACGCAACCCCGACACCACGTGGTCAAAGGAAAAACATGCTGGAAAAAGGGACCGTTCGCCGCATGAATACGCGGATTCAGCGCCTTTTCGCGCGGCTACCCGTCCCCGAAGCGCGGCAGCGCCGGTTCGCGCTCGCGCACGAGCCGGCCGGCAAGTACCGCGCAGTAGCCGCAGGCCCGGCAGTCGCGACAGCAGCCGTCCGTGCGCGCGAAAAAGTCCCCGGGCAAGGCGTCGTTCGGGATTTCCAGCCGGCCGGACAAAATTTCCTGGCTATCGAGCAACCAGGCCAGGTTTCCGTGGAACGCGCCGGCGAAATACGCGCGCACGATGGCCGCGAGGTCCGCGGCCGGGCGTGTGCGGCCGCAGATTTTCAGGAAATCGACAATCCCCTCCAGATGGTGCGCGTCCTCGGGCCGCACGAAGGGCGAGGCGAGCATCCGGCCGGGGTGGTGGTAGAACGAGCGCAGGCAGCCGAGCTCCCGGTTCATGTCCGGCCCGAGCGGACAGGAAGCCAGTCGTGAAAGCGCGATGTGGGCGTCGTGGGCGGTCTTGAACGGACAGGCGTACAGGCAGCCCTCGTTGGCCATGAGCCCCAGGCGCAGGCCGGGAAACACCTCCCGCGTCCGGGACGCGAGCGCGGCCAGCCGGGCCGTGTCGCGGTTGCAGTCGCGGTCGAGGATGAGCGCCTGCGGGAATTTGAAATGCGTGTCCGCCACGGCCTCCAGCACGGCGGCCAAGCGTTCGAAGCCGTGCAGGCGGAAATTGATGCTCGGCACGGCGCACAACGCGCCGGCCACCTCCGGCGAGGCGTCGGACAGGGCCGTGAGCAAATAATGGTCGGCGTAGACGATGCCGGTGATGGCCCCGGCCGCGAGATAGCCTTCGAGCAGCATGACGATGTCGCGCAAGGCGTCGCCGCGGTAGGTTTCCGGCGCGTGGAAGGCGGCATTGAGAAGCCCCAGGCGCGGCACGCCGGGCATGGCGCGCAGCCCCAGGGCCAGGTCGCCCGGCGAGGCGTCGCTGGCGTCCGGAAGCCGGGCGTCCGGGGTATCCGGCCCCAGGCGGAAATAGACCGCCTCGAGCGCAGGGGCGTTTTCGGCGAGAAACGCGGCATAGGCCGCATCGGGCACGAAAGGGACCTCGTAACGCATTGGGTCGCTCCTTGCCGCGCCTGCCGCCCCGCCCGGGCGCGCGGCCCTCTCGGACTAACGTGAACAGCTGTTAACAGCAAGCCTTCCCTGGCCGACGAAAGTGGTTTTCTTCACAAACAGGTCGCGCCCCCGGGCTGGCAATGGGACAAAACGGGCGCAGCTTATGCCGCCTTCGGCGACGATCCGGCGACATCGCCCCCGCACCCTTGCCTTTTGCGCGTTCGGGCTTATGTTGCGGGTTTGCCGCTATGACTTTTGGAGGCGTTCATGTCCGAGGCTCCCCGCATCCGCATCGAAGGCGCACGCCAGCATAACCTCAAAAACCTCACCCTGGACATCCCCCGCGACAAGCTCGTGGTGGTGTGCGGCCCGTCGGGGTCGGGCAAGTCCACGCTGGCCTTCGACATCGTCTACGCCGAAGGCCAGCGGCGCTACGTGGAATCGCTGTCCGCCTACGCCCGGCAGTTCCTGCCGCAGATGGACAAGCCGCAGGTGGACAAGATCGAGGGGCTGTCCCCGGCCATTTCGCTGGAACAGCAGACCGCCACGCGCAACCCGCGTTCGACCGTGGGCACGGTGACGGAAATCTACGACTTCCTGCGCGTGTTCTACGCCCGCCTGGGCAAGCCCCACTGCCCCAAGTGCGGCCAGCCCATCACGGCCCGCACCACCGACGAAATCATACACGACGTGTTGGCCTTTCCCGAGGGCGCGAAACTCCTGCTGCTCGCGCCGCTGGTCGAACATCAAAAGGGCACCCATGCCGACCGGCTCAAGAAACTCAAGAGCCAGGGGTTCGCGCGTGTGCGCGTAAACGGTGCGGTCACCAACCTGGAGCCCCTGCCGGAGCTGGAAAAGAACAAGCGCCACAACATCGATCTCGTGGTGGACCGGCTCGTGGTCAAGGACGGCATCCGCTCGCGCCTGTCCGATTCGGTGGAGCTCGCCCTGGGCCAGGGCGAGGGACGGCTCATCGTCGCCGACCACGAAGGCAAGGCGGCCGACCGCATCTTCTCCACGGCCTCCTCCTGCCCCACCTGCAAGATCAGCGTGCCCAAGCCCTCGCCGCAGCTTTTCTCCTTCAACAGCCCCCAGGGGGCCTGCCCGGCCTGCTCGGGCATCGGCGCGGTGGAATATTTCGAGCCGGCGCTGCTTGCGCCCAACAAGGGCCTGTCCCTGGCCGGCGGCGGCATCCTGCCCTGGAAAAGCGAACGGGCGCTGGCGCGCTACGCCCGCCGCCTGGAGGACCTGGGCAAACGCCACGGCTTCACCCTGAAAACGCCCCTGGCCGATTTTTCCCCCGAGGCCTGGGCGGCGCTTTTTTTCGGCGACAAGCCCTTCGGCTGGGAAGGCGTGGTGCAACTGCTCGAGCACGGCCAGTCCTTCGGCTCGGTCTGGCGCGACGAACTGGCCCGCTACCGTCAGTCGCGGCCCTGCCCGGTCTGCATGGGCGCGCGGCTGCGGCCCGAGGCGCTGGCCGTGAAGGTGGCGGACACCAACATCTTCGAATTCTGCTCCATGCCCATCGACCGGGCCCTGGCCTGGATATCGGCGCTCACCTTCGCCGGGGCCGAGGCGCTCATTGCCGAGCCGCTGCTCAAGGAACTCACGCATCGCTTGAAGTTTCTCACGGGCGTCGGCCTCGACTACCTGTCGCTCTCGCGCAACATGGCCACCCTTTCCGGCGGCGAGGCCCAGCGCATCCGCCTCGCCGGCCAGCTCGGCTCGGGGCTCGTCGGCGTCACCTACGTCCTCGACGAACCGAGCATCGGCCTGCACCCCCGCGACAACGACCGCCTCCTCGGCACGCTGCGCCAGTTGCAGGGCCGGGGCAACACCGTGCTCGTGGTGGAGCACGACGAGGCCACCATCCGGCACGCGGACCACGTGGTCGAGCTCGGCCCGGGTTCGGGGAGGCTCGGCGGCGAGATCGTCTACCAGGGCGACGTGGCCGGCATGCTTGCGGACGAGAAGTCGCTGACCGGCAAATACCTGCGCGGCGACGCCGCCTCGCCCATTCCGGAAACGCGCCGGCGGTCGGAAAAATCCCTGGTGCTGCACGGCGTGACCACCAACAACTTGAAAAACATCGACGCGGAAATTCCGCTCGGCTGCCTGGTCTGCGTCACGGGCGTTTCGGGCTCGGGCAAGAGCTCGCTGGTCATGGACACGCTCTACAAGCACCTCGCCCTGGCCAAGGGCCTCAAGGTGGACGCGCCGGGCATGATCGCGGGCATCGAGGGGGCGGAGCTCGTCGAAAAGATCGTGAGCATCGACCAGACGCCCATCGGGCGCACGCCGCGCTCCAACCCGGCCACCTACACCAAGGTGTTCGACGAGATCCGCGAGATTTTCGCCACCACGCCCGACGCCAAGCGGCGCGGCTTCAAGCCCGGCCGGTTCAGCTTCAACGTCAAGGGCGGGCGCTGCGAGGCCTGCGGCGGCGACGGGCAGATCCGCGTGGAGATGCACTTCCTGCCGGACATCTTCGTCACCTGCGAGGTCTGCGGCGGATTGCGCTACAACCGCGAAACCCTGGACGTGCGCTACAAGGGGCTGACCATCGCCGAGGTGCTGGACCTGACCGTGCGCCAGGCCAGGAGCTTTTTCGAGAACTACCCGGTGCTCGACCGCAGGCTCGCGGTGCTCGAGGAAGTGGGGCTCGAATACCTGCACCTGGGCCAGCCGGCGACGACCCTTTCCGGCGGCGAGGCCCAGCGCATCAAGATCTCGCGCGAGCTCGGCAAGCGCAGCCTGCCCGGCGCGCTCTACATCCTGGACGAGCCGACCACGGGGCTGCACATGCAGGAGGTGGGCAAGCTCATCACCGTGCTGCACAAGCTCGTGGACAAGGGCGCGAGCGTGGTGGTCATCGAGCACAACACCGACGTGGTCGCGGCCTCGGACTACGTGATCGACCTCGGCCCCGGCGGCGGCGAGGCCGGCGGGCGCATCGTCGCCAAGGGCACGCCCGAGGAGCTCAAGGCCAATCCCGATTCCGTGACCGGCCGCTTCCTCACCCTGCTCAAATAACGCCCCCGGCCCCTGCGCCACCGCCCGGACGCAGTCCTTCTCCCCCATCGAGGAGGTCCAGGAGGGGGATCACCCCCTCCTGGCCGCCGGAGGCACTCTTCCTCCCCTCCTCTCCTCCAATCTATAGAAATATCTCAGGCTCCCGCCGTTCGTGGCAGTTGGCGGCGAGGCGCTGCGCCACCGCGAGCATGGCCGGATGGGTCACGCGGCGCGCATGCGTGGGGCAGGCCTTGACGCAGGCGCAGCAGCGGATGCAGGCGAAGGCGTCCGTGGTCACGACGCCCTCCTCGTCCAGGCGCACGGCCCCGACGGGACAGATGTCCGCGCACAGGCCGCAGCCCTGGCAAAGCGCCGCATCCGCCTGCGGCGACACCCCGCCCGAAAGCCCGGCCTCGCGGTAGGGCCGGTTGCCGGGAACGGCAAGGGGCGGACAGGCCGCCACATCGGCCAGCCCCGCGAGCTTGGCCGCCACGGCCAGGCCGAATTCCCGCGCCGCGCGCAGGTCGTCGGCGTCCGGCCGGCCCGGGGCGATGGGCGTCGCGTCACTGCTGAAGGAATGCTCGCCGACGAAGGCCCCGGCCGCCAGAGGCGTAAATCCCAGTTCCACCGCCAAATCGCGGAGTTCCAGCAACGCGTCTTCATAGGCCCTGTTGCCGTAGACCACGACCAGCACAGCCGGGCCGCCAGCGCCTTTTATCCGCCGCAGGCGGTCGACGGCCGTGGCCGGCAGCCGGCCGGCGTAGACCGGCACGCCGAAAACGGCCAGGAGGTCCGCGCCGACGGCCGACGGCGCGCCCGCCTCCGCCCCGGTCAGGTCGAGGTCCTCGGCCCGCGCCAACCCCAGACCCGCGCCAATGGCCCCGACCACCGCGCGCGTGGTGCCCGTGGGCGAAAAATAAACCAGCCGCGACGCAAGTTCACGCATCGTACCCCTCCCCCGGCCTGTCCGCCTTCCCAAATCCGTCGACACGACAGCTCCGGACAAGCATGAAGCGCGTGTCGTGCGAAAACAAAAACACAGGGACGCCCTACAAGTCGTCGTCGCGGTCGTCCTTGCCGGTCATCCACTTGTCGATGGGATTGTCCTTGCCGGGATGGCGGTCCTTGTAGTTCTTGGCCCGTCGGTTGAAATAGGCCAGGATCACGAAGCCGAACACGATCAGGACGAGCAGGAACATGCCGTTGCTCATAGGCGCCTCCGGGCTGTGCGATCAGGAGCAGGCCGCGGCGGTTCTTCCACGTCGGAACGCCCGACGCCTTGCCGAGGCCAAACCTTGCAAAAACGTCATCGCAGTATTCCCGATACGCCGCCCCCGTCGCCTTGTACAGCCTCCGCAGCCGCATCGCCGCGCCGCCGTTGCCGACCCGACACACATCGTCTTTACAGTCGCGTCCCTCGACCAACGGAGGGGACCGGGCAAGCGTCCCCCACATCCTGGCGCAACATTTTCCCTGGAGCCACCCATGCGCAGTTTCGGCATAAGCGGCGTACTGACCCTGGCGGTCAGCGCAACGGTCCTGGCCGGCATCCTGGCCCTGCTGTTCTACGTTTCGCAAACCACGACCTCCCTCGCCGAGGTCATGGCCGAGCAGTCCATGCGGCAGCTGGCCGACGCCGCCTCCGATTCCCTGGACCTCCGCGCGGCCCAGGCCACGGAGTTGGCCTCCGCCCTGGCCAGGCGTCCCGGCATCCGCGACGCCTTCGAGGGCAACCAAGCCGTCGCCAAGACAGTCCTTAACGAAACACTCGGCAGCTACAAGGACGTCTTCTCCATCCTGGTCCTCGACGCTTCGGGCAGACTGCTGGCCGGGCGCAACGCGAAAGGCCAGGACTACGAGCAGGGCATGTCCTACGCCGAGCGTTCCTACGTGGCGGCCTACCAATCCGGCGCGGCCACGTACGTCACGCCTTCGGCCTACAAGTCCAAGCACGGCGGAGGGCTCATCATGTCCGCGTCGAGTCCGGTCTATGGCCCGGACAGAAAGCTCCTCGGCGGCGTGGTCGTCAACATGGACATCGCCCCCATCGCCGCCGATCTCGTCAACCACCTGCGTGTCGGCGAGAAGGGCTATGGCTTCGTGGTGGACGCCTCGGGCATGGTGGTCGCCCACGGCGCGGATGCCGGACTGGTTGGCCAGGATGTGTCCGGGCTCGATTTCATCCGTAAGCTCATGGAAATCCGGACGGGCATGTTCGACTACCTCTGGAAGGGCGAGGAAAAGGCCATGGCCACGGTCCGCTCCGCCAAGACGGGCTGGTACACGGGCATCACCGCGGCCAAGGCCGACCTTACGGCAGTCGCCCACAGCCAGCGCTTCGTTCTCCTTGGCGTGGGCCTTGCCGTGGTGGCGCTTTGTACCTGCGTCATCGTCCTCGTCACGCGCCGGCTTGTGCTGCGGCCTCTTGCGGCGCTTGCGGCCTACAGCGACAGCATCGCCTCCGGCGCATACGGCGCGACGCTTTCCGGCGGCTTCCGCTTCGAGATGGCGACGCTGGCCGAGCACCTGCGCAGGATGGTCGCCCAGCTCAAGGAGCGCCTGGGCTTTGCCAAGGGGCTGCTCGACGCCATGCCGCTGGCCTGCGTGGTCGCGGGCCCGAACGGCAACATCCGCTTCCTCAACCAGCCCGTGCTCGACTTTCTGGAAGCCGACGGCAAGCCCGAAGACTACCTCGGCCAGCCGGCCGGCGCCTTTTTCTACGGCGATCCGGACCGTCCCACCATCACCATGCGCACCATGCAGGAAGGCAAGGCCCTCACCGGCATCCAGACCGAGGTGGCCACGCGCAAGGGCAACATGGCCTTCACGCAGATCGACGCAGCGCCCCTCTATGATCTCGACGGCGTCTGCCTCGGCGGTTTCGCCATGTTCACGGACCTGTCGCAGTTGCGCTGCCAGCAGGAGCAGATCGCGGCGCAAAACGATTTGATCGCGCACGCCGCCGCCGAGGCCGCCGCCGTGGCCGAACGCATGGCCTCGGCCTCCCAGGAACTGTCGGCCCAGATCGAACAGTCGAGCCAGGGGGCCATGGACCAGAGCGACCGGGTGCGGGGCACGGCGACGGCCGTGGAACAGATCAACGCCACCATCCTGGAAGTGGCCAGAAACGCCGCCGACACGGCCGCGAACGCGCACGAGGCCCAGGAAATGGCGCGCAGGGGCGCTTCGCTGGCCGAGGCCGTGGTCACGGCCGTGGACACCGTGCGCGGCCGGGCCGTCGGCCTCAAGGAAACCATGTCCGAACTCGGCGGCCGCGCCCAGGGCATCGGCGCGGTCATGAACGTGATTTCCGACATCGCGGACCAGACCAACCTGCTCGCCTTAAATGCCGCCATCGAGGCGGCCCGGGCCGGCGAGGCCGGACGCGGCTTCGCCGTGGTCGCCGACGAGGTGCGCAAACTCGCCGAAAAAACCATGGCCGCGACCAAGGAAGTCGGTGCGGCCATCGCCGGCATCCAGCACGGCACGGCCGAAACCGTGGCCATGGTGGACGGGGCCGTGGCCAGCGTCGAGGAGGCCACGACCCTGGCCAAATCCTCGGGTTCGGCCCTGGCCGACATCGTGGCCGTGGTGACCACGGCCGGGGACCAAGTCCGGGCCATCGCCACGGCCGCCGAGGAACAGTCGGCAACCGTCGAGGAGATCAGCCTGTCCGTCGCGGCCATCAACCGCATCGCCTCGGAGACCGCGGACGCGATGCTCCAGTCGGCCACGGCCGTGACGGAACTGGCCGACCAGGCGCAGGGCCTGTCCGGCCTGGTCGCGGACATCCGCGGCAACGGCCGGACCGCCCTGCCGGCATAACGCCCGCCCGTCCACGCCGCCCCGGCCGCCGCTGCCGGGGCGGCGTCCCGCCTCCCTCCGCTCCCTTCCTGTGCCGTCGCCAAGGTGCGGCGCGAGGCCAAACCTGATTAATTGGTATTTCTTTGGGACCGATAAGAATCGAAAAAACAGCCTAGAAAAAAAGATCGGAGTACCTTAAAGAATGGCGGTTCGACTCTCCGGGACCGTCAAATATAGAGCGTTTCATACTCTATACTTGACAAGATATCTTCTCGAAGTGCGTTCTCCTTCCAGATCAACGACAGCCCGGGCGCCGGCATAATATCTTTTTCAGGATTCACGGCGCACGCAAGCACGCCGTCCATTATGGAGAACCCTCATGCGTAAGATGGGCATCAATGCCGTCCTGACCCTTGCCGTCCTCGTTTCGCTTTTTATCGGCATCGCCACGCTGATCGTCTACACGACCACCTCCACCTTCACCATTTCCACGACGCTCCAGGAGCAGGCCCTGACGCAGACGGCCAAGAGCACGGCCAGCGTGCTCGAGCTTTTCATCGAAAACGCCAAGGATGCGGCGGAGAACCTGGCCAACCTGCGCGTCGCCCAGGAGGCCCTGTCCGGCGACGCCGCGCGCGCCCAGGCCATGCTCAACAAATACGTGGCCAATTCCAACAATCTCACCTCGGCCATGCTCATCGCCCCCGACGGCAAGCCCGTGGCCGGCGTGACCAAATCCGGGGACCCCCTGGCCGCAAGCTACGCCGACCGCGAGTATTTCAAGGCCATCATGGGCGGCAAGCAGGAATACACCACCAAAACGATTCTCAAAGGGAAAACCACGGGCACGCTGCTCTTCGTGGTCGCTCACGCCGTGGTGGACGACGCGGGCAAAACCCTCGGCCTGGCCGTCGTGTGCCCCGCCTGGGAACACTTCACCAAGAAGTTCATCGACCCCGTCCGCTTCGGCAAGACAGGCTACGGCTACATGCTGGACGCGGACGGACGGGTCATCGCCCATGCCATGAACAAGTCCCTGCTGCTGGGCCGCCTTCTTGACGAAAGCATCACCGAACGGGTCCTGGCGCTCAAGAACGGCATCCTGAACTATCTGTTCCAGGGCGAGAAAAAGTACATGGCCGTGGCCGAGGTGCCGCAAACGGGCTGGCTCGTGTGCATGACCGCCGCGGAATCGGAGATGTCCGGGCTGGCCGCCGGGCAGCGCAACGTGCTCATCGTCCTCGGCGTCGCTGTGCTGGCCGTGGTCGCCGGCCTGATCATGGTCTTCAACCGGGTGGTGGTCATAAGGCCGCTTCACGCCATCATGGACTTCGCCGGAAAAGTCGCCGCCGGCGACCTCAAGGCCGCGCTTTCCGGAAAATTCCGTTTCGAGCTGGCCGCCCTGGCCCAGGATCTCGGCGCCATGGTCGCGGAGCTCAAAAACAAGCTCGGCTTCGCCCAGGGCGTCATGAACGGCATCCCCACCCCCTGCGGCATCGTCGGCCCGGACTGCAACACGATCTGGGTCAACGAGCACATCTGCCGGCTCCTGGAAAAGCCGGGCGCGCCGGAAAGCTACGTCGGCCAGCGCTCGGGGCTTTTCTACCTCAACGACGCCGGCAAGGAGACCTGCTCCGACCGGGCCATCCGCGAACGCCGCCAGGGACACAACCAGCTCGACTACGTCACTCCGTCCGGGAAAAAGTTGCACATCCAGGTCGTGAGCACCCCGTTCTACGACATGGACGGCCAGATCCTCGGCTCCATTTCCTTCTGGGACGACCGTACGGAACTCCACGAGCAGCAGATGCGCATCGAACGCCAGAACGCGCTCATGGCCGACGCGGCGGCCAAGGCCGCGGCCGTTTCCGACCGCATGGCCTCGGCTTCCCAGGAACTCTCCGCCCAGATCGAACAGGGCAACCAGGGGGCCCAGGAGCAGAACAACCGCGTCCAGGACACGGTCACGGCCGTGGAAGAGATGAACGCCACCATCCTCGAAGTGGCGCGCAACGCCGGCGACACCGCCCGGGGCGCGCAGGAGGCCGGGGACAAGGCCCGCGAAGGGGCCGACGTCGTCGTCAAGGTGGTGGCGGCCGTGGGCGGCGTGCGCGACGCCGCGGGCAAGCTCAAGGACAACATGCGCGACCTGGGACAGCAGGCACGGGATATCGGCGCGGTGCTCGGGGTCATCTCCGACATCGCCGACCAGACCAACCTGCTTGCGCTCAATGCCGCCATCGAGGCGGCGCGCGCAGGCGAGGCCGGACGCGGCTTCGCGGTCGTGGCCGACGAAGTGCGCAAGCTCGCCGAGAAGACCATGCACGCGACCAAGGAGGGAAACAAAAACATGGTGGACGAGGCCGCGGCCGCCGTGGATACGGCGACCGCCCTGGCCGAGCGTTCGGGCGCGGCGCTTGCCGAGATCGTGAGCGTGGTCCAGGCGGCCGGCGACCAGGTCCGCGCCATCGCCACGGCGGCCGAACAGCAGTCCGCCACGTCCGAGGAGATCAACCGCTCCATCGAAGCCATCAGCAGCATCGCCTCGGAAACGGCCGACGCCATGTCCCAGTCCGCCCAAGCCGTGACCGAACTGGCCGAACTGGCCCAGAACCTGACCGCGCTCGTGGCCGGCATCCAGGGCGGCGGGCAGGCCGCCCTCGGCGCGTAACGGCCTTTCCTCTTCGTACCGCCCCGGCCGCAACGCCGGCCGGGGCGCTTCCCTGCCGTGCGGGGCGCGCGACGCGTCCGTAAAAGCGCCTCCGCTTTTCGGAAACCATTCGCTCAATCCGTTCTTTTCCGGAAAAACACGGACGGACCAGGAACGATCGCGGCCTAGACGCCGGCGAAATACGCCGTCACCGCCGCATAGTCCGCGTCCTCTTGCGTCAGCGGCTTTTCACGCAGCGTGCGCGTAAGCAGCGTATCGAACGCCGCGGACATCCCCTGCCCCTCCGCCAGGCGCTGCTTGACCGCGCATGCCGTAAAGCGGTCCGGCTCTGCGCTGAATTCCAGGTTCCCGGACAGTCCCCGCAGCTTCAGGTAAAACGGGTCGCGTCGGCGCATCAGCATGGATTCCATCGGATTGGGGCCGACCATGTAGCCCAGGAGCTGGAAGTCTTCCGAATGGTAATGGACGTGGACGAAGTTGTTCCAACGGAAGACCGTGCCGCGCAATTCCACGGGGATGCCGTCGATGACGATGACGCCGGCGATGGCGATGCCCTCGTCCGTCTGCGCCTCGGTCCTGGCCACTCCCTGGAAAATGATGTCGCGCTCCTCGGGCCGGTAATAGATTTTGTGCACGCCCGACAGGAGCTGGTACAGGGGGTAGTTCGCCGCAACGCCGTTGTGCGCCGCGATGTGCTTGCGCGCCTGGTTGTCGTAGAGACAGACGTCCAAGGCGCGCCCGCGGGCGAACCTGTTTTTGTGCCGCAAGATCTCGCAGGAAAAAGCCGCCGAGTATGCGCCGATGGACGCATCGACGAACACGTGGACCGGAACCTGGAAAAAACCGGCGTAGCGTTCCAGGCGGTGCGCCGGAATGCCCGAGCGGATATCCTCGATGACGGTGTTGACGCTGCGCGGCAGGCCGCACTGGGCCCAGCGGTCGTTGGCGGAGATATGGTTCGGCCCCACGCGGGTGCCCCATGACAGACCAGACAGCTTCAAGGCCATGTAGAGCTTTTCGCCCGTAGCGTTGACGCGTAGGGTTTTCGGTCTTCCCTGAGCCATCCACATGCTCCGCCGCTTCTTACGAATACGTCAGCAAGATAAATTGGTGTTTGTTTTATGTCAATAATAACCAAGAAATACGTCTGCAGCTCCTCCGTGCGCCGCGGCGCAGGAACGCGGCGATGCGCGACGCGGGACGCAGGCTTCCGCCGACCCGCCCTTTTTTGTTTTCCGATTGCGCCGATTCACAACATCCTGTAAAATGTTGCAAGGTTGTATCAAATGTCGGGAGAACGTGTCGTCGGCGAACGGGCTTGGTCCGGCCCGCCCCGTCGCCCGGCACATGCCGTCGACCGGAGGAAGGCATGAAAAAAGCGAGCATCAATACGGTTCTCACCCTGCTTGTCGCCGCCCTGGTCCTTGCCGCCGTGCTCGTTCTGGTCGGGTACGTCTCCACCTCTTCCTACGAAATGGCCACCCGCCTTGAGGAGTCCTCGTTGCGGCAACTGGCCACGGGTGCGAGCCGCACCCTCGAACTCTACCTCGACGACGCGGCCGACGTGGCCAGGGCGCTGTCCACCCAGGACGCGGTCGTGGAGGGGCTTGCCGGCAACAGCGGACGGCTGGCCGCGCGGTTTCGCAACTACATCGAAAGCTACCAGCAGTACTGGGCCATCTTCGCCTTCGACACCTCCGGCAAGATCGTGGCCGGCTTCAACGCCAAGAAGGAGGACATGGCCGGGGGCAGCCGCGCCGACCGCAGCTACGTCAAGGGCGTGCTCGGCGGCCAGGATCTGGTGTTCACGGACAAGGTCCTTTCCGCGCGCAGCGGCGACATCCTCATCTTCGTGGTGGCCAAGGCCGTGCGCGACGCCTCGGGAAAACTCCTCGGCGGCGTGGCCGTGTGTCCCAAGTGGAACGTCTACGCCAAGGATTTCATCGACCCCCTGCGCTTCGGCGAGCGGGGCTACGCCTTCATGCTCGACGCCGCGGGCACGGTCATCGCCCACGGCACGGACAAGGGCCTGCTCCTCAAAAGCATGGCGGACGTCGATTTCATCAAGGAGGCCCTCGCGCAAAAGGACGGCTCCCTGTCCTACGACTGGAAAGGCGAGCGCAAATACATGGCCCTGGCCCGGGTGCCGACCACGGGCTGGATCGTGTGCATGACGGCCTACGAGTCCGAGATGACCGCGCTTGCCCGCAGACAGCGCACGATTGTCTTCGCGATCGGCGCCCTGGCCCTCGTCCTGGCCGTGGCCGGCATCGCCCTGGCCAACAGGAGCCTGGTGCTGCGCCCCCTGTCCCGCATGGCGGCCTATACCGCCCGGATCGCCGGGGGCGACCTGCACGCCACCCTCGACGGAACCTTCCGTTTCGAACTCGCCGCCCTGGCCGGCAACCTGCAGCGCATGGTCGGCGAACTCAAGGAGCGCCTCGGCTTCGCCCAGGGCGTGCTGGCCGGCATTCCGGCCCCCTGCGCCGTGGCCGGGCCGGACAGCCGCATCCTGTGGATCAACCGCCAGGCCGTGGAGCTCCTGGAACTGCGCGCCACGCCCGAATCCGCCAAGGGGCAGGACGCGGGAGCGCTTTTTTACGACGACCCCGGCCGGGAGACCCTGACGCACAAGACCATCGCCGCGCGCCAGGGCCTGTCCCTGGACGTGGACTTCACGACCAGAAGCGGCCGACTCCTGCACCTGCACGTGGACACCACGCCCTTTTACGACATGGACGGCAGCCTCCTTGGTTGCCTGGTGTTCTGGAACGACCTGACCGCCATCACCGCCCAGAAAAATCGCATCGAGGCGCAAAACGCCCTCATCGCCGACGCGGCAGCCAAGGCCGCGGCCGTTTCCGACCGCATGGCCTCGGCCTCCCAGGAGCTCTCCGCCCAGATCGAGCAGGGCAACCAGGGGGCCCAGGAGCAGAACAACCGCGTCCAGGACACGGTCACGGCCGTGGAAGAGATGAACGCCACCATCCTCGAGGTGGCGCGCAACGCCGGCGACACCGCCCGGGGCGCGCAGGAGGCCGGGGACAAGGCCCGCGAAGGGGCCGACGTCGTCGTCAAGGTGGTGGCGGCCGTGGGCGGCGTGCGCGACGCCGCGGGCAAGCTCAAGGACAACATGCGCGACCTGGGACAGCAGGCACGGGATATCGGCGCGGTGCTCGGGGTCATCTCCGACATCGCCGACCAGACCAACCTGCTCGCCCTAAACGCCGCCATCGAGGCGGCGCGCGCAGGCGAGGCCGGACGCGGCTTCGCGGTCGTGGCCGACGAAGTGCGCAAGCTCGCCGAGAAGACCATGCACGCGACCAAGGAGGTCGGCGAAGCCATTTCCGGCATCCAGCACGGCACGGCCGAGACCGAACATATGGTGGACGAGGCCGCGGCTGCCGTGGATACGGCGACCGCCCTGGCCGAGCGTTCGGGTACGGCGCTTTCCGAAATCGTGAGCGTGGTCCAAGCGGCCGGCGACCAGGTCAGCGCCATCGCCACGGCGGCCGAACAGCAGTCCGCCACGTCCGAGGAGATCAACCGCTCCATCGAAGCCATCAGCCGCATCGCCTCGGAAACCGCCGACGCCATGTCCCAGTCCGCCCAGGCCGTAAGCGAGCTGGCCGAACTGGCCCAGAACCTGACCGCGCTCGTGGCCGGCATCCAGGGCGGCGAACAAACCGCCCTCGCCGCCTAGCTTCGCGTCTCCCGGCTCGGGCCCGGCGTCGCGCCGGGAGACGCACTTGTCCCTTTCGTCACAAATCCGGCTTGCCTCTCTCCTTGTTCGCGGCTATGGGGACAGCCGCATCGCCGCCGACGCGCCGGCATGTTGCCGCGCCGCCGCGCATCCGGCGATCTTTCCAAAGGAGTCCCCATGCGCAAAGCCGGCATCAACGCGATTCTGGCCGTGACCGTCACCCTGTTCATCCTGGCCGGCGTCGCCGTTCTCGTCGTCTACGTTTCCCACTCGTCCCTGGACATGGCCGAAACGATCCAGACGCAGGCCCTGTCCGAACTGGCCCGCGCCACGGCCGACAGCACGTCCACGTACCTGCGCGGCACGGCGCAGGTCGTCGATTCTCTGGCCTCCCAGGACGCCATCAAGGAGGCCTTCGCCGGCTCCCCGACGCGAGCCCAGGAGCGACTGCGCAATTATATACAGGGATTCAAGGACTATTTCTCCTTTTTCCTGTTCGACGCCAAGGGCAGGATCATCGCCGGCGTCAATGCCGACGGCAAGGATCTCACCGGCGGCGACCGGACGAACCGGGAGTACGTCCGGGCCATCCTCGACGGCAAGGACCTCGTGTTCAGCCGGTCGATCATGAAGGCCACAAGCGGCGACGCCCTCATTTACGTCGTGGCCAAGGCCGTGCGCGGCGCGGATGGCAAGGTGCTCGGCGGCGTGGTCGCCTCGCCGCTTTTAAGCGACTTCACGGGACACACCATCGACGCCGTCCGCTTCGGCAAGCGCGGCTACGCCTTCATGCTCGACAGCCAGGGGCGGCTCATCGCCCACGGCGGGGACAAGAACCTCATCCTCACCGACCTTTCCCGGGAACCCTTCGTGCGCAAGGCCCTGGACGCGGGCTCCGGAACTTTTGCCTACGACTGGAAAGGCGAGGCCAAGGTCATGGCGGTCGCACCGGTTGCCGCCACGGGCTGGCTCGTGTGCATGTCGTTTTACACCGACGAGATGACCGCCCTGGCCCGGCAGCAACGGTTGACGCTTACCGGCATCGGCCTGGCCGTGGTGTTCGTGGTCGCGGGCCTCATCACGCTGCTCAACCGCCGGCTGGTGCTGCGCCCGCTGCATTCCCTCGGCGCGTTCACCAGGCGCGTGGCCGACGGCGACTTCAGCGCCACCCTCGACGGCGCGTTCCGGGCGGAACTCGGCGCCTTCGCCGACGCCCTGCGACACATGGTGGGGCAGCTCAAGACACGGCTCGGCTTCGCCCAGGGCGTGCTCGACGGCATCCCCACCCCCTGCGGCATCGTCGGCCCGGACTACGCCATGACCTGGGTCAACGACCACCTTTGCCGTTTCCTGGAAAAACCCGGCACGCCGGAATCCTACGTCGGCATGCGCTCCGGCGCTTTCTACTACGACGACACGCAACGCGAGACCCTCTCCGACCGGGCCATCCGGGAACGCCAGCCCCTGGAAAAGGAGTTCGACTACCGGACGCCTTCAGGCAAGGACCTGCATGTCGCCGTGCGCACGACCCCGTTTTTCGACCTTGACGGCAATATGCTCGGCTCCATCTCCTTCTGGCTGGACCTCACGGAAATCCACGCACAGAAAAGCCGCATCGAGGCGCAAAACGCGGTCATCGCGCAAACCGCGGCCAAGGCGCTCGTCGTGGCCGACCGCATGGCCACCGCCTCCCAAGAGCTTTCGGCGCAGATCGAGCAGTCGAGCCAGGGGGCCCGGGAACAGAACAACCGCGTCCAGGACACGGTCACGGCCGTGGAGGAAATGAACGCCACCATCCTCGAAGTGGCGCGCAACGCCGGCGACACCGCGCGCGACGCGCAGGAAGCCGGGGCCAAGGCCCGCGAAGGAGCCGCGCTGGTGACGCGGGTCGTGGGCTCCGTCGGATCCGTGCGCGACGCCTCGGCCAGGCTTCGGGACAACATGCACGAACTGGGGCAGCAGGCGCAGGGCATCGGCACCGTGCTCGGGGTCATCTCCGACATCGCCGACCAGACCAACCTGCTCGCGCTCAATGCCGCCATCGAGGCGGCGCGCGCCGGCGAGGCCGGGCGCGGCTTCGCGGTCGTGGCCGACGAGGTGCGCAAGCTCGCCGAAAAGACCATGCACGCGACCAAGGAGGTCGGCGACGCCATTGCCGGCATCCAGCAGGGCACGGTCGAAACCGGGCACATGGTGGACGCCGCCGCCGCCGCCGTGGACGATGCCACGACCCTGGCCGAACGCTCGGGCGCGGCGCTTTCCGAAATCGTCAGCGTGGTCGAAACCGCCGGCGACCAGGTGCGGGCCATCGCCACGGCGGCCGAACAGCAGTCCGCCACCTCCGAGGAGATCAACCGCTCGGTCGAGGCGATCAGCGGCATCGCCTCGGAAACGGCCGAGGCCATGACGCAGTCCGCGGACGCCGTGGCCGACGTGGCCCGGCAGGCCCAGGAACTCCACGGCCTCATGCGCGAACTCGACCAGGGCGGCGGGGACCGGCGCGCCCTGGCGTAGCCCGGCACGTTTGCCATTCGACGGCTTTCCCGTTATCTTTCGCTGCTTCGGTCGGCACGGCCGAAGCAGCGGAAACGCTCCTTATTTCCCCTTCCGGGGGACGGCGCCGGCAGGCCGCGACACGCTGCCGCCAGCGGCTCCGTTTCCCGTGACCCCAAGGAGAGAAACCTCATGCGCATACTCGTGGTCGGCTCGGGCGGGCGGGAGCACGCCCTGGCCCGCACGCTCGTAAAAAGCCCCGACGTGTCGGCGGTGCTCGCCGCGCCCGGAAACGGCGGCACGGCAGGCGTGGGCGAAAACGTCCCCGTCGCAGACAGCGACGTCCCCGGGCTCGTGGCCCTGGCCAAGGACCGCGGCATCGACCTCGTCGTGGCCGGCCCCGAAGCGCCGCTCGTGGCCGGCATCCGCGACGCCATGGAAACGGCCGGCATCCCCTGCTTCGGCCCGGACGCCTACGCCGCGGGCCTCGAAGGCAGCAAGGCCTTTGCCAAGGACGTCATGGCCGCGGCCGGCGTGCCGACCGCCGCCTACGCGACCTTCACCGACGCCGCGTCGGCCCGGGCCTACGTGGAAAAGGTCGGCGCGCCCGTGGTGGTCAAGGCCGACGGCCTGGCCGCCGGCAAGGGCGTGACCGTGGCCGCGACCAAGGAAGAGGCGCTGGCCGCCGTGGACGAGTCCCTGGTCGCGGGCGCGTTCGGCAAGGCCGGGACCAAGGTCGTGGTGGAAGAGGCGCTTGTCGGCGAGGAGGCCTCGTTTCTGGCCTTTTGCGACGGCGCGGCCTCCGTGGCCATGACCGCCTGCCAGGACCACAAGGCCGCCTACGACGGCGACACCGGCCCCAACACCGGCGGCATGGGCGCGTACTGCCCGGCCCCGGTGCTGCCCCCGTCGCGCTACGAGGAGACCAAGGCCCTGGTCATCGACCCGATCCTGCGCGAGATGGCCAAGCGCGGCCACCCCTTCACGGGCATCCTCTACGCCGGACTCATGATGACCGCCGACGGCCCCAAGGTCCTCGAATACAATGTGCGCTTCGGCGACCCGGAATGCCAGCCGCTGCTCGCGCGCCTGGAAAGCGACCTGCCGGCCATCTTCTTCGCCTGCCGGGCCGGGACGCTCACGCCGGAGCTCGTGCGCTGGTCCGCGAAAAGCGCGCTGTGCGTGGTCATGGCCGCGCCCGGCTATCCGGGCAGCTATCCCAAGGGCATGGAGATCACGGGCATCGCGGCGGCCGAGGCCGATCCGGCGGTGACGGTCTACCAGGCCGGCACGCGCCGCGACGGGGAGCGCATCCTCACCTCGGGCGGCCGGGTGCTCGGGGTCACGGCCCTTTGCGACACCCTGGCCGCGGCCAAGGCGACCGCCTACGAGGCGTGTGCGAAAATCCGTTTCGACGGCGCGTTCTACCGCCGCGACATCGGCGACAAAGGACTCAAGCGGGAGGGCAAATAGCTATGCGCGTTGCCATTTTCATCGGCTCGATCTCGGACGAAGAGAAGATGCGTCCCTGTTCCAAGGTGCTCGATTCGCTGGGCATCGACCACATGTTCACCGTCACCTCGGCCCACCGCACCCTGGAGCGCACGGAGCGGCTGCTGCGCGAATGCGAGGCCGCCGGCTGCCAGGTGTTCATCTGCGCCGCGGGACTCGCCGCGCACCTGGCCGGGGCCGTGGCCGCGCGGACGGTCAAGCCGGTCATCGGCGTGCCCCTGTCGTCCTCGGGCTCGGCGCTCGGCGGCATGGACGCCATGCTGTCAACTGTCCAGATGCCGCCCGGCTACCCCGTGGCCACGGTGGCCCTGGACGGGGCCGGCGCGAAAAACGCCGCCTGGCTCGCCGCCGCCATCCTGGCCCTTGGCGACCCGGAACTGGCCGGGCGCATCGAAGCCGCCCGCCAGGGTTTCGCCAAGGATGTGGAGACGGCCGCCGCCAAACTCAAGAAAGCGTAACCCGCTTTTTTCCGGCTCAAAAAACGAAAAAGCCCGGGGCCGCCCCCGGGCTTTTTCGTGTCGGCCCTAGGCCTGCGTGGCTTTCACGCGTTTTTCCCAGAGCTTCATTTCCTTCATCTTCTTGCGGCGCTCCCGCTGCAATTCCTTGCACACAAGCGGCATGCCCTTGGGGTATCCCCACTTCTCCCGGTAGGTATCCGGGGTCAGGCCGAACTTGCCCAAGTGCTTTTTGGTGAGGATCTTGAAGGACTTGCCCGACTCGAGGCAGATGATGCTGCGTTCGCGCACGGCCTTTTTCGGGTCCACGGCCGGCGTCTGGACAACCTGCTCGGCGGCGTCCTCGGCCGCGCCCGCGCCTTGCAGGCTGCGGATGCTTTCCGAAAGGCGACGCACCATGGAACTGATCTCTTCCTCGGTCATGTTCCGGACACTGGCCTGGGCTTTGACGATCTCCAAGGCCTCCTTCAAACTGTCATCCATGGATACTCCTTCATCGCGCATGCGATACGACAAGGGCCACGCCGTTTCCGGCAGGCCGGCATTTTTATTGCTCGAACGGGCACGCATCCCCGGCCGCCGCGCGGGTTTCGCCGCAACAGCCGCGTTCCGGGCCATGGCGGCGTCCGGCGGACCCTCTGCGATCCGCCGCCGCGCAACCGACCCCGCTCCGCCTTCCCCGAACCGGGACCGGCAAAAACGGCGGCGGGGAGGGTCCGAGGGCAGGCAGACCATCCCCGCGCCGCAACCCTTCCGTGCCAACGGAAGGGAAATCGCTTCGCGCGCCGTTTCCGCTTGAGGGCCGTCAGGCCGTGCTATCCGTCCGCCCGCCGAAGGACGGCGGCGGAGACCGTCTTTGCGGCCTCCCTGCGCCACGCGCCGAGGACATAGCGCACACCCAGACGCTTGTAGGCCGGGCGTTTGCTGTCGGCGCCGACATCCTCCACGGCCACGTCCATGAGCAGGTTGCCGGCGAACGCCAACACCTCCTCCAGGGCCTGGTGACGCCTGTCCATGTCCCAGTGCCAGGGCATGCGCCCGGGGGAAACGCGCAGGATATCGGCCGGCAGCAACTCCATGAACCGTGCCGGCGGCGCATCCAGGTCGAAATTGTCGAGCAGGATGCGCGCCCCGGCCCGTTTGCAGGCCACGAGCAGCTCCAGGGACCGGGCGGGCTGCGCGAACAGTTCGCCCACGTCGAACATGAGGATGGCGCGCGCGGGGGCCACGCCGTAGGTTTCGCGGATGCGCTGCGGCAGCAGGCCGAGGCGCGCGCGCACCAGGGAGGCCGCGCCGTCGCGCGTCTTGCGGGCGAGAATCGCGCGCACGTCCGCGGGCCGCTCCGGCGACGCGGAATGCCAGTGGACCGGGCCGGCCGCATCGACCTCGCGCGCCGGCGCGGTTTCGATGCCGGCCACGGCCCCCGACCGGATTTCAACCAAGTCGCGGAAATAGAACTCTCCCCGGAACCGGGGCGTCATTTCCGCAGCGGGCCCTTCGAGCCGGGCGGCCGGATAAGGCCACTGAAAAAGCGTGTGCGCCATGAGCGTCCTTCACCTGTTTTGCCGGGACGCTCTTCCAAGAATCGCTCCAATCATGAACTTCTGTCTGTACAGTATGTTACAAAATCTGATCAGTCCTGAATCCGGGATTTTTTGATCGTTGCCATTGTTTTGTCTTTTTTCCAGGACATCAAAAACCACCACACCCTGTCCGGGAATTCCTTTACGCGGCGTCAGCCGGTCATGCCCGTCAGCTTGGCCAACACGCCGAGCGAGGCCGCCAGCAGCTTGTAGCGCAACGGCTCGGGCAAATGCCACACGGTCATGGCCATGTACGCGCCGAAGCCGGCCAGGACGAGGAGGTCGAACAATACGATGACGCGCTTTTTCATGGCTGCCTCCCAGGGGAATTTTTTTCCCCGCCGCCATACCCGAAGCAAACCCCGTTCCCACGCGCCATGGACCCCGCCGCCCTCCTCTGCTATGCGCCTGCCATGCGAAACGACCGTCCCGTGCGCTTTTACCTGGAAACCCTGGGCTGCAAGGTCAACCAGTACGAAAGCCGCGCCCTGTATGAAGCCTGGACCGAAGCCGGCCTGGTCCGCGTGGACGCCCCGGACCAAGCCGATCTGGCCGTGGCGCTCACCTGCGCCGTCACGGCCAGGGCCGAGGCCGAAAGCCGCAAACTCGTGCGCGCCCTGACGCGCGAAACACCCGAAGGCGCACGCGTCGTGGCCACGGGCTGCGCCGCCGTGGTCAGCCCGCAAGCCCTGGCTGCCCTTGGCGCGGCCGTGGTCCCGGACAAGACGCACCTCGGCCGCCATCCCCTGGGCCCGGATAGCGCCGCGCCGCGCCCGGACGACGTCTATCCCGCCCTCGCCGTATCCGGCTACGACCGGGCGCGCGGCCTGCTCAAGGTGCAGGACGGCTGCTCCCACGGCTGCTCCTACTGCATCGTGCCCGCGGCCCGGGGGCCGTCCGTGTCGCGGCCCCTCCCCGACATCCTGGCCGAGGCCGGCCGCCTGCTCGCCGCCGGACGCCGCGAGCTCGGCGTCACGGGCATCAACCTCGGCCACTACGGCCGCGAGTTCGCCCCGCCGCAGACGTTCTGGACGCTGCTTGCCGCCCTGGACGCGCGCCTTGGCCAGGAGCCGCCCGGCACGGCGCGGCTGCGCCTGGGCTCGCTTGATCCGGACATGCTCACGGACGCGGGCCTGGAAGTTCTTGCCCGCTGCCGCAACGTCTGCCCGCACCTGCACATCTCGCTGCAAAGCGCCGACCTGGACGTGCTTGCGGCCATGGGCCGCCGCCGCGGCGACGCGGACCGCGTGTCCTCTTTTGTGGACAAACTAAGTCAAGAATGGCCGCTCCTGGCCGTCGGCTGCGATGTCCTGACCGGCTTCCCGGGCGAATCCGAGGCGGCTTTCGCGCGCACACGGGAATTCCTTGCCGCCCTGCCCCTGACCTACGCCCATGTTTTTCCCTATTCGCGCCGCCCGGGCACCCGCGCCGCATCGCTGCCAGGCCAGTTGCCCAAGAAGGAGCAGGCCGCGCGCGCCAAAATCCTGCGCGAGCTGGCCGTGGCCAAGGGCCGGGAATTTCTGGCGCGCCTTTCCCGGGCGGCGCGCCTGGACGTGGCCCTGGAACGCCTGGACCCGGCCGTCGGGGCCTGCGGCCAATACGTCGATTGCCGTTTCGAGGCCCCGGTCGCCGCGCCGGCGGGGGCCATCGTCGCGGCGCGGCCCGTGGGGCCCGTGGGGACGGACGGGCAGGTCCTGCGCGTGCTGCCCCTTGCGCAAGAGGGCGCGCCGTGAGCCAGCCCCACGAGCCGCTTCCGGCCAAGCGCGTCTGTTCCGTGCTCTCGGCCGCATTGCCCGAGGTCTGGCCGCAGGTCGTCTCCGGGCTTGCGGCCTGCTTCGGTCCGGCGGAAATCGTCTATCCCGAGCGGCCGTTCACGCACACGGCCCACTACGACGCCGAGCTCGGCGCGCCCATTTCCCGCCGCGTGCTGGCTTTTACCGACCTGGCGGCGCAGGGGAGCCTCGGGCGCGACAAGGCCGCGACCAACGCCCTGGAAAACGCCCTGCGCCTGCCGGACGGCCGCCGCCGCGTCAACCTCGACCCGGGGCTTTTAACCCAGGAGCGCTTCGTCCTGGCCACGGGCAAGAACTTCACCCACCGCATCTACCTCGGGGACGGCATTTTCGCGGACCTGACCCTTGTGTTTCAGGCCGGCTCCTGGCAAACCCTGCCCTGGACGTTTCCCGACTACGCCTCCCCGGACATGCTCGAGATCCTGACCGACATCCGCCGCCGCTACAGGCGGGACCTGCGGGAGGCCGCGTCCGCCATCATTTCCTCCAAGGAGCGCCCATGCCCAAAAGCATGACCGGCTACGGCAAAAGCCTCGTCGAAACCGATTCGTATACGCAAGTCTGGGAAGTGCGCGGCGTCAACAGCCGCTTTCTCGACCTCAAGTGGCGTCTGCCGCTTTTCCTGCGCCCGAGCGAAGCGGCCCTGGAACGGGTCGTACGCGAGCAGGTGGCGCGCGGCCGCCTGGAAGTCCACCTGGAATTTTCGCCCAAGCGCACCGACATGTGGAAGGCTACGCTCGACACGGGCCTGGCGAACGCCATGCTCGACGAGCTCGACGCCCTGGCCAAGGCGCGGGAAATCCCCCACGCGCCCGACCTCAACCGCCTGCTCGGCCTGTCCCAGCTGTGGCGCGAGGAGGCCGTCGAGCCCGATCCCACGCTGTTCGAGAACTTGAGCCACGGCCTGCGCCTGGCGCTGACCGACTTCAACGACGCGCGCTCCCGCGAGGGCCGCGCCCTGGCCGACGACCTGCTCGCCCGGCTCGTCACCCTGTCCGCCTGGCGCGACGCCATCGAGGCGGCCTCGCCTGCGGTCAAGGCGGAAAAGATGGAGCAGCTCGCGGCACGCATCGCGCTGGTGCTGGAAAAGGCGGGCATCGAGCCGGCCCAGGACCGGCTGCTCCAGGAGACGGCCATCCTCGCCGACAAGCTCGACGTGTCCGAGGAACTGACGCGGCTTTCCGGCCACCTCGGCCGCCTGGAAGGGCTGCTGCGCGAGGGCGGCGAGGTCGGCAAGAAGCTCGACTTCCTGGTGCAGGAAGCCTTCCGCGAGATCAACACCTGCGGCAACAAGGCGCAAAACCTCGACATCAGCCGGCTGGTCGTGGATTTCAAGGCCGAGCTGGAAAAATGCCGCGAACAGGTGCAAAATCTCGAATAGCCAAGGAAGGACGCATGGCCCAGGGACTGCTCAACATCGGCTTCGGCAACTTCGTGGCCGCCGCGCGCGTCACGGCCATCGTCAACCCCGCCTCCTCGCCCATGCGCCGCCTGCGCGAGGAGGCACGCAACGACAAGCGGCTCGTGGACGCGACCCAGGGCCGCAAGACACGATCCATTATCATCACCGATTCCAACCACGTGATCCTGTCGGGCATCCAGGCCGAAACCTTAAGCGCCCGTTTCACCGTGGAGGAGGACGACCATGCCGGCTAAACGCCTCGGCCTTTTTCTCGTGGTCTGCGCCCCGTCCGGGACGGGCAAATCCACGCTCGTAAGACGCCTTTGCGCCGAATTTCCGAATCTCTCCTTTTCCGTTTCCGCGACCACGCGCCCGCCCCGCCACGGCGAGACCGACGGCGTGGACTACCACTTCCTCGACCGGGACACGTTCCTCGCCTGGCGCGAGGCGGGCCGGCTCGCCGAATGGGCCGAGGTCCACGGCAACTTCTACGGCACGCCGCTGGCCCCCGTGCGCGAAGCCATGGCCGCCGGCAAGGACGTGCTCTTCGACATCGACGTCCAGGGCGCGGCGCAACTGCGCCAAAGCCTTGGGGCCGGGGCCTACGTCTTCATCCTGCCGCCCACACGCGCGGAACTCTCGCGCCGGCTCTCGGCGCGCGGCACGGACTCCCCGGAGGTCGTGGCCAAGCGCCTCGCCGCCGCGCCCAAGGAACTCGCCGACGCGCCGCTTTTCGACTACTGGGTCGAAAACGCCGAATTGGAAGCGGCCTATGCCGACCTGCGCGCCATCTACATGGCCGAGCGCCGCCGACCGTGCTGCCACCCGGACCTGCTGCCCGAACTGCTGGCCCAATGGGATGCGGCCATTTAGTCGGGAAAACCATTTTCCGAGGACATTGACCCTTTCCATTGTTTCCGGTTAATATGCAATAAAGTATTTTCTTCGCATTCCAGGGACGCCATGAGCCAGAACCAGGACAAAGCCCCGAAGCCTGGCGCAGCCGGGCCGGACGATGCTGCCGGCCAGAAGCGCGAGCGCATCAAGGGCATCTTCTCCACCCAGGCCATCCAGAAGGTGGGCACCGGAACGACGACGCGTCGCACCATCCAGAAGATGTACTGGTTCGTGGAGGAAGATGCGTCGCACAACCTGGAGATCCAGCCGCTCAACAAGAACTACGTGCCGTCGGGCCCCAAGCGCCGCATCAGCCTGGAAGAGCTGCTCGAAAAATTCTCGCCCGAGCCCGAATTCTACGTCTCCACGGTCTATCCGCGCCTGCGCGAACTGAACATGGTCATCCAGAAAGGCGAGAAGCACCGCGAGAAGGGCGAGATCTTCAGCGCCGAACTGGAATTCGGCCAGGCCCTGGCCGTGGACGAGGAGAACATCCGCGCCAACTTCGGCCTGGGGCTCACCTACCTCGACCGCGGCGAGTCCAACAAGGCCGACGACATCTTCCAGCGCCTGGTGCGTCTCGACGCCTCCTTCGACAAGGAGCACAAGCACCTGTTCAACGAATTCGGCATGAGCCTGCGCAAGAACAAGATGCTCGACCAGGCCATCGATTATTACCAGCGGGCCGAAAGCCTGGCCGTGCGCGACGACCACCTGATGTTCAACATCGCCCGGGCCTTTTTCGACAAGAAGGACTACGCCCGGGCCATGGAGTACCTGCAAAAGGCCCTGGCGCTCAATCCCAACCACGCCGAGTCCCGCCGCTTCGCCGCTTTTCTCGAGGAAAAGGGCTTGGCCAAGGGGACCCTGCCCGCCGCGACACCCGCGCCCGGCGACGACGACGAACCCTCCCGGGGGGGGGAAGAACTGCCCTCATGAGCCAGGAACGCGGCCAGCGCTTCCTGCTCGACCTGCCTGCGGTCAAAAACGACCTGCCCTATTCCCCTGACCTGCTCACGCGCCTGTTTCGCTTGACCGGCGAGGAAGGCCTGTCGCCGCTCGAGGCCATCGCCGCGGCCGTGGCCGAGGACCAGGGCCTTTCCGCCCGCCTTCTGGCCCTGGCCAATTCCGCCTTCTACGGGCTTCAGTCCCAGGTGGGCACGGTGGGCCGGGCCGTGGCCGTGCTCGGGCTGCGCGAGGTGCGCTCCCTGGTGCTGGCGCTCGGCATGCGCGGGCTGGCCGACGCGCGCCCCCTGCCGCCGGGCTTCGCCTTCGCGCCCTATCTCGCGCACCAGCTGGCCGTGGCCGGGGCCGCCCGGGGACTGGCCCGCACAACCGCCGCCATGGACCCGGACGACGCCTTCACCGCGGGGCTGCTCCACGACCTCGGCAAGCTGCTCACGGCCCTGTACCGGCCCGAGGACTGGCAGGCGCAGGCGGCCCTGGCCGCGGCCGAAAGCCTCTCCTGGCACGAGGCCGAGGAACGCTACTGGGGCCTGGACCACGGCCTGATCGGCGGCATGGTCCTGCGTTCCTGGAACCTGCCCGAGACCCTGACCGAACCCGTCAACTGGCACCATGCGCCGCTCGCCGCGCCGGGCCGTCCCCTGCCCTGCGTCCTGGCGAGTCTGGCCGACGCCCTGGCCCGCGAAGTCACGGACACGCCGCAACCGGGCATCGCGCCCGACCCCTCCCTGGCCGCGCTGCTCGGCCTGTCCCTGGACGCGGCCCGGCAGTGCGTGGAAACGGCCCTGGCCGACGGGGACACCGCGGCCCTGGCCGCCGCCCTGGCCTGAAGCGACCCGCCACCCATCTTGCCTTGCGCCCCTGCCCGGGGCATCATGGCTTTTTCCGGAGCGCCCCTTGCAAAAAAAATGGATTTTCCCGCCAAACGGCGTCGGCCCCGCCCTGGCGATGGCCGAGGCCCTCGGCATCTCCCCGGCCATCGCCGCCCTGCTTTTGCGTCGCGGCTGCGAAACGGCCGAGGCCATGGACGCCTACCTTTCGCCCGGGCTGCGTCGCCTCATGCCGCCCGCGGCCATCCCGGGCATGACCGAGGCCGCGGCGCTCCTCGCCCGCACCCTGGACGCCGGCGGCACGGTCGCCATCTGGGGCGACTACGACGTGGACGGCATCACGGGCACGGCACTGCTCGTCGAATTCCTGCGCGGCCACGGGCACGAGCCCCTGTGGCGGCTGCCCGAGCGCGCGGCCGAGGGCTATGGCCTCAACGCTTCCGGCATCGAGGAACTGGCCGCGGCCGGGGCGACGCTGCTCGTCACCGTGGACTGCGGCATCGGCGGCGTGGCCGAAGTGGCGCGCGCCAAGGAGCTCGGACTTGGCGTCATCGTCACGGACCACCACCTGCCCGGCCCCGAACTGCCGCCGGCCGACGTGGTGGTCGATCCCAAGCTGGCCGAGGGGCCGGGCTTCGACCTGGCGGGCGTGGGCGTGGCCTTTTTCCTGGCCGCGGCGCTCAACCGGTTGTTGCCCGGCGCGCCGTCCGACGTGCGCCGCCTGCTCGACCTCGTCGCGCTCGGCACCCTGGCCGACGTGGTGCCGCTGGCCGGGCAGAACCGCATCCTGGCCAAAAACGGCATGCTGCTTCTGGCCGAAGCGCCGCGTCCCGGCATCCATGCCCTGAAGGAAGTCTGCAATCACAATCCCAAGGCCGCGCTGACGGCGTCCCAGGTGACCTTCGGCCTGGCCCCGCGCATCAACGCCGCAGGCCGCATGGGGCGTCCAGACGCGGCGCTTTCCCTGCTGCTGGCCCCGGACCTGGACACGGCCCGGCCGCTCGCCGCGGAGCTCGACGCCGAAAACGCCCGACGCCGCGCCGAGGAGGACGCCATCCTCGCCGAAGCCATGGCCCAGGCCGAAGCCGGTCCGGACCGCTTCGGCCTGACCCTTTTCGCGCCCCACTGGCACCAGGGCGTCATCGGCATCGTGGCCTCGCGCGTGGCCGAGCGGCGCAACCGCCCCACGCTCATCCTCACCAGCGACCCGGCCAAGGGCCTGCTCAAGGGCTCGGGCCGCTCCATCGAAAACTGCGACCTGCACGGCCTGTTGTGCGAAATCGCGGACGTGCTGCAAGGTTTCGGCGGCCACAAGCAGGCGGCCGGACTTTCCATTCTTCCGGAAAACCTCGACGCCCTCGGCCGCGCCTTCGACGCGGCCGCGGCCCGCGCGCTCGGGCCGGCGGTGCCGCCGCCCACGCTGCGCCTGGACGGGGAACTGTCCTTCGGCGAGGTCACGGCCACGCTCGTGCGCGAACTCGGGCTGCTCGAGCCGTTCGGCTGCGGCAATCCCGAGCCCCTTTTCGCGTCGCCGCCGGTGGCGGTGCTGTCGCGCCGCGTGTTCGGTGAAAACCATGTGGCGGTTTCGCTTCGCGACGGGGCCGCGGGCGTGACGCTTCGCGGCAAGGCCTGGCGCATGGCCGACGTTTTCGGGGAGCGCAACGGGGCCCGCGCGGTGCGCGTGGCATATACGCCAAAAATGTCGTATTTTTCGGGCGTGCCGGAAATCGAGTTGCGGCTTCGCGATATGCAGGAAGAAAACCCCCGCGAAGTTTCCAATTTGTAATTTCTGTGTAAATTATTTCAATACGTTAACACCTCATACGTCCTTGCTCCATTTCGTAACAATCGCATAGTGTTGCGCCGTGATGGTGGAATCGGCTTCGCCAGCCCGATCCGCCGTCACGGCCGTTCGGCAATCGGAACCGGATCACGCAAGGAGGAAGGATTTTATGAAACGTTTTGGCATGTTGGCCATTGCCGCCGCCCTGCTCCTGGGCTCGGCCATTGGCGCGTCCGCCGCGACCGAAGTGAAAATGGTCGGCGACGCCTTCGTCTACGGCACGTTCAACGCCAACCAGAACTTCACCGGCTGGAGCACCGGCACCTGGGACAACAATTCCGGGGCCTACACCGGCGCCGGCACCCAGACCGAAGACCGCTTCCAGATCTGGGAGCGCTTCCGCCTGCGCACCGACTTCGTGGCCAACGAGGCCGTGAAGTTCCGCCTGGGCATCAAGGTGCAGGACACCTGGGGTCACGGCACCTTCACCGCCGCCAACCCCACCACGGCCGTCGAGGTCTACCAGGCCTTCCTGCAGTTCAAGCTGCCGGATTGCAACGTGGAAGTGACCGCCGGTCTGCAGGACTTCTCCCTGCCGGCCAACGCCTTTTTCACCGACTCCGTCATCTACGGCGGCGACCGCGCGGCCGCCCTGGTCATCAACGCCCCGTTGATCGACGACACCCTGTCCGTGATCGCGTCCTACGCCCGCATGCTGGACAAGAACCGGACCTTCGACACCACCACCACCCAGGTGGCCGACGAGTTCGATCTTTACACGCTGGCCCTGCCCATCACCGTCGAGGGCTTCAAGGCCACCCCGTACGGTGCCATCGGCGTCGCCGGCCGTGACGCCAACTACTTCACCGCCGGTTCCTACGGCCCCAACTCCACCTTCGCCGACAGCCTGCTCTCCGCCGGCACGTTCCTGACCCCCACGGGCATGCGCAACGCGCAGAACGCCTACTGGTGGGCCGGCGGCACCTTCGAGGTGACCGCGCTTGACCCGGTGAAGTTCTATGCCGACGTGATCTACGGCGCCGGCAACCAGGGCGACCGCAAGAAGGACAGCCGCGAAGGCTGGTTCATCGACCTCGGCGCCGAGTACACCGGCTGGGACGTGCTCACCCCGCAGGTCTTCGCCTGGTGGTCCACGGGCGAGGACAAGTCCACCCGCAACGGCTCCGAGCGCATGCCCTCGATCATGACCAACTGGGGCCCGGGCAACAGCTTCCTGTTCGACGGCTCCCAGGAGCTGCTCAAGCAGGGCAACATGGGCGTCAACCCCATCGGCTCCAACGGCATCGGCGCTTCGCTCAACAACATCTCGTTTATCGAGAAGCTGACCAACCGCCTGACCTTCGTCTACCTGCGCGGCAACAACTCGGCTTCGGCCATCCGCTACCTGAACACCTACATGGGCAGCAACCCGTACTTCACCATGGGTCGCGACCTGACCACCAACGAATACATCATCGGCGCCAACCTGGACGCGACCTACCAGATCTACGAGAATCTGGCCGCCGTCCTGGAAACCGGCTGGGCCCACGGCGATTTCCAGACCAGCGTCTGGGGCCATCGCCTGGCTGACAAGGCCCGTCAGGGCGACGCCTGGAAGGTCGCCTTCGGCCTGACTTACAAGTTCTAGTTTCCCGCGAAACCCTGCCTGCGACGCAGCCGGCCCCCCTCGGGGGGCCGGCTTTTTTTATTCGCTGGCCTTGCCGTGACGGGCACCACGCGAGTCCATGGCGTGCACAGATATTTGTCTAAATCGTGACAGTAAGATATGCTTCTCGCTGCAATGGGAAACGGGACAACCTGTTTTGATATTCATTGTTTCCCACCGACATTACTAACAATTGCAACATTACATTTTAGAAATTCATTATGATTTTTGTAATCTTTGCCCAAAAATTATACACACGCATCTTGAAGCGCCAGGAAACACGCGGTACAGGATAAATCGTGTCTGTGGAGAACTCGCCTTTCTTCGCAGCACGCGCGCCAACGGTTTCCGGTCCCATAACCGCGTTCGGGAGGAAGGAATCATGAAACGCATGCTGCCTATCGCCTTAGCCGTCGTGTTCGTCCTGTGCGCCTTCGCCAGCGCCCAGGCGGCCACCGAAGTGAAGATGACCGGTGATGCCCGCATCTACGGCGTCTTCTTCGCACAGCACAACTACACCGGCTGGAACAACGCCAGTTGGACGTCGAACACCCCGACCTACAGCGGGGCCGGCACCAGGACCGAGGATCGCTTCGAGATCTGGGAACGCTTCCGCCTGCGCACCGACTTCGTGGCCAACGAGGCCGTGAAGTTCCGCCTGGGCATCAAGGTGGAGGACACCTGGGGTCACGGCACCCTGACCGCCGCCAACCCGGCTGTGGCCATCGCCGTCTACCAGGCCTACCTGCAGTTCAAGTGGCCCGGCTGCTCCACCGAGATCACCGCCGGCCTCCAGGACATCGACCTGCCCATCAGCCAGATGTTCTACGGCAACCCGGTCTTCGGCGGCGACCGCATCGCGGCCCTGACCGTCAAGGCCCCGCTGATCGACAACACCCTGGCGGTGCTCGCCGGTTTCGGCCGCCTCATCGACACCAACCGCACCTACGACACCACCACCACCCAGGTGGCCGACGAACTCGACGCCTACTTCGTGGCCCTGCCCATCACCCTCGAGGGCTTCAAGGCCACCCCGTGGGGCGTCGTCGCCGTGGCCGGCAAGAACGCCGGCTACTTCACCTCCGGCGCTTCGACCTTCAATTCGACTTCCTTCGCCGAAAACCTGGTCTCCGCCGGCACCTTCATGACCCCGGCCCTGTGGAAGAACGACCAGAACGCCTTCTGGTGGGCCGGCGGCGCGTTCGAAGTCACCGCGCTCGACCCGGTCAAGTTCTACGCCGACGTGATCTACGGCGCCGGCGCCCAGAGCGACCGCAAAAAGAGCAAGCGCGAAGGCTGGTTCATCGACCTCGGCGCCGAGTACACCGGCTGGGACGTGCTCACCCCCAAGGTCTTCGGCTGGTGGTCCACCGGCGAAGACCACGCCACGCGCAACGGTTCCGAGCGCATGCCCTCCATCCGCCCCAACTGGGGTCCCGGCAACAGCTTCCTGTTTGACGACAGCCAGACCCTGGCCAAGAACTCCAACATGGGTATGAACCCCATCGGCGCCTGGGGCCTGGGCGCTTCTCTCGACAACATCTCGTTTGTCGAAAAGCTGACCCACCGCCTGACCTACACGTACCTCCACGGCAACAACAATCCGTCGGCCATCCGCACCCTCAACGCGACCATGGGGAGCAACCCCTACTTCGTTATGGGCCGCGACCTGACCACGGACGAGTTCGCCATGGGCGTGAACTTCGACAGCAAGTACATGATCTACGAAAACCTGGCCGCCGTCCTTGAGACCGGCTGGGCCCACGGCCAGTTCCAGACCAGCGTCTGGGGCCATCGCCTGACCGAGAAGTCCCGTTCCGGCGACGCCTGGAAAGTCGCCTTCGGCCTGACCTACAAGTTCTAAAGCGGCTTGAAGGAAATCGCTGGCGCGGACCGGGCCCTTCGGGGCCCGGTTTTCTTTTGGGGAAGACGCCGTCCGGAATCAACGGCCCTTGGGCAGGCACCACAGCGGCAGGACCGCGCCCGAAACCGCGGCGGCAACGCCGTCGGCATCGAGGCCCCGGTCCGAGGGCAAGGCGCTTATGGGCGTCTGCCCCCTGGCCAGAAACGCCTTGACCGTGGCGAGCGGCACCACGAACCCCATCTCGGCCGGGGTTTCGCCCAGGCGCTCCCGCGCCCCGGCCGTGTCGCGCCGCGCCGTGACCACGCCGGCCACATGACCTGCGGCGTCGAGCAGCGGACCGCCGCTGTTGCCGGGCAGCACCTGCGCCGTGATCGCCTGCTCGCCGCGCGGCCCCGCCCCGTCGGCCAGGGCCCGCGTGCGCCCGGTGGTGACGCGCATCTTGCCGCTGACGGCCGCTTCTCCGGGATAGCCCGCGGCGAAGACCGCCGCCCCCTCCGGCAATTCCCCGCCTTCACGGAAGGCCAGCGCCCGGGGCGGGGCCACGGCCAGCTCGAGCAGGGCGAGGTCGTTTTTCCGGTCGATGCGCACAACGCGCGCGGCCGTCCGTTTGCCGTCAACGAGCGCAAAGACCCGGCCGCAATCCGCGGCCACATGGGCGTTGGTCAGCACGTGCCCGAGCCTGCTGACCACGAATCCCGTGCCCGTGGCCAGGCGCTTCGCCGCATCCTGCGCAGGCGGAGCCTTGCGGTCCTTGGCGCTTGCGGCCTTGCCCGCGAGGGACAGGGCCACGGTGGGGTCGAGCTGTTTCTTGGCCGCCTCGGCCAGAGCGGCGAGACGCGCGGCCAGGGCGGGGTCGTCGCCGGCCTGCGCCTGCCCCGCAAGGGCCAGCCGGTAGGCCGCGGCCGGGTCGCGCGCCGCCACGCGCCCGGCAAGATGCAGCTCCCCCAGGGCCAAGGCGGCCTGCGCCGAGCCGGCCAGGACCGCGCGGCGCAGGTAGCCGGGTGCGTCCGCAGCCGGGCCGCCCCGGTTTTCCAGGCGCATGGCCCCGAGCAGGAAAAGCGCCCGGGCCGAGCCTTTGCCCGCCGCCCGCTGGAGATAGCGTCCGGCCAACTCGTCGTTGCGGGCCACGCCGTCGCCGCGCAGATACAGCTGCGCCAGGTCGGTCATGGCCGGGACGTTGCCGGCGTCGGCCGCCTTGCGGTAAAGGCGCGCCGCGGACTGCGCATCGCGCGGCCCGCCCCGCCCGGTTTCACGCATGACGCCGAGCAGGTGCAATGCGGCGGGGCTGCCTGCGGCGGCCAGGGGCGCAAGCTCCTTTGCTGCCGTCGCATCGTCGCCGCGCGTAAAGGCCCGCAACGCCGCGTCGAAGTCCGCCCGGGCCGCCTGCGCCGCCAAAAGGGCCACCACGGCAAGGACGCAGGCGGCGACGGCGCGCCTCACGGCTTGTGCCCGTGCCCCGCTTCCTTTTGCGGCGCGGGCGCTGGCGCGGCGGGCGGTGGCATCTCGGCCACCCGGCACAGGCCGTAGCGCTGGCTGACCTTGGGCATGGTCGCCGCATCGTGGTGCGAAGCCACCATGAGGAAATTGTCGGATGCGCCGGAATACAAAGGATAGACCGTCACCAGCGCCATGCCGCCGTCGGGGTAGCGGGCCATGACATGCAGCCCGATAGGGCTTACGGTGAAGACCGCGGGCGTTTCCCGGTCGTCTTCCTCGAGCTTCGCCCGTTTTTTGTCCGCGTCGACGATATCGATGGTGAGCCCCGGCGTATTGGGGTCGAGCGGCGGCTTGACGGTCACCCCGCCCTGGGGCGTAAACCCGGCGTTGACGCCGCGGGTGAAGGCGCAGGCCAGCCGCTTGGCCGCATGGAGCACCGTGGCCGGGTCGGCGACGGGAGCGGCAGCCAGGACAGGCTGGCCGGCCAGGCACAGACAAGCGGCCGCCAGGCTCGCGGCCCTTGATAAAACGCGCATGCTTTCCTCCGTGGCAGGGAATCGCCCTGTTACCCGAGCAGTGAAACAGCCGACCGGAAAGGTCAAGCGGGGCCGCCCCGACGCCGCCGCCCCGGCCGGGCCGGGGCGACGGAAAGCGCTTGCCGCCAAAGCGCCCTTGACGTACTGTGCGTCCCCTCACGCCCCTGGCGTCGGCCGTGACTTTTCAGGTCCTACGCGCCGTAACCGGACGTGTCTTTCGGAGACTTCGCATCATGCAAAAGTATCGCGTGTATTTCGCTACCAAGGATCATGTCCCGACCCGCTGGTTCCGTCCGAAAAAAGAGATATCGGAAAC
The DNA here is from genome assembly GCF_000702665.1 of Solidesulfovibrio alcoholivorans DSM 5433. Classification (GTDB taxonomy): domain Bacteria; phylum Desulfobacterota; class Desulfovibrionia; order Desulfovibrionales; family Desulfovibrionaceae; genus Solidesulfovibrio; species Solidesulfovibrio alcoholivorans. The sequence goes on from NZ_JNJA01000010.1 coordinate 45,981, forward strand.
GGAATACGTCGTCGTGCATGCACACAATGAAGCGCATGCTTCCAAAGAAGCCAGGCAGCATGTCGATATCGCCGCCCTGGGCATCCCGTTCCAGGTGACGCATATCGAGCATGCCCCGGACAGCGAACCCGAAGGCTGCCACGGACAACTGGCCAGGCGCGTCGCTCCCCAGGCGCAGGCGCAGCCCGAGGCCGAAAACGCCCCCGAGGCCGCGCCCTCCGGGGAAGAAGAAGAGAAACAGGCGTAACAGCGCCATTTCCCCCACGCGCGCAAGCCCCGAGGGCCGGCCGCGCCGGCCCGGATCGGAGGACGCACCATGCTGACCGCCTTTCCCCGCGCCGTGCTGGCCCATGTCCGCGGTATCCGTTTCGCCTTCGCCCACAAAGGCTACCTGCTGTTGGCGCTCGCGCCCTTCGTCCTGACGCTGGTCCTTTTCACGGCGGGTTTCGGCTGGTTCGCCTCATCGGGCGACCGCGTGCTGGCCTTTTTCTGGTCGCCCGAGACCGCGCAGACGGGCGGCGCGCTCGGCGCGCTTTACTGGCTCTACGTGCACGTGGCCAAGTACCTGCTGTACCTGCTCGCCGCGACGCTTTTGTATTTCCTGTTCATGGTCACGGCGAACATCCTGGCTTCGCCGCTCTACGACGTCGTGGCCGGGCGGATGCTGGCCGGCGCCCGTGGGCACGCCCCCGCGGAGTCGCTGCCGTGGTGGGCGGTGATGCTCGAGGAGCTCAAGAAGGCGGTGTTCGTGGCCGCCGTGCCCGTGCTGCTGGTCTTCGTGCCGGTGGTCGGCCAGTTCCTGGCACCGGTCGTCGCGGCCGCGCTTCTGGCCTTCGATTTCCTGGATATCGCCTTCTGCCGCGAGGAGCCGCATTTCGCGGCACGGCTGCGCCGCGCCGCCGCCAATCCCCTCACCCTGCTCGGCTTCGGCGCGCCGCTGCTCATCCCGATTGTCAATATCGTGCTTTTCCCTTTCGCCATCTTCGGCGCGACACTGCTTTATCTGGACACGTTCGGCCGTATTGCGGCAGACTCCAAGCGTCCATGACATTTTGGCAACATGCCCCCGGCGTTGCCGGTTTTAGGCTATAGGTCGGGCGCCCCCAAAGCGACGCGCCGCCTTGGTCCCCCATCGCGGCGAAAGGACCACCGTTTCATGCAACATTCCTTTTTCACGGCGCGCCGCGCACGCCTTCGGAGCGTCGCCGCATGAGCGACCACGGCCACGCTCCGGACAAATCCCTGTCCCATACCCTCGGCCTGGCCTTCGGCGCCCTCGGCGTCGTCTACGGCGACATCGGCACGAGCCCGCTCTACGCCATCAAGGAATGCTTCCACGGCATGCACGCCATCGCCGTGACGCCGGACAACGTGCTCGGCGTGCTCTCGCTCATCTTCTGGTCCCTGACGATGGTCATCACCATCAAGTACGTGCTTTTCATCACCGCCGCCGACAACCGGGGCGAAGGCGGCATCTTCGCGCTGATCGAACTTCTGCCCAAGGACCGGGGCCACCGCCACGTGCGCGTGACGCTGGCCGTGCTGGGCCTTGTCGGCGCGGGCCTGCTCTACGGCGACGGCGTCATCACCCCGGCCATCTCCGTGCTTTCGGCCGTGGAGGGCCTCAACGTCGCCACGAGCGCCGCCGAGCCCCTTGTCGTGCCCATCACCTGCGTCATCCTCTTTTGCCTGTTCATGGTGCAGCGCCGGGGCACGGCCGGTATCGGCAGGGTCTTCGGCCCGGTGATGCTCGTCTGGTTCACGGTGCTGGCCGTGCTCGGGATCAAGGAGATCCTGGCCGCGCCGCAGGTGCTCGCGGCGATCAACCCCTGGCACGCGGTGGATTTTTTCCTGCGCAACCACCTGCACGGTATGGTGGTCCTCGGCGCGGTCGTGCTGTGCATCACCGGCGGCGAGGCGCTGTATGCCGACCTTGGGCATTTCGGCCGCCGTCCCATCCAGATTTCCTGGCTCGTGATCGTCTTTCCGTGCCTGATCCTCAACTATTTCGGCCAGGGCGCGGGCCTCCTGCTCGACCCCTCCATCGCGCCCAACCCCTTCTACAGCCTGGTGCCCGACGCCCTGCTCTATCCCATGGCGGCGCTGGCCACGGCGGCCACGGTCATCGCCTCCCAGGCGCTCATTTCCGGGGTCTTTTCCCTCACGCGCCAGGCCATCCAACTCGGCTGCTGCCCGAGGCTCCGCATCGTGCACACCTCGAGCGCCATGGAAGGACAGATCTACATCCCCGAGGTCAATTTCGCCCTGATGTGGGCCTGCATCGGCATCACGCTGGCCTTCGAGGAATCGAGCCGCCTGGCCGCGGCCTACGGCATCGCGGTCACGGCCACCATGGGCATCACCTCCATCCTGTATTTCTTCGTGGCCCATTGGACCTGGAAACAGCCGCTTCTCCGTTGCGTGCCGCCGGTACTCGTGTTCCTGGCCTTCGATCTGGCCTATTTCGGTTCGAACCTGCTCAAGGTCGCCGACGGCGGCTGGTTCACGCTGCTGATCGCCGCCGGGATCTTCATGGCCATGGCCACCTGGCAGGACGGTCGCAGGGCGCTGCGCGAGATGTCCCTGGCCGCCACGGTGCCGCTACGCACCTTTCTCCAGGAGGTGGCCACGAAAAACCCGATCCGCGTGCCGGGCACGGCCGTCTTCATGTCGCTCTCCCCGCAGGGCACGCCGGTGACGCTTTTGCACCACTACAAGCACAACAAGGTCTTCCACAAAAGCGTGGTCATCCTGAGCATCACCGCCGCGGACACGCCCACCGTGCCCGAGGACGACCGCCTGGACATCCACGACCTGGGCTCGGGCTTTTTCCGGATCGTGGCGCGCTACGGCTTCATGGAAACGCCGAATGTGCCGGAAATCATGGCCCGGGCGCGGGAAACGGGCATCCCCATCGATCCGCCGGCCGACACCACCTACTTCCTCGGCCGCGAGAGCCTGCTCACCACGGGCAAGGCCAGGATGGCGGGCTTTCGCAAGTCGCTTTTCGCGCTCATGTCCCGCAACGCCCGTCCGGCCACGGCCTATTTCGGCCTGCCCCCGGGACGCGTGGTGGAGCTCGGCGTGCAGGTCGAACTCTAGGTCTTTCGGGCAGCCCGATTGCCCCGCGCCCCTTGACCCGGGGCGCTTCCTGCCGTAACCGCAAGGCGCGGCGCCCCCAAGCGCCACGCCATCTTCGCCCGACGCCGGCAAAAGAGGAGCGCATGACCGATTCGCCCGACAAAGAGCACACCACGCCGCAGGACGCACCCGGAACCGCCGGGGCCGACAACGCCCCCGGAGACGCCGCCGCGCCGGCCGTGCCCGGCAACGCTCCGGAGGGGGCCGACCCGTCGCTCCCCGAGACCGTGGCCGTCGAGGGTCCGGCCGCGCCGCCGGCCCCGCCCACGCCCCCGGGCGCTTCGGACGCCGGGGACATGAAGGAAGCGCCGCTGCTCGAACACCTGGTCGAGTTGCGCACGCGCCTGGTGCACTGCCTCATCGCCGTGGGCATCGGCTTCGCGGCCAGCTACGCCTTCGCCGAAAAGCTGCTTGGCGTCCTGCTCAAGCCGCTGATGGACGTCATGCCCGGCGGCAGCAAACTCATCGCCACGAGCCTGCCGGAAACCTTTTTCACGGTCATGAAGCTGGCGCTCGTCGCCGGCGCGTTCGTGGCCAGCCCCTACATCTTCTTCCAGCTGTGGAAGTTCGTGGCCCCGGGACTTTACAAGGAAGAGCGCAAGATCATCGTGCCCGTGGCCGTGGCCACGGCCGTCTGCTTCGTCGGCGGCGCGCTTTTCGGCTATTTCATCGTGTTCCCGTTCGGGTTCAAGTTCTTCATGGATTACGCCTCGGACTACATCACGGTGATGCCGACCATCAGCGCCTACTTTTCGCTCGCCGTAACACTGCTCTTTGCCTTCGGCCTCATCTTCGAGCTGCCGGTCTTCATCTTTTTCATGACGAGCCTCGGGCTCGTGACCACCAAGACCCTGCGCAAATTCCGGCGCTGGGCCATCCTTTTGAGCTTCGTCGTGTCCGCCATCCTGACCCCCACGCCCGACGCCGTGAACCAGCTGCTCATGGCCGGCCCTATGATCGTGCTCTACGAGGTCGGCATCTGGGTTTCCTGGTTCGTGGACAAGTCGCGCAAGGAGGAAAAAGCGGCCAGGAAAGCCGCCAAGGAGGCCGAGAAAGCCGCCGCGGCCGCCCCGCCAAAGCCTGGCGAGGACCAGGAAAACGCCGCGCAGCAACCCGAAGCCGCCGCCGCGCAACCGGCTGGGACGGAAAACAATTCCAAGGACGCGTAAGCCTCTCCCGAGTCTCGGGGGCCGTTACGGACGGCCCCCGAGACTCCCCTGCCTTGACAAGCCCCTCCCCTCCAGGCATAGATAAGCTAGAGGCGACGGCCGCCGCCATTTGGCCGGCGAAGCCTTCCGCCCGGGCCGTCCTCAACGGGTACAGGCCCTATCGGGCTGACAGCGCCGCATTGCGGCTTTCCGCGCCTCGTCGCGACCACCGCGTCGCAACGTCCCTCCGTCGGCTGTCGGCGGCCGGGACGCACACTCGCCACGCGAGCCACTCCACAAGCGGACGACCGAGACGGCCAGGCGTAACGCACCTGGCCCATAGGCCACCCCGCCCCTATGGCGTCCCCCTTTTCGGACGCCGGCGCATCCGGCCTTTCTCGGCGTCGCACAGCAATGGAGCGACGATGCGACACGCCCGTATCCTGCTGACGACCATGACCCTCCTGGCCCTGGCCCTGCCGGGCTGCGCCGGGACCAAGACGACCAGGACCGCACCCACCCTTGCCGCCGCGCCCGCGCGCACCACCGATGCCCTGGGCCGCCTGGCCGACCCGGATTTCCTGTTCACCGGCTCCGACAAGCGCTCCGGCAACCGCCTCAAAGTCAAGGCCATGGCCTACACCAGCTGCTCGGCCACCGGGAAAAAGAAATCCAAACGCGCCGCGCGCGGTGCCTGGGGCGACGCCCTGACCGACGACATCAACGCCGTGGCCGTCTCGCCTGACCTGCTGGAAATGGGCCTGGACCGGGGCGACCTCATCACCATCGAGGGCCTGCCCGGCCAATACAAGGTGCTCGACGTCATGCACGGCCGCCACGACAAGACCATCGATATCTTCTACGGCGACGACCGTTGCGGCGCATTGCAGTGGGGCAAGCGCACCCTGACCATCACCTGGCAGTAGCCCGCCCCTGCCGCCGCGCACAGGCGGAAGTCGGCGGAGACGGGCCGCACCCGCCGCACCCCTGGCGCGTTTCGCCGCTCCGCGAAGTTGACGGAATTGCCGCAGGCCTGGGTCCATGCCCAGGCGCAACCCCAAGGGGAAGCGAATCTAGGGCAGGACTTCGACCAGGACGTAGCGGGCCGCAAAGCCCAGGGCGTAGACGCAGACCAGCATCAGGAAAAAGACCCGGAAAAGCCCCTTGCCGCCCCGGCCCTCGGCCAGGCGCGACAGCACGAACCCCACGATCACCGCCGCAAGCAAGCCAAGCCCCAAGGCCAGGGCGACTTTCGTCAGCGCGATATCGGCCATCCCTCCCCCCTTTCCGAAACGCCGCCCGAGCGGCGGCGGTCGCCGTCACGGCTCCGGCGCACCGCGTCTTCCAGCCTCCCGAAACGGGAAGCAGGACCTCTCCCCGAAAACGCATCGCCGTGCCGGCTTGCGCTGTCCCGCCGCACCCGTCCCCCTTTCGGGAGGTCCAGGAGGGGCAGTCGCCCCTCCTGGACACCGGAGGCATTTCCTCTTCTTTCTCTATATTTCCCTATTCGCATCCCGTGCGCGGATCTCGGCGCGTTTGATCTTGCCGCTGATCGTCTTCGGGAGTTCGTCGACGAAGTCGATGATGCGCGGGTATTTGTAGGGCGCGGTTTCCTTTTTCACGTGGGCTTGCAGTTCCTTGGCCAGTTCGTCGGAGGGCTCGAAACCCGGGGCGAGGACCACCGTGGCCTTGACGGCCTGGCCGCGCACGGGATCGGGCACGCCGGTCACGGCCGCCTCGACCACGGCCTTGTGCGTGATCAGCGCGCTTTCGACCTCGAACGGCCCGATGCGGTAGCCGCTGGACTTGATGAGGTCGTCGGTGCGGCCCAGAAACCAGCAATAGCCGTCCTCGTCCATCCAGGCCTTGTCGCCCGTGTGGTAGTAGCCGTCGATCATGACGCTTTCGGTCTTCGCGGGCTCGAGCAGGTAGCCGGCGAAAAGCCCCACGTTCTTGCCCTCTTCGAGCTTGAGGCAGATCTCGCCTTCGACGCCGGGCGGGCAGACCTTGCCCTCCTCGTCGAGGATGGCCACGTTCCAGCCCGGGGCCGGCCGGCCGATGGAGCCGGGCTTGGGTGTCATGCAGGGGAAGGTCGCGATCTGCAGGCACGTTTCGGTTTGGCCGTAGCCTTCGTAGATGGGCAGACCGGTGATCTCCTTCCAGGCACGAAACACGCCGTCGTTAAGGAGCTCGCCGGCGGTGGTGCAGTAGCGCAGCGCCGTGAGGTCGTACTTGGAAAGGTCCTCGCGGATGAGGAAGCGGTAGACGGTCGGCGGAGCGCAAAAGGTCGTGACCTTGTGCTTGCTCATGATCTCGAGCAACTCCGCCGGGATGAACTTGCCGCGAAAATCCCAGACGAAGACCACGGCCCCGGCCATCCACTGGCCGTAGAACTTGCCCCACACGGCCTTGCCCCAGCCGGTGTCGGCCACGGTCAGGTGCACGTCGCCGGGCTCCAGGTTGTGCCAGTAGACGCCGGTCGCCATGTGGCCCAGGGCGTAGCCGTGGGTGTGCTCCACCATCTTGGGCATGCCGGTGGTGCCGGAGGAGAAGAAGATGAGCAGGGTGTCCTTGCCGCCCGGGGCGTCGCAAGCGCGGGGGAAGGAATCCGGGGCGGCGGCGCGGATGGCTTCGTAGTCGAGCCAGCCCGCGGGCATGGCGGCCTCGCCCACGTGGATGAAGACTTTGAGCGACGGGCAGGTGGGGCGGGCGGCCTCCACGCGCGAAACCACCGAATCCTCGGCGATGATGCCCTTGATGCCGGCGTAGTTGACGCGGAAATCGATGTCGTGGGGGGTGAGCAGGTTGGGCGACGGCACGGGCACGGCCCCGAGCTTGTGCAGGGCGAGCATGGTCACCCACCACTCCACGCGGCGGTAGAGGATGACCATGACGCGGTCGCCTTTTTTAAGCCCCGCGTCCTTGAAGGCATTGGCCAAGCGGGCCGATTCCCGGCTGAAGTAGGCCAGGTCGAAATCCCGGCGGCTGCCGTCCGGGCCGATATGGATCATGGCCGGCCGGGTCGGATCCGCGGCGGCCTCGGCGTCGAGAAAGTCGAAAGCGAAATTATAGTTTTCGGGCACGGAGACGGACACCGTCTCCAGCAATTCGCGATAGGTGTTGGGTCGCAGTTTGGCGACAGGCATGGTCTTGGGCTCCCGGGCAAAACGGTTGTTTTCGCGTCGTTACACTCAGGCACTGGTCGTGACGGAAGGCCAGGCGCCGCACCGGACGGCAAGCGGCGCCCGGCTAGATAATCACGTCGAGGAATTCCGCTTCGGCGCCGTCGAGGCCCCGCATGGCATGCGGCGTGCGGGAGGAAATGTACAGGGAATCGTGGGGCTCGAGCGTCAGCACGTCCTCGCCCAGGCGTACTTCCATGCGACCGCGCAGCATGTAGATGAACTCCTCGCCCAGATGCCGGTTGAATTCCATCTCGGACTCGTCCTTGGGCGGCACCGTGACCAGGAACGGCTCCATGGACGGCTTGTGGAAACGGTAGGCCAGAGCCTGATATTTGTAGGCCCTGCGGCGGTCCACGGACAGGCCGTTGCCGGCGCGCACCAGGGAATAGGCGTGCAGGTGGGCTTCGCCGCCGGTCAGGAGCGCGGTCAGGTCCACGCCCGCGGCCTTGGCCACCTCATAGAGATAGCTGACGGGAATCTCCTCCTCGCCGGTTTCGTACAAAAGGGCCTGGTCCGCCGTGACGCCGGTGGCCTCGGCCAGTTCTTCCAGGGAAAACCCCGCCACTTCGCGGATGCCGTGCAGCCGCTGGGCGATTTCCCGCACCGGCCCGATCTCCTTGCTCATAAGGTTCCCTCTCGCCTGCTCAGTTGGGGTTGCAAACATGCTTCCCCGTCATTTCGCACGAGCAATCCCCTTGTCAATGCGTTTTCCGAGCCCAAGGATCGCAAAAACGGCTGGAATTCCGGCGCGCGCTAGGATATGAAAGCGGTTCCGCGGGGCCGTGCCGCCTTTGCCCCACCCCATCATATCCGACCAACGAGGGTACCATGAGCGACAAGAAGCTTGGTGATCGTATCCGCACGTATCGCGAAGGCCAGGAACTGTCCCGGGAGGAGTTGTCCCGGCGCACCGGCCTGTCCGTGGAATTCCTGACCGCCCTGGAGGAAGAGGACGTCACCCCCTCGATCGGGCCCCTGCTCAAGATCGCCCTGGCGCTCGGGCAGCGCCTGGGCACGTTCATGGATGACAACGTGGACGGCGACCTGTGCATGACCTGCCGCGCCGACCTCGCCGAGGACGACGCGGTGCTGCGCAAGGCCCGGGGCAAGCGCGCCTCCTTCCGCTACCATTCGCTGGGCAAGGCCAAGACCGACCGGCACATGGAACCCTTTTTCATCGAGGTCTACCCCGACGAGGACCCCGCCGCCGAAAAGCCGCTGTCCTCCCACGAGGGCGAGGAGTTCATCGTGGTCATGTCCGGCGAGCTCGAGGTCATCGTGGGCAACGAGCGCCACATCCTCGGCCCCGGGGACTCCATCTACTACAATTCCGTGGTGCCCCACTACGTCGGCTGCGGCGACGCGCCCAAAACGGACATCTACGCGGTGCTCTACATCCCGCAGTAAGCAAAGGAGCCGCCCATGACCTTCGTGCCGCCTCCCCTGCACCAGCCGCCGCTTTTCGACCTGACGCTCGGCGCGTTGCTCCACCAGACGGCGACCAAATTTCCCGACCAGGACGCCGTGGTCTACGTGGACCGCGACTACCGGCTCACCTGGCGGCAGTTCGACGAACTGACCGACGACCTGGCCAAGGGGCTCATGGCGCTTGGCATCGAGAAGGGCGAAAAAGTGGCGGTCTGGGCCACCAACGTCCCCTTCTGGGTGGCGCTGATGTTCGCCACGGCCAAGATGGGCGCCGTGCTGTTGACGGTCAACACCGCCTACAAGCGCAACGAACTGAAATACTTGATGACCAACTCCGAAGCGGAAAACATCTTCATCATCAACGGGTTCCGCGACTCGGACTACATCGAGATCCTCTACAGCCTCGCCCCGGAACTGCGCACCATGCAGCGCGGGGCCGTGAAAAGCGAAACCTTCCCGCACTTGAAGCGCGTGTGCTTCCTCGGCGTCGAAAAACACCGCGGCATGTACTCGATCCCCGAGATCCTGGGCCTGGCCCGCACCGTCAGCGACGAGGACCTGCGCGCAAGGCAGGCGACCTTCACCTGCCACGACGTGGTGAACATGCAGTACACCTCGGGAACCACCGGCTTTCCCAAGGGCGTCATGCTCAGCCACCACAATATCCTGAACAACGGCTACTCCATCGGCCAGCGCCAGCGCTTCACGAACAAGGACAAGCTGTGCATCCAGGTGCCGCTGTTCCACTGCTTCGGCTGCGTGCTCGCGGTCATGGCCTGCGTCAACCACGGCACGACCATGGTCTTCACCGAGGTCTTCAACCCGGTGCATTCCATGATGAGCATCGAACAGGAAAAATGCACGGCCATCTACGGCGTGCCCACGATGTTCATCGCCATGCTGGAGCACAAGCTCTTCCCGAAATTCGACTTCTCGTCGCTGCGCACCGGCATCATGGCCGGCGCGGTCTGCCCCATCCAGACCATGCGCCAGGTGACCGAGAAGATGTACATGAAAGAGATCACGAGCGTGTACGGCCTCACCGAAAGCTCGCCCGGCATGACCCAGACCGACGTGACCGACCCCTTCCACTATCGCGTCGAGGGCGTGGGCCGCGCCTTCCCCCACGTCGAGGTCAAGGTGGCCGACCCGGAAACGGGCAAGGAAGTCGAGCGTGGCAAACAGGGGGAATTGTGCTGCCGTGGCTACAACGCCATGAAGGGCTACTACAACAACCCCGAAGCCACGGCCAAGTGCATCGACGCCGACGGCTGGCTGCACTCCGGCGACCTCGGCGTCATGGACGAGTACGGCTACGTGACCATCACCGGCCGTATCAAGGACATGATCATCCGCGGCGGCGAGAACATCTATCCCCGGGAAATCGAGGAATACCTCTACACCATGCCCGGCATCGCCGACATCCAGGTGGCCGGCGTGCCGAGCCGCAAGTACGGCGAGGAAGTGGGCGCGTTCATCATCCTCAAAAAGGACGTGGAAATGACCCCCGAAGAGGTGAAGGACTTCTGCCGGGGGCAGATCGCCTGGCACAAGATTCCCAAGTACATCGCCTTCGTGGAGGAATTCCCGCTGACCACCAGCGGCAAGGTGCAGAAGTACAAACTGCGCGAGCTCGCGGCCAAGCTCTTCCCCGAAGCCATGCGCTGAGCGCGCGCATTCCAACGGATCGCAAGCGCCGCCGGGAGCCTCCCGGCGGCGCTTTTGCGTTGTTGTGCCTGGATTCTTGCCGCGTTCGCAAGAGAGGCGGAACTACAGGGCGATGGGACGCTCGAAGGCCCGGCGCAGGGGGCCGGACAGGAACCGGTCGAAGGCCAGCTGGTAGCCCACGCCGCCGAGAAGCAGTACGCCGTAGAGGAGCGACGCGCCGCAGAGGAAATGGTCGCGCACGAAACCCGGCAAGAGAGCCGTGGCGGACAGGACCGCGTCCGCGAACGCCGGGGCGTGTCGATAGAGCTGGAAGAGCAGGTAATGGTAGACGTAAACGGCGAAGGTGCCCCGGGCCGCCGTGCGCAACGCCCGCCCCAGCCGGTCCCCGGCCGGAACGAGCAGCCCCAGTGCAAGGATCAGGAAAAAGGACGTGGTCCCCAGCGCGTGGGTATCGTAGTTCACGTTTCCGGCGGCGACCAATTCTGCGTAGGCCAGGGCGTAAAGCCGCGCCGCGCAGACCGCGGCCAGGGCGACCGCGCCAACGGCCGTGGCCCAGGACCCACCCCGTCCGCGCAGCCGCGCGCCGAGGACGTAGAGCACGTCGGCCGCGGTCACGCCGAGCAGGAAAAAGGAAAAGGCCGTGGGCAAAAAACTCAGGCCGGCCAGCGTGCCCTTGAGGCGCAGCCAGGTGAAAAGGACGAGCAGGGCAAAAAGCCCGGGCAGGCGCAGCCGGCGGTAGAGCGCGGGGATGGCCGGGAAAACGAGATAGAGGACGAAGAGCACGCTGAGAAACCACAGCGTGTCGTTGTAGGCCATGGTCTCCCGGGCCCGGGCCACGCCCAGCAGCAGGAAGTTGAGGTCGTGCTCGCCCGGCCTGTGGCCGAAGACGCCGACCACCACGGCGAACGCCGCCAGGGCGGCCATGGCAAATCCCAGGTAGATGCCGAAGAAGCGGCCGAAGAAATAGTCGCGCAAATTGAAGACGCCGCGCCGGCGCGTGGCGTACCACAGGGAAAAGCCGCTCAGGGCGTAGAAGGCGAAATTGAGCGACCAGAAGGTGAGCCCGCCGGCAAAGGCCATGCGGTCGAAAAGCCCCTTCTGCCCGGCCAGGGCCGCCCGGAAGGCGGCGAATCCATCCGCTCCGGCGGGATAGGGCACGCCTGGCGCGTAGAGGCCGAGGAAATCCGGCAGGAGCATGGCGTGCCCGGTGACGATGCCGGCCATGAGCACGAGGCGCGCCACGGAAATGGCGACACTCACGCGCCGGTCGAAACCACCGCGGCCGGGATCGACCGGATTCTTCACGTCTTTTGCCATGGCCCGGCACGGGTATCATGACGGGCCGGCCTTGACCAGCCGGCCCGCAGCGCCCGTCAGAGGCAGGCGCACAAGCGCTCGAGCAGCCGCGCGAACTGCGCCGCCTCTTCCGGGGACAAGGCGCAGAGCAGTTCGCCCGTCAGGCGTTCGTGCAGGGCGTGGTGTTCGGCGAAAAGCCGCGCGCCTTCCCCGGTCAGGCCCACGCGGATGGAGCGGCGGTCGGTCTCGTGGGGCTTTCGCGCCACGTATCCGCCCCGCTCCAGGCGATCGACGAGCACGGTGAGCGAGCCGGTGGTCACGCCCATGCGCGCGGCAAGCTCGGTCATGCGCAGGTCGCCGTCCGCGCCGAGGATTTCGAGGGTGTGCATCTGCGGCAACGTCAGCCCGCTTTCGCGCACCACGCCGTGCTCCCAGGAGGAGAACTTCTCGTAGAACTCGATGAGCAGGCGGGTCAGGCGCGACGCTCCGGGCGCTTGCGCGTGTTCGGGCGTGTCCACGGCGCTTACCTCCTGCCCCCCAGGGGTGGTTCGGACGTGAAGGCGAGGCTCGCCGAGGACAGCACCACCACGACCGAGCCCACGTTGTGGAAGACGGCCGCGGCCACGGGCGAAAGCAGGCCGTACGCCCCGCCGAGGATCGCCACGGCGTTGAAGACGAGCCCCAGGCCGATGTTCACGCCGATCATGCGCACCATGCGCCGCCCCAGGTGGACCAGGAACGGCAGGCGGCCGATGTCGTCGTTGGCCAGGGCCACGTCGGCGGTCTCCAGGGCCACGTCGGAGCCGGCCGCGCCCATGGCCACGCCCACGTTGGCCCGGGCCAGGGCCGGGGCGTCGTTGACCCCGTCGCCGACAAAGAGCACCCGGCGGCCCTGCTCCTGAAACCTGGCGAGCACGTCGAGCTTGCCCGCGGGCGTCAGTTGCGCCCAGACGTCCTCGATGCCGACGCCCTTGGCCAGGGCGCGCACGGCCTTGGCGTGGTCGCCGGAAAGGATGCCGACGGTGCCGATGCCGAGCTTGCGCAGGGCGTCCACGGCGAGAAACGCCGTCTCCCGGGCCTTGTCGGCCACGCCGATGACGCCGAGGACCGCGCCTTCGCGGCGCACCACGAGCGCGGTCGCGCCGCGCTCCCGGATGTCGGCCAGGCATTCGCGCAGGGCTTCGGGCAGTTCCGCTTCGCCGCCGAGCAGCTCCGGGCTGCCGACTTCCGCGGCCTGCCCCGCCACAGTGCCGCGCACGCCAAGGCCGACGACCGTGGCCATGGCGTCCGGCGCGGCGACCGGGATGCCCTCGCGCCGGGCCTTGCCCACGATGGCCGTGGCCAGCGGATGCGTGCAGTCCTTTTCCAGGCAGGCGGCGCAGCCGATGACGTCGGCCGCGTCCTCGCCGTCCATGGGGACCACCACAGTCACGTCGGGCCGGCCGAGCGTCAGGGTGCCGGTCTTGTCGAACAGCACGGCGTCGGCGCGGGCGGCCTCCTCCAGGAACTGTCCGCCCTTGACCAGGATGCCGCGCCGGGCGGCCAGGCCCACGGCCGCGACCGTGGCCGTGGGGCCGGCCATGAGCAGCGCGCACGGGCAGCCCGCCACGAGCACGGCCACGGCGCGATCGAGGTCGCCGGTGAACATCCAGGCCAGCCCGGCAAGGCCCAGCACCGTGGGCGTGAACCACGCGGCCCAACGGTCCACGATGCGCGCCGCCCTGGGTTTGCCGGCCTCGGCCGCGACCACGAGCTTCACCACTTTGCCGAAGGTCGAGTCCTCACCCACCTTGACGGCCCGGGCCTCGACGCGTCCGGTGTAGTTGAGGGTGCCGGCCAGGATCGTGTCGCCGGGGTGGCGCTCCCGGGGCAGCGATTCGCCGGTCAGGGCCGATTCGTCCACGGCGGTCGCGCCCGAGACGATTTCCGCGTCCACGGGGATGCGCTCGCCCGGGCGCACGAGGATGCGGTCCCCGGGCTTGACGCTCGCGACCGGAACCACGCGCTCCCTGCCATCGGCGTCGAGCACGGTGGCTTCCTGCGGCGACAGGGCGGCCAGGGCTTCGATGGAGCGCCTCGCCCCGTCGCTGACGGCCTCCTCGATGAGCGCGCCGAGCGTCATGATAAAGCTCACCACGGCGGCGGTCAGCACCTCGCCCTGGGCCAGGGAGGCGAGGATGGCGATGCTGACGAGCTCGTCCACATTGACGCGGCGTTCCATGACGCCCCTGGCCGCGCCGACCACGATGGGCAGGCCGTTTACGGCCACGGAGGCAAGGCCGAGCAGGACCGACAGGGGGGACGTCCCGGATACGGGCGCGACGAGATAGGCGGCCAGGGCGAGCGCGCCGCCGGCCAGGCACAGGGTCAGTTCCTTGAGGGCGAACAGCCCCTTGTAAGCGTCGAGGCGGGAAAAACGACCGATCATGACAACTCCTGGGCGAACGTCTTGAGGACGAAGAAGCTTTAGGAGATTACTTCTTGATAGTCAAACAATTTGATCGCAAAGCTACAGCGAGCACAAAAAAAGCGCGGGAAGGCGTTGCCACCCTCCCGCGCCGCGAGACTGTCGGTTGTGGGTCCGTGTCGCGACCTCACAGAAAGCGCCTGCCTTCTCGAGGACAACACCCTTGAATAACGATTGTTCTAAAAGATACTGCCGTCTTTTTTGGGGGACGCTACAGGCCCTTTTTCGCCATGAAATCGACGAGGTCGGCCACGCGGCAGGAATAGCCCCATTCGTTGTCGTACCAGGAGAGCACTTTGACCATGTCGCCGCCCTGCACGGTGGTGTACTCGGCGTCCACGATGCTCGAATGGGCGTCGCCCTTGAAGTCCATGGACACAAGCTGCTTTTCGCAAAAGGCCAGAATGCCCTTGAGCGGCCCTTCGGCGGCTTCCTTGAGCCTGGCGCGCAGTTCCTCGGTCGTGGTCGGCTTCGCGATCTGGACCACGAAATCGACCAGGGAGACGGTCGGGGTGGGCACGCGCACGGAAAGGCCCGAGAACTTGCCCTTGAGGTCCGGGATGACGAGCGCCACGGCCTGCGCCGCGCCGGTCGAGGTCGGGATCATGTTGCAGGCCGCGGCCCGGGCCCGGCGCAGGTCCTTGTGCGGCAGGTCCAGGATGCGCTGGTCGTTGGTGTAGGAGTGGATGGTGGTCATCACGCCCTTGATGATGCCGAACTGGTCGTGGATCACCTTGGCCACCGGAGCGAGGCAGTTGGTGGTGCAGGAGGCGTTGGACAGGACATGGTGCTTGGCCGGGTCGTACTGGTCCTGGTTGACGCCGAGCACCACGGTGAGATCCTCTTCCTTGGCCGGGGCCGTGATGATGACCTTTTTCGCGCCGGCCTCGATGTGGGCCTGGCACTTGGGGCCGGTGCGGAAGATGCCGGTGGATTCGATGACCACGTCCACGCCGTACTCGGCCCAGGGCAGGCCGTGGGGATCGCGTTCGGCGAAATTCTTGATCTTCCAGTCGCCGACGACCATGACGTCGCCGTCGACCGAGGCTGCCACGGGCAGCTTGCCGTAGTTGGTGTCGTAACTGAGCAGATGGGCGTTGGTGGCCACGTCGAAGAGGTCGTTGATGGCCACGACTTCCATGTGCTCGGCATGATGCTCGAGCATGGCCTTGAGGACCTGGCGGCCGATGCGGCCGAACCCGTTGATGGCGATGCGAAGTTTGGTCATGTGCCTGCTCTCCTACTCGTGCATGGTGTAGTCGTAGGCCGTCAGGAGTTCGTAGTCGGTCTTGAGCGCCTGATGGAGCCGCGCGTTCTCGATGGCGATGGCGCTCAAATTGGCGATGGCCGTGGCGAAATCGATCTCGCTTTGCTCGAACGCGCGGATATTGCCGCAGTAGAGCCGCAGCACGCCGATGGCCCGGCCCTCGACGGTCAGCGGCAGGGCCATGACCGAGGCGATGCCCTCTTCCTTTGCCGCTTCGGGATACTGGAAGCGCGGGTCGGCGCTCGCGTCCCGGATCTGGACCACGGCCCCGGCCAGGGTTTCCTGGTCGATCTTGCTCTTGTCCACCTCGACCGGACCCTTGCGCAGGTAGCCTTTGCTCAGGCCGTACGAGGTGCTGGCGAGCAGCGTGCGGCCCTTGCGGTCGAGCAGGCGGATGGAGCAGGCCTTGGCGTCCAGGGCCTTGGCCACCTGCTCCACGATGGCCCGCAGCACGGTCACGGGCTCGAGGCTCGAATTGATGCCCTTTGCCACCTCATACAAAGTGCGGTAGTAGGCGCATTCCTTTTCGCTCATGGTTCCCTCCTGAAGGGGATGGTTGCGCGCCCGGCCCGGCGGCCGATCCGTGAACCGGGAGCCGCGATAATGCCGGGAGTTCGCGGATGCGTAATGGCGAACCGGTGCCAGCATACGTCATTTCCATGAAATGAAAAGACGCGTCCCGCCGGGGAATCGTGACCGCAGGGGCCTGCCGCCGC
The DNA here is from genome assembly GCF_000702665.1 of Solidesulfovibrio alcoholivorans DSM 5433. Classification (GTDB taxonomy): domain Bacteria; phylum Desulfobacterota; class Desulfovibrionia; order Desulfovibrionales; family Desulfovibrionaceae; genus Solidesulfovibrio; species Solidesulfovibrio alcoholivorans. The sequence continues at coordinate 62,297 of NZ_JNJA01000010.1, forward strand.
GCCCCGTGGGCAGGGGCTGTCCTCCCTTTTGCCATCTTGCGTCCCCGCGCCGTCAAGGGACGAGCCGCGCCGGGAGCCCCCCCCTTTACCTTCCTGCGGGTTTGCGGTAGGGGAGTCAATTTCAAAGCTGGAGCCGTGAAGACCTTAGGCCGAGGAGGGCTGCATGGACCCCAAGGACGTCGAATATTTCCGCGAACTTCTCAACAACATGCTTCAGGACATCCTCAAGAAAGGCGAGGAGACCATCGAAGACATGACGGACACCGTGGAGGTCTACGCCGACCCGGCGGACCGGGCCACGGCCGAATCCGACCGGGCCTTCACCCTGCGCCTGCGTGACCGCGAGCGCCGGTTGATCAAGAAGATCAAGGAAGCCCTGGAACGCATCGACGACGGCACCTACGGCGAATGCCTGGAGTGCGGCGAGGACATCAGCGTCGCCCGGCTCAAGGCCCGTCCCGTGACCACATTGTGCATCAAATGCAAAAGCCGCCAGGAAGCCGACGAAAACCTGCGCGGGGAATGACCGCGCCGCCTTTGCCGCTTTCTCCGCACGCCGCGCCGCAGTCCTTGAAACACATGCCCGTGTTTTTCGGAGAGGCCATCCGTCGCCAGCGTTGTTTCGCACGCGTGACACATCCGCTTGGGGACGTCGTCCCCCTCCCGCTTCGCCCCAGGCCGTGTTAGCAAGCCCCTCGACTCCCCATGGAAGCCGTCTTCTTCCGATTCCTGGCCCGCGAACTGGCCGCGCTCCTGCCCGGCTGCCGGGTGGAAAAGGTCTTTTTGCCCGCACAAAACGTCTTTTCCATGGCCCTGTACCTGCCCCCGGGGCGCGAAGCGCCGGACGGGTCCGGCAAGAAGACCGTGTACCTGCACGCCCGCTACGGCACGGGCCGTTTTTTCCTCTTTCTCTCGCCGCAAAAAACCGTACAGCCCGAGCGCGCGCCGGCCGCGGCCATGCGCCTGCGCAAACACCTTCGCGGCCGGCGCGTGGCGGGCGTGGTCGCGGACTGGCAAAACCGCCGTCTGGCCCTGGTCATGGCCGGCGAAGGCCCGCACCTGCTGCTCGACCCGAAAAGCTTTCCGCAGCTGTGCGACGCGCCCCCGCCGCCGCAGGAGGGCGAGCCCGACTGGCCGCAACCGGACGCGATCCTGTCCGACCCCGACATCTGGCGGCCCCACCCCCAGCTTTCCCCGGCGCTTCGCCGCCGCCTGGCCGCGCTGCCGCAGGAACAGGCCGCGGCCGTCTACGCCAGGCTGCGCGCGCCCGAGGCCGAAGGCTATTTTCTGGAATACGCCAAGGGCGAACCCGACGCCCTGTGGCCGGTCCGCTGGGCGGAAAAGGACAAGCCGGGCCGCGAGACGCGCGCCTTCCCGAGCGCCCTGGCCGCTGCCGCCGCCTTCGGAGAGCCCCTGGCCTTCGGCGAGGTTTCCGGCCGCCAGGATGCGCCGCAAGCGGCCGCGGCCACCGCGGCCGCGCGCCGGCTGTCCCGGGCCCTGGTCAAACTTGCCGCTGACGAGGCGCGCATGCGGGAATTTCTTGCCCGCCGGCCCCAGGCGGACCTGCTCGCCGCCAACCTGCACGCCTTGGACAAACAGGCCAAGATTCCTCACCTTTTTCTGCCAGGACCGGACGGCGTTCCCGTTGCGCTCGAACTGGACCCGTCGCTCACCGTGGTCCGGAATATGCAAAAGCTGTATGATCTCGCGGCCAAGGGCGAACGGGGCCTTGCCGCCATCGCCCGGCGTCGGCAGGACTTGCAAGGCGGGAAAAAAGACTTACAAAGTCGACAACGCGGCGCGCCCACGGCGCAACCGCCCCGCCCCGCTCCCGGCCCCTTCGAGGGCGTCGCGGCCAACGCCTACCGAACGAGCGACGGATTCCTGGTTTTACGCGGCAAGAACGCCAAGGCCGGCGAAAGCCTCCTGCGCAAGGCCAACCCGTTCGACCTGTGGTTCCACGTGGCGGGAGGGCCCGGGGCGCACGTGATCCTGCGCCGCGACCATCCGCGCCGGGAAGTGCCGCGCGAGAGCCTGCTCCAGGCCGCGGGGCTGGCGGCCCTGGCGAGCTTCGCCTCGGGCGCGGGCGCGGCCGAGGTCATGCTGGCCAAGGCCGGGGACGTGCGGCGCATCAAGGGCGCGGCAACGGGCAAGGTGGCTGTCGGCGCGCTTCTCGAAACCCTGCGCGTGGACGTGGACCCGGCGCTGGAAAACCTGCGACAGCCCGGCTGACACGCGGATTCGCTTGTCGTCGCCGCAGGGTTGTATTAGGAGCGTAACCGGGCCATGCACTGCATTTTTACCGTAACAGCGTTGTGACGCCATGATGGAAACGCCTGGGCTGACGCGGCGGCTGGAGTTCGACGACTCGGAGCTGGCCAGGGACCTTTTCGGGCCCCACAACGAAAATCTCGCCCTGATCGCCGGCAAGTCCGGGGCGCGCCTCGACACGCGGGGCAACGCCGTGGTCCTTGCCGCCGATTCCGAGGAGACGCTTGCCCACGTGGCCAACGTGCTGGTCCAGCTCTACGGCCTGCTGCGCCAGGGAAAACCCGTCTACCCGGCCGACGTGGAGCAGGCGCTGAGCGTCCTGGCCAGGGAGCCGGAGGCGAACCTCCAGCGCGTCTACCGCGAGGAGGCGCTGGCCGTCTCCCCCAAAAAGACCGTCGCTCCCCGCACCGCCACCCAGCGCGACTACCTCGCCTCCATCAGGAAAAACGATCTCGTTTTCGGCATCGGGCCGGCCGGCACGGGCAAGACCTACCTGGCCGTGGCCATGGGCGTGCATTTTCTGGTGGCCAAGCGGGTCAAGCGGCTGATCCTCACCCGCCCGGCCGTGGAGGCCGGCGAAAAGCTCGGCTTCCTGCCCGGCGACATGGTGGAGAAAATCAACCCCTACCTGCGCCCGCTCTACGACGCCTTAAACGACATGCTGGACTTCCGGAAGGTGCGGGAGATGCTCGACACCGGCGTGATCGAGGTCGCGCCGCTGGCGTTCATGCGCGGGCGCACCCTAAACGACGCGCTGATCATCCTCGACGAGGCGCAAAACACCACGCCCGAGCAGATGAAGATGTTCCTCACGCGCCTGGGACTGGGCTCCAAAGCCGTGGTCACCGGCGACGTGACGCAGATAGACCTGCCGCCCCGGTCCGTGTCCGGACTGGTGGAGGCGCGGCGGGTGCTGCGCGACGTGCGCGGCATCGATTTCATTTCCTTCAGCGACGCGGACGTCATCCGCCATCCCCTCGTGGGAAGGATCGTCAAAGCCTATGAGCGACATAGTCAACAAGGTCAAACGGAAGTTTAAGGGGCAGCCCCAGGCGGGCCACAACGGCCACGCCTTCGCGCTGCCGCCCGGCGTCGCCGGCTTCGCCTTCTTCCTGACCGCCGTTTTCGCCCTGAGCTTCGTGGCCAGGCTCGGGCTCGACAACTCGGTGAAGCTCTTCACCGCCGGCGAGATCGCCACGCAGGACGTGGCCGCCGACCAGAACCTCCAGATCGAGGATGTGGAAGCCACCAACCGCAAGCGCGAACAGGTGGCCGAATCCCAGCCCCCGGTCTTCGACGTGAGCCCCCTGCCCTACGAGGCCCTGGCCAAGACCGCCGGGGACATCGTCGCCTCCGTGCGCAACACCGGCGGCGACGACCTGGAGAAGTTGCGCTGGCAGATCGCCGAGAACCTCAACACCGACATCGGCGGCGACATCATCGAGGTCTGGCGCCAGGACGAATTCAAGGATCTGCTCGAAAAGGACGTCCTGCCCTGGCTCAAGCAGAACTACGAAGGAGGCGTCGTGGCCTCCACGGCGCTTTTCGCGCCGTATAAAAACGGCATCCTCATCCGCGACCTGCCCTCCATGATGGAGACGCTTCGCGTCGAGACCCGCGACGTCAAGGACTTGAAACAGGTCAAGGACGACCTGGAGCACCGGCTCAAGGTCTCCCTGAACAAGCCCTTCCGCCTGCGCAAGGCCGTCTACGTCCTGGTCTATCCCCTGCTCGCCCCGAACATGACCTTCAACCAGGAAACGACGCAGGCGCGCAAGCGCGAGATCACCCGCGCGGTGGAGCCGCTTTACTACATCATCAAGAAGGGCGAGGTCATCGTGCGCCAGGGCGAGCGCGTGGGCCCCATCCAGCAGCTCAAGCTGCAGGCGCTCTATTCCCACCGCAAGGGCTCGTACAACATGCTGCGCGCCTTCGGGCTCTTCGGCATGTGCCTCATGTTCCTGGCCGTGTTGACCATGTCCCTGGACAAGCCCGGCATCCGGCGCGTGCGCGACACGGACTGGGTGTTCCTCGGCGTGATTCTGCTGATCTTCGGCATGCTGGCCAAGGTGGCGGACGTGGTCACGCTGTTGCCGGGCAGCGGCGGCCTGCCCGAGGCCACGCGCTCGCTCTATTTCGCCGCGAGCCTGCCCATGGCCGGCGCGGCGGGCATCCTGGCGCTTTTCTTCTCCAAGCGCCTGTGCATCTTCGTCAGCCTCATCCTGTCGTTTCTGGCCGCCAACATGGTCTACGGCGGCATCGGCATCTTCTGCTACTATTTCGTCGGCGGCATGATCTCCATCTACCTCATGAAGCGTTCGGAGACACGCCCGCAAGTGATGCGCTCCGTGCTGCCGCTTTTCGCATCGCTTTGCATCATGTGGGGCTCGCTCAACCTCATGGATTTGAGCGACCCGGCCGTGACCGGGACGGGCCTGGCCTTCGTCGCGCTGTCCGCGTTCCTGTCGCTTCTGGCCGTGGTCGGCATCGCGCCGATCATGGAGCTCATCTTCGGCTACACGTCGCGCTTCCGCCTGATGGAGCTTTTGAACCTCGAGCAGCCCCTGCTCCAGGAGCTCATGGTCAAGGCCCCGGGCACCTACCACCATTCGCTGATCGTCTCCAACATGGTCGAGGCCGGGGCGCGGGCCATCGGCGCCAATCCGCTGCTGGCCAAGGTGGCGGCGCTCTACCACGACATCGGCAAGCTCAAGAGCCCGCATTATTTCATCGAGAACATCTCCTGCAAGGAGAACCGCCACAACAAGCTCGCGCCGTCCATGAGCGCGCTGATCCTCATCGCCCACGTGAAAAAGGGCGTGGAACTGGCCAGGGAACACCGCCTGGGCCAGCAGATCACGGACCTCATCGGCCAGCACCACGGCACCACGCTGATCGCCTACTTCCACCACAAGGCCAAGGAGCTCGCCGAGGCCAAGGGCGACGACCCCATCCGCGAGGAAGATTACCGCTATCCCGGGCCCAAGCCCCAGACCAAGGAGGCCGGCCTGATCCTTCTGGCCGACGCCATCGAGGCCTCGAGCCGCACCCTGGTCGATCCGACGCCGAGCCGCATCAAGGGGCACATCCAGAACATCGTGCGCAAGATCCACGACGAGGGCGAGCTCGACGACTGCCAGCTGACGCTCAAGGACCTGACGCTTTTAAGCGACACCTTCCAGCGCATCCTGACCGGCATCTTCCACCAGCGCATCGAGTACCCGAGCGCGAGCAAGACCACGGACCCGAAAAACGGCAAGACGCGCGAGGAGCCGCCCTGCGCCGTCACGGCCAAGGGCGCGGCGGAACACGCGGCATGATCGGCGTGGCCCCGGGGCTGCTCCATCCCGACCTGCCCTGCCGGCGGCCGGAGCTTGCCGTGCTGTGCCGGGACATCCTCGACGCCCTGGACCTCGGCGGCGGCGCTTTCGACCTGCGCGTGGTCGGTGACGGGGAGATGGCGGCGCTCAACCGCGCCCACTTGGGGCTTCCCGGCCCGACCAACGTGCTGAGCTTTCCGGCCGAAGACCCGCAGCGCCCGGACTATCTCGGGGAAATGGCCGTCAGCCTCGATACCGTGGCGCGCGAAGCCTTCCTTTACGGCCAGCCGCCCCGGGCGCACCTCGTGCGCCTGCTCGCCCACGGCTTCCTGCACCTCGCCGGTTTCGACCACGGCCCGGTCATGGAGGCGCTCACCGAACAGGCGGTGGACGCCCTCGCCCTGACGGACGCACGCCTTTCGTAGCGAGGCGGCGGCAGGCGCCGCCTCAGGCTTCCCTTTGCTCGCGCGCCGCCGCGCCGCGCCGCCACCCCGGCGCGGCCACGGCCGCGCACACCACCGCGCCCCCCACCGCCTCGAGCAGCGTGAGCCGCTCGCCAAGAAACGCCCAGGCGGCGAGCGCCGTCACCACCGGCACGGCGTTGAGCCACAGCGCGGCCCGCGTCGCGCTTAAGCGCGCCAGCGCGAAGTTGTAGCAGAGAAACGCGGCGAAGCTCGCGAGCACGGTCAGCGCCGCCAAGGCCGCCGCGCCCCGGCCGGAAAGCGGCGGCCAGCCCCGCCGCGCCAGTTCGAAGGCGCAGCCCGGGGCGAAAAGCGCCGCCCCCCAGGCCAGTTGCGCAAACGTCACGGTCCAGGCGTCCAGACGCCGGGTGAGCGCGCCGCCGAGCACCACGTACCCGGCCGTGGACACGACCGCGCCCACCATGAGCAGATCGCCGGCCAACTGCCCGCCCAGACGCAGCCCCGTGCCGCCCGCGATGACGCACCCCACGCCGACGATGGACGCCAGGATGCGCGCCAGTTCGCCAAGCCCCGGCCGGGAACGGCCGAGCGCCGCGTCGAGGCCGGCGACCGTGAGCGGAATGGTCGCGACGATGAGCGCCGCCGCCGTGGCCGTGGTCAGCACGAGCCCGCAGGTTTCAAAGGCGAAATGGCCCACGGGCTGCATCAGGGCGAGCAGGAAAAGCCTGCCGTGATCGGCCCGGGAAAGCCTTTGCGGCCGGCGGCCGGTGACGGCGTAGGCCAGGACGAAAAGCCCCGTCGCCAGGACGAACCGGAAACACACCAGGGTGAAAGGCCCCATCTCGGCCAACGCGATCTTGGTCCAGACATACGACATGCCCCAGGCGAAAAGGGTCAGGGCCAAAGCGGCCGTGACCGCAAGCTCCCTCTTGCGCACATTCCCTCCAGGCGGCCCTGCGGCCGCGCGGCGGGAGCATCGCAGACCGGACGCCCGGGGAATTGGACGAAATTGCCTTCCTTCGCGTCAGGACTGAAGGCTGCGGCGGTACTGGGCGGGCGTGGCTCCGACCTGGGGCGTGAAGGCGCGAATGAGGTGGCTCTGGTCGGCAAAGCCGGCTTCCAGGGCCACCTGGGCGGCCGGAAGGTCCGTGGCGAGCAGCGCCTTGGCCCGCTCCACGCGCAGATGGTTCTGGTAGGCATGGGGCGGCAGGCCGTATTCCCGTTTGAACAGGCGCAGCAGATGGGTCGGGCTGCGCCCGGCCAGGGCGGCGAGCGCGGCAAGGGGGACGTTTTGGCGGTAATGGGCGCGCAGGTATTCCCGCACCCTGGCCGCGGCCCCGGGTTCGCGCAAGGGGACGCGGCCGGCGCGGCGCAAAAAGAGCGGCGCAAATGCCAGGCAGACCAGGGATTCCTTGCGCAGCCGCTCGCACGGCGTCCCGAGCGTCCGGTAAAGCCCGGCGCAGCGCCGCACGAGCAGGGAATCGCGCACGAGGGGCGCGCGAAACGCCGGCTCGCCCGCGCCGCCGACGACGAGACGGATCGCTGCGGCGTCGAGCGACAAGACGAGGGAGCACAGCCGTCCGTCCGGCTCGGGATTGCAGGCATGCGGCTCGCCCGGCCCGATCAGGGCCGCTTCGCCGGCCGCGATCCGATATGTCGCCGCGCCAAGCCGGGCCCTTGTCGCGCCGGAAAGCACCAGCCCCACGCACCAGGCGTCGTGGATGTGGAGGGAGAAGGCTTGACGGCGGTAGGCGGTCAGGCGGGCTTCGAGGCCGGGCAGGTCCGGGTCGAGGCGGCGGCGCAGGATTTCCGGCGCGAAGCGCGGCGTGCGGGCGGACATGGGGCGAGCATGGCCCGCAACCCCGCCCGGGTCAAGCGCCCGGGGTATCCGGCGCGTCCGCCGTGTCGGGCAGGGCGAAGGGCACGCAAAAGCAAAACGTGCTGCCCTTGCCGGGCTTGCTTTGCACGTCGAGGTAGCCGCCCATGGCCTCGGCCACCTTGCGGGCGATGGCCAGCCCCAGGCCCGCGCCGCCGAAACGCCGCGTCATGCTGCCGTCCACCTGCCGGAACGGCTCGAAAATGCCGGGTAACGTCTCGGGCGCAAGGCCGATGCCCGTGTCCCGCACGCTGAAGGCCAAATAGACCGTGCCGCCGTCCCGGGATGCGTCGGGCACGCTACGGCAGCCCCAGCCCCGCGCGACGTCCAACTCCACCGTCCCCGCAGGCGTGAACTTGACCGCGTTGCCGACAAGCGCCGCCAGCACCCGGCGCAGCCCGCCGCCGTCGCCGAGGACCACCTCGGGAATGTCGAGGGAGATGCGGGAGACAAGGGCGAGCCCCTTGCGCCGCGCCGCGGACAGGAAGGAGTTGCACGTCCCCTGGACGATGTCCCTGATGGAGAACGGCTCGCGCCGGGGCGGCTCCCCGCCGCCGGAATCGAGGCGCGAGAAATCCAGCATGCCTTCCAGCAGGTCGACGAGGTTGCCGGCGCACTGGCGAAGCGTCCCGAGCCACTCCTGCTGTTCGGCGGAGAGTTCCGTCGCCTCCAGCATCTGGATCATGCCCATGATCCCGTTGAGCGGCGTGCGGACTTCGTGGGACATGTTGTCGGTAAATTCCCGCTTGAGCCGGTCGGCGGCCAGGGCGGCCTCTTCGGCCAGGCGGCGCTCGGTAACGTCCTCCATGATCCAGATGGAGCCGGCCTGGGGACGTTCGGGGAAAAGCACCTGGCCGATGATGCGGCACCAGAAATCCGTGCCGTCGAAACGGCGCATGAGGCGCACGGTGTCCACGCGCTCCCCGCGGCCGAGGGCGGGATAAAACTCCTCGCCGAACGCTTCGAAGGCAGCCTGATCGGGATAGAAGGCAGCCGTGGACCGCCCCACGATCCCGCCCGGGGAACTGGCGAACAGCTCGTGGAAGCGCGGATTGGCCCGGCGCACGATGCGCTCGGACACGAGGGAGATGCCGATGGGGCTGTTTTCGAAAATAAGGTTGACGGTGCGCAGCGACTCTTCCAGGGCCTTTTCGGCCTGATGGCGCTGGATGACCTGGCGGCGCAGCTCCTGGTTGATCCGGCGCAGGTCGTCGGTCGCCTCGGCCAGATCCTGGCTGCGGTCGTTGCGCAGGATGCCGGCGCCGGCCTCCAGCTGCTTCCCCGTGGTGATGTTGCGGGCCGCGCATAAGAGGCCCGCGATGCGCCCCGAGGCGTCGCGCACGGGCGTCTTGACCACCTGCAGCCACACGGCGCGGCCCATGTGGATGACCTCGTAGTCGAAGGAGGCGAAGCGGCCGGAGGACAGCACGGACAGGTCGGCCCGGCGGTGGCGGCGGGCGTTGACCCGGGGGAAGATGTCGAAGTCGCTGCGCCCGATGATCGTCTCCCGGGCAATGCCGAACAGGTCGCAGAACGCCTTGTTGACGTAGCGGTAGATGCAGGCGGCGTCCTTGAAGAAATACGGATCCGGCGACGCGTCCATGAAGGCGGCGACGAAGGCGGAATTGTCGTTGGGCGCAGGCGTGTCCGGCATCCTTATCTTCTACGTGAACTCTCCCCGCTTGGCCAGAACCGCACGCCCCCCCGGCCGCCCAAGCCCATTGCCGGCGCAGGGGAAATGTGATTAGGTCCAGCCGACCGTCATGCGGCCCACCGGGCCGCCAGGGAGAATCCATGCGCAAGGTCGTCGCCTCGTGTTTCGTCGCCGCAAGCGTGCTCGTTGCGGCCGTTTCCGCTGTTGCCGCCGAACCGGCCCCGGCCGCCCCGCCCGCCGCCGAAGCCGCCAAGCCCGCGACGCCCGCCAAGCAATCGCCCTCCACGGCCCGCTCGGACGCGGCCGAAGCGCGTTACCGCGCCTGGTCCGAGCGCGAACACGCCAAGGACGCGGTGGAATTCGCCAAGGAAAAGTCCAAGATCGAGGACAAATACAAAGGCTACGTGCGCCCCAAGCGGGACAAGAAAAACGCCAAGGGCGAAGCCGCCCCGGACAAGGCAAGCGCGACCCAGTAATCCGGCGCGAAAAAGGCCCGCCATCCCCCGGACGGCGGGCCTCGCCAGAAGACGCCCCGTGCGGGCGGCGCAGGAGCGCGGTCCTAGGACTCGAAATCGACCACCCGGCGTTCGGCCGCCACTTTCTTGATGAATTCCACAACTTCCATATGCAGGGGATGCACGGCGTAGGTTTGCAAATCCTCCTTGCTGCGGAAGGTGGTGTAAAGCACGATGTCCGTGGCCGGCACGGCGGCGAAGATATCCCCGCCCTCGGCCACCCGCATCTCCAGCACGAGCGGCACCTTGGCGGGCAGCGCCAGAAGCCGGGCCTTCATTTCCGCCGCGTTGGCGGCCTTGTCCCGGCCCTCGGCCGCGTCCTTGAGGGTCCACATGACGATATGCGTGATCATGATCCTCTCCTTGAGCGATTTCGCCGCCACACTACCCTGAATGCCGCCGGGAAACCAGGGGCGTCCCCTGCCTGTCCCGGCAACGCGCAACCCCCTTGGCGCACCGCATGCGATACCTGCTCCTGACAAGCACGGACCCCGCCGTCAACCTGGCCACGGAAGAATGGCTGCTCCGCCACGGGCAGGGCGACGTGTTCATGCTCTGGCGCAACGCGCCTTCCATCATCGTCGGGCGCAACCAGAACACGCGCGCGGAAATCAACGAGGCCTACGTGCAGGCGCACGGCATTCCCGTGGTCCGGCGCCTGACCGGCGGCGGCGCGGTCTTCCACGACCTCGGCAACGTCAACTTCACCTGCATCGGCAGCCGGCCCCCGGGCGGACAGCTGGATTTCCGGCGCTTCACCGCCCCCGTCATCGAGGCCCTGGCCGCGCTCGGGGTCACGTGCCGCTTCGACGGCCGCAACGACCTGTCCATCGACGGCAAAAAGATTTCCGGCAACGCGCAGTGCATGCACGGCAACCGCGTGCTGCACCACGGCACCCTGCTCTTTTCCGCCTCCATCACCGACCTTTCCGAAGCGCTGCGCATCAACCCGCTCAAGTACCAGGACAAGGCCGTCAAGAGCGTGGCGCGGCGCGTGACCAACATCAGCGCCTGGCTGCCGGTCCCCATGCGCGTCGAAGCGTTCATGCGGGCCGTTTTCGACCACGTGTCCGGCGGACGCGGGGAGGACGCACTACCGCTTGCGCCCGAAGAGGAAGAGGCAGTGGCCCGGCTGGCCGACGGCAAATACCGCACCTATGCCTGGAACTTCGGGCGCTCGCCGCACTACGCCTTCGCCAGGGCCGTGCGCACGCCGGGCGGCATGCTGGAAACGCACTGCGACGTCACGCAAGGCGTCATCACCGCCCTGCGCTTTTACGGCGAGTACTTCGGCGCGCGTGACGTCGCCGCCCTCGAGGCCCGGCTCGTCGGCTGCCGCCATGCGCCCGAGGCCCTGGCCGCACGCCTTGCCGGCATCGCCCTGGAAGAATACATGCACGGCATCGACGCCGCGACGCTCGTGGCGAGCTTTTTCTAGCCCCGCGCACCGCCGCGTTTCGCCCCCCGCCTGCGCCCGTCGCGGTTCCCTCCGCCCCTTTGCGCCAAGCCGTGCTGTCCGCCGGCTCGACTTTGCGCGTTTCGTCGCCGGAAGCGGCCATGCCCGCGGCCGGGAGTTGACGAAACCGGGAAAAGGATTCATTCATACGAATGAATCGCATCATTCCGGGGGGGCGGACATGCCGCGCAGCCAGGCACAACCCAAGGACAATGACACCCGGCAACGGCTCATTGAAGCCGGCCTGCTCCTTTTCGGCCGGCACGGGCTCGAGGCCACGACCACCCGTGCCCTGGCCAGGGAGGCGCAGGCGAATCTCGCGGCCATCCCCTACCATTTCGGCGGCAAGGAAGGGCTGTACCGCGCCGTGCTGGAACACATTGTCGCCAGCAAGCTTACGGAGATCGGCCCCTGCCTGCGCCGGGCGCAGGCGGCCTGCGACGACGCCGCGACGGACCGCGAAACGCTCCTTACGCACCTGCGGGAGCTGGTGCGGACACTGACGACGACCATGCTCCGGGACGCGCAGTCGGGTTCGGGCACGCAGATTCTCCTCCAGGAACAAATCGCGCCCACGCAGGGTTTCGACTTCCTTCACAACGGCTTTCTCCTGCACATCCACGCCGCCCTGTCCGCGCTTCTCGGCCGTCTGACGGCGCTTGCCCCCGGCTCCCTGGAACTGCACCTGCGCGCCATGGCGATGCTCGGGCAGATATTCATCTTCCGCATCGGACTGCCCAGTCTCCTGCACCTGCTGCAAAGCGACCGCCTCACCGACGAACACCTGCACGCGCTCGTCGAGTCCTGCATCCGGCAGGCGGAAGCGTTCGTCGCGGGTTCCACGGCGGCAGGCACGCGAGGCATGCCATGACCAGGAAATACATCGTCATCGTCGCGGCGCTCGCCGCCTGCGCCGTCGGCTGGTACGCGGCGCGCCACAACGGGCAGCGCGCCCCGGGCCTCAAGCTCTTCGGCAACGTGGACATCCGCCAGGTGGAGCTTTCCTTTCGCGTGCCCGGCAAGATCGCGGCCGTGCGCGTGGACGAAGGGGACCGCGTCACGGTCGGCGACGTGCTGGCCACACTGGACGCGCAGCCGTACGAGGACGCCCTGGCCAAGGCCAAGGCCGAACGCGACGTGGCCCTGGCCGACATGAACAAGCACCATGCCGGCTCCCGCAGCGAGGACATCGCCCAGGCCCGGGCCGAAGTCGCCCGGCTCGAGGCCGAGGTGGAAAACGCCGCCCGCCTGGCGCGCCGGCGCAAGACCCTGCTCAGCGACAAGGCCGTCTCCGTGGAGGAGAGCGAATCGGCCGGCTACAGCCGCGATTCACTGCGCGCGCAACTGGACAAGGCGCGCAAGGCCCTGGCGCTCCAGCTCGCCGGCTTCCGGGTCGAGGACGTGGCCGCGGCCGAGGCGTCGTACCGCTCCGCCCAGGCCTCCGTGGACACGGCCGAAACGGACCTTGCCGACACCCGCATCGTCTGCCCGGCGGGCGGCCGCGTCCTGTCGCGCGTGCGCGAGCCGGGAGCCGTGGTCGCGGCCGGGGTCACGGTGCTCGTGGTGTCCCTCGACAAGCCGGTCTGGGTGCGGGCCTACGTGCCGGAGCCGTCGCTCGGCAAGGTGAGCCTCGGCATGCCCATGCGGGTCTTCACCGACTCGCAGCCGGGCAAACCCTATGCCGGACGCGTGGGCTTCATTTCGCCCGTGGCCGAATTCACGCCCAAAAACGTGGAAACCGAAGCGCTGCGCACGGACCTCGTCTACCGGCTGCGCATCCTCATCGACAACCCGGACGACGGGTTGCGCCAGGGCATGCCCGTCACCGTCCTGCCGGAGCTTCCCGCCACAGTGAAGGACGCGCGATGAACCCGCCCCTGGCCACGGTCGCGGCGCTGACCATGCGCTTTGGCGCAAGCGGGCCGCCCGCTCTCGACGCCATCACGGCGGCCATTCCCGCCGGCATGGTCACGGGGCTGATCGGCCCCGACGGCGCGGGCAAGACGACCTTCATCCGACTCCTGGCCGGCCTGCTCCACCCGACCCGGGGCACGCTCACGGTACTTGGCCGCGATCCCGTGACCCAGGCCGACGCCATCCATGCGCGCATCGGCTACATGCCGCAGAAGTTCGGCCTCTACGAAGACCTGAGCGTCATCGAAAACCTGCGGCTCTACGCCGCCGTACGCGGCCTGCCTGACGCCGAGCGCGCCGCGACGTTTGCGCGCCTGCTCGGCTTCACCGGGCTTACGCCCTTCACGAAGCGCCTGGCCGGCCGGCTTTCCGGCGGCATGAAGCAGAAGCTCGGCCTGGCCTGCGCCATGATCCGCCGGCCGGAACTGCTGCTGCTCGACGAACCGAGCGTCGGCGTGGACCCCATTTCACGACGCGAGCTCTGGCGCATGGTGCGCGCCCTGGCCGACGACGGCATCGGCGTGCTCTGGAGCACGTCGTATCTCGACGAGGCCGAGGCCTGCGACCATGTGCTGCTTTTCGCCGCAGGGCACATGCTCTTTGACGGCGCGCCCGGGGCGCTCACTTCCCGGGTGGACGGCCGCGTCTTCCAGGTCCGGGGCATCGCGGACAACCGCCGGGCCGTGCTGCGCCGGGCCCTGGGGCAACAAGGCGTCCTCGACGGTGTGATCCAGGGACGCCACGTGCGCCTCGTCGCCGCGAAGGACGCCGCGCCCATCGACCTGGACGCCCTGAAAGCCGGCCCGGAAGCGGCGCTCGTGCCCGTGCCCCCCCGGTTCGAGGACGCCTTCCTGGACATTCTCGGCGGCGGCCCGGGCGGCGTCTCGGCCCTGGCCCAACATATGGAGCCGAAAACGCCGCGCCGCACGGCCGTGGTCGAGGCCAGGGACCTGACCAAACGCTTCGGCGCGTTCACCGCGGCCAGCGACATCAGCTTCGCCATCCGCCAGGGCGAGATCTTCGGCCTGCTCGGCCCGAACGGCGCGGGCAAATCCACCACGTTCAAAATGATGTGCGGGCTGCTCAAACCGAGCGCCGGCCAGGCCCTCGTAGACGGCCTTGCGCTGGGGAAAAGCCCGGGCGCGGCCAGGGCGCGCATCGGCTACATGTCGCAAAAATTTTCGCTCTACGGCACGCTGAGCTGCCGCCAGAACCTGGAATTTTTTTCCGGCATCTACGGCCTCTCCGGCGCGCGGCGCAAGGCGGCCATCGAAGGCATGATCGACATCTTCGCGCTGGGGCCGCACCTTGCGGCCTCGGCCGACACGCTCCCCCTGGGGTTCAAGCAGCGCCTGGCCCTGGCCTGCGCGGTGATGCACGAACCCGCCGTGCTCTTCCTCGACGAGCCGACCTCCGGCGTCGATCCCATCACCCGGCGCGAATTCTGGACGCACATCAACGGCATGGTCGAGCGCGGCGTCACGATCATGATCACGACCCACTTCATGGACGAGGCCGAATACTGCGACCGCATCGCCCTGGTCTACCGCGGCGCGGTCATCGCCATCGGCTCGCCCGACGCCCTCAAGGACGAGGTACGAACTCCGGAGACGCCAGACCCGAGCCTGGAGCAAGCCTTCATCGCGCTGGTTGCGCGAAGCGACCGGGAAGAACCTTCGGGGGCGGCGGCATGAGCGCCCTGTCCCTGCGCCGCCTGCGCGCGATCATGGCCAAGGAATCCCTGCAAATCGTGCGCGACCCCTCGTCCATCCTGATCGGCCTCATCCTGCCGGTCTTCCTGACGCTGCTTTCCGGCTACTCGACCAACCTGGACATCGAACACATCGCCATCGGCCTGGCCCTGGAGGACCACTCCCCAGCCGCCCGGGGCCTGGCGGCCTCTTTTGCGGCCACGAAATACTTCGACGTGCGCCAGGGCGATGACCGGCGCGAGTTCACCGACGCCCTGACGCGCGGCGACCTCTACGGGCTGGTGGTCATCCCCCAGACCTTCAGCCGGGACCTGGCGCGCGCCGACGTCACGGTCCCCTTCCAGGTCATCGCCGACGGCTCCGTCCCCAACACGGCGACCTTCCTCCAGAACTACGCCATGGGCGTCTGGCAGGCCTGGATGGAGCGTCGGGCGCGGGAGCAGGGGACAAGCGCGACCGAGCCCGTGCGCCTTGCGCCGCGCACGTGGTACAACCAGGAACTGGTCAGCCTCAACAGCCTGCTGCCCGGCGGCATGGCCATCAACCTCACGCTGATCGGGGCGCTGCTCACGGCCCTGGTCGTGGCCCGGGAATGGGAGCGCGGCACCATGGAGGCCATGCTCGCGACACCCGTGGGGCGGTTCGAGATGCTGCTCGGCAAGCTGCTGCCCTATTTCCTGCTCGGCATGATGGCCATGTTCCTGTGCCTTGGCATCACGCTCGCCGTTTTCCGCGTCCCGTTTCGCGGCTCGACCTTCGCGCTCGCGGTGGTGTCCTCGGTCTTCATGCTTTCGGCACTGGGGCTCGGGCTTCTGATCTCCTCGCTCTCCAACAGCCAGTTCGTGGCCTCCCAGGCCGCGATCATCACCGCGTTTCTGCCGGCGTATTTCCTGTCCGGCTACGTGTTCGAGCCCTCGAGCATGCCCCTGCCCGTCGAATGGCTCTCGCACTGCATCGCGGCGCGCTACTACGTGTCGTGCCTCAAGACCCTGTTCCTGGTCGGGGACGCCTGGGCGCTGCTCGTGCCCAACATGGCCGGCATGGCCGTCATCGCCGCCGTCATGTTCGGCCTCACCTTCAGGAATTCGAGCCGGACCCTGTCATGAACATTGCGCGCATCCGTTCCCTGGTCGTCAAGGAGCTGCTGGCCGTGCTTCGCGACAAAAAAAGCCGCATCGCCCTTTTCATGCCGCCCATCCTGCAACTGGGCATCTTCGCGTTCGCCGCCACCCTCGAAGTGAAAAACGTCTCGCTCGCCGTGCTCGACAAGGACGGCGGCAAGGCCGCCGTGGAACTGGCGCAACGCTTTTCCGGCTCGCCCTACTTCACCAGGGTCTTTGCCCTCGCCGGCCAGGGGCAGGTGGCCCCGACGCTCGAAAACGAGCGGGCCATGGCCGTGCTGGTCCTTGACGAAAACTTCTCGCGCGACGTGGCCGCCGGCCGCCAGGCCACGGCGCAGCTGCTCCTCGACGGCAGGCGCAGCAACGCCGCCCAGATCGTGGAGGGCTACGCCCAGTTCGTCGTCAAACAGTACAACGACGACCTCTACGCTAAGCGCGGCCTGACGGGCCTGCCCGCGACGCTCGTCGCCCGCAACTGGTTCAACCCGAACCTCGACTATCTCTGGTTCACGGTGCCGAACCTCATCGGCATGCTCAGCATGATCGTGGGGCTCGTGGTCACCTCGCTCTCCGTGGCCCGGGAACGCGAGCTCGGCACCTTCGACCAGCTGCTCGTGTCGCCGCTTTCGCCCTGGGAGATCCTCGTCGGCAAGACCCTGCCGGCCATGATCCTCGGCATCGTCGAGAGCGTCGCCATCGTGGCGGCGGCCATCCTGCTTTTCCGTATCCCCTGCCACGGGTCGCTTATGACGCTTGCGTTCTGCATGGTGCTCTACCTCTTTTCCGTGGTGGGGTTCGGGCTTTTCATCTCGTCGCTTTGCAACACGCAGCAGCAGGCGATCCTCGGCACGTTCACGTTCATGATCCCGGCCACGCTGCTCTCGGGTTTCGCCACGCCGCTCGAAACCATGCCCCAGGCGCTCCAGATCCTCTCCCTGGCCAACCCCATGCGCCACTTTCTCGCGGCCGTGCGCGGCATCATGCTCAAGGGCATGCCTTTCGACATGGCCCTGGACACGGTCTGGCCCCTTGCGCCCATCGCCGTCGTCACCCTGGCGCTGGCGGGCTGGTTTTTCCGGCGGGGCCTCGACTGAGGCCGAAACGCGCGGCGCCGCAAATCGCGCAAGGCCCGTCTTTGCGGCCACCAAGGCCGATGCAAGGCCGCGCCCACCGCACCGCTTCCACCGGAACCTGACCACGGCCATGTCCGACGAAGCCATCGCCTCCGGGAACCGCCGCAACGCCTGGCTCCGGACCAGCCGTGCTTCGTCCGCTACGTGCCGCCGATCTGCGCAAGAAGGCGGTGCTCTCCCTCCGGGAGCGGGCCGGGCAAAGGCGCTCTCCCCCTGCCGCGACGCGCCGTGGACGGCCGCGGAAAAGCGCTTTATGAACACGGCAAGGCCCATCACGCCGTAGCGTTTTTTCCGGTCCCCGTGACCGAAGTGCTCGTTGCGGGAGGCACGACAGGCAGAGATTCCGTGGCATCTCGTCGGAAGGGATCGAACGGGCGGCAAAGGCCTCCGGCTGGGAGGTCGAGCTGTCCCGCCGGGGCTTTCTCAAGCTGTCCGTCTGCGCGCTCTCCGGCATGGCCTTCATGGGCCTCGGCGAGGACGCCCCGCAGAGAGATCCGGTCGCACTCCCGGGAGTACCAGCGGCCCGTGCCCCTGGAGCTCTTTATAGCGCCGCCGTTCGACCTGGCCCTGGAAACCCTCGCGGCGGTCCTTGCGGCCATGGCCGCCGATCCGGCGTTTCGGGACATCGCCTCCACCACGACGTCCAGCGGGGAAGCGTATCTGTTCTCCAGCCTGTACCTGGAGCACGACCACGCGGCCTTTCTCGCGGAACAGGATGCCTCCTGCGTCCTGACCCCCTGAGCGCGCCAGTTCGGCGCGCGGCAAAACGTCCTCCGCCCCGGTTCGCCGCACGAAAAAAGGGCCCGTGCGCGCGGCGCGGGCCCTTGCAAGGACATGTTCCCGGCGTGACCGCCGCCTAGGGCGTCAGTCCCAGGGCCTGTCGCTTGGTGCGGATGCGGGTGTCGATCAGGTCGGCGGCCTTGACCGGGTCGCCTTCCACGGCAAAGCTCGCGCCGACGACGCCTTCCAGGCCGGACAGCGCCAGGTCCGTCACGGTCTTGCTGCCGAGGATCGGCGGCTCCACGCCGAGCACCGTGAAGATGCCGCTGGCCACGGCGTACAGGCCGATGGTGGCGGCTTTCTCGGAATACCATTCCGGGGCGGCGGCGGCCACGGGCAGGTCGGCGATATCCACGCCAAGGGCCGTGGCCAGCATGCCGCACAGCTGCAGGATCCGGGAGTTGTCCACGCAACTGCCCACGTGCAGCACCGGCGGGATGCCAAGCGCCTTGCAAACCTCGGACAGGCCCGGACCGGCCATGTCGGCGGCCCCGGGCACCAGCAGCCCCTGCTTGCCGGCGGAGACCGTCACGCAGCCCGTGACCAGGACGAGCAGGTCGCGCTTGATGCACTCGCGGATCAGATGGACGTTCTGGTAGTCGTGCTTCACCTTGGGATTGTTGCAGCCGACGATGCCCACCGCGCCGCGTATCTTGCCGGCCTTGATCGCGTCGATGAGCGGGGCGGCCGTGCCGCCAAGCGCCGCGAGCACCGCCTCGTTGGAAAAGCCGGACACGATGTCCACGGGTGCGACGGGGATGTCCACCCGGGCGGGATCGCGCTCCTTGTAGCGTTCGATGGCCAGTTCCACCACAGCGGCGGCCTGCTGTCTGGCGTTTTGCATGTCGAAGGCGATGTGCGTCGCGCCGGTGAACTTGGCCTTGGGCGAGGTGGTGACGATGCAGCTGTGGTAGCAGCCGGCCACGGTGACCAGGCTCGGCATGATGCACTGGTAGTCCACCACGATGACTTCCACCGCGCCGGTGACCAGGGCCAGTTCGGTCATGAGGTGGTTGCCGGCCATGGGAATGCCCTGGCGCATGAGCAGCTCGTTGCCCGTGCAGCAAAGCCCCGCCAGGTTGATGCCGGCCGCGCCGGCGGCCTTGGCCCTGGCCACGAGCGCCGGATCGCGCACGGCGGCCAGGATCATCTCCGAGACGATGGGGCTGTGGCCGTGGACGAGGATGTTGACGTGGTCTTCCTTGAGCACGCCGAGGTTGACCTTGGACGGCCGCGGCGTCGGCGTGCCGAAGATCACGTCGGAGAGTTCGGTTGCGATCATGGAGCCGGCCCAGCCGTCGGCCAGGGAAAGCCGCGCCGCGTGCAGGCAGATGTTGACCGCGTCGTTGTCCACGCCCATGTGCGTGCGGTGCATCATTTCCACCACGTCGCGGTCGATGCCGCGCGGGGTGATGTCGAGGGCTTTCCAAAGTTCGCGGCGCTTGGCCGGGACCCTGTCGATGAAGGACACGGAGCCGCGCCGGCTGCCGAAATCCCCGTAGAACTGCTCGGCCAGGGCCAGGGCCACCTCCTTGACGTCCTTGCCGGCCACGTCCAGGCCGACTTCCTCGGCGATGCGGCGCAGCTTGGCTTCGTCCCGGATGGCGTAATCGGTGGTCGCGCCTTCGCCGATGGCGAGCAATGTCTCCACGAGGTCACGGCCGTGGTCGGAATGGGCGGCCGCGCCGGCGGCCACCATGCGGCCGAAATTGCGGGCCACGATGACGTCCGCGTCCGCGCCGCAGATGCCGCGCTGGGGGCCGTCGCCGAAGGGATCGATGCGGCAGGGGCCCATGACGCAGTTGCGGCAGGACAGACCCAGTTCGCAGAAACCGCATTGGGGCTGCTGGGCCTTGAGGCGGTCCCAGACCGTTTCGACGCCGTCTTTTTGCGCCTTGGCGAGCATCGCCTGGGCGTCCTCGCAGATGGAATACGCGTGCAAATCCTGTTTAGCCATGTTTCCTCCCATGCCGGTCAGATCCGCACGCCATAGACGGCGTTGGCCAACCTGTTCGTGCCTTCCTTGAGGTAGAGATTGACCTCTTCAAACGCGAGCGCCCCCGTTTTGCAGGCCGTCACGCAGGCCGGGACGTCGCCTGCGGCCACGCGCTCGTGGCAGCCGTCGCACTTGACGGCCACGCCCGGGCGTTCCGGCGCGCCCGCGTCCCGGTGGAAGCGGATGACGTAATAGGGGCAGGACATGGCGCACATGCCGCAGCCGATGCACCGGGTCGGATCGACGATCTTGAGCCCCGCGGCGATGTCGTCGCGGATGGCCCAGGGCATGCAGGCTTCCTGGCAGGGCGCGGGTTCGCAGTGACGGCACTTGTTGGGAAAGGGCCGTCCCTCGGGCCCCACGCCAAGGTGGATGCGCGGCTTGGCCAGGATCGCCTCGCGGATGGCCGTACCCAGGGCCTTGGACTGCGAATGGGCCTCGGCGCAGCGGATCATGCACTGCATGCAGCCCACGCAGCGTTCGGGCCGGACAATAACGGTTTTTCGGATCATAGACCCTCCATTTGCAGGTCGATGGGCTGCCGCGATACCCGCAAGGGCTCAGGCCAGCCGTGCGTTTCGGGCCAGGAAACCGCCGGGGGCGGCCAGGGGGGCCGCCCGTTTCGGGTTGTCGAGCCACCAGGAAGGGATGTCGCGGCGGCGCATGCCGCGCCGGATGGCGAAGGCCAGTTCGCCCAGGCGGGGCGGCGCGTCGAGGCCCACCGCGCCGATGAGCCGCTCCTCGCGAAAGACCAGTTTGAGATAGCCGCTCCCCGTGCCCTGGGCCGTGACCTCGTCGCAGCCCTTGGTCAGGGACGGGTTGACCACGCCCACGGAAATCATTTTCGAGCCGAAGACGGGGATGGCGTTCATGGCCATGCTGCCGCCGTAGGCCGCCCTGACGCCGGCCATGTTCATGGCCGCCACCCGGCCCTGCTCCACGGCCACGGGCCAGATGGCGTTGACGCGCCGGTCCCCGTGGATCAGGTCCGGGGCCTGGGCCAGGTCCCCGGCGGCATACACGCGGTCGTCCGCGGTGCGCAGGTACTGGTCGGTCACGACGCCGTAATCGCACTCCAGGCCGCTGCCGGAAAGCCAGCCGGTCTCGGGGACGACGCCCTTGCCGACGGCGACGAGATCGACTTCCAGGCTTTGCCCCGTGTCGAGGTCCAGCCGCAGCGCCGTGCCGGTCCCGGCTTCCACGCGCGTCACCGAGGTGGACGTCAGAAGGGTCACGCCGGGCGTATTTTGGAGCCGCTCGCCCACCCAGTTGCCGACATGGGCATCGACATTGAGGGACAGGGGGCGCGGCGAGGTCACGATCAGGGCGACGCGCATGCCGCGCTTGAGAAGGCCCATGGTCAGCTTGAAACCCACCAGCCCGCCGCCGAGCACCGCGGCCGCGCCGCCGGGCCTGACGCGGTCCAGGATGCGTTCCAGGTCGCGCCGGCCCCGGAAATAACAGACCTGCCCGGCCAGGGGGCCGGCGAGTCCCGCCGGCCGCGGCCGCGCGCCGCAGGCCAGAAGCAGCCGGTCGTAGGACAGGGACCCGCCCGAGGCCAGTTGCAGGCTCGCCCGCGCGGGATCGAGGGCGACGGCGCGGTCCCCGAGGACGGTGACGCCCTGCTCCCTCCAAAACTTGTCCCCGGCCACCACCATGTCCCGTGACGCCATTTCCCCGGCCAAGACGTAGCTGATCAGCGGCCGGGAATAGACCGGCAGGGGCGACGGGTCGAGGCCGACGATCTCGGCGGCCTTGTCCGCCTTGCGCAGCCACATGCAGGCGCTGCGGCCCGCCGCGTGCAGTCCGACGACGACATAACGCATGGGTCACCTCGGCGATGCAGGTTGAATGCCCCCCTCCGCTTCGGGGACGACGCGCGCCTGCAGGGCGCACAGGATGTCACGGCAAATCCGGTCAACGATGTCGTGCTGGGGCAGGCCCAGCACGGACGGCGAGGCCAGCTGGCGCGCGGCCAGGCTGGAAAGCGGCGGAATCATGGCCGCCAGGGGCGGCAGTCCGGCGATTGCCGGCAGCGTGAGGGGCGGTTGCGCCCGGTTGAGCACCAGAACCTGGCGCGTCAGCCCCAGCGCGGCGGCCATGGTCGCCACCTGCCCCGCAACGGTCAGGCTGCGCCAGCTCGGCTCGGCGGTCACGATCAGCCCGTCCACGGCCGCCACGGTGCCGCGCCCCAGATGCTCCACCCCGGCTTCGAGGTCCACGAGCAGGCACTGGTCGCGATCGAGCAGCAGATGGGCGAGCAGCGACTTGAGCAGGGCGTTGGCCTCGCAGGCGCAGCCGCCGCCCGCGCCGGCGACCGAGCCCATGACGAGCAGGCTGATGTTGCCAAGGCGCACCCGCAGCCTCTCGGGAAGATCGGAAACATGGGGATTTAAATTGATAAATCCCTTGCCGACGCGCTCGCGGATGAGCGCCTCGTCCTCAATGAGGGGCATAGGCAACGCGTCTGCGGGAAGGCCCAAGGCCGCGCCCAGGGAAAGCGCGGTATCGGCGTCCACCAGCCAAGGGCTTTGGCCCTGGCGGGCGAGATAATCGCCCAGCCACGCCGTGAGCGTGGTCTTGCCCACCCCACCCTTTCCCGCCACGGCAAATTTCATGGCAGCCTCCAGCGCAGTCTGTGAAAGACGATCCACCGCTGCCGGCAGAGGAAACAGGCGGACAGCACCTGTCCGAGCCGTTGGCAGTCCGCCTGTCGTCCGGCTCTTTCCCGGGGCAATGGCGGGACAGCATGCCCGCCATATTTATTTTTATCCTGTCAAAGGACCCGTGGCTGTCGGCTAGCCGACAAAACCCGAAAGAAAATGTCCGATGATAAAAAATACTGGCGACGGCTCAGGCAGGCGCGGCAGGATGGAGCCAAAGAGGATATCCTTTCCAGGGACATCCCGTTTTGGCGCCAGACAAGTCCTCCCTCCCCCAATTCCAGATCACGACCGGCTCGAGGCCGCCTCTGGGACTTTTTCATCTCAATATCGCGCCTGTCCAAAAAAACAACATGTTTTCCCGGCCATGCTTCCGTCCGAGCCGATATGATGCAAACCCATGAACCGGGAACTCGCCCGATGCCGCAACGGGCAAGCGCCCGCCATGCTGCTGGGGTCGATTTCCTTTTTTTGCTGTTCGGTTACAGGCAGCAAGGCAACCATCCCTTCCTCGGACCCGTTGTGCATCCGTGCGCTGTGGTCCTCCGGGCCTTTTTGAAAGCCCTCGCGCTGCCGTCGGCTCAGCCGGCAGGCGCATGGGCGGCGTGTCGGAGGCCAGGGCGGTCTGGACGTTGCGGCCCAAGCGGACGCGGACGCCAGCATGGCGTCCCGTAAGAATGTTGCCGGTATTGTTCGCCTCTTCAATGATGCGGCACGAGCGTCCCCAAGCGAGGCGGCGCTGGCGTCGGTTTTCTTTTCGGAGCCGCGACCACGATGAAAAGACTTGTTGGGGCGCTGCCGGTCGCCGGCGAAGGTGCCGGACACGGTCCTCTCGCGTTCGCGAGGGGTACGTTCCCTGGCCGCCTTGCCAAAGCGGGTGCGAACCTCTAACCGTCATGGAAATCCCGGAAGGTTCGCGCCGATCCTATCATGTCGCCCCCTTCGCGGAAGCGTGGATTGAAACGGCAGCACCGATTCAGCGTCGGGGCGGGGAACAGAAGACTTTGCGCGGAGGTCGATCCAGCCGGCGCTACTGTAACCGACCACACCAATTTCCGACACCTGGCATAAGCGACACGTGCTCGCAGGATGGTGCGGGCGTTAACGCAAGCAAAATGGTTTTCACAGTTCGCGGCGTGTGACGTAAATTTGAGAAATCCAGGCCGGCACAGAGTCGAATCCGGCCTGCTGCAGCAGCTGCCAGACCGGATTCGACATATTGCAACTTGACGTTATGTTGCCAGGTCCGCTATTCTGTATAATAGTCGAATTACAGATTTCGCCATGTTCGTAGCCGAGGCCAGAGTCGCGCAATCCAAGGCGCAACGCCCTCCCCGGCGACACGGGGATTTTCCGGGCAATCCTGCCGCAAAGGCCACAGGGTCGGCATCCATGAACGCGATTCCCAAGAGGCTTTGGCTGTGCGCGGCGTTTTTTCTCGCCGTAGGCCTGTGCGGCTGCATGAAGCTCGGTCCCGATTTCAAGCGGCCCGGCGTCCAGACCTATGACAGCTGGAGCGAGGACGGCACGGACGGCCTTTCCACGCGGCTTCCGGTGCAAAACGAGTGGTGGGAGGTCTTCGGCGACCCCGAGCTCGCGAGGCTCGTCCGCACCGCTTTCGACAGCAACCTGCCCCTGCGCGTGGCCGGGCTGCGGGTCGTCGCGGGTCGGGCCCAGCTCGGCATCGCCGTCGGCGAGCTCTATCCCCAGTCCCAGGCAGCCTCCGGCGGCTACACCTACACCAAGGAAAGCCGCCTCGGTCCGACCTGGCCCCAGCCGAGCACCGAATCCAAGTCCACCTCCCCGGACCAGGTCTGGCAGAACTCCGTGGCCTTAAGCGCCGCCTGGGAGCTCGATTTCTGGGGCAAATACCGTCGCAATATCGAATCGGCCGACGCCGCCATGCAGGCCTCGGCCGCCGACTACGACAACGCCCTGGTGAGCCTGGCCGGCGACGTGGCCCGGACCTACCTCGATTTGCGCGTCAACCAGGCCCAGCTCGACATCGCCCGGCAAAACGTGGAGCTGGAATCGGAAGGCCTCAAGATCGCCGAAGCCCGTTTCCGCTACGGCGCGACCAGCGAACGCGACGTGCAGCAGGCCAAGACCATGCTGCTGTCCACCGAGGCCACCATCCCGGGCTTTGTCAGCGCCATCAAGAAGAACCGGCATGCGCTGTCCGTGCTGCTCGGCCTGCCGCCGAACCAGGCGCCGGAAGGCCTGTCCGAGTCCAAGGGCATTCCCGCGCCGCCGTGGGAAATCGCCGTCGGCGTGCCGGCCGACCTGTTGCGCCGCCGGCCGGACGTGCGCGCCGCGGAATTCGCGGCCATGGCCCAGTGCGCGCAGATCGGCGTGGCCAAGGCCGACCTTTTCCCCTCGTTCTCCCTCGTGGGCAGCATCGGCTTCCTGGCCAGCAACGTCGGCGTGTTCAAGCTGTCCGAACTGCTGTCGCAAAAAGGCTTCACGGCCCAGTTCGCGCCGCAGTTTTCCTGGAACCTCTTCAACTACGGCCGCATCATCGACAACGTGCGCGTGCAGGACGCCAAGTTCCAGAAGCTGCTCATCCAGTACCAGCAGACCGTGCTCACGGCCCTGCGCGAGGTGGAAGACGCCCTGGCCGCGTACATCGGCGCAAGCGCCCAGGTGGTGTCCCTGGTCAAGGCGGCCGACGCGGCCAAACGCTCGGCGGAACTGGCCTTCATCCAGTACAGCGAAGGCAAAACCGACTACACTACCGTGCTCGTGGCCCAGCAGCAGCAACTCAAGCAGCAAAACGACCTCGTACAGACGCAGGGGCAGGTCGCGACTTCCCTCGTCGCCCTCTACAAAGCCCTGGGCGGCGGCTGGGAGGTACGCCAGGGCATGCCCTACGTGCCCGAGGACGTGCGCCGCGAGATGGAAAAGCGCACTTGGTGGGGCAGGCAGATACGGGAGAACCCGGAAAAGATCACGGACCCGCAAAAGCGCAACCTCCTGTGGTACGCGCCAGACATGTAGCGTGGCGCTGGCGGCCGCAGGACTGTTTTCCGCGAACGAAACGCTCGCAATCAAGGGTTCCCCACCGGCACGCCCCGCCGTCGGGGGAACGCGACGAAGGCGTACGGCCGGCCGGAAAGGCCGGATGCAGCGCCGGCATGCTTGCGACGGATGATTTCCATAAAGCGGTCCGCCCAAGGCGGCCGGCGCACCCCTCACCGCGGCGGATTGCCCATGCACACGCTCCACAAAATGCTCGTTTTGCCCCTGGCCGCCTGCATCGCCCTCACGGCGGCCCTTTTCGCCCTGTCTGGCTGCAACAGCCGCAACGAATACGTGCCGCCGCCCGCGCCCAAGGTCCGGGTGGCAAGGCCCGAGAAGCGGGACGTGACGGACTACCTGCAGTTCACCGGCAACACCCAGGCCGTCAACTCGGTCGATTTGCGCGCCCGCATCGAAGGCTTTCTGGTCAAGCAGGCCTACGTCGACGGCGCGGACGTCAAGAAGGGGCAACTCCTCTTCGTCATCCAGCCCGAACCCTACGAGGCCAAGGTCCTGGAGGCCAAGGCCGGGCTGCAAAGCCAATTGGCCGGGCTGCACCAGGCCGAGATCGAATACGTACGGGCGAAAAACCTGTTGCGCGAGAAGGCCGGCCCTGACACGGACGTGGTCAAGTGGGACGCCCAGCGCGAGCAGTACAAAGCCGGCGTGGAAAACGCCAAGGCGCAGATCGAACTCGCCGAGATCAACCTGAGCTACACCCGCATCATGGCGCCTTTCGACGGCCGGGTCAGCCGGCGCAACGTGGATGTGGGCAACTTGGTCGGCGGCGGCGAGAAAACGCTCCTCGCCACCATCATCAGCTACGACCCCATGTACGTCTACTTCACCCTGGGCGAACGCGACCTGCTGCGCCTCCAGGCAAGCCGCCACGGTTCGGCCGCCCCGGGCCAGCACGTCAAGATCCCGGTGGAGGTTGGCTTCAGCGATTCGTCCGCCTATCCCTACAAGGGTTCCCTGGACTACTACGGCCTCGGTATCGACCCCAAGACCGGCACCATCCTGCTGCGCGCCGAACTGCCCAACGCCGACGAGAAGATCGCGCCCGGGCTTTTCGCCAGGGTGCGCATCCCGCTCAAGGACCGCCCGGGCCTGCTCGTGCCGGACACGGCCGTGGGCCAGGACCAGACCGGACATTTCGTCCTGCTTTTAAATGACCAGAACGTGGTGGAGCAACGCCCGGTCACCATCGGCTTCGCCGTGAACGACATGCTCGTGGTGGACAAAGGGCTCAGCGGCGACGAGCGGGTCATCGTCAGCGACCTGCAGCGGGTCCGCCCCGGAGGCAAGGCCGAGCCCCTGCCCGACGCACCCAAGGCGAAGGACGCCGGGGCCAAACCCTAGGGGCCGCCATGTTCTCCAAATTCTTCATTGAACGTCCGGTCCTGGCCAACGTGCTCGCGGTGCTGATCATGCTCCTCGGCGTGGTCACCCTGCTCGGCCTGCCCGTGGCCCAGTACCCGGACATCACGCCCCCCACAGTCCAGGTCACGACCAGCTTTCCCGGCGCGAGCCCGCAGGTGATCATCGATTCCGTGGCCGCACCCATCGAGCAGCAGGTCAACGGCGTGGAACAGATGCTCTACATGAGCTCCAACAGCGCCTCGGACGGTTCCTACACCCTGACCGTGACCTTTGAGGTCGGCACCAACGTGGACATGGCCACGGTGCTCGTCCAAAACCGCGTCAACCAGGCCCTGGCCCGCCTGCCCCAGCAGGTCCAGGCGCAGGGCGTCACGGTGCAGAAGAAGTCCACGGCCATCCTGATGTGCGTCACCCTGGAATCGCCGGACGGCGCGTACGACAGCCTGTTCCTGTCCAACTACGGCTACCTGCGCGTGCGCGACGAACTCTCGCGCATTCCCGGCGTCGGCTCCGTCACGGTCAACGGCAGCGACGAATATGGCATGCGCATCTGGCTCGACCCGGACAAGGTCAAGACCTACGGGCTCACGGCCCAGGACGTGGTCAACGCCGTGTCCCAGCAGAACGTCCAGGTGGCTGCCGGCCAGATCGGCCAGCAGCCGGCCCCGGACACCATGCACTTCCAGTACATGATCCAGACCCAGGGCCGCCTGGACGAGGTCCGCCAGTTCGAGGACGTCATCCTCAAGACCAACTTCAACCAGACCGGCGAGGTACTGCGCGTCAAGGACGTGGCCCGGGTGGAGCTCGGCAGCAAGACCTACGACCTGTTCGCCCAGAAAGACGGCAAGCCGGCCAGCATCATCGCCATCTACCTGCTGCCCGGGGCCAACGCCCTGCAGACGGCGGACATGATCAAAACGTCCATGACGAAGCTCGCCAGGGACTTCCCGCCGGGCCTCGTCTACAATATCCCCTTCGACACCACGCGCTTCGTCAACCAAGCCATCCACGACGTCTACAAGACGCTGATCGAGGCCGGCATCCTGGTGCTTCTGGTCATCATGCTCTTCCTCCAGGACTTCAAGGCCATGCTCGTGCCCGCGACGACCGTGCCGGTCACCATCCTCGGCGCGTTCATCGCCATGGCCATGCTCGGCTTCTCCGTCAACCTCGTGACGCTTTTCGGCATCATCCTGGCCATCGGCATCGTGGTCGACGACGCCATCATCATCGTGGAGGGCACGGCCCACCACATCGAGCACGGCAGCACGCCCCACGACGCGGCCATCCAGACCATGAAGGAGCTCTTCGGGCCCATCATCGGCATCACATTGGTGCTCATCTCGGTCTTCCTGCCGGCCTCGTTCCTGCCCGGCATCACCGGCCAGCTCTACCGCCAGTTCTCGCTGGTCATCGCCGCGACCGCCGTGATCAGCGCACTGAACGCCGCCACGCTCAAGCCCACCCAGTGCGCCCTGTGGATGAAGCCGCACAAGGGCGAGCTCAACGCCTTTTTCCGGGGATTCAACGCCGTCTACCAGCGTTGCGAAAACGTCTACGCCGGCATCGTCGGCTTCCTGGTCCGCCACGCCAAGGTCGCCATGCTCGGCTACATCGTGCTCATCGCCGTCACCTTCATCGGCTTCTCCGCCCTGCCTACGGGCTTTTTGCCGGAAGAGGACCAGGGCTACGCCATCGTCAGCGTCCAGCTTCCGCCGGCGGCGTCGCTGACGCGCACGGCCGCGGTCATCAAGCAGATCGACGGCTTCCTCAAGGACGCGCCCGGCGTCGCCGACTGGATCACCTTCGGCGGCATGTCCATCCTCGATTCCCTCAACCAGCCCAACATGGCGGCCATCTTCATCACCTACGTAGACTGGGACAAGCGGCCCAAGGGCGTGACCCAGGCGACCATCCTGCGCTACGTGCAGGGGCGTCTGGCCACCCTGCAGGACGCCGTGGCCTTCGTCATGGTCCCGCCGGCCATCCAGGGCCTGGGCCAGGCCGGCGGCTTCCAGATGATGGTGGAGGACCGGGGCAACCTCGGCCCGGTCGCGCTGCAAAACGCCTGTCTCCACCTGATCGACGTCGGGCGCACCCAAACGGGGCTGACGCCGCTGAACGTCACGTACAACGCCTCCACCCCGCAGATCTACGCCGACATCGACCGCACCCAGGTCCAGTACAAGGGCGTGAGCTTCAACAACCTCTTCAGCACGCTGTCGACCTACATGGGTTCGACCTACATCAACGACTTCAACAAGTTCGGCCGCGTCTACCAGGTGCGGGCCCAGGCCGAGTCGCGCTTTCGCCTGAGCGCCGCGGACGTGATGCAGCTCGAGGTGCGAAACGACAAGGGCGAGATGATGCCCCTGTCCGCGGTCACCACCATCAAGGACATCCTCGGACCCACGGTGCTCACCCGCTACAACCTCTACACGTCGGCCTCGGTCTACGGCTCGGCCGCCGCCGGCTTCAGTTCCGGCCAGGCGCTTACGCTCATGGAGCAAATGAGCCAGAACAACCTGCCCGCGTCCATGGGCATCGACTGGACCAACATGTCCTACCAGGAGAAAAAGGTCGGCAACCAGGCCTACCTGATCTTCGCCCTGGCCGTGGTCCTGGTCTATCTGGTGCTTGCGGCGCAGTACGAAAGCTGGTGCACGCCCACGGCCGTCATCCTGGTCGTGCCCCTGGCACTGCTCGGCACCATGGTGGCTCTGCTGGTGCGCGGCATGGACAACAACGTCTACACGCAGATCGGCGTGGTGCTGCTTATCGCCCTGGCGAGCAAGAACGCCATCCTCATCGTGGAATTCGCCCGCGAGCACCGCGCCCGGGGCGTGCCCATCCCCCAGGCCGCCGTGGAAGCGGCGCGGCTGCGCTTTCGCCCCATCATCATGACCTCGTTCGCCTTCATCCTCGGCGTGGTGCCGCTGCTCACCGCCGCGGGCGCGGGCGCGGCCAGCCAGCGGGCCGTGGGCACGGCCGTCTTCGGCGGCATGGTCGCCTCCACGCTCCTCGCCGTACTGGTCGTGCCGGTCTTTTTCGTGCTGGTGCAGGGATTCGCGGAACGGGTGCTCGGCGTGGACAAGCCCAAGCCGGAAGCCGCCCAGGATGCGTCAGGCCAAGCCGAAGAGGGGAAAAAGCCCTAGTTAGCGCCCGGTCCCATTTCTCTGCCCTCGCCTGCCGCCAGCCTGTGCGCTGCGTTGCCGGCAGTTGTCCGCGTTCGGGAGGAATATGCCGTTTACTCGTGCTGCCCCCTGGCTGGCGGGGATGGGGCGGATCGCGCCCGGAGCGGACCTGCTGGCCGGATTGACGCTCTGGGGCGTGCTCGTGCCCGAGGCCCTGGCCTATGCGGGCATGGCGGGTATGCCGGCCTCGGCGGGCCTTTTCACCCTACTCGCCTCGCTGCCGCTGTATTTCCTCTGCGGCGGCAGCCCCGTGCTGGTGTGCGCCGCGACCTCGGTGGAATCCATCATGATGGCGGCGGTGGTCGCCCCCCTGGCCGGAGGGGATGCGGCAAGATACCTGGGGCTTATGGCCCTGCTTATCGCAACGACCGGGATCGTCTTTCTCGCCGGTGGCCTGCTGCGCCTGGGGCGCGCCACGTCCTTTCTCTCCAAGCCCGTGATGACGGGCTTCACCTGCGGCCTGGCGATCTATATCGCGGCCGACCAGCTGCATAAGCTGCTCGGCCTGCCCCACGGCCACGGCGACACGTTGCGGCAAATCGCGCAACTGGCCGCCGGGATCGGCCGCTGCAACCCGGCCACCGCGAGCGTCGGCGTCGCGTCGCTGGCCCTGCTCTTCGTCCTCGAACGGCTGACACCGCGCGTGCCGGCCGGGCTTTGCGTCATGGTGCTTGGCCTCGTCGCCTCGAAGGCGTTCGCGCTCGGGGAAACCCACGGCGTGGCCGTGATCCAGGGCATCAGGGCCGGCTTGCCGTCGCTGGCCCTGCCCCATGGCGGCATGGCCGACGTGCGCGCCGTGGTTCCGGCGGCGCTCGGGCTTGCACTGGTGGCCTTTTCCCAGGCCCTCGGCGCGGTGCGAAGCTATGCCCCGCGCTTTGGCGTGGGCGTGGATGCCGACCGGGAACTTCGCGCCCTGGGCCTGGCCAACCTCGGCTCCGCACTCCTTTGCGGCCTGCTCGCCGGGGGCAGCATGTCCTCCACCGCCGTCAACGTGGCGGCCGGGCGAGAAGTCGCGTCTCCACGCTGGTTACGGCGGGAATGATCGTGCTGACGCTGTGTTTTTTCACGCCCCTCTTCCACGGCCTGCCCGAAGCCGTGCTTGGGGCCGTGGTCATGCACGCCGTGGCCAGGCTCATGAAAATTGCCGAACTCCGGCGCTTCTACCGCCTCAACCGCGTCGAATGCGCCCTGGCCGTCCTGGCCCTGTCGGGCGTGGTGCTTCTCGACATCCTGCCGGGACTGGTCCTTGCGCTGGCGGCGTCGCTCGCGCGCCTGCTCCTGGTCGCAAGCGGCGTCAATCTGTCCGTCATGGGCGAACTCGCCGGCTGCGGCGTGCTCTGGGTCGATACGAGCCAGCACGCGCAAGCCAGGGAGCGTCCCGGAGTACGCGTGCTGCGCATGGAGGAGGCGCTTTTTTTCGCCAACGCCGAGAAATTCCGCAGCGCCGTGGTCGCGCTGGCCCTGCAACCGCCAAGGCCCGGGGCAGTGGCCATCCAATTGCGGGCCAACAGGCGCCTGTGCATCACTGCGGCCGACATGCTCCGGGCTCTGGCGGCAGAACTCGCCTCCCACGGCGTGCTCCTGGCCTTCGTCGAACCGGCTCCGGAGACGCTGCGCATGCTGCGCCAAAATGGCGTGCTGGAGCTTGTCGGAAAACAACGCATCTACCCTGGCATCGGACAAGCAGTGGCCGATCTGCAATCACAAATCAGGTAATGCATTGCGCAGACAAGGAGAAAAGGAAACAAGGGAAAGTCGTTGCGGCAATGCGCCGCAGAGATTTCATACACAACCAGAAGAGGTGCCCATGCAGTCCAAGAAAGCAAATGCGTCATGGATTCCGCGCCGGTCCATCCTAAAAGGAGCCGGGGCGTTGCTGTTCGCACCGCTGCTCTCGGGCCTTGGCGCAAAAAGCGCTTTCGCCGCGCCGTCCGCATCCCCCAAAAGCCTTCGCACATCTCCGTACAATACCCGGCTGGTGCTGCTCGGCACCACGGGAGGCATGACCTGGTGGCCGGGTTCGAACCGGGCCAGCAATTCCCAGGCGTTGCTCGTGGGCGACGCCATGTACATCATCGACCTCGGGTTCGGGGCCTGCGCCCGTCTGGCCGAAGCCTTCAACTACGGACATTTCGTCACCATCGGCGGCCAGCGGACGCAACTGGAACTGTCCTCATTCCTGAGCAACATGCGGGCGGTGTTTTTCACCCACCTGCACATGGACCACCTGGGCGACTACCCCACGTTCCTGGAAATCGGGGCCCGGGCCGGCTATGCGGAAAAACAGCCCCTGATCATCATCGGCCCCGGCGACCGCGGCCGGCTCGACGACAACCAGTCCGGCTACAAAGGGACCATCATCCAGGCGCAAAGTTGCAACCCGGCCGTGACCACCCCCACGCCGGGCACCAAGATGATGACGGACCACATCCTGCAAGCCTTTGCCCAGACCTTCAACGACTGCGCCCAGGACGAGGGCTACCCCGACATCCCGAAGTGCATCGACGTCAGGGAAATCGGCGACCCCAAAGTCATCCCCTGGCCGGCCGACTTCATCATTCCCGATCCGGGCAAACCCTGGTCGGCGGACATCACCTGCCCGGCCATGGAACCCTTCGAGATATACAAGGACGATCGCCTGCGCGTCACGGCCATCCTGGTCGACCACTACGAGGTCTACCCCGCCTTCGCCTTCCGCTTCGACACGGCGGACGGCTCCCTGGTCATTTCCGGCGACACCGGTCCGGACACCAGGGGCAACCTGCAAAAGCTGGCCAGGGGAGCCGAGGTCCTGGTGCACGAGGTCATCGACGACTTCTGGATCAAGGCCAGCTTCAAGGGCGTCAAGGAGGGCGAGCCCGCCTGGCCGCTCTATCACCACGTCGTGACCGCACACACGAGCACAGCCGATGTCGGCAGGGTGGCGCAACAGTGCGAAGTCAAGACGCTGGTTTTGACCCACATCGCGCCGGCCAACACGCCTGTCGCACGCCTGCGGCTCGCCCAGCAGAATTTCTCCGGGAAATTGATCGTCGGGGAGGATCTGATGGAGATCGGCATCGGCAAACCGCACGGCCGCTCCAAAGCCTAGGGAGAAGGGCTCACACCGCGCGTTGCGACCCGGAATCAGGACTGGTTCCGGGCCGCAATGCGAACACGGCGAGAACAGCCTCCTTCTCATGCGCGGCCTCGGCCCGAACTGCCGGAATCAGCGGCCGCGATGACGACAAAATACCCTCCGCTGTCTCGATCGCAATCATGCGGATCGGACTTCCAGCCACACGCGGGATGTCGCTCAGAACAATATTTTTTACTGCTTCTTGACATACGATTTTTATTTTCATAACCGAAGGTGTTATTTTTTTTAATTTTTAATACGCCAGAAGCTTACCTATTTATTTTTTGTAATTACTCCGAATTTTCAACCCGTTACAAAAGGAGCGAGCATGGTTCCCTGTCGTTTCTCCCGCGCTGCCCTTCTTGCCCTTGGCCTCGTTTTTGCCGCCTTGCCGTCGTTGGCAGCCGATCCCCAGCACACGGAGAAAGCCGACGAAACCATGCTCGACGAAGTCAACGTCGTTTCCTCGCCCATCATCGAAGGGAACAGGGTGGACAGCTTCGCCAATGAAACGACGACGGTCTCAAAGGAGCAGATTTGGGACCTCAATGCGTCAGACCTGACCTCGGCCCTGCGGCGCACGCCCGGCGTGACCATCTCCCGCTTCGACAACATCGGCTCGTTCGGCGGCGCGGAAGGCGGCGCGATCTTCATCCGGGGCAAGGGAGCGAGCCGGCCCGGCGCGGAAATCTCGGTCATGATCGACGGCGCGCCGGCCTATATCTCGGTCTGGAACCACCCGCTGCTCGATTACCTTTCCGTGGACCCGGCCAATTCCCTCACCGTGTACAAAAGTCCCCAGCCGCTCAACTTCGGCAACGGGTTGGCCGCCGTGGACATGACGCCCAAAAGCCGGGACAAGGAAGGCTTCGAATCGAGGGTCACGGCCCAATACGGTTCCTACAATACGCCCCAGGAAACGGCCGAGACCGGCGGCAAGGTCGGCCGCTTCGACTACTATGCCTCCCAGAGCTACCGCTATTCCTCGGGATCGCGGGCCATGTCCGACGGCATGCTCACGAGCTATTACGGCCGCATGGGCTATGGACTGACCGACAACTGGAACGCCCACGCCACGGTCATCCGCACGGATAATTACGCCATGGACCCGGGCCCCGAAGGGGACGCGGCGGAACGCGACGGCAAGTTCGTCACCCGCGACTGGCACATGGTGGCCACGTTTGCGAACACATACGATTGCGCCGAAGGCACCCTCAAAGGATATTGGAACACGGGGCAGGGCTATTGGTACAACCAGTCCGGCACGGACAACGACACCAAGACCGATTCGGACCTGTACGGCGTGCGGGCCAAGGAAAAACTGCGCCTCTGGCAGGGCGGCGAGATCGCCCTGGGCGCGGACATGGACTGGATCAGCGGGCAGACGGAATTCACCACCGACCCCTCGCTGACCATCAACTCCCTGACGGACTGGTCGTTCACGCCGGGCGGCGTGTCCCACTTCGACCGCATGACCTGGTCCATCTTCTCGCCTTTCCTCGGCGTCTCCCAGATGATTGGCGGCAAGGACGGATTTTACGCCACACCCTCGGCCGGCCTGCGCTACTACGGCCACAGCCAGTTCCAGTCGGAATGGTCGCCCCAGGCCGGCCTGCTGCTCGGCTACAAGGACCTGGAACTGCACGGCACCTACTCCCGGGGCGTGAACTATCCGGGGCTCAATGTGGCCGCCTTCTCGCAAAACGTGATCACGTCCCTGGGCCAGAGCTGGCGCGACCTCAAGGCCGAAACCATGGACCACTTCGAGGCAGGCGCGTCCTACAAGTACGAAAACCTGCTCAAGCTCGATGTGACGGCGTTCTCCGACAACGGCCACGACCGGTATGTGATGTATCCCTCCTCCGGGAAACCGACCGGGTTCGAAAATTACGGCACATACTCCATCTGGGGGCTGGAAACCACGGCAACCTACACCCCGGTCAAGGACCTGTCGTTCTTCGCCGGCCTCAACGCCATGGGGCACACGCCGCAGTACCTGCCTTACGTGCCGAACCTGAGCGTCAGCCTCGGCGGAAACTACCGGTTTCTGGAGCATTATAAGATCTCGGCCGACGCCCAGTACGTGGACGAGATGTACGTGCTCTCCGAGACCCGACGCGTGGGCACACGCAATACGGAAAAGGTGGACGGCTACTGGCTGGCTAACGCCAAGTTTTCCTATTTCTTCACCATTCCCAAGCCCAAAGTCGAAACCGAACTCTTCGTGGCCGTGCAGAACCTGACCAACACCTTCTACAAATACAAGCCCGGCTACCCCATGCCGGGGACCGGCGTTTCGGCCGGCGTGGCCCTGACGTTCTAACCTTGGAGGGCGTATATGGAAGAAGCTATTTCCACGGTCTTCGACCGGCGTGAGGTCTTCTCGAAGCTGCGGGCGCATGACCGCATGCGCCATGGGACGGCCTATGCCTGGCTGGAAGGGTTTCTGGCCGGACGGAGCCGAGGCGATCTGCGCCTGCTGGACCTCGGCTGCAACGACGCCCGGGACATGGCGCGCGTGCTGGCTGCCGGGGACGTGGCCTCCTATATGGGCGCGGACACGGATACGGACTGTCTCGCCGCCGCGCGGAAAAACCTCGCCGGGAGTCCGGCCGCCGTGGAGCTCGTGGCCGCCGACGGCCGGGAGGTCCTGGCCGGCCTGCGCGAGGCCGTGGACGTCATCTGGATGGGGTTGTTGCTCCACCATTTCCCGCAAGGGGAAAAAGCAAAGCTCTTCGCCATGGCCAAAAACGCCCTGCGTCCGGGCGGGGTGCTCCTCAGCCACGACCCCATGCCGGACGAGGGGGAAAGCGCCGAAGCCTATCTTGGGCGCTACAATCGGGAGATCGAAAACGGTTGGGCGGAACTCGCGCCGGAGGAACGGCGCGTGCTCGTCGACCATTTCCGCCGCCACGGCCGCCACGATCCCGTCGACGTCGTGGAGGGGCTGGCCAGGGAGGCGGGATTCTCCCAGGTGGTTCGCAAACGCCTGGACCCCGCCGGCTTCTACGCGTTGTTGCGCTTCGCGGCCTGAGCAGGCGCGGGGGGGCAAGAGAGGCATGCAAATGCAAAACGAATCCGATCCCCGGGCCGCCTTCTTCGACGCCCGGGCCGCGAACTGGGAAGCCAATTGCTACCCGCCGCCCGTGCGGGAAAAGCTCCCGCGTCTGGTCGCGTCCTTCCATCTGCCGGGCGGGGCAACGGTTCTCGACATGGGCACCGGCCCGGGAACGCTGGTGCCCTATCTGCAAGACGCCGTGGGCCCGTCGGGACGGGTGTTCCCCTTTGACCTGTCCCTGGAGATGCTGCGACAGGCCCGGTCCAAGCTCGGGCCGGCGGCTCCGCCGCCGGTTCTGGCCACGGCCATGCGCCTGCCCTTTCGTGATGCGAGCTTCGATGCCGTGGTCTGTTTCGCCGCCTTTCCCCATTTCGAGGACAAAGGCGTCGCCCTGTCGGAAATGGCCCGGGTCGCCAAGTCCGGCGCGCAGATCCTCATCGCCCATTTGCTCAGCCGCGTCGAACTGCTCGCCCATCACGGCACCCACAGCGCCGTAGCCCGGGACGCCCTGCCCGAGGAAGGCCGCATGCGCGATCTTTTCCAAGCCGCCGGCCTGCCCGATCCCGTCATCGTGGACGCGCCCGGACGCTACCTGGCCAAGTGCCGCAAACTGGCGAACCCGTCGGAGAGCCGGCCATGACGCGCCTTGCACGTGCCCTCCGCTGTCTCGCCTTCGTTTGTATCTGTGTGCCCCTGGCAGCCTCCCTTGGGGAAGCCGGACAACAGGAAGCGCCCATCGTCGTCGCCGCCGGCACCACGCTGGTGTCGGACATCGTAAACGACCTGGGGCGGGGATTGGTGACGGCGACTCCCATCATGCCCGCCGCCGCCTGCCCGGGACACACCGACCTGCGCGCCTCGGACATGCGCGCCCTTGCGGACGCCCGGGTCATCCTCCTGCACGACTGGCAAAGCCATCTGGACAGCGTCATGGGCCCCATCCGCAACGACCCGTCCCTTGCCGCCAAGGCGCGCACCATCGATGCGCCCGGCAACTGGATGGTGCCTGATCGCCAGAAGTCCGCCACCCTGGCCGTGGCCCGGGTGCTGGCCGATATCGATCCGCCCCATGCCGCCCTGTACGGGGAGCGGGCCAAGGCGCGCATCGTCGCGGTCGATCGCGTCGCCGCCGCGCTTGCCGCCAAGGCCGGGCCCCTCGCGGGGTTGCCGGTCATGACCGACGTGCAGCAGCAGCCCTTTCTGCAATGGCTGGGCTGCGACATCGCCGCCGAGTACGGCCGGTTCGAGGAAAGCGGGCCGCAAAAACTCGCCCGGGCCCTGGCCCGGGCCAGGGAGGCGAAGGTCCGGCTCGTGGCCGACAACCTGCAAAGTTCGGGCGGTTCCGGCAAAACCTTCGCCGAGGACCTGGGCGCGGCCTTCGTCGTGTTGACGAACTTCCCGGGCGGGTTCCCCGACGCACCGACCTGGGCCCAGGCCATGGCCGCAAACCTGGACCGTTGCCTTGCCGCGCTTGGTCGCCATGGCCAATGAGCCCGCCCTTTCCCTGCGCGACGTCACGGTCAAGCGGCGCGGCCGCGTCGCCCTGCGCATGGACGCCCTGGACCTGGACAAGGGGCGGGTGCTTGGCGTCATCGGCCCCAACGGGGCCGGCAAGAGCACGCTGCTCGCCGCCGTTTGCGGGCTGTTGCGCCTTTCCTGCGGCGTGGTGCAATTGTTTGGGCATGATTTGGCCGGTCCCGGCGCAAGCCAGGCCCGGCGGGACATCGCCCTGGTCATGCAGGCCCAGGACGTGGACCCGCGCCTGCCCATAAGCGTCCTGGAATCCGTCATGTCCGGCGGCTATGCAAGGCGCGGCTGGTTGCGGTCCCCGGGGCGGGAACTCGCCCGGCGGGCCTTGGAAATGCTGGAGCTCGTCGGTATCGGCCATCTGGCCGGCCGTCCCCTGGGGCAGCTTTCCGGTGGCGAACAGCAACGCGCGGCCATTGCCAGGGCCTTGACCCAGCAGCCCCGAGTGTTGCTGCTCGACGAACCCACCTCGGCCCTGGACTGGCGCGCCCAGCGCGACATCCTCGGCTGCATCGCCTCGTTGCGCGAACGGCTGGAACTGACCGTGCTGCTGGCCACCCACGACCTCAACAGCCTGGAAAGCCTGTGCCACGAGGTGCTGTGCCTGGAATCCGGCCATCCCCTCTGGCGCGGGCCGGCCCGGGAAGCCCTCGACGCCGACCGGCTCGGCGGCCTCTACCAGGCCGAAGTGGCGGTGGTGTCCCACGGCGAGCGGCGCGTGGTGCTTTTTTGAGGATTCGCCATGGATGCCTTTCTTGACGCGGGATTCATGCGCCATGCCGTGCTGGCCGGGCTGTTCGCCGGCGTGGCCTGCGCCGTGGCCGGCGTGTTCGCCGTGCTCATGCGCCTGACCTTCATCGGCGTCTGCCTGGCCCATGCCGCTTTTGCCGGCGGACTTGTGGGGCTGCTTTTCGGCTGGGACCCGCTTGCCGGCGCGCTCGTGGCCAGCCTGACGGCGGCGGCGGTCATCGGACCGGTGGCCGATCGGGGGGAGCTCTCCCCGGATACCGCCGTGGGCGTCGTGTTTTCGGCCATGCTCGGATTGGCCATTTTTTGCCTGGGCCTGCTCCCCGGCCCCAAAACGGCCGGACTGAACCTCTTTTGGGGCAATATCCTCACCGTCAGCCGGCGCGACCTCTGGCTCCTCGGCACGGTGGCCGTGGCGGCGAGTCTGGCCATCATCGCCTTCTTCAAGGAAATCCAGGCGGTGGCCTGTCATCGCCGGATCGCCCGGGCCAGCGGCCTGCCGGCCACGGCCATCTTCTACGGCATCCTCTTTTTCACGGGACTAACCGTCACGGCCTGCCTGCCGAGCGTCGGGGGCCTGCTCGTCTACAGCCTGCTCATCAATCCGGCGGCCGCCGCCTATCAGCTGACCTACCGCCTCGGGCGCCTTTTCTTCCTGGCGGCCCTGTTCGGCGTCATCTCCTGCGAGGGCGGCCTGCTCATTGCCTGGAAACTCGACGTGCCGGCCGGCGCGTCCATCGTCCTCGTGTCCAGCCTGCTCTTTCTGGCGGCCGTGGCCTGCTCTCCCAAGAAAAAGGCCGGTTCCAGGGCCGAGGGATAACGGCCATGGCGGACATCCCCTCTGTTCTGCCCGCGTGGCAACACCCCACGAGTCCCCGTCGCCGGGCATGGCTGGGATGGCTTTTGTCTCTCGCGTTGCATTCCGTCGTCCTTGTCGGTCTTGTCTGCTTTTGCCGTTTTCTCGCCGATCATCCTGCCGGCGGGGGAGGCGGGACCGGCGGGGGAGGCGGGTCTGTCTTGGCCGTGGATCTCTCCGGGCTGGGGGCGGGGGATTGCGGTTCACCTCCCGGATCGGACGCGGCAGCGGACGCTGACGAGATGCCCGCGGCTGAAGAAACCACGTCCCCTCAAGCCCGGCAGGAGGCCAGGACAGAGGATGTGTCGGAGATCAACCAGGAAAAGGCGTTGCCTGTTCCGACGCCCCCCCCCGCACACGCGGTCAAATCCAAAACCGAGCAGAAGCAATGCGTTCCC
This sequence comes from Solidesulfovibrio alcoholivorans DSM 5433, assembly GCF_000702665.1. Taxonomy (GTDB): domain Bacteria; phylum Desulfobacterota; class Desulfovibrionia; order Desulfovibrionales; family Desulfovibrionaceae; genus Solidesulfovibrio; species Solidesulfovibrio alcoholivorans. The sequence goes on from NZ_JNJA01000010.1 coordinate 102,432, forward strand.
CGAAAAAAACGACCCCCTCACGCTGCCGCCGTAGCCACGGCTCCGGCATCCGTATCGGGGCAAGGATCGGAAGGCCCCGGCAGGAGTGACGCTTCCCAAGCCGGACCGTCGGGAGTCGGGCCGGGCATGACCGGAGGCGTTTCCGGCCAGGGTGGCGGGACCGGAGGCGGCAGCGGCGGCGGCGAGGGACCCGCCGCCGGCGCGGGGCGGGGCATGGGTGAAGACGGTGGCATGAGCCTGGCGGCCGTGGACGTGAAGCCGAGGATCATGCGGCAAGTCGAGCCCGCTTATCCTGCGGATGCGCGTCGGCATGGGATCGAGGGACGGGTTGTCGCACGGCTCCTGGTCACCGCGGACGGCGGGGTAAACAGAATCAGCATTGTTTCCGCAAAACCGCCGCAGATATTTGAGCAAGCCGTCATTTCGGCCCTTGAAAAATGGAGGTTCCATCCTGCCCGGTACAAAGGGCGTGAGGTGGCGACCTGGGTCATGCTGCCGATCAGGTTTGATTTGAAGGACTGACAGGGTGAGGGGAAGCCGAGGGCCCCAGATGCTCGGCCCGGCCCAAAACCCGCTTTTCACCGGCAGCCCGTGACCGGCCCCGTGGGCCAAGTGGAGTTCACCCGATTCTGTGGAGACTTTTTGACTTGGAGCCAGTCGGGTATCGCCAATACTTTCACTCCTTAGCCCGGTGCCGACTCCTGACCCAAAAGCGGAACGCCCCCTGGCGGTTCCGGACTAGGCGAACGCCCACTGGGGCCGCGGCACGCTTCGCTTTGCCGCCTGCGGCATCAGCAGGACTGGCAAATGAAGCAAGCGGCTCGGTCGCCCCAATATACCACGTGCGTGGCGGATTTGCCGGAGGTAAGGACATAGAAGTTTGTCCCTCAGGCCTGTTGCCTCTTTCAACTCCATGTTCTCCATCCCCCCCCTTTGAAATTCCTCGTTTTTTCGTCTGTCTGGCCAAAAGGCTATCCAACCCGGCCAGCTGCACGAAAAAGGGCCGGGCAAAAGCAGCCTAACCCCTTGGAATTTCGTGTTGGTGCGCCCGGCTGAATTCGGACCTGCGGCCGCCTGCGTAGAAGGCCAAACAAAACCCGACACCATACTGATTTTACTAATATTTCTAAAGATATCGAATAAAACCACCGGACATCCTTTGCCTGGCGACAAAGGGGAACGGTTATCCAGGGGTTATCCAGATTGCAACGCCGGCCCAGGTAAAAGTTAATAAGAAAGAAGGCAAACATGCTTAGCCAACCAAACAATTCCAGACAAGATACACACCATATCAAACATTGCCCAACAACAGCCGATATCCGTTTCGACACAAGCTCTATATTCAAATCTATATCATTTTTTCACTCACATAACAGCGACTCAAGCAATCACTCCTATGACCAAAGATTTATTCGAAAAAACTTGCAGCCAGTTCCTTTTGTACATTTGACTTGACACCTCCACGAGACACGGAGAGACCCCCGGTGGCTCCAAACTTGGTAACGGCTCCCAGCAACTTGTCGGAGGTTGGACGGTCGGCAAGCGTCGAACCCTGCTTCACCTCGACGCAAAATCGACTGGGCCACATTTGCTCTGGAGCTGTAAATAAAAATTTACGCGCCCTTCCAGCTGTTTTACGCCTTCTATACATGCCGCGGACTATAGCCAAGCCATCGACAGCCGCATCAAGGAGATTTTCGATGGATACGCTTTTTATTGCCGGTATGGTAGTCCTGCTTCTCGCACTGGTCGCCTTGATCGAGTTCCTCGAATGGCTGGAGAGGAAGTAAACATGGATAGCGTCGTCTTGGCCATTGCCGCCGTGTTGTTCGTCTATCTCCTCGCCGCCCTCTGCAAACCGGAGTGGTTTGAATGAACCAGAGCAACCTGTTGCAACTCTTGTTTTTCCTGGCTGTGCTGCTCTTGTCGTCCTGGCCGCTCGGGCGCTATGCCGCCCGGGTCTACCAGGGGCGGCCCTGCGGCCTGGACATGCTGCTCGGGCCGGTTGAGCGCCTGCTTTACCGGATCAGCGGCGTCGACGCCTCCCGGGAAATGGACTGGAAGACCTATGCCCTGGCCATGCTCGGCCTAAACGCCCTGGGCATGCTCTGCGTCTACGCCCTGGAGCGCCTCCAGGGAGCGCTGCCGCTCAATCCCCTGCACCTGCCGGGGGTGAATCCCTTCGTCGCCGTCAACACGGCCGTCAGTTTCGCCACCAACACCAACTGGCAGGCCTACGCGGGCGAATCCACCATGAGCATCCTCACCCAGATGCTGGGGCTCGCCGTCCAGAACTTCCTCTCCGCCGCCACCGGCATGGCCGTGGCCGTGGCGTGCATCCGGGGACTCGCCCGCCGGGAGACCGCGCAACTCGGCAACTTCTGGCAGGACCTGACACGGTCGGTTCTGTACATCCTGCTGCCGCTCTCCTTCGTGCTCGCCCTTGTCCTCATCTGGCAGGGCGTGCCCCAGACGTTCACGGGACAGGTCGAGGCAGCCTGGCTCGATCCCGCCCCCCATGTTGCTTCGTCCACGTCGCCGGACATACCGTCGCCCGACCAGCCCCCGGCCACACAGACCATCATCCTTGGCCCCGTGGCCTCGCAGGTGGCCATCAAGCAGCTCGGCACCAACGGCGGGGGGTACTTCAACGTCAATTCCGCCCATCCGTTCGAGAATCCGACGCCCCTGACCAATCTTCTGGAGATGCTGGCCATCCTGCTCATCCCGGCGGCTTTTTGCCACACCTTCGGCGCCATGGTCGGCGACAGGCGGCAGGGCCTGGCGATCCTGGCGGCCATGACCATCCTCTTTGCCGGATTCGCCGCGCTGACGCTCGCCGCCGAATCGGTCCCCAATCCGGCCCTGTCCGGCATCGGCGTCGCAACCGCGCCAAGCCTCGAGGGCAAGGAAGTCCGCTTCGGCGCTGCCGGATCGGCCTTGTGGGCCGCAGCCACCACCGCCGCCTCCAACGGCTCGGTCAACGCCATGCACGACAGCTTCTCGCCCCTCGGCGGCATGTGGCCCATGCTCCTCATGCAGCTTGGCGAAGTGGTTTTCGGCGGCGTGGGTTCGGGGCTCTACGGCATGCTGGTCTTCGCCGTGGTCACGGTCTTCGTGGCCGGACTCATGGTCGGGCGCACGCCGGAATACTGCGGCAAGAAAATCGAACCCTTCGAGACGAAGATGGCCGCGCTGGTCATCCTGATTCCGCCCTTTCTCTGCCTGGCGGGGACGGCCCTGGCCGCCGCGATCGGACCGGCCGACGCCGTGTCCAATCCGGGGCCGCACGGCTTTTCCCAGATGCTCTACGGGTTCTCCTCCATGGGCAACAACAACGGCAGCGCGTTCGCCGGCCTGACCGCCACGTCGCCCTTCTGGACCATCGCCGGGGCCGTGGCCATGTTCGTCTCCCGCTATTGGCTGATCGTCCCGGTCCTGGCCCTGGCGGGATCGCTTGCCGGGAAGAAGCGTCTGGCCCAAGGCCCCGGCACCCTGCCCACCCACGGGGCCATTTTCGTCGCCCTGCTCATGGTCGTGGTCCTGGTGGTCGGCGCGCTCACCTTCGTGCCCGCCCTGGCGCTGGGCCCCGTGGCCGAACAGCTCGCCCTTTTCTAGAAGAGGTTTCCGCCATGCCCAAGCATACGAAACGTCCGCTTTTCGATCCCGCCATCGTCCGCCAGGCCGGCATCGACTGCCTGCGCAAGCTCGCTCCGGCCAGGCAGGCGCGCAATCCCGTCATGTTCACGGTCTACGTCGGCAGCATCCTGACCACGGTCCTGGCCATCCAGGCGGCGCTTGGCCACGGCGAGGCCCCCGTCGGCTTCGTCGCCGCCGTCGCCGCCTGGCTGTGGGCCACCGTGCTCTTCGCCAACTTCGCCGAGGCCATGGCCGAGGGCCGGGGCAAGGCCCAAGCCGCCGCCCTGCGCGGGCTGCGCCGGGACGTGACCGCAAAAAAGCTCGCGTCCCCACGGCGTGACGCCGCCGTGGCCGAAGTCCCGGCCAGCTCCCTGCGCCGGGGGGACGTGTTCCTCGTCGAAGCCGGCGACACCATTCCCTCCGACGGCGAGATCGCGGAGGGCATCGCCTCGGTGGACGAGTCCGCCATCACGGGCGAGTCCGCCCCGGTCATCCGCGAGGCCGGCGGCGACCGCAGCGCGGTCACCGGCGGCACGCGCCTGCTTTCGGACTGGCTGGTGGTCACGGTGGCGGCCGACGCCGGCGAGACCTTCCTCGACCGCATGATTTCCCTGGTCGAAGGCGCAAAGCGCCGCAAGACCCCCAACGAGATCGCGCTGAATATCCTGCTCGCCTCGCTGACGCTGATCTTCCTCGTCGTCTGCGTGACCCTGCGCCCCATGTCGGCCTACGCCGTGGCCGCCGCCGGACAAGGGCAGGCCGTAACCATCACCGCCTTGGCCGCGCTGTTCGTCTGCCTGGCTCCGACCACCATCGGCGGGCTGCTTTCGGCCATCGGCATCGCCGGCATGGACCGGCTGATCCAGGCCGGGGTCATCGCCACCTCGGGGAGGGCCGTGGAAGCCGCCGGCGACGTGGATGTGCTGCTGCTCGACAAGACCGGCACCATTACCCTGGGCAACCGCCAGGCCACCGCCTTCCTGCCGGCCAAAGGCATAGAGGAACGCCAGTTGGCGGAAGTGGCCCAGCTCGCCTCCCTGGCCGACGAGACGCCCGAGGGCCGGTCCATCGTGGTCCTGGCCAAGGAGCGCTTCGGCATTCGCGGCCATGACCTGGAAGCCCTGGGCGCGACCTTCGTGCCTTTTACGGCCCAAACACGCCTGTCCGGCGTCGATCTGTCGGGACGCAGCATCCGCAAGGGCGCGGCCGACGCGGTGAGGGCCCTGACCGAAGCCGCGGGGAACCACATGCCGACCGAGGTCGATCAAGCCATCCGCGAAGTGGCCAAATCCGGCGGCACGCCGCTGGTGGTGGCGGAAAACGGCAAGCCGCTCGGCGTGGTCTGGCTCAAGGACATCGTCAAGGGCGGCATCCGCGAGCGTTTTGCCGAACTTCGCGCCATGGGCATCAAGACGATCATGGTCACCGGTGACAATCCTCTGACCGCTGCCGCCATCGCCGCCGAGGCCGGCGTGGACGACTTCCTGGCCGAAGCCACGCCCGAGGCCAAGCTCTCCCGCATCCGCCAGTACCAGGCCGAGGGCAAGATGGTGGCCATGACCGGTGACGGCACCAACGACGCCCCGGCCCTGGCCCAGGCCGACGTGGGCGTGGCCATGAACTCCGGCACCCAGGCCGCCAAGGAGGCCGGCAACATGGTGGATCTCGACTCCAACCCCACAAAGCTTCTGGAGGTCGTGGCCATCGGCAAACAGCTGCTCATGACGCGCGGGTCGCTGACCACCTTTTCCATCGCCAACGACATCGCGAAATACTTCGCCATCATCCCGGCCGTGTTCCTCGGCATCTACCCGCAACTGGCCCTGCTCAACGTCATGGGGCTAACTACGCCCAAATCCGCCGTGCTCGCGGCCGTCATCTTCAATGCCCTGATCATCGTCTTTCTCATTCCCCTGGCGCTTAGGGGGGTCAAATACGTGCCGGCCCCGGCCGTGGTCGCCCTGCGGCGAAACCTCCTCGTCTACGGTCTGGGCGGACTGGCCGTGCCGTTTATCGGCATCAAGTGCATCGACATGCTGCTTGCCGCCCTGGGCTGGGCCTAGGGTGCGGTGCGACACAACGAAAAAGTGAAGATGCCTCCGGCGGCCGGGAGGGGGCACCCCCCTCCCGGACCCTCCTTGAAGGGGGAAAGGGACGGGGCGAAGGCGTCGAAAGAAAGGAGAAAAGCAGGATGGTTACGCGTTTTGGCAAGGAATTGAAGACGTCGTGTCTGATGTTTTTCTGGCTGAGCCTGCTCACCGGGATAGCCTACCCCTTGGCCGTGACCGCATTGGGGAACAGCCTTTTCCCGCAACAGGCCCGGGGCTCCCTGCTCGAGCGCCAAGGCGTGGTGGCGGGGTCGGCGCTGGTCGGCCAGCCTTTCACGTCCGAGCGCTATTTCCACGGCCGCCCCTCGGCCACGTCGCCCTTTCCGTACAATGCCGCCGCATCGTCGGGCTCCAACCTGGCCCCGTCCAATCCCGACCTGCGCGCGGCGGCAAAGGAGCGCGCCGCAGCCCTGGCCAAGGACAATCCCGGCGCGCCCGTGCCCATGGACCTGGCCACGACTGCGGCAAGCGGGCTCGATCCCGACATCAGCCCGCAGGCCGCCGCCCGGCAGATCGCGCGGGTGGCCGGGGCGCGGAGGCTGCCCGCACAATCCGTCGCCGATCTGGTCGCCCGGCATACCGCAGGCCGCCTCTGGGGATTCTGGGGGGAACCGCGCGTCAATGTCCTGCGCCTCAATTTGGCGCTGGATGGCCTGACCGCCGCGCAGTAGGAAGGCAGCATGCACGACGAGGACAACCGCCCCGATCCGGATGCGCTGCTCGCCATGGTGCAGCGCGAGGAAGAGAGCAAGCGGCGCGGCCAGCTGCGCATCTTCCTCGGCATGGCCCCGGGTGTCGGCAAGACCTACGCCATGCTGGAAGCGGCGCGCCTGAAGATGGCCGAAGGCATCGAACTTCTGGTTGGCATCGTGGAGACCCATGGACGCCAGGACACCGAGGCCCTGCTCTACGGCATGGCCATCCTGCCCCGCCAGCGCATCGACTACCGAGGCCGCACACTGGAGGAATTCGACCTCAACACGGCCCTGGTCAAACGCCCTTCGCTTATCCTGGTGGACGAACTGGCCCATACCAACGCCCCGGGCTGCCGCCACCCGAAACGTTGGCAAGACGTGGAGGAGTTGCTCGAACACGGCCTCGACGTCTGGACGACCCTCAATGTGCAGCACCTGGAGAGCTTAAACGACATCGTGGCCCAGATAACGGGCGTTCGCGTGCGCGAAACCGTGCCCGACGCCGTGCTGGCCAAGGCCCAATCCGTCATCCTCGTCGACCTGCCGCCCGAGGATCTGCGCCAGCGTCTGGCCGAGGGCAAGGTCTACCTGCCGCGGCAAGCCGAATGGGCCGGGGAGAACTTCTTCCGGGCGGGCAACTTAAACGCCCTGCGCGAACTGGCCCTGCGCCAGACCGCCAACCGGGTGGGCACCGAGGTGCTCGTCTACCGCAGGGGCCACGCCATCGAAACGACGTGGCCCACGGCCGAACGCATCCTGGTGTGCGTCGGGCCGTCCCCGTACTCGGCCACCCTGGTGCGCGCGGCCAAACGCCTGGCCGACGGGCTGCACGCGGACTGGCACGCCCTGTTCATCCAGAAAAACCCCGAAGGCACCCCGACCAGACGGGCCATGGGCAACCTGCGTCTGGCCCAGGAACTGGGCGCGCAGACCCATGTCCTGACCGGGGCCGACGTGGCGCGGCTCATCGTCGGCTTCGCCCGGCAGCACAACGTGACGCGCATCGTCATCGGCAAGCCCTTGCGCCGCAGCATCCCGGATTTCTTCCGCGGCAGCCCGGTGGACCGGCTGGTGCGCGAAAGCGGCGAAATCGACGTGCACGTCATCAAAGGCCAGGACCCGCGCCTTCCCGCCTCGCGCGCCACACGCCCGCCTGTCCCGAAAACCCGGTGGCGGGGCCTTGCGGCCGCATGCGGCATCGTCGCAGCCTGCACGGCGGCCTGCTACGCCATGTACCCCGCTTTCGAGCTGGCGAACCTGATCATGGTCTATCTGGTCGGCGTCGTGGCCGCTTCGGTCTGGCTCTCGCGGCAGGCTTCCATCCTGGCCTCTTTTCTCAGCGTCCTGGCCTTCGATTTCTGCTTCGTGCCGCCGCGCTACAGTTTCTCGGTCTCCGACGTGTCCTATCTGGTCACCTTCGCCGTCATGTTTCTGGTGGCCCTGGTGCAAAGCGGCATGGCCTCGCGCATCAAGACACAGGCCGACAGCGCCGTCCAATTGGAACGGCAAGCCTCGGAACTGAGCGATTTCTCGCGCAATCTGGCCATGACACGCGGCGCGGCCAACCTCCTGCGCGTGGCCCGGGAACATATCGCGCGCATCTTCGGCTGCACGGCGTTCGCCCTCCTGCCGGGCGAGGACGGCAAGCTGGAAAACGCCTTCGTCGCCGAGGCGCACGAGGCGCTGGCCGACAAGGACGTAGGCGTGGCGCGATGGGTCTTCGACAATGGCAAGCCGGCCGGGCTGTCCACCCAGACCCTGGCCGAAGCCGACGCCCTGTACCTGCCCCTGGCCGGGACCGAGGCCGTGCTCGGCGTCATGGGCCTGCGTCCCGACACGCCGGAGGCGGCCGACGCCCTGGAACTTCCCGACCGCAGCCGGCTGCTCGACGCCGTGGTGCGCCAGACGGCCCTGGCCCTGGACGTGGACCGCCTGGAAGAGCGGGCCAAGACGACTCTGGTCGAGGCCGAACGGGAAAAATTGCGGGCCGCCCTGCTCTCCACCGTGACCCACGATTTCAAGACGCCCCTTTCCGCCATCGCCGGTTCGGCCGAGAGCCTTATGGTCCTCGGCGAAACCGCCACGCCCGCGGTGCGCCGTTCCCTGGAGGAGAACATCGCCCAGGAAGCCTCACGCCTGGAACGGTTGGTGGACAACTTGCTGCGCATCGCCGCCCTGGAGTCCGGTTCCGTCGTGCCGGACATCAAGCCCATTCCCATCGAAGACGTGGTGGGCAGCGCCCTGGCCCGTCTCGACGCGACGCTGGCCGGCCATGAGGTCCGCCTGGACATCCCCGACGACTTGCCTCCCATTCCCATGGACGAAGTGCTTATGGAGCAGGTGCTCATCAATCTGCTGGAGAACGCGGCCAAGCACACCCCACCGGGGACGGAAATCCTTGTTTCCGCCGCTATTCGCGGCCATAAGGCCGTTCTCGAGGTCCGCGACGCCGGCCCGGGCCTGCCCCCGGGCGATCCGGAAAAACTCTTCGAACGGTTTCAGCGCGGCGACAGGGTCAGTTCCTCCGGGTATGGACTGGGCCTGGCCATCTGCCGCGCCGTGGTCAAGGCGCATGGAGGCTCCATAACGGCCGACAGGAACAGACCATCCGGGGCCGCGTTCACCGTCATCCTTCCCCTGTATGCGAACGAATAAGCAAACCATCCTCATCGTTGACGACGAGCCGCCCATCCGCCGCTTCCTGACGCCGTTTCTGGAGGCCGAGGGCTACGGCGTGGTCGAGGCCGGCTCGGGCCGCGAGGCCCTTTCCCTGATCGCCTCCCACGAACCGGACGTCATCCTCCTCGACCTGGGGCTGCCCGACCTGGACGGGGAGGAGCTCTTGCGCGCGTTGCCCATGTGGGTCCGGGCCAAGGTCATCGTCCTGTCCGTCCGCTCGCGGGAACGGGACAAGGTGACCGCCCTGGACCTCGGCGCGTCGGACTACCTCACAAAGCCTTTCAGCCTGGCGGAACTGGCCGCGCGCATTCGGGTTTGCCTGCGGCGCGGGGGCGGAGACGGGGAGTCGCCACCCGCCCGCTACGTGTTCGGGGATTTATGGATCGATATGGAAGCCCATACGGCGGGCCTTGGGGCACAAGACCTCCACCTGACGCCGACGGAGTTCAAGTTGCTGGCCTACTTGGCCCGTCATGCCGGCAAGGTGGTCACCCACGGCCAACTGCTCAAAGCGGTCTGGGGCAAACAAAGCCAGGGGCAGGAACATTACGTGCGCATCCACATCCATAAGTTGCGGCAGAAAATCGAGCAGGACCCTGCCCGCCCCCGTTATCTTCGCACGGAAACCGGCATCGGCTACCGTTTTACGGATGGAGAGTGACGACCATTTGGGATTCTGCTCGTTATGGCCTCCTCTCCGGTGGTCAAGGGCACGGCGCGTTTCCGGTTCAAGACAACCAACTCTCTCGGCAACAGCGACTCATCACCTTTCCGGGATGCGCCCTCGCCTTTGCAGCTTGGCGACGGCCAGGCCGGATTCGGGTCGGCGCCCCCGGCCCGAATCCCTTGCCGCCAGGAGGCGGCATCGCACCGAACAACATTGACCGCCGTTGGTTGTCACTGCCATGCGCATGAAAACACTGCTGCCGCGCCCCTTGATTTTCGAGAGCGGATCGGACTGCGCCAGCCTGCTTGGCTCACTGCCCACGGGTGTGCATCAGCTCGAATTCCTCTTTCTGTAGCCCTTGCCATTCCCCCAAGGCACCCTCAAAACACGCCGTCTGCCCCGACGCGGGCCAACGTCTGCCCAGATGTCATCCAGCCCGGTTCTCCAGTCTATGCAGCACAAATTCGAAGGGGTTGAACGGTAGGAGGTCGACCAGGGAAGCAGGGACCCACGTTCTTCAGGCGCTCCCTATTTTGGCAGGACCGCCTGTAACAACCCTCGCAATGACATCCCGAAGCGTCTCCATCTCGATGGGCTTGGCGAGGTAGTCGCTCATTCCAGCGGCCAGGAACTTTTCCCTGTCACCGAACATGGCGTGGGCGGTAAGGGCGACAATGGGGATGTCGGCCTTGTCCATGCCCACTTCCCCGGCTCGGATGCGGCGTGTGGCCTCCAGGCCGTCCATAACCGGCATCTGGATGTCCATGAGGATGATGTCGAAGCTTTCGACTTGGAGGATATCCAGTGCTTGTCGCCCATTTTCAGCGTTTCGGATGCGATGGCCGGCCTTTTTCAGGAGATGGGATAGCGCTATCGCGTTCACCTTGTCGTCTTCTACCACGAGCACCGTGACTTGATGGACTGCCTCCGTCCGGGGGACCGTCTTGACCTCGGCTTGTTCAGCACCCGCCACGATCTTTCCGAATACGACGCAAAAATGCACTGTGGTGCCGACGCCCTTCGCGCTGTCGATGGAGATACCTCCCCCCATGAGCTCCACCAGATTTTTGCAGATGGACAACCCGAGACCAGCGCCCTGGTATTTCCGGGTGAAGCTGTCGTCGGCCTGCGTGAAGGGCTCAAACAAGGCTGGAAGTATCGCATCATCGATGCCGACTCCAGTGTCGGCCACGGAGAACAACACCCGAACCTTGTCCGGGGCAGGAGACGGCAAGAGGTAGGTCTCAATATTTATCTCCCCGGCCTGAGTGAATTTGATGGCATTGCCGATCAAGTTGTTCAGCACCTGTTGAAGCCGGGAACTGTCTCCCACCACGTGGTCCGGGATTCTGTCATCCGCATAAAAGGTCAAGCGGATGCCTTTCTGACGTGCCGGCATGGCGAAAAGCTGTTCAACGGCCCGAAGCGGTTCCATGAACAGGAATGGCGTGGCCTTGATCTGAAGCCGCCCGGCCTCGATCCGGGAGAGATCAAGGATGTCGGCGACCAACCCGGTAAGGCGCCGGCAGGATTGGAGCGCCATCTCGACATACGCAATCTGTTCCCGGTCAAGCTCGGTCGTTTTCAGCAACTGGACCATGCCCACGATCCCGTTGATGGGCGTGCGGATTTCGTGGCTCATGTTGGCCAGGAACCGGCTTTTGGTCTGGGTGGCCTCTTCGGCCATCTCCTTGGCTTCCCGCAATTCCATCTCGATTCTTTTGCGGTCGGTGATCTCCCAGGCGATTGTCCCCACGCCCTTAAGTCCGCCATCCTCGCCGTAGACAGGAAACTTCTTGGTCAGATAGGTGCGCACCTCCCCGTTTGGCCCCAGCGTCTCCTCCTCGACGGTGACTGACTGGCCCGGATTCAGGGGTAAGGCCTGCCGGTCGTTGGCCATATACGCTTCGATCTGCTCCGGGGTGGACTTGCCTGCAAAGAGTTCCAGGTCGCTCCGACCGATGACGTCCTGCGGCAAATGCCCGGTCAGTTGCGTGTAGGCCTTGTTGACGATGACGTAACGCAGAGCCGTATCCTTGAAGACCATCACGTGCTCTGCGTTCTCCAGCAGTGCGTAGAAATTACGCAAAGTTTGCTCTTCGCGCTTTCGCTCCTCAATGTCCCGCACGACGGCCAGGGCAAATGACCGCCCTTGAAACTTGGTCCCGCTGGCACTGACCTCCACGGGGAAGGTTGTGCCATCCTTGCGTCGGTGCTCGGTCTCAAAGACATTCTTGACCTTGTCCATGTCCCCGAATTTATTGCGGATATCTTCCTCATTCACCCTGGCTTCGTAGTCCCACGTAGCCATCCCGACCAACTCTTCCGGTGTGTAACCGAGCATATCCGCGAACCTGCGGTTGGCCTCCACCACCCGGTGCTCCTGATCGATGACGACGATGCCATCGCCGCTATTCTCCATCAGGGCCTTGCGGCGAAGGATTTCCATTTCCAAATTGTGCTGCACCTCGGTGCGCTCGATCATATCCTGTTGCAGGGTTGCGGCCATCGTATTGAGGGTGGCCCCCAGTTCGCCGAAGGTGCCCTGGGGATTGTCGAGCCCTGTCCTGGCGGACAAATCGCCACCCTCCAGACGGCGGACCATGGCAGACAACGCGTCCACCCGCTCGTAGATACCGTACTGGCACATCAGCCAAGCCGCGCTTCCAGCCAACACCACGGAGAGAAGGAGCCACCCGACCTGACGCGCAATAGCCGCGTCGGCGTTGTCCATGACCACGGTTTTGGGGATGGCTACGAATATGTTCAGGTAGGGGGTGTCCCCCGGAGTCAGCGCCATGCGGTGTATCGCGTAGATTCGTTCCGAGCCGTCGGCGCCATGCTCCGTGAAAACGCCTTCATGTCCCACGGACTGAATCGCCCGCCAAATAGCGGGGGCGATGTATTGCCCGATGGGGTCAGAATCCTTGGCTGGAAATCTGAAGAGCCGGCGGCCATTGGCATCGACCAGCCCCACGAAGGAGTCCCGGGGCAATCGTGCCCGTTCGAAAAGCGGCTTGAAGTCTTGCAACCGCAACGTTGCGATCAGGACACCCCGCACCCCGCCCCCGCCATCCCGCACCGCCAGGGCAAAGGGGAGAATATCCACCCCGCTCACCTTGCCCACGGCATATTCCCCGACGGAAAACTTCCCGGTGGACAAGGCCTCCTTGACCTCCTTCCGGTCCATGAGGTTCTGCTTTGTGAATGGGAGGGCCGAAGCCACAGCGTTCCCCTGAGGGTCCGTAAGGGCAAAGTTCACATAGCCTGGGTTGGCGGCAAGATAGCTTCGGAACAAACCATCGCAGGCCGCAGGGTCCATGGTCCGCACAGGCAAGGTTTCCGCCAGGTTGTTAAGTACCGTTATAATGCGTCGGGTTTCTTCCTCCTGCTGTTCAGCGTAATATGCCACCATCCGGAGGCTGGTAAGCTCTATATCATTGATCTCATGGTTCCACCGCTCCCAAACAGAGCTGGCCATTGCCGCCACAACAGGCAGCAGCCCGGCCAACACCACCAAGACAAGGTTGAATCTCACCGAGTCAGGCATTGATATTTTCATGGCCCATACCGTGTTATTTATTGCCGCGCCCTTGAAAACAAATACAGATAGCTGTTTCTACATAACAACAATACCCATTTGAAGGCACGCTCGTCAACATTATACCATTGCTTTCTGTTATGGCCGACAACCAGGACGCGGTCGAAGTCATGGGAGACGCGTCGTTGTGCCTGATTGCCCACGAGTTTTCGACCAGCCTCAAGGGCAGCGTCGCCATCGATCGGGCACACGGGGAACGCGCCCAAACTCGGATGCGGATACTTTTGAAGCGGATTCCCAAGCGGCATGGCCCCCCGCGTATCCATATTCCTCGGGGGGATAAAACAAAGGACTTTCGGGGGGGCGCACAGAGTTAATCATACATTATTTCGATACATTACATAGAACAAAGGGCTGCAAAGTGATACGGAAGGTTGCGTTTGCAAGAAAAGATTGACCCTCACGCAACGTCATACCTTATGGCCCACCGCCAAGGAGGCCATATCCATGCAACGCATAGTCAATGAACGAGCGAAGCGCACCGGGCTCTCGATCCACGCGTTGCACTCTTGCGACAGCATAAGGCTCTTGCGTCCGTAGCGGCGATCCGAAAAAGGCTTCTGCTGTATTCCCAGGACGGCCGACAAGCGCGAGTTGGTCACCTGCGCCCACGTCGGGCATGGACTGAGTCTGCGCCGTGCCCGTCGCGCTTTCAGCCCAAGCAGGTCTGTGTACGGCTACAAGCCCAAGGAGTCCGACGACGAACTGGTGACGGAAGCGCGCGTCAGGCTGGCCGAAAGGAAGCCGGTCATCTCGGCCCCCATGGCCGTTTCGACCACGTCCTTGATCAGAGAGCGGAGAACGGAATTGAGGTCGTCCAGGCTGGTGCTCTCTCCCTCGAGCACCTTCCTGGCCAGTTCGCCACGGTTGATCAGCACGGAAACCTCCTGGAGCTTTCGCCCCTTCGTGGAGGTTTACACAGATTTCGTTACAGACCCCTCGAATCACCCGGGTCGGGTGCTCCAGACCTCTCCCCTTTCGCGCACATTCCGTTTTTTTCTTGCACCCGACAAGTTCCCTCGGTAATTTTGTCGAATGATACAGATTAACGATCTGGCAACATACGATCACGTCACCCGGCGCGACCTTTCCCGCGAGGACCTGCACAGCCTTGTGGAAAACTTTCCCGCACTGCTGTGGCGCATTGAGATCATCCGCTCGCGCATTGAATACCTGAACCGCTACATGGTCGCCGGGCTCACCGACAAAACACCCCTCTTTCTCAAAAGTGCCGAAATACGAAAGAAAGTTGTTTTTCAAGAAGATGCAATTTTGCTCGATAGTTTCATGGAGGCGATGAAGCGTGGGAAAAATGCTCAAACAATAGTCCGTATCCACTGCACCGGGCAGGCAACCGCTTGGCTCAAACTCGTTGGCTGGATGCCGCCCAAGGACGTCCGCTATTACATGGGCTATCTCATGGATGTCACCGACCGCATCGAGGTACTCAAGGGCATGATCGAGCGGGAAGCCGAGATGCAGCTCATGATCGAGCTCTCGGACATGCCAGTGGTGCTCGTGGATCTGGACACAAAAATGGTCCTTTCCCAGAACGCCGCCGCCTTGCAACTTTTCATGTATTCTGCGGATGAGTTCCGCAGTCTGCGCATCTCGGATCTGTTCCACCACGGCATGGCCAGCGTCATCCACAGCCTTTACGAAGAGATCCTCTTTGCCAGGAAATGGCGCGGCAAGGCCCTCTTCGAGCGCAAGGCCAAGTCGGTGTTCTCGGCCGAGGCCAGCGTTCTCTCCCTGCTGTTCAAAGACAGGCGAATCCTTCGGATCGCGCTCTCCAACATCGAGACGGCCAGCTCGGTAGATTCCCCTGCCGCCCTGTCTCCGGCGGCAGAAACCCAAAAAGACCTCCGGGCACAACGGGAAAACGATTTGTTCAACGCCTTGGAAGGCCAATCGGAACTGCCTGCCATCCTGGAAACCTTGTTTCACTGCCAATTGCCGAGCATTTCCTTTGACGCCATATTGTTTTCCGACATCCACGCCAAGAGAAACAGGGTGTTCGTGTATTCGTGCGGCGAACCCTTCGCCAGCATGGCCCAGGGGGAAATGTACTCCTACGAAGGCACCATCGCCCAGGACATCGAGCGCTTCAAGCTTGATTCCCTCATCGTGGACGACACGATCGACAGCATCAAATCCATTGACTGGGCGCTTTTTATCCCCAAGGGCATCCGATCGTACTTCGCCAAGCCCTTCTACCAGCGGGGGGTGCTCAAGGCCGTGATGATCCTGTGCTCGCTAAGGCCCAATGCCTTCAACAGCGATGACATGGACGAATACGCGATCCTCTTCGAACCCTTCCGCCGCGCCATCCAGGCCTGGCGCACCGCGCATCAAGCCAGACGCGTCTCCCGCCATGCCTGAACATGCCGGCGGCGCTCCGACGGTATTGAAAACATCGGAGCCGGGCTGAACGCTGTTATTGGTCGATCCAATTTCCTGTTGTTACGTTTTATTTCTCTAGGTTTTCCGTAACAATACAATTTCGCGCAATTTTGGTTGCACCCCTTTGGGCTTTTGTTAGGCTCGGCCCATGGTCAAAACCAATGCAAATCCGTGTTGAATCCCGGAGTATGATTGGTTCTACCAAAGTGGGCGACCATGAACAAAGAAGACGAGACGCTCAGCCAGCTTTCCCAACAAATCGAAAACGGAAAGTGGCTGGTAGGAGCACGGCTCCCGGCGGAACGAACCCTGGCGGCTGACCTGGGCGCCAGCCGGAATACCGTGCGCAACGCCTTGCGGGTCCTGGAGGCCCGGGGCGTCGTGGACATCCGCAAGGGAAGCGGCTGTTACCTGCGCTCCACCACCTGCGGCCTCCAGGCGAGAAACCTCGACGCGACCGCCTCCGGCCTCCCCGCCCACCAGGCCCTCGAAGCCGGGTTTGTCCTGCTGCCCCCCATCGCGGCCCTGTGCGCCAGGCGCATCTCCCCGGACGGGCTGCTGTATCTGGAAGAAACCATGATCAGCCTGAGCCAGGCGATCTACAGCAAGAATACCCAGGCCATCCGCCTGGAGATATCCCAGTTCATCGCGTGTCTGGCGGCGGAAACCGGCAATCCCGTGCTCGAAAACATCATGCGCCGGCTGGCGGCGGACATCCACGTGGTGTTCAACCTGTTCTTCTCCATGGCGGATCACGAACGGGAAGATGTCTTCGCGGACCTTGTGAAGCTCCTGCAGGCGCTGAAAAAACACGATCAGGCTGCGGCCGAAAGCCGCATGGAGGACCGCATCCTGCGGCTGTCCGCCCTTTTCGGGAAGTACCTGGACACGCAATGCCCCTCCGACCTGCTGCGCGAGATGGAAGAAAGGGAAATACCGCTTTGACGACTCGAAAAAAGCAGCCGGGCGCAAGCGTCCCGGCTGCGCCCGGGGCCCGGCCGCGCCCTTCGGCGGCCCCCGGGGAGACGGCAACGCGGGTCAAGTGGCGGTTCCTGTTGGTTGGAATTGGCCGGAACCATGTTCCCCAAAGGAGGCAAGCATGGCGCACGAACACGTTACCTATTTGGAAGAGCGCAAGCTGGTCAAGAAATGGGCCGGCCCACTCCCGGCACTGGCGAACCTGGCCTTCACCCTGCTCATCTTCGCCGCGACCTGGTGGATCTTCCAGGACCCCCGCGGCATCATGCGGTTTTATACCCCGTATGTCGGGTATAACTACTGCCGCTGGTGGCTGATCATCCTGATCTGGATGGCCTACATCTTCGATTTCTGGCCTTTCAAGCGACACTGGGTGCGCACCGCCCATCCGCTGCAAAAGGGGCTCGTGCTCACCTTGGTGTCGGTGGCGGTCATGATCCTGATGATCCACGGCTTCTTCGAAACGATTCTCGGCAATTACGCCTTCGCCTATTTCAATCCCAAGCAGCTGGCGAAACTGCCGAAGATGACGGATTTTTATGCCACGGAATATGCCGCCCAGGCCTGCATGATGTTCGCGGTCATAGCCTCCTGGATCAGCCCCGCCTGGGTGGTGGCCCTGGAAGGGCGGCCCTGGGCCAAGGAGTCCCAGCCCACGCGCGGATTCAGCATCTGGCTCGGCACCTTCTGTTTGAGCCTGATCATCTATTTCATGACCATGCACAACCACATGGGCATCCTGTACTATCCCTGGCAGTACTTCACCGCCATTTGTCCGCCGTACTGGAGCGACTTCGCCGCCACGGTGTCCGCCAACTTCCATGTGGCCTGGATCATGTGCTGCACGGTGGTGGTCTGGTTCATGGAAGGCATCTGGGAACGCTATCCCTTCAGCATGATCAAGACGCCCTGGCTGCGTCGTCTGGCGCTGTTTTTCGGCATCATCGCCATCTCCGTGGCTCTGTGCTTCTTTTTCTGGTACATGCAGGAGCTTGTGTGGGGTGAGGCCATTCGCGGGCATCGTCGCGACGCGGCCCCGGACTGGCGCTGGCTCCATGTGGGCGAAACCGCCATCTTCTTCCTGGCTCCGGCCCTGTTCCTGCAATTTTATTGCGGCAACTGGCCCAACAAGTTCAGTGTGCCTGTCAACGTACTGCTACGAACCATCATCGTCGCCGTGGGCGGCATCGCCCTGTACTGCGTCTACTACCGGTACGCCCATCTCGTGCTCGGCACCCAGAAGGGCTTCTCGCATCCCCAGCAGTTCCCGATGATCCCCACGATCTGGCTCATCGACATCTGGCTGATCAACTGGTGGTTCATGGACGGCTGGCCCGGCTGGAAGCGGGAGTTCAAATCCTCGGCCGAGATAGAGGCCGAACATGAGGAATTGGAGGCGCGCCATACCTGGACCCCGGGCATGGCCCCTGGCGTGTGCGTGGGTATGCTGGTCGGGGTTGCCGCCTTCTTCGGCATCGTCAAGCTGCTGCCCTGGGCGAGTGCAACCTTTACCCTCGTGAAATAGGAGCAGGCCATGGCCATCAACAGACGTAATTTCCTCAAGGGCGCCGCTCTCGGCGTGGGCGCGGGATTGCTCGGCGCCATGGGCGTCTATTCCTACAGTCCCTGGCGCAAGGCCATGCTGCCCCATGTCCAGCGGAAGATGGCCGACATCGGCCAGTGCAAGTCCGTCAAGATCGTCAACATCTCGGAGACGAGCTGGTTCGACAACGGCATTTTCATGAACAACGTGACAAAAGCTGGCGGCCTGCTCGTGGACCAGTACACCTTCAACTGGCCGCCGTTCGGCAACGGCAAGGGCATCGGCAAGGGCTCGTACGGGGACGGCATCGCCAAGATCAAGCACCTGTTGCCCAACAAGCTCGAGGAGGCTTGGGCCATCGCCAAGGGCAACAGCGTGAACCCGGACAATGCCGGCGGCTTTTCCTGCCTGGTGGAAATCGAGGATCTGGAAGGGAAAACGACCCGCTACCTCTTCGACACCGGCTGGAACTACGAATGGATGGATACGTGCTACAAGCGCGAAGGCATCGACCGGATGCTGGCCAACAACGAAATCACAGCCTTCATCCAGACCCATGAGCACATGGATCACTTCTGGGGATTCCCGGTCGTCACCAAGTACAACCCGAACATACCCATCTATACGCCAAGCACCTTCTATCCTGCTGGAAAGCAGTACATCAAGGATTGTGGGCATGTTGGCAAGTGGACGGAAGTGAAAAAAGGCCTGTACCCGTTACAGCCCGGGGCGGCGCTTTTCATGTTCGAAGTTCCCATCATCTTCAAGGTCTTCGGAGAGATGTCGCTTTATTGCAACGTCAAGGACGTCGGTCTGGTCAGCATCACGGGCTGCTGCCATCAGGGGATCATCCTCTTCGCGGACACGGCCTACAAGGAACTGAAGTACGACAAGGACCAGTTCTACGGCCTGTATGGCGGCCTGCACATCTCTCCCTTCGACGACTGGGACCCCAAGTACGACGACTTGGTCATCGGCCTCAAGAAATGGGATCTGCAGCGCGTCGGCTGCAACCACTGCACCGGCCTGATCACCGCCCAAAAGTTCGTGGACGCCGGCTATCCGGTGGTCAAGGGCACGGCGCGTTTCCGGTCCAAGACAACCAACTACCTGGGCAACGGCGACGTCATCACCTTCCCGGGATGAGCCCGCGCCTGTGAGGCCTGGCCACGGCCAGGCGGGATTCGGGCCGGTGGCCCCGGCCCGAATCCCTTGCCGCCGAGGGGCGGCGCTGCACCCAACGACCTTGACCGCAGATGGTTGACACCGCCATGCGCATGGAAACACTGCTGCCGCGCGCTTTGAGCTTCGAGAGCGGATCGGACTGCGCCAGCCTTTTGGGCTCCCTGCTGACCGGCGTGCATCTCGACCGCCGCCAGGCCCGGATCCTGGGTTGGCGCGGCGTGCGCCCCTCGGCCACGGTGGACCCGGCCTGGAGCTTCCGGATGGCCGGAAGGGACCACGTCTTCGGCCTGCTCTTCCTGGGCGAGACCGTAAATCCGACCGGAGACGGTCTGCTGGGCGATTTTGCCGTGTTCGTTTTCCCCAAGACCGAAAATCCCCTGCTGGACCGGTTTCCCCTCGAAGCCCTGCGCCAGGCACTGAGCGAGGACTACGGCCGCCTGGTGCGCGACTTTTCAGCCCACACCGAAGCCCTGGCCCCATTCGTGTGCGGACGGCTGCGGCTGGAGGCGACCCTGGACGGCTCGGGCCTGGGCCTGGTTTGGGAGGCATCGGCCCGCCATCGCCTGGTGGCCCTGGACGGCATCGCCGCTACGGGGCCGGACGGTGGCCACACCTGGCTCGTGTCGCCTGGCGACCTGGAATGCGACGTGCCCCAGTACAGCCTTGGGCTGCCCGTGTTTTCCCTGCTGGCGGCCACGGCCGAGCGGTTGCTCCAGGAGCCGGCGGCGGTGGCCCTGGAGTACGAACCCGCCCCGGCATTGGGGTTTCGGACAGGGGGGGCGATGGAGCCGCTGCCGGGGAAAGGCGGCCATAGGGTGCGGCTTCGGGCTGCGTTCGGCCGGTTGCGGGCAAAGGAGGGACAAGGACGGCGGCTTTCCGGCCTGCCCGGCCGTTACGAGTCCAATACGCCGTCAACCGCGCCCCTCCCTGTGCTGCATGTGCTCACCGGTTTTCTGGGGGCAGGCAAGACCACCTTCCTGCGCCGCTGGCTCGATTTCCTGCACGGGCGCGAACGCTACACTGGCGTGATCCAGAACGAATTCGGCGATGTCGGGCTCGACGCCCTGCTCCTTGGCGACGACGCCAGAGTGGAGGCCCTCGACGGCGGCTGCGTCTGCTGTTCCCTGGCCGAAAGCCTGCGCCCCGGCCTGGAACGCCTCATGGCCGACATGCCCGCCGAGCAGTTCATCCTTGAGACCACCGGCCTGGCCAATCCGGAAAACGTGCTGGGGAGCCTCGAAGAGCTGGACGACTTGGTGGTCCCGGGACTGGTGGTCACGGTGCTCGACGCCGTGGACCTCTGCCGCCAGCCCCATGTCCTTAACGAACCAGGCATCCTCCTGGCCCAGGTGGAGAGGGCCGACGTGCTCGTGGTCAACAAGGCCGACGCCGTGGCAGCGGACGCCCTGCCCGGCGTGCTGGAGCGGGTGGCTGCGGTCAACCGACGGGCGCTGCTCCTCATGGCCCGGCGCGGAGCCACGGCCTTTGCCCGCCTGGACGCCTTTTACAGCGCCTGGCTGGACCGGGTTGACCAAACCAGGCTGCCGTCACGCCAGCCCAGGTTGCGCCGCTTGGGTCAGGAATCGCCCACCCATGCGGCGGCCGGTTATGCCGCGCGCACGGTGAATTGGGAGAGTCCGGTCGCCCGCGAGGAGATCGAAGCGGTACTGGCCGGATGCGGCCCGGGGTTGCGCCGGGCCAAGGGCGTGGTCTGTCTGGACGGCCAAGGGATGCGCGTGGTGCAATACGCCGCGGGCAGGCTCTCTTTCGAGCCGGCTCCTGCCCGGTGGGAAGACGGGGACCGGCACGGGTTTCTCGTGCTGATCGGAACCGGATTGCAGCCATAGACCACCCCGGCGCGGGGGGAAAGGAGATGCATGTGTGGCTGTTTGAACTGGGCGGATGGGTGATGTGGCCGCTGCTCGTGGTATCGATCACGGTGGTGGCCATCATCGTGGAGCGTGGGCTTTTTCTGTCGTCCTTCCCGTTTCCGGACAAGGCGTTTCCCGCCATGATCCTGGAGATGACCAAAACCGGGGATCCTTCGGCCCTGGCCGGAAGCATGGGCGCCATCGGTCCCCTTTCCGACTTCAGCCGTATACTTGGGGACATGCAGTACCCCAACAAGGAGGCGGCGTTGCGCGTGGCCGGGGAATCCGTGGTCAGCCGCCTGGAAGCCGGACTGTCCATGCTCTCGCTGTTGACCCGGGTGGCGCCGCTGCTGGGGCTGCTTGGCACCGTCTTCGGCATGATCACCACCTTCTCGCGAATTTCCGAAACGCGGTCCGGGGTGGACATGAACATGCTGGCGGGCGGTATTTGGCAGGCCCTGCTCACCACGGTCACAGGACTGTGCATTGCCATTCCTGCGCTCCTTTTCCTGAACTACTACCAGAATCGGGCCCGTCGTGCCGCCAAGGCCCTGGCCGAGGCCGGCAACACGGTCCTGCTGCTGCGTTGCGGGAAAATCTAAGATGCTGGACTTCCGGCTGCGGTCCGCCTCCGAGGAGCTTTTCGACCTCACGCCGCTCATCGACATCATGTTCATTCTGCTCATCTTTTTTGTCATGGCTGCAGCCTTTGCCGTGCGAGGTGTCGATCTGGATCTGCCGCCGGCCCAGGCCAGCCGGGCGCTCTCCGGCCGCGTGGTGGAACTGCGCCTGTTCCAGGACGGCTCGTTCACCTTCGAAGGCGTCCCGGTCGAGCGCCGGGACGTCCGCGACAAGCTGCAGAGCCTTGTCCGGGGATTTCGGACCACGCCGGGCCAGCTCGTGCTGAAGGCCGCCCCCGACGCGCCTGTGGAAGCGCTGCTGTTCATCGTGGACGAGGTGCGCATGCAGGGCGGGGAAAAGCTGCTCATCGCCACCTCGCGGCCGAAAGAGGAAAAGCCACGGTGAGCGTTTTGGACTCGGGCGCGCGAGGAAGCGGATGACGTACGCCGAACGCATCGGGACAGGGTTGGCCGTGTCGCTCTTTGCCCATTTCCTGATCTTGAACACCCACTTCGCGCCGGCCGCCATGCCGGCCGCCTCCGACACGTATATCGACATGGACGCGGCCTCCGTGATCATAAACGACACGGGGCACGCGGGCCTGGGGATCGATTCGTATTTGCCACGGGCCGAAAGCACCACGGATACGGCGGACCGACGACGCCAGGCCTTTCTCAAGTTCCTGGACGACGTCGACGAGGCCGTGCATGTCCGCCGTCTGGACGCGTCGGGCCGTCATTTTCTCGGCGTGGCGGTCTACGGTTTCTCCATCCGGGGGGACGGCTCGTTCACGGAGCCTGTCCTTGTGGCCACGTCGGGAAATCCGGGGCTGGATGCCGCGGCCTCCCAGGCCATCCGAGCGGCCAGCGGAACAGTCAAACGCCCGCCGATCCTTGGTGTCGGGACTATCCCCGTCGTATTGCACGTGAAGTACCAATACGACCTCAGATGATGCCGCCGTAGGCCTTCCCCAGGGTACACCGCGTGCTGGGCGGATTTTCGGAGGTGAGGGCAGAGAAGTCTGTCTCCCCGGCCCGGTTGCCACTTCCTGCTCCATGTTGTCTATTCAGGTAATATATTGGAATTAATTATTTTTTCTTCTTCAAGACCAAAATAAAATCCAGCCCGGTTCTCCACATGGCAAAAGGGGTCAGGCCAAACATGACCTAATCCCTTGGTTTTATTCTGGTGCGCCCGGCAGGATTCGAACCTGCGGCCGTCTGCTTAGAAGGACACTTTTTTAACATATTGAATATTTATATTTTTCAGAAAAAACTACTACCCGTTGGACAACATCGATCCCCGCTGGGACATTTCCGCCCTTGATGGACCCGGCGCAGGCAAGAAAGGTCACGTCGTCTGACGCCGATTTTCCAGCGAAACCGCACGGTTCCGTTTGTTAACATAAGCATAAGTTGACATGTCTGGACGGAGCTCCGAGCTACGCTTGAAGAAGGCGGCATGCGCACCCACCTCCAAATCAAACCCCTCGTGGCTTGCACCTGCTTGCCCCTGCCTTTGTATCTGACTCCGGTCTCGGCCGGTTTCCCTGGCCCTGGCGAGGACTACCAGGACCGGGCGCCTGACCGCAACGAACGGCTCATCAGCAACCCTGCCGCGACATTTTACGTCCGGGCCAGCGGCGACTCCATGCGCGATGCCGGCAACCAGTCCGGGGACATCCTGATCCTGGATCGGGCCAGCGAGTCCCGGCCGGGAAAGATTGTCATGGCCGCCGACGGATGGCGAACTTGCGTAGTTCCTTCATGCTGGAAAGACCCAGCTTGCGCAGAAGTCGGCCGTAATAGGTCTCCACGGTGTGAAAGCTGATGTTGAGCGTCTGGCTCATTTCGACGCTCGTCTCGCCGCGCCCGAGTCCCAGTAGGATCTGCTCCTCCCGCTGGCTGAGGGCGGCCTCCCCATTATGCTCCGATGCCAGCACCCGGTCGGCCAACGTGCGCATGACCTCGGGACTGGTGTAGCGCCGACCGGCAGCGACCGCCGCGATGGCCGTCAGGAGCACGTCCTCGACCTCCCGCTTGGTGACGTAGCCCATGGCTCCCCGGCCAAAGGCCCGCTCGATGGACTGGCTGTCCTCGTGCATGGAATACATCAGCGCCGGCACGCCCCGGGCCGTGAGATCATCGAGCAGGTCCAGCCCGGATTCCTCGGCCAGGGATAGGTCCACCAGAGCCACGTCGGCCCGGGAACCTTCGATGGCGGCCAAAAGTTCCGCCCGGCTGCCGGCCACCCCGCACACGGCATGCCCGCTTTGCGTAAGCAGCAGCGACAAGCCGTTGCGCAGGACCGGATGGTCGTCGACCAGAAAGACGCGCACGCTGGATGATACCGCCTTATCCATCAGCATCCTCGCTTGTCTTGTCCGCCGGGCAAACCAGGGAACAGACCACCCTGGTCCCACCGGCCTCGGCGTCTTCTATGGACAGCAGCGCCCCGATCATCCTGGCCCGATAGGCCATGATGCGAAGGCCGAGCCCCCCCGGGGAACCGGCCGCTGCCCGGCGGCCGATGCCGTCGTCGGCCACGGCCAGGGTCAGCCGCCGGTCGAGCCCGCAATCCAGGCTGATGGCGACCCGGCCGGGGTGGGCATGTTTGACGGCATTGGTTACCGACTCCTGGGCGATGCGGTAGAGCTGGACGAGATGTTTGTTGCGGCAAGGCGAACAGGACAAATGCTCGCGGTACTGGACCGCGATGCCGGTCGACCGGCTCACGCGTCGCGCCAACTCGGCCAGGGACGACCCGACTTCCCCGGGAGCGAGCTCCACAGGCCAAAGTCCCCGGGAGAGGTCGTAGGCCTGGCCGACCGAATCCGAGAGCAGCGAGGCGATCTCCGTGACTTCCTCGGCCATGCCCTGTTCCGCGATGGTGCGGCGGGCCAGGGCCGCGCAACGCACTCGGGTGCCCACCAACTGCTGGCACAGCCCATCGTGCAGATCGTGGCTGAGGCGCCGACGTTCCTCCTCGCTGACATTGATGATTTCCCGCTCCAGCCGGGTACGCTCGTCCATCTCCGTGCGCAAGTCGGAGGACAGGTTTTCCACGGCCGTAAACGCGTTGGCAAAGCGCTGGGCCATGGCCAAGGCCTGGAACAAAACAAAGGCAAGAAAGCCGAACAGGAGGATACTCCTCTCGGAAAAGCTGATGATATGTCCGTAAATTTCGCTCAAGGTGGCGGCCGAAAAGGAAAGGTATCCCAGTAAAAGAAAACGGGCTCCATCACGACCCCGTCGCACGCAGATGATAAGCATAAGCATGTAATAGCAATTGAATAATACTGTGGAGATGGCGAACCAGTACAGCGCGGTATAGATAACAAGATTCGGTTGCGTCAGCACGATTAAAATAAATGCAATATTTCTCAAGTCACACAGGTTCTGAACGAAAAGTAAAAATTCAAGTGGATACAAAGACCTATAGAACCTGTATGCACAAGAAGACATAATAGGGTAGCTTATTACTGAAATTTTTTGGAGGGTTTCTGGGTCTGCCTTCAGGATAAACAAATTTATCAACCAATCAGACGGGTCTGATGTGACATAATAACAGACCAACAAAAGACAACCCAGGCTAAAATAGAGCGTGGATGATTCCTTTCGCTTCAGAAAATAGAGAACCAAATGGTACACGGTCATGATCAGCAGACTGCCAACAAAAAACATGCCCCAGGACCAGATCCGGCTATGTATCAGTTCCAGTTGGTCCTGCAGGCCAAGCAGGACCGGATAAAGCAGCCCTCCCCGGCGAAACGCATGGTTGGACACCTGCAGTACCAGATCGATGGGCTTCCCCTGGCTGGCAACCCGGGCCAGCACCAGGGAGCGATGCGGCGTTTCGGTGGCGGAACTGCGTCCCAGTTCGCCGCTTTGGGCGACAAGCTTGCCGTCGGCCCACAGCCTGTAGGCGGCATGGATGCTGATAAGCCGCAGGGCCAGCTGACAAACCCCGGGCACCGGTAACAGGCGCAAGCGAAAGGTGGCCTGTCCCTGGCCGGGCAAGGGCTGGCCGTGGAGCATCTGGCCTTTCCACGTGCCAGGAAGATTCATGAAACCGGACGGCTGGGGCGGGGCAAGGTCGGGTTTGAAGTCTTCAGGGGCAAGGAGCCGGTCCCAGTAGAATTCCCACTGGCCGTTGAGGGCAACCGGACCGTCCCGGGCCACATCCCACTCGGACAGGTCGAGCACGCCGCGCTCGGCCACGGGCATTTTCTTGTCCTGCCCGGTACAACCCAGGCAAGGCAAGAGGATCAGGAGAATCAGGGCGGCAAGAAGTCTTGCTTGGCGGACCTGGGGCATACATTCCCCCGATATCTCAAAGCGATGTAATATTTCCTACGGCAGCGCCGCACCGTTGTCGAGCATCCCGGCGACAGCATCAAACGACACTGTGGTCAAGCGCTCTAGCCCGTGTGGCGCATGTTCCGTGGCCCACCTCCTGGCCGAGGGTGGCGAAAAAGATTGAAGGTCGAGGGACACCGTGGCTTACGGTGTTCGGGACAGGCCCGGGACTTTGCCCTGCCGCCAGCTTGCCACGCGCCACGGCGCTGACCGCCGAGGCATGGCAGCATGGTGGCCTCTACTGCAACAGCAATAACGTGACGCCGGCTGGCGCAGTCGTCGCGGTCGCGACCTTGGCCGCTTCGACGCGATTGTTGTTTGTGTCGACCACATACAACACACCAGCCTTGCTCACGGAAAGACCTTGCGGAAAGTTGAATTCTCCGTCATCGCGCCCGGCGTCAGAGCCGGAATCGCCGCCTCCGTAGCGTGTCCAGTTGCCGGAGACACTGCGGACCTGGACGCGATTGTTGCCCGTGTCGGCGACATAAAGGTTGCCGGAGGCGTCCACGGCCACGCCGGATGGGGATTGAAACTGGCCAAGCGCAGTACCTTCCGACCCGATGGCCGTCCAGGTGCCAGCGGCGTCACGGACCAGAACACGGTTGTTGTACATGTCCGTGACGTAGAGTTTGCCGGCGCTCACCGTCAGGCTGCTTGGCCAGGAGAAGCTCCCGAGGCCCGCGCCGGGGGTGGTGATGGCCGTCCAGGTGCCGGCGGTGTCGCGGACCTGGAGGCGGTTGTTGCCCATGTCGGCGACATAGAGGTTGCCGGAGGTATCCGTGGCAATGCCGTTGGGCAGAAAGAACTGTCCGATATCGGAGCCATTTTCGCCGGTGCTCGACCAGTTCCCGGCGGCATCGCGGATCTGGATGCGGTTGTTGCCGGTATCGGCTATGTAGATATTACCGGCGGTGTCCACGGCAACACCACTTGGACCAAGAAATTCTCCGAGGCCGTCACCCTCACTGCCGATGGCCGTCCAGTTGCCGGCGGCATCCCGTATCTGAATACGGCTGTTTCCCTGGTCGACGAGGAATATTTTTCCAGAAGTGTCTGTGGTCAGACCGCAGGGGTAAAGAAAATAGCCTGCCGCGCTGCTCGTGCTGCCCCACAGTATCGGCCAGACGCCTTCCGTCGCCATGGTGCCGACAAACACACTGCCATCGCTGGCGACGTAGATATTACCTGAACTGTCCAGGGCCAGGCTATAAAGGTTCGTAAAGCTGTCGAGGGCGGTGGCCGTCCAAGAACCCGACGTGTCGCGCACTTGGATACGGCCATTGTAGTTGTCGGAAACGTAGACATTGCCCGATCCATCCACTGCAATACTTTCTGGATAATCGAATTTTCCCGTTTCTGTGCCGGAAGAACCGGTTTCCGACCACGTCTCGGACGAGGCGTCACGGATCTGGATGCGATTGTTGCTGGTGTCGGCCACGTAGATGTTGCCGGAGCCGTCCACGGTGATGCCGCATGGAAATTTAAACTGGCCGACACTCGTGCCGTACGAGCCGTAGGAAGTCCATTGTTCGGAAGTGTCGCGGACCTGGATGCGATTGTTGCCGCTGTCGGCGACGTAGAGTTGACCGGCGCTGTCCACTGCAATGCCGCGCGGAGTCGTAAACTGGCCGAGTCCCGAGCCGTTGGAGCCAATCGTTGTCCAGCTGCCGTTGCCGTCCCCGACGAGAATGCGACTGTTGGTACTGTCAGGTGAGTATATCGTTCCTGAAGAATCAACGGCGATCATATTTGCCATGACACCGATACTTGTGTCTGGGCCGGCGATGGTTGTCCAGTTTCCCGCGCTATCGCGTTTTTCTATCTCGTTATACGTTGCATTGAGAATATACATCGTGCCGTCGCTTTTGACGACGGCATTGCGGGCCGTTCCCACGCCGTAGGTGAACTGGCTGGTATTGACGGGCGCAATCCTAGAAAATATCAACGGCTTTGCCATACTGGACTCGGCTGTCAATAGGATGAAAACAAGGAACATCAGGACGCAAAGGATGCTGTGCTTTCCGTTTTCCATGGATTGTACCTCGTTTAGAGTTAGCATGCGAAGGAAGCATATGCGGCGTGCCGGCGATGCCGCCGTAGCAATGCGCGAAAGGAATTGGCATCTCTCCCTTCCCGGTTCCGTACAGGCATTACTTTTTTGAAAATGTTAACACCAAAATGCGTTGAACGCTGTCAAGGAAATCCATGATCTTATGTAATGGAATTCAGGGACAGCCCTGCGTCGCGCAGGCAGCCTCGGCACATACCGGCGAAATCCTCATGATCGCTTTACAGGTTCTGGATCGGATTTTTCGGAAGGGGTACCGCTCCAAGAAGGCGGAAGTATTGTTGTCTGGCTTGGAGCCCACCGGTTGCCGGCAGCTATCGCGCCTCGCCCCAGTTCGAACCTCTGAACCGAAAGCGGAACGCCTCATGGGAGCTATGGATCAAGCAAACGCCCGCCGGGGCCGCGACACGCTTCGCCTTGCCGCCTGCGGCATCAATCAGGCCTGGCAGATGAAGCAAGCGGCTCTGTCGCCCCAATACACCACGTGCTGGGCGGATTTGCCGGAGGTGAAGGCATAGGACGCTCCCCGGCATCCCTCGGCAGTTCAGCAATTTCCCCGCCGTCTGCCTCACCAGGGAACAATGTCTACCCGAATGGTATCAAAAATTCTATCGTAAAAGCGCAAGCTTGGCGTGAGGTGGCGTCAATGCGTGTGTGGACGCTTCGGCCATTTTGCGATTAAACTCTTTGCGTGGGAATGCTCAGGATCAGTTTCGCAAGGGGAAAATCCATAAACTGAGAACAACCAAGATATTATCCTATAAACGAAGAGTCTGAGCCTGTTCGAGCCGGCGCGAAACCCAGGGGAAGGCGAGCGTATGAAAATCATAGTCTTGGTGCTTCTGGCGCTTTGCATCATGTCGGTGCAGGCCTGCGAGAAGCGACCGCAGAATCCACCTGAACTCAAAACCGCCAAACCGGAAAGCGTCGGGATATCGCCCCAGAAGCTCGCGGCCATCGACAGCCTGATCGAAAAGGCAATTGCTGAGCAGATTGTTCCCGGCACGGTGGTGCTGGTGGCAAAGGACGGCAAGGTTGTCTACCATAAGGCCTTTGGTCGGGCCAATCTCGACCGTCCGATGACCACAGATACCATTTTCCAGATGTATTCCAGCAGCAAGATTGTCACCAGTGTTGCCGTCATGCAACTGGTTGAGCAGGGCAAATTGCATCTGGACGATCCCATTTCAATGTATATTCCCGAGTTCGCTTCCCAAAGCGTCAAAGAAACGCTGCCCGAAGGCTCCAACCCGCCTTTCCGACTCGTGCCGGCGCGAAGCGCGCCCACCCTGCGCCAAGCCTTGTCCATGACCACAGGCATTGTGGGGTACATGGATACCGGGTTCATTCATTACGGCGTGGACATCGGCATAGGCGACCCGGATTTTGACCTGGCTGAAAACATGCGCCGTCTGGCCAGGATGCCGCTGGAGTTCCAGCCTGGCACCCAATTCGGCTATGGCTTGAGCAACGATGTGGCCGGAAGAATGATTGAGGTCGCTTCGGGGATGAGCCTTGCCGAGTATTACCAGAGACATATCTTCGGCCCCTTGGGAATGCAGGACAGTTTTTTCTATCCACCGGCAGAAAAAGCCTCGCGTGTGGCCCCTTCCTGGGAGGGAGACGGGCGCAGGCTGACCGGCAAGGTCGTTCCCTATACGTTCAAAAACCGCAGACTGTATTCGTCAGGCAACGGCCTGTTCACCACCACCTCCGATTACTCCCGGCTGGGACAGATGCTCCTTGACGGCGGAGAGTACGGGGGGGTGCGGATTCTGAAACCCGAATCAGTCAATGAGATTCGTACGAACCAGATCAGCGAGTTGCAGGGAGTGGAAAGTTTCGTGTTTTTCCAGAAGGGGTATGATCGGTATGGACTGGGCTGCTTCATCAACGGCAAGGGAAGCGTCCGTGACCCGGGCTCCATCAGCGTCCTGGGCCTGGGGGGCAAGAACCTGGACCTGAACTTCGAGCGCAGGCTGATGGTCCTGGTTATGCAGACTGTCTTCCCTCCCCAACCCGCTTGGGAGATTTCCGAAGAGGTGTCTCGCCTTGTCTCCGCCGCGCTCAAATGAACCGCCATGACGCTGCGCAACACCATACTCATCAGGATGGTCCTCCTGATCTGCGCCATTGCCCTTGCCCTTTCCGCAGTATTCTTCTGGATATTCAGCGATGACGTACGGCAACGCGCCCAGCAAGCAGTTGACGCGACCTTCGCGTTTTTTGAGGACAGCCTGCAGCGCAGGCAACGGGAAATCGCCCGCGAGGTCGAGAAGGTCAACCAGCCGATACATGCTGGACTTGTTCACGCGGCTTCGGAGCGTAACGGGAAACCGGTCCAGAATGACGACGCTGCGAGCGCCCGGATTGCCGAAATGGTGGCCGCTACCCAGCCGTTGACGGATCAGCTTTTCGCATTGGCCGAGACCTTGGGAATGCGGGGGATACGGATCGCCCTATACGACCAACAGGGCACGCTGCTGCTGCTTTTTTTTAACGATGCCCCGATGTACTATACTGTAGGTCTCTACCTGCCGGAATTCGCACCCGGACGCCTGCTCGTGCAACGCCGCGTGATCGTGCAGGCCGGAGGCTCGGTGACCCGGGTCGTCCAAGACGAGAAGCGTCTCCTGACTCCATCGATCATTGCGCACATGGATTTCGTCGCCCTTCCACCGGGGCAGGCGGAAAAAATCCAGAGCGCAGCCGTGGCTGGATATCCCCAGGGACAATTCGCCCTCCTCGACCGGATGCCCGCCTTGCGATTGCGGATTCCGGTGCATGGCACGCCATCAAAATTCGGCTACTTTGCATTGAACACCAGTTCCAACAACGATGAGACAAACAGCGGACTGCTGGAATTGACTATGCAGATGACGCCCGGCGACATCCAGCATGTCGCGGCGCTGACCCACACCCAGATCAATGCCTTCGTGGAAGGCGAACTTTCCTGCGGCACACTGGAGTCCTATCCAAAGCTGGAAAGCCCCTCCCCTGTGCCGGTCAGCTTCGACGGACTCATCAAAAAACCACAGCCCAGTCCCGTCGTATTCAGAAACGCTGGCGGGCAAAGCTATTATGAAAGCCTGCTAACCTTCGGCAACAGCGAGGGCCCGGTGGCGACCATCGCTGTGCTGCTTCCCAGAGATGTGGAACGACGAGCCACGCTGATTTTGTTGTTGAGCATAGGGGGCGCGGGCCTGCTATTTGTGCTGCTGACCGGTGCGGAGGCGGTCCGGGTCAGTCGGCAGGTCTCCGATCCGATCAGCCGTCTCGTTGCTGCCATGCAACGGCTGGCCAGGGGGGAGGTCGCCCCGGTAGAGGAACTCGATGACCGCCCCGGGCAGGCCGGTATTGTCGAGGTGGGTCACATGAATCATGCCCTGCATGTTCTTGTGCGAACCAATGCCGAAACCATCGCCCTGGCCGAAGCAATAGCCGCTGGCGACTTTCTGGCACAGGTCACGCCCCGCTCCCCCCAGGATCGGATGATGCATTCTTTAAACGCCATGGTGCAGCAGTTGTACGAGCATCAACGTCTCACCACCCAGGCCATCGAAGAGGCACGGGTTGCCAATCTGACTTTGGCAGATGCCAATTGCAAGCTTGAAGCGTTGAGCAGTACCGATGCGCTGACCGGAATCGCCAACCGGCGGAGGTTCGATGAAACCCTGGAGAGGGAATATGCCAGCCATGTCCGCTTAAAGGCAGAGATGTCGCTCATCCTGCTGGATGTCGATTTTTTCAAGCTCTACAACGACCATTACGGCCACCAACAAGGCGACGAATGTCTGCGCCGTATCGCCGGGGTGTTGTCGGGATGCGCCAAGCGTCCCTCCGATCTTGTTGCCCGCTATGGTGGAGAGGAGTTCGTCTGCATCCTTCCAGACACAGACATCAGCGGAGCGATCTATGTGGCGGAGTGCATACGACAGAGCGTCATGAAACAGGCAATTCCCCATGCGCGCTCAGAAATTTCCGACCGGGTAACTGTTAGTCTGGGCGTCACGAGCTTGCGTTGCCACTCCGAAACGTCACCGGCTCATTTGCTTGAGCAGGCAGACCGATATCTGTACCGAGCCAAAAACGCCGGGAGAAACCGGATTGAAAGCCCCCAGTCTGACGCGCCTTGAGGGGGACTGCTCCCGGTGCCTAGCCCAGGTGTGACGCCGCAGGCGACTTTTTCTGCCGTGATAAAACATCAATAGGCAACGCAATGCCTACGGATTCTTCAAATCCATCTTGCGCGGCCGGGACAGCACCTGCTGGGCGGATTTGCCAGAGGTGGAGGCAGAGGACGCGCCCTCGGCAGTTACAGCAATTTCCCCGCCGTCTGCCCAGGCGCGGGCCAACGTCTGCCCGAATGTTATCCAAAATTTCCTCGTTATCCCATATGGTTGGCCAAGATGTTATCCAGCCCGGTTATCCACATGATAAAAGGGGTCAGGCCAAACATGACCTAACCCCTTGATTTTATGTTGGTGCGCCCGGCAGGATTCGAACCTGCGGCCGTCTGCTTAGAAGGCCGACCTTTAATTTACAACAACCTAGAATAACTTGATTTTATTTGAGAAAAGATAACACCCTCCGGCTAAAATGACCCAAAATAGCCCATAGACGGTTATCCAGAGGTTAGCCACCCGGGGGGTTATCCGGGCAGATCCGGTAAGCCTGTTTCCCTACGCTTGGTGCGTTCGAAATCCTCGCGGACCATGTCGCGTATCGCGGCGGCTTTGAGATCAACGCATTGGATGGCGTCCCAGTCCGGTTCCTGGCCGACCTTTTGCATGAGCAGACCGTCCGCACCGAACCAAAACGGCAGCAAGCCGCCCAGAAAGTACCCCCTGTCGCGCAGCACCGCCGCAGCCTGTGGAGCGCCCCCGTCGCCAAGGTTCAGGAATATCTGGAGCACGCCTTGTGGTCCGGCCTTGGCTTCGGCCGCGGAAACAACAGCGCCAAAATCCCTGCCGGCCCGGGTTACGGTCAGGCGCATGAGGCCGGTCTTCTGGATGAAGAAAGGGCTCGCCAGGGTATCCCCCGAGAGCGCCGCCGCAGAAGAAAACACTCGGGGGAGCGCCAGTTCCGCATACATCGTCTCGCAAAACGTCCGGTATGGCTCGGGCGCATGCACGTCGCGGGAGGTCTTTTCGAACACCTTGAACATCAACAACAGCGAGATGTCGCGAGCCCCGTCGTTCTCCTTGGCCTGGACGCCGGACGACATGCATTCGACCTCGAGTCCGGTAAATGCCAAGCCCCTGGGCAGAACGATACGTTGGGAAACCGTATGGTTGCTCACGGCCTCAAGGAAGACCACGGGGATTCGCAGCTGCTTGGGCAGTTTGTCGTGGGCCACCAGGCTGAATTCCGTGCTGAGGCCCCTTTTTCGATAGCTTTTGAGGACCATGAGCTGTCCGGCTTCGTATACGCCGGGATTGGGCGCGTGGCGAAACAGTCCGAACAGCCCGACCACCTCCCCACGCGGCGTCCGGGCGACCACGGTGTATTGGTCGTCCGTGGCATTGCGGCGGATGATCTCCTTTGGGTCGTAGACATGCTCCAGCGGAAAGGTATCGCCGTATGTCGCATAATAGGCCAGGGCGACGCCCAGGGCGTCCTCGGGACGAAAAAGCTCTATCGTGACATCCTGGCCGGGTTCGATCTCCCGGTGCGAGTCTTGGAGTTTGCGGATCAATTCATCGCGTCCCATTCGTGTCCCCTTGGCCCCGGTGGGTTCCATTGTCTCGGCAGGAGCGGAAGCGGATGTCATGCTCCAAGGCACACATCGCCCACCACCAGTTTCTGGCTGAGGAAATCCACCATGGAAAATCGCGGGGCAAAGACCGGTTCGCGGTCCACGAGCCCGGTTCCCCGCAGCAGACAGGTCAGGACTTCGCAGGCGAGAAGTGTGTTCGCCGCCAG
Source organism: Solidesulfovibrio alcoholivorans DSM 5433 (assembly GCF_000702665.1). Classification (GTDB taxonomy): domain Bacteria; phylum Desulfobacterota; class Desulfovibrionia; order Desulfovibrionales; family Desulfovibrionaceae; genus Solidesulfovibrio; species Solidesulfovibrio alcoholivorans. The sequence goes on from NZ_JNJA01000010.1 coordinate 136,776, forward strand.
AGCGCCAATGGCCGTTGTGGGCGCAATGCCGGAAGCATATGCCCCGGCAATGCGATCCATGACCGGAGGGTTGAACAAGTCCCCCATAAACGACGGCAAAAGACCCCGCCTGCCATCGGACTTCTCCTGCACCAGCCGCCAGAAGGCCTCCGGCATCATGCCGCCGGGCTCATGGGCCACCAGCAGGGCACCGAAGCCGACGGCCCCGCAGGTGAACATGGGCAGACCGTGTTTTTCCAGCAGGGGAGAGGTCATCGCCTTGACGTCGTGGCCTTTTTCCGCGTCGATGACGCCGACATAGACGTCGGCACCGGCCAGGAACCGTTCGAGGTTGCCGCCGGTGACCCCCTCCGGGAAGCCTTCAAGCTCCAGGGCCGGATTGATGGACCGGGCCAATTCTCCATACACCTCAAGCTTGGGGCGTCCCATGGTCTGACCGAAGGCCCCGGCCTGCCGGTTCATGTCCGGCGGGTCGAAAACGCCGTTTTCCGCCAACCGAAAACGTGTCACCCCGCAACGGACCAAGGCCAGGAAGGCACCGCCGCCCACACCGCCCAGTCCGGCAAGGGCGACAACCTTGTCCCGCAGGACCGCCAGTCCGTCCTCGGTGAAGATGGGCACCGCCCGGTTCAGGAATGTACTGGCCATGCTCACTCCCGGCATCCCGGTGCGCAGTCGCAAAGGGAGTAGGTGGTTTCGCCGTGGCTGTGGCGATCCTCCTCGCTTATACGCAAATCGCCGAGCAGCTCGGCCATGACTTCCGGTTCATGGTGGTAGCCGAGGGCTTCCACCTCCCGCAGCGCCTCCTCCCGGGAAAGCAACCCGAAATAGACCCCGGCGCTGACTTCCACGATGGATTGCGGAAAGGCGGTGGTACGCATGTTGCGAAAACGCATGTTCTGGCAGTAATCCTTGACCTTTTCGAGGCGGCAGCTGGTGTGCAGCAAGCTCTTCTGTCCCGGAGGCATTTTCCAGTCCATTTCCTTATGCATCAAATCCGTCGCCGCACGCCAGGAGCCGTACAGCGCATTCGTCTTCAAGCGGAGGAATTGCGGCACGAAAGCGGATGCGTCCTGCTTGGCCCGCGCCAGGAACCGGTCAAGCGGTCGGTAGATCGGGTCGAGGACCTTTCGGATAGAGCTCTGGTAGCGGATGAACTCCGCTGTCAGGGAAAAAGGATTGGCGGGCTCGGGAGGGCTGGCCGTCATCCCCAGGAATTGAAGGGTCTGCTCGCGAATGGACGGGGGCGCGGGCGGCACCTTCCCGTTGCCGCCTTGCAGGTTGCGCATGACATAGCTCATGACCGCCAGTTGGACTTCCTCGACCCCCTGCATGACCACCGGAATCCGTTCCTGGGCGGCGAGCGGAAAAAAAAGGACGTGGGCCACGGTCGGGCAAAGGCAGGGCATCCCTACCTGGCCGAACTGGGAACGCATGGCCTCACGAATGACGTTTATCGGCAAGGTGCGTTCCACCAACTCGACATCCGGCAACAATTCAAGGGAGCGGCGGATGTTCCTGCGGCAGGTATCGTTGGTATAGGGCATGTTCCAGGAGGCGGCCAGGACGCGCAGCCCGAGCTTTTTCGCTAGATACCACAGCAGATAGGTAGAATCCTTGCCGCCGGTGCATAGGACCATGACGTCGAAGCGGGAGTCCCTGTTGGCGGCGGCGATCGACAGCAACGCGGCGTCGTCCACCGTATTGCGCGGCCCGGCGGAACCTCCCTCCTGCTCGGCCAGCTCATAGCACTGGCAGAAGGCGCACACGCCCCGGGCATCGAATTCGAGCCCCGGCAGCAAGTGATCGTCGGCCACGCATCGGGTGCAGGTCCGCTTGTGATCGGCCGTGGACGGCTGCCGCTGATCCTGTTTGTCCACCACGATCCCCTGCGCGACCAGTCGCAGGAATTCCTCGCTTTCGCGCACGGTCTCGGGCAGGCGGTCCAGGGCAGCCGAACCATCGAGTCCGGCCAGGGTCTCGGCAAGGCTATCCGGCAGGGGCAGAACCGTTTCCTGGTGGTGGGGCGGATTGCGCAGGCCGTAATAGACAAGGACCTTCCCGTCTCGACTCTCCCGCACCGCCCATCGGTACTGGAGTACGGGATGCGCCGGCATGTGCATGGCGACCTCGTTTCGGCTTCGGCACGTCCGCATGGACGGCTTGCGCCCTTTGGGTATCGCTCCCCGTGCACTGCGTTTTCCGATTTCGTGGGGTGGTTTGCCGTGATCCCCCATGACGCTGACGCACGAGCGCGTATTTATTGTATGCCATGGGCGAAAGAACGTCGAGCGTATTTCCATCCCGCCGGCATTGTCGATTTGCCGCGCACCGGGGAATCCGATATTCTGCGGAGGCAGGACGCGAGCAACGGTCCACCAAGCCTGTTGCCGGGAGTTTCATATGTCCGATGACGTCTGCGTGTCGCTGGAGATTCCGGCGGAAACCGCTTTTGCCTGTCCCGTGGCCGGCCTGGCCGACGTCTTGGCGGAACGCGCGGGTTTCGGCCGGAGGGAACGCTACCGTTTCCAACTGACCGTCGAGGAATTCTGTCTGTACCTCGCCGGACTCGCCGCGGACAACCGGCCGCTCACCCTGGGCCTTACCGGCAAACGGCACCAACTGCGCGCTTCGTTTGCGTTCCAGGCGACGAACCTTTCCCTTGGCGCGCTCAATATCACTTCCCGCGCCACGACCGGAACACGCGTCGACACAGCCGAGGAGATAGGGGTGTTGCTGGCCGGCAAGGCCGCGGACCGGTTCCATCTCAAGCACAAGGGCGCGGATCGCTTCCTCCTCGAAGCCGAGGTGGACAGAGCCTACCCGGAGGCCGCTTCGGTCCGTCATCCCGAGGGCTTGCGCCCACCCTACACGATTCGCCCGGGCCGTGATTCGGCCCAGCTCACACAGGCCGCCGCCCTGGCCAGCGCCGTCTACCCGCCCTGGCAATGCCCAAGCAGCTTCCGCACGCCCGGCAAGTTCCCGGACATGGTCGCCGATGGGCAGACAACTTGCGTTGTGGCCTGCGACGCGAAGGGACAAACGGCCGGTCTGCTGGCCTGGAGTCCGTGCAGCGAGCAGGGCCTGTATTTTTCCGGACCCTTCGTCTTTGTCCCCCCCGAAGAAGCCGCCAACGTGGCTCGGCTGCTGGTCGACGGCTTCCTGGAGACGGTGGCCCGCGAGTCGTACAGCATCGTGCTCAGTTTTCGGGCCACTTCCGATCTCCCCGAGGCGTCTTTCGAGACCCTGGGCTTCCTGCAATCTTTCATGGACGGCCGATTGGAACAGCATCCGGTCGTCTTTCGCCATCTGCGCGAGGATAATGGTTTGGCGGTCTGGTGCGCGCCGCAACTGGAGGACTTTCTGCGCCAGACGTATGACCGGTTGGCCCTGCCCCGGGACATTCTGCCCGTGGACGCGCCGGCCGGCCGGCCCCGGCGGGAATCCCTGCTCGGCGCCACCTATGACCGGGTGCGCAATTTCGCCGAGTTGGAGCCGTTTCTCGACGGCGAGGACCTCACGGCGAATTTGGCGACCCATGTGGCGGCCTTTCGCCGCAAGGGTATCGGCACCATCCTCTACACCATGGACCTTGCCGTTCCCTGGGAAGCGGCGCTGGCCGGCGACCTGATCCAGGCCGGCTTCGCGCCGGTGGCCGTCCTCCCCCAGGGCGGGCAGTCGGACAAGGTCATCTGGCAGTATGCGCAGCTTGCTTGATCTCGTGCCGGACTATGTCCGGTCTTTCGAGCGGTACGTCCCCAGCCGGCCCGATCCGGTGCTCATGCGCCAGTTCGGGGTGACGCACCTTTTTCGGCTCAACAACAACGAAAACGCCCTGGGACCGCCTCCCCTGGCCCAGGAGGCCATCGCCTCCTTCCCGCCCGAACGGGGCGCCATCTATCCCAGCGGCGACGCCTACGACTTGCGCCAGGCCCTGGCCGTCCGTTTTGGCAAATCTCCGGACCAGTTCCTGGTCGGCAACGGTTCCTGCGAGGTCATCAGCTCCGTCATCCGGGCCTTCTGCGGGCCTGGCGACGCCATTGTCACCGCGGACAAGACCTTTGCCGTCTACGAGTGGGTGGCGAAATTTTCCGGCATCGAGGCCCGGCTGGTCCCGCTGGCAAGCCAGGCCCTGTCCCCCGAGGCCATGCTGGCGGCTGTCACGGAGCAGACCAAGATCGTCTTCGTGTGCAATCCCAACAATCCCACCGGTTCCTGGTGGAACCGGGCCACCCTGGAGCGCTTTCTGACCGCCCTCGACGGCCGGGCCTTGGTGGTGCTCGACGAGGCCTACCGCGAATTCCTGGCCGATCCGGACTTCCCCGACGGCCTGGAGGTCATGGAGCGCCACGCCAACGTGCTGGTGTTTCGCACCTTCTCCAAGATGTACGGCCTGGCCGGCTTTCGAATCGGCTACCTGTGCGGCTCCCTGGAGGCGGTGGATATCGTGCGGCGCACCCACATCGCCTATTCGGTGAACAGCCTGGGACAGATCGCTGCCACGGCGGCCCTGGCCGACGACGCCGACCACATCGCCGCCACCCGGCGCATGGTGGACGCAGCCAAGTGCTCTCTGCGCGACCGGTTCGACGCCCTGGGGCTCGAATACGTCAGTGGCGCCGGCAACTTCATCATGGTCCGCACGCCGCTCTCCGATACCCTGCTCTACCGCAAGCTCATGCGGGAAGGGGTGATGGTGCGCACCATGACCGGCTTTCGCTACCCCGACTGGATTCGCGTCTCTCTGGCGCAGGAACAGGCCATGGAAGCCTTTGCCAAGGCCCTGGGAAAGATCCTGGGGCAGAGATAAACGAGTGGCAACGGGTTTGGAACCCGAACCAGCGCTAGAGAGCCTTGTCGGGCTGCAGCGATAGCTCTGTCGGGCTTGCCTCATACTCGGATTTGGAGATGGTGCGGAGCCGATGTCTCAGGAAGGAGCGGGGGGGGCCGGCAAACCGATGATGGTACACTGCGCAAACCCGCGACCTCCTCCTCCCCAAACTCATGTCCGGCGAAATCCGGGTCAAGGACGCTGAGAAAGCCGTGGGGGCTGTGCTCTGATGAAGGTCCTCTTCCTCGACGAGTCCGGCGACCACAACCTGTCCGTGATCGACCCGCAGTATTCGGGAGGCTCGACTTCGCGGTGGGGTACTTGGACTGTCCCAGGACGAGATCGCTTTCTATGATGCCCTGGCCGAGAACCAAAGCGCGGTCGATGTCATGGGGGACGCATCATTGCGGGTCATCGCCCATGAGCTATTGACCAGCCTCAAGGGCAGCATCACCGTCGATTGGGCACACAGGGAAAGCGCCCGTGCCAGGATGCGTGTGCTGGTGAAGCGGATTCTTAGGCGTCATGGCTATTCGCCCGACCTCCAGGACGCGGCTATCCAGGTGGTCCTCCAGCAGGCAGAAGCATTGTCGGCGCAGTGGGCAGCATAGAGACTTATCGTTCAAAGCGCCTGCCAGCTTGTCTCTTCGCACCACGCACAAAAATCATACGAAAATGCGATGAATTCGCTACGTTGCAATACGAACTACACGAATAACTTTTAAGATTCTTCAGCCAAAAGCGAGGCCTAATTCTTCTTCACCCTATGTGAATTAGCATCCTTGTCAGCAGCCCAATCACGAACAAACTGTCGCGATTTCTGATTGATCGCAGAGTAAGGCGCTCTAGATTTAACAAACCATTTGTGCACGTTATACATGTAAAGCAAATTCTTTTTCGAACACACCCTAAACGTATTATTATTGAATAAATTTGACTCTATCAAAACATCGGGATCACTCGACCGCTCGGGAAAAAGAATACCGCCGTGAGAAATACATGCCAAAAAATCATCAACATATTTTTCAAATTGTCTTGGCGTATGTATGTGAAAAAACGCTGCACCAATATCATATTTTTTGACTGCTCTTGATAATATTTTATCTATTTCCATTTGACTGTGAACGTTAATTGGTTCAAATATAGCCGTCGCATCAACTCTTTCGCCTTGATTGAATTTTTTTAAACTTGACATTGCAATTTCTATTGTTTTCTCATCATAAAGATGTCCAACAGAAGAAGGGTCAATATATTCGCATCCAGGAACATAATACAAGCCAATTCTTTTACCAAAAACAAAAACGGGCAACTTTTTATTGCCTTTTCTAGCTTTCTCGCCAAAGCCTGATGTGTCATAGCTAAAATCGATATCACTAACACCAAGTCGGTCATAAGATGAAAAAAGATCTTCTAGAACGGCTATGGCAAAACGGTCTTGGATCAAATTGATGCCAAGGAAGTGCAGTGAGAAAACTTTTTTATCATCTTCATTTTTTGCATTTAAAAAATCGATAAGAGCCTTGTATGCTGCGACGATGAACGGGCTCATAACGTTTGACGTGTCTTTTCTGACCCCGACTAGGCCGCCAATAGCTCTACGCTGAATACATTGACCAACCTGATATTCTTTATAAATATCTAGCCATATATCGTATAGATCGACTGTTTTGGCGTGCATGGCAAATATAAATTTTTCACAGAGACTCGGATGCGCCTCTAAAAATCTCATCGTTTTTTCGGTTATCTTCCTGTTGGCTGCTCCGATTGTTTGTTTGTTGTTATAGGACTTAAATTTTTCATTGAACGGCAAGTCGAGCGTAAAAATTCTATAAATATCAGACGAAGATTTTTCTACAAAGAAATGATACATATAGGCCATGACTCCAATACATTCTGGGTCAATATCTCCTTTTATGAAAGAATATCCACCGGAATCGATCCATAGCCTCATTTCATGACTTCGATATCGATTGACTAAAGCCTCGACACTGGAAGAAAAACTTGTAACTTTAATTTTTGCTTTTTTCTCTTCTTCGTCGGTTATTGAGAACGCGTTTGATTTAGAGTTCTCTTTTGAAAGTTCTTTAGTCTGCTTCCCAAACATACCTTTTAAAGACAACAATACGTCTTTGGTCTGCCTCAACACACTGGGGATGATATCAATGGTGTCCGAATAAGGCTTAACTCCGCTGAGGACGAAAACATATCGCATATGCATGAAACCTGTTTTTTGGATTCACTCTTTGTAGCCAGAGGTCCTTCAGCCGGGGCGGTAGCCCCAGGGATGAAGGAAAACCCCATGAAAAGCTCCACAAGCCCATAACTCGTTTCACGATTTTTCCTGGGCGAATTGTAAGGGCAATCCATTTTCTTCGTCAACAAAAACAGGGAGTGGCAATGGACTCGGGTGTGTAGATGACGCCGCCCTTCCTGCCCTCGTGCTTGGCAAATTCACCTAGGAAGTACTCGCACAGGCGCAGCCATTATTTTTACCATCCCGAAAAAAAAGCTTGCCCATGGCCAGGACAGAGGCGTATGAACAATCCGCAGGCCATTTTTGGCCTACCAACCGCCCAGGGGTAATTCAGGGCGGCCGTGACGATCCCCACCAATAAACAGGCAAGCGCTTGGTTGGTGAGGATTTTTTTATGCACGGCACTCCATTTACCCTTTCCCGCTCCCGAATTCTCTTTGACGGACGACGCCCCGATTGTGCGAAACTATGTGGGCGTGGTGCCCGATCTCCACCATCTCAGCCGCCGCTTGCCGTTGGCGGGGGCTTTTCCATTCAACATGGCGGCCAGCCGTTTGCTGACGGCTCATAAAACAACAGTAAAAGATATCGAGGCCACAATGACAAAACTTAAATTTAACGTTCAGACTTATGCTGTTCTTGGAAAAATTACTTCTTTTAACGACGTCGAGGGATAACTTATGAGCGGAATCTGGTTCGAAACTTGTAACGTCAAGGATGCTCTTGAAACTTTGGTCAAAATTAGATCGAAGTGTTCGGGAGACTGCAGCTCTCCAGCCGATGCTACGGCCTGCACACGCTGCGTTGCACTTGATGACTATTGTTACAACATCCTTACAGGCTTGAACAGCTACATTCATTTGTCACGCAACGGCTTGCTGAAATCCGAGCCAGCGGCGGATGCAGGAATGTAATTTAACCGACATGACGCCGGGGGAGGTACTGCCTCCCTCGGCCGATGCAGGATCGGGCTTGAGCCTCCTGCAGACAATTTGAAGGGTCCCATCAGCCAGCGCCACATCAATTAATGGCTGCCAATGGGATAAAAAATTATATTTTTTCGTTTTACCTGTTCATTGAAAACAAAATATACGAGATGCAGTTGAAGTGAACGCCACCGACTTCTACGTCAGCGGCTTCTATAGATATGCAGACGATGTGGACGGTCATGACTAGAAATAATTGGAGAAAATAATGATAGACGAAAATTACTATCAACCATTCGATTCTTATGACGATGATGAATTGCAGACCCAACGCTCCTCGGACCTTGACCTCGCAGAGGAAGACGAAAACGCCGACGATGACTCCGACTGGCCTCCTGCGCCGGAATCCACAGGACAGGACAACCCACCCGCAGGGATTTTCATCGATCCGTGGGCAGGCCACGAGGTCCCACCATCGTTCAACAAGCGCACCGTGGAGGCCCCGCAGCACACTCCGCCGCCAACGGCGACGCCCGGTGCGAGCCTTGCATTCGGCCCAACTGAGCCAGCTAATCCGGCCCCACCGGCGAACAAGGCGGGCGAGAAACCTATGACGCCGGCTGCCAAGCCACAAAACCCCTTCGCCGCGACCACGGTGAGACCAACGACGCCGCCAACCAGCAAGAAGGTTCCAGCGGCGACCGGCAAAAACGGCGGGGACGAGATTGAACAGCTCATCAAAATCGGCGAACCGTATCACTACTACTGTGACGATGTAATGACCGAATATGTCGACGTGCCTGGATTCCCGTATGCTGTTGAAGTAGATAGTAAAGAATTCATTGGCCACCTGACAACGACATTTTTGAATACAAATCATGCTGCTGTAAAATCGAGTACAAAACCTTTAGTTCGACATTTTCAGCACATTGCATGTCTCAACTCCAAGCAAGAAATAGTCAACAATCGATTTGCATATAAGATTGAAGGTGAATTCTTGACTATCGGGATTGATCTCGCCAACAGTCGTGGAGAAGCAATCGTTGTGAATCGCAATGGCTGGCACGTCACAGCAGTTCATGGTTTTAAATTCAAACGCTATCCCCACATGCACCCTTTGCCGGCACCATCCAAGAACGGCGATCTTCTGCCACTCTTTGATCTTACCAACCTGCAGCGCGAACAAGACAAGCTTCTCGTCGCACCATGGTTAGTGTGAGGTGGTCGCGGAAAATTGGACAGCCTGCTAAGCTATAGTCCTCAAGCGAGGAGGACGGTTTTCAATGTCCCAGCGACGGAAGTTTTCAGCGGAGTTCAAGGCCAAGGTGGCGCTCGAGGCCCTGTCCGGCGAGTTGACCTTGGCCGAGCTGGCCAGCAAGTACGATGTGCACCCGACGCAGATCGCCGGTTGGAAGCGTCAGGCCAAGGAAGGCATGGTTGCGGCCTTTTCCGGGAAGGCGGCGACGGTGCAGAAGGATGCCGCCGCCGAAATCCGGGAACTCCACGCCAAGATCGGCCAATTGACCGTGGAAAAGGAT
>NZ_JNJA01000011.1 GCF_000702665.1 Solidesulfovibrio alcoholivorans DSM 5433
AGGGCGTCCAGTTCAAGAGCCTCACGGACTCTATCGACACGAGCACGCCGTCAGGTCGGTTCTTCTTTCATGTCATGGCCAGCCTTGCCGAAATGGAGCGCGAGCTGATCGTCGAACGCACACGCGCCGGGCTGGAAGTCGCCCGTCAGCTTGGCCGCAAGGGCGGCCGTAAGCCCAAGATGACAGAGAGCAAGATCGAGTCGGCCAAGAAGCTCCTGGCCAGTGGCGTCCCCCCCAAGGATGTGGCCAAGAACCTCGGTGTGTCCATTCCGACGCTGTACCGCTGGGTGCCAGCCTCAGCCCAGGCTTAGCGTACGATTTTTTCCGTTTTCTGAGACGACCCCAAGAGCGGCAAATCCGGCTTCGTTCTCCTTCGAGACCGCTGCGCAATGCACGCAAGCCGCTGCTTGCCTCACTTTCGGATTCGCGCGGCGGGAGTAGTGGCTGATCATTCGCCAGTTCGAGGATGTTCTTCGCCACAAGGCCGGCGTTTGCCAGACAAAGCGACACGTCCGCCGCCGTCCCCGAGGACCGTTTTTTTCAGATGTATGCCCCCGCTGTCGCTTCTTTCGCACGCGCTCGGACGGCGTCCTGCGCCGCGCCGGCGATCATGTCCGCGACGTGGCGGCGAAAGAAAGGGAGCAGGGAAAGGCCGGAGAAACGGCGTTGCAGACGTACAGCGAGCGGCTGCCGTGCATGAGGACGGAATCCATGGCGAGGCGGCGCTTTTCGCGCGCGCTCGACGGGCCGGCGCGGCCTACGCCGCGCCGTCGATCAGGTCCGCGACGTGGCGGGCGAAGGGAATGGAGCAGGTGAACGCCGGGGAGACGGCGTTTAAGACGTGCAGCGAGCGGCTGCCGTGCTCGATGACGAAATCCATGACGAGGCGGCGCTTTTTCGCATCCACGAGCTGGGCGCGGATGCCCGGCCGGCCCCATTTGCGGTAATCCGCCACGCGCACGCCCGTGACGAGCTCCGCGGCCAGCCCGACGATGTGCGGCCGGAACTGCTTGCGCAGCTCCTCCACGGCCAGGCGGCGGAAATCGAAATCCGCGCCGGCGAAAAGCGCGATCTCCCGCCCGACGATCTCCCGCAGCTCCCCGAAATCGAAATTCTCGAGCCAGCCGTACTGCTCCCGCCAGAAACAGGGAATCGCCGTCGGCCCGATCTTGACCTTGCCGTCCACCGTGACCGTGAAATGCACGCCCAGAAACGGATTGGCCAGGTTGGGCACCGGGTAGACGTTGGTGGCAAGCTGCGGCGCGTCGGGAGAGGCGTAGAGGTACAGGCCCTTGAAGGGCAGCAGGTGGTAGCGCTTGGAGAAGCCGAAATCCTTGGCGATGGTGTCCGCGTGCAGGCCCGCGGCGTTGACGACGTAACCCGGAGTATAGACGCCCTTGTCCGTGCGCACGGTCGCGCCGTCGCGGCCCTGGTAGCGCACGCCGGCGTGGATGGCGACCCCGGCCTCGCGCGCGGCGTCGGCCATGGCGCGCAGCACTTCGAGGGGATCGATGGAGGCGGTGGTCGGCGAGAAAAGCGCCGCGCCGCAGGTCTTGACCCGGGGCTCGATGGCCCGGGCCTGCCGGGGCGTTACGCGCGAAAGTTCCACGCCGTTTTTCCGGCCGCGTTCGAGCAAGGTGTCGAGTACGGGCACTTCCTCTTCGTTTTTGGCCACGACCAGCTTGCCGCAGTTGCGGATGCGCAGCTTGCGCCGCGCGCAGAATTCCTTGAGCGCGCGGTTGCCGTCGCGGGTGAAGCGGGCCTTGAGGCTGTCGGAGGTGTAGTAGAAGCCGGCGTGGATGACGCCGCTGTTGCGGCCGCTGGCGTGCGCGCCGATGTCGGGTTCCTTTTCGAGCACCGTGACGCGGCAGTCGGGATGCCGCGCGGCCAGTTCCCGGGCGATGGAGAGGCCGACGACGCCTGCGCCGATGACGAGGAAATCCGGGTTTGTCGCGGAGTAGGTCATGGGGGTGGCTTCGTGCCCGGGCAGGGGCGTGCAAGGAGAGCGGGACGTTTCCGCCGGCAGCCCGGGCGCTTGTAGTATGGTGTCTGGGAAGAGCGCGCCATGGTCCGGCCGCATTGGCGGCGAGAGACCTGTTATACGCGACGGGCCGGGCGCGCAACTTTTCCAAAAGTCATTCTCTTCCCCTGGTTTCCTCGTTGTCGTCGGGAGCAGCCCGGCGGCTGCGGCCGAGAACGGAGAGTTCCCTGTGGCCTTCTGGAAAGTCTCCAAATGATGTTCCGGAAAGCCGTGAGGAAAATATCCAAATGCCATTCTCTGTGTTGCAATACAATGCGTCGCTTCTCTTGTTTTTCAAAGAGTTGCTTTAATGTGTCACAGTGTGTTACGCCTGGGAACCAAGGTGTGGCACAACGAAGCAGTGCTTAGTTGTGGGGTCACGTGCGCAACTGCTTGGCATGCATATATTTCTACAACAAACGGGAGTTCTGGTATTCATATAGTATAGACTCTGGATAGTCCCTCTAGGAAATTAGGCGTGGCGGTTTGCCGCCTTGAAAAATGGCAGGATGCCGCCCCAGGCGGCACAGATGCGACCCACTAGCGCCGCACCGAAAATCTGCTGCAAGCCGAATACGATTCTGTTATGAAGCGAGTCGCCGAACTGGCCATGGAGAACGAATCACTCTGGCAGCGCGTGAGGCGATCAGACCTTTAGCCAATGGGGGGGCGAAGAAATAAGCTCTGCGGTGGCATCCTCGTGAAACCGTTACCACATTAACAGAATATGTCATATCCGGGGGAAGCCCAGGTCGTTTCGCTATGCCATGGTTGACAAGCCCTGTGCCTCGCGGCTCTGGCGGAGCCTGGGGAATGTTGTCCGAAAACAGCAGAGTCCGATTCAATGCTGCTGGCCGCCATCAACATCGATATTGCATCCCATCGCCTTCTGGCGAAGGATAGCGCAATGTCCGGGCGCGCCCGCGGGCCCGGGACGGGATTCGATTCGGTCGCAAGCGGGTGCTGCGGACCATGCGGGAAAACAACCCGCTTTCCCCTTTTCGTGGCCGGCGCGGAAGCGCCGCGCTTCACGACGGGCGGATTTTCACGGACAGCCCGGACGAGATGTGGGGGACCGGTGGAGCCGCGGGCTTTTCTCGTGGAGGATGCCGGGGCTGGCTGTTTACGGCCGTGGAGCACTGGAACGCTGCCTGTGCAGGCTGGAATGTGCGCAGGGATGGGGTGCGGTATAAACGCTGCGGAATAATAATCATTTTTTTTGATCTGGTTCAAGTTCCGAATGTCGAGGTGGCCTCCACTATGCTTTGTGTCAAAGGCTCCGTTGGGCGAACGAACTTTTGCTTGAAGGATTACGACGCGCGTTGCCTGGCCTTGCGTTCCCGTTGCGACCATATGTCCCGACTCGTCGAAGCGAACCGTTGGGAGGCGCTGGCCCTGGCGCTGCCCCCCCTGGCCCAAGACCTCGGGAGGCACTTCGGCCAGGTTCTCTCGGCCCTGGAACGCCCCCGAGCGGCCGGCGATGGCACGGAACCCGCCCGGGATCCCGCAAAACCCCTGCCGGAAGGCCCGCGCGGCGTGGCCGTGTCGGTGGAAGGACTCCGGGGCGACGCCACGGAAGGGCCGGGTGAGCCCCCTCTGGACCCGGTTCGCCTACGCGCCCAGGCCCGGCGGTGCACGGAACTGTTCCGGGAAGGACATGCCTTGGTGCTGTCCCGCCTCCCCGAGGCCGAACGAAAAATACTGGCCGGCCAGGCGCGACGGTTTCACCGGGCCGTGTGGACCGTTCTCGCGGCCTGCGTTTTCGCCACCGCAGCCGTCCTGGCCGCCACCCCTCTTCAGTGGGTCTGGCAGGACTTCCGGCAGGCGAACTTCGTCCATGACTTCGTAACGACGGCCTCCGAACCGTCGAATCTCGGCATCAGCGGCGTCCTTGGCCCGGAGAAGGAGGCCGGGCGGCGCTGGCGCTGGGGCATCGGCCCACGCACCGTCATTACCCTGGAACTGGAAAAGACCGGCCCCGTGCGCCTGGATTACGCGATATCCAACCCCCTGGAAGGACAGGCGCTGACCCTCGTGGTCAACGGCGAGGTCCTTGCCAGGCACACGGGGCTGTCCGCCGTCACCGGCATGGCCCAAAGTCTGCACGAGTCCGTGCGCTTCCAGGGCCGGGCCGGACCCAATGTCATCGTTTTCGAGCACCCGCTGATGAATCACTTCGATTTCGTCAAGGACGACACGCCATACGCGGTGGCCTTCCTGAAACTCACCCTGGCTGCCGGCCTCAAGGTCTTGCCGTGAAAACCGTGTCGCGCGTCGTCGTCCGTCAGCGTCTGGCTTGCCTGGCCGGGGCCGTCATGCTGCGTCTTTTGTGGGGAGCCGTGGGGCGGTCCTTTCCCCTTTGGCTGGCTGGCTGCCTCGGGGCGGCGGCCTTGGCCACCTCCCTGGCCTACAGGCTGCCCGTGGGACCAGACAAGTACGAGATCGTCTCGTTTCTTGATCGCTGGACTTCTCGCCTCGGCCCGAGCGTCCTGCTGTTCATGGCTTTGGCCGGCCTGGAGGGTCTGGCCCGGCAGGCATGGGAGTTCGTCTTCCTGATCCGCTATCCCTTCACCGTCAACGTCCTGGACGGTCGCGAACCCTCCAAGGCCTGGCTCTTGCTGCACGGCCTGGGCGTCTATCCGCCCCTGGACGGCAGCCAACTGCTGGTCACGCTCTACAATCCGCTCTACCATATCGTCCTGGCCGGCCTGTTCACCGCCATCCGCGACATCTTCGCGGTGGCCAGGATCCTGAACGCCGTCCTGGCGGCCATCCTGCTGGCTATTGTCTGGCGACTCTCCTCGGTCAAGGGAGGGACGTGGAAAATGGCCGGCTTGGTCACGGCCCTTTTCGCCCTTTCCGGGCCCTTTCGGGTCACCAGCTTCACCAGACCGGACGTCCTGGCCTGGGTTCTGGCCTTCGGGGGATTGGTCCTGGCCGGGCAGGCCAGGGAGGAGCCGGGGGGGGGCTCGCGCAACCTGGCGGCCGGGATCCTCCTGGGCCTGGCCTACCTGGCCAAGCAGCAGTCGCTGCCCTTCTTCTTGGGCACCTGCCTCTGGTTGGCTTTGTCCTGGCGCTGCGGCGCGTTGTGGCGCGTTGCGGCCGGATTTTGCGGCACTGCCGGTCTGGGGCTTCTGGCCGAGGGATTGTTGACTCACGGGGCGGTGTTCGAACACACCGTGTCCTATCCCGGCCTCATCGCCTCCAACCCCGCCATCACCTCGACTTGGCGCGGGGGTGCCGCCCTGTGGAACTTCCTCTTGGGCCAGTGCCCCCTGATGCTGGCATGGGCATCCACCATTCCCGGACGCAAAGGGTTTCGCGACGTGCGCCTCGAGGAAGTGGTGTTTCTCGTCAACATTCCCTTCCTCATCGTGCTGCTGGGCACCTGGGGAGCAGACGCCAATTATCTTTTGAGCGGCCTTGGCCTTCTCTGCGTGCTCGGCGCGAGGGCATTGGCCAGTCTTTGGAAGCGGGGGCACGCCCAGGCGGTGGTCTGCGCGGCGCTTCTGGCGGCGTTGCTGCCGGGGGCCTTTCCCTGTGGCGACATGCAACGAAACGACCAGGCCCTCGAAAAGGCCCTGGAGCAGCGCAAGGCCCTTGTGCGGGCCGTCCTGGACGAGCCCGGCCGGATTCTGGCCGACGTGGAAGGAGCGCCCGCCTTTCTCGATAGCGTGCCGCTGGAGAACGTGACGCTCTACGACGCCGTCGAACTGGGAGCCTACGCGTGGGCCATCGGGGGCACGCTCACCGAGTCGGTCCTGCTGCGGGACATCAAGGCCCGGCGGTTCGGTCTGGTGGTCAACGGCGCCACCCTGCACTCCAGGGAATACACCCTCGTGCTGCACCGCTACTATGTGCGGACCCAGGTGATAGGCCCCTATGAACTCCTCAAGCCCCGCCCCGCCCTGGCTGTTCTGGAGCTGGAAGGACTGTCCGAAGCCAAGGCCGCCGGGCAGTGGAAAGGCGGAGAGGCAGGGGTGTCCGCTCGAGTGACGGAGGCGCGCAATCTGGTTCGCGTGGCCGGCCGCGACTGCTGGTGCCTCGGGGACAAACGCGAAGAGGCCGTGCTGGGCCTGGAGGTCCAGGCCCCAAGGGACCATTCGCTGACCTACGAACTGGGCCTCCCCGCCATGCTGAGCGCTCCCGGCGGAAGCGTCGAACCCCTCGCCGGGCCGAATGACGCGGAGCTTGCGCCGGTTGCCGGCTTCGGGGCGGTAGGGGTGAAAAATTTCGACGAGGTCTGGAATGAGCCCACGCGGATGTCTGGAACCTGGCCCGGCGGAGAACTCCGCCTGCTGGTCCGCATGCGGGGCAACGCCGTGCTTTGCATGAACCGGGACAACCCCGCCTGGCTTGTCGTCGGCCCGACCCGGTGACTTTTGGGCGGCCCAAATCGAAGCCCCGGCCCCCTCCGTTGTCACGGTCTGGCGGGCGGCCCTTCCTGCCGGGGTCGGGAAAGATCGGAACGGGCCCGGACAGGCCGTTGCGCAATGCGCGGCCAACCTGTAACCTGCCACTGGAATAAACGCGCCCGGGCCTTTGGGGCGGCTATCGGGGGTACCGTGGCGTCTGTCATGCTTGCCCGGCTCACGGACAGACCCCGCCTACATCTGCCGCGCCCGGGCCTTCTTCTTGCGACAAGGGGCGGCCATGCGGTTTGACCGCCGGCGGCTCTTGTGTGGGCTGGGCCTTCTTGCCCTGCTCGCGGCTCTTTTCGCCACCCGCTTGTGGCGCCTCGACACCGCCCCCCTGTGGGAAGACGATTATCTCAATCTGGACCGGGCCATGATGCCCCTGGCGGAGATGGCCGCCGTCCAGAAGTGGCAGGGCCCGGCCGACACCATCTTCGATTTCCAGCCGCCGCTCAGTTACGCCCTGCAGCATGTGGCCCTGGAGATGCACCGCAGTTCGCTCGCCGCACGCATCCCGAGCCTTCTGGCCGGACTCCTGACTCCCCTGGGCCTGTGGCTGCTCGGCCGGCGTCTGTTCGGCCCGGCCGTTGGGCTGACCGCTGCCGTCCTCACCGTCTTCCTGCTTTATCCCCTGGGCTTTGCCCAGGCCATCAAGGCCTATGCCCTGCTGTTGTGCCTGGCCGTCTATTCCCTGTGGCTGGTGGCCAGGGCCGTGGACGACGACCGGCTTTCCTCGTGGTGCGCCTACGGGGCCTGCGCCCTGGGCATGCTCTACACCGGCTACCAGGGCCTTCCCGCCTTTGCCGTCCAGTGCCTGTGGGCCGGGGCGGTCATCTGGCGGGAGCCGGCCGCGCGGCGTCGCCGGCTGTTCCGTTTCCTGGCCACCTGCGCCGTGGTGGGCGCGGCCTATCTGCCGTGGCTGCCGGCAATCTTATTTCTCCGCGAGTTTCTGCGCGATCCGCCCGTGCATCCCTGGGCGGGGCTGGACCTCGCCTTCGCGACAAAGATCCTGCGCGGTTTCATCGGTCTCGATCCGGACATGCCGGCGGGACACGCCCTGGCCTGGTCGGCCGCGCCGGTCCTGGGGACTTGGCGGTGTCTGCGCCGGGGGCAGTGGCGGGGACTTTGGTTGCTTGTCCTTACGGCCGCGGCCACGAGCCTGGCCCTGGTCGGCTCGCACAGCCTGCTGCGTCCCAATCTCGAGGCGCGGCATTTCGTCATGGCTTTTCCGGCCCTGGTGCTTCTGGCGTCGGGCGGTGTGGTTTTGGTTGGCGAGTGGACCGGGCGGGCCTTGTCACGCATGCGTTTCAGCCGCACGGCCGGCGTGGGCGCAGGAGTCCTGTCCTGCCTGCTGCTCTTGTGGCCGAGCCTGTCCGGATATGGCGGCTACTACGACCGGTCGCTCAGCCAGGACAGGGATTTCTTCCATTGGCTCGACGGGTTGCGTGGCGACATGGACAGCCTGGCGTTCCACGGCTACAAGCGCAACACGCGCCGTTTCGCCGCCGCCTGGTACCTGCCCGGCAGATTCGGCGAGGCCGGCACCTTTGCCGGCCCGGGTTACCGCCGTATCGCCGACATCGACACCGGCTACGCCGACGGCGCCGTCGCCAGGGCGCGCCATCCCGGCGTGCCGCTGGCGGAATTCGGTTCGCTTTTCACCTCCACCCGCGTGAGCCTCGCCCCGGCGGCCAGCCGCGCGCCATTGGTCATGGACCCGGGCCCGGACGGGGCATGGCGTTACAAGGACGATTTCCGGGACCGCCGCTTCTACGCCGACGCATTCAACGCCGCCAACATGACGCTCGACCCCGAGGTCGGCATGTTGCGCCCGGCCCGCTATTCCAAACCGGCCGAGGCCACCTGGGAATACGAGGTCCCGCCCGGCATGGGGCTCTCGCGCCTGCGTCTCGCCGTCAGCGCCGCCCTGTACAAGAACCATCCGACCGAGCCGGCCGATTCCACTCTGGTCGTTGCGGCCGGCCCGGACGCCGCGCATCTGACGGAACTCGGCGTCATCGGCCAGAAGGACTTTCCCGTGGAGAACGGCCGACCGGTGACGGTCGAACGGGCCTTTTTCGACGAGATGGGGTTTTACCACGAACAATGCCGCGAGACGCGCCTGGACTACGATGTGCCGACCGAGCTGGCCGCCGGGGGGAAGCTTCTCGTACGGATAGCCTACCGGCCCGGGCACAAGGAGGGGTTTCTCAATCTCGCCGGACTGGAGGTTGTCGCCAGCCTCGGCGGGACGCCGTCCCGCCGCGACGCGGACAGTCCCCTGGCACGGCAGGCCGGGCATCTGCTGGACAACATCCGGGCCGCGCGCTGGGATGGGACCGGGGAGGATTTGGGGCTCTTCGCCTTTGCCGCCCCGGGCTTCGACTGGCTGGCGGAGACCGGATTGCCCGTGGGCGCGCCGGAGTTGGGCGAGGCGTTCAAGGCCGCCCATCCCGGACTGGCCCCGGCGGCGGTTCTGGCTGACCGTGACGGCCAGCCGGCGCTTTCTGTTTACGACCCGACGCTGACGCGCCCAGGCATCGGCCTCGATGCCGCGCATCCCACGCGCCGTGTCCACGGCCTGCCGGATTTCGGAACCGCCCCGGCCTCTCTGCGCCTGACCGGCACGATTGCCATCCCGACCCTGCGGCTGGGGGACAAAACCCTGACCATCCCCGTGCTGGCCCCCCCGGGCAGTACCCTGACCCTGACCCCGGGCGACAAGGGACGCATCACTTTTGTGCCGGACTGGACGCAGGACCTGTCGCGGTCTGTTGGCGCCATGAGCTACGCGCGCGACATTGCTTCCTCGAAACGTGCCCGGGGGGAGCTGGTCTGCGGCGGGGCCGGCAACTGCGCCTTCGTCTACACCTTCGTTTCCGCGTTGCCCGTGACCGAACTGCGCCTGCGTGTCCTTCCCACCGTCTACGCCAATCCCTGCCGCAAATGCGAGCCCAACAGGGCCAGGGTCAATGTCTCCACGGATGCGGGCAAGACCTACCGCACGCTGATCGACTCCACGGGCGGCGAGGAATGCACCTGGACGCCCCCTGGGCAGTACGCATACCGCCGGCTGCGTTTCGACCCGCCGGTCAGGACTCTGATACTGGCCTTCGAGTTGCAAATGGGAGACCAGGCCGGATTCCTTTCGCCGTCCTGGAACATCGACGACATGTACATCGAGGCCGATCTCGACGCCCGCATCCTGCCGCCCCTGACGCTCTCCGCCCGGAATCTCGACGTCTCCCTGGTCGCGGCCGGGAATAACGACTTTTCCCTTTTCCTGCGCCCCGGTCCCTGGCCGCTGTCAGACCGCACGTCCGAACCGGGGGGGTGAAAGGAACGCGCGAGGGTTACGGACCCGGGTGCGGAACGGTCTCCATGACGACGTTGCAGGACCGGAGCGCGGCTTCGCTGCTGTAAATGACGCCGGAACCGTCGTCGGCGAGCGTCGTTTCCAGCTCCAGCCCGTCGGCCGGCGCGAAATCGGCCGCCAACGCGGCTTCGCAGGTGGCGCTGTCGTCGGCGTTGCGGCGGCAGTGCGCCTCTTTTGTCGTGGCGTCGCTTGCGGACGCGCCGGAAACCTCGCCGTTTCCCTGTACGCGCAAGCGCAGCAGGACCGCCTCCCCGCGTGCGCGCCGCAGACGCACCTCCACGGCGCTCGCCGGGCCGGCCAGACGCGGCATGACCGTCACGGCGATCCGCTTGACCGCCATCGCCTCGGGCACGGCCAGCAGGTATTGGGCCCTGGCGGGCCCGCCCTTGTCCAGGGGCATGAGCCCGGGGGGGAAATAGCCGTATCCGACGTTTTCCCCGCGAGCGAGGGCGCGCAGCAGCTCCCCGCCGTCCAGGTTCCAAGCCCATGCGGCCGCGCCGACACGGGTCGGCGTCACCGCGACCGGGGCGGCGGCGGGAATCGCGCACGCCACGAGGCCGGGGACGCGCGCGAGGAGGACGGCGTCCGCGGGCATGCCGGCCACGGGCGGGCTTTTGGGATGCCAGGGATTGCCCTGCTGATCGATGTTGTAGACGACGATCGAGCCATGTTCCCCGCTACAGGCGGCCTGGGGTTCCGCCAGGCGCGCCCGGTACCAGGACACGGCCCGCAGCAGGTTCGCCGATTCGGCTCCCAGGCAGGGACCCGGCTCCCGGGCCAGGCGCGCGGCGATGGCCGGATAATCCTCGTAGTCGGTACGCCGCGTGGGAAAGGGGATGCGGCTGAAAGCCTGGTAGCCGAAGGCGGCGAAGACCAGGACCAGGGCAAGGCCCGTCACCGCCCAGGGGGCACGGGGCAGGGAGCGTCCGCCGGTGACGCCGCGCCACACGGCCCCGGGCACGGCCAGCCCTTCCAGGATGCCGGCGGCGAGCAGCAGCGGATAGACGGGAAGGCCCGGCGACAGGTAGCGCGCCAGGTTCATGCTCGGATTTTGCACGTACATCGCCAGGGCCAGGGGGACGAGTCCCCAACCGGTCAGGATGAGCGCCGTCCGGGGGCGGCGCACGAGCAGGGCCGCATACCCCACGATCATGAAAAAAAGGCCCGGGCGCAACGGCAGGCCGGTGGAGAATTCCAGGAACTCCGCCAGTTCCTTGAGGCCGTACGCGCCCGGCACATGGGCTCCCGGCCCGGAAATGACCGTCCAGATGTGCGTGCCCAAAAGCCAGGGCGCGAAAAAAACGGCCGCGACGGCCAGGGCGATCGCCAGACGCCAGAAGGCGCCGCCGCCGTTCCCGGCCGGTTCGCCGCACCAGGGCAGGCCCATAAGGACCAGGGCCGCGCCGCACCCCAGTCCCGCCCACAGAAACAGGGAAAACGCCGGGCTTGCGGGCGGCGGCGCGGCGAAAAGCGGGCAACAGGCGGCGGCCAGGAAAATCGCCGCCGTCAGCAGCAGGTTGCGCGGCGGCGTCAGGACACCCCGCATGCGCGCCAGGGGGAAGCGGGGATGTTCCACCAGCGCCGCCCCGAGAAAGGCCCCGGCCAGGCCCGCCATGAACCAGGTGGCCACGAAATGCGTGTAGAGCGTCAGCGTGGCGAGCAGCGTCGCCACGGCCAACCGCCCGGTCCGGGGCTGGCACGCCGCCCTGTCCAGGGCGAGGACCGTCAGGACGGTCAGCAGGCCGAGCAGGCTGTAACAGCGGACCTGCTGGCCGTAATAGACGGCGGCGGGCGAGAGGGCGAGCAGGAGCGCCGCGCAGCAGCCGGCCGTTTTGTTGATGAGCCTGGCCCCGGCCACGTAGGTCAGGGGAATGGTCAACGTGCCGCAAAGCGCCGTGAAAAAACGCAAGACTGCCTCCCCGTCGCCCCAGACGACGCGGACGCCGTGCAGCAACAGGTAAAAAAGCGGCGGGGTGAAATCGCTTGCCGGCGCTTGCGGCGTGGCCAACGTGCGCAGGATCGTGGCCGGATCGGCGTTGGCGATCCAGACCGCCAGCAGTTCGTCCCACCAGTAGGGCAGGGCGTCGCGGGCATAAAACCGCAACACGCCGCCGAGGAGGGTGCAGGCCAGGACGCACGGCCACACGGCAAAGGCGCGGTCCGCGGGCGGGGCCGCGCCGGCCGTTTCCCCCCGGACGCCGACCGGGAGCAAGCGGGACAACACCGCCAGGGACAGCGCGGACAGGGCGAAGGCCGGACCCGGGCCGAGGGTCTGCTGCAAGGCGTAGGCCGTCTCCCCGATGCCGGCGGCGCACCGGGCAAGGACCGCCCCGGCTGCGGCGAAGGCCGTCACCAGAGCCATGCCTGTGGCGTCCAGTAGCCGACGCCCCAGCATTTGGCCCGGATGTGGTCCGCAAGGGCGGGGTCGCTGCGCTCGCTGACCATGAGCGTCCTGGCCGTGCGCAACAAGTCGGGATCGCGCACCGCGAAAGACGGCTCGAGAGGCATGTTGGAAAATTTGAAGCGGACCGGATCGATCATGTCCGGGTGGGAGGCATGGACGGCAAGGCACAGGTTCGGGTCGCCGGAAATGAGTTTGTACTCCCCGTTCCCGGCGCGGAGGCCGATCGCCTCTTCGCCGGCCGGTGTGCCGGCCGGCAGGCGCAGGAGCCTGCCCACGGCCGCGCCCTGCAACCAGACCCCGTCCGTGTCGGGATAGCGGCCGTATTGCGTTTTATAGGCTTCGAGGGCGGCCTTGGCGGCCGTCAGCGTTGCCAGCCGGCGCTGGACATCCTGCGGGGAAAGCGGGGCCTGCCTGCCTCCGGCGACGGTCCAGCCGCCGAGCATGAGGCACCATGCCCAGAAAAGGATCGCGCCCAGGCGCGCCCGGCTGCGAAGAATTCCGGATGAAGCGGCAGGCAGGGGATTTTTTCGCGCGGCATCCCGTCTCGAATGCATCTTTTTCCGATAGGCCGGATACGCGAGAATGTCCAGATATCTCCGGCGGCAACGCCACGCCGCACGAGGCGGCGGGCAGCCCGGGCGGGGGGGGGAGGCTCCCCCGGGGCGATGCTTTTGCCGCAGCCGCCGGAGGCGCGCCCCGGGATTCTCCGGCCGCGAAACCGGGTCAGGCCGAAAGCCGCCTCCCGCCGCCATTGCGCCCCGGTCGGCGTTGGGCTACGAACCGGCCAGGAAAACTGCAACAGGCGCCCGTCACGATTCCCTTTTCGCACGCGGCGCCGTCGAGGAACATCATGAGCGATTCCATCAAGCGCGTGGCGGTCATCGGCTCCGGCTATTGGGGCAAGAACCTCGTACGCAACTTTCACGCCCTGGGCGCGCTGGCCATGGTCTGCGACAAGAACGAAGCCATTCTGGGCGCGTTCGCCGAGCAATACCCCGGCCTCGAAACCTGCATGGCCCTGGCCGACGTCCTGTCCAACGACGCCGTGGACGGCGTGGTCATCGCCACGCCCGCCGAAACCCACTACGCCCTGGCCCGGGAAGTGCTGCTGGCCGGCAAGCACCTGTTCGTGGAAAAGCCGCTGGTGCTCGACGAGCGCCAGGGCCGCGAGCTCATCGCCCTGGCCGAGGAGAAAAAGCGCATCCTCATGGTCGGGCACCTGCTGCACTACCACCCGGCCTTCCTGCGTCTCAAGGAGCTGGCCGCCTCGGGCGCGCTCGGCAAGATCAACTACATCTATTCCCACCGCCTGAACCTGGGCAAGATCCGGCGCGAGGAGAACATCCTCTGGTCGTTCGCGCCCCACGACATCTCCATGATCCTGTCCCTGGCCGGCGAGATGCCCGACCAGGTCTTCGCCATCGGCGGCAACTACCTGCACAAGAAGATCGCCGACGTGACCACGACCCACCTCAATTTCCCCTCCGGGCTCAAGGCGCACGTCTTCGTCTCCTGGCTGCACCCGTTCAAGGAGCAAAAGCTCGTGCTGGTCGGGGAAAAGAAGATGGCCGTCTTCGACGACACCCTGCCCTGGGCCGAAAAGCTCGCGCTCTATCCCCACGAGATCCGCTGGGAGAAAAACGTGCCCGTGCCGGCCAAGGCCGCGCCCGAACCCGTGGTCCTGCCCGAGTCCGAACCCCTGCGCCTGGAGTGCGAACACTTCCTGACCTGCATGGCCACGGGCCGCACGCCCTTGACCGACGGCCGGGAAGGGCTGCGCGTGCTCGAAGTCTTAAACGCCAGCCAGGCCTGCCTGGACGGCTGCAAGCCCGCCGCCGCGCCCGCGCCGGCCCCCGCGCAGGACAAGGCCAAGGACTATTTCGTCCACGAGACCGCCGTGGTGGACGCCGGCGCGACCATCGGCGCGGGAACCAAGATCTGGCACTTCAGCCACGTGCTTTCCGGCTCCACGGTGGGCAAGCGCACCAACGTCGGCCAGAACGTGGTCATCGGCCCGGACGTGTCCGTGGGCGACGGGTGCAAGATCCAGAACAACGTCTCGGTCTACAAGGGCGTCACCCTGGAGGACGACGTGTTCTGCGGCCCGTCCATGGTCTTCACCAACATCTTCAATCCGCGCGCGCACATCCCGCGCATGGCCGAACTGCGCGAGACCCTGGTGCGCAAGGGCGCGACGATGGGCGCCAACTGCACCATCGTCTGCGGCAACACCGTCGGCCGCCACGCCTTCGTCGGGGCCGGCTCGGTGGTCACCCACGACGTGCCCGACCACGCGCTGGTCGTCGGCAACCCGGCGCGGCGCATCGGCTGGATGTGCACCTGCGGCGAGAAGCTGCCCGTGGGGCTTGTCTGCGAAAAATGCGGCGAAGCCTACGAGGAGGGGCCGTTCGGCCTCGCGCCCAAGGCGTAGCAACCGGCACGGGCAAGCCGTCGCATCGCGACGGCTTGCCCACACCCGCCATTCCCGCTAATGCTCACGCCGATGCGCGGCGCACCCATGAAAACCGTTGTCCACTTCGTGCGGAAATCGACCCAGTTGCGGGCCTCGTTCATCCGCAACCAGATTCTCGGGCACGCGCGCTACGCGCCGGCCGTGGCGTTTAAGCATTTTTCCGACCGCGACGACGGCGGCTACGCCACCCCGGACACGGCCAGGGACCTGCCACTGCTCGACCTGAGCCGGGACGCCAACGCCCTGGACAAGGCGCTTTTTACGCTGGCCTACCGCCTGTCCGGCCGCGACGTGCGCCGCATCCGTCGCTTCCTCGCGGACCAGGGCGCGTCGCTGCTCCATTTCCACTACGGCTCCGACGCCGGCATGTACGCCCCGGTCATGCGCCAGGCCGGAATTCCGTCCGTGGTCTCGTTTTACGGCTACGACTGCTCCTCGTTCCCGGACATGTACTGGGGCTACGGCCGCCGTTTCCTGCGGCGAAACGTCTTCGCCCCGGCCACGCGCGTCCTGGCCATGAGCCGGGAGATGCGCGACGCGCTGCTCGCCCTGGGCTGCCCCGGGGACAAGATTCTCGTGCATTATTTCGGCACGGACACCTCGCGTTTCGCCTTCCCGCAGCGCGAATACCCCGAGCCGGACGGCCCGGTGCGCCTGCTGCTGCTGGCCTCCTTCGAGCACCAGAAGGGCCACGCCGTGCTGCTCGCCGCCCTGCGCGAACTGCGCGCCCGGGGCCGGGACGGTTTCGTGCTGCGCCTTATCGGCGACGGCCCCCTGCGCGAGGAACTTTTGCGCCTGACCGAGGCCTACGGCCTGGCCGGGCACGTGCGCTTCACCGGACCGGTCGTCTACGGTTCGCCGGAGATGGTCGCGGCCTACCGCGAGGCGGACGTGTTCGTGCACCCGAGCGTCACCGGTCCGGCCGGGGAGATGGAAGGCATTCCCGGGGCCATCGTCGAGGCCATGGCCTCGGGGCTGCCCGTGCTCTCCACCTTCCACTCCGGCATCCCGACGATCATCGAAAACGGCGCGCACGGCCTGCTCGTGCCCGAGCGCGACCCGCTCGCCCTGGCCGACGCCCTGGAGCGGCTGCTTGGCGACCGGGAACTGCGCGAGCGCCTGGGCCGCGCCGCCGGGGTGCGCGCCCGCACGGCGCTCGATCTGCGGCAGGGGGAAACGGCCCTGGAGGCCATCTACGACCGGCTGCTCGCCGGTGCGGACGGGCCGGGGCATGGCGACGGCTGAGGGCGCGCGCGTCCTGGTGCTCGGCGGCACGGGCTTTCTCGGCGCAAGCCTGCTTGCGCCCCTTTGCGCGCGCGGCTACCGCGTGCGGGTCTACTCCCGCCGGGGCAGGCCCGATACCGGGGCCGTGCCCGGGGTGGAATACCTCGCCGGGGACATCGCCGACCGCGAGCGGCTGCGCCGGGCCGTCGCCGGCACGGCCTACGTGGCCCATTTCGCCGACGCCACCCTGCCGCAGACCGCCGAGGCCGACCCGCAGACCGACCTGCTCGCCAACCTGGCCGCGGCCTGGGGCCTGCTGACGCTGTGCGCCGAGGCCGGCACGCGCCGCCTGCTCTACTGCTCCTCGGGCGGCACGGTCTACGGCGTGCCGCGGGCGCTGCCCGTGCCCGAAACCGCCGTGCCCGCGCCCATCTCCTCCTACGGCCTGATCAAGCACGCCGTGGAAAGCGCGGTGCGTTTTTTCTGCGCGAGAAACGGCCTGGAGCACGTCATTTTCCGGCCGTCCAACGTCTACGGGCCGGGACAGTCGCCGTTTCGCCCCCAGGGGCTCGTGGCCGTGGCCATGCTGCGGGCGCTGCGCGGCGAGCCGGTCGCCGTGTACGGCGACGGCTCCGTGGTGCGCGACTACCTCTACATCGACGATTTCGCGGAATTTTTCCTGCGCTGCCTGGAGGGGGCCCCGACCGGGGTCACGGTCAACGTGGGTTCGGGCGAGGGGCGCAGCGTCGGCGACGTGCTCGCGGGCGTGGGCCGGGCGCTCGGGCGGCCCGTGGCCATCGAACGCCGGCCGGCCCGGGGCTTCGACGTGCCGGCCAACTACCTGGACATCGGCCTGGCCCGCGCGCTCTACGGCTGGACGCCGCGCGTGCGCCTGGAAGAGGGCCTGCGCCGCACGGCAGAGGCCTTCGCCGCCCGTTTCGGCGGCGAGGGCCAGGCGACGGAATAAAGCCGAACAGCCCCGCCGTGCCCCCCGGCTCTCCGGAATTTTTGACTATTGGCAGTGGCGAAATCGTGTACTACGGTCTTTTCAAAGGCATACTCCCCGGCCCCCGGGAGGCGTTTCTTCCCGTGCCGGATGACGAGGAGCGCGCAGCATGATTTTGATAACCGGAGCAGCCGGTTTCATCGGATCGAATCTTGCCGCCGCCTTCAATGCGCGGGGCGTGTGCGACCTCGTCCTGTGCGACCGGCTCCGCAGCGGCGGCAAGTGGCTCAATGTCCGCAAACGCCAGTTCGACGACTTCGTCTCCCCGGAAGAGCTGCCCGGCTGGCTGGAAGGCAAGCAGGGGACGGTGCGCGGCGTCTTCCACATGGGGGCCATCTCGTCCACCACGGTGGTGGACGGAGACGCCGTGCTGCGGGAAAATTTCAAGTTCTCCCTGGCGCTGCTCGACTGGTGCGCCGCCGCCGGCGTCCCGTTCATTTACGCCTCCTCTGCCGCCACCTACGGCGACGGCAGCCAGGGCTTCCGGGACGCGTTCACGCCCGAGGCCCTGGCCAAACTGACGCCCCTGAACCTCTACGGCTTCAGCAAGCACGCCTTTGACGGCGTTGTCTGCCGCCGCCGCCAGACCGGCGGACCGTTGCCGCCGCAGTGCGTCGGCCTCAAGTTTTTCAACGTGTTCGGGCCGAACGAGTACCACAAGGGCTCCATGCAAAGCGTGCTCACGAAGGTCTGGCCCGACATCGTCGCGGGGCGCGCCGTCAGGCTCTTCCGCTCCCATGTGCCGCACGTGCGCGACGGGGAGCAGCGGCGCGACTTCGTGTACGTGCGGGACGCCGAGCGCGTCATGCTGTGGCTGTGCGACAACCCCCAGATCAGCGGCCTGTTCAACGTCGGCACGGGCGAGGCGCGGACCTTCAAGGATTTCATCCGCGCCGGATTCGCGGCCGCCGGACGCGAACCGCGCATCGAATACGTGGACATGCCCGTGGAGATCCGGGACAAGTACCAGTATTTCACCCAGGCCGATCTCGGCGGGTTGCGGGGGGCCGGCTATCCGCATCCCTTTACGCCCCTGGAGGACGCGGTCGCCGACTATGTGAAGAACTACCTCAGCCAGGAATGCCCGTATCGGTAGGGGCACCCGGAAAACCACGATGACGCGAATTCCCCTGCAAAACGAGGAACGCACCGACCTCGTCGCCCTCTGCCAACGCCTGGCCCAGGCGCGCATCCTCGTCGTCGGCGACATCATGCTGGACAGGTTTGTCCGGGGCAAGGTGGAACGCATCTCCCCGGAGGCCCCCATTCCCGTTCTTGTCGTCGCCGGGGAAACCTCCATGCTGGGCGGCGCCGGAAACGTGGTGCGCAATCTTGCCACGCTCGGCGCTTCGGTCCTTTTTGCGGGCGTGGTCGGCGACGATCCGGCCGGAGAAGCCCTCCTGCGGCTTCTCGAAGGGTACCCCAACGTCCAAAGCGCCCTCGTGACGGAACAGGGCCGCCAGACTTCGGTCAAGACCCGGTTCGTGGCCGGCGCCAACCACCTGCTGCGGACCGACAGCGAGACGCTGGCCCCGGTGACTGCCCGCAGCGTGGCCCTTCTGCTGGAGCGTTTGCGGGAGTTCGTGGCCGGGGTCTCCCTGGTCATGGTGTCGGATTACGGCAAGGGCGTGCTCACGCCCGACCTGCTGGCCGCGCTGTTGGACCTTGCCGCCGCAAGCGGGGTGCCGGTGGTGGTCGATCCCAAGGGGACGGACTACACCCGCTATCGGGGCGCCTCGATCATCACCCCCAATCGCGCCGAACTGGCCGCCGCCACGCGCATGACCCTGGGCGACGAGGCCGCCTACGCGGCAGCGGCCAAAATGGTGCAGGAGACATGCGACGCGCAGGCGGTTCTGGTCACCCGCGGCGAGGAGGGGCTCAGCATCTACCCGGCCGGGGGAGAATGCCGGCACATCAGGGCCACCAGCCAGGAAGTCTTCGACGTGTCCGGAGCGGGCGACACGGTGGCCGCCATCTTGTCCGCCGGGCTGGCTGTCGGCGCGCCCCTGGCGCCAAGCGCCATCGTGGCCAACATCGGCGCGGGCATTGTCGTCAGGAAATTGGGCACGGCCGTCGTCTATCCGGATGAACTGCTCCAAGGCGTGCGGCAATACCTGGGCAAGGCGCCGGAACTACAGGCCCTCTCGTTCGATCAGGCCATGGAAAAGGTACGCCGCTGGCGCAGCCAGGGCCTTTCCATCGGTTTCACCAACGGCTGTTTCGATCTGCTCCACGACGGACATGTCACCCTGCTGGCCAAGGCCCGCGCCGAATGCGACCGGCTGATCGTCGGCCTCAACACCGACGCGTCCATCCGGCGGCTCAAGGGCCCGCTGCGGCCGGTCCAGAACCAGGAAGCGCGGGCGCGCGTGTTGCACTCCCTGGCCGCTGTCGACGCGGTGGTTTTCTTCGACGAGGACACGCCCATCGATCTCATCCGCGCCATCGCCCCGGACATCCTGGTCAAGGGCGGCGACTATACCTTCGAAACCGTGGTCGGCGCCGATTGCGTCACCGCCCACGGAGGGCGCGTCGTCCTGATCGAATTGGAACCCGGCAACAGCACGACCGACATCATCCGGCGCATCGTGGCCAGCCACGGGAATACGGACGACGGCAAAGCGTCGTGAGCGGTTTCCGCCGCGCGGCCGCGGCGTTCGCGGCCCGCTGCGGCGGCTGATTTCCGGTCATTGCGCCGCGGCCTTGCGCCGGTAGTATTCGTCGAAGCGGCAGTCGCCCGCCTTTTCGAAATCCTCGTCCACCACCAGGCCCATGGCCGTGCCCGACAGGTTCTTGGCCTTGCTGAGCACCACCCAGTCCACGCCGTAGTCGTTGAGCGCCCGGCGCGCCACTTCCGGGTCGGCCGTGCGCTGCGCGCCGTAGAACCGGGTGTCCTGGACGCACATGACGTTGCGGTCGGTGTAGTACCAGGGGATGATCGGCGAGTCCGTGAGGATCAGGGCGTCCGGCGGCGCGCCCGCGTCCGTGAGGGCGCCTTCCACCCGCCACCAGCAGCTGTCCGCGTTTTCGAGCAGTTGCAGGACGTTCGCCTGCCGCACGGCCTGGATGTCCGTGCGCGGGCCCCACCAGTGGCCGATCGCCATGCCCGCCCCCGCGACCAGGAGCAGGACCGCCAGGACGTTGCAGGCAAGGCCGCGCCGCGCGCCGTCCCGCAGGTTCGCGCACACGCCGCCGGCGAGCACGAACGCCGTCAACGGGTAGATGGAGAAGCGGAAGCGCGGCACGGTGTAGTGGCCCATGCTCAGGTGGCGGCTTAAGAAATCGAAAAAGCCGAGGATGATCGCCTCGTAGACGAGCAGCAGCAGCGCGGCCGCGACCAGCGGCCGGGCAAGCCGCCTGCGCCGCAGCGCCGCCCAGCCGGTCAGCGCCAGGGCCACGAACGTCAGCGGCACGAGCGGCCCGTCCTCCTTGTACTGGTGGGCCAGGCGCTCGGGCAGCAGCGCGAGCCCGGGATCGGGCGCGGGCGGCGGCAGCCAGATGTCTGGCTTCGTGATGGTCACGAAGTTGGCGGAGCGAAATTCGTTGCCGAGCAGTTCCCCGGTCTC
Source organism: Solidesulfovibrio alcoholivorans DSM 5433 (assembly GCF_000702665.1). Taxonomy (GTDB): domain Bacteria; phylum Desulfobacterota; class Desulfovibrionia; order Desulfovibrionales; family Desulfovibrionaceae; genus Solidesulfovibrio; species Solidesulfovibrio alcoholivorans. Next base: position 20,488 of record NZ_JNJA01000011.1, read on the forward strand.
CAGCTTGGACACGATCAGGTGGTTGGCCCCGAGCAGAATGGCCAGGGCGAAGGCTCCGGTCAGGGCCAAGCGCGGCCGGACGCCGGGCGTGACCGCGAGCATGGCCGCGTAAACCAACGGGGCGACCATGAGGCTGCTCGAGTGGGAGTTCCACAGGAAAAGCAGCGCGAGAAACGGCAGGACCGTGTCGGCCAGGGGTATGGCCTCGCCCTTGGGGCGGGCGCGCAGGAAGCCCAGGGCCTGGAGCATGGGGATGAGGTTGAAGGCGCTGCGCGAGCCCATGTTCATGAGCATGCCGAAATACTGGGCGAAAAGGAGCAGGCACAGGGAAAAGACCGCGGCGAAGCCGCCCGCGCGCAGCCCCAGGCCGACCACGACCACGGCCAGGGACAGGTTTTGCAGCTCGAGCGCGGCGCGAAAGGCCAGGTCCTGGGTGCGGTCCGGGGAAAAGGCCATGGCCGCGTTGAGGTAGCCGATATAGGTGATGGGGTGGTCGTTGAAGCGGATGTAATTGGTGTCCGGGCCGGGCTGGGGCGTCACCTTGAGCCGGGAGGCGTAGGAACGGTGGTCCATGAGCGCCTTGCTCTCCACGCCGTAGGTCAGGGTGTCGCCGTGCCAGATGGGGCGGATCGCGTACTGCGCCGTGAAGTAGACGAGCACGGCGAAGGCCCCGGCCACGCAGGCCGCGCCCACGCGCCGGCTGCCCGGCGCGACGGACGCCGCGTAGGCCCTGGCCGCGCGCCAGGTCGCGCAAAGGCCCTTGCGACACCACGCAAGGAGCGCCACGGCGACGAGGCCGTGGAAAACGCCGAGCCAGGAGTAGGGCAGGCCCGCGAAAATGATGAGGAACGTGGTCTGGAGCAGGCCGATGGCGAACGGGGCGAAGCCCGTGCCGAGCAGGAACCAAGCCAGGCGGCGGCGCGGCGCGTCCGGGCCCTGCTCGTCGCCGGCCAGGCGGCACGCGCCTTCGCCGCAGGCCAGGGACATGGCGATGTAGTAGAGGACGAAAACGAGCGAAAGCGAGACAACGAGCATAGGTGTTCCCTGGTTTGGCGCGGCGCGCGGCCGCCTGCCCTGAAGTGGCCGGCACCCTACCGTCTCGCCCGGCGCGAGGCAAGCCGGCGCGTCAGGCGTCGCCGGCCAGCACCCGCTCGTATTGCGGCACGACCACGGACACGTCGAAGCGTTCCCGGGCCCGGCCCCGGATGGCCTCGCGGGAAAGGCGCGCGGCCAGGGCGTCGTCCATGGCCCGGGCCAGGGCGGCCACGTCCCCGGCCGGCGCGGTGAGCCCGTCCCGGCCCTCCTCCACGATCTCGGCGATGCCGCCGGGGCAGCGGAAGGCGGCCACGGGCGCGCCCAGGGCCAGGGCCTCGAGCACGGCGTTGGGAAAGGGCTCGTAGCGCGAGGCGAGCACGAACAGGTCGGCGTGGCGCATGTACGGGTAGGGATTGGCCTGGAAGCCGGGGAAGCGCACGGCGTCGGCGATGCCGAGCGACGCGGCCTGCGCCAGGAGCGCGGCCCGTTCGCCGCCTTCGCCGAGCACGGTGAGGCGCACGCCCGGCGTGCGCATGGCGGCGACGGCGGCAAGGAGCAGGTCGAAGCCCTTTTGCGGGGCCAGACGGCCGACGCTCACGAGTTCGACCCCGCCCGGCGGGTAGGGGTTCGCGGCGGCGTCCGCGTCACGCACGACCCGGTCCGTGTCCACGGGATTGGGCAGCATGACCATTTTCGCGGGCGGCAGACCGTAGTTGTCGCGCAGGTCGGCGAGCATGTCCGCGGACTGGCAGACCATCCGGTCGAGCCCCTTGTAGCCCAGGCGGTAGGCGGCGTCGTGCAGGGCGGGATGGGAAAACTGCCGCGTGTGCCGGCTGAGAATGGCCGTTTCGCGCCCGATCAGGCGCGTTTCGCGCGGCAGGAAGGGCGCGAGCATGCCGAGGATCAGGTTGACGTGGCTGTGCGTGCAAAGGACCGCGTCCGGGCGCAGGCGGCGGATGAGCGCGACGAGCTTGGGCGGGGCGGTGTGGTGCGTCTTGCAGCCCAGGTCGTGCACGGGCACGTCGGCGGGCACGTCGGCGAGGTAGCCGCCGCTCTTGCGCACCAGGGCCAGGGCGGGGCGGAAGCGGCGGCGGTCCAGGTGCGTAAGCAGGGTCGCGAACACGCGCTCCGCGCCGCCGCCGCCCAGGGTGGAGCTGACGAAAAGGACCGAGGTCACGGCCGGGCTTCGCCCTGCGCCTCGAGGGCGGCGAGGCGCTCCGCCAGCAGGCGGCCGAACAGGGCGTGTCCGGCCGTGTTGAGGTGGGCGTCGTTGATGTGGGGGAAAAGAAACGGCGCGGCCGGGGCTTCGCGGCGCATTCCGGGACGCGGGTCGAAAAACGGCAGCCCGAGGGACTCCACGGAGGCCTGCAACTGCCGGCCCCAGCCGAAATCCGCGTCCGGCACGGCGGCGAAGCGCGCCGCGCCCTCGGTCAGGAAGGGACGGTAGTATTCGATGGGCTGCGGCATGTAGGTGACGAGCACCCTGGCCCCCACCGAGGCGGCGAGCGCCTTGATGCGGGCCAGGGCGGCCAGGGTCGGGCCCATTTCGACGCCGGTGAGCTTCGAGGTCACGAGTTCGGTCTGGATGGAGGCGCTCGGCACGCGCACGGTCCCGGCCCCGCCCTGCACGGGAAAGGCGGTCATCTCCTGCCCGCCTGCCGCCGCGCCGCTCGGAGCGGGCCGGGCGGACGCGTCCCGCGCGGGCAGGCCGAACAGGGCCAGGGCCGCCACGTAGCGCGGCAGGTTCAGGCGGTTGAGCAGAAAGCCCACCGGCCCTTTCTCGGGATAGGCTTCGACGCCGACGAAATAATACGTCGCGTCGTCGAGGCCGGCCCTGTCCAGACGGTCGTAGGTCAGGGCGTCGGAGACGTCGTTTAGAAATAGCGCCACGACCACGACCCTGGGCTTCTTGGCCAGGCCGTAGCGCTCGAGCGCCGTGGCGTAGTCCTGGGGGGACTGGCCGCCGATGCCCAGGTTCAGGGCGGGCTGGCCGGTTGCTTCGGACACGATGCGCGCGAAGGGCTTTTCCGCCTCCAGGCCGGCCGTGCCGGAATCGCCGAGGAAGACGTAGGGAATGACGGCGTGGTCGCTGTAGGTCCCGGGCGGGTTGTGGAAGCCGATCTCGTCCATGGTCACCGGGCCGGCGGGGCCGGGCACGGTGATGCCCGGCTTGTAATGGTAGTAGAGCCCGGAAATGTCGAAGCGCTGTTTCTTGTTCCCCAGTTCCTGCCAGGTCGCGGGGTTGGTCAGCTGGACGTAGCGCAGGTAGGCCGCCGGAGCGAGGTAGTGGGCTGCGCCCGTCCCGCCGACGAACAGGTCGGGCCGGTAGCCCAGCAGGAATTCGAACAGGAGCAGCGGCAGCAGCAGCGAGACCAGCGCGAGCAGCGTGTTCTGGGCGAGCCGTGCGGGAACGAAGAACAGGGCGAGCAGCGCCGCGGCGACGAGGCCGCCGCCGCAGAGCGCGGCGCGGATCATGCCCGGCGTCAGCCCCTGCGCGGGGGCCAGGGCGAACGCGGCGAGCAGCGCCGCGACCGCGAGGCCGCAACACAGGAACACGTAATGGGGAAAGCGCCTGCTGTGCATGGTGGTCGTAGGGTTGTGGGCACGGCGCGGGCCGGACCCGTTACGGGTCAGGGGGCATGGAAATCCACAATGCTTTGCGCGCACGCGACGCAGCGCGGATGTAGGCGCGGCGGCTCCATCTTGTGGTTCTGGCGAAACGTGGCAAACTTTTGACCGTTCCAGACGTCCTTGATGCTGTTGTCGAAAATGTTGCCCATGACGAGGTGCATGCCTTCCCAGCCGCAGCAGGGCGCAACGTCTCCGTTGCTGCGGATGGTCACGAGCTGCCAGGATTGGGAGCAGCGGAAGGATGGGTCCGGGGCGGCCGTGGGACGGGCGACGGCGAGCGACGAGCCGTCCGGCAGGGTGAAGGTCTGCTCCTGCTGGAAAAGCATGCAGTTCTGGATGGCGACGTAATCCACGCGCTTTTGCCAGTACGCGGCGAAATCGGTCATGGACTCCTTGTTGCCCGGCAGCTTGACCGCACTGATGCGCACCAGGGGCAGCCGGCGCCCGAGTTCTTTTTTGCGCCGCAGAAAGTAGTCGATGTTCTCCATCACCTTGTCGAAATCCGAGCCGCAGCGGATGGAGAGGTAGGTGTCCTTGTCCAGGGAGTCGAGGCTGATCTCCAGCCGCGTCACGGGCGAGTGCAGGATACGCTCCGCGGCCTCCCGGTCGAGCAGCACGGCGTTGCTGCACAGGAAGATGTCCATGACCCCGACGGACGCTGCGTAGTCGATGTGGTCAAACAGGCTGGCGTCGACCAGCGGCTCGTTGATGCCGCCGAAATTGACTGCGGCGAGGTCGGTGCCCCGGCCCTGGTCGAGGATGTCCCTGACGGCGTCGGCATCGAGGCGCTTCGCGGAGGTGCCCCAGGCCGCGCGCTGCTGCGGCGGCAGGGAGTGCGGGCACATGACGCACTTGAGGATGCAGCCGAAATAGGTCTCGAGGTTCAGGTGGATCGGAAAATCGGGTTCGTAAGCAAAGACGTTCGCTGCGTCCCACTTCTTCCGGTATTCCCGGAACGCCGGGCCCTTGATCTCCGCCAGGACCTGGGCCGGATCGCGCTCGAACTCGAGAGTCGTCACGGAAAGCAGGTCGCGGTGTTGTGATTTGTCCGCCATACGCGTCACCCTTGCTGCGTGGCGCCGAGCAGGCAGTTGAGGCAGGCCTTGCACGGGGCCTTGTCCCGAAATGACTGCCGCAGCGCGGTCATCCTGGGCGAATTCCACACGCTTTCGAGCGAGAGGCCGCTGCGGAATTTGTCCAGGAGCAGGTGTTTCGAATAGAACGTGCAGCAGGGGTAGAGACCACCATCGGCCCGTATCGAAAGATAGCGGAACGGGTCCGGGCAGCGCAACGCGGACGGGTCCGGGGCGACGATGTCCGCGAGCCCGTCGACGAAGTCGTGGGAGATGTAGGTCTGGAAATCGATGTAGTCCACGAGGTGCTGCCATTTTTCCACGAACGCCCCGATCTCGTGCCTGTTGCTGTCCATGACGATGAATGACAGGCGGACGAGGGGATGCTTCATGCCACGTTTCTCGCGGCGGTCGAGGAAGTTGTGAATGTTGCGCTCGAGCCGGAGGAGGTCGCCGCCGCGCAGCTTCTTGTAGGTTTCGGGCGTCACCGCGTCCACGGAGATGTGGATGCGTGTCAGGCTGTCGAGGCAGGCGTCGACCATGGCGTCGTCGAGCAGCAGCCCGTTGGTGGTCAGTATGAAATCCAGGACACCGCTTTCCCCGGCCAGGCGGATCAGTTCCCCGGCTTGGGGATGCACGAGGGGCTCGCCGAGGCTGAAGTCCATGGCCGGGATGCCGAGACGGCGTATCTCCTGCATGATCTCCCGGAACATGCCCGCGTCCATGGCGGCGTTGGTCTGCTCCGACAGGTGCCGGTAGCAGAACACGCAGCGCAGGTTGCAGCGGTCCGCGAGTTCGAGGGAAACATGCAGGGGCAGCGGGTTGTCCTGCTCCTGCACCTTGTCCGAACAGGTCAGCGCCCATTTTTCGCGGTAGGCGCGGTAGGCGTCGCCGAACAGTTCGATCAAATACCTGTCCAGGTCACCGTGACGGCAGAGGCGTTCGCCGTATTCGACGGGGAGTGCGTTCTCGAGCATGGCTGTTCCTTTCGGCCGGGCCCCGCGTCGCGCCTTTCGGAAAGGCGGCCACTCGGTTCGGCGGGCGCGGGGCGCGGCGTCAGCGCATGGGGTAGGGGGATGTTTCCCGATGCGCAAGAATGTTGTCGGCAATCCGGTCGTAATAACCAGGAATGCGGTGATAGCCGCGGAGATAATGAAAGTTGCCGCACAACGGGTCCCGCATCCGCTCCAATCCGAAATTCACCCAGTCCCGCACGGCGACGGCGGCGGCCGGGACGTGGAAGCCCCCGGAGGGGCCGGCGGACTGAATGTCGGCGAGCACGATGTCCGCGACGCGTTCCAGGGCTGCGCCCGGGAGGTGCGTGCTGTAAAAGCGCGCCATGAACGCGTTCATGGCGGCGACGTCGAACGGCACCGAAGCGGGATTGTCGATGTAATGCGCCAGTTCGTCAAAGCTTTTCGGGGCGCACGCCACCTTGCCGAGGAGTTCGTTGATGGAGTTGTAGTAGGCGAACCCGTGCGTCCTGACCAACAGCCTGTCGATGAACAGCATGGGCACGCCCAGGAGGCAGGCTTCCCCAAGGGCCGTGGTCACGCTGCTGAGCACGATGTCCTGCCCGGCGGCCCAGCCCGGAAAATCCAAATGGTCGTCCACGCTGACGCGCCCCTCGTAGGCCGTGTTGTAGAAACACGCCTTCCCCCCCCGATGCACCTTGTACATCTGGGGCGCTTCCAGGGGATAGGGGCGCACCGACACCGCGTAGTCCGTTTCGGCGACGAGGTAATCGATGATCTTCGTGACCATCCCGAGCAGCTCCACCTCGAACTCCAGCGCCGACACCACGTCGGCCCGTCCGAAGGAGAGGTTCAGCGCGGAGTCGCCCCGGAAGTTGTTGAGGGTGAAGAAGTGGGTGCAGATGCCGACGGAGCGACGTGGCGCGCGGCCGGGGAAATAGCGGGCCAGGTCGAGGCGGGGGTGCCCGACGACCCGGACCTTGTCGCTCTCGAGGATCTCCCGGTACCTGCCCTGGTGCGCCTTGGCCTCATCGTCCAGCAGATACTGCCGCGTGCCCTCGCCCCACAGCAGAATGCGCCGCATCGCGCCGAAGTATTCCGGGAAGGAGACGAAAAACCGCTCGTCGTAGTTGGACGAGCATTGCCCCCCCTCGCCGGAGTAGCAGAAAAGCTGCACCCCGGGGGAGTACGGGGCGAACTGGGGGGTGTCGCCGCAACAGGGGTAGACCAGGGCCTGGGGCCGCCAGTGGCGCAGGTAGTGGAAGACCGAACGCTGGCTGCACACCACCACCGCGGCCCCGCTTTTGGCTTCGATGATTTTTTTGAGGACGTAATAGCTCGGCAGGTCCCGGCGCAGGGTCCGGGCCATGAGCAGGATGCGCGGACGGCTCATGCGCGCTCCCCGGAAGCGTCCTCCCGCGCCGCGGGCGCGAGGGGCGAGGGGCCGTCGGGCAGGAAGCCCTTGCGGCCCAGGGCGTCGATGCAGGCGAGCAGCAGCGGGTCGTTGTATTTGCGCGCCACGCACTGCACGCCGAAGGGCAGCCCGGCCGGCGAGACGAACGCCGGGGCGCTGACGGCCGGCAGGTGGGCCAGGGTCCAGATGAGCGCGGGGTCGGGCAGTTCGAAGCGGTCGCGCAAGGGGGCTTCGCCGGCGGTCGCGAGGCTGATGCCCGCGTCGAAGCCGCGCATGAGCTCGTCCATGGCCGCGATGCAGGTTTCCTGGTCGCGCAGGGCCTGGTTGTAGTCCAGGGCGGAAATGGCGCGCCCCTCGGCGATGATTTCGCGGATGACGTCGGACAGGTCGGTTTCGCTGCGCGATTCCTGGGCGAAGTAGTAGGCCAGGGAGCAGTGGTAGATGGTGCGGTGGATGTCGTGGGCGCGGCCGAGGATTTCCGGCAGCTCCGCCTCGACGACCTCGATGTCGGGGTCGGCGTCGAGCGCCCGGGCCAGATCGAGCAGGGCCTTCCGGGCGTAGTCGGGCGCGCCGGGGAAGGTGTGGGTTCTAAGCAGCGCCACGCGCCAGGGCCGGCCGGCCGGCTTGGTCTGGCGCCCGCGATCGGACAGGGCGGCGTCGCTGACGGGGTAGTTGCCGCCGTGGACGCGCAGGGCCTGAAACAGCGGCGCGAGGCTGTCGCGCCGGGCGGCCAGGAAGCCCAGGGTGTCCAGGCTGTCGGTGGTCTTGAGGGTGCCGGTGCGCGGCAGCAGGCCGAAGCTGGGCTTGAAGCCGTAGACGCCGCAGAAGCTGGCCGGGCGGATGATGGAGCCGGCGGTCTGTGTGCCGAGCGCCGCCGGGACCATGCCCAGGGCCACGGCCACGGCCGAGCCCGAGGAGGACGTGCCCGGGGTGCGGGTCGCGTCGTGGGGGTTCACGGTCTTGCCCAGGGCGTGGACCGCGAATTCGGCGGTCACGGTTTTGCCCGCGACCACCGCGCCGGCGCGCTTGAGGTTGAAGACCAGGCGGGCGTCGTTGCCCGGGGTGAAGCCGCGCCACAGCGCGCTGCCCATCTCGGTGGGGTAGTCCTCGGTGTTGTAGGCGTCCTTGACGCCGATGGGCGCGCCTTCGAGCAGGCGCAGGGCCTGCCCCGGCACGAGGCGCGCGGTGAGCTCCCGTGCGGCGGCGCGCAGGCGTGCGGCGTCGAAGTGTTCGAAGGCCATGAACCGGGCGTCGAGCGCCTCCACGCGGCGGATGGTCGTCTCGGCCAGGTCGAGGGGGGTCAGCGCGCCGTCGGCCAGGTCCTGCACCAGTTCGGGCAGGCTGCGGCGCAGGAACAGGTCCGGTTCGGGTTCGCGGCGGGGCGCGCGGTTGCCGGCGACGAGCGGCGTGCCGTAGGTGGCGGTGTCCGTGCGGCGCAGGCGTTCGAGGAGCTGCTGGGCGAAGGGCAGGACGCGTTCCCGGTTGGGGGCCTGCTTGGGCAGCACGGGCATGTCGGCGTCGCGCAGCTTGCCCTGGCGCAGGCCGGCCATGATCTCGTAGAATTCCTCTTCGGTAAGGCCCGTGAATTCCAGGAAATAATCCAGCGCCTCGGGACGTACCGGGTCGGTGCGCGCGATGAGGTCGAAGGCCTCCTCGCGGGTGAGCAGGCCGTTGCGCACGTCCACCGAGCCCTGGAAGGTCGCCCGGCCGAAGCCGCGCTTGAGGTAGCAGGTGAAGTCGTGCATGCCGGGCATGACGCATTCGGCGCTCTTGTAGCCCTTGTAGCTGTTTTCCATCTGGGTCTCGCGCCAGCCGTAGACGTCGCGTACGAGCTCGGTGTGGCGTTCGTCGTCCCAGAACATGTAGTCGCCGAGGTGCATGCCCTGGATGCCCGCGGCCTCGCATTCCTCGGCGCTCGGCAGCTGGAAGGGGTGGACGTCCTTGGCGCTGACCGTGTCGCAGACCATTTCATCGGGCGTACGCCTGGCGGAAATCTTGGTGAAATATTCCCGGTCGTAGCGAATGGGGTTGTTGTAGTCGGTCAGGCCCTGGCCCTCGGAGGCGGATTCGCCGTAGACGAGCAGCGGAATGCCGAAGCGCACGGCCACCTGCAGGGGGAACGCGCCGCAGCCGCTGTGGCAGTGCCAGCAGGTGTCGCCGATCTCGCGCAGGGACTTCGCGGCCAGGCGGTTGACCAGGTCCCGGTTGGGCGTGAACATCACATGGTCGAGGTTGAACGTCTCCAGGAGGTTCACGAGGTTGTACCACCCGGTTTCGCTGTACCAGTTGTGATTGAACGTCACGGCCAGGGGCTTCATGTTGTAGACCTTGACCAGCACGTGGGCCTGGAACATGCTGTCCTTGCCCCCGCTGATCGGCAACACGCAGTCGTAGTTGTTGCCCGCCGCGGCCTTGGCCTTGGCGAAGATCTCCCGCAGCTGCCTTTCCCGTGCCACCCAGTCGATGTGCATCTTCTGTTCCGAGGACTGGCAGGCCCGGCAGATGCCCAGGGCGTCATGCACCGTGCCTTCCTCGGTTTCGGGCATGCAGCAGCGCACGCAGTAGCGCAGGTCGCGGAACAGGGGTTTTCCTCTGTGGTTCAACGGCGTTCTCCTTGAAATTCAGGGGCGCGGAAGGCCGCCATGCAGACGACGTCCTCCTCTTTCCCGTCCACGAGGTAATGGCGGCGGCGCACGCCGTCCTCCGCCATGCCCGAGGCGCGCATGACGGCGAGCATGGGGCGGTTGGCGGCAAGCGTCCCGGCCGCGACCTTGCGCAGGCCGCCCGGTCCGAGCAGCCAGGCGAGCCCCGTCTTCCAGGCGTCGAGCCCGAACCCCCGGCCCCGGCCCTCGCCGAGCAGGATGGTCAGGTCGGCCAGGGCGTTGGCCGGGTCCACGTAGGCGGCGAGGTTGCCCACGTGCCCGAGGGACGCGGCCTCCACGGCCCAGAGGTGGTGCGGCGGCCGGGTCATGGCCGCGGTCCAGTCGCGGCAGCTCTCCAGGGTGTGGCTGCGGTGGCGCTGCTCGCTGAAGCGCACGGTCTGCGGATCGTTGAGCCAGGACACGTAGCGCGCGGTGAGGTGTTGCGGCCCGAAGGGGCGCAGGACGATCCGCTCGCCGTCAAGCAGGGGGGTCGCGACCACGTCAGGCAAGCTCGCTGCGGTGTTCCCAGACCTTGGCGAAGGCTTCCGCCACGTCGGCCAGATCGTCCCGGGTCATGCCCGGGCGCATGAGCTCGTGGGTGAAAAGGTCGCGTTCGTGCAGCCGCTCCACCACCGGGCAGATGCCCTTGTCGTAGCGGGCCTCGCCTTCGTACCAGGGCTTGGCGAAGGGGTAGCCCCGGGAGCCGAAGGCGATGCGTTTCTGGAAAAGGGGCTGGAGGTACAGCGGCTTGACGTAGCCGCAGCCGATGTTCACGCCCTCGGTTTCGCGCAGCGCCGTGGGGGCGAGTTCGGCCCGGACGGCGTCCATGAAGCGGTCCCGGGACACGCCGGCCACATCCTCGCGGAACAGGCAGGCGTGGACGTAGAAGGCGTGGCCGCAGCCCTGCCGCACCAGCGGCGGCACGATGGCCGGGATGGCGGCCAGGCGCTCGGCCAGGAAGGCGCAGTTGGCCTGCCGCCGCTCCAGCAGGGGGCCGAGCTTTCGCAGCTGGCAGCGCCCGATGGCGGCTTGCGGCTCGGTCAGGCGGTAGTTGAACCCGACCATGTTGACCAGGTCCGTGACGCCCTTGTCCTCGACCACGGCTTCGGCGTGGTTGCGGATCAGGCGGACCTTTTCCGCCAGGGCGTCGTCGTCGGTGGCCACGACGCCGCCTTCGCCGGTGTGGATGTGCTTGTGGTAGTTGAGGGAATAGACGCCGATGTCGGCGAGTCCCCCGGCGTGGCGCTTGCCATGGGTCGCGCCCGGGGCCTGGGCCGCGTCCTCGATGACGCGCAGGCCGTGCTTTCTGGCGACGGCGTTGACGGCGTCGGCGTCGTAGGGCTGGCCGAACAGGTCCACGGCCATGATCGCCCGGGTGCGCGGGGTGATGGCCGCCTCCACGGCGGCCGGGTCGATGCAGAAGCAGTCGGGTTCGATGTCGGCGAACACGGGCACGGCCCCGTAGACGAGGGGCGCGGTGGCCGTGGCGGCCATGGTGTAGGGCGGGACGATGATCTCCTCGCCCGGCTCCGTGCCGATGGCCCCGACCGCGGCGTACAGGCCCGAGGTGCAGGAGTTGACGGCGATGGCGTGCTTGACGCCGAAGTACGCGGCCCATTCCTCTTCGAAGGCCCGGACCTCGGGTCCGCCGTAGAAGTCGTCGTGCCAGCAGCCGAGGTAGCGCGAGAGCACGCCGGTATCGAGCACGCGGGCCACGGCCGCCTTCTCTTCCTCGCCGATGACTTCATAAGCGGGAAAAGGGCTGGTCCGGACCGGCGCGCCGCCGTGAATGGCCAGTTTCATATCGGTTCGTCCATGGTTGGGGGCATGCCTAGGATGGTTGCGAAAATGTCGGGCAGGGCGTTGGCATGCCGTATTTCCTTGTGCGGCAGGGAGCATCGGCGCTTGGCAGCGGGGGGAAAGTAGCTGAAAACCGGTTTCCCCGCAACCAGGGCGATGACCAGGGCCATGCTTTCCGCGCCGACCACGGCGTCGGCCCAGGCCAGGTCGTCGAGGAGGTCGCGGTTGGGCGACAGCGACAGGCGGTCGCAGGCGGCCACGGCGGGCGCGTACTTGGCCGGGTCCTCGTTGGGGTGCGGGCGCAGGCGCACGCGAAGCGGCAGCCCGCGCGCCGCCCGGGCCAGCGCGTCGAGGAGCGTGAACTCGTCGAACCCCAGGCGGTCGGCGTCGGCGTAGGTGTCGGCGTTGTCCCCGGCCACGGGCTCGCACACCCAGAGCACGCGGCGCTCCCCGGCCGGCGCGGCCGGGGAGCGCCTGGCGCGCAGCGCCTCGCGCACCGCGGCAAGGTAGTGGTTTTCCTCCAGGCGCAGCCGCTCCCGGGGAAAGCCCTGGGCCAGGGCCAGTTCCCGCGCGTAGGCGTCGGCCACCACCACGAGGTCGGGCAGGTGTTGCGCCCAGTCGTCCGGGATGGCCGCCCACAGGCGCGTGGGCAGGAAGCGTTCGCGGTAGTTGACCCAGTGGTCGAGGAAGGCGGCGCAGCGCACGCCGCGCTCCCGCGCCAGGGCCATGGCCCGGCGCTCGAGGTCGGGCATCCAGCTCGTGGAGACGAGCACCTGGTCCCGGGCGGGATCGAGGGCGGCCACGGCGGAAAGGCCCACGCGGCGCACGTCGCCGAGCCGGGCCGGGAAGATGTCCGCCGCCGGTCCCTCGAGGACATAGCGCACCTCCCGTCCGGACAGGCGCGCCCGGATGAACGCGGACAGCACCTGCGCGCCGCCGGCCTCGCAGGAAACCGCGACGGTCAGGCCGGGAACGTCCATCGGCGTGCGAGCTCCCGGCACAGGTCGAGGGTGGCCAGGGCCGAGTCGCCGTCGGAGACGGGCGCTTCCAGGCCCGCGAGCACGCGCGCGATGTGCGCGGCCACGTGGCTCTGGCCCTGTTCGTATTCCCCGGGCGCGACCAGGGAGCGGCCGGCGGCCAGGGCCCGGCAGTCCGGGAAATGCGGGTCCGGCCCGGCGGGGTGGAAGCTGACCGCCCGGCCGAAGTCGGCGTAGCGCACAGCGCCCCCGGCAAAAAGCAGTTCCAGGTCGGCGTGGGCGTAGTCCGCCCCGGTCAGGGCCTGGCAGACGCAGGCCGCGCCGGAAAATTCCAGGAAGAAATCCACGGCGTCGGGATCGGCCGCGGCCCGGCCGGGCCGGGGCAGCACGCCGCAGGCGTCGGGTTCGCCGAACAGCAGGCGCAGCAGGTCCACGAAGTGGGCGGCGTTGTGGGCCAGCCCGCCGCTGTAGGCCAGGCGTCCGGCCAAAAGCGGCCCGAGGCCCCCGCCCGCGAGCAGTTCGCGGATACGGGCCACGGCCGGCTCGCAGCGGCGGTGGTAGTTGACGCAAAGCGTGACGCCGCGCGCGCGGCAGGCCGCGACCATCTCCCGGCCCGCGTCCGCGTCCGTGGCCAGGGGCTTTTCCACGAGAAGCAGGCGCGGCGAAAGTTCCAGGCACTGCCGCACCTGCTCCGGGCGGCCCTCGGGGGGGGTGGCCAGCACGACGAGGTCGGGCGGCCCGGGCAGGGCGGCGGGGATGGCCGCGAAAGCCGGCAGGCCGGTTGCGGCGGCGAAGCGGGCGCGTCTGTCCGGGGCGGGGTCCACGCCTCCGAGCAGGCGCAGGGACGGCTGGCGCAGCAGGGCGCGGGCGTGGGTCAGGACCAGATCCGGCGCGCCGTCGGCGTCGTAAAGAAACCCGATGCGCCCGAGGCCCACGAGCAGCGCGGAAAACGTGCGGCCGTCGTCCATGGGCCTAGACCTCTTTGCGGGCCACGTGGCGGTTGATGGCGGCCAGTTCGGGCCGGGCGTCGAGCAGGGCCAGGATGTCGGCGCAGGAAAAGACCGGATTGGCCGGGTAGAGCGCCTCGGCGACCGCGGCCAGCAGGCGGTAGTCGTCGGCCTCGTCCAGGGTGAGCCCGAGTTCGGGGCGGCGCAGGGCGGGCGGCGCGGGCAGGTGGAGCTTGCGGAAGCGTTCGGGCTGGCGGCGGATGAACCAGCTCACGTGCTCGCGGTCCTCGGGACTTGTACCCTCGCGGTCGGCCAGGGCCAGCAGCTCGCGGGAGAAGACCTGGGCGTCCATGCCGACGGGAAAGGACACGGGGTCCACGTTGGAGGCGTAGTCGCAGTCGTTTAAGAGGTACAGGTCGATGACCTGGGCGGTGATCTCGGGATCGAGCAGGGGGCAGTCGGCGGTGATCTCCACCACGAGGTCGGCCCCGGCCTCGCCGGCGGCGCCGAGCACCCGCGACAGGACGTCGTGCTCCGAGCCCCGGAAGACGCCGACGCCGAGCCTGCGGCCCAGGGCGGCCACGGGGTCGTCCGCGGCGTTGGCCGTGGTGGCCAGGACGATGGCGTCCAGGCGGCGCACCCGCGACAGGCGCTCGACCAGGATTTCCAGGAAGGGCTTGCCGCAGGCGGGCATGAGCACCTTGCCGGGCAGGCGCGACGAGGTCATGCGGCATTCCACCGTGGCCACGATCCTCGGGCGGTCTTGAGACATGTCTTATTCCTCGTTTCGGGTCGAAAACGTCGGCGGCAGGTCGCCGAGCAGGGCCGGGTCGGGCCGGAATTCGTCGCGCAGGATTCCCATGAGCACGTGGTCCACGCGGCGGCCGTCGTAGGCGACGAGCTTGCCGCGCAGCCGGCCTTCCTCGGCGAAGCCGTTGTTGCGAAAGACCCGGGCCGAGCCCTCGTGGCCGTCGTAGAAGCCGCCGTAGATCTTGGCCAGCCCCTCCTCGGCGAACATGTACCAGCACACGGCGTGCACGGCCTCGGTGGCGTAGCCGCGCCCCCGTGCCCCGGGGTGGCCGATGACGAAGGACAGCTCGGCGAAGCCGTGGCGGCGGTCGATGCGCGGCAGGGTGACCGTGCCCGCAAGGCGCGTCCCGCCCTCGTCGTAGACCCCGAAATGCTTGGCGGATTCGATGTCCGCCAGTCGCGCCGCGACGTAATCCCGCACGCGCTCGGGCGTCTGGGGGACGAAGCGGATTTCCAGGTATTTCGTGGTGTCCGGGTCGTTGAGCCAGGCCACGTAGGCCGGAGAGACGTCAGCCGGAGCGATGTCGCGCAGCACGAGGCGGCGGGTTTCGAGGCGCGGCAGGCGGCCGGGGCGCGTGACCACGTGCACGGCGGCCTACCGGGTCTGCCGGACGGGGATGCCGGCGTTGACGATGCGGGAGCGGATTTGCAGGATGTTTTCGTCCTTGAAGGAGAAATAGGTGCCCGCGGCCACGGCGTCGGCCCCGCCCCGGGCGAAGCCTTCCACGAAATGGGCGGCGGCCCCGCAGCCGCCGGAGACGATCACCGGCACGGAGACCGCCGCGGCCACCCGGCGGCAGCCCTCCAGGTCCAGGCCTTCGCGGCTGCCGTCGCGGTCGATGCAGGTGAGCAGGATCTCGCCCGCGCCGAGCGCCTCGCCGCGCGCGGCCCACTGCGCCGGGTCCAGGCCCGTGGCCTGCGCGCCGCCCCGGGCGTAGACCCGGTCCGCGCCGTCCGGGTCGCGGCGGTAGTCCACGGAGAGCACCACGCACTGCGCGCCGAACGCCGCCGAGGCTTCGGTAATGAGTTCGGGCCGCTCCAGGGCGGCGGTGTTGACGCTGACCTTGTCCGCGCCGTTGGCCAGAAGCACGCGGAAGTCCTCCACCGTGCGCACGCCGCCGCCCACGGTGAAGGGCATGAAGATCTCCTCGGCGGCGCGGCGCACCACGTCGATGACCGTGGAGCGGTTGTCGGCCGAGGCGTCGAGGTCGAGGAAGACGAGTTCGTCGGCGGCCTGGGCCTCGTAGATGCGTGCCTGGGAGACCGGGTCGCCGATCTCCACGGTCTCCCCGAAGCCCCGCGTGGTCACGAGGACCATGCGCGGCTTTTTCGCGAAGCGGCTGGCCCGCATCTGGAGCTTGGGAATGATCCGGCGCTTGAGCATGTCAGGGCGTCCAGTCGAGGAAGTTTTCCAGCACCTTGAGCCCGAGGTCCTGGCTCTTTTCCGGGTGGAACTGGGTGCCGGCGATGTTGCCGCGCCGCACGGCGGCCGTGAACGGGCCGCCATAGTCGCCCGTGGCGTCCACCTCCTCGGGGCGGTCGCAGCGCAGGGCGTAGGAATGGACGAAATAGAAATCCGGCGCGTCGGGCAGGCCGGCGAACAGCGGGCTGCCCGGCCGGCAGCGCACGTCGTTCCAGCCGATCTGCGGCACGCGCAGGGCCGGGTCGGCCGGCTCCAGGCGGGCCACGTCGGCCATAAACCAGCCCAGGCCGGGGTGCTCGCCGCCCTCGAAGCTGCGCCGGGCCATGAGTTGCAGGCCGACGCAGATGCCGAGGATGGGCTTGCCGCCGTCCAGGGCCTCGCGCGTGAGCGCGACGTCGAGGCCGGCCCGGCGCAGGCTCGCGGCGCAGGCGGCGAAGGCCCCCACGCCCGGCAGGATGAGGCGGTCGGCCGCGGCCAAGGCCTCGGGCGAGGCGCAAAGGACCGCCTCGGCCCCGAGCATGGCCAGGGCGTTTCGCACCGAAAGGATGTTGCCCGACCCGTAGTCCACCACGCCGATCATGGCCGGCCGCTCCTCGTGTAAACGAATTTTTCCAACGCGCGCGCCTAGTCCCGCCGCCCGGCGCGCCAGCGCGCGAGCATGGCCTCGGTCTCCTCCCGGGGCATGGCGCCGCACCTCGGCCAGCGGTCGAAGTCGTGGGGCGCGGGGCAGCCGCCGCGCGCCGCCGGGTCGTGCCGGTAGGGAGAGACGGCCTGGCGCATGGCGATTTCCAGGAATTCCTCCTCGGTCAGGCCGAGGTAGTCCAGGAACACGTCCAGGCTGGGCGGCCGCCGGCCTTCGTAGGCCGCGACGAGGCGCATGGCCTCGTCGCGGTCCAGGCGGCCGTTGCGGATGTCCAGGGAGGTCAGGTGGGACGTCCTGGCGTAGCCGCGCTTGATGAACTTGATGTAGTCGCGCACGCCCTGGAAGAAGCACTCGATCTTTTCGTATTCGTAGCCCGGGGGCACGTTCTCCACCTCGTCCCCGCGCCAGCCCAGCTCGTCGCGGATGCGCGCGTACTGCCGCTTGACGTCCCAGGGGATGTAGGAGCCCAGGCACACGGAACGGTAGCCGATGCGGCGCAGTTCCTTGAGCGGCGGGTAGGTGAAGGGTTTCAAATCCCGTTCGTCCACCGCGCCCTCCAGGCGCACGAGCATGTCCTCGGCGTTGATGCCGAGGTTGACGTAGCGGTTGAAGCGCTTTTCGTCCACGGCCTCGGGCTGGTCGTAGCTGAAGTAGGCGGTGTATTCGGCCGAGGGCTCGCCCCACAGGATCAGCGGCACCTGCTTTTCCACGGCCACCCACATGGGGTAGGCGAAGATGCCGGTGTGGCAGTGCCAGCAGAAGTCGCCCTTCTCCAGCAGGCTCTGGAGCATGAGCTTGCGCACCACCTTCCAGTTGGGCGTGAACACGTGCAGGTCCACGCCGAGCTCGCGGCAGGTGCGGATGGTGCCTTCCTGGACGCCGGGACGCAGGAAGCCGTGGTCGAAGCGCACGAGCAGGGGTTTGATGCCGTATTCCCGTACGAGGTACAGGACGGTGAAGGTGCTGTCCTTGCCGCCGCTGAAGGGGATGAGGCAGTCGTAGTCGCCCTTGCCGCGATGGGCCTCGATCAGGGCGTCGAGCTCGCGCTTGCGGGCCGGCCAGTCGATGGCCTCGCGCTTGTGCTCCTGCTGCCGGCAGATGTTGCACACGCCGGCGTCGTCGAAGGTGATGGTCTCGTGGGTCTCGGGCAGGACGCACCGGGAACAGCGGCGAAGTTCGGTCGGCATGAAACCTCCTGTATCCGCGCGGCGGGACGCCTAGCGCACCTTGAACACCGGCCGGATCATCCCGCCTTCCAGGTGGCTGGCGGGGTCCTTGTCCGAAAGCCAGGCGGCCATGGTCTTGAACACGGCGGCGTAGGCCGCCAGCGTGCGGTCCACGGCGGCCGCGTCGTGGGCGGCGCACATGTTGTGGGTGACCAGGATGAGGATGCCGCGCTTGACCGCTTCCTGGGAGAACAGGCTGCGTTCCAGGTAGCCGTCGCCGCCGTCCGCGCCGCTGAACTTGATCAGGCTCCAGGTCGGGAAGCCCACGCAACGGATGCGTTCGGACAGGCCCGCTTCGCGCGCCAGGACGTTTAGTCCGTTTTGGAGGACTTGTCCATTGGAGCGCATCCGGGCCAGGGCGTCGGTGCCCTCGAGCACGTCGAGCACGGCCAGGGCCGCGGCCATGGACATGGCCTCGCCGCCGAAGGTGAAGCTGAAAAAGACGTCCTCGAAGGTGCGCATGACGTCGGCGCGGCCGACCACGCAGCTGATGGGAAAGCCGTTGCCCATGGCCTTGCCGAAGCAGGCCAGGTCCGGGGTGACGCCGTAGAGGGCCTGCGCGCCGCCAAGGCCCATGTGGAAGCCGGAGCAGATCTCGTCGAAGATGCACACGGCCCCGTGCTTGTGCGCCAGCTCCTTGACCCCGGCCAGGTAGCCCGGCGCGGGCTCGAAGAAGTTGACGGGCTCGAGGATCACGGCCGCGAACTCGCCGGGGTGGGCGTCGAGCACCGCTTCCAGGGCGGGCAGGTCGTTGTAGGGAAAGGGGTGGGTGAGGGCGGAGACGGCCCCGGGCACGCCGGCGTTGCGGGTGGTGGAACCGATGTACCAGTCCTGCCAGCCGTGGTAGCCGCCGCAGGCCACGCGGTCGCGGCCGGTGTAGGCCCGGGCCGCGCGCACGGCCCCGGACGTGGCGTCCGAGCCGTTCTTGCCGAAGCGCACCATCTCGGCGCAGGGGATGAGCCGGGTCAGGCGCTCGGCCAGCTCGACCTCCACGGGATGGGGCAGGCTGAAGCTGACGCCCCGGGCCAGGGCCGCGGCCGCGGCCGCGTTGACCCCGTCGTGGGCGTAGCCCAGGATGTTGGGCAAAAGGCCCTGCACGTAGTCCACGTATTCGTTGCCGTCCACGTCGTAGGCCAGACAGCCCTTGCCGCGTTCCAGGAACAGCGGCGCGGTGCCGGACACGTACTGGTTGGAGCCCTTGCTGAAGGTCTGGGCCCGGCCCGGGATGACCCGGCCGGAGCGTTCGGCCCATTCCCGGGACCGGGACAGGGCCAGGGGCGCGGCGGCGCCGGCCGTCGCCTGGGCGTAGAGCGACTTGAAGTATCCTTCGTTGGACACGGTTCCCTCGTTTATCGTTTGAAGTTCCGGGAAGGCGGCGAGCAGATCGAGGATTTCCGACAGTCCGAAATCCGTCTCTGGGGCCAGACGGGCGTAGACCTCGCGGACAAAGGCCAGGTCCCGGGCGTCGTCCACGGTGAAGCGCAGGCCGGAGAGGTCGTCGTCGCGCGTGACGCACACGCGGCGGTATTCCGGCCGGGTTCGCAAATAGGGGGTGACGTGCTCGCGCTCGCTCGGCAGCACGGCGCGGGCGTCGGCCGCGGCCAGGGCGTCGGCGCGCATCACCTCCACGTCGAGGCCGTCGGGAAACGTGGCCCGCTCGACGTTGGAGGCGTAGTCGCAGCCGCTTTCCAGGAAGGCGGCCACCACGCGGTCGACGACGGCCGGGTCGAGCAGGGGGCAGTCGCCGGTGACGCGCACCACGGCCTCGGCTCCGAAGGCCAGGGCCGCGCCGCAAAAGCGCGCAAGCACGTCGTTTAGCGGGCCCCGGAAGCAGGGGATGCCTTCCTGGCCGCAAAACGCGGCCACGGCGTCGTCGGAAGGGTCCTCGCTCGTGGCCACCACGGCGAGGTGCACGAGCGGGGCCAGGGCGGCGCGGCGCGCCACGTGCCACAGCAGCGGGCGGCCGGCCACGTCGGCCAGGACCTTGCCCGGCAGCCGGGTGGAGCCCATGCGGGCCTGGATCACGGCCACGGTTCTCACGGCCGGCCTCCGCCGTTTCGCGCCGCCAGGGCGACGTCGAGGCTGGCGCGGGCCTCGGACAGGGGATTTTGCGGCGCGTCGCCGCGCTCCAGGCAGTCCAGGAAATGGCGCATCTCGTCTCTGTACATGGCGTTGACCTCCCAGTCCGGGCTCCACTGCGCGACCGTGCGCGCCACGCCGTCCGGGCCGAAGCACAGCACCTCGGGCCGGTGGAAATCCCAGGCCAGGGTGCCTTCCTCGCCGACCACGCGGCAGGCGCGGTGGTAGTCGCGGCTGACGAAGCTCAGGCGCACGCTGGAAACGGCCCCGCAGGCGTGGGCCAGCAGCAGCTCGGCCAGCCCGTCCACGGCCAGGCCGATGCCCGAGGCCGGCAGCACGGCCGCGCCGGCGAGCGTGGCCGGGCCCAGGAACCACAGGGCGAGGTCGATCTCGTGGATGCAGTCGAGCAGCACGCCGCCGCTTTCCGGGCTGGCGCTGTAGGAGGCGCGGTAATCCGAGGCCGGCCGCCAGCGCGGCAGGTAGGATTCCGTGACCACCCGGGCGGCCAGGGGCCGGCCCGCCGCACCCGCGGCCAATAGCCGCCGCACCGCCGCCGGGCCGGGATGGAAGCGCATGTTGCAGGCGACCATGGCCGCAAGCCCGCGCGCGGCGACCTCGCGCTCCAGGGCGTCCAGGCCGTCCGTGGTGTGGGACAGGGGCTTTTCGAGAAACAGGTGGCAGCCGTGGCGCGCCGCCGCAAGCGCCAGGGGCAGGTGGCGGTCCGTGGGCGCGGCGACCACCGCCGCGTCGGGGCCGGCGGCGAAAAGGGCGTCCGGGTCGTCGTAGAAGGCCGCGCCGGCGGCCCCGGCCACGGACGCGGACTCCGGGCGCGGGTCGTAGGCCAGCAGCTGCGACACGCCCAGGCTGCGCAGGTTGCGAAGGTGCCTGGCTCCGATGGAGCCCAGGCCGAGCACGGCGACGCGCATTCAGCCTCCCACGTGGTCCCAGGAAAGGGGCGTGCCCCGGGCGACGTCCCGCGACGCCCGGCGGCCGAGAACCAGTTCCAGGCAGCGGGTGTGCAGGCCGCCGGCCGGGCGGATGGAACGGACGTTTTCCGGCGTGAACGCCTCGCCGGCGCGCACGTCCGCGACCACGAACAGGGAGCGGCGGAAGGCGCGGCTGGCCTGCTCCTTGGGCGTGGGCGAGAAATCCGGCTCGCCCAGGGCGGCGAAGGCCTCGCGCGAGGCCTTCGCCATGGCCGCGAATTCGTCCGGGGTCAGCGAAAAGGCGCTGTCCGGGCCGGGCAGGTCGCGCGAGAGCGTGAAATGCTTTTCGATGCAGCAGGCCCCCAGGGCCGTGGCCGCCACGGGCACGGTGAGGCCGAGCGTATGGTCGGACAGCCCGGCCGGACAGGCGAAGGCCCGGGAAAGGAGCGCCATGGCGGAAAGGCGCATCTCCTCGGGGGGGGCGGGGTAGGCGCTGACGCACTTGAGCAGGACGAGCTGCGCGCAGCCGGACGCGCGCAGCGTGCGCACGGCCTCGTCGATTTCGGCCAGGCTCGCCATGCCCGTGGAGGCGATCACGGGCCTGCCCGTGGCCCCGATTTTGCGCAAAAGCGGGATGTCCACCAGCTCGAAGCTCGCCACCTTGTGCGCGGGCACGTCCAGGGATTCCAGGAAATCCACGGCCGTGGCGTCGAAGGGCGTGGAGAAAACGGGCAGCCCCAGGGCCGCGCCGGCCGCGACGAGCCGGGGCGTCCATTCCCAGGGCATGGCCGCCTCCCGGTACAGGTCGTAGAGCGTGCGGCCGTCCCAGAGGGTGCCCTTGATGCGGAAATGGTCGTTGTCCGCGTCGATGGTCAGGGTGTCGGCGGTGTAGGTCTGGAGCTTGACCGCGTCGGCCCCGGCCGCCTTGGCGGCGCGCAGCACGGCCACGGCCCGGTCGAAGTCGCCGCCGTGGTTGGCGCTCATCTCGGCCACCAGGAAGGGCGGCCGGCCCGGGCCGATCTCCCGGCCCGCGATGCGTACGGAATGCGTCATGCCTTTGTGTCCTCTGCGGCAGGGCGGACGTAGTATTGGACCCCATCGCGCTCCCGGTCAAGACGCAGGCCGGCATGGAGGGCGATGCGCGCCGACGCGGCGTTTGCGGCCTTGACCTCGGCCCGCACGGTCCCGGAGAGCCCCTGCGCGGCCAGGCGCACCATGGCCTTGCCGAGGCCGCGCCCGCGGCAGGCCGGGGCCACGGTCCAGGAGAGCAGCCAGCCGTCCCTTTCGCGGTCCAGGCGCACGGTCCCGGCCGCGACACCCTCCGCCTCGGCCACGTAGAGCCGGCGGTCCGGACCGTCCAGACTCGCGGCCAGCCAGCGTCGGTGTTCCTGCGGGGTCACGGGCCGGTCCGTATGGCTGGCCGCGACGGTCCAGGGGTCGTTTCGCCAGGCGAGCAGGATCTCCGCGTCCGCGAGGCGTGCCGGGCGCAGCCGCAGCCGCTCCCCGGCGCGGGCGAGCAGAGCGGCGGCCACGCGCTCTCCCCCGCGCCCGTCAACCAGCGCCGCGGCGGCCGCGGACAGGGCGCGGCGTCGCGCGGCGTCGCCGAGCAGCGCGGCCAGCACGGCCGTGGTCGCGGCCGGGTCGCCCGCGCCGGGCACGCCCAGGGACACGGCCGCCCCGGCGCGCGCCAGCGCGGCCGTGCCCGGGGCCTGGTTGGCGGCGAGCACGACCACGGCCATGGGCGCGCCGCAAAAGCACAGTTCCAGGCAGGTGGAGCCGCCGGCCGTGACCACGAGGTCGGCCGCGGCCATCCGCTCGACCAGGTCGGGCGGGTCGCGCAGGAGCCGGCCGGGAAAAGGCGCGGCGGCCAGGGTCCGGGCGAGGCTTTCCGCGTGGCGGTTGGCCGGGCCGACGACCACGGCCACGCCCGGCGCCGGGTCGCCCGCGCCGGCCAGGGCAGCGAGCACGCCGGCCGTGGCGTTGTCCGGGTCGGCCCCGCCCAGGGTGACGAGGACGGTGCGCGCGCGTTCGGGAAAACGGCGCGCGGCGCGCGGGCGGCGCAGGAACTCCTCGCGCAGCAGGGCGTAACGCGGCCCGGCAAGGAGCGCCGTGTCCGGGTCGGCGTCGTAGGAAAGGGACGGGGCGTGGAAATTCTGGTTGAGCACGGCGTCGGCGTGCACGGGGCCGGCGGCCAGGTCGTCGAGCACGAGCAGGGGGCCGTCGCGCCGGGCGTCGGCCTGGAATTCCGGGCCGAAGGCGTAGCCGTCGAGCACGCCCCAATGCGCGCCGGGTTCGCCCGCCGCGTCCGCGCGCACGCGCGCGAACGCGGCCGCGCCGTCGGCGTCGTCCGGGGCCGGAACGACCACGGACAGCCCGTCGCGCTCCAGGCGCGCGGCCAGGGTCGCGGGTGCGACGCGCCCGACGAGCACGGCGCGGCCGCCGGCCCGTTTCCAGGCCTGGGCCAACGCCAGGCAGCGCATGACATGCCCCGCGCCGATGCCGGGTCCGGCGTCGGCGCGGACCGCCAGCACGCCGGGAAGCGTTTCAGCCATGGCAGGTTCGCGCGGCCGCGGTCGCGGCGGCGGCCACCTGCCCGGCCTGCGCGTCGGTCAGCGCGGGAAACATGGGCAGGGACAGGATGCGCGCGTAGGCGGCCTCGGCCACGGGGCACAGCCCCGGCCCGGTGCCCAGGCGCTCGCGGTAGTAGGGGTGCAGATGCACGGGGATGTAGTGGACGTTGGTCCCGACGCCGGCCGCGCGCAGGGCGGTGAAGACCGCGCCCCGGTCCACGTCCGCGCCAAGGCGCACCACGTAGAGGTGGTAGGCGTGGGCGACGCCCGCGCGCACGGCCAGGGGCGAAACGTCCGGCGCGGCGGCGAAGGCCGCGTCGTAGATGGCGGCGATCTGCCGCCGCCGGGCCAGGAAGGCCGGCAGCTTGGCCAGCTGCGACAGGCCCAGGGCGCAGTTGATGTCGCTTATGCGGTAGTTGTAGCCGAGCTCGACCATGGCGTAGTGCCACGAGCCCAGGCGTTCGCGCTCCCGGGCGTCGGCGTCGATGCCGTGGCTGCGGAAGCGGCGCAGGCGCTTGGCCGTTTCCGCGTCGCCGACGAGGATCATGCCGCCCTCGCCCGTGGCGATGTGCTTGACCGGGTGGAAGCTGAGCGCGGTCATGGCGGCGAGCGTGCCGACCGGGCGGCCCTTGTCGGTCGCGCCCAGGGAGTGGCAGGCGTCGGCCAGAAGCGCGATGCCGCGTTCCCGGCACACGGCGGCGAGCGCGTCGTAGTCGCAGGGCTGGCCGGCGTAGTCCACGGCGATGGCCGCTTTGGCGCGGGGCGTGGCCTTTCGCGCGAGGTCGGCCGGGTCCATGAGCAGGGTGTCCGGGTCCACGTCCACGAACACGGGCGTGCCGCCGGCGTAGAGCACGGCGTTGGCCGTGGCCGCGAAGGTGATGGCCGGCACGAGCACCTCGTCGCCGGGGCGCAGGCCGAGCACGTGGCACATGGCGTGCAGCGCGGCGGTGCCGCTCGAGACGGCGACGCCGTGCGCGATCCCGGCGAAGCGGGCCACGGCCTCCTCGAAGGCGGGCACGACCGGTCCCGTGGTCAGCCAGTCCGAGCGCAGCACCTCGGCCACGGCCCGGATGTCGTCCTCGTCCACGGACTGGCGCGCGTAGGGAATCATGCCATGCCGAGCAGGGCCTTGAGCTCGTCCACGGAAAGCTGCCAGGGGTTGTCGCCGGAAGAGTACTCGAAGTCCTCGGACACGGGCGTGCCCGGGCTGCCCTCGAAGCGCGTCAGGATGTCGGCGTCGTCGGGCAGGATGACGTAGTTGTTCTTGAATTCGATGGTGCGGCGGGCGTCGGCCAGGGGCACCATGACCTCGTGGATCTTCTCCCCGGGCCGGATGCCGATGACCTTCACCTCGCACTCGGGGCACAGCGCCGCGGCCAGGTCCATGATGTTCATGCTCGGCAGCTTGGGCACGAAGATCTCGCCGCCGCGCATGTTCTCCAGGCACTTGAGCACGAAGTCCACGCCCTGCTCCAGGGTGATCCAGAAGCGGGTCATGCGCGGATCGGTGACGGAGACCGCGCCCGTTTCCCGCTGCTTGAGGAAAAGCGGCACCACGCTGCCCCGGCTGCCGAGCACGTTGCCGTAGCGGACCACGGAAAACGCGCCCTGGCCGATGAAGGCGTTGGCGGCCACGAACAGCTTGTCCGAGCACAGCTTGGTCGCGCCGTAGAGGTTGACCGGGTTGGCGGCCTTGTCCGTGGACAGGGCCAGCACCTTGGCCACGCCCCGGTCGGCGGCCACGTTGACGACGTTTTGCGCGCCGTTGATGTTGGTCTTGATGAATTCGGTCGGGTTGTACTCGGCCGCGGGGACCTGTTTGAGGGCGGCGGCGTGGATGATGTAGTCCACGCCCTGGAAGGCCCGCTGCAGGCGCTCCTTGTCGCGCACGTCGCCGATGAAGTAGCGCATGCAGGGATGGTCCGCGACCGGGAACTTCAGGGACATCTGGTACTGCTTGAATTCGTCCCGGCTGAAAATGATGAGTTTTTTCGGCTGGTAGCGGGCGAGGATGGTCTCGGTGCACTTGTGCCCGAAGGAGCCGGTGCCGCCGGTGATGAGGATGGTCTTTCCGTTGAGCATATTCGGTTCGGTTCCGTCGGACGACGAGCCGGGCGCGCCGGCCGTCGTCACTTGAGTTTGTGCAGCAGCGAATGCAGTTCGCGGCGCACCTTGGAGAGCTGGTCCGCGACGATGCCGAAGAAGAACAGGAACGCCCCCAGGACGATGGTCAGCACCGTGGAGGCGGTGAGCTTCCACAGGACGAAGATGTCGTGCAGGCCGTTGGCCAGGCCGTACACCGCGGCCAGCACGGCCAGGGGCAAAAAGATCTTCATGGGATTAAACAGCACGATCATGCGCAGCATGATGGCCATGAAGCGGAAGCCGTCGCGGAAGGGCTGGATGCCCGAAACGCCGCCCTGGCGGCGGCGGATGCCGGGCATGGGCACGTACTTGACGAAGCGCCCCGCCGAAAAAAGCGCCATGGTGATGGTCGTCGGGTAGGAGTAGCGCTGGGGGAAGAGGTGGGAAAACTCCTCGAAGCACTCGCGCTTGACCGCGCGGAAGCCGCTGGTCAGGTCGTCGATGTGCCGCTCCACGAGGAATTCCGCGAGCCTGATGAGCAGGGCGTTGCCCACGGCGCGGAAGCGCGACACGTCGGATTCGCCGGTGCGCGCGCCGACCACCATGTCGAATTCGCCGAGTGGTTCGAGCAGTTTTTCGATGTCCTCGGGCCGGTGCTGGCCGTCGGCGTCCATGAACACGAAGACGTCGCCGCTGGCCGCGGACGCCCCGGATTTGACGCTCGCGCCGTTGCCCAGGTTGTAGGGATGGCGCACGACCCGGGCTCCGGCGGTCTCGGCCGCGTCGGCCGTGGCGTCGGCGGAGCCGTCGTCGACCACCACGATCTCCCAGTCCGCGGCGGCGGGCTGGGCGCGGATGCGCGCGACGATGTCCCCGACGTTGTCGGCCTCGTTGTAGGCCGGAATGATGATGGATACCCGCATGGCGCTCCGCCTTTACGCTCCGCGAAACACAAAGTCCAGCACGCGCGTGCCCGCGATCAGGCACCGCTTGAGGTCGTCGAGGTTGCGCACCTGCCGCGCGGCAAGCGTGAGCATGTAGCCCGGCCGCAGGTAGAAGCGCCTGTAGGCCAGCCGCACCATGCGGTTGAGCGCCTCGCCGGACACGTCGCAGTACAGCGCGTTGAAAAGGCCTTCCACGTGCAGCTTGCTCAAGTCGCTCGTGGTGCCGTCGCGGATCTCGGGATGCTTCTCGGCCACGGATTCGAACAGCGGCGTGCCCGGGTAGGGGGTGCAGATGCCGAAGGTGGCCGTGGTCGGGGCCAGGGCCTTGACGTACTCGATGGTGTCCTCGACGCTCGCGGCGGTGTCGCCGGGGTTGCCGAGCATGACGTGGGCGTGGGTGTTCATGCCCAGGCGGCGGGCGGCCCGGAAGATGGCGTGGGCCTGCTCCAGGCGGTAGCCCTTGCGCATGCCGTCGAGGATGGCCTGGCTGCCGGATTCGATGCCGAACTTGATGGTGTGGCAGCCGGCCTTGCCGGCCATCTCCATGGTCTCGGGGTCGATGCCCGAGACGCGGGCGTTGGCCAGCCACGTCACGTCCAGGTTCTCGCGGCGGATGCCGTCGCAGATCTCGCGGTCGCGGCGCTTTTTCACGAAGAAGGTGTCGTCGCGGAAATAGACCTCGCGGTAGCCCTTGCCGCGCAGGTAGCGGATGAGCCCCAGGACGTAGCCGGCGCTGGCGAAGCGCACGCGGCCGCCGTCGAAGGCCGGGGCGGTGCAGAAGGTGCATTTGCCCGGGCAGCCGCGCGAGGTGGTGGCGGTCATGTAGGGCAGGCGGCGCACGATGGGGTTGAAGTAGTGGATGCCCGGCGGCAGAAAGTCCACGTCCGGGTAGGGCAGGGCGTCCAGGTCCTCGATGAAGGGATATTCCGGGTTGAGCACGGGCTCGCCGGCGTCGTCGCGGTAGCCGACGCCGGGCGTGGCCCTGGGGTCGGCCTCGCCGGCCAGGCCCCGGCAGAGGTCGCGCACCACGTATTCGGGCTCGCGGCGCACGATGTAGTCCACGCCCGGGGCGGCCAGGGCGAAGCGGGGCATGAAGGTCGGGTGCGAGCCGAAGACCGCGGTGACGAGCGCCGGGTTGGCGGCCTTGAGGTCGGCAAGGTACGCGGCGTCCTCGGTGAAGCTCATGGTCGAGGTGGAGCACAGCACCACGTCGAAGCCCTTGACCAGTTCGGCCACGACTTCCGGGCCCTTCTGCTCGGCCTGGGCGTCGAGAAAGGTCGTCCGCCGGCCGTCGGCCGCGAGAATGGTGGCGAGCTGGACCAGGGGGAAGGGCGGCACCGAGGCGCCGCCGATGCGCTTGCCCGCGCACCAGCAGCCGTAAAGCACGTCCCGCACCACGTTTTTCGTGGCGCGGGTCATGGGATTGAGCACCAGGACGCGAAGGGGGCGGGTTTCAGCCACGCAAAAGCTCCGGATCGACCACGGCGACGGCCCGGTCCCCGGGGACGAGGTCGCGCGTGTCGAGAAAGTCGGCATGGGCCACGTACGTCATCCTGCCGCCGGGACCGCCCCGGCGCAGCAGGGCGAGCAGCAGCCGGCGCACCAGCCGGGAGCCGGCCGGCAGCCAGCCCACGGCAAGGACGAACAGGCGGAAAAGGATCTGGGCGAACGGGGACACGGCCTCACTCCCCCCCGCCGGACCCGGCGCGGACGTCCAGGCGCTCGGCGGCCAGCAGATAATCCGCCGCCAGGGGAATGCAGTAGCGGTCATCCATCCACAGGGGGTTTATGACAACGTTGCGGCGGAGTCCAGCGGCCAGGCGACCGAGCACGGGGCTTTCCAGATACGCCAGCCCCGACGGGTAAAGGAACTGCGTGCGCCGCGACATGGCCCGCCAGTCGTAGAGGCCGTCGGCGTCGGTCACGGATTCGAGAAACGCGGCGCAGGCCCGCATGGAGGCCAGGGCGGCCGCGTCGTCCACGAGGTCGAGGTAGCCGGCGAGCAGGGCCAGGGTGATGGTGGCGTAGCCCGCGTCCGGGCCGCCGTATTCGGCGTAGCAGCCGCCGGGCAGCTGGCGCGCGACGAGGGAACGGACCTTGTCCCGGGCGGCGTCGGCGTAGCGCGCCTTGCCGGTGATGCGGGCGATGCGCGCCAGGGCCAGGGCCGCGCCGGCCATCTGGTTGGCGACCTCGGGGTTGTCGTTGGCGGCCAGCCAGTCGCCCGTGACCGCGAAATCCACGTCCGGCGGCGCGCTCAAGCGCAGCCAGGCCCCGGCCGCGGCCTGGGCGGACATGGACGTGGCGCAGAAGGAGCGCTCGAAGGGGTAGACCTCGTCCACGGAGCCGTCGCCGTGGCGGCGCGCGGCCCAGAAGCGCACGGCCGCTCCGGCGAGGGAAAGCACGGCCGGGGCCGCTTCGGGCGCAAGCCGAGGCGCGGCGGCGGCGAAAAAAAGCGCCGCCTCCTGGAACCTCGCGTTGGCCAGGTCGTGGAGCTTGTAGCACCAGTAGTTGCGGTCGCAGCAGCCGTAGGCGGGACGCGCCGGGTCGCGGTCGCAAAGCCCCAGAATGCGCTCGGTGAGGACCAGGGAGCGCGCGCGCAGCAGCGCCGGGGCGCGGGAATCGTCGTTGGGGGTGGACACGTGGCTGCCCCTTAGCCCGAAACCGGCGCGAGAACAAGCCCGCGCCTCAGCGGCGCAGCACGGCGGGCAGGCAGGCGACCATGCCGGTGAGGTAGGAGAGCAGGAACGTGGCGGAAAAGACCACGGCCTTGGCGGGATCGAGGGCCATGGAGGAAAAAAGGAGCACCAGCGTGGCGTCGCGCGTGCCGATGCCGGCCACGGACAGCGGCAGGAAGGAGACCGCGTTGGCCGTGGCGGCGCAAAAGACGAGGAACGCGGCCGGGGCGGCCACCGGAATGGCCGCGGCCATGATCCAGCAGGCCAGGTAGTAGAGCCCCCAGATGGCGAGGGTGGCGGCCAGGAAGCGCCACTTGCCCGGCAGGGAGAACAGGGCGGAAGCGATGCCGGCCAGCCTGCCGTCGGGCTTGCGCCGGGCCAGCCACCAGCGGGCGGCGGCCAGGGCCGCGATGCCGGCGACGGCCCCGGGCGCGGCCAGGCGGACCAGGGCGTCCCGGCCCGGGAAGTGCGCCAGGAAAAGCGCGCCCAGCCACAACAGGACCACGGCCGCGATGTCCAGGAGCCGGTCCAGCACCACCGTGGAAGCGGAGGTCAGCGCCGAGGGCGAATAGTCCTTGAGGTAGCCCATGCGGGAGAATTCGCCGAGCCGCCCGGGCGAGACGAAGCCCCAGAACGAGCTTTGCAGGAAGATGCGCAGGGCGCGACGGAACGGCATGTCGATGCCCTTGGCCCGCAACAGATAATAATGGCGCACGGCCTTGAGGTAGAGGATCGACAGGATGATGGCCTGGCCCAGGCAAAGGCCCAGCGGGTCCAGGGAGGCGACGGCCGCGGCCAGGGAGGAGAAGTCGAGGCGGGCGAGGACCACGACGAAGAGCAGCAGGCCGACCAGGGGCAGCCAGCGCCGCAACAACGACTTCCGTGCGCCGCGCGCGGACGCCGGATCAGGGGAATTTGGCATAGGTCAGGTTCAGCTCGGCCATACAGGAATAGTAGCAACAGCGGCAGCGGCGCAGCTTGTCGCGCGTCGCCTGGTAGGCCGGGTCGCGCCAGAGCTCGGCCAGGGTGCGGCCGTCCAGGTTGCAGGCCGCCTTGCCCGCGTAGAAATGGCCGCCGCAGGGCAGCACGTCGCCGAAGCAGTCCACGAACACGGAGAAGTAGGGCGCGTAGCAGCGCGCGGGCATGGGCTTGCCGGCCAGGAAGTCGGCGAGGTGGCGCAGGTAGGCCTCGGAGCTGTCGAGAAGGCCGTAACGGCGCTTGAGCGCAAGCAGCGTGCCGGGCAGGGCGGCCAGGTCGCGGTCGGCGGCGTCGAAATAGAGGTCCGGGGCTTCGGCGGGCGCGCCGGCGTAGGTGTCGTGGACCGGATTGAGGCTCACGTTGTCCACGCCGAGGTCGCGGGCGAGTTTCAGGATGTCCTCGAAGCGGCGGTAGTTGGCGGCGGAAATCACCGTGGCCAGGGTGACGTGGACGCGGCGGCCGGGATTTTCGGCGCGCGCGGCGAGCAGGTTGCGCACGGCCTCGAGGGTACGATCGAACGCGCCGCGCCGGCCGCGCGAGGCGTCGTGCTCGGCGGCGTCGGCCCCGTCCAGGGACACGGCCACGGCGTCGATGCCGCTTTTTAGCAACCGCCGCGCCAGGTCCATATCGACGAGCTTAAGCCCGTTGGTGGACATGGAGACCGGCACGCCGCGCGCCTTGAGCCGGGCCACGACCTCGACCACGTCCTCGCGCACCAGGGGTTCGCCGCCGGTGATGGAGACGCCGGAGACGCCGAGGTCGGCCATCTGGTCGGCCAGGGCGAGCATGGCCGGGGTGTCCATCTCCCTGGCCGGGTCGGCCTTTCGCCGCACGTTGCACATGGGGCAGGACTCGTTGCAGCGGTAGGTGACCACCATGCCGCCGAAGATCGGCGGCGTCAGCGGGCGGCGGACGTACCACGAGGCGGGCACGCCGAAGAACTTGCCGGCCTGGGCCGCGAGCCAGGGCAGGTCGGCCGCGAGCACGCGCCGCTTGAGGACTTCGAGGTGTTTCTTGCGCATTTCCGCTTGTTCCGCCGCAGCCTGTTTGAATGAGGTTCCGGCCCGCGTCAAGCGGCCGGCCGGTCGAGGCCGCGGGCGATTTCCGCGCCGGTGCGCACGGCGTAGCCGGCGGTGAGCGCGGCCAGCACGGCGTCCATGTGGCGCAGCTTGAGGCGGCTCGGCTTTTTCATGCCCAAACGCCGGTGCACGAGCGGCGGCAGCATGGTCGCGTCCAGCACGTCCACGGCGTGGAAGGCGTAGTTGACCATGCCCGGTCCCAGGTAGCGGTGCAGCGCCGCCCCCAGGCGGAAAAGCGGCATGCCGGCCACGTTGACGAAGGAGAAATGGAAGGGGGCGCGCACAAGCGGCATGGTGCTGACCGGAATCTCCCACAGGCCCATGCCGCCCGGGCGGTAGATGTCCGCGGCGTCCGGGCGGTACGCGGCCAGGGGCGCGCGCAGGCAGGCCAGGCTGCCGAATTCGGTCCGACCCTGGTCGTAGCGCAGCCACAGCCGCTGCACGGCCTTGACCAGGGGGATGGCCACATTGGGGTGCACCGAGGAGTCGTAGAGGTAGCCTTCGCGCTCCAGGTGGCGGAAAAGCGCCGGGCTCGCGGCGTAGGCCGGGGCCTTGAAGCCGAGCGGTCGCACGCCGAGGCGGCGCTCGAGAATCTCCGCGCAGCGGTCCACGTCCCGGCGCAGGACGTCCTCGGGCTGGCGCTTGAAGTCGATGCGGTGGTCGTAGGTGTGGTTGGCCAGCTCATGGCCGGCCGCGACGATGCGTTCGAGATAGGGGATGTTGCGCGCGTCCTCGACGTCCGCGCCCACGATGAAGAACGTGGCCCGCACCCCGCGCGCGGCAAAGGCGTCGAGCAGCAGGGGCACGCTCAGCTCGTAGATGGTCCTGGCGTCGCCGCCCGGGGCCGCGCCGGCGTCGAAGCACTTGGCGATGTACCACACCGGGTCCATGTCCACCTGCACGGTGGCCACGGGCCGGGACGCGGCGGGAAAGGGCGCGCGGCTCATGAGGGGTCCGCCCCGCCCGCGCCCGGCGTCGCGGCGGCCGGACGCGCGACCACGGAAAAGATCGGCGGCGTGGCCCGCAGCGACCCCAGTCTGGCCAGGGCGTCCCGGGACAGGAAACGCGCCATGAGCCGGAACACGAGGTTGGCCTGGGCGGACTCGGCGTCGGGCACGTTGGGCAGCTCCAGCCGGGTGATCTCCTTGAGGTCGTAGACCACGGGCGCGCCGTCCTCCACGCGGTTGAAGCGCTTGAGGTTCCAGCGCAGGCGGTAGTCCTCGGGCCGCCACTTCTCGATGCCGGCGGCCACGGCCACCGGCCCGTCGGCCGCCAGGGGCAGGCAACCGGCCACGAAAACGAGATATTGGATGTTGAGGCACAGCACCGCGGCCATGACCGCCGCGGTCGCGACGCGGCCGGGACGCCAGTGCCATTCCAGGGCGTTGCGGAAGAAATAGGCGTAGCCCAGGAAGAAAAAGGGCATGAGCACGCGGAAGGCCCCGGGCATGGCCCCCCTGGTCGCCGCCGCGTAGACGAGGAGAGGCAGCACGGTGACGGCGAACTGGAGCTTGTCGCGCACCCAGAAGAAGCCGATCACGCCCAGGGGCATGAGCACCAGATAATTCTTGAACAGGGGCAGCGGCCCCGCGCCCATGTCGTAGACGCCGTGTATCCGGTCGGACTTGAAGAAGAGTTCCTGCGTCATGTAGATGTGCGGCAGCACCCCCAGGGCGTCGCGGGAAAACAGCACGAAAAACGCGCCTTCGATGACGGCCAGGGCGGCCAGGCTCCCGGCCGCGGCGCGGGCATGGGCGCGGAAGTCCAGCCGGCGCGCGTAAAGCTGGTGCAGCCCCAGGCAGGCCACCCAGACAAGGTTGCCCGGATGGGCGAACACGGACATCATGGCGAAGAAAAACGCCGTGAAGGTGCGTTCCTTGATGTAGAAGGCCAGGGCCAGACAGGTGAGCAGGCACTCCAGGGCGTGCGGCTCGTAGATGTAGGCCTCGTGGATGCAGTAGGGGGAAAGGAGCAGCCCGGATAGCAGGAAGAACAGCGCCGGGTCCTTTGGATAAAGCACCTTGGACAGCGCCAGCAGCCCGCCGAGCAGAAAAAGAATGCCGCAGGCGAAATGCAGCATGACCGGAGCCGGGTCCACGAGCTTGAGCGCGGCGAGGTAAAAGAAAAGCAGCGGGCGCTCGTCGGTGATGGCCGTGCCGAAGCCCGCGGCGAGCCTGTCGTCCGTCCTGCCGTAGGTGTCGGTCAGGTAGGCGTCGATATCTTTGATGTCGCCGGTGAAAAGCAGGCGTTTGAAGACTTCCGCGCTCACGTCGTACTTGTAGGCGTTGCCCCCGGGCTGGTACTTGCCCGAGTAGAGGAAGAGCGTGACGCCGTAGAGAACGGCCAGGACGAGGAACGCCGCGCCCCAGCGCCGCCAGGACGCCGTCTGCGTTTGGGAAGTCATGAGTATTGTTGCGCCGTTGGGTTTCGCGACAGGACGGTGTGCCGGACGGCAGGCTGCCGCCCGCCGGGAATACGGCAGTTTCCGAAGGCAAGTCAAGAATGCGGGCCGCACGGGTGGTTGCCCCCGCCCGGCGATGCGGGTAAGACGGCCGGGCGGCGCGGCGTCAACAACAAGGATTTCCCATGCTTCGAGGCAAGACCGTGGCGGTGGTCGTCCCCGCCTACAACGAGGAACGGCAGATCGGACAGGTGCTGCGCACCATGCCCGCTTTCGTGGACCGCATCGTGGTCGTCAACGACTGTTCCGCCGACGGCACCGCGGCGGAGGTGCTCGCCTTCATGCGCGAACGCCACGAAACCGCCCCCTGTCCCGACGCCGCGTGCCAGCCCTTCGAGGAGACCCGCTACAACCGGGCCGAGGCCGTGGTGCGCCAGATCGACCGCAAGGAACTCGAATACTTCGTGCCCTCCGACGTGGTCAACGAAGACCCCGACGGCGACCGCGTCATCCTCATCAACCTGCGCACAAACGGCGGCGTGGGCGCGGCCATCGCCCGGGGCTACAAGTGGTGCAAGGACTACGGCATCGACTGCACCGCGGTCATGGCCGGCGACGGCCAGATGGACCCGGCCGAACTCGAAAGCATCTGCATGCCCGTGGTGGCCGAGGGCATCGACTACGTCAAGGGCAACCGCCTCATCCACCGCTCGGCCTGGCTCGTCATCCCCAAGATCCGCTATTTCGGCAATTCCATCCTGTCCATGCTGACCAAGATCGCCTCGGGCTACTGGCGCGTCTCCGACACCCAGACCGGCTACACCGCGATCTCCCTGGCCGCGCTCCAGGCGCTGCGCCTCTACAAGATCTATCCGCGCTACGGCATGCCCAACGACATGCTCGTCAAGCTCAACATCGCCTACTGCACCCTGCGCGAAGTGGAGATCAAGCCCGTGTACAACGTGGGCGAAACCTCCAAGATGAACATCCGCAAGGTCATTTATACGGTCAGCTGGCTGTTGTGCAAATCCTTCTTCAAGCGGTTGTGGATCAAATACCTGTTCAAGGATTTCCATCCCCTCTTTCTGCTCTACCACCTCTCCTTCTTCACCCTGGGCGTGGCCGGGCTGCTTTTCCTTCGCCTTTTCGCCGACGTGTGCACCGGCCGCTCCTGGACGTTTTCCGTGCTGCTGCTGTTCGTGTTCCTGAGCATCAGCGGCTTCCAGTTCGTGCTCTCGGCCATGTGGATGGACATGCTCGACAACGACCGGCTCTACAAATGAGCGCCGACGCCCTGACCCGCCTGCGCCTGGACGTCGTGGCCATGGCCGAACGCTCCGGGCACGTGGGGCCGGCGCTGTCCTGACTGGATCTCATCTTCGCCCTCTACGACGGCGTGCTCGCCGTGCGCCCGGACGCGCCGGACGACCCCGGCCGCGACCGCTTCATCCTGTCCAAGGGCCACGGCTGCATGGCGCTCTACGCGGTGCTCGCCCACCACGGCTTTTTCCCGCGCGAGACGCTCGCCGCCTACTGCACCGCCGAGGCCTGCCTCGGCGAGCACCCCATGCCCGGCAAGATCCCCGGCGTGGAGCTGGCCACGGGCAGCCTGGGGCACGGCCTGGCCTACGCCGCCGGACAGGCCGCCGGGCTCGCCCTTCGCGGCGCGCCGGCCCGGGTCTTCGCCCTGCTCGGCGACGGCGAATGCGACGAGGGCTCGGTCTGGGAGGCCGCGGCCGCGGCCACGGCGCAAAGCCTTTCCAATCTCACCGCCGTGGTGGACGCCAACGGCTGGCAGGCCTGCGGCCGTTGCGGCTGCATCACGCCCGGCTTCGACCTCGCCGCCGCCTTCGCCGGCTTCGGCTGGGAGACGCGGGAGCTGACCGACCTGTCCCAGCCCGCCCTTATCGCGGCGTTCGGCGCGGCCCCGGCCGGGGACCGCCCCCGGGCGTTCGTCTGCCGCACGGTCAAGGGCGCGGGCGTCCCCTTCATGGAAGACGACCTGGAATGGCACTACCGCCCCGTGCGCGGCCGCGACCGGGATCGCGCCAGGGCCTGCCTGGGGGAGTGCCCCGGCGATGCGTGACGCCTTTTTCGACGAGCTGCTGGCGCTATATACCGCCGACCCCCGCGTGGTCTTCCTGACCGGCGATCTGGGCTACAAGCTCTACGATCCCCTGGCCGCCGCCGACCCGGCGCGCGTGGTCAATTTCGGCATCCGCGAGGCGGCCATGATCGGCTACGCCGCCGGCCTCGCCGAGGCCGGCTTCCTGCCCGTCGCCTACTCCATCGTGCCGTTTATCACCCTGCGCTGTCTGGAACAGATCAAGCTCGAGCTGTGCTACAACCGCCGCCGCGTGGTCCTGGTCGGCGTCGGCGGCGGCTACGCCTACGGCCGCAACGGCGTGACCCACCATGGCATCGAGGACCTGGGCCTCATGCGCGCCCTTGGCGGCATGCGCGTCTTCGCCCCCTGCGACCCATGGGACGTGCGCGGCCTCGTGCGCGCCCTGCCCGCTTTGGACGGCCCGGCCTACGTCCGCCTGGGCCGCAACAAGGAGCCCCGGCTGCGCCCGGAGACCGCACCGCCTTCGCCGCACACGCCCTTTTACCGTGCCGGCGACCCCGGCGCGGGCCTGCTCGTCACGGCCGGCTTTCTCCTGGCCGAGCTGCTGGCCGCGGCCGACGCCCTGGCCGCCCGGGGCGCGGGCAGGCCGGCGGTGCTGCACCTGCCCTGCCTGTCGCCCCTGCCCGAGGCGTACCTCGCGCCGCTCCTCGCCGCCGCCGGCCCGGTGCTCGTGGCCGAGGAGCACATCCGGCCGGGGGGCCTGGGCGAGGGCCTCGCCCGGCTCATGCTCGAGGCCGGCATCGCCGCGCCGTTTCGTTCCCTGGCCATCCCGGCCGCGTTTCCCGAGCGCTGCCTGGACCGGGGCGAACTGCTCGCCGCCGCGGGCCTCGATGCCGCCGGCATCGCCGCCGCCTTCACGGCGCTTGCGGCACGACCGGGACGGCCATGAAAAAAGACGAACGCTTCCCGCCCCCGGCCAACGCGGCGCGCGGCCGCCTGGGCACGCTCGCGCGCCGCGCCCTTGACCTGCAAGTGCATACCGTGCGCGCGCGCCTCGCGCCCTGGTTGGCGGCGCGCCGGGGGAGCCTGCTCGAGGTCGGCTGCGGGGCCATGCCCTACCGGCCGCTGGTTCCGGCCGGCTGCCGCTACCAGGGCCTGGACTGGGCCGGAGCCGCAAGCGCCTTCGGCTACGCCGAAAAGGACGTCGCGCTCTTTGACGGCGAAACCTTCCCCTTTCCAGACGCGTCCTTCGACGCCGTCTTCCACACCGAGGTCCTGGAGCACGTCCCCGACCCGCAGACGTTTCTGGCCGAGTGCCGCCGGGTGCTCGTCCCGGGCGGGGAACTGTTCCTGACCGTTCCCTTCCAGGCCCGTTTCCACTACATTCCCCACGACTATTGGCGCTTTACGCCCTCGGGGCTCGCCCGGCTGCTGACCCGGGCGGGGTTTGCCGACGTCGCGGTCGCGCCGCGCGGCACGGACGTGACCGTGGCCGGCTGCAAGGCCGCGGCCGTGGTCTTCCGTCTGTTGCGCGGCGGCTTCGCGTCCAAGTGCCTGGGCGCGGCCCTGTCGCCCCTGGCCGCGGCCGGGCTGGCGCTCGGGCACCTGTCCCTGGCCTGCGCCTGGGGCTCGCCCGACGACTGCCTGGGCTACACGGCCACGGCCCGCCGGCCGCGCTGAGCCCGCCCCCCAATAAAACGCAAGGACGCACCATGGACCCGGCCGCCGCCACCGCCCTCGACCGCAAGATCGCCCGCCTGCCCGGCCCCCTCCTCGTCATCGGGGCCGGGGGTTTTATTGGCGCGAACCTGCTGCGCCTGCTCGCCGCCCGCCGCGACGACGTCTGCGGCACCACGCACAACCACGGCTCCTGGCGGCTGGCCGGCATTCCCGCCTCGAAACTCCTTTTCGCCAACCTCCTCGACCACGACAGCATGGCCGCCGCCGTGGCGCGCGCCGCCCCGGCCGTGGTCTTCGACTGCTCGGCCTATGGCGCGTACAGCTTCGAGCGAAACGCCGAACGCATCCACCGCACCAACTACCTCGCCTGCGTGTCCCTGCTCGAACTGCTGGCCGGGCGGCCGGGCACGGTCTACGTCCACGCCGGCTCCTCCTCGGAATACGGCCTGGACTGCGCCGGCCCAAGCGAGGACGCGCCGCTCGCGCCGGACAGCCACTACGCCGTAAGCAAGGCCGCCGCCGCCCAGGCCATCGCCTATTTCGGCCGCGCCCGGGGCCTGCCCTGCGTCAATTTGCGCCTCTATTCCGCCTACGGCCCCTACGAGGACAGCTCGCGCCTGATTCCCGTGCTCGCCGAGCACGCCTTGCGCGGCGCGCTGCCGCCGTTCGTGGCCCCGGAGACCTCGCGCGACTTCCTGTACGTGGAGGACGCGGCCGAGGCCTTCGTGGACGCGGCCCTGGCGCTTCGCGAGCGCCCGGAAATCGCCGGCGCGTCCTACAACATCGGCACCGGCGTCAAGACCACCATCCGCGACCTCGCGGCGCTTGCGCGCGAACTCTTTTCCATCGACGCCGAACCCGATTTCGGCTCCATGCCCGGCCGGGGCTGGGACCGCAGCGACTGGTACGCCGACCCCTCCCGCGCGGCGAAGGACCTGGGCTGGCGCGCCGCCACCCCCCTGGCCGCGGGACTCACCCGCACCCGCGACTGGTGGCGGGACTTCCTCGCCGGCCACGACTTCGCCGCCCTGACCAAGAAGACGCCCGCGCCGTCGGGCAAGAATTCGGTCACGGCCATCATCGCCTGCTACAAGGACGGCCAGGCCATCCCCGTCATGTACGAGCGTCTGGCCGCGGTCTTCACCAAACTGTCCATCGATTACGAGATCATCTTCGTCAACGACTGCTCGCCCGACGACTCCACGGCGCGCATCCAGGCCATAAGCGAACGCGACCCGCGCGTGCTCGGCATCGTGCACGCGCGCAACTTCGGCTCCCAGGCCGCGTTCCGCAGCGGCATGGAGCTCGCCACCAAAGAGGCCTGCGTGCTCCTCGACGGCGATTTGCAGGACCCGCCGGAACTGATCGAGGCGTTCATCGAGCGCTGGCGCGCCGGCGCGGACGTGGTCTACGGCCGGCGCGTGGCCCGGGAGATGCCGGGCCGGCTGGAATTTTTCTACAAGGGCTTCTACGCGCTCTTCGACAGGCTGAGCGAATTTCCCATCCCGCGCGACGCCGGGGACTTCTCCCTGCTCGACGCCCGCGTGGTGCGCGAGATGCTGCGCTGCCAGGAGCGCGACAGCTTCCTGCGCGGCCTGCGCGCCTACGTCGGCTTCCGCCAGGAAGGCGTGGACTACGTGCGCCCGGAACGCATGTTCGGCGTGTCCACCAACAACTGGATCAAGAACATCAACTGGGCGAAAAAGGCGATCTTCTCCTTCAGCCGCGCGCCGCTGCACCTGCTGACAGCCGTGGGCTTCCTGGCCACCCTCGGCTCCCTCGCCTTCGCCGTGGTTGTGGTCTGCATCAAGCTCGTTTTCCCGGACAGCGCGCCGCGCGGCATCACCGCGCTGACGCTGCTCCTCATGCTCTTCGGCTCGGTCAACCTGCTCGGGCTCGGGCTTCTCGGCGAATACCTCGGCAAGATCATCGAGGAAACCAAGCAGCGCCCGCCGTTCGTGCGCGAAAGCCTCGTCCGCAAAGGCGAGGTCGCGCCCTGGAGGCGGGAGTCGTGACCGACGGCCTGCCCCTGGCCGGCGCGAAACGCCCCTGCCCGGTCTGCGGCGGCGCGCGCCGCGCGCCCTTCCTCGACGCGCACCTGGACCCGGCCCGCTTCACCGCCGCCACCTTCGCCTCGCGCAAGGAACCGGAATTCATGCGCCTGCCCCTTTCGCGCTGCCCGGACTGCGACACGGTCTACGCCCCGCGCCCGCCCGACCCGGAGTTCCTGGCCCGGGCCTACGCCGGGGCCGCCTACGATTCCGGCCCCGAGGCCGACCGCGCCGGCGCGACCTACGCCCGGCTCCTGGCCCCTTTCCTGCGCGACCTGCCCGTGCGCGAGGTCGCCGTGGACGTCGGCGCGGGCAACGGCGCGCTGCTGCCCCATTTGCTGCGGGCGGGCTTTGCCCGCGTCGTCGGCATCGAGCCCTCGCGCGAGGCCATCGCCGCCGCCGCTCCGGCCGTGCGCCCGTACCTGCGCGAAGGCGTGTTCACGCCCGAGGCGCTCCGCGAACCCGGGGTGGGGCTCGTCACCGTGTGCATGACCCTCGAACACGTGCCCGATCCCCTGGCGCTGCTGCGCGCCGCGTTCACCGTGCTCGCCCCGGGCGGGCTCGCGGCCGTGGTCGTCCACGACTACCGCGCGCCGCTCAACCGCCTGCTCGGCGCGCGCTCGCCCATCATCGACGTGGAGCACCTCCAGCTTTTTTCCGGTGACAGCATCCGCGCGGCGCTTTCCCGCTGCGGCTTCGCCGTCCTTGCCGCGCGCCGCTTCGCCAATACCTACGGCCTGGGCTACTGGGCGCGGCTTCTGCCCCTGCCCGGCCCCGTCAAGAAACCGCTCCTGGCCGGCCTCGGGGCCACGGGCCTGGACCGGCTGCCCGTGGGCCTGCCCGTGGGCAACCTCCTGGCCGTGGGCCGCAAGCCCGGGGCCTGACGCGCGCAACTTCCTTTCGCGAGGCACCATGTCCGACAGCGCCCCTTGCCGCCGTTTTCCCCGGCCCGACGTCCCCTTCCTGCTGCTGCTCGCGCTGGTCGTGGCCGTCAACCTGCCCGTCTCCACCTTCGTGCTGCAAAACGACACGAAGGAGGCCATGCAATACTTCTATTCCTTCTACAACGAATTCGTGCAGCACGGGCAGATCCAGCTCTGGGACCCGTATTTCGTCTTCGGCCTGCCCACGGACTTCCGCCAGATCGTCACCCTTTCCTACGCCGTGTCGCTCATGGCCATTTGCGGCAAGCTGCTGCACGTGGCAAACGCCTTCCTCGTCTACAAGGCCGCCCTCATCCTCGAACAGATGCTCTACGTCGCGGGCATGTACCTGCTGGCGAAACGCCTGACGCGCGACCGTCGCGCGGTCCTCTTCGTGGGGCTGTGCGCCGCCCTGACCAACGTCTGGCACTTGCAGGTCTGGTTCGACTTCCGCACCTACACCCTGCTGCCGCTGGTCCTGTACGGCATCCTGCGCTTTTTCGACGACGCCAGACCGTGGCGGCTCTTCGCCGCCGCCCTGGCCTACCTCGTCTCGGCCCTGGGCTCCACGGGCTATTTCATGCCCATGTTCGCGCCGCTCCCCCTGGTCTTCGGCCTGGGGCTCTTCGCGGTGCGGCGCAGGGAGCTTGCCGCGCGCTGGCGCTGGCGTTCGCTTTTCTCCCCGGCGTCGCTTGCGCTCGGCGGCCTGACCGCGGTCACGGCCGGGGCCTTGCTGGACTTCAGCCGCACCATGCTTAAGCACATCACCGTGGCCGGCTACGCCGGCCGCGACCCCCTGACCGGCAACGCCACCCTGGAATCCTACCTGCACACCCTGAGTTCCCCGGACAAGGCCATGCAGTCGTTCTGGGAGTTGCTCCTGGCCGCGCCCCGGGACTGGATCTTCACCGTCTACGTCGGCGTCTTCGCGCTGGTTTTCTGCCTCTACGCCGTCATCCGCCGCCGCGACGCCCCGACGCCCGCGCTTTTGCCCCTTTGCGGCTGCGCGGCCCTGTGCGCGGCCATGGCCCTGGGGTCGCTGACCATCATCGCCCCGGCGCTCTATTACCTCTGGCCGATGATGCAGAAAACGCGCTACCTGCTGGCCTTTTTCGGGCCGCTCAAGATGCTGCTCATCCTCGTCGCGGGCATCGGCGTGGACGTCTTCCTGGCCGACCTCGCCGACGACGCGGCCGCAGGGCGGCGCAGGGCGCGCCTGGCCGGCTGGCTGGCGCTCGGGCTGTGCGCCCTGGCGGCCGTGGTCGATCTGGCGTTCGGCGGCAAGTTCCCCTACCCGGCCGAAGGCTTCGTGCCCTACGCCTACCATTTCGTGCCCATGGCCCTGGCCGCCGGGTTCGCGCTGTTCCTTTTAAGCGCCGAACGGCCCGGCCGGGGGCTCGTCCGGGCGCTGCTGGCGCTCGCGGCCGTGGACGTCGCCTCCTATCTCTTCTTCTTCCTGTTCCACTTCAACCTGGAAGCCTCGTACTACAAGGACCGGGAGGTCCTGAACAAACCGTACCTGACCGAGCGCGAATACCGCGCCCGCCTGGGCGAGGCCGGGGATTTCTATGACGTGCGGCCCTACGCCTACCAGCCCGAACGCTTTCCCATGGCCCGGCTGCGCTACCGCGACCCCGCGGCCTGGCGGGCGATGCAGAATTTCCGTTTCGCCTACGCCGACTACATGAACGTCTTCTACCGCGACGTTTGCGACCCCACGGGGCACCGCGCCTATTTCAGCCAGGGCCTGGGCCGGCTCCAGCAGGCGCTGCTCGGCCTGGACCTGGACGAGCCGTTGCACGACGTTTCGCCGTGGCTCATGGAGAGCGTCGTGGACCCGCAGCGGTTCCTGGGCTGCGGCCGCCCCAAGGCCTATCTGACGCAGGACGCGTTCCTGGCCCCGGACCTTGGCGAGGCCGCGCAGTACCTGCGCGAGGTCCACGACGCCGACAAACGGCCGGTCATGCTGCCGGAGCCGATTGCCTTCGCCGCCGCCGCCGGCGCGAAGGACGCTTCCGGCACGTCGGACAAGCCAGGGCGGCAACGGCCCACGGTCTTCGTCTGCCCGGAGGGCAACTGCCAGGAAGGGGCGGTCGGCAAACCGGCCTTCTGGGACCAGCT
This sequence comes from Solidesulfovibrio alcoholivorans DSM 5433, assembly GCF_000702665.1. Classification (GTDB taxonomy): domain Bacteria; phylum Desulfobacterota; class Desulfovibrionia; order Desulfovibrionales; family Desulfovibrionaceae; genus Solidesulfovibrio; species Solidesulfovibrio alcoholivorans. The sequence goes on from NZ_JNJA01000011.1 coordinate 62,663, forward strand.
GCTCGCCGCCTATCCCGGCCGCTACGCTCCGGTGCTCTTCGCCTATCCCCGGGCCAGGGAAACGGCCTGGTACCGCCTGCGCGCCGCCGGCCCGGACGACGCGGGGCTCATGCCCAGGGCCTGGCGGCTGGAGGGCTCCGACGACTGCGTCCACTGGACCCTGCTCGACCAGCGCCGCGACGCCGCGCCCTGGAAGCGGAACGAACACCGCGACTACCGGCTCGGGAAGCCCGCGCGCTACCGCTACTACCTGCTTTCCGTGGACGAGGGCGAGACGCCGGGCCGGCTGTCGCTCGGAGAGACGACCCTGCGCCGCTATCCGGACGAACTGCCCGTGGCCGGGCCGGACCTGCCGGTTGCCGTAACGGACTATACGGTCAACGGCCTGACCCTGCGCGCGGACGTGCCCGAGGGGCCGGACCGTTGGCTGGTCTACCTGGACAACGCCGACCCGGGCTGGCGGGCGTTCGTGGACGGCGCTCCCGCGCCGCTTTACGTGGCCAACCTGGCGTTCAAGGCGCTTCGACTGCCGCCGGGCGCGCACGAGGTGCGTCTGACGTACGTGGGCAAGGGCCGCAACGCCCTGTATTTGCGCTATTTCCTCGCGCTCGGCGCGGCGTTCGGGCTGTGGGGCGTGTGGCTCATCGGCCGCACGGCCCTGTGCGCGCCGGCCGGGCCGGCGCGCCCTAGAACGTGAGCTGCCGCACGAAGTGCTCGCAGAAACGTTCCATGCCGGCTTCCGAGATCGTGTCCCTGTAGGCCTGCTGTCCGGCCTCGGCCAGGGCCAGCCGGCGCGGCTCGTCGGCCACGAGCTCCCGGATGCCGCTTTCCAGGTCGCTGAAGTCCCAGGCGATGGACTGGTAGGTGCGGCCCGGGACGAACAGCTCCGGAAACGTCCGCATGTGCTCCATGTCCGGCTTCATGAGGGCCGCGCCGTAGAGGAGCGCCTCGAAGTCGCGCACGCCGAGCTCGCCCCAGCCGAACGGGCTGACCACGATCTTGGCCTCCATGGTCTCGCGGATGTACTGGCGCACGGACACGAAGCCGCGCAACGCCGCGCGCACGCCCTGCATGGCGTCGAGGATCTCGCCCATGCGCTCGCGGTGGAAGGACACCGTGGGCCGGCCGTACTTGCGCGAGCCCCGGAACATGAAGTCCAGTGGCCGGGGGGCGCGCGGGGAATGCAGCCGGCGGGGATAGGTCGGCGGCAGGCGGCGGCGCAGCCGCTTGAGCAGCGGATGGCGCACGTCGCCGATCATGTCCCCGAGCCCGATGTGCCAGGACAGCCCCACCTTGTGGGCCAGGGCCGGGTCCAGGAACGCGGAGGCGTAGGGCTCGGGGTCCGTCACCCCGAACCGGCGGTGGTAGAAGTCCGTGAACAGGCGGTCGCCGTAGAGCGGCCGTTCGTAGAGCGTCATGTCCCGGTAGAGCTGCTTCTTGAGGTAGCGGTCCACCACGGGCAAAAGCTCGAAGTGGGTCACGCCGCAGGAGTCGGAATCGTCGAGCCAGACCACCCGGTCGGCCTCGCGGCGGAGCTTGTCGACAAGGGCGAATACGGTCTCGGGCCGCTTCCAGTCCGCGCTGCAACGCTTGGACAGGACGCAGACCACGTCGGCCGCCAGGGCGCGCGGCGACGGCGACGGATCGGCCGTGATGGAGACGGCATAGCCGAGCTCCCGCAGACGATGCAGGTTCTTGCGGATGGGGTGGGTGAAGAAGTGGGCGATCCGGTCGTCGGTCACCAGGAAGGAGACTTTTTTCATGCCGTGTCCGTCTGCGGCCGGCGCGGGGCCGCCCCGCCGCAGGCGGCCCTTGGTACTCCATACGCGGCGCGGTTTCAAGCGCCGGTGGCGCGCATTGACCGGCAGACGGCCTTGGCGTAGTGCTTTGACGGTTTTCGCTCCCCGCACGCCACGGATCCATGCATGAAAAACGCCGTCGAAACGCAGTTTGACGCCTTGCTGGCGGCCAAGCCGTCCCAGGCCTACACCTTCGATCCCCGCCGCCTCGGTCCCAAGGACCGGGCCATCGTGGCGCTGCTGCGCGCCGAGGGGCTTAAGGGCAAGGCCTGCCTGGACGTGGGGCCGGGCACGGGCCGCTGGCTGACCTTTCTCGCCGGGGAAGGGGCCGGCCCCCTGGCCGCTGCGGACATCTCCGCCGAAGCCCTGCGCCGCTGCGCCCCCCTGTGCGCGAAGACCGTCAAGGCGGACCTCACGCGCGAACGCCTGGATTTTCCCGACGACGCCTTCGACGTCACGGTGTCCTTCGAGGTGCTCGAACACATCCCCTACCCGGACAACTACGTCGCCGAACTGCTGCGCGTGACGCGCCCCGGCGGACTGCTGCTCCTGTCCGTGCCCAACGTCGCCTCCCTCATTTCGCGCATCCGCCTGGTCCTTGGCGCGCTGCCCCCGGCCATCAGCCACGACCCCACGCACCTGCGCCATTACCGACAGCGCGATGTGGCCGCCCTGTTCGCCCGCTTCGGGCAGCGGCCGACGTTTGCGCCCACGTCCTTCTCGCTCAATCCCCTGGACCCGAAAAGCCGGCTGCGCCTGCCCTCCTGCCGCCTGACCGCGAGCCTCGACGATTCCCTGCTGTTCTCCCTGCGGCCGGAAAAGCCGGGACGCGCCGCGCCGTGAAGATCGCCCAGTTCATCAGCCATTTCGCCGACGCCCTGGGCGGGCTCGAGGTCTGCGTGCACAACATCGCCCTGCGCCACCAGGCCATGGGCGCGGACGTCACCCTCTACTGCCGCAACCCCGAGCGCGTGGCCTTTGCCGTGCCCTACCGCATGCGCCGCTGCCTCCGCCTGGTAAAGGTCCGCCAGACCTACCCCGTGAGCATGTGGCTGGCCCGGGCGTTCGTGGCCCGCGAACAGCGCCGCCACGGCTACGACGTCTGGCAGGTCAACGCCGGCTACCCGTACGGCGCGTTCCTCGGCGGCTATTTCGAGAAAAGCGGCGTGCCCGGCGTGCTGCGCTGCTCCGGGGACGACATCCAGGTGAGCGAGTCCCTGGGCTACGGCGTGGCGCGAAATCCGAAGATCGCGCGCATCATCGACGGCAACTACGGCCGCTTCGACGCCCTGGTCGCCATCTCCGACACCGTGCGCCTTGCATACCTGCGCCTGGGCGTGCCCGCGTCGCGCATCCGGCTGATCCCCAACGGCGTGGACGCCGCCCGCATCGCCGCCGTTCCCGCCGACCCGGACGTCCGGGCGCGGCACGGCATCCCGGCCGGGGCGCTGACGCTGCTTACCGTGGGCCGCAACCACCCCAAGAAAAATTACGCCTCCATCCCCGGCCTGCTCGCCGCGCTCCTCGATCGCGGTTGCGACGCCTGGTGGCTGGTGGTCGGCGGCGGCAGCGCGGCCATCGACCGCTCCGCCCTGCCCGAGGGCCGGCGCGACCGCCTGGTCACGGTGGAGACCGTGGCCCCCGGCCGCGACGCGGGCGAGCTCCCGTCGCGGGAGCTCGTGGAATACTACAAGGCGGCCGACGTGTTCGTCATGACCTCGCTGCTCGAGACCTTCGGCATCGTGCTCCTGGAAGCCATGGCCGCGGGGCTGCCCGTGGCCGCCTTCGACGCGCCGGGCGTACGCGACGTGGCCGGCCCGGACGTCGCCGCGGTCTGCCCCGCGGGCGACAACGCGGCCATGGTCGGGGCCATCCTCGAGGCGGCGCGCAAACGCGGCGACGACGCCGCGCGCGAGGCGCGTCTGGCCTACGCCCGCGCCCATTCCTGGGACCGCGTGGCCGCGGACTACCTCGCGCTCTACGAGGAACTGGCCCGAACCGCTCGAACCACCCGGAACGGCGCGGACGCGTGAACTACCTCGTCGTCACGAGCCTGTACACGGGCATGCTCCCGTCCCTGGCCACGGGGCGCTACGCCCCCTGCGGCGTGCCGGCCTACCACAAGCTCCTGGAACGCCTGAGCGCCGAAGGCGTCGCCGTGACCGCCCTGGTCCTGGCCAAGTCCCCGGCCGCGTCCGCGCCGTTTTCCGGCGTGACCGAACGCACCTTCCCGGAACTGCCCGGCGTGCGTTTCGTGGTGGTCCCGTTTTACGGCCGCTTCCTGCGCCACGGCAGCCTGGCCGAGCGGGCCAACGAGGCCGCGCAGCTGCTCGTCTGCGCCCGAAAGCTCTTCCGCCTGCGCCCGGATCTCGTCTACGCCGACCGGGCCAGCCTCAAGGCCGCCGCCCTGGCCTCCCTGGCCGGCTTCAGGACCGTGGTCCGCTTTCTCGGCATCGCCAATTTCCCGACCCTGGCCGCTTCCGCCAGGGCCAGGCTCCTGTCGCCCCTGACCTGGCTCAGCCTGTTCGTGCGCTACGACCTCATCGTCTGCACCGAGGACGGCAGCCCGTCCCGGGCGTTCTTCGAGCGCTGCCGCCACCGGCGCACCCCGGCCCTGCTCGCCTTAAACGGCGTGGACGCCGCCCCCGGGGACACGGCCGACGGCGCGGCGGACGCCCTGCGCCGGGCCCACGGCTTCGCCCCGGACACCCCCGTGGCGCTTTTCGTCGGCCGCCCGAGCCCGGACAAGGGCGCCCTGGACCTCCTGGACGCCCTGGCCGCGCTGCGCCGCCGGGGCACGGCCTTCGGCGCGGTGTTCGTGTGCGGCGCGCCGGGCGACGCCCTGCGCCGGGAAGCGGCCGCCCGGGGCCTTGGCGACGCCGTGGCCGTGCGCGACGCCGTACCCCACAGGGAACTTTCCGCCTACTATCGCATGGCCGACGTGTACGTGTCCCTCAACCGCTTCGGCAACCTGAGCAACACCGTGCTCGAGGCCCTGCGCGCCGGCGTGTGCACGGTGCTGCTGGGCCCCGACCGCCGCGACGGCACGGACGCCGCCACCGAACGCCTGGTGCCGCCCGAGGCCGCGGCGCGCGTAGACCGGGACAACCTGGCCGCGGCGCTGCCGGAAACGCTGCACGCCCTCCTGACCCGGCCGGACCTGCGCCGGGGCTACGCCGCGCAGGCGGCGGCGCTCTCGCGCAGGCTGCTGTGCGGCTGGAAGGAGCGCCTCGACGCCGAGGCCGCGTTGCTGCGGCGCGTGGCCGGCGGCGGCGCGGTCACCCCGCAGGCGGTGGCCGGCCTCACGGCCCGGGGCGCGGCCTTCCTGCCCCCCCGCGGGGCCTAGACAGCCATGCCCCTCCTTCCCAAAGGGAAGCCGCAGGCGCGGGATTACGCTTTGCCAGCCGCCGCCTCTTCGGGTAACACCTCGCCGAGCCGGCGGAACCGACCGCAGCGCACCACGACCGTATGAACAACATTCCCATCCTTTCCACGCTGGTCCGCTACTACCGGATCTTCTCCAAGTACGCCGGACGCCGCCTCCTCGCGCTGTTCCTGCTCATCCTCGCCGGAGGCCTGACCGAGGGCATCGGCTTTTCCCTGGCCATTCCCCTGCTCGGGGCCGGTATCGGCGGCATGCCCGACAACGGCTTCGTACGCGCCGTGCGCGCCGCGTTCGCCTTCGTCGGCCTGGAGCTCACGCTGCGCCCCCTGCTCCTGGTCCTGGTGTCCACCTTCCTGCTCAAGGGCGCGCTGGTCTTCCTGCAGGAACTGCTCAAGGCCATGATCACCACGGGCATGGAACGGGACCTGCGCCAGCAGTTTTGCGCCAAGTACGCGGCGATGCGCTACCGCTACTTCACGGACACGAGCATCGGCCACCTCAACAACCTGGTCACCACCGAAATCGGCCGCGCCATGTCCGGGCTCAACAACTACCTCAACCTCATCGTCAACCTCGTCTACATCATCGTCTATGTCTCCCTGTCCCTGACCATCAACGCGCCGCTGACCCTGCTCGTGCTCGGCCTCTGCCTGCTGGCCGGGCTGTGCCTCAAGCGCATGACCCGGCTGCTGGAGCGCACCTCGCTGCTCGTGTCCGAGACCAACAGCGCGGTGCAGAGCCTGCTCATACAATTCATAAATAATTTCAAATACCTCAAGGCAACGAACGGCTTTTCCGCGCTGCTTTCCCACCTCAACGGCAAGATCGACGAGAACCGCCGCCATACGCTGCGCAGCATGGTGCTTCCGGTCCTGACCGCCTCGGCCGTGGAGCCCCTGGCCGTGGTCGCCCTGGCCGTGCTGGTCTGGTATTACGTCCTCGGGCAGGGCAAGAGCATGGCCGAGATCCTGGTGGTGCTACTGTTTTTCCACCGGGCGTTCCTGCGCATCTTCGACTCCCAGAACGTCTGGCAGCGCTTCAGCGCCTACGTGGGCGGCATCCTGACGGTGGACCAGGCCGCCGCCGCCCTCGACGCCAACCGCGAACCCGACGCCGGCGCGCCGGTGGCCTCCTTCGAACGGGAGATCCGGCTCGCGGCAGTCACGTTCGCCTACGGCGAAACCCCGGTCCTGTCGGACGTGAGCCTTACCATCCCGAAAAACGCCTGCGTGGGCATCGTCGGGCACTCGGGCGCGGGCAAGACCACCCTGTTCGACATGCTCACCGGCCTGCTCCCGCCCGATGCCGGCAGCATCAGCCTGGACGGGACCGACTACCGCGACCTGCGCCCCGGCGACCTGCGCCGGCTGTTCGGCTACGTGACCCAGGAACCCGTGATCTTCAGCGACACCATCGCCAACAACATTTCCTTCTGGTCCTGCGACGGGGCCGCACCCGCCTGTCGCGAACGCATCCGCGAGGCGGCGCGCCTGGCCCACGCCCGGGCCTTCATCGAGGAATCCGGCCGCGGCTACGACGCCGCCATCGGCGACAAGGGCGTGCGCCTCTCGGGCGGCCAGCGCCAGCGCGTGGCCATCGCCCGGGAGATCTTCAAGGACCCGCCCATCATGATCTTCGACGAGGCCACCTCGTCCCTGGATTCCGAATCAGAGGCCATCATCCAGCAGAGCATCCGGGACATGGCCGGCCGGCGCACGGTGGTGATCATCGCCCACCGCCTGTCCACCATCCGCGACTGCGACCGCATCTACGTCCTGGACAAGGGGCGGCTGGTGGGCGAAGGCCGGTTCGAGGAGCTTTACGCCATGAAGGATTCGCTTTTTTACCGGATGTGCCAGGCCCAGAAGTTGTGAGGAAAGCCACGTGGCAAACGCAGCGAACGCGACGGAACACGCCCGGCCCGCGATGGAAATAGCCCTCGATCCGGCCTCCCCGTGGCGCGAGGCGGCCTTCGCCCCGGGCCGGGCCTTTTTCGCCGGGGACAAGGAAAGCGCCGCGGCCGTGCTTCGCGTCCTGGAAGGCCCCACGCCTCCCGCGCCGCAGGCGATACGGGACGCCTTCCTGCGCCAACGCGGCCAGTTCGCCGTGATCGCGGAAACGCCCGAGCTGCTCCTGGCCGGGGTGGACGCCGTGCGCAGCCTGCCGCTTTTCTACGCCGAGGACGGCCGGGGCGGCCTGCGCCTGTCCAACGCCGCCCGGCTGGCGCTGGCCGTGCAGCCCAGCCCCGGAGTCGCCCCGGAATGCCTTCTCGAGGCACGCATGGCCGGCTACGTGACCGGCGCGGACACCCTTTTTGCGGGCCTGCGCCAGATTCCCTCCGGGGAATACGTGCTCTGGCCGAAAGACGGACGCGCGCCGCGCCGGGAATGCTATTTCGCCTACCGGCCCCGGGAACCGGCCGGCGCGACCAAGGCCGCGTGGCTCAAGGGCCTGGACCGTTGCATCACCGAAGCCTTTGGCCGCGTGCTGGAACGCGCCGGGGACGCGCAGTTGCTCGTGCCCTTAAGCGGCGGCCTGGATTCGCGGCTGGTGGCCTGCAAGCTCAAGGAACTCGGCGCGCGGCGCATCCTGACGTTTTCCTACGGCATGCCCGGCAACCAGGAGGCGGCGACCGCCCGCAAGGTGGCCGCAGCCCTGGACCTGCCCTGGGTGGACGCCTGCTCGCGGAGAGGCCGCGCTCGCAGCATCGGACGCTCGGAGGCGCTGCGGCGCTATTTCGACTATGCCGACGGCCTGTGTTCCCTGCCCTCGGTGCCCGAATTCGAATGCTTCCAAACATTGCGGGAACGCGGCCTGCTGGAACCGGGCGCGGTGGTGGTCAACGGCCAGTCCGGGGACTTCCTCACCGGCGGCCACATTCCGCGTGCGTTTCTCGAACCGGGGAAAGGCCTCGACGACGTGGTCGCGCACATTCTCGGCAAGCACTACGCGCTCTGGCAGGATCTGCTGACCCCGGAAAACCTCGCCGTGGTCCGGCGGCGCGTCGCGGCGGATCTGCAAGCCCGGGCGGACGGGGAACCCTGCCCGGAAAACCTGGCCGCGTGGTACGAGGGCTGGGAATGGCGGGAACGGCAGTGCAAGCTGGTCGTCAACGGCCAGCGGCTCTACGAATTCTTCGGCCTCGGCTGGGAACTGCCCCTGTGGGACTTCGATCTGGCCCGCTTCTACGAGACCGTGCCCCTCGACTGGCGGCTGGACCAGGGGCTTTTCAAGGAATACCTCGCCGCCTACGACTACCGGCAGGTCTTTTCCGCCATCGCGCGGCCGTCTTTCGGCTATTTCGGCCCCTCACGCTTCTGGCTGCCCTACGCCACCATGGCCATGCGGGTTTTCCTCGGCCGCTGGGGACTGCGCTGGGCGGAGAAGCTCGGCGCCTACCACCACCACTACGGCAACCTCTACGCCATGCTCGGCTGGCGGCATTTCCTGTCGCGGGTGGGCCGGGCCACCGTGCCCCCGGCCAGTCGCGGCGTCACGGCCATGTTCTGCGAATGGTGGCTGCGCCGGGCCGGCCTGCTGTAAGGCCGCGCGGACGGACTCAGCGCCCTTCCTCGGGAAAGAGATAGTCCTCGAGATACGCGGTGTCCGGCCGGCGCGGCGGCTCGGCCACGGTCCGCAGCAGGTCCTCCCGGCGAAACGTCGCCCGGTTGTCCGCGTCGTAGGCGCAGGGCAGCACCCGGCAGCGCCGCGCCATCTTTTCGTACACGTCGGGATACCACGGCTCCCAGCCGGCGTCGGCGAAAATCACGGTCTTGCCGGAGCACATGCTCCAGTGCAGCGTGGAGGACATGCCGTACTGAAGGACGACGGCGTCCACGGCGTCGAGGACGCCGGGTGCCTCAAACGGCCGCGTCTCCACGCGCAACCTTGGGATATCCTTGAGGATGTCGCATCCTTCCCAGCCGACGGACTTGGGACGCTTCTTGAAGACCACGTCATAGCCGGCCTCCGCGAGCTGCCGGCAGATCCCGTAGTAGAAGTGGTAGTTCACCATGGTTTCGGCGCAATGGTACCCGGCCCACTCCTGGATGAGCGCCAGCTCGAGAACCATCACGCGCCGGATGCGCTCCGGCAGGGGCTTGTCGGCGCAGGCGCGGAAGCGGTCGCGAAAAAACGTCGTGTCGTCGTGCTCGATGGACACGGCATTGCCCCGCGCCGGAGGATGACTGGCCAGGTTGCGCCGGAAAAGCGGCACGCTGCCCGGGGTGTAGGCCATGAACGCGTCCACCGTGCTCAACTCGTGGTAGGCCAGGCGCGGACTGTCGGAGTGGCAGACGTAGTAGCCGTGGGGAAAACCGGTGACGCGCACGCCGTGGCGGCGCGCGGCGAGGCTCGCGGCGCGGGTGAAGGGGTTGCCGGCCGTGGGCGTGAGCAGCGCGCCCGGCCGCACCCGGCCCAAAAGCGCCAGCAGGCCGGCATAGCCCCGGGCCATGTCGGCCAGGGATTCGCGGGCGAATGTCGCCAGGGCATCGGCCAGGGCCGGCGGCAGGGGCGCGTCCAGGACGTCGCGGGCGTAGGTCGCGGCGAACGCCGTGTAGTCTTCGGCAAGCGCGGCGAAACGGGCCTGCGCGCCGGCCGGCGGCGCGGCCTGCGCGCCGTGCCATTCCCAGGGCGCGAACACCCGCGTCCATTCGGCCCGGCCGTGCGTGTGCGCCCGCACGAGCACGTTCTCGGAATGGAACGCGAACACGCAGCGCGACGGGTCCAGGCCGTCCAGGACCTTGTGGAGCTTCCCCCTGTTGTACCAGAGGGAATAGAGGAAGTTCTTGAGCCGCCCCTTGGCCAGGCCGCGTCCCAAGGGACCGGGAAGCCGGGCCGGCGGCAGGGAGAACGGCCCGTCCGGGCGCAGAAACTGCGGCACCAGCCGCAGCCCCGGGCTGTGCCGGATGACCCGCCCGGCGCGCGTGAGCCGGGACACGGCCGCGTAATGGTTGAGCACCTGGGCGTACAGTTTGGGGATCAGGACGCAGGACAGCGCGCTGTCGCCGACGAACGTGTCGTCGCAGGCTTCCACCAGTCCGATCCAGCGCGCCATGAGCGCCACGGTCAGCCCGTGCGTCTCCTCCCGGCCCACGGGCCAGGAAAAGGACGCGTGCCAGGCCGGGATGTCCGCGTCCCGCAGGGAGAAGTAGTCGTAATGAAAATCCCGCGCCATGCGCCGCCTTTCCGCCCCGCCTAGGAGAGTGATTTCAGGGCCCCGGCCAGGGTCTCGGCCACACGCTGCAGCTGTTCCCGGGTGATGCCGGGCCACACGGGCAGGTTGATCAGCCGCCGCCAGGTGTGCCAGCTCACGGGCAGGTCCTCGGGCGCGTAGCCGAAGCGCTCCCGGTAGTAGGGCTGGATGTGGATGGGCGGGAAGGACAGGCGCGTGTCGATGCCGCGCTCCTTGAGATAGGCCACCACGCCGTCGCGCACGGCCTCGTCCACCTGCACGGCGAACATGTACCAGGACGGCTGGGTGACGTAGTCCGGCACCACGGGCAGGGCCAGGCCGGGGATGCCGGCCAGCAGCTCGCGGTAGGCCGCGACGATGCGGTTTTTCTCCGCGATCATCCAGTCCAGGCGCGTGAGCTGCACGATGCCGAGCGCGGCGGCGATGTCGCTCATGCGGTAGTTGAACCCGAGCGCCACGTGGTTGTAGCGGCCTTCCTGGCCCTGGTTGAGCAGTACGCGCATGCGGGCCATGAGCGCCGGGTCGGCGGCGGTGATCATGCCGCCCTCCCCCGTGGTCACGGTCTTGTTGGGGAAAAAGCTGAACAGGTGCAGCGGGGAGACGCCGCCGATGGCGCGGCCCTTGTAGGTCGCGCCCAGGGATTCGGCGCTGTCGGAGACCACCGCCACGCCGTGGCGGCGTCCCAGTTCGAGCACGGCGTCGTAGTCCACGGGCAGGCCGTTCATGTCCACGGGCACGAGCGCCTTGGTGCGCGGGGTGATGGCCGCTTCCAGGATCTCCGGGGTGACGTTGTAGGTGTCCGGGTCGCATTCCGCGAGGACCGGCGTGGCCCCGAGGTAGAGCACGGCGTTGGCCGTGGAGATGAACGTGAGCGAGGGCAGCACGACCTCGTCGCCCGGGCCCACGCCAAGGGCGGCCAGGATGACGTGCAGGGCGGCGGTGCCGCTGGAGACGGCGGCGGCGCTTTTCGCGCCGACGGCCTTGGCGAAATCGGCCTCGAAGGCGTCCACCTTCTTGCCCTTGCTGATCCAGCCCGACTTGACCACGTCGTAGACCGCGCGGGCGTCTTCCTCGGTGGTCACGACATTGGCGACAGGAATGGTTTCCATGCGTGCGTTCCTTTATTGACGGACCGTGGGCGTAAAAATGCCGAAAACGGTGTCCGTGCGGCGCGCGGCGCGCAGCCGCTCGCGGTAGGCGTCCTGGCACGCCCCGCCGAGCAGGGCGTCGAGAGGGCCGTCGCCGCCCGGCCGTCCCTTGGACAACCAGGCGAGATGGTTGGACAGGGGATAGCGCTGGACATGTTCGAAGGCAAGGGCGGCGAACCCGTGCGCGCCGAGCAGCCGGCGCAGGGCGTCCTCGCCGTAGACGTAGTGGTGCATCGGCTGGAAGTAGAAATCCTTGTAGGCCGCGCAGTCGTAGAGCGACAGCAGCGGGTCCGCCGCGGACGGGGTTTCGAGGATGAGCCGTCCGCCCGGGGCCAGCAGGCCGGCGCAACACTCGAGAAACGGTCCCGGCTGCGCGATGTGCTCGAGCACGTGCAGCGCGACCAGCGCGTCGAAGCGGCGCGGCGCAAGCTCCGCCACGTCGCCGGCGCAGACCAGCCCCGGAAAGCGTGCTGCCGCGAATTCCCGGTGCGGCGGGCACGGTTCGACCAGGGCGGCCGCGGACAGGCGGCCTTCGGCCCACAGCGGGCCGATGAAGTTGCCGCAGCCGCCGCCGATCTCCGCAACCGATGCGCCGTCCGGCAGATACGGCGCGAGGATGCGCCGCCGGTAGCCCTGGGCCGGGGCGCGCCGGGCGAAGGTCTGCGCCGCGGTTTCGGGCCGGTCGATGACGCCGCGCGCGGCCAGATGGCCGGCGTAGCCCGTATAGAGGGCGGCCGTGGCCCCGGGCTCGAGCTGGGGCCAGACGAAGAGCACGCCGCACGCCGCGCAGGCGTACACCGCGCGCCCCGGGGACTGCCAGACCCGGGGCCAGTACGGCGTCACGTCCGCCGCGCCGCAAAGGGGACAGGTTTCGGGCGTCATGCGTTTCGCGAATAGTAGTCGACGTACCAGGCCGCGGTGCGCGCGAGCCCTTCCTCGAGGGACACGTCCGCCGCCGGCCCGAGGGCGGCGATCCTGGACACGTCCGGGCAGCGGCGCGGCGTGCCGCCGGCCGGGGCCGGTCCGGGGCGCACGATGATTTCCACCCCGAGGGCGCGGCCAAGGGCCTTGGCCAGTTCCAGGATGGAAAGCTCCTCGCTGCGGCCCACGTGGTAGATTTCGCCGGGCGCGCCCCGCTCGCCCGCGAGGATGATCTGGTCCACGGCCGTGTCGACGTAGCAAAAGGCCCGGGTCTCCGCGCCGCTGCCCTGGATGGCGATCTCGCCTTGGGAACGGGACAGGCCGCTCGTTGCCGCGCAGATCTTGCGCACGAGGTCCGGGATGACGTGCTCGAAGCCCATGTCCGGGCCGTAGACGTTGTGGGGGCGGAAGATCACGCCTTCGGTCGCCGTGCCGCGCAGGTAGTTAAGCGTGAGCAGCTCGCTGATGAGCTTGCCGCCGGCGTAGGAATAGCGCGGGTTCTTCGGGTCCGGGATGCGCATGCCCTCGGTCTCGTCCGTGGGCACATGCTGCGGCGTCTGGTAGACCTCGGAAGAGGAGGCCAGGATGTAACGCGGCGTGCCCTCGGCCAGGACCGCGGCCAGGGTGGACAGCGCGCCGCGCACGCCGACGTCGAGCACCAGCGCCGGCTTTTCGTAGAAAAACCGGGTGCCGTTGACGAAGGCCAGGTGGTAGACCGCGTCCATGCCGGCCGTGGCCTTGCGCACGGCGGCCTCGTCGCGGATGTCCGCCGCCACCATCTCGATGGCGTCGGCCACGTCGGCCAGGCGGCCGGTTCTGCCCCGCGAATCGTCATCCAGCACGCGCACGGCGTAGCCGCGCGCGACCAGTCCCTTGACCAGGGCCGAGCCGATGAAGCCGGTGCCCCCGGTGACCAATACCCGTTTGGTGGTCATGCAGCCTTCTTTGCGCCTCAGCCCACGCCCACGGCGGCGTAGAGCATGCCGGGACGGGCGAGGATCTTCGTTTTGGGAAACAGGTGCCAGGCGTCGTAGAACAGCGCCGGCCGGTTCATGGAGCCGAGCAGGGCCGGCAGATCCCAGGACAGGTAGGAGCGGTGGTTGTTCATGACGAACACCGCGTCCGCGCCGGCGAAGCCCTCGGCCAGGTCCACGGCCGTAACGCCAAGGGCGGCGATGTCCGCCGCGGGCGTGACCGGATCGTAGCCCCGGATCCCGGCGCAGCGGCCGCGCAGCGCCTCGAGGAACCACAATGTGGTGGAATCGCGCAGGTCCGAGGTTTCGGGCTCGCCCTTGAAGGCGAAGCCGACGATGAGCACCCGGGCGTCGGCCAGGCGCTTGCCCTGGCCGGCGAGCATGCACTCGGCCCGGTCGAGGATGGCCTCGGGGGCGCGCTCGTTGATCACGCGCGCGGCGGAGACCAGGGGAGCCTGCATGCCGTGGCGCTCGAACACCGTGCGCAGGATGTAGGGATCCTTGGTCAGGCAGGGGCCGCCCACGCCGGGCGAGGGCAAGGGAATGTCGTTGCGGCCGTAATTGTGGTTCACGGCCTCGATCAGGGCGTGGATGTCGAGCCCCATGCGCTCGGCCAGCTCGGCCAGCTGGTTGGCGAAGGCGAATTTCACGTCGCGGTAGACGTTGTCCATGAGCTTGCACAGCTCGGCCGCCTCGAGGCCGTCCACGCGGATGATGGAGGGCGTGTACTCGTTGAACAGGCGCGAGGCCATCTCCACGCTCTTCTCGTCCAGGCCGCCCACGATCTGGGGCAGGCGGGGCAGCTCCTTGAGCGCCCTGCCCTCGGCCGTGCGCTCGGGGCAGTAGGCCACGAAGAAGTCCCGGCCCGCGACCAGCCCGGAGACGCGCTCGAGTTCGGGAATGACCACGTCGCGCGTGGTGCCGACCATGACGGTGGAACGCAGGATGACGAGGTTTTCCCGGGACAGGTTGCCCCCGACGGTGGCGGCGGCGGTGCGGATGTAGTCCAGGTTGGGCTTTTTCGTGGCCGGGTCCACGGGCGTGCCCACGGTGATGATGAAGATGTCCGAGGCGCAGGCCGCGGCGTCGGCCACGAGCTGGAGGCGGCTGCCCACGTGGCGGGCGAGCAGCTCCTCGAGGCCGGCCTCGAAAAAGGGCGGCTCCTTGCGGCCGAGCCTGGCCAGAAGCGGCGCGTTGACGTCCAGGCCGTTGACCGAGAAGCCGGCCTCGGCCAGGGCCAGGGCCAGGGTCAGGCCGACGTAGCCCAGGCCCAGCACCAGCACGGACTTGCTTTTGATGTTGACGAACCCGAGGTCCGTGGTGGCCAGATCCACCACGCCGGTAAGCCGTCCCCGGGCGTCCACGCGCGGGATGAGCTGAATGCGCCGGCCGATGAGCTTCTTGGCCTCGCCCAGGGACAGGTCGTCCGCCACGGTGACGGGATTGGGGTTCAAATGCTTGCCGGCGGGATCGTCGGGGGATGCGCCGGCGCGAAAGGCCCGCAGCACGTCGCCCTGCGTCAGGATGCCGCACAGCGTGCCGTCCGCGTCCACGCAAAAGCCCACCTTGCGGGCTCCGGCCATGATGCGGTCCGTGGCTTCGCCAAGGCTCGCCTCGGTCCCGAAAATCATCTTACGCAAATTCGTATCCATAGACATACTATCTCTCGCTACGTCGATCAGCGGTGGCTTGTAATGAGTTGCGTGGTCTCCCGCAACAGTCCCAAGGGCAGCCGACGCGATTCCAGGGTGATGCGCACGCCGTCGCCATCGGCGCCGGGCAAGCCGCGAAACAGCGGCAGGACGCCAAGCTGCCAGTCTCCGGGAACGAGGGGCAGGTGGGCGTCGGTCTCGCCGTCATTCCCCGACAAGTGGACCTCAAAGAGGCGATCCCCGTGGCGGGTCAACAGTCTTTCCAGGTAGACGTGGCGGTCGAATCCCAGGATGGCGGAAGAGACGGCCAGGTGCCCAAGGTCCAGGAGCAGACCAACGTTTCCGGGAAGCGGAGCGATGAGAGCCTCCATTTCCTCCATGGTGTTGGCGAGGGAGGTGACCTCGGTGCGGGTGGGAAAAAGATTCTCCACCGCCAGCCTGATCCCGTATGTTCCCGCGAGGCGGTGGAGGGCCGGGAAATTGTCGTGAAAACAGGACAGGGTGTCCGTCATGGAGCGGGGTGAACCGAAGAACTCGAAGTGCCCGTCGGGCCGTTCGCGGCCGTCCCGGCGGTATCCGGGATGGAAGGAATAATAGGGAGCGCCCACGGCCGAACAAAGGCGCAAGGCGTTGTCGGCCAGGACGAGACAGCGGGAAAGCAAGGCCTGGTCGGCCGTGGCGAAGTTCAGGACAAACGGAGTCGGCGGCGGCGGAAAGTAGTTGTGAACGAGGATGTCGGCGACCCCGTGCCCCCGAAGCCTTTCCAGGGCCATCGCAATTTCCGCCGGCGTCAAGGGAAGGCCGCCGGAAAGCTCGACAGCCGGAAAACCGGCTACGTCGGGGACGCCGTCGGGCGTCAGGATATTGCGCTCAAACGCGGTGCTGGAGAGAAAAAGCATCGGGATCCGTGACGCAAGGCAGACGGTATGTCAGAATGCAGCCGGCGCGGTCCGGCTATTCACCCTTCAGCAACGGACCGAACTGACGACTGAAAACCACCGGGAAATTGTCCAGATAACGATTGATGGCCTTGAACTCGTTTTCCACAAACGGCACCTCGCAATTGGCGCATTTATACCCCTGCGCATTACAGTAGGAAAAATCTTTGTCCAAGTGCGATTTTCTCAGCTGGAGCATCTTTTCATTGTTCCAGCAGTCCATGAAGTCAAAATTATCACTTTCGTTGATATTACCGATGACGAAGCGCTCCGAGAAGTCGTAGGGACAGGGAGTAATGTTGCCATTCCAGCGAAATCCGAAAAAATACCACGGCATCACGCAGCCGGGATGGGCACTTTGCGGGGACTGGTAGAGACTCTTCGCCTCGTCCGCCATTTTGCTGTTGCCCTGAATGGAATAAAGTTTCGTCGTGAAAACGCGGTCCACTCGCTGCGCCCAAAACTCCCGGAAGGGCACCATCTCGTGGGTGTTGAGGCTCGACTCGCAAGCCATGGTGGCGACGAAGCAGCGGCCGCCTTCTTCCTTGTTGATTTCAACGAGCCGCAAGATATTGTCCTGAACCTGCCGGAAGTAATCCTTCCCGGTTATCTTCTTATAGGTCTCCGGCGAATGGGCATGGATGGAGACCTGGATCTTGGCGATGCCCGCACGCACGAGTCCCTCGGCCAGTTGCTGGGTGAGGAGAACCCCGTTGGTGATGATGTAGCAGGGAACATTCCTGTCCGTGGCGTACTGGACGAACTCGACGATCTTTTTATGCATGAGCGGCTCGCCACGGCCGATCATGGTCACCGGCGCGACAATACCGTGCTTTTCCATGGAGTCGATAATACGCCGCCATGTGGCAGGGTCCATGAACCCCAGTTCGCCTTTCGCTTCCGGGGGGGTACACATGGCGCACTTGAGGATGCAGGCGTTTGTCGGCTCGATATAAATATGGTTAGGGGGTACCGGCGAGACAATTTCCCCGCGCTTGAGCGCTTCGTGCCGCATGATTTCCAGTCGCAAATGCTTTTCCAACAAGGCTTGCAGACTCATGAGCGTACCTCTTTCTTCATCTTCAGGTCACCTCAGGCGACGAGCACCGCTATTCGGCCCTTGTAGCCGGACCTCTCATATTCATTACGAATGGTTGCGGCATAGGCATAAGGGATGACGACAATCACGTCCATGTCCGTCAAGGGGATACCGGCCTTGTCGCGGATAGGAAAGCCGCCTATGCGCTTTCCGTATTTTTGCGGATCGTTGTCGGTGACAAACAACTTCCCCGCCACCGGTTCGACCCAGCCCAGGATGTTATTGAGGGAGTTGCTGGCGCCGTGGATCAGGACGTTTCCCCCCGAGGCCGCGACGGTAAAACGTTCCAGGCACCGTGAAAGTTTTGATCGGTAATCGTCGTACAGGATGAAGTCAAGGGGAAGTGCGGTCACCACGTCCGACTTCACGGCCTGCACGTACAGGTTGTCGGCCTCCTTCTCGAGGTGCCACAGTGAAAAGCCGTTGCGTGCAAGCAGAGCGCGAATGGAGTGTTCCGTAAAGTAGTGCCAATGCTCATGCATAAACACCGCCGGGTCGCCGTTGACGAGCTGTTGCTCACAATTTGGCACGCAAAAGGACAGCATGCCCTCGTCGGCAAGCCATTTCCGGCAATCTCGCAGCATTTGATGCATATTTTCGATGTGTTCGAAAACATTGCATGCCAGAATCAAGTCGAAGGAAGGACCAGACAAAGGCAAATCCGGTCCAAAGACGGCTTTGAGCAGCTGGACGCCCTCGTGTTCCTCGTTCCCGGGCAAGGAAGGATCCAGACCGACCAGCCGCGTGGCCCCCTGCTCCTGGAATCGGCGCAGGAGATACGCATTGGGGCTGCCTATCTCGAGCACGCTGCGGGGTGGCGTGGGAGGACTCAGCAGCGAAAGCATGCGCTCGGCGCGCTTGCGCCCCCATTGGCCTACGCCGGTGGCAGTCGAGGCCTGCGCAATCACACTGTTGTAAATAGCGTCCATTGTTTTTGAAATAACCGGGTCTGCCGGTTGGAAGACATGGCCGCAGTCCAAGCACTGCCGGATGCGGCAAGGAAGTTTGTCCGGCCTGGCCGCTCCTGGTGCATAGCCCCCAACGAACACTTCTATATCGGGCATGGTCAGGATGTCACAAAGATGATCGCCACCGCACAGAAGACAGGGCATCGCGTCCTCCTACCAGGAAAAATCACATTTTTTCAGCAGCAACGAGTAGGTTTTTTGAAATTTGGACGTGTCGATGGCGCACTTCGCCCGAATCCCGCGCGGTTCGAGAATGACCCGAGCATCCGGCCGGCCGCGCGCTGCCACGAGGGCATGGGCAAGAGCGACATAGCTGGTGTTTTCAGCGCAGCCGAGGTTGTAGGTCCCGGCCCGGGGCGCGGCGAGCACGGCGAGGAGCGCCTCGGCCACGTCGTCCGCGTGGATGAAGTTGCTCACCCGCTCGCCTTCCCCGAACAGCGTGATCGTGTTTTTTTCCGCCAGCTCCCGGGCGAGCACGGCCACGAGCAGGTTGTCGCCCTGGCCCGGGCCGTAGGCCTGGGCCAGGCGCAGGTTGACCACGCCGGTTCCCGCCGGGGCGAGCAGGCGCAGGAGCATTTCCGCCTCGAACTTGGCCAGGCCGTAGAAACCTTCGGTGTTGGCCGCCGGATCGATGGGGCCGTCCTCGTCGAAGACCCCGTCGCGCACCGGGTACACGGCCAGGCTCGAAAAATTGACGAGCCAGGCCGGGCGCAGCGCCCGGGCCAGGGCCAGCGCGCCCCGGGTCAGGGCGGCGTTGGCGTCGTAAACGGCGGGATCGCGTTCGCGGCCCGCGCCGGGCAGCGCGGCGGCCATGTGGACCAGGGCGTGGACCGGCCCGAACCCGGCCGCGTCGGCAAAGGCCGCGACCGCCGCCGGATCGGCGAGGTCCAGGGCGTAAACGTCCCGGGCCGCGTCGCCGGCACGGCGCGGCGAAACCAGACGCGCCACGCGGTAGCGGCTATCAAGCGCCGGGCAGACATGCCGCCCCAAAAACCCGGCCGCGCCCGTGACCACGACCAAGGGCAACGCGGCGCTCACCGCCCCTCCGGGTCGTAGATTTCTTCGGGATAGCGCAGCACCTTGCCGAAACGGGGCGCAAACGCGGGCAACGGCAGGCCGAGCACGCGCTTGAGGGCGTATTCCGGCTCGTTGACCCCGAACTGCGTGCGCATGCCCGTGGAACCGGAAAAGCGCAGGTTGATCTCGAACACGCGCGCCCTGCCCGCTGTGTCCAGGCGCAACTGCACGTTGGCCGGCCCCCAGACGTCCAGGGCGTCGGCGGCCCGGGCGGCGGCCTCGGCCACGGCCGGCGGCGTGTCCGGCGTGTTCCAGGCGACGTTGGTGTTGCCGTCGCGCAGGCGACGGCGCAGGCAGATGACGTTTTCCACCTTACCGTCGAAGCGCAGCACGCCGCAGGTGTATTCCGAATCCGCGTCGCCCACGGCCTCCTGGATGACGGGATCGGCGACCAGGGGCAGGCAGGCGGCGAGCGCGTCGGCGTCGGCGGCCAGGCGCAGACCCTTGCTGCCCGTGCCCCGGCGCGGCTTGACGATCACGGGAAAAGGCAGCGCGCCCAGGTCGTCGCCGGGCAGAAACGAGGCCGGCGGCGCAAGGCCCGCGTCGCGCAGGGCGGCGAAGGTGGCGTACTTGTCGTCGGCCGCGGCCACGGCCCCGGGCGAACCCACGAGCACCGTGCAGCCGGTTTCGGCCTCGATGCGCGCCCTTGCCGCGGCGAAGTGCGGCAGCTCGAAACCTATACCTATAAACAGCACGCGCAGGGCGTGGCGGCGCACCAGGGGCAGAAAGCGTTCGAGGTAGTCCTCGAAGGTCACGTCCGGCTTGAGGATGTCGGGCATGAGGTGGGTGGTTTCGATCCAATAGGAGCCGGCCGTGCCGGGCAGGTACTCGAAACCGACGAGTTCCAGGCGGTCGGCCAGGTCGCAGGCGAGAAGCGACTTGACGACGCCCTGCCCCACCAGGGAACCGACGCAGGTGACGCCGACGGAAATCTTGCTCATGTGGCGGCTCGTGCGGGAGAATTTGGCGCGTCCGGGAACAGCAGCGGCCGCAGCAGGGCGCCGATCGCGCCCACCTGGGACGGCTCGTGGGCGTCGGAGCCCAGCGAGACGCGCGGATCGTACCGCGCCAGCAGGGGCAACAACCGCGTCAGGACCGGGGCGTGGTAGCGGGCGTTGACCTCGAAGGCCACGTCGGCCCCGGCGCATTCCCGCGCCAGGGCGTCCATATAGTCCAGGGGAAAATCGCCGTAAAGGGCCAGGGACATGCCGCCGGCGTGGGCCAGGACCTGGGCGCGGCCGCCCCGCACCAGCGCCAGCCCGAAGTCGCGCTCGGCCAGGGCCAGCTCCTCCCGGGGCAGGGCGCGCGGCGGCCGCGACCCCTGCGCTCCCGGCACGGCGTGCACGCTGCCAAGCACCACGTCCGCCGCCGCATAGGCCGCGTCGGGGATGTCGAGCGTCCCTTCCCCGTCGCAGACCTTGGCCTCGAAGCCGACCCAGATGCGCGGCCCCCCTACCCGGCGCAGGTTCGCGGCTTCGTGCGCGAACCGCGGCCAATAGGTAGACGTGCGCCGGATGTGCTCGGTAAACGCCAGGCGCGACAGGCCGAGCGACACGGCGCGGTCGGCGTAGGCCCGGGGCGGCGCGAGGCCGTCGGTGAAATCCGTGTGCGTATGCCCTTCCACGGCGAGATCCGCCGGAGTCAGAGCGGAAAAACGCGGGAACAGCGCCGTCGCGCGCTCAGGAGGCATCGGCCACCATGGCGAGTTCGAAGAAGTCCTCGGCCGCCATGTCCACGAGCAGGCGCTTGCCGAGCAGCTTGCCGATTTCCGTTGGCGCCAGGCCGGTGCCGGGGCGCTTGGCCGTGATGTCCTGCGCGGAGAGCACCGTGCCGGCGGCGAGGTCGCGGGCGGCCATGAGGCTGCGGCGCATGTTGGCGGCGTTGGCCAGCTCCTCGGGCTGCACGGTCTTTTCGGGGCTGCCGAGGGCGGCTTCCACGTCGCGGATCTGGCGCACCATGGCGGCGAGCTCGTCGGGCTCGATCGAGGCGGCGTGGTCCACGCCGGGCAGGTTGCGCGACAGGGTGAAGTGCTTCTCGATCAGGGCCGCGCCCAGGGCGGCGGCGGCCACGGGCACGTGGATGCCCCGGGAATGGTCGGAGAACCCGACGGGCACGCCGTAGCGCGCGGCCAGGGTCGCCATGACGCGCAGATGCAGCTGGTCGTAGGGCGCGGGATACTGGGAGGTGCACTGGAAAAGGGCCAGTTCGCCCGCCCCGCGCGCGCGCAGCAGTTCCACGGCGTGATCGACCTGCTCCAGGCGCGACATGCCGACGGAAAGCAGCACGGGCAGCCCGGTCTCGGCCAGGGCGGAAAGCAGGTAGTCGTTGTTGCAGTCGGCCGAGGCGACCTTGATCGCCTCGCAGCCGATGTCCACGAGGATGCGCAGGCCCGCGACGTCGCAGGCCGTGGACAGGAAGGCGATGCCGCACTCCCCGCAATAGGACTTGAGTTCGGCGAAGCGTTCGGCGGGAAATTCCAGGGAGCGCGACCATTCGAGCTTGGACATGCCGCCGATGCGGCCGGAAAAATAGCCGGGCTTGCTCGAATGCTTGGATTCGCTGGCGCTGGTGCGGTGGGTCTGGAACTTGACGCAGTCCGCCCCGGCGGCGGCGGCGCGACGCACCAGTTCGAGCGCCAGATCGAAGTCGCCGTTGTGGTTGATGCCGGCTTCGGCGATGACGCACGCGCCGGGCTGCGGCCGCACGCGGGAAAGCCATTGCATAGACGGTGTCCTCTTTTTTCGCCGCGTCGCGGCGGCGCGTTGGTTTCGTGGCGGCGCGAACCGGCGTCGCCGCCCTACCCGCCCTGCCCGTGCCTGCGCCAGTAGTTGCGCAGCCACTGTTCCTTGGGCCCGCCGGGGCAGCCGGCCAGGGCCCGGGCCAGGTCTTCCTCGCCAAGGCTCGCGCGCCAGCTTTCGAACCGGGCCTCCTCCAGCTTCGCGGCGGCCTCGCGGCGGCGCTTCAGCTCCGCGGCCGCGGACGCCGCCTCGACTTCCTCCCGGGACACGTAGTCCGGGTGGGCGCGCAACATGCCCCAGCGCGCCAGGGCGGTAAAGACGTAGGCCTGCGGGTTCTTGACCGCCTCGCCGCTCCCGAGCTCGGTCAGCCGGCCCGTGGTCTCGAGCTCCCAGTCGGCGCGGTCGAGGCTTACGCGCACGGACTCCATGTCGAGCGCCTTGTCCAGGCGCGCCCGCGCGGCCACGGCCTGACGGATCTGCTCCACGCGAAACCCGGCCTTGCGCACGGCCGGCCACATCATGGCCAGGAACTCGTCGTCCCAACCGAAGGCGTTTTCAGGAAAGAGAGAAAGATCTTCTCTTTCTTTTCTTAAAGAGGCGGCGGTAGCGGCCGGCTGACCGGCCGGCTGTCCGGCCTGGAGAGCGGCCGTCCGGCTTTCGGAGGGGCTTGTTGTCGGGCCTTCTGTGTGGCCGACAGTCCGGCTGTCCGGCTCCGGGGGTGTCCGGCCTTCGGAGTGGCTTGCGGACAGGCTCCAGGACAGGCCTGCTGCCTGGCTTGCGGACAGGTCGCAGCCGTACTGGGCGAGCACGGCCTGGTGGAACTCCAGGCGCACGCCCTGGATGTTGCCGTCGCGGGCCTTTTTGAAGGCGAGGATGCCGAGCGCGGCCAGGCGGCGCAGGATGGTGCGCACCGTGGCTTCGCGCATGCCGAGCGCGGCGGCGATGTCGCGGAATTTGACGATGTAGGGCCGGGCGCGCAGGAGGAATTCGAGGACGCCGCGCTGGTTGGCGTTGAGCCGGTCGCCGGGTCCGGACAGGCCGGGAAAGGGGCTGAAAGTCCGGTTTGGAGACTGGCTTGCTGACGGGCTGGCCGATAGCCCTGCCCCGCCGTCCGGAGTGTGGCTTTCTGACAGGCTGCGTGTCGGGTCTTCCGACAGGCTGGCCGGCTGTCGGGCTGGCTGACAGGCCTGCTGTGCGGGGGACAGGCTGGCCGAGGGGCTGGCTGTGCGGTTTTCGCCCCGGCTGTCGGGCTGGCCGTCTGGCTGGTTGCCGGGCGGGCTGACAGGCGGACTGACGGACTGACCGGCCGGCTGTGCGGCTGGCCTGGAGACCGGCTTTGTGACAGGCTTTTTCTCCGGCTTGACGTGCGGCCTGGATACCGGCCTTGTCTCCGGCGCGGCGGCGCGGGCCACGGCCGGGGCCTGCGGCGCGGGGCGCGGCGCGACCGGTTCGGCCGCGCCTTTGCCGGTCAGAAAGGCGATGGCCTGCTCGGGAAAGGCGTCGAGGGTCGGGAACGCGGCGAAGGTTTCCCGCGGCGGCACGCTGGAGAAGAGATCCGGTTCGGGATCAGGCTTCTTTCTGGACACGCGCGAAGGTCTCCCTGGCCAGGGCCGCGTAGTCCTGGGCCCCGGATTTGTTGGCGTCGAACTCGAAGATGGTCTTGCGCTGGGAATGGGCCCGGTCGATGTCGATGTTGACCCGGATTTCCGTTTCGAAGACCGGAATGCCCTTGGCGTCGAAGAAGCCGCGAATGCGGTTTTTGTTCTTCTTGTGGGTCATGGCCCGGCCGTCGAACTTGGTCAGGACCACGCCGAGGAGCAGGAGCTTCTTGTTCTGCTGCTTGGCCTGGGAAAGGACCTGGATGAAGGTGGAAAAGCCGTCCAGGGCGTACTGGTCGCCCACGGGGCAGGGGACGAGGACGAAGTCGGAGATGAGCAGGGCGTTGCGCAGCATCGGCCCGATGTTGGGCGGGGTGTCGATGATGACGAAATCGTATTTTCCGATATCCTTGTCGTTTTGCAGCAGCCGGGAAAACCCGAGCACGGAGTCTATGCCGGAATAGGAACGCACCTCCCATTCCATGCAGCGTATGGAATTGGGAACGATTTCGAGGCGTTCGGTACGCGTGGCGCAGGCAAACGGCGAAAAGGCCCCTTCGGGGTCTTCCAGCGCCTTGACCAGGCTGGAATTTTCGCGCAACCCCAAATCGGGGAGCAGCGTCGAGGTGGTGTTGGATTGGGGATCGCCGTCGATGACGAGCACGGATGCGCCGTCACGCGCCAACCCTGCGGAAAGATTCACGCAAGTTGTGGATTTCCCCACGCCGCCCTTGTTGTTGCCCACGGTAATGATGCATGGTCCGGCCACATTCCTCCCCCCAGTAAATTTCCCTGTGGGTCACATTTTCACCCATATGCAAATTTGTCAACGAAATGCAGTGCCCGCGCCTCGTTCCATCATAGCGGGAAGGCGCGGCCATGTGCCAGCCGAAACGTGTCACAATCTGCGCGGGCCGGCATGTTTCCCGCGCCTACCACCATTGACCCGACAGTGAACCGACCATGAGCCAACAGCCGACCCGACGCGTGCCCCCTCTGCCGGGCAGGGGCGCGGCGGCGCGGATGGATCCTGCCTTTCGCAACAAGACCCGACCCTGATCCGACCATTAGGCGGCGATGATCCAACCCTGACCCGACGACAGGCCGGACACCAAAAGAAAGGGGAAAAGAGACCGCGCCGCTCGGGAAAACCCGGATCATTAGCAAAAATAAAAAGAATAAAAATAACGGCAGTTATTGAGAAAGCAGGAAAAACACCTTGACATTACGGGACATTTTTCTAAAAAAACAGACGTAATTTTCATAAAAACAGGTGTTTCCATGGGAATTATCATCACCATCGCCAACAACAAGGGCGGCGTGGGCAAGACCACCCTGACCTGCAACCTGGCCCACGCCCTCACCCTCAAGGGCGGTCGCGCCCTGGTCGTGGACACCGATTCCCAGTGCAACTCCACGAGCCTGCTCGCCGGTTCCGGGATCGCCTTCCAGAATTCCCTCTACGACATCCTCACCTCGCGCGATCTCGTCGCCCAAAAGGCCATCGTCGAGACGAACATCAAGCGCATCGACCTGCTGCCCAACATTTCCGACACGGCCGTGCTCGAATACGACCTGTCCCAGAACCTGCCGGACAACTACGCCATCCTGCGCTCGAAAATCCGCGACTACGCGAAAAAGACCTACCAGTACGTACTCATCGATACGCCGCCCAACCTCGGCTTCTTCTCGCTGTCTTCCCTCTTCGCCGCGGATTTCTGCATCGTGCCGATTTCCGCGGGCTCGGCCTACAGCATCGAGGGGCTGTTGCGTGTGCTCGCCGTCATCGAGAAGATCCAGGAGGACGGCAACCGGGACCTGCGTTTCCTGCGGCTGCTCGTCAACAACATCGACCGCCGCACGGCCATGGGCCGCCTCATCGTCTCCGAGCTCGAGGACAATTTCCAGGGCAAGATGTTCGAGACCCACATCCCGCGCAGCACCGTGTTCGAACAGGCGGAATACACCAAGACCACCGTTTTCGGCAGCCATGCCGCCACCTACGGCGCCAAGGCCTATCGTGAACTGGCCGCCGAGTTGCGCCTCATTCTCGGCAATCCCGATTGATCGCAACGGGGAACGCCATGCCAGAGCCCAAACCGAAACCCAGGCGATCCATCTTCGATACGCTGAAAAAGTCCGCGGACGGCCGCCTGGGCCTGGCCGAGGCCGCCAACCTCGCGGACAAGATCAGCGTGTTTCCGGTCAGGCACCAGGAAGCGCAGCCTGATCCGACACTCGAACCCTCGCTTGATCCGACACAGGCCCCCGCACTTGACCCGACAGTCGCACCGACGCCCCCGTCGGCGCAAGTCTCGGGTCAACCTTCGGCTCAACTGTCGGACAGTTCCCCGGGTCAAGAGTCGGGTCAATATCCGGCACAGTCTCCGAAACAAGGGTCGGGTCGAGACTCGGGGCACGTGTCGGGACAGCCGTCGGAACCCCGGTCGGGACGTGTGTCGGCACAGCCGACCCGACAGCCGTCGGGACGTGTGTCGGGTCATGAGCCGACTCTTGATCCGAGTATTGTACCGCAGCCTGATCCTTCCCTTTTGCATGCCCCGACTCCTGAGCCGACACCGGCACCCTCTTTTGCCCCGACAGGTGCGCCTACCCCTGTCTCGGGCGACGATTCCGACATGCGACGCATCATCCGCTCCCTGCCGGAAAACAAACGCCGCTTCCTCCATTTCCTCATCGACAACGAACCCGCCGGCGACGATTACATCGTAAGCCGCAACAGCGTGGCCAAATCTCTTCATCTTACCGAAATATCTGTCAAACGCTACTTCGCGGAGTTCGCCGACCTGGGCTTTTACCACAAGGAGACCTACCGGCGCGGCGTCTGCCAGGGCCTGCGCCTCTTCCTCGTCCGCTCCCGTTGCCAGGCCTTCAAACGCCTTGATCCGACGCTTGACCTGACTCCTGTCGGGTCACGCGAGCCGTCTCATGATCCGACCTCGGGTCACTTTGTCGGATCAGACCCGACTGTTGACCCTAAAAATGATCCGACTGTTGGCCCCTCTTCTTATAAGGAAGAAAGAAAGAAAGATTCTCTCTCTCTGTCTTCCGAACGCATTGCCCTGACCTGGCCCCATCTGCATCGCGCCGGGTTCGGTCCGGAGCAGCTTGCCCAGATCGCCACTTCCCTGGCCGAGCTCGGCAAGGCCGCGGACAAGGTCGTGTCCGGCCTTGACCATGCCGAATGGGAACTCGCGAACGGTTCCATGCGCGACAAGGACGGCAACACCGTGCTCGACCCCTGTTCCTGGGTGTTCCGTTCCCTGGCGCGCACCGGCTACTACCGCCGGCCCAAGGGCTACGTTTCCGCCGAGGAACAGGCCGCCCGCGACGCCGAAGAGGAGGCCCGCGCCGTGGCCACGGCGCGGCAAAAGGCCGAGCAGGCCGCGTTCGAGGCCTGGCGCGACGGCCTGGCCCCGGAAACGCTGGCCGCGGCCATGCGCGGCTTCCCCGGCGGCCCCCGCGACGCCTGGCTCAAGGCCTACTGGCGCAAGACGCGCTAGGGAGTGGGGGAGAAGGAAGAGTTGAAGATGCCTCTGGCGGCCAGGAGGGGGTCACCTCCTCCTGGACCTCCCGAAAGGGGGAAGGGGTTTTTAGGCGACAGTGGGCGTTGTTTTGGCAGGTCTTCTCAAGGTCTTCTCTACAAATTCAAAATATCTATCTCTCTCGGCTTGTTGGCGCAGCTGCATGAATGCTTTTTAGCGGGAGTCGGCGCTCACCAGCAGCGGTCGTGCCGGACCGAACCACAACTGCGCCGGACCGCGCAGCGTGAAGACCAGACGGCGCGTGGACGCGGCAAGCGCCTCGGGCACGGCGACGTCCGCGCGCACGCCGGGTTCCGGGTCCCAGCCGTCGCCTTCCCCGCCGTTTCGCTCCCACAACACCGTGCGTGCTCCCGCGCCGTCTTCCGCTTCCAGGCGCAGGGAAGCAGCCTTTTCCTTGCGGTTGAGCCGCGCGAAAAACGTCGTGCCAAGGCTTGCCAGGGGCCGGTCGCTGCGGATGTCCAGGGCAAACGTCCCGGGACCTTCCCTGCCGTCGGCGGTCACGTATCCGGCTTTTGCTTCGAGATCTCCCGCGGCCTGCGCGATGATCGCAACGCCGGCCTGGCTTGCCGCATGGCCCTGGCCTTCGGGGGCGGTGACGCCGAGCACGGCCGTTTCCGGTCGCGGCCGCCACAGTGTCGGCCCGGCGGTCGTCGGAGCTGGGGAGTAATAGAGTTCGAGCAGCGTGGTCAGCGCCTTGGGCTGGAAGGTGGGCGTGGTCAGCGCCAGGGCGAAGCGCCGGTCGCGGATGCCCTGCGCAATAGTGGACGTTTCCGGGCGCAGCAGGCCCAGGCGCTCGAAGATGTTGGTCTCGAAGGCATCGTAGGCGGTCACGTCGCGCGGCGGCGCGCCGAGAAAGACGTAGGCGGCTTCGGCGTCGGCCAGCACGGGCCCGGGCAGGGCGTCCGTGTCCTTTCGCAGGGCCGCGAGGCGCTCGCTATGCTTGGCGTGGTCGGTGACGAGGCGGGCGGCATGGGGCGCGAAGGCTTCCGGGGGCGTGGCGAGCAGGGCCAGCACGAGGGCGGCCGCCGACGCGCGCAACCAGGCCGGACGCGGCAGGCGCCACAGCCGGACGAGCAGCACGCCGCCGCCGGCCTTGGCCAGGATGATCACGGGTAAAAAGTGGTTGTATTCTGCCCCGGTCCAGCGCAGCACCACGAAAAGCGGCGCGAGGCAGGCGAGCAGCACGGGCTCGAAGCAGGTCACGCGCCGCGTGCTCGCGGCGGAAAGGAGCAACCCGGCCGCAAGCAGCAGATCCGGCCAGCGCTGCGACGCGAAAACGCGCAGCCGCTCCAGGGCGAAGGCGTTGGTGTTGAGGTCGGTCAGTCCCGCCATGCGCCGGGGAAAGTCGAACGATTGCGCGAGAAAGCCGCCGCCAGTGGCCGCATCGATGGTTATGAACGCGGCCGCGCCGATGACGAGCGTGATCCCGGCAAAGGCCGCCGTGGCCTTCATGCGCCGGCGCAGCATACCGTAGAGGAAAAGCCCGAACAGCGGCGGCCAGGTCTGCTGTTTGGCCAGCAGCGCGCAAACGGCGAGAAACGCCGCGAGGATCAGGGACCGGGCGGGCCGGGGCGTGTCCAGGGCGCGGCAAAACGCCCAGGCCGTCAGGAAGAAGAAGGCCCAGGCCGTCATGTCCGGCCGGGCGAAATGGCCGTATTCGTAGAGCGGCGCGGCGAAAAGGGCGCAGGCAGCCACGGTTGCCGCCGCTTTCGAGTCCGTTTCCCGGCGCACCAGGGCGAAAATCGCGACGAGTAGCGCCGCCGCGGCCGCGAGGCTCACGAACCGCGCCGGAAGCAGTCCCGGTCCGAACAGGCGTTCGGCCAGGGCCGCAAGTACGTAATAGAGCGGCCCGTAGAGCGTGATGCGAATATCCGGCCCATGCGCCGGCCCGGCGTAGAGGTTGCCGCCAAGGGCCAGCAGCCAGGCCTTGTAGGCCTCGCGGCCCTCGATGGGGTTTATGGTCAGGGGCGCGACGAGTCCTGCGGCGAAATCCATGCCCTGGGCGATGACGCCGCCGGTCAGGGCGAGCAGCGGAAAGGCCATGGCGGCCAGGGAAAGTGCGTCGGCAAGGCGCGCGCCACGTCCCTGGGGAAACGCCTTCCGCGCCGCGCCGGCCGCGACAGCGGCGAGCAGGGCCGCAGGCAGGAACGCCTGTCGGGTCAGGCCGAAAACGAGCAGCGGGGCAAGGACCACGAGGGCCAGGGGCCACACGGTGGAGTCCCGGGGAAAAAGGCCGGCAGGGGAGGGGGCGGCATGGGGCGGCATGGCCCGGGCTGGTAGCATGCCGCCCCGCCTGCCGGCAATCGCGGCGGCGCGGGAGCGGGGGCGGGCGTTGGACAACGCGTCCCGCCTGTGGCACCGTCGCGCGGACTTTTCGGGAGCGTAGCGATGTCGCAAGCACAACCGGTCACTGTCGCCGTCATCCCCGCCCGGGGCGGCTCCAAGTCCATCCCGCGCAAGAATCTGGCCGACCTCGGCGGCCGGCCGCTGCTGGCCCGGGCCATCGAGGGCGGGCTGGCCTGTCCGGAGGTCAGCCGGGTCATCGTCTCCACCGACGATGCCGAGATCGCGGCCGTGGGCCGGGAGTACGGGGCCGAAGTCCCTTTCCTGCGCCCGGCGGAGCTGGCTGCCGACGACACCCCGGACCTGCCGGTCTTCCGCCACGTGCTGGCGTGGCTTGCGGAAAACGAGGGTTTTGCCTGCGATTTCCTGGTCAATCTGCGCTGCACCACACCGCTGCGGCGTCCCGAACACATCGGCGCGGCCGTTCGCGCTCTGGCCGAAGCGCCCGGGGCCGACAGCCTGCGCAGCGTGGACCGCATCCAGGGCAAGCACCATCCCTATTGGATGTTCGCCAAGGATGATGCGGGCTTTTCCGCGCCGTTCGTGGCCGGCATCGACGTGCAGCGCGACTACTACCGGCGGCAGCTCCTGCCCCCGGCCTGGTCCATCAACGCCCTGGTGGACGTCATGCGTCCGTCCGTCGTGTTTTCGCCGCAAGGCCCCTATGGCGAACGCATGCTGCTGCTCGAAACCGACCCCATCTTCTCCATCGATATCGACACGCCCAAGGATCTGGTCGTCTGCCGGGCGCTCTGGGACAAGCTCGACGAGCTGGCCTAGCGGGCCTGCGTCTTTCGCATCCCCCGGGGTTCTCCCTCTTTTGTTTCCCTGTGCCGGAAAAGGGCGAACCCTGCCCGCGCTCCTCGGATGCGTCCTTTATTGCGTGGGATCAGCGGATGTAGCGACGCAGGGGCGTACTCTTGAGGACACGCAGCATGGCCCACGTGCCGCCGATCGTGAAGAGGAACAGCCCCAGGAGTTGGGGGTTGGAGGGAGCTTGGTGCGGTTGCAGCAGGGAAAGGGAGGCCAGCAGGATGTAGCCCAGGCACAGGGCCATCTTGTGCACGGCGTAGATACCCAGGCTGTACCGCGAAAGCGTCTCCGCGATGCGGGACGGCGGCGGCGCCAGCGACAGGGCGTATCCCATCAGGGCCAGTGCGCCCAGGACATTGCCCCAGCGGATATAGGGGGTCATGTACACGTTACATACAGCGATGAGAAAGGATTCCAGGCAGGAGAAAGCCAGCCAGCCCAGGGCGAAGGCGTGGCGATGCCGGCGCAATGCCGTGGCGTAGTAGGCGGCCGGGACGTAGAGGATGAAAACCTCCAGGTAGTTTGTGCCGCTAAAATGCAAGAGTTGCGCCACCGGGATGTAGGCCAGGGAAAAGCCGGCCATGACCCAGCCCCAGAAGGGACGCCGGGCTTCGGGCAGGCGGGCGTATCCTTCCTCGAGCAGGGTCAGGAGCAGCAGGTCGGCAAGGTAATAGAAAACCGAGCCGCCGACATACGGCGCGCCGGGGCCGCCATCCAGCAGAAAGCGGATGTCGATCGGAGCGAGTCGTCCTGTGACGGCCCAGGCGAACAGCCACTGCGCCCCCATCCAGAACAGGTAGACTTGTCCCAGGCGAAGGATGCGTTTACGGAAATAGCCGGGAGCGGAGTCGCGGTGCTGGCGGTAGAGGTGGAGCGAGACGAGGAGAAATGTGGGCACCGCCAGGGTGGTGACGTTGAAGTAGAAAAAACCCAGCAACGCCTTGGGCAGGAAAATCGGGGACTGGGTGAGCAGCCACGGACGGGCATGCCAGACCACCACGAACGCGATGAGCAACGCCTTGAGATAGTCCAGGGCGCTATTACGGGTATGCATGCTTGAAGTCTTCCCCATCGGTGACTGTGCAGGCGCTAGATGGTCGCTATGTTTATAACTCTATGATATTGTTTGGTAAATAAAGAGACCTCGGGAAAGCAGGCGTTCTTTTCGAGGCCGGGGGTCAGGCGGCGCGGCGCGCAGTCGCGCCCGTGACCAGTTGCGCGGCGAAGGCGGCCACGTCGATGCGGTCGGCGACGAATTTCGCGGCCGCGGCGCGGGCCGGTGCGGGGTCCGGGAAACGGTCGCACAGCGCCTCGAGGGCCGCCACGAGTCCCTTGCCGGGCTCGCCCACGGCCAGCAGCCCCGTTAGCGCCAGCTCTCCGATGTAAAATGGCCGCGACGGGTTGAGGTACAGGCTCGGCACGCCCCGGATGCAGGCTTCCGAAGCCGTGGTCGCCCCTTCGGTCACGCAGCAGCGCGCAAGCGCGAGCAGGTGGTGGAAGTCCTCGGGCGCGATGGCCGGGGTGAGCGCCGCCAGTTCGCGCGGCGGGTCGCCTTCCGGCACCACCAGCACCTTCCCTTTTTGTTGCAGCGCCGCGACCAGGGCGAGCTTTTCGGCAAGGCTCGCCGTGCGCGCGGCCAGGTCGTGCCCGGCCTCCCAGGAGGAAAAGCGCACCACGGCGTAGGGCGCGTCCGGCGAAAAGCCGTAGCGCGCGGCCACGGCCGGGTCCGGCGTGAACCGGGCCGGGTGCATGTAGGCCAGTTCGTGCAGGCCGTCGTAGCGCACCTGCTTGCTCCCCAGGTCGCGGGGATAGCCCGCCGGCGTCGCGATGACGGCGGCCAGGGGATGGCTGATCCTGTTTTCGATGCCGGCCGTGTCCGTGTCGTCGAAGACCACGCAGGGCCGGCCTGCCAGGCGGCAGGCCGGCGCGGTGAGCGCGCCGCCGATGGCCGCGGCCACGTCGATGCGCTCCCGCACGAGCAGCGGGGCGAGCTTCGCCGTGCGCTCGAGGAGTTCGAGCCCAAGCCCCAGCGCGCCGCGCCGCCGCGTCCCCACGACCGTGGCCGCAAGCCCGTACGCGGCCAGGAGCCGCGCGACGATGGGGATGTCGCGGGATACGAGGGTCACGCGGTGGCCCTTTTCGCGCCACAGCGCGATCTGGTGCCGGAAGAAGTGCACGTGGCCGGGGTGGCCGAGATCGACGAGGATGTTCATGCGACGAACGCCTTGTGCCATTCGGCGAGCTGGTTGATTTTCCAGGCCGCTTCCGCCCCGGTCGGCACGGCCGCGCCGGCGGGCGTCAGTTCCGGGAAGACTTCGCGCACGTAGCGGAAATTCTCCCGCGTCAGCCGTTTCCAGGCCGGCGCGGCCAGCCAGTCCTCCATGGGCGTGGCGAAGCCGAGTTTGTCCTTTCGCGCGAGGATCTCCGGTGTGGTGTAGCGGCCCAGGGCCTTTTTCTGGAGGTATTTCGTCTCGCCCAGGCGGATCTTGAGCGCCTCGGGCACGCCGAGCAGGTATTCGACCAGCCGGTAGTCCAGGTAGGGCACGCGGGCTTCCAGGGAAAAGGCCATGGAGTTGCGGTCCTCCATGCGCAGCAGGTGTTCGAGCTTGAAGCGGAAATGGGCGCACAGGCTTTCGTTGAGGTTTTTGACCGCGAAAAACTCGTTGTAGATGCGGCTTTTGCCAATGTGCGCGGCGAAAAAGCCGGGATCGGCCAGGGGGGTCGCGCGAAGGAGCAGGGCTTTTCGCGCCGGGCCGGGCAGGGCCTGGAAGGCCAGCGTCTGCACGGCGGAAAGGTGCTGGCGACGCCACAGCACCTGGAAGAGCTCGCTGCCGAAACGCGCCAGCTGTCCCCGGCGCAGCAGGCCGTAGAGGTGGAAGCCGTGGAAATACTGGTAGCCGGCGAAATTCTCGTCCCCGCCCTGGCCGTCGAGGAGCACGGTGACGCCGTGTTCCCTGGCCAGGCGCATGACCGCGTACTGGGCGTAGAACGAAGGGCCCGTGGTCGGTTCGTCGTTGGCGCGCACGAAGGCGGGCAGGTCGTCCAGGGCGGCCTCTCCCGTGGGGAAGGTGCGCCGGCTGACGAAGGGGTAGCGGCGGTTGAGGCCGTCCACGTAGGCCGTCTCGTCCACGGCGTGGCCGGGGTAGGCGGCGGTGAAGCAGGAATAGCCGCCATTCGCGCCCAGGCGGTCGAAGAGGATGCCGACGAGGATGGAGGAGTCGAGCCCGCCGGAGAGGCAGGAGCCTACGGGCACGTCGCTGCGCATGCGCAGCGTCGCGGCCGAGACGAGCAGTTCCTCGACGTTGGCGGCCACGGCCTCCGGGTCGTCCTGGTCCTGCGAGGCGTCCTCGCGCAGGAAGCGGCGCGGGTCCCACCAGGTTGCGACGCGCAGCCCGTCGGCGTCGGCCGTGGCGCGGCAGCCCTTGGGCAGGCGGCGCACGGCGGAGAGGAACGTCTCGTCGTGGATGTCGGTGCGGTTGAAGACCCAGTAGTCGAAGAGCGCCTGGCTGTCGACCGCGCGGGAGAGCCCCGGTACGGCGAGCAGCGCCTTGATCTCCGAGGCGAAATAGAGCGTGCCGCCGACGGTTACGTAATAGAGCGGCTTCACGCCGCAGCGGTCGCGGGCCAGGAACAGGGAATTTTGCACGCTGTCGTAGAGCGCGAAGGCGAACATGCCGTTTAAGCGGTCGAGGCAGTCCGGCCCCCACTGGAGCAGGGCGGCGAGCAGCACCTCGGTATCGGTTTTGGTGCGGAATGCGCGGCCCAGGGCTTCGAGTTCGCGGCGCAATTCGATGTAATTGTAGATTTCGCCGTTGAAAACGAGCTGATAGCGGCCATTTTCGCCGGAAAAGGGCTGCCGGCCGTCGCTCGAGAGGTCGATGATGGCCAGGCGGCGGTGCCCCAGCGCGCAGCGGGCGTCGGCGAAGAGCCCTGCGTCGTCCGGGCCGCGATGGCGCATGATCTGGCCGAATTGGCCCACCAGCGCCGCATCGTCCGGGGAAAGGCCGCGCGGATTAAACGCGCCGCTTATGCCGCACATGATGAATAGCTTCGTCCTCTTCGGGTTCCAGCCGTGCCCCGAGTCGGCGCAGGCGGGCTATGACTTCTTCAGTACTGAGCGTGCGGCCCGCCTCGATATCCTCGAGGCCCACCTGCACCGCTTGCCGAAACCAGATATCGTATGCGTCTTCTTCCATGCCTCACGCGCCCCGTATCTCCGCCAGTTCTTCCCTGGACGGATAGCTGATGAGCACGGCGCGGCGGCGGCCGTGGAAGACGAACAGGGCTCCGGCCGCGGCGGCGGACGCCTTGCCTTCGGTGAGCGCCAGACGCAGGTCCCCGGGGCTCCCCGCACCGCCCGCGGCGATGACCGGAATGTCCACGGCCTCGGCCACGGCGCGCGTGAGCGCCAGGTCGTAGCCGGCCATTTTCCCGTCGCGGTCCACGCTGTGCACCATGATCTCCCCGGCCCCGGCCGCTTCCATGCGCCTGGCGGTCTCCACCGGGTCGCGCGAGACGCCCTTGGTCGCGCAGCGCGTGCAGACCTCGACCCCGCCGAGCAGGCGCTTTTTGACGTCGAGGCTCACCACCACGCTCTGGGAGCCGAAATTTTCCGCCAGTTCCGTGACGAGCGCCGGGTTTTCCAACGCGGCGGTGTTGAGGCAGACCTTTTCCGCGCCGGCCGAAAGGATGCGCCGCGCGTCCGCGAGGCTGCGGATGCCGCCGCCGACGCCGAAGGGCATGAGGCACTGGTCCGCCACCTTCTGCACCAGTTCCAGCGGCGGAATGCGGTTTTCGCGCGTGGCGTCGATGTCCAGGATGATGAGTTCGTCCACTTCCTTGGCGTCGAAAATCTTCACCGCGTTGATGGGGTCGCCCACGTAGCGGTGCTTCTTGAAACCCTCGCCCTTGACCAGCCCCCGGCCGGAAAGAAGCAGGATGGGGATGACGCGCGGCAGGAGCATCAGGCGAGCCTCGCGAAGTTTTCCAGCATGGCCAGGCCATGATGGTGGCTTTTTTCGGGGTGGAACTGGGCGGCGTGGATGTTGCCGCGCTCCAGGGCGGCGGCGAAGGTCTGGCCGTAGGTGCAGGTCGCGGCGGCGTCGGCCGGGTCGGCCGGAAACACGGCGTAGGAGTGGACGAAATAGTAGCGCAGGGCCGGGTCGATGCCGGAAAAGAGCACGGCGTCGGGGCGGCAAAGCGTGATCTCGTTCCAGCCGATGTGCGGGATGCGCAGCTTTTCCGCGGCCCCGGACATGTCCAGGCGTCGCGTCGCCCCGGGCACGAACCCGAGCCCCGGGCAGTCGCCTTCCTCGCTGTAGTCGGTGAGCAACTGCATGCCGAGGCAGATGCCGAGCAGCGGCGTCTTTTCGTCGAGCGTCTTGCGGCGCAGCACGTCGATCAGGCCGCGCTCCCTCAGGTTGCGCATGCCCGCGCCGAACGAGCCCACGCCCGGCAGCACCAGCTTGTCCGCCGTTTCGATGTCGGCCGGCCCTTCGCTGATGCGCGCCTCGATCTTGAGACGCGCGAATTTCATGAGCACCGAGCGCAGGTTGCCCAGGCCGTAATCGACGATGACTACCATTGAAATAGGTCCATACGTATTTTTTAATAGATATACTTATAGTACAGTATTTTCGGCACGATCCCCAGCTTGAAGCCCAGGTGGATGGGGCCGCGCAGGGCGCGCATGTAGGGATAGAGCGTGGGGTAGTCCTGAAACGAGCGCACGGGCGTGGCCATGATCGCGTCGAAGTCGGCCATGGTCAGGTCGAGCTTTTCCATGGTGTATTCGACGATGTCCATGTTGAGCGGGTAGGGCTCGTCGCGCAGGATGCGCAGCGCCTCCTCGCGCGTCATGCGGCCCGAGCGGATGCGCGCCGAAAAGGACAGCTTGCGCTTGTCGATGCCGAATTTTTTCGGCAGCAGAAAGGACTGGAAGAATTTCGTGTAGAGCGACTCGTGGTGGTGGCCGCCGTAGTCCTCCCAGCCGACTTCCCGGGCCAGCTCCTCGCCGGCCGCCTTCTTGTCGTAGTCGAAGTAGTTGAGGAAGGGCGACACCTGGATGCGGCGCAGCGCCATGTAATAGAAAAGCGCGGGCAGCGACAGCACCGGCACGCTGGTCTTCGCCGAGCCGGAAAAGCGCTTGTGCACGCTTTTGATGTACGTGCCCTCGAAATAGGTCCAGCTCTTGGGCACGATGCCTTCGGTGCGGAAGGAATGGCCGATGAGGATGTCGCGCACGCCCTCGGCCGCGGCCGCGCGGTGCAGCACGGCGTGGATGGCCATGTCCGTGGGGATCTCGGCGTCGGAAACCGAGGCCTTCAGGAAGGAGATCTGGAGCTTCTTGAAATCTTCCCAATCGAGCACGTGGGTGTACAGGTCCACGCCCAGACGGTTGGTGGCGTTTTCGATGTTGTGCACCGCGATTTCGGAGTTCCAGCCGTTGTCGCAATGCACGGCCAGGGGTTTTAGCCCCAGCCTGACGGCCTGGTAGAGCGTGTAGGTGGAATCCACCCCGCCGCTGACCCCGACCACGCAGTCGTAGTCCTTGCCCCGGCCCCGGGCCTTGATGCTCGAAACGAGCGCCGCGAGGCGTCGCGCGGCTTCCGGGCCGGAGGGGTACTGCTTTTCCATCTCGTCGTGGATGCGGCAGAACTGGCAGACGCCTTCGTCGTCGAAGACGATCTCGGGAATGGTGGTGTCGTAGACGCAGCGGGAGCAGATGCGAAGCTCTGAAGGCATGGACCGTTCCTTGGAGGACGTGGCCGGCCTGCGCGAATTGCGGCGCGGCGTTCGAGGAAATAGCGTAGTGCCTGGGATTGCACAAGGCCGGCGCGGGCGCGCCCGACTTCCTGCGGCGGCGGCGCCGGGAGCGCCGGGAAGGACCACGGTCCGGAAGCAAAGCGTCCTCCCGGCGTCGGGGAGGCGGCCCGGGCCCGCTTTCAGCGGACGCGGCCCGGGTGCTCCGCCAGCAACGTCTCCAGACTGTCGCCGAGCACGCCGGCGAACCAGACATGGCCCGCGCTCGAGAGGTGCGAGCGGTCCACGAACAGGTCCAGGCGCTCCCGGAAGGGCAGGGCGTCCAGGCGGCGGTTGGGGTCGCGTATGACGACGCCGGCCGCGTCGAGGCGTGCCTTCACGGCGCCCATCCGCTCGTAATAGCGCACGAAAATATCGTACCCCGCGGGTGAGGCGATGCCGATCTCGGGCAGCGCCCGCGCCAGGGTCTGCGGATCGATGCCGCGGGCGAAGGGGTGCGGCGAGACGTAGAAGAGCATGGGCGGCGCGCCCTTGAGCGCGGCCATGCGCTGGCAGCAGGACACGATCTGGTCCGCCCAGGCCGGATTGTCCAGGTTTTCCGTGAGCACGCGCAGCTTCGCGTCCTGGCTCATGACGATGCGCCTGCGCCGCGCGAGCGCCAGGCAGGCGAGATGGCCGACGTGGCTGCGCCACAGGGCGCTTTCCAGGTCCGAACCGGGCAGCGCGTGGGTGAGGCGGTGCGAAAAGGGGTCGTCCAGGCGGGTCAGGCCGAGGGCGGCGTCGTAGAAGTCGTTGTGGGACAGCTGCACGACCACGGCGCGGGGGCGCAGTTCGGGGAGGTGCTTGGCGAGCAGGCGCAGGAAGTGGACGCTGCGCGCGCCGCCGAGGCCGGCGTTGACGCATTCCAGGTTCGGGAAGCGCCGCGCCAGCAGCCCGACGAAGGTGCGGGCGTTTTCCTGGTCCGTGGCCTCGGTGAAGCTGTCGCCCAGAAAAAGGACGCGTCCGCCGGGCGCGCCGGGATTGTGCCAGCGCAGGCCGTGCGCGCCGGTGTCGTAGTGGGTGACGCCGGTCGATTTGGCGTTTTTCGGGGGCCGGGCGACGTGCTGGCGGAAATGCGCCGTGGCCTTGTAGCCCGTTTCCCGGTCGAAGGCGTAGGGCTGGCGGTACCGCCAGCGCGTGACCTTGTTTTTGCGCCAGCTGCGCCAGGCCAGGGCCAGTTCGGCCAGGAGCGCGCCGCAAAGCGCGGAAGCGACGAGCCACATGGGATTCCTCCGTGGGCGACCCGCGCGGCAGCCGGCGCGGCCGGGTTTTTTGCCGTGGTAGAGGGAGGCGGCGGCGCAGGCAAGCGCTATTTGCCGCGGAAGGGGCGGCCTTGCCCACGGCGCGGCCAGGGGATATCCGGGCGGAAGGCCAGTCCGCGCGAGGAAGGGCCATTCCGGGAGGCAACCGCAACGCCCATGCGCATCCTTTTTTCCGACCGAGCCCGCTTTGCCAAGCTCGTTGCCGCGCTGCTCCTGCTCGCCGGGCTCGGGGCCTATGCGGCCGCGTCCGACCACTGGCGCTGCGCGAGCCCGGGCGACTGCCTGGCCCATCCCGGGCGTTGCGACGGCCGGACCCTGGTCGCCGGCCCGGCGCGTGTCACGGCCGTTTCCCCGGACGCCTTCACGGCGGGCTCCGGCGGCGGCGTGCGCTTTTCGGGCGCGTTCCCGGAGCTTGCCCCGGGCAAGTACGCCGACATCGAGGCCGTCTTCCACGCCCCGGACCGTTTCGAGGCCGTGGCCGTGCACGTGTATCTGGAGCGGCGCGTCAAAGTCTGGGGTTCGCTGGCGGCGGCGCTGCTCGTTGCCGCGCTCGTTTTCCGGGTCTGGCGGCGCGGGGGGTTTTGAGAGTGCCGGATCTTTTCACCCATTTGTGCGCCACGCATCTGGCGCGGCGCGGCATCGAGGCGCGGCGTGGCAGGGATCTGCCCGAGGCGGATGCGGCGCTTTTCTACCTGGGCGGCTGCCTGCCGGACTTCGTTTCGCGCGCGCCGGGGGTGCTTGCGTCCTCGCCCTGGGCGCACCACGTGCTGCTGGCCCTGCACCAGCCCGTGCCGGTGCTGCTCGTCGCGTATTTCCTGGCGATGCTCTTGCCCGAGGCGCGGCGGCGGGGGTATTTCGCCTGGCTGGTCGCGGGCGCGGCGCTGCACTACGCCCTGGATTTCCTGCAACGCGACCTGGGCGACGCGGGCGAGTTCTGGCTGTTCCCGTTTTCCTGGAAGACGCTGCAACTGGGGCTTTTCTGGCCGGACCAGGCCGTTGTCGCCATCGCGCCGCTTTTGGCATGCATCGCGCTGGTGGAGTGGCGGCGGCGCGCGCGTCAGTCGCACCGCCTGAGGTACTGGTAGAGCGTCTCGCGGCTGATGCCGAATTCGCGGGCCAGCGCCGCCTTTTTCTCGCCGGCCGCGGCGCGGGCGCGCAACTCGGCCGCGCGCGGCGGCGAAAGCGCCTTGGCCCGGCCCCGGTAGACGCCGCGTCGCTTGGCCAGCTCGATGCCCTCGCGCTGCCGCTCCCGGATCAGCGCCCGCTCGAACTCGGCGAACGCGCCCATCACCGAGAGCATCAGGTTGGCCATGGGCGAGTCCTCGTCGGTGAACGTCAGCCCTTCCTTCACGAATTCGATGCGCGCGCCGCGGCGCGTGAGGTCCTGCACCAGCCGGCGCAGGTCGTCGAGGTTGCGCGCCAGGCGGTCCATGCTGTGCACGACCACGGTGTCGCCCTCGCGGGCGAAGGCGAGCAGGGCTTCGAGTTGCGGCCGTCTGGCGTCCCGGCCCGAGGCGGCGTCGACGAAGAGCCGGTCCACGGGAACGTGCTCGAGCTGCCGGGCGGGGTTCTGGTCCAGGCTGCTGACGCGGACGTAGCCGATGCGTTGTCCCTGCATGGGGTCTCCCTGGCGCAAAGTGTCAGGAAAGAGCCTATGACCATA
This sequence comes from Solidesulfovibrio alcoholivorans DSM 5433, assembly GCF_000702665.1. Taxonomy (GTDB): domain Bacteria; phylum Desulfobacterota; class Desulfovibrionia; order Desulfovibrionales; family Desulfovibrionaceae; genus Solidesulfovibrio; species Solidesulfovibrio alcoholivorans. Next base: position 102,602 of record NZ_JNJA01000011.1, read on the forward strand.
GGCAACGACTGTCAAGAAAAACGATACTGGACGTTATCCTGACGGTATTTCCGGTGTCGGACTGACGTTAGGTTGGAGTATACTCTAACATGACGAAAGTATGTTGGGGATTGCTGAAGCCAACACAGATGATTTATGTTCCTGCCTAGGCGAAATCCGCGACCGCAATTTCGAACCGCAGCGCTCCGGGCCAGTGGCCTCAACCGAGTGACGGTAGCCATCGTGTTGTGGAACATGATCTATCTCGAGGAGGCATTCACGCCTTACGCGGTCACGGCCAGACGATTTCCGCTACCCCATGGGGCGCACTTGCCGGCTTGGTTTGAGGATTATAACGAAGAACACCCGCACAAGGGCCTACCGATGCGCTCGCCACGCGAGTTTGTCCGTTCAATTGAAAACGCGGCCCGTCCGGTTTAGCGGGGGCAACTCCATATTACGGCATGGAAACGAGGCGTATTTTTGGAACGTGCGTAGAATCTCTGTTCCTGCAACATCAAGGAGCCATTCCAATGAAAAATCATGTTCATTCCCAAAATCTGCTCGTCCATTTCCTGCGGGGGGAAGAAATCAAAGCCTGTTCTCTCGCCTATCAGTCCCTCGTCCTCAATAACAGACAGCTTTGCGAGCTGGAACTCCTGCTTTCCAGGGCTTTCTATCCCTTAAACGGTTACCTGGGGCGCGAAGACTACGAGAGTGTCCTGTCCTCCATGCGCCTGGCCGACGGCACGCTCTGGCCTATGCCCGTCAGCCTCGACGTACCGGAGTCCTTGGCCCAGAAAATCGCCCCAGGCGACAAGCTGGCTCTTCGCGATGTTGAGGGCTTCATGCTGGCAGTCCTGACCGTCGGCGATGTCTGGCAGGCGGACAACCTCCAGGAGGCCCGAGCCATTTTCGGCGTTGAATCCCCCGAAGCTCATCCCGACGCCATGGAGTATGTGCGCAGCAGAACCGAATACCGGCTGGCCGGTACCCTCGAAGGGCTGGCCCTGCCCAGCCACTGCGATTACGCTGAAGCGCGCCGTTCGCCGGCCGCGGTCCAGCATTTCTTCCAGCAACGGGGCTGGCGCAAGATCCTCGGGCACCAGAGCCAGGGCCTGCTCCACTGTGCCCACAAAGCCATGCTCCTGGAAGCCGCTAGATCGGTGGGCGGCAATATACTGCTGCAATCAGTCGTGGACGATGCGCTGGCTGGCGGCATTGCGCATTTCGCCACAGTCCGCTGCGCCCAGCGCTTTGCCGAAACTTTTCCCGCCAACATGCTGCAGTTGAACCTGCTGCCCCGGTTTGGCGTCAACGCCGGCCCACGCCAGGCTCTCTTCGAAGCGCTCGTCCACAAGAACTACGGCTGCACCCATTACCTCGTCACTCCGGATCATGCCGATCCCCTGGCCCCGACCGCAGAATCCCGCTTCTACCCTTTAGGCGAAGCCCAACGCTTGGTGGAAAGCCTGGCCGATGAGACCGGCATCGCCATGGTGCCACTCACACCCATGACCTATGTCGAGGAAAAGGCCCAGTACATCGCGGCTAGGGATGTGACCGCCGATATGACCGTTAAGGACATCAACGCGCATGAGTTCAAACGCCGGCTGGAATACAACCTGGATATCCCGGAGTGGTACGCCTTCCCTACGGTGGTGGAGGAGTTGCGCAAATCGTTCCCGCCGCGCAACAAGCAGGGATTCGTCATTTTCATGACTGGACTTTCCGGAGCGGGCAAGTCCACCTTGGCCAAACTGCTCTACGTCAAGTTCATGGAACTGCGCACGCGGCCGGTAACTCTGCTCGACGGCGACATCGTGCGGCGGCATCTGTCCAGCGAACTGACCTTTTCCAAGGCCCACCGCGACCTCAACATTCGTCGCATCGGTTTCGTGGCCAGCGAGATCGCCAAGAACGGTGGCATCGCCATTTGCGCGCCCATCGCGCCATACGCCGCATCGCGCCGCTATGTTCGCGAGATGGTGAGCCTCTACGGCGGATTCATGGAAATCTACGTGGCCGCGCCTCTGGAAGTTTGCGAGCAGCGCGATCGCAAGGGCCTTTACGCCAAGGCTCGTGCCGGCATCATTCAGGGGGTCACCGGCGTCGACGATCCTTATGAAATCCCCGAGCACCCTGAGCTCGCCCTCCACACGGATAGGATAAGCCCTGACGAAGGCGCACAGGAAGTGCTACTCTACCTGGAACAACAGGATTATTTGTAATAGAGGGCTTTCCGAGTTTGATCCTTCCGACTTTTCCGTTGGGAGGTGACCGGATATGGTCCGCCCCGGAGGGCGAGCATGAAGGATACGGCCCCGTATTCTCGGATTCTGGGGTGGATTGTCCCGTGGTTTGTTGCCGGCGTCGAAGGGGATATCGGTTTTCATGGAGCAACAGGGGTACACCATGGAACCGGACAAGGCGTTGCGCCTTTGGCAAAAAGCCGGATTGCAGGTGCTTTGAAAGCGTAAGCGGTCCATGGGCCCATCTTGTGAGGGCGGCTGGCGGTGACCTGCTCAATGCCATGGCCTTCGATCTGAAAAAGGCCGTCCTCAAAGGGGGGGCTGAGGAGAATTGCATCCGTTGGCTGGCAAACGCCGCCAACGGGGCGAAGAACTTCTGGCACTGAAGAAAAAGCGGCCACAATTTGCGCCTCGTGTCCCGAGAAACGAGGCCAGCAGCAAGGGGCGAGGATTACGCAGCAGTCTCGAAATCACGTATGCCCTGTTGTCGGAGAATTTGAATCTCCATTCACCGTTTCCTCGTAAGCATGGGCCTGAACCTGACGGAGCAGATCACGTTGCAGGAAGGGTCGGTCAACTCTCAATTGCGAGTCCGGGTCAGTTTGCCACGGCCGTTCACAAGGCCAGGGGCTTTGCTACTTTCGGGAGAGCAAGTGAGATTCCGTCCAGTGGAGCATCTCGAGGATTCCCTGGTGGTTTCCGACCCCGGGCTTCCAATCGAGGCGCTGTGATGCCTTGGAAATATCAGCCACGAAAAATTTTTGATCGCTGGCACGTGGTGGCAAATGCTCGATCGTGATTTCTATTTCGAGTATCTCAGACAACATTTTAAAAAGTTCAAGGATGGAAAGGCTGTTTTCCATGCCTCCACCAATGTTGAAAACATGTCCGTCACATTCATCAAAATGTTCAGTAGCTTTAAAATAAAGAGAGATCATGTCTCTTGCATGCAAAAGATCGCGAACTTGTTTGCCTGTTCCGGAAATAACGATTGATTTATTATTATCACAGTGTTTTATCTCCAGAGCCTTTTGGCAAAACCAGCCAACCCAACCCTGATCGTAAGTCGCGAATTGACGTCCGCCATACATGGAGGAATGCCGGAATACGCAGGTGTGCAATCCAAAAATACGATGATAATCTAAAAAATATTGATCAGCACTCCCTTTGGAGACGCCATATGGAGAACGAAAATCCAAGGGTAAGGATTCAGAAAATCCATTTTCATAACCGTTTGGGATATAACGAAGAGGTGTTTCATTGTAGATAATCCATTCTAAGTCGCCATAAACTTTATTTGTAGATGAAAAAATAATTTTACAAGAAGGTGAATGCTTGCGTACAGCTTCGAGAGTGTTAAAAGCACCAAAAGTATTAGTTTCAAAATCTAGTCGTGGATTTGCAATAGAGGTTGTCATCGCAACTTGGCCAGAAAGGTGGAAGAGAAAGTCAGGTTTTTCTTCTTTAATTGCACGATCAATATCATATTGTGAACGTATGTCACCGTGAATAAACCGGAAGTTGCATTTATTTTTAAGCCAATCAAGATTTTGCGTAGCGCCTAGACGGGAGAGGTTATCGAACACGACAAGTTCCTCTCCGCGTTGTAGCACCTCTGCAGCAAGATTGCTTCCGAGAAATCCACACCCACCGTTGATAAAAAATTTCACAATGACTCCTCATGGCGTATTGCTTTGAGACTACGGGAAATGCCTTCGCTCAGGGAAACCTGAGGATTCCAGCCTAAGGCTTGGAGAGGGGCAATGTTGGCGACAGAAAGCATGGTTTCGTTATGCCTGTAAGGCAAGGCACCAAATAAAACATTTGTTTTAGACTTTGTCGTATTTCGGACGATGTTGACAAACTCTTTTAGAGAAACCGTCGAGCCGCTGCCGATTTCCCAGGATTCAAAGGCAGTGTTTTTAGTGTTTTCAATTTCTATTATCGCATGTATTGCGCTAACTGCATCATCAATATAAATAAAATCTCGTTGTTGTTCGCCGGGAGTAAGTTTGATTTCTGGCTGGTTTTGAACAAGTGATTCAAAAATAAATGTTGTAAATTTAGTCGGATCGTCATTTGGACCGTAAAAGTGTTCGAATTTAAGTTCTATAAAACGCGGTCCATTGAATTTAGAAAGAAGTTTTCCCCATTCACTTGCTTGAACTTTGGAGAGTGCGTAGGGGTTTGTGTAGCGGTCAATTGTTGTAGAAGCATAATAGAACGTCTTGATGCCAAGCTTTTGGGAAATATCTAAAAGATTTATCGTCATTAGCAGGTTGGATTTCGCAACCTGCGTAACGGTCTCGCCTCTTCGCCCATAGCTTGCCGCCAAATGCACTACAGCATCGAAAGGAGCGCAGGAAAATAAAAAACCATTATCATTTTCTGAGTAATCAATAAATTGTACTTTGTCTGACTTATCAATAATTGAAATATTGCTGCTTGGGCGTTTAATGCATGTGCATTTATTCCCTCGCGCAATGAGATCATGTAAAACATGCCTGCCAAGATAGCCCGTTGCTCCCGTGAGGAGGATATGCATCACGATTTAGGATCGTCCAAAGTAAGATGTTAAAATACGTCCAATGTATTCGATGTGTGCAGGACCAAGCCCCGGGTAAACGCCAATCCAAAAGGCGCGAAGCATAACGGCGTCGGTGTTTACCAGATCGTTTACAATACGAAACTTGCAATTCCGCATGTAGGGTTGTTTGGTCAAATTTCCGCCAAAAAGAAGGCGTGTGCCAATCTTGTGATCATTGAGAAAACGTAATAAAGATTCTCGATCAACCCCAGCATCAGAATGCAACAACAGCAAACAGCCAAACCAGGATGGAAGGGAGTGGAGTGTCGCGCGTGGCAGAAGCAGAATGTCGGTTAGCGGTTTCAATGCCTCAAGCAGTAAATCCATGTTCCTTCGTCTGGTTTCGACAAAGGCCTCAATCTTTTCAAGTTGCGCAAGACCAATGGCGGCCTGCATATCTGTTATTTTTAAATTATATCCAAGATGGGAGTAGACATATTTATGATCGTATCCTGGAGGAAGATCCCCGAAGGTTTTTTCAAAACGGCATCCGCAAGTATTGTCCTTCCCGGTTGGACACCAGCAATCGCGCCCCCAGTCACGAAATGACGTAACTAATTTTGCAAGTTTTCGATCATTTGTGACAACAGCACCGCCTTCACCCATTGTAATATGGTGGGCAGGATAAAAACTAAATGAGGCGAGATGGCCAAAAGATCCTACTCGGTGGCTCTTGGCTGGAGTGCACGAAGGCTTTGAAATCCCTTCCGAGAGATCATATTCAGCTCCCAAAGCATCACAGCAATCCTCTATTACCCAGAGATCGTATTTTTGTGCGAATGTTAAAACAGCGTTTATGTCAAAAGGATTTCCAAGGGTATGGGCAATCATAATAGCGCGAGTACGATCGGATTTGGCTGCTTCAAGTTGCGTGGCAGCTATATTGTAGGTTGCCAATTCGATATCGACAAATACCGGAACCATACCCAACTGTATAATCGGATTTATCGTCGTCGGAAACCCTGCCGCAACTGTAATGACTTCATCGCCAGGTTGTAAAGCTTTTTCACCTAATTGTGGTGAAGTCAAAGCAGCAAGACATAGCAGGTTGGATGAAGAGCCTGAGTTGGTTGTAATCGCGTGTTTTACTCCGACATATGCAGCGAATTTTGTTTCGAAGGCATCGTTATAGCGTCCGCTAGTCAACCAAAAGTCTAATGAAGAATCTACAAGTGCGCGCATTTCTTCGGAGCCAAAGCACCGCCCGGCAACGGGAACTGCCGTTGCGCCAAGCACAAATTCCTGTGGGGCATGAGCAAAATCCGTGTATGCATCGACTGTTGTTGCTGTCCTTGCACGCAACAGAGAATCAATCATTTTCTTTGAAAATTTCCAGGAAACTGTACAAATTTTAGGATCAATACGTGTGGAAGTCGCGATGTCAACCGAACAAAGAGAAAGGCCTGCATCGGGATCGTCGGTGGCAAACGTCAGTGGCATACCTTCATCTGCCAAGGGACAACCAATCACTACAGTTCCCAAATAGACAATTACGTAGCGTTTACCTAAATAATCTACGACACATCCAACAGAAAGCCTAGATGAGCTTGTCATAAAATTCTATTTGCTCCTCGATTATATGTCTTAAGTGGAGTGAATCTGCCTCATTGTAATAACTCTTGTACCAATGTACAGTCATATTTACGCTTTGTTGGAAAGAAAGTCTTGGAGCCCAATCAAGTTCGATGTGAGCCTTGGAGATGTCAAGTTTGAGCCAACGAGCTTCATGCAACTGATGTTCTGACTCAACAGTCCATTTCCCCTCTCCCCAACTGCAGGCTAATGATTCCACCAGTTGGCCCACTGTAACTATTTCCTGGCCCGTTGGTCCGAAATTCCATCCACCGGACCAGCGTTTTGGATCCGAGATCAAACATGCGCCAAGTTTCAAGTAGCCAGACAAGGGTTCCAAGACATGCTGCCACGGGCGTACCGCTTCGGGGTGGCGCAGGATAACCTTTTCGCCCCGATGGAACGCAACAATGCAGTCGGGGACGAGTCGGTCTAAACCCCAGTCCCCGCCGCCGATGACATTGCCTGCGCGGGCGGATGCCAGTCCCAGGAGGCGGCCTCCCCTATCGTCGGAACCAAAAAACGAGCGATAGTAGGCCTTGGCCGCGAGCTCGGCACATCCCTTCGAGGCCGAGTAGGGATCATGTCCTCCCATCGGATCGTCCTCGCGATACCCCCAGACCCATTCGCGATTTTCATAACACTTGTCGCTTGTGACATTGACGATGGCCCGGACGGAGGGGCATCGTCTTGCTGCCTCTAGTACGCGCAGGGTTCCAAGGACGTTTGTCTCGAAAGTTTCTATCGGTTCCGCATAAGAAAGGCGGACAAGAGGCTGCGCTGCCAAGTGGAAAACAAAGTTGGGTTGGTATCGCTGAAAAGTGTCGTCAATGGATCGCTGGTCCCTGATATCGCCTTGGACATGAACGATATCAGACGCGATTCCCGCAACATCAAAAAGGCAAGGAGTGCTTGGGGTGCCAACGGAATAACCGACGACATTTGCGCCAAGTTTTCGGAGCCACAAAGAAAGCCACGAGCCTTTGAAACCAGTGTGCCCTGTAATCAGGACCGTAGCGCCATCGTATGATTTTAACATGCCACATCCCAACAACGCCAAGGTGCTTTTCCTTGTGACCACAGATCTTCGAGCAAATTCTTATCGCGCAAGGTATCCATGGCGTGCCAAAAGCCATGGTGTTTATAAGCCGCCATCTGGCCGTCCTTAGCCAAGCGTTCCATCGGTTCATTTTCCCAGACTATCCGATCATTGGCAATGTAATCGATTACCTTGGGCGACAATACGAAGAAACCTCCGTTGATCCAGGATATATCTCCTTCAGGTTTTTCCTTGAACGAAGCAATCCGTTCATTTTCTAAAGAAACAATTCCGTAACGACCAGGAGGTCTGACCGTGGTTACTGTGGCTAACAATCCTTGTCGTTTGTGAAAATCAATTAATTTCGCAATATCAATGTCTGCCAAGCCGTCGCCATAAGTAAAGCAGAAAGATTCTTCACCATCAAGCAGGTGTGCGACGCGTTTAAGCCGACCGCCCGTCATTGAATTCATGCCTGTATCAATTAATGTAACTTTCCATGGTTCACAATTGTTTTTATGAACTTCAATTTCATTTGTAATCATATTAAACGTGATGTCAGAATTATGAAGGTAATAGTTAGCAAAATACTCTTTAATTATATATGCCTTGTATCCTAGGCAAATTATAAAGTCATTAACGCCGTAGTGAGAGTAACACTTCATAATATGCCAAAGAATGGGTTTGTCACCAATCTCAACCATGGGTTTTGGACGAAGCAGCGTTTCTTCAGAAAGTCTCGTGCCAAATCCCCCTGCCAAAATTACGGCCTTCATGGTAACTCCATAGACTAAAAAATGTTAAGATAGAATTTGTAAACACTATCCAAAATATACCAACAGATTGGAGCGGTAGGGTATGCAATAGTTGCCTTGTTCCGGCCTGAGTCGCAGAATCCTTGAGAGAATGAAATCATACCTTATCGGGGACAGGCCTGACTTCCTCGCCCAGATCAGCCAGCGTTTCACGAACTTCTTGCCCCAGCCAACGCTGGGGTAATTCTGACTTGCCGGCATTCTACGGACCGGTGAATTCTTGAGGGTGGCTCCTGGGTTTGAGTTGTTGCCGTCCGTCTATGCAAAGCCCCCGGCGTCATTTTGCCGAGGCTCGACTGCGGACGCACCTCGTTGTAAGTCCGGCGTCCGTCCTCCATGACCACCTTGGCTTCCATCCGGGAGCGAAACCACTCCATGGACAGATATTCGTCCCGGAATTTGCCGTCGAAGCTTTCGACTATCCCGTTTTGCCAGGGTTCACCGGGATCGATCAGGGCAACTTCGGGCCCTTGATGCGCCCCCCAGCGCATAGCGCCTTGGAGACAAACTCCGGAGCGTTGTCCCAACGCAGGAGCCGCGTTCACCCACCAGGCGCGACAGGACTTCGATAACCCGGTTTGACCTAATGCTCCCGGCAACGTCAATAGCCAGACACTCCCTCGTATACTCGTCAATGCTCGGAAGACTTTTGCGTTGCTGTCCATTGGCGCAGGTGTCATACGACGAAATCATTGGCCCAGACTTCATTGGCTCCTGACGGCAATTGCAGCCGAGGCCGCGAGTGCGCCACACGTTTGCGTGGCCGCTTTCGAGGCACCTGTAACCCCGCCTTTTGCCAGAGCCGCAACGCCTTGTCGGGCCCCATGGCGTGCCCCAACTGCTCCATGGCCGCCTGGAGCGGACCATCCCGAACCTCGAGACGCGACGCATAGCCAATCTTCGAGGGGGAACGGAAAAAAACGCACACGCCTTGCGCTACGACAATCCGCGCGCTGCGCAAACAACACCTGCCGGTGCCTGGCGGGTGCGCCTCCCTTTTTTGCGGCGGACTTCCTTCATGACCTCGATCTCGAGGTCCCGTTCGGCCAGAGCCGTTTGAGTCGGGTGTTCTCCTGTTCCAGGTGGCGCAGACGTTCGACGTCTGCGGCGTTCATGCCGCTGAAACGGTGCCGCCAGTCATAGATCGTCTGCCCGCCCACGTCGTGGCGTTTGGCCACCGGGGCTAGCGGAGTAGTCGCGATGTTCCTGCCGGCGGACCTTGTCCACGGCCTAGCCCGCGTGCTGCATGATGTGGAAGCGATCGTGGACGATCTTGTGCGCCGCACAGGGCTCGTGTTTGATCTCGGCCTTAAAGTATGGTTCCATTTGTCCATGGCCGTCCACCCGAGAAGACCGTGGCCGGTCACCTCTCCACGGGAAATTCCAAAAAGCATTTTATTTAAATCCAATTTTTGTCAAAAGATTTCTAAAAGTTTCATAAATAAATTCCCAATCCATGTCGTAATTCGATCTATTTTTTATTAAACTTGTATGTTCTTCGTCATATATTATTGATTCTCTGGGGACATAGATCGCCGGAATGATTCCTTCGCGATTATAATCCCAAACATTTAATTCATGTTTTCCAGGGATGCTTAAGGTGGCTGTGTTCGCATATGCAACGCCAGGCTTATTCGCAACCCATTTATACTTTGTCATTCCAGAGCCCATTGGTGCAATAAATGCGTCACAAAAATGACACCAAGTAATACTTTCATGCATTTTACATCCAACGCCATTGTGAACGATTCCAGGTGGAGTATTTTCTAAAATTTTGGCGGCCATTTCAAGTTCATTATCCATTGACATCCAGTGATGTGTCCATCCATATGCATTATTTGTAGAATCGGTCATGCCATCAATGATGAAGTGGATTCGCGGGTAATGCTTTTGCAGGTTTATAATTAAATCTATAAAGCCACTACATTGGCTTATCCAGGATCGATTCCCAAGTCGTAGTGTAAGCAGAATAAGCGGCCAAGCAGTATGTCTGACTTGTCTAGCTTTTTCTAAAAACTCAAGAGAGCATGTAGCAATGCTGTGATCAACAATTTTTCTCGACAAACTAGCTCTAATATAATTGTCTTTGATGAAAATTGGCATCGCATGGTTGTTTACTATAAAATCAAAAATTTCATTTTCATCATTAACTCGTACGTTTTTGCTGAAAAAAAATTCGTTTTTGTATAAGTCGCCGATAAAGCCAAACCAGTTTGTTTTGTTGTATGTTACATAGTATTCTATATTGTGAAAGCAAGATACATCAAATAATGTTCCATAAGCAGAATAAACATTGTATAGAGCATGGCCGAGGTGTGGAAATAAAGGTTCAATTGTAGCTATCGGTTGGTTGTCAGAATTGAAAACAAGGTGGTCATAAACATTTTGAATATTGCTTAGTGTATTATAAAGCAATTTTAATAAAACTTCTTGTAGTTTTTCGTAGCAAGTGATCTTGCCATCAAAAAGCATTATATTATGATCTATAAAGAAATAAGCTGAATCACAAACAGCAAATAATGCATGTGAATTTTGTAATATTAAACATGAATTTAGTTCGTTACAATATAAAAATGTTTCAAAGCCAATGCTTTTTTTTGTAGAAGTAGCACAGCCAGAAAAAGGACAAAGGACCGGTTTTTCATGTGTTTTTAATATATAAAATGCTTCTGACATTCTGTCGCAAATCGGATCCGTCAGTAATTTAGATGCATCAAAATCGTATGCATCCAAGATATATTGTAGAACTTTTGATGGTCCCTTTGAAAATAATTTTAAAAAATAACCTGATATCCCTAAGGATTTCAAGTTGTCAATATCGTGATCTGTGGCGTGTTTGATATCTATGTATTTTACGTATTTCGCTATATAGAGTTTTAGCAAAAACAGTATCGGTGTATGAAGTGACTTGATTGAATCGAATTTATGTTGATTATGGGATGAACAGCTTTTGGTGATAAATAATAATCTTAAGGTATTAAGAGTTTTTTCAAGCTCATGGGAGATGATGGTATCTGAAGCAAGTATATCGAGATTCTGCGGTGATAATTCTGTCGATTTTAGGAGAGAGAGGTAGACCCAAGCTGGTTGTTTTCTGTCTACTTTTATCGAATTATAAAAATAATGAAATGCCATTTCATTATTTGAACTTCTAATCTCCGCCGTCCCTGCCAAGCGAAGAATAAGTGGATGGTCCGGATAAAATTCCAGTCCCGATGCCAATAGACGTAAACATTCTTCATTGTTTCCGTTGTGTAAATAATAATTTCCTAGAATGTCAAAAAGGTAAACGGGTTGTTTATTGTTGAAAATAAATGATAACTGGAAATGATTCGCTGATTTTTCAATATCTCCAAGCCTGTTGAGGGCTACGCCAAGTTGTCTATGTATCTCTGCATAAATTCGTGTTTCTTCTCCGTTATTATTGGAAGCCGCATTTGTTATAAAAAAAGAACTGAGCGCATAAATACTTTTCTCGTTCTGCGTGCTGCCATTTGATGAATGTGTAGCAGAAGAAGGTAGTTCGATAGCTTTGTCTAAATAATTATAAGCATTATCATATTCTTCTTTGTTAAGAAGGAACGAAATGTGTTTGAAAGACTGCATATTCATATCCAGCTCACATTGTCTTCAGGGTTCAACTACTGAAAACTGAGAAATCGAGCACTTCATAGCGGAAGGTCCGATTGAGTCTTGAGGTGATCCGGGTTGGTTGGACAGGTTGGCGGCGCAGTTAAGCTCTAGTCCGTTTGGTGCTCATGCCGCCTTTGGGGCCGACTGTCCCTCATAGTATACGTCCATGGGGCGGCGATTGTCAAAAGCCGCATGCGGTCGCTGCTCATTGTAGAAGCGGAACCAGTTTCCAAGGGCTTGTCGGGCCTGGCTGCCGGTTTCGAACTCTCGCAGGTAAACGCACTCCCATTTCAACGAGCGCCACAGCCGCTCAATATAGACATTGTTCATCCAACGGCCCTTTGCATCCATGGAGATGGAGACACCGGCATCCTTATCCACAGCCAATTCACCGCTCTTGGCGTGGGGTTCGCGGATTTTCGTGGCGGCATCCTTCTGCACGGTCGCCGCCTGCCCGGAAAAGGCCGCAACCATACTTTCCTTGGGCCGACGCTTCCAACCGGTGATCTGCGTCGGATGCACGTCGTACTTGCTTGCCAGTTCGGCCAAGGTCGACTCCCCGTGCAGGGCCTCAAGCGCCAATTTCGTCTTGAACTCCGCTGAAAACTTTTGTCGCTTGGAAATCGAAACCGTCCTCCCTCGTTGGGGACTGGAGCTTAACAGGCTTGTCCAATTTCTTGCGACCACCTCATCCGCTTGTGGTTTCAAGTGGCTGCAGCCTGCGAATCAGCGAGAACTGCTTGGCGAAGGCGCTCTGCGGAAATCACTCGGCCAGGTCGAAAAGCGTTTCGTTCCTTTGGCATCCTCGGGAGTCTTGGGCTCATAGCCATCCGCAGACCTGTTCAGGCTAAATGCACAGCAGGCTCTCCGAAGAAACTGCACCTGCTCGATGTGAACGTCGTGATCGACTCTCGCTTGTCATCTGACCTTACAACTTCTTTGCGAATGCATCCTTTGGAGCCTGATTCTTCAGGCGCAACTCGGTAAACATCTGTTCCAAACTGCCGTGTTCGGCTTCCTTGAGCATCATGACAATCAGTGACACCGCGAATCGAGGTTTTTCCATCGCGCCTTCCTGAGACGGAGTTGCCAAAAATCTCAACTCTTCGCGGGCCATTTTGAAATCGAGGGTTACAGAAGAGCTGCATGTAAGAGTTTCTTATTTTGTTCCAAAAGCGAAATTTCTTCTTGACGCACAAAATAGGAGACCATAAAAGATAGAAAAATAACTTTTCAGTCTGGAGGGGTTATGAAAAAGATTTTTATTTCCATCACATTAGCGTGTGCCCTGATTGCCTTTTCCGTTAATGCGGGAATGGCGAACGTTGCCGCAAATGGAGCGACCATTGTCAAAACCGGCGTCGTGGGAACCTATACATATGTCGTTTTTACCCTTTCGGGTTCCTCTACCGAAATATGGATGACCATTCCGTCGGGTGATTCTTTTAACCCCATGCTGGCCACGGCCTTGTCCGCTCAGAGTTCCGGGAGAAGCGTGCGTCTTGTTGCATCCTCTACGTTTGCCAATTGGCAGCCCCTGTTAGGTATCATGATGGAAAACTGATTGTTGGTCAACTGCGGTGAACGCACTTGCTTGAGGGACCAATGTTTTAAAAGATGTTTTGGCTGTCGTGTGAAGTCTATTTGTAAGCGTTTAAAGTGGCCCTTCGCCTTCTGAGTTTTCTGTCATGGGAAGCCCCACAGGGGGACGAGCATGACAGTATCAGCAACAGAGCCGCTTACCAAGAATACAGCGTATTGGGCTGGCATATCACGGTTTGCAACGCAGGGGGCATGCTGTCGGCAGCATGCCCTTTCCCAGAGGTCGCGGAACTATTGGCGGACGCGGCTGACAAAAGCCAGCGGGAAGGATGCTGCGCAATCCGTCACCATCGTTCCAGTGGCACTGCCTGCACCGCCCCAGGGGGTCATTGCAACACCGAAACCGATCCTGGTGCATGGGGGTGACAACTTCCGGATTGAGATACGGGGCAACTTTTCCGTGGCGGTATTTGAGAAACTCATTCGCACGCTGGCGCGCCTATAATGTTTCCGGTAAACGACGGCCGGGGTTCCCCAGCCCTGGGGGCCACGGACATGTGCAAGGCCATCGATGGCTTGTCCCTCCGGGGCTGGCAGCAGTTGTAACTTGATCCGTTCGCCGGCCACATGTTTGGCTTTTGCAAGAGCATCCGGTTCCAGAACCTGATCATCTCCGGGCCGAAGTCCGAGAAAAAGCCCCGCATCGGCCAGGAGCAGCAGCTTTCTCTGTTCGACGAAGCCGAACAGACCGTGGAGGAGCGCAACCGCAGAATTTCGAGGAGGCCTGCACTCCGGCCCACACCCGCGGCGAACGCGATCGCCGACCCATTCCCGCTGATCTGCCCAGGATTCCGGTCGTCCACGACCTGCCCTTGCGGCGCGGTCCTGGTGCGCATCGGCGAGGAAGTCAGCGAGAAGCTCGACATTGTGCCTGCCAAAATCCAGGTCGTCCGCCACATCCGGCCCCAGTAAGCCTGACAGACCTGCGAAGGCGCGGAAGACCACGAGCTGACGGTGAAAACCGGGTTCATGCCGCCCTGGATCTGAGCGGCAAGCTCTACGACGTGGAGCGCCAAGCCAAAAAGCAAAAGCCTCGCCGCCCTGCGGGCGAAAAAGTCCAGGCCGATCCTGGAAAGCTTAAGGTGCTGCTCGATGCCCGCGTCGCCAGCACGCCGCCTAAGAGTCTGCTTGGCAAAACCCTTAACTCTGCCCTCAAGCAGTGGGACCGGTTGGTCGTCTATCTTGAGGATGGCCGGCTGAGACCGGATACCAATCTTGCCGAAGACGCCATCCGTCCCTTTGCCGTGGGTCGCAAGAACTGGCTCTTTTCCTGCCACCCGCGCGGCGCCGACGTCTCGGCCACCATTTCCTCCCTCATCGAGTCAGCCAAGGCAAATGGCCTGGAGTCGTACCGCGATCTGTGGCACCTCTTTGAGCTTTTGGCGGCCGCAACCACCGATACCCAACGCAAGGCGCTCCTAGCCCAATATCTCGATCCCTGTTCCATAATCATCTCTGCCTGAGCTCCTGCAGCGTTCCTCTCGACCTGACAAGATGCGCCATATTAGGCGTTTACGTTTATTTAATGCAGCACCGCATGATTTTTCTCTGGGCAACGGACGTTTTTTCAAGTATAATAATTTTTAAAAGATCAGGTACTCCAATCTTAGGAAGGCTTCTCTTCTTGATTCCAACAGATACGCCGCGACCTCTGCCGTGTGATCCGAAAGGGTTCGACCGTTTCGGCAAATTTGGCTTTGGTGTTCAATTCATCAAATGGTCCGCAAGGCAGAATGCAGGAAGTTTTTATCCTTGGGTCGTTGTCCACTTCGAAGGATCGTCGTCATGCCACCGATTGTGTCGGCAGTATGATGATTTTGTTGCGGTAAGAGTATGCAATATAGAGCTAAGCATGCAACATGCTTCAGGCTTTGCTTGTTGCAATACTTGAACTAATGTTGAGCAATTGCGTGATGTCGTCAGCTGTGTAGCAAGTTTCCTGATTTTTGTGCTCTTTTATTGTAACGGATAATCATGTAAGGGATTTATGATGAGCAACCATAATGATGTTATCCCCGCGCGAAACAATGAAGAGTGGGAAAGTGCAAAGCAGCAAGAATATTCTTTTTGGAATGAATGGTTTAAAACGCGTGGGTTGGAATGGCCTGAGAAGTACCTTGAAAGAATGGATCCCGACACCATATTCCCTCAAAATTTAGTAAATTTGCTTCCTTCAAATACCAAATCGATCGATGTCCTTGATGTAAATGCCGGCCCTTTGACGGTATTAGGAAAGAAAAGCGACGGCAAAGATATTTGTATTACTGCAACAGATAGTTATGCTGATATATATGATGAAATAATTGCTAAGTATGGTGTCACCCCTCTTGTTAGAACACTAAAAGTTGATCCAGAAGAAGTGGCGGAGTATTTCAAAGATAAGCAGTTCGATTTAATATATACGAGAACTGCTTTGGATTGCTGTTATGACCCTGTTGCAACATTGGGAGCATTTTGTAAAATTTTAAAGGTACATGGTGTGATAATTGTTTATACATTCTTGAATGATCTTTCAAAGAATATCTTTACGAGTAAGCCTCGGTTTGCTTTTAATTACGATGACAAAGGAATTTATTTTATAGATGGCGATAAAAAAAAATATATTGAAGATTTTTTGCCTAGTAATGTGATTTTTGAATATGAAATTACGGGGGAAGATAAGAAGGCCCTACAATTATCCATACGTTACCGTCCAAAAATTGAGGCTATCCAGGGCTATGATAAATATATCTCTTTAGGTAACAATTGTGAAGTCTCGTTCCAGATCCGCAGGCTTCTTGGCTGGGATGTCGCTTATTATTTTAATTGGCTTATTACACCTTTGGATTCATTGATACGTATTATTTCTAATGATTTTTCTGATAGCCTTAAAATCGAAAAATTACGTCTTGATTTTTCTTCCGAGATGGTTGTCGATACCATGTATAACATTTCTTATCATTTTCCATTTCAGCATATATCTTTTGATGGTTCGATACAAAAGTTTCTTGACCATGTTCATCGTGAACTCCAATCAAAAATGAACTATTTAAGGAATAGGTTCTATCAAATTTGCAATTCCGAACATAATGTGCTTTATATCATTAAGGCCGATGACAGTGATGCTAAAGCGAAAATTATTAATTTTCAGGCAATGTTAAAAAAGAAATTCCCTGCTCATAAATTTGACATTCTTGTTATTATGCGAGATGATGCTTTTGAAAATAAAGGCGACTGGAATATCCCGGGGATATTTAATCGATACGTTTCTTTTTTTGCACCATGCGATCAAGCAGACAAAGCAGATGAGAAGAATTGGGATTCCCTCTTTCAAGAATTTTCTCTAAAACCTGGTGCTATGAAATCTGCTTTATAGCGAGTATTGGTATGATATCGAAGGATGCAATTTCGGCTATTATGCCGTTGGCTGAGTTTAATTATGGCGTGAATATTTCTCAAGACCACAGTTTTTTGTATTTTGAGAATCCTAAATGTGCATGTGGCACGATTAAAGCTTCATTGCAGATGCATGTTGCAAACGCAAAGGGAGAAACCTTGGCGTTCGATAGTACCAAGCGTCTTCATGACAAATCTCAATCTCTTTTGAAAAGCCCTGACGAAATACCTCATGGTTTATTTCAAGAAATGTTACAATCGAATTCTGTTTTTATCTTTTCGTTTGTTCGGAATCCATATCAAAGAGCGTTATCCTGCTATTTAGATAAAATGCAAGACCCTTGGTATTGTGCTAAGCTTGGTCTTTCGCATTTCAATGGCATGCCACCTTTTGTGGAGTTTCTTAAAGCAATTCAAAGGCAGCATATTTATGAGATGGACCCACACTGGAGAGTACAAACATATCAAATATTTTATAATTTTATTAATTATGATTTCATAGGTCGTTTTGAAAAACTGGCGGAAGATTTGCCGCATGTTTTAAAAAAAATATTTCGCGAAGTTTCTTTTGGGACTCTTCCTCATTTTGGAAAGGGATCCACTAAACAACATACTCAATATTTTACTGCTGAAGCCGTTAAATGCATTCAAGACATATACATGGAAGATTTTATCAATTTTAACTACCCGCTATAGTACTCCTCCCTTTATTCTAATTCCAAAAGATATGCTGCGATCTCTGGCGGTGTGATCCGAAATGATTCGATTGTTCCGGGAATTTGGCCTTTGCTACTCAATGCAACCGGCGCCCTAGGGGACGGACTCCCGAAAGACGCGACATTTTGTCATCTTCTCAACGTCAAACAAGCTCCCGCGTCGCCTATGGCCGCTGCTTCCACCGGATAAAGTTTCCAGTGTTGCGAAAACGGCTGTATCTGTTTCCTGGATTTTTCGACAACTTACCACCAAGTTATCTTCCTCGATACGTCGCTGTCGAGTTTTGCGGCACTGTTCTTGACGGAAAGAAAATTAACAAATGATAGCTGAGCAATGTTAAGATGTGACTGGAGTTATCGATTGAGTTTTCACGATATGTATGTTGCTAAATTATAAAAATCGATACAGCCTTCTGAGTTGTCGCGTTTGTGTATAAGATTGCTTTGGTGCTGTGAATTTATATATTTTCTCCCTTGTAAATGTGTTGTTATAATGTAATTTGCCTTGATATGTTAAAGACCTTAAACTGGTAAGTCGCTACAGGATTGGTTCTCTTTGTCAAAAAGTACTTCCATTCGCGATATTCGGCTTGCCTGCTGGCAAGACACTCAACCCGAAACCCAGGGCCGATGCGGCAAGGTGTACGCCGTACCTTTTCAGGGATAAGCAAAAGGTACGCGCTCACGGGATAACAGCATCTGAATCTAATCCAGGTTCGGAGACCGAGATTGAAAAGCGGTCGGCATCGCACCGACCGCACCGGGAAGGTGCGCCTTGCCTGAATTCTGCATGTCTGGCACAAACTGCGGATGCGTTCGACCCGGTCGCTACATTCACCGGCCGTACCGAGACTTTTCTTGCGCCAGAGCACCCCGAAGCGCAACGTCGCACTCCGTGAGGTTGTTCTTCGGCTTAACGCCGGATTCCTGGAGGAATAACCACGAATGCTCCCTCTCATGTCCCAGGCGACGGACCAACGCGCTCCTCGCGACCTTGGCGATGTCATCGTAATGTGACTTGATGGCTTGAGTGACCCGATGAATGATTTTCTGCATACCGCCCTGGCTGATGGGCAGGCCAAAGACGGACATGAGGTCGTCGTACACAGCGCGACGCCTGTCCCTATGGATGCCGCGAAGCTCGGCGATGTTGGCCGAAAGCCGTGGTCCAAAGCCCGTGCGTTTCTCTGGCGGGACCAGAGCCCTGACCAACCGGCCGTACCGAGCGCAACAGCCTCGGTAAAGGGTGATGTGTTCTCCATCGAGCCTGGCTTCGGGAATCTCGATGTGTTGATGGATGCGGGAGGGCTCGGGGGCAATCAGGTCGTGGCGGCCACATGCACACGGACCGGGATGGAGTTCTGTCATTTCAGTGGGCTGTAGACACAGCGGACGGACGACGTTGCGTTTCTCGCGAGGTTCAGCTCTTTGGGGCTTCGCTGGCCTACGGGTGAATGGGCTCTCGGATGTCGGATGCTTGCTGGAATTAGCGAGCGGAATTCTGGTTGAGCTTGGCCTGGAGTGCTTCAATTTGGCAGAGGCCATGGCGTAATTCATTTGAAAAAAATGAGCATTTCATAGAAAATATCCAGAAGGTGCACAGTTGTTTGAAATTCCTTCGATTATTCACGCTGCTCGCCACGCTACATTTGCCCGACATCATGAAGTAAAAGGCGTATTGTCGCACGAATGGTCTGAAGCTTACGAAATCTGCAGTCTGTTTTTGAAAAGGAAGAATTATGAATAGATGTACGCGATTTTTTCCTGGTGCCGATGGGAGTGCTACTGTCGGGGCAATCCCCTGCTATTTTATTTTTTTGATTTTATTTAATATCTCTGTGGTTTTTTGGAGTGTTGCCCCCCCAGTTTTCGCCGAAAATGTTTCTTTATCCTGTAACAAGATGACATATGGGCGTTGTTTAAATATCCTTACCGAACTATTTCATGTTTCGTTTGTTGTCCCAGAATCACTCTCATCAAAGATGATAGATGTCTCGGTTAATGCCCCTGACGCCCTTGCTGCGGTCAAACAGGTTACGGAGGCTCTGGGCATTCCGAATTTCGCCGTCCTTGCGGATGCGACGACGGGCGGGATCACCGTCAGCTTTCCCGGCATGGTCGAAACTCCCGCACCCAAGGCGCCACAGGCAGACGCCGTTCAGGGAAAAACCGAAACGCCTCCTGGCGCGTCCAGTGATGATACGCCTCTTTTCGAGGGAGGGCCTACGCCTCGCCAACTCGACCATGCGGCTGCGGTCCAGGCCTTGCAACCTGTGGACCCGGATGCCCCCTTGGGGCTGGGCGAGATCGACGGCGAACCCTTGACGCTGCGAAAATTGGAAGAAATTCAAAAGAAAGCCGGTCCGTTACCGAAAGTCGTCTCGACGCCTGACATGAATATCACGACCGAGGAACTTGAGAAAACTTTGGAGCGCAACAAACCAAAGCCGACGGACTATCAAATCGTGCCGGAGATTTCCGATGCCGACAAGGACAAGCCGACTTTCGAGCAGCTCAAGAAAAATAACGAGTCGGGACGCAAGGCCATTGAGGATACCAAAAGACTGACACCGCAGCAGGTCATAGAACAGAGCAATATGAAATAATATTGTCCTGATTCGCGCTTTTCACTCGTTCGAGAGGTTTGTTTGGTGTGCACCCTTTTCAGATTCATTGTCCGAGAAGACCACGTCCGTTAACTAAGCGAGCTGATCATGAATGAACTCATTACGTCCATTGCACCAAAGCTGCTCGTAGCCAGTGACGATATGTCCGTTGCAGAGATGTTTTGCCGCGGCAGTTCCCTGATTATTCTCGGAGTGGAACTCGCAGATGGAGTGCCGCATCTCCGTTATCAGGAGCAATTGTTTCCATTGACGCCGACCGCTGAACAACCGGCCTTCCTGCATAGAATCCTGGGGTTGGCGGTTTTCAGCGACGCCGCACGCCCGCTGATGGAACAGGCGCGCGAGGCCGTGACCACGGCGATGCCGGGAGAGGAATTTCCGCTTTTCAGTCCAGCCGCGGACCAGGGCGACGTCGCGCAAGCCTTCTCCGCCTGGCTCTTCAACATCCTGGATAAGCATGGCGCCGCGGCGGCCCGAAGGACGACCGGGTTGCAACGGGAACTGGCCCTGTTGCGTTCCCAGTACGAAACGCTCCAGGACAGTTTTCAGGAAGTGGAGCGTTTCTTCCAACAATTGTTCGTGCAGCCGGTGGTCGCCTTCACGAACCCGCCGAACGGGGCCGCGTTGTCCGCGCCCGCGCAGGTCCCCCTTGGGGGAGGGGTCACCCAGGAACTGCCGCTGCCCTCCCGCGGTCTGGCCGGCGTCGTCTTGCATGTCGCAAAGGTTTCCCCGAAAGCAAGCGGTACCCTCGGCGTCCATCTTTTTGCGCGCGAACTGTCCCGGGTCCTGGAATCCTGGCTTATCCCCTTCGCGGCATTGCGCCCCGGCTGGGTGCCGCTGCTGCTCCATCGCGCCCTGGCCGGGCGTCCCGAACTGACGTTGCAGCTTGGCGTCACGTGGCAGCCCGACACCTCCAAGGCATCGCCGTCCCTGTCGCTTGGCGCCATGCATCCCACGGCCGCGGCCTGCGCGACCATCATCGGATCCGATGTCCAGCCCCGCAGGGGCCTGGCCCTGCGCCTGCTGACCTCCATGCCGGGGCAGCCCGTGCACGCGATGCCCGGGGCCATCTTTCCCACGCCTGTCGCCGCGGATCAGGACATGGTGCTGCCTCGCTGGATCTTCGAACATGTCGAGGAAGTCTCGCCGCCCGTTGAAGGGCTCAACTGGAAAGTCGTCGATTATATCGCGGATGAGATGAACCTGCTGCTCCACCCGCTGGAGGATCACCCCACGGTCGCCCGTCTTTCTTTCACCTGCCCGGCCGGCATCCGTGCCATCACCATGCAGGCCAAGACCTGCCACGCCAAGGGCCCGTCCATTGAATACGCCCTGGCGGTGCTGGATGCCGATCAGCCCTTTGAGCCGTATTTCTACGGGAATGTTCCAGCGGGCGATTCCTTCTCGGGTTGGCAAGTGGGCACGCCCATGGTTCCCCTCAATGTCAGCGTCAATTTCGGAGCGCCCACCTGGACTCCCCGGCATATCTATATGGGAACCCGGCTCGCCAAGGGGCAGACCAGCGACTACGCATGGGCGCGCATTCAGGGCATCGTGCTTTCCCCCCATGATTTGCGCTTGGCGACGGAGGCCAGGTCGTGAGCGCCGTTGCCGGAACCGATCAGCCGCGCCTGGCTGTGGTCATGCCCGTGTACAAGCACAGCGTGCTTGTCGCCGAGGCCATCACCTCCGTATTGGACCAGGATATGGAAGTCCCGTATCTGGTGGTGCTGGTCAACGACGGCTGCCCTTTCCCGGAAACGCATACGCTTTGCTTGGAGTTCGCGCGCGCCTATCCGGAACGCATCCGGTACCTCCGCCGCCGCAACGGCAAGCTTTCCTGCGCGCGCAACACCGGCGTGCGGCATGTCCTGGAGCGCTACCCGTCGGTAGAGTCGTTCTATTTTCTGGACGCCGACAACCGCCTCTGTCCGCCATCCCTCGGCAAGGCGTTCGCCTGTCTGGCCGCGCATCCCGACGCGGACTGGATCTATCCCGATATCGGCATGTTCGGCATGTCCCTGTGCTGCAAATACCCCGGCATCTACTCGCTTCTGCTGCATTCCTTCATGAACTTGTCGGAAGCGGGGAGCATGGTCCGCCGGCGGGTCTTCGAGCACGGCGTCTTTTACGATGAATCCATGCAACTCGGATACGAGGACTGGGATTTTTGGCTTCAGGCCGCACGGTTCGGCTTTCGCGGCATGCACCTGCCGGATTTCGGCTTTCTCTATCGCAAGCGTCCCGAAAGCATGCTGGCCGACTCGTATCGCGATGAAGAGGAAATCCTGGCCTACATCCGGCGCAAGCACAAATGGCTGTATAATCCCCGCAGCATCGTTGCCCTGGAACATTCGGAGGCCCCGCGCTACGCCGTGTTTCTCGCGGACAAGGGGATCTTCAGAATGGTCACGGATCCGACCCGCGACGGTTTCGAATGCGACATAACCGCGTTCGACGAACTGTGCTGGCGTGCGCACTATTGCGCATCCGATATTCGCCTTCCGGCCTTTCTCGTGGTGACCACTTCCGAAAATATGCAACTTTTGGCGGCCAAGAAGCTTATTCATTTTGCATTCTGGCAATTGGAATTCGATTTTGAAAACGAAGCGACACAGTACTCGGCGCTGTCCCATCTGCCAGCCGAGGAAAAACACAGCGTAGAGCTTCGGCGAGGCATGGCAAGCGTAAGCAATATTTCCGATTTCGCGGCAGTCATGTTGCGTATGGATACATTCATCGATGTTATTGCTCGCAAGATGGTTGGCGCAAAAGGGAATTTTGATTTCGAATCCGTTTATCGGAGCATTTGGTGCAACACATTGGTTATGGATGCGCCCGCCGAAGCGTTGCCGCATCAACGCGGGCTCTTTGATCTGATGACGTTGGCTGGAAACTTGCATCGTTCGCGTTGGCGGGACGGCGCATTGCAGAAAAAGAAGATATGGTATAACTGCTGCATGCCTTCCGGAACGACGCTCTATGCATTGGCACGCCAATCGACAGGCCTCAACAAGCCGTTGTACCCGCGAATTCCGGACGGAAGACGGCACATCGGCTACCTGTTGCCTGTCGCCAGCTTCGGCGGTGTGGAAAAAGTCGCCTACAGTGTCGCCCGTGAACTCAAGAAGCACGGCTATGTGCCGCATCTCTTCGTCCTGGGGACGGAACGTATCAAGCTGCCGGAATGGGCCGCCGCCGTTTTTGAAAGCGTCAATCTGTTCCCGTTCGGGGAAACGCAGAAAGGATGGGACGGCGACGGCTACCGTTATTTCGGTTCCGCCTTCCCGAAATGGCAGGGCCAGGGCGACCACCGCCTGGCCGTCGGCCAACTCGCGTGGCTCGACGGCGTGATCAACGAACACTGCGCTCCGGCGCACGCCATCATGGGCGCGTTGCGCCGGCTGGGCCTTTGCACCCTCAACCACATCCATGTCCTGGACTACAGTGTGGTGCAGCGTGAAATGGGGCATCCCATTCTGGGGTTGGCCTATGAAAACGCGTACGAAATGGTGTTGACCGTTTCGCGTCAGATGCGGGACTGGTGCCACGGCATGGGCATTCCGAGCGCCAAGCTGCTGCATGTGCCCAACGGGCCGGGCTATCCCATGACGCCGGAGGAGGTCGCCGCGGCCCTGCAATCGCGGACGCCTCCGGAGGGACGGAGGCTGCGTGTGCTGTACCTGGGGCGCCTCGATGTCCAGAAGGGCTTGAACGATCTGGCGGAATTCGGCCGCCTGGCAAGGGATCCCGGTTCGAATGTCGAGTTTCGCGTGGTTGGCGATTCGATCATGAATACGGAATTCTCCGCGAGCAGCGTGCTGGAGCCGTTCATGGAGCCTGCGGCTTGGAGTGCCGAGGAGCTGACGGCGTTGTACACGTGGGCGGACGTTCTGGTGATGTTTTCGAAGTGGGAGGGCCTTCCTTTGACGATCCTGGAAGCCATGCGACTGGGCGTCGTGGTGTTGTCGCCCAATGTCGGCGCCACGGCCGAAGCCGTGGAGCATGAGGTTACAGGGTTCCTCCTGGGCGAAAATCCCGCTGGGCAGGCTATGGGCATCGTCCAATGGCTGCAGCAGAATCCCCGGCATCTGGAGGCCATGTCCCGCGAGGCCGCGAAACGCATCGGCCAGGCTCCCTGGGAGAATGCCTGTGAGGAACTCGTCGCCCGGTTGGAGCAGGCCATGGCATCGCGAAAACCGAGGCAGGGGACAACCGCGAACGCTTTGTGACGCACCTCCCCGCCGGAGTGCATCCATTTGCTGCGTTTGCGCTTTTCCCATGCTCTTCGCCGAGGCTTCGACTTCAGGCGGGCACGGGCCGAAGGAGGTTGGCAACGGCTGGGTAAAAAAGTCGTTGTAAGGCGGTGCTCTTTCCTCGCGGAAAGGCTCCTTGGCCGACCAATTCCGTTGCATCCGGGTCGCGTGTTATGAAACTTCTCGTCTACTGCGATGATCCCGGAACCGGCGGTACGGCGGTCAATGCCGTCCTGCTGGCCGAAGGGCTCGCTTCATCGACGTGCCAAACCGCTCTGGCCTGCGGCTATCCCGCGAACCCGTACGTCCTTGCCGGCGTGCGCTGCCTGCCGCTTCCCCACGATGTCCTGGCGGGCCAGGACAAAACCCGACGCAACCATAGCGAGCCCCAGGCGCTTTTTTGGGCGGAACGTCCAGATCTCGTGCTGTTTTGCGACAGCGAACCCGAGTCGAGCCTCGCGGCCAAGGCGGTCTGCGCCGGTTGGGGCATTCCCTATGTCGTCCTCGTCAACTTCGTGCCGCCCGAGTTCGCTTCCGCGCCGCCTGAGCTGCTCGCGCAGGTTGCCCGGGCCAATGGTGCCGCCGCCGCCGTGATCGCCGTTTCAAGGGAAAACCTCTCCCGTTTGCACGCCTTTTGCGGCGCGCCGGCTTCCCGTTCCCACGTCATTGCCAACGGTTGCGCCGACGCGTTTTTCCTGCCGCCGGAAGCCGCCCGCCGCGACAGCTTGCGCCAGGCCCTGGGACTTGCTCCGGACGACGTATTCTGCGTGACGACCGGCCGCTACGAACCGCGCAAGGGATACCAGTACCTGTTGCAGGCCGCGGCGATCCTGGCCGCCGCGCCCGGGGGGCAGCGCCTGCGCTATGCCTGGCTCGGCCACGACAGCGGCGGCGGCCGCGAGGCCCTGGCGCACCAGGTCGCCGGTCGCGGCCTGGACGCGCGCGTCCTCCTGACGGGCCAACGGCACGATGTGGCGGATTGGTTGACCGCAGCGGATATTTTCGTCTTGCCCTCCGAAGCGGAAGGCATGCCGCTTTGCATCAACGAGGCCATGGCCCGCGGCGTGCCGGTCGTGGCCACAGCCGTCGGCGGCATACCGGAACAACTCGGCGCGGCCGGCGTGCTGCTTCCCGACCCCGCAAGCGGGGCCGGTGCCGTCGTCGACGCCCTGGTCAGGAACCTGGCGTGGCTGGCGGGCGATGCGGAAAACCGGTTGCGCCTGGGAAACGCGGGACGTCGGCGGGCGCTTTCCCGCTTCACCGCGCGGGCGATGCTCGACGCCTACCGTCGCCTGATCGCTTCGTGCCTTCCGGCCGCGCCGCCGCGTTATCCGGATGCGGCGACCTTCTGCCCGGCCAACGGCGTGCGTCCGGGCGTGGACATCCTTCTTGGCGACGAAGCGCAGGCCGTCGAATGGCTCCAGGAAGGGTGGAGCCACGGAGAAGGGGAAGGCCGCTGGACTGAGGGCCGCCGTGCGCGGCTGGCATGCGTGTTTCCCGCCGGCGAGGCGCAAACCTGGGTCCTGCGCATCGAAGGCAAGCCGTTTGTGGGGGATGCGGCGGCGCCGCTTTGCCTGCGGCTTTTCCTGGGCGAACGCGAGCTGGGCGTGTGGCGCTGGCCGCCGTTGCCGGATCGGGATTTTTGTTTCGAGTTTCTTCTGACGACCGGGCAGCCCCTCCCGGCCCGCCGGGACCTGGTGTTCGACATCACCGGCGCGTCCTCCCCCTGTTCGCGAGGGATTTCCGATGATACAAGATCGCTTGGCCTCTGGATCACCTGCATTCGCTTTGACAGGCTGTCCTGATGCCGCGGTGGGCAGGCGATGTTGGGGTTTGGGGAGTAACGGAACAGAATAGATCGTGAGTTGCGCCCGATATGATTATCGTTGCTGGAGCCAGACGTAAAACCACCCGATTAAAAATGCCTTGGCGGGCTAGCGCCCCTTCGAAGGGACACAGCCAGCTGCCAATAGATGAGATATTTCATAGGCCATAACTGATCGGCCCACCCTTGATCCCCATCAGCGCAAAAGCGTTTCCCGGATCAGCCCTTCCATGGCCGGGGCGTAGACCGCGCCGCCGGCGTCGCTCATGTGCCCGTCGTAGGGCACGCAGTACCAGGAGCGGACCGTGGCGGCATCCGCGTCCGCCGGCAGGCGGGGGCGCATGAACGTCACGTGCAGGCTCGGGTCCTTTTCCATCAGGCGCTTGGTCTTGGCCTCGTCGGGCTGGACCGTCATGTCCTCGTAGGTCGGGTGCTGCACGACGAGCACGGGCTTGCCCGGAAAAAGCGCGCGGATCGCCGTCAGGTAGCGCAGGGCGGAATCCACCTGCTCGGCGTCGGTCATGGTCTTGCGCGTGCCGGCGCTCTGGTAGAGCTCGGGATTGCGCAGGTGGTGCAGGTCCACGGGTTTGCCGCGCGCCAGCATGAGCCCGTAGGGGTAGAGCGAATGCCACAGCTGGCCGCGCAGGTAGTCCGCGACGACCAGCTTCTTGATTTCCTTGACCTTGTCCTTGTCCATGGCTAGCCTGGGCGGGATGCTCAGCTGGAAGGAATGGCGGCAGGTGGGGTTGGCGAAGGAGACCGGCGGCTGTTCGCAGGACATGGACAGTTCCGCGGTCTCGTCCGGGCCGGGACCCAGGCGCAGGGGCACCGTGCCGGAGACAAGCCGGCGCGCCTCGGCCTTGTACGGATTGTCCGTGGTGAACGGGCAGTTGTTGCAGCGGGGAAAGTCCGCGCCGATGAAGTTGACCACGACCATGTCCGGGTCGAGGGTCGCGGCCTTTTGCGCCAGCTCGTAGAAGTTGTCGAACCCGGCGGAATAAAGCCCGAAATTGTAGACCCGAAAGGCGTCCACGCCGAGCTTCTCCTTGAGCGCCGTATCCTTGTCGAGCAGGTCCTCCAGGCGGTCGGGCCAGGGATTCTGCATCTGTAGCGCGGCGGTGAACGAGTCGCCGACGATAGCGATGCGGTATTCCTTGCCGTCGCGCTTGCGGAAATAGTCTTTTTGGGAAATCAGCCCGACGTTGTTGCTGTGGTACTTGGAATAGAAGGCGACGCCGGAGTCTTTGCCGAAAATGTAGTAATACAGGGTCCTGTTGGGCTTTTCCCAGCCGATGACCGGTTCGTCGCCCGGACCTTTTGCGTCAGGCTCCACGTAGTTCGCGTGGATCTGGTAATTCCCGTCCAGGTACTTGTGCTGCATGTAGAGGCGCACGCCTATTTCGAACAGCACGTAGCCCACGCACAGCGACAGGCACACCAAAAGAACGTTCGGCAGAATACGGCGAAGCATGCATTGCCCTTCTTGCGGATCGGATATGTTGCGTTCCGGCCTACTCGGTGAGGCTCACCGTGGAGTGGCCCTTGACGAGCATGGCCCAGAAGTTCTTGAGATCGTCGAGGAGAAGCGCCGGCGAGGCGAGGTTGCGCTTGAGGCGCCACCACAGGTAGCCCGGGCGCAGGTAGTAGGCCAGGTAGCCTTTCTTGCGCCAGTGGCGGATGCGCTCGTGGGTCAGGCCGTCGGGCACGTAGGTCGGCCAGACCTTCCAGAAGTCCTCGCCGTATTCGAACTCGATGTAGCGGTCCATGAAATCGGCCGGGATCTTGCCTTCCTCGATGGCGATGTCCCACAGGCGCGAGCCGGGCATGGGCACGGCCGGCTTGAGCCCGACCTGGGTCAGCGTGCGCGCGCCGTGCCGCTTGAGGCGCACCGGGAAATAGCAGGTGGCCTTGAGCTCCTCCTCGGTCTCGGTCGGGTGGCCGAGCACGAAGGAGCCTTCCACTTCCAGGTCGAACTTGTCGAGCACCTTGAAAGCGTCGAAAATCTGGGCGTCGGTGAGCTTCTTGCCCACGATCTTGCGCCGCACCCGCTCGTCGCCGGACTCGATGCCCACGAAGAACGTGCGGCAGCCCGCGCGCGTCATGTACTCGAGCACCTCCTCGTCCACCTGGTCCAGACGCAGGCTGCCGGCGCTCCAGCGGATCTTCCTGCCCCAGTCGAGGATCGCCTGGCAGTTGGCGATGACGCGCCGGCGCGAGAGCGTGAAGCTCTCGTCCATGAACTCGTAATAGCCGCCGAAGTCGTCGTAGTGCGCGGCGAGCTCGGCCACGAGGTTTTCCGGGGAGCGGTAGCGCACCCGCTTGGACATGAACGAGCGTGAGCAGAACACGCAGGAAAACGGGCAACCCCGGGTGGCGAGCGTGGGGTAGCGCGTGAGCCCGATCTGGCGGTAGCGCGGCAGCGGCGTCAGGTCGTAGGCCGGCCAGGGCACGTCGTCGAGCTTTTCCACAAGTTCCCCGACGAAGCGCCCCCGGACCTTTTCGCCGCCGAGCACTTGCGCCGCGAGCTTGGGGAAGGTGATGTCCCCGTCGCCGACCACGGAGAAGTCGATCTCGTGGTGACGGTCCAGGAACGTGGGGTCGTTGGAGACGTGGTAGCCGCCGAGCGCGATGGAGACCGTGTCGCCGAAGCGCGCGCGGATGGCGCGGGCGAAGCGCATGGTGTTGTGCATCTGCGGCGAGACCGCGGAGATGCCGACCAGGGGGATGCGCTCGCGCTTAATGATGTCGCAGACCGCGTCCGTGGACAGCGGCTCGATGCCGAGGTCGAGGATGGTGGGCGCAAACCCGGCCAGTCGCAGCGAGGCGGCCAGGTAGTTGAGCCCCACGGGCGGGTAATACTGGAAGCCGCGCGCGATTTCGCCGTACTTGATGGAGGAATTGATAAGCAGGATGTCTGGCATGGACCGCTCCTTCGTGGGCTTGCGGCGGCGCTGCGTCGCACGCGCGCGGCGCAAAAGGCGGCGTGACGGTGCCACAGCGGCGTGGCGTTGTCCATCGGCGAAGCCGCGCCGCGTGTCGCGTCCCGCAATACATACGGCAGTCTTTTTCAAGAAAGAAAAAGCATTCAGGGGTATTGCCCGCCAACAAGCGGACGCTTTCCCTGCGGCGCGCCGCTAGCGCGCGAAGCGGACGGCCACGTCGTGGTCGCCGGCGGGCACGGGCACGGCCACGGTCGCCGCCGGACCGGGCACGGCGGCCGTTTCCCGGCCGTCCACCGTCGCGCGCCAGTAGGGATGCCAGGGCAGGGCGAACACGGCCTGTCCCGGCGACCCGGCGCGGATGCGCGCAAACGCCAGGCGCATGCCCACGGTCGCGGGCTCGGGCTGCGCCTGGGGCAGGACCGAAAGCGGCGCAGCGGAAACGGAAACAAGCGTTGCCGACGCCCCGGGCTCTGCGGGATGGAGCTCGTAGCCCGCGCCCTCGGCTCCGGGTGCGGCCGCCGGGTCCACGGCATAGGGCAGGTCCACGGTATGCGTTCCCGGGCCGAGCAGCACGGACGTACGCCTTTTCCCGCCCTTCAGCACAAGATCCGTCGGCCCGGTGCAGGAAACGGTCATGCGCACGCGAAGCAACGTCGCGCCGGACGCGGCCAGTTCCTTCGCGCCGTAGAGCTCGCCGTAGGGCTTCAGGCGAAAGCGCGCAAGAAGCCCCAGGTAGCGCCGCGCCGCCGCGCGCGTGCTTCCGGGTTCGGGGTCGGGCAGGAAAAAGACCTGGCCCCGGTAGGCGTCGTTGGCGAAAAGCGCGATGCGGCCCGCAAACGCGGCCAGCTCCGGCGCGTCGAGCCGGCGCAGGCCGTAGGCCGGGACGGCGAGGACGTTATCTTGAAATGCCGCGTCGTCGCGGGCAAGGACGTACTTGACCCCCCACAAGGCGAGGACCTCGGGCGGAATCTGGTGCAGGTAGGTCGGCGGCGCGGCCGGATCGCGCAGGGCGGCGGTAAAAAGCGCGCCCGGCAGGGGCAGCATGGTGCGCGGCGTCTTGCGCAAAAGGTCCAGGCTCTGGGGAAAGAGGTCCAGGGCCTGCACGTTGGCCACGGTGAAGGCCGGCTCGGGGTCGTCGCGCAAGAACGCGCCCAGGGCGGCCTCGGACGCGCCCGGGCCGTCGGCGGGCACCTTTTCCGCGTTCCCGTCCCTCAGGCGGAAGGCGTCGTAAATGTCGTCCTGGTAGAAGTTGTACGGCTCGCGGGGCAGGTGGCCGGCGTCGTCGATGGTGACGAGGCGCTCATAGGCCGGATCGGCGAGGGTCTTTTCCAGCGGATTCATGCGCGCGGTCAGGGCGAATCGCGGCCGCAGCTCGCCCAGGCCGGAGAAATCCGGCCCCAGGGGCACGATGCGGTAGGCGAAGGGATCGACCATGTAGCGGCCGGTGAAGCCCAGGCGCGCGTCCCGGGGCAGGGGCAGGCCCACGGACGTCCCCTTGGGCAGGTGGTCCGCGACCCAGGCGTGGGCCGTCTGGCGCGTGGAAGGGCCGCAGAGGTAGGCGAGCACGTTTTTTTGCTGCCAAAGCGTCGCCCCGACCAGCGTAAGCACGCCGGCCAGGCACGCCAGGCGCAGCGCCGGCCGGTTCGCGGCAGCGTCCAGGAGGCGGCCCAGAAGCAGCGCCACCAGAGCCAGGGCGAGCACCGCCTGGGAATAGTAATAGTAGGTGAGATTTAAGACCACGAGGTTGTGGGCGACCTTCCAGAGATAGAGGAAATTGAGGGCAAAAAGCAGCAGCAGGAGCGACGTCGCCGTGACCCGGCCGCGCGTGGCGAGCACGCGCCAGACGGCATAGAGGCAGGCCGGGATGACCAGAGCGTTCAGCGCCGGGCCGTAAAAAGGCTCGAAGTGGCGGATGCGGAAGAAAAACGTGGGCAAAAAGCCCTTGGCCACGGCCGTGGTCTCGGGAATGGCCGTGTAGCGGAAGATGAAATCCAGGAAGATGGCCGGGTTTTCCAGAAAGCGGACGTTGCCCAGGCAAAAGGCGGCCACGGACGCGAGCGCGGCCTTGGCGACGACAAGCGCATGGGCTTTGGTGAAAAGCGGCTGGCCGCGTCGCCGCCAGCAGGCGGCCAGGGCCGGCGGAAAAAGAAAGACCGCCGTGGCCAGGGTGAATTTCATGGAAAAGGCCAGCCCGAGCAGGACCGCGGCGGCGTAGAGGTTGCGGTTGCGCGCCGAGCGCGCGAATTCCAGCAGGTTGAGGACGACCAGGAGCGTCAATGTCAGCACCACGCCGTCGGGCTTGAGGCGCAGTTCGAAGGCCGTGGCGTAGGGCATGGCCGCAACCAGCCAGACCGCGACCGTGCCGGCGGCCTCGCCCGCGAAATTGCGGCCGATCCAGTAGAGCGAAAGCGGCAGCAAGAGCAGGATGCACAGCTTGTAGACGGCGAAGACCTGCCAGATCTTGAGCAGCTCGTCCGGGTAGGAGACGTAGAAATACTTGTCCGGCGAGAGTTTGATGATGCCGAGCGCCGACGCCGCCCACATGACGGGCTTGGCGGCATGCAGCAGCGGCCCGCCGAAGTTGGTGGCGATGCTGAAGGTGTCCTTGACCGGCCCGAAGAGCCCGAGCGCGTGGCCGATGGAAACCTGCGCGTCGTCCTCGTAGGTGTTGACCGGGATGAACTTGGAGGTGTTGAGGACGTAGCCTTGGGGGTCGTCCACGCCGCGCATGTGGCAGATGGCCGTGAAATGGACCAGGAAAAAGACGAGCAGCGCCGCCAGGGCCAGGCGCGACACGCCGAGGTCGAGGCCGGGGCTGCGTTTTTTCATGGCGTGTCCGTCTCCGCCTCGCGTCTCTTCATGGCGATGCAGAACTTGTAGGCCATGGTCGGCCAGGGGAAGACGAAGGCGGCGTTGCGGAAGATTTCCTGCTCGGCGATGGCAAGGCCCGACACAGCGTCGAGCACAGCGAGCAGCGCCTCGCGGGAGCGGATCTCGCGCCCCTCGTCGTAGTCCAGGAAAAACTTCTCGAGCCAACCGGGGTTTGCGGACGGCGCGTAGTCGATGACCACCAGCCGGCCGTCGGCAGCAAGGAGCGTGGCCGCCTTTTCAAGCAGCGGCACGAGCTTGTCCGTCGGCACGTGGTGGCACACGCCGCTGACCAGGATGAAGTCGAAGCGCTCGTCTGCCGCCACCTGCAAGTCATGGAGGTCCATGCAGACGAAACGCATGTGCGCGCGGCCGGCATGGGTTTTTTTCGCGTGGGCGATGGCCTCGGGGTCGATGTCCACGCCGAGGAAGGCGCACGGCGCGTCGGCGAAATGACGGCTGTCGAGCCCGAGCGAACAGCCGATCTCGAGCACGCGTTTCTGGCCGTGGTAGTGCTTGCGGATGTGGCGGCCACGGTCGAAATAGCCGCAGGCCAGATACTGGAAGGCCAGCCAGAGCCGGGGGAAACGCGATTGGAGCGGCCGTTTGGCCGGGGGCGTGGTCATTTACGTGGGGTCCTTGGGGGTGCCGCCCGGCAGGGTCGTTTCCTCGAGCACCACCCAGGAGCGCTGGCGCGAGGTGTTGGCCCGCACACGCGCGACCATGAAGGCGACGATGCCGATGAAAAAGGCCATGACGCCGAGCGAAAAGAGTTGCAGCAGGATGATGGTGGTCACGCCTGTGGGGTCGATGAGCTTCAGCAGTCGAAGGATCGTCACCAACGCCCCGGCGAGCCCGGCGAAAAGCGTCAGCGCCGCGCCGCTGGCGAAGAGCAGTTGCAGCGGCAGGTTGGAGTAGAGGAAAAAGGCGCGCACGGACAGGCGCACGAGGCCGGTAAAGGCCACGCGCGAGGTGCCTGCGGCGCGCGCCTGCCTTTCCAGCGGCACGCCCTTCTGGCGGAAGCCGACAAAGGCGCGCAGGCCCGGGAAATAGGGGTCGGCGTCGGCGTTATCCACGATGATGCGGCACACGGGCAGGCGGATGACCGAAAAGGTGCCGGCGTTGCGGGGAATGGGAAAATGCGCGCCGAGCGAGAGCAGGCGGTAGAAAAGCGGCGCGCCGTGGCGCATGAGCGCGCCGTCGTGGCGTTCGCTGCGCACGGCGTACGCGACGTCCTGGTCCGTTGCGGCGTCAAGGAGCGCGCGGAAATCCTCGGGCGGGTCCTGCAAATCGCCGTCGATGACGCCGACGAAGTCCGCGCCGCGTTCTTCGGCCAGGGCGCAGGCTGCTTCGCAGCCGGCGAGCACGGCGGGCTGGTGGCCGAAATTGCGCGACAGGCGCACCAGGCGCACCGGCGCGGGAAAAGTCGCGGCATGCCGCGCGACGCACGTCACGGTGGCGTCGGAAGACCCGTCGTCCACGACCACGAGCCCGGCCAGGCCGATGTCCGCGGCCGCGGCGGCCAGGCGGTCCATGAAGGCCGGGACGTTCTGCTCTTCGTTGTAAAAAGGCACGACGACCACAAGGGACATGATCGGGGCGGTATCCTTGGCGAAAGGTTGCGGAAACGCCGCGACCATACGGGGAGGGCGCGGGCATTTCAAGGGCCAAGGGCAGGCGCGAAAAGGGGTCGTCTCAGAAAACGGAAAAAATCGTACGCTAAGCCTGGGCTGAGGCTGGCACCCAGCGGTACAGCGTCGGAATGGACACACCGAGGTTCT
>NZ_JNJA01000012.1 GCF_000702665.1 Solidesulfovibrio alcoholivorans DSM 5433
CCGACCGTCCTCCCGCCCGTTTCCCACCCCCGCGTCGGGGAGGTCCAGGAGGGGATCATCCCCTCCTGGCCGCCGGAGGCATCTTCTCCCACCCCCCCCCCGTCCCCGTCACCGTCACCGTTACCGTCCTCACGCCTTTCCCGTCCCCCATGCCGAATCCCCGTCGCCTGTCGCGACGCCGGCCTGGGTTTCCAGGCGGGCGGGGTCGAGGATTTCCAGGGTATTGCCGGACAGGGCGATGAGGCCGTCGTCGCCGAAGCGGCGCAGCACGCGGGAGAGGGTTTCGGGGATGGTGCCGAGGTAGGCGGCGAGTTGTCCTTTGGGCAAGTCCAGGGTGAGGCGCTTTTTCTTGCTTTGGGCTTGCAGGAGCAGCAGGTGGGCGGCGAGACGCGCGGGCACTTCGCGCAGGCTTAAGTCTTCGAGTTTGCGCACCAGTTGGCGCAGCCGCATGGAAAGCAGCCCGAGCATATCCATGGCCAGGTCGGGTTGTTCGGCGAGGAGCTTGCGGAAACGCTGTCGCGGGAAGAAGAGGTATTCGCCGTCTTCCAGGGCCTGGGCGTTGGCGGGGTAGGCGCTGCCGGAGAAGACGGCCACTTCGGCGAACACCTCGCCCGGGCCGAACACGTGGATGATATGTTCCTTGCCGGCGAGCGAATTCTGGTAGATGCGCACCTTGCCCGTGACCACGGAAAAGAAGCCCTGGGCGGGTTCGCCGGCGAAGAAGATATCCTCGCCCCGGGCGTAGCGCCGCGTTTCGGCCACGCCGGCCAGGGCGGCGCATTCGCGCTGGCCGAGCCCAGTAAAGAGGCCGATGCCGGCCACGGCCTGGACTTTATCCATGGGGTTCCTTCCGGTTTGACGTAAGTCAAGGCATGTTGGGTTCTGGCGTCGCACGATGCCCACGACGCCAGAGCGACAAGGAGACGCCATGCCGCACAGCCCGTACATACTGGAATGCTGCCGGGGCGTGAAGCCGTCCGGCTGCACCCGCGCCGTGGCCCTGCCCGGAGATTTCGCTGAGGAACTTGCGGCGCTTCTGGCCCGGACGCCGCCCCCCGGGGCCTATGCGGCCCTTGGGCGCGAACCCCGCCACCACGAGCGGTTTCGTGTCAGTCTTTGCGCCTGCCCCAACGGATGCGCGCGGCCCCATGTGGCCGACCTCGGGCTTGTCGCGGCCGTGGACGTGCGCGTCGAAGCGGCGGCCTGCACCGGCTGCGGCGCGTGCCTGGCGGCTTGTCCGGACGGGGCCGTCGTCAGGACGGACGGCGTGGCGGCGATCGACGCCGCGCGCTGCCTCGGCTGCGGGCATTGTCTTGCGGCCTGCCCTGCCGGCGCGATGGCGGCCGGACCGACGCTCATTCGCGCGCTGCTCGGCGGCCGGCTCGGGAGGCGGCCGCGGCTCGGTGTGGAGCTTCGGGAACGGCTTGCGCCCCGAAGCGCCCTGAACCTTGCCGGCCGCTGCCTGCGCGCCTGCGCGGACGGACTGCGGCCGGGGCTGCGTTTCGGCGACATCGTCTTTCCGGCCGGCAAGCCGGGGCTCCCTGCCTGGGTGTGGCCATGACCGGGGCCGGGTTGACCGTCCTCGCCCTGGGGCTTGGCCTCTATGCGGCCCATGCCTTGCGCCTGGGGCAGGCGGGGCTTGTCGCCGCAACGCTTGCGCTCGCGGCGCTCATCCCGACAAGGCGGCGGTTCGCCCCGTATGTGCTCGGCCCGGCCGTGCTGCTGGCGGGGCTGGCGCTCGCCGCGGCGGCCCGGGACATGCTCGCCTTCCGGCTGGCGGCCGGGCTGCCATACATGCGTTTGACCGCCATCATGGCGGGCGTGGTCGGCGTCTGTCTGGCGGGAGGGCTTTTCTGCTTTTCCGACCGTGCGCGGCAATTTTTCCGGCGGGGACCGCAGACACCCGTGCCCCAGGCGGCGGCGTTCTGGCTGACGGCCGGGCTACTTGCCCTGGCGCGGGGCAAGGTCGCGTTTCCCATCCTGCTGGCCGACCGTTTCCTGCCCGGCTGGGGAGCGCTCGAAATCGTGCTGCTCGGCGGCTACGCCGCCTGGCTCAGCGGGCG
The DNA here is from genome assembly GCF_000702665.1 of Solidesulfovibrio alcoholivorans DSM 5433. Taxonomy (GTDB): domain Bacteria; phylum Desulfobacterota; class Desulfovibrionia; order Desulfovibrionales; family Desulfovibrionaceae; genus Solidesulfovibrio; species Solidesulfovibrio alcoholivorans. Next base: position 2,064 of record NZ_JNJA01000012.1, read on the forward strand.
CGTGCTGGCCGCGCCGCGCACGGGGGCGCTGCGTTCCCGCTACTGGGCGCTCTTTTCCCTGGTCTTTTTCGCGCAACTTGGCCTGGGGCTCGCCGGGGCCACGATATTTCTCATGACCGGAGCGCTGCACCTGCCCGTGCCGGCGCTGATCGTGGCCGGGCCGATCTACCGGGGCGGCGGCTATTTCATGCCGCTCCTGTACCTGACGACGCTGCTGCTCGTGGGGCCGGGCTGGTGTTCCCACCTGTGCTACATCGGCGCGGCGGACGACGCCTGCGCGCGGCTCGGCCGCAAAACGCCCAAGCGCCTGCCGCGCCGGTTGCCATTTCTTCGCGTTGCGACATTGGCTTTGGCCGTCTGCGGCGCGGCCGGGCTGCGGCTCGCGGGCGCGGATACGGCCACGGCGGTCATCGCGGCCGCCGCCTTCGGGCTCGTCGGGCTGGGGATCATGGGCACGGCGTCGCGCAGGGCCGGGGTCATGGTCCACTGCACGGCGTATTGCCCCATCGGGCTCGTGGGCAACGTGTTGGGGAAGCTCTCGCCCTGGCGCATGCGCATGGACGCGGGCTGCGACGCGTGCGGCCGCTGCGCCCGGGCCTGCCGCTATTTGGCGCTCACTCCGGCCGATCTGGCCGCCGGCCGGCCCGGGCTTTCCTGTACGCTATGCGGCGACTGCGTGGGGGCCTGCCCGCACGGCAGCATGGGCTACCGTTTCCCGGGGCTCTCGCCGCAGGCGGCGCGCGCGGCCTATTTCACGCTGGTGGTGTCGCTGCACGCCGTCTTTCTCGGCGTGGCGCGGATATGAACGCCTACGCGTTTTCCTTTTGCGAAAGCGCCTTCTGGTAGCGCTTCCAGCCCGGGCACCAGCCCGTGTGCCAGCGCCAGAGGCGCGCGAGAAACGATCCCGGCCGTTTTTCCGCCAGCCGGCGCAGCGGACATTTGTCGCAGGCGTGCATACGTGGTTCTCCTTTGCGCCCTACCCTTCCCGGCGCGGCGTCGTCTGCGGCACGGGCACGCCGCAGGATTTGAGCAAGAGGTCGATGAGCGTCTCGGCTTTATGGAAGGCGGCGCAGCGCGGCGCGGCGACCGCGGATTTGCGGGCCAGGGCGTCGTGGTTGTCGATGAAATGCGCCACAGCCTCGATGATCGACAGCCCGTCGTAGCCGCGGATCAACGAATAACCGCAGTCGAACTGCTTGACCTCGAGCGCGAGCGACGTGCCCACGGGCACGATGAGCGGCACGCCGAGCGCGATGGCCTCGATGACGATCTGCGACGAACGCTCGACGTAGCTCGTGGGCTGGTACGGCAAAAGCAGTGCGTCGAACGAGGCGATGAGCTTATGGAAGTCGTCGCCGACAAAACAGCTTTCGTGCACCCGCACGCGGTCGCCGAAGGAACGCAGCCGCTCCAGTGTATCGTCGTCCACGAAGCGGCAGGCGAACTGCGCCTCGAACACCACGTCCGGATAGGCCGGCAGGATCGCCTCGATGACCTCGGGCAAAAAGCCCACGCCCTGCTCCAGCCGGCCCTCGCCGGCGTAGCCGATGCGCACCACGCCCTTTTCGGCGCGGCTGCGGTACGGCCGGGGCGGCACTTCCAGTTGTAGCGGCACGGGAAAGACCGGGCACGGCTTTTCCGCCATCTGCTTGATCTGCGAGCCGATCAGCTTGTTGCTCGCCGCGAAGCAGACCTTGGGCTCGTTGATGAAAGGCTTGAGCGCCAGTCGGAAGATGGAGCGGGCCAGGGCCAGCTGGTCCTTGGCCACGAAGCGGAAGCAGTGGTTCTGGAACTTGAGGCACAGGTGCGGCCGCCGCGCCTTGTCCATGGCCAGGTACCAGGCCGCGATGCCGCGCACGATCTTCGGGTCGGCGGTGTGGCAGAAGACGATGTCCGAGGGGTCGAGGTCGCGCAGGTTCTTGAACAGACTGAATTCGGTGATGCTCCCGGCGATGAGGAAATCCTCCAGCCACGAGCAGTAGCGGTCTGAGGAGTGGCTATCGTAGCGCGAGGGCTGGAGCACGGCCCGCGCGCGCAGCACCTTGACCGCCTCGGGCTGGCAGTCGGCGTAGACGTAGAATTCCACGGGAAGCCCGCGCTTCACGCATTCGGTGAGCACGCCGAGGTTGTAGGCGAAATGGTGGCCGGCCAGAAAACGCAGGCCGTGGTCGAGGACGATGAGGCGGGGGAATTTCCCGTCCGCTGCGGCGTCCCCGGCGACGGCAGCCTGTTGCGATGCATCGGCCGTGTCCATGGCCCGGCGCAGGGTCCTGCCCCAGGACGAGACCGGCACGGCGGCGAGCGACCTGGCCAGGGACGCCTGGGTGGCGGCGTCCGGCGTTTCGCCGTCGTCCGGGTCCGCGCCCAGGGCGACGAGGGCCTGCCGGGCGTCCAGGCATTCGGGATCGAGGGCCAGCGCCCGGCGCAGGCACGAGGCCGCCTCCTCGGCAAGACCCTGGTCGCGCAACAGGTAGCCCAGGTGCAGGCAGGGGGCGGCGTACGCGGCGTCGGCGGCGATGGCCCGGGAGAAAAAGCGCACCGCGAGGTCGAACTTGCGCGCCCGCACGGCGATGCTGCCGAGCAGGTCGAGGACTTTTCCATCCTCGCCGCCGGTGTCGAGCAGGTTGCGGCAGATGGATTCGGCCACGGCCGGCCGGCCATGGCGCAGGCACAGCTCCGCCTCGCCAAGGCCCGCGTCGCGCAGCGCCACCAGGCGCATCTTGCGCGTGCCGTCGCGCTCGGCCACATAGCCCTCGAGGCTCGCGCCGGCGTATTTCTCCAGGCTGCCCGTGCGGCGCAGGGTGGACAGCGGCGAGCCCTCGATCTCGGCCGTGCCCGATTCCTGGAAGCTGTCGAGCGGCAACGAGGCGCGGTAGCGGCGCGTGTCGGCCATCTGTTCGGGCGTCTCGCCGGGCAGGCCCACGGTGAAGGTGCCGTGGACGGTCATGCCCAGGGCCTTCAAATGGTAGACCACGTCGCGCGCCTTTTCGAGGTCGAGGTTCTTGCGCACGATGTTGTCCACGACCCACTGATTGCCGCTCTCGAAGCCGATCTTCACCCCGAAGCAGCCGCTTTCGCGCATGACCCGCCAAGTGTCCCAGGCAATGGTGTCCGCCCGGCACATGGCCGACCAGGGCAGCCCCAGGCGCGCCATGACCGCGCAGACCTCGAGCACGTGGCGGTCGCCCAGGTTGAAGGTATCGTCGTCGAAATAGACGCTCTTGTAGCCGTAGCGGCCGATCAATTCGGTGAGCATGCCCTCCAGGTAGTCGCCGGAAAGCTGGCGCACCCGGCGCACGCCCGTGCCGTCGGGGTCGTTGTTGGACATGACCGCCGGCCAGACGCAGAAGATGCAGCGGAACGGACAGCCCCGGCTGGTGAGCACCTGGAGCTGGGGAAAGACCTGCCCCTTGGGGTTGGAATCCCAGTACTTGTTGGCATGCAGCGGGTCGAAATAGGGGTAGGGCGCGGCATTGAGCTCCGCCTCGGTCAGGATGTCGTAGCCGATCAGCCCGCTTGCGCCGCGAACGACCTTGACCAGCCCCTTTTCGTATTCGCCCTGGATGACGGCGTGCAGGGGATGCTCGGCCAGGAGCTTTTCGCCAAGCGAGGCGATGGGGCCGGCGACCACCACCCGGGTGCGGGGATATTCCGCGACGATATGCGCGATGAGCTCGGCGTCGTGGCTCCAGCTCGGCGAAGCGGACTCGATGACGACGTAATCGAATTTCCCGTCCGCCAGGTATTTGAAGAACTTGTCGTAGTCCTCGCGCAGCGCGATGGAGTCGCGAAACGAGACCGCGACGCCGGCCTCCCGGGCCAGGTAGGACGCGGCCGAGCCCAGGAAGAACGGATAGGGAATGTAGTCGCCGAAGCGGTACTGGCCGGGTTTTGAGCGCACCGTGGAGGTGAACGGCCAGCGCGAGCCGGCGCGCACGCCGGCCAGCAGTCCCGAGCCGTAGATGGCGTCGGGGTCCTCGATCCACCAGGGCGGGTTCGCGCACAGGACTTTCATCACGCCTCCTTGCGGGGCGCATCCTGCGCGATTTTCCCGCCGCCGTCACCTGCGGCGGTCCCAGGGGCCGCCCGAAAACGCGCCCCGGCAAGACGCCCGCGCGCCTTGCCGGGACAAATTCGCCGTGCCGTTACGCGGAAAGCGCCCGGGGCGAGGACGCCTCCGCCTCCTCCTTGAGGCTGTCCACCAGGGACGCGAGTTCCTGGGCCTGTGCCGCAAGCTCGACGATGGCCTGGGCCGACTGGCGCATGGCGTCCGAAGTTTCGGCCGACACGCGGCTGATGCCCTCGATGGAGCGGTTGATCTCCTCGCAGGTGGCAGACTGCTGCTCGGCCGCCGTGGCGATGGAGGCGACCTGGCTCGAAGTGCCTTCCACCAGGGAGACGATGCGCGAAAGGGCCTCGCCGGACTCGCCGGCCAGGGTCGTGGCCGCCTCGATCTTCTCCACGGCGGCGTCCACGTTGGCGATGTTCTTGCGCGTGCCGGCCTGCACGGCGCTTATGGCCTCGCCGACTTCCTTGGTGGCGGTCATGGTCTTTTCCGCAAGCTTCCTGACCTCGTCGGCCACGACCGCGAACCCCCGCCCGGCATCGCCGGCCCGGGCCGCCTCGATGGCGGCATTGAGCGCGAGCAGGTTCGTCTGGTCGGCGATGTCGGAAATGACGTTTAAAATCTGCCCGATGCCCTCGGCCTGGCGTCCCAGGGTCGTCATGTCGCCCTTGAGCGCAAGGGCCTGCTTCCGGGCGTCGCCGATGCCCGTGATGGCCTGGGTGACGACCTTCGCGCCGTCGTCGGCCTCGCGCCGCGTCTTGTCTGCCGCGTCCGAGGCCGAGGAGGCGTTCTTGGCGATCTCGAGCACGGTGGCCGTCATCTCCTCCATGGCCGTGGCGGTTTCGCCGACCCGGGCGGTCTGTTCCTCGGCCCCGCGCGTGGACTGCTCGATCTGTGCGGAAAGCTCCTCCGAGGCCGCGCCCATGACGCCGACCACGTGTTCGAGCTTGCCCGCGGCCCGGAGCATGCCTTGGGCCATGGCCTGCTCGGCCGCGGCCTTGGCCTCCTCGGCCTCCCGGGTGGCCTGTGCCGCGCGGCTCGACTCCTCGCCCGCCAGACGCGTCTTGTCGTCGGCCTCGGCGATCTTGGCCTTGAGGCTCGCCACCATGGTGCGCAGGCTGTCGGCCAGCTTGCCGATCTCGTCGCGCTGCCGCAATGCGATGGGACGGTCCAGGTCGCCGGCTGCCACGGCTTCCGTCGCCTGCATCATTTCCCTGATGGGCCGGACGATGACCCGGGCGATGAAGAAAACAGCCACGACGAGCAGCGCCAGGCCGCAACCGCTCAGCACGAACAGCACCTTCTGCACGGCGCGGACGTTTTCGAGCATAGCCGCCCGGGGTATGGTGGCGACAAAGCTCCACGCGCCTTCGACCCCCTCCAGGACGACCGGGGTCATGCAGTAAAGCATTTCTTGGCCGGAACTGCTGGCCTTCTGAGAAAACGTAACCGGCACACCCTCTTTGAGCGCCTTGGCAACCGCCGCCCTGTTGCTGTCGGACAAGAACGCATCCGCCTGTTTCCCGATGTAATCCTTGTCCTTATGAGCCACGATCATCCCTGTGTTGGACAGCAGCACGCCGTAGCCCGAATCGAAGATCTTCACGCCCGCCGCGATGCGCTGCAACCCCTCCAGGCTTAGGTCGATCCCGGCCACGCCCTTGCCTTTGCCCAGAATCGGCACGCACACACTGGCCATCATCCGCTTCTTGCCAGCCACCTCGTATTCCGTGGGCTCCACCAACAGCAACTTCCCGATTTCCAGGGTCTTCCAGTACCATTTCTCCCCCGCGTCGCGGCTCGCGGCGGTGGGCGCGGAGGTATGGGTTTCCTGCACGCCGCTCTCGCTCCGGATCACGTAGGGGAGAAACCGTCCAGACGCCTCGTGCAGCGCGTCCGCGTTGGCGAATTCCTTGTCCTTGCCGTCGAAGGCGTCGGGCTCCCAGGCGGTCCAGACGCCGAAGACATCGGGCAGCGCCTCAAGCGTACGGTGCAACAGGCCGACCACGGGGGCCCGTTGCGGGTTGGGTTGGGCTTGCGCATTGGCCACGGCCGCAGCAAGGGTTTTGGCCGCTGCAATGGCCGCATCGAGTTCCCCCTGAACTACTGCCGCATAACGGGCGCTGATTTCCTTTCCCAGGCGTTGCGTCTCGACATCGGCATTCTCCCGAATCTGCATTTGCACAACAGCCATGATGACGGCGAACACCCCTGCGCAAACCACCGTCACAGGGATTAGAATTTTATTGCGCAAGTTCAATACGTTGAACATACCACCCCCTACTCCTGCGAGATTTCGAAAAACGCCACCGGCCTCAAAATTCCAGTCATCGATTTTTTTCCTGGCAAGCGACATGCGCGTGCGCCTCAAGTGAGAACACTCTTGCGAAACGAAAGATACAAAAAAATATCCCTTCCCGCGACAACGCGAACGACGCGGATTGGCGATCTTACACCTAGTCAGCATTGCAACTGGTGACCCGCCAACGACATTTCCGTCAAAATATGCCGTGCGGCCTTTCCCGAGGCGTTGCCCGCCTTTTCCGGCGAGGCTTCGCCCGACGCCGCGCATGCCGCTTTTTGCCTTCCCCAACGCCTTGACCTTTTTCCACGCACAGGGTCTATAGTCGGTAATCCCCCTTCCAAAGCGCCTGCTCAAAAAAAAGCCGCTTCTTGACTTAGGTCAAACCGTTCCGGTCACGGCCCGCGTAGACCCGGAAGCAACGAAAACGAATACCCGGTCATCAACCTGCAAGGAGGACACGAATATGTTTTGCTACCAATGCGAACAGACGGCCAAGGGAACCGGTTGCGACAAGCTCGGCGTGTGCGGCAAGAAACCCGAGGTCTCGGACCTCCAGGATCTGCTCGTCTACGCCCTGACGGGCCTGGGCCAGGCGGCCGTGGCCACCAGGGCCGCGGGCAAGGACGTGCCGCTCGAAACGGGACGCTTTTTCGCCAAGGCGCTTTTCACCACGCTCACCAACGTCAACTTCGACCCGGCGGACTTCAAGCCCTGGATCGAGGAAGCCGTGGCCAAGCGCGACGCCCTGGCCGCCGGCCTCGCCGCCAAACTGCCCGAAGGCCCGGCCACCTTCCGCCCGGCCGCGGATCTCGCCGGACTCGTCGCCCAGGGCGGCCAGCACGGCCTCAAGGACATCCCCGAAGCCGACCCCGACATCCTTTCCCTCAAGCATACGCTGCTCTTCGGCCTCAAGGGCGTGGCCGCCTACGCCGACCATGCCGCCATCCTCGGCCAGGAAGACCCGGCCGTGTACGACTTCCTGTACGAAGGCCTGGCCGCCACCTTCTCCACGGACAAGAACCTCGGCGCGTGGGTCGGGCTCGTGCTCAAGTGCGGCGAAGTGAACCTGCGGACCATGGAGCTGCTCGACGCGGCCAACACCGGGGCCTACGGCCATCCCGTGCCGACCGAGGTGCCGCTCGGGCACAAGGCCGGCAAGGCCATCCTGGTCTCCGGCCACGACCTCAAGGACCTGAAGGTCCTGCTCGAGCAGACCGCCGGCAAGGGCATCAACATCTACACCCACGGCGAGATGCTGCCCGCCCACGGCTATCCGGAACTCAAAAAGCACCCGCACTTTTTCGGCCACTACGGCACGGCCTGGCAGAACCAGCACAAGGAATTCGCGGCCTTCCCCGGCGCGATCCTCATGACCACCAACTGCATCCAGAAGCCGGCGGCGAGCTACCTCGGCAACATCTTCACCACTGGCCTGGTCGGCTGGCCCGGCGCGGTCCACGTGAAAAACGGCGACTTCGCCCCGGTGATCGAAAAGGCGCTGGCCATGCCAGGATTTACCGCCGACGAGGACAAGGGCACGGTCATGACCGGGTTCGCCAGAAACGCGGTGCTCGGCGTCGCCGGCGCGGTCATCGACGCGGTCAAGGCCGGCAAGATCCGCCACTTCTTCCTGGTGGCCGGCTGCGACGGGGCCAAGCCCGGTCGCAACTACTACACCGAGTTCGTGGAAAAGGCCCCGGCCGACACCGTGGTGTTGACGCTGGCCTGCGGCAAGTTCCGCTTCTTCGACAAGAAGCTCGGCGACATCGGCGGCATCCCGCGTCTGCTCGACATGGGCCAGTGCAACGACGCCTACTCGGCCATCCAGGTAGCCGTGGCCCTGGCCAAGGCCTTCGACTGCGGCGTCAACGACCTGCCGCTGTCCCTTGTCCTTTCGTGGTACGAGCAAAAAGCCGTGGCCATCCTGCTCACGCTTTTGCACCTCGGCATCAAGAACATGCGCCTGGGACCCACCCTCCCGGCGTTCCTGACCCCCAACGTCCTCAACTTCCTGGTGGAAAACTACGACATCAAGCCCATCAGCACGCCCGAGGAAGACCTGAAGGCGATTCTCGGCTAGCGCGCCGCGCCTTACTGCCGGCGGCCCGGCCCATGCCGGGCCGCCAACCAAGGAATTTCGCCATGAAACGCAAGATCATCGAAATCGACGCGTCGCTGTGCAACGGCTGCGGCCAGTGCGTCACCGGCTGCGCCGAAGGGGCGCTCGCCATCATCGACGGCAAGGCCAGGATCGTGGCCGACCACTTCTGCGACGGCCTGGGGGCCTGCATCGGCCACTGCCCGACCGGGGCGTTGCAAATCATTGAACGCGAGGCCCCGGAATTCGACGAAAAGGCCGTGGAGACGCATCTGGCAGCCTCGGGCAAGACGCCCCACGCCGCCAAGCACGGCGGTTGCCCCTCGACCCAGGCCATGACGCTTTCGCCCTGCCAGCAGGCCAATGTTCCCACGGCCCAGGCCACGACCGCCGCCTCGGCGCTTTCCCACTGGCCCGTCAAGCTGCGCCTGGTGCCGCCCACGGCCCCGTTTCTCAAGGGCGCGCGGCTGCTGCTCACGTCCGATTGCGTGCCGCCGGCCTTCCCGGCCTTCCACAGCGCCTTCCTGCCCGGCCGCGTGGCCCTGCTCGGCTGCCCCAAGTTCGACGACGTCGCAAGCTCTGTGGAAAAGCTGACGGAGATCGTCCGGCAAAACGACATCGCGGACATCACCGTGCTCCAGATGGAAGTGCCCTGCTGCGCCGGCATGGCGCGCATCGCCGCGACTGCGGTCACCGCTTCGGGCAAGGCCGTGCCCGTCACGCGCGTGGTGGTCGGCCGCGGCGGCGAGATCGTGTCCATGGGACCGGCCGACGCGCCGCCCGCGCCCCGCCTGCACTCCCTGTAACAGCCCCGTAACGGGAGGTCGCCACCATGAAGATCATCAACGTCCTCGCCGAAGGCCCCTTCAAGGACAAGGGGCACGGCACCCTGTGGGTCCACGATTCGCCCAATTTCCGCATCGTCAACTTCAACTTCCGCGCCGGCCAGAGCCTGCCCGTGCATTCCCACGACGTGGACGGGGAACTCTCCATCGTGGTGCTGGAAGGCCAGGGGGAATTCCTGGGCGCGGACGACGCGACGCTGCCGGCCAAGGCCGGCGACGTGCTCACCTGCCCCATCGCCACGCCCCACGGCATCCGCGCCATCACCGACATGCGCGTCCTCGTCACCATCGCCCCGCCCCCCTGATGGGAGAGGGAGGGGGAGAGGGAAGATGCTCCGGCGGCCAGGAGGGGATGCTCCCCTCCTGGACCTCCTCGTAAGGGGCACAGGTGAGCTTGCGACTGCGCAGCCGGACGCGTCCTTGCGAAGCGCCTGCCGGCCGGGGCATCAGGCAAACGCCCGGGGCCGAATGCGAAAGACGTGACCTTGCCTTTCGGGGACTGGCGTTGCGGACACGGATCACGCCCGCCAGCGGAAAAAAAGTGCGCCTGCCCCGAAAATCCTTTCCCTGCCCGTATGATTTCAGGATGTTGCAAAGTTTGGGCCGCTTGCCATGAACTTGAATATGTGAAAAAAAGCGCGAAAGGATTCGATGCCGGGACGCGGCGCGGCAAGGCGTCCCTGCGCGCGTACCGCCAACCGCGCGACGCAGGGACGGAACGCCACAGCATACTGGCGGACGCGAACCCGCCGGCCTCCGAACGGACCCCAAGCCTTCAAGGACTTTGGCGTACCAGTCTTGCCGCGCCCCGTCCCGGCATCGAACCCGATCCTTCCGCGTCCGGCCGCCCCGGTCAGACCGTGACGACCCGGTTGCGTCCCTCCTCCTTGCCCCGATACAGCGCCTCGTCGGCCCGGCGCAGCACGTCGTCGAACTCGTCGCCGGACACCGCCTCGGCAACGCCAGCGGTCACGGTCACGGTCAACCTGACGTCGCGGCAGACGTATGCGACCGCGGCGATGCGCTCGCGGATGCGCTCGAGCATTTTCCCGGCGGACGCCGCGTCCGCATGCGGCAGCACGAACAGGAACTCCTCGCCGCCCCAACGCGCGACCATGTCGTCGGCCCGGACCATTTCGGCCATGTCCGCGCCCAGCCGGCGCAACAGCATGTCCCCGGCCCCGTGCCCGTGGTGGTCGTTGACCTTCTTGAAGAAATCGATATCCAGCACGGCCAGGGCATACACGGCGCCGTGGCGCTGCAATTCCCTGTGGCAGGCGACGGCGAATTCCTCGGCATGACGCCGATTGGGCAGGCCGGTCAGGGAATCCGTGCGCGAAAGCGCCTCCAATTGCCCGTTGAGCGTCTCAAGCGCCTCCTTGGCCGACTGGAGCTCCCTGTTGGAATCGCGGAGTTCGCTGGTACGCTCCCGGACCCGGCGCTCCAGCGTGGCGTTTGCGGTCAACAGGGCGGCCTCGGCCCGCTTGCGCCGCATCCTGTTGGCCACGAGCCCCAGGATGAGGCAGCCTTCCGCCGCGACCAGGACCGTACCGCCGAGCACCAGCCCCCGGTGGGACTCCCACAAGGACGCGGTCCTGAACACCAGACGACTGCCGGCCGGCAACCGCGCGGCGTCCAAGCCGAAATGCTCGAGCATCCGCTGGTCGAAGACATAGGCGCTGGCATCGGGACGAAGCAGCGGCCCGCCCCCGGCAAGATGCCCGTCCAGGGCTTCCAGAATCCGCGCCCCCATGAACCGGCCGAGCTTTGCGACATCATCGACGTATCCCCCCACCATGCCGTCGCCGAGCAGGTGGGCTCCCATGCCGAACACCGGGACCTTGGCCCGCCGGCAGACCTCGCGCAGCACCGCTGCCGGAACAAAGGTCGCGCCCGTAACGTCGCGCGCGACGCGCACGTACAGGATGGCCGCATCGCTTGCGGTGCCGGCGACCGTGTCCAGCATGGCCGCATGGGTCATGTCCGTGGTCAGGACCGTGTCGAGCCGGCCGGCGTATGCGGCCAGGACCGGCGCGATCCTGGCTTCGATGCGCCGCTCCTGCGCCGAGGCGCCAAGGACCACGTACACGGTGCGCGTCGCGGGAAGCAACGCCAGGATCAGCTGCAGGTTCTTCTCGATGTCCGATGCGGTCACGCCCCAGGCGACCTCGGTCATGTGCGGCGGCGGGCGGCGTGCTTCCTCGCTGTCGGCTTCCACGGGGACAAGAAGGGGAACGCCCCGGAAGGACTCCGCCAGGGAGCGCCGATAGAAGGGGACGACGGCATTGTCCATGACGATGGCATCGGGCTTCCACAAGGAATACTTCATGGCCAGATAGGCGGCCGTGTCCGGGAGGTAGGACGGCGACTGCTCGAAGGATGCCAGATCGAGGAATTCCTTGGATACCCGGATGTCATACCGGGCGTCCGACAGCAGCATTTCCTGCAGCCCCTGGTCATACGCCGCGACGGCCGGGTGATCCTGGTTGAAATTGTGCAGGACGAGCACATTCCTGCGCGTCGCGGCGGCGGCGCGTAGCGGAAGGAAATGCGACAGGACGCACAGTGCCGCCGCTAACAAAAAGACGTATCGCGAAGCCATGCTGCCTCGTGGGGTTGTCGCAAGCGCCATGTCGGCACGAATAAAAGCAGGTCGAGGCGGTCGCCGCCGCCTCGTCGAGACTCAGCCCAGGACCTGCGGCGCGCCCGTCGGGGTGAATCCAGGGAAAACGTCGGCCAGCCGCTTCTCGGGCAGGCCCAGGTGGCGCACGGCGATCTGCGCGACGACCTCGCGCCAGTCCGTGGCCACGGCCACGTCGCGCCCGCCCGCCAGGCGATGCGCGGCAAGCCCTGGCCACTCCCCGAGCACCTGCCCCCCGGCCACGGGACCGCCGAGGACGCACATCACGCCGCCCTGGCCGTTGTCCGTGCCGCCAAAGCGGTTCTCCCGCGCGCCGCGCCCGAATTCGCCAAGGGCGATGACGACCGTCTCGTCGAACGCCTTGCCGAGCCCCTCGGTCAGATGGGAAAGCCCCAGCGCCGTCTCGCGCAGCCGGTCGGCCAGATAGCCCTTGGCCCCGCCCTGGCCGGAATGGGTGTCGAAACCGCCCACGGCGAGAAAGGCCAGGGCGGCGTCGCGCCGCTTGGCCAGGTCGCGGCCGAAACGCTCGGCGAATTCCGGGAAGGCCGGGGCGGGAATGGCCCCGGCGCTGGCCTTGACCGATTCCGCAAGCAGCTTGGCCAACGCGTCCTGCCGGTCCTCGCGGCCCTTGGCGAAAGTCTTGGCGAGCGGCTCCTTCCCGGCGTAGAGCCGGGACACGGCGTCGTACAGGGCCTGATCCTCCACGGGCAGTCCCGGCAGCGACGGGCCACGCCCGGGGGCGATCATGTTGTAGTGCGGCGCGCCGGAGTAGATGTCCGACTGGCTCGCCACGAGCATCTGCCCTGCCCCGCCGCCGAGGGCCAGGGACAGGCGGCCGAGCCAGCCCTTGGCCCCGCCGCCCTTGCCCCCCTTGCCAGAAGACGCGCCCCGGGCGAAATCGGCCTGCGCCGGAGCGTGCTGCGCGGCCACGCCGGCCATGCCGCAGGCCGGAATCACGGCCAGCTTCTTTCTTGCATATAATGGGGCCAGGGCGGCCAGGGCCGGATGGAGCAGAAATCCCCGGCCCAGGTCGGTCCCGCCGCAGTCCGGGGCCAGGGCCGTGGTCGGGCGCAGGGCGCGGTAGAGCGGATCGCCAGTCGGCGCGGCCACGGACAGGCCGTCCGGTCCGCCTTGTAGAAAAACCACGACGAGTTGCCGCCCCTCACGCCAGGAAGGCTTGTCCTTGGCCTTGTCCTTCTCCCTGGCCGCGGCCTTGTCCCCGCTCCCGCCCTTTTTCGCGCGCGCGGCAAGCACCGCCCCCGGGTCCGTCAGCCCGGCAAGGCCCAGCGCGGCCAGAAATCCCAGCACCTCGCGTCGTCGCACCGCCCCTCTCCCTTTCCGTGTCCCGCCCGCAGCGTGAAAAGCACTCCCACCACCACGCATGGGGTGGTCCAGGAGGGGCCCCCGGCCCCTCCTGGCCGCCGGAGGCGTCTCCCCTCATAATCAATAGCGCATCGATTCCGGTGCAGCCAGAATAACGGCCGCACCGACCGCGCCGCCGGCTTTCTCCGCGATCCCGCACGTGTGCGCGTCCACGTCCGGGCCGATGGTCGCGGCCAGGGCCTGCGCGGAAGGCTTGTCCGGCTTTACGCCCGGAATGCGCCCGGCGGCGAGGTCGCCGGCAAAGGTCACGCGGCGCACGACCGCATCGGGCTTCAGCCACGCGCCCGAGGCCGTGGCATAGCCTTCCGGGCCGTCGGCGGCGTAAAAGGGCTGGCCAAGGCCAGCCAGGACGCCGGCCAGAGCCGCGGTGTCACCCGGGCCCACGCCGGTGGCGCGCACGGCCGAAACCACCTGCCGCAGGGGCGGCTTGAACCGGTTGCCCATGTATTTGGGATCGTAAAATTCCGGGCTTTGAAAAAGCGCCCGCAGCGTCTCGCGGATGTCGCCGCCGGATTTCGCGAACGCCTCGGCCACGCGGGCGACCAGGGGCGCGGGCGGGTCGTCGGCGAGAAAATACACGGCGAGCTTGCGCGCGATGTTCCTGGCCGTGGCCGGATGCGCGGCCAAAAGGTCCAGGGCGGCCGCGCCCTCGCCGAGCCCCGACCCCTTGATGGGATGGCCGAGCAGCGTCTTGTCCGACGGGTCGTGCAGATCCACGTCGAAATAAAACCCTCCGGAATCGGCCGCGCCCCGCGACGCGCCCACGCGCCAGCCGGTGAGGATGCGGGCCAGGGCCAGGGTGTCGGCGGGCTTTTGCGGCCCGGACGGCCCCAGGGTCTGGTGGGCGAGAAGCATGGCGGCATAGGTCGGGTCGATGGCGTCCTTGGACGGCCCCGCGCCCTGGCGGTGGACCACGTTTTTCCAGTTGCCCCGGGCGATGAGCATGGCCGGATGGCGGGCCGTGGCCGCGAGCAGGTCCGCGAACCGTCCCAGGGCATGGGGCCGGATGGCCTCGCGCTCGAAGGAGCCTTCCCAGAGGCGGGCCAGACCCTTTTGCGCGCCGAGGCTGAAATGCTCGCACCAGAAGGCCACCATGAGCTCGTAGAGCTGCCTGGGCGACCAGATGGCGCGCATGAGCCTGGCCCGCGCCGCTTCCAGGGCCGCGACCTCGGCCCGGTCGAAGACCTGGCGCATGGCGTCGGGCCCGGGCTTGGCGTCGGCGGCCACGGCAGGGCCGTATTCGCGGAAAAGCCGCACCGTATCCATGGATTCGGTGGGCAACGCGGCGAGCTTTTCGGCCAGGACCGGCGGATCGACGAGGTTGTCGGGAGCGAGCTGGGCCGCGATGAAGGCGTCCGCCCCCATGGCCGCGACCCGCTCGAGGCCGCCGGGGGTCGGGCCGTAGGTCAGGCGGGAGACCACGTGCACGATCCTGGGGTCGATACGCCCCGGCTCCTCGGCCGCGCGCGCGGATACGGCCGCCAGCACGAGGCAGGCCAGCGCCAGCACTCCGGCGAGGCCTCCGACGCGGCGAATGCGGCAGTTTCCTGCGGGCGGCATGATGGGCATACCGAAATTGTGCGCGCGGCGCGGCCAAATGTCAATTGCGTCAACACCGCCGGAAAGCAGTGCCTTTCCGCGCAACATCGGCTACGCTTGCGCGCAAAGGGAGGTGACTATGGCAGCGTATGTGAACCAGACCGTGATCAAGTACGGCGTGGGATTCGGCTCGGCCCTGGCCATGTCCGTGTCTTTCGCGCTCAACAAGTCCATTCTCTGGGCCATCATCCACGGCATCCTGGGCTGGATTTACGTCGTATACGCCTTGCTGTTCAAGTCCTACTAGGTTTCCAGGACGCGAAATCGCCCGTGTGGAGCACGCCCTCCCACGGACGGCGGGCGAAATAGACCCAGGCGACGGCCTTATGGCCGCCATCGGCCATGACCAGCGGCGCCAGGGCGCGGCGGTAGACGCGAGGATGGTCTTCCAGGACATCGATGGCGCGAAGCCGGGCCGCGTCCACGCGGTAGACCTCGCCGGTCACGCGGTGACGCGGCTCGTCCGCGACGAGGTAGGGGATGTCGCCGGCCACGTACATGGCGTAGGCGAGCGCGGTCTCGGCCCGGCCCAGGAAAGGGCAGCCGGCCATGTAATGGTGGTTGTGAAAGCCCTGCCGCAGCGTCCCGTACGCGAAAATGTCCCAGTACGCTTCCACCGCGTGCGCGTGCCCCTTCCCCTTTCCGGGGTCGCAATCCCCCCGTCGGGGAGGTCCGGGAGGGGATCATCCCCTCCTGGCCGCCGGAGGCATCTTCCTCTTCTGCTTCCCTATTCGTCCTTCAGGGAGCGCGTCATGAGGTCGCGCACGGCCTGGGCGGGGTCCTTGTCCTTGTAGAGGACGGCGTAGACCTGTTCGGTGATGGGCATTTCGACGCCGAGCTTTTCGCGCAGGGCGTAGGCGGCTTCCGTGGTCTTGACGCCTTCGGCCACCATTTTCATCTCGGCCAGGATGTCGAGGAGCTTCTGGCCGTTGGCCAGGCGCAGGCCGACCTGGCGGTTTCGCGAGAGGTCGCCGGTGCAGGTGAGCACGAGATCGCCCATGCCGGACAGGCCCATGAAGGTCTGGCGTTCGCCGCCCATGGCCTTGCCCAGGCGGCTCATCTCGTGCAGGCCGCGGGTGATGAGCGCCGCGCGGGCGTTGCCGCCGAAGCCCAGGCCGTCGGACACGCCGGCGGCGATGGCGACGATGTTCTTGATCGCGCCGCCGAGCTCCACGCCGCGCACGTCCGTGGAGGTGTAGGCGCGGAAATACGGGGACGAGAGGGCTTCCTGTACTTCCTTGCCGGCTTTTTTGTCCTTGCAGGCAAGCGTCACGGCCGTGGGCATCTCGCGGATGACCTCGTAGGCGAAGGTCGGCCCGGAAAGCATGGCGAAGCGGGGCTTCACGCCGGAAAGCGCGTCCTCGCAGACCTGGGACATGGTCATCAGGCTGTCGAGCTCGATGCCCTTGCTCGCGCAGATGATCACCGGATTTTTCGGCAGGTGCTTGATGAAGCGCTGGTAGGCGCTGCGGATGAACTGGCTCGGCACGGTGAAGAGGAAGTGGCGCGCGCCGTCGGACACGGCCGCCGGATCGGTGCTGACCTCCAGGCCGTCGGCCAGCTTGCGGCCGGGAAGATACCAGGAATTCTCACGCGTCGTGCGGATCTCGTTCATAACCGCCTGTTCGCGCACCCAAAGCCGCGCCTCGTGGCCGTTTTTCGCCAGCAGGTCGGCCAGGGTGGTGCCCCAGCTGCCGCCGCCGATCACCGCGATCTTCATCCGCTTCGCCTCCGCGTCCACTCCGCTTGCACTGGTTTTCCGGCCGGTTCGGCCGCTTCGTGCGGAGTCGCGCCGCTGTTGCCTCTAGCATACAAAGCCGATAGAGACAAAGGCTTTGACGACCACGCAAACGGGAGACGCCATGGGCGCACAGCACGCCGCCACGCCGCTTTCGGACATCGATCGGGAAATCCTCAAACGGGTGCAGGGCTCGCTGCCGGACTCGGCCGCGCCCTACGCCGACATCGCCGCGGCCGTGGGCACGGACGAGGCCCATGTGCTTCGCCTCCTTTCGCGCATGACCGAAACCGGCGAGATCCGCCGCTTCGGCGCGACGCTCAAGCACCAGAAGGCCGGATTCGGGGCCAACGTCATGGTCGCCTGGTACGTGCCGGAAGAGGACGTGGACCGCATCGGCGAGGTCATGGCAAAGCGCCCGGAGATCAGCCACTGCTACCACCGCATCAACTGCCTGGACTGGCCCTACAACCTCTACACCATGATCCACGGCCGCACCCAGGACACCTGCCGGGCCGTGGTCGAAGCCCTGTGCCGCGAGACGGGCCTCGACGACTACGCCATGCTTTTCAGTCTCAAGGAACTGAAAAAAGTCAGCATGCGCTACTTCTAGGACCCGCGCTTTTCCCCATACGGGGATTGACGCCGGGACAACAAACCCCCATATTCCCGTCATAAACCGTCGAAAGGCGAGGTGTTGCGATGAAACCTGTCGATCTGCTCTACATGGGGCTGGGGGCGGCCTTTCTGGCCAAGGACAAGTTCGAGGCGTTCGTGGACGACCTGGAAAAACGCGGCGAGCTTTCCAAGACCGAGGCGCAAAAGTTCCTGGACGACGCCAAGGCGCGGGCCAAGCAGGAAGAAGAAGCCATGAACGCCCGCGTCCGCGAGGAACTGCGCAAGGTGCTCGAAGGCATGGGCCTGGCCACCAAGCAGGACATCGCGGAACTGAAGGCGCTGCTGACGCAAAAGTCGATCTGATGCCGGCCGCCTTGGCCCCGTCGCGGGTCTGGCTGGCCTTCCGGTTCCTGCACACGGTTTTCGTGCTCGTGCGGCGCGGAGAGAGTTTTCTTTTCCTGCGCCCCCTGCCGCCGCGCGAGCTCAAGGCGGCCATCCTGACGCTCGGCGCGAGCTTCATCAAGCTCGCCCAGGTGTTGGCCACGCGCGCGGACTTTTTCACCGACGACTACCTGGCCGAACTGCGGGGCATCCACGACGAAGTGGCCCCCATGCGCGAGGCCGATTTCCGGGAAGCCTTCACCCGGGCCTTCGGTGATGCGCCGCCGTTCGCCAGTTTCGACCCCGCGCCCATCGCCAGCGCCTCCATCGGCCAGGTGCACGCGGCCACGCTCCCGGACGGGCGCAAGGTCGCGGTCAAGCTGCGCCGGCTGGGCGTTGCCAAACGCGTGCGCGACGACATCTTCCTGGTGCGCGCCATGCTCTCCGTGTTCACGCCTTTTTTCTCCCGGGCGACGAAAAATTCCGTGGAAGCCGTGCTGGCGGAATTTTCCGCCATGATCGTCAAGGAAGTGGACCTGTCGGTGGAGCTTTCCAACCTGCGCAAGTTCACCGACGCCTACGGCGACGGGACGGTGCGCTTTCCCGTGCCGGAGCCGGCGCTTTCCAGCGCCGACGCGCTGGTCATGAGCTTCGAGACCGGGCTTCGCATCGACGACAAGGACGCCCTGGCCGCGGCCGGCATCCCCTTCCGCAAGGTCCTCGACGCGATCATCGCCTTTTACATCGAACAGATGCTCGTGCGCGGCTATTTCCACGCCGACCCGCACCCGGGCAACATCCTGGTGCGCGAGGACGGCGGCATCACGCTGCTCGACTTCGGCATGGTCAAACGGCTGCCGGCGGACACGCGCGTGGCCATGATCGAGGTGGCGAAAACCGCCCACGACCGGGAGTACGAGGGGTTCATCAAGGCCTGCAAACGGCTCGGCATCGTCGCGGCCGGGGCCGATCCTTCCGAAATGATGGAATTCGCCGAACGCATGTTCGACATCTTCGGCGACGCGAGCCTGTCCGCCGCGTCCATGCAGGCCCTGGCCTTCTCGGTGCTGGCCTCCATGAAGGACCTGCCCTTCAAGGTGCCGCAGGACGTGGTCTACGTCATGCGCGCAAGCACGCTCATCGAGGGCCTGGGCACCACGTACATCGAGAATTTCAACGGCGTGAAGGATATCCTGCCGCTCCTGCGCAAAAACCTCACCCGGGCCATGGGCGCGGAGGCCGGGCTCTTCCCCACCGTGCGCCAGGAACTGGCCGGGCTGCCGCTGACGCTGCGACGCATGAAAACCGTGCTCCTGGAACTCAGCGAAGCGAGCCTCGCGGTCAAGCTCTCGCCGGAAACCATGGAATACGCGGGCGAGCGGCTGCGGCCCTACCTGCGCAAGTTCGCGCTGGGGATTTTGCTCATCGCCGCCGGCTTCCTCGCGGCTCTGACCGACGTGCCCCACGCCGTGCCCGTGGCCTGGACGCTCTTTGTCGCCGGGGCCGTACGCGTGTGGCTCGCGCTGCGATGAGGAGGGGAGAGAAGAGAAAGATGCCTCCGGCGGCCAGGAGGGGATGATCCCCTCCTGGACCTCCCCGACGGGGGGGCTAACACCTAGGGGCAGGGCTATGGGAGGTTTGTTGCGGGCTAGCGGGCGATGCCGCGGCGGTCCACGACGCGGATGGTCTTGCCTTCCTGGCCCCGGGCGAGGCTGCCCGGTTCCACGAGCTTGACGCCAAGCCCCACGCCGAGTTCCGACGCGAAACGCCGGCCGAGCTTGTCGAGCAGCGCCTGATGTTCGGCCACGCGGTCGAATAAAAGCTCCTCGGTGGGCTCCACCTCGACCAGGGCCTCGTCCAGCGCGCCCTTGCGCTCGAGCACGATGCGGTAGTTGGGCGTGGTGCCCTCCACTTCGAGCAAGATGGATTCGATGCGCGAGGGAAAGACGTTGACGCCGCGGATGATGAGCATGTCGTCGCAACGCCCGACGATGCGGCCGATGCGGCGCATGGTGCGGCCGCACGCGCAGGGGCCCGGGATGATGCGCGTCATGTCGCCCGTGCGGAAGCGGATCATGGGTAAGGCTTCCTTGGTGAGCGTGGTCACGACCAGCTCGCCCTCCTCGCCGTCGGGCAGCGGCTCGCCCGTGGCCGGGTCCACGATCTCGATGAAAAAATGGTCTTCGCTGACGTGCATGCCGGCCTTTTCCAGGCACTCGCCGGCCACGCCCGGCCCCATGATTTCGCTTAAGCCATAGTTGTCCGTGGCTGTGAGCTTCAGGCGGTCCTCGATGGCCGCGCGCATGGCCTCGGTCCAGGTCTCGGCACCGAACAGGCCGAAACGCAGGGACAGGGAATTGACGTTGACGTCCATGGCCTCGATGGTCTCGGCCAGATGCAGGGCGTAGCTCGGCGTGGCCACGAACACCGTGGTACGGTAGTCCTGCATGATCGCGATCTGCCGACGCGTGCCGCCGCTCGATGCGGGAATGACGGCCGCGCCCACGGCCTCGGCCCCGTAATGAAAGCCGATGCCGCCCGTGAAAAGTCCGTATCCGAGCGCGATCTGCACCACGTCGTCGCGACCGGCCCCGGCCGCGACCAGCACCCGGCCCACCAGCCGCGACCAGGTCTTCACGTCGTTTCGCGTGTAACCCGCCACGACCGGCTTGCCCGACGTGCCCGACGAGGCGTGCAGCCGCACGACGTCGCGAAGCGGCACCGCGAAAAGCCCGTACGGATACGCCTCGCGCAAATCGGCCTTGGTAGTGAACGGCAGGCGGCGCAAATCGGCCACGTCGGCGAACGTCTCGGGGTCGATGTCGTGCTCAGCGAAACGCTTGCGATAAAGCGGCACGTTCCTGCCCACGCGCAGCAAGGTCTGCTGGAGCCGCTCCAGTTGCAACTGGGCCAGCTCGGCCCGGTCCATGGCCTCGAATTGCGGTTCGAAACACTCGCGCATGGCTATGCCTCTTTTTCCCGGCCCAGATACGCCCGCCGCACGTCGCGGTTGGCGAGCAGTTCCTCGGACGTGCCGGATAACAGCACCCGGCCGGTCTCCAGCACGTAGCCCCGGTCGGCCACGGCCAGGGCGCTCTTGGCGTTCTGCTCCACCAGCAGCACCGTCAGGCCCTTGTCGCGCCGCAGCGCCGCGACATGGCGAAAAATCTCCTTGCACACCTGCGGCGCAAGCCCCATGCCCGGCTCGTCCAGAAGCAGGCAGCGCGGCCGGGCCATGAGCGCGCGCCCAAGGGCCAGCATCTGCTGCTCGCCGCCGGAAAGCGCCGCCGCCTGCTGCCCGCGACGCTCGGCCAACACCGGAAACATGGAATACAGCTCCTCCATGTCCGCCGCGACCCGACGCCGCTCGAAACAGGAATACGCCCCGAGCAGCAGGTTGTCCTCCACGCTCATGGGGCCGAACACCAGCCGCCGCTCCGGCACCTGGGACAGCCCCAGGCGCACGATGCGCTCGGGCTTCTCGGCGGCGATGTCCTTCCCGTCGAACTCGATCTCGCCGCCGGAGGCGCGCAACACGCCGGAAATGGCCGAAAGGAGCGTGGTCTTGCCCGCGCCGTTGGCCCCGATCAAGGCCACGATCTCGCCCGGTGCCACGTGCAGCGACACCCTGCGCACGGCGTGCACCCGGCCATAGTGGACATCGACATTGCGCAGCGTCAGCATGGGAAGAGGTGCCTCCGGCGGCCGGGGGGGATAATCCCCCCCGGACCCCCTTGTCGGGTCGGCGCGTTGTGCGGGGCTGCAAAGCCAGCCCCGCACAACGCGCCGACCAGGCAAAGGAATCCAGGAGACATTTTCTCACCCGACACGGCTTTCAACTCCATTCTCTTAATGCCTTCAAGAGGCTTTCAAAGCAAAATTCCTTCAAACTCGCCCCGAAGGGGCGACGGGCCCGCGAGGCCGGGATTGGGCCGGCGAGCCAGGAGCGCAGCGACGGCATCGCCGGCCCAATCCCGGCCTCGCCGACGGACACCCGCCCATGACCGCGCCTCCACCCCGCTCCCATCTCCCTGCCTCCCCCGTCGAGGAGGTCCAGGAGGGGGTCACCCCCTCCTGGCCGCCGGAGGCATCTTCCTCTTAATCTTTCCCCTCTCCCTCTCCGTCTCCGTCCCCACTACTCATCCTCGCCCAAATACGCCCGCACCACCTCGGGGTCGGCCTGGACTTCGTCGGGCGTGCCCGAGGCCAGGGGGTGGCCGAAGTTGAGGACCGTGACGAAGTCGCTGACGTGCATGACGAGGTCCATGTCGTGTTCGACGAGGCCGATCGTGACGCCAAGTTTGTCGCGCACGGCCATGATAAGGTCGCCCAGGCGCGCGGTCTCCTTGGAGTTGAGGCCGGCGGCCGGTTCGTCGAGGAGCAGCAATTTCGGGTCTGCGGCGAGCGCCCGCGCCATTTCGAGCAGGCGCTGGCTGCCGTAGGGCAGGTCGCCGGCCGGGGCATCGGCCATGTCGGCAAGGCCCACGAAATCGAGGCAATCCATGGCGCGGTTCCGGCATGCGGCCTCGACGCGGCGGAAACCCGGCGTGCGCACAAGACTCGCGAGGATGGAGTAGCGCGTATGGGTGTGACGGCCGGCCATGACGTTTTCGAGGACGGAGAGCGAGGTGAAGACCTCGAGGTTCTGGAAGGTGCGCACGACGCCCGCCGCGGCCCGACGATGGGGGGGCAGGCCGAGCAGGTCTTCGCCGCCGAGGCGGATCGCGCCGGCGGCCACGGGGACCATGCCGGTGATGGCGTTTAGCATCGTGGTCTTGCCCGCGCCGTTTGGGCCGATGAGCGAGGTGACGGTGCCGGCGGGGATGGCGAAATCGGCTTCGGTCAGGGCGTGGATGCCGCCGAAGCGCACGGTGACGCCCGCGACGTCGAGCAACAGGGGCAAAGGGGGCTGCGGGACCTGGCTTGTCGCGGTCATGACCGGCCTCCGCGCCGCAGCCGGCGGGACAGGCGAGAAAGGCCCCCGGCGAGGCCGTCCGGCAGGAACATGATGGTAAGCACCAGGATCGCGCCGTAGACGAGGATGTCGATGTCTTCGAATTCGCGCAGGGCCTCGGGCAGGGCCGTGAGGAAAAACGCGCCGGCAACCGATCCCCAGATACTGGCCATGCCGCCGAGCACGACCATGACCACGAGCTGCACGGAGAAGGAGAAGCCGAAGGAAGCCGGGGCGATGAAGCTCAGGTAATGCGCGTAGAGCACGCCGGCGAGGCCCGCGAGGCCGGCGGAGAGCACGAAAACGAAGCGCTTGTGCGCGGCGATGTCCACACCGAGGCTCGCGGCGGCCTTTTCGCTGACGTGCAGCGCGCGAAGCGCCCGGCCGGTGCGCGATTTCATGAGGTTGAGCGAGGCGAGCACCACGAGCGCGAGCACCACGGCCATGAGGTTGTAGTAGGAGAGGTCGGAATCGAAATCGAAGCCGGCGAGCGACAGGCGCGGGATGCCGACGTAGCCCGAGGGGCCGCCCGTCCACTCCACGGCCTCGTTGAAGACGATGGAGACGATGATGCCGAAGCCGAGTGTGGCCATGGCCAGGTAATGGCCCTTGAGCTTGAGCGTGGGCGCGGCCACGATCCAGGCCACGGCCACGGACAGGAGCACGCCAAGGGCCATGCCCACGGGGATGGGCAGGGAAAAGCGCGTGGTGGCGATGGCCGTGGCGTAGGCGGCCATGCCGTAGAAAGCCGCATGGCCGAGCGAAATCTGGCCGGCGTAGCCCATGAGCAGGTTAAGGCCCACGGCGATGACGGCGCTCAGGCAGCCCAGGATGCAGATGCTCAGGTAATATTCGTTGGGCAAAAGGTAGGGCACGGCCAGGAGCGCCAGGAGGAAAACCCCGGCCTGGACGGCGTTTTTGCCGAGAAACGCCGGCTTCATACGCGTTCCACCCCGGCCTTGCCGAAAAGCCCCGAGGGTTTGACGAAAAGCAGCAGCAGAAGGACGATGAAGGCGAAGGCGTCCTTGTAGCCCGAGGCGACGTAGCCCGCGCCGAAGGCTTCGAGCACGCCGAGGATGAGCCCGCCGGCGGCCGCGCCGAAGGGATTGCCGAGACCGCCCAGGATGCAGGCGGCGAAGCCCTTGAGCCCGAGCATCATGCCGACGTCGTAGGCGGTCATGGTGATGGGCGCGAGGATGGCTCCGGCGGCCGCGCCGATCAGGCCGCTTATGCCGAAGGAGAGCAGCGCCATGCGGGCCACGGAGATGCCGACGAGGCTCGCGGCCTTCTTCTGGCAGGCGCAGGCGAGCATGGCCTTGCCCTGGATGGTGGCGGAAAAAAAGAGCTTGAGCGCCGCCAAAAGCGCCAGCGTCACGGCGAGCACCCACAGGCTCTGCGGCTGGATGGCCGCGCCCAGGGCCATGATCGGCTTGACCCCGGAAAAGGCCGGCAGCACGACGGTATCCTTGCCGAAGGCGAGCATGGCCCCGCCGCGCAACAGGATCGAGACGCCGATGGTGATGATGACGGCGTTGATGGCCGGCGCGCCGGCAAGCGGCCGGATGGTCAGCCGCTCCATGAGCGCGCCGACCACGGCCGTGGCGAGGCAGGCGCACAGCACGGCCGCGACGAGCGGCATGCCCGTGCCGGCGAACCATACGGCCAGCATCCCGCCGAGCATCACGAACTCGCCCTGAGCGAAGTTGATGATGCCCGTGGTGTTGAAGATCATCGTGAACCCGAGCCCGATCAGCCCGTAGGCCGCCCCCTGGGTGAGTCCGGATACGAGGTATTGCGGCGCGCCGGAAAACATCAGTCGCCGACGATGACCCAGTCGCCCTTTTCAATGCGCAGCATGATGAAGGCGTCGGGACCGAGGCCGGCGTGGTCCTCGGGCGAATAGGTGAAGATGCCGCCGATACCGGGGAAGGCCTTGGTCTTTTCCAGGGCGTCGCGGATGGCCTGCGGCTTGTCCGAGCCGGCATCGCTGATGGCCTTGACCGCCAGATGCAGCGAATCGTAGCCGTGGCCGCCGAAGGTCGAGACCGGGGCATTGAACTTCTCGCCGTAGGCCTTGGTGTAGGCCACAAGCTGGGCCTTTTCGGGGTCGCTGTCCGGGAGCTTGTCGGCAGCGGTGATCTTGCCCGCGGGCAGGAGCAGCCCTTCGGCGGCGTCGCCGGCCAGCTCGATGAACTTTTTGCTGGCCACGCCGTGGCTCATGTACAGCGGCGTCTTCATGCCGAGCTGCACCCGGTTTTTGGCCACCACGGCCGGCCCGGGATTGGTGCCCCAGCAGATGACCGCGTCCGGGGACGCGCCCTGGATCTTGGTCAGCTGGGCGGTCATGTCCGTGTCCTTGGGGCCGAAGACCTCATCGGCCACGAGCGTAAAGCCGTCGGCCGGGATGAGCTCCTTGAGCACCTCGCGCCCGGCCTGGCCGAAGCCGTCGGACACGGTGAGGATGGCGAGCTTTTTATAGCCCTGCTTCTTGGCGTGGGACAGGATGCGCGCCACGGCCAGGCGGTCGGACGGCGCGACCTTGAAGATGTAGGGATTGACCGGCTTGGTGATCTTCTCCGCGGCGGAGCAGGAAATGAGCGGCACCTTGGCCGCGGCGGCCTTGCCCATCACGGCCAGGGAGTTGCCCGAGGTGGTGGGGCCGAGGATGGCGGACACGCGCTCCTTTTTCAGCAGCCGGTCCGTGGCCAGCACGGCCTTGTTCACGTCGGTCTCGTCGTCGAGGATGACGACTTCCAGCGGCCGGCCGAGCACGCCCCCGGCGGCGTTGATCTTGTCCACCTCCATCTGGATGGTGTTCTTCTCGGGCTCGCCCAGAAACGAGGCCGGCCCGCTGACGGACAGCACCGCGCCCAGGCGCACGGGAT
The DNA here is from genome assembly GCF_000702665.1 of Solidesulfovibrio alcoholivorans DSM 5433. Lineage (GTDB taxonomy): Bacteria > Desulfobacterota > Desulfovibrionia > Desulfovibrionales > Desulfovibrionaceae > Solidesulfovibrio > Solidesulfovibrio alcoholivorans. The sequence continues at coordinate 27,577 of NZ_JNJA01000012.1, forward strand.
CGGCGGCCAAGGCGGCAGTAGCGGTCAGGATCAAAGCGCAAAAAGCGAAAACAGCGGCGTGCAGTCGCATGACGGGCTCCTTGACGGACATTCCCGCGCGGGAAGTCGTCTCTTCGATTCGCGTCCCGCTCCCATAGTCGAAAACGGGCATGATGGGAACCGCAAAACGGCGCGGATACGCCGTTTGTCGCGGCGCGTGCGCGCTACTCGCCAGGCAGCAGCTTGAAGTCGCCGCCCGAGACGGCGACCATGACAAACGCGTCCGCCGTGAGGCCGTTGTGGTCCTCGGGCGAAAATGCGAACACGCCCGTGATGCCGGCAAAGCCCTTGACCTTCTCCAGGCTGTCGCGGATCGCCGCCGGCGAGGCGTCGCCCGCATCGGCCACGGCCCGGGCCACAAGCATGAGCCCGTCGTAGGCATAGCCGCCAAAGGCCGAGGCCGGCACGCCGAACCGTTCCGCGTAGGCCTTGGCATAGGCCGAGAGCGCCGCTTTCTGCGGATCGGCTTCGGGCAACTGGGTGAAGACCGTGAGCTTGCCCGCCGGCAGCAGCAGGCCCTCGGCCGCCTCGCCGGCCAACTCGATGAACTTTTTGCTCGCCACGCCATGGCTCATGTAAAGCGGCGTGGCCATGCCAAGCTGGACCCGGTTTTTCGCCACCACGGCCGGGCCGGGATTGGTGCCCCAGCAGATGACGGCGTCGGGCGAAGCGCCCTTGATCTTGGTCAACTGCGCCGTCATGTCCGTGTCCTTGGGGCCGTAGACCTCGTCGGCCACGAGCGTGAATCCGCCGGCCGGAACAAGCTCCTTGAGCACCTCGCGCCCGGCCTGGCCGTAGCCATCGGACACGGTGAGGATGGCGAGCTTGTTATACCCCTGCTTTTTGGCGTGGGACAGGATGCGCGCCACGGCCAGCCGATCGGATTGGGCCGTCTTGAACACCCAGGGGCTCACGGGCCTGACGATCTTCTCCGCCGCCGCGCAGGACACGAGCGGCACCCGCGCGGCCACGAACTTGGGCGCAACCGCCAGCGTGTTGCCCGAAACCGTCGGCCCCACCACCGCCACGACGTTCTCTTTTTTCAGCAGCCTGTCCGCCGCCAATACCGCCTTGTTCACGTCCGTCTCGTCGTCGAGCACGATCACTTCCACCGGCCGGCCGAGCAACCCGCCCGCCGCATTTATGGCCTCGGCCTGCATGGCCAGCGTGTTCTTCTCGGGCTCGCCCAGAAACGCGGCCGGCCCCGTCGCGGACACGATCGCGCCGATGCGGATGGGCTCGGCAGCCAGGGCGCAAGGCGCGAAAGCAAGCAACGACAAAACGGCGATCATCAGGGGAACAAGCGGCATGGGACCTCCGGGCGAAGTTGTGGCAACGAATCTTCGGACAATAACCCGATCGCATACGGTATGGCGCGCCTTTGCACAATCGGATCATCATAATTATTGCCAACTACAAGCAAATCGCCCGCAGAACGATCTTTGCCTCCACGCTGTTTCCGCCCCGACTTGCCAATGTCGCTCCCCGTGGATTAAGCCGGAAAACAAGCATCTTACTCAGGAGGAGCCCGCCATGCAGATGTTTTTCCGCGCCCTGTCGCTGGCCTTGGCCCTGACGCTGGCCGTGGCCGCTTCCGCCGCAGCCCAGGCCAAGGCCCCCGCCCCCCAGGCCGCTCCCGCGCCGGCCGACACAGGCGGCAAGAAAAATGACGACGCCCGCAAAACCCCCGTGGCCATCGAACACGACGACAACGACGCCGTGGGCACCCGCCTGGCCTACCGCCTCAAGGAACTGCTCGGCCGCTCGTCGCTCATGCAGCCCACCAGCAAGGACGAGAAAAAAATCGTGCTCGTGCTCAAAACCAAGGAAGAATTCCCCGGCCGCTCAGGCTTAAGCTCCATCTACTCCGTCAGCTGGCTCTTCTCCTCCAAGGAAGGCGCACTCAAATACTTCCTCACCTCCGAAGCCGGCATCGTGGACAGCGCCGATATCGACCAGACCGCCGAAATGCTGCTCGGCAAGACCGACAAGCTGGCTTCGACGTACGGGTATCTGTTCTAGGGAAAAAACGCCTCCGGCGGCGGGGGGGGATGATCCCTCCTGGCCGCCGGAGGCATCTTCCCTCTTCTCCTCTCCCATCCTCCCCCACTCACTCACTGTCCGAGCCACTGCGCCCAGATCTTGCGATTACGGGGGCCGTCCCATTCGCACAGGAACACGCCTTGCCAGGTGCCAAGCTGAATACGGCCGCCGGAGACGATGAGCATCTGGGAGGGGCCGACGAGGGTGGTTTTGACGTGGGAGTCGCTGTTGCCTTCGACGTGTTTGTAGCCGGCTTCGCGGGGCAGCAGGCGGGAGAGCGCCATAACGAGGTCGGCGGCAACATCCGGGTCGGCGGCTTCGTTGATGGTGAGGGCGGCGGTGGTGTGCGGGCAGTAGACGACGAGGGCTCCGTCGCGCCAGCCTTTGGCGTCCACCAGTTCCTGGAGCGCGCTGGTGACGCGGAGGAGTTCCTCGCGGCGGGAGGTGTGGACTTCGAACGTCTCCATGAAGCCTCCTTTAGTCGTCCTCCCGGGCCGGGCGGAAGCCGTGGCCGAAGGACGGATCGTACAGTTTGGATGCCGTACCCCGGCCGAGTCCCGGCAGCACGAGGAAGACGGTCTGCCGGTCCATGCCTTCCGCGCGCACGGTTTGGGCCAGGGTATCGACGGTGGCGAGGCGGCGTTTTTCGCCGGGCCAGCCCAGGCGGTGGGCCACGGCCACGGGCGTGCTGCCGGGAAGGCCGCCTTCGCTGAGCGCCTGAGCCACGCCTTCGGGATCGCCGGCGGAGAGGTAGACGGCCATGGACGCGCCGTGGCGGGCGAGCTCGCGCAGGGATTCTCCGGGCGGCATGGGCGTGCGTCCGGCCTGGCGGGTGAGGATGAGCGTCTGGGTCGCCTCGGGTTCGGTGAAGCTGACGCCGAACGCGGCGGCGGCCGCGGCGGCGGAGGTCACGCCCGGGACGACCGTGTAGGGGATGCCGTCCGCGACGAGCAGCCGGATCTGTTCGGACACCGCGCCATAGAGGGACGGATCGCCGGTATGCACGCGGGCGGCGAGGCCGCCTTGTCGCGCCGTGGCGACGAGCAGCGCATGGGTTTCCTCGAGGCTTAGGGGGGCGGAATCCACCACCTGCGCCCCGGCGCGGGCCAGGGCGACGACGCCCGGGGACACGAGGGAGCCGGCGTAGAGCACGAGGTCGGCCTGACCGATGATGCGCGCGGCCTTGACCGTGAGCAGTTCCGGGTCGCCGGGGCCAGCGCCGACGAAGGCCACGCCGCCGTTCAGGGAAAGCGGCTCAGACATGGGATTCCTCCTTGGCAGCGGCGAGGATGGCCACGGGATTTTCGCCGCAAAGGCGCAGGTCGCCGGCCAGCGGCGTGGCCGTGGCGGCCTGGAGCTGCGTCAGGGTCGCGGACAGGCCGGCGGCTTCGAAATCGGCAAAGGCCCGGTGCAGGGAACCGAGCAGCACGCAATTGACCACGATGCGCCCGCCGGGGAGCAGGCGCTGGCACAGCCACGGCAGCAGGTCGCGGCGGCCGGTCATGCCGCCACCGACGAACACGCGGTTCGGGGCTGGCAGGTCCGCGAGCGCGTCCGGAGCCTCGCCGCACACGGGCGTAACGGTGAGCGCGCCGGTGCGGCGGATATTGTCGGCAAGCAGGTTCGCCCGGCCGGGATCGCGTTCGATGGCGAAAACCGGCCCCCCGACGGCAAGCAGCGATGCTTCCAGGGCCACGGCCCCGGTGCCGGCCCCCACGTCCCAGACCACGTCCCCGGCACGCGGAGCCAGGGCGGCCAGGGACACGGCCCGCACGGACTTCTTGGTGAACACCCGGTCCTGGCGCAAAAGCGCTTCATCTTCCATGCCGAGGGAAAGCGGCGCGTCCACGGGGCGCACGCGCTCGATAAGCACGAGGTTGAGCGGAGAAAACGTCAGGGGGACGGCCTCGGCCAGGCTGAGCCGCCGCAGGCGTTCCCCGGGCAGGCCCATATCCTCGCACACGTGCAGCACGAAGGCGTCGCCGCCACGCTTGAAAAGCCGGGCGGCAATGGTGTTCGGCGTATTGACGGCGTCGGTATAGACCGCGACCGCATCGGCCCGGCACAGCGCGGCGAAAAGCGGCAGCATGTCGCCCCGACCGTGGAGCGACACCGCCGGCAGGTCGTGCCACGCGCGCCCGAGCCGCGCGCAGGCGGCGGCCACGGCCGTGACGCCGGGGAAAAAAGCCAGCCGGTCCGCGCCGAAACGCTCGAGAAGAAGGCGGCCGATGCCGAAAAAGAGCGGATCGCCGTCGGCCAGGACCGCGACGGTGCGCCCGGCCGTCACGGCGTCCGCCATGGCCTCGCAGACGGCGGAAAGCGGCCCGGCGATGGGGATGCGCGCGCCGGCATGGTCCGCGAACGCTTCGAGCAGTCGCCGTCCGCCGACCAGGACATCCGCCCCGGCCACGACCGCCGCCGCCGTGGGAGCCAGCCATGTCGCGCCGATGCCGCAGCCGACCACGCAGATGGGATGATCCGTCACCGACACTCCTCGACGATCGTTTGCCCCCCTGTACCCGCGACGCGGGCCGCGGTCAAAAGAACTGCGGCAAGTCTTGCTCTTTTTTCACAACCGGGGCAGAAAATGGAAGCCCAGCGTATCGGGAGGGAGCATGGAGGAAAATCGCACCGTCGCCCTGACGTTCACCGGCGGCGCTCTGGCCAGCCTGGGTTACGCCCTGTTGTGCATGGTCCTGTCCGTGGTCGTCATCCCGGCGGCCTGGGGGGCCGTGGCCGCCCTTGGCTGGTGGTGCGCCGCCGTGCGCTTCTCCGACGGCACGCGGGCGGACTTCACGGGCCGGGCCGGAAAAATCTGGCCGCTTTTCGCCGCAGCCGCCTTTCTCGCCCTGCTGCCCAGCCTGGCCACGTCCGGCATGCCGCACGGCACCAAGGCTTCGGCGGCCCAGTGCGTACTCGCCGTGGCGCTTCTTCCCCTGGACGCGGCGGTCAAATTGCCCATCTACCGCTGGACCATCGAAAACATCCGACTGACGCCCGGCGGCTCGGCCCGTTTCAGCGGCCGCTATGCGCCGTTTCTCGGCTGGGTGCTGCTTTTCACGGTGTCCATCGTCACGGTCATCGGCTGGGCTTTCGTGGCCACGGCCATGGTGCGCTGGGTCTGCCGCAACACGGAAGGCGACGGCTGGGGCGTGGGTTTTACGGGCTCCGGCTGGAGCCTGCTCGGGCACACCGCGCTGTGGCTCGTCGGCTTCCTGCTCATCGTGCCCATCCCCTGGGTGCTGCGCTCCATGGCGCGCTGGTGGACACGGAGTCTCGTCGTCATCCGCCACGAGCCGGCGGGGGCGATTTTTTCGTAACGAGCAGCGCGCCGTCGAAATCGAAAACGCAAAGCGCAAGCCCCGGCCCCGGGCCGGCGAAGCGGCGCATGTGCGGCATTGCCGCGGCGGCGAGCACCGTCGCCAGGGCCGTCTTCTCCCGCGCGCCAGGGGCCATCTCGAAGGCGTGGCGGGCGGTGTTGGCCTTGCCCGCCCGTGCGCAGACATCCCCGGGCCAGCCCGCCTCCCGGCACCAGCCGGCCAGGGCGGAAAAATCCGTATCGGCGCGGTGGGCATGGGTATTGGCCAGCCCCTGCGCCATCTTCACGCACTTGCCCGGATAGGCGGCGTAGATAATCTCGCGAAAACCCCGCGCGGCCGCCGCGCCCAGGGCGAAAGCGAAGAAATCCGCCGCCTGCACGCAGGCCGTTTCGGGAAGCTGCGGCAGATGCGCGCGCAGGAGCGCCTCGCTGCGCCGGCCCGTGGAAAAGCCCACGGCCTCGTGCCCGAGCGCCCGGGCCACGTCCAGGGCCTCGGCAATGGACGCCTCCCAGGCCGCGTGGCTGAACGGCCGCACGATGCCCGACGCACCCAGGATCGAGATGCCCCCGACAATGCCCAGACGCGGGTTGAGGGTCTTTCGCGCAATGGCTTCGCCGCCGGCCACGCGCACCTCGGCGCGAAGCGCGCCGTCGCAAGAGGCCAAGGCCGCCGCCTCGGCCACGGCAGCAGCAATCTGCGCCCGGGGCGCGGGGTTGATCGCCGGCTCCCCCACCGCGACCGGCAACCCCGGCAGCGTCACGTGGCCCACGCCCTCCCCGCCCGCGACGACGACCTCGCCCGGCGCACCTTGCGGCAAGCGCTCCACGAAACAGCCGATGCGCGCGCCGTGCGTCACGTCCGGGTCGTCGCCGCCGTCCTTGATCACGGCGGCGAAAACGCCCCCGCCCTCGGGCCGCACCTCCGCCACCGGCACCGTCAGCCGTCCGCCGCCGGGAAGCGGCACGTCCACGGACGTGACCTCCCTGCCGCAAAGAAGCAAAAGCGTCGCCGCCTTGGCCGCGCCGGACGCGGCCGTGCCCGTGGTGAAGCCTTCGCGCAGGGGATTGCCGGGCGTCATCGCGCCTCCCGGCAGGCCCTGGCGAAATGTGCCGCCGCCTGCGGATTGCTCGCGAAATGCAGATGCACGTAGCTGCCGAGCGTAGCGTCCGACAAGAATCCGTGCCGGCCGTCGAGGGGCCCCTTGCGGCCGGTCGCCGCATACACGCCGGGCACGGTCCCGGTCTCGCCCACGATGCGGGAATAATGGAATTCATGGCCGCGAAGCCGCGAGCCTGCCGGTCCCAAGGGCGTCGCCGCAAGGGTCGTGATCTGCCGGTAGCCGAGCGCCGCGAACCGCTCGCCCATCGCCGCCCGGAAAGGAAACACCCCGGCCATGGCATGCTCGCCGCCCGCAAGATCCTGCAGCGTTTCCATTAAGTACATGAACCCGCCGCACTCGGCCAGTACCGGCCGGCCCGAGCCGCAAAAGGCGCGTACCCCGGCCAGCATGCCCGCGTTGGCCGCAAGCGCGGCGGCATGAAGTTCCGGATAGCCGCCGCCGAAATACAGCCCGTCCAACCGCTGCGGCAACGCCGCGTCCGTCAGCGGCGAAAACGGCACCAGCGTCAGCCCCGCCGCCTCGAGCAGGCGCAGATTCTCGGCATAATAAAAACAAAACGCCGCATCCCTGGCCACGCCCAGGCGTAAGGCGTGGGAGACGCCTCCGGCGGCCAGGAGAGGCTCTGCCTCTCCTGGCCCTCTCCGCCGGGGGGGATCATCCCCCCCGGCCTCCCTGGATGGGGAGAGGGGGGGGAGAGCGGCAAGGAGCGCGTCGAGGTCCATTGCGGCCTCGATCCAGTCGGCCAAGGCGTCCAGGCGGGCAAGCGCCTGCGCGTCGTCATCGGCTGTGATAAGCCCCAGATGCCGCGACGGCATCACCAGATCGGCGCGCCGGGGTAGAACGCCCCAAAGACGTGTTCCCGGCAACGACGCGGCCATGACCTCGCGCAGAAGCGCCGCATGGGACTCGCTGCCGGCGTTGTTGCAGACCACGCCGCAGAAATCCAAATCCGGTTCGAAAGAAAGATACCCCGAAACCAGCGCCGCCGCCGACCGGGCCATGGACGCCACATCCGCGACAAGCAGCACCGGCAGCCCCAACAGCCGCGACAACGACGCCGCACTGCCCGCCGCATCCGTGGCCGCATAGCCGTCGAAAAGGCCCATCACGCCCTCGACCACCACCACGTCGGCTCCGGCCGCATAACGCGCGAAAATCCGCCGCGTCCCCGCCGCCCCGCACATCCAGTCATCCAGATTGTGGCTCGGCGCGCCCGTGGCCAAGGCATGATGCCCCGGATCGATGAAATCCGGCCCGGCCTTGAACGCCTGCACCCGCAACCCGCGCCGCGCCAAAGCCCGCATCAGCCCCAACGCCACCGACGTCTTGCCGCAACCGCTGCGCGTGCCCGCCACCAGCAACCCGCGCGGCGGGATGGAAGGAAAATCATGCTGCATGGGAGTCGGGTACCGGAGACGTGACAGGTGACGCAAGCGGCAGCGAGCTACGAACTGGGGCTCCGCCCCAGACCCCGACGCCCCGCCCAACGACCGTCCTCCCATCCGTTTGCCACGCCCCGTTGGGGAGGTCCAGGAGGGGATCATCCCCTCCTGGCCGCCGGAGGCATCTTCCTTCCTCTCTTCCCGACATCCCCTCGCTACCGGCCAAGTTCCAGTTCGCCACTTTTCTGCAGCCGGCGCAGCAGCTTGCCGCCGCCGGCCATGGCGGGCCCCTTGGCGTCAAAGGCGGCGAGGATCATGCCGCAGAACTTGTCGCCGTTATAGACTTCGATGCGGTAGACGGAGCCGGCCTTGTCCACGGAGTAGCCGGTTTGGAGGTCGGTGCGGCCGAGGGTGACGTTGGATTCGTCGGCGAGTCCCGGCCTGGAGAAGCCGATGATGTTGGTGCGGTAGCCGTTGCCGGGGACGACGCTGAAGGATTTGGCCACGGGCACGACGCGGCCGAAGGGGACCATGCGTTTGACGCCGTCGATTTCCATGGTGACGGCTTCGATACTGCCGTCGTATTCGCAGTATTGGGGGTCGAGTTCGGTGACGTTCTTGTTGCCGAAGTAGACCTTGAGGCTGCCTTCGGCCGAGACGAGGGCCATTATCGGGCTGCCGGGGCGGTATTCGACGGCGCTGCCTTTTTTGAGGGGGATGTAGCGCAGGCGTTCGCGGGCGTTGCGCAGGTCGAGGTAGACCTTGTTGTCGAAAAACGAGACGGCGACGTTGCTTTGCAGGGCGTCGCCCACGTTTTGCGTGGTCAGGTCGAAGGAGCGTTCGAAGCCGATGCCGAAGGAGCGCAGGAAGCTTTCGACCACGGCGAGGTGGTAGTAGGCGGACATGAAGGCGCTGACGTTCTTGCTGCCTTCGATGCCGAAGGCCGGCTTGCCGTGGTTGATGGCGAAGTAGGTCAGTGTCTTGGACATTTCCTTGGCGGTTTCGTCGTCGAGCTCGCGGGTATGGGTATTTTTCACGTGGTAGGCGTGCATGGGGTCGTAGAGGCGTTCGTTGGCATCGGCGACGGCTTTATCGGCCAGGGCGGCGAGGTCGCCGAAGTGCGGCGCATCGACGGAGGGCTGGTCGATGATGACGGACTGTCCCCAGCGTTTGGGGTTTTGCCATTCGGAGACGTAGGTCGGGCTGTAGAAGCCCCAGCCGTCGTGGAGGTGAAGCACGGCGCTGACGCGGGGATCGGTGATGATGGCTTTTATTTTCTGGATGGCCTCGTATTCCGGGTCTTTCGGATCAAGGTCGGCGAATTTCCGGTTCATGTCGCCGTGCATGCCCCGGGAGTTGTGGATCATGGACAGGAAATTGAGGTTGGGTACCACCCAGACCGCGCCGCTCGTGATCTTGTAGTGGGAAACCAGCAGCGCGGCGGTGTAGAAGCCGCCGGGCTCGTCGCCCTGGATGCCGCCGACGACGAGGATGGTGGGGCCGGGGCGGCCGGAGTCGAGCTTGTGCAGGGTGAAATCCAGATTGCCGCCACATGCGGAGGAGGCCAGGGCCAGCAGCAGGAGCGTGGTCAGGAAAAGGCGCATGGGACCTCGACGGGATGGTTTTGCCCGAAATTCCCGGGGAAGAGAGCCCTGACCCTAGCCCAAAAGCCGCCGGAAGTCATCCGCGCGCACGCCGGTGCGGCTTATTGCTGTTTCCGTTTGCGGGCTTCGCGCCGCGACGCCAGGGCGGTGCGGAATTCCGGCGAATTGAGCCGGTTGAGGATCAGCATGTCCTCGGTTTCGAGAGACCGCCGCAATTCGTTGATGTCGCTTTTGAGCAGTTTGCGGATGGCGAGCATGGTGGCGACCTGCGGCTCCTGGTAGTAGGCCGCGACCTTGAGCGCTTCCTCTTCGAGCCTGTCCGAGGGCACGATCTTGTCCACGATGCCGAGGGTGAGCGCCTCTTCCGCCGTGAACCGCGTCCATTGCAGCACCTCCGCCGCCTTGGCTCCGCCGAGCAGGCGCGACAGGAAGTAGCCGCCGCCGCCCTTGGGGAGGGTACCGACTTCCGCCGAAGCGTTTTCGAACACGGTCTGCGCGCCGACGATGCGGTAGTCGCAGGCGAGGCTCATGTTGAGCATGAAGGCCGAGACGTGGCCGGCGTCGGCGTGGATGGTGACCTTGTTGAGGCCCGCCATGGTCACGATGTAGTTGTTGACGAGGTTGAACAGCCGTTGCAGCAGGTAATCCTCGCGCCGGGAGGTGAGGAACTCGTCGAAAAATTCCAGGGTGTCGGCCGCGCCGTCCTTCTGGGGGCAGCCGATGAAGACCACCACGCGCACCTGATCGGTATGGGCGATGATTTCCAGGTGGTCGAAAAACGTGTCGATCTGCTTGAGGTCCCGGACGTGGCGGGTGAAGTGGGGCTTGCCGCGCACGATCAGGACGTTGTCGCGGCGCTCGGCGGAAAAAAACTCGTTGTCGGTGACGAGGCTGGTGGCGACTTCCATGGAACCCTCCTTGGGGCTCGGGGCCGTTTCGCGCCGGTGCGACAAGGATTTCGGCTGCAATCCGGCATCGTTATTGGAAGCTGCCATCGCCATCCCGTCCTGTCAACAACACGGGCCGGCGGTGCCGAAAACCGCGAAACCCCTTGCCTTGCCTGCGCGGGCCTTCTATCCTTGGGCGCAACCTCGTAACCTTCTGCCCCGGAGCTTCTGTTGAGCGCCCGAAGCCTTGACGCCTTGTTCCGCCCCAACTCCGTGGCCGTGATCGGCGCGTCCGCGGACCCCAGGCACCCGGGCGCGGTGATCATGAAGAACCTGCTCGGGGGCAAGTTCCTGGGGCCGGTCATGCCGGTCAACCCGGCCCACGACGCCATTTCCGGCGTGCTGTGCTACAAGTCCGTGGACACGCTGCCCCTGACGCCGGACATCGGCGTCATCGCCACGGAACCCGCGAGCGTGCCCGAGTATCTGCGCGAACTCGGCCGCCGCGGCGTGGGCGCGGCCGTGGTGCTGCCGCCGGGCTGGGCGAAACTGCCGCGCGGGGAAAAACGCGCGCTCCAGGCGCGCATGCTTGAAGCGGCCGCGCCGTCCGGCATCCGCATCCTCGGCCCGTCGGGCCTCGGGCTCGTGGTGCCGGGCATCGGCCTCAACTGCTCGCTGGCCGCCTCGGACGCGCTGCCGGGCAAGATCGCGTTCATTTCCCAGTCCGCCTCGCTTTTCACCGCGGTCCTCGACTGGGCGCGCACCAAGGGCTTCGGCTTCTCCCACATCCTGTCGCTCGGCGACCGGGTGGATCTCAAGTACGCCGACATCCTGGACTACATGGCCCAGGACCCCAACACGCGCTCGATTCTGCTCTACGTCGAATCCATTTCCGACGCGCGCTCGTTCATGAGCGCCTCCCGCGCCGCCGCGCGCAACAAGCCCGTGCTCGTCATCAAGCCCGGGCGCAAGCTGTGGACCGTGTTTCCGCCCGATCCGTCCGAGGGCCGCGACGAGGTCTACGAAGAGGCCTTCCGCCGGGCGGGCATGCTGCGCGTGGGCGAGATCGACGCGCTCTTCGACGCCGCCCAGACGCTCGCCCGCTCGCGGCCGCTTCGCGGCGAAAACCTGGCCATTTTGACCAACGGCGGCTCCATCGGCATCATGGCCGCGGATGCGCTGCTCGAAGGCGGCGGGTCGCTGGCCGGATTCGACGCCGAGGCGCGCGAGGGCCTCTCGCGCCTGCTCGGCCCCAACTGGCTGCGCCACGGCGTGGTGGACATGAGCTTCGACGCCGCCCCGGGCGATTACGCCGAAGCCTTGCGGGCGCTTTTGCGCACGCCCGGCGTCAACGCCGTGCTGGTCATCCATGTGCCCTTTCCCGGGGTCGACGCCGAGCAGGCGGCCAAGGCCATGGCCGAGGTGTTGGCCAAGACCAACCGCACGGTGCTCGCCTGCTGGATGGGCTACGACCCGGGCTCGGGCGCGGCGCTCAAGACGCTCAACGACGCGGGCGTCCCCACCTACGAGACGCCGGACCAGGCCGTATCCGCCTTCCTGCACCTGCTGCGCTACCGCCGCAACCAGGAACTGCTCATGGAAATGCCGGCGAGCCTGCCCTCGGAGTACGCCCCGGACCCGGACGCGGCCCGGGCGGTCATCGAGCGGGCGTTTTCCGAGGGGCGGCTTGCGCTCACCGATCCCGAGGCCAAGGAAGTGCTCGGCTACTACGGCGTGCGCGCGGTGGCCTCGCAATTCACCGAGGACGTGGACGACGCCGTGGCCGCGGCCGAGGCTCTGGGCTATCCCGTGGCGGTCAAGATCGTTTCCCCGGACATGCCCCAGCCCTTCGACGTCGGCGGCATCGTCCTCGACATCACTGGGCCGGAAGCCGTGCGCGAGGCCGCCGACGCGGCCCGGCAGCGCGTGCTCGAGCACGTGCCCGGCGCGCGCATCGAGGGCTTCGTGGTCCAGGAGATGGCCCGCCGGGGCGGGGCCTACGAAGTGACCATCCAGGCCCGGGTGGACGCGGTGTTCGGCCCGTACATCGTCTTCGGCCAGGGCGGGCTCGCCGCGAGGGTCACGCGCGACCGCGCCGTGGCGCTGACGCCGCTCAACATGTCGCTGGCGCGCGACCTCGTCTTTCGCACCCGCGTGGCCGCCTCCTTCGGCGGCGCGGCCGGACAGCCGGCCATCGACGTCAACGCCCTGTGCCTCACCCTCAACCAGGTCTCCCAGTGCGTGGCGGACATCGAGCGCATCGCGGCCATCGACCTGAACCCCGTCCTGGCCCAGCCCGGCGGCGTGCAGGTCATCGGCGCGGCCATCCGCCTTACCGCCGAGGCCGAACCCGATCCCCACCGCCTCGCCATCCGGCCCTACCCCCGGGAGCTCGAGGAGTGCGTGACCCTGAAAAACGGCCGTCACGCCATGCTGCGCCCAATCCGGCCCGAGGACGAACCGGCCCATTTCGAATTCTTCAAACACCTCTCGCCCGAAGACCTGCGCTTCCGCTTCTTCGGCGTGGTGCGCGAACTCACGCACACGGAAATGGCCAAGCTCACGCAGATCGACTACGAGCGCGAGATGGCGTTTATTGCCACGGCCCCGGACGCGGAAGGCCGCCCCGAGACCCTCGGCGTGGTGCGGGCCTCGACCCGGCCGGACAACTCCTCGGCGGAATTCGCGGTCATCATCCGCTCGGACCTCAAGGGCCAGGGCCTGGGCCGGTTGCTCATGGAAAAGATCATCCGCTACTGCAAGGGGCGCGGCACGCGCGAACTGACCGGCCAGGCGCTCATGGAAAACGGCGGCATGCAGGGCCTTGCCGACAAGCTCGGCTTCTCCGTGGTGCGCAACTACGACGAGGAAGTGGCGGAAATGCGCCTGCCCCTGAACGACCCAGGCCCCGGGGAGACCGTGCGATGACGCAAAACGCAGCTCCGGCCGAGGAGGCCGTTTCCGCGCAGGATCTCAAATCCTACCTGCCCGTTAAGACCCTGTCCCTGCGGCCCTGGGGCAAGGGACGTTTTTCCGTCTACGTGCGCAAGGGCGGCGGACTGGTCCTCTACGCCACGCGCGGCGCGGCCTTCACCGCCGAGCAGCTGGCGCGGCTGCGGGCCATGGGCGTGACCACGGTCTACATCCACAAGGGCGAGCAGCGCCATTACGACAACTACCTGCGCGAGACCCTGGGCGAGCTTTTGCTCGACGAATCCATTCCCCTGGCCGAGCGGTCCGAGGTCTGGCACGCCAGCGCCGTCACCCTGGCCAAGGGCGTGCTCGAGGAAAAACTGCCCCACACCCTGAGCCGCGCGCGCTTCGATCAGGTCGGCAAGCTCGTGCGCCAGTCCATCGGGTTTCTCCAGGCCCCGGACGCCGTAAAAAACGTGGCCCGGCTCATCAGCAAGGGCTACCAGGAATACCAGCACGGGCTGTCCGTCATGGTGCTCACGTCGCTTGTGCTCATGGACCGGCCGGGCATGGACGAAGACCTGCTGGTCAAGGTCGGCGCGGGCGCGCTGCTGCACGACGTGGGCAAGCTGGGGCTGCCGGGCGGCCTCATCGAACGTCGGCCCGAGTCCTGGTCCCCCGAAGAGGAGACCGTTTTCCGCTCCCACCCCGCGCTTGGCGTGGGCATGTGCGTGGGCCTGCCCCTGCCGCCGGAGACCCTGCACTGCATCCTTTTCCACCACGAGCAGGAGGACGGCAAGGGCTTCCCGGGCGGCCTGCCCGGGCCGGGCATCCCGCCCTACGTCAAGGCCCTTTGCGTGTGCAACACCTACGACGCCCTGACGCGCGCCTGCGTCTGGCGGCCGGCCTATCCGCCCTTCGAGGCCCTGCGCAAGATGGAGGCGCGCAAGGAAACCCTCGACCGCGCCATGTTCAAGCGCCTCATCATGATACTGGCCGACGCCGAGGTCCTGCGCGGCGGCGGCGCGGCCGCCAAGCGCGGCGAACTGCCCCCGACGCCCGATCCCGCGTCGCCCGCCAAGGACGCGGAGGCGACGTCGCCCCGGGCCGAAGGCGCGGCATGACGTCCCGTTGGCCGGCAACGGAGACGCTGACGCCATGACGCAGGCCGCGCGCTACGATCCGGCCGTGTTCGCCGCCTCGGCCCTCGATCCGGCGCGGCTGCGCCTTCTTCCGGGCGCGCACCCGCCGCGCCTGACCGTATGCCTGCCGCACCTGCAACGGGACCACGTCTTCGGCGGCCTGGCGTCGGTGCTGGAGCTGGCCCGGTTCCTGGCCCCACACTACCCGTCCGTGCGTTTCGTCTCCTTGACGCCCCTGCCCGGCGCGGCGGAACGCCTCGACCCGGCCCCGTTCGTGCGCCGCCCGGGCGACCCGCCGCCCGAGGTCGCCTCCGTCCATGACGACGCGCCCCTCGCCGTCCACGGCGGCGACATTTTCCTATGCACCTTCTGGCGGGCCGTGCCGGTCTGGGAGGCGTTCTCCGAGCTCCTGCGCCAGGCCGGCCGGCCGGCCAATCCCTTCTACTATTTCATCCAGGACTGGGAGCCGGGCTTTTATCCCATGAGCCTCGACCACATGCTCGCCGAGGCCACCTACGGCCACGGCGAGGCCTGCACAGCCGTGATCAACTCCGTGGAGCTGGCCCGCTTCCTGACGAAAAAGCGCTACGCCCTGGGCAAGGCCGTGGCCGTGCGCCCCTCGCTCAATCCCGTCCTGGCGGCGGCCCTTGCCGGCATGGGCCGCCGCCTGCCGCCGCGTGCCGCGGACCGGCTTAATATCCTCGTCTACGGCCGCCCCGGGCACCACCGCAACTGCTTCCCGGCCGCGCTCGCCTGCCTCTGGGCCTGGCTCGCCGCGTTCCGACAGGCCTACGCCCTGCCCGTGACGCTTGTAAGCGCCGGCACGCTCCACGAGGATGTCGCCTTTCCCGACGACACGACGCTTGTCAGCCGCGGCATGCTTTCCCTGCCGGAATACGCCGCAACGCTTTTGCAATCCCATGTCGGCCTGTCGTTCATGGCTTCGCCGCACCCGTCCTACCCGCCGCTCGAGATGGCGAGCTTCGGCCTGGAGGTCGTGACCAACGCCTACCCGTGCAAGGACCTCGCGGCCGGGCATCCCTCCATCCGCAACGCGCCCATGCACCGCCCGGCGCAGGCCGCCGCCGTCCTCGACCAGGCCGTCAAAGCGGCCTTCAGGGACGCCGGCCGCGCCCGGCAGGCGCTGCTGCCACAATCATTAAGCCCCGAGGGCTGGCAGGAAAACTTCCGCCGCGCCGGCATCCCCCTCCTCGCGCCAGCGGTCTGAGCGGCGGCCCGGGCTCTCCCATGAAACGCCTGGCCTGGCTCGCCAATCCGCTTTTCGCCCCGGCCCTCGCGCCGGTCCTCGCCCCGCACGGCTGGAGCGTGGTGCACGCGCACGTGCCGGCCCACCGCTTTTTCAGCTGGGACTCCCTCGTTTCGGCCTTCGGTTTCGCGCCGGACGCCCTGGTTTATGGCGACATGAGCGTGCCGCCCATGCTGCTCGGACTCGAACGCTTTCCCTGCCCCACGGTCTTCGCCTGCGTGGATTCCCACATCCACGCCTGGTATCCGCTCTACGCCAGGGCCTTCGACCTCTGCCTCGTGGGACTGCGCGACCATTTGCCGGATTTCGTCGGCCCGGGCGGCGACGCCGCGCGGCTCTTGTGGTCGCCGCCCTTCGCCGCCGCAGCCGACAGGCCCGGCCCGGAAGGCCCCAACGCGCCCAAGCGCCACGACATGGTGTTCGTCGGCAAGGATGATCCGGCGCTGACCCCCGTGCGCAGCGCCCTGCTCGCCCGGCTGCGCGCGCGCTTTCCGGGATTTATCTCACTGACCGGCCCCTACCGCCAAGCCTTCCACGAAGCGCGGCTCGTGCTCAACATCGCCGAGCACCGCGACCTCAACTACCGCGTGTTCGAGGCGCTCGGCTGCGGGGCTTGCCTGGTCACCCCGCGCATCGGCCACGGCCAGGACGCCCTGTTCCGCGACGCCGAGGACCTCTTCCTCTACGACCAGGACGATTTCGAAGGCCTGTGCCGGCTCGTGGAAGCGCTGCTGGCCGACCCGGCGCGTCGCCGCCGCGTCGCTGCCTCCGGGCTGGCCAGGGTCGATGCCGGGCACCGCGCCACGCACCGCGCCCAAACCTTTGCCGACTGGTTTCTGGCGCAGCCGCTTGAGGACATGGTCCGAACGCGCCTCGCCGCGGCCGCGACGCTCCACGCCCGGGTGCTGCGCCCGCTCTACCTGCACTGGGCCGAGGCCGCACCGGAACTGGCGGGCCGTCTGCTTGCCGCCGCGAAAGACGCCCCGGGCTACTGACGCGCCATCGCCGCGCGGGCTGGATCGCCGGCCAGCGCATCAAAGTCTCGGGGGATGTTTCTGTGGAGGGGAGGAAAGAGGAATATGCCTCGTCGGCCAGGAGGGGATGCTCCCCTCCTGGGCCTCCCCGACGGGGCTAGCCGGGATAGCCGTCGTCGGCGGGCAGGTTGCGGGAGTTGGCCGCCTGCTTGGCCAGCACGTCGCAGCGTTCGTTGTCGGCGTGGCCGGTATGGCCGCGCACCCAGCGGAAGGAAACGCTGTGGCGGGAAAGCAATGGAATGAGCCGCCGCCAGAGGTCCTGGTTCTTGACCGGCTTTTTCTCGGCGTTGACCCAGCCGCGCTTCTGCCAGCCCGCAAGCCAGCGTTTTTCGATGGCGTCGTGCACGTAGCGCGAATCCGTGACCAGGACCACCTTGGTCGGCGCTTCGAGCGCCTCCAGGGCCACGATGGCCGCGAGCAGTTCCATGCGGTTGTTGGTGGTGAGCTTGCGGCCGCCGGAAAGCTCCCTGGGCCCGTCGTCGGCTTCCCACACCGCCGCGTAGCCGCCCGGGCCGGGATTGCCCAGGCACGCGCCGTCGGTGTGGATGACAAGCGGCGGCGTGGTCGTCTCGATCGTCATGGTCGGTGTTCTCCTTTTCCCCGGCCCGCCGCTGCGTCCAGGGAGTCGACAAAAAGCCCGAGCGCGGCGAGCACGCCTTCGCGCAGCCGTCCCTGCCGGCAGTTCGCGTCCAGGTGCTCCCGGCCAAGGTCTTCCGAAAATCCCGCGGGCAACGCCGAGGCGGCCAGGGGCGCAAGCACCACCCGGCTGGCCCGGCATGCGGGATCGACATAAAAAAACGCGGTCTTCGGCCCGGCGGCGACGTCCCCGGGCGGCTCGCCGCCCACGCGCACGCGCAGTTCGAGCCCGAAGCGGCCGCGCAGTGCCTGCGCCAGTTCGAGGATCGTGACCCGGTCGTCCCGGGACAGCGCATGGCCGGGATCGGCCACGGTGCCCGTGGCCTGCGCCTTCTCGATCACGGCGTCGAAGTGCTTGCGGTAGGCCACGAGGACCAGCGCGAACACGGCCCCGAGCAGCGCGCCGCGCAGCAGCCGCTCCCAGGGGCTGCGGCCGCGCGGCGCGAAAAAAAGCCGCTTCATCCGGCCGCCGCCGCCCCATCGACGACGCGGCCGTCGCGCACCCGCGCCACCCGGCCGCAACGCCCGGCCAGCCCCGGGTCGTGCGTGACGAGCACGAGGGTTGCCGACGCGGACAGGGAAAAAAGCAGGTCCATGACCTTCTCCCCGGTCGCGCCGTCGAGGTTGCCCGTGGGTTCGTCGGCGAGAAGCAGGCGCGGCCCCGGGGCCAGCGCCCGGGCCAGGGCCACCCGCTGCTGTTCGCCGCCGGAAAGCTCGGCCGGATAATGCCCCAGCCGGTCCTTGAGCCCCACGGCCACAAGCGCCTCCTCGGCCCGGGCGAAGGCGTCGCGCCGGCCGGAAAATTCCAGGGACAGCGCCGCGTTTTCCAGCGCCGTCATGGACGGGGACAGGTGGAAGGCCTGGAAGACGATGCCCACGTTGTCGCGGCGAAAGGCCGCCAGCCCGTCTTCGCTCAGGCTCGAAAGGTCGTTCCCGGCCACGCGCACCGTGCCGGCGCTCGCCCGTTCGAGCCCGGCCAGGAGCATGAGCAGCGTGGTCTTGCCCGCGCCCGAAGGCCCCATGACGGCCAGCCGTTCTCCCTGCGCCGCGCACAGGTCCACGCCGCGCAGGATGTTGACCCGGCCGGCCCGGCTTTGTAACGTCAGGTGCACGTCGGTAAGCGAAATGATGTCATCGGCTCCGCAGTCCATGCGCAAGAAACCCTCCGGCGGCGTCGCCAAAGGATACCAGCTTGCCCGCAAAAGACAAACCCGGGTCGCGGCCCTGGCCGCGCTCCTGGCGATGTTGCTGCTCGGGTGCCTCGTGACGTCCACGACGGCCGCTGCGGCGACACGCCTGGCGGCGTTCGGCGACAGCCTGACCGCCGGCTACGGCCTGCCTGCCGGCGACGCCTTTCCGGCCCGGCTGGAACAGGCGTTGGCCGCGCGCGGCCGCGACGTGACCATCGCCAATTTCGGCGTCTCCGGCGACACCACGGCCGGGGGCCTGGCGCGCCTTGACCAGGTGCTTTCCATGCGCCCGGACGGGGTCATCGTCGAACTCGGGGCCAACGACATGCTGCGCGGCCAGGATCCCGAAACGGCCATGGCCAACCTCGACGCCATCCTCAAGCGCCTGACGGGCGCCGGCATTCCCGTGCTCCTTTGCGGCATGCGCTCGGCGAAAAACTACGGCGCGGACTACGCCGCGGAGTTCGACGCCATCTATCCCGCCCTGGCCAAACGCTACGACGCCGCGCTCTACCCCTTCTTGCTCGACGGCGTCACGGGACACCCGGACCTGACCCTGCCCGACGGCCTGCATCCCAACGCCAGGGGCGTGGGGGAGATCGTCGCGCGCATCCTGCCCACGGCGGAGGCCTTCGTGGACAAACTCGGCAACACCGCGGCCGCCAGGCCGTAACCCGTCGCCATGCCCGCCCTGCTCATCGACGTCGGCAACACCAACACCAAGTTCGGTCTGGCCGAGCGCCACGGCCTCGGCCCGTCGTTTGCCCTGCCCACGGACCGCGCGGCCACGCCCGACAGCCTGGGGCTCACCCTCGTCACCGCCCTGTCCGTCCACGGCTGCGCCCCGGCCGACGTGGAAGCGGCCGTGTGCTCGTGCGTGGTGCCGCCCATGGCCCCGGTGCTCACCGCGGCCGTGTCGCGCTACCTCGGCGTGCGGCTGCGCTTCGTGCCGACGGACGTGCCCGTGCCGCTCAAAAACCTCTACGGCCGGCCCCACGAGGTCGGCGCGGACCGGCTGGTCACGGCCTATGCCGGGCGCATGTCCGTGGACGCGCCGGGCGTCATCGTCATCGACTTCGGCACGGCCACCAATTTCGACTGCGTGCGCGACGACGCCTTTCTCGGCGGGCTCATCTGTCCGGGCATGCTGACGTCGCTGTCCGGGCTCGTGAGCAAGACGGCCAAGCTGCCCCACGTGGCCCTGGAGCCGGGCGACGGCGCGCTCTCCATCGGCCGCTCCACCGCGGAATGCATCAACCAGGGCTTCGTTTTCGGCTTCGCGGACATGGTGCAGGGCGTGACCACGCGCCTGATCGCGCACTTGGGCGGCGAGGTCCGGGTGCTGGCCACGGGCGGATTCGCCGAGAAGCTGGCCCCGATCTGCCCGGTGCTGCGCGACGTGCGCCCGAACCTGCTGCTCGAGGGCCTGCGCCGCCTCTGGCTCGGCCACGGGCCGCGCCGGGGCGGAGCAAAAAAGGGATTGTCATAATCGTCCCTCCGTCGCACAATCGCGAGCATCGAAAACGGCGAAGGCATGCGTCGTCCGGCCGGCGCCCGCAACCCCAGGAACGCGTCCATGCTCCCGGAACTGCTTGGCTGCTACCAATCCCAGAAGCTGCAAAAGATGGGCAAGACCGCGGGCTCGGGCCGCGACTTCACCCAGCGCATCAACTGGCTGGCCCTGCGCCTGGACGCCGCGCGCATCCTCATCTTCCCCCTCGACGACGCCAGCCTGCCCATGCCGCTGCAAAAAACCGTGACGCCGCAGGAGTTCCTGGGCCATTTCCTACCCGCGCCCCTGGTCTTCCAGGAACGCCTGGCCCAGGCGTCCCTGGTGCTCGGCCGGCTGCTCGGCGACGGCGACACCCACCTCGACCAGAACGCCCTGCCCGAGGCCGAACGGGCGCTGTTCACCGTCATCCTCATGGCCCTTTCCGCCGGCGGCCACGCCGACAGCGACGGCGCGGTGCTGGCCGTGCTCAAGGGCAGCGGCGCGACGACCGGCGGCGAGGCGCAAAAACGCACCATCAACGCCTTCGGCATCCAGCTGCGCAAGCAGAAAAACTTCGACATCGCCGCTGCCTACTACCGCACCGCCCTGGAGATCGCCCCGGACGACGAGCGGCTGCTTTTCAACCTGGCCCGGGTGCTCTACGAAAAGGGCGAACTGGCCGCCTGCCGCGACCTCCTGGAAAAGGCCCTGGCCGCCGCTCCGGACTTCCCCGAGGCACGCAAATTCCTGCGCCACGTGCGCCGGCGCGAGGGCGCGCCGGCCGAAGCGGACTTCCCGGACATCCGCCTGTAGGGCGGAACCGCCTCCCCGCATCGCCCCGTCGCGAAAACGCCGTGCGGCGGGGGTTATAAATCGCCGCGAATTGCGTTACGTCCTGTGGTGACGGGCCGCCCGGCCCGCCGTCAACACACGCCACACCGACCAAAGACCGAATAAGGAGACGCTCATGAGCACCATTGCCGCCGTTTGGGCCAGGGAAATCCTCGATTCCCGCGGCAATCCCACCGTCGAAGTGGAGGTCACCCTGGAGTCCGGCGCGTCCGGACGGGCCGCCGTGCCTTCCGGCGCTTCCACCGGTTCCCGCGAGGCCCTGGAAATGCGCGACCAGGACGCTTCCCGCTACGGCGGCAAGGGCGTGACCAAGGCCGTGGAGCACGTCCAGGGCGAGCTGGCCGAGGCCGTCATCGGCATGGACGCCCTGCAGCAGGTGTCCATCGACAACACCATGATCGACCTCGACGGCACGGAGAACAAGTCGCGCCTGGGCGCCAACGCCATCCTCGGCGTGTCCATGGCCGTGTCCCGCGCCGCGGCCATGTTCCTGGGCCAGCCGCTGTACAACTACCTCGGCGGCATCAACGCCAAGGTGCTGCCGGTGCCGCTGATGAACATCATCAACGGCGGCGCGCACGCCCCCAACAACCTGGACATCCAGGAGTTCATGATCGTGCCGCTCGGCGCGCGCACCTTCGCCGACGCCCTGCGCATGGGCGCGGAGACCTTCCATACGCTCAAAAAGATCCTGGCCGCCGACGGCCACATGACCGCGGTCGGCGACGAGGGCGGCTTCGCTCCCAACCTCAAGGACCACGACGAGGCCTTCAGGTACATCACCAAGGCCATCGAAGAGGCCGGCTACCGCCCGGGCGACGAGATCTCCCTGGCCATCGACGCCGCGGCTTCGGAATTTTTCAAAAACGGCAAGTACGTGCTCGGCGGCGAAAAGCGCACCATGAGCTCCGACGAGATGGTCGCCTACCTGTCCGGGTTCGTGGACCGCTACCCCATCATCTCCATCGAGGACGGTCTGGCCGAGGGCGACTGGGAAGGCTGGAAGAAGCTCACCGTGGAACTGGGCGAGCGCATCCAGCTTGTGGGCGACGACATCTTCGTCACCAACCCGGACATCCTCGACGAGGGCATCAGCCAGGGCGTGGCCAACTCCATCCTGATCAAGCTCAACCAGATCGGCACCGTGACCGAGACGCTGGACACCATCGAGATGGCCAAACAGGCCGCCTACACCACGGTGGTCTCCCACCGCTCGGGCGAGACCGAGGACAGCTTCATCGCGGACCTCGCCGTGGCGGTCAACGCCGGCCAGATCAAGACCGGGTCGCTGTGCCGCTCGGACCGCCTGGCCAAGTACAACCAGCTGCTGCGCATCGAGGAGGAGCTGGAGGACGCCGCCATCTTCTACGGCCCCTACATGGCCGCCAACTGGTACGACATCGAGGAAGACGAAGAAGAGTAGCCCGCAAGGCGCTCCCTTTTGGCGCGCCGGGAGGTTCGGCCTCCCGGCGCGCTTGCTTTTCCGCCGCCGAAGGTCTTCCCCATGAGATTCCCGCTCCCTCGCGGCATGTGGCTCTGTCTGCTCCTTTGTCCGGGGCTCTTGCCGGTCTCCCCCGTCTTGCGGGCGGACGCCGCCCCGGTCGCGGCACGGACCGTGACCCTGTCCACGCCCCGGCATCCGGTGGTCGCGACACTGTTTCGCGCTGCGGGAAACGGCAAGCGGCCGGCCGTCATCCTGCTGCACGGCCGGCAGGGACTCGCCCCCTTCGCCGCCGCTTACCGCCGCCAGGCCGAAGCCCTCGCCGAGGCGGGCATGGACGCCTATCTGCTCACCTACTACGACGCGGAGGACCTCGCCCGGGCCAACGCCCCGGACCCGGCCGCGCGCCAGACCCTTTTCCGGGAGCGGGCCGGAGCCTGGGCCGGGCTCGTGCGCGACGTTGCGGGCGACATCCTGGCCGGAGCCCTGTCCTCGGGACGCGTGGGGCTTCTCGGTTTTTCCCAGGGAGGGTTCCTGGCTGCCGGCGTCGCCGGAACCGACCCGCGCGTCACCGCCCTGGTCGTCTATTACGGCGGCGTCCCGAGCGTCTTCCGGGATGCCGTCAGGCGTCTGCCGCCCCTGCTCGAACTGCACGGCGACGCCGACACCGTCGTCGCGCCCGCCGCAGGCAAGGCGCTGGTCGATCTGGCCCGGGCATGCGGCGGGCAGGCCGCGATGCGGGTTTTCCCCGGGGCCGGGCACGGATTTTCCGGCGACGACGCCAGGAAGGCGCAGGGGATGGCCGTGGATTTCCTGCGCCGGCATCTGCTGCAAACCGCCGATTGAACGGTGGACGCGGGCAGGCATTGGCGGCTAAGGGAGAAAAGGACGCGCACGCCTTGCGGCCGCACCGGTTTCTGCCCGGAAAACCCGCTTTTCCGGCGATGCAAAGGAGAGACAGCCATGCTTTTGATTGACGGGAAAAAAGTCGCAGCCGAGCTGCGGCTCAAAGTCCGCAACGACGTCGACGCCATCACCCGGGAATGCGGCCGGCCGCCCCATCTGGCCGTCATCCTCGTCGGCGACGACCCGGCCTCCCAGGTCTACGTGCGCTACAAGGAGAAAGCCTGCGAGGAAGTGGGCATCGCCTCGCGCATCTGGCGGCTCGACGCCGGGACCACGCAGTGCGCCCTGGAGCGCCATATCACCGAGCTGTGCGAAAGCGACGACATCGACGGCATCCTGCTCCAGCTGCCCCTGCCGCGCGGCCTCGACGCCAACCGCTGCCTGGCGATCATCGACCCGAAAAAGGACGTGGACGGCTTCCACCCGGAAAACGTGGGCCGGCTTTCCATCGGCCTGCCGGGGCTCAAGCCCTGCACGCCCTTCGGCGTCATGAAGCTGCTCGAATACTACGGCCTTTCCCCGGCCGGGAAACAGGCCGTGGTCGTCGGGCGCAGCAACATCGTGGGCAAGCCCATGGCCATGCTGCTCTCCGCGCAAACGCCCTTCGGCAACGCCACCGTGACCATGTGCCACTCGCGCACCCCGGACCTCGCGGCCGTGTGCCGCCAGGCCGACCTGCTCGTGCCGGCCATCGGCAAGCCGAAACGCATCACCCGCGACATGGTCAAGCCCGGCGCGGTCATCGTGGACGTGGGCATGAACCGCCTGCCCGACGGCAAGCTCTGCGGCGACGTGGACTACGAAAACGTCCTGGACCTCGTTTCGGCGATCACTCCGGTGCCCGGGGGCGTGGGCCCCATGACCATCGCCACGCTCATGGCCAACACCGTGGAAGCCTTCCGCTGGCGGCGCGAAAAGCCGCTGTGCCCGGTGGACTAGGGCCGGGGTCGCATGTTCTCCCTGGCCACCATCCCGCATCTGGCCCGAAACGCCCGGCGGTTCACGGAAATCGCCGGCGTTTTGGCCAAGTACGGGCTGGCCGAGTTCCTGGCCGCCACGGACACATCGTTTTTCCGCGGCACGCTCAAGGGGCCGGCCGGGGCGACGCTGTCGGGGCTCACGCGCGAGGCGCGGCTGCGCCTGGCCATGACCGAACTCGGGGCCACGGCCGTCAAGATCGGGCAGATCCTGTCCACGCGCCCGGACCTCGTCGGCCCGGAGACGGCGGCGGAACTGGCCAAACTGCGCGAGGACACCGCTCCGGACGCCCCGGAGGTCGTGCGCGCCACCATCGAGGCCGAACTCGGCGCGCCCCCGGAAGCGCACTTTTCCGCCTTCGAGGAAACGCCCGTCGCCTCGGCCTCCATCGGCCAGGTGCACCGGGCGATCCTCGCCGACGGGTCGCGGGTGGTGGTCAAGGTGCAGCACGCGGGCATCGAGGAGGACGTGCGCGCCGACCTCGACATCGCCATGGGACTGGCCGAGCTTGCCGAGCGCGGCATCGTGGAACTGCGCCTGTACCAGCCCCTGGCCGTGGCCGCGGAGATGCGCCGCACCATCCTGCGCGAGCTCGATTTCACGCGCGAGGAGCGCAACCTGCGCCATTTCGCCGCCAATTTCAGCGGCGACGCGCGCGTGGTTTTCCCGCGCACGTTCCCGGGCCAAAGCGCCAGGCGCGTGCTCACCATGGAGGAGCTCGACGGGGAGTCCGTGGCCGCGCTCGCCGCCGCGCCGGCCACGCCCGAGGAGTCCGCGCGCCGCACGCGCCTGGCCAAAAACGCGGCGGACATCTTTCTGGAGATGATCTTTCGCGACAACTTCTTCCACGCCGATCCGCATCCGGGCAACCTCCTGATCCTGCCCGGCGACCGGTTGGGGCTGCTCGATTGCGGCATGGTCGGGCGCATCGACGAGCGCACGCGCCGCGCCCTGGAAGACGCGCTTTTAGCCGTGGCCTCGGGCGACGCCGAGGCGCTCACCGAACAGGTCATGCGCCTGGGGCGCGTGCCGCCGGGACTCGACAGGCAGGCGCTGGCCGCCGATGTGGAGGAATTCGTCGCCGACTACGCCGGCCAGTCCGTGGGCGCGTTCGACCTGTCCGGCGCGCTCGGGGACATGGCCGCCCTGGTGCGCCGACACGGCATCCTGCTGCCGCCGACCGTGGCCCATTTGCTCAAGGTGTTCGTGGTCCTGGAAGGGGCCTCGCGCCAGTTGCACCCGGGGTTTTCGCTGATCGAGGTCCTCACGCCCTACGCCGCCAAGATTCTCGCCCGCCGCTTCTCCCCGGGCGAGGTGTTTTCCAAGCTGCGGCGCGGCGCGCGCGACTGGAACGCCCTGTTCGAAACGCTGCCCCGCGACGCCGCCGAGATTCTGCGCCGCGCCCGCGACGGCCGTCTCGACGTGCGCCTGGACCACAAGGGCCTGGACGGCACGGTCAACCGGCTGGTCTACGGCATCGTCACGGCGGCGCTGTTTCTCGGCTCGTGCATGCTGCTCGCCAGCCGCGTGCCGCCGCGGGTTTTCGACGTCTCCCTTTTCGGCGCGCTCGGCTGCCTCTGGGCCATCGTGCTCGGGCTGCGTCTTTTACGCGCCATACGGCGCAGCGGCGAACTCGGCGGACGCTCGTAACTCCCGAGTCCCCCCTTCACCTAAAAAGAAACGGGCCCGCCCCGAAAGGACGGACCCGCCAGCAGGCCCGCGCGGCGTGCGGACGGTCCCGGACCGCCGCGCGCCGCGCGAGGATTTTTATCCCTTGCCGCAGGCGCAGCCGCAACCGGCACCCGCCGTGGGCGCCGCGGGCGGCAGGGGGTTTTGCAGGTGGCGGTCCAGGGCGGCCAGGACCGATTCCAGGGTGCAGTGGTTGAGCGTCTCGTCCCCGACCTGCACATTGGGGCCGCTGGCGCATTGCTCGTGGCAAAACGACGCCTTGACGACCACGGCGTTTTCCAGGCCCTGGTCGATGATGTGCGCGAGCAGGCCGTTCAGGATTTCCTGCGCGCCGCGCAGGTGGCAGCTCGTGCCCAGGCAGACCTGCACCTGGATGCGCGGCTCCCTGGGATCGCCGAGCAGCACCAGGGTCTCGTCGGTGATGCGACGGCGGCTCTGGTAGCCGGTGTGCAGCAGCTCGTGGGCCTTGTGTCCGCCGATGTCGCCCAGGAACTTGGCGTAGCACTGGTTGACGAAGATGTTGTCCTGGGCCTTGTGCAGCTGGCGGCCCTTGTCGCTTTTGTACAGGCCCTTGGCGCGGCGCTTGCGCACGGCCAGGTCCAGGTTGACGGGCTGGCCCGCGCCGCCGACGCAGCCGCCGGGGCAGGCCATGACCTCGATCAGGTCGTAATCGCACTTGCCGGCCTTGACCTTCTCGGCCACGACCCGGGCGTTGGCTAGGCCGTAGACCACGGCCAGGCGCAGGGTCGCGCCGCCGACTTCGATGTTGATCTCGCGCAGGCCCGAATCGCCGCGCACCTCGTTGAAGTCGGTGTTGTAGAGGGTTTGCCCCGTCATCTTCTCGGCGGCGTAGCGCAAGACGGCCTCGGTGACGCCGCCGGACGCGCCGAAGATCACGCCCGCGCCCGTGCCGAAGCCGAAAGGCATGTCGCGCGACTGGGGCTCGAGGTCGTTGAAGCGCAGTCCCGCCTGCTCGATCATGCGCGCGAGCTCCTGGGTGGTCAGCACGTAGTCCACGTCCGGGCTGCCGTCCTTGGCGAACTCGGGGCGGCGCGCCTCGAACTTCTTCGCCGTGCAGGGCATGACCGAGACGATGGCCAGCTTCTTGCGCGGGATGCCCAGCTGTTCGGGCAGCATTTCCTTGACCAGCGAGCCGAACATCTGCTGCGGCGAGCGGCAGGAAGAGAGGTTGGGCAGCAGTTCCGGGAAGTACTGCTCGGCGAACTGCACCCAGCCGGGACAGCAGGAGGTGAACTGCGGGAGCTTCACGCCCTTGGCCTTTCGCGCCAGGAACTCCTCGGCCTCCTCGATGACCGTAAGGTCGGCGGCGAAGGTGGTGTCGTAGACCTGGTCGAAGCCGATGGTCTTCATGGCCGCGACCACGCGGCCCATGATCGGCTCGCCGGCGGGCGTATTGAAGCACTCGCCGATGCCCACGCGCACGGCCGGGGCGATCTGCGCGACCACGGTCACGTCCGGGTCGGCGAGCAGGTTCCAGACGTCCTCGATCTCGGACTTGGGCGTCAGCGCGCCGGTCGGGCACACGCTCGAGCACTGGCCGCAGTTGACGCACTCGACGTCGGCCAGACCCTTGCCGAAGGCCGGCAGCACCGCGGTCTTGTGGCCGCGGTAGGCGAAGCCGATGGCCCCGATGCCCTGGATTTCCGAGCACATGCGCACGCAGTCGCCGCACAGCACGCACTTGTTGGGGTCGCGCACCAGCGACGGCGAGGAGACGTCCACGGCCACGGGCTCCTGGATGGGCTTGAAGCGCACCTGGGACACGCCGAGCTTGCGCGCGATCTCCTGGAGCTTGCACGCGCCGTTGCGGAAGCAGGTCGGGCAGCTCTGGTCGTGGTTTGCCAGCAGCAATTCCACGGCGATCTTGCGGATCTCGCGCAGCTCCTTGGTGTGGATGCGGATCTCCATGCCCGGCTCCGGGGGCGTCGAGCACGCGCCCATGATGCCGCGGTTTTTGACTTCCACCAGGCACAGCCGGCAGGCGCCGTAGACCGAGAGGTCGGAGTGGTAGCAGAAGGTCGGCAGGTCGATGCCGACCTTGCGGATGAGTTCGAGCAGGTTGCGCTCGCCTTCGATGGGAACGACCTTGCCGTCGATGACGACCGAGTTTTCGGTATTCTTGGCCATGCTAGATTCCCTCCACCGCGCCGAACTTGCAGGCCGCCGCGCACGCGCCGCATTTGACGCAAAGCCCCTCGTCGATGCGGTGGGGCTGTTTTTTCTCGCCCATGATGGCCCCGACCGGACAGGCTTTCACGCACAGGCGGCAGCCCTTGCACACGGCGGGGTTGATGCTCGGACGGGCGAGCGCCTTGCAGCGCCCGGCCCGGCAGCGCTTCTCGAAGACGTGCTCCTCGTATTCCTTGCGGAAATGCTTGAGCGTGGAGAGCACGGGGTTGGGCGCGGTCTTGCCCAGGCCGCAAAGCGAGCCGATCTGCACGGCGTGGCCGAGGGTTTCGAGCAGCTCGAGGGTCTCGGCCGTGCCCCGGCCTTCGATGACGTCGTCAAGCAGCGCCAGCAGCTGCTTGGTGCCCTCGCGGCACAGCACGCACTTGCCGCAGGACTCGCGCTGGGTGAATTCCATGAAGAAGCGGGCCACGGAGACCATGCACGTCTTCTGGTTCATGACGACCAGGCCGCCGGAACCGACCATGGCCCCGACGGAGCGCAGGGAATCGAAATCGAGGGGCAGGTCGAGCAGGTCCGGGGTCAGGCAGCCGCCCGAGGGGCCGCCGATCTGCACGGCCTTGAACCCGGCCTTGTCGATCAGGCCCCGGTCGTCGGTGACGCCGCCGCCGATGTTGAGCACGATCTCGCCCAAGGTCGTGCCGAAGGGCACTTCGATCAGGCCCGTGTTGCAGACGTGGCCGGTGAGCGCAAAGGTCTTGGTGCCCGGGGACTTCTCGGTGCCGCACTCGCGGTACTTGGCCGCGCCGCCCATGACGATGCGGGGCACCTGCGCCAGGGTTTCGACGTTGTTGATGACCGTGGGCTTGCGCCACAGGCCCTTTTGCGCCGGAAACGGCGGCTTTGGCGCGGGCATGCCGCGCCGGCCCTCGATGGAGGCCATCAGCGCCGTTTCCTCGCCGCACACGAACGCGCCGGCTCCTTCCATGACTTCCAGGCGGAAGGACTGGCCCGAGCCGAAGAGGTCGTCGCCGAGGAACCCGGCGGCCTCGGCATCGGCCACGGCCTGGCGCATGCGCCTAACGGCCAGGGGATACTCGGCGCGCACGTAGATGTAGCCCTCGTCCGCGCCGATGCCGCGGGCGGCGATCATCATGCCCTCGATGACGCAGTGCGGGTTGCCCTCCATGACGGAGCGGTCCATGAACGCGCCCGGGTCGCCTTCGTCGCCGTTGCAGATGACATATTTCTTGGCGTTGTCCTGGACGCGGGCGGCTTCCCATTTGCGGCCGGTGGGGAAACCGCCGCCGCCGCGGCCGCGCAGGCCCGATTCGGAAATGACGTCGCACACGGCCTTGCCGTCCATTGCGGCAAAGGCCTTGCGCGCGGCCGCGTAGCCGCCGTGGGCCACGTATTCCCTGATCTCGTCGGGATCGATGAAGCCGCATTCCTTGAGCACGCTGCGGTGCTGGCGCTGGTAGAAGGGAATCTGGTCCGGGCCGAGGCACTTTTCCCGGGAGCGCGGATCGACGTAGAGCAGGCGCTCCACGGGTTCACCCCGAAGCAGGGTGAGGTTCACGATGTCCGGGACATCCTCCTCGCAGACTTTCGTATAGAGGATGTTCTCGGGCAGGATGGTGACGAGCGGCCCCATCTGGCAAAAGCCCTGGCAGCCGCTGTGGGAGACGCGCACGCCGTCGCCGTGGCCTTCGGGCTTGAATTCCAAAATGACGTCGAGGCCGGCGGCGGCCATCTGTTTTTCCAGGGCGGCGAGCACCTTCCTGGAGCCGTTGGCCACGCAGCCGGTGCCGGCGCACACGATGACCCGGCGCAGGCCCGCATGCGCGGCGGTCGCGGGGGCGGCGGCGGAATCCTGAAGGGGACCTTCCATTACTGCAACTCCTTGGCGCGGATGCCATCGATGAGGGACACGGCGCGCTGCGGGGTCATCTGGCCGTAGACGTCCTCGTTTATGACCATGACCGGGGCCAGGCCACAGGCCCCCAGGCAGGCCACGGTCTCGACGGTGAAGAGCATGTCCGGCGTGGTCGCCTTTTCCTCGGACAGGCCCAGGCGGTCGCGCAGGGCTTCCAGGATGGGGATGGAGTGCTTGACGTGGCAGGCGGTGCCGTCGCACAGGCGCACGATGTACTTGCCCTTGGGGGTGAGCGCGAAGTGGGCGTAGAAGGTGGCCACTCCGAAGACGTTGGCCTCGGGGATGCCCAGGGAGGTGGCCACGTAGGAGAGCACTTCCTCGGGGAGGTAGCGGTACTCTTCCTGCAGGGCTTGCAAGATGGGCACCAGTCGCGCGGGGTGACGGCCGTAATGGTCGAGAATGCCGCACAGCTTCTGGAATTTGGTGGTTTCCGCCAGGCAGGCGGCCATGTTCGGCTCCATCCGTTGATCTCCTTTTCGACTGCAAGCGTTTATCGGAGTCCATACGCCGGGTATCGCGGCCTTCGCCGCCGCCCTGGGCGCAATCGCACGCCGCGGCGTCCGGCTGCGCAAACGCAACATCCGAAAACGCCTTGCGGCCGTCGCCATCCGGCAAATCCCGGGCACGACGCCAGAAAGGCGCCGCGCTCGGGGCGTCGGGAATCGATCCGTCGGATCGCACCAGGGTCATGTTGTCAGGGGGTCGCGCAAGGAACGCCTTGGCGGCCGGATCGGGCGGGTCCAGCAAGATGTATGCTATGCGTCGGAGGACTGGAGGGAGGAGACGTCGGACTGTCTTATTTAATTGAACAAATATGGGGAAATTGCGCTTTGGAGGCGCGGGAGCATCACGGTTCGGCGCGACGTCGCGCGCGGGACATGTTGCAATTTGGCATCAATTTATGCAAATCTGCAACATGCCCGAGTCCGACTTCGGTATTTTTGCAACCGCTTTCCAGAGCGCCAACGTCTGATTAGTTGCAAAAACGCATCAATACGCGCCGCCGGACACCACGCCAGGCCCAGCCCGGTCCCCCAAGGCGCAATGCACCGCCGCCACGCACGACCCAGCGCCCGAAAGACCCTCGACAAGCGCCGCCTCCAGCGCGTCCGCGCGCGCCACGGCAAGCCCGCGCGCGCCCAGCGACCGGCCGAAGGCCGTGAAATCGGGATGCGCCGCAGCATCCTCGCCGACAAGGGCCACGACCAGGACCGGCAGGCCGCAATGCACCGCCGTGGCCAGTTCCGTGCCCAGGGCGAGCAGGCCGCGCGCATCCGTGACGCAGGCCACGGCGCGCGGCCCCACGGCCGCCTTGACCCCCACCGCCGCCGCCACGGCCCAGCCCGCCGGCGCGCACGGCGCGGGCGTGAAATAGGCGCACGGCCGCACCGCCATGAAGCCGTGGGTGAAACAGGGCCGCAGCGCAAACGCGTCGACCACGAGGCAGCCGTCGCGGGGAAGCGCCCGGCGTAGCGCCGCGGCCACGGCCATAGGGACGGGCGGGGCGTCGGGCGCGGACGGCGCGAGCGACGCGGCATCGGACAACGCCGCTTCCCGCAGCCCCCTGGCCCAGGCCGCACGCGCCTGGTTGCCCGCCCGCAGCCGGTTGATGCGGGCCGAGCCGCCTTCGAGCATGAGTTCCAGCGCCGCCCGGCAATCGCCGACCACGGGCACGTCCACGGGGAGCGCCCGCCCGATGGCGGCCGGGTCCGCGTCCACCTGTACGAGGGTGCGCCCGGGCGCGGCCAGCGTCGCCCCCAGAGGGGCGTCCCAGCCGGAGAGATTGCAGCCGAGCAGGATGAGCACGTCCAGGGGCTGCGCGAGCAGCGCGCCGGCCGCGCGGCCGCCGCCGTCGCACACGCCGAGGCACAGCCGGTGGTCGCCCGGAAACGCCCCCTTGCCCCGCACGGTCGTGGCCACGGGCAGCTCGAACTGCTCGGCAAAGGCGATGAGCCGCCGGACGGCTCCGGCCTTTTCCACGCCCGCGCCGGCCAGGACGGCCACGCGCGCCGGCGTGGAGCCGCCGCCGTCGGGCACGAGGATGCGCCACAGCCGTTCCACGGCGACCGCGTCCACGAAGCGCGGCCGGTAGGTCGCGGCGTCCAGGGGCTGCCACGGGACCGCGTCCCCGGCCTCCCCCCCGCCGCCGGCATCGGGCGGCAGGCCGAGCAGGACCGGCCCCCGGGGGGCGGCGAGCATGCGCGCAAGGCCCGCGCGCAACTGTTGCGGCATCGCATCCGGCGTCGCCGCGGCAAAGGACGCGGTCGCGGCCGGCGCGAGCAGGGACAGGCCGCCCCCTCGCGCCGCAACGCACAGCAGCGGCGAGCCGTCGGCACGGGCCGTGGCCACGGCGCCGGCCATGGCCGCAGCCTCGGACCCGTCTCCGGCCAGACAGGCCCCGAACCGGCCCGAGGCCCGGGCGTAGCCGTCGGCCATGCAGGCCGCGCCGGCCGCCTGGGCGGCCGGGACGACGGCGACGGCAGCGTCTTGGACAGCGCCGCGCAGGGATTCGCCGGGTCCTCCCGCGGCCGTGAACACGTGGCGGACGCCTTCGGCGGCAAGGATATCAAGCAGAAAAGCCGTGGCGCGCATCTCCCCCTCCAGGGTGGAAAATTCTCCCTTTGCCCATGATGCGCCGGCCAAACCCGGGCGTCAAGGCCGGCCGCCGGCCGCGCGGGGCGAACAAAGTCCGTGCGGCGGCGTTGCCTGTATGCGGTGATCGATGCTATCCTTTGCTCCCAAAGTTCCCACGCCAAACAGCTGGTCCGGTTTGCGCGCGTTCCGCAGGGGAGGGAGGCAGCTAGCCCATGGACGACAACGATGCCGTGACAGGCCAGGACGACATCCGGCGGGAAACGTCACAATCCCCCCACGCCCCCGACGCGCCCTGCCCCGTGGTCGCCATCGGCGCTTCGGCCGGCGGGCTCGAAGCCATCCTCGCACTTCTCGAGAATCTCCCCCCAAACCTGCCTGCCGCCCTTGTCGCCCTCACCCACCTGCCGCCCGACAAACCGAGCAGTCTCGACGCCGTGCTCGCCAGCCACACGCGCATGGCCGTGCGCACGATCGACGGGGACACCCCACCGCAGCAGGGCACGATCCATATCCCGGCAAGCGGCGACGACCTGGACTTTTCCGGCGGCCTCCTGCGGCCCCACCGCCGCGAGGCAGGACTGCTGCGCCACAACATCGACGCCTTCCTGAGCGACCTCGCCGAGGCCTACGGGTCCCGGGCCGTGGCCGTCATCTGCTCCGGCACGGGCACGGACGGCATGCAAGGGGCCATCCGCGTCGCCAAGGCCGGCGGCGTGGTCCTCGTCCAGGACCCTGCCGAAGCCGCCCATGCCGGCATGCCCGAGGCCGTCATCGCCGCCGGCGCGGCCACTGCCGTATTGCCCATGGCGGAACTGGCCCGCCAACTGGCCCGCCTGCTGGCCGACGCCACCTGCCCCGAGGTCGAAGACGACGCCTTTGTGGACGCCACGCTGCTGCTGGTCAAAAAACAGACGGGGCACGACCTGACCGGCTATAGGACCAACACCATGGCCCGGCGCATCCACAAGCGCATGCTTCTCTCCGGCACGACCGGGCCCCAAGCCTACCTCGACCGCCTGCGTGACGACGCCGAAGAGGCCGGCAGGCTCCTGCGCACGCTTTTCATAGGCGTGACAGCCTTTTTCCGCGACCCCGACGCGTTCGAGGTCCTGCGCGCCTGGGCCCTGCCGGCCATCTTCCGCGACCGCGAGCCCGGCGACCCGGCGCGTTTCTGGGTGGCCGGCTGTTCCACGGGCGAGGAGGCCTATTCCCTGGCCATGCTCACGGCCGAATATCTGGAGCGCACGGGGAGCCGGGCGGGATTCAAAATCTTCGCCACGGACATCGATCCGGGCGCGGTGGCCGCGGCTCGCAGGGGCCGCTATTCCCTGCGCAGCCTGCAACAGATGCAAAAGGAACGCCTCGACCGCTATTTCAAGACCGAGGGGCGGGGAAAAACCGTCATCCCGTCCCTGCGCGAACGCGTCGTGGTGGTGCGCCACAATCTGCTTGCCGATCCGCCTTTTCTGCGCACGGACCTGATCGTATGCCGCAACCTCCTCATCTACCTGACGCCCAAGCTCCAGGAGCGGGCCGTGGGCCTGCTGCATCAGGCCCTCAATCCCGGAGGATTCCTGTTCCTCGGCCCCTCCGAATCCGTCAAGCCGCACACCGGCGGTCTGGAGGTGGTGAACAAGCGCTGGAAACTCTACCGCAGCATCGCCCCCCCGGACCGCCGCCACCTGCGCCGCATCGCCCCGGACCATCCGGCCTCCCGGGAAGCCCCCTGGGCGGTCCCTTTCGCCGCCAAGCCCGACGAGGACCTCGACGCCGTCCTGGACAAGGGCCTGCGCCGCCGCTACAGCCCGCCCGCCGTGCTGGTCGACAGGGAGGGGCACATCCTGCGCGCGCACGGCGACACGAGCCGCCTCCTGCGTCTTCCCGACGGCGAACCGACCCTCGACGTCGTCCGGCTCGCCCGGCCGGAACTGCGCCACCACCTGCGCCTGGCCCTGGCCCGGGCGATCAAAACCGGCGCGGGCACGACCCTGCCGCCCATACGCCTGACGGCGGACGGCGATGACGCCGTGGCCGTGGCCGTGGACCCCGTGCCCGGCGAAGACGGCGAAGCCGCGCGGCTGCTCGTGGTCTTCGACACGGTGCGCGCGCTTCCCCTGCCCGGCGACTATCAGGAATTGGCGGGCCTGACGGAAAGCGGCGTCGTGCAGCGCTACGAGGCGGAATTGCAGGCCGCCCACGACCACCTGCGCGAGGTCGTGGAGCGTGACGAGTCCCTGAACGAAGAATTGCGCGCCACCAACGAAGAACTGCTCAGCATGAACGAGGAGCTCCAGTCCGCCAACGAGGAGCTCGAGGCCTCGCGGGAGGAATTGCAGGCCTTAAACGAGGAGCTGACCCACAAGATCGAGGAACTTGGCAGGGCGCATGCCTTCGTGGAGAACCTGCTCGCCGCCGCCGAGGTCGCCACGGTGTTTCTCGACCGGGAGGGACGCGTCATGCGCTCCACCCCGGCCGCCCTGGAGGTCTTCCATGTCGCGGTGGAGGACGTGGGCCGCCCGCTTGCGACGATCAAACCCAGGGTGCACGACAAGGCCCTCATGGCGGACGTGGACGCCGTCCTGCGCGGCGAGGCGGCGACCGAACACGAAGTCCGGCGCGACGACGGCCGGGTGTACCTGCGCCGCGTGCTGCCCTACCGCGAAGAGGACGGGACCGTGGGCGGCACGGTGCTCACCTACGCCGACGTGACGACGCTCAAGGAAGCGGAGGCCGTGCTGCGCCGCGGCAACGAGGAACTCGAACACCTCGTCGCCGCGCGCACAGACGAACTGCGCGCGGCCCGGGAGGAAGCGCAGCGCTGGGCGGACAGGCTGGTCATGGCCCTGGACGCGGCCAAGGCCGGCATCTGGGAATGGGACCCCAAGACCAACGAAAACATCTGGTCCGAGCAGATCTGGTCCCTGTACGGCCTCGACAGGAAGTCCGTGCAACCCTCCTACGACAGCTGGCGGCAGGCCGTGCATCCCGCGGACCTGTCCGCGATGGAAACGGCCGTGCAACAGTCTCTGGCGCACGGCGAGGACATCGCCATCGAATGGCGCACGGCACGGCCGGCCGGACAGGAACGCTGGCTGCTCTCCGTGGGCCGGCCGGTGTTCGACGCCCACAGGCGCGTGATGCGTTACAGGGGCATCGTCCTCGACATCACCGGACGCAAGGCGCTCGAACGCTCGCTGACGTTTCTGGCCACCTGCGGCCACGGCCAGGACGGACGGGACTTCTTCCATTCCCTGGCCGCGTACCTGGCCGAGGCGCTGCACATGTCGTTCGTATGCATCGACCGGCTGGAGGGCGACGGGCTGCGCGCCACCACGCTTGCGCTTTTCTGCGACGGCCATTTCGAGGACAACATCACCTACGCCCTGGCCGACACCCCCTGCGGCGTGGTCGTGGGCAAGGCCGTATGCAGCTTCCCCAGCGGCGTGCGGCAACGCTTTCCGCACGACGCCGTGCTGCAGGAGATGGACGCCGAAAGCTACGTGGGCGTCACCCTCTGGGACAGCGCCGGCCGGGCGAGCGGCCTGATCGCCGTCATCGGGCGCAAGCCCCTGGCCGACGTCGAGCTGGCGGAATCGCTTTTGACCATGTTCGGGGCGCGCGCCGGCAGCGAACTGGAACGCCTGGAAGCCGAGGAGGCCCTGGTCAAGGCCAAGGAAACCGCCGAAAGCGCCAGCCGCACCAAATCGGAATTCCTGGCCAACATGAGCCACGAGATCCGCACGCCCTTAAACGGCGTGCTCGGCATGCTCCAGTTGCTCGGCACCACGAGCCTCGACGCGGAGCAGGCCGAATACGTGCAGGCGGCCACGGTCTCGTCGCTGCGCCTGACGCGCCTGCTCTCCGACATCCTGGACCTTTCGCGCATCGAGGCCGGCAAGCTCGTCATCCACGAGGCCGAATTCACCGTCGCGGGCTTGCGCGCCGCGGTCCTCGACCTCTTCTCCGTGGCCGCCCGAGAAAAGGGCCTGACGCTGGCCTTCGAGGTGGACCCGCGCCTGCCGGCCACCCTCGTCGGCGACGAGGTCCGGCTGCGCCAGATCCTTTTCAACCTCGTCGGCAACGCCATCAAGTTCACGGAGAAGGGCGTGGTACGGGTGGAGGCGTCGCTGCTGCGGCAGGAAAAGCGCCGCGCGCGGGTGCTCGTTTCCGTCGCGGACACGGGCATCGGCATCGCCGAACACAAGCTGCGCGAGATCTTCGAGCCTTTCGTCCAGGCTGAGGGCACCTACACCCGCCGCTTCCAGGGGGCGGGGCTGGGGCTTTCCATCGTGCGCCGGCTGGCGCGGCTCATGGACGCAAGCCTCGACATCGACACCGAGGAGGGCCGGGGCGCGACGTTTTTCCTGTCCCTGTCCCTGGGCCTGCCCGGCCCGCTGCCCGCCCGGGAAGTCCCCGCCCTGGCCGCTTCCGCCGCCGCCAGGCCCCTGCGCGTCCTGCTGGTCGAGGACGACATGGTCAACCTCCTGGCCGGCAGGCGCATGCTCGAAAAGCTCGGCCATGCCGTGGCCACGGCCGAGGACGGCCGTCAGGCCCTGGCGCGCCTCGGCGACGACGACATCGACCTCGTCTTCATGGACATCCAGATGCCGGTCATGGACGGCCTGGAAGCCACCCGGGCCATCCGCGCCGGACAGACCCCCCGGCCGGACATCCCCATCATCGCGCTCACCGCCTACGCCATGCCCGCGGACCGGGAACACTTCCTGGCCGCCGGCATCGACGACGCCGTGACCAAGCCCGTGGAAACGGCCACCCTGGCCGAAGCCATCGAACGCACCCTGGCCAGGCGCGGGACCGTGCCCGCGTAAGGGGCGTTGCGCCCCGGCGCCGCGGCGCGTGTGGAAAAGGAATCAGCAAAGGAGACAGCCATGTCGTCTGAAAAAGCCGCTTTCGAAACCACCTGCCCGGGCTGCGGCGAAAAGGTCCGCGTCACGGTCTCGCGCGAGGACGTCGCCGACGGCAAGGCCCATGCCCAGGCCGTGTGCCAGCGCTGTCTCGGCCGCTTCGAGGCCATCACCGACCTCGACTGCCTGGAATGGGACGACGCCTGCAAGACGGAAGTCGGCCGCTTCGGCTAAGGGCGCGTCCTTTCGATAATCGTTCCGCCAACGGCGTCGCCCCTTTTTAGGGGCAACGCTTTTTTCGGGGGCGCGGCGCGAGGCCGGCCCGCACGAGGAGTTCCCGATGCCGCGCCACTGGCTGCTCAAGACCGAGCCGGGCTGCTTTTCCATAGACGACCTGGCCGCCGCCCCCGGGCAGACCACCTGCTGGGACGGGGTGCGCAACTATCAGGCCCGCAAGTATCTGCGCGAAATGGCCGTGGGCGACCTGGCGCTTTTTTATCACAGCGTGAAAAATCCCGCGGCCGTGGGTGTGGCGGAGATCGTGCGCGAGGCCTACCCGGACGTGAGCGCCCAGGACCCGCAGGACCGCCATTTCGATCCCAGGGCCACGCCGGAAGATCCCGTCTGGGTCATGGTCGACGTGCGCCTGCGCGCCCGCTTCGCCGCGCCCGTGCCCCTTGCGGCCATGCGCCGGGAACCGGGGCTTGCCGGCATGGAGCTTTTGCGCAGGGGCTCGCGCCTGTCGGTCATGCCCGTTTCCGCCGAGGAATTCGCCCTGGTCTGCGCCCTTGGCGGCGCGGCGGCACAAAAGGCTTGACGCCGGCCCCGGACAGGGGTTTAGCCCGTCTGGCGCAGGGCGCCGCCGCGCCCAATCCGCGCCCAAAGGCTCTTCCCGTGCATTGTGACGCAACCTGCCCCATCGGCATCTTCGATTCCGGCGTCGGCGGCCTCACCGTGGCCCGCGCCGTCATGGACCGCCTGCCAAACGAACGCATCGTCTATTTCGGCGATACCGCCCGCGTGCCCTACGGCGTGAAGTCTCCGGACACCGTGGCCCGCTACGCCGCGCAGATCACGCGGTTCCTGCTCGCCAAAAACGTCAAGCTGCTCGTCGTCGCCTGCAACACCATGGCCGCCGTGGCCCTGCCGGCCATCGCCTCCATGTCGCCCGTGCCCGTCATCGAGGTCATCTCGGCCGGGGCCAAGAGCGCCCTGGCCGTCTCGAAATCCCGGCGCATCGGCATCATCGCCACGCCCTCGACCGTGGCCAGCCGGGCCTACGAAAAGGCCCTGGAACTCTATGGCGGCCCGGACGTCCACGCCGTGTCCAAGGCCTGTCCGCTGTTCGTGCCGCTGGTGGAGGAAGGCTGGCTCGACCATCCGGCCACGCGCATGGTGGCCGAGGAATACCTGCGCCCGATGCTGGCGGAGGACCTGGATACGCTGATCCTCGGCTGCACCCATTATCCGCTGCTCGCCCCGCTTCTGGCCCAGGTCGTCGGGCCGCAGGTACGGCTGCAGGACTCGGCCACGGCCATGGCGACGCGCGCCGCCGCCGTGCTGGCGGAACTGAATCTCGCCCGAAACGACGGGCCGCCGCGCCATATCTTCCACGTCACGGACATGCCGTTGCGTTTCCGGGAGATCGGCGAACGGTTCCTCGGCCGTCCCATGGAGGACGTGCGCCTGGAGAAGATGTAGCGCCGGAGTGTCTAGGAATTGGCGGCGGCGTGGGCGTTCGGGGAGGCCGCGGGCGCGTCGCCTGCCGGCGGCGTGGGCGCGGACGCCGGTGCCGGGGTCGCGGGGGCGGCCGGGGTCGCGGGCTTGGGCTTGGGCTTCGGCTTGGGTTCGGCCGGCGGCGCGGGCGGCGTTTCGGCCCGGGCGCAGGCCACGCGGGCGTTTTTGTATTCCGTCACGGCCGGGGCATAGGCCGGGTCCAGGACCATGGCCCTGCGGTAGGCGGCGAGCCCTTCGCGGCAGTCGCCGGCGGCCATGGCCAGGTTGCCGAGGTAATACTGGACCTGGGCGTTTTTGGAGCCGCGCCGCACCGCGGCGGCAAGGCGCTCCCCGGCCGCGTCACGGCGGCCGGCCGCGTACAGGGCCACGCCCAGGGCCTCGAGCGGACGCGGATCGGCGGCGTCGAGGCTGGCCGCCTCGGTCAGCACGGCTTCGGCACGCCCGAGATCGCCGTCCTTGGCCGCGCAGATGCCGAGGTACAGCCGCGCCTCCACGGATTTGGCATCCTGGAGGACGGCGGCTTCCAGGTCGGCCATGGCCTTGTGGCAGTCTCCCGCGGCGACCGCCTTCTTCCCGGCCTCGAGACGTTTGGCGGCCGAAGGGACGGCAGGGGCCGTCGCCGCGACAGGCGGCGGGGATGGCTGCTTCTGGCAGGCGGCCAGGGCAAGGGCCAGCCCCAGGAGCACGGGGACGGCTTTTCCCAGGAATAATCGCGACATGGTTCCTCCCGGCCGCACGGGCCAGACGGTCCCGCGGACGGCGACACGCGCCGCGTCGCAGGACCGGCGTTTCGGCGTGTAGCGCCGCCTCCGAACCCTGTCAACGGCCGGGCACGCCGCGAAGCGCCCTTGACGCCATCCCCTGGCCCACGTAGAGGATAATGGCTTTCCGGTTTCACGGACAAGCCCCGCCCCAGGAGTTGCGGTGAAGCGTTTCGAGGCCGTTTTTGCATCTTTTTCCGGACGCCGTCCCCCGGGACGCCATTTTGCCGCAGCCCCATGAGCGCCCCGAAAGACGCGGCACACGCCGACACCGCACGCCCTGCCCTCCTGCCGATCGTCGCCATCGGCGTGGCGCTTTCGCTGCCTGCCGCCCTGGCCGCCGCCGGCCTGCTCGACTTCCCCACCTTTCATGCCCTGACGCAGACCGCCTGCATGGCGGCCGGCATGGCGACATTCCTGGTGCTCTGGAACGCCCGGGATTTCCTGGCGCAGAACTTCTTCCTGGTCCTTGGCCCGGCCTTTCTGGCAGCGGCCGTCTTCGTCTGGCTCCACACCCTGCGCGCGGCCGAACTGGTCCACCTCCCCCTGTCCTGGGAACTGCTGCACGCCCTGCCGCTCGCCGGCGACCTCGGCCTTGCGGCCACGCTTTGCGCCGGAGTCTGGCTTGCGCCGCGACCACGCCGCAATCCCGTCGCGGTCCTTGCCGTCGTGACCGGCGGCAACCTGGTCTTGTGGCTGCTTTTCGCCCTGGATACGGCCCCGCATTTGACCGCTGCCGACCCGACGCTCGCCGCTTTGCCCCATGTCGCGGCCCTGGCGCTATTCGTGGCCGCCGCCCCGCCCCTTTTCCTGAAACGCGCGGGGCTCGGCAAGGAAACGTCGCTGCCGCTGCTTGCCGCGTTGGCCTGTCTGGTCGCGGCAGAAACGCGCTTCGTCTCGGGACCGGAAGGCGCATGGCCCGATCTGGCCGGGCACACGGCCAAGCTCCTGGGCTACGCCCTCTTCTGCCGCGCGGCCGTGATCGCCGGCGTCGTAGAGCCCCAACGACTGCTGCGCCGGGAAGTCGATCGTCGCGAAGGGGAGCTGACCGCGCGCATGGTGCGCCTGGGGGCCCAGACGCGGGCCACCTACGAACTGACGCGCCTCAAGGCCCTGGAAGGCGGCGACTTCGACAGCTTCGCCAGGACGCTCCTGGGACGGGCCCAGGCCGTGCTCCACCTGGAACAGGCGGGCGTGTGGCTGCTCTCCCCTGAGGGAAACCGCCTGACCCTGGCCATCGGCGCCGGGGACGCCGGCGCGGACGCCGCCACCACCCTGGATGTGTACTGCGCGGACGACTACCGCGAAGCCCTGGCCCACGAACGGGTCCTCGCCGTGGGCGACACCGCGTCCTGGCCGCTTGCCGGGCCTGTTTTCGCGGCCACCCTCGCCGCGCGCGGCGTGGCCTCGTGCATCGACGTGCCCCTGCGTTTTTCCGGCCGCCTCGCCGGCGTCCTCAAACTCGAACACGCCGGCGCGCCCCGCGCCTTCGCCGACGACGAACTGGCGTTCGCCGGCACCCTGGCCGACCTGCTCGTGCTCGGCCGGGAATCGGCCGAACGCCGCCTGGCGGCCCGCAACCTGGCCGAAAGCGAACAGCGCCTGCGCGCCTTCGTGGACGCCATGCCCGATCCGGCCTGTTTGAAGGATGCCGACGGCCGCTGGCTCGTGGCCAAC
The DNA here is from genome assembly GCF_000702665.1 of Solidesulfovibrio alcoholivorans DSM 5433. Lineage (GTDB taxonomy): Bacteria > Desulfobacterota > Desulfovibrionia > Desulfovibrionales > Desulfovibrionaceae > Solidesulfovibrio > Solidesulfovibrio alcoholivorans. Next base: position 69,231 of record NZ_JNJA01000012.1, read on the forward strand.
CGGGCCATGCTCGAGACGTTGCGCCTGCCGGCGACGGGCTGGGAGGGACGGACCAGCCGGGAACTCGACGCGCTCTGCGCCGGGGACAAGGCCGCCCTGGAGGCCATGGCGGCGACCGACAGCCGGACCTGGGCAGCCCGGGAAGCCGCCGTCTTCGGCCTGACGCTGACCGGAGCCGACGGGGACGACCGGCATTTCGACATCATCAAGGCCCCTTTGTTCCACGCCGACGGCCGCCCCCGGGGCATGGCCATCCTGGCCCGCGACGTCACCGCCTACCGCGACGCGCTCTCCCGGCTGCGCGAGTCCAACGCGGAACTCGAAGCCATCTACAACGAAACCTCGGACGGGCTCGTCATCGCCGACATCGGCAACCAGAACGTGGTGCGGGTCAACGCCGCCGCCTGCCGCATGTTCGGCGACGGAGCCCGTGCGCTGACCGCGCTTTCCCCCTGGGACCTGCATCCTCCCGAGGAGCGGGAGCGCTTCGTGCGCCTTTTCGGGGAAATCGCGGCCGGCAGGCTGCGCCTGCTGGAAGGCATCCCCTGCCGCCGGGCCGACGGCACGACCTTTTTCGCCGACATTTCCGCCCAGCCCATCGCCTACGGCGGCCGCGCGGCCATCCTGGGTTTTTACCGTGACATCACCGAACGCCGCGCCGTGGATGCGACCTTGCGCGCCTCGGAGGAACGCTTCCGCCGCGTTTTCAACAGCACCTACGACGCCATCTTCCTCCACGACGCACAGGGCACGATCCTCGACCTAAACGACAAGGCACTGGAGCTTTACGGCATACGCCGCGAGGAAATGAACGACATCGCCATCGCGCGCGACCTCTCCGCCCCGGAAACATCCCCCGACCTGTTGCACGAATACTGGAGCGCGGTGCTGGCCGGCCAGGAGCGCTTCTTCGAATGGAAGGCCAAGCACCCCCACGACGGCAGCGTCTTCCACGTCGAGGTCTACCTGCGCCGCATCCTGCTCGGCGAGCGGCCGGTCATCCTGGCCAACGTGCGCGACGTCACCGAGCGAAAGCGCGTCCAGGCCGCCCTGGCCGCCCGCCAGGAGGAAATTTCGGCGCTCAACCGCGACCTGGCCCTGCGGGTGCGCGAGGCGACCGAAAAGAACCGGCAAAAGGACATCCTGCTTTTAAACCGCACGCGCATGGCCGCCATGGGCGAAATGATCGGCAACATCGCCCACCAGTGGCGGCAGCCCTTAAACGCCCTGTCCATCGTCCTGGCCAACATGCGCTTCGAATTCGAGGCCGCCTGCGGCGAGGAAGGGGAGGCGCTTGCCGCCGCCCACCGCCAGGCCGGGGAAATCCTGCGCAAGATGTCCGCCACCATAGACGACTTCCGCGACTTCTTCCGGTCCGACAAGGAACGCAAAGCCTTCCACGTGGTCGCGGCCATAAACGACGCGCTGCTGCTGATCGAGGCGAACCTGGCCCAGCACGGCATCGCACTGCGCGTGACGGCGCGCAGGAACCCGCGCGTCATGGGTTTTCCGGGCGAATTTTCCCAGGTCGCGCTCAACCTCGTCGGCAACGCGCGCGATGCCATCCTGGCTTCGGGCGTGCGCGACGGCGTCATCGCCATCCGGGTCATGGAACGCCACGGCCAGGCCGTCGTCCACGTGCGCGACAACGGCGGCGGCATCCCCGAGACCGCCCTGCCGCGGGTGTTCGACCCCTACTTCACCACCAAAAGCGACAACGGCGGTACCGGGCTTGGCCTGTACATGTCCAAGATCATCATCGAGGACCACATGCGCGGCGGCCTGACCGTGGCCAATGCCCCCGGCGGGGCGCGCTTCGTCGTGCGCATGCCCCTGGCGAACGCCGCCGCCCCCCTTCCCGCCAACCGCGCGATCCCGCCCCGGAGGTAGGCATGCCCAGGAACTCCGCTTCCCTGCAAAAGTACCGTCCCCTTTCCCGGCTGCACATCCTGGTCGTCGAGGACGACTTCCTGGCCCGGGAGCAGATGGGCCTCATGCTGTCGCGCTTCGCCGGACGGCTGACCACGGCCGTGGACGGGGCCGAGGGACTCGAACGCTTCAAGTACGAACGGCCCGACATCGTGGTCACGGACATCAGCATGCCGCGCATGGACGGCCTGGACCTGGCCGAGGCGGTCAAGGCCATGGACAAGGCCACGCCCGTGGTGCTGGTCACGGCCCACAGCGACACGGCGTTTTTCCTGCGCTCCATCGCCATCGGCGTCGACGGCTATGTGGTCAAGCCCGTGGAGGCCGAGTCCCTGCTCGGGCTGCTCGCCCGGCTCGGCAAGGGACTGCTGGAGACCAGGGCCGCGGCCAGCCGGGCGCAGCTTTTCCAGTTCACCCTGGACATCAACCCCAATTTCATCCTCACCTGCGACGCCGGGGAAGTGGACTACGTCAACCGGACGTTCCTGGAATTCCTGGGCGCGCCGAGCCTGGCCGCCCTCAAGGCCGGGGAGCACGCCGGCCGCACGCTCGAAATCGACGGCCGCCGCCACGAAGCCGGCGATCTGGCCTGGACCGAACACGTCGGAGGACGTCCCGGAGCGACCCACCAGGCCGTGTTTTCCCGTCTGCCCGGCGAAAAGGGCCAGCCGCGCACCTTCCTCGTGTCCGCCGCGGAATTCCCGGAACTGGAACGGCGCGTCCTGACCTTCACCGACATAACGCCCCTGGCCGAGGAACGGCGCGCGCTGCTCATGCGCGCCGCCACGGACGCCCTGACCGGCATCGCCAACCGCGCCGGGCTCGACGAGTTCCTCGACAACGCCCAACACCGGGCCAACGCGGAGCAGACCCCCCTCTCGGTCATCATGTTCGACATCGACCACTTCAAGGTCATCAACGACACCTACGGCCATCAGGCCGGCGACGCGGTTCTGGTGGAACTGTCGCGCCTCGTCGGCAGCCATGTCCGCGTCGGGGATCTGCTCGGCCGTTACGGCGGCGAGGAATTCCTCATCGTGGCCCCGGGAGCCGAACACGACGTGGCCCTGCAACTGGCCGAACGGCTGCGCGCCGTGGTGGAAAAGCACCTGTTTCCGGTCGCGGGCGGCCTGACGTGCAGCTTCGGCCTGGCCGTGGCCAGGGTCGGGGAATCCGCACCATCCCTGGTCGGGCGGGCCGACGAGGCCCTGTACCGGGCCAAGGAGGCGGGTCGCAACCGCGTGGCCGCCGATTGAGCGCCGCCCAGGGCGCCGGGTGGCCGGTCCTGTCCCGGCAGCGGCAATACTTGACAAAAGCAAATCATTACACAGTAATAACAAGACGCCCTATACCTTTCGGCCGCCACAATGTGATTTATTTCCCAATTAGGGCTTGCCAGCCGCCCGTCCCGAGCGTAGCCGTGGACTTGCGACCGTCATGCCGGACAGCCGGTCCCCGCCCTGGCGGAGCGGAGGACGACCCGGCAGGACCGCCTCCCTTTTTCGGCAAGGCAGGAAAGGGGACGCAGACGGGCGGCCGCGACGGGTTGTGAGGACGTCGGCCGGCCCTGGAAGCAAGGAGAACGCGACAACCAACGCCCCTCGTGCACGCTACTGACCGGACAACCGCCCCTTGGGCGAAGGACTGATCGACGGGACCCGGACTCGCGGGAGCCATGCCCGGGCCGCGGACGCCACACGAGATCACCGGACGCAAACCCGGTGGACGACGGCAGCCGCCCGCCGGCGACTTGGGGTCACCCCCGGGGAGTCGGACATGAGTCTGATGGATGTAGGCGCCATAGCCGGCGCGCTGGTTTTTCTGGCTTTGCTCGGATTCGTCTTCTACAAGCGCTGCATGAAATAACGCAGGAAGGGCGTCCGCTCCATTCGGAGCGGACGCCCGCGTTTTTTTCGGGCGACCGGCGGGGTTTGCTTCAGGAATAGACCGTGCCGTCGTAGCGGTCGTTGAGGCCGAGGGCCAGCCGCCGGGTCGTGATGCGCCGGCTGACGTCGGCGGCGAGTGCCGCGACGACCGCAGCCCCAGACCCCGCGCCCGCGGCATCCGGCGGCACGGCGCGCGCTTCGTCGCCGTCCTGCGCCACGGAGAGCACCGGCCCGAGGTCCATGTGGCCGCAGAAATCGGCAAGCCCGGTGCCGGCCAGTTCCACGCCGCCGGCATCAAGCAGCCCGGCCGCTTCCACGGCCGCGCCCGCGCGCCCCGCGACCAGCACCAGGACGTCCTGCCCGATCAGTTCCCGGGCCAGCGCAGCCACCAGCGCGTCATGCCCGGCCGCATCGCCGTCGCAGCCGACGATGGCGACCATGCCGCGCACCATGCCGATGCGCAGCGCCTTGAGCAGGGGTTCGGGCGATCCGCCGCAGGCGTCCACGAGGCTCTCCCGGAAACGGTCCTCGTCCACGCGCGCAAGGGGCGCAAGCCCCTGCCGGCCGCACGGGCACGCGACGACGAACATGTATTCCCGCAGCAGATCCCGGGCGGCCTGCCCGCCGTCGGCCCCGCGGGGGCTCGCCGCAACGGCATTCGATTCCTTGTGCATACGCTCCTCCACAACCGCCCCGGCAACGCCGGACGCGCCCGAAGCGGTCTGTACGGGGCGAGCTTTACTTTTTTGTCAAATCCGTGTCTGTCAGATGGCCGACAAAACCGGGCAGAGCGGATGGCCCCCGGGAAAACGCGCCGCTTACACGTCAAGCAGGGCTTCCAGGGCGTCCGGGTCCGGGACGCAGATCACGCCGCGCCCCTTGAGGCGGATGAGGCCCTCGCGCTCCAGGGCGTTGAGCAGGGAGGACACGGTCTGACGCGAGGAGCCGACGATGGTCGCGAGCTGTTCGACGCTCAGGCCATGGTCGAAGCAGGCCGCGCCTGTCGCATCGGGCTCCACGCGCCTGACCTCGAGCAGCAGCAGTTGCGCCAGACGCCGGCGCGCGTCGTGGAAGGCCAGGCCGTCGATGACCGTGAAGGCGTGGGAGAGCAGGTCGCCGAGCACCTTGACCATGGAGATGGTCAGGGCCGGCATGTCGGCCAGGAACCGGCGCACGGCCGCGATGTCGGCCTCGAGCAACTCCAGGTCGTCCAGGGCTTCGACATGGGCGCGGGTGTGGGTGGTGTAGACGTCGCCCACGTCCAGGATCGCCATGGTGAATTCCTTGTCCTTGGAGACGAGGTACACCCTGGCCCGGCCGCGCACGACGATGAACAGCCGGTTTTCCGCTTCCCGGGGCGCGAAAACCTGCCGCCCGCGGGGATAGCGGCGCGTGACGAAGACCCGCCGCACGGCGGCGAATTCGGGCCGGTCGAGTTCCGTCAGCAGGTCGGCGTCGGTCAGGCGCATGGCATTCCCGGAGAAAGGCGTTCCCGCACGCCCGGAGCCGTATGCCCCGGACGCGCGGGAACGAGCCTAGCCCATGTCGCGGCCCGGGGGAAGCCGCCCGGGCGCGGCAACGCCGCGCGGCAGTCTTATTGCAACAGCAGCAAGGATCCGGGGAAAGCCGGAGGGCCGTAGCGCCCCGTAACCTGCGCGACCTCCCCGGACACGACGGTCACGGTCTGTTGCGCCGGAGTCCGCCAGCCGGCGACCGGCGAGAAGGCCACCGTGTGCGCGCCGACGCTCAGGCCGGAGACCGTCGCGCCCGTGGCATAGGCCGTGGCCCCGCCGTCCAGCCGCCATGTCGCCGTGGACGCCAGCGACGCGGGTTCGATGACGACATGCAGCGACCCGGTTGCGGTCACCGCGACATAATGCCCCGAGATGAGCGCCGTCTGCCCGGATGGGACGACCACGGTCGTATTCGCCGGCGTGGTCCAGCCGGAAATGGGATTGAAGGTGACCGTATATGTATTCGCCGTCACGCACAGCGTGTCCCCGGGATCGATGTAACCGTAGCAATTGCCGCCGGGGGAGAGGCAAAATCCCGGTCGGGCCGCCGCCGCCGCGTCGGGCGTGATGTTCATCTGCAAGCGTCCGGTTCCGGCCGGGCACGGGCTGCCGGCCTCCTGGCTGACCCCGAGCGTCTGGCCGGCGATGGTGATCTGGCCGCTGCGCGAGGCATTGGTCGTGTTCTGGTCCGCGCTGACGGTGACGGTCCCGCTGCCCGTACCGCCGGAAGCGGACAGGTGCACCCAGGAAAGTCCGCCGGCCGAAGCCGTCCAGGCACAGGACGACGCGGAGGCGGTGACCGTCACCGTCTGGGAGCCGCCCGCGCCGGTAAAGGTGTCGAGGGAGGAAACCACGTACGAGCAGGCGGGCGCGGCGACCACCCAGCCCATATCCTTGAGCATGCCCTTGGTCACCGGACCGGGGTCGTGCCTGGAAACCCCCTTGGCGATGGCGTAGACCATCAGGGCGTTGGCCGTCCCGACATAGGTGGCGTAGTCGAGATGCGAATAGCTCGAGCCCTGCATCCAGGTGGGCGGCGCGTAGATCTTGGCCGCACTGCCGCCGTTGGCCGCCGTGGCGTTGCTGCCGTCGAAATACAGCCCCCCGGACGTGAACGCGCTGCCGAGCGTCGTCGAAGGATTGGGATAGACGCTGGTATTGGTCAGCTTGCGCGCCGACGCGTCGGAGACGTACACGTCGTACGCGTTCGGATAACCGCTCGAACCGAGCGTTCCCGTCCCGTTCGAATACGAGGCCATTCCCGCGAAATTGAGTCCATGGCCGATTTCGTGCAGGACGACGCTCAGCAGATCTATCTTGTCGCTCGGCGTATTGCCGTCCGTTCCATAATACCACGTGTAATTCGCATTATACGTGATGTTCATGTCGGCATACCCGGCATACAGCCTGGTGCCGCTTAAGGCATTGGCCAACGCAAACGAGTACCAGGTATTGCTGCGGGGCGCGCCGGTAAAATCGCGGGTCGATTGCGAACCCGAATAGCCGAGCGTCAGGGTGGACCCCAGGTCCGCCCAGCAGGCGTTGATGACGATAGGCACCGCGGAATTGAGCAGGCCGCTCCAGATCGCCCCCGCCGCGTTGAACACGGCCTTGGCTTCCTCCGGAAAGGTCTGGCACGTCTGGCCGTAGGCGTCCTGCCCTCCGGCCGCGATGTAATTGATCGAAAACGAGGCGGCGGCGCCTCTGGGAAAGGCGTGCGTCGTCTCCGGGGCCGGGACGTGCAGGGCGCGCGTTCCCGGGTTCGGGTCCTCGAGGACGATCACGGGCTGGCCGCCGCCTATGCCGTCGCCGTCCGCGCTCCGCAGCGACGGGGGCACTTCGGGAATGAACACATCGGCCGTGACGCCGTTGACGACCACGGTTTCAATGCGCCCCGCCGCGAAAACCGCCAACGGAAAAAGGAGGGTCAGGGCAAGAAACAAAGCACAACGGCGGAAATGCGTCAAACGGGACATCGCTTCCTCCATGAAGGGATTCGTCTCTCTCCGTCACGCGCACCGCCGGACACGACACGGGACGCGCCGCGCAAACGCCTCACAAAAAGGCGGGCCGGGCCATCGGCCCTGGCCCCGCATCTGCCGCAGGCATGAGCGACAACAACAATTTCCGCCCCGCAACATTTGCCTGGTGTGAAGGGACGGCATACAGGCCACAGGATGATGTACCACAGCAGCCCGTCGACAAAAATCGCTCTCCAGTCGCGCAATTCATGCCATGCAGCGGACATTCTCCAGAAAGTACGGGCTTACCTCCCTCTTTTGCTACATACGCCACCAGCAAATCGACTTTTTGTATTACCATCCAATATACCGAAGCATTTTCTTCCCATGACACACATGAAACACCACGCCTCGTAGGCTTCTTTGCATGATTATAACAAAACGAATATACATGCAAACGAAATTGCACTTCCATATCCAGAGAATCGCTTTTTGTTTCGCCCAAAACCATGGGCGAACACACAGCAACATCAAAAGATCACGGAATGATACGCCGGAAGACCGGAAGATAGCGGCTTCATGCCGGAAAGCTGCATTTCGAAGAAAGGGAAAACGACAGGCAGGCGCGACGTTTCACGCCCCGGCACACCCCACGTCGCGTACACGCCTCGCGGGGAGCCCGGACCGTGCGTGCATCAGGAGGCGCTGTCCCGCGCGACGGCAGGCGCAAGCCTGCGCCCCTCAGTTGCCGCCCTCGCCGAGGTGCGTGAGAAAGGCGGTGAAATTACCCGTGAACTCGTAGTTGCCCACGTGAGTGAACACGCTGTGGATGTCGGCGTAGATCTCGCCGCCGATGTCCGTCCAGCGCTTGCAGAAGGCATAATCCTCGGGAAGGTAGTCCCGGGTCGCGGGATCGATGGCCGTCTCGAAAAAGGCCACGTTGTCCACCTGGTCGTCGTTGGTGTAGGCGTAATCGTAGCCGAGTTCGGGATAGGCCTCGGCCAGGCGCGTGAACACCTCGCGCCGTATCATCATGAAGCCCGTGGCCCCGTAGACCACCGGCAAAAGCCCCGTGACCGGCTCGGGCCGGCCCCCGGGCTTGAGCTTGACCGCGTAATGCAGCGAGGCCGCCTGCGCCACGCGTGGCAGCACGTCGCCCCGGATCGTGCGCAACTTGTCCACATCCAGGTTCTTGACCGGGTAGATGCCGCAGACCACGTCCTTGTCCGCTTCCAGGTACTTCCAGGGCAACTCCGGCGCAAAGCCGATGTCCGCGTCGATGAAAAGCAGGTGCGTGTATTCCTTCTGGCGCAAGAACTCGTTGGCGACCAGGTTGCGCCCGCGCGTGATGAGGCTTTCATGCGACGGCGTGAGCATGCCCGTGCGGATGCCCTGGCGTTCCAGAAACCCGATCATCGGAACAAGCGAACGCAGGTACTGGACCGACACGTTGCCGTTGTAGCAGGGCGTGCCGATCATGAGCATCCGCCCCTTGGGGTCGCACTTCTCGCACATGAAAACCTCCCGGAATGGCGCGGGAAAACGCCGTTTCCCCGCTTCAGGTCCGGTTATCCGGGCAGGCCCCCGGGAAGTCAAGGACCCGCGCGCCCTTGGACACCTCCGCCCATCTGCGCTATCGTGCTCAAAGCGCCGCCGCGCGCGAAAAGGCGATTCCCCTATGGCCCTGCCCCGCGACATCCCCTGCGAAGAAATCATGGAGTCCCTTGCCGACGGCGTCTTCACCGTGGACACGGACTTCACGATCACCTTTTTCAACCGCGCCGCCGGCGACATCGCCGGCCTCGCCCCGGCCGAAGCCCTCGGCCGCAAATGCTGGGAAGTGTTCCACTCGAGTCTGTGCGACCGCGACTGCGCGCTCGGGGCCTGCATCCGCGACGACGCCACGCTTTCCGAAAAAGCCATCTTCATCGTGCGCCCCGACGGCCGCAAGGTGCCCGTCAGCATCAGCGCCGCGCCCCTTCGCGACGCCTCGGGCCGCATCGTCGGCGGCGTCGAAACCTTCCGCGACATCTCCGACCTCGACCGCCTGCGCAAGGAACTCCAAGGCGTGCGCACCCTCGAGGACATCGTCACCCGGAACAGGGAAATGGCCCGCCACCTGGACCTCCTGCCGCCCATCGCCCAAAGCGGGGCCACCGTGCTGCTCCTTGGCGAATCCGGCACCGGCAAGGAACTCTTCGCCCGCGCCCTGCACAACTTAAGCTCCCGCGCCGCAGGGCCGTTCGTCGCCGTCAACTGCGGGGCCATCCCCGGCGAACTCCTGGAATCGGAACTCTTCGGCCACGCGCGCGGCGCGTTCACCGACGCCAAGAGCGAACGCAAAGGCCGTTTCGCCCTGGCCACCGGCGGCACCCTGTTCCTCGACGAAATCGGCGAACTGCCGCTCCCCCTGCAAGTCAAACTCCTGCGCGTGCTCCAGGAACGCGTCTACGAACCCCTCGGCTCGGACAAGACCATCGCCGCCGACGTGCGCATCCTCGCCGCCACCAACCGCGACCTGGAAGCCATGGCCGCCTCGGGCGCGTTCCGCCGCGACCTCTTCTACCGCCTGAGCGTCGCGCGCATCGCCCTGCCCCCCCTGCGGGAACGCCCCGAAGATATCCCCCTGCTCGTCGCCACCTTCATCGAACGCTTGAACCTCCTGCGCGAAAAATCCATCGTCGGCGTGCGCGACGACGCCCTGCGCATCCTCCTGCGCCACGACTACCCCGGCAACGTCCGCGAACTGCAAAACATCCTGGAATACGCCTTCATCCTCTGCCCCAGCGGCCGCATCGGGCCCGAACACCTGCCCGACTACCTGCGCCCCTCCCCCACGACCGCCACACTCCCGGACACGACCCCGCACACCATGCGTGCCGTCAAATACGCCGCCGCCAAAGCCGCCCTCGACCGCCACCACGGTAAAACCATGGCCGCCTGCCGCGAACTCGACGTCACCAAGGATACCTTGCGGCGGATACTGGAAAAAGGGCCAGGTGAAACGGGGGGAAAAGGAGATGAAGAGGCCTCCGGCGGCCGGGGGGGATGATCCCCCCCGGACCCCCTCGACGGGGGAGCGGGGAGCGGATGGCGAGGCGGTCGGTTGGCGGTACGTCGGGGTCTGTGGTCGCGGGAATGGGGCGGCCCCGCAGGCCGCAAAGCCGGCCAGCACGACGGCCCCATCTTCCTCCCGCCCCGCCAACCGGCCTTCCGGTGCCCGCAGCCCTTCCCGCGCCACGACGCCGAACGGGGGGACCGGGGGGAGTGACTCCCCCGGCGGGGTCTGGGGCGCTGCCCCAGCGGGGCCGGGGCAGCGCCCCGGATTACGCCATGCGTACCGAGGCGATGTTGTCGCAGAACCAGCGGTAGGTTTGTTCGAGTCCTTCGGCAAGGGTATGGCGGGGTTTCCAGCCCAGGCTGGAGAGGCGTTTGATGTCCACGATTTTGCGCGGCGTGCCGTCGGGTTTGGAGGCATCGAAGACGATGCGACCGGCGAATCCCGTGACTTTGGCCATGAGTGCGGCGAGTTCGCGGATACTGACTTCCTCGCCGGAGCCGATATTGACGATTTCCCCGCCGTCGTAGCGTTCGAAGCAGACCAGGGCGGCGGCGGCCATGTCGTCGACGTGGAGGAATTCGCGCAGGGCGTTGCCGGTGCCCCAGACGGAGACGCTGTCGCGGTTTTCCAGTCGCGCTTCGTGGAAGCGGCGCATGAGTCCGGGGATGACGTGGGAATTGACGGGGGTGAAGTTGTCGCCGGGCCCGTAGAGGTTGGTGGGCATCAGGCTGATGGCGGAGAAGCCGTATTGGCGGTGGTAGGCCTGGCACATTTTGATGCCGGCGATCTTGGCGATGGCGTACCACTGGTTGGTTTCTTCCAGGGGGCCGGTGAGCAGCGACTCCTCGGGGATGGGCTGCGGGGCCATGCGGGGGTAGATGCAGGAGGAACCGAGGAAGACGAGTTTTTCCGCGCCGACGTTTCTGGCGGCGTCGATGACGTTGGTCTGGATGAGCAGGTTGTCGCGGATGAAATCGGCCGGATACGCGTCGTTGGCGCGAATGCCGCCGACCTTGGCCGCGGCGAGGAACACGGCGGCGGGTTTCTCGGCCGCGAAGAAATTCCGGACGGCGTCCTGGCTGGTCAGGTCAAGTTCGGCGTGGGTGCGGGTGAGCACATGCACGCCTTTGGCGGTGAGCGCGCGCGTGAGCGCCGCGCCGACAAGGCCGCGGTGCCCGGCGACGTAGATGGATTTTCCGGCAGTGACGTAATCGACGATTTTCATGAAGGCCTCGTAAAGCGAAGGGGTGGCGACGCCGGGGTGCGGGGCGCGCCGATCATTTCGCGCCTCGCGCGAGCAGCGGAGCCAGGGCCGTGGCGAGTGACTCCCGTCCGGTCTGGAGGGACTGGTAGCCTCCTTCACGGGCCTTGTCGAGGATCGCCTGGGCCGTGGCGGCAAGTTCGGGCAGGCCGAGGTTGAGCAGGTTGCCCTTGAGCCCGTGGGCGGCTTCGACGCAGGCCGTGCCGTCGCCGGCCGTGATGGCCGCGTCCAGACGTTCGAGGGTCCGGGCGAGGACGACGGCGGCGACGTCCAGGGCACCCTCGGTTTCCTCCGCCGAGAGCATCTGCCGATTTCCCAGGAAGTCGCGCGCCTGGCGCAGGACGTCGGCGGGCGTCATGGGGCAGGGGGGAGGGCGTCCCCGCCCAGGGCGACCAGGACCTTTTCCAGGTCGCTGATACGGTAGGGCTTGGCGAAAAAGGCCGTCATGCCGGCCTCCCGGCATTTGGCGGCGTCATCGGGCGACGCCTGCGCGGTCAATGCCACGATGGGAGTGGCGATGCCGGCCTGCCGGGCGCGACGGGAGACTTCGAGCCCGTCGAGGCCGGGCATGCGCAGGTCCATGAACACGACGTCGTAGGGCGTGTCCCCTTCCTTGGCGGCCAGCAGCATCTCCAGGGCCTTGAGCCCGTCGTCGGCATAGGCCTGCCGCCCCACGCCGAGTTTCTCGAGGATTTTCTGCAGCAGGAAGCGGTTGAAGGGGTTGTCTTCGGCCACGAGCACCCGCAGCCCGCCCAGGTCCACGGCCGGCGGCAGGGGCGTGCCCAGGCGCGGGGACGCGGGTTTGCCGGAGGGCTCGTCCAGGTACAGGGTGAAGCCGAACGTGCTGCCCTTTCCCGGGGCGCTGACGACCTCGAGCCCCGTGCCACCGAGCAGTCGCACGAGACGGTCGGAAATGGAAAGTCCGAGGCCCGTGCCGCCGTGTTCGCGGGCGACATCCTCGCCGGCCTGGACAAAGGGCTCGAAGATGCGCTGGCGCATGTCCTCGGGAATGCCCGGACCGGTGTCCGCGACCTGGAACCGGATGGCCGTCGCGGCCATGCCGGCGGTCTGGGCGCGCGCCCGCATGGCGGTGAGGGTCACCCGACCGTGTTCGGTGAACTTCAGGGCGTTGGAGAGCAGGTTGAGCAGGATCTGCTTGAGCCGCACGGGATCGCACACGAGGACCCGGGGCAGGGAGGGATCGCGTTCGAGGGCCAGGACGAGCCCCCGCTCCTCGGCCATGGGGACCATGACCCGGCGCGCGTCTTCGAGGAGGCGGTCGATGTCCACGGGAGCGGGACGGATCTCCAGGCGGCCGACCTCGATGCGGGAAAAATCCAGGATGTCGTTTAAAATGACGAGCAGGCCTTCGCCGGCGGCGCGCATGGTTTCCAGGCTTTCGCGCCGGCTTGGGTCCATGTCGCTTTTGAGCAGCAGGTTGGCCAGCCCCAGGATGGCGTTGAGCGGGGTCCGTATCTCGTGGCTCATGTTGGCCAGGAAAGCCGACTTCATGCGGCTGGCTTCCTCGGCCTCCTGTCTGGCCCGGATGAGATCCGAGACGTCGGTGAAGGACTCGATGCCGCCGGAAACGTCGCCCTGGTCGCCGCGCAGGGGGGCGGCGTTCTTGCGGATGGTGAGGCGGCGGCCGTCCCGGGTCATGATGCGCGAGAGACTCTGGCGCACGGCCGCGGCGTCCGGGGCTGCGGGACAGGGCGACGGCGGCGATTCGCGCAGGAGCGCCGTGCGTTTGCGGCCCAGGGCCTGGTCCCGGTCATAGCCGGTGATGGCCGTGAATTCGTCGTTGACGGTCAGCACTTCGTCGTCGCGGTTGACGATGCAGATGGCCGCCCCGGCGATGGTGATGACCTGTTCGAGAAAGCTCCTTTCGCGCTCCACGGACAGGCGGGCCTCGACCATGGGCGTGACGTCGATGAAGGAGACGATCAGACCCGTGAACGTCGTGCCGTCGAAGACCGGCTGGAGCTTGACCGTGACGTCGCGGTCGCCGAACCGGCGGTCAAAGGAGACCGGGGCATGGGCCGCGCCGCGACGAAAGAGGTCCAGGAAGGCGCTGGCCTGGTAGTCCTCGGTTTCCAGGTCGAGGACTTCGATGCCCCGGCCGAGAACGGTTTCCCGGGAACCCGCGACGAGCGTCAGGCAGCGGTCGTTGGCCTCCACCACCGTACCCTGGGGCGAAACGAAGGCGATGCCCTGGTCCAGGGCGGCGAGGATGGAGGAAAGGCGCGAAAGACGACCTGCGGACTCGGACGCGCCAAGGGCGTACACGGGTTCGCGGCAAAGGCGGCCCCCGGGCCGCCGGCTGGCGGATGTCGCCTTACGTGGCCCGCGTCGCGGCCGCCGCGTGAAAGACATCCAGACGCTCCTTGTAGGGCGGATGGCCGAAAAACGCCGAACCGGAAACCAGCACGTCAGCCCCTGCGGCGACCAGGGCGGCGGTATTGTCCGGGGAGACCCCGCCGTCCACCTGGATGCGGAAGGACAGGTCGCGTTCCCGGCGCATGGCGGCAAGGGCTTTGATCTTGTCCATGGTGAACGGAATGAACGACTGGCCGCCGAACCCCGGGTTGACGGTCATGACGAGCACCATGTCAAGTTGCGGCAGCAGGTACTCGACCATGGACAGGGGCGTGGCCGGGTTGAGGGCCACGGCGGGGGCGGCGCCCAGGCGGGCGATCTCCGCGACCGCGCGCTCCAGGTGGACCGTGGCCTCGGCATGGACGCAGATGAGGTCGGAGCCGGCGTCGCGGAATGCGGACAGGTAGCGCTCGGGCCGTTCGATCATGAGATGGGTGTCGAAGTAGAGGCGGCTCTTGCGGCGCATGGAGGCGATGACCGGCGGCCCGAAGGTGATGTTGGGCACGAACTGGCCGTCCATGACGTCGAGGTGGACCCAGGTGAGCCCGGCTTCCTCCAGCGCGGCCAACTCGTCGGCCAGGCGGCTGAAGTCCGCGGACAGGAGGGAAGGCGAAAGGATGAAGGTCGGCGCGGTCATGACGGCTCCCGCGACGCGGAAGGATATTGCTCCCTCTGCGCCGTTTCTTCCTGCATAGTCTTCCGCGCAGGCCGGGTCAAGGCGTCGGGGCGGGAAGGACGCCACCGCGCCGGAGAGGGCCGCCTGTCCCGTCGTCACGAAAGCCTTGTAACACAATGCCATCCCAACCATATGAATTCATGCCTGAATTTTTTCATGCCGGGCACGTCACGCGTTCTTTGCCCCTCTGTCACCAACCCGTAACAAGCCAAACCTAGCTTCCACCTGCGACCTGGGGCACTTCGCGCCAATTGTGGCGCGACAAACTCTTTGAGGAGGAGTTCCATGAAAAAACTTATTGGTATCGTGGCCGCTTTCCTGATGCTGGCCTCCACCGCCTTCGCCGAGACCACCATCAAGGTGGACGGCTCCACCACCGTGCTGCCGATCATGCAGAAAGTCGTCGAAGCCTACATGAAGGCCCATCCCGACGTGAAGATTTCCGTTTCCGGCGGCGGCTCGGGCAACGGCATCAAGGCCCTCATCGACGGCGCCACGGACATCGCCATGGCTTCGCGCGCCATGGAGCAGAAGGAAATCGACCTGGCCAAGAGCAAGGGCGAGAATCCGGTCCAGACCGTGGTGGCCATCGACGCCATCGTCCCGGTCGTCAACCCGGCCAACAAGCTCTCCGAGATCACCCTGGCCCAGCTTAAGGATCTCTACACCGGCAAGATCACCAGCTGGAAGGACCTCGGCGGCGAGGGTCCGGTGGTCGTGATCTCCCGCGACACCTCCTCGGGCACCTACGAGACCTGGGAAGGCCTGGTCATGAAAAAGGAGCGCGTGTTCCCCGGCGCCCTGATGCAGGCTTCCAACGGCGCGGTCGTCCAGGCCGTCAGCAAGAACAAGAACGCCATCGGCTACATCGGCCTGGGCTATCTCGACGCCTCCACCAAGGGGCTTAAGGTCGACGGCGTCGCCGCTTCGGCCGAGACCGCCAAGTCCAAGAAGTACGCCGTCTCCCGCGACCTCTACATCTACACCAACGGCGCTCCCGCCGGCGCGGTCAAGGGTCTCGTCGACTTTCTGCTCGGCCCCGACGGCCAGAAGCTGGTCAAGGAAGTCGGCTTCGTGCCGCTCAACTAGTCCGCCCGCGCAGCGACCACTCACGCGCCCCGGCACGCTCGCGTCGCCGGGGCGCTCCCCTCGGGAGAACCACATGGCCCTTTCGCGAAAAGCCAAGGACAACCTGATCAGGAACATCTTCTTCCTGACGGCCCTTTCCTCCATCGTGGCCCTTGCCCTGATCATGATCTATCTCTTCGTCGAGGGGCTGCCGATCTTCAAGGTCGTCTCGGTGACGGACTTCCTGTTCGGCAATCTGTGGTATCCCACGTCCGATCCACCGGATTTCGGCATATTTCCCCTGATCGTGGCCTCGCTTGCGGTCACGGCCCTGTCCTCGGCCATCGCCATCCCGCTCGGCGTCATGACCGCCATCTACCTCTCCGAGATCGCCAGCCGGAAAACCCGCGACCTCTTCAAGCCCGTCGTCGAGCTGCTCGCCGCGCTGCCCTCGGTCGTCATCGGCTTTTTCGGCATGGTCGTGGTCGCGCCCTACATCCAGGAGACGTTCGACCTGGCCACGGGGCTCAACCTCTTCAACGCCGCCATCATGCTGGCCTTCATGTCCGTGCCGACCATCTGTTCGGTCTCCGAGGACGCCATCTACTCCGTGCCCCGCGAGCTCAAGGAAGCCTCCCTGGCTCTCGGCGCCACCCATTTCGAGACCATCGCCAAGGTGGTGCTGCCCGCCTCGCTTTCGGGCATCTCCACGGCCGTCATGCTCGGCATGTCCCGGGCCATCGGCGAGACCATGGTCGTGCTCATGGTCGCCGGCGGCGCGGCCATCATCCCCACCTCCATTTTTTCGCCCGTGCGGCCCATGCCGTCGAGCATCGCCGCCGAGATGGCAGAGGCCGCCTTCCGCGGGAACCACTACCGCGCGCTTTTCGCCATCGGCATCGTGCTGTTCCTGTTCACCCTGGCCTTCAACCTCGTGGCCAGCCACGTGGCCGAAAAGCACAAGCAGGTCGGCGCGGCCACCCTGTAGCCCAGGCCCAACCGCCCCGACAGACGCCCGGATTCCGCACGCCGCCAAGGAGCCCCGACATGAACGCCACGACCATCACCCAGGCCGGCCTGCGCCGCCGCCACCGCACCCAGAAGATCATGTGGGGCGTGTTCGGCCTGTCCTCGCTCGTTAACATGGCCGCCCTGGTCCTCATCTGCGGCTTTCTGCTCATCAAGGGCCTGCCGGCCATTTCCTGGAGCTTCCTCACCGAGATGCCCCGGGACTCCATGACCGCCGGCGGCATCCTGCCCTGCATCCTGGGCACGATCTACTTGAGCCTCGGCACCATGTGCGTGGCCTTTCCCCTCGGCGTGGCCTCGGCCGTGTACCTCAACGAATACGCCCGCCCGGGCCGGACGCTGCGCCTGATCCGGCTTGGCATCAACAACCTCGCCGGTGTGCCCTCGGTGGTTTTCGGCCTGTTCGGCCTAGCCTTTTTCGTCACCTTCTTCGGTCTGGGCGTGAGCCTCCTTTCCGGCATCCTGACGCTGTCCATCCTCGTCCTGCCGGTCATCATCGGCACGGCCGAAGAGGCGCTCAAATCCGTGCCCCAGACCTACCGCGAGGCCTCGCTCGGGCTCGGCGCGACCAAATGGCAGACCATCCGCCTGGTGGTGCTGCCCGCGGCGCTGCCGGGCATGCTCACAGGCGCGATCCTCGGGCTGTCGCGCGTGGCCGGCGAAACCGCGGCCATCATGTTCACCGCGGCCGTGTTCTTCACCCCCTACCTGCCGACCAACATCACGGACTCGGTCATGGCCCTGCCCTACCATATTTACGTCCTGGCCACGGCCGGCACCGAAATCGACAAGACCCGGCCCCTCCAGTACGGCACCGCCCTGGTGCTCATCGTTTTGGTGCTTGGCATGAACCTCAGCGCCATATTATACCGGGCCAAGCTGCAGAAGAAACGCTAGTCGCCGCGACCGGCGCACGTGCGACGGCAAGGCGCGCGAGGAAACCGCCACGGACACGCGTTTGACCAAGCGATGTTCGCAGGTCCTTCCGGAAACGATTCGGCCGGCACGGACCATCCCCACAAGCCGAAAACGGCGGCGTGACGCAACGGGCGTCGCGCCGCCTTTTTCTTTGCAGGCTTCGCCGCCGCGGGACGCGGCGCATCCCGGCCGGGGCAAGGAGGCTCGCCCCGGCCGGAAGCCCGGTCCCACGCGACTGGCGAAGACAAACGGCCGCCGACGGCCGCCGCGATTTGCGGCAGCCGTCCGGCGCGGACGCGGGATTGACAGGGAGGCAGGCATGACCCAGGCCCCGGATGCGGGACGCAAGAACTACGTGCTCGACACCAACGTCCTGATCGAAAACCCCCAAAGCGTGCTGCGGCTGCGCAACGGCGTGGAAAACGCCATCCACATCCCCTACCACGTGCTCATGGAGCTCGAGGGGCTCAAGAAAACTCCGAAACTGCGCCACATCGTGGCCAACGTCATCCAGGTCCTCAGCGACAACAAGGAATACATCCACTTCATCCAAAACGACAAAAGCCATTCGGCCTTCACCGATATCGTCGACAACCACATCCTCGACGAAATCCAGGCCTCGACCATCGAAGACCCGGTGCTCGTGACCAACGACCGCATCCTCAAGCTCCAGGCCGAGCTGCGCGGCATCAAAAGCGAGGAACTGCGCGACTCCAAGCCCTTCGAGTCCGAATCCCAGCGCTACACCGGGTTCGCCGAGGAAGGCGAGGAGCCCGCGCCCAACTGCTTCACCTGGCGCGACGGCAAGCCGGTGCTGCACGCCCCGGACGGGGAAAAGCTCATAAACTACACGTGCGACGTCTGGAACGTGCGCCCCCGCACCGTCTACCAGAACCTCGCCCTTGAACTGATCATGGCGCAGCACATCGACCTCGTGTCCATCCAGAGCGAGGCCGGCTACGGCAAGACCTTCCTGGCGCTGGCCGCGGCGCTCTACGCCGTGCAGGAGAAAAAGCAGTACGAGAAGATCTTCGTGCTCAAGCCCACCATAGAGATCGGGGCCAAGCTCGGCTACCTGCCCGGCGACGTGTCCGAGAAGATGGAACCCTACATGAAGTACGTCTTCGACCTGCTCGTCAAGCTGCACCGCTGCCGGGCGGCCAACAAGGTCTTCCTCAACCCCAACGACGAGATGCTGCGCATCAACCCGAAGAAGTTCGAGATCCTGCCCCTGGCCTACGTGCGCGGCATGAACATCGAAAACGCCTTCGTCATCATCGACGAGGCGCAAAACCTCTCGCGCACCGAAGTGCGCGCCGTGCTCACGCGCATGGGCGAAGGCGTCAAATGCGTGGTGCTCGGCGACACCTCCCAGGTGGACAACCCCTACCTCAACGAGGCCAACAACGGCCTCAACTGGATCGTGCGCAAGTTCAAGGGGTTTACCAACTACGCCCACATCGTGCTCAAGGGCGAGCGCTCGCGCGGGCCCATCACCGACATGGTGCTGCGCTCCAAGCTCTGATCCCACGCCGCCCCGGGGAGGCGGCCGTCCTCCCCGGGGCGGCGTGCGGGATGGTGCTTGACGGGCCACAGTTTAGCACCTATACACTTCACATGTCCGCGACCCCGGAAGCCTTGCGCACCCTGTGGGACAGGCTGGCCAACAAGCTGGTCTTCCTCGAAAAGCGGTACGTGCACGCCTATGGAGACCTGCGCCTGCACCCTTCGGAACTGCACGTGCTGCTGGCCGTACGCGCCGCTCCCGACGCCAACGCCACACAGTTGGCCGCGGCACTCGGCGTCACCAAGGGCGCGGTTTCCCAGGTCCAGAAGCGCCTGGAAAACAAGGGCGTCATCGTGCGGCGCGCGGACGCCTCGCGCAAAAACGCGGTCACGTCCGCGTTCACGCCCCTGGGCCGGGCCGCCCTGGAGGATTTCCTCGCCTCCCGCGCCGCCGCCGGGCAGGCGTTCGCCGCCTACCTCGAAAACCTTCCGCCGGAAGCCAGGGAGCTTCTTGCCGGCTTTCTGGCGCACCTCTCCGCGCTTGTCCCCGGGCCCGGGCGTTGAGCGCAGCGCGCCCGGCGGCCTGGACCCTTTTTTTGGGCCATATGTGTATAGCAACTCAACACGAACCCCTTCCGGCCGGACGCCCGGTCGCGACAACCCAGGGAGTCCTTGTCATGGAACACACGAGAAAGCGCAGCGTCAGCGACTACAGCCGGCATATCGCCGCCGCGCCCGAGGCCGTTTTTCCCCTGTTGTGCCCGGTGCGGGAAGTCGAATGGATCGAGGGGTGGCGGGCCGAGACGCTCCATTCGGTCTCGGGCGTGGCCGAACCCGACGCCGTGTTCACGACTGCGCCCCTGTCTGACGTGGGGCCCGAAGTCTGGGTGTGCAGCCGCCACGAACCGCCGCGCCGGGTGGATTACGTGCGCGTCGGACGACACACGGTCATCCGCCTGCAACTGACCCTGGAACCGGCCGGACAAGGGACGGCGCTTACGGCCCTGCTTGTCGTTTCCGCCCTCACCGCGGAGGGGGACGCCATTGTCTCGGCCATGGGCCGGTCGCCCTGCGTCGCGCTCTTCACGCCGTGTTTCCGCATGCTGGACCATTTCCTGCGCACCGGGACCATGCTGCCGCAGGCGCAGGCCCTGGCAGGACAAGCCTAAAGCGTCACACGATCGTCACGGGGGGCGGTCAAAATGGCGCGACGATCGATCGCGGCATCGGCCGCCCGTTTCAAGACGGATTCGCGGCAGGACGCGATGTTTTTTTGCCATGAAACCGTAAAGAGGCTACCATAGGCGGCAAACCGAAGCGGCGCGGGCCCGGGCAGGGTCCGTGCCGGCCCGCCAAGGAGGAACCCCATGACCGGATCACGCAAACGCAAGTTCGAAGTGGTCCTGCCCCGGGTCGAAGCCATGCAGGCCCTGGCCGACCTCACGGCGCAGGCCGCCCGGGGCGAGCTCGTCATAAACGGCGAGACCGTGCCCCTGGAGGACTTCACGAGCCTGCGGATCGGCGTCAAGAACCTCGGCGCGTCGTCCATGCTCAAGGTGAGCCTCAAATACCCGGCCGCCGGCCTTGCGGCCCTGCCCTCCCCGGCCGGCATGGACGCCGAGGACGTCGCCCGGCAGGGCGCGGGCGAGGCCCCGGCCGAAGGCATGGACGAGGGCGGCAAGCCCAGGTACAAGAATCTCAAAAAACGCATGAAGCATTTCTTCAAGGCCATCGTCGTGTCATTGCGCGCCGGTGTCCTGCCCGATGCCGACATCCTGGCCGCCTTCGTCGCCGACAGCCGCCTCATGACCAGCTACCCCGGCAAGGGCGACGCCTTCTACCCGGCCTACGACGCCGAAGTGGACCGCCTCGAGGCCGCGGCCCAGGCCGGCGACGTCGAGGCCGCGACGGCGTCCGTCGCCGCACTCGACCGCATGAAAAAGGAGTGTCACAGCCGCCATGCCTGACGCCGCCACCGCCACGGCCGGGGGCGCGGTTCCCCGCCCCGCCGCGCCCGATGAGCCCCATTGCGTGGAGATCGACCTCTCCCGCGTGGACCCCGCCGTCACCGAAGAGGACGCGCGGGCGTTTGCGCGCATCAACGACGTCTCCCTTTCCCCGGAGCAGATCGAGCGCATCGTCGCCCCCGCGCGCACCTATCCCCGCCAGGAATACGTCCTGGCCACCCACTGGCACCCCGAACACGTGCCCATGGACCTGCTCAGGAAGCGCATCGAACGCCTCTACCCCAACCGCGTGGACGAACTGATCATCCCCACGCAGCACAACGTGCTCCTGGAGTACGACGGCTGCCAGGGCGTGGAGGTGGACTGCTATTCCAGCGGCTTCAACCGCAAGGTCCAGCTCCTGCTCCACTTCAAGGGCCTGGACACGCAGCGCGCCGAAGTGCTCGAGGCCATGCTGCGCCACACCCACCGCTACCGGGCCTCGCAGCTTTTCGAGTTCCTCGACGCCCTGTGCGAACCCGCGGGCGAATCCCGCCGCCAGATCGCGGCCGGCCGCTCCAACGTGGACGAGGAGCTCGTCTCCTTCGTCTCCATCCAGGCCGCCAAGATCAAGGCGCTCATCCTCGCCCACGAGGCCGACATGCCCGAGGACGCGTACAAGAACAAACTCGTGCGCAATTTCCTCGACACCCTGCGCGCCCGCTTCGGCGACCGCATCGTCAACAAGGCGCAGGTCTACGCCAAGGCCGTCAAGGATCTGGTCAAGGAAGGCTTTTCCCTGTCCTACTTCTACCGCGCCTCGGAAGTGATCGAGGAGGCGCGCGCGCTCGGGGCCGGCATCGTCATCCCCCACCCCGAGCAGTTCTGGCCGATCCTACTCGCCGACTACGACGTGGACGGCATCGAGGTCTGGAATCCCCAGTCCCAGCAGTACACGGAATTCCTCATCAACGTGGTCAACCGCCGCAACCGCATGGGCTGGCACGGCAAGCGCCCCCTGCTCATCTTCATGGGCGACGACTGCCACATGAGCGAAAAGACGCGCGACCCGGCCGAACAGGACGCGGCCAAGGCCGCCCGGGAAATCGGGCTCCAGCCGGCCTGGCACGACTTCGCCATCCGCAAGAGCCTGATCATCAACGGCGTCAGCCGTCGCAAGATCATCGACGAATACCGCTCCCGCCTGGGCTAGGGAGGGGAGCACGGAGGGGCAGGGAAAGCGCCTCCGGCGGCCAAAGGGCTGCGCCCTCTGGACTCCCGTCAAGGATTCCGGCAGGTTGGGGTTTCGCGCCCATGTCTGGTTTGGGCAAAGCCGCAGGGAAGGAGTGTGGGACGTGGAAAAGGAATCGCGGTTCAAATACGAGTCCGTCCAGGATGCGGACACGCTGCGGCGCTATCTCGAGGCCGTCACCGAAGGCTTCGCCTCGGGCGAGCTGCGCTTTTCCAGCCGCGAGGGCGAGGTGGCCCTGCATCCCGCGGGCATGATCGGCTTCCTCGTCGAGGCCAAGTCCATGGGCGGGCGCATGAAGCTGCACCTCAAGTTCTCTTGGCGCGAGGACGGCGGCGAGGACGAGTCCGACGCCGGGCTGACCATCGCCCCGGGCGGCACCGAGGTCTGATGCGCACGGGGCGGTATGCCCCCCTTTTTTCACGACAGCGTTACGGACGAACGGCCCGGAGGGCGCGATGCGCATTCTCGAAGGCATCGAAGAGAATTTCCGCTTCATGGTGCTCGAGGTTTCCAAGCAGGTCTCGAGCGCCCTGCTCGTGGTCGAGCGGCCCGATCCCGATCGCATCAAGCGCATCGAAAGCCGCGACGACTATATCGACAACCTCAAGAGCGTCATCGAAAACGCCTGCTGGGGCCGCATCCACGGCTCGCGCGACGGCAACAAGCGCACCCTCGACCTCGTGCGCGCGGCCAACATCATCAACATCAACCTCGAGCGCATCGCGGACTACGCGGTCAACATCGTCTCCCAGGTCCAGTACCTGACCGACCCGCTTTTCATCCGGCGCTACGACTACCGCGACCCCTTCGTGGACGTGGAGCGTGCCCTGGGGCTGGTCTTCCCCGCGCTCACGCGCCAGGACGTGCGCCTGGCACTGCGCATCTGCCGCGCGGAATTCTCCCTGGACGACCGGTTCAAGGCCGCCTTCGACGCGATCCTCGCCGACCTGCGCCGGGGCGAATCGCCGGAAAACGCCATCTCCTGCTTCAACATCTTCCGCTACCTGGAGCGCATGGGCGACGCCCTGCTCAATATCGGCGAGGCCGTGATCTTCGCGGCGCTCGGGGAAAAGCTCAAGATCCACCAGTACCAGGCCCTGCAGGATTCGCTCGGGCAGGGTGGCGAGGACATCCCGCTCTCGCCCGGGGACTTCAGCTCCATCTGGGGCACGCGCTCGGGCTGCCGCATCGGCCGGGTGGAGGACCACGGACCGCGCTCCAAGGGCGTGCTGTTCAAGGAGGGCAACGCCGAGAAGCTGGCCAAGGAGAAGGAGAACATCGAACGCTGGGAAAAGCTCAGCCCGGGCCTGCCGCCGGCGATCCAGGCCTTCCAGACCGACGGCGACTCGGCCTCCATGCTCCTCGAGTACCTCGGCGGCTGCAATTTCCAGGAAGTGGTCCTGACCGCGGACCGGGAGATCGTGGAAAACGCCTGCTTCCTCATCACCCAGACCGTGGGCAACGTCTGGGAGCAGACCCTGACCCGCGCGCCCGTGGCCTCGGGGTTCATGGCGCAGATGCGCTCCCGCCTCGACGACGTGCTGCGGCTCCATCCGGGCTTCGCCACGGAGCGCAAGGACTTCTGCGGCCTGGCCATCCCCGCCCTGTCCGAGCTGCTCGCCGCGGCCGACGCCGCCGAGGCCGGGCTTGCCGCGCCCTTTTCCGTGTTCCTGCACGGCGACTTCAACCTCAACAACATCGTCTACGACCACACCGCCCAGCGCATCCACTACATCGACCTGCACCGCTCGGGCCAGGGCGACTACGCCCTGGACACGGCGGTCTTCCTCGCCTCCAACTTCCGCCTGCCCGTGTTCGAGGCGCACCTGCGCGACCGGCTCCAGCTCGTCATGCGCCGTTTCCTGGAATTCGCCCGCGCGTTTGCCACCGATCAGGGCGACGCCGCCTTCGAGGCGCGCCTGACCTTCGGCGTGGCCAGGGCGTTGGCCACGTCGGCCCGTTTCGAGATGAACCGGGCCTTTGCCCAGGAACTGTTCCAGCGGGGGGTGTACCTGCTCGCGCGGCAGGCGGCCCTGGCCGGCCGCCCCATCGAGGAGGCCGTTTTTCCAGACGCCGTGCTCGTCTACTGATCGCGCGGCTCGGCCACAGCCCCGGGCAGGGAGACCTCGAGCCGGGTGCCGCTGTCCGCGTCGGTTGCCAGGCGGGTGTCGCCGTGCTGGCATTGCGTCATGAGCCGCGCCGAATACGCGCCCAGGCCGCTGCCGTCCTTCTTGCCGGCGGTGACGTATTTCTCGAAAAAAACCGGCACGACAGCAGCGGGGACGGGCGTGGGATTGGCCACGGTCAGCCGCGCGCCTCCGTCGTGTTCCTCCACATGGACCTCTACGCGCCCGCCTGCAGGCTCGGCCTCGATGGCGTTCTTGAGCAGGTTGGCGGCTATGGTCCGGCACAGGAGCGCATTGCCCACGGCGAAAACGGGTCCGCCCGCGGCCACGTCCAGGGCCACGCCGCGTGATGCGGCCATGCCGGCCAGCATTTCCGCCGCGCCGGCGACGATGTGCGCCAGGTCGATGCGCTGCGCCTCGAGCACGTAGGTTCCCGTCTCCATCTTGTACATATCCAGGGACAGCGCGATCTGCTCGAGCATGGACTGGCCCGCGCGTTCGATCTCGGCGAGCAGTTCCTCCTGCTCCGCGTTGACCTCGCCGACCACGCGCACGATGTCGGGCAGGTTGACGATGCTATTCAGCGGCGCCTTGAGGTCGTGGCGCATGATGCGCTCCACGTCCTCGCGCACGCGTTCGAGCTTGCGGCGCTCGGTGATGTCCTCCTTGACGGCCACGTAATGCGTGATGGCCCCGAAATCGTCGCGCACGGGCGAGATCGAGCAGTTCTCCCAGTAGAGCTCGCCGTTTTTCTTGCGGTTGCACAACTCCCCGCGCCAGATTTCGCCCGCGACCAGGGTTTCCCACATCTGCCGGTAGAAATCGTCGGAATGGGCGTCGCTTTTGAAAATCCTGGGATTCTGGCCCTTCGCTTCCTCGGGCATGTACCCGGTCAGGACCGAGAAATGGGGATTGACGTACTCGATGACGCCCTGGGGGTCGGTGATGACGACGGAGGTCGGCGACTGTTCCACCGCAGCCCAGAGCAGACGCAGGGAGGCCTCCCGTTCCCGCAGGGGACCGATGTCCTCCACCGAGGCAATAACGGGCGTCGGGGCGCGGCCGGGCTCCACGGGATTGAAAATGGCCCGGACGTGGCAGCATTTTCCGCTGATGCTCGTATAGGGGCCCTCGGCCGTGGCGGGCGCGCCGCCGATGGCGCGGTCGAGCGCGTCGCGCACGTAGGGCGGCATCCGCTCGCGCACGTTGTGGCCGATGACCTGTTCGGGCGCGGTCCCGAGCAGTTGCAGCAGGCGGACGTTGCAGTTGCGCACCACGCCCGTCTCGTCGAAAAAGACCAGGCCCAGCGGCGAGTTGTCGAAGATGATCCGCAGCTGGTTCTCCCGCCGGGCGAGATGCTCCTCGGCGAGTTTGCGTGTGGTGATGTCCGTGCAAAACCCCTCGAACAGCTCGGTTTCGCCGGAAGCGTCGCGCACGGCCCGGATGGAAAGCGAAACCCAGATGACGTCCCCGCTGCGGGTCAGCCGCCGGATTTCGTAATTGGAAAGATGGTCCCGGGTCGCAAGCGCCTTGAGCATGGCGTCCCGCTCGGCGGGATCGACGTACACCTGGGAGCCGATGTCCTTGATCGAGGCCATGAATTCCGTCGCGCCGCCGTAGCCGTACATCCTGGCGAGGCGGTCGTTGACGCGCAGGTAGCGGCCGTCGGGGCTCGAGGCGAAGATGCCGACGGGCGCGTTGTCGTAGAGGTTGCGCAGCGCCTCCTCGCTTCGGCGCAGGGCGTGTTCGACGCGCAGCCTGTCCGAGACGTCGCGCATGGAGCCGCCGACGCCGACGTCACCATTGCCGAAAAACGCCGGGAACTTGCGCACCTCGAAGGTCCGCCCGTCCTGGCTTTCGAGCAGCGTGACCACCTCGCGGCCGTCCCGCACGGCCACGTCGGATTCGTGGCAACGGGCGGCGATGTCCGCCGGCAGGAGTTCGAAGTCCGTATGCCCGACCACTTCCTTCGGCGTTTTCCCGCAATGGGCGGCGAAGCGCGTGTTGACCACGACATGGCGCAGGGAGGCGTCCTTTAAAAAGACCATGTCGCTCGTGGCGTCGAGAAAGGCGCGGTAGTGGGCCTCGATCTGGCGCAGCGCCGCATTGACCTGCGTGAGTTCCTGCGTGCGCGCGGCCACGGTGCGCTCCAGGCCGACGTTGGCCGTGCCGAGCGCGGCGGTCGCCCGGGCCACGGCCTGGGACAGCCGCGCCGGCCACGAGGTGCGCAGGAAAAACGCCGCACCAAGGCCCAGCCAGGCGAACGCCGCGGCCGCAAGCATCGCCCGGGGTGCGGGCATGGGCGTAAAACCGCCCGGGGGCGTCGCCGCCAGTTCCCAGACGCCGCCCGGAAAGGCCATGGACGTCGTGACCGGTCCGCGCGCAAACACCTCCGGTTCGCCGAACACGATCACGCCGTCGCCGTCCTTGCCCTGGGTGCGGACGGCCACCTGCACGTCGCCGTTGCCCGGGAGTCCCGTCTCCCGGAAAAAGGCGTCGACGTCGATGACGATGGCGGCCAGCCCCCAGCGTTGCAGCGGCGCGCCCGGCGCGGTCGCGGCCATGACCGGCATGCGGGCGATGAAACCGCGCCCGCCCTGCAACAGGGCTACGGGCCCGGACACGACGGTCCTGCCCTCGTCCAGGGTTGCGGCCAGGGCGTCGCGCTGCGCATAGGGCAGGTCACGGGCCAGTGCGAGGCCCAGGACGCCGGAATTGCCGGCCAGCGGGTAGATGTGGCTGACCACGGCGTCCCGCGCCAGTTGCAGGGAGCGGATGTCCGTCGTGCCTTGCATGAGGGCGGCGGCGAAGGCATCGAAACGCGCGGGCGTGATGTCCGGGTCGCTCGCGGCGCTGGCGGCGACGGCCCGCAAAAAGGCCAGGCGTGCGTCCAGGGCCGATTGCAGGGCCAGGCGGATGTTGTCGAGACGGGCCGTGACCGCGGCGTGGCGGGCCGTGTCGTAGCGCACGGCCTCGCCGCGCCACAACAGCCAGACGCTCGGCGCGACGAACAAGGCCGCCGCGGCGAATGCGAGCAACAGCAGTCTGGCCTTGTGCGCGCGGCCTTGGACCATGAAAATGCTTCCTTCAGGCAATCGGCGCGGACCGTAGGGGAAAACGGTTGCGCTGCAGGATGGCGATGAAAATACCGAGCCTCTCCATCCTATAGCCGCAGGCGTGCCCTGGCGCAAGAGGATGCCGGGCGCGCCTTGCTTCCCCCGTGCGGGCGGGCTATTGCCAAGGCGCTTGCCCGTCTCGGGCGACAAACCAGACCTGGGGAGAAGGCATGCACACCCTGCGCCGTCACCTGCTGCATTGCATCCTGGCCCTTTGCTGCTGCGCCCTGCCGCAGGGCACGGCGTCCGCCCGTTCCGGGGGACAGGCGGACGCCGCCACGGACGCGGGCTGGACGCCGCTCGTGGACAAGCTCGCCGCGGACGGCCTGGACAAGGCCGCGCTCACGCGGCTTTTCGCCGGCGGGGGAGTGGAATATTCCCCGGAGATCATGGCGCGCAAGGTGGACGCCATGGTCAAGAAGGAATTCGAGCCCAAGCCCAAACCCGGGCGCAAGACCCTGGAGCAAAGCAGCTACCGCCACTTCCTGACGCCGGCGGCCATTGCCGGGGCCGTGCGTTTCGTGCGGCAAAACCGGGCCGCCTTCGACAAGGCGCAACGCGAATACGGGCCGCCCCCGGAACTCGTGGCCGCGTTCCTGGTCGTCGAAACCAACCTCGGCACCTATCTCGGCGACCGCGACGCCTTAAGCGTCCTGGCGAGCCTGGCCCGGGCCTCTACCCTGGAGCAGATCGCGCCCTACATGAAGACGTTGCGCGACGATCCCGCCCGCCGGGAGTTCGCGGCCACGGCCGCAGCCGACCGGGCACAATGGGCTTTTCGCGAGCTGGCCGCGCTGCTGCGTTACGCCGCGGCCAACAAACGGCAGCCCGGCGCAATCCCCGGCTCCATCTACGGCGCCATCGGCATCTGCCAGTTCATGCCGAGCAACGCCCTGCGCTTCGGCGTGGACGCCGACGGCGATGGCATCGCGGACCTCTTCTGCCCGGCCGACGCCATCGTCAGCGTCGCCAGCTACCTGCGCGGCCACGGCTGGAAACCCGGCATGACCCCGCAGGAAACCCGCGACGTGGTCTACGCCTACAACCACAGCGACCTCTATGTCCTCGGCGTCATGACCGTGGCCGAACGCATCAAGGCGCAATTGTAGCGCCGGCGCGGCCCGATGCCGCGAGGGTCAGGGATTGGGAACGGCGAAGAAGAGCGGATTGGGCTTGCGGCCTTCGGCCAGGAAACTGCCCTCGAAATAGCCCTGGCTGAAGCCCTCGCGGTAGCCGGAGGCATAGGCCCCGCGCCGGGTCATGGCGGCCACGGGCGTGTACGCCCCGAGCCGGCCCTGGGCCCGGATGAGCATGTCCCGACGCTGGTGCTCGAGCATGGCGATGCGGTCCCACACCAGTTCGCGGCGGTCCACGGGCGGCGCGTCCTTCCCCGCGGCCCTGGGGCCGCCGATGAAGATGTAGACCACGAGGCCGATGATGCCGGCCAGGATGATGAGGTATTTCACCGCGACGCCCGCGAGGCCGGCGACGCGCCGGCCCCATGCCGGTTACGTGCCGCGCCTTTATTCCTTCCTTTCGACGCCGCAAGGGGCCATCTTTACCCCGGCGGGAACACGGGAACGGATTCGGGCGATTCAGGCGGAGCGCACGGCCGGGATGCCGTGTTTTTTGAGCAGCGCGTAGAGCCGCGATCGCGACAGGCCGGAGATTTCGAGCATGCGCGTGACGTCGCCGCCGAAGCGCCCGGTCAGCGCCCGCAGATAGCGCGCCTCGCCCTGGTCGCGAAAATCGCGAAACTGCGGCAAAAGGCCCAGGGCGAGGCTCGGTTCGCCGCCGTCGCCCTCCTCCCTGGCCGCGCCCACGGCGCGCCCGGCCACGCGGTTTCGCGCCGCGCAAACCCGGATGTGCAGGGGCAGATGCACGGGCAGCAGGGCCTCGTCGCCCCGGGCCAGGGCCAGCGCACCCTCGATGGTGTTCTTGAGTTCCCGCACGTTGCCGGGCCAGGGATAGGCGAGAAGCGCCCGGGAGAACTCGTCGGAAAAGGTCCTGGCAGCCATGTCCAGCCGTTTCGCGGCCTCGTCCGCGAAATGGGCGGCGAAATCCAGGATGTCGTCCGGGTGCCCGGCCAGGGACGGCAGCTCGATACCCACGCCCTGGAGGCGAAAGAGCAGGTCTTCCCGGAAAAGCCCCTCCGCGGCCATGGTCTCCAGGTTCTGGTTGGTGGCCGCGACCAGGCGGAAATGGCAGGGAGCCTCCTCGAGGCCGCCGACCGGGCGCACCCGCCGCTCCTGAAGCACCCGCAAAAAGGCCTTCTGCACCGAAAGCGGCATCTCCCCCACTTCGTCCAGGAACAGCGTGCCCTCGTGCGCCCGCAGCAGCACGCCCTCGCGGCGTCGGTCCGCGCCGGTGTAGACGCCCTTTTCCGAGCCGAACAGCACGCTTTCCACGATGCCCGACGGCAGCGCCGCGCAGTCGACGACCACGAAGGCCTTGGCGCGCCTCGGGCCGTTGTCGTGGATGGCGCGGGCGAAGAGCTCCTTGCCCACGCCCGTGGGGCCGGTGAGCAGCACGTTGACGTCGCTTTGCGCGGCCTTGGCCGCCTGCTCCAGGCACAGGGCGCGCTTGGGGTTGCCGCCGGCGATGCCGGCGAAGCGGAAAGGTTCGGCCCCGCTTGGGCCGGAGCGCGCCTGGCGGCGGTGCTCCATGGCGCTGACCAGGGGCGCGGTCATGGTTTTGACCGTGGGCGGCTTCTCGATATAGTCCCAGGCCCCCTGCCGCATGGCCCGTTCGGCCCCGTCCGGGTCGCCCCAGCCGGTGATGACGATGACTTCGGGATTGGACGGCGCGCGCTTGATCTCGCCGATGGCGTCGAGGCCGTTGCCGTCGGGCATGCGCACGTCGAGAAAGACCACGTCCACGTCCGCCTCGCCGGCGCGGCGCAAGCCTTCGCCGAGGGTCGCGGCCATGTCCGGGGCGTGGCCCAGGCGCGTCACCACGCGCGCCAGGGCGTCGCGTATGGTCCGGTCGTCGTCGATGATGAGCACGTTGCCCAAAAAAGCCTCCGCAGGCGTCGGCGCGGTCGCCGGGCCTGCCCGTGCAATGACCATCGGGCGGCGGCCTGTCAAGGGCAGTCCCCGCGCCGGGGAGGCGCGTCGCGCATCCAGGCGGCGCGGGGACGCTGCCCGCTGGCGCGTCGGTCAGCGCATGCCGCCCTTGCGCGGCGTGCCGGACAGGCCGAAATCGTTTGGCGGCACCACGTTGTTGACGTCGAGCGCCCGGGCCTTTTCCAGGCTGGCCCTGGCGCAGGCGTCGTCGCCGAGGCGCATGCAGCTTATGCCCAGGTTGTAGTAGGCGTAGCTTAAGTAGTCTACGCAAAGCGGCTTGGTCACGGCCTCGCGCAGCGTCGCGGCCGCTGCGGCGTTTTGGCCTGCAAGCAGCTGGTCCGTACCGCGCATGTAGAGTTCCATGCCCGCCCGGCCGGAGCACTTCCACCAGGCCTTGCGCACGCCCTTTTTCGCGCCCCGGGCCGCGGACCTGCCCATGGCCGCGTATTCGGCCTTGTCGATCCTGCCGTCCATGTTGAGGTCAATGACGCCGAACACCTCCATGGTCAGGCCCGAGTTGAACACCACGATCTCCTCGAACACGATGACCCCGTCGCGGTTCTTGTCCACGTTCGCAAAGGGCGGCTTTTTCCAGGCAAAGGCGTTGGCGGCGAGGCCAAGGGCCACCACGGCCACGAGCATCGAAATCGCGCGTCGCATCGGAAGCCTCCTTGAATGGGGTTTGCAGGGTTGCCCGAGCGTAGCACAGCCCTGCACGCATGGCAGCCGTTTTCCCGCACGAAGGGCGTGCGACATCCAAAAAAAATGCGTACGGCCTTGACATGCCCCGTCTCCCGTGCTGTTACTCCTAAAACTCTCACCCGTTTCCGCGAGTGATTGCAGCATGGAGGAAGAGACGCGTCTCGGAGTCCAAGCTCTTGTGCGCACTTGCGAAAGCTTCAAGCGTTTGCCGCCCTTGTACAGGCCGGGAGGTCAGCGTCCATGAAACGGATAGGAAAGCCCTTTTTGTTCGTCTGCCTCGGCGTTCTATTGGCTTTTCCCCTCTTCAGCCTGACCTACTACACGATGGTGCGGACTTCAACGCCGCTTTTCTGCGCCTCCTGCCACGAAATACAGCCCGCCTACAACGCCTGGCGCACCTCGTCCCACACCAACAATTCGCGGGGCGTGGTCGCCGACTGCATGGACTGCCACCTGCCCGCCCCCCACGACACCTATGACTTCTTCTTCGCCAAAACCATGCACGGCATCAAGGACGTCATCGCCCACTTCACCGAGGACCAGTCCCAATACGACCACGCCCTCAACCGTGCCCGCGCCGCCCGGGACATCAAGAACGACCAGTGCCTCAAGTGCCACCGCAACCTGCTCTACCTGCCCCGCAAGCAAGGCGGCATGCTGGCGCACCGCCAGGTGCTCTATCCCAGGCCAGGCTACGAGAAGCGCTGCACGGACTGCCATCAGAATCTGGTCCACGTGCAGCGGCCCTACTACTGCTACCTGCCCTGCGATTCCGCGGGCGGATAGCGACGCTGGAAAATGCGGCGGTATTGTTGAAAACAATATTGCAAGCGTGTTGCATTGGATCGGTTGCGCATCTTTCGGAGACGCGACACGAAGCGCGGCGCTTCACCACGGGAAGAAGCGGCGGCCGGACGGCCGGGCGACGCCGGCAGCGACGACGACAGCCAAGGAGGAAGCGGCATGGACAAGACGAAACGGTGGACGGCGACGGCGGCAGGGCTCGCGCTGCTGCTCGGCACGGCTTTCTTTGCATTGGCCCAGGACAACAAGGGCGCGGCCCCGGCCAAGGACACGGTTCAGGCGAACTTCCCCCAGGTCAAGGAATTCCGCATCGAGCGCGGCATGAGCAAGCAGGCGCAAGCCTGCATCGAATGCCACAAGGTCGAAACCCCGGGCATCTTCTCGGATTGGGCCGCCAGCCGCCACGCCGCGGCCAACATCACCTGCATCGACTGCCACCAGGCCCAGGACTTCGACCCCGACGTCGCCAAGCAGCACTACAAGCAGTACGAACGCGCGGACAACAAGTGGGGCACGGCCGAATACCGCGTGCCCGTGGCCGGCGTGGTCACGCCCAAGGACTGCTCGCGCTGCCATCCCGACGAGGTCAAGCAGTACTCCCGCAGCAAGCACGCCAACACCCTGGAAATCATCTGGAAGATCGACCCCTGGCTCAATCAGGGTTTAAACGACGCGACAGAAAGGACCACGGGCTGCTACGCCTGCCACGGCACGGTGCTCAAGGCCGACGCGAAGGGCACGCTCGACCCCGCCACCTGGCCCAACGTCGGCGTGGGGCGGGCCAACCTCGACGGCAGCCTCGGCAGTTGCACGAGCTGCCACACGCGGCACCGCTTCTCGGTCATGGACGCGCGCAAGCCCGAGGCCTGCGGCCAGTGCCACCTGGGTCCCGACCACCCGCAGATCGAGATCTACACCGAATCCAAGCACGGCGACATCTACGCCGCCTTCGGCAACACCTACAACTGGACCGCCGCCCCGGGCACCTGGACGCCGGGCGTGGACTACCGCGGCCCGACCTGCGCCTCCTGCCACATGTCCGGCGCGGGGCCGGTCATCGGCAGCCATGACGTGACCGAACGCCTGTCCTGGGAATTGCAGGCCCCGCTGACCGTGCGGCCCCAGGATTTCGCCGCCTTCCCGGCCCAAAACAACTGGGAGGTGGAACGCAAGAAGATGCAGGCCGTGTGCAACCAGTGCCACAGCGCCACCTGGACGGACGCGCACTACGCCCGCATCGACGCCACGGTCCAAAACTACAACGAGCTCTACTACAAGCCGGCCAAGGCCCTGCTCGACGACCTCTACGCCAAGAAGCTCCTGCCCGAGAAGCCTTTCTTCCACACCAGGTTCCAGTGGGACTTCTACGAGCTGTGGCACCACGAGGGCCGGCGCGCCCGCATGGGCACGGCCATGATGGCCCCGGACTACGCCTGGTGGCACGGGTTCTACGAATGCAAGAAGCGGCTGTGCGAACTCGGCGAGCAGGCCCACCACATGCTCACCACCAACACGCCGGCCTTCGTCTACGACAACTTCCCCGGCACCGGCGGCGACACCACCCGACCGCCCGAGATCTTCGGCGCGAACAAGCAGTAGGCCCGCATCCGTCCTCCACGAAACGACAAAGCCCCCTTGCGCGGGGGCTTTGTCGTCAGGGCCGTCGTCCGCGCGCCGGCCTTTGCGACGCGTTGCGGCGCGCGGGGGAATGTTGACTCCAGGCGGTGGAATTCCTATGACCGCTGCGTGCAACCGTTCGTCCGCAACCAGGCATCCCAATTAGGCACGACATCCCTGCATGTTACGGCATGCCTGCTCACGCTGTTGCTGCTTGCGCACCCTGGGTTCGCCGTCTTCGCCCGGGCCCAGGAATCCCCCCCGACGCGGCGGCCGCTTTTGATCGGCGGGGACAGGAACTACCCGCCCTACGAATACCTCGACGAAAACGGGCAGCCGGCCGGCTTCAACGTCGACCTCTCCAAGGCCGTGGGCGAAGCCATGGGCGTTCCCGTCCGCTTCGTGCTCATGGACTGGTCCCGCCTGCACGAGGCCCTGGCCGACGGCACGGTGGACGTGCTCCAGCGCACCCCCTACTCCAACCTCTGGCTGCGCGAGGCCGAACTGACCCCGCCCCACACCACCATCAACCACGCCATTTTCGCCCGCAAGGGCACACCGGCCGTGGCGTCGCTGGAGGAACTCGCCGGCAGGAAGGTCATCGTCCACCCGGGCGGCAGCATCAACGACATCCTCGACGGCCTGGGCTACGAAAACGACCTCATTTTCTCCAAGACGCCCGTGGGCGGCCTGCGCCGCCTGGATCGGGGCGAGGGCGACTATGCCGTGGTGGCGATGCTCCCGGGGCTTTTCGCCATGGAGCGGGAAAAACTCGACAACCTCCGGATCGTGGCCAAAAGCGTGACCACCCAGCCCTACGGCTTCGCGGTGCGCCACGGCGACGACGCCACGCTGTCCCTGCTCAACGAAGGCCTGGCCCTGGTCAAGCAGTCCGGCCGCTACCAGGAACTGCGGCGCAAGTGGTTCGGGGTGATGGACTCCCAGGCGTTTTCCTTCAACATGGTGCTCAAGTACGCCGCGGTGGTGCTCGGCCCCTTGCTGCTTCTGCTCGGGTTGGCCGCGCTGTGGACCCGGTCGCTCAAGAAACAGGTCGATCAGCGCACCCGCTCGCTGACGGACGCCCTGGAGAAGCTGCGCGAGAACCAGCAGCAGCTCGTCCAGGCCGACAAGATGGCCGCCCTCGGCGTGCTGGTTTCCGGCGTGGCCCACGAGATCAACAACCCCAACGGCCTGATCCTGCTCAACGTGCCCATCCTCAAGAAGCTCAACGCCGAGGCCATGCGCGTGCTCGACGACGTTTTTGAGGAGAAGGGCGATTTTCCCCTGGGCGGCGGCGCCTACTCGCGCATCCGCGACAAGCTGCCACGCATCGTCGACGTGGTGGAGGAAAGCGCCCAGCGCATCCGGCGCATCGTGGACGACCTGCGCGACTTCTCCCGCGTCGCCCCGGCCAGCGACCATCAGGCCTTCGACCTCGGCGAGGCGGCGCGTAAGGCCTCCCGCCTGGTCGGCAGTTCCATCCACAAGGCCACGTCCCGCTTCAGCCTTGACCTCGCCCCGGACCTGCCGCCCGTCTGGGGCAGCCCGACGCGTATCGAACAGGTGGCGGTCAATCTGCTCTTAAACGCCTGCCAGGCCCTCGACTCGCCGGAGGCGGCCATCGCCGTGTCCACGGCCGTCTCCGACGACGGCCAGTCCGTGGTCCTGACCGTGGCCGACGAGGGCTCGGGCATCACGCCCGAGGACCTGCCCCGCATCACCGATCCCTTTTTCACCACCAAGCGCGCCAGCGGCGGCACCGGGCTCGGGCTCTCCGTCTCGGCCGGCATCGTCCAGGAGCACGGCGGCAGCCTGGACTTCGTTTCGCGGCCCGGCAGCGGCACCACCGCCCGCCTGCGGCTGCCCGTCGCGCCAAAGACCGCCCCATGACCGCCTGCCCCCCCGCCGCCTCCCCCGGCATCCTGCTCGTGGACGACGAGCCCGACTGGCTCGCCTCCATGACCCTGCTGCTCGAGGTATCGGCCGGCCTCGACAACGTGCGCTCGTGCCAGGATAGCCGGCAGGTCATGGGCCTCCTCGACGCGGGCGGCATCGGCCTCGTCCTTCTCGACCTCACCATGCCGCACCTCTCCGGCACGGAACTGCTCGCGGCCATCGCCGAGCGCCACCCGGACGTGGTCTGCATCGTCCTCTCCGGCATGAACCAGCTGACCACGGCCGTTTCCTGCATGAAGCTCGGGGCCTACGACTACTACGTGAAGACCGACGACGAGGCGCGCATCGTCGGCGGCATCCTGCGCGCCGTGCACATGCTCGAACTGCGCGAGGAAAACCGCGTCGTGGCCAGCCGGGTGGTCTCCGGACAGTTGCGCCATCCCGAGGCCTTCGCCGCCATCTGCACGCAAAGCCCGGCCATGCGCGCGGTTTTCGCCTACGTCGAGGCCGTGGCGCAAAGCCCCAGGCCGCTCCTCGTCAGCGGGGAGTCGGGCGTGGGCAAGGAAAGCCTCGTGCGCGCCGCACACGACCTGAGCGGCCGGGGCGGCCCGCTTGTCGCCTGCAACGTGGCCGGGCTCGACGACGGGGTGTTCGCGGACACGCTTTTCGGCCACGTCCGGGGCGCGTTCACCGGGGCCGACGCGCCGCGCCGCGGCCTGGTCGAGGAGGCGGCCGGCGGCACGCTCTTCCTCGACGAGATCGGCGACCTGTCCATCGCCTCCCAGGTGAAGCTGCTGCGCCTGCTCCAGGAAGGCGAATACTACCCCCTGGGCAGCGACCGGCCGCGCAAGCTCTGCGCCCGGGTCATCGCCGCCACCCACGCCGATCTCGCCGCCCGCGAGCGCGAAGGCGCGTTCCGGCGCGACCTCTACTTCCGCCTGCGCACCCACCACGTGGCCGTGCCCCCCCTGCGGGAGCGCCCCGAGGACATCGCCGTGCTGCTCGACCATTTCCTGGCCGAGGCCGCGACGGCCATGGGCAAGCGCAAGCCCACGCCGCCGCCGGAGCTCGCCGCGCTGCTCGCGACGTACGCCTTCCCGGGAAACGTCCGGGAACTGGCGGCCATGGTCTACGACGCCGTCAGCCTCCATACCGGGCGCATGCTCTCCATGGAGCGCTTCAAACGCCACATCGGCGCGCCGGACGCCGCGCCGGACGCCTCTGCCGACGACAATCCGTTCACGGGGCTTGCCGCGCTGCCGAGTTTCGCCCAGGCCGAGAAGCTGCTTCTGTGCGAAGCCATGGCGCGTTCGGGCGGCCGCCAGACCCTTGCGGCACGACTCCTCGGCGTCACCCAGTCCGCCCTGTCCAAGCGCCTCAAGGCCCTGCGCCAAGAGGGCGACTAGCCCGCTTTTCCCCATTCCCCCGGTTTCAAAGGGGTATGCCGACAGGCAAGTCATGCCGTTTGGCAAGTATTGCCGAATCGTCATGAACACGTGCCTGCCGGCACAAGCGCCTTTCCCCTTGCCACGCGGCATACCCCTTCGCCTGGCCGATACCGTCGAAAATTCCGCTTTTCCCTTTTGATTCAAGCATGTTGTGTAAATAACCTGGCTTGGCATCGCTCCTGCTTTAGGGAAGGCGTCACGAACGAGGACACGCCGCCGCCTCGGAGGCGGCGGCCGGTTCGCGACGACGGTTCGCGGCCAGCGGCCGCATGACGCCAAGCAAGGAGCGAGTATGAGACGTTTGCGCATCACCGGATCGTTCGGACGCCAGTTCGGACGGCTGGCCGGACTGGCCTGCCTGGCGGGCCTGCTGGCCCTGGCCGCCGGCAACGCGGCCGCCGCCGAACCCCTGACCTACGAAGGGGCGAGCACCATCGGCCACAAGGTCCTGCCCGAGGCCACGAAGCTCTTTACCGCCAAAACCGGCATCCCCTTCGGCGCCATCGGCACGGCCGGGGCCGGCGCGGGCTTCAAGGCCGTGGTGGCCGGCCAGGTCTCCTTCGGCGGCCTGGCCAGCGAGCCCACGGACAAGGAAAAAGCCCAGCTCACGACCATCGCAGTCATCGGCTACGACGTCATGGGCATCTTCGTGCATCCCAAAAACACCATCAAGAACCTGAGCATGGCCCAGCTCAAGGACATCTTCTCGGGCAAGGCCGCCAACTGGAAGGAATTCGGCGGGCCGGACATGCCGATCACCATCTACAGCGAAAAGCTCGACGGCGGCCGGGCCACGGTCAAGGCCTTCAAGTCCATGGTGCTCGGCGCCACGCCCTACGGCCCGGTCAAGGAACTCGACGACGCCACCGACTGCGTGGCCGACGTGGCCAAGGACCCGAGCGGCATCACCGCCGCGTCCATGTCCTTCGCCGTTCCCGGCGCGACCGCCCTGTCCGTAAACGGCGCCCGGCCCGAGGCCGAGGCCGTCCGGTCCGGGGCCTATCCCCTCAAGCGGCCGCTCTCGCTGATCGCGGTTTCGCCCTCCAGGGAAGTGCAGGACTTCTTCGCGTTCATGCTCACCCCGCCGGCCCAGGCCGTGGTGGCCAAGAGCTTCGTCCCGGCGAAATAACGCCCCGCGCCGCGATCCCTCCCCCGCAACCGAAAACCAAAAGGCGTTTCACATGACCAAGGACATGCACGATACGGAATCTGCGACCCGTCGCAACTTCATCAAGGCCGGCGTGGCGGCGGGCGTGGGCGCGCTGCTCTCGCCGCTTATCGTCAAGACCGCCCAGGCCGCGGCCGAGGCCGCCCCCGCCGTTGCGGCCGCCGCCGCTCCGGCCGCCAACGACAAGCCCAAGCTCAAGATCGGCGACGTGCTGCGCGTGGCCCGGGAAAAGCTCTACCCCATCTGCCGCGTCTGCCCCGAGTGCGACGGCGTGGCCTGCGCCGGCGAGGTGCCGGGCATGGGCGGCATCGGCTCCGGCCAGGCATTCAAAAACAACTACAACGCCCTCAACAGGATCGACCTCGTCATGCGGACCTTCCATGACGTGAAAAAGCCCGACCTCGGCACCACCCTGTTCGGGCACAAGCTGTCCATGCCCGTGACCTCGGCCGTCACCGGCGGCGTCACCTACAACATGGGCGGCAAGATGACCGAGGAGGAATACGTGACGGCCATCCTCGGCGGCTGCATGGACGCCGGCACCCTCGGCTGGGTGGCGGACGGCATCGGCGACAAGATGGACGTGTTCGAGCGCCGCATCGCCGTGCTCAAGGAGAAATTCGGCGGCAACGCCATCGTCACCATCAAGCCCAAGACCAACGACGAGATCATCAAGCGTTTCCGCATGGTCGAGGAAGCCGGCGGCATCGCCGTGGCCATCGACATCGACTCCGCCGGCCGCGCCGCCCGGGCCGTGCCCGGCCAGACCGTGGAGCCCAAGACGCCCAGACAGCTGGCCGAACTCGCCAAATCCACCAAGCTGCCGTTTATCATCAAGGGCATCATGACCGTGGAGGAGGCGAAGATCGCCGTGGACGTGGGCGCGCGCGGCATCGCCGTGTCCAACCACGGCGGGCGCGTGCTCGACTACACCCCGGCCACGGCCACGGTGCTGCCGGCCATCGCCGACGCGGTGAAGGGCAAGGCCGTGATCCTGGTGGACGGCGCGGTGCGCCGGGGCCAGGACGTGCTCAAATACCTGGCCATGGGCGCGGACGTGTGCCTGTGCGGCCGGCCGCTGGTGCGCGGGGCGCACGGCGCGGGCCGCGACGGGGTGGCGCTCATGATGCACATCATCAAGGACGAGCTTACCGTGGCCATGACCCTGACCGGCGTCGCCAGCGTGAAAAACGTCCCCGCCAACGTCATCACCAAGGGGCAGGCATGAAACGAGCCTGGAGTCTCCTGCTCCTGGCTCTCCTGACCGCCTGGCCGGGGACCTCCCTGGCGACTGACGGAGGGAAATCCCTGCGCTACGGCGGCGGAGGCCAGGGGACCGTCATGTTCGACGGCAGGCTGCATGCGTCCAAGGGCTTTCGGTGCGCGGACTGCCACACGAAGCTCTTCGAAACCAAGAAAGTGGCCCATATCGCCATGGCCGACCACTTCACGGACAAGGCCTGCTTCAAATGCCACAACAATAACAACAAAACGGATCCGTTGACCGCCTCGCGCGACTGCGCCACCTGCCATCGCAAGGTGGCCTCGAACCCCGAAACCTCGACCGACGCCATGGGCGGCGTCGTCGCCACGGCCTTTAGCGGCGACGACGCGGCCAGGGACATCCTGCTCTCCGGCAAGCAGGGGGCCACGGCGCAAAGCACGGCATGCCTGTCCTGCCACGGCGCGGCAACGCCCCCCAAACCCGTGACCGAGCGTGGCAAGACCCTGAACCTCCACGTGGACGTGGCCGGCTACCTGCACGGCACCCACGCCAACCTGCCCTGCGCCACCTGCCACACCGGCACCAAGGGCACGGAGAGCTTCCTCGAGCGTCCGCACGCCGTGGCCCGGCCCGACGACAACACCTGCCTGTCGTGCCACAACGTGGGCCTGTCGCACCAGATCAAGGCCTTCCGCCAGAGCGCCCATGTGGAAAAGCTCAAGGACAAGGTATCCTGCGACAGCTGCCACACGCCGCACGCCCAGCCCAGGAAGCCGCAGCAGGTGGCCTACGCGTCCCTGGCCGCCATGTACAACGCCCAGTGCCTGGCCTGTCACGCCGATGCGGCCAGGCTCAAGGAACTCTCGGGCAAATCCGTGCCCGACGCCAAGGCGGCGCATGCGTTCCTGCCCAACTGGAGCGCGCACAACCGCTCCGTCATGTGCGTGGAATGCCATACCCCGGTGGCCGATCCCAACGACCACCTGATCGGCGAAAAGAAGACCGCGGTGCGCGACTGCTCCACCTGCCACACCGCTCCGGGCAAGTCCCTGATCGTGGCGCGGGCGACCCCGCACGTGGGCGGCGCGGCCCCCGTGACCTCGGGCTACTTCCCGCCCAACCAGGTAGCCCCGGTGCTGAGCGCCGTCGGCGGCACGGCCGTCAGCGGCGTGTTCGCCCTGGCACTGCTGCACGGTCTCGGCCGGGCCTTCCCGCGCCGCAGGCACGGCGCGCTGGTCGCGGAGTGCATGTACCCGGCCTTCGTACGCGCCACCCACTGGATAAACGCCGGCCTGTTCGTCCTCCTCGGCTACACGGGCCTGTCCGTGCGCTTCCAGGAGGCGTCCTGGGCGCTCGGGCTCGAGCCGGCGACGCGCATCCACAACGTCTGCGGCATCCTGCTCGCTTGCAACTTCCTGGCCTACGTCATCCGGGCCCTGGTCACGGGCGACATCCGCCAGTACCTGCCCGGGGGCCAGGGCGGCCTCAAACCGTTGTTGGTCCAGGCACGCTACTACTGCTCCGGCATCTTCCGGGGCGGGCCGCATCCCTATCCGGTGACGCCGGAGCGCCGCTTCAATCCGCTCCAGCGCGCGACGTACCTGGTCGTGTTCCTCATCGGCATGCCGGTGCTGCTCGCCTCCGGCGCGCTGCTGCTCATGCCGGAGGCCGTGACGGTCGCCATCGCGCCGCGTCGGTTCCTGGTTGCGGCGCACGTGAGCATCGTCATCGGTTTCGCGCTGTTCTTCGTCGGCCACCTCTACCTGGCCACGACCGGCGCGACGCCGCTGAGCCTGATCCGGGGCATGGTGACGGGCCGGCACGAACACCCTGCGGACGAGCGCCCCGCGCCCAAGAAATCCGCAAACGATTAACCCTTCGATCGACGCGCAGGCTCGATCGGACACGGCACAACGGGCGCCGGTGCTGCTGCACCGACGCCCGTTCCTGTCCTGCGTGACACAAGATGTTCGCTTGGCGGATTATGCCTGACGCGCGCGCTTCACGCCGTGCAACCGGTTGAGCCATGCCCTCCTCGGCCGGCGGATCGTTCTTGACAGACTCCGGAAAAGGGTTTCTTAAACGATCGTTCAACAGCAAGCCCGCGAGACGCCATGGCCGCTCCGAACATGCGTAAAAAAATCCTTGTCGCCGCGTCGCAGCTCTTCGCCGCCGAAGGCTACAGCGCGGTTTCCATGCGCCGCATCGCCACGGCCGTCGGCGTGACGCAGGCGAATCTCTATTATTATTTCAAGGACAAGGAAGAACTTGTCCGCTCCGTGCTGACCTTCGTGTTCAGCGGCAGAAGCCGGTCCCTGGGAGATATCCTCGAAAGCGGCGAGGATACGGAACAGTGCCTGGAAAACGCCATTTCCTGGTTTCTGACGCTGCTGTTTCGGGACACCGTCTCGACGAAGCTCTTTTTCCGGGAACTGCTGACGGACGACAGGGACCGTTTGCAGTTCCTCACGGAAAGCGTTTTCCAGGACTCCTTCGACAGTCTGGCGCGGGTCCTCGACGCGTATCTGCATACGGCGGACCCCGTCCATGCGGCAATCTTCCTGACGAGCGCGCTCATCGGATATTGCCAGTTTTCCGGCATCGTTTCGCACCTGCATGGCGCAAAGCCGGAATATGTCGAACCGCAGGTCATCACGCGGTATCTGATGCAGCAACTGCGCAGATTCGCCAAGCAGCCTGCCTTGCCTCAATAAAGCGCGGTTGGGGTTTGCGGCAGGGGATGTCGGACATGTTTTGTTTCCATGTTAACCACGACGGGCGCACGCGCGCAGGGACGCCGGCCGGCCACGGCATGGGCGGACGTCCCCTGCCCCCGCCCGTCGCAGACGGCGGACAACGCCGGAAAGGGGCGGCGCAACGCCTGCGATACCGTCCCGGATGTCCCGTAACGGCAGTCGGAGGTTCCTGATGCAACGCCGAGGAAGTTTGTCTCCCTGCGCACGCGCGCTGGCGGTCTGCGCGTGTCTCGTCCTTTTTGCCGGTTGCAGCCGCGAGCAGCAGGCCGGCCAGCAACGCCCCACGCCGGAAGTCTCCACCGTGACCGTCGCGCCGCGCGAGGTCGCGCTTTCCACCGAACTGTCCGGGC
This sequence comes from Solidesulfovibrio alcoholivorans DSM 5433, assembly GCF_000702665.1. GTDB lineage: Bacteria > Desulfobacterota > Desulfovibrionia > Desulfovibrionales > Desulfovibrionaceae > Solidesulfovibrio > Solidesulfovibrio alcoholivorans. The sequence continues at coordinate 111,887 of NZ_JNJA01000012.1, forward strand.
GCACCTCCGCGTACCGGATCGCCGAGATCCGTCCGCGCGTCAGCGGGCTCGTCGAAAAGCGCCTGTTCACGGAAGGCTCCAACGTCAAGGAAGGGCAGGTGCTCTACCAGATCGATCCCGCCCCGTTCACGGCGGAGCTCGACAACGCCCAGGCCGCGTTGGCCGAGGCCAAGGCCAAGCTGCCGACCACGAGCCTGCGCGCCTCGCGCTACAAGGCCCTGGTCTCCCACAGCGCACTCAGCCAGCAGGATTACGACGACGCGGCCTCCAACCTCGATCAGGTCAAGGCCAGCATCACGTCCCTGGAGGCCCGGGTGGAAACGGCGCGCATCAACCTGGGCTACACCAAGGTCGTCGCGCCCATCTCGGGGCGCATCGGCAAGTCCAGCGTGACCGACGGGGCCATCGTCACGGCCTACCAGGCCACGGCCCTGGCGACCATCCAGCAGCTGGACCCCATCTACGTGGACGTGCCCCAATCCACCGCCGACATGCTGCGCATGAAGGCCCGCTTCAAGGAGGGGCTGCTCAATCCGCAGGAAAAGGACCACGACAAGGTCCGGCTCATCCTGGAGGACGGCAAGCCCTATCCGCTGGAGGGCACGCTCCAGTTCAGCGACGTCAGCGTGGACCCCACCACCGGCTCGGTCATCCTGCGCCTGATCTTCCCCAACCCGGAAGGCGACATCCTGCCGGGCATGTTCGTCAAGGCCGTGATCCGGGAAGGCGTCAACCCCAAGGCCATCCTCGTGCCCCAGCAGGGCGTGTCCCGGGACGCCAAGGGCAACCCGTACGCGCTGCTGGTCGATGCGGAAAACAAGGTCGTCCTGCGCCAACTGACGCTCGACCGGGCCATCGGCAACGAGTGGCTCGTCGCGGACGGCCTCGCCCCGGGCGACCGGGTGATCGTCGAGGGCCTGCAGATGCTGCGGCCCGGGACCGTGGTCAAGGCCACGGCCCTGGCCCAGGGCGACCCCAAAAGCGCCGGGGAAGGCCATGCCGAGGCCAAACCGGCGAAACAGGGTGCGGAGGGCAAGTAAATGCTCTCGAAATTCTTCCTGGACCGGCCCGTCTTCGCCTGGGTCATCGCCATCATCCTGCTCTCCCTGGGCGGGCTCGCCATCTACAGCATGCCCATCGCCCAGTATCCGCCCATCGCGCCCCCCTCCATCGCCATCACCGCCTATTATCCCGGCGCTTCGGCGGAAACGGTGGAAAACACCGTGACCCAGATCATCGAGCAGAAGATGACGGGCCTCGACGGCATGCTCTATTTGAGCGGCTCCAGTTCCGCCTCCGGCGAGGCCAGGCTCGAAATGACCTTCGCCCCGGGAACCGACCCGGACATCGCCTGGTCCAAGGTGCAAAACAAGCTGCAGCTGGCCATGGCCAGCCTGCCCGACGAAGTGCAGCGTTCCGGGGTCAAGGTCAGCAAGTCCACCCGCAACTACCTCATCGTCGTCGGGCTGATCTCCGAGGACGGCAGCATGCGCGGCGAGGACCTGCGCGACTATGCCCAGTCCACCCTGGAAAAGGTCCTTTCCCGGGTGCCCGGGGTGGGCGAAGTGGAAAACTTCGGCACCCAGTACGCCATGCGCGTCTGGCTCGACCCCGACAAGCTCAACAGCTTCAGCCTGACCGTCAGCGACGTCATCACGGCCCTGTCCGCCTACAACGTCGAGGTTTCCGCCGGCCAGTTCGGCGGCGCGCCGGCCGTGCCGGGACAACGCCTCAACTCCCCCATCATCGTACAGCACCTGCTGCAAAAACCCGAGGAATTCGCCGCGATTCCGCTGCGCATCAACCAGGACGGCTCCGTGGTGCGCATCAAGGACGTGGGGCGCACGGAACTGGGCTCCGAGCGCTCCGACATCGTGGGCTTCCACAACGGCCGCCCGTCGGCGGCCATGGCCATCCGCCAGGCTTCCGGGGCCAATGCGTTGAGCACGGCCGCGGCCATCAAGGCGAAGATGGAGGAGATGAGCCGCTATTTCCCCCATGGCATGAAGGTGGTCTACCCCTACGACACCACACCCTTCACCCAGGTGGCCATCCACGAGGTGGTCAAGACCTTGTTTGAGGCCGTGGTGCTCGTCTTCCTGATCATGTTTCTTTTCATGGGCAACATCCGGGCCACGCTCATTCCGACCATCGCCGTGCCCGTGGTGCTCATGGGCACGTTCGCGGTGCTCAACTTCTGCGGCTACTCCATCAACATGCTGACCATGTTCGCCATGGTGCTGGCCATCGGCCTGCTGGTCGACGACGCCATCGTGGTGGTGGAAAACGTCGAGCGGATCATGTCCGAGGAGGGGCTTTCCCCGCGGGAGGCCACGGCCAAGTCCATGGACGAGATCACGAGCGCCCTTGTCGGCATCGGCCTCGTGCTCTCGGCCGTCTTCGGCCCCATGGCCTTTTTCCAGGGTTCCACCGGCGTGCTCTACCGCCAGTTTTCCATCACGCTGATCGCCGCCATGATGCTGTCGGTGGTGGTGGCGTTGGTTCTGACCCCGGTCCTTTGCGCCACGTTTTTAAAACCCGTGGCCAAAGGGCACGAACCTTCGGAAAACGTGGTTTTTTTCCTGCGGCCCTTCTTCCGCTGGTTCGATCGGATTTTTTTCGGCGTCCGTGCCGCCTATGTGCGGCTGGTGGGCCATTCCTTTTCCCGGTCCGCGCGCTACATCCTGTTGTATTGCGTCATCGTGGCCACGGTCGGATACTTGTTCCACCGCATGGCCACCTCCTATATCCCGGACGAGGACCAGGGCATCCTGGTCGTCCAGGCCACGCTGCCGCCGGGTTCGACCACCCTGGAACAGACCCAGGCCGTCATGGGCAAGGTCAGGAAGTATTTTCTGGAGCAGGAAAAGGACGCCGTGGAATCCTTCATGGACATCTCCGGCGTCAGTTTCGGCGGCCAGGGGCAGAACATGGCGCTCGGGTTCGTCAAGCTCAAGGACTGGGATCTGCGCCCGGGCGAGCACAACAAGGTCAAGGCCATAGCCGGCCGGGCCATGCGGACGTTTTCCGGAATCAAGGAAGCGCAGGTGTATGCCTTTCCGCCGCCGCCGGTGGTGGAACTCGGCATGGCCAGCGGTTTCGACTTCGAGTTGCAGGATCGCGGCGGACTGGGCCATGACCAGCTCATGGCCGCGCGCAACCAGCTCATCGGCATGGCGCGGCACGACCCGCGGCTGGTCAAGGTGCGGCCCAACGGCATGGAGGACGCGCCGGAATACCATCTCGACGTGGATTGGGACAAGGCCGGGGCGCTCGGCGTGCCCATCGACTCCATCCATACGACCATTGCCGCGGCCTTCGGCAGTTCCTACGTCAACAACTTCGTCCAGGGTGGCCGGGTCAAGCAGGTCTACGTCCAGGCCGACGCGCCCTACCGCATGCTGCCCCAGGATTTGAGCAAGCTCTACGTGCGCAACACCGCAGGCAAAATGGTTCCGGTGTCCGCCTTCGCCACGGGGCGCTGGACCGTGGGCTCGCCCAAGCTCGAGCGCTACAACGCCTTCCCGTCCATCGACATCTGGGGCGAGCCCGCGCCCGGGCACAGCACCGGCGAGGCCATGGCCCTCATGGAATCCTTCGCCGCCAAGCTGCCCCAGGGCATCGGCTTCGACTGGACGGGGCTGTCCTACCAGGAACGCATGGCCACGGCCCAAGGGCCGATCCTCTACGCCTTCTCCATCTTCGTGATCTTTCTCTGCGTGGCCGCCCTGTACGAGAGCTGGACCATCCCCATCGTCAACATGCTGATGCTGCCCCTCGGCGTCCTCGGCGCGATCGTGGCCACGTCCTGGCGGGGCTTCCCCAACGACGTGTATTTCCAGATCGGCTTCCTCACCACCCTGGGCCTGTCCACGAAAAACGCCATCCTGATCATCCAGTTCATCCAGGAGCGCATGGGGCATGGGGAAGGGCTCGTCGCGGCGACGCTCGGCGCGGTCAAGACCCGGTTTCGGCCGGTGATGATGACTTCCCTGGCCTTTTTCTTCGGCGTGTTGCCCCTGGCCATCGCCAGCGGCGCCGGGGCCGGGGCCATGAACGCCATCGGCACGGCCGTGTGCGGCGGCATGCTTTCCGCCACCTTCATCGACCTCATCTTCATCCCGCTGTTCTTCGTCTTGGTGTCCCGGCTGTTCCAGGGCCGCAAGCAGGAACAGCCCGGCCGCGAAACGCCGTAACAAACGGGTGCGGCAAGCGGTTCGGCGCATTCGTGGAGAGGACTGACGAAGCAGGGAGCGCATCGTGCGCCGCCTGATATTCTGCGGGACTTCCGGGTCCTCGTTGTCGCTCCCTGCTCAGGTTTGCTTGTGCGAGAGGCCCGAGCCGTCACTGAGGCACGGCAAAAGTGCTTTGGCCATGAGGCACACCGGCAAGGCCACGCCGCCGGGCAAGGGACGTGTGGCCAAGCGCACCACCGCATAGCCGTGGCGCAAGTAGAACGGCAGGGCGTTGCGCGAGGCGGTGACACCCAGGCCGGCGATGCCGTCTGCCCAGGCGATGCCTTCGACGGCGGCGAGGAGGCGCGCACCTGTGCCCGGCGCCGCATCAGGCGCCGTATAGAGCAGGCTCAGTTCGCAGCCCGTAAGGCCAGCGATGCCGTGGATGGCCGCGTCGGAGGCGGCCACGAAAAGGCGGTTCCGGTCGTCTGCGAGCATGACCGAAAAGCGCTCCGGCGTTCCCCGCGCGGCCCAGGCCGCCCTCTCGCGCGGGCCGTAGCTGTCGCGTGCCTTGGCCTCGATGGCGGCGGCGAACACCCTGGACATGGCCGCAACATCTTCGGGTAGCGCCGGACGGATGGCGGGCGTCGTTGTCTTCACGTCCGCTCCGGCCAGGGGCGAAACAGCGCGGCATGGAGCGGGCGACAGGGTGCGTCGGATGGCGCGCCTGGATTCGCCGCTGACGTGTGGGAGTGTTTGGGCTCCGCGTATGCGGGCATTCGCCGGAAACCGGCGAGGCTTGCGCCTTGGCCCCGGATGCGCGGCATGGCGAAGCAAGCGGCGTATCGTCCGCAGGTCAACCCCGCCGGTTCTCTGCTCAGGGTAGGATGCCTGGGCATGGGTACATGGCTCCTTTGGATGCAAGCCCGCACTGGATAACAGCGGGGTGTCCATCCTGCAATGAAGCCGGCATGAGAGGGACGCCGCAAAAGAAAAGCTGCCGATGGGAATATTCGATATTGACAAAATCGCGTCCACTCCCTAGATTCCGACTCCTTCGTGTCGGGATGTAGCGCAGTCTGGGAGCGCACCTGAATGGGGTTCAGGGGGTCGGAGGTTCAAATCCTCTCATCCCGACCAGTTATTTCAAGGGCTTACGGTGAACAACCGTAGGCCCTTTTCTCGTTGGATAACCGGCTGGATAACCTATTGGCCTGGGATTTCAGGGGAATGGTTATCCGGGGCGACCCCGTTACCCTGGGGTCAGGGGGTCGGTGGATACTCTGGGAAAATCAGACTGCTGTGGATAGTGAGGGATTATCCCGGGATTTCAGACCTCAATGAAGACGGCGATGGATTTCAGCCTCCGTGTCTTCGCGTTTTGCATGATGCTCATACGTGTTCACCAACTTCATGAGGAGCATTGAGGACACGTACGGGTGTGAGATCTGAAGAGCTTGACCCCATTGTTTGTATTTTTCGGCCAATACTCGTTCCTGGTCGCCTCCTTCGCCGCGATATTGAACTCCGCGTGAGTTGATAACGCCTGTATGCATACCCCTCATTATATTCTCCGATTGGATGTCTTCAAGAACCTGTCGGACTGGCTCACAAGGCCATACTCCATCTTGTCCCACAGGCGCATGTGCAAGCAAGTTCCCCAAGCAAATGTCTCCTACGTCGGCACGGCTCATTCCTGCGCAGCCTTGGCGAACTGCCGCAATCCACGATGCTAGACGTTCAGCCTTCGCCTCGTTACGTGCGTCTTGTCCAGGAATCCATTTGATGGCGTGCAATAGTTTGTAACTTCTTTCAGCAATATCCTTGCGACGATCTGATGGGATATGAAGTTCCACAGGATCTTCACCGTCATCACTTCGTTTGTAAATACAACTAATAAGCTGTACGAAAACGTCTGGATGAAACTCAATATGTTTTTCTAAATTGGGGATTCCGTGTTCCCCGGATTTTTCACCCCATGAATGGACAAGTGCATCCAGGAAAGCGAATTCAAGATGAGCCAATTGTTCGCTGGAAATTTCAGAGCTATTCTGTAAATGGATGAAAGCTTCGTCGATGTGGTAATGACTCAATAAGTATTTGTCTGGAAGATCATTTCCGCCTCCAATAATTTCAGTAAGGATGTGGAACAGAACCTTTGGTTCTATTTTTTTTAGGAAGTAGCAGATCGATGAGAAGGCAGCTCGGGGGCGTTTGGCTTTGAGAAGACGTTGAATACTTTCACTGGTCTCTCCTTCGGAGTAGTCCATGCCAGCAGGCTCTACTTCCAACCAATATTTAGCCTGAGCTTCTTCGCTAAGGGCATCGACGAAACCCCATGTAATCCTTCTGAAGGGTGCAAGGATGAGAATGCTAGGTATATCCTCTTCTGGCATATCTGCTATAAGAATTTTTAGGGTCGTTTCGAGCTTGTTGAGATCAGAAATGGCACTTATCGAGCCAGCGATCAGATTTTTGAGAGAAATCAAGCTGTCCGTCTTCTTTAAGAATAATTTGATTGTTAGTTGTAAAAACCGCAATAGATTATCATCAGTCAGCACTTTGTTGGCTAGTAGCCAGCCAATTTGCCAAGATGTGCTTTCACGTTTTGCCAAATCCAAGAGACCATCAAATCCTCGCTGGTCAAAAATTTCGTGCAAAGCTGCAATACGTAGTTTCTGGATATGTTCTTGACGTTTATCGAAGTTAATGCTTTCGATTTGACCCAGTTCGTCGGCAGATTCATCGACCCAAGTATTATGAAATAACCAAGAGTGTTTGTTTATAAGATCTTTTGGTTCAAGCGCCGTGCAAACCTCCTTTGCCTTGTTGGTTAATATAGCCCAACGCTCTTCATTTTTTAGGCGTAAGGCTGCTCGTCTTGAAAGTAATGAAACACGGATCTTTTCTCGCATTGCGGCTTTGTCGGTGTCGCTAGCGTCTTTTGACCATATTTCGATTAGCGTCCAGACACGGTCTTGGTGACTGTCGCTGAGGTTTCGAAGTCGGTCGATAAGATCCGTAAGTGTAACGAAGGTATGTTCTTTCCAACCAAGTGCCATCTCGACCATTTGAATTTGGAAAGTACGGATTGGTTCCCAAGTTGTATAGCTTTCGCCGAACCCGTAACCATCTGGACGCCAGATGGGTTTGTGGCTGTAGGTGCCAAAGTCGGGATAGGTGCTGAACTGCTCAATACATATTTTCCATGCGATGTCGGGGAAGCGCTCTGCCAATTGTTTCATCAGGCTGATACGTTCTTCATGATCGGCAGCGGTTTGTGGCATCCATGCCCGGAAGATTGATTTCAGAGATCGTGTTGGCTTGTTTCCCCAGTTGTCGTTCGGTTCAGATTGAGCCAAACGCGCTAAGATGAAAGCGGCACGAGGCAATGTTGCTCGGCTCCATGAGAGACCTTCTAAAGCCCATAATAAGCCAGTATAACTAGGGCTAGTCCCGAAGATACTCGTATCTGTAGGACGCATAAGACCAAGGACTGCTGGGGTGTCGGTTTTTAAGTCGCATTCGAGGATTGACAGGAACTCATCGGGAGCGGCTTCAGCATATGTCGGGAGGTCGTGGTCATTTGCTTCTAGAATACGGGTTGTTAGCGGTGTTTCAAGTAAGTCACGAACTACCAAACGAGCTTCTAGTTCTGTGTTTACACCAATGCGATCTTCGAAAAGATGACTATGTACAGAAAGTAAAATAAGTGTCTCAGAGATAGACTTTCGGAAACTGCTGGAAAATTCTCTTGTTTTTCCATAAATGGCGGCCGCCCAACGCTGCTCTTCTTCAAGGTCAAGTGAGGGATCATCCTCGCCAAGAACCATGCGGGCCATTGAGAAGTATTGCTTTAAGTCGTCAGGTGTAATTATTCCTGCGATGCTATAAAGGAGGTCTATCTTCGAGATTATGCCTCGATATGTACCGATAGACCATACTGGAGAGTCGTCCTGCTGGGTAAGGCTTTGAATTTCTCTTTCAAGGTTAGCATAGCTACGACTGCCAGCTAATAATTCGAGTCCAATTTTGTCGATCTCGTTTGCGCTATTCCATGCTCCTGCGAAGAAAAAGGGTACGAGGCTTGCTGCGATCTTTTGGTCTTTTGCCCAGTTCGGGGTTCGCACGGCGTCAACTGTTGCGACACGACGACGTAGGACGGTTAATGACCGGCCTGATTCATTCTCAAGTCGTGATATCTCGTCGCGCTTCTTCCCTATTTCCTCTAGTACATTGGTGAACGTTTCGTGGCTGATTGGTTCGAGCGTGATATGAGGGGAAATATTCGCTACGTTGCGCGGATACAGAATTATGGAGGGCACCGACTTTGCGTATGGTGCAAGCTCTCGTTCAACCTCGCGTGTGAACACGACTGGGATGAAGGTTGGCACTCCCTGAGCCAATCGTGGCAATATGCTTGGTTTGTCAAATACCAGTACCCGATCACGGTAGGTAGCAAGTTCTGCGCCGCCAGCTTCGCTCAATATTTGGGCGAGGAAAGCAAGTGCTTCTTCAGTAGAATCTGCTGTTATTATGGTTGGTTCAACTGGTGAATTTGATAAGCGCGAAACTAAAGTATTTTTATAGTTTTCGATAGCTGAGTTGAACAACGCTCCGGGTAACGGTGGCGTTACGACATTTGCCCAGTCTATCCAGCATTTATCGAGCGAACGAACATCTAACGCGGGGATGCCGGTCTCATTGGCAAACCATGCTTGGCCAGGAATAGACTGTTCAATCCATTGTTCAAGATCAATGGCGTCATAAGCGCGAACGTCTTTCCAAAGCCCTTTCGTTTTAGCGGCGTTAATCCACTTAGTCTTTCCAGTCCATCTCCGTGGTGTGACAAATACAAACGTGATCTCATCACGTTTTTTTTGATCAAGATCTTTTACGCTCTTGTCGAAATCTTTGTCGGCCTTTTTGTTGATGTTCTCGTTTGTTCCAAATTCCCATCCGGAAGTTCCAACAGGGATCCAAGGTGTTCCTTCCTCTGTCTCGACAAAGCCGTCCCATCCCGGACGCTCGGCATCATCGTTTCCTGGGAAGTCTACTTTCGTCAGCGAACGACCCGTCGAATGGACCAGTGTCCTTAGGAAGACTGAGAGCCGCGACCGGGCCGGGGTGTTATGGGACACCCACTGCTCGATCTGGTTGGTCTTGATACCAAGAAATGGTGGAACGTATGCTTTTATTTCGGCAGGAGCGCTCTTCTTGTTTGCTTGCGCGGCGTCGAACTTCGATTGCATCTCCAATAGGATCTCACGGGGGTAGTCGAAAGCCTTCCCTAGGCGGGTAGCCATGTCGACCGACAGCGCCGCCTTGCCGTTCAGGAGGTTTGACAAGGCTGGGCGTCCGACGCCTATTAGCTCGGCGGCCTTGGTGACGGTCATTCCCTGTGGGATAACCTCGGCTTTGATGCGGATACCTGGATGTGGAACATCGTTTCGGCCAGCCATCTGTTTCTCCTGAGTTGTTCTGTCCGGGCTCATCGAGAGCTTTGCAGGTTTTGTATCGTGTTGCGCTACACAGTACAATGATTATTTTGATACATGATAACAGCATGTTGTCAATTGAGCTCGCTGCTTTGTTTGCGACTGTCTTGGGGTTTCTCTTTGATTCTAGCGGATTAGGCGTCTGGGAGGGTTGTGCCTTCCTTGGGCTTACTCGGGCTCGGCAGCTTGGCGATGGTCCGCCGCTTCTCGCCGCCGAGCAGGTGGTAGTACTGGTCGACGGTCATTTTGACGCTGGCGTGGCCCATGAGCTTGCTCACGGCCGCGACGTCGCCACCTTCGCGAAGGAGCGTCGTGGCGAACAGGTGCCGGATGTTGAACATGACCACCGGATAGGTCAGGCCGGCCTTTTTCGACGCCGTCTTCAGAGGCCGGCGAAATTTCCGCATCGGCCTGCCATTGTGCTTGATAACGTAGCCGGTCTGGGCCTTCGCCTGCATGGTCTTGAGACGATCGAGAAACTCCGGCGCGGTTGGATGGTGCGGGTGATCTTTGCCTAGTCACATCTTGCCAAACGTTACTGAATGTGATATTTTAACTTAAATGTTCTCATTAATTTTATCCGGCAAATTTTGTAATCAATGTTTAGCTTGGTATCAATAGCGATTGTTCTCTTTATTAGGAGGAAAGTATGCCCAAGGGAAAAAAGAAAGACTTTTCAGAAGGTCTTGAAAATGACAGTTGGCTTAGATCAGCTAACACTAGAGACGGTTTCTGGACTGATGCATATGGAAATATCCTTGAATTGCATGATATGGAATATTCATATCTGTTGAACTGTAGGAAGATGCTGAAGAAAGGATACTTTAGCGAAGAATACAGCCATGACGACAATGAAAGAGCTAATGCAATCGCTAAAGCCAAGCTTTCTGAGATTGAGGAGAAAATTGCTCTGCTAGAGAGAGAACTAGGCAGGCCTATTTATGCGAATCTTTCTCAGGAGCAAAAAAAGAAAATGACATTAAATGGTGTAGGTATTCCTGATTAATATGGATCTAAATATATTTAGCCTTGACATTCTAGGGGTCATCCCGCCGGCTGACCCCGTTTAAATTCCCTTTGTTTTCTAGACAACCGGCGAAGTTTCCACCTCCTTCTCAGACTTCGTCAAGCTCGGCAGCTTCGCGATGGTCCGTCGTTTTTCGTCACCAAGCAGGTGGTAGTACTGGTCGACGGTCATTTTGACGCTGGCATGGCCCATGAGCTTGCTCACGGCCGCAACGTCGCCGCCTTCGCGCAGGAGCGTCGTGGCGAACAGGTGCCGGATGTCGTACATGACCACGGGGTAGGTCAGGCCGGCCTTTTCCGCCGCCGTCTTCAGGGACCGGCGAAATTTGCGCAGCGGCTTGCCCTGGTACTCGACGACGTAGCCGGTCTGGGCCTTCTGCCGCATGGCCTTGAGGCGCTCCAGAAATTCCGGCGCAATCGGGATGACGCGGTTGGTCTGAGGTGGTCGCGGAAAATTGGACAGCCTGCTAAGCTATAGTCCTCAAGCGAGGAGGACGGTTTTCAATGTCCCAGCGACGGAAGTTTTCAGCGGAGTTCAAGGCCAAGGTGGCGCTCGAGGCCCTGTCCGGCGAGTTGACCTTGGCCGAGCTGGCCAGCAAGTACGATGTGCACCCGACGCAGATCGCCGGTTGGAAGCGTCAGGCCAAGGAAGGCATGGTTGCGGCCTTTTCCGGGAAGGCGGCGACGGTGCAGAAGGATGCCGCCGCCGAAATCCGGGAACTCCACGCCAAGATCGGCCAATTGA
>NZ_JNJA01000013.1 GCF_000702665.1 Solidesulfovibrio alcoholivorans DSM 5433
TCCCGAAACAGCGCCCAACTCCTGTTCCATCTGCTCTCCAAGCTCTACGAGCGGACCTCGGTGCTGGTGACGACAAACCTGACGTTCGGCGAATGGGCGCAAGTCTTCGGAGACGCCAAGATGACCACGGCGCTCTTGGACCGTGTGACGCATCACTGCGAGATCATCGAGACTGGCAATGATAGCTGGAGGCTCAAGCACAGAAGCCAATGAGGCGCCCCCTCCCCGATTAGATGGAGGGCGGACATCAACATCGAGGGGGTCAATTTTGGACGCTGATTGGGGGTCACTTTTCGGTGCTGTTTGACACCCAGGCCGGCTCCTCGTGGTGCATGTTGCCGGACTGTGCGCAAGTTCGGGTTCGGAGCGACAAGTAGCTATTCTATACGACATTAGTATAGAATCTGTGCGTGGCGCAACAAAACCCAAGTACGCATGGTTGGCAACTTCGGTAGCTCGGGAACTTCCCAAGGAGCCTTGTCGGCTCCCCGGGAAGTGGTGGCGAGGTGGAGTGGGCTAGCGGGGCCGGGTCAGGATGATCCGGTCGGGTTCGAACGTCACGTCAAAGCGCTGCCCGATGGCGAACTGCTGGTCAGCGGGCGCACCGTCGTTGTGGGCATTGATGGCGCTGTTCGCGATCATGATCATGCCACGCTCGTCCCTGTAAGGTCGCTTGTCGTCGGTGCCCTTGTCTAAGTCGAGGTCGTAGTCGTCCTTCTGCAGCCGCGAACAGCGAAAGATGCGTTCCATCCAGTAGGCGGAGATCTGCATCTCCTCAGCCCAGGTTGCAACGGGAATCATCTTTCCAGGGAACGCGCCCGCTTCGGCGGCGGTGACCAATGCGCGGGCGTAGTCAGCGATCTGCGCGTCGGTCAGCTTGCGGAGCTTCGCCGCCTTTTCGGTGGACTTGCTCGACTTAGCAGTGGTGCTCTTGGCCTTGGCCGGGTGAGCGAGAGGCGGGGTGGGCGTATTGTCGGAGGGGGCCGACACCGGAGTTTGAACCATGATTTTCTCCATAGTTCTTACTTGGGTCGGCGCGAACGATCGGGTATCTGGGCCAAATGTAGACCCTCTCGTTCGTTGCCGGGCGTATAATGATGGCCCATCGTTTTGGGTCGAACTCAAGAACCGCTTGGGCTCGACGGCTTCTTGGTACGCGGGCTGAAAGACCACGTCAAGAAAATTTTCAAAATTTTTTATTATCGTCGATTCTTCTCTGATAGGCAAGATTTTTTCGCCACCTCCGTTTTTGCAGGCGTCGGTCTGCCGGTGGAGGTGGTAGAGATGGTGGAGATGGTGGAGATAATTTTCAGAACTTTTTGCCGTTGGCAGCCGCTCCCTCCCGCCTCGACCTTGGGTTTCAGCGCGCGAGAAGGTTTTGCAGAAAATATCTCCACTATCTCCTCTCTGTCGGTGAAGTGCCGCAAACATAGGCGGTTATACCGGTGGAGGTGATGGAAGCCGATCTCCACCCGATGCCCACCGACCGCAACGGTGCCGTAGGGCAGCCGGCGAAGGGCGAGAGGGCGGACGCCTAGCGTGGGCGCATCTCCAGGTGCGGGGGCGTGTATGTGGGCAGAAAGGGGCGGTTAGGGTTGCGTCAGAAGGGGCGCGCTGTTTTCGGCCGCGCCGTCGATGTCGCCAGCGTCAGCCTCGAAGGCCTGGCTCCACTCGTCCCGGTCAAGCGTCAGAGGGAAGTCAGCCGGCATGTGCTCGGAGGCTGGGGCCAAGTCGATTTCCTGGTCGACGTCCGGTTCCGCAGGGCTGAGCCGGGTAAACGTCAACACACGTCCGATCTTGGCCGAACGCGAGAACTCGCACTGCCAGTCCGCGAGCTCCAAGTATTTGGTGATCTCCTTCAGGCGTCGCGAGAAGACGTTCGCTATTTTGGGCAAGACTCCCCGGCCGATCCCGCGCCTGGAAGCATACTCCCTGAGAGCATCCAAGACTTCCGAGACGTAGCCCTCCACCTCGCCGGTGCTGTTCAGGAAATCGACCAGCACGGTTGCGAAGTCGTCGTCCTCAAAGGCATTCTGCTGGGCACGCAGCGCAGCACGTTTGTGGGCCTTGATGAAGTCGTCCTGGCTATAGCCGAGGGCCAACGCGGCGACACAGGCCCAGGTGGCATGGTCGGCCATCCGGGGCAGGTTGGATGGTGGGGTGACCTTGCCATACAGGCCGAGCATCTTGGAGAGGTGGTCGCACATGCCGCCCAGGATGCCGGGCAGGTCTTGCGCGTATTCCCGTTTGATTTGGCTTTCAGGCCGGCGCGTATCCGGTGTCACGCGGTCAAGGGCAACCACGATGGCCCGGTCCAAGAAGTCGGGGGCGCTTGTCGGGAGTTCCAGGGCCGTGATGAGCATGGCTCGGTTGAGCTTGTAGGTGACCAGTTCGTCGTTCTTGTGCAGACGCCTTTTGGCAATGGACCCCGTTGTCGCTGCCAAGCACATGACATTCTCGACGTCCTTGGTGATGGTCGTCAGGTTGTCGAAAGCCGGGATGGCGTTTTGCTCGATGTACAGCGCCGCATCATCCACTTTTTTCTGGACGTAGGTGTGCATAGGGGCCGACGGGTCAAGCAGTCCTCGCAAGGCGGAAATCGACCCGGATTTGCAAGCTCCGGGCGCGCCGTGGAGGATAAGGGGGGCATGAGAGATACTCGAGATGGCGGCCACCAAGGGCCACGTCAAAACGAGCAGTTCGTCGTCCTTGGTCTTCAGGTTCAAGAACTTGAGGAGCTTGCGGTAGTCGCCGTTGTGAAGGGGGACCGGCAACGGCAGCATGTGGCCGTACCGGATGAACTTCACAGGCGGGTTCGTGACCACCTGCCAGCCGGACGAGGTGATATGCACGGCCCGGCCGGACTTGTCGCCGAGGTCGATGTAAATCTCGTCATCGACATGGGCGAAGCGGACATAGACTTCTTTGGTGATGCCTTGGCGTTCGCTTAAGTATTCAATTTTGTCACAGAATGTCTTCAGCTCGCGTTCCTTAGGAAGGCGGCCAGTAAGGTCAAAATAGGAGCCCTTGATTTGCTTCTTCAGGCCCGTCTCGCCAATCTTATAAGTGCGATAAATATTTTCAAAATTTATTGTCGCGTACCCGATGCCGTTCGGGTCGGTAAAAAGGTCAAGGTCACGAAGGATGGTGTCAAACGGGTCTTCGGGATCATCGTCCGCGTCGTCGAAGTTGGAAGTTTGGGCGTTGCCTTGAGGGGTGACCTGCTGGGGTGTAGAGCCACGCTTTTTGCTGGCCTCTAACGATTTCAGCTTCTGGGCAGCCGCTACGAACTTTTCCTTGATCGACTCGTTGACAGCTGCTTCGGCAGCCTCTTTCTTCCGTTTGAATTCATCAAAGGAAATCGCCATGTGGATATTCCTCATGGCCGATTTCTGCCATACGATACACGCCGCCGCACCTGGAGATGCGGCTCATCCGGCAAAGCCGGGAACACGTCTACTCGATTGCCAAAGAGCGGGCCTCCCCGGGGGGAAGGAAAAAACCTTCTGCCCGGAATCCCGCGTTGATGTCAAGAGGGCCGTGGGCCGAATTGGGCTGCCGCGAAAATAATTATGCCGTCGGGTGGTCTGATGTGGGGCCTGGGCCTAGTCGTCCTCGGGCAGCATGATCGTCATGACCGGCTCTCTTTGGTCGCCTGGGCCGATGGCCGCCACCACATGGACCGTGTCCCACCGCCCCGGTGCCATGAGGAAAAGGACGTCGAATTCGGCGCGGTCGCCGGTCCCGTTTCGAGATGCGGCGATCAGGGCGCGAAAGAGGAGGTCGTGAAGGCGGCCCTCGATGGACTGCCCTTCGCCTTCCAGCCCGGCCGGCGGCACCACATTGCTATTATAAAGATGGTCGGTGACCACCGTGGGCACCTTGAAGCCCACCTCGGCTGCGTGGGCGGTGACGTCGATCAGGACGCCGTCGGCTATGGCCTGGGCGCGAGTGTAACTGAAAATGATCGGCCAGTCGTCCATGGCAAGTTCTCCCTCGGGGCAAGTTCGCGGTTACTTGTAAAACTTCGGGTCGTCCCTGGTGACCTTCAGGTCGTTGAACCGGCCACGGACGTTCCGTCCTTCTTTGTTGATTGCATTTGGAACATTGTCCCGACCAACAATGACACTGCTGAAGTTGATGGCCTACCAGGACGTCAGTCGTCGTTCCTGGCTGTTGCAACCATCTGGTCAATGTGTTCCCGAAAGCTTGTCGCGAGGTGCATGCCGATTTCAGCCCATCGGCGCACAAAGACGCCCTGCACGCCTGAATCTGCCGCGCCCATGACGTCGAACAGGTGCTCGATCGGAAGAAACCGTTGGGTGATCTCCTCCAGAATTTCAGGTGGAATTCCGTGCGGTTTTGCGTCGGTGGGCATGTTCACCTCGTGGACCAGGGATGGGACCCGGAAAAGGTATCCTGGGCCACGGCCCCGGTCACGGGCCCTCCGAAGAAAACAGGCATTGGGCCGGGGCGGGGTCGCCCTGCGATTTGGGGAAACAGGTGGGGATTTGGCCCTGGTCCCTTGGGAACGGCCCAGGGCCGGGCGTAGGGCGCGCGCCTGGGGGATGTCTGGGGCAGGGGCTTGGGGCATGGCCAGGGGCATCGGGCGGCGGCCGGCAGTGTTTGTCAGGAGTTCCCCTGTGTTGTGAAAATGGCATCAATTTGGTGGGTTACGGTTTTCCTTGCGAAATATCGAGGGAATTGGATAGTTAATACTGTTTCGGCGTACTGGTGCTCTTGGTCTTGTCCTTTTCTGATAAAGATGGTCAGGAAAGAGGCTTTGATTTCAGTTTGAGAGGTTTCTTGTTTCGATAAGTCGGAAGTTGTTATAGAACGCGGATGCGTAAAGGCGAAGTCCTGCATGGATAAGAAATCCCTGAGCGAACGTGATGTTTGTACGAAGTTCATCACCCCGGCCTTGGTCAAGGCAGGTTGGGATAAGATGCTTCAAGTTCGAGAGGAAGTGAGCTTCACCAAAGGTCGCATCATCGTTCGAGGAAAACTTGTTTCCAGGGGAAAAGGGAAACGCGCCGACTACATCCTCTATTACAAGCCGAACATTCCCATCGCCATTATCGAGGCCAAGGACAACAACCACTGTGTTGGCGACGGGATGCAGCAAGCCCTCGAATATGCCGAAACACTCGGCATCCCCTTCGTCTTCTCCTCCAACGGCGACGGGTTCGTTTTTCATGACAAGACCGGCCTTCGCCCCGAGAAGGAAGTAAATCTGGGGCTGGATGCTTTCCCCGCACCTGCCGAGCTTTGGGGTATCTACCGCCGCTGGAAGGGGATCACCCCTGACGCAGAGCGAATTGTCCTCCAGGATTATTTTGATGACGGCAGCGGCAAGACCCCGAGGTACTATCAGGTCAATGCCGTCAACGCCGCCGTCGAGGCCATCGCCAAGGGGCAAAACCGCATCCTCTTGGTCATGGCGACCGGCACCGGCAAGACCTACACCGCTTTCCAGATCATCTGGCGGCTGTGGAAGGCCGGCTGCAAAAAGCGCATCCTGTTTTTGGCCGACCGGAACGTGCTCATCGACCAGACCATGGTCAACGACTTCCGTCCCTTCGGTTCGGTCATGGCCAAGCTGAGCACGGGGACCAAGACGATCGAGCGCGCCGGCGGCACCGAAACCGAACTGCCCACGGCCATCGACAAGAAGCGCCGGATCGACACTGCCTATGAGGTCTACCTGGGCCTCTATCAGGCTATCACTGGCCCCGAGGATCGCCAGAAGCTCTACCGGGAGTTCTCGCCCGGGTTCTTCGACCTCATCGTCATCGACGAATGCCACCGGGGCAGTGCGGCCGAAGATTCCGCATGGCGCGAGATTTTGGAGCATTTTTCTTCAGCCACCCAGATCGGCTTGACCGCCACGCCGAAGGAAACCGAATACGTCTCGAATATCAAGTACTTCGGCGACCCTGTGTATAGTTACTCGCTGAAGGAAGGAATTAAGGACGGTTTTCTTGCTCCGTATAAGGTCGTTAAGGTTCATATCGATCGAGACGTTCAAGGATATCGCCCTGAAAAGGGTAAGCTCGATATCTTCGGCAATGAAATTGAAGATCGGGTTTATAACCAAAAAGATTTCGACCGTAACTTGGTTATTGATGGTCGAACAAAGCTGATTGCCAAGAAAGTTTCAGATTTTCTTCGAGAAAGTGGAGATCGATTTCAGAAAACGATCATCTTCTGCCTTGATCAAGAACATGCTGCTCGTATGCGGCAAGCCCTCGTCAACGAGAACAAAGACCTTTATGATGAAAACCCGAAGTATGTGATGCGCATTACTGGTGGAGATACAGACGGTTGCGCCCAGCTTGGGAACTTCATCGACCCCGAGTCCAAGTATCCCGTTCTGGTGACGACTTCCCGTCTTCTCTCGACCGGAGTTGACGCCCAGACCTGCCGGCTCATCGTGCTTGAGCGGGAAATTAAGTCCATGACCGAGTTTAAGCAGATTGTCGGTCGTGGCACCCGCATCCACGAGGACACCAAGAAATACTACTTCACGATCATCGACTTCAGAGGCGCGACTAACCTCTTCGCCGATCCTGACTTCGACGGCGCTCCGGTCCAAATTTACGAGCCCGGCGAGGATGACCCTGTTGATCCTCCGATTGACGTGCCGCCGCCGGATGATGGCGAGACACCGCTGCCGCCGGAGCCGGGTGATGATGAGGACGTACTGGTCGATCCCGATCCTCCTGGCATCGAAGGCCCTGTTGACCCGCCCCGCAAAATTTACGTGGATGGTGTTGCCGTCGCCATCGTGGCCGAACGGGTCGAATACCTCGACGAGCAAGGGAAACTCATCACCGAGAGCCTGCGCGATTTTACGAAGAAGGCCCTGAAAAAGCACTTCGCCAGCCTCGAGAACTTCTTGCAGCGATGGAACACGGCCGAGCGCAAGCAGGCCATCCTCGAAGAACTTGCTAACGAGGGCCTGCCCCTGGAACCGTTGGTCGAGGAAGTCAACAAGGACCTGGACCCCTTCGATCTTATCTGCCACGTCGCCTTCGATCAGCCGCCCTTGACGCGGCGCGAGCGTGCGGAAAACGTCCGCAAACGCGATGTCTTCACGAAATATGGCCCCCAGGCCAGGGCCGTGCTTGAAGCCCTTCTCGAAAAATATCAGGATGCCGGCGTCCTTGCCTTGGACGACCCCAGCTTGCTCAAAATTGCCCCCTTCGATGCCATGGGCACCCCGATGCAGCTTATCAAGCAGTTCGGGTCGCGTGCGGCCTTCGAGCAAGCTGTGCATGAGCTTCAAGGCGAATTGTACCACGAGGTTGCTTAACGAATGTCTGTCCGCAACGTAGTCAAGTCCATTCAAGATCTCATGCGCCAGGATGTTGGCGTTGATGGTGATGCCCAGCGAATTTCCCAGCTCTGCTGGATGTTTTTCCTGAAAATCCTCGATGATCAGGACCAGGAACTTGAACTTCTCAAGACAGATTATCAGTCGCCGATCCCTGAGAAGTTCCAATGGCGCAATTGGGCTGCCGATCCTGAGGGTATTACTGGCGATGAATTGCTGAACTTCGTCAACAGTGAACTCTTTCCGGCCTTTAAGGACCTTCAGGTCCTTGGGGCTTCCGGTGGTCGACGTCGGGTCGTTCGCGAAGTTTTCGAAGATGCCTACAACTACATGAAGTCCGGTCAACTCATGCGGCAGGTCATCAACAAGATTAATCAGGTCGACTTCAACGACTTGGCCGAGCGGCAGCACTTCGGCGACATCTACGAGCAGATTCTAAACGACCTCCAAAGTGCAGGGAATGCCGGCGAGTACTATACGCCCCGTGCCGTCACTGCCTTCATGGTGGACCGGATCGACCCTAAGCCCGGCGAAATGCTGCTTGACCCGGCCTGTGGTACCGGCGGTTTTCTCACCTGCGCTATTCGATATATGAAAGATCGGTACGTGAAGCGACGAGAAGATGACCAGCTCATGGAGGGATCTCTGCGAGCCGTGGAGAAAAAGCAGCTCCCCCACATGCTCTGCGTGACCAACATGCTCCTGCACGGCATCGAGGACCCGAGCTTCGTGCGCCACGACAACACCCTGGCCCGGCCCTACATCAGCTACAGCGCCAGTGACCGGGTGGATATCGTCGTCACCAACCCTCCCTTCGGCGGACGCGAGGAAGATGGCATCGAGTCGAACTTCCCGAAGCATTTTCAGACCAAAGAGACGGCCGACTTGTTTCTGGCTTTGATCATCCGGCTGCTCAAGCCAGGTGGTCGGGCCGCCGTGGTTCTCCCTGATGGCACCCTCTTCGGTGAGGGCGTCAAGGCCCGGCTGAAGGAACACCTCCTGGCGGAGTGCAACCTCCACACGATCGTGCGGTTGCCAAACAGCGTGTTCAAGCCATACGCCAGCATCGGCACCAACCTACTCTTTTTCGTCAAGGGCGAACCGACCAAGGACATCTGGTTCTACGAGCACTGTGTTCCCGAGGGTCAGAAAGCCTACTCGATGACCCGGCCGATTCGGTTCGAGCATCTCCAAGGATGCCGGGACTGGTGGGACAACCGCGAGGAAAACGAGGTCGCCTGGAAGGTCTCGGTCGATGAGGTTAAGGCCCGGGGCTACAACCTCGATTTCAAGAATCCGCACACCGAAGAAGACGACCTTGGTGACCCCGAGGAGCTTCTTGCCAAGTTGGCGCAGTCCGAGCAGGAGACCGCCCAACTTCGGGACCAATTAAAAGGTATCCTGGCGGAGGCGTTGCTTCGATGAATGCCGCCCGTCTGCTCGAATATTTCGACCGAATCGCCGAAGCTCCTGATGCTGTTTCTAGGTTGCGGAAGTTCATCCTTGACCTTGCAGTTCGTGGGAAGCTGGTTGAACAAGACCCGAATGATGAGCCCGCTTCGGAGTTGTTGAAGGCTATTCAGGGAAAAAAAGCTAGGCTTGAAAAACAAGGTGTCATAAAAAGTATAAAGAAAGTTCCACTTGTTGAAGATGATGAAGTTGAATTTAGCCTGCCAAGTAGCTGGTTGTGGACGCGTCTTAACGATATCACTCAGTATATTCAGCGTGGTAAGTCTCCGAAATACTCCAATGAAGAAGGTCCTCTAGTTATTTCGCAGAAATGTGTTCAATGGACTGGGCTAAATTTAGGCTTGGCGCGGTATATTACAAAAGAATCGATTTCTGAGTATGACGAAAGTAGATTTTTGCGGCAGGGTGATCTTCTTTGGAATTCAACGGGAACTGGTACAATTGGCAGAATAGTTAAGTTTACTTTAGATTATGATAGATTAGTATGCGACAGTCATGTGACAATTGTTCGTTGCTTGCTGGTAAGTCCTGAGTATGTCCGCCTATGGCTTATGTCAGATCATGTTTATGGGAATATTGAAGAACTTGCCTCGGGATCGACAAACCAAGTTGAACTCACCGCACAGATGGCGATAAATCAAGTTCTCCCTCTTCCTCCTCTCGCCGAACAACACCGAATAGTCGCCAAAGTCGATGAACTCATGGCACTTTGTGACCGGCTGGAGGCCTCCCAGGCAAAGCGGGAGAGCCGACGGGACAGGCTCGCATCTGCTTCCCTGAAACGCATTGGGCAGCCCGAGGACGTGGGCAACGGCGAGGATTTTCGGGAGAACGTGCGCTTTCACCTGCGCCACCTGCCGCGCCTTGCGACCCGTCCCGAGCATGTGAAGGAACTTCGGCAAACCATTCTCAACTTGGCAGTGCGTGGGAAGTTGGTGCCGCAAGACCCGAATGATGGGTCTGCTTCGGAGTTGTTGAAGAAGATTCACTTAGAGAAAGTTAAGTTAATTAGCTCAAGAAAATTTTTAAAAAGTGATTTAGAAGATACTACTGATGAAAAAAATGGTCCTTTTCAGCTTCCGATAGGATGGGCTTGGGCGAGGTTTCCTGAGCTTGGAATGTTCGGCAGGGGGAAGTCTAAACATAGACCTCGGAATGATGCAGTGCTTTTTGATGGCGGAACCCATTATTTTATTCAGACGGGGGATGTGGCAAGATCGAACGGTGTTATAAAGACATATACAAACAAGTATAACGAAATCGGTCTTGCCCAAAGCGCGAAATGGCCCGCCGGAACTCTGTGTATAACTATAGCTGCGAATATCGCCGATAGTGGAATACTTTCTTTTGACGCATGTTTTCCAGATAGTGTTGTAGGGTTTATTCCTGCTCGAGTTTATGACAACGCGAGGTATTTTGAGTACTTCGTGCGAACGGCAAAAGCTGATTTGCTTGAATTTGCTCCTGCGACTGCCCAGAAAAATATAAATCTTAACATACTTTGCTCAGTTTTGATACCGTTACCTCCTCTTGCCGAACAGCACCGCATCGTCGCCAAAGTCGACAAGTTGATGAACCTCTGCGACAAGTTGGAAGTTCATCTCGCCGCCAACCAGACGAATAAATCCAAGCTCCTCGAAGCGACGCTTTGCGATGCCCTGGGCGTCACGTGCCTTCCCGTCAGCCGACCGAGCCGGTCAGCGCCTTCCCTGAAACGGGTGGCGGTTACGCATAGCGAACAGCCGTCCAAACCCATTGCGCCGCGTCCTGGCCCCGTTGAGACGCTTACGGCGGCCGTACAGGGCAGCCTGATCGAGCAGCCGACGCCGCAGGTTGGAAAGCCCCGGGCGGCAAATGGTGACGTCCCAGGGGCGATCCTGGCTCAGATGCAGCCCGGCCAGGAGTACTCGCGTGCCCAGCTTGCCGAAGCCCTCGGCCTTTCGGTCTACGAGTGGAATATGGCCATACGGGAGCTGAAGGAGAGCAGGCGAGTCGTGCAGACCGGGGAGCGACGAGGGGCGCGGTACCGGATTAATTAGGGATAGTCTGGTTCGATATAATTCATTCACTGGGCACTGAATCGAGGTAGTTATGAAGTTTATTCAGCTTGCAGATCAAGACTATTACCTTCGACAAGGAGATCTCGATGGGGCTTGTGGCCCATATGCTGTAATCATGGCACTACTTGCGCTTGGTGTGGTAGAGCGTACCAATCTAGACGAGTATGTTTATGGTCAAATGGATGGCAGGACAAGGCTGGGTAAGATTTTTTCATACTATGATAATTTTAATAAAAGATTCTTTAATGATGGAACGTGCCTATCAGACCTTGTAAACGCTTTAAACAAAAGCTACTCGCAACAAATTTCTGTCAGCACATTTGGTGATGGAGGTTTTAGGCAAAAAATAGAATTTATTCAGAGATCTATTGGTCGAGGTGATGCAATTATAATGATGATAAATTTGGAGGGTTATTCCCATTGGGTTGTTTGTGTTGGATATCAAGATGCTAATGTCATTACAAGACTGTGTCTTTTAGATAGTGGCGAAAATTCAAGTTGCCACCGCTATAATGCAAAAATAGAGTTTACGAATAGGCGGAAGAATCCAGTTTGTCTTTATCAAGGAAGTAGTAGAGAAAAAAAGCGATGTCAAATCGAAGAAGCAATATTTTCTATGTGTTGGACTGGTGCAAAAATTGACGCGAACTATGAATGACTTGTTTTGAACTGCCTAGAGACTATTTGTAGCCATGTAATTTTCGAGCTTAATGTTTGAAAAATCAAACCTGGAAAAATTAGGATGACCATTTGGAGTAAAGGACTACTATGGCAATATGGTTGGTTCGCGCAGGTTCCCATGGCGAATATGAGCAGAAGTTCATCCAGGAGAACCGCGTCTACGTGACATGGGATGGACTTGATGCCGATCTCCGCAAGTTGCATGAGCGCAAGGAGCTTATTGATCTCATGGGGCGTATCTATCCTGATGCCAAACCCAGGACGATCCAGAACTGGGCGAGCCAAGTTTGGCCTTTTGCCCATGAAATCAAGCAAGGCGATCTTGTTGTAGTTCCTTTCAAATCCCAATGGGTGATCTACATCGGTGAAGTCGTTAGCGATTACCACTTTGAACCAGGAGGTCCGAACCCGTATTACCATTGGCGATCGGTGAAATGGGTTGGCGAGGCCATTCCCCGGTCGAGCTTCAGTCAGGACATCCTCTACACCTTCGGCGCGTTCATGACGATTTGCCGGGTGCAGCGCAACGACGCCGAAGCCCGCATCAACGCCATGCGCGCCAATAATTGGCAGCCGGAGTCCTTGCGGGCCGCGACCGTGCAGCCGACGGCAACGGATGAAGAGGGTGTCGCCGAAGGTCCGGCGGACCTTGAGGAGCTTGCACGAGACCAAATTGCCCGCGCCATCGAGGCGAAATTCAAGGGGCATGACCTGACGCGGCTTGTCGAGGCTGTTCTGGAAGCCCAGGGGTACACGACCTATCGCAGCCCGGAAGGGGCCGATGGCGGAGCTGATATTCTTGCCGGGGCCGGTCCTCATGGATTTGGCCAGCCACGGCTTTGCGTCGAGGTGAAGTCTGGTTCGACGCCTACCGACCGGCCGACCGTCGACAAGTTGCTGGGAGCTGTCACCAAGTTCGGAGCCACGGAGGGACTCTTCGTGTCTTGGGGAGGTTTCAAACCAAATGTACAAAAGGAACTCGCCGCAAGTTTCTTCCGAGTAAGGCTTTGGTCGCAGAAGGAATTACTTGAGCAGTTATTCTCGACGTACGAAGAACTCGATGCAGATTTGAAGGCAGAGCTTCCGCTAAAACGGATATGGACTGTTACTCCGCAAGATCAGTGATGGTACATAGCTGGCTATATACTGAGAAGTTTGTGAAATCCTTGCGAACTATTTTTGCACAAATTTCCCCATGGATAACGCTGCAATCTGGATAATATCTGGAGAACCGTTTCCCTTCGTCACCAGGCAGGGTATGTCGGAAAAATGTTATCATTCCCAAAAAATCTTTAATGATTTCAACGCGCAGATCAGGTGCCCGGCCCATGGGGTTCAGGGGGTCGGAGGTTCAAATCCTCTCATCCCGACCAGTTATTTCAAGAAATTGGGGCAGTTAGCGAAACCCGCTAGCGGCCCCTTTTTCGTTGTTCAGGGGGTCGGTGTCACAACCGCCGTTGGCCTACCGTTGGCATTCAAGGGATGTTTTCGATACATCTCTTCGCGCCGCCGGTCGAACCTTATGATCGTCTC
Source organism: Solidesulfovibrio alcoholivorans DSM 5433 (assembly GCF_000702665.1). Taxonomy (GTDB): domain Bacteria; phylum Desulfobacterota; class Desulfovibrionia; order Desulfovibrionales; family Desulfovibrionaceae; genus Solidesulfovibrio; species Solidesulfovibrio alcoholivorans. The sequence goes on from NZ_JNJA01000013.1 coordinate 13,081, forward strand.
CACTAGCAGCATCTCCTCGCGATACCCCTTGTGCCTCTGTTGATCCGAGACATCTAAGGGGGCTATCGAGGGGGTCAATATTCCATGCTGGTAGACAAGACGATCTTGCCGTTCGAATCCTGCGGCGCGAAGAACCTCTCCACTTTTAGCCGGCAACAGTTTTTTTGCGGAATATCGGGGAAAACGGATAGTTAATACTGTTTCTGCAAGCAGGCGGAACTTGCTTGCTTGACGCTCTCTGGCGACTCTTCGGGCTTCCAACAGGATGATATCATTGTGGAGCTTCTTACTCGACATCGCCCTTGTGTTTCGAGTATCTTCGGAATGTGAGCTTTCCTTTTTACCTTGACTGTTTGTGCAGACGCCTTAAAAATATTGCATAATTGGCGTTGGCCGTGGAGTGAATGTGTCCGTTTGCTTATCCATCTTCGCCATGGCAGGCCTCTCCGTCTTGCTGGCCGTTGCTTTGTCGTTTGCTGCATGTAACAGGGGAGGCGTACTCCCCGGGCTCGCGCTCGACACGGCTGTGACGGGATTGTCCTCCCCTGACGGAATTCGCCATTTTGGTGCCGGACCTCTGAACAAGTTGGCGTCCATGGCCAAAGCCGCCCTTAAGGGGGAACTTTGTCGGGACGGCCACGCCGCCGGTTTCGGTGAACTCGACGCCCTCGCAACAGCCTTGTGTGAACGCTCCATCTGCCGCCAGGAATCCAACCAGACCATGGCTGAGAAACACAAGGGACTTGAGGTTCGCTTGGGCACTGCGCAAAGGGGTGTGCCGCTGGTCAATTAGGCAACGATATGATGCACAACAAAACAAAAAGCAAATTAATCTCAGAGCTTGAGGGGGCAAGGAATCGCATCCGCGAGCTTGAATCCCTGTTGTCTGAAAAAAAACCGATGCTGCTATCGCAGCCAGCATGCATTGGTGGGCGATCTGCCGATTATCTCCATAGTCTTGTTAGTGCTATTCCGGATCTTGTCTGGCTCAAGGATCCTAATGGTATTTATTTGGCATGTAATTCTGTCTTTGAGAGCTTCTTTGGCGCAAAGGAAGCGGAAATTGTTGGCAAGACTGATTATGATTTTGTTTCCAAAGAGCTTGCGGACTTTTTTTGTGAGCATGATCGAAAGGCGATGGCTGCGGGAAAACCGAGTGCGAATGAAGAGTGGTTGACTTTTGCCACTACCGGGAAAGTCGGCTTATTCGAGACCATTAAAACTCCAATGTTCGATTCAGACGGATGTTTGATTGGAGTGCTTGGGATCTCAAGAGATATTACTGACCGTAAAAATCTTAATACCGCTCTTCAAAAACGGGTAGATGCTCTGACCAAGCCTCTGGATGATTCTGGAGAAATAGTGTTTGAGAATCTGTTTAATATAAACGATATCCAACAACTCCAGGACGAGTTTGCTCAGGCAACAGGTGTTGCGTCGATCATCACCAGGCCAGATGGTACACCGATAACCAAACCTAGCAACTTTTGCAGGCTATGTATCGATATTATTAGAAAGACAGAAAAAGGTCTGGAGAACTGCTACAAGTCTGATGCAGTGCTTGGGCGGTTGAAGGCTGATGGCCCAACAATTCAACCGTGTATGAGTGGAGGGTTGTGGGATGCAGGTGCCGGCATTTCAGTTGGCGGTCAACATGTGGCCAATTGGCTTATAGGCCAAGTGCGGGATGGGAGTCAGACCGAAGAGAAAATACGTGCTTATGCTCATGAGATCGGGGCGGACGAAAGTGAGATGGCTCTCGCATTCTCAGAAGTGAAATCCATGCCTCGCGAACAGTTTGAGCGAGTCGCCCGGGTGCTGTTTACGCTTTCGAACCAAATTTCAAATATTGCTTATCACAATTTGCAGCAGGCCCGTTATATCAACGCGCTCAAATTGGCTGAGTCAGAATTGGCAACGACACGAAATTATCTCGCTAATATTATTGACTCCATGCCTTCCTTGCTGGTCGGTGTCGACATGGAATGCAGAGTCACGCAATGGAACGTAAAAGCCGAAATGGTTACAGGATTGACATCGCATGAGGCCGTTGGGAAGAAAATTGACGTTGTTTTGCCAAAGCTGGCTGGAGAACTAAAACAGATACATGAGACAATTCGTACTCGAACCCCTTCGGTTGGTTCTTTGCAGACTGTGGCAGAGGGCAATCGTATTTATGAGAATATTACAATATATCCTTTGATCGCCAATGGTGTTGATGGCGCAGTTGTGCTTATGGACGATGTCACTGATCGTGTCAGGCTTGAGCAGATGATGGTTCAATCTGAGAAAATGATGTCTGTCGGTGGGCTGGCTGCTGGAATGGCCCATGAGATAAACAACCCCCTGAGCTCCATCCTTCAGGCCGCCCAAGTCTGCCTGATGCAGATTAACCCGGAGATTGCAGCCAATAAGGCCGCCGCACAGGACTGCGGCTGCACCGTGGAAGCTGTATACTGCTACCTTGAAAAGCGGCGCGTGCTCAAATTTCTGAACGGCATCCAGGAAGCGGGCAAACGCGCGACCGGCATCGTGTCCAGCATGCTGGAATTCTCCCGCAAGAGCGAGACACGGCGAACGTTGGCCGATATCCACGAGATTTTAGACAAGAGTTTGGAACTGGCCGCAACCGACTATGACCTGAAAAAGAAATACGACTTCCGCCGCATCACTATCGAGCGACACTACGAGCCGGGAATTCCCACGGTCTATTGCTCCCCTACCGAGATCGAACAGGTCATCCTCAATCTCTTGAAAAACGCGGGTCAGGCTATGGCCGGCCAATCACCGCATGACAAGGTGCCCACCATCGTCCTGCGTACCAGGCGTACGGACCAGGCCGTCAGAATCGAGGTGTCGGACAACGGTCCGGGCATGGCCGAATCGGTGCGCCGGAGAGTTTTCGAACCTTTTTTCACCACAAAAGAACCGGGCGCGGGTACGGGGCTTGGCTTGTCCGTCTCGTATTTCATCATTGCCACCAACCACGGCGGCACGATTTGCGTGGAATCGGAACCAGGGAAAGGTGCCACGTTCATCATCGAACTGCCACTTGGGGGAAGCGCATGACCGGGCATCCCTTGACCATTCTCGTTGTCGACGACGAGGAAACCATACGCGACAGTCTGCAAATTTTCCTGGAGCACAAGGGGTGGAATGTGGTCACGGCGGCCAGCGCGGAGCAGGCCATGGAAGTCCTCGCGAGGCAGCACTGCGACGGGGCCATCATGGACATACGCCTGCCGGGCCAAAGCGGCGACGCCATGATCGTCGCCCTCCAACCGCGATACCCTGACATGAAATGGCTTATCTGCACAGGCTCCATGAGTTTCAGCCTCGGCCCCGAACTGGCCGCCGCCGGAGTGACGCCCCAGGACGTTTTCACCAAACCCGTCGCCGACATGGGGCTGCTCGCGGACCGGCTTCAGCATCTCCTGGAATAAAGGACCTTGCCCATGGCCGTCTCTCCCCCCCGGGTGTTGACCATCGACGATGAGGACATGATCCGGGAAACCATTGCCGCCTACCTGGAAAACAAGGGCTATGCCGTCCTCGGAGCCTGTAACGGCCGGGTGGGGCTGGAACGCTTTTTCGCCGAACGGCCCGATCTGGTCCTGGTGGACCTGCGCATGCCGGAAATGGACGGCCTGGAAGTCCTGGCCAGAATCCGGGACTTCTCCCCGGACACGCCGACCATCGTGGTTTCTGGCACGGGTGTGCTACGGGATGCCCTGGAATCCATACGGCGCGGAGCCTGGGACTATGTGACCAAGCCCATCCAGGACATGGACATCCTGGGTTTGGCGGTGGAGAAGGCCCTGGAACGGGCCAGGCTCCTGCGTGAAAACAAGGCCTATCAGGAAAATCTCGAGTCTCTGGTGCGTGAGCGGACGGCCGAGGTGGAAGAAACCCGCCGCCAGATCATGCAGCGGTTAAGCCGGGCCGCTGAGTTCAAGGACAACGAGACGGGCCGGCATGTCGTGCGCGTGGGCGAGATCAGCGCCTTGATCGGGCGGGCCGTGGGCCTTTCCCCGGAGGAATGCGACAGGCTGCGGGAGTGCGCCCCCCTACATGACCTCGGCAAGATAGGCATTCCCGACGCCATCCTGCTCAAACCCGGCCCGCTGACGCCCGGGGAGTGGGAAGTCATGAAACGCCACTGCCTTTTCGGCTGCGAAATTCTCGGCCCGCTCGGCAGCCTTCGGGACGCCCATGACTGGTGCTCGCAACCCCTGCAACCGACCCGCTGCGCCGACCACAATCCGTTTCTGGACCTCGCCCGAACCTTGGCCCTTTTGCACCACGAACGCTGGGACGGCCGTGGCTATCCCTTTGGGCTTGTGGGGGAGGACATCCCGCTTGAGGCGCGCATCGTGGCCGTGGTTGACGTCTACGACGCCCTGCGCAGCACCAGGGCCTATAAAAAGGCCTATTCGGAAGAGCAGAGCCTGGAGAATCTGCGCCAAGGCTCCGGAACCCGGTTCGATCCACATCTCGTAGAGGTGTTTTTTATGCATCTCGATGCCATAAGGGCCATTCTGGATAAGTGGAAGGACGAGTAGGAGGGATGCCATGGCAGAAACAAACGACAACCGCCGCCCACAGTCCACCGACGTTCCCTCCACCCAGGCAGTGGGCACGGCCGACATGCGAGCGCCTTACGTCCGGGACGAACTCGCCCTCTTTCATGCACTGCTGGACCGGGCTCACGATCCCATCTTTCTGGTGGACACCCATTCCGGCGTGCTGCTTGAGGCCAATCAGGCCGCCATCGATCTGCTCGGACTCAGCAAGGTGGACCAGGCCTGGAAATCCTTGATCGAGGGCTTCAGCGTGGTCCGGCGGGTCCCCCTGGCCGGGGGGCTCGACGACGTACCCGAGGGTGAAACCCACGAAGTCGCCTACACCGCACCCTCGGGCATGCGGCGTTTGTTCGAGCTGACGCTCAGCACCATGCGCATTGACGGCCACTGCTATACCGTGGGCGTGGCTCGCGACATCACCGCGCGCAAAGCAACCGAGAGCGCCCTGCGCCAAAGCGAGCAGCAACTGCGCACGCTTTTCGAAACCGCGCCGGTTGGCATCTTCACCACCACGGTGGCGGGACGCCAAGTTTTTTGCAATGAAGCAAACGCCGTCATACACGGCTATGCCTCACCGGAGGAGTTCCAGAAGGCGGTCGGGCAAACGATCATCAGCCTGTATGTCGATCCCGAAGAGCGCAAGGAATTCCTACGGCTCCTGCAACGGGACGGGGCGGTGAAAAATTTCGAGAGCCGACACAGGAAAAAAGACGGCTCCACGGTCTTGATCGCCGTATGGGCCAAGCTCCGTCGGGATGCAAACGGGGGTGAAGAGAGCATCGAAGGGGTTTGCATCGACATCACCGAGCACAAAAAGGCCGAGCAGGAAATCCGTGAGGCCAGGGAATACCTCAAGAGCATCGTCAACGCCATCGGCGACCCGATATTCGTCAAGAACGAACACCGTTGCTTCGTGCTGGTCAATGACGCCCTGTGCGCCCTCGTCGGCCGTCCCCGGGAGGAAATCCTGGGTCGCACGGACAAGGATTTTTTCCCCCCGGAACAAGTGGACGCCTTTTGGAAGGTGGACGATCTCGTGCTCGCCACGGGCCTTGAAAACGTCAGTGAAGAGAGAATCACCGCCGGTCTTGGGCAAATCCGGACCATCGTCACAAAAAAGACCCGTTATGTCGACGCGTTGGGCGGGAAAAGCGTTGTCGGCGTCATCCGCGACATCACCGAACGCAAGCAGATGGAGTGCACCCTCGAAGCCTCGGAGGAGAAATTCCGCAGCATCGTGGAATCCTCGCCCACGGCGATGTTTTTTTACCACCTGGAGTCGGACGGCCGCCTGCTGTTGACCGGGGCCAATCCGGCGGCCGATGTCCTGGTGGGTCTCGACCGCCGGACCCTGACCGGCAAGTCCCTGGAAGAGGTGTTTCCCGGCTTGGCCCAAACAGCGTACCCCGCGTTGTACCGTCGGGTGGCCCAGGGACTCCTCCCTGCCCAGTCCTACGAAGCCTCCTATCAGGACGAGCGCCTGTCAGGCCACCACGACGTCCGTGTCTTTCGCACCGGACCGGACTCAATTGTTGTGGACATTCTCGATACCACCGAGCGGATCCGGCTGCAGGAAATGATGGTCCAGTCGGAGAAGATGGCTTCGGTGGGGGGGCTTGCCGCCGGCATGGCCCACGAGATCAACAACCCCTTAAGCAGTATCCTCCAGGCGGCCCAGGTTTGCCTCATGCAGCTCGATCCGGCGCTGCCGGCCAACCAGGAGGGGGCCACGGCCTGTGGCTGTACCGTTGAAGCTGTGCGCTGCTATCTCGAAAGACGCCGGGTGTTTAAATTCATGGCGGGCATTCAGGAGGCCGGTAAGCGCGCCGCCGCCATTGTCTCCAGCATGTTGGAATTTTCTCGCAGAAGCGAATCCCGGTGCGCCCCGGCCGACATCAACGCCGTCCTGGACCGTAGCGTCGAGCTGGCCTCCACGGATTACGATCTGAAAAAGAACTACGATTTCCGGCATATCACCATCATACGCCGCTACGCCGAGGGTCTGCCCGAAATCACCTGCACGCGTACCGAAATCGAACAGGTGCTCTTAAACCTCCTTAAAAACGCCGCCCAGGCCATGGCCGGGCATCCACCGGGGCAGGCCGCACCGACCATCGTGCTCGCGACGTCGCGCACCGACACGGGGGTGCGCATTGAGGTGGCCGACAATGGGCCTGGTATGACCGACGCCGTACGCCGCCGGGTGTTCGAGCCATTTTTCACCACCAAGGAGCCGGGACTCGGTACCGGACTTGGCTTGGCCGTGTCCTATTTCATCATCACCGTCAATCACGGCGGGAAAATCAGCGTGGACTCCGAGCCGGGCAAGGGAGCCACTTTCATCATCGAACTCCCCAGCGCGAGGCGGTCATGAGCGCGTCCCAACCATCCCTCCTGACCATCGACGATGAAAGCATGATCCGCGAGACGATCGCCGCCTATATGGAAAACCGCGGATTCACCGTGTTCGAGGCCCCGGACGGCCGCCGGGGGCTGGACGTGTTTCTCGAAAAACGCCCCGACGTGGTTCTGGTTGATCTGCGTATGCCGGAAATGGACAGCCTGGATGTTCTGGCCAGGCTTCGGGACATCGCCCCAGACACGCCGACCATCGTGGTTTCCGGGACAGGGCTCCTGCGGGACGCCATTGAGGCCGTCAGGCGCGGTGCCTGGGATTACGTGACCAAGCCCATCCCGGACATGGCGATCCTGGGGCTGGCCGTGGACAAGGCCCTGGAACGGGCCGACCTGAAACGGGCCGTGCGACAGGCCGAAGAGCGCTATTCCAACCTGGTGCAAAACATCCCACTGCTCATCTTCAGTGTGACCAAGGGGGTACGCCTGGAGTTCGTCAACCAGGGATGCCGGACGCTGTTGGGCTATGCCCGGGAGGAAGCTCTTTCCCAGCCGGACTGGCTGCTTGGGCGCATCCATCCCGAACAGCGCGACTGGGTGCGCGGGAAGCTCGAAGAATGCCTGGAGGATTGCTCCCAGTCGTTTTCCCGCCAGTGCATACTCCTCCACAAAAACGGCCAGATCGTGCATGGCGTGCTCAAGTCCATTCCGGCTTCCGATTGCGCCGACCACGCGTCCCGCGCACGGGTTGAAGGCTGCATCATGGACATCGGCGACCGCATGCTGTTGGAAAAGGTGCTCGTGCAAAAGGAGAAGATCCATACCCTCGGGGCCATCTCCGCCGAAGTGGCTCATGAAATCCGCAACCCGCTGATGGCGATTGGCGGGTTCGCCAAACGTCTGATGCGCAAAATGCCGGAGCTTGAGGAAGCCGCCATCATCCTGGAGGAGGCCAACCGGCTCGAGCTTTTCCTCAATCGCATCCGGGACTATCTCAATCCGGTGCGGCAGCATCCGGTGCCGGTGGTCATGGCCGACGTGGTGCGCAACTGTCTGGCTCTGCTCGCTCCGGAACTCACGGGCAACGGCGTAACCCCGCGTCTCGATTTGGCGGCGGCGGCCGTCGTGGTCGAGGAAGACCCGGACATCCTGGCTCAGGTGGTGATCAACCTCATTCGCTTCACCCTTGCCTCCCTGCCCTCCCAGGGGCAGATGTGGATTGCCGCCCGCAGCGGCGAGGGCTTCGTCCATCTGGAGATTGGCGGGGATCAGGCCCACCCTGTGGCGGATGCGGAAAAGGTCTTTTTGCCGTTCGATGCCGGAGGGGACACGATAGGGCTTCCGGTCTGCTGCCGTCTCATGCGCGGCATGGGCGGAGCGATGCGGTTTGAACAGCAGGACGGGAAGGGACAGTTCATCATGTCGGTGTTGACTGCCGAGGCCCGGCATGCGGTTACGAACGGATGTTGCGCGGCCTGGGGGGAGGTATTGCCTGAAGCGCCGGGCAAGGAGGGGGGGGGGCCGGGGAAAGGCGGCGAACCCACTGCATAAGAGGGGGCAATGTCTCGTGACCAACGCTGGAATCGGATAACGCCTGGATCACCGTTCCCCTTCGTAGTGGGGCAGGGCATGTCGGGAACATGTTATCAGAAAAAGCAAAAGGAACTCATTCTTCCAATGGGTAGGTTTCGGACCTGACCCATGAGGTTCAGGGGTTCGGAGGTTCAAACCCTCTCATCCAGACCCAAGATTTCAAGGTGTAAAGCGAATAACCGTAGGCCATCTTCTTTTTACGACGTTTTTTTTACGACAAACACCGGGGTGGCGCGCTTCAAGACGCAGGGCGCGTCCGGCCAAGAGGGGGTTGCAGTCGATGGAGGGGCTGTTGCCGGCGTCTTCGATGACGCGCGCTGGCCACATGTTCCGGGAAAACACTCCGGGCAGGCCTGAAAAAAACCTGGGGGAGAAGCGGCCGGCCTTGGGCGCTGTTTTACGGCCCGGGACTGGCCGGCGGCGTGAAGGCTCGCCGGGGCAAGGTGACGCGCAGGCGTGCATCCCAATCGGGAATGCCCTCGCCCGGGGGTAGCCGCACTCGACGCTCTCGCCGGTTGCTGGGGAGGAATTCCATCTCGCTTTTGTCCAATACCCATCTTCCTCATGCCAATGCCCCGGTTGGCCGATGGCGTTGCCCGGCCGCCCACGGCCATGCTACCATGGGCGCGACCGTAACCGCCAACAGGGCAAGGACAAACGGATGGAGATTCTCAGGCGCATAGCGGCTTTCATTACGGAGATGGACTTCGCGGTGCTCAGCGCCCTCTCGCCGGAGGGCCCCTGGATATCGCTCATGTCCTATCTGCCCGGATCGGACGGGCTGACGGTCTGCCTGGCCATGTCCACGGGGTCCTACAAGGCGAAGCTCATACGCGAAAATCCGAATGTCGCGCTGCTCATCGACAACCGCTGCCGTCACGACGACCCGGGCAGGGTCACGGCACTGAGCATGCACGGAACCGCCGGGCACGTCACGGATCCTGCCGAACGCGGGAAGATTGTCGCGGATTTTCAAAGGCACAGGCCGCATCTGGACGCATTTCTCGGCCGGCCGGATACCGGCATCGTGCGCGTCACGCCCAGGAGTTTCCAATTGTTCGACGGCGTGGACAGGGGGGAATTTATCAAACATGGGGAAGCGGGCTGGCACCATGCGTGAGATCGCCGTCATCGGGGCTACGGGGTATGTCGGAGCCCGGCTTGTGCCGGCCCTTTTGAACGAGGGACACGTTGTCCGGGCCCTGGGGCGGTCCACCCGGAAAATCGCCGGCAGGCCGTATGCCGCGCACCGGAATCTGCGTATCGCCCACGCGGACGTGATGGACGAGGCGTCCCTGTGCGCTGCCTTGGAAGGCGTCGGGGTCGCCTACTATCTGGTGCACTCCATGAACGCGGCCACCAGGGACTACGCCGCCGCGGACCGCGCGGCGGCCGAAAACATGGCGAAAGCGGCGGCCCGGGCCGGGGTGGCCCGGATCATATACCTTGGCGGGCTCGGCAAGGCAGCGGATCGCCTCAGCCGCCACCTGCACTCGCGCACGGAGGTGGGCGCCCTCCTGTCGCGAGGGTCCGTTCCCGCAACGTGGTTGCGGGCGGCCATGATCCTGGGCTCGGGAAGCGCCTCCTTCGAAATCATGCGCTATCTGGTGGACCGGTTGCCGGTCATGATCGTGCCGCGTTGGGTCGACACGAAGTGCCAGCCTATCGCCATCGCCAACGTCGTGGACTACCTCGTCGGCTGTCTACACAGCGCAGAGACGGCGGGGCGCAGCTTCGACATAGGCGGGCCGGACGTGCTGAGTTACGGCGAACTGTTCGATATCTACGCCGAAGAGGCGAAACTTCCCAAACGCAGGCGGCTGCATGTGCCCTTTTTTACGCCGGCGCTCAGTGCGCGGTGGATTCATCTGGTCACGCCGGTGCCGGCCAGCATCGGCAAGCCCCTGGCCGAGGGGCTGCGCAACGAGGCCGTCTGCACGGAAGAGGCCATCCGCGCCTGTGTGCCGGTCCGCTTGATCAGCTGCCGCGAGGCCATCCGCGAGGCCCTCGCGGACACGCGGGAGGACCGGGTCGTCAGTTGTTGGTCCGACGCGGGGGACATCCGCCCCCCGGCCATGATTTCTCCGGGCGACCCCGGGTATGCCGGCGGCACCGTGCTGGAGATGAGTTACGCCTGCCTGGCGGAAGGGGCGACCGCGCCTTTGTGGAAGGAGGTCGTCGCCGTCGGCGGCACGACCGGCTGGCTCTACCTCGACGGGTTGTGGCGGCTGCGAGGCTGGTTCGATCGGCTGATCGGCGGCGTCGGACTGAACCGGGGGCGGCGGCAGGGAGGCGTGCTCGCCCCGGGGGACGCCTTGGACTGTTTCCGGGTGCTCGGGCTGGTGGAGAACAGATTGCTGCTGTTGCGTTTCAACATGCGCCTTCCCGGAGAAGCGGTCTTGCGGATCGCCCTGGAGGAAGAGGGGCCGGACCTCGTACGGCTACGGCTGAGCGCGCTTTTCCGGCCTCGCGGCCTTGGGGGGCTCGTGTACTGGGCGTTGCTCAAACCGGCGCATCGCCATTTGTTCAAGGGGTTGCTGCGGACGTTGGTGCGACGTGCGCACCTCTCCCTGCGCGAACCACCGACATCTTACGAAGGCGGACGCGAGGTCTGCGTCCTGCCTGAAACGGAAGGCCGGAGGGGCGGATCGCGATAAGGGTGGCCGGACAGAACACGGCGCAAGGAAACGGGTGGCGGAGGCTCGCCCCCTCCCCTTGAGACCAGGATTTCAAGAAGTGAAGCCCCAAAAAACCAACAAGTTGTCCTTTGTTTCGACAGTTCCCACTACAACCTCCTTCCCGATGGCGGCAGGCTCGCCTGCCTGGCCGACGGATCTCCCTGGGGGGACGCGCAACTGACGCGCGCCGTCGCCCCGTGCCCAAAACGAAAGGGCCGCTGTTCCCCCGAGGGGACATGCGGCCCTTTTTCGGATTGTCCCGACGCGGCGTCAGCCCAGCGGCTTGAAATCCGGCGTGCGTTCCACAGGCACCATGCCCGAGGCCTCGATGGCATGGCGCAGTGCGCCGAGCGTCAGGCCCTTGGGGCTGTCCGCGCCGGCGGCATGGCCGATACGCTCTTCCACGATGGTGCCGTCGAAGTCGTCGGCTCCGGCCCAAAGCGCCATCTGCGCCGCCTTGATGCCGAGCATGGCCCAGTAGGCCTTGAGATGCGGAATATTGTCCAAAAACAGGCGCGAAACGGCCATGAGCCGCATGGCCGTGACGCCGTCCGGCCCCTTGGCCCCGAGCTTGTTGTTGGCCGGCTGGTAGGCCAGGGGAATGAAGCAGGTGAAGCCGCCCGTGAGGTCCTGCAAATCGCGCAGGGCCGAGAGGTGGGCGATGCGGTCGGCCCAGTTCTCGATATGCCCGAACAGCATGGTGGCGTTGGTGGGCAGCCCCATGCCGTGGGCCGTGGCGTGCACCTGCAGCCAGCGCTCGCCCGAAATCTTCTCCGGGCACAGCTTCTCGCGAAGCGCGGGGGCGAAGACCTCGGCCCCGCCGCCCGGCAGCATCATGAGCCCGGCGTCCTTGAGGGCGGCCAGGATCTCGTATTCCGAAACCCCGCCCACGTCGGCCAGATGGGCCACCTCCACGGCGGTGAAGGCCTTGATGCCGGCGTCGGGGCGGGCCCTGCCGATGGCGCGCAGCATGGACAGGTAGTAATCCAGGGGCAGTTCGGGGTTGAGCCCGCCGACCACGTGGATTTCCCGGATGACCGCGTCGCCCCGGGCGTCGAGCTCGGCCACGATCTGCTCGACGGTGAGCGTCCTGGCCCCGGCCGCGCCCTTGACCTTGCTGAAGGCGCAGAAGCGGCAGGCGTTGACGCACACATTGGTGAAATTAATGTGCACGTTGTGCACGTAATAGGCGTTCTTGCCGTGGCGGGCCACACGGGCCTCCATGGCCGCGCCGCACAGGTCGTGCAGGGGCGCGGCCACGGCCAGCACCAGCGCATCGTCGGGGGTGAGGCGCTCGCCGGCCCGGGCCTTTGCCAGCACGGCGGCCGTCTCGCCGCCGGGAAAGGAAACTTCGGGTGTCATTGCATTCATGCCTGTGCCGCGGTAAAGGATAAGGGTTGGCGTCACCTCTACCCCTTTTCCCCGCCGTCCGCCAGGGCGGCGACGGACGCGAGGCCGGCCATGTCCCGACTGTCACTTCCCGTCCTGGCTCTGGCCCTGCTCCTGTGGGCCGGCGCGGCAGGCGCCGCGGACCCGGCTTCCGGGGCCGGCGGCGGCGATTCCCCCCAGGCCCTGGCGAAATTCTTCCAGGGCACCACCCGTTCCCTGCCGGCGGCGAACATCGATTTCACCATCGACGCCGGCTATGCCGAGCTCAAGACGGCCAGCCCCGACAGTTCCGGCCGCTACGCCATGACCGCCATCAACGTGGCCCGCGTGGCCCCGGACATCTACCGTCTGGACATAAGCCTCGAAAAACCGCTTTCGCGCAACGTGCAGACCTTCGACCAGCCCTATTTCTTCACGGACAAGCGCACCTACTATTTCTGGTACCAAAACGGCGAACGCATCGTGTTCAAGGTCGGCGGCCAGAAGGTCGTGGTGCCGCTCGGGCGCAAGGAAGTCCTGCGCGTGGACATCAAATCGCCCGACACCTACGTGATCGACCGCGAAACCATGCTGCGCGACATCTCCTTCGCCGACGGCCAGGCCACCATCCACCTGCAGCTCAAGTTCCGCTGAGGCCGCGGCCGCGAGAGGCCGTCATTCCCCCCCACACCCCATGCGCCCGGGACCCGTTCGCGACCGGGCGCAAGCACAAGGACCAGCCATGACCACAGCCGCCGTTCCGCTGCCCCTTTTCACCCTCCTGCACGGCGCGGGGTTGCCCGTGCTCGTCGAGACCGCGACCGGCGCGGGCGACCTCGCCCATGCCGCCGGGGACATCTTCGACACCGTGATCACCATGGAGGCAGACAAGGTCCTGTACGAGGCCGCCCACGAACGGCTGTCCGGCCGCAAGGGCATCCTGCCGCTTCATGGCGACGCCGCGGACATGGTGCCGAACCTGCTGCCCCGCCTGGCCAGGCCGGGCGCTTTCTGGCTGAACGCCCCGCCGCGCCCGGGCGAGGCCCTGCCCCGGGGGCTCGCGGCCATCCTGGCCGATCCGCGCGGCCATGTCGTATGCCTGCCGCATCTGGCCGCATCCGACCCGGACCTTGCCGCCGCCCTCGCGACGGGAGCGGCCCACGACGTCGTGACGTTCGACGGCGTCTGCGTCCTCGTGCCCCGCGACAACACGGCCCTGCGCAAGGCCCTCGCGCCAAGCGCCTGAGCCCGCGCCTTTCGCAACGCGCCTCCTGCTCTCCCCGTCTTTAGCAAACAGTCGCCTCCCCCCTTTCGGGGTGGTCCAGGAGGGGCCCTCGGCCCCTCCTGGCCGCCGGAGGCATTCTTCCCCCTCTTCTCTCCCTTCACCCCCGCTCCCCATCCTCCCCATTCTCTCCATCCTCCCCATTCTCTCCATATCTCTCCATTCTCTCCATATCTCTCCATTCTCTCCTTCCCTCCCCCTCCGGGATTGCGCCGGCAGGCGGGCTGGCGTAAGGAAGGGGCCGCACCATCCGTGGAAGGAGATCCCATGAAGCTCGCCCTGGCCCTCGCCTGCGCCCTGTGCCTGACGCTTACCGGCACGCTGTTCGCCTTTTCCCAGGCCACCCCCGGCGAATCCTACGCCGCCTACGCCGACGCCGCGCGCAACGCCACCTCGTGTGAGCTTTCCTCGTGCGGCTGCCTGGGGCTGCGCTGCTCCTGCTTCGACTGCGGCAAGTAGCCCGCCCTTCCCACACCATATGGGCGGCTTCATCGCCTTCCTGCTTTCCCGGGCCACGGGGCTCGACCTGTTCGTCCTGGTCCAGGCCGGCTACCTGATCCTGGGGCTTACCGGGCTCGTCATCGTTTTCGCCGGCACACGGCGCGACCTGGCCGGTGATCCGCGCCGCGGCCGCTACCTGCTGCTGTTCCTGGCCGCCCTTCCCCTGGGTCTGGCCGGCGCGCGGGCCATCCCCATCATCCAGGACGCGTTCCTTGCCGGCCGCCTCACCTTCGGCATCGTCGCGTCCGGGGGCCTGGTCTTCTACGGCGGCGCGCTGGCGGTCCTCGGCGCGCTGCGCCTGGGCTGCCCTCTTCTCGGGCTTTCGCCCTGGCCGCTGCTCGACGCCGTGTGCCGCTACGCTCCCCTCGGCCACGCCTTCGGCCGGCTGGGCTGCTTTTTCGGCGGCTGCTGCTTCGGCGCAGTCACGCACGGGCCGCTTGGCATCCGCTTTCCGGCCGGGTCCCCGGCCTATCTCCAGCACAAGCTCGACGGGCTGCTCCCGCCGAACGCCGTGGCCTCGCTGCCCGTGCATCCCTCGCAGCTCTACGAAGCCCTGGGCGACCTGGCGCTGTTCGGCCTGCTCCAGTACGCCGGCAGCCGCCGCCACGGCGGCCTGCCCCCGGGGCGCATGACGACGCTGTACCTGGCCGGCTACGCCGTGCTGCGCTTCGTGCTCGAATTCTGGCGGGGCGACACGATACGGGGCCTCTATTACGGCATTTCCACCTCGCAGTACGTGGCCCTGGCCGTGTTGGCCGGCGTGCTCGTCGTCCTGTTGCGCCGCCGGGCGCTGGCGCAATAGGCAACTCGTTTTCCGACTCGTCACGTTCTTTTCGCGCCGCGTATCCAAAAAAAACAGTCCCATCGCGTACAAGCCCTATGCAAGGGGCGACGCATACGCTATGGAAGACGGCATGTTCCAGGCTTTCTCCCGCCTCTGTCCGCTACGCATGCGGATTGTGGCCGGGATGTGCGCCCTCTGCGCCGTCCTGCTGCTGTGGCCCGTCCTTGCGCGGGCGACGCTCAAGCAGGCCGCGCTCATCCCGCAATGGGAGCCGCAGGCCCAGTTCGCCGGCTATTACGTGGCCCTGGCCAAGGGCTTCTATGCCGCGGCCGGGGTCGATATGCGTATCCTGCGCGGCGGACCGGGCTCCCCGCCGTCCCGGCTGCTGCGCGAGGGCCAGGCACAATTCGGCACGTTTTTTCTGCCCACGGCCGTCCGCGAGCGGGCCGAGGGGCTTGCGCTCGTCAACCTGGCCCAGTTCGTGCCCCACTCCAACCAGTTGCTCATCGCCCGGAAAGCCGACGGCATCACGCGCCCGGAAGACCTCGACGGCCGGCGGGTGAGCTTATGGGGCCCGGAATTTCGCATCGCGCCCGAGGAGCTTTTCAAGCGGCACGGCGTGCGCGTTACCGAGGTGCCCCAGGGCTACACCGTGGACCTGTTCCTGCGCGGCGGCGTGGCGGCCTGCTCGGCCATGCGCTACAACGAATACCACGTGCTGTTAAACGCCGGCCTCGACCCCGACGCACTCACGGTTTTCGCCATGGCCGACCTCGGCCTCGACCTGCCCGAGGACGGGCTCTACACCCTGGAAGAAACCTGGAAGAAAGACCCGGAACTGTGCCGGGCCGTGCGGCGCGCCTCCATCGAAGGCTGGAAGTACGCCTTCGCCCACCCCGGAGAGGCGCTCGACATCGTCATGAGCCACGTTTCCGCCGCCCACCTGCCCACCAACCGCATGCACCAGCAATGGATGTTCGAACACATCCGCCAGGCCATGCTCGCGGACGGCGAAGCCGGCTTCGGCACGCTCACGCGGACCGGCTACGACGCGGCGGCGCGCGCCCTGCTCGGGGCCGGCCGCATCGCGCACGTTCCCGCCTACGAGGACTTCGATGCCGACGCCCGGTAAACGCCGTTCAGGCCGGGGCCTCGGCTTCAAGCTCGCCCTGTTCATCTTGGCCAGCACCACCGCCATCTTCGTGGGGGCCGGGGCCTATTCCTACCACGCGGCCAAGCGCATGCTGCTTGCCGGGGTGCGCGAAAACGCCGTGAACCTCCTGCGCGCCGCGGCGACGCGCCTCGAAGTCCCCCTGGCCGGTGTGGAGCGCATCCCGCGCTATCTGGCCCGCCAGATCGGCCAGGAGATGCCCGACGCCGAGCGCCTGGACCGCGACCTGGAAGACTTTCTGGCCGGCAACCCCGACGTCTTCGGCACGGCCGCGGCCTTCGCAAGAGGCGCCTTCGCCCCGGGCGCGCAGCGCTTCGCCCCCTACTTCTGTCGCAGGGACGGCCGACCGGCCAAGGTGCCCCTGGGGTACGAGGACCGCTACGAGCTGGAGAACTGGTATCTCGTGCCGCGAGAACTCGGCCGCCCGGTCTGGAGCGAGCCCTATTTCGACGAATCCGGCGGCGACATCGTCATGACCACCTACAGTGTGCCCATCTTCCGCACCGAAGGGGCGAAGCGGACGTTTTGCGGTGTGGTCACGGCCGACGTCTCCCTGGAATGGCTGCGGGAGCAGGTGCGCAAGATCAACATGTACAGCTCGGGCTACGCGTTCCTGCTCAGCAAAAACGGCGTGTTCGTCTCCCACCCCGAGAGCCGCTACATCATGCGCGAAAGCATCTTTTCCCTGGCCGAGCAGGCGAAGAGTCCCGAACTGCGCGCCGTGGGCCAGGCCATGACGCGCGGCGGCGAAGGCTTCGCCCGGCTGCCGGATTTCGTGCTCGGCCAGCCGGCCTGGCTCGCCTACGCGCCCATGGCCGCCACGGGCTGGTCCATGGGCGTCATCGTGCCCGAGGCCGAACTGTTCGCGGACCTGAACCGCCTGGGGAGCACGGTCGCGGCCATCGGCGCGGCCGGGTTCGTGCTGCTGCTTTGCGTCATCGCGGCCATCGCCGCGACCATCACCCGGCCGCTGTCGCGCCTGGCGGCCACGGCCGCGGAAATCGCCAAGGGCAACCTCGATACGCCCGTGCCCGCGCCGGCAAGCGGCGACGAGGTGGGGCGGCTGTCGCGCTCGTTCGAGCAGATGCGCCTGGCGCTTCGCGACTACATCGCCGACCTCACGGCCACGACCAAGGCCAAGGAGCGCCTGGAATCGGAGCTCAAGATCGCGCGCAACATCCAGATGAGCTTTCTGCCCAAGCACTTCCCGCCCTTTCCGGAAATCTCGGCCTTCGAGCTGCACGCCACACTGGAACCGGCCTGGGAGGTGGGCGGCGACCTCTACGACTTCTTCCTCATCGGGCCGGACAAGCTGCTGTTCCTCGTCGGCGACGTCTCGGGCAAGGGGGTGCCCGCGGCACTGTTCATGGCCGTGACCAAGACCCTGGTCAAAGGCATCGCCGAACAGGAAGCCGACCCGGCCGGGATCCTGTCCAAGGTCAACAAGGAACTGTGCGTGGACAACGAATCCATGCTCTTCGTCACCATGTTCCTGGCCATCCTGGACTTCCGCACGGGCGAGCTGGCCTTCTCCAACGCCGGGCACAACCCGCCGGCCCTGATCGCGCCGGATGGGGCCGTGTCCTGGCTGCCGCTGCCGCGCGGCGTGTTCCTCGGCATCATGGAGGATGCCGTCTACAAGACCAGCCGGACTTCCCTGCCGCCCGGGGCCAGGCTCGTGGCCTTCACCGACGGCGTGACCGAGGCCATGAACCCCGGGCAACGCCTTTTCGGCACGGACAGGCTGCGCGAGGCGCTTGTGCGGGCTCGCGACATGCCGCCGGAGGTCATGGACGCGGCCGTCATGGAGGCGGTGCGCGGCTTCGCCGGCACGGCCGAGCAAGCGGACGACATCACCGTGCTGACCCTGTTGTATCGCGGTGATGCGAAGGCGTAACGCCGTGTGACAACGCCGTAGACGCGTCTGCGACCGCAACCCTTCACTAGCATCGCACAAGTGGCGTTTTCATTTATTTTGGAATTCAGTTGCATTCGCCCATTTTCTGTCATATATGTAACGAAAGTCGTTCCCAGGAGAGACAAATGGAAGATTATCTCAAGGAAGCTTTGGAAATTGTCAAAGCGCAAGCTTCCGTGCGCACCATGACCGATGAAGAAATCACCTCGATGTTGAAAAATGTGGCCGCCGGCATTCAGGCCGCCGCCGAAGCGGACACCCTGCCCGCGGAGCCGGCCACGCCGGCCGTGGATCCGGCCAAGGCCATCAAGGAAAGCAGCGTGCTGTGCCTGGAATGCGGCAAGTCCTTCAAGGTGCTCACCAAGAAGCATCTGGCCGCCCACGGCATCACACCCGAGGAATACCGGGCCAAGTACGGCTACAAGAAAGGCGCGCCCCTGGCCGCCAAGTCCCTGCAACGCGAGCGCCGCAAGAAGATGAAGGACATGCGGCTGTGGGAGCGTCGGCGCAAACCCGCTGCCGTCGCCGAATAGGACAGACGCCTTCCCGCCTCTCCGCCAGGCGATGCATCCCAAGCGACATGGCGCGCGGCCGATTTTCGCGGGAACGGCCGCGCGCGGCGCGTCCGGCGGCGACCGCCTCCCCGTACCACCCCGCAAGCCCCTTCCCGGCCGGGACGCCGCGCCCTCTGGCGCTTACGCTTCCTCGGACGGAATGATGACCTTGACCGGATCGGTCAGGGTTTCGTAACGGGCCAGTTTGGCGATGTGCTCCAGGGCGACGCTCGAGAGCGACGCTCCCCGGGAGAGCACCTTGATCTGCTGCCCGCCCCGCGAAACGTACATGTCCTCGGCCAGGATCATGTTATCGCGCAGGCTTTTGACGGCCATGGGCACGATGACGTACTTGCCCTCCTCGCCGAGCGCCTCGCCGAGCGCCGCCAGCACGTCGGGGTCGTACAGACCCGAGGCCTGGCGCAGTTGCTTGTAGGCGTCGGCCTTGGGCTGGCCCGCGCCGAGAAAGCGGTCGAAATCCAGAAGCACCCGCAGGATGCGCGCGCCAAGGGGTATCTCCTTGCCGCGCACGGCGTCCTCGGGAAAACCGCCGCCGTCGAAATTCTTCTCCTGGTAGGCGATGGCCTTGGCCACGCCGCCCATGCGCGGGATATTGGCCACGAGCCGCGCCGCCACCTCGGCGTGCTGCTGGTAGACGGCCTGGTCCTCGGCTCCGAGCGTCCGGCCGCGTTCCACCCGCGAGATCAGGTTGTCCGGCAGCGTGATGTAGCCGAGCAGGCACAGCATGGCCGCGGCCTCGGTCTGCCAGGGGTTCGGGTCGCCGCACAGCTTCGCCAGGGGCCGCACGTAGGGCGCGATGCGCGACACCCGGCCGTAGACCTCCGGCCGCAGCAGCGACAGCACTTCCGAAAGGATGCGCAGGCTGCCCCGCAGCGTCCCTTCGAGCAATTCGCGCTCGGCCATGACCAGACGGTACTGTTCCACGGCCGCGGTCAGCGCCCCCTTGAGGTAGTCCGCCTCGCAGGGCTTGGTCAGGAAACGGAAGATGTTGCCCTCGTTGACCGCGCTAATGGCCGCCTCCAGTTCGGCGAAGCCCGTGAGCATCACACGCACCGTCTCCGGCCGCAACTCGCGCACCTTGGCCAGCACCGCGATGCCGTCCATGCCCGGCATGCGCAGGTCCGAGACCACCACGGCGTACGGCGGGTTCTCCCGGACCTTGGCCAGCCCGGCCTCGGGCCCGACGGCCGTGTCCACCTCGAAAACGCCGTGGAGGTTGCGGCGAAACCCGGCCAGTATCCGTTCGTCGTCGTCGATGAAGAGCACCCGCTTGTTCACCGTTTCCCCCTTCTTATCACCGCAAGCATGGTACGTCGCCTGTCCTCTGGCCAGCCCCAGGCCGCAGGCCCGCCAAAGGATCAGATCGGAGCCGGCTTGCCGGTTCAGGCAACGGTCGGCCAAATGCTGCGGTGCGTCGTCCTCAATACATTCGCTTCGGCGAATGGCGGCCTCCCGGAGCGCCTTTGTATGGACCGGAGGGCGCACGCGGGAGGTTTCACCCCCATGATATCGCATCCCGCAAAAATGAAAAGAACGGCAAGGTTGCGCACGCACCCGGACAATTGCCCCTTTCCAGGCGAACTTGACAGAAGCGTAAAATGTAGCAATAACTTCATTGTAGCAACTAAAAGAGCGTACCGAGGCAGCAGTGCCGACCACAAAAGAAGAAAAGCAATTACCCAGCGGCAAGGGTATGCACAACTAGAAACGCAAGCACATCACGCATACAGCAGTACAGCCTGCACCACCAGCCGCGTTTTTCAAAGCGAGAAGACCATCGTTTTTCCTGCAAAATATTTACGCAGCCCAACTTCAAACAGGAGTCTACCTGCATAAATTTAAAAATACAAAATAAATAAATAATCTGTACCAGAGCGTTACAAGCCATTCCACCGCAACAATTAAATATTGTAGTTACTTTTAACGCTTCAAATCGCCTCTCCTTGAGGCCCGTAAAAACTAGCCATGAAAAAAACAAAGCTGTTCATGACCATTCTTGCAGTATTTTTCGTCGGAACGACTTCAAGTCTTGCCGGAAGTTTCCACTATTCGAGAATGATTCCGGACAATACCGGGTTACCCTCCTTTTCCAGCCCTACGGGTATCGTACTCGACACCAGCAAAAACATGTACATCCTCGACAAGATCAATCGACGCGTCATAAAATGCGACCCATCCGGCACGCTTCTTACGGATTGGCAGGTCACGAATGCCCAGGGCATCGCAATCGACGGCAGCAACACCCTCTATATCGCCGAGGGTTACCAGATTCAAAAGTTCAACACTTCCGGAAAATTGCTTTCGAGCATCTGGCTGAGCGGAGTCTCCAACGGCACATCCATCTCCCTTGACGAGCAGGGGAATATCTATATCCTCGACAGCAGCAATAACCGCGTGGTCAAACGAAGTGCGACCGGCGCGTCCCTTGCACAATGGGGCTCGGCGGGTGCGGCCACCAGCCAGTTCAGCGGCGCAAAGGACATCCTTGTCGTCGCAGATTCCGTCTACGTTGTGGACACCGGCAACGCCCGGGTCCAAAAATTCGATACCAGCGGGAACTTCATCGCGACGCTCGGCACTACGGGCACTTTAAAAAATCCCTGCGGCATCGCCACCGACGCACAGAGCAACCTCTATGTCGTCGATACAATGCTTCATTCCATATTGAAATTTGATGCCAACGGCACACTCGCTTCGAGCTTCAGCATCCCCGGCGGCTCCACTTCGGACATGAACGGCATCAAAGTCGACAGTTCCGGAAGCATCTATTACGTGGACAATTATTATTCCGTCGTTTACATCTGGAACAGCAACCACACCCTACTCCACAAAATGGGGACAGCCAGCGCGCAAGAAGGCCATTTCAACCAACCTGGGGCCATCACATGCGATGCAAACGGCAATCTCTACATTGCGGACTCCGCCAACAATCGCATTCAACTT
This sequence comes from Solidesulfovibrio alcoholivorans DSM 5433, assembly GCF_000702665.1. Lineage (GTDB taxonomy): Bacteria > Desulfobacterota > Desulfovibrionia > Desulfovibrionales > Desulfovibrionaceae > Solidesulfovibrio > Solidesulfovibrio alcoholivorans. The sequence continues at coordinate 34,832 of NZ_JNJA01000013.1, forward strand.
CTCGACAATAAAGGCTCATTTCTCAACAAATGGGGTACATCCGGTGTTTCCCTCTCCCGCCCCTCCGCCATTGCGAAAGACAAGGACAACAATTATTTCATAGCGGACACTGGCAACTACAGGATCGTCAAAATAAGCGCCACGGGCGAGGTCGGCGCCTGGGGTAGCCAGGGGAACGGAAACGGCGAATTCAACGCGCCTACCGGCGTCGCCGTTGACAGCACTGGCGCTGTCTACGTGTCGGATTCTTCCAACAACCGTATCCAAAAATTTGGCAATGATGGCACATATACCACGCAATGGGGATCATGGTCCAATGACGACGCTTATGATAACGGGAACCTTGTCCGCCCGGAACACGTGATCGTAGATACGCAAAACCAAATATGGGTGGCGGATTCCGGAAACTTCAGGGTTCAGACTTACGACTCGCTCGGGAACTTTAAAAGCATCTTCGGACATTGCATCGTACCGGGCGAAGGATGCGCCCTTTTACAACCCCATGGCATGGCACTTTTCGAAAGCAGACCCTATGTAACCAACACAAATTTCGGCTCCAATGACTGGGAAATCGGCGTCGCAAGCGGCATGCAGCACGACCTCATTAAGGATCTCTGGTTCGCCACGGGGTTCGGCCAATACGGTACGGCAGACGGTCAGTTGACCCGGCCCGTTGATATCGCCATCGACAGCCAAGGCAACAAATACGTTGTCGACGCGTTCAACAATCGAGTAACGAAGTACAATCTTTCAGACCAGTATGTCCTGGATTGGGGCTCGTTTGGCTATGGACTCGGCCAATTCAACGCTCCTACGGGCATCTTTCTCGAGAACGACAATTCCATATATGTCGTCGACGGCGGCAACAACCGTATCGAGCGTTTTTCCGCAAACGGAGGTTTCATCGAAACCATTGGTTCCAATTCACAGTTCCATTTTCCGAGCAACATCGCCAGGGACCACCAGGGAAACATCTATATCGCGGATTCGAACAACAATGCCATTCAAAAATACAATGCAAACGGGGAGTTCGTCACAAAGTGGAATACGATGAGCTCCAGCACGGACACCCTCTATTATCCCTGGGATCTGACTGTTGACAGCAACGACAACATCTATGTCATCAGCTGGAACAATTGTGTTTCGAAATACAAAGCCGACGGAACATTTCTTCTCAAATGGGGGACACAGGGAAGTGGCGACGGCCAGTTCAATTACCCCTCCAGCATCGCCGTCGACAGCAATAGCAATGTCTATGTCTCGGATACAGGAAACAGCCGTATTGAGAAATTTACGAGCACGGGTGACTTCATTACCAAATGGGGAAGCTCTGGCACCAATCAGGGCCAGTTTTCCAATCCGTACGGCATTGCAGTAGATGCTCAAGACAAGATCTACGTCTCAGACACCTATAACAACAGAATTCAGGTCTTCAACGCTTCGGGCACGTTTTCCAACCAGTTGGGCTCGGCCGGTTCCGCGCCCGGCCAATTCGCCCATCCCCGCAAAATCGCTTTCGATGCCCGCGGGAATATGTATGTCGCGGACACGGGCAACAATCGCATTCAGGTTTTCGCGCAAGTCACCGGCGGACCTGCCAACACGACGATGCTGCTGCTCCCGCAATGACCTGACATCACGAGGCGCTTCCCGAAGTGCGTTTCTTCGCCGCCAGAAGGACCGCAACGGCCCCGGCGGGAGATAGCCGCAGTCGGGCAGTACCGATTTCACGCAACACAGCCCCCGCTGGGAGATACGAACCTAGCGGGGGCCTGCGTTTGCCTGAACGCGACCGGGACGCAGCACCTTGCCCGTCGTTTCGCCAGACCGTTTTTCCAACAAGAGTCTGCCCTGCCAAAGCCAGGGAGGGTCGCTTCCGAAGCAATGGGGTATAGTCCCCACACTCCTGCCCTTCCCGTTACCCCGGAAAAATGTCGCCCTTGCCGTACGCAGGGCTTTTCGGCTACGCAGTAAATGTAAACAAAGTTTTGTCGGAGCCACCCATGCCCTACGCCTTCCGGCGAACGTCCCGGCTCGCCATCCTGGCCCTGGCCTGCCTGTTCCTGGCGCACCCGCGGCCGGCCCTGGCCGAAACCGCCGCCTTGGCGGACGCGGATTCCCTCGAGGCGGTGCGGCAGAAGATCGCACAAAACGGCTACCACTTCACGGTGGCGGAGAACTGGGTCAGCCGCCTGCCGCGCGCCGAGCGCGAAGCCATGCGCTCCCGGGGCCGCCGCGCCGCGGCCGCCCGCGCCAACAGCCTCGCCACGGCGGCCACCGCCGCCCTGCCCCGGCTGGCCAGCCTGCCGTCGCGCTTCGACTGGCGCAACGTAAACGGCGCATCCTACATCGGGGCCATCCGCAACCAGGGCTCCTGCGGAGCCTGCTACGCCTTCTCCGCCGCAGCCACGGCCGAGGGCGTCTACAACGTCGCCACCCACCGCACGGGAGACGCCGTGACCGACTTCTCCGAGCAGTACCTGGCCTTCTGCCTGGGCAGCCAAGGACCTTACGTCGATTATTTCGACGGCTGCGACGGCGCGGACTATTCCTATTCGGAACTGCTCGCCCTGACGCAGTACGGCATCCCCAGTGAAACGGCCATGCCCTACACCGCCGCCCAATCCTCGAGCTGCTCGCTGGGCGATGCCCCCCTGGTCAAGTTCACCAGTTGGGGGCGCGCAGCCTGCAACGACATCGAGGCCATTAAGACCGCCATTCTGACCTACGGGCCGGTGGACGTGGCCGTGCTCACCTCCTCGCTCTTCGACTACTACGAAACCGGCGTCTTCGAGGACGGCCAGGACGCATGCACGGCGAACGATTACTGCTACAACACCACGACCGACCACGCCGTGACGCTCGTCGGCTGGGATGACGGCGACGCCTCCACCCCTGGCCACTGGATCCTGCGCAACTCCTGGGGCACGGGCTGGGGCGAGCAGGGCTACATGCGCATCGCCTACACCGCCGCCCGCGTGGCCTGCGCCGCCGCCTACCTTACCTACACGCCCCCCGCGGCCGCGCGCTCCCTGCCCGGAACCTACCAGCTGCTCCTGCGGCAGTAGCCCGCCGCCTTGCCAGGAAGCGGCCGCGGCGTATAGCTTCGAGCCATCCCCCGCAACGGGCGCATGCCCAAAGGATATTCCGTGCCACGCGACTCCAGAACGGATTTCGACGTCATCATCGTCGGCGGCGGCCCGGCCGGCCTTTTCGCCGCCTACCGCCTGTCCGAACGCCAGGGACTGCGCGTCCTGCTCCTCGAAAAGGGCAAAGCCGCCGGCAAACGCCGCTGCCCCATGCACGGCAAGGCCGACTGCCGCAAATGCAAGCCCTGCAACATCCTTTCCGGCATCGGCGGGGCCGGGCTCTTTTCCGACGGCAAACTCAACTTCATCCCGCGGCTGGGCAAGACCGACCTGACGCAGTTCATGCCGCTGTCCGAAGCAGTGGCGCTGATCGACGAGACCGAGGCGCTTTTCACCGCCCTCGGCATGGACGGCCCGGTCTATCCCACGGACATGGACCGGGCGCGGGCGCTGCGCAAGGAGGCGCGCAAGTGCGGCATCGAGCTTCTGCTCATCCGCCAGAAGCACCTGGGCAGCGACCGGCTGCCCGACCACATCGCAGGCATGTCCCGCATCCTCGAGGAACGCGGCGTGACCATCCGCACCGGCGAGGAGGCCAGGGACGTGCTCGTGCGTGACGGGCGCGTCGCGGGCGTGCAGACGCACAAGGACAGCTATGCCGCCCCGGCCGTGATCCTGGCCCCGGGACGCGTGGGCGCGGAGTGGATGGGGGCGCTTGCCCGCCGCCACGGCCTGCCCTACAGCCAGCGCGGCATCGAGGTCGGCGTGCGCGTGGAGGTCCACAACGAAATTCTGGCCGACCTCACGGATGTCATCTACGACCCCACCTTTTTCGTGCGCACCCGCAAATACGACGACCAGACGCGCACGTTTTGCACCAACCAGGGCGGCTACGTGGCCCTCGAGAACTACCAGGACTTCGTCTGCGTCAACGGCCACGCCTACATGGACGCCAAATCCGACAGCGCCAACTTCGCCTTCCTGTCCAAGGTGGTGCTCACCGACCCCGTTTCGGACAACCAGGCCTACGGCGAAGCCATCGGCCGCCTCGCCACCATGATCGGCGGCGGCTCCCCCATCCTCCAGCGCTTCGGGGACCTCAAACGCGGCCGGCGCAGCACCTGGAGCCGCATCCGGCGCGGCTCGGTCGAGCCGACGCTCACCTCGGTCACCTGCGGCGACATCGCCATGGCCCTGCCCGAACGCATCGTCGCCAACATCGTGGACGGCCTGGAACAGTTAAACGCCGTGGTCCCGGGCGTGGCCAATGACGAGACCCTGCTCTACGCGCCGGAAATCAAGTTCTTCGCCACGCAGATCGACGCGACGCCGGAGCTGGAAACCGCGATTTCGGGCATGTTCGTGGCCGGCGACGGGCCGGGCGTGGCCGGGAACATCGTCTCGGCCGCCGCCACGGGCCTCATCCCGGCAAAGGCCATCTTGCGCAGACTATAAAAACAAAAAAGAAAAGATGCCTCCGGCGGCCAGGAGGGGCCGAGGGCCCCTCCTGGACCACCCCGAAAGGGGGGATTCCAGGGGAAATATCGGAAGATCGAAACAGGACGGGAGACGCGACGCTCCCCCTAGACGGGAGTCCAGAGGGCGATAGCCCTTTGGCCGCCGGAGGCGTCCCCCAACCCTACCATTCGGAATCAAACACGCGGGCGTTCGTAGGCGCGGACCTGGTTGCGGCCCGAGGATTTGGCCACGTACAGGGCCTTGTCCGCGGCGTCCACGAGGTGGTCCACATTGGGCGAAGCGCAGTCGGCGAGCAGTTCGGCCACGCCGATGCTGACGTTGATCTTGATGCCGCCGACCAGGATCTGGCCGTCGGGATCGCGGATGACGAAGTTGTAGCGCTCGATCTTGCGCCGGATGATCTCGGCCAGCTCCTCGGCCTCGTCCTTGCCGATATCGGCCAGGGTCACGGCGAATTCCTCGCCGCCGTAACGGGCCGGGAAGATGTCGCGGTCCTCGAGCTGCTTGATCTCCTCGGCGAAGCCTTTGAGGATCGAGCCCACGACAACCAGGGCCTGATCACCGATGCGGTGACCGTGCTCATCGTTGAAGCGCTTGAAAAAATCGATGTCGCACATGAAAAGCGACAGCGGCTTGCCCTCGGCCACGGCACGTTCCACGGCCTTGCCGACGTGGCTGTCGAAGGCGCGGCGGTTGTGGATGCCGGTCAGCGCGTCGGTGAGGCTCATGGCCACCATCTTCTCGGCGTCCTTCTCGATCATGGAGGCCATTTCCCGGAACCCCCGCCGGATGGTGCCGAGCATGCGCTCCACGTCGCCGCCCGTCTCCACGGCTTCCACCGTGACGTTTTCGAGCTTCTGCACCCCGCCCTTGTGGCGGAAAAGCGTTTCCTGAAACTCCTGGACGAGGGAGGCGGTCTCCTGGAGCGTGCGCGTGAGTGCCCGGTTCCAGGGGGCGCTCAGAATGCGCTCGTTGATCTTGATCACCTCGCGGAACTTCTCGTCGGAGAAATCCCGGACCTTGAGCACTTCCATGACCAGGGCCTGGATCTGTTCCTTCTGTTCGTTGTCCAGAAAATCGTAGTCCTTGATGCCGCGCATGTAGAGGATCAGCCCGCGCCATTTGGAGTTGCGGGGCACGCCGACACGGTCGAGCATGGCGCATACCGCGTCCGAACAAGCGGGAACGCCCTGGGCCGGTTTGTTTCGCTGCCAATCCTTGTTCATGCGTCACTCGTTTCGGGCTTGCGGTTTTCCGGCGCTCGCGCTCGCGCCCGCGCCGCGCCTGCTTCGGAGGTTCTTTTTTTCTACACGCTTCCGCAGGAAGGCGGAAGGGAAATCTCGCCCTCCCTGCCGGTTGCCCGGCCGTGCGGCCCATGGTACAGGCCATTTCGCCGCTATCGCAGCGAACCGGAGGAGACATGGATCTGACCGTAACCGGGCACGGTGCCCTGACCCTGGTGGCAGGCCTGCCCAAAATCTTCGACTACACCACCTGCCCCGATTTCCAGCGCGCCCTGGCCCCCATGATCGAGGCTGCGCCCAAGGTGCTGTGCTTCGACCTCACGGGCGTGGAATTCATGGATTCCAGCGCCATCGGCAGCCTCATCACCGTGCGCAACCGTCTGCTCCCCGAAGGGGGCGTGGTCGCCCTTTGCGCCATCAGCGACGGCGTGGCCAAGGTGCTGCGCATCGCCGACCTCGGCAAGGTGTTTTCCATCCACGCCGACGTCGCCGCCGCCCTCGCCGCCCACGGCTGCTGACGCTTCCGCGCCCCGCCATGCTCATCCGCTACACGCCCGGGCGCACCGGCCTTGGCGAGGGGGTGCGCCGCGCGGCGCGCGCCCTGCTCTATGCCCCGACGGCCTGGCGGATGGCCCGTGATCCCGCCTATCCCTGGATCAACGCCGGGGCAGTGCACTGCCTCGACCGCTTCCTCGCCCCGTCCATGACCGCTTTCGAGTGGGGAGGCGGGCGCAGCACGTTTTTTTTCGCCAGCCGCGTGGCCCGTCTCGTGACCGTGGAACACCGGGAAAAGTGGCGCCGCCGCCTGGCCCGGGAACTCGTCGGCCAGGGCGTCGCCAATGTCACGCTGCGTTTCGCCCCCCCCGGAGACGCCAAGGGGCGGCCCGAAGACCGCCCCGCCGTCTGGCGACAAACGGGCTATGTCCCGGGAAAACCGGAATTCGCCGCCTATGCCGACGCCATCCTCGACTTCGGCCCGGACAGCTTCGATCTCGTCAGCGTGGACGGCCGGGCCCGCGTGGCCTGCGCCCTCAATGCCCTGTCGCGCCTGCGTCCCGGCGGCCTGCTCGTGCTCGACAACAGCGAATGGGAGAAATACGCCCCCGTCTTCACCGCCGCTTCCGGCTGGCCGCGCCGGGATTTCGAAAACGGCGTCTGGCGCACCACGATCTGGTGTCGCCCCGCCGGGGCAAACACGTGACAGAAGCCTTGCCCGGGCGTATGGAGGCGGTATGACGGTTCCCACTGACCAATTGACCTTGCGCTTCGCCCGGTCCATGGCCGAGGCGAACCAGGAACGTTGGGACGCCCTGGCCGAGCCCCTGGACACGCCCTTTTTCGAATACGCGTGGCTCAAGTTGCTGGAAGACTCCGGCAGCGCCGCCCCGGCCAAGGGCTGGTATCCCAACCACCTGCTCGCCCATGCCGGCGGCGTCATGGTCGGCGCGCTGCCCATGTACTTGAAGTGGCACTCCGACGGCGAATTCGTCTTCGACCAGCTCTGGGGCGAGGCGGCCTCGCGCCTGGGGCTGCCCTACTTTCCGCGCCTCGTCGCAGCCAGCCCCTTCACCCCGGCCACAGGACTGCGCTTCCTGGCCGACTCCGACATGAACCAGGTGCGTCTTTCCCGGCGCATGTTCGAAGCCGTCGAACAATACTGCCTGGGCAACGGCGTCCAGGGCGCGGCCCTGCTCTTCACCGAACCGGACTTCGCCGCCGCCTCGGAGGACCACGGCTTCACGGCCTGGCGGCATCAGGGCTACCTTTGGCGCAACCGCGGTTTTTCCGATTTCGACGACTTCCTGTCCACGCTCAACGCCAACCGGCGCAAGTCCGTGCGCCACGAGCGCAGCGCCCTGGCCGCGTCCGGCGTGCGCGTGGAGATCGTCTCCGGCGCGGATATCCCGGATTCGTTTTTTCCCATCATGCGCGAGCTCTACGACCGCACCAACGCCAAGTTCGGTCCCTGGGGCTGCCGCTACCTGACGCCGGCCTTCTTCGAGGGTCTGCCCGCGGCCTTCCGCCACCGTCTGGCCTTTGCCGCCGCGTTCCGGGAGGGCCGCCGCGACCCCGTGGCCCTGGCCATGCTCGCCCACAAGCGCGACATCCTCTTCGGCCGCTACTGGGGCTCGTTCGAGGACATCCCTTTCCTGCACTTCGAGCTGTGCTACTACGCCCCCATCGCCTGGGCCATCGCCCACGGCATCACCCGGTACGACCCCGGCATGGGCGGCGCGCACAAGGCCCGTCGCGGCTTCGTGTCCGTATCCAGCTACAGCAGCCACCGCTTTTTCGACCCGCGCATGGACATGATCTTCCGCACGCACATCGACCGCGTCAACCAGTTGGAAAACCACTACATCGACGAGCTCAACGAACTGCTGCCCCTGCGGCGCAAGGGCTAGGCCGGCACAGACCGGCTGGTTGCGTCCCTTAAAAAATACGTCCGTATTTTTCAAAATAAGGATACGTAGAAGTTGTCCTCCAAAAAAATGCACTTTCTTGGGGACGCGGCATTAGAACTTGCGATCGAGCAGTTGCCGTAGCACTTCCTCGTCGTCGGCCGTATCCAGGCCGTCCAGTTCGCGCCGCAGCGCCGTGATCGCCTCGCGCTCGGCCGCGACATGCGCGCGCAGCGCATCGCGTCGCTGCCGGATCGCCGTCAGGATCGTCGCCTTGCGCGCGTTGGCCGACCCCAGCCGCGCCGTCACCACCTCGGCCAGGCGGCGGAAGATGCGGATGAGGAAATCCTCGCGCTCCGGACTCGGCAGGAAATCCACATAGCCCATGTCCACGGCCAGGCAGCGTGACGGGACATCGGCCACCACCGTGGCCGTGCGCCCCTTGCCGAGGATGAAGCTCATCTCGCCGAAGACCGTACCCGGCGCGTCCATGACCGCGACCCGCTTCCCCCCGCGCAGCGCCCGCACCGCGCCGTCGAGCAGCACGAAAAAGGTCTTTTCGTAGTTGCCCTCCTCGACCACGGTCTCGCCCGCATCGAACAGGCAAAGCGATACCGCCCCGGTGCGCAGCAACAGTTCCAGGTCCTCGCCCGCAAACCCCGCCCACAGCGGCAGCTTCGCCATAAGGGCAAGCACGCGAGCGGCGTCGGCGTCCTCGATCCGGCGCATACCGCCTAGCCCTCCGTATTCCCGGCGGCGGCCGCCTCGAGTCCGGCGCGGTCGCGAATCTCGATTTTCCTGCCGCGCACCACGACATGGCCGGCTTCCGCGAGCTTCTTGAGCGCCCGGGAAAGGGCTTCGGGCGTGGCCCCGACGATCTTGGCCACCTCGCGCTGGCTGATGGAAAGGCGCACGAGGTCCCCGGACAGGGCCCTGCCGGCCTCATGCAGCAAAAAGACGGCCACACGCCCGGGCAGGTCGCGCAGGGCAAGCGATTCGATCATGGCCATGGCCTCCTTGAACCGGCCGCACATGAGCCGCATCAGGTCGGTGAACGCCTGCGGACTGTCCTGGATCGCCTCGGCCAGGGCTTTGGTCGGGAATTCCAACACCAGCGTCTCGGCAAGCGCGGCGGCGAAAGCGGGAAAGGAGGCGCTGTCCACCAGCGTGCACAGGCAAAAGGGTTCGCCGGGCCCGAGCAGGAAAAGCGTCTGTTCCCGGCCGTCCGGCCCGGCCCGGTAGACCTTGGCCTGCCCGGTGGCAATGCAGTGGAAAACGTCCGCGGCCTGCTCCTTGACGGCAAGGAGCGCCCCGGGCGCATATCTGGTCGCGCGCGCGTTCGCCGCGAGCGTTTGCAGCCGCGCTTCGGGCATGCCCCCGAAAAGCGGCAGGGATCGCAACAGGATCATCCGCGCGGTCTGGTCCATAGTTCCTCCGGTTCACCTTCCACGCCCCGCCGACCTTTCCGAAAACAAAAGGGGCGGCCCAGCGCGCCGCCCCAGCTTGCAGACCCTTTGACCGGGATCAGTATCCGGCCGCCAGTCCGTCGCCGCGCGGGTCGGTCGCGCCGAAGCGCACGCCTGTTTGCGGATCGATCAGGATCGCCCCGGCATGCCCCATGGTATCCGTGTAGGCGTCAACGACCTTAACGGGATGCCCCCGGCGGCGCAATTCTTCCACTGCGGCATCGCTCATGCGGCTTTCCAGCTTGAGATCGTTCGACGACGCTCCCCAGGTACGGCCATGCAGCCAGCGGGGTGCGGCGATCGCGTCCTGGGGCGTCATGCCGAAATCCACGATACGCGTCACGATGGCGGCCTGCGTTTGCGGCTGCCCTTCGCCGCCCATGGTGCCGTACACGAGGTAGGGCTTGCCGTCCCGCAACAGCATGGCGGGATTGAGGGTATGGAATGTGCGCTTGTGCGGTTCGAGATGATTGACGTGGTTGGGATCCAGGGAGAAGAAGCTGCCCCTATTTTGCAACAGCACCCCGGTATCGCCGGCCACGATTCCGGAACCGAAATCATGGTAGATGCTCTGGATCAACGAAACGGCATTGCCCTGTTCGTCCACCACGCCAAGCCAGATCGTGTCGCCCTTGGGGTCAAGGGGTTTGACTTCCTTCGCCGCGTTTTTGAGATCGATGCGCGCGGCCTGATCCTTGCCGTGTTGTGCCGAGAGCAGGTCCTTCAGGGGAATGGACGAGAAAGCCGGGTCCGTCAGGTAGCGATCGCGATCGGCAAACGCCTCCTTGGTCGCCTCGACGATCAGGTGATAATAGTCCGCGGAGCCTTCGCCGAGCTTTTGCACGTCGAAATTGTTCAGAATGTTCAGGATCTCGAGGGAGGCCATCCCCTGGGTGTTGGGCGGGAAATTGTAGGCGACAAGGTTGCGGTACGGCACATGGATCGGTTCGACCCAGTCCGCCGTATGCTTGGCGAAATCGTCGAGCGTCAGCATGCCTCCGTTTTGCTGGAGATACGCGACAATCCTCTTGGCAATGGGACCTTTATAGAAGGCGTCCGCCCCGTCCGTGGCGATGGTCTCCAGTGTCGCGGCCAGGGTGGGCAGTTTCATGACTTCGCCGAAGGTGTACGCCTTGCCCCCCGGCTTCAGGTACATGCCCGAAAACGCATCAAAGCGCTGGAGATTGCGGAATTCCTGATCATTGGGATTGACGTTGATCGCTTCCCAATACGCCAGGCTCGGGCTGACGGGGAAACCGTCGCGCGCATAAGCGACGGCGGACTGGAAAAGGCGCGCCCAGGGCAGGCTTTTCCCCATGGATTCCTTGGCGTAGCGGTAGGCGGCATCCCAACCGGAGACGACGCCCGGCACGGTATTGGCAGCCAGGAATCCGCGGGAGGGAATCTTGCTCAGCCCCTTGGATTTGTAAAAATCGATGGTCGCTTTTTCGCCGGCCCGGCCGCTGGCGTTCAGGGCGCGCAATTCCCCGGTCTTCGCATTGTAAATCAACCAGAAATTGTCGCCGCCGAGCGTGCACATCTGCGGGTAGACCACCGCCAGCGTGGACGCGACGGCAATGGCCGCGTCCACGGCATTGCCACCGGCGCGCAACACATCCACACCGGCCTGGGTGGCCAGATAATTCGGCGAGGTGACCATCCCCTTCGTGGTCATGGGGTCGATGGTCCGGGAGGCCGTCTCGCTGTATTTTCCGGTTTGTGCCCGGAGGGTTCCCACAAAAAGGGTCATCGAAAAGACTCCAACCAAGACAACGCATTTTCGAAACGTCATCGTACACTCCTTTCACAGGACTCGCATCCGACCTTTTGACTTGCGCCAAAAATGTTAGCCATCTTAAAATGTAATGTAAATAAAGATTTTATTTTAATAACTATTGCCATTCTTGAAAAATATATTTCATTCTCCCCAGCCCAGCCTCTTCCCCATGCGCAGCGCAAAAAAAAGGGGGAGGCCCGAGGCCTCCCCCTTTTGAACGGCACGGGGCCGTTTTCTACCACTTGTCCGTAGCAAACGCGTCGGAGCCGAAGCCGAAGTCCGAAGACGGCTCGCCGCCGACAACGGGCTCGCCGGTGCCGCCGGCAGCGGCTTCGCCGCCGGCCGGGGCGGCGCCGCCCGCAGCCACGGTGACAACGCCATGCTTTTTCACATCCTCGATCATCTTGAGCAGCTCGTCAACCTTGCCGATGTATTCGGTGACCTTGGCTTCGGAGGCGACGATGACCTTCTCGCCCTCGTCCTTCATGGAAGCCTCGAGTTTCTTGGCCTTTTCTTCGGCGGCCTTGCAGCGCACCTCGACGTCTTTCAGGATGGCGGTCTTCTCGGCCAGTTCCTTCTCGACGGTGGCGAGCTTGGCGGACATTTCCTCGTTGGCCTTCTTGGTTTCGGCCAGCTTGGCGAAAATGGCGCTGATTTCGGCCACGACGTCGGGCGGCAGCACGGACACGGAAACGTTCTGGGCGGTGCTGCCGAGCTCGCCGCTGCTCATGCGCACGAGTTCGGGATGCTGTTCGTATATCCAGGCCTTGGCCAGGGCGGCGGCGAAAGGAGCGAGTTCCGCATCGATTTCCATGCCGGCCATGAACCCGACCATCTCGGCCACGGCTTTCTTGTTGCCTTCCTTGTCGACGCCTTTCAGGTACGACACGAACGCGTTCATGGGGAAGACTTTGCGAGCTTCAGCCATGGTATCCTCCTTAAATTAGACCATGAAAGTCTTGGCTTCGTCACGTTTGAGGGGAAGCCGCCCAGCCTGATGGGCGTACACCAGCGCCGTCGTCCTGTAGACCAAGTGCCCGAGCTTGGACCAGGGCAGATAGGCAAACAGCATGAAGACCGCAATCAAATGCAGGTAGTAGGTCGGGTAGGCCAGGGCGGCCACGCCGGCCAGACGGAAGATCTCCGAACCAAGGCCCGTAAGGGCGACGGCCCAGATGACCCCGAGCAGATACCAGTCGTAGTAGGACGACGTGGACTTGGCGGGATCGACGCTCAGACGACGGCGGGTCAGCATGGTCAGGCCGTAGAGCAGGGCGATGGCCCCGACGTTGGCGAGCAGCTTCACCGGGCTCCACAGGGGCATGGGCGTGTGCCCCAGCGGCGCGATGAAGTGCACGATCTTGCCGCCCCAGTGGGACACCGCCACGATGGACGTGACGATGGCCAGAGCCACGAAGCCGTAGAACAGCGACAAATGGCCCTTGTAGCGTTCGGTGTTATCGTTTCCGCACTCGTTCCACTTCACGTGGGTGGCGATCTCGTCCAGGACCACGGCCTTGATCGATTCGATCAGGCTGGGCTTTTTGTACGGCGCGCCGATGTGCAGGGTGGTGGGGATGGTCTTGTCGAAGCTCTTCCACAGCTTGGTCACGCCCTTGTAGAAGGAGAACATCACGAAGATGGCGACCAGGCCGAAGATGGGGTCGATGGTGAAGTCGCCCGGGAAGAGCTTGCCGTAGACGATCTCGCCCTCGGGCAGGCCGAAGCCGGCGCTGAGGAGCCAGATGAACAGGTACAGGACCGCCGGGATGGCGATGAGCTTCGGCAGATCCTTGGCCGAACTCATCCATTTGCCGATGATGCTCGGCGACACCAGATCCCGGTAGGTGATGTTGCGGATGGCGGAGATGAGGTCGCCAGGCCGCGCGCCGCGGGGGCACAGATCGGAACAGGTCTGGCAGTTGTGGCACAGCCAGATGTCGATGTCGCCCTCGAAACGGTCCTTGAGACCCCACTGCGCCCAGACCATCTCCTTGCGGGGGAAGGGGTTCTCGGGCGGGGCCAGGGGGCAGGCCACGCTGCAGGTGGCGCACTGGTAGCACTTCTTGCAAGCTTCGCCACCAGCCGCCTGCAGGTCCTTGACGAACTGCAGATCGGGTTTGATACGCTCGGCGTATGACATGGAGCCTTCCTCCTAATAGCCTTTGAACGGGTTCGGGCCGATCTTGAGGACCATATCCATGAACTGGTCGATCATGTCCGGGACCTTGTCGTATTCGTCGATGGCCACCTGATACTGCTCGACGCGCTCGGGCTCGACGCCGAGGCGCTTGAGGGACTCGGCGATGTTTTCCTTGCGGCGGTTGCAGATCTCGGAGCCCTTGACGAAGTGACACTGGTAGTCGTCGCCGTATTTGCAGCCGAGCAGCATGACGCCGTCGACGCCCTTGCTCATGGCGTCGGCCACCCAGATGGCGTTGACCGAACCCAGGCAGCGCACCGGGATGATGCGCACGTAGGGGCTCCACTTCCTGCCGCGGATGGCCGCCATGTCGAGCGCCGGGTAGGCGTCGTTCTCGCAGGCCAGGATGAACACGCGCGGCCCGCCCTCTTCGATCTTGGGCGGAATCTCGCACTCGCGGATCATGGAACCGATCATGTCGATGTTGTAGTTGTCAAAGGAGATGACGCGTTCGGGGCAGGCACCCATGCAGGTGCCGCAGCGGCGGCAGCGCGTGGGATTGGGCTTGGGCGTTCCCTTCTCATCGTCGTCCAGGGCGCCGAACGGGCATTCCTCGGTGCAGCGCTTGCACTGGGTGCAGCGCACGAAGTTGAACACCGGGTAGGAAAGGTCGCCCGAACGGGGATGGACGGCCACGCCATGGCTCGCGGACTCGACGCACTGGATGGCCTTGAGCGCCGCGCCCGCGGCGTCTTCCCGGGCCTGCGCCATGGTCATGGGCTGACGCACGCAGCCGGCGGCGTAGATGCCGGTGCGGCGGGTCTCGTAGGGGAAGCAGATGTAGTTCGAATCGGCGAAGCCGTCGAACAGCCCCAGGTCCGGGAAGGCCGGACCCTGGCGGTAGAGCAGGTTGATGGTCGGGTCAAGCGCCGTTGCCGGCACGAGGCCCGTGGGCAGGACGACGAGGTCGGCGGCCAGGGTGATCGCGCCGCCAAGGAGGGTGTCCTTGGCCGCGACCACGAGGCTCGTGCCTTCCTCGGTCACGCCCGTCACCGTGCCCTTGGTGAGCATGATGCCGGGATTGTCCTGGGCGGCGCGGTAGTAGCGCTCGTTGATGCCCGGAACCATCATGTTGTCGTAGACGATCATGGCCACGGCGTCGGGGAGCTTTTCCCGGACGTAGTTGGCCTGCTTGAGCGCGACGAGGCTGGTCAGCTCCGAGGAGTAGGCCAGGTGCTTGGGCGTCTTGATCGGGTTGAAGGAGGGGGCTTCCTCCTCACCTTCCTTCTTCTCTTCGGCCTTGGCTTCCTCGGCGGGGATCTCGGCGACCGCCTCGGCCGTGGCGGCCTCCATGAGCTTGGTCACGTCCACGATGAAGGCGACCGAACCCGGGGCCTTGCCGTCGGAGGGGCGCTTGATGTCGCCGGCCTTGACCATGGCCTCGAACTCGGCCGAGGTCACGACGTTTTTGAGCTTGCCGTAGCCGAAGGGCGCAAGCGCCTCGGTGTCCATGGGCGACCAGCCGGCCGCCAGGACCACCGAGCCCACGGGGAGTTTTTCCTCGTTGCCGCCCGAGGCCAGGGTGGCCTCGTACATGGCCGGCGCGCCGGCGAGCTGCTTGAGGCTCGTGTTGAGGCGCACCTTGATCTTGGAGTTGCCCGTCACGAGGCCGATGAGCCGGTCGATGCCGGTGTCCGTGGCTTCGAGGTAGGGGTAGCTCATGGGAAAGGTCTTGTAGAGCCCCGCGGCGCGGCCGCCGAGCTTGTCGGACTTCTCCACGAGGATGACTTCGGCGCCGGCGCCGGCCGCGGCCAGGGCCGCGTTCAGGCCGGTGAAGCCGCCGCCGAGGACCAGAATGGTCTTGTTGGTCTCGGGCAGCTCCGGATTGGGCCGGCTCATCTTCTGCATCTTGACCACACCCATGCGCAGGTAGTCATGCACCATGGAAAGCAGTTCGGCAGGGATGGGGCCGCCGGCCGCGACGGACGAACCGTCGGGGTTTTTATAAGACAGGGTCACGAACTCGCGCAGGTTGACGCGGTCGACGAGCACCTTGTCGCCAAAGGTGAAAACGTCCCAGTCGACCCGGGGCGAAGTGCCGCAGATGAGCACCGCGTCGATTTCGCCGCCGTCGACGTCGGCCTTGATCATGGCCACGCCGTCGGGGCTCGACAGCCGTTTGTGGGCCTTGACGATGGGGCAGGCCCCGCCGCATTTCTCCTTGACGTACGCGGCCAGCTCCTCGGCGTTAAGGAGCGGGGCGACGCTGGATTCGTCGATATACACACCGATTTTTTCGGCCATCGCCGCTACCTCCCTCGCACCAAAGCGATTGCTTTCATGGCCGCGCCGGTCGCGGACTGGGCCGACTTCATGACGTCAAGGGGCGTGGCGGCGCAACCGGCGGCGAAAATGCCTTTCTCCTCGCCGCCCACGATAAAGCCCATTTCGTCCAGGGGCACGTCCACCGGCAGGCGCTCGCCGGCAATGCTCGGCTGCATGCCCGTGGCCAGCACCACCAGTTCGAAGCGGTTGTCGGACTTGATGCCGGACACGGCGTCTTCCACGGTGAGGATGACGTCGCCTGTGCCGGCGTCCTCGGCCACGGCGGCAACCTTGCCCTTGACAGCATTGATGCGGTCATCGGCCAGGATGCGCTTGGCGAAGTTGTCGTAACGGCCCGGGGTGCGCAAGTCGATGTAGTAGATGGTGACGCGGGCTTCCGGAAAGGCTTCGCGCACGTAGGCGGCCTGCTTGAGGGACGCCATGCAGCAGATGTAGGAGCAGTAGTTGAGGTGGTTTTCGTCGCGCGAACCGGCGCACTGCACGAAAGCCACGGAGCGCGGGGCCTTGCCGTCCGAGGGGCGCACGATCCTGCCGCGGGTGGGTCCGCTCGGAGAAGCCAGGCGCTCGAGCTGCATGTTGCTGACGCAGTTGGCGATCTCGCCCGCGCCAAGGTTGGTGAGCCGCGTCACGTCGTAGGGCTTCCAGCCTGTGGCGTAGACGATGGACCCGACCTTGAGCACGATTTCCTTGGGCGCGTCGTCGAGGTTGATCACGTCGGCGCCGGACAGGAGTTCCAGGTCTTCCTTGGTGCAGCGTTCCTTGTCCAGAACGTAGCGGTTGGGGAAGGCGAAGGGGACGTCCATGTACAGGGCCTTGCGCTCGCCGAGGCCCAATTCGAAGTCGCTCTTGACGTCCTTGGAAAGCTTTTTGACCGTCTCGGAGAGATCGACGCTGCCGGGTTCGACGTAGCGGGGCCTGATTTTCACCGTGACTTCGTAGTCGCCGGCCTTGCCCGAGACCTTGGTGACTTCGGCCAGGGTGAAAAACTTGACGTTCTTGTTGTTCTTGATGCGCTGGAACTGGATTTCCAGACCGCAGGACGGGGGGCACAGCTTGGGGAAATATTTATTGAGCTGCATCACCCGGCCGCCGAGAAAAGCATTTTTCTCGACGATGTAGACCTCGTGGCCGACTTCCGCGGCTTCAAGCGCGGCGGTGATGCCGCTGAAGCCGCCGCCGACGACCAGTATCGCGTTGCTTCCCATCGCAACCTCCCGGCAATGGTTAAGGCCAGCAAGAAAACGGCCTGATCCGCGAGGATAGACCGCCCCCGCCGTAGGCGTCAAAGCACGGTCCATCCGCCCGGGTAAGACCGTTAAAAAGCGGCCGCGGGAGAACCCCGCGGCCGCTCTGGTCATTCCTACTCGGGAATGATCTGGTAGTAGGCCTTCTTGAAGACCTTGGTCTCCTTGGTGGCCGGGTCGTACTTGGAGTTGACGAAGCACTTCCATTTGCTGTCGTCCAGACCCAGGAAGTCGCCGCGGTAGTAGAAGCCCGGGTAACGGGTTTCTTCGCGGAAGGAGATGTGGGTCATGTGCAGGCGGACGGTCCACAGGCGGTGGTACTGCTCCCAGCAGCGCATGAGCTCGTGCAGGTCGCGGGCGGCCAGCTTCTGGCTGTCCTCTTCGAGGTACTGCAGCAGCTGGAAGCCCGTGTCGAGCAGGGACTTGGAGGTCGTGTACAGGGTGGCGCAGCCTCCGCCGTACTCGTCCGTGCACTTCACCAGGCGCATCATGAAGTTGTGCGGGGTGATGTAGCTGGGGTTCACGACCGGGTCGGTGGAAAGTCCGACGTTGGCCTTGAAGGTCTCCCAGGGCTTGTAGATCTCTTTGGCGAGGTCGGAAGCCTTTTCAGTCAGGGTGGGCTTGAAGTCCTTGTGGTCGACGACCCAGCGCACCATCTGCTTGCCGGCGATGCGGCCCTCGGCGTGGGAGCCCGAGGAGAACTTGTGGCCGGAGGCGCCGACGCCGTCAGCGCAGGTGAACAGACCGTTGACCGTGGTCATGCGGTTGTAGACCTTGCCGTTGTCGGCCTTGACTTTGTACTCCTCCGGCACCCAGGCTTCGTCCGGGCCGGAGACCCAGATGCCGCAGCAGCCGGAGTGGGAACCGAGCAGGTAAGGCTCGGTCGGCATGATCTCGGAGCCCTTCTTCTCGGGCTCGGTGTCCGTGCAGGCCCAGAGGTTGGCCTGGCCGACGCACATGTCGAGGAAGTCTTCCCACGCCTCGGACTCGAGGTGCTTCTGCTGCTCGGCGTTGAGGTTGGCGAAGGTGGACTGCAGGGCGCCGGCGGTGTCCATGTAGATGGGACCGCGGCCTTCGCGCATTTCACGGAGCATCATGTGGTTACGCAGGCAGGTCGGGATGATGTGACCCTTGGCGTAGCCGCGATCCTCGTAGGGCTTCAGCATGGCCTTGTTGGTGGCGCAGTAGTCTTCGCCCTTGGCGTTGGTGGCTTTGGCCTTGAACAGCAGGAACCAAGCGCCGACCGGGCCGTAACCGTCCTTGAAGCGGGCGGGGACGAAGCGGTTTTCCATCATCGTCATCTCGGCGCCGACCTGAGCGCACATGGTGTAGGTGGAACCAGCGTTCCAAACCGGGTACCAGGCGCGGCCCATGCCTTCACCGGTGGAGCGGGGGCGGTACACGTTGACCGCGCCGCCGCAGGCCACCAGGATGGCGTTGGCCTTGAAGACGAACACTTTGTTTTCGCGGGTGGAGAAGCCGACCGCACCGGCGATGCGGTTGGGCTGCTTGGCGTCCAGGAGCAGCTTCACGATGAAGACGCGCTCCATGTAGCGATCCTGGCCCAGGGCGTTTTTCGCAGCCTCGGCCACGATGCACTTGTAGGACTCGCCGTTGATCATGATCTGCCAGCGGCCGGAGCGGACAGGCTTGGCGCCGGTGCGCAGGGACACGCCCTTGGCCTTGGACTGCGCGCCGTCCAGGTTGTGACCGTCGGCGTCCTTGGTCCAGCAGGGCAGGCCCCACTCTTCGAACAGGTGGACGGAATCGTCGACGTGACGGCCGACGTCGAAGATCAGGTCTTCGCGGACCAGACCCATGAGGTCGGTGCGGACCATGCGGACGTAGTCGTCCGGGACGTTCTCGCCGATGTAGGTATTGATGGCGGACAGGCCCTGCGCAACGGCGCCGGAGCGCTCGAGGGCGGCCTTGTCGAGCAGCATCACGCTGATCCCGCCGATCTTGTCGGCCCAGCGGCAGACCTCGTAGGCCGCACCGCAGCAGCCCATGCCGCCACCGACCATGAGGATGTCAACGTCTTTTTCAATCAGTTCCGGCTCGGCAAGGGCAACGCCTTTGGGCTCGTCCTTCACAGGAATCGTCGGCATGATATAGTTCCTCCGTAGGATGAATGACTAGCGAGTTGGGTACCGGTCTGGACTACTGGCAGAAGCCGTCGAGCCAGCACTGGACGGTGTCCATGCCGGTGACGTCGAACTTCTTGCCGAGAGCTTCCTTGGGGGTGGCCAGGGCGGTCTCGGTAAAAAGCAGTTCGTCGTCCAGGTTGGCGCCTTCGGGCTTGCCATCGTAGGGCTTGATGGAGCCTTCAGGGGTGGTGCGGATCGGGAACTTGAAGCGCTTGATGTTGCCGTTGCGGAACTTCACGGTCCACATGATGGAGTCGGCCGAGCGCATGGGGATGGACGTGCCGCCCATGGGAGCGAAGTCGGCGTAGGGGCGGGCGGAGATGGCGCCCTGCGGGCAGATTTTCACGCAGGAGTAGCATTCCCAGCAGGCGGACGGCTCCTGGTTGAAAGCGCGCATTTCCTGAGGATCCAGAATCATCAGGTCATTGGGGCAAATGTACATGCACGCGGTCTTCTCACCGCCTTTGCATCCGTCACACTTGCTCGGATCCACAAAGGTAGGCATAGTTCATCCTCCAAACGTTTAGTTGTTGTACACCCAGCGCCCAATCCAAAAGAGCTACACGCCGTTGCGCGACAGGACATCCGCGCGCCGGATCGACGACGCTCGTGCGTCACCGTTCCCGGCCTGCCCTCGCGCCGGCGTCGCTTGGTGCCGACACCGAGAACAAGTCGCCGGGGCCTTGCGGGCGAAAATGCACCCTGCCCATCATCTGCGACGGGCAACACCCCGGTATCGCTACCGTTTAGAACCTGCCAGCGGATAGCTTGTGAGCAAATTAACAAGCGCCGCAACCCGCGTCAAGGGGAAAGTTCTTTTTTTCACGTCCCCCAGAAACCCCGCGCGGACCACGCCATCCCCTACCCTCACGGGTGGAAAAGGCCGCTCTGCAAAAAGGCTGATGGCACCTTTTCCTGTAGCAGTCCCGCACTGCCCGCGCAAGCCCTTTCCCCCCTTTGCCCCGGTTTCTCCCACAACCGCCCGCACCTTGTGACTTTTCACACGCCCTCCCCCCGCATCGTCCCGCGCCTTGACGCGGCAAGCTCCCCGGGATACCCAGGTCGTCACTGTTTGAGGACCTTTCGAGAAACGGAAGACGGTGAGAATCCGTCGCAGACGCGCTGCTGTATTCGGGGATGACCGGCCGCCGTCCACTGGGTGTAACGCCCGGGAAGGACGCGGCCATGCCCGCTCGGTCGAACGACCGGCCCCGTAAGCCAGAAGACGCCTCGAAAAGGTCGGCATCCAGGCCTCGCGATCCGGGCCGGAATGACCAGGGAACGGGCTGCGCCCGCGCCTTCCCTGCATTCGCGCCCGTTCTCCGCTCTTGCGGGAACGGGTTCTTTATTTTGCGCGCCCTTTGCGTTCCGCCGTCTTGCCGACCTCCACCCCAACGCCTTCGGGCCAGCTATGGAGTTGTCGCATGCTGACGCACACCCTGGGATTTCCCCGCATGGGCCTTGCCCGTGAACTCAAAACCGCCTTGGAAGCCCATTGGGCGGGCTCGCTTTCCCTGGACGCCCTGCTCGCCCTGGCCGCCGACCTGCGCCTGCGCCACTGGCGCCTCCAGCGCGAGGCCGGCATCGACCTCGTGCCGGTCGGCGATTTTTCCCTCTACGACCACATGCTCGACGCGGCCGCGCGCTTCGGCGTGGTGCCGCCACGCTACGGCCACGCCGGCGGCCCCGTCACGCCCGACCTCTATTTCCGCATGGCCCGGGGCGGGCAGGATGCGTCCGGCGACGTCACGGCCATGGAAATGACCAAGTGGTTCGACACCAACTACCATTACATCGTGCCGGAATTCGCCCGTGACCAGTCGTTCGCCCTGGTCGGCGACGCCCTGACCGACCAGGCGCGCGAGGCCAAGGACGCGGGTTTTCCCGCCAAGGCCGTGCTGCCCGGCCCCTTCACGTTCCTTCTTTGCGGCAAATTCGCCGACGCCGCGGGCGACCCCCTGGACCTGCTGCCCCGGCTGCTGCCCGCCTACCGCGAACTCCTCGGCCGGCTGGCGCAAACCTGCCCCTGGATCGAACTCGACGAACCCGTCCTGGCCCAGGATCTGCCCGGGGAACTCGCCGCGACCTTCCGCGACGCCTACGGGAGCCTCATCGCGGCGGCCGCCCCGGCCCGGCTCATGCTCGCGACCTATTTCGGCGGCATCGCCCACAACCTGCCGTGCGTCGCGGACCTGCCCCTCGGCGCGCTGCATCTCGACCTCGTGCGCGACCCCGTCCAGCTCGCCGTCGTCGCCAGGGCCCTTGCGCCAGAGACCTCCTTGTCCCTGGGCCTGATCGACGGGCGCAACATCTGGCGCGTGGACGCCGCGGCCGCCCTGGCGCGCATCGAGCTGGCCGCGAGCCATGTGGGGCTTGAGCGCCTCATGGTCGCGCCCTCGTGCTCGCTGCTCCATTGCCCGACGGACCTCGACGCCGAGACGCGCCTCGATCCGGCGCTCAAGCGCTGGATGGCCTTTGCCGTGCAGAAATGCCGCGAGACGCGCCTGCTCGCCGACGCCGCCGCGCCCGGCGGCCGGGAGCGCCCCGACGTGGCCGCCGCCCTGGCCGAAAACCGTGCCGCCTGGGAGGACCGCCGCCAAAGCCGCCTGGCCGTGGACGACGCCGTGCGCGCGCGCGTCGCCGCCATAAGCGTGGACCTGTTCCACCGCCCGGCCCCCTACCCCGAGCGGGCCAGGGCGCAGCGCGCCGCACTCGCCCTGCCGCCCCTGCCCACGACCACCATCGGCTCCTTCCCCCAGACGCCCGAGATCCGCCGCGCCCGGCGCGACTTCAAGCGCGGCGTCCTGGACGCCGCCGGCTACGAGGCCTTTCTCAAGGACACCATCGCCGACGTCGTCGCGCGCCAGGAGGCGCTCGGGCTCGACGTGCTCGTCCACGGCGAGGCCGAGCGGGGCGACATGGTGGAGTATTTCGGCGAGCGCCTGGCCGGGTTCTGCTTCACGGAAAACGGCTGGGTGCAGAGCTACGGCTCGCGCTGCGTCAAGCCGCCGGTGATCCACGGCGACGTCTCGCGCCCCGCGCCCATGACCGTGGCCTTTTCGACGTTCGCCGCCTCGCGCACGGCCAAGCCCATGAAAGGCATGCTCACCGGGCCGGCGACGATCCTGTGCTGGAGCTTCGTACGCGACGACCAGCCGCGCGAAGCCACCCGCCGCCAGATCGCGCTGGCGCTTCGCGACGAGGTGGCCGATCTCGAGGCCGCCGGCATCCGCGTCATCCAGATCGACGAGCCGGCCCTGCGCGAGGGCTTGCCGCTGCGGCGCAAGGACTGGGACATGGCCCTGGCCCTGGCCGTGGACGACTTCCGCCTGACCGCCGCCGTGGCCCGGCCCGAAACGCAGATCCACACCCATATGTGCTACGCCGAATTCGGCGAGATCGTGCTCGCCATCGCGGCCATGGACGCCGACGTCATCAGCCTCGAGGCCAGCCGCAGCCGCATGGAGCTGTTGTCCGCCTTCGCCGACTTCGCCTACCCCAACGAGATCGGACCCGGGCTCTACGACATCCACAGTCCCCGCGTGCCGTCGGTCGAGGAAATGGAGGATTTGCTGCAGCGCGCCGCCGCGGTCATCGACCCGGCGCGCCTGTGGGCCAATCCCGACTGCGGCCTCAAGACCCGCGCCTGGCCCGAGACCACGGCCGCCCTGGCCCACATGGTGGAAGCGGCGAAACGGGCGCGCAAGCGCCTGGGGTTGGCGTAGGGGAGTGAGGGGAAGAAGGCCTCCGGCGGCCAGGAGGGGCCGGGGGCCCCTCCTGGACCACCCCGAAAGGGGAACCCGGGGGAGAGGGGAAGAAGTATTTCCCGGCCAAATGCGGGAAGAAAGCCCTTGACAACTTCCCACCCGCCCGCGTAGCTCTCTGGCCATGCAATCCCTCGCCAACCTGACCTCCGGGTTCTATTTTTGGTTCTGGTTTAGCCACGCCCGTGGTCAGGGAGGGGTGCGGTCGAACTAGATCAACCGCAACGAGCCACTCCAGGGCCGCGGGCATCAAGCCGGCGGCCCTTTTTGTTTCCTGACGCCGGCGTCCGCCCCCTGTAAAGGCCAAACCGCAAGGAGACCGTCATGCTGCTGGGTAAAGCCGTCCGCCTCGAACGCATTTTCAACCGCAACACCCACCGCGCCATCATCGTCCCCATGGACCACGGCGTCACCGTCGGCCCCATCGCGGGCCTGATCGACATGCGCGACGCCGTCAACCAGGTCGCCGAAGGCGGGGCCAACGCCGTGCTCATGCACAAGGGCCTGCCGCGCTGCTCCCACCGCGGCCGCGGACGCGACGTCGGCCTCATCATCCACCTCTCGGCCTCCACCTCCCTTTCGCCCTACCCCAACGCCAAGACGCTGGTGGCCACGGTCGAGGACGCGATCAAGCTCGGCGCGGACGGCGTGTCCCTGCACATCAACCTCGGCGACGAGACCGAACGCGACATGCTCGGCCACCTCGGCGAAATCACCTCCCGCGCCGCCGAATGGGGCATGCCCGTGCTGGCCATGGTCTACGCGCGCGGCCCCAAGGTCAAAAACGAATACGACGCCGAGGTCGTGGCCCACTGCGCCCGCGTCGGCACCGAAATCGGCGCGGACGTGGTCAAGGTGCCCTACACCGGCGACATCGAATCCTTCTCCCGCGTGACCGAGGCCTGCTGCATCCCGGTGGTCATCGCCGGCGGCCCGAAAATGGACAACGACCGCGACCTGCTGCAAATGGCCCACGATTCCGTCCAGGCCGGCGGCTCCGGGCTCTCCATCGGCCGCAACATCTTCCAACACAAGCAGCCCGCCCGTATCGTCCAGGCCCTGCACGGCATCGTGCACCTCGACTGGGAAATCGACCAGGCTCTCGAACTGCTCAAGGACTAGTCATGACAAAGGAAATATGGCTCAAGGCGATCCCGTTCGACAAGAAGCTCGTCACGCTCGGCCTCGAATCCGGCGTGGACGGCTTCGTGGCCGAGGCCGGGGACGCCGAAAAAATCCTGGCGCTCGGGCGCACCAAGGTCATGACGCCCGAGGAGTTCGAGCGCATTCCCATCCGCTGCAAGGACGACGAGGACACGGCCGTGGCCGCGCTTAGGGATTGCCGCCCGGTGTTCCTGGCCCAGGGCTGGGAGATCATCCCGGTGGAGAACATCCTGGCCTGCACCGAGGGCCTCGGCCTCGAATGCGAAAGCCTCGACCGCGCGCGTCTGGCCGCGGGCGTCCTCGAGCGCGGCGCGGACCGCCTGCTCATCACCCCGGAAGCCCTGTGCGACCTCAAGACCATCGTAAACGAACTCAAACTCTCCCAGGGCACCGTGGAACTGACGCCGGCCACCATCACCAAGATCGAGCACGCGGGACTCGGGCACCGCGTCTGCGTGGACACGACAAGCATCTTGAAGACCGGCGAGGGCATGCTCGTCGGCAACTCCTCGGCCTTCACCTTCCTGGTCAACGCCGAGACCGAGTCCAACCCGTACGTGGCGGCGCGGCCGTTTCGCATAAACGCCGGCGCGGTCCACGCCTACTGCCAGATGCCCGGGGACAAGACCCGCTACCTGGAGGAGTTGGCCTCCGGCTCCGAGGTGCTCGTGGTCGGGCACACCGGCGCGACGAAAACGGCCGTGGTCGGCAGGGTCAAGACCGAGATCCGGCCCATGCTGCTCATCACCGCCGACGTGGACGGCGTGTCCGGCAAGGTCTTCCTGCAAAACGCCGAGACCATCCGCCTCGTCACCCCCGAGGGCAAACCGGTCAGCGTCGTGACGCTGGCCGAGGGCGACAAGGTGCTCGTGCGCACCGACGTGGCCGGCCGCCATTTCGGCATGCGCATCGCCGAAGAGATCAAGGAAGGTTAGGATGGCCCCGGAGACGAAAGACCAAGCGACCGCCGCCCCGGGGACCCTGGAAGAGGCGCTCCTGGAACTGCGCCACGGCATCGACGCCGTGGACGACGAAATCCTCGCCCTGCTTTCCCGCCGGGCGGCGCTCAGCATCGAAGTCGGGCGCAGGAAGGACGGACGCCAAAGCGCCGTGTTCAAGCCCTTCCGCGAACAGGAGGTCCTGGCCCGCCTCGCCGCCGCCAACCCCGGCCCCCTGCCCGAGGCGCACCTGCTCTCCATCTACCGCGAGATACTCTCCTCCTCGCGCCGGCTCCAGCGCCCCGAGCGCGTGGCCTACCTCGGCCCCGAGGGCACCTTCTCCCACCTCGCGGCCATGGCCGCCCTGGGCCATTCCCCGGACTTCCTGCCCCAGACCACCATCCCCGACGTGTTCGCCGCCGTGGCCGCGCGACGCGCCGACCTCGGCATCGTGCCCATGGAAAATTCGCTCCAGGGCACGGTGGGGCAAAGCCTCGACAACTTCCAGATCCACGACGTCTTCATCCAGGCCGAGATCTCCTGCCGCGTGAGCCACTCCCTGCTCTCCACGGAAAACGACCTCGCCGCCGTGACCACCGTCTATTCCCATCCCCAGCCCCTGGCCCAGTGCTCGGGCTGGCTGCGGGCCCACCTGCCGCACGCGAAGATCGTCCCCACGGATTCCACGGCAGCGGCGGCCGCCCGCGTGGCCGGCGAACCGCACGCCGCGGCCATCGGCCACGTGCGCCTGGCCGCCATGCACACCCTTCGCGTCCTGGCCAGCCCCATCGAGGACCTGCCCGACAACTGGACCCGCTTTTTCATCATCGGGCCCGAGGACACCAAGCAGCAGACCCGCGACAAGACCTCGCTGCTTTTCACCGTGCCCAACCGTCCGGGCGCGCTCTACCAGGTGCTTTCCCACCTGGCCGGCGAGGGCATCAACCTCACCAAGCTCGAATCGCGCCCCATCCGCGGCGAGAAATGGCAGTACGTCTTTTTCGCCGACCTCCAGTGCGACATCACGCGCGAGGAATACAGAAAGCTCCTGGCGACACTCAAGGAACAGACCCACAGCCTGCGCATCCTGGGCTGCTACCCTGCCGGACGCCAGATCGACCTGGCCGGCGGAGACGTGGAAAATCCATAAACCCGTGCTACGGTGGGCGGGCCCCTACCCGCCCACCGCAACAAAGGAAAGAACCATGGCCACCGTCGCCGCCCCGCCGTCCAAGTCCTTTTCCCACCGCGCCGTCATCGCCGCGGCCCTGGCCAGGGGCACCAGCCGCCTGACCGGGCTCCTCGACAGCCAGGACATCACCCGCACCCGCACCTGCATGGCCGCCATGGGCGCGGATTTCCATCCCCAGTCCGACGGCTCGCTGATCGTCTCGGGCGTGGCCGGCCGGCCGCAGGGCGCCGACCCGGAAGGCGACGCGCCCGCCCTGCTCGACGTCGGCGAATCCGGCACCACCTGCCGCCTGCTCGTGGCCGTGGCCGCCGCCGGCACGGGCGTCTTCGAGGTGCGCGGCGAGGGCCGCATGCACGACAGGCCCATCGGCGAACTGGTGCGCGCCCTGCTGCCGCTCGGCGTCGAAATCCTCTACCTGGAAAAATCCGGCTGCCCGCCCCTGCACATCGCCGCCCGCGGCTTGCGCGGCGGCGAGGCCGCGATCAGCCTCGAGGACAGCTCCCAGTACCTCTCCGGCCTGCTCCTGGCCGCGCCCATGGCCGCCGCGCCCCTGACCATCAACATTTCGGGCCAAAAGACCGTGTCCTGGCCCTACGTCGCCATCACGCTCTCCATGCTGGCCGATTTCGGCGTGCCATTCGCGGTGGAAACCCTCGAGGGCGACGAGGCCTGGAAGAAAGCCGACTGGCGCGCGCTCACCGACGTCGTGCCGGGGCGCACCCGCTTCGTCATGCAGCCCGCGCCCTACACGCCGCGCGAGCACGTCGTGGAAGGCGACTGGTCGAGCGCCTCGTATTTCCTGGCCGCCGGGGCCGTCGGCAGGGAGCCCGTGACCGTCACCGGCCTGCGCCCGGATTCGCTCCAGGGCGACCGCGCCATCCTGGACATCCTGGCCGCCATGGACGCGCGCATCGACGTCTCCCCGGAGGGCGTCACCGTGCTGCCGAGCGGCTTAAGCGGCCGGGAGCTGGACATGGGCCGCTGCCCGGACCTCGTGCCCACGGTCGCCGCGGCCGCCTGCTTCGCCTCGGGCGAAACCGTCATCCGCAACGTCGCCCACCTGCGCCTCAAGGAGTCCGACCGCATCGAGGCCGTGGCCGAAAACTGCACGCAGGCCGGCGCGGTGGTCACCACCACGGCCGACGGCATGCGCATCAGGCCCAAGGCCCTGCGCACCGACCAACGCGTGGAATTTTCCTCGTTCAACGACCACCGGCTGGCCATGTCCGCCGCCCTGTTCGAGCTGGCCGGCATCGACGTGGTCCTCGACAACCCCGGCTGCGTGGCCAAGTCGTTTCCGACCTTCTGGGAAAAATGGGCGACGATCGAGAAGTAGAAGGGGAAGAGTCGAAGCGTTGAAGATGTGGGGCGTTGCCCCACGCCCCATCGGGGGGATCATCCCCCCGAACCCCCTCGGCGGGGGTGGCAAAAAAACTGTTGAAGTAAAGGCTATTATGTCAGTTACGAACAGTCCTTCGGACACACCTGCAACCGACGACCCCGCTTTTGCCATCGCCTCCCTGGCCCTGGTCGGGGCGCGGGGGGGCATGGGCAAGCTCATCGCGACGAAAAGCCGGGAGGCCGGCATCGACGTGCGCGAGCTGGACCGGCCGCTGACGGACGAGAAACTCGCCAAAGCCATCGCCGGCGCGGACATGGTGCTCCTCTCCGTGCCGGTCTACGCCACGGACGAAGTGGCGCAGCGCATCGCCCCGTACATGGGCGGCACGCAAATCCTGGCCGACGTGGGCTCGGTCAAGACCCTGCCCATCGCCGGCATGACGGCCCGCTATGCCGGCCCCGTGGTCGGCACGCATCCGCTGTTCGGACCCGCGCCGGGCTTAAGCGACGCCCTGCGCGTGGCGGTCATGGACGGCCGGCCCGGCCGCGACGCCTGGGCGACCGACGCCGTCTCCGCCTGGTGCGCGCGCATCGGCTTTGCGCCGTTTCCCTCCGGCGCCGAGGAACACGACCGGGCCGCGGCCTATGTGCAGGGGCTCAATTTCGTGACCACGCTCGCCTACCTCGCGGCGCAGTCCGCGGGCGGCGAAGTGCAGAACTACCTCACCCCCTCGTTCACGCGCCGGCTGGCCGCGGCCGAAAAGCTCATCACCAAGGATGCGGCGCTGTTCACGGCGCTGTTCGAGGCCAATCCGTACAGCCACGAGGCCGTGCGCAATTTCCGCAGTTTCCTCAATCTCGCCGTGGGCGGCGACGTGGACCTGCTCGTTCGCCGCGCCGAGGCGTGGTGGACCGCCGAGACGGCAAAAAAGGACAATCCATGAGCGCGATTTCGCTACGGCAGGAAGGGACGTGGCTGCCGGCCGACGTCCAGACGCCCATCAGCCTCTATCTCGGGCTCGTGGGCGAGCGGCCCGGCATCCTTCTGGAAAGCGCCGAGGTGGACGGCCGGCTCGGCCGCTACAGCCTCATCGCCTGGGATTTCCGGCTGCGGCTGCGCCTGAAGGACGGCAAGCTCGACGTGAGCGTGCGCGATTCCCGCCTGGAGGGCCTGTCCAGCTACCACGGCCAGGGCTTCATGGAGGGCATGCGCGGCATTTTGGCCGACCTCACCGTCCTGCCGCCCGAGGGCTTCGCCGATGTGCCGCCCATCACGCGCTCGCTCGCGGGCTATTTCGGCTACGGCATCGCCGGCATTCTCGAGCCCAAGCTCGCGCCGGTGCTGCCGCCCGAGGAGGCCGAATTCTGCCTCGTGCTGCCGGGGCGCTTGGTGCTTTTCGACCACGTCAAGCACCGCTGCCTGCACCTCTCGCTCGACGAGGGCAAGAAGGCGAAAATCGATTACAGCAACATTTTCGCGCCCATGGAGCGCCCCGAGGCGGGCAAGGTGGTCAACAGCCCGGACGCGCAGGGCTACATGGACGCCGTGGCCGCGTGCAAGGACATGATCCGGGCCGGCGAGTGCATCCAGACGGTGCTTTCGACGCAGTTTTCCGCGCCGTTTTCCGGCAACCCCTTCGTGCTCTACAGAAGGCTGCGCCAGGTCAATCCGTCGCCCTACATGTTCTTCATGCGCCTGCCGCGCGTGACGCTTTTGGGCTCCTCGCCGGAGCTGCTCATCCGCTGCCGCGACGGCGAGCTGACCACCTGCCCCATCGCCGGCACGCGCCCGCGCGGCAAGACCCCGGAGCAGGACGACCTGCTGGCCGCCGAGCTTCTCGCCGACCCCAAGGAGCGCGCCGAGCACGTCATGCTCGTGGACCTCGGGCGCAACGACCTCGGCCGCATGGCCGGGCCGGGCACGGTCAAGGTGGAGAAGTTCATGGCCGTGGAGCGTTTTTCCCACGTCATGCACATCGTCTCCTATGTGACGGCGCAACTCAAGGAGGGCCTCGACGCCCTGGACGTCCTGCAATGCGCCTTTCCGGCCGGCACGCTTTCCGGAGCGCCCAAGGTGCGGGCCATGCAGATGATCGCCGAGCTCGAGCAGCGCCAGGCGCGCGGCCCCTACGCCGGCTGCATCGGCTGGATCGGTCTCGACGACGGCCATGTGAACCTGGACACGGGCATCACCATCCGCAGCCTCTGGATCCGCGACGGCATGGTGTCCTGGCAGGCCGGGGCGGGCATCGTCTACGATTCCGATCCTGCGAAAGAATGGATGGAGTGCCAGAACAAGGCCCGCGTCATCGCCGAGGTGCTGGCGGCCAAGGAGGACGGCGATGTTTTTACTTATTGACAACTTCGATTCCTTCACCTTCAACGTGGTGCAGGCGTTCCAGCAGCTTGGCCGCGCCCCTGTTGTGAAGAAAAACGACGATGCGGGCATCCTGGAACTGGCCGGCTCGGGCAAGCTCGACATGGTGTGCATCTCTCCGGGCCCGAGCAATCCGGTCAACGCCGGACTTTGCCTGAAATTCCTGGAGCTTTTGCCCAGAAAGACGCCGGTATTCGGCATTTGCCTGGGGCATCAGATTCTGGGGCATTTCGCCGGCGCGCCGGTCGTGGTCGCGGACCGCATCATGCACGGCAAGACGTCCGACGTGTACCACCGCGAAACCGGGCTTTTCACCGGCCTGCCCAACCCCTTCGAGGTCTGCCGCTACCATTCCCTGCTGGTGCTCGCCGGCAAGGCCCCGGACAAGCTCGAGATCACGGCCTGGACCGAACAGAACGAAGTCATGGGGCTGCGCTACCGCGACCGGCCGTGGGTGGGCGTGCAGTTCCACCCGGAATCGGTCTTCACGCCCCAGGGCATGAAGCTGATCGCGAATTTTCCTGACAAAATCCTTTAAGGACAACTACCTTGAATACCGTTCCCGCCCTGCTCGACAAAGCCAAGGACAGCCTGCACGGCGCGCGGCTGCTCGCCTCGGAAGGGCTGTACGACTGCGCCATGAGCCGCGCCTATTTCATCATGCACTATGTGGCCGAGGCGTTCCTGCTCACCGTCAAGATCGACGTCCACGACCCGCAAAGCATCGTGGACGCCTTCGGCCAGCGCTTCTCCTACACGGGCGTGCTGCCGCCCGTGTTCCACCGCTGGCTGCTCGAAGCCGAGGAACTGCGCAACCAGGCCGACTTCGACACCAACCTCTGCCTCACCCGCGACGCCGTCGCCGAACAGATCGACCGCGCCAGGGCGTTCCTCAACATGGCGCGCGAGGAACTGGCCGATTTCCCGCGTTAACCGCCCACGCCGCAAAGGAGCATCACCGTGGAAAAACATGTCGAATGCCTGGAACTGCTCGCCATGGGCAAGGATCTCCCCCAGGAGCTGGCCACCTACGCCTTCCGCGCCATGTACACCGGGGAAATGCCCGCCTCGTGCGTGGGCGCGTTCCTCATGGGGCTCAAGACCAAGGGCGAATCCGCCGTGGAAATCGCCGCCGGCGTCACCACCGCCCTGGAAGAGGCGCGGCTCGTCGCGGGCCTGACCGGCGCGCGCATCGACACCTGCGGCACGGGCGGCGACAACACCTGCTCGTTTAACTGCTCCACCGCCGTGGCCCTCTACCTCGCCGCCATGGGGCACAAGGTCGTCAAGCACGGCAACCGCGCCGTGTCGAGCTCCTGCGGCAGCGCCGACGCCGTGGAAGCCCTGGGATTCACCCTCGTGGTCGAGCCCGACCAGGCAGCAACCGAACTCGACAAGCACAATTTCGTGTTTCTCTTCGCCCCCAACTACCACCCGGCCTTCAAGCGCATCGGCCCCATCCGCAAGGAACTCGGCGTGCGCTCGCTTTTTAACCTCATGGGGCCGCTTTTAAATCCCGCGCGCCCCACGCACCAGCTCCTGGGCGTGCCCACCGCGCGCCACGTGCGCCTCATGGCCGAGGTGCTGGCGCTCACGGGCCTGCCCTGCGGCGCGGTCATCCACGGCGCGGGCGGCTTTGACGAGCTGACGCCCTTCGGCCCGGCGACCGTGTGCTGGCTGCGCGACGGCTGGCTCAAAAACGACCGCATCGACCCGGAAAGCCTCGGCATCCCGACCCACAAACCTGCCGAGGTGGTCGTCTCCGGCCGCGACGAGGCCGTGGCCGTGCTGCGCGAGGTGCTCGCCGGCAAGGGCAACCAGGCCATGCGCGACATGGTCGCGCTCAACCTCGGCTGCGCCCTGCACCTGCTCGAGGACGGCCTCACCCTCAAGCAGGGCGTGGCCAAGGCGCAAGACGCCATCGCCTCCGGCACGGCCGCGAAATTCTTCAAGGACGTCCTCCATGCTTGAGAAGTTCCGGGCCGCCCAGGCCCCGGCCATCAAACGCCTCAAGGAGCTTGAGGCCACGGAAAAGCTGCCCATGCCCTACACCGGCAAGCGGCCGCCCTTTTCCGACGCCCTCCTCGCCGCGGGTCCCGTCGCGGTCATCGCCGAGTACAAGCGGGCCTCGCCTTCCAAGGGCGACATCAACCTGGAGCTCGCCCCGGAAGAGGTCGCGGCCATGTACGCCGCCTCGGGCGCGGCGGCCATATCCGTGCTCACCGAGGAGACCTACTTCAAGGGGTCGCTTGCGTACCTGGAAACCATCAGCGCCGTGGGCCTGCCCATGCTGCGCAAGGATTTCCTGCTCCATCCGCTGCAAGTCGTGGAGACCGCCGCGACCAAGGCCTCGGCCTTGCTCCTCATCGTGCGCATGCTCACCGACGAGGAGCTTTCCGAGATGCTGCGCCTGACCTACGACGCCGGCCTCGAAGCCGTGGTCGAGGTCTTCGACGAGGCCGACCTGGAACGCGCCGAAAAAGCCGGCGCGCGCATCGTCCAGGTCAACAGCCGCGATCTGGACACCCTGAAAACCGACCTCGACGTGGCCCGGCGCATGGCCGCGAAAAAACGCCCCGGCCGTATCTGGATCGCCGCCAGCGGCATCAACACCCGGGCCGACGTGCTCAACATGGCGGCCATCGGCTACGATGCGGTGCTGGTCGGCACCTCGCTCATGAGCGGGGACGATCCCGGCCTGGCCCTGGCCCGGTTGACCGGAAAGGCGGACTGACATGGCGACGCTGGTCAAGATCTGCGGCATGACCCGCCCCGAGGACGTCACGGGCTGCGCCGAGGCCGGGGCCGACCTGCTCGGCTTCATTTTCGCCGCCAAGAGCCCGCGCCGGCTGACCGCGGCGCAGGCCGCCGCCCTGCCGCGCACCACGGCAAAGCGCGTCGGCGTCTTCGTCGAGCAGACCCTCGAGGAAGTGCTCGCCGTCATGGACGCGGCCGGCCTCGATTTCGCCCAGCTCCACGGCGGCCAGGACGCGGCATTCTGCCGCGCCGTGGGCCCGCAGCGCGTCATCCGCGCCTTCTGGCCGCAAAAACACCCGGACACGGCCGCCCTGGCCGCCGAGGTGGAACGCTTCGCCGGCGCGATCCGCTACGCGCTCCTCGACGCCGGCACGTCCGGCGGCGGGCACGGCGTGTCGCTGCCGTTTGCGCCGCTGGCGGAATTTTCCCCGTCCATGCCCTGGCTGCTGGCCGGCGGCCTCGGCCCGGACAACGTGGCCGAGGCAGTCGCCCAGGCCAGGCCCCACGGCGTGGACCTCAACTCCGGCGTCGAGTCGTCCCCGGGACTCAAGGAGTTGGCAAAAGTCCGGAGGTCCCTTTGGGCCGTGAAAGGGAAGTAGAAGGAAGACTGGGGCGCTGCCCCAGGCCCCGCCGGGGGGGATGATCCCCCCCGGACCCCCTCGCCGGTTGGGGCGCGTTTCTGGCGCGACGCGTCGCGCCTGGAACGCGCCCCAACGGGAAGGGATTCCTGAGGAGACCGCGCGCACGTCGCGAAGCCATTGAAAGTTTTTTGGAAGGGGTCCGGGGGAACCTTTTTTTCAAAAAAGGTTCCCCCGGCCGCCGGAGGCATCATCCCATGCGAAAAGGTTATTATGGCGACTTCGGCGGGCAGTTCGTGCCCGAGCTGCTCATGCCGCCGCTGCTGGAACTCGAGGAGGCCATGCGCACCATCGTGCCGAGCGCCGGGTTCCAGAACGAGTTGAACGCGCTCCTGGCCGATTACGTCGGCCGGCCCTCGCCCTTGTACCGCTGCCCGAACCTGTCCAAGGAGCTGGGCTTCGATCTGTGGCTGAAAAGGGAAGACCTGAATCATACCGGCGCGCACAAGATCAACAACACCATGGGCCAGGGGCTTTTGACCAAATATATGGGCAAGAGCGTGCTCCTGGCCGAGACCGGGGCCGGGCAGCACGGCGTGGCCACGGCCACGGCAGCGGCCATGCTCGGCCTTGGCTGCATCGTCTACATGGGAGCCGAGGACGTGGTGCGCCAAGCGCACAACGTCAAGCGCATGAAGCTGCTCGGGGCCGAGGTCGTGCCCATCGAGTCCGGCACGAAAACGCTCAAGGACGCCATCAACGCGGCGCTGCGCTACTGGATCGCCGAGCAGCGCACGACGCACTACTGCTTCGGCACGGCCGCAGGCCCCCACCCCTTCCCGCTGCTCGTGCGCGAGTTCCAGGCCGTGATCTCGCGCGAGGCGCGGGCGCAGTGCCTGGACAAGATGGGCCGGCTGCCGGACTACGTCGTGGCCTGCGTCGGCGGCGGCTCCAACGCCATCGGCATGTTCCACCACTTCGTGCCCGACGCCACGGTCAGGCTCATCGGCGTGGAGGCCGGCGGCACGGGCGAGCCCGGCTGCTACAATTCCGCGCCCATAAGCCTCGGCACGCCCGGCGTGCTCCACGGCATGCGCAGCATGCTGCTGCAAACCACGGAAGGCCAGATCCAGCCGTCCCATTCGGTCTCGGCGGGCCTCGACTATCCCGGCGTCGGCCCGGAACACGCCCATCTCGGCGCGACCGGCCGCGTGCGCTACGACATCGCCGTGGACCGCGAGGCCCTGGCCGCCTTCGAGGCGCTGTGCCGCCGCGAGGGCATCATTCCCGCGCTTGAAAGCTGCCACGCCGTGGCCTGGGTGCTCAACCACGCCGCGGAGATTCCCAAGGGGGCGCAGGTGGTGGTGTGCCTGTCCGGCCGGGGCGACAAGGACCTCGGCATCATCGAAGCCTACGAAAAAGAGCAGGGAGGCCTCGCATGAGCCAGTCCATCCTCACCACGCGCATCATGGAGGCGCTGGCCGCCGGCCGCAAGGCGCTCATTCCGTTCCTGCCCGGGGGCTTCCCGGACAAGGAGCGCTTCTTCGACGAACTCGACGCCCTGGACGCCGGCGGCGCGGACATCATCGAGATCGGCGTCCCCTTTTCCGATCCCGTGGCCGACGGCCCGGTGGTGGAAAAGGCGTCCCTCGACTGCCTGTTAAACGGCACCTGCCTGTCCTGGCTCTTCCACGAACTCGCGCGCCGCAAGGGCCGCTACAAGGCCGGGCTCGTGCTCATGGGCTACTACAACCCGTTTTTGCAATACGGCCTGGACACCCTGGCCGAGGACGCGGCAGACGCCGGCGTGGCCGGCTTCATCGTGCCGGACCTGCCGCTCGAGGAAGCCGGGCCCATGGCCGAGGCTCTGGAAAAGCACGGCCTCGACCTCATCCCCCTCGTCGGGCTCAACACCTCCGAGGAGCGCCTGGCCGCCTACGCGGCAAAGGCCCGGGGCTTCGTCTACTTCGTCTCGGTGCTCGGCACCACGGGCATGCGCGAGACGCTGCCGGCCGAGATCACCGAGCGGCTGCGCGCCGTGCGGCGCATCTTCCAGGTGCCCGTGGCGCTCGGGTTCGGCATCAAGAAGCCGGAGCAGCTCGCCGCCTTCGGCGACCTCATCGACGCCGTGGTCTTCGGCTCGGCGCTGATTGCCCACATCGACGACGGCGGCACGGCCGCCGAATTCATGGCGCGCTGGCGCAGCTGACCGCAACGATACGGGCGGCCGGATCGGGAAACGATCCGGCCCACGGGCTCCCGGCCGGCATGCGACCCGGCCGGGCGGCCCTCCCCTGTCGCGGGAAGCCGCCATGCACATTCCAACCTACGCCGCGTACCTCGCGGCCCTGACCGCGAGCATGCTGACGCCAGGCCCGGCCATGCTGCAAGCCCTGACGCTCGGCATGCGCCACGGCTGCCGGCCCGTGGCTTTCGTCGCGCTCGGCAACGTCTGCGCCACGCTCGCCCAGATCGTCGTCGCCCTGTACGGGCTCGCGCTCCTTGCGCGCGCGCCGTGGCTGCTGCGTGCGGCCTCCCTTGCCGGCGCGGCCTACATCGCCTGGCTGGGGCTTGCCCTGTGGCGCGCCGGCGCGCGGCGAATCGCCCGGAGCGCGCCGTCCGGGCGGCCGCCGCTCTTCTCCCTGGCCCTTTCCGGCGCGGCCGTGGCCGCGGTCAACCCCAAGGCCTGGGGATTTCTCGGTGCGCTGCTGCCGCCCTTTGCCGCCGCCGGCATGCCGGACATCCTTGAAATCGCGCTGCTGGCCGCGCCCATCCTGCTGCTCGCCTTCGGCGGCATGCTGGCCTACGCCCGGTTCGGGGAATGGCTCGCCGGGGCGCTGGCCTCGCCACGCGCGGCGCGGCGCTTTTTCCGGGGCGCGGCCATGACCTTGTGGGCCTGCGCCGTCTTCTTCGCCGCGGGATAGTCCTGGTTTCTCCGGCGCATCTGGGGTATGGCATGCCAAACGGACCCAGCCATGCCCCAGTGCGCTAAAATTCTTTTCGTCGACGACGACCAGACCGTGCTCGATGCCCTGCGGCGCGGCCTGTGCCGCCGCTACGACATGGCCACGGCCGCCGGTCCTGCGGCGGGGCTCGCCGCCTTGCAGGAAAACGGCCCTTTTGCCGTGGTCGTCTCGGACCTGCGCATGCCGGGCATGGACGGCGTTTCCTTCCTCAAGGCGGCCAAGGAGTCGTGCCCGGCCATCGTGCCGGTCATGCTCACCGGCCACGGCGACCTGACCGCGGCCATGGCCGCGGTCAACGAAGGCCACATCTTCCGCTTCCTGACCAAGCCCTGCCCCATGCCCACGCTGTGCCTGGCCCTCGACGCCGCGCTGAAGCAGTACCGCCTGGCCGCCGCGCAAAAGGAACTCGTGCGGGTGACGCTGGAAAACGCCCGCCTGAAGGAGGACGTGGAGCGCATCATGCGCCATGACCTCAAATCGCCCCTGACCACGATCATCAGCCTGCCGCAGGTGCTGCGCCTGGCGGACAACCTCGACGACGACCAGCGAGAGATGCTTTCGCTGATCGAGGACGCCGGCTACTTGGTGCTGTCCATGGTCAACCTGTCCACGGCGCTGTTCAAGATGGAGCGCGGCCAGTTCGTGCTCGCCCCCGTTGACGTGGACCTGTTGCCCATCGTGCGCAAGCTCCAAAGCGTCCATGCCGACACGGCGCGCAGCCGCCGCCTGACGTTCGCCGTAACCCTGGACGGCCGACCGCCTGTGCCCGAGGCCTTCTTCCTCGTGCGCGGCGAAGAACTGCTCTGCTATTCCATGCTGGCCAACCTCGTGGCCAACGCCGTGGAGGCCTCGCCGGACGGCGAAACGGTCGGTGTGGACCTGCGCCGCGAAGGCGCGTGCGCCGTGGTCGCCATCGCCAACAAGGGGGCCGTGCCCGAAAGCGTGCGGGAGCGGTTTTTCGAGAAATACGCCACGGCCGGCAAGGCGCGGGGCACGGGGCTCGGCACCTATTCGGCGCGGCTGATCGCCCTGTCCCATGGCGGCGATATCGCCATGGCCACCGACGACGCAGGCACCACGGTCACGGTCAGCCTCCCCGCAAGCCCCACAACCGCCCGCCCCGCCTAGAAACTCCCCCGTTGAGGAAGTCCAGGAGGGGACACCCCCTCCTGGCCGCCGGAGGCATCTTCCCCTCTCCTCCCGCTCTCTTCCCTCTCCCCCCCGCTATCGCAGGCCGTGGGCGGCGAGGGCTTCGTGGATCTTCTTGTCCAGGACCCTGGGCGAGAACGGTTTGACGATGTAGTTGGTCACGCCGGCCTGGACCGCGGTGACCACGTGGTCCTCGTTGGCCTCGGCCGTGATCATGACCACGGGGATTTCATGGTAGTCCTCGCTCGCCCGGATGCGCTTGAGGAGAGACAGCCCGGACATGCGCGGCATGTTCCAGTCGAGCAGCACCAGATCGACGGGCCGGCTGTTGATGTGGTTCCAGGCGATGTCGCCGTCTTCGGCGCAGGTGACGTTGCGGTAGCCAAGCTGGCGCAGGATGAAGACGATGGTCTTGCGCATGGGCTGCTGGTCGTCCACGACCAGGATGGCCAGGGGGGAAATCGCTGCCGTCACGTCCATGGGCCGCCTCCTTGGAAACGGCTCCATGCTAGCGCCAAACCCTGCGCCGCGCCAGGGGAAGGGGGCTTTTCGGGAGAAGGCGGAGGCGTGCGGCCCGTGTTGCGACCTGGAAAAACACGCCGGTATTTTTTAAGATAAAAAATAGCTATTCAAATGCGTTGCCCACAAAAAAATATCAGCTTTTTCGAGGGCGCGACACTAGTCGCAGCGGTGGCGGCTGCACGCGCCTTCGCTGATGAAGACCACGGACTCGGCGATGTTGGTGCACTGGTCGCAGACCCGCTTGAGCGCGTGGGCGATGAAGCTGATTTGCACGGCGCGTTCCACGGGCCGGGCCTCGTCGCGCATGAATTCGGTCATTTCCTTGAGGATGGCGACGTTGAGCTCCAGGATGTCCTCGGACTCCTCGCACAGGCGGCGGGCGAGCGCCATGTCGAGTTCGGCGAAGCACACGGCCGTGCGCGACAGAAAGTCGCGCGTGGCCTCGGCCAGTTCCTCGAGCCGGGCCGGCGGGGCCAGGGGGTCGCGCGCGACGAGCCACAACCCGCGATGGGCGACGCCCACGGCCTGGTCGCCGATGCGCTCGATGTCCCCCACCGTGCGCATGCAGCCGAGGATGTAGCGCAGGTCCCGGGCCACGGGCTGGTACAGGGCGAGCAGGCGCAGGATCTCGGCGTCCAGGGTGCATTCCAGGGCGTCGATGGCCGCGTCCGAGGCGATGACCGTGCGGGCCGGCCCGGGATCGCGCTCAAAGACCGTACGCAGGGATTTCTCCACGGCGACCTGGGCCATGTGAAAGGCCGTCAGCACATCCGTCTTGAGCTTTTCCAGGTCCGCCTCGATGATCCGTTCCACGCCGCTCCTCCGCTCGCCCTTGGTGCATATGCAATGACTTCAAAGCGTATCCAACGGCCACACATCTGGCAAGAGTTCCCCCAAATTGTCACAAAGCGCGGCAGTCGGGAAGGCCGTTGCCGGCGGGCGACGGTATCCCGAACGACACCAACGTACTTTTCCGTGTCTGCTTGCAATTTCGACGGTTACGGCGAAAATCACCAACACGGCAGGGCGGCGTCCACGCGGACGCCGCCCGTTTCTCCCCTCTCCAAAAGGATATCGCATGTCGCGTCTTTCCGCCGGTTCGCCGGCCATGGTGCTCGTCACCGTCTGCATCGCCCAGTTCATGGCCCCGTTCATGCTCACGTCGGTGGGCGTGGCCCTGCCCTCGCTCGGCCGGGAGCTCGGGGCCACGGCCATGCAGCTCGGGCTCATCGAACAACTCTATGTCGTGTCCCTGGCCATGGGCATGCTCGCCTTCGGGCGCTGGGGCGACATCGTGGGCCAGCGCCGGGTGCTGTTGCCGGGGCTGGCCGTATTCACGGTCCTCACGTGTTCCCTGGGATTCACCACGTCCGTGCACATGGTGCTGCTCCAGCGCTTTTTCCAGGGCCTCGGCGCGTGCATGATGCTTTCCGGATCGCTGGCCTTGGTGGCCGCGGCCTATCCGCCGGAACTGCGCGGCCGCAAGATCGGCATCGTCTCGGCGTTCACCTATGCCGGCCTTTCCGTGGGCCCGGTGCTCGGAGGCTACGTGACGGGCCATTTCGGCTGGCGCTACGTGTTCCTCATGTCCGCGCCGCTCGGCATCGCGGCCACGGCCATGTGCCTTTTCGGCATGCGCGAGGCCCCGAGAAACGCCTCGGGCGAGCGCATGGACTGGCGCGGCGGCATGTTCTACGCGGCGAGCGTCGGACTTTTCATGCTGGGCGCGGCCCATGCCCGGGAGATTCCCCTGGGGCCGGCCATGCTGGGGGGCGGCCTGCTTGGCCTGGCCGTCTTCCTGCGCCTGCAGGCGCGCACGCGCTGCGCCCTGCTCGACATGCACCTGCTCACGCACAACCGCTTTTTCACCCTGAGCTGCCTGGCGGCGCTCGGCAACTACGCCGCGACCTTCGGCATCACCTTCCTCATGAGCCTGTACCTGCAATACGCCAAGGGCCTGCCGCCGCGCATGGCCGGGTTCGTGCTGCTGTTCCAGCCCATCCTGCAAGTGGTGGCCTCGCCCATCGCCGGGCGGCTGACGGAGCGGTTCGCCGCGGAAAAGCTCGCGACCGTGGGCATGCTGGTCAGCTCCGCCGGCCTGTTCCTGGCGGCCGCGACCGCAAGCGCGACCACACCCCTCTGGCTGCTCGTCGCGGAGCTGATGCTCATCGGCACGGGGTTCGGCGTCTTCATCACGCCCAATTCCACGGCGATCATGGGCAGCGTGCAGCAGCGCCAGTTCGGGCTGGCCTCGGGCATGATCGCGGCCATGCGCACGCTCGGCATGGCCGTGTCCATGACCACGGTCACGCTGATTTTCTCGCTTCTGATGGGCGACGCGACGATCACGCCGGACACGCTGCCGGCGTTTCTGACAAGCATGCGCATCGGGCTTTCGGCCTTCGCCGTGTTCTCGTGCCTGGGGGTGATTTTGTCGCTGTGGCGGGGGAAAAAGGCGGGAGGGACCGGCCAGCCCCTCCCGCGCACGGAAGCTACTTGTAGTAAATCTTGACCTCGTTGGTCCCCGGCGTCTCGTTGCCCGGGGTGGGGCGGCCGGCGGTGATGACCACCGGCTCGCCCGGCGCGATGTCCGGGCAGGCGCGCACGAACGCCTCCACGCGGGCGATGTGGTCCTCGTCGGAACCGCCCTCGATCAGGCGCGGCCGCACGCCCCAGGCGAAGTTCAAGAAACGCAGCACGCGCGGGTCCGGCGTCACGCCGAAAATCTGCTGGCGCGGCCGGCGGCTCGAGGTGATCCGGGCGTTGTAGCCGCTCAAGGAATGGCAGACGATGGCCTTGGCCTCCATGTTGTCGGCAATCAGGCACGCCGAATAGGCCACGAACTTGCCCGGGTTCTTCTCGCGCTTGGGCGCGTAGGGCGAAGGAATGCGCTCCAGGTAGTACTCCAGCGCATTGTCGGAAATCTCCCGCATCACGCGCACCGTCTCCACCACATGGTCGCCCACGGCCGTCTCCTCGGACAGCATGACGCAGTCCGCGCCGTCCAGGATGGCGTTGGCCACGTCCGTGGATTCCGCGCGGGTCGGGATGGGGTTTTTGACCATGGAGAGCAGCATCTGCGTGGCCACGATGACCGGGCGCTGGGCGTGGCGGCAGGCGCGGATGATCTTCTTCTGGATGATCGGCAGCTCCGGGATGGGGCACTCCAGGCCAAGGTCGCCGCGCGCCACCATGACCGCGTCCGTGACCTTGAGGATCTCGTCCAAGTTGTCCACGGCGTTTTGCCGTTCGAGCTTGGAGACCACGGGCGCCCAGACGCCGTGCTTCTTGATCTCCTCCTTGGTCATGACCACGTCGCCCGCGTTTTGCACGAACGAGATGGCCAGGGCGTCCACGCCCACTTCGAGGCCCTCGTGGAGGTCCTTGACGTCCTTGGCCGTCAGCGCCGGCAGGGGATGGTGCTTGCCGGGAAAGGCGATACCCTTGTTCGACGAAAGCAGGCCCGCGTTCTGCGCCTCGATCTCGTAGAGCCGGTCGGCCTTTATCTCGCGGGTGACGTAGAACTGGAGCAGGCCGTCGCTCAAATTGACGGGCATGCCCACGCGCAGGCCGGCGAGCAGCTCGGGCATGTCGAGCGAGACGAACACGCGTTCGTCCTTGGCCGGATCGGGGCGTTCGTCGGGAAGCCCCAGCAGCAGGCATTCGCCCTTGTCCACGGTGCGCGGCGAGTCGGCCACTTCGCCGATGCGGGTTTTCGGGCCGCACAGGTCGCCGAGCGCGGTCAGCGGAATGCCGAATTCCCCTTCCAGGGAGCGGATGGTCTTGATGATGGGCTCGAAATAGGCGGCGTCGGCATGGGAGAAATTGAGACGAAAGATGCGCACGCCGTGCCGGACCATTTCACGCATGATTTCCGGTTTGAGCGACGCGGGACCCAGGGTGGCCACGATCTTGGTGTGCATGCTTGCCTCCAGGCGTGTCCGGCCCGCCTCCCGGCGCACGGCGGGAAAAAGCGGATGCATGCCGGACGGGTTTGGGATAGGCTAATCCCCGGCTGATTGCCGTTTCGCGACAACCCCCTGTCTACTGGGGTCCCGCATTTTGGACAAGGCCGAAGGCATGCGCAAGGAGGATGACGTTTCATGGGCAGCGACGCGGATTTCAACGAAGCCAAGGGGAAAGGGACCTGCAAGGAGGGGCGTTCCGGACAGGAACCCTGTTTCCCTCCCGTTTCCTTCATCACCTTCGTTCTCTCCCTGGCCCAGTCGGCCATGGTGCTCATGGGCGAAGCCCCGGACCCGGACACGGGCGAGTACATGCAAAACCTGCCGCAGGCCAAGCACACCATCGACATCCTGGCCATGCTCGACTGCAAGACGCGCGGCAACCTCGGCGGCGAGGAACGCGACGTCCTCGAAAACATTCTGTGCGAACTGCGTATGACCTACGTCAGGAAGCAGTAACCCCGGAGACCGCCATGGAAACCATTCCCGTCGGCCTCGTCGGCGTCACGGGCTATACCGGCATGGAGCTGGCCCGCATCCTGGCCGTGCATCCCGTGCTGCGGCTTGCGCGCGCCACGTCCCGCACCGAGGCCGGCAAACCCCTGTCCGCCATCTATCCCTTCCTGCAGGGCTTCATGGCCGGCGACGTGCGCATGACCGAACCGGACGCCGCCGACTTGGCCGCGTCCTGCAAACTGGTCTTTCTCGCCGTGCCCCACGGCGCGGCCATGGACTACGCCGCCGAGCTGCTCGCCGCCGGGCTCAAGGTCGTGGACCTTTCCGCCGACTTCCGCCTGGCGGACAAGGACGTCTACGCCGCCTGGTACGGCCTGGACCACCGCCACCCCGACCTTCTGCCCCAGGCCGTCTACGGCCTGCCGGAGCTCTACGGCCCGGCCATCAAGAAGACCCGGCTCGTGGCCAACCCCGGCTGCTACCCCACCTCGATCATCCTCGGGCTGGCCCCGGCGCTTGGCGCGGGGCTCGTCGAGACCGACGGCATCGTGGCCGACAGCAAGTCCGGCGCGTCCGGGGCCGGGCGCAAGGCCGCCGTACCCACGCTTTTTTGCGAGGTCCACGACACCTTCCGCGCCTACAACCTGGGCAAGCACCGCCACACCCCCGAGATCGAGCAGGAAGTCTCGAAAATCGCCGGCGCGGGGATCACCCTGTCGTTCAATCCGCACCTGCTGCCCATCGACCGGGGCATCCTCTCCACCATCTACACGCGCCTGACGCGCGAGGCGACCGTGGAAGAGGTCCATGCCCTCTACAAGAAGCACTACGCGGACAACTCCTGGGTGCGCGTGCTGCCGCCGGGGAAACTCCCCGAAACGCGCTTCGTGCGCGGCACCATGTTCTGCGACATCGGCCTCGTGGTCGATGCGCGCACCGGCCGGCTCGTCATCGTTTCGGCCATCGACAACCTCTGCCGCGGCGCGTCCGGCCAGGCCGTGGCCTGCGCCAACCTGATGACCGGCCTGCCGCTCGACACGGGGCTGCACCTCGCGCCCCTGATGCCGTAACAAGGGAAGACGGAAGATGCGGGGAGGGAACCCCTTTTTTGAAAAAAGCGGTTCCCTCCCCGCGCCCCTCCCTCCCGAAAACTTTCATGGGGAGATGCCGGCCTTCCCGGCCAAAAGCATATTTTGCAGTCGGGATGACGCCTTCCCGAACGGTCATTTCGACGAGTCTTCGAGGAGAAATCCCTTTCTCCGAGAGCACAGGAGAACCGCATGACGCTCGACAACGTGCGCCGGCTCTACGAGCGCTTCGATACGGACAAGGAACTGCGCGCCAGGCTGTACGCGGCCGAAGGCCCCGAGGGCCGCGAGGCCGTGCTGCGCGAGGCGGGACTTTATTTCTCCGACGTCGAATTCGACGAGATGGAAAGCGTGCTCCACGTCAAGTGCCAGACCCACGAGCAGGCCGAGCGCTTTTTCGAATTCCGCGACTGGTGGAATTTCCTGCGCCACTCGTCGTAAAGGAGGCATCCTGCCATGGTCGATGCTTTTCCCCTGCCGCAATGCGCCCTGTGCCCCTACGACTGGTCCGAACGCTTCTGCCGCACGGGCAAGGGCAAGGCCCCCAAGGACTGCCCGTCGCTGCATATGCGCGCCCTCACGCAGGACGCCGTGGCGCGCAGCACGTCCCCGGAGCTCGGCTCCTTCGCCAAGGCGGCCTCGGTGCAGGAGGCCACCTGCTACGGCGGCCGCGAGGCCGGCTACGACGCCGTGCGCACCATCAAGCCCCGTATCGTGGAGATCGTGGAATTCGCCCGGCGCATGGGCTACGCGCGCCTGGGACTGGTCTTCTGCGTCGGCCTGCGCAAGGAAGCGGCCGTGGTCCACGAGATCCTGGCGACCAACGGCTTCGAGGTCGCCTCGGTCTCCTGCAAGGTCGGCGGCGTGTCCAAGCAGGTCCTCGGCATCGCCCCGGAAGATCAGGTCGATCCGGCGGCGGCGCACGAAACCATGTGCAACCCGGTCATGCAGGCGCTGGCCGTCAACGCGGCGCAGACGGACTTCAACGTGCTGCTCGGGCTTTGCGTCGGGCACGATTCCCTTTTCTTCAAGCACGCCGCGGCCATGGGCACGGTGCTCGCGGTCAAGGACCGTCTGCTCGGCCACAATCCCCTGGCCGCCATCTACCAGTACGAGAGCTATTACAGGTATCTCAAAAAGCCGCTGCCGTAGGGA
This sequence comes from Solidesulfovibrio alcoholivorans DSM 5433, assembly GCF_000702665.1. Classification (GTDB taxonomy): domain Bacteria; phylum Desulfobacterota; class Desulfovibrionia; order Desulfovibrionales; family Desulfovibrionaceae; genus Solidesulfovibrio; species Solidesulfovibrio alcoholivorans. Next base: position 79,581 of record NZ_JNJA01000013.1, read on the forward strand.
GGGGCTTTTTCCGGGAGGGCGGAGAGGGACTTGGCCCCCTCGCCCCGCGACACCTCACGGCTCGCTCATCGACTCGTGCAATCCCCGGAGGATCGGGTCGAGCAGGTAGCTGGCCACGCGTCGCTTGCCGACAAGGATTTCCGCCGTGAGCGTCATGCCGGGCAGGAGCCGGAAGTCCGGCCCGACCCCGCGCAGCTGCGTCGCCGTCAGGCGGATGCGCGCCTTGTAATATACGCCGCCGCCCTGCTCGTCCTCGCCCGCGGCCTTGGCCCCTTCGTCCACGAAGGCATCGGGGCTGACCATGCGTACCACGCCGTCCACGAAACCATGGCGCTGGAACGGGAAAGCCGCGAGCTTCAACCGCGCCGCTTCGCCTTCGCGGATGTGCCCGATGTCCTTGGCCGCGATCTCCACCTCGGCTTCCAGGGCGTCCGGCCCGTCGCCAAGCGGTACCAGCGTGCAAAACGTCTCCGCCGCCTTGGCCACCGACCCCTCCGAAAGCGGCGCGACGTCCTTGACCACCGCGTCGGCCACGGCGGTCAGTTCCACAAGCTCGTTGCGGCGCGAGGCCTTGGCCAGGGTGTGCTCCACTTCGTCAAGCTGCTGGCTGGACTCGAGCAACTGGCTCGCGGTCTGGGAGTACCAGTTGCTGCTGAACGCCTGCCGCTCCATCCTGGCCTGGCTGAGCTTCTCCTTGAGCAGCTCCTCCTTGTCCACGGCCTTGGCCACGAGGTCGTCCACACGCAGGCGCTCGCGTAACGCGCCCAGGTATTCCACCTTGCTCGCGCTTCCCCCGGGGGAAAGCTTGGCGTACATTTGTTCGATTTGCTTGGCCAACTCCCCCTGCTCGGCCAAACGCTTCTGCTCGTTCTTCACGGCGGCGAGACCTTCCTCGAGTGTGGCCACCTCGCGCTCGCTGGCCTCGACCTTGGCGCGGTATTCCTCCTTGCGCAGGGTGAAAAGCGCCAGGCGCACCCGCTCCTCGGGGTCGGGGGAATCGGAAGACGCGGCGGGCAGGGGCTTGCCGTAGAGTTCGGCGGCAAGCAGCGCCGTAAAAGCGGCGAGAAACCGCCGTTTGGCCACGAGCTGCCCGAGGTCGGCGCTGGCGAAGGTCGGGTCGAGAGTGGCCAGCACCGCGCCTTTTTTCACCACATCGCCCGGGCGCACGTTGATCGCCCGCACCACCGCCGTCTCCAGCGGCTGCACCAGGATGGGCGGCACCCTGGTCACGAGCATGCCCTTGGCCGAAACCACGCGATCGAGCTCGGAATACCACGACCACAGCGCGCCGAAGACCAGGGCCGCGAAAATACAGTAGAGCGCCCATCTGGCCTGGGGCGGCAGCCGCCCCTCGCCCACGGCCACGGCGTCGGGCTGGAACTCCATGGCCTCGCGGCGGATGCGCGCCATGTCAGCGCATCCCCTTGGTCTGGCGCTCCCAGAGGGTGCGGTAGATCTCGCAACGTTCGAGGAGCGTGGCGTGCGGCGCCATATCCACCACTTTCCCCCGGTCGAGCACCATGATGCGGTCGGCGTTGCGCAGCGTCGAAAGGCGGTGGGCCACGATGATCGTGGTGCGTCCCTTGGCGATGCCGTCGAGGTTTTCCTGGATGCGCGCCTCGCTTTCCGGATCCAGCGCGCTCGTGGCTTCGTCGAAGATCATGATGCGCGGGTCCTTGAGCAGCGCGCGGGCGATGGCCAGACGCTGCTTCTGCCCGCCCGAAAGGTTGGCCCCGTTTTCCTCGAGCAGGGTGTCGTAGCCGGCGGGCAGGCGCTCGATGAATTCGTCGGCCCCGGCGAGGTGCGCAGCCTGGCGCACGGCGTCGAGGTCCGCACCGGGGCTGGTCATGGCGATATTGTCGCGCACGGTGCCGTGGAAGATGAAGTTCTCTTGCAGGACCACGCCGATGTTCTGGCGCAGGTGCACCACGTCGAGGTCGCTTATGGGCACGCCGTCGAAGCGGATGCGCCCGCCGGAAAGGGGATAGAGGCCCTGGATGAGCCGGGTGAGCGTGGTCTTGCCCGAGCCGCTGCGTCCGACGACGCCGAGAATTTCTCCCGGTTCCAGACGCAGGGATACGCCGTCGAGCGCCGGGGCGTCGCCGGGGTTGTAGGCGAAACGGGCCTCGGCCACCTCCAGCGCGCCCTCGATCCGGGGCCGCGCCCCGCCGCGCACGAGTCCGGCCTCGGGCTTGCGGTTCATGATCTCGCCGAGCATGGCTACGGCCAGATGCACCTTCTGGTACTCGTGGATGAGCTCCACGATGCGGATAAGCGGCATGGTCACGGACTGGGAGAGCATCTGAAAGGCGATGAGTTCGCCCATGGAGATGGTATTGTCGAACACGCCCCGCGCGCCCACCCAGATGACGGCCACGGTCATGAGCCGTTCCAGGGTCTTGACCAGCGCGTTGCCGAGCGCCGACATCTTGCGCACGTCGAAGTTGCGCGACACGGCCCCGGCCGAGCCCTCCTCCCAGCGCCGCTGGCGCGTGCCCTCGAGCGCCAGGCACTTGATGGTGCCCACGCCATGGATGGTTTCGACGAGCAGTGCCTGCCGCTCGCCCTCGGCGGCATAGAGCGCCATGAGCCGGCGGTGGAACGGGCCGACGAGCGCCCCGATGGCCCCGGCCGTGACCAGGGCGAAGGCCACGACGATCATCGTGAGTTTCGGGCTGTAGAGATAGAGCACGGGCAGGAAGACCACGAGCGAGGAGGCGTCGAGCAGGGTGTTTAAGAGGTTGCCCGTGAGAAATTCCCGCACCTGGTCGGTCTGCTGCATGTGCTTGATGATCACGCCCGCGAAGCTGCGCTCGAAAAACGGCAGCGGCAGCTTGATCATATGGGCGAAGGTCTCCATGGCCAGGCGCAGGTCGATCTTGGTGGTGGCGAAGCGCAGCAGGTATTCGCGCAGGTAGCGCAACGCGCCTTCGAAGCAGATGGCGGCCACCACGCCGACGCCGAGCACGTTGAGGGTCGACAGGGTGTGGTGGGCGAGCACCTTGTCCACCACGTTCTGGAAATACAGCGGCACGGCGAAAGCGAGGCCATGCATGAAAAAGGCGATTCCGGCGATTTCGAGGAAGATGCGCTTTTCCCGGGCCACCTGCGGCCAGAACCAGGACAGGCTGAAGCGTCTGGCGTCGGAGGCCCCGGTCTTTTTCTTGCGAAAAAGCGCGACCTCGCCCGTGAAAAGCCCCGCCAGCCCGGCCTCGGGCACGAACACGAAGGGGTTGCCCGCGGCGGCATGCTCCCGGTCATAGAGCACGAGTTCGCGCCCGCCGCCGGGGACCTGGCGCGCCCCCGAAAGCACGGCCGTGGTTCCGTCCCTGCGCACGGCCAGGGCCGGATAGGCCTCGCCGAGCTCCAGGAGGCCCCGAGGCGGCAGGCGGCGACGCCTGGCGGCAAGGCCAAGGCCTCCGGCCAGGCGCAGGACCGTGGCCATGGTGAGAACCCGCCCGGCCAGGCCATGCCGGGAGACAAGATCCGTCGCATCCGCGACCAGGCCGTGGTGACGGGCGATGACGACGAAATCGTCCAGTGCGGAGGCCGGCAGGCTGCCCATGGGGGTTATGCCCCGACCTCGCCATCGGCGTCGCCGTTTTCGCCGTCCCCGCCCTCCAGGGGCTTGAGCTTGCGGCGCAGGCTTTCCCGACTGATGCCGAGCACCCGCGCGGCCTGGGTGCGGTTGCCGCCGCATTCGGCCAGGCAGGCCTCGATGGCCTCGCGCTCGAGCTCCTTGAGCCGCCCCACCGAGGCCTTGTGCCCGCCCCCGGACACCGGCACCACGGGCATGACGCGGTCCAGGGCGTGGCGCACCTCGCGCGAGAGATCCTCCATGTGGATGGTGTCGGTGTAGGCCAGGGCCACGGCGCGCTCGACCTCGTTTTCCAGCTCGCGGATGTTGCCCGGCCAGGGATAGCGCATGAGCGCCTCGCGGGCGCGCTTGGAGAAGCTCATGCGGCCCCGGCCCATGTTGCGGGCGAACCCGGCCAGGAAATTCTCGGCCAGCAGCGGGATGTCGTCCGTGCGTTCGCGAAGCGGCGGCAGGTCGAGATGCACGACCTTGATGCGGTAATAGAGGTCGCGCCGGAAGCGCCCGAGCTCCAGATCCTGTTTGAGGTCGCGGTTGGTGGCCGAGACCAGGCGGATGTCCACGTGCTGCGACCCGCGTCCGCCCACGGGCACCACTTCGCCCAGCTCCAGCACGCGCAGGATCTTGGCCTGGCTGGCCTCGGACATGTCCCCGATCTCGTCGAGAAAAAGCGTGCCGCCGTTTGCCCCCTCGATAATGCCCTTGCGCTTTTCCACGCCCGTGGCCACCCCCTTTTCGATGCCGAAGAATTCGCTTTCGAAAAGCGTCTCGGGCACGGCCGTGCAGTTGACGGCCATGAACGGTCCATGCCGCCGCCGACCGGAATAGTGCACCACTTTGGCCACCATCTCCTTGCCTGTGCCGGTCTCGCCGGTGATGAGCACGTTGACCGTGGTCTCGGCGACGCGCTGGGCGAGCTGGAGCACCTTGGACATGCGGGGGCTCGCGCCGATGACGCGGGACGGAGAAAAATTCTGGCGCAGCTGGCTCTTGAGCGCCGCGTTTTCGAGCTTGAGCTGCCTTTCGATGTGCCTGAGTTCGCTGTGGGAGTTGTCGAGGCGATCCACGGCCTCTTCCAGCAGTTTCTCGCGGTCGCGCACATAGGAGAGCATGGCCTCGAATCGATCGAGCAGGTCGCATTGCGCCTTGGGGCGGCCGGGAAGCTTGTCGAGAAGGCGGCGACAGCCGAGCAGGGCGTCGTCGGCCGCATCATAGGCCGCGTCGGAGACGAGGGCGGCGAAGCGGGACAGGTGGGCGGTCAGGTCCGGGGTCAGCGGCACGGGCGACTGGGGCGACTGGGGCATCGAACCTCCCTGCGCGGCAGACCGCGCGATCCCGCGAACGCATCGCGGGCTCGTTCACGTGTAACTCAAAAGACAATCCCACGCAATTCTGGAGCGTTAGAGAGATCTCGCGATGTCGTGCAACCGCGACGCCCCGGCGTCGGACGCAGCATCCGCTGCGGGGAAAACGCCTCGTATGCAGGCAGGCCCGCCTCGAAACATGGCGGGCGCACGCGCTTCCGCTTTCTCCTTTTCCAATCAATACAGGCAACTATGTTTTGGCATGATCTTCGCTCATAGGGGAGTCAGGAAAGGTGAGCAAACGCAACCAACCAAATCCCCGGAGGGTAGGAAAATGAGCTGGAGTTCCTTTTTTTCCAAGGTGACGGCGGCGGTGAAGTCTGTGGCCACTGCGGTGAGCAACGCCATCCCGGCGGCGAGCTCGCTGCTGAGCACTGTCACCTCGGCCGCGAACTGGGCGGCGGACACGGTAAGCACCGCGGCCAACTGGGTATCGAACACGGTTTCCACAGCGGTGTCCTATGTCAAGGACACCGTGTCCACGGTATCAAGCATGGTGGCCGACGCCGCCTCCTCTTCGGGATCCGCCCTGGTGTCGAAGATCCAGGACACCGTGGCGTATGTGGCTGACCGGGTGAGCACCGCGGTGGAATGGACGACGGACAAGGTGTCCACGGCCGTGGACTACGTGAAGGACACCATTGCCACGGGCACGCAGTACGCCGACACCATCGTGGACCAGGCCCAGGACGTGGCCAGCGCTGTCACCAGCGGCTCAAGCACCGCCTCGACCGGCTCCGCGACCACGGACAGCGCCACCGCGACGACCACGGCCGCGAGCGGCACGACGAGCGATACGGGAAGCGCCGCCAAGACCGACACGACCACGGCCGTCGCGACATCCGGCGATTCGGCCGCCTACAAGGACTACACCGGCGTGAGCACGACCGCGTCGTCGCAGGCGACCGTGGCCGACACGTCGAGCACGAACAAGAGCCAGTTGCTCGCCGCGTAACCGCAAGCAGGCGCCAGCAACGCAAACGCCCCTGCCGGCAACCGTCGGCAGGGGCGTTTTTCGCGTCTCGTCGCGGCCCGGCTCAGTCTTCGCCCAGGCCGTTGCGGTCGTCGATGACGCGCTTGGTCTTGCCGTAGCTGCGGGGAAGCGTCCCGGGCGGCAGGATCTCCACCCAGCCGCGCACGAGCAGGTGCTTGCGCAGTTCGATGGAGATGGCCTCGGACAGGTTCTGGTCCAGGTCGGCGCTGGACGTGGGCTTGCGCTCGACCTTGACCACCATCTGGTCGCGGCCGTCGCGGCGCAGCAGGCGAATCTGGAACTCGCTGTCCACGTCGCGGAACTCCTCCAGGACACTCGCGATCTGGCCGGGGTAGATGTTGACGCCCCGGAAGATGAACATGTCGTCGGAACGGCCGCAGATGCGGTCGTGGCGCGGCAGCGAGCAGCCGCATGCGCACGCCCCGGGCACGAGCCGCGTCAGGTCGCGGGTGCGGTAGCGCACAAGCGGCACGGCCTCCTTGCACAGGCTCGTCACCACCATCTCGCCCACCTCGCCCGGCGTGACCGGAGCCAGGGTCACGGGGTCGAGCACTTCCAGGATGAACTTGTCCGCCCAGTAATGCACGCCCTGGTGCGCGGAACATTCCAGGCCCATGCCCGGGCCATAGAGCTCGGTCATGCCCGTGATGTCGAAGCTTTCCTCGAGCCCGAGCCACTTCTCGAAGCGGCGGCGCATCTTGTCGGTGTGGGTCTCGGCCCCGAAAATGACCTTCCTGAGTTTCAGGCGCTTGCGCATGTCGCGCTTTTGCACCTCCTCGGCCATGAGCAGCGCCATGGAGGCCGTGGCGCACAGGCATGTCGTGCCCATGTCCTCGAGCAGCTGGACATGGATTTCCATGTTGCCCGGCCCCACGGGCAGGGCCATGGCCCCGAAGCGCTCGCAGCCCAGCTGGAAGCCCGCGCCGGCCGTCCAGAGGCCGTAGCCCACGGCAATCTGCACCCGGTCCAGGGGCGTCAGCCCCGCCAGCTCGTAGCAGCGGGCGAACAGGTCCTTCCAGGTGTCGATGTCCCGTTGCGTGTAGGCCAGGATCTTGCGCTTGCCCGTGGTGCCGGAGGAGGCGTGGATGCGCACCACCTGCTCCTCGGGGACGCAGAGCAGCGGCAAGGGGTAGCCGTCGCGCAGATCCTCGACCGTGGTCACGGGCAGACGGCGCAAATCGTCCAGGGAGAGCGTTTGTCCCGGCTCGTAGCCGATGCCCGCCAGACGCTCGCGGTAGACGGGACTGCCGGAGAAGGCGTGGCGGCAGGTCCAGTTGAGGCCGTCCGCCTGGATGGCGGCCAACCGATCGGGGGAAAGGTCCGGCAGAAAACGGTAAGGGCTCATGAGCGGCTCCGGGAAACGAGATCGGTTGGGGCTTTTATCCGAAAACCGCGATAAAGAAAACGCCCGCGACCATCAAAAGTGCCCCGGGCAGGCGATGCGCCAGGTCCGGCTCGCGCAGGACCAGGGCGCCGAGCAGCACGCCGAAGACGATGCTCAGCCGCTTGACCGCAATGACGTAGGACACTTGCGTCAGCGGCAAGGCGTGCATCTGGCAGACGATGCCGATGGCCTCGAGCAGCCCGGCCACGGCCACGGGCCAGGGCGGCAGCCCGGGCAACCGCCGCCCGGCCCGAGCCTTCTTCACGAGGCGCGGCCCGAGCAGGGCCAGGAAGGTTGCGGTATAGACCGCCGCCCCCCAGAAAAGCGGCGACGAAGCCCGCAGCCCGAGCTTGTCGAGGTTGGCCCCGATGCTCCAGATGGCGGCGACGGCGAGCATCAGCCGCGGCCCCCGGCGCGTCCACAGCGCTTTGATCGGGCCGAGCACGCCGCTCTTGCGTTCGCGCAGGTTGAGCACGTACGCCCCGGCGACCACCAGGGCGATGCCGCACAGCCCGCCCGGCTCGGGGAATTCGCCCAGGGTCAGGGGCGAGGTGACGAGCAGGAAAAGGGGCGTGAAGGCCAGCATGGGCAGGGTCAGCGACAAGTCTCCGGCCTTGAGCGCGAGGCCGTAGAGCCAGTAGGTCACGCCGCCGAGGACACCGCCCACGGCGAGGCAGGTCCAAAACGGGGCCACGAGGGTAACGGGCGGCCCCGCGGCCACGGCCAGCCACAAAATGACCGAGGCCGACAGGCAGTAGCCGATCATGGCCGTGGTCGCGTCCAGCGAGGCCAAGGACCGCTTGAGAAAAGTGTCCTTGACCGCCTGGGTCAGGGCTGTGACGCACGAAAGCGCGAACCAGTTCATAGGGCGCTGCGCCGGCTCGCGTGCCGCGACGGCGCGGCACGCAACGAGAAGGGTTGGGCGGGGATCATGGCGGCGCGAAGGACTCCGTGGGGCGTTTTGCCGAAAGAACCCGACGCGGCGGCCAGGCAGGACAACCTATCCGTCTCCCGGAGCCGGGGCAAGAAGGCGCTTCCGGCTGGCCGCCCGCGCGACGGGAAAAGGCTCTGGTGTTCGTCACGGACAAATCCCGCGCCGTCTACGTGCCCACGCGCCTGGGCTACGCCGTGGTCGTCAGTCCCGGCGAGCCGCCGCGCGGCGGCAGGCCTGCGATATAGAGGGTTGGGGGGGAGAGAGGGAGGGAAAGAACGCCTCCGGCGGCCAGGAAGGACCGAGAGCCCCTCCCGGACCACCCCGCAAGGGGAAAACAAGGCAGCGTGTATGTGGTAAACGACAAACGGCCGAAACCCGAAGGTTCCGGCCGCCGTCGTGGGGTTTAGGGTTATGGAGGTAGTGTGGGATGCGCTCTATGGTCTGCCCGGCATGGCCGGACCGCCTTGCGTTGCTTGCGGGGTGGGCCGCCACCGATGCGCCCTACCCCGCTTCGCCGGATTTTCCGGCTGCGTTGGGTTCTTCTTTAGAGTAAATGAAAATAATAATCAAGATCAAAATAGCCTTTTTCCCGCTGCCATAAAAAAGCCGGACCGTCGGGGCTCGGCAACAAGCGACGGTCCGGCATGGGCAAAGAAGCAGGGAACAATTCCGAGGGGTTGGCGCCGCCCTCGGATGAGGCGCATCCACTCCCCGAGGAAATCGCGGCGAAGCGGCCCCGGGCAGCGACGACCTCATGCGCCGCCCGGGGCCGTCCCTGGAGCAGGACAAGCGTCATGGCCTCCCCGGCAGCGGCGGGAAGGCCACACCCTTGACCGCGCCCGGTCCATTTCGCGAAAACCGACACCGTGCGCGAAAGCGGCGATGGGGTGCCTTTCCATCGCCGCCAACGCACACGGCTGTGCGAAATGCCAAGGCATTCGGCGGGTTCGCAAAGGACACCGGCCTCATGGAGGTGTCCCTCGGCGTTCTTGATAATACTATTTTATATTTCGTAACACCGTCAAGCAGAAATACACATCCAAGCCTTGACCCACCCCCCCGGACGGATACCATGGCCATACGAGGTTCCCATGCACGACACACCGCAACTCCTGCCCATCGCCGCGCCAAACGCCATCGAGGAAAAATCCCTGGCCATCATCGACGCCGAAGTCCCCGAACCGCGCCCCTTCGCAGGCCGGCAATGGGAAATCGTGCGCCGGCTCATCCACACCACCGCCGACTTCGAAATGCTCGACCTCGTCCGCTTCTCCCATGGCGCGGTGGAAGCCGGCCTCGCCGCCCTCGCCGCCGGCGCGACCATCGTCACCGATACCGAAATGGCCCGCTGCGCCATTCCCGCCCGACGCCTGACGCCGCTCGGCGCAACCGTGCGCTGCCTCTTAAACGACCCCGACGTCGTCGCCGCCGCCACGCGCGCCAACGGCACCCGCGCCGCCGCCGCCATGGACGCCGCCCTTGCCACCATCCCCGGCCCCCTCATCTTCGCCATCGGCAATGCGCCCACCGCCCTGCTGCGCCTGCTCAAACACCTCGACGCCGGCGGCACTCCGCCCGCCTGCGTCATCGGCATGCCCGTCGGCTTCGTCAACGCCGCCGAATCCAAAGCCCTGCTCATGACCCGCGCCGATGTGCCCTGGATCGTCATCTCCGGCCGCAAAGGCGGCTCCGCCCTGGCCGGTGCTACCGTCAACGCGCTCGCCATCATGCTGCTGCGGGAGCGTGAGAGGGAAAGTGTGAAGGAATAGGAAGTTGGGGGAAAAGGCGAAGATGAAGATGCCTCCGGCGGCCAGGAGGGGATAATCCCCTCCTGGACCTCCCCGACGGGGGATGGGGAAGCGGGGGGGAGGATGGTCGGTGCGCGGTGCGGCGGGGTCTGGGGCAGCGCCCCAGCGAGTCCGGGGTAGCGCCCGGATCAGTCTGCCCAGACGACTCTGTTGCGGCCGGTGCGTTTGGCTTTGTAGAGGGCGGCGTCTGCGGCGGCGAGCATGGCGTCGAGGGAGCCGCAGGGTTTGTCGCAGATGCCGATGCTGATGGTGACGCCGACACTGGTTTTGCCGGCCTTGGCTTTGGAGCGTTCGATGCTGTTGCGCAGGTCGTTGAAGACGCCCATGGCGTGTTGGCCTTCGAGGCCGGCGGCGATGACGCAGAATTCCTCGCCGCCGAGGCGTGCGACGAAGTCGCTGCCGCGGAAGCGGTTGGCGAGGCCGTGGGCCACGTGTTTGAGGACTTCGTCGCCCACGGCGTGTCCGTAGGTATCGTTGACTTTCTTGAAGTGGTCGATGTCGATCATGGCCAGGGTCATGGCGGCCTGGCCGCAGCACAGGCGGGAGTGGATAGCCTTGGCGGCTTCGAAGAAGTGGCGGCGGTTGTAGAGGCCGGTCAGGGGGTCGCGGATGGAGGTTTCGCGCAGTTTCTGGATGTATTCGAGCATTTCCAGGTTCTGGGTGACCCGGCAGTAGAATTCTTCGCTGGAAAAGGGCTTGTTGAGGAAGTCGTTTGCGCCGTTCTTGATGAAGCGGGCGGAGAGGATGGTGTTGCCGTAGGCGGAGATGCCGATGACGGCGAGTTCGTCCTTGCGGCGGCCGCGGCGGATGCGGCGGGTGAGTTCCACGCCGTCCATGCCGGGCATGAAGTAGTCGGTGATGACGACCTTGATTTCGGGGTGTCGTTCGAGGATCGAGAGGGCGTACGCGCCGTCGTTGGCTTCGTGGACGATGAATTCGTGGGCGGTGAGCAGGCGTACGAGGTGGTTGCGCACGGTTTGGGAGTCGTCGACGACGAGGATGTGGACGAATTTATTAAGCGAGATGCGCCGCACCAGGGAGACGAGGTAATCGAGGCTGTCCGGGGATTCCTTGGAGACATAGTCCACGACCTTCTTGGACCAGATGCGGTCGCGGATTTCGGATTCCACGTCGCCGGTGAAGACGATGGCGGGGATGCCCCGGGAGATGACGTAGTCCACGATGCGCCCGTCGTCGGCGTCGGGCAGGTGCAGGTCGAGCAAGGCCACGAAAAACGTGTTGTTGTCGGGGTTTTCTTCAAGGAGATAGCGCGCTTCCTCGAAGTTCGAAGCCCAGCAGGCGTCAAAGAAAAGCTCATCCTCGATTTTCCGGATAAGGATACGGGCAAAGACTTTGCTGTCTTCGACGATGAGCACTTTTTCCATTGGGGCACGACCGAAGAAAACGATGCGGTGCCTTTTACGTATAGTCGCGGCCCGCGCAAAAAGCCAGATGCCGGTCACGGTATTTTGCCGTCGCGTCTTGCGCTCGGGTTCCCCGGGACGGTAAGGAGAAGGAAATAATTCACGGGGAGGGAATATGCGCCTTGGGATCATGCTTTTCGCCATCGTCACGGCTTTGGCCGTAAACGATCCGTGCTGGGCCCGACAGGCCGACGGCTTCGCCGGCACGCCTTTCGGGACGAACCTTGCTGCCTTGCCGTCCTTTTTGACGCTCAAAAAGAGCGGCGATGTCACATACGCCGTCAATCTCAACGAGCGTTACAGGCTGGACGGCCGCGCCCCGGTGGTGTTCTACGGCTTTGCCGCGGGGAAGCTCTTTGCGGCCTACGTGCGCCTGGACGGCCTCATCGACCGCGAAGCCATGGCCAAACGGATCACAGCGGAATACGGCAAGCCGTCCCTGTCCGCGGAGGGTGGCGTGGAGGTCCTGCGCTGGCGCAAGGGCGACGTGAAGGTCAAGCTCAAGTACGATCCTGCGACCAGGGGGCTCAAGCTCGCGTATTATTCCATCGCCAACGCCGGTCCGGCGGCCGCGCTGCCCGAACCGGACAGCGTGAACATGGACGAGCTGATGCGGACGTACGAAAAGAGCAAGATATCCAAGGGGATTTCCCTGCCAGCCCAACCTGCGCCCAAGGGATATTCGCCCTATGACGACGGTGTCACCAATCCGGCTGGCCGTTACGCTCGCCCGTGAGGGTGCGCTTGTCCTGACGCACGAACCGTCGCGGACGCTGGCCGAGGCGTTGGCGCAGGGCGTCGCCGTCCTCGACGGGGAGGGCCGTTTCCTGCGCGGCAACGCGCCCGCCCGCGCCCGCCTGGACGAGGAGGCGGGCGCGGCCTGCCATGCGGTCTTGTACGGCCGCGACGCGCCGTGCCCGGACTGTCCCCTGCGCGGCGGCGAACGCACCCGGGCCACGGGGCATGCCGCCTGCGCTGTCCTCGGCCCGGACGAAGCCCCGGCCGGAGGCGTCGTCTGCGTCTTCGATGCCCCGCCGCCGGCCTTCGATGCCAGGCGCCTCGACGGCATCCTCGAATACGCCATCACGGCCGTGTTCGTGGTGGACCTCGACTTCCGCTTCCTGTTCGTCAACAAGGCGTTCGAGCGGTTGCACGGCAAGCCCCGGGAGTTGCTGCTCGGCAGGCTCATGGCCGAGACGAGCGGGCCGGAAGCCTTTGCGCGCTTCAAGGTGGCGGCCCGGGAAGCCATTCTTTCGAAAAAAGCGGATGAAAACGAGGTTCGCCTGACCTTCGACGGCCGGGAGCGCTCCTTCCTGGCCGCGTGCATCCCGCTGACCAACGCCGCGGGCGACGTGGACGCCGTGTGCGGCATGCTCACCGAGATCACGGCCCACCGGCGGGCCGAACAGGAACTCGACGTCGCCAAAAGGCGCTATCAGGCCATCGTCGAGGACCAGACCGAACTCGTGCTGCGGCTTGATCCGCAGTTGCGGCGCCTTTTCGTCAACCGGGCCGTGGCCAAGCTGTCCGGCAAGTCCCCCGAAGCGCTCGTCGGCGGCGTGTTCCTGGAACGCCTGCCCGCACACGAGGCCACGGCGCTGCGCCGGCGCATCCTGGCCCTTACGCCGCGCGCGCCGGCCACGGAGATCCGGCATCTGTTCACGCTTGCCGACGGGCAGACGCGCTGCCTGAGCTGGACCGTGCGCGCCATCTTCGACGACGCCGGCCGGGTGGGCGAGTACCAGGCCACCGGCCGCGACGTCACGGCCTACTGGCGCATGGAGCAGGAGCTCATCAAAAGCGAGGCCAAGTATCGGGACATCTTCGAAAATTCGGCCGAAGGCATCTTCCAGTTCGACCCCGCGGGCGGCATGGCCGCCTGCAACCCGGCACTGGCCCGCATCCTGGGCTACGCTTCGGCCCAGGACGTGCTGCTCGAGCAGGGCGACCTGTTCTCGCGCATCCAGACGCGCCAGGAGGACCGGCTGGAATTCCTGCGCCTGCTCGCCCAGAACGGCCGTGCCTTCGATTACGAGATGCAGGTGGTGCGCCGCGACGGGCGCACGGTCTGGCTCTCGGTCAACGCCCGGGCCGTGCTCGACGCATACGGCCGCCTGACGCGCGTCGAGGGTGCGGCCCGCGACATCACCGACCGCAAGCGCGCCGAGGAAGAGCGCATGCTGCTGGTCTCCGCCGTGGACCAGAGCGCCGAGGGGCTGGTCATCGTCAGCCGCGACTTCAAGCTCGAATACGCCAATCCCGCCTTTGCCCAGATCGTCGGCGGCGGCCAGGGGCAGGCCGGCTCCATGGACCTCGGCGCACACATGGCGGTTTTTCTCGGGGATTCGGTGCGCAAGATGCTTTCGCTCGGCCTGCGCTGGTCCGGCCGGGTGCGCCTGACCCGGGAAAGCGGCGAGGAGGCCGTGACCGATACGCTGATTTCCCCGGTGCGCGACGCCATGGGGCAGATCGTCAACCACATTCTGCTCGTGCGCGACATGACCTACGAAACGGGTCTGGAAAAGCGGCTGCGCCAGGTGGAGAAGCTCGAAGCCATCGGCGTGCTGGCCGGTGGCGTGGCCCACGATTTCAACAACCTGCTCACGCCCATCCTGCTCAACACCGAGATGATCCTGGCCGACATCCCCTGGCGCGATCCCCTGCGCAAGCCGCTGGCCGACGTGGTCCGGGCCTCGGAGCGGGCCCGCGACCTCGTGCGCCAGCTCCTCACCTTCAGCCGCCAGGGCGAGCTGACCGTGGGGCCGCTGCCGCTCACGCCGCTGGCCAAGGAAACCGTCAAGCTGGCCCAAGGCATGGTGGACCCCCGCGTGGAGATCCGCGCGCGCATTTCCGAGCTGGCCCTGACCATCGAGGCCGACCCGGCGCAAATCCACCAGGTGCTCATGAACCTGTGCCTGAACGCCGCCCAGGCCATGCCCGAAGGCGGCGTCATGGAGGTGGGGCTTGCGGCCGTGCCCGCCCCGCCCCGCCCGACCGGCCCCTGCATCGCCGCCGGCCTGCCCCTGACCGAACTGGCCGAAGGCCCCTACGCCAGGCTCTGGGTGTCGGACACGGGCCACGGCATGGCCCCGGACATCTGCGAGCGCATCTTCGAGCCGTTTTTCACCACCAAACGGCCAGGCCAGGGCACGGGCATGGGCCTTGCCGCGGTGCACGGCATCGTCAAGGGCTGCGGCGGGGCCGTGCTGGTCACAAGCGCGGTGGGCCGGGGGAGCCTGTTCGAAGTCTACCTGCCGCTCATCCCCCGGCCCGAACCGCCTGTCGGCGAAAACGCGGTCAGTTGATGGGCGCGTCGAGCAGCTCGTAGCCCTGCCAGCCCGGGCCGTCGAAGTGCCACCACTCCGAGGGCAGCGGCTCGAAGCCCTCCTTGCGCATGGCCGCCTCCAGCCGCTTGGAGTTCGCAAGCGCCGCCTTGTCGCCGCCCGTATAGTCGCGCCGGGCCTTTTCCGTGAAATCGTCGAAGCCCGAGGGCATGGGCAGTTCGTTGCCCGCCGCGTCCACGAGCGTCAGGTCCACGGCCGCGCCCCGGTTGTGCTTGGAGCCGGTGGCGGGCTTGCCGTCCTTTTCCACGGGCTTGGCCACCCAGTCTTCGTTCGGCACCAGCGCCCAGAACTTCTTCTGGATGGAGAAGGGACGGTAGCAGTCGTAGACCTTGAGCCCCAGGCCCTGCTTCTCCAGGTCGGCCTGAACCCGGGCCAGCCGCGCGGCCACGTCCGCGCGCAGGTAGCATTTCGCGGCCGGATACACGGCCACCTTGGTGAAATTGTTCGGCGTGGCGTAGCGGATGTCGAGTTTGACGTCCGGCGCGACCTTGGTGATGTCCACGAGGCCCGCGGCCTCGGGCGTGGCCGGGCCGGCGGACACGGCCGCGACCGGCAGGGCGAGAAGCATCCACAAAACGAGCAAAGCGGTGCTGCATCGACGCATGGCGGTTCTCCTTTCCGGCGAGATTGCCGGCATGCCCGGCAAAGTCAAGCGCGTGCGACGCGGACGCCGCATGTCCGCGTCCCCGGTTGACGCCGGCTCGCCCTGGGGCCATAAGATGCCATGGTCGTCCCCTGGCGACCCACTATCTGCAAGGAGGAACGCGCCATGAGCGAGCGCACCGGACTTATCACTTTCCTCGGCGGCGGGCTGACCCTCGTCGGCACCCCCGTCGGCGTGGGCGACGCCGCCCCGGACTTCACCGTGCTGACCAACGAGCTGGCCCCGGCCAAGCTCGGCGATTTCACCGAAAAAGGCCTCATCCTCATCGCCGTGCCGTCCCTGGACACGGCCGTGTGCGACCTGGAAGCCCGCAAATTCAACAAGGAAATGGAAAGCCTCACCGGTCAGGCCAAGGCGCTGGTCATCAGCATGGACCTGCCGTTCGCCCAGAAACGCTGGGCCGAAGCGGCGGGCGTGACAAACATCGTCACCCTCTCCGACCACCGCGACGCGTCCTTCGGCCAGGCCTACGGCCTGCTCATCAAGGAACTGCGCCTGCTCGCCCGCACCGTCCTCGTGCTCGGGCCGGACCGCAAGGTGGCCTACATGGAGCTCGTGCCCGAAGTGACCAACGAGCCCGATTACGCCGCCGCGCTTGCGGCCCTGCGCAAGGTCTTGTAGAGACGGCCTGACCGCCCCAGCGGCGGTGCGAGGACGTCATGAAGCAGCATCTGTCACCACGCGGCCGACGCCTCCGGGCGTCGGCCCTTTTTACGGCCCTGGCGCTTGTCGCCCTGCTCGCCGGCTGCGCCGGCCAACAAGCCACCGTCACGCCGTCCGTGGTCGTGGAAAAGGAAGCCCTCGGCCGCGACGTCGAAGTCTCGGTCACGGTCAAGGACGGCCGCCCCAGCGCCGAGGTCGGGCTGTGCAACCCCGCCTCCTCCTTCGCCGGCAAACTGACCACCGCCTGCGATCCCGCCCCGGCCATGCGCCGCGCCGTGGAAGCGGGGCTGCGCGACAAGGGCTTCAAGCCCGCCGCGGCAAGCGAAGCCGTGGTGCGCAAGCTCACGGTCGAACTGACCGAGCTCGCCTACAAACCGAGCCAGACCGGCGCGCAACTCTCCGCCCGGGCCGTGGCCGTCGTCGCCGTCACCGCCGACAACAACGGCCAGACCATGACCAAACGCTACGAAGGCGAAACCGTCTGGAAACTGCCGGCCGAAGGCGTGGAGCCCGAATTCGACAAGCTCCTCAGCATGACCGTGTCCAAGGCCCTGTCCCACATGGCCTCGGACTACGAACTGATCCATTTCCTGGAAAAAACCATCCTGCGCACGCGGGACATCAAGTAAGCCCGCCGGGGCCGCCGCGCGCGGCCCCGGCCCCGCTCCAAACGGCCTCCCCCACAAGGCCCCATCCGGCGCAAGCGCCGCCGCAAAAGGACGATCCCCCATGGCCGTTTCCGTCGGCATCGTGGGCCTGCCCAACGTCGGCAAATCCACTCTGTTCAACGCCCTGACCAAAGCCCAGAACGCTCAGGCCGCCAACTACCCCTTCTGCACCATCGAACCCAACGTGGCCATCGTGCCCGTGCCGGACGCCCGCCTCGACGCCCTGGCCGCGCTCGTCAACCCGGCGCAGATCGTGCCCGCCACCGTGCGCTTCACCGACATCGCCGGCCTCGTCGCCGGCGCGAGCAAGGGCGAGGGCCTGGGCAACAAATTCCTGGCCCACATCCGCGAAACCGAAGTCATCGTCCACGTCGCCCGCGCCTTTGAAGACGACGACGTCGTCCACGTGTCCGGCTCCGTGGACCCGGCCCGCGACATCGACGTCATCGAAACCGAACTCATCCTCGCCGACGCGCAAATCCTCGAATCGCGCCTGGACCGCCTCGTCAAGCAAACCAAGGGCAGCAAGGACAAGGAACTCCTCGACAAGGTCGCCGCCGGCAAACGCCTCCTCGACCACCTCATGACCGGCGCGCCCGCCGCCACCGTCGAAGGCGTCGAGACCCCGGCCATGCTCGCGCTGTTCGACGAAATCCGGCCGCTTAGCGGCAAACGCGTCATCTACTGCGCCAACGTCGGCGAAGACGACCCCAAGGGAGAATCCCCGCTGGTGGACAAAATCCGGCAGATCGCCGCCTCCCGCGGCGCGGAGATGGTCGTGGTCTGCGCCCGCATGGAAGAGGAACTCGCCGGGCTCGCCGACGACGAACGCCAGGAATTCCTCGCCTCCTACGGCCTGAACGAATCCGGCCTCGACCGCGTGGCGCGCCTGGCCTACCATACGCTCGGGCTCATCAGCTTCTTCACCGCCGGCCCCAAGGAAGTGCGCGCCTGGACCATCACCGCCGGCGCCAAAGCCCCGGCCGCCGCCGGGCAAATCCACTCCGACATCGAACGCGGCTTCATCCGCGCCGAAGTCATCGCCTACGACGACTACATCAAGCACCAGACCGAAGCCAAATGCCGCGCCGCCGGCGTCCTGCGCCAGGAAGGCAAGGACTACGTCATGGCCGACGGCGACGTGGTGCACTTTCTGTTCAACGTGTAGTTGGTGGGATGGACTAAGAAGAGAGGAAGACGCCTCCGGCGGCCGGGGGGGATCATCCCCCCCGGACCCCCTGGACGGGGGAGCGGGGGGCGGGTGGAGGCGTGGTCGTTCGCGGGAGTGCGTCGGCGAGGCCCGTCGCCCCTTCGGGGCGAGTTTGAAGGAATTTTACTTTGAAAACCTCTTAAAGACCTTAAGAGAATCTTCTTAAAATGCGGCGCTTCGCCGCTGGCGCCCGTGGTCGCGGAATTTGCCCGGGCGTGCTGGCCGGCTTTGCGGCCTGCGTCGCCCGGGCAAATTCCGCGACCACCACTGCCGACGCCCCGCCGCTTGCCGTTCCCGACCTCCCTCCCATCCGCTCCCGTCGAGGAGGTCCAGGAGGGGATCATCCCCTCCTGGCCGCCGGAGGCATCTTCACTCTTCCCTTCTTCTCTCCCTCGCTCCTCCTTCCACTCCCACTCCTACTCCCACTCCCTCGGCGGCAGTCCCAGCAGCTCCCGAAACCGGTCTTCCACGCCGCGCAGGTAGTCGCGCGCGGCGGGGTCGCCGTCGGCGGGGGCGAAGGGGGCGAAGTCCTTGTCGGAGATGGGGCTGTAGGGGCCGGGTTTGACTTCGAACACGGCGGTATCCGGGACGAGGGCCATGACGCAGTGCCAGCCGCCGGCGAGCGCGTCCACGGCGTAGGAGCCGGCTGCGGCGTCGAGGATGGCGCAGTCTTCGCGATCGAAGGAGCCGTCGTCCTTGAAGCAGACGAAGCCCATCTTGCCGGTGAGCGCCACGAAGGCCTCGTCCTTGGGCGGGGTCAGGTGGCGGTGGGGGCGCACGTAGGTGCCGGGTTGCAGGGCATTGATCATGCGGTGCAGGGTCGCGGCGTCTGCGGCGTGGAAGCAGTGGATTTCGCGGCGGCGGGGGTTGGCGGCCGCGTCGCGGCATTTCTGGGCCACGAGCGCCGCATCCGCCACGGCGAACCGGTCATGGTCGGACTGGGTGGCCAGGGGCGAGATGCGGCGCAGGGCGTAAGGCGGCTTAGCCATGCAGGGGGATGCCGGCGGCGATCAGGCGGTGGTAGGCGGCGACGATCTGGCCGGACAGGCACATGTCGCGCAGCAGGAACGCGACGATGATGAGCCAGTAGCCCCAGCAGCAGACCTTCTTTTCGACGCCTTCGGTCTGGCCGCGCTGGATGTTGAAGAAAATGAAGCTGAGCAGGGCCAGCGGCAGCATGACCCACCAGCGGATGGTGGTGGCCTCGATGAACATGAACACGACGAACAGTGCGCCCAGGCCCAGGGCGACCCAGGTCAGGGGGGAAAACGAGCCGCAGGCGCAGCCACATTTCTGATCGGACATAGGGTACTCTCCTTTCCGGTTTTACGACCCTATAGCCACGGAGCGGGCCGGCTGTCCAGGAAAGGCGGAAGAGTGTCAGGCGAGGCGCGCGTAGGCGTCGGCCAGGGCCTTGCCCACGGAGGAAGGGGAGAAACGGCCGGCCACGGCGTCGCGGCCGCCCTGCCCCAGGCGCGCGCGCAGCCCCGGGTCGGCGAGCAGCGTGGACAGGGCATCGGCCAGGGCGGCCGCGTCCCCGGGCGGCACGACAAGGCCGGTTTCGCCGTGGCGGTTGACCCAGGGCACGCCAGAGCCGGGGATGTCCGTCGCAACCACGGGCTTGCCGCCGGCCATGGCTTCGAGCTGGACGATGCCGAACATTTCGGCCCGGCTGACAGAGGGCAGGCAGAAGACATCGCAGGCGGCGAGCCAGGCGGCGAGGGCGGCGTCGGGGATACGGCCGGGCAGGAAAACGCGGTCCGTCAGGCCGGCGGCGGCGATGCGCGCGGCCAGGGCATCGTGCAGCGGCCCTGCGCCGCCGATGGCGACGGCGACGTTTTCGGGAAGTTTCGCGGCCGCGTCGATGAGCACATCGAAGCCTTTGTAGGAAACGAGCCGGCCCAGGGCGAAGACCAGCGGCCGGTCGTGGAAACGCGCGCGGACGGCGGCCACGGCCGCCGGGTCGGCATCCTGGGGCCGGGCCATGGACGCGTCCACGCAAAAGGGCACCACCGCGCCCTTGCCCGCGAAAAGCGCCGCCCGGTTGGAGGCCGCGAGGTGTACGGGGCTTGGTGCGACGACCAGATCGGCCCGGCGGCAGAGCCAGGCTTCGAGCGGCC
The DNA here is from genome assembly GCF_000702665.1 of Solidesulfovibrio alcoholivorans DSM 5433. Taxonomy (GTDB): domain Bacteria; phylum Desulfobacterota; class Desulfovibrionia; order Desulfovibrionales; family Desulfovibrionaceae; genus Solidesulfovibrio; species Solidesulfovibrio alcoholivorans. Next base: position 99,753 of record NZ_JNJA01000013.1, read on the forward strand.
CGACGCACGCGGCGAGCGCGCCCTTGCCGATGACGTCGCTGTGCCAGGTGAGCACGACCTTGGCTTTGGGCCGGGAAAGGAACGCGGCCAGGGCGGCCAGGGGATTGGGCAGGTGGATATGCAGCACGTCGAAGCGCGGGGCCAGGCGCAGGAACGCGGCGAGGTAGGCCGGCGATAGAGGCTGCGAAGAAACGGTGCGCCAGACGGGAGCGCGGTGGACGGGACACGGCGCGACGGCATCGGGGTCGGGGTCGGCGTACGGCCCCGGGCCGGCGAAACAGAGCACTTCCACGGCCGCGCCGCGGGCGAGGAGCTGTTCCACGGCCTGGCGGGTGGCCGTTTCCACGCCGCCGGGGTCGGGCGGATAGAACTTGCCGACCTGCAACACCCTCATGGCGCGGGAGTCAGTGCGTCGAGGGTCGCGGTGACCGTGCGGCGCAGGTTCTCGACGCGGCGCAGGGTGAATTCGTTGATGGGGTCCGCGGCGAGGTTTTTCACCAGCCACAGCGCCCCGAGCACGCGGCCATCCTTGCCGAGCAACGGCAGCTCCAGCTTCATGACCGCCGGCGAACAGAGCAGTTCCCTGTCCGAGCCCTCGGCCTCTTCGCGCCGCCAACGGTAGACCGCGCCGCCGCCCTCCCTTGGAGGTTGCGGCCGCAGCACGCACGTGCCCGCGCCGTCGCCCGAAAGCGTCATCTCGGCCATGTCGAAACGCAACTGCTCCAGGGCGGCGGTCATGCGCGCCCAGAGCGTGGCCGTGTCCGGGGCCTGGGAAATCTCGATCTGGTGATTGAGGAAGGTGCGCCGGTCCTTGGCGAGGCCCGTGTCATCGGACACGTCGCGCAGCCAGCCGAGGATCTTGTCCACGGCGAAGTAGCTGAAATAGCCGGCCTTGCGCACGAGCAGGACCAGCGCCCCGCCCACGACGACCAGGAAAAGCCCGGCCGGGGCGTTGCGCAGGTTGACCAGCAACAGCGCCGCCAGGGCCAGGAAGATGGTGATGCCGTAAATGAAAAGCACCACTTTGCGCTGGGACCAGCCACGACTCAGGAGCTTGTGGTGCACGTGCCGCTTGTCCGGCTCGAACATGTCCCGACCGCGCATGAAACGCCGTAGCGGCGCGGTGATGGTGTCGAGAAGCGGCACGCCAAGCGCAATGACCGGCATGAGCAGCGTCGCGCCCACCTGGCTCTTGACCGAACCGGACACCGAAAGCGCCGCCAGCATGTAGCCGAGGAAATAGCTGCCGCCGTCGCCGAGAAACAGGCTTGCGGGATTGAAGTTGTAGCGCAAAAATCCGAGCGTGGCCCCGGCCATGACCGCGAAAAGCGCCGCGGTGTGCGCCTCGCCGCGCATGGCGGCCAGCACCGCCTGCACCGCCGTGGCGAAAAAGACCACTCCGGCCGCCAGCCCGTCCAGGCCGTCGATGAGGTTGATGGCGTTAATGAGCAGCACGAACCAGAAGACGGTGAGCGCGTAGGACAGCAGGTCAAAATGGATGATGAACTGTCCCGGCAGGGCGAACGAGGCGATGCGCGCCCCGCCGTAGCAGGCCACGCAGGCGGCGACGATCTGCGCCACGAGCTTGAGCTTCGAGGGCAGCGTCCATTTGTCGTCGGCAAAACCCACGGCGAAGATGATGCACGCGCCGGCATAGACATAACGCATGCTGTGGTCGAACAGGATGGCGACGGCCCGATGCGGCAACACCACGGGGGCCAGGGCGAGGCAGGCGAAAAAGGTGAGGAAAAGCGCCAGGCCGCCGCTTCGGGGCATGGGCGTGGTGTGCACCGTGCGGGCCTGCGGTATGGCCAGGATGCCCAAGCGCCGCCCCAGCCAGCGAGCCAGGGGCGTAAGCAGCAGGGACAGGCCCAAGGCGGCCAGAAAGAGGGAGAATATCGGGGTCATACGCCTCTTGCGGCGAGCGCGAACCACTCCTGCCCACCGACCGGCGCACCATAGGCGATGCCCGCTCCGACGTCCACAGGGCCGCGTGACGGTCGTGCAACCATTGACCGGAATTCGGAAAGGTCAGCGGGAATTCCCGGAGACCGACTCGCCGCCGAAGAGCTTCCAGCCGAGCATGCCCCAGGTCAGGTTGGAGGCGGCGTAACCGGCCGTGGCAAGCCGTTTGGCCACGAACGGCGAACGGTGGCCGGTCATGCACGCGACCACCACCGGCCGTTTCGGGTCGAGCCCCAGGCTCGCCGGATCGGCGGCCATGGCGTCGGGACGGTTGATTGCGCCGGGGATGTGAAACAGGGCGTATTCGGCGGGCGTGCGCACGTCGAGGATCTGCGGCTTGACCGCGCCGGCGCGTAAGCTCCGCAGCCGCCAGGGCAGCGTCTGGACGACGCCCGCCGCCAGCCAGCCGAGGTCCCAGGCCACGAAGAAGAGCAGGAAAAAAAGCAGCAGCGCCTTCATGGCCCCTCTCCCCGTGTTGCCCCCTCGAAAGGCGTATCGACTTCCTTCGAAGGCAATCTGCTTGAATAATGTGATTTCTTAAAAATACCGGCGTATTTTTCGAACCCTATCACGGGGCGAGAAACACCGCCAGCAGCGCGCCCACGCCGAGCAGCAGGGCGATCACGCCGTTGAGTGTGAAAAAGGCCACGTTGATGCGCGACAGGTCGTTTTCGCCGATGAGCCTGTGCTCCACGAGCAGCACCGCCGAACACACCGCCCAGAAGGCGTAGTAGATCCAGGAGAGCCCGGCGGCATAACCGGCCAGCAGGAAGAACAGGGCCGCATCGACATGGGAAAAGGCCGCCAGCCGCAGCGCCGTGCCCACGCCGAACTTCGCCGGCATGGACCACAGCCCCTGCCCCTTGTCGAAGTCCACGTCCTGGCAGGCGTAGAGGATGTCGAAGCCGGCCGTCCAGCAGGTGACGCCGCAACCGAAAAGGATCGCCGCCAGGGCGAATTCCGGTTTGACCGCGAGCCAGCCGGCCACGGGCGCAAGCCCGAGCACGGAGCCCAGCACGAAATGGCACAGCCACGTGAAGCGCTTGGTCACGCTGTAAAACGCGCCCCAGACCAGGGCCACGGGCGCAAGCGCCAGGCACAGGGCATTGAGGCCCGCACAGGCCGCGACGAACACGACCGCACAGCCGGCCGTGAACACCCAGGCCGCGCGCACGCTCACCTCCCCCGTGACCAGCTCGCGCATGCGGGTGCGCGGATTGACGCGGTCATAGCGCAGGTCGGCCAGGCGATTGACGGCCATGGCAAAGGACCGCATGGCCACCATCGCGACCGTGAGCAGCGCAAACGCCCGCCAGCCCGGCCAGCCCCCGGCCGCCACAAACAAGCCGATATACGCAAACGGCAACGCAAACACCGAATGCTCAATCTTCACCAACCGCGCCATCGCTGCGATCATGATTAATACGCCTCCGGCGGCTGGGGGGAGAGGGAACCCCTTTTCTCAAAAAGGGTTCCCTCTCCCCCC
>NZ_JNJA01000014.1 GCF_000702665.1 Solidesulfovibrio alcoholivorans DSM 5433
CTCTCCCCCCAGACCCCCCTCACCTTCCCCAAAAACTTTCAAAGGGGGGGATAAAGAGTCCTTTCGAAAAATTCTTCCTTCGCCGAAGGCGACGGGCCTGCGGTGCCGGAATCGGGCCGGCGAGCCAGGAGCGTAGCGACGGCATCGCCGGCCCGATTCCGGCACCGCCGACGCACTCCCGCGAACCACCACGCCTCCACCCGCTTCCCCAATTCCCCGTCCAGGGGGCCCGGGGGGGATGATCCCCCCCGGCCGCCGGAGGCATCTTCCCTCTTCTCTTGATTTTCTCTCCCCTACTCGCCCTACCCCAGCGTCACGACGCCGTAGTGCTTCTTGCCCTTGCGCAGGATGAGCAGATCGCCGCCGAGGAAGTCTTCGGGAGCGAGCGCCCGGTCTTCGGCGGTGACGCGCACGTTGTTGATGGAGATGGCGCCGGCCTTGATGTCCTTGCGCGCCTGGGAGTTGGAGGGGCAAAGGCCCATGTCGGCCAGGAGCCTGGGCAGGGGCGGCATGTCGGCCAGGGATTCGAAGGAGAGGCCCGGGGCGGCTTCCAGGGCGGCCTTGAGAGTCTTGGGATCGACGGAGGCCAGGTCGCCGCCGCCGAAGAGCGCTCCGGTGACGGCCTCGACCTTGGCCAGTTCGGCTTCGCCGTGGATCATGGCCGTGGTTTCGCGGGCGAGGCGTTTCTGGGCGGCGCGCAGGTGCGGCGCGGCCTCGGTCTGGGCAGCCAGGGCGTCGATCTCCTCCCGGGTCAGGAAGGTGAAGTAGCGCAGGTAGTTGACGACATCGCGGTCGTCGGCGTTGATCCAGTACTGGTAGAAGGCGTAGGGCGAGGTGAGCTCGGGGTTCAGGTAGATGGCCCCTTTCTCGCTTTTGCCGAATTTCGCGCCGGTCGCCGTGGTGATGAGCGGGAATGTCAGCGCGTAGGCCTGGTTGCCGGACTTGCGGCGGATGAGTTCGAGGCCGGCGGTGATATTGCCGAACTGGTCGCCGCCGCCGATCTGCAAGGTGCAGCCGAGGGTGCGGTTCAGGTGCTCATAATCCATGGACTGGAGGATCATGTAGCTGAATTCGGTGTAGGAAATGCCGGTTTCCTCGCGGCCGATGCGCGATTTCACGGAATCCTTGGCCATCATGTAGTTGATGGTGAAGTGCTTGCCGATGTCGCGCAGGAATTCGATGACGGAAAGCGGCCGTGTCCAGTCGAGGTTGTTGACGGGCGTGACCTCGCCCGCGACGCCGAGGTTCTCGAAGAAGGCCATGGCCTGGGCGCGGATCTTGGCGGCCGAGGCGGCGACGAGGTCGGCGGTCTTGAGCTGGCGCTCCTTGTCCTTGCCGCTGGGGTCGCCGATGAGGCCCGTGGCCCCGCCGAGGAGGAACAGCGGCTTGTGCCCGGCCTTGGCGAAGCGGGCCAGGGCGAGCAGCGGCACGAGATTGCCGATGTGCAGGCTGTCGGCCGTGGGGTCGAAGCCGCAGTAGAGCACGCGGCCGGGCGTCTCGAGGTGTTCGCGCAATCCGGCCTCGTCGGAAGTCTGGTGCACGAGGCCGCGCCAGGAGAGTTCGTCGTAAATATTCAAGGCGAATCCTTTTGCCGCAGGGGCGGTTGTACGGAGACGACGGGGACGGCGGCCGGTCAGATGTCCTTGGCGGGCACGGCCTGAACGGCCTTGGCCGGCGCGGCCTTGTCGGACTTGGGACCGCGCAGGTAGGGCTTGACGCCGCTGATGCGTTCGAGCCGCGTCAGGGTGTCCGGCGCGTGGTCGTACACGTCCACAAGCACGTTCAGGTAGAACTGGCCGTTTTTGATCTCGGTCTCGATACGGCTGTCGAAGCCATTTTTCTGCAATTTGCCTTTGAGCTCTTCGGCATTCTGGTATTTGCTGAACGAGCCCACCTGGTAGGTGTCGTGGGGGCGCTGCCAGTCGTAGACCGTTTCGTCGGCGCAACCGGCCAGACTCAGGGCGGCAAGGATCACGGCAAGCGCGAGCAGACGTCGCATGGAGACTCCCTTAAGGTTTGCCGGAACGACGCTGCTTGTCGTTGTATTCGATGATTTCGGTGCGGCCGTTCTGCTTTTCGGTGACGAGCAGCAGCTTGTCGCCGTCCACATTGATGTTGACCAGGCGCGAGCACTTGTTGATGCCCGGCACGACGGCGAAGTTCTTGTCCGCGCCCACGGTCACCAGGTCGTAGGTGATGGGGCATTCGGCGTTGCCCACGCCGTGGCGCAAAAGCAGCGCGTCGAAGCCGTCGCTCGGTTCGCCCACGCTCATGTAGGACTGGGCTGTGAGCGCCGCGCCGGGGGCCTGGTGGATGGGCCGGCCGTTCAAGGTAATGGAGGAGGACCCGCCGTCGCGGATGACCTCCAAGGGCCCGGCCACGGTCATGTAGATGGCCATGCGTTCGGGCGCGGCCCAGGCGGCAACAGCGACGAGGCTCAGGCAGACGGCGGCGACGAGGGTCGCGGCGCGGCGCAAGTTCATGGCGATTCCTCCGTTTGCCGGCGGCCGTTTTCCGGATGCCGCCAAGCAGCGATAGTTACGACCTTGCCCGTGGCCGCGTCAACATCCAGCAGCGCGCCCTCGAAGCGCGGCGCGGCGCGCGATACCGTAAAGCGCGCGGGCAGGCCCGTCAGGTAGCGGGCGATGACCTCCTCGGGGTCCATGCCGAGGGCCGAATCCGCCGGACCGGTCATGCCGCAGTCGGAGAGAAGCGCCGTGCCCCGGGGCAAAAGCTGGGCATCCGCGGTCTGGACATGGGTGTGGGTGCCGAGCACGGCGCTCACCCGGCCGTCCAGGTAGTAGGCCAGGGCCTTTTTCTCGGAAGTGGCCTCGGCGTGAAAATCCACGAGGCGCACGCGCACGTCGGCCGGCAGTTCGGCCAGGATGGCGTCCGCGGCGCGAAACGGGCAGTCCACGGCCTGCATGAAGACCCGGCCGAGCAGATTTATGACCGCGTACGGCGGCTTGTCCTTGGGGCGGTAGACCTGCCAGCCGCGCCCCGGCGCGCCCGGGGGATAGTTGGCCGGGCGCAGCATGCGCTCCTCGGTTTCCAGGAAGGCCGCAACGTCCTTGTGGCGAAAGGAGTGGTTGCCTCCGGTGAGGACATCGATGCCGGCGTCCAGCAACTGGCGCGCCGCCTTGGCCGTGACGCCGATGCCGCCCGAGGCGTTTTCGCCGTTGGCGACGACGAGGTCGCAGTCGCAGTCCCGGCGCACCTGGCGCAGGCGCTCGAAAACGATGCCCCGGCCCGGCCGGCCCACGATATCGCCGAGAAACAAAATCCGCATGGCGCGTGTGTCCCTTCTTTCCGTACCTCAATCCCGCCCGGCCCGGTTAAGGACCCTGGCCGCGAGCAGCAGGTCGCCGGATGGCGCGCCGCCCCGGCCCGGCTCCCCCGCGCCCGGGACCACGAGGGTGTCGCCCGTGGCCGTGCCGGCGGGCACGTGGACCACCACGACGCCCGGACCGAACGCCCTGCCACTCCCCCGGCAACTGGTGCAGGGTGTGCGGTCGAGCCCCTTGCCGGCGCAGGCCGGACAGGTGCGCAGGAGTGTCACCGGACCGGAGGGCTCGGCGATGCTCCCCCGGCCGCCGCAAACCCAGCAGACGGCCAGTCGCACGCCCGTGCCGGCGCAGGCCGGGCAGGTCAAGGCCGACGCGGCGCCGATATACAAGCGGCCGCCATCGTCGGCCACGTTTGCCGGAATGTCGAGGGTCCAGCGCACGTCGGCCCCGCGCCGGGGCAACGACGGCGCGACCACGAAAAAGCCGTCATCGACAGGGGGGGGCGCTCCGTCTTGCGCCGCTTCGAAGCGCACGACCGGGGCAGGCAGGCCACGCTCCATGTCGTAGGCGGCCCGGCGCAACGGATCGGCGAGCATGGCGTAGGCTTGCCCCAGGGCAAGGAAGCGTTCCACGGCCCGGGGATCGTCCGGGTGGACGTCGGGATGGCAGGCAAGCGCCCTGGCCCGGTAGGCCCGGCGAATGGTGGCGGCGTCGGCGTCGGCCGCTACGCCGAGCAGCGCATACGGGTCGTCCGGCACCCCATCCCCTTGCACCGACCCGGGAGACGCGGCCGCGCCCCCCGGGGATTGCGGCCTGCGGCCGGGTTATTTTGCGAATCCCACCGCGCGTTTCTCGCGGATGACCGTGACCCGGATCTGGCCGGGATAGGTCAGGTTGTCCTCGATGCGCTTGGCGATATCCTTGCAGAGCAGGAACGTCTTGTCGTCGTCCACGTTCTCGGAATCGACGACCACGCGGATCTCGCGGCCGGCCTGGATGGCGTAGGCCTTGGCCACGCCGTTGAAGTCCATGGCCAGGTTCTCGAGTTCCTCCAGGCGCTTGACGTAGCTTTCGAGCAGTTCCTTGCGCGCGCCCGGACGCGCGCCGGAGAGGCTGTCCGCGGCCTGGACCAGGGTCGCCAGCACGGACTTGGGCGGCACGTCCTCGTGGTGGGCCTGGATGGCGTGCAGGATGTCGGCGGGTTCGCCGTACTTCTTGGCGAGGTCCGCGCCGATCATGGCGTGGGGGCCTTCGATCTCGTGGTCCACGGCCTTGCCGATGTCGTGGAGCAGGCCGGCGCGCTTGGCGCGTTTGACGTCGAGACCGAGCTCGGCGGCCATGATGCCGGCGAGAGTGGCCACCTCGAGGGAGTGCTGGAGCACGTTTTGCGAATAGCTGGTGCGGTACTGGAGCTGGCCGAGCAGACGCACGAGTTCGGGATGGATGCCGTGGACGCCGCTGTCGAAGGTGGCCTGTTCGCCGATCTCGCGAATCTTGATGTCGAGCTCCTGCTCGCACTTTTTCACGATGTCCTCGATGCGCGCGGGATGGATGCGGCCGTCGGTGATGAGGCGTTCGAGCGCCATTTTGGCGATCTGGCGCTTGAGCGGCGAAAAGGCCGAAAGAATGACGGTCTCGGGGGTGTCGTCGATGATGAGGTCCACGCCCGTGGCGGCTTCCAGGGCGCGGATGTTGCGGCCTTCGCGGCCGATGATGCGGCCCTTCATTTCCTCGGAGGGCAGGGTCACGGCGGTGACGGTCTGCTCGGCCACGAAATCGCCGGCATAGCGCTGGATGGCCAGGGCGAGGATCTTCTTGCCGCTCTTGTCCGCGGTCTCCTTGGCTTCCATTTCGATCTGGCGGATCATGCGCGCGGCGTCGTGGCGGGTCTTGGACTCGATCTCGGCCATGAGGCGTTTTTTGGCCTCTTCCATGGTGAGGCCGGAAATTTCCTGCAGGCGCTTGTCGTGTTCCTCGGCCAGGCGGCCGAGTTCCTCGTTTTTCTCGTCGAGTTCGCGCTCCTTGCCGGTGAGGCGTTTTTCCACGGCGAGCAGCTCGGTTTCCTTCTGGACGATCTGTTCCTGCTTTTCCTCCAGGCGTTCGCGGCGGCGCAGCACCTGCTCCTCTTTTTCCTCCACGGAGGCGATCTTGTCGCGGAACTCCTTTTCCAGGTCCTGCTTCTGGCGGAACAGTTCGTCCTGGGCGGCGAGCACGACTTCCTTCTTGTGGGCGGAAGCCTCCTTGCGCGCCTCGTCGAGGATGCGGTCGGCGAGCGTTTTGGCCTCATTGAGGGTTTTCTGGGAAATCCACTTGTCGAGGTAGTAGCCGGCGGGGAGGCCGAGGCCCACGCCGAATATGCCCATGAATATGGTCGAGAATTCCATAGGTTCTCCCGAAGCGGGGAGAGGAAAGGGCACGCATGAAAAGAGTCGGATCCCGGGGGAATCCTGAGAGCAGGCCTTTGGTGGCCGCACGGGGAGTGGCGCGCTTCCAGGTGCCGCGTCCGCCGGCCGCCGCAAAGGCCGGGGTGCGGGGGTTCCTGGTTTATATAAAAGCCCCGGAGCGCCGTGTCGTTAATTCTTTTGAACCTTGGCAACCAAGGTGGACGCCCCTGTTTGACCTTCAGGCCACCCGGACGAAGCCGGGCACGCTCACCGGCCACGCGTCGCGGCATCCTATTTTTGAGTATCGGCTCAAAAATAAATTAACGATCACGCACACCCCAGGGAACTTTTCCCTGTAGCGCCGCCGTCCGGCGGCGTTCAATCTATCTTTGTCAGCAGCCTGGAGACCCGGGATTCCAGGTCGCCGAGCTGCCGGTGCGACATGAGCACATCGTCGGCCAGACCCAATGCGACAAAGGCCAGCAATTTCTCCTTGCCGAGAGCTTTCCCGCCCGCCTTCAACATGTTGTATCGTTGTTCCACCAATTCCTTGGCGGAATCGACGCGCTCCTGCGGCGCGTCCGTCTTAAACGACAAATCTAGGCCCAAAATGGACAAATTGTAGCTGGGCATCGACGTACCGGGAAGACCCACCCGACCGGCCTGCCGGCCTGGCGCTTACGAATCGAGTTCCGTCTGGAGCTTTTCCAGGAGGCTGTCGATCCTTTGAGCCACGGCTTTTTTCTCTTCGGCAAGCCGCGACGCCTCGGCTCGAAGCGCGGCGTTTTCCTCTTCCAGGGCCTTTTTACGGGCCAGAAGCTGTTCCACCCGATCTTCAAGCGTATCGAAAATGTCCATGTCCCTTCCTACAACGCAATGTCCCGAAAAGCAAGCAGCGGCCTCAATTGCGGGGTTTCGTCACCTGCCTGCCGCGCCCCAGGGCCAGCGCGCCTTCCGGCACATCGGAGGTAATCACGGAACCGGCCCCGACAAGGGCCCGGGCGCCAATGGTCACCGGCGCGACCAGGGCGCTGTTGGAACCGATGAACGCCCCCTCCCCGATGACCGTCTTGTGCTTGTGCGCGCCGTCGTAGTTGCAGGTGATGGTGCCGGCCCCGATGTTGCTTCCCGCGCCCACCTCGGCGTCGCCGAGGTAGGTCAGGTGGCTGGCCTTGGCGCCCTTGCCCAGGGTGGACTTTTTCATTTCCACGAAATTACCGACGCGCGCATCCTCTTCGAGCACCGCTCCCGGCCGCAGCCGGGCGTAGGGGCCGACCTGCGCGCCGCGCGCCACGCGGGCGTTTTCCAGGTGACAAAACGATTGCACGGTGACGTTTTCGCCGATTGCGGCGTCGATGAGGACATTGTGTGACCGCAAGATCGCGCCGGCGGCCACGGTCGTCGCGCCGTAGAGCTCGAGCGGCCCGCACAGTTCCACCCCGGGCGCGACGGAGGCTCGCGGCCCCACGCGCACGCTGTCCGCCGCGCGCACGAGGACGCCCGCGTCCAGCAGCCCGGCCACGATGCGCCTGCGCAGGCACTCTTCGGCCGCGACGAGCTCCGCCGGGCTGTTGATGCCGAGGTAGGCTGGATCGTCGCCCCGGTTGACGGCCAGCACCTTGCCGCCGGCGGCCTGGGCCAGGCCCACGAGGTCGGTGATGTAGTATTCGCCGCTTTTGTTGTCATTACCGAGTTGCGACAGCAGCGGCGCGATGGCGGCAAGGCGCAGCAGATAGACGCCGGCGTTGATCTCGCCGGTCGCCGGCCCGTCGCGGGAAGCGTCGTAGTCCTTGGCCTCGACGATGCGCACGGTTTCGCCCTGGCGCACGACACGGCCGTAGGCCCCGGGTTCGGGCAACTCGATGGAGACGAAGGCCACGTCGCTTGCGGCGGCTAGGGCGGCGTCGAGGAATGCGGCCAGGCTTTCCGGCGTGACGAGCGGCGCGTCACCGTTGACCACGAGCACGTATTCGTGGCCTTCCTGCGCAAGACGCGGCATGGCGGCCATGAGCGCATGCCCGGTGCCGCGCTGCTCTGCCTGGAGCACGAAACGCTCGGCGAGCTGCGGAAAAGCCGCCGCGACCATGTCCGCGCGGTGGCCGACCACGGTCAGCACGCGCGCCCCGCAAAGCGCGTGAAGCGCCTGCTGGCCGTACCACAGCATGGGCTCGCCAAGCAGGGTCTTGAGCACCTTGGGCGCGTCGCTCTTCATGCGCGTGCCCTTGCCCGCGGCCAGGATCAATGCGCCGATACGCTCGTACATGTCATTCTCCGAATGCTGTTGAACTGCTCGAAAAGGAGGGGAACCGCCTAGGCATGCCGGGGGAGACGCACCGCGCCCAGGCCCGAGGCGGAAAGTTCGTGCACCTTGATGCGGGTGACGGCCCGCTCGAGGGCGGCCTTGGCCCGGGCGTAGTCGACCTCTTCCTTGTGCATGGCCAGAATCCTGGCCAGAGCGCGCTCGCGGGCCTTGCGGGCGCGGTCCACGTCGATCTCCTCGGGAAGCTCGGCCACCTCGGCCAGGATGAGCACCTTGTCGCGCGTAACGTCGGCGAAGCCGCCGCTGACGAACACCGAGCCGTTTTGTGCCGCGTCTCGGTAGTGCAGGGACCCGATGCGCAGGGCGCTCAGAAACGGAATATGCAGGGGCAGGACCGTGAATTCGCCGACGACGCCAGGGGCGGTCACTGCGACGGCGTCACACTGGAGCACGACCTTGTCCGGCGTCACGATTTCAAGGCGTAGCGTCAGGGGCATAACACACCTTCGGGTGGATTCATTTCCCGCACGCTAACAGGAAAAGGAGGCGGACAAAAGACGGCGCGACCCCGAAAAAAACGGGCGGATCCGAAGATCCGCCCGTTGTCGACGCGTATTTTGCCCGATGCGGCTAGTGGGCGGTGGAGGCGATCGTGCCGGCGGTTTCCCGCACTTTCATGCGGTAGAACGCGCGCTGCATGGCGGCCTGCGCCCGGGCGAAGTCGACCTTCTCCTTCTCGCGTTCCAGGCGCTGCTTGGCGCGATCCTGGGCTCTGCGGGCGCGTTCGACGTCGATGTCCTCGGGACGCTCGGCCACTTCGGCCAGGACCGTCACCTTGTTGCCGGACACTTCCGCGAACCCGCCGGAGACGAAGACATAGTTCGCCTTGCCGCCGACCTTGTACATCAGGCTGCCGATGCCAAGGGCGGACAGAAACGGGATGTGGTTGGCCATGACGCCGAATTCGCCAAGCAGACCCGGCGCGCCCACGTACTCCACGTCCTGGGACAAGACGAGCTTGTCCGGAGTGACGATTTCAAGGAGAAGTTGGGCCATGGCGTTTATCCTTTGCTGGCTTTTTCAACGGCCTCGTTGATGTCGCCAACCATGTAGAAGGCACCCTCGGGGATCTCATCGTGCTTGCCTTCGATGATTTCCTTGAAGCCCTTGATGGTGTCCTCGAGCTTCACGTAGCGGCCTTCCTTGCCGGTGAACTGCGCGGCGACGAAGAAGGGCTGCGACAGGAAGCGCTGGATCTTGCGGGCCCGGGAGACGGTGAGCTTGTCCTCGTCGGAAAGCTCGTCCATGCCCAGAATCGCGATGATGTCCTGGAGGTCCTTGTACTTCTGCAGGATCTGCTGGACTTCGCGGGCCGTTGCATAGTGGTCGGCGCCAAGGACCAGCGGGTCGAGGATGCGCGACGTGGAGTCGAGCGGGTCCACCGCGGGGTAGATGCCGAGCTCGGCGATCTGGCGCGAAAGGACGAGCGTGCCGTCCAGGTGCGAGAACGTCGTGGCCGGCGCGGGGTCGGTCAAGTCGTCGGCGGGCACGTAAACGGCCTGCACCGAGGTAATGGAGCCCTTCTTCGTGGAGGTGATGCGTTCCTGCAGGGCGCCGAGGTCGGTGCCGAGCGTCGGCTGGTAGCCGACCGCGGAAGGCATGCGGCCGAGAAGCGCGGACACCTCGGAACCGGCCTGGGTGAACCGGAAGATGTTGTCAATGAACAGCAGCACGTCCTGGCCTTCCTCGTCGCGGAAGTATTCCGCGCAGGTCAGGCCGGTCAGGGCGACGCGGGCACGGGCTCCGGGAGGCTCGTTCATCTGGCCGTAAACAAGGCAGGCCTTGCCCAGGATGTCGGCTTCCTTGAACTCGTTGTAGAGGTCGTTGCCCTCACGGGTGCGCTCGCCGACGCCCGCGAAGACCGAGAGGCCGCCGTGGTGCTTGGCGATGTTGTTGATCAGCTCCATGAGAATAACGGTCTTGCCGACGCCGGCACCGCCGAACAGGCCCATCTTGCCGCCCTTGGGGAAGGGAATCAGCAAATCGACGACCTTGATGCCGGTTTCGAGCAGCTCGATGCTCGTGGACTGGTCGACGAAGGACGGGGCCGGGCGGTGAATGGGCAGATAGGTGGTCGTTTCGACCGGGCCCATCTCGTCCACCGGGCGGCCGACGACGTTGAGGATGCGGCCGAGAGCGGCCTTGCCGACGGGCACGCTGATGGCCGCGCCGGTGTCGACGGCGGGCATGCCGCGCACGAGACCGTCGGTGGAGTCCATGGCGATGCAGCGCACGACGTTGTCGCCGAGGTGCTGCGCCACTTCGACCACGAGGTCCTCGGCGTAGGGATTGTTGGTGTTCTTGATTTCGAGGGCGTTCAAAATACTCGGCAGCTTGCCCTCAGGAAACTCGACGTCGAGAACGGCGCCGATGACCTGCACGATTTTACCGACATTACCGCTTGTCGCGCTCATGTTATGGGGCCCCCTTGGTTATCCCTTGAGTGCTTCGGAACCGCCGACGATGTCCATCAGTTCCTTGGTGATGGCCGCCTGCCGGGCCTTGTTGTAGACCAGGGTCAGCGAACTGACGAGGTCGTCGCAGTTCCTGGTGGCATTGTCCATGGACCGCATGCGGGCGGCATGCTCGCTGGCCGAGGTGTCAAGCAGCCCACGGTAGAGCTGGACATTGATGAACCGGGGCAGCAGTTCGGCCAGCAGGCCTTCCACCGACGGTTCATACAGGTACTCGGCCTTGGGTCCGCTCGGCTCCGCCGCCACCTCGCCGGCCTCGGCCGGGGACAGGGGCAAAACCGGCAGCAGGGTGGCTTCCTGCCGGGCAAGGCTCACGAACTTGCCGAAGGCCATGATCACTTCGTCGTAGGTGCCGCCGACGTACCCGCCTATGACATCGCTGCCGATGCGGGTGGCCAGCGAGAAGTCGAACGAACCCATCTCGTTGACGTAGGCGGTCACGATCTCGAACTCGCTGTGGCGGAACACGTCGCGGCCCTTGCGGCCCACGCACAGCACCTTGACGGTTTTGCCTTCGGCGGCTTTGGCCTTGGCCACCTTGAGGGCGGCCGAAGCGATGTTGTGGTTGAAAGCGCCGCACAGGCCGCGGTCGGAGGTGATGACGACCATGAGGACGGTCTTCACTTCCTCGCGGGCTTCCAGCAGCGGATGGACCGAGGGATCGGCCCCCTTGGCCAGTTCGCCGAGCATTTCGTAGAACTTGTCGGCATAGGGGCGAAACCGCTCGATGCGCGCCTGGGCGCTGCGCAGCTTGGCCGAGGCCACCATGTTCATGGCCTTGGTGATCTGCTTGGTCTTTTTGACCGCGGTGATCTTGTTTTTTACGTCTTTGAGCGCAGGCATGGCTCCCCCTTTAGGCCTGTCGTTGCGTTGCGAAAAACGCGCTTGTTTTCGGCAACAGCCCGATTAAGCCTTGAAGCCCTTCTTGAACTCTTCGATGGCCGCGCCGATTTTGGCGATCAGGCCGTCGTCGAGTGCCTTCTTGTCCCGGATTTCAGCCAGGATGTCGCTCTTGGCGTTGTGGAAGTACTCCAGCATGGCTTCCTCGAACTTGCGCACCGACTCGACGGGCACTTCGTCCATGAAGCCGCGGGTGCCGGCGAACAGGGACAGCACCTGCTCCTCAACGGCCATCGGCTTGTACTGGGGCTGCTTGAGCAGCTCGACCATGCGCACGCCGCGGTTGAGCTTGAGCTGCGTGGCCTTGTCCAGGTCGGAACCGAACTGGGCGAAGGCGGCCAGTTCGCGGTACTGGGCGAGATCGAGGCGCAGCGTGCCGGCGACCTGCTTCATGGCCTTGATCTGGGCGGCGCCGCCGACGCGGGAGACGGACAGGCCGACGTTGATGGCCGGGCGGATACCGGCGTTGAACAGGTTCGGCTCGAGGTAGACCTGGCCATCGGTGATGGAGATGACGTTGGTCGGGATGTAGGCCGACACGTCGCCCGCCTGCGTTTCGATGATGGGCAGCGCGGTCAGGGAGCCGGCGCCGAGCTTGTCGGACAGCTTGGCGGCGCGCTCGAGCAGGCGCGAGTGCAGGTAGAAGACGTCGCCCGGGTAAGCCTCACGTCCGGGGGGACGGCGGAGCAGCAGGGACATCTGGCGGTAGGCCACGGCCTGCTTGGAAAGGTCATCGTAAATGATGAGGGCGTGACGGCCGTTGTCGCGGTGGTACTCGGCCATGGTGCAACCGGAGTAGGCGGCGATAAACTGGAGAGAGGCCGGTTCGGACGCGGTGGCCGAAATGATCGTGGTGTAATCCATGGCCCCGTAGCGGCGCAGGGTCTCGGCGACGAGGGCGACGGTGGATTTCTTCTGGCCGATGGCGACGTAGAAGCAGTACACGCCCTGCCCCTTCTGGGCCAGGATGGCGTCGAGGCAGACGGCGGTCTTGCCGGTCTGGCGGTCGCCGATGATCAGCTCGCGCTGCCCGCGGCCGATGGGCGTCATGGCGTCGATGGCCTTGAGGCCCGTGTTCATCGGCTGATGGACCGACTTACGGGCGATGATGCCGGGCGCCTTGATTTCGACCTCGCGGGTCTCCTTGGCGTCGATGGGTCCCAGGCCGTCGATGGGATTGCCCAGGGGGTCGATGACGCGGCCGGATACGGCTTCGCCGACGGGCACCGAGAAGATCTTGCCGGTGCGCTTGACCGGGTCGCCTTCCTTGATGTGGGTGTCCTCACCGAGAAGGGCCACACCGACGTTGTCCTCTTCCAGGTTGAGCACCAGACCCATGACGCCGCCCGGGAATTCCAGCAGCTCCATGGCCATGGCGTTCTGCACGCCATAGACGCGGGCGATCTGGTCGCCGACGGACAGCACCGTGCCGGTCTCGCTCATTTCCACGCGAGACTCGTAGTTTTGGATCTGCTGTTCGATGATCTGGCTGATCTCTTCCGCTTTGATTTGCATGGCCCTACTCACCCCTCTTGATTTGTTCTTTCAATATTTCAAGTTGGGCGCGAAGGCTCGCGTCCAACACCTTGTCGCCGACCTTGAGGAGCACGCCGCCGAGGATGGCGGGATCGACGCCGAAGGACAGCACCAGCTTCTTGCCGGACTGTTTCTCGAGCTTGGCCTTGATCTGGTCCTGACGCTGATCGGACAGCGTGTAGGCGGTGACGAGCTGCCCGCGCAGCACGCCCTCTGCCTCGTCCAGCAGGGTCCGGTAGTAGGCGGACACCTCGAGGACGATCGCCAGACGCTCCTTGTCGGCCAGAAGCGACAGGAAGTTGACCACCATGGGCTTCAGGCCCAGCTTGCCCACCACACCGGCCAGCACCGCCTTCTTGTCTTCGGCGGCAACGACGGGGTTGGCAAAGACCTTCAGCAGGTCCGGGGACGCCTCAAGGACGGAGGCGAACGCCTCCATGTCCTTGCCGTACTCCGCCGGAGCCTTCTTGCCGGCCTTCTTGGCCAGCGCGAAGAGCGCCTTGGCGTAACGGCGCGCGACGATGTTGCCGGTCAATTGAACACCACCTTTGTTAAGTATTCATCCACAAGCTTTTCCTGGTCCTTGGCAGTCAGCTTCTTCTCGAGCATGGCGCTGGCGGCACCGACCACGGCGTCGGCCAGCTCGGCGCGCAGCTTCTGCGCGGCGACGCGGCCTTCGGCCTCGGCGGCGGCGACGGCCTGCTCGCGGATCTGCACGGCCTTGGCTTCGGCGGCGGCGATGATGGAGTCGCGAAGGGCCTCGCCCTGCCGGCGATACTCTTCCTCGATCTTCGCCTTCTCCTCGGCCAGGTTGCTGATGGAAGCCTCGATGTCGGCCAGGCGCTTGGCAGCGTCGGCCTTGCGGACGTCAAGGTCGGACAGCTGGTTCTCGATGCCCTGGCTGCGCCCGCGGAAGAAGCCCACGATCTTCTTGCCCGCCAGCTTGGCGATGACGCCGAACACCAGCACGAAGTTGATCACCCGAAACAGGAAGTCCTTCCAGTTGAGCCCGTGATGTGCCGCTTCCGCGCCGCTCTCGGCGTCCCCCGAGGCGTAGGCCACGGCGGCCACGCCGAGGACGAGGGCCACGACGGCGATGAGGTGGAGCCTTTTCAATTGAACCCTCCCTTTCCTTGAGAAATCCACGTAAACCCCCGGAACCCTAGGCCGCCAACACTTTGGCCACAGCCTTGGAAGCCAGACCCGACACTTTGCCCTTGAGCGCCTTTTCCGCGGTCTCCGACTGGGCGGCGATGTCCGCCCGGGCGGCCTGCACCTTGGAGGCCGCTTCGGCGGCCGCGGCGTCCAGAATCGCCTTTTCCTTGGCCTGTCCCTCTTCCTTCATGGCCATGCGCCCGGCCGTGGCGGCCGCGCGCGCGGCGTCAAGGGCCGCTTCGTAGTCCCTGAGCTTGCCATCGGCGGAGGAGGTGAACGATTCGATGCCTTCCAGCTGGGAGGCCATGAATTCGGCCCGTTTCTTGAGCATGCGACGGATGGGCCCGATGAGGATGACGTTGAGCAGGATCAGGATGAGCAGAAAATTGACGACTTGGACGAAAAACGTGGCGTTTAAGTCAATCATCGGCACCCTCCGGGAGGTTGTGAAAATTTTTGCAAAGTCAGCAAGCGGCTGTAGCGAATTTGGCCCGACCTGTCCAGCCCTTTTTGACAAAATTCGCGACGGCCCCCGGCCGCTAAACCCGTATCCTGCAAGCCTTTACGACTTATTCTTCAAGGGGTTGCGGCGTTCCGGCGGGCAGGGACGCCTCCGGCGCGGACGCCGTCCGGCGAGCCGCATCCATGACAACGGCCCCCTCCAGGAAACCGCCTTCCTCCACTTCCAGAACCGGCGTGCGCACCGACCCTGTGAGCCGGCCCGTGCGCGTGACCGTGACCTTGGCCGCGGCGGCGACCTCGGCCGCGACGTCGCCGCCGCAGGACAGACGCCCCACCGCGACGCTGCCCGTGACCCTGGCGCTGCTGCCGACGATGAGCGTGCCGCCGGAGACGATCTCCCCGTCGAACACGCCGTCCAGACGCACCACGCCCTCAAACGCCAGCCGGCCCGTGAAAAACGTCCCGGCGCCCAGAAAGGCGTTGATGTCGTGCTTGCCCACGGAGGTCCTCCGGCAGCCGGCGTGGCGAACCACCCCGTGCGCCGTGCCGGACCCCTCCCGTGCTAGCTTTTCTTGAAAAGAAAACGCCGCATGGAGACGTTGACGACGATGCCCACGAGGGTGAAGTTCACGATGGTGGCGCTTCCCCCGTAACTGATGAACGGCAGGGGGATGCCAACGACCGGCATGATGCCGAGCACCATACCCATGTTGATGAGGATTTGCCAGAAGAAATAGAAAAAGACCCCGGCTGCGAGATAGCTGCCGAAACGGTCTTTCGCGTTCCTGGCCGTCATGTAGAACTGAAGCAAAAACAGGCAGAAAAGCGTGAGCAAGACAATGCCGCCGATAAAACCCCATTCCTCGGCGAAGACGGCCACGGCGAAGTCCGTGTGTTTTTCCGGCAGGTAGCGCAACTGGCTCTGCGTACCTTCCAGAAAGCCCTTGCCCCACATCTGTCCCGAGCCGATGGCGATCTGGGACTGGATGATGTGGTAGCCCGCGCCGAGCGGGTCGCGCTCGGGATCGAACAGCGTCAGGATGCGGCCCTTCTGGTAGGGCTTGAGGAAGAACCAGCCGCAGGGGATGAGGATCGGCCCGGCTATGGCCAGGGTCTTGAACACCGGCCCGGTCAGGCCGCGGTAGAGGATCAGGCCGCACACCAGCAGCAGGACGTTGAGGCCCGTGCCGAGGTCGGGCTCGACGATGATGAGCCCGGCAATCGGCAGCGACGCGGCCAGAATGCCGGCCAGCTCCAGCCAGCCCAGGCGCTCGGAGCGTTTGGAAAGCAGCTTGGCCGCCAGCAGGAGCATGGCAATCTTGGCCAGCTCGCTCGGCTGGAAGGCGTAGCCGCCGATCGGCAGCCAGCGCTTGGCCCCGGACACGGTCTTGCCGAAGATGAGCACCATGGCCAAAAGCACGGCCACGGAGAGGGCCAGGGGCCAGGCGATGGTGCCAAGGTGCCGGTAGTCGAACAGCACCATGCCGACCATGCAGCACAGCCCTCCGAGACCCCAGATAAGCTGCTTGTTGTAGAAGGGCTGGAGCGACAGCTCGTCACCCATGCGGAAACCGCTGGCCGAATAGAGGTTGAGCACACCCACGCCGAAGAGCAGCGCGGTCAGCCCCAGAAGCGGCCAGTTGATGCAAAAGATGAGTCGTCTGTCGAACGGCATGGGTCTTCCTGAAAAAGGCGGCTAATCGCCCACGTCGCCGGGTTCGGCGGCTGCCGGCTGGGCCTCCGGGGCCGGCGCGGCGGCGCGGGATCTGGCCGGGGCCGGTCCGAACAGCTGCTCGAAGATCTTGCGCTCGATGGGGCCGCAGATCTCGCCGCCGTGGCCGCCGCCGTGCTCCACGATGCAGACCACGACGTACGTCTTGCCGTCCTTCTTGCCCCAGCTCGCCATCCAGGCGTGGTCGCGCTGCTCGTAGGGCATGAACTTGCCCTTGATGCGCACGTCGGGGTTGATGAGCTTGACCACCTGCGCCGTGCCGGTCTTGGCGCCGGTCACCACGTCGGAACGGTAGAGCGACTTGCCCGTGCCGCGCTCGACCGTGGCGACCATGGCGTCGAGGATGAACTGGCGGTCGCCCTCCTTGAGCGGCAGCAAGGCGTCCACCTTGGGCTCCTCGGTTTCCACCAACTCCGGCTTGCGCAGCTTGCCGTCGCCGACCAGGGCCGAGAGATAGCGCGCGACCTGCAACGGCGAAGTGAGCACGTAGCCCTGGCCGATGGAGGCGATGACGGTCTCGCCCCGGGACCAGGCCGCGCCGAAACGCTTGCGCTTCCATTCCTTGGACGGGATGAGCCCGGCCTTCTCGTGGGGAAGGTCGATGCCCGTGCGCGCGCCGAAACCGCTGGCCAGGGCGTACTCGTGGAGGTTGTCAATGCCCATCTTGTCGCCGAGCTTGTAGAAATACACGTCGCAGGAGTGCACCAGGGCGTCTTTCATGGCCAGCGCGCCGAACCCGGACTTCTTCCAGTCGTGGAATTCCCGGTTGCCGACCTTGTACGCCGGCGGGCAGCTCACGACGTCGCCCGGTTTGATGAAGTTGCCGGAAAGCCCGGCCGCGGCCATGAGCAGCTTGAACACCGACCCGGGCGGATACACGCCCTGGGTGACGCGGTTCTGGATGGGATGGCGCGGGTTGTCGCGCAGTTCCTTCCACTTGTCGACCGGCACGCCGAGCACGAACATGTTGTTGTCGTAGCTCGGTTCGCTGACCATGGCCCGTATCTTGCCCGTGTCGGGCTCCATGACGATGATGGCCCCGGCCTGGCCTTCGAGGAGCTTGGCGCACTCGCGCTGGAGGTTGATGTCGATGGCCAGGCGCACGTCGCTGCCGGCCTGCGGCGGTTCCAGGATCTGTTCGTTGTGCTGGCGGCCGAAGGCGTCCACCTCGACCTGCTTGCGGCCCTTGGACCCGCGCAATTCGTCCTCCAGAGTGTACTCCAGGCCCTGCTTGCCCACGGAGTCGCCAAGGGAGAGGTCCGGGCGCTTTTCCAGCTCCTCCTCGTTGGCCTCGGCCACGTAGCCGAGCACGTGGGCCATGAGCGGACCGGTGGGATAGAAACGCTTCTGGCGGATGACGATCTCGAGGCCCGGGTAGAGCATGGCGTTGGCCTCGATGTGGGCCAGGGCCTCGTAGGAGAGGTCGGTGATGAGCGTGAGCGGCTCGAAGGGTTTGACCCGCTTCTTGCCGCGGCGAAACGTCTCGAGCAACTGCGCCTTGTCCACGCCGGTCCACTCCGAGACCTTGGCCAGGGTGGCGTCCACGTCGGCGCAGTCCTCGCGCACGAGGCCCAGGGCGAAGGAGGGCTCGGACACGGCCAGGGGCACGCCGTTGACGTCCACGATGCGGCCCCGGGCGGAATTGATGCGCACCTGGCGCAACTGGTTGTCCCGGGCCATTTCCGCGAACTTGCCCCCTTTGTGCACCTGCAGATACCACAGGCGCAGGGTGAACAGGCAGAAAAGCCCGAGCACCAGCACCTGGAGCAGGATGAGCCCGGAACGGGGGGCGTGTTGTTGCGGGGTTTCGGTTTCAAGCCGCATGTGCGCTGTCCGGCAGGTAGTGGTGGATGAGATAGACGACACCCCATTCCACCGGGAAAATCAAGGCTTGCAAGGCGCTCTCCGTCAGCAGCCGCTCGACCGGCACGGTCTGGTCCTGGAGCAGGACCATCACACCGATGAGCAGGAAATGCATCGCCCCGAGGCTCGCGCCGAGGATGAACACGAACAGGAAGTTGCGCGCCTCGAACAGGCAGTGGCCGAAGAAATACAGCCCGGCCAACGTCCCGTACCACAGCAGGCTCGCCCCGAACGGCAGACTGCCCGTACCCTCCTGGAGAAAAAGCCAGAGCACGCCCAGCCACAGGGGCACGGTCCATTTCTCTTCCTGCATGGCGAGGATAAGGCCGGGCGCCAGGAAGTCCACCCCCGGCATGACGTTTTGGAGCCACAGGCCGCACAGGGTGAAGACCGCCCAGAAGGTGATGCGGGCCGGCTTCATTGTGCCTCGGGGCGGGGACGTTTGCGGCTTTTCTTCCGCTCCGTCCCGTCGGCGGGGGGCGCTTCGCGCTTTTGCCCCGCACTCACGGCTTCGCGCTTTTTCGGGGCCGGCGCGGGCTGGACCGCCGGGGGCGCGGTCACGGCCGGGGCCGGCGCGGGCGGGGCCGGGCGCTGGGGCGGGGCCATGGCCGCCGGGGTCTTGGGAAATTTGCCGGGCTTGCCCGGGGCGCTGG
Organism: Solidesulfovibrio alcoholivorans DSM 5433; assembly: GCF_000702665.1. Classification (GTDB taxonomy): domain Bacteria; phylum Desulfobacterota; class Desulfovibrionia; order Desulfovibrionales; family Desulfovibrionaceae; genus Solidesulfovibrio; species Solidesulfovibrio alcoholivorans. The sequence continues at coordinate 18,767 of NZ_JNJA01000014.1, forward strand.
CCGGTTCGGGAGTGCCGTCCGCGCCGGGCTGGGGCAGCGGCGCAGGCGTGCCCTTGAAAAGCAGGGCCACTTCCTCCAGGCGCATGGAGCCGAAAAGCGGCGCGGCATGGACGACCTGAAACAGCGACGAGCCCGAGCGGCCCACGGACGTGACCCGGGCCACGGGCAGGCCCTTGGGAAAAATCTCCTCGAGGCCGGAGGTGACGAGGATCTCCCCCTCCTCCACGGGTACGCCCTGGGGCACGTATTGCAGGGAGAGCTCGCGGTCCGGGCCTTCGCCCTTGAGGATGCCCTGCGCCCTGTTTTTTTGCGAAATCACGGGGATGCGGCTATTGGGGTCGGTGATGAGCAGGACCGTGGCCGCGCTCGGGGAATAGCGCAGCACCCGGCCGACCACGCCGTCGGGAGAGACGACCGGGGTGTTGGTGGACACGCCCGAGGCGCTGCCCTTGTCGATGACGAAGGTCTCCAGCGCGGCGTTGGGGCCCAGGCGGTGGGAAATAACCCGCGTCCCCTGGCGCGTCCATTCGTCCGGCGGGACGATGGAAAGCAGCCGGCGCAGCCGTTCCACCTCCGCGGCGTTCTCGCGAAGCTGGGACAGTTCGTCTTTCGCGGAGGCGAGCTCCCGACGCAGCACGTCGTTTTGCTCCCGGATGCCCACGAAATACAGATAGCGGTTCCAGAACGACGACGTCTGCTCGCTCACCCATCTCCCCGGCGCAAGCGCCCACCTGGCGAATTCCAACCCGGTATGGCTCGCCAGCGTATCGACGTAGCCTGTCCGGATGTTCCAGGTAAAAAGGCCGAGATAAAGGAAGAGGACGACGAGCAGGCCTATCGCGATCCGCTGGGGGGACGGTTTAATCTATCGTGACCTCCTTCAGCACGTCCAGGTTGTCCAGGGCCCTGCCGGACCCGAGGACAACCGTCGACAAGGGGTCCTCGACGACGGTGATGGGCAGCGAGGTTTCCTCGCGAAGGAGCTGGTCGAGCCCGCGCAAAAGCGCGCCGCCGCCCGTGAGCACGATGCCCCGGTCCACGATGTCCGCGGCCAGTTCCGGGGGGGTCTGCTCCAGGGCGATGCGCACCGCCTGCACGATGCTCTCCACCTGCTCGGATATGGACTTCTGCACTTCCTCGGCGCTGATGGTGATGTTCTGGGGAATGCCCGTGACGAGGTCGCGGCCCTTGACTTCCATTTCACCCTGGCTGGTCGAATGGTGGGCCGAGCCGACCTGGATCTTGATCTGCTCCGCCGTGGATTCGCCGATGAGCATGTTGTACTTGCGCTTGACGTACTGCATGATGGCTTCGTCCATCTTGTCGCCGCCCACGCGCACGGACTTGGAGTAGACCACGCCGGAAAGGGAAATGACGGCCACTTCGGTCGTGCCGCCGCCGATGTCCACCACCATGTTGGAGGTGGGCTCGGTGATGGGGAGGTTCGCGCCGATGGCCGCGGCCATGGGCTCCTCGATGAGGTAGACCTCGCGCGCGCCGGCGCTTTCCGCCGATTCCTTGACCGCGCGCTTTTCCACCTGCGTGATGCCCGTGGGCACGCAGATGATGATGCGGGGCCGCACCAGGCGCCGGGAATTATGCACCTTGGAGATGAAATGGCGCAGCATGGCCTCGGTCACCTCGAAGTCGGCGATGACGCCGTCCTTCATGGGCCGAATCGCCACGATGTTGCCCGGGGTGCGCCCGAGCATCCGCTTGGCCTCGAGCCCCACGGACAGCACCTTGTTGCCCCCCCGGGGGTCCTTTTTCACCGCAACGACCGATGGCTCGGACAGGACGATGCCCTTGCCCTTGACGAATACCAGCGTGTTCGCCGTCCCCAGGTCGATGGCCAGATCGTTGGAGAAAAGGCCCAAAATCCTATCCAAAATCCTGGACATACCGCCTCGCTTGCCGCAAACTCGGCCAACTTGATCTCGCAAACGCGTTGTGTTTGCCGATTCGCCCCGTGTTGTCAACGGTTGATTTCGCCCCCCGCCGCGACGCCATGAATGCGCGCTACCTGACACTCGCCGCCGCCTACCGAAAGCGTTTCGGATGCCGCGCCAAAAAGATTCCCCTGGATGCGGGCAGCGCCTGTCCCAACCGGGACGGCACGCTGTCCAGGGGGGGCTGCGCCTTTTGCAACGCGGCCGGATCGGGGACGGGCCTGTACCATAAGGGCTTCGGCCTGCGGGCGCAATGGGACCGGCTGGCCGCCCCTGCGCGTGCGCGCGGCGAAGCCCTTGTGGCCTATCTCCAGTCCTTTTCCAACACGTACGGGCCGCCTGCGCGCCTTGCCGGGCTTCTGGCGGAGCTCGCCGCCTTGCCGGACGTCGCCGGCATCTGCCTCGGCACGCGGCCGGACTGTCTGGACGCGGAAAAAATCGCCCTGCTCGCCACCGCGCCCGTGGCCCACGTGCAGCTCGACCTCGGGCTGCAATCGGCCTGCGACGCCACGCTTGCCCGCATCCACCGCGGCCACGACGCCGCATGTTTCGCCCGGGCCGCGCAGGCCGCCGCCGCCGCGGGCATCCGCGTCACGGCCCACCTCATGGCCGGGCTGCCCGGCGAGGGCGTGGAAGATTTCCTGACCAGCGTCGATTTCGTCAGCGCCCTGCCCGTGACCGGCGTCAAATTCCACAATACGCTGGTCGTGGCCGGCGCGCCGCTGGCGGCCCTTTATGGCACTGGCGACTATGTCCCCATGGCGCGCGAAGACTTCATCGCGGCCGTGTGCCAGGGCATCGCCCGGCTGCGGCCGGGCATCGCCGTGGAACGCCTGAACGCCGACCCGGCCCCTGGCGAACTCGTGGCCCCGGCCTGGGCCGCGGACAAGCAGGGGCTTTTGCGCGACATCCGCGCGCGCCTCGATGCCGAGGACCTCCGCCAGGGTTGCCGGTTGGCCCCTGACGGGCTTTCCTGAGCGAAGGGGACCGTTCCCTCCCTGGCGCGCCGGGACGAAGTCGCGTAAGCTGTATCCAGCTGCCTGTCGCAACCGCAACGGCGGCACCGGAGGCCGACATGACCCACGCGACCGAAACCTGTCTGGCCGGTCCCCTGGCCCTGACCATTCAGTGGCGGGACGGGGAAGTCGCGAACATGTCCTTAACCTGGTCCAAGGGGAAAACCCGCACCCTGGCCACGGAAGACGGCGAGGCGATGCAGGCGGCGCTCGAACGCTACGTCGCGGGCGAGGAACCGCGCTGGCCCGATCTCCCCTACCGCTGGCAAGGGCTGTCGGAGTTCGCCCGCACGGTGCTGGACGCGCTTTCCCGCGTGCCCCGGGGACAGATGGTCAGCTACGGCTGGCTGGCGGCCAAGGCGGGACGCCCCAAGGCGGCCCGGGCCGTGGGCCGGATCATGGCGCAAAACCCCTTTCCGCTCGTCATCCCTTGCCACCGGGTCGTGGGCGCAAACGGCGCGCTTACGGGATTCGGTCCGGGGCTCGACATGAAACGCTATCTGCTCGGGCGCGAGGGCGCGCCGACGGACAAGCTGCAAAAGGATTGACCCGACGATGTTTACCGGACTGGTGATGGGACTTGGCCGCATCCTGGAGGCGAAAGCGCGCGGCGGGGAGACCCGCTTCCGCATCCGCACGCTTTTCGACCTCGACACAATTGTCCTTGGAGAATCCATCGCCGTAAACGGCGCCTGCCTGACCGTGGAAACGGCGGGCAAAAACGAGTTCACGGCCTACGCCTCGGCCGAGACGCTTTCCAAGACGGGACTCGGAGCGCTGCGGCCCGGGGACACGGTCAACCTCGAACGCGCCCTGGCCCTGGGCGACCGGCTCGGCGGACATCTGGTCGCCGGGCACGTGGACTGCCAGGCCGTGATCGAATCCGCCGTGCCCGACGGCCAGTCCACGCGGTTCCGCCTGACCTTTCCGGAGGAATTCTCGGCCTACGTCGTGCCCAAGGGCTCGGTGGCCCTGGACGGCATCAGCCTCACGGTCAACGACTGCGGCGAGGGCTATCTCACGGTCAACATCATTCCTTCGACCATGGGCGCCACGACCATCGGCTCCTGGAAGCCGGGCCTCACGGTCAACATGGAGACGGACATGCTCGGCAAGTATGTGCTGCGCATGCTCGGCCCCTGGCGCGCGGCCGGCGAGGACAAGACCTCGCGCATCACCGAAGACTTCCTGCGCGACAACGGCTTCTAACTCCCGCCTCTATCTCTTTCCCTTTCGGGGTGGGCCAGGAGGGGCCCTCGGCCCCTCCTGGCCGCCGGAGGCATTCTCCCCTCCCCCTACGCTCTGCCATCGACCAGCCAGTTCGTGCGTTCGAGGTCCGCGGCCGTGCGGCGCACGGCGACGCGGCCGAGGTGCGTCGTCTCGGGCGTAAGATACTGCGACGCCCCGTCCGCGCGCAGGCTTGCCACCGTGCGTTTCCAGGCCGGCACGAGGCTTTCCGGCGTGCCCGCGAGCGTTTGCCCGGTCCTGTCGGCCTCGTTGTAAAACGCCCGCCAGAATTCGCTCGACGACACCCAGAGCAGATCCGCTTTGCCAATTTTAGCAAAACCCATGGCGGCAAGCCCGTCCCAGTTCGCGATCACGGGTTGGGCGAGGCTTTCCGCTATCGTCCCGGAAAACACGTCGGCATTGGCGGCAAGGTATTTGCGCAGGTCGTTGTAGGCATCGACCACCGCATCGAGGCGCGAGGACACGGCGTCCATGGAGCGGGTGACGGCAAGGGGCAGCGCCACGCCCGTTTCCGCCTGGGCCGATAGCGCCACACGGCCGGATTGCAGGCCGTAGGCGTCGTTTTCCGAAGCCTGCGCCTTGCCGTTGACGGTAATCTGTCCGTCCTGCCCGGGCAGGCCGACGTCCATGCCTAGGGCTTCGAGCAATCCCGAGGGGCCGTCGGTAAGCGTCATGGATTCGCCCAGGCGGCGATTGAGCAGCGTCAGCGAGGCGACGAGGTCCCGGGTTGGCAGGCGCGCCCCGGCCACGGCGTACGACGGCACGGTGGCTTCCTGCGCCGTTGCCGCAACGCGCGCCGTGGTTAGCGCCGTCTCGCTTTTCACCGTGCCGAGCACGTCCTCCCAGGTGTCGCCGGCGGCCACGGGCACGGACACGACCCGCCCCGTATACGCCGTGGTCAGGCCCAGGGCCGCAAGCAGGCCGCCGGAACCGTCGGCAAGGCGCAGCGGCTGGTCCGTATAGTCCGAGGCCGTGGTCACGGCGAGTTCGCGCGCGGACACGGTCTTTCCGTCCGCCGTGGGCAGCGTCACGGCGTGCAGCGACGACGTAAGCCCCGGCAGGGAAAAGCCCGACGTGCCCACGAGTTCCGTGGACTGGCCGTCCGCCGCCCAGACGCCCGTCGGCTGCCCGTTGAGCTGGGCATTGACCGCGGCGAGCACGCTGCCCCAGGTCCAGCCGGATTTCACGGTGACAGCAAGCTCCCGCGACGCGTCGCCGACGCTCGCGGTAAACGTGTATTTCCCCGGCGCAAGGGTCGTTGCCGTATCGGGATCGAGGGCCGTGGACACATAGGACGTGTGCTGCGCGCCGGTTCCTGTGGCCACGGAAAAGCGGTGCAGGCCCACGTCCGGGGTCGCGGCCGCGCCGGAATCGAAGGACGAGGAATGGACGAAGGCCGGCTGGGCCAGCCGGTCCACGGACGTTTCGTAGACGGCCTGCGCCGCCGGCGCGGCCACGTTCGCCGCAGCGCGCATATCGAGCGTCTCCAGGAGATCGCCCTTGACGTCGGCGAGCCTCACGTCCTGCGCAAGGTGCGCCCGGTTGACGGAGAGCGCGAGCACCGTGCCCGTGGCGGCAAGCGACGGGTCCAGGCTGAAGGCCTGCTGCTGCCGCGTGACCGTTGCGCGCACGCTGAGCGCTTCCGAGCCGTTTACGGCGTCGGCCACCTTGCCGAGCACCGTGCGCCAGGTGTCGTGCGCACCGACCGTGACGGAAAAATCCTCGCTGACCGAGCCCTGCCGCACGCGGAAGCGGTAGGTGCCGGCATCGACTCCCGAGGCGGCGAGGCCGCTTTTGCCCGTGGAGAAAAACTTGTTCGGATTGACCGCCGTGCCGGCATCGACGGTTGCGACGCCCAGGCGACCGGTCAGGCCGTCGTCGCGCAGGGCCAGACGGGCATTGAAAAGCGACGAGGTGTCGGAAGGCCAGACGAAGCGCGCCAGCGCCGTCTCGAAGCGGGCCAGACGTGCGTCCAGGCCGGCGGCCAGGGCGCTGACAACCGCCTCATGACCGGTGGAAGTGTCACTTGTGGAAATCGTCGCAGCGGCACGCCGCAGGCGCGCCGGCGCGGCAGCCTCCGCGACGGATTCACCCTTGGCCAGCCGCAAGCTGGTGAAGTAGATGTCGCTTACGCCCCCGGCCATCGTTTCCGTACTCCACGGCGACGAGGCACAGCCCCCGTGCCGGCGCGGTCCCCGGGGCGAGCCTTCTTTGCCCTGACGTCAATACGGATCGGATGTCCTCGGGGGAAACTTTACCGCTGCCCACGGCCACGAGCGCCCCGGTCAGGTTGCGCACCATCTGCTTGAGAAAGCCTTCGGCGCGAAATTCCCAGACCATCTCCCCGGGCGACGCGGACGGGATGCGGCAGACGGCATGGACCTGCCGCGCGGTGGTGCGCACGGCAGAGCCGGCGTTCTGGAACGCGGCGAAGTCGTGAAAGCCGACGAACAAGGCGGCGCAGGCGTCCATGGCCGCGACGTCGAGGGGGCAATAGCGCCCCACGTCCCAGACATAGGCCCGCCGCCAGGGCAGGATATGCCCGGGCGCGATCCAGAGCGTATAGCGGTAGATTTTGCCCGTGGCTGAAAAACGGGCGTGGAAATCGTCGGCAACCGGCGCGGCGTCCACGACGGACACGTCGTCCGGGAGCAGGGCGTTGAGCGCGCGCTGCCAGGGGATGGCGGCACGGTGTTCGGGCACGTCGCAGTGGGCCACCTGGGCCATGGCGTGGACGCCGGAATCGGTGCGCCCGGCCCCGTGCACGCGCACGGGTGCGCCGCAAAGCCGTTCCAGAGCCTCTTCCAGGCAGCCCTGGACCGTGCGGCCGCCGCCCGGGGCCTGCAACTGCCAGCCGGCGAACTGCGTGCCGTCGTAGGCAAGGGTCAGGCGAAGGCGCGGCATGCGCTGCTTCTATCCGCGCCTTCGCCGTAGTGCAACCGGTGCTACCCGTTGGGCCCTGCGGGATTGTCCGTCGTGGGCAGTTGCAGCTTGGTGAGCATTTCCGTGAGCCCGGCCGCCTTCTTGGCTTCCATGTTGTTGAGGATGTCGCCGGCCTGACGCCCGCGCATGCCCGCCAGAATTTTGACCGCGATGGTGTTGTCGAGGGTCTCCAGCACCTTGGCCGCCTGCTTGGCGTTCATGTTGGAGTAGACGTCGATCAGGTGCTTGAGCTTCTGGTCCTTGACGCCCTTGGCTTCTTCCAACAGCTGCTTGATGCTCGTCTCCATCTCCTTGAGCTTGGCCACGCGCGTGTTGAGGTCGGTTTCCAGGGCCTTGAGCGCCTGTTCGCGCTGGTCGAGCTCATCCTGGCGTTTGAGCAGCGCCTGGGCGTCGGGGGTTGCCGCAACGGGCGCGGCCTTGGCCGGAGCGGCGGCGGGCGCGGCGGCCGGAGCCTGTTGGGCCAGGGCCGTCGCCGGGCCGGGCAGGACCACGGGCAGGGTCACGGACGGCGCGGCGGCAACCTGCGCGACGTTCCGCACCGGCGGTTCGGGCAATAGCATGTCCAGGCCCATGAAAACGAGGATGCCGATCTTGACCGCGGCGATCATGACGAAAACGCCCAGCACCTTGGTGGCCCGGGGCGCGATACGCCCGGCCAGGCTGTCCCAGCGCGAATGGAGCCCCGAAAACAGCTTAATACGCGGGCGGCTGGTAACGAACCGAAGCCATTTCGTCGTTTTCGTTTTGTTCCGCGATGTTTTGTTCGATGACATGGCGGGCCGCCTTCTTGGTTTTGAGTTTGTCGAGGAGCTTGCGTTCCTTGGACCGGGCCACGGCCGCCTCGCGGCAACGCTCACGGGCTTGGGCCAGTTTTTCCAGCTTCAATTCCGCCTGGGCGATGTCGTAGACCAGCCGTTCGCGGTAGGCCCGCCACAGCCAGAAATCCCCGGGCGTGGGGTCCTTTTTCTGCGCCATGGACGCCTCGCGCGCGGCCAGTTCGTTTCTAAGGCGCTGGACTTCGCGCTCCTGGGCGTGATGCGCGGCAATGGCCTTGCCAAGCTCCATCCTGGCCCGCTCCTCAAGCTGGGTGCGGATGTCCAGGATGCGTTCGAGATTGAAGCGAAACGGCTTGGCCATGCGCGGTCGGTCTCCCTGTGGCGACGGTTTTCCGTCGGTCGGGCGGTAAACAGCAATTCCCGGGCCAGTCCGTCAGAAGAGGCACCCGGCCGTCAACGCCGCCAGCTCGCAGCCGACGATGGCCGCGCCCAGGAAATCGCCGTTGACGCCGCCGTTTCGCCGCGCAAGCCGCGCGAGCTTCCAGACGACCACCGAGCCGATAATGCACGCGGTTACGGTCGTCGCCGCCCCGGCCCAGAAAAAACCCAGCACCAGCGCCACGGTGCAGGCGACCAGCGTATTGGCCCAGGTCGCGCCGGGCAGGCACAACGACCCGAGCCCGGGCCGCGCCAGATCGCGACAGGCGCGCATGAGCGCCACCGCTCCGGCCCGGCCGAACACAGGCGCGAAAGCCAGCGTCCACACCCGGCCCGCGGCAAGCAGCTCCGCTCCGAGCAGAAACGCGCCGCCCATGGCCGCAACCAGCGCCATGCCGCCGAACGCCCCGATGCGGCTGTCCTTCATGATGGCGAAAAACCGCTCCCCACTCGTGAAACTGCCCCAGGCGTCGGCCACGTCGGCAAAACCGTCGCAGTGCAACCCCCGCGTCAGCCAGACATTGGCCAAGCCGTAGTAGAAGCCGCCGGCCAACGGATGCCCGGCGAAAAGCCCGAGCGCCAGCGGCGCGGCCAGCACCAGTCCCAGCGTCGCGCCGACCACCGGGAAAAGCGGCACGCACGCCGCCATGTCCGGGTCGCGCACAGCCGGCCCCATGCGCGTGAGAAACCCGAGTGCGGCAAGATAATGACGGAAAATCAAACGTCTTCCTCCCTATGGCCAGGCGAGCGTCACCGCGTCGCGCACGCCGAGTCCCAGTCGTGCCGCCGCCGAGCCGCCATTGACCGCCAGTTCCAGATAGCCCTGGCTGCCGGCCAGTATGCCCACCGCGCCGGACGGAATCTCGCCATACGTGCGCGACGGCGCAAGAACCTGCCCCACGGGCGCAACCAGCGCAACCCCCTGCGGCACCTCGCCGAATCGCCCGAGATCGAGACTCAAAATGCAGTTGCCGAACCGGTCCACGGAAAGCACCCGCGCAGTCACCCGCCCGCCTTCGCGCACCGGCTCGAGCCCCTCGAGCAAGAACGGCTCCACGCCATCGAGCACCGTGGCCACGTCGCGCGCCTCCTCGCCCATAGCCAGCCGCGCGGCCAGAGGCGCGAACACGTCGCGGCCATGAAACGTGGCGCTCGCCGGCACGTACCGCGGCGTGGCGTCAAGGATGCGGCACCCCTCCGCCCGCCCGAACACCAGCGTCAGCAAGCCGTTGTCCGGAGCCAGTATCCGCCGCGACGCCGTCTCCACGAGCAACACCCGGCGCTGCGTGCCGACGCCCGGGTCCACCACGGCGCACACCACCGAACCCGGCGGCAGCCAGGGCAATGTCGCGGCCAGGAAAAACCCCGCCTGCCAGACATCCCCGGGCGCGACCTCGTGGCTGACGTCGAGCAGCGGCACCCCGGGCGCGGCCGCCAGCAGCACCGCACGCATCTGCGCCACGTACGGGTCCGCACGGCCGAAGTCGGTGAGCAAGGCGATCAGCGGTGCGGGGGAGGAGGAAGAGGGATGAGGGGAGGACGATGGGCGGGAGTTGGGTGTAGGTATGGGTATGGGCATAGGAAAGATGCCTCCGGCGGCCGGGGGGGATAATCCCCCCCCGGACCCCCTTGATGGGGACGTGCGGGGGAACGTCGGGACCGTCAGGCGGCGTTGCGGCGGACCATGTGGTCGCCAGCGGCGAAACGCCGCATTTTAAGAAATAAGGTCAGTAAAATTCCTTCAAACTCGCCCCGGAGGGGCGACGGGCCTGCGAGGCCGGAATCGGGAAGGCGAGCCAGGAGCGCAGCGACGGCATCGCCTTCCCGATTCCGGCCTCGCCGACGGACTCCCGCCCGCGCCGACACTTCCGCCCGCCTCCCGCTCCCCCGTCCAGGGGGTCCGGGGGGGATGATCCCCCCCGGCCGCCCGAGGCGTCTTCACTTCGCCTCGCCTCGTCTCGCCTCGCCTCGCCGCGATTCGACTACGCGTCGTCGTCGGACGGGTCTGCGCCGGGGCGGTCCTGATTGCGGTCGATGGTAATGGAGAAGGCGACGGAATAGAAGTGGTGAAAGAAGTCGACGTATTCGACGAAGACGTCGCTCGGCACGGAGAGCATGGCCGGGGAGTAGTTGATGATGCCTTTGACGCCGGCTTCGATGAGGAAATTGGCGGCGCGCTGGGCGCGGTTGACGGGCGTGGTGATGAGCCCGATTTCGATGCCGAGTTCCTTGACGGCGTCCTTGAGACGACGGGTACAGACGACTTCGAGGCCGGAGACTTCCTCGCCGATCTTGAAGGGGTCGCAGTCGAAGGCACCGACGATGTCGAAGCCGCGAAATTTGAAGTCCTGGTGGCGCAGGAGGGCCTTGCCCAGGTTGCCGACGCCGACGAGGGCGCATTTCCAGACGCGATCGACGCCGAGGGAGTGCTTGATGGAGTAGATGAGGTCCTGGACGTGGTAGCCTACGCCGCGCACGCCGAATTCGCCGAAGTATGCAAGGTCCTTCCGGATCTGGGAAGGATTGACGCTGCAGGCCCGTGCGAGGAGTTCCGAGGAGACGACCTGGGAGCCTTCGCGCTTCAGGGTTTCCAGCACTTGCACGTACATGGCCAGGCGCTTGATGGTGGCCTTTGGGATGTGCTCGCTCTTCAAGGCGTCATCCTTTGGTGCGTGCTGGTGAGGCGGGTTCTTCCAAAAAGAAAGGAGGCCGGAAACATGGCCCGGCCTCCTTTCCGGGACGAGTCGTTACTTAGCCGGTGATGATCTTCGCGAACGGGTGGGCGAAGAGCAGGATCAGGCAGACGACCAGGGCGTAAATGGCCAGGGATTCGATGAAGGCCAGACCAAGGATCAGGGTGACGGTGATTTTACCACCGGCCTCGGGGTTGCGGGCGGTGCCTTCGCAGGCGGCCTTGAGGCCCAGACCCTGACCAAGACCGCAGCCGGCGGCGGCCAGGCCCATGCCGATGGCGGTGGCCCAGGAGATGGTGCCGATGGCGCCCATGGCGCCGGCGGTGTCGGCGGCGAAAGCGACGGAGGCCAGGGCCAGCAGGGCGGCGGTCGAGAAGATGGTCATGAAAGCCTTACGCATGTCGATCCTCCTGAGAACAGGTGTTTAAAGTTACGGTCCTAAGGACCATTTCCCCCGGAATTCTAGTGGGCGTGTTCCAGCGAGCCCTTGAGGTAGATCATGGCCAGCATGAAGAACACGAAGGCCTGGATGCAATCGGCCAGCGAGAACAGGAAGTACATCGGGAAGGTGCCGACGACAGGAGCCAGGGCAAAAAGGAGCACCAGGACGATTTCCTCACCGCGCACGTTGCCGAAAAGACGGAGCGTGAGCGAGAGCGGCCGGGCCAGGTGCGAAATGATTTCGATGGGCAGCATCAGCGGCACGAGCCACCAGAACGGGCCCATGAAGTGTTTGATGTAGCTCGGGCCCCACATACGGATGCCCCAGAAGTTGTAGTAGACGAACACGGTCAGCGCCATGGCGGCGTTGGTGTTCACATTGTTGGTCGGGGAGTCGAGGCCGGGCACGAGGCCGATCAGGTTGCCCGTGATGATGAACAGGAACAACCCGCACAGGAACGGGAAGACCTTGCGGCCTTTCTCGCCGATGTTCTCGACGACGAAGGATTCGAGACCGCCGACCACGACCTCGAAGAAATTCTGGAATCCGCCGGGAACCATCTCGAGCTTGCGGGTGGCCAGCATGCCCAGGATGATGAGCAGGATCATGGCGAACCAGGCGTAGATGACGTTGGAATCGATGACCTGGGCGTGGAAAGCGTCGTTGAGCTTGTAGAGCCCAACGGCCTTCGCGGCCTCGTCGACGAGAAGAACCGGATGCGGCAACCCACCAGCCATGTCCTATGCCTCCTTTCCCGTAAGCGTTTGGTGCGTCTTGGAGCCGGCATGGCGCCACACGCCCCAGACGAGGAAGTTAACCACCACCGTCGTGATGCCGGCCAGAAGCGGCAACGGCGCAGCCCCGAACCATACGATGCAGGCGAAAAGCGCCGCTCCCGAGAGGGCCAGCCGGAAATAGAACCGAGCCAGCACGGCCGCCACGGCTTCGCGCCTGTTTGCGTATCCCGTGATCCGCTGGCCGAACTTGGCCAGGGAGCAGAAATTGGCCGAGATGATGACCGTGCCCGCGGCCAGCGACCAAGCCGCCACGGACACTCCCGCGAACGGCAAGGTGGCCACGAGCACCAAAGCGGTCAGGAGCAGCTGGTTGCGCACAAGCTCCCGCACCTCAGGGTGGACATACCCCCGGCGCAGCAGCCAGCGATCCAGCTTGTCCCTAAGATTTTTCATCATCCCCGCCCTGCTTTTCCTGTTCGCCCGCGTCGGCCTTCTGGATCTTCCTGACTTCCACAATCACGTTCTTGAATCCCGCGACGATGCCCAGGATCAGAAACGCAAGCAAAAGCCATGGCTTGGTATCCAGCCATTTGTCCAGCCACCAGCCGATGAAAAGACCGACGAACGTGGCCGACACGAGATTGAGCCCCACCACCGAAGCCGAGGCGATGGACTCGCGAACGCTTTTATCCTTGATGAGTCGGCCGAACACCCTGTCCCTCCCGTCCTGCGACAGTCCCCGGACCCGCCTGGGCCGGACCCAAACGAGCGGGCGCTCGTGCACAACTTCACAAGTCGCGATCGACTAGCACGGCACCCCGGCAAAAGTCAACGGGCCTAGCCCATTTTCAACCGGTTTCCCCGCGCGCCGACACCTGCGAACCAAGGTCGTCTACGCCCGAGCCTGCTCCGCCACAAGACTTTTTCATGGAAGCTTTCCCGATTTTGTGATTCCCTCATGACAACGTCAACGACTTCCCGTAGGAAACGACATAGCGGAAGCCTTTGCCCGCAAGGAGGGAAAACATGAAACGTCCCCTGTTCATCGCCCTTGTCCTCACCCTGGCCCTGGCCGCCGCTTCGGCCGCCCTGGCCCAAACCCAGCTGTATTGCGTCAAGCCCGACGGTTCCGCCGTCGCCGCGATCTCCCTGCCCTACGGCGACCGGCACGACCCGAGCGTGGTCTGCAACGCCGTGGTGCCCCAATGCTACCTGACGTGCAGCGCGGTCATGCAGGTCCAGGACGGCTACGCCGCCCAGGCCGCCAATGTGCCCGTCATCCAGGTCACACAACAAATGCTCCAGCGCCTGGGCAACCCGGCCCCGGAAACCCCGGCCATGTGCGCCCAGCAATACCAGCAGTGCGTTTCCCAATGCCGCGGCGACAAGGCCTGCATCGCCTACTGCAAGTCCGTGCGCTCCGGCTGCGGCACCGGCAATCGCGGCCAGTAGGAGGAGAGGGAAGATCGGGGCGCTGCCCCGAACCCCGCCGGGGGGGATCATCCCCCCCGGCCCCCCTGAGCGGGGGGAACGGGAAGCGGATGGAAGCGCCGCATTTGAAGAACTGTCTTTTAAGGTCTTTTGCCTGCAACAGGCTTCCAAAAAAATTCCTTTGAATTCGCCCCGCAGGGGCGACGGGCCTGCGAGGCCGGAATCGGGACGGCGAACCAGGAGCGCAGCGACGGCATCGCCGCCCCGATTCCGGCCTCGCCGACGCATTCCCGCCCACGCCCACGCCTCCACCCGGCCCCCGTCTCCCCGCATCCCCCGTCGAGGAGGTCCAGGAGGGGGTCACCCCCTCCTGGCCGCCGGAGGCATCTTCCTCTTCTCCCCTCCTTCTTCCCCTCCCCCTCCCCTGTCCCGCTCATGACGGGCGGCGAGGCAGGCGGCGACCATGGCCGCGGCGGCTTCGCTCAGTTCCGGCAGGCTGGTGCGGTTGTTGAAATCTCCGAGATGCGGCCCGGTTTCGAGCGCCACGTCGGCTTCGCCGCGGCGGTGGCGGGCGGCGGCTGCGGGGGACAGGCCGCGCGAGGTCAGAAACGCCGCAAAGGCCGCGTCGGTCATGCCCTCCTGGTCGGCCACGCGCAGCAGTTCGGTCATGTGGCGGTCCACGCCCATTTCTTCGACCATGCGCCGGGCGAGCGCCTCGGGGCACAGGGGCATGACGGCGGGCGGCGCGCCGACGAAGCCTTCGTGGTAGCCGGCGAATACGGCGGCCACGATGCGGGAGAGAAGCGGCGGATCGAACAGATGGCGGGCGTCCACGGGATGGCCCTTCCCGTCGCGGCCGACGAGGGCCGGGTCGCGCATGCGGAAAGCGCTGCCGGCCACGAGCAGCAGGCTGACCACGTGGTCGCCCATGCGGCGGTAGAGCCTGCCGCCGCCCGTCGTTCCGGGGGAAACGGCGGCGAGGTGTTCGAAATCGCGCAGGCCCGACGCGCCGAAATTGGGGTGCGCCGCCGAGTACAGCCAGCGGTCCAGACGGCCGGGCAGGCGCCAGTCGTAGACGCCGCCGTCGTCGCGCCGTTCGCGCTGGACCCGGTTGTGGAAAAGGGGAATGGCCGCCTCGTGCACGATGCCCCGTCCGGCCAGCCAGCCGAGGAGCAATGCGGCCCGGGCCATGACGGCGACGAGCGCCTCGCCGTCCAGGGGCCGGCCCGGCTCGTTGGGATAGCGGAAATAGTCGGTCGTCGCGCGGTAGGCCAGGCAGCGGCCTTCGGGATCGAGGCCGGGCAGCGCGTGGGGAGCGTCGGCAACGGCGAAGAGCCGCGCCGCACCGTCGCGGCAGGGCGTCGGCACATGGCAGGGCGCGGGAAAGGGCAATCCGGCGCAATGCTCCATCCAGGCCGCTTCCAGGGCCAGGCCGCGCGGATCCTCACCGCGGCGCAGGCGCTTTATGACCACAAGTTCCCCGGGGGCGCGACCGGGGACGAGGAGGCTCCTGCCGGCGACGCGCGGCGGGGCGTCGGGGGCGGCCCCGGCCCGGCCCAGCAGCATGGCGAAGGTCGCGGGCGCGGCCTCGGCGGTCGCCTCGGGGGATTGCGGCCCGCGCACGCCCGGCAGCGGCAGCGCACCCACGGCTTCGGCCGTGGCCAGCCGGGGCTTGCCCGGCACGGCCAGGGCCTTGCACAGGGCGTCGCGCGAGGCCGCGGCCAGGGGGGCCGGGCCATGGGCGAGCAGCGCCACCAGTACGCCGGCGGCATCGCGGTAAAGGATGCGCGCCTGGGTCTGGCGCGCGTGGTCGTTGCGGGAAAGCAGCCCGGCCAGGGCGTCCACGGCGGCCAGGGACACGCTCGCTGGGTCGCGTGCGGCCATGTCGGCCACACGCCGCGCGGCGAGATAGGCGGCGGTGAAGTCGCCGTCCAGGCCAAAGGCCTCGAAGCCCGGTCCGGTCAAGGCGCGACGGCTCCGGAGAGGCGGTCCATGAGCGCGTGCAGGTCGTACTCGTCGAGGGGCTTGGGAATGAAGGCAAAGGGACGGGTTGCGGCGGCGCGGCTGCGGGTTTTCTCATCCACGTAGGCGGAGACGAAGACCACCGGCACATCGCTGTCGCGCCGGATGACCAGGGCGGTTTCGATGCCGTCCAGCTCGCCGTCCAGGCGGATGTCCATGAGCACGAGATCGGGAGTCTGGCGGCGAAAGGCCTCCAGCGCCGCCTCGCCGGACGAGACCGAAGCCGTGACCACATGGCCCAGGCGCTTGAGCATCGCGCCGGTGGCCATGGCCGTAATGGCTTCGTCTTCCACGATCATCACCCGTGCTTGCGTCATGGCCCCGCCTCCCCCGGGCAAGCGATAGAACATGCCTTGTCAGATAGGGATGCTTCGCGAGGAAGGTTTTGTCAATGCGCCGCGCACAAAAAAAGCCGCCGCCCGAACCGGGTCGGGTGACGGCTTTTCTCCTGGCCGGCGCAAGGTGCCGCCAACCCTCGGGGTATAGTCCTATTTCGCGTCGCCGGCGGCTTCCTCGTCGATGAGGGCATCTTCGGGATCGTCGGCGTATTCGTCGTCGCGGCCGGCGAGCACGGCAGCCAGCTTCCGTTCGTCCAGGGCGTTTTCCCACTTGGCAACGACGATGGTGGCGATGCCGTTGCCGATGAGGTTGGTGATGGCCCGGGCTTCGGACATGAAACGGTCGACGCCAAGGAGCAGCGTGAGCGAAGCAACGGGAATGGTGCCCACGGTTTGCAGCGTGGCGGCCAGCGTGATGAAGCCGCCGCCCGTGACCGCGGCCGCACCCTTGGAGGTCAAAAGCAAAATGAAGAGCAGGTAGAGCTGGTGGCTGATGTCGAGCGGCGTGTTGGTGGCCTGGGCCAGAAACACTGCGGCCATGGTCAGGTAGATGCAGGTGCCGTCCAGGTTGAAGGAATAGCCCATGGGCAGGCACAGCCCCACCACGGACTTGTCGGCCCCGGCGATTTCGAGCTTGGCCATCATGCGCGGCAATGCCGCCTCGGACGAGGACGTGCCGAGCACGAGGAGGATTTCCTCCTTGATATAGCAGAGGTAGCGCCACAGCGAGAAACCGGCCAGCTTGCAGACCACGAAGAGCACGCCGAAAATGAAGAGGATGCAGGTCGTGTACACGCCGAGCATGAGGTACAGCAGCTTGAACAGCGCCTCCGCCCCCTGGGAGGCGACCACGTAGGCCATGGCGCCGAAAGCGCCGAACGGCGCGAAATACATGATGTAATGGACGACTTTAAAGAGTCCTCTTGAGAACTCGTCGATGATCTTCACGAAATTTTTCGCTTTTTCACCAAGCTGCGCCAGCGCGACGCCGAAGAGGATGGAGAAGAAGAGCACCTGCAGGATTTCGCCCTTGGCAAAGGCGTCCACGACCGAGGTCGGCACGATGTTCATGAGGAAGTCCACGGTGGACATCTTCTTGGCCTTGCCGGCGAAGTCCTCGACCTTGGCGATTTCCTTTTCGTTGGACTGCATCTTGGCGGCGTAGTCGTCCATGCCCGAACCGGGCTTGTAGAGGTTGACCACCACCATGCCGATGGCCAGGGCAAAGAGCGTCATGGTCCAGAAGTAGAGCATGCACTTGATGCCCACGCGGCCGACCTTGCCCATGTCGCCCATCTTGGCGATGCCCGTGACCACGGTGCAGAAAATGATCGGTGCGATGATCATCTTGACCATGCGGATGAACGCTGTGCCGAACGGCTGCATGCTTGTGGCGAAGGATTTCGTGGCCGGGACAAGGCCCAGCACGACGCCGAGAACAATACCGAATATAACCCAGAAGTAGAGAGACTTGTAGATCGGTCTGCTGCCGATGGACATGCGATTGCTCCTCGTGCTTCTTTTCGTTCGACGCATCGTTGGATGATCATGGTGCTCGGACGACAAATCGGTAACGGCGACTCGCGCGTCAGGACCTTCCCCATCCTTCAGCCTTTGAAACGCGTATGCTTGTGAAATCCTCCTTGTCGAGACATCCATCATTCGGCATGCTGTCACGGCACTCCGTAGAGTCGACAGTGTTTTAATGCGTTAGCATATTCCTGTCCCTTGTAAAATTCCCATCCCACTGCGCTCAGGTCATCTGATGATTCACCATTCCAACCGATTCTTCTATTGCTTGCGCGGATTCACGCATCCGTTGCAACGATTACGAGGCTCGCCTCGCCTTCATTTCATTTCTGCAATAATACAGTCGCAAGCGGACACTGCCCCAAACAAAACGGCCCGCCGCTTGCGCGACGGGCCGTCGAAACGAAAAGGCCGGCCGGATCAGGAGGCCATGTCGATCAGGGAGTTCCAGTCCGCCGCGAACTTGGCCAGACCCGCATCGGTGAGCGGGTGGCCGATGGCGTAGGAGGCGTAGGGTGCGTCGAGGCTCAGGGGTTCGTAGGGAATGGGTTTGAGCCCCGGGGCCTCGTAGACGTAGGTGCTGCCGGGAATGGGCATGCCGGCCTCGACCCACTCCAGGAGGATGGACGCGGGCGCGGTGATGATGTCACTGCCGTAGGCCAGGGCGCACAGGAAATGCTCCATGGAGCGCACGCTTGCCGTGAGCACCTCCACGTGGCGGTCGCCGCCGGCGTACAGCTTGAGGATGTCAGCGATGAGTGCCATGCCGTTTTCACCCCGATCGTCGAGACGGCCGACGAAGGGCGAGAGGAACACGGCGCCGCGCGCCGCGCCTTTCGTGGCGGCGTAGACCGCAGCGGCCTGGGCCTGGGTGAAGACGAGGGTCATGTTGACGCGCCGGCCTTCCCCGGTGAGGATGTTCGCGGCTTCGAGGCCGGCGGTGGTGGTCGGCAGCTTGATGTGGGCGTTTTTGATCCAGGTGTCGAATTCCCGGGCCTGTTCGAGCATGGCCGCCACGGTGGTGGTCTCGTCGGCATAGACCTCGATGGAGACGGAGCCGTCCGGCAGAAGGCCGGAAAGCTCCTGGCAGAGTTTCTCGTAGAACTGGTAGATGGCCTTGGCGGAGAATTTGTTGCCGTCCACCTTGTGGGACTGGGCCTCGGGATTCTTGGCCAAAAGGCTCGGATTGGTGGTCTGGCCGTCCAGGAAGCCCAGGGCTTTGATGACCCGTCGGGTCTCCTCGGGGTCGGCCCCGTCCAGGAAAATGCGCGTATTGAGGATCTCGGGTCGCATGGTCGCCTCGCAGCTCGGTTGTTCGGTCGTTTTCGCGACGCCCGCCCATCGGGCGACACGCTTCGAGACTAAACACTCTTTGGCGGCAAAAGGCAAACCGCAGCGGGCAATTTCCCCGTTTCGAACACGAAAACCTGCTCCGCCGCCGCTTGAATGAGGTATTGCGCAGCCATGAACAAGACATCCTTCTCCAGTCTCGAGGAAACGGCCGCCTTCAAGCGCGCCGCAGCAGCGCGGGCCGCGACCCTGGTCGCACCGGGTATGGCCGTGGGGCTCGGCCACGGCTCCACGGCCGTGGCCGCCGTGCCCTTTCTCGGCGAACGCGCCAGGCGCGGCGAGCTTGACGGAACCGTGTTCGTGCCGGCGGCCCATTTCATGGCCGTGGCGCTACGCCGGGAAGGATTGCCTGTGGCGAGCCTCGACGACGCGCCCGAACTCGCCCTGGCCATCGACGGAGCCGACGAGATCGACCCGGACGGCAACTGCGTCAAGGGCGGCGGCGGGGCGCTGCTTTACGAGAAGATCGTGGGACAGGCGGCCAGGAGGCTGGTCATCGTCGCCGACGCGGGCAAGCTCGCGCCGCGACTTTGCACGCGCCACGCCCTGCCCGTGGAAATCACGCCCTTCGCCCTGGCGTCGGAACTGCGTTTTCTCGCGGCGCTCGGCGGCAACCCGGGCCTGCGCCTGCGCCCGGACGGCGACCCCATGCGCACCGAACGCGGCAACGTCATCGCGGACTGCGCCTTCGCGCCCCTGGCCGATCCGGCGGAACTGGCCGCGGCATTGGACGCCCGGGCGGGCGTGGCCGGACACGGGCTCTTCGTCGGCCTGGCCTCGCGCATCATCCTGGCCGGGCCGGACGGCGTGCGCGAGATCGTGCCGCCCGGGAAAGGCTAGACGTCCGCTTCGAGGCTTTGCGGCAGCCCGGCCACGAAGACGCGGATGGCGTCGCGCACCTCGCGGTAGCGCGCAAGCGCCTCCTCTTCGGTCGCCGCGCCCGCGGCCAGCGCCGGCGGGTCCTCGAAGGGCGCATGAACCTTTTTGACCGGCCCCGGGAAAAAGGGGCAAAGGTCGTGGGCCGAGCCGCAAAGCGTCACAACATAATCGAAGGCGACATCGGGCAGTTCCGCGACGAGCTTGGAAGCCTGCCCGGAAATGTCCACGCCGGCCTCGGCCATGACGGCCACGGCCCGGGGATTGACGCCGTGCTTTTCCACGCCCGCCGAATACGCCTCGAGGACGTCGCCCCGGTCGGCCCGGGCGAAACCCTCGGCCATTTGGCTGCGACACGAGTTGCCCGTGCACAGAAACAGGATTTTTTTCTTGTCGCTCAAACCGGTCCCCCCTGCTCCCAGGCGTCGCCGGGGCGCCGCCCCTTGCCGGCCTTGATCTCGTCGGCCAGCACGACCATGCGTTCCTTGATCCGGTCGCGGATGGCGCGCACCTTGGCCAGTTTCTCCTCGTCCGTACCGACCACGCCGGCGGGATCGGGAAACGGCAGGTGCAGCCGGTGGGTCACGCCCGCAAAAACCGGGCACTGCCCTTCCAGCGATTCCTCGCACACCGTGACCACGTAGTCGAACAGCCGTCCATCCTTATAGAGATCGAAAACCTTGCGGGTCTTCTTGGCCGAGAGGTCCAGGCCCTCTTCGGCCATGACGGCGACAACCAGGGGGTTGATGTCCGTCGGAGCGAGGCCGGCGCTCGTCACCTCCGCGGCATCGCCGCAAAATTGTTGCAGATAGGCTTCCGCAATCTGACTTCTCGCGCTGTTGTGCACGCAGATGAAAAGCACCCGCATCATGGTCGTCCTCCTTGGGGAATTCCGTCCTCGCTTCTTACGGACCGGATGTGGCGATTGCGTGGCGCAGCGGACAAACAGGCCGCAGGCCCCTCCGGGCCGGAAAACGTCCTGGGGAGGGGGCGTCGCGCTCATCCCCCGGCGAGGGTCGTCGTCAGGACATAGGCCCCCATGCCGAGGACCAGGACGCCGCCGCCGCGCCGCAGCCAGACCGCGCCGTCCCGGACCTCCCGCCTGGCCAGCCACCGGCCGGCCTGTCCGGCGAAAACGCCCGCCAGGAGCAGCGGCAGGCAGTGTCCCAGCGCGAAAAGCGTCAGCAATGCCATGCCGGATGCAACCCGGCCTTCAAGAGCCACCACGGCCAGCAGCGGGGCCAGGAACCCGAAGGTGCACGCCCCGGTCGCCCCGCCGTACGTCAACCCGAGCAACAGCGCGCCCGAAGCCCCGCGCAAACGCGGCGGACGGGCCCCGGTCCTCGACGCATGCCGCCGCCACGGCGCCAGCCCCGCCATCTCGAGGCCGGCCAGGCAAAGCGCCACCCCGACCGCCACGGGCAACACCGCGCCAAGATCGCCGAGCATGCGGCCCAAGGCGACGCACAGCAGGCCCACCGCCACGATCATCGCGAAAAGACCGCCGACAAAGGCCAGGGAACAGCGTAGCGCGACGGCCCCGGTGGCCAGGCCTCCCTGCCCGGCCACATAGCCGACCAGGAGCACCATGGCGGCCAGATGGCAGGGACTGAAAAGCACGCTGACCATACCCCATAAAAACGCCCCGGCAGCGGCGATCCAAAACGCTCCGGACAACCAGCCATGCACCAGGGTGAAAAGCGCTTCCGTCATCGCCGCCTACTCGGCCAGGAGACGGTCGAGGACCGCCGCGATGCCGGGCTCGTCAAGATAGCCCTCGTGCCGCCAGGCCTCCTTGCCGTCCCGGCCGAAAAACACCTGCGTGGGAATCAGGCGGATTCCGTAAGTCGTAGCCGCGTCCGGTTCCTTGCGGATGTCGATGAACACCACCTCGGCCCGGCCGCCGTACCGGGCGGTTACGGCCTCGAGCACAGGCTGCATCATCTTGCACGGCACGCAGGCGCCCGAACCGAGATCGACCAGGGTCACGCGTCCGGCCTTGGGCACGTCCCCGCCTGCGGCCCCCGCGCAAAGCGGCGTCAAGGCAAGGGAAAACAGCATCCACGCCACGACAACGCCCCGCCTCATGCCGCCGCCTCCGCAACGCCAGCACCCGGATACGATTTCCCGGCCACCCCGGCAGGGGCGCCTTCCCGGGGAACGCCTCCCCTCTCGCGTCGGACAATCCGGGCAACGGGATATCCTGAAACCATGCGGCACCTCCATGCGTGCGGAAGGCATTTATTGTTTATTTGGCAAAATTGCCAACAATAATGTCCCACGTCAAGCCTGCCCGTGCCCTTTTCCCTTCCTTCCCAAACGACCCGGGCCGCGCCCCGTCCACGGAAGACGGCGGCGCGACCCGGGCGGAGTTCCGTCCGGACGGCGAAAAACTCCCGGCTTATTGCCCCAGATCCTTCTTGGCCGCCTCGTAGGCCTTGCCCAGGCTGTCCATGGCCGCGTCGTAGCCGGCCTTTATGTCCTTGCCCGCGGCGGTGCTGGCGGTGCCGAGATCCTTGAGCTTGGCCTGCGCCTCGGCGCGCTTGGCCTTGAGGTCGTCCAGGGCTTTTTGCGCCTGCGCCTTGCCCTGGTCGCCAAGCGTGGCGGCCTTGGCCTGCAGGGCGTCGATGTCCTTGTCCATGGCCGCCATGCGCGCGGCCGCGTCCTGCCGGGCCTTGGCGAGCTGGTCCGCGGTGTAGGCCGCCGTGGTCTGGGCCGCCTGGCTGATGTCCTTCTTGACGTCCTGTGCCGTCGGCGTGGCGGATTTGGTTTCCGTCTTCTTTTCCTCTGACTTGCCGCAACCGGCCACAGCCAGGGCGGCGAGGAGCAACAGGGTGGCAAGGATCGCAAGCTGCTTTTTCATGAGACCTCCTTTGTGTGGCATGCCCTGCATTGTGGCATGCCCATTATAAGGAACTGGCTCACGGGTAACACATCCCGGCGCGGCGGCAAACCCGAAACGGGAAAAAGCGGGGTGTGCGGGTGACTGTCCGGACGCGAGCGCGACATGTTTGCGACGTCGCTTCCAGCCGTCCGGCAGGGCGTTTCCGGCCCCGGGGAAGGCCCCGTGTCATCTTGTCCCGCATGGACAGCAGTGGCGACATTTTTCCAACATACTTGAATAAAACAACTAATTTTGAAGTATTTTCGCTCCTGCGGGGACAACTCTACCCCCGGCAGACCCCTGTGACCTTTTTACCCAATCCACGCACGCGTGTGGGACAACTTGTCCATGACGCCGCAACCCCCGGAATTGGCCGCTTTTTACCCACCTCTGTTTCGGCTGTGTCCCTTTGCGACACCCAAACGCGGCGCGCAAACGGCCAGACTGCCCCGGCGCGACGGCGCCGATGCCGATAACACGTTGAAATAACACACCACAAAAACTGGCCCGGGAATTGCTTTACAGGGGGAAGCGTTTACCCAAAAGCCGCAAGGAAATCAGGTTTGGGGTCCGTTCGCAAAACCATAACCTTAACCCAAGTGAGGTTGGCACCATGGCAGTTCGCGAGCAAGTTTACGGTTTCTTCATTCCCAGCGTGACCCTTATCGGCATCGGCGCCGCCAAGCAGATCCCTGAGAAGATCAAGGCTCTCGGCGGTTCCAAGCCGTTGATCGTCACGGACAAGGGCGTGGTGAAAGTCGGCATCTGCAAACAGATCACCGACCTGCTCGACGCCGCCGGCATGAAATATCATGTCTATGATGAGACCATCCCCAACCCCACGGACAAGAACGTCCACGACGGCGTCGAAGTCTACAAGAAAGAGGGTTGCGACAGCCTCATCACCCTGGGCGGCGGTTCCTCGCACGACTGCGGCAAGGGCATCGGCCTCGTCGTCTCCAACGGCGGCAAGATCCATGACTTCGAAGGCGTGGACAAGTCCTCCAAGCCCTTCATGCCCTACCTGGCCGTCAACACCACGGCCGGCACCGCCTCTGAAATGACCCGTTTCTGCATCATCACCGACCTGTCCCGCCACGTGAAGATGGCCATCGTGGACTGGCGCGTGACCCCGCACATCGCCATCGACGACCCGGTCCTGATGGTCGGCATGCCCCCGGCGCTGACCGCCGCCACCGGCATGGACGCCCTGACCCACGCCGTCGAGGCCTTCGTGTCCACCATCGCCAACCCGATGACCGACGCCTGCGCCATCGAAGCCATCAAGCTGATCTTCAAGTACCTCCGCAAGGCCGTTGCCAACGGTCAGGACATGGAAGCCCGCGAAGGCATGTGCTTCGCCGAATACCTGGCCGGCATGGCCTTCAACAACGCCAGCCTCGGCCACGTGCACGCCATGGCTCACCAGCTGGGCGGCTTCTACGACCTGCCGCACGGCGAGTGCAACGCCATCCTGCTGCCCCACGTCGAGAGCTTCAACCTCATCGCGAAGGTCGAGAAGTTCGCCGCGATGGCCGAGATCATGGGCGAGAACATCACCGGCATGGCTCCTCGCGACGCCGCCGAACTGTGCCTCAAGGCCATCCGCCAGCTGTCCACCGACGTCGGCATCCCGGCCGGCCTGGTCGAGCTCGGCAAGCGTTATGGCAAGGAAGTCAAGGCTTCCGACATCCCGACCATGACCGGCAACGCCCAGAAGGACGCCTGCGGTCTGACCAACCCGCGCTGCCCGACCGACAAGGACGTGGCCGCCATTTACACGGCCGCCCTGTAACACGGACGACCACGCAAGGGGGGGGCCTTCGGGCCCCCCCTTTGAGCATCCGGCTCCTGCCCGTCCCAAGGCGGGAAGGCTCTTCGGACGGGGCGGTGGCAGACGCCCCGCAAGAAGGGTGCAGCGACCAGCCTGCACAGGGTCGCCGGGAATGCGGGCGACGGCGGTCTTGGGCCGACGGACGCGTTTTGCCACCGATTTTTATCCCAGGCAGACATAAAATACGTCCAATAAGCAACGCAATTTTTCACATTTGTTCTAGATCGATACAAGGTGGCGAAGGCTAATCAGACTGAGATAATTAGTATTTCTTTGACTTTTTTAGGGAATTTATCCTCCAGGTGCGACACCCGGTCCGGGGTGGTCAAGTACTGACCGCCATGCTATCCACCCCGGACCGCGGTTGTCGTTTCTCCTGCCTCCGGGCGTCAGGGCGAACCGCTTGAGATAGACCAGTTTCTTTCACGTCAACCGGATAGGAACGTATGCAGACCATCAATCTCACCCGCGACTACGACGGCGATTTCGTTCACAGGGTGGAGGAAGAGTCCGGGCAGAACGTCAGCCTGTGCTACCAGTGCGGGAACTGCACGGCCGGCTGCCCGTACACTTTCGCCTACGATATCCCCGTCAGTCAGATCATGCGCCTGGTCCAGGCAGGGCAGAAAAAGACCGTGCTGGCGTCGAAGTCCATCTGGCTTTGCGCCACCTGCGAATCCTGCACGACCCGCTGCCCCAACAACATCGACGTGGCCTGCGTGATGGACGTGCTGCGGCACATGGCCCGCCGCGAGGGCCTGGCCGCCGTACCGCAGGTCAAGACCTTCTGGGACAGCTTCCTGGATTCGGTCAAAGCCCACGGCCGCGTCTTCGAACTGGGGCTCACCGTCAATTACGTCATGCGCACCGGTCGTTTCTGGACCGACCTTGACCTCGGGCCGAAAATCTTCCCCAAGGGCAAGCTCTCCATGAAGCCCCACGAGATCGCGGGCAAGGAGCACGTGGCCCGCATCTTCGAGCGTTTCGAGAGGGAGTCCAACTCATGAGCGAAGCGATTGCCTACTACCCGGGCTGCTCGGGCCTGGGCACTTCCAAGGAATACGACGCCTCCACCCGGGCCGTCTGCCGGGCGCTGGGGCTGTCCCTGGTGGACATCCCGGACTGGAGTTGCTGCGGCTCCACACCGGCCCATACCAAGGACCACGTGCTCTCCGCCGCCCTGTCCGCCCGCAACCTCCAGCTCGTGGCGGGCATGGGCATCGGCGCCGCCGCCACCCCCTGCCCGAGCTGCCTGACCAACCTGCGCACGGCCAACCACCGCATGGCCGCGCCGGCCATGGCCGCAAAGGTCAACAAGCTCCTCGACGATCCCTACGCCGGCGGCGTGGAAGCCATCTCCATCCTCCAGGCCCTGGTCGAGAAGATCGGCCTCGACGAGATCAAGGCTGCCGTGCGCACGCCGCTTTCCGGCCTCAAGGTCGCCTGCTACTACGGCTGCATCATGAACCGGCCGCCCGAGCTCATGGCCTTCGACGACTGCGAGAACCCCATGGCCATGGACAACGTCCTCGCGGCCATGGGGGCGACCATCCTGCCCTT
This sequence comes from Solidesulfovibrio alcoholivorans DSM 5433, assembly GCF_000702665.1. Lineage (GTDB taxonomy): Bacteria > Desulfobacterota > Desulfovibrionia > Desulfovibrionales > Desulfovibrionaceae > Solidesulfovibrio > Solidesulfovibrio alcoholivorans. The sequence continues at coordinate 44,834 of NZ_JNJA01000014.1, forward strand.
CCCGCTCAAGGTCGAGTGCTGCGGCGCCTCCTACGGCATCCCGCGCCAGGACATCGTGGCCAAACTCACGGGCAAGCTCCTGGACGCGGCGCGCTCCATCGGCGCGGACGTGGTCGCCGTGGCCTGCCCCCTGTGCCAGATGAACCTCGATCTGCGCCAGGGACAGGTGAACAGGGCCCTGGGGACCAATTTCCGCATCCCCGTGGCCTATTTCACCCAGCTCATGGGCGTGGCCCTCAATATCGCGGACGCGGAACTCGGCTTCGACAAGCTGTGCATCGACCCGAGGCCCGTCCTCAACAAGGCCCTCTCGGGCGCGGACACCCAGGCGAAGGGAGCATAGGCCATGCGAATCGGCGTTTTCATCTGCCACTGCGGCAGCAACATCGAAGGCACGGTGGATACCGCGGCCGTGGCCAAGGCCTCCCTGGAGTTCCCCGAGGTCGTGTACGCCACGGACACCATGTACGCCTGCTCGGAACCCGGCCAGGACGGCATCATCCAGGCCATCAAGGACAAACACCTCACCGGCGTGGTGGTGGCCTCCTGCACCCCGCGCATGCACGAGCCCACTTTCCGCCGGGCCGTGGAGCGCGCCGGGCTCAACCGCTACATGTTCGAAATGGCCAACATCCGGGAGCACGTCTCCTGGATCGGCAAGGACCGCGAGGCCAACACCAACAAGGCCCTGGACCTCGTGCGCATCGCCGCGGAAAAACTGCGCCGCGACGCGCCGCTGGCCCCGAGCAAGTTCTCCATCAACAAGCGCGTGATGATCATCGGCGGCGGCGTGGCCGGCATCCAGGCCGCGCTCGACTGCGCCGACGGCGGGCTGGAAGTCGTGCTCGTCGAACGCGAATCCTCCATCGGCGGCAAGATGGCCAAGCTCGACAAGACCTTCCCCACGGTTGACTGCTCGAGCTGCATCCTCGGCCCCAAGATGGTGGACGTGGCCCAGCACCCCAACATCACCCTGCACGCCTACTCCGAAGTCGATTCCATCGGCGGCTACGTGGGCAACTTCCAGGTGCAGGTCAAGAAAAAGGCCACCTACGTCGACTGGACGCTGTGCACCGGCTGCGGGGCCTGCATGGAGAAATGCCCGAGCAAGAAGAACCCCGACCGGTTCAACGAGAAAATCGGGCCCACCACCTCCATCAACATCCCCTTCCCCCAGGCCATCCCGAAAAAGGCGGTCATCGACCCGACCACCTGCCGCCAGTTCGTCAAGGGCAAGTGCGGCGTGTGCGCCAAGGTCTGCCCGACCGGGGCCATCAAGTACGACATGGCCGATGAGATCGTGACCGAGGACGTGGGCGCCATCGTCGCGGCCACGGGCTACGACCTCTTCGACATCTCCAAGGTCACGGAGTACGGCGGCGGCCGCTACCCCGACGTCATCACGGGCCTGCAGTACGAGCGCCTGCTCTCGGCCTCCGGCCCCACGGGCGGGCACGTCAAGCGCCCCTCCGACGGCAAGGAGCCCAAGACCGTCGTCTTCATCCAGTGCGTGGGCTCGCGCGACAAGTCCCTCGACCGTCCCTACTGCTCGGGTTTCTGCTGCATGTACACGGCCAAGCAGGCGATCCTGACCAAGGACCACATCCCGGATTCGCAGTCCTACGTGTTCTACATGGACATCCGCTCGCCGGGCAAAATGTACGACGAGTTCACCCGCCGGGCCATGGAAGAGTACGGCGCGCGCTACATCCGCGGCCGCGTCGCCATGGTCTACCCGAAAGACGGCAAGATGATCGTGCGCGGCGCGGACACCCTGGCCGGCACGCAGGTCGAGGTCGAGGCCGATCTCGTGGTCCTGGCCGCCGGCGCGGAAGCCGCCAAGGGCGCGCCCCAGCTCGCCGAGAAGCTGCGCATCTCCTACGACAAGTACGGCTTCTTCATGGAGAGCCACCCCAAGCTCAAGCCCGTGGAGACCAACACCGCCGGCGTCTACCTGGCCGGCTCCTGCCAGGGACCCAAGGACATTCCCCAGTCCGTGGGCCAGGGCAGCGCCGCCGCGGCCAAGGTGCTCGCGCTGTTCTCCAAGGACATGCTGGAAAGCGACCCGCAGATCTCGCGCGTGGACATCAAGCGCTGCGTGGGTTGCGGCAAGTGCATCCTCACCTGCCCGTTCAAGGCCATCAAGGAAGTGGAGTTCCGGGGTCAGAAAAAGGCCGAGGTCATCGAGACGGTCTGCCAGGGTTGCGGCCTGTGCACCTCGACCTGCCCCCAGGGCGCCATCCAGCTGTCGCACTTCACGGACAACCAAATCCTCGCGGAGGTCAACGCCTTATGCCAGTCCTGACCGGCAAGGAACTGCGTATCGTCGGATTTCTGTGCAACTGGTGCTCGTACGGCGGCGCGGACACGGCGGGCGTGGGGCGGTTTGGCCAACCCACGGACCTGCGCATCATCCGCGTCCCCTGCTCCGGCCGCATCGATCCGCTTTTCATCGCCAAGACGCTGCTTAACGGCGCCGACGGCGTGCTCGTCTCCGGCTGCCATCCCCGCGACTGCCACTATGCCGAAGGCAACTTCTACGCCCGGCGTCGCCTGGAAGTGCTCAAGCGCTTCCTGCCCATCCTCGGCATCGACCCGGGCCGTTTCGACTACACCTGGGTTTCGGCTTCCGAAGGGCAGCGCTGGCAGAAGGTGGTGACGGTTTTCACCGAACAGATTCACGCCCTGGGCCCCGCGCCGCGCTTCGACGCCGTTTCGGCGGAGATGCTGGCCAAGGTCGCCGCCGGGGCGCTCGGCCAAGGAGGCAACCGTGTCGCGGCTTGATGAGCTCAAAACCCGCATCAAGGAGGCCCTGCCCGGCCTTGAATGCGTCATCGGCTGGCAGAAAGGCTTCGATTCCCTCCACAACACGCCGCTTTTCATGCGCAGCGACGCGGACGTGGACAAGCTCGAATGGGGGCCGCTCAACGTCCACAACCCCGCCGTCTACCTGCCCCCCTTCCGGGGCAAGAAGGTCGGCATCGTGGTCAAGGGCTGCGACTCCCGCTCGGTGGTGGAGCTGCTCCAGGAAAACCTCATCGACCGCGGCGACGTGGTCATCTTCGGCATGCCCTGTGAAGGCGTGATCGACCTGTCCAAGGTCAAGGCCAGGCTCGCCGCGGCCGGCGCGACCGCCGGCAAGGTCACGGCCGTGGCCGAGGACGGCAAGACCGTGTCCGTCACGGCCGACGGCCAGACCGTCGCCATGCCCCTGGCCGAGGTCCGGGCCGACAAGTGCGGCCGCTGCCAGTTCCCCAACGCGGTGCTGGCCGATACCTACGTGGGCGACCCCATCGCCCCCACCGCCCCGGCGACCCCCATGGACGCCGACCTGGCCGCGCTTGACGCCATGAGCGTGCCCGAGCGCATGGCCTTCTGGCGCTACCACATGGAGCGCTGCATCCGCTGCTACGCCTGCCGCAACGCCTGCCCCATGTGCGTGTGCCGCGACCACTGCATCGCCCAGAGCCGCGAGCCGCACTGGCTGACCCAGGAGGACACGGCCACGGAAAAGCTGATGTTCCAGGTCGTGCACGCCCTGCACCTCGCCGGGCGCTGCACGGAATGCGGCGAATGCCAGCGGGCCTGCCCCATGGATATCCCGATCCTGGCGCTCAAAAAGCACTTGAACCGCACCATCCACGATCTGTTCGACTACCAGGCCGGCACCGATCCGCAAGCGATCCCGCCGCTGCTGCAATTCAAGGTCGAGGAAGACAACATCAAGGAGCGTAGCTGGTAATGGCCGCTGTCAAATATATCGCGAGCGACAAGCTCCCCGATTGGCTCAAGTCCCTGGCCGAGAAAAGCCGGGTGCTCGTCCCTGTCGCGGAAGGCGGCGGCGTGGTGTTCCGGCGCTATGCGCCGGGCTGCCAGCCCGTCTTCGGCTCGGATGCGACGGCGCCGCCCAAGTCGGCCATCTTCCCGGCCTGCCAGGAACTGTTCCGCTACGAGCAGGGCAAGGACGCGGAAGACCCGGGCAAACCCACCCTCGAACTGATTCCGAACACCGCGGCCGAACCGACCGTGGTCTTCGGCGCAAAACCCTGCGGCGCACGCGGATTCCTGATCTTCGACCGCGTCTACATGGGCAAGAAGTACCCCGATCCCTATTACATTGCCGCGCGCGAAGCCACGGTCTTCGTGACCATGGCCTGCTCGACCGCGAACGTCGAAAACACCTGTTTCTGCAACTGGGTCGGCTCCGGCCCGGCGGACGGGGCGGGTTCGGACGTGCTGCTGACCCCGGTCGCCGGCGGCTACGCCGTGGAGGCGGTCAGCGACAAGGGCGCGGCGCTGCTCGAGAGCCCGGTCCTTGCCGACGGCGCGGCCAAGGCCGAGGAAGCCGCGGCGGTCAAGGCCGCGGCCCAGGAAGCCCTGGGCGAGGCTCCGGACATCAGCACCTCCAAGGAAGCGCTGCTCGCCGCCTTCGACGATATGGACTTCTGGCGCGACCAGTCGGACAAATGCGTGAGCTGCGGGGCCTGCACCTACCTGTGCCCGACCTGCTACTGCTTCACCATCACCGACGAGGCGGCCGGCATGTCGGGACGGCGCATGCGTTCCTGGGATGCCTGCATGCACTTCCAGTTCACGCTGGAAGCCTCGGGCCACAACCCCCGGCCGACCAAGGCCCACCGCTTGAAAAACCGCGTCGGGCACAAGTTCAGCTACTATCCGACCCTGCATGACGGGCTCATCGCCTGCTGCGGCTGCGGCCGGTGCATCAAGAGTTGCCCGGTCTCGGTGGACATCCGCGAGATCGTGCAAAACGCCGTGGCCAGGGCCAAGGGCTAGGGGGCACAACCATGACCGATCCGTTCAATCCGTATCTTCCGGAAGTGGCCACCATTCTGGAGACCGTCCAGGAGACCCACAACATCAAGACCTTCCGGGTGCGTTTCGACGACGAGGCCAAGATGGCCGCGTTTACGTTCGAGCCCGGCCAGGTGGGCCAGCTGTCCGCCCCGGGCATCGGCGAATCCACCTTCGTCATCAATTCGCCCCCCACGCGCATGGACTACCTCCAGTTCTCGGTCATGCGCGCCGGCGAGGTGACCGCGCGCCTGCACGGCCTGGACGCCGGCGACAAGGTCGGCGTGCGCGCCCCGCTCGGCAAGCCGTTCCCCTACAACGACATGAAGGGCAAGGACATCGTGTTCGTTGGCGGCGGCATCGGCATGGCCCCGCTGCGCACGCTGTTCCTCTACATGCTCGACAACCGCGCCGACTACGGCGACATCACGCTCCTTTATGGCGCGCGCTCGCCGGCGGACATGGCCTTCTCGGCCGAGCTGCCCGAGTGGACCTCGCGCAAGGACGTGAAGACCACGCTGACCATCGACCGCGAGGCCGACGGCTGGGAGCACAAGGTGGGGCTCATTCCCAACGTGCTGCTCGAGCTTGCGCCGTCGCCGAAAAACTGCGTGGCCATCACCTGCGGCCCGCCGATCATGATCAAGTTCACCCTGGAAGCGCTCAAAAAGCTCGAATTCCAGGACGAGCAGATCTTCACGACGCTGGAAAAACGCATGAAATGCGGCATCGGCATCTGCGGCCGCTGCAACATCGGCTCAAGCTACGTCTGCGTGGACGGGCCGGTGTATTCGTACGCCCAGCTCAAGGCCCTGCCCAACGAACTGTAAACGGCACGGCTCGACGCAGCGTACGCGACGGAAAGACATGGGGGGGCCATAAGCCGCCCCTCGCCCGGGGGGTCCGGGGGGGATGATCCCCCCCGGCCGCCGGAGGCCTCTTATAAAGGAGACGCACATGGCACGCTTTTTCAGCGCCAGCGATATCGTGGGCACCGCCATCGAAATCGAACGGCGGGGCCGCAACGTCTACAGCAAGGCGGCCGCGGCCGCGACCAATCCGGACGTCAAAAGCTTCCTCCAGTTCTTCGCCGGCGAGGAAGCCCGCCACCAGTCCATCTTCGAGGCCATGGCCGGACGCATCGCCAAGATCGAGATCCCGGCCGGCAGCGACGAAGAGGAGTACATGGACTATGTCCAGGCCCTGCTCGACTCCCACGCGCTTTTCTGCGGCGGGGCTCCCGAAAAAGACCTGGCCGACGCGGCCGACGCCGTGGCGGCCATCGAGCTGGCCAGCCGTTTCGAGAAGGACACCATCCTCTACTTCCGCGAGATGATGGACCTCCTGCCGGCGGCGGAGTCCAGCATCGTCAAACAGTGTCTCGACGAGGAACGCGGCCACCTGCGGCAGCTTCGCGGCATGCTGGCCACGTTGCAGAAGAAGGCGTAACGCGCGAACGCGGCGGGCCGTACCCTTTTGCGTCGGCCCGCCTTTTTCCACCGCCGTCCGCGCCGGGCGCGCCCCGGGGCCTGCGGCACGAGGCAGGGGGGAGCTACCATGTACCACGACGAAATCGCTTTCGACGCCATGCCCCTGGCCAACCCGTTCGACGCCGAGGCGCGTCCCGGTCCGGCCGAAGCCCTGGAAGAGGGTTTCGCCGACCGTTTGGCCGGCCTCGTCCTGGCCTCGGACCTCTTTTCCGCACGCAATCCCGGTCCCCGGACCCGGCTCGAAGAAGCGCCCGTTGCCTCTTGCTGGGACGGCGCGACCATCCGTTTCTGCGGCGAGCGTCTGGACCAGGACGACCTGGATGCGTTCCTCGGCTGCGTGCTGCTCGCCTTTCGCGAATCCGGCCGTTCGGGCGCGGCGCGTTTCCGCCTGCGCGACCTCACGCGCCTGATCCGCCCCAAGGGACGGCGCTTCGACGCCAGAAGGCTCGAACGGTCGCTGTGGCGGCTGGCCAGCGCCCGCATCGAAATCGAGGAGGAGGCCGGATGCGTGCGCATGCAGGCACGGCTGCTGCACACCCTGCTGTGCGACCGCGCCGCCGGCATCTGCGCCCTGGACGTGAGCCCGCGCCTCATGCAGGGGCTGCGCAGCGCCCAGGCCGTGGAACGCCTGCTCGCCGCGCGCGCGCCGCTTGGCTCCGCCGCTTTCCCCCGCTGGCTCGCGGCCCTGCTCCTTAACGGCCCGGCCACCCAGCGCCTGGACATGACCGCCCTGCGCCGCCTGTCCGGACTGACGCGCCAGCCCATGCCGGCCTTCCGTGTGCGGGCCATCGCCGCCTTGCAGGATTTCCTGGACCTGGGTTATCTTGCCGCCATCGAGCCCGCCGGACCGGACAGACTCGTGGCCAAGCGCCCCGTGGCCCGGGGCGAGGAGCCGGCCTGCCTGCTTCTGTCCTGATCCCACGTGCGCCTATGGACGGCATCATGTCTTCCCAGGAGAACAAGGAGCATCCCGGACAAGGCGCGTCGCCGCAGCCGTTGCAGGTCGCAAGCTTCGTGGCGGCGTTTCCGCGCACGCTGCCGTTGCGCCGTCTGCCCCTGGACGTGGCCCGCGACGGCCGCGAATCCTTCCGGATGCCCTCCCGGCTGCGGGCCTGCCCCTTCCCCCGGGTCCCGGTCTATCTCCCGCCCGAAGCGTCGTCGCACCCGACCACGCTCGAGGACCTCATCGGCATCGAACACAGCAAGCTCGGGTTCTACCAGGAACTGCGCCAGAAGGTGCAGGAGCTGCGCGAGGCCCACGAGGAATCGGAACTGCGCCGCCAGGAGATCGCGGCGATCCTCGACGGCATCACCGACATCATGATGGTGCTCACCAAGGACCTGCGCATCATCTCGGTCAACCACGTCTTCCACGAACTCTTCAGCGTGCCGCGCCCCGAAGGCCAGCACTGCTACAAGCTCTTCCGCGACGCCGACCGGCCCTGCCCCGAGTGTCCGGCGCACCGCTCGTTCAAGTCCAATGCCGTGTGCCGCTGCGTGGGCAACTTCAAGATCGGGGGTGTGACGCGCCAGTTCGAAATGGTGGCCTCGCCCATCCACAACCCCGACAGTCCCGAGTCGCGCATCCTCATCTTCAAGCGCGACGTGACCCTGGAGCAGGAATACCAGGCCAAGTACTACCAGGCCGAAAAGATGGCCACCATCGGCATGCTCGCCGCGGGCGTGGCCCACGAGATCAACAATCCCCTGACCGCGGTCTACGGCCTGGCCGAGGGCATCCGCCGCCGCCTGCCGGTCATCCGCGCCGCCGTGGAGGACGACCTCTACGCCGACGTCTCGGAATACACCGAGACCATCCTCATGGAATGCCGGCGCTGCCGCGACATCGTGCGCTCCATGCTCTCGTTCTCCCGGCCGCACACCCTGGCCTTCTCGCCGGTGTGCTTAAACGAAGTGGTCACCGACACGCTCAACATCCTGCGCAGCCGGCTGGACGAACGCGCGAAAAACGGTCTGACGCTTACGGTCAACCTCTACGAGGGGCTGCCCACGGTCCCCGGCGACGAGGCCCAGCTCAAGCAGGTGCTGCTCAACATCCTGGCCAACTCCATGGACGCCATCAAGGGCGAGGGCGAGATCACCATCACCACCCACCCGGAAAACGACAACACCGTCAACCTGTCCGTGGAGGACACCGGCTGCGGCATTCCGCCGGAGAACATGGACAAGCTCTTCAATCCTTTTTTCACCACCAAGCCCGTGGGGCAGGGCATCGGCATCAACCTCGCCGCATGCTACAGCATCGTGCGCGAACACCACGGCGTCATCGAGGTGGCCAGCGAGGTGGGCCTCGGCACGCACTTCACCGTGAAACTTCCCCTGGACAGCGGCAACACCCGTGAATAGCCCCTACTGCGTCCTCGTCGTCGACGACGAACCCTCCATCGGCAAGCTCCTGCTCAAGGAACTCACGACGCCGGCCCGCACCGTCCACGTGGCCTCCTGCGCTCGCGAAGCGCGGGAACTGCTCGCGAAAAACGAATACGAAGTGGCGGTCCTCGATATCCGCCTGCCCGATGCCAACGGCATCGAACTCATGGTGGAACTGCGCACCAAGCAGGAAGACCTGGAAACGATCCTGGTCACGGGCCACGGCGCCATCGACACCGCGGTCGAGGCCATGAAGCTCGGTGCCTTCGACTACGTGACCAAGCCCTTCAACCTGGCCGAGCTCGAACTGCTCATCGAGCGGGCCTACCAGCGCACGTTCCTGCGCCGGGAAAACCGGCGGCTGCGCCATTTCCAGGGCCAGACCCCGCCGGTCAAGCTCATCGGCAACTCCCCGGCCATCAAGCAGGTGCGCTACCTCATCGAAAAGGTCGCGCCGACCGAAGTCCCGGTGCTCATTACCGGCGAGTCCGGCGCGGGCAAGGAGGTGGCGGCCCACCTCATCCAGTCGCTGTCCAAGCGCGCGGACAAGCCCTTTTTCATCAAGAACTGCGCCACACTGCAAAAGGAACTCGCGCGCAGCGAACTCTTCGGCCACCTGCGCGGCTCGTTCACCGGCGCGGTGGACAACAGCGAAGGCTTCATGGCTTTCGCCAACAAGGGAACGCTGTTTCTCGACGAGATCGGCGAGCTGCCCATCGAGGTGCAAGCCGCGCTCCTGCGCGTGCTCGAGAACAAGACCTACCGCCGCGTGGGCGAAAAAGAGGAACGCCGCGCCGACATCCGGCTCCTGTTCGCCACCAACCGCGAACTCGTGCGCGAAGTGGCCGAGGGGCGCTTCCACGAGGCGCTTTTCCACCGCATCAACGTCTTCAACATCGAGATGCCCTCGCTGCGCGAACGCCGCGAGGACATACCGCTGCTCGTGGAATTCTTCCTGTCGCGCCTGACCGCCGGGCAGGCCCCCTACCGCATCTCGGACCGGGCCATGAAATGCCTGACGGGCTACGACTGGCCGGGCAACGTGCGCGAACTGCGCAACGTCATGGAGCGCTCGATCATCCTGTCCGAAAACAACCTCATCACCGAGCACGCCCTGCCGCGTGAGTTCCTTGAGCCGGCCCGCGCCGAGGAGGAAATCCTGACGCTCGAGGCCAAGGAAAAGGAGCACATCGCCAAGGTGCTCAACTTCTACGACAACAACCGGTCGCTCGCGGCCGAAGCGCTCGGCATCTGCCGCAAGACGCTCTACCGCAAGATCCGGCAGTACAACCTGTTCTAGTCCGCGGCCGGTCGGGCGACGCCCCTCGCCCGGCTTCGCGCCGCCGGCGGCCGCCGGCCGGGAGCCCGACCCTGCCTGCCCGGCCGGCATGGCCGCATGCCATGCCGCTTTCCGCCACGACGACATCTCCGCCCGCGTTTCCCGTTCTCCTGGAGGAGGGCGGGCGTGGCTCCCGTCTTTTCCCCACCGGCCACGCGGCCGCGCGCCTTTGCCTCCCGCACGACCCGGGGATCGCCCCGGCAAGGCGACACCCGATGTCGGGCTCGTCTGCTCTCTTCTTTCCCCGCCGGACGAGCAGCACCGCCGTCAAGTTGTATTTAGTATAACATAGGATATGCAGTGCTTTTGCATATGTTTGCATTAGCATTGCGATTGCCGCCATCTGCTCTCCGTAGGCCGTGACGCTTTTTGACCCATTTTTGGAGCCCAAGTGGATCAAAATTTCTTTCCATAATATTTTCACATTATTCTAGCGTGTTGCCTTTGAAACCATCCCGTTTGGCGTCTCCGGCGCACTGTCAGCGTGTCACACTGGCTGCAATCCTTGCGTGATACTGTGTCGTCAACGCCCGGGAGGCTCCGTTTTCCTGGCGTCTTTGCTTGGCCTGCTTCTTGCTGCGTTATTGTACCATATGTCGGTCGCAGCGTTTGGAACCAGCAGTGATGCCAATTCGCGGGCACCAGTACCGCAGCTGCCAGAGGCGGTGGGGTTTGGGGAACGTAAAAATACTATGTTTATCCTAACACATCAAAGCGCCGCATGCCTCCCTTCCGCACAGCAAACACTGGGTTCCTTGGCCATGCACGCCTCCAGAAACGCCATTCCATGGTCACGCAAACACAAAAAGCGTGACTCTAGAAATACCGGACCCGTCCGGGCCGCCGCGCGCCACGCGGTCGCGCCGGCCCTGTGCGGGATGCACAGTTAAGGAGTAGCCCATGCGCAGCGTCCCCGTCGAAGAAGCCAAAGGCATGGTCCTTTGCCACGACATCACCCGCATCGTCCCCGGCGAGGGCAAGGGGCCGGCGTTCCGCAAAGGCCACGTCATCGCCGCCGAGGACATCCCCACCCTGCTGCGCCTGGGCAAGGAACATATCTATGTCTGGGACCTCGCCGAGGGGCTCGTGCACGAGGACGACGCCGCCGCGCGCATCGCCAGGGCCGTGGCCGGCCAGGGCACGACCCTGACCCAGCCCTGCGAAGGCCGCATCAATCTTCTGGCCGACCGGCGCGGCCTGCTCAAGATCAACACAGAGGCGTTGTTCCGGCTCAACTCCATCGACGAGGTGACCATCGCCACCATCCACGGCGACGCGGTCGTCTCCCCCGGCCAGATGCTGGCCGGCACGCGGGTCGTTCCCCTGGTTGTCGCCAAGGAGCGGCTGGAGGCGGTGGAGGCGGTCACGGCCGAAACCGGCGCGGTGGTGTCCGTGCAGCCTTTCCGCCCGCTTCGCGTGGGCGTGGTGACCACCGGCGGCGAGGTCTACCACGGCCGCATCGAGGACAAGTTCGGGCCGGTGCTGCGCCGCAAGTTCGATGCGCTGGGCTGTCAGGTCTTCCGCCAGGTCATCGTGCCCGACGATCGGGACATGACCGTGCGGGCCATCCGCCAGCTTTTGGCCGAAGGCGCGGAGATGATCGCGGTCACGGGTGGCATGTCCGTCGATCCCGACGACCTCTCCCCCTCCTCGATCCGGGCCGCCGGAGGCGAAGTCGTGACTTACGGCTCGCCCACCTTCCCGGGGGCCATGTTCATGCTCGCCTACATCGGCGAAACGCCTGTCGTCGGTCTGCCCGGCTGCGTCATGTACCACAAGGCCAGCATCTTCGACCTGACGGTGCCGCGGCTTGTTGCCGGCGAAAAGCTTTCCAAGCCCGACATTGTGGCGTTGGGGCACGGCGGGCTGTGCGCCATGTGTCCGGAATGCCGGTATCCGCTGTGCGGATTCGGCAAGAATTAGGCGTATCGCGGCCGTCGGCCGCTGACTGGGGAACATCCGCGCGAGGACGATAGCAGGAGGCGCGCTGGGCCACGACCCGATTCCGCGTCCCGCGTCGGCGAAAACGGCAATCATCTAACCAGAGCACGGAGAGAAGCATGGAGATCGCAAAAAAAGCGGAAAAAATCTGGGTCGTGAATGGCATTGAGCGCAAGCTCATCGTCGATCCCGACGCCTTTCTGTCCGAGGTGCTGCGCGAGCAGATGCACCTGGTCGGCACCAAGGTCGGCTGCGGCAAGGGCCAGTGCGGCGCCTGCTCCGTCATCCTCGACGGCAAGGTCGTGCGCGCCTGCATCACCAAGGTCCGCCGCATCGAAAACTACGCCAACATCACCACGATCGAAGGTCTGGGCACCCCCAAGAACCTGCACCCGCTGCAGGTGGCCTGGGTGGTCAACGGCGCGGCCCAATGCGGCTTCTGCACCCCGGGCTTCATCATGTCCGCCAAGGGCCTGCTGGACGAGAATCCCAAGCCCACCCGCGAGCAGGTGCGCGATTGGTTCCAGAAGCACAAGAACGTGTGCCGCTGCACCGGCTACATCCCGCTGGTCGACTCCGTCATGGACGCCGCCAAGGTGCTGCGCGGCGAGATGACCCTCGACATCAACCACAACTTCCCGGCCGACGGCAACATTTTCAACTCGCGTGCGCCGCGTCCCTCCGGCGTGGCCAAGGTCACCGGCCAGTGGGCCTTCGGCGACGACCAGAAGCTCCAGCTGCCGCCCGACACCCTGCACCTGGCCATTGTCGAAGCCCGCGTGTCCCACGCCAACATCAAGGGCATCGACGTCTCCGAAGCCCTCAAGATGGAAGGCGTCCACAGCGTCATCACCGCCAAGGACGTCAAGGGCAAGAACCGCATCACCGGTCTGATCACCTTCCCCACCAACAAGGGTGACGGTTGGGATCGTCCGATCCTGTGCGACGAGAAGGTGTTCCAGTACGGCGACGCCATCGCCCTGGTCGCCGCCACTTCCGAAAAGATCGCCCGCGCCGCCGCCGAGCTGGTCAAGGTCGATCTGGAAGTCCTGCCGGCCTACATGAACGCCCCGGCGGCCATGGCCGAAGACGCCATCGAGATCCACCCCGGCACCCCCAACACCTACTACAAGCAGGGCCTGGTCAAGGGCGACGATCCCGCGCCCTTCTTCAGCAGCCCCGACTGCGTGGTGGCCGAAGGCAGCTACTACACCCAGCGCCAGCCGCACCTGCCCATCGAGCCTGACGTCGGCTACGCCATGTACGACGAGGACGGCATCCTGCGCATCTACTCCAAGTCCATCGGCCTGTACCTGCACCTGTACATGATCGCCCCGGGCCTCGGCGTCGAGCCGGACAAGATCGCCCTGATCCAGCTGCCCACCGGCGGCACCTTCGGCTACAAGTTCAGCCCGACCATGGAAGCCCTCGTCGGCGCCGCCACCATGGCCACCGGCCGTCCCTGCCACCTGCACTACAACTACGCGCAGCAGCAGTACTACACCGGCAAGCGCTCCCCGTTCTGGACCACCGGCAAGGTGGCCGCCGACAAGAAGACCGGCAAGATCAAGGGCACCCAGCACGAGTGGATCTGCGACCACGGTCCCTACTCCGAGTTCGGCGACCTGCTGACCCTGCGCGGCGCCCAGTACTTCATGGCCGGCTACGGCATCCCGAACATGCGCGCCGTGGGCTATTGCGTGTGCACCAACCACGGTTGGGGTTCGGCCTTCCGCGGCTACGGCTCGCCGGAGATCATGTTCCCCTCCGAGGTCCTGATGGACGAGCTGGCCCTCAAGGGCGGCTGGGATCCGCTGGAACTGCGCTACACCAACTGCTACCGCCCGGGCGACACCACCCCGACCGGACAGGTGCCTGACTCCTTCATGTATCCGGAGATGATCGACATCCTCCGGCCCAAGTACAAGGCGGCCCTGGCCAACGCCAAGCGCCACTCCACCGACACCCTGAAGAAGGGCGTGGGCGTGGCCTTCGGCATCTACGGCGCGGGCCTTGACGGCGCGGACTCCGCCGGCGCCGACGTCGAGCTCAACGCCGACGGCACCATCACGATCTTCAACACCTGGCAGGACCATGGCCAGGGTTCCGACCTCGGCACCCTGTGCTTCGCCCACGAGGCCCTCAAGCCCCTGGGCATCCCGGCCTCCAAGCTGAAGATCTTCCTCAACGACACCAGCAAGTGCCCGAACTCCGGCCCGGCCGGCGGTTCGCGCTCCAACGTCCTCGTCGGCAACGCCATCATCAACGGCTGCACGCAGCTCGTCGACGCCATGCGCAAGCCCGACGGCTCGTTCCGCACCTACGACGAGATGGTGAAAGACGGCCTCAAGACCAAGTACAACGGCACGTGGACCCAGCCGGCCACCGACTGCGACCCGAACACCGGCCAGGGCAACCCGTTCGCCAACTACATGTACGGCCTGTTCATGGCCGAAGTGACCGTGGACACCACCACCGGCAAGACCCAGGTCGACAAGATGACCCTGGTGGAAGACATCGGCACCCTGACCAACCGCCAGACCGTCGACGGCCAGAACTGGGGCGGCTTGGCCCAGGGCGTCGGCCTGGCCCTGTCCGAGGACTTCGAGGACATCAAGAAGCACTCGTCCCTCGCCGGCGCGGGCGTGCCCTACATCAAGGACATCCCGGACGTCATGGAGCTGATCTACGTCGACTCGCCGCGTGAACACGGCCCGTTCGGCGGTTCGGGCGTCGGCGAAGTGCCGCTGTGCGGTCCGCACCCGGCCATCATCAACGCCATCGCCAACGCCACCGGCGGCGCTTTCGTCCGTCACCTCCCGGCCTACCCCGAGAAGGTGCTGGCCGCCATCAAGGAGCTTGGCAAGTAACCTTCGGGGTCTTACACTCCGCTAAAAACGAACAACGGGGCGGGCGCGATGCGCCCGTCCCGTTGTTTCCCACCGGAAGGCATCCATGAATCAGCAGGACCTGCGAGACATCGAGTACAGGTGCATCGAGGAAGAACATCCGACCTGTCAGGCCGCCTGTCCCATTTCCGTGGACGTGCGCTCCTTCATGGGCAAGATGGCCGCTGGCGACGTCGCCGGCGCGCGCAAGATCCTCGACCGCACCATGCCCCTGCCTGGCGTCCTCGGACGCATCTGCGACCATCCCTGCGAACTGGCCTGCATCCGGCAAAACGTCGGCGGCGCGCTGGCCGTCGGCGATCTCGAGCGCGCCTGCGTCATGGCGTCTCCGGCCGGCGGCAAGCCCATGTGCATGCCGTCCAAAGGCAAGACCGTGGCCGCCCTCGGCGGGGACCTGAGTTCCCTCACCCTCGCCTGGGACCTGGCCAAGAAAGGCTTCGCCGTGACCCTCTACGTCGCCGCGGACGCCCCCGGCGGCAAGCTCAACGACATTTCCCCCGACGTCCTGCCGCCCGAGGCCCTTGCCGCGGACGTCGCCATGCTCGGCCGCATGGGCGTCACCATCAAGACCGGCCAGACCGTGGACGCCGCGCTCCTCGACACGCTCGCCGCCTCGTGCGACGCCGTCTACGTCGAATGCGCCAGCCGCGACCTTTGCGGCCTCACCCGGGCCGACGTCGATCCCATCACCCTGCAAGGCCCCAAGCCGAACGTCTTCTGCGGCGGCTGGCCCCAGCCCGACGGTTCCCGGTCCGTCATCGCCCTGGTCGCCGAAGGCCGCCGGGCCGCCATGACCATCGACCGCCTCACCGCCGGCGCGAGTCTCACCACGAGCCGCGAAAAGGAAGGCGTCACCAAGACCCGGACGTTCACGAGCCTCAAGGGCGTGCCCGCGGTACCGCGCACCGAACCGGCCGACCGCATCGCCGGCTTCCCCCCGGACGCCGCCAGGGCCGAGGCCGCCCGCTGCCTCCAGTGCGACTGCATGGAGTGCGTCAAGGTCTGCGAATTCCTCAAGCACTACAAGGGCTACCCCAAACTCTACGCCCGGCAGATCTACAACAACCTGTCCATCGTCCTCGGCAACCACTATCTCAACCGCATGATCGATTCCTGCACCCTGTGCGGGCTGTGCACCGAGGTCTGCCCCGAGGACTTCTCCATGGCCGAGCTCTGCCTCGACTCGCGCCGCGACATGGTCAAGCGCGGCAAGATGCCGCCTTCGGCCCACGAATTCGCCCTGGAGGACATGGCCTTTTCCAACGGCGAGGACTTTGCCCTGATGCGAGGCGAACCCGGCAAGGACCGCTGCGCCCATCTCTTTTTCCCCGGCTGCCAGCTCGGCGGCGAACCCGACAGCCGCATTCCCGAAGCCTACGCCTTCCTGCGCGCCAAGCTCGACGGCGGCGTGGCCCTGTCGCTCGGCTGCTGTGGCGCGCCGGCGCTGTGGGCCGGCCGCGACGCGCTTTTCGAGGAAGTCGTGGCCGCCTTCAAGCGCCAGTGGGAGGCCATCGGCAAGCCGCGCCTCATCACGGCCTGCGCCTCGTGCCTGTCGGTGTTTCGCCAGGCCGCGCCGGACATCCCGGCCGTCTCCCTCTGGGAGGTCATCGAAAAGGAAACCGGGCTGCCCGCGGCCACAGGCTACACCCCGGCCGCGCCGGTCGCCGTGCACGACTCCTGTACCTCGCGCCACGACGCAGCCAACCAGGCCGCCATCCGGGCCATCCTGGAAAAGCGCGGCGTGCCCTTCGAGGAACTGCCGCTCTCCGGCCGCTACACCGAATGCTGCGGCTACGGCGGCCTTGCCGCCAACGCCCACCCGGAACTGGCCAAGGCCATCACCGAGCGCCGCGCCGCCGCCTCGGACCGCGACTTCCTGGCCACCTGCGCCATGTGCCGCGACCGCCTGTCCCACGTGGGCAAGCGCGCCTACCACCTGCTCGACATCCTGTTCCCGGGCAAGGACGCCGCCGACCCGGCCACGCGCCCCGATCCCGGCTTTTCCATGCGCCACGAAACCCGCGCCCGCCTGCGCCGCGAGTTGCTCGCCTCGGTCTGGAACGAGCGCGTGGACGCCAAGGCCCCGGTCGGCCCGGATTTCGTCGTCAGCCCCGAAGTGCGCGCGCGCATGGAGGCGCGGCACATCCTCGACGACGACGTGCGGCGCGTTCTCGCCCATGCCGAAACGACCAACCGCAAGTTCCTCGACCGCGAAACCGGCCGTTTCCTGGCCAGTTTCACCCCCCACCGCGTCACCTACTGGGTGGAATACGTGATGGAAGAGGGCGTCGCCCGCGTGTTCACGGCCTACAGCCACCGCATGAACGTGGTCGGCGTGGGGAAATAGGGCGAGCGGAAGAGAAAAAAAGATGCCTCCGGCGGCCGGGGGGATAATCCCCCCCGGACCCCCTTGAAGGGGTGTGAAAGGGGACAGGAGATACGTTTATGGCTGAATCGCTCGTTTATCTGCCGCAATCCGGCGACTGGACCTGCTGCTCCTGCGGCGATCCGCTTGAGCCCCGGGATGCCTCGGTCACCTATCTCGAAGGCGGCTTCACCATCCAGGTGCTCACCTGCCCCAAGTGCAATATGGCGCTTTTGCCCGAGTACGTGGCTGTGGGCAAAATGCTGGAAGTGGAGCAGTTGCTGGAGGACAAGTAGTGCAGGTCGCCGTCGCGCCGTATGCGCGGGAGGATTTCCAGCGCGTGGCCGGCGAAACCCTGCGGCCCGGCGGCCTGACCCTGACCGCGCGCGCCCTGGCCGCCTGCCGTTTCGCCCCCGGGGCCAGGGTTCTCGACCTCGGCTGCGGGCCGGGCGCGACCCTCGGACTCCTGGCCGAAGACGGCCTTTGCGCCGCCGGCCTCGACGCGTCGGAAGAATTTCTGGCCCAGGCGGCCCTCCGCGGTCCGGTCGTCCGGGGACACGCGCAGGAGCTGCCCCTGCGCGACGGCTGCCTGGACGGCGTCTTTTGCGAATGCGTGCTCTCCGCAACCGGCGACGCGCCCGCAACCCTTGCCGCCATCGCCCGCGCGCTACGCCCGGGCGGGCTGCTCGCCCTCACCGACCTCTACCTGCGCCCCGGTCCGCAGCCGGGCAGCGCCGCCGCCGGCTGCGTGGCCGGGGCCGTCCCGCGCGAGGTCCTGACGCGCCAACTGGAAGCCGCCGGCCTCGCCCCGTTATTTTTCGAGGACCATACGAAGCTTCTGACCGAACTGGCCTGCCGCCTGACCATGGCCCTGGGTTCGGCCCAAAGCGTCGTCGCCATGCTTACGGGCCGCGATCCGGCATGCGCCGGCGGACCGCGTCCGCGCCTGGGCTACTGCCTGATCCTGGCCGCCAAGGAGACGCCATGAATCCCGCGATGCTCGACATCATGCCCCTTGCGGCGAAGAACTACTGTTGCAGCCAGATCCTCATGCTCATGGCGTTGCGCGCCCAGGGGATCGAGAACTGGGAGCTCGTGCGCGCCGCGTCCGGCGTGTGCCACGGCATGGGCGCTTCGGGCCTGACCTGCGGCATCCTGACCGGCGGCTGCCTGGTGATCGGTCTCTACGTCGGCCGAGGCCGCGAGGAGGAGCTGCAAAACGACAAGGCCGACCTCCTCGTCACCGAATTCGTGGACTGGTTCCGCGACCGCGTGATTCCCGACTACGGCGACATCACCTGCCAGGCCGTGCTCGGCGACGGCAAGCCCGACGTCACCCGTTGCGGCGGCCTGCTCGCCGAGGCCTGGGACCAGATCCTGACCATTTTGACCGAAGCCGGCATCGACCCGTCGCAGCCCCGGGAGTGACATGACCGCGCCTTCCGGTTCCTTTCCGACCACGAGCCTTTGCCCCGTCTGTCTGCGCCGGGTGACCGCCCGGCGCGAGTGCGACGGCCCGGACGGCTGGATCGTCAAAACCTGTCCCGAGCACGGGGAGTTTCGCGCCCGCTTCTGGCACGGCCCGCCCGGCCTGACCGGCTGGAACCGGCCCAAGGTGCCGGGCGCGCCGCCGCCGCGACTCACACAGTCGCACCGGGGCTGCCCCTACGACTGCGGCCTGTGCCCGGAGCATGGCCAGCGCACCTGTACCGCGCTTTTCGAGATCACCGCCCGCTGCAACCTGCGCTGCCCGGTCTGTTTCGCCACGGCGGGAGAGGCCCCGCCGCCCGATCCTTCCCTTGAGGCCCTGGCCGCGCGCTTCGAAACCATTTTCGCCGCCGTCGGGCCGGTCAACGTCCAGCTTTCCGGCGGCGAGCCCACCATGCGCGACGACCTGCCCGAGGTGGTGGCCGCCTGCCGCCGCGCCGGGTTTGCCTTCGTACAGCTCAACACCAACGGGTTGCGCCTGGCCGAAGACGCGGCGCTGGCCTCGCGCCTGGCCGCGGCCGGCCTCGTCTCGGTCTTTTTGCAGTTTGACGGCGACGACGCCGCCTGCCGGACCCTTCGCGGCGCGCCGCTTCTGGACAAAAAGCTCGCCGCCATCGACGCCTGCGTCGCGGCCGGCATCGGCGTGGTCCTGGTGCCGACCATCGCGCCGGGGGTCAACGACGGCCAGCTCGGCGACATCGTGCGTCTGGCCCGGGCCAAGGCTCCGGGCGTGCGCGGCGTGCATTTCCAGCCCGTCAGCTCCTTTGGCCGCTACCCCTGGGAGAGCGGCGAAGGCGTGCGCGTGACCCTGCCCGACCTCATGCGCGGCCTGGAAGCGCAGACCGGCGGCATGATCCGAGCCGAGCACTTCCATCCCCCGGGCTGCGAGCACTCGCTGTGCTCCTTTTCCCAGCCCTACCTGCTGACCGGCGAGGACGGGCTTGCCCCGGCCGCGGCCACGGGAAAGACCTGTTGCACGCCCGCGCCCATCGCCGCCGACGAGGGCGCGCGCCGGGCGAAAAGCTTCGTCGCCAGGCAGTGGGCCGCGCCGACCTTCCCGCCGAAGCCCACGGGGCCGATCGACGATTTCGACCGCTTCCTGGCCGACGCCGCCACCTCGCGCCGGCTCACCATTTCGGCCATGGCCTTCCAGGACGCCTGGACGCTCGACCTCGAACGCACGCGCGGCTGCTGCATCCACGTGGCCACGCCCGACAACCGGCTCGTGCCCTTTTGCCTCTACAACCTGACGGCCGCCGACGGCCGCACGCTCTACCGGGGACAGGAACCGTGCGCCTAAGCCCCGTGGACGCCATGGTCGCCGCAGGCATCGGCGCGCCCGGCGCGCCGCCCACGCCCGAGGCGCTTTCGCGCTGGCAGCTCGCGGCCCTTTCCCGGGCCGTGCGCCACGCCGCGAAAGCCCCCTTCTACCGTAAGCGCCTGGGCGCGCTGCCGGCGGATTTCCCGCGCTCCCTGGACGCGTTCCGGGCGCTGCCCTTCACCACGCCGGCCGACCTGACCGAGGCACACGCCCGCTTCCTGGCCGTGTCCCAGGACGACGTGGCGCGCATGGTCACCCTTTCCACCTCCGGCACCACGGGCACGCCCAAGCGCGTGGCCTTCACCGATGCCGACATCGAGGCCACACGCCGCTTTTTCCAGGTCGGCATCTCCACCTTGGTCGAACCCGGCGACACCGTGCTCATCCTCATGCCCGGCGTGCGCCCGGACAGCATCGGCGACCTGCTCTGCCAGATCCTGCCGCGCCTGTCCGCCCGGGGCGTGCTCGGCGATCCCACGGGCGATCCCGAGGCCTTGCGCGCGGCGCTCGTTGCCCAGAGGCCCGAGGTGCTCGTGGCCGCGCCGTCGCAGATTCGCCAGGCCCTTGCCGACGACGCAACGTGCGACGCCGCCAGGGCGACGCTGCGCCGGGCGCTTCTTTCCGCCGAGGCCCTGCCCGAGGGCTGGAAGGGACTCGTGGCGCAGCGGTTCGGGGCCACGGTCTACGACCACTACGGGGCCACGGAAACGGGCTACGGCGGCGGCGTGGAATGTGAAGCCTTTTGCGGCTACCACCTGCGCGAAACGGACATTTTCTTCGAGATCGTGGACATGGCCACGGGCGCGCCCCTGCCGGACGGCGAGGTCGGCGAGGTGGCCTTCACGACGCTGACCCCGCGCGGCATGCCCTTCGTGCGCTACCGCACCGGCGACGCCGCGCGCATGCTGCCCGGCCCCTGCCCCTGCGGCAGTCGGTTGCGCCGCCTGGGCCCGATCCTCGGCCGCATCGAACGCGGCGAGGACGGCCCGAGACTTGTAAACCCCGCAAAGGGAGCGGCAAATAGACCATGATCGAACTCATTCGCGCCGTTAACGCGGCCCTGGCCCAGGGAAGGCCGGTGGTCGCGGCCACCATCGTCACCAGTGAAGGCTCCACCCCCCGCACCGCCGGCTCCAAGATGCTCGTCTTTGCCGACGACGCCATCGCCGGCACCGTGGGCGGCGGCCTGGCCGAAGGCCAGGTCATCGCGGCCGGGGCCGAAGTGCTCGCCTCGGGAACCTCCCGCCTCATCGATTTCGACATGACCGGCCAGGCCGACAAGGGGGCCGACCTCATCTGCGGCGGCCGCATGCGCGTCTTCCTCGAACGCCTGAATCCCGATGCGGCCACGAAAACGCTCTTTTCCGCCCTGGAGGACGTGCTCGCCAAGGGCGGCCGGGCCCTCGTGCTCACGCCGCTCAATACGCAGGGCGCGCCTGGCAGCTGCCTGCTGCTGCCCGACGGCGGCCTTGTCGGGGCCGATCCCGGCGAGGCCGTGCGCAAGGCCGCCCGCAGCCAGGGCCGCGGCATCATGGCCCCGGTGGTGCTCAGCCACGAGGGCCACGGCTACTTCCTGGAGCCCGCCGCCTCGCCCACGCCGCTCGTCATCTGCGGCGGCGGCCACGTGAGCCGGCCCACGGCGCAGATCGCGGCCATGGTCGGCTTTCGCGTCACGGTCCTCGACGACAGGGCCGAATTCGCCAATCCCGAACGCTTTCCCTTTGCCGCCGAAACCGCGGTCATCGACCCGGCCCGGGGCTGGTTCACCGGCCGCACCATCGGCCCGGACGCCTTCCTGGTCATCGTCACGCGCGGCCACGCCCACGACGCGAACGCCCTGGCCGAGGCCCTGCGCACCCCGGCCGCCTACATCGGCATGATCGGTTCGCTGCCCAAACGCGACGCCATCTACGATAGGATGCTCGCCGCAGGGTTCACCAAGGCCGACCTCGACCGGGTGAAAAGCCCCATCGGTCTCGAGATCGAGGCGGAAACGCCCGAGGAGATCGCGGTGAGCATCGTGGCCGAAATGATTGCCTGCCGCGCCGGCGCGAGGGCATGAGCACGCGGGCCTTGTCCCCCCATGCCTGCGCCGTGATCCTGGCCGGCGGGCTTTCCTCGCGCATGGGGGCGCGCTTCAAGCCGCTTTTGCCCCTGGCCGGCGGCGAGAGCGCCCTGGCCGTCGTGACCGGCGCTTTCCGCCGCGCGGGCGTGGTCGACGTCATCGCCGTCACCGGCCACCGCGGCCGGGAAGTGGCCGACGAGGCGGCGCGCATCGGCATCCGCGCGGTGCACAACCCGGACTACGAAACCGGCATGTTCTCCACGGTCAAGGCCGGCCTCGCCGCGCTGCCGCCGGATTGCCGCGCCGTGTGCCTCACCCCGGTGGACGTGCCACTTTTTCGGCCCGCGACCATCAGGCGGCTGCTCGCGCGACTGTGGGAGGAAGGCGCGCCGGACGTGGTCTACCCGACCTTTTCCGGCGAGCGCGGCCATCCGCCCTGCCTGGGCGCTGGCATCGTACCCCGGGTCCTGGCCCATGTCGGCAACGGCGGCCTGCGCCAGGCGCTCGCGCCGTTTTCCTTCGAGGAAATCGCCGTGCCCGACGCCAACATCCTCGCCGACATGGACACCCCCGACGACTACGCCGCCCTGCGCGCCCTGGCGCCGCGCCGGGGCATCCCCACCCCGGCCGAGGCCGAGGCCCTGCTCGCCATCGAAAAGGTCCCACCCCAGGGACTGGCCCACGCCCGTGGCGTCGCCGCCGTGGCCGAGGCGCTCGCCCGGGCGCTCAACGCCGCCGGCGCGAACCTCGACGTGCCCCTGGTCAAGGCCGCGGCCCTGCTCCACGACGTGGCCAAGGGCAAGCCCCATCACGAGGCAGCGGGCGGCGACCTGTTGGCGTCGCTCGATTTCGACGTCGCCGCGCCTCTTGTCGCCGGACACCGCGACTGCGTGCTCGCGGACGATGCGCCGCTGACCGAACGCGAAATCGTCTACCTGGCCGACAAATTCGTCTTCGGCCGCTGGCTCGTGCCCGTGGCCGCGCGCTTCGGCCAGAAGCTCGAGCTTTTCGCGGACGATCCCGAGGCCTCGGCCGCCATCGCCCGCCGCCGCGAAAACGCCCTGCGTGTCCTGGCACGCGTCGAGACGCAAACCGGAACCAAGGCCGAGGCCGTCATCGACGCCGCCGGCTTCCGTCCCGGCCCGCCGCCGCCCGAGGCCTACGAGGCGGCGAAAAAAGTCATGCGGAAAGGAGCCGACGGAACCAGGCACGCTGCCCCCGGACCCCGCCGGGGAGAATAATCCTCCTCGGCCCCCTTGATCGGAGGGGAGGGTTGGGCGATAAACAGGGACGGTCGCCTGCGTGGCCGGAAGGGGGAACGGTGAGCGTCGTGTACCTGATGCGCCATGGAGCCATCATCCAACAGCGGCCCCGGCGGTTCATCGGCCAGACGGATTTTCCCCTCACCGAGGAGGGCCGGGCGCAAGCCGCCCTCTGGCGCGAACCCCTGGCCGAGGTGCCTTTCGACGGCGTGGTGTCCTCGGATCTTTCCCGCTGTCTGGAGACAGCTTCCATCGTCCTGGCCGGCCGCAACCTCCCCGTGCGCCGCGAACCGCGCCTGCGCGAAATCGACCTCGGCCAGTGGGAAGGCCTCACCGTGGACGAGGTCAAGGATCGCTTTCCCGGCGACTACGAACGCCGGGGCCACGACCTTGTCGGCTGCCGCCCCGAAGGCGGCGAAGGCTTCGGCGATGTCCAGGCCCGGGCCGTGGCCGCCCTGCGCGATCTGGCCGCCATCGACGGCAACGTCCTGGTCGTGGCCCACGGCGGCGTCAACCGCACGTTGCTGTGCCACGCCCTCGGCATCGACTTGAGCCACCTCTTCCGCCTGGGGCAGGACTACTGCCGCCTCAACGTGCTGCACCTCGACGGCGACGCCTGGCGCGTGGACGCCGTCAACTGCGCCCCCGTCGCCCCCTGGCGCTTCCCCGGGCCTTGATTGGGAATTACGGGGGGATGCCTCCGGCGGCCAAAGGGCTCTCGCCCTTTGGACTCCCGTTTCGATGTTTCCCTTCAATTCCATATTGCATCCCTCTGCAATAGACGCATGCAGCAATACGCACTTCATTGACGGACGTTGACAAACAGGGGCCGGCGTGGAATCTGCTGGAACCATGCGCATACATTTCCTGTTCCCCCTTTGTGTTGCCGTCGCCCTGGCGGGCTGTTCCGGCGAGAAGCCCGCCGCCGCGCCGAAAATCCGGACTGTCACGGCTCCCGTAACGACCGTCGCGCGCCGTTCCGTGGTCGAGTGCCGTTCGTTTCCGGCCGAAGTGGAGTCCGAACAGAGCGTCACCCTGGCCAGCAAGCTCACGGGCACGGTGGAGGCCGTCAGCGCCAGGGAAGGCGACGCCCTGCGCGCGGGCGAGCCCATCATGCGCATCGACGACCGCGACCTGACCAGCCAGGAACAGGGGCTCACGGCCTCGCGCGAGCAGGTGGCCCGGGAGCGTCAGGCGCTTGCCGCACGAAGCGCCCTGGCCAGGACGACCATGGAGCGCATGGGCCGGCTGCTGGCCCAGCGCGCTGTCAGCCAGGAGGATTACGACAAGGCCAAGGCCGAGTTCGACGCCCTGGCGCGCCAGGTGGAAGCCGCCGACGCCCAGGAAAAGGCGGCCACGGCCAAGCTCGGCGAACTGGCGGCCCTTCGCGCCTACACGCGCATCACCGCCCCCTTCGACGGCATCCTGGCCCGGCGCTACGTGGACCAGGGGGCCTTCGTCACCGCCGGCGCGCCGCTGGCCCTGGTGGACCGCTCGGGCGGCGGCTTCGAGCTCACGGCGCAGGTGGACGAATCGCTGCTCTCCGGCCTGCGCCAGGGCCAGACCATCCTCGCCGCCGTGCCGTCCCTGGCCCCGGAGCCCTTCGCGGTCACGGTCTCGGCCGTGGTCGGCCGGGTGGACCCGGCCAGCCGCACCTTCAAGTTCAAATGCGCCCTGCCCGACCCCGTACCCGGGAGCAAAAGCCCGCCCCGGGCCGGCATGTTCGGCCGGGTGTTCGTGCCGGCGCGCACCGCGGAAAAGCTCCTCGTGCCCGAGAACTGCCTCATGCGCCGCGGCGACCTGCCCACGGCCGTGGTCGTGGACAAGGACGACGTGCTCCGCTTCCGCGTGGTCAAGACCGGGGCGACGTTTCTCGCCGCCGATTTCGAGGGCAAGACCTACCTCACCGATTCCGAGGCCTTCGCCGACAGCGACCGGGCGCGTTTCGCGGACGTCTTAAGCGGCCTTACGGCCGGGGAGCGGGTGGCCTGCGCCGCCGGAAGCGCCCTGCGCGAGGGCGACAAGCTCGCCGGAGCGGCGCAATGACCGATCCCGCGCATCACGGCCACCATGCGGACTGGCTCACCCGCATCACGGCCGTCTTCGTCGATTCCAAGCTCGCGCCGCTTCTGATCATCGCCGCCGTGCTCACGGGCGTGCTCGCCGTGTGGGCCACACCCAGCGAAGAGGAGCCGCAGATCGTCGTACCCATGATCGACGTGCTCGTGACCATGCCCGGGGCCACGCCCAAGGAAATGGAAAACCGTGTGGTGACGCCCATGGAGCGCATCCTCTGGGAGGCCCCAGGCGTGGAGTACGTCTATTCCACGGCCGGCCAGGGCGAGGCCATGACCGTGGTGCGCTTCAAGGTCGGCGAGAATACCGAAAAAAGCCTGGTCGCCGCCTACACCAAGCTCTACCAGCACCTGGACTGGATTCCGCCCGGCTGCTCGCGACCCATCTTGAAGCCCCATTCCATCGACGACGTGCCCGTGCTGGCCGTGGCCCTGTGGGGCGGGCCGTACGATTCCCGGCAGCTGCGCGTGATGGCCAATGCCCTGAACGAAGAGGTGCGGCGCATCCCGGGCGTGGCCGAAACCACCGTCACCGGCGGCACAAAGCGCGCGGTCATGGTCGAGCCCGACCCGGACAAGCTGCGCGCCCAGGGCCTCGACGCCGTGGACGTGCTCGACGCCATCGGCCAGCAAAACGCCGGGGAGACCATCGGCGACGCCTTCCAGTCCGGCCAGGCCGTGTCCATTCGCCTGGACAACTTCTTCCGCACGGAAAAGGAACTGGCCCGGGCCGTGGTGGCCATCAAAAACGGCCGGCCGGTCTACCTCGCCGATGTGGCCTCCATCCGCGACGGCTTCGACGAGCCGACCGACTACGTCTTCTATCTGCCGGGCAAGGGCGTCGTGCCCAAGGAAGCCGCCCCGGGCGCGGCCTACCCGGCCGTGACCCTGTCCGTGGCCAAGCGGACCGGGGAAAACGCCACGATCATCGCAGACGAGGCGCTCAAGCGCATCAACGCCCTGCGCGGCTACGTCCTGCCCGCCGACGTGCACCTGAGCGTCACCCGCGATTCCGGGGAGACGGCCAAGGCCAAGGTGGACGAGCTGCTCATGCACCTGATCCTCGCCGCGGTCACCGTGGGTGGCGTGGTGGCCATTTTCCTCGGGCTTCGGGCGAGCCTCGTGGTCATGGTCGCCGTGCCCGTGACCCTCGCCATCACGCTCGCCACATATTGGCTCATGGGCTACACGCTCAACCGCGTCACGCTCTTCGCCCTGATCTTTTGCATCGGCATCCTCGTCGACGACCCCATCGTGGACGTGGAAAACATCGTGCGCCACCTGGCGCTCCCGGGCTCGCGCGGCAGGCCCCTTTCGGAAGTGATCGTCGCGGCCGTGGGCGAGGTGCGCGCGCCTTTGGTGCTCGCCACCTTCACGGTCATCGCCGCCATCGCGCCCATGGCCTACGTGGGCGGGCTCATGGGCCCGTACATGCGGCCCATGCCCGTGGGCGCGTCCGTGGCCATGCTCCTGTCCATGGCCGTGGCCTTTTGCATCACGCCCTGGACGGCCAAGCGGACGCTGCGGCCCGAACCCGAGGGCAAGGCCGCCCACGGCGAGATCCCGGACGACGCCGGCACCCGGGCCTACCTCTGGCTCATGGACCGGCTGCTCAAGCGCCCGGCCTGGCGCTGGGGCTTTCTCGCCCTGGTCGGCGTGCTGCTCGTCGGGGCCTGCGCGCTCTTTCCGGCCAAGGCCGTGCTGGTCAAGATGCTGCCGTTCGACAACAAGAGCGAATTTTCCGTGATGGTGGACATGCCGCGCGGCACGCCGCTCGAGGAGACGACCGCCGTGGCGCGGGAGCTCGCCGACGCGGTCATCGACCGCGGCGACGTGGCCGGAGCCACGCTTTACGCCGGGGCGTCCGGCCCCATGACCTTCAACGGCCTCATTCGCCACTACTACCAGCGCACCGGGGCCAACGAAGCCGAGGTGAGCGTCAACCTGCTGCCCAAATCCGCGCGCGACCGCCAGAGCCACCCCATCGCCAAGGAGGTGCGCGAAGCGCTCGCCCCCATCGCCGCGCGCCATGACGCCCGCATCAAGGTGGTGGAGCTGCCGCCCGGACCGCCCGTGCTCCAGACGCTCGTGGCCGAGATCTACGGCCCGACCGACGCGGGCCGTCTGGCCGTGGCGCGGCAGGTGCGCGACATCATGAAACAAACGCCCGACGTGGTGGATGTGGACTGGTATGTGGACGATCCCCGGCCCGAGCGCGTCATCCGCGTGGAGCGCGACAAGGCCCAGGCCGCGGGCGTCGATCCCGAACGGGCGCTCAGGGACGTCACCGCAAGCGTGGCCGGCACGGTGGCGGGGCTCATGCATGACGAGCAGGCGCGCGAGGACGCGCCCATCGTCGTGCGCCTGCCCATCGGCAGCCGCGCCGACGCCAGGGACATGGAAGGGATCGGCGTGCGCGGCGACGGCGGCCGCCTCGTGTCGCTGGGGCAGATCGCGAGCATCCGCGAGCATGAGGAACCCTCGAGCCTCTACCACAAAAATCTGCTGCCCGTGGTCTACGTCACCGGCGACGTGGCCGGACGCGAGGAAAGCCCGGTCTACGCCATGGGCAAGGTCAACGACGCCCTGGCAAAGCTCGCGGCCACGGGCAAGGGCGCCTGGCAGGTCGAGGACAAATCCCCCCTGTCCATCCTCTGGACGGCCATGCCGACGCAAAGCGCGGACTACAGCATGAAATGGGACGGCGAGTGGCAGATCACCTACGAGGTCTTCCGCGACATGGGCATCGCCTTCGCCGTGGTCATGGTGCTCATCTACATCCTGACCGTGGGCTGGTTCGGCTCCTACACCACGCCCATCGCCATCATGGCGCCCATCCCGCTGTCGCTGATCGGCATCATCCCGGCCCATGCCCTGGCCGGAGCCTTTTTCACGGCCACGTCCATGATCGGCTTCATCGCCGGCGCGGGCATCGTGGTGCGCAACTCCATCATCCTCGTGGATTTCATCGAGATGCGCCGCGGCCAGGGCGAGACCCTGGAGCGGGCCGTGGAGGAGGCCGGGGCGGTGCGGTTTCGGCCGATGCTCTTGACGGCCATCAGCGTCGTGGCCGGCGCGTTCGTGATCCTGTTCGACCCCATCTTCCAGGGTCTGGCCATCTCGCTCATGGCCGGCGAGGTGGCGGCCACGGTCTTTTCGCGCATGGTCGTGCCGGTCATGTACTATCTCGACGCCCGGCGTGCGGCGCGCAACGCGTCGTAGACGTCGCGTCAGCGTTCTCCTTTGGTGCCGGGGCGTCGCCAGCGGCGCGCGCAGCAGGCGATACCCCGGCGGGCGGATCAGGCCGCGTCCCGGTCCGGCGCTTCCTCCGCTTCCGTCGCCGCGGCATCCTGCCCGACCAGACCGGCCAGGTTTTCCACCTCTTCGGAAGAGAAGACCCGCTCCGTGTCGAGGAGCACGACGAACCTGCCGTTGTGCCGGCTGATGCCCTCGACGCAGGCGCCGTCCGTGGCCAACCCCATGGAAGGCGGCGGCGCGATGCCGTCGGCGTCGAGT
Source organism: Solidesulfovibrio alcoholivorans DSM 5433 (assembly GCF_000702665.1). Taxonomy (GTDB): domain Bacteria; phylum Desulfobacterota; class Desulfovibrionia; order Desulfovibrionales; family Desulfovibrionaceae; genus Solidesulfovibrio; species Solidesulfovibrio alcoholivorans. The sequence continues at coordinate 73,811 of NZ_JNJA01000014.1, forward strand.
TCCAGAACCTCCTTGACCGCCTCGGTCAACGCGCCCACGAGCTGTATCCGGCCTTCCGCGACGGCCTGCTCCACGATGACGATGCGCGTGTTGATGGTCTGGCGCACCGGGCCGAAGCCGAGCTTGACGCCGAGGTCCACCACGGGCACGGCCTCGCCCCGCACTTCGACCACGCCGCGCATGTGGGCCGGCATCCGCGGCAAGGGCGTGATGTGCCGATAATCGAGGATTTCCCGCACCGCGAAGATATCGATGGCGAAACACCCCGTTTCGCCGAGCGTCAGGGTCAGAAAACGCCTGACCCCGGAATCCGGTTTCTCTTTCATGACGGTCCTCCGCAAGGAGCCGCTCGCACCCGGGCCATGCCGCATCCTTGTCCGCTGCGCCGGAAACCCCACGCAGGGGAGAGGAGGCACGGGTTCGCGGGCGCGAGCCGCCACTCCTGCTAGAATTGTTCGAAATGCGCGTCGTCGGGTTCCGTGTTGTCGGTCGGGGGCAGCGAAATCATGCGCTGCCGCGACGGCGCGGACTTTCGCGTACCAAACTTGGAGGCCGGCTGTGCGCGCATGGCTCCGATGGTTCTGGCTTTGGAGGAAGTATGGGACGCCACCTGGAAGAAGGCGACGGTACTGACGAGCTGGGCAGCCTGGGAGGAGAGTTCCTCGGCCGTGGAGGCCAGTTCTTCGGAGGCCGAGGCGTTTTGCTGTACGACCTGGTCGAGCTGCTGCAAGCTCCGGTTGACCTGGGCCGCGCCGGTGCTTTGCTCGTTGGAGGCGGCGGATATCTCCTGCACGAGATCGGACGTCTTGAGGATATCCGGGACGAGTTTTTCCAGAAGCTGCCCAGCCCGTTCGGCCACGTCGAGGCTGGAGGCGGAGAGGCTGTTGATCTCCGCGGCGGCGGACTGGCTGCGTTCGGCGAGCTTGCGCACCTCGGAGGCGACCACGGCGAAGCCGCGGCCGTGTTCGCCAGCCCGGGCCGCTTCCACGGCGGCGTTTAGGGCCAGCAGGTCTGTCTGGCGGGCGATTTCCTCGATGATGGAAATCTTGGCCGCGATCTGGCGCATGGCCGCCACGGTATCGGCCATGGCCTTGCCGGATTCCGTCGCGTCGCTGCCGGCCTTGTTGGCCAGGGTTTCGGTCTGGCGGGCGTTGTCGGCGTTGCGCATGATGGAACCGCTCATCTGCTCCATGGACGAAGAGCTTTCCTCCACCGAGGCAGCCTGCTCGGAAGCGCCCTGGGACAGGGACTCGGAGGAGGCGGAGAGCTCCTCGGCTCCGGAGGCCATGTTCTCGGCGCCGCTTTTGACCTCTTCCACGATCTCGGTCAGGCGCTCGATCATGGAGCCCAGGGAGCGCATAAGGGCGTCGGCCTCGCAGCGAGGCTCGACCCGGAGGCGCAGTTCGCCCTCGGCCATCTTGCCGGCGATTTCCGTGACCTTGCCTTCGGCCGCGGCCACCTCGCGCATGGCCTTGCAGACCTCGCCCACCTCGTCGGCGCGCTCGAAATCGAGCTTGTGGCCCAGATCCCCCCGGGCCAGGGCCTTGGCGAAGTCCACGCAGGCGACAAGCGGCCTGGAGATGGCCCGGGAGATGCCGACGCCGAGGGCCAAGCCGACGAGCATGCTCACGCCGACGATCGCGAACATTGTCAGGCGGCTGGAATTGTAGATCGCTGTGGATTCGTTATAGTATTCCTTGGCGTTTCCTTCCTTGGTGCGCACCAGCGTCGTCATGATGTCGTCGACGGCGTTCACTCTTTCACGCCCGATCCCCAGCGCGAGATCGACGGATGTCCGCTGGGTCGCCAGCGCCTCGTTCTTGCAAGCCTCGATGATCTGGTCCCACACGGGTTGCAGCGCCGCCCAGGCTTCATCGAGCTTGGCAATCGCATCCTTCCCTTCTTTCGACACGAAGAGATTCCTGGCGATCCCCATCTGTTCCTGGTATTGATGCTTATACTTGGTCAGGCTCTTCATATTCCGGGAACGATCGTCGGCGGATGTCGTCATTATCATGTTGCGGATGGCCCGATCCGCGTACAAGAGATTTATATTCGCTTCTTTTACCGTGGAAATGCCAATAAGTTCTCGTTCGTACATTATGTCGTTCATATCATTGATGACGCCCATATTCCGCAGCCCGAGCATCCCGACGACGCCCGTGAGGAGCGCCATAACGACAAACGACAAAATGAGTTTCTTGCCGACGCGTAAGTTATGAAACCACTGCATAGGTACTTCTCCCAAAGACTCGACGTACGCCCGTGCCCATAGGCTTGGGCATATCATCTGATCAATGCACCCGTTAAGTTTCCAGGAAGTGCGTCTTGTGCCAAACGCGCTCCATGTCGCCGATCAAACAACGCCGTCAGCGATTGTTGTCGTCTCGCCGCGCACCTCCTTTGCGCCTCGAACACGCGCACCAGCATTCCTTCGGAACGAGAATTGCGCGCACAGCCCCGTGCACGCATGAAACCCAGGGCTGTTTTGCAATCAAAACCGCCAACGGGACCTGAAAGGGAACAACGCCGCCTGTTTCACACGGCAGCCGTTGCCTTTCCGCACAACTGGCAGGCGATCCTATATTTTTTTATATCTATATGTATTTACATATAAAATTTGCTCCGATGCTTTCAAAAAGGGAATCCTGGGGAGAAAAAAGCGTGATAATTCACAAAAACCTTGCCAATGCTCTTTTCAAATCTCATAAAAGGTGTTCACAGCCCTGCAAGAAAAAGAAAAAGCCTCTTTCCCGGGCGTCCTACGTCTGTTTCGTACGCGCACGGGACGCCCGAAGCAGAAAGGCTAAGCCCTCATGGTGCGCCCCACCGCCGCGTCATCTCTCGCCGTCTCCGGCGAGAAACGGTTGTCTCCCTGGCATTTTGTTTTCCCGCACCAGAATATCCCATTTTGGGATATTCTGCAACCCGACCTATCTCCAAATTGTGAAGCCATATAATTACGCACGACGCGCCGAAAGGCTGCGCGCCTTGCTGGTCGAGTTGCGCAAGAACGCCGGATTACGCCAGGCCGAACTGGCCGCGCGCCTGGGATGCCCGCAGTCTTTCGTGAGCAAATACGAAAGCGGCCAGCGTCGGCTCGATCTCATCGAACTGGAGGCGATCTGCAAGGCCCTGGGCGTCACGCTGACCGAGTTCGCCGCATGGTTCGCGCAGCAATAGGCCTCCCCCGGCCGCTCCCCCCTGGCCGGCCAAACTTGACCTTTTGCGAAGGCGCGTTATAGTTTTCGATCGTAATCATTGCATTCTGGCCTTGCCGGAAGCCTCGCGCCGCCGCTTCGGGCCGGGGCCGGATGCCGCCCCCGGCAACTGGGCGCACGCCCGTGCCGGAAGGCCTCTGCACGCCCAGCCGCAAGGAGCGCCATGCGGATCAGCAAATTCGCCATCCCCGAAATCATCTTCGGACGCGGCAGCATCGTGCACCTGGCCTCCTGCGCCAAGCGCCTGGGCGGCCGGCGGGTGCTGCTCGTCAGCGACCAGGGCCTGGTCGCGGCCGGCTGGGTCGACCGCATCATGGAAATCCTGCGCGACAACGGCCTGGAGTGGATCTACTACGATTCCGTCAATTCCAATCCCCGCGACTACCAGATCCACGAAGGCGCGGAAATCTACGTGCGCGAGCGCTGCGACGTGCTCATCGCCGTGGGCGGCGGCAGCCCCATGGACGCGGCCAAGGGCATCGCCACCATCGTCGGCAACGGCGGCCGCATCAGCGACTACGAAGGGGCCAACCGCATCATGCGCCCCCTGCCGCCCATGATCTTCCTGCCGACCACCGCGGGCTCGGGTTCGGACATCTCCCAGTTCTGCATCATCACCGACGTGCAACGCCAGCTCAAGATGTCCATCATCAGCCGGTCGCTCGTGCCCAACATTTCCATCATCGACCCGCTGATCCTGCTCACCAAAAGCGAAAAGCTCATCATCACCTCGGCCATCGACGCCTTCGCCCACGCCGTGGAATCCTACGTCTCGCTGCTGTCCTCGCCCTTCACCGAGCACCAGGCCGTCAAGGCCATGCGCCTGATCACGCAAAACCTCCGGCCGGCCCTGGAGAACCGCTCCATCGAGGCCCTGGAGAACCTGAGCATCGCCGCCACGGCCGCGGGCATGTCCTTTTCCAACGCGGGCCTCGGCGTGGGCCACTCCCTGGCCCATTCGCTCGGAGGCATGTTCGACGTGCTCCACGGCCTCGTCCACCCGATCCTCCTGCCCCACGTCATGCGCTTCAACCTGCCGGCGAGCGTGGACAAGATCGCCACCATCGGACGCATCGTCTGCGGGCCGCGCATGTGCTCGTCCCAATACATCGCCCAGGCAGGCATCAGCTGGCTGGAGCGCTTTTTCGCGGACTTCGGCGTGTCGGTGCGGCTGCGTGACATCCTGCCCGACCGCGACTGTCTGGAAACCATCGCCAAGGCCGCTGTCAACGACGCCTGCACCCTCACCAACCCCAGGCCCTCCACCTGGGAATCGCTCTTGGGCGTGTGCCAGGAGGCCTGGTGATGCCCTGGAGGGCGCCGTCCCTCGAGGATCTCATCGGCATCGAACACACCAAGCTCGGTTTCTTCCAGGAACTGCGCCAAACCATCGAGGCCCTCAAAGACGCGAACACGCAGTCCGCGCAGCGCCGCCGGGAGATCGCCGCCATCCTCGACGGCATCACCGACATCATGATGGTGCTTTCGCCGGAACTGCGCATCCTCTCGGTCAACCACGTGTTCCGCCAGATCTTCCCCGACCCCGCGCCCGAGGGGAAATTCTGCTACCAGATCTTCCGCGGCCAGGACCATCCCTGCGCCGACTGCCCGGCCAGCCGCTCCCTGGCCACCGGCGACATCTGCCGCGAAACGGCCATCTTCAAGATCGGCGGCAAGAACGTGCAGTACGAAATGGTGGCCTCGCCCATCCATCACCCCGACGATCCCGAGCAGCACATTCTGGTGTTCAAGCGCGACGTGACCCGCGAGAAGGAATACCAGGCCAAGTTCTACCAGGCCGAAAAGATGGCCACCATCGGCATGCTGGCCACGGGCGTGGCCCACGAGGTCAACAACCCGCTCACGGCCATCTTCGGCTTCGCCGAGGGCCTGCGCCGCCGCCTGCCGACGCTGCGGGAGAAAGTCGATTCCCGGGTCATGGACGACGTGGAGGACTACGTGACCACGATCCTCCAGGAATGCCGGCGCTGCCAGGACATCGTCACCACGCTTCTCACCTTCAGCCGCCACAGGACCGTGAGCTTCTCGCCGGTGAGCCTAAACGCCGTGGTGGAGGACACCCTCAAGCTCCTGCGCAGCCACCTCAAGCAGCGCAACCAGGCCAAGATCACGGTGCGCACGGAACTGTGCGAAAACCTGCCCCCCATTTCCGGCGACGAGCACCAGATCAAGCAGGTCATGCTCAACCTCCTGATCAACGCCATGGACGCCATCGCCGGGCCGGGCCGCATCGTCATCACCACCTTCCAGTCCTCGAGCGGAGCGACCTGCCTGTCCGTGGCCGACTCCGGCTGCGGCATCAAGCCCGAGCACCTGGACAAGCTCTTCGAGCCGTTTTTCACCACCAAGCGGGCCGGCAAGGGCATCGGCATCGGGCTTTCCACCTGCATGTCCATCGTGGCCAAGCACCATGGGGAGATCACGGTCAAAAGCGAGCCCGGGCAGGGCGCGACCTTCACCGTCAAGTTTCCCTTAAACCCGGAAAAACTCCCATGACGAGCCCTTACAGCGTCCTAGTCGTCGATGACGAACCGTCCATCGGCAAGCTGCTCAAGAAAGAACTCTCCTCTCCGGCCCGGGCCTTGGCCACGGCGGAAACCGCCCACCAGGCCCGGGAAATGCTGCGTCGCAACGCCTACGAAGTGGTCATCCTGGACCTGCGCCTGCCCGACGCCGACGGCCTGGACCTGCTCGTGGAAATCCGCCAGCACTCCCCGGACGTGGAGGTCATCATCATCACCGGCCACGGCAACATCGACTCCGCGGTGGAGGCGATGAAGCTCGGGGCCTACGACTACATCACCAAGCCCTTCAACCTGGAGGAGCTGGAGCTCATCGTGGAGCGCGCCTATCAGCGCGCCTGCCTGCGCTTCGAGAACCGCCAGCTCCGCCATGCCCAGAACCAGGCCCAGCCGCAGCAGATCGTGGGCAATTCCGCCGCCATCAAGCAGATCCGCTTCCTGATCGAAAAGGTCGCGCCGACCGATGTGCCCGTGCTCATCACCGGCGAATCCGGGGCGGGCAAGGAAGTGGCGGCCACGGCCATCCAGGCCCGGTCCAACCGCGCGGACAAGCCGTATGTCATCAAGAACTGCGCCACGCTGCAAAAGGAGCTGGCCCGTTCGGAACTGTTCGGCTACGTCAAGGGGTCGTTCACCGGGGCCACGGAAAACCGCGAAGGACTCATGACCTTCGCCAACAAGGGGACGCTTTTCCTCGACGAGATCGGCGAGCTGCCCATGGAGGTGCAGGCCTCGCTGTTGCGCACCCTGGAGAACAAGACCTACCGCCGCGTGGGCGACAAGGACGAGCGCACCACGGACATCCGGCTCATCTTCGCCACCAACCGCAACCTGGCCAAGGAAGCGGAGGCCGGTCGCTTCCACGAGGCGCTCTACCACCGCATCAACGTCTTCAACATCGAGCTGCCGCCGCTGCGCGAGCGCAAGGAGGACATCCCGCTCCTGGTGGAATACTTCCTGGGCCGCGTCCAGGCCTGCGGCACCTACCGGGTGTCCGACCGGGCCATGGGGTGCCTCATCAACTACCAGTGGCCGGGCAACATCCGCGAGTTGCGCAACGTCATCGAGCGCGGCGTCATCCTGGCCGAGGCCGGGGTCATCACCGAAAACGCCCTGCCACGCGAACTGTCCGTACAGGGCGAGGGCGAAAACGACTTCCTTTCGCTCGAGGCCGTGGAGCGCGAGCACATCGCCAAGGTCCTCGCCTGCTTCGGCAACAACCGCACGCTTGCCGCCACGGCGCTCGGCATCTCGCGCAAGACGCTCTACCGCAAGATCCGCGAATACGACATCATGTAGCGCCCTCCCGGGCGCGCCGTCTGGCTGCTTCCGACACACCGCCGGCACGGGTTTGAGACAAAAGGCTCCAGGCCCGGCCCGCCCGGGCGGACGCCGTGGCCGCAACCGGCCTTTTTCCGCTGGTGACCCGGGCCGGGGCCTTTCGGAAAGGCCTTGCATGCCGCATCGTTAGCAGCCCCCCTGTTCCCCGCGACCGCCCGCCGCCAGCTTTTGCGCCGCTGCGGTGCGTTTGCCGCTTTCCCGGTATGCATCTTGCTCTTGATTGTCACGCAAACGACCTTACCGCGTGTCCCATCCCGCCCGGCGGGACGCGCGACGAGGCTGCCACGGCGAGGCGCGGGCCGTCGTTCCCGTCCGCGACGGCCCCGCTTCGTTCTTCCGAAGGGGGGTATGCCCATGGAAAGCCGCTCCTGGTTGCTTCCGGCCTTGTGTAGCCTTGCCTTCCTCTGCTCCAGCCCGCCCGGCGCGGCACGGGCCGAGGAAGCCCGCTACGTGGGCTCCGCCGCCTGCGCCGGCTGCCATCCGACGCAGCACGCGGCCTTCATCAAGCACTCCAAGAAAGCCCACGCCTCGGAAAACGTCCGGCTCATGGCGAAAAAGCTCACGCCGGAGGAGCTTGCCGACTGCTTCGCCTGCCACGTGACGGGCTACGGCAAGCCCGGCGGCTTCACGAGCTTCGCGGCCACGCCCGGCCTGGCCGACGCCGGCTGCGAAGTCTGCCACGGCCCGGGCTCGATCCATGCGGAAACGGGCGACCCGGCCGCCATCAAGGGCAAGCTTACCGTGGCCGACTGTCAGGGCTGCCATAACGAATCCCGGGTCCGCGCCTTCGGCTACAAGCCGCTGCTGCAGGCCGGCGCGCATTAACCATCCGCACTCCGCGCGCTTCCTTGCCGTGTGTTGGAGGTTCCCCATGCTCAGACGCTTCGGTTCCCTCTCCCTCGGTTCCAAGGCCCTGCTCCTCGTCTGCCTCGTGGCCGTCGTGGTGCTGACGGCGCTTTTCACGGCCAACGCCCTGTGGCAACGCCAGGTCGCCCTGGCGCAAATCGAAACCGCCTCCCGGCGCACGGCGGACCTCATCCAGCTCGTGGTCAGCGAGCCCATGCTCCTTGGCGACAGCCAGGGCACCACGGCGCAATTCGCGCGCATCGCCGGAGCCGGGGACAAATCCCGGGCTTTTCTCACGGACTTCCGGGGCGACGCCACCTATGCCACGGAAAAGACCGCCTTGCGCCGGCCCCTGGCGGAGAGCCTGCCCGCGCCGGCCGTCGCCGCGCTGCTTGACGCCGCCCTGACCCGTGGCAGCGACGGCGCGCAGCTCGCCACCGTGGCCGGCCGGCCCGCCTTCGTCACCGTGCGCGCGGTGCAAAACGCGCCCGACTGCCACCACTGTCACGGCGCAAACCGCGCCGTGCTCGGCGCCCTGGTCACGGTGGAGGAGGTATCGCCGGAGATGGCGGCCCTGGCCGCGTCCCAGACCAAGGCCGGGCTGCTTTCCCTGGGCGGCCTTTGCGCCCTGGTCGCGGCGCTGTGGCTGTTCATGAAGCGCACCATCATCGATCGGCTGGCGTTTCTCTCCTCGCACAGCCAGCGCATCGCCACGGGCGACATGGATGCCTGCCTGGAGATCCACGAGCGCGTGGACAGCCGCATCCTGGGCGGGCGCACCGACGAGATCACCACCCTGGCCGATGCGCTGTGCACCCTCGTGGACAACCTCAAGCAGAAGATCATCGAGGCCGACCAGAAGACGCGCGAAGCCGCGGACGAGGCCGCCCGGGCCGGAACCTGCCTGGCCGAGGCCGAAACGGCGCGCGAAGCGGCCGTGGCCGCCCGGCGCGAAGGCGCGACCGCCGCCGCCCGCACCCTGGAAGGCGTGATCGCGCGCCTCGGCGAAGCCTGCGACGCGCTCTCGGCCAAGGTGGGCGAGGCCAGGGAAGGCGCGCAGGCGCAACGGGCCTCGGCCGCCGAGACCTCGCTCGCCATCGGCGAGATGAACACCGTGGTGCTGGAAGTGGCGAAAAACGCCGGCGAAGCCGCGTCCACGGCCGCCGAGGCCCGGGCCAAGGCCGAGACGGGCTCGAAAACCGTGCTCGACCTCGTCGCCATGATCGGCGCGATCCGCGAGCGCGCGGCGTCCCTGCGCGAGGACATCACGGTGCTCGGCCGCGAGGCGCAGGGCATCGGCGCGGTCATCGGCGTGATTTCCGACATCGCGGACCAGACGAACCTGCTGGCGCTCAATGCCGCCATTGAGGCCGCGCGTGCCGGCGAGGCCGGACGCGGCTTCGCCGTGGTCGCCGACGAGGTCAGAAAACTCGCGGAAAAAACCATGTCCGCGACCAAGGAGGTCGAGCAGGCCGTCACCGCCATCCAGCACGGCACCGGCGAACACGTCAAAAGCGTGGAGGCGGCGGTCGTGGCCGTGGAAAAGGCCGACGCCCTGGCCCGCAACTCCGGCGAGGCCCTGACAGGCATCGTCGCCCTGGTCGGAGCCTCGGCCGACCAGGTGCAGGCCATCGCCGCGGCGTCCGAACAGCAATCGGCCGTCAGCGAAGAGATCAGCCGCACCGTGGAATCGATCAGCCGCATCTCCAAGGACACGGCCGCGGCCATGGAGGATTCGGACGCCGCCCTGGAAGGCCTGTCCCGGGAGGCCGACGGCCTCAAGGGCCTGATCGGCGAGATGCTGACCTGATGATGCCGGCCTGATCCCGTGCCGGGGCCTGTTCTCTGGCCCCGGCACGCCTCCCCCGCGTCTTTCCGTGACCGCATGGCGGTCGCCATGCGCCGCCGCGCGCCGGCAACAACCATGCCCCTTCCCCCGCCTGTTTCCATCGCCAATGGCGCACGCACGCCCCGGTCCCATGGCGGGAAGGGGGATGCACATCGAAACAAGACGTGCTACCGTTGTCCTGAAAGCCTCTTTTGTGTCCGGCAAACCGCAGAGACCCTTGGGTCTCTGGGAGGGTGGCATTTTGACCCATTTTTTCCCGACGGCTAGCGCACTTTGTCTTGCCGTCGCCAACCTGCCGGAATCAATACCTTATCCAAAGAACTGCCCGCGCCAGCGTATCCGGACACGGGAACTGTCATGGCCCAAGGCCCCATTCGGGACCTTGGCGGCGCGGCCCTATTTCTTCAACTCGATGATATATTACGCTTTTATTTGCTGGTCCGGTTCTTGCTTTTTCGGGACCAGACCGTGGAACACGCGACGTTTTTCCGGCCATCAGAGTGGGAGAATTGTCGCGAACAGCAAACCGCCCTAGATTGTGATATTTTTCACAAAGTAGGGCCAGAACAGGAAAACCGCGAGAGCCTGCTGCCGCCGTCCCATCCCGGCGGACGCCACGGCCTCGCATCCCAGTAACTTCAACATGCCGCCAAAAGAGGTGCTTGGGTATGCAAAACTCAACTTGTCAAGCGGTCGGCGAGTGCAGAGTGCCGGAGCATGCAGTGCTGCCGCAGCCACTCTACCGGGAAGTCGTCCAGTTCATCGAAGCCCTGCCCCAGAAAGAAGGCCATCTCGTCACCGTGCTTCATAAAGCTCAGAGCGTATTCGGCTATCTGCCCATCGAAGTGCAGCAGTTCGTCGCCGACTACATGGAAGTGCCTCTGGCGCAAGTCTACGGCGTTGTCAGCTTCTACACGTTTTTCACCATGGTGCCCAAGGGCAAGTTCCCCATCTCCGTCTGCATGGGCACGGCTTGCTTCGTCAAGGGCGCGGACAAAGTGGTCCATGCCTTCAAGGAACAGCTCAAGATCGACATCGGCGACGTCACCCCCGACGGCAAGTTCTCCATCGACACCCTGCGTTGCGTCGGCGGTTGCGCGCTGGCTCCCATCGTCATGGTCGGGGAGAAGGTCTACGGCAACGTCACGCCCGGGCAGGTCAAGAAAATCCTGGCCGACTACTAGCGCAAACCGAGCGATTGAAGACAAGGAGCGCTTTTCATGAGCACCATCAGAACCCTCGAAGAACTCAAAGCCAAGCGTCAGGAGATCCTCGACCGCAAGGCCGCCAAAAACGGCAAGACCATCATCAACGTGTCGCTGGCCACCTGCTCCATCGCCGCCGGCGGCAAAGCCGCCCTGGAAGCGATGCAGGACGAAGTGGCCCAGAACGGCCTGACCGGCGTGGAATTCATGCAGTCCGGCTGCATGACCTACTGCTACGCCGAGCCCACCGTGGAAATCACGCTGCCCGGCAAGGCCCCCGTGGTGTTCGGCGGCGTTGACGAGGCCAAGGCCCGGGAACTCGTCACCGAGTACGTCATGAAGGGCGAACCGGTCGAGGGAATCATCCCCGTCAACTACGAGCGGGTAGTTCTGTAATCCAATCTACCGGGAGACGACGACATGCCAGCGACGACCACGGAAAAAAAGCAGCTTCGGATCGCCACCCGCAACTGCGGCTTCATCGATCCTGAAAGCATTGACGATTATATCGCCCTGCGGGGCTACGAGGCTCTGGCCAAGGTCCTGACCATGACCCCGGCCGAGGTGGTGGAACTGATCAAGGCCTCGGGCCTGCGCGGCCGCGGCGGCGGCGGTTTCCCCACCGGCGTCAAGTGGGGCATCGCCCTGGCCAACACGGCCGACCAGAAGTACATCGTGTGCAACGCCGACGAAGGCGACCCGGGCGCGTTCATGGACCGCGCCGTGCTGGAAGGCGACCCGCACTCCGTCGTCGAGGCCATGGCCATCGGCGGCTACGCCATCGGCGCGACCCAGGGCACGGTGTACATCCGCGCCGAGTATCCGCTCGCCATCAAGCGCCTGAAAAAGGCCATCGACGATGCCCGCGCCTACGGCCTGCTCGGCAAGAACGTCTTCGGCTCGGGGTTCGACTTCGACATCGAGCTCAAGTACGGCGCCGGCGCGTTCGTGTGCGGCGAGGAAACGGCGCTCATCCGCTCCATGGAAGGCAAGCGCGGCGAGCCCGTGACCAAGCCCCCGTTCCCGGCCCAGTCCGGCTATTGGGAAAAGCCCACCATCGTCAACAACGTCGAGACCTTCGCCAACGTCCCGGCCATCGTGCTCAAGGGCGCGGACTGGTTCTCCTCCATCGGCACCGCCACCACCAAGGGCACCAAGGTCTTCGCCCTGGCCGGCAAGATCGTCAACGTGGGCCTCATTGAAGTGCCCATGGGCATCACGCTGCGCGAAGTCATCTTCGAGATCGGCGGCGGCTGCCCCGACGGCAAGAAGTTCAAGGCCGTGCAGACAGGCGGCCCCTCCGGCGGCGCGCTGTCCTACAAGGACCTCGACGTGGCCATCGACTACGAGTCGCTGATCGCCCGCAAGTCGATGATGGGCTCCGGCGGCATGGTCGTCATGGACGAGGACGACTGCATGGTTTCCGTGGCCAAGTTCTTCCTGGACTTCACCATGGACGAGACCTGCGGCAAGTGCACCCCCTGCCGCATCGGCTCCAAGCGCCTCTACGAGATGCTGGACAAGATCACCAAGGGCAAGGGCACCCATGCCGACCTCGACCGCCTCAAGTCCCTGTGCGTGATCATCAAGGACACGGCGCTGTGCGGTCTCGGCCAGACCATGCCCAACCCGATCCTGTCCACCATGGACACCTTCGCCGACGAATACGAAGCCCACATCAAAGACAAGAAGTGTCCGGCCCACGTCTGCACGGCCCTGCTGACCTACACCATCGATCCCGCCAAGTGCACCGGCTGCACCCTGTGCACCAAGGTCTGCCCGGTGGAGTGCATCTCCGGCACGAAGAAGCAGCCGCACACCATTGACGCCACACGGTGCATCAAGTGCGGTGCCTGCTACGACAAGTGCAAGTTCGACTCCATCATCAAGCAATAAGGATCCAAGGAGGTCCGCAATGTCCATGCTGACAATAACCATAGACGGCAAAACGACGTCCGTGCCGGCGGGCAGCACCATCCTGGATGCCGCCAGGCAGCTCGACATCGACATCCCGACCTTGTGCTACCTCAACCTCGAGGATCTTCGGGTCAACAACAAGGCCGCTTCCTGCCGCATCTGCGTGGTCGAGGTCGAGGGCCGGCGCAACCTCGCCCCGGCCTGCGCCACGCCGGTCACCGACAACATGGTCGTCAAGACCAACACCCTGCGCGTGCTCAACGCCCGCCGTACCGTGCTCGAGCTCATGCTCTCCGACCACCCCAAGGACTGCCTCGTGTGCGCCAAGTCCGGCGAGTGCGAGCTGCAAACCCTGGCCGAGCGCTTCGGCATCCGCGAGTCGCCCTATGACGGCGGCGAGATGTCCCATTACCGCAAGGACATCTCCGCCTCCATCATCCGCGACATGGACAAGTGCATCATGTGCCGCCGCTGCGAGACGATGTGCAACGTCGTCCAGACCTGCGGCGTGCTCTCGGGCGTCAACCGCGGCTTCACCGCCGTGGTCGCCCCGGCCTTCGAGATGAACCTGGCCGACACCGTGTGCACCAACTGCGGCCAGTGCGTGGCCGTGTGCCCCACCGGCGCGCTGGTCGAACACGACCACAGCTGGGAAGTCGTCGAAGCCCTGGCCAACCCGGACAAGGTCGTCATCGTCCAGACCGCCCCGGCCGTGCGCGCCGCCCTCGGCGAGGACCTCGGCATCGCCCCCGGCACCTCGGTCACCGGCAAGATGGCCGCCGCCCTGCGCCGCCTGGGCTTCGCCCACGTCTTCGACACCGACTTCGCCGCCGACCTGACCATCATGGAGGAAGGCTCGGAATTCCTCGACCGCCTCGGCAAGCACCTCGCCGGCGACCAGACGGTCAAGCTGCCCATCCTCACCTCCTGCTGCCCGGGCTGGGTCAAGTTCTTCGAACACCAGTTCCCGGATATGCTCGACGTGCCCTCGACGGCCAAGTCGCCGCAGCAGATGTTCGGCGCCATCGCCAAGACCTACTACGCCGACCTGCTCGGCATCTCCCGCGAAAAGCTCGTGGTGGTCTCGGTCATGCCCTGCCTGGCCAAGAAGTACGAGCGCGCCCGTCCGGAGTTCGCCGTGGACGGCAACCCGGACGTTGACATCGTCATCACCACCCGCGAGCTGGCGCGCCTGATCAAGCGCATGAACATCGACTTCGCGGGCCTGCCCGACGAGGACTTCGACGCCCCGCTCGGCGCGTCCACCGGCGCGGCCCCGATCTTCGGCGTCACCGGCGGCGTCATCGAGGCGGCGCTGCGCACCGCGTACGAACTGGCCACGGGAGAAACGCTGACCAAGGTCGAGTTCGAGAACGTGCGCGGCATGGAAGGCGTCAAGAAGGCCACGGTCAAGGTCGGTCCCCACGAGCTCGTCATCGGCGTGGCGCACGGCCTTGGCAACGCGCGCAAGCTCCTCGAGCGCGTGCGCGCCGGCGAGACCTTCCACGCCATCGAGGTCATGGCCTGTCCCGGCGGCTGCATCGGCGGCGGCGGACAGCCCTACCACCACGGCGACGTCGAACTGCTCAAGCTACGCACCCAGGTCCTCTACGACGAGGACGCGGGCAAGCCGCTGCGCAAGTCGCACCAGAACCCGTACATCATCGAACTCTACGAGAAGTTCCTGGGCAAGCCGCTGTCCGAGAAATCGCACCACCTGCTGCATACCCACTACTTCAAGCGTCAACGTCTCTAATCGCGAAAGCGACACGGGAAGTCCGGGAGAGGCGCCGCCTCGCCTCTCCCGGACAACTCCCCCCCGAGCGGGGGGAAAATGTTCTGTGACTCCTCCTCCTTCCCCCTTTCGCCAGTGGCGATGGCCTGTGGGGGCGGCGTTTCCAGGGGCGACAGCAAGCCTGCCGCCCCCCGGAAACGCCGCCCCCACGGAGAGGGGGTCCGGGGGGCATCATGCCCCCCGGCGGGTCCAGGGCAGCGCCCTGGCCGCCGGAGGCGCAGACAGCGCCTTGGCGCCAAAAGCGAGCCCCGCCTCGCCACATGATCTTTCTCAGGATTCGTGTTACCAAAGCCGCCGCAGCGTCCGCGGCGCGGCCGGATGGTCCGGTCCTTCGCGGATGCACTGGGTCGCCACTTGGGGAGCTGGCTCATGCGACAGGAAAGCGATGCCCTGGGAGCGCGAGAGCTCCCCGAGGGCGCCCTTTACGGCATACACACGTTGCGGGCGGTGGAGAATTTTCCCGTTTCGGGAGGACGCCTCTTCCCCGAATTCATCAAGGCTTACGCCCTGGTCAAGGCGGCCTGCGCCGAGACCAACCTGGAGATCGGCGGCCTCGACGCGGCCAAGGCCGGGGCCATCGTCGCCGCCTGCCGCGAGATCGCGGACGGCGGCCATGCCGACCAGTTCCTGGTGGACCCCTACCAGGGCGGGGCCGGCACCTCGACCAACATGAACGTCAACGAAGTCGCGGCCAACCGCGCCCTGCAGCTGCTTGGCCGCGCGCCCGGCGACTACGCGTTCCTTTCGCCGCTCGAGCACGTCAACCTGCACCAGTCCACCAACGACACCTACCCCACGGCGCTCAAGGTCGCGTCCCTGCTGCTGCTCAAGGACCTGGAAGCGGCCACGGCCCGGCTCCAGGAAGCCTTCCAGGAAAAGGAATCGGCCTTTGCGCACGTGGTCAAGGTGGGGCGCACCGAGTGCATGGACGCCGTGCCGCTCACGCTCGGCATGGAGTTCGGGGCCTTTGCCGAGGCCATTTCCCGGGACCGCTGGCGCATCTTCAAGTGCCGCGAGCGCATCAAGCAGGTGAGCCTCGGCGGCACGGCCATCGGCACGGGCCTTGGCGCGCCACGCGAATTCATCTTCCGGGCCGTGGAGCATCTGCGCGTGCTCACGGGGTTGCCGCTGTCGCGCGCGGAAAACCTCGTGGACGCCACGGCCAACGCCGACCCCTTCGTCGAGGTCTCGGGCATCCTTTCGGCCTTCGCCGCCAACCTGCTCAAGATCTCCTCGGACCTGCGCCTGCTCGCCAGCGGCCCGGCCACGGGCCTTGGCGAAATACGCCTGCCCGCCCTCCAGGCCGGGTCGTCGATCATGCCGGGCAAGGTCAACCCGGTCGTGCCGGAATGCGTGGGCCAGACGGCGCTTCGCGTCATGGCCAACCACCAGACCGTGACCCTGGTCGCGGGACTGGGGCAATTGCAGATCAACCAGTTCCTGCCGCTTCTCGCCCACAGTCTGCTCGAATCCCTGCGCCTGCTGTCGCGCGTCACGCGGATTTTCGCCGACAAATGCGTCGCCGGCATCACGGCCGACGAACCGCATTGCCGGGAACTCGTGGAGAATAGCCACGCCCTGGCCACGGTGCTCGTGCCCGCGCTCGGCTACGAACGCGTCTCGCACCTGCTGGCCGAAGCCGACGCCAAGGGCCTGCCCCTGGCCGAACACCTCGAAGCCTCGGGCGTGCTCACCCGCGACGCGGCCGCGGCCCTGCTCTCCCCGCGCCGCATGCGCAAACTGGGGTACGAGGCGGGGGATTACGAGGAGTGCCTCCGGCGGCCCCCCTGGACGGGGGAAGAGGAGAAGTGATGGAGGGGCAGGGGGATATCCGGGTTTTCGCGGGACTGGACGAAGCGGGGTTGCCGCAGCTGGTGGCTGGCGCGGACAGGCTCTTTTTCCACGCCGGCATGTACTCGAATTTCGCCCGGGACCGGGCCATGGCCGACGCCCTGGAAGCGGCGCTTTCGCGGCCGGAATTTTCGCGCCTGGACATCGTGAGCTTCGACCCGGCGGCCGGCGCGGCCTATTGGGGCGAATTCAGCGGCATCCTGCGCCGCGACATGCCAGAGGTGACGCTGCGCCGGGAATTCGCGGCCTCGGCCGCCTTTTGCGACGCCCTGGCCGCGCGCCACCCGAGCCGCGTGCGCCTTTACCGCACGCCCTCCCTGCCCCTCGCGCCGATCCTGCTCGTCGGGGACACCATCCTCGCCGGCCACTACCTGCACGGCCGCGTGCCCGCGCCGCAGGGACTGTGGCTTTGCATCAGCACCGACGTGGAGGACCTGCTCTCCCGGGCCGAGGACGACGCCTCCCCGGACGTCCTCGACCCCGCGGCCAAAGGGGCCTACAGGCTCGTGTGCGAATGCGTGGCGGCCCGCAACGCCGCGCGCCGGCTGGCGTAAAAGCGGTGGGAGGAGGCGGGGGAGGGAACGCCTCCGGCGGCCAGAGGGCTCGTGCCCTCTGGACTCCCTTACGGATTGGGGCATGTCGCAATTCTGAAATCCACATGCGCGGCAACAGCAATTTGCAACGATGGTAGCGGAGAAAATGCCCATGCGCCCTTCCGAAATCGCCCAACTACTCGCCGGAGCCGACGATGCCGGGCTTTTTTCCGCCGCCGACGCCCTGACGCGGGAAAACTTCGGCACCGAAATCTATCTGCGCGGCGTCATCGAGTTTTCCAACCATTGCGTGAACAACTGCCGTTACTGCGGCCTGCGCCGGGCCAACCGCGGCGTCCACCGCTACCGGCTTTCCGTGGAGGAGATCGTCTCCTGCACGGCGCTCGCCCGGGAACTGTCGCTCGGCACCGTGGTCGTGCAGTCCGGCGACGACTACACGTACACCAGGGAAGACATCGGCCGCGTCGTGACAGGGGCCAAGGAACAAGCGGACGTGGCCGTGACCCTGTCGCTCGGCGACCGCCCCGAAGCCGATTTCCTCTACTGGCGCGAAATCGGCGCGGACCGCTACCTGCTCAAGATCGAGACCTTCGACGAGGCCCTGTACGCGAAATCCCGGCCGGGGCTCGCACTCGCCGACCGCCTGGCCCGGGTGGAATTCCTGCGCAAGGCCGGCTACGAGGTGGGCTCGGGCATCATCACCGACCTGCCCGGCATGACGCCGGACATCCTGGCAAGCGATCTCGCGCGCCTGTCCGCGCTCGACCTGGACATGATCGCCGTGGGACCGTTCGTGCCGAGCCCGGGCACGCCCTACGGTGACGCGCCCGCCGGCTCGGTCCTGACCGCCTTCCGCGCCATGGCCGTGCTGCGGCTTTTAAACCCCCTGGCCAACATTCCCTCGACCTCGGCCTTGAGTGCCCTGCGCGACGGCGCGCGGGAACAGGGGCTCACGGTCGGGGCCAACGTCATCATGCCCTCGCTGACCCCGGAAACCGTGGGCGGCGATTACGCCATCTACCCCGGCAAGAACGCCCTGCGCGCCGACGCCGCCTCGCGCCTGGCCGCCGTGCGCGCGGCCATCCGCCGCGTCGGGCGCACACCCTCCACCGCCGTGGGCGGGTCCAAAAGGAGACGTCATGGCTGAATCCGAAGGCAACAAGGCCCCGCGCGGCGTCAGGCTCGTCATCACGCTCGTCGGGCGCACCAACGCGGGCAAGTCGTCGCTTTTAAACGCCATCGCCGGCCAGGACGTGGCTATCGTCTCGGAAGTGGCCGGCACCACCACCGACCCCGTGGCCAAGCCCTACGAGCTGCTGCCCTTGGGGCCCGTGACCTTCTACGACACCGCCGGCCTCGACGACACGGGCGCACTCGGCGCCCTGCGCATGGCGGCCACGAAAAAGGTGCTCTGGCGCACGGACATCGCCGTGGTGGTCGTGGACGCCGCCTCGGGCCTGACCGACGCCGAACGCGGCATCGTCGCAGCCATCCGCCGCCTGGAAATTCCCTTCCTCGTCGTGTTCAACAAGGCCGACCTGGCCGCGCCGGCCGAGGCCGACCTCGCCTGGTGCCGCGACGCCGGCATCCGATCCGTGAGCGCCAGCGCCGCCACCGGCCAGGGTGCGACCACGGTCAAGGAGGCGCTCATCGCCCTGGCCCCGGCCGAGGCCATGCGCGAACCCGTGCTCGCCGGCGACCTCTTCGGCGAGGGCGCGACCGTGGTCTGCGTCGTGCCCATCGACCTGGCCGCGCCCAAAGGCCGGCTCATCCTGCCGCAAGTGCAGGTCATCCGCGAGATCCTCGACGGCGACGCCACGGCGGTCGTGGTCAAGGAGCGCGAACTGGAAGCCGCGCTGGAGAACTTGCGCCGCCCGCCGGCCCTGGTCGTCACCGACTCCCAGGTCATCCTCAAGGTCGCGGGCGACGTGCCGGACGACGTGCCGCTGACCACCTTTTCCACGCTCTTCGCCCGCTACAAGGGCGACCTGCCGACCCTCGTCGCCGGCGCGGCGGCCATCGACCGGCTTCGCGACGGCGACGCCGTGCTCATGGCCGAGGCCTGCTCCCACCACGTCCAGGCCGACGACATCGGCCGGGTGAAGCTGCCACGCTGGATATCCCAGTACACGGGCCGTGACCTGCGCTTCGAGATCCATGCCGGCCACGACTTCCCCGACGACCTGGAGCGCTACGCCCTGGTCGTGCACTGCGGCTCGTGCATGCTCGGGCGCATGGAGATGGTCCGGCGCATCCGGGAATGCGTGCGCCGGGGCGTGCCCGTCACCAACTACGGTGTGGCCATCTCCAAGGTGCAGGGGGTGCTCGCGCGTGTGCTGCGCCCGTTCAGGCTGTAGGACCATTTTGGCCTTGGCAAAACGCAGGCCATGCCGTACAAGCGGCTCCCCGCCCCGTGGTGGTATTGTTTTTCCGCAATTTCCCTGTTTTACCGTAAAATAGAAACCTCCCTCTCCGAAGATTCTTCATATAGACAAACTGTAACATATTGAACCTACTTAGCTTCAAGCACAATTCTCCACGCCGGCTTCTGGCATGGTTCTTGGTAAGATACAGAACTGAGCAGACAATACCTCCCTATTGTTCTGACCTCTCCTTCATCTCCCGCGCGGGGGCTCCCACAGAGCCCCCCATTTTTTTCGCCGCTGACCCCTTGGTGAAACGGCGCGGGCTGGGCTACGAGTCTCCCCATGTGGCATAAGAAACTTTTCGCCCCCCTGGCCCTGCCCATCCACCTGTTCGCCGGGGCGATCCTCTGCGGCGCTCTCTTGCTGTGCCAGCCCGTCAGCTGCCAGGGACGGCCCATCTCGTTTCTCGACGCCCTGTTCACAGCCACCTCGGCCGCCTGCGTCACCGGGCTCACGGTGGTCGACACGGGCACGGCCTTCACCCGCTTCGGCCAGACCGTGATCCTGGCGCTGATCCAGCTCGGCGGCCTCGGCATCATGACCTTCTCCACCCTGATCTTCTACCTTTGGCGACGCCGCGTTTCCCTGGCCGACCACATCGCCGTGGGCCAGAGCCTGCTGCACGACGCCGCGTTCCACCTCGGGCGGTTCCTGGTGCGCATGGCCGCTGTCACGGCCTTCATCGAAGGCGTGGGAGCCCTGGCCCTCTACATGCTCGACCCCAGGGGATTTGCGCCCTATTCCGCCGTGTTCCACTCGATTTCGGCCTTTTGCAACGCCGGCTTCGGCCTGTTCCCGGACAACCTCATGGGCTATGCCGCGAGCCCTTGGGTCAACCTCGTCTTCATGTGGCTGATCGTAAGCGGCGGTCTGGGGTTCGGCGTGCTCATCGAGGGCTACCGCGCCGCCCGGTCGCGCCTGCAACGGCTGGCCCGCCCCGAGGCGAAGCGGTTCCGCCTGTCCTGGCACGCCCGCACCGTGGTCGGGGTCTCGGCCTTCCTCGTCCTGGCCGGCGCGGCCATGATCTTTTTCGGCGAGTTCTTGGGCGAGCGCTATCCCGAGCTTTCGGCCACGGACAAGGTCTTGGCCGTGCTCTTCCAGTCCGTGACCTGCCGCACAGCGGGATTCAATACCCTGGACATCGGGCGCATGGCCGACGCGTCGCTGGTCATCATGGTCCTTTTGATGTTCATCGGCGGCTCGCCGGGCTCCTGCGCCGGCGGCATCAAGACCACCACTTTCCGGGTGCTCCTCGCCTTTGGCGCGTCCCGCGTGCTGGGCCGGCGGCAGGCCGTGGTCGGCCGTTTCGCCGTGGACGACGACTCCATCGACCGCGCCGTGACCCTGACCGTGTTCGCCGGGGTGCTGGTTCTCGGCTCGGTGCTGCTGCTGTGTTTCACCGAAGGGGCGGTGGCCCCCCACGTGGAATCGGGCGGCCGTTTCCTGGAAATCCTGTTCGAGACGGTTTCGGCCTTCGGCACGGTGGGCCTGTCCACGGGCATCACGCCGTCGCTCACCCCGGCGGGCAAGATCGTCATCACCCTGCTCATGTTCGTGGGCAGGCTCGGCCCCATCCTTTTTCTTTCGGTGGTCCAGGGCTTCCAGGAACCGCTGCGCTACCGCTGGCCCGAACAGGGCATGATGATCGGCTGACGGCGCTTCGCGCCGCGCCTTGCGGAGGAAACATGGCCGGAGATCAGGTCTGCATCATCGGACTGGGCAAGTTCGGCTTCCACATGGGCCGCTGCCTGACGGAACTGGGGCGCACGGTGGTCGGCGTGGACGGCAACCCGGAAAAGGTCAACAATGCCAAGAATGTCTTCACGCAGGTCTACCAGCTCGACGCCCGGGACAAGCGGGCCCTGGAGCAGATCCACGTGGAGGAGATGTCCCATGTCGTGGTCTCGGTCGGGCATTCCATGGAGGCGAGCATCCTCATCTCGCTCTACCTCAAGGAACTCGGCGTACCGCAGGTCTGGGTCAAGGCCGTGTCCACGGACCACGAGAAGCTCCTGCTCAAGATCGGCGTGGACACGGTGTTCATTCCCGAGCGTTTCGCCGCGAAAAACATGGCGCACCAGCTGGCCAGTCCCGGGCTCATCGAGTACCTGCCCATGGACAAGGACGTTGCCATCAAGGAGATCGGCATCGACGACTGGGCCGGCAAGACCCTGCGCCAGCTCGACCTGACCAACAAGCATCAGGTGCAGGTCATCGCCAAGAAGCTCGCGGGCGCGGCCCATTACACGTTCATCCCCCGGGCCGACGAAGCCCTCGGCACGGGCGACAAGCTCGTGCTCGTCGGCCGCGAAGACCGCCTGGCGCGGCTGCGGCCGTGAGCTTTGAGGGAGAATGCCTCCGGCGGCCAGAGGGGGCGCGGTCCCCTCTGGACTCCCGGGAAGGGAGTCACGCTGGAATGCGAGAGCGTTGAAGTCCCGTTTGGGGACAACATAATTTTTCCATACGTCGTGAAGGAGTTTCCATGCGTTTTGTCGACGAAGCCTGGATCGTTGTCCGCTCGGGCAAGGGCGGGCGTGGTGCGGTGTCTTTTCGCCGCGAGAAGTTCATTCCCCGGGGCGGCCCGGACGGCGGCGACGGCGGCAAGGGCGGCGACATCGTCTTTCGCGCCGACCCGGACCTGCTGACCCTGTACGACCTGCGCCTCAAGCGCATCTACGAGGCCAGGAACGGCGAAGGCGGCATGGGCCGCCAGAAAAACGGCCGGGCCGCCGAGGACCTCGTCATCCGCGTCCCCGTGGGCACGGAGCTCTACGAGCTGCCGGCCCCCGATGCGCCCGATACGACGGGCGCGGCGCAACCCGCCAGCGAGCCCGAGATCCCGGACGACGACGGCGACATCGAAGGCCTGGTCGTCGACGAGCACGGCTTCGTGCGCGAGGCTCCGGACTTCGAGCCCAACCCGGACCTGATCGCGGAAAGCGAGGTCCGCGAGCACGAGGACGAGGCGCGGCTCCTGGCCGACCTCACGACCCCGGGGCAGGACTACATCGCCTGCCGGGGCGGGCGCGGCGGCAAGGGCAACCTGCACTTCGCCTCGGCCACCATGCGCACGCCGCGTTTCGCCCAGCCCGGCGAGCCCGGCGAGGAGCGCCGCATCCGGCTCGTGCTCAAGGTCCTGGCCGACGTCGGCATCATCGGCCTGCCAAACGCGGGCAAATCGACGTTCATCGCGGCCGTGAGCCGCGCCCGGCCGAAAATCGCGGCCTACCCCTTCACCACGCTCACGCCCAACCTCGGCGTGATCGAAAACGACTACGGCGACCGGCTCATCCTGGCCGACATCCCGGGGCTCATCGAAGGCGCGCACCTGGGCCAGGGCCTGGGCCACCGTTTCCTGCGCCACGTGGAGCGCACGCGGGTGCTCCTGCACGTCGTCTCCGCCGAGGACGCCTCGCCCGAGGGCGTGTTCGAAGTCTTCAACGTCGTGGACGAGGAACTGCGCCTGTTCGACGCACGCCTGGCCGAGCGGCCGCAGCTGCGCGTGGTCAACAAGATCGACCTGCTCTCCCCCGAGGAGCTGGCCGCACGTAAGGCCGCCGTGGCCGATGCCGGGCAGAAGGTTTTTTTCATGTCCGCGCTCACGGGCGAAGGCGTGGAAGACGTGCTGGAAGCCTTGTGGCAGGCCGCCGCACCGCGCCGCGAAGACGTGAAAGAGGAAGACGGGACGGACGCGCAGTAGCCGCTTCCGCCGCCGCGAAAACCCGGGCGCCCTCTTGCCGCGAACAACGCGCAAGGGGGCGCTTGCCGTTTGGCGGTCAGAACATTTTGCGAAGCAGCGACAGCACGAAGAGGATCAGGAAAATATAGAACAGAATCTTCGCCATGCCGACCGCCGCGCTGGCGATGCCGGTAAAACCCACGATGCCGGCGATCAGGGCGATGACGAGAAAGGTGACGGTCCAGGACAGCATAGGCATCCTCCGGTTATACGTCGTGCGAAGGGAAACCGGTTCTCCCTATGCTCTCTGTAGGACGTCACCGGGGCTTCGGCAAGAAAATAACGCCTTGCGGCAGTCCCACGCTCCTACTTCCCCTTTCGGGGTGGTCCGGGAGGGGCCCCCGCCCCCTCCTGGCCGCCGGAGGCGTCCCCCCTGTCCCCTCCTCCACATCCCCCTTGCCCGGACAGGTGCAGCGTGCGCCCCAGCAGCAGCGTGTAGATGGGCTTGCCGCCCAGGGATTCGGCCGTGACCACCGAGGCGATGCAGGCGATGAGCAGCGGCAAAGTCAGGTCGTAGTTGCGGGTCATCTCCATGATGAGCACCATGCCCGTCAGCGGCGCGCGCACGGTGGCCGCAAAAAGCGCCCCCATGCCGGCCACGGCGAACATGCCCGGGAAAAGCGTCTGATCCGGCCAAAGCACCGTGACCGCCTCGCCGAAGGCCATGCCGAGCAGCGTGCCGAGCGCCAGCATGGGCGCGAAGATGCCGCCCGGCGCGCCCGTGGCGTAGGAAAAAAGCGTGCTCGCGAAGCGGCAGACGAAAAACAGCAGCAGCAACGGCACCCCCACCGTACCGGTCAGGGCGTGGCGCAACACCTTGTAGCCGCCGCCGGTGAGCTCCGGCACGCTCCAGGCGATGACGCCCATGCCCGCGCCAACGGCCAGGGCGTACAGCCACGGCCAGCGCGACGCCGCCCGGTCCACCTTCGAGAGTGCGCCGAGCAGCAGCGTGTTGAACACCGCGCCCACAAGCCCGATCAGTACGCCGAAGACGAAGAAAAACCACAATTCGCCCAGGCGCGGTACGGCGAAGACGCGCATGGCGATGGCTGGCCCGGCGTCGAGCACCACCCGCGCCACGATGTCGGCGGCCACGGACGCGATGACAACGCAATGGAACGAGACGAAGTTGAAATGAAACGAGCGGCGCATCTCCTCGACGACAAAGAGGATGCCGGCCAGGGGCGCGTTGAACGCCGCCGCGAGCCCGGCCCCGGCCCCGGCGGCGACCAGCGAGTGGAGCACCTGCGGGTCCCGCTGGCGGCACAGCTGGCCGAGGAACCGCCCGAGCGCGCCGCCCATGTGGATGGTCGGCCCTTCGCGGCCCATGCTCATGCCGCTGCCAAGCGACAGCACGCCGCCGACGAGCTTGACCGGCAGCACGCGCAAGGGTCGCAGCCTGCGCACGCCGGCCAGCGCCCCCTCGATCTCCTGGATGCCGCTGCCCGCGGCCTCGGGCGCGAAAAACCGCACCAAGGCCACGGCCGCCACGGTGAGCCCGGCCGACAGGAGCATGGAAACCGCCAGCCCTCCGCCGAAGGCCGCCTCTGCGGCCGCGGCCAGTGCCCTGCGCTCTTGCTCCAGATATCCCGCCCCGGCCAGGAGCGCCGCGGCCACGAGCCCCGTGACCGCGCCCACCATGGCGGCGATGCAAAAGATGGGGGCCAGCCGGCGGTTGAGCATTTCAAACCGCCGCAGCAGGCTGCACGGCAGGGAGGAAAGCAGCGCGTCCTCGCCGCCCTGTCCCTCCGGGGAGGCCGGAGGGACAGGCGGTACGGGAAGGCTCGGCGGCGCGGCGGGCACGGGATGGCTCAGCGCCGCAGCAGACGCAGGGTGAAGGATTTGAGGTAGTCGGTCTCGGCCATGGCCGGATGGGCCGGATGGTCGGGGCCCTGCCGGCCCTGGGCCAGCACCTGGGCGCGGCGTCCGGCGGCGTTGGCCGCGCGAAGCGCCACACGGCGCAGGTCCCAGGCGTCCACGTGCTGGGAGCAGGAGCAGGTCATGAGGATGCCGTCGTCGGCCAGCACGTCCATGGCCAGGCGATTGAGGCGCTCGTAGGCCCGCAGGCCCGCTTCCAGGTCCTTCCTGCGCTTGACCAGGGCCGGTGGATCGAGGCTGACCACGTCGAAAGTCCGCCCGGAGGCGGCGCATTCCTCGAGAAAAGCCCCGGCGTCGGCGCGCACGGCCTCGACGCTGCCCGCCACGCCGTTTCGCGCGGCGTTTTGCGCGGCCATGTCGCGCGCGGCTTCCGAGGAGTCCAGGCACACGGCCGACGCGGCCCCGGCCAGGGCCGCGCGCACGGAAAAGGCCCCGGCATAGGCGAAGAGGTCGAGCACGGTCCTGCCGCGCACGAGCCGGCACAGGGCGGTGCGGTTTTCGCGCATGTCGTAGAACCAGCCGGTTTTTTGCCCCGAAAGCGCGGGTACGGCGAAGCGTGCGCCGTCCTCGTCGATCTCCAGGAATTCCGGGGCTTCGCCGTAGGCCGTCTCCACCGCGCGCGGCAGGCCCTCCAGGTCGCGCGAGGCCGCGTCGTTGCGCCAGATGACGGCGCGCGGCGACAGCTCCGCGAGCACGGCCTCGAGGATCACGTCGCGAAGCCCCTCCGCGCCGGCCGTGGTGAGCTGCCCCACGACCACGTCGCCGTAGCGGTCGAGGACCACGCCCGGCACATGGTCGCCCTCGGAAAAAAGCAGCCGGTAATACGGCGTGGCGTAGAACCGCGCGCGCAGGGCCAGGGCGTCGCGGATGCGGGAGCGAAAGAAATCGACGTCGAGGCGCGTGTCCGGGTCGCTATCCATGACCCGGGCGCAGATGAGCGAGCCGGGGTTGACCGTGACGACGCCGAGCGGCCGGCCGCGCGAGGCCGTAACCACGGCGGCCTGTCCCGGCGCGAAGGCGGTGAGCGGGGTTTTCTTCGTGTCCACCTCGTTGCTGAACACCCACAGGTGTCCGGCGCGAAGGCGGCGTTCCTCGTTGTTCTTGAGCGTCAGTATGGGCATGTCCATGGCTGGCACGGTACGGCAGCGGCGCGGCCGACGCAAGATGGAGCAAGGCGCGGCTTACGCGCGGGTGGGGAGATTGTACTTGCGGAACAGGTCGTAGAGCCGCGACGGCGACAGCCCGGAGAGCTTCGCGCCGCGCACGACGTTGCCGCCGCAGGCCGCGAGCAGGTCGCGCAGGTAGGCTTCCTCGGCCGCGTCCAGGGCGCGGCGGCGGTACTCCTTCCAGGGCGGCACGGCATGGCCGGCCCGGGCCGCCGCCTCGCGCACGGCCGGGACCGTTTCGCAGGCCGCGCCGGCGTTCAGCACCTGGATGCGGATCTCGTCGGGCAGATGCTTGGGATAGAGCATGGGCTCGCCGCGATGGGCGAGCACCACCCGCTCCATGGTGCTGCTCAGTTCGCGCACGTTGCCGGGCCAGGTGTACGCGCCGAGGGCCTGGAAAAACTCTTCCGTCACGCCCTTGGTCGGCAAACGGTAGCGCTCGCAGAAGCGGTTCATGTAGTGCAGCGCCAGGGGCTTGATGTCCTCCACCCGCTCCCGCAGCGGCGGCAGGGTGATGACGATGGTGCGCAGCCGGTAGAGCAGATCCTCGCGGAACACGCCGCTCGCCGCCATGACCGAAAGATCGCGGTTGGTCGCGGCCACGAGCCGGAAATCGCTTTGCAGCTCGTTTTTGGAACCCACCGGCCGGAAGCGGCCGTCCTGGAGCACGCGCAGAAACGTCTTTTGTATGCCCTGGGACAGCTCGCCGATCTCGTCGAGAAAGAGCGTGCCGCCGTCGGCCAGCTTGAACAGCCCGTCGCGGTCGCGGTCCGCGTCGGTGAACGCGCCCTTGACGTGGCCGAAGAGCACGCTCTCGACCAGCGTTTCCGGCAGCGCGGCGCAGTCCACCACCACGAAGTTGTTGGTGGCGCGGGAGGAATTGGCGTGTATGGCGCGGGCGAAGAGCTCCTTGCCCGTGCCGGTCTCGCCGCCGATGAGCACCGAAGCGTCGGAATCGGCGGCCTGGGCCACGAGGTCGAGGCAGGCCTCCATGGCCTGTCCCGTGCCGATGATGCCCTCGCGCTTGAGCACGGCGCGCGGCCGGCGCGCGGCCTTCTGGGCGCGGTATTCCAGGGCGCGCGTGAGCGGCAGGGTGACGCGGTTGGGGGTGAGCGGCTTCTGGATGTAGTCCCAGGCCCCGGATTTGATGGCCAGCGCCGCGCCCTCGGGATCGTCCTGGGCGGTGACGATGATGATCTCCGGCGAACCCGGCGCGGCGCGCAGTTCGGGCAGCAGATCCAGGCCGTAACCGTCCGGCAGACGCAAATCGAGGAGCACCACGTCGAAGCGGCCCGCGGCCAGCGCCTCGCGCCCTTCCGCCAGCGACCCGGCCCAGACCAGGCCATGCCCCAGCCGCCGCATGAGCGCGCCGAATGTTTCCTTCAGGATGGCGTCGTCGTCGATGAGGAGAATGTGGGCCATAATCCTAGGGAATCGGGGGAGGGAACCCCTCTTTTTATGCTGCGGGCCGCGTGGCCCGGGGTTCCCTCCCCCGAGCCCCCACCC
>NZ_JNJA01000015.1 GCF_000702665.1 Solidesulfovibrio alcoholivorans DSM 5433
TTTACGACGTCCATCACCATCGCTGCAATCCTGATGGCCTCACCGAACTTGATGCCACGGATTTGGCCGCTGGCACTTGGGCAACCGTGGAACGCGAACAGTACTGTCATGTTTCCTCGCCCAAAAATGGTTGGGGCCAGGGAGATCCAAAGCCTCATGCCGATTTCATCGACCCGAAGGACTTTCCGGTGTGCTGGCTGGGGCGTGAGATGACCGTGGACGTTGAAGCCAAGGCCAAGGAGCTGGCGGTGGTCCAGTTAATGGGCGCACAGGGGCGGGGGCTTGGGCCGAGACAAGGGCGGAATGGATCTGAGACATGGGGCGGGCCAATCCCCACAAGGACGACTTTGATCACGCGACCAGCAACCTCCTTCTTTTCAAGATGTTGGGGCCTTATCAACTTGACATAACCAGCGCGGTAATCGATATCGTTAACATCGTTCAGTGCAAGCATTTCGCACCACTGGCTCTGGTGAAGCGAATAAAGAGAAACACCAACCGATACCGTCCTCGGTTTTTCCGGGTGGAGGGGCGTATATCGGCGACCTTGTCCGGTAGGAGTTCTACCATTATTCTCAACATAAAAAAGTCGAGTTGAGGTTTCCAAGAGAACATCTAGAACGGTTTACCAAGCATAGGATCGCCCTGAAATGTTCTTCAAAACCTGAACTTGGAAAATGACAGCTAAAAAAGGGTCGATTCTCGAGAGCAGGCGAGTTCCTTTTCATCGTTTGATTAGCCTTTTGCCCCTGAGGGGCTGTTTCAAGAAATGAAGATAGAAAGGATGTTCGTTAGTTATATAAGTTGGAGAAATACGAAAGTCACTCGCGCCGCGTAAAAAATGGCACCCCCAACGGGGGCATCTTTGAAGCTAACCCGCTGGCAATATTACGCGTCATTACCATCTCTAAACCCGGAAGGACCGTAAAGGTGAGGTCAAAGCTACATGTTGGAGCTGCGCAAAGGAAAATCATTCAGGTCATACGAGAATGACTTCTTCAGGATTCTCGCCGCTGGTCTTACCGCAGAATTTGATAAACGAGGATGGGACGGCCTGCTTATCGGCATGCCTGAGTCTCTGGAGTTGGAGAGCCTTCAAATAGACTGCTTGTTGGTGACGAATGACCGGATTGTGCTGATAGACTTTAAAGATTACAGTGGCGATTTAGAGTTGCCTGAGCAGGATATGTTCGATGTCGGCGCGTGGAAGATAGACGAAATACCAGTTAGGGGTGGTAGCTCTGTAAACCCATATCGCCAGTTGGGGAAGCAGCGAGCAAAATTAAATAAGCAACTAGGGTGGAAGATGCGTGGTTTCGATCGCAAGTCGGTTTATACCTTAGTTTGTTTTCATGGTCAGATCAATATTATAGGGAGAGTGCCGAGACGAATCATCGGATTCGATATCGTGGACTCGACAACCGTATTCAACAAGATTGTTGATATCGTCGATGTCCAATCAGATAATCAGAATTACCTGACACCCGCCAATAGAAGCCTGTTTACTGACAAGCTATTCTCGGCACCAGAGTATTTTGTTTCAATTACAACGGAAACCGCGTCTAAACCTGAAGAAAAGGATGAGGTCAAGCCGATTGGTCGTGGTGTCGCTGATGCAGTCATCACTGAGACTGCTTTGCCTAATCTGGAAGCTCTGTATATGATAAGTATTGCCGAATTCCTGTCATCCCAAGACAGAGTCCTCATTATCTCTGGCAACACAAAGAGCGGTAAAACAAGGTTTATTCCTAAAATCAGAGACATGGCATTTGACAACGCGTATATTGAAGTGCCTGTGTTTGCTTACTCAAACAGACTAAAGAAGAGGATGCATGATAGTCACCCTGAAATCCAAGAAGTCGAATCTTTGTATGGCGCAATTTACGACTTTTGGAATGAAGAAGTGGATGAGAACTATAAAAAAACCATCCCAGTAAAAACTATTACTGAAACGGTTGAAGAGGACCTTCAGGGCAAGGTTCTTTATATAATTGATGATAGTCAGCTGATATCAAATTCGAGCTTGGATTCAGAGATACTTCGGTTCGGAACAGGGTGCTTGCTAGATGATTTTTTTACGTACTTGCAGTTGGACAAGTACCCCAATAGAAAAATTATTTTCATCGGTGATACTAGCCGCATCAGCTATGGCTCTAAAGTTGAGAACCCTATGAACCCAGAATACCTTGGTGCGTTTTTGGAGAGCAAGGGAGTCAAGAGTGACATAAGAAGTCTCGTTTTGCCCCCAAACAACAGCGATTCGGAGATTGTCAAAGTCTGCAATAAACTGGCTAGCAATATCGATAACAAAATTTTCAATTCTTTGCTCATAACGAACACGGGCAATGTCTGTATCGTGAGCACAAAGAATCAGACTTCGATTCTGAAGGCAGCATACGAAAGCCCAATGCACAACAAGATACTGGTCTACACAAATGAACAGGCCAATCAAATCAATTTCTGGATAAAGAAAAAACTTGCTCACAATGGGGCGGAGATAGGTCCCGGCGATACAATCGTCTTTAATTCGACAACCAGTGCCTATGCTCCAGATCGCATCGTTAATGACGACGTCCCTTTCAGCACTGACGAGCAGCCATTCAATTTCGATGAACCAAAGAGAATCGACAACGGGAACTTAGCTACTGTGATTTCGGTCGACTGGGAAACTGCCTTCGATATTTCAAGAGATATCAAAGGAGAAACAGTAAGGCTCTTATTTATCCCATGTCAGGTGAAATTGCAAGATTCGAGCCTTCTTCAAATTTATGTGTTAGACAATTACTTGAAGGCAAATAAGGCAGAACTGGAGACTGGCGAGAATATTGCGTATCAAGCTATTCTGTGGAGTTGCTTAAATGAGTATTTCTCTAAAAACAAATTTGAAGACAGTAAAGAGTACAAAGAAATGGAGGCTCATGGGGACTCGTACTATGAGGAAACTGAGAAAGGATTGAGGCTTGCACGAGACTTAAGAAAACTGACTCCAGAAGAAAAGGGGTTTCGCAAACGGATGGAATCCCGCCTGCTGCACGACCAGACTTCAAAGTATTTCAAAGTTTACCATGCGGCACGAGTTAAATACGCTTGGGCGATGACTGTCAACAAAGCTATGGCGTTCACGTTCGACAGGGTGTTCTTTAACACAAGTCAAGGCGATAGTCACGGTAGAACAAACAAAGACTATTACAAGTGGCTTTACACGGGCTTCGCTATCGCAAGCAACAGCGTTGAACTTATTAATTGGAAGACAATCTCTCCATTTATGAAGACGGACTTCAATTCAATGCCGAGCAACACAGCGCCAAAGGTAAAGCAATTCATCTTTAGTTTCTCCAACGATAGCAAAACAAAGGGCGCTGAGTTTGAGGATTTTCTCGCAAGCAGTTTATTGCTTTCAGGGTGGCAAGTTTTAGATGTCTTGCACCGGCCATACTTGGAAATAGTAAAACTCCGAAAGGACGAGGCCGTGCTGGAACTGCTCTTTGACTATAACGGCAAGGGCGAAATGAAGCCTCCGCGTCTTAAGTCTGGTGACACTCAATACCGTGATGAAGTGCTTCGCCTTTTGATGAATAGCAATGTTTCTAAAACCACGCTTGCTTCTGGTCCTACTAATCAATGCGGAGACATGACAAGTTTCTTCGAAGAACTGATTGCACTAATTAGCAGTCGAGGTATTGCGTCACGAATAGTGAAGACGCAGGAATGGATGGCGATATTTGAGTTTGCAAAAGGAAATACCAACGCGAGTGTACAGTGCTGGTACGATTCTCATGGCATGATCTCGAAATTCAACCTCATAAATGGGAGTGAGAGCTTATATTCCGAGATTGTTGCGTTTATTAATGATACATACTCTCTTGAAGAATAGAGGCTGAATGTATACACAAAAACAATTCAATGACGACTTGTACCGACTCACGCAATCACCCTACTATGTCAAGTTTCAGCTACTAAAAAACTATGCTGAAGGGCGTATTAATCAGCAAGACTTCATCAATCAACTGGCAGAAAAGAAAGCCGAAGATGAGATAGGCAAAGTATTGAACGCCGTGAATATAGTGCTGCAAAAATTGCAGCAGAATTGCGGCAAGTTTGATGAAGACCCAATTGATGCTGCTAAAGGATTTAGGAAGGAGGGAAAACTAAAAGAGGCATTTCAACGGATAGTTCCCTATCTTCGGCAAAACCAGGAAAATGAAGACGCAAAACTTTCTTTCGGATGGATCATGTATGACTATCTAAAGCAATCAGAGGACAACTTCGATTTATACTGCAGAAGCTTAAGAACACTGAATGACCATGCTCGCTTCGACTTCAACGCAAGGAATAGTAAATATGTAAGGACTTTACTTGCCTCGGTCTTGTGGTCGATTAGGCGAGTGGCAAGTAAAGGTGAGATGCCAGCAAACAAAGTGTTTGTAGAGTTTATGAGATTTGTCGGACACTCTGCATCATTCATAGAACGGCGTGGCTTGAACTGTAGTCTTGGGGCCGACGATGTTTCTTCATCACGACCGCTATTAAAAGAACTACAAAGCAAACTTAATGAGAGAAACTACTTTGTCCTGATGGACATGATTGGTTTTGATTGGTTTGACTTCTCCGATTATGCAAAATCAAGTTTTACCGGGAGCGATGGCAGAACTGTTGAGATGCGACCGCTCGCTGAAACTGCTCTAAATTCTCATGCCAAGAAGCTAATTAAGTCTGATGAACATCTCGCCACTCGTGAAAGAATCAGTGCCTTCCTTCCAACGTTGACCCGTGCTATCGCTAGTCACCCAGATTACGAATGGCTCCCATATTATAAGATTAAACTCTTGATAAAACTCGGTGATTCTAAGCAAGCATTCTCCGAGGTAACAGAATTTGCTCGTAGTAAGAGCAGAGACTTTTGGGTGTGGGATTTTATCAGTGATTTGACGGATGGAGAGGAAAAATTCAACTGCTTATGTGCTGGTCTATTGTGCAATTCAAAGGCAGAAATGATAGTTGGACTTCAAGAGAAATCAATACCCCGCTTGGTCGATAAGGGACTGCACTCTGAGGCAAAACATGTGTTGGACAAGTTGGTTGATACGCGCATGCGAAACGGTTGGAAAATACCAAATCAACTATTAACAGAGAAAGAACGTGATTGGTATAAGAATTGCGAGCCTTCCTCTGATCTTGATGCTTTGCATATCTATGCTATTAAGGCGAAGCTGATACTGTATCGTGAACTTCAATTTTCTGATGTTTTCGTAACATATATTAATTCTGAGAAGGGTGCAGTCAGCTTCTTGTACATTGACAGCGGTACTACGAGAGAAGGTTTCTTCTACAAGGACTCAGTTGGAAAGCCATATGCCTGGAAGGCCAACACTGCGGTCCGATTGAAAATGATTGAGGATAAGAAGCGTGGCAACCTATTTAATGTTTTTGATGTCGAAGACGGGGACGAGAGCTTTGCCGCCAATTTTGTGAAGAGATTCTCCGGAACTTTCGAAAAAATAAAAGATTTTGGGTTCATTAGGGATGGAAGAGTTGAGATATTTATTAACCATGTTCTTGTGAATGATTACAAACTGCTTCCTTTTTCAACAGTATCAGGAACTATTTTCAAGAAGTTCGATAAAAAGAAGGGGCGATGGGGATGGCAAATCATTTCTATTGATAAGGTTGAAGAACCTGTTCTCTCAGACTTTGAGAAAGATGTTTCTGGGGTGATTGCAATCACAATGAAAGGCTTCGGTTTCCTTGATGAATGCTATGTCCCCGCAGAGTTAATTCAAAGCAGCAACGCTGGAGATGGTGACTATATTAAGGCTAAAGCGCAAAAATCCTGGGACAGAAGCAAGGATCACTGGTCTTGGAAGATAGTTGAAATCATTGCTGTCCGGCTAAGCCGCAAAGTCTAACAGGCTATGGCAAAAAGGATTTTAGTTTTTTGACGCTCGTTGATTCAGTAGCTCATCCTAGGGGCGGGTTCCAAGCAGGTTGATGGGCGCAGCAGACAGGCGCTAGGTACCTCGGCGGCATCGCCCATTGTCGGGGCGGCGCTATTTAACCGCCTCTGGCGGTACCCGCTCACACCCTCGAGACCGACCATTTATGACCTTGAAGGTCACAGGCTACTCACGTTTTAGTTGCCGTTATAAAAGCTGTAGATGATTGTCAGGGTAGGCCGCCGTTCTGTTCATAACTTCGTCCGGAGGAGGTAAACCTAGTCGGAATCCGTCGTATTTGCCTGGACCTGGCTGGACTTAACATGATGAAAACATAGGTGAAGTACGCATCATGAAAGTCCTTTCACAACCTGAAATGCATTAGTTGCCCGCATATTGCTTGAATGCTGCAACTCATCCCGTTGTAGGATTCGCTGTTTTTTGTATATCCCCACGTTCGACAATTCATATCAGCCCAAAATTTTTGATTATTTTTTTGTCTCCACATAATTTGCTGTTTTTGTTGACCTGCCAGTGTCAGCGATCTAGTTTTGCATAAAAGCCAACAAGGTGATTGCTATGACGCCCCTGAGCCATTCGCAAGCAGGAATATATGTTCGTGTATCGACTGCAAATCAAATTGATAGAGATTCATTAGCTACCCAAGAAGAACGACTTCGTGCCTACTGCGTTGCCAACCAAATTCATGTCTATAAACTTTACAAAGATGCAGGCTTTAGTGCCAAGGATACAAATCGACCGGCATTGAAGGAATTGCTTCATGATGTTGAGGCTGGTTTGGTGTCATCTGTTTTTGTTACAAAGCTTGACAGAATAACTAGATCTACAAAGGATTTATTGTACCTTACGGAATTTTTTGAGAGCACAAACATTAGATTTGCCAGTATTTCGGAAAATATAGATACAACTTCTGCCCACGGCAGATTGTTACGACAATTGATCGGCGTTTTGTCTCAATTTGAGCGAGAATTAGTCGCTGAACGTGTGTCTGTTGATATGTCTCATCGTGCTAAGCAAGGAAAATGGAATGGAGGAGTTGTGCCTTTTGGCTATACCACTCAAGAGCTATGTCATAAAAGATTAGTAAACACTGGACTTAATGACATTGAAGCGGCTTCACAAAGTACTTCTTTGTATCCAGAACAAAAAAAACTATATATTGAGCCTAAAGAGGCCACTATAGTTGATTGTATATTCAACACTTTCCTTAACCACAATAGCGTTCGTAAAACGGCACATGCACTTAACGAACAAGGATATCGAACGCGGAACGGGGGGCATTGGGGAACCGTTTCGATTCATCGGATACTCACTAGCCCAACGTACATTGGAAAGACTTGGTACGGGAAAAGAAAGAGTGACCCTGTAACTGGAAAACTTATTTCTCAGGATAAGCAAGATTGGATTGTATGCGAAGGGCAACATCCATCTATCGTGAAAGATGAAATATATGAAAGAGTTCAGCTTATGCTAAAATCAATTTCAACAAAACCAACAAATAGCAAAAGAAATTATCTTCTCTCTGGCATATTAAAATGTGGATTATGCGGTGGCGCTATGGCAGGCAATACAACTTTTAAAAAAAATTCTGATAAGACTTATGGGTACTACAAATGTGTAAATCGTATGCAAAAAGGTGTTGAAGCTTGTAGCGGGTTAAACATACCTTCTATCGAAATAGAGAAGTATGTAGTTGATAGTGTGCTGTCTCTTTCGGAGAATAAAGAATTCTTGTTAGATAAACAAAAAATTTTAGATTTATTTTTACAAAACAGCCAAGAGGAAAATCGTGCCCAAGATCTATTTCAACTAGAGGAAAACATACAAAATCTGCAAACACGACTTGATAACTTATTAAACGCACTTGAGTGTGGAAGAATTGATGGCAAAGATTTCGATAGAAGATATAGTGCTCTTAAAAATGAAATTGAAGAGGTAACGAGTGCGAGAGATCGGCTTTTTGATTTAATAAATGAAACGGACTCAACTAAATCTTTCTTACAAACATCTTTTGAAAATCTTTGTTCGTTCTCTACGAATTGGGAATTTTTAGACGATACAGGGAAGGCGTTACGACTCAAATCCATCGTTAAGGAAGTTCGCGTTTCAACTCAACTAGTTGAAATAGATATATTTATTGATGTTGGAGAAATGTTCCACACGGACAGGGATTCATCGCCGCGACCAGCATCACGTCCGCGGGATAGGAAAGCGACACCGCCGCCCGGGCGATGGTCACCCTGCCGTCCTCGAGGGGCTGGCGCAGCACCTCCAGGACGGACTTCTTGAATTCCGGCAGCTCGTCCAGGAAAAGCACCCCCCGGTGGGCCATGGACACCTCGCCCGGGCGCGGATAGGAGCCGCCGCCGATGAGTCCGGCGTCGGAAATGGTGTGGTGCGGGCTGCGGAAGGGGCGCTGCGTGAGCAGGCCCGCGCCGTCCAGGCGGCCGGACACCGAATAGACGGTCGTGACCTCGAGGGCCTCCTCGAAGGACAGCGGCGGCAGCACCGTGGGGATGCGCTTGGCGAGCATGGTCTTGCCGGAACCCGGCGGGCCGATGAAAAGCAGGTTGTGCGAGCCGGCCGCCGCGATCTCCACCGCGCGCTTGGCATGGGCCTGTCCCTTGACCTCGGCGAAGTCCTCGGCAAAGGCGGTCGCGTCGCCGGCGGCGGCGAACGGCGGGGCAGGGCACGGCGCAAGGCCTTCCTCGCCGGAAAAAAAGCGCAGCACCTGGCCCAGGTCGTCGGCGGCGTAGACCGCGAGCCCGGCCACGGCCGCGGCCTCGTCGGCGTTGGCGCGGGGGACGACAAGCCCTTTCGCCCCTTCGCGCCGGGCCCGCGCCGCCAGGGGCAGCACGCCCGGCACGGGCTTGAGCTCGCCGGAAAGGGAGAGTTCACCGCAGAGAAAGAATCCGTCCGCGGCCCCGGGGGGCACCGCCTCCACGGCCGCGAGCAGCGCGAGCGCCAGGGGCAGGTCGTAGCCCGAGCCCTCCTTGCGCATGTCGGCCGGCGCGAGGTTGACGGTGATGCGCGCCGGCGGCAGGCGCAGACCGGCGTTTCTCAGCGCCGCGAACACCCGCTCCTTGCTCTCGCGCACCGCGCCCTCGGCAAGGCCGACCATGGTGAACGACGGCATGCCCTGGCGGGACAGGTCGACTTCCAGGGTGACGGGATGGGCCTCGATGCCGAGCAGCGCGCCGGTGGTTATTCTGGAAAGACTCATGATCTTTCAAGGATCGATATCCCGGGGATGAAGCGGGCGCAAGGTTTTTGCCCGCCGCGGGCTTTCCATCCGCCCCCGCCGATGGTAGCGTCCGATTGTCGGAGACGTCCGGGATGCGGGATTTGCGGACGACCCGGCCTAGCGGCCCACCCTCCACCGGGAACCGGAAGGCATGCTCCTGCCCCGTTTTTCTCTGACGCGTTCCGTCGGCGGCGCTGTCGTCGTGACGCTCGTGTGCGTCAACACGCTGCTGTTGACCGCCTTCGGCGCGCTCGACTACGTCGGCGAGAAACGGCGGCTCGAAACCGAACTGCGGGTCGGGGCGAGCCTCGCCGCCTCCCAGCTCGCCGAAAATCTCGCCCAGCCGCTGTGGTTCCTGGAAAAGGACTATATCACCCAACTGCTCGACGGAATCATGCAAAACGAGCGCGTGGCCGCGGCCGTTGTCACGGAGCGCGATTCCGGCAAGCCCTTCGTGGGGCTGGTCCGGGACCGCGGCTGGCGGCCCGCGCCCCTTTCGAGCCAGCCGGCCCTTGACGGCGTCCTGTCCGAGACGCGGGAGATACGCTTTGAGGGCAGGCCCGTGGGCACGGTGGAGATCCAGCTGACCAGGCGTTACATGGACCGCGAGCTCGAGGCCTCCCTGACCGGTCTCGTCCTGCGCGTGCTGTGCCTCAACGCCGCACTCGGGCTGGTCGCGGCGCTGGTCGTGCGCTGGCGCATCATCCTGCCCCTGGCCCGGCTCGAACGCTACGCCGCGCGGGTCCGCCTGGGCGACGCCGCGCTGGGCCAGGAAGGCGTCGACATGCCCGGGGGGCTGCGCGGGGAACTGGCGAGCCTCGGCCGGACCATGCGCGAAGCCGTGCTGCGCCTCACCGCCACGGAGCGCAAATACCGCGACATCTTCGAGCACGCCACCGAAGGCATCTTCCAGACCACCCTCGACGGTCGCATGCTCTCGGCCAATGTCGCCCTGGCCCGCATGCTCGGCTACGATTCGGTCCCGGAGCTCATGGAGAGCGCCGTGGACGTGTCCATGAACCTCTACCACGACAAGGACGAACGCGGCCGCATCATGGAGCGCCTGCGCGACGTCGGCAGCGTCCCCGGCCTGCAGGTGCGCTTCAAGCGCCGCGACGGCCAGACCATGTGGGTGCTGCTCAACATCCGCCTGGTGCGCGACGCCGAGGGCAACGCGCTCTACACCGAGGGCACCCTGTCCGACGTCACGGCGCGGGTGCGGGCCGAGCACCGCCTGGAGGTCCTCAACCGCCACCTGCGCGACGCCGTGCGGGAGCGCACGCGCCGGCTGGCCGAAAAGGCCGAGGAGCTGGAGGCGGCCAATGCCCGGCTTCAGGAACTCGACCGGCTCAAGTCGGGTTTCCTGGCCACCGTGTCCCACGATCTGCGCACGCCGCTGACCTCGATCATGGGCTTCGCCAAGCTCATCAACCGGGATTTCGGCAAGTTTTTCGCCCCGTTCTCCGCAGGTCACGAACGCCTGACCGCCCAGGCCGCGCGCATCACCTCAAACCTCGCCATCATCGAGCACGAGGGCGAACGGCTCACGCGCCTGGTCAACGACTTCCTCGACCTGTCCAAGATCGAGTCCGGCCGGGCGCAATGGCGCGACGCCGTGGTGGACGCCTCCGAGGTCATCGCCGGGGCCGTGGACGCCGTCAACGCCGATTTCGCGGCCAAGCCCGACGTGCGTTTTTCCATGGAACTGGAGGAACACCTGCCGCCGCTTTTTATCGATCCCGACCGGCTGACCCAGGTGCTGGTCAACCTGCTCGGCAACGCGGCCAAGTTCACCGACGAGGGACATGTGCGTTTGCGGGCGTTCGTCGCCGGCGACGTGCTGCGGGTGGAGGTCGCGGACAGCGGTCAGGGCGTGCCGCACGAATCCCTGGAAAAGATCTTCGACAAGTTCCACCAGGCCCAGCTCGGCGACACCGTGAGCGAAGGCCAGCGCCGTAAGGGCACGGGGCTGGGGCTCGCCATCTGCCGCCAGATCGTCGGGCACTACGGCGGCCGCATCTGGGCCGAATCCGAACTGGGCCGGGGCAGCGACTTCATCATGGAACTGCCCTATCCGCGCACGCCCGCGTAGGGCCGCGGGGGCGCCCGCGCCCGGGCTGCCGGCCGGCCTATCCCGGCACGTCCGGGGTTCTGCCGCCCGGGGCAAGGGCGTCCGGCGGCGGGGGCAGGGCGGCCAGCACCCGGCGCACGGCGTCGCAAAAGGCGTCGCCGGCCGGGTTTTCCGGCGCGCCTTCGCGGCGAAGGAGCAGCACCGGCGCGGCAAGCGCCTCCCCCTCCCAGCGCAGCACCGCCAGGGTTCCGGCCGCGTGCTCCTCGCGCACGGCCAGCCACGGCGCAAGGGCCAAACCGCGCCCGGCGGCCACGCAGCGCTTGACCACGGCCAGGCTCGTGCATTCCGTCACCGCGCCAAGGCGCGTGCCCGCGCCCTCCAGGGCGGCGTCCACGCGGCGGCGCGCGCTCCAGATGTGGCGCGTGACGAAGAGTTCTCGACCGGCGAGCGCTCGTGGTCCGATCGCGCCGTTCGCCGCCTCGGGCGCGTCCGGCGCGGCGATGACGCAAAGCGGTTCGCGGTGGATTTCCTCCATCGCCACGCCCTCGGCCGCGAACGGTTCGCCAAGCAGCAAGCCCAGGTCCAGCGAGCCCTGGCGCAGTTCCCGGGCCAGCCCCAGCCGGGAATGCGTGGCCAAAAGCAGGCGGGTGTGGGGGTAGCGGCGGCGAAACGTCTCAAGGACCGCCGGGGCGATGCCGAGCGCCAGGGTCTCGGGCAGGCGGACGGCGAGTTCCGGGCAGGCCTCGCCGTCGCGGCCCATGTCGCGCCGGACTTCGGCCTCCAGGTCGAGCAGCCGCCGGGCCAGGCCCGTGAGCCTGCGGCCGTGTTCGGTCAGGGCCGTAGCGCCGGGCCGCCGCGCGAAAAGCCGGACGCCGAGCGCCTCTTCCAGGGCCTTGACCTGCGCCGTGACCGTGGAGGGCGCGAGATGGAGCGCCTTGGCCGCCTGGCGGAAGGACAGGCTGTCGGCCACGACGAGAAAGGTGCGCAGTTGCCAGGGATCGAGCATGTTCGATTTTCCCGAACGCCTTGTGCGGATGTCTTCGTTTGCCCGAAGACCTACGCGGGATTACAAGGCGTCGCAATGTTTGCGCGCATCGAACGCCGCCAGCGGCGCGGCAAGAGGATTCCGCCATGGCCCTTGGCCACATCGTGTTGCTGAGCCTGGCCGCCTTTTGCGGGGGCTTCACCCAGGGGCTGACCGGGTTCGGCTCCACCCTGGTCGCCCTGCCCATCCTGGCCATGGCCCTGGACCTCAAGCTGGCCACGCCCATCTGCTGCCTGCTGGCCGTGACCATCAACATCGTGCTCACGGGCCGGCTGCACGGCCACATCCGCTGGCCGGCCCTGCGTCTGCTCATCCTCGCCGCGCTGCCGGGCATGGCCCTGGGGGCCCGGGCGTTGCTCGTGGTGCCCGGGGACTGGCTCAAGCTGGCGCTCGCCGTGGCCGTGCTCGTGTTCGTGGCCGGCGCGTGGCGGCGCGGCGGCGGAGGGCGGCGGCCGGGGCGGCTGCTCGGGTTCGCGGCCGGGTTCGTCGCCGGGTGCATGGGCGCGGCCATCGGCGTCAACGGGCCGCCCATCGTGGCCTGGGTCTCGCGCCAGGGCTACGACCGCAACGCCGCAAGGGCGACGCTTACGACCTTTTTCCTTTTGGCCGGCATCGGCGTGGTGGCCTCCCAGACTGTCGCCGGGCTGGTCACGGCCGACGTGCTGGGCGCCTATGCCGCTGCCGTGCCGGCCTTGCTCCTGGGGCTCGGCGCGGGCATGGCAGGCTGCGGGCGCATCGGGGAGAAGGGATTCGCCAGGGCGGTGCTTGTCGTGCTGGCCCTTTCCGGGGCGAGTCTGCTGGTCCAGGGCGTGACGGGGCTGGCCGCATCGTGACCGGGCTTGGCTTGGCCGGACAAAAGGGGTAGTGGTCACTGCTCCGGTGCGCCGGCCGGCCTGATCCCCAGGCCTGCCTGTCGCGTGCCGCCCCATACATCTCCATGTTCGTCAGCATCAATCCGGCAACCGGCCAGACCCTGGCCCGCTATCCCTGTCACGACGCCCTGGCCGCGCGGCTGGTCGTCGAGGAATGCGCCGCCGCGCAGCGGCAATGGCGCGACGTGCCCCTTGCCGAGCGCCTGGCCGTGCTGTCGCGCCTGGCCGACCTGCTCGAAGAGCGGGTGGAACATCTCGCCGGGCTGGCCACGCGCGAGATGGGCAAGCTCCTGCCCGAATCCCGGGCCGAGGTGCGGCGCTGCGCCCGGGCCTGCCGGTTCTACGCCAGGATGACGCCGCGCTGGCTCGCGCCGGAGACGCTTGCCGCCGAAACCGGCCGGCGCATGGTCGTCTTCGAGCCGTTGGGCGTGGTCCTCGCCGTCATGCCCTGGAATTTTCCGTACTGGCAGACGCTGCGCGCCGCCATTCCCCTCC
Source organism: Solidesulfovibrio alcoholivorans DSM 5433 (assembly GCF_000702665.1). Classification (GTDB taxonomy): domain Bacteria; phylum Desulfobacterota; class Desulfovibrionia; order Desulfovibrionales; family Desulfovibrionaceae; genus Solidesulfovibrio; species Solidesulfovibrio alcoholivorans. The sequence goes on from NZ_JNJA01000015.1 coordinate 13,682, forward strand.
TGGCCGCGGGTAACGGCGTGCTCGTCAAGCACGCCGCCAACGTGACCGGCGCGACGCTCGCCCTCGAGGCACTGTTCGAGGAAGCCGGGCTGCCGGGCGGGATCTTTTCCCTGCTGCGCGTCGAGGAAGCGCTCGTGGCCGCGGTCATCGCCCATCCGGCCGTGCGCGGGGTGACGCTCACGGGCTCGGCCAGGGCCGGCGCGGCCGTGGGGGCGCTGGCCGGAGGGGCCGTCAAAAAGGCGGTCATGGAGCTTGGCGGCTCCGACCCCTTCATCGTCCTGGCCGACGCGGCCCTCGACGACTGCTGTGTCGCCGCGGAAACCGCGCGCATGCGCGTGTGCGGCCAGGCCTGCATCGCGGCCAAGCGCTGCATCGTCGAAGCGCCCCTTGTGGAGGCCTTTACCGCGCGCCTGGCGGAACGCCTGGCCGCGCACGTGCCGGGCGACCCGTGCGATCCGGCCGTCACCGTGGGGCCGCTGGCGCGCGAGGATCTGCTCGAAAATTTGGACCGCCAGGTGCGCGAATCCGTGGCCCTGGGCGCGCGCGTGGTGTGCGGCGGCAACCGGCTGCCGGGGGCGGGATTTTTCTACGCGCCGACGCTCCTTGCCGACGTGCGGCCGGGCATGCCGGCCTTCGACGAGGAACTGTTCGGCCCGGTTGCCGCCGTGGTCGCGGCAGCCGACGCAGGCGACGCCGTGACCCTGGCCAACGCTTCGGCCTATGGCCTTGGGGCCAGCGTGTGGACGGCGGACACGGCGCGCGGCCTGGAACTGGCCCGGCGCATCGAGGCCGGCATGGTCGCGGTCAACGCCGTGCCGCGCTCGGATTTCCGCCTGCCCTTCGGCGGCGTCAAACGCTCGGGCTACGGCCGGGAGCTGTCCCGCTGGGGCCTGCTGGAATTTTGCAACATCAAGTCCATCATCGTGGAGGACGCATGAGCGGCGGCAAGGAAACGGACATCGCGACCGAGGCCGAGGCCCTGGAACAGGAAATGGCTGCGGTCGAAGAGAGGAAGATCGCCGTGGAAAAGCGCGTGCGCGAACTCATGGCCTCCGAGGACCCCCGTGCCGGGGTTGCCTACGCCCAGGAGATTTTCGCGGCGAAGCAGGAAAAGCTGACGCTCGCGACCCAGCACGAGATCCTGCGCCGCCGCCGCAACCGCCTGCTCATGGAGCAGTAGCCGTCCCTGCCGGCCGGCCCGTACAGGCCGCGCTTTTTCGCGTCCGGCGTCCCCATTCCCTCTCCTGGCCGGCGTGCCCGGCCGCCGCGTCCCTGCCGGACATGGCCCGTGGCCAGGCGCAGCCCGTTGCGCAGGAGGATGCAGGCGTTGTCCGCCGCATCCTGGCGCACGTTCCGTTCGGCTTCCCCGAAAATGGGCGCGAGGCGGCGCTCCGGTTCCCGGGCGACGTGCCCGGCGCCGCCGGGCCAGGCCGGGACGGCGAAACGGAAAGCGGGCATGGCGGCGACCGCAACGTGAAATTCCATGGGACGCTCCTTGTCCGGAACACGCCTGTCCTTCTCTTTGTTGCCGCCTGCGGCAGGTCGGCTGCGCCGTAAACGCCCATCAGGCCGGTCGCGACAGGACAAGGATTTGTACCGCGCCTTTCGCCGCACCGACCCGTGTGCGCCATCCGCCCGAAAGGGTGCGTGTTCCTGTTGCGGGCAACTCCTCCCAACATGCTGCGATAGTTGGATTTCCAAGGCGTCGTCACGGGACCGTACAAAAACCTGTACGTTCCTTCGCGGCATTGGCGGGAAGTGTAAAAGCATTTGTACCGAAAAGCGGCCCGGCGAAGGTCTTTCGGCAGGTGCTGGCGGCGAGTTGGTTTCACAACATGCTTGTATATAAGTATAAAATGAGTTTGCGCGAAGGTTGGCACGCTCGTTGCTATACCCAGTTCATCCTTCCTCCGAAAAGGACATTTCCGAAAGCGGCCCCGGGATGGCGACCTGGGGCCGCTTTCTCGTTTGGCGACAGGGGACCGACAAGCGCGCGCAAGGACAAAGGCCGCCCGGCGATCACGCCGGGCGGCCTTTCACTTGTTTCGCCGCCTGCATCCACAGGCGGCCGGTTGGAAGCAGGGGCACAGGCCCCGCGTGTACACACCGCGGTGGCCTTCCCCCTCGAGGAAGTCCGGGAGGGGAGCCTTCCCTCCTGGCCGCCGGAGGCATTCTTCCTCTTTCTTCTCTTTCTTCTTCGCTCTTCCCCGCTCCCTAATTTTTGGGAAGCTTGGTACGGCAGGCCCGTTCCACACCCCAGGCCTGCTCGTCGCGCTCGGCGGCGACGAGGTTGCTGATCATGCAGTCCAGGGCGGCCTGGGAATAGGCGCGGCACTCCTCGGCCTTGGCGTCCTGGAAGCGGCATTTGCAGGCGCGGCGCATGAGCATGCCGCCGTCGCGCGAGACGGCGCGTTTGGCGTTGACCATGACGCATTCCGCATAGGTTTTCGGGCCGAAGTCCTGGGCCGCGGCCGGGGCCGCCAGGCCGAGGGCCAACAGCAGCGCCGGCGCGATGCGCGTGAGGTTCATGCCTCCTCCTGTGTCTGGCGTTGTCGGAACATCTGCCCCCAGGTTGGTCGAATCGGCCGTTGGCGTCAACCGGCGGCCGGTTCTGGGGGGGCCGCTTACGGGGCGCCTGCCGGTCCGGGCGATGCCGGGGGCGCGGCAGGCTCGGGTGAGGTCGCCTCCCGCGCCGGTAGGGTTGCGGGTGCGCGCGTAACGCGTCTCTTGACGGGCTTGCTTTCGGCCGGCGACGCCGTATCGGCCGTGGGATTGCCGGGGAGCTCCAGGGCATCGGCCGTGGCCTTGGCGGAGGGCGTCGCCGGCGCGGGGGCGGGTTTCGCCGGGGCGGCCGCCGGTTGCCGGGCGGCCGGTTTCGCCGGGTCCTCGCGGGGCCTTGCGCGTTTGCCCCCGGGGGCGTCGCCGCGCGGGGACGTCGGCGCGGCCTGGGGCGCGGCCATGGGGATGGGCACGCCCAGGGCCTTGGCCGCGGCCGCGTTGCCCGGGTCGATGGACAGCGCGCGCTCGTAGGCCCGCTTCGCCTCCTCGGGGCGGTCGGACAGGGAGGCGGCCAGAGCCTCGTCCTGGGACAGGCGGGACAGGAAAAACCGGGCGCGCGCGTCGCTTGCGTCCACGGTCAGGGCCTGTTCCCAGGCGCTTTTGGCCAGTCCCGTCTTGCCCAGGCGCTTGTAGACGAGGCCGAGCAGGTCCAGGGCGGCGGCGTTTCGCGGTTCGAGCTCCAGGGTGGCCTCGAGTTCCAGGCGGGCGTTGGCCGGGGCGTCGAGCATCCAGAAGGCGAGCCCCGACAGGAGCCGGGCCAGGGCGTCGCCGCTGTCGGCCTGCTGCGCCTTGGCGAGCAGCACCAGGCCGTCACGCGTCCTGCCGGCGGCCACGGCCGCGAGCCCCTGGCCGACGAGGCTGCGCACATTGCCCGGATCGACCTGTCCCATGGCCGTAAACCGTGCGCCGGCTGCCTCGGGATGGCCTTCGAGCAGTTCCAGGCAGCCGAGTGTCCACAGCGCGAACAGGTCGTCGCCGCGCGCGGCGAGCGACGCTTCCAGGAGTTTGCGCGCCTGGGCGACGCGGCCTGCGCCGAGTTTGGCCAGGGCCAGCCGGCCCGAGGCGTAGGGGTTTTGCGGGTCCTTGGCCAGGGCGGCGGCAAAGGCGTCGCCGGCCTGGTCGAAACGGCCGCGGGAAAGGGATTCCGTGCCGTAGAAAAGCAGGTCGTCGAGGCTCATGGCCTGCGCCCCGATCGGGACGGCGGCCAGGCACAGGACGAGCAGCATGCGGATGAGGGGATGCATGGGCTGGGGCTTGGCAAAGGGGCGGGGGCCTGTCAAGGCCGGGTATGGCCTGCCGGGGGGCTTTGGTGTATCAAAACCCTTTGCGCCCGCAGCCTGCGGCGGGACGCCCGGGAAAGGAGGGACACCATGAACACGCTTCGCGCCATGGGCTGCGCACTGGCGCTTGCCGCCGGCCTTTGCGCCGGCTGCGCCGGGGAAAACCGCGCTCCGTCCAAACCCGTGCAAACGTCCTATCCGTCGCCGGATTACCTGCCCCAGGAGAACGCGCCGCAGGCCCCGGCTCCGGCCGCGTCCGCGCCCCAGGGCCGGCCGCTCTACGGTCCCGTGGGCCAGTCCGCCCCGGCAACGACGGCTCCGGCCGCCGCCGCCCCGGCTCCGGTTGCGGCCCCGGCCGCGCCGGCAGGAGCGTCCGGCGTGGAGCGACGCCCGGTCGGCGCGCCCAACATGAACCGGCTGTTCGACGCCATGGACGCCGACCACAACGGCCGCGTGACCCTCGAGGAGTGGCGCAACTTCCACGAGCGGGAATTCCGCCGCCTGGACAAGAACGACGATGGCGTGCTCACGCGCGAGGAAATGGCCGCGCCGCCGCCCCAGCGCCCGGGCGGACCGCGCCCCGCGCCCTGACGCCCGGCCGTTCCCCTTTCCCGCGCACCATTGCATCTTCGAGACCAAGGACCAAGGAGAGCCCATGACCTCGCCCGTGATCCCGCTGCCCAAGGGATTTGCCTTCGCCACCGCCGCCGCCGGGTTCAAACGGCCCGACCGCGACGATCTGGCGCTCATCGTCAGCGAACCGCCGGCCGCCGCGGCGGGCGTTTTCACCAGGAACCTGTTCCAGGCCGCGCCCGTGCTCGTGGCCAAAAAGCAGCTTCAAACCTCGGGCGGCCATGCCCGGGCCATCCTCGTCAACTCCGGCCAGGCCAACGCCTGCACCGGCGAGGACGGCCTCGCCGACTGCCGCGCCACGCTGGCGCTGGTCGCCGGCGCGACCGACCTTTCGCCCGAGGAGATCCTGCCGGCGTCCACGGGCGTCATCGGCGCGCGCCTCAAGCTCGACAAATGGAAGGCCGCGGTGCCGTCCCTGGCCGCAAGCCTCGGCCAGACCTCGCCCGTGGCCGCGGCCAAGGCCATCCTGACCACGGACACCTTTCCCAAGCTCGCCTGGGGCACGCTCGCCACGGACGCCGGCGAGGTGCGGGTGCTCGGCATGTGCAAGGGCGCGGGCATGATCGCGCCCAACATGGCCACCATGATCGGCGTGCTTCTGTGCGACGCCAAGGTCGGGTCGCTGTGGTGGCAGGAAGCCGTGGCCGCCGCCGCGGACCGCAGCTTCAACAGCATCACCGTGGACGGCGACACCTCCACCAACGACTGCGTCCTGGCGCTGGCCAACGGCGCTTCCGAAGTGGTCATCGACTCGGCCGAGGGCAGGCAGGCGCTGCTCGCCGTCATGGTCGAGGTCTGCCAGGCGCTGGCGTTCATGCTCATCCAGGACGCCGAGGGCGGCACGAAGATCCTGCGCATCAAGGTGCAGGGCGCGGCCAGCCACGCCGAGGCCGAGCTCGCCGCCCGGGCCGTCGGCAACTCGCCCCTGGTCAAGACGGCCTTTTTCGGCCAGGACGCCAACTGGGGCCGCATCGTGGCCGCGCTCGGGCGCTCGGGCGCGACCTTCAATCCCGACGAAGTGAGCGTGCGCATCGGCGGCATTACGGTTTTCGAGCGCGGCATGCCCGTGGCCGACGACCTGGACGCGCTGCTCGCGCCGCACATGCGCCGGGGCGAGATCAGCCTGGACGTGGAGCTTGGCGGCGGCCCGGGCCGCTACCTGCTTCTGGCCTCGGACCTGACCTACGACTACATCAAGATCAACGCCGACTACCGCACCTAATAGGGCGTTTGGACGCGCCGGGCGCACCGTGAAGGCGTGCCCGGCGCCACGCCGCCCTGGCGGCGAGAGGCTTGCATGACTTGCGAAAATCCCGGGCTCGTGGACACGAGCGACCGCGACCGCCTGACGCGGCTTGCGGATTTCCTGTTCGAAGCCGGCATGCTGCGCAAGACCCCGCGCACCGGCTACCAGTTTCTGGGCTCGGGCGCGGAAAACGTGGCCGAGCACAGCTTCCGCACCGCCGTGATCGGTTTCGTCCTGGCCAGCCGGGCCGGGGCCGACCCGCAAAAGACCATGGCCATGTGCCTCTTTCACGACCTGCACGAGGCGCGCACCGGCGACTTCAACTACGTCAACAAGCTCTACAACACCTGCGACGCCCGCCGCGCCCTGGCCGACGCCCTGGCCGGCACCGGGCTTTCCGGCGCGGTGCTGCCCCTTTGCGACGAGCTGGAGGAGGCCGCCTCGCCCGAGGCCCTGCTCGCCCAGGACGCGGACCAGATCGATCTCATCGCCAATTTGAAAGAGGAACTCGACCGCGGCAACCGCTACGCCGCGGCCTGGATCGACGCGGCCATGGCCAGGCTTCGCACCGAAACCGGGCGCGAGCTCGCCAGGGCCGTGGTCGCCACCGACCACGCCGAGTGGTGGTTCACCGCCCCGGACCGGGAGTGGTGGAACCGCAAGAACGGCCACGATCCGGCAAGCGGTTCCAACCGGGGGAAATAGCCGCCATGCGCGTCGCCGTCATCTCCGACACCCACCTGCGCGCGCCCACGCCCTGGTTCGAGGACGTCTACGCGCGCCACCTCGCCCCGGCCGACCGCCTCTACCACTGCGGCGACCACGCCGGCTACGGGCTGTGGGCATACCTGCTCCAGCACCCCGGTTTCGAGGCCGTGGCCGGCAATTCCGACAGCTACGACCTGGCGGCCGAACTGCCGCCGTTGCTCGAACGCGAGCTGTGCGGGCTGCGCCTGGCCGTCACCCACGGCTGGGGCATGCGCCAGGGCCTGGCCGAACGCATCGCCAAGGCTTTCGGCAGCCGCTACGACCTGGTCTTTTTCGGCCATTCCCACGCCGCGGAGGATGTGACTCTCGGTGCGACGCGCTTGGTCAACCCCGGCTCGCTCTCGCCCGGCGGCTCCTTCGCCCTGCTCGAATGCGAGGAAGGGCAAGGCGTGCGCTCGGTCCGCTTCGTCTCGGTCTGATTTTTCTCCCCCCTTGGGCCGCACGGTTGGCGTTCACGCATTCCGGTTGTGTGCGTGACGCCTTGCGCATCTCTTCATTTTTGTGAATTGTCGCCGGATCGGTGCATTTTCCCGGTACGGTGCGCAAGGCCCGCCATGAAGATGCCCCGCCAGCGGGCAAGGCTCAATCGCCCGTTGCGGCAAGCGCAGGGAGGAAACCGTGAAATCCATTAAAATCAAAATCATGCTGGGACTTTTTCTGGCGGTCACCGTGCCCATGGCCCTGGTGTTCGGCTTGCTTTTCCGGGCGTTTTACACCCAGACCGTGGGGCAGCGCATCGACGCCATCACGCGCGAAATCAACCAGCTCGACAATGCCATGACCATCTTCATGGACCAGGGCAAGGAGAACGTGGTGCTGCTCGCGGACGCGCCCCTGCTGCGCCGGGTGGACGCCACGCTCAGCTCCTACGTCGGCACCAGGGAGAAGACCAAGGCCATCCCCCGCGACGACGACGCCACGGGCAAGGCGATCATGGCCGCGTACCAGGAAATGCAGAAGACCCACCCGGCGTATGTGGAAGTCTACTTCGGCTCCGAGGGCGGCGGCTTCGTCTCCAGTCTGCCGGACCCCATTCCCGCCGGCTACGACCCGCGCAAGCGCCCCTGGTATCTGGACGCCCTGGCCGCGCCGGACCGCCCCGTCATCTCCAAGGCCTACATGTCCACGACCGGCGAGGCCGTGGTCGGCATCGCCAAGGTGGCCTCCGAGGGCGGGAAGCGCATCGGCACGGTCGGCGTGGACATTTCACTCAAGGTCCTCACGGACATCGTCAAGGAGATCAAGATCGGCCGCTCCGGGTATGTGGTGTTTGTCCAAAACGACGGCGTGGTCATCTCCAACCCCCGCGACGCGAAACAAAACTTCAAGAAAATCGGAGAGCTCGGCATCCCGGGCCTCACGCAGGCCTTTGACCTCGGCTCGGGGCATGCGGTGGTGGAACTCGGCGGCGAGCGCTTCCTCGCCCTGGGCCACGACGCGCCCAAGCTCGGCTGGAAATTTCTCACCTTCGTCAGCGAAGACGAGGTGGTGGGGCCGGTGCGCGCGCTCATGTGGCAGGCCGGGGCCGCCATTATCGGCATCCTGCTGCTGATCGGCGTTTTCATCTCCGTCTTCCTGCAAAAGGAGATCTTCCGGCCCATGACCCGCATCATCGGCCAGCTGCGGGCCATCGGCGAAGGCCGCTACGACGCGCGGCTGCGCGTGCGCCGCAGCGACGAAGTGGGCCAGGTCTACGAGGCCCTCAACCAGACCGCAGAAACCCTGGCCGCCAATGTCGGCGAGATCGAGCAGCGCCGCGCCGAGGCCGAGCGCACGGCCCGCGAGGCCGAGGAGGCGCGCCGCCAGGCCGAGGAAGCCCGCGCCAAGGCCGAATCGGCCAAGGCCTCGGGCATGCTCCATGCGGCGGAACGGCTCAAGGGCGTGGTCGGCATCGTGTCCACGGCGTCGGGCGAACTGTCGGCCCAGATCGAAGAGGCGAGCCGGGGGGCCGGCCACCAGTCCGGCCGCATCAACGAGACGGCCACGGCCGTGGAGGAGATGTCCGCCTCGGTCCTGGAGATCGCGCGAAACGCCGGCGCGACCGCCTCCCTGGCCGACAGGACGCGCGAAGCCGCCGCCGGGGGCAGGACGCAGATGGAAAAGGTGCAAACCGACGCGCGCGGCATCCACGACGGCTTCCAGGAGGTTTACGCCTCGGTGTCGGCGCTCTCGGCCAAGGCCGACGGCATCGGTTCCATCGCCCGGACCATTGAGGACATCGCCGACCAGACCAATCTGCTGGCCCTCAATGCCGCCATCGAGGCGGCCCGCGCCGGCGAGGCCGGCCGCGGCTTCGCCGTGGTCGCGGACGAGGTCAGAAAGCTCGCCGAAAAGACCATGAGCGCCACCAAGGAGGTCGGCGAGGCCGTTTCCGGCATCCAGCAGGGCGTGGGCGGCACGCTCGGCGGCATGGACCGCACCAGGCAGGTCGTGGCCCAGTCCATGACACAAACCGAAGCGGCGGCCGCGGGGCTCGACGCCATCCTGGCGCTTGTCGGCGAATCCACGGACCAGGTGCGCTCCATCGCCACGGCGGCCGAACAGCAGTCCGCCGCAACCGAGGAGATCAACCGCCATATCGACGAGATCAACGGCATCTCCAGCGAAACGGCCGAGGCCATGCGCCACGCCGCCGGGGCCGTGGCCGAGCTCGCGCGCCAGACCGAGGCCCTGCGCGAACTCATCGCCTCCCTGGAGGAGGAAAGCGGCGGCGGCGGCGCGCGGGCCCTCGGCATGTAGATTCGAAAACCGATGCACGAGCCCGCGCTCTTCGCCCTGGCCGGGATCCTGACCCTGGGCACGCGAAACGGCCCCGTTCCCGAATCCCGGGCGCGGGGCCGTTTCGCGTGCGAGGGCGAGGCCGCCTAGATGCGCACCTTGATGACCGCAAGCAGGTCGTTGACGTAGCCGCCGTCGCGTTTGTACTCGCGATACCCGGCGCTGTGGGAGCAGCCCACGGCGTAGAGCTTGTCGCCGTCGGCAACGAGGTGGGACGTGGACTGGCCGCAGTGCAGCTGGCAGAAGACGCCGGCCAGGTCCACCATGTCGCCGGGCGCGTGCTCGGGGTTGGTCGAGGCGACGATGCGGCCGCCGGCTTCCACGAACATGCCTTCCGAGCCGTCCAGGATGCGCCCTGCCCCGTCGCGGGGCAGGGCGTCGTGCAGCATGGACAGGAACTGGGGCTCGGAGTCGAACACGATGCCGATGCCGCCGAGCACCGTGTCGGGCCGGTTGAGCGAGGTGATGGCCGCGTTGTAGATGTAGGTGTGGCGCTCGCGCCCCTGGTCCGCGTAGAGGTCCGTGGCCTCGAAGTCCGAGACGCGGTAGAGTTGGGAATCGGTGAGCGTCAGGGTTTCGGCGACGCAACGCATGTGGAGCGCGCGGCCTTCCTGCCGGTGCTCGTCGGGGTTGGAGCAGGCCAGGATGCGGCCTTCGCGGTCGTAGACGAAGAGGTTGGTGTACACCGTGTAGAGGCTGTTGATGTAGGCCAGGATCTCGCGCATGCGGGCGCGGTCGGATTCGGCCAGGGGCGGGGTTTCAAGCATGCGCCGGAAATCCGAGGTCAGCGCCCACCAGCGGCAGTCGTTGGCCCGCTCGTAGAGGTTGCGGTCCATGATGTCGATGGCCAGGGCGGCCAGGAACCGGACGTCGTGCAGGCGCGAGGACGTGACGAGCTTCAAAAGGCCCCCGGTCGAGGTCTGGAACACCTGCTGCACCTGGTCGCCGATCTTCTTGACCTCGTTTAAGACATGGGGCAGGGCCTGCGCCTCGACCCGTTCCGAGGCATCGGCCTGGACGGATTTCTTGGCGGCCATGATCTCGCCGTTTTGCACCACGAGCTGCAAATCCGACAGCACGTTCTCCGAGGCCTCCTCGACCTGGATGAGGCGCGCGGAAAAGATGGCGTTGCGCCGGATGGCGGCCTCGTCCAGGCCATGGCCGTTGGTGCCGTTTTGAAACGCCGTGGCCACGCGCTTGAGCACCTGGCCGTACCAGGGCAGGCCGAAAAAGCCCTGGTAGCCCTTGGTGGGCAGGGTCTTGGACAGGTAGGCCTCGCCGCCAAGCTGGGCCATGGCGAAATCGTCGCGCAGGGCCATGTTGTAGGTGCGCCCGCGCGGCGCGCGCGCCGGGTCGCTCGTGGCGATGGCCCGGCCGGTCTCATCGAGGATGAGGATGACGATGTCCTCGGACGAGCGCTTGAGGTTTTCGAAGATGCTCGCCATCTCGCCGTCGAAATCGAAGACCAGGCAGAGTACGCCGAGCGCCGCGCCGCTGGCGGGGTGCCTGATGGCCTGGGAGTAGACCAGGGCCTCGCCGCGCCTCGGGAGCAGGTCGGTCTCCCGGTAGGTCTCGACGTAGGACGGCGCGGCGAGCGTTTCGGCCAGCAGGGGATCGGCGCTGCGCACGACGGGATTGTCCTGGTCCAGGTGGGCGCGCACGACTCCGGCCGTGTCGCAGACGATGATCTCGCTGTAGACGGTGTACTTTTCCCGGTACTCGCGCAGCCGCTCCACGATGCGCGCCACGGCGCCCTGGTCGTCCTCGCCGCCCGCGAGGAACCGGACGAGGTCGTCGTCGGTGGCCAGGAAGCCGACGTCGGCCGTGCGCTCGAAAAGATTGCGCTTGAGGATGTCGATGGCGACCTGCGCCACGGCCGTGATTTCCAGGACCACCTTCTGGGTGTTTTCCAACACCAGCGTGTCCACGAGGTTTTTTTGCAGGGATGTGAAATTGTCCTGGGTGCTGATGATGAAATCGATCAGCGTCTGGGCGATGCGGCTGCAATTGATCTTGCCGGTCAGGGTCGCCCGGGTCCACTGGCGGTCCAGGCGGCTGAGCACGCCCTGGCAGTTCTCGACGCCGGTCATGGCGTGCAGCAGGGATTGTTCGTGTTTCTTGAGCAGTTCTTTGTTCATTGGGGCAGCCTCCGATAGGCACGTCTCCTTGTGGCGCCCGTCTGCGCCGACGCAGGGGCGGCATGCCGCGTCGCGGCAACGGGCCGGGTCTGGTCCTATGCTCCCCGGAAGCAGCGGCGGCGACGTGTAAACCGCTGGAACGGGGCGGACTGTTGCGGCGTTTTACATTTCGGGCATTCCTCCTTTGGGATGAGTGACCGATAGCGTTGCGCGCAAGGTGCGGCATCGCGATCGTTGTGCGTTTCCGTGACGATTTCTTTCGGTTCCGTTCGCCAGTTCTGCGTGGAAAGGAGAGTTGCTGCAGTCTGTTAGGATGTTGCCTCGTGTGCGCGCCGTGGTGTTGGGCATACGGCCGTCACGCAGGGAGCCCTGTGCGGCTGCCGCTCAGGGCGGCAGAGCCCCGTTGCGTCCCATTGCAGCATTGTAAGACATTTTTGTCAATGATTTAAGACGAGAATCACTCTTCTTCAAGAGATCGCGATGGCGCTTCGCATCCGCGCCTGTCGGCGGCCGGCATAAAAAAGGGCGCGGCCGAAGCCGCGCCCTGCATGGCTGGGAAAGGCAGGCTATTTCTCGGCGCTTGCCGGGCCGCCGGGCACGTTGCGCGGCCCGAGGATCTGGTCGTTGACGATCTCAATCTTGGCCGCGTCCTGCACGGTTTTGAGGTAGGCGTTGAAGAGCTCCGTGCGCTTGGTCTGGGTCAGGGTCTGGAGCCAGCGTTCCTTTTCCTTGTCCCACAGGGCGGCATCGGCCGGCACGCGCTTGTTGAGGCCCGCCAGCACGTAGCCGTCGGTCACGGCGTAGGCCGTGTGGAACCAGCCCGACTCCTTGGCCTCGAAGGCAGTCTGCGCGAGCACGGGCGCCATGCCGAGGCCGGGGATGAAGCCCTGGCGGGTGAACGGCTGGGACACGGCGATCTTGTCCTTGTACTCGGCCAGCACCTTCTGCCGGCCTTCGGGCGTCTCCATGGCCTTGGCCAGTTCTTCGGCCTTGGCCCGGGCCCGCTTCTGGCCCTCGTCGGCGGTCAGGCGGTCTTTTATGACGTCCGTGACCGCGTCCAGGGGTTCGAAGCCCGCGGGCTTCACGTCGGCCACGCGGGCCATGATGAAGCCGTCCTGGGTGGACAGCGGCGTGTCGGCCGCCTCGCCCTTCTTCATCTTGAACAGCGTGCCCACGGCCTGTTCGGAAAGGCCCAGGGCCGGGGGCGGGGTCTGCTGGTCGAAGAAGTCCGAGGTGGCGAGCTTGAGCTTCTCCTCGCCGGCGGCCTTGCCCAGGTCCTCGCCCGAGGCGACCTTTTCCTGGATGGAATCCAGAGCCTTGGTCAGCCTGTCGGAAGCCTTGCGCTCGGCCAGTTCGGCGCGGATGTCGTCCTTGACCTCGGCCAGGGCCTTTTCCCCGGCGGCCTGATGGTCCCCGGCCTGGATCAGGTGCAGGCCCAGGCTCGTGCGCACGGGCTCGCTGATTTCGTTCTTTTTGAGGGCGAAGGCCTTTTCCTCGAACGCCCCGAACTCCTTGGGCAGGCTTCCCTTGGGCAGCCAAGCCCAGTCCTCGCCGATGAGCCCTTCGGGATTGTTGGGGTTTTTCGGCAAAAGCGTGGCGAAGTCCGCGCCGGCCTTGAGCTTGGCGGCCAGGTCCTTGAGTTTGGCCTCGGCCGCGGCCACGGCTTCCTTGGACGCGTCCGGGGGCAGCATGATGAGGAAGTGGCGCACTTGCACCTGTTCCGGCTTGGCGTACTTCTTGCGGTTGGCCTCGTAGGCGGCCGCGATGTCGGCGTCCGTGACCTCGTCGGGCTTGGCCAGGGCCTTGGGCGTGAACTCCACGAAGTCGATCTTGACCTGGGCGGGCGTGGCGAACTGGTCCTTGCGCGCCTCGTAGTAGGCCTTGATCTGGTCGGCCGTGGGCGCGAAGCCCTTGGTGAAGTCCTCGGCCTTGAAGGGGATGTAGTCGATGACGGCCTGCTCGCGCATGAAGTCGAAAATGGAACGCGCCTCGGCGTCGGTCACCGTGGCCGGCATGCCCACGTAGGCGGCGAGCTTTTCCAGGAGCAGGTTCTGGCGGAAGTCGTCCTCGAACTCGCCCGGGGTCACGCCGTTGGCCTTGAGCAGGTTCTCGTAACGTTTGGCGTCGAACTGCTTGGATTCGTTCTGGAAGGCAGGAATCTTGGCGATCTCGGCGCGCAGCTCGTCGGCGCTGACCGCGATGCCGAGCTTTTTCGCCTGCCCTTCCAGCAGCCGGGTGGTCACGAGGTTGCTGAACACCTGCCAGCGAAAGCCCCCGTCCTGGAGCTGCTTGTCCGTGACATCGGGGTTTTTGCTTTTCACCAGGCGCAGGTTCTCCTGGTAGGCCTTTTCATAATCCTTGATCAGCAGGGGCTCGCCGTCGACGGTGGCCAGCACCGTCGCCTTGTCGCCCCGGAAACTGCCCACGCCCCAGAAGACGAAGACGATGATGATCAGTCCGAAGACGATCTTGATGCCCCAGGATTGGGCGTGTTTGCGCATCGGATCAAGCATGGTTTCTCCTCGGTGGGGAGCGGGGGCGTTAGCCGCGCGCGCTCCGGACCCGGTTAAGCAGGCCGCCGGCCCGGATGATCTCCAGTTCCTGGGCGGTCAGGTCGTTTTTCACGGCGACTTCGCCCACGCCTTCCACGGTCATCGTGGTCGTGCCGCCGGGCGTGATGGGCCCCGTGGCCAGGGTGATCGCCGCGCCCTGGGGGATGCGGCCGTAATCGGCGGGGTCGGCCAGAAGCAGCGGCAGGATGCCGAAATTGACCAGATTGGCCCGGTGGATGCGGGCCAGGGATTTGGCCACCACCGCGGCGACGCCGAGGTAGCGCGGCCCGAGCGCCGCGTGTTCGCGGCTCGAGCCCTGGCCGTAGTTCTCGCCGCCGAGGATGATGCCCTTGCCGAGCTTCTTGATGCGCGGCACGAACTCGGCGTCCACCCGGCTGAAGATGTATTCGCTGATGGCCGGGATGTTGGAGCGCAGCGCCGTGATCTGCGCGCCGGCCGGCAGGATGTGGTCCGTGGTGATGTCGTCGCCGACCTTGAGCGCCACCTTGGCTGCGACGACCTCGGGCAACGGCGTGAAAGGCGGCAGCGGGGCGATGTTCGGGCCGCGGCGGATCTCCACGTCGCCGCCGTCGGCCGGCGGATACAGGAACAGGCTGCGGATGTCCGGGGCGTCGGCCGGCAGTTCGGCCTTGGCCGGGGCCTCGCCCCAGGTGGCCGGGTCGGAGAACTCGCCGCGAAGCGCGGTCACGGCCGCCACCTGCGGGCTGACCAGGTACACTTTCGCATCCTGGGTGCCCGAGCGGCCCTCGAAATTGCGGTTGAAGGTGCGCGCGCTGACGCCCCCGGAGACCGGCGAGCCGCCCATGCCGATGCACGGCCCGCAGGCGCACTCCAGGATGCGCGCGCCGGCGTCGAGCAGGGCGTCGATGCGGCCCTTGGCCGCGAGCATCTTGAGCACCTGCTTGGAGCCCGGGGCGATCAGCAGGTCGGTCGTGGGATCGACGCGCTTGCCCTCCAGGATGTCGGCCACGGCCATGAGGTCGGCGTAGGAGGAGTTGGTGCACGAGCCGATGCAGGACTGGTCGACCTTCATGCCGGCAAGCGCGGCGATGGTCGTCGCCCGGTCGGGCATGTGCGGCGCGGCGGCCATGGGCACGAGCGCCGACAGGTCGATCTCCACCACCTCGTCGTAGGTCGCGTCCGGGTCGGCGGCAAGCGGCGTGAAGTCGCCGGGGCGGCCCATGGCGGTCAGGAACGCCCTGGTCGCGTCGTCGCTCGGGAAAATGGAGGTCGTTGCCCCGAGTTCCGCGCCCATGTTGGTGATGACCGCGCGCTCGGGCACCGACAGCGTGGCCACGCCCGGGCCGGCGTACTCGATGACCTTGCCGACGCCGCCCTTGACCGTGAGCATGCCAAGCAGCTTCAGGATCACGTCCTTGGCCGTGGCCCAACCCGTAAGCGCCCCCGTCAGGTTGACCTTGACCACCTTGGGCATGGCGATGACGTAGGCTTCGCCGGCCATGGCCAAAGCCACCGACAGGCCGCCCGCGCCCATGGCCATGGCGCCCACGCCGCCGGCCGTCGGCGTGTGGGAGTCGGAACCCACCAGCGTCTTGCCGGGCTTGGCGAAGTTCTCCAGGTGCAACTGGTGGCAGATGCCCGTGCCGGGGGGCGAGAAGATGATGCCGTACTTGGCGGCCACGGTGCGCAGGTAGGCGTGGTCATCGGGATTGCGGAAGCCCATCTGCAGGGTGTTATGGTCCACATAGCTCACGGAAAGCTCGGTGCGCACGCGGGGCAGGCCGATGGCTTCGAACTGGAGGTAGGCCATGGTGCCCGTGGCGTCCTGCGTGAGCGTCTGGTCGATGCGCAGGGCGATTTCGGATCCCGGCGTCATTTCGCCGGAAACAAGATGGTCCTTGATGATCTTTTGCGTCAGATTCAACGGCATGGGAGGTCCTTTTGGCTGTCGGGAAAGGGAGAAATGTCCGGCCTGCATGCCTTCCCCGGACGGCGAAGTCAAGGGGCGGCCCCGGTGCGCCGGGCCGGGAGCGGCTTGTTCCCGAAGCGTGTTGACGCGACCGGGAAACAGGCGCACAGGGGTAAGGTCAGAAAAAAGGAGCGCCTTATGGATTTCAAGGATGTCATGACGGCGCGCCGGGCCGTCAACTTCTTCGACCCCGAGCGCGACGTGCCCCAGGCCGACCTGGACGCGATGCTCGACACCGCCGTGCGCGCGCCCTCGGGCTTCAACCTCCAGCCCTGGAAAGTGGCGGTACTGCGCGACCCGGTCCGGAAAGCCAAACTGCGCGCCCTGGCCTGGGACCAGCCCAAAGTCACCGAAGCGCCCGTCGTGCTCATGTTCCTGGCCGATACCCAGGCCTGGAAGATGTACGAGCCCTCCTTCGAGCGCCAGTTCTCCTTCCTCATGCAATCCGGCCGCTACAAGCCGGAACAGCGCGACGCCTTCGCCGCGTCCGTGCACAGCCTCTACGGCGAAACCCCGGAGAAATCCCTGGCCTTCGGCGTCAAGAACACCGCCTTTCTCGCCATGACCTTCATGTACGTCGCCGCCGACGCAGGCTATGTCACCCACCCCATGGACGGGTTCGACCACGACGGCGTGCGTGCCGCCTTCGGCATCCCCGACCGTTTCTGGATTCCCCTGCTCATGGCCGTGGGGCACCTCAAGCCAGGCGTTGCGATCGCGCCGCCCAAATGGCGCTTCAGCCCGGACGATATCCTCTATACCCTGCCCGAATAGGGCGTCGGAGTTCCGCCATGCGCAAGACCCTTCTCGCCATCGTGTGCCTCGCCACATTCGGCCTCGTCCCGGCGGCCGGCTTCGCCCAGCCCGCCAATTCCCTGCTGCTGTCCCCGTCCGCCGAGCCGGCCGCGCCCGTGCTCGACGGCAAAACCCTCGATCCGCCCCATACTTCCACGACGTTCTGGATACGCCACATCGTCGCGCCCGTGGCCGGCCGCTTCGACGCGGCCGCCGGCACCATCGATATCCCCGCCAAGGATCCGGCCAAAGGCCACGTCGCCTTCACCGTGCAAACCAAAAGCGTGGACACCGGCGTCGCCGCCCGGGACAAGCACCTCAATACGCCGGAATTCCTGGACAGCGCCAACTACCCCGAAATGAAGTTCGCAAGCGAACGCATCGTCGCGGCCGGCAAGGGCATTTATACCGTCACCGGCAAACTCACCATCAAGGACGTGACCAAAACCGTCTCCATCCCCATCAAATATCTCGGCACCAAGCCCAACCCCATGATGCCCTGCGTGGACGCCTCTGGCTACGAGGCCCATCTGTCGCTCAACCGGCTGGAATACCACGTCGGCACGGGCAAATACTTCAAAATGGGCGCTGTCGGCGACATGGTCGATATCAGCCTCGCCGGCGAAACCCTGGCCAAACGGCCAGGGTGCGTGAAAGGAGAGTAGGAGGAGACGGGGAGAGGGGAAGAAGAGGAAGAGAGAAGATGCCTCCGGCGGCCAGGAGGGGATCATCCCCTCCTGGACCTCCCCGACGGGGGAGTGGCAAGCGGGAGGGAGGACGGTCGGCATGCGGTGCGACGGGGTTTGTGGTCGCGGAAATGGGCCGGCCCCGCAGGCCGCAAAGCCGGCCAGCACGGCCGGCCCATTTCCGCGACCACGGGCGCCAGCGGCGAAGCGCCGCATCTGAAGATTAGGTCAGTAGAATTCCTCCAAACTCGCCCTGAAAGGGCGACGGCCTGGGGCCGGAATTCCCCCTGCCGCGCCTGCCGCGAAAGCGGCGGCAGCGGCAGGGGAAATTCCGGCCCCATCTTCGTACCGTCAACGCCAGCCCTTCCGGTGACCGCAGTCCCTTCCGCGGCACGACGCCGGCCGGGGGGACCGGGGGGAGTGACTCCCCCCGGCGGGGTCTGGGCAGCGCCCTGGCAGGGGCCGGCGGCGCGCCCCGGTTGTTCGCTTTCGAGCATGGCGTTATAGGGGAGAAAAAGCCATTGACCGGGGGTGACGGTGAGACGGATCGGCGTTATGGCGCTTGTATTTTCCCTGGGGTGCGGGGCTGCGGCGCAGGCAGCGCCGATGCGTGTGACGGCTCGGGAGCAGCCTCATGCGCAGCCCCATGTGCAGCCACGGGAGCAGGGGCAGGACCAGGGTCGGGAGGTGATGCTCCAGACCATCGGCATGCTGGCCGGCCAGGGGCTGGTGCTGGGGCACGAGGCGCTGGCCGGGGTGTATGTCCGCTACGACAAACGGCTGCTTTCCCAGGAGGATGCCGCGCGCGCGGCGGCGGATCAGTTGCGTTACGCCGACTGGGTGCTGGGTGTCTTCAAGGGCCGGCTCATGCGTGAGCTCAAGGAGCAGGAGCGCAAGGATCTGACGCTGTTGATCGGGTTTTACGAGGTGGAGCGGCAGGCGGCCCAGGCGCTCGTGACATACGTCAAGGAAGGCGGCGCGAAGAACCGTGAGGCGTTCGAGGCGTTGCAGGAGCGGGTGGCGGCCGTGATTCGCCAGATCAGCCTTGGCGGCGCGTCGTGACCGGGCCGGGGCATTGCCGCCGCGTCACTTGCCTTTGCACGGCGAGTGTGCCAGAGAGGACATTGTGGGGGTTCACCGTGTGTTGCGCGTATATCCCCAACGAGGAGAGGCTATGAAGAAACTGCTTTGCCTGTTGCTGCTGGCCGGCTTCCTGGCTGCCACAATGGTGGTCGTGCGGGATGCCGAGGCCCGGCCGCCCTGTCCCCCCGGGTATTTCTGGGACGGCCCGCGCGGCTGCATGCCCATGCCGTACTATCCGCCGCCTCCGGCCTACTATCCGCCGCCGCCGGCGTATGTGCCGCCGGCCTGTCCGCCAGGGACATTTTGGCGGGCCGGGGCCTGCCGGCCGGTTCCTCCGGCTCCGGGCGTGCGGGTGTATCTGCCGCCCATTTACATAGGGCCTTAGCCAAGGTGCTTCTTCGCGGCCGCCTGGAGTTATCCGGGCGGCCGCGTTATTCCGGGGCCACGGCGCACAAGAGCCCCCGCAGTTGGTAGGAGCCGAAGGCGGGGTCGTAGGGGGGCGCGTCGCTTGTGAGCACGTTGGCGTTGGAAGCGAGCGCATCGAACCCGTCTTCTTCCCGTTCGGGGAACCACCAGCCGTGGTCCACGCTGACCACGCCTTCCATGATGTCCTCCGTCACCTTGGCCCGCATGCGGATTTCGCCGCGCGGGCTTTTCACGCGCATCCACGCGCCGTCCGTGATGCCGTAGCGCGCCGCGGTTCGCGGCCCGAGTTCGGCCAGGGGATCGGGCCGGCGGGCGCGCAGGCGTGCGATCTGCCGGCCGTCGCTGTGGAAAAATTCCGGCCGCCTGGCCCCGGTGGTGAGCACGAGCGGGTACTCACGCGCCGTTTGCGGCGCGGAGACCGGGCTTTCCGGCGGTTCGGCGAAGGAGGGCAGGGGATCGTAGCCCAGGCGCGCGAGCGCCTTGCAGGAAAGCTCCACCTTGCGGCTCGGCGTGCGGAAGCCTTTTTCCCGGTAGCGGTGGTAGGCGGGCGGGGCCATGACCATGAAGCGCTCGGCCAGCTCTTCGAAGGTGAGCCCGATGGGGGCCAGGCGCTGGTTCAGGATGTCCGTGAGGTTTTCGTCCGCGCCGGGCAGGTCGAGGCGTTGCGCCAGGTCGCTGAGGATCAGCTCGTTTTGGCGGCATTCGCCCACGGTTGCGAGCTTGCGGTGGGCGAAGACGGCCCGGGGCGCGACAAAGGGCAGTTCGATGATCTGGTCGATCTCGGGCCAGTAGGCCGACGGCAGCACGTAGTCGGCCATGGCGGCGGTCGGCGTCATGAAATGGTCGGCGACGACGAGCAGGTCGAGCGCCTTGAGCGCCTCGAGCACGCCCCGGGTGTTGGCGACCGTGGCCAGGGGGTTGTTGCCGAAAACGAGCAGCGCGCGCACGCGGTAGGGTTCGCCCGTGCGCATGGCCGCAAAAAGCCCCGGGATGTGCGCAGCGGGCATGAAGGCGCGAAAGCCGCCGAGGAGTTTGAAGCGGTTCGCGCCGATGCGCTTGGCGAGCGCCTCCGGGGGCAGGGCCTGTCGCAGCACGGGATAGGCCCCGACGAGGTCGCTGCCGAAGACGTCGCCGCCGGGCACGTCGAGGTTGCCGGTCAGGCCCCGCAGCAGGGCCACGGCGCGCACGGTTTGCAGGCTGTTGGGGTTTTGTTCCAGGGACACGCCCCAGTCGAGGATGGACGGGCGGTCCGTGGCGTAGCGGTGCGCCGCCTCCAGCATGGCCCCGGCCGGCACGCCGGTGACCGCCTCGGCCCAGGCGGGCGTGGCCGAGGCCACGCGCGTACGCAGGTCGGCAAACCCCGCGCCGTAGGCTTCCACGAACTCCTTGTCGTACCAGCCTTCCTCGATCACGGCACGCAGCATGGCCAGGGCGAGCGCCGCGTCCGTGCCCGGGCGGATGGGTAGCCACAGGCCGCAGCGCCTCGCCGTTTCGCTGCGCCGGGGGTCCACGGCGATGCCGAACGCCCCCCGCGCCAATGCGTCGCGCACGGGGAAGGCCAGCTTGCCGTCCGGGCCGGAAACCAGGGGGTTGTGGCCCCAGAAGAGGATGGTGCGCGGCGGCGTGTCGCCGTAGTAGTCGCCCGTGACGAAGCCGCCGTAGGTGAGGTTGGAGACGGTGATGCGCGGGATGTAGCAGTTGGCCAGTCCCGGCTCGTACCAGTTGGGCGTGCCGAAGGTGTTGGCGAAGCGGATGACGTGGAAGTAGTGGTGCCGCCCCGTGCCCTGCCCGAGCGCCACGGATTCGGGGCCGGACTCGCGCCGGAAGCGGTCCAGGCGCGCGGCGATGTCGGCAAGGGCCTCGTCCCAGGAGACGGGGGCGAATTTCCCCTCGCCGCGCGCGCCCGTGCGCTTGAGCGGCCGGGTGAGCCTGTCGGGGTGGTGCATGGCCTGGGGCGTGGAAAGGCCCTTGACGCACATGCGGCCGCGATTAAACGGCGAGCCCGGCCAGGGCCGCACGCGCACGACCCTGCCGTCCGCGACCGTCACCCGGGCGGCGCAACCGCCGTGGCACACGCGGCAGATGCTGCGAAATTCCCCGTCGCAAGGGGGCGTAGGACTGGGCAGGGGAAGCCTCCGGCGGCCAAAGGGTTTTCGCCCTTTGGAATCCCCATAAAAGGTCAAACCTGGCAAGGATTCCTTGCGTCTTGTTCCGGGCGATCCGGCCGTCGCACGCGGGGCGTATGTCCCACAGGGACACGACATTAACGGATCGCGGCGAAAAAGCACAGCACGGCGAGAAAGCCCAGGCAGGCGAGCAGGCCGTGGAGCAGGTTCCACTTTTCCAGAAGCGCCCGTGTGGCCGCGTCGGCCGTATCGGGATTCGCGGCCATGAGCGTTCTGTCCATGGGCCTGATCCATTTATACGTCACGACCCAGATGGCGATGGAAAAAAGCGCGCCCGTGAGATTGAGCGCGCCGCCGGACCAGAAAAGCGCCAGCACGCCAAAAAAGAAGCCGGCCCCGGCCAGGGGGGCCAGCACCCGGATCGCCCTGGGGCAACTGCGCTGCCACTGCGCCAGCATGTCGCCGTCCAGCATGTCGCGCCGGGCGGGATGCTCGACGAAATACAGGTAGAAGGCCGCGCCGGTGAAGGCGGCCATGACGGCCAGAGCCAGGGCGGTGAATTCCATGCGGGCTCCTTGGGCTACGCGTCGCCGAGGGCGGCCAGGGTTTCGCGCAGGGCGGCGATGGCCGTGTCCTGCTCGGCGTCGGCAAGCGACGGGTACATGGGCAGGGAGAAGATTTCCTTGGCCGCCTGCTCGGTGTGCGGCAGGTCGCCCTCCTTGTAGCCGAGGTGGGCGTAGCCCGTCATGGTGTGGATGGGCCAGGGATAGCTGATGTTGACGTTGACGCCCCGTTCCTTGAGCCCGGCCATGACGGCGTCGCGCCGGGGGTGGCGCACGACGTAGAGGTAGTAGGCGTGCGTGTTGCCGGCGGCGGTTCGGGGCAGGGTGAGCGCCGTGTCCGCCAGGGCGGCGTCGTAGCGCGCGGCGAGCGCCTGCCGGCGGGCGATGTAGTCCGGCAGGTGCTTGAGCTTGCCGCGCAGGATCGCGGCGTGGATTTCGTCCAGGCGCGAATTGTAGCCCTGCTCCAGGGCGTAGTAGGTCTTTTCCATGCCGTAGAAGCGCAGTTTTTTCAGCTTCGCCGCCACGTCCTCGCGGCCGGTCAGCACCATGCCGCCGTCGCCGTAGGTGCCGAGGATCTTCGTGGGGTAGAAGGAAAAGGCCGCGGCGTCGGACAGGGAGCCCGCGACCTTGCCGCGTTGCGTCGCGCCGTGGGACTGGGCGCAGTCCTCGATCACGGCGAGCCCGTGGCGGTCGGCCACGGCCCGCACGGCCTCCATGTCCACGCACTGGCCGAACAGGTGCACCGCGACCACGGCCCGGGTGCGCGGCGTGACCGCCGCCTCGAGCCTGTCCGTGTCCATGAGGTAGGTGGCCGGGTCGATGTCCACGAAGCGCGGCGCGCCGCCGGCGCTGGCGATGGCCGAGACCGTGGGCACGGCGGTGTTGGAGACGGTGACGACCTCGTCGCCGGGAGCCAGGCCGCAGGCGAGCAGCGCGAGCATCACGGCGTTCGTGCCGTTGTCGCAGCCCACACCGTACTTCGCGCCGCAATAGGCGGCGAATTCCTCTTCGAACGCGGCGACATGGGGCCCGAGGATGAGCTTGCCCGAGCCCAGCACGTCGCTGACGGCGGCCAGGATCTCCTCGCGTTCGGCCTCGTATTCCCGCAAATATCCCCATACATTGACCGGCATTGTCATTTCCCTTTTATTTTCAGGCGTAAGCGGCGTGATTTCGCTCAGGGCTTCGCCCCCATCGGGGAGGTCCAGGAGGGGATCATCCCCTCCTGGCCGCCGGAGGCACTCTTCCTCAACCCCTCCAAAACCAGCGCATCCTCCGCCAACGCCCGGGCCAGCGCGTCCCGGCCTTCCCCCGTGCGCGTGGCGGCAAAGGCGCGGGCGAAAAACGCGGCAAAGGCGTCGGCCGGGGGGATTTTTTCGCTGCGCGCGCCGGAGGGGGCGTTGAGCGACAGCGCAAGCGCCGCGTCCGGCGGCGGGGTGAAGGCCCGGTCCATGGAGGCGGCAAGCCCTGGCCCGAGCACTTCCAGGCGGTTGGCGTAGCCGGTGTCGAAGCCGAAGGTGCCGGCGACGCTCTTGCCGCCGGGGTAGGTGAGCAGGCAGGCGAAGGCCGTCTCCACCGCCGGGCCGCGCGCGAGCACGCGGCAGGTCACGGCCTCGGGGGCCTGGCCGAAGAGCACCCGGCCGGGGCTGACGGCATAGGGCCCGAGGTCGTAGAGCGCGCCGCCGCCCAGTTCGGGACGGTGGCGGAAATTGCCGGGCGGCAGCGGCGGAAAGGAAAAGACGGCGGCAATGCGCGTGGGCTCGCTGCCGGCGTTGGCGAAGGCCCGGCGCAGGGCGGCCAGGCGCGGATGGTCGGCCCAGACCGTGGCCTCGGCCAGGACGAGGTTTTTTTGCGCGGCCAACTCCACGGCGCGCAAGGCCGTGGCCGCGTCCGGAAAGGCCGGCTTGTCCACGATCACGTGGCGGCCGCTACCGAGCGCCGCCAGGGCCAGGGCGGCGTGGCGGCTGTTTTCCGTGGTGATGTAGACGGCGTCGGCGTCGCTGCGCTTTAGGGCCTCCAGGGCGTCCCCGACGTAGGTCACGGGCAGGGGCGCGTCGCCGGACATGTTGGCGGACGCGTCACCGGATGCGTCCGCGGGCGCGCGTCGGCCGCTTTTGGTGGCCACGGTCGCGGCCGTGACGCCAAGGCCGGGCAGGCCCGGCAGCACGCGCCGGAAAAAAATGTCCGAGCCGCCGCAGACAAGCAGTTTCATGGCGCGCCCTTTTCGGCTCCCAGGCAGGCCAGGAGGTTTCGGGCCTCGATGTTGACGTGGCCGTGGCGGGCCATGCGCCACAGCTGGCCGGGCGTCATCCAGAGGAAGTCGTCGGAGACGGGGAGTTCCTGTCCCGGCGGCAGTTCGACGATCATGTAGCGGTTGCAGAAATGGTGGAAGCGGCCGCCTTCCTCTGACTGGACCGCGTCGTAGCGCACCGTGCCCGTGGCGGGCTCGAGGAAGGCTTCGAGAAAGGGCGGGGCGCAGCGGCGCGTGGCCCGGGCGGCCACCTCGGAGCAGGCCACCGTGGGGCCGAGCTGCACGCCGTCGCGGTTGCCGGGCTCGAGGCTGCCCCGGACCAGGAAATGGAGCACGCCGCCCTGGCGCTGGCACAAAAAGCCGACCAGCCCTTCGCCTTCGTGGTGCAACAGCGGCTGGGACCAGCGCGTGGCCTCGCGGGTGCGGGCGGCCACGTCCACGCCGATGACGGAAAAATACAGGCCCGTGTCGTGGAAGATGGCCTCGTCGGTCACGTTCCAGCCGCGCAGGGCGTCGAGCGGCAGGGGGGTGACCCGCATGTCCTGGCGGGCCTTGGCTTCGGTCAGCCAGGTCATGATGGCGTCCATGGAATGGCGTTCGTGCGCCGCGCGGCAAAAGGACAGGCAGGCGTCGCGGAGAAAGCCGGTCACGCCTTCGAGGACGCCCGCGTCGGGCGCTTCGTTGGGGTCGGACATGGGGATGAGCGAGATCACGGTGCGCGCGTCCATGTTGACGATGTTGTCGCGTGCGAGCAGTGCCTTGATCTGCCCGAGGGTCAGCCAGCAGAAGTCCTCGTGGACCGGCACCTCGTGGTCGACCGCGACCACCATGTTGCGGTTGCGCTTGCGCAGAAAGCGCGCGCCCTGCTCGGGCTGGAGCTGGTCCAGGAGCACGCGGGCCCGGCCCGGCTCGGTGAAGTATTCGAGGTAGCGCGGGGCCTGCCCGCCGTGGACGCGCGAATAGTTGCTGCGCGTGGCCTGGACCGTGGGCGAGAGCTGGAGCACGTTGACGTTGCCGGGCTCCATCTTGGCCTGCATGAGGAAATGGAGCACGCCGTCGATTTCCCGGGTGAGCAGGCCCAGGATGCCGACTTCGGGCTGGTTGATGATGGGCTGGTCCCAGGAGGCGACGGGGCCGCAGGCGGTCTCCACCCGGATGCCCTCGATGGTGAAGAATTTTCCGGAGCGGTGCCCCAGGCGCAGGGGCTCTTCCAGATAGGCCCACTGGTCGAGGGCGGTCAGCGGCACGCGCCGGACCGTGAACCGGTCGCGGCGGTCCTTGGCCGCAAACCAGGCCAGCACGGCGTCCATGTCGGCGAAGACGCCGGAAAGCGCCCGGCAGGAGCGCGAAAAGGCCAGGCGGTCCCGGGACGAGCTCATGATGCCGCGGCCGCCTCCAGGTAGGCGGGCAGGGAGCGGATGACGCCGTCGGGGACGTAATGGGTGCTCGCCAGCACCAGGCAGACGGCGTCGGCGCTGATGTCCCGGATGTCGATATAGACCATGGGCGGCAGATAAAGGCCCTGCGTCGGGTCGTCAAGGCGGTACTCGGCGTGGCTTATGCCGTCGGTGAGCTGCAGGCGCAACGAACCGGCCACGGCCAGTACGCACTGCTCCGTGTCGGGATGGGCGTGGCCGCCGCGGTCGGCGGTCATGCCGTGCATGTAGAAGATGCGGGCCACGGCGAAGGGGATGTGGATGCCCGCTTCGATTGCGGACAGCGCGCCCCGGTCGTCGCGCACGGTGGGGACGCGTATGGGGCGCACGGCGTCGAGCCTTGGGATCAGCATGGGCGCGGCTCCCGGTCCGGGCGGCCGTCGCCGCCGTGGACCTCGCGCACCACGTACTGCGGCGCGCGGTTGCATTCGAGCAGGGTGCGGCCGACGTATTCGCCGACGAGCCCGAGCATGACGAGCTGGATGCCGGAAAAGATGATGATGCTGATGTAAAGCGTGGTCCAGCCCGTGGGCAGGTCCACGCCGAAGAGCTTCTCGAGCAGGCTCCACACGGCCATGAGCAGGCCGAAGCCCGCGATGCCAAGCCCGAGCACGGCGGAAAACCGCAACGGCGCGATGGAGAAGTTGACGAACATGGTCAGCCAGAGGCGGATGAGCTTGAACAGCGTGTAGCCGGACTGGCCCGCCTCGCGGTCGCGGTGCTCCACGAGCACCTGGCCGATGTTGTCCGTGGCGCGCAGGATCAGTCCGTCCACGTAGGGGGCCGGACCGGCGTAACGGATGATCTGGTCCACCAGGAAGCGGCTTAGGCACTTGAAGCTCGAAAGATACAGGTGCGGCGGCTTGCCGAGCAGGCAGGTGGCGACCCGGTCGTTGAAAAGGCTTCCCCAGTTGCGCAGCCGGCCGTGGCGCTTTTCGCGGAAGGCGGCGTAGACCACGTCGTGGCCGCCCGAAATTGCGGCGTCGAGGAGCCTTGTCACCTCTTCCGGGGGATTCTGGAAATCGTCGTCCATGACCACCACGAAGTCGCCCCGGGCGTGATTGAGACCGGCCATGACGGCGTTGTGCTCGCCGAAGTTGCGCGCCAGGCGCAGGTAGGTCACGCGCCCCGCGAAACGCCGGCACAGGTCCAGGCACGCGGCGTGGCTGCCGTCGCGGCTGCCGTCGTTGACGAGCACGATATCGGTCGCGGTCGCCGGCGGCGCGGCCAGCAGCGTCTCCACCAGCCGGCCGATGGAGGCTTCGGCGTTGTAGACGGGGATGACCACGGAAAGGGAGGGCGACGCGGAAAACTGCTGCATCGGGTGTCACGTCCGGGGTTGGCGGTTGGGCCGCGGCGGGGTGCGGCGGGGCGTCCGGGCCACGGCGAAGATGGAAAGGCCCACGGGCAGGGGCATGCCGAGGGTCACGGTCAGGATGTTTTCGAGCGTGCGCACCCCGGTCAGGGCGGCGTTGACCGCTGCCGGCGGCAGGGCGAGGTCCGAGCGCGGCGTGCGGCCGGGGCGCGGCCGCCTGCGCCACAGGCGCACCAGGGCGGCGGCGGGAAAGAGCACGGTGTTGGCGTAGGTCAGTCGCTCGGGCGCGAAGCCCGCGCCGTCGAGCAGGCGGGCGATCTGGCCGCGCGTGTAGCGCCGCACCACGCCCACGGCCCGGTCGTGTTCGCTGTAGAGCGCCTGGTAGGCCACGATATTGAGGATGAGCCGGCCGCCGGGTGCGAGCACCCTGCGGCAGTCCGCCAGGGCTGCCGGCAGGGCGGACGGCGGCAGGTTGGCCAGGACGTCCAGGGACAGCACCGCGTCGAAGGCGGCGTCGGCGAAGGGCAAGGCCACCGCCGAGGCCCGGGTCAGGGCGAAGGGGCCGCGCGTGCGGGCCAGGGACAGGGCCGTGGCCGAGAGGTCGAGGCCCGTGACCGCATCGCCGCGCGCCGACAGCAGGGACACGACCTTGCCCGTGCCGCAACCGGCGTCGAGGATGCGCAGGGGACGCCCGACATCCTCGCGGCAAAGGGCCACGGCGCGGCGCACCTGGTCGTGCAGGCCGCGGTACCACCAGTGGGTTTCCTCGGCCGCGCGCATGGTGGCATATTCGTTTTCGAGCATGGGATTCAGGTACGGCGGCGCGGACGGCAGACGACGCGCGCCGCAGGTTCGCGGTTACGAAATTCGATCGTTGAGGCTACTCTAGCGGTTTCGTCGAAAAAAATCTATTGCACTTTCGCGCGGCTTCGATCCGCGCGAGGCTGTCATGACTGCAATGCGGCGCACACGCCCCTCTTTCTCCGTCGTGATTCCCGTCCTGGGAGAAGCGGCGGGCATCGACGCCGTGGTCGATCACGTGCGCGTGGTCGGCTACGGCCAGGACGTCGAGGTCGTTGTCGTGGACGGGGACCCGGCCGGATCGACGCTTGCCGCATTGACGCGCAGCGGCGTTACGGCCCTGACGGCGCAGCCGGGCCGGGCGCGGCAGCAAAACGCCGGGGCCGCGGCGGCCGGCGGCGAGTTCCTCCTTTTCCTGCACGCCGACGTGCGCCTTCCCGCCGGGGCCTTCCAGGCGGCCGCGGCGGCCCTCGCCGCCGGCGCGGCCCTGGGCGCGTTTTCGCTGACCCTGCGCACGCGCCATCCCTGGCTGCGCCTGGCCGCCGCCGGGGCCACACTGCGCTCCAGGCTCTTTTCCCTGCCCTACGGCGACCAGGCCTTCTTCATGCGCCGCGAGGTCTTGTGCGCCCTGGGCGGCTTCCCCGACCTGCCCATTATGGAGGACGTGGCCCTGGTGCGGGCCGTGCGTCGGGCCGGCGGCATGGTGCGCATCCTGCCCGGCCGCGTCGTGGCCTCGGCCAGGCGCTACGAGGCGCAGGGGCCCGTGCGCACGACGCTGCGCAATCTCGCCCTGCTGACCCTTTTTTCCTGCGGCGTGCCGGCGGCGCGTCTGGCCCGGTTCTATCCGCCCCTGCCCGGGCCGGAATGCGGCGCGGGGGAGGGGGGCGCGTGAGCGCGGACGTGCGCCTGCTCGTCCTGCTCAAGGTGCCCCTTGCGGGGCTGGTCAAGACGCGGCTGGCCGCGAGCGTCGGCGCGCAGGCCGCCCTTGCCGCCTATGCGGCCATGGCCCGAAACGTCCTTGCCGCCGCGGCCGCTTCGGGGCTTCCGACCACGATTTATTACGCCCCGGCGGGGGAGCGGGCGCGCATGGAAGCCTTTTGCGGGCCCGGGGCGCAATTGTTTCCCCAGGCCGGGGGCGATCTTGGCGCGCGCATGGAGGACGCCTTTTCCCGCGCCTTCGCGGCCGGGGCCGGGAAGACGCTGCTCGTGGGCGGCGATGTGCCGCTTCTGGACGGGCCGCTGCTGCGGCAGGGCGCGGCGGCGCTTTCCGGCGCACAGACCGTGCTCGGGCCGGCGCTCGACGGCGGGTATTACGCCATCGGCTTCACGCGGCCGGGCTTTGCGCCGCAGGTCTTCGCGGACATGCCCTGGAGCACGTCCGCGGTGTGCGCCCGCACCCGCGAGCGACTGGCCCTTGCCGGGCGCACTGTTGCGCTGTTGCCGGAACTCCCCGACTGCGACACGGCGGACGACCTGGGCCGGCTGGCCCGGCCGCCCTGGCGGGAGCGGCTTGCCGGCACGCCTTTTGGCGCATTCCTGGCGGGAGCTTCCGGCGATCCGTTTGACCGCGACCCCGACAATCGTTTATTCGTACCGTGAACGCATGAGGGGGCGCGACCGGAGCGCCCGGAGCGGGCGTCGCCCGGCGTGCGTCGGGGAGGCGGAAGGCCTTTGGGGGAGATGCGCGGCGAGTTGCAAACCAGGACGCTCGTGTCCTGTTTTTTGCGTTGCTACCTGGTCGGGGCGGCCTACAACACCCGCGGTCTCCAGCACGTGGGCTTGGCCTTCGCCATGGAGCCGGGGCTGGTGGCGCTCTATCCCGACCCGGCCGAGCGCGACCGGGTGTTCGCGCGCTACCTGGACCTCTACAACACGCATTTTTTCTGGACGCCGCTGCTCGTCGGCCTGTTCCTCTCCCTGGAGGCCAAGATCGCCCGGGGGCTGATTCCGGCGGAAATGCTTGACAACGTCAAGACCACGACGGCATTCACCCTGTCCGCCATTGGCGATACGTTTTTTTCCGCGAGCATCATGGGCCTGTGGGGGCTTTGCGCCGCCTGCCTGCTGGCCCTCGGGCAGTACTCCGCCCTGGGCTGCCTGGCCGGGGGCCTTTTCCTGGCCGTGCAGGCGTTCAAGGCGGCGACGTTCCGGGCCGGCTACCGCGAGGGCTTCCACGTGCTGCGCCGGCTCAAGCACTGGGATCTGGTCAACCTCGGCCGCAAGGTCAAGGTGGCCAACGCGGTGCTCTTGACTCTTTTCTGGGTCGCGGCCAACCCCCGGGGGCACGGCCCGTCCCTGGCCGATGCGGTGCTGGTGGCGGTGCTGGCCGCCTGGGCCGCGACGCGGCCGTCGGTGTCCCGGGAGATCGCGCTGCTCGCCCTGGCCGCGGGCTGGGTCGTGGTGCGCTCCCTGTGGCCGGTCCTGTAGGGCCGGCGAAACGCCCGGGAAACCCCGGGCCAACTTCCGCCGACGCGGTGGACAATGAGCAACGACACGTACGATGCGGCCGAATCGGCCCAGGATGACGTCGCGGCAACCGGCGACGGCTACGCGCTCCGGGTGCGGGTGCTCAACGAGCAGGGCCTGCACGCCCGTCCCGCCGCCCGTCTGGCCCAGGAAGCGCAGAAGTTCTCCTGCGACATCTCCCTGGCCCTGGGCGAGGAGCGCGTGGACGCCAAGAGCATCCTCGACATCCTGACCCTGGCCGCGGGCCATGGCAGCGAACTGGAACTGCGCGCCGCCGGCCCCGACGCCCGGGACGCCCTGGCGCACCTGGGTTCCCTGATCCGCAACCGGTTCCGCTGAGGCGGCCGGCAACTGTATTAAGGACGCAACACGCGGCGGCGGCCGCCGCAACCGGCGTTTCGGCCGTGCTGCGCCGCAAGGCCGGCGGGCCGCGAGGATCGATCCCGATATGGACACCCTGAAAGGCATCCCGGTCTCGTCCGGCATCTCCATCGGGCGGGCGTTTTTCCTCAACCGTTCCGGGGCCGGCCCCCTGCCGCGCCAGACGCTGGCCGAGTCCCTGACCGGCGCGGAAGTCGCGCGCCTGGACAGCGCCTTCGAGCAGTTCCGGCGGGAAATCGAGCAGGCCAGGGACCGCATCCCGGCGGAACTCAAGGAACACGCCTTGATCCTCGATTCCCACCTGATGATCCTCAAGGACCCCAAGCTCGCCGGCGCGGCGAAGAAATACATCGAATCCCTGCGCATCAACGCCGAATGGGCCCTGGATAAGGCCGTGGGCGACCTGGAAAAGGCCTTCGCCGCCCTGGACGACCCCTATTTTCGCGACCGCATCCAGGACGTGCGCACCGTGGCCGGCCGCGTCCAGGCCCGCCTCGCCGGCCAGTCCGGCGAGTTGCGCGCCATCGAGAACCGCGTGGTGCTCATGGCCCACGACATCTCCCCGGCCGACACCGCAACGCTGCAAACCGACAAGATCATGGCCCTGGTCACGGTCCAGGGCGGCAAGACCTCGCACACCGGCATCCTGGCGCGCACCCTCGGCATCCCCGCCGTCATCGGCGTCACCGACCTCGAATCCCGTGTGCGCGACGGCGACCTCGTGGTCGTGGACGGGCTGCGCGGCGTGGTGGTGCTGTCCCCCGGCGACGAGGAACTCGAACGCCTCTCGGACCTCAAGTACCAGTTCGAGGCCTACCAGGCCGGCATCATGCGCGGCTGCCACCTGCCCGGCGAGACCATCGACGGCTACCGGGTCAAGGTCAAAGCCAACATCGAGATGCTCGAGGAAGTGCCCACCGTGGTCAACAACGGCGGCGAGGGCATCGGCCTCTACCGCACCGAGTATTCCTACATGAACCGGGCCAAGCTCCCCACGGAGGACGAGCTGTACGAGGAGTACCTCGATCTGGCCTCCATCATGTCGCCGCGGCGCGTGACCCTGCGCACCCTGGACGCCGGCGCGGACAAGTTCGTCTCCACCCTCGGCGCCTTCGACGAGCGCAACCCGGCGCTCGGGCTTCGCGCCATCCGCCTGTGCATGCGCCACCGCGACATCTTCAAGACACAGCTGCGCGCCATGCTGCGGGCGTCCGTGGCCGGCAACATCGCGGTGATGTTTCCCATGATCTCGGGCCTGCGCGAGATCCGCCAGGCCAAGGCCCTGCTCGCCGAGGCCCGGGCCGAACTGCGCCAGGAAGGAGCGCGCTTCGAGGCGGACATGCCCGTGGGCATCATGATGGAGCTGCCCTCGGCCGTGATGATCGCCGAGGTGCTGGCGCGGGAAGTGGATTTCTTCAGCATCGGCACCAACGACCTCATCCAGTATTCGCTCGGCATCGACCGCACCAACCGCTACGTCTCCCACATGTACCAGCCCCTGCACCCGGCCGTGGTCCGCAGCATCAAGCACGTGGTCGACGCCGCGCACCAGGCCGGCATCGAGGTGAGCCTGTGCGGCGAGATGGCTTCCGACCCCTTCTGCGTGCCCATCCTCATGGGCATGCAGATCGACTGCATCAGCCTGACCCCCCAGGCCATTCCGGGAATCAAGCGCATCATCCGCCAGGCGACCATGGACGATTGCAAAAAACTGCTTAAATTGGTCCTCGAAAGCCCGTCGGTCAGCCGTACCAACGCCCTGGTCCAGGAGACCATCTTCCGGCAGTTCCCCGACGAACTGATGTTTTACTCGTCCCTGCTCGACCGCGAGGAGATGCCGGCCCATTGACCGGCCGGGGCGCGGCCCTTACGAAGGGGCCGACGCGGAAACGCCCGGCGCGTCGCCGCAAGGGCGGCCAAAGGAAACCATGACAGCCAAGGAATCGGGCGAGAAGCTCGTCGCCCAGAACAAGAAAGCCCGGCACCTTTACGAATTTCTCGAGAAATACGAAGCCGGCATGGTGCTCGTCGGGTCCGAGGTCAAGTCGCTTCGGGCCGGGCGCATCAGTTTCAAGGACGGCTACGTCAGGATCACGGGCGACGAAGCCTTTTTGACCGGCGTGCACATCGCGCCGTATGAAAACGCCGGTGACGGCGGGCACGAGCCCGAACGGCCGCGCAAGCTCCTGCTCCACGCCGCCGAGATCCGGGCGCTTCGGGCCAAGGTGGAGCAAAAGGGCCTCACGGTCGTGCCCGTGCGGGTGTATTTCAAGAACGGCCGGGCCAAGGTGGAGATCGCCCTGGCGCGGGGCAAGAAGGTCTTCGATCGGCGCGACGACCTGAAAAACCGGGATCTCGCCCGTGACGCGGCCCGGGAACTGGCCGGCCAATGACGGATGCCCGGCGAGGAGTCGTTTGATGGCAGCAAAGCGAGTGCTTCCGGCGCTGCTGGTCCTGGTCGCGGTCCTGGCTCTGGCCGGGGCGGCCCTGGCCGGCCCCACCGAGGCCGACGAGCGCGTGGATGCCTTTCTCGACGAAACGGCGCGGCTCTTCGGCGCCAGCGAAGCCGATGTGGTGAAGCTCCTCGGCGAGCCGCGCGAACGCCAGGCCGTGCCCTTCTCCAGCCCCCACGACGACGCGCCTTACGAAATCGTCACGCTCCTTTACGACGGCGTCACCGTCTCGCTTTATAGCATGGACGGCGGCGCGCGGCAGTTTTTTCACCAGATCCGCGTCACCTCCGGCCCCGTCTGCTTCGCCCGCAAGGTCTGCCTGGGCCTGGCGCGCGAGCGCCTGGCCGCCGTCCTCGGCCAGCCCGAGGAGGTCGAGGACGAAATCTGGCGCTATTCCGACATGAGCGGCTACAACGAACTCGCCTTCACCTTCGACGCCAAGGGACAGGTCGATTCCATGACCTGGACCGCCGAAGCGGACTGATCCTCCATGCAAGTCAAAAACCCGTTGACCCCGTCCGCGCGCCGTTTCCTGGAGGGCCTTTTCCCGGGCGACGCCGCCGTGTTTACCTCCGAGGAGGCCTTCGTCTTCGGCACGGACGCCTCGCGCCGCTTCGCCGCGCCCTGGGCCGTGGTGCGGCCCGAGAACACGCAGCAGGTGCGCGAGTTGCTCGCCTTCGCCCAGGCGCAGACCATCCCGATCCTGCCGCGCGGGCGCGCCACCAACACCGTGGGCGACTGCGTGCCCGTGGCCGGCGGCATCGTCGTTTCCACGGCGCGCATGGCGCGCATCCTCGAAATCGACGGCGACGACTTCGTGGCCGTGGTCGAACCCGGGGTGGTCACCGGCGAGCTCCAGGCCGCGCTCGCCCCAAAGGGCCTCTTTTTCGCCCCGGACCCCGCCAGCGTGAAGTTTTCGACCGTGGGCGGCAACGCCTCCACCTGCGCCGGCGGCATGCGCGCCGTCAAATACGGCGTCACCCGCGACCACATCCTCGGCATCGAGGCCGTGCTGCCCGGCGGCACGGTCATCCAGGCCGGCGGACGCACCCACAAAAACGTGGTCGGGCTCGACCTCACGCGCCTGCTCGTCGGCTCCGAAGGGACGCTTGGCCTTTTCACCAAGCTGATCCTCAAGCTGTTGCCCAAGCCCGCCGCCACCGCCACCCTGGCCCTGGCCTATCCGAGCGTGGACGCGGCCCTGGCCGCCGCCGGGGACGTCTTCAAGGCCGGGCTCTTGCCCGTGGCCATGGAACTGCTCGCCAGGGAGGCCATGGACGCCGTGGCCGCCATCAGCGCCGTGCCCTGGCCCCGGGACGCCGGCGCGGCGCTTTTCCTGCGCGTGGATGGCTCGCCCGAGGCCGTGGCCGCGGATGTGCGCCTGCTCGCCGCCGCGACGGAGGCGGCCGGCCCGGTCTGGAGCGAGCGGGCGACCGAGCCCGAGGCCGAGGAGGCCTTGTGGGAGCTGCGCCGGCTGCTCAACCCGGCATCGTTCAAAGCCGCGCCGGACAAGATCAGCGACGACGTCACCGTGCCGCGCGGCGCGTTGCGCGAGGCCGCGGCCGGCGTCGCGGCCATCGGAGCGCAGGAGCGCGTGCGCATCCTGCTTTTCGGCCACATCGGCGACGGCAACCTCCACGTCAACATCATGCATGATGCCGCAAGCGGCGACGAGCGCCGCCGCGCCGAACGCGCCCGGGAGCGCATCCTGGACCTGTGCCTGAAGCTTCGCGGCACGCTTTCCGGCGAACATGGCGTGGGCCTGTCCAAACTGCCCTTCCTCGACCGCCAGCTTTCCCCCGAGGAGCGCGACCTCCTGCGCCGCCTCAAGGCCGTGTTCGACCCGGCCGGCATCATGAACCCGCAAAAGGCGTATTGACCGTGCCCACGGAACTTTCCCCCGTCCATTGCCTCCACGGCCAGGGCCGTCGCCCGGAATGCATCCTGTGCGGCCGCTGCCTGTCCGTGTGCCCGCTTTTTGCCGCCACCGGCCGCGAGGAGCTTTCCCCGCGCGCGAAATTCTTTCTGGCCCGGGCCGTGGCCGAGGGCAGGGCGGACCTTTCGCGCAAGGCCGCGGACCTCCTGGCCACGGTGTGCCTTTCCTGCGGCAAGTGCGAAAACGCCTGCCCGCTGGGGCTTTGCGGCCCTGATCTCGTGGCCGAGCTGCGCGCCTCCCACCCGGGTTTCGCCGGCTTTCTCTGGAAGCTGTGGGTCGAGCGGGCGGGGCTCATGTGGCCACTCGCCCGGTCGTTGACGAAACTGCTTCCCGGCAACATTCCGGTCGAGGCCATAAGCCGCGCCAAGGCCGCCATCGAGGCCATGGGCTCAGGCCACGCGCCCGAGCCGTGGCTTTTCCCGGAGACCTGGGACCGGCGGCACGAAGGCAAAAAGGCCGTTCTTTTCGCCGGCTGCGTGGCCGAACACGCCAATCCGCGCTGGAAGGAGGCGGCCAGGCGCGTGCTTGCCGGCCTCGGCGTCGAGGTCCTGCCCGATCCGGGCTTCACCTGCTGCGGCTGCACGCTGGGGCACGCCGGCGCGCCCGCGGCCCAGGCCGCCATGCAGCAGCACAACATCGAGGCCTGGCGCTCGGCCGGGCGGCCGCTCATGGTCGTCTTCTGCGCCACCTGCCGCTGCGGCCTGCGCGCCTACGCCCGCAAGGACCTGGGCCTTTCCATGGACGAACTGCCCCTTTGGCGCGAACACCTCGTCTCCCTGGCCGAGCTCATGGGCGAAACGACCTTCCGCTCGGGCGCCGCCGCGCCGCCGTCCGTGCGCTACCACCGCCCCTGCCACGGCGCGGGCGGCAACCAGGACCTCGACTTTCTGCGCCGGGCCATGGGGCCGCGCCTGCTTTTCAATGAAAACGAAACCCCTTGCTGCGGTTTCGGCGGACTGACCAAGCTCACCTCGCCGGAATTGTCCGAGGCCGTGGCCGGGCATGCCCTGGCCATCTACGCCCCGCGCCCGGGCGACCAGATCGTCACGGGCTGCTCGGGCTGCGTCACCCAGTTGCGCGCCGCCGCCCCGGACGACATCCGGGTCGGGCACTGGCTGGAACTTTTAGGCTGACGCCCCGCCGCACCCCGGGAGGGCGGACCGTTCCGGGAAACCCGGGACCCGACCGTCTCGCGCCGCCCTCCACCACATAAAGGAGTCCATTCATGCTCAAGGCCATCGCCCGAAAGATCGTCGGGTCGCGAAACGAACGCTATCTGAGGAGCCTGCGGCCCATCGTCGCGGCCATCAACGCCTTTGAACCGCAGGTGCAGGCCCTCTCCGACGAGGCCATGCGCGCCCGCGTGGCCGAATTGCGCGAAGAGGTGGCGGGCGGCCGCAGCCTCGACGACATCCTGCCCGAGGTCTTCGCGCTCGTGCGCGAAGGCTCCGTGCGCGCGCTTGGCATGCGCCACTTCGACGTGCAGCTCATCGGCGGCGTGACGCTCCACCGCGGCAAGATCGCCGAGATGAAGACCGGTGAAGGCAAGACGCTGGTCGCCACCCTGCCCGTGGTCTTAAACGCCATTTCCGGCAAGGGCGTGCACCTCATCACCGTCAACGACTACCTGGCCAAGCGCGACGCGGCCTGGATGGGCAAGCTCTACAATTTCCTGGGGCTTTCCGTCGGGGTCATCGTGCACGGCCTCGACGACGCCGAACGCCAGGCCGCCTACGCCTCGGACATCGTCTACGGCACCAACAACGAGTTCGGTTTCGACTACCTGCGCGACAACATGAAGTTCTACAAGGAGCAGCTGGTCCAGCGCGAGCTCAATTACGCCATCGTCGACGAAGTGGACTCCATCCTCATCGACGAGGCGCGCACGCCGCTCATCATCTCCGGCCAGGCCGAGGACTCCTCCTCGCTCTACGCCCGCATAGACGCGTTCATTCCCATGCTGCGCAAGGAAACGGACTTCACCGTGGACGAGAAGGCGCGCACGGTCCTGCTCACGGACGACGGCGTGGCCCGCATGGAGCAGGTGCTCAAGATCGACAACCTCTACGACGCGGCCAACATCACCTTCCAGCACCACGTGCTCCAGGCGCTCAAGGCCCACCACATCTTCCAGCGCGACGTGGACTACGTGGTCAAGGACGATCAGGTCCTCATCGTGGACGAGTTCACCGGCCGCCTCATGCCCGGTCGGCGCTACTCCGACGGTCTGCACCAGGCGCTCGAGGCCAAGGAGCACGTGCAGGTGGAGGCCGAGAACCAGACGCTCGCCACCATCACCTTCCAGAACTACTTCCGCATGTACAAAAAACTCGCGGGCATGACCGGCACCGCCGATACCGAGGCCGTGGAATTCCGCGAGATCTACGACCTGGAAGTCATCTCCATCCCCACGCACCGGCCCATGATCCGCAAGGACTTCCCGGATCTCGTCTACAAGACGCAGCGGGAGAAGTTCGAGGCCATCGCCAAGGACGTCAAGGAGCTGCACAAGCGCGGCCAGCCCGTGCTCGTCGGCACCGTGTCCATCGAAAAATCCGAGCTGCTCTCGGGCATGCTGCAAAAATCCGGCGTGCCCCATGACGTGCTCAATGCGAAAAACCACGAGAAGGAAGCCGAGATCGTGGCCCAGGCCGGCCACGCCGGTCGCGTGACCATCGCCACCAACATGGCCGGTCGCGGCACGGACATCGTGCTCGGCGAGGGCGTGACCGACCTCGGCGGCCTGCACATCCTCGGTACCGAGCGCCACGAGTCCCGGCGCATCGACAACCAGTTGCGCGGCCGTTCCGGCCGCCAGGGCGACCCGGGCTCCTCGCGCTTCTACCTGGCCCTCGACGACGACCTCATGCGCCTTTTCGGCTCCGACCGCCTCAAGGGGCTCATGGACAAGCTCGGCATGGAGGACGGCGAGCCCATCGAGAACCGCATGGTTTCCCGGGCCATCGAGAACGCCCAGAAGCGGGTCGAGGCCCACAACTTCGAGATCCGCAAGCAGCTGCTCGAATACGACAACGTCATGAACCAGCAGCGCGAGGTCATCTACTCGCGCCGCCGCGAGCTCATGGAGACGACCGAACCCGAGTCCTTCGTCACGGAGTACGTGGAGGAGATCGTCGACGAGATTTTCGCCCCCCTGGAAGCGGCCAAGGGCGAACCGGACGCCGAGAGCCTGGAGATCGCCGCCGCCCAGCTCGAAGACCTCTTCGATATCAAGATGGAACTCGCCGGGGCGGGCGTCGCCGTCAAGGAAACCGTGCGCGACGCCGTGCTCTCCCGCCAGCGGACCCTGTCCGAGGTGGCCGGCGACCATTACCGCGAGATCGCCCGCTATTTCCTGCTCGACACCCTGGACCGCCACTGGAAGGAGCACCTGCTCTCCATGGACCACCTGCGCGACGGCATCGGCCTGCGCGGCTACGGCCAGAAGGACCCCAAACAGGAATACAAGCGCGAGGGCTTCGAACTCTTCCAGCAGCTCATCTACAGCATGCGCGACGCCGCCATCCGCGCCCTGTCCCGCGTGCAGATAAGAAGCGAGGTCCGCGAGCAGGAGTTCCAGCACAAGGACGAGACGGCCAACATGCAGTACTCCGGCGGTTCCGCCGAGGAAGAGCACAAGAAAGAGCCCAAGCGCCGCGCCGAGCCCAAGGTGGGCCGCAACGATCCCTGCCCCTGCGGCAGCGGCAAGAAATACAAGAAGTGCTGCGGCGCGAAGTAGGGTAAGGATGTTGCAAAGCAAGGTCGGAGGGATGCCTCCGGCGGCCGGGAGGGGATGATCCCCTCCCGGACCCTCCTCGACGAGGGAAGAATTTCCTGCGTCATAGGCATGGTTGCAATGATGTGCGGCACCTATGGCATGGCGACGCGTCTTCGAGGAGAGATCCCTTTGCGCAAGGATTGCCGGCACAGGATTACGGGGATGGTCCGCTTGTGGCGCAAGTCGGCATGCCCGGGCAGTCCCAGGAAAGTCGGCCGCGCCTCTTGCCCGGGGGGCCGGTTTTTTTTACAGGGAGCCGTGCGCGTCGGCGGCGCGTTTTCCTGACATCGCCCGGAACGGGGGCTTGCGCCTCCTTCCGGTTATCCGGGGCGGCCTGCGCGTGCGCCCGCATGGTGGGTCATGTTCGTCATCATCGGCATCGTGGTGGTCCTTGGCTGCGTCATCGGCGGCTTTCTGCTGGAAGGCGGCCACATGGGCGTGCTCATCCAGCCCATCGAGCTGCTCATCATCGGCGGCGCGGCCCTGGGCTCGTTTATCATCTCCGCGCCCAAGTCCGTGGTCATCGGCACCTTCAAGCACATCATGCACGTGTTCACGGGCAAAGAGGCCTCGGCTTCCGACTACCAGGACCTGCTGACGCTGCTTTTCGAGCTGCTCAACATCGCCCGCCGCGACGGCATCGTGGCGCTTGAGCCCCATGTGGCCAAGCCCGAGCAGTCCTCGACCATCAATCGCTACCCCAACATCGCCAAGAACAAGCAGCTCGCCTATTTCATCTGCGACAACATCAAGTGCCTGCTCTCGGAAGGCATCGACGCCCACCGCTACGACGACCTCATGCGCACGGACATCGCCACCATGCACCACCACGCCATGATCGCGCCCACGGCCGTGACCAAGGTGGCGGATTCGCTGCCGGGGCTCGGCATCGTGGCCGCGGTGCTCGGCATCGTCCTCACCATGGGCAAGATCAACGAGCCGCCCGAGGTGCTCGGCCACAGCATCGGCGCGGCCCTGGTCGGCACGTTCCTCGGCATCCTCATGTGCTACGGCTTCGTCGGCCCCATGGCCACCAATCTGGAGTACCAGGCCAAGGCCCAGCAGCACATGCTGCACGTGGCCAAGGAGGTGCTCGGCGCGTTCAATTCCGGGTTCTCCCCGATGCTGTCCGTGGAAATGGGCCGCCGGGCCATTCCCGACGACGTGCGGCCGACCATGGAGGACATGGAAGGGGCGCTGCGTGGCAAAAAATAGCGACCACGGCAAGACCGTCGTCATCTACCGCGAGTCCGACGAGGGGCACGGCGGGCACCATGGCGGTTCGTGGAAGGTGGCCTACGCCGACTTCGTCACGGCGCTCATGGCCTTTTTCCTGCTTCTGTGGCTGGTCGTGTCGCTCAAGCCGCAAAAGAAGCAGGAACTCTCCCTGGTCTTCCAGGACAAGAACGTGCCAAGCAAGGAGAAGGTGCAAAACCTCGAAAAGGTGCCCACCTTCATCAGCCCGGATGCGATCAAGGGCAGCCCGGAATTCAAGCTGTCCCAGGAAAACAAGCTCAAGTACGAGATCGCGCTTCTGGTCAAGGAGCTCATCACCTCGGACCTGTCGGTCAAGAGCAATTCGGGCGTGAGCAACGACTCCTCGGGCGTGATGATGCAGATCAACAACTCGGTGATGTTCAAGCCGGGCTCGGCGGAACTGACGCCCTCGGCGCTCAAGATGCTCGACGGTGTGGCCAAGATCCTGCGCGATTTCAAGATCAACCTGACCGTGCGCGGCCATGCCGACGACGAGGAGAAGGGCGGGCCGTACCCGTCGAAGTGGGAGCTTTCCGCGGCCCGCGCCGCCGCGGCCACGCGCTACCTCGCCGAGAAGGCGGACATCCCGACCACGCGCCTGCGCGCCGTGGGCCTGGCCGACAGCCAGCCGCTCGTGCCCCCGACCTCGGCCGAGAACAAGGCGCGCAACCGCCGCATCGAATTCTTCTACACGAGCCCCGACATGCGCCCCTCCGAGCGCTCCCAGGACGGGCCGTAGCGGGGAAGGGGCCTTTCGGCCGCTCCCCCGCAGTCTCGCGCCGCGCGCCTACGCCTGCTTAAGCGCCTGCCGCAAATCCGCGAGGATGTCTTCCACGTCCTCGATACCGACCGAAATGCGCACCATGTCCGGCGGCACGCCGGCCTGCGCCAGCTCCTCGGGGGTCAGCTGCGAATGCGTCGTGGACGCCGGGTGGATCACCAGCGTCTTGGCGTCCAGGATGTTGGCCAGGTGCGAACACAGCTTGACCGACTTGATGAACGCCTTTCCCGCCTCGATGCCGCCCGTGAGCCCGAAGCCGAACACTGCGCCGGGGCCGATGGGGAAGAACTTTTTCGCCCGGGCATGGTCCTTGTGGCTCGGCAGGCCCGCGTAGTTGACCCAGGCCACCTTGGGGTGCGTTTCCAGGAATTCCGCCACTTTCTGCGCGTTTTCGCAGTGCGCCTTGGCCCGAAGCGGCAGCGTCTCC
The DNA here is from genome assembly GCF_000702665.1 of Solidesulfovibrio alcoholivorans DSM 5433. Taxonomy (GTDB): domain Bacteria; phylum Desulfobacterota; class Desulfovibrionia; order Desulfovibrionales; family Desulfovibrionaceae; genus Solidesulfovibrio; species Solidesulfovibrio alcoholivorans. The sequence continues at coordinate 54,548 of NZ_JNJA01000015.1, forward strand.
ATGCCCTGGATGACGAGGAAGCTGTTGATGGGCGCGGGCGTGGCCCCGATGTCGCGCATGAGCCCGGTGCGGATCTTCGTGCAAAACGCCGAGCAGGGCGTGCCCTCGAGCGTGCACAGCATCTCCCAGAAATTCGCGCCGTGGTAGGTCGGGTCCGGGGCCGTGATTTCCGGGTATCTGCCGCCGGCCGACCAGTCGAAGCCCCCGGCCTCGACGATGGCCCCGCCGATGCAGGTGCCGTGGCCGCCGATGATCTTCGTCAGCGAATACACGGCGATGTCCGCGCCCACGGCAAAGGGGTTGAGGATCGGCGGCGCGGCCACGGTGTTGTCGAGAACGAAGGGCACGCCCGCGTCGTGGGCCACCTTGGCGATGGCCGGCAGGTCGTCCACGTTGCAGCGCGGATTGCCGATGGATTCGGAGTAGACGAGGCGCGTGTCCTTGTCGATGGCCCGGGCGAAGTTGGCCGGGTCGGACGAGTCCACGAAGCGCACCTCGATGCCGAAGCGCTTGAGCGTGTGCTCGAAAAGCGTGTGGGTGCCGCCGTAGAGGTTGCTGCCCGAGACGATGTTCTGCCCGGCCTTGGTGATGGCGGCCACGGCGTAGAAGATGGCGGCCATGCCCGAGGCCGTGGCCACGCAGGCCGAGGCCCCGTGCAGGGCGGCCAGGCGCTTTTCCAGGACGTCGGTGGTCGGGTTGCCGAGACGCGTATAGATGTAGCCGGCTTCCTTGAGGGCGAAGAGATTGGCCGCGTGCTCGGGGTCGCGGAACAGAAAGCTCGTGGTCTGGTGGATGGGCACGGCCCGGGACAGGGTGTCGGCGTCCGGCGCATGGCCGGCGTGCAGGGCGAGCGTTTGCGCATGCCACGGGGAAGTGGGCATGGTATTTCCTCCTCTTTCAGGTGGAATTCCCGGCGCGAGCGCAGGGAACATGCTGTCCCTATATGCCAATCCCGTGCGCCGCGAAAGGGCGTCGGCAGGGGTTTCGGCCTTGACATACGCTGGCGCGGAACCGACAACCTTGGCGACGCCCGTATCGGGTCATCTTTCACCGCAAGCACCGGAGGATTCCCCATGCGCCTGCACGCTTTCTACCACGTCCCCTTCGAGGACGTGGGCTCCATAAAAACCTGGGCCGCGGCCAAGGGCCACGAGCTCACAAGCACGAGCTTTTTCGCCGACGAGACGCCGCCGCAGGTCGCGGATTACGACATGCTCGTGGTCATGGGCGGCCCCATGGGTGTCTACGACGAAAAGGACCACCCGTGGCTGGCCGGGGAGAAGAAAGCCATCGGGGCGGCCGTGGCCGCGGAAAAGCCCGTGCTCGGCATCTGCCTCGGCGCGCAGCTCGTGTCCGTGGTCCTCGGCGGTTCGGTCACCAAAAATCCGGTGCCGGAAATCGGCTGGTTCAAGGTGGAGATGACGCCGCAGGGCCTGGACGAATCGGTCTTCGCCGGCTTTCCCCAGTCCTACTACGCCTTCCACTGGCACGGCGACACCTTCTCCATCCCGCCGGACGCGGTCCACGCCGCCAGTTCCGCCGCCTGCGCCAACCAGGCCTTCGTCTACAACCACCGCGTCGTGGGCCTGCAGTTCCACCTGGAAACCCAGCCCTTCGGCATGCAGAACCTCATCAAGCACTGCGCCGCGGACGTGGCCCTGCCCGGCCCCACCGTGCAGCACCCCAAGCAGATGCACGCCGGCCGCGAAGCCTTCAAGGACATCCAGGCGCTCATGCACCGCCTGTGCGACGCGCTGACGGCGTAGCTTAGGGGAAGAGAAGCGAATGCCTCCGGCGGCCAGGAGGGGCAAGGGCCCCTCCTGGACCTCCCCGATAGGAAGACGTACGAACGGGAAGGAGTGGGAAAGGGGATGCGCAAGAAAGAGCGGGAAATCAAGGACAAGTCCATACTGGAAGAACTGCTCATGCGGTCGCGCATATGCCGGCTGGGGCTTTTCGACGGGCAGTGGCCCTACGTGGTGCCGGTCAACATGGGCTACGCCGCCGGCCGCATCTATTTCCATTCCTCGCGCAAGGGCATGAAGATGGAGATCCTGCGCGACCATCCGCGCGTATGCTTCGAGCTCGACAGCGACGTGGAGATCGTCACAGGCGAGCGCCCCTGCGACTACACCACCTACTACAAGTCGGTCATCGGCTTCGGCACGGCCGTGCTCGTCGAGGACGAGGCCGAGAAGATCGAAGGGCTGCGCATCATCATGCGTCGCCACGGCGGCCCGGTGGAGGGATTCCGGCCCGAAGTCGTGCCGGTGACGGCCGTTGTGCGCATCGACATCGAACGCATGACCGGCAAGTCCAATCCGCCGTACGGCGAATGGAACTAGCCGGTTCGGGTCTGCGAGGCTGTTCTGAAAACGTCTTGTCCCCGGAAGCGCAAAGCGAGGAGGGCGTCATGCGTGTGGTCTTTGTCGGCGATTCGTTGACCGTAGGCGTGGGCGATCCCGCGTATCTCGGCTGGGTGGGGCGACTGTGCGCCGCCGCGCCGCTGGCCGGCCTGGAACTGACGGCCTACAACCTGGGCGTGCGCTCGGAGACGAGTCGCCACATCAAGGCGCGCCTTGCCCGCGAGCTGCCGCCGCGCCTGCTGCCGCGCGAGGAGGCCCGGGCGGTGCTTTCGTTCGGGGTCAACGACGCCAAGGTGGAAAACGGCCGGCGCAAGGTGGAACTTTCCGAATCCGTGGACAACCTCTTCGCCATCGTGACGCAGGTGTCCAAGCTGTGCCCGCTGCTCATGGTCGGCCCGCCGCCCGTGCTCGACGACGCGCACCGCGCGCGCGTGGAAGAGCTTTCCGACGTGTTCGCGCGCACCTGCGACGACATGGGCGTGCCGTACCTGGAACTGTGCCGGACGCTTTCCCGCGAGGCGACCTACCTCGACAGCCTCGTCGCGGCTGGCGACGGCTACCACCCCGAAGCCGCCGGCTACGCGGCCATGGCCAAATGTATCGGCGAATGGGAGGCCTGGCTCGCCTGGTTTCGCTGCTAGCGCCGTTCCCCTTGAAAACGCGGAAGGCTTCTCAGGGGGAACAGGCGACGCACGCTAGCGCAAAACGAGTTCCGCCACGGCCTCGATGTGCGCCGTGTGCGGGAAGAGATCCACGGGCGTGACCTGCGTCACGACGTAGAGTTCGCCCAGGGCCTTGAGGTCGCGGGCGAGCGTGGCCGGATTGCACGAGACGTAGACGACCTTGCGCGGCGCGGCGGAGAGAAGCGCCGCGATCATCTCGGGCGCGACGCCGTTTCGCGGCGGGTCGAGCACGGCCACGGCAGGGGCGATGCCGGAGAGTTCCTCCAGCCCCATGGCCGCGTCCACGGCCTTGAACACGGCGTTGCCGACGCCGGAAAGCTCGGCGGAACGCGCCGCGTCGGCCACGGCCCGCTTGTCCGCCTCGAAACCGTAGACCGTTTCGAACTGCGGGGCGAGAGAAAGCGCGATGCCGCCGCAGCCGCAGTAGAGGTCCACGGCCGCGCCCACCGGGTCCGAGCCCGCGGCCTTGGCCGCGACGCCGTAGAGCAGGGCGGCGGCCTGCGTGTTGGTCTGGGCGAAGGCGTCCGCCGAAACGGACAGTCGCGCCGTGCCGAACCGCTCTTCCAGATGGTCCTGCCCGAGCGCCATCACCTGCCGTTCGCCCAGGGCCACGGCCGTCGGCGCGCGGCGCACGGAATGCACGAATCCCGTCACTTCCGGAAAACGCGCCAGGATCGCCTCGCCGAGCGCGTGCGCGGCGTCGCCGGCCCCGCGCGCCGGCCCGGTGATGCAGTGCACGAGCCGCCCGCCCGTGTCCTCGCTGTGGCGCAGCACCAGATGCCGCCACACGCCCTTGCCCGTGCGCGTGTCGTAGGCGGCAAGGCCCGTCTGGGCGCAGGTGTCGCGGACAAATCCCAGCACCTCGCCGGCCCAGGCATCCATGAGCCGGCACTCCCCGATGTCGAGGACCCGGCCCGGGCGATGCCGCTCGTGCAGGCCCAGGTGCAGCCGGCCGGCAAAGGCGAATTCCATCTTGTTGCGGTAGGCGTAGACGCGCGGCGAGGCCACGGTCTGCGCCACCGCCACGTCCGCCAGGCCGCCCAGGCGCGCGAGCGTCTCCACGACCTGCTCGCGCTTCCAGAAAAGCTGGGCCTCGTAATGCAGGTCCTGCCAGGCGCAGCCGCCGCATACGCCGAAATGCGGGCATTCGGGCGTGGCGGCCTGGGGCGAGGGCACAAGCGTCTCCAGGACGACCGCCTCGGCAAAACCTTTTTTCATCCGCGTCACCCGGGCCTTGACCGTGGCCCCGGGCAACCCGCCGTCCACGAACACCACAAGCCCTTCCACACGGGCCACGCCCTTTCCGCCGAACGCCAGCCGGTCCACGGCAAGCGTCAGTTCCATGTCTTCACGTATGTCCATTGCGGCCTTATGCGCGACGCGCGGCCAGGGCGCAAGGGCCCCGCAGCGACGCGCGGAAACAAGTGTGCAGGCGTCGGGACCATGCCCGCAGCGCCCGAAAGGGTATCGAGGCTCAGGCGGCCTGGCGCGCCTTGGGCCAAAGCTGGGAGGCCAGCATGCCGGCGAACATGAGCGCGCAACCGAAAAGGCCGCGTGCCCCCAGGCTCTCGCCCAGGACCACCGCGCCGCCAAGCGCGGCGAACACCGTCTCGAAACTGAGCAGAATGGCGGCGTGGGTCGGCTTGGCGTCGCGCTGCGCCACCACCTGCAACGTGTAGGCAAGCCCCACCGAAAGCAGGCCGCCGTAGAGAATCGGCCAGGCCGCGCCGCGTATGCCAACCCAGGAAAGCTCCTCGAACGCCACGGCGCAGGCAAGGCTCAGCACCGAACAAACCACATACTGGGCCATGGCCAGCGGCAACGCCCGCGTGCGCGGCGATAGCCAGCCGATGACCAGCACGTGCCCGGCCCAGAAAAACGCGCCCACAAGCTCCAGCCCGTCGCCCGGCGCCAGCGTGAACGTCTCGGTCACGGACAGGAAATACAGCCCCACCGCGGCCGCCACCGCGCCGACCACGTCGCCGCGCGCCGGCCGCTGGCCCAGGAAAAAGCCGAGCATCGGTACCAGGACCACGTACAGGCCCGTGATGAAGCCCGCCTTGCCCGCCGTGGTGTACTTGAGCCCCACCTGCTGCAATGTCGCGCCCGCAAAAAGCACCGTCCCGGCGAGCAGCCCCCCCAGCCAGGGGAAGCCGGGATTGCCGCCGGCCAGAAACGGCGCGGGCGGCGGATAGCGCATCGAGCGCATGGCCAGCGGCGCCAGTGCCAGCGCGCCCAGTGCGAAACGGATGCCGTTGAACCCCATCGGCCCCATATGGTCCATGCCGATGCGCTGGGCCACGAACGCCAGGCCCCAGATGAGGGCCGTCACCAGGCACAGGACGTCAGCCCGAAACGATGCGTCGCGCATGGTCAGTACTCCTTTGGTGGCGGTGGTGCATGTGGTGTGGGTGTTGGTGGAGAGGCTGAAGGTGAAGGTACAGGTAAAGGTAAAAAGGTAAGGAGCGTGAGATCCGGGTGGTGAAGATGCCTCCGGCGGCCAGGAGGGGGTGACCCCCTCCTGGACCTCCTCGATGGGTGTAGCCGGAGGCGGGTGGAAACGCGGCCGTGGGCGGGAGTCCGTCGGCGAGGCCCGTCGCCCCTTCGGGGCGCAGTCAAAGGAATTTTATGGACCCAACTTCCCAAGATGCGGCGCTTCGCCGCTGGTGACCACATGGTCCGACGTCACGCCGCCCGACGTTCCCGACCACGCCTCCACCCGCCCTTGTCGGGGTGGTCCAGGAGGGCCCTCGGCCCCTCCTGGACGCCGGAGGCATTCTGCTTCTTCTCTCTCTTGCTTCCTTACCTGCCCTCTTGCCGACCGTTCTGCGCTTCGCTGCCATTCCCGCCGTTTCCGCCATTCCCGCGGGCCCCGCGGGGGACGATGAGGACGCGTTTGAGCGGCCCTTCGCCTTTGGAGCGGGTGGAGATGGCTTCGTCCTCTTGGAGCGCCAGGTGGACGACCCGGCGGTGGTAGGAGGAGAGCGGCTTGGTGGACTGGGGCCGGCCGAGGGTTTTGGCCTTGTCGGCCAGGAAGATGGCCATTTTGCGCAGGTTGTCGTCCTGGCGTTCGCGATAGGCGCCGGTATTGATCTGCACTTTGACCGGGCTGCCGTGGCGGCGGATGACGATGCGGTTGACGAGGTATTGGATGGAGGAGAGGGTTTGGCCTTCGCGGCCGATGAGCAGGCCGGAGTTTTCCTCGTCGAGGATGAGCACGGACACGCGTTCGCTGTGGCCGGAGATTTCGAATTCGGGGATTTCGCCGAGGATGCCTTCGAGCATTTTGCCGACGACTTCGCGCACGATGGCTTCGAGTTCCGGGGTCAGCGGCTCGGGAGGCGTTTCCGGAGCGGCGGGCTTACGGTCTTCGCGCGGGGCGCGGCCGGAGCGGCGGGGGGCTTCCTGTTCCTCGGCGGCCTCGGCGAAGTCGCGGTCTTCCTCGTCGTCGGCATAGGCGTCGTAGGCCTCTTCGGTCAGGGCGTCGTCGTCGTTCACCTCGGGGGCGACGGGGTCCGGGATTTCGGGGGCGGATTGCGGGGCCGGCTCGGGCGCGGCGGCCACGGGCTCGGGGGTTATTTCCGCGGGTTTTTCGGCTTTGGCCGGGGCGGGCTGGCGCGCGGGTTTGGGTTGGCGCGGGGGCCTGTCGGCTTTTTTGGTTTCTTCGCGATTGCCGGCGTCGGTCATATCCTGGAGGAGGTTGACTTCCTCGCGCAGGCGGGCGCGCACTTGCGCTTTTTTCTTGCCAACGAGGCCGAAGATGCCGGAGGAGCCGCCGGAGAGAATCTCCACTTCCAGTTTTTCGCGGGCCGCGGCGAAATGCCGACAGGCCTCCTCCATGGCCTCGTCGACGGTCTTGCCGCTAAAGGTTCTGAATTCGCTCATATTCGCTCCTTGATTGCACTTGCGCCGCTTCCACGCGCGGCCCTGGGATGCTTCTGACGAGGGGCGTCAGGACTTCTTGTTGAGCATCCAATACTGCTGGGCGATGGAAATGACGTTGTTGACCAGCCAGTAGACGACCAGTCCCGAAGGGAAGTTCAGGAACATGAAGGTGAAGATCACGGGCATGAGCAACATGATCTTGGCCTGGGTGGGGTCGCCCGGGGCCGGGGTCATTTTCTGCTGCAGGAACATGGTCGCGCCCATGATCAGCGGGGTGATGTAGAACGGGTCCTTGGCCGAGAGGTCCGCGAGCCAGATCATGTCGGTAAAGGGCAGATACCGGATGAAGCAGGCATGTCGCAGTTCGATGGAGTGCAGCAGGGCCTGGTAGAGGCCGAAGAAGACCGGGATCTGCACGACCATGGGCAGGCAGCCCCCGGCCGGGTTGACCTTGTAGGTCTTGTAGAGCTGCATCATCTCTTCGTTCATCTTCTGGCGGTCGTCCTTGTACTTCTCGCGCAGCTGGCTGAGCAGCGGCTGGAGCTTTTTCATTTGCTCCATGGACTTGTAGCTCTTGTGCGAGAGCGGCCAGAAAATCGCCTTGATGAGCACGGTCAACAGGATGATGGCCACGCCGTAGTTGCCGACGTAGTCGTAGAAGAAGTGCAGGAGTTTGAGCAGCGGCTTGGCGATGAAATCGAACCAGCCGTAGTCGATGGCCGCGGACAGGTGGTTCGGCGCGGCGGCCAGGTATTTGGGGTCCTTGGGGCCGAGGTAGTAGCTGATGTCGAGGTCCGAGCGGCCGCCGGCGGGGATGTCGATGCCTTCCTTGTCCACGGCGACGCGAAAGATGCCGTCCTCGATTTTGGCCTTGCCGTGCAGATTGTCGGTCTGGGGGATGACGCCGACCAGGAAGTAGTTGCTCATGATCGAGCCCCACTGCACGGGTTTTTCGTCGGCGATGCCCTCGGCCAGCTTCTTCTCGCTGGAAAAGAGTTCCAGACCCGAAGTGTCGTAGAAGGCGGCCTGGGTGGGGTTGTAGCTGTCGCCCTCGGCGGAGAGGCGGTCCACGGCCACGGTCATGGACAGGCGGCTGGAGAGCGGCGCGCCGCCGGCGTTTTGCAGGGAGAGCTTTTCGTCGATGAGGTAGCCCGCGCCGGAGAAGGTCATGACGCGCTTGAGCGTCACGTCGCCCATGCGGCCGACGAAGGTGAGGCTGCCGGTATCGGCCGGTCCCAGGCGCAGGTCACCGCCCTCGATGGCCCAATCGACGTTCTGCCAGGTGGGCGAGCCGTTGAGGATGAGCCCCAGCGGCGCCTTGGACTGGGATTTGGCGTTGACGAGATCGACCAGGGGGGAATCGTTGGTAATGGTCTGGCGGTAATTCTTCAGGGAAAACTGGGACAGGACGCCGCCGGCGGCATTGAATTCCGCGGTGTAAAGCGGGGTTTCCACCATGACCTTCTTGCCCGGGGTGGGGGCGAAGGCGGCGATGGGGTCGGCTTTGGGGGCCGGGGTCGCTTTGGGGGCGGGGGCCTGGGCCTGGGATTGGGCGGCGGTATCGGGCTTAGGAGCCGGGGGTTTGGCCGGGAACAGGAAGTTCCAGCCCACTAACACGGCAAGGGAGAGCACCACGGCCAGAATTACGCGTTTGTTTTCCATTGTCCTTCAAATCCCGTCGATAAGAGTGGAGGCGCGGGCCAGGGGTTGCGTGCGCGATAGATTTTGGACGCGGCCAGGGCGCGTCGGGCACCGGGTCATAGCCGCCCCTGGCGAAGGGGTGGCAGCGGGCGAGTCGCCACAGGGCGAGCAGGCCGCCCTTGAACGCGCCGAACCGCCCCACCGCTTCCAGGGCGTATTCGGAGCACGTGGGGACAAAGCGGCAGCATGGCGGCTTGAGGGGGGAGAGGGCAAGCCTGTAGAAGGTTATGCCCCAGAGGAGGACGCTTCGCATGCGGTCACGCTTTCCGGCCGGGCCGGGCGGTCGAGGTCACGGGCCATGCGCGCAAAAAGCGGCCAGATGTCGCGACAGGCCGTATCCAGCGTCAACTGCGCGGGATCGAGGCTTTTCTTGGCGATGACCACGATATCCAGAGCGGCGACGGCATCCGGCGCACCCAGACGGAAACATTCGCGCAGCACCCGCTTGACGCGGTTTCTGACGACGGCGTTGCCGACTTTTTTGCTGATGGCCAATCCGAGCCGCCAGGGAGCGGTTTTGTCCTGGCGCGGCAGGACGAACAGGAGGAACGTCTTGCCGTGATAGCGGCGGCCCGCCTCGTAGCAGGCCGCGAACTCCCTTCGCGTCCGGAGCCTGTGCGCCGGATGGAAGCCTAGACGGCCAGACGTTTGCGACCCTTGGCGCGGCGGCGGCGCAGGATGGCCTGGCCGTTCTTGGTCCGGGAGCGGACGAGGAAGCCGTGGGTGCGTTTTCTGCGGATCTTGCTGGGCTGGTATGTCTTCTTGCTCATGCATAATCTCCAAAGATGTGATGAACTTTTTCCAATACCCACCAAACGCGGTTTCGTCAAGGACGTTGGCCGCGTGGCGGATGGGCTGCCTCGGCGTCGGCGGTGCGGGCCTGCGGGGAATCCTGCCGCGCCGGCGAGACGCACCGGGCCGCGGCCAGGGCGAGTGCGCCCAGGGCCAAGAGAGGGTCGGATTCCCGCACGGCCAGCGTGCCGAGGAGGACGACGCCTGCCACGGCCAACCATCCTGCCCTTTTTTTGCGCAGCAGGGAAGCGGCGAGCAGGGCCAATCCCGCACCGGCCAGAACGATGCGCCAAAATGGAGTCATAACAACCTGAAACAAAACAGTATATTTCTTCAGGGGAAACTTTCTTGCGATGATTCCATAATTTTCGCTTGACGGGAAGGGGGGGAACGCCTAGAAACATTTCTCCACGACGCGGGGTGGAGCAGACCGGTAGCTCATCGGGCTCATAACCCGAAGACCGCAGGTTCAAATCCTGCCCCCGCAACCAAGGAAGTTCAAGGGCTTACGCCGAAAGCGTAGGCCCTTTTTCTTTGCCGGCACTGGCTCCCGTTTCGACACTGTCCGAAAAAACGACATAGCCCGTGGGCTCCCGGGGCCCGGGCGATCCCCCATGGCCTCCGGGCGTCGCGTGTGACCGCCATGGGAGGCGAGAGGGGTCAGGGAAGAATCGCGAACACCCGGGCCGGAAATCCCGAGCCATCCTTGGGTTTGGGGAAGCTCACGACGACCAGCGCGCCCGTTTCAGGCACAGCGTCCAGGTGCGCGAGCAGTTCGATTTGGTAATGATTGCTCCGCAGGATGTAGGTTTCCAGGGAATAGTCGTCCCTGGACGTGGCGAGACCGGGATCGGTATCCGTCGTTTCGTGGCCGGAAGCGGTGATGTGGCGCTCCTCGTAAAGATATTCGAGCACCTCCCTGCTCCAGCCAGGGTAATGCGCGATCCCCTTGGCGTCCTTGTTCTGCATGGCCTCGGCGTCCGGCCACCTTTTCGACCAGTCGGTGCGCATGGCCACGAACGCCCCTTCGGGGATTTTCCCATGCTTTTTTTCCCAGGTTTTCACATCGTCCATCGTGATGGCGTAGTCCGGGTTTTTCGCCACGGCCGCATGGACATCGAGCACGACCAGCGGGAGCAGCATCTCCTTGACGTCGATCTGGTCCACGGTGCGCATGCCCTTTGCGAAGTGCGCAGGGGGATCGACATGGGTTCCCCACTGTCCCGCATGCGTGAATGCCTGCGCGTAGAATCCGCTGCCCAGTTTCCCGACTCCCGGTTCGTACCAGTATAAGGTTTCCCGCGTCTCATCGGGAAATCCCTTCCAGTGCGGTATTCCCGGTGCGAACGCATGGGTGAGGTCAACGAATTTTTTCTCCCTGACCACGTGCCACGCATCGTCGAGCGTCAACGGCTTCGAAGGCGCGCAACCGGGCAGGAACGCCAGGGCGGTCAGGACGAAGAGGGCCAGTCCTTTTGCGCGGGGCAATGTCTCCATACGGACTCCCTGTTCCATGGAAGAGGGGCTTCCCGGGGGAAGCCCCCTTGCGTCATTGATCCGCCGCGAGCGCCTTGCTCACCACTTCCCGCACGTTGACCGAGAGCGTCTCCACCGCGGCCAGCCGTTGCAGGGTCTCCCGCATGCGCTGCTGGCGGCCCGCGTCGAAATCGCGCCAGCGCAGGAAGGGCTTCGCGTAGCGCGCCGCGGCCTGGGGATTGAGCCGGTCGAGGCGCTCCACGACATCGAGCACGAACCGGTAGCCCGAGCCGTCCGGGGCGTGGAAGCCGTACGGGTTGGCCGCGAACACGCCGACGAGCGCGGCGACGCGGTTGGGGTTACCCAGGCTGAAGGCCGGGTGCCCGGTCAGCCCCTCGACCTTCTCGAGCACGCCGGGGCGGCGCTGCGCGGCCTGCACGCCGAGCCACTTGTCCATGATCGCGGGGGACGCGGCAAAGGTCGCGGCGAATGCCTCAAGCGCCGGGGCCGCCAGCGGCGAATCCCCGTCCACCAGGAGCGTGAGGCCGGCGATCTTGTCGGTCATGTTGCGCGTCCCGGAAACCGCGGCGGCGGCAAGGGGGGCCACCTTTTCGGGTTCGGCGCGGTGCAGGTAGGCCAGGCAGAGGTTCTTGAGGCTCCGCCTGCCGCGCGACTCCCCGTCGCTGGCCTCCTCGTCGAGGCCCGCCGCGATGTCGCGGTACGTCGTCCACAGGTCGTCGGCCAGGGCCACGGCCAGGGACGTGACGACCTTGCGGCGCTTTTCGTAGACCGCCACGGGGTCGATCTGCTCCCCGCGCGCGATCAGGGCGAGGCCGAGCTCCTCCTCCCCGGGCAGGGTCAGGGTCATGGCCTTGGCCCCGGCCTCCATATCCTTGTCCAGGAGCACCGCGCGCAGGGCCGCGAGAAATGCCGCAGGCAGGTCCTCGCCCGCCAGGGCGTATTTGGTGAAGAGCTTTTGTCCCGCGTCCCAGCGGTTGCAACCGTCGCTGTCGCGGGCCAGGAGCACGAGCAGTTCGCTGTCGTCGTAGGCGTACTCGAGCCGCACCGGCGCGGAAAATCCGCGCAGCAGGGACGGGATCGGCTTTTGCGCCACTTCCCGGATCACGAACGTTTCCCGCGCCTGCGTGACTTCGAGCACGAGGTCGCCCGTCATGTCGTTTCCCTGCGCGTCGAGCAGGCCTACGCAAAGGGGCATGTGGAAGGGCTCCTTGGTCGGCTGGCCGGGCGTGGGCGGGCAGCTTTGCCGCACGTCGAGGGCGTATTCCCGGCTTGCGGCGTCGTAGCGCGACGTCACGTGAAGGACCGGGGTGCCGGCTTGCGCGTACCAGCGCATGAACTGGCCGAGGTCCGCGCCGTTGGCGTCTTCCATGGCCCGGACGAAGTCCTCGCAGGTCGCGCTGTGGCCGTCGTGGCGCTCGAAGTAGAGGTCGAGGCCCTTGCGGAAGCCGTCGCGCCCGACCAGGGTCTGGATCATGCGGATGACTTCCGACCCCTTGTTATAGACGGTCGCGGTGTAGAAGTTCTCCACCGCCTGGTAGCTCGCCGGGCGAATCGGGTGGGCCATGGCCCCGGCGTCCTCGGGGAATTGGGCGCGGCGCAGCGTCGCCACCGCGCGCAGCCGTTCCTGGGAGGGGCTGTTCATGTCGCCCACGAATTCCTGTTCCCGAAATACGGTCAGCCCTTCCTTGAGCGTGATCTGGAACCAGTCGCGGCAGGTCACGCGGTTGCCGGACCAGTTGTGGAAGTATTCGTGGCCGACCACGCGCTCGAAAAAGGCGATGTCCGCGTCGGTTGCGGTATCGGCGCGGCCGAGCACCCGGGCGTCGTTGAAGATGTTGAGGCCCTTGTTTTCCATCGCGCCGAAATTGAAGAAGCTGACGGCCACGATCATGAACCGGTCCAGGTCGTATTCGCGGCCGAAGCGTTCCTCGTCCCAGCGCATGGCCTTTTTGAGCGCGGCCATGGCGAACCCGGTTTCGCTCGACCGGCCGGGTTCGGTGTAGATTTCCAGCAGCACCTCGCGACCGGACCGGGTGACGAAGCGGTCCGCCACCTTGTCGAGCCGGCCCGCGACCAGCGCGAACAGGTAGCAGGGCTTGCGGAAGGGGTCCTCCCACACGGCGTAGTGGCGGCCGCCGTCTTCCTCGCCGGCGGCGATGAGGTTGCCGTTGGCCAGGAGCACCGGATAGCGGTCCCTGGCCGCGTGGATGGTCACGCGGTAGCGGGACTGGACGTCGGGGCGGTCGGGGAAATAGGTGATGCGGCGAAAGCCCTCGGATTCGCACTGCGTGCACAGCATCGGCCCGGCGGCGTAGAGGCCGGAGAGGGCGGTGTTGGCGGCCGGGTCGTTCGTGCTTTCGATGGCCACGACGGCGTGTTCCGGTACGGCGTGGATGGTCAGGGCCTGCCCGGTCAGCGTGTAGTCCCCGGGCGAGAGCTTCTTGCCGTCTACGGTGACGCCAAGCAGTTCCTGTCCCTGGCCGTCAAGGACCAGCGGCGCATCCTTTGCGGCGCTTTCCGGGTTGCGGCGGATGGTGAGCCTTGAGGCGACGCGGGTGTGCGCGTCGTTGATGTCGAAGTCCAGTGCCACGTCGTCCACGAGGAAAGCCGGCGGCGTGTAATCCGCCAGGCGTGTTTCGGCCTGTGCGGCCGGGGGGGGCGTCTTTTGCATGGATAAACCTGTTGTTGGCTGGTGCGCGGCCCGGTGCCGGCAGGCGGATGCGATGCGCGTCCCCGCGCAGCGGGCGTCGGAAGGGGGCACGGGCGACCTCGCCGGTTGTTGTGTTGCGATCCGCCGCCCTCGCGAGAGGTCGGGCGGACCTTCCCGACGATTGTCGTAAGAGATGTTTCGCTCCGCGTCCACCCGACCCCGCCCGTCGCGGCTTGCTTCCGTCCCGCGCAGTTGCTACCCCACGGACATGCCCCTCGCTCCCCCCGACGCCGCGCCGCGTGCGGCCCTGTCGCCCGGACGCCTCGGCCGCAGGCTGTTTCTTTATTTCGCGGCCACGCTGCTCGCGCTCGCCGTGGGGGTCGCCCTGGCCACCATCATTCCCCTGCGCGAGCGGCTTGCGCGCTCCGAACAGGCCGGGCTCGCCCACGTGGCCGAAACCAAGGCCCTGGCCGTGGGGGAATGGTTCCGCCACGCCGAGGACCTCGCCCGGCAGATCACCAGCCGCACGCAGATTCGAAACGTCCTCGAAGAGGTGTACGCCGGGCGCATCTCCCGGGAAGAGTTCGCGGCCTACGCCCGGCCCCGGCTCCTGGACGCCATGAAGCGCTCCGGGGACGTGGTTGGCATCACCCGCCTGTCCCGGGACGGCGAACCCGTGGCGTCGAGCGGCGAGCCCATCCCGCCGAGCGCCTGGCGCATGCCGCCGGTCGGCGGCGGCAAGGTGCTGGTGTCGCCGCCCGTGCGGCTTGCGGGCAGGCTGTGCGTCGTCGTCGCCGCGCCGGTCAACGGCCGCGACGGCCGCCGGCTGGCGACCGATCTCGTGGCCGTGGACACCGCGCAGCTCGGCGAGAAGATCCTGCGCCCGCCGGGCGGGGACGCCACGGCGCGCCTTGCCCTGGCCGCGCGCGAGGACGGCGCGGCGCGGGCCTTCCTGGCAGAACCCGAGCCCGTGCCCGCGGCGCTCGCCCCGGCCATGGACCAGGCACTCTCCCGTGCCCTGGACGGCAAGGCCGGCATCCTTTCCGCCGCGGACACGGTCATCGCCTACACGCCGGTCGCGGACACGGACTGGGGCCTTGCCCTGACCGCGGACAGCCGCCGGCTCTACGCCCCGGTCCAGGCGGAACTGGCGGCCATGCTCGCCTCCACGGCCGGGGTCTACGCCCTGTGCCTGGTCGGCTTCGGCATCCTGCTGCGCCCCCTGGCCGGCCGCATCCTGCTCGAGGCCCGGGAACTCGCCGCCGTGGTCGCGGACAAGACGCGCCAGCTGACCGAAGAGCTCGCCGCCAGGGAGCAGGCCGAAAAGGCCCTGCAAGAGGCCCGCGACGGCCTGGAGCGCCGTGTGGAAGAGCGCACGCGCCGGCTGGCCGAGGCCAATGCGGAGCTGCTCGCCCTGCACGAGCGCCTGGAAGGGGAGGTGGAGGAGCGCAAGGCCCTGTCCCGGGAGCTCATCAACCTGCTTGAAGGCGTGCGTCTGGACATCTCGCGCGACCTGCACGACCATACCGGACAGCTCTTGACCACGCTGCGCCTGTCGCTCAACGCCGCCCAGCGCGAACTGCCGCCGGGCGGGGAGGGCTGCCGCGCCCAGCTCGCCGCGGCCTCGGAAAAGGTGGACCAGGTGCTTGGCGAGATCAAGGCCATGGCCCGGGGCCTGCGTCCGGACACGCTCGACTACTTCGGGCTCGTGCCGTCCCTTGCCGCGCTCATCGACGAGCAGCGGGCCGCAAGCGGCCTGGACTTCCATTTTTTCCACAACGAGATACCGGCCGATTTCGATCGCGAAAAGGCCCTGGCGCTCTACCGCATCGCCCAGGAGGCCTTGTCCAACACCATCCGCCACGCGCATGCCGCCAACGTGCACGTGAGCCTCGTGCGCCGCGACGACCGCATCACCTTGTCCGTGGAGGACGACGGCGCGGGGTTCGTGCCTGCGGCCAGGCCCGTCACGAGCCTGGGGCTTACGCTCATGCGCGAGCGCATGCTCCAGCTCGGCGGCACGCTCGCCATGGAATCCGCGCCGGGCCGGGGCACGCATATCGCGGCGGAGGTGGCGCTGTGACGCGTGGCGGCCGCAACGGGGGGACGCCGTGAACATCCATCGGCTGCTGCTCGTGGACGATCATCAGGTCGTCATCGAAGGCATCAAGGGGCTTTTCGCCGGCCGCGCGGACATCGTGGTCGCCGGCGAGGCCACCTCCGGGGAACAGGCCGTGGAACTGGCCGCGAAGCTCACTCCCGACGTGATCGTCATGGACATCTCCATGCCGGGCCTAAACGGCGTGGAGGCGACCGTCGCCATCCGCCAGACCTCGCCCACCTCGGACATCATCATCTATACCATGCACTCCGACCAGCGCTTCATCCTGGAGTTGTTCAAGGCCGGCATCTCCGGCCACGTGCTCAAGGCCGACGATCCGGCGCTGCTGGTCAGGGCCGTGGAGACGGTCTGCGCCGGGGGCACCTTTTTCACCACGGTCACGCCCCAGGAACTCCTGCGCCAGTTCCAGGGCGAGGCCGCGGCCGACGACGACGCGCGCCTGGAACTTTTGAGCAAGCGCGAGCTGGAGGTTTTCCGCCTGCTCGCCGACGGCGCGCCGCTTAGGCGCATTGCCGCGGACCTGTGCATCAGCCCCAAGACCGTGGAGACGCACAAGTACAACATCATGGAAAAGCTCGCCGCGCAGACCCCCGCCGACCTGACCAAGATCGCCCTGCGTCACGGGCTTATCAAGCCCTAGCGCCCCGCGTTCACCATCCTCTCCGCCGGGCGGGTTCAGGATTTTCCCGAGGCCCGCCGCGGCCCGCCGCCTGGGCGTTTTGCCCGCCCGGGCCGCCCTTGCCGCCCAGGGCGGACAGTCACGGAAGTAGTAAAATCAGGAAGGTCCCGATGGACCCGGCCGCGCCCGGCAGGCATTTTCCCGGCATACGAAGGGAGATGCCATGGACAGGAGATCGTTTCTCAAATTCCTGGGGCTTGGCGGGGCGGCCGTCGGCGTGCTGGACGCCGGCGAGGCACTGGCTGCGGCGGACGGCGCGCAAGGGCCGCGCTACGCCATGGTCGTCGATCTGCGGCGCTGCGTCGGCTGCCAGTCGTGCACGGTGAGCTGCGGCCTGGAAAATAACACGCCCGCCGGGGATTTCCGCACCACGGTCGGCGAATACGCCATCCGCGACACAGGCTCGAAGCGCACCGCCATCGCGTCGCTGCCGCGCCTGTGCAACCACTGCGAGCAGCCGGCCTGCATCCCGGTCTGCCCGGTTCGGGCCACGTACCAGCGCCCGGACGGCATCGTGGTCATCGACGGCGGCAAATGCCTGGGCTGCGGCTTTTGCGTCCAGGCCTGCCCGTACGGCGCGCGCTTCCTCAACCACGAGACGAAGACCGCCGACAAATGCACGTTTTGCGCCCACCGCATCGCGGCCGGGCTGTTGCCGGCCTGCGTCGAGAACTGCGTGGGCGGGGCGCGGCGTTTCCGCGACCTGAAAAATCCCGAAAGCCTCGTTACGCGCATGCTGCGCGAATACGACGGAACCCTGGCCGTGCTCTACCCCGAGAAAAAGACCAAGCCGGCCGTCTACTACCTCGGTCTGGACCGTTATTTCACGCGCGCCGCGGACGTGGCCGCGCCCATGCCGTACCGCGACCTGCGCGAGGGAGGAGCCCATGCCTGAGGTGATGGAACTCATGGGTGCCGTGCCCGCGCCGGATTGGGGCGCGTGGGAGCCTTTGGCCCTTGGCCTGCTGACCGCCGGCGCGGCCGCGCTTTGCCTGGCCGGCATCCTGTCCGTGTTTGGCCGGGGCGGGCGCACGGTCCGGCCGTTGGCCCTGGCCGCCCTGGCCGCGGGCCTGTGCGGCCAGGCGGCGCTTTTCGTTTCCCTGGAGCAGCCGCTTCGGGCCTACGAATTCTTCCTGCACCCGTCGTTTACCTCCTGGACCGCCGCCGGGGCCTACATCGTGCCGGTTTTTCTGCTGTGCGCCGCGTTGCTGGTGTTGGCTTCGCGCGGCGCGCGCCCGGTCGCCCGGTCCCTGGCCGCGCTGGCGGCGGCGGGCCTTGCGGTCTTCGTCTACGCGACCAATGAAATCATGGCCTGCGTCGGCCGGGAATTGTGGACGGGCCCGCTCGTGCCGCCCCTGTTCGTGGTCGCGGGCCTGTCCGGGGGCCTGGGGCTTGCCGCCTGCTTCGCCGCAGGCGCGCGCGTGCCCGGCTCCCCCGATGCCGCGTCGCGCGTCCTGGCGGGCTTTGCCGCCCTGGCCGTGGCCGGCTGCACGGTCCTTGCCGTCATCCTGCCCGCGCCCGCCGGATTCGCCGCCGTGGTCAGCCCCTGGTGGCACGCCCCGGGCGCGCTGTGCCTGCTTACGGCTTGTGTCGCCCTGGCCGGCTGGCGCGGCGGGGGGCGCGGCGCGTACGCCGCCGGCATCGCCGGCCTTGCCGGGGGCTTCCTGCTCTTCTGGAAACTCGTCCAGCTGGGCCAGGCCTTTCCGCGCAACGCCGCCACCGTCGCCGACCGCGCCGCGTTTCTCGACCTCGCGTCCGGGCCGTCGCTTTTGGCCATCGCCGGGACCTCCGGGCTGCTGCTGGCCCTTTGCCTGCTGTTGCCCGTGGTCGCGCCGGAAAAACCGTCTCACGCGCCCCAGGGCGTCCGCTAAGCCGAAAGAGGGAACGAGCATGGATCCTTCGAGCAATCCACAGAATATCCAGAACTCCCAGGAGATCCGGAGCAACCAGGCCCCGGACAAGGGCAAGCGCGACCTGCTCAAAAAAGGCGCGGCGGTCGCGGGGCTCGGGCTTTTCGCCGCCGCTTCGGCCGGCGCGGCGGTCAAGGTCGTTAGCGGCCTGTTCTCCGGCAGCGCCGGCGTCGCCCTGGCCGACCCGGTCAACAAGAATTCCCTGGAACCGGAGTACCGCGTGGACGCCGCGGGCGCGGTGCAGGCCGGCAAGGGGCAGCGCGTGGCCTTCAACCAGTGTTGGGGCTGCACCACCTTCTGCGGCGTGCGCCTGCATATCGACGAGGCCACGGACAGCGTGGTCCGGGTCGCCGGCAATCCCTACAATCCGCTCGCCCACGAAAAGCACTTCTCCATGGACACCCCTGTCGAGGAGACCCTGCGGCGGCTTTCGGCGGACAAGGACCAGGGGCTCGACCAGCGCTCGACCACCTGCGGCCGGGGCGCGGCCATGGTCGAGGCCGCGACGAGCCCTTTTCGCATCACCCGTTGCCTCAAGCGCGCCGGCAAGCGCGGCGAGGGCAAGTGGCGGACGATCTCCTTTGAAAAGCTGGTGGAGGAGGTCGTGGAGGGCGGGAATCTTTTCGGCGAGGGCCACGTGGACGGCCTGCGCGCCATCCGCGAGGCCAAGGGGCCGGCCAATCCGGCCATGCCCGAATTCGGGCCCCAGGCCAACCGGCTGCTTCTCACCTACGCCGTGGACGACGGGCGCGAGAATTTCTTTTTCAAGCGCTTCGGCCAGCAGGCCTTCGGCACCAAAAACTTCGGCAAGCACGGCTCCTATTGCGGCCTGTCCTTTCGTATCGGCTCCGGGCTGTTCATCGACGACCTCAAGACCAACGCCCACATCAAGCCGGATTTCGAAAACTGCGAGTTCGCGATCTTCTGGGGCACGGCCCCGTCCCAGGCCGGCAATCCCTTTAACCGCTCCGGCCGCATGCTCGCCGCCGGCCGCGCCGTGGGGAAACTGCATTACGCGGTCGTGGACCCGGTATTGCGCATGCCGATCTCCAGCGCTTCCCGGGAGTGCTGCCGCTGGGTGCCCGTGCGCCCGGGCATGGACGCGGCCCTCGCCATGGGCATGATGCGCTGGATGTTCGACAATGCGCGCATCGACGAGGGGTTCCTCAGCCGCCCGACCTTGCAGGCGGCCCGCGACGCCGGCGAGGCCGGGTTTTGCAACGCCACGCACCTCGTGCAGCTTTCGGGCCCTGGCGCGGGCAAGCTCCTGCGCGCCTCGGACATGGGCCTGGTCGCGGCGGCCGCGCCGGCCAAGGACGGGGCCAAGCCCGTCGGGGGCAATGCGGCGGCCGATGTGCCCATGGTCGTGGGGCCGGCCGGCGGCCTGCTGCCGGCCGGCGACTGCCCGCAGGCGCAGCTTTTTTACAGGGGCGAGGTCGCGCTGCCCGGCGGCAAGACCGTGACCGTGGCCACGGCGCTGACGCTGTTGCGCGAGGAAGCGCAAGGACGCAGCCTGGAAGAGTACGCCGCACTCTGCGGCGTGCCGGCGGAGGCCATCGCGGACCTCGCCCGCGAACTCACCGCCCACGGCAAGCGCGCGGCCGTGGACGTGCACGGCGGCATGATGAGCACCTCCGGCGGCAACGCCACCTTCACCGTGCTCACCCTCAATACGCTGATCGGCAACATCAACGCCAAGGGCGGCATCGCGACCACGGCCGGCTCCTTCCATGGCGGTCCGGCGCTCAAAGGCCCACGCTACGACCTGGAGAGCTTCCCCGGCGCGGTCGAGGCCAAGGGCTTCCCGGCCATCCGCTGCCGCGCGCCCTACCAGAAGTCCACGGAGTTCAAGCAGAAGACCGCGTCCGGGCAAAATCCCTACCCTTCCGAGCATCCCTGGTATCCGCTGACGCCGCCGAACATGCCCGGCGAGCATCTGCTCTCCCATGCCAACGGCTCGCCTTTCAAGTACAAGTGCTGGATCAACTGGACCGGCAACGTCATCTATGGCCACGGCGGGCTCAAACAGGCCGTGGACAGGCATCTGCGCGACCCCGCCGACCTGCCGCTCGTCATCGGCATCGACACCTTCCACAACGAGACCAACGCCTACGCCGACTACCTCGTGCCCGACCCCTGCATGTACGAGGTCTGGGGCGGCTTCTCCTCGGCCTGGGCCGGGGTGTTGACCAGGATGTCCACGGCGCGCTGGCCGGCCGTCGCGCCGCGCCAGGAGAAAGGCGCCGCGGGCGCGCCGGTGTGCATGGAACTCTTCCTCATCGAGGTCGCCAAGCGCATGGGCCTGCCCGGTTTCGGCGAGGGGGCCATCCCCGGGGCCGACGGGACCCTGCATCCGCTGCATACGCCCGAGGATTACTACCTG
Source organism: Solidesulfovibrio alcoholivorans DSM 5433 (assembly GCF_000702665.1). Lineage (GTDB taxonomy): Bacteria > Desulfobacterota > Desulfovibrionia > Desulfovibrionales > Desulfovibrionaceae > Solidesulfovibrio > Solidesulfovibrio alcoholivorans. Next base: position 75,216 of record NZ_JNJA01000015.1, read on the forward strand.
CGCCTGGCGGCCAACGTCGCCTGGTTCAAGGGCGACGTGCTGCCGTCGCCGAGCGCGCGGGACATCGCGCTTTCGGGCATCGGCCGCATCCTGCCGGACATCGCGCGCGTGCTGCCGCCCGGGGAGCGCGGCCCCGTGGCCTACGTCTACAGCCGGGGAGGGCGGTTTGCGCCCTACGGCGCGCGCTACGCCGGGGAAGCGGTCCAGGCGAAGTGGGAAAAGGCGCTGCAAGTCTACAACGAGGAGGCGGCCCAGGCGGTCAACTCCCAGACTGGCCGGCATTACGACGGCACGCCCCGCTGCAAGCCGCCGATGCTGACCGACGGCAAGGCGCTGCGCGAAATCTGGAGCGAGGCGGAGTATCCGCTGCTCATGACCTCCTTCAAATCGAGCCTGATCAATTCCTATTCCGTCGTCTCCGAGCGGTTGCTGGCCATCAAGCCCGTGAACATGGTCATGCTGCACAGCGACGACGCCAAGCGCCTGGGCCTGGCCCCGGGGGCGCTCGCGCGCATCGTGAGCCCGGCGGGCAGCGCCGTGGCGCGGGTGGTCGTCGGCGAAGTGGTCATGCCCGGGGTGGTGGCCGTGGAGCACGGCTTCGGCCACACGGCGCTCGGGGCCGCGGACGTGGAGATCGACGGCCGGCTGGTGCGCGCCGCGCGTAGGGCTTCGGCGGGGTTTAGCCTGAACGACCTGACGCCGCCGGACCCCACGCGCAGGGGCGCTTCGACGCTGCTTGAGCACGAATACGGCAGCGCCGCCCGGCAGGGCATTCCGGTGCGCGTGGAAAAAGCCTGACGCGCGGGCTCCCGCGCGATCGCGACGTTTGCGAAACGCCAACGCGGCCCGTCCGAAAGGACGGGCCGTTTGTTTCTTGCGGCCTTGGTGTCCGGGAATTCGCTGCGGCTGTTGCGCGAAACGGCGGTGCGGCGGTCGCCTGGAGGAGGGGAGAAGGGGGCGGCCATGCCCCGCGCGGGGCGACGCGGACGTGCGTCGCCTGCCATCGTGACAGGACGGAAATTGGGGCGTGTCTGTTCGGTCACGAAAGACATAACACCGCGCCAGCATGGAGCTTTTTGACCCAAATGGCTTTTGTGGTGGCTCGTTTCTGCCCACTCGCCAACCCGCTGTAATATTTAGCCTAACATAACAATTCTTCCACCATCTTCGTCCTGGAGCCAGTTTTGTCAGTCACGACAGGCCCTTTTTGTCTGTCAGACTCGTGATCGTGTTTGTGTTAACATAGGGTATTTCAATGACATCTCACGAATGGATCGAGGCTTGCTTTTTTTAACCTAACTTGAAGCCCCGTTCCCCCTGCGCGCGCCCCGTTCCGGCGCGGCCCGGGACAACCGCGCCGGATTCCGCCACGGCCGGCGCTGGGGGCGGCTTCGGAAGCGCCGCGACAGGAAAGGAAGCTGGCAGGCCGGACGGCCGCTGTACAAAACGCGCAATGGAGGATGCTATGCCTAAGTTCATTCGGATCGATATGGCGACGAAGACCGTGAAAACGGAGGAATGCCCCGAACAGTATGCCGGGCTGGCCGGACGTGGCCTGACCTCGATTTTCGTGTCCAACGAAGTCAAGCCGTCGTGCCATCCCCTGGGGAAATACAACAAGCTGATCCTCGCCCCCGGCTACCTGACCGGCACGAGCGCCGCGAACTCCGGCCGGCTTTCCTGCGGCGCGAAGAGCCCGCTCACCGGCGGCATCAAGGAAAGCAACACGGGCGGCACCTTCGGCCAGAAGATGTCCAAGATGGACATCAAGGCCATGGTCTTCGAGGGTATCCCCGCGGAAGACAAATTTTACGTCGTCAAGGTGACCATGGACGGCGTGGCCTTTGACGAAGCCCCCGCGGAAATCATCGGCATGGGCAACTACGAGGCCATCAAGGTGTTGCAGGCGAAGTACGGCCCCAAGGTCGGCGTCGCCATCATCGGCCCGGCCGGCGAAATGCGTCTGACCGCCGCGAACATCTCCTTTGCCGACCCGCAGAGCAACATCCGCAGCGCCGGTCGCGGCGGCCTCGGCGCGGTCATGGGCTCCAAGAAGATCAAGGCCATCGTCATCGACGAAGCCGGCGCGCCCGGCGTCACGATCGCCAACACGGACGCGTTCAAGAGCGCTTCCAAGCGCTTCACCAACGCCCTCGTCACCCACCCGGTCACCGGCCAGGGCCTGCCCAAGTACGGCACCAACATCCTGGTCAACATCCTCAACGAAGCCGGCGGCCTGCCCACGAAGAACTTCCGCTCCGGCCGCAACGACTGGGCCAACAACATCGGCGGCGAAACCATGGCCGCCACCATCGAGGCCCGGGGCGGCAAGACGACCCACGGCTGCCACGCCGGCTGCATCATCCGCTGCTCCCAGCACTACAACGACAAGGAAGGCAAATACCTCACCAGCGGCTTCGAGTACGAGACCGTCTGGGCGCTCGGCGCCAACGGTTGCATCGACGACCTCGACGCCATCGCCTACGCGGACCGCGAATTCGACGACGTGGGCGTGGACTCCATCGAAACGGCCGTTGCCGTCAACGTCGCCCAGGAAGCCGGCCTCATCCCCTGGGGCGACGCCAAGGCCATGCTCGACCTGATCCTGGAGATCCGCAAGGGCACGCCGCTTGGCCGCATCCTCGGCTGCGGCGCGGCCGCCGTCGGCCAGATGTACGGCATCACCCGGGTGCCCGTTGTCAAGAACCAGGCCATTCCGGCCTACGATCCGCGCGCGGTCAAGGGCGTGGGCCTCACCTACGCCACCACGCCCATGGGCGCGGACCACACTGCGGGTTACGCCGTGGCCACCAACATCCTGAAGGTCGGCGGCTTCGTCGATCCGCTCTGCAAGGATGGCCAGGTGGAGCTGTCGCGCAACCTGCAAATCGCCACCGCCGCCGTGGACAGCACCGGCATGTGCCTGTTCGTGGCCTTCGCCATCCTGGACATCGCCGACGGCTTCAACGCCCTGGTGGAGATGATCAACGCCCGCTACAACCTGTCCCTGACAGGCGACGACGTCGTCGCCCTCGGCAAGACCATCCTCAAGGCCGAGCGCGACTTCAACAAGCGGGCCGGCTTCACCAACGCCCATGACCGTCTGCCGGAGTTCTTCGAAGAGGTGTGCGCCCCGCACAACGTCACCTGGGACTTCACCGACGAAGAAATCGACGAAGTCTTCAACTTCTAGGAGACTGTCGACAGCCGTTGCCAGGCGCAACGGCGATCGGCAACACGCTGCGGCGGACCGGCCACGTTGGGACGGTCCGCCGCAGCGAACCCGCAGACGCGGCAAAGCAGGCGGAGGGGAGTTGCCCTGTCCGCCTGCTTTGCCCATTGCGCGGGCGCGCGATTATTGGTTCTTTTCCAAGACACGCCGCACCGAGAACTGCCGGCAAACCCGGACGAGGGTGAAACGATGGCATCTCCCGTTGAAATTCGTGCGTTCATGGACCTCAGCAGCGTTTTCCGCAGCAGAGACTGGCCCAATCCCAAAGTCGTCGATATCGCGGGGCAGCTCAGCGGCGAGCAACTGCTCGAACTGCTCGCGCTCCCGGCGGAGATGGTCGAGGTCATTTTCGTCAACGGCAAGGCCTTCACACCCGACAATGCCGTTGTCGGCGAGGGCGACCGCGTGGCCCTTGCGCCTCCGGGGGTCCCCGGACCCTACCGCGTGTTGCTGGGATTTAAGAAAATGGGCTGAAGCCGCGTCCCTGGCCGGGATGAGACGTATGAACCGTCATCCTTGACTTCTATGTTTAATTGCTCAATATGCCGGAGGTGTTATAGCCAGCCACTTTCGGTATAAACGAATTGCACGCCTCGGCATTACACTGGGAAAGTATGTCGTTGCGCGCAGCGATTGCGCCAGCGAAATTGTTTCAAATTATACAAGAGCTGGATTTTTTTTTAAAAAAATGTTGCTATTGCGACTTTCCCCTGTGCTTCAGGAGAATCGCCTGGCAACGCCCCTTCCTTCTCAAGTGGCAAGAAGAGCAACCGTCGCTCGAGTTGCTTGTGCCTTTTCTCTCCTCTTCGTATCTTTGAGTGGAATGCTGAACTACAGCCCAACTTCCCGGTTTCCATATCGTGGCAGTGACCTTTCTTGTCAGGGTTAAGGCCAGCTTCCAAAAAAGTTTCCCTCCATCGGAAATAAACCGCAGGGTTTTTCTCCTTCGCCAGTTTCATTGGGGATGAGCAGGGTTGAAACGACGCGGGGGCGCATTCTTTTGGGAACTGTCAGAAATTATTGAATATCAGCTTTATGACAGTGGTAGTGGTAAAGGCTTGAGGTTTCGATAGATGCGTCACGTGCGGGTGTAAGGATAGTGGTTTTTGTTGTGCCACGATTCTGGATACTCGTTTAGTGAAAAACTGCATCATTTTTATGGGATTTGCTGCAACTATGAAGTATGAAACACATGATACTGGTTATGTTTCTCTCTTTGGTAATTTCTTTCGCTTGGGATTGACGGCTTTTGGTGGCCCGGCGATGATTCCATTTGTTAGAAAACTGGCAATAACTAAAATGCACTGGGTTGATGATGCAGATTTTAGGATTGGCTTGGCAATTTGCCAAGCAATCCCCGGTGCGACAGTGATGCAGCTTGCGGGCTATATCGGATTAAGAATTCGCGGTGTGGCTGGGGCCATTGCTGCTTTTTGCGGGTTTGGGCTTCCTGCTTTCCTGCTTATCACAATTTTATCAGCCGTATATTTTAAATTTTACAATCTTCCGTTTGTTTTGTCTGTATTTTCTGGACTAAAGGCAATTGTTCTTGCAATTCTTTTTAGCGCGTCTATCGATTTTGTTAGAAAATACATTCATTCGTTGCCAGATAAATTGATATCGTTTGGGGCGGCCCTTGCTTTTTTGGCGGACATTCATCCCGTGGCTGTAATTATTTTGGCGACATCAATCGGTGTCGCCTTTTTCAAAAATGATAGTGGATTGTTTTTGCAGAATGAATGTAAGTTTATGTCAAGATATAGATTTAGAGAAGCAGTTATTGTTACTGCGCTATTTCCCTTGGCTCTTTTGGGACTGTGGCTATTGAAAAAAGATTTGTATCACCTCGCAACGCTTATGATGGGTATTGATGTGTTGGCGTTTGGAGGTGGCTTTGCTGCATTGCCGATCATGCTTCACGAAGTGGTTATCCGAATGGGGTGGCTGACGCAGCGAGTTTTCATGGATGGCATCGCACTCGGGCAGATAACCCCCGGACCGATAGTCATCACCTCTGCCTTTGTCGGCTATAGCCTTGCCGGTCTGGCAGGAGCGCTTACCGGGGCAGTGGCTATGTTTTCTCCTTCTTTTTTGATCATGATCTGGAGTGTCCCTTTTTGTGACAAACTTCTTGGTTCTCAATATTTTCGTCGCGGTTTGCGTGCAAGCTTGGCAACGCTTGCCGGATTGATGGTCGCGGTCACGGCATCTTTCGTGTTATCTATGACTTGGACTCCTCGATCCGTGGTCCTGGGAGCGGTTGCCTACATCGCGTTGCGACGTCAAATCGATGTGTTTTGGGTGGTGGTTGTTGGCGCCGCCATGTCTTTTGTCCTGTTTTGATGGGTTGATAAAACACGCAATGGAACACAATTATGATGAAATGAGCAGCGAAGATATCATGCTATATGTTTCAGCGGGAGATAAATCTGCTTTGACAGTACTGATTGATCGCCATAAGAATAGTGTTTTCTCATGTATATATAGATTTGTTAGAAACAAAGATGAAACCCATGACTTGGCTCAGGAAGTTTTTTTACGGGTGTGGCGTTTCGCTCATAAATATCAACCAACATCAAGCTTTACTACCTGGCTCTACACCATAACTGCCAATGTTTGCAAAACAGAAGTACAATCAGGCTGGCGTCGTCATATAAAACTGCTCGGCTCTTTCTGGCCTTCCGCTGATGCCGCGAATGATACGTGTCCTGAACCGTTGGATAAAGCGCCATCCCCAGAGGATGCGGCCATCGAGAGCGAACGGCAGCGTTTGGTTCATGCCGCTATCCGGTCTCTTTCCCGCAAACAACGCCTCGCCTTGGTCCTCAGCCGCTATGAAGGTCTCTCCTACCAGGAGATAGCAACCGTTTTGGATTGCTCGGTTCCGGCAGTGGAATCCCTTCTGGTCAGGGCCAAGGAGAACCTGCGAAAAAAATTGTCTCCCCTTCGAAGATAAACCACAGGTTATTTTCCCGCCGTCAGTTTCACTGGGAAGGAAGATGGGAAACCTGCAAACGTCATGGAGCAAGGTGATGCGGAAACATGCATCCACTAGGGAGGGGTGTGCCCTCTTTCGCCAAAAACTTGCAGCGTTTGCGGACGGCGAGATGTCCGCTGACTGGCGCGAGAAGATCGAATCCCACTTGGCGACGTGCCCGGAATGCCGGCAAGCGTTGTCCGAATTGCGCAGTCTCTCGCAAACACTTGAAGACCCCATTTCTGTCCGGACGCGACCGGACTTCACGCAGGATGTCCTGCGAAAAGTCAACAGCGGGGCATGCCCCCACCGGCATGACTGGTTTCACAGCTGGGGAAAGGCGTTTCCTGCGCCTGCCGGCATCGCCTTGGCCGCCATGCTGGGATTGGCGCTCGGGGGATGGCTGGGGCACTCCCTGGTGGGGATCGACGGGCATCTGCTTGATGGAACCCTGGCGCGGACGGCGACCCAGTCCGCTACGATTGAAGCCTTGGATATTTTTTCGCCAATGCCCAAGGGGACACTCGCGCATGGCTATCTCACAGTAGCGGGAGAGGTGGCACAATGAAAAGTAAGCTTTTGATTTCCCTCCTTACGGCGTCTTTGGCAATGAACATTGGCATTGCTGCCATGTTTGGGCAAAAACTATTCCAAGCACGGACGAGCACTACTCAAAGATATTGTCCGTTCTCTTCGGATGACAATCCGTTGTATAAACTTCTTAATTTAAAATCTGACCAGCTCGAGGCTATAGAATCTATCGCCGGAGACTTCCATCAAAAGATTGAAAAGCTATCCATGGCGGTTCAGCAAAAAAGGACGGCCATGATGTCCATGATGGAGCGTGATGACATCGACTACCAAACTGTCAATGCAGAGCGAAATGACATTTGGCAACTTCAATCTGCTATTCAACAAATTGTTTTTGAGCATATTCTTCAAATGAAAAAAATACTTACCCCCGAACAGCGAAAGATTTTCTTCCAAACGATGCGGCAAGGCTTTGTCCAACAAGCGCTTACGTGTGGCCAGTAACGTACTGGCCGGAGGCTCATGCAATGCGATTTTCCTCTGTCTGGCGGGAGATTTTCCTGCGAAGAAGACGCCATCTTACAGCGATTTTTGGGCTTTCCATCGGGGTCGGGCTTCTGGTCGTTCTCCAGGTCCTGTCTGGTGCCTACAAGGAAGCGGCGCGGATGCCTCTCCGGGAAATCGGCGCGGATATCAGCATCCAACGATCCGGGGATGTGCCGCAAGAGCTGCAAGGGGCCGTGTTTCCCTGTTCGGCGGTGACCATCCGGCACAAGGAAGTGGAGCAGATCGGCAAGATGTCCGGGGTCCGCGCAGTCGGTCAGGCGGTCCTCATGTGGGTCTTCGACAAGGACCAGTTCACCATGTTGCTGGGACTGGACCCTTCAAGTCCCCTGGGCCCTGGAACGCTGCGAAATTTCGTGACCAAGGGCCGCTTCCTCGAAGGGGACGGCCCGCAAGCGCTCGTCGATGCGACCTATGCCCGGGACCGGCAGCTCGACATTGGCGGCGTCGTGACGATCCTCGACAAGCCGTATCCCATCGTCGGGCTCGTCGACGCGTCCCGAGCCTCCAAGATCGCGGTGGCCAATGTCTACCTGCCGCTCAGGGAAGCCCAGGCAGTGGCCAAGGCGTCTCCCCAGGTACAGGGCGTCTCTCCTTTTGAAGCTGGCGATGTGAATCTTGTTTTCGTCCTGGCGGACCAGGGGGCAATTCCCGATTTGTCCAAGGAACTCAAGCAGCTTCTGGGTGACAAAGCAACGGTTGCCAGCCCGGATTCGTTCCTGCGGCAGCTTGGCAATCTCTTTGCCCTGTCCGACAAGTTCGCCGCGGCGACGTCGCTGATCGTCTTGGTCGTGGCCTTCCTGATGGTTTTCAAAACGATCGCCGGAAACATCCAGGAACGTGCGCGGGAAATCGGCGTGCTCAAGTGCCTTGGATGGACGAACGGAAACGTCATCGGACAGCTCCTGGCCGAATCGCTCGCGGAGTGTTTCCTGTCCGGTCTGCTCGGGTTGGCCCTGGCCTGGGGCGTCTGTTTTGTCCTGGGGTTGCAGCAGGTCAAAATCCCCATCCCGTGGGAGATGAGCCCGACGCCGCATTTCCTCCCTGGAGGCGGTGAGCCCGTGTTCAAAACAGTCGCGCTTCCGACCCATCTTTCCTGGTCTCTCGCCTTTGCCGCCGTGGCTCTGTCCCTGCTTGTCGGGGGAGTCACCAGCATCCTGTGCATCGGGCGCATCACCCGGATCAAACCTTCTGAGGTTCTTCGCCATGAATGATCATATTCTGTCCGCTACGGGTATCAAGAAGACGTTCGGAACCGTCGAGGTCGTCAAAGGGGTGTCCGTCGCCTTGCGCGCAGGGGAATTTGTGAGTTTGGTCGGAAGATCCGGCAGCGGGAAAACGACGCTTCTTTCCCTGGTTTCCGGCCTGGACCGTCCGAGTTCCGGACAGGTGAACCTTTGCGGCAAGGACATGGTCGCTGCCTCGGAAAACGAACTGGCGCTTTTCCGGCGGGCCAACATCGGGTTCATCTTCCAATCGTTCCAACTGATTCCGACGCTTTCCGCCTGGGAAAACGTCGCGGTCCCCTTGTTCCCGGAAAAGATGCAGGAAGAAGACCGGCGGCAACGGGCGGTGACGCTGCTGACGCAAATGCAACTGGAGCATCGCCTGGACCATTTGCCCGGTGCCATGTCGGGAGGCGAGAAGCAGCGGGTGGCCATTGCCCGTGCCCTGGTCAACCACCCCAAGATCATCTTCGCCGATGAGCCCACCGGAAATCTGGATTCGCAAACAGGCCAGGCCATCATGCGGATACTGGAAACGCTGCATAAGGAGCAGGGGTTGACCATTCTGATGGTCACCCATGACCTGGAACTGTCCAAAACCGCTGACCGCGTGCTGCGCATGCAGGATGGGGAGATTGTTGCATGAACAGGATCTGTCTTCTTCTGGTTGTCTCGCTGTCGTTGCTGTGGCCTGGCCAGGCCACAGCCGCCGATCCGGTGACTGTCGACGTGCTTTTCATGGATCATGGACCGTTGCGTCCAACACTGAACAAACTCAAGGAAGTCTTTGAAGGCTATGGAACAAGGTTGACCGTTCGCTGGCATGACTTTGAAAGCCCGGAGGGGGAAGAGTTCATGGCCAAGATGGGCATAACAAACCATGTACCACTGGTTATCTGGATGAACGGGAAAGATTCGATTGCTATCGACGGGACGATGTGTACCTTTTCAGGTTTCCCAAGCGGATCGGGGCCGGCCATGTTTCAAGGAAAGTGGACCATCGAGCAGCTGTCAAAAGCACTCGAAATGATCACAAAATAGCTTTCAATGGAAGCGTTGCCATGCGTTATTCGTATATCGTGCAGGAATTGCGGCATAGAGCGCATCGGACACTGCTCAACATTTTGGGTATCACGGTCGGCGTCGGGCTGTTCGTGTCCATCAATGCGGTATCTGACGGCTACCAGAAGGCGGTCCAACTCCCGTTTGCCAATCTCGGTGCCGATCTTGTCGTGCAGCGCGCGGAAAAAAACCGCCAGCCTGGCCAGGGGAGTTTGTCCATGCGTGGCATCAAGCTCCCTTTTTCCAACCAGGTCATAGCCTCCGAGGCCTTCGAAGGACTGCGCAGGTTGGACGATGTCACTGCCGCCGCTGGTTCGCTCCTGCTTTGGGAAGTTATACCCGGTGGTTTTCGGACCATCATGGGGCTTGATTTCTCGCAACCGGAACTCGGACCGGTGCGCCTGACGCAATGGCTAAGCCAAGGTCGTCTCCCGCAGCAGCCAGGGGAGGCCCTGGTGGAAAAGCATTTTGCCAAGTTCCGTCGCATTCGCTTGGGGGATTCCCTGGAAATCGCGGGTAAACCCTTTGCCGTCGTGGGCATGTTGGAAATACGCGAAGGTGCGCAGGTCGCTGCGGCGAATATCTACTTGAGCCTCGCCGATGCCCAGGCTTTGCTTCCCGAGACAGGCGACGCGATCAACGTGGTCTACCTGCGTCTGCGTGATCCGGCCAGACAGGGAGCCGTGCAAGAACACATCCTCACGGCGTTTCCAGGTTTGTCCGCCAACAGTTCGGACAGCTTTCTGGAACTGATGGGGGGCGTTTCGGTGATCGCCGGCAAGTTCTCCGTCGTGGCTTCACTGGTGGCGTTGGGAGGAGCTATCCTGCTTATTCTCAAGTCCATGCTGGCAAGCCTGGGGGAACGTCTTTCCGAAATCGGCGTGCTCAAGGCCGTTGGCTGGACGGGAAGAAACATCCAGGAACAACTTCTTGGCGAGGCGATGGTCCAGTGTCTGCTCGGTGGGCTTCTCGGGATCGTACTCGGATATGCCGGGGCCTACCTCATTGGCACCCTCTCCATTCCGCTCAACCTGGCCTGGGAACTCAATCCCGTGCCTGCTTCGGTGAAGATCGGCGAACTTGCCAACCAATCGATCCGCTTGCCAATTCAGCTTTCGTGGGAGCTCTTGGCAACAGCCCTGAGCTGTTCTGCCGTGACAGGATTTCTTGCAACCGCTCTGATGGGGAAACTGGTCAATAAAATGCGTCCTTCCGATATTTTGGGAAGGCTGTAGGTGGCTTTGAAAACGATAACCCCGCTAAAGTGAATGATAAAAAATAATAAGAGCGGGGTGATACATGCATATCACCCCGCCCAGATGTGAAAGTCAGCGCCCTAGCTGAATCACGATTATTTTGTATCGCGTGATCGTTTCCAAGTCAAGCAGACACCTTTCCCGCCTCCTCCGCCGGCCCTGGCGACGGTTTTCAACTATCCCGAAGCGGTACGGCGGTTGATTCCCACCACCAACTCCATCGAGAGCCTCAACAGCCGGGTCAGGAAACGAGGTGCATCCTCACAAAGGGCCGCGGATGCGCTCACCCAGGGAGTGCATCCGCTTGTCGGCAACCGCGGGGTGTCCGGTTTCGCGGGGCAACTCCACTGGGGAAAAAGGGAAGAATACATTCGAGTTGCGATTAAAGCTTGCATTGGTCGATACTGCGCTTGACAGTTTTTATGAGAGTGAAGCATAAGATGAATGACCATTCATTCAATATAAGGGCGTCACATGGACGACAGACGATTAGACCGCATCTTGGGTGCAGCCACCGACCTTTTTTCCGCACGGGGTTTTGGCGGGACAACAGTGCAGGATATCGCCGACCGGGCGAATGTTTCTGCTGGAACAATCATCAATTATTTCAAGACGAAGGAAAATATCCTGTTCATCTTGGCGCGTCATATTCTTGAGTCTCTCTACAAACAACTCTCTGATATATCGCGCAAGCATGAGGACCCTGCAACTGCTTTGGATGAGATGCTGCGGGCATTTGCCAATTTTGCCCTGCTCGATAAGAATCAGCTAAAAATCATATTTGAAACTGATGTTTTTCTATGCTTGGATAGAAATACATTTCCATTTCAAGATATAGACATGAGTATTATTCGTTGTAAAGTATTGCTTGATAGTCTTATGAAGAAATGTGTTGAGCAAAATGCGACCAGCAGTGCTTTGGCAAACGATAGGACTATCATGATTTGCTCTTTGTTTGTCGGGATAGGGAGGCTGTTGGCTGTAGATAGACTCGATCTGACAATAGGAGATGGTTTTTACGATATGCTACGCAGATGTCTTTGTTGGAAATAGATTAAGAACAGATTCAAAATACTGGCAGAACGAAGAGAAGACAACTGGAGGATAATGACAATCCGAACAGCTAGGCCTCTACGTACTGGGACTGGATGCGTTGGTATATTTTTAATTTCTGTTTGCATCTTAAGTGGCAGTAGCAGCGTCTTCTGTCAATTCACAACCACGTCAATTCCGTAACGAGAGGAGGAAACAAATGCAGTGGTTTTATGACATGAAGATTGGAACTCGTCTCATTTGGTCCTTCATCATCATGTCGATGCTTACCGCCTTTGTTGGATATTTCGGCATTACAAAAATGTCTACTATCAACGATATGGGCGATAAAATCTATAAGCAAGAACTCCTTGGCATTTCTTATGTCAAGGAGGCGAATATCGATCTGGTTTATATCAACCGCGCTCTCAAAAATTTTCTTTTGGCCGCGACCAATGACGAGCGGAATGACTACCTGAACAAGCTCAAAGAATATCAATCGCTCTACAACGAGAATCTGGATAAAGCCAGACCGATGTTCTATACTGACGAGGGCAGACAGTTGCTGAGCAAACTGGGCAAGGCTTGGGACGAGTACAAGCCTGTGCTCACCAAAATTGTCGAACTGGGCAAGGCCGACGCCTTGCAGGAGCATCGTGCGTCCGTTGAGCTGTCCATGAAGGATGGCCGGGTCAAAGGCGATGCCGTGGACGATGTCCTAACCGAACTTACCCGAATCAAAGAGACCAATGCCAGGGACTTCTCTGCCGAGACAACCAGGATTTACGACAGCAGCCGGACACTGTTGATCGTCGTATCGGCAGTGAGCGTCCTGGTGGGCTTGGCTCTGGGGATATTCATCGCCCGAGGTATCAGCCGGCCTCTCCGGGCCGGAGTCGAGTTCGCCAACGCCCTGGCCGTGGGCGACCTGAACAAGACCCTGGAGATAAACCGCAAGGACGAGGTGGGGCTCTTGGCCCAGGCCATGCGCCAAGTGTCCGCGGCCGAGAAAAGCGTCACCGACACCGTGGTCCGCATGGCCCAGGGCGACCTTGAGGTGGAGGTCAGACCCCGTTCCGAGGTTGACATCCTGCTCAAATCCCTGAGCGAACTTGTGTCTGCGGACCGTCAAGTCGCGACGGTTGCCAAAACGCTTTCCAATGGAGATTTGAATGTAGAAGTCAAAACCCGCTCCGAGAACGACCAGCTTATGCATTCTCTCGGCGAGATGGTGGCTCGATTAACGGAAGTGGTCCAAGAGGTGCAGTCGGGATCCGAGAATGTGGCTTCAGGCTCCGAGGAACTTTCTGCCTCCTCCGAAAGCCTGTCCCAGGGGGCCAGTGAACAGGCCTCGGCTGTGGAAGAAAGCTCCTCCTCCATGGAGCAGATGACCTCATCTATAATGCAAAACGCTGATAACGCCCGCCAGACCGAGGCGTTGTCCCGAAAGGCCGCAGAGGATGCCAAGCAATCCGGGACAGCCATGATCAATACCGTGAAAGCCATGCGCGATATCGCTTCAAAGATATCTATCATTGAAGAAATTGCCCGCCAAACGGATTTGCTTGCCCTGAATGCAGCCATCGAGGCTGCCCGCGCCGGCGATCAAGGGCGGGGGTTCGCCGTGGTAGCCTCTGAAGTGCGCAAATTGGCTGAACGCAGCCAAGCCGCAGCCGCTGAAATCAACACCTTGTCCGCGGATTCCTTGGAAGTTGCCGAAGAGGCAGGCCAACTTTTGGAGCGGTTGGTGCCCGATATCATGAAAACTTCCGAATTGGTCCAGGAAATTGCCGCTTCCTCCCAGGAGCAAAGTAGCGGTGCCTCGCAAGTCAACAAAGCCCTGCAGCAACTCGACCAGGTAATTCAGCAAAACGCGAGTGCTTCCGAGGAACTGTCATCTACTGCCGAAGAACTCTCTGCCCAGGCAGAGCAACTTCAGGCCTCGATTGGCTTTTTCAAGATCGGCAATAAGGGGCGACAGGTTGTGAAACGAACCGTGGCCTCCAAGCCCAGCAACCGGACCAAAGCCCTGCCCCAGGCCCGGTCGTCCGGTATTAAGATGCAATTGGGACACGATGCTCCAGATGCCGAAGACAACCAATTCGAGTCCTTCTAACATGCCAAGGACAAGGGGCGTATGTCATGACAAATGACGAGTCTTCCATGGAACAGCGCTATCTTACCCTGACCCTCGGCGAGGATTTATACGCTTTCGCTATTTCCGCCGTCAGGGAGATCCTGGATATGACTGAGATCACCCGCATTCCCCAGACGCCGCCGTATATGCGCGGGGTGGTCAACGTCCGGGGAATCGCCGTGCCAGTGATCGACCTGCGCTCAAAATTCAACCTGGGGCAGGTTGAACAAACACTGCAAACACGGATCATTATTGTCGAAATCAATGACGGACACACAACTTCGGTGATGGGAGCGCTGGCGGACTCGGTGAAGGAGGTGCTCGATATCGACACGAGCAGCATTGCCCCTCCACCGGCAATGGGCGGGGTTACTGCTGCTGATTATATCAAGGGCATCAGCAGACAGGGGGAGCGGTTCATCCTCATCGTCAACGTGGACAAGGTCTTTTCCAGCGAGGAAATTGTTGATTTATCCCGGGTGATGGAGAGTGCTGCCGCGTCGCCGAACGCGCATGAAGATTCGGCTCCCGCCGGTTAGCGATGCGGAATTGCGAGAGACCCTGTTCTCCCCGAGCCGGCCCGTACAGACGTGCGATCGTCCGTGCGGGCCGGCGCACTGCTGGTGAAGTCTGTTGCCTGCATGCTGTGAATTTCAAATGAGCACAGGACATTGTTGCGTTTTCTCCGGGACAGGAGGTCGGTGCGAATCAGTCCAACAAGATCTTGCAGCAGTTCGGTCAGGTGGATGCGGGCCGGGGCATCCCGTTGATTGGTGTTGATCAAGTTTGTGGTGCAAGCGAGATCATGGACATCGCCGCGGACATGGCGGAGCCGGCGACCACATTCGCGGAAGAGCAAAGCCCGCCTAATCTACTGGGGTAAATAGAATATGGTGGCACCAGATCACGCACAGGTATTTCGCGAGGAAGCTCTGGAGCTTTTAACGGAGGTGGAACAACTTCTCTTGGAACTGGAGGTTGATCCGAGCGACGGGGAGAAGGTGGCTCGGCTTTTCCGGGCCATGCACACGGTCAAGGGCTCCGGGGCCATGTTCGGTTTCGACGATTTGGCGTCCTTCACCCACGAGATGGAGACGCTCTGGGATATGGTCCGCACCGGTCAGTTGCCCATCGGCAAGGAGTTGCTGGACGTGTCCTTGCGGTCGCGGGATTGTATGCTGAAACTGCTGACAAATCCAGACAATGTCACGGCGGAAGCCTCAAACGAACTGATCACGCAAATGCGTGCCGTCGCTGGGCGTGAGGAGGCAGAAGCGCCAGGAACCACGAACGTCAGCAAAGCTCCCCAGGCGATAGCGCAACGAGGCAGCGCGTTCACCTGGTGGCTGCGGTATCGGCCGGCACCTGATTGCTTCTTATGCGGTGTTGATCCGACAATTTTTTTTCGGGAACTCTCTGGTCTCGGAAAGGTGTATCCCATCGTGCATTGGGAAGCCGTGCCCCCGCTTGAAACCATGGAACCAGAATCGGTCGCGGTCTGGTGGGATGTGCTGCTCGTGACGCAGACCGGCAAGGACGACTTGCAGGGCATATTTGTATTTGTCGAGGATGAACACGAAGTCCACTTGACCTCTCTGGCGAATGAACCACTGCGCCAGGAGGATTTATATGCGTTCAGGGCGCTGCTTGCCGCCTCAAAATGGGAGGATGCCCCGACCCTGGCCAAGGAGATGGCGCGACAGGTTGCCCATTTCATGGCCGCCCGGCAGGATGGCGCACAGGCTGATGAGACTCAGCCCGCCAAGGCCCGGTCCAAGGATGTCGGAAGCGCCTCCAGCATCCGGGTGGACTCAGCCCGACTGGACAGCATGGTGGATTTGGTTGGGGAACTGGTCGTCATTGAGTCTCGATTGTTCCAGACCGTCGGGAGCGGTGACAGATCTCAACTGCGCGCGATTGCCGAAGAGTTGCAACGTCTCAGCAGCCAGTTGCGGGACGAAGTTCTGGGGCTTCGGATGGTCTCGATCGGTGGGATATTCGGGACGTTTCGTCGTCTGGTCCGTGATTTGGCGGACAGCCTTGGCAAGTCCGCGGTCTTTATTGGCGAGGGGGGCGATACGGAACTTGATAAAAATGTTATTGACCGTCTCAAAGACCCGCTGGTCCATATTCTGCGCAATTGCGTTGATCACGGCATAGAACCCGCGGAGAAACGAGTGGCGGCCGGCAAGCCCGCCCAGGGGACGGTGCGCCTGCGCGCCGAACATGTTGGCGGGGAGGTCCGAATCAGCATCAGCGACGATGGGAGCGGAGTGAACCTGGAACGCGTCAAGCAAAAGGCGGTGGAAAAAGGGTTGCTGGCACCAGGTGAAGATGTTGACGAACGACAATTGTTGGATTTTCTGTTTTCACCTGGTTTTTCTACGGCCAGTAAAATAAGTAGTGTTTCTGGTAGGGGTGTGGGCATGGATGTCGTCAAAAAAAATATCGAGGCTATGAGAGGTGGCGTAAATCTGGAGAGCCATCCCGGACGAGGTTCCACGATCACTGTGCGTCTGCCACTTACCTTGGCCATTATTGACGGCCTGCAGGTTCGGGTTGGCAGCGAATATTATACTATACCACTGGCCGCAACACGCGCCTGCCTGGAGCGTTTTATCGAAGAAACGCCGCCGCACGTTGATGTTATCACTTGGCACGGCCGGATGATCCCGTGCCTCAGCTTGCGAGGCATTTTCGAAGTAGCCGGTCAGCAACCCGATTACGAACGGGTCATCATAGTCGCTGCGGGCGATATGGAAGTCGGTTTGGCCGTGGATGTGGTTGTTGGGCAGCGCCAAGCAGTGATCAAACGCTTAAACGACGTGTACCGGAGTGTGGACTACGTTTCGGGGACCACGGTCAACGGGGACGGTACCATTTCGCTGATTCTTGATGTCGCAAAACTTGTACACGCTGTCGTGTCCTCAGAGACACCGGGCCACGCCTCCGCTTGAGGCATGTCCTTTTCGGGCAGGGATCTCTTTTTACAATTTGTGTTAAACTTATGCAATACTGGATATCCAGCGTCATATAGATCAAAACCGTCTGCAATTGTTCGATTCCCTAACCTGAGACCTGACCAGCGGCGACCTGATTCTTGATGTCGATGATATGAACAAGTTCTGAGTATGGCCGGTCGGGGAGGAGAATGGGGCAGGTTTCGGCCATGGTCGGTAACATAAGTGACCCCGGACGACGTGGGACGTTTCACTGACAGCCGCAGTGACGCTCGATAAAATCATTGTCCATCCAACACCAGCTCATCGACGTTATCGGCTTCGTCCATGACGCTCGATGGCGGCTGTCGTGTTCGGATTGAAACGGCAGCCTCCTGGGTAACACTAAGGCCGGCCTCTCCCCCTCCCAGAAATTCGACCTCGGCTACGCCTCTCTCCTGCGAGTTTGGGGCTGTTCCTATAGAAGCGTACCAAGTTCCTTATGCTGTCGATCCGGTTATGGGAATCGCATATGAATTTTTGCCAAAGCGCAGATGCACGATACGACAAGCGAAATGCTTGCGCAGACCAGGAAATCTGGCGACATAGCCGAATGACCTGCCGGCCTTCCTCGGACCAGTCAATTCTTGAGGGTGGCTCCTGGGATTGAGTTGTTGCCGACCATCTGCGCAAAGGCCATCGGCGTCATTTTGCCGAGGCTCGAATGCGGCCGCACCTCGTTGTAAGTCCTACGCCAATCCTCAATGACCACCTTGGCTTCCGTCCGAGAGCGAAACCACTCCATAGAGAGGCATTCGTCCCGGAATTTGCCGTTGAAGCTTTCG
>NZ_JNJA01000016.1 GCF_000702665.1 Solidesulfovibrio alcoholivorans DSM 5433
TTCTGCTAGATTTTGGCTTACGGTCGCTCTCTCACACTGGACGCTGGCACGATCTGGTTCAAACCCCCTCGGGGGCGAAGGTGGTGGGACTTGGGCGTATTGGTAGAGAAGGTTTTCCATCCGAGCATACCCTTGGGCATACTTTTGTGGTTGTTTTCGGGCGAAAGTATGCTGTCTGGATGCTCTTGGATGAAACAACCGCTTGAACTACCTGGATTCACTGACCGGATGCTTTTCGGTCCCTCGCCTGCTAAGCGGGTAACGGGGCTTAAACCCTGTTCGAGGGTTCAAATCCCTCCCTCTCCGCCAGGTATTTCGAATCATGAAGAAAAGCCGTCCAAAAATGGGCGGCTTTTCGCTTTTTTCGACATGCGATGCGAATAGCGGCGAGGCCGTCCCCATTGGTGTAGTGCCGCAAATCTTTCTCACAACCGAGTAAGCGGCATCCATGGAGACTTCCGGCTTTCAACGCATTGCCACTCCCAAACGACAAAGCCAACAAAGTTTGTCCAGGTGCCAGTATTGGTACTGATGCCGTTGGGCCTGGGCCTGCTGATAATGTGCCTGCTGCTCGGCGTAGCGGGCGGCTTGCTCCTGCTCGCGTTGGGCGGCGCACTCGTGGTTGCGTTCCTGGACGAGATCGTCGTGACGTCGCCTCAGGCCGGGGCATGGCGCGTCAGTCCATGCTGGCGCAGCAGGGCGTAGAGCCTGGCCCGGGACAGTCCGGACAGGGCCTCGGCCCGCTCCATGCTTTCCCCGGAAATGCGCAACAGCACCTCCAGATACCGTCGGTCGACCCGGGCTAGTTCCTTGGCCCGGAATTCTCGGATGGTGGGGAAATGGTCAGGATCAAGTTCGGGAGGGGCGGGTTGTTCCCGGTCCGCGACTGGGCCATGGCTCA
Organism: Solidesulfovibrio alcoholivorans DSM 5433; assembly: GCF_000702665.1. GTDB lineage: Bacteria > Desulfobacterota > Desulfovibrionia > Desulfovibrionales > Desulfovibrionaceae > Solidesulfovibrio > Solidesulfovibrio alcoholivorans. Next base: position 902 of record NZ_JNJA01000016.1, read on the forward strand.
CGGGGACGGAACGACGGGCCAACCAGGCCCGGATATGCATCGGCAGATGCCGGGGAAGCAGAGGCGTCCCGGTCTCCGCCGCGGTCAGGGCGCTGTCCAGGGCGCTGAACAGTTCACGCACGTTGCCGGGCCAGCCGTATTCGAAAAGCGCACCCCAGAATTCCGGCGACACCTCCCTGGCCGGCTCGCCTTCCTCGGCGGCCCGCCGCGCCAGCCGGGCGCGGCATAGCGCCTCGATGTCCACCGTACGGCCCCTGAGCGGCGGCAGTTCGATGGTCATGCCCCGCAGCCGGAAGAGCAGATCCTGGCGAAAGGTCCAATCCGCCACCATCCGCTCCAGATCGCGGTTGGTGGCCGCCACCAGCCGAAAATCGCTTCGCACCTCCTCCGTGGCCCCCACCGGGCGGAAGCGGTGTTCCTGCAGCAGGCGCAGGAAAGCCTTTTGCACGGCCAAGGGCAGTTCGCCGATCTCATCGAGAAACAGCGTGCCGCCGTGGGCCTGAAGGATCAACCCCGGATGCTTCTTCTCGGCCGTGGTGAAAGCCCCCTTCTCGTGGCCGAAGAGCATGCTCTCCACAAGCGACTCCGGCAGGGCGGCGCAGTCCACCACCACGAACGGCCCCTCGCAGCGGTTGCTGTTGTCGTGGATGACCCGGGCGAAAAGCTCTTTCCCCGTACCGGTCTCGCCGACGATCAGGACGTTGCCCCCGCTTCTGGCCGCCCTGGCCGCCATGTCCAGGCAGGCTGTGAGCGCCTTGCTCTCGCCGATGATGCCCTCGCGCCGCAGCGACGCCCTGGGCTTGGCCAGGGCCTTGTGGCGGTGATACTCCACGGCCCGGCTTATGGGGAGACGGATATTGTTCAAGGTGCCGGGCTTGGTGATGTAGTCCCAGGCACCGCTTTTGATGGCCAGCTCGGCCCCGTCGGGGTCGCCCTGGCCGGTGAGAATGATGACTTCGGGCGCGTCCGGCGTCTCGCGAACGGCCGGGATGTGCTCCAGGCCATTGCCGTCGGGCAGGACCACGTCCAGCACCACCACGTCGAAACCGCCCCGGGCCAGCTTTTCCAGGCCGGTCTCGAGGCTGTTGGCAGCCTCGCTTTCCCAGCCCAGGCCGGCAATGACGGCCTGAAGGGAGCGGCAGAAGCCGACATCGTCGTCGATGACGAGAATACGGGGCATGGTTGTCTGTCTCCCTGAAAAGGCCCTCAGACCGCGACGGAAAGCGTCTCCCGGATCACCCGGTCCAGTTCGTCGAAACAGAACGGCTTGGCCAGCACGCGCCGGCCGCCGCAGGCCCGCAGCATGTCCTCAGCTAATGCCGCGTCCAGGCTCGAGAGCAGCACCACCGGCAGATCCGGCCGCAACGCCAGCAGCTCCCGGGTTAAAAGGATGCCCTCCTGGCCGGGCCGCAACACATCCACCAGGGCCAGATCGAACCCTTGGGGTGTCAGGGCCATGGTCCTTCCGGCCTCGTCGCGTCCGGCGCATGCCGCAACCGTGTAGCCGAGGCGGGCCAGGGCCATGGTCGTGCAATGGACCATGTCCGCGTCGTCACCCACGAACAGGATGCGGGCCCGTGGCCGGGGCGGCAGATTCCTGGCCGGGGGCGGCGCGCCCGGGGATCCGGCAGCGGCTGGCCCCTTCGGAAACAATACCCGAAACGAGGTTCCGAGCCCGGGATGGCTTTCCACGGTGATGGCTCCACGCATCTGGGACACGATGTGCCGGGCCACGGTCAGTCCCAGGCCCGTGCCCTGGCCCGTACGCTTGGTGCTGAAAAACGGCTCGAAAATCCGCTTCAGGACGTCGCTCGCCATGCCGTGTCCGGTGTCGCTGACGCAAAGACGCAGATAGGCCCCCGGCGGCAGGGACGGCTCCTCGGGCCAGTCGCCCTCCCTGACCACGGCGTCCTCGATGCGCACGGTCAATAGCCCGCCCTCCTGGTCCTTCATCGCCTCGACGGCATTGGCCAGGAGATTCATGACCACCTGATGGACCCGGGTCGGATCGCCTCGAATCTCGCTGCCCCCGGCCTCGACCCGCAGGCGGATGGACAGGTCTGGAGGCAGGCCCGGCCCCAGGAACTTGAGGCATTCCTTGACCAGGGTGCTCAGGCGGAAACGCACGGGCGATTCGCTTTCCACGCTGCGTCCCAGGGAAAGGAGCTGTTCGCCGAGAGCCCGGGCCCGCCCCACGGCCTCGACAATCTCCCGCAGGGACTCGGCCTGGGGATCGCCGGACTCAAGCCGCTCCAGGCACAGTTCGGCATGCAGGATGATCGGCCCGAGAATGTTGCGCAGGTCATGGGCGATGCCGCTGGCGAGGGTGCCGATGACCTCCATCTTCTGGGCGTGGCGCAGCTGTTTTTCGAGACCGCTTACCTCCGTGGAATCGCGCCAGACGAAGGCGTAGCCCTCCACCAGGCCGTGCCTGCCCCAGACCGGGGAGATGGTCTGGTCGCACATGCGTGTCTCCCCGGCCGCATCCACCAGCAGGAACCGGCCGCTCCAGACGTCGCCGCGCTCCAGGGCGGCCGCGCCATGCTCGAATTTGCGGGCCTGTTGCCTGCCCTTGTAAAAAGTCTTGAGCCCGCGTCCCCGGGCCTGCCCCTGGGGCACGCCGGTCATGGCCTCGAAGGCCTGGTTGACGTATTCGATGCGAAAGCGGTCGTCGGTGACGATCACCGCCTCCATGGCCTGCTCGATGGCCGCGGCGAGCTTGTGGCATTGCCTGAAGGCACGCTGTTCCCCGCTGGCGTCGCGCAGGCGCACGGCCACGGCGGTCACGTTCCCGGCCGCGTCCAGAAGCGGCACCAGTCGCGCGTCCGCCACCCTGTCCGGCGAAGCGGCCAGCCGGTAGCGGCGCGAGGTCCGCGACAGCAGCACCTCGGCCACCGCGCCCCGCCAGAACTCCCCGTCGTCGTCCTCGAAGCAGGCGTACAGCGAACCGTACCGGCCGGCCTCGCGGTCGGCCGGCAACCAGCCGGCCAGCCCGGGATCGGCGGCCAGGATGGTTCCGTCGGGAGCCACAATCACCACGTCCTCGGGCTCTGGAGACGCATCGCGGGCCGGCGTGGCTCGGGACGGAAGCGTTGCCGGGTCCGTGGAGGACGCCATATCCTCCGGCGTCGGTTCATCCGCATTTTTTCCCATGATACCCGCCTCGTACCATACTGTCACAGCTTGTCAACGACACTCATGCTGCAAAAATAACGCCGCCGTTGGCAACAAGCTCGCTTCCGTCGGGCGCTTCTCTTCAACCTGTAAAAGGACAGGGAGTTGCCGTCTGTTATGGAGCCACTGTTTCCATTGTAACATTTCGACAAGGCAACGTTCGTCTTGTCCAGGAAGACTTTTCTTCTTGTTCAAGACGCTTCCATGGAGCAATCCCTGTCCAGATACATGGTCCATGGCGGCAGGATTCGCGCATTTTCAATCATCCTGACGCACTGTGCCCCTGGCACGGTTCTTGGTCAGAAGGGGGCACACAACCGGGCAAAAGACAGGGAGGCGACATGGCCAACAGAATCGGGGTCTACGTCTGCCATTGCGGCACCAATATCGCCGGCAAGGTGGACACTGCCGCCGTGGCCGGCTTCGCGGCCGGACTCAAAAACGTGGCCGTGGCCCGGGACTACAAGTTCATGTGCTCCGATCCCGGCCAGGAAACCATCATCCGCGACATCAAGGCGTACCGTTTGAATCGCGTGGTGGTGGCCTCGTGTTCGCCGCGCCTGCACGAAAAGACCTTCCAGAACGCCTGTGCGCGGGCCGGGCTCAACCCCTTCCTCTTCCAGATGACCTGCATCCGGGAGCACTGCTCCTGGGTGGTGGCCGATCCGGCCGAGGCCACGGCCAAGGCCAAGCACCTGGTGGCCGGGGCCGTGGACCGGGTCAACCACCACGAGGAACTCTACTCGCGCACCGAAGCCGTGCATCCCGACGTGCTGGTGGTCGGAGGCGGCATCGCCGGCATCCAGGCCGCCCTCGACATCGCCAAATCCGGGCACAGGGTCCATCTGGTGGAACGGGAGCCCTCCATCGGCGGGCACATGGCCCAGTTCGACAAGACCTTCCCGACGCTCGACTGCGCCGCCTGCATCTCCACGCCCAAGATGGTGGCCGTGTCCCAGGACCCGAACATCCATCTCATGACCTACGCCGAGGTGGCCGAGGTCTCGGGGTTCGTCGGCAACTTCACGGTCACCGTGCGCAGAAAGCCTCGCTATATCGACGAGACCAAGTGCACGGGCTGCGGGCTGTGCCTGGAGAAGTGCCCGACCAAGGTTCCGAGCGAATTCGAGGAAGGCATCGGCATGCGCCGGGCCATCTACCGCAATTCCCCCCAAAGTGTGCCCAACAAGCCCGTCATCGACACCGAGCATTGCCTCTACTTCCGCAAGGGCAAGTGCCGGGTGTGCGAAAAGAACTGTCCGTCCGGGGCCATCGATTTCGCCCAGACAGAAAGCCTGCTCAGTCTCGAGGTAGGCACCATCGTCATGGCCACCGGCTTTGCCGCCTTCGACCCCACGCCGCTTGGCCAGTACGGTTTCGGCCGCTACCCCGAGGTGTACACGGCCCTGCAGTTCGAACGCTTAAATAACGCCGTGGGTCCCACGGGCGGCAAGATCGTCATGAAAAACGGCAAACCGCCCGCATCCGTGGCCATCATCCACTGCGTGGGCAGCCGCGACGCCGCCCACCACCCCTACTGCTCGCGCGTGTGCTGCATGTACGCGCTCAAATACGACCACCTGATCAAGGACAAGCTCGGCCACGACACCCGGGTCTACAACTTCTACATCGACATGCGCTGCTTCGGAAAGGGCTACGAGGAATTCTACGAACGGGTGCAAAAGGAAGGCGTGACCTTCATTCGGGGCCGGCCGGCCCTGGTCACGGACGAGGCGCTCTCCCCGGAAGAGGAAGGCAAGCTCGTCGTGGTCGGCGAGGACACCCTGCTTGGCCGCACGTTGCGCCTGCCCGTGGACATGGTGGTCCTGTGCACGGCCATGGAGCCGCGGTCCGACGCGGCCGAGGTGGCCCGGATCTTCGGCATAAGCCAGGGCCTCGACATGTTCTTCCTGGAAGAGCACCCCAAGCTCGGGCCGGTCTCCACGGCCACGGACGGCGTGTTCCTGGCCGGCGCCTGCCAGGGCCCCAAGGACATCCCGGACACCGTGTCCCATGCCTCGGGCGCGGCCTGCCAGGCCCTGGCCCTGGCGAGCCGGGGCCAGGTGACCATTTCGCCCACGGTCAGCCACATCAATCCGGACGTGTGCATCGGCTGCGGCATCTGCATCAAGCTGTGCGCCTACGGGGCCATCGAGTTCGACCAGCGCCTGGGCGTGGCCGTGGTCAACGAGGCCATGTGCAAGGGCTGCGGGGCCTGCGCCGGACATTGTCCGTCCGGGGCGGCGCAAGTGCGCCATTTCAACCAGCGGGAACTTTTCGCCGAGATCGACGGCCTGATCGAGCCCCTGCCCGTACTCGCCGCCGTCCTGGACGAGGAAACCAAGGCTCCGGCCTGATGCCGCCAAGGGAGGACGTGATGGACGACTTCGAACCCACCATAGTGGCCTTTGTCTGCAACTGGTGCACGTATACCGCCGCCGACCTGGCCGGCACCTCGCGCATGGTCCAGTCCCCGAACGTGCGGCTCGTGCGCATGATGTGCACGGGCATGGTCGACCCCAAGTACGTGATCAAGGCGCTTCTCTCCGGGGCCGACGCGGTGCTCATAAGCGGTTGCCATCCCGGCGACTGCCACTACATCAACGGCAATTACAAGGCCCGGCGGCGCGTGAAGTTGCTCAAAGAGATACTGCCGCGCCTGGGCATCGAGGAGGAGCGGCTGCTGCTCACCTGGGTCGGGGCCAGCGAGGGGGGCGAATTCGCGGCCACGGTCAATGGGCTGGTGGCCCGGATCAAGGAACTGGGGCCCATCGAGGCCAGGCGTACCCTGGTTGTGTGACCGGACATTCGCGGAGGGCAGACCATGTCTACCACCATGAAGATCGAAGTGCCGGGCGAAGGCCCGACGGCCGCCCTGCGGGGCGTTTTGGCCAAGCTGCTGGCCATCCCGGACGTGGCCGCCATCTTCAGCCTGCGTCATACTCCGGGCGGCGCAGCCATGCCGGCGCTCATCACCGACCCGGACCTCCTGGCCGACGCCGATCCCCTGGCCCCGGCCTTTCCCGTCAATGCCGCCACGATCCTGGCCAGGCTCACCCGGGGCGGCACCGATGGCATCATCGCGGCGGTACTGCGTCCCTGCGAGATCAGGGCTTTCGTGGAACTGGTCAAACTCAACCAGGGCAACCTGGAAAACGTGCTGCTTTTGGGCATGGATTGTCCGGGGGCCTTCGGCAACGCGGACTACCGGGAATTCGCGATCCGGCATGGGACCAGGGAGGTCGCCCGGACGTTTCTGCGCCGCATGCTCTCCGGCGAGCCCACCGACGACGACGGCCCGGATGTGGCCCGGGCCTGCCGGGTGTGCGAACACCCCGTGGCGGCCCCCGCCGACGGCACCATCGGGCTTTTCGGCAACGACCCGGAAAAGGTCATGCTCGTCGTCCCCCAGACCGCCAAGGGCCTGGGGCTCCTGCGCCGTCTGGACCTGCCCGCGGCCGAGGAGGCGCTTGCGGCCAACCGCGACGCGGCCCTGGCAAGCTGCGTCGCGGAGCGGGTGCTCCGGCGCGACGCCATGTTCGCCGAGACGGGCGCGGCCGTGGCCGGACTGGAGAAGCTCGGCGCGTACCTTGCCGGCTGCGTCAACTGCTACAACTGCCGGGTGGCCTGCCCGGTCTGCTACTGCCGGGAATGCGTCTTCGTCACCGACGTCTTCGACCACTCCCCCTGGGAATACCTGAATTGGGCCAGGCGCAAGGGCGTGCTCAAGCTCCCGGCGGACACGCTTTTTTACCACATGACGCGGCTGGCCCACATGAGTCTCGCCTGCGTGGGCTGCGGCCAGTGTTCCAACGCCTGCCCGAGCGGGGTGCCGGTGATGGAGCTTTTCCGCACCGTGGCGGCCGGCGCCCAGGCGGCCTTCGGCTACGAGGCCGGGCGCAGCCCCGAGGAAGCGCCGCCGTTGTCGCTCTTCCAGGAGCGGGAGTTCGCCGAAGTCACGGCGGGCGCGGAGTAAACGCGGGCAAAAGGAGCGGATCATGAAGCGCACGTGCGACGTCCTGGTCGTCGGGGCCGGCATCGGCGGCATTCGGGCCGCCCTGGACCTGGCCGAGGCCGGTCACACCGTGACCGTCATCGACAAGCGGCCCCATATCGGCGGCATCCTCACGCGTCTCGACCACCAGTTCCCGTCCGACCACTGCGGCATGTGCAAGATGCTGCCCCTGACCGAACGCGAGGCATCGAGCGAATTCTGTCTGCGCAAGGGGCTGTTCCACAAGAACATCCAAATACTGCTCTCCTCGGAGTTGACGGCTCTCGAAGGCGAACCGGGCGCGTTCACGGCCGTGGTCAACCGCCGGTCGTCGTTCGTGGACGCCGGCAAGTGCGTGGGCTGCGGGGCCTGCGCCAGCGTGTGCCCGGCTTCGGTGCCAAACGAATTCAATGCGGGACTCACCAGCCGGGGAGCGGTGTACCTGCCTGTGCCCCATGCCATTCCCAACCATTACGTGGTGGACCTCGACGCTTGCCAGCGCTGCTGGCAGTGCTACGAGGCCTGCCCCACCGGAGCCATCGACTTCAAGCTTGGGGAGCGCGAGCGCCACGGCATCCTGGTGGTCGATCCCGATGCCGAGGCGGCCGGCCGCTACGGCTCCTGGCTCGGCGCGCTCAAGTTTCCGGTCCTGTCCGCCGCCACCGGCGACAAGGCGCTGACCATCCTGGCCTCGGACGCGCCCGTGCGCATCATGCTGCTCTCCACCGTCCTTTCCGACATGGAACCGGCCCGCGTGCTGACCCGGGCCCTGGAGCTGCGGCCAGACCTGGCCGTGTTCGTTCCCGGCGATCCCGAAGCGGCCGACGCCGCCCGGGAGCTTCTGCGCCTCGGCGCACGGGCCGCCATGCCCCATCCCCTTTCCCACAAGACCTTCGTGCCCTGGATCGACAAGCAGTTCATGCGCCTGGCCTCGGATGCCACCGTGACCCTGGACGTGGCCGCCGTTATCCTGGCCGGCGGCTTCGACTGCTACGATCCCGGCGCGGACGCGCCGGTGCTGGGTTACGGCGTACTGCCCGGGGTGGTCACCTCGGTGGAGTTCGAGCGCCTGCTTTCGGGCACCGGCCCGACCGGTGGCAGGCTGTTGCGTCCGGGCGACGGCAGGCCCGTGCGCGACATCGCCTGGCTGCAGTGCGTGGGTTCGCGCGATCTGCGCAAGAACGCCGATTTCTGTTCGTCTTTTTGCTGCATGGCCTCCATCAAGGAAGCCGTCCTGGCCAGGCGGGCCACGGGAGGAGAAATCCGGGCCACCATCTTCGCCATGGACGTGCGGACCTTCGGCCGGGATTTCGAGCGCTACCGCCAGGAGGCCGAGACCACCCACGGCGTGCGCTTCGTGCACGGCCGGCTCCATACCACCCTGCCCGATCCCTCGGGCGACGGCCGGCTGCGCCTGTCCTACATCGACGAGACCGGCGCGCTCCACGAGGAGGCCTTCGACATGCTGGTCCTGGCCGTGGGAGCCCGCCCGCCCGCCGGCATGGAAAAGCTCGCCCAGGCGGCCGGGGTGGACACCAACGCCTTCGGCTTTTGCGCCACGCCGCCCTTTGACGCCAACAGGACCAGCCGCCTGGGCGTCTTCGCCGCCGGTGCCATGGGCGGCCCGCGGGACATCGCCGAGTCGGTCATCCAGGCCGGCGCGGCGGCCCTGGGCGCGTCCCGGATCATCCAGCGCTTCGCCTCCATCCGGCAGCGCGAACCCGAACCCAGGCCGGTCTACCGGGACGTGTCCCGGGAAGCGCCCAGGATCCTCGTCACTCTGTGCGAGTCCTGCCCCACCCTGGAGCGGTCCGTGGATGTGGAGCGGGTGTGCCGGACCCTGGCCGAGGCCCCTGGCGTCTGCCGGGTCGCACGCGTGCCCCGGGCCTGCACCAAGGAAGGCTGGGCGGCCATCAGCGACGCCAGCGCCGAGCTTAGGCCCAACCGCATCCTCATCGGGGCCTGCATGCCCTACGCCTACGTGCCGAAACTGCGGGAACTGGGGACGGCCCTGGGACTGCGGCCCACGCTCATGGACGTCGTGGACATCCACACCCCGACGTTTTCGGTCGCCAAGGACGGGGCCTGCGGGACCGAGCCCGCCGTGGAACAGGAGATCGCGGCCCGGCTCGGCATGGCCGCGGCCAAGCTGCTCGGGGCCGACCCCACGCCGCTGCCGCGGCCGCTGGCCGTGACCCCGGCCGCCCTGGTGGTCGGCGGGGGACTGGCCGGCATGTCTGCAGCGCTCGGCATTGCCGACCACGACTACAAGGTCACGCTGGTGGAAGAGACGGCGGAACTCGGGGGGCTGGCCAGGCACGTGCGCCTGACCCTTGGCGGCGGCGATCCGGTCCGCTTCCTGGAGGGGCTCATCGACCGGGTGCGCCGTCATCCCAACATCCGGGTCATGACCGAGGCCCGGGTGTCCCTGTTCACGGGCAAGGCCGGCCGTTTTTTGAGCATCGTCTCCACCGACGAGGGCGGCGTGCCGGTGGAGCATGGCGTGACCATCCTGGCCACGGGCGGCCGTCGGGCCAAGGTCTACGACTTCGGCTTTCTCACCCGCAAGACCGTGACCACCCACCAGGATCTGGAACGCATGCTCACCAGCGGCGAACTGGACACGGCCACTCTCGGCAGCGTGGCCATGATCCAGTGCTTCCGCTCCCGGGACGAAAACCGGCGCTACTGTTCGCGCGTGTGCTGCGCCGGGGCGCTCAAGAACATCCTGTACCTCAAAAACAAGCACCCCGACCTGCCCATCTACGTCTTCTACCGCGACATCATGAGCTACGGCTTCGCCGAGCAGTACTACACCAAGGCAAGACGGGCCGGGGCGGTGTTCATCCGCTACGATCCGACCCACAAGCCGCAAGTCCGCTTCGACGAGGCGGGCAAGCCCGTCATCACCGGCTACGACCCGGTGCTGCGCCGCGCGGTCGAGGTCCACGCCGACCTGCTCTCGCTCTCCGACGGCATCGAGCCTGGGGACACGGCGGAACTGCGCGAAGTCTTCGGCGTGCCTGTCGGGCCGGACGGCTTCTTCCAGGAGGCCGAATCCAAGTGGCGGCCCGTGGACTTCCTGCGCTCGGGCATCTTCGTGTGCGGTGTGGCCCGGGCCCCGGGCAGCATGGACGAGACGGTCTGCTCGGCCAAGGCGGCGGCCAGGCGCGCCTTGCGGGTGCTTGGCGACAAGCATCTGGCCCCGGGCCATGTGGTGGCCTCGGTGCGCCACAGCCTGTGCACGCGCTGCGGCAAGTGCCTGGATGTGTGTCCTTACGGAGCCAGGACGCTCGATGCCGAGCACGACCGCATCGTGGTGGATGACATCCTGTGCCAGGGCTGCGGCTCGTGCGCCTCGGCCTGTCCCAACAGCGCCAGCTTCATCCGGGGCTTTTCCGACCGCCAGGTCCTTTCCGTCATCGACGCGGCCCTGGCCGCCCCGGGCCGGTTCGCGCCCGTCCCGTCAACGGATGTGAAGGAGACCCTATGAACGCCATCCCCACCGAAGCCGGCCCCGAACTGGAAGCCGTCCGGGACATGGTGCGTTCCTGCATGCAGTGCGGCACCTGCACCGCCTCCTGTCCCAACGCCGCCGCCATGGACGTCTCGCCCCGGCGGTTGTGGCGGCTCCTTTTGACCGGGCACGCGGACGAGGCCCTGGCCAGCCGCAGCTTCTGGCTGTGCTCCTCCTGCTACGCCTGCACGCTGCGCTGTCCGCGCGGGCTGCCGCTGACCGAGGCCATGGCGGCGCTCAAGCGTCTGGCCAGCCGGCACGACCCGGCCGCGGCCAGGGAGGGGGCGGCCTTTTACGGGACGTTCATGGACAATGTCCGGCGCAATGGCCGGGTGCAGGAGACGGATTTCATGGGCCGGTATTTCTGGGCCATGAAAAATCCGCTTTTGCCCCTGACCTTCGCGCCGCTTGGCCTGCGGCTTTTGGCCAAGGGCAAGCTCCACCGGCCCGCGACCGAACAGCGGGGCAGGCTTGGCCCCATGTTCGCCACGGCCGCCAAGGACGAGGGGGACCGGTCATGAAGTACGCCTACTACCCCGGCTGCTCGCTCATGGAGAGCGCCGTCGAATTCGACCAGGCGACAAGGGCCATGCTCGACCGTCTGGAGGTGGAAATCGAGGAGATACCGGACTGGACCTGCTGCGGGGCCAGCGCCGTGGAATCGGTCAGTCAGCCCCTGGGCCGCGCCCTGCCGGCCAGGAACCTGGCCCTGGCCGAGCGGCATCTGCCGGGCCTGGACATCCTCATGCCCTGCGCCGCCTGCTACCTCAACCATCTCAAGCTGACGCGCCAGGCAACCGGTCCCGTCATCCGCGAGGTCAACCGCCTCCTGGCCGACGAGGAACTGGCTTACACCAGCAAGGGCGGCCGGGTGCGCCACCTGCTCGACGTACTTGCGCGCGACGTCGGCCCGGAAGCCATCAAGGCCAGGGTCGCGCGGGAACTCGCCGGCCTCGTCGTCGCGCCCTATTACGGCTGCCAGGTGCTGCGCCCCTATCCCGTCTTCGACGACCCCGAACATCCCCGGTCCATGGAGCCGATCATCGAGGCCATCGGGGCCGCGGTCCATCCCTGGCGCCGTGGGAACGCCTGTTGCGGGGCGTCGCTTATGGCCACGCACAAGGACGCGGCCCTGGCCTCCGTGGCGGCCATCCTCAGGGCGGCCGCCGGCGCGGACGTCATCGTCACGGTGTGCTCCATGTGCCAGATGAACCTGGACGCCTACCAGGCCCAGGCCCTGGGACACGGCGCGGCCGCCGTGACCGTCCTCTATCTGCCCCAGCTGGTCGGACTGGCTCTGGGGCTTTCCCCACGGGAGGTGCTCATGGAGAAAAACCTGGCCATTACCCCTGTGTTTACGTCCAAGCTGGAACAAACCGGGGCTGCCCGGGCCGTCTCCTGAGTCGCACCAACCGGTCCGGCGCCTTAAAACCGCATCCTCCAAGGAGGCGTTATGTTCAAGGACATCGTGCTGGCCGTCACGCCATCGGCCATCTGTGACAATGCCGCGGAAAAGGCCTTTACCTTCGCCAAGCTTTTCGACGCCAAGCTCTACCTCGCCCATGTGTGCGGCCTGGAGCAGGGCTGGGGCGAAATTGAATACCTTGAATCCTCCGGGGCCACGGCGCGCATCAAGGAGAATATCGAGGTCTTCTACAAGGACCGTATCGCCGGCGTGCCGCATTGCGAAATCATCGTGCGGGCGGGCATCCCGCACAATGAGATCCTGCGCCTGGCCAGGCAGAAGAATGCCGACCTGATCATCATGGGCCCCCACACCAAGGAGTACACCGAAAAGCGCTCCCGCATGTGGGGCATGGCTGGCAGCACACTGGAGCGCGTCAGCCAGCGCGCTTCCTGCCCGATCATGATCGTCACCAACCAGGCGCCGGCCGCACAGCGGTTCGGCCACCTGATCGCGGCCACGGACTTCTCCGAACAGGCGGAATGCGCCGTGTCCTACGCCGGACAGATGGCCCGGCATTACCGGGCCTCGCTGACGGTCTTCCATGTCCTGGACAAGGGGGACCTTGATGCCGCGGCGCTGCAGGCGGCCCAGGCGGACACGGTGGCCAGGCTGCGGGAAATCTACGAACCCCGCCTGGCCGGCATCGCCAACCACGACTTCCAGTGCCTCGTCGGGGACCCGGCCATGGAAATCCTGGGAATGTCCCAGCGGAGCAAGACCGATCTCATCATCATGGCCCACCATTCCAAGGAGAAGGATCCGGAGCAGGCCTTTTTGGGTTCCACCGTGACCAAGGTGGCGCTCAATGCCGCCTGTCCGACCATGAGCGTGAACAAGCACTTCGATCTGCGCTGCGGCCTGATGTACGACCAGACCGGCCAGGTTGTGCCGGCCGAGGCCATGGCCTGATCGTGTCGGCCGCCTTTCGCGGACGGGGACCGGGCGCGCGCCGCATAAGGAGCCGCGCCCGCCCCCGCCGCCAACACGGGAGCAGAGCATGGACACGCAAACCATCACCGCCACGTCGCCCCCGCCCCTCGTTCTCGACGCGAACACCCGGGGACGGCTCAAGGGCCAGCCTTTGCGGCTCTTGCCGGAAAACCTCAACTTGCAGGCCTGCATGACCTGCGGGGCCTGCGTCAACGGCTGTCCGGCCACGGGCACGCCCGGTCTTGGCGACCTCGACGTGCGCAAGATCTTGCGCATGCTGGTCCTTGGGCTGGTGGACGAGGCGGCGGCCACGGATTTTCCCTGGTTGTGCACGGGCTGCGGCCGCTGTTCCCTTGTCTGTCCCATGGGTCTGGACATCGTGCCGGTCATGGCCGAGCTCAAGCACATGCGCCCTCGGGACAAGGTGCCGGGCATCCTGCACAAGGGCGTGGAACGGGTGCTGCGTTCGGGCAACAACATGGAGATCGCCCAGTCCGAGTACCTCGCCACCCTGCTCGACGTGGGCAACGACCTGGCCGATGAGGAGTGCCCTGGGTTTTATGTGCCTGTGGACAAAAAGGACGCGGACATCCTCTTTTTTCCCAATTCCAAGGAGGTCTATGGCGACTTCGAGGACATGAAATGGTGGTGGAAGGTCTTCTACGCCGCCCGTACCAACTGGACCGTGCCGTCTCGCAACTGGGAAGCCGTTGACTGGGGGCTTTTTTCCGGAAACTTCGAGGCCACGGCCACACTGGCCCGGCGCAAGATGGAGCTCATGCGGGAACTGCACGTGGGCCGCATGATCATGCCGGACTGCGGCGGTGGCTCCTATGGCTGCCGGTCGGGCATGAAGATGTGTGCCATGGAGGACCCTGCCGAACAGGTGGATTTCATCTACCTCTACGACTATCTCATGGAAGTGATCACCCAAGGGCGCATCGAGCTTGACAAAAGCGTCAACGCCGGCAAGCGCTTTACCTGGCACGACTCGTGCAAACATGGGCGCGAACTGGAAAAGCACTTCGGCAAGGCCTACTACGAGGAACCGCGTTACATCATTCAGCAATGCGTGGACGATTTTGCGGACATGATTCCCAACCGCGTGAACAACTACTGCTGCGGGGCTGGCGGCGGCAACTGGCCCATGCCCTTCGAGGCCCAGTCGGCCTACCACGGCCGGCTCAAGTACGACCAGATCCGCCGCACCGGGGCCGACGTGGTGGTGGTGGGCTGCTCCAACTGCCGCGACCAGATGATGAAGCGGCTGCCGCGCTACTACAAGGACTACAAGTACGAGGTGAAATACATCTGGCAGCTTGTGGCCGAGAGTCTTGTCCTCAAGCCGTATTCCGGAGAGGAACTGGCCAGGGCCGAAGCCGAGGCTGCAGCCCAATGGGAGGCTTTGGGCGTTTCGGCCGAAGAGGTGTCCTAGTCTTACTGTGCCATGAAGTATTGCGTGCGGCTTTCACTCCCGGCCGCGACATGGGCATCGTGGCAGGTGTTGCGCGATGGCCATTGCAATACGCAACAGGAAAGTCGGAATCGAATCCGGCACTGGCCGTTGTGGTCGCACGGCTTCATCGACTGGAAACCTCATGAAAAATGCTTCGCCCAAAGCCCAGGCGTGCGGCCAATGCCGTTGGCAACCCGGCCAAGGCCGAACAATGACGTGGCCTTCAATCTAAAAAGCGGTCCTCAAGGTTCCCTGCTGAGCAGACGTGCCTCTTTTGGCTGGCAAATGCCACCAACGGGGGGCGATAGCTTCCTGGGCCCGGAGAAAAGCAGCAATGGCAGTCGCCGCGCACCCCTGAAAACGGGACGATAGCATTTTGCGAGAATTGCGCAGTGGTCTCTTATTGAAAGAAAAGGCCCCGACATTTTATATCGGGGCCAAATATTCAGCATCCTCCGGGAATCAATCTACATAAGTATAATGTTCCAATACGGCATGGCGACAAGGGCAATAAAACAGCCGGCAAGCACCATACGTACTGCAAGAACTTTGAACATGTCCTTGAAAAGGATGTAGCCCGAGCTGAAGAAATACAGAAGCACCGCGTATTCATAAGGGAAAATATAATTGTCGAGACCGTACTGAAAGGCGAAATACAACGCACGGGAATCGACGTGCATTTGTTTGCCCAGCTCCGCGAGGGGCGAAGTCATGGTAGTGGTGGCAGCCAGGGGCGTCAGCAGGAAGTTGGCGGCCGCGCCCAGGACGTAGGCGGCGAGACCGGCCATATTGTCGCTGAGGTTCTGGAGGTAGGGCAGCGTGACCGAGGCGATCCAATCTGTCACCTTGAGCGCCCCGCCGGCGCTGCCGATGGCCATGCAGCCCATGATGAAAAACAGCGGCGCAAAATTGATCTTGGAAAAGCGCTGGCCGTCCATAAGCTTCACACCGGGCAGAAACGTGGCAAACGTGATCACGATGAGCACGATGCCCGCGCTGATGCCGTGCAACTTGTCCGTGGCGAGCAAAAACAGCGTGGCAAGCATCAGGTAGCCCGCACGCTTTTGTTCGGGCGAGGCAGGGCCGATCTCCCGGCATTTGGCAAGAAGGTTGGTCTTCATGGTCGCCTTATTCGTCTTCGAAGGCAGCAGAAGGACCACCAAACCCACGGACATTATCGTATACAGCATGCCGGGAGGGAAGTTGTACATGGCATATTCCAGCCATGTCGTCTTGATGCCCAGTACCTTGTCGACGAGGGCCATGCCCAGGACGAGGTCGGCACCTCCGGTAAGATAGCATAATTTCGTCGACGTGACGGTCAGCAGACAGGCCAGCATGACGGCCGTCGCTTCCCGGCTCTTGGGGTTGAACTCCAGTGCGTCGCACAGGCTCACGCCGAGGGCGCAGATGATGGCGGCCTTGCCCATGATGGAGGGAACGAGCGGGGCGATGATCGCACCGGCGATGCATATCCCGAAGAGCGTTCCCGTAAAACTGCCTCCCATGGCCCTGACGCAGACGAGCCCGATACGCTTTCCCAGTCCCGTATCATGGAAGATCTTGCCCAACGTGAAACCGCCAATCACAATGATCGGCACGTCGCCGAGCCAGGGTCCGAAAACGACCCGCTGCTGCACGCCACAGAAAACAATATAAAATATCGGGAGAACAATACCGACTGCCACTTGATCGATTACATCCATCGACCAGACAGATACTGCCCAAACCGTAAAGGCCATGAACAAGGCCATGTGGACGGTCACGATGCCCTTCCCCACAGGCATGGCGAAATAGGCAAGTAATGGCAATAGTAAACTCAAGCCCCACTTGCACAGTGAAGCCTTATAAAAACCTGGTGACGGCATAGCCAGTCCTCCTCCTGGAATTGTGCTTGAGGCTTGACTGGAGAATAGGGGAGAGGCACAATATCTGCTGTAACGATTGCTACATTTTTCACAAATAATTTCTTGCATCCCTTCCAAAATGAGGAAATGTTCGCCGAAACATTGCTCGCGTCCCTGCCAAGAGCACCCGCAGTAGGGAGACGATCCCCATGAAGAAAGGGAAATATTGCCTTCTCGAAGAAAACAAGTCCCTAGAATTCGTGAAGATACCTTCTGTCGCCGGAGCCTGGAGACAGGTGTTGCACTACGGGAAGCGCTGCCGCTTCCCCAAAGGCGCGGAAATCCTGCCGGGCGGCGTCACCGGGGAACACCTCTTTTTCATCGACCAGGGCGAGGTGCGCCTGCAGCGCTTTACGCGCGACGGGCGCGAAAAATTGCTGCTGTCCCTGCACCCCGGGGCCATCGTCGGGGAAACGCCTTTTTTTGACGAAGTACCCTCATGCAGCACCATTGTCGCGGCAACGGACTGTGTTCTTTATTCTTTTTCGAAAGATTGCGTCGTCGGCGAACTCATCCCCCGCTATCCGGCTTTGGCCATGGCCCTGCTGCAGACCCTCGCCGCCAAAGTCAGGGTGCTGTGCAACCAGTCCGTACGCCTGAGCCTGGACGACCTGCCGTCGCGCATTTGCACCTTCCTGCACCTGCGCGCCCACATGCTGGAGGACGGCAGCATGGCGGCGCGTGTCTCGCCCGGACTCAACCAGCAGGAACTGGCCAACCTCCTCGGCGTGCACCGGGTGACGCTCAACAAGGCCCTGCGGGAACTGGAGCGTGAATCCATCCTCGGTCCCTATACCCGGGACGAAGTGTACATTCTCGACGACACACGCTTCCGGGAACTTATCCTGAAATAATGCCGCCCCTGCCGCGCCCGCGCCGCTGGCATTGCCCCGACGCCGGTCGTCCGGGCGCGCTCCGGGGACGCGACGTCTGCCATCCCTCGTCTCCCTGACCAGCACCATTCCCCGAACAAGCGGTGTGCTGGCCACGTGCCCCCACTTGCCGCATTGAGGCCCAGCCGGCGCGTCCTGTCCGCCGGGTGTTGCTAGCGCATTGCGCACAGCGCGCCAACCACCCGGGTCTCGGTCCCCCTGCGGCCAGCGGGAAATGGCCGTTCTTGCGTACCGCGCACCCCTTCGTGTCTTGCCTTGCCCGGCCCGCTTTCGATGCTAGCCTGCATCATCCCGTATTTATTCCTGAAAATATGATTGTCGCAAAAAAAATGCGTTCTTTGCGAAAGTTGTAACAAGTGCAACAGCGGGACGTTGCCCTGCCTGCTAAATGCTTATGCCAGCTTGAGGCCAAACTGGAAAAGCAGCTCATATCAATCCTCAAAACGCACAAAGGAGCCCGCCATGGGACACCCCACAATCTATCCGACCGGGGTAACCGTATATGATCCTGAAAGATGCTGGAATGGCTTCACCATTTACCAGGCGCAAGAAGTCGGCGCCGTGCTCATGGACATGAACGGGCGTGAAGTCAACGTCTGGAAAGGTGTCCTCGGCATGCCCAACAAGATATTCCCGGGTGGCTACCTGGTGACCAGCCGCGGCCGGCGCGACGGCAAATACAGTGTGCAGGACGGCCTGGACGTGGTGCAGGTCGACTGGGAAGGCAACATCGTCTGGAAGTTCGACCGCAACGAGTACATCGAGGACCCGGGCACGGAGCCCCGCTGGATGGCTCGCTACCATCACGACTTCCAGCGCGAAGGCAATCCCGTGGGCTACTACGCTCCGGGCATGGAGCCCAAGTCCACCTCCGGCAACACCCTGATCCTGGCCCACCGCAACGCCCGCAATTCCAAGATCTCCGACAAGCAGCTCCTCGACGACCTCATCGTCGAGGTCGACTGGGACGGCGACATCGTCTGGGAATGGAACTGCCACGAGCATTTCGAAGAAATGGGTTTTCGCGAGGGTCCCAAGAACACCCTGTGCCGCAACCCCAACTACCGTCCCACCCAGCCCGAGGGCATGGGCGACTGGATCCATATCAACTCCATGTCCGTACTCGGCCCCAACAAGTGGTTCGACGCCGGGGACGAGCGCTTCCACCCCGACAACATCATCGTGGACGGCCGCGAAGCCAATATCATCTTCGTCATCAGCAAAAAGACCGGCAAGATCACCTGGAAGCTCGGCCCGGACTACGACGACAGCCCCGAGGCCAAGGCCATCGGCTGGATCATCGGCCAGCACCACGCCCACATGATTCCCCATTCCCTGCCGGGCGGCGGCAACATCCTGGTTTTCGACAACGGCGGATGGGGCGGCTACGACGTGCCCAACCCCGGCGCGCCCACGGGCGTCAAGGCGGCGCTTCGCGACTATTCCCGCGTGCTCGAAATCGATCCCGTGGCCATGAAGATCGTGTGGCAGTACACCCCGGCCGAAGCGGGCTTCCTGGCCCCCATGGACAGCAATCGCTTCTACAGCCCGTTCATCAGCGGCATGCAGCGCCTGGAAAACGGCAACACCCTCATCACCGAGGGCTCCGACGGCCGTGTCTTCGAAGTGACCCCGGACCACAAGATCGTCTGGGAATTCGTTTCCCCCTACAAGGGCAAGTTCATCCCCATGAACATGACCTACCGCGCCTACCGCGTGCCCTACACCTGGGTGCCCCAGGCGCAAAAGCCCGTGGAAACCCCCATCGCGCCCCTGGAAGTTTCCGCCTTCCGCGTGCCCGGCGCCGCCGCCCTGGGCGAGCGCGCCAAGGAAGTGTCCGTGGCCGGATGCGCCCCCTACGCCGGCAGCAACGCCCTGTGCGTGGCCTCCGTGGAAGACGGCGAAAAATAACGAACCACCGGGGCGGGGAACGTCGCTTCCCCGCCCCATACCCAGGACAAGCGGTCATGAGCATTACCCTTTACACCGCGCCGGACTGTCTGCGTTGCAGGATCGTCAAGGCGTTCCTCAAGGAACGCGGCATCGAATACGGCGTCATCGACTTCAAGGCGGACGCCCAGGAATTCAACACGTTTTACCGCGCCAACCGCAAGCGTATCTACCGCAATCCCGAGGGGGTGGAATTCCCGCTGTGTGACGACGGCGAGGTCGTCAAGCAGGGCAGCGGCGAAGTGATCGCCTACCTGCTGGCCGGCCATGCCCTGGAGCCGGCGGTCACCCGCAGCGAACTGTTGCATGGCTGGATTTCGGGGCTTTATGTGTCCCAATGCCCGGTCGACCGGGAGGACGACTTCGTCACGCTGGTCGCGCACCTGGCCAAGGGCGGCCTGTCGGTGCTGCTACGCGCCGACGGCCGCAATCCGGCCCTGCTGCGCCGCCTGATCGAAGCCAAGGCCGTGGCCAAGGTCTCCCTCGACATCCCCGGTCCGGCGTCCCTTTACAACGCCCTGTTCGGCCAGACCCCGGACAAGACGGCCTTGGCCGAGACCATCGCCCTCGTGCGGGCCTTTCCCGATTACGACATCCGTTTCTTCGCCGCGCCGGTTCCCCGCGCGGACGGTTCCGCTTCCTGGCCCACGCGCGAGGAGGCAGCAGAAGCTGCGGCCATGGTTTTTGAGGCCTGCGGCGACCACCAGCTGCCTTACCGGATCGCCTGCGCCACGGCGGAGACGCCGGGCGGCCTGCATGGTCTCCCCCCCCTGGAGGACGCCATGCTGCTCAAATACCGCTCCGCTTCCCGAAACACGCTTTTTAAGGCCGACATAGCGCCCCGATAGCCGCGAAACGCAGGTGGCGGGCAACAACCTTCTTCTCCCGGCGGGACGCCGGGAACGCGGAGCGTGGTTTCGTGGGTCGAGACACGCGCCGCGCGGACAAAGAAAGGCGATGTTATGCAGTATGATGCGATCATCATCGGCGGTGGTCCCGGCGGAACCGCCGCGGCCAGAATCCTGGCGGCCGGCGGCAAGAAGGTTGCCGTCATCGAGGAGAAGCACTGGGGCGGCACGTGCCTCAACTGCGGCTGCATCCCCACCAAGCTTTTGCTGGGAGCCGTCACGCCCAAAAGCCAGCTGCACGCCCTGGCCCGGCAACGCCTGGCCGGCGGGGAGATCGTCGTGGATTTCGCCGCCCTGCGCAGCCGCGTCAGCCGGTTCCTCAAAGGGTCGAGCCAGGTCCTGGCCAAATCCCTGACCGAAGCCGGCATCGACCTGCGCAACGGTCGTGGCGTCTGCGTCGGCCAGGGTCTGGTGTCCTTCCAGGCCGACGGCACGGAGGAGCGGCTTCAGGCCGATGCCATCATCCTGGCCGGCGGCTCGCGCAACGCCGTGTTCTCCGGCATGGCCCCGGACGACGAAGCCGTGCTCGACAGCACCGGCGCCCTGGCGCTTGCGGACGTGCCCGAAAGTCTCATCATCGTCGGGGCCGGGGCCATCGGCCTGGAACTCGGGGATTTCTACGCCGCCCTGGGCACCAAGGTCACCATGGTGGAAGCGGCTCCCCACATCGCGCCCAGCGAAGACCCCGATATCGCTGCCGAACTGGAACGGGCCATCACCAAGGCCGGCCGCACGTGCATAAGCGGCGTCAAGGCCGTCTCCCTGGCGACCAGGGACGGCCAGGCGCGCCTCGAACTGGAGGACGGCCGCGTCCTGACCGCGCAAAAGGCGCTGGTGGCCATCGGCCGCGCGCCCAACACCAAGGACCTCGACTGCGAAAAGGCCGGCTGCGCCCGCGACCGCCGGGGCTTCGTCGTGGTCGATGCGGCCTTGCAAGCCGCGACCACGGTCTATGCCGTGGGCGACATCAACGGCCGGACCCTGCTCGCCCATGCGGCCGAGCACCAGGGCACGTACGTGGCCCGGCGGCTTCTGGGCGAGGAAACGGGTCCCTATGTGCCCGGCCCCGTGCCCGCCTGCATCTACGGCGGCGTCGAGGTCATGCGCGTGGGCGAGACGGCCAAGGCCCTGGCGGCTGCCGGCCGGCGGGTTTCGGTTTCCGCCGTGCCCTTGAGCCTCAACGCCATCGCCCAGGCCGGTGGCAATGCCTCCGGCCTGGTCAAAGTGGTCTGGGACGGCGAGGACATGGCCGGCATCGCGGCCGTGGGCCACGGCGTCTCCCATCTTGTGACCGTGGCCCAGCTGCTGCTCGCCGGCCGCTACACGCCCGAGCGGCTGCACGAGGTCATGTTCGCCCACCCGACCCTGGACGAGATCGTGCCCATGGCGATCCGCGCGCCGCGCAAGCCGGTCGCCGCGCAGTGATGAACCGCATTCCCGCCCCGGCCGCCGGGGCTGCGCCTGACCGCAGGCAAGGAGCGTCTGTATGAGCCTGACCTATCCCGACGACCGATCCTACCACGCCGAACATCTCTGGGCGAAGCCGGAAGCGGATGGAACCGTGTTGATCGGCATCACGGACTTCGCCCAAAGCCAGCTCGGCGACGTGGTTTTCGTCGACCTGCCCGAAGTGGGGTTGCATTTCGACCAGGGCACGTCCTGCGCATCCATCGAGTCCGTCAAGGTGGTCTCCGAAGCGATCATTCCGGTTTCCGGCGAGGTCGTGGCCATAAACGAGGCCCTGGCCGACACGCCGGAACTGCTTAACCAGTCGCCGTACGACGCGGGCTGGCTCGTCCGGGTCCGCCCCGACGGCGGGCTCGGGGGACTGCTTACCGCGGCGCAGTACGCGCAGCAGGTGGAATAAGGCGCGCGGGACTGGCGGTGGCCGCCAGTCCCGCGCCATGTTTTGGGGCGGCGATGGGGAAGCCGCAAGAGAAATGGCGGAGGAACGCAAGGGGTTGCGAATTTGTGCAACGCCATGGCCGCAGTGCCGTAGGGGCGGTGCGGCGGCAAGGGCACAACGCGAGGCGCGAGGGAGGAAACTGCGATGAAACGGTTGGCAAGGGCTTGTGTCGTCGCTTTGGGCATGCTGGTCCTGTCCGCTCCGGCTCTGGCCTACGAGGCCATGGTCGGTCCGACGGGCGTGCTCAAGTACGACAAGGACAAGGCGTACAACGGTTACACGGTGATTTCGCCGACGGTCAAAAGCAAGACGACATACCTGATCGACATGGAGGGCAACGTCGTCCACGAGTGGAAATGCCAGTACACGGCCGGGCTCTACGCCGAACTGCTCCCCAACGGCAACCTGTTGCGCGCCGGCTACATCCCGCAAAAGGACAACGGCATCGGCGGCATCGGCGGCATCGTGCAGGAGCTCGACTGGGACGGCAAGGTGGTCTGGGAATACAGGATGGCCGACAAGGACCACTACCAGCACCACACGTTCAAACGCATGCCGAACGGCAACACCCTCATCCTCGGCTGGGAGCGCAAGACCAAGCAGGAGGCCCTGGCCAAGGGTCGCGACCCCAAGACCATCCCGGACAAGGCCATGGTCTCCAAGGGCGTCGAGCACAACGACTTCTGGGTCGATTTCGTGCGCGAAGTGGACAAGGACGGCAAGACCGTCTGGGAATGGCACGCCTGGGACCACATTGGCAAGGGCCCGAAAAAACTTGACATCAATTATACGCTGCCGCTTCCCATGGGCAGCGTCTATCCCAACTTCGACTGGAGCCACTTCAATACGGTGGACTATCTGCCCGGAACCGACCAGGTCCTCGTGAATTCGCGCAACTTCAGCGAATTCTACCTGATCAACCGCAAGACAGGTGCAATCGAGTACCGCTGGGGCAATCCCTCGGCCTACGGCGCGGGCAAGGCCCCGTCCTGGTACGATGACCGCGACCAGCAGGTCTTTGGCGAACACTGCGTGACGCCCCTCGACAACGGACACATGCTCCTTTTCGACAACGGCTCCGAGCGGCCCGAAGGCAACCGTTCCCGGGTCGTGGAGATGGATCCCAAGACCGGCAAGGTCGTCTGGGAATACGCCTCCAAGGACGTCAACAGCTTCTTCAGCTTCCGCCAGGGAGCGGTCCAGAAACTCCCCAACGGCAACGTCCTCGTCACCTCCACCCACCACGGCCACATCTTCGAAGTGACGCCGGAAAAGCAGATCGTATGGGACTACGTGAGCCCCGTCGCCGCCGACGTGCCCAAGTGCGTCCTGGACGAGGACAAGGACTCCCTGCCTGACGCCCACCTCAAAATGATGACCAACGCCGTGCACCGGGCCTACCGCTACGGACCGGACTATCCGGGTCTCAAAGGCCGGGACCTGGGCAAGAAGACGCCCATGGTTCCCGGCGGCTGCCCGCTGTTCTTCAAGGAGTGGAAGAATCCCGCTCCGGCCAAGAGCTGAAGCGCCGGTCCGATAGGCACGTTTCCTCAGTGATCGTGCGGCGGGAACACGCCCTCCTGCCGCGCAGTCCGGGCACGTCGGGGATGCCCCTCGGCCGGGAGCCTTCATGGCACCCGGGTCTCGGGTCGCGTGCCGAAGCATCCCCGGCGTGCCGTGACAGGCAATGCAACGCAGCGATTCTGCGAATGGAGGAAGATAATGCGACGATTGTTAAGCCTCATACTCGCCAGCGCCATGGCGATCTGTCTTTGTACCAATGCCAAGGCCGAAACCATAGTCAAGGCGCGTGGCGACATGCGCGTCTACGGCACTTATTTTGCCAACCACAACTTTACCGGCTGGAACAGCACAGGCACCAAGACGGAAGACCAATTCGAGATATGGCAGCGCTTTCGCCCGCGCTTCGATTTCGAGGCCAACAAGAATCTGTACTTTCGGCTGGGGCTCAAAGTCGATACGATCTGGGGCTACGACACCTACACGGCGGCCAATCCCACCGCGGCCCTGATGGTCGAACTGGCCTATCTCCAGTTCAAGTATCCGGACACGGACATCCAGGTCGCGGCCGGCCTGCAGTTCCTGAGCCTGCCGCAAAGCAAGCTGTTTAACAGCAGCGTCGTGTGGAGCAACCCCCTGGCGGCGGTGGTCGTCAACGCGCCCCTGATTCCCGAGACGCTCACGGCCCAGTTTGGCTTCGGCCGCTTGCTGGATACGAACAGGAGCTTCGACAACTCCACGACGCAGGTGGGCGATGAACTCGACGCCTATTTCCTGACCCTGCCCGTCACCCTGGACGGCTTCAAGGCCACGCCCTGGGCCATGGTCGCCGTGGCCGGGCGCAACGCCAACTACGCCCTGAAAAACTCCAATGACTTCCCGGATCTTGGCGGTACGAACTTCACCAACACCCTGTTCTCCGCCGCCAGCTACGCCAACATGACCGCGAGCTCCAAGCTCGGCTCCTGGAAGAATTCCCAGAACCCGTACTCCTGGTTCGGCGGCGCGTTCGAAGTTTCGGCCCTGGACCCGGTGCGCTTCTACGCCGACGTCGCCTACGGCGCGGGCGCCATGGGCGATGCCAAGGCGGCCCGGCGCCACGGCTGGATGGTCGACGCCGGCGCGGAATACACCGGCTTTACCGTGTTCACCCCGCAACTGTTTGCCTGGTGGGCCTCCGGCGAAGACAAATCCACCGGCAACGGCTCCGAGCGCCTGCCCTATCTGCGCTCGCAGTGGGGCGCGGGCAACAGCTTCCTTTTTGAAAGCGACCAGGCGCTCGGGCGCAACTACTGCGCCTACGCCCGGCCCGTGGGCAACTACGGCATCGGCCTGTCGCTGGCCAACATCTCGTTCGTCGAAAAACTGACCAATCAACTGACCTTCGCCTACGCCCACGGCAACAACGCCGCCCGGGCGTTGCGCACGGCCCGGACGTACAGCGCTTCCTACATGACCATGGGACACGACCTTGGCGAAAACGAGTCCATGTTCGGCATCAACCTCGACACCAAGTACATGATCTACGAAAACCTTGCCGCCATCGTCGAGACGGGCTGGGCGCACGGCCAGTTCCAGGAAAGCATCTGGGGACATCGATTGTATCACCAGGCCGAAAGCAACGGCAACAACGAATGGAAGGTGGCCTTCGGCTTTACGTATAAGTGGTAATGACCGTGTCAAGTCGGCATTGCTGCTGTATGACGCGACGCCGGCATCGCTGCTGGCGTCGCGTCTGTTGCAACGTATGGCAAGATAAATTGCAACAAGAACTTTCCGTGGAAACAAAATATATTGTGAGTTGTTCCGTCATACTTATCCGGCATTGACTCACATTCCCCCTTTCATTTCATAAGCCAAGCGGAGCTGCCCATGCGCTTTCGGAGCATCATGACGACCATGTCGCTCATCATCGGGGCGATCATTCTTGTCATTCAAGCGGTTCTGGTCGTCCTTGTCTCGTCGTCGGCCTATCAGAAAAGTATCGCTTCCACGCGGCATGAGATGCAGCAACTCGCCGACATGCTCAAGAAATCCACGGAGGATTTCGGCGAGCAGCAGATGCAACTGGTGCGGGCCGCCGCACACGTGCCGGCCATGCGGGAATTTCTACGCGGCGGATCCGGTCCGGCGCCGGAAATCATCGCCGCCATGTCCAGGGCCTCGAAAGACGTGAACACGTTTTATCTCATGGACGACCGGGGCCGGCAGGTTCTGCTCATGGTGCAGGGCAAGGCCGCGCCGGTAAACGACCTCGGCAAAAGTCCGACCATCCGGGCGGCCCTGGACGGCAAGGAGTCCCGCAGTCGCCTGCCGGCCAAAAGCAACGCCACGGACAAGCTCGTCGTCAGTTTCAACGTCCCGGTTCGCGACGAGGCTGGCAAGGTGCTCGGCGTGGTGGGCATGACCTACCCCCTCGACCGGTTCATCGAGCGTTATATTGGGCAGACCCGGCTCGGGGCCACGGGCTATCCATACATTTTGTCCGACAAGGGCGTGATGGTCGCGCATCCCGACAAGAAACTGATCCTCAAGAATATGGCCGGGGCGGACGGCATCGCGCCCATGCTCGAAGAGCCGGAAGGCCAGGGCGCCTGCACCATTGACGGTAAGGAGAAGGAAATCGTCTGGACCCGCATCCCGGACTGGCACTGGGCTATGGCCTTCACGATGGACCGCGCGACGATCGTCGCCCAGGCGGCGGCGCAGCGAAACCAGCTCCTCTGGGCCGGCATCGCCGCCATGGCGGCCCTTATCGTCGGCAGCATGCTGGCGCTATCCCGCATCGTCGTGCGTCCGCTGCGGCAGTTGCAGATCTATGCCGCGACGGTGGACGCAGGGCATCTCGACGCTGCGCTCGATTTTTCCCGCCCAAACGAACTGGGGCAACTGGCCGAGAGCCTGCGTCGTATGGTCGCGAGCCTCAAGAGCAAAATTGCCGAGGCCCAGGCCCAGACCGAGTTGGCCAATGCGGCCGTGGACCGGGCCAATACCGCCACCTTGGAAGCCGACCAGGCAAGGCGTGCCGCCGAAGAAGCCAGGACGGAAGGCATGCTGCAAACGGCGGGAACGCTGAAAGGCGTGGTGTATGCCGTGTCCGCCGCCTCCGAAGCGCTTGCCGCCCAGGTCGGGCAATCCACGCGCGGGACGGAAGTGCAAAGCATGCGCCTGGGCGAGCTCGCGACCGCCATGGAGGAAATGAACGCCACTGTGGGCGAGGTTGCGCAAAACGCCGCGCACGCCTCCCACGCCGCGACAAGTGCCGGACAAAAGGCCAGGGAAGGGGCCGATGTCGTCGCCCGGGTCATTTCCGGCATCGACGAGGCGCATTTGCAGGCGTCCACGCTCAAGGAGGTCATGGGAGGGCTTGGCCGTCAGGCGGAAGGCATCGGCACGGTGCTACGCGTCATCAGCGACATCGCCGACCAGACAAACTTGCTGGCGCTCAACGCGGCCATCGAGGCGGCCCGGGCCGGAGAAGCAGGACGGGGCTTCGCTGTGGTGGCCGACGAGGTGAGAAAGCTGGCGGAAAAGACCATGGCAGCCACCGCTGAAGTCGATCTGGCTGTGCGGGATATCCAGACCGGAACACGGGAGAGCATGGACAGTATGGAAAAGGCCGCGGACTCCATAGCCGCAGCCACGGAATTGGCCGGACAGTCCGGCGCGTCGTTGCGCGGCATCGTCGAGTTGGTGGAGCAGACGTCAGGGCAGATCGGCTCCATCGCCACGGCGGCGGAGCAGCAAGCCGCGACAAGCCAGGAAATAAGCCGCAGTGTGACAGATGTTTCGCAGATTTCCGAGGAGCTTACCGTGACCATGCGCCACTCGGCTGAGGCCGTTGAAGCGATGGCCGGGCAGACACAGACGCTGCGGGAACTGCTTGCCTCCATGCAGCACGGCCATCAGGCGACGGATGAGCGCCACCCTGTTTTGCCGCAGGCGCATGCCCCGACAGACGCCGCCGGGTAGGCTTCCCGGCCCGGAGGCGGCGTTGCCTCGGGCCAGGGGCGCAAATTTGCCCGATCCCGTTAT
Source organism: Solidesulfovibrio alcoholivorans DSM 5433 (assembly GCF_000702665.1). Lineage (GTDB taxonomy): Bacteria > Desulfobacterota > Desulfovibrionia > Desulfovibrionales > Desulfovibrionaceae > Solidesulfovibrio > Solidesulfovibrio alcoholivorans. The sequence continues at coordinate 28,561 of NZ_JNJA01000016.1, forward strand.
GCCGGGGCCGGAATCGGGGGTTGAGGTCCAGAGGGAGCCGCTTCAGGGGAAGGGGGGCCTCGGGCTTGCTCAGGCTCAGGCCTGGACCGGCCTTCGGGACAAAGGGACCAGGACTTCCCCGACGCGGACGTTGCGCCTCATGCCCGAAAACGCGCTCTCCGCCTACAGGTGACCCGGCCGACCCTATGGCCTCAAGACAGCCTGTCCTCCGCCGCTTCCTCCACTTCCCCTCTTCCCGCCGACCAGAACCGTGACCGTCGCGTTGCGGTTTGGCCGCGAATCGACTATGGCCTTTTTTTCCCATGGATACCAACCAGGGACTCACGAGGTACACCATGAAGCGTTCCATCCTTGTCGCCGCTCTCGTGCTCGAAGCCATCCTCCTGGCCGCTTCCGCCTTCACGGACGGCGCAATTTCCATCTGCCTGCTCGCCGTGGCTTTCGTCTGTCTCGCGGCCATGCTGTTGTGGACCAATCGCCGCGTGGAAGCGGTCTTTTCCTGCATCGAGCAGGTCTTCGCCTCCACCGCTTCCGCCACCTTCGACTGCGAACTCGACGACGACCCGCTTCTGGCCACCGACAAACTGCGACAGGGCATCGCGACGCACGAAAAAAGCCTCAAGGAACGCCTCAGCAAGGATGAAGCCATGCTCTCCAACATCATCACGCCCATGGCCATCGTGGGCGACAAGGGGGAGATCAAGTGGCTCAATGAGCAGATGGTGCGCCTGACCGAGAACGATGGCGCGCCGGCGACCCACTTCGGCGCCAATTTCGCCCGCTTCTTTTACGGCGACAGCCGCGAAACCATCGCCGACCTCGCCATTCGGCAGCGCGCCCGGCAATCGTCCAAAACCGAGTTCGACACCCGCAAGGGCAAGCACAAGTTCATCAGCATTTTTTCCACGCCCATCGTCGATTTCGACGACAAGCTCATCGGCGCGTTCGTGTCCGTGGCCGACTTCACGGGCGTGGTGCTCAAGGAACGCACCATCACCGAGCAGAACCAGCGCATCGCCAAGGGCGTGTTTGAAGCCACGGCCGTCTCCGAGAGCCTGGCCGAAGCCGCCGAACAGATGACGCTCCAGATCACCCAGTCCACGGAAGGCATGGAGGAGCAGCGCTCCCGCACGGCCGAAGTGGCCACAGCCATCGAGGAGATGAACGCCACCATCCTGGAAGTGGCCAAGAACGCCGGCGACGCCGCCGCCACCGCCGGCCAGGCCAACACCATGGCCTCCAAGGGCGCGGAACTCGTGGACCGCGTCATCGCCGTCATGGAGTCCGTCAACAGCAAGGCGGCCGGACTCAAATCCGAAATGCAGGACCTCGGCGGCCAGGCGCAAGGCATCGGCCAGATCATGCAGGTCATTTCCGACATCGCCGACCAGACCAACCTGCTGGCGCTCAATGCCGCCATCGAGGCGGCGCGCGCCGGCGAAGCCGGACGCGGCTTCGCGGTCGTGGCCGACGAGGTCAGAAAGCTCGCCGAAAAGACCATGACCGCCACCAAGGAAGTCAGCAACTACATCCAGGCCATCCAGGAAAGCGCCCGGCGCAACATGACCGCAACCGACGAGACTTCCAAGGTCATCGAGGACGCCGACGTCCTCGCCCACGACGCCGGCGACGCCCTGCGCCAGATCCTCAATTACGTGGAAAAGACCTCGGATCAGGTGCGCGGCATCGCCACAGCCGCCGAGCAGCAGTCGGCCACTTCCGAGGAGATCAACCGCTCCACCGAACAGATCAACCGCATCGCCGAAGAAACGGCCGGGACCATGTCCATGGCCTCCTCGTCCGTGGCGAGCCTGTCCCATCTGGCCACCGACCTCAAGACGTCCATGACCCGCATGCACCTGGAGTAGGCGCGGAGCAGACGCCAACGCGGCGAGCCGTCCCCGGAGCCCGCCGTTTCGCGGTATTTTTCCATGTCGCGCAGAGCCGAAACTCACCGGTTCCGCGCCGCGCCATGCAGACGGATCGTGAAACGTCCGGCATGAGGCGTCTTGCGCGGCACCCGCAAAACAGGCACTATGAAAAATATGGCGATTTTTTGCCGCGCGGCCTCGCGCGCAACGCAACCACCCGCAAGGAGTCCCCATGCCCAACGCCACCAACTTCACGCTCTTTAGCGGCGGCGCCCAGGGCGCCGAAGCCGAATTCGGCCGCCAGGCGGAATTGCACAGCGTCCAGGAAGTCAACTTCACCTTCGAGGGCCACCGCATCGAACGCACGCGCGGCATCCGGGTCCTGACCCAGGAGGAACTGGCAAAAAAGGACGTGAGCCTGACCTACGTCTCCAAGCTGCTTTCGCGCAAGTTCAGCAACGGCCCGCAGATCCGCATGGTGCTGCGCACCATCATGCATCAGGTGGACGCGGGGCTCGAGGTCTTTGTCGTGGGGACCATCCAGGAGGATGGCACGGTCAAGGGCGGCACGGGCTGGGGCGCGGAATTCGCCAAGATCTGCAACAAACCGCTTTTCGTCTTCTGCCAGGAAAAACGCGGCTGGTTCACCTGGGACGGCGACACCTGGGCTCCCGTGGCCGCGCCGACCATCACGCAAATGCATTTCACCGGCACAGGCACCCGCTTTCTGGAAGAAGCCGGCAAGGCCGCCATCGCGGATTTGTTCACCCGCTCCTTCGGTTGATTCAGGGGGCAACGCCACCGTGGCAAAGGAGGGGCGAAAGCCCCTCCCGGACCTCCCGCAACCGGGGCCTCAGGAAAGAGGCCAGCGCGTAGCCGGAGCCGCCGGCGCGCCGGCGGCGCAGCCAAGCAGCGGCCCTGCCGCATCCACGGCCTCGCCGCACTCCTGCAGAAATCGGGCGACGGTCGCCCGCTCCGAACGGCGCAACGCCGGATGGCCCTGCGCTTCGCGAAATCCCAGACAATACATGTCGCAAAGGGCGTATTCCCGGCCAGGAAGCGCCGGCATCGCAAGCACCACGCCGCCCCGGCGCGAAAGCGCCTCCCGTGCCTGCCCGCCGTAAAGCAGGCCATCAGCCCCGGTAAATCCGTCGAAGAACAGGAAATCCTCGGATTTGCCGTAAAAAAGGTTCTTCACCGCCACGTAGTCCACCCGGTCGCGGAAGACCTCCATGGCCGCCAGCACGTTGCCGGCCGAGGACTGGACGTTGGACACGACCACGGCCACGGTGACGCGGTAGCCCTCGCGCTCGTATTCGTCGAGGACAGGGCCGATACCGCCCCGGCCCAGCACACGCGCCAGGTCGTCGAGGCAGCCGGCCGGAAAATCGAACAACAGCGTCTGCGCCCCGAGATCCAGGGCGTCCACCACAAGCCCCCGCTCCTCGCGGCGGCGCAGGTCGAACACCCCCACCCCGGTCAAGGGGTTCTGGGGCGCGGCAAGCCGCCCCTCGGCGTCGCGCGCGCCATAGTACTGGAGCAACTGACCGACCTGCCCGTCGGCGTCGAAGGCCGCCACGGCCATGCCACGGCCGAACCGCAGATGATCGAGCAGGGCCCGGGAAAAGGTGGTCTTGCCCGAGCCGCCCTTCTGGCTCATGACGAAAATCGCGCGTTTCAAAGGCGTCTCCTTGGCTGTGGTTAGCGGCCGTCGAACGCATCGAGGGCCTTAAACAGGCGCGCCGCGTCCGAAGCGTCGGCGTAGCAGTGCGGCGCGAGGCGGATGCGCCCGTCGCGCAGCGACACGGCCACGTTATGCCCCATGAGGTACTTGAAAAGCGCCGGCGCGTTGCCGTGGGCGAAGGCCAGGATGCCCGATCGCCCTGGCCCGGAAAGGGGCGAGACCACGGCGAGGCCGCGCTCGTCGAGCCCTGCGGCCAGCAGGTCCACGGCGGCGAAAATCCGCTCCCGCACCGTCTCCATGCCCAGCTCGTCGAAAAGGGTCAGCGACGCGCCGTACGCGCAGACGCCGGCGATGTCCTGGGTGCCGGGCTCGAAACGCCCCGCGCCGTCTTTCAGGGCGAACTCCCCGCGCAACTCCTCGGCGTCGCGCATGGAGCGCCAGCCGGCAAGCACCGTATCCAGGCGGGAGGCGGCCCCCGGCGCGACATAGAAGATGCCGAGGCCCATGGGGCCAAGCTGCCATTTGTGGCAGCCGGCGGCCAGAAAATCCACGCCAAGCGCCGTCACGTCCATGGGCAGCGCGCCCAGGCTCTGGATGGCGTCGAGGCAGAACAGCGCGCCGGCCTCGCGGCACAGCCCGGCAAGCTCGGCCACGGGAGCGGCCACTCCCGTGGCCCAGTCCACGGTCGAAGCGACGACCAGGCGGCAGCCCGGGATGACACGCCGCGCCGCATCCAGGTCCACCCGGCCGTCGTGCTTGGGAATCTCCACGACGCGGACGCCGCGTGCGGCGAGGTTGTCGAAGGGAAAGCGCAGGGTGGGAAAATCCGGCCAAGTCACGGCCACCGTGTCGCCGGGTGCGAAATCCAGGCCCGCGGCCACGAGCCCCAGGCCGTGGGAGGTGTTGCCCGTAAACGCCACCTGTTGCGGCACGGTCCCGAGCAGCTTCGCGGCCAGCCCCCGTGCGGCGGCCACGGCGTCGAGCCAGCGGAAATAATCGGCCGAAGCCCGCTGGCAGCGGTCCTCGAACACCGCCTGCCCGGCAAGGCAGGCCCGCACGGGCATGGGCGAGACGGCGGCGTGGTTGAAAAAGGCCGTTTCGGCAACGACCGGAAACTGTGCACGCAAGGCGGCTGCGTCCATACGTCCTCCCGTGGCCCGTCGCATGGGCCGCGCCGGCCAAACTACGGAGGAAACCGGCCAAGGACAAGCCACCCGCACCCATCCCGGGCGCAAAAAAAAGCCGGGGAGCCCGCTTGGGCTCCCCGGCCTGAAGAACATGGCGCGACAGCGAACTAGAACCGCTCGAAGTCGTCGTCCTTGTCGTCGAGGTCGATGCCGACGCCGCCAGATGCGGCCTTGGGCGCGGCCGGACGCGCCGGGCGCGACGCCGCGCGCCGGGCAGTCGATGAGGGCAGGGCCTTGACGGTACGGGCGTGGCTGCGTCCCAGACCGTCCACCCGGAAAAAGGCCATGGTGCTTTGCAACTGCTCGGCCTGGCTCGAAAGCTCCTCGGAGGTGGAGGCCATTTCCTCGGAAGCCGAAGCGTTTTGCTGCACCACCTGGTCGAGCTGCTGAATGGCCTTGTTGATCTGATCGGCCCCGGAGTTCTGCTCCTGGCTCGCGGCGGCGATCTCCTGGACAAGGTCGGCCGTGCGCTGGATGTCGGGCACCATCTTGGTCAGCATGGACCCGGCCCGCTCGGCCACCTGCACGCTCGAGGAGGACAGCTCGGAGATCTCGGCCGCGGCCGAACCGCTGCGCTCGGCGAGCTTTCTGACCTCGGCGGCCACCACGGCGAAGCCCTTGCCGTGCTCGCCGGCACGGGCCGCCTCGATGGCGGCGTTCAAGGCCAACAGGTTGGTCTGCCGGGCGATCTCCTCGATAATGGAAATCTTCTCGGCGATGTTCTTCATGGCCGCCACGGCCGAAACCACGGCCTCGCCGCCCTCGCGGGCGTCCTGGGCGGCCTTGACCGCGATGGACTGCGTCTGCTGGGCGTTTTCCGCGTTCTGCTTGATGTTGGAGCTCATCTGCTCCATGGACGAGGAAATCTCCTCGACGCTGGCCGCCTGTTCGGTCGCGCCCTGGGACATGCTCTGGGCCGAAGCCGAAAGCTCCTCGGAGCCCGAGGCCACGTTTTCCGAGGCCGACTGGACCTCGGCCACCACCTCGCGCAGCTTGCCCACCATTTCATTGAGCGAGGAGGCGAGCACGCCCATCTCGTCCTTCTGGTCGATGTCGAGCAGGCGGGTGAAGTCGCCCTCGGCCATGGCCTTGGCGAAACCCACTCCCTTGATGACCGGGCCGGTGACGGCCTTGGTAAGCACCACGGCGATGACGATGCCGAGCAGGATGGCGACGATGAGGCCGACGATCATGATCGAGGACGCACTCGACAGGCTGACGACGGCCTCGTTGGCGGTCTTCTGCGTCGCGTCCAGTGCGGCCTTGGCCGTTTCCTCGGCCGCGTCCTGCACCGCATTGGCGGCTTCCAGCCGCTTGCCGGCAAGTTCCTGCAACGCCTTGTAGTTGTCCAGGAAATCGAGCAGTGCCTGGCGGTATTTCTGGGCGGCGTCCTTGATGGCGGCCAGCTGGCGCAGGTTGGCGTCGACGCGGGTCTTGTTCCGCAGGGTCTCCACGGCTTGATCCAGGCCGGCGAAGCCCTTGACGGCGTCCTCGATGATGCGCGGGTCGCGGTAGAGCTGGCCCCGGTAGTTGCCGACGCGGATAACCGTGCCGGCGTTGATGATGCCGGAGATGGCATCAGCCTTCTCGGCGCGGTCCTTGAGGGCCTCCGGAGCGAGCCCCTTGCCGATTTCTTCGATGAGGGCCTTGGCTTGGCTGTCCTGGTATTCCTCGCAGTTTTTCACGAATTCCGTCGCGGCCTGATCCAGGGTGCGGCGCACGCTCGCAATGGCCTCCACCCTGGCGGCCGTGTCGTTGATGAGCTTCTCGTATTCCGTGGCCTTGGCCTGGGCCTTGGTCACGTCCTCGCGCAGCTTGACCAGGTCCGGGTACTTGTCCGAATGGGCCTTGGCCTCGGCCAGGGCCCGCTTGAGTTCGCCCAGGTTGCGCAGACCGGCGTCAAGTTCCTTTTTGTTCTCGCTGTAGCCGTAGCTGCGCAACTCGAGCATCGTCTGCAGAGCCGCACGCTCGACGGCATTGCCGACGTTCACTTCCGGGACGAATTCCTTGGCCAGACGCGTGGACTCGCCTTCCACGGAGCGCATGTTGACCACGGCCATACCGCCAAGAACGCAGGCAATGAGTATCAACAACCCGAAACCGACGCTGATCTTGATGCCGAGCTTGAGATTTTTCACGGCCCGCTTCCCCCTCTGTCCTTGCTGTTCCCGATGGACGGCCCGGGAAGCGGCAGGTCCCCGGGCCAAATCACGCGTTTCGCCGCAGTGATGACAATTGGCCTATTTCGCCTTCCCTTGCAATGCAAAAAGCCGATATTCCGGGGATGGATGGACCGCAGCCGCTTTTTTCCCTACAGATACGACGAGAAGGAACCCCATGCATCTGCTCCAAGATTGTTGCCTGGCCGCGCGCCTTGCCCGGCGGGAATTGCGCGCCGGGCTGCGTGGATTCGGCGTTTTCCTGGCCTGTCTGGCCCTTGGCGTCGGCGCTGTGGCCGGCGTCGGCAGCCTGGCGGCCTCGTACGGCGCGGCCCTGGCCCGGGATGCGGCCGCACTGCTCGGCGGCGACCTGGAGGCGACCCTGGCCCAGCGGCCGGCAAGCCCGGAGGAACTGGCGGCCCTGACAGCCCTCGGCCGCGTCTCCCACCTCGTCTCCATGCAGACCATGGCCCGCCGCGCCGCAGGGCCGGGCAAACGCGCCCTGGCCACGCTCAGGGCCGTGGACGATGCCTATCCCCTCTACGGCAGTGTCGCCCTCGATCCGCCCCTGCCCCTGGCCGAAGTCCTGGCGGTGCGCGAGGGGCTGCCCGGCGCGGCGGCCGCGCCGGAACTGCTTGCGCGCCTTGGCGTCGGCGTGGGCGACAGCATCAAGGTGGCCGACGCGTCCTATACCATACGCGCGAAGCTCGGCCGCGAACCCGATGCCGCGACCGGGCTGTCCACGCTCGGGCCGCACCTGCTCGTGCAGGACGACACCCTGGAAAAGGCGGGCCTTGCCGGCCCGGGCAGCCTCACGCGCCACTTCTACCGGGTCAAGCTGCCGCCCGGCGCGGACGCCAGAGCGGACGCCGCGCGGCTCAAGCGGGACTTCCCGGAGGCCGGCTGGCGCATCCGCGACGCCTCGGCCGCCCAGCCGGGACTTGCCCGCTTCATGGACCGGCTGACGACCGCGACCGGCCTGGTCGCCCTGGCCGCGCTGCTGCTCGGCGGCATCGGCGTGTCCCAGGCCGCCTCGGGCTACCTCGCCGGGCGCACGGCCGCCATCGCCGTGCTCAAATGCGTGGGCGCATCCCGGCGCGTGGCCTGGATCACGTATTTCCTGGTCATCGCCGCCCTGGCGGGCTGCGGCATCCTGGCCGGGCTGGCGCTCGGCGCGGCTGTGCCGCCCCTGGCCGGGCCGCTGCTTTCCCGGTTCCTGCCAACGGCCCTGCCGCCGGGACCCTTTCCGGCCGCGCTTGGCTTGGCCGGACTTTGCGGCGCGCTGACCACCCTGGCCTTTTCCCTGCCGCATCTGGCCATGGCCGCGGGCGTGCCGCCGCTGCTGCTTTTCCGCGGCTATGCCGTTCCGACCCTGCCCCGGCCGTCCCTGGCCGCACGGCTGCCTGGGTTTGCCTGCATGGCCGCCCTGGCGGCCCTGGCCGTGGCCGCCTCGCCGAGCCGCCGCCTCGGGTTGTGGTTCGTCGTGGCGGTCCTTGGCGCGGCCCTCGTCTTTCGCCTGTTCGCCGTGCTGGCCGTGCTGCTGGCCCGGCTTCCCGGCCGCCGCCACGGCCCCGTGGGGCTTGCCCTTCGCGCCCTGTCGCGCCCGGGCAACCAGGTGGGGCCCGTGCTCGCCGCGCTCGGGCTCGGCCTGACCACACTTTGCGCCATGACCCTGGTCGAGGCCAATTTCCGCCAGGCCGCGACCGAGGACATTCCCCGCGCCGCGCCGGCCTTTTTCTTCGTGGACATCCAGCCCGGCCAGATCGCGGACTTTCAGGCCGCAACCCGGGCCATCGCGGGCGTCACGCGCGTGGAGACCTCGCCCATGATCCGGGGGCGCATCACCCGGGTCAAGGACGTGCCGGCCGAGGCGGTGGACGTCGACGAGGACGTGCGCTGGGCCGTGCAGGGCGACCGGGGCCTGACCTATGCCGCCCGGGAGCCCCGAGGCAGCAGGCTCGTCGCCGGCGCGTGGTGGCCGGAAAACTATGCCGGGCCGCCGCTGGTCTCGGTGGAGGAAGGCGTGGCCAAGGGCCTGGGGCTTGGCGTCGGCGACACGGTGACGGTCAACGTGCTCGGCCGGGAGATCACGGCCGAAGTGGCCAGCCTGCGCCGCGTCAACTGGCTGAGCCTCGGCATCAACTACGTGTTCGTCTTTTCCCCGGGCAGCCTCGTCGGGCTGCCCATGACCCACCTGGCCACGGCCTACGTGGATGGCGCAGCCCCGGGCAATCCCGGCGAGGCGGTCTTCGCCGCCGTCACGGACCGCTTTCCCAACGTCACGGCCATCGGCGTCGGCGACGCCCTGGCCGACGTGATGGCCATCGCCGAAAAGGTGGCGCGCGCCGTGACCGTGGCCGCGGCGGCCACGCTGGCCGTGGGCATGCTGGTGCTCGTGCAGACCATGGCCGCGGGCATGCGGCGGCGGCGCTACGAGGCGGTGCTGTGCAAGGTGTGCGGCGCAAGTCGGCGGCAGGTGCTTGCCATGCTGCTTGCGGAAAACGCCTTTCTCGGCGTGCTGGCGGGGCTCACGGCTCTGGGGCTGGGGGCGGCGCTGGCCTGGGCGTTCGTGACGGCGTTTCTGGAACTGCCGTTCCGGTTTTTCCCGGGACCGGCCCTGGTCACGGTCGGGTTGGCCACTGCCCTGACGCTGGCGTTGGGGCTTGCCGGCGTGGCCCGCGCCCTGGCCGAGAAGGCCCTGCCGCTTCTGCGCAATGAATGACGCGCCGCGCTCAGTCGTCCGCGCCTGCGGGGCGCTCGGGCAGGCTCAGCCTGTAGCGGGCCTCCAGGCGATCGTAGACGGCGAGCTGGCGGGGCGAGAGCATGGGCCGGATCTTCACGTCGCCCCGGCGCAAAATCCCTTCAATCTCCGGCCTGTTGCGGCCGAGCACGCGACGGATTTCGCCGTACACTTCGTGTTTCGCTTCGAGAAAACGTTCCCGCTGCCCGGGGTCGAGATCGAGCAGGCGCATCTCCTCCGCTTCCAGGCGCGAGCGCGCCACATCGACGTCGGCGGCGTCCCTGTCGCGCAGGGCGTGGGTCATCCAGATAGACGCCCCGCCCCAGCCGAGCCCGAGGCCCAAGGCGAAGATGCAAAAAACGCCTATCGTGCCCCAGCGCCGGCTGTCGCTTTCACGCATAATCCTTCTCCAGAAACGCCCGCAGCTTGCGCCGGGCGCGAAAGGCCCGCACTTTGACGTTGACCCGCGACAGGCCTGTGATGGCCGCGACCTCTTCCACGCTTTTCCCTTCAAGTCCCAGAAGGATCACGAGCGTGCGGTCCTTCTGCCCGAGTACCGTGGTCATGGCCGATTCCAGCCGGCGTCTGGCTTCGCGAGCTTCCAGGCGCTCCATGTCGCGTTCGTCGGCAAGGCCTTCCTCCAGGCCGTCCACGAGCCCGGCCTCGGCCTTGCGCCGACGCAGCCAGTCGATGCAGGTGTTGGCCGCGATGCGGTGCAGCCAGCCGCGGAAGACCGCGCCGTTGCGTAGCGCGCCGAGGTTGAGGTAGGCCTTGACGAAGACCTCCTGGGCGAGGTCCTCCATGCCATCGGGATCGTCGCAAAAACGCGAGACCAGATGGAGCACCGCGGCCTTATGCCGCGAAACCAGCGCGGCGAATGCCCGCTGATCGCCTTCCGCCGCCTCCCTGGCCAGGGAGGCGTCGTCGATGCCGTCAAGGTGTGTCCCGCTTTCCGCCACGTCCTCTTCCCGCTGCGCTGCCGTATCGTGCGTCCGTAGGCGCTTCGCGCCGGAAATTCCGGCCGCCCGCGTCCGTCCGCCGGAAATTGAGGCGCGTGAGAAACCGGCCCGGTTACACCCTCCGCTCGACAAAGAGCCTCCCGGACGCTATTTCCCGGTCGCGGCGGCGCGACGCGCCCGCCAGCCCACGCCGGAGAGCGCCATGCCCCCTGCCGACGACCGCAACATCTACCTCATCGGACCCCGGGCCTCGGGCAAGACCACGCTCGGCCGGATGCTCGCCGCCCGCCTCGGTCGGCCGTTTATCGACCTGGACGCCGTTTTCGTGGAAAAACACGGGGAGACCATCGCCGACCTCGTCGGCCGAGAAGGCTGGGACGCCTTCCGCCTGGCCGAAGCAGCCATCGTGGCCGAGGCGGGAAAGCGCACGGGCCAGGTGGTGGCCACGGGCGGCGGCGCGGTGCTCATGCCGGAAAACCGGGAAGTCCTCGCACGCGGGCTGGTCTTCTATCTCCAGGCCGACCCCGAGCGGCTGGCCTCGCGGCTCATGGCCGACTGCAACGAGGCGCAGCGGCCCAAACTCACGGCACTCGGGCTGCGCGAGGAAATCGCCGCCACGCTTGCCGAGCGCGAGCCGCTCTACCTCGCCTGCGCCCACGCCAGCCTGCCCGAACGCGCCCCGGAAGAGCTGCTGGAATTCGCCCTGCGCGCCCTGGCCGCCTGGGGCAAGGAGTAAAAAAGGGAAAGGCGGCTCGTGCCGCCTTTCCCTCTCGGACCAGTCTCGTTGCAGGCGCGCGCCTGCGCTCCTGCATTCTCCCCTTTCCGCCGCCTCGAAACGGCCGCTCAGGCTGTCGGGCAGAAGATCCCGGGATCGTCGGTAAAAGGCGTCACGCTGTGCTGGCCCGTGGATTCGATGACCGCGCGCCAGTAGTCCGAGGCGATGTTGAGCTTTTTGCGCCGCAGCGTCACGAGGTCGAGCGGCAGGTGCACGTAACGCGACCCGAGTTTCGACACCACCATGCCCGTCTTGCCGGCCATGGCCGCGTGCACGGCGTTTTGCCCCAGAAAGCCGCAGTAAACCCGGTCGTTGGCGTTGGCCGGCACCGAGCGCACGATATAGCTCGGGTCGATGAACTTGAGCGTCATGGGCATCTCCCGCGCGCGGAAATAGGCCTCGATCTCGCCGGTCAGGTAGTCGGCGATGTCCCCGAGCACGGGGTTGCCCGAGGCGTCGCGCAGGCCCGTGTCCGTCAGCAGGTTCTGCCCCGCTCCCTCGGCGGCCACGATCACGGCATGGCCCCGGTCGCGCAGGCGCAGCTCGAGAGAGGGCAGAAGCCCCCGCTCCCCGGTCATGACGAAGGGGTACTCCGGCACGAGCACGTAATTGACTTCCTTGAGCGCCAGCGTGGCCTGGGCGGCGATGAACCCGGATTCGCGGCCCATGACCTTGACCAGCCCCACGCCGTTGAGCACGCCGATGGCCTCGGTGTGGGCGCAGCGGATGGCCTCGGTGGCCTTTTCCACGGCCGTGTCGAAGCCGAAGGACTGGGGCACGAGGTTGATGTCGTTGTCGATGGTCTTGGGCACGCCGATGATGCTGATCTTGGAGCCGCGCCGCGCGATCTCTTCCTGGATGCGGCGGGCGGCCTTCATGGTGCCGTCGCCGCCGATGACGAAGAGCATGGCGACATTCAGGCGCTCCAGGGCGTCGACGATGTCCTCGGGCTTTTGCGGCCCGCGGCTGGAGCCGAGCACTGTGCCGCCAAACTGGTGGATGTCCGAGACATTCTCCGGGGTCAGTTCCACCGGCGCGTGGCCGTAGGACTCGATGAAGCCCTGCAGGCCGAAGCGGATGCCGAGCACGCCGGCCACGTGGTAGTTGTGGTGGGCCTCCATGACGATGGCCCGGATGACGTCGTTTAGGCCCGGGCACAGGCCGCCGCAGGTGACGATGGCCGCCTTGACCTTGGAGGAGTCGTAATAGATGCGGCTGCGCGGCCCGGCCGTCTCGAACGTGGCGAGGCACGGCCCCGAGCCCTCGCCGAACTCCCCGGCGTCGAGCTCCAGGCGGGCCTTGGCCTCGTCGTCGAAGCGGCAGTACGGCAGCGGCGAGGGAATCTTGGCCGGTCCGAGCACCGGTATGGTCGTGTCCACGGCAGCGGTTACGCAGGCGGCTTCCATCATGGGCGTCTCCTTGGCTGGCTAGCGTTAACAGCTTCCCCGGCCCCGGGCAACACGCCCCGGCGACGAACGCGTCAAAACGCCGCGGCGGCCCGACGTTGCGGGCCGCCGCGCAAACGTCGCCTCAAAAACGTTCGAATGCGTCCCGGCCGTCCGTCTCGGGCACTTTCCGTCCCGCCGCGCCGGTGCCGCCGCTTCCCGGCAGGGCGGAACGGGACGCGGTCTTGCGGGAAAAGGCGGGCCTGGAGGATGTCGCGGGTTTGCGGGGTGGTGCCGCGTCGAGCCGCACGCCGGGCATCTGGAAAAAGCTCACGCTGGCCTGCAACTGTTCCGCCTGGGCCGAGAGCTCCTCGGCCGTCGATGCCAGCTCCTCGGAGGCCGAGGCGTTTTGCTGGATGACGAGGTCGAGCTGTTGCAGGGCGCTGTTGACCTGGTTCGCGCCCTGGCTCTGCTCCTGGCTCGAGGCGCTGATTTCCTGGATGAGGTCGGCGGTGCGCTGGATGTCCGGCACGAGCTTGGACAGAAGCTCCCCGGCGCGCTGGGCCACCTGCGTGCTGTTGCGCGAAATACCGGTGATCTCCGAAGCCGCGGCCTGGCTTCGCTCGGCGAGCTTGCGCACCTCCGACGCGACTACGGCGAATCCCCGGCCGTGCTCGCCGGCCCGGGCCGCCTCCACGGCGGCATTGAGGGCCAGCAGGTCGGTCTGGCGGGCGATCTCCTCGACGATGGAAATCTTGCCGGCGATCTCCAGCATGGCGGCCACGGTCTGGGTGACGGCCGAGCCGGATTCGCGGGCGTCGGCCGCGGCCTTGACCGCCATGGCCTCGGTCTGGCGGGCGTTGTCCGCGTTCTGGTTGATGCTCGACACCATCTCCTCCATGGCCGAGGAGGACTCCTCCACGGCCGAGGCTTGCGCCGATGCGCCCTGGGAAAGCGATTCCGAGGAGGCGCTCATTTCCTCGCTGCCCGAGGCCACGGTCTCGGCCCCCGACTGGACCTCGCCCACCACTTCGCGCAGCTTGTCCACCATGGCGGTCATGGACAAAAGCAGCGCGTCCTTGTCCGAACGCGGCGCGATGCTGACCGTCAGGTCCCCCTGGGCCAGCCTGGCGGCCGCGTCCGCGGCCGTGCGCTCGGCCGTGATCATCTGTCCCATGGCGGCGAGCAGCTTGCCGATCTCGTCGCTGCGGTCCACGGCCACGTCGTGCGACACGTCGCCCGCGGCCACGGCCTCGGCCACGCCGATGGCCCGCGCCACGCCGCCCCGGATGCCCCGGGTGATGCCCACGGCGCAGAAAAGCCCCACCAAGAGGGCCGTGGCCGACACGCACAGGGAAGTCAGGTTGACCGAACGCGCCGCCTGCTCCCGGGCGGCGGTCAGGGAAGCGATGATCTCGTCGGTCAGCTCGTTGACGCGCCTGCCGCTGTCGCCCATGGCCGCTGTCGCCGCGACCAGGACGTCGCAGGCGCGCACGAACTCGTCGACGGTCTGGCGGTAGGCACCGGCCTTTTGTGCGACCTCGTCAAGCAAGGCCCGGTTTTCCTGCCGGGTCAGGATCTCGCGCAGGTCGGCCTGGTGCTTCTGAAAATTCTCGAGACCCGCCAGGGCCCTTTCCACCCCTTCCTTTTGCCCGGTCCAGGCAAACATGGTCATCTGCTGGCGCACGGTCAGGAAGACGTCCACGAGCGCGCCTGCGGCGAAGCCGCTTTTGGCCGTGCGCTGCGTCAAGGAGGCATCGTTGCCGCCAAGGGCCGCTTCGAAGGCGCGTTCGGCGTCGGCGCGCAGGCGCATCAACCGCTCCTGCACCGACTCGCCGCTTGCGGCAAAGGTTTTGACCGCGTTTTGCCGGGCGACGACGGCCTCATGGAATTCCTCGACCTTCTTTGCATAGCCGTCCAGTGCGGACAAGAGCTTGTCGAGCAAGACCAGTTGCCCGGAATCGTGCAACATCTCCCGCAACGCCTTGCCTTTCCCGGCAAGCTCCTTAAGCCGGCCGCGTACGGCGTCCAGATCCTTCTGGGCGTTGCCCTGGGCGTAGCGGTTCATGTCGAGCCTTGCGGCGGCCAGGCCGTCGGCCAAATCCTGGGCTTTGTCCTCGAGTGCCGTCCGGTCCATGATGCCGCCAAGGCCGATCCGGTAGACGCCGGAAACGATCAGGGTGAACAGGATGCAAAGCCCGAAACCGGCTCCGAGCTTGAAGGCGATGCCTCGATTACTGAACATGTCGCACTCCCTTGGTTCTTCGGCGGGCAGCCGCCCCGCGTCGCGTTACGACCGCGCTTCCCCGGCTTCGGGAGCGTCCCCGGCCGCATCGGCCAGCGCACAACAATCCTTGCTGCGCACGATCTCGTCCATGTCGAGCAGGAACACGAACCGCGCGCCGTCCCGGGCCACGCCGCGCAGCATGCCGCCGCAATCCCGGGGCGGAGGCTGCACGTTGCCTCCCTCGATTTCCAGCACCTCGCGCACGGCATCGGCCAGGAGCCCGGCCAGGACGAGGCCGTCGCCCCGGCGCAGTTCCACGATGACGATGCGGGTGTTGCGGGTATGCGCCACGGCATCGAGACCGAGCACCACGCCCAGATCCCAGGCCGTCACGGCCTCACCCCGGACGTCGACGATGCCGCGCATGGCGGCGGAGGCATGGGGAATCGCGGTGATGTCCAGGTCGTCGAGGATCTCGCGGACGCGATGGACGGATACGGCGAACACGGCGCTGCCGAGGGAAAGGGTCAGGTAGCGATCCGTTGCGGGCTGCGAAAACGCCACAGTACGCCCCTTGTCTGGATGTTGAGGATCGCCGGGCAGGCGCAGGCCTCCGGCGCAGAGGACGTTCCGGCAGGGCATGGCGGCAATGTCGCAAACAGCGCCGGCATCCTGCCGTCTGCCGGCGCAAGAGCCCTGCCGCATTTCTTGAAGTATTCGGTTACAATCCACCCATAATGTTTACAAGATAATCACGTTGCTTTTTATTCGAACCAAAATACCACCAAGAAAACAGCGCGCGCGACGAAACCGGGGACTCCCGAACAGGGGCTCCCCGGCTCCGCGGCACTCGCAGGCCTGGCCTCGCGGCCTTGAAAAAAACGGGATGCAAGACGGACGGAAATGCAAGCGGGCCACGGCCTTCCCCATGCGGGACGGGGATAGGTCGGGCAGTGTCTTTATGCCGGTGAAGCTGCGCCCGACGGCTAATCCCAGCGCACGGCGGCCTCGGACGATTCGCCCCGGCCAGAGATGATCACCTTGCCCCCGTGCGTGAGCGTCACGCGCTGTCCCGGGGTGAGCACGCGGTCCCGGCCGTCGCCCGTGGCCGTCACCCAGACCGCGCCGCGCCGGCACTCCACCCGGCAATAGCGCGTGCCGGAAAGGCTCAGGTATTTCCCCTGGGACAGGCGCACGGTCAGGCTCTTGCCGGGGGAGAGAAGCCGCTGCCCGGCCTCGGCCACGATGCGCGCGAAGCGGCTGTCGCGCCAGCCGGACAGCCAGGCGTCCAGCAATCCGGGTTTTGCCGCCGCAAACGCCCTGTCTTCCTTGATGCGATCCGTGAACATGGCATCCTCCTCGGGTTCGGCCCCGGGTCCGTCCCGCGGCGCGCTTCCCTTGGACCAGATTCCCTGTTACCATGACAGTCACAGTTCACAAAAAAAATGAGCATAACAGATTTCCCGGAGGCCCGGCCATGACCCTGCCCGAATCCGACCAGGGCGTTTTCCGCTACGTGACCGTGGAAAAGCACGTCCTGGCGCTGATCGAGGCCGGAAGCCTGCGCCCGGGTGAGCGCATCCCGTCGCTGCGAGCCCTTGGCGCGCGCCTTGGCGTCAGCGTGTCCACGGTCAATCAGGCCTACATGGAGCTCGAGCGCCGGGGCGTGGTGGAAGCCAGGCCCAAGTCGGGCTTTTTCGTGCGCGAGAGCCCGGGGGCGCGCACGCCCGCGCCCCGCCCGCAGGGCCAGCCGGCCAAACCGCCCACGACCGTCAACCGGGGGGCGCTGATACGCGAGGTCCTCGACGGCATGGGCCGGCGCGACATCGTGCCGCTTGGCGTCGCGCTCACCGACGAGGCCTTCCTGCCGACCAAGCAGCTTTCCCGCCTGCTGGCCAAGGCCGCCGCCGGAAGCGCGCAGGAGGTCGTCAGCTACGAAAGCGTGCGCGGCAATCTGGCCCTGCGCCGCCAGATCGCCTGGAGGCTGGGCGAGGCCGGCATCGAGGCCGGACCCGAGGACGTGATGGTCACGGCCGGGGCCATGGAGGCGCTTTACATCGCGCTGCGCAGCGTCACGCGGCCCGGCGACAACGTGGCCATCGCCGCGCCGTCCTACTACTGTTTCCTGCAACTGCTCGAGAATTTCGGCCTGCGCGCCGTGGAACTGCCCTCCCATCCCGGCGACGGCGTACGCCCGGAAGACCTCGCCGCGGCCCTCGACCGCTATAGCATCGCCGCGGTCATCCTCACCCCCAACTTCAACAACCCCGACGGCGCGCGCATTCCCGACACGGCCAAGGCCGAAATGGCGGCCATGCTCGCCGCGCGAAACGTCCCGCTGATCGAGGACGACGTCTACGGCGACCTCGCTTTCGAGGGCGGCCGGCCGCGTTGCATCGCCTCCTACGACACGGGCGGCCACGTGCTGCACTGCTCCTCGTTCTCCAAGACCCTGGCCCCGGGATTCCGCGTGGGCTACCTGCTCCCCGGGCGCCATGCGGCCAAGGCCTTCGAGATCAAGGCCACGACCAACGTCTGCTGCGCCACGCCGACGCAGATGGCCGTGGCCGAATACCTCGCCCAGGGCAGTTTCGAGCGCCACATCCGCAAGGTGCGCGCCGTGCTCGAGCGGCAAAGCCGGATGATGGAACAGCGCATCCTCGCGCACTTTCCCGCGGGCACGCGCGTCAGCCACCCGAGCGGCGGCACGGTGCTCTGGGCGCAGTTGCCGCCGCCCGTGGATTCCATCCGCCTGTTCTACGAGGCCAAGGCCAAGGGCATCGGCCTCGCGCCGGGCAACATCTTTTCCAGTTGCGACCAGTTCAACGGTTTCGTGCGCATCAGCTTCGGCAACGCCTGGACCCCGGCCGTGGACGAAGCCGTGGCCGAGGTCGGCCGCCTGGCCGCGGCGCAGTGCGCGCAAGGGGAGGCGGACCGTGCGGATTGACCGCCCGGGGGGCCTTGCCTTGGCCTGATGATTGCCATAGGTTCCAACCTGCGCGCCATCCGCAGTACGCGACGCGCAGGACCCTGCCGCCAGCCTGCCTCCGGGGCGACCGGCGACGGCGAAATGTCAGGTCACGGCCCTGGCGAGGGGAGACACCCATGCAACGGCTTTCGCTTACGGCCACGGATCGGGAAATGACCATCGCCCTTACCGGCGAGATCGTCATGGACATGGTGCTCGAACGCAAAAGCGAAGTCATCCGGCTCGTGGAGGAATACGCCGGCCCGGCCGTCATCCTCGACCTGACGGGCGTCACGTTCATGGACAGTTCGGGCGTGGGGCTCCTGATCGGCCTGCGCCGCCTGTGCCAGGAACGGGGCAAGCAGTTTTGCGTGCGCAATCCCGCCCCGCCCATCCGCAAACTCTTCGAGACGCTGCGCCTGACGGACTACCTTGCCCTGGCACAGCCCGACGCCGCGCAGCCGGCCACCTGATCCGCGCCATGCGCATTGCCGTCATCGACGATTCCGACAGTTTCCGCACGTACCTGGAAAGCCTGCTCCACGCCGCGGGCTACGCCGACGTCGCGGCCTTCGCCTCGGCCGAGGCGTTTCTCGACACCCTGGGGCAGCCCGGCGCGCCCCTGCCCGACCTCGCGCTCATGGACTGCATCATGCCCGGCCTCGGCGGGCTCGCAGGCACGCGCCGGCTCAAGGCCGACCCCCGCCTGGCGGACATCCCGGTCATCATGATCACCGTCAGCGACGACGAGGAGAACCTCTCCGAGGCCTTTGCCGCCGGTGCCATGGACTATATCCAGAAGCCACCCAGGCGCGCGGAGTTCATGGCCCGCATCGCCTCGGCCCTGCGCCTCAAGCAGGCCATCGACGCCCGCAAAGCCCGCGAGAGGGAGATCCGGGAGGAGAAGGACCGCATCGCCGCCATCCTGGAATACTCCCACGACGGCATCGCCATGGTGAACCCGGACGGCCGGTTCGCCTTTGTCTCGCCCGGCATGGAACGCGTCTTCGGCCTGCCGCTTTCCGCCTACTCCACCGTGGACCGCTGGCTGGACACGACATTTCCCGAAGCGGCCGACCGCGCGGATATCGCCGACATCGTGGCCTCGCGCCCGGCACCGGGTCACGTCTGGCGGCGGATCTACCCCTTCGCCGACAGAAACGGCTTGCGCCGCGTCTGCCAGATCCATTTTTCCTGCATGCCCGGCGGGGAACTCATCTGCAACATCGAGGACATCACCCTTTTCGCCAAGCAAAAGGAAGACCTGCTCAGGAAGCAGAGCCGCCACATGAAAGACCTGGAGGCGGCGGCCGAAATCCAGCGCAGCCTCCTGCCCAAGCGCCTGTCCATGTCCGAACGGCTGCGCTTCGCCTGGGAATTCATGCCCTGCGAGTCCATCGGCGGCGACATCTTCAATGTCTTTCCGCTCGGGCCGCACCACGTGGGACTCTATATGCTCGACGTATCCGGCCACGGCGTGGCCTCTTCCCTGGTCGCGCTTTCGGTCTACAACTTCATGCACTACCAGCGCGCGACGCTGATCGACCGTTCTGCCGGGTCCATCGACGTGGTCGCGCCCCACACCGTTCTCGCCCGCCTGGACGAGGAATTTCCTTTTGAGAAATTCTCGAAGTTCTTCACCATGTTCTACATGACCCTGGATACGCGCACGGGCAAGGCGCGCTACTGCAACGCCGGCCACCCGCCGCCGCTGCACCTGGCCAAAGGGAGCGTCACCCCCCTGCCCTGTCGCGGCACCATCATCGGCCTGTCGGGATTCCAGCCCTTCTGCGCCGGCATGATGGTCATGGAGCCCGGGGACAAGCTCCTCGTCACGAGCGACGGCCTGGCCGACACGCAGGCGGCGGACGGCGCGTTTTTCGGCGAGGAGCGCATCCTCGAAACCGTCGACCGGCTGGCGCGCAATCCCGTGGCCGACATCCTGGCCGGGCTGCGCCAGGACGCCGCGGCCTTTCTCGGCGACGCCCACCCACGCGACGACGTGAGCCTGCTCGGCCTGGAATTCCTGCCCGCGCGGGGCACGGCCGCCTAGGCGGTTCTCCCGTCCGTTTTCCCGAACCTTTGCCGACCGGAAGAGCCATGCCCTTTACCGTTTACCATGCCGCTCCCGGCCTTGTGGCCGAACTCACCGCCGAACTCGGCGACGCCGTCACGGCCGTGCGCGATCCGCTGGTCGTCGCCGACGGGCCGCCGCGCCAGGCCGCCTTCGCGGCCAATGTCTGGACCGCGCCGGAGTTCATCCAGGCGACGTCCATCGGCCAGGCCGCCAAGGCGCTCACCGCCATCCAGCGCAACTGGTCCCTCGTGCCCACGGGGCATTTCCGCCGGGCGGCGCTCGTCGCGGAAAAGCTGCCCAGGGTGTCGGCCAAGCCGCTGCCCTTCGGCCAGCCCCTGCCCACGTCGCCGCTTGGGGCCTTCACGCTCTGGGACGAGAACCTGCTGCTCGCCTCGCCGACGACGTCCGAACCCGTGCCGGACGGCAGCTACCGCTTCGCGGAAGACAAGGAAGGCCCGCCGAGCCGGGCCTACCTCAAGCTGTGGGAGCTCTTCACGCGGCTGGGGCAAGCGCCCAGGCCCGGGGAGCTGTGCCTGGACATGGGCGGCAGCCCCGGCGGCTGGGCCTTTGTCCTGGCCGGACTCGGGGCGCGGGTCTTTTGCATCGACAAGGCCCCGCTCGCCCCGAATGTCGCCGGGCATCCCCTGGTGTCCTGGTGCCAGGGCAGCGCCTTCGGCCTGGACCCGCGCCATGTCGGGGCCGCGGACTGGCTTTTTTCCGACGTGATCTGCTATCCCGACCGGCTCTACGAGTGGCTTTCGCGCTGGCTGGCGCTCGGGGAGTGCCGCAACTACGTGCTGACGGTCAAACTGCAGGGCGAAACGGACTTCCGGCTGCTGGGGAAATTCCGGGACATCCCCGGCAGCCGGCTGCTGCACTTAAGCCACAACAAGCACGAACTGACCTTCGTGCGCCTCGCCGCGCAGGCACCGCCCGCGACAACGACGCCCTGACGGGACGCGGCTTCCCCGCCCCGACGGCCAACCAGCTGTCGGGGCTTTTGCTTTGCCAGGAGATCAGTGCGCCACGGCGCGGGCCGCACGGGCGGCACGGCGCGCCCGGCGGCGCGCCAGGCGCAGGCGCACCCGGTCGAGGTAGAGGTAGATCACGGGTGTGGTGTAGAGCGTCATGGCCTGGCTCACGAGCAGCCCGCCGCAGATGGCGATGCCGAGCGGCCGGCGCAGCTCGCCGCCTTCGCCGTGCCCGAGCGCCAGCGGCAATGCCCCGAGAAACGCGGCGAGCGTGGTCATCATGATCGGCCGGAAACGCTTGAGGCAGGCCTCGTAGATGGCCTCGCGCGGGGGCAGTCCTTGCACGCGCTCGGCGGTCAGGGCGAAATCGACCATCATGATGCCGTTTTTCTTGACTATGCCGATCAGCAAAATGATGCCGATGATGGCAATGATCGTCAGGTCCAGGTGCACGGCCATCAGCGCCGCAACCGCCCCGAGGCCGGCGGAAGGCAGGGTCGAGAGGATGGTCAGCGGATGGATGGTGCTCTCGTAGAGGATGCCGAGCACGATGTAGACCGCGACCAGGGCGGCGAGGAGCAGCAGCGGCTGGCTGCGCGTGGTGCTCTCGAAGGCCTGCGCCGTGCCGGCGAAGGTGCCGCGCACGGATGCCGGCAGGCCAAGGGCCGACACGGCCGCGTCGATGGCGGAGGCGGCCTGGGACAGGGATGCGCCGGGCGTCAGGTTAAACGAGATCGTCGCGGCCGGAAACTGCCCCTGGTGGTTGACGGAAAGGGCCGCTTCGCTGCGGCGGATGGTGGCCACGGCGGACAGGGGGATCTGCTTGCCGCCCGTGCCCGGCACGTGGATGTCGCGCAGGCCCTCGGGACCCTGCAACGAGCGCGGCGTGGCCTCGAGCACGACGTGGTACTGGTTCTGGTCACTGTAGGAGACGCCGACGAGGCTCTGGCCGAAGGCGTTGTAGAGGGCGGCGTCCACGGCCTTGGTGCTCACGCCCAGGCGCGAGGCCGTGTCGCGGTCGATGTCGACAGAGGTCATGAGCCCCTTGTCCTGCTGGTCGGCGCTGACGTCGGTGAGCAGGGGCAGGCGGCGCAGCGCCGCCTCCACCTTGGGCGAGGCCTCCACGAGATCGGCGTAATTGTCCGAAAGCAGCGTGTACTGGTAGAGCGCCTTGCCCGGCCGGCCGCCCAGGCGCAGTTCCTGGGCCGGCATGAGAAAGGCCGGCGCGCCGGGCACGGCCGCGAGCGCCTTGCGCAGCCGCCCCAGGGTCACGGTCATGGGCGGGCGCTCCTTGGCGGACTTTAACGTGATGAACATCTGGGCGGAGTTGGTGCCGCCGCCGCCAGGCCCGCCCCCGCCGCCGGTGAATCCCGTGACCGAAACCACATCCGGGTCGGCCCCGATGACCTTCACGATGGCCGCGAGCTTCTGCTCCATGGCCTGGAAGGAGATGTCCGGCGCGGCCTGGATAAATCCCATGACCCGGCCGTTGTCCTGTTCCGGGAAAAAGCCCTTGGGAATGGCGATGTAGAGCCAGATCGCGCCGGCCAGCGCGCCGAGGGTCGCGGCGAGCATCAGGCGCGGATGCCCCAGCGCCACGCGCAGGCTGCGCGCATAGCCCGAGAGCACGGCCGCGTAGACCCTGGCCCCGAAGCCCGGCCGGGCCTCGCGGGCGCGGCCGACGCCTTTGCGCAGCAGCACGGCGCACAGCATGGGCGTCGCCGTCAGGGACAGCAGCAGGGAAATCATGATGGCGATGGACAGCACCATGGCGAATTCGCGGAAAAGCCGCCCCACCATGCCGCCCATGAAAAGGATGGGGATGAAGACCGCGACCAGCGACACGCTCATGGAAACCACGGTGAAGGCAACCTCGCGCGAGCCGACGACCGAGGCCTCATAGGGCTCCATGCCCTGCTCCATATGGCGGGCCACGTTTTCGAGCACCACGATGGCGTCGTCCACCACGAAGCCCGTGGCGATGGTCAGCGCCATGAGCGACAGGTTGTCCAGGGAATAGTCGAGCAGGTACATGACCGCGAACGTCCCGACCAGGGAGGCCACCGTGGCCACGCCCGGGATGATCGTGGCGCGCAGGCTGCCAAGGAACAGGAACACCACGAGGATGACGAGCACGCACGAGAGCACGAGCGTGCGTTCCACGTCGGCCAGCGACGCCCGGATGGGCGGGCTGCGGTCCATCTCGACGGAAACGCCCACGCCGGCCGGCAGCGAGGCCTCGAGCTGCGGAATGAGCGCCTTCACGTTGTCCACGGTCTCGATGATGTTGGCCCCGGGCTGGCGGAAGACGATGATCATGACCGAGGGTTTGCCATTGACCAGGCCCGCCGTGCGCGTGTCCTCCACGGAAGGCGTCACGGTGGCCACGTCGGTCAGGCGCACCGGCGCGCCGTTTTTGTAGGCAAGCAGCAGCGGCTGGTATTCCCAGGCCTCGTGCAACTGGTCGTTGGTCTCGACCTCGTAGGAGCGATCCCCGGACTCCAGCCGCCCCTTGGGTTGCAGGACCGTGGTCTTGGTCAGCATGTCCTTGACGTCTTCGAGGCTCAGGCCCTTGGCGGCCAGGGCGGCGGGATCGGCATTGACGCGCACCGCGGGCAGCGCGCCGCCGCCCACGAACACCTGCCCCACCCCGGGCACCTGGGAGAGCTTTTGCTGGAGCACGGTCGAGGCCACGTCGTACATCGTGGCCCGGGACACGGTATCGGACGTGAGCGCCAGGACCATGACGGGCGCATCCGCCGGGTTCATCTTCCGGTAGGTCGGGTTCTGGCGCAGGGTCGAGGGCAGGTAGCCCCGGGCGGCGTTTATCGCCGACTGCACGTCGCGGGCCGCGCCGTTGATGTCGCGGTCGAGGTCGAATTGCAGGTTGATGCGCGTCGAGCCCCGGTTGCTCTGGGAGGTCATCTCGGTCACGCCCGCGATGCGGGCGAACTGGCGCTCCAGGGGCGCGGCCACGGAGGTGGCCATGGTCTGCGGCTCGGCCCCGGGCAGTTGCGCCTGCACGGAGATGGTAGGGAAATCCACCTGCGGCAGGGCTGCCGCGGGCAGCAGCCGAAACGCGATGGCCCCGGCCAGCACCAGGGCCAGCGTGAGCAGCGTGGTGCCCACGGGCCGGCGGATGCAGATTTCAGGCAGGCTGGCCATGGTTACGCCTTGGGAGCGGCGACGCCGGGCCGGCGGGAACGGGCCAGACGCTCGAAAAAGAGATAGATCACGGGGGTGGTGTAAAGCGTCAGCACCTGGCTCACGATGAGCCCGCCGACGATGACGATGCCGAGCGGCCGGCGCAGCTCCGAACCCACGCCCGAGCCGAGCGCCAGGGGCAACGCGCCGAGGAGCGCGGCGAAGGTGGTCATCATGATGGGGCGAAAGCGCAGCAGACAGGCTTCGTAGATGGCGTCGCGCGGGGCCTTGCCCTCCTCGCGCTCGGAGGAAAGGGCGAAGTCCACCATCATGATGCCGTTTTTCTTGACGATGCCAATCAGCAAAATGATGCCGATGACGGCCATGACGCCGAGGTCCTCGTGGAAAAGGAGCAGCGCCCACAAGCCGCCGATGCCGGCCGAAGGGAGCGTGGACAGGATCGTCACCGGATGGATGAAGCTCTCGTACATGACGCCGAGCACGATATAGACCGTGACCAGGGCGGCGAGGATGAGGAGCGGTTCGTTGCGCAGGGAATCCATGAACGCCCGGGCCGCGCCCTGGAAGGAGCCGACGATGCTCGCCGGCATGTCGAGCCCGGCGGCGACGGCGGAGACGGCCTCCACGGCGTCGCCCAGGGAATGGCCCGGCGCGGCGTCGAAGGAGACGACCGCGGCCGGGAACTGGCCCTGGCGGTTGATGACGAGGGGGCCCGTGCTTTCGCGCACCGTGGCCACGGCGGCAAGCGGCACCTGGGAGCCGCCCGTGCCCGGCAGGCGGATGCGCGAGAGCGCCTGCGCGCCGTCGGACATTTCGGGCAGGAGCCCAAGCACCACGCGGTACTGGCTGAGTTCCGTGAACATGGTCGAAACCTGGCGTTGGCCGAAGGCGTCGTAGAGGGTGTTGTCGATGTCCGAGGGGGTAAGTCCGTAGCGCGCGGCGGCGACCCGGTCGATATCGACGTTTAAGCGCAGGCCGCCGGGCACGAGGTTGTCGCCGACGTTGCGCACTTCGGGCCGCCTGGACAGGGCCTCGACGAAACGCGGGGTCCACTGCGCAAGCTCCGCGGAACTGGGGGTGCTGAGCGCATACTGGTACTGGGCGCGGCCGGCGCGGGCGTCCACGGTCAGGTCCTGCACGGGCTGGAGCGTGAGCGTGATGCCGGCGATGTGCTGCGCCTGCGCCTCCAGCCGCCGGGCCACGGCCGCGGCGTCGGCGTCGCGTTTGGCCTTGGGCACGAGCGTCACGGACAGCCGGCCGATATTTACGCTCGGATTGGTGCCGTCCACGCCGATGAACGACGCGACCGCGGCCACATCCGGGTCCTTGGAAATCATGTCGGCCAGTTCCTGCTGGCGTTCGCCCATGGCCGCGAAGGAAACCGTGGCCGGGGCCTGCGTCACGCCGGAGAGGATGCCGGTGTCCTGGACCGGGAAGAAGCCCTTGGGCACGTAGATGTAGAGAAGCACCGTGACGACGACCGTGGCCAGGGCCACGCAAAGCGTGAGCCCCTGGTGGCGCAGCACCACGGTGAGCGTGCGGCCGTAGCCGGCGATGGCCCTGTCGAAAAGGCCCTGGGTGGCGCGGAAAAAGCGGCCCTTGCCACCGCCAAGGCCGCCGTGGCCGAGCATGCGCGCGCACATCATGGGCGTGAGCGTCAGGGACACCCCGGCCGAGAACAGGATGGCCACGCCAAGGGTCACGGCGAATTCCCGGAAAAGCCGCCCGACCACGTCGCCCATGAAAAGCAGCGGAATGAGCACCGCGACGAGCGAAACGGTCAGTGACAGGATGGTGAAGCCGATCTGCCCCGCGCCGGCGAGCGCCGCCTCGAGGGGCGATGCCCCGTCCTCGACGTGGCGGGCCACGTTTTCGATCATGACGATGGCGTCGTCCACGACGAAGCCCGTGGAGATGGTCAGCGCCATGAGCGTCAGGTTATTGAGCCCATAGCCGAGCAGATACATGACGCCGAAGGTGCCGACGAGGGAAAGGGGCACGGCCACGGCCGGAATGAGCGTGGCCCGGCCGTCGCGCAGGAACACGAAGATGACGCCGACGACCAGGGCCACGGCCAGCGCCAGTTCGACCTGCACGTCGTCGATGGAGGCGCGGATGGTGACCGTGCGGTCGGCCATGACGGCCAGGTTGACCGCCGCCGGCAGCGAGGCGCGAAGCTGGGGCAGGATGGCCTTGATGCGGTCCACCACGTCGATGACGTTGGCCCCGGGCTGGCGCTGGATGTTGAGCACGATGGCCGGCTTGCCATTGACCCAGGCGGCCTGCCGCGCGTCCTCGGCCCCGTCGGACACGGTCGCGACGTCGGACAGGCGCACGGGCCGGCCGTTTTTGTAGGCCACAAGCAGGGGACGGTATTCCGCGCTGGTGAGCAGTTGGTCGTTGGCCCCCAGGATCGAGGACTGGCGCGGGCCGTCGAAGCCGCCCTTGGCCTGGTTGACATTGGCCGCGGCCACGGCCGTGCGCACTTCTTCCAGGGTGATGCCGTAGGCGGCCAGCGCCGTGGGGTTGGCGTCGATGCGCACGGCGGGCCGCTGCCCGCCCGAGACGCTGACGAGGCCCACGCCCGAAAGCTGGGAGATCTTCTGGGCCAGACGCGTGTCGGCGAGGTCCTGCACTTCCGTCAGCGGCATGGATTCGGAGGTGAGCGCCAAGGAAATGATGGGCGCGTCCGCCGGGTTGACCTTGCTGTAGACCGGCGGCGTGGGCAGGTCGTCGGGCAGCAGGCTGTAGGCCGTGTTGATGGAGGCCTGCACCTCCTGCTCGGCCACGTCGAGGGACAGGCTCAGGGCGAATTGCAGCGTGATGACCGACGCGCCGCTCGAGCTGACCGAGGTCATCTGCGTGAGCCCCGGCATCTGGCCGAACTGGCGCTCGAGGGGCGCGGTCACGGCCGAGGCCATGACGTCGGGGCTTGCGCCGGGATAGAAGGTGCGGACCTGGATGGTGGGATAATCCACCTGCGGCAGGGCCGAGACCGGCAGCTGGAAATAGGCGATGGCCCCGGCCAGGATGACCGCCACCATCACGAGGGTGGTGGCCACGGGCCGCAGGATGAACGGGCGCGAGAGGTTCATGCGTTGGGCGCCGCCGCGGCCGCGTCTTGCCGTATGGAGACCTTGGACCCGTCGCGCAGCCTGTCCGCGCCGTCGACCACCACGGTTTCGCCCGCGGCAAGCCCCGAGTCCACCACGACGTCGGTGCCCACGGCAAGGCCCGTGACCACGGGGCGCATGGACACGGTATTGTCCGCGCCGACCACGAACACGTGCGCGCCCTTGGGGCCGCGCAGCACGGCCGCGGCGGGCACGAGCACGACGTTTCGCCTGTTTTCGAGCAGCAGTTCGGCATTGACGAACTGGTTGGGGAAAAGGGCCTCGTCCTTGTTGTCGAAAAGCGCCCGCAGCTTGACCGTGCCCGTGGAGACGTCGATCTGGTTGTCGGTGGTCGCGAGTTTCCCCTGGGCCAGCTTCTCGCTCATGGTGCGGTCGTAGGCGGTCACGGGGAGCGATTCGCCGGCGAGCAGCTTGCGGCGCACCTTGGGCAACTGGTCCTCGGGCAGGGTGAAGACCACGCTCATGGGCGACATCTGGGTGATGACGCAAAGGCCGTTCTCGTCCGTGCTTTTGACCATGTTGCCGGGGTCGAGCTTGCGCAGGCCCACGCGGCCGGAAACGGGCGCGGTGATGCGGCTGTATTCGATCTGCAGCTTGGCGTTGTCGATCTGCGCCTTGTCCGAGCGCACCGCGCCCTCGTACTGGCGCACGAGCGAGGCCTGGGTGTCCTTGGTCTGGCCGGCGAGCATGTCCTTTTTGACGAGGTTGTCGTAGCGCGCGAGGTCGGCCCGGGCGTTTTCCAAAAGGGCCATATCCTTGGCCAGCTGGCCCTCGTATTGGTTGCGCTGGGCCTCGAAGGAGCGCGGATCGATCTGGGCGAGCAGCTCGCCTTCCTTGACGAACTGGCCTTCCTTGAAGCGCACCTCGGTCAGTTCGCCGTCCACGCGGCTTTTGACCGTGACGGTCTTAAGCGGCGTGACCGTGCCGATGCCCGAAAGCGTCACCGGGGCGTCGCCGGTCCTGGCCTTGGTCACGGACACGGATACGACCATGGGCCCCATGCCCGGGGGCGGTCCCTTGGGCTGGGCCCGGCCGTCGCGGTCCGCGAAAAACCACAGCCCGCCGCCCACGGCGAGGAGCGCGAGAATGACGGCGGCGGTGCGAAAGGAGCCGCGTCGGGGCGAGGCGTCCTGGGGAGATGGCATGCGGGACATCCTTGTCAGGGTTGACGTTGCCGGAAAAACGAATGCCGGAAACGGCGTTGCGAACCCACGTCGTATCCGGCAGGCCAAAGGTTACATCAGCGGGGAAAAGCCTGCCAGTCCCCTTGCGGGGAGATTTTCAAACCGTCAGGTCGCGGCCGGGACGATGCGCGTCACGCCGGACTGGCGCAGGCCGTCCCGGCATCGGCGTTTTTGGGGGCGGCCTGCGACAGCCTGTCGCCCGCAACCCCGGTGAGGTTTCATGTCCCGGTCGGGATTATCGTGATACGTCGGCCGCGAGCAATTCCCCCACGGCTTCCATCCGCGCAATGCGTGACAAAAGATAGCCTGCCGCGCGCCCCTGCCGGTCGCGGACAATTTTGCATCGCCTAGCTGCGAAAACGTCAGGCCCTTGGCGGGGGGTTGCGGGTGCGGCAAAAGGCAGCGGCGGTTTCTGCGGCAGGGAGGGAAGGCGCACGGGGGGAAGGACGGGACGGGTCGCCCCGCGAGGGGCCGGAAGGGGACGCCCCCTTCCGGTCGGGGCATTTCGGCTTCAGATGGCCCCGCTGAAGCGGGCGAAGCTCATGCATTCGAACCGGTTGGAAAAGGGACAGGGCTCCTTGGCAAACCACTTTCTTTTCGGGCACCAGTAGGCGTTCTTGAAGGGTTCGTTGCACCCGGAGGACGTTGTGGCCTTGCGGGTGAACGATCCGATGCGCATCCTGCCGTCCGAGTGGCTCATGCGGATAACGGCCATGGTCGTCACCTCCGTCTGCACGAAAGAATGCATAAGCCGGGCCAACGGCAAGGCGGCGCTTTTTGCCAACCCGTTGCCATGGCGACGATTTCCCCCACCCTGCCCCGCCCCCTGGCGCGACGGCCGGATTTGATCTATCACCCAGCCCATGCCACGCGCCGGCCGGGTCTCCCGGCAGGCAAAGGAGGACGCTTTGGGACTTTTGGCCGCAAGCGGCGGATTCACCCGTTACAGGATCGTGGGGGAGGTCAAGAACGACATCCTGCGCGAAGCCCCGGACCGCCTGAAAAAATACGCGTTTACCGACATCGACAACACCGCCGACGAACGCTCCTTCGGCTGGGTCGCCTTCGAGGACTACCTGGACACCGAATGGCGCGGCGCGCCCCCGGAAAAAGGCCACTACCTGGCCTTTTCCCTGCGCCTGGACACGCGGCGCGTTTCGCCAGCGGTGCTCAAAAAGCACATGCGCCTGGCCATCGACCAGGAAAAGGAACACAACCTCGCCTCGGGCAAGAATTTCGTGTCCAAGGAGCGCAAGAAGGAGATCGCCGAACGGATCAAGCTCTCGCTCATGGCCCGCGCCCTGCCCATCCCGGCCGTGTTCGAAGCGGTCTGGAACACCATGGACCAGGTCGTCTGGCTGTGCTCCACCAACAGCAAGGTGCAGACCCTTTTCGAGGACCTCTTCACCATGACGTTCGAGATGCACCTCGAGCCGCAGACCCCGGCCTTCCTGGCCGAACGCATGCTCGGCGTCGAACGCGCCCTGGCCCTGGAACACATCGAACCGAGCCGGTTTGACGGATAAGGCGGGGAGAAAAACGAAAAGAGGCCTCCGGCGGCCAGGAGGGGGTGCCCCCCTCCTGGACCTCCTCGACGGGGAAAAGGGACCTATTAGCGCGGCAATGCCGGGAGACGGTCGATGGACATCAATATGGCGGAAGCCAAGAATCCGGTGCTGGGGCAGGACTTCCTGACCTGGCTCTGGTTCAAGAGCGAAAAAAGCGGCTGGCTGTTCAAGCTGCCGGACGGCTCCGAGGTCAACGTGTACCTGGAGCAGAAGATATCGGTGCGCGGCGGCGAGGGCGAGGACGCCGAAACGGCCACGGTTTCCGGGCCGCACGCCCAGTTCGCCGAGGCGCGCCTCGGCGTCAAAAGCGGCAAGCGCGTGGACCGCGCGCTGATTCGCTTCGAGCAGGACGGCGAAACCTGGACCGTCACGGTCAAGGCCGACGACTTCACCCTCAACTCCCTGCGCACGCCCAAGATGGAAACGCGCAGCGAGGAAGGCGACGACCCGGACGCCAAGGTCCTGGAAAAGCTCTACCTCGTGGAAAAATGCGCCGGCTTTTTCGACGCCCTCTACAGCCAGTTCCTGACCGTGCGCTTGAGCCAAGGCTGGACCGGCGAACTGTCCGATTTCGCCGAATGGCTGCGCGAGGGCGTCTAGCCCCGGCGGTCACTTCGAGGTCATGACGCACACCCCGTGCCATTCCTCGGGCGGGGTTTCCAGACAGCGGCGGCAGCGTTCCACATAGGACGCCGCCGCCGCGTCGTTTTCCGCCAGCGCTTCGAAGCCCGCCAGCGCCACGTCGAATGCGCCGGCGATAAACGCCTCAAGGGCGGCGGCAAAGGCGTCCAGGCTTTCCCGGCGCGAAGCGGCGTCCTTGGGCCACAGCGGTTCGTGAACCGTGACGGCCTCGGCCCGCCCCACCACCTCGACCAGCGCCACGCGCCGCGAGGCGACCGCCTCGCCCGCGGCCGCGCGCGTGGCCTCGGACATCATCGTGTACGTGCCGAACTGCTTGTTGACGCCCTCCAGGCGCGAGGCCAGATTCACGGCATCGCCGAGCATGGTGTAGTCAAAGCGCGAATCCGAACCCATGTTGCCGACCACGGCCTCGCCCGTGTTGAGGCCCACGCGCATGTACATGGCATGCCCGGAGAGCTCCCGGAACGCCGGGCGCAGTTCCGCGAGCCTGTCCTGGCAGCGCAACGCGGCGCGCACGGCCCTGGCGGCATGGTCGGGCTGGTCAAGCGGCGCGTTCCAGAAGGCGATGATGGCGTCGCCCTCGTACTTGTCCACCGTGCCCCCCTCCTCCAGGATGATGTCGGTCATGGCCGTCAGGTATTTGTTCAAAAGCGCCGTGAGCTCCTGCGGCGCCATGCCCTCGGAGATGGAGGTGAAGCCCTGAAGGTCGGAAAAGAAAATAGTCAGTTCGCGCAACTCGCCGCCAAGGCTCATGCGCTCGGGATGGGCGATGAGCGCCTCGATGACGTCAGGGCTCAAGTACTGCTTGAAGGCCGACTTGATGAAGCGTTTCTGCTTGCCTTCCGTGGCGTAGCCGATCAGCACCGCCACGCCGAGCCCGCCGGCCACGGCGGCCTGCGGCAGGGCCAGAGGCAGCCACCAGCCCAACGCGTAGCCGCCAAGGGCCAGCGCCATGGGCAGCGGCAGAAAGACCGCGAGGACGACCGCGCCGGCCACGGCCCCGGAGGACAGGGAAAAGAGCGTGGCCCCGACCACGGCAAGCAGCCCCGCCAGCAGCCAGCCCGACCAGTGCGGCACCACGCGCAAAAAATCGCCGGTGAGCAGGCTCTGCAAGGCCTGGGCATGGATCTCCACCCCGGACGTCACCCCGGCCACGGGCGAGGGGCGCAGGTCGAGCAGCCCCGGCGCGGAAAACCCGAACAGCACGTAGCGGCCTTTGAAGATTGACGGGTCCAGGGTCGGCGTGCCGCCTTCGCGCAGCGCCAGCTCGCTTTGGATCACCTGCGCCGCGGACACGGCCGGGAAATCCGCCGAGCGCCGCCAGCGCGGAATGCAAAGTCCGGCGTCGTCGAGCGGCACGGCAACCGGTCCCAGGCGCAATGTATGCCCGGAGATGGCGGCCGCCATGCCCGGCTCGGCCAGCATGCGCGCGGCCAGGGGCAGGGACGGCACGGGCTTGCCGTCGAAGACGCCGAAAAGCCCCACACGGCGGTAGATGCCGTCGAATTCCGGCTCCTGGCTCACGTTGCCGAGGATTTTCGCCCCGGCCGCCACCTCGGGCACGGGAAAGGCCGCCTTGGGGAAAACCGGGGCAACGGCCGGATCGACGCCGGCAAGCCAAGCGCCCAGGCCCGCGATGGCCAGCGGATCGGGCGGCATGTCGGCGGGCCAGTCGCCGGCCTTCCCGGACTCGCGGCCGAGAAAGACCGGCAGCGCGAACCTGCCGAGCCGCTTGCCGGCGTCGGCCAGGGCCGCGTCGTCGGCCACGCCGTAGGACGAGGGTTCGGTGTAGAGCACGTCGAACGCCACGGCCTTGGCCCCGGCGCGGCGGCAGAAATCGAGGATCACGCCGTAGACCTCGCGCGGCCACGGCCAGGACAGGCCGTTCTCCCTGGCCCCCCAGTCCAGGCTCGCCTGGTCGAGCAGAACGAGGCGCACCGCGTCCGACGGCGGTCCCTCGGGAGCCATGAGCCTGGCGCGCCAGTCGAACGTGCGCGCCTCGAAGGAGATGACGATGCCGGTCAGCGACAAGCCCCAGGCCAGAGCCAGCCCGGCACACCCGGCAAGGAGGCCGTGGAGGAGTCGTTTGCGGAGGATGCCTCCGGCGGCCAGGGCGCTGCCCTGGACCCGCCGGGGGGGATCATCCCCCCCGGACCCCCTGGATGGGGGTATTGGTTGCTTGTTCATACGTATTCCTGCGCCTGAAGGGCGACGGACAGTTGCGGGCGCGCGTTGCTTCCGACCTCGCAATGCGAGGCCGGAAGCAACGCGCGCCCGCCATCGGGGGGGACCGGGGGGCATCATGCCCCCCGGCGGGGTTCGGGGCAGCGCCCCGATCTTCCCTCTTCCCTTTTTCCTAGATATTCCCGAGCGCCGCCTTGAAACGGGCCACGCGCGCGGGCGGTTCCGTGATCTCGGCCACGCGGGCGAGGCTCGCCAGTTCGCTGATGCGGTCCTGTGGCGCGGGGTGGGTCTTGGCGAAGTCCGCGCCGCCGGGGGTGAGGCGTTTTTGCATTTCCGCCAGCATGTCGGGCAGCCCGGCCGGGTTGTAGCCGGTGCGGGTGAGGATGGTGACGGCGGTCTTGTCGGCCTGGTATTCCAGTGTCCGGGAGTAGCCGTTGTTGACCATTGTGGTCATGATGTCGCCGATGGAGTCGGCGAAGATGTTGGTCAGGCGCGCAAGCTCCCCGCCGCCGGCGTGCTTAAGGGCCTCGCCACCGATGATGGCCAGGGCTTCGGTGGTGCGCGAGCGCTTGATGGCGCGCAGGGCGTCCTTGTTCTGGACGTGGGCGATCTCGTGGGCGAGCACGGCTGCCAGGGCGTTTTCCCCGGCGCAGCAGCGCAGCATGCCGCGCGTGATGAAGACGAGCCCGCCGGGCGCTGCAAAGGCGTTGATCTCCGTGGAGTCGAGGATCAGGAAGTGGTAGCCGCCGTAGGTCTGCGGCATGTCCGAAAACATGGCCAGGGCCTGGCCCACCTCGTTGACGTACTGGTTGGCCTTGGCGTCGTGCAGGGGCTTGTACTTGGCCAGGACCGACGCGCCCACGGCGCGGCCGATGTAATATTCCTGCTCGGGGGTGAAGTCCTCGGCGGCGTGGGCCACCGCGCTTGCGCCCTTGACGGCCGAGGCGGCGTAGTCGCCGACCGGCGCGCCGCCGATGCTGCCGAAGGAGCCGAGCACGCGGGAGACAGCATCGGGGTTGTTGCAGCCGAAAAGCAGCAGGCCCGCGACGCAGAGCCCGGCCAGGGAAAGGAGGATGCGCGGCTTCATTTCGCGCCTCCCTGGGGCTTGATGCCGCCCTGGCTCAAAAAGGCCAGCAACTGCGCCGGATCGTATTTGATGCGCTCCATGGCGTCCACGGCAGCGAAGTCGCCGCCGTGGCTGCGGCGGTAGTCGGCCTCGACCTCGGCGGAGAAGCCCTTGCCGGCCAGGGCCATTTCCTTGCCCGAGACGCCGCCGGCCGTTCCCTGGCCGGAAGACAAGGCCAGCTTGCCCGTGGTCAGGGCCGAGCGGTGCATCCAGCCGGAGACGCCGCCGGGCAGCGTCACCTTGGCCCAGTCGCCCTGCTCCTGGCCCACGTCCACGCTCTGGCCGTAGGTGGCCTTGCCCACGATTTTGCCGAGAAACGACGGCGTTTCCCGCACCTGCCCGTCGCGCACGGACACGCTCATGACCTTGGCGGCCGCGGCGACGGCGCAGGTCAGACACAAGGCCAGGGCAAAAGCCATGGCCGGTTTCCTCATTTGCACGGCGATCTCCTTCCCGGCGCGCCTCGCGCCGGCCTTGACGCGCGCCCCACGAGCAGGCGGGCGCGGCCGTGTGCATGACGATTATTCGTCAAAACGACACATCATCGAGAAACGGTCACATGTGCCAGCTTCTCGAAATAGCGAATGATGCTGGCGTGATCGTCCTCACCGCAGCCATCGGCGAGCATGGCCTGCATCACTTCCATGACCGAGGCCGTCAACGGCAATGGCGCATGCAATTCGTTTGCCGTGCGCAACACGTTGGCCAGGTCCTTGACGTGGAGCTTGATGCGAAAGCCGGGATCGAACTTGCGGTCCATGACCAGCGGTGCCTTGGCGTCGAGGACCGTGCTGCCGGCAAGTCCGCCGCGAATGGCCTGATAGACCATCTCGGGCTCCACACCGGCTTTCGTTGCGAGCACGAGGGCCTCGGACATGGCCGCGATGTTGAGCGCGACGATGACCTGGTTGGCGAGCTTGGCCACGTTGCCGGCCCCGACCTCACCCACGCGCACGACCGAGGCGGCCATGGCGGCGAGCACGGGTTTGACGGCCTCGAAATCCGCGACGTCGCCGCCGGCCATGACGGAAAGCATGCCGTCCACGGCCTTGGGCTCGCCGCCGCTGACCGGCGCGTCGAGAAAGCGCACGCCCACCGCGGCGAGCGCCGCCCCGATCTCCCGGCTGGCCAGGGGGGCGATGGAGCTCATGTCCACGACGTAAAGCCCGGGCTTCGCGCCGTGGATGACGCCGCCTTCGCCGAGCACCACCTCGCGCACCTGCGGCGAATCCGGCACCATGGTGATGACCAGTTCGCTCGCCGCGGCCACGGCCGCGGGCGAAGGGGCGTAGACCGCGCCATGGGCGGTCACGGCGTCCACGTTGGCCTGGGCGCGGCTGAAAACGGTGAGCGCGTAGCCGGCCTTAAGCAGATTGCGGCACATGGGCTTGCCCATGATGCCAAGGCCGATGAAGCCGATTTTTTTCATGTTTGACCTCGTAGTGGGTAGAATGCCTCTGGCGACCAGGAGAGGCACGGCCTCTCCTGGACCTCTCCTCCGGGGGGAATCATCCCCCCCGGCCCCCCGGATGGGGGGACTATAGCGTCAGGTGCATGTCCTGTATCCAGCCGAATGATGCGGAGGTGTCAGGGGTGGGCACGTATTCGAGGCCCACGAAGCCGCCATAACCCAGGCGGTCCAGCTCGGCGAAGAGGAAGGGGTAGTGGATTTCCCCGGTGCCGGGCTGATGGCGGCCGGGATTGTCCGCGACCTGGATATGGCCGATGCGCGGCAGGTTGGCGGCGATGGTCGCGGCAAGCTCCCCTTCCTCGCGCTGGGCGTGGTAGACGTCGTACTGCATGGACACGTTGGGGCGTCCGATCACGTCGAGCAGGGCCATGACGTGGCTCGTGCGCGTGAGCATGAAACCCGGGATGTCGAAATGGTTGATGGCCTCGATGACGAGGCTGAGGCCGTTTTCGCCGAGAATCCGGGCGGCGTTGGCCGTGTTGAGGGCCAGCACGTCGCAGGCGGTCTCCATGGACGCGCCCTCGGGGAGTTTGCCGGCCAGGCAGTTGAGCCGCGTGACGCCAAGGACCTTGGCATATGCGACCGCCTTGTCCACGCCCTCGCGAAACTCGCGCTCACGACCGGGAAGGCCGGCGATGCCCCGCTCCCCGGCGGCCCAGTCGCCGCAGGGCAGGTTGAAGAGCACCTGCGTCAGGCCGTTGTCGTCCAGAAGTCCGCGCAGTTCCTCGGCCGGATAGTCGTAGGGGAAGAGGTATTCGACGTAGCGGAAGCCGGCCTTGGCGGCCGCCGCGAAACGGTCGGGAAACGGCAGTTCCGTAAAAAGCATGCTCAAATTGGCGGCAAATCGCGGCATAAAGCACTCCTTAAAACATTCGATCCTATACAGCTTGCGGCATGCGCATCGCCCCCCCCGTCGGGGATGGTCCGGGAGGGGATCATCCCCTCCCGGCCGCCGGAGGCATATTCCCCTCTCCCCCCCGCATCACGCCTGTCCGGCATGGGCCGGGTCGAAGCAGGGCGCGCCGGAGAGGAAGCAGGCCACCATGGCGTCGATGCTGGCCTCGCTGACCATGAGCATGTCCGTCTGGCGGGTGAATTGCAAAAGCCGCCCCATGTGGGCGAGCTTTTCCTCGATCAGCGGCGCGGGCACCTTCTGGAACCGTCCGGCGACCCGGTCGGCGGCGGCGTCCACGGTGAAGTCGAGCGCCTCCAGGATGCGGCCGATGGCCCGGGCCCGGCGCGAGCGTTTCACGTCGTCGGCCGCGCCGCCGGCAAAGGAAAAAGTGATGTAGTTCTTGTTGACCGTGGCCCCGCAGTAGCAGTCGAGCACGCCGTAGTGGTAGCCCACACGGGAGCTGAAGTTCAAGTATTTGTCGGAGATGATGGCGTAGGACTTGTCGCCGAAGCGGTCGCTGCCGGCCTTGGGCTGGGCGAGCAGCTGCTCGGACATGACCGAGAAGAATCCGCCGAGGTTGACGGGCCGAAGCGCCAGGGCGTCGCCGGTGAGGACAAGGCCCTTGAGCAACGCGAGAAACGGCCGCGAGGCGATATCCTCGGGCGTGACCCGGCGCTTGTGCCCGGCCTCCTCGCGGATGCCGCCGCCGAGGTCGATGATGTGCAGGTCCAGGCCCGTGGTCGCGTCCAGGGTCGCGGTCACGCCCTGCTGGCCCGAGGCCAGGTCACTGACCGCGAACATCTCGCCGTAGGACCATTCGTGCAAAAGCCGCGTGACGTCGTGCAGG
Source organism: Solidesulfovibrio alcoholivorans DSM 5433 (assembly GCF_000702665.1). GTDB lineage: Bacteria > Desulfobacterota > Desulfovibrionia > Desulfovibrionales > Desulfovibrionaceae > Solidesulfovibrio > Solidesulfovibrio alcoholivorans. The sequence continues at coordinate 65,780 of NZ_JNJA01000016.1, forward strand.
CTCGAGCAGTGCTCGGCCCGGAACTGCGGCGATTTGGGATCGAGCAGCGTGAGCGGCACCACGCGTTTGGCCGCCTCGGCCAGGATGGAGTGCACCTGTGTGCCGGCCATGAAGGGCTCGCTTTCGTCGGTACGCGTCAGCAGGCATTCCACCCGGCCCCGGTAGATCCTGCACCCGGCCGCGTCCACGGTGACGACCTCGCCCTGGGCCAGCGTGCGCGTCGCGTTTTCGAGTCCAAGGAGCGTGGGCACGCCGAATTCCCGCGACAGCGACGCCATGTGTCCGGTGACGCTGCCCTGGTCCGTGACGATGGCCGCCGCGCGCTGCATGGCCACCATGAATTGCGGCGAACTGTGCTGGGCCACGAGCACCGCGCCCTGGGGAAAGCCGTCGAGGTCGGCGTCGTCGCGGACCAGATGCACCGGCCCGGCCCCGGCCCCGGCGCAGGCGCTCTGCCCGCCCTCGGCGACGATCTCGGCCCCGGGCACGGGCGGGCCGGCAGCCAGGCCGCCGCGTTCCGACAGGGCCGTGAGCTGGCGCGATTGCAGGACGCACAACTCCCCGTTCTCGTTCAGCGCCCATTCCATGTCCTGGGGCCGGCCGAAATGGCGCTCGAGGAACATGCCCCAGGCCCCCAGGCGTTTTGCGGCGGCGTCATCGAGGCAGGGCTCGCGGCGCAAATCGTCGGGCACCGCCACATCCGTGAGGCCGCCGCTCTCATTGGGCACGAGCATGCGGGGTTTGTCCGGCGTGTCGCGAAAGGTCACGGCAAGGCTGTCACGGTCCAGGCGCACGGCGTCCGGGGTGATCACCCCGTCCACGGCGTAGGGGCCGAGGCCCCAGACCGCGTTTATCAGCAGTTCGTTGCGGCCGGGGTTCTCGGGCAGCCGGGTATAGAGCACGCCCGCGGCGCGCGACGGCACCAGGCGCAGACAGGCCGCGGCCATGGCCACGTCGTCGTCGGGAATGCCCTTGAGCAGGCGGTAGGACATGGCCCGGGGCGTGTAGAGGCTGGCGATGACGAACTTGTAGGCGCTTGCGATGCGGTCCGGGGCGACGTTTAACATGGTGAGGTACTGTCCGGCGAAGGACAGCTCGCCGTCCTCGCCGATGGCGCTCGAGCGCACGGCGAACCGGGCCGCGTCGCCGTCGCTTCCGGCGCTGGCGCGCGCGGCCGCGCCCAGGTCGCGGGCCAGGGTCTCGGGCAGGGCGGCGCGCAGGATGGCGGCCTGGATATCCTCGGCGGCGGCGGCCATGGAAGCCGGATCGTCGGGCGTGATGCCCAGGCGGATGCTCGCGATGGTCTCGAACAGGCCCGCCTCGGCGAAAAAGTCGCGAAAGGCGGCCGTGGTCACGCAAAACCCGCCCGGCACGGGCAGCCCGACCCGGTTGGCCACCTCGCCCAGGTTGGCGCATTTGCCGCCGACCTGATCCACGATGTCCGCCGTGACCTCGGAGAGCATGAGCACGGCCTTGCCGCGATGCGGATTGACGCGGCCGCCGATGACGGCCTTGATCTCCGTGGAAAGCCGCTCGACCAGGGCCAAAAGCGTGGGCTGGGGCCGGCCCGAGAGGCGCTCGAAACTCTTGATCATGCGGATGGCGTGGAAGACGGCGCGGCTCGTGCGGGAGCGGATGAACGCCATGCCGAAGACCTCGCGGCCCTCAAGCATGACTTCCATTTCGGAAAAGATCTTGAGCAACTCGGTGTTGGATTCGAGCAGCGACTGGAACTCATTGTATTTGTTTCGAAAGATAGTCGCCGTCGCCTCGCGGTCGAGCTTCGGCCTGCTGCGTCGCAGGCCGGAGAAGAGGCTTCGCAACCCGGCAAGCACCGTGCTCATGGGTATCCTCCGCGGCCGGCGCGGGCAGGGTCCCCGCCGCCCCGCCGGGTGCATTCCCTTTTGCGCCGGGCCGCGTTCGCCTGTATGCTGGGACGGCCCCCGGAAATCGGCAGACGATCCGGCCGGCGGGCAAGGGAGGTGGATATGGGGGCCAATTTCGCCATCGTGACGCTCGTGCTCGTCTTTGCCGTGGTGATCGGCATTTCCCTCGGCCGCAAGCTGCGCCGCAAATAGTCCTGTGGGTCAGGGGGGCCGGCCAGTCCCGCTCCCGTCCGATCAGGGCCGCTCGACGCCGCCCTCGCCGTCCCCCGTCAGCAGAGCCCGGGCGTCGATGCCCAGGCTTTTGGCCATGGCCCGCAGGCGCTCCAGGGCCTCGGCAAAGGCGTAGCGCTCCACGTCCCGGGCGAGCGCCTCGAGTTCCGGCGGCGTCGGCCGGCCGGAGAGTGCCTGGCGCAGGGCAAGCAGCGCCTCGTCGGCGCGGACGCTGCCGGCGCGCAGATGTCCGGCCAGCCGGCGGCACGTCGCGGCCAGGGCCGCGTCGGAGACGTTCGCGTGCCCAGAGGCGGTGCAGCCCTTCCCATGGCCGGCCCTGCCGAACGGCCGGTCGCGCATGACCGTGTCTATGGCGCAAAGCAGGGCTTCGCGCTCGAAGGATTTGTTGCAGCAGGCGTCCATGCCGGCGGCCAGGCAGCGGTCGCGTTCGGCGTCCGCATCGTGGGAGGTCAGGGCCACGATGGGGATGTCGCGGGGACACGGCGGGCTGGCGCTGGCCGCGAGCAGCCCCCGGATCACGCGGCTGGCGGTGATGCCGTCCATCTCCGGCATCTCGATGTCCATGAGAATGCAGTCGAAGGGCCGGCCGGGCCTTTCTCCGAACAGCGCACGGCAGGCTTCCTTGCCGTTTTTCGCCGTGACCGTCTCATGCCCGGCTTCGCGCAGAATCTGGGAAAACACGGCCAGGTTGAGCTTGGCGTCGTCCACGAGCAGGATGTGCAGGCACATTCGCTCGCGGTCGGAGGACGGCGCAGGCGCGGGCGCGGCCAGCCGGGAGGCGTCGGCCACGGCCGCGGCCAGGGCCGTGGCGTAGGCGTCGAACAGCCCCCTGGCCGGAACGCACCCTTTGCCAAGGGCGGCCTCGACGTCGCGCGCGGCCGCGGCCAGGACGTCGGCGGCGATATTGCCGGCCACGCCCTTGACCGTGTGGGCCAGGCGCCGGGCGCCTTCCGCATCCCCGTCGCGGATGCGCCGCTCGAGTTCCTGCGCGCTCTGGCCGTAGTCGCGGACGAATTCCGCGGCCACGCTGCAAAAAAGTCCCGCATTGCCGCCCAGCCGGGCAAGCCCCTTGGCCGCGTCGATGCCGGGCGGGGGGGGCGGCGTCCGCGCGGGCGCAGGGTCCCGCGAAACCTCGGCCACGCCCGCTGCCGCGGCGCCGTTGGCCGCCGGGGCGATCCACTGGCCCAGGGCGGCGAGCAGGCGCTCGGGGTCGATGGGCTTGGTCAGGTAATCGTTCATGCCGGCCGCCAGGCAGCGGTCGCGGTCCTCGGCCAGGGCATGGGCGGTCAGGGCGATGATGGGCACGTCCGCGCCGCCGGGCAGGGCGCGGATGGCGCGCGTGGCTGCGAGCCCGTCCATGACCGGCATTTGCACGTCCATGAGCACGGCGTCGTAGAGGGCGCGCCCCGCCATCTCCACGGCCTCGCGACCGTGCGCGGCCACGTCCACGGCCGCGCCCAGGCGCATGAGGATCTCCCTTGCCACCTGCTGGTTGATGGCGTTGTCCTCCACGAGCAACAGGAGCGTGTCGGCCAGGGGCGCGGAAGGCCGCCCAGGGGCGACGGCCTCCCGGGGCCGCGCGGGCGTGGCGGCTTCCGGTTCCGCCGCCGGCGCATCCCGGAGGAGGTCCTCGTCGAAGGTGGCTTCGAAGGAAAAAACCGTGCCCTGCCCCGGTTCGCTGGCAACGGCCAACTCGCCGCCAAGCAACGCCGCGCCGCGCTGGACCAGGGCCAGCCCGAGTCCGGTGCCGCCGTAGGGGCGCGACAGGGAGCCGTCGCCCTGGGTGAAGGATTCGAGCATGTCGGGAATGGCCTCGCGGTCCATGCCGATGCCCGTGTCGCGCACGGAAAAGGCTAGGCGCACCTTGGCGTCGCGCCGCCAGCGCAGGTCCACAGCCAGGTCCACGCGGCCGTTTTCCGTGAATTTGACCGCGTTGCCGACCAGATGGGCGAGCACGCCCTCCAGCCGGGCGTCGTCCCCGACCAGGGCGGTCGGTGCGCGAGAGTCGAGGCGCGACGCGAGGACGAGGCCCCGCGCCCGGGCGGCGACGGCGAAACGGCCGGTCACCCGGCCCAGGGCTTCGATCAGGTCGAAAGGCGCGGGCGAGAGCGCGGCCAACCCCTTTTCCAACCGGTTGAAATCCGTGATGTCGTCGACGACGCCGAGCAGGCCTCTGGCCGAAGCAAGGATTTTGTCCAGATAATCCCGCGAACGGGCATCGGCCGCCAGGGGCAGGGCCAGGTTGGCCAGACCGATGATGGCGGAAAGCGGCGTGCGCATCTCATGGGTCATGCGGGCCATGAAGTCGGCCTTGACCTGCCTGGCGGCGTCCACTTCGGCCGTGAGCCGGGCGATGGTTGCCTGCGCCGCTTCCAGGGGATCGCATCCCGTTGCGCCGTCGGCGCTGCTTTTGGGAAATTCGTTCATGCGAATTGCACAGGCCGTACAAGTGCAGGATGACGGAATTCTTGCAAAATACTCCCGCGGTTCTCCAGGGGCGCAACGCCGGCATCGTATTCCATGCAATCTCCGGGGAGATCGGACCAAGGCCGGGGGCTCCCGTATTTTGCCGCATCCGTGAGAACTGACGGTTTCCCCGGCGATCGTCAAGGCGGCCGTTGGACAAGGCGCGCCCGAGCCGCTAAGAGAAAGCCACATGGAGGAACCGCCGTGCAGCCGGATACGGAAACCATCCTGTCCTTCGCCCTGACAGGGGCCGCCTGCGTGGCGGCCGCCGTCGTGGACATGCGCTCGCGGCGCATCCCAAACCGGATCGTCTTCCCGGCCATGGCCGCGCTTTTGGCCATGCACGGCGTCTTTTCCGGCCTGCCGGGGCTCGGCGACGCCGCCCTTGGCCTGGCCGGCTGCTGCATCATCTTCCTCATCCCCCATCTTTTCCGCGTGCTCGGCGCGGGCGACGTCAAGCTCATGGCCATGGCCGGGGCCGGGCTCGGCAGTCAGGCCGTGGTCACCCTGGTCCTTTTCACGAGCGTCGCCGGCGGCGTGCAGTTCCTGGTCTGGATGGCCTGGGCGCGCCTGTTCGGCCCCGGCGGTCTGCCCGGCTACAGGCTGTGCTACGGCCCGGCCATCGCCCTGGGGGCGCTGGCGGCCATGGCCCTGCGCCTGGCCGGACAACCCTACCTCGAACTTGTGTGGCCCGGCTTGTGAGCCCCGGGCAAGACGGATTCACCATGCCGCGCCTTGTCGCCGATCCCGCCGCCCGCCGCCGCTTCCTGGCCGGCGCGGCCTATGCGCTGACCCTGCTCGGCGCGTTCTGGATCATCGCCGCAAGCTGCGGCACGCCCGAGCGCGGCGCGCGCCTGTTCGACGCGGGACGCCTCGAGGAAGCCCGCCCCCTGCTCGCCGCCGCCGCCCTGCGCGGTTCGGTTCCCTCGTCGTACAGGCTCGGACTTTTGCTCGAAAGCGGCGACGACGGCCCGCCGGATCTGCGCCGGGCGCTGGCGCTGTACCGGCATGCGGCGACCAAGGGCCTCGTCGCGGCCATGACGCGGGCCGGCGACCTGGAACGCGCCGTGGCCGGCGACGACGCGGCCGCCGCGCGGTTCTACGACAAGGCCGCACGGCGCGACGACCCGGCGGCCATGGCGCGCCTCGGCGTGATGCTTTTCACCGGCACGGGCGTGCCCGCGGACCGGGACGCGGCGCTTGCGCTCCTGCGCCGCGCGGCCGACGCCGGTGACGCCCGCGCCGCCACCACCCTGGGCCAGGCCCTGCTCGCCCTGGCCGAGGCCGGGGACCCGCGCGGCGGGGACCCCGCCCAGGCCGCGGCCCTTTTCCAGGCGGCGGGCGACGCCGGCGAACCCGAGGCGCTCTACCGTCTGGCCGACCTCTACGCCACAGGCAAGGGCGTGCCACGCGACGCGGCCAAGGCCGCGACCCTGCGCCGCAAGGCGGCCGACGCCGGCTACGCGCCGGCGGCCTACGCCCTGGGCCTCGACTACCTGTCCGGCCAGGGCGTGTCGGCCTATCCTCTGGAGGCGGCCCGGCTCTTTACGCGGGCGGCCGAGGCCGGCCATGTTCCGGCCATGCTCAAGCTCGCCGACATGTACGCCGCAGGGCTCGGCGTCTTTCGCGACACGCACCGGGCCCTGGTCCTCTACGACGCCGCCGGCGCGGCCAGCGACACCGCGGCCGCGACCTTGTGTCGCCTGTTCGCCGCCGGTCCCGAGGAGCGCCGCGACGCCGCGCGTGCGGCGCGCTTTTGCGCCAAGGCCGCCGCTGCCGGCGACGCCCCCTCGGCCACCCTGCTCGGGCTCGGCATGGTACGCGGCCGGTTGCCCGGCGACATGGCCGCGGGCACGGCCCTGCTTTCGCGCGCGGCCTGGGCCGGCGAGCCGCAGGCCATGTACGCCATGGCCCTGCTGCATCTGGCGGGCACGGGCGTGGCCGGCAATCCGGCCGAAGCCTTCCGCTGGTGCAAGCTCGCCGCCGAGGCCGGCGTGCCCGAGGCCAAGACGCTGCTCGCCGCCCTGTCCGAAGAGGAGTTCCCCAGCGCCGCCAACCTGGCCAAGGCCATGGATTTCTACCGCGAGGCGGCCGAGGCCGGCGACGCCGAAGCCGGCTTCGCCCTGGGCTCGCTGCTCTCCAAAGGGCTGGCCGGGCCGCCGGATTTCGCCGAGGCGCGCAAATGGTACGAACAGGCGGCCGCGGCCGGGGATTCCCGGGCGCAGTTCAACCTGGGGCTCATGTACTTGACCGGCAAGGGCGGCCCGGCGGACGACGCCAAGGCGCTGGCGCTCATGCGCGAGGCCGCCTCGCGCGGCGACCCGCAGGCCCGCTCCAACGTGGCGACCATGACGCTCACCGGCCGGGGCACGGCGGTCGATCCCCGCGAGGCCTTCCGCTGGTACAGGCTCGCCGCCGGCCAGGGCTATCCACAAGCCCAGGCCATGCTGGCCGGGTTCTATTACGAAGGGCGCGTGGTGCCGCGCGACTTCGAATCCGCCCTGTTCTGGCTGGCGCTCGCCAGCGCCAAGCCGGGCGGCGACCCGCTGCTCGTGCGCGCCGGCAAGGCCAAAACCGTGCTGGAAAAGCGCCTGACGCCGGACCAGATCGACCGCGTGCGGCAACGCCTGGCCGCCTTTCATCCCGCGGACTTCGACCCTGCGGCCGAGCAGGCTGTGCTCGCCGCCATCAAATTCCTGCCGCCAAGCGCCAGGGGACCGGGATTCCCCGCCGCGACCGGCGCCAGGAGCCAGGCCGTGGCTCCGCCGCCGGCCGGCGAGGCCGACCCCAAGGCCCTGTTCTGACGCATCCCCCGACGCGACGAACCGCTTTTTCCCCGTTCCCCCCTTGCAATGCCCGCTTTCTCCCTCTAGTGTCATGGGAAGTCCCCTCTCCCGCAACACGCGCCACGCGCGGCAAGGAGGTTCCATGAAACGCCTGCTTCTCGTCTGGCTGTGTCTCGCCGTCCTGTGTCTGGCCGCTTCCGCCGCCCTTGCCCAAGGGAACAAAGGCACCAAGGAAGAGGCCGTGGCCATGGTGCAAAAGGCCGTTGCCGCCATCAAGGCCGACGGCAAGGAAAAGACCTTCGCCGCCATCGACGACCCCAAGGGGCCCTACCGCGACCGCGACCTGTACGTCGTGGTCTACGACCTCTCGGGCAAATGCCTGGCCCATGGCGCCAATCCCAAGCAGATCGGCAAGGACCTCCTCGAACTGCGCGACCCGGACGGCAAGTACTTCGTCAAGGAACGGGTGGAGCTGGCCAAGACCAAGGACAGCTTCTGGCAGGACTACAAGTTCCTCAACCCCGCAAACAAGCTCATCGAACCAAAATCGATGTATATGGAAAAGGTCGACGGCATGCTCGTCGGCTGCGGCGTGTACAAATAAGGCCCGGTTTCCCGACCCCACGCTCTTGCCAACCCTCCCGGGAGGCCGCCATGAACGGCTTGCGCATAGGAACGCGGATCATCGGCGCGTTCCTCGTCGTCTCCGCCATCTCCCTTGCAGTGGGCGCCGTCGGCTACAAGGGGCTGCGCCAGACCTCCGCTTCGATGGAGGACATCGTCAACAACCGCCTGCCGGTCATCCCGGCCCTGCTACGCATCGGCACGGCCTTGCGCGAGATCATCGTAGCCCAGCGCACGCTGCTCGTACCCGGCATCGACGGCGCGTTCGCCGCCGAACAGTCGGACAACGTGGAAAAAGCCCGGGAAACCATCCGGGCGGCCATGGACGAAGTCGCGGCCTCCCCCAAGACCCCCGAGGAGAAAACACGCATCGACGCCCTGGTCGCCACGCTCCACAAGACCAGGCAGGCCAACGACGCCCTTTTCGCCAAAATCCGCGATTGGGAAAAGGACAAATCCGACATCCTGGCCATGATGGACGTGCTGGCCACCACCTCGGACATGCGCGCCATCCACAAGCAAAGCCTGGCCGCCCTGGACGCCACCATCGAGTCCACGGTGGCCGCCTCCGGAGACGTTTCCCGCGCCGCCGAGGCGCAGGCCCGCGCCGATACGCGCAACATTCTCATCGGCATGGCGCTCGGCGCGCTGTTTTCCCTGGCCTTCGGCCTGGGGCTCACGCGCATCATCACCCGGCCCCTGGCGGCCGTGGTCCGCTACGCCGACGACGTCAGCCGCGGCCAGCTGGACCGCAGCCTCGACGTGCGCTGTGTCGGCGAACTTTGCCAGCTTGCGGGCGCACTTTCCCGCATGGTGTCCGAGCTCAAGCGCCTGCTCGCCGAAGCCCGGGAAAAAAGCGAGGAAGCGGCCCGCGAAACCCAAAAAGCGCAAGAGGCCACCCAGGCCGCCGAAACCGCCCGGACCCGGGCCGCCGAGGCCACACGCCAGGGCATCGCCCAGGCGGCCTCGGAAATCGAACAGGTGGTGCACATCATCACCTCGGCCTCGGAACAGCTCTCCGTCCAGATCGACCTGACCAGCCGCGGCATGGACCGGCAGTCCCGAAGTCTCGCCGGCACGGCCACGGCCATGGACGACATGTCACACACCATCGCCGGCGTGGCCCAAAGCGCCGGAGAAGCCGCCGGCACCGCCGAGGAAGCCCGCGACAAGGCCCGGGAAGGACAGGACGTGGTCGGCACGGTCGTGACCGGCATCGGGCAGGCGCAGCACATGGCGCTCGGGCTCAAAAAGGACATGGGCGCACTTGGCGGACAGGCCGAAGGCATCGGCCGGGTCATCGGCGTGATCAGCGAAATCGCGGACCAGACCAACCTGCTGGCGTTAAACGCCGCCATCGAGGCGGCGCGCGCGGGCGAGGCCGGGCGCGGGTTCGCGGTCGTGGCCGACGAGGTGCGAAAGCTCGCCGAAAAGACCATGACCGCGACCCAGGAGGTCAACGTGGCCATCGCCGACATCCAGCAAGGCGTGCGCGTGGCCGTCGAGGGCGTGGACCGCGCAGCGGCGGCCATCGCTTCGTCCACGGACCAGGCCAACACCGCGCGCGAGGCCCTGGCCGCCATCGTGGAGCTCATCGGCCGGACCTCCGGGCAGGTGGGCAGCATCGCCGCGGCCTCGCAGCGGGAAGCGGAGGAAGGCCGGGAAATCGACGAATCCGTCCGCAACGTCACGGGCATCGCCGCCGAGACCGCCCAGGCCATGGGGCAGGCGACCCAGGCCGTGGCCGACCTGGCCCGCCAGGCCCATGTCCTGCAACAACTCGTCGTGGACATGCAACGCCAGGGCTAGCTCGCCGCGAGCCCGCAAGCGGGTGCGGCAGTTGCCGTCGCGCCCGCCCCGGCGTAAGCGCCCGGTCATGGACGCCACCGCTCCCGCCACCCCGCTTTTCACGCGCTACGTCGGCATCGACTACTCCGGCGCGGGCACGCCCGCGTCCCCCCTGCCCGGCCTGCGGGCCTGCGTCGCCACGACAGACGCCCCGCCCGTGGAAGCGCGCCCGGCCGAAAATCCAGGCAGGCATTGGAGCCGCGCCGGACTTGCCGCATGGCTCACGGAACTGCTCGCCGCAGGTGTCCCGACCCTCGTCGGCATTGACCACGGCTTTTCCTTCCCTCTGCGTTATTTCGACAGATACGGGCTCCCCCGCGACTGGCCGGCGTTTCTGGACGACTTCCAGGCGCATTGGCCGACAGACGCGCCGGGCGTGCGCGTGGAGGACGTGCGCCGGGGCGGCTGTGGCGACGGCGCGGCGCGCATGGGGGAGGCGCGCTGGCGACGGCCGGCCGAGATCCGCACGGGCCGGGCCAAGTCGGTCTTCCATTTCGACGTACCGGGGTCCGTGGCCAAATCCACCTTCGCCGGCCTGCCCTGGCTGCGCCATATCCGCAATGCCTGCGGCGCACGGGTGCATTTCTGGCCCTTCGACGGCTGGCACGTCGCGCCGGGAGTGTCCGTCGTGGCCGAGGCCTACCCGTCCCTGTGGCGGGAGGCGTTCCCGCGCGGTACGCGCACGCCCGACCAGCACGACGCGTACTGCGTCGCGGCCTGGCTGCGCCGCGCCGACGCGGCGGGTTCGCTGCCGCAGTGGCTCACGCCCCGCCTGCCCGCCGCCGCACGCGCGGACGCGGCCGTGGAAGGCTGGATTCTCGGCGTCCCGCCCGAATGACGCTCGGGGGGGGGGCCGGCGCGCACTGGTCACGCCTTCTTCACCGCACCGCAATTTTCAGGCCGTATACCTCCGCCCGACGCAGCACAAACCGAGGCGGAAGAGATGTACGGTTCCATCCGAAGTTTGTTTTCGTTTTTCCTGTGCGCCCGATCCCCCCAGCCGGATCCCCAGGCCTTCGGGCTTTTGCGCATGGCCGCGCAACAACAGGCCCTTTTCCAGATGACGCTTTGCGGCGACACGGTCTCCCCTGGCGCCCGGTACCTGGTCTGCCATGGCGTGCGCGGCAACGGCCTGGTCCTGGCCGGCCGCGGCGCGGACCCCCTGTTTTGCGACGCGTGGGAGAAAAAGGAATTTCCGTTTCGTTTCCTCATCCAGGCCGAAGTGGACAAATTCCCCAAGCTCCACCTGTTCCAGGGCAAGGTCACGGCGATCCGCCAGGACAGAAAGGCCCTCACCGTCGCCATCCCGTCGCGCATCACCATTTTGGAGCAGCGCCGCAACGTGCGCCTCAAGCTGCGCAGCCGCCACCTGCCCCGGCTTGCGGTCTGGGGCCTGCCCACAGGGGAATCCCAGGCGCAAATCCTCAAGGAGCGCTGCATCGTCGCCCCGACGCCCTGCGCGGACGCGACGCAAAGCCTGCTCAAGAACATCTCGGCCGGGGGCCTGCGCCTTTCCCTGCCCTGGCACGCCTATGCCCAGCACGCGCAATGCCTGGAGCAGGGCCGCCGCCTGCTCGTGCAGCTCAATTTCCCGGGCACGGAACCGGACCAGGAGCACGACTACGTGTGCATCGCCCGGGTCAGCAACGCCCGGATCGAGGACGATCCCGCCTCACGCCCCGAATTCGGGCTGCAGTTCATCGCCGTCCGCATGGATGCGCCCCATGCCCATTGGCAGGACATCAGGGCGGAGGGCAGCCTGGAACTGCTCAAACTGCTCCAGAGCTACCAGTTGGAATACTACCGGGAGTTGAAAAAAGCCCTGCTCCTTCGCGAGGAGCCGGATTCCCCCACCGCAGGCCGGCGCGGGGCGACAGCCGGGGAAATCGCGGCCGCGGCGGCAGGCAGTTGCCGCACCGCAGCAGCCGACGCACGACGGGCGTAAGGGCCGCGCCAAGGCGCACGGCGCGCCCGGCCCCTTGCGCCGGCCGCCGGCGCGGGCCATAATGCGCCCATGCAGTTCACCTTCCAGGCACCAGGCAAAGTCGTCTTCGGCCGGGACACGGCCCGGCAGCTGCCCGAACACGTGGCCCGGCGCGGTCGCGCCCCCCTCGTGGTCACGGGAGCGAGCCCGCAGCGGCACGGGGCGCTTCTCGACGCCCTGCGCGCGGCGGGCCTTGCCGTGACGGTCTATCCCGTCGCCGGCGAACCGGGCGTGGATACGGCCGCTGCCGGCGCGCGCCTGGCGCGCGAGGCCGGCTGCGACCTCGTCCTTGGCCTTGGCGGCGGCGGCGCGCTGGACACGGCCAAGGCCGTGGCGGCGCTTGCGACCAACAGGGAGGACGTCTTCAACTATCTGGAAGTGGTCGGCGCGGGCCGGCCGCTCACCACACGCCCCCTGCCCCTTTTCGCCGCGCCGACCACGGCCGGCACCGGGGCCGAAGCCACGGCCAACGCCGTGCTGACCGTGCCCGAGGCGCGGGTGAAGGTCAGCCTGCGCTCGCCCATGCTTTTGCCCGAGCTCGCCCTGGTCGATCCGCTGCTTTCCGCCAGCATGCCGCCCGCGGTCACGGCGGCCACGGGCCTCGACGCCCTGACCCAACTCCTGGAGGCGTTCGTGTCCGTCAAGGCCAACCCCATGACCGGGGCCCTGTGCCGCGAGGGCCTGCGCCGCGCCGCCCTGGCGCTTCCCATGGCCTACGCGGACGGGGCGGATCTGGCCGCGCGCGAGGACATGGCCCTGGCGAGCCTTTGGGGCGGCATGGCCCTGGCCAACGCCAAGCTCGGGGCCGTGCACGGCTTCGCCGCGCCCCTGGGCGGCCTTTTCGACGCCCCGCACGGGCAGGTGTGCGCGAGCCTGCTGCCCTTTGTCACGGCGGCCAACATCCGGGCGCTTCGCGCGCGCGGTGCGGACTCCCCGGCCCTTGCCGCCTACGCGGAAGCGGCCGCGCTCCTGACCGGCACGCCGTCCGCCGCGCCCGAGGACGCCGCGGACTGGCTGGCCGCGACCTGCCGCCGGCTCGACGCCCCTTCCCTGGCGAAGCTCGGCGTGACCCGGGCCGACATCCCGACCGTCGTGGAAAAAGCCGCCCGCGCCAGCAGCATGCAGGGCAATCCCGTGGCCCTGACCGAGGCGGAACTGGCCGGCATCCTCGAAGCCGCCCTCGGGGCCGAGGCTCGCCTGCCGCGTCAAGCCGCCGCGTCGCGGCCTGCGACGCCCCGTCACGGGCGCCCCGGCGGCCGGGCATGAAAAAAGGCGGCATGGCCGAAGCCACGCCGCCACGCGCATGGGTTTCCCCGCGGCCGGGCCCACGGCAAGCCGGGCCGCGCGGTCAGGGCAATCTGTAGGCTAGGCCTCGATCCAGCGCCTGCTGCGTTCCACCGCGCGCTGCCAGCCCGCGATCAGCTTCTCCCGCTCGGCCGGGTCCTTGTTCGGCTCGAAGCGGCGGTCGAGCTGCCACATGGCGGCGATCTCGTCCTCGCTTTTCCAGAAGCCCACGGCCAAGCCGGCCAGATAGGCCGCGCCAAGGGCCGTGGTCTCGGTCACCCGGGGCCGTTCCACCGGGACGCCGAGGACGTTCGCCTGGCACTGCATGAGCAGGTTGTTGCGGGTGGCCCCGCCGTCGGCGCGCAGGGTTCCGAGCTTGATGCCGGCGTCTTTTTGCATGCAGGTCATGATGTCGTAGGTCTGCAAGGCGATGGATTCCAGGGCCGCCCGGGCGATGTGGGCCTTGGTCGTGCCGCGCGTGATGCCGACCATGGTGCCGCGCGCGTACTGGTCCCAGTGCGGCGCGCCGAGCCCGACAAAGGCTGGCACGAGGTAGACGCCGCCGTTGTCCGGCACGGACAGGGCGAGCTGTTCCACCTCGGGAGCGCTTTTAATGATGCCAAGGCCGTCGCGCAGCCACTGGATCACCGCGCCGGCGATGAAGACGCTGCCCTCCAGGGCGTAGTGCCGGCCCGAGGGCGTGGCCCAGGCCACGGTGGTCAGGAGGTTGTTGTTGCTCGGCCGGGCGTTTTTGCCCGTATTCATGAGCATGAAACAGCCCGTGCCATAGGTGTTCTTGGCCATGCCTTCGGTCAGGCAGGCGTTGCCGTAGGTCGCGGCCTGCTGGTCTCCGGCGTTGCCGGCGATGGGCAGGGCGCGGCCCAGGAACTCGGGATGCACCTCGCCCACCACCTCCGAGGACTGGCTCACGCGCGGCAGCATGGCGCGCGGCACGTCGAGGATGGCGAGCAGTTCGTCGTCCCACGCGCCCGTGTGGATGTTGTAAAGCAGCGTGCGGCTGGCGTTGGAGGCGTCGGTGACGTGGACCGCGCCCTTGGTCAGGTTCCAGATGAGCCAGCTGTCCACGGTGCCGAAGAGCAGCTCGCCCTTTTCGGCCTTGGCCCTGGCCCCGGGCACGTTGTCCAGCATCCATTTGACCTTGGTGCCGGAGAAGTAGGCGTCGATGACGAGACCGGTCTTGTCGCGGATGAGGCCTTCCAGGCCGCGCGCCTTGAGCTCGTCGCAAAAACCGGCCGTACGGCGGTCCTGCCAGACGATGGCGTTGTGGATGGGCGCGCCCGTGGCCTTGTCCCAGACCACGGTGGTCTCACGCTGGTTGGTGATGCCCACGGCCGCCACTTCCGAGGCCTCGACCCCGGCCTGGCCCAGGCAGTCGCTCATGACGAAGGACTGGGTGTCGAAGATCTCGTTGGCGTTGTGCTCCACCCAGCCGGGCTGGGGATAGATCTGGGTGAACTCCTTTTGCGCGATCTGCTTGATGTCGCCTTCGCGCGTGAAAAGGATCGCCCGGGAACTGGTCGTGCCCTGGTCAAGGGCCAGAATGTACTTGCTCATGACTTGCACTCCTCACACTCCTGCGCGCCGTCTTCGCAAAAATCGGCATTGGGGTCCTTGTTGAGCGCACCGGTGGTCCTGTCGTAGACGAACGCACCGAGCGGGCCGCCGACGAGGGGTCCGAGGATGGGCACGAGCACGATGCCCGTATCCATCAGGTTGGGCTGGGTGAAGCCGGCCACCAGCGCGAAGAACCGGGGGCCGAAGTCGCGGGCGGGGTTGATGGCGTATCCGTTCATGGCGCCAAGGCTCATGCCGATGGCCATGACGAGCATGGCCACGGCCACGGGGCCGATCCAAGGCACTTTGTTTTTCGCCCCGAAGTCGCCGATGGAGAGGATGCCGAACATGAGCACGGCGGTGCCGATGACCTGGTCGATGAAACCGGGCCAGAAGCCGGGCACGGCCGGAAAGGTGCAGAAGATGCCGGCCGTCTTGACCAGGGCCGGGTCAAAGAGAAGCCACTTGGCCTTGAAATCCAGGAAAACGATGGCCGCACCGAGGAACCCGCCGACGGTCTGGGCCAGGGTGTAAGGCAGCACCTTGCCCCAGGGGAACCGGCCCGTGGCGGCGAGCGCCAGGGTCACGGCGGGATTGATGTGCGCGCCGGAGCGCAGGCTGGCGAGCACGCCGAAAAAGACGCCCAACCCCCAACCGAACGTGATCGTATCCCAGGAGATGTTGAGCGCCTCGCCAAAAAAGACTTTCATGGCGACGCAGCCGGCTCCGAAGATGATGAGGACCATGGTCCCCAACAATTCGGAAAACATCTCCTTGCCCAGTGACGACTCTTGCATGGCACACCCCTCCTACAGCGCTTCGACCGTTGACCCTTTTCCTTCCGGGCTGGAAAAGGACTGATTGCCCAGGCCAGCCTCAACCACAGCGTCCACCCGCCGGTCCGCCGCCGCGGCCTTCCCGGAATACCAGGCCGCGAGCAGCCGGCGGGCGCTCTCCACCTCGCTTGCGTAACGGGCCTCGTCCCAGCCGAGCTCCCGTGCCATGATCCGCGCCACGGCCGGGGCCGCTTCCTCGGCATGGCGCATGTCGACAAGTCCCAAAGGCAGCCGCCGCAGCAGCACGTCGCCAAGGCGCACCGCCATTTCCCGGCGCACGGCGAAAACGACTTCCGCGCCGATGTAGGGATGCTCGGGATGGATGGGCGCAAGCAGGCCCTCTTCCCGGCCCAGGCGCAGCACCTCGGCCGCCTCGTCGCCGTAGAGCGAAAAAAGCGACCGGGCCAGAGCCGGGGCGATCTCCTCGCGCACGACCAGATCCTTCCAGGCGTCGGGGTAGTATGCCCGCGACCCGATCAGGCGCAGTTCCCTGGTCACGCAGGCGCGCCCGTTGCACAGCCCGAAGGCGGCGCAGGCCGCGTCCACGGCGTCCTCGGCCATGGCGCGGTAGCTCGTCCACTTGCCCCCGGCCATGGTGAGCAGCCCCGACGGGCTCTCGGTCAGGACATGGGTGCGGGCCAGTTCCTGGGTGCTGCGTTTCTTCGGGTCGAAGACCAGCGGCCGCAGGCCGTTCCACACGGCCAGGACGTCGGCGCGGGTCACCGGCCGGCGCAGGTAGGCGCTGGCGTAGCGCAGCAGGTAGTCCACGTCCTTTTTTTCCGGCACCGGATCGACGGCGATATCGGCCGGCTCGTCGGTGGTGCCGAAGAGCACGTGCTCCTGCCAGGGGATCATGAACAGCACGCGGCCGTCCTCGGTGCTCGGGATCATGAGCGACAGATCCCGGGGGACGGTACCGGCCGCAAGCAGGATGTGGATGCCGGAGCTGACCTTGAGCATGCTCGGGGCATCGGGATCGTCCATGCGCCGGATGGCGTCGGCAAAGGGGCCGGTGGCGTTGACCACGCCCTTGGCGGCGATGGTCCAGGCCTTGCCGGAGAGCCTGTCGCGCACCTGCGCGCCCCGGATCCGGCCCTGTTCCTTGACGAGTCCCGTGACTTCCACCTGGTTGGCGCAGACCGCCCCGTAGGAGGCGGCGGTCCGAGCCAGGGTCACGGCCATGCGCGCATCGTTGAACTGCCCGTCGGCGTAGATGACCGCGGCCTTGTAGCCGTCGAGGTCGAGCTGCGGGAAAAGCTGTTGCGCCGTGGCCCGGCCGACGAGCCGGCTTCTGCCCAGGGAAAGGCGGCCGGCCAGGAGGTCGTAGAGCACTAGGCCGATATAGATATAGGCCGCCTGGAACCAGCTTTTGACCGGAGTCATCAGGCGGATGCCGTGGGCCAGGTGGGGGGCGTTTTTGAGCAGCCGGCCTCGTTCGCGCAGGCCCTCGCGCACGAGGTCGAACTGTTCCTTGTCGCGCTTGAGGATGGCTTTCTCGAGGTAGCGCACGCCGCCGTGCACGAGCTTGGTGCTTTTGCTGCTCGTGCCCTGGGCGAAGTCGTCGCGCTCGACCAGGGCGACGCGCAGGCCGCGCGTGGCCGCGTCAAGGGCGATGCCGCAGCCGGTTGCCCCGCCGCCGATCACGAGCAGGTCGAAAAGTTCGCCGTCTTGCAAACGGCCGAGGTGTTCCTGTCTGTCCAT
This sequence comes from Solidesulfovibrio alcoholivorans DSM 5433, assembly GCF_000702665.1. Lineage (GTDB taxonomy): Bacteria > Desulfobacterota > Desulfovibrionia > Desulfovibrionales > Desulfovibrionaceae > Solidesulfovibrio > Solidesulfovibrio alcoholivorans. Next base: position 83,001 of record NZ_JNJA01000016.1, read on the forward strand.
GGCTCCCGCCTTGGCTTTAAGGGTTGAGCAGGCTGCGGGCCGTGGCCGCGTCCGTGACAAAGACATGGACGTAGCCGCGCCGCAGCACGGCTTGCAGGATGGGCGTCTTGGCCATGCCGCCGGAGACGAGGATGTTGTGGGGGACCTTGCACAGGCCCGAGAAATCCGGGGACATGCTGCAGCGGTTGACCTCGTGGTCGAGCACGTTGCCGTCCGCGTCCAGGAAGCGGCCGAAAAATTCCCCCACCGCGCCGGCCCGGGCCAGATCGCGGCGCTGGTCCGTGGTGATGGCGCCAAGGGCGATGTTGGTGGCCTGGGCGGTCATGTCGCCGACGGCGGTGAGGATCATGTCCACGTCCAGGGCTTCCTTGTAGAAGGTGCTGAAAAAGGGCTGTGCGGCGATGGTTTCGCGCACCTCTGGGGTGGAGACGAACATGGGCGCGGGCAGGTGGTTGCAAACTTCGGCCTGGAGCTTACGGGCGAACATGGCCGTGGAATCGAAAGGATTGACCGGGCTGCGGGGCACGCCGCCGTAGAGCGAGGTGACGGAAATGCCGCGCAAGCTGCGGATGACCAGGCCGTTTATGGCCGCGCGCATGGTGTGCCCCCAGCCGACGCCCAGGCGCTGGCCGTCCTTGAGCTGCTGCGAGGCGTACTGCCCGGCCGGGCGGCCGATGGTTTCGTAGTAGTGCCGCCCGCCGCGTTCGGGGGTGGGCACGACGATGGCGCGGGTCAGGCCGAATTCGCGGGCGAGTTCGCCTTCAAGGGCGACGCAGTCGCGAAAGGCGGTGTTGATGACGACGCGGATGAGTCCGGCCTCGCGGCCCGCCTGGAGCAGACGGTTGACCTTGAGACGGGTGAGGCCGAGCCGCTCGCCGATCTCGCCCTGGGTGAGCTCCTCGTGGAAATAGAGCCAGGCGACCCGGGAGATCAGCTGGTTTTCTTCCTCGTCGAAGCCCGTCATGGGGAGCCCTCCGGCCTGTGTGTTGCACGGGATGTCGGATGTGCGAACTTTTTTCCGGACTTGATACAAGTGTAATCCAAACCTGTCAACAGTTCTTTACAAATTCGCGACGCACTCGTCACCGGCTCCAAACGGTTTTTCCCACGAATTTGTAAAATACCCCTCTTATTTCAGCTCAAATATGCTCAATATCACATGCTGACCATTTTTATAAAGAACCGCACTTCGTATTGCGGCACCGCAAATAGTTTGATCTTTTGTTTTTGAAACGACATGAATGTTTCGAGCAACGACGCCTACGCCTTTCAGCCGGGACGGCCGTCGTCCCGGCAAGGATTTTGAAAAAAAATACTTGATTCCGGATGGATGCCGCGCAGGGACGGCAAACGCCCTGCCCGGCCGGCGGTCGCACAGGCGCGGGCAAGGCTATCCTTTGAAGAAGAGCCGCAGCACGGGGATGCGCCGGCCGACGAAGTACAGGCCAACGCAGGCGGCGAACGCGAGCGGGGTATGGACGCACACGCGCATGAAGAGCGTGGTCGGCCCGATCCAGCGGGAAAGCAGGGACAGGGCCAAAATATGATAGATGTAGACGGTGAACGTGGCGCGCGACAGGCGGCGGAAGACATCCGGCCAGGGCACGCGCTTTTGCTGCGACGCCCACTTGAAGGCGCAAGCGCTGTAGACCGCGAGGAAGGGGGACGGGCCTTCGTAGAAAATCAGGGCGAGCGATCCGGATGCGGCGGTCCTGGTGGCGGTCAGTGCGGCCGTCGCGACAATGCTGGTGACGATGCCTGCGGCGAGGAGCCCGGTCGGGACCTGCCCCGCCCAGGCATAGAGTGCGTAGCCCGCCACGAAGTAGCCGGTGTTGCGCATAAAAAGCATGTTGTCCATGGGCAGGGACAGCCCGGCCATGCCCATCCAGGGTTCCGCGACGCAAAAGAGCAGCCACAAGCCGAGAAAGAGCGCGCGGTCGCGCGGCGCGGCGACCATGGGGCGCAACAGCGGTACGACGAGCGCGAGGCCAAGGAAGGTCCACATGAACCAGAGGTGGAAGCCTATGCTCGCACGGACGTTGTAGAGGACGCCGGACAACAGCGGGCTGGCGTCGCCTTGGGAGAGCGCCAGCAGCTTGTAGGCGGCGAGCCCCCCAAGCAGTGGCACGGCGTAGCGCATCGCGGCTTTTGCGAAATAGCGCCCGAGGGGGCCGATGTCGCTGCGGAGCATGAATGCGCCGCTGATCATGAAAAAGACGGGGACGGCCTCGCGCGTCGCGGCGCTCAAGATGTTCGCAAGAAGCCACTCCGTGGAATCGTCGTAACGCTCCACCCGATAGACGAGGGCGTGCAGAAGTATGACGGAAAAGCAGCAAATAACCTTGAGTAGGTCTATGCCTTCGTGCCTTGTATTCAGAGAGGACATGGAGCCGTTTCGTGCGTCCTTACTTAAAGATAAGCGATAAATGTGGTGAACATTCGGAACGAAGCGCTTTTCTTGCTGCATCATTGCATTATATTTCAACACATACGGCGCAGTGTGTACGCATTGATCGCGCACAGCGTCGCAGATGCTTGTACTTGTTACGGAGCGCGCCAGTTTTCGGGCATGATCGTCGCAAGTCGCATGTCCATGCCCTAATCCTTGTAAGGTAGTCGATTCCGTAGGCATGGTCAAACAGGGGTATTATACAGGCGCACAAGCGGTAAAGAAAGTGGTTCGGCAAGACAGAAGATGACAACGATGGCAGGGGCGCGTTTCCATCCGCCCCTCACACCGGGGGCGACGGCCTGGGGTGCATCGCTGCAGGGACGAAACCCTTTGTCAAAGTGCCAGATTCCTGCGTGAAATCACGCAGCAGCAAACATGCGTATCGAACCGGCCGAAACCAGGAGCAAAGACAGAAGTCACGTTGTGCTCGAACATATCATTGCACACGACTCGGATGTGGCCGTAATATAGCACCCCCTGTTTCATTGATGTCACGAGGAAAGGTGCGCGCGTTCCGGTGGGGGTGCGGTCGCGCGAGCGTGGGGCGTGGGGCGTGGGGCGTGAGCGAGGGTGGGGTTCGGAGGGGTATTTTTCCAAAAGAAAACGGCCCGGTTGCTTTTGCAACCGGGCCGTTTTTAAAAGAGCCCTGGCGGCGACCTACTTTCCCACGCACGAGTACGCAGTATCATCGGCGAAGGAGGGCTTAACTTCCGAGTTCGGAATGGGGTCGGGTGTACCCCCTCCTCTTTGACCACCAGGACAAATGTATAAGTTAAAATAAGGGATGGGATTGTTTGGATGGCAAAAATCAAGTCGAACGGACTATTAGTACTGGTTTGCTGAGCGCATTGCTGCACTTGCACATCCAGCCTATCAACCAGGTAGTCTACCTGGGTCCTTCAGGGAGAACTCGTCTTGAGGCGGGCTTCCCGCTTAGATGCTTTCAGCGGTTATCCCTTCCGAACGTAGCTACCCT
>NZ_JNJA01000017.1 GCF_000702665.1 Solidesulfovibrio alcoholivorans DSM 5433
CGTTGCGGTCGCGCTTCCGGTTTCCCGAAGCGGAGGTGCGTTTCTACGCGTCCCCGTCCGGCCCGTCAACACTTTTTTTCAACTTGGTGCGCTTCGCTTTCGCATCGCGCCCCGTGCTTCGGTTTCACGAAGCGGAGGGGCTATCTACCCGACCGCGCTCGGCCCGTCAACACTTTTTTTCAAGCTCCCGGGGAATCGTTCTCCCCCGGACCGCGCTTCCGGCTTTCCGTCGTGCGGAGGAGCGCTTCTACGCTTCCCCACCGACACCGTCAACACGTTTTTTCAACTTTCGCGTGCCGCGCTTTCGCGCCGCCCGCCGTGCCCCGGTTTCCCGAAGCGGAGGGGCTATCTACCCAACCGCGCCCGGCCCGTCAACACCTTTTTTCAAACTCCCGGGGAATCGTTCTCCCCCGGACCGCGCTTCCGGTTTCCCGTCGTGCGGAGGTGAGCTTCTACGCCTCCCCCACGACTCCGTCAACACGTTTTTTCAATCTTTCCAAGAGGCTACGCCTTCTCGCAAAGCCCCGTCGCGGTTTTCCGCAGCGGGGAGAGGCTATCTACGTGGGACGGGCCGGCCCGTCAAGTCAAATATTGCCCTCGTTTTTCGTGTTCTCAAGAACATCATTGATTCCAAATGTTTGAGAATCACATCTCCCAGGGGCCAAGGCATAGCGCGTGATGGTCCAGGCGTCGTTGTCGATGACGTCGGCATGCCCCCCGCCTCCGGGCGGCAGGGCCTCGCACAGGGCCTCCAGAAATGAGCCGGCATCCAGGAAGCGCCCTTCGTACTCGAAGGCGAGCGTCCCGTCCGCGTATTCGACGTCCTCGAAAGGACAGTCCGGAGCCAGCGCGGCCCAGGCCTCCGGTGGCAGGCCCCGCACTTCGCCGTAGACGCGCAGATCCGGCTTCACGCGCCCGCACCGCCTTCGTCGGCGAGAAGCCGCTCGGCCACGTGGATGTCGTACATCTCCAGGGGATCGACCCCGGTCTTGCGCTTCTTGTATTCCTCAGCCGCGGCAACGATGGCGTCATAGGGCACCCAGTCGTGGCCGTCCCAGATTTGTGGGTGCTCGCCGTTCCAGAGCCGGAATTCCACTTGGCCGTAGCGGTGGCGCACATACATGCGCACCCGCTTGTCCGCCGGATTCGGATAATAATACAACCCTAACTGATCTTTCACGTTCTATACTCCTCTTCCCCGTCGAGGGGGCCCGGGGGCATCATGCCCCCCGGCGGGGCGCGGGGCAGAGCCCCGCTCTTATTTCATACTCTTCTCAAATTCCTCGAACGTGCGCCGGGCCGTTTCGTCCCAGGAGAAAAGCGGCGCACGGACCAGGCCCAGGCGCGATTTCTCCGCGCGAAGGGTCGCGTCGTCCGCCACGCGCGCGAGCAGCCTGCCCATGCCCGCCGCATCGGCCGGGTCGTCGAGATAGATGCCGGCCTCGCCCGCCACCTCGGGCAGGCTGGAAAGCTTCGTGGTCACCACCGGGCAGCCGCAGGCCATGGCCTCCAGCACCGGCAGGCCGAAGCCTTCGTAGATGCTCGGGTACACCAGGGCCAGGGCCTTGGTGTAGAGCGCCGCCAGCGTGGCATCGTCGGCGTAGCCGAGCTCGATGGGAGGGTCGCCCTCCATGCGCGCCCGCGACCAGCCCGTCCAGCCGGCGGTGACCAGCGGCACGCCGCAGCCGGACGCGGCCAGGGCCCTCGGGATCACGTGCATGTTCTTGCGCGGGTCGTAGGTGCCGACGAACAGGAAATACCGCTCGGGCACCTGGGGCGGCAGCGGCGCGTCGAGCGGGTGAAACACCTCGGGCTCATGGGCGTTCCAGGTCACGCGGATGCGGCCGGGGGCGAGCCCGAGCATGCGCACCATCTCGTCCTTGGTAAAGCGCGACACGGCCAGAAAGCGCGACACCCGCGCGAGCCGCCGGAAAAAGAACATGCGGAAATAGCGCACCCGCTCGGCCGGATGGTGCTGCGGGAAGGTCAGAAGCGACAGGTCGTGGACGGTGAAGACGGTTTTCACCCCGGACGGCACGCGGAACGGAAAGAAGGCGGCCTCGTGGTAGACGTCGTAACCCCGGGCCGCCCGCCAAAACGCCAGTTCCCGCTGGTAATGACGGGCCAGGCGCACGCCGAGCGCCGCAACCGGGGGCAGCTTCCAGAGCAGGTCCGTCAGCCGCGACCGGGCGGCCAGATTCGCCGGCGGCTGCGGCGGCCTTGGCCCCACCCGCTTGCCGTCGAAATAACCGATCTCCAACCGGTCGCCGAAGCCGCGTTCCAGCGCCGCGTACAAACAGCGCAAGTACCGCCCGATCCCGGTATTCACCGTGGCCAACGGCACGGCATTGACGATGACGCGTAGTTTTCTCATGCGCTACGAGGAGGAATCGGGGGAGGGGACCCTTTTTTGAAAAAAAGGGTCCCCTCCCCCGCCCCCCACCCTCCCAAAAAACTTTTAAGGGGTAGGCCGCTTCAACCTGCCCAAAATCACATCTTCCCATGCGGCGCTTCGCCGCTGGCGCCCGTGGTCGCGGAAAGGGGGGCAACGTGGCTTACCGGCTTTGCGGCCTGCGGGTTGCCCCCCTTTCCGCGACCACATGCCCCGACGCTCCGCGCACCGACCGTCCCCCCGCCCGCTTGCCCTCCCCCCGTCGAGGAGGTCCAGGAGGGGATGATCCCCTCCTGGCCGCCGGAGGCATCTTCACTCTTCTCTCCACCCCTACTCCCGCTTCTCCATCACCGCGTCCACCACTCCCCGCATCTTCTCCACAAATACGCGCGTGTCGAAAAGCGCCGCGCGCGCCCGGCAGGCGGGGGCCATGTCGCGGGCCGTGGCCGCGTCGAGGGCGGCGACGCCACGGGCCACGTCGTCCGGGCCGGGGTCGGGCGGCAGCAGGATGCCTGTTTCGCCGTGCACGACGGTTTCGGTGAGCCCGCCTTCGCGCACGCCAAGGACGGGCTTGCCGGCGGCCATGGATTCCACGGGCGAGATGCCGAAGTCCTCGTCGCGCGGGATGTAGACGGTGGCGAGGCAGGTGCCGATGAGGCGCCTGAGGTCCGCGTCGGCGGTCCAGCCCCGGATGTCGATGTTGGGGCAGCCGGCGGCCAGCGCGCGCACGCGGGCGAGCTCCGAGCCGCCGGACACCACGACGAGGCGTTTGTCCGGCATGTCGCGGAAGGCACGCACGACGACGTCCACGCGTTTGAGCACGTCCACGCGGGCCGTGGAAAGATAGAACGGCTCTTGGCCGAGGTCGGCGAAGGCAGCCGTGTCCACGGGCGGATGCACGACTGTGGCGGGAAGGCCCAGGAAGTGTTCGATGCGCCGGCGCACGGTCTCGGAATTGGCGACGACGGCGTCCATGGCCCGGACCGCGTGCGCGTAGGCCCGGCGGTAGCCGGCCAGGAGCAGGGCGTAGAGCGGCCGGCGCGGCAGGGACTGGCGGCGCATGTAGAACTCGTGGTGGTCGTAGAGGATGCGCGGCGGCGTGTGGCAGTAGAGCACCTGTGGCGCGGCGATGCGGGCGTGGGCGAGCAGGCACAGGGAGCCGCTGTGGATGGCCAGCGGCGCGGCCACGGGCGGCATGCGCGCAAACGCCAGGCGCATGGCCAAAGTTTTGGAGAGCCGCGCGGCGAGCGGGCGGTTTACCGCCGCGGCGAGGTTTCGCGGCGGCGCGTCGAAATAGTCCGGGGGAAACGCGGCGGGGTCGTATTCGCCGGCAAGCAGTAGCGCGCCAAACGCCCGGGCCAGGGTCACGGCCACCTTCTCGCCGCCGCCGGGAAAGGCGAAGGCGTCGTGGAGGACCAGGGGACTTGCGGGAGTGCGATGCGGCATGGCGTATCCTTGGCGGCGACGGCCGGCCGGTCGGGGATAGCGTGGCCGGCGGCGTCTGGCAATGGGGGCCACGGAAATTCCCCCCGCGCCCCTTGTCCTTGCGCCGGGCGGTGTTACAAGAAAACAGACGCGCAAAGCAACGCGACAAGGAGGCGGCCATGGCCTTTAACGAGACGCTCATCCTCGGTGGCGTGGAATGCGACTACGACCCCGAGACCCACATTGCGCTGATCTATTGTTCCAACTGCTCGGAGCGCAACGAGGTGGAAGTCTGGATCGGCGACGACGGGGAGCCGGAATACGCGGGTTTCGTGTGCGAGAAGTGCGGGGCGTTCAACAGCCCCGACGCGGGCTGAGTTGCCGCCCGGCCCGACCTCGGCTACATGGAAACGAACCCTGCGGGGGAAGCGGAGGAGCGTTCCATGGAGGACAACAAAGGGCTCGCCTATTATTTGGAATTGATCCAACAGGCGCCGAGCTACCAGGATCTCGTGTTCATCCGAAACCGCATCTTCGACGCCATCGAGGCGACGCTCGCGGCCGAAGACGTGGATGCGATCAAACGCGCCTGGACCGATCGGGCCAAGGACGAGAGCGTCCCCGTGGTGCCGGCGAGTCAAAAGAAAACCGCCGACGCCTGAGCGCCGCGCGCGGGACGGGTTACGGCCCCGCGCGTCGCTTGAGGTGCAGGGTGAGCGACGGCCCGGTTTTCGGGGAAAAGACGGCCTCGGCCGTGTCCGGGCCGGTGAGCGTGCCCTTGAGAAGATGGCCGCTGCCGTGCTGCGCGGCGAAATCGGCCCCGAGAATGACGCCGGCCACATGGTAGATGTTCTTGCCGCCGCCGATGTCGGGGATTGCCACCACGCCGTTTATCATGTCGCCCTGGCGGGTGAAGTCGGCCGTGATCTCCTGGCCCAGCACCACGGCGGACCAGTTGCCCGCGATGTCCGCAGCCCGCTGCGCCAGGGCCGGCAGCGCGATCATGACCGCCAGCAGGACGCACAGGGCGGCTGCGCGGAAATACCGCCTCACAGCAAACCCTCGCGCCGCATGAGGGTCATGAACTTGGTCCGGATGGCCTTGAGTTCCATGACGACAGTTTCCACCTGGCTGTAGTGGCTGGAGAATTTGACGGCACCGTCAAGTTCCCGCTGCCGCTTGGCCAGCCGCTGGTTGACGAATTCCAAAAAGGCCTGAGGGCCCGAATCCTTGTTTTCCAAACTCTGCTCCGATGCGAAAGAAGCGGAAAGGCCGTGCGCTCCGGCCCTGCGGCCGGCGACGGCGCTGCGACGCGCGTTGCGCCATGGCGTGTTCTTTCAGGCTATATCCAGGAATCGGGTCGGGTTCAAGCGTTTCCGGCGCTCCGCCGCCCCGAAAAGCGGAAGCCGCCCGGACCCAGGGAGTGGTCCAAGCGGCTTCCTAAAAAGGCCGTGGTGGCGTGTTGGGGGAGGAGGCTAGGGGGTGGCCGCCACGGCCAGGTGATTTTGTGCGGTGTGGTTTCGGCTTACGCCCACCGCGCTCACGTCTCTTTATGAGCAAAAGGCGGGCCAACTTCAGCGGGATTGGCAAAATTTAATTTTACGCAGTAAATCAACATAATACAAAAAATAGCGTCGTTTAGGCGGCGGAAACCTCCTGCATGGGGCTTTCTACGCCCTTTCCTTTCGATTAGCTTTATTACAATCTTAATCCGGCGTCGCGGGCCATGGTGGCGGTGACGAGGCAGCCCGGAGGCGGCAGAGCGTGGTCAAGGTCCACATCGACGACGTGGAGCACGGCATGGTGGCCGACAAGGACGTAACCGGCCAGCAGGGCGTGGTTTTGTTGCGGCAAGGCGCCGTCATCTCGCAGGAGAACCTTCGCGCCATGCGCGCCTTCGGCGTGCGCGACGTGGAGGTCGTATCCGAGGCGGAACAGCCCGGAGAATCGGCTCCGGAACTGGAGGCGGTCGACCGGCGTTGCCGGGAACTGCTCGCGCCGCGCTTTGGCGCCCTGGACACCGCCGCGCCTTTCGGCCGGGCGGTGTTCGATCTGGCCGCCGCGCGCGCCGCCGCGCGCGTCCTGGCCGAAGGCCTGGATCTCGCGGCCACGGCCGACGCGCCGTCGCTGCTCGGGTTCGCGCCGGAAGCGCAGCTCTTTGGCCGCCAGCGTATCGACCCGGCGAGCCTCGTCAGTGGCGAAGTGGAACTGGCCACGCTGCCCGAAGTCCACGTACGCCTGCTTTCGGCCCTGCAATCGGAAAAGACCTCGGCCAGGGAACTTGCCGCGCTCATCGGGCGCGACCCGGGATTCGCCGCAAAACTCCTGCGCCTGGTCAACAGCCCCCATTACGCCGCGCGCAGCCCGGTGGACTCCATCACCCGGGCCGTGGACATGGTCGGGCGCAAGGAGCTGACCACGCTGGTCATGAGCCTGGCGGCGCTCAACGCCTTCGACGACATCGAGCCGGGCCTGTGGGACATGCGCGCCTTCTGGCGGCATGCCGCGGCCTGCGCCGTCTACGCTTCGCTGCTCGCGGCCTCCTGCCCGGGGACCTCCCCGGAACGGGTGTTCGTGGGCGGGCTGCTCCACGACCTCGGCCAGCTCGTGATCCTGCGCAAGCTGCCGGCCGCGGCCGGGCGGGCGCTTTTGCTGTCCCGCGTGGAGGGCCTGCCCGACGCGGAAGCGGAAACCGCGGTGCTCGGCATCGACCACGCCGCCGTGGGCCGGGCGCTCTTGGCCGGCTGGCATTTCCCCGAGAGCCTCGCGGCCATCGCCGGCGACCACCACCGCCCCTCCGGCGACGCCAAGGACCGGGAAACGGCGCTGGTCCACGTGGCGGACATTCTGGCCACGGCCTGGGCCTGGCCGCCCTTTGCCGGCTCACCCGTGCCGGCCCTGTCCGAAGCGGCCTGGCATTCCCTGGGCCTGACGGAAAGCATCCTGGCGGAAGTGGCCGAGGCCGGCGACGATCGCATCCGCGACATCGAATCCATCTTCTTCAACCCGGCGGGCAGACCGCCCCAATAACACCATGGCCCACGACGAACGCCCCACCGTTTCCCGCCGCAACCTCGTGCGCGCGCTGCTCGGCCGCGACATTCCCAAGCCCCGGGCCGACGCGTCCGCACCGGACCGGCACGCCGCCGGCGACGCGGCCTACGCCGCCGGGGACTACCCCGCCGCCGTGGCGGCCTACAGGGCTTCGGTGCGCGAAGACCTGTCCAACACGGCCGTGCGCTTCCGCCTGGGCCATGCGCTCTACGCCACGGGCCAGGCCCTCCAGGCGCGGGTGGAATTCGAGCACGTGCTGCGCCTGTCCGGGGGAACGGACGCCGCCGCACGCTTTTTCCTGGCGCTTTCGCTGCTTGCCCTGCACAAGCCGGCAAAGGCCGCCCTGGCCCTGGCGGCCTTTGCCGACCCGGACCGACCGGAACTCGAACGCGCCGCCCACGAGGCCGCCCAAAAACTGGAAAACGATCCCACCGTCGACGCCGCAGGCATGGCGCGGGAGCTGCACGTCCTTGCCGCGGCAACGGCCCTCGTGCCGGAATCGCCGACAAGCGCATAGTTTCCATCGGCAATATTGCCGTGATGCGCCGTGCACGTTATGGTGCACACATGCAGCAGGACCCGCATCCATTCGGCCGCCGCATCCGGGAAAAACGACTGGCCCTCCGGGCCGACGACCCCGCGTTTTCCCTGCGCCGCCTCGCCGCGCGCCTGGGCATCCAGCCGTCCTATCTGAGCCGCCTGGAACGCGGCGCGTCCCCGAGCCTGTCCGAGGCCCACATCCTGACCCTGGCCGAGGCCCTGGACGAATCGCCCGACGTCCTGCTCGCCCTGGCCGGCAAGCTTCCCTCCGACGTGCGCGACGCCCTGCTCGCCCGGCCGGAATCCCTGTGCGGGTTGATCCGGGACATCACCGCCCTGCCCGACCAGGGCGCATCCCCCTGGCACGACCTGCGCACCCTGGCCGCCTCGTTTCGCGAAACCCAGCGTCTGGCCAGGGTCGGCAGCTTCAACCGGGACATGCTCACGGGCCAGGACTTCTGGTCCGAGGAATTCCTACGCATTTTCGGATTGCCTGCGGACAGTCCGATCCCGACCTTCCCGGAATTTCTCGACCTGGTGCATCCCGATGACCGGCCGGCCGTGGAGGCGGTGCGGCACCGTCTCCTCGCCAAGGGCGGTTCCCTGCGTTACGAATACCGCTTCCGCCGCAGCGACGGCCTGTGGCGGTACGCCAGGGCCGTGGCCCGGGCCGAGCGCGACGCCTCGGGCCGCGTGACGCGCATCTACGGCACGGTCCAGGACGTAACCAGCGAGCGGCAGGCCCGCGACAACCTGCGTTCCATGGCCCGCTTCCCCGAGGACAATCCCAATCCCGTGCTGCGCATCGGCCGCGACGGCGCCCTGGCCTACGCAAATCCAAGCTGCGCGGCCCTGCTCGACGCCTGGGGCATGGCCGTCGGCGCGCCCATGCCCGCCCCCTTTGCCGCAGCCGCAAACCGCGCCCTCGAAACCGGTGCGCCGGCGACCATCCACATCCCCGTGGGCGAGACGCTTCTGGAAATAACCGCCTGTCCCCTGCCCGCAAGCCGGGAAGTCAACTGCTACGGCCGCGATGTCACCCTGGAACGGCGGACCGGGGACAACGGGAACGTTTTCGATCCCCGTCTTCGCCAGCTTTTCGACGACGCCGGCCTGGGCCTTTTCCAATCCACGCCGGACGGGCGCATCCTGGCTGTCAGCGATTCCATGGCGCGCCTGTTCGGCTACGGCACGCCCGCGGCCATGCTTGCGGCCATCGGCCACGACGCCGCCCAGGTCTTCCTGGACCCGGGGCAGCGCGCGCGCATCGTGGAGCGGCTGCGCCGCGACGGGGAATTGACGCGGCTGGACGTCGTCAACAAGCGGCGGGACGGTTCGAGCTTCATCGGCCGGCTGCACGTCCGCCTCGTCAACCGCGAGGGAAAGCAGGTCGTGGAAGGCTTCGTGGAGGACGTCAGCGAACGCCGGCGCATGGAGACGGAGTTGCGCGCCCGGGAAGAGCGCCTCAAGGCGCACCTGCGCAATTTTCCCCTGCCGACCCTCACCTTCGTGCTCAAGGACCGCGAACTCGTGCTGGCCGACGCCAACCGCGCGGCCGAAGCGCTTTTCCGGGGGCGCATCGGCACCTGCACGGACGCGCCGGCCGGGGCCATCTTCCACGAGTCCCCGGACGTCTACCTGGCGCTGTGGAGCGCCCTGGAGGCCCGGCGCACCAGCCGCAAGCGCCTCTCCTTCCGGCCACCCGGCGCGCCCGCGCCCGGCATCTTCGACATGACGTTCGTGTGCGCCGCGCCGGATACGGTCATGCTCCACGCCGAGGAGGTCACGGCGCTGGAAAAGGCGCGCGACGACGTGCGGCGCACGCTTACGCAACTGCGCGCCATCCTCGACCACGTGCCCTACGCCGCGAGCCTCGTCGACACGGACGGGCGCACGCTGTTCCTCAACAAGGCGTTTCGGGATCTTGTGGGCTATACGCTGGAAGACATTCCGGACGCGGACGCCTGGATGGCCAAGGCCTATCCGGACCCGAAGATGCGGCAAAAGGTCGTGGCGGATTGGCAGGCGACCCTGGGGAAGCAGGGACGGCGCGTCTACCCGGTCCGCTGCGGCGACGGGGTGACGCGGCTGCTCGATTTCACGGCCGCGCCCCTGCCGGACGGCAAGATGCTGCTCACCATGCGCCCGCCGGACGGCCCGGAAGCCCCGGCAGGCTTTGGCAAACCCGACGCGCCGTAAGGGAATTTCCGCTTCAGGAAAGCGTCGCCAGCACCGCTTCGGTCGCGGCGAAATCGGCCCCGGCCGCGGCCATGGCCGCCAGCGCCCGGGCGCCGTCGCCCGGGGTAAGATCCACGGCGGCGATGGCATCGGTGATGACCGTCACGGCGAATCCCGCGTCGAGGGCGTGCTGCGTCGCCTCCTTGACGCAGTATTCCGTGGCCACGCCGGCGACGTAGAGCCGGCCGGCCCCGAGCGCGCGCAGCACGGACGCGGCCCAGGGCACGTCGAAAAGCGACAGGGCGTCCTTGTGGATGACCACGTCGCCCGGTCCGGCGGCCAGGGCGTCGACGATGCGCGCGCCCGGCGTGCCCATGACGCAATGTACGGGCCAGTGGGCGAATTCCGCGGCATCCTCGGGATGGGCGTCGTTGTCGTAGACCACGGGCGCGCCCGCGGCCCGGAACGCGGCGCGCAGCCGGACGATGGGCGCGACCACGCCCTCGCCGGCCGGAAAATGCAGCCGGCCGCCGGGCACGATGAAGTCGTTGAGCATATCGACGACAAGCAGCAGCTTTCCCATGACGTCGCCTCCCGGAAAATCGTCGCGCGGCCGGTCTCGCGTCGCGACCGTCAGAAACACATCGGCATTTTCAAGAAAAAAGGCACCGTTTTTTTCGAGGACGCGACACTAGGGCATCGCCCGCTGCGGCGCGGCTCCGGCCTGGGGCGCGAGGATGGCCTTTTTGAGCAGGGCGGCCATTTCGGCGTTGAGCGCGACGTTGGCGTGGCTGTCCACGCCGTTGACCACCATGGAGCCGGGGGCGCGGCCGGCGAGCAGCGGCGTCAGGTCCACGGTCTCCACGCCATGCTCCCGGAAATAGGCCGCGACGCGCTGCGTCATGGGCGCGGTGCCGGTCACGTCGGCAAGACTCGGGATGACGAGCGCGACCAGCCGCGCCTTGTGCTCCCTGCACCAGTCCACGATGGAATCGAGCTCGGCGGCGTGCTCGGCCCACACGGCCGGGTCGGCGTAGGCGGCGCGCAGCCTGTCCCAGAAGCCCTTGGCCGCCTCCTCCACGTTGCCCGTGCGCGCCAGCCGCCAGTAGGCGAAGTTGGCCAGGGCGAAGTGGTCCACGAGGTAGCGCGTGAAGGCGGTCTGGGGAAAGCGGATGGTAAACGGCAGCGCGAAATGCGCCTTTTCCGCCGCGCGGTAGATGTCGTTGACGAAGTAGGCCAGGACCACGACGTCCGGGGCGAGGGGATAGGCGCGAAGCGCCTGGTCCTCGTCCACGGTGTCCCAGCCGATCTTGGAGGCGTTGGCCACGCGCCAGCCCTTGCCGAGGTCGCGGGCCAGCACGTCGCCGAAGCGGTCCTCGGCCCGGTCGATGCCGTGTCCGGCGGCAAACGAGTCGCCGACCACGAGCACCAGCTTTTCGCCGGCGGCCTTAGGCAGCGGCTCGACATCGCGATAGCCCAGGCTGTTGACCGGATGCCAGTGCCGGGCGAACCAGTTGCGGCTGGACATGGTGAGGTTGAAGCCGTCGGACTGGGCGAAGAAGAGCGCCATGCCGATTTCCAGGACGAGCAGCACGGCCATGGCGGCGTCCAGGGCCACGAGCGCCCCCATGCCCGCCGTGCGCGCCCGGCCGCGGCGCAGCCGGGAAAGCCCCCACATGGCAATGAGATTGAACGCGACCAGGGCCGCGAAAACGTACAAAATGTGGATCATGGGAATGCGGCCCGGGCCTTATCCCTTCTTGCGCCAGGGCTTTTCCTGGCCGGCACGCAGGCGGGCGATGTTTTCGCGGTGCTTGGCGATCACGAGCGCGGCCACGACCAGGGCGGCCGGCGTCAGCGCGCAGGGCCCCAGAAAATAGACCAGCACCGGCAGCGCCACGGCCAGGGTCAGGGAGCCGGCGGAGACGAAACCCGTGAGCGCGATGACGCATACGCATGCGGCCACGGCGAGCAGGGCCGGCACCGGCGCGACGCCGAGGAACACGCCGATGGTCGTGGCCACGCCCTTGCCGCCCTTGCCGTAGAGGAAGGCGGAAAACATGTGTCCGGCCACGGCGAGGACGACCACGAGCGACACGAAGACGGCGGAATCCGAAAGGGCCCTTGCGACAAGCACGGGAACGAGCCCCTTGGCCACGTCCAGGAGCAAGGTGGCCACGCCGTAGCGCGTGCCGCACAGCCGGGCGACGTTGGTCGCCCCGGTGTTGCGGCTGCCGCCCTGGCGCGGGTCGATGCCGCAACCGGCCATGGCCACGGCCAGGCCGAAGGGAAACGCGGCGACGAGGTACGTCAACACGAGGTACAGCATGCAGGCGAACACGAAACCCAAACCCATAACAACTCCACTTCCCTTTTTCAGGCCGTCCCGGGAATGCTCCCCCTGAGGGGAGATCCAGGAGGAGCTCGCTCCTTCCGGTCGCCGGAGTCGTCCCCCCGGCTACTTCGTCCCGCCGGCAGTCATGAAAAAGGCCTCGGCCCCTTCGGGCAGCCGGGCCGGAATCTCCTCCGCGCCGAAAACCCGCAATTCGTTGGTGAGCGGGTCGATCTTGCCCAGACGTAGCGCATACCTCTGACCGATGTAAACCGCGTCGCCCAGGGTGTCCCGCGTAGCGCGCACGTAGATCTGCATGTCCGGCAGGGACAGCGACACGAAGCCGCCGCCGCCGAGGTCCACCACGATGCCCTCGAAGGTGCGCTCGCGACAGGTGCGCTGGAGATAAAGCAGCTTCCAGTAGCGCGGGCGGAAACGCTGCACCCGGCCCACTGCCTCGATGCGCGAGGACAGTTCCGGCAGCCGCGCCTCGAGCTCGCCCCGGCTCCAGCGCGGCGCGCCCGTGCGCAGCAGGGCCTCGAGCTGGGCCAGGTTCACGAGGTCGGCGTAACGCCGCAGCGGCGAGGTCACGGGCGCGTAGGCCGTCGCTGCGAGCGTGGCGTGCGGCCTCGGATCGGGCTCGGTCAACGTCGGCGGCAGCTCGCGCACCACGCGCTGGATGGAAGGCGGATCGTCGTGCACGCCCCGGATCTCGGGGGGCAGCGTGGCATCCTGGGTACGAAAGAGCATGGCCGCGCCGTGGGATACGGCGTACTGCGCCGCGGCCGTGTTGCCGAGGATCATGAACTCGCTGACCATGAGCTGGGAACGCGGATAGGACGGGCAAAGCCCCATCTCCACGGTCGTGTTCTCGGGATAGCCGGAAAGGATGATGTCGGGCTCGGGCCGCTCGATGATGACAGCCCCGCGCTCCAGGCGCTTTTGCCGCAGCGCCGCGGCCAGCTTGTAGCCCAGGGCGAGGTTCTCCGGGACATCCGGCGCGTCGAGGGCCGCCTCCACCGCGGCGTAGGTGGTGTTTTCCGCCACGCGCACAAAGGACTTGCGCATGGAGAACCCGACCGTCTCGCCGGCCGCGTCGAACTCCCACTCCATGACGAGGGACGGGCGCACCTCGCCGGCGAGCAGGCTATATAGCCCGGTGCCGAGCGCCTCGGGCAGCATGTGGTACGTGCCCTCCGGCAGGTAGAGGCTCGAGGCGCGCGCGGCCACGGCCGCATCGAGGGGGCCGCCGAAATCCCAGTCCAGGGCCGGATCGGCCAGGGCCAGCACGAGCCGGATGCCGCCGTCCTCCCGCGCCTCGGCGAAAAAGGCGTCATCGATGTCGCGTGTGGTCGGGGAATCGACGCTGACGAAGGCGAGGGGCTCGGGGTCGCGCGCCAGGGAGGCCAGGCCCGCCTTGCGCGCCTCGATCTCGGCGGCGAACGGCCGCCACCAGTCGTCGCCCGGGGCGTAGTCGGCCTGGTCGAGCAGATAGTTGTAATGCGGGGGCACGATGCCCCACTGCGTGGCCAGGATGTAGGCCTGGAGGGGATGCTCGGGCAGGCCCTTTCGCAGCATGGCCCACAGCGTGGCCGCCTCGGCGTCCTCGGCGTCGGCCATCAGGCGCCTGAGCAGTTCGGCAAGCCGCCTGCCCGCCTCGGGATCGAGCCTCGCCGCCAGCGCCTGCGCCTTCTTGCGGTCGCCGGAGAGCCAGCCCTGCCACAGCTCCTTGAAAAAGGCCTGGCCGGCCACGACCACCTTTTCGCGCTCCTCGGCCTGGGCCGCCTCGACCATGCGCCGCTCCACGAGCTCGGCCGGAAAGACTTCGAATTTGGGCGGATGGAACTTGAAATGGGTCTTGCACCCGAGCAGCGCCCGGCCCATGGCCGCCACGGCGTCCACGTCGGGATGCTCGCCCACGAGCCCCGCGAACCACTCCGCGCTCTCCTCGCGCACCTCGCCCTGGGAGAGCTCCCACAACTCCAGCGGGTCGATGGCCTTGGCCGCGGCTTCGCGCCTGGCCTGGCAGGCGGTGAGGATTTCCAGGATCTCGCTGCGGTCCCTGGCCCCGTCGTAGCGCGGCCCCATCCAGGGCAACACGCGCGAAAGCGCCATCTTCTCCTCGCGCTTGGTCAACGTGTACAACCGCAGCCGCCCCGAGGCCTCCTCAAGCACCCAGGCCACCTGCGCCTGATTGCCCTGCATGTACTCCACCAGACACCCCGGCCCGGCATACCGCTCCAACGCCATGCGATGTATATCCTTTAGGGAAGGGAAAAGAGGAATCGGGGGGAGGGGACCCTTTTTTAGGAAAAAAGGGTCCCCTCCCCCCGGCCCCCCTCCCTCCCCAAAAACTTTTAAAGGGGGGTTCTATAAATAATGATGATAAAGGGGACCGGGCCTACCGTGTTACGAAATCCCTGTCCAGTCCCCCCCGTCGAGGGGTCCGGGGGGCATCATGCCCCCGGCCGCCGGAGGTGTCTTCTCTTCTCAATCAATGCCGAAACGAACGCTGGCCCGTGAACACCATGGCCACTTGCGGCGAGGCTTCGTTGCAGGCAACGATGACTTCGGGATCGCGGATGGAGCCGCCGGGCTGGGCGATGGCCGTCACGCCCGCGGCGATGCACAGGTCCACGCCGTCGCGGAAGGGGAAGAAGCCGTCGGAGACCAGCACCGAGCCGATGAGCCCGCCGCCGGCCGCTTCGGTCCTGGCCCGGATGTCGGCCAGGAGCTTCGCCGCTTCGGCGTCGGTCTTGGCCTTGAGCGTCAGTTCATAAAGCGAGAGGTTGCACGCGGCGAACGCGAGGCCGTCGGCGTACTTGGTCTTGGCCTTGTGGATGGTCAGTTCCACCACGCCCACGCGGTCCTGCTCGCCCGTGCCGATGCCCACCGTGGCCCCGTTTTTGACGAAGATGACCGAGTTGGACGTGACGCCGGCTTCCACGGCCCAGGCGAAAAGCAGATCCTCGGCTTCCTTGTCCGACGGGGCGCGGGCCGTCACCGTCGTGCCGGCCTTGTCCGTGGCCGTGGCCGGCAGGAAGTCCACGGCGGCAAGAATGCGGTTGCGGAAGGAGAACTGGAGCACGAGCCCGCCGTCGGCCAGGGACTTGAAGTCAAGGAACGGCTGGCCCACCAGCTTGTCGAGGGCCGCAAGGCCCGGCAGGCGGAAGATGCGCAGGTTCTTTTTGGACTTGAGGATCTCGAGCGCCTTGGGCTCGTAGTCCGGCGCGGCCACGACCTCGAAATAGACCGCGTTGATCTTCTCCGCCGTGGCCACGTCCAGGGTGCGGTTGACCACGATGGCCCCGCCGAAGGCGGCGATGCGGTCCGAGGCGAACGCGGCCTCGAACGCGGCGCACAGCCCCGCGTCGGACCAGGCCGCGCCGCAGGGATTGTTGTGCTTGAGGATGACGGCGGCGGGTTTGGCGGTCAGGTACTGCAAAATATTGACGCCGTTATCCACGTCGGTCAGGTTGGTCTTGCCGGGGTGCTTGCCGGACTGGAGCAGATGCTCTTCCGTGGCCGCGCAGACAAGGCCGTCGCCCGGGCCGCGGAACTCCACGCCGCCAAGCGTCAGCCGCCCCGCCTTCGGGGCGTAGAGCGCGGCGGGCTGGTCCGGGTTCTCGCCGTAGCGCAGGCCCTTTTCCTGGCCGTCGATGGTCCACGTCCGCTTGGCGAACGTCAGTTCGGCTTCGCCGAGCCGGATCACGAGTTCGGCCGGAAACGGGTCCTCGACCATGGTGGTGTACATTTTCTTGAGATCGCTCATGGCGTGACGGCTCCTTGCAGTAACGTGCGAGGGATGCCTAGCACAGCCGGCGGCACGGGGCAAATTGCATTTGGAAGCCCGGGGCGTTTCTGCTAACAAGGCCTGTCCGCCGGTGCTCTGGCGGCATCTCGCGTGGTGTAGGGAGTGATCGTGGAACAGGTACTGTTGAAGATGGCCAGGCAGCTTCGCGCCTTCGACGAAGCGTCGCTCATGGCCCTTTGGGACAAATACGCCGAGGCGGTGGGCCGGTTCGAGCCGTCCCAACGCTGGGAGGAATCTGTCCTGGTCCTGGCCATGATCCAGGGGATGCGCTTCAAAAATCAATTGTTCAACCATCATTGGGCCGAAAGCCGCCAGCCGGGACAACCCGCACCGCCCGAGGCGCCCGCCGACGCGAGCGCCCAGGCGACGCCGGAACCAGATGCCGCGCGGCAGCCCGAAACGCAACCGGCGGCGCCCAAGCCGCACCGGGGCAAGGTCCTCGCGTTTCGACCCAAGGATACAGGGGAGTCATAGGCCATGGCCGAATATCGCAACCCGCAGGCCGCCGGCTCGGGCCGGGGCATCGTCATACACGGGGCCCAATGGGGCGACGAAGGCAAGGGCAAGATCGTCGATCTGCTCACCGAATCCGCCAAGGCCGTGGTCCGCTTCCAGGGCGGCAACAACGCCGGACACACCCTGGTCGTCGGCGGCGAGAAAACCATCGTCCACCTCATGCCCTCCGGCATCCTCCACGACGGCAAGACCTGCCTCATCGGCAACGGCGTCGTCCTCGACCCGGAAGTGCTGTGCCGCGAAATGGACACCCTGGCCACGAAAGGCGTGCACGTCACCCCGGAGCGGCTCACCATCTCGCGCAAGACCCACGTCATCATGCCCTACCACCGCCTGCTCGACGGCGCGCGCGAAACCCTGCGCGCCGGCGGCAAGATCGGCACCACCGGCCGCGGCATCGGCCCGTGCTACGAGGACAAGATGGCCCGCATCGGCATCCGGGCCGGCGACTTCGCCGACCCGGAACTGCTGGCCAAAAAGATCGCCCAGGCGCTGATCGAAAAAAATACGCTCTTCACCAAGCTCTACGACATGCCCGCCCTGGACCCCGGGGACGTGGCCGAAACCATCGCTCCCGTGGCAAAGCGCCTGCTGCCCTACCTCGGCGACGTCTCCTCGGTCATCCAGAAAACCCTGGCCGCCGGCGGCGACGTGCTCTTCGAAGGCGCGCAGGGCACCCACCTCGACATCGACCACGGCACCTACCCCTTCGTCACCTCGTCCAATACCGTGGCCGGACAGGCCGCCGCCGGCAGCGGCTGCTCGCCCGACATCCTGAAACGCGTCGTGGCCGTGGTCAAAGCCTACACCACCCGCGTCGGCTCGGGCCCCTTCCCCACCGAACTCTTCGGCACCATCGGCGATTACCTCCAGGAAAAAGGCGGCGAATACGGCGCCACCACCGGACGCAAACGCCGCTGCGGCTGGCTCGACCTCGTGCTGCTGCGCGAATCCGCCCGCCTCTCCGGCCCCACCGATATCGCCCTGACCAAACTCGATGTCCTCAGCGGCCTCTACGAAGTCAAAATCTGCATCGGCTACCGCTACAAAGGCAAAATCCACGAATACCCGCCCCAGGAAGAAGGCGCGCTCGAACACGTCGAGCCGGTCTACGAAACCATGCCCGGCTGGGAAGAAGACCTCTCCGGCATCACCGCCTGGGAAGACCTGCCGCTCGCCGCGCGCGAATACGTGTCGCGCATCGAACAGTCGCTCAAAACCACCTGCTCCATCCTCTCCGTCGGCCCCGACCGAAAACAGACGATTATTAGAGGATAGGGAAGAAAGAAAAAGCTGGAAGTGGAAGATGCCTCCGGCGGCCGGGGGGGATAATCCCCCCCGGCCCCCCCTTGGCGGGGGATTGGCAAGCGGGTGGAGGCGTGGTTGGCGTGCGGCGCTTCGCCGCATTTGAAGAAAAGTTCCTTTAAGGTCTTTGTCTTTACGAGGCTTCCAAAGCAAAATTCCTTCAAACTCGCCCCGAAGGGGCGACGGGCCTGCGATGCCGGAATTTGGCCGGCGAGCCTGGAGCGCAGCGACGGCATCGCCGAAGGACTCCCGCCCACGGCCGAGCTCCCACCCGGCTGCACCGGACAGGGGGTTCGGAGGGGATGATCCCCCCGGGGGGGTTGCAGGGCAGCGCCCTGCTCTTTCACACCCACCCGACCAACCGACTAACCGACTTACCAACCGACCCACGAACCAACGACCCAGCGAAACCCCATGTCTGCCATCTCCCCTTCCCTCTCCCCCGCAGCCGCCATATTCGGCGTATCGCCCAGGCAGGCGCATGTGCTGGCCGGGCTGGACGCGCTGGCCAGGGCCGTGCCGCAGGCGGTGATTCTGGAGGGCGGCTCGGCCGAGGAGCGCGCGGCGGTGGGGTTGTATTTCACGGCGCGGCTCAATTGCAAAAGCGCGGTGCCGCCGTGCGGGACCTGCACGGCGTGTTTGCAGATTCTGGAAAACGTCTTCTTGGATTTTCAGTATTTCGACGGCGGTTCCGAATCGATCAAAGTGGACGCCATGCGCGAGGTGCGCGTGCTGGTGGGCGAACCGCCGCGCGGGTCGGGCAAGCGGGTGATTCTGCTCGCCGAGGCGCAGGGGCTGACCGAGGAGGCGGCCAACGCGCTCTTGAAAGCCATGGAGGAACCCAGGCCCGGCAACGTGTTCGTGCTGCTTGCGCCGCAGCGGGAACGGCTTTTCCCGACGCTGGTTTCGCGTTCGTTCGTGATGACGCTGGCCTGGCCGGACACGGCGGAGCCGGCTGCCGGCGGCGGCGAAGACGATCCCTGGCCGCTTCTGGACGGTTTGCATGCGTTCTGGCGCACGGGCCGGGGCTGGTTCACGGCGGCCAAGGGGCGGCCGACGCGCACGTGTGCGGAGCGGGTGTTGACGGAATTGTCGCGGGAGCTGGCCGGATTCCTGGCCGGCCGCGAGAACACGGAACTCGGGGCGCTGCTCGGGGCGTGTTACGATCCGGACGTGGCGCGACGGCTGGACTTGCTTTTGGCGGAGAGCCAGGAGGCGCTCATTTTGGCGGTCAATCCGGCAGTGGTGCTGGACCGGCTGGCCACGCGCGCCTATCTGTGGCTGCGGCGCTGAGCGCCAGCGCGGATTTTTCCCCAGAAAACGAACGCCCGCCGCCGGCGAACCGGCGACGGGCGTTTTTTTGCGCGGAAGCGGCCGAACTATTCGGCTGCGGCTTCTTCCTTTTTCTTTTTCTTGGGCACGCCCTGGAGGAAGATCGTCTGGTGCTCGGTGGCCACCGGACGGTGCTCCTTGGTCATGGACAGGCAGCTCGTGGGGCAGACGTCCACGCACACGCCGCAGTACACGCAGGCCATGGCGTCGCAGGCCCAGGTGCCGGCCTTGTTGTCCACGGTGATGCACTGGGACGGGCATTTGATCATGCAGGAGCGGCAGAAGATGCACTCGTCCACATTGCAGACGAGCGTCCCCCGAAACCCTTCGAAATGGCCCCGCACGGCAATGGGATAAAGCCGGGTGGAACTTTTCGTCAGCAGGTTCGTGACGACGTTTTTGGTCATGTTGAACATGGAAGGAAGCTCCTTTTTTACCGTTCAGTGCAGCTGATGCAGGGGTCGATGGACAGCACAATGACCGGCACGTCGGCCAGCTCGCACCCCGGCAACATGGCCAGAAGCGGCGGGATATTGGCGAAGGTGGGAGTGCGGATGCGCACGCGCTCCATGTTCTTCGACCCGTTGCCCTTGATGTAGTAAAGGAGTTCGCCGCGGGGCTGTTCCACGCGGGTGACGGCCTCGCCGTCGGGCTTGCCCTTGACCTTGGCGGCCACGTGGCCGGCGGGCAGGTCGAGGTTGGGCGGCGGCGCGGACACGAAGCGGTGGCGCTTGTCGCGGTTGTAGGCCTGCATGATGTCGCGGCGCTCGCCGGCGGAGACGGGCGTGGGGGTGTCGTCCTCCATGGCTCCGGCGACGTTGGCCGCGGTTTCGCCGGCGGGCATGCGGGCGATGGCGAGGCGCACGAGGTCGATGGACTGGAGGGTCTCGCGGAAACGCACGGCGCTGCGGGCGTAGGAGTCGCAGCCGTATTCCACGATGGGCTCGAAACCGATTTCGCCAAAGGCGGCGTAACCGGTCTGGCGCACGTCTTGCGCCCAGCCCGAGCCGCGAAGGGTAGGACCGGCCGCGCCCAGCTGGTAGGCCTGCTCCTTGGTGAGCACGCCGACGCCCACGGTGCGTTTCTTGACGGTGTAGTCGCTGAGGATGGTGTCGGAGAGCTGCTTGAGCTCCTTTTCGGAGATGGCCAGTTGCTGTTCAATCCACTGGCACTGTTCCGGGGACAAGTCACGGCGCACGCCGCCGATCACGTTGACCGAAACCACGACGCGGTTGCCGCAGGTGGCTTCCATGATGTCCATGATGCGCTCACGGATGCGCCAGAACTGCATGAACAGGCTCTCGAAGCCGAAGGCATCGGCGAAAAGCCCGAGCCACAGCAGGTGGGAGTGCATGCGGTGCAGCTCGCCCCAGATGGTGCGCAGGTACTTGGCGCGGCGCGGCACTTCGACGCCCATGATCTGTTCGACGCCCTCGCAGTAACACAGGGCGTGCAGGCAGGAGCAGATGCCGCAGACGCGTTCGACAATCTGGATCATCTGGTTGAAGTCGCGGATCTCACACAGTTTTTCCAGGCCGCGGTGGACATAGCCCAAGGTGGGCAGCGCCTCGATGACGGTCTCGTTTTCGATGGTGAGCTTCAAGTGCAGCGGTTCCGGCAAGACGGGATGCTGCGGTCCGAACGGCAATATGGTACGGGCCATAAGGTTCCCTCGTTAGCTCTGTTTTTGAGCCACGCTGACCTTGCAGAAAGGCATGGCGCGGACTTCTTCTTCAAGGTACAGGGCTCCACCGAAATCGAGCACGATGTCGGAGAAGCAGATGCCGAACTGGTCGCGGATCTCGTTTTCCACGAGCAGCGCGGCGAAGTAGACCGGCGAGATGCTCGGGACCACGGTCTCCTTGGGCACGGTCAGCCGGTAGTGCTTCATGGTCAGGTCTTTGTCGTAGTGGTAGATGACGTCGAAGTTGGCGTCGTCGATCTGGTTGGCGGACATGGTGACCAGCCGCCAACCGTCGTCGAAGCACTCCTTGGCGACGTCGCGCACGGCGTCAAGCGACAGCGGAATGGTTTCGAGCACGTTGGTATCCTTGTGCGGGGCGGCGCCCCGGTTGGGTCGTTTACGCGGCCGGCCGCCTAGGCGGTCATGCCGAGCAGGGTCTTGACCTTTTCCAGGGCGGCCACGACGCCGTCGATGATGGCTTCGGGGCGGGCCGGGCAGCCCGGGACGTAGACGTCCACGGGGATGACCTTGTCCACGCCGCCGACCACGTTGTAGGCCTCGCGGAACACGCCGCCCGTGCAGCCGCACGCGCCGATGGCGATGACGGCCTTGGGTCCGGGCATCTGGTCGTAGATGTTTTTGAGCACGTGTTTGTTGCGCTGGTTGACGGTGCCCGTGACCAGCAGCACGTCGGCGTGCTTGGGGTTGCCGACGTTGATGATGCCGAAGCGTTCGATGTCGTAGATGGGCGTGAGGCAGGCCAGGACCTCGATGTCGCAGCCGTTGCAGCTGCCGCAGTCGAAGTGGACCACCCACGGGGACTTGATGCGTCCTTTATTGATCATGTTGCCGAACATGGTTTCTCCTTGGGCGGACGGCCGTTATTGCGCGTAGAGCCACAGCATGTTGACGATGGTGAGGATGACGCCCACGCCTACGGCGGAACGCAGCATCCAGCGCCAGGTCAGGCGGGCCGTGACGTTGTCCACGATGATTTCGGCCAGGTAGGTCAGGGCCACCAGGACGACCATGCCGACGACGCTCGTGGACCAGAACAGCGCGCACAGCCCGAGGACGAGGATGACCTCGTACCAGTGGGCGATCTCGATCATCGCCAGGTAGGGGCCGGAGTACTCGGTGTACACACCGCGCACGAGTTCCTGGTGCGCGTGGTGGCAGGCCGAGATGTCGAAGGGCGATTTGCGCAGCTTGATCGTCAGGGCGTAGCCCAGGACGATGAACATGAGCGGGATGTCGTAGAGCATCGGGTGCTTGAGCTCGAAGACGGCGCTCACCTTGAAGCTGCCCGTCACCATGGCGATAGCGGCGAAGACAAGGATCAAAAGCGGCTCGTAGGCCAGCATCTGAAGCAGTTCGCGCTGGCCGCCCACCTGGCTGTAGGGCGAAGGCGAGGCGAGCGCGCCCATGACCAGGAACACCGCGCCCACGGTCAGGACGAAGAAGATGAGCAGCAGATCGGAGCCGGTAAACAGCAACACCACGGAAAGCGCCGCGCCGACGACGTAGACGTAGGCGCAAAGGGCCTGCCAGGTGTTGGTGACCATGGGCTCCTTGCCCAGGAGTTTGAACACGTCGTAAAGGGGCTGCAGGATGGGGGGCCCATAGCGGGACTGCAACCAGGCGGTGACCCGGCGATCCACGCCGGAAATCAGCGCCCCCGCGATGGGGGCCAGGACCAGGGCCAGTATGGCGATAATGATTTTGGCGATCACAGGGCGCCTCCGAAAAGCATGATCACGAGTACGGCCATGGCGACGACGTTGATCCACTTCGTCAGCACGGCCTCGCCGAAGAACTGCTCGAGGTAGTAGCTGCCGGAGGCGGCGGCCACATGCTGGCCCAGGGGCCCGAGGAAGCCGGGCTTGCCGTCGACGGTTTCCTGTTCGCCGCACATGTAGGGCGCGGACACCTGGGCGGCGGTGACCTTCCGCGACTGCTTCACGGCATAGTAGAAGCCGAGGCCGAGCAGGATGAACAGCGGGTAGACGATGAACACGCCGCTTGCGGATTCAAGGTTGCCGTAGCTCACGGCGTAGGCCGTGGCCTTGTAGTACATGGCCACCACCGGGGCGACCAGGCCGTTGTAGACGAAGGGCGAAACCAGGCTGACGAGGACGGCCATGGCCGCCAGGATGACGAGCGGCAAACGCACGGAGCAGTCCTGGGTCTCGGGCTGGGGCTTGCCGAACGGGGAGATCAGCAGGATGCCGGCCCAGCGGCACCAGAAGAGCACGGTGAGGCCGGAGCCGAGCGCCAGCATGATCATGACCAGGAACTGTCCCTGGGCGGACTCGATGGCCATCCACTTGGCCATGAGCATGCCGAAGGGGGGCAGCATCATGGTGAGCACGCCGATGATGGTGATGATCGTCGTGCGGGGCATGCGGGCGTAGAGACCGCGCATGTCCTCGATGTCGCGCGAGCCGATCTTCTGCTCGATGGCTCCCACGCACAGGAAGAGCAGGGCCTTGGAGATGGCGTGGAAGATGATGAGCAGGATGGCCGCGGTGATGGCGGCCGGGGTGTTGATGCCGGCGCAGGCGATAATCAGCGCCAGGTTGGAGATGGTGGAGTAGGCGAGCACTTTCTTGCCGTTGGACTGGCCGGCGGCCAGGGCGGCGGTGGCCAGGAACACGAAGGCGCCGAACAGCGCGATGAAGTTGCTCAGGTACGTGCCGGCATAGATCGGAGCCAGGCGCACGATGAGGTACACGCCGGCCTTGACCATGGTGGAGGAGTGCAGCAAGGCCGAGACCGGGGTGGGCGCGACCATGGCGCCCGTGAGCCAGCTCTGGAACGGGGCCTGGGCGGCCTTGGTCATGCCGGCGAAGACCAGCAGGAACATGGGGATGAGGATGGCGCCGCCGGCCACGGCGAATTCCGGCCCGCGGGCCAGGATGTCGGCCAGGGACAGGGTGCCGGCCACCTTCTGCAGGACGATCAGCGCGAACAGGAAGGCCGCGCCGCCGAGCACGTTCATCCACAGGGCGCGTTCGGCGTTCTTGCGGGCGATCTCCGTGTCGTCATGGCCGATGAGCATGAACGAACACAGCGTGGTGCATTCCCAGAAGAAGTACATCCACAGGAGGTTGTTGGCCAAAACCAGGCCGTTCATGGCACCCAGGAACAACACGATGAAGAAGAAGAAACGGGGTTGCTTCGACTTGGCCAGGTGCAGGTGCTCTTCGTGCTCCTTCATGTAGCCGATGCCGTAGACGGCGATCAGCGAACCCACGATGGAGACGATGCAGACCATGATCAGGCTCAGGTCGTCGGCGAAAAAGGCCGGGGTGGTCCCGTGCCCTTCGACCATGAAGAAATCGAGCCAGATGAGACCGAGAATCTGCGCCGCCGTAAGCCAGATGATGATCTGGTTTTTGCGTTTCAAGCCGACGCACAGCACCACGAGCAGTATGACGAAGTCGCCAAGGGTGACGAGCGAGTCATACAGCGGGGCCGGCGACAGGATGAACGCCCCGCCGCGCAGCATTGCCAGCGACGCGAGGATGAGCACTCCCGCCGTGGCCACCAGGATGACCTTGCGCACGTTTTGCTGTCGCAAAACGAGCAACACGGCTGCGACCAGGAATGGCAGCAGCACCGTCGCAAAGACCAACGTGTCGAGCATAGGCACCTCGGAAAAAAGTTAAGGGGACCGCCATGGACACACGCCCTCCCCCCGCCGCGAGGCAGAGCAATCCAAGAGCAATGCGATCGCCTGCTTTGGAAATCTCTAGGCCCCATGGAGGAGAGCGTCAAGTTTAGGCGTCTTATAAGAAAATGCCAGTGCGTGCAATAGCGTGATTCGTTTCACAAGGGCTTCTTTCCAGGGAAAAAGCGCCTCCCCGCCGCACCTCCGTTGGCAAAAACAAGCACTACCACAGTCGGAATTATGAAAAATCACGTGTTTTCAAAAGATTATCCGGCCCGTATTTTTTTGCGCCCAATCCAATTTTTTTTGCGCTTCGCCTCTTGCCTTTCACTGCGATGTGGTTAGATACATTCCCGCCTGCCGCTAGCACTCCCTCATGGCGAGTGCCAGAGCGGGTCAAATTTCGCCAAACACCATTGGAGGTTCCCGTATGAAGCTGAAACCCTTGGGCGATCGCGTGCTTGTCAAACGGCTGGAGCAGGAAGAAGTGACCAAAGGCGGCATCATCATCCCCGATTCCGCCAAGGAAAAGCCCATGAAGGGCGAAGTCATCGCCGTCGGCCCCGGCAAGCTCGCCGAGGACGGCAAGCACATGAAGATGCACGTCGAGAAGGGCGATCTGGTCCTTTTCAACAAGTACGCCGGCACCGAGATCAAGCTCGACGACGAGGACTTCCTCGTCATGCGCGAAGACGACATCCTGGCCGTCATCGAAGCCTAAGGCCCGCGGCATACCTCGTTCCGATCACCTCGATTTTCATCTTAAGGAGAAGCATACATGGCTGCCAAAGAGATCCTGTTCGATTCCAAAGCCCGTGAGAAACTGAAAAGAGGCGTCGACAAGCTGGCCAACGCCGTGAAGGTCACCCTTGGACCCAAGGGCCGCAACGTGGTCATCGAGAAGTCCTTCGGCTCCCCGATCATCACCAAGGACGGCGTGACCGTGGCCAAGGAGATCGAACTCGAGGACAAGTTCGAGAACATGGGCGCCCAGATGGTCAAGGAAGTCGCCTCCAAGACTTCCGACATCGCCGGCGACGGCACCACCACCGCCACCATCCTGGCCCAGGCGATCTTCACCGAGGGCGTCAAGCTCGTGGCCGCCGGCCGCAACCCCATGGCCATCAAGCGCGGCATCGACAAGGCCGTCGAGTCCATCGTGGCCGAGCTCGAAGCCCTGGCCAAGCCCACCCGCGACCAGAAGGAAATCGCCCAGGTCGGCACCATTTCCGCCAACTCCGACGCCACCATCGGCAACATCATCGCCGAGGCCATGAACAAGGTCGGCAAGGAAGGCGTCATCACCGTCGAGGAAGCCAAGGGCATGGAAACCACCCTTGACGTCGTCGAGGGCATGCAGTTCGACCGCGGCTACCTCTCCCCCTACTTCGTCACCGATCCCGAGCGCATGGTCTGCGAGCTCGACGAGCCCCTGATCCTCATCAACGAGAAGAAAGTCTCGGCCATGAAGGATCTGCTGCCCATTCTCGAGCAGGTCGCCAAGATGTCCCGTCCGCTTTTGATCGTGGCCGAGGACATCGAGGGCGAGGCCCTGGCCACGCTCGTCGTCAACAAGCTGCGCGGCACCCTGCAGGTTTGCGCCGTCAAGGCCCCGGGCTTCGGCGACCGCCGCAAGGCCATGCTGGAAGACATCGCCATCCTCACCGGCGGCCAGTCCGTGTCCGAAGACCTGGGCATCAAGCTCGAGAACATCACCCTGGTCGATCTCGGCAAGGCCAAGCGCGTCATCGTCGACAAGGAGAACACCACCATCGTCGACGGCGCCGGCGACGCCGAGAAGATCAAGGCCCGGGTCAAGCAGATCCGCGCCCAGATCGATGAGACCACTTCCAGCTACGACAAGGAAAAGCTCCAGGAGCGCCTGGCCAAGATCGTCGGCGGCGTCGCCGTCATCAATGTCGGCGCGGCCACCGAGACCGAGATGAAGGAGAAGAAGGCCCGCGTCGAGGACGCGCTCAACGCCACCCGCGCGGCCGTGGAGGAAGGCATCGTTCCCGGCGGCGGCGTCGCGCTCGTGCGCTGCGTGAAGAGCCTGCCCACCATCAAGGCCGTGGACGACGACGAACAGGCCGGCATCGAGATCGTGCGCCGCGCCATCGAAGAGCCGCTGCGCCAGATCTCCGGCAACGCCGGCTTCGAAGGCTCCATCGTCGTGGCCAAGGTGCGCGACGGCAAGGACGGCTTCGGCTTCAACGCCGCCACCGGCGACTACGAGGACCTGATCAAGGCCGGCGTCATCGATCCGAAAAAGGTCACGCGCATCGCCCTGCAGAACTCCTCCTCCGTGGCCGGCCTGCTCCTGACCACCGAGGCGGCCATCGCCGAAAAGCCCGAGCCGAAAAAAGACATGCCCCCGATGCCCGGCGGCGGCATGGGCGGCATGGGCGGCATGTACTAGGCCGCACCGCTTCCTGCGAAAGTTACCGCAAGGGGGCCGGACGTTCGCGTCCGGCCCCCTTTTTGCGTCAGGACGCGGGTTGCGCCGCGGCCCCGCGACGGCGCATGCGCACGAGGGTCAGAAGCGCGGCCGCGGCCATGGGGGCCGCGCCTGCGGCGATGAAGACCACGTCCCCGGGCATCCGGGCCCATTCGAGGAGCCGGGGCAGGCCGCCGCCCAGGTATTCGGGGCTCCGGGCGTGCCAGTAGCCGTGTTGCAGCACGTCGTAGACCTGGAGTACGCCGCCGGGGAAAAGACTGCCGGCGGCAATCATGGCCAGGCCGCTATTGAGCCCCCAAAACGAGATCCGTATGAGCTTCTCCGGCCCGGCCCACTGGGCGTCGGGAAGCACCTGGCGAAACGTCAGCACCATAAGCGCCAGCGCTTCCATGCCGAAGACGCCCATGAGCGCCAGATGCCCGTGGTTCGGCGTCAGCACGGTACCCACCTCGAAATAGCTCACGATGGGCAGGTTGATGAGAAATCCGAAGACGCCCGCGCCGACGAAATTCCAGAACCCCACGGCCATCAGAAAATAAAACGCCCACTTGTGGGGGATGTTCACGGCTTGCCCGCACACGTCGCAACGCGAGCGGGTGAGCTTGACGAAATCCCAGGCGTCCAGGGTCAGAAGCGTGAGCGGCACCACTTCCATGGCCGAGAAAAGCGCCGAAAGCGACATGTTGAGGGTGCCTTGCCCGCTGAAATACCAGTGGTGCCCCGTGCCGACGATGCCGCTGCCCAAAAAGAGAATGGCGTCGAGATAGACGACCCGCACGGCGGTCTGGTGCGTGACGAGGCCGAGCCTGAAAAAGGTCACGGCCACCATCACGGTCACGAACAACTCGAAAAACCCTTCCACCCACAGGTGGATGATCCAGAAGCGCCAGTTGTCCACCACCGTGAAATGCGTCGCGGAGCCGAAGAAAAAGGCCGGCAGGTAAAAGACCGGGATGGCCAGCGCGGCCAGCAGGAACAACGCCGTGATCTCCCGGCGCTCGGGGTCGAGCAGGGCCGGCAGCACGCTTCGCAGCAACAGGACCACCCAGCCCGTAAGCCCCACGGCCAGCAGCACCTGCCAGGCCCGCCCCAGGTCGAGGTATTCCCAGCCCTGGTGCCCGAACCAGAACCAGGCGTCGCCCAGCCATTGCCTGATGCCCGCCAGTTCGCCGAGCAGGCTGCCGACCACGACCAGGACCAGCGCCCAGAAAAGGGCGTGGATGGCCGGGACTTGCCCACGCGGCTCTTTTTCGCCCAACGCCTGGGCCAGCAACAACCCACCGGCCACGAACGCGGTTGCGATCCACAAGATGGCCGACTGCAAGTGCCAGGTCCGCAGGATATTGCTCGGCAGGATCGAGCTCAGGTCGAAGCCGTAAAAACTGCCCGGATCGGCGCGGTAATGGGCGGTCGCGCCGCCGAGCAGCACTTGGACCAGAAACAGCAGGGCCGCGGCCACGAAATACTTGACCAGGGCCCGCTGCCCCGGTGTGGCCGTCGCGGGCAGCAATTGCGGATGGACGTGTTCGCCCGTGCCCTTCCACCCGAGATAGTCGAACTTGCCGAAGGCGAACAGCACCAGCGCGGTTCCGGTCAGGAGGGTGATGAGACTGAGGGCGCTCCAAAGCACCGTTTCGCTGGTCGGCGTGTTGCCAAGCTCCGGGGCGTAGGGGAAATTGTTCGTGTAGGATGCGTCCGTGCCCGGACGGTTGGCGATGGAAGCCCAGGCCGTCCAGACGAAAAAGGCCGTCAGTCGGCGCAGTTCCCCGGCGTCCCGGATGTAGCGGCCGGATCGGCGAAATAGTCGGTCCAGAAGGCGATCTGGCTTTTGAAGGACCGGGCCTCGGCCGCCGTGAAGGTCAGGACGCCGCGCGCGGGATCGTAGCGGTTTTCCTTGAGTATCCGTGCGGCCTGGGCGGCCGCCGCCCGGGCCTCGGCCGGCGAAAGGTTTTCCAGGTCGCGGCCGAAGAGACTCCGGGCCGCTTCGCCTTGCACGGCCAGACCCAATTCATGAAGGGCCAAGGCAGAAAAATCCGGGCCGAGATACGCGCCGTGGCCCCAGATCGACCCGTTCTCCATGAGTCCGTATTTCAAAAAAACCTGCTGCCCGGATGTGACTTCCGCGCCCGTGAACACGACCCGCCCTTCCGGATCGAGCACTGTCTCCGGGATGGGGGCAGCGCCCCTGTACGCCTGGAAAGTAATCAGGATTTCCAACGTGAAACCGACCGCCAACGCCAAGACCACGCCTCGTCGCCACCAAGGCGACAAGGCTGTTTCAAAAACGTCGTCCGCATGCATGACTGCCTCCTTGCGGAATTCCTAGAAGGGCCAATCCATTCCCCACTACCGCATCGTGAAGGAAATGCAACCGAGGAGGCGGCGATTGTACGAAAGCCCGTTTCCTGGTCTCGCGGTTTTCCCGGGCCATGGCGCCGATACCGCGCGCGTTGACCCGGGACGCCCCGCCGCGCTATCTGAGGCCAGCCTCAGCCAAAGGAGCCCCCATGCCCGAGACGAAGCCCCAGGACAGCCACTCCTCGCCCTACGACCTGAGCAACCCCCAGGTGCTTTTAGCCTGGCAGCGCAACCACCTCGCCAACGAACGCACGTTTCTCGCCTGGTGCCGTACGGGACTCGCCCTTTTCGGCTTCAGCTTCGTCATCGAGCGCTTCGACTTCTTCATCCGCCAGATCCAGCACGTGCCCATGTTCGAGGGCATGGCGCAAAAACACCTGCACACCGATGCCATCACGCTGTCCACCTTCGCCGTGGGCGTGCTCGTCATGGTTGTGGCCACCTGGCGCTTCTGGTACGTCCGCCGCTGCATCAACACCGGCGCGAAAACCTTTTCCGTGACCCCGGACATCATCTTCACCGTTGCCGTGGTCGGCATCATCCTCGGGCTTTTCACCGTGTTCTGGCATCTGATCGTGCAGTAAACGACCCTCACACGCGGAGCGTCCGCCATGCGTCACACCGCCTTGCCCGCCACCCTCGCGATCCTCGCCTGCCTCGCCCTGGCCGTCCCGTCCCGCGCGGCCGAGCCGGGGCCGCTCGCCCGTTCCGTCATCACCGAGGCCGCTGGCCGCTTCAACGACCAGCTCGCCGCCGTGGCCCAAAGCACAAAGGCCCTGGGTGCGGCCTACGCGGCGCTCTACCGGGAAGCCCAGGCCCTGGCCCCGGGCGAACGCGCCCGGTTCCTGGAGAGCTACGCCGTCAAGGACGGCACGGTGGCCTTTCGTGACCCCGCAAGCGCCTGCGGAGCCGAACCGCAGGGACAGGCCCCCTGCCAGGCGCTCTACTTCTACAACGGCGAAAACTTCACCGACGAGACCTTCCGCGCGCTCTCGGCCATGAAACGGCTGGCCCCGGCCATGGCCGCCGCCCACGACGCCCTGCCCTCTTCCTGGGTCTACCTGACCACGCCGGGGCAGAACTTCTGCATCTACCCCTATCTGCCCCTGTCCGAGGCAGTGAACAATTACCAGCCCACGGACAAGGGCTTCTACACGGCCGCAGACTTCGAAAAGAGGGCCTGCGGCTGGGAATCGCCCTACCTGGACCTCGCCGGCGCGGGCATGATGGTGACGGTCGCCTGCCCGGTCTACGACGGCGACACGCTTCTCGGCGTGGCCTCGCGCGACGTGACCCTGGCCCAACTGTCGCAAGGCGTCCTGGCCGATCTGGCCGCCATCCCCGACGCGAAAGCCGTGCTCATGAACCGGCGCGGCAAGGCCATCGCGGCCAGCGACCCGAAAATCGCGGACTTCATCGTCAAGGAAAATACCAAGACCGGCGACGCCGTGGTCTATTTCCGCGCCGACCGGGGCTTGGCCGCGCTCGGCCAGGAGAAAAACGTCGCTTCCCCGGACGACGCCCTCAACGACGCCGCCGAGATGGTTCTGGAGCGCGCCGAAGCCGAACGCAAATGGCCCATCGCGTTCACACGCGGCAAGGAAACGGTGCTCGCCGCGCGCCTCGGCGAAACGGGCTGGTACCTGATGCTCGTGCTGCCGCAAAAGGCGGCGCGATGAAGCAGTCCTTTCCCCACGGCGGCAACGTCCGCGTTCTGGCCGCGACGGCCGGGCGCGACGCCCGGGACGTGCTCGACGCCTCGGCCAGTATCAACCCGCTCGGCCCGCCGCCCTGGCTGCGCCAGGTCGCAAGCGCCGCCGTCGCGGACCTCGTCCACTACCCGGACCCGGACTGCGCCGCGCTCATCGAGGCGGCATCCGCACGCTACGGCGCGCCGCCCTCCCACTTCACGGCCGGCAACGGCACGAGCCAGCTGCTCTTCGCCCTGCCCCGGGCGACAGGACTGGCCCGGGCCGTCATCCCCACGCCGAGCTACGCCGACTACCCCACGGCCTGCCACAAGGCCGGCATGGACTTGCGCCGCATCGCGGCCGTGGAGTTCGACGACTTCGCCGTGCGCCTGGACCACGTGGACGCCGCCCTGCGCACGCCCTCCCTGGTGATCTTCGCCAGCCCGGGCAACCCCACGGGCAGGGTCGTCCCGGCCGCGGCCATCGCCGCTCTCGCCGCGCGCCATCCGCAAAGCCTGTTCGTGGTTGACGAGGCCTTTGCCGATTTCGTGCCCGGCTTCGCCTCCCTGGCCGGGGCGGACCGGCCGCACAACGTGGCCGTGCTGCTCTCGCTCACCAAAGCCTTCGCCGTGCCGGGCCTGCGCCTGGGGCTCCTCGCCGCCAGCCCCGACCTCACCGGCTGGGTGCGCGCCAACCTGCCGCCCTGGTCCGTCAACGCCCTGGCGCAGGCCGTGGGCGTGCGCGCCCTGGAGGACACGGCATTTCTCGAGCGCACCCGCGCCGTCCTGCCGCCCCTGCGCGAGGCCTTGGCCGCAGGGCTTACCCGCCTGGGATTTGCCGTCATCCCGGACGCGGCCGCCAATTTCCTGCTCGCGCGCCTGCCGGCCGGCGCGCCCCCTTCCGCCGAAGTCTGCCGGCTGGTGCTCGCCGGACACGGCATCGCCCTTCGCGACTGCGCCAATTTCCACGCCCTCTCCGACCGCTACGTCCGCGTGGCCGTGCGGCCCGAGGCCGAAACCGCGCGCATCCTGCACGCGCTCGCCGCCGTGCTCGACCCGCCCGCCGCCCCGGCATACCTCCCCCGGCGCAAAACCCCGGCGCTCATGGTGCAGGCCACCTGCTCCAACGCCGGAAAGTCGGTGCTGTGCGCCGGCCTGTGCCGCGCGCTCGCCCGTGCCGGGCTTCGCGTCGCGCCGTTTAAATCCCAGAACATGTCGCTCAATTCCGGCGTCACCCCGGACGGCCTGGAGATGGGCCGGGCGCAGATCGTCCAGGCGAAAGCCTGCGGTCTGGCCCCGGACGCGCGCATGAACCCGGTGCTCTTGAAACCCACCTCGGACAAGGGCTCCCAGGTCATCGTCATGGGCCAGCCCGTCGGCGTCATGCGCGTCGGCGAATACATCGCCTACAAGCCGCAGGCCTTCGCGGCGGCCAAGGCGGCCTACGATTCCCTGGCGAGCGCATCCGACGCCGTCATCCTCGAAGGGGCCGGCAGCCCGGCCGAGGTCAATCTGCAAGCCCACGACATGGTCAACATGGCCATGGCCGACCACGCCGACGCCCGCGTGCTCCTCGCCGCGGACATCGACCGGGGCGGGGCCTACGCCGCGCTCTGGGGCACCATGGAATGCCTGCCCGAAAACCACCGCGCGCGCGTGGCCGGCTACATCCTCAACCGCTTCCGCGGCGACGCCTCCCTGCTCGCCCCGGCCAACGCCTACCTGCGCGCGGCCACGGGGCGCGACGTGCTGGCCGTCATTCCATATATATGTGCCCTCGGGCTGCCCGACGAGGATTCCGTCAGCTTCAAGGACGGCGACGTGCTCGCGGAAAGGCCCGTGCCCGACCCCAAACGCCTCGACATCGCCGTCATCGACCTGCCGCGCGCCTCCAACCTCACGGACATCGACGCGCTCGCCGCCGAGCCCGACGTCCTGGCCCGGCGCGTGCGAAACGCCGGCGACCTCGGCCGGCCCGACGCCGTCATCCTGCCCGGCAGCAAAAACACCCTGGCCGACTTGCACTGGCTCAAGGAAACCGGCCTCGCCCAGGCCATCGCCGCCCTGGCGCGGGAAAAGACCACGGAAGTCGTCGGCATCTGCGCCGGCTTGCAGATGCTCGGCGAACACGTGGCCGACCCCCTGGGCCTGGAATCGGGCCGCGAACGCGAGGAAGGCCTCGCGCTCCTGCCGCTTTCCACCGCACTCTGTGCCCAAAAAACGCTCACGAGCACCAAAGCCGTGCACGCGCCCACAAACGAGGCGCTCATCGGCTACGAAATCCACCATGGCCGCACCACCACCGCCCCGGGCCTCGCCGTGGCCGTCACCCGCGAAGACGGCGCCGCCATCGGCTTCTCCCGCGCCGACCTGCCCGTCTGGGGAGCCTACCTGCACGGCCTCTTCGACGCCGACGCCTTCCGCCGCCGCTTCCTGAATGATCTGCGCGCACGACGCGGCCTGCCGCCCGTGGCGCGGCCGACGCCCTACGACCTGGACCCCGCCCTCGACCGTCTCGCCGACGTCATCGAAGCGCATCTGCCCCTGGCGACGCTGCGTGGGTTACTCGGCGTGTAGAGAGGGAAGAGGGGAAGAGGAGAATGCCTCCGGCGGCCAGAAGGGGGTGACCCCCTCCTGGACCTCCCCAGCGGGGGGCGGAAAGCGGGTGGAGGCGTAGTTGGCGGGCGGTACGTCGGGGTCTGTGGTCGCGGAAATGGGGCGGCCCCGCAGGCCGCCAAGCCGGCCAGCACGGCCGCCCCATTTCCGAGACCACGGGCGCCAGCGGCGAAGCGCCGCATCTGCTGCCCTTTCCCGGGGGGAACCCGGGCCAGGGAGCACATGCGGCGCCGACGCTTCGTAAAATAGCGGAAACGGCTAGGAAGCGGCGCTGGCGCTGCTCGAGGCGGCGGGAGCGCTGGAGCAGGAGGCGCAGCCGGAGGAGGCCTTGTCGCAGGAAGCGGCGGGCTTGGCGCTGGCCGGGGCATCGGCGGCGGCGTCGGAGGGTTTGTGCGCTTCGGACTTGCCGTTGCAGTTGCCGCCGGAGGCGCTGCAACCGCCGTTGGCCTTATAGTCGGTCACGTACCAGCCCGTGCCTTTGAGCACGAACGAGGTATTGGACATGATGCGGTGTGCCGGCGCGCCGCAGGCTTCGCACGGGGCTTCGTCCACGTCGAATTTTCTCTGCAGGATTTCGGAAACCTTGCCGCACTTGTCGCACTTGTACTCATAGATGGGCATTGTCACTCTCCCCCGCCGATCCGTCTGGCCGGCGATTTCGGCCGCAACAAGTCGGCCTTCGGCCCCGCTTTGTCAAGGGCCGTTTTTTCGGGCCGCCCCAGCGGCAGCACTCGCGCGAGGCGAGCGCCAAAAAAATAAGCGGATTGTCCGTCCAGTCAAGGGGCGGCCGGGGAGAAATGCCCGGCAGGTCGTACCCGACGCGTGGCCTGCTCCCGGAGACATCCTG
Source organism: Solidesulfovibrio alcoholivorans DSM 5433 (assembly GCF_000702665.1). Classification (GTDB taxonomy): domain Bacteria; phylum Desulfobacterota; class Desulfovibrionia; order Desulfovibrionales; family Desulfovibrionaceae; genus Solidesulfovibrio; species Solidesulfovibrio alcoholivorans. The sequence goes on from NZ_JNJA01000017.1 coordinate 34,215, forward strand.
TGCGGTGCGGGGAAGCGGCATGGCCGAGCATCGCGCCGAGCGCGGCCATGCTCGCTTTGGCGATGCCCGTCAGGCGGCGGGGCGACGCTCCCAGAGCTTCATTTCGCGCATCTTTTTGCGGCGTTCCCGTTGCAGGGCCTTGCACACCAGCGGCATGCCCTTGGGATAGCCCCATTTCATCCGGTATTCTTCCGGCGTCAGCCCGAATTTGGCCAGGTGACGTTTGGTGAGTATCTTGTAGGGCTTGCCCGACTCCATACAGGTAATGGTGCGTTCCTTCACGGCTTTTTTGGGGTCCTTCGCACCGTTGCCGGACACACCGCACGCCCCGCCGCATCCGGCGAGGTCCATGTCGCGGATGCTGCCGGCGAGCCTGCCGACCAAGGCCGTGATTTCCGTTTCGGTCATGTTGCGTACCTTGGCCTGCGCTTTGACGATTTCCAGAGCCAGGGATAAATACGAATCCATGCGCATATTCCTCCAGGCGATTGTGCGTGACGCGGACAAAGACGATGTCGCGTCATGGTGCACAGTCGCCCGGACAGGAAAAAAGGTTGCAGCGGAGCAGGAGAAAAAATATCCCTTGCGGACAACACCCGCAAAGGAAGGCCCATGCATCGCACACTTGCCCGTTTCGTCCTGCCGTGCCTCGCCATGGCGGCCGCGTTCGCCCTTGGCGGCTGCGGCCCGACCTACGTCAATCCGAGCATCGCGGACAAGGCCGACGCCAAGCAGCGCCTCGAGGCGGACACCGCCATCTGCAAACAGGAAGCCGACATGGCCGTGGCCCCGACCTACGGTCTGGAGCGCTTCGAATCCGACCCCACCATCGAGGCGCAGGCCACCCGCTGGGTGGCCAACGTGGCCGAGGACGACGCCAACCTCGACGTCTTCGCCACCTGCATGCGCGATCGCGGCTGGCGCTTCAAGAAATAGCGAAGGCCGCCCCGGACAACCTCCGAAGCGGCCTTCAAAAAACGCCTGACGCCAATGCAGTAACGCATCGCGTCATCTCCATCTTCCAGGCATGCCCCTTTCGGGGTGGTCCAGGCGGGGCTCTCGGCCCCTCCTGGCCGCAGGAGGCATTCTTCCCCTTCCGACCTCTTCCCTTCCCCTTAATGAATCGTTTCGCCGGATGGCGGGGCGGGGTTGCCGCTTCCTTTCAGGGAATCGTTGAAGCGCTGCACGGCAGGGTCCGCGCGCCAGGCGGTGAAGAGGCTTTCCCAGAGGGCGAACGGCATGACCTCGGCGTCGAACTCGGCCTCGTGGCCGGAGAGCCAGACGGAAAACAGCCGCACCAGCCGGGCGAATTCCTTGCTGTCGAAGGTCTTGGCCACGGTGCCGGCGGGAAACGTGCCGCCCTCGAAGGTACGGAACACGAATTCGCCCACGGCCCGTTGCGAGGATTCCATGTCGATGGGCTGACCGTTGAGGCCGGTCACGAAATCCGCCAGCAGGGGGTGGGTTTCGCGCATGGTCGCGAGGACGTCGTCGGGCACGTTCACGTAGACCACGCCGTCCTGTTCCACGGCGTAATAGAATCTGGCCCAGTGCTCGGCCATGAGCACGCGCAGGATTTCCTCGGCGGCTTTTTCGATGGGGTCCATTCGTTCTCCTTCCTTTATGGCAGGCGCATGCAGCGCACGAAATGTCCGGGCGCGGCCTCCGTGAGCGGCGGAACGGATGCGGCGCATTCCGGGGTTGCCACGGGGCAGCGCGTGTGAAAGGCGCAGCCCGGTGGCGGCGCGGCCGGGTCCGGCGTCTCGCCGACAGGGCTTTCCGCAAGGCGCGCACCGGGGTCCACGGTCGGGGCCGCAGCCAGAAGCGCCTTTGTATACGGGTGCAGCGGCCCGTCGTAAAGCGCCCGCGCCGGAGCCGTTTCCACGATGCGCCCCAGGTACATGACCGCGACGCGGTCGCTGACGTGCCCGACCACGGCGAGGTCGTGGGAAATGAAGAGATAGGCCAGTCCCAGGCGATCCCGGAGGTCGGCCAGGAGGTTGATGACCTGCGCCTGGACCGAGACGTCGAGCGCCGAGACCGGCTCGTCGCACACGATCAGGCGCGGCGAAAGCGCCAGCGCCCGGGCGACGGCCACGCGCTGGCGCTGGCCGCCGGAAAACTGGTGGGGAAAGCGCTTGGCGTGCTCGGGCGCAAGACCGACCTGGGCGAGCAGTTCCAGCACCCGCTCCCGGCGTTGCCTCGCCGGGCCCTCGCCCATGGCGCGCAGGCCCTCGGCCACGGTCCAGCCCACGGGCAACCGGGGATTGAGCGAGGCGTACGGGTCCTGGAAGATCATCTGCACCAGGCGCGGCAATTTCCGGCGCGCCGCGGCGTCCCCCGCCCAGGGGTCGAGGCCGTCCACGCGCACCGTGCCGGCGCTCGGCGGTTCGAGCCCCACGGCCATGCGCGCGAGGGTCGATTTGCCGCAGCCCGACTCGCCCACGAGCCCGACCGTCTCGCCGGGCATGACGCGCAGGTCCACGCCGGCCACGGCCGCGACCTCGCGCCGGCTGGTCGTGAAAAACCCCGTGCGCGTGACGTAGCGCCGGCTCACGCCGGAAAGTTCGAGCAGGGGCGCGCCGTCAGCCATAGAGCCAGCACCTCGTGCGCCGCCCGTCCGGCAGGGTGAAAAACGGGGGAGCCTGCCCGGCGCACGGCCCGAACACCCGGGGGCAGCGGGGATGGAAATGGCAGCCGGGCGGCAGGGCGGAAAGGGACGGCACCATGCCGGGGATGGAGGAGAGCCGCCCGCCCCGGCCGGCCAGGCGCGGCAGGGAGGCGAGCAGCCCCTGGCTGTAGGGATGGGCCGGGCCGGCGAAAAAAGTCCCCACCCGCGCGTATTCCACGAGCCGGCCCGCGTACATCACGGCCACGGCGTCGGCGGTCTGCGCCACCACGCCCAGGTTGTGCGTGACGAGGACCACGGCGGTGCCCGTGTCGCGGGCGAGGTGGGTCATGAGGTCGAGGATCTGGCGCTGCACGGTCACGTCCAGGGCCGTGGTCGGCTCGTCGGCGATGAGCAGTTCCGGGGACAGGATCAGGGCCATGGCGATCATGACCCGCTGGCGCTGGCCGCCGGAAAGCTCGTGGGGATAGCCGCGCATGCGCCGGGCGGGATCGGGCAGGCCGACCTTGGCGAGCATCGCCCCGGCCGCTTCCAGGGCCTGGGCGCGCGAAACGCGGCGATGCGTGCGCACGGGTTCGGCCACCTGGTCGCCGATGGTGAGCACGGGATTGAGCGAGGTCATGGGCTCCTGGAAGATCATGGAAGCCCTGGCTCCGCGCACGGCGCGCAATTCCCGCTCGGGCAGGGCGAGCAGGTCGCGGCCGGCGAAAAACACCCTGCCCGCGGCCACGCGCCCCGGCGGCGGCACGAGCCCGAGCACGGACAGGGACAGCACCGTCTTGCCGCAGCCCGATTCGCCGACCACGGCCACGATCTCGCCGCGCCCCACGGAAAGGTCCACGCCGTCCACGGCCGGAAGCGGCCCGGCAGGCGTGTCGAAGACCGTGGTCAGATTCTCCACCGAAAGCAGGGATTCGTGCGTCATCCTGGCGTCCTGCTCCTCCCTACCGGCTTTGCCGCACTGCGGCAAGGCCGGGACGAGCCATGCGGCGCGGCGTGGGCACCCCTTGCCACCCGGCATTGGCCGCGTTATACATCCAAAAAGGACTGTCTGTCTTTTTAAGGAGGACATCTCATGAGCTATCCGTATCGCTCGATGCCGTCGACGCAAGCCCGCGTCGAAGTCGTCAACGCCTTCATGCGCGGCGTGTACGGCTGGATGTGCCTGGGGCTTCTGCTCACGGCCGCGGCATCCGCTTTCACGGTTTCGAGCCCGGCCATGATGCAGGCCATCTTCGGCAATCAGATACTGTTTTTCGGCCTCATCATCGTCGAATTCGGCCTGGTGCTCGGCATTTCCGCCGCCATTAACCGCCTTTCCGCCGGCACGGCCAGCGGCCTGTTCCTGCTTTACAGCGCGCTCAACGGCGTGACGCTAGCCGCGATCTTCGCGGTCTACGCCAAGGCGGTGATCATCAACGCCTTCCTCGTCACGGGCGGCATGTTCGGGGCCATGAGCCTCTACGGCCTGCTCACGCGGCGCGACCTGACCTCGCTCGGCAGCTTCCTGTTCATGGGCCTGATCGGCATCATCATCGCCTCCGTCGTCAACATCTTCACCAAGAGCGCGATGATGGACTTCATCATCTCCTGCGTGGGCGTGCTGGTGTTCCTGGGACTGACCGCCTACGACACCCAGAAGCTCAAGGTCATGGGCGAGACGGCACCGGCAGACGACGCCACCGCCGTGCGCCGGGGGACGATCCTCGGGGCGCTGACGCTCTACCTCGACTTCATCAACCTGTTCCTCATGATGCTGCGCCTTTTCAACGGCTCCAGCCGGGACTAGCGTCGCTTTCGTAAGGAATACGGCTGCGTAAGGCAGTCCGACTGGATACCTATGTTGCCTTCGATCGGTGCGGGCAAGCGCTTTGCGGGCGCGATGCGACGCGACGCCCGGAACGCATTCCCGGAGACCGGGGCATGACTCCGCAACGCCATTCCCCGGAAGCGGACCGCTGACCGTGGCCGGCGCAAGAAGACGACCGGAGGGGCGAAACAAACGCCCCTCCGCTTTTTTTTCACCCCGCGACCGCATCGTCGCCCTGTTGCGGCGGCTGCTGCTCGCGCTCATGGTCCCGGTTTCGCGCCTCTACGCGCTCTGGCTGCGCATCAGGGTCCGGCTGCACACCATGGGCCTTTGCCGCACCTGCCGCCCGGACGCCGTGGTGGTGGGCGTGGGTGGCATGTCGGCCGAAAGCCGGGGCCGGGTGCTGCTGACCTCCTGGCTGCTCGGCTGGGCCGGGGCCCAGGACGTGGGCGCGGCCGTGGTCGCGCCCCTGGCGGAGGCCAAGCCGCCGGTCCTGCCCTACCAGGTCACGCCCGGCGGCGACCCCGACGATTCCGGCATCGAGGCGGCGCTGCTTGCGAGCTACGTGCCCGAGGCGCGCTGCCTCGTGGACAGCGACCCCATCCGCGCCGCGACCGCGGCCATGCAGGCTTTTTCCCCCCACATGCTCATCCTCCAGGACGCCCTCGGCGATCCCCGGCTGCACCGGGACACCGAACTCGCCATCCTCACCGCCGACGACCTCGGCGCGGGCTGGAACCGCGTGTTTCCCGCCGGCAGCTGGCGGTGCGACGCCTCGGCCCTGCAAAACGCCTCGGCCTACTGCGTCTTCGCCGGCCCGAACGGCCTCGACGCCGCCCTGGCCGCCGCCAAAGGCCGCCTTGGGGCCACGGGCAAGCCCATTTTCAGCCTCACCTTCGACATCTGGCGCTGGCGCGGCCAGGGCGGCGTCATCGCGTCGGGCGAACTGGCCGAGTCGCCCTACATCGCCATCCTCGGCGAATCCGACCGCGAACTCCTGCCCGACATGCTGCGCCGCCACATCGGCGCGGCCCCCCGGATGATCTTCTTCGTCCACGACCGCCACCGCTTCACCCGGCAGGATTTCGAGTTCCTGCGCGCCGACGCCGAAAGGCTCAAGGCCCGCAACATCCTGACCTCGCCGCGCTTCGAACTGAAGCTGCGCCAGGGAGGCACGGGCCTTTACGGCCATGCCGTGTGGACCTATGATCCTGAAGTGGTGTTCGGCCCGAGCCTCAACACCGACCAGTCCTTCCTCGCCTGGTGGGAGTCGGCGTTCCTGTCCGCCGCCAAGGGCCGCATCCGGCCGCGGTGACAGGGGAGAGGAAGAGAAGCCTCAGGCGGCCAGGCGGGGCGGCGGCCCCTCCTGGACCTCCCGAAAAGGGATGTCGGCGGCGTTTAGAAACGCCAAATTCCGCAAGGCGATGCGCCGCGTCTTCGAGGAGAAATCTCCCGGCCGTGTCGGAGGAATCCGCTTTTCGGAAACCGTGAAGGAGGTTCCATGCCGCGCCATTCGCGCCTTGCCGTCGTCCTTGCCCTGCTCCTGACGCTGTCCTGGAGCTGCGAGCCGGCGGCCGCGCGGCAGGATACGCCGGAAGTGCGCCTGGGCCTTGTCGCCACGTTCAGCGGCGAGGGCTTCCGCGCCGGTCGCGACGCCCTGGAGGCCGCACGGTTCGCCGTGGACGCCGCCACCGCCGCCGGCATCCCGGCCATCGACGGCACGCCCTGCCGGGTGACGCTCATCCCCTTCGACGACAAGGATTCGCCTCAGCAGGCCGCCAAGGGCGTGCGTGAGCTTGCGGCCCACAAGCACGTGACCGCGATCATCGGCCCCTACCCGAGCGGCCTGGCCAATGCCGCCGCCCTGGCCGCCGACGCCGTCGGCGTGCCGCTGATCGCCCCGGCGGCCACCGTGGCCGTGGTCACGACCGGCCGGCCCCACATCTTCCGCATCCCCTTCACCGACGCTTTCCAGGGGCTGGTGCTCGGCAGGCTTGCCCGGCAACAACTCGATCTTGCCCGCGTGGCCGTCATCGCCAACCGCGACAGCCTCTCGAGCGCCTCCCTGGCCGATGCCTTCGTCAAGGCGTTCATCCGCTGCGGCGGCAAGGCCGCGCTTTTCACCTACGCCGACCGGGACCGCGATTTCGCCAAGCTCATGGACAAGGCCCTGGCGGACGCGCCGCAGGCGCTTTTCCTGCCCAACGCCACCAAGGAAACGATCCTGCTCGCCCTGGCCGCGCGCAAGGCCGGCTTCACGGGCACGCTTATCGGCGGCGACGCCTGGGACGGCCGGGAAGTGTCCGGGCTCGACGCGTTCAAGGGAGCCTATTTCGTGGACCACTGGCGCGAAAGCGCTCCCGGCGCGCGCTCGCAAGCCTATGTCGCGGCGTTTAAAAAGGCGCGCAAGCGCAGCCCCACGGAGATCGGCGCGCTCACCCAGGACGCCGTGGACGTGGTGCTCGCCGCCGTGGCCCGGGCCGGGTCCACGGACCGCGAAGCCGTGACCAGGGCGCTCATGGACCTGCCGCCCCACGACGGCGTCACCGGCACCTTCGACTTCGTCGATGACGGCAACCCGGTCAAATCCCTGTACATCACCAAGGTCACCGACGGCGGCACGCGCCTGGAAAGCACCGTCCTCCCGCCGCCGGAACCTTGCGGGAAGTAAGAGGAAAGACGGGGAGGATGCCTCCGGAGTCCAGAAGGGGCCGTGGGCCCCTCCTGGACCACCCCAAAAGGGGAAAGATCAGGCGTCGACGGGGATGCGGCCGTCCTCGAGCAGGGCGCGCAGCAGGGCCATGCCGCCGCATTGCCTGCTCACGAGCGCATCCGACCATTTGCCGTCACTGGCGTACTTGCCGGAAACGTAGGCCGTGGTGAAGCTCCACAGGTAGGGACTCGGCGTGCCCGGATGGTAGAGCCGGTAGCCGAAGCCGTTGTAGCGCTCCAGCACGTAGGCGACGCCGGGTACGGACCAGTCCGTCCAGCGATCAAGTTTTTTGAGGCGCAACGCGTCCGCGGCGCTTTGCTCCCAGGAAAACGGCGGCTCGCCGTCCCTGGGCCGGCCGGCCGGCACGCGCACGGTGCGCGCGCCGAGGGGATCGCCGTTGTGCAGGTGCTTGCGGAAATCGAGCGCGCATTCCAGGCAATGCACGAGGCCGACCACATGGGCCGGCACGCCCGTGGCCTCGGCGACGGCCACATAGCGGGCCATGGCCGCAGCGGCGCAGATCCTTTGCGCCGTGCGCCGGACCTCGGCCAGCCGCTCGGGGCGGATGACGGCGCTGGTGAAAGTCTCGTGATATTCCCGTGACAGCTCCTCGGTAAACGGCACGACAGGCATTGCTCGCGGCTCCTGTTGCAGGTTCGGGACACCTGCAAGCCTACGAGTACATGCCGCGCCCCTTCCGTCAAGGACCGCCAAGAAGCCCCTCCCACCAGCGGAGCGGACAACACATCAGAAATTTTTACGTAAATCCCCTTTCGAGGAGGTCCAGGAGGGGGTCACCCCCTCCTGGCCGCCGGAGGCATCTTCATCTTCTCTCCCCCCTTCCCTCACACCGCCCAGGCGGCGCTGGCGCGGCGGGGGCCGGCGGAAAAGCGCATGGCCATTTCGTAGGCCACGTTGACGTCCTTCATGGCTTCCTCGTCGCCGCCGAGGTCGGGGTGGTAGAGACGGGCCATGTGGCGGTAGGCGATTTTGATCTCGTCCACGGAGCAGGGGTAGTCCAGGCAGAGGATTTCGTAGGCGCATTTGAGATTCATGCCGCCCCGGCGGGCCGCGACCCGGGCGCGGGACTGGCGGTCCTCGTCCATGCGGAACCCCGCGCCGGAAGGTCTGGCTCCGGCGCGCGACGCGCCCGTTGCGCCCGCCTGGCCCGAGGCAGTCGAGGCTCCGGCGGAAAAACGCCGGGAGGAATCGCTTTGCGAGCCTGTCGCGCCGGCTCCGGTCGTGCCGCGAAACGTGCTTTCGGTCCTCGGGCGTTCGCGATGCGTCTGGCCCGTGGCGCGCTCGCGCTGCGCCTGGCCTGTCGCGCCGCCGGCATACGAAGCCCCGGCGCGCGAGGACCGGCTGTCGTTCGTGTGCGTCTTTTCACCGGCTGTCGCGCCCTGGCGCGCGCGGAAATCCTCGGTCGTGCGTTCGGCCCCGGCGGAGGCGCGGAAGGAGGCTCCTGCGCCGGCGCGGGCGCTTTCGCCGGACCGGTTCCAGAAGCGCGTGCGCTCCGCACCGGTCGCGCCGGCCGTGTGGGCCTTGCCGTTGCCGCCCGCGGCCGCGCCGTGGGAAAAAGTCCGGCCCGCACCCGAGCCCTGGCTCCCGGCCTGGGACGCGCCTGCGCCCTGGTGGCTGCGGGACGCGAAGGGCCGCGGGCCGGAGGCGGTGCGACGCCAGGCATCATGCCCGCCGTTTCGCCCGGCCTCGGCCCCGGCGGCGGTGCGCCCGCCGGTTCTGGCCATTTTGAGATTGTGCAGGACTTCCTGGAGATGGACGAGGATTTCCTGGAGAATGGAGCGGGTGCGGTTGAGCTGGACTTCCAGGGCCTGCCAGTCCGTCGCGCCGTATGCGGATCCGGCCCCGAAGCCGCTTTGTCCTTGCGTTTGCCTGTGCATGGTCTGTCGCCCGCGCTCCCTCAGGTCTTTGCCCACGCGCCCCGACCATCCGCATCAGGAACACGCAACGACGTGATATTTCGCACTTAATCCAAGAAAACCAACCGGACTCTATCATTTTTACTGGATAGCACCGGCCAAGGCAAGGCGTAATTCCCGCCGCCCCGCACCCCCGGCGACGCTAGTGACAGGGGGAGTCTTTCTGATGTAAGGCTGTTGGCGATAGGACATAAGACGCCTCGCCGGCCAAAGCGCCCCGCGAGCGATCCGAGGGAGCCCATGAAACCGACCGACGCCGAAGTCGCCAAGCCATTCGTCGACGCCACCAAACACGTGCTCACCATGATGGCGCAGCTCGATCCCAAGCCGGGCAAGCCCTATGTGAAAAAAGCCGATGCCGCCGCCGGCGACGTTTCGGCCGTGGTCGGGCTCACCGGAGACCGCAACGGCAGCATATCCATCAGCTTCTCGAAAAAATGCGCCATCGCCGTGGTGAAGAACATGCTCGGCGACGACATCGCGGACATCATCCAGGATGCCAAGGACGCCGTGGGCGAGATCACCAACATGATCTCCGGCCAGGCCAGGGCGGGGCTGAGCCAGCTCGGGCTCAACCTGTCCTCCTCCACCCCCACCGTCATCTTCGGCGACAACCACACCATCAGCCACATCACGTCCGGGCCGGTGGTGGCCATCCCCTTCACCACGGAACACGGCGACTTCACGTTGGAGTTCTGCTTCGAGTAACACCAAGCGCCCTCCGGGACATCCCGCGGGGAGGTCGCCGTCCGACGGGGCCGCACGCAAGCGACGCCATGTCCAACGAGCCATCAGACCTTCCTCCCCGGCGCGGGCCACGACGACGCCGGGCTTTTTTTGCCGCACCCATGGTATCTAGCAATAATCGAGCCCTCCGGGGTTTTTTTGTCCTGGCCTTCTGCCTGCTGCTGTCGCTTCCGGCGGCAAAGGGCGTGTTCGCGGCCGCGGACGCCGCACCGCAGGCCGCTCCCGGGGCCGCCGCGGACGCCGAGGAGGTCCTGCCGGCCAAGCTCGAAACCGCGCTCTACAGGTTGCCCATGGGCGACCCTTCGGGGCGCGTGCTGGCGGTATTGACCCTGGTCTCCGCGCCCGGCTGGCATGCCTATGCCGTGGGTCCGGCCGAATCCGGGCAGTCCGCCCAGGCCGCCCTTGCCGCCGGCAACGCCCAGGCCCTGGTCTTTTTCCCGCCCGGCGTGCCCACGCCCGACGCGTTGGAGCCGGACAAAACCGTGCTCGTCTACGAAGGCCGCACCCCGATCTTCGTGCCTCTGACCGACGCCATGCTCGCCGCCCCGGCGCTGACCGGCCGGGTCAAGGTGTTTTCCTGTTCCGCCACGAGTTGCTGGCCGTCGACCCTCGAAGTCAACGTACCCCTGGACAAGGCCGCGGATACGGCCGCCCTGCCGCCGGCCGAGTCCGCGCCCTGGTGGCCGGTGTTTTCCGCCCTGCGCAGCGCCGCCCTGGCCATGCCCGCCGCGGTCTGCCCCGAGCCGGCCCATCCCGGCCTGCCCCGGGCCGCGTCCCAGGCCGGCGCGCCAAGCCCCGAGGCCGCCGCGCCGGCCGTGTCCGGACAGGGCTTTCCGGACAATCTCACGCCCCGCTCCTTCACCCCGGCCCTCGAAGTCTCGAGTCTGCTCAAGGCGGCCTCCCTGGCCTTCCTTGCCGGGTTCATCCTCAACTTCATGCCCTGCGTGCTGCCCGTGGTCAGCCTCAAGCTGTCCGGGCTGCTGGCGATTTGCGGCGAGGAAGGCAGGGCCGAGCGCCGGCGCATCCTGCGCGAGCACAACTTCTTCTTCGCCCTGGGCATCCTGATCTATTTCGTGGGGCTAAGCCTCCTGCTCGGCGGGCTCGGCATGGCCTGGGGCGAGATGTTCCAGTCGCCGCAGCTGGCCATCGTGGTGACAGCGGTGCTTTTTGCCCTGTCTCTCAGCCTCTTCGGCGTATTCCACCTGCCCGTGGTGGACCTCAAAATTTCCTCGGGGGGACGGGGGCACACGCGGCGCGGCGCGTTTTTGACGGGCATGCTGACCACGCTTCTGGCCACGCCCTGCAGCGGCCCGTTCCTCGGCGGCGTGCTGGCCTGGACGCTGCTGCAACCCCTGCATGTGGTGACGACGGTCTTTTGCGCCATAGGCCTCGGCATGGCCGCGCCCTACGGCGCGCTGGCCATCTGGCCGCGCCTGGTGCGCTTTCTGCCGCGTCCCGGGGCCTGGATGCACGGCCTGGAAAAGGCCATGGCCTTCATCCTGGCCGCCACCTGCCTCTATTTCCTGGCGCTTTTGCCGCCGCAGCGCCTGCTCCCGGCCCTGGCCGCCCTGTGGGCCACGGCGCTCGGGGCCTACGTGTTCGGCCACGGCGCGAACCTCTCCCACGGCCCCCTGCGCCGCGCCGGCGCGGCCGTGGCCGCCCTGGTCGTGGCCGGCGGCGGTCTGGCCTTCGCCCTGACCTACGCCCCGCCGTCCGAAACCGGCTGGGTGGCCTACACGCCCGAGGCCCTGGAGCGGCACATGGGCAAGGAAAACGTGGTGCTCGACTTCACGGCGGACTGGTGCCCGACGTGCAAGCTCCTGGAGCGCACGGTGCTGACGCCGCCCCGGGTGGCGCAGTGGGCGTTGCGGCACAAGACCGTGTTCATGCGCGTGGACCTCACCCGCCAGACGCCGCCGGCCATGGCCTTGCTGCGCGCCCTGGGCAGCCAGTCCATTCCCGTGGTCGCCTTTTTTCCTGCCGGAGAGAAGGCCGGCTCGCCGCTGGTGCTGCGCGACCTGTTCACGGCCGGCCAGTTCGAGCAGGCCATGGATCAGGCCTTCGCCGTGCCGGCGGATGCGGCGAAGAAGACGCCCTGACGCCGGCCTCAAAGCTTTTTCTTGAACCCCCAGGATTCGAAATAGCCGAGCGCGGTATAGAACGCGCGGGCTTCCTCGCGCCCGGGACCGGCGACGAGCATCGCATACAGGCAATCGCGCGCCCGGGCCCGCTCTTCCAAGGCGGCGAAAAGACGCCGGCCCACGCCCAGGCGACGGTAGGGGGCGGCGACCACCACGTTTTCCACGACCATGAACGGACGGCACGGGCCGACCACGTCCAGGCACACGATCCCGAGCGCCGTGCCGGCAAGCGCGCCGTCCGCGTCCGCGCCGAGAAGATGATAGTCGGGAAGCGCGGCCATGGCGCGAAAGGCGGCCTCAAGCCGCGTCATGTCCGTATCCAGGCCGGAGAGGGAGCGCATGAGGGCCGCCAATTGCGGCAGTTGCGCCTCGGTGATGTCCGCCACGTCCATGGGCAAGCCTCCGAATGTTTCTCCGAGGCTTGCACAGGACGCGCGCAAAGGGAATGGCCGGGGCGATTGCGCCCGGAATCGTAACCGGATGGCTTATTGTTGCGTCTGTACGGCAGGCTGGGTCGCGCCGGCAAGGACCGGCGGCTTGCCGCCGGCTTTCTCGGCGGCCACGATCTTGAAGCCCTTGTCCAGGAGCTTGGCCGTCTCGCGTTCGCGCACACGCGGATTGCGCGACCCGAGCACCACCGCGATCAGGCGCGTGTCGCCGCGCTTGGCCGTAGCCACGATGTTGTAGCCCGAGGAGCAGACGAAACCGGTCTTGAGGCCGTCCACGCCCTCGTAGCGGCCGAGCAGGGAGTTGGCGTTGTGGCGCTGACGGTTGTTGTGGGTGAAATATTGCATGGAATGGATGGTCAGCGCCTTGGGGAACTGCTCCAGGTAGGCGGCGGCCAGACGCAGCATATCGCGGGCCGTGACCAGCTGGCCGTCGGCGGGCAGGCCGTTGGGGTTCATGAAATGCGAATTGGACATGCCCAGGCGCTTGGCCGTGTCGTTCATGAGGGAAATGAAGGCGTCGACGTTGCCGTTTTCCAGATGGTCGGCCATGGTCCAGCAGGCGTCGTTGGCCGAGGCCACGGCGATGCCCTTGATGAGCTCCGTGACCTTGATCTGCTCGCCCCGGCGCAGGCGCATGTTGGAGCCGCCCTGGGTCGCGGCGCGCTCCGGGACCTCGACCACGTCCCAGGGCCGCAGCTTGCCCTGGCGAATGGCGTCGAAGATGATGTAGAGCGTAAGGATCTTGGTCAGCGAGGCCGGCGCGATCTGGACGTCGGGGTTCTGCTCGTAGAGCAGCTCGCCCGTGGTCATGTTCCAGAGCATGGCCGATTTGACGGTCAGGGTCGGCACCGTGCAGACGCCGATGTCGCCCTCTTCGTTCTCCTCGACAGGAGCGGGCGCAACGGCCTTTTTCCTGCCCTTGCGGGCCTTCTTGGCCGGCGCGGGCGCGGCGGCCTTTTTCGCGGCGACCTTCTTGGCGGCGGGCTTGGCCTTGGCCGAGTCCTTGGCGGTGTGCTCGGCCTTCTTGGCCAAGGCCGCACCGTCGCCGGCCAGGGGCGCGAGCACCAGGGCGATAACGGCCACGATGGCCGCGAACAGGGCGCGGGAGGTCTTTTGCATGCGGCAGGGTTCCCCTTGCAAGGCGAAAACGCCCGGCCGGCCGCGAAGCGTCGGCCGGGACGCCTGCGCTTGTACAAAGGCCGGTCGGGAATGTCAAAAGCCCGAACGACCGGCCGCCGTGGGCGTTGCGCCCGGGGCGCGCTTGCCGTAGGATGGGGAAATGGCGAGGGCGAGGTTCTTGCCGCGTTTCGCGCCACCCCCTGGAGCCGGACCATGCGTCGTATCTGTTTCCTTGTTTTTCTGGCAGCCCTGCCGCTCCTGGCCGGATGCGCGACCCCGCGGGAAACCGCCAACATCGAAGTCCGCACCACCGGCGACGCCATGGCCTACGGCGTGTATTACAGGAATCCCGCGGCCTCGGGACGGCGCTAGTGTCCTTGGCCAAACGCCCCCCCGCGACCCGAAGGACCAAGCGCGTGGATATTTCCTTTTTCTTGAAAGATACGGCCGTATTTTTTGAGCGAAGCAGCACCCGCGACCGCACATGACCGACAATTTCGATTTTCCGGATATCCAGGAACGCCTGGTCAAGCTCGAAGAGGCGTTCGCCGACCACAACGCCTACCAGTTCAAGAAGACCATGGCCGAACTGCGCCGCGCGGCCAAGATGCGCGCCAATGCCGCCGCGCTGTCGCGGGCGGAGCTGCTCGACTGCCGCAAGGAGTCCGAGCGCACCCGCAAACAGTGCATGGACCTGCAAGCCAAGCTCAAGACCGTGGTGGACCGCTTCGAAGGGAGTTTCACGGCCTTCGAGAAGTTCCGCAAGGCCATCCGCGTGGTGGAAATGATGCGCGGCCACGAGGACCTGCCGGTCATCCTCGAACGCATCCAGGATCTCTTCGGCCTCCACGCCGTGAGCCTCCTGCTCGATGCCGCGGAGTTCGGCCCGTTCGATCCGCCCGGGGCCAGGCTCGTGCCGCTTAACGCCATGCGCGACGCCCTGGCCGCGCTCTCGCCCGAAGCGGCCAAGGGCCGGCCCTGCATGTGCCCCGTAAGCGCCGTGCCCGATCCCGCTTTTTTCTTCGGCCCGGATTTCTGCGCCGGGCGCAAGGTGCTGCTGCTCGGCTCGTGCTTCATCTCGCCCCTGCGCGACAAGTTCGGCGCGCAGCGCCTCATCGGCATCCTGAGCTTTTTCGATTCCAACCCCGACCGCTACACCAGCGAAAAAGGGTCGGAGTTCGCCTCCCATTTCGCCGACATCCTGGGCTACACCATCGTCGACATCACGGACCGCAAAAAGGCCGAACGCCTGCGCGAGGACGTGGAGCGCATGACCCGCCACGACCTCAAGTCGCCGCTGACGGCCGTGCTCACCCTGCCGCAACTGCTGCGCCGCGACGGCAACCTGACCGAGCGCCAGACGGACATGCTGGGGCTCATGCAGCACGCCGGCTACCGCATGCTCAACATGATCAACCAGTCCCTGGACCTCTACCGCATGGAGCGCGGGGTCTACGAGCTTTCGCCCGACAAGGTGGACATGCTGTCCATCGTGGACAACATCGCGGGCGAGCTGCACGGCATGCTGGAGGCCAGCCGGCTGTCGCTTTCCGTCCTCGTGCGCGGCGCGCCGCGGGCTCCCGGCGATGCCTTCGTCGTGCGCGGCGAGGAAATGCTGCTCTACACCATGCTCTCGAACCTGGTGAAAAACGCCATGGAAGCCTCTCCCGAGGGCGCGCGCGTGACCGTGGACATGCGCGAGGGCGCGACCCTCGACGTGGCCATTTCCAATGAAGGCGCGGTCCCGGCCCGCATCCGCGACTGTTTTTTCGAAAAATACGCCACCGCCGGCAAAAAAGACGGCACGGGCCTTGGCACCTACGGCGCGCGGCTCATTGCCGAGACCCACGGCGCGAAGATCGCCATGGCCACCTCCGAGGAAGCCGGCACCACGGTGACGGTGTCCTTTCCCCGGCCCCGGCAGCCCCGAAAAGCGGCCGCCCCCGACGCCCTTTCCGCATAAGGCCCGGGACGCGTCCCGGGCAACAGCGACAGGGCATCCCCGCAACGGCAGCGTCCCGCCGGCCCCGCAAACGTGCGCCAGGCGGCATCCGACCGAATGGGAACCTTGGGGAAGAAAGGAATCACGCCTGGGCGGAGAGCATGGCGCCGCTTCGCGCGGCGCTCGTCGTACCGGCGCGGCCGTAGGCCCGAAGCGCCCGGCCCGAAGTCGCCTGGGGGGCGTCGCCCGAAGCACCCGTCGTCGATGCGCCGCCCGTTTGCGCAGCACCCGCCCGTGCCGTGCCGGCAAGGCCCGCGGCCACGGCCGCCTGGCGCGCGCCGGCTTCGCCTTCGCCGCCGTAGCTGCGTCCCTGGGACTGCGAACCGCCCTCGCCGGCCCCGGCCTCCCGCACGGGTCCGCTGCCCACATCGGCCGCCTCGGATACGGCCGGGATGGCGGCGGCCGGCGCATCGGCCGGAGCCGTGGCCCGGGGGGCGGTCGGCGGATCGGCCGCGACCGGAGCCTGGGCCCCGTAGAGCCCGAGCCATCCGTAGCCGCCGCTGTCCACCGCATCGATCATGACCATGTCCTCGTTACAACGGTTTTCACCTTGTCCACGATGCTTATCGGCAGCAACGACAAGACTCTTTAGGCCCGAGGCGAAAAAGTCTATGCTGCCCTCCCATGCCGCAGCATCCTCCGGCCGTGTACGCCGTCACCGCCAAAGGCCTCGCCCTGGGCCGCCGCCTGGCCGATCACCTCGGCGCGACGCTTTTCGCCCCGGCGCGGTTGGCCGGCGCGCACGGCGCTACGCCCTTCGATTCTCTGGCGGGCCTCGTGGCCGCGACCTTCGACGCCCGGCCGGCACACGTGTTCGTGTGCGCCTGCGGCATCGCCGTGCGCGCCATCGCCCCGCACCTGCGCGACAAGGCGCACGATCCGGCCGTGGTCTGCCTGGACGACGCCGGCCGTTTCGCCGTAAGCCTCCTTTCCGGCCATCTCGGCGGGGCCAACGACCTGGCCCGCGAACTGGCCGCGCTGACGGGCGCGGTCCCGGTGGTGACCACGGCCACGGACGCGGCCGGCGCGCCGGCCATCGAGATGCTCGCCCGCGACAACGGCCTGACGCTCGGCAATGCGCCGGCCGTGCGCCGGGTCAACGCCGCCCTGGCCGCCGGAAAGCGCGTCGCCGTGTTCGACCCGCTGGGGCTTTTTTCCGTGGCCGACGCGCAGGCGGCGGCGTTTTTCGAATGGGTGGCCGCGCCGGTCGCGCCGGACGCGGACACGCCGCTCGTCGTCGTGGACTGGCGGCTCGGGCCCGAGGCCCCGGACCGGCTGTACCTGCGGCCCAAAGTCCTCGTCGCCGGCGTGGGCTGCCGGCGCGGCGCGCCCGCCGCGGACATCCTGGGACTGCTCGAACGCGTCTGCCGGGAGCGGGGGCTCAGCCGCGACAGCATCGGCGTCGTGGCCAGCATCGCAGCCAAGCGCGACGAACCGGGGCTGCTCGAGGCGGCCGCGCAGCTCGGGGCGGCCCTGGCTTTTTTTTCACCCGAACAACTTGCCGCCGTGCCCGCGCCCCATCCGTCGGACACGGTCAAACGCCACATGGGAGTGGGCAGCGTATGCGAAGCCGCGGCGATGCTGGCCTCGGGGGGCGGGAAGCTCCTTGCGCCGAAAACCGTGACCAAATGCTCCACGGCGGCACTGTGCCTGGCCGTCTGACCGTCGTCGGGCTCGGCCCCGGCGACCCGGCGCTGCTTGCGCCCATGGCCGCCGACGCCCTGGCCGGGGCGCAGGTCGTCGTGGGCTACACCGCCTACGTGGACCTCGTGCCGCCGGACCTGCTCGCCGGCAAGACGGTCCTGGCCACGGGCATGACCGGGGAGGTGGAACGCTGCCGGGGCGCGCTCGAGGCCGCTGCCGCCGGAGAGCGCGTGGCGCTCGTCTCGAGCGGCGACGCCGGCGTCTACGGCATGGCCGGGCTGGCCCTGGAGATGCTCGAGGCCATGGGGCTTGCCGGGACCCTGGAATTCCAGGTCGCGCCGGGCATCCCGGCCGTGTGCGCCGCCGCCGCCCTGCTCGGCGCGCCGCTCACCCACGATTTCGCCGTGGTCAGCCTGTCCGACCTGCTCACGCCGCTGGACGTCATCCGCCGCCGCGTGGACGCGGCCCTTGGCGCGGATTTCGTGCTGGCGCTGTACAATCCCCGCTCCCGGCGCAGAAGCGGCCATCTTGCCGAGACCCTGGCCACGGCGGCGCGCCACCGCGCCCCGGACACCCCGGTCGGCATGGTCAAGAACGCTTTCCGCCCGGGCCAGGACATCCGCGTCACGCCCCTTGCCGCCGCCGATCCGGAGTTCGCGGACATGCTTACCCTGGTCGTTGTCGGCAACAGCGCCACGCGCATGGCCGCCGGACGCATGCTGACCCCGCGCGGCTATGCCGGCAAATACGCCTTGGGGCAGTGATTTCCGATCGTTTTGGGCTGCAATCCTTCCCCTTTTTCGGCTACGCCTCCTTGACAGCCTGTCCGGGCTGGCCGTACAAACCGTATGCGATAAATTATTCTTGGAAGGAGGTGTGAGGGATGAAAAAGGCGTTGTTTACGGTACTTGCATGTGCGGCGTTGGTGGGCTTCGTGGGTCTGCCCGTGCTGCAGGCCGTGGAAGCTCCGGCTGACCTGACCATCAAGGCTCCGGAGGGCATGGCCACCACCCAGTCTCCTGTGGCGTTCTCCCACAAGGGACATGCCAAGATCGACTGCAAGGTCTGCCACCACAAGGGTGAGGCCAACCAGAAATGCGCTTCGGCCGGCTGCCATGACAGCACCGACCCCAAGGACAAGACCAGCGAAAAGTCGTTCTACAAGGCCTACCACGACATGAAGAGCGAAAAGAGCTGCATCGGCTGCCACAAGAAGGAAGCCAAGGGCCCGACCAAGTGCCCCGAGTGCCATCCCAAGAAGAGCTAAAGCAACTGTGCGAGGCCGGGAGCCTATCCCCCGGCCTCGCCCTCCTTTTTTCCTGACGCCGCGAGCGGCCGAGGTATCCCATGGCGACCGACAAGCCCCTTCCCGACGCTGACGACGACATCATCGACCTGACCGACCTCGTGGAAGAGGGGCCGGGCGAGGGCAAGGCCGCGGCCGACGACGGTCCCGTGGACATGAGCTTCGAACAGGAGCTCGAAGACCTCTTCGGCGACGCCGACCCCGGCATGCCCAAGGATGCCGCGCCCAAGCCGGCCGCCGCTGCCGCCGCTTCCGCCGCTTCCACAGACGCCGCCGATGCCGACGACGGCGTCATCGATCTGGCCGGGCTGGGCCTGGATGACGAAGCGCCCGCCCAATCCGCCGCCGCATCCGCCACGTCTCATGACGACGACATCATGGACCTTTCCGGGCTCGGCCTCGATGAGGACGTCCCGGCGACGCCTCCCCTCAAAGCCAAGGGCGAGGTGGACGAAGCCGACGACGATCTCGATTTCGCGGGCCTCGGCTTTGACGAGGATACGGACAAGAAAGCTGCGCCCCTTTCCGAGGACGCCGCCATGGCCGACCTGTTCGCCGACGCCGACAAGGACATTGCGACGCCCGAAGCCGAACCCGAAGCGGAAGTCGCGCTCGAACCCGGGAGCGCAACCGCGCCCGAGTCCGTGCTGGCGGAAGACGCCATGGACCTCGGCGACATGGACCTCGAGGCCCTGGCCCCGGAGCCCAAGGAGGCGACGGAGGCCGACGACGCGGCCATGGCCGACCTGCTCGGCGAACTGCCTGACGCCGCGCTCCCCGAAGACATCGACGTGGCCGATCTTTCTTCCCTGTCCGCCCTGGAAGAGCCTGCCCCCGCACCCGGGCCCGCAGCCGCGGCTCCTGCCGCCGCAGCGGCCGTTGGCGCGGCGACGCTCGGCGCGGTGGCCGTGGCCGCAACCGCCGCCGCGACGCCGGCCGCCCAGGCGGGCGTCATCGACCTCGGCGCCCTGGACAACCTCATCGATGCGGCCAAGGGCCCCGCGCCCGAACCCGAGCCCGGGGCGCCCGAGGACCGGGAGCGCCTGGAGGCCCAGGGCAAGCGCCTGGAAGCCGTGGAAACGGCCATCGCCTCCCTGCTCGACCGCATCGAATCGCTTTCCGCCACGGACGGCGACGCCCTGGCCGACGCCTTGTCGGCCAGGCTCGAGGACGCCTTGTCCGAACGCCTGGAGGCGGTCCTGGCCGGGCTGCCCCAGCCGGATACGGAAGGGCTGCACGCCCGGATCATGGCCGAACTGGACACGCGCGCCGTCAAGGACCGCACCAAGATGCTGGCCGATCTGGCCAGCACCCTGGACCAGCGTTTCGAAACCCTCGTGGCGGGCCTGCCCAAGCCCGAGGCGCCGGAGGACCTGAGCGGCGCACTGGAGACGCTCGGGCAGTCCCTGGAGCGCCTGGAAGCGCAGGCCGGGGAACGCGAGACAGCATTCAAGGATTTCGCCAGCAGCGTGGAGACGCATCTGGCCGAGCTGCGCCGCGAACTGCCCGAGCCCGGGGAATTCGTCACCCAGGCGGGCCTGCACGAAAGCCTGGAGACCCTGCGCGAAACCCTGGCGCGGGATATCGCCGGCAACCTCGACGAGCGCCTCGGCGAACTGCGCCGCGAGTTGCGCGAGTCCCTGGCCGGCGACATCGCCGCCGGGCTCGACGAGCGCCTGGGAGCCGTGCGCGGCGAATTGCGCGAAGCCCTGGCCGAAGAGATCGCCGCCGCCCTCGACGAACGCCTCGGCGGCGTTGCCGAGGGCGCGCAAAAGGCCGCCCGCGAAGAGGCGCAGGCCCTGGGCGAGGTGCTCTCCGGCCGCATCGAGGCCCTGGAAACCGACCGCATCGATCCCGACGCCCTGACGCAGAAAATCCGCGACGCCCTGCTCGCCGACCTGCCCGACGCCGCCGCCATGGAGCGGCTTGCGGCCAAGCCCGACCGCAAGGACCTCGACGACGCCGTGGAGGCCCTGCGCAAGGAACTGGCCGCATCCCTGGAAAAAAGCGTGCCCCAGGTCGCGGCCACGGTCATCCGCGAGGAAATCGCCGCCCTGCTCAAGGACTTTTCCTAGGCAAAAACGCACGCCCCACGGGGCGTTGCGGCAAGAAAAGGGATTTTTCGCTGCGCGCGCGGTGACGGCTCAAGGCCCGTCCGTGGGCGCGCAGGGGAAAATCCCTTTCCGCATTACGGGGGTGGGCTCGCCCGTGCCGCTGCAGACATCCGCTCGCGGCTGCCCCTGTGGCCGCAGGGCGTGGCGGGGATCAATCCGGAAGGATGATGACGTGCACGCCCGGGTGGGCGCACAACCGTTCCAGGTCGAGGCCGTGGCTCAGGGAAGCCGGGATGAAGATCGTGCCGACGAAACCGCCCTCCACGGCCTGCCACAGCTCGGACTCGTGGCGCAGGGCCGCGGTTTCCTCGGGGCACATGTAGAAGCGTCGCGCGGGCGAACGGATCCCGTCGCGCGAATACAGCAGGCAGGGCCGCACCGGGGCGGCCTGATGCCCCTCGAGAAGGCCGCGCACCGTCCCGAGCAGCGCTTCCTGCTCCACGGGCTTGACCACGGCGGCGTCCGCCCCGGACGCCTCACCCTCGCTTTGGGACGCCACGGACACCACGAGCACCGGGATGTGCCGGGTGGCCGGGTCGGCGCGCAGCCTGCGGATGGCCTCGCAGCCGTCCATGCCCGGCATGCGCAGGTCCATGGTGATGCAGTCGGGCCGCCAGGTCGCGGCCAGGGACAGGGCCTCGACCCCGTTTCTGGCCGTGGCCGCGACATAACCGGCGTCGGTCAGGAGCGTTTCCAGGAGCCGCCGCACGCCGGCGTCGTCATCGACCACGAGAACCCGCCATTTCCTGTCGGTTCCGCTGCCGGCGTCCGCTTCGGGCATGTCCACGGGCGCGGGCAGCGGACAGGCGGGCGCGTCCTGCGCGACGGCGACGCATGGCAGGGTGAACGTGAACACGCTGCCCTCGCCCGGAACGCTCTCGACCCGGATGCGCCCGCCGTGGCGCTCGACGATCTGGCGGCAGATCGGGAGGCCAAGCCCGGTGCCCTTGGGCTTTTCGGTCAGCGTGTCCCCGGCCTGCTTGAACTTCTCGAAGATGCACCCCAGGTCTTCGGCGGCGATGCCGCAGCCCGTATCGCGCACCGCGACGAGAATTTCGTCTCCCGCAACACGGGCCTCGACGCGGATCGTACCCGAATCCGTGAACTTCACGGCATTGCCGAGAAGGTTGACGAATACTTGTACCAGCCGGTCGCGGTCGCCGAGGACCATGGGCAGGGTCGCCGGCACGGCGCACAGGATCTCGAGGCCCTTGGCCCGCGCCAGGGGCAGCACCGCCCTGACCGCATGCTCCGCGGCATCGGCCAGGGACAACGGGGCCATCTTCCATTCGTAGCGCCCGGATTCCATCTTGGCGATGTCGAGGACATCGTCCACGAGTTCGGTCAGGCGCTGGCCCTCGGCCACGATGATGTCGAGGTTTTCGCGAATCTGCTGCGCGGCGCGCCAGGTCCTGGGCTCGGCCTCGGCAAGGGCCGGGGCCACGACCTCGCCGAACTTGCGTCGGATGATCTTGGCGAACCCGAGCACCGACGTCAGGGGCGTGCGCAACTCGTGGGACACGGTGGAGATGAACTCCGTTTTCATCCGGTCCACTTCCTTTTCCACGGTGACGTCGCGCACGAGGATGATGGTGACGTCGCGTGCCTCCCCGGCCAGACGTACGGCCGTGGCCACGGCCTTGCCCGTGCCGCCTCCGGCCAGGCGTACCTCGATTGCGGCCAGGGGACCGTCCTTGCGGGCCTTCTCGGCCAGCGCGGCCAGATCCTCCGGAAAATTTTCCGTGGCGGGCCGTCCGTCCACGTCGCCGCCGCAGCGGTCGAACATGGCAAGCAGGGCCGGGTTGTGCAGCGTGACCACGTCGTCGGCGTCGAGCACCAGCAGCCCGTCGGCGAGGTTGTCGATGATGGCCCGGGTGTGGGCCAGGGAGTTTTGCAGTTCACGCGTGGTGTCGGCCACGGCCTTGGTCAGATCCGAGACGAGCAGGGAGAGTTGGGAGGCCATGGACTGCATGGCCCGGGCCAGCACGCCCACCTCGTCGTCGCCGGTCCTCGGCGGCCTGGCGGAAAAGTCGTGGTCGCGGATCTTCACGGCGTAGCCGGCCAGTTCCACCAGGGGGCGGGTGATGCCGCCGACCAGTGCGTAGAAGACCACCACGGCCACGAGCAGCATGCCGAGCATGAGCGCCTCCTGGCCCATGACCGCGCCGCGCATCACCTGCCAGATACCGGCCCTGTCCATGCCGACCGTGACGAACCCGGCTTCTCCGGCCAGGATCGGGGCCGTCACCTGGATGAAGTCGCCGCGCCCCGGCAGCGAGAGCCGGACCACACCCCGCTCGGGCCGCACCCCGGACAAAGAGACGGGCATGGCCGGCACGAAGGTATGGGCCACCACGCGGCCCTGGGCATTCGTCACGAAGACGTAACCCACGCCATCGATGTGCAGGAATTCGTCAAGCATCGCCTGGACCGTGGCCGCGTCCCGGGCGGCCAGCGCATCGGGACTGCCGGCGGCGATGGCCATGGCGATGGCCCGGCCGGTGGTGACGTATTCGCTCGTGAGATGCCGGTGCAGCAGCCACGCCGAAAGCAGGGCCGTACCGTTGGCCGCCACGCCGAAGACGAGGATCACGGCGACAAGGGTCTTGCGGAAAATCCTGGACACGGGGTCAGTCTCCGGCCGCCGCGGCGACGGCTTCCAGGGGGACGAGGGCGCCGTTGGCCGCCGTGAACAGGTAGATCGTGTGCAGCGCCTGATGGTGCCGGCCGTCGAGGGACAGGGGCTGGTCAAGGCCGATGTCGGCCGGCCCGGCGGCGCGCGACGCCGCGTCGAGCTGCCGGCGGTCGGTGGGATCTGGCATGGCCGCAAGCACCGCAAGCAGCAGACGGGCGTTCAAGTAGCCCTCGAATCCCGTGGCGCTGCCTTCGGGCATCGCCTTGGGCCAGCCGTTCGGCGGCGGCGCGGCTTCCGTGGCTCCCAGGGCGGCCAGGTCGCGCCGATAGTCCCGCGCCGCCGGCAGGTCGGCATCGCGCCAGGACGGCGTGACCTGGGAAAAGATCAGCCCGTCGTCCAGGGTCAGTCCCAAGGGCGCGCCCTGGGCGGCCAGCACACGCAGCAGGATTTCGCCGCCGGCAAAGGAAACGAGGCCGATGGGCATGTGCAGGCCCTGGCGGCGCATGTCGCGGATCACCGCCGCGCAGGCCGGGGATGCGCCGATGACCAGCACGGCATCGGGGCGGCACGCGGCCAGGATGCGCGCCTGCGGCGTCATGTCGTCCCCTGCCGCTGCGGAGCGGGAGAAGGTGGCCTCGCCGCACAAGTCGCGCCCGCGCCTGGCCAGGGCGCGACCGGCGCCGTCCCAGCCGCTGCGGCCGAAGGCGTCGGCCTGGTGGCAGATGGCGATGCGATTGAGCCCCCGGCGGAAGAAGGCCTCGACGAGGGCCTCGATCTCCTGGAAATACGACGCGCGCAGGTTGTAGACGTAGCCGACGTAGGGCGGCTGCCGCGCGGCCTCGAGCCCGGTGACCGGGAAGAAAAGGCGCGCGTGTTCCCCGGCCCGGACGCGCAGCACCGGCAGTTCGCGGCTGACGGTGGGCGAACCCAGGGCGGAGAAAAGCGCCAGCACGCCCTGGTCGAGGAAGCGCACGGAGTTCCGGATGGCGGGATCGGGTTCGTAATGGTCGTCGGCAACGAGCAGTTCGATCCTGCGCCCGTCGATGCCGCCGTCACGGTTGCGGCGGGCGAAGGCGGCCTGGGCGCCGCGGTAGAGCTCCACGGCCATGGCCTGGGTCGGACCGGTGAAGCCGGCCGTGAGCCCCAGGCGGATCGGTTCGGGCTCCGCGGCCCGGCATGGCGGCGCGGTCGCGCAAAGGGCCAAACCCCACAGCGCGAAGCATACGAACACGCGTAACCTGCCCGCCATCGTCTCCGGCCTCCCGGGTCTACTTTTAAACGCTTGCCATTTTCCTAGGCCCTTTGACACGACGCGTCAAACGCCCCACTCCTGTTACGGCGCGCCCTTGCTGGATCGCACAAAGAGTGTCACACAATCGTCACGAGCCATTCACCCCCGCGTCAAGCCGCCGTGTTCTTTCGAGCGACGAAACATCCGAGGTGGTCGCATGTCCAAGGATTCCATCCTGATAGTCGAAGACGACGACGACATCGTCGAACTGCTCGCCTTCAACCTGCAAAGCGCCGGTTTCGCCACCGAAACGGCAAAAGACGGTTACGACGCCCTGACCAAGGCCCGCCGCTCGCCGCCGGCCGGCATCATCCTGGATCTCATGCTCCCGGGTCTCGACGGCTTCGAGGTCTGCAAGGAGCTCAAGCGCGATCCCAAGACCGCCGCCGCCCCCATCATCATGCTCACCGCGCGGGGCGAGGAAGTGGACCGCATCGTGGGCCTGGAACTCGGGGCGGACGACTACGTGGTCAAGCCGTTCTCCCCCCGGGAGCTCATCCTGCGCCTGCGCGCCGTGCTCAAGCGCCACGCCCCGGAACAGGAAAAACGCCAGGTGCTCACCCGCGACGGCCTGTCCGTGGACCTCGGCGCGCACCGCGTCACCCTTGACGGCGAGGAAGTGGCGCTGACCGCCACGGAATTCAGGCTGCTCGCGGAACTGTTCCAGAGCACCGGGCGCGTGCTCACCCGCGACCGGCTGCTCAATTCCGTCTGGGGCTACGAGTTCGAAGGCTACGCCCGCACCGTGGACACCCACATCCGCCGCCTGCGCCAGAAACTCGGCGCCTGCGCCCGCATGATCGAAACCGTCCGGGGCGTGGGCTACCGGTTCAAGGAGTGAGCCCTTGCGTGCCGCCGCCACCCTGGGGCTGCGGGCCACGGCCGTATGCCTGGCCGTGACGGCCGCAAGCCTCGCCATCCCGGAGCTCATGCCTTCCCCGGCCACCCGGCCCGAGCGCCTGGCCGTCCTCGCCCTGGCGCTGGTCGTCGCCGGCGCGGCCTTCTGGCTCATCGGGCGCAGCCTGTCCCGCTCCCTGGCCGAGGTCATCGCCGTGGCCCGGGCCATCGGCGACGGCGACTACCGCCGCAGGCTGCATCTGTCCCCGGGCGGGGAGTTCAGCGCCCTGGCCGAGGCCATCAACCACATGGCCCGGCGCATCGAGTCCCACATCGCCACCATCACCGACCAGAAGACACAACTCGAAGCCATCCTCGACGGCATGCGCGAGGGCGTCATGGTCCTCGACGCGGCAGGCAAGATCCGCGTGGCCAATCCGGCGCTCAAGCGCATCGTCCCGGTCAGCGGCGACATTACCGGCCGCCGGCCCATCGAGGCGGCCCCGAGCCCGGAGTTGCAGATGGCCTGCGACCGCCTGCTCGGCGACCGCGCCGAGGACGCTCCGGCCGCCGCCAGCCTGGAGATGGAGCTCGGCCCTGGGCGGTTCTACGAAGTTTCCCTGGTGCGCCTGGGGCCCGACCCGGCCGACGCCCGCCGCGACCACGGCGCGGTGCTCGTCTTTCACGACGTCTCCGAAACCCGCCGCCTCTCCCGGGTGCGGCGCGATTTCGCGGCCAACGTCACCCACGAAATGCGCACCCCGCTCACGTCCATCAAGGGCTACGCCGAGACCCTGCTTGCCGCCGCGCCGGAACTGGCCCCGGAAAAGCGCCGCTTTCTCGACGTGATCCTGAAAAACGCCAATCACATGTCCAAGATGGTGGACGACATCCTCACTCTGGCCCGGCTCGAAGAGCAGCCCCGCACGCAGGACGGGGCGGACGGGGCAGGGCGTCCCGCGCCGGACGCCGACCCGGCCTCGGCCCTGGCCGACGCCGTGCGCGAGTGCGAGCCCCTGGCCCAGGCCAAACGGCTCGCCCTGGATAACCAGTTGCCCGCCGACCTGCCGCGCGTGCGCTGCGACGGTGGCCAGCTCACACAGGTCTGGCGCAACCTGCTCGAAAACGCCGCGCGCTTCGCCCCCGAGGGCACGCGCATCGTCATGCAGGCCGTGCCCGACGCCGACGGCGCGACCGTCACCTGCGGCGTCCTGGACCAGGGCCCGGGCATCCCGCCCGAGGAACGCCAGAGGGTGTTCGAACGTTTCTACCGCGTGGAGCGCCACCGCTCCAAGACGCCGGGCAGCACCGGGCTCGGCCTGGCCATCGTCAAGCACATCGTGGAACGCCACAGCGGCCGCGTCTGGGCCGACCGCGCCCGGGGCGAGATGACCGGCGCGGCGGTCTTTTTCACCCTGGCCGTCGCGCCGCGCACCCAGGCGGACGCAGAGTACGCCGATGCGGGCCGTTGTCTTGGACCATCGACCCAATCGTCATGAAACTTCCACACCCGGTCGGCAAGATGCCCCCGAAACACTTCCCGCCCGACCGGCTGCGAACGAAAAGGAACCGCCCATGCCAGACATCATCAAGATGGTCGCCAAAAACCTCAATTTCTACTACGGCCGCTTCAAAGCCTTGCAGGACATCAACCTGACCATCAACGAGCGGCAGGTCACGGCGCTGATCGGCCCCTCCGGCTGCGGCAAATCCACGTTCCTGCGCTGCTTAAACCGCATGAACGACCTTATCCCGGGCACCCGGGTCGAGGGCGAGCTGACGCTCGACGGCGAGAACGTCTACGCCCAGAGCCTGGACGTGGTCGAACTGCGCCGCCGGGTGGGCATGGTCTTCCAGAAGCCCAACCCCTTTCCCAAGACCATTTTCGAAAACGTGGCCTACGGGCTTCGCGTCGGCGGCATGCGCGATAACACCTACATCTCGCAGCAGGTGGAAAAAAGCCTCAAGGGCGCGGCGCTTTTCGACGAGGTCAAGGACCGCATCCACGACTCGGCCCTGGGCCTGTCCGGCGGCCAGCAGCAGCGCCTGTGCATCGCCCGGGCCCTGGCCATCGAGCCCGAGGTGCTGCTCATGGACGAGCCCGCCTCGGCGCTCGACCCCATCGCCACCCAGAAGATCGAGGAACTCATCCACGAGCTCAAACGCAATTTCACGATCATCATCGTCACCCACAGCATGCAGCAGGCCGCCCGCGTCTCGGACCGCACGGCCTTTTTCTACATGGGCAAGCTGATCGAAGTGGACGCCACGGAGACCATCTTCACCCGGCCGTCCCAGAAGCAGACCGAGGACTACATCACCGGCCGTTTCGGCTGATGCCGCGCCAGGAGCCGGCCGCGACCACCGCACCGGCTCCGCGCTCCCCCGCCGCTTCCCGGCGATTCCCGGGCCGGGCGCGCCCGTCGCGGGACACAAAGGGGCCCGCCGACCCCCTTTGATTTCCCGGCGATACCCGCTATGCATGGAACCTCTTGCCCGGGAGCCCGGTTAGCCGTATCCCGTCGCCCCCGTGCCGCATTCCAACCAAAGGACGCATCGGCATGAGGTTTCCGCTTTTTCCCGCAAAAATCGCCGCCGCCGTGATCCTGCCCGCCGTGGCCGCGCTGCTGCTCGGCACCTTCGCCGTTTCCCGCCTGGACGCCCTGGCCGACCGCTCGCGCGCCCTGGAGACCGCCCGCCTGCCCCGCGCCGACCTGGCCGTTGCCGTGGAGCGCCAGCTCCTGCTCGCGGCCCAGGCCATCCGCGGCTACGCCCTGACCGCCGACCGCGACGCCTTGGAACGGGCCAAGAAAGACCTGGCCAAGGCCGCCGACGCCCTGCACGACGCCAGCGAGGCCGCCACGCGGCCGGGCATGGAATCCCTGGCCGCCGAGGCCGAGAAGATCAGCTATTTCCTGGATGCCTACAAAAAGGCCGCCGAGGCGTCGGTCGCCGGCAACGAGCGCCTGGACGCCGCGCGCGCGGCCCTGGACCGGGCCGCGACCGGCTACGCAGGGGCCGTTTCCGGCTACATCGAGCAGAAGACCGCCCAGTGGGACAAGGAACTCGCCGCCAAATACCCGCAGCCCGATCCCCTGCGCCAGCACGCGAAGCGTCTCAAGGTCGCCCAGGCGGCCCTGGCCGCGGGCGGCGACGTGCGCGAAGCCGCCGCCACCGCCCGCGCCCTGCGCGACCCCGCGCGGCTGTCCGAGGCGACCGAACGCCTGGACGCCGCCGAAGCCGCCCTGCGAGACGCCCGCGCCGGCTCCGACGACGACGCCAGGCGGCTCGCCCCGGCCTTCGCCGCCCTGGCCGAGTACCGCCAGGCCGTGGCCGGCGTGCTGGCCGACTGGGAAGCCCTGCGCGCCACGGGCCGCCAGATCCTCGAAGCCGAGCGCGCCGCCCTGTCCGCGGCCACGGCCCTTGGCGGCGCGTCCCTGGCCGAGGCCGCCGGTGACGCCGGGGCCGTGGCCTCCGCCCTTCGCGGCTCGCGCCTGACGCTGCGCGTCGCCGCCTGGGGCATCCTGTTCCTCGGCGCGGTCTTCGCCGTGGCTGTGGCCCTGCTCCTCGGCGTTCCGGTGCGGCGCTGCGCCTTTTTCGCCAAAGACCTCGCCGACGGCCGCGTGACCGGAACGCTCGCCGTCTCCTGCCGCGACGAAGTGGGGCAACTCGCCGAGAGCCTGCGGGAAATGGCCCGGCGGCTCGGCAAGCGCCTGGCCCGCTAGGGCGCGCACCACCATGGCGCACGGCACCGCTTTTCCCCCGCGCCGCCTGCTGGCGGCAATCCTGCGCGGCCTCGTCCTCCCCGTCGCCTGCCTGCTCCTTGCGCCCTGCGTCCCCGCTTTTGCCGCCGCGCCCCAGGCACAACCGGAATTTCGCGGCATCCCCTTCGGCGCGCCGCCCGCCGCCGTCTCCGGGCTCACGCGCATCGCCACTTTCGGCGAAACCGACTTCTACCGCCGCGAAGGCGACAAACCCCTGGCCGAGGACTGCCCCACGGATATCCGCTACGGCTTCTCGCGCGGCATGCTCTTCTTCGTGCGCATGACCCTGACCGACTGCCAGGGGCTTGGCCCCCTGATCGCCGCGTTCACGTCCAAATACGGCCGCCCCGCGCGCGAGGGCGCGCCGGGCTGGCTGCGCCTGGTCTGGAACCTGCCTGCGCTGCGCGTCTCCCTGTCCCACGGCGCGCGGGACGGCGTCACGGTCATCGACTACGTCTATCTCCCGGACTTAAGCCCCGACGAACGCGAGGTCTGGCAGTCGGCCGAGGACATCCGCAAGCGTGGCCCCATCGGCTTTCGCGGCCTGCGCTTCGGCCGCGAGCGCACCTCCGTGCCCGGACTCGAACCGGCCTACCGTGAAGGTGCGGCGACCTACTACCGCCGCAAGGGCGACCGCCTGGAGCTGGGCGAGATGCGCCTGACCGACATCCTCTACGGTTTTTTCGAGGACCACTTCTTCACCGTGGTCATGCGCGTGGAAAACGCCGACGATTTCGAGGCCCTGCGCCGCGCCTACCAGACCAAGTACGGCCCGCCGCGCGCCATCCCCGCGACGCTCGAGGAGGAGCTCGTCTGGAGCTGGCCCGAGGCGCAGATCGCGCTCACCCGCGATGTCGAGGCCGGCGGCGTGGCCGTGCGCTACGCCGACGCCAAGCTCCTGGCCGAGGCGAAAGCCGCCGAAAACGCGCACGGTGCGCCGCCGTCGCTCTCCGGGGGCCTGCGCATCTTCTCCCAGGGCGACCCGCCCCGCTCCTTTCGCGGCGCGGCCTTCGGCTCGCCCCCTGGAAACCTGCCCACGGGCGAATACCTCTACACGCATCGCGGCCGGCGCTATTTCCGCCGCGCCGACGAACGCCTGCGCCTTGGCGACATTCCTCTCACAAGCGTGCTCTACGCCTACGACGACGACCGCCTCGCCGGCGTCACCCTGGTCATCGCGCCTTCGGGCGAAACGCCGCAGCAGGACTGCGACCGGGTGCTCGCGGCCTACGCCGCCAAGTACGGCCCGCCCACGCAGCGGCCAAGCGAGGACGGCGGCAGCATCCGCCTATGGACCTGGCCGGGGCTTTCCATCGCCCTGGTTACGCCCAAGGTCGGGCCCATGGAGGTGCATTACGTGGATTCCTCGCTGCTGCGCCGCCGCGAGGCCCGCATCGCGGACAAAGCCCTCGACGCCCTGGACAACAAACTTTTCGCACCGCCCGAAGCCGCAGGCTCCCGCATCGAACGCCCAAACGGACAGGAGTAGCCCCGCATGGACCGCGCCCTTTGCATCCACGGCCATTTCTACCAACCCCCCCGCGAAGACCCCTGGCTGGGGCACATCCTGCCCGAGGGCAGCGCCGCGCCCAGCCGCCACTGGAACGAGCGGATCAGCCGCGAATCCTACACGCCCATGGCCCGGGCCAGGCGCATGGACGGCGCGGGCCGCATCAGCGAACTGCTCAACTGCTACGAATGGATGAGCTTCAACGTCGGGCCGACGCTTTTGTCCTGGATGGCCCGCTCCGCCCCGGAAACCTACGCCCGCATCCTCGAGGCCGACGCGGCCAGCCGCAAGCGCCTGGGCCACGGCAACGCCCTGGCCCAGGTCTACCACCACGTCATCATGCCGTTGGCCTCGCCGCTCGACAAGGAACTGGAAGTCGCCTGGGCCGTGGCCGACTTCACGGCCCGCTTCGGCCGCGCGCCGGAAGGCATGTGGCTGGCCGAGACCGCCGTGGACACGCAAACGCTCGAAACGCTCGCTGCGGCCGGCATCCGCTTCACCATCCTGGCCCCATCCCAGGCCGAGGCGGTCAGCGACGACGGCGGGCGCTGGCAGGGGGTGGACGCCGGGAGCATCGACATCCGCCGGCCCTACAAGGTGGCGCTGCCGTCCGGGAAGCCCATGGCCGTTTTTTTCTACCACGGCCCCCTGTCCCAGGCCGTGGCCTTCGAGCGCCTGCTCGCCGATGGCGAACAGTTCTTCCGCCGCCTCTCCGGCGCGGCGGGCGAAGGCCTGCTGTCGCTGGCCACGGACGGCGAGACCTACGGCCACCACTTCAAGTTCGGTGAAATGGCCCTGGCCTACGTGCTGGACCAGGCGCGCAGCGGCCGCGACGGACTTACGCTCACCAACTACGCCGCCTTTCTCGAGGCCGATCCGCCCAAGCGCTTCGTGCGCATCCGCGAGGCCTCGGCCTGGAGTTGCGCCCACGGCGTGGAGCGCTGGCGCTCGGACTGCGGCTGCACCACGGGCGGGCATCCGGGCTACAACCAGAAATGGCGCGCACCGCTGCGAAACGCCCTGAACCTGCTCAAATCCCGCCTGGATGCCCACTTCTTCGCCACAGGCGAACCGCTTTTCGCCAACCCCCGCCAGGCGCTGGTCGCCTACGGCGAGGTCATGGCCGGCAGCCTCACGCCCGAGGCCTACGCCGTGGCCCATTTCGCGCCGGGAATCACCGCCGCCGGCAAGGGCACGGCCTGGAAGCTGCTGTCCATGCAGGCCTGGGGACTTTCCTCCTTTGCCAGCTGTGCCTGGTTCTTCGACGAGATTTCGCGCCTGGAGCCGGTCAACGGCCTGACCTTCGCCTGCCGCGCCATGGAGCTCGCCCGGGCCACGGGCATGGCCGATCCCGAACCCGAGGTCACGGCCGTGTTGGCCGAGGCGCGCTCCAACGATCCCGAGATGGGCACCGGCCGCGACATCTGGGACAACCTCGTGCGCCCGCGCCGCGAAACCCCGAAATCCCTCGTCTCCCAGGCCCTGCTCCAACTGACGCTCGAGCGGCGCTTGCCCGCCGCAGGCGAAGCCGCGTCCGCCGTCTGGCCCGGGGTGACGGTTTCCGTGCGCCTGGACGATCCCGAGGACGACGCCCGCCCCGGCACGGCGCGCATCCGCTACAGCCTGGAAACCGCCGTGGAGGAGCTGGCCATCCGCTACCGCCCGTCGCCGAGCGCCGATCCCTTCGACGGCTGCGTGTCCCTGACCCCGGCAAGCGGCGCGGAGGAAGGGTTCTGCCTGCGCGACGTGGGCCTGCCCGTCAACAAGCGCCAGTCCCTGGCCGACGCCTTCGCCCGCCACGCCGAGGAGACGGCGTTCGCCGCCATGCTCGCCCAGGCGGCCACGGCGCGAAAGCTGGTCACGGAGTTGCAGGAGGCGCAACACACGATCAATCTCGCGCCCCTGTGGCTGCCCCTGTGGGCGGGGCTTGTCTGGCACGACGTGTTCGACCTGCCGCTTGCTCCCAAGCGTGCGGCGTTGCTGCGACTTTTCCTGCTCGAAGCCGGCAAGGACTCGCCGGTCAAGGCGGCGCTGGAGGCGCGCCTTGCCGCCGAGGCCGCGCGCCGCGTGGCCGAGCCGGACCCGGACTGGCAGCAGCTTGCGCGCCTTGTACAGCGTGCCGTGGACCTGGAGCTGCACCCCGACTGGTGGGCGGCGCAAAACGCCCTGTGGGAGCGCCGCCCCTTCGCCGGCGGCACGGCCACCCTGGCCAAGGCGCTCGGGTTTGCGGTGTAGGGAGAAAAGAAGGAAAGACGCCTCCGGCGGCCGGGGGGCATGATGCCCCCCGGACCCCCTCGCTGGTGGGGCCGATTCGGGGCGGTGAAGACGCCGCCCCGAAACGGCCCCACGGCCAATTTTGGAGTGATGATTTGGAGTGATGATGCGCAAGGTTGACGGATGGATCGAGTTGACGGGGCTCAATTCCTATGGCGTGGAAGCCTATGCGGCCTGTTGCCTGTTCCCGCGCAATGTGCAGGAATTGCGGGAGGCGCTGCGGCCGCAGCCGGGGCAGGCCGTGCACCTGCTCGGGCACGGCTGCAACGTGATCCTGGCGCGCAAGTTCTACGACGCGTCGCACCGGTTCGTGTGCACGCGGGAGCTGGAGACGGGCATCGCGGTCGAGGGGAACGTTGTGCGCGCCGGTGCCGGGGCGCGGCTGCGCGACCTCTGCCGCGTCGCGGCCAGGGCCGGGCTTTCGGGGCTCGAACGGCTGTGGGACATCCCGGGCAGTGTCGGCGGCGCGGCGTACATGAACGCCGGAGCCTACGGCGCGTCGTTTTACGACACGGTCGCGGACGTGACGGTCTACGAACCCGGCACGGACACGGTGCGCACGCTCTCGCGCGAAGCCTGCCAGCCGGCCTACCGCCTCACGGCGTTCCAGGGCGGGGACGCGGTGATCGTCGCCGTGCGGCTGCGCCTGAGTCCTGCCGCTCCGATGGAGATACTTGCGGAGATGGGCCGCATCGGCAAGCTGCGCCGCTCGAAACTCCCATACGACAAGCCGAGCGCCGGCAGCGTCTTCCGCCGCCCCGCGGGCGCGCCCCCGGTCGGCGTCATCATGGAAGAGGCGGGCCTCAAGGGATTGCGCATCGGCGGCGCGCAAATCTCCCCCCGCCACGCCGGCATCATCGTCAACGCCGGCGGCGCGACAGGCGAGGATATCCTGGCGGTCGTCGCGGTCATGCAGAAGGCGGCGCGGGAGCGGTATGGGGTGGATTTGCGGCTTGAGCAGGTCGCCATTTGATTTAGTTTCCGATACATGTCATGCTAAAAAACCACTTTAAAAGATCATTTATCGCCTCTTTACTAGGGCAGACCTGGAGAACCTATGCACAACAATGAAATAATTGGAAAACTTCAAACTCTTAACAAGTATTTATCGCCTGAACGGCCAATTCGAAATTTCGAATACCTTCGGGGGAGAGGCAAAGAATACTCCACTCTCTCCGATGAGATTTCATATTTCAGTTCTATCCCTTTTATATATGGCAATAGAGGAGTAGGAAAAACAAGCCTTGCTAGAACAGTTGCACAAATGACTTCTAGTGCAGACCGAGAACATATCTATGCCGCGTGCTCACCGAATTCACCGATGTTGACAATATTTCATGGCATAGCACAAGACTTACTCAACCAAGCAATACAACTGCACCTAATCAAAACAACAGAGACAAAAGCAGAATATACGATATCACTCAAACCAAGCATTCGCTTCTCCATAGAACAAAAACACCCTCAAATTAAACCTTTCTCGGACATTAACGAGGCCGTCAGAACACTAAGAGACATAGACTCTTACTACAATGATTCAAAAACTACAATTGTTATTATCGACGAACTTGAAGAAATGAAAAATGACGACAAAACATTATTGGCACACCTAATAAAACAAATTGGAGACCAAGAATTCAATATCAGATTCATACTTGTCGGGATAGCGGACAGCGTCCATGAGCTAATAGGAACTCACGCATCTGTTCCACGATATATCTGCGAAATAAGCCTAGACCCCTTAAGTGCACAGGATCTCATCAATATAGTTAACGAAGCAGCTTCTGCTGTAGAGATTACAATTGACAAAAACATTCTTTACAGAATAGCTATCATTGGAAATGGATATCCGCATTTTGCACACCTAATTGGAAAATCCCTACTTTACGAAGCCGTCATTAATTATGCAAAAGATATAACAGACGATATATACAAAAGGGCAATCACCAGGGCGGTTGAAGGTAGCATTGAAGAATTAGCAAATGTTTACAACACAGCAACACAACGCAGAGATGATATCTATCGTTATTTAATTTGGTCACTAGCAGACTGCGACTGTATCGACATACGGACGGACGATTTATTCGACCATTGCAAAGAACTGGGGAAAAGACACAACTGGGATATCCCACAGCAAGACATCCTCCCCAAAATACTTCAGAGACTTGGCACAGATAGCTATGGGAAAATCATTAAAAACACTCCTAAACAAGGAGGCTCCAACGAAAGCAGATATCGGTACAAAAGATTTGGAAACAATCTTATGAGAGGACATGTCCGGTTAATGGCTGAATTGGGTGGCTACCAGTTAGGCAATGCCACCACTTTATAGATAATTCATCACATCACACCACTCCCCCCACGCCTTCCGCGCCCGCTCCGGATAGGCCATCTTCCGGTTCGCCTTCTTCATGCGCTCCTCAAGGGGAGGCGTCAGGCCGAAGTTGACGTTGCTCGGCTGGAATTTCTTGGCCG
The DNA here is from genome assembly GCF_000702665.1 of Solidesulfovibrio alcoholivorans DSM 5433. GTDB lineage: Bacteria > Desulfobacterota > Desulfovibrionia > Desulfovibrionales > Desulfovibrionaceae > Solidesulfovibrio > Solidesulfovibrio alcoholivorans. The sequence continues at coordinate 69,612 of NZ_JNJA01000017.1, forward strand.
GCGTGCGCAAGTGATTGAGTAGCGCGCCGAGCGCCGTCACCTGCGGCGGCGGCGCAAGCTCCATGCCCTTGGCGATGCGCGCGCCGAGCTGCGTGCCCAGCCACAGGCCGCAGGCCGCGGACTCCACATAGCCCTCCACGCCCGTGATCTGGCCGGCAAGGTACGTCCCCGGCCGGGCCACGAGCTCCAGGCGCTCATTCAACACCTTGGGCGCGTTGACGAACGTGTTGCGGTGGATGCTGCCCAGGCGCGTAAATTCCGCCGCGTGCAGCGCCGGGATCAGGCGGAACACCCGCTCCTGCTCGCCATACGCCAGCTTGGTCTGGAACCCGACGAGGTTCATGGTCGAGCGCGCCGCGTTTTCCGGCCGCAACTGCACGACCGCATACGGCCGCCGACCCGTTTTCGGATCGGTCAGACCCACGGGCTTCATGGGGCCGAAGGTCAGCGTGCGCTCGCCGCGCTCGGCCATGGCCTCGATGGGCAGGCAGCCCTCGAAATGCAACTCCTTTTCGAACTCGCGGCTCGGGACCTTGCGCGCCGCGAGCAGCGCCGCCAGAAACGCCTTGTACTCCGCCTCGTCCAGGGGGCAGTTGAGGTAATCCCCTTCCCCCTCCTGCCAGCGCGAAGCCCAGAAGGCGCGCGCCATGTCCACGGACTCCGTGGTCACGATGGGCGCGATGGCGTCGTAGAAATACAGGCTCTCGTCGCCGATGGCCTCGCGCAGGCTCGCCGCCAGCCGGTCGCTCGCCAGGGGGCCGGCGGCAACGACCACGGCCTCGAACCCGGCCAGCGCCGGATCGGACAGGCTCATGATTTCGCGGCGCACGAGCGCAACCAGCGGCTCGGCCTCGATGCGCGCCGTCATGGCCGCGGAAAAAAGCTCGCGGTCCACGGCCAGCGCCTTGCCCGCGGGCACGGCCGTCTCCCGCGCAGCGGCGATGACCGCGCTGCCGAGCGCCGCCATTTCGACCTTGAGCAGGCCCACGGCCGTGACCGGCTCGTCGGAGCGCAGCGAATTGGAGCAGACCAGCTCGGCCAGCCCCGGGCTCACATGGGCCGGAGAATAGAGCGCCGGCTTGCACTCGAAAACGGTGGACGCAACGCCCGCCCGGGCCAACGCCAGCGCGCACTCGCACCCGGCCAATCCGCCGCCGATGATCGCTATGGACATGATGGAGACTCCGAAGATGCGGGGAGGGACCCTCTTTGAAAAGAGGGTCCCTCCCCGCACCCCTCCCCCCAGAAACTTTCAAAGGGGGGTCAGGTTAATTTATGCGTTGTCGCCGGCGCGTGCAGGACGTGCCGGTTCTGGCTGTTCCAGAGGTCGCGGTAGACCGCGCAGCGCGCAAGCAGCTCGCCGTGGGTTCCATAATCGGCCACGCGGCCCGCGTCGAGCACAAGGATGGCGTCCGCGCCGGCCAGCATGGACAGGCGGTGGCTGATGACGATGGTCGTGCGCTCCCGGCCGATGCGCGCCATGTTGTCCTGCACGATGGCTTCCGACTCCGCGTCCAGGGCGCTGGTGGCCTCGTCCAGGATCAGGACGCGCGGGTTGGTTAAAAGCGCCCGGGCGATGGCCAGCCGCTGGCGCTGGCCGCCGGAGAGATTGGAGCCGTTTTCCTCGAGTTCGGTGTCGTAGCCGCGCGGCAGGCGGCGGATGAACTCCTCGGCCCCGGACAGCCGCGCCGCCCAGACCACCTCGTCCATGGACGCGCCCGGCCGGGCCATGGCGATGTTGTCGCGCACCGTGCCGGTGAAAAGGAAGCTGTCCTGGAGCACCACCCCGATCTGCCGGCGCACGTGGGCCATGTCGCACTCGCGCATGTCGTGGCCGTCCAGACGCAGGCTGCCCTCGGTCGGGACGTAGAGCCCCTGGATGAGCCGGGCGAGCGTGGATTTGCCTGAGCCGCTGCGCCCGGCCACGCCGACCATCCTCCCGGCCGGAAAGCGCACCGTCACCCCGGACAGCGCGGCCGGGGCGTCGCCGCCCGGCGCGTAGCGGAAGGTGACGGCGTCGAAAACGATTTCTCCGGCCAGTTTCGGCCGCACGCCCTCGCCCGATCCGGCGCGCTCGGGCGGCTCGTTCATGATCGCGGCCAGCATTTTCACGGCCAGCCCCTTTTCCTGGTACTCCTGCACCAGGGAGACGATCTGCACGAGCGGCTGGGTGACGCGCCCGGCCAGCATCTGGAAGGCGATGAGCGCGCCGACCGTCAGCCCGCCGTCGAAGACGAGGTAGACGCCGATCCAGGGGATGCACAGCGTCATGACCTTTTCCAAAAATCCCACCGCCGCCGTGGCCGCGTTGCCGATGCGCCCGACGGTAAAGCGCAGGGACACGGCCCGGGCCGCCGTGTCCTCGAAGCCGCGCCGGCGCGAAGGTTCGAGCGAGAGCGCCTTGACCGTCTCCATGCCCCGGATGGTTTCGACGAGGAAGGACTGGCGCTCGCCCTCGGCCTTGTACAGGCTGAGGAGCTTGCCACGAAGCAGCGGCACGATGACGGCGAGAAACACGCCGAGCGCGAGGCTCAGGCCCAGGACCAGACAGGTCAGCGGCACGCTGTAGAAAAAAAGGACCGGGATGAAGACGATAAGCGCCATGCCGTCGAGCAACGTGAAAAAGAGCTTGCCGCTTAAAAATTCCCGGATCTTGTCCGCCTGCTGCATGTGCTGGATGAGCACGCCCACGCGGCTTTGGCCGAAAAACCTGAGCGGCAGGGAAGTGAGCTTGGCGAACGTGCGCCCGGCCACGCGCATGTCGATGCGCGCCGCGGCGTGCAGCACCAAAATGCCGCGCAGGTACGTGAACCCGGCCTCGAAGGCCAGGGCCACGAGCATGCCGCAGCTTAAGACCTGCAAGGTGGAAAACCCCTTGTGGGTGAGCACCTTGTCGATGACGATCTGGAAATAGACCGGCATGGCCAGCGCCAGCACGTAGAGCATGACCGCGGCCACGGCCGCGTCGGTGAATTCCTTGCGGTGGCGCAGGATTTCCGGGACGAACCAGCGCATGCCGAAGGGCTGGTTGGCGTCGGTCAGCTTGTAGGCGCGGCGCAGCAGGATGGCCCGGCCGTCCCAGTCACGGGAAAACGCGGCCAGGGGCATGGTCTCCCGCACCGGCGGCAGGCGCACGGGATCGACCACGTCCATCATGAGCCCGGCTGCGTCCCGGCGGCAGCCGGCCAGGATCACGACCTCGCCGTCAGCGCGCACGGCAAGCACCGGATACGCGCCGCCAAGGGCGGGCAGGTCGTCCGGGGAGAGGACGCGCGCCTCGGCCGTGAGCCCTTCCTTGGCGGCCATGGCCACGAGTTCGTCCGGCGTCGGCTCGGCGGCGTCGAAGCCGTGCGCATGGGCCAGGGATTCGTGGGAAAGGGGCAGGCCGTGGTGGCGGCCGACCATGGCCAGGGCGCGCAGGCCCGAGCGGGAAAGGCGCGGCACGGCGAGCAGCACCTCGCCGGCATGGCTGCGGGCGAAGCCCTCCTCGTCCACCTCGAAGGAGCCGGGCGTCGCGGCCAGGGGATCGGCCACGCGCACGCGAAAGCCGTCCGCGTCCTCGCGCACGCCGAGCACCACCACGCTGTTGCCGTTGGCCAGGCGGGCGATGAGCGGGAAGCGGCCGCGTGCGGCCATCTGCCGCACGTCCAGTACGGCGGGCTCGGCGCGCAGGCCGATGGAGGCGGCCATGGCCAGGAGGGTGTCGGCATCGGGCTCGCCGCCGGAGGACAGGCCGAAACGGTCGGCGAGCGAAGCCGGGTCGCAGGGCAGGCCGTAGGCGTCGGCCACGGCCTTTATGCAGGTTACGGCCGTGGACATGGCGCGCGCCCTGGTGCGAACCGGCCCCGGCAGTCGGGGGAAATGTTCCGCGATCCCTTTGTGTTGTCCCGCAAGGCACGCTCCTCCCACAGGTTGGCTTAGGGCAAATCCCCCGACCGGGCAAGGCGGATGCCCTTGCCCTTTGCCCACGGTGCGCGTAGAAAATGAAGTGTCGCCAACTTCTACCGGAGCACGGGCTTATGAATGTGCTGATCGTCTATTATTCGCTCTACGGACACGTGGCCGCCATGGCCCAGGCCGTTGCCGAAGGCGTGCATCAGGTGCCGGGCGTGACCGCGACGCTGCGCCGCGTCCCGGAAACGCTCACGGACGATATCCTTGAAAAAATGCAAGCGACCGAAGCGCAAAAGACCCTGTCCACGGTGCCGGTATGCACTCTGGAGGAGCTCGAGCACGCCGACGCGATCATCTTCGGCACACCGACCCGTTTCGGCAACATGTGCGGGCAGATGCGCCAGTTCCTGGACGCCACCGGCCAGATCTGGATGCGCGGGGGCCTCGTCGGCAAGCCCGGCGGCGTGTTCTGTTCCACGGCCACCCAGCACGGCGGCCAGGAAACCACGCTCATGTCCTTCATCCAGACCCTGCTGCACCAGGGCATGATCGTGATCGGCCTGCCGTATGCCTACGCCCCGCAGATGCGCATCGACGAGATCGTGGGCGGCAGCCCCTACGGCGCAACCACCATCGCCGGCGGCGACGGGTCGCGCATGCCGACCGAGTCCGAGCTGGACGGCGCGCGCTATCAAGGCCGCCACATCGCCGAGATCACCAAAAAACTGGGCGGCTAGCGCCCCCTTTCGCGACACCCGGCGCATCCCCCCACGGGGAGGGCCAGGAGGGGATCATCCCCTCCTGGCCGCCGGAGGCGTTTCCCTTCCAATGTTCACTGCACGCCAGACGCCGTGATGCGCTCGTCGAGTTCGATTTTCAGCGGCGAATGGGCCCTGATCCAGGCGGCGGCGAGGTCCGCCGTGGGATCGCCGTCTCCTTCCACGTCCCTGGCCTTTTTCCCGAACATCGCATAGCCGTCCCCGCCCCGGAACATGAAGTCCGTGAGTGCCAGGCGGTAGTCGGCCTTGGGGTCGAGCAGCGCGAACCGGCCGTCAGCGTCGGCCACTTCCACGGCCGTGACGCGCTTGCCCACGGGCCGCGTCAGATCGTAGGCGAAGCGGATGCCCGCCACCTGCGGGAAACGGCCGCTGCCCTCGTGGAGCCCCACGGCCGAGACGCCGTGCTCGAGCACGGCGAGCAGGTCCTCGCCGGAAAGCGTCGCCACCACCAGCGTATTGGGGAAGGGAAAGGCCGTGAGCACGTCGCCGAGCGTGATCTCGCCCGGGGCGATGCCCGCGCGCACGCCGCCGCCGTTGTAGATCCCGGCCACGGCCCCGCGCGTGCGGCCGCCGGCGAGCAGGGCCTCGGCCATGAGATCGCCGCCGGCGCATTCCTCCTGGCGGCACATGGACGCGCCCACCGGCGTTTCGGCGCGTCCGATCGCCGTCTTGCGATACGCCGCCAGCGGCGCGGCAAACCGCTCCACCTCGGCCAGGGTGGCCCGGTCCTCGGGCACGGCCGCGTCCAGGGGCACGGGATTGCCAAAGGCCCTGGCCACACGGCCGGCCGCGTCGAAATCCACATGCAGCACGCCGAGGTAGCGGCCCCAGTAGCCGGCGGTGACGATGTACGCCTTGCCGCCGTCCGGGCCGTTTACCGCCAGCGGGCACGGCCCCACGGCCTCGGAGAAGCCGTTGCCGAGGAGCACGTGGCTGTGGCCGCCGACGATGACGTCGATGCCGGGCACGGACGCGGCCAGCTTCTTGTCGCCGGAAAGGCCTGCGTGACTGAGCGCGATGATGACGTCCACGCCCTGGGCCGTAAGCGCCTCCACGGCCTTTTGCATGGACGGCAGAAACGCCGGGAAGGAGACGTTGGGTCCGGGGCTCGAGATGCGGTCGGCCTTGGGCTGGGTCGCGCCGATGATCCCGACCTTGTGCCCGGCCACTTCCCGAACGACGTACGGCGCGACAAGTCCTTTGAGTTCCGGGGAATGTTCCACATCGACATTGGCGGCGAGCAAAGGGAACTTGAGGGACCGAATAAAATTCGCCAAAGTGCCCGGGCCGTCGTCGAACTCGTGGTTGCCGAGCGCCATGGCGTCGTAGCCCAGGCGGTTCATGAAAAAGGCGCAGACCTGGCCCTTGTATTTGGTGAAAAAGAGCGTGCCCTGGAACTGGTCCCCGGCGTCGAGCAGCAGGAAGTTGCCGCCCTTGGCGCGCTCCCGGGCCACGGCCGTGGCCAGCCGGGCCGCGCCGCCCAGGCATTTGCCGGCCGCGTCTTTTTCCTTGGAGCAAAACGCCCCGTACGCGTCGAAGGAGGCCAGATGTGCGTGGATGTCGTTGGTGTGCAGGATGGTGAGGGAAAACTCCCCGCCTGCCAGGGCCGTCCCCGCCGCGAACAACAGCAACAGGAACGCCGCCGCAACCTGTCGGAACCGGGCCATGTTTCCGCCTTTCATGTTTTTGCGCCCGCAACCGGGCAAAACCGAAGAAACCCCTTGACAACCACAGCCAAATCGAATTTTTAACTCGACATTAGGAGATTTCAAGAATGATCGACGAAATCGACCGTCGGATTCTGATGATCCTTCAGGCAAACGCCCGCACCTCCAACGCCGACATCGCACGGGCCGTATCCATGGCGCCCTCGGCCGTGCTCGAGCGCGTGCGCAAACTCGAGCGCAAGGGTGTCATCACGGGCTACGAGGCCCGCATCGACCCCTCGGCCGTGGAACTTGACCTCACGGCCTTCACCTTCGTCAAGACCGAGGAACCCGTGGGCGCCATCGACACCGGGGAGCAGCTGGCTTCGGTGCCGGGCGTCCAGGAAGTGCACTACGTGGCCGGCTCGGCCGCCTACCTGATCAAGGTGCGCGTGCCCGACACCCGGTCCCTGGCCGAACTGCTCAAGGTCATCGGCCGCCTTTCCACCGTGCGCGACACCAATACCACGGTGGTGCTGCAAACCGTCAAGGAAACAGGGGCCCTGCCCCTCGGCGTCACCCCAGAACCCGGAGAGGAACAATGAATTCCCAGCTCGACGAGGCCATTCGCCAGCGCGGCAAGGCCTTTTTCGCCAGCATCCGCGGCGAATCCCCTTCCATTTTCAACAAGGGCTTCTGGACCGGCAAGGTCATGGACTGGGCCATGCAAAACGAGGCCTTCAAGGTCCAGCTGTTCCGGTTCGTGGACGTTTTGCCCTACCTGACCACCTCGGACAACCTCTCGCGCCACATCGAGGAATACTTCACGGGCGGCGACGCCGGCGACATTCCGGCCGTGCTCAAGTGGGGCGCGGAGAAGTCCGGCATGTTCGGGGGCGTGGCCGCCAAGCTCATGGGCAAGGCCATCCGCTCCAACATCGAGGGCATGGCGCGGCAGTTCATCGTGGGCGAGCAGACCAAGGAAGCTGTCAAAAATTTAAGCAAGATCCGCAAGGACGGCTTCGCCTTCACCGTGGACCTGCTCGGCGAGGCCACGGTGTCCGAGATCGAGTCCGACGCCTACCGCGACGGCTACCTGGAGGTCCTCGACGCCATCGCAGCCGAACAGAAGTCATGGAAGCCCTTCGGCACGGGCGAGGGCGGCCTTGACTGGGGCAGCGCGCCCAAGGTCAACGCCTCCATCAAGCCCTCGGCCCTTTTCTCCCAGGCCAGACCCATGGATTTCGAGGGGTCCGTGGAGGGCATCCTCGCGCGCATGCGCCCGGTCTACCGCAAGATCATGGCCATGGGCGGCGCGCTTTGCATCGACATGGAGCAGCTCAAATACAAGGACATCACCATCGAGCTGTTCAAGCGCCTGCGCAGCGAAGCGGAATTCCGCGACTACCCCTATCTTTCCATCGTGCTCCAGGCCTACATGCGCGAGACCGAACACGACGTGGCCGAGCTCATCAAGTGGGGCCGCGCCGAGGGTCTGCCGTTCGGCATGCGCCTGGTCAAGGGCGCGTACTGGGACTACGAAACGGTCATCGCCAAGCAGATGGGTTGGGCCGTGCCGGTCTGGACGCGCAAGCCCGAATCGGACATCGCCCACGAAAAGATCGCCCGGCTGATCCTCGAAAACAGCGACCTCGTCTACTTCCAGTGCGCCAGCCACAACATCCGCACCATCTCCAACGTGATGGAGACCGCGGCGGAACTGGGCGTTCCCGAGAACCGCTACGAATTCCAGGCGCTTTACGGCATGGCCGAGCCCGTGCGCAAGGGCTTGCTCAAGGTCGCCGGCCGCGTGCGCCTCTACTGCCCCTACGGCGAACTGCTCCCCGGCATGGCCTACCTCGTGCGCCGGCTGCTGGAAAATACGGCCAACGAATCATTTCTGCGCTTGAGCTTCGCCGACGGCGAGGCCGAGGACATCCTGCTCGAAAATCCCGAGAAGACCCTGGCCCGGGAGATCGGGAAGAATCCGCCCAAGGCCCCGGCCGCGCCGGCCGTGATCGACGGCCTGACCGCGTTTCGCGACGAGCCCCTGGCCGATTTCACCGTGGCCGAACTGCGCAGGGCCTTCCCCGAGGCCATCGCCGCCGTGCGCGCCAAGGCCGGGCGCGTGCTGCCGCTTGTCATCGGCGGCAAGGCGGTCGAGACCGCGGACCGCATCCCCACGCGCAACCCGGCCGATCCGTCCGAGACCCTGGCCGTGGTCTGCCAGGCGGGCGTCGCCGAGGTGGACGCGGCCATCGACGCGGCCGAGGCGGCCTTCGCCGCCTGGCGCGACAAGACGCCCCGCGAGCGCGCCGACGTGCTGCTTAGGGCCGCGGCCATCGCCCGGCGCGACATCGTGGCCCTTGCCGCGACGCAGGTGCTCGAGGTCGGCAAGCAGTGGGACCAGGCCTACAACGACGTGGGCGAGGCCATCGACTTTCTGGAGTTCTACGCCCGCGAGGCCGTGCGCCTGGGCGCGCCGCGCCGCATGGGCCGCGAACCCGGCGAGAAGAACCACCTCTTCTACGAGCCCAAGGGCGTGTGCGCGGTCATCGCGCCCTGGAACTTCCCGCTGGCCATTTCCGTGGGCATGACGTCCGCGGCCATCGTCACGGGCAACACGGTCGTGTACAAGCCCTCGGGCCTGTCCTCGCTTACCGGCTACGGCATGGCGGACATCTTCAAGGAAGCGGGCCTGCCGGACGGCGTGTTCAACTACTGCCCGGGCCGCGGCTCGGTCATGGGCGACCATCTCGTCGCACACCCGAAAGTGAGCACCATCGCCTTCACCGGCTCCATGGAGACGGGCCTGCGCATCCAGGAAAAGGCGGCCAAGGTGCATCCCGGCCAGGCCTACTGCAAGAAGGTCATCGCCGAGATGGGCGGCAAGAACGCCATTATCGTGGACGACGACGCGGACCTCGACGAGGCGATCCTCGGCGTCGTGTACTCGGCCTTCGGCTTCCAGGGCCAGAAGTGCTCGGCCTGCTCGCGCGTCATCGTGGTCGATTCCATCTACGACAAGTTCATCGCGCGCCTCACCGAAGCCTGCCAGTCCCTCAAGATCGGTCCGGCCGAGGAACCGGAAAACGCCATGGGCCCGGTGGTCGACCCCTCGCAGCAGGCCAAGGTGAAGGATTACCTCGAGATAGCCCGCCAGGAAGGCCAGGTGCTCGTGGAGCGCCAGGCCACGGGCCAGGGCTGCTACGCGCCGCTCGTGGTCGTTGCCGGCATCCGGCCCGAACACCGGCTCGCCCAGGAAGAGGTCTTCGGCCCGATCCTTGCCGTCATGAAGGCCGCGAACTTCGACGAGGCCCTCGCCTGGGCCATGAGCACGCGCTTCGCGCTGACGGGCGGCGTCTACTCGCGCAGCCCGCGCCACCTGGAAAAGGCGCGCAGGGAATTCCGCGTGGGCAACCTCTACCTCAACCGCAACTGCGTCGGGGCCATGGTCGGCCGCCAGCCCTTCGGCGGCTCCAAGATGTCGGGCGTGGGCTCGAAATCCGGCGGCCCGGACTACCTGCTCCAGTTCCTCGACCCGCGCGTGGTCACGGAAAACACGATCCGCAGGGGATTTACGCCGATAGACGAGGACGACGAATGGTTTGACTAGGGGAGGCGAAGAAAAGACGCCTCCGGCGGCCAGGAGGGGCGACGGCCCCTCCTGGACCTCCCGAAAGGGGAGGCCGCCGTTTTGCGGTTCCGCCGCCTGTCCCGCCCACCCTCGGCGCATGCCGCGCCCGACCTCCCTTTCCGGTTTGTCATTGACTTTTCCGCGCCGCCTGCCCCAATAGTCGAAAAGCGGGGCCTCTCGCCAGATGGAGCGGATCATGAAAAAATTCGGCGCATTGTTGTTGTTCGCATGCATGTTGGCCGTGGCCGGCTGTTCCCGGGGACCGAGCGAGGCGCAGGTGGAGACGGCGTACCGCGAGGCCCTGGCCCGCAACGACGTCATGGGACTGCTGCGCAACGCGGTGCAGATCGAGAAGTTCCAGCTGGACAAGATCGAGAAGCGCGAAAACGGCGTCTACGAGGCCACGGTGACCATCGTCTCCGCCGCCCACGTCGGCCCGCTCTCGGTCGGCGGGGCCAAACAGACCACGCTGCGCCTCAAGAAGGTCGGGGAGCAGTGGGTGGTGTTGCAGTAGGCTCATTTGCCCATCCGCTGCACGCCAAGCCCCGCCAAGATGAACACCAGCCCGACCACGGTCGCGGGCAGGATCGCCTCGCCCACCAGGAAGTGGATCAGCACCAGCGAGAGAAACGGCGAAAGAAAGATGAGGTTCGCCACGCGGGCGGCGTTGGCCGCGCATTTGAGCGCCGTCAGCCACGTGACGAAGGCGAGCCCCATCTCGAAGACGCCGACGTAGGCCGCGCCGGCAAGGCCCGCCAGCGAACCCGGCCAGGGGTCGGAAAAGCACAGCACGGCGAGAAGCGTCAGCGGCAGGCTGCACAGGAAATTTGCCAAGAGCCCGACGACGGGGTCGCGGTCGTCCCTGGCGCCGCAAATCCAGTACAGCGCCCAGACCACCGTGGAGACGAGCGCCAGCGCGACGCCGGACGGGCTCGCGAATCGCATGCCAAGCACGTTGCCGTGCGTGGCGATGACCACCACGCCGCAGTAGCTCACCACCAGCGCGGCAAGGTCGCGCGCCCGCAGCTTCTGGCCGAGCAGCGGCACGGCCAAAAGCGACAGCGTGATCGCCCAGGTATAGTTGAGGGGCTGCGCCTCCTGGGCCGGCAGCAGGTCGTAGGCCGCGAACAGGATCGTGTAATAGAGGAAGGGGTTGAGCGCGCCGAGCAAAATCGAGCGCTTCCACTGCGCGCGGGAAAGCGCCGCCACCTCGCCGAGCCGCCCCTTGACGGCGAGCACGAGCCCCAGCACGACGCACGACATGAGGCTGGCGTAGAAAAGCAGCTGCAACGGCGTCAGGTGCGCCAGCGACAGCTTGAAGGCCGAGGCCACCGTGGACCACATGGCCACGGTGGCCAGCCCGTAGCGCGTGGCCCTTTTCTGGTCGGTCATGGAAAATCCTCTGGTTTGCGCCTCCTACCGTGCCCGGTCGGAAAAACCAAGGGTGTTTCCGACCAGCCCTGTTGACAATATCCGGAAAGCCCGTATTCTTTCTTTTTGGCACTACCCGGCCCAGTGGTGATGTCTTTGGCGATGCGAACACGCTGCAACCCCATCGCCCTCCTCACGGACGCTCCTCCCGGCCGCCTGCCGTTGGCCCCGATCTTCCGATCCTGACGCGGCCCGCAGCCCCCGTTTCTCGATTCCATGATCGCCGCCGCGCGACATATTTGGCGCGGCTACACGCTATTGCCAAAGGATATCCTTTTGAGCTTCGATTCTTTTTGCCTGCATCCGACGATTTGCGCCAACATCGCGCGCATCGGCTACGAAACCCCCACGCCCATCCAGGCCGAAGCCATCCCCCACGTGGCCGAAGGGCACGACATCATGGGCCTGGCCCAGACCGGCACCGGCAAGACCGCCGCGTTCCTTTTGCCCATCATCCATCGCCTGATGACCACCAAGCCCGAAAAACGCGGCGTGCGCGCGCTCATCCTCGCCCCCACCCGCGAACTGGCCGAACAGATCTACCAGGCCGGCGTGGACCTCGGCCGGGGCACGCGCCTGCGCGCCACGGTCATCTACGGCGGCGTCGGCATGTTCCCGCAGGTGCGCGCCCTGCGCCAGGGCGTGGACATCGTCGTGGCCTGCCCCGGACGCCTGCTTGACCACATGAACCAGGGCAACGTCCGCTTCGACGCCCTGGAGACGCTGGTTCTCGACGAGGCCGACCACATGTTCGACATGGGCTTCCTGCCCGACCTCAAGCGCATCCTCTCGGCCCTGCCCGAGAAGCGCCAGACGCTCCTTTTCTCGGCCACCATGCCCCCGGCCATCGCCGGGCTCGCCCGCGAGACCCTGACCGACCCGATCACGGTGCGCATCGGCCACCTGGCTCCGCCCTCCACGGTCGAACACGCCATCTACCCCGTGTCCGCCCACCAGAAAGCCCCGCTGCTGCTGCACCTGCTCGGCGAGGCCGGCAAGGACTCGGTCATCGTCTTCACCCGTACCAAGCACCGGGCGAAAAACCTCGCCCAGCAGCTCTGCCGCGCCGGGCACAAGGCCACCTGCCTGCAGGGCAACCTGTCCCAGCGCCAGCGCCAGATCGCCATGGACGGATTCCGGCGCGGGGCCTTCCAGGTGCTCGTGGCCACGGACATCGCCGCGCGCGGCATCGACGTGTCCCAGGTGGCCCACGTGATCAACTTCGACATCCCGGACACGGCCGAGGCCTACACCCACCGCATCGGCCGCACCGGCCGCGCCGAGCGCGACGGTCAGGCCCACACCTTCGTCACCGGCGAGGACATGAGCATGGTGCGCGCCATCGAGGCGCACATGAAAAAGCCCCTGCCGCGCCGCGAGCTGGAAGGCTTCGAGCCCGATCCCGACGAGTTCCGCCGTACGTACGCCCCGGCCCGCCGGCCCATGCGCGGCCGCCCCGGCGGCTACAGCGACCGGCCCCGCCAGGGTGGCTTCCGCGCCCGTGACGCCCAGCCGCGCGGCGACAGGCCCCAGGGCGACCGCGCCCCCGCCCCGCGCGCCGACCGGCCGCGCGACGAGCGCCCCCGCACCGAGCGGCCGCGCAGCGACCGGCCCATGGCCGCCCGCCCCCGCGACGGCGAACGCCGCTCCACCTTCGGCCTGTCCCACGACGCTGCCGAACGCCAGGGCGACCGCCGCCCCCGCCGCACCTTCCAGGAAGGGGTCAGCGCCGCGTAGGCGCGGATGCGGAAGGAAAGGGGAAGGGGAAAATGCCTCCGGCGGCCAGGAGGGGATAATCCCCTCCTGGACCACCCCGAAAGGGGAAACCACCCCCTTCGCAAGTCAAGAAGCAAGACAGACGAGACGTGAAAAGCCGCTCCGGAGACGCTCCGGAGCGGCTTTTTTGATATGGTCTTCCCGTGGACAACGCCGCGAAAGTCCGGCACATCCGCGTAACCGGTCCGCGCCGCCGGGATCGGCGCATCAGGAAAGGAACCCGGCATGAAGGCCCGCAAGCTCTACCGCCTCGAACTCGACCGCATCGAAGCGTCGCTGCGCGATGTGCAGGAGCATTTCGAGGAAATAAACGCCAAGCTGCTCATGCGCCGCGAGCCGCTCACCGACCAGATCATCGGCAACCTGCTCGAAGGCTACGCCTACGTGGACGACCTGCTCGAGGCCGGGATAGAACTCTTCTCGCCGCAAGGGCTCGACAACATCCTCGAACTCAACCACATTGTACTGTGCGGCAGCGACGAAAGCGTGCGCATGGAATACGGGCCGCACCTGCTCGAAACCCGCCGCCGCTTCGCCGAAGGCATCGACGAGATCTCGGAATGGTACGAGCGCAAGCGCCACAAGTCCGCCTATCGCAGGGCGGCCGGCGTCTACGTGCTCTCCGTGAGCCAGCCCCAGCTGTTCCTGGAAGGAAACCACCGCACCGGCGCGCTCGTGGCCAGCTACATCCTGGTCCAGGAGGGGTTGCCGCCCTTCGTGCTCACGCGCAAAAACGCCAGCGAATACTTCAACCCCTCGACGCTCATCAAATACCGCCACAAGGAAAAATTCCTGGACCGGCAGTATTATCTCAAGAAATACCGCCGGGGCCTGCAGGAATTCTTCGAGGAGACGCTCGACAAGCGCTTCCGCCGCTCCATCCGTCTGGACAAAGAGGAATCGGAGGAAAACACGTAGCCGGCGGTCACGCCGCCGGGCCGGTCTTCTCGGCCGCAATCCCGGCGGCGGGCGTCGTCTGGACGGGCGCGGGCTTTTCCGCCGCGACTTCGGGCGTCACGTCCCGGGCTTCCATGGCCGCCTTGAACTCCCGGATGGATTTGCCGAGGTCGTGCCCCACGTTGGCCAGCTTGCCCGGCCCGAAAACGATCAGCACCACGCCCAGGATCAACAGCAGATGCATGGGTTGCAGCAAACCTGAAAACATGTTCGCACTCCTTGTTTGCCGGGCAGTGTAGCATAAAACGCTCATCGCGACCTTTCCCCGGCATGACAAAGCGGCAAGGCCTCGGCGTTCCCGACGGGTTCTTTTGACACGCTCCCGCCCTGCCGTCTCCCGTCAATGCGACCCGACATGCCGCGCAACGGACATCCCCGGCGTAGGCCTCCCGCCTCTGGCCGCGTCCCCCATGTTGCGTTATCATCGGGTATGGACACCGTTTCCGACATCCCGATCCTCGACGTCGCCGCGGCGCGCAAGGACTACGGCGCGTTTACGGCCGTCGCCGATGTGAGCTTCGCCGTGCGCCAGGGCGAATGCTTCGGCCTGCTCGGCCCCAACGGCGCGGGCAAGACCACCACCATCCGCATGATCTACGGCTTCTCGCCCCGCACCGCCGGGACCATCCGCGTCTTCGGCCTGGACATCGCCACCGCCCCCCGCCGCATCCGCGCGCGCCTCGGCGTGTGCCAACAGGGCAACACCCTCGACCCGGACCTGTCCGTGCTCGAAAACCTCCTCGTCTTCGCCAGCTACTTCCGCATCCCGCATGACAAAGCCCGGGCCCGAGCCGAGGAGCTGCTCGCATTCTTCGCCCTGGAAGCCAAGAAACGCCTGAGCTACGAGGAACTCTCCGGCGGCATGGCCCGCCGCCTCATGCTCGCCCGGGCGCTGGTCAACGAACCCGACCTGCTCATTCTCGACGAACCCACCACCGGCCTCGACCCCCAGTCGCGAAACACCCTCTGGGACCGGCTGCTCGACCTCAAACGCCAGGGACTGACCATCCTGCTCACCACCCACGCCATGGAAGAAGCCGAACGCTTCTGCGACCGCCTGTGCGTCGTGGACCACGGCCGGGTCACCGCTGCGGGCACGCCGCGCGGCCTCATCGAATCCCATGTCGGCCGCCACGTGCTGGAAGTGGAAACGCCCGAACCGGAGTTCCTGGAGGCCGTACGCCTGGGCGGCTGGCAAAACGAACGCTCGGGCCGGCGCTTCATCGTCTACGGCAGGGAACGCGAGGCACTCGTCGCCCTGCGGGAACGCTTCTGCCCGGAATACGGCCTGCTGCGCCCCGCCACCCTGGAAGACGTCTTTTTACGCTTAACCGGCAGGGAGCTTCGCGAATGACCGCCGACCCGCGCTTCACCACACTCTTCTGGACGGTCTGGCGTCGCAACCTGCGCGTCTACCGCCGCATCTGGGCCATCAACTTCCTGCCGCCCATCCTGGAACCGCTGTTCTACATCGTGGCCTTCGGCCTCGGTTTCTCCGGACTCGTCGGCGACGTCTCCTGGCGCGGCCAGGCCATGACGTTCATCCAGTTCTTCGCCCCGGCCATGATCGCGGTTTCCATCATGTGGCAGGCGTTCATGGAGACCACCTACAGCTCCTTCGTGCGCATGTTCTACCAGAAAACCTACGACGCCCTGCTCGCCACGCCCCTGTCGATCGAGGAAATCATCGTGGCCGAAATCGTCTGGGGAGCCACCCGCGCCTGCATCGCCGCCGCGCTCATGCTCGCCGTGGTCGCCCTGCTCGGCTACGCCCCAAGCCCGCAGGCGCTTCTCGTGCTGCCCATCGCCGTTCTCGGCGGCATGGCCTTCGGCGCCATGGGCATGGCCACCACAAGCATCACCCCCTCCATCGACATGTTCAATATCCCCTTCTTCCTCGTCATCACACCCATGTTCCTCTTCTCCGGCACCTTCTTCCCCGTCGACGCCCTGCCCCCCTACGCCGCGCCCATCGCCGCCGCCATGCCGCTGTACCACCTCGCCGAACTGTGCCGCGCCGCCTGCCTCGGCCGCCTCGACGCCACCTCCCTCGGCCACGCCGCCGTACTGCTCGGATTCTTCGCGGTGTCCCTGCCCCTGGCCCTGGCAGGCATGCGGCGACGCCTCGTGCGCTAATGGGGAGGAGACAAAGAGGGAAGATGCCTCCGGCGGCCAGGAGGGGATGATCCCCTCCTGGACCTCCCCGACGGGGGATGGGTAAGCGGGTGGAGGCATGGTCGGCGGGCGGTGCGTCGGGGTCTGTGGTCTCGGAAACGGGGCGGCCGTGCTGGCCGCAAGGCCGGCCAGCACGGCCGCCCC
>NZ_JNJA01000018.1 GCF_000702665.1 Solidesulfovibrio alcoholivorans DSM 5433
CTGGGGCATGGGGCCGTCGGTGGCGGCGACGACGAGAATGCCGCCGTCCATCTGGGCCGCGCCGGTGATCATGTTCTTGATGTAGTCGGCGTGGCCGGGGCAGTCGACGTGGGCGTAGTGACGCTTGTCGGTCTGGTACTCGACGTGGGCCGTGGCGATGGTGATGCCGCGCTCTTTTTCTTCCGGAGCCTTGTCGATCTGGTCGAAGGGAATGTATTCGCCAAAGCCCTTCATGCTGGCCAGACGCGTGATGGCCGCGGTCAGCGTGGTCTTGCCGTGGTCGATGTGACCGATGGTACCGATGTTTACGTGCGGCTTGCTCCGCTCGAATTTCGCCTTGCCCATGTCGTCCCCCTGCTCAAGCGGTTTGACTTCTGGATTTGAGATGATTTTGATATGGAGCCCACGACCGGATTCGAACCGGTGACCTCTTCCTTACCAAGGAAGTGCTCTACCGACTGAGCTACGTGGGCCTATAATCATGCGTAGGACACGGGAGGCATGGAGCGGGAAACGAGACTCGAACTCGCAACCCTCAGCTTGGAAGGCTGATGCTCTAGCCAATTGAGCTATTCCCGCGTATGTCACACGTAGTTCATGCGACAGGGCTTCCTGTCTCCTACAGCATTCGCGCTTATGGTGGAGGGGGGTGGATTTGAACCACCGAAGGCATACGCCGACAGATTTACAGTCTGTTCCCTTTGGCCACTCGGGAACCCCTCCGCTTTGGAGCTGGCGATGGGAATCGAACCCGCAACCTGCTGATTACAAATCAGCTGCTCTGCCAGTTGAGCTACGCCAGCGCAAGAGGCAATGCGTTAGCCCAACTGCGGGTGCGTGTCAATCCCTTTCTCCTCGCTCCCGGCCACGTCCGTTTCACCCGGACGCGAAGAGGGGTATTTACGCACTTCCCCTCCCCTTGGCAACTCCTTTTTTCATTTCCCGTGTTTTTTCTTTCCCCGGCCGGGCGTTGTCATCGCGCCCGAAACGTCGTATCTTTTTGCAATCGGGTCCTTACCCTCAACTAACCGCGAGAACCCTTTGAAAAAAATGGAAAAGCACCACAGATTCTCTCTCTGGTACGTGCTCATCGCCATCTGGGGCGTGCTGCTGCTCAACAACTTCATCGTCACCACCTACGGCCCCAAAAACCTGCCCTACTCCGAATTCCTCCAGAAACTGCAAGCCGGCGACGTGGAGGAAGTGTCCATTACCGGTGACGTCATCGCCGGCACCATGAAGGACAAGGCGGACGGCGAAGCCAAGACGACGGAGTTCGTCACCCGGCGCGTGGACCAGGATCTGTCCACCGAACTCTCCAAGTACAACGTGCACTTCCGGGCCCAGCCCGAGTCCACGTTCCTGCGCGACATCCTCTCCTGGGTCATCCCCATCCTGCTCTTTTTCGGCATCTGGTACTTCCTTATGCAACGCCTCAATCCCGGCCAGGGCGTCATGGCCTTCGGCAAGAACAAGGCCCGGGTCTACGCCGAAAAGGACCTGGAGACGCGCTTTTCCGACGTCGCCGGCTGCGACGAGGCCAAGGCGGAGCTGGTCGAAATCATCGACTACCTGAAGACCCCGGAGCGTTTCCAGCGCCTGGGCGGGCAGATGCCCAAGGGCGTGCTGCTGATCGGCCCGCCGGGCACGGGCAAGACGCTTCTCGCCCGCGCCGTGGCCGGCGAGGCCGGGGTGCCGTTTTTCTCCATCTCCGGCTCGGAATTCGTGGAAATGTTCGTGGGCGTGGGCGCGGCCCGGGTGCGTGAGCTTTTCATCCAGGCCAAGGAAAAGGCCCCGTGCATCATCTTCATCGACGAGCTCGACGCCATCGGCAAATCCCGCGCCGGCAACGTCATCGGCGGCCATGACGAGCGCGAGCAGACGCTCAACCAGCTGCTTGTCGAGATGGACGGCTTCGACCCGCGCGTGGGAGTCATCATCATGGCCGCGACCAACCGGCCCGAGACCCTCGACCCGGCGCTTTTGCGCGCCGGGCGCTTCGACCGGCAGGTGCTCGTGGACAAACCCGACGTGGCCGGCCGCGAGGCCATCCTGCGCGTGCACGCGGCCAAGGTCGTGCTGTCCAAGGACGCGGACCTCGCGGTCATCGCCCGCAAGACTCCGGGATTCTCCGGAGCGGACCTGGCCAACGCCATCAACGAAGCGGCGCTTCTCGCCGCGCGCAAGGACAAGGACGCCGTGGAGATGGCCGACCTGGAGGAGGCCGTGGACCGCATCATGGGCGGCCTGGAAAAGAAAAACCGCGTCATCAACCCCAAGGAAAAGCGGATCGTGGCCTACCACGAATCAGGCCACGCCGTGGTCGCGAGCTTCACCCAGGGCGCGGACGCGGTGCACAAGATCTCCATCGTGCCGCGCGGCATCGGGGCGCTCGGCTGGACGCAGCAACTGCCGACCGAAGACCGCTACCTCATGACGCAGACGGAGCTGCTCGGCAAGATCGACGTGCTGCTCGGCGGTCGCGGGGCCGAGCGGCTGATCTTCGGCGACATCTCGACCGGCGCGCACAACGACCTGCAACGCGCCTCGGACATCGCCCGGGCCATGGTGGCGGAATACGGCATGGGCCGGACGCTCGGGCCGGCCACCTACCCGCGCCAGAACCGGCCGGTCTTCCTCGGCACGGAGCAAGGCGGCCTGGCCGGCCGGGAATACTCCGAAGCCACGGCGGCCAAGCTGGACCTCGAGGTCAAGGAAATCCTGGAGGCCTCCCAGGAACGGGTCGGCGCGCTGCTCGGACAAAAGCGGGAACTGCTCGAAAACATCGCCAAGGCGCTCCTGGACAAGGAAACCCTGGACGAGGCGGCCTTCACGGCCCTGCTCGACGCTGCCAAGGCCCCGTCCGCGCCGCCAGCCGCGTAAGTCCGCCGGGGGCGGTCCGGCCGCCCCCGGCTCCGCGCCCGTGGGAGGAGACGCCATGCCCCGATCGTTTCGCGCCGCCGCCCTGCTCGCCGTCATGGCCATGCTCCTGCCGGTCCTGGCCCAGGGCCAGGTCCTGACCAAGGACGGCGATCCGGTCGTGGCCGTGACCGATCCGGCCCAGGCCGTGCCGGCGGGCAAGACGCGGGCCAAGGCTCCGGCGCTCAAAACCGGACAACAGGTGCTCGTGCTCGAGGAAAAAGACGGCATGGTCCTGGTGGCCGCGGATGCCCCGGGACCGGGGGCGGGCCTGTTCGACGCGTATCGCTATCGCCTGCCCCTGGCCGCCGTCACCCCGCTGCCCGGCAAGACCCACCGCGACCGCCCGGCCTGGCTGCCGGCCCCGGGGACGGTCGCATCCGCCCGGCGCGACGTGGTCGCCTACGAACAGGGCGACGCGATTTTTGTCCGCTCGGGGGAAGGCCCGCCCAGGCGCATCGCCAAGGGCACGCAGCCGGCACTGTCGCCGGACGGCGCGCGCTTGGCCTACACCCCGGAAAAGGGCGCGGGCCTCGTGCTCGTCTCCCTTTACGGCGGGGACAAGCCGCAGCGGCTGGGGGGCGGGAAGGAACCGGTGCGGCAGAAGGCGTTTTGCCCGGACGGATCGAAGCTCGCCTGGCTTGTGGACAGGCATGTCGAAATACTTGACCTCGCCCGGCCGGGGGCCACGCCGACGACGGCGGGAAGCGGCCTCGAACCGGGAGCGGCCTTGCAGGGCTTCACCAAGGCGTGCGACGCGTTGGTGCTCCACAACGGTGATGCGGTGCAATGGCTGGGGCTAAACGGCACGCTGTTGCGCAGCGTCCCGGCCGGTTCGTTCACGAACGGCGAGGAAGGGTCCAGTTCGGACCAGTACGTCCCGAGCCCGGCCGACGCGAACCTGCTCCTCGTCGCCGGCACGACGCGCGGCACGGACGCCTACCACCGCTGGGCCAACGACACGTCCGGCGCGCTCTACCTGTACGATGCGGCATCGGGCACCAACTACCGCCTCACGCCCCGGAACCTCGCGGCTGTCACGCCTGCGTGGAGCCCCGACGGGAAACGCGTCTCTTTTTCCGCCCTGCCCGACGCACCGCCAAACGGGCCGCACCACCTCTACCGGATCAACGCCGACGGCACGGGCCTGACCGACCTCGGGCCGGGGTTCGCCCCGAGCGTGGGCACGCGGCCGCAATAATCCTGGTCAGGCGGGTTTTCGCCCCTCGACCACCCGGTCGAGGCCGGCGAGGTCGCGGCGCACGGCGACGTCCGCAAATCCCGCTTCGGCCAGGAGCGCCGCGGCTTCGGGACCCTGCTTCCAGCCGATCTCGACGAGAAGCACCCCTCCCGGGGCCAGCCGCGCCATGGCCGCGCGGGCGACCACGGGCACGGCCTCGAGGCCGGTTTCGCCGGGCACGAGCGCGCCTTGCGGCTCGAAATCGCGCACTTCCCTCGAGCACTCGCGGTATTCGGCGGCCGTCACGTAGGGCGGATTGGACACGACCAGGGCGTAGCCCCCGGCCGTCTCGGGCAAATCCGCGAAATCGGCTTCCAGAAATTCCAACCGTGCGGCCACGCCGTGCGTTACGGCGTTTTCCCGGGCAACGGCCAGCGCGCCGGGGCTTTTGTCCAGGGCCAGGCCTTGCGCCTGGGGGAATTTGACGGCGAGCGTGACGGCCAGGCAGCCCGAGCCCGTGCCCAGGTCCGCGAAACGCGAAAGCGCGCCTTGGAGAAAAAGCTCCAGGGCGCGCTCGACGATCAGTTCGGTCTCGGGCCGGGGAATGAGCGTCTCCGGCGTCACCGTGAAATCGAGCCCGAAAAATTCCCGCTCGCCGAGCAGATAGGCCACGGGCTCGCCCTTGCCCCGCCGGGCGACCAGGGGACGATAGCCATCAAGCTCTTCCACCGACAGCGGCCTGTCCATGGCCAGCACGAGTCCCAGCCGGTCGAGCCCCAGCACCTTGGCCAAAAGCAACTGCGCGGACAACCGCGGCGCATCCACGCCCTTTTCTTGCAGATACCCCTCGGTCTTACCCAGAATTTCCCGCACCGTGGGCGCGCGCCCCCGTCCCTCCATTTCTTTCATCTCCCTTCTCTTCCCGGTTCCCTTACTTTTTGGGGGGCGATCCTCCCCCGGCCGGGCTTTGACGGCCGGGGGAGGATCGCCCCCAGGAAAGGAGGGTCCGGGAGGGGGTTACCCCCTCCCGGCCGCCGGAGGCATTCATTCTTCTTCTTTCCTAGGCCGCGTCCGCCTGCGCCTTGAGGGCCTCGGCCTGGTAGTGGGCGGTGAGGCCGTCGAAGAGTTCGTCGCAATCGCCTTCGAGCACGGCTTCGAGCTTGTAGAGCGTCAGGTTGATGCGGTGGTCGGTGACACGGCTTTGGGGGAAGTTATAGGTGCGGATACGCTCGGAGCGGTCGCCGGAGCCGACCTGGGAGCGGCGGTTGGCTTCCTGCTCCAGGCGCTGCTTCTCCTGCTCGATCTGGAGCAGGCGCGAACGCAGCACCTTGAGGGCCTTGGCCTTGTTCTTGTGCTGGGATTTTTCGTCCTGGCAGATGACGACCAGCCCCGAGGGAATGTGCGTCACACGCACGGCGGAGTCCGTGGTGTTGACGCTCTGGCCGCCGGGGCCGCTCGAGCGGTAGACGTCGATGCGCAGGTCATTGGGGTCGATGGCCACGTCCACCTCCTCGGCCTCGGGCATGATGGCGACCGTGACGGCGGAGGTGTGGATGCGTCCCTGGGATTCCGTGGCCGGCACGCGCTGCACGCGGTGCGCGCCGGACTCGTACTTGAGCCGGCTGTAGACCTTGTCCCCGGCGATGGAAGCGATGACTTCCTTGTAGCCGCCGGAGCCGGTTTCGGACTGGCTCATGATCTCGACCTTCCAGCGCTTGGTTTCGGCGTAGCGGCAGTACATGCGAAAGAGGTCGCCGGCGAAAAGCGCCGCCTCCTCGCCCCCGGTGCCGGCCCGGATTTCGAGAAGGATGTTCTTCTCGTCCATGGGGTCCTTGGGCAGAAGCAGCACCTTGAGCCGAGCCTCGAGTTCGGGCAGCGCTTCCTTGATGGTCTTGACCTCGGCCAGGGCCAGTTCGCGCATTTCCGGGTCCGGGTCCTGCGCCATCTCCTGGTTTTCCTCCAGGTCGCTCGCGAGCTTTTTGTACTCGCGGAAAACACGCACCATATCGGCGAGGTCGGCGTGGGCTTTGGACAGCTTGCGGAAACGCTCCTGGTCCGTGACCACGTCGGGTTCGGACAGTTGCTTCTCCAGTTCCTCGTACTTGCGTTCGATGCTTTCGAGCTTGGCGAACATGCAGCGACTCCGAAGCCGGGCGTGACGCGCGGGCGGGTCCCCCGGCCGGGCTTTGACAGGTATCGCGTCCCCGGAATCCGCGCGGCGCGATTTTGGGGGCAGCGGAATGAAATATCTATATCGTCTTAAAAAATATCACCATATTTTTTAAGAGACGCCACGGCAAGCCGGTCGGGGCGGCGCAGGGATCAGGAGGCGGGCTCGCGCTCCACCGCGCCGCGAAGCGCGGCCAGGGCCACCTCGAGCTGCCGGTCGTCCGGCTCCTTGGTGGTGAGCATCTGCATGAAAAGCCCGGGCGCGGAGATCAGGCGGCAGACCACGTTGGTGTGGAACTTGCCGGCGATCTTGATGACTTCGTAGGCCAGGGCGCTGACCGGCACCATGAGCCCGAGCTTGAGCGTCACGATATAGGCCTGCTTGATCCAGCCCGTGGCGGGCGCGTAGAGCGTGAGCAGCCAGGGCACGAGAAAGGCGTAGAGCACTATGGAGATGGCCAGGACGAAGAGCAGGAAGGCCGTGCCGCAACGGGGATGCAGGCGCGAATAGCCCCGCGCGCCTGCCGGGGACAGCGGCGCGCCCTGCTCGTAGGCCCAGATGACCTTGTGCTCGGCCCCATGGTACTCGAAGACCCGGCGCACGTCCGGCAGATAGGAAATGGCCACGATGTAGCCGATGAAAAGCGCCACCTTGAACAGGCCGTCCCAGATGTGGAAGCTCAAGGCCTCCACGCCGCCGGAGAGCCCCGCCGCCTTCATGCCGAGCGAAAACAGGTGCGGCGTGACCACGAACAGCAGCAGCGCGAAACCGATGGACGCGGCAAGCGTGAGCCCCATGGCCCACGGCCCGAGCTCGCCCTCCTCCTCGTCCTCGGCCACGGCCACCTGGGCCGAATAATTGAGTGCCTTGATGCCGTTGACGAGGGTTTCGAGCAGAATGGGGAACCCACGCAGAAACGGCTTCTTGAGGAGCCTCGCGGCGGTCAGGGAATACCACGGGCGCACGTCGAGCAGGATGTCGCCGCCGGGCTTGCGCACGGCGATGGCGAGCCTGTCGCGGTCGCGCATCATGACGCCTTCCATGACAGCCTGACCGCCCACCGTAGGGTTGGCGGCGAGAAGCGGCAAGAGAAGGGCGGAGCGTTTCATGGACGAAGTTCCCGGCCCGCCGCCGGGCGCATGCGCCCGGCGGTCGCGGGTCGCGGCCAGACTAGGCCTTTTTCTCGAATTTGGCGTACTTTTTGCGGAAACGGTCGATGCGGCCGGCGGTGTCGAGGAAACGCTGCTTGCCGGTGTAGAACGGATGGCACTGGGAGCAGACTTCCACGAGCACGAGCTCACCCTTGGTGGAGATGGCCTGCTCTTCGAAACCGCAGTTGCAGCGGATGGTCGCCTTGTAGGTTTTGGGATGGATATCTTTTTTCATCTCGCGACTCCTTGGATGTCCCCAACGGGAAAGCGAGATCAACTAACGCCTTTTCCCGGCGTTGGCAAGTCTTCCGTCGCGGATTTTCCAGGCCCCCACGAAGTCCCCGGCCGCGACGTTCGCACGCTTTGAGCTTTTCCCCCCTTCGTGGTAGGCGTCTTCAACCCAAAACCACCCCAAGGATGACCCATGTCCATCTGTAGCAAGAATCCGACCTGCTCAAGCATCCTGCGCACGCACCTCGCCGCCCTGGCCGAAGCCGAGGGGCTCCCCCCCCGCACCATAGAAGACGCCGTGAACGCCGGGACCATGGTGCTCCTGGCCAATCCCGCCCACAAGAACGTCATCCCGACCCTCATCGGCCAGCCCGCCTCGGTGAAGGTCAACGCCAACATCGGCACCTCCATGTTCGTCACCGACGTGGCCATGGAACTGCAAAAGGCCAGCCTGGCCAAAAAGGCCGGCGCCCACGCCCTGATGGACCTGTCCACGGCCGGCGACTTGCCCGCCATCCGCCGCGACATCCTGGACGCCGTGGACCTGCCGCTCGGCACGGTGCCGCTCTACGCAGTGGCCCAGCGCCACCTGGCCAAAGGCAAGGACCCCAGCGACTTCACCGAAGAGGAGATCATCGCCGAGATCGCCCAACAGGCCGCAGCCGGCGTCGATTTCATGACCCTGCACTGCGGCGTCACCCGGCGGGGCGCGCAACTCGCCGCGGAGTCCGGGCGTGTCACCGGCATCGTTTCGCGCGGCGGCTCCATCCTCGGCCGCTGGATGCGCCGCCACGACGCGGAAAACCCCTTTTTGACGCACTACGACGACATTCTCGACATCTGCCTCGCCCATAACGTCACCATCAGCCTCGGCGACGGTCTGCGCCCCGGTTGCGGGGCCGACGCCGGCGACGGCGCGCAGTGGGAGGAAGTCATCAACCTCGGCGCACTGGCCCGGCGCGCCAAGGAGTGCGGCGTGCAAACCATGATCGAAGGCCCCGGACACGTGCCGCTGCATCTGGTCCAAAGCCAGATCCAGGGCATCAAGCGCCTGACCGACGGCGCGCCGCTCTACGTCCTCGGGCCCCTGACCACGGACTGCGCACCGGGCTACGACCACATCGCCGGAGCCATCGGCGGCGCGCTCGCCGCCTTCTTCGGCGCGGATTTCCTGTGCTACCTCACCCCGGCCGAGCACCTCACCCTGCCCGGCCCCGAGGACGTCTGGGCCGGCATCAAGGCCAGCCTCGTCGCCGCCCAGAGCGCCGAAACCGCGCTCGGCCGCCCGGCCGCCGTGGCCCGCAACCTCGGCATGTCCAAGGCCCGCGCCGACCTCGACTGGGAAGCCATGACCGGCTTCGCCCTGGACCCGGACCTCGTGCGCAAACGCCGGGCCATGCACAGCCAGGAAAAGGAATGCGCCATGTGCGGCGCGCTGTGCGCCATGCGCATGATGACCGGCGACAACTTCGCCTGCCCCACCAAGCCCGAAACAAAGGAATAACCCGGCCGACCGCCTCCCGGAGGACCCCCATGCACACCCTGGTCTTGCTGCGGCACGGACAAAGCGCCTGGAACCTGGAAAACCGCTTCACCGGCTGGACCGACGTGGGCCTGACCGATCAGGGCAAGGCCGAAGCCGCCTCCGCCGCCACACTGCTCAACGGGGCCGGCTACGACTTCGACGCCTGCCTGACCTCCGTGCTCTCCCGCGCCATCATGACCCTCGATATCGTGCTGGCCGGCATGGACCGCCTCTGGCTGCCCGTGACCAAATCCTGGAGGCTCAACGAACGGCACTACGGCGCGCTGCAAGGCCTCAACAAGGCGGAAATGGCCGCCAAATACGGCGAGGAACAGGTCTTTGTCTGGCGCAGGAGCTTCGACACCAGGCCCCCGGCGCTCACCCCCGAAGACCCGCGCTTCCCCGGCCACGACCGCCGCTACGCCGGCCTCACGCCTGACGAACTGCCCACCACCGAATGCCTCAGGGACACCGTGGCGCGCGTGCTCCCCTTCTGGCACGACGTCATGGCCCCGGCCATCGCCGACGGCGCGCGCCTGCTCGTGGCCGCCCACGGCAACTCCCTGCGCGCGCTCGTCAAATACCTCGACGGCGTCAGCGACGACGCCATCAGCGAACTCAATATCCCCACAGGCGTCCCGCTCGTCTACGAACTCGACGACAGCCTCAAACCCACCCGCCACTTCTACCTCGGCGACCCCGAGGCCATCGCCAAAAGCGTTGCCGCCGTGGCCGCCCAAGGGAAGGCGAAGTGACGGAGGGAGAAGAGAAAGATGCCTCCGGCGGCCGGGGGGGGGGGGGATCCCCCCCGGCCCCCTGGGCGGGAGTCCGTCGGTGGTGCCCCTTCGGGGCGAGTCTGAAGGAATTCTACTGACC
Organism: Solidesulfovibrio alcoholivorans DSM 5433; assembly: GCF_000702665.1. GTDB lineage: Bacteria > Desulfobacterota > Desulfovibrionia > Desulfovibrionales > Desulfovibrionaceae > Solidesulfovibrio > Solidesulfovibrio alcoholivorans. Next base: position 10,053 of record NZ_JNJA01000018.1, read on the forward strand.
TGATTTCTTAAAATGCGGCGCTTCGCCGCTGACGCCCGTGGTCGCGGGAATGGGGCTGCCGTGCTGGCCGGCTTTGCGGCCTGCGGGGCAGCCCCATTCCCGCGACCACAGCCCCCGACGCCTCGCCCAATGACCGTCCTCCCACCCGCTTGCCACTCCTCCCCCGTCGGGGAGGTCCAGGAGGGGATCATCCCCTCCTGACCGCCGGAGGCATTCTTCCTCTCTTCTCCTCTCCCCCTCCCCGCTCTTCTCCAACTCCCCTTCCACGCCGTATTTCCCCGGCGGCACGCCCATGCGGCGGCGAAAGTGGCGGGTCAGGTGGCTCTGGTCGCAGAAGCCGGAGGCCAGGGCGGCGTCGGCCAGCCCTTCACCGGCCTCGATGCGTGCGGCCGCGCCGGCGACACGCCGCGACAGGATGTACTCGCCGGGCGGCACGCCGAGGTCGCGCGTGAAAAGCCGTTCCAGGCGAAAGGGCGATACCCCCGCCGCAATGGCGAGGTCCGCCAGTGCCACGGGCGCATCCGGTGCTGCATCGACCACAGCCATGGCGGCGCGCACGGCCGGGTCGAGCGGCGGCAGGGGCGCGGCGCGCAGATGCAGGAGACGGCACAGGGCGGCGAAATGGACGCACGCCGCGGCCTGCCCATCGGCCAGGGCCTCGACGGCGCGAAGAAGCAGCGCGGCCGCTTTCCTGTCCTCCCAGACGCTCGGCCAGACCCCGGGCGCACCTGGCATGCCGGGCCCCTCGGAGCAGGCGGGGAAACACTGCGGCGCGGCGGCCAGCACCACATAGGCATGGTCGGACGCGCCCCAGGGCGCGCAGGCGTGGGCCACGCCGCCCGGGATGACGAAGCCCTGCCCCGGGGCGAGGCACCAGCGGCCGCCGCCGGCCTCGATGCGCCGCCCCCCGGACAGGCACAAGCCCACCACGGTCTTGGCGTGGGTGTGGCGGACGATGTCCGTGGCCACGCCCTCGCCCCGCACGGCCGCAAGCCCCGGCACGGCCGGGTGGCGTATCACCCAAAGACGCGGTTGGCCCATGCGCTGCCTTCCAGTGTGAAAAATTCAAGAGGGATGCCTCCGGCGGCCAGGAGGGGCGGCGGCCCCTCCTGGACCTCCCGAATAGGGGGGACATCCCCTGCGCCAGACGGAGACATCGTCGCCTACGGGATGCGATATTACAACAGCGCCGGGAAGAACTTGGCAAAAAGCGTGAGCCCCTCGTCCCCGGCCGTGACCTCGTGGACCACGCCTTTGGGGATGACGGCGGACACGCCCGGCAGGTAGGCGACGCGCGCCTCGCCCACGCCGGCCTCGCCCGAACCGGCCACCACTTCGTGCAGCTCCCACTGGCCGTCGTGGATGTGGCTTTTGAGGCTTTTGCCGGGCGCAACGCGCACCAGATGGCAGCTGAGGGCCCCTTGCGTATCCGCGCCGCGCACCAGATGCTTGAGCGCCACGCCAGCAAAGGCGGGGTGGGCGTTCCAGGGAAGTTCGGCGGCGTCGCGCGCGCCGGCCGGCACATAGACCGTGCGACCGCAGGCCAGGATCATTTCGGCATCGTTTTCCATGACGCACCTCCTTGCGTTGCGGCCGACCCTGCCACGGGCCGTGGCGAAGTTCTTGGACGATCTTGCAGCCTTGGCGCGAATTCCCTTTACGCCGCCGCGGGCAGCTGGTAAATTGGAAGTACTTTTTTTCACAAACGACAAGCCACAGGGTCCGTCATGCTCATCTCCGACATCATGCGCACCACGCTCATCAAGGTCCGCCCGGAAGCGCCGATCGGCAACGTGCTCATCTGGTACGGCGGCATGAGCCACGTCTTCCGCAACACCTACGTGGTGGACCATTGCGACCGGCTGCTCGGCGTCGTCACCATCCACACCCTGCTTTCGATCATCGTGCCGCCGAGCGTGACCTCGCTGGCCGGCGACCTCTCCGGCCGCGAAGAACTTCTGGTTGTGCTGCGCCGCAACATCGCCACCATCTCGGACACGCCCGTCGGCGACCTCATGGACTCGGACTACCCTTTCGCGCATCCCGAGGACCTGTTCATCATGGCCAGCGAACTGATCGTGGAAAAGGGCATCACGGCCCTGCCGGTCATCGACCCCAACGGCGTGCTGGTCGGCGAGATCACGCGCCGCATGATCCTGCATTTTCTCGTGCAAAACCTGTGAGGAATCCCGCAATGCGCAGTCTGCCGTATCTGGCCGCCCTGGCCCTGGTCCTGGTCTGTTCGCTTTTCGTCCTGGCCAAGACCGCGCCGGCCGACGCCCTGTCCGCCTACAGCGACCGCGTCCAGGCCGCGCCGCAAAGCTGCCTGGGTTGCGAATGCAAGGTCCTCGGCTGCGGCTGCGGCTGATGCCCCCTCGCCACCTTCCCACGACTCCGCGATAAGCAACGAAGAGCAACTCCCCCCTTTAAGGGGTGGTCCAGGAGGGGCCCCCGGCCCCTCCTGGCCGCCGGAGGCATTCTCCCCTCCCCCTACTCCCTCTCCCTACTCCTCCGTCTCCGCTGCGGCGGTGACGGCGAAGCCGGGCAGATCGAGGACGGCGGCCGGGCGTTCGGAGAGGATATCCAGGCGCGGGCCGTTTTCGCGGCCCGGGCGCAGGGCGAAGACGCGCCGGGCATGGCCTGCGAAATGGTCCACGGGGTGGTGGCTGATGTAGAGCACCTGCAGGTCCAGGCGTTCGGCGATGGCGGCGATCAGGCGCACGAAGCCGGGCACGAGGTCGGGCCGCAGCCAGCAGTCCTGTTCGTCGAGGACGAGGAACGGCCGGTGCGCGGCCGGGTCGAGCTGGGACAGCGCGATCAGGCGCAGGCCCACGGACAGGATATTGCAGACCGATCCGCCCTGGCCCGTGAGGATGTCCTCGGCGCGGCCGTCCTGCTCCATCTCGAATTCGATGTGCAGCCGGTTGTTCTTGACGTCCCGGCGCGAGACGACCTTGCGGTCCTGGCCGAGGATTTCGCGCACGGCGTGGGTAAGGTCGGTTTCGATCTCGTCGAGGACCGCGCCGAAGAGTTCGCGCGTGAGTTCCTCCAGGCGCGCGGCCACGCGCGGGGACATATCCAGGAATTCCGTCACCGTAGCCAGGGTATCGCGCGCGTTTAGAAACTCGCGCACGCGGCCCTCGGCCACGCCCGAGAGCCGGTCCAGGCGGCGCGTCAGTTCCTGCCGCTCCCGCGCCAGCGCCCGCCAGTCTTCCTGTTCCGTCAGTTCCATCCCCGCTCCTGTCTCCCCCCTCCCGGGAGGTCCAGGAGGGGCCGTCGCCCCTCCTGGCCGCCGGAGGCATTTCTTCCCCCGCCCCGGTCCTAGTCCCCTTCGAATTCCCGCTCCACGGCCGCCAGGTCGCGGCGCACGCCGTCGATGTGTTCCTTGTAGGCGGCCACGAGGCGGGCGTTTTCCGTGCGCATGCGCTCAAGCAGCGCCGCGAGCTCCTGGGGGTCGGCGGTGCCGTATTCGGCTTGCGCGCGCGCTTCCAGGTCGGCGAGCTGGCGCGTCAAGTTGGCGAGGTCCTGTTCGGCGCGGACCTTGTCGTCGCGCAGCCGTTCGTAGGCGGCCCGCAGCGCGGCCAGTTCGCGCTGGGGGCCGGCGTCGGCCTCGGCGGCGCGGGGATTGTTATTTATCGGCGGCATGGGTGACCTCGCTGTAGAGCTCCCAGATGACGTCCGTCTCGGGGCTTTCGGGGTTCAGGTTCGCGCGCAGGAATTCGCCGAGCCCCGCGCCTTCGCGGGTGCGCCGCCAGGCAAGGCGGGCAAGGCCTTCCAGGAAGCGCGATTCGCCGGCCGGCGCGGCATCCTCCTCAGGCGGGAATTCCTGGTCCGGGAACACTTCTTCAAAGGGGCGGAAGGGCACGGGCCACGCTTCGAGCGCCGCCGCGCCGGGCCGCCACACGGCGGCGGCGGGCACGCGATCCTTGGCGCGGCGGTTAAATTGCAGGCGCGTGATGTTGCCGGGGTTGGCCCAGCGGGTGCATCCGGCGACCACGGTCGGCTGCGGCCGGTGGATGTGGCCGTTGACGACCCAGTCAAGTCCCGGGATTTCCCGGATTTTCACGTGCTTGTCCAGAAAGTCCGGAAACCCGACGTTGTGGTGGGTGAACCAGATGCTCTCCTCGCCCGGGTCCTTGTCCACGCTCGCGGGCAGGGGCGCGCCGTCGGGCGAGGCTCCGAGCACGGCCGTGCCCGTGGGCGAAACGAGCCTGGCGAAAAGCCCGGGCGCGTCGAGCACATGGACCACGCCCGCGGCGGCGAGCACGGCCAGGGAGGTGTCGGCCGTGAAGCGGGCCTGGTACTTGTCGTGGTTGCCGACCAGGACGTAGGGCGTGTGCGGCCGAAAAAGGTCGATCAGGGCCACGATCAGGGCGTTGGGGTTCTCGCGCGGCCAGTGGAAGAGGTCGCCGAGCACGATGGGCACGAGGTTCTCGGCGACGGCGTGGGCCAGACACGCGGCGAGCTTGGCCAGCACGTCCTCCATGTAGGAATCCAGGCGCTGCATGGGCGGCGTCGCGGCTACGTGGGGATCGGGCACGAGAAGCAGGCCGTTGGCCGAAAGCTGCGGCAGGCTCATGAGGCGTCCTTTTCGGGGGCATGGACGTGGCCGCCGCCGAGGAAATCCCCGGCCGAAAGCGCGCCGCCGCACAGCGGACAGCTGCCGAGCGCCTGAAGGCGCGCGGCCACGCGCACGGCCATGTCGGCAAGCGAGCGCGCGCGGCGATCCAGGGTCGCGGACGCGGCGGCCACGGTCTGCCGCGCGGCGGCGAGCTGCGCCGCCAGGGCGGCCAGGGGCCCCGGGTCCGCGGTCTCCGGCGGCGGAGACAGGCGGGCCAGGGCCTGCGCCCTGGAGGCGAGCCGCGCGGCGGCGGCGCGCCCGGCCGTCAGGCGGTCGCGCGTCGCCTCCAGGGAAACCGCGTCGCCCAGGTCCGGCGGCGGGGAAAGCCGCGCCAGGGCGGCGCTTTTTTTCCGGGCGTGGGCAAGCGCCTGGCGCAGGCGCGAAAGTTCCGCCCTGCGGCGGTCGCACAGGGCCGAGTCGGCAAGTGGCGGCGGCGCGGCAAGGGCCGCAAGCGCCGCCTGCTGCGACGCGGCAAGCGCCTTGCGCCGGACCAGTGCCTCCGCCGTGGCCACGGTCGCGGCAAGGGGGGCCGTTTGCGCCAGGGCCGGCGGCGCGCCAAGCGCGGCAAGCGCACTGCCCGCCGCGCCGCAGGCGGCCGCCTGGCGCGAAAGGCGCTCCCGCGCGGCCAGGAGCCCGGCCAGAGCCTCGGCCCGATGCTCGCCCGCGCCAAGTTCCGCCTCCAGGGCCTCTCCCGCCTCCAGGCGCAGCTCCAGGCCCGGCAGCGGGGCCAGACGGTCGATTTCCGCGACCAGGCCGGCCATGCGCTTTTCCTGGCGGCTTTTTTCGGATTTCGCCCGCCGGATCCGGTCCGTGAGCAGGTTTTGCATGGCGATCAGGTGCGCCGCTTCCGTGGACGCGGCGAAAAAGCCGGACAGGACCGTGCCGGGCCGGTTGAGCAGGAAAACCGGTTCGCGCTGGTTGCCGATGTGCACGTCCACGGGTTCGCCGCCCTCGATGGGCACAGGCGACAGGCGCAGCACGCGGCTTATTTCCTCGGGCGGGGTGCGGCCGAACTTGGCGAAGACCTCGGGTTCGGCCGCGCCGGGGCGGGTCAGCTCGTAGAGGGCGTACTTGGGCCGGCGCACCCAGGTCACGGCCGTGCCGTCGTCGAGCTCCAGCGTGACGCGGGCCTCGGACGCGCCGTGGCGGATGACGTGGCGCGGCGCGGGATTGGCGGCCAGGCAGCGCAGGGCCTCGACCACGGCGGATTTTCCGGTGTTGTTGGGTCCGGTGAGGACGTTGAGTCCCGGAGCCAGCGCGAACTCGGTCCGGGCATGGGCCATGAAATTTTCGAGTATCAGACGGGTGATCGCCACGCCGTGATGACACCAGAAGCGGCCCGAGATTTCAAGGCCAAAGCCGCGACGCTTTACTTTCCGCCGCTTCTCCTTAAAATGAATGAGAATGGAAAACGCTCAGGAGCGCCGCATGCCCCAAGCATCCGATCAGACGTGTTTCGCCCCGGCCGCACGAGCCCCGCAAGACGACGTCGAACGCCAGTTCGCCATCCTCTCCTGCCACGAACTGCCGGCGGTTTTAAACGCCATCCCGGTCATCGCCATGGTCCTCAACGACTGCCGCCAGGTGGTGTTCGGCAACCGCAAGTTCGCCGACGCCATCGGCGTGGACGACATCCGCGAGGCCCTGGGGAAACGCCCGGGCGAGGCCTTCCGCTGCGTGCACGCGGCCAAGGCCCCGGGCGGCTGCGGCACCGGGGAGTTCTGCGCCCACTGCGGCGCGGTGCGCTCCATCCTGTTCGGACTGGCCGGGCGGCAGAACATCCAGGAGTGCAACATCAACCGGGAGGACGGCGGCAAGGTCGAGGCCCTCGACCTGCTCGTGTCCTCGTCGCCGTTTTCCTTAGACAACGAGCGCTTCCTCATCTTCTCCATCACCGACGTGAGCCACGAAAAACGCCGGCGCGCCCTGGAACGCATCTTCTTCCACGACATGCTCAACACCGTGGGCGGCCTGCAGGGGCTCATGGAATTTTTGGCCGAGGAGGTCCAGGAGGACCTGCGCCCCGACGCCCGGTTCATCCACTCGGCCATGGCCCGGCTCACGGACGAGATCACGAGCCAGAAGCAGTTGCTGGCCGCCGAGACCAACGAGCTGGAGACCCATTTCGTCCCGCTAGCATCCTCCGACGTGCTGGAACTGACCGAAGTCACCTTCCAGAACAGCGAACAGGCCAGGGACAAGCGCATCGTCGTACGAAACGACTGTCGGCACGTGCCGTTTCGATCCGATCCGGCGCTGTTGCGCCGGGTGCTCGGCAACATGGTGAAAAACGCCCTGGAAGCAACCGAACCCGGCGGCACAGTGACGCTTTTCTGCGACCGCGACGGGGATTTCCTGCGCTTTTGCGTGCACAACGATGGCGTGATCCCCAAGCGCGTGCGCATGCGCATCTTCAACCGCTCGTTTTCCACCAAGGGCGCGGGACGGGGGCTCGGCACCTACAGCATCAAGCTCCTCACGGAACGCTACCTCGGGGGCACGGCGGATTTCCTCTCCACCCCCGAGACGGGCACCGTTTTCCGGGTGCGCCTGCCGCTTGATCCCGAGGCCGGCGCGGCCCCCGCCGTGGCGAGCCCCGAAGCGTAGGCTGCCGCGCCCCTGTGCTCCGGCGACAGGCGGGGCGGCCCTACTTGAGCGCCAGCACCAGCCGGATGCAGGACAGCGGCGCGCCGATGCGCTCGGGGCGGGCGTCGAGGGACGTGGCCAGGGCGTCGTAGGCCCGCTCGAGCAGGAAGCACTTGAGCAGCAGCAGACGGTCACGGCGCGGCGGCAGCACGGGCGCATCGCCCATGGCCGTGGCGTAGGCCCCGAAAAAGGCCCGGGACGCGGCTTCGGCCCAGGTCCAGGCCCAGCCGTCCAGGCGGCGCGCCTCCTCGGGATGGGCCTGCGCGTGGCGGCGCACGCCCTCTTCGCCCGCGGCGTAGAACGAATAGAACATGCCGGCCACGTCGCGCAGCGCGCAGCGCATGAGCCGCCGTTCGCCGAGCGTGCGCCTCGGGTCGCCCTCGAAATCCACGATCACGAAGTCCTTGCCCGTAAACAGCAGTTGCTCCAGGCGGTAGTCGCCGTGGATGCGGATTTTCACCGTGTTCACGGCCCGGCCGAGCAGGCCGGCAAGGGCGTCCAGGGACTGCTTTTCCGCGGCCACGATGGCCGCGGACTCCTCGCGAAGAGGCTCGTCGGGCAGACTGCGCACGCTTTTGGCAAGCAGGGCCGTGGCCCGGCGCACGCCGTTGCGGATGGCCTGGTAGACCGAGCGCTGATAGAGCTTGGTGAAGGGTTCGGGCGCAAACGCGCCGCCGCCCCTGGCCAGGGCGAGATGCATCTCAGCCGTGCGCCGGCCCAGCAGCCGGGCCATCTCCAGGTAGAACTCGTCGGCCATGCCGGCCATGGATTGCGCCATCTCCCGTTCCAGGGATTCGCTGCCGCCCTCGGAGACGGCAGCGGCGGGCATGGCCCGGCGCTGTTCGAAATAGCGCTCCAGATGCTCCAGAGTGTAGTCGTAGGCGTCCCGGCCGCCAACCACGTATTCCTGCACCGTGGCCACGGTCACGGCGTCGCCGCGGCCCTTGGACCGGTATTCGATCACGCCGGCGAGGCGCGGCGCGTGGGGGAATTCCCCCGGTCCGGCCAGCTGGGTCAGCAGTTCCGCCTCGGGATGCGGCCCGGCGTCGAGGCCGGCGTAGAACTTGAAAAAGAGCTTGGCGTCATAGGTCATGACCACGTTGCTCTGGTTGTCCGTGAACATGTTCGTGGCGTCGCAGCCCGCCGTGTCGCACACGCCCGCGGGATAGCCTGGCAGGGCCCGCAGCGCGAGCGTACCGTCCGCGCCGCGAAGGCGCATGTTTCGCGACACGGCCCGGGGCCACCAGTCGCGCAGCGCGGCCAGGGCGAAGCCGTTGACGAGCACGCCCTCGCGACCGCCGTGATGCACGTGGCCGACCACCGCGCCGGGGTCGTCGCGAAGGACGGCTTCGGCCGCCCCGCCCGCGGCCAGGGCCAGGAGAAAGGGAAAGAGCCGGGTTTCGCCACTGGCGAAATGGCATTCGACGAAGAGCAGCCACGCCGTCAACCCCCTGGGGCCGACGGGCACGGCGTCGAGGATGTCGGCGCGAAGCGTTCCCGGGAGCGGCGCGCCGGCCAGACCCGAACGCCGGGCGTGCTCGGGCAAAAGCTCGTCGCCGATGCGCTTGCGCACGCCCTGCCCAAGCACGCTGCGCAGCTCCTGGGCGAGGTACAGATGGGGCGCGCCCCGGGGCGGAAGCGCGCGGGCGGCGTCCTCGCGGGCCAGGCGGAACCAGTAGTAGTCGTGCTGGGCCAGGGGCAGCACGTAGGGCTCCTCGGTCACGGCCGGAAAGCGCGTGCCCGAGGCCACGTCCACGGGCGCCGTCCCGGCGTAGGCGGCCAGATCGATGCGCGCGACCTGGGAAAAACGCGACAGGTTGACGACCACCAGGATGACCTCGTCGCCGTAAGTACGGGTGAACGCCAGGACCTTGGCGTTGTCCTGGGACACGAAGGCCATCTGGCCGCGGCCCATGGCCGGGAGCCTGCGGCGCAGCGCGATGACCCGGCGCATCCACCACAGGAAGGAGGAAAGGTTGGCCTCCTGGTTCTCCACGTTGACGGCTTCGTAGTGGTACTGCGGGTCGATGACCACCGGGAGATAGAGGTTTTGCGGATTGGCCCTGGAAAAGCCGGCATTCTTGTCCGGGCTCCACTGCATGGGCGTGCGCACGCCGTCACGGTCGCCGAGGTGGAAGTTGTCGCCCATGCCGATCTCGTCGCCGTAGTAGATGATGGGCGTGCCGGGGAAGGAAAAGAGGATGAAGTTGATAAGCTCCATGCGGCGGCGGCTGCCCTGCATGAGCGGCGCGAGGCGGCGGCGGATGCCCAGGTTGATGCGCGCCTTGCGGTCCTTGGCGTAGACCCGGTACATGTAGTCGCGCTCCTCGTCGGAGACCATTTCGAGCGTCAGCTCGTCGTGGTTGCGCAGGAACATGGCCCACTGGCAGGAGGCCGGGATGGGCGGGGTCTGTTCCATGATGTCGAGGATGGGAAAGCGGTCCTCCATCATCAGCGCCATGAAGATGCGCGGCATGATGGGGAAGTGGTAGGCCATGTGGCATTCGTCGCCGTCGCCGAAATAGGCCACGGCGTCCTCGGGCCACTGGTTGGCCTCGGCCAGGAACAGGCGGTTCTTGAACTTCCCGTCCACGTGGGCGCGGAGTTTTTTGAGGAACGCATGGGTCTCGGGCAGGTTTTCGCAGTTGGTGCCCCGGCGCTCGAAGAGATAAGGCACGGCGTCCAGGCGCAGGCCGTCCACGCCAAGCGACAGCCAGAAATCCATGACGCGCGTGATTTCGCGGCATACGCGCGGATTGTCGTAGTTGAGGTCCGGCTGGTGTGAATAGAAGCGGTGCCAGTAGTAGGCCCCGGCCTCGCGGTCGTAGGTCCAGTTGGAATGCTCGAAATCCTTGAAGATGATGCGCGCCTGCCGGTACTTCTCCGGGGTGTCGCTCCAGACGTAGTAGTCGCGCCAGGGCGAGCCCGGGCCGGCCGCGCGGGAACGCTGGAACCAGGGGTGCTCCTTGGACGTGTGGTTGACCACGAGCTCGGTGATGACCTTGAGGCCCCGGGCATGGGCCTGACGCAGGAATTCCTTGAAATCCTTGAGCGTGCCGTAGTCGGGATGGATGCCGTAATAATCCGCGATGTCGTAACCGTCGTCACGAAGCGGCGAGGGATAAAACGGCAGCAGCCACAGGGTGTCGACGCCAAGCCCCGCCAGGTAGTCCAGGCGGCTGGTCAGGCCCGGGAAATCGCCGATGCCGTCGCCGTTGCCGTCCATGAACGCCTTGACGTGCACTTCGTAAATGACGGCGTCCTTGTACCACAGGGGATCGTCGGCGCCGGAAAACCGCATGGGTGACATACACGCTCCTTGTCGTTAACCCCCATATACAGTTTTTTCCGGCTTTTTCCAGAAGGCTAGCGCGCGATCACCAGCACGTCCACGCGGGCGGCCCCGGCGGCGCGCAGGGCGTTGACCGCGGTGTCGATGGTCGCCCCGGTGGTCATGACGTCGTCGACGAGGAGCACGCCACGCCCGGCGACCAGCGCGGGATCGGCGACGAAGGCCCCGGCGATGTTGGCGCGCCGACGGGCTCCGGGCAGCTGGCTTTGCGGCGTGGTGTCGCGGATGCGGCGCAGCGCCCCGGGCAGGACGGGCCGGCCGAGGTCCGCAGCCAGCAGCCGGGCGAGCTCCAGGCTCTGGTTGAAGCCCCGCCAGGCCAGCCGCCGGGGATGCAGGGGCACGGGCACGATGCCGCCCGGGCCGGCGGGGTCCATGGCCCCCTCCCCGGTCCGGGCCACGGCGCGACGGTAGGCGTCGCGGGCAAGCCCGGCCAGAACCCGGCCCTGGCCCAGGCGGCCGTGGAACTTGAACCCGAGGATCAGGTCGCGCAGCAGGCCGTCGTAGGGGCCATGGAAGGCGAAGCCCTCCCAGGGGCGGCCCGACAGGCGGCAGGCGTTGCACAGAAACGGCGGCGCGTCCGGGTCGGCGGCAAGCTCGCCGCAGCGCGGGCAATACCCGCCCAGGCGCGGGCGCAGCAGGGCGGCGCAGTCCGGGCACACCGGGCCGCACGTGCCCGGAGGCAGCAGCCCGGCGCAAGCCTGGCAGCGGTCGCACAGGGCCAGAAGCGCCCGGCAACAGCACCGGGCCAACCCCGCAAGCCTCCCCTCAGCCACCATAGACCGTACCATCCACCCGCGAACACCATCCCTTCACCGCCCCCCCCTTTCGGGAGGTCCAGGAGGGGCCGCCGCCCCTCCTGGCCGCCGGAGGCGATTTTCCCTCCCTCCCTCGCGCCCCCCCCTCATCGGCCATACGCCGCCCGGGCGGCCGCGCGCCCGAGCGCGGCCACGTCCGCCAGGGCCGCGGCGTCGGCGGCCAGGTCGCCCGGGGCGTCCATGCCGCGCAGCAGGCACGGCGCGGCGAGCTCCCGGGACAAGGGCCAAAGGAAATACTTGAGCGTCAGCAGCGCTCCGTCGAAGAGCTTCTCCCCGCGCTGGCGACCGGCCACGAGCAGGACATGGGCCGCCAGGGCCGCCGGCGGGGCGGCGCGGGGCGCGGCGGCCAGACGCGCGGCGTAGCGGCGCTGGGCGCGGTCGATGAAGGCCTTGAAAAGCGCGGGCACGTGGTAGAAGTAGATGGGCGCGGCAAAGGCCACGACCGGCGCGGCCTCGATCAGGTCGAAAAGCGCCTCGGCCGCGTCGCCGTCCCTGTCCAGGGGACAGCGGTTGCCGGGCCCGGCGCAGGCCCCGCAACCCCGGCAGGGTTCGAGGCGCTGCTCGCGCAGCTTCACCACGCGCACGGGCGCGGCCGCCGCGGCCAGGGCCCCGGCAAAGGCGAGACCGGCCGTGTCGGAGTTGCCGCCCGCCCGGGGGCCGCACAAAAAGACGGCGGACTCCCCCGCCGGCGTCACCGGGCGAACTCCGAAAAAAACGGATTGTGGCGCATCTCGTCGCCCACGGTCGTGGCCGGGCCGTGACCGCTGTAGACCGCCGTGTCCGGGGGCAGCGTGAAAATGGACTCGCGCACGGAAGCGATGAGCGCGTCGTAGTCGCCGCCCTCGAAATCCGTACGGCCGATGGAGCGGTAGAAGAGCAGGTCGCCGACGAAGACCGCACCGGCCTTCGGGAAATAAAACGAGAGGCTGCCCGGCGAATGGCCGGGCGTGGCCAGGACGCGGCAGGGCTGTCCCAGAAGGAGCAGTTCGCCCGGCCCGAGCGGTTCCCAGTCGAAGGGCGGCACGAGCGGCAGGCCCATGAGCCCGCCCTTGCCCAGTTCCGTATCCAGAAGCGGCGCGTCCGCGGCCCCGGCGAAGACCGTCGCGCCGCAAGTCCGGGCCAGTTCGCCGACGCCGTAGAGATGGTCGCAGTGCAGGTGCGTGACGAGCACCGCTTCCAGGGAACAGCCTTTTTCCTTGAGATAATGTGCAACCGCCTCGGGCGGTCCGCCGACATCCACGGCAATGGCCGCATTGCCGGCCGTGGCCACATAGCAATTGGTCTCCAGGGGACCAAGCGGAAACGTCCTGATGTCCATGGCTCACCTCCCGTACGCATCACCCCGGCCTGTCCCGGCCGCGCCTCACCTACCTGCCGGCTTCCGGAGAAAACCCGGACAAGGGTATGCCGCCACAGGGGTGCCGCGTCCCCTGCCCCGCTGTCAAGTCCCGGACATGGGCGCTTCCCGGCGCGCTTGTTTTCCCGCCGCGACGACGGTAGAGCAAAGCCCCATGCAGCCATCATCCGCGCCATCCGTCGCTGCGGGCTCTCCGCTCGCCCAAAGCGACCTCATCGCCTGCGAGCAGTTCCTGCGGGACGTTTTTTCCCGGTTCCTCACCTTCAAGACGCACAGCCTCTATTTCCCCCGCGCCGGCGACGACCCCGCGGCCGAGGGCTTCGGCCCGGGTTTTTCCCTGGCGACGCATCTGCCGGCGGAGCGCAAGGTGCTCATTCCGCTTTGCGCCGACGGCCGCTTGCTCGGGGTGTTCATCGCCCGGGGAGCGAGCCTTGGCGCGCCGCGCACCTTGCTGCCCCTTTTGCCGCGCGTCGCGGCCATGGCCCTTCGCGAGGCGAGCCTGACCAAGGCCCTGGCCACGGACGCGCTCACGGGCCTGGCCACAGGCGAGACGCTTCTGGCCAACATGGCCGACGAAATCGAGCGGGTCCAGGAGCGCATCCTGCCGGGTTCGGGCGGCCTTGCCGATCCCGGGCTTTCCGGGCCGCGCGGCGGCTTCGGGCTGGTCGCGCTGGACCTCGACTTCTTCAGCCGGGTGGCCGCGCGGCACGGTTTTCTCGCGGCCGAGGCGACCCTTGCCGCCGTGGGCAGGCTCTTTGCGCGCCTGTGCCCGCAACAGGGGCTGGCGGCGCGGCTGCACGACGACCTGTTCGGCTTCTTCCTGCCCGGGGCCTCGGCCGCGCGCTGCCGGGAAGCGGCCGATACTTTTGTGCGCGAACTGTCCCGCCTCACCTTTCCCGTGCCGGCCACGGGCGAATCCTTCAGCCTCACGGCCAGCGCCGGCGCGGCGGCCTATCCGCAGGACATGCGCGGCGGCCAGTTCGCGGCCCCGCCCGCCGAGCAGGCGCGGGTGCTGTGGCGCAAGGCGAAAAAAGCCCTGGCCGTGGCCAAGGACCTCGGCCGCGACCAGGCCATGGCCTGGAGCCGCATCCTGGCCGAGGGCGGGGTGGTGCTCGAAACGCTCCCCCTGTCGCGCCTGGCGGTGAGCCTCGGACGCTACGCCGAGGCCGAGGCCGGGCAGCGTTTCCTGGTCTGGTCGCCCAAAAACGAACGCCCGCGCGACATCCGCAAATCCGACGGCGAACGCGTGTCCGGCCGCTCGCCCACGACCATCAAGGGCGAGGTCGCGCTGCTGGAGGTGGGCGAGGACATGGCCTTCGCCGAGGTGCTCCAGCTCGCCGACCCGGATCTGCCCCTGGAGCCCGGCGACCGGCTGCTGCTCGCCCCCGAAGCCGGCGATGCGGCCCCCCTCGCCCCGGCGTGCGACACCTCGCCCCGGCGCGACAAGGTCACGGGACTCTACGACCGCCGCGATTTCCTGCGCCAGGCCGCGCAGGACCGGGAGAAGCGGCAGACATTTTCCATGGTGCTCGCGCTGTTGCCCGACGCCGCCCGCGAGCGCAAACCCGACCGCCCGGCCGAGGCGGACATGGCCGAAGCTGTCGCGATCTGCCGTGCGCATTTCGGACAGGACGCCCTCAGTGGGCGCTTCAGTTCAGGAAAAATCGTCTTCTACCTGCCCGGGCGCGAGCCGGAAAGCCTGCGCGAGCCGGCCGAGGCGTGCCTGGCCGCCCTGACCGAGCGCCTGGGCAAGGCCGCCGTCGGCATCGCCGGCTATCCGTTCCTGGACTATTCCCGCGCCGACGTGGCGGACAACTGCCGCAAGGCGCTGGACCACGCGCTGCTTTTGCCGGAAGGCCCCAAACTCGCCGTGTTCGATTCCCTCTCGCTCACGGTCAGCGGCGACCGCCTGTTCGCCATGGGCGACGTGTACGCGGCCATGGAGGAGTTCAAGCAGGCGCTGCTCGCCGACGAGGACAACATCCTGGCGCGCAATTCGCTCGGCATCTGCCTGGCGCGCCTCGGCCGCCTGGAAGCGGCGCGCACGGAATTCACGCGGGTCATCGGCCGCGACGCGAAAAACACCATGGCCCTTTACAACCTCGGCTGCGTCTGCCGGCGGCTCTCGGAAGCCAAGGCGGCGCGCACGGCCTTCCAGAAATGCCTGCGCGCCGACCCGCAGCACGTCTTCAGCCTGTTGCGCCTGGGGCGCATGGCCGAGGAGGACCGGCGCTTCGAAACGGCGCGCAAGTACTACCGCCGCGCCATGGAGACGCAAAACGGCCCGGCCCTGACCCTGCGCCATCTGGCGCGCCTCGCCTTCGCCCAGGGCAGGCTCGAGGAGGCGCGCGAGCACCTGCACCAGGCCCTGCTCCACGACCCCAAGGACGCCTTCTCCCTGCACCTCATGGCCCGGCTCTACCTGGAAGAAGGCCAGGATCCCGCCATCGCCGAGGCCATGGCCCGCCAGGCCGCCGCCCTGCGCCCGGACCGTGGCGAATTCTGGCGCGAACTGGCCCGGGCGCTCGCCGCGCAAGGCAAGGACGACGCGGCCCGCGAAGCCCTGGCCAGGGCCGATGGGGTGTGAAAACCAAGACAAGCGCCGCAAGAGAAGGTGGACCTGCGCAAAGAAGTCTTCTAAGCAGTAGCTACCGTCGCGTCGGTGCGTATCTTCCCGACGATATTTTTCGAAACGTAACAATCCAAGGGATCCATCCGACACCGTGCGATATTATTCCATTCAATTTCTGCGTCTCGTTTTCATGGCCATGGTCCTTTATCTGCACATGCGGGCCTACCTGATCATCTACGGACAACCGGACGGCACGGTCTTCCACTTCATCCCGGCCGCCTTCATGGCCGCGGCACTGCCGTTTTTCAGCATTTCCGGCTTCATCATGGCCTTCCTCATCGACATCGGCTACCGCAATTTCCTGCCCCGCCGCCTGCTGCGCGTCTACCCCACCTATTTCTGCGGCGTGGCCATCGCCCTTCTCGTCAGCTACCTCGTCTGGCACAAGGCACCGCCCTCCAACCTGTTCGCCGCGGCCTCCCTGCTGCCGCTCGGGCCGGTGGACCTGCCCCTGCACGTGGAATGGACGCTCATTTACGAAATCGCCTACTACGTCATCATTTCGCCGTTCGCCTTGCCTAGGTTGCGCCGTTATTTCGTGCCGTTCCTGTTCACGTGGGCGGCGGCGATCTTCTTCGCCTACTATGTCCTCGGCATGCAGGACGCCTACATCTTCACCACCTGGCGCACCGTGCTGCTTTCCGGCTTCAACCTCTATTTCATCACCGGCGCGCTGGTCTATTACCTCCAGAAGAAGATGCCGGACTGGCACTGGAGCATCTCCGTCGTCACCATCTGCGCCTGTTCGGCCTACTGCGTGCTGAGTTCCTGGGACCGTCCGGCGGGGCTGATCAAGGACATGCGCGAGATCCTGCCCTGGAGCCTGTGCACCGCGGCGAGCCTCTACGCCGTGGTCAAGCTCGAGGACAAGTGGCGCCACCCGCTCATCGAGGCCCTCTCCAACTTCGGCGACTACGCCTACGCCTACTACCTCATCCACGCCGTCATCCTGTCGGCCTTCTTCTCCCTCGCCGTCTACAGCTTCGGCTGGCCGCTCAACAACGCCACCGCTTTCCTGGGCCTGTTCACTGTGGCCGTACTCGGCTACGGTTTCGGCAGGCTGGACATGACCCTGCACAACTTCTTCAAGAAGCGGTTGCGCTAGCGTGCGATGCGCCATGCCAACCCAAGCCGCCGGGAGCTCTTTCATGTCCCTACGCCTTGCGCCCGCCCTGCTGTTTCTCTTGTTGGCCGCCCTGCCCGCCTCCGCCGAGCAGCCGGCAGAGTTTCCACCCGACCGCATCTTCGGGCAAATCCAGGCCAACCGCGACGCCTACGGGCGGGCGGTCTTCATCTTCGGCGACTCCGTCTCCATGATGTGCACCCTGGAGACCATCGATTTCTCGGCCCTGCAGGCCAAGCTCAACGACACCGCGTACATGGTGTCGGCCATGGCCGACATGATGCGCCAGGCCAACGATCCGGGTGAGAAGACCAAGGATCCGCTGTGGTGCATGCACTCCCTGGCTTCGGTCCTAAACGTCCTGTTCGCGGACTCGGGGCTCCTGACGTCGCAAAACCACGGTCTGACCATTCCCTCGGCCAAACTCGTCGCCGCCTACGCCGGGGCGCTGGGCTTGCCGCAAGCGGCGGACGTGGCAGGCAAGGCCGGCGAAATCTCCGGCCTCATAGACGCGGGCGTGATCCGCGACGGCGACGTGGTGATCATGGAGGACGCGGGCTACAACGGGCAGAACCCCGACGCCTACGAGGAGAACTGGCTGACGCTTGGCCGGGCCGTGCTGCCGAAAGCCGCCGTGACCCTGGTGCTCTACGACATGTTCGACGATATTCCGGAAAAGCCGGTCATGGGCATCCCGCCGGACGGCTTCCGCTTCGAGGCCCCTTTCCCGAGCCCCAAGACCGGAGGTCTGCGCAGCCACAACCAGGCCCTGCGCGACGCCGCCGCGACGCTCGCCAAGGATCCGGGCAACAAGGGCAAGCTCGTCTTCCTCGACATGCGCCGGCGCATGGACGCCTTTCGCGCCGCGCTCAGGGCGCAATGCGGCGTGGCCGCGCTGACCCCGGAAGGCATCCACCCCAACATCTGGGGCGAGGCCTTCCTGGCCCGGGAGCTGCTGCGCGGCGCGGGACTTGCGCCCCTTGTCGCCAATCCCGGCCCCTACCTCGATCTGCTCGCGGCCAACGCCTCGCGCCTGTCGCTGACCGGCAAACCCCTCGATGCGGACAAGACGCGGGCATTCATCCGGACCTGGCTTGCGCCCTGACGCCCTTTTCACGCCACGCCACACAAAAGGCCGCGACCGGGAACATCCCGATCGCGGCCTCGTTTTTGGCCGCCGCGTCAGGCAGCACCCGACGCGGTCACGGACCTACCTGGGGCGCGGTCCCATGGGGACGGGCGCGAACCCGGGCCGCGGCCCGACGGGGACGGGCGCGACCACCGGGTGCGGCCCGATGGGAACCGGCGCGGCCCAGGCCACCGGACGCGGACGCGGGGCGCCCCAGACCGGCGGCGGCACGTAGGCCGGGCCGACATAGACCGGAGGCGGCACGTAGACCGCCGGCGGCGGCACATAGGCCGGCGCGACGTAGACCGGCGGCGGGCCCACCGTGGCATAGACGGGCAGGCTCACGGCGAATCCCGGTCCGGCCACGGTCAGGGCTCGGGCCGAATCGGCCGCGGCGACAAGGGCCAGACTCAGGACAGTGATGGCGATCAAACGTCTCATGGTACACCTCCCGGTGACGATCCAAGCCAACGCCTTCATTGATGCCAGAAGCGTGCCAGCAGCCTCCGTCTCCGGCAATGCGATCAACCGTGCGCCAGCCCAAGCGATTTCGTTTGAGCGTCCGTTGTGGCCCCGCACGCCTTTCTCCGGCGGTTACACTTTTTTCACCACAGGATTACGTCCGTTGCCCACATCGCCGAGATATCGGCGTCCCCCTTGCCGGTCGTCGCGGACGGCGTTACTTTCAAAACACCGTCTGGAGGCGTGCCATGAGCATTTCGGATCGCATGTGGGAGCGCGCGGCATCCCTGACCCGCTTCGACCCTTCCTCCACCGCCGACATGGTGGCCGCGCTCGCCGCCGGCCATTTCGCGGCCGAACGCCTGGGCCCGAGCATGGGCAGCAACGTCCCGGACGACACCCCCCGCGCCATCACCACGCACATGCTCGACACGGGTCTCGGGGCCATCGTGCGCGAGAAAATCTGACCCCGGCAGCACGTGTCCCGCCGATGCTCTGCGCTTTTTCCTGTGCCCGGCCTTTTGCACGGCAGTGTGCCGTGTGAAGCGGGAGACCCTTCCAAGCGCACCTGTGCAGCGCAAACGGGGGAATCGAAACAGGACAATAAGCATTCCCAAAGGGACTTTTCAATTTATTGTTTACTTGTCCACATCCCTATGGCATGAGTATGCACGCTAGGGATTTTTATAAAGTAGCAACCGACAATTTTTCCTTCACTTCTTCACCCCCCTTCGTATCATCCAAGCATGCTGGAAAATCTTGACATAAGAACACTTGCAGTCTGTTACGGCATTTTTTGTTGCACTCAATTTGTTGCATTTTTTTTGCAGCACAAGATCAGCAAACAGGGAGAAGGATTAGGGTGGTGGACCCTTGGAAGCGGCTGTACCGTTTTTGGTTTTTTCCTTTTCTTTCTTCGCGACATACCCACATTCCATTCATTTATTGTATTTATTTATAATTTTACTTTTATACTATGCTTTTCATTTATCTACATTGGTTGTGCCAAGTATAACGACTCAAAAATATTAAAAAAATATCTTTACATTACACTTTCATTGGCCGCCTTCTGCCTGCTGTATTTCACTTATGTAAATTCCAGCATTCCCCTACGCAGGACTATCACGTCATTCGCTTGCGCCATATTTTCCATTTTTTCTGCGACAACTTTAAGGCAAAATTCTCCGAACGAACGCAACATCGTCATTGATTTTCTCAAGGTTATATTCATAGTCGACGCTTTTTGGTTGTCAGCATTTGCGGTCATCCCTCTCCTCACAGCGTCGGTCCCGCTGTTATTTGAAAAACCATCGCCCTTGATCCTTTCATATCTTCTCCTCATCACCACGAGTACGCTTTGGACTTTCGGTCTGATCATCCTCGTCAATCAAAAACTCTCGAGCCAATTGCAGACTTCCAAGCTGTTCTTGCAATCCACGTTGGACGGACTTTCGGCCAGCATCGCGCTCATTGAAGAACATGGCGAAATAATCCTTACCAACAAGGCGTGGCGGGATTTTGCTTCTGCGAACGGGGTCGCCCCGGAACGGGTTTCCGAAGGAGTGAATTATTTGACCACGTGCGAAAGCAACGCAACCAGTTGCTGCAGCGACGCCTTTTTGTTTTCGGAAGGATTGAAAAGCGTTTTGAGCGGTGCCAGATCGCTCTTCACCATGGAATACCCCTGCCACTCCCCCGGCAAGCGACGGTGGTTCCTGGCCCGAGTCACCCGGTTTCCGTGCCAAGGCCCGACACGAGCCGTCATTGCCCATGAAGACATAACGGAAAGAAAACTTATGGAAATCGCGTTGGAGGAGTCAAACAAGCAGCTCGAAGCGATCACCAACGAGGACGGGCTTACAAAAATCTCAAACCGCCGCCATTTCGACAAGATGCTGTCCTACGAATGCAGCAGGCACTCGCGCTCCGGAACCACACTTTCGATTGCGATGCTCGATATCGATTATTTCAAATATTATAACGACACGTACGGCCATGTCAAAGGCGACGAATGCCTGCAACGGGTTGCCCGGGCAATCGCCCGAAGCCTCAATCGGCCGACGGACCTTGCGGCCAGATACGGAGGAGAGGAATTCGTTTGCCTCATGCCGGACACCAACCTCCTTGGCGCAGTCGGCGTGGCTGAAAACATCAGAAAAACCATTGCCAATTTAGCCATTCCACACGCCGGGTCAGAAGTGTCCGATACAGTCACTGTCAGCATTGGAACACTTTCCCTTACGTGCACAAAAGATACAACACCGGATTCTATTATCCGGAAAACAGACGAACTCCTCTACCAGGCAAAACATGAAGGGCGCAATCGCATCAAATTTGCATCAATAGATGAAACATACCGCCTTGACCAGGCAAATGGCGGCATTGGGACATTAAAAATTTTATTCAGCGATACATACACTTCGGGAAATTCCACCATCGACACACAACATGCGCAGCTAATCAGCCTTGCAAATGACCTTCTGCAACACACCTTTACAAACAATACACCGCAAGAGACACAAAGACTTCTCGTCGATATCTTCGTCCACGTAAAAAAACACTTTGAAGACGAAGAAGCGATACTTCACGCAAACAACTACCCAGAGATCGACAACCACGCGGCCGAACATGCCCGCCTTGTACGACAGTACAGTAAACTCATACAAACAGATACGTCAAAAGATATACAGACAATAGACATACTACAATACATAATACACGACATCATCATGGAACATATGATCAAAGAAGACTCAAAATATCATTATATTTTTAACGACATACACTGATGCGCACAACGCCCGAGGGATGCAGCCACAACAAGAAAGCGGCCCCGCAGGGCCGCTTTCTTACCGCCGTCGCGCCTCGTGTCGCGCCCTCGAAGAAAGCAAATGCTTTTCCTGGGACAACACGTGCGACGGGCCGTTTTTCAACCCGACTACCGTATGCGCGAAGGGTCGCGGCGTTAGTCCGCGACGGCCGGGGCCTCGACCTTCTTGAACACGATCAGCGGGCAGTTCTTGCAGATGTCCGCGCCGGGGAAGGGATGGCCGACGCGCGTCACCGACGCGCCGCCCGTGGCCGCCTTGCGCTCCAGCAGCCGCGCGACCACGAGGCCGATATCCGCGCCGGGAATGGACACGTTGATCTCGCCGCGCTCGGTCTTGCCGGCGTTGTAGCTGCCGCTGCAGGCCAGGAACACGTTGGCCTCGCCGCTGTTGAACGCGAACACGTTGCCGGCGCAGGCCGCCGAATTCATGGTCATGTTGGGACGCAGCGGATGGATGTCGCGCGCCGCCATCCAGTCCACCACCAGGTGGTAGGCCTGCATGTTGTCGCAGTAGAAGTGCACCGTGTCCGGGGAAAACGGCGCATCGGCCAGGGGCGAGACCACCACGGACAGCAGCGGCTGCTTCAGGCGCGGCTTGCTGCGCACGAACCGCTCGGCCTGCTCCATGTCGCGCACGTACTTGAGGTGGCCCTTGATCTCGGCCTCGTCGATCTCCTTCCAGCCGAACACGCACTTGGCATTGCCGCAGCCGAGCTGCTCCTTGCCCATGAGCACCGTGATCCCTTCCATGCGCGCGCCGATTTCGGCCTGGCAGAAGGTCAGGGCCTTGGCCGGCAGGTAGTAGTTCCCCTTGGCCTTGAAGGCGTCGAGCTCGGCCTGGTCGAAGAAGTATTTGATGGCGATGGGATAGTGCATAAGGCGCAGTTCCTCCATGAGGATGCGCTGCATTTCCGGATAGGTGAGCGTTTCCATGCTGACTCCTTTTGTATGGCGATGCGGAAAAATGCGCCCGGGTGTCCGGACTGACGCCGGCGGCGGCGCGCCGCCTGACGACCGTATCGGCTTTATGATGGTAGTGGAGGTAGCGATTTGGGCAAGGCAATGTCAACAACAAAGCGCTTTTGCCTGATTTATCACGTGCGGCGCGACGGTTGCGGGCCGAGGGAGCAGCAAGATTGTGCTTTTTTGCACAAGCTTGCTGCGATTACAGCGTTCCCAGAATGCGGACAACGACTGTTATCTTGCGCTGATCCTACATACACGGACACCATTTATAAGTAAAGCGTGATGTCAGACCTTGGGATAGCCCACGCTCTGCGAAAGCGTGATCCGCCGCCCGTCCGGCAGGCCCATGGCCTTGGCCAGGGCCGCGCCGTCGAAGTTCGCCCGCACCACCGTGGCCAGGCCCATGGCCGCGCAGTAGAGATAGACGTTCTGACTGATGAACCCCGTGTCGGCCCCGGCGTAAAAGGCCTTCTCCTCGGGCGTCGCGCCCGCCACCTTGCCCATGTCGGCCACGTAGACGAGA
Organism: Solidesulfovibrio alcoholivorans DSM 5433; assembly: GCF_000702665.1. GTDB lineage: Bacteria > Desulfobacterota > Desulfovibrionia > Desulfovibrionales > Desulfovibrionaceae > Solidesulfovibrio > Solidesulfovibrio alcoholivorans. The sequence continues at coordinate 32,509 of NZ_JNJA01000018.1, forward strand.
TCGACCGGGACCGTGGCCGCAAACGCCTGTTTGCCCGTGGCGGCGCGCAGGTCCTCGGTGGAGACCCGTTCCAGCCGGTGGTCCCTGGGTTCGTAGCGGAAAAGGCCGTCCGCCTTGGCCACGTAGACGTCGATCTCCTGGCGGTTCATGGCCGTCGGGGCCGTATGCTTGCCGGCCTCGGGCCGATTGATGCCGTTGGCCGCCCACAACAGCCCGGGAAGAATCTCGTCCGGCAGGGGGCGCGCGTCGAAGCTACGCTGGGTCTGCCTGGCGCGCAGCGCCGCTTCCAGGCTTTTGTCCCCGGGCAACGCCGGCGTGGGCAACGCCGCCCCCTGCGCCGCGACACCCGCGCGCGGCGCGGCCAGGCCCGCGGCGACGACGCCCGCGGCCAGCAGAAAATGCCTTCTGTCCATGCGGAAACCTCCTCGAACGCTCGGCGTTCGCGGTCCCCTCATACTTTCGGCGCATGACGCGGGCAAGAGAGGCACCTTCTGGAAACCAACCCTTGCCGGCACTGTGGAAAAAGACCATAACGCTCACAAGAAACGATATTTCAACTTCGCGAAGCACTGCCATGCCCGACGCCGTGGACAACCCTTCCACCCCGCCATCCACTGCCTGCGCCCCTCTCCCCGCCGCCCTGTGGGAGGCGGCCGGGGACATCGCCGTAGTCCTGGACGCCTCCGGGCGCGTCGTCCATTTAAGCGACGCCGGCTTGGCACTGCTCGGCCTGGACCGGGAAACGACGTTGGGGCGCGAGTGGCTTTCCTTTGCCGTGGCCCAAAACGACGTCCCGCGCCTGCGCCCGCTCCTCGAGGCCCTGGCCGCAGGCGGCGAGGCAGCTTGGCCGGAGCATGGCGTCATCACCCAGCGCGGCGTGCGGCGCATCCGCTGGAAAACGGTCCCGCTGCCGGCAGGGGGCCCGGAAACGGGCCGGGTCGTGGCCTGCGGCAACGATATCACGGACTGCCTCGAAGCCACGCAAACCGCCAGGGAAAACGAAGCCACTTACCGCCGCATTTTCGATGCCGTCAACGACGCCATTTTCGTCCACGACCCGGACACGGGCCGATTCCTCCAGGCCAACGAACGCGCGACCACGCTGCTCGGCTACGGCCCGGAGGAGCTGCGCCGCCTGTCGCCGGCCGAGACCAGCGCCGGCTACCCGCCCTACTCCACGGCCGAGATCCAGGAGGAACTGCGCCGCGCCCGTGAAGGCCAACCCCGACTGTTCGAGTGGCTTGCCCGGGACAAATCCGGCAGGTTGTTCTGGGTGGAGGTCAACCTGCGCCGCGCCGTCCTCGACGGCCGGGAACGAATCATCGCCGTGGTGCGCGACATCACCGAGCGCAAAGCGGCCGAGCGGGCGTTGCGCGAGAGCGAAAAGAAATTCCGCCAGTTGGCCGAGGCCATCGGCGAGGTCTTCTGGCTCGGCTCCGCGGACTGGAAGCGGGTCTTCTACATCAGCCCGGCCTATGAACGGCTGTGGGGCCGCAGCACCAAAAGCCTCTACGAAGCCCCGCTCTCCTGGATCGACGGCGTCCATCCCGACGATCGCGACGCGGTCCTCGGCGCGCTGGGCACCGTGGCCGGCAAGCGGCCCGGCGCCGGCTCCTTCCCCGAATACCGGATCGTGCGCCCGGACGGCCAGGTGCGCTGGGTTCAGGCCCGCTATTTCCCCGTGGCCGACGACGCCGGCGTGGTCACCCGAGTGGCCGGCATCGTGGAGGACGTCACCGACAGCCATGCCGCCGGTGAAGGCCTCAAGCGCCTCAACGAACGGCTGGAAGTGATGGTGCGGGAGCGGACCATGACGCTCAACCGCATGAACCAGGAACTCATCCGCGAAGTGGCCGAACGCCGCGAAGCCGAGGCGGCCATGGCCGCGGCCAAGGAGGCGGCCGAAGCGGCAAGCCAGGCCAAATCCGTGTTCCTGGCCAACATGAGCCACGAAATCCGCACGCCCTTAAACGGCATCCTCGGGATGGCGCAGGTCCTGGCCGCGACCGAACTGGACGAGGCGCAGCGCGGATTCCTCAAGGACATCGAGGACAGCGCCGGGGCGCTGTTGCGGATCATCAACGACATCCTTGATTTCTCCAAGATCGAGGCCGACCGCCTGGAAATTTCCAAGGAACCCATGAGCTTGCGCGGGGTCCTGGCATCGGTTGCGGCGGCCCTTGGCGTACTCGCCGCGGACAAGGGCCTGGGACTCGCCACGGAAGTGGCCGAGGACGTGCCCGACCTGCTGCTCGGCGACGCCGACCGCCTGCGCCAGGTACTGCTCAACCTCGTCGGCAACGCCATCAAGTTCACCAAGCGTGGGGGTGTCGTCATCGGCGTGCAGTGCGTGGAAACCTGCCTGCCGCCTGAAGCCGCCGCGCAGCACCCCCTCCAGGGGCTGCTCTTCACCGTCAGCGACACCGGCATCGGCATCGCGCAGCAAGACCTCGAGCGCATTTTCGAACCCTTCATCCAGGCAGACGGCGCCTATACCCGCCGTTTCGGCGGCACGGGCCTGGGGCTCGCCATCACTAAGCGCCTCGTCACCCTGATGGGCGGAGACATCACCGTGGAGAGCGTCCCGGGAGAGGGCTCGGAGTTCACGTTCACGGCCGTCTTCGACCTGGAGTCCGACGTTCCGGAAACGGCCGCACCGGCGCACGACGCCGCGCCAACGCCCCTGCCGCCGCTGAGGGTGCTCGTGGCCGACGACAACCGCGTGAGCCGCGACATCATCGAAAAGTGGCTCTGGCAACGGGGCCATGTCGTCAGCGCGGCGGGCGACGGCAAGCAGGCCCTGGACGCCGCGACCATGGCCACCTTCGACCTCGTGCTCATGGACATCCAGATGCCCGGCTTAAACGGCCTGGAAGCCGCGCGGGCCATCCGCGCCCTGCCCGACCCGGACAAGGCCTCGGTCTACATCGCCGCGGTCACGGCCCATGCCATGCCCGGCGACCGCGAACGCTTCCTGGCCGACGGCCTCGACGACTACCTGTCCAAGCCTCTGGCCCAGGCCGAACTGGACCGCGTACTGGCCGCCGCCGCCCGGCGCGCCCGGCCGGAGGACTTCCCCCCGGAAGACGGCGCGACGCCGGCCTGACGCCCGCCTGCGCGCCGCGCACAACGTCCGCCGGGGCCACCGAACGCACGGCCCGCCGCTTCGCCGCGCGGGGTGCATTCTTTTTGCATGGCTTCCTGCGATCCTTCGCCGTGCGAAGGACGGGAGCGCCCAGTGCCACATTCCCGCCTGGAAAAAACCGCCGCGTTCGCCTCGGGCCTGCTCTTCGTGGCCTGGATCGGCGGCAGTTGCGGCGCGGCGGCCTACAAGGCCGTGTACTGGCTCATTTTCAGCGTCTGGCCGGAGACCGCCCTCTACGGCCTCGTGCCTGCCGCCGTTATCCGTTTCGTCCTCACGCTGCCGCGCGGGGAACTCCTTACGCGCACGCTCCTGGCGCTGCTCACCACCGACCTGCTGACCTACATCCTCGTCGTGCCGCCGCTCTTGCTGGCCCCCTGCCTGGCCTATCTGCTGTCCGGCCGCCGGCCGGGGCAGGCCTGGCGCATGGCCGCGCGGCCCTTTGCGCCTGCCGGCCGCCGGGCCGGGAGCGACAGCGCCGCACGGGATTTCTTCCGGCGCAATCGTGGATTTTCCGGTCCGGAGCGCGGCAAGAAATCCACGGATTGTGGATAACGTCTTGCCCCCGCAACGCATGAACGGCCCGGACGCATCGCGCACCCGGGCCGTTCGTTTCTCCCCCCTATCGGGGAGGTCCAGGAGGGGGTCACCCCCTCCTGGCCGCCGGAGGCATTCTTCCCCGTCTTCCCCCCGCTCAGCGCCGCAGGCGCTCCACGGCGCGCTGGATGTAGCAGTAGAGAGCCGGCACGAAGTAGACGCCGAGGATGGTGGCCGCGATCATGCCGCCGAAGACCGCCGTGCCCAGGGCGTGGCGGCTGGCCGCGCCCGCGCCCGAGGCCACGAGCATGGGCACGACGCCGAGGATGAAGGCAAACGACGTCATGAGGATGGGCCGGAAGCGCAACGTGGAGGCGGCCACGGCCGCGTCGGCCGGGGCGTCGCCGGCCTCGCGCCGCATCTTGGCGAATTCCACGATGAGGATGGCGTTTTTCGCCGCAAGCCCGATGAGCATGACGAGGCCGATCTGCGCGTAGACGTTGTTGTCGAGCCCGCGCAGCATCTGCGCGGCCATGGCTCCGAACACGGCCAACGGCACGGCCAGGATGACCGCGAAGGGCACGGCCCAGGACTCGTACTGGGCGGCGAGCACCAGGAAGACCATGACCAGGGCCAGGGCGAAGATGTAGATCGACTGGCTGCCCGAGCGCACCTCCTGGTAGGCGATGCCGGTCCAGTCGTAGCCGAAGCCCTGAGGCAGGGTCTTTTTCGCCAGGTCGGCCAGGGCCGTCAGCGACTGGCCCGAGGAGAAGCCGGGAGGCGTGCCGCCGGAAATCTCCACGGCGCGGAACAGGTTGAAGCGGCGGATGTATTCCGGCCCGCGGATGTCCGTGGTCTGGCCCAGGGTGCTGAGGGGCACCATGTCGCCGCTGGCGCTGCGCGCGTAGAAGCGCTCGATGTCGGCCGGCGAGCGGCGGAAACGCGGCTCGGCCTGGAGCATGACCCGGTAGGTGCGGCCGAACTTGTTGAAGTCGTTGACGTAGAGCCCGCCGAGGTACGTCTGGAGCGCGCCGAACACGTCGCTTGGCGGAATGCCGAGCGTCTGCACCTTGTCGCGGTCCAGGGCGTAGAAGAGTTGCGGCACGTCCACGCTGAAGTCGGTGAAAAGCCCGGTCACGGACGGCAGCGTCCGCGCTTCGGCCATGAAGCCGTAGGCCGTGCGGGCAAGATCGGCCACCGGGCCGCCCGAGCGGTCCTGGAGTTCGAACTGGAAGCCGCCCGTGGTGCCAAGGCCGGGAATCGGCGACGGGTTGAACGCCATGACCATGGCCTCCTGCATCCCGGCGAAATGCGTCCTGGCCCGGTCCATGACGGCATCCAGGCTCAGTTGCGGCGTCGCGCGCTCCTCCCAGGGCTTTAAGATGACGAACATGGCGCTGGCGTAGGAGCTGTAGGTGCTGGTCATCAGGTTGTAGCCGCCGAGGGCCAGCACGTCGGCCACGGCCGGATCGGCGGCGAGATGCTCTTCCAGGCGCTTGATCACGGCGTCGTTGCGTTCGAGCGACGCGCCCTCGGGCAGCAGCGCATTGACGATGAAATAGCCCTGGTCCTCGTCCGGGACGAAGCCCGTGGGCAGGGTCGTCAGCAGCCAGTAGGAGCCGGCGAGCACCGCGCCAAGCAGGGCGAGCGTCAGCACGAAATAGCGGATGGCCCCGCGCACGCCCGCGGCGTAGCCGCTCGTGGTGCGCTCGAAAAGCGTGTTAAAACCCCGGAAAAACGCGCCCAACGGTCCGCGGGGCAGGCTGGCGGGGCGCAAAATCAGCGCGCACAGCGCCGGGGAAAGCGTCAGGGCGCAGATGGCCGAAAGGGCCACGGACACGGCGAGCGTCAGGGCGAACTGCTGGTACATCCGCCCCGTCACCCCGCCCATGAAGGCAACGGGCACGAACACGGAGATGAGCACGAGCGAAATGGCGATGACCGGGCCCGCCACCTCGGCCATGGCCGCCTTGGTGGCCTCCTTGGGCGGCAGCTTCCCGTGGTCGATCTTGTGCTGCACGGCCTCGACCACGACGATGGCGTCGTCGACCACGATGCCGATGGCGAGCACCAGCCCGAACAGCGTGAGCGTGTTGATGGAGAAGCCGAAGACCTGCATGAAGGCGAAGGTGCCGACCAGCGACACCGGCACGGTGAGCATGGGGATGAGCGTGGCCCGGCCGTTTTGCAGGAAGATGTAGACCACGACGAGCACGAGGAGCACGGCCTCGAACAGCGTCTTGACCACCTCGTGGATGGAGGCGGTGACGAAGCGCGTGGTGTCGTAGGGGATGGTGTAGGCCACGCCCGGCGGGAAATAGCCGGCCTGCTCGGCCATGATCGCCCGGATCTTGGCCACGACGTCGAGGGCGTTGGCCCCGGGCAGCTGGAAGACCTGGATGGTGCAGGTGGGCTTGCCGTTTAAGCGCGTGAACGCACTGTAGCTCTGGCTGCCGAGTTCCACGCGGCCGACGTCGCGCACGCGCACGATCTCCGCGCCCTTGCCCGTACGCACGATGATGTCCGCGAATTCCTCGGGATCGGCGAGCCTGCCCTTGACCTGCACCGTGAGCTGGAACTCCTGGCCCGGGGGCGCGGGCGGCATGCCGATCTGGCCGGCCGGGGCCTGGACGTTTTGCTGGGTGATGGCGTTGGCCACATCCGTGGCCGTGAGCCCCAGGCGCGCGAGCTTGTCCGGGTCGAGCCAGACGCGCATGCCGTAGTCGCGCTCGCCGAAGACGGCCACGTTGCCGACGCCGGGCACGCGCGCGAGCGCGTCCGTGATGTTGATCTTGGCGTAGTTGTTGAGGAAAAGCGTGTCGCGGCTGCCGTCGGGAGAGTTGAGGTTGATCACGAGCAGCATGTCCGGGGACTGCTTTTTGACCGAGATGCCGCGCCGGGTCACTTCCGGGGGCAGGCGCGAGTTGGCCAGGGCCACGCGGTTTTGCACGTCCACGGTCGCGAGGTCCAGGTCGCGGGCGATGTCGAAGGTGACGTTGAGGACCATGCGCCCGTCGTTGGAACTCACGGAATTCATGTAGAGCATGTCCTGGGCGCCGTTGACCTCCTGCTCGATGGGCGTGGCCACGGACTCTTCCACGACCTGGGCGCTGGCGCCGTCGTAGGTGGCCGAAACCTGCACCGTGGGCGGCACGATCTGCGGATACTGGGCCACGGGCAGGGTCAGGATGCAGATGGCCCCGACCAGGGTGATGACGATGGAGATGACCGTGGAAAAGACCGGCCGCTCGATGAAGAAGTCGACCATGGCCGTTCCTTACGGTTTGACGGGCGCGGCGGCCGGCGCGGTTGCGGCGGTGGCGGGCTCCGGCGCGATCTTGACCGTGACGCCGGGCCGCACCTTGGACACGCCCTCGACAACCACCAGATCGCTCGGGGTCAGGCCGGAATCGATGACGAACGAGCCGTCCTTGCTGCCGCCGAGCGTCACGGCCTTGGCCTCGATCACGTCGCCCGGGCCGACCACGTACACGGACTTGCTGCCCTGGATGTCGACAATGGCCCGCTGCGGCACGAGCAGCGCGCCCTGGCGGGTGTCGAGCAGGGCGCGGACCTTGGCGTACTGGCCGGGCTTGAGGAGGCCCTTGGGGTTGGGGAAGACGCCGCGCACGCCAAGGGTCGCGGTCTTGGCGTCCACGGCCCGCTCGGCCATGTCCGCCTCGCCCTTCTGCGGATAGACCGAGTCGTCGGCAAGCACCAGGGTCAGGGGGAATTCCTGTTCCTTGCCGTCGCGTTCCTGCATGGCCGCGACGAAGCCCAGGTAGTCGCGCTCGCTGATGGAGAAATCCACATAGATGGGGTCGATGGAGGAAATTTCGGCGAGCAGGGTGTTGTCGCCCTTGCCGACGAGGTTGCCGACGTTGACCAGGGCCTTGCCGATGCGCCCGGTGATGGGCGCGGTGACCTTCGTGTAGCCCAGGTCGCGTTCGGCCGTCTCCACCGCCGCCTTGGCGCTTTCGACGTTGGCCGCAAGCTCCCGCTGGTTGGTGAACTTGGTGTCGTATTCGTCGCGGCTGACGGCGCGCTGCTTGTAGAGCTGCTCGAAGCGGCCGAAGTCGACCTGCGCCTTGGACAGGAGCGCCTGCTGGCGGGAGAGTTCCGCCTGGGCCTTGCGCAGGCTCTCCTGGTACTGGCGCGGCTCGATGACGAAAAGCAGGTCGCCCCTCTTGACGATCGCGCCTTCGGTGAAGAGCCGCTCCTTCAAATAGCCCTCGACCCGGGCCCGCACTTCGATGTTTTCCTTCGCCGCAAGCCGCCCCACGAATTCCGCCGTGACCGGCACGTCGGCGACCACGGGTTTTTTGGCGGCCACCATCACCGCCGGCGCGGCCGGGGCTTTGGCGGTGGCCTTCTCTTTGTCGGCGTCGCCCTGGCCACAACCCGAAACGGCGAGGCACACGAGCATGGCAACGAGCAGGAAGATGCGGGAGGGGTACGGCGAACGTCTGCGGGAACGCGACATGGGGGGCTCCTTGTCCGAGCGGTGCTTTTTCTAATTGCGTAAAGAGAGTTACACAGGCGGATGGAAAATGTCATCCCCCATGGCGCGTAAGCGTTCGTTCACCTGGGAACCATCCGCAATGCCACAGGACGAATGCATGCAATACATCACAAAGAGCAGCGAAGCCGTCAGGATAACGACGTTTCGCCGACGCAGCAATGCGATCGGAAAACCAACATATCCCAAAATTTCATAATATTGCAATAAAATTTGTAATTTACTTCCGCTTCTTCCGTCATTTTTGTTCAATTTAGGCCGCAACCATGGTACTTGCCCAAAAATCCCCCTCTCACTCGGTCCGGAAGGGGACGGAAACCGCATCCGCCAACGGAGTCGCCATGTCGCTTCGCATCAAAGTCCTTGCCCCCACAGTGGCCCTGGTCCTGCTCGTCGCCGCCCTGTTCACCGCCACCTGGCTCGTCTCGCGCGGGCAGCGCCATGACGGCCTGGTTGTCAACATCGCCGGCCGCCAGCGCATGCTGTCCCAGAAGATGGCCAAGGAAGCGCTGCTCGCGGAACTCGCGGCCGCCGCGGGCAAAGGCGACCCCGCGCTGCTGCAAAAGCTCGACGCCACCATAAGCGTTTTCGCGGTCAGCCTCGAAGCCCTGCGCGTGGGCGGCCAGGCCCCGACGACCCTGGCCCCTGACGGCCCCCGGGCCACCCTGCCCGTGCCCTCCGGGGAGGTGGCCGCGCAGCTTGCGACCGTGGCCGGGCTGTGGCGCGACTACGAGGGCCTGATCCGGGACGCGGCGACGCAAACGGGCAACCGCGACGCCACGGGGCTGCTTGCGGCCAGCGAACGCGTGAACGCGGCCATGGACAAGGCCGTGGGCATGCTCCAGGCCGAATCCGCGGCCCGCGTGGACACGTTGCTGCTGGTGCAGGGCCTGTTCCTGGCCCTGGCCGTGCTGCTCGGGCTGTATGCTTTCCTGGCCTTGCGCCGCACGGTCCTTGCGCCGCTTCGCCGGTGCATCGCCTTTGCGGAGGAAATTGCCGCCGGCAACTACCGGGCGCGTTTTCCGGGCGAGATCACGGGCGAGCTCGGCCGGCTCAAGGACTCGCTTACGCGCATGCTCGCCGGCATCAAGGACAAATTCTGCTTCATCGAGGGCGTCATCGCCGCCATCGCCGACACCTCGCCGTTCCTCATCCTCGACGCCGACGGCAGGATCACCCACGTGAACCAGCTGCTGCTCGACCAGCTGGAACGGACGGAAAAGCCCGCGGACATCGTCGGCATGACGCCCGGCCAGCTCTTTTTCGGCGACCCCACGCGCGAAACCCGCACGGAACGGGCGGCCCGCACCCGCCAGTCCTTCCACGGCGAAATCGACATCAGCCTTCCCTCCGGAGACGTCAAAACCATCAGCATTTCGGCCACGCCCATCGCCGATGATGATGGCCGGCCGCTCGGGCTGTTCGGTTTCTACACGGACCTCACGAGCGCCAGGAAAATGCGGGAAAAACTCGACCGGCAGCGCGACAACCTGCTCACCCTCGGCCGCCAGGCCGAGGACGTGGCCAAGGCCGTGGCCGAAGCCACGAGCGAACTCTCCGGGCTCGTCACCAAGGCCTCGCGCGGAGCCCAGTTCCAGACCGGCAAGCTCGCGGCCTCGGGCGACGCCATGGCCGACATGGACGCCCGGGCCCGGGACATGTCCGGCCAGGCCAGGGAGGTGGCCGACGACGCCGCCACCGCCCTGGACAAGGCCCGCCAGGGCGACGCCGCCGTGTCCGAGGTCGCCTCCTCCATCGCCCGCATCAACGCCCTGTCCCAGGAAATGCGCCAGGGCATGGACGCGCTTGGCGGCCAGGCGCGGGAAATCGGGGCCATCACCACGGTCATCTCCGACATCGCCGACCAGACGAACCTGCTCGCGCTCAATGCCGCCATCGAGGCCGCGCGCGCCGGCGAGGCCGGGCGCGGTTTCGCCGTGGTCGCCGACGAGGTCAGAAAACTCGCGGAAAAGACCATGAACGCCACTCGCGACGTGACCGACGCGGTCACGGCCATCCAGCAGGGCATCGGCCGCAACATCGCCTCCACCCAGGAATCCGGCCAGGCCGTGGAGGCCTGCACGGGACTGGCCGCCAATTCCGGCCAGTCCCTGGCCGCCATCGTGGAGATCGTCTCCCGCACCGCCGCGCGCGTGTCCGGCATGGCCGCACTGGCCGACGCCCTGGCCGCGCAGGGTGTGGGCATCACGCAAAACCTCGCGAGCATCCGCGGCGTGTCCGACGAGACCGTCTCTGGCATGCGCCAGGCGGCCGACGCCGTCTCGGACCTGGCCCAGCGCACGGGCGAGCTCGAGGCCCTCATCGAATGCCTGCGCGGCGAGCACGAGGCCGAATGCGTCACGGACCGGGGCGCGCCTAAGGCGCTTGCGGCCCGCAACTGACCTCCCCGCCGCCTGCCCGGTTGACAGGGGCGGCGGGTTTGCAGCATGCCTGTTGTCCGGCTTTCCGCATCCGCCATCGCGGCCGCCCGACGCCAAGGAGTTTCGTATGCTGCCCGCCTCGCTGCGCTTTTTCGGCCCCCGCCGCCAGGACTACCTGCCGGGGCTGCTCGACCACTACCGCCCCGTGGCCCGGGGCATGGCGCTTTTAAACGAAGCCCTCAAGCACGTCCTGGAAAAACGGCCGGACAAGGGCTTCCGCGTGCTCGTCAGCGAAACCGACATCCTGGAGGCCGAGGCCGACAAGGTCAAACGCCGCATCCGCAACCACCTGCCCCCGGGCTTTCTCATGGTCGTGGACAAGACGCTGTTCCTCGACTACACGCGCCGCCAGGACGACATCCTCAACGCCGTGCAGGAGGCCGTCACCTGGCTCTACCTCGCGCCGTTCGACGTGCCGCCGCCCCTGGCCGAGGCCACGCGCCTGTGCGTCGAGGAAGCGGCCACGACCGTGGCCCTGCTGCAAGCGGCCCTGACCGAAGCGGTGAACTTCATCCTGCGCGGCAAAGGCGAGCGCGGCACGGTCAAGGCGCGAATGCAGGACATCCGCACCCAGCACCTCAAGGTGGTCAAGGCCAAACGCGGGCTCATCGCCGCCGCCTACGCCTCGGACATGGAGTTCGCCCGCGTCTACCAGGTCATCCGGTTCGTGGAATACGTCTACCGGGCCAGCCACAGCGCCGAGAACTGCGCCGACCTCCTGCGGGCCATGCTCGCCCGCTGAGCCCGCCGCCGAGGAACCCCATGGCCATTGGCGTCCCCCTCCCCCCAGCCTCCGCAATTTCGGAAAGCCCGCGCCCATGAACGCCGCTCCTTCGCGCCTCGACGCCGTGGTCAGCCGCCTGCGCCGGATGGGACGCCGCATTTCCCCCCAGCGCCTGGCCATCCTGCGCGTGCTCGTGGAAAGCCCGCTCCATCCCACGGCCGAGGCCGTCCACCGCCTGCTTTTGCCCAACCATCCCGACATGAGCCTGGCCACGGTCTACAAGACCATCGCCGTGCTCAAGGAATGCGGCGAAATCCTGGAACTCCAGTTCAGCGGCCAGGACAACCGCTACGACGCCAGGCGCCCCGCACCCCATCCGCACTGCATCTGCCTCGCCTGCGGGGCCATCGCCGACCCGCCGGCGGACGGCCTGACCGAACTGACCGAGGCCCTGGCCCGGGCCAGCGGCTACGCCATCACTTCCCATCGCCTGGATTTCTACGGCCTGTGCCCGAAATGCCAGGCCGGCAAGAGCGAAGACCCGGCCTAGCTTTCCACGAAAAGTCTTTTTTCCCGGCCTCCCGCCAGCATTCCGCCGCTCCTTGCGCCAGGACGCTGCGGCTTTTTTTCATTTTCCCGTTGCCATGTTTGCCTGCCTCTTGTAGAAAATGACTATCCATAAAACCGGCCGCCCCCGGCGGCAAGAGGCCCATCGGCCAGGGAGACGGAACATGCCGGAAAAAAAGACCATGACCACGGGATTCGGCGCGCCTGTCGGCAACGACCTTAACACGGCAACAGCCGGCCCGCGCGGTCCCGCGCTCATGCAGGACGTGCACCTGTTGGAAAAGATGGCCCACTTCGACCGTGAACGCATCCCCGAACGCGTGGTCCATGCCAAGGGCGCGGGCGCGTACGGCTTCTTCGAGGTCACGGCCGACGTGACCCGCTACACCAAGGCGAAATTCCTTTCCGCCGTGGGCAAGCGCACGGAGGTCTTCGCGCGCTTTTCCACCGTGGGCGGCGAGCGCGGCTCGGCGGACAGCGCCCGCGACCCGCGCGGGTTCGCGCTCAAGTTCTACACCGAGGACGGCAACTACGACATGGTCGGCAACAACACGCCGGTCTTCTTCATCCGCGACCCGCTCAAGTTCCCGGATTTCATCCACACGCAAAAGCGCAATCCGCAGACCAACCTCAAAGACGCCAACATGTTCTGGGACTTCCTGTCGCTCACCCCGGAGTCCCTGCACCAGGTGACCGTGCTCTTCTCCGACCGCGGCACCCCGGACGGCTACCGCCACATGAACGGCTACAGCAGCCACACCTACAAATGGTACAACGCCGCCGGCGAATACTTCTGGGTGAAATACCACTTCAAGACCGACCAGGGCATCAAGAACCTGACCCGCCAGGAGTCCGAGGCGCTGGCTGGCGGCAATCCCGACCACGCGACCGAAGACCTCCACAACGCCATCGCATCGGGCAACCCGCCCTCCTGGACCCTGGAAATGCAGATCATGACCCCGGAGCAGGCCAAGGACTACCGCTTCGACATTTTCGACGTGACCAAGGTCTGGCCCCACGCCGACGTGCCGCCCCTGGTCGTCGGCAGGCTCACCCTCGACCGCAACCCGGTCAACTACTTCGCCGAGGTGGAACAGGCGGCGTTCAATCCGAGCAACCTCGTGCCCGGCATCTCCGTTTCGCCGGACAAGATGCTGCAAGGCCGGCTCTTCTCCTACCACGACACCCACCTGCACCGCCTGGGCCCCAACTACCAGCTGATCCCGGTCAACGCGCCCAAGGCGGCCACGGTCGCCAACTACCAGCGCGACGGCTTCATGCGCACCGACGACGGCGGCGGCGCGGGCCCCAACTACTGGCCCAACAGCTTCGGCGGCCCGTCTCCCGATCCCGCCGCCCTGGAGCCGCACTTCCCCCTCGAGGGCGAGGCCGGCCGCGACGTCTACACGCACCCCAACGACGACTTCTCCCAGCCCGGCGAGCTCTACCGCAAAGCCATGAATGCCATGGACCGCGAGCATCTGGTCGGCAACATCGTGGAGCACCTGAAAAACGCCCTGCCCCGCATCCAGAAACGCCAATGCGCGCTGTTCTACAAGGCGGACGCGACCTGGGGCGAACGTGTGGCCGCGGGCCTCGGCCTGGACATGGCCGAGGTGCGAAATCTCGCGGCCATGAGCCAGGAAGACCGCGTCGCCGCTACGGCATCGTAGGAGGAGAAGGAGAGAGAAGAGGGAAGAGGAAGAGAAGATGCCTCCGGCGGCCAGGAGGGGATGATCCCCTCCCGGACCCTCCCCGACGGCAAGCCTCCGGTCCCTACCGGACACATGGCCTTCCCGCCCGGCATGGCAGTCATTGCGACGCGTTCTCGGGGAGAAATCCCATTCCCCGAGCGAACAGGAAATATGCCGTGAAGAACTACGCGGGGGGCGCGCTTGCAGGCGCGCCCCCCCGTTTTTCCAGACAGCGTGCGGGCAGGCCGAGTCCTAGGACTCGGCCTCAAACGCCACAGCTTCGGCGGGTTCGGCCACACGCAGCTTGCTGTGCTTGATGCCGTACATGAAGTAGACGACCATGCCGATGACCATCCAGATAATCAGCCGCAACCAGGTGTCCAGCGGCAGGCCGGCGGCCAGATACAGACAGCTGAGACAGCCGAGGATGGGGGTGACGGGCATGAACGGCGTTTTGAAGGGCCGCGCCAGTCCGGGCTGCTTGTAGCGCAGCACCAGCACACCGGCGCAGACGATGGCGAAGGCGAACAGGGTGCCGATGGAAACCAGCTCGCCCAGGATGCCGATGGGGAAAAAGCCCGACACGAGGGCCACGGTCACGCCCGTGACGAGCGTGGTCATAAACGGCGTGCCGAACCGGGGATGGATCTTGGAAAACCCGGGCGGCAGCAGGCCGTCCCGGGACATGCTGAAGAAGATCCTGGGCTGGCCCAGCAGAAAGACCAGGATCACGGAGGTCAGGCCGGCGATGGCCCCCAGCTTCACCAGAATGGACAGCCAGGGCATGCCCATGACGTCGATGGCCACGGCCACGGGGTCGGACACGTTGAGCTTGGTGTAGGGGGCGACGCCCGTCAGCACCAGCGACACCAGCACGTAGAGGATGGTGCAGATGACCAGGGAGCCGAGGATGCCGATGGGCATGTCCCGTTGAGGGTTTCGCGCTTCCTGGGCCGTCGTGGAGACGGCGTCGAAGCCGATGTAGGCGAAAAAGACCACTCCCGCCGCCCGGACGATGCCCGAGACGCCGAAGTGGCCGAAGTCGCCGGTGTTTTGCGGAATAAATGGCAGCCAGTTGGCCGGGACGACATAGAAGAAGCCGACCCCGATCACCAGCAGCACGACGACGATCTTCAGCGCCACGATGCAGGCGTTGACCGTGGCCGATTCCTTGATGCCCCGGATCAGCACGCCCGTGAGCAGCAGCACGATCAGGCAGGCCGGCAGGTTGAACAGGGTGACGGCCTGGGGAAGCCCGGCCGCGTCGATCCCCGCCAGTTTCAGGTCCTTGGCGTAAGCCGCCAGCTGGTACCAGCCCTCGGGCGTGGACACGTGCATCTTCTCGAACAGGGTCTGGGTCACGTAGACCAGATGCGTGCCGGGCGCGTCCATGAGCTGGGGCGGGATGTGGATGCCGAGGCTTTTGAGGAAGCTGACCATGTACCCCGACCAGCCCACGGCGACCGTGGCGGCGCAGACGGAGTATTCGAGGATGAGGTCCCAGCCGATAAACCAGGCCAGGAGTTCGCCGAGGGTGGCGTAGGCATAGGTGTAGGCACTGCCGGCGATGGGGATCATCGACGCGAATTCCGCGTAGCACAGGCCGGCGAAGCCGCAGCACACCGCCGCCAGGAAGAACGAGAGCACGACGCTGGGGCCGGCGTATTCCGCCGCCGCCTTGCCCGTGAGCACGAAGATGCCCGCTCCTATGACCGCGCCGATGCCGATGGCGGTCAGGTTGACGGGGCCGAGGGTTTTCTTGAAGCCGCTATTGGCCTTTGCCTCTTGTTGCAGAGCCGTGACGCTTTTTCTTCTCCACAGAGTGTCCATCGGATTTCCTTCGGGCTTTTAGAGGATATGCCTGAATTGGATTTCACAGGGGACCGACGCTGCCTGGCGATACCTCCTCGCTTTCCGTTGCGCGCCGCCGGCAGGGCGGCTGGGCGGTTGTGGTGTCCTTGCCTTCCATGGCGCATCCCCGGGCTTTTATGAAATGCCGCGATAGGAAGCGCATGGTTTCCGATATATGCTGGGGACGGGCGGCGGGCCGCCGGAGCCCCTTCGCGGTCCTTGCCGGAACGGCGCGGGACGGTCCGCGGGCGCGCCCGGAGACGGCCGCCACGGCCGGGGAACCTCCCCGGCCGCGGCGGCCGCGTCCGTTGGCGAGGCGCGCGCGGGCATCCCGCCGGGCCGTGGGTCCTACAGCAGGGATTCCACCGAAGTGTATTCGAGGCCGAAGGCGTCGGAGACGCCCTTGAAGGTGACCTTGCCGCCGACGACGTTGGCCCCGTTCTTGATCTCCAGGGTGTCGCGCATGGCCTGCTTCCAGCCCTTGGAGGCGATCTCCAGGGCATAGGGCAGCGTGGCGTTGGTCAGGGCCAGGGTCGAGGTTTTGGCCACCGCGCCGGGCATGTTGGCCACGCAGTAGTGGATCACGCCGTCCACGGTGTAGATGGGGTCGCCATGGGTCGTGGGCTTGGAGGTCTCGAAGCAGCCGCCCTGGTCGATGGCCACGTCCACGAGCACGGAGCCCTTCTTCATGGTCTTGAGCATATCGCGGGTGACGAGCTTGGGCGCTTTGGCGCCGGGGATGAGCACCGCGCCGATGACGACGTCCGCGCGGGCGACGAGGTCGCGGATGACGGCCGGGCTCGACATCAGGGGAATGCAGTTTTTGGGCATGATGTCGCTCAGGTAGCGCAGGCGGTCCAGGTCGAGGTCCAGGATGTAGACCTTCGCGCCCAGGCCGCAGGCCATCTTGGCCGCGTTGGCGCCCACTTCGCCGCCGCCGATGACCACCACCGTGCCGGGATCGACGCCGGGCACGCCGCCGAGCAGGATGCCCAGGCCCCCGTGCTCCATCTCCAGATATTTCGCGCCCTGCTGGATGGCCATGCGGCCGGCCACTTCGCTCATGGGCGTGAGCAGCGGCAGCGAGCCGTCGGCCTTCTGCATGGTTTCGTAGGCGATGCCCACGCACTTGCTCTTGATCAGCGCCATGGTCTGGCGCTCGTCGGCGGCCAGGTGCAGGTAGGTGAACACGATCTGCCCCTCGCGGATCAGGTCGTACTCGGCGGGCATGGGCTCCTTGACGTGCATGACCATGTCGGCGCGCGCGTAGATGTCCTTGGCCGCGGCCACGATCTCGGCCCCGGCGGCCTTGTACGCGGCGTCCTCGAAGCCGCTGCCGGCCCCGGCGTTCTGTTCGACGAGGAGGGTATGGCCGTTTTGGCACATCACTTCCACGCCAGAGGGGGTCATGCAGACGCGATTTTCTTCGGATTTGATTTCCTTGAGGATGCCAACGATCATGATCTTGCTCCGGTTTGATTTTGAGGTTGCGTGCGCCGCGCCCATGCGCGTTTCAGGCAGTTAAGCAAGTCCCTTGCCAACATCCCCTTCCGGGTGCGGGCGCTGCCGCGGGAGCGTGCCTCCCGGATTCCCGGGAAAAACTCCCGGGAACAATCTCCATATTTACAGGAAATTAGCTGAGCTGCGCGGGAAAGCGACGCAAGACCGCTTGCGAACGTGTGCCGCCGCAATCGCCTTGGTCCCAAAGGCCAACGGAATTATTTCGTTCCAGCAGCCCCAAGGATTCAGATATCACGTTGAAATAAAAACAAAGACAAGTGGAAACATATCATTCCACATGGAATTTTATGTTTCCAATCCGTGTTTGCGCAGCTTGTTGCGCAGGGCCGTATGGGAGATGCCGAGCTCGCGGGCGACGCGGCGCATGCTCTTGCGCCCGGCAAGCGCCCCCTCCAGGAGGCCGCGCTCGTAGCGGGCAAGCGCCTCGCGCAGGGAACCCGCCGCCTCCCCGGCCATGGCGGCAGGGTACGCGACGCCGCGCCCGGATTCCTGAAAGAGCAGGATGGCGTCCGCATCGATCACGCTCGCGTCGCAGAGGATGGCCGAACGCTCGACCACGTTTTTGAGCTCGCGCACATTGCCCGGCCAGTGGTGGCGCGTCAGCTTGTGCCGCGCGCCCTCGTCGAAGGCGCGCAGTTCCTTGCCCAGGCGCGCGGTGAGCAGAAAGAGGAAATGCTCGGCCAGGGGCAGGATGTCGTCCCGGCGTTCCCGCAGGGGGGGGATGGTCAGGGGCAGGACGTTGATGCGGTAATAGAGGTCCTCGCGGAACTGGCGTTTTGCCACGAGTTCCTCGAGGTTGCGATTGGTGGCCGTGACGATGCGGGCCGCGACGGGCAGTTCCCGGCCGTCGCCGAGGCGGCGCACACGCCGGCTCTGGATCACGCGCAGGATCTTGGCCTGCGCCCCGAGCGGCATCTCGCCTATTTCGTCGAGAAAGACCGTGCCCTCCCCGGCCAGCTCGAAGAGCCCGGGCCGCCCTTCCTTGCGCGCCCCGGAAAACGCGCCGCCCACGTAGCCGAACAGTTCGCTTTCGAGCAGCGCCTCGGGCACGGCGGCGCAGTTGATGGCCACGAACGCCCCTTCACGGCCGCTGCCGGCATGGATGGCCTGGGCGAACAGTTCCTTGCCCGTGCCGGATTCGCCCCGGATGGTGATGATGGCGTCCGTGGCGGCGATCTTTTCGGCCATGGCCAGGGCCTGGCGCAGGGCCGGGCTCGAGCCCACGATGTCGTTGAAGCTCACGGCCCCGAAGCCGGTCATGGACCGGGCGAGGTCCTGGATGTCCTCGGCGTCGCGGGCGATCTCCACGGCCCCGAGCACCGCGCCCGAGGCGTCGAGGATGGGCCGGCCGGTGGCGAAGTAGCGCAGGCGCTTGCGGCCCTGCGCCAGGTTCTTCTTGACGTTGTTGTAGCGGCCGCCGCGCAGGCACTCGAGAATGGCGTAGTCGGGCAGGGGCAGGTCACGGACGTGGCGGCCGACGACGTCCGCGCCCTCGCAGCGGAAATTGGCCTTGGCCACGCTGTTGACGAGGGTCACGCGGCCCTCGGCATCCACGGCCAGGATGGATTCGTCGATGTTGTCGAGCACGATGCGCAGCAAATTGGCCTGCTTCTCGTGGGGCAGCGCCTCGATGAAGCGGATCTGGGCGAGGTCCGGGAACGTGGCCAGCATGGCGAGGATGTCCTCGCGCGGGCACTTCGGCCGGCCGGGGTCGATCTCCAGGAAGACGTGGGCGCTGCCCTCCTTCTGCACCACTTCCATGGCCACGATGTTGTAGCCGTGGCTGGCGAGCTGGGAGGAGATGTCGGCCACGATGCCGATGCGGTCGGCGAACGTCAGGTGCAGTTTGCTCATGGGCGTCCCCGGCCGCCGGCCGCCGCGGGGCCGGGAACGGCAATCAGGATGCCACGCCTGTAACGCGCAGGACGAAGTAGCACAAGGCCGCGACCACGGCGGCGGCGGGGATGGTCATGACCCAGGCCACGACCAGCCGGCCGGCGATGCCCCAGCGCACGGCCGAAAGCCGCTTGGACGCGCCAACGCCAATGACCGTGGTCGAGATGGTGTGCGTGGTGGAGATCGGCGCGCCCAGGGCCGACGCGCCGCAAATGACCGCCGCCGCCGCCGTCTCGGCCGCGAAACCGTGGATGGGCTCGAGCTTGAAGATCTTGTGTCCCATGGTCTTGACGATCTTCCAGCCGCCGGACGCCGTGCCGAGGCCCATGGCCAGGGCGCAGGCGAGCTTGACCCAAAAGGGCACGGTCATTTCCGGGATTTCGCCGGAGAGCACCAGGGCCAGGGTGATGATGCCCATGGTCTTCTGGGCGTCGTTGAGGCCGTGACTCGTGGCCATGAAGGCCGAGGACAGGATTTGCAGCTTCTTGAACAGGAAATTGACCCGGTGCGGGGAGCTCGTGCGCACGAGCCAGGAGAGCAGGACCATGAGCAGGTAGCCGGAGGCGAAGCCGGCCAGGGGGGACAGCACCAGGGGCAGCAGGATCTTGTGCGCGATGGAGCCGTAGCTCGGGGCGTCCCAGCCGCCGTAGGCGACGGCCGCGCCGATGAGCCCGCCGACCAGGGCGTGGGAGGACGAGGACGGCAGGCCCCAGTACCAGGTGAGCAGGTTCCAGACGATGGCCCCGAGCAGCGCGGCCAGGACCACGCCGTGGCTGCCGGCCACCACTTCCGGGCGCACGATGCCGCTGCCGATGGTGTGCGCCACGGCCGTGCCCAGAAACGCGCCGAGAAGGTTGAGCGCGCCGGCCATGCACACAGCGGCCAGGGGCGAGAGGACCTTGGTCGAGACGATGGTGGCGATGGCGTTGGCGCTGTCGTGGGCCCCGTTGGTGAAGTCAAACAGCAGGGCGATGACCACGATGGCCATAAGCAGCGCGAAATCAGGCATTTTTGAGCACCACGCCTTCCAGTACGTCGGAGAGCGCCTCGGTGCGCTCGACGGCCGCTTCGATGCGGTCGAACAGGTGCTTCCATTTGACGATGTCGAGGATGGCGGCATAGTCGCCCCTCTCGTCCCCGCCGTCGTAAAGCTCGCCGATGCCGACCATGAGCAGGGTCTCGCACTCGTGCTTGAGGCCCTCGATCCGGGCGAAGTGGTCCTCGGCCTGCTTGTTTTGCCGCATGCGACCGAGGATCAGGCCGACCTCCTCGATCATGGCCCGCAGGTTGGAGATGATGCGCCGGGCCGGATAGCGGATGCGGTCGAAGCCGAAAAGCCCCACCCGCGAGGCGATGGCCTTGATGAGGTTCAGGATGTCTTCCTGGGTAAGGTTGATCTCGTGGATGTCCTCGCGGTCGATGGGCGTGATGAAGGTGAGGGAGAGCTCCTTGGCGATGCGCCGGCTGATGGCGTTGCCTTCGGATTCGATGATGGTGATGCGCTTGCAGCGCTCCTCCAGGTCGTCGAAATTGGTGAAAAGCTCGTCGAGGATGATGGCCGCCTTGACCAGCTTGCGGTGTTGTTCGGCAAAAAGGTCGTAGAATTTCACCGACCTGGGGAACAGGCTGAAACCCATGGCTTCTCCGCTTTCGTTGTGTGCATGCAGGGAAGCCGCAGGTCCGGACGACTTCCCGAAATCGTCGGCGTCCGTCCTCAGGCCACGCTCCCGGCCAGGGGCAGGCGCACCACCCGGGTCGCGCCGTCGAGGAACGCCTCCCCGCCGCCGTCGGCCAGCTCGGCCTGGGGCAGGGCGATGTCCAGATTGGCCGGCCCCTCGAAGCGCAACTCCGCGTGCCCGTCGCCCGTGGTCACGGTGACGGCCAGGGACACGGCGTCCGGGGTCTGGGACAGGATCGCGCAAAAGGCCCGCACCATGTCGTCGTAGTCCGCACGCACGGGGTACTGGCCTTCGGGCGCGCCCACGAGCCTCGCCGTCACGCCCTTGGCGCGCAGAAGCGGCGCGGAAAGGAGCAGCGCCTGCTTGAGCGCGGACAGGGCGTCGCCGCCCGGCGCGGCGGCGCGGGCCGCGGCGAAGCGCTCCCGGGCGGCGGCGAGCAGTTCCTCGATCAGCGCCTTCATGTCGTCGGCGGCGCGGATGACCGCGTCCAGGGACTTGGCCGGACCGGGCCCCGCGCCCTCCTCCCCCGTCGCGGCGGGGAGCATGCCCCGGGCGGTCTCGGCAAAGCCGCGCACCTTGGTCAGGGGCGTGCGCAGGTTGTGCGAGACGTCGATGACGAAATCCCGGAAAATGCGGTCCATGGTCACGGCCTCGGTGACGTCGTGGAAGGTGGCGACCCGCGACGCCCCGGCCGCGTCGCCGGCCAGGCGCGCGACCACCACTTCGACCACCCGGCCGCTTACGAGCTCGAACCGGCCCACACGCTCCCACGGCCCGGACGCGGGGTCGTAGGCGCCAAGCGCCCGTTCCACGCAAAGGGGCATGCCGGCCTCGATGGGCGTGCGGCCCGTGGGGTCGGGGAGCTTTTGAAACATCTCGCGCAGCGCCCGGTTGGCGGCCAGGATGCGGCCGGCCCCGTCCAGGATGGCCACACCCTCGGCCATGCTCTCGAGGGTGGCCTCCTGCAGGGCGCGGCGCTCTTCGATCTCGCGCACGTGCGCGCCGATGCGCTCGGCCAGGTGGTTGATGGCCGACGCCAGCGGCGTGAAGTCCCGGGCAGGCACGATGTGGATGCGCCGGTCGTAGTGGCCCTGGCCCACGGCCGTGACCACGCCCGCGATCTCCTTGATCGAACGGGACATGCTGCGGGCCAGGCCGTAGGCGGCCACGCCCCCGGCCGCGAACACGAGCGCCAAAACGGCGAGGATCGCGCCCCGGATGCGCGACAGCTCCCCGGACAGCGCGGACATGGGCAGCGCCAGGCGCAGCACGCCCGCCGGCACCCCCTCCCTGCCCGACCAGGAACGCGCCACGTAGAGCATGTCCCGTCCGAGCGTATGGCTCGTGCGCACGTCCTGGCCGTAGCCCCCGGCCAGGGCCTGGCGCACTTCGGGCCGGCCGGCGTGGTCTTCCATCTCCGGCACTTCGGCGGCGCGGACCGCGGAATCGGCCACCACCCGGCCGTCGACGATGTAGGTCAGACGAAATCCCAGGTGCGGGCCCAAGGCGTCGGCGAAGGCGGCAAGGGCCTGTTCGCTGTCGAGGCCCGGCTCCCTGGTGAGGAGAAACCCGGCGAGGTCCAGTGAGGTTTTGGCCCGTTCCTCGGCCTCGGCCAGCACGGCCCGCTCGGCGCGGCCGGTGGCGAAGACGAAGACGGCGCTTAGGACCAGAAGGAAGAACCCCCAGGTCCAAAGCAGGAACTGCAACGTGATCGAACGCTTGGGCATAGCTTCTCCCCGTGTGACGAAACCGTCGCGTTCCCGTGACGGTTTCGTGGCGCACAGAGGTATAGGCGGCCCAGGCTTCGGGGGCAAGAGGCTGGGGCGACCGGATGCCCGGGCGGGCTCAGGGGGCTGCGGGCGACGCGGCGCCTTCCTGCAAATGCAGGAGCAGGATGCGGCGCATCTCGCGGATGGCCAGGGGATGTTCGTGGGCGCTGTGGCCGGAATGGACGACCAGTTCCGATTGCGCGCCGTCGAGGTGGGAGCTCGCGTACGGGACCACGCCGTCCGTGCCGCCGGTGCGGCCGCCCTGCTTCTCGTCGCCGATGATCGAATGGTAGGGCACGACGATGGGCGCTTCGGCCAACCCCTGGAGCATGGCATTTTTCGGAGACAGGCTGTCGATGCCGGTGATCCCGGGCATGTCCTTGTCCTTGGCCCTCGGCCCCATGGCCCGCAGCAGGGCCGCGCCCACGCTGGTGACCGGCTTGAGCACCGTGACCGGCAAGGTGATGAGCGCGCGCCCGATCTTGCCGACCACGCCCAGGGCAAGGTCCGAGCCGCGGTGCGGCACGGACACGAAGATGATCCGGGAGACGTAGGGCCTGGGGGTGAAGTAGAAGGCCTCGCGCACGAGGGCCTTGTCCCTGGCCGGCACGGCCAGGGCGTCGAGCGGTGTCTTGGACACCTTCGCCCAGAGCGCGTCGCCGCCCTCCTCGGCCAGGGTCTTGGCAAGCAGCCCGCCCATGCTGTGCCCGACGACCACCATGCGCGCGAAATTGGGATTGGTCCCGTCCGGGTCCACGGTATGGCGCACCTCGTCGAGGGACCGGCGCAGGGTCATGGCGGAATAGAGCACGGGATTGCCCGTGGGGTAGCGAAAAAACCAGAACTGGTAACGCTCGCGCAGTTCGGGGTCGCCCATGAGGCCGTTGAAGACGTTGGCCCAGGTGGTCGGGCTCGACATCAGGCCGTGGACGAAGACCACGGGGATCTTGCCCGGGTCGTAGGGCTGCAACATGTAGAGCCCGGAGAGCTTTTCCCAGGCCGCCGGGTTCATCATGCCTTCCAGGCCGTTCGGCTCCGGGGACTGCTGCATCATGAGCGCCAGCGGCGTGGTCAGGTCGTATTCCATGGACACGCGCCGGCCCTCGACCGTGAGGGACGTGCCGCGCATAGGGTCGTGCACCTCCAGGGTGGCATCGTAGACGAGGGCCCCGGAGGTTTTGGCCTCGGGGCGCGGGGAAAAGCGCAGGAAGAGCGTGGCGGCATAGGTCTGGCGCAGCTTGGGCGTGAAACGGTCCGCGGCCGTGCGCGAGGCCTCGGGCGGCGGCCGGCGCACCACGGCCATGGGCACGCCAAGCCCCAGGCGCACCTGCTGCGGCGTGAGGCCGACGACCTCGAATTCGTAGGCAAGGTGGTAGCTTTCGAGCTCGTCCGGGGCGAAGGCGAGCTGGGAGGAGCGCCCGGTCAGGCGCACCTTGCCACGCAGCCACGGCAGTTCGCGGCCGTCGGCGTAGACCAGTCCGGCCTCGCGGGCGTAGAGCGCGTAGTTGGCCAGGGAGCGGTTGTAGAACTCCATGGCCTGACGCGAATAGGGATGGTAGATATCCAGTTCCGGGGCAAGGGCGTCGTCGAACAGGTAGGCGTAGGCGTAAAGGGCGCTCGACAGATAGCAGGAAGCGGCGCGCTCCTTGTCGGCGTGCGCTTTCTTCCCTTCGTAATAACACAATTCCGAGAGCACGAAAAAGGCTTCGCGGTCCTTAAGCGCGCGCGCCTCCCGGTCCAGGGCCAGAAGCATGGATTCGGCGTCGGCCTTCCAGGCCGTTTCCAGATCGCGCTGGCGCACGAAGACAAGGGAGCGCTCCGAGGGGCGGGAGGAATTGAGCGCCGTGCGATCGAACTCCCGGGTCCGCGTATCCATGGACACGGGCTTGACGCCGATGCGGGCGCAGCCGGCAAGAAGCGCCAGCGCCAGGCACCAGCCAAGGACCGTGAAAATCCTGCGTGTCGTCATAAAACGCGCTCCACCCGCCGCCAGAAGCGACCAAACGGCGCAGCGGCTTTACAGCAATGAGGAAAAGGAATAAAAATGAGAACCCTCATTTTCCTTAAAAAGGAGCCTCCGCCATGCGCAGCCTGCTGACCGCCGTCTGTCTCGCCTGTGCGTCCCTGGCCCTTTGCGCCTGCAACGGCCTGTACGCCATCAGCTCCAAGGACGCTTCCGGCAAGCCCGGCGTCTACGCCTCCGTGAACAAGGCCCCCGATCCGCTGCTCGTCGGCTGCTACATCCGCAGCAGTCCAAGCGAGTACAATCGCCCCAACAAGTACGAGTTCTGCCTCGTGCGCGAGGGCGACCGCTACGCCATGTTCTATTATGTGATGGACGGCAAAACCCTGGCCACGTTCAAGGACTGGACCGGGGCGGTCATAGACGGCGAATCCGTAACCGCCAATTATGACGGCTCGCGCTATTTCGTCAAGGACGGCACAGTCTGGCAGATGACCACGACCGGCGGGCCCCACCGCATGCTGCGCATGCCTTGACGCCGCCCCCGCGAGGCGGCGCAACGGGGAGGAGCGTTTTTTTCCTCACTGGCGGAACATGAAGGGAGATGTCCTATGCACGCGCGGACATGGCTCTGGCTTGGGGGCGTGGCGGGTTCGCTCGCCGTGGCGGCGGGAGTCGGCCTCGTTTCGGGCATCGGCGCGGGAACGGCGCTCGGCGCGGCCGCCCTGCCGGCGGCGCTTGCCGCGGCGGCCGTGCTGACGGCCGAGAACCGGCGAAAAGCGGAACACGACACCCTGTTGCAGGCCTTCGAGGTCCTCGGCTCCGGTCGCGGCCGCATCCCGGACGCGACGCCCGCCGCCCTGGCTCCGGCGCTTGCCGCCCTGGCCGAGGCCACACGCACCACGCAGGGCTTCCTCACCGGCATCACGGGGGGGCTGCCCATCCCCTTCCTGCTGGTCGATCCCAGGGAGCGCACGCTGTACACCAACGAAGCGACCATGCGCATGCTCGAGATCGACGCCCCGCCGGCAAGCCAGCTCGGCCGCACCCTGGCCGAGGTCTTCTACAACGACTCCGGCCGGGAAACGGTGGTCGGCAAGGCCATGCGCCAGGACATGGTCTTTTCCAACAAGGAAGTGACCATCACCGGGCACAAGGGCGGCCGGCGCGACGTGTTCTACAACGTCTTCCCCTTGAAAGACGCGGCCGGAAGCATCATCGGCGGGCTGTGCCTCTACCTCGACGTCACGGAACTGCACGCCAAGGAAGCGGCGCTGAGCAGCCAAAACGAGGCCATCGCCGCGCGCGCCGGCAAGGCGGGAGCGCTTGCCGGAGACGTGGCCGCAACCGCGCAAACCCTGTCCGACCGGGTCGCCCGGGCGAGCCAGGCCGCCCGGGACCAGCGCGCACGCCTCGCGCGCGTGGGCGACGCCATGGAGCGGCTTGGCCGCTCGGCCAGCCACATCGCCGACCAGGCCCGGGAAACGGACGCCGCCGCGCGCGCGACGCGCCAGCGCGCCGGCGAGGCCTCCCAAACCATGGCGCAGGTGCTTTCCGGGATGGAGGCGCTTTCGCAAAAGGCCGGCGCGCTCGGCGAGCACATGCGCGCGTTGTCGGACCAGGCCCGCGAGGTCGGCGGCATCCTGGGCGTGATCTCGGACATCGCGGACCAGACGAACCTGCTTGCGCTCAATGCCGCCATCGAGGCGGCGCGCGCCGGGGAAGCCGG
Organism: Solidesulfovibrio alcoholivorans DSM 5433; assembly: GCF_000702665.1. GTDB lineage: Bacteria > Desulfobacterota > Desulfovibrionia > Desulfovibrionales > Desulfovibrionaceae > Solidesulfovibrio > Solidesulfovibrio alcoholivorans. Next base: position 58,541 of record NZ_JNJA01000018.1, read on the forward strand.
GCGCGGTTTCGCCGTGGTCGCCGACGAGGTCAGAAAGCTCGCGGAAAAGACCATGACCGCCACCAAGGAAGTCGAGCGCACGGTCACGGCCATCCGCGACAGCGCCGAAACCAACAGCCGCGCCACGACCGAGGCCGTGGCCCTGGTCGGCGAGGCCGCGGCCATCAGCCGCGAGGCCGGCGAAGGGCTCGGCGCCATTCTGGAGCTCGCCGAGCGGACCTCGACGCACATCCGCGCCATCGCCGAGGCGGCCACGACGCAACAGGCCGCCGGGGAAGAGGCGGGCAAGGCCGGCGGCGAAATCGCCGGCGCGGCCGAGGACACGAGCCGGGCCATGGACGAATCCGCCACGGCCGTGGCCGCCCTGGCCCGGGTGGCCGACGACCTGGAAGCCCTTTTCCGCGAGGCCGCGTCGGCGCTTCCGGCCGGATGACAGCCGCGGCTTTTGCGGCTATACGTAGCCAATGTGGGAAACGGTTTTCATCATCGCAGGCCTGTTTCTGGCCCTGAGCCTGTGCCTGTGGATTTTCATCGGCAAGACCGCGCGCAAGCGCCACGACGCCATCGCACCGGGGAAATTCGATTTCGACAGCTTCAAGTCCCGCGAGATCGCCCGGCGCGGGGTGCATGACACCACGCGGTTCGGCAAGAAACTGTAGCCGCCCGGATCGCGGCCTTACGTCCGCGGCCGGCGGCCGCGTCATGCCCGATTCCGGGCGATCGAGGAGTTCGCATGTCCTTTGTCCGCCCATGGCCGTTCCTTGTCCTGCTCCTGCTCGCCGCCGCAAGCGCCCATGCGCAGGCCCCGTCCACCCTGGCCGGCATCAGCCTCGGCGACGCGGCCGGCCAGTACAAGGGCCGCCTCGTCCTGTCCAAGGCCCGCAGCGTCGGCGACGCGCCGTGGCTGCGGCGCATCCCCGTGCGCGCCGACGCCCATTTCGACAAGGGTTACGTCCTGGTCGGCACCTGTGCCGCGCCGGGTCGCATCGCCCGCATCAAGATGCGCTACAGCGACGAAAGCCTGGATTTTTTCCGCAAGATCAGCGGCGAGATGCTCTCCCGCTACGGCGACCCCACCGAATACAAGGGCGAGATCGACGGGCGGCTCATGGGCAACAAGTGGAGCTTTTCCGATCCCTGGTTGCGGCCGGTGAGCCTGATCCTGCAACGCGCCGAAGGAGAAGACCCGGAAATCGGCCACGGCAACACGGTCAAGCTGACCAACTGGGGCCTGCTCGAAGCCGAGCGCGCCTGCTGGCAGGAGCGCCATGCCCCGGCCGTGTCGAAAAAGCCCGCGGCCAAGACCGGATCGGACAACGGCTACCTGCCCCGCTGACCAGGAGCGACGTGATGGCGCAACCGGTTTTCGACGACAGCCTGCGCACGGGGTTTGCGAGCATCGACGAGCAGCACAGCATGTTTCTGGACATGCTCGGCGAACTGGCGGAACGCATCGGCGCGGGGCAGCACCGCCAGGGCGTGCTGGACGCCTTCCAGGGCATGCGCGCCTACGCCGAAGGCCATTTCGCGGACGAGGAAGCGCTCATGCGGGCACACGGCTATCCGGGCTACGCGGCCCACTGCCGCCTGCACGGCACGTTCACGCAGCGCCTGCGCGACCTGGAAGGCCGCGTGGGCGAGGGGCCGGGCCTGCTCTCCCTGGAAACCCTGGAGTTCCTGGGCAACTGGTTCATCAACCACATTCGCAACGAGGACCAGCGCTTCGCCGCTTTCGCCCGGACGACGCCGCCGGCGTCCTCCTAAGAGCCCGCCCCTCCGTTTCGTGCGCCAAAACCCAGCGGCCCGGAAGAACCTGCCGTTCTTCCGGGCCGCTATGCTCGATAGGAATCGAAATTACTACGAGAAGAAGTTGAACGTCGTGCCGCCGCTGCCGAACAGGGACGAGAAGTCCAGCGTCGAGCCGGTCGTGCCGAAGCTCGAGAACAGGTCGGTCGTGGTGCCGCCGAACAGGCTCGTGAGATCCAGCGAAAAACCGCCGGTCCCCCCGCCGAACAGGCTCGTGAAATCCAGACCGAAGCCCGTACCAGTGAGACCGCCCGTCAGGTCGAAGCCGCCGGTGCCCGTGGTGCCGAAGCCGAGAAAACCGCCGGTGCCCGTGTCTCCCCCGAGATTCTGAAACAGCGAAGTGAAGTCGAACAGCCCGCCGCCTCCGGATAATGTCGCCATGTTGCCCTCCCGTTATAAATTATGAACGATAATAACTTGTTAACGCTTCCCCTATCCTCGTACACGCGCCCTTGATAATCCCGATTTTTGTCAAAACCACAGAAAACCAACAGCGCATGCCCCTTAAGGCTTCACAGGAATATCCGCCCAGCTTGCCGATGTCAATCCATCCTTCTCCCGCAGTGGGCAAAATGTGCGCCAACAAGCTGAAAAAAGCGAAAAACCGCCCTTTCCGGAGCGCCGCCCCACGCAACGCAGACCATATTCCCGAGGAAATCACAATGGAAAACGGGCATCCTTGCTCCTGATATCGCGTTTGAAAGTTCCGATCAAGAATGACAGTGCGGTGAAGCATAAAGGATCAGTCCAGACATGAAACACATAAGTTTAATTCCCACTCCAACAACATCATTTTTTTATACAATTTTAACAATAAACGACTACAACAAACGAAAATACATGAGCTATGCAGAGACATCTTCCTGCACATCGGACGGGCCTCCGTACACTACGTTTCTTTCCTCCGCCATCCTCTCTGTATCGATATACAGAAAATCCAATTTCCCTTATCAGCATCATCGCCCCATCTCCCGCCCCCTGCCACCCCCCTCCGACCGAGACCATAATGCGATGCTTCGCCGACAAAAACATGCGTCCACGGCAAGCGTACAGAAGACGTCGCCAAAGGCCGTTCGCCAGGCGATACGCCAAGATTCGAAAACGCATATTCCACGTTCCTTGCGCGGACAGGCAAGGGCATCGGGACATGCAGGGACGAGGTGAAGGGAACGGAATCATTCGGGAGACGGAAACGGTGGACGCGCGGGGGCAATAAGTCACAGAAAAGTCACACGAGCGTCCCGCGCGCCCCCTAGCCGAAGACCTTGATGTCCGCGCCAAGGATGCCAAGGATGCGCCCGTCGCCGAAAATGGGCGCGGAGATCGTCAGGCAGTATTCGCCGGATGCTTCGGAAATATAGATGGGCGAAATGGACGTGTCCTGGTTTTCCATGGCCGAGACGAACCAGGGGCGTCGCGACCAGTCCTTGCCGCGCACCGAGCCCCCCTTGCCGCCGCCGAAGCCGGCGGGCGCGATGTTCTCCGTCACCTGCACACCGGATGCGTCCGTGGCGTAGAGCAATTCGAGAAAGGCATTTCCCGCCAGGGCGCGACGCATGAGCGCCTCCATGGGCCCCTGCGCCATGCCGGCCATCTCCGGCGCGGCGGCGAGCGCCTCCACCACGTCCTGGGCCGTGCCCTGGCCGATGAGCTTGAATACGCCGTTGAGCTTGATGAGCTCCTCGATCTCGCCGCCGAGGTTTTCGATGGTGCCGGCGGAACGGACCATACCCTCGGTGGTGCTCCCTGAAAGGTCGCGCACCCGGTCGATGGCGTGCTGGATGCGCTCGCTGGCCGCCACCTGCTCGTCCGACGCCGCGGCGATGGCCCCGACCTGGGAGGCGGCGTCGCCGGAGAGGCGCACGATCTGCCCCAGGGCGTCGCGGGACTGCCCGGCCAGGTCCGTGGCGCTGGCGACGGCCCCGGCGGCCTGGTCCATGTGCCGGACGTTGTCGAAGGTGCCCTGCTGGATGGCCTGGATGACGCGGGCGACCTCGGCCGTGGCGGACATGGTCTTTTCCGCGAGCTTTCGCACCTCGTCGGCGACCACGGCGAAGCCGCGCCCGGCTTCTCCGGCGCGCGCCGCCTCGATGGCGGCATTTAAGGCAAGCAGGTTCGTCTGGTCCGCGATGTCGGAAATGACGGTCATGACCTGGCCGATGGATTCGGCCTGCTTGCCGAGTTCGGCCATGTTGGTTTTGAGTTCCGCGGCGAGCGTGCTCACCCGGCCGATGGCGGCCACGGAGGCGTCCACGACCTCCGCGCCGTCCGCGGCGCGTCTGCGCGCCTCTTCGGCCGCTTCCGCGGCCTTCTCGGCGCTCTGGGCCACGGCGACGGTGGACTGGACCATGACGCCGACCGAAGCGGCGGTGTCGTCGATCAGGCCCTTCTGCTCCTCGGCCCCGAGGCTGACCGTGCGGGCATCTTCGCGCAGGTCGGCCGTGGCCTTCTTGATGGAGTCGGCCACGCCTTCCAGGGTTTCGCCGGCGGCAAGCATGCCGAGCCTTCTGGCCTGGTCCTTTTTCCCGGCGCGGTTCGCCGCCTGGGAAGCCTCTTCCGCCGCCGCGGCATGGGCGGCCACGGCCTCGGCCCGCTCCCGGGCCAGGGCGAGCTGGCGCTCGAGTTCGCGCACCATGGCCTCGAGGCTCGCCTTGAGCACGCCGAGCCGGCCGTGGAACCGGTTGTCCTCCGGCAGGGCGGCCGTATCGCCCCGCCCCACCCGATCGGCGTACCCGGCCAGCATCTCCAGGGGGCGCATCAGATAGCGGTCGAGGATGGCCAGGAAGACGCCGGCCAGAATCGCTGCGGCGGCCAGACCGGCCAGCCACGAGGCGGTCGCCGCCTTGCCCGGCAGCGCGTCCATGTCCCGCGACAGCGCGGCCAGGTCGGTGCGCAGCCGCTCCTTATCCCCCGCGTCCCGGTCCCGCTCGACCCTGGCCAGTTCGGCCTTGGCCGACTCCGCCAGATCCGACAGCCGCCAGGTGGCAGCCCCGTTGGCGATGAGCACCGTCAAAAAGAAGCCGATGATCGTCGTGAGCGTCAACCGTAGCCGCAACGAAATACGCATGCCCCCTCCCGAACTCCGCGCAAAAAAGAGAAACCGTGCCGTCAGGCCGTGCCGGCAGGAACAGGACGCACAACTGACGCGCAGGTTTCACCTGCTCGTAGCACAAGAAAGGGGCAAGTCAATCCCTTGCCAGGATTTCCATTTTTGGGAAAATCGTGTGCCAGGCCTCAGGAAACCCTGTCGCCTGGCGCAACAGGCTTGGACGGCCCGAGCAGGGCCATGCCGGCGGCGCTCTTGACGGCCAGGATCATACCGTGGGAGGTCGCCCCGCGCAGCGTGCGCGGCTTGAGGTTGGCCACGAGCACCACCTGCCGCCCGACGAGCTCATCCGGGACGAAATGTTCGGCCAGCCCGGCGACGACCGGCCGCGGCGCGGCTTCGCCGATGTCCACGGACACGGCGTAGAGCCGATCGGCCCCGGGCACGGGTGCGGCCGCGACGACCACGCCCACGCGCAGGTCGAGCCTGGCGAAATCCTCGAAATCCACTTCCGCCGCCGGCTCGGGCTTGGCCGCGGGCTTCTTCTCGGCCTTGGCCGCCTTTTTGGCCTTGGGCGCGGCGGCCGGGGCCGCCTCCTTGGCCGGGGCCTCCAGGCGCGGGAAGAGGTTGGATGTGGCGGCCACGGCCGTACCGGCGGGCAGCGGCGCAAAGACGCGGTCCGGACCGGCCAGGGAAACGGCGTCCGGGTCCGCGCCGAGCTGTCGCAAAAGCGTGGCCGCGGCCTCGGGCATGACCGGCAGCAGGCACGCGGCCGCCAGGCGCAGGCCGCCCAGGGCCTGGGCCATGACCGTACCGAGGCGCGCCGTGCGCCCTTCCTTGGCCAGCGTCCAGGGAGCCATGGCGTCGATGTATTTGTTGAGCCCGCGCACGAGCTCCCACAACGCCTCGAGGGCCCGCGAGAACTGCGCCGCGCCGAAAAGCTGAAGGAAATTGTCCACGGCCTCGGCGGCAAGGGTCGCAAGCGCCGCGTCGGCCGCATCGTCCTCCCCGCCTTCGGGCAACGTGCCGCCGAAATACTTGGTGGTCATGGCCAGACTGCGGTTGGCCAGGTTGCCGAGGTCGTTGGCGAGATCGGCGTTGAAGCGGCCGGCAAAGGCCTCCTCGGTGAAGCTCGCGTCCGCGCCGAAGACCATCTCGCGCAGGAGAAAGTAGCGCATGCCCGAGAGTCCGGCCTTTTGCGCCATGGCCAGCGGCTCGACCACGTTGCCGAGCGACTTGGACATCTTGGTGTCGCGCACGAGCCAGTAGCCGTGGACGTTGAGGTGCCGATACAGCGGCACGCCGAGCGACAGCAGCATGGTCGGCCAGAACACGGCGTGGGGCTTGAGGATGTCCTTGGCCACGAGGTGTTCGGCCACGCCCCACCAGGAGGCGTAGTCCGGGTCGTCGGGCCAGCCGATGGCCGTGAGGTAATTGAGCAGCGCGTCGAACCAGACGTAGGTGACGAAATTCGTGTCGAACGGCAGCTCGATGCCCCAGGTCAGGCGCGACTTGGGCCGGGAGATGCACAGGTCCTCGAGCGCGCCGGATTCGAGCAGGCTCACGACCTCGTTGCGGTACTGCCGGGGCCGGATGAAGTCCGGGTTGGCCTTGATGTGCGCAAGAAGCTGGCCCTGGTACTTGGACATGCGGAAGAAGTAGTTCTTCTCCGCGATGTATTCCGGCTTGACCTTGTGATCCGGGCACAGGCCGTCGACGAGCTCCTTTTCGGTGAGGAAGCGCTCGCAGCCCTTGCAGTAATGCCCGCCGTACTCGCCGAAGTAGATGTCGCCCTTGTCGTAGACGCGCTGCAGGGCCGTCTGCACGGCCTTGCGGTGGTCCGGGTCGGTGGTGCGAATGAACCGCGTCGGCGTGATGCCGAGCTCGGGCCACAGCGCGCTGAACAGGCCGCTGATGGCGTCGGCGTATTCCTTGGGCGTCTGTCCGGCCTTTTGCGCCGCCTCGGCGATCTTGTCCCCGTGCTCGTCGGTGCCGGTGAGGAAATAGACCTCTTCGCCCATGAGCGCATGAAAACGGGCCAGGGCGTCGGCCACGATGGTCGTATAGGCATGCCCCAGGTGGGGCTTGGCGTTGACGTAATAAATGGGCGTGGTGATGAAAAAGCGGTTCACGATCCGGTCTCCGGGTCACGGGAAGAGGGTTTGCCGCCGTGGCGGCCTTCGGGACGGCCCTCGGGGCGGCCGGAGGCGCGATCGTCCGGCTTGCGCCCGGACGGGCGGGGGTTTTGTTCGCCGCCCTGCTGCGGCTTGGAATGCTTGCGCCCGGCGCGGCGGGGACGCCTGGAATTGCGTCCGGAAGCGTCGCGCTCGGGGCGTGGGGACGCCGGAGCGTCCGCCGTATCGGCCGGCGCGTCTCCATCTGGTCGGGCCGCGGCAGGGGCCTGGGGCCTCCCGCGATCACGGTCGCGGGCGTCCGGCCGCCCTCCGCCGCGGCCCTGTCCGACGGGAGGGCCGGACCGGCGCTGGGGCGGACGCGCCGTGTCCGGATGCGCGCCTGCGCCCGCGCCGGACCGTTCATCGGCCTTCGGCGCGCTTGGCGCTTCCGGCAGGGGCTGCTTGGCCTCGGCCACGGTGCTCCACTCGTCCACGGTCAGCTCGCGTTCCTCGCCGACCTCGTCGAGCACGGTGACGGTCTCGCGGAAAAGGTTGGTACGCAGCACCTTGACCAGCCCCAGGGAGGTGGAGAACTTCTTGCCGACGCGGGGGCATTTCTTCTGGAACTGCTCGTAGTTTTCCTGCTCGAAGGACAGGCAGCACAGGAGCCTGCCGCAGATGCCGGAAATCTTCGTCGGGTTGAGGAACAGGTTCTGTTCCTTGGCCATCTTGATGGTCACGGGCGCGAACTTGCGCATGAAGCGGCGGCAGCAGCACATCTGGCCGCAGTTGCCGATGGCGCCGAGCATCTGGGTTTCGTGGCGCACGCCGATCTGGCGCAGTTCGATGCGGGTGTGGTAGGCCTTGACGAGGTCCTTGACGAGTTCGCGGAAGTCGATGCGGCCCGGGGCGGTGAAATAGAAGACGATCTTGCCGCGGTCGTGGAGCACTTCGACGTCCACGAGCTTCATTTCCAGGTTGCGGGATTCGATGCACTTGCGGCAGTAGGCGTGGGCCTCGCGGGCAAGGGCGTCGTTTTCGCACTGGATGTCCAGGTCTTCTTGGGTGGGCAGGCGGAAGATGGGTTTGATTTCCTGTTCGGCCGCATCCGGGGGCGGCGTATCGGCGACGACAGCCACCCTGCCCATGCCGAGGCCCTGCTCGGTCTGGACGAGGACGCAGTCGCCCAGGCCCACGACAAAGGGGCCGGAGTCGAAATAATAAACTTGTCCGTGGTCACGGAACTTGATGCCGAGAATATGGCTCATGCGCGCCCTATGGGTACGCCGCGCAGCGCGGCGGTTACGATCTGCAAGCGAGAAAAGATACGTCATTTACGAGCGGACGGCAAATGGCGCGTCGGGGTTGTCGAAATTTTTTCACACAAACACGTTGACAACCCCGGCCCGTCCGCGTAAACCGCTTCTTCGCCGCACATGAGCAGCGCACGGGCCATTAGCTCAATTGGTAGAGCAGCGGACTCTTAATCCGTTGGTTCAAGGTTCGAGTCCTTGATGGCCCACCAGAGAATTCAAGGGGTTAGCCCAAAAGGCTAGCCCCTTTTTCTTTTTGCCCTGCATTTTATTGCCACCCTATTGCCACTTTTTGAGGAAGGAACGGGAAGCCATATTTGCCAAGCCCGCCCGCGCCATGGCCCAAAGGTCGGCCCGGCCCGCTCTCGTCGCTTCCTGGGGCGCGTGGCAATGACGTGGCAATATCCCCGTTCCCTTCCCCGCCTACTCCCGGTATCCTGTCTTCATGCCCAAGCTGTTTGACCCGCTGGCGTGGTTGCGGTCGAAAAGCGTCACCGTCAACTTGAAGCCTGATGGCGAAATCGAGCTTCTTTTCGATGAGTTCACGCGCCGGGAAACCCGCGAGCGCATCAAGTGAGGTGGTCGCGGAAAATTGGACAGCCTGCTAAGCTATAGTCCTCAAGCGAGGAGGACGGTTTTCAATGTCCCAGCGACGGAAGTTTTCAGCG
>NZ_JNJA01000019.1 GCF_000702665.1 Solidesulfovibrio alcoholivorans DSM 5433
CGGGAGGTCTCACCCCCCCCTTGAAAGTTTTTCGGGGAAGGAGGGGGCGTGGGGGAGGAAACCCCCTTTTTTCAAAAAGGGGGTTTCCTCCCCCACATCTCACGCTTTCTTCCGCTCCGCCGCGAGCCACGCCGCCAGGCGGTCGCAGCCGGCGTCGATGTCGGCCTCGTCGCCGCCGCAGGACAGGCGCAGGCTTTGCGCGCCGCCCGGGCCGAAGCTGTCGCCCGGGATGACGATGACCTGCGCCTCGCGGATCAGGCGCGTGGCCACGTCCATGGGCGCAAGGGGCAGGTCGTAGCGGGCCATGGCGTAGAACGCGCCGGCAGGGCGGTTGAAGCCGACGGCCGGGGCCATGGCGGCCAGGCGCTTGACCAGGCGGTTGCGCCGCGCGGCCAGGGCGGCGACGAAGCCTTCGTAGATGCCCTGGGGGCCGGTCAACGAGGCCAGCGCGGCGATCTGCGCCGGGGTGGGGGCGCAGATCGCCGCGCAGTCGTGGACCTTGAGCATCTGCGCCATGATCGGCTCCGGTGCGAAGGCGAAGCCGACGCGCCAGCCGGTCAGGGCGTAGCGTTTGGAAAAGCTGCCCACGGCGACCAGGCGCGGCCGCAACTCCGGCACGCTGGCCAGGGAGAAGGCCGGCGCGTCGTAGGAGAGCGCGTCGTAGGTGTCGTCGCAGATGACGCACAGGTCGTGGCGCAAGGCGATTTCGGCCACGGCCAGGAGGTCTTTTTTGGCGAACACCGCGCCCGTGGGGTTGTGGGGCGAGTTGATGACGATGGCCCGGGTGCGCGGCGTCACGGCCGCGGCCACGGCGTCGGGGTCGAGGCCCCAGTCGTCGCGGCGAAGCGCCACGAAGACCGGCACGCCTTCGGCGAGGAGCACCTGCTCCACGTGCGAGGGGTAGAAGGGCTCGGGCACGATGACTTCGTCGCCGCGCTCGCACAGGCAGAGGATGGCGCACAAAAGCGCCTCCATGCCGCCGACGGTGATGGCGATTTCGGTTTCCGGGTTGGCCGAAAGGCCTTTTTCTACGGAAAGGCGCTCGGCCACGGCCCAGCGCAGTTCGGGCATGCCGGGCTGGAGCGAATACTTGCCTGCGGCCGGGGAGTCGCGCAGCGCCCGACACACGGCCTCGACCACGTGGGCCGGCGTGGCGAAGGAGGGCACGCCCTGGCCCAGGGAGACGCAGTCCCCGACGCCCGCGGCGAGCATGGGCATGAGCTTGGTGGCCGATATCTTGATGTTGCGGGCGCGGGTGGAAAACACGGGGGCGTCGACGGGAGCCATGGAATCGTCCTTTGCGGGGGGCTAGTTGCCGAAAACCATCTTGGGCTGCGCCGGAGCGGCCTTGCCGGCGGCGGCCAGGGCCTTGTCGAATTCGGCCGTGGAAAAGCCGGGGATGACGATGTCGCCGATGATGACCAGCGGGACGCCGCGCACGCCGTACTTCTGGTAGCGCATGTTGGCGACCGGGTCGTTTTCGATGTCGAAGGCGGTGTAGGGAACGCCCTTGGCGTCGAAGTAGGCTTTGGCCTTGGAGCAGTAGGGGCACCCTCTGGTGACGAAGAGTTCCACCTTGGGCGGGCCGGCCAGGGCCGGGGCCTGGAAGGCGAGCAAAGCGGCGAAAAGGACCAGGGCCGGGACGAGGGAATGCGGGAACAGTTTGGCGGGCATGGGGAATCCGGGGTTGGAAAGTTGCGAATGCCTGGTGGTAGCGGCGGCGGGGAGCCGCGTCAAGCGGGAGGCTTCTTGCCAGCCTTTGGCGGGGGTGCTAGGAGGCGCGGCATGCCGGGTTTCAAGACGCACATTGCCGGCGCGGCGGTGGTCGCCGCCGGGGCGGTGGCCGGCACGTCGTGGCTTGGCATCTACCGCCCCGGATTCGAGACCATGGTCTGCCTGGGGCTTTTCTCCGTCCTCGGGGGCCTTTTTCCGGACGTGGACACGGACTCCAAGGGGCGGCGCTTCTTTTACGGCGCGGCCCTGGTGGTGGACGGCATCCTCATCTTTCGGCAGCAGTACCGCTACGCCTCGGTGCTGGGCTTTTGCGCCCTGTTGCCGGCCATCGGCTCCCACCGGGGCTGGACCCATTCGTGGTGGGCGGCGCTGCTCATCCCCTGTTCCGTGCTGCTTGCGCCCATGCTGCTGCTCGGCCTGCCCTGGAAGCCCTTCTTTCCGTACTACCTGGCCACGGTGCTCGGGTACTTCTCCCACCTGTTGCTGGACCGCAAATTCTGAGCCTCCGCCGCGTCCCTAGTGGCGCATTGCCGCAAGCTGCCGGCCGCGTTGCGCGGCCTCGCCCATGAATTCCCCGATGGCGGCGTCGAGGCGCGCCAGGACGTCCGGAGAAACACTCAGGTCGCACATGACGTGACGGAGGTTGCCGGGCGGGGCGTCCGCCAGGGGACACAGGCGCACCGCGGCGGCAAGGGCCTTGTCCTGCCCCGTGCGCCAGGAGAATTCCTCGGGCTCGATGAGAACAGCATCCAGCCGGCCCTTGGCCAGCAAGGGGAGCATCCGGGCGGGGTCGGACAGGCGGTGGAGGCGTCCTTCGGGCAAGGCGGCGAGGAGCGCGTCGGCCTGGGGGCCGTAGGAGAAGGCGTTGCGCAGCCCCCAGTGCGGTTTCGCGGCCAGGAAATCGGCCAGGGTGGCCTTGTCCGGACAGGGGGCAGCACCCACAGCCACGGCCAGGGGGCGGTCGCGGGATATGGGCACGCTGAAGCGCGCGAAGGCCGCACGGTCCGGGGTCTTGAACCAGCCCACGGCGCAGGCGACGGTGTCGCGGTCGCGGAAGGTGGAGAGCACGCGCCCGGGCGGCATTTCCTCCACGACGTAGGGAATGCGCGCCCGTTCCAGAAAAGCCAGGGTGTTGTCGAGCAGAAAGCCGCCTTCCGGACGGCCGTCCTTCAGGCGGTAAAACGGAGGCCTGTCGAAGACGAGAAGCGTGAGCGTCGGCTCGCCTGCCGCGCCTGCGCCGTGTGTCAGGCCGCAAAGGGCGGCGAGCGCCGCGCAAACGCCATGGAAAAGACATTTCCACATGACGCCCATCCCCGGAATAATGGAGGAAAGATGTGAGCGCATCGCGCGCGATGCCTCATTACTCTCCATGACGCCATGTGATCGCGGCGTCAAATGGAAATACGTTGAACGCGGCCTTGCCTTTTGGGGCGGCGACGGAATAGACTGGCTACACGTCGCCCCCAGACGGCCCCCTTCCCGTCATCCCTGCGGAGCCCCGGTACCATGAGCAACACGAACATCCTTCTCGAATCCGGCACCAACGAACTGGAAATCGTCGAATTCTATCTCGAGGAGCCGTTGCCTTCCGGCAAGACCTATGTGGGCTATTACGGCGTCAACGTGGCCAAGGTCCTGGAGATCATCCGGCTGCCGAAAGTCACGGAAATGCCGCAGACGCCCCATCCCTGCGTGCTTGGCACCTTCAATTTGCGCGACAAGGTGGTGCCGCTGGTCGATCTTGCCATCTGGCTCGGCAAGGACCGCTCGGACAACGCCTCGGACAAGGTGGTGGTGACGGAGTTCAACCGGGTGGTCAGCGCGTTTCGCGTCTCCGGCGTCACGCGCATCCATAGGCTCAGCTGGGAGCAGATCGAACCGCCGAGCATCCAGGTCCAGACCTATTCCGGCAACTCCGTCACGGGCGTGGTTCGGCTGGAATCGCGGGTGGTCTTCATCCTCGACATGGAAAAGATCGTGGCCGAACTCAACCCCGGCCTGGCCCTCAAGGAACTCGACGAGGAGGTCTTCGTCGAACGCCGCAAGGAGCTGCCCGACAAGGACATGACCTTCAAGGCGCTTATTGCCGACGACTCCACGACCATCCGCCGCATGATCGGCACGTCCCTGGAGAAGGCCGGCTTCGAGGTCACGCGCACCATCAACGGCCGCATCGCCTGGGACCAGCTCACGGAGTGGAAGGAGGCCGCGGCCAAGGAAGGGCGGCCCATCACGGATTTCGTGCACATCCTGGTCTCGGACATCGAGATGCCGGCCATGGACGGGCACAGCCTCACGCGCAAGGTCAAGGAGGACCCGGTGCTCAAGCAGTTGCCGGTGATCCTTTTCTCTTCGCTCATTACCGACAGCCTGCGCCACAAGGGCGAGGCCGTCGGCGCGGACGACCAGATCTCCAAGCCCGAGATGCTGCAACTGGCCGAGCGGGCCCGGGCGTTGGCCTGGGAGCGCCTGGCCGCCACCGTCTGAGCCGCTCTAACGTCCTTTTTCCCCGTCACACCAGACCGCGACCGCCCGGGCGATGGCTTGGGCGGTTTTTTGTCGCCGCTGCGGCCCGGACAGGGCGATTTCCTCGTCCCGGTTGACGATGACCCCGGCTTCGACCAGCACGGCGGGCATATGCGCGCCGGCGAGCACCGCCAGCCCGTCGTAGCGGTAGACGCCCACGGCGTCGTCCACGAGTTCCCGGCGTTCGCCCGGGAGGTCGGCGGCGTGGTGGCGGGTGAAGGCGAGCCCGGCCGCGGTCAGCTCTCGGCCGATTTCCTTGGCCAGGGCCAGGCTTTGGCCCGCGAAGGCGTTGCGCGTGGAAAAAAAGAGCGAATACCCGGCGTAGCGGTCGCAGTAGCGCCGGTTGCGGCCGTCCACGCTCCAGGTTTCGAGGAACTGCGGCTGGACCGAGTCGTGATGGATGGAAACAAGCAGTCCCGCCTTGGCGGTATTGGCCCTGGCCGCGCGCGCCGCGGGCGGCAGGTCGCTGCCCTTGGGGTCGAGGAGGAAGGCCTTGGGGAAGCCGGCGGCGGCAAGGGCCGCGACCACGTCCCTGGCCAGACGCAGGTTGAAGTCGTATTCGGGCGCGCCGCGGGCGCTGGTCGCGCCCGGGACTTTTGGCCCGTGCCCGGCGTCCACGGCGATGGCCAGGGACGCCTTGGCGCAGGAAGCCCTGGCCGCATCCGCCGCCGGAGCGGCGGATGCGGCCAGGAAAACGCACAAGAGCAGGGTGGCGAGAACCGGGCGCATGTGTGGCCCTTTATCCGCAAGCCCGGTCAGGCCAGCTTGCCGGCGTCCTTGAGCGCGGACTTGAGCCCGCTTTCCTGGAGGTCCTGGGGCGCGGTGAGCAGCTGGTGCAGGAATTCGCTGGTGTTTTCCGAGAGCCAGGCGTCCTTGTCCAGGGTCTCGATCAGGCGCAGGCGCTCGGCACGTTTTTCCGCGGGCTGGGACTTGTCGGCGTCCAGGCGGTGCTTGAGGAAGTGCACGAAGAGGTTCGCGCCGAAAACCGAGGTCTTGGGGTCGAGGTTCACGAACACCCGGTGCAGGTCGTCGCGGGTGCGTTCGGCGGCGATGCCGCGCAGGAAACGCCAGGGGGACGTGCCGCAGGTCAGGGAGGCCCAGAAGTAGCGCAGTTTGTAGAAGCGCCGGCCGGTGGAGAAGGCCTGCTCCAGGTCCGTGCCCGTGCAGATGCCGTCCACGCAACTGCGCAGCGCCCGCCGGTAGGGCAGCTCCATGGCGGCCAGGACGACCTGCCACAGCAGGTAGAGGTTGATCAGCGTCATGATGAGGATGCTGCTGTTGCGCAGCGTCGGATTGACGTCGCTGGCCCAGTTGAGGAACAGGTAGATGAAGATAAACAGCAGCACGGCGTAACGCAGTACGTTGGCGAGCACGTGGCCGAGTGACCCCATCTTCCATTGCAGCCGCAGCAGCAGGGCGATGAAGATGAGAAATACGACGGTCTGGAAGTAGATGCTCATGTCCATTTTCGCCAACTGATCGAGCATGGCTCACTCCTCGAAGGTTGCGTGGTAAGAGGGGGCGCATGCCGGCGGGAGGACCGCCGGCCGGGCCGGGCTGCTGTTGTCGCGTGTCGCTTCCGTGTACCGCCGCAGGGGGGGCTTGGCAACGGTCGCGGCCCGGCTGCGGCGGGCGCTACAGTTTTTCCTCCACCGCGCGGACCTTGGCCGCGAGCCGGCCGGACGGGCCGTCGCGCAGGTCCACCCGGATGACCACGTGGATGCGGCTACAGTCCGTGGCCAGCGCGTCCTTGCAGCGGGTGACGAGGGCCATGACCTCGTCCCATTCCCCTTCCACGCTCGTGGACATGGGGGAGAAGACATAGGGCAGCCCGCTTTCCTTGATGATGCGCACGGCCCTGGCCACGTACTCCGAAAGGCTGTCGCCCTTGTCCAGCGGAAAGATGGAGAAATCCAAAACGGCGCTCACGAGAGTCCTCCTTGTTATTCGACGCCCACGGTCACGGCGTCGCTGCGTCCCTGGTCGTCGACGCACACCACGCGGTGGCGGCCGGGGCTCGGTTCCCAGAAAAGCCGGTCGCCGGGCGGTCCCTGGGCGGCCAGTTCGCCGTCCACATACCAGGAAAGCCGACGGCTGTCGGCAGGGGCCGCGGCGGCAAGCGCGATGCGCTGGAGCGAGGCCGGCACGTCGCGCCGAAAGACGTAGGGCGTGGCCGCGCTCGGCGAGACCACCCGGGGCCCGGGCCCGGCCGGCGCGCCGCAACCCGGCGCGGGCGCGGGCGGGGCCTCGAAGGGGATGCCCACGGCCCGCCAGTAGGACACGAGCTCGGCCGGATAGCGGGGCACGACCACGGAGGTTGCCTCGTGGCTGCCCAGACAGTCGGCGGAAAGGGCCAGTCCCGTGGCCGCGTCCACGAGCTGGCGGCGGTGCACCGGGCAGGGGCCGAGGTGCGTCACGCCGGGGATGATCCTGGCCGTCACGCGGCGGGGGCAGTCCGGGCCGGGCAGTTGCCGGCTTTCGGCGCAGACTTCCACCTCGCGGATGTTGCACCACAAAGGCGTGGCCAGGCGCGAGCCGTGGGGCTCCACGGCGCGGAAGAGCTCGAACAGGATCGGCCCGGCGTGGACCGCGCCCGAGATGCCCTTGACCGGCGTGCCGTCCATGTTGCCGACCCAGACGCCGACGACCTTGTCCGCGCTGTACCCCACGGCCCAGGCGTCGCGGTGGCCGTAGGAGGTGCCGGTCTTCCAGGCCACGGCCGGCACGGCCAGGGCGCGTTCCCAGGACGTGGGCAGGTCGGGGCGCTCCACCTTGGCCAGCATCTCCGTGACCAGCGCGCTGGCCTCGGGGGAGTAGAGGCGCGTCGCGGCCCCGGCCGGGCCGGCCAGGAGCTTGGGCGGGCGGTGTTCGCCGCCGCAGGCCAGGTCGGCGTAGGCGTCGGCCAGGGAGAGGAGCGTCACCTCGCCGCCGCCGAGGACCAGCGACAGGCCGTAGTAGGAGGCCGGCTTGTCCAGGGTCGAAAGCCCTTCCTTGCGCAGCAGGTCCAGGAACCGCGCCGTGCCCACGTCGTTTAATAGCCGCACCGCCGGCACGTTGAGGGAGGCCGTGAGCGCCTGTTCCGTGGTCACGCGGCCGCGAAACAGGCCGTCGTAGTTTTTCGGCTTGTAGCCGCCGAAGGCGGTGGGGATGTCCAGGAGCTGGCTTTGGGGAAAGACGAGCCCGGCGTCCATGGCCATGGCATAGAGGAAGGGCTTGAGCGCCGAGCCGGGCGAGCGGCGGATGGTCGCGCCGTTGATCTGGCCGAAGCGGGCGTCGCTGAAAAAGTCCGTGGACCCGACCATGGCCAGCACGTCGCGGCTGGCGACGTCGAGGACCACCGCGGCCACGGCCCCGATGCCCTGGGCGGCGAGCGCGCTTTTGCGGCCGCGCAGGATGTCCGCCGCGATCTTTTGCAGCGCGGGGTCGAGGGTCGTGTCCACGCGCGCGGCGCTTCCTGCCGCCTCGCGCGCCAGATCGCAAAACTGCGGCGCGACAAAGGGCGGCTCCATGAGCTTTCGCGGCACGGGCGCGGCCATGGCCGCGGCGGCGTCGGCGGCAGTAAGCACGCCCCGGCGGGCCATGCCCGCAAGGAGCGCGTCGCGGGCGGCCTTGGCCCGCCTGGGATGGCGCAGGGGGTCCAGGGCGTTCGGCGCGCGCGGCAGCACGGCGAAGAGCGCGGCCTCGGCCAGGGAGAGGCGGTCCGGGGTCTTGCCGCAATAGAACATGCTGGCCGCGCCGATGCCGACGATGTTGCCGCCGTAGGGAGCCATGTTGAGGTAGCGTTCCAGGATGGCGTTCTTGGACAGCCGCCGTTCCAGGGCCAGGGCGGCCAGGGCCTCGCGGCATTTGGCGAGAAGCGTGCGGGACTTGGGCTCGGCGAGCCTTGCGAGCTGCATGGTGATGGTCGAGCCGCCGGAGACGACGCGCCCGGCGCGCAGGTTGGAGACGGCCGCGCGCGCAAGCGCCAGGGGATTGACACCGGGGTGGCTGTGGAAGTGCCTGTCCTCGGCGGCGATGACCAGCCGGGGCAGGATGGGGGCGATGGCGGACAGGCGCGTGGGAAAACGCCAAGCCTCGTCCGGGGCGAGGTAGAGGCGAAGCGGCACGCCGTTTCGCGCCGCGACCACCGTCGCGCCCGGCGGCGCGAGCGCGGCCAGGGGAAAGGGCAGCCGCGACGTGGCCAGCCACAGGCCGCCTGCGGCCAGGAGCGCGAGCGCGACGACGCACGCGGCGGCGCAAAGAAGACGGCGTTTCGTGGCGGCGCCTGTTATTGGCCTGCCCTGGCGCACAGTTCGCGGTAGTTGGCCAGGATTTCCAGCATGTCGAGCTGCTGGTGTACCCGGCAGATGCATTCCTCGACCTGGACGGGCTTGACCAGGAAGTCGTTGGCACCGACCTTGAGGAACTTGACGGTCTGCGTCCCGCCCTCGGCCGAGACGCCGATGACGGCCAGCTTGTCCTTGGCCCAGGTGGCGCGCAACTCCTCGATGAGCCCGAAACCGTCGAGGTGCGGCATGTTGTAGTCCGTTACCACGAGGCTCACGTCGCCTTCCCGGCGCAGCACGTCGAGGGCCTGCCTGCCGTCCTCGGCCTCGAGGACCTGCAGGTTGAGGTTGCCGAGCAGCTTCGTGAGGTGCAGCCGGAACAGCCGGGAATCGTCCACCACCAGCGCCTTGAGGAACTGGTTCTTGTACAGCCGCTCGATGAGCCGTTCCATGGCCGTCATCTCGGACATGGTCTTGACGAAATAATCCACCACGTTCTGCTCCAGGAGCTTCTGGCGGACCTCCTCGTCGAAGGTGGCGGTCATGACTACGGAGGGGATACCGAGCGATGTGGCCAGGGGCACGATGCCGCCGTCCTCGTCGTCGGGCAGGTTACGGTCGAGGATGGCCACGAAGATGGCGTCGCGCTTTTCCGTCATGGCCTCTTTGGCCTCGGCCAGGGTGTGGGCGACGAGGGTGGGGAAGGGCGTGGCTTCGGCGATGTGCTGGCTGATGATCTTGGCCTGGACGCGGCTGTCTTCCACGACCAGGACATGGCGCAATTCGTTCATGACACCATCCTTATGCGTCCCGAATCATGGGGAAGCATAAGAGATGGGACGGCCGGTGGCAAGCCGGCCGCGACGCGCTACCAGTGGCGGGCCATGGTGTAGGGGATCATTTCCCGGCGGAATGTCTCGGCATCGACGGTGGAGACCGTGGGCGTGGAAGAGGACGCTCCCGGCCCGCCGAGCGCGCCCACCGTGGCGTCCATGGGCAGGGTGCGGTTGGCCGCGGCCACGATGTTGTTGTTGCGCGCGTCGATGACCTCCAGGGCGAAGCGCACGCCGCCGGGCGTGACCACGTAGGTGCCGGCCACGACCAGGGTCGCGGTGGCGCGCCCCACGGCCAGGGCCTTGGCGTCGCGGGTCAGGGTGAATTCGCCCTGACCCCGGCTGACCATGATGTCCCCGGCCTTGCGGATCTCCTGGACGTTGTAGCCGAGCGCCACCAGGGCCGTGGACAGCTCCTGGCCGAAAAGCCGCGCCAGGGGCGAGGCGCGGCTCAAGTCGCTCAAATCCGCCGGCGTGGTCACCACCACCCAGTACAGCCCCCGGCTGTTGTCGCGGGTGTACATGCCAAGGCGCGGCACGAGCTGGCGGTCGAGCTCCCCGGCCAGGGCCATGGCCACCTCGGGGTATTGCGGCTGGGGCGGCGCTGTGTTGCCGCCGCACAGCGCGGCCATGAGCAGCGGCGCGAACACGAACGGCAGAAGCAGAAGTGGCAGGGCGCGAAGAGCGTATTTCATGGCGGCCTCCTTGGTCATTGGCCTTGGGCCGGCTTGGGCGCGGGTTGCGGCGCTTGTCCGGGAGCGGGTTGCGACGCGGCATTCGGGGCCGGGGCCGGCGCGGGCTCGGGCGGGAATTCCACGGGCGAGGGCTTCGCGCCGCCCGCTCCCGCCGGGCCGTCCTTGGCCGGCGCGGCCGCCGGCATGGGGGCCTGGGCCGGAACGGGGTCCAGGGGAATGATGGATTCCGTGGGCGGCTCGTAGCGTTGTTCGAGCTTGGGCCCGGCCGGGGCCTGGGCCTTTGGCGCGGACTGTTGCGGCGCGGGACGCGGCTGGCGCTTGCGCGGCTTTTTCACCCGCCGGCGCTTTGCCGGAGCGGGAGCCGGCGTGAAGGGCAGCGGCGGCGTGTTCGGCGTCGGCGGCGCGTTGATGTCGCGGATGGGAATCTGCGTCGGCAGCGGCGCGGGCATGCCGGCCTCGGCCGTGTCGCGGGTTTCGACAAGGCTTGCGGCGGCGATGCACGCCGCCAGGACGCAGGGCAGGAGCGTTCGCGCTGGGTGCATGGGGTTTCTCCACGGGGCCCCCTTGGGCCTCCTGTCCCTGTCATCGGTCGGTTGGGGGAAATCTTTACGGCTGCGGGGACAGCCGTTGCGAAGGTGTTTCCGTTGCGCCCGGGGGTTGCGCAAAGAGCCGGGAAGTGGTTTATGGAACCATAAGGTGTTGCCCGCTCCGCGCGCCTGGTTCTCCCCGGCCGGCCCGCGCGAGAAAAGACTATCGGGGATCAGAAGGAGTGTAGCAAATGGCTAAGCAGCTGGAAATCTACAAGTGCGAAGTGTGCGGCAATATCGTCGAGGTCCTGCATGGCGGCGACGGCGAACTGGTCTGCTGCGGGCAGCCCATGAAACTCATGACCGAGAACACCGTGGACGCTTCCAAGGAGAAACATGTTCCGGTCATCGAGAAGACCGCCGACGGCTATCTGGTCAAGGTCGGCGCGGTGGCGCACCCCATGGAGGCCAAACACTGGATCGAGTGGATCGAGTTGGTCGCCGACGGCAAGGCCTACCGCCAGTTCCTGAACCCCGGCGACACCCCCGAGGCGACGTTCTGCGTCAAGGCCGAGAAGGTCTACGCCCGCGAATACTGCAATATCCACGGCCTGTGGAAGAAGGACTAGCCCCATGCTGTCCCCGACCATGGTGAAGGCGCTCAACGATCAGGTGCATTGGGAACTGTATTCCGCCTACCTGTACGTGTCCATGGCCACCTATTTCGAGGACAAGGGTCTCATGGGGTTTGCCAACTGGATGCATGTGCAGGACCAGGAAGAGAAGTTCCACGCGCAGAGGTTCTACAACTACATCGTGGAGCGCGGCGGCCGCGTGATTTTGCAGGCCATCGAAGCGCCGCCCCACGACTGGGCCTCGCCACTGGCCGTGTTCGAAGAGGCTCTGTCCCACGAGGAAGGCGTCACGGCCCGCATCTACAAGCTGATGGACTTGGCGCTCGAGGAAAAGGACCACGGCACGGCTTCGTTCCTCAAGTGGTTCATCGACGAGCAGGTCGAGGAAGAGGCGAGCGTGGCCGATGTCATCTCCAAGCTCAAGCTCGTGGACCAGACCCCGGGCGGGGCATTCATGCTCGACAAGGACCTGGCCGCGCGGGTCTACGTGCCGCCGACCACCGCCGCCTAGCCGTTTCGGAAAATATGTCCAACCCCGGCCGCCCGCGCCCGTCGCGGGCGGCCGTCCTTTTGCGCAAGGGAGCGAGACATATGGGCGCATCCGCCATCAACATCGTCATCGGAGGCGAAGCCGGCCAGGGGCTCGTGACCGTGGGGGAATTTCTCTCGCGGGCGCTGGTGCGCGCCGGCTACGCCATCGTCGTCACCCAGGACTACCAGTCCCGCATCCGGGGCGGCCACAACACCTTCGCCATCCGCGTGGGCAGCGAAACCGTGGCCGCGCCGACCGAGGGCATCGACCTGCTCGTGGCCCTTTCCGCCGACGCCCTGGCCATCCACAAAGAACACCTCACGGACCGCGCCCTGGTGCTCGCCGACGCGGCCCACGGCCTGGCCGGGTCGCCGGGACTGGCCATTCCCTACAAGAAACTGTGTCCCAAGCCGCTTTACGAGAACATGGCCGCGCTCGGCGTGCTCGGGGAACTGCTGTGTCTGGACCCGGCCTTCCTCACCGGGCTTGTCGCCGAGAAATTCGGCAAGAAGGGCGAGGACGTCGTCGCCGCCAACCGCCAGGTGTTCGCGGCGGCCGCGGACTGGACGCGCGCCCAGAAGGCCTCCTTCGCCTGCCTGGCCCCGCCCGCTTCGCGCGGCAAACGGGTCATGCTCCACGGCAACGAAGCCATCGCCCTGGGCGGCATGGCCGCGGGCGTCAATTTCTGCTCCTTTTACCCCATGACCCCGGGCACCTCGGTCATCCAGACGTATATCGACCACGCCGACCGTATGGGCATCGTCTGCGAACAGGCCGAGGACGAGATCGCCGCCGTCATCATGGCCCTTGGCGCGTCCTACGCCGGCGCGCGGCCCATGGTCTCCACCTCGGGCGGCGGATTCGCGCTCATGGTCGAAGGCGTGAGCCTTTCCGGCATGCTGGAAACGCCGGTCACCATCGTCGTGGCCCAGCGCCCCGGCCCGGCCACGGGCCTGCCCACCCGCACCGAGCAGGCCGACCTCGACCTGGTCCTTCATGCCGGCCACGGTGAATTTCCACGCGCGATCTTCGCGCCCGGCACCCTCGGGCAGTGCTTTCATCTGGCGCACAAGGCCGTGGATACGGCCGAGCGCTTCCAGTCGCCGGTTTTCATCCTGACGGACCAGTTCCTGGCCGACAGCTACCGCGACGTCGCGCCCTTCGACCTGGACGCCTTGCCGGCCGTGTCCCGGGCGCTGACGACCGTTCCCGACCCGGCCGGCTACCTCCGCTACGCCGTGACCGAAGACGGCGTCTCGCCGCGCCTCGTGCCCGGGTTTTGCGAGGCGACCGTCGTGCTCGACAGCGACGAACACACCCCGGACGGCCACATCACCGAGGACCTCGCCGTGCGCGTGACCATGCAGGACAAGCGCATGCGCAAGCTCTCCGGCCTGGCCCAGGCCGCCTTGCCCCCGGACGTCTACGGCGACCCCGACGGCGCGACGCTTCTCGCCTGCTGGGGCTCGACGCTTGGCGCGGCCCTGGAAGCGGCCGAGGCGCTTCACGAAAAGGGGGAAAAGGCGGCGGTGCTGCATTTTTCCCAGCTCTGGCCGCTTGCGCCGGACGCCTTCCTGCCGACCCTCCGCAAGGCCCGGCGCACGGTCATGGTCGAGGGCAACTTCGCCGGCCAGTTGGCAAGGCTCATCCGCCGCGAAACGGGCTATGCCTTCGACGGCCGCGTCAACCGCTACGACGGGCTGCCGTTTACGGCGGCGTACATCCTGGAAAGGCTATAGGGAGGACGCCATGGTGACTGCGCAAGACTACGGCGAATTCGAAACCGCCTGGTGTCCCGGCTGCGGGAACTTCTCCATCCGCAAGGCCGTGGTCAAGGCCCTGGTGGAACTCGGGCTGCCGCCCCACAAGGCGGTCTTCTCCACGGGCATCGGCCAGGCGGCCAAGGCCCCGCACTACATCCGCGTCAATGCGTTCAACGGCCTGCACGGCCGCTCCCTGCCCGCCGCCACGGGCATCAGGCTCGCCAACCCGCAGCTCGCCGTGTTCGCCGAATCCGGCGACGGCTGCTCCTACGGCGAGGGCGGCAACCACTTCCTGGCGGCGCTTAGGCGCAACATCGACATCACCTACATCGTCCACGACAACCAGATCTACGGCCTGACCAAGGGCCAGGCCAGCCCGACCACGCCCAAGGGCCAGAAAACAAAGACCCAGCCCCACGGCGCTCCTTCGAACGCCTTCAATCCCGTGGCCGTGGCCGTGACCATGGGCGCTTCCTTTGTCGCCCGGGGCTTTGCCGGCGAGATCGACCACCTGGCCGGGCTCATCGCGGCCGGAGCGCGTCACCCGGGATTTTCCCTCATCGACGTGCTCCAGCCCTGCGTTTCCTTCAACAAGGTCAACACCTACGCCTGGTACAAGGAACGCTGCTACAAGCTCGGCAACGACCACGACCCCTCCGACCCCCGCGCCGCCCTGGAGAGGGCCATGGAGTGGGGCGAGCGCATCCCCATCGGCATCCTGTATACCAACGACCGCCCGGCCTTCGGCGTGGGCGCGAAAACGCCGCTCGCGACGCAGGAGCCCGACAGGGGCGCGCTGCGGGAGATTATCGAGGGGTATGCGTAGGAAGGGGAGATAAGGGGAGATAAGGGATAAGAGAGAAGAAATGCCTCCGGCGGCCAGGAGGGGCCGAGGGCCCCTCCTGGACCACCCCGAAAGGGGGGATGCTTGAGACTGGCAGACAACGGAGAACTGGTGGCGAGGCGTTTTCTTGGGGAGGTGAGGGATGCGGTTTGATTTGAAGTTCTTCCTGAAGGACACGGTGCGCAAGATGGTGGACTTTTCCACCACCGCGCAAAATCGCGGCCTGCCCGCGCCGCCGCTAGAGCAGCCGTATCCGGCCGGGGCCGCGCTCGTGGCGCTGCCGGGGCCGGGCGACGGCTGGCCCGGGATCGCGCCGGTTCCCCTGGCGGCGGCCATTGCCGGCCGCCGTTCCAGGCGGGTTTTCGACGATGCGCCGCTTTCCCTCGAGGAACTGGGCTTTCTGCTCTGGGCCACGCAGGGCCTGCGCAAGGCCCCGGGCGCATCGGGGTTCCGCACCGTGCCCTCGGCCGGCTGCCGCCACGCCCTGGAAACCTATCTCGCCGTCTTCCGCGTCGCAGGCCTGGAAAAGGGTCTCTACCGCTACCTGCCCGTGGAGCACGCCCTGGTGCTCGAGGACGCGCCGGAGCAGCTGGAGGCGCAGGTCAGTCGGGCCGCGTTCGACCAGCGGTTCGTGGCCAGGGGGGCGGTGACGTTTTTCTGGACCACGGTTCCCGAGCGCATGGAGTGGCGCTACGCCGAGGCGTCGTACAAGGTGATCGCGCTTGACGCCGGCCATGTCTGCCAGAATTTGTATCTGGCCTGCGAGGCCGTGGGCGCGGGGACGTGCGCCGTGGCCGCGTATGACCAGGAAGCCTGCGACGCGCTTTTGGGCGTCGACGGCGAGGAGGAATTTACCGTATATCTGGCCCCGGTCGGCAAGATCGCGGCCAAGGGAGAAAAGTCATGAAGAAGGTGGCGCTTTTTGCGTTTCGCGGCGATATTTCCTGTTTCGTCCACGTGCTGTTAAACGCCCTGGAATTCCGGGAGAAGGGCTACGAGGTCAAGGTGGTGCTCGAGGGCGAAGCGACCAGGCTCGTGGCCGTGCTGGCCAAGGCGGACAACCCTATGCATGGGCTGTTCGAGCAGACGAAATCCCTGGGGCTTTTCGCCGGCGTCTGCCGCGCCTGCTCGCACCAGCTCGGCAGCCAGGAAGCGGCCGTTGCCGAGGGCTTCGCGCTGCTTGACGACATGCACGGCCACCCCGGCATGGCCCCCTACACCGACGACGGCTACACCGTCCTTATTTTCTAGCCCCATTCTTTCCCATCAAGGGGGTCCGGGGGGGATTATCCCCCCCCGGCCGCCGGAGGCCTCTTCCCTTATCTCCCTCTCTCCCTCCCCCTAATCGTATTTCACAGCGCTGATTTCCATCAGCTTGTCCAGCCGGATGCGCGTTTCGATGCGGCGCATGGTGCCGGTCTTGCCGCGCATGACCAGGGAGTGGGTGATGGCGTGGGTGCCGGTGAACTGCACGCCTTCGAGGAACGTGCCGCCCGAGATGCCGGTCGCGGCGAAATAGGTGTCGTCGCTGTTGACGAGCGTCTCCTCGGTGAAAATCCGGTTGCAGTCGATGCCGGCCTCGGCCAGGGCCAGCTTTTCGTCTTCCAATTGCGGATCGAGGCGCGCGAGCAGCCGCCCGCCGAGCGCCCGGATGGCGCAGGCCGAGAGCACGCCTTCGGGCGTGCCGCCGGTGCCGAGCATGACGTCCACCACGTTTTCGGGATCAACGGCCATGAGCGACCCGGCCACGTCGCCGTCGGTGTGCAGCTGGATGCGCGCGCCAACGGCCCGGATGTCGGCGATGAGGCTCTTGTGTCGCGGCTTGTCCAGAACGAAGACCACGAGGTCGTCCACGTCCTTGCCAAGGGCCTTGGCGATCTTTTTCAGGTTGTCGCCCACGGGCGCGTCGAGGTCCGCGGCGTCGCGCGCCTCGGATGGCACCACGAGCTTTTGCATGTAATAGCTCGGCCCGGGGTTGAACATGGAGCCGCGCGGCGCGATGCCGACCACGGAGATGGCGTTGGGCCGGCCGTAGGCGAGCAGGTTCGTGCCCTCGACCGGGTCCACGGCGACGTCCACGGCATGGCCCTGGCCGCTGCCCACGCGCTCGCCGTTATACAGCATCGGGGCCTCGTCCTTCTCCCCCTCGCCGATGATGATCATGCCCTCGATGGGCAGGGTGTTGAAGGAAAGGCGCATGGCGTCCACGGCGGCCTGGTCGCCGGCGTTCTTGTCGCCGCGCCCGAGCCAGCGCGAGGAACTCAGCGCCGCCGCTTCCGTGACACGTACCAGATCCAAGCCGAGATTTCTGTCCGGCGCTTCCATGCAGGCTCCTTTGCAGTGGGGGAAAACGAAGAATGTGGGGAAGAGCTTCCATGCCCCTTTGCTGCGGGCTGCGTGGCCCGGGTTCCCTCCCCGCGCCCCTCCTTCCCAAAAAACTTTCAAAGGGGAATAGAGGAAACGGCCCCGAAAGTCGAAGCTTTCGGGGCCGTTTGAAGACGTTTTTGTCGAAGCTGTGTCGCTTGCGCTAACTCCGGTTCGTCCGGAAGGCGCACAAGGGTTTATTCGTTCTCCCCTTTGAGGAGGTCCAGGAGGGGGTCACCCCCGCTTGGCCGCCGGAGGCATTCTTCTCTCGTCTTTTCGCTTCACTTTCTCCGCTACTTCGCAGCGTAGGCTTCTTTTATCTTGCCGGCCAGGTGTTCGGGCGTGAAGCCGTAGAGGTCGGCCAACTTGCCGGCCGGGGCCGACGCGCCGAAGTGGGAGATGCCGTAGACCCGGTCGAGGCTGCCCGTGTACTGGCACCACAACTCGGGCCGGCCGGCCTCCACGGCGTAGCGGAAGGCGACGGTCGGCGGCAGCACGGCCTTTTTGTAGTCCTCGGGCTGCTCGTTAAAAAGCTCCAGGCACGGCATGCTGACCACGCGGATGGCGATTTCGGGCAGGAGTTTGGCCGCGGCCTGGGCCAGGGATACTTCCGAGCCCGAGGCCAGAAGCAGCATGTCGGGTTTGCCGCCCGGGGCTTCATCGAGCACGTAGCCGCCGCGCGCGACCCCTTCCTTGAGGCCCGGATAGACGGCCGGGTCGAGGATGGGCAGGTTCTGGCGCGTGAGCAGCAGGCAGGTGGGCCGGCTGGTCTGCTTGAGCGCCGTGTCCACGCAGGCGGAGGTTTCGTTGGCGTCGGCCGGGCGCATGACGAGCATGTTGGGAATGAGCCGCAGGGAGCTCACCTGCTCGATGGGCTCGTGGGTCGGACCGTCTTCGCCCACGTAGAAGGAATCGTGGGTGTAGACGTGCAGGGCGGGCACGCGCTGGAGCGCGGCCATGCGCAGGGCGTTCCTGGCGTAGTCCGAGAAGATGAGGAACGTGGCGCTAAAGGGCAGCAGGCCGCCATGCAGGGTGATGCCGTTGACGATGGCGGTCATGGGGAATTCGCGCACACCGAAGCACAGGGCACGCCCGATGCGGTCGGCCTTGCCGAAGATGCCCGTGATGTCGCGGAACTTCTCGGTCATGTTGGACGGGTCGAGGTCGGCCGAGCCGCCGACGAGCAGCGGCAGCTGGTCGATGAGGCCGTTCAGGGCCGCGCCCCAGGCCGAACGCGTGGCCACGGCCTTGGCCGGCTCGAACACCGGCCAGGAGAGCGTGCGTTCGGGGCGGGGCTTGGTGATTTCGCGCCACAGCGCCTCGAAGGCGGCGTCGCCGGCGAACTTGTCGTCCAGGGCCTTGTCCCAGGCGGCGCGGGCGGCGGCGAGCTGCGGGAAGCGGCCCTGGAAATGGGCCAGGACGTCGTCGGGCGCGAAGAACGCCTCGTCCTCGGGCAGTCCCAGGTGCTTCTTGGTCGCCTTGATCTCGTCTTCCTTGAAGGGCGCGCCGTGGGCTTCGTGCTTGCCTTCCATGGAAAAAGCGCCCTTGGCGATGATGGTGTTGCCGATGATGATCGTGGGCTTGGCCGTTTCGGCGCGCGCGGCGTCCAGGGCGGCATGGATGGCGGCGTGGTCGTTGCCGTCGATGTCGATGACGTGCCAGCCGAGGCCCTCGAAGAGCTTCACGTGGTTGGTGGCGTCGCACACGCTCGTGGCGCTGGCGAGCTGCACTTTGTTCTTGTCGAAAAGGACGATCAGCCTCCCGAGGCCCCACAGGCCGGCCAGCGCGGCCGAGCCCAGGAACACCGGGGCCTGCACGTCGCCGTCCGAGGACACCACGTAGGTGTAGTGCCCGGCGACGTCCTCGCCCAGGCGCGCGCGCAGCATCTCTTCGGCCACGGCCATGCCCACGGCCATGGAAAAGCCCTGGCCCAGAGGGCCGGTGGTGCATTCCACGCCCGGGGTCTCGTAGTTCTCGGGGTGGCCCGGGGTGCGGCTCCCGAGCTGGCGGAACTGTTTGAGGTCGTCCATGGTCAAAACACCGCGCAGGTAGAGCAGGGTGTATTGCAGCATGGATTCGTGGCCGGCCGAGAGCACGAACCGGTCGCGGCCGAACCAGGCCGGGTCGGCCGGGTCGAAGCGCAGGTAGTCCTTGAATAGGACGTAGGCCATGTCGGCCGAGGACATGGCGCCGCCCGGGTGGCCGGATTTGGCCTTGAAGGTGGCGTCCATGATCAGGCCTTTGATGACGTTGACGGCCTTGGCATCGATGGCGGCGGGAGCTTGCATGGGTATCCCTCGAAGAAGTTTGGCGTTTACAGCGGCGCGGCCAGTCCGCACGACTCGATGAGGTCCACGCGGCGCTGGTGGCGGCCGCCCTCGAAGCCCGTTTCGAGAAAGACGTCGGCGATGGAGGCGGCAAGGCCCGCGCCGATGACGCGCTCGCCCAGGCACAGCACGTTGGCGTCGTTGTGGAGCCTGGTCATGCGGGCCAGATATTCGTTGACGCACAGCGCGGCGCGGATGCCGCCGATGCGGTTGGCGGCGATGGACATGCCGATGCCCGTGCCGCAGACGAGGATGCCGGCGCTTTCCGGCGCATCCAGGACGTTGCGGCACACGAGCTTGGCGAAATCGGGGTAGTCGACGCTTGTCGCCTCGGTGGGGCCGAGATCGACCACTTTGTGCCCGGCGGCGGCGAGATGGGCGACGAGCGCGGCCTTGAGGTTCAAGCCGGCATGGTCGGAGCCGAGGAAAACGGTTTTGGGCATGGGAACGGGGCCTCCGGGTTTGGCGATGCACGAATGCCCGGCCGCGCGGGCGACGGGGCTACAATTCCGGCAGGGACGGCTCGTCCCCGCTCCCGTCCAGGGCGTGTTCCGCGGCGGTGGGAGGGACGGGCAGCTCCAGGTCGGCGACCGGGTAGGGCGACGGGCGCGGCTGCAGGGCCTTCACGCGCACGACAAGCGTCGCGCCGCCGGGCGTGGTCAGCGTGATCCTGCGGGCCACGGGCGCGGCAAATCCCGGCGCGGCTTCGTCGTCGGCGAAGTCGATGCGCCAGGGCTCTATGCCAACTCCAACCAGATGGCGCGGATTCCCGGCGAAGTCAAGGGTGAGCGACGACAGCCGGGAATTGCCGGAAAACGCGTACTCGTAGCCGTCGGCCGTTTTTTTCGCCGCGGCGTAATGCGCCGGTGCGAGGGCGGAAAAGCGCCCCGCGACCAGGGCCGCCATTTCGCCCAGGGTAAAGGGCAGGGGCATGCCGAGCTTGGCCGCGCCCTGGCGGGTGTCGCCGTGGCGGTAGACGGCGTTTCTATCCGGCACGAAAGCGAAAAAGCCGTGGTTGTCCTCGAACAGCAGGGCGTAGGACCCGCCCACGGGCGTGGTCAGGTCCAGGCGCGTCGCGCCGCCGGCGTTGCCGTAGAGGCGGTAGTTGAGCCTGCCCGAGCGGTTGCCCCGGGAAAAGCTCATGGAGCCGGCCAGGGAATAGGCCGGGGCCGTGTCCTTGCCCTCGCGGGCGGTAAAGGCGGCGAAGACGGCCTTGGCTTCGCCGCCGGCCGTCGGCCCGGGCTGCTTGGCGGCGCAGCCGGCAATCCCGGCGACGAGGGCGAACAAGGCGAGGGTGCGCAACAGCGCGGCAAAGGGGCGCATGCTACAGGGCTCCGAGTTTTTTCTTCACGTCGCCGGGGTTTTCCGGGCCGAGTTCCAGGGCGGTGCGGTAGGCCTTGCGGGCCGTGTCCTTGCGCCCGGCGGCGGCGGCGATGTCGCCGTAATGCTCCCAGATGACGGCGTCCTTGATCTGATGGCCCATGGCCCGGTCCATGGCGGCCAGGGCTTCCTGGTAACGCTCGAGCTTGTACAGGGTCCAGGCCAGGGAATCCAGGAAGAAGGGGTTGTCCGGCTCCTTGGCCAGGGCCGTGCGGATCATGTCCAGGGCCTTGTCCAGGTCGCGGCCTTCCTCGGCCATGGAGTAGCCGAGGTAGTTGAGGGCGTCGGGGTTGGTCGGGTCCTTGGCCACGATCTTTTCCATCACCACCCTGGCCTCGTCCCGGCGTTTGAGCTTTTCCAGGGCCACGCCGTAGCGGTAGAGCAGGTCCGTGTCGTCGGGCGCGTCGGCCACGGCCTTTCCCAGCAGGGCCGCGGCCGCGGCGGTGTCGCCGCGCCGGTCGAGCAGGGCCGCTTCCAGGGCCAGGAATTCCTTGTTGTCGGGATAGCGCTTCCTGGCCTCGGCCACCAGGGACTGCGCCTGGTCCTGGTCGCCGATTTCCGAGGCGATCTGGATGCGCACGCCGAGCGCCTTGTCGTAGTTGGGATTGTCGGGCGTCACCTGCGCCAGGATGGCCAGGGCCTCCTTGGGTTTTTTCTCGCCCTCGTAGGCGATGACCGCCTGGTAGAAGGGCAGGTCCGGGCTGCCGGGGATGGCCGCGGCGAGCTTGGCGAGCACTTGGCGCGCCTGCTTGGGATGGCCCGCCTCGAGCAGCGCGGAAATGGCGTCGAGCATGCGCGACTTGTCCGCGGGTTCTTCGTCCAGGGATTTGAGGGCCTGGGCGGTCTTTTTCTGTTTGATGAGCACCCGCACGAGCCGCGCGCGCACTTCGGAGGCCTCTTCGCCCTGGGCCAGCATGCGGCGGTAGCAATCCTCGGCTCCGGCCAGGTCGCCTTTCTCCTCGAGCAGCGCGGCCAGGTCCGACCAGGCGGACATGAGCGCGCTGTCCGCGGCCACGGCCCGGCGCAGCAGCGCGATGGCCGCGTCGGTTTTCTTGAGCCCCGCCGTGGCCTTGGCCATGAGGTACAGGGTCGTGGCGTCGCGGTCGGCTTCCGGGATGCGCGAAAGTGTCGCCAGGGCTTCCTTGTGCTGGCCGGCGTCCCCCTCAAGCGAGGCCAGTTCGCGCAACGCGGCGGCGTCGCCGGGATGCGTGGCCACGAATTGCGTCAGCACGGCCATGGCCTGCTCGGGCATGCGGCGCATCTGGTAGGCGCTGGCGAGGTAGAACGTGAGCTGGCGCGAGTTCGGAAAAAGCCGCGCCGCGTCCTCCAGGGTCTTGGTGGCCGTTTCCCGCTCGTTCAGGCCCCATTGCAGGTTGGCCAGCTCCACGGCCACCTCGGGCGAGGGGTGGACGCGCGCGAGGGCGGCGAGGGTTTTCGCCGCCTCCTCCTTGTTCCCCTGGCGCAGGTAGTCCTGGTAGACCAGGAACTGGTAGGCGCTTTCGGCCTCGGGGCTCAAGGATTTTCCGGCGTAGGCCAGCCGCGCCGACCGGCTGGAGGCGCAGGAGTTGGAGAGCAGGCAGGGCAAAAGCGCCAGGACGAGCAGAAAAGGCAGGTGCGAGGACTTGGCGCGCGTGGTCGGTTCAGGCATGGCCGGCATCCGATGCGGCGCGCGGCGCGGGCCGGTTCCGGTCCCGCCGCGCTTGTGGCCGCTATTCTTCCTTGTGAATCCAATCCGAGGAAAAATCCTCGATGCGTCTGGACAGATGGTCCTTGAGCTTTTCGAGCAGCCGCGCCTCGATCTGGCGCACGCGCTCGCGGGTGATGCCGTATTTCGCCCCGATCTCCCGCAGCGTCACCGGCGAATCGGACAGGATGCGGCTGTCGAGCAGGTCGAGTTCCTTTTCGTTGAGCTTGGGCCGGATGCTCTGGATGTGCTTTTCGAGCTGGAGCGAGATCTCGTCCCCGGCCAGGATCTCCTCGATGCCCGGGGTGAGCGCGGGCAGGAAATCGAGGCGGGTGGACGAGGAGTCGTCGCCGAGCGTCACGTCCAGGGACACGTCGTTGCCGCTTAAGCGCTGGTCCATCTCCACGATGTCGGACTCGGTGACGTTGAGCGCCTCGGAGAGCTGGGAGGCGCTGGGGTCGAAGCCCAGGGACTGGAGGCGGTGGCGCTCTTTGTTGAGGTTGTAGAAGAGTTTGCGCTGGGCCTGCGTGGTCCCGATCTTGACCATGCGCCAGTTGTCCATGATGTATTTGAGGATGTAGGCCTTGATCCAGTAGGCGGCGTAATAGGAGAACTTGATGCCCTTGTCGGGGTCGAACTTGGTCACGGCGCGCATGAGACCCACATTGCCTTCCTGGATGAGGTCAAGCACGTTTTGCATCCAGCGGCGCTGAAAGTCCATGGCGATTTTGACCACCAGGCGCAGGTGGGAAGAAATGAGCCGGAAGGCGGCTTTCTGGTCCCCGGCGTCGCGCACGCGCCGGGCGAGTTCCTGCTCTTCCTCGGGGGCGAGCATGGGGAATTTGGAGATTTCGCGCAGGTAGAGCTGCAACGGGTCGCGCGTGGTCAGCGATCCGCCCGAGCTCGCTCGCGGGGCCGGCAGGCGGAAATCGTCCACGGGCGCCACGTCTATGGCGTCATCGCCGTCGTCAGCGATCTCGGCGACCTCGTCGGGTTCGTCGGGCTCGACGGCGTCGAATTCCTCGGGATCTTGTTGTTCCAGTTCCGCGTCGTTTTGGGAAAGGTCTTGATCGTCTCGCTGTTCCATCGGATATTGACCGGGTTATGAGGCGTGGTCTGGCCGTTTGGGAGGTTTTGGCGAATCGGAGCCGCCTCCCGGAAGCGCCGTCTCGCACGTCTATCTTTCCGTGTAAAGTTTTGGTTTGTCCTTTTCAACGATTTTCAGTAGACGAGCCGCGTTTCGGCAAACGGCCGGGCAACCGGCAACCAGAAAGGAGCGGGCGTGGGCGATTTCAGAAAAGCGCTTGGCGATTCGGGCATCCTCGTCTTCGACGGGGCCATGGGCACCTTGCTCCAAGGGCGGGGCTTGGCCGCCGGGCAATCCCCGGAACTCTTCGGCCTGGAGCGTCCCGACGCCATCGTGGCCACACACCGGGAATACATCGAGGCCGGCTCGCGCGTCGTCACCGCCAACACCTTCGGCGGCTCGCGCTACAAGCTCCCCGCCGGCACGGACGTCACGGCGCTTAACCGCGAGATGGCGAAACTCGCCCGCCGCGCCGCCGGGGACGCGGCCTTCGTCGCCGGCTCCGTCGGTCCCACGGGCCAGTTCGTCGCACCGCTCGGCAAGGTGACGCTCGCCGAACTCGTGGACGCCTTCGCCGAGCAGATCACGGGCCTGGCCGAAGGCGGCTGCGACCTGATCGTGGGCGAGACCCATTTCGATCTGGCCGAGGCCAAGGCCCTCGTGCTCGCCGCCCGCCGGGTCTGCACGCTGCCCGTGGCCGTGTGCATGACCTTCGAGGGCGCGGCCAGCCTCACCGGCTCATCGCCGGAAGTCTTCGCCGACGCCATGGAGAATCTCGGCGTCGATCTCGTCGGCGTCAACTGCGGCGCGGGCCCCGACGACATGCGCCTGGTCGGCGAGGTGTTCTCGCGCCGCCTGAGGACGCCGTTTTTCGTCAAGCCCAATGCCGGCATGCCGCGCCTGGAAGGCGGGCGTACCGTTTTCCCCATGGGGCCGGAGGAATTCGCGGAAAAGACCGCGCGCTTCGCCGACCTCGGCGCCAAGGCCCTTTCCGGCTGCTGTGGCACCACCCCGGCGCACATCGCCGCGCTTGCGCGGGCGCTTTCCGGTCGCTCGTGGACGCGCGGCGAAGCCCCGGACCATCCGGTTCTGGCCGTGGCCTCCCGGGCCACGACCGTGACGCTTGGCGGCAAAAGTCCCTGCGTGGTCATCGGCGAGCGCATCAACCCCACGGGCAAGGCCGAGCTGGCCGCCGAGCTCGCGGCCGGGGAGTTCACGCGCGCCCTGGCCTTTGCCGAGGAGCAGGTCGCGGCCGGCGCGGGCATCCTCGACGTCAACGTGGGCGCGCCCATGGTGGACGAGGTCGCCGTGCTGCCGGGGCTCGCCATGGAACTCACCAAGCGCCAGCGCGTGCCGCTGTGCCTCGATTCCAACAACGCCGAGGCCCTGACCGCCGCGCTGTGGGCCTCGCCCGCGACACCGCTCGTCAACTCCATCAGCGGCGAACCCGGCCGCATGGAGCTGCTCGGCCCCATCTGCCGCGACCACGGCGCGCCGTTCATTCTCCTGCCGCTCAAGGGACGCAAGCTGCCGGTCACGGCCGCCGAGCGCCTCGGCATCATCGAGGAGCTGCTGCTGCAGGCCGATTCCCTGGGCATCCCGCGCCGGCTCATTCTCGTCGACGCCCTGGCGCTCACGGTTTCGTCCAAGTCCGAGGCCGCGCTGGCCTGTCTGGAGGTCATCCGTCACTGCCGCGACGCCTGGGGCCTGCCCACGGTGCTCGGGCTCTCCAACATCTCCTTCGGCCTGCCCGCGCGCGAGCTGGTCAACGCCGCCTTTTTCGCCATGTGCCTGGGCGCGGGACTGGCCGGGGCCATCGCCAACCCCAATGTTTCGCGGCTGATGGAAACGTCCGGGGCCTGCGAGGTGCTGCTCAACCGCGATCCGCAGGCCGGCCGCTTCATCGGCCGCTACGCCGGCTGGAAGGCGTCCGCGCCGACGGCGGCGACCGCCGCCGCAACCACGGCGAGGGAGGAGGGCAGCCCGCTGCGCCAGGCCGTGGTCCACGGCCGCAAGGCCGAACTGGCCGAGCTCATCGAAGCCGCCCTTGCCGAGGGACGCGCTCCCGCCGCCATCCTGGGCGAGGAGCTGATTCCGGGCATCATGGACGTGGGCGAGCGCTATGAGCGCAAGGAATTCTTCCTGCCCCAGCTGCTTGTCGCCGCCGAGGCCATGCGCTCCGGTTTCGAGCGCCTGGAACCGCTTTTGGCCGAAACCTCCGGCGCGGAAAAAGCCCGCATCGTCATGGCCACGGTCGAGGGCGACATCCACGACATCGGCAAGAACATCGTCTGTCTGATGCTCAAAAACCACGGTTTCGAGGTCATCGACCTGGGCAAGGACGTGCCCGCGGCGCGCATCGTCGAGGAAGCGGCCACGTGCGACGCCGACGTCATCGGCCTGTCGGCGCTGATGACCACGACCATGGTGCGCATGGAGGACACGGTGCGCCTCGTGCGCGAGCGCGGCCTGCGCGCCAAGGTCATGGTGGGCGGGGCCGTGGTCACCGAGGCCTTCGCCAAGTCCATCGGCGCGGACGCCCATGCCGCGGACGCCGTGGACGCCGTGCGCCAGGCCAAGACCCTTATCGGCTGCATCGCCTAAAAAACGCTGGCAAGCGCCGGCCGCTTTGGATTAAACCGGCCCTGACGGCCGGTCGTCCGGCCGCTTGCAATGAAGCGCGGAGGTTTGTTCGTTGCGCAAACGTCTTTTCGCAGTCCTGCTGCTGGTCCTGGCCCTTGCGCCGGCCAGCCGCGCGGCGGCCCAGGATGCGGGCCCCATCCACGGCCAGGCCGTGCTCGACACCGTCGTTGCGGCCCAGGGCAAGGTGGTGGTGGTGGATTTCTTCGCTTCCTGGTGCCGGCCGTGCCTCATGGAAATTCCGGACTTCATCGAGGCCCGCAAGCATTACCCGGCCGACAAGGTCGTCTTCATCGGCATCTCCCTGGACCAGGACCCGGGGGAATACGCGCGGTTCGTCAAGCAGACGCCGTTCAATTTCCCGGTGCATCTGGCCGATCCCGACGTGATGGCCGCCTTCGGCGTCAAGATGATCCCGAAGACCCTCATCTACGACGTCACGGGGCAGCAGGCCGTCAACCATTCCGGCTACATGCCCGGCGAACAACTCCGGCAGGCCATCGACGGCCTGTTGCAGGCGCCGCCGCAATGAGCGGCCTTTTCATCCGCAAGGCGCGCATCCAGGACGTCAAGCATATCCACGCGCTGCTCATGCACTGCGCGAACAAGGAATTCCTGCTGCCGCGCTCGTTCAACCAGCTCTACAGCCACCTGCGGGATTTCTTCGTCCTGGCCGAGCACGATACGCCGGGCATCCTCGGTTGCTGCGCCCTGTCCATCACCTGGGACGACATCGCCGAGATCCGCTCCCTGGCCGTGGACGAGCGCATCCAGAAGCAGGGCTGGGGCGGCAAGCTGGTCGAGGCCTGCCTGTCCGACGCCGTGACGCTCGGCATCTTCAAGGTCTTCACCCTGACCTACCGGCCGCATTTCTTCGAACGCCTGGGTTTCGCCCCGGTGGAAAAGGAGAAGCTGCCCCAGAAAGTCTGGGCCGATTGCATCCATTGCCCCAAGTTTCCGGAGTGCGACGAAAACGCGCTGTTGATGGAAATGTAGGGTGGCGATCGCTTAAAAAGTGATGCACTTTTTGAGCGGAAAAATAATAATTCGATACGGCGTTCCCGAAAGGCGCAGAAAACGGGTTTCGGGAACGCGGTGAAATGGCGGCCGGCGACGGCCGCCGCAATCCGGATTGCGGGGAGACATGGCGGAAACGTTGCGCGAAGTGTTCGGGGAGGCGGCCGTGGCCGCCCGCGTGGCCGAGCTGGGCCGCGAGATATCGGCCCATTACGCCGCCGTCGGGGCCGCCGACGGTGACGTGGTCATGGTCGGCGTGCTCAAGGGCGCGCTGCCGTTCATGGCCGACCTGCTGCGCGCCCTCGATTTCTGCCCGACGCTCGATTTCGTGCGCGTGGCCAGCTACGGCGCGGGCACCTCGCCCGGCGCGCTCAAGTTCCTCATGGACCTCGAAACCGACATCGCCGGCCGCCACGTCCTCGTGGTCGAGGACATCGTGGACACCGGCCGCTCCCTGGCCTATCTCCTTGGCATGCTTCAGGAGCGTTCACCGGCCAGCCTCAAGGTTTGTTCGCTGCTCGACAAGGCCTACCGCCGCGTGGTCGACGTGGCCGTGGACTTCGTGGGGTTCGAAGCGCCGCCCGTTTTCCTGGTCGGCTACGGCATGGATGTGGGGGAGCGGCTGCGGCGTCTGCGCGGCGTGTACGAACTGGTGCAATAGAAAGTGGCCCCGAATTTGCATGATGGTTGCGAAAAAATGCAACCCACAGTGGGAAAAGCGCCATGATTGTTGCCTGCCCGAATTGCCATTCCAAGTTCAGCCTGCCTGACGACAAGATCGGAGCCTCCGGGGCCAAGCTGCGTTGCGGCAAATGCCGCCACGTGTTCCACGTCGATCCGCCGGCCGCCCCCGAGATTCCGGACGCCGGGGGGCTTGCGGACTTCGATTTCCCCGACGACCTCGCGCCCACGCCTCCGGGTCGCCAGGAGCGGCCCGCCGCGCCGCCTGCCGCCGAAACGGCCAAGGCCGCCATGCCCGACGACGACGTGCCGCCGGACCTGTTCCACTCGGAAACCTACGAAGGCAAGGACGACGACGGCGACGCAGTGGACAACGGGCCGGTCAAACCCGGGTTCAGCCTCGACGACGTGGCCAACATAACCCTGCCCGGCAGTTCGGTGTCAAAAGAACGACGCAAGCGCGTCGCCGTCATCATGGGCGCGGTGCTGCTCATCCTCGCGGCCACCGTCGCCGCCGTGTATTTCCTGAACCTCTGGCCCGGCAAGAAGGCGGCCAAGGACGCCGCGCAGCCGCCGGCGGCCACGGCCCCGGCCACGCCGGGACAGCCAGCGGCGGAAAAGGCCGCCCCGGATAAGCCGGCCGCGGAAAAGCCCGCGCCTGCCGCCGACGCCGCGAAAAAGCCCGGGGAGACGGCCAAGGTCAAG
Organism: Solidesulfovibrio alcoholivorans DSM 5433; assembly: GCF_000702665.1. GTDB lineage: Bacteria > Desulfobacterota > Desulfovibrionia > Desulfovibrionales > Desulfovibrionaceae > Solidesulfovibrio > Solidesulfovibrio alcoholivorans. The sequence goes on from NZ_JNJA01000019.1 coordinate 28,240, forward strand.
GACATCATGTTGCAAAACGTCCGCCAGTACTACGTTTCCAACGAAAAGGCGGGGCAGCTGTTCGTGATCGAGGGCAAGGCCGTCAACAACTTCAAGACGCCCAAGGAAATGATCAAGATCGAGGCCACGCTCTTCGACGAAAAGGGCGGCTCGCTCGCCAGCCAGGAGGAACTCGCCGGCAACACGGTGTCGCTTTTCCAGCTCCAGGTCATGACCCGCGACGAACTGAAAAACGCCCTGACCTCCCAGGTCGGCGTGCTCACCAACAACACCAATATCGCCCCGGGCGGCGAGACGCCGTTCATGGTCGTGTTTTTCGATCCGCCCGAAGCCGTCAAGGAGTTCGGGGTCAAGGTGGTGGACGCCAAGGACCCGCCCCGGCAGTAGCATGGCGGGCAAGCCCAAGCGGATTTTCACCTGCTCGCAGTGCGGCGGCGTCGCGCCGACGTGGCACGGACAGTGCCCCCGCTGCGGGGCCTGGAACACCCTGGTCGAGGGCATGGCCCGGCCCAGGGCCGGCGGCGCGGCCGGGCTTGCCGCCCCGGCCGGCGCGCCCATCCCCCTGGGCGAGCATCCCGACGAGGATTTCCGCCCCTTTCCCACGGGCCTCCCCGGCCTCGACCGCGTACTCGGCGGCGGGCTCACCCCGGGCGGCGCGGTGCTGCTCGGCGGCGAACCGGGCATCGGCAAATCCACGATCCTGCTCCAGCTGGCCGGCATGGCCGCGGCCGCCGGCCGCCGCGTGGTCTATGTTTCGGGCGAGGAATCCCTGGCCCAGCTCAAGGCCCGGGCCGAGCGCCTGGGCGTGCTCCACGAAGGCCTGCTCGCCGCCGCGAGTACCGACGCCGGCGCGGCCGTGGACGTTCTCGGCGCAACTCCCGCCCCGGACCTCGTCATCGTCGATTCCGTGCAGACCATGCACGTCGCCGGCGTCGAGGGCGCGGCCGGGTCCGTGTCCCAGGTGCGCTCGGTCGCGGCCTCGTGCGTGGAAGCGGCCAAGCGCGGCCAGGCCTGCCTCGTCCTCGTCGGCCACGTGACCAAGGACGGCCAGATCGCCGGCCCCAAGCTGCTCGAGCACATGGTCGACACCGTGCTCTATCTCGAAGGCGAGCGCCGGCATCTCTTTCGCATCCTGCGCGTGCTGAAAAACCGCTACGGCCCGACGGACGAGCTGCTCGTCATGGAAATGCGCGAGCAGGGCCTGTCCGAGGTGCCCGATCCCTCGACGTTTTTTCTGGGCGACCGCGATCCGGCCGTGTCCGGTTCGGCCGTGGTCATGGCCGTGGAGGGGCGGCGGCCTTTTGCCGTGGAGGTGCAGGCCCTTGCGGCCAAATCCTTCCTCTCCGTGCCGCGCCGGGCGGCGCTCGGGCTCGACGTCGGCCGGCTGCACCTGCTTTTGGCGGTTTTGGAAAAGCGCCTGCGCCTCAATCTCGGCCAGGCCGACATCTACGCCAAGATCGGCGGCGGGCTCAAAATCCAGGACCCCGGCCTCGACCTCGGCATCGCCGCTTCTGTCCTGTCCTCGTTCTACGACCGTCCCCTGCCCGCCGGCGCGGTTTTCTGGGGCGAGGTGGACCTCTCCGGCCGCATCCGCCCCGTTTCCGGCCACGAGGTACGCCTCAAGCAGGCCGAACGCCTGGGCTACGGGCCGGTGCTCGGCCCCGACGCCGGCCGCCTCGGCCCCAGGCTGGGCGACCTCGGCGAACTGGCGCGCCTGCTTTTCTCCAAAGCGTAACCACGCCGGTTCGCCGCTGCCGAATCGCGGTTTGACCCTGGCCGGGCTTTGGTGCATACAAAAAGGTATGCAACGAATGCTCTCCGGGTCGTTGCCGGTCGGCCCGCAAAAAACCGGCCCCGCCACCTGGCGCTTCACCGTCTGGGCGCCCAAATGCAAACGCCTTGCTCTGCTTCTCGACGCCACAGGCGTCACAGTGCCCATGGAACCGCTGCCGGGCGGCTATTACACGGCGGAAGTCCCGGGCCTGGCGGACGGGGCGCGCTACTGGTTCGTGCTGGACGGCGGGACGCGCCGCGCCGATCCGGCCTCGCGCCACCAGCCGGACGACGTCCACGGCCCTGCGGCCCTGGTCGATACCGACGCCTTCGCCTGGACCGACGCCGCGTTTGTGCCGCCTGCCCCGGACCGGCGCGTCTACTACGAAATCCACGTCGGCACGTTCACGCCGCAGGGCACGTTCGACGCCGTCATCGACCGGCTGCCGCATCTGCGCGCGCTCGGCGTCACCTGCCTCGAGCTCATGCCCGTGGCCCAGTTCCCGGGCGGGCGCAACTGGGGCTACGACGGCGTCTTTCCCTTTGCCGCAAGCGAAGCCTACGGCGGCCCGGCCGGACTGGCGCGTCTCGTCGACGCCTGCCACGGCGCAGGGCTGGCCGTGGTCCTCGACGTGGTCTACAACCACCTCGGCCCCGAAGGAAACTACCTGCGCGATTTCGGGCCGTACTTCACCGACCGCTACCGCACGCCCTGGGGCGAGGCCGTCAACTACGACGGTCCGGGCAGCGCGGGCGTGCGGGAGTTTTTTATCCAAAACGCCTTGTATTGGTTGCGCGATTTCCACATCGACGGCCTGCGCCTGGACGCGACCCACGCCATCTTCGACCAGGGGCCGGTCCATGTCCTGGCCGAGTTGGCCGGCCGCGTGGCCGACTGGCGCGCGCGCGCCGGGCGGCAGGCGTTTCTCGTGGCCGAAACGCACGTGAACGACCCGGCGGTCATCACCGACGCGGCCGTCGGCGGCATGGGCCTCGACGGCGTGTGGAACGACGATTTCCACCACGCCGCGCACGCGCTGTTGACGGGCGAGCGGCGGGGCTATTACGCGGACTACGGTTCCCGCGACGACCTGCTCCTGGCCATGGCCGACGGCTTTGCCTACGCCGACCGCCCAAGCCCATTTTTCGGCCACGTGCGCGGCCACTCGGTCGCGCATCTGCCGGCCGACCGCTGCGTCAACTGCATCCAGAACCACGACCAGGTCGGCAACCGCGCCAGGGGCGAGCGCCTCGTCTCGCTCATCGGCCCGGCCGCCGCTCGCGTGGCCGCCGCGCTGCTCCTTCTTTCCCCGGGCTCGCCGCTTCTTTTCATGGGCGAGGAGTGGGGCGAGACGCAGCCGTTTCTCTATTTTATCAGCCACCTCGATGCCGGGCTGGTGGACGCCGTGCGGCGGGGGCGCAAGAAGGAATTCGCAAGCTTTCGCTGGCGCGGCGCGGTGCCCGACCCCTTCGACGTGGCCACCTTCGCCGCCAGCCGGCCGGACTGGGCCAGGCCCGCCGCGCCCGGCCATGCGGCCATGCTCGCCTGGTACACGGCGCTCCTTGCCCTTCGCGCCGGGAGCCCGGCCCTTTGCGAGACGCGGCGGGAGCGCGCCAACGTATGGCCCCTGGACGGATTTGGAGCCCTGGCCATGGAGCGCCGGGGCGCGGACGGGCGTTTCCTGCTCCTTTGCAACTGCGGCAAGCGGGCGACGCGCGTCAGCGTCGGCGCGTCCGCTCCGAACCGCGACTACACGCGCCTGTGCGACAGCGACGAGGCGCGCTTCGGCGGCGCGGGCGCGCGCCTGCCGGGACGCCTCGCCGCGACCATCACCCTGCCGCCCCTTTGCGCCGTGGTGTACAAATGCGAGGAGGGCTTTGGCGCATGAACCGCTATGTCTGCATCCACGGCCATTTCTACCAGCCGCCCCGGGAGAACCCCTGGCTCGAGGAGGTCGAGGTCCAGGATTCGGCCCACCCCTACCACGACTGGAACGAGCGCATCACCGCCGAATGCTACGGCCCCAATTCCGGCTCGCGCATCCTGGACGGCGACGGCTTCATTGTCGATATCGTCAACAACTACTCCAAGATCAGCTTCAATTTCGGTCCCACGCTGCTGTCCTGGCTGGACAGGCACCACCCGAGGCTCCACCAGGCCATCGTGGACGCGGACCGGCTTTCCATGGAGCACTTCGACGGCCACGGCTCGGCCCTGGCCCAGGCCTACAGCCACATGATCATGCCGCTGGCCAACCGGCGCGACAAGATCACCCAGGTCAAATGGGGCGTGGCGGATTTCCGCGCCCGCTTCGGCCGCGACCCCGAAGGCATGTGGCTGCCCGAAACCGCCGTGGACCTGGAAACCCTCGCCATCCTGGCCGACGCCGGCCTCCGCTTCACGATCCTGGCCCCGCGCCAGGCCGCGCGCGTGCGCCGCCTGGACGAAAGCGGCGGCGACTGGTGGGACGTGTCCGACGCCCACGTGGACCCCACCGCGCCCTACCTCGTGCGCCTGCCGGACGGGCGCGATTTCACGGTTTTTTTCTACGATGGCCCCATCTCCCAGGACATGGCCTTCGGCGACATGCTGGAAAGCGGCGAGACCATCCGCGACCGGCTCATGGCCGCGTTCAGCGACGACCGCGACTGGCCGCAGATCGTAAGCGTCGCCACGGACGGCGAAACCTACGGCCATCACCACTCCTACGGCGAGATGGCGCTCACCTACTGTCTGTCGCTGCTTGAGGCCGACCCTTCCGTGGAGCTGATCAACTACGCCGCCTACCTCGACCGTCACCCGCCCCGGCACGAGGCGGAAATCTTCGAGGACTCGTCCTGGAGCTGCATCCACGGCGTGGAGCGCTGGCGCGCGGACTGCGGCTGCAATTCCGGCATGCACCGGGATTGGGGCCAGGGCTGGCGCGCCCCCCTGCGCGAGGCCATGGACTGGCTGCGCGACGCCTGCGCGGCGATCCTCGACAAGGAGGGGCGGCGCTGCTTCACTGATCCGTGGCAGGCGCGCGACGCCTACGTCGCGGTGGTCGGAAACCGCGAAGAGGCGAGCCTGGACGCCTTTTTCGCGGCCCACGCGAAAAAGGGCCTGACCCCGGGCGGGCGCATCGAGGCGCTCAAGTTCATGGAGCTTTCGCGCCACGCCATGCTCATGTTCACGAGTTGCGGTTGGTTTTTCGACGAGGTCTCGGGCATCGAGACCGTACAGATCCTCCAGTACGCCGCGCGCGCCATCCAGCTTGCCGGGGAGCTCGGCGGCGGAGACCTCGAAGGGCCTTTTGCCGCGATCCTGGAAAAGGCCCCGAGCAACGTCCTTTCCTCGGGCAGGGAAGCCTACGAGCGCCACGCCAAGCCCGCGGCCGTGGACATCATGCGCGTGGGCGCGCATTTCGCCATCTCCTCGCTGTTCGAGGCCTACGACGAGCACTACGCCTACGGCTGCTACCGCGTGAGCGGGCGCGACGAGAAGCGCGAAACCGCCGGCCGCGCGCGTCTGCTCACCGGCCGGGCCGTCATCGAATCCGTGATCACCGGCGAACGCCTGGACGCCACCTTCGCCGTGCTCCACGTCGGCGGCCACAACCTGACCTGCGGCCTGCGGCGCTACCGCGACGCCGCGAGTCTCGCCGCCATGGAAGCCGACCTGCGCCGGGTCTTCGAGCGCGGCGACCTCGCCGAAACCATCCGCGCCCTGGACGCCCATTTCGAGACCCACACCTTTTCCCTCCGCGACCTGTTTCGCGACGTGCAGCGCAAGGTGGTGGCCGAGGTCCTCGCCCCGGAATTCGACGCCGCCGAAGCCATGTACCGTCGCATCTTCGAGGACGACTACCCCATCCTCAATTTTCTCCACTGGATCTCCATGCCCGTGCCGCGCCACTTTCTGGACGCCGCCGCCTTTGTCGTGGAAACGGACATCCGGCGGCAGCTCGCCGGCGAAGTCATCGACCTCGAACGCCTGGACGGGAGCATCGAGGACGCCAAGCGCTTCGGCCTTTCCCTGGACTACGAGCGCCTCGGCATGGAAGGGGCGCGCTGGGTCAACCGCTTTGTGGAGGCCTTCGGCGAGGACTTCGAGAACATCGCGCTGCTGACCAACGTCAAGGAGGCCCTGGACAGGCTGCGCACCCTGCCCATGGGGCTCAACCTGTTCAAGGCGCAAAACGTGGCTTTCGAACTGTCCCGCAGCCGCTATCCCGGCAAGCGGGACGAGGCTGCCGCCGGGGACGAAGAGGCCGGGCGTTGGGTGGCGCTTTTCTCCGTGGTGGCCGAAGCGCTCAAGGTGAGGTTGCCGCAATGAACGCGCCCGTCGCCACCTACCGCATCCAGTTCACGAAGGAGTTCGATTTCGTCCGCTGCCAGGGCATCCTCGACTATCTCGCCGCGCTCGGCGTCTCCCACATCTACGCCTCGCCGATCTTTCGCGCCCGGCCCGGATCGACCCACGGCTACGACGTGTGCGACCACAGGGAGATCAACCCGGAGCTCGGCGGCGAAGCGGAGTTCCGCGCCCTGGTCGCGGCGGCCGCGAAGCGCGGCATCGGCTGGATCCAGGACATCGTGCCCAACCACATGGCCGTCTCGGGCGAAAACCGCATGCTCGTGGACGTGCTCGAAAACGGCCCGTCCTCGCGCTACTACCAGTCCTTCGACATCGACTGGGACCATCCCTACGAGAGCATCAAGGGCCGCATGCTGGCCCCGTTTCTGGGCAACTTCTACGGCAGGGTCCTGGAGGCCGGGGAGATCGCCATCGGCTTCGACGCCGACGGCTTTTTCGTGCGCTACTACGACCTGCGCTTTCCCCTGCGCATCGATTCCTACGTGCGCCTGCTCACGCTCGGGATGGGCAAACTGCGCGCGAAAATCGGCCGCGACTCCCCGGACTACATCAAGCTCCTGGGCGTGCTCTACACCATCAAGTCCCTGCCCGCCGAGGATTCCAAGGACGAACGCTACGACCAGATCTTTTTCGTCAAACAAATGCTCTTCGAACTCTACGAGAAAAGCGCGCCCGTGCGCGCCCACATCGTCGCCAACCTCGCCCAGGCCAACGGCACGGCGGAGGAGGGCGAGGATCGCCGGGCGCTTCTGGAAAGCCTGCTGGCCGAACAGTATTTCCGGCTCTCCTACTGGAAGGTGGCCGGGGAGGAGATCAACTACCGCCGCTTTTTCTCCATCAACGACCTCATTTCGCTGCGCGTGGAGGATGAGGCGGTCTTTCGCCAGTCACACGGCAAGCTGTTCGAACTGGTCCGGGAAGGGCTTTTCTCGGGGTTGCGCGTGGACCACATCGACGGGCTCTACGACCCGGCGCGCTATCTGCGGCGGCTGCGCGAGGCCGTCGGCGACGCCTACCTCGTGGTGGAAAAGATCTGCGTGGCCGGTGAGCCCTTGCCGGCGTTCTGGCCCGTGGCCGGTTCCACGGGCTACGATTTCATGAACGCCGTATGCGGCCTGTACGTGGACACGACCCAGGAAAAGGCCTTCGACCGCATCTATGCCGGCTTCACCGGCCGCCGCCAGCTGCCCGAGGACGTGGTGGTCTGGAAGAAGCGCCGCATCATCGAAACCCACATGTACGGCGACGTGGAAAACCTGGCGCGACTGATAAACGCCGTCTCCAGCCTCGACCGCCAGGGCTTCGACATCACCCTGCGCTCGACCAAGCGGGCGCTGACCGAAGTGCTGGCCCATTTCCCGGTCTACCGGACCTACATTTCCCCGGACGCCATCCGGCCGGCGGACATCGACTACGTGCGCACGGCCATCCGCCGCGCCAAGCGTCACAACGCCGACCTCGCCTACGAGCTCGATTTCCTGGAGCGTTTCCTTCTGCTGCAATACGACGCGAACCTGAGCGACGAGCAGAAAGCGCAGTGGACGCGGTTCGCCATGCGCTTCCAGCAGGTCAGCGGCCCGCTGATGGCCAAGGGCGTGGAGGATACGGCGTTCTATGTGCTCAACCGTTTGCTGTGCCTCAACGAAGTGGGCGGCGAGCCGGGGGGCTTCGGCCAGACGCCCCGGGCCTTCCACGAGGCCATGGCCGCGCGGGCCAGACAGTGGCCCCGCGCCATGAGCGCCACGGCCACCCACGACGCCAAGCGCGGCGAGGATGCGCGCCTGCGCCTGGCCGCGCTGTCGGAGATGCCCGACGCCTGGAGGCTCGCGCTGGGGAAATTCTACCGCATCAATCTGCGCCGCAAGACGCAACTCGGCGATCGGGCCGCGCCGGACAAGAACGACGAATACATGCTCTACCAGACGCTGCTCGGCCATTATCCCGACCGGCCCGAGGACCTGCCCGGCTTCGGCGAACGGCTTGCGGCCTATCTCGTCAAGGCCGTGCGCGAGGGCAAGGAACATTCCACGTGGCTGAGCCCGGATCTGGAGTACGAAAAGGCCCTGACGGAATTCGCGGCCAAGCTTACGCGCGACGTGCCCAAAAACGCCTTCATGGACATCTTTCTGCCCCTTTGCCGGCGGCTCACCTGGGTCGGCTACTCCTATGGCCTGGCGCAGGTCGTGCTCAAGGCGGCTTGTCCCGGCATCCCGGACATCTACCAGGGCGTGGAGTGCTGGGACCTGTCCTTCGTCGATCCGGACAACCGCCGGCCCGTGGATTTCATGGTTCGGAAAAAGACGCTCGGGGAGCTGAACGCGGCGTATTCCGCCGACCCGGTCGCGCTGTGCCACAGGCTGCTCGCCTCGCCCGGGGACGGTTGCATCAAGCTCTTCACGCTCTGGCGGGCGCTTGCGGCGCGGGGCGCGGACCCCGAGCTCTTTACCGTCGGGACCTATGCGCCGGCCGCGTTCGCCGGGAGCCTTGCCGGGAACGTGTTCGGTTTCTGGCGCGCCTTCGAGGGCAGGACGGCCCTTGCGGTCGTGCCCTGGCGCATCGCCAACCTCGGCGCGGCGCAGGGCGCGTTCGTGCTCGGCGAAGCCTGGGAGGGCACGCGCGTCACGGACATTCCGGCAGGATGGGGGCCTCTCACCGACGTCATGACCGGGCGGACGTTTTCCGGGGAGGGCCTCGCGCTGCGGGACCTCTTGCGCGATTTCCCCGTGGCGCTGCTTACGGGCGGGACCGCGGGCGGGATGTGAGGCCGGCGGAGAGTTCCAGCACGTCTCCCGGCCTGGCGTAGGCGAACACGGTTGTGCCGGGGCGGCGCAGGCGGTCGGCGAAACGCTCGATGTAGTGCGTCTTGCCGTTTACGTGCATGGGCACGAACACGGCGGGCGCGAGCTTTTCCACAAAGTCCGGCGCGCCGGCGAGGCTTTGCAGGCGCGGGTCCATGTTGGAAAAGGCCACGTCGAGCGGGCGCGCGGCAAGGGCCTTGAGCAGCCGCCGCCAGGACATGCCCACGGCGCGCCGGGCGGCCGGGGACTGCCCGGGCCAGTCCCAAAGCGCCATGTCCCCGCCGAAATAAACCGACAGTCCTTCCAGTTCGATGCGGTAGGAAAGGCCCATGTCGTTGCTTTCCAGGGCATGGACCGTCAGGCCGGCCACGTCTTGCGCGTCGTCTGGCTCCATGACGCGCGTCTCCGGCGGCAGGCGGTCGCCGTAGAGGTCGGCCACGTCGTCGGAAACCACGAAGCGGCGCGTGGCCGCATCCTGCGTTGCGGCGACGATGTCCGGGTCGCAATGGTCGTCGTGGCTGTGGGAGACGAATACAGTCAGGTCCGCGCCGGCGATGTGCGCGGCGGCTGCTTGCGCGGCTTGCGGCGGCAGGTAGGCCGGGGCAGGGTAGTCGAAAAGGAGCGTCTTGCCGCCCGCGCGCAGGAGAAAGCAGTCGTGGTGGATATAGACGATGCTGGCGGACATGAAAAAGCCTTGAAACAGAATCCTTATCCCTCGTCGCACTAACGGCGCGGAACCTCCCGCGAGTCCGGACCTCTCCCCCCTTTCGGGGTGGTCCAGGAGGGGCCCTCGGCCCCTCCTGGCCGCCGGAGGCATTCTTTTTCTCTTCTCTTTCGCCTTTCTCTTCCTTCTCCCCCTACGCCACGTCCCAGCGGGGCCCGGCGGGGGTGTCCATGACGGTGACGCCGAGGCCGGCCAGTTCGTCGCGGATGGCGTCGGAGCGGGCGAAATCCTTGTTCTTGCGGGCGTCCTGGCGCTCGGCCACCAGCGCTTCCACGCGCGCGGCGTCGATGCCCAGGCGTGTCGCGCGGCTGGCCTTGAGCGCTTCGAGGAAGACCTCGCTTGCGCTGCCGAACACGCCCAGTTCGTCGCCCCAGTCGGCCAGGTCGGCCTGGATGCGGCGCAGAATGTCGGCCGTCTCGCGGCTTTTGGCGAGCGTCTTGTCTTCCATGAGCCGGCCGGCCAGGCGCACCGCGCCGAACACGTGGCCCAGGGCCTGGGCGGTGTTGAGGTCGTCGTCCATGGCCGCGGCGAAGCCTTCCTCGAGCTTGGCCAGTTCCTGGGCGACGTCGGGCGGGAGCTTCGTTTCCGACCATTTGGCGCGGGTGAGGGCCTGGTCCATCTGCGCCATGGCGGCGTAGATGCGCCTGAGGCCTTTTTCCGCCTCGTCGAGGGCCTGGTCGGAGTAGTCGAGCGGGCTCCTGTAGTGGGAGGAGACCAGGAAAAAGCGCAGCACTTCGGGCAGGTAGCGCTTGTAGATGTCGCGGATGGTGACGAAGTTGCCGAGCGACTTGGACATCTTCTCGGTGTTGATGCGCACGAAGCCGTTGTGGACCCAGTAGCGGCAGAATTCGCCGCCGATGGCCGCCTCGCTCTGGGCGATCTCGTTTTCGTGGTGGGGGAAGATGAGGTCCTGGCCGCCGCCGTGGATGTCGATGGGCATGCCGAGGAGCTTTTCGCTCATGGCCGAGCATTCCAGGTGCCAGCCGGGCCGGCCGGGACCGAAGGGGCTGTCCCAGACGGGCTCGCCGGGCTTGGAGGCCTTCCACAGGGCGAAGTCGAGGGGGTCTTCCTTTTCCTCGCCCGGGGCGACCCGGGCGCCGGAGCGCATGTCCTCGATATCGCGGCCCGAGAGCTTGCCGTAGCCGGGAAACGAGCGCACGCGGAAATAGACGTCGCCGGAGGCCGTGCGGTAGGCGTGGCCGTTTCCGATCAGGCGTTGGGCCAGGCGCGCCATCTCGTCGATGTACTGCGTGGCGCGGGGCTCGGCGTCGGCGCGCAGGATGCCGAGCTTGTCCATGTCCTCGTAAAAGGCCTCGATGTAGCGCTCGGCGATGACGTCGGACGTGACGCCCTCGGCATTGGCCTTCTTGATGATCTTGTCGTCGACGTCGGTGAAGTTGCGCACGAAGGTCACGTCGAGGCCTTTCTTGCGCAGGTGGCGCACGAGCACGTCGAAGACCACGGACGAACGGGCATGCCCGATGTGGCAGAGGTCATAGGCGGTGATGCCGCACACGTACATGGCCACCTTGCCCGGATTGTGGGGAGCGAAGGCTTCCTTGGACCGGGTCATGGTGTTGAAAAGCTGCATGCCAAGCCTCCCTGGAAAAGTCCCCACCCTTTGCAAAGGGGAGGCGTAAAGTCAAGCGACGGGCGCACGGGGGCGCTTGCCCGGCCGCCCCCAACGACGAAGGCCGGCGGTTTCCGAGGAAACCGCCGGCCTTGCGCATGCGCTTCCGGGGAAGCGCTAGTCGGTGACGACCATGACGCTGGAAGCCTTGACCATGGCCTTGACCTTGGCGCCGGCCTTGAGGCCCATGGCCTCGGCGGATTCCTTGGTGATGACGGAGACGATCTCGACGCCGGGGGCGGCTTCGATGACGACTTCGGCGTTGACCATACCGATGTTGACCTTCTTGACGGTGCCGGGGATCAGGTTACGGGCGCTGACTTTCATGGCTGCGTCTCCTTTCGGGTTATACGTTGGAGGGATGCGACAGGTTTTTGCCGTTGTTGTTCGTGTTGGAAAAGAGATAGGGCATTTTTAAGTCACACGCAAATTATTTTTTTCGTGTGAATTATGTTTTTTATAACATTTAATTTTTACAGAATGTTATCAATTTTGAATCACGAATACAAAAAAAGAGTGACACTTTGGGTAAAAACGACACGATTGCTTTTTCACCATACCGCCATGCTGCCCGAAACTCCTTTCCAGTCCTGCCTTTTTCGGTGACAGCTCGGCTGTCCATGGGGAACGACGGCAACACCATGCACAGCAGCGCGGGAGCGGGGCGGCGCGAGCAGGGCGTGTCGGACGGCAGGGACCTGCATCTCCGGCAGGCGGTTTCCCGAAGCCGCGGGCGCGAAGGTCGGTGAAGGAAGCCGCGCCCGGCATCGGGACCGGGACGCGGGAGGGCGTCACGGTTGCGGCGGCCGCCATGCCTCCTGCCGCTGTGGCAAGGGGGATGTCGGCCGCCGTCGGCCTCTGGGCCGCGCCTAGCCCTTCCAGTCCAGGCGCACGACCACGGTCGGGTCGAGCACCTGGAAGGTGAAGGATTCCAGGAAGAAAAGCGCCACTTTCTCGGTGTCGTGGGAGGCGTAGCCGATGGCGATGTCGCCGCCGAGGGTCATCTCCAGGTCGCCGCCGCGCGTGGACAGGAGGTAGGCCTCCTCCACGAAGGGGCTGACGATCACCTCGCCGCCGAGCATGGTTTCCAGGTACTGCGACAGCGGGTAGCCGCGCACGTGCCCGGACAGGGCGACCCAGGTCTCGGGGCCGACCACCAGGGCGTAAGGGCCTTCCACCGAGGTTTTGCGCAGGGCTGTCAGGCCCATGGACACCTTCTCGGCGATGTCCTCGGGGTCTTTGGTCAGGGGCATGCGCGTCTGGCTGGACACTTCCGACAGGCCCTTGATGCCGGCCGGGGCGAAGCCGTGGTAGATGGCCTCCTCCTCGAACCGCGCGAGCCTTTCGGCGGCTGCGTCCAGGGCGGCGAGGTCGATGTCCTTGCCGCCGCGGGCCGCGTTGTCGATCTCGGCGATGTCCAGTGTGAACGGCACCTTGACCTCGACCAGGGGTTTGACCTGGTGCAGGCCGTAGGTGATGCCGGAGACGGACTGCGTCTTGGCGTATTCGATGCGCCCCAGCGGCACGGCGGCGTATTCCCAGCCGAGCGGCCCGGCCACGTCCACGACCCGGCGGGCCGAGAGCATGCTGGTCAGCGTCTGGCGGGCGCGGCTGTCCACGGCCTGCCAGGCGGCGGCGGTGATGGGCGCGAGGTCGCGTTTCAGGATGTCCATGACGTCTCCTCCTGTTTAGCGGTTGCCCTTGAGGCTGCCGATGCCGAGCGAGCTGCCGGAAGCCGGGGCCTTGCCCGGGGCGGCCTCGCCGCCTTCGCCGCCCGTGGCCGCGTCTTCCAGGGCCGTGATGTCGCCCGCGGTGAAAAGATAGGTGCGCATGGTCTCGTCCCAGACGGGCATGTTGCGGCGCAGCCACTCCAGGCCCATGACGGCATGCTCGATTTCCTCGTCGCGGTTGTGGGCCATGATGGCCTTGATCTGCGGATCGCTGGCCGCGACCACGCGCTGGTGGTACCAGTTGATGGCCTCGAGCTCTTCCTTGATGCTGTTGAGCGCCCGGACGAAGTCGCGGTCCTGGGGCGAGAGTTCTGCAACCGGCTCGTGATATTGATCCATGGGGCATGCTCCTTACGCGTCCCCCGTGCCGGAGGACGAACGATTGGAGGCACTATGCCACAGGCCGGACGAAATGCAATGCCGGGCCGGTGAAAAACGGGCAACGCCTTGCGCCGGATGGCTAGAAGAGAATCAGATCCTTGATCTCATTGACGTCGTCTTCGCGCGGGGGGAAGGCGGCCGCAAGGGACTGCGCCAGGCCCGCCACGGCCGCCGCTATGGCTTCGGCCGGCCGTCCCCCGCGGATGCCGGCGGAAAGGGCCGCGGCCGCGGCGTCCAGTTCCCGGGCGTCGAACTTTCCGGCGAGCCCCGTGTCCGGGAGCAGGAAGACCAGGCGCTCGAAGACCGAAACGTAGACGAGCAGGGCGTTGCGCTCCCGGGTCCGCGTCAGGCCCTGGCTGAAAAACGCGGCCTGGGCCGCTTGCAGGGTTTCATGGCTGGCGCGGGCCGGCGAAACGAAGGGACGCAGGAGCGCCGGCAGGCGTTTGGCCGCCTGGAAGGCGAGCAGGGCGAATACGCCGAAAAAAGCAAGGAACACCCACATGTTGCGCGTGCCGCAGGCCAAGCAGGCCAGGACCGCGCAGACAAGACCCACGGTTAGGGCGCAGGCGAGCTGCGCCTTGGGGTAGCTGTCGCTGGCCCCGACGATCATGGGCACGATCTCGGCCGAGGTTTTCGCCTCGGCCGCGCGTACGGCATCGCGGATGGCGTTGCGGTCGGCCTCGGTCATAAACTGCGTCACAAGTCTTCGCATCGTCGCCTCCTACCAGCTTCCCGAGGACCCGCCGCCGCCGAAGGAGCCGCCGCCGCCGGAAAAACCGCCGCCGCCCGATGACCCGCCGCCGCCGCCGACATAAAACCCGCCGCCGCCGCCCCGGCCCGAACTGAAAAGCCATGGCCCGACGAGCCCGAGCACCACCCCGGCCACGCAGAGAAGCCCCAGAAAGCCGAGCCCCAGACCGAAAAGCGCGCCCGCCCCGGGCAGTACCAAGCCGAAGATTCCGGCCCGCGCCAGCGCCGGCAGCCGCGACAGGAAGGCCGTGAGCAACATCGCCAGGATGAAAAGTCCGAACACGGCGTTGTCGTCATGGCCGGAGCCCTTGGCGTTATGTTCCGGCCCGCCCTTGTATTCGCCGCGCACGGCTTCCATGATCGCGGACACGCCGCTTTCGATGCCGGCGTCGAAATGCCCGGTCTTGAACGCCGGGACAATGGCGTAGTCGATGATGCGCCCGGACAAGGCGTCCGTCAGCCGCCCCTCCAGCCCGTAGCCCACCTCGATGCGCACCTTGCGGTCGCCCTTGGAGACGAGCAGCAGCACGCCGTTGTCCTTGCCTTTCTGGCCGATGCCCCAGGCCTGAGCCACCTTGATCGAATACTCCTCCAGGGACTCGCCCTCGAGCGAGGGGATGGTCAGCACCACCACCTGCGTGGAATCCGACCGCTCGAAATCGGCCAGCTTGGCATCGATGTCGCGCACGGCGTCCGGCGAAAGCATGTGCGCCGTATCCACCACCCGCCCAGTCAGGCGCGGCACACCGAGGGCGGCGGCGGATGTGGTGGAGAGGAGAGAGGAAAAGAGCAGGAGGAAGAAGAGGAAGATGCCTCCGGCGGCCAGGAGGGGCACTGCCCCTCCTGGACCTCCCGAACGGGGGGAGGTGGGCGGGTCGGGGCGGACGGATGGGAGCAGGGGCATGGGGCCTCCGTGAAAATCGACAGGGGAAAAACAAGGGCCGGCGATGATGCGACCGGCGGCATGCTTTCCCCTTACCCCCCTTCGAGGGGGTCCGGGGGGGCATCATGCCCCCCCGGCCGCCGGAGGCCTCTTAATTATTTCTTTCTCCTAAAACTTCACCTTGGGCGCTTGTTTGGCGGCTTCGTCGGCCTTGAAGTATTCCTTGGCCTTGAGGTGCAGCAGGAGGGAATTGGTGAGGGAGTTGGGGAAGGTGCGGATGGAGGCGTTGTAGGTCTCCACGGCCTGGTTGTAGCGTTGCCGGGCCACGTTGATGCGGTTCTCCGTGCCTTCGAGCTGGTTTTGCAGGTCGCGGAAGTTCTGGTCGGCCTTGAGCTGCGGGTAGTTTTCCACCACGGCGAGCAGGCGGGACAGCGAGGACTGCATCTGCCCCTGCGCCTGCTGGAAGGCGGCCATGGCTTGCGGGTCGGCCAGGGTTTCGGGGGTGATTTTGACCTGCGTGGCCTTGGCCCTGGCGTCGACCACGGCGGTCAGGGTGTCCTTTTCGTGGCTGGCGTAGCCTTTGACCGTCTCCACGAGGTTGGGGACAAGGTCCATGCGGCGTTGCAGGGCGGATTCCACGTTGCCCCAGGCGGCGTTGACCGCCTCCTCATTGGTCTGCATCTGGTTGTAGCCGCAGCCGGAAAGGCCGGCCAGGACGAGGATGGCGCACAGCAGTCTGGCGAGTCGGGTCATGGGCTCTCCTTGGCGGGAATACGGATAATGAAAGCACCATAAGCCCTGGGGCAGCCTTGGGCAAGGCCTTCCCAGGGAAAGCGTCTCCCCGTTTGGCAGGATCGGACAATTTTTATCCCGGATTAGGCGTTTTTCCCCACCCGTGGTTCGAGTATTCAGGCTCCATCTCCAGGGCCGCCTCCAACGGCGGAGACGGCCAAACCCGAATGCTCCGGCAAAAGGAGAAGCTCCCCATGCTGTATCGGACCATGCCAAAAAACGGAGACAGGCTCTCCATTCTCGGTTTCGGCTGCATGCGCCTGCCCGCCACGCCCGAAGGGGCCATCGACGAGCCGCGCGCCATCGCCCAGATTCGCGCCGCCATCGACGCGGGCGTCAATTACGTCGACACGGCCTGGCCCTACCATGCCGGCGCGAGCGAACCCCTGCTCGGCAAGTCGTTGCGCGACGGCTACCGCGAGCGCGTGAAACTCGCCACCAAGCTGCCGTCCTGGCTCGTGACCAGCCGCGCGGACATGGACCGGTTCCTCGACGCGCAGCTTTCGCGCCTGGAAACCGACCACATCGACTACTACCTTGTCCACGCCCTGGACGGGCCGCTGTGGGACGCGGTCGCAGCCCACGGTGTGGCGGATTTCCTGGACGCGGCCAAGGCCGACGGCCGTATCGTCAACGCCGGTTTCTCGTTCCACGGCCTGCTGCCGGACTTCAGGCGCATCGTGGACGCCTATCCCTGGATTTTCTGCCAGATCCAGTACAACTACCTGGACCAGCAGTTCCAGGCCGGCACGGAAGGGCTGCGCTATGCCGCGGCCAAAGGCCTCGGCGTGGTCGTCATGGAACCCCTGCGCGGCGGCATGCTGGCGCGGTCGGCCCCGGCCATCGCCGCCCTGTGGGACGAGGCCGGGGCACGGCGCGAGCCCGTGGACTGGGCGTTGCGCTGGGTCTGGAACCACCCCGAGGTCACGCTGCTGCTGTCGGGCATGAATGAGGAAGCCCACATCGCGCAAAACGTCGCCGTGGCCGGGCAGGCCCTGCCCGGGGCGCTGACCGACGCCGAAACGGCGCTCGTGGACCGCGTCGCGGCGACCTACAAGGAGCTGCTCAGGGTCGGCTGTACGGGCTGCGGCTACTGCATGCCGTGCCCCATGGGCGTGCAGATTCCCAAGTGCTTCGATGCTTACAACGCCCTGCACCTCTCCGGCGATGACGAGTCCGCGAAGTTCCGCTACGTGGTGAGCGTGGGCGGCGTCATCGGCGTGGACGCGCCGGGGTTCGCCTCGCGGTGCGTGGCCTGCGGCGAGTGCCTGGAGAAGTGCCCGCAGCACATCGAAATCCCCGAGGTGCTCAAGTCCGTGGTCGCCGAACTGGAGGACGAGGGCGTGCCCGCGCGCATGGAAGCGGCCAGCAAAATGTTCAAGGTCCGGCCGCAGTAGGGCGCGCCGCAAGCGCCGGAAGGCGCGGCCGTTGGGCCGCTTCCGACGTTGCGCGCGGTATGCGTCCATGAAACAAGACGCGGACGTCGTCCGAAAAAACAGTATCCTCGAATCCTGCATCCGAACGTCGCATTCCCCGAGGCGGCCTTGTGCGCCGCCTTGGGGATCACTGCCGTATACGGCGAGGGAACGGATTGATGAAAATCCTCTATTACGATTGCCGCGCCGGCATCAGCGGCGACATGAACCTGGCCGCCATGCTCCATCTCGGCGTGGACCCCGCGCATCTGCGCATCGCCCTGTCAAAGCTCGGCCTTGACGCGGAATTCGACCTGCGCGTGGCGCAAGCGGCAAAAAACGGCATCGCCGGCCTGCGCGTGGATGTGGTCCTTGCGGATGGCACGCCTGCGGACGCCGCGCCCGGTCACGACCATGACCACGACCATGACCACGACCACGACCATGGGCATGACCAGCTGCACGAGCACGACCATGGCCATGGGCACCGCCACCATGCGCACGCCCATGGCGGGCATGGCCATGCGCACGGGTCGCACCGGTCGCTTCGCGACATCGAGGCGATCATCGAGGGCAGCGGCCTGGACGCGGCGGTGCGCCGCACGAGCCTCGCCATCTTCCGCCGCCTGGCCGCGGCCGAGGCCAAGGTGCACGGCGTCGCCGTGGAGGCGGTCCATTTCCACGAAGTCGGGGCGACGGACGCGCTGGTGGACATCGTGGGCGCGGCCGTCTGCCGCCACGCGCTTGACGTGGACGCGGTCTGGAGCTCGCCGGTGGAACTCGGCGGCGGCTTTGCGCGCTGCGCCCACGGCGTCATTCCCGTGCCGGCCCCGGCCACGGTGGAACTGCTCCATGGCATTCCAACCACGCACGGGGCGGTCCCGGCCGAGACCGCCACGCCGACCGGCGCGGCCATTATCGCGACGCTCGCCGACCGCTTCACCGCCGCGCCGGCCCTGACCACGGAAAGGACCGGCTACGGCGTCGGCCACCGCGACATGGCCATCCCCAACCTCCTGCGCGTGCATTTGGCGCGCGCGGAGGTGGCGTCCTCCAGCCCCTGCCGGCTGTTGCAATGCAACATCGACGACATGAGCGCGGAGCTGCTCGGCGCGGTCCTGGACCTGCTCATGGACGCCGGGGCCATGGACGTGCATTTCACGCCCATCGTCATGAAAAAGAGCCGGCCGGCCACGTGCCTGTCCCTGCTGTGCGGCGAGGACGACGCGGCGCAGTTTACGGAAATGCTCCTGCGGCACACGACCACGCTTGGCGTGAAAAGCTTCCCCCTGGACAAGACGGCGCTCGAAACCGCCTTCGAGACCCTGGACACGCCCCTTGGCCCGGTGACCATGAAAAACGCCCTCATGGGCGGGGCGGTGCTGCGCGCCAAGCCGGAATTCGAGGACTGCCGGCGGCTGGCCAGGGCGCACAACCTGCCGCTGACGGCGGTCTACGCCGCTATCGCCGCGTGCCGGAAGCCGTCGTGAGCGTGGCGCACGATCTTCCGGCCGGGGCGCGGGAACGGGCCGATGCCCTGCGCCGCGCCCTTGGCGCTATGGGCCGCGTGCTCGTGGCCTTTTCCGGGGGCGTGGACAGCACGTTTCTCTTGCGCGCCGCCCTGGACGCCCTGGGGGCGGAGAACGTCCTGGCCGTGACCCTGGACCCGCCCTATGCCGCGCGCAGCGAAATCGGCGAGGCCGTGCGCCTGGCCGCGAGCCTCGGCGCGTCGCGGCACACGCTTGTGGACGTGCCGTTTCCCGAGGCCCTGCGCGACAATCCCCCCGAGCGCTGCTACCTGTGCAAGCGCCTGCTTTTCGCGCGCCTGCTCGAAATCGCCGCCGCGGCGGACGTCGCCCATGTGCTCGACGGCACCAACCGCGACGACCTCGGCGACCACCGCCCCGGGCGCAAGGCCCTGGCCGAGCTCGGCATCGTCAGCCCGCTGCTGGACGCCGGCCTGGCAAAGGCCGACATCCGCGCCCTGTCCCGGGAGTGGAGGCTGCCCACCTGGGACAAGCCTGCCGCTCCGTGCCTGCTCACGCGCCTGCCGCATGGCGCGTCCGTGGACGCGGCGGTCCTGGCGCGCATCGAACAGGGCGAGGCGCTGCTTCGCGAACTCGGTTTTCCCGGTGCGCGCCTGCGCCTGCACGGCGACCTCGCCCGCATCGAGGCCCCGGCGGCGCGCCTGGGCGAACTGGTCGCGGCCGCTGCCGCAAGCGGCCTGGCCGAACGCCTCGGCCGCCTCGGCTGCCGTTTCGTGACCGTGGACCTTGCCGGCTACCGCATGGGCAGCCAAAACGAACCCGCCACAGGCGGAGACAAGACGGATTCCCGAGCGATGGACACCCAAGAAAATCTGTTTGCGCTGCTGACCGCCGTGAAAAACGGCGAACTGGACGTCGCTGCCGGCATGGAGCGCCTGCGCGACCTGCCGTATCTGGAAATGGGCCATACCAAGATCGATCTGCACCGGCCGCTTAGAAACGGCTTTCCCGAGGTGGTCTACGCCGCGGGCAAGACGGCCGGTCAGGTCGTCGAGATCTTCATCCGCCTGCGCGACCGTGGGCCGGTGCTCGCCACGCGCGTGCCCGAGGAAACCGCGAGCCGGGTGCTTGCGGCCTGCCCCGAGGCCAGGCACAACCCTCTGGGGCGCACCCTGACCATGGGCGAGGATCAGGTGGTGTTCGGCGAAGGGGAGATCGGCGTGGTCACGGCCGGCACCTCGGACCTGCCCGTGGCCGAGGAGGCGCTCGAGACCTGCCGCATGTTCGGCCACCGCGCCTTTCTCGTCAGCGACGTGGGCGTGGCCGGCCTGCACCGGCTGCTCGACCGCATCGACCTCCTGCGCCGGGCGCGGGCGCTCATCGTCATCGCCGGCATGGAAGGTGCGCTGGCGAGCGTGGTCGGGGGGCTCGTCGCCCAGCCGGTGGTGGCCGTGCCCACTTCCGTGGGCTACGGCGCGGCCCTGTCCGGGTTCACGGCGCTTTGCGGCATGCTCACCTCCTGCGCCAGCGGCGTGACCGTGGTCAACATCGACAACGGCTTCGGCGCGGCCTGCGCCGCCTGCCGCATCAACACCCTGTGCCGCCAGGGGCAGGACGCATAGGAAGCGGGGCAGGGCGACGCGGTGTCGCCCCGGCGGACGGGGAGAACCCCAGGCCCGCACGCAGCAAACGGCCGGCGCATCCACAAGGATGCGCCGGCCGTTTGCGTTCGCATTGCATGCCGGCAGAGGCCCGACACGGCGCGGCCGTGCGGGAATGCCTTAAAAAGACTTCGTCTTCCAGAATTCGGAGCGTCTCTTGAGCGTCTCTTCGAGCTTGGCCAGTTCGCGCCGGTCGTCGTCGCTCTTGGCCGCGGCCTTGGCCTTTTCCAGCTGGAACTTCACCTGGCGCGGGTTGTTTTCGTAGATGGCGGCGTAGGTCAGGTTGAGGTAGGCGTGGAAGACGTCGCCGGCCTGGCCGAGAATCTGGCCGTAGGTGGCCCGGATCTCGGCGTTTTCCGGCACCCGCAGCCGCACCTGTTCGAGGTAGGCGGCCGCGGCCTTGTAGTTGCCTTCCTGGGCCAGCATGCGGCCGTATTCATAGTTGGCGTCGATGTCTTTGGGATTGGCCCGCAGCGCCGCCTCGAGCAGGGACTTGGCCCGGGCGAAGTCGCGGACCTTCAGGAAATAGCGGCCCGATTCGCGGAGCACCAGCGGGTCGTTGCCGCCGCAGGCCAGGGCCGCCTCGAAAGCCGAGCGCGCCTGGGCCACGTCCTCGAGGGAACGGGACAGGGCGACGGCCAGCCCGAGTTTGTCCAGGCACGTGGCCTTGTCCCCGAGCTTGCGGAAATAGGACACGGCGTTTTTGGGGTCGGTGTAGCGGGCGCGCACGAGCATCTGCGCGCGCTTGAAGGCCGCGTCGTTGTCTTTTCTGTCGCGGATGTTCGCGGGCATCTTGTTGATGCGGTCTTTCAAGTAGTTGATGCGTTCTTCCAGCCCCGGGTGGGTGCTGAGGTAGGTGGGAATGGTCCCGCCGCCCTGCATCCAGCGCAGTTTGCGCAGAATCTCGAACGCGCCGACGAGCCCCTGCGGGGGATAGCCGGCCGCGATCAGGGCGTTCATGCCGACCTGGTCGGCCTCGCGTTCGTCGTCACGGGAATACTTGAGGTAGGCCTGCGCCGAGGCCGCCTGGGAGCCCATGGCTACGGCCGCGCCGAGGTCCCTGTTGCCCGTGGTCTGCCCAAGGACCACGCCGGCGAGCACGCCGACGAGCTGGCCGATGGAAAGCGCCTTCATTTCGCCCACGCGCTTGGCGATGTGGCGCTGGCTGACGTGCCCAAGTTCGTGGGCGAGCACGCCCGCCATTTCGGATTCGTGCTCCATGTTGAGGATCAACCCCGTGAACACGAACACGTAGCCGGCCGGGCCGGCGAAGGCGTTGACGGCGTTGTCGTTGATTACGCTGACGGTGATGGGGAAGGACATGGGGGCCTTCACCCCGATCAGCCGGTCCACCACGCCCTTGACGTAGTCGTTGACCTCGGTGTCCTCGATCAGCGGCATGCGGGCGCGGATGAGCGCGTTGAACTTTTCGCCGAGCTCGCGTTCGTCCTTGAGATCGAAGGAAAACAGGTCGGCCCGTGCGACGGGCACGGCCAGGATCGAAAAGAGGAGGAGCCAGCCGGCGAGACAGGCCACCCCCATTCGCCACAACACGCCAGAAGCGCAGGGAAAGCTCTGGATACGCATTCCCGACGCATAGCGCGATCGGGCGGCGTTGAAAAGATGGGGCGCTGACGCGGGGGCGCCTTGTAATGGGCCGGACAGGTTGTGGACAGAAACGGCCGGCGTCGTCGACCGGGGCGTGCGCGAAGCCGGCGACGGGGCGTGGCGGCGCGCCTCAGTTGCCGGCGTGCCTGGTCAGGAAGATGTCGAGCTGGTTGGCGAAGGCTTCCCGGTCGCGGTTCCCAAGCGGCGGCGGACCGCCGGTGACCACGCCCGCGCCGCGCAGTTCGTAGAGCAGGTTGCGCATGGCCAGCCGGCCCTCGATGTTGTCCTTGGTGTACAGCTCGCCCCTGGGGTTCAGCGCATGGGCGTCTTTTTCGATCACCCGGGCGGCGAGCGGAATGTCCGCCGTGATGACGAGGTCGCCGGGGAGCACCTGTTCCACGATGGCCGTATCCACCACGTCGAAGCCCTGGCCCACGCGCACGGCGCGGATGTAGGCGGAGGCGGGGACGGTCAGGGTCTTGTTGGCGACCAGGGTCAGCCCGAGGCGCAGGCGTACGGCGGCGCGGAAAAGGATTTCCTTGATCGGGTTGGGCAGGGCGTCGGCGTCGGCGTAGATGTGCATGGGGACCTTGGGGCGTTGTCGCGGCGACGGCCCCCCGGCGACGCAGCGTGAAGCTGGCGTCGCCGGGGGGCCGTCGCGGAAAGCGGCAAGCCGAGACGCGGAAGCGGCCTGACGCCGCCTCCCGGCTAGCGGTTCATCAAATCCAGGAACTCGCGATTGGTCTTGGTGCCGCGCATCTTGTCGAGCAAGAATTCCATGGAGTCGATGGGGCTCATGGGCGCGAGCAGCTTGCGCAGGATCCAGACGCGGTTGAGCACGTCGGTTTCGAGCAGCAGCTCTTCCTTGCGCGTGCCGGACCGGTTGATGTCGATGGCCGGGAAGACGCGCTTTTCGGCCAGATGGCGGTCCAGGTAGATTTCCATGTTGCCGGTGCCCTTGAACTCTTCGAAGATGACTTCGTCCATGCGGGAACCGGTGTCGATGAGCGCCGTGGCGATGATGGTGAGCGACCCACCTCCCTCGATGTTGCGCGCCGCGCCGAAGAAGCGCTTGGGCCGCTGCAGGGCGTTGGCGTCGAGGCCGCCGGAGAGCACGCGCCCCGAGGAGGGGGTGACGGCGTTGTAGGCGCGGCCCAGGCGCGTGATGCTGTCGAGCAGGATCACCACGTCGATCTTGCGTTCGACCAGGCGCTTGGCCTTTTCGATGACCATCTCGGCCACCTGCACGTGGCGCTGGGGCGGTTCGTCGAAAGTGGAGGAAACGACTTCGGCCTTGACCGTGCGTTCCATGTCCGTGACTTCCTCGGGCCGCTCGTCGATGAGCAGGACGATGAGGAAGACGTCGGGCCGGTTGGCGTTGATGGAGTTGGCGATGGTCTGGAGCAGCATGGTCTTGCCGGTGCGCGGCGGGGCGACGATGATGCCGCGCTGGCCGTGGCCGATGGGGGTCAGCAGGTCGATGACGCGGGAGGAGTAGTTCTCGGCGCCGTTTTCCATGACGTAGCGCTTGTCGGGATACAGCGGCGTCAGGTTGTCGAAGAGCACGAGGTTGCGCGAGGCCTCGGGCGGGGCGAAACCGATCTCGCCCACGCGCAGCAGCGCGAAATAGCGCTCGCCTTCTTTGGGCGGGCGGATCTGGCCGGAGACGACGTCGCCCTTGCGCAGGCCGAAACGGCGGATCTGGGAGGGCGAGACGTAGATGTCGTCGGGGCCGGGCATGTAGCTGTACATCGGCGAGCGCAGGAAACCGAAGCCGTCGGGCAGGATTTCCAGCACGCCCTCGCCGAAAATGGCGCCGTTTTGTGAGGCGCAGCTTTGCAGCAGGGCGAAGATCAACTCCTGCTTGCGCATGCCGTTGGGGTTTTCGACGTTGTACTGCACGGCCAGGTCCATCAGTTCGGGCATGCTCTTGAGCTTGAGCTCGGAGAGGTTCATGGAGGATTCCATGATGCCCGGTTTGATGGTGGACGGTTGTAGAACGTCGTCGCTTTCGATGGGATCGGAAAGCACGGGCGCAGGGGGGGACTGGGGAGGACGTCCGCGGCGTTTGGGTGCGTTGCTCACAGGAATAGCCCGGCGCGGAATAGCGCAATATTGAAGTGAACGATAAAACCCGATGCAGCGTGAATTCAGTATGACCGTTCGCTGAGGAAGCGGCGAATACTCGCTTGTTTACGGGGACCAGGGTAGTGGAGGACAGACCGGTTATGGCCTGGAACGATCCATATACTTTTTCCGGGGACTGTCAAGGGCGCGATGGCCCGCGGCCGCAATCGCCCGACATCATTCCACGGGTTTGGGAGCCAGGACGTCTGCGAAGATCTCGTTGATGACGTCCTTGATCTCCTGTTGGTCCTTGTCGAGGGCCAGGGCCAATTCCAGGGTGAGCAGGCTCGTGGCCTGCTCGAGCAGCCGGCGCTCGCCGAAGGAGAGCTCCTTGTTCTGGCCAATAAGGAGCAGTTCCTTGAGCACGTAGGCCACATCGGAGAGGTCGCCGCTTTTCAGCTTCTCGGAATACTCGCGATAGCGGCGGTTCCAGTTCTGGCCGGTGTAGCCGGTGAAATCCGAGCGGTCCTTGAGGGATTCGATGATGGCCTCGCCCTGCTCGGCGGTGCACAAGGGACGGAGCCCGACGTTGGCGGCGTTTTTGACCGGCACCATGAGGGTGACGTTGTTGCTCAAAATGCGGACGATGAAAAAGTCGGCCGAGGCGCCGCCGATCACCTGGGTCTCGATACGTTCGACCCTGCCCACTCCCTGGGCCGGATATACCACCAGCTGGTCCTCGGAAAACACGGTAGACTCCTTGCCGGAAAACGCACGCCACAGAGCGCACCTGTCGTCTACGAGCCAAGTTACCGTACTTGCCGCCATGTGTCCACGGATTCCGGTGGCAAGAACGGCAGGCGCGGGAGGAGCCGGGGGGAGGATGGGCGATCAGGCGGTGGCGTCGAACGCGCCCGCCTTGCGCATGACGGCGTCGAGCCCTTCTTCGAGGAAGGTCATCACGGCGTCCACGGCGGCCGGAACCACCCGGCGCACCACGGCAAACTCGTCGTTGCGGAAGGGTTCGAGCACGTAGCCGGCCACGTCGCGGCCGGGTTCGGGGCGGCCGATGCCCAGGCGCAGCCGGACGAAATCCGGGGTGCCGAGCTCCTGGGTCACGGATTTGAGGCCGTTGTGGCCGGCGTTGCCGCCGCCGCGTTTGGCGCGCATGCGCCCGAGCGGCAGGTCGAGCTCGTCATGCACGACCAGGACGTCGGCCGGGGTCAGGCCGTAGAAGTCCATGGCCCCGCGCACGGCGCGACCGCTCAAATTCATGAAGGTCAGCGGCTTGACGCACAGGAACTGGGCGAAGGCCCCTCCCGGCAGCACGGGCAGGGATATGGTCGCGGCCTCCATGTCCTTGCGCGAGGACAGCGCCGCGCGCGGCGCGCCGCCGAGCTCCCTGGCCCGTTCGATCAGCGCGTCCAGGGCCATGAAGCCGAAATTGTGGCGGGTGGCGGCGTAGCGGGGGCCGGGATTGCCCAGCCCGACGAGGAGCGCGGTAACGGCCATGGCTGTGTCCGGGGTTGTCGCGTCAATGGAAAAAGAGGCGGGGCGCGTCGACCGCGCCCCGCCCGCATGGCAGCAAAGATGTTCCGGTCGCCCGTCTAGGAGGCGGGAGCGGCTTCGGTTTCCTCGGCCTCGGGCATCAGCACGGCCAGGATGGCGAAGTTGTCGTCATAGACGGCCGTGACGCCCTCGGGCAGCTTCAGGTCGGCCACCTGCACGCTTTCATTGACGTCGAGGTCGGTGATGTCGATGATAACCTTGTCCGGGATGGTCAGCGGCAGGGAGGCCACCTCGATGCTCTCACGGTGGATCTCCAGGGCGCCGCCCTTGACCTGGCCCTTGGCCTTGCCGGTCACTTCCACGGGGATGTGCACGCGGATGGGCTTTTCCAGGTCCACGCCGTAGAAATCGACGTGGGTGATGCGCGCCTTGGTCGGATGGTGCTGGAGCTTCCAGACCAGGGCCGGCTTGATCTCCTTGCCGGATTCGCCAGCGATGTCGAGGTGGAAGACATGGGCGGACGAGGTCTTGGCATAGAGCTTTTCCAGGGGGAGGTGCTCGACCATGACCGGGATGTTGGCGCCGGCGGCGTCGTAGTAAACGCCCGGGACCATGTCCGTGGCGCGCAGCTTCCTGTTGGCGCCCTTGCCAAGGCCCGTGCGGGTCGTAACGGCCAGGGTTTGCATCTCTTTCATAGCGTCTATCTCCTTGTCGCCCGGGGGCGAAACATGATTTCCGGTCAGGCGTGGCGGCTTAGGTGAAAAGCACGCTCACCGAGGACTCGGTGTGGATGTTGTGGATGGCCTTGGCCAGGAGCCCGGCGATGGACAGTGTCTTGATCTTGCTGCAGGCCTTGGCCTTTTCGCTTAGGGGGATCGTGTTGGTGGTCACGATCTGGGTGAAGGGCGAGGCTTCCAGGCGCTCAATGGCCGGGCCGGAAAGCACGGCGTGGGTGGCGGCGGCCATGACTTCGCTGGCGCCGTTTTCCAGGAGCACAGTGCCGGCCTGGCACATGGTGCCGGCGGTGTCGATCATGTCGTCGAGGACCACGCAGAGCTTGTCCTTGACGTCGCCGATGACGTGCATGGCCTGCGCCTGGTTGGGGGCGTCACGGCGCTTGTCGATGATGGCGAGGCTGCCGCCCAGGCGTTTGGCAAAGGCCCGGGCCCGCTCCACGCCGCCGGCGTCCGGCGAGACCACGCAGAGGTTCTTGCCCTGGAATTCTTTGAAATATTCGGCCATGATCGGCGCGGAAAAGAGGTTGTCCACGGGCAGGTTGAAAAAGCCCTGGATCTGCCCCGCGTGCAGGTCGATGGTGAGAAGCCTGTTCATGCCGGCCACGGTGAGGAAGTCGGCCACGAGCTTGGCGGAGATGGGCGCGCGGGGTGCGACCTTGCGGTCCTGCCTGGCGTAGCCGTAGTAGGGGACCACGGCGGTGACGCGCTGCGCGCTGGCGCGCTTCAAGGCGTCGAGGATCAGGCACAGCTCCATCAGGTTGAAGTTGACCGGATAGGAGGTGGATTGGACCACGAAGATGTCCGAACCGCGCACGTTGGCGCCGATTTCGACGCGGATCTCGCCGTCGCTGAACGTGCCGACCTTTGCCGGAAGCAGCGTGCAGCCGAGGTGGTCGCAGATGGCGGCGGCCAGGACGGGGTTGGACGTGCCGGTGAGGATTTTCAAGTCGCCTTGCGCCATGTTGCGGGCCTCGGGATTCTTTGGGCCGTCGGACGGCCTGACGGCAGCGCCGCCGCAGCGGACGTTGTTCATACAATATCTATGGCTGGGGTGGTAGGACTCGAACCCACGAATGCGGGGACCAAAACCCCGTGCCTTACCAACTTGGCGACACCCCAGCAAGCCGGCCCGCCCTGGGGCGGACGTACACGCGAACTTGCGCCCCGCGCGGATTACAGCGACGCGAGGAAGACGCGGGCCCCGTTTCCGGACAGTTGCGCCATGGCCACCACGGCGGCGTGGCGCGTACGGAAAAGCCCGAAGACCGCGGAGCCCGTTCCGGAAAGAAGGGCGCCCGCCGCCCCGAAGGCCAGCAGGCGTTCCTTGACCCGCCCGATCTCCGGGTGGGCGGCGAACACGACGGGTTCGAAGTCGTTTCGCAGAGGCGCTCCGGTCACGCAAAAGGGCTTTTTATTGCCGTCAAAAGCCCTTGTCAAGCACTGTGCCCCGAGTTTTTCGGGGAAAGTGCGCGCCGCGTCCAGGGCGGCGTAGGCCCAGGCTGTGTTGACCCGCACGGCCGGGCAGGCCACCACGGCGTGCCAGCCGGAAAGCCCGGCGTCCACGGGGAGGAGCCGTTCGCCTACGCCCGTGGCCAGGGCGGGGCGGTCCTGGAGAAAAAAGGGAACGTCCGCGCCAAGGCCCAGGGCCAGACGGGCGAGCGCGTCCTCTTTCAGGGTGTTCTCGCCGGCGCGTTCGTTGAGGTAGGAGAGCATGGCGGCCGCGTCCGCGGAACCGCCGCCAAGCCCAGCGCCGTAAGGGATGCGTTTCTTGAGCATCGCCTCCAGGCGGGGGGCGTATCCGGTCTGCGCGGCGAAGGCCCGGTAGGCCCGCACGACGAGGTTGTCCTCGGTTTCGAGTTCCGGGTCTGAGCACAGGAAATCGATGTCGCCCGGACCTTCGAAGCGCCGGATGGAAAAGACGTCGGATGGTTCGGGCAGAGGAAGGAACAGGGTTTCGATGTCGTGGTAGCCGTCGGCCCGGCGCGGCCCCACGGCAAGGCACAGATTGACCTTGCAGGGGACGGGAATGGCGGTTTCCTCGACGCAATGCGGCATCAGGCCCATGGCGCGCCTTGGGGCGGCCGGCGGCGCGAGTTCGCGCCGCCGGCCGGGGGTTTGCGTTACTTTGAATCCGACAGCGGCACGGTCCGGAAGACGGTCTGGCGCTGGCGCTTGATCTGGAGCATCACCACGCCCTTGTCCTTGCCGTCCTCGGCCACCACCTTCTTGAATTCCTCGGGGGTGTTGACCGCCCGCTGATTGACCTCGAGCACGACGTCGCCGGGACGCACGTCGGACTGCTCGGCCTCGGAGCCGTCTTCAACCTCCGTTACCAGGACACCGCGGGCCTTGTCCATGCCCAGGGCCTTGGCCTCCTTGCCGGTGACGGAGCGCAGGGTCAGGCCGATGCTCTTGGCCTGGGATTCGGCGGGCGCGGTCGCGTCGCCGCCGTCCTCGCCCGTGCCGCCCTGCTGGGCGAGCTTCTTGGCGTCGCGTTCGCCGAGGGTGACGGAGACGGTGAGCGGGGAGCCCTTGCGCAGCAGGTTCATCTCCACGGAGTCGCCGGGCTTGAGGGCGGCGATGCGGCGCAGCAACTCATTGGTGTTTTCGATCTTCTGGCCGGAGACGGCGGTGATGACGTCGCCGGTCCTGATGCCGGCCTTGCCTGCGGGCTGGCCGTCGAGGACGGAAGTGACGAGCGCGCCCTTGGTGTTCTCCATGCCCAGGGCCTTGGCGGTGTTCTCGTCGATGTCCTGGATGGTGACGCCGATCCAGCCGCGCTTGATGCTTTTGCCCTCGCGCAACTGGGCGATGACGTCCTTGGCCATGCCGGAGGGTATGGCGAAGCCGATGCCCTGGCCCGAGGCGACGATGGCGGTGTTGATGCCGACGACCTTGCCGTCGAGGTCGATCAGCGGGCCGCCGGAGTTGCCGGGGTTGATGGAGGCGTCGGTCTGGATGAAGTTGTCAAAGGGGCCCGCGCCGATGATGCGGCCCTTGGCGCTGACGATGCCGAGGGTGACGGTGTTTTCCAGGCCGAAGGGGTTGCCGATGGCGAGCACCCATTCGCCGACCTTGAGCTTTCCGGAGTCGCCGAACTCCAGGTAGGGCAGGTTGGACTTGCCGTCGATCTTGAGCAGGGCGAGGTCGGTTTCGGGGTCGCGGCCAACGATCTTGGCGGCCAGGGGCTTTTCGTTGTTCTTGAACTGGACCTTGACCTCGTCGGCGTTATCGATGACGTGGTTGTTGGTCACGATGTAGCCGTCGGGGGAGATGACGAAGCCCGAGCCCATGGAGCGCTGCTTATGAGGCTTTCCGCCTTTGCCCTGGGGGCCGAAGAATTTTTCGAACTGGTCGAAGAAGTCGTCCATGGGGCCGCCGTTGCGCCTGTTGTGGAACTGCTCGAAGAGGTCGCGCATGCCTTCCTGGGCCTTGGCGGTTTTGGTGGTCGAGATATTGACCACGGCGGGTCCGTCTTTTTCGACGAGTTCCGTGATGTCGGGCAAGGGGATGCGCGCGGCTGCGAGCGAGGTCCAGGCCAGGACCATCAGTGCGGCGGTCAGGGGAGCAAGGATGCGTTTTTGCATGGTGAACTCCTGCGTTTTGGCTGGCGGCTTGGTCGTGGAGCCGTTCCAGGGGCGTTTGCAGACTCCGGTGTTGGCCGGGGGGTCGTGATTTCGGGCGATATTGCCGTTTATACGCCGTTTGCGGCCGGAGTAAACCGGAACTTGCCGTCCAGGCGTCCCTGGGGGCGGTGTTTTGCCGGCGCGCGACGTGTCTTTGCCATTCACGCGAGCCTGTCGGTTCCTTGACAAGCTTTCGTGGGGCAAATAGTAAAGTTTGTTTCCGGCGCGTCAATCGGCGTGAATTTTTCGCAGAGGTCCGTCGACAGAATTTGTTTCGGAAAGAATGTCAGTAATTTTAGCTTGTTGACTTTACGAGTGCGGCGTAATGGGCCGTAACTATAAAAGAAGTATGAACATCGTTTCATGCGATGCCGTGCTCCCGTAGCTCAGTAGGATAGAGCGATCGCCTCCTAAGCGATAGGCCGTGCGTTCGAATCGCGCCGGGAGCACCATAAAAATCAAGGGGTTGGACTGAATGGGTCCAGCCCCTTTTGCGTTGGGAGGCGATTTTGTCCCCCATGTGTCCCCCAGTTTGGAATTATGAGACAGCTCATAGGCAGATACTGCTTCCTTTTGCCCCTTTCCCGCGGACAACCTAGTAATCGTCGCGTGATGGACTTTGCTGGTTCGCACCCTCGTTAAGGCGTGCCCGTTTGGAAACCATGTAAAATCCGAGTCTCTTTCGGCGATAGTCCGGGCACGGCATCCTCTTGTCCGAAGTTGTCCGTCCTTGAAGATCGGATACTGCATAGCATACCCGCCTGACGTCGCTCGAATTTTTGCCCTCGCGCGGGGCGCAGTCATTATCGGGTATTTTGTTAAAAGATACGGGAGTTGCGTTTCGCGGTGTTGAGACATATGTTAGCTGTATCGCTTGGGTAATAGAGGTGCCCGATATGCCCGAGGAACGTCATTGGTACGCCCACAGTGTTGCTGGCCTGCAGCAGGAGGCGTGGCAGACGCTTCCCGAGCACCTGCATGCCGTGGCCAAGCGGGCTGCGAAGTTCGCCGACGCCTTCGGTGCGGGCACATGGGGCCATGCGGCCGGGTTGTTGCACGACGCCGGTAAATACACGGAAGCATTTCAGCGCCGCCTTGCCGGAGGGGCCGAGCGGGTGGACCATTCCACGGCCGGGGCCAAGCTGGCCGCGGACCTTGCGCCGCAGGCCGGCAAGATCCTGGCCTACGCCATCGCCGGGCATCACGCCGGCCTCACCGACGGCAAAAGCAATGACCCCTCCTGCCTGACCGAGCGCCTGGAGCGGGCCGTCCTGCCCGAACTGCCGCAGTGGCTGACACAGGCCGCCTTGCTCACGAAATCGCCGTTTGCCTTTGCGCCCAAGCGGATGGGCTTCGGCTGGGCGTTTTTCATCCGCATGCTTTATTCCTGCCTGGTGGACGCGGATTTCCTCGATACCGAGGCATTCCTTAACAAGGGGCAAAGCGAGCTGCGGGGCGAATATCCGCCCGTGGCGACGCTTCGCGAGCGGTTGCGGGCGCATCTGGCCGGGTTCGCGCACAAGGCGCATCCCTCTCCGGTCGATCCCTGGCGGGCGAAGGTGCTTGCGTGGTGTTGCGACGCCGCGCGGGAGGAGCCCGGGCTTTTTTCCCTGACCGTGCCCACCGGCGGCGGCAAGACGCTTTCCTCCCTGGCCTTCGCCCTGGAGCACGCCGTCACTCATGGCCTGGAACGGGTAATCTACGTCATTCCCTATACGAGCATCATCGAGCAGAACGCCGACGTGTTCCGCAAGGCCCTTGGCGAGGACGTGGTGGTCGAGCACCACAGCAATTTCGATCCCTGGCGGCCAAAGGGGGCGGCTGCGGAAGCCCCCGAACCGGCCGGCGACGAGACGTTGGCCCGGCGTTTGGAACTTGCCTGCGAGAACTGGGACGCGCGGCTGGTCGTGACCACCAGCGTGCAGTTTTTCGAGTCGCTTTTCGCCGCCCGTTCCTCGAAGTGCCGCAAGCTGCACCACATCGCGCGCAGCGTCGTCATCCTGGACGAGGCGCAGATGCTGCCGCCGGCCGTTTTGCGGCCGTGTATCGAGGCGTTGCGCGAGCTCTATGAGCATTACGGCACGACGGTCGTTTTGTGCACGGCCACGCAACCGGCTCTCGAGAAATCGGCCGAGTTTCCTTGCGGCCTGGATGCGCCCCGGGAAATCGTGCGCGACGTGCCGGGGCTTTTCACGGCGCTTAAGCGCACGCGCGTGGAGCATCTGGGCCGGCTGACCGACGCGGCGCTGCTTGAGCGGCTCGCGGGGCACAGGCAGGTGCTGTGCGTGGTCAATACGCGCCGTCATGCGCGGGTGTTGCGCCGGGGCCTCGACGAGGCGGAAGGCGTGTTTCATTTAAGCGCCTCCATGTGTCCGGCGCACCGCACGGCAAAGCTCGAAGCGATCCGCAAGGCGCTCCAGGCGGGGGTGCCGTGCCGTGTTGTGAGCACGCAGCTCATCGAGTGCGGGGTCGATGTGAGCTTTCCGGTGGTCTATCGCGCCGCTGCGGGCGTCGATGCCGTGGCCCAGGCGGGCGGGCGCTGCAACCGCGAGGGGGAGCTCGCCGAGGGCGGCGTTGTGTACGTGTTCGAGGCGCAGGACGCGCCGCCGCCCAAGGGGGAGATGCGCCGCGCGGCCCAGGTGGGGGCGGAAGTCATGCGGCGGCATGCGGACGTGTTGTCGCCGGTGGCGGTGGAGGATTATTTTCGGACGCTGTACTGGTCGCAGGGGGCGGACCAGCTGGATGCCAAGAGGATCTTGGAGCGGCTGCGGGCCATGGACGCCCGGGCGAATCTGCCGCTTCGCGAGGTTTCGGAATTGTTCGCGTTTATCGAGAACACGTACCGGCCGGTGATCGTCCCTTGGGACGCGGCGGGGGCGCGGATCGTGGACGGGCTTGAGCACGCGGAGCACACGGGCCGGCTCGCCCGCCGCGCCCAGCGCTACACGGTGCAGATACCGCCCCGGGAGTTCGCGGCCCTGGAACAGGCGGGCGCGCTCGAATGCTTGCGGGAGCGGTTTTACGTGCTGCGCAACATGGAACGCTACGACGCGGAGGAGGGGCTTGCCGTCGCGGACGGCGGGGCGTTTCGGGCAGAGGAGTGGATTTTGTGACCTGCTATGGGAGTGCGCCGAATAGTTGATCAGTTGATCGGTAATTCCCTGTGCGTATATTTATTGCGTAAAAATATATTTACTTATTGAATTTTGGTTTAGTTGCTGTTACAGAGTAAATGTCTCCGACACGACCGCCCCATGCTAGGGGGAGGTTTTCTCCGTGAGAGGATTGAAACAGTTGTTGTTACAGAGTGTCAATAATCCTGCCCTTCGTGGCAGGCGTAAGGAGGGAATTTCATAAGAAAGCTGATTTGACAGAATATTTCCAGGCAGGACCGCACGACAACAAGGAGGTTAAAATGGCCTTTGGCGTCGGTCTCATGGTGCGAGGCGACTATGCCTGTTTCACTCGGCCGGAAATGAAGTCCGAACGCGTGTCCTACGACGTCATGACGCCGTCCGCAGCGCGCGGCATACTGGAAGCCGTCTACTGGAAGCCGGAAATCACCTGGGTCGTAGACCGCATACACGTCCTTTCCCCCATCCGCTTCACCACCATACGCCGCAACGAGCTCGGCGGCAAAATGCCCTACGGCAACGTCAGGTCCGCCATGAAAGGCGGCAGCCCGCCTGCGGTCTTCATCGAAGAAGACAGGCAACAGCGCGCCGCATTGGTGCTGCGCGACGTCGCCTACGTCATAGACGCCCACTTCGACGTCAAGGGCGGCGACGCCAACACCGCCAAACACAAGGAAATGTTCGAGCGCCGCGCGCGCAAGGGCCAGTGCTTCCACCAGCCCTACCTCGGCTGTCGCGAATTCCCGGCCGCCTTCGAATGCCTGGACGGCGACGCGCCCCAAACCGGGCTGCCCCCGGCCGACCGGGACAAGGACCTGGGATTTATGCTCCACGACATCGACTTCGCCCGCGACATGACGCCCCGGTTTTTCCGGGCGCGCCTGCAAAACGGCATCCTCACGGTGCCGCCGTTCGCGGAGGCCACGGCATGATCCTCACCGCCCTTGCCGACTACTACGAACGGCGCTGCCAGGAAGACGAAAGCGAGATGCCGCTTTCCGGCTTCTCGCGGCAGAAAATCCACTTCGCCCTGAACCTCGCCCCGGACGGTGCCCTGGTCGGCGTCCTCGACCTGCGCCGCCAGGATGGCAAGAAGCTCGTCCCCACAGAACTGGTTGTCCCCGAGGTCGTAAAGCGCGCTTCAGGCATCGCCGCCAACTTCCTCTGGGACAACACCGGCTACGTGCTCGGGGTCGACGAGAAAGGCAAACCCGAACGCTCGGCCAAGACCTTCGAAGCCTTCAAGGCCCTGTGCCACGAAATCGGCGACGGCCTGGACGATGCCGGCATGGCCGCCGTGCTGCGCTTCCTGGACGCCTGGGACCCGGCCGATGCGCCGGGACTGCCCCACTGGGAGGACATGGTCAAGGCCGCCAACCTCGTCTTCCGCTTGGAAGGCGAGCGGCGATATGTCCACGAACGGCCAGTCGTGCGCGAGGCCTGGCTGGGCCACCGGACAGCGGCAAGCGACGGCCCGCGCGGCATGTGCTTGGTCACCGGCCGCGATGCGCCGCTGGCCCGGCTGCACCCGAGCATAAAAGGCGTGCGCGACGCCCAGTCCTCGGGCGCGTCGCTGGTCTCCTTCAACCAGGAGTCGTTCACCTCCTACGCCAAGGAGCAAAGCTACAACGCGCCGGTCGGCGAACCCGCCGCCTTCGCCTACGCCACGGCGCTCAACCACCTGCTGCGCAAGGGCAGCCGCCAGCGCGTGCAGATCGGCGACGCCACGACCGTCTTTTGGACCGAACGTCCCTCGCAGGTGGAAACCTTCATGGGGCAGGTGCTGGACCCCGAATCCGGAGACGGCCTGACCGATGCGCTGCGGCTGTTCCTGGAAGCGATCCGGGACGGAAAGAAGCCGAACTTCGACGAAACGGAATACGACAACGGCTTCTATGTCCTGGGGCTGGCCCCCAACGCCTCGCGGCTGTCCGTGCGCTTCTGGCACCGCGACACCGTGGAAGGCGCATGCGGCACGGTGGGGCGGCACTTCGCCGACCTGCGCCTGGAGCGCACCTGGGACAACGAGCCCGAATTCCCGGGCATGTGGCGGCTGCTGCGGGAAATCTCGCCGCAAAACGACCTGAAGAACGTCAATCCGGCCCTGGCCGGGGCGTTCATGCGCGCCTTCCTCGCCGGCCAGCCCTATCCGGCCGGTCTGCCGGCCGCAGTCATCGGCCGCATACGCGCCGACCAGACCGTCGATTACCTGCGTGCGGCCATGCTCAAGGCCTATCTTGTGCGAAATGCCAGAAAGGAGGTGTCCGTGAGTCTCGATTCCGCGTCCCCCGATATCGGCTACAGGCTCGGACGGCTCTTCGCCGTCCTGGAAAAGGCGCAACAGGAAGCCATACCCGGCGCCAACACCACCATCCGTGACCGCTACTACGGCTCGGCCTCGGCCACGCCGGCGTCCGTGTTTCCGCAGCTCATGCGCCTGGCCCAGCATCATATCGAAAAAGCCGAGTACGGCCTCGTCTCCGACCGGCGCATCGAGGAAATCCTCGACGGCATCCAAGCCTTCCCCAAACACTTGAACCTCGACGAACAAGGCATGTTCGCCCTGGGCTACTACCACCAGCGCCGCGAAAACTACAAAAAAACCGGAAAAACCGAAGGGGAGGCCTAGGCCATGAGCGAACCCGTCCGCAATCGCCACGAATTCGTCTTCCTGTTCGACGTGGAAAACGGCAACCCCAACGGCGACCCCGACGCCGGCAACATGCCGCGCCTGGACCCGGAAACGAGCTACGGCCTCGTCACGGACGTCTGCCTCAAGCGCAAGATCCGCAACTACGTGGAACTGGCCAAGGGCAACGCCGATCCCTTCGAAATCTACGTTCGCGAAAAGGCCGTGCTCGGCACGGTCCAGGGCCGCGCCCACGCCGCCGTGGCCAAGGAAGGCGGCAAAAAGGCCGATCTCATCAAGGAAGCCCGCGACTGGATGTGCGCCCATTTCTACGACGTGCGCACCTTCGGCGCGGTCATGTCGCTTAAGGAAAACAATTGCGGCCAGGTCAGAGGGCCGGTGCAGCTCAACTTCGCCCGCAGCATCGAACCCATCGTGCCGCTCGAAGTGAGCATCACCCGCATGGCCGTGGCCACGGAAAAAGAGGCCGAAAGCCAGTCTGGCGACAACCGCACCATGGGCCGCAAACACATCGTGCCCTACGCCCTCTACCGGGCCGAAGGCTTCGTTTCCGCCCACCTGGCCGCCCAGACCGGATTCTCCGAGGACGATCTGGCCCTGTTGTGGGAGGCGCTCGCCAGCATGTTCGACCACGACCACTCGGCCGCGCGGGGCAAGATGAGCGCGCGCAAGCTCGTCGTTTTCAAGCACGATTCGGCCCTGGGCAACGCGCCGGCGCAAAAGCTCTTCGACTTGGTCGGCGTCGCCCGGGCCACGGACCCGGATGCGCCGGCCCGGGCTTTTGCCGATTACGCCGTCACCGTGAACAAGGCCGACGTGCCCGGGGGCGTCACGCTCATCGAGAAACTGTAGGGGGGCGGCCATGTACGCGGAGGACGAGCTGCTCCCGCTCTCGGCGCTCCAGCACCTGCTTTTCTGCCGGCGGCAGTGCGCGCTGATCCACATCGAACGCGTGTGGGCCGAAAACGCCTTCACCGTCCGGGGCGGCATCCTCCACGAAAAGGCCCACGAGCAGGGGTACGCGTCCCGCGACGGCGTGCGCGTCGCGCGGGCCGTGCCCCTGCGCTCCATGGAGCTCGGCCTTTCAGGCGTGGCCGACGTGGTGGAATTCCACGAGAGCAGGGCAGGTGAAATCGTTTTCCCCGTGGAATACAAGCTCGGCCAGCCCAAGGCCGACGCCTGCGACACGGTGCAGCTGTGCGCGCAGGCGCTTTGCCTGGAGGAAATGCTGTCGCGGCGCATCGAGGCCGGGGCGGTTTTCTACGGCCGCACGCGGCGACGTCTGGCCGTGGCCTTTGACGCGGCCCTGCGCGAAGCCACGCGCGCGGCCTGCGCCGACCTGCACGCCTTCGTCGCGGCCGGGCGGACGCCGCAGGCCCGCTACGAAAAACGCTGCCGCTCCTGTTCGCTCGAGGCGACTTGCCTGCCGCAGGCCTGCGGTGGCAAACGCTCGGCGCGCGTCTATCTGCGACAAGCCGTCGAGGAACCATGAAACGCCATCTCAATACGCTTTTCGTCACTACGCAAGGCACGTACCTGTTCAAGGACGGGGAGACGCTCGCGCTCAAGGTCGAGGACACGGTCAAGCTGCGCCTGCCCATCCACACCCTCGAAGGCGTGGTCTGTTTCGGGCAGGTTTCGGCGAGTCCGTTTCTGCTTGGGCACTGCGCCGCAAACGGCGTCTCCGTGAGCTTTCTTACGGAGCACGGCCGGTTTTTGGCCAGCGTGCAGGGGCCGGCGTCGGGCAACGTGCTGTTACGGCGGCGGCAATACCGCCTGGCCGACGACCCGGCGGCGTCCGCGGACTTGGCCCGTTTTTTCCTTGCGGGCAAGCTGGCCAACTCGCGCGCCGTCTTGCGCCGGGCCCTTCGCGACCACGGCGGCAAGATCGAGGCCGAGGCGGTCGGGCAGGCCATCGACCGCCTTTCGCAGCATCTGGAACGCTTGCAAACGGACATGCCCCTCGACGCTGCGCGGGGGATCGAAGGCGACGCGGCCCATGCTTATTACGGCGTCTTCGACCACCTGATCGTTGCGGGCAAGGGCGATTTCGCCTTTGCCGGCCGCAACCGTCGCCCGCCCCTCGATCCGGTCAATTGCCTGCTGTCGTTTCTCTACACGCTTCTTGCCCATGACGTGCGTGCGGCGCTGGAGACCACGGGGCTCGATCCGGCCGTGGGTTTCCTGCATCGGGACAGGCCGGGCCGGCCAGGGCTGGCGCTGGACCTCATGGAGGAGTTTCGGTCGTTTTTCGCGGACCGGCTGGCGCTGACGCTGATCAATCTGGGGAAGGTCAAGGGGAGGGGATTCAAGACGCTGGAGAGCGGAGCCGTGGTCATGGACGACGCGACGCGCAAGGAGGTACTCGTGGCCTATCAGGAACGCAAGCAGGATGTGGTCGAGCATCCGTTTTTGCGGGAGAAGATGCCGATCGGGCTGTTGTTCCATACGCAGGCGCTACTTTTCGCGCGCCATTTGCGGGGCGATCTGGACGGCTATCCGCCGTATTTGTGGAAGTGAGCCATGATGGTGCTTGTGAGTTATGATGTCGCGACGTCCGACGCGGGCGGCGCGGGGCGGCTGCGGCGCGTGGCCAAGGCGTGCAAGGATTTCGGGCAACGCGTGCAATTTTCGGTGTTCGAGTGCGTTGTCGATCCGGGGCAATGGGAGCGGCTGCGGCATCGGCTCACGGGACTGATCGACGAAGAGAAAGACAGCCTGCGTTTCTATAATCTCGGCGCGAACTGGCGCGGGCGCGTGGAGCATGTCGGTGCGAAGCCTTCCCTCGATCCCGAGGGGCCGCTTATCGTGTAGTCTGTGCGAACCGGAAGCGGGCGCGTGAGCCCCGGGCGGTTCGCACAGGAAGAACACAAACAATAACAGACTGTTATTTTTTCAGTTCTCTGAAAAAGGAGGAAGGGATACTGTATTTTCGTCGGTTCGCGGTCTCAAGGCCGGGAAAGCCCGTTGTGCCTTGGCTGCGCATCCGGTAGTCGCCCCCTGCGCGGGGGCGCGGATTGAAAC
>NZ_JNJA01000020.1 GCF_000702665.1 Solidesulfovibrio alcoholivorans DSM 5433
GGGGATGATCCCCTCCTGGACCTCCCCGACGCGGGGGTGGGAAACGGGCGGGAGGACGGTCGGTGGGCGGGGCGTCGGGGGCTGTGGTCGCGGAAATGGGGCTGCCCCGCAGGCCGCAAAGCCGGCCAGCACGGCAGCCCCATTTCCGCGACCACGGGCGCCAGCGGCGAAGCGCCGCATCTTAAAATTAGGTCGGTAAAATCCCTTTAAACTCACCCCGAAGGGGCGACGGGCCTCGCCGACGTACTCCCGCCCACGACCACGCCTCCGCCCGGTCCCCTCTCCCCCGTCCAGGGCGGCCGGGGGGGATGATCCCCCCGGCCGCCGGAGGCATCTTCCTCTTATTATCCTACTATTTCACTCTTCCCTTGCCCATCCTCGAGCACCTTGATGGCGACGAGGGTCACGTCGTCTTCGGGCTGCACGTCGCCCAGGTACTCCCGGAGTCCTTCCAGCACGGCTTCGACGATGCGTTGCGCCGATTCGCCGTGGTGCGCGCTGAGCAGGGCGCGGACGCGGTCCTTGCCGAACATTTCGCCGGCGGCGTTGCGTGCTTCCCAGAGGCCGTCGGTGGCAAGCAGGGCGACCTGGCCGGGTTTCATGCCTTCGGCGGAGTTCTCGGCGTAGCGGGCTTCGGTGACAATGCCGAGCGGCGGGCCGCCTTTGTCCGGGATATCCTGGGCGAGGCCGGTTTCGGCGTCGAAAAGGATGATGGGGTCGTGGCCGGCGCGCACCCAGTGGAGGCGTTTTTTCTCGGTGTCGATGGCGAGGTAAAAAAGCGTCATGAACCGGCCGGTATCGGCGAGGTCGGCGCACAGGAGCCGGTTGACGTCGTCCATGACACTGGCCAGGGACCCGGGCTGGAACGAGCGCATGCGCAGGAAGGCGCGGGCGGTGGTCATGAGCAGGGCGGCGGCGATGCCGTGGCCGGTGACATCGCCGATGATGACGCCGAAGCGGTTTTTGTTTTCGTTGGGTTCGTGGATGAAGTCGAAGTAATCGCCGCCGGTTTCGTCGCTGTAGAGGCTGGTGCCGGCGATGTCGAATCCGTCCAGGCCCGGGGCGGCCTGGGGCAGGAGGTTGCGCTGCACTTCCTCGGCCAGGGCCAGGGCCTGTCGCAGCAGTTCGTTTTTGCGCTGGATTTCCATGCGCGCTTCGTTGATCTCCTGATTGATGACGCGCGTGAGCGCCTGGGAGCGGTCTTTTTGCGCTTCCAGGCGTTCACGCGAGTCGTTGGCCCGGGAAAGCGCCTTGGAGAGGGAGCGGATTTCGCGTTCGAGCGTTTCGGTTTCGCCGGCCGGGCAGGGCGGTTCGCCGGGCTGGGGCAGGGGCGCATGGGGCGGTTCGCCGCCGAGGACCAGGGCCACCAGCGAACCGTTTTGCAGGTGCAGGGGCAGGTCCGGCGCGGCGGCGCTCAGTTCGCCGTGGCAGTAGAAGCCGGCCACGGGCGTTCCCGGCGGCAGGGCGGCGGTCATGCGGGAAACTTCGTCGTCGGCCTTGGTGCCGAGGATGTCCTTGCGGGTGGAGCAGGAAAAGAGGAGCGCGCCGGCCGGGGTGAAGCGGGCCTTTGCGTCGGCGGCCAGGGCCTTGGCCGTTTCCCGGAGGTCTTCGAGCATTTCCGGGCGGTTGGCCTCGGCCAGCTGGACCATGGACCCTTCGGGCACGCCGGCGGGAAACTGGATACTGCCGTCGCCTTCGCTGAAAAAGGCCGGGGCGCGCAGGATGAAGTCCTTGTGTTGCTCGCAGGCCACGGCCAGCGGCAGTTCCACGGCGGGTTCGGCGTGGGGGCCGAGGTAGTGGCGGTAGAAATCGAGCGCCGAGCCTTCGCCGATGCGGCTGACCACGGACCCGGAGACGCCCGTGACGCGCGCCAGGCCGCCCACGGGCCGCCAGCCGCGCGCGAGGCGGAAGCGCATGGGAACTTCGCCGGAAAGGAGCAGGAACGGTGCGGCGTGCAGCAGGATTTCGCGGTTGCAAAACTGACGCACGGGCCGCCGGTCGCTGAGTTGCCGGCCGGCCACGCCGCCGAGCACGAGGCCGCCTGGGCCCACGACGGCGGCGAGCGCCTGGCCGAAGTCCTGGACGCCGCCCCGGCCGCCGTCGGGAAAGGCGAGGCAGAGTTTCACGTCGCCGGGCAGCGGCTCGCGGGCCTGTTCCAGGGCGGCCACGGCCGCGGCGCGGATATCGCCTCCGGGCGCGGCGAAATCGCGCACCAGACCCGTGGCGCAGGTTACGCCCTCGCCGGCGAACGCGACGAGCAGCACGGAATCGTCGCTGACGCCGCCGGCGGCGGACATTTCGCCGGCCGAGGTGGCCCCGGCCAGGGGCACGCCTGGGAAGGCCTCTTCGATGGCGGCCAGGATGGCCTTGTGGTCGTAGCTGACGCCGGCGAAAAGGAGCAGACCCACGGGCGTGCGCCCGCCGAGCTGTTCGCTGCAGGAAGCCGCCGCGCCACGGGCGGCGCAATCCGCGTCCAGGCACTTCGCGTGCCCCACGGCCATTCGCAACATGGAAAACCTCCCGGCATCGGGTGCAAGCGGCTCTTGTGGCCGCGACGCGTCGTAACGAAAGAATCGGTTCGTTGCGGCGAAAGGCAAGGGCCTACGTCATGTACCAGCCGCCGTTGACCGAGACGGTCTGGCCGGTGACGTAGCCGTTTTCCACGAGCGTGGCGACCACGGACGCGGTTTCCTCCACGGTGCCGAAGCGCCCGACGGGCAGGAAATCGGGCCGGGCCACGGGGTTTTCGGAAACCATGTCGGTGCTGATGAGCGCCGGGGCCACGACGTTGGCGGTGACGCCCTCCCGGGCGAGGTGGGCGGCGTAGAAATGGGCCAGTCCGTGCATGCCGGCCTTGGATGCGGCGTAGTGCGGGCCGACGATACCGCCGCGCTGGGCGGCCACGGAGGAGATGAAGATCAGGCGGCCGTAGCGGCGGCGGCGCATGTCCGGCAGCACGGCCTGGGCGCAGTAGAAGGCCGAGCTGAGGTTTACGGCCAGGGCGTCGTTGAATTCCTGCGCGGTGACGTCCTCGATGCGGCGCGGCACGGCCACGCCGGCGTTGGCCACGAGGATGTCGGGAGCGCCCAGGGCTTCGCGCACGGCCGCGACCATGTGCGCGACCTCGGCCTCCACGGCCACGTCCGCCGGAAAGACCTGGGCACGCCTGCCAAGGGCGGCCACGGCGGCCGCGACTTCCGCGGCGGCGTCGCGGCCCGTGCGGCATCCCACGGCCACATCCGCGCCGCGCCGGGCCAGGGCCAGGGCGATACCCCGGCCGATGCCCCGGCTTGCGCCGGTCACCAGGGCGACCTTTCCGGAAAGGGGCAGGGCTTCGGACATGGACGACCTCCAGGATGTCTTGCCGAAGCGGGCGGCGTTTGTCGCCGCCCGCTTCGGGGCATCATACGCTTAGCACTTTCCAACCGCCTTTCAAATAGGCCGTCAGCGGCTCGCCCGCGTATTGCACGGTGACGCCGAGCGCCCGCAGGGCCTCGGCCACGCCGTGGTGTTCGGCGCAGGCGCGGCAGGCCAGCACGGTCACGCCCGCGGCCATGCACTCGGCCACTTCCTCCTGCAGGGCCGGGTCTTCGGCGAGCAGCTGCGCCGAGGGGCCCCAGACCAGCAGGTGCACGGTGTCCCACCAGCCCTTGAGGCGGGAATTTTTCGCGTACATCAGCGCCATGTTGCGGGCCGCGTCGGGATCGCGGCTGATCCACAGGACCACGAGGCCGGGGGCCGTATCCTTGTCTGCGTTCATGGGCGGACGCCTCCTTCCGTACGCCGCCGCGCCGCCGGCCGGGGCGGCGCGGCGGCGACGTCTCAGCCGTTAAGCTTTTGCAGCACCCAGGCCATGTTCTTGCCGAGGTTGTCCATGGTCTGCATGCCTTCCTCGTCCTTTTCCACGTCCCCGGGCGAAAGGCCCCGGCCGAGGTTCCAGTAGCTCGAGCCCGGCACCACCACCTGGTTGATGAAGTAGAAGTGGTTGATGGCGTCGAAGACGGCGATGGCCCCGCCGCGGCGCACGGCCACGACCGCGGCCCCGACCTTGCGCGCGAGCAGGTAGCCGCCTGCCAGGGCCACCATGCCGGCGCGGTCGATGATGGACTTGATGTTGCTCGTCACGTTGGCGAAGTAGGTGGGCGAGCCGATGAGCATGCCGTCGGCCGCGACCATCTTGTCCATGATTTCGTTTAGCATGTCGTTCTTGACGACGCAGTGGCCGTCTTTTTTCTCCCAGCATTTCATGCAGGCGATGCAGCCGTGTATGTTCTTGCCGTGCAGCTGGAGCAGTTCGGTTTCGATGCCCGCGGCCTCTATGGGCGCAAGGGCGGCGCGCAGCATGGCGGCGGTGTTGCCGTCCTTGCGTGCGCTGCCGTTTATGGCCAGGACTTTCACGACGCTTCTCCTTTCCTGCGTTTTTTGCCCACGCTCCAGGCCTCGGCCACGTGTTCGCCGAGGGTCCAGTAGCGGTTGTCGGGCATGGTGAGCAGAAGCGGTTTGTATTTTTCCACATCCGGCCTGCCGTTGCTGAGGATCTCCGCGTCGGCCCAGCCGGCCTTGATTTCCCCGATGAAAAACGTGTGGTGGGGCAATCCCACGGCCTGCACGAGCGCCATTTCCAGGCAGAGCGGACACTGCCGGATCATGGGCGCGTGCGGCGTGTCGCCGTAGAAGACGTCGAAGAGCGCGGACTTGTCCACGTTTCG
Source organism: Solidesulfovibrio alcoholivorans DSM 5433 (assembly GCF_000702665.1). Classification (GTDB taxonomy): domain Bacteria; phylum Desulfobacterota; class Desulfovibrionia; order Desulfovibrionales; family Desulfovibrionaceae; genus Solidesulfovibrio; species Solidesulfovibrio alcoholivorans. Next base: position 4,710 of record NZ_JNJA01000020.1, read on the forward strand.
CCCGGAAACCAGGCCGCAATAGTCGGTCAGCTCCACGAGGTCGGGGCCGGGCAGGCACAGGGAGAACGCGCCGTTTTCCCGGATGCCCTTGCCCGTGTGCTGGCGGTGGTTGATGGAGACGCCGATCATGGGCGGCTTGTGCCCGACGCGCGTGACCCAGGCGGCGGCCATGAAGTTGACGCGGCCTTCGACCACGGCTCCGGCCAGGACCACGGGCATGGGCGGCAGGATCTCCGCATCGAGGCGGACCTTGTCGCTCATTTGATCGCCTTGCCGAGCGACCAGCCCGGGCCGAGGTCGACGCCGAGGCCGTAGTAGTGCCGGTCCTCGGGCGCGAACACGATGGGCTTGATCGCCAGGGGATCGGGTTTGCCGCCCTTCATGGCCGCTTCTTCCACCTTCACGTCCAGGACTTCGCCGACGAACATGGTGTGCACGCCCAGTTCCTGGATGTGGATCACCTTGCATTCGACCACGAGCGGGCATTGCGCCACGTAGGGCGCGTCCACGAGCTCGCTTTGAACGGGCGTGTAGCCGCAGGCCGCGAACTTGTCGTGGTCGCGGCCGGAGACCATGCCGCAGTAGTCCACCTTGGCCACGTCGGCCTCGCCGGCCACGTTGATGGTGAAGGCCTTGCGCTCCATGAGGGCGGCGTAGGAGTACCGGGGCTTTTGCAGGGAGACGGTCATGCACACGGGCTTCGAGCAGCAGATGCCGCCCCAGGCGGCGGTCATGAGGTTGGGCTTGCCGGCGGCGTCGTAGCTGCCGATCATCCAGGCCGGGGTCGGCAGGGTCATGGTTTTCGCGCCGAGGGATACTTTGGCCATGTCACTTCGCTCCTTTGGCGGCCACGTAGGCCGGATGGTCCCGTCCGGCCCGCCAGCAGGGGGCCACGGGTTCGCCGAGTGCGTAATACCAGCCGCTTGCATAGTCGAATAAAAGCGGCCGGACCTTTTCCAGATCGACCTTGTCGCCGTCGCGCAGGCAGTCCTCGTCCACGTAGGTGGCGACGAGCTCCCCCACGAACACCTCGTGGGCAGGCAGGTCCATGACGTCGTGCAGCCTGAGTTCCATGTTGACCGGGCACTCCCTTATCATGGGCACGTTGCCGCGCGCGCCGTAGAAGACGTCGAACACGCGCGACTTGTCCACGCGGCTTCCCGAAACGATGCCCACGTAGTCCGTCGCCACGGCCATGGACGCGCGCGGCAGGCAGATGGAGAAGCCGCCCGTGTCGCGGATGGCCTGGCTGGTGTGGCGGTACTTCTTGAGGCTGACCGTCAGGTACTGGGGCGCGGCGTTATTTAAGATGCCCACATGGGCGATGGCCAGGAAATTGGGCCTGCCGTCGGCCATGGCCCCGACGAGGGTCGCCGGCATGGGGTAGAGGGCGCACACGGGTCCGATCGGGCGTTGCATCGCGTGCCTGCTACCAGTGGTTTTGGTGGATACGCTCGGGCTTGAAGCGGTCCACGCGCTTGAAGTCCTGGGCCGGGTGGCCCATGACCACCAGGGCGTGGGCCTTGACGCCCTCGGGCAGGGCGAGCAGCCTCGCGAGCCCTTCCATGCGCTCGGGCCGGGGATAGATGCCGCACCAGACCGTGCCGAGCCCGAGCCCCCGGGCGGCCAGGAGCAGGTTCTCCACCGCGGCCGAACAATCCAGGGTCCAGTAGCCGAAGCCCGGGTATTTCTCCTGGGCCAGCTCCGCGACCACGGCGATGGCCAGGGGCGCCTGCCTGACCATGGCCGCGTGGGCATGAATGTCCGGGATGGCGTCGAGGACCGCGCGGTCGGTGATGACCACGAAATGCCAGGGCTGGGCGTTGCCGGCGCTCGGCGCGGCCATGGCGGCGCGCAGCACCGTGTCCAGGTCTTCCCCGGACACCGGGGCGTCGGTGAAGGCGCGAATGCTGCGCCGGGTATGGATGGCTTCCAGCAGTTCCATGGGGCCTCCTTTACGGTTTCCGCTTTACGATTTGGGGAAATTCTGTCAGTATACCCAAAAAAGCAAGTAGGCACAAAAAAGTTCAGTAGTACCTATTTGGATACCATGGAGGCAGACATGGCCGAACAAGGAATTCCATGCGGGCGCAAACGCTGCCTGGGCAAGGAATATTCGTGCAGCATGGAGCTGTCGCTGGCGGTCATCGGCGGCAAATGGAAGCCGCTGATCCTGTGGCATTTGCGCGACGTGCCCACGCTGCGTTTCTCGGCCTTGCGGCGCACCATGCCGATCATCACCCAGAAGATGCTCACGCAGCAGCTGCGCGAACTGGAATCCGACGGCATGATTTCGCGCACGGTCTTCGCCGAGGTGCCGCCGCGCGTGGAATACGGGCTCACGGACTCCGGCCGGGACATCATCCCCATATTGGAAGCGCTGTGCCACTTCGGCAAGCAGTTCGAGGCGCGGTTCGGGGTGGAAAGCGCGGAACACGTCCCGTCGCAGCCGGCCGATGCGCTGGCGGACGACACGGATCTGGCGCTGCCGGACGGCCCGGCCCGACGCCGCGCGGCGCGTTGAAGTGGATGCTTTCCAGGCGATGTATGATTTCTGGCCGCATTTCCTTCTGCGTTCGTATAGATTTTGTCCAGCGGGACGCCGCGTAGCGCAGCGGCGATGGGACGCGGCGCGGGAGGCGGGGAAGCGGGGTGCAAAAAATGCATAGTGATTTAGTCGGGTAAGCGAAAGGGGAGGCCCGACGGCGCGACGGCGCGGGCGCTTCTGGCACGGGCGATGCTTCAAGGCAGGCATACTCGCAAAGGAGGCGCACCATGCGCAAAAGCATTCGTATCCCCGCCGTTATCGCGTTGTCCCTGGCCCTGACCGTTCCGGCCCTGGCCCAGTCCACCCACCAGCAGCACGCCGCCGCCGCGACGGCCGATGCCGCGAAGGCCGCGCCCGCCGTCGATCCCAACAAGGCCTACGTCCTCAACCAGGAATACGTCGCCAAGACCGCCGAACTGCGCGGCAAGATCACCGCGAAAAAGGCCGAACTGGAAGCCCAGCTCGCCACCAAGCCCGACGATACGGCCGTCGTCAAAAAGCTCGTGGCCGACATTGCCGCCCTCCGCGGCCAGCTCGACGAACAGACGACCCTGTTTCGCATCCGCTACGCCAAGGAAACGAATACCCCCATCCGCATGACCCGGGGCTTCGGCCACAGGGGCCGGATGGGGATGATGGACGGCAAGGCCAAGGAAGACTGCATGATGATGGGCAAGGGTATGATGATGGGCAAGGACCATGGCGCGATGCAGGGCATGGATCATAACGCCATGCAGGGCCAGCCCCAGGGCATGAGCATGCCGGCCCCGGCCACCGACGCCAAGACCACCGCTCCCCGGCAGGCCGGCTAACGTCCTTTGACATCCTTCAAAAACGGCGACGGCAAGGTGACCAGGGAAGAATACGTCGGCTATGCCGCTTCCAGGAAGGCCATGTACGGCATGTAACACGCTTCGATCCCATCCTCCTTCCCCAAGGCAAGGGTCGCCGGTCCCTCCCCGGCGGCCCTTTTCCATGTCCGGCCCGGACTTGCCAACCCGCGCGGGCGGGACTATGACATCCCCGTTGTCCTCAGGGCGGGGTGGAAGTCCCCACCGGCGGTATCCCGGGAAACCGGGGAGCCCGCGAGCGCTTTCCGGCGCAGCGACAGGAACCGGCCGCAACCGGTCCCCACGGGGGAAACCCCGGCGTCGCCGCGCCACGGCCGCATGCCCGGCCGTGCGCGTCGGAAAGGTCAGCAGACCTGGTGCGAAGCCAGGGCCGACGGTCACAGTCCGGATGCAAGAGGAGCAGACGGCGTTTCCCGCCGCCGGGTCGTTCCGGCGCGTGGCCGACGCACCGCGTGTGCGATGCGTCCGGCCGTCCTTTTTCCGCCCTGATTCTGGCTCTCGCCACGACCTGTTACGGAGTGCGCCATGAATCAGTCCTATTCCGGTATCGCAAGCGAACATCAAAGCGTCCTCGCCGCCATCGCCTCCATGCGCCAGGGCGGCGGCATCGTCGTCACCGACGACGCGGACCGCGAAAACGAGGGCGACCTCATCTTCGCGGCCGAAAACCTCACCGTGCCCCAGATGGCGATGCTGATCCGCGAATGCAGCGGCATCGTCTGCCTGTGCCTGACCGAAGACAGGGCCCGGCAGCTCGAACTGCCGCCCATGGTCGCGGTCAACACCTGCGTCAACCGCACGGCCTTCACCGTGACCATCGAGGCGGCCTCGGGCGTCACCACCGGCGTTTCCGCCGCCGACCGCGTCACCACCGTCAAGACGGCCATCGCCCCGGACGCCGCGCCAAGCGACCTCGCCCGGCCCGGCCACGTCTTCCCGCTCGTGGCCAAGCCCGGTGGCGTGCTCGAACGCCGCGGCCATACCGAGGCCACCGTGGACCTCGCCCGGCTGGCGGGCCTCGCTCCGTGCGGCGTGCTGTGCGAACTGACCAACCCCGACGGCACCATGGCCAAGGGGGCGCAGATCGAAGCCTTCGCCGCGCAAAACGGCTTCCCTCTCGTCACCGTGGAAGCCCTGGCCGCCTACCGCAAGGCCATCGGCGACAAGTAGTTCCTCCGCTCCCTCCCCGACGGGCCGGCGGCGAGGCATGCGCCGCCGGCCCGCCTTGCCACCTCGCCCGGACTGGCCTACACAGGAGAGGATGCCGCCCCCTGAAACCGCTTCCCGGCGTTCCTGCCCCTTCAAGCGCAACCTGACGCTGCGCTACCTTGCGGCCCTGTCCCTGGCCGCCCTCCTGTCCGTGGCCACCTACGCCGTCTTTCGGGACGTCATGGCCTCCATTGATCATGCCGCCGAAATCACGGCCATAAGCGGCTCCCAACGCCTGCTCACCCAGCGCGTGCTGGCCCAATGCCTGCTCCTGGCCGCCGCCGACGACGAGGAGGCCCGGCGCGATATCCGCGCCCATCTGCTGCGCGCCGTCAAAAGGCTTGAAGACAACCACGCCCGGCTGCTGGCCGACTTAAACGACCCCGATTCCCTCGTCGCCCACTCCAAGGAACTCGCCGCCATCTACTTCCAGCCGCCGCTGGACCTCGACGCGCGCATGCGCTTTTTCATCAAAAGCACCCGTGAATTCGCCCAGGCCGAGGGCGGCCGGCCCGCCCTGTCCGACCCGAAATTCCTCAACGTCCTGGCGTTCGGCGAAAACGAACTGCTCCAGGATTTAAGCGTTGTGGTCCAGGCCTACCAGCGCCGCGCCGTTTCCCGACTCGCCGCCCTGCGCCAGATGGAACTCGGCGCGACCGTCGCCATGCTCGCGCTGCTCGCCGGCGTGGGTCTGTTCCTGCTGCGTCCCATGGTGGCCCGCATCTGCGCCGACCGCAACAGCCTCACCGCCGCCAACCAGGCGCTGACCGAACTCGCCGTCACCGACCAGCTCACCGGCGCGCACAACCGGCTCAAATTCAACGAGGTCATGACCCGAGAAATCCACCGCGCCAAACGCTACGACACGCCGCTTTCCGTCATCATGTTCGACATCGACCACTTCAAACGTGTCAACGACGAACACGGACACGCCGCCGGCGACGCCATGCTGCGCGAACTCACCGACCGCGTGCGCCGCTCCATACGCCGCGTGGACTGGCTGTTCCGCTACGGCGGCGAGGAATTCGTCGTGGCCGCGCCCCATACCCCGCTGCCCCAGGCCGTGTCCCTGGCCGAAAAACTGCGCGTCCTCGTGGCCGCAACCCCCTTCCCCGGCGATATCCACGGCTCCATAAGCCTCGGCGTGGCCCAGGCCAGACCCGGCGAAACCGTCGAATCCCTCATGGGCCGTGTGGATGCCGCCCTCTACGCCGCGAAGAACCGCGGCCGTAACCGTGTGGTGGCGGATGCGCAGGTGGAAGGCGAGGGGGAAGAGAAAGGCGGAGAGGAAGATGCCTCCGGTGGCCGGGGGGGATCATCCCCCCCGGCCCCCCTGGGCGGGGGGATTGGGTAAGCGGATGGAGGCGTGGTCGTGGGTGGAGGTGCGTCGGCCTCGCCGGCCCGTCGCCCCTTCGGGGCGAGTTTGTAGGAATCTACCCCTTTAAAATGCGGCGCTTCGCCGCTGGCGACCACAGACCCCGACACCCCGCCCACCAACCGTCCTCCCACCCGCTTGCCAATCCCCCGCCGGGGAGGTCCAGGAGGGGATCACCCCCTCCTGGCCGCCGGAGGCATCTTTATCTTCTTCTCCTCACCCTCCTCTTTCCTTTCACCCTTCCCGCACGAACGCACCGGGCGTGATGCCGAACGCGTCGCGGAAGGCGGCGATAAACGCCGAGGTCGAGTCGTAGCCGCATTCGAGGGCGGTGGTGGTGACGTTTTTGCCGGATTCGAGCAGCGACAGGGCGGTGAGCAGCCGCGACCTCCGTCGCCAGCCGCCGAAGGTCAGGCCGGTTTGGGCCTGGAAGAGGCGGCCGAGGGTGCGTTCGGTCATGCCGGCGTTTTGGGCGAAGTTTTTGGCGGTGCGGTTGTCCTCGGGGGTGTCGGTGAGGGTCTGGCAGATGGCGGCCAGGCGCGGGTCCTGGGGCCAGGGCAGGCTGTAGGCGGCTTCGGGCAGCGTGGCGAGCTGGTCGAGGAGCACGGCCACGAGGCGGCCGGGTGGGCCGTTTTCGTCGTAGGCGGCGGGCAGGGCGGCCACGGCGAGGAGGAGTTCCCGGGCCAGCGGCGTGACGGAGAGCACGAGGCAGCGGGGGGGCGAGAAGACGTCCTGGTCGGCGCGGATGTAGAGGCTGCGCATTTCGGCGCGGCGCGTGGCGGCGACGGCGTGGCGCATGCCGGGCGGCACCCAGACGGCGCGTTGGGGCGGGGCGACGTGGCTGCCGGATTCGGTGCGCACGAGCAGCACGCCGTCACCGGCGAAGGAGAGTTGGCCGAAGGGGTGGCTGTGGGCCGGGGAGGTGGAGTCCGCGGCCAGGCTTTCGCTGCGCGGGAAGACCAGCCGGGGCAGCGTCTCCAGGGGGGGCAGGGTGCGCAGCGTCGCCATGTCTGTTTCTCGCTATATGTTGTCAACCTAGCGCGAGACGGCGCGGCTGTCCATGCTTAAGTACGTTTCAGGCGCGGATGCATGGCGATGCGCCGCAACATCAGGCGGCCGGATGGCCGGGGAGACGGACATGGTGGGCAAACTGTTGCGCAAGATGGCCAAGGATTGGTTTCTGGCAGGGATGATCACGGCGGTGGCTTTGGCCACGCTTTTCCCGGAGTTCGGTTCCTCGGGCGGGACGATGCATGCGGAGACGGTTTCGGATGCGGGCATTTTCGCGGTGTTTTTCCTGCATGGCCTGGCGCTTTCCACGCGCAGCCTGCGCGAGGGCATGTCGCGCTGGAAGTTGCATCTGCTCGTGCAGTCGCTGACGTTCGTGGCGTTTCCGCTGCTTTTCATTCCCTTCAAGGCCGTGTTTGGCGGTATTATTCCCGAAGGGCTGATGCTCGGGTTTTTGTATCTGTGCGCCTTGCCCTCGACGATCCAGTCCTCGGTCGCGATGACGGCCATCGGCAAGGGCAACGTGCCGGCGGCGATTTTCAACGCCACGCTGTCGAGCCTGCTCGGCATCCTGCTCACGCCCGCCATCGTGGGCCTGGCCATCGACATGCAGGGCTCGGGCGGCATGTCGTTTGGCAAGTCGGTGGTCAACATCGCCACCATGCTGTTTTTGCCGTTCGTGCTCGGGCAGGTGTTGCGGCCGCTTTTCGGCAACCTGGCCGCGCGGCACAAGAAGTTCATTAATGCTTTCGACAAGCTGGTGATTTTGATGCTGGTGTACGGCTCGTTTTGCGACTCGGTCAAATCGGGTCTTTGGACCAACAACGGCATCGAGGTGATCGCCATGACCATGGGCGGCGCGGCGGTCTTTCTGGCCATGGCGCTCGCCCTCTCGTCGAAGCTGTCGAAGTGGCTCGGGTTTTCCATGGAGGACCGGATCACGGCGATTTTTTGCGGCTCGAAGAAGACCCTGGCCTCGGGCGTGCCCATGGCGCGGTTGCTTTTCGGCGCGCATCCGGCGCTCGGCATGATCGTGATGCCGATCATGTTCTACCACCAGCTCCAGCTCTTCGTGTGCTCGATCATGGCCGGCCGTTTCGCCGACCGTTTCAAGAAGGCGGAAACGCTTGAAGCGGAGTCCGTCGGGACGGCGCGGAAAGGCGAGCCGGTCCTGGCGGCGGTGCGCGCACGCGGCTGACGCTGCGTTGCGAAGAGGCGAATGACGCACGGGCGCGTCCTTGGTCACTGGAAATCGGTGGCCAGGGGCGCGCCCGCCGCTTGTTCGCCGGGACGGCTGACGGGCACGGGCGGCGGGGGGCAGGCTTCATTGGGGGGAATGGCGAGCACCCGGCCCACGGCGAGCTTTTTGGGATCGAGGTCCGGGTTGGCCCGGGAGAGCGTTTCGAGCGCAATGCCGAAGCGCTCGGCGATGGCCGCCGGGTTGTCGCCGGGGATGACGACATAGCGCACGCCGGCCGGTTCCTCGTCGGGCAGCGGGATGGGCGCGGCGGCCGCGTCCGGCGGCGCGCCCGCTGCGGGCGAGGCTGTCACCGCGCCCGGCGAAGGCGGGGCTTGCGGCGGCTCTTCGCCCGGCCGGGGCACCAGGATCACGTCGCCGACCTTGATGCGGCAGGGGTCGAGGCCTTTGTTGCGGGCCAGGATGGCGGGCACGGAGACGTGGTAGGCCTTGGACAGGCGAACGGGAGTGTCGCCGGGCCGGGCGACGTGGGGGATGTCCTGGGCCTGGGCTACGCCGGCCGCGAGGGTAGCGGCCAGAAAGAGCAGCGCGCGCCGGAACATGGCGATCCTCCGGTTTGCGGTGAAGATATCCTGTTCGTAGCAGCCCGTCTGCGGTTTGACAATCGGGACAGGCTTTGGGATAGCCTTGGAATCGCTTGTAAAGCCAACGGAGGTGGGGTCATGACCTTTCGCCGTCTTGCCACGCCCGTGTGCCTGGCCGTGCTGCTTTTCGGCCTACCCGGCTGCGGTTCCATGAAATTCTCTTCGTCCGAACCTGCCGGGGGCGATCCCCTGGCCCTCGGCAACGCCGCCTACGACAGAAAGGACTATGCCGCGGCCTGTCGGGAACTGTCCAAGGTCGGGTCCGCAGGGCCCGAAACCCTTGCCCGCGCCGGGGACGCCTGCGTCCGGGACGGCCGGGAAAAGGGCGAGCGCGCCTTCACCACGGCCCTGTCCGCCAATGCCTCCTACGCGCCGGCCATGGAGGGCATGGGCCTGATCGCTCTTTCCGACGGCAACGTGGGCCGGGCCCGGGACATGCTGGAAGCGGCGGCCAAGGCCGGGGGCAACGACCCGCGCGCGGCCGTGGCCCTTGGCGACGCGCTGCTGCTTTCCGGGCAGTGCGACAAGGCGTTGACCGCCTACCAGACCGCCGTGCGCGGCGGCGGGGCGGGCCAGGCCAAGTCCCGCCTGGACGCGGCCAGGGTGTTGTGTGCCGCGCGCGGCAAGGGCACGGCTTCCCCGGCCGCGACGTCCGCGCCGGCGTCGTCGCGGTCAGCGGGCGCTACCGGTTCCGAGCTGTCGCCGTCCGCGTCGCCCACGCCGTCGGCGGGCAGTCCCAAGGAGCCGGCCAAGCCCAAGGCCGCGCCGCGCACCATCGACCTCAACGACATCTGATCGGTGGGCCGCCCGACTCCGGCATGTCCCGGAGCCGGGCGGCGACGCCTCGGGGAACGGGCCGCGCGCGCCCGTCAGGATACGGGCAGGTCGGGTTCGGGGCGCGTGATTTCGGGCATCGCGGACGGGTCTCCGCCTCCGGTCCAGACGGGCAGTTCCACCACGAAGGCGGTGCCGTGCGGCGTCCTGTCCTCGGCCCGGATGCTCCCGCCGTAGCGTTCGACGATATGCTTGCAGATGGCGAGCCCCAGACCCGTGCCGCGGCGTTCGACGGGGGTGGTGTCGCCACGGCCGGCCTGATGGTATTTTTCGAAGATGCGTTCCCGCTCCGCGGCCACAATGCCGGGGCCGGTGTCGGAAACGCGCAGTTCCAGGCGTTTTCCGGGCAGGGACTGGGCCGAAAGCGTCACCTCGCCTTCGCCGGTATGGCGCACGGCGTTGGTGAGCAGGTTGACGAGCACCTGCATGAGCCGGTCCGGGTCCAGGCACAGGGGGGGAAGCTGCGGTGGCATGTCCACCACCAGGGCCATGGCCTGATTCTGCTCGTATTCGCCGCTGACGGCGTCGATGGCCGCGCGGGCCACCGCGCACGGGTCGATGACGCGGTCGTTCCAATCCAGGCGGCCGGACTCGATCTTGGACAGGTCGAGGAAGTCGTTGACGAGCCTGGTGAGGCGCGCCCCCTCGGCCTCGATGATGCCGAGGTTTTCGGCGATGCGCGTCCCCTTGCGGCGCAGCTTGTCGCTGACTTCGGAAAACGGCATGAAGTCCTTGAGAAAATCGCGCCTGGTCAGCTTGGCGAACCCGAGCACCGACGTCAGCGGCGTGCGCAGGTCGTGGGTGACCGTGGCCAGGAATCCGGATTTCAGGCTGTCGAGTTCGCGCAGCCGGGCGTTGGCTTCGGCCAGGTCCCCGGCCTGGCGGGCGAGGGTGTCCGTGCGCTCGCCCACGCGGCGTTCCAGGTCGCGGTTGAGGGATTTGAGCCGCGACAGTGCCATGTTGCGGTCGGTGATGTCGTAGTACAGGGACAGCAGCAGCGGTTCGCGCTCCGGCAGGCGCAGGGCCGTGCTGGTCATGGAATAGAACCTGCCGTCCAGGGGGCTTTGGATTTCCATGGTCACGCTCTGGCCGCTTTCGGCCAGATCCCAGGGGCACCAGGGACAGGGGGCGTCGCGGCCGTGCAACGCCTTGTGGCACGGGTCGCCCACCGGGTCGTGCCCGTTGCGGGAAATGACCGGCGCGTTGGCGAACGCCACCCGATGCTTGCGGTCGCAGGCCACGATGAAGCCCGGAAAGGCGGCGATGAAGGCCTCGCGCCAGGTTTCGGCCTGCCGCGCGGCCTGGGTCGCGTCGTCGCACACGGCGAGAATGTCGCACACCGCGGCGATGGACGCCGCATCGAGGCCGGAAAACCGCCGCAGGCCGGACCAGGCCGGGGCTGCGGCGTCGGCCTCGAGCAGGAAGACCACATGGACCGGCAGGTCGCGCCACCAGGCGAGCAGTTCGAGGAGCTGCCCGGGCGGCGCGTCGAAGCAGGGCACCACCGCGACGTCGGGCAGGGCGTCGCGGGCGAGTTGCAGGGCGGTTGGCAGGGAAAAGGCGGCGGTGCGCCTGCCGGGTGCGGCCAGTTTGGCGGCGAGCAGCCGGGCGTCCCGGTCCGGACCGCCGCAAACGAGCAGTCGCCCCCCGGTCATGTGGCCTTCTCCGGGAGCGGTGCAGTGGGCAAGACGAACGACGCGGCCGACGTCGTCCCGTCGGCGCTGCGCCAGGGCAGCTGTTGCATGGCAGGCTTCTCCATGCGGACGGGTCGGTCCGGGAAAGGATCGCCGCGTCGCTTCGGTGATTTCTAACATAGGCCCGCGCGGGGCACAACTCGCCGGGGACCCCTGCGCAAAAGGGCTTCCCATGCCGGGGCAACGGGGATACACACCGCGCTTTCGGTCAAGGAGGAAGCGTGACGGAGAGAACATGGACCGCACGCGCGGCCTGGCTGGTACGCCGGCTGGGGCTGCGCCATGCCCTGCGCACGGCCACGGCGGCGGTGGCGACGCTGGCCCTGGTCACGGTTCTGGCGCTGCCCCAGGGCTACTGGGCCGTGGTCACGGCCGTCATCGTCATGCAGGCCAACCTCGGCGGCTCCCTCTGGGCTTCCTGGACGCGGCTGGCCGGAACGGCCATCGGGGCCGTGGCCGGCGCTTTGGCCGCGCACTGGGGCGGGCAGTCGTTTCTCTCCGTGGGCCTGGCGGTCTTCGCCACCCTGGCCGTGTGCGCGGCCATCCCCCGCCTGCGCGAGAGCTCGCGCGTGGCCGGCATCACGGCCGTCATCGTCATCCTGGCCGGCCATCCCGGCACGTCCGCCCTGACCATGGGCATGGACCGCTTCATCGAAATTTCCATCGGCATCGTCACCGCCCTGGTCGTCTCCGCCGTGGTGCTGCCCTCGCGCGCCAGCCGCGCCCTGGAGCACGGGCTGGCCACGGTTTTCGACGACGCGGCCTCCTATTTCGCCCTGGTGGTCGAGGGCCGGCTGCACGACGACTACGTCGAACGGCAGGTCTTCGCGATCAAGGACCGCATCCTGCGCACCCTGGCCCGTTGCCGGGAACTGCGCCGGGAATCCGTGATCGAAGGCCGGGGCGGCGACGAGGGAACCCTGCGTTCCATGCTGCTCTACCGGGGCGAGCGGCTGTTCGAGCACATCCTGGCCATGGACCACGTGGCCGCCGAATGGCGCGGCCAGGGGCTGCACCGGCACCTGCCCGAGGAGCTCACGGTCCTCGAGGGGGCCGTGGCCGCGATGCTGCGCGGGCTGGCCGCGCACATGCGCCGCCAGGGGCCGCTGCCCGAAACGGACACGCTGTCCGTTGCCGTGGGCAAGGCCCGGGAGAAGCTCGCGGCCATCCGTCGCGAACGCGCCCCGGCGGCCTACGACCTGAGCGAGGTCATGCACTTTTTCAGCTTCATGCACGGCATGCTCTCCTGCGCCTCCGACGCCGGCGAGATCGTCCGGCGCATCCGCGCCTTCGAGGAGGAGACTTAAGCTCGCGCAGGGGTCACGCATGCCGCATGAATTTTTCCTTAAAAGATCCTGACGATTATTTTAAAAGCCGCGACATGGGGTCGCGTTGCCCGCGCGCCCCGGCGCTGCTACCCTTGGCGCGCGGGCCGGCCGGGCCGGCGGGGAGGCGAAGCGCCGCATGCAGGCTGTTCAGGTGTTTCATCCGGAATTCGATGCGAAGGCGCTGCTTGCCGCCGCGCGCCGCGTGCGCCTCGGCGGCGACGCCCTGTCCCGGGACGCCCTGGCCGGCGGCTACCGCGCGGTCTTTCGCGGCACGGGCATCGAATACGAGGAATCCCGCGAATACGTTCCCGGCGACGACGTGGCGGCCATGGACTGGAAGGTCACGGCCCGGTTCGGCCGACCGTTCGTCAAGCGTTTTCGCGAGGAACGCGCCCGCACGGTCATGCTCGCCGTGGACGTGAGCCCCTCCATGGCCGTGGGGGGGCAGGCGGGCGGCGTCGCATATTGCGCGGCGCTGGCCGCCGTGGTGCTGGCCGTCAGCGTTGCGGCCAGCCGCGACCGGGTGGGGCTCGTGCTTTTTTCCGACCGCGTCGAGGCGTTTTTGCCTCCGGGCAAAGGCCCCGGTCAGGCCCATGCCGTGGCCGCCGCCCTGGCCGGTGCAAGGCCCGTGGGGCGCGGCACCGATCCCGGCCCGGCGCTCGCGCTTGCCGCGTCCGCCCTTTCCCACCGCTGCCCGGTCTTCGTTTTTTCCGACTTCGCCGCAGCCGATTTCGTCGCGCCGCTCGGCCGGCTGGCCGCGCGCCACGAGGTCACGGCGGGCCTTGTCGCGGGTATTGTCGCGCCGTCCTTGCCGCAACGGGGCGTGGTGGAATTTGCTGAAGCCGAATCCGGCCGGCGCGCTACGTGCGATTTTGCCGATGCCGCCGCCCGCGCCCGTTTCGCCGGCGAAAGGGAAAAGCGCCGCGAGCGTACTGTCGCCGGCCTTCGCGCCGCAGGCGTCGGCGTGGTGGAACTCGACCCCGCCGCGCATCCCGCGTCGGCGCTCGACGCGCATTTCCGCCAGCGTCGCCGCCCGGGCTTTGCCGCCGCCGGTCGCGCGCCCGGAGCCGCCCGTGGATGACATCCGCGACATCAAGGCCCCCGTGCCCCTGCCGTCGGCGGCCGGGCCCGACACATGGCTCGCCGGACTGGGGTTGGTCCTTCTCGGGGGACTGGCGCTGTGGCGCTGGCGGCGGCTGCGCGCGCGTCCGGCAAGCCGGGAGCTTGCGGCCGTGCGGCGCGCCCTGGCGCGGCTTTCGCGCGAAGCCGGCGGCCTTGGCGACGGCGACTACTATTTCCGGCTGGCCGCGCTCGTGCGCCGCGTGCTGGCCGTGCGCCTGGGGGTTGCGGCCACGGCCATGAGCGCCGCCGAACTCGCCTCCCGTATGGACGTCCTGCCGGCAGGCGCGCGCGAGGCCGTGGCCGGGCTTTTCGCCCGGGCCGAGGCCGCCTGCTACGCCGGGCAGGCCATTCCCTCAGACCGGCGCCATGCCGACGGCCTGACCGCCGCGCGCCTGGCCGCGGACACGCGTCCATGCTGACCCTGGCCCAGCCGTACGCCCTGCTTTTCGCGCTGCTCGTCCCCCTGGCGCTTGTCGTACGCCGTGTGCGGCGCGGCGCGGCAGCGGCCGTCGTGGCCGACCTTGGGCCGGCGCTTGCCGCAGGCGCGCCGTCTGCGCTCGCGTGGCTGCCTATGTTGTGCCGGCTGTGCGGCATCGCCGCCCTGGCCCTGGCTGCGGCCGGGCCGGCGCTGCGCGAGGAGACCGCGACCTACGCCGGGCGCGGCATCGACGTCATGCTCGCCATCGACCTTTCCGAATCCATGGCCGCCATGGACATGACCGAGGGCGAACGCACGGTCACGCGCCTGGAAGCCGTGGCGCAGGCGGCGAAGCTGTTCGCGGCGGCCCGCCCCGGGGACCGCATTGGCCTTGTCGCCTTCGGCTCCCGGGCCTACGTCGTCATGCCGCCAAGCGCCGACCGGCAGGCCCTCGACCGGGCGCTCGCCGACCTCTCCGTGGGCGCGGCCGGCCGGCGCACGGCCATGGGCGATGCCGTGGCATTGGCCGTGAAGCGCCTCACGGACGCGCCGGGACTGGCGAAAATCGTGGTCGTCTTCGGCGACGGTCGCTCCAACGCCGGGGAGCTGCGTCCCGAAACCGCCGCCCTGGCCGCCGCGGACCGGGGCGTAACCGTCCTTGCCGTGGGCGTGGGCGGTGATGCGCCGGCCCCGTTTCTGGTCAACCATCCGCTGCTTGGCCAGGAGATCGTGCGCGAGGCCGCACCCGTGGACACGGCCGCGCTTGCCGCGCTGGCCTCGGGCACGGGCGGAGCGCTTTTCCGGGCCGAGGACGCGGCCGGGCTGTCGCAGGCCATCGACGCCGTGCTTGCCCGGGCGCAAAGCGACATGGTGCGCGTGCCGGGCAGGCGCGACATCGAGCTTGCGCCCCTTGCCGCCGCCCTGGCCGTCTGCCTGCTCCTTGCCTGGGCCGCGCTCGGGCCCGTGCGCTCGCCGAGGTGGCCGTGAGCTTCGCCCGGCCGGAATTTTTGCTCCTCGCGGTCGCGCTGCCCCTGGCCGCGTTGTGCCTGTATCTGGCCGCACGGGGCCGCCGCGTCCTGGCCGATGCCCTTTCCCTGCCGCGCGCCGCCGGAGGGCGGCGCGGCAAGCATGTCCTTTTTCTCGCCGGCCTGGCTCTGGCCGTAATCGGCGCGGCCGACCCGCGCCTGGGCGTTGCGCCAGCCGCAGCTCCCGCGCCAACGGGTAATCGCGCCCTGGTCGTTGCCGTGGACTGCTCGCGCAGCATGCTCGCCCGCGACGTGGCCCCGGATCGGCTCGCGGCGGCCAAGGCCGCGGCGCTCTCCGTGCTGTCCCGGCTGCCTGACGTGCCGGTCGCGGTCGTGGGCTTCGCCGGCCGGGCCTGGCTCGCCTGCCCGGTCACGAGCGACCGCGCCGGACTGGCCCTTTTTCTCGACGCGCTTTCCCCGGACGCCGCCCCCCTGGGCGGCACGTCGCTCGCGGCCGCGCTCGAGGCTTCGCGTCTGGCCCTGGCCGGCGTCGAATACGGCGCGGTGCTGCTTTTTTCCGACGGCGAGGAAACCCTTGCCGCCAGGGATGCCGGCGCGGTCACGGCCGGCGGGCCGCCGGTGCTGACCGTGGCCGTGGGCGGCCCCGCGCCCGTGCCTGTCCCGACCGGCCGGGGGCAGGTATTGCGCGACGCTTCGGGCGCACCGGTGCTGGTCGGGGTCGATGCGCCGTCCCTGGCCGCCGTGGCCGCGACCTCCGGCGGCCGGGCCTTCCGCCTCGCCCCGGACGCCGCCGATCCCGTCCCGGCCATCGCCGCCGCCCTGCGCGCGCGGTTTCCGGAACAGGCGGCAGGGGAGGGCGCCGCGCCGCCCAGGGATCTTGCCGCGTATTTTTTCCTGGCCGCGCTTCTTTTTTTCGCCTGCGACCTCGCCCTGCGACCCGGGCGTGGGGCCTCGGCCCTGCTCGTGTTGCCGCTTTGCCTGCTTGCGCCGACGCGGGCCACGGCCGGGCTCTGGGGCGGCCTCGACAGGGGCGAGGCCGCACGCCGGACGCAAGCCGGGCTCGAGGCCTTTGCCGCCGGCCGCGACGACGCGGCCCTGCAAGCGTTTTTGCGTGCCCGGGTCCAGGCCCCGGACAGCCCCGAATTGCTTTATGACCTGGGCACGGCCAGCTACCGCCTGGGCCGCTTCGCGCGCGCCCGGGAGTTTTTCGCCCGCGCCGCGGCCACGGCGGGCACGGACAGCCTGCGCGCCAAGGCGCTTTACAACCAGGGCAACGCCGCCTACCGCGCGGGCGATGCCGACGCGGCCATCGCCGGCTACGAGGCTGCCCTGACAGTCGATCCCCGCGACGCCGACGCCCGGGCCAATCTCGACTGGCTGCGTGCGCGGCAGCAACAGAAGCCGCCCGAGGGGCAAGGAGACAAGGCCGGCGAGAAGCCGAAAACTGCGGCGGAAGCGAAATCCGGCGACAAGGAAAGCGCGGAAGGCAAGGGCAACGCGCCTTCGCCAAAGGGCCAGGACAACGGCTCCGGCGGGGAGCGCCAGGACGGGCGGCAGCCCGTGCCTGCCGCCGACGCTCCCGGCCGGCCCGGTCCCGGCGAGGCGGTCGTGCCGCTCGCCGCGCCGCAGGGGGAAAAGGCCGGGGAGAAGCGGGCCGCGACTCCCGGCAGCGCGGACGACCCGATTCTCTCTCGCGTGCCCGATCTGCCGGGGTTGCCCGAAACGCCGGGTTACGGCCGGCCGACGGTGGCGAAGGACTGGTGATGGGGCGCTATCGTATTGTTTGCGCCTGGGCGCTTGCATGCCTCCTGGCCGTTGCGCCGGGCGTCGCCGGAGCCGGGGAGGCGGGCGTGACCGCGACGGTCGAGCCCGGCGTCGGCGTGGTCGGGCGCGGCCTGACGCTGCGCGTGACCGTACCCGGCCGGGACACGGCGACCATCGACGTGCCGGACATGGCGGACTGGACCGTGATTCCGCGCGGCCGGGCCCTTGGCGCGCGCGGCGAGGACGGCGAACCGGTTTCCGCCTACCGCTTCGAGCTGGTGCCAAGGCGTGCCGGGACACTCGCCGTGCCGGCCCTGACCGTTGAAACCGGCGGCGCGCGCACGCAAACGCCGCCCCTTGCCGTGCGCGTGCGGCCACGCCCCGAGCCGCCGGCCGCCTTGGCTGGCCATGACGTATTTCTCGATGCGACCGTGTCCGAGGAAAACCCCTACGTCGGCCAGGTGTTCGTCTACACCGTGCGCCTCTACCGCGCCGTGCCCGCCGCCGGGGTGTCCCTCACGCCGCCGGCATTCGCCGGGTGCGTCGCGGACCCCCTGCCCGGCCAGCGTGACGGCGAGGCGCGCACGGGCGGCAAGGCCTACGTGACCGCCGAGGTGGACTACCTGCTTGCGCCACTTCGCGACGGAACCCTCACCCTTGCCCCGCCTGCGGCCCGCATTCGGGGCCTGGGCAAGGCTTCGGGCGAAACCGTGCTCGCCGGGCCGCAGCGCACGGTCGCCGTGCGGCCGCTGCCGCCCTACGCCGGCGCGGCCCCTTTCACGGGGCTCGTCGGGCACATGGCTCTGGAGTCGCGGCTCGCGGCCGACGCCGCAAGCGGCGAGGCCGTCTACGAATTGATCCTTTCCGGCCGGGGCAACCTGGACGCGGCCGCGCCGCCCGCCCTGTCCCTGCCGCCGGGGCTCGCCGCGCGGGCGCTGCCCGGGGAAAGCGCGGTCCAGCCCACCCTGGCCGGCTCCGAAGGGGAGCGGATCTTCCGCTACGCGCTGACGGCCGCGACGCCGGGCACCTACACGCTGCCCGCCGTGTCCCTGGCGGTCTTCGACCCCGAGGGAGCGCGCTACGTGACCGTCGAAGCCCCGTCGCGCGCCTTTGCCGCCGCGCCGCAGGGCGTGCCCGCGCCCGTCGCGCCGCCGCTTTCTTCCGTTTCTTCGGGCCAGGGCGCGGCCCTTGATTGGACGGCCTGGACGGCCTGGGCGGATTCCCTGTCCTGGCGCGTGACGTTCGGGATTTTCCCGCCGCTTCTTTTCGCCCTGACGTTCGTGCCGCGTCGCAGACGCCGTCTGGCGCAGGCGAGAGAGGCTCAGGACCCGGCCGGTGTGGCCGAGGCCCTGCGCCGGGCGTTGCGCACGGCCGAAGATTCGTCCCGCGCGCCGTGGCCCGAGGCCGGGGCGGCGCTCGCCCGGCTGGACAGGCTGCTCTATTCGGGAGAAGAATGTGATGCGGCGGCCCTGGACGCGGCCCGCGCAAAGGGGCTGGCCGTGTTGCGGAGGCTTGCGTGATGCGGCGTGGCGCGGCACTGTTCTGGCTCGCCCTCGGCCTGTGGGCGGCGCTTTTTGCGGCCACGGCGCGGGCCGGCGACGGCCGGCGACAGGTCGCGGCCGCGCGGCAGGCCTACGCCGCGGGCGAGTATGCCGGGGCGCAGCAGGCGTTTGCCGCCGCCATCCAGGCGGAGCCGGCCTTGCTGACTGCCGGCCTGTGCCTGGACGCGGCCACGGCCGCACGGCTCGCCGGCGAGCCCGGCCGCGCCGCGGTCTGGCTCTACCGCGCCACCCTGCGCGCGCCGCAAGACGCCCAGGTGCGCAAGGCCCTGGCCGCCGCCGGTCTTGATGCCGGGGCGCTTTTTGCAGGCGCTTGGACGCCGCTTGGCTGGCTGACGGCGCGACAGTGGTGGGCCGTGGCCCTGGCCGCCAATGCCGTTTTCTGGCTGGCCCTGGCCGGGGCGCGGCTTGCGGCACGCCCCGTGCCGCCTCGGGCGGCGCTTGGGGCCGGGGCGCTCGTTTTTTGCTGCTGGTTCGGAGCAGGCTGGGTCGCGCTGGTGCCGCGGGTCTGGCCGCGGGGCGTCGTGCTCGGCGAAACGCCGGCGCTAAGCGCGCCCGAGGCCGGGGCCGAAGCGGTGGAGCGCTATGCGCCGGGAACCCTCGCGCGCCTTGGCCCCGTGCGCGACGGACAGGCGCTCGCCGTTGCCGCGGGCGGCCTTGCCGGCTGGGTCCCCCGTGACGCCATCGTCACACTGGTCCCGTAGAACCCGTGCCCCTGACAGGGCGAGCCTTGCGAAAAAGGGGCGATATGTTATCGGGGAACCGTTCTTTTTCTTTTCCTCTTTCAGGACGGGTTGTCGCTCCATGAAAGATGCCCTGGCCGCTGTTGTGCGCACGAGCCTCGACATGCATTTCGGCAGGCTCGCGCCGCTGCCTTCCGAAGACGAGGCGCGGTCCGCGCTTGCCCAGGCCGCGCTGACGCTCGTGCGCGATGTCTCCGAGCATCTGTTGCACCATACGGGAAACGGCGTGGCCGATGCCGCGGTGCTGCGCCACGTCCTGCGGCCCGAGGCGGCGCTGCCGGGCTGGCTCGTCAACAAGGGGCTGGTGGTCTGCGAAAACGACCGTTCGGCCCTGGAGAAGGCCGTCTGCGGCGTGCTGCGCCACAACTTTCACCGCCGCCGCTTCCTCGATTACGTCAGCGGCGAGCTGCTGCATTCCTGTTGGCACTGGACGCCGGCGGACGAGCGGGAAAACTGGCTCGTGCGGCGCGTGGCCGACGCCAGCGAAAACGAATATTCCGTCGCGCTCAACACCTACGATTACGTCCTCAAGTTCGACGGCGCCATGTTCACGCGGTCGCTCGAGGACGAAAAAGTGCTCGCGTGGTACGTGCGCTCCGTGGGCTCGGCCGTGCTGGTGCCCATGGTCGGCAAGCCCCTGTTCGAATTCACCGCCCGCCTGATCGAAGCGCGCTACAAGACGCCTTTCATCATGACGCTTTTTCGCAATCTCTTCACCGCGGCGAGCCAGGGCCGCCCCCTGGACCGCTACGGCGTGCTGGTCATCGGCGACGTGCCCAAAGCCTTTGCCCTGCGCGACTACTTCCGCGCCATCCATGCCTCCACCCCGGAGGGTCTGCCCGAGGACATCGGCGTGCTCGACCTCTTCGCCCGGGTGCTGTGCAATTTCGACAACCCGAGCGCCCGCCGCTACCCCGAGGCCCGGTTCCGCATCGCCGGCGAACCGCCCCAGATGCTGCTCAACCGGATCGGAGCCATGTTCTGGCTTCGCCGCACCCTCGACGCGGCCAAGGCCATCCAGCAGAAAAAGGCGGCCCCCACCCGGGGCCTGCGCGTGGAGGAGCTCACGGTCCTGACCGAGGCCCTGAAGCAGAAAAGCATCCTCTATTTCCGCCTCTTCGACGACCCCAACGACTCGGCCATCAACCCCTGCCACCTGAAGGCGGTCCGGGAGCAGGCCATGGTGGTCCAGTCGCCGCGCGACAACCGCCTCAACGAGGCCCGGCCCGGCCAGGAGGTCCACGGCTATTTTTCCATCACCGGCACCAACCGCAAAAGCACCTACCTGGATTTCCGTTCCAACGTCATTTCCGTGGAAGCGTCCGATCCCGCCTTCTGCCTGGTGGAACTTTCCCTGCCCGCCGCCTTCGAGCTGACCCGGCGCTCCCACAAGCGTCTGCCCCTGGACCCGAGCCAGCTCGCCTGCTTCGAGCTCGCAAGCCCGCCCATGGGCGCGGACTGGTCCATGTTCACGTCCATGGAGAAATGGCCGTCGCCGTTTTGCATCATCCCCGACAGCGCCGCCGATTGCCACATCCGCGACCTTTCCGCCGGGGGGCTCATGCTGGAAATCAACCAGGACGCGCCATCGTATGAGTATTTCAATGACCACAACAAGATGTATCCGCTGCTGGGGTTTCTCCACCTGGTCGCGCGGTCCAACCTCCCGGACCTCAAGCTCGGCCTGCGCATGGAGGTCAAACGCATCCGGGATTTTCCGCCCCTGCGCAAGAAGTACGTCGGCTTCCAGTTCGTCGAGGCCGGCGAGGTGCGCCAGGACCGCTTCGTGCGCTTTTCCCCGGTGGGCAAGGACGGCGTCTACCTTGTCAACGACTGGATTTTCCGCAATTCCCTCGGCCGCTGACCACCCTTTCGGAGAACCCGCATGCCGCTGATCGATCCCGCGCTCCTGGCCGACGCCGCCGCGCGCATCGCCGCTTTCCGCGCCGCCATGGGCATGGTGCTCGTCGGGCGCGACGCGCTCGCCGACCGGCTGCTCATCGCCCTGCTGTGCCGGGGACACGTCCTGATCGAAGGCGTGCCGGGCCTGGCCAAGACCCTGGCGGTCAAGACACTGGCCGCGACCGTGCGCGCGGAATTTCGCCGCGTGCAGTTCACGCCGGACCTCCTGCCCGCGGACATCGCCGGCACCGAGGTCTACCAGCCCGCGGCCGGCACATTTACCGTGCGCAAGGGCCCCGTTTTCACCAACATCCTGCTGGCCGACGAGATCAACCGCGCGCCGTCCAAGGTCCAGTCGGCCCTGCTCGAGGCCATGGCCGAGCGCCGCGTGACCATCGGCGGGGAGACCTTCCCGCTGCCCGAGCCGTTTTTCGTGCTCGCCACGCAAAACCCCATCGACCAGGAAGGCACCTACCCCCTGCCCGAGGCGCAGGTGGACCGCTTCCTCCTCGCCCTGGTCCTCGATTATCCCGCGCCAGAGGAGGAGATGGAGGTCGTGCGCCGCGCCTGTCGCGACGATGCCCCGGCCGCGTCGCCCGTGCTCGACGCGGCGCAGGTGCTTGCGCTGTGCGATCTGGCTGGCCGCGTGCATCTGGACGAGCGGCTGCTCGCCTACATCGTGGCCGTGGTCGGGGCCACGCGCGACCCCGTCGCGGCGGGCCTTGACGATCTGGCCGGGGCCGTGGCCTACGGAGCCTCGCCCCGGGCGGCCATCGCCCTGGCCCGCACCGCCCGGGCCCAGGCCCTGCTCGACGGCCGTGGCTATGCGACCCCGGGCGACGTCAAGGCGCTGGCCCCGGACGTGCTGCGCCGCCGGGTGCTTCTGACCTACGAGGCCGCGGCGTCGGGCCTGCGCCCGGAAACGGTCGTGGACAGGGTGTTGGAGACGGTTCCTGTCCCGTAAGGTTGCAATGTTTTCTACCGGGGCAGGCTGTTTCTTGCCCGCCCCCCCGCTTGTGAGGATCTTCGCCTTCAGGTCAGGCTAGGTGCGTGTTTCCCTGAAGTGGAGGCTTGACGCGGGAGTGGCATGGCCAAGGTTGCTATCGACGACGTGCGTTGCGGCATGACGCTTGCGGGCGACGTGCTCGGAAAAAACGGGCGCAAGCTGCTTGACGCCGGCACGGTGCTCGAGTCCGGGCACCTGCGGGTGCTGCGCATCTGGGGCGTCAGCGCCGTGGACGTGGCCGGCGGGGAGGCCGCCGGGGGCGCCCGGGACGACACGTGCGGCGACGGGGAATCGGAAGCGCTGGCGGCGGCGCACGAGCTTGCGGAGTTGCGCTTCGCTTTGGCCGACCGATCCCATCCGGCCGTGGACGCCCTGTACCGCTGCTGCCTGCGCGACCTCGGCAAGGAGGACCGCTGCCCCCTGCCACCCCCGTTTCCATCGGTGTCCGATGCCTCCCTCCTGCCCGAGGCCCCGGACAGCCCCGAAGCCCTCGTGGCCGGCGACCCTGCCCTGGCCAGCTTCCCCGATATTTATTTCCGCCTCCAGGAGGCCATCGCCGACCCCCGCGCTTCGGCCGGGAGCATCGCCGGGATCATCGGCAACGATCCGGGCCTGTCCGCGACCCTGTTGCGCCTGGCCAACAGTCCCTTGTACGGCCTGTCGCGCCCCATCGACTCCCTGGCCCGGGGCGTGATGCTCATCGGCGCGGGGGAGCTGGCCCAACTCGCCCTGGGCGTGGCCGTGGCGGACCGTTTCCGGGACATCCCGGCCTGCTGCCTGACCATGCGCCAGATCTGGGAGCACGCCGTGGGGTGCGCCGTGCTGGCCCGGGTGCTGGCCGCCCATGTGGGCGGCGTGTCCCAGGAGCGGCTGTTCGTGGCCGGCCTGCTCCACGACCTGGGCCGGCTGGTGCTGTTGCGCCGGCTGCCGGTCCACATGGCCAGGGCCATGACCATGGCCCGCGAGGCGCGCCTGCCCGTGGCCGCGGCCGAGCACGAATTGTTGGGCTTCGACCATGCCGCCGTGGGCCGTGCGTTGCTTGCGCAGTGGCGGTTGCCGCAGGAACTGGCCGACGCCGTGGGCGGGCATCACGGCCAGGGGGCGATGGCGCGCGATGCCTGCATCGTGCATGTGGCCGACATGGCGGCCGTGGCCGCGGGATACGGATCCAACGGTTCGCCTGTGGCCCCGCCCCTTTCCGCCGTGGCCTGGGACGCCCTGGGCCTGGAGCCGAGCGTGCTGCCGGTGGCCCTGTCCCAGGCGGGGCGGCAGGTGGACGACATCGTCTCGGGCCTGCTCGGCTGAGAATCGCCGTGGACGAAGCGCAGCGGTCGCGATTTCTCGCCGCCCGGGTGGAGAGCCTGACCCGGGAGAAGGAAGCGGCCTTGCAGGCGTTGCAGGCCGCCGCGGGCCTGGGGTATTTCGACACCAGCTATTCCCGCCTGGAAAGCCCTGAACCGATCCTCGCCGAAATCGCTTGCCGCGCCGGGGAGCTTGCGCCGCTTCGCGCCGTGGCCATGTGGCTGGTGGACGAGGATACCCAGGACATGGTGCTGTCCCTGTCGCGGGGCGGGGCGGCCGGCTTCGATCCCGACACGGAGATCGAGGCGCTGATTGCGGACCACTCCTTCGCCTTCGTCCTGGACCAGCCGGGGCCGGCTTTTTTCCGTCCCGCGGGCGGCGGGGGAGGGCGGCTCGTACTGCACCGCCTGGCCACGTCGTCGCGGGTGCGTGGCATGTTCCTGGGGCTGCTCGACGCCGATGCATCTGTCTCGGACACGGCGCTGGCGCTGCTCACCGTGGTCCTCAATGCCGGCGCGGCGGCCCTGGAAAGCTACTTCCTCTACCGACACCTCGCCGCCGTGAACCTCGGTCTCGAGCGCAAGGTGGCCGAGCGCACGGCGCAACTGCGCCGCGCCCACGACGAACTGCGCCTCATCATCGATTCCCTGCCGGCCGGCGTGGTGGTCATCGACCCGGCCGACTACCGCATCGTGGATGTCAATCCCGCCGGCGCGGCCATGATCGGCCAAAACCGCGAGGCCCTGGTCGGGCGTGACTGCTTCGACTCCTTTTGTCCGGGCCGGCGCGGCGACTGCCCTATCGTCGACGGCGGCAGCGGGGTTGTCAGCATGGAGCGCTCCATCCGGGACGCCGCGGGCCGTGAGATTTCCATCCTCAAGACTGCGGTGCGGGCGAGCCTTGCCGGCCGCGACTGCATCATCGAGAGCTTCGTGGACATCTCCGAGCAGAAAAAGCTCGCGTCCCTGCGCGAGGACGTGGAACGCATGACCCGCCACGACCTCAAGGCGCCGCTGACCGGCGTCATCGGCCTGCCCGACGTGCTGCTCTCCGATCCCGATTTTCCCGCGCGCTACTGCGCGCTGGTTGAAATGATCAAGGAGTCCGGGCTCAAAATGCTCGGCATGATCAACCTCTCCCTGGACCTCTACAAGATGGAGAGGGGTAGCTACGAGCTTGCCCCCCAGTCCGTGGACCTCGTCAAGGTCTTGCACGACGTCGGGCGCGAATTCGGCCCCCTGTGCCGGGCCCGGTGCGTCGCGATCGCGTACGAGACCGACGGCGCGCCGGGACTGGCGGGGCCGGTCGTGGTGCTCGGCGAGGAACTGCTGTATTTTTCCCTTTTTTCCAATCTGCTCAAAAACGCCGTGGAAGCCTCCCCCGAAGGGGGGGATGTGGTCGTTTCCGTGACGGGGCGCGACATGGTCTGGGTTTCGCTCAGCAACGCCGGGGCCGTGCCCGAGGCGGTACGGGAGCGGTTTTTCGAGAAGTACGCCACCTCCGGCAAGGCCGGCGGCACCGGGCTCGGGGCCTACAGCGCCCGGCTCATCGTGGAAAACCTGGGCGGGCGCATCTTTTTCACGAGCGACGCGGCGGCGGGCACCACCCTCGTGTGCATGCTGCCGCGGCCAAAGCCTCCCCTTCCCGATTTCTAGGGCGCAGCCGCCGCCCTTGCTGCGTCCCTTGAAAAGACGGCAGCATTTTTCAAGAAAGAATGCTCCGGGTGTGCTTCGCGAAAATGCGGAGAGCCCTCCGGGGCTGCGACGAGGCGAAGTGACGGCGGGGCGACGATCGGGCGTCAGGGCGTGGAAAAAAACGGTCCGTGTTGCCAACGCGACGGAAATCGGGCACGAAATCATGACGATTCCCGCGCCCCCGTCCGGGGAGCGGCCACAACAGCCAGGAAGGAGCCTCGTATGAGCGATCTGATCGTCGTTGGCTATGATGATGTATTCAAGGCCGAGGAAGTACGGCTCAAACTCCTCAAGATGCAGAAGGAATACCTGGTCGATCTGGAAGACGCCGTGGTTGCGGTCAAGGACAAGGACGGCAAGGTCAAGCTGCGCCAGATGTACCACATGGCCGCTTCCGGGGCCATCGGCGGCGGTTTCTGGGGCGCGCTGATCGGGCTCATCTTCATGATGCCGGTGCTCGGCGCGGTGGTCGGCGCGGCCTCCGGCGCGGCGGCCGGAGCGCTCAGCGACGTCGGCATCGACGACGATTTCATGAAGAAACTGGCCGAAACCCTCACCCCCGGCTCCTCGGTGCTGTTCGTGCTCATCCGCAAGATGACCGAGGACAAGGTCCTCGACGAACTCAAGGGCACGGGCGGCAAGGTGCTCCAGACCTCGCTCTCCCACGACGACGAGGCCAAGCTCAAGGACGCCCTGGCTACGGCCGCGTCCGGCGCGTAGCGTCCGCCGCGTTTTTTTGTTCGCCAGCCCCGCCGCGCCCTGCGGCGGGGCTTTTTTTGCGTCCCCGCCGGTATGGCCCGGCATGCCAGGCCACTTTCCGGTGCCTGCTTCCGCAGGCCTTCGCGCTGCGCTATGCTCTTCTGCGAAACCGGCCCCCGGGCCGCAAGGAGGATGTCATGAAAACGCTGTTCGACGCCGTGACCGTCAAGGGCGTGCGCTTCCCCAACCGCCTGCTGCGCTCGGCGACCTGGGAACGGCTGGCCGACGCCAAGGGCCGGATCACCCCGGCGCTGGACGCGGTCTATGCAAGGCTCGCGGCAGGCGGCGTCGGCGGGATCATCGTCAGCGCCACGTATCTGGACGCGACCTCCCGCTCTTTGCCCGGGCAGATCGGGCTTTGCGACGCCACGCACCTGCCGGGGCACAGGCGGCTTACGGAAACGGCAAAGGCCGCGGGTGTGCCCCTGTTGCTCCAACTGAGCTTTGCCGGCCGCGGCGGCGTCCTGTGGCGCGCGGGCGATCCTTCCACGGGGGAACTCGACGCCCTGCCGGCGCTTTTCGCCCACGGCGCGCGCCTGGCCCGGGAGGCGGGCTACGCCGGGGCGCAGATCCACAGCGCGCACGGCTATTTCCTGAGCCAGTTTCTCCATCCGACGGCCAACACGCGCACGGATGCCTACGGCGGCTCCCCGGCCCGGGGGCGGGCTCTGCTCGAGGCGATCCACGCGGCCATGCGCCGCGAGGCGGGCGAGGATTTCCTGCTCGCGGTCAAGCTGGACTGTCGGGACCTGGAGGAAATGCCGGGCGTGTTCGAGGCCTGCCTGGACACGGCCAGGGCCCTGGACGCGGCCGGCATCGACCTCGTGGAGATCAGCGGCCTGGGCGGCAACAAGGGGCTTTGCAACGGATCGGAGCAGGCCGAGTCGGTCTTCGCCCGCGAAGCGGCGGCCGTGGCCGCGGCCATCCGCGCGCCGGTGGCCCTGGTCGGGGCCGACCGGTCCGTGGAAACCATGGAAGAACTGCTCGGACGGACGGCTATCGCCTTTTTCGCGCTGTCGCGGCCGCTTCTGTGCGAACCGGAACTGGTCGCGCGCTGGCGCGCCGGCGATCGCACGCCAAGCGCCTGCATCTCCTGCGGCGGCTGCTACAACGACGACGGCAACCGCTGCCTGTTCGTCGACCTCTAGCGCCGCATCCCCGGCGAAAGCGGGCGTCTTTCCCAAGGGAACAGCCGCTTTCTCCGAGGGCGCGGCATTGGCGCGAAGGTGCTCGGTCGCCGCATGGGCGGCTTGCCGGAAATACGCCAGGGCCCCGTCCCATGCGGGGCGGGGCCCTGTTCCGGTCCCTTGCGGCGCCCGGTCGGGCGGACGCGGGCGCGGACTAGGAGGCGATAGGGCCGTTGAAGGTGATGGACACGACCTCGTAGTTGATCTTGCCGCGCGGGGCGTCCACCACGAGTTCGTCGCCCACCTGCTTGCCGAGCAGGGCCTGCCCCACCGGCGAGAGGATGGAGATGGTACCCTTGCTGGGTTCGGCCTCGTCCGGGCCGAGCAGGGTGTATTTCTTCAGGTCTCCGGTATCCACGTCCTCGATCTCCACCGTGGCCCCGAAGATGGCCTGGTCGCCGCCAAGGGTGTCCAGATCGATGACGTTGAAGCGCGGCATGCGCGATTCGATGAAGTTGATGCGGGCTTCGAGCATGCCCTGGCGTTCCCGGGCGGCGTCATACCCTGCGTTTTCGCGCAGGTCGCCTTCCTCGCGGGCCTCTTTGATGGCCAGGATGACTTCCGGCCGCTCTTTTTTGAGCCGCTCCAGTTCGCGCTCGAGTTTCCTGAAACCTTCCACGGAAATAGGAATACTGTCCATCGTCATACCTTGCGATCGGTTGGATTGTCGGGAAAAACCAACGACAACGGCCCCGTCCGGACGGACGCGGCCGCGAAAAGGTCGTGGAGACACTCGGGTCACGGACGGTTTTTGGGTTAGACCATCCTGTGCCAGCGGTCAAGCCCGGGCTGTCCCGGCCGTCCGGCCGCCCGGTTGCCCGGGGGGGTGTTTCGGTCTAAGATGGTGCGGCCTCACCGCATTTCCCCAGCCCACGACACTTTTCCCGGAGATCTTGATGCGCGTCTATCTCGCCGGACCCCTTTTTTCCCAGGCCGAACGCCGGTTCATGGCCCACCTGCGCGACCGCGTCGCGGCCCTGCCGGGGGTCGCGGCCCTGTGGCCCGGGGACCTTTTCGCGGACGACGACCTCGAGGCCATGGGGCCGGCGGCCAAGGCGCACATTTTCCGCGGCTGCGTGGAAGGACTTGCGGGCTGCGACCTGGTCACGGCGGTGCTGGACGGGCCGCAGGTGGACGACGGCACTGCCTGGGAGGTAGGGTTCGCCCATGCCCGCGGCATGCCGGCCTGGGGCCTGCGGACGGATTTCCGCGTCGCCGGCGACACCGTCCATTCCCTCGTCAACTGCATGATCGAGTGCTCCCTGGAGAGAACCTTCCGCGATGTCGAATCGTTGCTCGAGGCCTTGGCCGCCCGCGCGGCCGCGCCGGCCCGTCCGGCGCGAAGTTGACCAAAGTTTCATTTGCAAGAGTGTTACGAATGGCATATTGGACGTGACACTGCTCTGACAGGTTTTCCCGCTCCGCATACCCCAAGCTGGAGGGATGGCGCCAGTCATGACGGAAGTCTGCTACGATCCGCTACGCGATCTCGTCGAACGGCTCTGTTGCCAGGTGTACCTCGACGCCGGGGGCAACGTGCGCCTGGGGTTTTCCCGGCGGCACGACCTCACAGCCATGATGACCGCCCAGGGCATCGCCCGGTCCAACGCCGGCGAACTGCGCGCCCGCCTGCGCCAGGGCGAGGCGGCCGAACCCGACGGGAAAAACGTCCCCCCCGACCTCTCCGAAAAAAACGCCACTTGGCCCGAGCAGATGGTCAACGGCGCGTTTTGCCCCCTGGTCTGACCAGCTCCCGGGACTTTTGCCGGCGTCCCCGGCAACGGTTTTTCAGAATGGACCGTTTCGCGGGTTATTGGAAAATCGCGAAAGCGCGCCTCGCTGACGCGCGGCAAAGCGCATGGGGCTTTGCACGCCTTTGCGTGGAGCGCCCGCAGGCGACGCGGCGGGCGCGGCGCTTCTCGCCAAGACGACCTTATTCCCTGGACCTTGTCGCGCCCGGTTCGGGCTGGAGCCTGGAATCCGATTGCGCCGCCCCCTACGGCCATGGCCTGGCCACGGCAGGGGATTGGCTGATCGTGGCCGGGGCTCGCATGCTCGACCCGGTCTCCCAGGCGGCCTACTCCGAGTAGTTATTATACCGCCCAGGCGGACACGGACGCGGCCGTCGCCGCCCAGGCCTGCCCATCCATCGGCTGATCATGACCAATGCCACGGCCCCGGGCTACGCCGCCGCGTCCGCGCGGCTGGCGGTTTCCTGAACGTCGGCGTTCCCGGGCCGGGGACGGCGGATTTTTTTGGCGGGAACCGTCGTTATCGTTGACAATGATATTGAGTATCATTTACATCTCGTTCCGACGCCGGGCTCGCCCAATCGGAGCCGTTCCCACGGTCCAGGGCCAGCCCGCGCTTCAAGGCCGCCGCACAGATTGCACGCGGCGGGCGCAAAAGGAGGGAAACCATGGTCACATCGATGCGGCAGTTGGCCGTCAATCAGAGGGGATGCATCAGCGCGGTCACGGCGAGTGGGGAGCTGGGGCGCCGCATCCGGGACATGGGGCTTGTGCCCGGCACGCAGCTCATGGTCGTGGGGCGTGCGCCCCTGGCCGATCCGGTGGCGGTGCGCATGAAGGGGTTCACCCTGTCGCTGCGCAACAGCGAAGCCGACTTCATCAGCGTGGAGGCGCTCTAAGATGTCGCAGACCATCCGCGTGGCCGTCTCCGGCCAGCCTAACTGCGGCAAGAGCACGATGTTCAACGCCATCACCGGCGGCTCGGCGCGGGTAGGCAACTATCCCGGCATCACCGTGGACCGCCTGGAGGGCATCTACCGGGAAAACGGCCACATCAGTCAGCTTGTGGACCTGCCCGGCACCTATTCCCTGACCTCCTATTCCATGGAGGAACTCGTCGCGCGAAACGTCATCGTGGACGAGCACCCGGACGTGGTCATCAACATGATGGACGCCACGGCCCTGGAACGCAGCCTCTACCTCGCCGTGCAGCTCATGGAGATCGGCGCGCCGCTGGTGCTCGGCCTCAACATGATGGACGAGGTGCGCCGCAGCGGCGTGACCATCGACGTGGACAAGCTCTCGCAGCTCCTTGGCGTGCCGGTGGTGCCCTGCGTGGCCCGCCTCGGCCAGGGCCGCAAGGAGCTCATGCACGCCGTGGCCGAAACGGCCGAGCGGACGCAGGGCAAATGGACGCCGTTTCGCCTGTCCTACGGCCCGGACCTCGACCCGGTCATCGAGCGCATGACCAAGGCCATCGAGGACGCGAATTTTTTGACCGGTCGCTATGATCCGCGCTGGCTGGCGGTCAAGTACCTGGAAAACGACGAACAGGTCATGGCCGAGGGCGTAAAGGCCGGCACGGCCCACGAGGCTCTGCTCGCCCTTTGCACCGAGGCCGAAACCCTCACTCGGAAAAACAGCGCCACCACCCCGGACGCCATCATCGCGGACTGGCGCTACGGCTTCATCAACGGCCTCATCAAACAGGGCGTGGTGCGCGGCAACGACGAGCTGCGGCGCAACAATTCCGACGCCATCGACAAGATCGTCACGCACAAGCTGTTCGGACCGCTGATCATGCTGGCCGTGCTCTACGGCATGTTCCTGGTCACCTTCTCCCTGGGCGCGTATCCGCAGGGCTGGATCGAGAAGGGCTTCGAGTGGCTCGGCGAGATGGGCACGACGTACATTCCCGAAGGTTACCTGCAGTCGATGCTCGTGAACGGCGTCATCGGCGGCGTGGGTTCGGTCATAGGCTTCACGCCGCTTATCTGCATCATGTTCGCCATGCTGGTTTTCCTCGAGGACCTCGGCTACATGGCGCG
Organism: Solidesulfovibrio alcoholivorans DSM 5433; assembly: GCF_000702665.1. GTDB lineage: Bacteria > Desulfobacterota > Desulfovibrionia > Desulfovibrionales > Desulfovibrionaceae > Solidesulfovibrio > Solidesulfovibrio alcoholivorans. The sequence continues at coordinate 35,640 of NZ_JNJA01000020.1, forward strand.
TGTGGCCTACATGCTCGACCGGGTGCTGCGGATTTTCGGCCTGCACGGCATGTCGGTCATGCCGCTGATCATGTCCGGCGGCATTCCGGGCGGCTGCGCCGTGCCGGGCGTCATGTGCGCGCGCACCCTGCGCAGCCCGCGCGAACGCCTGGCGACCATCCTCACGGCGCCCTTCATGGTTTGCGGTGCCAAAACCACGGCCTACCTCATGCTCGTGGCCGCGTTTTTCCCGGCCAATCCGACCCGGGCCATGTTTTTCGTGGTGCTCGCGGCCTGGGGCTTCGTGCTGCTCGTGTCCAAGCTCCTGCGCTCCACCTTGATCAAGGGCGAAAGCACGCCCTTCGTCATGGAAATCCCGCCCTACCGCCTGCCGACCCTGCGCGGCGTGCTGCTGCACACCTGGGAGCGGGTCTGGCAGTACGTGAAAAAGGCCGGTACGGTGATCCTCGCCGTCTCCATCCTCATGTGGGCGGTCATGACCTTCCCGGAACTGCCCGCGGACACCGTGGCCCAGTACGACACGCAAAAGGAGCAGGCGGCCGAACAGGTCAAGGCCGCCCATCCCGATGCGGGCGAGGAGGAACTGGCGACCCTGACCGAGGACGCCCAGAAGGAGGTCGAGGACGCCCGGAACGAAGAGGCGCTCAAGTACTCCGTGGCCGGCCGGGTGAGCGAGGCGCTCACGCCGCTGACCAATCTGGCCGGCTTCCCCTGGCAGGCCAACATCGCGCTGATCGGCGCGTTCGCGGCCAAGGAAGTCTTCGTCTCCACCATGGCCACGGCCTATTCCATGGGCCAGGTGGACCCGGAGGAGCCGGAATCCTTAAGCGAGCGCCTGGCATCCGATTCGGCCTGGACGCTGCCCGCAGTGCTTTCGGTCTTCACCTTCATGCTGCTCTATACGCCCTGCATGGTCACGGTGGTGGTCATCGCCCGGGAATCGAACTGGAAGTGGGCGACCTTCTCCGTGGTCGGCAGCCTGTGCTTCGCCTTCGTGGTTTCGGTGATCATTTACCAGATCGGCACGGTGCTCCTGACATAGCCCGGCAAATGGTCCTTCTCTCGCGCCGACACGCGATCCGAACGCCCGGGGCATGCCGCTTCGGGCGTTCGGCTTTTCGTGGAAGCGCTTCAGGCCTGCCGCCAGGACGTGCACGGCGACCAAGGCTTTGCCTGCCCGTTCATGGACGGGAGGCGGCATTTTGTTGCGGTCGGCTTGCCGCGCGCGCGCACCTGTTGTATCGGGATAAGACCGGCAACAGGAGGCGTACGCGCGGCAGGCAACCTGAGAGCGGGAGGGTAGGGACGTGTTCGAGATCCTTGAAGGCTCGTCCGGAGATGTTTTGGCGGTGGAGATCAGCGGCGGATACACCAAGGGCGATGTGGCCCTTTTCAAGAAAGCGTTCGAGGACACGCTGCAAGGCGGCGTTGCCCGCATCAACGTCCTGTGCAAGATCGACAGGCTCAAGCTTACCGAGAGCGAAATGGGCGCGTTTGTCGAGGACGCCCGCTACGGTTTCGCCAACATGGACAAGATCCGCCATATCGCGGTGGTCGCGGACAGCGCGTTCGTGAAGTTTCTCGTCGCCTGCGACAACGCCGTGTTCGGCGACCCGAAAAAGGGGCTGGTCGAGAAGTATTTCAGCACCAGCGACTTGGCTGCGGCCTGGGCTTTCGTGCGCGGCTGAAGGGCGCGTCAACCAGGAAGAAAAACGCCCCGCTTCCCGGAGTCCGGGAGCGGGGCGTTGCGGTCTCGGGGCGCGGCTGCGGCAGCGGTCACTTGACCAGGAAGTCCATAATCCTATCGAGGAGCCAGTCTATAAAATAATTATAGAATAATGGGTGATTGTCCTCGCCGACCCAGAGCTTGTCGGCTTCGATCCGGTCACGGCATGCTGCCGCGTACTGCTGCGCTTGCGGGAGCCCGTTGTCCGCAGCGGTTTGCATCGCCTCGAGCGCCTGCTGGAGATGACCCGGGCGATGCAGGCAGATGCCGCGGAGGAAATGCGCCTCAGGAGACAAGGGATATATGGCCAGGGCAAGATCGCATTGCTCCAGCGCTTCGGCGTAGCGCTCCCGGCGGACGTTGTCGCAGGCCATTTCCAGGTAGAGTTTGAAGGCTGCGTCGTCCGCCATGGGAATGTGTCTCGCTCTCCTGCGGATTTGCCGTACCGTGCGGCTTTCCTGCGCTATCCCCGGTCCGCCGGCATGGTCAAGCGCCGGCGCAACGGAAAAAGGGGCCTCGCGGCCCCTTTCTATTCTCCGAAGGCGCGCTGCGCCTACACTTCGAACAGCGACTCCAGGTCGGTTCTTGTCAGCGACTTGAACGCGTCCTGGCCCGGGATGATGGCCTCGGCCACGTCCTTTTTCTGCTCCTGGAGCTTGAGGATCTTCTCCTCCACCGTGTTCTGGCAGATCATCTTGTAGGAGAACACCTGCCGCAGCTGGCCGATGCGGTGCGTGCGGTCCGTGGCCTGGTTTTCCACGGCCGGGTTCCACCACGGGTCGTAGTGGATGACGTAGTCGGCGCTCGTGAGGTTGAGCCCCGTGCCGCCGGCCTTGAGCGAAATCAGGAACACCTTGATGCTCTCGTCGTCGTTGAAGCGGTCCACCTGCTCGAAACGGTCCTTGCTCGAGCCGTCGAGGTAGGCGAACGGCACCTGGCTGATGGTCATCCACGAGCGGATGATGTGCAGCATCTGCACGAACTGCGAGAACACCAGCACCTTGTGCCCTTCCTCGATGCAGTCCGTGATCAGGTCCTTGAAGGCGTCGAACTTGCCCGAGGGGAGGTTGGTGTTGACTCCCGGCAGGTCGAGCTTGAGCAGGCGCGGGTGGCAGCAGATCTGGCGCAGCTTGAGCAGCGCATCCAGGATCGACATCTGCGACTTGGCCAGGCCCTTTTCGTCGACGGTCGCCAGCACCTGCTCCTTGAGCTTTTTGGCCAGCGCCGCATAGAGGTCGAGCTGCTCGTCGAGGAGGTTGCAGTAGTAGACGTTTTCCACCTTGGGCGGCAGGTCCTTGGCCACCTCGGACTTGGTGCGGCGCAGGATGAACGGCCGCACCCGGCCGCGCAGATACTCGAGCGTCTCCTCGTCGCCGTCCTTGATCGGCTTGACGATGCCGCGCTGGAAGGAGTTCTGGCCGCCCAGGAAACCGGGCATGAGGAACTCGAACAGCGACCACAGCTCGAACAGGTTGTTTTCGATGGGCGTGCCGGACAGGCAGATGCGCGTGCGGCCGTTTAAGCGCCGCACGGAGCGGGCCGTGATCGTGTTGGGATTCTTGATGTTCTGCGCTTCGTCCAGAATGATGGTCGCGAACTCGAACTTGAGCAGTTCGTCGAGGTCGCGGCGCAGCAGCGCATACGTCGTGATGACCAGATCGGACTCGCCGATCTTTTTAAACATGTTCTCCCGGCGTGCGCCGTAGATGATGAGCTGCTTGAGGCTCGGGACGAATTTGTCCGCCTCGCGCTCCCAGTTGGGCAATACCGACGTGGGCACGATGATGAGGTTGGGGCCCCTGACCCCGCGCTCCACGTTGTGCTGGATAAACGACAGCGTCTGCACGGTCTTGCCCAGGCCCATCTCGTCGGCCAAAATGCCGCCGAAGCCGTAGTCCTTGAGGAAATTGAGGTACGACAGGCCCTGCACCTGGTAGGGGCGCAGGTCCGCGTGCAGCCCCTTGGGCGGGCGCACCTGCACGATCTCCCGGAAGCTGTGGATCTTCTGGCGCAGCGTGTTCCAGAACGAGTCCGTGCGCGCCTCGGGCAGGTCCTCGAGGATCTTGTCGAGCACCGGGGCCTCGAACTGCTTGAACTTGGCCTGGGGCGGCTTGTCCGTGTCGTAGCCGAGGGCGCGCAGCTTGTGGGAGAGCTTTTCCAGCCACGATTCCGGCAGGCTGGTGTACGAGCCGTCCTTTAACTGCACGTAGCGCTTGCCCTGGGTCCAGGCCTTCCAGATCTTTTCGATCGGCACCTTCTGGTCGTCGTACTGGACCTGCAGGTCGAGGTTGAACCACTTCTCCTCTTCCTTGGACTCCACTTCGGCCACGATGACGGGGGTCGAGAGGCGCACCTTGTAGCGCGTGAGGTTCTTTTCCCCATAGACCCGGTACTTCTCCACGAGCTTGGGGTAGGCGTCGAGGAGGAAGACGATGGCCTCTTCGGTCTCCAGGAACCAGTTGGCGTTGTTCCTGGCCTGGAAACGCATGTCCGTGAGCATGTTGATCAGCGTCTGCTCGTGGTTGCAGTCCCGGGCGATGAGGTAGGACTTGCCCTCGTAGAGGTAGGAGGCGGTCATGAGGTCGGGGTTGGGTCCCGATACCGTGATTTCGCCGTGCTCGGTCTGGTAGATGTTCTGGATTTGCAGGGTGAGCAGGCTGCCTTCCTCGTCCAGGAAGATCTTTGGGTCGTAGTTGGCCGGCACGAAGAAGGGCTGCATTTTGACCAGGAATTCCTCCTGGCCGTACAGGTCCGCCATGGGCAGATGGGTCCAGACGCGGTCGAGGAACTCCGACACGTCGGACGTGGGGATCGCGGGCGGATTCTGCACGATATCGGAAACGAGCTGGGGCGGCAGGCCCGTCTGCACCGGGTAGAAGGCGTTTTTCCAGCAGACCCAGATGGGCATCTGGCCGTAGAAATAGACTTCCTGGCCGAGAATGGAGAAGGGGGCCTTGCCGGGGCTGCCGAGCAGGATGTCGAAGGACAGCCCTTCCTCGGCGAGCTTGGGCGCGAGCTGCAGGCGCATGGTCTTGGACTCGATGCGCACGGGCTGCTCGGTGTCGCGCCAGTAGAGGTAGTATTCCTTGCCGATGGCCCAGAAGAACCAGGCCAAAAAGCCCGGCGGCAGCTCCACCCTGTGCCCGGCGTAGTCCAGGTGGTGGGAGAGCATCTCCGCCACCACGGGCAGGGTGGGGGAAAGCTCGGACCAGTCCGGGTTCTTGATGATCTGTTCCAGGGTGATCTCGGAGTGGACCTGGGAGATGCCGGACTTGTTCTGGCGCGCGCGGAAAAAGGCCACTTGCAGCCGGCCGGGCTCGGGATGGAAACGGAAGATCAGGTAGTGGCGGCCGGGTTCGGGCTCGGGCTCGGAGGAGAAATAGGCGCGGAAGGTCTGCCGCCATTCGCCGCGCGGCGCGGCCGCTGCCTCGGTGCCGCTGCCTTCGGCCTCGTCCAGGGTGCGGATGCACTTGAGCGCCGTGGCCCCGATGTGGCGGCAGACGCCGGAAAAGGAATCCGGGCAGTTGCAGAAAAAGTTGACGGTGCCTTCCTTGAGGTTGACGGAAAGCTCCGAGGAATAGACCTGGAAGTCGTCGCCCTGCACCTGCCCTTCCACGTCCCAGAAGTGGTCGTGTTTGTTGACGGCCAGCTTCTGGATGCCGTCAGCGGCGACGATGGCGTGGGCCCCGTCCAGGATGTATTCGGGAATCGTCTCGCGGACGAATTCCGAAAGCAGCGATTTGATTTTCGTTTCGTCGTTTCCAGAGGCCATGGGCCAGGGACTCCTTGCGTAGCGTACTTCAGCCGCGACGCCGCCTGCGCGGCGCAAAACGGTGCCTGCGGGTTATCCGGCCCGCATAACGGATTCCAGAGGAATTGGGAATGGAAATATTGCCGGGCCGTCCTGCTTCCCATGCCACCCGGCGGGCCATGCGCGGGGAAAAAGGACTTTTAATTTACGCCGGCCCCGTATATCCCTAAGGCACGGAGCCTTGCGCATCCGCTCCAATATGTCGAATTGGGCGCATGATGCAAGCGAAAAGGAGTTCTATGCTCGCGGTTCGCACGGCTTTTTTCGTCATTTTGGCTTGCTCCCTCGCCTTTTGGGGTTGCGAAGGCCCGTCCGGCAAGGCGGATGACAGCAAAAAGGGCGACAACGCGCCCGCGGCCCGGGTGAGCCAGGCTTCCGTCGGCGAACCCGTGCCCGGCGGACGCATCGTCATGGCCGTCATCGGCGAACCTTCCAACCTCATTCCGCCGCTGGCCTCGGACTCCGCTTCCCACGAGGTGGCCGACCTGCTCTATGTCTCGCCGCTGCGCTACGACAAGGACATCAAGCTCGAATGCTTCGCCGCCGAGCGCTACGAGGTGCTCGAAGACGGCAAGCTGCTCAAATTCTGGCTGAAACCCGGCATCCGCTGGACGGACGGCGTGGAGCTCACGGCCGAGGACGTGGAATTCACCTACAAGCTCATGATCGACCCGAAAACGCCCACGGCCTATGCCGAGGACTACAAGGCCGTCACGCGCTTCACGGTCACGGGCAAGTATTCCTTCGAGGTTCGCTACGACCGGCCCTTCGCGCGCGCCCTGGTCACCTGGGCCGGGTCGATCCTGCCCAAGCACCTCCTGGCCGGACAGGACCTCATGAACACCAAATACTCCCGCGAGCCTGTGGGCGCGGGGCCCTACACGCTCGAAAGCTGGGAGCCCGGGCGCAAGCTCGTGCTCGCCGTCAACAAGGACTACTTCGAAGGCCGGCCCTACATCGACCAGGTCGTCTACCGCATCATCCCCGACGCGGCCACGATGTTCCTGGAACTCAAGGCCGGCGGCATCGACATGATGGGGCTCACCCCCCAGCAGTACCTCTACCAGACGAACGGCCCGACCTGGGACGCCGACTGGCGCAAGTTCAAGTACCTTTCCTTCGCCTACACCTACCTGGGCTACAACCTCAAAAGCCCCTTTTTCAGCGACGTGCGCGTGCGCCGCGCCCTGGCCCACGCCGTCAACAAGGAAGACGTGGTCAAGGGCGCGCTCCTCGGGCTCGGCGTCCCGACCATCGGCCCCTACAAGCCGGGCACCTGGATGTATGACGAGAACATCCAGGACTACGCCTACGACCCGGTCCTGGCCAAAAAACTCCTGGCCGAGGCCGGCTGGGAGGACAGAAACGGCGACGGGGTGCTCGAAGACGCGAGCGGTCGCCCCTTCGCCTTCACCATCCTCACCAACCAGGGCAACGACCAGCGCATCAAAAGCGCGACCATCATCCAGAGCCAACTGGCGGCCATCGGCGTCAAGGTCGAGATACGCACCGTGGAATGGGCGTCGTTCATCAAGGAATTCGTGGACAAAGGCAATTTTGACGCACTGATCCTCGGCTGGACCATCACCCAGGACCCGGACGCCTTCGACGTGTGGCACAGCAGCCGTGCCGTGCCGGGCGGGCTCAACTTCGTGGGTTTTAAAAACGCCGAGGCCGACGCCCTGCTGGAACAGGGGCGGCACACCGTGGACCAGGCGCAGCGCAAGAAGATCTACGACGCCTTCCAGGAGATCCTGCACCGCGAACAGCCCTACCTGTTCCTCTACGCGCCATACTCCCTGCCCATCCTGTCCTCGCGCTTCCAGAACGTGGCCGCCGCCCCGGCCGGCATCACCTACAACTTCACCAAGTGGTGGGTGCCCCGGGACAAGCAGAAGTTTCGGCTGGAAAAATAGTCCCCGCGACCGTCCCGACACATCGCGAAACGCTCCCAACCCCCCGGTGAACGAGGCCGGGTCGGCCATGATCCGCATCAACGAAATCCTGGACAAGACAGCCGTCTACCTGACCGAACAAGAACAGGCGCTGCTCACCAAGGCCTACGTGTTCTCCGCCGCGGCCCACGCCGGACAGGTGCGCCTGTCCGGCGAGCCCTATCTGTCGCACCCGCTGGAAGCGGCCGGCATCCTGGCGGACATGCGCCTGGACGCGGCCAGCATCGCCTCGGGCCTGCTCCACGACACCGTGGAGGACACCAAGGCCACCGTGGACGAGCTGGAAGAGCTCTTCGGCGAGGAAGTGGCCGACATCGTCGACGGCGTCACCAAAATCAGCCTCATCCCCTTCGAATCCAAGGAAGAGGCCCAGGCCGAGAACATCCGCAAGATGATCCTGGCCATGGCCAACGACATCCGCGTCGTCCTGGTCAAGCTGGCCGACCGCCTGCACAACATGCGCACGCTGGAGTTCCAGAAGCCGCAGAAGCAGGCGCTGATCGCCCAGGAAACCATGGACATCTACGCGCCCCTGGCCAACCGCCTGGGCCTGCACCGCATCAAGACCGAACTGGAAGACCTGAGCTTCAAGTACCTGAAGCCCGACGTCTACAACCAGATCAAGGCCGGGGTGGACCGCCACCACACCCTGGACGAGGCCTACATCGAGCGCGTCATCGGCCAGATCAAGGAGATGCTCGGCGAAAACCACATCCGCGCCCGCATTTTCGGCCGGCGAAAACATCTCTGGAGCGTCTTCAACAAGATGCGCGTCCAGGGATTGACCATCGACCAGGTCCACGACCTCGTGGCGTTTCGCGTCATCGTCGAAACTATTCGCGAATGCTACGCCGTGCTCGGTCTCGTGCACTCCATCTGGAAACCCGTGCCCGGGCGCTTCAAAGACTATATTTCGATGCCCAAGGCCAACATGTACCAGAGCCTGCACACCACCGTCGTCGGCCCCGACGGCGAGCGCATCGAAATCCAGATCCGCACCGTGGAAATGAACCGCCTCGCCGAAGAAGGTGTGGCCGCGCACTGGAAATACAAAGAACGCGAAAAAAGCAAGTTCAATCCCAAGGATGTCGAGCGCTTCACCTGGCTGCGCCAGATCATGGACTGGCAGCGCGAACTCAAGGACTCGCGCGAATTCGTGGCCAACCTGCGCTTCGATCTCTTCCAGGACGAGGTCTACGTCTTCACCCCCAAGGGCGAAGTCAAGGAACTGCCCGAAGGCGGCACGGCCGTGGACCTCGCCTTCCTCATCCATACCGCCATTGGCGAACACTGCGCCGGGGCCAAGGTCAACGGCAAGCTCGTCCCCCTGGAAACGCCGCTCAAGAACGGCGACACCATCGAGATTATCACCGACAAGAACCGCCACCCCAACCGGGACTGGCTCAAGTTCGTCAAGACCGCCAAGGCCCGTACCCGTATCAAACACTTCATCCGCACCGAGGAACGCGCCCGCTCCATCGTCCTCGGCCGCGAATTGCTGGAAAAACAAGGCCGCAAGGACGGCGTCAATATCCAGAAGGCCATCAAGGACGGCTCCATGCTCGCCCTGGCCCGGGAACTCTCCCTCCCCGGCGTCGAAGACGTCCTCTCTGCCGTGGGCTACTCGCGCGTCACCCCCAAAAAGGTCATCGGCCGTCTCCTGCCCAAAAAAGAGGGAGAGGAGGGCGACGTCCATCTCAAGGTGGAAGCGCCGGTGGCACCGGCCGACAGCGTCGCCGGCACGGGCAAGGGCAAGCCCGGCGAAGGCGTGCGCATCCAGGGCGTGGACAACGTGCTCGTGCGTCTGGCCCAATGCTGCAACCCCGTGCCCGGCGATCCCATCGTTGGCTACATCTCGCGCGGCCGCGGCGTAGTCGTGCATACCCACGACTGCCCCAACATCCCCAACCTCGAATCCGAACGCCTCATCCAGGTCAACTGGGAAGGCGAAAAAGAACATCCCTATCCGGCGGGGCTCTCCATCCTGGCCAAGAACCAGAAAGGCGTGCTCGGCAAAATCTCCCAACTGCTCGCGGAGGAAGGCGTCAATATCGACTCCGGCGCCATCCACTCCAATATCGACGGCACCAGCCAACTCGTGTTCCGTATCGAAGTGCGCGACTCCAGCCACCTCTATCGCACCATCGACCGCTTGAGCCGCCTCGATGCCGTCATCGCCGTCAAACGCCGCGCCGTCACCGACGAACTCGGCGCAGGCCCCGACGCCGACGAGAACAGCGAATAGCAAACGGGAGGGGGAGGGCGCGGAGATACGCCGGCGGCTGGGCGCTCCGGCGGCTGGGCGCTGCCCCAGACCCCGCGGGGGAGTCACTCCCCCCGGTCCCCTCCGTCCGGCGTGGTGGCGCGGGGGAGGCTGCGGGCACCGGGAGGTCCGGCGTTGACGGAACGAAGACGGGGCCGGAAATGCAGGGCGAATTGGAAGGAATTTTGTTTTGAAAGCTCGGAAAAGCAAAAGACCTTAAAGAGAATTTCTTAGCATGCGGCGCTTCGCCGCGACCACAGATCCCGACGTCCCGCCTTCCGACCGCATCTTCACCCGCTTGCCAATCCCCCGTCGGGGAGGTCCAGGAGGGAATCAGCCCCTCCTGGCCGCCGGAGGCATGCCTTGGCCTTTTTCCCCTCCGCTCTCCGACTATCCTCCGCCGGCTTGTTCGGCGACGAGGTAGCCGATGAGAGCGGCGCTCAGGATGGAGCCGGCCGAGCCGCCGGTTGTGGCCGAGGCCGAGGCGGCGGCGAATGCCGAGGAGGCGGTGGTGGTGATGGTTGGCGTGGTGATGTTGGAGGTATCCGCGCCAACCTGGGCGAGGGCGGTCTTGATGGATTCCGTGATGCTTGAGGCTTGTGTATTGAGGATATTCGCGCCGCTGGCGACGGCGCTGAGCCAGGCGCTGCCGGCGTTGGAAACCATAGATTTGATGTTGGCGGCGGCGTTGGAGACGGCGGTCTGGTTTGCTGTGGCCAGGTCGGCGAGGGTGGTGGATGTGGCTGAAGGCATGGTGATGCCTTCCAGCGTCGAATAAAGCGTGGTCATGGCCGCCTGCCGCCCCTTTTCGGTCGTGGCGGAGGCCATATTGGTATTGTATTGGGTCAGCGCGTCCATGTATTGGAACTGCACGCTGGTCTGAGCGTCTGTCGGCACCAGGCTCTTCATGGTGGCGTTGAAGTCCGCCTTGGCCGTGGCGATGTCCTTGCGACGCGTGGCCGAGGAGCTGGCCGCGTTTTCCGCGGCCGTGAGCTTGCCGCAGGCCAGGCTGTACTTGTAGGCCCAATTGACGACGTCATTGGTGTTGGGGGAAGTGATGGTCGTGGCCATACGCGCCTCCGGGCGGCAAGTTCAGCCGTAATCCCTGGGGGAAGTCCGCCGTGCAGGGGAAAAAGCAAGAAAGCTGCCAGAAAGTCCGCTTGGTAACATGCTGAAACTATTGACTGCGCTTGGATGCGGGCCGGAAGATTTTGCCGCCGCCGGGTAACCGGCCGGCCAAAAACGCCGTCACGCACTCTCCACACGGCCGTCACCGTCGTTCCAAATCCATCGGGCAAACGGGTAACGCTCGGTTTCCGGGAGAGTTCCCGATCCCGGGCTTTCGACAACCCTTCGCCGCGTGGAGAAACGCCATGGGACATCTTGATGTGGATCGCTTCCGGCAGGTGTTGAGCGACATGCTTGAAACCCTCATCGGCCAGTCGCGCGACGCGCTGGACGTCATGTCGCAGGAAGTGGCGAGCTTCGCCGACGTCACGGACCGGGCCACGGCCGAGTCCGACCGGCATTTGGGCATCATCATGGGCGAGCGGGACCGGCAGCTCATTGCGGAGGTCCGTGAGGCCCTGGGCCGTGTCCGGGAAGGTGAGTACGGCATCTGTCAGGAATGCGGCGAGGAAATTGGCGAAGCGCGGCTTCGCGCCCAGCCTACGGCGACCTTGTGCGTGCATTGCAAGGCGCTGCTCGAGGACATGGGCCGGCCGTATCTGTCTCCTTCCCGCAGCGAAAGCGCGTTTCTGGAAGAGTAGCGGCGTGCCGCTTCCGGGAAGGGGGCTGCCACCTTCCCGGAAGCGCCATCCCGCCATGGGGGCGGGGGTCAGCCGCTTGTCGCGTCGGCGAGTTGCAGCACGGCCAGGCAGCCGCCGTCGGGGCCTGGCGCAAGGCTGAGGCTGCCGCCGAGTTCCTCGGCGTCGCGTTTGGCGATGGCGAGCCCCATGCCCACGCCCACCGCTTTGGTGGTGAAGAACGGATCGAAGACGAAGGGCCGGATGTCCTCGGCTATGCCCGGCCCCTGATCCGTCACCGTGAAGCGCAGGCTCCCGTCCGCTTCGCGGCAACAGGATACGGCGACCGCCGCCTGCGGGTTGCCGCACGCCGCCAATGCCTCCAGGGCGTTGGCCAGGATTTCCGCCAGCGCCTCCACCGCCAGCGCCGCGTCGATGCGGGCGAGCCCCACGGACGACTCCAGGACGAAGGGCGCGTCGCAGCCCGTGCGCGCCCGCGCCGATTCCATGGCGCGCATGGCCAGGTCGCGGGGATCGGCCATGACCGGGGCGGCTTCGCGTTTCCTGGCGTAGGACGACACGGCCCGCACCACGGCTTCCAGGCGTTTCGCGCCGTCGAGGATCATGGACAGGGCGTCGCAGTCGGGGTCGCCTTCGGGATGGCGGCGCAGCAGCCGCCCGGTGAAGCCGCCGATGACCATGAGCGGATTTCTGATCTGGTGGGCCACGGCCAGGGAGAAGCGGCCCAGGCTTTCGATGCGCTGCTGCTGGGCCGCGTGGATGCCGAGCAGCATGGCCTTTTCCCGTGCGTGCAGGGCGTAGATTTCCGTCATGTCGTCGATTTCGAACAGGATGCCGAAGATCTTCTCGTTTTCGAGCAGCAGCGAGGCGGACAGCCGCAGATGGCGGTCCGTGCCGTCCGGGTGGCGGTAGCGGAAGGCGATGGGCTCGGGTTTGCGGCCATGTTTGATGGGCGCGGCCAGGAAGCGGGCCAGGAGCCGGGGCTTGTCCGTGCGGGCGATGATGGACCGGGCCGTGGCCTGCTCGGCGAGGGCTGCGGCGGTTTCGCCGAGCAGGTCCGAGGCGGCCTGGTTGGAGGCGTAGACCAGCCCCTTGATGTTGGCGATGACCACGCCGGCCGAAAAGCTGGCCAGCAGGTCGTGAAAATAGGTGGAGTGGGCGAAGGTCAGCATCTCGGCCTCGTTGGTTGGGGGGACGGCGCGGGCAGTATGGAAGGCGCGGGTTACGGGGCGGTGACGGCCGGGCCGGCGGGTTGGTCACGATTTTGTAGGCCGGTAGGGACAGTTTTGTCGCGGGGGAGCGCCACCGGTTGTACAGCCGGTTGAAATCCTGAGGCTATTTGAATGGATCAATTTATGCTTGCAGCAAAGCATGGAAAACGTGACGACTCCTTATGGTCCATTGCCCGTGGCTGGGAAGCCGGACCTGTATCCGGACGGCGTCGTGAAGGCCATGTACGTGCGGGGGCCCGTGTCCCTGGAAACGTCCGTGGGCCGGCTCATGCCGCAGTACACCATCGACGATTCGCGGCGCATGCATCAGCCGCCTCTGACCTTCCATGCCAACGGCCGGGTGCGGTCGCTGCCGCTGGAAACGCGTACGGTGTTGGAAACGCCCCTCGGCCCGCTGCCTGCGGAACTCGTGACCTTTCACGACAGCGGCGGCGTGGCCCGGGTGTTTCCCCTTAACGGCAAGTTGTCCGGCTATTGGACCGAGGCCGACGAGGCCGGCCTGGCCGAGGTGCTGCGCCTGGAAACGCCGGTCGGCGTCGTGGCGGCCCGGTTCGTGGCCGTGGCCTTCGACACCGCAGGCGCACTGCGCAGCCTGACACTCTGGCCCGGCGAGGAAGTCACGGTGCGCACGCCCGTGGGCAACGCGCCCGTGCGGCTCGGGCTCAGTTTTCATTCGGGCGGGGCGCTGCGTTCCGTGGAGCCGGCGCGACCCCTGGAAACGCCCACGCCGGTCGGGCGCGTCTGGGCGTTCGATCCCGACGCCGTGGGCATCAGCGGCGACGATAATTCCCTGCTTTTTTCACCGGAGGGTGTCGTGGAGCGCGTGGCCACGGTGCGCACGAGCCTGGCGGCGCGGCTGGCCGACGGTACGCGCCTGGAACTCGCCCCGCAGGTGCGCGAGAGCATCTGCGGCGACGGCGACCGGGAGGTGACGCCGCTGGTGCTGGAATTTTCCGAAGCCGCCGTCACCGCCCGTCACGGCAGCCTCGGCCGGCCCCATGCCGTTGTGCCGGTCGCCGGCTCCGCCTTCGAAACCAAACCCTTCCTGTCCGCCTTCGCCGTGGCGCTCACACCTAAACAATGTTCCATGTAGGCCGGTTTCCCTTGACGCCTCCCCCTTGCATGCTGATATTGCTATTGAACCGAAGTCTGTTGCGTGCGGGATTCCCCCTGCGGGAATCTGCCGCGCATCCTGCGCCGGCCGGCTGATCGTCCGCCGGAGCCGCAAGCACGCCGCGCGACATTGTGGCGCAACAGGACGGGAGGTTTCCCCGGTCAGGCAGAAAAACGGCCGGGGCTGCACACAAGGAGGATTGTCGTGCGCAAGGCCACCGGGTTACTGATGGCTCTTTTCGTTCTGGTTTTCCTGTCCGTGGGCGACGTTTCCGCCAAGCGCCTGGGCGGCGGCGGTTCCATCGGGAACCGCAATTCCTTTTCCACCACCACGCGTCCGAGCACGGGCGCGCCGTCCGGCGCTTTCGGGACGCAACAGCAGGCCCCGCGGCAAAATCCCACGGCCGCGACCAACCCCGGCGGCGGCATGTTCTCCCGCCCCGGTTTCGGCGGCATGCTCGGCGGGCTGCTCGTGGGCGGCATGCTCGGTTCCATGCTCTTCGGCGGCGGGCACGGCTGGGGCGGCCCGAGCCTGCTCGATATCCTGCTGATCGGCGGCGGGCTCTTCCTGCTCATGCGGTTTTTGCGTTCCCGCCGCGCGGCCACGCAAAGCGGTCCGACCATGGCCCGTACCCACGAGGCCGAGCCGTTGCGGGAAGCCTCTCCCATGCGCGACGCCGCCGCCAGCGGCTGGAGCAATCTGGGGGCCGCGCCCGGGGAAGCGCCTGCCGGGCCGCAGGTGCCGCCTGGCTTCGACGCCGAGGATTTCCTGGCCGGGGCCAAGACGCTCTTCGCCCGGTTGCAGCGCTCCTGGAGCGCCAGGGATATAAAGGATATCGAGACGTTCGCCACGCCGGCCTTCATGGAGGACGTGCGCAAGCAGGCGGCCGAGGATCCGACTCCGACGGCGACGGACGTGCTGCTCGTCAACGCGCAAGTGCTGGAAGTCCGCCAGCAAGGCCCGGCCACCATCGCCTCGGCCTACTTCGACACGCTCCTGCGCGAAGACCCGAAAGCCTCCCAACCCGAACAGGTGCGCGAGGTCTGGCATTTCGTGCGCCGCGACGACGTGCCGGGAGACCGCTGGAAACTCGATGCCATCCAGCAGTTAGAGGGGTAATTAAGAAATGCCTCCGGCGGCCAGGAGGGGCCGAGGGCCCCTTCTGGACCACCCCGGCAGGGAAGAAAGGACGCGCCCGGCAGTGTTGCCGGGCGCGTTTTTATTGGGGTGAGGTCAGGACGTGACGGTGGGCAGGCCGGCGCGGGTCCAGGCGATCATGCCGCCGGCCACGGAGCGCACGTCGGCGCAGCCCGAGGCTGCCAGGGCGCTGCCGATGATGTTGGAGCGGTAGCCCGAGCCGCAGACGACGGCCACCGGGCCCGTGAGGCACACGTCCGGGCCGCGCTCCAGGATATCGGCAAAGGGCCGGTGCACGGCCTGGGGCGCATGGCCGTCCTCCCACTCCGCATCCGTGCGCACGTCGAGGAGCAGGGGCGGCGTCTTGCCGGCCAGGGCGGCAGCCAGGTCGTGGACGGACATCTGCGGCAGCGAGGCCACGGGCCGGCCGCTCAAGGTCCAGGCGGACATGCCGCCGGCAAGATGTCCCAGAATGTCGTCGTAGCCGATGCGGAAAAGCTCCAGGCGCATGGCCGAGGCCCGTTCCCGGTCGGCGGCGACGATGCAGATTTTCGCGCCCGGGGCCACGGACATCCCCACCCAGTTGGCGAGCTGCTTCTCGAAGCCGATATTGAGGCTGCCCGGAATGTGCGCGCCGCCGTAGGCCGCGGCGTCGCGGCTGTCGATGACGACGGTGTCCGGCACCTCCATGAGCGCGGCGAAACGCTCAGGAGAAAGTTCGCGCTCCAGGGGACAGCTGTCGCGCAGCGGCGCGCCCCGGCGGTTGGTCTCGATGATGTGCGAAAAGCTCTTGGGCCGCGCCGGCAGCCTGGAGAGGACGGCCTTTTTGAACGCGGCGAAATCGGCAAAGCGCAGCATGGCGTTGGCCCGGCGCTCGTAGCCGAGCGTCGAGACGCCCTTGGCGCTCATGCCCCGGCCGCACAGCGACCCCTGGCCGTGGGCGGGATAGACCTCGAGTTCCGGCGGCAGCTTGGCGAGCTTCACGTAGAGGCTGTCGTAGAGGTTTTGCACCTGCTCGTCGAGAATGGCCGCGCCGGCCAGGTCCGGCCGGCCGATGTCGCCGACGAAGAGCACGTCGCCGGTCAGGATCATGGCCGGGTCCGGCGAGCGCACGAGGTCGCTGAC
Organism: Solidesulfovibrio alcoholivorans DSM 5433; assembly: GCF_000702665.1. Lineage (GTDB taxonomy): Bacteria > Desulfobacterota > Desulfovibrionia > Desulfovibrionales > Desulfovibrionaceae > Solidesulfovibrio > Solidesulfovibrio alcoholivorans. Next base: position 51,769 of record NZ_JNJA01000020.1, read on the forward strand.
GAGCAGCGACACGGAATTGGGCGTGTGCCCCGGTGTGTACAGCACTTCCATCCGCGCCGCGCCGGCTTCGATGATTTGGCCTTCGAGCAGCGGCTCGTGGGGGTAGTCCACGCCCGCGCCGGGATGGATGTAGATGGGCGCGCCCGTGGCCGCGCGCAGTTCCTGGCCGCCGCTTACGTGATCGGCATGCAGGTGCGTTTCGATCACGCCTGTGATGCGCATGCCCTCGTCGCGGGCGATTTCCAGGTAACAGTCGATGTCGCGCCTGGGATCGACCACCACGCACACGCGCTTGGCCGGGCAGCCGAGGACGTAGGAAAAGCAGCCGAGCCCCGGGGTCTGGATCTGTTTGAAGTACATGACGCCTCCTTGGAATGGGCGGAAGTTTCGATGCTTCCCCTTTCTCGCGCCATGGGGCGTGCGGGTCAAGCGGGTGCGTCAGGGCCGGATGCGCAGGCCGCAGCCGCTCTCCACGGTCTCGCCACGGAATGCGCCGCGCAGGTATTCCACGCCCTCCCGGCCCGTGCAGTGGCCGGGGAAAAGCCGCCGGACGCCGTGCGTCTCGAGGGCCTTTGCCGCCTGCTCGAGGGCTCGTGGCTCCGCGCCGCCGAGGTGCAGGCCGCCGGCCACGGCTTCGATGCGGGACAGCCCCAGGCGCTCCCGGGCATGGGCCAGGGTGTTGGCGAGCCCGGCGTGGCAGCAGCCGAGCAGCACGAACGGGCCGTCGCGGCCGTCGAGGACGAGGAAGGCGTCGTCTGGCACGTCGTCCGGCACGTGGCCGGCGGTATCGCGAAAGAGGTTGTTCGTGGCCGTGAAATTCCCGGGCCGGCGGGGAATGCCCGTGACCATGACCACGCCCGGGGCCAGGACGGCGATGTCCGTGACCGGAGTGAAATTCGGGAGGTTTCCGGCAAGGCGGCCGTCGCCCATGCCGATGGAGCGGAAGGTCGTGCCGCCGCGCCGGCTGTAGCGGCGCAGCCACACGTCCGGATGCCCAAGGACCGTGCCGGCGTACCCGGCCGCGAGCAGGGCGGCCAGGCCGCCGGCATGGTCATGGTGTCCGTGGCTTAAAGCCACGCGGCGGGCCCCCACCGGGTCCATGCCGAGAATGCGGGCGTTTTGCAGAAAGACGTCGGTCTGGCCGGTGTCCCAGAGGATACAGCCGTCCGCGCCGCAGTCGATCCAGGCCGACCAGCCGTGCTCGAAAACCAGGTTGTCGGCATCGGACCGGTTGTCCGCGAGCACGTGGATGGCGGCGGCTCCCATGGGTGGTTTCCCTTTCAGCCCAGGCCCAGGTCCGCCAGAGCCGTGAGCAGGGCGTCGGCTTCAATTTGGCCCGGCGCGGGCGGCAGGCGCATGAGGATGCCCAGGCCCTCGCCGGCTTCGTGGAAGTCCTCGTCGGAAAGGGTCGAGACCACGGCCGTGTTGACCATGGCGTTTTGGCGCATGATGCGCGCCACCAGGGCGAAGGGATCGGCGTCGGGCAGGCCGGCGTCCACGACGCACAGCTGCGGCGCGGCGTCGGCCACGGCCTTGGCGGCATCCTCGGCCGTGGCGACCACGTGGACGGCGTGGCCGGCGTCGGAAAAGGCGTCGAGAAAGGCTGTCAGGGCGTTTGCGTCCGGGCTGGCGATGAGAATGCGCATGCGTTGTCCTTCTTGTTACGCCTTGCCGCAGCAGGAGCCGGGGCCGGCGCAGCCGGCGTGGCCGGGATGGGAGCCGCAGCAGCCGTGGTCGGCGGGGCCGGGCAGGCCGGAGGCCGCCTTGCCCGTCAGCGAGCTCGTGGGCGAAAGCCGTTTCACGGCCGGCGCGCCGCACTGCGGGCAGGCGGGCGCGTCCTCGGCACGGGTGCGGATGACTTCCCCGGCATACCCGCAGGCCGGGCACTCGATGTCGTAGATCGGCATATTCTTTCCTTTCCCCATCGGGGTGGTCCAGGAGGGGCCCTCGGCCCCTCCTGGACGCCGGAAGCATTCTCTCTTCTTAAACTACCCCAGGCCGCCGCCGCAGGTATGCTCCTGGGAGAACTGCGGCAGGTTGCCGGACAGGAAGGCGGCCACGGCGTCGCCCACGCTCGCGGCTTCGCCGCCGTGGTAGACGGTGATGCCGACCTGGGCGAAGCCCATGAGCGGGCGCATGCCCATGCCGCCGGCAATCAGGGCGTTGACGCCGTTTTGCGACAGGTGGTTGACCGGGGCCATGCAGCCGCCCTGGACGTGGGGGACGTTGGGCAGGGTCGAGACCTCGGTGATCTTGCCGTCGGCCACGTCGACCAGGGTGTAGCAGTCGCAGTGTCCGAAGTGCGCGCCCACGGCGCTTTCCATGCCGCCGGGCTGGGTCGAGGGGATGGCGATGCGACAGGTTTCCATGTGTGTCTTCCTTTTATTTGGCCTTGGCGCAAGCGTTGGCCAGGGCGTTTGCGGCCTCCCAGAGCCGGGCGATGTCGCCCTCCAGGGGGCCGCCGTATTCGGGCAGGGTTTTTCTGGCCTTCATGGCCAGGGTCACGTCCGGGGAGTAGGGCAGGCGGCCGAGGACCGTGCGGCCTTTTGCCGCGCAAGCGGCTTCGATGCGTGCGGCCTCCTCGGGATTGATGTCCGCCTTGTTGATGATCACGCCCATGGGCAGGCGGAAGTGGTCGCACAGCTCGGCCACGCGCAACAGGTCGTGGGTCCCTGACGGGGTCGGCTCGGTGACGAGCACGGCCAGGGTCGCGCCGGAGAGCGAACTGATGACCGGGCAGGCGATGCCCGGTGCGCCGTCGCACAGGATGAGCTCGTGCCCTTGCCTTTCGGCCAGTTCCTTGGCGTTGCGCTTGAGGAGCGCCACCAGCCGGCCGGAATTCTCGCCGCCCGGATCGAGGCGGGCGTGGATGAGGGGGCCGAAGCGGGTGTCGGAGCGGGCGAAATAGCCGCAGACGCGCGGAGGGAACGCGATGGTCCGGCGCGGGCACAGGGCGACGCAGGCCTTGCAGCCTTCGCAGCGTCTGGGGTCGATGGCGGCCTTGCCCCGGGCGGTGAGCGTCACGGCTTCGAAGCGGCAGACGTCGCGGCAGATGCCGCAGCCGTCGCAGTCGCTTTCCTCGACCTGGGCGATGTTGCCGGAGACAAATTCCTCGGCCGCGGTGTTTTGCGGGTCGAGCAGGATGTGCAGATCCGGGGCGTCCACATCGAGGTCGCAGACGACCTTGTTTTCGGCCAGGGCGGCGAAGGCCGCGGTGACCGAGGTCTTGCCGGCCCCACCCTTGCCGCTTAAGACGACGATCTCACGCATGGCGGGCCTCCCGGCACAACGCGGCGAGCTTTTTGGCGACGTCGCGGCACAGTTCGCGGTAGCGCGGGGAGACGTCCGGCAGGAGTCCGCCCCGGGCGTAGGTTTCCACGATGGCCCGGTCGTCGGGGATGGCGGCCAGGATCGGCAGGTCTTCCCGGGCGCAGATCTCCGCCAGTTGCGCGTCGGGTTCGCCGGCCTTGTTGATGACCACGGCGAGCGGCTTGCCGAGCGGCGCGAACGCTTCCACGGCCAGGGCGAAGTCGTGGACGCCGAAGGGCGTGGGTTCGACCACGAGCAGGATGGCGTCGGCCGTGGCCACGGCGTTGACGGCCGGACAGCTGACCCCGGGCGGGGAATCGAGGAGCACGTCGGGGCGCTTTTCTTCGGGCAGGGCGGCCAGACGCGCGTCCACGCGCGCGGTCACGGCCCGGATGAGCACCGGGCTCATGGCCTCGCCCACGCGCAGCCGGCCGCAGGCGAAGCCGATGTCGCCGGCGACGCCTTCCTCGATGCGCCCGACCTCGCGCGTGCCGGGGCGCATGGCCGCAACCGGGCACAAGGCCAGGCATGCGCCGCAGCCGTGGCACATCTCGTCAAAGACCAGGGGCGTGTCGCCGAGGATGGTCACGGCCCCGAACTGGCAGATTTCGCGGCATGCCCCGCAGCGCGTGCACAGGTCGGCGTCGATGATCGGAATCTCCAGGTTGGCCACGTGGGTGTCGGTGATCAGCGGACGCAGGAAGAGGTGGAGGTTGGGCTCCTCCACGTCGAGGTCCACGGCCAGGACCGGCCGGGAAAGGGCTTCGGCCCAGACTGTGGCCAGGGCGGCGGACACGGTGGTCTTGCCGGTGCCGCCCTTGCCGCTGGCGATGGCGACGCGCAGGGGCCTTGCGGCCTGTCCATGGGGTGCGTTCATACGGATGCTTCCGGCCTCACGGGTGAGAGGGTTGTTGCCGGGCGGCCCGTGTTCAGGCGCTCTTGCCGGCGCGGTAGCGTTCCACGGCCTGACCCACGGTGAGGCCTTCCATGCCTTCGACCGAAGCCACGTTCACGGATTTGAGCGCGGCGGCGGCCTTGGGGCCGATGACCCCGGAAAGAACCACCGTGGCGCCGGCTTCGGCGATGCGGCGGGCGGTTTCGATGCCCGCGCCGTGGGCCATGGCCTGGGAGCCGCCGTTGTCGAGGTAGCGCACGCCGCCTGCCGCATCGACCAGGACGAACCCGGCCGCCCGCCCGAAGCGCGGGTCCACGGCGTCGTCCAGCGTCGGTCCTTCGCTGCTCACCGCAATCACTTCACTCATATCGTCCTCCACTCCTGTTTTCCCTTCGAAGGGGTCCGGGGGGCATGATGCCCCCCGGCCGCCGGAGGCATCTTCTCTTCTCGTTCCTCTCTACTCGTTCCCCAACATGCCGCCCGCTATCATCCAGCGGTGCACGGCTTCGCGCACGGCGGCGGCGGCCAGGTAGGCGCAGTGGCGGTCGTCGTCGGGAAACTGCCCGACCGTGCCGACGATGGCCTCCTCGTCGATGTCCACGGCGTCGTCGAGGCTTTTGCCCTTGGCCAGGGCCGCGGCCGTGGCCGCGGCGATCTGGCTGGAGGCGCAGCCGTCGGTGTCGAAGTCCGTCTCCACGATGGTCTCGCCGTCGATCAGCAGGGCGATGGCGATGGTGTCGCCGCAGGAGCCCTTGACCGAACCCACGGCGGTGGGCTCGGCCAGGCGCTTGCGAGAGGGCGCGTCACGCCAGATGGCGAAGCCTTTTTCGCCGAAACGGGCGACGAGATCGGCTTCCTGTTCCTGCTCGAAGACCTCGAGGATCATGTCCAGGGGGTCCTGGTTTTTTCCGACGTCCATGGCTGTGCCCTATCCGTTGAGGGGCTGCGCGGCCGGCGGATTGTCCAGGGCCTTCATGACCTCGGCGATGACCTGCTTGAAGGCCACGGCCGAGGGGCTCTTGCCGGCCACGGCCAGGAACACGTCGCCGTCGTCGCCGGAGCGGGCCACTTCCGGGTCGATGGGGATGCGGCCGAGGAACGGCACGCCGGCTTCCTGGGCCAGGCGTTCGCCGCCGCCGCTGCTGAAGATCTCGTGGACCGCGCCGCAGGACGGACAGGCGAAGCCGCTCAGGTTTTCCACGATGCCGATGATGGGCGTGGAAAGCTGGCGGCAGAAGGTGATGGAGCGGCGCACGTCGTCCAAGGCCACGTCCTGGGGCGAGGTGACGATGACAGCCATGGCCTTTTCATTGAAAATCTGGAGCACGGACAGGGGCTCGTCGCCGGTGCCCGGAGGGCAGTCCACGACGAGGACGTCACGCTCGCCCCAGCCGACCTGCTCGGCCAGCTGCTGGATGACGCCGGCCTTGGCCGGGCCGCGCCAGATGACGGCGTCGTCCTTGCCGGGCAGCAGGAAGCCGATGGACATGACGCCGAGGTTCCAGTGCCAGTCCACGGGCACGAGGCGATCCTCGGCCATGTCGGGCCGGCTGCCGGTGAGCTTGAGCAGGCGCGGGATGCTCGGGCCGTGGACGTCCACGTCGAGCAGGCCCGTGCGTTTGCCCTCCATGGCGAGCCCGGCGGCAAGGTTGGCGGAAACCGTGGATTTGCCCACGCCGCCCTTGCCGGACAGGACGACCACCACGGCCTTGACCTTGTCGAAGCCGGTCGGGGGTTTCTTCTTGATCTCGTCGTTTAAGTCGCGAAGTCCTTGTTCGTTCATGATGCGTCGTTCTCCGGTGGTATGGCGTGAAACCCGCCGCAGCACCGGTGGGCGCTTGCTGGGCGCGCGCCGGGCGAAAGCAGGGTCTCCAGTCGATTGTGCAGGAGGGCGGCGAGCACGGCGGGCACGTCGCCGGCGATCCAGGGGGCCACGGCCACACCGTGGCGGGCGAAGGGGGCCAGGCAGCAGCAGGTGGCCCCGCCGCATACGAGCAGCGCCACGTCCAGGCGCGACAGCAGCATGGCCAGCGCCGGCAGCCCCCCCTCGGGCATGGGCCAGGCGGCCTCTTCCACGAGGGCGTTGCCGGCCAGCCGGTACAGGCGCAACAGCGTCGCCGTCTCCAGCAACGTGGCCAGGCGCTGGCCATGGCAGGCCAGGCAGACGCGCGGCTTGGCGGGGCGGTGCGGTGTTGCGGGAGGGGCGCTCGGCGACATGGTGAACCTCTGGACTCTCTAGGCAGGATTCGTGCCGAATTTAAAATGTATGGAACTACGGGATGTTGGTTTGAAATGCTCCGGATGGAGCGTGCTGCTTGGGCTAAAAATAGGCCTTTTGGCCCAGTCTCGGGCGAATTTCAAGCCAGGCTTATGGCGTATTTCGGGCCAAAAGGCGGGCATCACGCCGTGAGAGGAATTTTGTCCTGACAATTGGGCAAGGCAGGACGAATTTTTCGCCCGCTGGTCATTTGCACGGGCTGCGTATAAAGTTCGCACGCCCATGACGGCGCGTTTCGGGCGCGACCGTCGCGGCGCGGGGGGAGCGCATGACCGAGAAGTCGTTTTTTCGCCGGGTCATCCTGGCTCTGTGGATCGTTTCCGTCGTGGCGACCTGCTGGGTGTCGCTCATGCCGCGCCTGGAACTGCCCGTCAATTTCTGGAACGCCGACAAGCTCTACCACGGCCTCGCCTACGCCTGGCTCGGCGCGCTGCCGCTTTGGGCGTTTGCTACAGGCGACCGCGCCCGGGCGGCGGCGTACCTGATGATTCCCCTGGGGGGGCTCCTCGAGTGGGGCCAGTCCTTCGTGCCCGGGCGCACGGCGAGCATGGGCGACGCCGTGGCCAACGCCCTGGGCGTCTTCATCGGCATCTGGATCGCCGAACGCTGCCTGTCCTGCTGCCGCAGCTGCCGGGATTTCGAGGAGTAGCCCGGCGGTCTTCCTTATTTTTCCGTGGCGCAGAAAACGCCGCTCCAGTCCTCGGGCGGCGCGCTAGCCAGGTTGGCGCGACAGCGGTCGGCCATGAGCGCAGCGGCCGGGTCTTTCTCTCCGCTCGCGGCGCAGGCTTCGGCAAAGGCCGTTTCCGCTTCCTCCCATCGGCGCGCCAGGTAGGCGTCGAGCCCTTCCTCGTAGCGGGCGATCGCGGCCAGTCGCGCGGCGTCCACTTGCCCCGCGCGGCCGACCAGTTCGCGTACGACCACGCCTTTCGCCTTGCCCTTGACCGCCACGCAATCGAGACGCCGCGCGACGAAGCGGTCTCCCGTCCTTTGGTAACAGGATTCGCTGACGAGGATGTGCGTGCCGTAGACCTTGTTGAGCCCCTCCAGGCGGCTGGCCAGGTTCACGGCGTCGCCGATGATGGTGTAATTCATGCGGTCGGGCGAGCCGATGTTGCCGACGATGACCTCGCCGCTGTGCAGGCCGATGCGCGTTTCGAAGACGGGTTGCCCCGCGACGGTGAAGCGCGCGCGCAGGGCCTCGAGGCGTTCCCGGCAGTCCAGGGCGGCCTCGCAGGCCTGGATCGCGTGGTCTTCGCGGGGAAGCGGCGCGCCCCAGAAGGCCATGACGCTGTCGCCGATATATTTGTCCACGGTGCCGTGGCGCTCGAGGATGACATGGCTGACGGCTTCGAAATACGCGCCGAGGTTTGTCACCAGCGCCTCGGGCGCAAGGGCTTCGGCCAGCCTTGTGAACCCGGCGATATCGGAAAAAAAGGCCGTCACTTCGCGGCGTTCGCCTTCGAGCATGGCCTCCTTGCGCAGGGCGTGCAACTGAAGCACGAGATCGGCGGGGACGTATTTCTTGAAGGAGCGCAGGGAACTGCGCATGCCGGCTACGGCCGCGGCGATGTCGTGGACCTCGAGGAGCCGCGAAGTGACCACGGCGTCGGAGGACAGGTCCAGGCGGCCGACCTTGTCCACTTCGCCGGCCAGGACGGTAAGGGAGCGGGACATGGCCTTGGCCAGCGTCAGTCCGAGCAGCAGCGCGATGCCGGTAAGCCCGGCGATGCCGGCGAAGATGACGCGGCTGCGCCTGTTGACGCCGGCCAGGATGTCGCTTTCCGGGATGGCGATGCCCACGGCGAACTGGGTGTCGCTGCGGTATGGGAAGCGCAGCATGCGGCAGATGATGGTCGCGCCGTCCGCGCCCGCGAACTCGAAGCGGCCAGCGTTTTCCCTGGTGGCGCTGCGAAGCAGAAACAGTTCCACGGCCTTGCGGAGCGTGACGTCCGGCAGCGCATCCAGGGGGTACAGGGCGTAGGGGTTTTCCGTGTCTGCGGGATTGTGGCGCACGAGTTGGTTGATGTCTTCCTCTCCGTGCATGGGCACGGCGATGACTTGGTGTTTGTCGTTGAGGATGAACGCCTTGCCGTGTTGGAGGATCTGCAGCGTGCCCAGGAATTGGGAGAGGGTGACGACGTTGATGTCGATGGAGGTGACGGCCAGCAACTCATGCTTCGCGTTGTAGATGGGCGCAACGCAGGAATAGACGAACTGCTTGCGCAACCCCGAGACATAAATGTCCGTCCAGGCCGCCCCTCCCTTGGCGATGGCCGCCTTCCACCAGGGGCGGGTCCGGGCGTCGTAGCCTTTAGCCAGATCCTTGACTGTGTTCTTGAACGCCGGATCGTCGTTGTAGGCTGGATTCGCGTGCTGCCAGGTCATGCGCACGCCATGTGCGTCGCGCACGTAACAGCGCATGGACACGGAGTCGTCGGGCATGCGTTCGGCCTTGTACTTGTCGCCGTTCGGCAGGCCGATGTCCACGGAAGTGAAGCCTTCGTTGTCGCGGATGAACGCCGCGGCGGTGCGCATCAGGGCCTGACCGTCGCGGGTGTCGAGGATGCCGCTGCCGATAAGGAAATCGAGTTCGGCATTGGCTCGTTCCGCGGAATCGAACAATGTGCTGGTTTTGCCGATGATTCCCTTGGCCACCTCGTCGATCATGTTGTCGGTGAGTTCCATCAGGGAGCGCCGGCTGCCGCCGTAGGAAACCAGAAAGACCGTTAGTGCGGTGAAGACGGTGAGGCTGGCAATGACTGTGGCCAGGGTGAAACGCAGGGTGATTTTCATGAACGCTGCTTTGTTCTTAACGTTGCGGCGACGAAAAATGGAATCGTGATTTTCACGATTACATGAAAGATATGAAGTTGTATAGCCATGGATTCCGTCCTGCGGCGGCGCTCGCGTCGCCGCAGGACGGCCGGTTTCCCGGCTCGGCGCGCATGTGCGCGCCTACTGCGCCGGCGCGATCCAGTAATAGCCGTAGGCGGGGCGTTCGGGGGGCAGGGGGGCGGGCTCGGCCCGCACAGCAGGGGCGGGCCATTGTTCGACGATGAGCCGGGGCTCGGCCGGTTCCACGGCGTAGGCCCGGGTTTCCTCACGCACGACCCAGCGTTGGCCATTGGCGTCCGTAAAGGTGTAGTCCGCCCGGCACAACGCCACCTGACCGATGATCATGGTCAGCACGACGACGGCATAGAGCAGGATACGCATGGCGACTCTCCTTTGCACCGCAAGGGCGCGCGAAAGGGAGAGCAAGGGCCATGCCGTGCGTAAACGCGGGCCTTTTAAAATAATAGAAATGAATTCAAGGTATTGTGCGCGTGTTGCGCAAACGGTCCGGCTTGGCCGGCTCCGGCAAGCGGGAAAATCTCCGAAATAACGTCAATGTCGTCCGCCGCCGGCAGGCGGCCCGGTCAGCGCACCACGACCACGGTGCAGGGCGCGATCTGGACCAGCCGGGTGGAGACGCTGCCGAGCAGCAGTTGTTCCACATCGTCCTTGCCCCGGCTGCCGATGTAGATGACATCGGCTTTTTCCTGGCGGGCGATGCGGGCCACGGTCTCGGCCGGGCGGCCGGGCTCGGCCAGGGTGCGGATGGCCACCCCGCGCTCCTCGGCGAACGCCTCGGCCTCGGCCAGGATTCTTTTGGGTTCGCGCAGGATGTGGGCGAAGGCCTTTTCGCAGTCCTTGGCGCTGCAATCGAAAAAGGACAGGGCCTCCACGGCCGTGACGGCGAGGATCTCCGTCTCGCCGCAACGGGAGGCCTCGATGGCCAGTTCCAGGGCGCGCAGGGACATGGGGGAGCCGTCGAGGCAAACGATGCATTTCTTCATGCGCGTCACTCCACGTGGAGCACCACGGCGAAGGCGTTGAACATGGCCCAGACCTGCCGCCCTTCGGAAAGTTCCAGTTCACGGGCGCTCTGGGTGGTGATGAGCGCGCAAAGGCGCGTGCCGTCGGAAAGAACCACGATGACTTCAGAGGTCAGTTCGCCGATGCGGGTGAGTTCGACGGTGCCGAGGAAGCGGTTGGTGGTGGTGGCCTTGGGCAGCTCGTCGCAGGTCTCGAGCACCACCCAGGGGGCCTTGATCTCGGCCGTGACGAAACTGCCCTCGGTCACGCCGAGGTTCTTGAGGCTTTCGTTGGTGATGACCGAAGACACGGCATGGCCGCCGAGACTTTCCACCACGACCTGTGTCTGGATATCGCCCTTGCGCACCTGGGCGACGCGGCCGAAAAAGGCGTTTCGGGCGCTGGTGCGGCGCGTTTCGCGCGCGAGCACCTGCCGTTCGACCTTGCGCCGCTGATCCTCGGGCAGATGCAGGAAGGCTGCGGTGAGGTCCGCCGTGGAATGGCCGAGGATACGCTGGACCACGGGCAGGGGGACGTCGTCGCGCAACAGTTCCACGGCGCGGGAGCGGCGGATGGTGCTCGGATTGACGAGCTCCTTGGAAAAGCCGCACTCGTCGGCGCGCTCGTAGAATTTGCGGCGCACGTGTCCCTGGTCGAGTTTGAACAGGATGCCGCGCAGGGAGGCGTAGGCCGGATTGCTGAACACCAAGGCCAGGGCTTCGCCCAGCTCGGCCGGAATCTGCACCTCGCGGCCTTCGCCCTCGCCGTGGCTGTAGGTGACGGCCAGGGTGTCGAGGTTGATGTCGCGGCGGTCGTCGAGCCCGAGCACCTCGCCCAGGCGCGCCCCGGTGTGGCGCAGCATGAGGTAGATCAGGCGCACCCGGTTGCGCGAAACGGCTACGTCCGGCCGGCCGGCCCGTTCCGTCCAGGCCTGGAAGGCTTCGGAAAGGCGCGTGAGTTCCAGGGTGTCCAGGAATTTCACATCATCGGGGACGCAGAAAATCCGGGCTGCCCGGAACCGCCCGCCGCCGGCCGACGGGCTCGATTGTTTCGCATCGGACATGAGGCACTCCCGTGGGCTTCTTTGCGTGGGGCAAGTTTCCCGGCCGGCCGGGGAAAGTCAAGAGCTACGGGACATAATCACGCGAATTGCTTTGCGTGACCGCTTGTGCGCGGGTCAGGGGCGTTTGGCGACAACTTCCAGTTCCACCAGCACGTCCCGGGGCAGGCGCGCCACTTCGACGCAGGACCGCGCGGGATAGGGCTCGCGAAAAAATTCGGCGTAGACCGCGTTGATGGTGGCAAATGCGTTCATATCCTTGATGAAGAGGGTGGACTTGACCACATCGTCGAGGGAGAGTCCGGCGGCTTCGAGGATGGCGGCCACGTTTTTGATGCTTTGGCGGGCTTGTTCGGCCACATCGTCGGAAACGATGGCGCCGGTGGCCGGATCGATGGGGGTCTGGCCGGAGACGAACAGCAGTTCACCGGCCCATACGCCCAGGGAATAGGGCCCGATGGCCTTGGGCAGGGTCGGGGATGCGACGACGGATTTAGCCATGTGTGCCTCCTTGGGCGTCCGGTTCGGACGCCGGCGACGTGAATAAGGCGCCGAGAATGCCTTCGGGACCAGGCAACGTCAACCATTGCGGGACGGAGCGCATAAAAAAGGGGGGGCCGAAGCCCCCCCCTTGTGCGTCGTGGTCGATCAGGCAGCCTTTAGAACTTGTAGGTCAGGCCGAAAGCGACCTTCCAGGAATTGTCGCCGTTGGCGTTGGCCTGGTGGACCAGGCGATGGCCCCAGACGCTCTCCTGGAAATCGCCGTGCGCCCAGCCGGTCTCGAGGACGGCGGCCAGGTTTTCGTAGATCATGTACTTCGTGTCGAAGTTCACGCCCATGACGTACTCGTTGTAGGTCAGGTCGTGACCCATGCTGAAGTAGCCATTGGCGTAGTAGAGCTGGGAGTCACGGATGGCGCGGGCCGAGTTGTTGCCGCGCACGTACACGAAGGTCAGGCGGTTGGTCAGCTTCTCGATGAACGAGATGTTGTTCAACGAGGCGCCGATGCCGTAGTTGCCGACCGGATCGGTGTACATGTTGGAACCCTTGCCCAGATCCTGGCTGCTGTCAAACAGGAAGCTGTTGCCCGGACCCCACTGGGAACGCATGTAGGGCATGCGCTCGGAGCCGTTGCGGGTGGACTTGTCTTCGCCGGTGGACCAGAAGGCGAACACCTGCGGGGTGACGACGTCCAGGCCCGTGTACTCGGCGCCGAAGTCGATCATCCAGCCCTGGCGCTTGGCGGCCTTGTGGTCGTTCATGGCGCCGGCGCCGTAGATCACGTCGGCATAGAACTTGACCGGATCAAGAGCGGTCACTTCGAACGCACCGCCAGCCCAGTAATAGGCGTTCTGGTCGTTCTTCCAGTAGCCGAGGGAGCCCGGAGTGGTCATGCCCTTGGCGCTGGCGGCGGAGACCAGGGTGTTGGCGTAGTTGTTGCCCCACTCGGCGACGTCGGTGGTGTCCTTGTAGGTGTAGTCGGCGCTGCGGCCGGCCACGGAGACCATGGCCCACGGCGTGGCCTTGAAGCCCTCGAGAGTGACGGGCAGGGCCAGGAAGTAGGCGTCGAGATCGTCGGCCTTCTGGGTGGTGGTGGTGTCGTAGGTCCGGTTGGTGTCGATCAGACGACCGAAACCGGCCAGGACGCCGAGGGTCTTGTCGATCAGCGGGGCCTGGATGGTCAGGGCAGCCATCTTATCGCTAAAGACCGGGCTGTTGTAGAACAGGCCGCTCTGGGGCAGATTGACGTCCTGCAGACCGGCGGTCACTTCGACGCCGTCGCAACCGGGAACCTTGAACTGCAGATAGGCCAGATCGACCTGCACGGCAGTGTCAGGGTTGGCGGCGGTGAAGGTGCCGTGGCCCCAGGTATCTTCCACCTTGATGCCCAGACGGAACTTCACGGCTTCGTTGGCGACGAAGTCGGAACGCAGGCGGAACCGTTCCCAGATCTCGAAGGTGTCTTCGGTCTTGGTGCCGGTCTTGTTCCACCCGGTGTAGTTGCGGTTTTCGAAGAAGTTGCCATAGACACGCGCATCACCGGTCATCTTGACCTCGGTGGCGGCATGGGCGGCGCCGATGGCACCGAAAACCATGCTGGCCGCCAGGGCCAGGGAACCCAAACGCTTCATAATTCCTTCCT
>NZ_JNJA01000021.1 GCF_000702665.1 Solidesulfovibrio alcoholivorans DSM 5433
CCCCGGACCCCCACCCTCCCCAAAAACTTTTAATGGGGGGATAAGGTGGCTCATTTCACCTTGATCGCCGCGAGCCGATGGCGAGTGTGCGTGATTTGCCCAAGCCCCGTCAACCGACTGTGGGGGTGCGGCCCGGGTTTGCGCGTGCGTCGCATAGCGGCGTGCGTGCAAACCCGGGCCGCACCCCCACCATCGGGGGGGACCGGGGGGCGTTACGCCCCCCGGCCGCCGGAGGCATCTTTAATTACTACGCCGTCTCGACGACGTCTTTCTGCGTCTCGTAGATTTCCTTGAGGATGGTGGGCACGTTGTACTCCATCTTCCAGTCCGGGTAGTGCTGCTCGAACTTCTTGAGCCCGCTGATCCACCAGATGTGGTCGCCGATGCGGTTGGTGTCCTGGTACTCGTAGTTGAGCTTCTTGCCCGAAATTTCCTCGCACATGGTGATGGCTTCCAGCATGGAGCAATTGGAGTAGCGGCCGCCGCCCATGTTGTAGACCTCGCCGACGCGGGGTTTCTCGAAGAAGTGCCACAGGCTGTTGACCAGGTCGTGGGAGTGGATGTTGTCGCGGACCTGTTTGCCCTTGTAGCCGTAGATGAAGTACTTTTTGCCGGAGATGCAGCAGCGCATGAGGTAGGACAGAAAGCCGTGCAGGCGCGTGCCGGAGTGGGCCGGGCCGGTAAGGCAGCCGCCGCGGAACACGCCGGTGTGGAAGCCGAAATAGCGGCCGTATTCCTGCACCAGCACATCGGCCGCCACCTTGGACGCGCCGAAAAGGCTGTGCTTGGTGTGGTCGATGGACATGGTTTCGTCGATGCCGTCGTTGTAGGGGTGGGACGGATCGATTTCCCAGCGCGTTTCCTTTTCGATCAGCGGCAGGGAGTTGGGCGTGTCGCCGTAGACCTTGTTGGTGGAGGTGAAGATGAACACGCTTTCCGGGCAATGCTTGCGGAAGTTTTCGAGCATGACCAGCGTGCCGTTGGCGTTGACGGTGAAGTCCATGTAGGGATCGGAGGCGGCCCAGTCGTGGGAGGGCTGGGCGGCGCAGTGGATGACGGCCTTCACGTCCTTGCCGTAGCGGCCGTAGATCTTGGAGACGGCCTCATGGTCGCGGATGTCGGCGTCGTAGTGGGTGTAGTTCTTGAGGGTCTCTTCCAGGCGCTTGCGGTTCCACGAGGTGTCGGCATCCTCGCCGAAAAAGGTCTTGCGCAGGTTGTTGTCGATGCCGACGACGTCGAAGCCCTTGGCGCTGAAAAACTTCACGGTTTCGGAACCGATGAGGCCGGCCGAGCCGGTAACGATGGCGACTGCCACGAGGTTGTCTCCTTTTGGCGGATTGGCGGGTTTCCCGGGGGGGCGTTTACGACGCCCCGGCCTGGCGTGTCCTTTTTGCCAGGTACGTCACGCCCACGAGAAAGCGCAGGAAATACATGCCGCAGGCCTTGGCGGGGTGGGCCAGGAGCCTGCGGTAGCGGCCTTGTTCGACGAAGACGCCAAAAAACCGGTAGAACGCGCCGTACTGGCGGCGGATATCCGGATCGTCCGGATTCTTCCGGGTCCATTTGGCGATGTAGGCCTCGGCGCTGCCCGTGTAATACGTCTTCTTCTTCAGGTAGCGGCCAAGGTCGAAAGCGGCTTCGTTGTGGAAAAGAAGCGGCGTGTCAAGGCCCGAACGCTCCTCGAAGGCAATCAGCGCCTCGGGGATGGCGTCGTGCGCAAGGCGCGACACGTAGGCGTCCACCGCGTCGAAATCGTAGCGCGACAGGAGGCCTATGGAGCCTATGCACTTGAGTTTCTTGTCCAGGTCCCAGTCCTCGGGGCCGGTCAGGGAGGCGTCGAAGCCGCCGACGGCGGCGAAAACGTCCTTTTTGATGCAGCGGGCGCCGTCGATGACGGTGCCGTCGTAGAAGCTGCGCTCGAAACGGCGCACGGAGGGAAAATAGTCCGCGCCGAGCACGATTTCCGGGATGTGCAGGGCGACGTGCTCGCCCGCGGCCATGGTCTCCACGCAACGGCGCACCACGGTGCGCGAGAGGATCATGTCCGCGTCGAGAAACATGACGTACGCGCCCGTGGCGACTTCGAGCATGCCGAAATTGCGCTGGGCCGAGCGTTCCGGCCCCTTGTCGCAGACGTGGTCGGCATAGGCGCGCGCGATGGCCTTGGTGTCGTCGCTGCTGCCGTTGTCCACGACAATGATCTCGAGCGCCTCCCGGGGATAGTCCTGGGCGGCGACGGAGGCCAGGCAAGCGCCGATGTTTTTGGCTTCGTTTTTGGTGGTGACCACCACCGAGACTCGGTCCAAGCCTAGCGCTCCCTGGTCTTCGATCCCGCCGGACGCAGATTCCCGGCGTGCGGCATGTTGCGCGGCATCATGACGCCGCCCTCCGCCCGCTACTTGCAGCCGCAGTTCTTGCCGCGGCTCTTGTTGAGCAGATGCCCGAAGAGCTTGCCGGCGGCGCGAAACAGGAACTTCACGTCGTCCACGTCGCGGATGCCCATGATTTTGCGCGCGATGAAAGCCGGCGTCAAGGCGGCCTTATACAACTCGTCCTTGAATTGCAACACGTCCTCGTTGGAGATCGGGCTTTTCCAGACCGAGGCGCGCATGTCGTAGTCGTCCCAGTTCTCCGTGGTCAGCCAGCCGTTGGCTTTGGCCTCGTCGAAAAGCGGCGTGCCGGGATAGGGCACGACGATGGTCGCCTGGAGCGTGTTGAGCAGGCCGCGCGAAAAGAGCGACTTGGCGAAGTCGATGGTGCGCCGGGCGTCCTCGCGCGTTTCCCAGGGATAGCCGACCATGGTGGTGATGTGCGGCTCGAGCCCGGCCTTCTTGGCCATGGCCACGGTCTGCTCGATCTGGGAGACCTGGATGCCCTTTTTAAGCCTGTTGAGCGTGGCCTGGGACATGGATTCGAGCCCGATGAGGATGAAGCGGAAATTGGCTTTTTTGAGCAGATGCCACTGGTCCTGGGTCAGTTCGCCCACGCGCATGTTGCAGCCCATGACGACCTTCTTGTGCAGGCCCTTGTCGATGAGCCGGCCGCAGAATTCCTCGAGCCACGCACCGCGCGGGAAGCAGCCCGAATCGTCGAAGATCTCGCGCACGCCGCGTTCGGCGACGAGCCGCTCGATCTCGGCCACGTGGCGCTCGGGCGAAACCGTGCGGTAGGTCGCGCCGGGAAAGAGCGTGGTCCAGGAGCAGAACGTGCAGCGGCCCCACCAGCAGTCGCGCCCGGCCATGACGTAGGTGCCGGGGGTGTACTTGAAGTTTCCGTTTTTGTAGGCGTAGCGCTGCCATTTGGTCAGGTCGCGGTCGATGTAGGGCAGTTCGTCCAGGTTGTGCGCAAGGCTGCCCATGCCGCCGTCCACGATTTCCCCGTTCTCTCGCCGCCACACGCCTTCGGGCATGGCCACGGGCTTGCCCGCGAGGTGGTCGGCCAGGTCGGCCAGGATGAAGTCGAAATCCCCGCCGGCGATGACATAGTCGGCCGGGGAGTTTGCCATGGATTCGCGCGGCAGCGCCGTGACGTGGTCGCCCATGAGCACCACGGCCGTGTGCGGCAGTTTCGCCTTGATGTCCGCCGCGATCTTCCAGTGCCGGCTCACGACCGGAGTTTTGGTCTCCATGGCCACGAGTTCCGGCGCCCGCCGGACCAGATCGGCCATGAACGCGTCGTAGGTCATCTCGTCGGCGATGCCGTCGTCGAAGGAAACGTCGTGGCCGCGGGAGGCTAAAAGGCTCGCGGCGTAGGACGGCACCATGGGATAGATGTAGGTGGGGTTGGTGAACCACTGGAACTGCCGGTTCTGGGACAGAAGCGGCGTCCCCTTCTCCGAGGAAAGCGGCGGATAGGCCACGGAAATCTTCATGTTACCTGCCGAGGCTGCTGATCAGTTTCTTTTTGGTCAGGCCCAGCAAAAAGCGCAGGCCGTACCAGGCATGGGTAAGCGCGACGAACGGCATGGCGGCCAGGGCCACGGGCAAGGGTTCGAAGCGCAGGAGGTCGCACAGGATGAGGACCAGGAAAAGGGCGTACGCGCCGAAGCCCAGGCCGATCAGCGCCCCGCCGCAGCTCCAGACCGGCAGGCCCGCCAGCGTGGCCAGACCGTGGAGCACGGCGGCGACGAGGAAGACCACCCAGGCCGCGGGCAGAAAGTAGCGCACGCGCCGCGACGTCTCGGGATGCACCCGCACGAAATGGCCGCGGTGCAGGCCGTAGTTGCCCACCTGGCGCAGGTGCTTTTTGAGACCCGGCCGGCGGTGGTGCCAGACGAAGAGTTCGGGCAGGTAGCGGATGACGCCGCCCATTTTATAAACGAGGTCCAGGCAGAACTTGGTGTCCTCGCCGGGCCAGCAGGCGGTGTCGAAGCCGCCCACGGCGAAAAAGGCGTCGCGCCGCACGATCAGATTGACCGTGGGCCAGTCGTCCACGTCGCGGCTGGGCGGGGTCGGCCGGTAGCGCTCGGGAAAGCCGGTGAGACGGCTTAAAAAGACCGCGCCCGACGCCCGGGCCCAGAAAGGGTCGTCGGCGGGCGTCACGGCCGGGCCGCCCACGGCGGCGAGCTGCGGCTGGTCCTCGAAGGCGATGCGCGCCACGGTGAGCCAGGCCGGGTCGGGATAGGCGTCGTCGTCGATAAAGGCCAGGTATTCCCCGAGCGACAACTCGGCCCCGCGGTCGCGCTTGAGCGCGGGCGAGACCGCGCCCGTGGCCACGGCGCGCACGCGCGGGTCGTCCGTCCAGGCGGCCACGTCCATGGGCGCGTCGGGCAAAAGGATGACCTCGAAGCGCGGTTCGAGCAGGGCGAGCAGGTGCGGCAGGCTCTCGGCGAGGTAGGGACCGGGAGCCTTGAAGGGAATGATGATGGAAAAAAGCGGCGCGTCAGGCAGCATCAGGCGTTGCCGTCCCAGGTTCCGGCGCGGCAGCGCACGATGTAAAGCGGCCTGTTGACGACCTCGGTGTGGATGTGGCCGATGTAGAGCGACATCATGCCCAGGGCGCACAGGACGATGCCGATTAAAAGCGTATTGAAGACCGTGAAAAAGGCGATGGCCGTGATGTTGGCCCCGATGAACCAGTTGGCCAGGACCATGACGCACAGCAGCGGCAGGGTCACGGCCATGATGCCGAGCCCGAGGTAGCCGGCCAGGCGCAGCGGCACCAGCGAGAAGGAGGTGAAGCTGTTGATGGCCAGGTTGAAGAGCTTCTTGACGGAATAGGCAGGCTCGCCCTGGCTGCGGGCCGGGGCGCAGAAAGAGATGTAGGTCTTCTTGTAGCCCATCCAGTCGATGATGCCGCGGAACATGCGCGAGCCTTCGGTGAACTGCGCGAGCGTCTCCACGACCTTGCTGTCGAGCAGGCGGAAGTCCGTGGAATTGGGCGGCAGGTCGAGGTCGGTGAAGCGGCGCATGAACCAGTAGAAGGCTTTGGAGCCGATCTTCTTGACCAGGGAGTAGTCCGCAACCTTTTCGCGGATGGTGGCCACGATGTCGTAGCCCTCCTCCCACTTGGCCACGAGGTCGGGAATGATCTCGGGCGGGTGCTGGAGATCGGCGTCGAGGCAGATCACGGCGCCCGCGCCCACGGCGGCTTCGACGCCGGCGGTGAGCGCCATCTCCTTGCCGAAGTTGCGCGAGAACATGAGGCCCTTGAAGCGCGGATCAACGGCGGAAATGGACTCGATGACGGCCCAGGAGTCGTCGCGGCTGCCGTCGTCGACCAGGATGCAGTCCCACTCGTAGGGGAGCGCGTCCATCACGGCGACAAGGGCGTCGCGCAGGGCGGCAAGTCCCTTGCTCTCGTTGTAGACGGGCACCACAAGGGAAATTTTGCCGCCCCGCCGGCAGGCGGGGCGGCTTACGGCGTCGTGCGTCATCGGCATGGGGGACAACGCGCTCCGCTAGGCCTGCTTGCGCAGGAATGCGTCAAAGTACGCGATGGTTTTCTTGAGGCCCTCGGTGAGCGGAACCTTGGGCTCCCAACCGAGTTTGGCCTTGGCCAGGGTGATGTCGGGACGGCGCTGCTTGGGATCGTCCTGGGGCAGGGGCCGGTAGTCGATGACCGACTTGGAGCCGGTGTACTCGATGACGAGCTTGGCGAGCTCAAGGATGGTGAATTCGCCCGGGTTGCCGGTGTTGACCGGGCCGGTGAAGTCGTCGGGCGTCTCCATGAGGCGCAGGAAGGCCTCGATGAGGTCGTCGACGTAGCAAAAGGAACGGGTCTGCTGGCCCTGGCCGTAGACGGTGAGCGGTTCGCCGCGCAGGGCCTGGATGATGAAGTTGGAGACCACGCGGCCGTCGTTGGGGTGCATGCGCGGGCCGTAGGTGTTGAAGATGCGGGCCACCTTGATGCGCAGGTTGTGCTGGCGGCGGTAGTCGAAAAAGAGGGTCTCGGCGCAGCGCTTGCCTTCGTCGTAGCAGGAGCGGAAGCCGATGGGGTTGACGTTGCCCCAGTAGGACTCGGGCTGGGGATGCACGGACGGGTCGCCGTAGACCTCGGAGGTGGAGGCCTGCATGATCTTGGCCCGCAGGCGCTTGGCCAGGCCCAGCATGTTGATGGCCCCGTGCACGCTCGTCTTGGTGGTCTGCACCGGGTCGTGCTGGTAGTGGATGGGCGAGGCCGGGCAGGCCAAGTTGTAGATCTCGTCGACTTCCACGTAGAGCGGGAAGGTCACGTCGTGGCGCAAGAGCTCGAAATGCGGGTTGTCGAGCAGATGCATGACATTTTGTTTGGCCCCGGTAAAATAGTTGTCCAGGCAGATAACGTCGCAGCCCCGTTCAATGAGGCGTTCGCACAGATGCGAGCCGAGAAAGCCGGCGCCGCCGGTGACGAGAACACGTTTTTTCAGGTGCATGGCTGAAGCCTTAGCGCGGTTTGGATTATTATGGGTTCAAGAGGAGCAAAACGAAGCCTTAATCCCGTTTTTCGGGAAAGTAAATCACTCCCAGACAAGCCCGGCCCATTCGCCGGATTCCCGGACCACGGGCGCGGGCAGGCCGGCGGTCTGGTAGGCGGCGGCCACGTCCGCGGCCTGGGTCGTCAGCACCCCGGAGAGCGCGAGCAGCCCGCCCGGGGCCACGTGGCGCACGAGGCGACGCGCCATGGCAATGAGCGGCGCGGCCAGGATATTGGCCACGACCACGTCGAACGTCGCGTCCGGGGCGAGGCTTCCCACGCCCCCCACGGCCAGGGACATGGCGTCCGCCACGCCGTTTTGGCGCACGTTTTCCGCGGCGCACCACACGGCCTGCGGGTCGATGTCCAGACCCGCTCCCGTCAGCCCCAGCCGGCACAGGCCGATGCCGAGGATGCCCGAGCCCGTGCCGAGGTCGAGAAAGCGCATGCCCGGCCGGATGCGTCCAGCGTGCAAGGCGTCGGCGAAAATTTCCAGGCACAACGCCGTGGTGGGGTGGTGCCCGGTGCCGAAGGCCATCTTGGGCTCGATGCAGATGGGTTTGAGGTTCCCGGTGTCCTTGTCGGCGAGCCACGGCGGCACGATCTCGTAGACACCGCCGACCTCGATGGGCGTAAAAAAGGCCATCCAGGCCGCGCCCCAGTCCTCTTCCTCGATGCACTCGGTCGCCACGGCAAGCCCGGGCCAGTCGCGGCGCAGCTCCTCGACGAAATCCCGGGCCGGCGGCCCGTCTTCCAGGTGCACCCGGAAGCGCACGGCGGTCCCGTCCGGGGCGGGCGTCTCTTCCCAGCCCTGGGCGGCACGCCCGGCGAGCCAGCCCGCGAAGATTTCGGCGGGGACATCCCCTCCCCCGTCCGCGGCAACGGCGGACGCCTCGATATCGACGCGCAAGAGTGAGCGCACGTTTCCTCCCCGGCATGAAAAAACCCGCGACGCCGTCCACGAAGGCCGCCGGATCGCGGGGAACAAGACGGAACATGCCACATGGGGCATGTTCGTTCACAAGACAAAACTGCGAACGCCCAACCGCGCGCACCCGCAGACACGCCCCGACGCCTGTCGCGCCGGCCGCGCAAGACGAAGGCCGAGCCTCAGGCGTCGGCGTCGGCGATGGAGCCGATGCCCGAAGTATAGGCCCCGAGCACGTCCTTGGACAACTGGTAGGTCTGGCTCATGTCGTTCGACGCCGACGCATGGGAGCCGCTGTTCATGAAGTCCAGCGTCTTGGACACCACAGCCGCGCCGAAAGTCTGCTTGTCGGTGGGCGCAAAGCCGTCCGTGGAAGAGGTCCCGCCCGTGCCGGACGACGACGTGTTGTTGAAGGTGTCCAGCGTCTTGGTCACGATGCTGCCCGCCGTCTCCGCTCCCATGGCGCTCGAAAAGGTGATGGCGCTCATCGCTTTCCCCCTTGCCGGCGGCCGCGCGACCATTCGCGTATCTTGCCGGCGCTGTGCACTGTCCGGTTTCCTGCCGCGTCCTCGGAAAACGCGACTGCGTTTCGAGGACGGCAGACTCGAGAGAGCATTCCTTGAAAACCCGGCCGGCCCCTCAAGGGCCCAAACGCTAGGCCTTGGCGTCCGTCAGCGAACCGACACCCGAGGCGAACGCCCCTGCGGTGCCGGAACCGGCCGAGGCGCTGCCGGTGTACACGAGATCGATGGGCGCGCCGCGTTCGAACGCCGTGCTCGGCGCGACGTCCCGAATGTTGTCGAGGGTGTTCATGAGGAGGGAGTAGCCCGCCGAGCTCCCCATGACGTCCCACCATGCAGCGTTCATAGCCGTCCCCTTGCACCGGACTCCATGCGACATTTGTACCCGGGTCCGCGCCGCCGGTCAAACCCTCCGACGCGGAAACCGTTCGCCGCAAAGGCCGCCCGGGCGGGGCTCAGCGCGCGGCCATGGCCACCGCGCCGCCGGGCACGCGCACCAGCTGGCCCACGTGCAAGCGCACCGGATTGAGCCCGGCGTTTTCCGCCAGGATGCCGGCGACGCTCACGCCGTAACGCCGGGCGAGATCCCACACGGTGTCGCCTTCGGAGACGGTATGCATGCGAGCCGCGGCGTCAAGGGCGGTCGGCGCGGCAACCGGGGCCTCGGCCGGCCGGGCTGCGATCGGCGCGGCGGCCGGGGCCTTGCCCGGCTCGTCCTCGGGCGCGGCCGAGGCGGCCACGGCCGCCAGGGACGACGGCACGCGCAGCGTCTGCCCTTCGCGCAGCCGCAACGGATCGACGCCCGGATTGGCCGCGGCCAGGGCCTCGACGGAGATGTCGAAACGCCTGGCAATGCTCCACAGCGTGTCGCCCGCGCCGACCGGGAAGACCAGTGCCTCGGCCGAGGCCGTGGGTCCGCCGCCCGGAATGGTCACGAGTTGCCCCACATGCATATGGGAGGGATCGACCTCGCCGTTGACGGAAAGCAGCGTATCCAGGTCCACGCCGAAGCGGCGGGAAAGCGCCCACAGGGTGTCTCCCTTGGCCACGGGGTAGAGCCCCGCGTCGCCGAGGACGGCCCCCTCCTCGGCCTTGCGGGCCGGGGCCGGGCGTTCCCGGTCGGCCCGGGCGACGCCGGGGAGAGAGAGCACCTGGCCCGGGCGCAGCCGCAGGGGATCGACCGTCCTGTTGGCCTGGCTCAGGCGGTCCACGTCGATGCCCAGGCGGCGGGCGATGGACCAGAGGTTGTCGCCGTCGGCCACGACGTAGCGCTGTCCGGAGGCCTCCACCGCCGTGGCGGCGGCCGTGACGGACGCCTGGGCGGCGGCCGCGTCCGGCACGGCCAGCTCCTGGCCGATGCGCAGCCGGGTCGGGTCGGCGTCCGGGTTGGCGGCAGTCAGGGCGGCCACGGTCACGTCGTAGCGCCGGGCCACGCTCCAGAAATTGTCACCCTCTGCCACGACATGCACGCCTGCGGCACGGCCGGCCTGTCCGGGATGCGCGGGGCGTTCGGGCTGCTCGGCGCGGGCGGCCGGGGCCTTGTCCGCATCGGCAAGCGTCGCGCCGGCCGGCAGGGCCAGGGACTGGCCGATGGACATGCGGCGCGCGTCGATGCCGGGATTGGCCGCGGCCAGGGCGTCGGCGGAAACGCCCACGCGCTTGGCCACGGACCAGAGCGTATCGCCGTCGGCCACCTGATAGGTGCCGGCGGACGGGGCCGCGACGGGCGCGGCCTTGGCGACTTCGGGAGCGGCCGGGGTTCTGGCGATCACGGGCGCGGCCGGAGCGGCCGGGCTCTTGGCGGCGACCACGGCGGCGGGCGCGGCCTTGGCGGGCGCGGCCTTTACGGCGTCGTTCTTGGCGATTTCCGCCTTGGCCGGCGCGACCTTGGCAGCCGGGGCCTTGGCTTCGGCCAAGCGCACCGGGGCGGAGGCGGAGGCCAGGGGCACGGCGTCACGGCCATCCACGGCGGCGAGCAATTCGCGCTGCGGCAGGCCGGCGGCGTCGGCAACGGCCTCCAGGCAGCGGGCGGCCAGCAGGCGCGAACCCGTGCCGGAGATGTGCACGCCGTCCTCGGCGCGCAGCTTCACCACATTGCCGTCGGCCGTGCGGGCCACGGGCGCATACGCGCCGGAGGCGTCGGCCAGGGTGTGCTCGACGTCGATATAAGACGCGTCGGGCAGCGAGCGCGCGGTCTTTTCGATCACGCCGTTGACGTGGAGCATGAGCGCGTTGAAGGCCGGGTCGCCCATGACGGGCACGCCGATGTAGGCCACGGCGGCCTGCGGGTTCTCGGCCCGGACGATGGCGTGAAGCTTGGCCAAACGCGCGGCGTAAGCGGCGTCCCAGGCCTTGGTGCCGAAAGCGGCCTGCCCGCCGCCGAGCGCCGGCAGGGGCTTGTCGTCGTTGGCCCCGACCATGATGAGCACGAGGTCGGGATGATGCGCCTTGACCTGGGCGGTGAGCTGCTCGTCCCAGTTGAAGAAGGCCGGATTGGCCAGCCCACTCGAGACTTTGCCCAGATGGGCGAAGCGCACGCCGGGACGACCGGCGAACACGGCGTCGAGCTGTTTGCCAAGGCCGATGGACAGGGAATCGCCCACGAGCAGGACGGACCGGGATTTGGCCGGACTCGCCGGGCCCGACACGGTCGCGCCGGCCACGGGCAGGCCCGGGGGCAGGATCAGGGACGCCATCAATACGGCCAGGAGGAGGGCCTGACTCGGGTTTCGCATGCAACACCTCGACGCTCTGTCGGTGCGTGCGCCCGGCGACCCCCATCGCCTGCGCCGCGCCCCGGACGGAGCATGATAATGTAAGAAACGCGACCCGGGATGAGAAAGAAATGCAAACAGTCGGCGTCCCTGTCGCCGCGCCAAACAAGCGCTCCGGCCTCCTACAGCGAGTCGTTTCCCCAACGATTCGAGGCGCTTGCTCTTAGGCGCAGCCGCCATGACTGCTTTCCCATCCTGGTCTTGCACCATACCAGAACCGGAAGTCGCTTACAAGAAAAATACCAGAATCGCCGAAAAGGCGGAAAAGAAAGGAAAAAAACTAGAATTGGAAATAAATGAACGGCAACACGCCATCGGGGCCGAGCTTCAGGATGCAGGCCGCAACCAGCCCAAGGGCCGCACCCTGAAGCGGAAAAGGCAGCCATTCGAAGCCCTTGCGAAATGTGTCCTTGCCCGTGAGGTTGGCCAGCTGCATGGCCACGACCACGACCACCAGGATCAGGCAGGTCGGACGAAACCCGGCCCCGGTCGGGTCCAGGGCGACCACGCGCGACAGCACGTCCACGGCCTTGCCCGCGTCCTCGGCCCCGAAAAAGACCCAGGCCACGCAGACATAGCTGAAGGTCGTCAGCCAGCACGCGCCCGACCACACCGCCGCGCCGAAGCCGCCCGTGGCCGGGGCCAGCCCCTTGGCCTCGCGGACCGCGGCCCGCGCGGCGCGAAATTCCACCACCAGATGGTTGGCCACGAGGCCGAAGCCGTGGATGAAACCCCAGATCAGGAAATTGTAGGCCGCGCCGTGCCACAGCCCGCCGAGCGCCATGGTGGCCACCAGGTTCAAGTACTTGCGTACCCTGCCCTTCCGGTTGCCGCCAAGGGAAATGTAAAGGTAGTCGCGCAGCCACAGGGAAAAGGTGATGTGCCAGCGCCGCCAGAAGTCGCGCAGCGAGCGCGAGGAATACGGCGAATTGAAGTTGTCCGGCACGTCGAAGCCCATAAGCAGCGCCACACCCTGGGCGAGGTCGGAATAGCCCGAAAAATCGCAATAAATCTGCGCCGCGTAGGATAACACGCCCACAAGCACCGCGGCCGAGGAAAAACCTTCCGGCGCGCCGAAGGTGGTGCGCACGATATGTTCGGACAAGTAGCTAGAAATAATAATCTTTTTAAGCAGGCCACGCGTGAGCAGGTAGAACGCCCTGGTGAAATCCACGCGTTCGATGCGCGCCTTTTTGAGCTGCGGCAGAAAATTGCCGGCCCGCAGGATGGGGCCGGACAGGATTGTCGGGAAAAAAGATATGAAACAAAAGACTTCGACGAGGCTGCGTTCGACTTTTGTCGGGTCGCGGTAGACGTCGATGGCGTAGCTCATGCCCTGGAAGGTGAAAAAGGAAATGCCGATGGGCATGATCACGTCGAGCAGCGGCACCGGGTTTCCCGCCGAAAAGACGCGGAATACCCAGTCGGCGGAGATATAGAGCATCTCGTAATACTTGAAGAAAACGAGCATGCCCAGGGAGAAGGCCACATAGAGGATCAGGCAGAAACGTCTGAACCGGATGTCGGAAGTCTCAGCGAAGACCACGGCGAAAAACCAGGTCAGAAAACTGAAGACCAAAAGGATCAACAGAAATTTGGCATTGAACGAGGCATAGAATACATAGGAAGCCACCAGCAAAAACAGCCGGTACGGCCCGGCGAACCGGCGGAGGATCCAGTTAAGCGGCAGTATCACTGCAAAAAATAACGCGAATTCAAAACTTGTGATATTCATCAATGGGCTCGCTGGTCCTTCCTGAATTGCGGCGCACGCTAGCGTCGCCGCCGCCAAAAGGCAACCGGCTTGGCAACGGCGGGCACGGCCCCGTCAGGGAGCCGACACCCCTTCCGGCGGCAAATACACCACGATAACGGCATGATGCCGAAATATCGCTTCGGCCCGCCCCTTGCAAACTCCAGGCAGGCCCCGACCGGACGCTCCGGCGGCGGCAAACCCGGAATCGCCATGCCAAACGCTACGCCCACCTCCCGCGCACACCGGCTGCCGGCCGCCCTGCTCCTCGCGGCAGCGCTTCTCGCCTCGCCGCGCACGACGCACCCCGGCCTGGCCCTGGCCGCCGTGCCCGACCCCGGCACCGCCGGCGACGACACCCTGCGCGCCCTGGTCTCCGGTTTCGACCTGCGCGACACGCCGTCAGACGACGCAGGAAACCCCGACAGCCACGCCGTGCGCCTGGCCGTCGCGCCCTACACCGTGCGCCTGGCCGTGGACAAGGCCGCCGTCCATCCCCTGAGCGGCCCCGTGGCCGTGCGCCAGGACGACCGCCTGGGCTCCCTGGGCCTGCCCCTGCGCCTCGTCTCCCTGGTCCCGGCCCAACCGCCCGAAAAGGCAGAGGAATCCACGCCACAACCCCGGGAAACGGCCGACGCCGCCCCCCCGGCCACCAGGGAAGTCGCCGTCAAGAAACCGACGACGCCCCCGGCCGCGCCCCAGCCCCGCGCGCCAGGACACACGCCCGCGCCCGCCGTGACGACAAACGGCCACCGCATCCTCGTGGCCGGCGATTCCCTGTCCATCTACCTGGCAGACGCCCTGCGCCCCCTGCTTGCCGACCGGCCCGGCACGACATTTTCCGCCAAGGGCAAGATCTCGAGCGGCCTCGCCCGGCCCGACTTCTACGACTGGGAACGCGAGATGACCGCCGCCGCCACGGCCGCAAAGCCGGATACCGTAGTCATCATGATCGCCACCAACGACAACCAGACCCTCACCCGGCCCGGCGGCTCCAAAGTGGCCTTCGGTCGCCCCGGCTGGGACGCCGAATACGCCCGGCGCGTGCGCAGACTCGTGGAACTCGCGCGCCTGGGCAATCCCCACGCCCGCATCTTCTGGGTCGGCGCGCCCGTCATGGCCAACCCCAGGCTCAACGCCGACGTGGCCGCCATCAACGCCGTCATCGCCCGACAGCTCGACGCCCTGCCCGGCTGCCGCTTCGTGGACGTGCGCCGCACCCTGGCCGACGCCAGCGGCAACTACGCCAAGGCTCTGCCCGCCCCCGGCGGCCCGCGCACGGCACGCACTCCCGACGGCGTGCACCTGACCGCCTACGGCGCGAAACTGCTTGCCAACGCGACGCTGACCTCCATGAGCCCGACCCTGGCCGCCCTCGAAAGCCGCTGATTCTTTACCCGACCCGCCCCGCGTGGTAGTGCCGGCCCATGGAAACCACCCTGCAACAAATCCTCAAGGTGCAGCTCGCCATCCTGGCCGAATTGCGCCAGTTGCGGCAGGCCCTGGCCCCCCAGGCCGCAGCCGCCGCACCCCAAAAGTCCACGCCGACGCTCGAAACCGCACCCGCGCCGGAACCCGCGCCCGTCGCCGCGCCCGAACTCCACGAACCGCCCGCCGCCGCGCCGCAAGCGTCCAGCACCCCGGAACCGCTCCTTCCCCTCGCCCCGCCGCTGACCGCCGCCGGCACCATGCTCACCCCGGACGAACTGGCGGACCTCGGCGGTCAATTCTTCGATCCCGGGCAAAAGCCGCGCACCCGCACCAAACCCGTGGTCGCCTCGGACCTCAGCGAATCCATCCTCAGCGACATCAAAGCCAAAAACAAAGCCAAACGCAGCGCCTTTTCCGAGTTCGAAAAATTCGGCCGCGACCGGTAACGGCTGGGGCGCAAACGAACTGGGGCGCTGCCCCAGGCCCCGCCGGGACGCTGTCCCGGACCCTGCCAGGGCTCTGCCCTGGACCCGCTGGGGCGCTGCCCCAGACCCCGCCGGGGGGAGTCACTCCCCCCGGTCCCCCCGTCCGGCGTGGTGGCGCGGGGGAAACTGCGGGCACCGGGAGAGCTGGCGTTGGCGGTACGAAGATGGGGCCGGGATTTCCCCTGCCGCTGCCGCCGCTGTCGCGGCAGGCTCGGCAGGGGAAATCCCGGCCCCAGGCCGTCGCCCTTTCAGGGCGAGTTTGAAGGAATTTTGCTTTGAAAGCCTTCTTAAAGGCAAAAGACGTTGTAGAATTTTACTTCCATAACCTCTTAAAATGCGGCGCTTCGCCGCTGGCGCCCGCCTCTCCACCCGCTTGCCGCTCCCCCGTCGGGGAGGTCCAGGAGGGGATCATCCCCTCCTGGCCGCCGGAGGCATCTTCACTCTCTCCTCTCCCTCTCCCCCGACCTCTACCCTTCATCCTTCTTCCGCCTGAAATCGAACAACCGGCCGCGCACGATGGCTTCGCGACCGAATTTATCGCGAATGGCGTCCAGGGCGGCGTTGATTTTGCCGTCGCGGATGTTTTGGGTTTGCGTGGCGGATTCGAACAGGCCGAGTTGCCGTTCCAGGCGGCCGAAGTTGGAGACGCCGACGCCGATGAGGCGCACGGAGTTGGGCAGCGGTTCGGCGTCGAGGAGGGTTCTGGCGGCGTTGAAGATGGTGGTGTCGCTGTCGGTGGGTTCGGGGAGGGTGCGGCTGCGGGTGATCTGGCGGAAGTCATTGAATTTGAGTTTGAGGGTGATGGTGCGGCCGCGGAGGTTTTCCTGGCGCAGTTCGCGGCCGATGCGTTCGGCTTGGCGCAGGAGCCAGGCGGCGAGGCGGTTGCGGTCGGCGGTATCGGTGTCGAAGGTATTTTCGGCGGAAACGGATTTGGCTTCGCGACTGGGGCTGACGACGTCGCTGCCCTGGCCGTTGGCGCGGGCGTAGAGGTCGAGGCCCCATTTGCCGCAGTGGCGTTTCCAGAAGTCGGGCGGATAGTTGAGGACATCGCGCACGAGGCGCACGCCGAGGCGGGCGAGGGTATCCTGCGCGCGTTTGCCGACGCCGGGGATTTTGCCCACGGGCAGGTCGGCGAGGAACGCGGCGACCTGGTCGGGAGGAACCACGGTGAGGCCGTCGGGCTTGTCGTAGTCCGAGGCGATCTTGGCGATGAATTTGACCGGCGCGATACCGACGGAGCAGGCGAGGCCGGTTTCCTCGCGGATCATGGCCTTGATGGCGCGGCCCAGAGTTTCGGGCGGTCCGAAGAGGGTTTCGGTGCCGGTGACGTCCACGTAGGCCTCGTCGATGGAGGCGGGTTCGACGAGGGGGGAGATGCGGCCGAGGGCGGCCATGACGATGCGGGAGACTTCGCTGTAGCGGCGGCGGTTGCCGGGCAGGAAGACGCCGTGGGGGCAGCGGCGCTTGGCTTCGACCACGGGCATGGCCGAGCGCACGCCGAAGACGCGCGCTTCGTAGGAGGCGGCGGAGACCACGCCGCGCAGGTGGTTGCCGATGATGACGGGTTTTCCGGCCAGCGTCGGGTCGTCGTGTTGCTCGACGGAGGCAAAAAACGCGTCCAT
The DNA here is from genome assembly GCF_000702665.1 of Solidesulfovibrio alcoholivorans DSM 5433. GTDB lineage: Bacteria > Desulfobacterota > Desulfovibrionia > Desulfovibrionales > Desulfovibrionaceae > Solidesulfovibrio > Solidesulfovibrio alcoholivorans. Next base: position 16,409 of record NZ_JNJA01000021.1, read on the forward strand.
GTCGAGATGGAGGATGGTCGCCATGACCGAACATGCGTTGAATTTATGCCGAAGGCAAGGCGTCCGGACGCCGCCTGGGAGCCGCCGGATCACCTGCGGCGATCCGGCGGCGTGGGGAAGTTTTACGCCTTGACGTTCACGTTGCCGCCGAGGCCTTTGGCCGCGGAAAGCACTTTCGTCTGAAAATCGAAATCCTGGTCCACCTTACCGGTCGTCTGGTCGGTGTTGAGCCGGGTCAGGGTGTCCGAAACCACCTGCGCGCCGAGTTTCTGTTGCGCGAACGCCCCCTTGAGCGTGCCGCTTCCGGTTCCGTCTATGGCGTCCATGGTTGGCCTCCTTGGATAAAATGTCGCTGTCTCGTCTCTTATCGGCCGCAGGAGAAGGCTCCTTTAGGCCAGCCCGTTGGACAACGCCGTCTCCCTTTTGCTATGAGGCAGCATACCCTTGCCCCGATTGCCCTTGAGGAGGTCCCCCCATGCCCGTTGCGCACTGTCCGCTCGAAACCCTCGACGCCGACTCCCTTTCCTGTTCCATCCGCCACCACATCACGCACTCCCTGGGCAAGCCCTGCGCCGAGGCCGGCAACCGTGACGTGGCCATGGCCCTGTCCAGGACCCTGCGCGACCGCCTCGTGGACAGGATGCTCGAAACCCGGCAGCGCTACCGCGACGCCCGGGCCAAGCGCATGTATTATCTCTCCATCGAATATCTGCTGGGGCGTTGCCTGGGGAACAACATCGACAACATGCGCATCGAGGACACGTGCATCGAACTGCTGCGGCAATGGGGCTTCGAACTGGAGGAAATCCGGGAGTTCGAACGCGACCCGGCGCTCGGCAACGGCGGCCTCGGACGCCTGGCCGCCTGCTTCCTCGACTCCCTGGCCACCCTTGACCTGCCCGGCTGCGGCTACGGCATCCACTACGAATACGGCCTGTTCAAGCAAACCATCGAGAACGACCGCCAGGTCGAACGGCCCGACTACTGGATGGCCGAAGGCATGCCCCTGCAGATCGAACGCCGCGACCAGTCCGTCATCGTGCCCATCTACGGCCGCATCGAAGACCACCAGGGTCCGGACGGCGGTTACCTCCCCCTGTGGGTGGACTGGCAGGACCTGCTCGGCGTGCCCTACGACATCCCCATCGTCGGCTACGGCGACAAGACAGTCAATTACCTGCGTCTTTTCGCAGCCCGCTCCACCGACAACTTCGATATGAAGATCTTCGACCAGGGCGACTACATCAAGGCCATCCACCAGAAGGTCTATTCGGAACTGGTGTCCAAGATCCTCTACCCGAGCGAATCCATCGCCTTCGGCCGCGAACTGCGCCTGATCCAGGAGTACTTCCTCGTCTTCTGCTCGCTGCGCGACATCACCCGGCGTTTCCTCAAGCAGAACCGCAACATCGAGGAACTGCCCGAATTCACGGCCATCCAGCTCAACGACACCCACCCGGCCCTGGCCGTGGTCGAACTCATGCGCATCCTCGTGGACGAACGCCGCGTGCCCTGGGACCGGGCCTGGAACATCACCACGCGCACCCTGGCCTTCACCAACCACACGCTCATGCCCGAATCCCTGGAAATGTGGCCCGTGGAACTCCTGGGCAAGGTCCTGCCGCGCCACCTCCAGCTCATCTACGAAATCAACCAGCGCTTCCTCGACCACATCCGCGTGACCACCAACCCTGGTGACGCCACCCTGCGCCGGCTGTCGCTGATCGATGAAGGAAACGGCAAACAGGTGCGCATGGCCAACCTCGCCGTGGTCGGCTCCCATTCCGTCAACGGCGTCTCGCGGCTGCACTCCGAACTGGTCAAGAAAGTGCTCTTCCCGGACTACGCCGCCCTGTGGCCCGGAAAATTCAACAACAAGACCAACGGAATCACCCCGCGCCGCTGGCTGCACAAGGCCAACCCGGGCCTTTCCGCGCTCATCACCGAGGCTATCGGCGACGCCTGGGTCAAGGACCTCGACCGGCTTGAGGAGCTCGTCCCCCTGGCCGAAGACGCCGCGTTCCGCCAGAAATTCATGGCCGTCAAACGCGCCAACAAGGAATACCTCGCCGGATTCGTCACCCGGGCCTCGGGCGTCGTCCTCTCCCCGAACGCCGTCTTCGACATCCAGGCCAAGCGCATCCACGAATACAAGCGGCAACTCTTAAACGTCATGCACATCATCCATGACTACCTCCGCCTGACCGAGGACGGCTATATCCCGGCCGTGCCGCGCGTGTACCTGTTCGCCGGAAAGGCCGCGCCCGGCTATTTCGAAGCCAAGGAAATCATCCACCTCATCTGCTGCCTCGCCCGCGTCATCAACGGCGACAAACGCGTGGGCGACCACATCAAGGTCGTCTTCGCCCCCGATTACCGGGTCTCCCTGGCCGAAAAGCTCATCCCCGCCGCCGACGTCAGCGAGCAGATCTCCACCGCCGGCACCGAAGCCTCCGGCACCGGCAACATGAAGTTCTCCCTCAATGGCGCGCTCACCATCGGCACCCTCGACGGCGCGAACATCGAAATCCGCGAATGCGTGGGCGACGAGAACTTCTACCTCTTCGGCCTGTCCACCCCCGAAGTGGAGCGCACCCTCGGCGAAGGCAGCTACGACCCCTGGGAATATTACAGCAAACACCCGGAAATCCGTCGCGTCCTCGACGCCATCTCGGCCGGCCGCTTCAGCCCGGAATCCGCCTCCAGTTTCCACTGGATCTTCGAAAAACTCCTCGCCCGCAACGAACGCTACATGCATCTCGCCGACTTCATGTCCTACATCGAAACCCACGAACGCCTGGGCATGGACTACGCCCGCCCCGACGTCTGGGCACGCAAAGCCATCCTCAATACCGCCCGCATGGGCTACTTCTCCTCCGACCGCACCATCCGCGAATACGCGCGCGATATCTGGGGCATCAAACCCGTACCGCCGAAATGAGGAAGTGAGGGAGGAAAGAGAGGACAAAGGCGAAGAGGCCTCCGGCGGCCAGGAGGGGATGATCCCCTCCTGGACCTCCCCGACGGGGGATGGGTAAGCGGGTGGAGAGGCGGGCGCCAGCGGCGGAGCGCCGCATTTTAAGAAATTGGGTCAGTAAATTCCTTCAAACTCGCTCCGAAGGAGCGACGGCCTGGGGCCGGAATTTCCCCTGCCGAGCCTGCCGCGAAAGCGGCGGCAGCGGCAGGGGAAATTCCGGCCCCATCTTCGTACCGCCAACGCCAAGCCTCCCGGTGCCCGCAGCCCTCCCCGCGCCACGACGCCGGACGGGGGGACCGGGGGGAGTGACTCCCCCCGGCGGGGTCTGGGGCAGCGCCCCAGCGGGTCCAGGGCAGAGCCCTGACGGGGTCCGGGACAGTGCCCCAGTCATCCCGGCTACTTGCGCGAAAACGCCCAGTGCAGGCGGCGCAGGACGCCGGGGTCGGGCGCGTGGGGATTGTCGCCGGGCTTGGGGATGGGCAGCCGGTAACGGTCGGCGAAGGGGGTGCGTTCGAGCAGGTCGTTTATCGCGTGGGCGAGCAGCACGGGCAGTGCCAGCACGTCTGCGGCGTTGTAGGCGAGCAGTGTTTCCATGAGCGCGGGGTCGGCGGTCTTGACGTATTCGCGCCAGAGCACCACGGCGAAGTAGCCGTCCGCGCCGGCGAGGTCGCCGCGGTCCACGCCGTAGTGGACCTCGCATTTCTTGAGGCCGCCTTTGATGCCGATGCCCGTGAGGACGTTGCGCAGGTCGATATGGGCCTTGGGCAGGGTCGCGCCCAGGTGGGACTTGAGGACCGGGGCGTCGAAGCAGCGGCCGTTGAAGGTGACGAGGACTTTTTTCTCCAGGATATCCGCGACGAAGTCGTGCAGATTTTTCCCGTGGGCGTAGGTGCGCACGGTGTCGATGCCGTCGTAGAGGGAAACGGCGGTGACCTCGTTTTGCGGCGTGCCGTCGGTTTCGATGTCCACGCAGGCGAGGTGTTCGCGGAAGTCGAAGAAGAGTCGCCAGTTTTCGGCCGGCGGCAGGCGCGAGCCGAAGTAGTCGGCATCGCCGGCGGCCAGGCGTTCCTTGGAAGCGGCGAGTTCGTCGCGCCACATGGGAACCTTGACGGACCCGAGCGGCGGGGTTTTGGCGTCGAGGAAGTCGTCCCAGGTCAGTATGCCGGCGGCCCAGAGGCGTTTTTCCGTGGAGGGACCGAGGCCGGGCAGGTGTACGAAGGTGTGTTGCAGCACGCGTCGTGCCTTACGCCTTTTGTCGACGGGCCTCAACCGTGGCCGGCAAACGAGGCGGACGGCATCAAACCTGCATGGGTTACAGCGATCTGGAGCTTTTTGCCGCCGGGTCCGGTTCGTGATTCCAAGGAAGGAGTGCCCATGCCTCAGCTTACCGACGCAGCCCCCACCTCGCCTTCCAGACGGTTCGACGCCAGGATTGGCCGGGAACCCGTCATCGCCCGCGAAATATTCCGTCCCGGCCCCTTGCGGGACGACTTCGAGCGTCTGTCCCATCCCGCCGTGCCCATGACCGATGCGGATATCCTAAGTTTATTGTTGAAATTCTTCTACGCGTCCCTTTTCCCCGGATCGGAATCCCATGCCGTGCCCCTGCCGGAAATCTGCACGCAGTTGGGGCGTTTCTACGACCTCTGGTCCGAGGAAGGACCGGACGAGGGCCTGCCGTTGCCCGGGGAATACAGCGCGTTTTCCCTGCGCATGCTGACGGACCTGCCGCGCACGGCGCACATCTTCCGTTCCGTGGCCAACCGCCCGTTGCCGCCGGCCCTGGTCCAGGACCCGTTTCTCGGCATCGACTGCGGCACGGGCACGGGCGTGCTGCTGGCCGCGGCCTGGTTCCAGGCCAAGCGCAACGGCGTGGCCGAGACGCGGCTTTTCGGCCTGGACATCGACGCGGCCATCGCCGCGCGTACGCGGCTGCTCTTCGATTCCCTGGGCCTTGGCGCGGTGATCGTGGCCGACGCCCGGCTCGAGGCGTCCTATGCCGCCCTGCCGGACGGGCCGATCGCGTTTATCGCCAACGAGAACGTGGCCGCGCCTACGGCGCGCCTTTCCGCGGAGCCCTTTTCCGCCATCCACGCCGCGCTGTTCAACGTCTTTTCCAAGCGTCTGAAAAATGCCGTTTTCTTTCCGGAAGCCCTGGTCGTGCGCGACCGGGAGCGGGAAATGGACGTGGTGCTGTCAAAAAACAATCGCTTCCAGCTGCCGCGCCACTACCGCCATCTGCGGCCGCGCCCGCGCGCCATCGTCATTGAGGGCCGGCTGACGCGCCTGTGGCAGGTGGGCCGGGATTTCCGCAAATACGTGTCCGAATCCTGGCAGCCGGCCATGCCCGGCCGCTGGTAAGGCAGGAGAGGGAAGAAAGAAACGCCTCCGGCGGCCAGGAGGGGATCATCCCCTCCTGGCCGCCGGAGGCGTCCCCCCAGCTCCCATCACAAGCCGTCTACAGCATGCACCGCTTGCAGACGATCTCCGTACCGATGCCGGAATTGGTGAAGAACTCCAGGATGATGCAGTTCTCCACCCGCCCGTCCAGGATGTGGGCCTTTTCCACGCCCGCGTCCACGGCTTCCATGCAGCAGGTGACCTTGGGGATCATGCCGCCGGTCAGCACGCCCGAGGCCATGGCTTCCGAAGCTTCGATGATGTCGAGGGACGAGATGAGGTTCTTGTCCTTGTCGAGCACCCCGGCCACGTCGGTCAGGAGCACGAGGCGCTTGGCCCCGAGCGCGGCGGCCACGGCCCCGGCCACGGTGTCGGCGTTGATGTTGTAGGTCTCGCCCGCGTCGTCCACGCCGACCGGCGCGATGACCGGGATGAAACCCTGGCCGAGCAGCGTGGTGATGAGCCCGGTGTTGATGCCCGTGACCTCGCCCACCTTGCCGAGGTCGATGATCTCGGGCGGGGCGTCGCCCTTTTCCAGCACCATTTCCAGCTTGCGCGCGCTGATGAGCTTGCCGTCCTTGCCGGAAAGCCCCACGGCCATGCCGCCGTTGAGGTTGATCAGGTTGACGATGTTCTTGTTGACCTTGCCCACGAGCACCATCTCCACCACGTCCATGGTGGCGTCGTCGGTGACGCGAAGGCCCTGGCGGAACTCACTCGTAATGTTGAGCTGCTTGAGCATGTTGCCGATCTGCGGCCCGCCGCCGTGTACGATGACCGGATTGATGCCGATGTACTTGAGCAGGATGATGTTGAGGGCGAAGCTTTTTTGCAAGGCCTCGTCCACCATGGCGTGTCCGCCGTACTTGATCACGACCGTCTTGCCGAAGAACTTGCGGATGTACGGCAGGGCTTCCAGCAGAAGCCTGGCCTTGGCGTGCTCGCGTTCCATGGGCCGTCCTCCAACGGATGGGATTACAGGATGTAGCGGGAAAGGTCGCGGTCTTCGGCCACGTCGGTGAGCTTGTCCCGCACGTAGGCCGGGTCCACGACCACGCTCTGGCCGCCCTGGTCCGAGGCCGAAAAGGACAGGTCGGAGAGAATTCTTTCCATGATGGTGTACAGCCGCCGCGCCCCGATGTTCTCGGTTTCCTCGTTGACCTTGCGCGCGAACTCCGCCACCTCGCGCAGCGCCTCGTCGGTGAACGTGAGCGTCACGCCCTCGGTGCCGATCAGCGCCGTGTACTGCACGGTGAGCGCGTTTTGCGGCTCGGTCAGGATGCGGTAGAAATCCTCGGCCGTCAGCGCCCGCAGCTCCACACGCAGGGGGAAGCGGCCCTGGAGCTCCGGCACGAGGTCCGAGGGCTTGGAGAAGTGGAACGCGCCCGCGGCGATGAACAGAATATGGTCGGTTTTCACCATGCCGTACTTGGTGTTGACCACGCAGCCCTCGACCACGGGCAGCAAATCGCGCTGCACGCCCTCGCGCGAGACGTCCGGGCCGCTGCCGCCGCCCTGCTTGCCGCAGATCTTGTCGATCTCGTCGATGAAGATGATGCCCGTCTGCTCCACGCGCTCCTTGGCCGTCTCGGACACCTTGTCCATGTCCACGAGCCGGTCGGTCTCCTCCTGCAAAAGCACCTCGTAGGCGTCGCGCACGCGCATGTTGCGGGTCTTCTTGCGCTGGGGAAACACCTTGGAAAACATGTCCTTGAACTGCGAGCCCATGTCTTCCATGCCCGGCATGGACATGATCTCCACCTGCGGCGCGGGCACGGACACTTCCACGGGCACGATGCGGTCGTCGAGCTTGCCCTCGCGCCAGAGCTTGCGCAGCTTCTCGCGGGTGCTCACGGGGCCGTCCGCGGCCGGCGTCGGCGTCGGGGCCTCCAGGGCCGCGGGCATGGGGATGGGGCTCTCCCCGCCGCGCTGGGACTCGGGCAAAAGCACGTCGAGCAGGCGCTCCTCGGCCGCCTTCTCGGCCTTGGCCGCCACCCTGTCCTGCTCCTCCTTGCGCACGAGGTTGACGCCAATCTCCATGAGGTCGCGCACCATGGATTCCACGTCGCGGCCCACATAGCCCACCTCGGTGAACTTCGTGGCCTCGACCTTGAAAAACGGCGACCCGGAGAGCTTTGCCAGCCGCCGCGCGATCTCGGTCTTGCCCACGCCCGTGGGGCCGATCATGATGATGTTTTTCGGCGCGATCTCGTCGCGCAGCTCGGGATCGATCTGCTGGCGCCGCCAGCGGTTGCGCATGGCGATGGCCACCATGCGTTTGGCGTCCTTCTGGCCGATGATGTATTTGTCGAGCTCGGAAACGATCTCCCGAGGCGTCAGACTGGCGTGCATTTCCACTCCTTACGGCAATAAAACCGCGCGCCTAGGCGCGGTCGATAGTCTCCACCACGATGCGGTCGTTGGTGTAGACGCAGATTTCCGCGGCAATGCCCATGGCCTTCTCCACGATCTCGCGCGGGGGCATGCTCGTGTAGCGCAAAAGCGCCCGCGCGGCGGCCAGGGCGTACGGCCCGCCCGAACCGATGGCGGCCACGCCGTCGTCCGGCTCGATCACGTCGCCGTTGCCGGAAAGTAGCAGCACGTTCGTTGCGTCGGCCACGATGAGCATGGCCTCCAGGCGGCGCAGATATTTGTCCTTGCGCCAGTCCTTGGCCAGCTCCACGCTCGCGCGCACGAGGTTGCCGCCGAATTCCTCCAGCTTGGCCTCGAAGCGCTCGAAGAGGGTGAACGCGTCGGCCGTGGAGCCGGCAAAACCGATCACGACCTTGTCCTTGTAGATGCGGCGCACCTTGCGCGCGCCATGCTTCATGGCCACGGCCTGCCCGAGCGTCACCTGCCCGTCGCCGGCCACGGCCACGCCGGCGTCCGTACGCACGGCCAATATCGTCGTCCCACGTAATTCCATGCGGATACTCCATAATCGGGGGGAGGAAGCCCCTTTTTGAAAAAAGGGGCTTCCTCCCCCCGATCCCCCTCCTCCCCGAAAAACTTTCAAGGGGGGATGGGGCAATGTGATTGCCAGGGCAAGGCAGCAGTGCGTTCGCCCTGATTTGTCGCCGGCAAGGCCGGCCAACGCGCGTTACACGGCCGTAGCCGTGAAAAAGAACCGGGGAAACCGGAAGATGATCCGGCCGTCCTGCTGTTTCGGATACTGCGCGACGACCTGGGCGAAGACGTCAGCCTCGAAGACGGCCTTGTCGCTTTCGGACAGGGCGCTCAGGTACGGCCGCAACCCGGTGCCGCGATACCATTCCATGATGGCGGCATGGGACGCGAGCACATGGTAGTAGGTGGTCTGCCAGAGCGTAAAATCCGCCGCCGCGTCGGCAAGCAGGTCGAAATACCGCCCGGGCCGCAAATTGTGGAAAATGCGCGGCTTGGCGAACGCGCCTTTCCACTTCTCCCCGGCGACCAGTGCGCCGATGATCTTGTGGATCGGTTCGTCGTCATTCATGGGCGTCTGCACGGCAAGCACGCCGCCGGGGCGCAGCAGCGAAAGCATTGCGCGCACGAGCTTCGGGTGGTCGGGAATCCACTGGATGCAGGCGTTGGAAAAGACGACGTCATACGCGCCCTTGCCGAGGCTCGCCAGCTCCGTTGCCGCATCGCACAGCGTAAACCGCCCTTCGGGGCAATTGCCCCTGGCCGCGTCGATCATGTCCGGGGAGCTGTCGATACCGTGCACGCGTGCGCCGGGGAAGCGTTCGGCCAGCACGCGGCTGCTGTTGCCCGGCCCGCAGCCGACATCCAGCACCTCGCGCACGTTGTCCAGCGCGATCCGCGCCGCCAGGTCCCTGGCCGGCTGCGTCCGTTCCCCCGCGAACTTCAAATACTGTCCGCTGTCCCACTCAACCATGCGCTACCCTTCTCCCGGCCCCGCCGACGGACACCCGTCCGCCGACCACGCCGCCACCCGTTTCCCGCTCCCCCGCCCAGGGGGGCCGGGGGGGATGATCCCCCCCGGCCGCCGGAGGCATTCCTAACGCGTAATCCCACCAAATAAGTCGTCCGCCACGGAACGCCAGAGGCCGAAGGCATGTTTTCCGTGCAGGTAGAGGCGGATTTCCCGCAGGCGGCCGCTCGTAAGCGCCTCGGCCATGACGGTAAGCGCAATGGGCGCGGCCAGTTCCACGGGGTAGCCGTAGACGCCCGTGGACACGGCGGGAAAGGAGAGAGTTCCCAGGCCGTTTTCCACGGCCCGGGTGATGGACTCGGCGTAGGCGGAACGCAGTTTTTCCGGTTCGCCTTCGTTGCCGCCACGCCAGATGGGGCCGACGGTATGGATGATGTGGCGGGCGGGCAGGTCGAAGCCCGGGGTGATGACCGCGCCCCCGGCGGGCAGCCGGCCAATCTTGGCGATGATTTCGCGGCAGGCCGGCGGAAGCTGCGGCCCGGCGGCGCGGTGGATGGCCCCGTCCACGCCGCCGCCGCCGGCAAGGGCGGAGTTGGCGGCGTTGACGATGGCGTCGGCGTCATCCTTGGTGATGTCGCCTTCGAGGAGCTTCAGGACGCCTTGGCCAAGGGAATAGAGAACGGTGTCGGACATGGCGCTCGCCTCCGGAGCTTTGGCCGCGACCGGATTCAGGGGATCGCGGCCGTTGGTCCCAGGATGCACAGGCCGGTGTTGGCCTCGGTGAACGCCCGGCCGGCGATGGCGGCCAGGTCGTCCAGGGTGACATTGTCCAGGGCGGCGGCGGTTTCCTCAAGGGGAATCTCGCGGCCGAAGAGCAAAATGTTGCGCGCCAGACGCATCATGCGGTTCTCCGTGGATTCCGCGCCAAGGTAGAGCAGCCCCTTGAGGTGCTCGCGGGTGTGGTCGAGTTCCTCGGCCGTGACCGCGCCGCCGGCCACGGCAGCGAGCTCGGCGCGGACGACGGACAGCAGTTCGCGCGTGCGCTCGGGCTCCACGGCGGCCTGGATCTCGAAAATGCCGGCGTCGGCAAGGCCGCTCACGCTGGCGTAGATGGAATAGGCCAGGCCGCGCTTTTCGCGCACTTCCTGGAAAAGCCGCGAAGACATGTTGCCGCCAAGCAGCGTCGCCAGGAGCGTGTGGGCGAAGCGCTCCGGGCTTTTGTTGCCCACGGACGGATAGGCCAAAATGACGTGGTTCTGTTCGCTTTCCCGGCGCACGGCGAGCCTTGGCGGCGTGAACGCGCCGGCCGGGCGCACGTCCGGCCCCTGCGCGACGGGCAGGCTGCCGAAGGTCGCGGCGGCCATGTCCACGACGACTTCGTGGGAAACGGCGCCGGTCGCCACCACGGCGATGGCGTCGGGGCGGTAATGCGCGCGCCGCCAGACCTGCATGGTCTTGGGCGTGGCCGCGTTCACGGACCCGGGCGTGCCGGTGATGGCATGGGCGATGGCCGGCTCGGCCCAGGCCGCGCCCCAGAAATCCTCGTGCACCTTTTCCTCGGGCGTCTCCTCCACCATGGAGATTTCCTGGAGGATGACCGCCTGTTCCCGGGCCAGCTCCTCGGGATCGAGCCTGGGGTTGAGCGCGATGTCCGCCAGCACGTCGAAGGCGCGGCGGAAATGGGCGTCCATGACCCGGATGTGGAAGCAGGTGGCCTCGCGGGAGGTGAAAGCGTTGGCGAGCCCGCCCAGAATGTCGAGCTCCTTGGCGATGGCCAGGGCGTCGCGGCTGGCGGTGCCCTTGAAGGCCATGTGCTCCCAGAGATGGGCGAGCCCTTCCTGGCCCTTGGCCTCGTGGCGCGAACCGGCCTCGATCCACACGCCGAGGCTTGCGGTCTTGACCTGCGGCATGGACTCGGTCACCACGCGCACGCCGTTTGGCAGGCGGGTGACGCGGCAGGGGATGTCGTCGGTTGTTTGCGGCATCGCCAGGGGCTACGGGGCTTTGGAGCCGGCGTCAAGGGCGGCGGCGTGCTTGCGGTAGTGCCCCCGGAACTGGTCATAGGTCAGCCCCAGCATCGCGGCCGCCCGCCGCTGGTTCCCCCCCGCCGCCGCCAGCGCCTGGCGCAGGAGGGAGCGCTCGAAAGAGGCGAGGGAGGAGGACCAGGTGGGGGGGGAAGATGGGGAGGGAGAGAGGGGGGGGAGATGGGGGAGAGAAGAGGAAGAGGCCTCCGGCGGCCAGGAGGGGATGATCCCCTCCTGGACCTCCACGGCGGGGGGATCGTAGGGCGAGGCGAAAGGGTCGAGGGCGATCGCGTCGATGCGGGAGGTCGGGGCGTCGAACACGGCCCGCTCCACGGTGTTTTTGAGCTCCCGGATGTTGCCCGGCCAGGAGTGGGATTCAAGGATACGGAGGGCGGACGGGGAAAAGGACGGCGGGTCGGGGCGGCCGAGCTCGGCGGCGAAACGGGCGGCGAAACGCCCGGCCAGGTAGGCGATGTCACCCAGGCGGGCGCGCAGCGGCGGCACGTGCAGCACGGCGAAGGCCAGCCGGTCGAGCAGGTCGGGCAGCAGCTTGCCGCGCGAAACGAGCCTGCGCGGATCGACGTTGGTCGCGGCCACGATGCGGGCATCGACGGCAACGGATTCGGATGCCCCCAGGCGCTCGATCACGCCGTATTCCACGGCGCGCAGGAGCTTTTCCTGCACGGGCCTGGGCGTGGCCTGCAACTCGTCCAGAAAGAGCGTGCCGCCGGACGCGGCCTCGAACCGGCCGGCGCGGCGCTTGACCGCCCCGGTGAACGCCCCGGCCTCGTGGCCGAAGAGTTCCGCCTCGACGAGCGAGCGCGGCAGCGCGGCGAGGTTGGTGGCGACAAACGGCCCTTCCCAGCGCGGGGAATGGAAATGCAGGCGCGCGGCGGCCAGCTCCTTGCCCGTGCCGCGCTCACCGACGAGAAGCACGGGCCGGTCCACGGCGGCCACGGCGGCCACGCGCTCCATGAAGGCGAGAAAGGCGTCGGACTGTCCCAGGGCTTCACTGACGGCGGCGTTCATGGCGAATCCTACCTCATTTATGGCATTATAAACCATACTTTGGCGAAAACCGCAATATCCCCCGCCTCGACATCATGCAACCAGCCGGAATCACAGGATTCTAATTCTGGCACAAACCCTGCTCTCCTCCAGACACGACGCGCCCCGCGGCGCGCACCGGAGGTATGCCATGGGTATTTTCAGCCGCTTCAGGGACATCATCCATTCCAACATCAACGCCATGCTCGACAAGGCCGAGGACCCGGAAAAGCTCATCCGGCTCATGATCCAGGAAATGGAGGAGACGCTGGTCGAGCTCAAGGCCGACTGCGCCCGCACCATGGCGCAGGCGGCCAAGTCCGGCCGGGAGCTGGCCGCCGTGCGCGACCGCGCCGAGCGCTGGGGCGAAAAGGCGGAACTCGCCGTGGACAAGGGCCGCGAGGACCTGGCCCGCGAGGCGCTGCTCGAAAAGCGCGGCCTGGAATCCCGCGCCGATGCCCTGGCCGGGGAGCAGGCAGCCATCGAAGGCATGGTCGCGGCCTACCGCGAGGACATCGCGCGGCTCGAGGAAAAGCTCGCCTCCGCCAAGGAGCGCCAGCGCACCCTGCTCCACCGCCACATGCGCGCCACGGGCAAGAAGCGCGTGCGCGAGGACCTCTCCCGCGTCGACTCCACCGAGGCGCTGTTGCGCTTCGAGGAATTCGAAAGCCGCATCGAACGCCTGGAAGCCGAGGCCGAACTGGCCGGCCCCGCCACCGTGCGCCGCCCGGCCGAAGGCGAATCCCTGGAAGCCCGCTTCGACCGCCTGGCCGCCGACGAGGACGTCGAGCGCGAACTGGCGCGCATCAAGGCGAGGAAGGGTGGCGGGGAGTAGGAGAGAAAGAGGAAGAGCGGAAGATGCAGAATGCCTCCGGCGGCCGGAGGGGATAATCCCCCCCGGACCCCCTTGACGGGGGGAAAGGGGCGAGGGAAGACGAAGTTGGGAAGCGAAATCGGGAAATGGTCGGTCGGCGTCCAGTAAGGAGAAGACGTGTTTCCACATCATCAGATGTTTTATGCCGGCGGCTGGCCTTTGCCGCAGATCCTGCTCGTCCTGGTCGTGATCGCGGCCATCGTGCTGCTGCGCCGCCGCAGCGAACGCACCGACCGGGCCGGCCGCGACGCCGACGCCCAGGCCATGGCCCTGCTTGCCGAAGTGACAACGACGCTTGCGCGCCTGGAAGACCGGGTGCGCAACCTGGAAACCCTGCTTGGCCGCGATGCGGACAAGGGAGGCGGATCATGAGGCACCACGCGTTTCGCGGCCGGTGCGGACCCGGCTGCTCGAGCGGTTACAACGACCGCGGCCCCGGGCTGCTTTCCGGCGGCTGCCGCTTTACGGCCGGCTGGCTCGGCCTGCCGACGTGGGTCGTGCTGGCCTTCTTCATCATTCTGTTTCTCACCATCGGCTGGCCGGCCCTGCTCATCTACCTGGCCTGCGCCGTGCTGTTACGCCCCGCGCCCGGGTATGACGCGCCGTCCGGACCGTCCAGCTATGCCGCTCCCGGTGCGGCCCCGGGCATGGACTTCGACCGCGCCGCGCGGGACGTCCGCGACCAAGCGCAGGATCTCGAAGCGCGCATCGCGCGCATGGAATCCCACGTAACCTCGCGTGAATTCGACTTCGACCGCCGCCTCGCCGCTTCGAAGCGGCGAAAGGACGACGCATGATGGGACTGCTCACCGCACTGGTCATGGCCGGGGCCACCATCGTCGGCCTGGTCGTCCTCGGCGTCATTTTCCTCCTCGGCATCCGCCTGCTGCGCCCGGGCACGGCCAAGCCGCGCGGCGGTGACGCCGAAGAGGCGCAGCTGCTCCAGGAAATCCACCGCAGCCTCACCCACCTGGAGGAGCGCGTCGAAGCCCTGGAAACCCTCGTGCTCGACGCCCGGCCCGGCAGGCACGGCACGCCCTCCATGGAGGACGACCGATGAAACACTACAGCGAACTGCGCCTGCGCGAACTCTACCGTTCCCGCTCCGGCATGCTCCTTGGCGTGTGCAAGGGGCTGGCGAAATTCCTGGATGTCCCGGTCTTCTGGATGCGGGCCTTCATTCTCGTGCTCACGCCCTTCACCGGCGTCTGGCCCATGGTCGCGGCCTACCTGATCGCCGGTTTCGTCATCAAGCCCGAGCCTGTCCTGCCCCCGGACAACGACGAGGAGCGGGTGTTCTACGACGAATACGTCGCCTCGCGTGGAAATGCCCTCTCCCGGGTCAAGCGCCGCTTCGACCGCCTGGACAAGCGCATCCGCCGCCTGGAGGACCACGTCACCTCGCGCGAATTCGACTTCGAGCGCCGCCTGCGCGATCCCTGACCTCCGGCGTGCGCACGCCGTCGCGCACGCACGCCGGAAGGCCGTCTCAGCCCGCCGCCAACGGCGCGGCCAGCCGCTCGCCCAGGGCGAAAGCCTTGGCGCAATCCCCGGGGAAAATCTCCTCGTGGCGCTGACGCTTGGCCGCCGCGTCCCAGACCGTGGACAGGTATTTGCCGTAATCGTCGAATTGCATGGTGTCCGTGGCGAGGAGCATCTCGCAGGCCCCGAAGGTGCGCTCCATGACCCCGCGCGCCCGCTCCATGAACACGGCGTAGCCCAGGTCGGCGATTTTCGCCTCCGGGACGTTCATGGTGTAGACCAGGGCCGTCTTGATCTTGCGCGGAAAAAGCGAGGCGTAGCCCGGGGTGTAGGTCAGGAAGGGGAAGCACAGGCGCTCGAAAAAGGAGCGCATTTCCCCCGTTTCCGCGCCGAAGTAAATCGGCGTGCCGAGGATGAGGGCATCGGCCGTGGCGGCGCGTTCGAGCACCGCAGCGAGCGCGTCTTTGACGGCGCAGCGACCGTAGTTCCTGCCGCCGATGCGCTTGCACTCGAAGCAACTGATGCAGCCTTTGAAGTCCAGGCCGTAGAGATGGACGAGTTCCGTTTCCGCGCCCTTGCCGGCCGCCCCTTCCAGGGCCTTGCCGAGCAACGTGGCGGTGTTCCATTTCTTCCGGGGACTGCCGTTTATGGCCATGATCCGCATGGGTATCCTCCTTTGCGAAGGCTTCCCCATACGTCCATCCCACGTCCCGGACAATCAGGCACAAAAAGGAAACACAGTCACCGAACCGTGCCCCCTTCGGGGAGGTCCAGGAGGGGATCATCCCCTCCTGGCCGCCGGAGGCATCTTCTCTCCCAATCCTCTCCCCCGGCTCTCCCAATCCTCTCCCCCGGCTACCCGACGAGCAACACCCCATCCTCGCCGTCGAGTTCGGACACGGCCACGTCCACGTGTTCGCCGGGTTCGGTGTGCACGCGTTTGCCGACGTAATCGGCCTGGATGGGCAGTTCGCGGTGGCCGCGGCGGTCGATGAGCACGAGCAGCTCCACGCGCTTGGGCCGGCCGTAATCGAGCAACGCTTCCAGGGCGGCGCGGATGGTGCGCCCGGAAAAGAGCACGTCGTCCACGAGCACGACGTTTTTCTCGGCCAGGGGAAAAGGAATGTGCGACGGTCCCACCTGCGGCTGGACCTCGCGGTTGGTCCAGTCGTCGCGGTAGAGGTTGATGTCGAGCTTGCCGAGCGGCACGTCGCAGCCGGCGCGGGCGTCGATGATGGATTTGAGCCGCGTGGCCAGCTCCGCCCCGCGCCGCTGGATGCCGACCAGCGCCAGGCCGCAGCCGGGGTCGTGGTGTTCGATGATTTCGAAGGCCAGCCGCTCCAGGGTGCGGCGCACTTCGCCGGCGGTCATGATTTTTTTCTGTTTTGTCACGGCAATCCTCACGGCGCTTTTCCCGCGCATACCGCAAAGGGCCCCGGCCTGGCAATCTCCGGCGTTCGTGCGCACCCTGTCATTTGACTTTCCGATCGGTCGTGCTTAGTTGCATCGAACGAGCTTGCCCCAGGAGGTTTCCATGGTTGAATTGACGGAAAGCGCAAAGACCCAGCTTGACGGGTATTTTGCGGAAAAAGAAAAAAGCCCTATCCGGATTTATCTCTCGTCCGGCGGCTGAGCTGGCCCAAGGCTGGCGCTGGCTCTGGATGAGCCGCGCGATTCGGACGAGGTGCTCGATGTCTCCGGTTACACCTTTGTCGTAGAAAAAGAACTGCTTGAAAAGGCCGCCCCCATGAAGGTCGACATGACGTACATGGGCTTTGCAGTCACGTCGAACCTGGAACTCGGTGGCGCCGGCGGGTCCTGCGGCGGCTCCTGCTCCGGCGGTTCCTGCTCAACATCCTAGCCGCCATCGATACCATAGGGAATCACCGAAGGTTCGCCATCCGTCCATCGGGCGGGCTTATTTGACAAGGCAATCTTCGGTGATTACCCCTTGGGCAACTCTCGCCTGGAGGATTGCTATGGTTTCCATGACGGACACGGCTCGCGCCGAACTCGACAACTATTTTGCCGACAAGCAAAAAGCGCCCATTCGCGTCTACCTCAACAAGGGCGGCTGTTGCGGCCCGTCCCTGACGTTGGCTCTGGATGAACCCCGCGAAAACGACGATGTTTTCGACGTGAACGGCTACACGTTCGTGGTGGAGAAGGAACTCATGGCCATGGCCAGTCCCATCACGGTGGACATGACCGACTATGGCTTCAGCGTGGGCTCGAGCCTCCAGCTCGGCGGCGGCTCCTGCGGGAGCGGTTCCTGCGGCGGCGGCTCTTGCGGCGGCTCCTGCTCCTAGCCCCGATGCTTTCGTCTTTTCCCGGACCGGCCTCGGCCGGTCCTTTTTTTTGCCTGATTGACAGCCCCTTCGGCCGTCCGTAAAAAGCCTCCATGGATATTCGCGAAGACGATCTTTTCAGCCTGTCCCCGGCGGCAAGCGCCGCCCTTGCGGCCCATTTCGCCGGAGCGGCCCGACCGTGCCTGCGCGTGTTCCTGTCATTTTTAAGCGACGATGGACCGCGTCTGGAACTCGCCGCAGCCGAACCCGAAGCCGACGACGTCTCCTTTTCCAGGGACGGCTGGCGTATCGTCGTCAATCGCCAGCTTTTCCAGCAGGCCGCGCCGTTGGCTGTGGATTGCGGCGCGCAGGGGTTCGTCATCGCCTCGAGCCTCGACTTCTCCGAAGCCGGCGGCAACTGCGGCGGGACATGTTCCCACTGACCCTGTAGCCGCTTTCTTCCCCAATGCCCCTCACCATTCCGTGACGCGCACGACCGCGCGGCAGGACTTTTCGCGTGGCGAGGGTTTGTTTTTTATGCGCGACCGTCTCCCCGGCTGTCAGAATTTTTTGGTATCTTATTAATTAGCATACCCTTTCCGGCCGGCAATTTACCACTTCATTTATTTGGTATTTTTGCCATACAACCGTCTTTTTCGGCGCACGCGACCGGTTTTATCCTGTCAAATCGGCTGGTTTTCATCATCGAATCACGTCCTACGCCTTGCCAAGGACGGCGCGTTTACCTACTATCGCGTCCGGTTGGCGCTACCCCAAGGAGACTCGCATGCCCGGCAAGATTCTCATCGTCGATGATGAGGTGCATATCCGCATGCTCCTGGAGCAGACGCTCGAGGAACTGGAAGAGGATTGTGGCGTGACCATTCTTTCCGCCCAAAACGGCGAGGAGGGGTTGGCGCTCATCCGCTCCGAAAAGCCCGACGTTGTGTTCCTGGACATCATGATGCCCAAGCTCAATGGCTACGAGGTCTGCCAGCACGTCAAGGAAGACCCGGCCATCACCGGCATAGGCATCGTGCTCCTGACCGCCAAGGGACAGGAGGTGGACCGCCGCCAGGGCCTCGACTTGGGAGCAGCCAGGTACATGACCAAACCCTTCGATCCCGACGAAGTCCTGCGTGTGGCCAGGGAACTGCTGGGCATCGCCGACTGACCGGCGAGGCGCCGACGTCCATGGTTCCGTTGCGCCGCCACCTGAAAAACAAGGTTCTCGCCCCGCTGCTGGAACGCGCCAGAGGCTTCCTCGGCCCTGGTTGGCGTGTGCATATCCGTGAAGCCGGCGCGCCACCGTCCGACAATTGTCATAGCGAAGAACTCCGCCTCGATGGCGATCTTGTCGGCTATCTCGATTGCGTATTCGAGGCAAGCGCAGGCGACGCACGCCCCGTACACGACATCGCGCCCGTGGCGCGATTCACGGCCGACATGATCGAGCACGCCATCGCGGGCGAAGCGGCCCGGCGCAGTCTGGCCGCGGAAGTGCTCGCCAAGTATCGCGAGGTTTCCCTGCTCCACCGGGCAACGCTCGGCCTCAACGCCTCCTTGCGTCCTCGAGACGTGGCCCAGGCCCTGCTCGCTGAATGCCATCGCGGGGATCTCTCCGCCGAAGTCGGCATGGTCTTCCTGCGGCCGCCGGGCGCAGAAGAATTCATACCGTTTTTCTCTGCCGGGGATGAATCCGGCCTGGACCTGACCGCTACGGCCCAATCCGCACTCTTTGCGGATGTGGTCCGCAGGCACAAGGGCGAAATCGTCAACGACCTGCAGCGAGACCGACGCTGGCGCGGCGAAGCGAACGTGCGCGCCCTGCTGTTGCATCCCCTGTGCGCGGCCAACCGCTGCGTCGGTATGCTGGTTCTCGGCGCGGCGTCCACCGTGCGGTTCGAGGCCAACCACCTGCAATACGTCGGCACCCTGGCCGCCGTGGCCGGCACGGCCCTGGGCAATGCCCTGCATTTCGAAGCCGTGCAGACGCTGATCAATTCGCTGATGCAGGCTTTGGCAACGGCCATCGACGCCCGAGACCCTTACACCGCCGGCCACTCCAAGCGGGTGGCCCAACTCGGCGTGGCTCTTGCCACGGTCGTGCATCAGGACACCAGCGCCTTCCCGGACGTGCATTTCTCCCCCCACGACATCGAGGAACTCCTGTTCGCAGGACTGCTGCACGACGTGGGAAAGATCGGCATCCGCGAGGAAGTGCTGACCAAGGCCACGCGCCTGCCGCATGGCGTCATGCAGGTCATCGCGCAACGGCTGGCCCTGGAGGCCCTGGTGTCGGGAAAATACGATGCCGGAGAATTCGAGCGCCTGTCGCGCATCAACGCCGGGGACTCGGTGGGGCGCGAAGACGCGGCTTTCGTGACCGGGCTCGGCGCGCGCACGATCCGCGTGGGGAACAGGACCATGCCGCTCTTGAGCGAGGAGGAAATCGCCTGCCTGCTCATCGTGCGCGGCAACCTTACCCCGGAGGAACGCCGGGAGATCGAGCGGCATCCGGCGGAGTCCTACCGCATCCTGCGCCATATCCCCTTTCCGGAAAACATGTCGCGCCTGCTCGACATCATCTCCCAGCACCACGAGCGCCTGGACGGCTCGGGCTATCCCGCCGGGCTCAAGGGCGACGCCATCCTGCTGCAAAGCCGCATCATCGCCATCGTGGACATCTACGACGCCATCACCATGGCCCGCCACTACAAGCCCGCCCTGCCACGCGAAAAAGCCCTCGGCATCCTTTGGCAGGAAGCCGGGGCCGGCCGTATCGACGCCAAGCTCGTGGAACTGCTCGAAGCCAACATCGACCGCGTGGAAGCGGACTGCCGGCTCCTCGGCGACCGCCTGGACCTGCCGGCCTTTCTGGCGAGCCGGCAAGCCTGAGGCGCGCCCTCAGGCGACGCGCCGCGGCATCAGCCGAGTCCGGCGGCCTTCTTGTCCACCACGGCGGCCGAGAGCTCGGCTTCCGCGACGAGCACGCCGTCCACGCTTGCTTCGGCGCGCATGCGGCACAGGGTCATCCGGCGCTTGAGGTCGAAGCAGCGCAGGGTCAGCTGGTCGCCCGGCACCACCGGCCGGCGGAACTTGGCCTTTTCCACCCCCGTGAACATGAAGATACGGTCGCCGAGGGGCCCTTCGAGACTCTTGGAAACGAGCACGCCCCCGGCCTGCGCCAGGGCTTCGAGGATCAGCATGCCGGGCATCACGGGCGCACCCGGGAAATGGCCCTGGAAAAAGGGCTCGTTGATGGTCACGTTCTTGATGGCGGTGATCGACTCGCCAGGAACGAACGCCGTGACGCGGTCCACCAGCAGGAAGGGGTAGCGGTGGGGCAGCAGCGCGAAAATTTCCGTAATGGCGATGACGTCACCAGGATTTGCCGGCATGGCGTTCTCCCTTTTGCGTGGAAAAAGGGCCGAAGCGCCAACCGCTCCGGCCCATCGATTCTGGACTGCAATGTCACCGCCCGACTCCGGCAGGCGTGACGCGCACCGGAGGAACGGCCCGGAAAGCCTTACTTGCTCGAATCGAACTGTGCCCGCACGGCGGCGGTCACGTCCATCTTGGGATCATAATAGGGAACGCTGCGGGCTTCGAGGATCACGGTGAAGCCGTTTTTGGCCGCGTACTCGGTCACGACCTTCTGCAGACGCGACAGCAAGGGCTGCAGCACGGTCTGCTGGGCCTGCTGTTCTTCCTGCTGGAGCTTGTTGCGGTCATCGAGGTACTTGCGGGCCTTGGCCTCGAAATCGGCGGCTTTGGACTTCATGGCGTCCTGGGACAGGGCCACGCTCTTTTTCTGCAACTCATCCTGCATTTTCTTGAGGTCGTCGCCCTGGGCGGCAATGGCCTTTTCCCGGGATTCGAACCGGCTTTTGAGCCCGGAGAGAGCCGACTTGCCGGCACTGGAGTTGGACAGGGCTTCATCGAGGTTGATGATGCCGATCTTGCCCTGGGCAAACGCCGCCACCGGCATGACCAAAACGGCCAAAACAATAAACGTCCGCATCAAAACGCCCATGACTCGACTCCTTGCTCGTTCCGTGTTTCGAACGGTCTTGCCGTCCGGTTGTTTAGCTTCGTGACCAGCCGGCCGCGGCGCATCGGCAAAACCGATGCGCCGCGGCCAACCTTGCGACACGCGCCCGGGCCGCCTGGCCGCGGGCCGGTCCGTTCCGTCCCGTTCTAGAAGGTCTGCCCCATGGAGAAGCCGATCTGCGACGGCTGCATATTGTGATCTTCCGCGTCGAGGCCGTAGCCGTACTCCACGCGAATGAGGCCCATCGGCGAGTACCAGCGCAGGCCCGCGCCGACGCTCTTGTAGATGGTCGAGTTGATGAGGTTGTAATCACCCCAGGAATTACCGGCGTCGAAGAAGACGACGCCGAGCAGGCCGACGGACTTGCTGATGGGGAAGATGGTTTCGAAGTTGGTGAAGGCTTCGGCCTTGCCGCCGATGCGTTCGTGGGTCCAGGGGTCCTTCGGCGAAATCTTGTCCACTTCGTAGCCGCGGACGTTGTTGATGCCGCCGAGGTAGAAGCGCTCGTAGACCGGGATGTCGCCGCCGGCATTGGGGAAGATCACGCCGGCCTGGCCGCGCCAGTGGAAGACCAGGTCAAGCGGCAGCGGGTAGAAGAAGTTCGAGGTGAACATCGGCTTGACGAAGGCGTCGTCGCCGCCCACCACGCCGCCGGCGTATTCCAGGGACAGGGTGTTCTTGGTGCCCTTGGTGGGCTTGGTCGCGCTGTCGATGGTGTCGCGGTCGACCTGGACGAACACCGAGCTCGCCCAGTGCCAGCCGGCCGACTGCTGGATGACGCTCGAAGCGTTCCAGTTGGTGTGATAGATATGATAGTGATCCAGGCGGTAATCCCAGGACAGCACCGTGTATTCGCCGAGCGGATACGCGAAGCGGAGCTTGCCGCCGGAGGTCGACTTCTTGAAGTCGTCGTAGGCCTTGTAGACCTGGTAGACATCCGCGCCCACGGCCAGATTGGAGTCGTAGACGCGCGGGTTGGTGAACGACAGGACACCGCGGCTGGACTTGCCGCTGAACATGCCCTGGAACTTGGCGTGGTAGCCCTTGCCGAAGAGGTTTTTCTCCTCGACGGAGCCGCCGAAGAACACGCTGTCGGAGGTCGAGTAGCCCGCGCCCAGGCTGATGGCGCCGGTGTTCTTGTCCTTGACCTTGACCTTGATGTCCACTTCGCCCGGGTTGTCCGTGGGCACGGTCTCGATATCGACCTTCTCGAAGTACTCGAGCTTGTCCAGGCGCTCGTTGGAACGGCGCAACTTGGAGCCCGAGAAGAGGTCGCCGTCGGCCAGCTTGACTTCGCGGCGCACGACGTTGTCGCGGGTCTTTTCGTTGCCCTCGATGGACACGCGGCGCACGTAGACCTTGCGGCCCTTATTGATGATGTAGGTCAGGTCGATGACCTTGGTGTCGGGATGCTTCTGCATGTCCACGTCGGCTTCGGCGAAGGCGTAGCCGTCGTCGGCGTAGAGTTCGGCCAGGGCGTTGAGGTCGTCGCGCACCACGGAGCGGTTGAAGTAGCTGCCCTTGGCCGCCAGCTCGTCGAGCTTGATGCGGTCCATGAGCTTGGGCTCGTCGTAGAGCAGGTCGCCGGAGAAGGACACGGAGCCGACCTTGTAGCGTTCGCCCTCTTCCACGCGGAAGATGACGGTGATGCCGTCGTCGCCGTAGACGACCTCGGGTTGGCCGACCTTGGCGTCCACGAAGCCGCGGTTGGCGTAGTAGGCCTCGATGGCCGCGGCGTCGCGCTCGAGCATCTCGTCCTTGAGCACGCCGGAACCGGTGACCCAGGACCAGAAGTGGCGGGTGGAGGTGGCGAGCTCGGATTCGATGTCGCTGGCCGGGATCTGCTTGGCCCCCTCGATCTTGACTTCCTTGATGTAGAGCTTCTTGGGCTCTTTGATGATGATGTTGAGCCGGGCCACGCGCGGGTCGGTCTGCTCGAGCTCGTAGGTGACCTCGGTCTTGTAGTAGCCCTTCTTGCTGTAGAGTTCGCGGATCTTGCCCAGGTCGTCGGCCAGGACCTTGAGGTTCAGGACGCCGCCGGCCTTGGTGCTCATGGCCTCGAGAATGTCGTCCTTTTTCACGTCGCCGTTGCCGGTGACGCCGATGGCCTGGATACGCGGCTTCTCCTTGACCACGAAGGTCAGGCGCTTGCCGCCGGGGACGTTGTCCAGGCGCACCTGGACGTCGTCGAAATAGCCCATGTCGAAGAGCTTCTTGATGTCTTCGTTGACGGTCTTGGGGTCGTAGGGCTGGTTGACCTGGCTTTTGATCTTAAGCAGCACCACTTCCTTGTCGAGGATGGAGTTGCCCTCCACGTCGACTTCGGCGATGCGGTCCGAGGAGCCCACGGCCGCAACGAGCGGCGCGATCTTCTGGGCCAGCTCGCCCGCTGCCGCGTCCATGGCCATGGCGCTTTTCGCCGTGGCGAAAACCGTCTGGGGCGTACCGCCCGAGACCTTGGCCACACGGGCGTCGAGGCTCAGGCCCTCGCCGACCTTGGAAATGGAGCCGAACACGACGTAATCGGCCCGCGCCCCCGCGCCCAGCTTGCGGGCGGCGGACACGTCCGTCACGGCCTTGCCGCCTTCGGCCGAGGCGGCCACGCCGCCGGCCTTGAGCTTGTCGGCCAGCATGTGCGGAAGGCTTCCCTGGACGGACTGCAAAGCGTCGGCCGCGTTGATCTCAAAGGGCAGCACCAGCACCTTGCCGGACTGGGCCAGGGCTTGGCCTGCCGCCAGGACCAGGCAGGCGGCCAGAAAAAGCCCCCTAAGACCTCGACGTTTCATTGCGCGCATAGAGTTCTCCACCCTGCAGCTCCAGTCTCCGGCCCATCACAGCGGCCAGGTTATGGTTGTGGGTGACCACAACCAAGGTCATGCCAAGCTCGGCGTTGAGTCGGGCGAGCACATCGCCCACTTTCGCGCCAGTGGCTTCGTCCAGATTGCCGGTGGGTTCGTCGGCCAGCAGCACCACTGGCCGTAATAGGACAGCGCGGGCGATGGCCGCCCTCTGTCTCTCTCCCCCGGAAAGCGTTGTTACCCTGTGTTCGGCCCTTTCATCAAGTCCCACAAGCGACAAAGATTCCTTTGCCCGCGCAAAGGCCTCCCGACGGCTCATTTTGGCGATCAGCGCCGGCATGGCCACGTTTTCCAGCGTGGTGAACTCCGGCAGAAGATGATGAAATTGAAAGACGAACCCGATTTCCCGGTTGCGCACGCGGGCCGCCTCGGCCGGGGCGAGGGAGGCAAGGTCCCGTCCCCGGAAGCGGATTTCCCCTGCCGTGGGCCGGTCCAGAGCGCCAAGCAAATGCAAAAGCGACGATTTTCCCGAGCCCGAGGCCCCGAGGATGGCCATGGAGTCCCCGGTCGGAATCTCGAAGTCGAGGCCCCGAAGCACCACCACTTCCTCGGCAGGCCCCTGGTAGACCTTGCGCAGGCCGTGCAGCACGTAAAGCGGCTCAGTCATGGCGCAGCGCCTCCGTGGGCTCCAGTCGCGCGGCCTGGCGGGCCGGGTACAGCGTGGCCAGAAAACACAGCGCCAGGGCCGTCGCTCCGATGACGACGAGGTCCGGCCAGTCCAGGCGCACGGGCAGGTGGTCCATGGGATAGACGTCGCCAGGAATCTTGATGAACTGGTATTTTTCCAGGGCCAGGGCCACGCCAAGGCCCAGGGCGTAGCCGAGCGCCGTGCCCACCACGCCGATGATAGCGCCCTGGAGCATGAAGATGTTGCGGATGTTTTTCGCGGTCGCGCCCATGGACATGAGGATGGCGATGTCGCGGGTCTTTTCCATGACCAGCATGACCAGCGTCGTGATGATGGAAAAGGAACCCACGAGCACGATCATGACGAGGATGACGAACATGGCCGTCTTTTCCAGGTGCAACGCCTTGAAAAGGTTGCCGTTCATGTCGATCCAGGTGCGCACGTAGACCGGCGGCCCGCCCAGGGCCTGGCGCACCTTGCCCGCCAGGGCGTCCACGGCGTCCACGTCCGCGACCTTGAGCTCGATGCCCGTGACGATGTCGCGCTTAAATCCCAGCAGTTCCTGGGCCGCGGGAATGGTGACGTAGGCAAGGGTGGAATCGTATTCGTACATGCCGGTCTTGAAAAACCCGCGCACGGCGAAGGTCTTGACCTTGGGCGAGAATCCGGCGGCGCTTTCCTTGCCCGCGGGCGACATGAGGTTGAGCGTGTCACCGAGCGAAAGCCCCAGGCGGTCGGCCAGTTCCCGGCCGACGATGATGCCCGGGAAGATGCCGGGCGCGGAGAGGTCGTCGAGGCTGCCCGCGGTCATTTCGCCGGGCAGCGCCAGCACCTTGCCCGCCGAGGCCGGGTCGACGCCGCGCAACACCACGCCCTTGACCCCGCGGGGGCTCGACAGCATGACTTCCGTATAGACGAAGGGCGTGGCCCCGAGCACGCCGGGCACGGCTTCGGCCTTGGCCATGTCGCCCCGGTAGTCGTGGATCGCCCCGCCGGCCACGGCCGCCACCATGTGGGCGTTGATGCCGAGGATCTTGTCGCGAAGTTCGGTGGAAAAGCCCTGCATGACCCCCACCACCACGATCAACGACGCGACGCCAAGGCCCACCCCGAGCACGGAGATGAGCGAAATGACCGAGATGAAGGCCTGCTTCTGGCGGGCCAGGAGGTAGCGTTTGGCGATGAAGTATTCGAAACTCATGAACCCGGCGCGCCCTCGGGGCGCAACAGCGGAAACAGGATCACTTCGCGGATGGAGGCCTGGTCGGTGAGCAGCATGACGAGCCTGTCGATGCCGATGCCCTCCCCCGCCGCCGGCGGCATGCCGTATTCCAGGGCGCGGACGTAATCGTCGTCCATTTGGTGGGCCTCGTCGTCGCCGGCTTCCTTCTCGCGGACCTGCTCCTCGAAGCGCAGGCGCTGGTCCACGGGATCGTTGAGCTCGGAAAAGGCGTTGGCCATCTCGCGGCCGGCGATGAAGAGCTCGAAGCGGTCGGTGATGTCCGGGTCCTCGGTGTTCTTGCGCGACAACGGCGAAATTTCCGTGGGATAATGGTAGATGAAGTGCGGTTGGATGAGCTTGGGCTCGACGAAGATGTCGAAGAGCTTGGCCTGGACCTTGCCGAGCTTTTCGCCCTTGAGCACCTTTTCGCCGCTTTTTTCCACAAGGGCCTTGGCCGTGTCGAAGTTGCTGTAGACCTCGGGCGCGATGCCTCCGATGGTCTCCAGGGAGTCGTGGAAGCGCACGCGCGCCCAGCTTCCCTCGGCCAGACAGATCTCCTGGCCCTGGTAGCTCACGGTGTCCGAACCGGTCACGGTGCGGGCGATGTGGCTGAAAAGCCGCTCGGTCAGGTCCATGAGGTCGGTGTACCGGGCAAAGGCCCAGTAGAACTCGCACATGGTGAATTCGGGGTTGTGCCGCGTGGAGATGCCTTCGTTGCGGAAGTTGCGCCCCACCTCGTAGACCTTCTCGAAGCCGCCCACGAGCAGGCGCTTGAGGTAGAGCTCCGGGGCGATGCGCATGTAAAGGCCCATGTCCAGGGCGTTGTGGTGCGTGACGAAGGGCTTGGCCGTGGCGCCGCCGGGGATGGCCTGCATCATGGGGGTCTCGACCTCCATGAAGCCGGCGTTGTCGAGGCAGGCGCGCAGCTCGCGCACGATGGCCGTGCGGGCCTTGAAGATCTCCACGGAGCGCGGCGTGACGATGAGGTCCACGTAGCGCTGGCGGTAGCGCGTCTCCACGTCCTTGAGGCCGTGGTACTTCTCGGGCAGGGGCCGCATGGACTTGGTCAGGAGCTTGACCGTGGCGGCGTGCAGGGTGAGTTCGCCGGTCTTGGTGCGGAAGAGCTTGCCCGTGACGCCGACGATGTCGCCGATGTCGAACTTCTTGAAGACGGCGTAGACTTCCTGGCCGAGGGATTCGCGCTCGGCAAAGACCTGCACCCGGCCCGAGGCGTCCTGGATGGTGAAGAAGGCCACCTTGCCGAAGGAGCGCAACGACACGATGCGCCCGGCCAGGCAGAAGCCCTCGTCCAGTTTGGCCAGGGCCTCTTCGTCCAGGGGCTCGTGGCTGGCGACGACGCGGCCGATGTCGTCGACCTTCTTGAAATCGTTCGGGTAAAGCGGAACGCCCTCGTCAAGGAGTTGGACAGCCTTGGCGATGCGGTTCTTGAAGACTTCGTTGAGCTCATCCCGGGCGTCGAGGCTTTCGAGCAGGGGGCGGAAGTCCTCCACCCGCTTGGACTTGACCGGGAGCTTGTATTCTTTTTTGCGTGGTGCGTCGGTGCCCACGGGAATTCTCCGTTGCTTGAGGCGTGGTTGCTTTGCGGAAAGGGCAAGCGCATCTGGGTACGAGAAATGCGTGACGCCGTCAAGAATGGCCCGTGACACGGCGGCAGACAAAAATTCCTTCCCGGGCAAAAAAAACCTTGACGCAGCGGCCCGGGCGGGATAGATGGCTACCTCGCTTCGACATTCCCCGGTAGCTCAATTGGCAGAGCGGGTGGCTGTTAACCACTAGGTTGGCGGTTCGAGTCCGTCCCGGGGAGCCAGCAGATTCAGGGAGTTAGGCTAAACACCTAGCTCCCTTTTTCTTTTGCAGGCAACTTTGTCCCCCACCTGTCCCCCAATTTGAGATTGTACGCGAGTGAAAGTTGGTGAAAGTCGCCCCTACGCCAAAGGGGAAAGCGGCCCATGGGGGACTGTCCCCCGGCAGCCTACCCGTCACCCCGCTCTCTCCCCTCCTCTTGAACCCTCCCGGCAGGGAATGCTATCCACCGCCATGAATGGATCATCGCCGCAGCCCTTGCCATGCTGCCGGTAGTGTGCCTGGGCGTTTCGGCTTTGACCGACACAAGGTTGCGGAGATTCCCAAACACGTGGTCCGGGATAAACGAAAGAAAGGCGATTGAGGAACGTGATTTTTTGCCGTTTAAGGCCGGCATAGAGCCAATAAGGCATGAATTGCTAGCGCTTCATGGGGTACACTGTATGATTGGGATCAAGCCAAAGAAGATGGAATATATTGTGCTCTACCAAGCCCCATAAGCGTCCAGGTGCATCACCTACGTCAAGTTGATGTAGTAAAACCGTCTTGTCGAGACCAATGGTTTCAAGTCTTTTTTGTGCCGCCTTGCACAGCATATCTCCTGGCATAGTGTGCGAGTGTCCACGCCTCTTGAAAATTTGATTATATTGTTGATTTTCGTATGAAATCAATTGCTGTCTGTGTTTTGTGAGCTTCCTAAAGGTACATGGCCATGGCCCTGACTGGTCCATGAGTCTAAAGTTCCATCCAATAGGTTTGTTGAGTGAGTCGTCTGGAT
This sequence comes from Solidesulfovibrio alcoholivorans DSM 5433, assembly GCF_000702665.1. Lineage (GTDB taxonomy): Bacteria > Desulfobacterota > Desulfovibrionia > Desulfovibrionales > Desulfovibrionaceae > Solidesulfovibrio > Solidesulfovibrio alcoholivorans. Next base: position 44,739 of record NZ_JNJA01000021.1, read on the forward strand.
TTTCAGAGCGTCCCGTTTCTTGTTTTAACTTTCGTGGGATTTCCTTCTGTGCGGTATTTTTTGCGCCTGAAGGTTGTTCACTCATGGATGTTTTCTTGCTCATAAGCAACTACTTCAGGCCGCTATAGTATTCTGCCATGGAAGCATGCGTTATAATTTCAGAGCAAGGGGCACCATCAGGGCATCCCCTTCTGGCCATTTTCCAGGGGTCTTCAAGGTGACTCAATTCAACAAGCCACTGGGAATTTTTGTTTCCATAATCACGGATTACAACATCAATGGTCTCTTTGTGGTAATCCTTAAGGCGCGATGAATCTCCTTCTGGGATAGAATCGATCCTGTACTGTCCCTGGTGTTTGAAAAACAATCTTGGAGCTACTGGGCCATTCGCCCAAGCTTGAATTTCATCGTCAAAAATCGGTTCATCGTCCCAAACCAAAGCCCATGCTTGAGAATAATACACCAGCTTTTGCAGCTTAATGGTGGTCAAGGGCCCCATTTTCTCTAGGATATATTGTGCAACATCCAGGCTAGAGGCCATAACAGAAACCTCCTCTTTGTGGTGCTAGGCACTTTTTCAAGACATCCTTAAGCATTTTTCGCGCCAAAGCAATGCATAATTTAACCAGACATTTTATTTCAGTGGGTTAGATGTTTCAAACTAGACACGAGTTCGCCCCCGAACGATGGCTCGCCATGACCGCACCGGCAACGAAAAGCGGCCCACCTCCGAAGAAGCAGGCCGCCCATGATCCGGTTGCCGGGGTCCTAGTCCTGGGGTGCTTCGACCGGAACCTTCTCCACAATCTTCTTGAGCGCATCGGCCACTTCCCCGGCAAGGTCGGGATGCTGATGGATGACGCGCATTCCGTCGCTCCACACCCGGGACGCTTCGTCCTGTTGCTCCCGCACTGCGCGTTCCTCTGCCGTGGGCTCGGGGCTCCGGGCCGTTGACTCGGTGTCCAGGTATTCGCCTAAGTCGCGGGACCGCTTTTCCAGGGCGCGAAGCAACAAGGTCAGCCCGCCCACACTCCACTCACGGTCATTGTGGGTCATGTCGTCCACCGCCTGGGCCAGGAAGCCGAGCGCGTCACCGATCTCGTGCCCTTCGTTCATGGCGTGGTTCACGAGCTCCTTGTAGCCGTCGAAGGCTTGGGCCAGCTTTGTGCTATCCATTAACCACCTCCCGAATCACGGCTGTCTCAGAAGAAAGGGGCTCCACCACAACGCCAACGATTGCGCCACATTCTGCGGTCGGATGGTGAACGGTCGCGTGCTGGAAACAAACCCGTCCCACCTCAGCGGTTAGGGCGGCTTCCATCGAATTGAGTTTCTGTTCGGAGACTTCCAGAAGCGTTTCCAGGACCACGGCAACATGATTGGGGTTTACGGTCATCCCCAGTTCGTCCATTTCGATGAGAATTTCCTTGAACGCACGAATGGGCCGCAGGGCAACCTCGACAACACCGATCAGGCTCATGGAATACGTCATGTTATCCATGACACACCTCCACGGAACCCGGCAGGATGGGGAGAATCGGCGCACAGGGCTCCACGGGCAGCGCGGCGGGGCCATCGCCAAAGAATGGGCGGGAATGGCCGCACAGGGCCTTGAGGAGCGTCCAGGCGTGGACGGCGGCGAGGATGCAGGGTTGGGATTGAACGCGGACGTGGGACAGGATAAGCGGATGCTCAGCCATGCTCGAAACCTCCATGAAAGGTTGCGGGTTGGTCAGGCCCGGCCGGGTGTTCGCGCACCTTGTCGGGCTGATTTTTTGGACAACTGATAATTGACAGGTGTTGTATTTTAGTACAACGGACAGGTCAAGGAGAATGTGGTTATAAACTACCACATGAAGATAATGAGCAACCTCAAAGAAATAATGGAATCAAGGGGTGTTAGCGTTCGAGGTCTCGCGGACCTGACCAAGCTGTCCACAAGGACAGTAATGTGCGCACGCGGGCCAGAAATCCGCCAATGCCGCCTGGAGACCCTGGCCACAATCGCCGGGGCGCTCGGGGTCAGGACGAAGGACTTGTATGAGGAGGAGTGATCCGCCTATATTAGGTTGCACTTTCTATAGACCACCGGACCGGAAGGCTGTATGCGCGATCCAACTCTCTAAAAAAACTACCAAATTATGAGAACATTATGAAAACAATTTGCCTTCTCATGGCCCTATCTTTGATACTACCTTGGCAAGCAATCGGATGTCAATTTGACACAGACTGCAATGTCGGCAGCACATGCATAAAACAAGGAACAAGTCTATATGGTGTTTGCATGGGCGGTCTTTACCCTGGGAATCGCCACGACAGACAGCCTGTGTATTCCCCAACGGATATCAATCATACTTATGGGAATACTTGTGAATTTAATACTGACTGTGGCCCTGGTAGCGTTTGTGCCAAAGGTCAAAGTCTTTATGGCGTATGCTTAATGGATTCGACGTATGGATATGCCAATATGGGAAAAAAAAATGACTCGACACCAATTATCGTTGGCGGGGTTGTCGCGGGGTTGTTATTGGCGGCCATCATATACAAGGCATTTAACTCTTCATCCCCTGGCGATCCACAAACGATGAAATCCCTTGAAAAATATCGAGAAACCCCTTCTCGCCATACTAGCAAAGAACTTGAACAAATGCGCCGCCAGGAGCTTATTACCCAACTTGCCAATGTGGGTGTCGAGCCTTCAGCAGGGGCGACCGTGGCCGACATGCAGGATATGGTCGCTAGAATTAAATGGTCGCAGCAGATAAAATCAGACTGTGGAAAAGTCATTGATTGGCGAGCGCACACAATTATGGAGCTCCAAACTATGAGTATTAACGGCTGCAATTAACAATTACTCCCACAAGGACAGACATGATAGATATAAACGAAAAATTAAATGAGGCTAATTTCTTTTTAGAAAAACTCAACCAGTCGATTACACGCGATTCCATGCGAGAGGTTAGATACTATTTGAGTGCCTTTCTATCTGCATCACGATCTATACTGCAATATTCTCTAAGCAAGGCAAAATCAAGAAACCCAAGCCAGCAAAAATGGTATGAAAACAGAGTCCGCAATGATATGTTTTTATTTTTCAAAAATCTTAGAGATAGTAATATACATAGGCAACCCGTTTCATATTCTAAGGATTGCACTGTATGCGTTGGCACAACCCTGATCGACAGAGAGACATTGGGCGAAACGTATATTCCATCTCTGAACAAAGACTATTATAGATACTATTTCAAAGACTGGCCAAAAAATGATGACCTGGGATCATTGTCCAGTAACTACCTCAAAGAGATAAAGCAACTTGTCGATGAAGGCATCGCTAAGGGCTATATCTCGGCACAGCAAGACGGTTGAGCGAGTGTTTGAGGCAAATGGGTTGGTCAAAAATGACCAACCAGCAGAAAACCAAGCCACCACGCCACTTCATGCCGGAGACAGTGGGGACAAAATCACGCCAGACCACCTACCCCCCTGACGTGATCCGATACCGCCCTTCCACGATCTTGAGCCGCCCGCTCGCTATCAACTGATATACCGACCTCGGCCGTGTCCCTGGCTCAACGTCCAGTTGCAGCCGCAGCACGGGCAGATACCAACGCTCGATGACCCGGCGGATGCGCTGTTTCTCCTCCTGGCGCACGAACCGGCCGAAGCGGAGACGCACTTGCCCGGCAGGATCGAGGAACGCCTCGGTGTCCTTGGTGGCCAGCCACGTCAGCGGATCAAATGGAGTCGGCATGATCGGCAGGATGTCATGGGCGGGAATGATCGCCAAGGTGGGAGGACATAAAAAAAGCCCCGGGGGGAGGCCCGAGGCTTCGAGGGAGGGGGAACCTACATTCTGTCTTTCGCCGAACACGTTGTCGCCAGGTGGGGGCGGGCAGTTACACG
>NZ_JNJA01000022.1 GCF_000702665.1 Solidesulfovibrio alcoholivorans DSM 5433
GCTAGATTTTGGCTTACGGTCGCTCTCTCACACTGGACGCTGGCACGATCTGGTTCAAACCCCCTCGGGGGCGAAGGTGGTGGGACTTGGGCGTAGTTGTAGAGTAGGTTGTCCATCCAAGCATACCCTTGGGCATACTTTTGTGGTTGTTTTCGGGTGAAAGTATGCTGTCTGGATGCTCTTGGATGAAACAACCGCTTGAACTACCTGGATTCACTGACCGGATGCTTTTCGGTCCATCGCCTGCTCGCTTGGAAGTCCTGAGGCAGACCCGGCGGTTCCTAAAGTCCACGTCGGGACATCTCTTTTTATATTTTCCATTATATTAATTTTTTGCAATATTTCAGGAACAATGAATACAACTCTCTTGAGCAATTTCCATACTCTTTCTGTATAGATTACCCCAATCATGATTTGTACCTATATTGGACCCATTGCCGAAAAAACCAGGAACAAAAATCAGCAAAAGAAAAGGGGACTTAGGCAAACACCTAAATCCCCTTACTTTTAATGGAGCCAGCAGGGAGACTCGAACTCCCGACCTGCTGATTACGAATCAGCTGCTCTACCAACTGAGCTACGCTGGCCTATGCGAGGAAATGCTTGATACACGCGGCTTCGCGGGCAGTCAAGCGGGTTTTACAAACCGGTCATAACTGGGCATGTTAGGCCACTTTTGACCGCATTGTGCGGTCGAGTCGCGGGCGGCACACCGTCTGGCTGCGGCGCGGCCTCTCAGTCGCCGCCGCGCGGCGGGGCGTAGCGGTTGACGATCGGCAGACGCCAGTCCTTGCCGAACGCGCGCGTCGTAATCTTCGGCCCCGGCGGACTCTGACGCCGCTTGTACTCGTTGCGGTCCACAAGGCGCGTCACCCGGTCCACCACCGCCGCGTCCATGCCCGAGGCGATCATCGCCGACGGCGAAAGCCCCTGCTCCACATAGGCCGCAAGCACGGGGTCCAGGGCGTCGTATTCCGGCAGCGAATCCGAATCCTTCTGATTGGGCCGCAGCTCCGCCGTGGGCGGCTTCACCAGCACCCGCTCCGGAATGATGTCGCGACCGGCCTCTGCGTTGCGCCACCGTGAAAGAGCGTAGACCAGCGTCTTCGGCACGTCCTTGATCACCGCATAGCCGCCGGCCGTGTCGCCGTAGAGCGTCGAATAGCCCACGCCCACCTCGGACTTGTTGCCCGTGGTCAGCACCAGCCGGCCGAGCTTGTTGGAAAGCGCCATGAGCAGCGTGCCGCGGATGCGCGGCTGCAGATTCTCCTCGGTCACGTCGAAGGGCCGGTCGCCGAAAAGCGGGGAAAGCGCGCCCAGAAACGCCTTGAACACCTCTTCGATAGCCACGACGTGGAATTCGATGCCGAGCGCCTCGGCCAGGGCCTGGGCGTCCTCCAGGCTGTCGTCGGAGGAAAACCGCGTGGGCATGGCCACGCCGAGCACGTTTTCCGGGCCCAGGGCGTCGGCGGCGATCACCGCCGTCAGCGACGAATCAATGCCCCCGGACAGCCCGATGGCCACGCCCGGGAAACCGGATTTGCGCACGTAATCCCCGGTGCCGAGCACCAGCGCCCGGTAGACTTCCTCCACATCGTCGAGCAGCGGCGCGATGGGCGCGGGCGCAAGCGCGGCGCGCGTGCAGCCGGCCACAGGGGCAAGCGGCACATGGGCGGGACAGGTCTCGAACTGCGGCTCCCATTTGCGGCAGCGCGGATCGAGCAGCCGCCGCCGCGTGGGCAGCCCCGGGTCCAATTCGCACAGCACCATGTCCTCGGCGAACTGCCTGCCCCGGGCGAGCAGCGACCCGTCAGGCCCGAACACCACGCTGTGGCCGTCGAAAACGAGCTCGTCCTGGCCGCCGACCATGTTGGCGTAGGCCACGAACGCGCCGTTGTCCGAGGCGCGCGTGGCGAGCATCCGCTCCCGGGCCGCGCCCTTGCCCCGATGATAGGGCGAGGCGGAAATATTGATGAGCAGCCGCGCCCCCCCGCCATGCGCCTGTTCCGCCGGCGGGCCGCCCGGATACCAGATGTCCTCGCACACGCTCACGCCGAACACGAACCCGTCCCGGTCAAAGACCGCACTGCTCCGGCCGGCGGCGAAATAACGGTTCTCGTCGAAGACCCCGTAATTGGGCAGGTAGCGCTTGGCCACGATGCCGGCCACGGCCCCGTCGTGCGCGACCACGGCCGCGTTTTGCAGGTCGCCCTCCAGCCACGGGCAGCCGAAGATGGCCGTCAGCCCCCGGGTCTCCCGGGCGATCTCCCGGGCCCGCTCCATGCAAGCGGCCACGAAATCGGGTTTGAGCAGCAGATCCTCGGGCGGATAGCCTGAGAGCACCATTTCCGGGAATACGGCAAGCTCCGCGCCGGCCTTGCGCGCCGCCGCGAGGCCCGCCAGCACCTTGCCGGCATTGCCGCCGATGTCCCCCACCGTGGGATTTAACTGGCAAAGCGCCAGGCGTATACCGGCCATGACCGCCTCCTTTCCCCCATCCAAGCTGCGTGAATACCTAGCCTGTCTCGCCGCGCCCGGCAACAGCCGCGCCCGGGTCGCCTGAAATGGCGCAGCTGAATATCACGCAGACCTTCATTGACAATGATTTTCATTATCGCTATAAACTGGCCGCAGCAAACCCGCCCGGTCCCCGCGGCCGGGCATCAAGGAGCCGCCATGTCCTCCCACACCTCGATTTCCTCGCGTCGCCAGGCCGCAAGCTGGGCCAAGAGCTTTCTCGGAACCCCGCGCCAGCCCCCCCAGACGCCCGCGCGGCCGGAGCCGCCGGCGGGCGAGCAGCCCTGCGCCGCGCGAACCGTCGCTCCCGGCGAAATGCGATGACCGCCGTGACACGGCGCAAGGAGATACAGCCATGACCGACATGCGCTTCCCCTTCGGCGACGAGGCGGCCTGCATCGACGCCCTGCTCGCGGGCTACCGCTTCCGGCCCGTGAGCAACCACCGGGGACAGCATTTCTACCAGGGCAGGACGGCCTGGAAAGGCCAACCCGTCATCTGCCGCCTCGGCGTGGGCGACCTCTCGCACCTGCCCCGAAGCCTCTACGAGGAAATCTGGATCGGCTACTACGACGCGGCCGAGCCGGACAGCATGCTCGACGACGAGACCCACGCGAACATCCTGGCCTGCGTGAGAAAGGCGTTCCTGGCCGACGCGCCGTGACGGGAGCCCGGTCGGGGCTTATGCCTGGGGCGACAAGGGAAGCTCCACGGTAAACGTCGTGCCCGTCTCGCCCGTGTTGAAACGGATCTCGCCGTGGTGGTCCTCGACGATGCGCTGGCACACGGCAAGCCCGAGGCCCGTGCCGGATTCCTTGGTGGTGCAGAAGGGGTCGAACACGCGGGCGCGCACGTTCTCGGGGATGCCGCCGCCGGTGTCGGCGACGGTCAGCCGAACCTTGCCGTCCCGGATGCCGGAGCGTACCGCGAGCCGGCCGCCCTGTTCCATGGCCTCTGCCGCGTTCTTCATGAGGTTGAGCAGGACCTGCTTGATGTGGTCCGCGTCGTGAGGCACCGGGGGCAGAGCCGCGTCGAGGTCGATGGCGGCCTCGATGTTGCGCGCTTCCAGGGCCGGGCGCATCACGGCCAGGGAGGCGCGCACGGTTTCGTTGAGGTCCCGGGCCTCGATATGCGGCGCGGCCGGCCGGGTGAAATCGCGCACCTCGTTTAAAAGCGTTTCCAGGCGCTTGGCTTCGGACTCGATGATCGCGAGCTTTTCGGCGTCCTTGTCGCCTTCGGCCATGTGTCGGCGCACCTGGTTGGCGAAGCCGCCCATGAGCATGAGCGGATTCTTGATCTCGTGGGAGAGCCTTGCCGCAGCCTCGCCGATGGCGGCGAAGCGTTCGGCGCGGATGAGTTTTTCCTGCGCGCCGAGCAGTTCCCGGGCCGTCTTGTCCACCTCGCGGGAAAGGGTCGTGTTCCAGCGCAGGGCGAAGTGCATGACCGTGGCGAAGCCCACGAACACAATCAGCTCGAACAGGCCCACCAGCAGCCACTGCCGCACCACCAGCCGGCCGATGAGGCCCTGGACCTCGTCCTGGGGCGCGGCCAGGGCCACGGCCCAACGGTTGCCGGGGTACCGGCCCGGATCGAGGGGCGCGGGGCAGAAGGCCACGTATTTCATCACCTCGCCGATGCGCCCCCGGTGCCAGCCCGACACGTACCAGTCCGTGCCCCGTTCGCCGGCCATGACCCGGTTGTGGATCAGCCAGGTCAGCCGCGCCCAGTCGATGTTCGGATCGCGCTCGCGACGCACGGCCAGGGATTCGTGGCCGATAAAGGCGCTTTCGTGGTGGTCCAGGAACACGCCCCGGTCGTCCAGGACCCAGGCGTAGCCGGTCTGGCCGGAGCGCACGTCGTGGGCGTAGCGCGCGGCCACGGCCACGGCGTCCACAAGGAGCACGAGCCCGCCGGCGCGGCCCCGGTCGTCGGCCAGGGGCATGGCCATGGCCACGAGCCGCCGGCCGGCGAAGACCCCGCTTTGCGGGGAAAACACCCGGCCGAGGCCGATGCGGCCCGGCGCCCCGGTCGCGGCCAGGATGTCGCCGCAGGCGGCCGGGCACAGGCCCGCGTCGGGAAGGGGCGTCCCGGAGGCGTCGAAAAAGCGTGGCAACGACTCGCCCGGCGCCAGCACGCCCACGGCCGCCACGTTCCATTGGGCGAGGATGCCGGAAAACGCCGGGACGTGCAGCCACGGCCGGCCGTTTTCCACGGCCTGTTCGCGCCACATCAGCGAAAGCCCTTCCAGGCAGGTGCGCAGAAAGGCGAAATGGTCGGTGATGTCCCCGGCGATTTTTTCGGCCAGCAGCAGCTGCTGCTGGTTGAACTGCGCCGTGACCACGGCCAGGGCGTCCGTCTTGGCCCGATACCCCATGCCGCCCACAGCCACGGTCAGCAGCACGAAAACCAGGCTGGCGATGAGGATGTGCTTCCGCGTCATCGACCCCTCCGGATTCGAACCCGATAGCGGATTCCCCCCGGCCGCGCAATGCGCGCAAACATGGACGGGGCGACGCAACGGACGGACGTTGTGGCGCTTTTCTTGCCTTACCACTCCCAGCCAGGGGCGGCAGGGCAAATATTTCCGGTCTGCAAGGCAAGGCGCAACGGCGAAGGAGGAGTCCCATGACGGTTGCATCCATAGATACCTACACTCCGGACACCATCACGACGCTCACCGCCAGCCAGATAAAAAGTCTCGGTGCGACGGGCTTTTCCTCCCTTGTCGCTTCCCAGGTCGCAGCGCTTTCCGCCACGCAGATCGCCTCCCTGACCACAGCACAGGCCGCCGCGTTGACCATCGACCAGATCGTCTCCTTCAGCGCGGCACAATTTTCCGCCCTGACCAAAACGCAGGTCGCGGTCTTTTCCGCGGAGGAAATTGCATCCCTGTCGCTGACCCAGCTGGCCGGCCTCAGTCGCACGGACATCGGCGAACTGACCACGACGCAGGTGTCCCAGCTGACCACGACGCAAATCGCGGCCATGACCACCACCCAGCTCGCCGGGCTCACCGCCACCCAGGTCCGAGCCCTTGCGGACACCCAAATCGCCACCTTGAGCGCCACACAGATCGCGGCCATGACCACCACGCAACTCAAGGGCTTGAACACGACCGATATCGCCACCTTGAGCGCCACACAGCTCGCGGCCCTGTCCGCCACCCAGATCGCCTCGCTTTCCGCCACGCAAATCAGGACGCTTTCCGAATCCCAGATCGACGTCCTGTCCACCACACAGATCGCCTGCCTGACCGTGACCGAGGTCGCGGCGCTGTCCACGACCCAGATCCAGCGTCTTTCCCTGGAGCAACTGGCGGCCCTGACCACCACGCAGTTCAAGGCCATCAACGCCTTTTCCTTCTCCGGCCTGACCACCGCCCACATCGAAAGCCTGGACACGACCCAGGTCGCGGTGCTGACAGCCACGCAGCTCAAGAAGATGACCGTCGAACAGGTCGCGGCCCTGTCCGCCACCCAGATCGCGGCCATGACCGGGACACAACTCGGCGCACTCTCGACCACCGGCATCGCAGCCCTGTCCGAGACGCAGCTCGACGGCCTGACGGGAACCCAGATCGCCTCGCTCGGCAACACCTTCATCAGCGCCTTGAATGAAACCCAGTCCGCCTCCCTTTCCACGGCACAGGTCCTGGCCCTGACCACGGCGCAGATCAAAACGCTCACCAGCACCGACATCAGCGAGTTGACCCTGACCGAACTGGCCACCCTGACCACCACCCAGATCGCGGCATTCACCAAGACGCAGGCACAGGGATTGACCGAGGCGCAGATCGCCGGCCTGAGCGAAGCCCAGATCGCCGCCATGAGCACGACGGCGGTCACCTCTCTGGTGGAAACCCAGATCGCGGCCCTGTCCGCCACCCAGATCGCCGCACTCACCGGTACGGCCCTGCGGGGCTTAAGCGCCGGGGAGATCGGCAGCCTGACCGAGACGCAGCTGGCCGCCCTGGCCGCCACGCAAGTCGCGAGCCTGACCGTGACACAGATCAAGGGCCTCACCGCGGACCAGATTCCCTTGCTGACCACGACGCAACTCGCGGCCCTGACCACCACCCAGATGGCGGCCCTGACCCCGACCGCCGCCGCCGCCCTGACCACCACACAGCTCGACACCCTGACGGCCTCGCAGATCGCGCGGCTCACCGGTACGGCCGTCAGCAGCCTGAGCATGACCCAGTTCTCGGTGCTCGACGCGGCCCAGGTCGCCGCGCTGACCACCACCCAGCTCAAGCTCCTCACGAGCACCGACGTCTCCGAATTGAGCCTGACGGAACTGGCCTGCCTCAGCCGGACCCAGATCGCCGCACTGACCAGTGCGGCCGTGGCGGGCCTCAGCGAGGACCAGATCGCGATTTTGAGCACGACGCAGATCAAGGGACTGTCCACGGCGGCCATCAGCGGCCTCACCGACACCCAGATCGCGGCCATGACGACCACCCAGATGGCCGCACTCACCACGACGCAGCTGCAAAAGCTCGGCAGCACCGCCATAAGCGGGCTCACCGTGGACCAGTTCTCCTCCCTGACCACCACACAGCTTTCCAGCCTGACCGCCACCCAGATCAAGGGCCTCACCACAACCCTGAGCGCCGCCCTGACCACCACTCAGGTCAAGGTCCTGACCGCCACCCAGATCGCGGCCCTGACCGTCACGGTCGTGGACGCGCTGGCGTCCACCCAGCTGGCCGCCATGTCCACCACCCAGATCAAGGGCCTCACCAGCACCAGCCTCGGTGAACTGTCCAGCGACCAGCTCGCGGGTCTGTCCACCACGCAGATCACCGCACTGACCGCAACGCAGCTACGCGGGCTTTCGAGCACCGACCTCGGCGAACTGCCCACATCGGTCGTCAGAGCCCTTTCGGTCACGCAGATCGCCGCCCTGACCGCCACCAGCGCCTCGGGACTGAGCGAAGAGCAACTGGCCGCCATGACCACCACGCAAGTGGGCGCCCTGACCAGCACCACCATCAAGGGCCTGAGCGAGACGCAGCTCGAGGCCCTGTCCGTGACGCAGTTCGCCTCGCTTTCCGCCTCGGCCCTAAGCGGACTGACCGTCACGCAGATCGGCAACCTCACGACGACCCAGATCGCAGCCCTGGAAACGACGCAGGTTTCCGCCCTGACCAAGACACAGGTCGCAAGCCTGTCCGACACCCAACTGGCGAGCCTTTCCACCACGCAAGTCTCACGCCTGACCACCACACAACTCGCCGCCCTGTCCTCGAGCGCCGCTTCGGGCTTCACCGAAACCCAGCTGGGAGCGCTCTCCCTGACCCAGATGCGCGCCCTGGCCGGCGCTTCCGTCAGCGCGCTGTCCGCAACCCAGATGGCCGCACTGACCAGCACCCAGCTGGCCGCCCTGACCGCCACACAGCTCAAGGGCTTGAGCAGCACCGACGTCAGCGAGCTGACCCTCACGGAATTCGCGGTCCTGACCGCAACCCAGATCGCCGCCCTGACCGCCACCGCCCTCGCCGGCCTCGACGCCACGCAGTTGGCCGGCCTGACCACGACCCAGCTGGCCGGCCTGACCCGGACCCAGGGCGCGGCCCTGTCCACGGAACAGTTGGCTGCGCTTGACGCAACCCAGATGGCCGCACTGCCCACCACAGCCCTCGCCGGCCTGACCGCAACGGGCGTGGCCACCCTGACCGCCACGCAGCTGGCCGGCATGTCGTCCTCCCAGATCGCGGCCCTGACCGTCACCGCCCTGTCCGGACTGACGGCGGAGCAACTGGCGGGGCTGACCACCACGCAGTTGGCCGGGCTTGCTTCCACACAACTGGCCGCCCTGTCCGATACGGCCGTGGAAACCCTGACCACCACCCAGATGGCTGCCCTGACCACCACGCAGCTCAAGGGCCTCACCGCAACCGACGTCAGCGCCTTGTCCGCAACCCAGATGGCCGCCCTGACCACCTCCCAGCTGGCAGCCCTGACCGCCGCGCAGATCAAGGGCTTGAGCAGCACCGACGTCAGCGAGCTGACCCTCACGGAACTCGCGGCATTGACCTCCACCCAGATCGCCGCCCTGACCACTTCGGCCCTGGAAGGGCTGTCCGCCACCCAGGCCGCCGCACTGACGACAACCCAGCTCAAGGGGCTCACCAGCACGGCCGCGGGCGCACTTGCCGAAACGCAGCTGGCCGCCCTGTCCACGACGCAGCTCGCCGCCCTGACCGCCACGGCCATCAAGGGCCTCACCGGCACGCAGCTCAACGAACTGGACACGGCGCAACTGGCGGCTTTGACCACCACCCAGATTTCGGCCCTGACCGTCACGGCCCTGGCCGGCCTGAACGAAACCCAGGCGGCTGCGCTCACCACCACGCAGTTGAAGGTCTTGGGCGCAAACCAGGTCTCGGGGCTGACCAGCACGGCCGTGGCCGCCCTGAGCACCACCCAGGTGGCCGCCCTGAGCACCACCCAGGTGAAGGGCCTTGGCAGTCAAAGCGTCAGCGCCCTGACCGGGACACAAATCGCGGCCATGACCAGCACGCAGGTAAAGGCCCTGACCGCCACCCAGATCGCCGGGCTGACCGCGACCGACGTGGGCGAGTTGACCGAGACGCAATTCGCCGCCCTGACCGCCACCCAGTTCGCGGCCCTGAGCGAAACGGCCGTGGCCGGACTGACCACCGGGCAGATCGCCCTGCTCACCACCACGCAAGTCGCCGGGCTCAGCAGCACGGCCATAGGCGCTCTGACCGAAACGCAGCTGGCCGCCCTGTCCACGACCCAGGTCGCGGCCCTGACCGCCACGGCCCTGGCCGGGCTGACCGCCACGGAAGCCGCGGCGCTGTCCGAAACACAACTCGGAGCGCTGTCCAAGACCCAGATCGCGGCGCTGTCCGAAACGGCCATCAAGGGCCTGACCAGCACGCAGCTGACGGAACTTACCACGGCCCAGCTCGGCGCGCTCGGCGCCGGACAGCTCGGCGCGCTCTCCACGCAGCAATTGGCCGCCCTTGACGCGACCGCGCTCGCGGCGCTGTCCACCACCGCCCTGGCCGGACTCGACGCGGTGCAGCTCGGCTCCCTGACGACCACCCAGCTCGCCGACCTGTCCACGAGCCAGGTGGCCGCCCTGTCCGCCGCGGCCGTCAGGGGCCTGACCACGACGCAGGTGGCGGCGCTGTCCGCGAGCCAGCTCGCGGCCATGAGCGCGACGGAAATCAAGGCCTTGAGCGACAGCCAGATCGCCGCTCTGTCCGCAACCCAGATCCAGAGCCTGACCACCACCCAGCTGCGTGCCCTGACCGCGACGCAGGTCGGGGACCTGAGCCCCACGCAGATCGACGCCCTGACCACCACCCAGCTCGCCGCGTTTTCGACCACCGGCATGGCCAGCCTCACCGCGACGCAGGTGGCCAGCCTCGACGCCACGCAACTGGCCGTCCTGGGTACGGCCCAGCTCGCGAACCTCACCACCACCGCCGTGGCCGGGCTGACCGCCACGGGTATGGCCGCCCTGTCCACGCGTCAGATCGCGGCCCTGACCGCCGACCAGATCACCGCGCTCGCCACGACCCAGCTCGCGGCCCTTGCCGACACGCAGTGGGCGGCCCTGACCGCGACGGAAATCCGGGGGCTCACGGACACGCAGGTCGCGGCGCTCTCCGCCAGCCAGCTTGCCGCCCTGTCCACGACGCAAATCGCGGCGCTTTCCGCCACGGCCATCAAGGGGCTGACGCAAACCGGCATCGCCGCCCTGTCCGCCTCGCAGATCGCGGCGCTTTCCGCCACGGACGTCGCGGCGCTCGGCAGCACGCAGGTCGCGGCCCTGTCCCAGACGCAGCTGGCCGCCCTGACCACGACGCAGATCGCCGCCCTGTCCACGACCGCCGTGGCCGGCATGACCGGGACGGAACTGGCCGGGCTTTCCAGCGACCAGTTCGCGGCCCTGACCGCCGGCCAGATCGGCGCGCTGACGGAAACGCAAGTGGCCGCGCTCGCCACGACGCGGCTGGCGGCGCTTACCGCCACGCAGCTCAGCGGCCTGCAATCCACCCAGATAGACGCGCTTTCCGCCGACCAGCTCGCGGCCCTGTCCGCGGACCAGCTGGCCGCCCTGTCCGTGGCCGGCGTGGACGGGTTCGACGCCACGGCGATACGGGGCCTGACCACCGCGCAGATCGCGGCACTGAGTTCCACGCAAATGGCGTCGCTCAATGAAACGCAGCTTGCGGCCCTGAGCGAAACCCAGCTCGCCGCCCTGTCCACGACCCAGTTGCGGGCCATCACCACGACCGGCATCGCCGCCCTGACCACGACCCAGGTCGCGACGCTTTCCCCCACGCAGATCGCGAACCTGACCACGACGCAGGTGGGCGCGCTTACCGCCACCGAAGTGCAGAGCCTCGGCGACACCCAACTGGCCGCGCTGACCACGACGCAGCTCGCCGCCCTGTCCACCACGGCCGTGGCCGGGCTGACCACGACCGAACTTGCGGCCCTGACCACCCGCCAGCTCGGCGCGCTTTCCGCCACCCAGTTCGGCGCGCTCTCCGCCACCCAGCTCGCCGCCCTGACCACGGCGCAGATCGGCGTGCTGACCACGACGGAAATAAGCGGCCTGACCGAAACGCAGGTGGCGCTTCTGGCCGATACGCAGCTCGCGGCGCTTAGCGCCACGCAACTCGCCGCCCTGACCGAAACCGGCATCCAGGGCCTCAGCGCCACCCAGCTCGCGAACCTGAGCGAAACCCAGTTCCGCCAGCTGACCCCGGACCAGATCGGCGACCTGACCACCACGCAGTTCGCGGCGCTCTCCGCCGCCCGCATCGGCCAGCTGACCACGACGCAGGTCGCCGGCCTGACGCACACGGAAATCGAGTCCCTGTCCACGACGCAGCTGGCCGCGCTCGACGCCACGCAACTCGGCGCATTCGACGCCACGCAGATGGGCTCGCTGACCAGCACCGCGGTTTCCGCCCTGACCACCACCCAGCTGGGGGCGCTTGCGACCACGCAGATCGCCGCCCTGTCCACGACGGCCGTCACAGGGCTGACCACCACGGAAATAGCCGCTCTTTCCACAAGGCAGCTGACGGCCCTGACCCCGACGCAGATCGGCGCGCTGACCACCACCCAGGCGACGGCCCTGACGAGCACCCAGCTCGGGCTGCTCACCGCCACGGAAATCGGCGGCCTGACCGAAACGCAGGTGGCGGCCCTGTCCGTGTCCCAGTTGGAAGCCCTCAGCAGAACCCAGATCAGCGCGCTGTCCGCCAGCGCCGTCAAGGGCCTGACCGAAACGCAGCTGGAAACGCTTTCCACGACGCAGTTCGCGGCGCTTTCCGCCACGGAGATGGCGGCGCTTTCCACCACGCAGCTTCAGGGTCTTTCCACCACGCGCCTGGCCGCGCTGACCGCGACCCAGTTCGCGGGACTTACCGCCACGCAGATCGGCGCGCTGACCGCCGCCCAGACCGCGGCGCTCTCCACGACGCAGGTCGCCGGCCTGACCAACACGCAGGTGGCCGGGCTCACCTCCACGCAGGTGGCGGGATTGAGTTCGACCCAGCTGGCGGCCATGACCACCACGCAGATCGCCCGACTTTCGACCACGGCCGTGCCCGGGCTGACCACGACGCAGTTCGCGGCCCTGACCTCGCGACAGCTGGCCGCGCTGACCGCCACGCAGATCGGCGCGCTGACCACCACGCAGGCGGCCGATCTGACGGCCACGCAACTCGCGGCGCTGTCCACCACGCAGGTCGCGGGCCTCACGTCCACGGCCCTGTCCACCCTCTCCGCCACGCAGCTGGCGGCGCTTTCCACCTCGCAGGTCGCGGCGCTGTCCGCAACCGGCGTTTCCGGGCTTTCGGCCAGCCAGATCACGAGCCTGTCCTCGACGCAGATCGGGGCGCTGACGGCCACGGAGATGGCGGCGCTGTCCACCACGGCCCTGTCAGGGCTCACGGCCGACGACGTGGCCGCGCTGTCCGTCACGCAGCTGGCGCAGCTTTCCGCCACGGGCATGGGCGCGCTTTCCACGGAAGTCGTCGCCGCCCTGACCACGACGCAACTCGGCGTGCTCTCGGCCACGGAACTCGGCGGCCTGACCACGTCCCAGGCCGCGGCCCTGGGAACGACGCAGATCGCGGCCCTGACCCGGACCCAGATGGCCGAACTTTCCACCTCCGCTGTGTCCGGACTGACCGCGACGCAGGTCGCCTCGCTCACCACGACGCAGCTTGCGGCCATGACCGCCACACAGATCGCGGCCCTTTCCGCCTCGGGCATCTCGGGCATGACCACCACGGAGCTGTCCGGCCTCACCACCACGCAGTTCAAGAGCCTGTCGGCCACGGGCGTTGCGGGCCTGACCACGACCCAGTTGGCGAGCCTCACCACGGCGCAGGTCGGCGAATTGAGCACGACGAGCATACGCGGCCTGACCGCAAGCCAGGTGACGGCCTTAAGCGGCGCGCAGTTCGAAGCCTTGAGCGCCACCCAAATCGCGGCCCTGTCCTCGGACGGCGTGCGGGGGCTGACGGAAACGCAGCTCGGGCGCATGACCCTGACGCAGCTTGCGGGCCTTACCGCCACGCAGATCGGCGCCCTGACCACGGACGAGATCGGCGACCTCTCCGCCACGCAGATCGCGGCCCTGACCACGACGCAGATCGGCGGGCTCGAACGGATGCAGATCCGGTCGCTTGACGAGGAGCAGTTCGCCGCGCTGTCCGCCACGCAGATCGCGGCCTTGAACGAAACCCAGGTGGCGAGCCTGACCGGCACGGAGCTGCGCGCCCTGACCACCACCCAGTTCCTGGCCATCTCCTCCACGCAGTTCGGGGCGCTGACGGCCACGCAGATCGGGCTTTTCAGCGCGACGCAGCTCGGCAGCATCGAGGCCACGCAACTGGCGGGCCTGACCACGACCACGGTCGCGGCGCTTTCCACAACGACCATCGCCGGCCTGACCACAACGGAACTGGAAGCGCTCGACGCCACGCAGATCGACGCGTTTACAACAACGCAATTGGCCGGTATGACCACGGCACAGTTGAGCGCCCTGGCCAACGCGCTGGCGTAACGCGCGCGCAAAGGACGCTTGCCGACGCCTGACTGCGGCCGGCCGTCGCCAGGACGGCCGGCCGATGCAATCCTTGAGCCGTTTAAAAGGAGGGCGCGCCCAACGCCATGGCTACCGACATCCTCTCCCCGGCACTGATCGCCTCCATGGTGGGGCATTTGAGCGTCGCCGACCTGATCCGGACCACGGAAACCTTCAAGCAAAGCGGCCAGACGGCGTCCATCGAGGCGGCCTACGCGGCCTGGGTGCAGGCCAATTCCGAAGATCCGCTGCTCTACGCCGTGCTGTTTAACTACTCCATCACACTCTCCGACACGGGCAAGCTGGAAGCGGCGCAGCAGTGCCTGGAGCGCGCCATCGCGCTCAACGCCGACTTCATGCCGGCCTACATCAACCTCGGGCGCATCCTCGAGCGCCAGGGCAAGATCGGCCTGGCCATCATCCAATGGTCCGCGGCCTTGGCGCGCATGGCGGCGGTCAACCCCCAGGCGGTCATGCACAAGACCACGGCCCTCAACCAGAGCGCCCGGGCGCTGGAAGCGGTGAGCCAGGACGAAGCCGCGGAAAAGATGCTGCGCGAGAGCCTGGAGCTCGACCGGGACCAGCGCGAGGTGGTGCAGCACCTGGTCGCGTTGCGCCAGCGGCAGTGCGAATGGCCCGTGCTGCTGCCAAGCGAGCGCGTCAGCCGGGAAACCCTGTTCACGGACATGTCGCCCCTTTCCGCCGCGGCCCACGCCGACGACCCGCTCATGCAGCTGGCCCTGGCCGACCGCTACAACCGCCGCGACGTGGGCACGCCCGAAGGCGCGCTGACCGCCTGGCCGGCCGCCATGGCGCACGAAGGGCCGCTTCGCGTCGGCTACCTGTCCTCGGACCTGCGCGAGCACGCCGTGGGCTACCTCATGACCGAGGTGCTCGGGCTCCATGACCGGGGCAAGGTCGAAGTCCACGCCTACTACTGCGGCATTCCCGCAACCGACGCCCTGCACGCCCACTTCAAGGACACGGCCGACCGCTTCACCGTGATCACGGACGTGAGCGACGCGGACGCCGCCCGCCGCATCGCCGACGACGGCATCCAGATTCTCGTGGACTTGAACGGCTACACGCGCGACGCGCGCCTGAAGCTCGTGGCCCTGCGCCCGGCCCCGGTCATCGTCAACTGGCTGGGCTACCCCGGCACCATGGCCAGCCCCTACCACCATTACCTGATCGCCGACGACTGGATCATCCCCGAGGCGCACGAGGCCTATTTTTCCGAAAAGGTGCTGCGCCTGCCCTGCTACCAGCCGAGCAACCGCAACCGCGCCGTCGCCCCGCAGCGCCCCACGCGCGCCGCGGCCGGCCTGCCCGAAGAGGCCATGGTCTATTGCTGCTTCAACGGCAGCCACAAGATCCACCGCCAGACCTTCGACCGCTGGCTGGCGATCCTGGCGCGGGTGCCGGACAGCGTGCTCTGGCTGCTCGGCGGGCCGGAGGCCACGGTCAACCGCCTGCGGGAGTACGCCAAGGCCCACGGCATCGGCGGGGAACGCCTCGTGTTCGCGGACAAGGCCGCCAATCCCGCGCATCTGGCCCGCTATCCGCTGGCCGACCTGTTTCTGGACACCACGCCCTACGGGGCGCACACCACGGCCTCGGACGCGCTCTGGTCCGGGGTGCCGGTACTCACCGCCAGCGGCCGCTCGTTCGCCTCGCGCGTGTGCGGCAGCCTCGTGCGCGCGGCCGGGCTGCCGGAGCTCGTGTGCGAAACGCCCGAAGCCTACGTCGAACGGGCCGTGGAGCTCGGCAACGACCGAGCCGCCCTCGCCGCCCTGCGCCAGCGCCTGGAAACCGGACGCGACCAGGCCGCGCTTTTCGACATGCCGGGCCTCGTGCGCGGCCTGGAAGGACTGTATGCGCGGATGTGGCGCGACTGCCGGGAAGGCCGGCTGCCGCGGCCGGACCTCGCCAACCTCGACGTCTACCTGGAGACCGCCTGCGCCGTGGACTACGAGGCCCTCGACGTCCAGGCCGTCGCGGACTACCGGGGCTGGTGGACGCAGCAGCTCGCCCGGCGGCACCGCCTGCGCCCCATCCCCCGCGACAATCGGCTGGTCGTCGATCCGGAACTGTTTCCCTAGGCGACTGCCCACACGGCCGCGCGCCGCCCGTACGGACCGGAAGACGCGCTCCCGCTCCCGCCGCATCCGTCGCCTGCGCGCCCACATCCCGCTCTGGACGCCGATATGCTCCGGGTTGTATGTTGCGACCATCGGACGCCGCAGCCTGCAACCGGACGCACCATCGCGGTCCGGCCTTGCCGTGGACCGCAAGGACGGGTATTGCTGCCGCGCACGGTGTCTCCTATCGTCGGCCATGGCCGCTCTTTCCCGAGGAACACGCGTTTTGCGGACACCGTGACGAACAACCGCGAGGATACTTGTCGATGTCCGGATCGACCGTTGCGGCGACAGTGACGCAGACCACCGTGTTGCGCAAAGGGCGCCTGAGCAACTTGCTTTGCGCCTGTCTTTTTTCCGTCGCCGTGTTCTTCCTGCTGTACAGCAGGGATTATTACATCAGCACCCAGTATGCCGTCCTCATTGCGCTGCTGCTGGCTGTCCTCCCTTTCCTGGCGGCGGCAAGAGCCGGCGACGACAGGCCGTATTTCCGGCTGGGCCTGGCCGGCATCTGCCTTGCCGTGCTGCTGGCCTGCCTGCCCCTGGCGCACGGCACCTGGGCCGTGGCCGACGACTACATCATCCCGATGATGCTCGACGAAGCCGGACGCATGGATTTCGGCGACCTCATCGCGCACCTTGGCGTCTCGCAGTCGTTCGGCGTCATTTTTGACAACACTTCCGGCAGGTTCCAGCCGCTCTTCGTCTTCATGTACGCCGTCAACACCTTTGTCTTCGGCGACCATATCCAGCTGTGGTACATGCTGTACGGCGCGCTGTTCCTGGCGAGCGTCGCGCTGACGCTGCTCGCCCTGCGGCGCTGCTTCGACGGCGTCACGGCCGTGCTGGCCGGCTGCGTGATCTACGCGCACCTGCATTGGTACTGGCTTTTCCGCGACACCGGCGTGGTGGAAGTCTACGGCCTGCTCGGGCTTTCGCTTTCGACCTGGGTCATCGCCCGCAACCGCTCCCGCGCGGTCGTGTCCATGAGGGCCTGCCTGCTGGCGACGCTCGGAGGCTTCCTCATGATCGGGACCAAGGAGACCTTCGCCCCGGCCGCGCTGCTGCCCCTGGGCTTCTTTTTCTGCCGCGCGTTTTCGCACGACGCCAGGGAACGCCGCAAGGCCGTCGCCTTCGGCGTCGTCAACCTCGCCCTTTGCCTCTACGTCCTGGTCGGCATCGTGGCCGCCCTTGCGGCGCTCGGCGCGGACGCCTCCGGCGGACTGGCGGGGTATGCCGCGCTGCTGCGCGACCTCGCCACCTATCTCGGCGACTTCGGCCGGCGCATCGCCTGGCCGTGGTACGCCGGGTCGCTGGCCGTCCTTGCCTGCGCCAACCTCCTGCCGTTTCGCGGGCGCGCCCCGGCGGCGGCCGCCGTCAGGGGCACCTGGATCAGCCTGGGACTCATCGCCTTCATGCTGCTCTTCGCCCTCTCCCAGTACGTCTTCTACCAGGGCGACATCGACAACCAGCACTATTCCATCCCGCTCACGGCGATTCCGGCCCTGCTGTGGCTCACGGCGGGCCGACTTTTCCTCCAGGCCGCGTCACGCCTGGGCTCGCCCCGCGCGGACATCGCCGCGCGCATGCTGCTCGTGTTTCTGTGCTGCTCCAACGTGCTCGCCACCCCGTCCTTCGCCAAGGACCTCATCCGCATCCTGTGCGAAAAAAACGCCACCTACGTCGCCTCCCTCGAGCGGGTGGCCAAGGCGGTCTCCAAGGAGCCGGACAGGCCGCTGATCCTGGTCGTCGGCGACACGCAAAACGAGGAACTTGCCGTCAGCCCGGCCGTCTACCTGAAGGAAATCTTCGACATCCCCAACGCCGTGTACGTGCGGCCGACGACGGCCGCCGCGTCGCTCGAGCTTCTTCGCGACAAGGGCTACGGCCGCTTCATCACCCCGGGCGCGCCACCTGCCGACGTCCCGGCCTTCACGGTGGGCATCCTGACCACGCCCGAGGCGGGCGCGGGCGACCTCGGCCGCCTTCTGCCCGTACCCGCCGGCGAACCGCAGTTCAAGCTGCTGCCCTTTCTCTCCCGCAACATCTGGTAGTCCGCACCCAGCCCGCCTGCGTTCACGCGACGCCCTGCCCCTCGCGTCCCTCGCAAGGGGCAAGGCGATTTGGCCGTGCTGCGCCGGCGTGCGTCCGGCCTGTTCGAGACCGGCCGCGGCGAAGCGCCGGCATGCACACCTCGACACGCAGCGCTCTCTGGACAAGCAGCGCTGCGGCCGCGCCTGAGTGCAAACCGGCCAGGAACCGCCACCCGGCATTGCCGCGCCGCTGCCGCTTTCCGGCCCACGCACGTTGCCGCCGCCATGGGGAGACGCGCGAAAGAAACGCTATTCCAGTCCGTACTGCTTGATCTTGCGCCACAGCGTCGTGCGCGGAATGTCGAGGATCTTCGAGGCCAGGCCCTTGTTGTAGCCCGTGCGCTCCAGGACCTTGGCGATGTAGCGGCGTTCCATGTCTTCGAGCGAGGCCAGGCCCTCGCCTTCCATGGAGTCGAAGGAGAGCTGGCGCAGGTCGGAGGGCAGGTCGCGCACGCGCAGGGTGTCGCCGTCGGCCAGGGCCACGCCGCGCTCGATGATGTTCTCGAGCTCGCGCACGTTGCCCGGATAGCTGTAGTTGGCGAGGATGGCCATGGCCTCGGGGTCGATGGCGGCAACGGCCTTGCGGAAGGCCGCGCCGTACTTGGTCAGGAAGTGCATGGCCAGGGGCGCGATGTCCTCGCGGCGCTCGTCCAGGCGCGGCAGGTGGATGGTGACCACGTTGAGGCGGAAGAAGAGGTCCTCGCGAAACGCGCCCGCCGCGGCCTCGTGCTTGAGGTCCTTGTTGGTGGCGGCCACGATGCGGATGTCGAGGTCGATGGGGTGGACGCCGCCCACGCGCAGGATGCGCCGCTCCTGGATGGCGCGAAGGAGCCGCACCTGCATGGACAGCGGCATCTCGCCGATCTCGTCCAGGAAGACCGTCCCCCCCGCCGCCGCCTCGAGCAGCCCGATCTTGGTCGCTCCGGCCCCGGTGAAGGCCCCTTTTTCGTAGCCGAACAGTTCGCTGCTGATGAGCTCTTCCGAAAACCCGCCGCAATTAAACGACACGAACGGCCGCTCGGCCCGCCCGCTCTGGCGGTGGATGGCCCGGGCGACGAGTTCCTTGCCCGTGCCGCTGGCCCCGAGGAGGAGCACGTTGCAGTCCACCGGGGCCACCTTGTCGATCATGGCGAAGACCCGGCGGATGGCCGGCGCGCTGCCGATGATGGGCTTTTCGCCGTCGGCCTCGCGCAGCGCCTCGCGCAGTTCCCGGTTTTCACGCCGCAGCGCCGCGCGCTCCAGGGCCGAGCGGGCGAGATGGCGCACCTCGGCCAGCTTGACCGGCTTTTGCACGTAGTGGAAGGCCCCGGCCTTGACCGCCGCGATGGCCGACTCGATGGAACCGTAGCCGGTGACGACGATGACTTCGGTTGCGGGCGACGCGGCCTTTATGGCCGGGATATGGGCGATGCCGTCGCCGTCGGGCAGGTTCACGTCGAGAAACACCAGGTCGAAAGGCACTTCGGCGTGGCGGGCGAGAAATGTCCCCCCCTCGGTGAAGGCCTCGACCGTGGCCCCGTCCTTGCCCAGGGCGCGGCTCAGGCGGCTGCACACGATGGTCTCGTCGTCCACCACGGCGATGCGGATGGTCATGACGGGCCCTCCTTTCCGGCCGCGGCGGCCGTCTCGCCCGCGGGCAGGCGCACGGTGAAGGCCGCGCCGCCCGTTTCGGGATTTTCCACCTCGATGCGCCCGCCGTGGCGCTTGACCAGGGAGTAGGCCACGGCCAGACCCAGCCCCGTGCCGTTGCCCACGCCCTTGGTGGTGTAAAAGGGTTCGAAGATGTGCTGGCGCACCTCGGGATCGACTCCGGGGCCGGTGTCGGCCACGCGAAAATCGACGCCCCCGCCCGGGTGCGGCGCGACGGAAAGCGTCACGCTGCCGCCGCGCGGCGTGGCCTGGACGGCGTTGAGCAGGATGTTGACGAACACCTGCTGGAGGCTGCGCATGTCGCCGCGCACGAGCGGCAGGTCCTTTGCCACGTCCATGCGGAAGGCGACGCCCGCGGCCTGCATCTGGTTTTTGACGAGCGCGGCGCACGAGGCCGCCACCTCGCCCGGGGCCAGGGGCGTCAGCGTCGGGCGCTCGGTGCGCGAAAAATCCAGGAGGTTGCGCACGATGTCCGCAGCCCGGTCGGCCTGGCCGGCGATGTCGTCCACGAGCTCGCGGCCGTCCGCGTCCAGGGACGCGGCATGATCCTCGCGCAGGGCGTCGGCCGTAAGCGTGATGTTGTTGATGGGGTTGTTGAGCTCATGGGCCACGCCCGCGGTGAACGTGCCGAGCGCCGCCATCTTGCGCGCCTGGAGCAGATGCTCCTGGTTGGCCTCGATCTGGTGGGCCATGCGGTTGAATGCCCCAACGAGCCCGGAAATCTCGTCGGAAAGCCCGGGCCGGACCGGCACGGGCCGGTAGTCGCCCTCGCCCACGCGCCGCGTGGTCTCGCGCAAAAGCGCCAGCGGCCGCAGCACCCGCGTGGAAACCAACGCGACCACGGCGATGGTCACGAACAGGAACACGCCGGCGAACGCGAACGGCACGGCCAGCGAATGGCGGATGGTCTCGTGGATGCGCTGCCGCCTGGCCGAAAGCAGCCGCGTGGCGAAATCGGTGAGCGCCTTGCCCTTGGCGCGCACGGCCTCGGTCGCGCCGTCGTCGGGCGTGCCGGCCTCGGGCAGGCGCGACAGGGCCAGGCGGTAGGCGGCCAACTCGTCCAGAAACTCCCGGGATTCCGCCCCGCCGAGCTCCTTGTCCGCGCCCCCGGCCAGCCCTCCGGCCAGCCGGTCCACGGCGTCGAGGTAGTCGAGCCCCTCGCGCAGGCTCGCCGCGTCGTGGTAGAGCAGGTAGTTCTTCTCGAAACGCCGCACTTCCAGAATGTCATTGAGCAGGTCCTCGATGCGCTCGCTGACCAGGTAGCGTTCACGCAGGGAGGACAGGCTCGCCACGTGCAGCGCGGCGAGGGTGAGCACCGCGAACAGGCTTGCGGCGAAAACGAAGAGCATTTTGGAACGGATGGTGCGTAACATCCCCAGTATCCTCGTCGAAAAACGTGCGGACGCTACCCGTTTTCCCCGCCCGGGGAAAGGGGATCGGCGTCGTGGCCGGGCCTTCCGCTCCCAAGCAACCCCTGTTCCAACGCCAACCCACTCAAATCATTGACCGCGGAAAACGGGACACGCCGCACTTGTTCCACTCTGGAACAAATACCTTTCCATGACGGCCCGCGCTTTTCAATCTGAAACGCCAGCAGCGCCCCTCGGTGCTGATCCTGTCGCAATTCCCTCCTGTTTTCAGCGTGTTGTAAAAACAGTCCGTTCTGGCCCGCCGGTTGCTACCCGCAGTGGCGGGACACACCATGGAACGCATACTCGTAGGCACATCTCCGCGGCACGGAGCCCTGTCGGCGCTGACGCGCGCGATTTCCCTGGCCAAACGCATCGAGGCCCGGGTCCATGTCCTCTTCGTCGCTCCGCCGGAAGGGAGCGTCCCTTCCGGACTGCCCGACGACAAGGCCTTGGCCGAGCAGCGCCGGTTGCGCCTGCTCGCCCAGCAGGCGGCGCAAGAGGGCGTCGGCGTCGAAAGTTTCATGACCGAGGGCGCTTACGAAGAGGAAGTGATCCGGTTCGCCCGCGAACACCGGATCACCCTGCTCGTCCTGGAGTCCGGCGACGGGGACGGGCGCGGCGCGCAGCGGGACGACCAGTCCCTCAAACAGATCCTGCACGGGATTTCCTGCCGGGTGGAACTGGTCTCCCCGCGCAGGGACGAAACGGCAACCCTAGGAAACGGTGAGGCGACATGAGCATTCCCATGACCCTGTATCTGCCCATCGCCGGAAATTCGGTGAACATCCTGGCCGTTCTCGGCCTCGGTGGCGGCGTGGGCCTTCTTTCCGGCATTTTCGGCGTCGGCGGCGGCTTCCTGATGACGCCGCTGCTCATGATGATGGGCATCCCGGCCACGGTCGCCGCGGCGTCCGACTCCAACCAGATCGTCGGCGCTTCGACCTCGGGCACGCTGATCCACCTGCGCCTGGGCAACGTGGACATCAAGATGGGCATCCTGCTGCTCATCGGCGGCGTCATCGGCGGCACGCTCGGTGTCCAACTCATCAAAATCCTGCGCGCCATGGGCGACGCCGACTTCTGCATCGCCATCACCTACGTGCTCATGCTCGGCGGCGTGGGCTTTTACATGTTCTTCGAATCCCTCGGGTCCATGCGCAAGGCCAAGGGCAAATCCCCGGCCAAGGCCGCGCCGTCCGGCCCCTCGGCCTACGCCCGGTTCATGGCCGCCCTGCCC
The DNA here is from genome assembly GCF_000702665.1 of Solidesulfovibrio alcoholivorans DSM 5433. Classification (GTDB taxonomy): domain Bacteria; phylum Desulfobacterota; class Desulfovibrionia; order Desulfovibrionales; family Desulfovibrionaceae; genus Solidesulfovibrio; species Solidesulfovibrio alcoholivorans. Next base: position 22,142 of record NZ_JNJA01000022.1, read on the forward strand.
TGGCAGACGGATTTCCCGCGCTCGGGCATCCGCCAGTCGGCGCTGACGCCCCTTTTCTTCGGCGGCCTCGTCGGTGTGCTCTCGGCCATCATGGGCGTGGGCGGCGGCTTCATCATGGTCCCGGTCATGGTCTACATGCTGCGCATGCCCATGCACGTCGTGGTCGGCACGAGCCTTTTCCAGGTGCTTTTCACCTGCATCAACGTCACCATCATGCAGGCCTCGCAAAACCACACCGTGGACTTCGTGCTCGCCCTGCTTTTGCTTCTCGGCTCGGCCATCGGCGCGCAGTTCGGCGCGCGCATCGGCCGCCGGCTCCAGGGCGACCAGCTCAAGATCTACCTCTCCGGCATCGTGCTGATCGTCATGTTCAAGATGCTCTACGAACTGCTGGCCCGGCCCAACGTGCTCCTGGCCGCCATCGGAGGTCACTAATGCGCCGCCTGCTCCTTTGCGCCCTCGGCCTGCTGCTCGCCGCCGCACCGTGCGGCGCGGCCGCGGCCGACACCCTGCCGCCGCTTGCGGCCACGCCCCCGGCCATCGCCATCAACTCCCTCTACAACGGCATGGACCTGACCGTCGCGGGCAAGGTCCCGGCCGGCAGCCAGGTCGTCGTGCGTCTGGCCGGCGAGCCCACGACCTTCCACATGAAGGAGAAGGGCAAGGTCTTCGGCATCCTCTGGATGAACCGCGAGAAAGTGGCCTTCTCCGACGCGCCCAAGGTCTTCCTGGAGGCCGCCTCCGAAGGCGTCGCGCCGGAAACGGCGGCCCGGTACGGCGTGCCCGGCCTGGCCGAGCGCATCAAGGCCGAGACGTCCGACCCGGACAAGGCCGCGCTCGTGGCGGAATTCCTCAAGTTCCAGCAGGCGGAGAAGCTCTACCGCGATAGCGCCGGCCAGGTGACGCTCGCCCCGGAAGCCGACGGGCAGACGCCCTTTTCCGCCGTGCTCCACGTGCCCTCGCGCCTTTCCCCGGGCACCTACAGCGTCGAAGCCCTGGCCATCAAGGACGGCGCGGTCGTCGCCAGGGGCCAGACCGCCATCGCCGCCTCCTTCGTCGGCGCACCGGCGTTCCTGGCGGACATGGCCTTCGGCCACGCCACGCTCTACGGCGTCCTGGCCTCGGTCATCGCGATCCTCGGCGGCCTCGTCATCAGCCGCATCTTCCAGGGCTCCAAAAGCGGAGCGCATTAACCGCCTGCCGCAGGCGACAAGGCGACGGCCATGGGCGTGTTCGAACGGATCGGCAAGGCGCTGCATCTCCCCATCCGGAGCAAGGCCCCGGTGCCCTTCGTGGTGCTTTTCAAAAAGTTCAAGAGCATCCTCGAGCGCAACAACCGCATCCTCACGCTCATGGCCGACATGGGCGACAAGCTCGGCGGCGAATACGTCTTCGACCGCCGCTACATCGAGTCGGCCTGCGAAGAGCTGGCCGACCAGATCTTCAAGCTGGTCTCCGACCTGTCCATCCTCAACCGCTGCCGCAACGTGCCGCTGTTCGTCGCCTTCGAAAACGTGCGCCAGGAAATCGCCGACGAACTGGCCGGACGCCACCATTTCCCCGACACCCCGGCCACACTCCCGCTCTCGGGACTGCGCGGCGACATGGCCGAGGCGGCCGGCGGCAAGTTCGCCATGCTCGGGGAGCTCAAAAACGTGCTCCAGCTGCCCGTGCCCGACGGCTTCGTGGTCACGACGCGGGCGTTTGCCGAATTCATGGAGCGAAACGGCCTGCCGGATTTCATCCGCGAGCAGACGAAACTCCTCGACGCGGACGAGGAGGGCAACATCCGCGAGGTCTCGCGCCGCGTGCGCGAGCGCATCCTGGCCGCGAGCCTGCCCCGCTCGCTCGGGCGCGGCATCGCCGAATCCCTGGAGGATCTGGCCCGGCGCGGCGGGCGCATCCCCAAGAGCCTGGCCGTGCGCAGCTCGGCCTGGAACGAGGACGGCGAAACGAGCTTCGCCGGCCAGTACGAAAGCGTCATCGGCGTGCCCCCCTCGGGCGTGGCCGACGCCTTCAAGCGCGTGGTCGCCGGGGCCTATTCCCCCGAGGCCTGGCTCTACCGCCGGCGGCGGGGTTTTCGCGAGCACGAGGCGGTCATGGCCGTGGGCTGCCAGGTCATGATCGACTCCAAGGCCAGCGGCGGCCTCTACACCTACGCGCCGCTGACGCAAAAAGAGGAAGGCATCTTCGTCAGCGCGGCCTGGGGGCTGTGCGCGCCGGTCATGTCCGGCGAGATCGAGACGGATTCCTACCTCATCGGCCGCCGCGCACCCTTCCCCATGCTCTCCCGGGAGATCGCGCACAAGGGCAGCCGCATGGTCCTCGGCTCCAAGGGCGGAACCGGCTTCGAGGACGTGCCGGCGCTGGCCGCGGACGCGCCCTGCCTGACCGAGGCCGACCTCGCCCTGCTCGGCGAAGTCTCGCTTTCCCTGGAGAAATATTTCAAGCGGCCCCAGGACGTGGAATGGACGCTCGACGCCTCGGACCGGCTCTACGTGCTGCAAAGCCGGCCCTTGGTCTTCTACGGCGAGCCGGCGCGGCGCACCGGGGCCATCGACGCGGCCACGAGCCAGGCCGAGATCGTCTTTTCCGGCCGGGGCGACGTGGTCCAGCGCGGCGTGGCCATGGGCCGCGTCCACGTGGTCAGGACCGACGCCGACCTCGCGGATTTCCCCTTCGGCGCGATCCTCGTCGCCCACCACACCTCGCCGCGCTATTCCCGGGTCATGGCCCGGGCGCAAGGCATCCTCACGGACATCGGCTCCCCGGCCGGGCACATGGCGGCCGTGGCGCGGGAATTCCGCCTCCCGACCGTCGTCGGCTGCGGCGTGGCCACGGAGCTGCTCAAAACCGGCGACGAGATCACCGTGGACGCCACGCAAAACGTGGTCTACCGCGGCCTCGTCAAGGAACTGCGCTACTTCGAGCTGACCGAGGAGACGGTCTACGAGGATTCCTACGAATACCGGCTGCTGCGCCGGCTGCTGAAAAAGATCACGCCCTTAAACCTCGTGGACCCGCACTCCCCGTCGTTCACCCCGTCCTCCTGCCGCACCTACCACGACATCACGCGCTACATCCACGAGCAGGCCGTGGCCGAGCTGATCGAGCTCAGCGAAGACCGGCGCGGCATCCTCGACGCCACGGCGCGCAAGCTGCGCTCGCCCCTGCCGCTCAACCTCTCGGTCATCGACCTCGACAGCGAGGCCACCGGCGACACGGAAGAACTCGATATCGCGGGCCTGCACTCCCTGCCCCTGCGCGAACTGCTCACCGGGCTCATCGACTCCGGCATGTGGAGCACCGATCCCGTGCCCGTGGACATGGGCAGCTTCATGGCAAGCCTCACGCGCACCCTGGGCGTTTCCGGCCCGGGTTCGGAAAAGCTCGGCCGCAACCTCGCCGTGGTCTCCAGCGAATACATGAACCTCAACCTGCACCTGGGCTACCATTTCGTCCTGGTCGACGCCTACGTCGGGGACGTGATCAACGACAACGCCCTGTACTTCCGCTTCCTCGGGGGCGTAACGGATTTCTCGCGCCGCGCCCGCCGGGCCGGCTGCATCGCCAAGATCCTGGAACGGGCCGATTTCCGGGTGGAGCTGCACGGCGACCTGGTCATCGGCCGGCTCAAGAAGTTCGACAAGGACGCCATGCGGGCCAAGCTGCGCCTGCTCGGCGGCCTGGTCGGATTCACCCGCCAGCTCGACGTGCGCATGGCCCGCGACGACGACAGCCATTGCTTTGCCGAGGAATTCCTGGCCGCCATAAAACCGGTGATGGAGGACGCCCATGACAACCCCTGACGCCGCCGCGCCAGCCAGAAGACGCCTGCTCATTCTCGACGACGAACCCATCGTGGTCAAACGCCTCAAGCCCGCCTTCCAAAAGACCGGTTACGACGTGGCCGTCTTCACCGACAGCGCCGCCGCCCTGGCCGCCTTCGAGGAAAACCCGGCCCACATCGTCATCACGGACCTCAAAATGGAAGGCATGGACGGCATCGCCTTCCTCGACCGCATCAAGGCCGTCTCCCCGGATACCGGCGTCATCGTCATCACCGGCTTCGCCACCCTGGAGACGGCCAAGGAATCCTTCCACAAGGGGGCCTTCGACTTCGTGGCCAAACCCTTCAAGCTGGCCGACATTCTCGATGTGGTCGCCCGCCTGGAAACCTTCCTGGGGAATCCGCGCCATGACCATGTCGCCTGAACCGCCCCGCCGTCCGTCCGGCCACGTCGCGCCCGAGGAATCGGCGCGCTCTGTATTTTCCAAGTTCCGGGCGCTGCTCGAGGCCAACACCGCCGCCCTGACGGCCATGGCCGCCATGGAACGCATGCGCGGCGGCGAATACATCTTCGACCGGGCCTTTCTCGAAACCTCGGCCCGCGCCGTCGCGGACTACGCCCATCAGGCCGTCTATGCCGTCAACGCCATGACCGGCAACGCGCACGTGGCGCTTTTCGACCGCTTCACGCAGGTGGCCGCGGCCGTGGAGGACATCCTGGCCGGCCGGCCCGAGCCCGACGACGCCCTGCTCGTGCGCCCCATCGCCCGGCTGCGCCTGGAAGACCGGGGGCGGGTCGGGGAGGAGGCCGCGGCGCTCGGCGAACTGGCCGGCCAGCTCGGCCTGCCCGTGCCGCGCGGCTTCGCCCTGTCCCACGCGGCCTGGGACGCGCAGGGCCTCACGCCCGCCGCGCGCCAGGCCCTGGCCGCCGCGCTCGGCGACCCCGACACGGGCCTCCACGGCCCGGCGACGATCCGCGTCACGGCCACGGGGTCCCACGGCGACGCCGCGCGCCAGGAAACCTTTTCCCTGACGGCCAAGGCCGAAACGGTCGCGGCCACCCTGGCCGGCCTGGCCCGGGCGGCGGCCGCCGACCTCGGCCTGCGCCCGGACCAGGCGACCTTTGCCGCCCTGCTTCTCGCCGCGCCGCCCGCAACGCTTCGGGGCACGATCGAAACCATGCGGCGGCAGACGGACGCTAGCGCCTGTCTGGCCCTTTCCCTGCGCCCGGACGGCGACGCGGCCCCGGCCACGCTACGCCTGCTCGCCCGCGCCCATCCTTTCGCCCGCCTGCCCGGGACCGATGCGGCGCAAGGCGAGGCCGCGCCGCTGACGGATGCCGCCGCGGCCCTGCTCGCCGGCCGGGCCATGGCCGCCGAACGGCTGCTCGGCGCGCCCCTGACACTCGGCGTCGCCGTCGCCGCCTCCGGGGAAAGCGTCATCGAGGCCGTGCGCCTCGAGCTCCCGGCCGCAGCGGACGCGCCCGTGCGGCCGCCGCTCGCCGCGGCGCTCGTGCGCGGCGGCGACGCCGCCTGCCTGGGGGCCGCTTCGGGCGCGGTGGTCCATGTGAGCGAGGGCACGCCGGCGGACGTTTTCCCGCGCGGCGGCGTGGCCGTGGCCCGCTCGGCCTCGCCGGCCCTGGCCCCGATCGTGCGCCGCGCCGCGGCCGTGGTGACGGAAGTGGGCGATCCGGCCGGGCATCTCGCCGCCGTGGCCCGGGAGCTGCGCGTGCCGGCGCTTTTCGGCGCGCCGGACGCCATGCGCGCCCTGGCCGAAGGCGCGCCCGTCACGGTCGACGCGGATCTCGGCGCGGTCTTTGCCGGGGCGCTCGAAAACCGCCCGGTTTCCGATTCCGGGCTCGCGCCGGACGCCCCCGAATACCTGCTCCTGCGCCGGTTGTTGCGCCGCGTGGCCACGCTGACCCTGACCGATCCCGATTCCCCGGAGTTCACGGCCGCGGGCTGCCGCAGCCTGCACGACATCCTGCATTTCGCCCACGACCGGGCCGTGGCCGCCCTGGCGGGACTGCGCGGCACGGAGCTCGCCGCCGAACCCGCCCGCCGGCTCACCCTGCCCGTGCCGCTCGACCTGCGCCTGCTCGACATCGGCGGCGCGCTGGCCCCCGGCGGCGCGGACCTCGCCGCCGTGCGCTCGCGGCCCCTGGCCGCCTTTCTCGACGGCCTGCTCACCCCGGGCATGTGGGACGCCGCGCCGGCCAGGCTCGGCCTTGGCGACATGCTCGGGGCCATGACCAAGCCCCTGCCCGACGTCACGGGCAACCTGGCCATCGCCGCGCGCAACTACTGCAACGTGAGCCTGCGCCTGGGCTGGCACTTCACGGTGGTGGACGCCTACCTTGACCGCAACCCCGACAAAAACGCCGTGTATTTCCGCTTTGCCGGCGGCATGGCCGGAAGCGGCGCGCGGCGCGCCCGGGCGGCCTTTTTGCACATGGTCCTGGCCCGCCTCGGCTTCAAGGTCGAAACGGCCGGCGATCTGGTCGTGGCCCGGCGCAAACTCCTCGAAGCCGAGGAAGCCGAGGACGCCCTGCGCCTGCTCGGCGCGCTGTGCGCCTTCGCCCGCCAGCGCGACACCGGGCTTTCCGGCGAAGACGACGCCCTGGCCCTGGCCGACGCCTTCCGCGCCGCCCTGGCCGCGGCCAAGGACACCGCCGGGGCGCGGCCATGATCGGCCGGCTGTGGCGCGCCTTCACGGCGCGCCGGGCAACGCGGGCCAAGGCGAGCCTCGACGCCCTCAAGGTGCGCTACCACACCTTCCGGGTGCTTCTGGCCAACAACGAGCGCGCCCTGGACAGGCTGGCCGCGTTCGAGACCGCGCTCGCCGCGGGCGCACCGGCGGAAGCGCTCGCCGCCGACGTGGAGGACCTGCTCGCCGTCGCCTTCGAGATGGTCGATGGCGCGGTGCGCCTGGACGTTCCCGAGGGCGGAGCGCTCTACGACAGGCAGCTGCGCCTGGAAGAAGCGTTGCGCGCGGCCGTCGAGACCCTCGACGACGTCGGGCGCGGCCCGTCCTGCCTGCCCCTGGCCGCGCCGCTCGCCGCCGCGGACGTCGGCGGCAAGGCCGCCGGCCTGTCGCAGTTGACCCGCAACGGCTTTCCCGTGCCGGACGGCTTTGCCGTGACCGTGCGCGCCTGCCGGGACTTCCTGCGCGAAACGGGCCTCGAGGACGCCATCCGCCGCCGCCTCGGCCAGGCCCCGGCCGGCGAGGCCCCCCTGGCGGAGGCCTGCGCCGCCGTACGCCGGGACATCCTTGCAAGCGAGCTGCCCGACTGGCTGCGCGCCGACCTGCGCGAGGCCGCCCGGAACCTCGCCAGGGACGGGCAACCGGCCCCGGCCTTTGCCGCACGCAGCAGCGCGCTGACCGAAGACCGGCCCGAACATTCCTTCGCCGGCCAGTTCGTCAGCGAACTGAACCTTTCCGCCGACACCCTGGAGCAGGGCTTTCTCGCGGTCATGGCCGGGGCCTTCACCGAACAGGCCGCCGTCTACCGCCGCGAGGCCGGGCTGCCGCCTGCCGCCCTGGACATGGCCGTGCTCGTCCAGGTCATGGTGCCGGCCGTTGCCGCAGGCGTGGTCTTCACCATCGACCCGGTGCACCCGGAAGCCGAGCGCATGCTCGTTTCCGCCGTGCCGGGCCTGGGGGTGCTCGCCGTCAGCGGCGCGGCCCCGGTCGACGTCTACCGCATCGACCGCGCCGATCCCGGGGACGTGATCGCCCATGTGGCGCGCAAGACCCGCCGCGCCGTGGCCGCGCCCGGCGGCGGCCTGCGCCGCGAACCCGTGCCCCGGGACCAGAAGCACGTGCCCGTGCTCGACGACGCCGTCCTGTCGCGCCTTGCACGGCTGTGTCTGGCCGCCGAGGCCCTGGCCGGGACCTGGAGCGACCTGGAATTCGCCCTGGACGGCGACGGGGCGCTGTGGCTCCTGCAATGCCGGCCCGCGCGCATCATGTGGGGCGGCAAGCGGCCGCCGGCCCCGCCAAAGGAATTCTACCGCGGCGGCATGGCCGCCACGCCCGGCCGCTGCCTGGGGCGGGCGCTGCATGTGGACGATGCCGCGGACCTCGGCCAGGCCCCGGACGGGCCTGTCGTCGCCGTGCTGCCCACGGCCGCGCCCGAAGCGGCCAGGGGCCTGCCGCTGTGGCAGGGCGCGGTGGTCGCGGGCGGCAATCCCGCCGACCACCTCTCCACCGTGGCCCGCGAAACCGGCCGGCCCATGCTGACCCGGGCCGCCGGGGCCGTGGAGGCCATCCCGGCGGGGGCTCTGGTCGTGCTCGATGCCGACGCCGGCCGCGTGACCGCGGCCCCGGCGGCCATCGGCGACGTCGCGGAACTGCTGCGCCCGCCCGTGCGCCTCGCCCCGGCCTGCGCCGCGCCGTGCCTGTCTCCCGCGCGGCTGCGCCTGCACGAGCTCCTCGCGCCCCTGACCCTGACCGGAGCCTACGGCCCGACCTTTTCCGTGCTCGAATGCCGCACCCTGCACGACATCATCCGCTTCACCCACGAAGTGGCCGTGATGGCGCTTTTCTCGGCCGGCGACGCGCTGCTTTCCCAGTCCCTCGACCAGGTGCGCATCCTGCGCGGCGACGGCCCGTTCGAGGTCATGGTCATCGACCTCGGCGGCGGGCTGCGCGACGACGCGCCCGAACGGCACATAAAGCCCGAGTCCGTGGCCTCGATCCCCCTGGCCGCCCTGTGGCGCGGCCTGTCCGCGCCGGGCCAGCGCGCGGCCCCCCTGCCCGGGTCCGACGCGTCCGGCGTCTTCGGCCGGGGCCTTGCCGACGCCCGCAACAAGCGCCCCGTGGGCGAACCCAACTACGCCCTGGCGGCGCGGGACTACGTCAACGTCAACGCCCGGGTGGAATTCCACTTCGCCATGATCGACGCGGTCTGCGGCCCGCGCGCGCGCGGCAACCACGTGCGCCTGCGCTTCAAGGGCGGCGGCGCGTCCCCGGAAAAACGCCGCAGGCGGGCGCGCTGCCTGGAGCGCATCCTCAAGTCCGCCGGCTTTTTCGTCAGCCGCGGCGACGATCTCCTGAGCGCCTCCCTGGCCGACGCTCCGGAAGCGACCACGGCGGAATCCCTGGTCCTGCTCGGCCGGCTGCTCGGCTTCGCCCGGCTCCTGGATGCGGCCATGACCGACGACGACGCGCCCGACCGCGCCGCCGACGCCTTCCTGGCCGGCGACGCGGCCCTGGCGGCCTTCACCGCCGGCGTGCCCACCGCCTAACGCCCCACCCGGTTTCGAACGTCCTTCGCCTCGTGCACCTTGCGCCGGATCACGATCCTGGGCGTTCCCGCGTCGTTTTATTTTTCTCATTTGAGCAAAAACCGCGTCTCGGGACTTGACCCGGAACCGGCAATGCTTATTTGCTCAATTGAGCAAAACAAGGAGGCCGCATGCCCCGTCCCCCCCTGCTCCGCCGGGTCCTCGACATGCCGCGGGCCACGTATTTCAAGCCGCAAGGCGCGCCGCTTCGCGACCTGGAGGAAATCCTCCTCCCCGTCGAGGGGCTCGAGGCCCTGCGCCTGGCCGATCTCGAAGGGCTGACCGCCGAGGAGGCGGCCGCGCACATGGGCGTGTCGCGCCACACCTTCGGCCGGGTGCTCGCCGCGGCGCGGGCCGCGGTGGCCAGGGCGCTGGTGGAGGGCGCGGCGCTTCGCATCGCGGGCGGCCATTATGCCGTGGCCGGCGCGGTGGGCGCTTGCGGCCCCGCGCGCCAGGGCGGCGGCCCGCACCGTTGCGGCCGGAGACACGGCAAGGGCCGGGGTGCCGGACGCTCAGGCGAGGAACCCGCCCTCGGGCATGACGGCCGGGGCATCCCCGACCGCAGTGCGCCGGAAGGGGCGACGGAGCCGGAAACGGATTCTTAACCGGACGCGCGCTACGCCGCCATGGCGCGGCGCGAACAGCAACACAAGGAGGATACGCCATGCCACGCGGTGACGGAACAGGTCCCACAGGGATGGGATCGCAGACGGGATGGGCCAGGGGCGCCTGCCAGGGCGCTGCCACGCAGGAAAACGCCGGTGCGCCGCTGCCCGGCGGATTCGGCCAGGGCGCGGGACGCGGTGGCAGGGGCCGCGGCAGGGTCGCAGGCATGGCCCCCGGCATGGGTCGCGGGCGGCGGCGCGGCGGCATCTGCGCCAGGCCGATGGGCTCCATGGGCGATGGCGGCGACATCCAGGCGCTTGAGCGCCAGGCTACGTTTCTCGAGGCCTCACTTGCCGCCGTCAAAAACCGCCTGAGCGCCCTGCTCGGCCGGGAAAACGCGTCGCCCAACACATGACGCGGCACGAAAACGAGGCTCCCGCGGCCTTTACGGCGGCGGGAGCCTCTTCTATTTACAGGTTTTCGCGCACAGGAATATAAGCCGCACAAGGAGTGACGCCATGGGATCCGGCATGTTGGAAACGGTCCGCCGCAAGGCGCTTCAATTGTGGGAGCAGCACGACCTGCTGCATGAACCCATCGCGGTCAAGGCCCGCACGCTCACCGTGCACGAAGCCATCGGCGACCCGGAAGGCGATGACTTCCCCCTGCAAAAGGGCAAGGAACAACTGATGGAGGCCGAGTTCCGCGGGGCCAAGGGGCAGGCCTTCACCGACCGTTTCGGCGACTTTTCCGGCACCCTGGCCGATGTGGCCGCCATGCCCCTTCAGAACAACTTCCGCCGCGCCGTGTTCGTGGCCTCGCTCAACGCCGTCATGCGCGGCCTCGGGCTCTGCACGGCCACCATCCACTGCCGCGACAAGGAGCCCGGCGAATGCGCCCCCAGGTTTCGCGACCACATCCGCGAGCGCTACGGCGACGTGCGCATCACCCAGGTGGGCTTCCAGCCGAAGATCATCAAGGCCCTAAGCGGCGCGTTCGACCTCAAGGTGCTCGACCTCGACCCGGACAACGTCGGCACGGTGCAGCACGGGGCCGAGATCCTGGGGCCGCAGCAGCAGGAAGAGGCGCTCGATCGCGCCGAACTCCTCGTGGTCACGGGCTCGACCCTGGCCAACGACAGCATCGGCGACTTCCTCATCGACCGTCCGGTCATCTTCTACGGCACCACCGTCGCGGGCGCGGCGGCGCTCATGGGCTGGGAACGGTTCTGCGCCAAGGCGCGCTGACCCCGATAGCCCGGCACAACCGTCCGCACGCGACGAAGCGGCCCGCCTCCGTGCGGAGACGGGCCGCTTCGCCTTGCCAAGACGGCGGACATGCGCGGCGGGCGCGACCGCCCGGCTACCGGACCAGGCCCGCGCCGTAGAGGGCGTAGGCATCACTGGCGTCACACCCCGGCTGGCGGACCGGATCGACGGCCATGCTCTTGACGAAACGCCCGGTCACGGTGCCGTTCCCGTCGGCTCCCTCGATGAACACCGCGCCGAGCTGGTAGACCTTGATGAAATTGCGCCCGCTTTCCTGGGGGTAGCGCGGGTCGTAAAAGGGGATCAGGGCCACGCGCGGGCTGTCGAGCGCGTCGGCGTAGGCGCTGTCGACGATGGAACTCGTGTCCTCGTCCCAGGACGCGTCCGGGTCCTTGGCCAAAAGTGCCGCCAGACCCTGCTTGGTCGGCCCGACCATGTCGCCGGGTTCGACCTGGAGTTCGTCGCCTGCCTTGACGGCGCTGTCGTTCGATCCGGTGCAGCCGGCGATGTTGTCGCGGTAGGAATCGCCGCCGGAGACCGGGTTGCCGGAGCCGAGCGCGGGATAGTCCACAGCCTGGTAATGGCCCGGGGTGACCGTGCCGCTCGGTTCGCCGAACTTGAGCACGATCTGCGTGCCGACGTCTCCGTTGCCGTAGCCCTGCACCTCCACCGAATGCATCTCGCAGGAGCTCTGCGCGTCGAGTTGCCCGTTGTTGTTCAGCTTCTTGTCCCCGTCGCACGTGTCGTTCCAGGTGAACTTCGCCGGGGGAGACCAGGGCTTGAGGCACTTGGTGCTCTTGGAACAAAAAAGCGCGGCCTTGCCCGTGGCGGCGATGTCCTGGGTGTTCCAGCCGAGGATGCGGCCGAGGAACATGTCCACGGGATTGCCGCGCTCCGTGGTGCGCCCGACCCTGCTTTGCACCGTCACGGCATCGGGGAAGGTCACATCCGAGTTGCGAATGGCCACGTCCTTGCCGTCGGCGTCGTCGAGGTTCGCCTGGCCGTAGCGGATGGCCGTGTCGATCACCGGCTCCTGGTTGGAACCGTACTGCACGAGCACGTTGGCCCCGGCCAGGGCGGCGGCGTCCGCGGCGTTTTGCAGCTGGCTGCGCTTGTACTCCAGGAAGCCGTAATCCACGGCCAGCGTGGCGAGCCCGGCCAGGACGATCATGGACAGCGCCACGAAAACGGCCACCGAACCCGCCTGCGCCGGCGATCGACTTGCTCTTTGCGTCGTCATGTCGCGCCTCCCTTGGTGTCAGGATTGCCGTTCCGTGGCCGAGCCCACGACCCGGGCCATGTTCGCGTTGATGCCGGGCCAGGGAATGATGACCATGTTCGAGGTGTCGTAGCGGACTTCCACCGTTACCGGCGTGCCGGACTTGCGCTCGCCGCTGGTCGCAACCGAAGTGCGGTCCGGGCTGTAGCCGGCGTTTTGGATGTACAGGACGACGGCCCGGTCCACATCCTGGTTGCGCGAGGCGGCAAGGGCCCCCTCCCGCGCGGCGCGGGTCACCACGGCCTGGGCGAGGAAGAGCTGGCCGAAATCCACCACGCCGGCCAGGAGCGGCATGAGGACAAAAGCCAGAAGCAGGGCAAGTTCCACGGACAGGGAGCCCTGCTGTCGCGACGGGGCGTCGTCCGGTCTGCGTGTGTTCATGGCTCCACCATGGCGCTCGCGCCGGCGGCGATGCTCGCCGGAAAGAGCGTGCTGCCGACGAATTGCGGCAGGATCAAAGGACGATAGGGATAGCTGAAGGAAACCGTGACCGGCTCGCCGGCCGTCCGCTCGACAGGAGAAATGGAGATGCTCGGCGTGACGCCGAGGGCGAACCCCGGCGGCGTGCCGTCGGAACCGTTGTTGAGCTCACCGGTGACGGCCGCGGTGATGTCGGCGTCCGTCGCGCCGGGCAGGCTGGCCACGCGGACGGCGCTGGCGGCCACCGAGGCGGCCATGGATTGCAGGTAGAAAAAGCGGCCGTATTCGAAGATGGCGAAGAGCAACAGCAAGAGCACGGGCAACAGCAGCGCCATTTCCACTGCCGAAGCGCCCCGCTGGCCCTGTGTCGCTTGTTCCGCTCGCATGCCGCCACCCCGCGTCGTGTTTCGCCCGCACCCCGGGCCACGATTAGGGGATAGCCATCGCGCACGCACGCGTCGATGGACTCGATTCCCCACCCCCTCGGGGAAATCCCCCAGGGAGGCGGCGGCGCGTCAGTCGATGAGCCCCAGCCGCGAGGCGAAACGCACCAGTTCGACGGAGTTTTGCAGGCCGAGCTTCTTCATGAGGTTGCAGCGGTGGTGTTCGGCGGTTTTCACGCTGATGGCGAGGGCGTCGGCCACTTCCTTGGTGGTGAGCCCCTCGACGACCATGCGCATGACCTCGCGCTCCCGGGCGGTCAGGCTGTCGTAGGCGTTGGCCGGGGCGGCTTCCCGCTTCTGCGCGCCGAGGAGCAGTTCCCGCGAGACCTCCTGGGAAATGGCCGGGTCGAGGTAGAAGCCACCGTCCCCGACCTGCGCCAGGGCCTCGAGCAGCCGTTCGGCCGCGGCGTCCTTGGTCACGTAGCCGTTGGCCCCGGCTTTGACCGCTTCGACGATGTAATCCACCTTCGTGTGCATGCTGACCATGAGGATGCGCAAATCCGGGTGCCGGGCGCGCAGGTCCCGGGCCAGATGGATGCCGGAGCGGTCCGGCAGGGAGATGTCGAGCAGAACGACATCCGGGGCGCAGGCGCGCGCCAGACGCACGGCCTCCGCCGCGCCGCCCGCTTCGCCCGCGATCACGAGGCCGGCGTCGCGCCGCAGAATGGCCTTGAGCCCCTCGCGGAACAGGGGGTGGTCGTCAACGATCAGTATCCGTTTCGTTCCCATGCCTCGCCTCCCCTGCGTAGACGACTTCCGCCGCCAACAGGCAGCCCTTGCCCGGTTCGGACACGATGCGCAACGTCCCCCCGAAAAGTCCCACCCGTTCGCGCATGCTGGCCAGCCCCATGCGCCGCGTCCTGCCGGCCCGCGCGAGCCCTTCGGCCACGTCGAAGCCCCGGCCGTCGTCCTTCACGCGCAAAATGAGCCTGGGGTAGGATTCCACCAGCCGCACCGTCGCCTGGCGCGCCCCGGCATGGCGGCGCACGTTGGCAAGCGCCTCCTGGGCCACGCGGTAGACGTTGATGGCCACGTCCTGGGGCACGGCCACGCCTTCCATCCCGGAGGCTGCGAAATCGACCGGCAGGCCGGAGGTCCTGGCGAAATCGTCGCACAGGCGCTGGAGCGCCTGGACGAGACCCAGGTATTCCAGGTCCGGCGGGCGCAGGTCGTAGGAAATCTCCCGCACCGCGCGGATGGCCCGGGACAGCATCTCCGTCAGGGCGTGAAACCGCCCTTCCACCGCCGGCGCGGGGAGGAGGACGCCGTCGAGCAGGGTCTGGCTGGCGATCTTGGCGGCGGAGAGGTCCTGGGCCACGTTGTCGTGGAGATCCCGGGCGATGCGGGCTCGTTCCGTCTCCTGGGCCTTGATGAGCGCGCCCGTCAGCTCGCGCACGCTCTCCTCGGCCCGCTTGAGCTCGGTGACGTCGGTATTGGTGCCGACGAAGCGCGTCACCCGCCCCGAGGCGTCGCGCACGGCCTTGCCGCGCACGAGTATCCAGCGCACGCCGCCGTCGCGCGTGAGCATGCGCTGCTCGCCCACGTATTCCTGCGCGTCCCCGGCGGCCCAGGCGGCGAGCTCGCTCCGGACTCGCCCGCGGTCCTCGGGGTGGACGTGCGCAAGCCAGGCGTCGAGCCCGGGGGGCATGCCGGCCCCGGCATCGTGGCCGAGCAGGGCGAGGAATTCGGGATCGACGTAGTACGCGCCGCTGTCCGTCCACAGTTCCCAGACGCCGACCCGGGCCGCGCGGGTGGCCATGGCGTAGCGGCCGTGGGCCTGGTCGAGGGCCGCCAGCATGGCATTGATCGCCTTGGACAGGGCGGCGATCTCGTCGTTGCCGGCAATGAAGGTGCGCAGCTGCCCGGACGAGGCCTCGCCAAGCTCGCTGATCTGCCCGCGCAGGCGCGACACGCGCGAGAGGATGCGCTGTTCCAGGAGATAGAGCATGGCCAGGCCGAAGGCCAGGCCGGTGACGAGCAGGAACACGACGTTGTTGCGCTGGGCGATGCGCTCCTGGGCGAAGATGCGGCGGGCCATGGTCACGGAAAGCAGCATGGCGGGCCGGCCGGTCCAGTCGCGCAGCAAAGCGAAGCCCTGGATGCGCGCGTCCCCCTCGGGGACGAGCAACGGGCGTGCGGCGCGGCCCAGGGCGGCGGCGATGTCCGCAAAGCGCGACGCGACGCCGGGTGCCTGGAGGTTGACCACGCCGAGGTCGAGCATGATCAGTTCCGACAGGCGGGCGACGGCGGCCGTATCGAGCCGCCGTCCCATGAGAAGCGTGCCGCGCGCCGGCCCTTTGCGCACGCTCGTCAGGATGGGGCAGGCGGCCAGCAGCCAGATGTCCTCGCCGGCCACGAGGAGGCCCGACGCCGTGCGGTCCTTTTCCCCGTCGACCAGCCGCCGCGCGGCGGCCGCCTTGTCCGCGAACGTCTGGGGAACCGGCGCCAGCTCTTGGGCCGCGGCGTCGCGCATACGCCCGAGCACGAGGTTGCCGCCCGCATCGTAGACGAGCAGCAGGTCCGTCCGGAGGGTTTCGAGACTCTGGAAATTGACGTTGAGGCGCAAAAATTCCGGGTCGCGTTCCTTGGCGAAGCGATACGTGTCATCCCACATGCCCCAGTCGGCAACGGTCGCTTCGAGGCCCTGCATTTCGCCCTCGAGGGCCCGGGTCGCCCGGGTCACCTCCTCCTCCACCTCCTCCCGCTCCAGGGCGCTGAAACTGGCCTGCAGGATGTTGCTGGAAATGGCGTAGAGCACGGCGAAAAGCGCCGCAAAGGTGAGGCAGATGATGCAGACGGCGGTGCGACGCAGGCTCATGCCTCCTTATGCCCGCCGGCGGTGGGGCTGTAAACCGCAGGCGCGCGCACGCTCCCGGTTGCCCACGTTGCCCACAAGGAGGCGTCCGACGACGGCCGCTTTCCCTTCCCCTTTTCCCACTACCCCTCGGCAGTGCTTGTTGTTATATGACCATGTAAAGTATGGCCTCCCGGCCGGAACCCCCGCAACAAGGACAAGAGGCGCGGCATGCAGGACTTTCACAAGCTGATGCAGTGTTTTTGGGAAATCAACGCCCAGGACGTGGCGGATATCTGGCAGGCCATCCAGGAGAACAAATCCGCCGACAAACCCAAATGCGACGTGGGGTCGTGGCACTCCGACGACGGCAGAGTGTTCTTCCTGGAAATCGCCATCCTCAACAGCGGCGGCCGCCTGTTGCGCGTGGAAATCGGCGGGGACGGCAAATTCCGGGCGTCCATCATTTTCCCGGAAATGGATTAGTGTTGTGATCCTTAAGAACTACGTCAGTATTTTTTAAGAAAATTAGTTATTCAACCGTGTTGCCACTCTGAAAATTATCTTCTTTTTTCGCGGCGGGTGCCTCCTGGCGTGGAGAAGGAGGCTCCGGGACGGAACAAAGAATGCGCGCCATCCGCAGGGCCACGGGAATGGCGCAATATCCTGTGAAAAATAATCAGCGGGGCGTCGTCCGGTCTTTTCGGTACGACAACCCGCTGATTTTTATTTTTAAAACGTGGAATGAGCATTTTTCGCAGAATCTTATGGCCTAACACATCAATAAAAATCACATCTTCATTATTACAACTGTAAAAAAACACATCCTGAGCGCATACATTTCTTCGGGAAATGCTGGCGATGATTTCAAAAAAATGCTGAATCGCCCTGCCGTTGCGCCGCCCCCCCATTGCGCCATCCCAAAGAGAGGCGTAGAGTTACACAAATTTTAGAATCTCCGTGAGTCATTTTCATTATAAAAGCAACTAAATTCTTGCAACAGGAACGCCAATCACGCCAGAAACATACCCTGTCCAATAATAATATGCCAGTAGATATCATGCCGATAATACAAAAGTTGCAACATCAAAATCAGGAAAGGAGGGCAACATGGACATCCCTAGCAAGACGAACAAAACATGGCATGACATCATAACAGGAAAGAAAACATTCCAGCTCAAATTTCTTGCAACAAAAATCCTGCTCGGCAGACTTGTGCGAGCGGCAAAAGAAGATCCTTCTCCGGAAAATATCGCGAACTGCATAGATGAACTCTATGCAATATTTGCAAACAACATAAAAATGCCAAGCGTACAGGACGATATAAAAACCATATTTGGATAGGAGCAAATATGAAACAGTCAATTTTAAGCGTCACGGATGTCAAAAGTCTGATAGATGATGGCAAAAAGCTCCTGCTTGCAGGGGAAGAAGAAACCCTCATACTGTTGCCAAAAGGAGATTGGGTTGCAGGAACGATCCCGTATTTTATATCGAAAGAACAAGGCGGCATGGTCAGTCGCGAATTGATTTGCGCGACTGACATAAGTTCCTTCGTAAGCTCCATAGAGATCGTCAAGTATGATCAAAATAGTCTGGCCAGGGTCTATTCCGAAGGGCCAAAACATGGATTCAGCTTTATCGTCATTCCGGCCATGAGCAAAACCCACTTGTCATTTGCCCTCAACGCTCCGAACTATAAGGATTTCGGTATTCGCCCCCTGATCGGCTGGATTGCCGGCGTCCACCTCAGCGACCTTGGCAAGAAGACCCCCAAGGTCATCAACGGCCAGACCGGCGAGGTGCTGGAGGAAGGCGCTTTCGTGCTCCAGGCGCAACTGCCGGGAAACAAGGTTGCCGAAATCGGCATCGTCAATCTGTTCGAGCAGGGCGATGGCGACATCCTGACGTTCACCTCCGACGACTTTTCCGCCGAGACCGTGATGGTCAACGGCGAGAAACGCAATTTCGCCGCTTACATCGTCAAAAACAAGCTCGACACCAAATTGCCCCTCGTAGCCGACTACTACGGCGCCATGGTCAACATCAGCTTCCAGGACGTGGACGAGGTGGAAGGCCGAGTGAAGTTCTACGCACCGGTTTTTTCCGGCATCCGCTACAAGCACGCCAAACCCGTGACGGATTACGTCAAGGTCTTCAACGACCGTCTGTGCAAAGAGTGCTCCATCGAATCCGACCGGGTAGCCTTCTCTTGCAACTGCATCCTGAATTACCTGTATTCCGAATTGGAAGGCAAAAAGACCGACCCCTTCGTTGGGCCCGTGACCTTCGGCGAGATCGCCTATCAGTTGCTGAACCAGACCCTGGTCTATCTGGAAATAATGGACGTCTAACAAAAAGCCCCCCCTGGCAGGGGGACAAGCTGTCGCGGAGTTCTTCTCGTTATGCTCTGCTCCAAACAAGAGACCCGGCAGCCAAGCTGTCGGGTCTCTTGTTTCCTTGGTTCTTCCGGGTGTTCCGTGGGAGCCCACAGTCAAAATTGGAAGTAGAGAAAATCCGTCGTGTTGGACAGTTGGGTCGCGATCACGCAAAAAAGCGCTCCAAGGAGAAGACCCCACACGACGGTAGGCCGCCACAGCAACAATGCTGGTGCGGCCCGTTCTCCCGGCGCAAGCAACACCTCGATGCGTGGCCGCGCGGCGGCCATGATCTGCTGCGTATTCGGCACAAAAAAGCTCACAGCGGCGCACGCAGCGAGCCCGCACCAGACCGTCCAGCCGTAGAGCGGCTCCCCCGTGAAGCCCGAAGCGCCGCCAAGCGCCGCATAGATCCTTCCGGCAGCGCCGAGCGAATCGGCGCGAAACAGCACCCAGGCCAGCGCCGTCAGCAAAAACGTGCCGCCCACGGCAAGCCATCCCGGCACCCGGAGGCTTTTTCCGAAAGAACGGCTTGCGGCGTGGGTCACCGCCAAAGCAAGCCCGTGCACGCCTCCCCAAAGGATGAAGCCGTATCCCGCCCCATGCCACAATCCGCCGAGCAGCATGGTGACCACAAGGTTGACGTACTGGCGCAGCACGCCCTTCCGATTGCCGCCCAAAGGAATGTAGAGGCATTCGCGCAGGAACCACGACAGCGTGATGTGCCAGCGACGCCAGAACTCCACGATGCTG
Source organism: Solidesulfovibrio alcoholivorans DSM 5433 (assembly GCF_000702665.1). GTDB lineage: Bacteria > Desulfobacterota > Desulfovibrionia > Desulfovibrionales > Desulfovibrionaceae > Solidesulfovibrio > Solidesulfovibrio alcoholivorans. The sequence continues at coordinate 41,161 of NZ_JNJA01000022.1, forward strand.
CGCGACTTGTAGGGCGAATCGAAATTGACGGGCAGTTCGATCTTGAAAAGAAACGCAAGCCCGATGGCCATGTCCGAATAGCCGGAAAAATCGAAATAGATTTGAAAGGTATAGGCGAGCGTGCCGGCCCAGGCCGCCACGGCCCCGGAAACCGGCCCCGCGGCGGCCAGACCGAAGACCGCATTGGCCACGGGCGCGAGGTTGTCGGCGATGAGCACCTTCTTGGCGAGCCCGAGCGTCAACCAGGCGAAGCCCCAGGCCATGGTGACCGCCGATGGGGAGAAGAAAGCCCGCGATGCCAGTTGGGCCAGGATATTCTTGTATTTGATGATGGGCCCGGCAATGAGATGCGGGAAAAAGGTGACGCAAAACACGTAGTCCAGAAAACGGAAACCGGCGACTTCGCCATTTTTGATGTCGCGCAGAAAGATGATCTGCTGGAAGGTGAAAAACGAGATGCCGAGCGGCAGTTCGATGTGCGGTGCGGGCAGGGACAATCCGGCCAGGGACAACACCTCGGCGACGAAAAAGCGCGTGTACTTGAAGTAGGCAAGAAGCGCCACGTTGGCGGCCGTTCCCCAGGCGAAGAGCATGCCGCGGCGCCCCGGGACCCTGGCGACGATCAGGCGCGCCAGGGTGTAGTTGCCGAGAACCGAGCCAAGGATCACGAAGAGGTCGGCGGGGTTGAACCAGCCATAGAAGGTCAGGGAGCACAGGATGATCCATGCTTTGGCCAAACGGCGATCCTCGCAGCGATGCAGCGCGGCGAATCCGGCGAAGGCCAGGGGCAGGAACGCGAAGAGAAAGATAGAGGAATTGAAGAGCATGATTTTCCGGCGTTGCCCCGATCGTGCCGCGCTTACGGTCGCCGCGTGGTGAGGCGTATTTCGGTGTAGGCCGCGGCAAAGGGCGTCTGGTTGTCCGGCGCGAACGCCATGCCGTGCTGATTGTAGAGGCGATAGTCGACAAGGACCGTATTGAGGCCGACGATCCCCGTAAACGTCGTGGAAAAATCGTCCTGATCCCGCATCCACGGCTTGGCCTGCGGCAATTGCCAGGATGTTTCCTGTCCGTTCGTGGTGACGGTGAGGGTCTGCCCCGGCACGGGATTGCTCAGGCGCAAGGCCAGACGCATGACCCGCGGCTCGTAAAGCACGAAAGCCAGGACGGTTCGTGGGCCGACGCCCCAGCGCCAGACATGGCCCTCGCCGCGCTCCACAGAGAGCAGGCCCGCCGTCTTGAAGTCCCGGGGCACGGCATCGGGAGCGGCAAGGAGGTCCACGTCGAAGTCGGAGAGCGCCGCGAGTTCCTGCCGGTGAACGGCCGCTTTCCACACGGCGCGGCCGCCGAAGGCGAGCATCGCGGCCAGGGCCAGGACAAGGCAGCCGCGCAGAAAATAAAACGCGCGGGAATGCCCGCGCAGGGCTTCGAGCGTCTCGCGGCGGCGTTTCCCCAGCCAGGACATGGCCGCATGGAGGCGTTCGGGCATTTCCATGCGCAGCGCATGCTCGTCGTCGTCGCAGCAAACCTCGCGGTCAAAAGCGTCCGGCGGGGGACCCGTTTCGGGAAGATGGGCGGCGAGGAGACGCCGCAGCTGCCCGGCTTTCTCGCCGAATCGACCGGCCTCGCTTCCCGCGGCCGCCATATCGCCGGCATCCAGCAGGGTTTCGAGCGCATTGCGCTGCCGGGCCAGCGACGCGAACGCGGCATCGATTTCCCTGGCCGCGCGCCGCCGGGCCTCCGTGTCCGCGCGTTTCATGGCTTGCCGCCCTGCGTGGCGCGTCCGAGCACCTTGTCGACGTAGGCGGCGTTGTCGCGCAAAAAGGCCTCGTGCCCGGCCTCGAGGCGGGCCGCATCGGCCGCGACGTCGGCCGGAACCAGCGCATGTCCGAACCCGGGCACGGTCTCCTCGCCGGCCATCATGCGACGCAGCATCAGGTTGCCGACATTGCGTTTGTAGTGAAAAGGGTCGGAAAAGTATTCGAGCTTGTCGCGCAATGCGCCTTCCACCAGCACGGGTTCGGTCGTGATCCGGTTGTAATCGGAAAAATCCCAGAGCGCGATGCGGGGACCGCTCCCGTCGGCATTGACCGCAGCGACGATACCTACGACGGCCGCCTTCCAGGCGAGGTACCGCTTCCAGAGGCCGGCTTCGCGCAGGATATCGAACAGCACCGCGTGAAAAGGGTTGAAGGCGACGGAGGTCTCAATGCCGCGCCTGCGGCAGGAAGCGAGGAGGCTGCGTAGCGCGTCGAGGGTGGAGACCCCTGTGCGGGGATTGGTGAAGGTGTAGTCCCGATAGAAATGGAGCACGGCGGGATAGAAACCTACGAAAGGATTGTGGCCGGCGGGAGGCGGCGCAGGTTGCGGCGCGGCGGCACCCGCATCAGCGGCAGCAGCCGCCCTGGCTGGCGGGATTTCGGCGGCCGGGGCGACGGGTCGGGGGCGGCTGCGTTCGAGCGTCTCGACGGCCTTGCCGAGGGCCGCGTGCGAGAAGAGCATCCTGCCGATGTCGTTCAAGATATCACCTGGGGGCCGACCGGGGCGGCCGAGAAATCGCTCGGAATCGGTCTTGTCGAAACGCGAAACGCTGGCGTTGAAGCCAAAGAAATCCAGGGCGATGACGAGGCGGACCAGCGGGGTCACCGTGTCGGCATGATCGACCATGCGGCGGATCATGGGAAAATCGCCATGGGCCACTCCGGCGTTGTAGCAACGGACCTTCTGGCCAGGGTAGCAGGCGGCCAGGTCCTGGCAGGAAATGTCGCGGGCTCGGGAGGAGCCGACGATCAGCGTGTCGTAGTTGCCGCGCAACACGACATAGGGTTTCGTGATGTGATCGGGGAGTGTCTTGGCTGTCGTCAGGCCGGCAACAGGCGGTGTGCCGAAAACGCCGTACGGATCGACTGCAATGGAAAAGGCGGCGAGAATCAGGAGACAGCCCGTTACAGCAATCAAAAATATAAAGAGAAAGCGTCTGTAGGCATTCATAAGAAGGGGACACGGGATACGCCGAGCCATCTGCGGGGAACATAGCCCAAAAATATTATTTCGTGACATTACCTTTGAACAAGACATGCGTCAACGTATAATCCCCTCAGTCAATCGCCGCCTCCCCGGCGTGACTGCGCAACCAAGGCAGTTGCTCTTTTTCATGTGTGCAACAGTTTTGAATAACTCTTCTTTTTGAATCGCAATACGAGGATCGGAAAGGTCAATCCGCGTACCTGTCACGGATGGCCAGTACGACATCCTGAATGGAAAGAAACGCTTCCACCACGACGGGATCAAAATGGCTGCCGGCGTCCCGCCGCAGGATGTCACAGGCTCCCTCGTACGACATGGGCGGCTTGTAGACCCGCTTGGAGGCCAACGCATCGTAGACATCGGCCACGGCTGTGATCCTGGCCGCCAGGGGGATGTCCTCACCGGCCAAGGAGCCGCAGCCTGGCGGGGGTTCGCCCGTGGCCGGATAACCCCCGCCGTCATAGCGCTGGTGATGATGCAGGACCACATCCCGGGCCCAGGCGTCCATCTCGGACGAGGGCGAATCGAAAAGGCCCGCGCCAAGGATGGCGTGCCGCTGGATCGCGCAGTTCCGCCATGCGTGGCATGCGCAAGAGGAACTCCTCGGTGACAAGGCCCACCTCCACGGCTGCGGCAGCCTGATCCGCCAGAAGGTTCAGACAGGAAACCTGCCTTTCGCCGAACGTGACCGGATCGCCGGCCGGGCTCGTGGGGTTGAGCAACTGCATCACGGCGATGGTCCTGCCCCGGGAGGAGACCAGGGGCAAGACGGCCACTGCGCGGGTGCGGTACCCCGTGCGCTCGTCGCAAGAGGCGTTGAAGGCGACATGAAGAGAGGGGTCGATGGCGTAGGCGTCTTCGATGACCATCATTTGGCCGGTACGGGCGACGTGGCCGGCCAGGGAAGTCCCGTCAATGGGCAAGCGGGCATCGAGGTAGACGTGGCGATTGACCGCCGCGGCCGAAAAAAGCGAGTCGTTATGTACATAGCTGGAAACGAGTTCGCTGCCTTCGACGAGGAAGATCGTGCCCGCGTCCGCGCCGACCAGGCGACGCGCCTCCAGCAGCAGGCGGTCCAGAATGGAGTCCAGGCTTTTGAGTTCCCTCAATCCTTTTATTATATGAATTATTTTGAAAATAATACCGGATTGTCCCTGGGGAAGATGCGTACACGGCATCGATACCTCCTCAAAAACCATGTCGGTCCTACCGCCGGCGCCCCTTGCTCCGGGTTGCATGTATTTATTCCCGTAGCAGGGGAAAAGCACGGGAGCCAGGGCCGGGAAGAGACCTGGGCATCCACCGGCAACCTGACGGCCCGGTTGATTGGAATGGTCTACGGCTTGAAGGCCCGCGAGCCAAAGCCGCCGTCGCGGCTTATCGCGGCCCCCTCGTTTGTGGAGTGGATGATGGGAATCCCCACTGGATGGACCGACTCCGCTGTCTCGGCAACGGCATCACGCCTCCTCTCCTCGAGGGGATCTTCAGGCGGTTAGGCAGGGGAAATGCTGGCATCATGTGACACAACAGTGACACAACTATAAAGCGGCAAAGAAAAAGCGGGTCATCGTCCGGTCTTTCCGGTGCGATAACCCGCTGATTTTCTTGTGGTGCCGAAGGGGAGACTCAGCACCTTCGGACCTCACGGCAAGAGGTAACAGCTTGATATGTCTAGACTTCAAAAACAGTTGATAAAAATTCTCTCTAATTTGGACCTAGCACTTTGCCCCTCTTCCGACAAGGGTAAAATTGTCCCAACATGGCGGTTAGAGTCCCTGTTACTCAATATTACACGGAGGCATTAAGAATTGGCTGATCGGCGAGCTTCCGATGAAGATCAGAAGGCCATACTCATAACGTTCCCACCGGGATGCAAAATAAAAAAAGGAACCTCTTGGTTCCTTCGTAAAGAGCCGCTTGCGTGTCAAGCAAGCGCTCTCCCCCTGAGCTACGGTCCTATAAACAGAATCAGGGAACAGGCTAAATGCCCCAAACTCGTCCCGAAGTCAACCCCAAA
>NZ_JNJA01000023.1 GCF_000702665.1 Solidesulfovibrio alcoholivorans DSM 5433
GACGAGGTCGAACGCGGCCAGGTTCTGGCCAAGCCGGGTTCCATCACGCCGCACCGCAAGTTCAAGGCCGAAGTGTACGTCCTGAACAAGGAAGAGGGCGGCCGTCACACGCCGTTCTTCACGGGCTACCGTCCCCAATTCTACTTCCGCACGACCGACATCACGGGCGTCGTCACCCTGAACGAGGGCGTCGAGATGGTCATGCCCGGCGACAATGCCACCTTCAACGTGGAACTGATCGCCCCCATCGCCATGGAAAAGGGCCTGCGCTTCGCCATCCGCGAAGGCGGTCGCACCGTCGGCGCCGGCGTCGTGTCGGAAATCGTGGAGTAAGCTATGCGGATCAATATCCAGTTGCAGTGCACCGAGTGCAAGCGCAAGAACTACGCCACGGAAAAGAACAAGAAAAACACCACCGGCCGCCTCGAAGTGAAGAAGTACTGCCCGTTCGACCACAAGCATACGGTCCATCGGGAAACGAAGTAGCAAGGCGCCGGGTTTAAACGCAGGGCAGTAGCTCCAACGGTAGAGCATCGGACTCCAAATCCGAGGGCTGGGGGTTCGAATCCCTCCTGCCCTGCCATTTTCGAACAAGGCGTAGGTCATGGCCAAAGAAAAGACACAGGCGAATCCATCCGCGCAAGCCGCTCCCCAGGGCGACAAGCCGGCCAAGGCCAAGGCTTCCGCCAAGGCCGGGGCCAAGGGCGTCGAAGCCGCGACGGGACAGCGCACGGGACTTATGGCGCGCATCGAGTCGGCCAAGGAGTTCTTCGAGCAGTCCAAGGTCGAACTCAAGAAGGTCACTTGGCCCACGCGCCAGGAGACCGTCAAGACCGGCATCGCGGTCCTCGTGTTCAGCGTGATCATGGCCATTTACCTCGGCGTCGTCGACATGGCCCTTTCCAGGCTTGTGGCGTTCATCCTCTCTTAACGGGAACGGTCATGACAACGAACGAAGGCTCCGGCGACGAGCAGCGCGCCCCTGCGCGGTGGTACATCGTCCACACGTATTCCGGTTTCGAGAATCGCGTGGAACAGACCATCCGCGAGATGATGCGCACGGGCCAGGACGGCGGGAGCATCGAAGAAGTGGTCGTCCCCACCGAGAAGGTCATCGAACTGGTCAAGGGCGAGAAGAAGACGTCCACGCGCAAGTTCTATCCGGGATACGTCATGGTCAAGATGGCCATGAACGACAACTCCTGGCACCTCGTCCAGTCCATCCCCCGCGTCACCGGCTTCATCGGCGGCAAGAACCAGCCGACGCCCATGCGCGACAGCGAGGCGGACAAGATCCTGAATCTCATGGTCAGCCGCCAGGAACAACCCCGTCCCAAGTACCATTTCGAGCGGGGAGACGATGTCCGCGTCATCGACGGCCCCTTCGGCGGCTTCAACGGCGTGGTCGAGGACGTCAACTACGACAAGGGCAAGCTTCGCGTATCGGTTTCCATTTTCGGCCGCCAGACGCCGGTGGAACTGGATTTCGTGCAGGTGAGCAAAAACTAGGGGCGGTTTCGCCTCTTTTCCGAGGATATTTACAATGGCCAAGAAGATCACCGCCAAGGTCAAGCTGCAGCTTCCGGCCGGTTCCGCCAACCCGTCCCCCCCGGTCGGTCCGGCGCTGGGCCAGCACGGCGTCAACATCATGGAATTCTGCAAGGCGTTCAATGCCAAGACGATGGACCAGAAGGGCACCATCATCCCGGCCTTGATCACCATCTACGCCGACCGCTCTTTCACCTTTGTCACCAAGACTCCTCCGGCGCCTGTGCTCCTGATCAAGGCCGCCAAGATCGAGAAGGGCTCGGGCGAGCCCAACAAGACCAAGGTGGGCAAGGTCACCAAGGCTCAGATCGAGGAAATCGCCAAGCTCAAGCTCGTGGACATGTCGGCCAACGATCTGGATGCGGCCTGCCGCTCCATTTCCGGAACCGCCCGCAGCATGGGTATCGAGATCGTCTAACCGGCGCGCGCGCAAGAGGTATTTTCGAGATGGCCAAGCATGGAAAAAAATATCGCGAAGCGGTCAAGGATATTGACCTGCAGGCGAAATTCGACGTCAACGAGGCGATGGCCCTGACGGTCAAGACCGGTGTCGCCAAGTTTGACGAGACCGTTGACGTGGCCTTGTGCCTGGGCGTCAACCCCAAGTATTCCGACCAGATGGTGCGCGGCGCGGTGTCGCTGCCCCATGGCCTGGGCAAGACCGTGCGCGTGCTCGCCTTCTGCAAGGGCGACAAGGAGGCCGAGGCCCGCGAGGCCGGTGCCGACTTCGCCGGAGGCGACGACCTGATCGAAAAGATCAAGGGCGGCTTCCTGGACTTCGACAAGGCCGTGGCCACCCCGGACATGATGGCCACCGTGGGCAAGATCGGCAAGATCCTCGGCCCCCGCGGCCTCATGCCCAATGCCAAGACCGGCACCGTCACCTTCGACATCGGCAAGGCCGTGCAGGAACTCAAGGCCGGTAAGGTCGAGTTCAAGGTGGACAAGGCCGGCGTGCTGCATGTGCCGCTCGGCAAGCGCTCCTTCGGTCCCGAAAAGCTCCTGGACAACTTCCGGGCTCTGATCGACACCGTCATGCGCCTCAAGCCGTCCGCGGCCAAGGGCACCTACCTCCAGGCCATGGCCCTGGCCACGACCATGGGCCCCGGCATCAAGGTGGACACCCAGTCCGTGCGCAAACTGCTCGAGGGCTGATCCGCCCCGCGCAAAAATGCTCGTAATTGTCCCGGGCCAGAGGTACGTCCTCTGGCCGGGGACGATTTTTCGATATAAAACAGGGCATGAAAAGCGAGTCGAAGACAGCGGGTGGGGATGTTCCCCTTAATTTCCCGCCGAGACCCGGCTTTGGCTCACTTGAAGGCCCCCTAACCCGCATGTGGAGGTAGGTACCGTGCAACGTGCGCAAAAAAACGAGATCGTCGAAAAAGTGCGCGCCAAGGCGGACCGGGCCGGCATTGCGGTGGTCACCGACTTTCGGGGCATGACGGTCGAGGAGATGACGGATCTGCGCGTCAAGCTCCGCGCCGCGGGTGTCGACTATCAGGTCGTCAAGAACACCCTGGCCCGCCTGGCGGTGAAAGACGGCGTCCACGACGCACTCAAGGACCATCTGAAGGAGAACAACGCGATCGCCTTCGGATACGACGACCCCGTCGTCGCGGCCAAGGTCCTTGTGGATTACGCCAAGACCAGCAAGAAGTTCACGGTCAAACTCGCCAGCCTCTCGGGGAAGGTCATCGACGCGCAGGGCGTCACCGACCTCTCCAAGCTGCCGAGCAAGCCGGAACTGCTGGCCCAGGCGCTCGGCACCATGAACGCCGTCCCCACCAACCTTGTCAGCCTGTTCGCGAACACCATTCGCGGCATGCTGTACGCCCTTTCGGCCATCAAGGAAAAAAAGGAAGCAGCGTAACCGCTCCGCTTCCGCCAAAGCCAACGTTCCAGGAGGAATTGATCCATGTCCGAGATCACCAAAGAGCAGGTTGTCGATTTCATTGCCAATATGACCGTCCTCGAGCTCTCCCAGTTCATCAAGGAGCTTGAGGAGAAGTTCGGCGTTTCCGCCGCCGCCCCGGCCATGGGCATGATGATGGCCGCTCCCGCCGGCGGTGGCGACGCCGCTCCGGCCGAGGAAGAGAAGACCGAGTTCGACGTCGTGCTGACCAACGCCGGCGGCAACAAGATCGCCGTCATCAAGGTCGTGCGCGCCCTGACCGGCCTCGGGCTCAAGGAAGCCAAGGCCAAGGTCGACGAACTGCCTTCCGTCATCAAGGAAGCCGTGTCCAAAGCCGACGCCGAGGAAGCCAAGAAGCAGCTGGATGAGTCCGGAGCGACCTGCGAAATCAAATAAGCGCCCCGCGCTTTCGTTCTCGACGGAAAAGAGTGCCCCCTCCGCGCAGGGGCGGGGCGCTCTTTTCCCCTTTTTTGTCCGAGCACCGCTTTTCGAGGCCCACAGCCGGCCAGGCCGCCGGCACCCCGGGCGAAACAGGCGCAGCCGCGTCGCGCAAGGCCGATGACGGGCGTTTCCAAGGCCCGAGATCTTCCAACGTCGTAGCCCTGCAACAGAGGAAAAAATGGCCCAGCTGACCAAACATTTCGGCAAGATCGTCAAAACGCTGACCATTCCCCATCTGCTCAACCTGCAGATCGATTCCTACGAGCTCTTTCTGCAAAAGGACGTTCCGCCGACCAGCCGCGAGGACGCCGGGCTTGAGGGTGTGTTCCGCTCGGTCTTTCCCATCGAGGACTTCAATCGAACCGCCTCGCTTGAATATGTCAGCTACGAGATCGGCGAGCCAAAATACGACGTTCCCGAGTGCATCGCCAAGGGCCTCACCTACGAGGCGCCCCTTCGCATCAAGGTCCGCCTCGTCGTCTACGACGTGGACGAGGAAACGGAAAACCGCACGATCCGCGACATCAAGGAACAGGTCATCTACTTCGGCACCGTGCCGCTGATGACCGAGAAGGGCACGTTCATCATCAACGGCACCGAGCGCGTCATCGTCAACCAGCTCCAGCGCTCGCCCGGCATCATCTTCGAGCACGACTCCGGCAAGAGTCACACCAGCCGCAAGGTGCTCTATTCCTGCCGCGTCATCCCCATGCGCGGCTCCTGGCTCGATTTCGACTACGACCACAAGGACATCCTGTACGTGCGCATCGACCGCCGCCGCAAGATGCCCGCCACAATCCTGTTCAAGGCCATGGGCATGTCGCGCGTCGACATCCTGCGCTACTTCTACGAAATCGAGCATTTCCTCGTCGAAGGACCGCGCGTCTACCGCCAGGTCCGCCCCGAATTCTACCGCAAGGAAAAGGCCTATGGCGAAGTCCGCGACGCCGACGGCAAGGTCATCGTGGCCGTGGACAAGCCCATCACCAAGCGCGCCTGGCGCCTCATGCTCGAAGCCGGCATCGAGCGTCTGGAAGTCGATCCGGCGACGCTGACCGGCCTGTTCCTGGCCGAGGATATCGCCGACCCGGCTACGGGCGAAGTCCTGGCCGAGGCCGCGGACGAGCTCACCCCGGACGTGGTGGAAAAACTCAAGGACGCCGGCATCAGCGATCTCCCGGCCCTGCACACCAGGGGCGTGGACACCTCCTCGTCCATCCGCGACACGCTGGTGCTCGACAAGACCACGGACACCATCTCGGCCCAGGTCGAAATCTACCGCCGGCTGCGCCCGTCCTCGCCGCCGACCCCGGAAATCGCGGCCAACTTCTTCGAAAACCTCTTCCGCAATCCGGACTACTACGACCTGTCGCCCGTGGGCCGCTACAAGCTCAACGCCCGCCTGCGCATCGACCAGCCGCTGGACTTCCGCACACTGTCCAACGACGACATTCTGAAGGCCGTCAAGCACCTGACCTTCCTCAAGGATTCCCACGGTCCGGCCGACGACATCGACCACCTGGGCAACCGCCGCGTGCGCCCCGTGGGCGAGCTGGTCGAAAACCAGTACCGCATCGGCCTCGTGCGCATGGAGCGGGCCATCAAGGAGCGCATGAGCCTCCAGGAAGTGGCCACGCTCATGCCCCACGACCTGATCAACCCCAAGCCCGTGGCCGCGGTGCTGAAGGAATTCTTCGGCACCTCCCAGCTGTCGCAGTTCATGGATCAGACCAACCCGCTGTCGGAAGTCACCCACAAGCGCCGCCTGTCGGCCCTTGGTCCGGGCGGCCTCACGCGTGAGCGCGCCGGGTTCGAAGTCCGCGACGTGCATACCTCCCACTACGGCCGCATCTGCCCGATCGAAACGCCGGAAGGCCCGAACATCGGCCTGATCGTGTCCCTGACCACCCACTCCAAGGTCAACGACTTCGGCTTCATCGAGACCCCGTACCGCGTGGTGCGCGACAGCCGTGTCACCGAAGAGGTGGTCTACTTGGACGCCACCCGCGAGATCGACGAGATCATCGCCGGCGCCAACGCCGAGCTCGACGAGCAGGGCCACTTCGTCCATCCCATGGTCGGGGCGCGCATCCGCGGCGACCTCATCATGACCCCGCGCGAGCAGGTCACCTTGATGGACATCTCGCCGAGCCAGATCGTGTCCGTTTCCGCCGCGCTCATTCCGTTCCTCGAGCACGACGACGCCAACCGCGCGCTCATGGGTTCGAACATGCAGCGCCAGGCCGTGCCGCTTCTGCGCTGCGAACAGCCGCTGGTCGGCACGGGCATGGAAGGCCCGGTGGCCAAGGACTCGGGCTCGTGCCTGCTCGCCGAGGCCCCGGGCGTGGTCCACTACGCCGACGCCGAGCGCGTCATCGTCTGCTACGACGGCGAGTTTTCGCCCGAGACCGGCGGCGTGCGCTCCTACGAACTGCTCAAGCACCACAAGTCCAACCAGAACACCTGCTTCGGCCAGGTGCCGCGCGTGCGCGTGGGCCAGCGCGTGGGCAAGGGCGACGTTCTGGCCGACGGCCCCGGCATCCGCGACGGCGAGCTTGCGCTCGGCAAGAACCTGCTCGTCGCCTTCATGCCCTGGTGCGGTTACAACTACGAAGACTCCATCCTCATCGCCGAAAAGGCGGTCAAGGACGACACCTTCACCTCGGTGCACATCGAGGAGTTCGAGGTCGTCGCCCGCGACACCAAGCTCGGACCCGAGGAGATCACCCGCGATATTCCCAACGTCGGCGAGGAAATGCTCAACGACCTCGACGACTGCGGCATCATCCGCATCGGCGCCAAGGTCGTGCCGGACGACATCCTGGTCGGCAAGATCACGCCCAAGGGCGAGACCCAGCTGACCCCGGAAGAAAAGCTCCTGCGCGCCATCTTCGGCGACAAGGCCCGCGACGTCAAAAACACGTCGCTCAAGGTGCCGCCCGGAATCGAGGGCACGGTCATCGACGTGCGCGTGTTCAACCGCCGCTCCGGCGAGAAGGACGACCGCACCCGCCAGATCGAGGACTTCGAGCTGGCGCGCCTGGACACCAAGGAAGGGCAGCACATCGACGGCATGGGCGCGAACATGCGCCGCCGCCTGTGGCCCATCGTCCAGGGCAAATCGGTCTTCCAGACGATCAAGGGCCCGAAGAAGAACGACGTGCTGCTCGAGGCCAACCATCCCATCACCCTCGAGGTCCTGGAGGCTCTGCCGCTCAAGAAACTGTCCGGCATCTTCTCCTCCAAGGAAACCAACGAGGCCGTGGCCGAGATCCTCGACGAGTACGACCGCCACATCCAGTTCGTCAAAAACGTCTACGACCAGAAGCGCGAGAAGGTGACCGAGGGCGACGATCTGCCCCCCGGCGTCATCAAGATGGTCAAGGTCTACGTGGCCGTCAAAAGAAAGCTCAACGTGGGCGACAAGATGGCCGGCCGCCACGGCAACAAGGGCGTCGTCTCCTGCATCCTGCCGGAAGAGGACATGCCCTTTTTCGCCGACGGCACCCCGGTCGATATCGTGCTCAACCCCCTCGGCGTGCCTTCCCGTATGAACATCGGCCAGATCATGGAGACGCACCTGGGCTGGGCCGGCATGGCGCTCGGTAAGCAGCTGGCCGAACTCATCGATTCCGGCAAGGCCATGGAAGGCGTGCGGGCCGACGCCAAGGCCGTGTTCTCCGATGCCGAGACCGGCGCGCTTATTGATGACATGACCGACGATGAACTGCGCAAGGCGCTGAGGGCCCTGCGCAAGGGCATCGTGGCCAAGACCCCGGTCTTCGACGGGGCCACGGAAGACGAGATGTGGGGCTGGCTCAAACAGGCCGGTCTGCCCGAGGACGGCAAGGTCACCTTGTACGACGGCCGCACCGGCGAGGCCTTCCACCGTCCGGTCACCGTGGGCTGCATGTACATCCTCAAGCTCCACCACCTGGTCGACGAGAAGATCCATGCCCGCTCGACCGGCCCGTACTCCCTGGTCACCCAGCAGCCGCTCGGCGGCAAGGCCCAGTTCGGCGGCCAGCGTCTGGGCGAAATGGAAGTCTGGGCGCTCGAGGCCTACGGCGCGTCGTACCTCCTGCAGGAATTCCTGACCGTCAAGTCCGACGACGTCGGCGGGCGCGTCAAGATGTACGAGAAGATCGTCAAGGGCGACAACTTCCTGGAAGCCGGTCTGCCCGAGTCCTTCAACGTCCTGGTCAAGGAACTCATGTCGCTCGGCCTCGATGTCGACCTGATCCAAGACGAGAAAAAGATCGCTAAGGTCCCGCCGCGGCGCTAGCGTCGCGCCCGGGAACCCGCCGCCTCTCCCTCGCCTCGCGCGGGGGAGGGGGCCGGTGGGCCGACCCCGGGCCCGCCGCACCCCAGCCGCAAGGGCCTTCGACATAAGCTTCGCGTCCCAACCGCTGCGCCGTGCCTGCGGCGCAGCCAGCTGCGGGGAAGTCCTCCCGCCATACGAGGTAACCGTATGTCCCTGGACGAATTGTTCAGCATGCGCGGCATCGGCCAGACCACCGTGTCCAGCCGTTCGCTCAAATCCATCCGTATTTCTATCGCCGCGCCCGAGAAGATTCGTGAATGGTCCTTCGGCGAAGTGAAAAAGCCCGAGACCATCAACTACCGTACGTTCAAGCCCGAACGCGACGGTCTGTTCTGCGCCAAGATCTTCGGTCCGGTCAAAGACTACGAGTGCAACTGCGGCAAGTACAAGCGCATGAAGCACCGCGGCATCGTCTGCGAAAAATGCGGCGTCGAAGTCATCGCCTCCAAGGTGCGCCGCGAGCGCATGGGCCACATCGAGCTGGCCGCGCCCGTGGCCCACATCTGGTTTTTGAAGACCCTGCCCTCGAAAATCGGCACGCTCCTCGACATGACCATGGTCGACCTGGAGAAGGTGCTCTACTTCGACTCCTACATGGTCCTCGACCCCAAGGAGACCAACCTGACCAAATATCAGGTCATCTCCGAGGAGCAGTACATCCAGGTCATCGACCACTACGGCGGCGAGGACGCGGTCGAGGTGGGCATGGGCGCCGAGGCCGTCCGGTCGCTGCTCGAGGAGCTGGATCTGCTCAAGATCCGCACCGAGCTGCGCGAAGAGGCCATGACCACCAAGTCGCAGACGAAAAAGAAAAAGATCATCAAGCGCCTCAAAATCGTCGAGGCCTTCCTCGATTCCGGCAACAAGCCCGAGTGGATGATCATGGAAGTCATTCCGGTCATTCCGCCGGAGCTGCGCCCGCTCGTTCCCCTGGACGGCGGCCGTTTCGCCACCTCGGACCTCAACGACCTCTACCGCCGGGTGATCAACCGCAACAACCGCCTCAAGCGCCTGATCGAGCTCGGCGCGCCGGACATCATCATCCGCAACGAAAAGCGCATGCTCCAGGAAGCCGTGGACGCGCTCTTCGACAACGGCCGCCGGGGCCGGGCCATCACCGGCACCAACGGCAGGCCGCTCAAGTCCCTGTCCGACATGATCAAGGGCAAGCAGGGCCGCTTCCGCCAGAACCTGCTCGGCAAGCGCGTCGACTACTCCGGCCGTTCGGTCATCGTCGTCGGCCCCAAGCTCAAGCTGCACCAGTGCGGCCTGCCGAAGAAGATGGCGCTCGAGCTCTTCAAGCCCTTCATCTACGCCAAGCTCGAGGAGAGGGGGCTCGCCACCACCATCAAGACGGCCAAGAAAATGGTCGAGCGCGAAGAACTGGTGGTCTGGGACATCCTCGAAGACGTGGTGCGCGAGTATCCGATCATGCTCAACCGCGCCCCGACGCTGCACCGCCTGGGCATCCAGTCCTTCGAGCCGACCCTGGTCGAGGGCAAGGCCATCCAGCTGCACCCGCTCGTCTGCTCGGCCTACAACGCCGACTTCGACGGCGACCAGATGGCCGTGCACGTGCCGCTGTCGGTCGAGGCGCAGATCGAGTGCCGCGTGCTCATGATGTCCACCAACAACATCCTCTCGCCCGCCAACGGCAACCCGATCATCGTGCCCTCCCAGGACATCGTGCTCGGGCTTTACTACTTGACCGTCGAGCGCAGCTTCGCCAAGGGCGAGGGCAAGATCTTCGCCGATACGGGCGAGGTCGTCTGCGCCGTGGACGCCGGGGTGGTGAGCCTGCATGCGCGCATCACCTGCCGCATAGGCGGGCAGCGCATCCAGACGACGCCGGGCCGCATCATCGTGGGCGAGCTGCTTCCCGAGGGCCTGCCCTTCGAGCTCGTCAACACGGTGCTCAACAAGCGCAGCATCGGCAAGCTCGTCGGGGACACCTACCGCATGGCCGGAACCAAGGCCACGGTCATCCTCTGCGACCGCCTCAAGGATCTCGGCTACGAGTACGCGACCCGCGCCGGCGTCTCCATCGGCGTCAAGGACTTGACCATCCCGGACAGCAAGGCGCGCATTCTCGAAGCCGCCCAGAACGAAGTGGACGACATCGAGATCCAGTACGGCGAGGGTATCATCACCCGCACCGAGAAATACAACAAGGTCGTCGACGTCTGGACCAAGGCCACCAACGACGTCGCCTCCGAGATGATGCGGCAGATCTCCTGGGACATCCTCACCGACCCGAAGAGCGGCCGCGAGGAGCGCAACACCTCGGTCAACCCGATCTTCATGATGATCCACTCCGGGTCGCGCGGTAACCAGGACCAGATGCGCCAGCTCGCCGGCATGCGCGGGCTTATGGCCAAACCGTCGGGCGAAATCATCGAAACGCCCATCACCTCGAACTTCCGCGAAGGCCTGTCGGTCGCCCAGTACTTCATCTCGACCCACGGCGCGCGGAAGGGCCTCGCCGACACGGCCCTTAAGACCGCGAACTCCGGTTACCTCACCCGCCGCCTCGTCGACGTCGTCCAGGACGTCATCATCACCGAGATCGACTGCGGCACCGTGGACGGCCTGGAGATCACCCACTACGTCAAGGCCGGCGACATCAAGCAGCGCGTGCACGAACGAGCGCTGGGCCGCGTGACCATGTTCGACATCCTCGACCCCGAGACCGACGAGGTTCTCATCCCGTCCAACACGGTCATCGACGAGGGCTACGCCCAGGTCATCGAGGACAAGGGCCTGAGCTCGCTGACCATCCGCTCGACGCTGACCTGCCAGTCCAAGCACGGCGTGTGCGCCATGTGCTACGGCCGGGATCTGGCCCGCGGGCACCTCGTCAACGTGGGCGAGACGGTCGGCATCATCGCCGCCCAGTCCATCGGCGAGCCGGGCACGCAGCTGACCATGCGCACCTTCCACATCGGCGGCACGGCGGCGCGCGAAATCGCCCAGTCGTCGGTGACGGCGCAGCACAACGGCCGCATCGCCCTCTCCCGCGTCAAATCCATCGTCAACCGCCAGGGCCACACCATCATCATGGGCAAGTCCGGGCAGGTGTCGGTGGTCGACGACCAGGGCCGCGAACGCGAGCGCTACAGCCTGCCGTCCGGCGCGAAACTCTACGCCGTGGCCGGACAGGAGGTCAAAAAGGACCAGCTGCTGGGCGAATGGGATCCGTTCAACGAACCCTTCGTCACGGACGTGGCCGGCATCATCAAGTTCACGGACATCGTGGAAGGCAAGACCTACCAGGAGAAGGTGGACGACGCGACCAAGCGCGCGACGCAGACCATCATCGAATACCGCACCACCTCCTACAAGCCCGCCGTGTCCGTCGTGGACGATCACGGCGCCCCCAAGACCCGGCCCGGCACCAACAGCCTGGCCGTCTTCTCCATGCCCGTCGGCGCGCTGCTCATGGTGCGCGACGGCCAGGAGGTCTTCGAGGGCGACATCATCGCGCGCAAGCCCCGTGAATCGTCCAAGACCAAGGACATCGTCGGCGGTCTTCCGCGCGTCGCCGAGCTGTTCGAGGTCAGGAAGCCCAAGGAGATGGCCGTGGTCTCCGAGATCGACGGCATCGTTTCCTTCGGCCCCGAGACCAAGGGCAAGCGCAAGATCATCGTCACCCCCGAGGCTGGCGACGCCAAGGAATACCTCATTCCCCGCGGCAAGCACATCACGGTCCAGGAAGGCGACTTCGTGGAGGCCGGCGAACTGCTGACCGAGGGCTATCCCGAACTGCACGACATCCTCAAGATCAAGGGCGAGAAGTTCCTGGCCAAGTATCTCGTCGACGAAATCCAGGACGTCTACCGGTTCCAGGGCGTGGCCATCAACGACAAGCACATCGAGATCATCGTGCGCCAGATGCTCAAGAAGGTCTCTGTGCTCGACTCCGGCGAGACCAACTTCCTCATCGGCGAGCAGGTGGACAAGATCCGCTTCATGGAAGAGAACCTGCGTTGCGTCGAGGAGGGCCTCAAACCCGCCGTGGCCGAACCGCTGGTGCTCGGCATCACGCAGGCTTCGCTGTCCACGGACTCCTTCATCTCCGCGGCCTCCTTCCAGGAGACGACCAAGGTGCTCACCGAAGCCTCGCTCATGGGCAAGGACGACGCCCTGCGGGGACTCAAGGAAAACGTCATCGTCGGCCGCCTCATCCCGGCCGGCACCGGCTACCGCCGTTACATGGACAGCGAGATCACCGTGCCGCGCCAGCCCGAGCGTCCGGACCGGTTCCTGGAGGAACTGGAGGACAGCCCGCTGCTGCTGGAAGGCAGTGCGACTCCGGAATAACCTTCCGGCATCATCCCGAAACGCGAAGGGGACCCCGTGCTCGGGGTCCCCTTTTTGTATTGGTGACCAAGGCTCCGGAAAGTGCATAGGTTTCGGCCGGGTGCCTGCTTGTTCGCGCGGATCGTTCTGGCAGGGTCCCGCCAAACGGACGCGCGGGGCGTGGATACGGCCTTTCGGGTCTGGGGCGACTCGCACACTGTATGCGCGGCCACGGCGATGCGCCGGGACGTCCCTTGGCCCTGTGCCTTCGCGCCCCGGGCGAGACGGGGCTACAGTCCCGGCAGGGGCGCTTCGCGGGGAGGGCCGTCCCAGATGCGGGCGAGCAGACGCCTGGCTTCGGCGAGGTCGGGATTTATGGCCAGGGCCTCGCGGGCGGCGGCTTCGGCTTCGGGCAGGCGCTTTTGCTCGTAGTAGACGCGGGCGATGTTGAGCAGGAGGTGGTCGTCGTCCTTGGACAGGTCGCGGGCGCGGAAGTAGTACTTGAGGGCTTCGTCAAACAGGCCCTTCTTGCGCAGGTTGATGCCGAATTCGTTGAACAGGTGCTTGTGCCGGGGCTCGAAGGCCTCCTCCATCCCGACGAGGCGGTCGAAGATGTAGACGGCCTTGTCCTTTTTATCGACGGCCAGGTAGACGAGCCCCAGGCCGAAGTTGGCCCGGATGTTCTCCTCGTCGATGCCCTTGACCTTGAGGTATTCCCGTTCCGCGTTGGCGTGCTTGGCCGTGGCCCGGTAGTGGTCGCCGACGAGCAGGGGCTGGCTCAAGAGTCGGTAGCTCAGGTCCGGTTCCAGATGGTAGTCCTCGAAGAGCTTCTTGCGGCTGATTTCAAACGGCTCGCCCTGGGGCTTGAAGTCCATGTCCAGGCTCTGCACGCGGAAGCGGTCGCCCTCGAGCTCCTTGACGAACCAGTAGGTTTCCGAGAGTGCGGCCCGCTTGGTCGTGCCGAAGCCGACCTTGATCGTGGCCTTGAGGGAGAAGATGCCGGAGATGCGGGTTTCGCCGTCCATGGTCAGTCGTCCCTCGCCAGGACGCCGGGGGTGTTGCCGGCTGCCGGCGACGCCTGCTCGGCGCCTGCGAGCGTATCGTATTGCCTGGCGCGCAGTCTGGCCAGGAGCTTTTTGGCTTCCTCGAATCCCGGACGCAGGGCGGCGGCCTGTTCCAGATGGCCTGCGGCCGCCTCGTAGTCCTTGGAGAAGATGCAGGCCTTGGCGATGTTGTAATGGAGATTCTCGTCTTCTGGCGTCAGCGTCAGGGCCTGGGTGTAGGCGTGCAACGCGCCGGCGTAGTCGCCGCGCTTGCGCAGGTCGATACCCATGGTGTTGTAGGGGTTGACCGCGTCGGGGTTGGCTTCGAGGATTTCGGCGAAAAGTTCCTTGAGCTCGTCCAGGCGATCCTGCATGGCGAGGATGGCCGCCGATTTGTCGAGACAGGCGCGGAAATTCGCTTCGTCGCCCTTGCCCTTGTAGGCGTAGGCCATGCCCTTGTAGGCCTCGGCGTACATGGAATTGAGCGCCACGGCCTTGTTGAAGGCCAGGATCGCCTTGCCGTATTTGTGGCGGTGCAGGTAGTCCATGCCCTTGTTGAAATAGGTCGTGGCCTCGTTTTCCTCTTCCACGATCTCGGTGAATTCCTCGATGGCCTCGTCGAAGCGGCCCTGGCGCACGAGTTCGTTGGCGCTCGCGAACTGTTCGATTTCGATTGCGTCGCCGCCGAGGCTGTCGCAGGCCATGCGCAGGTGGCGTTCGAGGGTCTCCAGCGAGTAGGGGCGGATCACGTAGCCGTTGCAGCCGGCGGCGATGGCCCCGAGCACGCTTTTGAGGTTGCTTTCCCGGGTGACCATGACCGCCGGGAGCAGCTGCGGCCGGGCGGCCTTGCGGATGGCCCGCAGGCAGGCGCTGCCGTCCATGTCCTTGACGGCCGCGTCGATGAGCAGGAGCTGCACGGCGTGTTGGCGCACCGGCTCCAGCACGTCTTCGACGTCGTCGAACACCTGCACGCTGCCGACGTTGAGCTTGATGCAGCTTTGCCTGTCCCGACTGGCGTGATGCTGGTTGTTTGTCAGGATGGCGATGGAGATTGCTTGGTTGTCCATGGCGTCTCGCAGTGGCCGAAGCGCTTGAGTATCCTGAGTGAGGCGCAACTGTACGGCGGCATCCCGCAAGACTCGGGCAGGACCGGAGTCGGTGCGACGCGACGTCCGGGGCCTGGCGTCGCCGCTCCTTTGTGTTACGCGCGCACGCCGTGTCGCGTTCCTGGCGCGATGCTGCGTCCGCAGGCGTCACGAGGCGGCAGTTCCCTTGCAGCCGGGGAAAAAAACGGTGCGCAATCCCGTGCCGGAAACCGTAACATGGGCGCACGCCGAAACCAAGAGGCTTTGACCCTGCATATCCGTGCGTACGCACGGGCGTTTTGCCGACATGCCGGCAATTTGGCGTCCGCGCGCAAGGATTGTCGTAACCGCGAGGGGCGCGGCGCGTGCGATGCGGCGCGGCGCGGGGCTTTGCGGCGCGGCACGGACCGTGCAACGTCCCGTCGCATCGGGAGCCCCGACAGGGGACCATGGGCCGGCCGTGCCGGACCGCTTCGCGGCGACTGGGGAGCGCCGCGACCTGGAGGGATTCCCGATGGCCGCAGCCTGGGCAGGGCGTTTGCGGGAAACCGCAGCGCCGGCGCGGCCGAAGCGGGGGGCCTTCGGGCCCCCCGTTTTGCGTGGGGCCTGCCGCGCACGGTCGCGGGCGGACGCGTCGCGTCCCGCTACCAGCCGCCGCCGCCTCCGCCGCCGCCCCCCCCTCCCGACGATCCGCCGCCGCCGCTGCCCGAGGAACTTCCCGGCGCCGTGGCCGCCGCGGCCACCGAAGCGGCGAAGCCGTCGCCAAGATCGCCGGCGAAGCCGGAATAATCCCCCGAATCAAAGGACCGGCCGCTGTACCAGACCGGCACGTAGCCCTGTTCGGCCGCCCGTGCCAGCACCCCGGCAAACTGCGCCGTCCAGGCCACTTCCACGTCCAGGGCCAGGGCGTAGGGCAGGTATTTCTCGAAGAGCTCCGGCGTCCTGTCCGGCGGGTTGAGCAGGTTGAGCCGCTCGCGCTCGCCCACGGCAAGGTAGAGGCGAAAGCCCTCCAGGGCGTCCATGACCCGGCGGCCTTCCGCGGTCGGGGCCTTGAGCAGGTGCCGGAACACGGCATTGAGTACGGCGATGCACG
Organism: Solidesulfovibrio alcoholivorans DSM 5433; assembly: GCF_000702665.1. GTDB lineage: Bacteria > Desulfobacterota > Desulfovibrionia > Desulfovibrionales > Desulfovibrionaceae > Solidesulfovibrio > Solidesulfovibrio alcoholivorans. Next base: position 15,749 of record NZ_JNJA01000023.1, read on the forward strand.
CCAGCGCCGCCGCCGCCGGCAGCGACACGGCCACGGACAGGAAGGCCGCACCGGCCACTTCGCCGACGAGGAAGGGGACGGCGAAAAGCGTGAGCCAGACGGCCGCGGCCACGGTCTTGATGCCCGGCCGCCGCCGCGCGCGCGAAAGCGCCCGGCCTGCGCGGATGGCCAGCATGGCCATGGCGAAGGTCCAAAGCGTCAGCCAGCCGATGGACACCCAGGCCATGCCCGCGTCGTCCGCGACATAGGCCGCCAGGGCGAGGACGCCTGCAGAGAGCAGCGCGCCCAGGGCGAAGGCGGGAGTGTTGGCGTGGAAGAGGCGTCCCTCGAAGGCGCGTTCCAGGTCCTTGCGCAGGACCCTGCGCGCCGCAGCGATGGCTGCGTGGTTTGTCTGCGTCAGGCGCAGGGTGTCGCCGGCGCGAAGCAGGGCGTCGCGCACGGCCTGTCGCCAGGAGCCGGGCGCAAAGGTCGCGCTCCCGCGCGACACGGCGTAGGCGTCGCCGTCGTCGGCAAGGCGCAGTCCGCCGCCGACGGCCATGTCCACGAGCGCCGCGGCGAAGGTCTTGTCGTCGAAGCCCATGCGGCGCAGATAGCGCGCCCCCGGGGCGTCCACGCCGGGCGGCGGCGCGAAAAGCGGCACGACGGTCCCGGCCCCGGGATCGCGTCCGAGGCGCAGCCAGGCCAGCAGGAAATAGACGGCCACGGTCACGAGGCCCCCGGCGGCGACGGGGAACGGACCTTCCGTCAGCAGGCGCTGCGCGGCGGACGGGGGATGGACGAACCCTTTGGGAAAGGCCACGGCCACGGTGAGCCCCTGGCCGGGCGGCAGGGCGGCGGTGGTGGCGAAGCTCGCCGTGTCGCCGTCCTGGCGCGCGGTGAAGTCGCGTCCCCTGGCCCCGGCCGGGCCGGTGTAGGCGGCGAGCTTTTGCACCGTGGCCCCGGGCGGCAGGCGCACGAGGGCCGTGGCGCGTTCGATCGGCAGCCGCCAGCCGTTGCCGGTCACGTTCCAGTAGAGTTCGTCGTAGCCCGCGAACTGCCCGATCTGGCCGTCGGTCCGGTAGGTCAGCGCGTAGGTGTGCCGCCCCGGCGGCACGAGCGCGTCCTTGCGCCCCATGTAGACCCTCTTGCCGTTGCCGGCGTCCTTGATGTGGTATTCTTCCTTGTTCCCGTCGCAGCGCACGGACAGGACGCGAAACCCGACCGTGACGCTGTGCCCGTCCGGGGCCCTGTATCTGGTGGGGAACTCCCGCACGAGGCCGTGGCGGATGGATTCGCCGGTCGCCAGCACCGTGATGGTTTCGGTCACGGTCAGGCTGGCGTCCGCGTCGATGGCCACCACGCTGTCGAAGGACAGGATGCTCTCGCTTTGCGCCGCGCCGGCTGCGACGGCCGCGGCCAGGAACACCAGGAGGGCAGCCAGCGCCGCCCCGATCCGGCTGCCGCGCCGGTTCACGAACCGGCTCCGGCGTCGAAGCGCACCTTGGGCGTATCCCGGTCGGCCGGATTCTCGATCTCGAAGGAGGGCGCGGTGGTGAAACCGAAGCTCCCTGCCACGAGATTGGCGGGAAAGGACTGGATGCGGGTGTTGAAATCGCGCACCGCACCGTTGTAATAGCGCCTGGCCAGTTGCAGTTCGCCTTCGATGGCGGCCAACTCCTGTTGCAGGGAAAGGAAGTTTTCGCTGGCGCGCAGGGCCGGGTAGTTCTCGGCCACGGCGAAAAGCCGCGAAAGGGCCGTCCCGAGCTGGCCTTCCATGGCCAGGCGGCTGTCGGGATCGGCGGTCGCGTCGATTTTGGCGCGAAGTCCGGTCACCGACTCCAGAACGCCGCGTTCGTGGCCCATATAGCCCTTGACGGTTTCCACCAGATTGGGAACGAGGTCCGCCCGGCGCTTGAGCTGCACATCCATGCCGCTGCGGGCTTCGACGACGAGGTTGCGGGCGCGCACGAGGCCGTTGTAGACGGCGACGCACCACAGTCCGGCCAGGACGCAAAGGGCCAGGACGGCGAGCAGGACGGTCATCGGGATTCTCCTTGCGGTTAGGGCTTGCGATCGGGGAGAACTCGTGCCTTATAGGGGAAACGGGCTGCGGTAGGCAATGCCCGCGAATTTTTGTCGGCAGCGGAGTATGGCATGGATGTCATCGGCCTTTGGCTTGCGGGGAATACGACGGCCGATCTGGCCAGAAGGCTTGCGGCGCAGGGTGTGGCCGCACACCAGATCGCGGGGCCTGCCGACCTGTCAGGCGACCTCGACGGGATTGTCGCCCCGGCCGGCATGCTCGAAGCCCATGCGCAGGCGGTGCGCGCGTTTCGCGAGGGGCGCGCGCCGCTGCCCGTTCCGGTGGTGGCCGTGCTCGAGCGCGATGCCGATGAAGCGGCCGTGACGCGCGCCCTGGGCGTCGCCGACGAGATCATCCGGCAGCCCGTGTGCGCGATCGAGCTTGCGGCCCGGCTGCGGTTGCTTTCCCGCCTGCGCCAGGGTCTGGTTGCCGCGCGTCGCCAGGAGGCGTTGCGCCACGACGCCAAGGCCCGGGCCCGCGCGGCGAAGACCGATTTCGCGTCGGGAGGAAACGTCGCAGGCACGGGCCTGGGCGCCGGCCAGGATGCGGCGCTCATGGAATCGCTTGGCCGGCTGACCCTCGGCGTCGCCCAGGAGATCGCCTCGCCCGTGCAGTATGTGGGCGGTAACCTGGAATTCATGGCCAACACCTTCGCCCGCATGGTCGAGTCCCTGGACGGCCTGAGCGTGGCCGCCCTGCGCCTGGGCCAGGACGAGGCCGGGCTCGCCGCGGCCCTGGCCGAACTGCTCGACGACGAGGAACTGCGCTTTCTGCTCGAGGAGACGCCGGCGGCCATCCGCGAATCCCGGGAAGGGCTCGACCGCGTGGCCGCCTTGCTCCAGTCCCTGGGCAACTTCGCCCGCCAGGATACGGTGACGCCCCGGACCGTGGACGTCGCCGCCGTGCTGGAGGACGTCCTGACCCTCTCGCGCGGCGTCTGGAAATACGAGGCCGACGTGGCGACGGATATCGAGCCGGACCTGCCGGCCGTGGTCTTTCCCCCGGCCGATTTGGGACGGGCGCTGCTGGTGCTGCTCGTGCGCGCGGCCCGGGCGATCCGGGAAAAGCTGGGCGGCAAGGGGGGCAAGGGGCGCATCGACGTCCTGATGCGCCGTGCCGGAGAGGCCGTGGAAGTGGTCGTGCGCGACGACGGCGCACGCTGCCCCATCGACCGCAGCCTTGCCCTGGTGCGGGCCATGATGGGCCGGCGCAGGGCCGGATTCGAGGCCCTTGCCGGCACGGACGGCGGTGCCACGGTGGTCCTGACCCTGCCCCGCGATCACGGCCCGGCCGCGTTGGGGGCGTGACCGGGAGCTGTTGCGCCCGTTTGCATTGCCCGCTATCTTCCGCGCTTGGTGTGCGGCCGTCACGGTCACGCGCCGCCCGGAGGAGTCATGCCCCAGTCCGTTCGCGCCGTTCCCGTCACCTGCACCCGGGATTGTCCCAGCGCCTGCGGCCTGCTCGCCCATGTGGAGGGCGACCGCGTGGTCCGGCTGACCGGCAACCCCGACCATCCCGTCAACCGGGGCACGCTGTGCCGCAAGGCCCCGGCCTTCCTGCGCCGTTTCTACAGCCCCGAGCGGGTGATAACGCCGCTGCGCCGCCAAAACGGCGCGTGGGCGCGCGTCTCCTGGGACGAGGCCCTGGACGAACTGGCCGACAAGCTCAAGGACGCCGTGGCCCTCCATGGCCCGGAGTCGATCCTCTACTACATGGGCTTTGGCGAGCGCACGGCGCTCAAGATCGTCAACGCCCGCTTTTTCAATCTGCTCGGCGGCGTGACCACCCTTACCGGGACGCTTTGCGGCGGCACGGGCTACGCGGCGCAGAGCCTGGATTTCGGGCCGCGCGTCTCCCACGATCCCCTGGACCTGCAAAACGCCCGCACCATCGTGCTCTGGGGCCGCAATCCCGTGGCCACCCAGCCGGGCCTGCTGGCGCATTTGCGTGGCGCGAAAAAACGCGGCGCGCGCGTCATCCTCATCGACCCGCGCCAGAGCGAATCCGCCACGCTCGCCGATACCCACTTGCGCGTGCGCCCCGGCCGCGACGCCTTCCTGGCCCTTGGCGCGGCGCGGCACATCCTGGACGCGGGCCTGGAGAACCGGGATTTCCTGTCGCGCCGCTGCGACAACGTCGCAGCTTTTTACGCCCTGGCGCGTCGCCACACCCTGGAGGAGTTGGCCGCGGCCTGCGACATCGCCGTCCCCGACATCGTCGCCCTGGCCGAGGCCTACGTCGCCGGCCGGCCCACGGCCACGCTGCTCGGCTGGGGCCTGCACCGTTTCACGCTCGGGCATGAGATGGTGCGCGCCGTGGACGCGCTCGGCGCGATTTCGGGCAACATCGGCCTGCCCGGCGGCGGCGTGTCCCAGGGCTTCGAGGAATGGGGGCCCTACGACTCCGGGCTGTGGGGCGAGGGGCTCCATCCGCCGCGGCGCAAGTTCCTCATGCCGCAAATCGGCCGGGAGATCCTCGACGCCAAGGGGCCGCCCGTGGAGGTGGCCGTGATCACGGCCGCCAATCCCGTGTGCATGGCCCCCAATGCGGACCTCGTGGCCAGGGCCCTCGACAGCGTGCCCTTCGTGGTCGACATGAACCTCTTTCTCGACGACACGGCCGACCACGCCGATCTTTTCCTGCCCTGCGCCGCCTTTTTCGAACAGCGCGACATCGTGGCGAGCTTCGGCCACAACTACGTCGGGCCCCTTTCGCCGGCCGCGCCGCCGCCCGGGGAGTGCCGCTCCCAGTTTGACATCTTCATGGATCTCGCCAGGCGGTTCCCCTTCGCGGACGAGTTCGTCAAGAGCGACGAGGACTGGCTGCGCCTGCTCCTGCGGCCGTTGCTCGAAAAAGGCGTGGCCTGGGACGACCTTTGGCGCGGTCCGGTGCGCATCCCGGACGCACCCATGGTGCCGTGGCGGGACGGGACGTTCGCTACGCCGACCGGCCGCTTCCAGCTGCTCCCCGACGTCACGGGCTGTTCGGACTGCCGCCACGGCGTGCGCTACCCCTACCACCTGCTGACCCCGGGCGGGGCGGCGCATCTGTGCTCCGAGCGCGTGCCCGGCGACCACGGCGGCCCGGCGCAGCTGACCATGGCCACGGCCGAGGCGACGCGGCTGGGGATCGCCGACGGCGGCCCGGCGCGCCTGACGAGCGAAGTGGGGGCGATGGAGGTCGTAGTGCGCCACGATCCGGGGCTGCGGGCGGACGTGGTGGTGTGCGAGCGCGGCGGCTGGATCAAGGCCGGGCAGGGCGTCAACCGTGTCATCCCGGACATGGTCAGCGCCGTGGGCCAGGGCACGCCCTATTACGAGGCGCGGGCGGACGTCGAGAAGCTGCCTTGACCGTCCTTACTCCTGGTCGCGTCGGGTGAAAGCGGCGGCAGGCGCCTGCCACCGGCCGGACCTTTGCGCCCAAGGCCCCGCGCCGCCAGCCGGCCGAGGAACGCCGCGGGGTAGACGAGCGCCGTGGTGCACAGGAAATAAAGCCCCGGAGTGACGGGCAGGCCGTAGCGCCGTCGCCAGTGCAGGCAGGCGGCAAGCGCCAGGCCTGCGCCGCAGGCCAGGAGCGTTTGCGGGAAAAAGGCCAAGGCGGCAAGCCCGGCGAGCCACGCGAAGGGGAGCAGGTGCAAGGGGCGGAAGAGGCCGTGGATGGCCACGCAGTCCGCCTGGCTTTCGCCGTAGCTGGCGAGCATGCGCAGCCAGGCGCGGGGCGTGCCCGGCCGGCGGTGGGCGACCCGGATGTCCGGCGCGTGCCGCACCGCGTAGCCCGCGGCCCCGAGCCGCCTGTCCAGGTCCACGTCCTCGCCCGGGAAAAGCCCCGGCCGGAATCCTCCCGCTTTTATAAAAACATCCCGCTTGTAGGCGCTGTTGCACGAGGCGTTGTGTCCGACTGCGGCCGGTGCGCTGCGCTCCCTGGCGTAGTCGGCCACGAAGCCCACGGCGCGCAGGAACCTGTCCACGTTGCGGGCGAAGGGGCCGTCGTCCGGGTGTCCCTGCTGGCTGCCGCCGATTGCCGCAAGCTTCGGAGCATCGCAGGCGGCGAAGGCCGCGAGCAGTTGCGCCGCCCAGTCCGGGGCGGGCACGGCGTCGGCGTCCACGAACGCCACGATTGGCGCCCGCGCGGCGAGCGCGCCGCGGTTTCGCGCCAGGGCCGGGCCGCTTCTGGCCAGTTTCAGGCAGCGCGCGCCAAGGGCCGTGGCCACGGCCACGGTGGCGTCGGTGGAAGCGTCGTCAACGACGAGAATTTCGAGCGTCCCCGGGGGCACGTCCTGGGCGCGCAGGGACGCGATGCACGCGGCGATGACCGGGGCCTCGTTTCGCGCCGCGATCACGACGCTGACGGCGGGCTCAGCGGTCACGGCAGGCCTTTTTGCGGCGGCTGGAGACAAGGTAGCCCAGGAAATTGAAAAAGCCCCGCAGCTTGCGGTAGAGGTCGCTTTTCGAGCGCGTGGCGAGCAGGAAGCGCAGCATGTAGGACGGCCGGAAGTAGAACTGGCGCAGGCCCTTGTCCACGGCCGCCTCCACCTCGTCCGCGCCGAGGTCCGGGTATTCCACCACCGGGCTCTGCTCGCCGTCCTGGAGCCAGTCGTCCCAGCTTTTGGCGCGAAGCAGGCCCTGGGCCTTGATCTCCTCGAAATAGCGCGTGCCCGGAAAAGGCACCGCAGCCGAGAACTGGAGCGTGGTCAGGGGCACGCGCAGGGAGAAATCGAGCGTCTCCCGCATGGTTTGCCGCGTCTCCCCCGGAAGCCCCAGCACGAAGCAGCCGTGCACGGCGAGCCCCGCCTCGCGGCAGGCGCGCACGAACCGCTCCATCTGCGCCACGGTCGTCTTCTTGCCCATGCGGTCGAGCATGGTCTGGGAGCCGGACTCGAAGCCCGTGAGCACCATGCGGCAGCCGGCGCGTTTTAAATGCCGCAACAGCGACAAGTCGCTGATGTCGGCCCGGGAATTGATGGAAAACGGCACGCCCAGGCCGCTTTTTTCGATGGCCTCGCACAGCGCGTGCGCCCGGTCGGCGTTGACGGTGAAGGTGTCGTCCTCGAAAAAGAATTCGCCCTGGCGCACCTGCGGCCAGTTGGCGACCACCCAGCGCATTTCTTCGACGATGTTTTCCGGCGAGCGGGTGCGGTACTTGCGGCCGTGCATCACCTGCGGCCACAGGCAAAACGAACAGCCGAACGGGCAGCCGCGTCCGCCGATGACCGTGACGTAGGGATGGAGCTTGCCGCCGTCGAAATAGGCCATGAGGTCGAGCTGGTCCCAGGCCGGGAAGGGCAGTGCGTCGAGGTCGGCGATCAACGGCCGGGCGGGTGTGCGCGCCGGCGCGCCGTCTGTGACCCAGGCGATGCCGGCGACCCCGGACAGGTCTGTTGTCCCCGCCTGCCAGCAGCGCGCCACGTCGCGCACGGTGTAGTCGTATTCGCCGATGGCCACTGCGTCCACGGCCCCGCCCGCGGCGACGAGGCTCTCCTCGGGCAGGGCGGAGACGTGGGGGCCGACCATGAGGATTCTCGTTCCCGGGCTTTGCGCCTTGATGCGCCGGGCGCAGTCCACGTCCGAGGAAAACGACGGCGTGGTGGCGTCGAGCACGGCCATGAAGGGCTGTTTCTCCCGGGCCAGGACCTCGAGTTCGGGCTTGTCCCAGCCCTTGGCCGGAAAGTCGTGGAGCTCCACGCGAAAGCCGTCCTTGGCCAGGACCGCCGTGGCGTAGGCCAGCCAGTCCGGGGCGCGCAGCACGCGCCCGCGCGTGCGCGCGGCCCAGCGCTGGGTGCGGCAGAAATCGGGCACGAAGGGTTCGTTGATGACGAGGATGGCGTCGCTGGTCATGGCTTGCGCCCGGAGGTTTGGCCGGAGGCGGCGGGTTCGCTGAAAAAGACGAAGAGAAAGCCCGAGAAAAAGGTCAGGATGCCCATGGTCACGAACATGGCCCCGAGCGCCATGACACGCGTCAAGGCCAGGCCCTGGGCCAGGGTGGAGACCCATATCGCCACGACGTAGCCGAGGATGGCCAGGCCCACGAGGCACAGGCCGCCGCCGATGAGGCACATGTTTTCCACGGTGACGAAGCGCGTCAGGCGGTAGACCCAGCGGGACTGGGGCATGAAGGTCTGGTTGGCGTGGTAGGCCAGGGCGGCCACGCCCAGGATGCCGAGGTAGTAGCCGATGGTGATGGCGCTCGTGCCGATCACGAGCCAGTGGTCGCCCATCCAGAACGGGCCGAAGCGGAAGTCCTGGCCCGGGGGGGTGGTGAGCAGCACCGCCAGGATGCCGCAGCCGAAAAGGACGCTCGCGACGGCGGGCAGGAAAAAGAGCCACAACGGGCTGTAGAGCAGCAGGAACTTGAGGTGCCGCCAGCCGTCGCGCCAGGGGTTGAGGTGCGGCGGCCGGCCGCGGGCGTCCTTGTGCAGCGTCACGGGCGTTTCCGCGACGCGCAGCTTGAGCAGCGCCGCCTTGACCACCATTTCGCTGGCGAATTCCATGCCCGTCGAGGTCAGGTGCATCCGCTCGTAGGCCTGCCTGGTGAAGGCGCGCAGGCCGCAGTGGGCGTCGCTGCAACCGGTGCGGAAAAAGAGGTTGAGGATGCCGGTGAGCGCCGGGTTGCCGATGTGGCGGTTTTTCCAGGGCATGGCCCCGGCTTCGATGCCACCCTTGAAGCGCGAGCCCATGCACAGGTCGCAGCCCTGGGTCAGCTTCTCCACCATGGGCACGGCTTCGCGAAAATCGTAGGAGGCGTCGGCGTCGCCCATGACCACGTACGTCCCGTTTGCCGCCTCGATGCCGTAGCGCAGGGCGCTGCCGTAGCCGCGCTGCGGGCAATGGGCCACGCGGCAGCCGAGGCTCGCTGCGAGCAGCGGACTGCCGTCCGTGCTGCCGTTGTCGCTGACGATGATTTCCCCGCTGAAGCCTTTTCCCGCCAGAAGCGCGAGGGCTTCCCGGGCCATGGCGACGGCCGCGGGCAGCGCCTGGGCCTCGTTGAGGCAGGGGAGCACGAAGGTGACGTCGAGGGTGGGCATGGACGCTCGCTCGGCTTGGGTCGCGGCGAAAAAACGCCGATTTACGCCATGCTAGCGAAGCGGCGGCGTCTTGTCATGGGAAAAGAGCCTGCCTACGGAGCCGGCTGCGGGGTTGCGGCGTCCTTGCCTGGTTCCGGGCAGGCGCGGAAATCGATGTTGCGGGCGGAGATATGGGCGCAGAAGCGGTCCCGGTCCTTGAAATAGGCGAATAGGGCCTTGTCTTTTTCCGGCCCCAGGTCCCTGGCCCAGACCACCCGGGCGTGGTCGATGTCGGCGCGGTTGTAGACCCATTCCGCGTGGACGTTGCTGTCCGGCGCGTAGGTGACGACGACCAGATGGTTGCCCGGGAGCGCTTCCAGCTTGTCTTCGATCTGCCGGCGGATCTCGCCCTGGCGCTGGTTGTCGCTTGTGGCGCGGCGGGGGTAATCCATGACGCCCTTGACCGTGAAGAAAACGAGCACAAGGGGCAGCAGCCGCACCAGCGACAGACCGACGGGGCAGCCGAAGATTTTGACCGTGCGCAGCCAGCGGTAGATGCCAAGCCAGGCCACGGCGAAAAGTCCCAGCGCCGGGGCGAAATAGTGCGGCGCGGTCCAGAGGAAGCTCAGCGAAGCGGCGAGCACGGCCGCAGTGGCCAAAAGCGGCGCGCGAACGCGGCGGTTGGCGCAATAGGCAACGGGCGCGACGAACACGGCCAGGAAGAAGAGGGGGAAGAGCAGGGAGGCGAAGACCCGTCCCCGGTAAGGCAGGCCGGCGATGCGGCCGGCGAGGGTGCTTTCCCGGAGCAGGGCAGGCGTGCCCCATTCCGTGTGGTAGCGCAGCATTTCCCGGGGGATGCCTTCGGGCACGGCGTCGGTGGCTTTGGTCGTAAGCCAGAAACCCTGGTCGTACTGCTTGCTGTAGACGACGTACGGGATGGAGAAGGCGTCGCCGGTGACGGCGTGGTTGTAATAAAGGAGCGCACCGGCCCCGGCGGCCACGGTCAGCGCCAGGGGCAGGGCGGCGCGGCGCAGGGGCAGGCGCGGCTGCGGCTGTCGCCGCCAGGCGGCCACGGCCAGCCAGCACAGAAGTATCGCGCCGAGTATCGCGCCTTCGTAGGGCCGCGTCGCGGCCAGCAGCGTCGCGCCGATGCCGAACACGATGCCGGACGCGAGCGTGGGCGCGGCGAGCAGCCGTCCCGTCGCGCCCACGGCCAGACAGCCGCCGATGGCGGCCACGGCACCGCCCCAGTAGGACGTGGCCCAGTAATGGGTCGCCCCGAACTGCAAGGCCGTGACCATGCCGCCGAAAAAGGCCCAGCCCGGCGGCAGGAAGCCTTGCAGGCACCAGACCATGGCCGCGCACATGGCGGCCACGGACAGGGCCACGCCCCACCAGGGGTGGCCGAGCAGGCGTTGCCCCAGGGCCAGGAACGCGCCCTGGCCAGGGAAGAATTTCGAGGCGTAGGTCGGATGCTGGAGCACGTGGAAGGTCTGGAAGTGCTCCCACAGGGGGTGGGTCGGCATGGCGAGATGCCCCGAAGCGAAGGTGTCCGCCTGGAGCAGGTAGCTGTATTCGTCATGGATGGCCGGGATGCCGGCCGGCACGAGGGGCAACAGGGACACGCGCAGGGTCAGCGCGAACAGGAAGGTGAAGACGACGGCGAACAGCCTGTGCCGGGCGCGCCGGCCGAGGAACCATTCGACGTGGCGCAACGCCTTGCCGCCGCGCATGGGGTTTTTGAGCCCCGGTAGGGCGGCGGCGACATGAAACAGGGGCAGCAGGTCCATGGCGGCGCGTCAGGCTCCGGCGACAGGGGTGAAGGTCGCGACGTAGCATTTGTAGAAGGACCAGTCGCTGACCCTGTGCGGCCGGAAACCCAGCGCCTCGAGGCTGCGGCGAAACCCTTCCCAGCCCTTGCAGAAGGCCATCTGCGCGTCCTTCTCTTCCATGGCGTTGCGGTGCATGGCCGGAAACAGGCGCAGGAAGGCGAAATAGAAGAATCGACCGACGGGCGAAGCCATGTTCGGTTCGTAGATGAAAAGCGTGGCGCCCGGTTCGCACAGTCGGGCGATGTTGCGCGCCGCGTCCGTGAGGCTTGCGGCCGGCAGGTGGTGGAGCATGCATTGCACGAACACGTGGCGGAAGCGGCGGCCGAGGTCCAGCTCCGGCGTGGTCAGGGACTCCCGGTAGAAGGTGACCCGAGCGGCGACGTCGGGATAGAGGGCGTTGTCGAGGTCGAGGCCCGAAAGGTCGGTATAGCCGCGCCGGGCAAGGTTGCGCAGGAAGTTGCCCTTGGCGCAGCCGACGTCGATGAGGCTCGCCTTCCTGTCCCGAGGCAGGGGGAGGATGAAGCGGTACTTGAGGTCCTGGAACAATTGCACGCAAGGGTTGCGGTCCACTACGGCGCTGTAGAGTTCCTCGCAGCGTTTGTCGTCGATGTTCGCGATGGGCATGCGGGCGGATTCCTCCTGCGCGGGCGGCGCGCCCCGGCGGCGATGGTCCTGACGGCTGTACCCGCCGGGGCGTTCCCTGTCAAAGCGGCGGCGTCAGCCCTTGCGCTTGACCAGGCACAGCGAAAGGTAGTGCGGTTTTTCCGGGGCCTTTTCCAGGTCGCGTTCCACGGCCTCGCCCGGGTGTCCCAGGCGCGTGACGAAGGTCGTGCGCCCGGCCAGGCCCAGGGTGCCAAGCAGCGCGCGCAACCGGGGGAAGTGGCGGTAGGCCTTGAGGATGACGGCGTTGTCCGCGGCGTCAAGGGCGCGCTCCAGCCGGCCGTTGTCGTCGATGCCCGAGGCCACGAGCAGGTTCTCGCCCGCCTCGGCCAGCACGTCGCCCGTGGCCGCGGCCGCGGCCTGGAACGAGGTGATCCCCGGCACGATGGCGACCGGAAGCCCGGGCAGGAGCCCGCGCAGGCGCGGCAGCACATAGCCGAAGGTGCTGTAGAGCATGGGATCGCCCAGGGTGACGAAGGCGGCGTCGCGTCCGGAGGCGAGCACCGCCGCCATGGCCGCGGCGTTTTGCGTCCAGGCCGCTTCCAGGGCGTCCGCGTCGCGGGTCATGGGAAAGGGCAGCCGGGTCACGTCCGTGCCTGCGGGCAGGTGGGGCCGGATGATGGCCTCGGCGATGGAGTAGTCGTTCTTGCTCGACGAGGCGGCGAAGACCGTCGCGCCGCCGCCGAGGATCTTGGCGGCCTTGAACGTGAGCAGGTCCGGGTCGCCGGGGCCGACGCCGATGCCGTAGAGCGTGCCGCTGGGCGTCGCCGTCATGGCCGCGCCTCCTTGTGGGCGTCGCCGGCAAGGAGCGTGGCCAGCGCTTCGGCGGCGTCCACGCTGCCGGGACCGGGGCGCGAGTAGAGCGCCTCGTCGACGAGGTAGGCCTGGCCGTTTTTGACGCAGGGCAGGGCGGCGTATTCCGGCCGCTCGGTCATGGGCCGCGCCTCGGGGTTCATGGGGCCGCGCTGGGTCAGGCAGACGTCCGGGGCCAGGCGCAGGAGTTCCTCGTCGGACAGGCGCACGATCTTTTTCTCCGCCGCCACGGCGTTTTCCCCGCCCGCGGCAGCAATGACCGCATCGACCATGGACCCCTTGCCCGCGGCGAGCAGGCTGCCGGAGCGGACCTCGAAAAAGACCTTGGGCCGCGCCTTGCCCTCCGCCTTGGCGGCCTTGGCGGCCAGGGCGGCCAAGCGGTCCTGCAGGGCGGCGACGAGGCGGCCTGCCGCCTCCTTTGCGCCCGTAAGCGTGCCGATGCGCAGGATGGCGGCGCAAAGCCCCGGGAAATCCGTGACGGAAAAGACCGCCACGGGCACGCCCAGGCGCGAAAGGGCCTCCACGGCCTGCTCGGCCTCGCCGCGCCCGGCCATTTGCAGCACGAGGTCGGGCTTGACCGCGAGCACATGCTCCAGGTTGGGCCGCATGTGCGTGCCGATCACCGGCAGGGTGGCGATGGAGGGCGGCGTGGCGTCGGCTTCGGTGCGGGCCACGATGCGGTCCGCCATCCCCATGCCGGCCAGGATCTCGTTGAACGCGCCGTAGAGCGCGACCACGCGCGTGGCCGGTTGGGGCAGGACGATTTCGCGCCCGGCGTCATCGGTGACGGAGACCGTCGCCCGCGCCGGGGACGCCGTGAGAAAGACGAGCAGGCACAGGGCCAGGCACGGCCAGCGCCTGCGGCAGGCCGCTTCGCGGGTGGGTGACGACCAGGATGTCGGTGTCATAGATCCTCGAGAGGGTTTCGCTGGTGAAGACCGCGGCCACGGGGCCGTCGGCGGCGATGTTGCCGTTTTTCATGAAAATGAGCCGGTTGCAGTAAAGCGCCGCCAGGTTGACGTCGTGCAGCGCGGCGACGATGGTCGCGCCCGCGGCGTTTCGCGCGGCAAGCAGGCCGTAAAGCTCCATTTTGCGGGCGATGTCCAGGCCCGCCGAGGCTTCGTCCAGAATGAGCGCCTTGGCGTCCTGGGCCAGCGCCCGGGCCGCGAGCACGCGCTGGAATTCGCCGCCCGAGAGTTCGCCCAGACGCCTTGCGGCGAGATGGGCCACGCCCACGGCCTCCATGGCCGCGCGCGCGGCGTTGTCGTCGTCCTCGCCGTAGCCGCCGAGAAAGCGCAGGTAGGGATAGCGGCCCATGAGCACCAACGCGCGTACGGGCAGCTCTCCGGCGTTTTCGGCGCGTTGCGGCACGGCGGCGACCAGGCGTGCGCGCTGCCTGGCGGACAGGGACGAGGCGTCGCGGCCATCCAGGCGCACCGTGCCCGCGCGCGGAGCCAGGATGCCGGTTGCGGCGAGCAGCAGCGTGGTCTTGCCCGCGCCGTTGGGGCCGAGAAGCCCGACCATTTCGCCCGGGGCGATGTGCAGGTCGATGCCGCCAAGGACGTCGGCGTCGCCGTAGCCGGCGCGCAGGCCCTCGATGCGGATCACGACCGGCCCCCGGCGCGCGGGGCGAGCAGCAAAAAGGCGAAAAACGGGCCGCCGAGCAGCGCCGTGACCACGCCGACGGGCAGTTCCGCGCCGCCGGGGAGGATCGTGCGCGAGGCGACGTCGGCAAGGACTAAAAGCGCCCCGCCGGTCAGCGCGCTTTGCGTGAGCATGCCCTTGTGCTCGGCCCCGAACAGCCGGCGGCAGGCATGGGGCGCGATGAGCCCGACAAAGCCGATGACCCCGGACACGGCCACGGCTCCGGCCGTGAGCAGGCTTGCCGCGCCGAGCAGGCACAGCCGCGCCCGGCCGGTGGACACGCCGAGCTGGCGGGCCTGTGTTTCGCCGAGAAGCAAGATATCGAGCTCGCGCACGAAAAGACGCACCACGGCGAGCCCGAGGACAAGGCAGGGCAGGAAGAGGACGAGCTCCGGCTTGCCCCTGCCCTGGAAGCCGCCCATGATCCAGAAGACGATGCCGGCCACGGATTCCTCGTTGAGCGCCTTGACGAGCGAGAGCAGGGCGGAAAGGAACGTGGCGGCGATGATGCCGGAAAGGACCACGGTTTCGCGGCGCAGGCCGCCGGCCGCGCGCGACAGGGCGAGCACGGCGGCCAGGGTCGCGCCGCCGCCGGCCAGGGCGCACAGAGGTGTGGCCAGCCGGGCTCCCGTGGCGGCGGCTAGGCCAAGGGTGAGCGAAAGCGCCGCACCGAAGGCCGCGCCGCCCGAAACGCCGAGGGTGAACGGGTCGGCCAAAGGATTTCGCAGCACGCCCTGGAACACCCCCCCGGCCACGGCCAGGGCCGCGCCCACGCCGTAGGCCAGCACCCCCCGCCACAGCCGCAGATCGAGGACCACGGCGGCGAGCGCCGGATCGGCGGCCGTTGCCGCGCCGGAAAAACCCGGCAGGCCCATAGCGTGGCCGAGGACGGCCGTGACCTGGGAGGGTGTGGCGGGATAGGCCCCGGCCAGACAGGCCGCGACAAGGGCGGCCAGCCCGGCCAGGGCGGGAATGCACGCGGCGAGCCGGCCGCGTGGGGCGCATGCGTCGGACATTATTTCCCGGGCAGGGCGTCGAGGGTCGTCTTCAAGTGGTCCATCCACACGGCGGCCACGGCCTCGCGGTCGCCGTTGCCGGCCATCACGGGCACGCTCTCGACGCCGGCCTTTTTGAGCGTCGAAGCCAGGGAGTCGTCCTCCTTTCCGGCCATGTCGTTGTGGGCATGGTCGCCGGCCACGGCGAAAAGCGGCAGAAGGAAGGCCTTCTTGACGCCGCGCGCCTTGAGCTCGGACACGAGGTCCTCGAAACTCGGCGTGCCCTCGACCGTGGTCACGAAAGCGTTCTTGTCTTCGCGCCACAGGGTGTATTGCAGGGCGGGATAGGCCATGTTGGCGGGGTGGTCCGTACCATGGCCGACGAAGACAAGGGCGTCGCCGGGTTTCCTGTCCTTGGGCGCGGAAGCCAGGAGCGCCTTGGCCACGCGGGGAAAGTCCTCGCGCGAATAAAGCAGGGGGGCGGTCACTTCCACATGGGAAAGTCCCTTGGGCAGTCCCGAAAAAGCCTGAGCCAGACGTTCGAGGTCGTTGAACTCATGGCCGGGAATGGTTTGCAGGGAGAAAAGGGCCACATCGGTGACGCCCTGGTCGGGCAGGGCGGCCAGTGCCTCGGCCGGGGAGGGCACAGTCTGTCCTTGCTTGGCCAGTTTGTGGCGGATCATGGACGCGGTGTAGCACAGGCTTACGGGCACGCCGGGATAGGCGGCCTTGACGCGTTCCACCATTTTCTGGATGGCCGGCGCGGCCTCGGGCACGGTGGTGCCGAAGGCGGCCACGACGATGGCGCGTTTGGGTTCCTTTTTGGCGTCATGGCCGGCCATGGCCGGCGCGGCGAGGAGCAGGCACAGGGTCAGACAGGGAAGGATGCGCTTGAAAAACGGCATGCGGGGAAAACCTCCATGGGTATGGAGGGCTCTTGAAGAAAGGAAGAAAGCGACGTCCCGGCCCGGGACGCGCACTTTATCCCGAAGCCCGGCCGGCAAAAGCCCTCGTTGCCGACGGGGTGGCCTGTGACCGGGCAGGTCTTCCGGCTCGTCCCATCGGCTTCGGCCTTCCCGGGAAGGTTCCCAGTGGCGCGCGAGGAAGCCGACCTTGTTGGGGACTGACGGCGGCGGGTCCGCTCCCGATTCGCACGGGATTCCCTATTGAGCCCCGAGGGGCGCCCAGGTCGTTTTCGGGCAGTAGCCGTGGCCGGGGGAGGTGTCAAGGATGCGCCGGCGTGCGCGTGGGGTTGAGCACGCCGCGATCGCACAGGGCCTTGTAATCGGCTTTCTTGGTGAAAAGCGTGGGCACGTGGAGGTTTTCGAGCAGTTGGAGCAGGGTCTGCACCGTGGCGGGGCGGCTGTTCTTGCCGAGGACCACCACGGCGGCGTCCTTGGCCACGGCGATTTTTTCGGCGATTTCCCAGGCCCCGGTCACGGGGCGGCCGCCGTCCAGGCTGTAGGCGTCGTTTTCGATCGTGACCACGCCGGCCTGGGCCTGTGCGGCGCAAAAGGCCAGCACGAGAGCGGCCAGGGCGGCGAAGCGGGCTATCCGTGACATACCCGCTTTCCTGCGCTTGCTTCTGGACATGATACGCCTTTGGGGTTAAGGATTTTTTTCACGAAATACATCCGCCCAGGGGGTTCGCCGTGACATTCGACTTCTCCGGTCTCATCGTGCTGTTCGGCTTCATCGCCGTGTTTGTCGCCCTCAAGGTCATCAAGGCCCAGCAGGAGGCCAAACCCCAGGACCAGGACTGGTAGACCCCGTTTTCTCGCTTGTTCCGGCGGCGGCAGGCCTCGGCCTCCCGCCGCTTTTGTCGTCACACCCCCGCAGCGCCTGAACCTCCCCCCTCTCGGGGTGGTCCAGGAGGGGTCCCCGGCCCCTCCTGGCCGCCGGAGGCATTCTCCCCCCTCATCTCTTTTCCCCTCGCCTTACTTCTTCCGTAACTGGCGCTTGTCACCGACGCGCACGGTCACTTTTTCCTTGTCCAGGTATTCGAGCAGCGCGATGAGGAACTTGCGCGACAGGCCCGTGAGCTCGCGAAACTCCGCCGGCCCCATGTCCGTGGCCCCGGCGGCGTAGTAGGCGCGGACCTTTTCGGTCAGCGTCGCGATGGCCTCGGCGCAGAAATACATGCCTTCCTGGGCCTTGACGATGCGCCCCTCGTCCATGAGCACCTTGTAGACCGGCTGGGCCTCCTTGAAGGTCAGGTTCAAGGGCTCCAGGATGTCCTTGACGTTGGGCGGCGTGAGCCCTCCCTTTTGGTAAGCGTCGAGCAGGATGCCGCGCAGTTTGGCCTGGTCCGAGGCCAGGGACACCTTGTGCCCGGCAAGGCGCAGCACGTCCTGCCCGGTGGCGAACACGCCGGCGCGCAACTGGCGCTCGATCACGAAATGAAAGAGCTTGGGCGAGAGCGCCTTGCCCCAGGTGGAGGCGAGCTCGCTGCGGGAGATGCCGAGTTTCAGCGGTTCACGCGCGTGGTAGGCGGCCATGAAGTCGGCCAGGGATTTGGAAAGCGCGGCCAGCACCTCGCCGTGGACGAAATGGCGGCCTTCCTTGCCGTCGCGGTCCACGAGCGCCGCGCCGCCCTTGTCGCAGAGGGTGGTGAGCGCCTTGTCCAGGGCCTTGGATTCGAGGTCGGTGAGCGTCATGAGTCGCGAAAACCCCAGCCCCTCGGCCCCGGCCCGGGAGAGCTGCAAGGCGACGAGGTCCGCGCCGGTCGCTGTCGCCATGGCCGCGAGCACGGGCGCGGCCGCCTCGTCGAAGCGCTTGATCTTGCGGCCCATGGGCGAGAGCACCCGGCCGCCGGCCATGGTGCGCAGCGGCGCGCCCGAGCGCACCACCACCCGGTCGCCGTAGACGCCGGCCAGGGGTTCGGGAAAGCGCATCTGGCACACGGCCGTCTGCCCGGGTTCGAGCTTTTCGCGGTCGAGCAGGTGCACCCGGGCGAGCAGTTCCCGCGTGCCGTGGTGGAAATGCACCTCGGTGCGGTGCTTGATGGCCCGGGGCGCGGACGCGAGACAGGCCAGTTCCACCTCCCAGACCGTGTCCGGAAAAAGCGTCCCCGGCCGGGCCAGCACCTCGCCGCGTTCGATGTCCTCCACTTCGAGGCCGGCGAGGTTCACGGCCGTGCGCCGGCCGGCGGGCGACTCCTCCACGGTCTCGCCGTGGGATTGCAGGCCGCGGATCTTCGAGCGCGTGTCCGTGGGGTAGAGTTGCACGTCCTCGCCCAGGCGAAACGCGCCGGCAATGAGCGTGCCCGTGACCACGGTGCCGTGCCCCTTAAGCGTGAACACGCGGTCGATGGGCAGGCGCGCCAGGTCCGAGCGGCGGCGCGGGGCGAATCCGGCGGCGAGCGCCGCCAGGGCGGCGCGCAGTTCGGGCAGGCCCGTCCCGGTGTGGGAGGAGACGGGAAAGAGGGGCGCGTCGGCCAGAAACGTGCCGGCAAGGCCCGCGCGCACGTCGTCCGTGACCATGGCCAGCCAGTCGGCGTCCACCATGTCGGTTTTGGTCAGCGCCACAAGCCCCGTTTCCACGCCGAGCAGGGTGCAGATGTCCAGGTGCTCGCGCGTTTGCGGCATCACGCCTTCGTCGGCGGCGATGACCAGCATGACGAAGTCGATGCCCGCCGCGCCGGCCACCATGTTCTTCACGAACCGCTCGTGCCCGGGCACGTCGATGACGCCGAGGCGCGCGCCGCCGGGCAGGTCCATGAAGGCGAAGCCGAGCTCGATGGTGATGCCGCGCTTTTTCTCTTCGGCCAGCCGGTCGCAGTCGATGCCGGTGAGCGCCTTGATCAGCGTGGTTTTGCCATGGTCGATGTGCCCGGCCGTGCCCATGATGACTGGCATGGATGCTCCTTTTGGGGGTGGAGGAGGGAGACGAAGAGAAGATGCCTCCGGCGGCCGGGGGGCATGATGCCCCCCTTACCCCCTCGCAAGGGGGTAAGGTTAGCTGGAGAGAAACGCCTTGTAGGCGAGCATGGCGGCGTAGACGTCGGCCGTGCTCGTGATCTCGAAGGGGCTGTGCATGCTGAGCACGGCCGGGCCGAAATCGATGATGTCCATGCCGTAGACGGCCAGGAACTTGGCCACGGTGCCGCCGCCGCCGAGGTCCACGCGGCCGAGCTCGGCCATCTGCCAGGGGATGCCCGCGCCGTCGAGGAGGTTTCTAAGCCAGGCCACGTACTCCGGATGGGCGTCGTTGGCCCCGACCTTGCCCCTGTGGCCGGTAAACTTGCAAAAGACCGGGCCGGAGCCGAGCAGCGCGGAATTGAGCTTTTCGTGCAGGTCCTGGTAGTCCGGATCCAGGGCGGCGTGGACGTCTGCGGAAACGGCCTTGCCCGCGGCGAGCACCCGGCTCTTGCGCGCGCCCTTGTCCCAGGCGTCGATCAGGTCTTCCAGGCAGAATTCGAAAAAGCGCGACTTGGCCCCGGTGGAGCCCTCCGAGCCGATCTCCTCCTTGTCCCAGAAGAGCACGATCTGCGTGTGCTCGGGCGTGGGCGCGGCGAGCAGGGCGGAAAGGGCGGCGAACACGCATACCCGGTCGTCCTGGCCGTAGCCGCCGACCAGGGCGGCGTCGAGGCCCACGAATCGCGCCGGCCCGGCCGGCACGGCCTGCAACTCCGCGCTGTAGAGGTCGGCTTCCTCGATGCCGTATTTTTCGTGCAAAAGCGTGAGCACCTTGGCCTTGACGGCGTCCTTGTCTTTTTTCGGCGCAGCGTCTCCTTCGGGCGCGGGCGGGGCGTCGAGGGGGCTGTGGCCGACGAGGATGTTGAGCTTTTCGGCCTCGAAGGCGTCGGCGAGCTTCTGCTCCGCCTGCCGGTAGGCCAGGTGCGGCAGCAGGTCCGGGATGGCGAAGACCGGATCGGACGCGTCCTCGCCGATGGTCACCGGCACCACCGAGCCGTCCTTTTTCGCCACCACGCCGTGCAGGGCGAGCGGGCGCGCGAGCCACTGGTGCTTGCGGATGCCGCCGTAATAGTGGGTCTTGAGCTGCGCCACGCCGCAGTCCTGGTAGAGCGGGCGCTGCTTGAGGTCGATGCGCGGGGTGTCGCAGTGCGCTCCGACCAGGCGGAAGCCCTCGCGCAGGGGCTTTTTGCCCTTGCGCGCGATGAAGACGGTCTTGCCCCTAAGCACGCGAAAGACGGCGTCGCCGTCAAACGCGCCGTCCTCGCTTTCCTGAAATCCTGCCCCGGCCAGGGCCTTGCGCACGAACTGCACGGTTTCGCGTTCGGTCTTGCAGGACGAAAGGAAGTCGATATAGCGGCCGGCCAGCTCGCGCATGGCGGCCCTGTCCTCGGGCGAGGCGTAGGTCTCGAAGCAGGTCTTGGTCTCGATGGCGAAAGCGGTCTTCGCCTCGGGCGCGTCGTTCGTCTCGGTCATGATGCGTCTCTTCCTCCGTGGGGTAACAGGAAGCCATCATAAGCATCTCGGCCGGGAGTGGGAACCCCTTGCGGCGGGCGATTTTCCGGGCTGCGGGCTCCGTGTGCTCCACCGCTTCGCAACAGGCGCGCCACCGGCCGAGTAGGGTGTTTTCGACCAGAATATCTTATCTTTTCATCGGAATGCCCGTTTGCTATGTTGTGACACGCTCCTGTTTTCTTTCGTGTGGCAGGGGCTAACGCCGCAAACCGCGGAGCGGACTGGCTGAAGCCCAAGGATGCTGCAGGTGCCCTGGTCATGGAAACGATCGCCAAAAGAACCATTCGTATCGGATACTATTTGTTTGGCTTCTTGGTTATTTTTGCCGTTTCTCTTGCGGTGACCGTACCCTATTTGATTTCCGAGCGGAAAAATTACAAACTTTTGACAAGAGAGATTGAAAATACGATTATTGAGGAGAAAAAGAGAAATATTAAGAACATAGTATTGCGGACAATTGTTGAATTGGATGTGTTGAGAGATATGATATATGACGAATACAGGACTCATGTGCATGATTTATGTTTAGTTGTTGTGCGAATTTGTCTGATGTATACTGACATGATTGGCAAGAATGCGTCAAGTAAAGAGTGGTCTTGTCTGGATGGTGTCTTGGATAAGATCGGGGTCGGTATCGTTGTATATGATGCTGGCCGCAATGAACTGTTGTGGACCAATGGGAAGGAAAATGCTGCGGAGTTCGCGGCGTCGATCGCCAGGGGGGGAGATGTTTCGGAAGCATTTCCTGAGGTTGCAAAAGTGGATTTTGACGACGGCAAGGTTGCGTATGTGTTCATGAGTCGCGCGGCCCTGGACGGCATCGCACGGGACCGGGCGAAGAAGCTTATCCGAAGCGTTCGGTTCGATTTGAACAGGTATGTTTGGGTGAATGAAATAGTGAATTATAATGGAGGCGATGGCTACGCTGTGCGCGTGGTGCATCCGAATCTTCCGGAAACGGAAGGAGAGCTTCTTTCGACCTTGACGCAGGATATCAATGGGAATTTTCCATACAAGGCAGAGCTTGAAGGGGTGAAGGCGTCAGGAGAGTTGTATTTTAGTTATTATTTCAAAAAATTGGGTTCCGATGAAATAACGAAAAAATTGACATATGCAAAATTGTACAAACCGTTCGATTGGGTCGTCGCCACAGGCATCCATTATGACGACATCGATTCTATTATATCGAAAAGAAGGCAGGCATTTGAACAGGTGTATGATAGTCAGGTCATGGTTTTCCTGGCGATGATAACCGCTGTTTTTGTCATATGCGGTGTGATGCTCTATGTTTTTGAGAAGCAATTGAACAGTATGGTAAATAGGTTTGTCGCAAAGATAAAAAGCAATGAAGCAGAATTGCGTTGTGAAAAAGAAAAATTGAGCGAAGCGTATAAAGAGCTCGAGGGTGTGGCTTTTGTTGATTATTTGACTGGTTTGTTCAATAGACGCGCCATGTGCGATATCATCAAGGGGCGTTTGGAACAATGTCGACTTGGAGGTGCAAGTTTTTGCTTGATCCTGGCCGATATTGATAAATTCAAAGCCATCAATGATGCCCATGGCCATGATGCAGGTGATATTGTCCTGAAGAGCGTCGCGGCGTTGTTAAAGGATGCTCTGCGCAAAGACGATGTTCTCTCCCGCTGGGGTGGAGAAGAATTCCTCCTCATGGCAAACGCAAGCGATCTTGCGGGAGGCGTTGCCTTGGCGGAAAAGTTGCGGCGTATCGTTGCTTCGAGTCCGATCCGCGTCGGCGAGAGCCTCATCGATTTGACAATGACCTTCGGCGTTGTGGAGTCGGCCTGCGACAAAACATTGGACATGCTCGTGAAGGAGGCGGATCAGTTCCTTTATGCGGGAAAGGAAAGGTCAAGAAACTGTGTCGTTTCAAGTGGCTGCTGATACTTTCACGATTGCTCGTCACAGGATACGCAATCGCTGGACCAGACGAAGCCTGCTTCCTTTTGTGCAAAGCGTAGTTTCGCCGCAGGCCGCGCGCCACGCTTCGTTTCGACGTGTCGTTACGTCGCACAAGCCGCTGTCGCTTTGCAGGGCGCATGCTGGACGGCAGGCTGGAAAAGCCGCCTTGCGTCATTTGGCGGGAACGGCTAAGCAAAGAAAAGTATATCCGGCATCATGTCGTATTCGTCTCCATTTTCCTCGAATTGTAACGTATCCGCAACCTCAAGGAGAAGCTTGCCATGAGCCAGTTCACACGCCGAAAATTCATCGGTGTCGCCCTGGGCGCAGGCGGGGCGGCCATGCTGCCCGGCATCGCCTTCACCTCATCCCCGGCCGAGGCGAAAAAAACGCCTCCCAAGGCCGAAACCGGTTCGGCCCTGGAGCGGATCAAGGCCGCCATTGCGCATTGGGAGGCCGACGGCCGCACCTTCGCCTCCGACACCCTCGCCCCTGCCGACAACGCGCAATGGGACAAGCTCGTGCGCCACTATTTCGACCGCGACGCCTACACGAGCATTTCCGTCAACTCCGCCAACCTCTGCCCGTCTCTTAAGCCCGTGTCCGCCATGGTCGCGCTGGTGCAGCGCCTGCTTGGCGAGGACATCTCCTTTCCCATGCGCGGGGAACTCGCCGACGCGAGCCTCGTGCACGGCCTCGGCGCGGTCAAGGACTGGTTCGGCATGCGCAACCTCAAAACGCAGGCCGACTTCCTGCTGGCGCTCGTGGCCAACTCCACCGAGGGCAACAATTTCATCAACAATGGCCTCGTGACCTCGGGCTTTTTCGACCCGCAAAAGGATAACGTCGTGGTCTGGGACGTCAATCATCCCACGAACTACGATGCCTGGTTCTACCGCAAGGCCACGCAGGGCTGGGGCAAGGATTCGGTGCGCGTGGTCGGCACCAAGATGTTCGCGCAAAAGGTGACGGACGAGGAACGCAAGGCGGGCGTGATGCCCTCCGACCCCGCTTCCGCCGACGACATCCTCGCCGCCCTGCGCGCGGTGGTGGATGCCAACACCAAGATCGTCACCCTGTCCTGGCAGTCCAACGAGTGCGGCATGCTGCTGCCCATGAAGCGCATCGTCGAGGAACTGCGCGCCATCAACAAGGACATCTATATCCACGCCGACAGCGCGCAAACGTTCGGCGTGCTCGACCTGCGTCTCGACGAGGTCGGGGTGGACAGCATCTCGGGCAGCTTCCACAAATGGCCCTGCGGCCCGAAGATGGTCGGCATCCTCTACATGAACAACCGCACGGGCGCGGCCGAGAAGTTCACGCCGAGCATCTGGGGCTACGACGAGCACATCAACACGCCGGCCGACTACGGTTTCCCGGCCGAATCCGGCAAGATCGACCCCAACGCCAAGCGCTTCTCGTACCTGGGCCAGCAAAACGACGCCACGCTGGTTTCCACATGGATGGCGGCGCTCTTTCACACCGGGCATTTCCATCCGGGCGTCACCCCGGCCCGCATCGAGGCCCGCATTCACGCCCTGGGCGGCATGGTCCAGCAGGCGCTCATGAAAAAATTGCCCAAAGTGTTCCCGGAGTTCACCGAAAAGACGGCCTATCAGTGGATTTCCACGCCGACGACGAACGACGCGCTACGCAGTTCCGTGTTCCTGTTCAAGACGCCGGAAGGCGTCGCGGCCGCCGACGTCATGAAACATGTGTACGAGAAGCACAAGTTCGCCATCGCCAACCTCAAGGTGAAGGGCCACGATCTCGTGCGCATCTCGCCGACGTTCTGCAACACGGCTTCGGATGTCGAGGGCGTCGTGGAAGCGGTGGTGGACGTCATGCAGGGCCTCAAGAACAAGAAACTGGCCTCGGGCGTCCACACCAAGGCCTACGCGTAACGCACGGCAACGCGGAATAAGGACTCCCCGCCGCCCATGCCAGGGCGGGGGGAGTCCTTGCGTTCTTGGGGAAGCGGTGCGTGCCTCAGCGCGCCGGATCGTCCATGGCTTGCCCGAGCACCGCGGCCACGAGCCCCAGTTCGTCGTCGGCCAGCGTGCGCGGGTCGAGCAGGAAGGCGGCGTCCTCGATGCGCCCGACAAGGGGCGGGTCCGTGGCGAGCAGCCGTTCGCGCAGGGCGTCCGGCGAGGGGGCGCCCTGAAGGGGCGTGAGCGCCACGAGGGTGGTCGGCAGGTCGTGTTCGGGAAACGCGCCGCCGCCCACGCGCGATGCCCCGGGCACGGCGGCGACGGCGTAGCGCCCGGCCAGGGATTTCTTGAGGATGGCGGCCAGCCGCCGGGCCTTTTTCGCGAGCGCCCCGGGCGGGGCCGTCATCATGGCAAGGGTGGGCACCTCGCGCCGGGCGCGCTCGGGGTCGAGGTAGAGCCGCAGCGTCGCCTCCAGGGCGGCGAGCGTCATCTTGTCGATGCGTACGGCGCGGTTGAGGGGATTTTTGCGGATGGCCTCGATGATCGCCGCCTTGCCCACGATGACGCCGGCCTGCGGGCCGCCCAGGACCTTGTCCCCGGAAAACGTCACCACGTCCGCGCCGTCGGCCAGCGCCCGCTGCACGGTGGGCTCGCCCGGAAGCCCGAGCCCGGCGAAATCCGTGAGGTTGCCGCTGCCGAGATCCTCCATGACCGGCAGGCCCCGGTCGCGGCCGATGGCCACGAGCTCGGCCAGGGAGACCTCCTTGGTAAATCCCACGATGCGGTAGTTGGAGGTGTGGACCTTGAGCAAAAGGGCCGTGTTCTCGTTGACGGCGTTCGCGTAGTCCCGGGGATGGGTGCGGTTGGTGGCCCCGACTTCGCGCAATATCGCCCCGGACTTGGCCATGACTTCGGGGATGCGAAACGAGCCGCCGATCTCCACGAGCTGGCCGCGCGAAACCACGACCTCGCGGCCCTTGGCCAGGGTCTCCAGGGTGATGAGCACGGCGGCGGCGTTGTTGTTGACCACAAGCGCCGCCTCGGCGCCGGTCAAGCGGCGCAGGATGTCCACCACGTGGCTGTAGCGGCTGCCGCGTTCGCCCGTGGCCAGGTCGAATTCCAGGTTGGAGTAGCGGGCGCAGGCTTCGGCCGCGGCGGCGATGGCGCAGGGGGCCAGCAGCGAGCGGCCGAGGTTGGTGTGCACGACCACGCCCGTGGCGTTTACGACCCGCCGGAAATGCGGCCTGGCGGCGGCGCGTACGAACCGGGCGCACTGCGCGCCGACAAGCTGCGGCGCAAGCTGCGCCGCGTCGGTCACGCGGCCGGCCTTGATGTCGGCGCGCAGGCCATTAAGGAAATCGTTGACCGCGTCGCGCAAAAGCGCCCGTGGCAGCGCGGCGAGGCCGGCATCGGCGGCGAGGTCGGCAAGTACCGCGTCCACGGACGGCAATAGACGAAAAAGCTGTTGCACGGGGGCTTCCGGGGGTTCGGGTTGGCGGCGCAGGCCGCAAGTCCCGCAACGGTAGCCGCAAGCGCGGCCGGAATCAATTTTGCGTCGTCGGAAAAAGTGCGGCCAGCAGGTACATGGAGCCGCAGGCCAGCACCGTGCCTTCCAGGTCGCGCACGGCGGCCAGGGCGGCGGCCGGATCGGGCACGGCCACGGCGCGTTCGCCCAGGGCGGCGACGACCTGCGCGGCGGGGCGCGAGCGCGAAATTTCCGGCAGCTCCGGCACGAAGATGGGGCCCGTGGTGAGCTTTGCCGCCAGGGGGGCCATGGCTTCGAGGTCCTTGTCCGCGAGGCAGGTGAAGATCATGGCCGCGGGCGTGATGCGAAGCGCGGGGAGCGCCTCGGCCAGGGCGGCCAGGGCCGGCGGGTTGTGGGCGCTGTCCACGAGCAGCGCGGCCCGCGTCTGCGGCAGTTGCAGCAGGTGCAGCCGGCCGGGCAGGAAGGTCCCGGCCAGGGCGCGGGCGATGGCGTCGGTATCGGGCGTTATGCCGAGGATATCGGCGCAAATCGTGAACCCGGCCAGGGCCAGGGAGGCGTTTCGGGCCTGGTGCGGCCCGGCCAGGCGCAGCTTGACCGGCGGCGTACGCAGGGATTTCCCGCCGAAACGCAGCACGGCCTTGCGCGTGGCCGGGTTGTAGGCAGCGAGTTCCTGGGCTTCGAGAAGCCGCGTGCCGCGCGCGGCGGCCTCCCGGCGCAGCACGGCCATGGCCTCGGGCGGTTGCGGCCCGGTGACGGCCACGCCGCCGGGTACGAGCGCGCCGGCCTTGTCCCGGGCGATGTCGGCCAGGGTCGGGCCGATGATTGCGGCGTGGTCCATGCCGATGGGGCCAAAGAGCACGAGGTCGCGCCCCAGGGCGGTGGTGGCGTCGCCCGCGCCGCCGAGCCCGGCCTCGTACACGGCGGCCTCGGCGCCGTTTTGCGTGAAGAGCCGGGCGGCCATGGCGGTGAGCAGCTCGAAATAGGTGAGGCGGTTTTTTTCGCCGCCGCCGGCCGTGGCCGCGAGCACGGCGTTTGCCGCCGCGACCCAGTCCGCCTCCTCGCACATGCGCCCGCCCATGAGGATGCGCTCGCGCACGCTGACGAAATGGGGCGAGAGGTAGAGCCCGGTCGGCAGGCCGTGGGCGGCGAGCATGGCCGCGAGCAGGGCCGCGGTCGAGCCTTTGCCGTTGGTGCCGACGACCTGCACGGCCAGATGGGGCAGGCTCGTGAGGCCGAGTCCGGCCAGCGCCGCGACCATCCGGTGCGGCGAAAGCTCCATGTGAAAGAGGCCGAGGCTGTCGAGGTAGGCCGCAAAGGCGGCGAAATCGGGGAATTCAGATGGTGATGACGTCATTTTCACGAAGGAGCCTGTAGGCGCGCCCGGCCAGTTCGGTTTCGAGTTCCTGCCGGATCTGGGCGGCGAAAGGGGCTTTCATATGGTAGATGAGGATTTCGGGCCTGGCCGCGAGTTTGTCGAGTTCGGCGTGCAGCATCCGCGGGGTCAGGTGCCTGGAGGCTTGGGCCAGGGCCTGCATGGACGAGGGAAAGGAAGCCTCGGTGATGAGGCGGGACAGGGAAAAGGGCAGGCTGTCCAGGTAGCGCCAGATGGTGTCGCTTGGGCCGGTGTCCCCGGTGTAGGCGATGTTGTGCGCGCCGCCGTCCTCCCACAGGACGAAGCCCGAGGCGGCCTTGGCGTGGTTGACGGGAAAGGCGGCCACGGAAAGTCCGCCGAGGATCACCGGGACGCCGGGCGTCATGGGGGCGTAGGTGAGCACGGGCGAGTTCTGGGGGATGACGGTGAAATCGGGCCAGATAGTGTCGTTGAGCAGGTGTGTGGCAATGGCGTCGAGGACTTCGGGCAGTCCGTGGATGGCCAGGGGAGGTCTGTTGTTTTTCCCGGCGAAGCATTCGATCAGGTTGTCGGCGAGGAAGAGGATGTCCTTGATGTGATCCAGGTGGGGATGGGTGACGAAAATATGTTCGATGCGGGCCTGCGCGGCCAGATCGATGGCGGAGGTGACGGTTCCGGCGTCGAGGAGCACGGAATCGTTGACCAGAAAGGAAGTCAGGTTGTGGCCGGGCAGGTCCGAGCCGGAGCAGCCGAGCACGCGCAGGTTCATGTCTCCCTCCTGGTTGCGGGGGCGGCCGGGGACAGGCAGTTTGAGCCCGGTGCGGTGTTTCGTCAAGGGTGGTCTTGACCGCGCGTGGGGGCTTGTTTAGGTTTGGCGACCGCGCGCCCGTAGCTCAGTCGGATAGAGCATCTGCCTTCTAAGCAGACGGCCGCAGGTTCGAATCCTGCCGGGCGCACCACAAAGATTTCAAGGGGTTAAGTCAGTTTTGGCTTGGCCCCGTTATCTTTTTGGATAACCTTCCTGGATAACATCTTGGCCAACCATACGGGATTACGCGGGAATTTTGGATAACATTCGAGCAGATGCTGTCCCGCGCATAGGCAGACGGCCAATTTTCTTGTAGAAAGGATCGGTCTGTGTAGATTAATGATGTTCTTCTTTCCTAGCTAAGCCGATGTCGCGGAAAAGTCGAAACTCTGAAATTGCTTTCTCTCCATAGATCAATACTCGTTCTAAAAACTCTCGGTATGAATTTTCTTCCAAGATATCCACGGGAATATGGAGATTGTGCGTGTCGACTTTTTGTCTGTGCAATTGTGTCGTAATTGGCAATTCAAGTTTTTCTTTGTCAAACCCTGTAAGGTGATGCCATTTTGAAAACATAAATATATAATTACCAAAATCAAAATATTTTTTATATGTATTGTCGTATTTAATTTTTTCCTCTTGATTCAGAAATTTAAACCATACAGGTTCTAGATGTAATGGTTCTATATATGAGAACAGTGGGTCAAGTTTTTCCGAAAGCGTTAGAAGAAAATATTTTTGCAGCCACATGTCTTCGAACTCATCTTGAAATTCATACCATGTTCTGAGTTTGATATTTGTTTGCTCTGAAGCGCTGAATGAGGTGGTCCGGCTTGGTTGGACAGGTTGGCGGCGGGGTTAAGCTATAGTCCGGTTGGTGCTCATGCCGCCTTGGAGGCCGAGTGGCCCTCCCGGTATACGTCCATGGGGCGACGACCGTCAAAAGCCGAATGCGGCCGCTGCTCGTTGTAGAAGCGGAACCAGTCTCCAAGGACTTGGCGGGCCTGGCTCCCGGTTTCGAGTTCCCGCAGGTAGACGCACTCCCATTTCACAGAGCGCCACAGCCGCTCGATAAAAACATTGTCCATCCATCGACCTTTGCCGTCCATGGAGATGGCGAC
>NZ_JNJA01000024.1 GCF_000702665.1 Solidesulfovibrio alcoholivorans DSM 5433
ATCCGTGACCGCAGTTTCGAGCAGCAGCGCTACCGGGCCAGCGGCCTCAACTTGGTGACGGCGGCCATCGTGCTGTGGAATACGGTCTATCTGGAGCGGGCCACCCACGCCTTGCGCGGTCACGGTCAGACCGTGGATGACGTGCTGTTGCAGTGCCTGTCGCCGCTAGGCTGGGAGCACATCAACCTGACCGGCGACTACCTCTGGCGCAGCAGCGCCAAGATCGGCGCCGGCAAATTCAGGCCGCTACGACCGTTGCAACCGGCTTAGCGTACGATTTTTTCCGTTTTCTGAGACGACCCCTACTGCTTGCGCGGTTCCCAAAAAACCCCGGATGCCCGATGATTCCAGGCGTGAGCCAATCAACTTAACTACCCCAAATGAAATAAACAATCCTACGGAGCGATAACCATGGGCCTCAAGGATGCTTTTTCCCGCAAGAAAGCAATCAAAAGTGAAGATTTGACAAAATACCTTGTCGAGTCACAAGGCTTGGAGCGCAGCTTTTTGAGGGAAGTGCTTCGATCCAGGCGCAACGCCTGGGTCATCACAGGAGCAACTTGTTTCCTCGCATTTTGCGCGCTTATGGTGACCATTGTTCTTATCAAGACAAGTTCTCAACCTGTGCCTCCTTTTATCTTGCGCGTGGACAACTCAACTGGCGCGGTTGATGTCTTGTCCGTTATGCGTGAGAGACAAGATAGCTACGGCACAATAATCGATCAATATTGGATTCTTAACTACATTCGCCACCGCGAAAACTATGACTTTGAAACAATCCAGGCTGACTATAACGCCGTTGGCCTGATGAGCACTGAAGAGGTGGCAAAAATATACCATAAAGTATTTGAGGGAGACAAAGGAAGAGACAAAGTATTGTCTGATAAAGCACGAATTTTAGTGCAGCTAGATAGCGCGCCTATCATTAACACTGAAACAAGTACTGCCACCGCCAGATTTAGGACCATTGTTCATTGGCGAAATAACCGTGTTGACGAAATTCGAAACTGGGTTGCCACCATTGCGTATAAATACGTCAATGCTCCAATGCGTTCACAAGATCGGCTTATCAACCCCCTTGGCTTCCAAGTCACAAGCTATCGGGTTGATCCCGAGCTTGTTGAAAGCAAATAGGCAGAGCCGAGCATGAAAAACATAGCAATTATCCTCTTGTGCTTAACGTGTCTTTCCAGCACAGCCTATGCGCTTAAATCTCCGGTCGGATCAAGATTCGACTATCGCATCAAGCACATTGACTACAACCCGCAAGATGTCGTCAAAATGGATGCCGTAATCGGCATCGCAACACATATTGTTGTAAAGAAAGGCGAGGAATATGTAACCCATGCTTTTGGCGATCCCAATGGATGGTCATTTGCCCACAAAGGGAACCATTACTTCATCAAGGCCAAGGCACAAAACAGCGACACAAACCTTGTCATCGTAACAGACAAACATAGCTACAATTTTGTCTTACACTTTATAGATGGAACACCTGTCGCTAAAGGCGAAAATCCTCAACAGCAGGAAATCAAAACCCCTTGGTCATTGCGTTCTGCAACGCTCCAAGTTCAATTTTCTTATCCTATTGAGGAAGCACAGGCCGCTGCCGAAGAAAGAGCCCGTGCCGATGCAAACAAGCGTTTTGATACTCTTGGCCACAACAACAACCTTAACTATACCATGAGCGCAACAAGACGTGACAAGCTCATATGCCCTATTAATGTTTGGGATGACGGACGTTTTACTTATTTCAAATTTGCCCCGAATGTTGATTTACCAAACATTTACACCATAACCGCCGATGGCAGCGAAGCTATTGTAAACAGGCACATGCTTAACCATCCTGGATCGCATGTTATTGTTGCGGAAAAGGTTGCCCCCAAATTTATATTACGCCTCGGTGATGCCGTTGTCGGGGTGTACAATGAGTCATTTGATTCTTTTGGCATTCCTAACGAAAGCGGCACGGCCATTCCTGAAGTGCGACGTATCATCAAGAAGGGTGGGAAATAGCATGAGCAAAGACGATAAAGAAATAGACGTTCTTGATGAAATCAAGAAGTCTTCTCCCGAGCAAATAGACGGTGCCAGGGGCGGTATGGACGATGGCGGATTTAGACGCCGTACCCCAGGAATGAGAATCTTCATGGTGTTTATCGTTCTCGTAGCTGTGGCCTTCGGTTCAGTTTTAACATGGAAGGCCATACAGCACCGGAATGACGCCAATGAAAAGACCAACAAACCCAAGATCATAAAAAACAACTTACCCAACTTTACCCCCACACCTCCGCCCGAGCCTAAGTCGCATCCGGTCGAAGTTCCTCAACCAACCCCGCTTCCGCCGAAACCCGACAAAGATGCGGACAAACGGCATCCTAAAAAAAGCGAATCGGACCTTTTACGCGAAAGACGGTTAGGCGGCGGTTTCACAGGTGGAGGGGATTCCTCGGGACAGCCCTCGTCGGGTAGCGGCGAAGGGCCTGCGGCCCTGAAGGGCCGTCATGCTTCGGATGACAACGCGCTTGAGCAACAGCTCAAGCCACTTGCGGTAAAACCGTCACGCGCGTCTATGCTTGCCGATCGCAATTACATGATTACGCGAGGGACAATGATCGATTGTGGCCAGCAATCCAAACTGGTCACGGATCAGGTCGGCATGGTCGTTTGCTACACGACGTCAGACACCTACTCGACCAACGGCCATGTTGTGCTACTCGATGCCGGATCAAAGGTAGTTGGAAGTTATCAAAAAGGAATTGTGCAGGGTCAAAACCGTGTATTTGTGTCATGGCAACGCGTCGAGACTCCTCAAGGGGTCATTATCGATCTGGATAGCCCTGGCACTGATCCACTTGGCGCTGCTGGCGAACCCGGTGAAGTGGACACGCATTTTT
Source organism: Solidesulfovibrio alcoholivorans DSM 5433 (assembly GCF_000702665.1). Taxonomy (GTDB): domain Bacteria; phylum Desulfobacterota; class Desulfovibrionia; order Desulfovibrionales; family Desulfovibrionaceae; genus Solidesulfovibrio; species Solidesulfovibrio alcoholivorans. The sequence goes on from NZ_JNJA01000024.1 coordinate 2,898, forward strand.
GGCAGCGCTTTGGCAACGCCATTTTGTTAAGCATCATAGGCGATTTAGGACAGGCGGCTGTCAATTATGCCTCAGAGAAATCAACTATCAATATCGGGACAACTCAAAGTACCGGGAAAGATATGTCTACTGAGGCTCTGAAAAATACGGTGAATATCCCTCCCACTCTTTACAAAAATCAGGGCGACAGAGTGAGTATTTTCGTTGCCCGTGATTTGGACTTCAGCGATGTCTACAGCATTAGATAAATGCGCTTTCAAATCGCAAACAATCACACAACTTCTTCGTCCTGTTGAAGCTTACTTAAATGACCCTTCGATAACAGAGCTTCGCATAAGGCCGAACGAAGTTGTTACTGTCGCTTTTGGCAAAAAGGAATACGTTAATATTCCTGAGTTCAAGCTATCATACCTTAAAGCGCTTGCTACCGCTATGATTGCTTTTAGCAGTCTTCCCGTTCGCGGAACTACCTACGTAACCTTACCAGGGGGTGAACGCGGGACTATCCTTCAGCCCCCTGTTGTCCTTGACAACATGATTACTATCGTCATCAGAAAGCACTCAATGACGGTAAAATCCGCTAAACAACTCGACTCCGAAGGCGCGTTTGCTGAATGCAAAGACGTATCATTCAATCAACCTTCCAAAGAAGAGGCTAAGAAAGAGTCCCTTCGCCAGGACTTTCACCGCCTAGAAGAGTTTGAGCTAGAACTGCTCGATCTTAAACGTGAAGGGAAGATTTGTGATTTTTTGTTGCGCTGTGTCGCATTAAAACGCAACATTGTAATAACCGGGCAAACAGGTTCCGGCAAGACGACATTGATGCGTTCTTTGATTGAAGCCGTACCAGTTGACGAACATTTAGCGACAATTGAAGACGTTCACGAAATATTCCTTCCAAACCACAAGGAAGTAACGCACCTTTTTTACGGCGACGGAGCCGGGAGAATAAGCGCCTTAGCTTGTCTTGCTGCATGTATGCGGATTACGCCTGAAAGGATATTTTTAGCGGAACTTCGTGGGCCTGAAGCATGGGAATACACAAATGCTTTAAACACTGACCATGGCGGCGGGATAACGACGACACACGCCAATGGAGCTATTGAAGGATTCGACCGCATAGCTACATTAATCAAAAACTCAGAAGTCGGCAAAACACTTGATATGCCGATGATTAAACACGTCCTCTACTCTACAGTAGACGTCATTATCCACATGAAGGCAAGGAGAGTTCTACAGGTTTTTTACGACCCAATTTTTAAACGGAAAGAAATGGCCTAGCGCTGGCGTTCACGGTCAAGCTCTTTATTACCCTTATCAAGACCAACACTCTTAGCGTGTTGGTCTTTCATTTTATCAAACTGCCTCAAATCAAGAGCCGCAGTTTTAACATTGTCACGTGAAATTGATTTCGGCAATTTAGACAAATCATTTGTATATATATTTGCTTTATATTTTGCACGAGAAATGGCAACATAATAGACATCCTTTGCCGTCGTGCGGCTATCCGTCTGTGCTTCGATCATCACATTATCACACGTAAGCCCTTGCGCTCCATGTACCGTTGTGGCGTAAGCATGATCGAGGTGCAAGGGCGTATCGGCTGGCATTTCCACGCGCCGGCCTCCTCCCTCCAGGGTCACACGCCCCGGCGCGACCGCCGCCACTCGAAAGCGCTCCCCGGTGGCCAAGTCAAGCTTTTTGTCATTGCGCGTGACCCGCACCATATCCCCCGGCGCGAGCTCCGAGCGCTCGGGTTGATATACCGACAAGCGCCGGGCATGCATTGGGGAAAAGGCTATTTTCTGTCCATCCTGAGCCGATACCGTCAGCCGATTGCCCGGCCCGGTATCTACGATCTTGTAAAGCTCTCCGCGCTGCAATCCGCTCTTGTAATCCCGCTCAGGTTGCACCACGTCACCAACCCGGTAGTTTTTGGAAAACAACCGCTCTGCCTGGGTCGTATCGCGCCGGATCAGCGTATCAAATACAAGTCCCTGACCAGCTGTCCCCACGGCCTCACGCACCCGAGCGTTGATGTCTCGACGTGCTTCATTGGTGCCGCTCACAATCAAAGTTTGGTCCCGATCACTCGGGCCAAGGGCCATGAAGTCACGGACAAGGGCGCTACGTCGTAAATCGTCTTCCCGCACCTCAAGGACAGATTTGATCTTATCGAGTGATTGAGGTGCATGCCCTTTGGCCGCATGTTCGACTGCCGCCAGCAGATCAGGATCGCGCTGACGCTGGATGTGATCCATTCGGGCCGTGGCCATGCCGGCGGCCTGCAACTGGTCGAAAGGCCTCCCGGCCTCAATGGCTTTTGTCTGTGCCGTATCCCCCAGGAGCACAACCCTCGCACCCTTCTCTTCGGCTAATCGCAAGGTCTGCTCCATGAGGCGGGAAGGCACAACCCCAGCCTCATCGATGACCAGCACCGTGCGGTCATCAAGGTCCTTGTTTTGTCCCCGGAGAAAAGCAGCCAAGGTATTTGCTGGTACTCCCATCTCCCGCAGGTTTTTAACCTGGCTTCCATAGGGAGCCAGCGCACGGACCCGATAGCCCTGGTCCTCGATCAGCGTTTTGGCGGTGTCGAGCATGTGACTCTTACCCGTCCCGGCAAAGCCCTGGACGCCTATTACGCGGTTTTTAGTGGACGCCATGAGTTCAGCGGCTTCACGCTGGCCATCGTTAAGATTCGTCGCTGCAAGCACCGTGCGGGCCGTTTCCACGTCCATAATTGCATCCATTCTTTCCCGACCGGACCGTTCAATCTTCAGAATGGACTTTTCAATTTTATATGCTGTTTGAGTTGTATATCTCTTGTCAACAGCAATTAACCCACCTTCTCTAATCGCATTTTCAACTTTTTTAGTTGCCGCCTCTTTTTCAAGTCCTTTTGTTGTAACAAGTTTAATCCAATCACTTTTAGTCATATTGGAATTTTCACTTGCTTCAGACGCTGGCTTATACAATGGTTCTTCACGTATTAAAAATCCATCATCGACACGTTTATCAACTTCAGACACAATATCTTTCAGTGTAACGCGTCCGACGCCGTGTTTCATCGCAATATCAATCAAATCTTTTTCCGAAACAACAGATTGTCTTTCAGTAAGATGCTTTACAGCATACTTGACAGCAAGATTAGCATTTTGCTCTAAAGTTAAATTATTAATGCTTCGACGCTGCGAGTTTATAAATTCATTCCCTTGTCCAGCCCATTCCCTATGCAAAAAATCAATTCCAAGGCCACTTGCTCGATCAACCCAATCTTTATATAAAATCTCGCGGTCAATATTTGTTTTTTTAGCACGTGATTTTAAAACAACATTTTGGATTTGATTAGTATTTGCTTCTTCCCGAGATAAACCCAGGTCTGCAAGACCTTCGTTAATTTGCTTTGATCTTTGACTAAAAGCCTCAAGCTGCTCCCTGCTTATATGTGACAATTCAAAAGAACCATCCCGTTCATGACGCAACTCAAAACCAATTTTTTGAAGCTCAATAGCCAACTCAGCACGATATACCGCACCAAATTTCTTTACTGATTTAACGATTTCATCGTTTTTTAAAGCACGCCAAGCACCATCGCTTCGCTGTGTTAAATTCATAACAACAGCATGAGTATGCAACTGCGGATCGCATTCGCGGCTTGTTTCGTGGCGGAATTTTGCAACAACTAAATTGGCGGATCGCTCCACCTGGGCCTTGCCGTCAACACGTTTACGGGCTAGCGCACATTCCTCAGCCGCCGCAATAGCAGCCGTCACCGCCCGATCATGCGCTTCAATAACGCGCACGTCACCGGCAACAAGAGCCTGTAAGGATACACTCTTTGGAGCCGAAAAGGTAAGATCAATACCGATCCTTTCCTTTGCGTCATTCCGTGTTGAACCACGGCTCACGCGAATATTCGGCCCGATTTGACCGGCCAGCAAATTCTTTAAATCCTTTGGGTCAACCTCTCTTTCCAACTCTAATGCGTGAGCTCCCTTACCTTGCCAGCTTATCGACTCACCTTCTTTACGGTAATAATCATCGGCACCAGCACTATAATATGACGCAGCCCTGCCAATATCTTTGCGAGTTAAAACCTTAATACTAAGCATTTAAATCTCGGTTTGCTGCCATTTTACGTTCAACAAAACCTGGAACACGGTTTTTAAACCTAACATATCCTGTTGTGAACTTAGCAATAGGCCGATCCCCAACCAAAGCCAAATATCCAGAAAGTTCTGGCAATGATGTCAATTCGGAAGCTGAAACAACCCTCTCTTTTTCATGGACTATTTGCTGGCCAGTGTTACTATACCTCATTCCGCTACTTCTGCTTTCACGCTCTCTTTCAACTTCATGTTCACCAAGGGAATTGCTAAAATCTTCCGCCGTTTTTGGATCAGATTTAGCAATCCGCAAAACGGCCAATGAAGAGAAACAACTTCGTAAAGTTTGGGCCGCTTCTCGTCCATATATATGGTCCAACTGCGATGTAGACTGCAACCCGGCAACAACTCTCAACCCATGCTTACGCCCTTTAGTTAATGCAGACTCAAGAGTTGAAAGTTTTTCAAGCGAAGCTAATTCATCTATAAATGCCCAAATTCGCCTATTCGCATTTTCTGGCATCGACAAAATAGAAACAAACAAGGCATCCGTCCAAGCAGAAATAAGAGGACGCAAAGCAACAGCCATATCTTCACGCCACGTTATCCATAGGTTACCACCGTTGGAATCTTCAAGCCAAGACCGAAGAGAAAAGGAACCACTAGGCATTGTAACGTGTTCTGGCAGCTTATCTGACAGAACAAATCGCGCCGAAGACATTGCCCTTGTTGCCTCTGACGATCCCGTAAAAAGTGACTCGGCTAGCGTACCTTCTAAGAATTGTTGCAACTCATTCGGCGGGGCAATTGTCGTCCAGTGAAACAATTCTTTTACTGAAGACTGCCCCATTGAATGAAGTTTTTTAGCAGTCTCACGCAATAAAAGACGACCATAGCTTGCCCATTCTTCAGCATCTGCGGTGCGTCCAGTCGGAACAATAGATAGAGCATACCTGTGAAAGTCGTAGTCACTCCTTATCTCATTAAAAAAAGACCACCCCTTAGTTCTATCGTCATATGGATTTAAAATTACATCTCCATCTTGATAAAATTTCGACATCATTTCACCATTAGGATCAAGGCAAAAAAACCTATCCCTTCTTTTAACTGCTCCTAATGCTAGTTCTCTAAACAATGTCGATTTACCTGAGCCAGTCCCACCACCAAATAAAAGATGAAGATTTTCAACTTCGACTGGCAACGGAATATTGGCAACCGTGACCTGTTGACGCTTTTTATCCTTTGTATCTCTTGCCAAACTTTCGGCAGATACTATGCGTGTCCCACGCAAAAATCTGTTAAATTGCGCTCCGCCAAATTCAGTTTTAAAGACCTGATTAATAAGCCAAACACAAAATATACCTAAAGCCAGCCCACCAACTAATGCAGCAATCAAAAATGGCTTATGAGGAGTGTCTAAAATCAACTGATATAGCGCTTTAAGCTTATGTTCATGAGGGATGTTTTCTGTGTGATTTGCGACCACAACCCAGGCCATAACAGGTGCCAACAAAACCACACAGACAGAAAGTTGACGACGCGAGACTTCAGTCATGACTGCTCTCCTTATTCCCTGTCCAAATCTTGATGCCCTGACGCTTTAACTCTTTGTGGATCATGTTTAAATCCATCGGACTAGCAATTTTTCTTAAAAGGAAAATTGCTTCTATCATCATTCCATAATCAATATCGTCTTCAGGTTGTTGGCTTTTTTGCTCTTTCTTTAATCTGGATTCGATGTTTGAAAAACCGTCAAGCATCATAATCCGAAGGGCGGCTAGGTTCTCGTTGATCCTGTCGCCTTCCTCCAGGCGCATCCGTAAGTAGGTTGAAAGGGGAAGGCCTCGCTGGGCCGCCTCGTCCTCATACTGAAGGCGTTTTTCCATGGAGAGTCGGACTTGAACCGGAATTGTCTTTGCCATCTTAGCTCCTGTAATGCATTCTGTAGTGCATTCTTCACTATAATTTCAATATGTTATATCATTTTTGTATTGTTATGCGGCTACAGCTTATAGCAAGTACAAAAAAAATATCAATGAAAATCAGAGTGTTATATCACCCGAAGGGTGCGTATGGTGTATAGCCGTATTTAAGGGCTAACACCTTCCTTCTTTAAGGGCAATTAAAACTCAAAATTGCAACTTTGATAAAAGGAGGGTCCAGAAATTGCCGCTTGGCAGTGCCAAGCGGTGATTTTTCTGGTTAACCCTATGAGTTGAGTTCATTTGGGTGCATGTAGGTGCATTTGGGTGCAAAAAAATGCCTTTCGGTGCAGGCTGTTGGGTGCATTCAGGTTTATTTAGGTTCACTTGGGTGCAAAAATATTCATTTCGGTGCATATATGCCAATTGACGCTGGTGCCATTTGAGACTATATTTCAAAAATCATACTGTAATTATTTACTTTTTTAAAAAAGGAAAAATCTGTGGGAAGCAGCACCCTACAATCGCGGTTGAAAGCGCTCAAGCCGTCAACACCAGCCCGAAGCCTAACGCCGCTTTTACCACTCATCTTTGAAAAAATTGACGAAGGGGTTAGTTTAAAGGAGATTTATAAGCTTTTATCTGAAGAAGGCTTTTCAATCAATGAAAATACTTTCAAATCATTTATACGAAGAAACAGAATCAAGCGTGAGCAAACCTTAAACAGTGTGCGTGATGAGTGTGAAACACAAATCAAAAACAGCGAAAACGATTTAGACAGCACAAAACCAGGTAACGACACGCTGTCAAAAGGCATGTCAATATCCGATGCTCTTGACCCTAAAGTACGCGAAGAATTAGGGTCTAAATATTTAAAGAAAAGGCGCAAGCCAAAGGAAGGACTGTAATGAAGATAGCTATTGTTAACTTTTCCGGCAATGTGGGGAAATCGACAATCGCGAAAAATCTTTTAAAACCAAGAATGGACGGCATTGAAATAATAAATATCGAAACAATCAATTCCGACGATTCTGACGGACAGAAAATGAAAGGGAAACAATTCGGCCAACTCTCTGAACAATTAATGCTCACGGATGACGCTATCATTGACGTCGGCTCTTCAAACATTGAAGACTTTGTAAAACTCATGGATCGCTATGACGGCTCCCACGAAGATTTCGACATATTTCTTATTCCTGTAGTCAAAGAGAACAAGCAGGTCAAAGACACCATCGCAACAATCAATGCGCTCTCATCGATGGGCGTTCCACCTGAAAAAATCCGCGTAGTTTTTAATCGTCTTGATGTTGATGACATTGTTGAAGAAATTTTCTATCCTTTGTTCGGATACTATGAAGACGCTAAAAATTTTACGCTTAGGCCAAAAGCTACAATTTTCGACTCAGAACTATATCAAAATCTTTCCACCTATCAAACTACAATCGAACAGCTTTTAAACGATTCGACAGACTTTAAAGCGAAGCTGCGCGAGACAAATAATCCTGATGAAAAACTTGACATTGTTGCACGTATTTCTTTGAAGCGCCTAGCAGGATCAGCTAAGAAAAATCTTGATACTGTTTTTGATGAAATCATGAGGTAGAAATGCCCAAAGAACCAACGACAATGCGCGAAGCAATGGTTGCTGAAGTTTTAGGGGATATTGGCAACCTCCTTACTCGCGTTGAAAGTGTCAACAAAGCCTTACCCGATGCGACAGAAAAAGCGATTTCAAAAATTCGCGCAGCGCTTGAACTTGCCTCCGGTGATTTAACCTCTTCAGGAGAAAGGTTAACTAGGGAATTTGATGTATATCTAAAGGAATCTTTAGGAAGTATTCGGCAGGTTTCAAAAGATATTCAGCAGGCTGCAAAGCTTGTTGATAAATCTTCACACAGGATTGCTATTTATTCGGCAATAATCGGCTTTAGCACCGGCATATTCGGTGGCATTTTATCTGCCCTAGCGTTCAGTAATTTTTTCTTTCGGTAATTTTTTATACCTATGTTTGTTGTTGACTTTAATCCTATAGGCGTTAAAGTTACTTATCTTCGACGACCAAAGGGAGGTATTGAAATGCCGAAGGAAACGAAATTTGACGCGGTTAAACTTCGTGAGTTTGTCACCGATGGCAAAACCGCACAACAGATTCAGGATGCGTTTGGAATCAATAAAAACACGCTGAAAGCGCACCTCATGAAGTTGATGCAGTTGGATGAAAAGTTTTACAAAATTGACGGGATGGAAGGGAGAAGTGTTTCCGGGAATATCAAGTTTTCCAAAACCGGCCTTCGGTTGAGCGAAACGCTTCTTACGAACTATGGATTTAAAGCCGGCGATACCTTCAAATTTTCTTGCACGGATGACGGGAAGATTATCCTCGAAAAAAACTAGGTATAACCGGGGTCTGCTCACGAAACGGAAAAAATCGTACGCTAAGCCTCGGCGAGCATCCGGAGCGGCCGAAATTTACCCTGCTCGATCAGCTTGTGCTGCCGCCAGATGTAGTCGCCGGTCAGGTTGATGTGCTCCCAGCCCAGGGGAGACAGATGCGGCAGCAACTTCTCATCGATGTCCTGCGAAGTGTCGCGTAGAGACTTGATGGCGCGTTCCAGATAGACTGTATTCCACAGGATTATCGCTGTCATCACCAGATTGAGGCCGCTGGCGCGGTAGCGTTGGTTCTCGAAGCTGCGGTCGCGGATTTCGCTGAGCCGATTCAGGAACACCGCCCGCGCCAGGGCGTTCTTCGCCTCTCCCTTGTTCAACCCGATCTGCACCCGTCGGGCAACTCGATGTTCTGCATCCAGTCGAGCGCAAACAGCGTGCGCTCGATGCGCCCCAACTCACGCAGGGCTACCGCTAGGCCGTTTTGACGTGGGTAGCTGCCGAGCTTGCGAAGCATCAGTGAGGCTGTCACCGTGCCCTGTTTGATGGATGCGGCGAGCCGCAAGATTTCATCCCAATGAGCGCGAACGTGTTTGATGTTGATGTTTCCGCCAATAAGGCCGGCGAGCGTCGGATAGCAGCGGCGAAGCGACTCTTGAGCACAGACCTGGCGTTAACCGAAGTGGCAGATCAAACCGGTTTCGTCGATCAGAGCCATCTTACCAACCGATTCAAGGCGGTAGTTGGCGTGACGCCCGGCGCATTCCGCAAAATGAGCAAGAATCTGCAAGACGGCAGGTAAGATGGCCGGCATATTTCCTCCAGTATCTAAGGAGGAGCGTTATGCCTGGAGTCGATATTCTGTCGTTGCTTGTGTTTGCTGTCATTACCGCGATAACCCCGGGGCCGAACAATCTGGTCCTTCCGGGATTTCTGTGGCTCGGTGACCGAATGCCCGGCGGGGCTGGCAAACCCACCCCGCCGGGAACAAAAGCCATAACGGGTCCTTAGTTGGCCTGGGCCTGCAGCCCGGCCAGCACCTTTTCCGGGTAGGCTGGCAACTGGCGGATGCGCACGCCGCAGGCGTTGTACACCGCGTTGATCACCGCCGGATGCGGACCGCACAAGGGCATCTCGCCGATGCCGGCCGCGCCGAACGGCCCGAACTCGCGGGCCGGTTCCACGTAGAGGAGTTCCATCTGGTCGGGGATGTCCTTGATGTAGGGGATGCCGGCCCCGGCCAGGGTCGAATGTTTCTTGATGTCCTCGAAGTCCTCGGTCAGGGCGAGGCCGATGCCCTGGGCCATGCCGCCCCAGTTCTGGCCGTCCACCACGAGCTTGTTGTTGATCTTGCCGATGTCGGACACCAGGGTCATCTTTTCCACCTGCACCTTGCCGGTGGCCATGGTCACGGCCACTTCGGCCATGAACAGGCCGTACATGTAGACGCAGATGGGATCGCCCTGGGCATTCTCGTCCGTGGGCTTGCACGGCGTGGTCCAGGTGCCGCTGTAGCGCAGGGGCAGCTTTTCGGCGGCCATCTCCGCATAGGTGCGAAACGCGCCGTCGGACTTTTTCATGGCCGCGAGGAGGTTTTCGCAGGCCACGCGGATGGCGTTGCCCGTGACGACCTGGCTGCGGCTGCCGCCGGCCGGACCGCTGCACGGCACCCGGCTGGTGTCGTTTTTGATCAGGCGGATTTTCTCCGGCGGCAGGCCAAGGGGCCGCAGGGCCTCGTGGGCCGTGCCCAGGGAGCCCATGTCCGCGCCCTGGCCGTGGTCCTCCCAGCAGTCGTAGAGGGTCACGCCGCCGTCGGGGTTCAGTTCCACATCGGCGTTGGAGGTGTCCGGGCCGTCCAGGCCGCAGCCGTAGATGCCGATGGCCACGCCCACGCCGCGCTTGACCGCATCGGTGGAGTTTTCCCGGGCCCGGCGCAGGGCTTCCTTGTATTTCGGCCGCAGCAGATCGATCTGCTCGGGCAGGGCGTAGGAATCCGGGGCGTTGCCCGTGGGCGTGGTGTCGCCCGGACGGTAGACGTTGGCGTAGCGCAGTTCCAGGGGGTCCCAGCCCATCTTTTCGGCCAGTTCGTCCATGAGGGATTCGGAGGCGAACATGATTTCCGGCGAACCATAGCCCCGAAACGCCGCGCCCCAGGCGTGGTTGGTGGCCACGCACCGGCCCACGCCCCGCTGGTTGGGGATGCCGTAGCCGGCCGACCAGTAGTGGGCCCCGCGCGCGGTCAGCAGGTCGCCGAACTCGCAGTAGGGACCGTGGTCCACGATCCATTCGCTTTCGGCGGCCAGGACCTTGCCGGTCTCCTTGTCGGCGGCGTAGCGGCCCTTGATGAAAAAGGGCGAGCGCTTGCCGGTGTAGTACTGCTGCTGGGCGTAGTTGTAGCGCAGGTGGCAGGGCCGGCCCGTGGCCATGGCGGCCACGCCCACGAGCGCCTCCATGGTCGGGCTGAACTTGTAGCCGAAGGTGCCGCCGGCCGGGTTTTGCACGGCGACCATGTCCTCCAGCTTCACCCCGATGCCGTCGGCCACCATGAGCATGTGCAGGTGCAGGCCGATGGACTTGGAGTGGATGACCAGCTTGCCGTCGCTGTTGACGTAGGCAAAGCCCACATCCGGCTCCACGGGCATGTGGGGCTGACGCTGGGTGTAGTACTCCCCTTCGGCCACGACGAGGTCCTGGCGCTCGAAGTAGGGGTTGGTCTCCCCGCCCTTGACCAGGGGTTGGGTGAAATACACGTTGGGCGTGCCGGGATGGATCTCGATGGCGTCGTCGGCCATGGCCTCGGGCGCGCTCATGTAGGCCGGCAACTCTTCCAGGTCCACGCGCACCTTTTCGGCCGCGGCCCGGGCATGGGCCTCGGTGTCAGCGCAGACGATGGCCAGGGCGTCGCCGTACTGAAACACCTTTTCATCGCACAAAATGGGCCGTTCCCAGCCGTCGCCCTTGGTGTAGGGGAAGGCGATCAGGCCGTTGATGCGATTTTTGCCCTTGATGTCCTTGTGGGTGAGCACCCGGGCCACGCCGGGCATGGCTTCGGCCGCGGCGGTGTCGATGCCCTTGATGGCCGCGTGGGAGACCTTGGCGTTGACCAGGGCCAGATGCAGGGTGTCGGACGGCAGCTGGTGTTTCCTGTCGTCGCCGAAATCCCACTGGCCAAGCACCTTGGCCACGCCCGTGGGCCGGGGATAGCTCGATCCCCACAGACGCCCGTCGGCCGGCTTGTTGGCGTCCAGGGTCAGGGTCTTTTCGCCGCGCAGCACCTGCGCCGCGTCCATGACCGCGTCGACCAGCGGCACGTAGCCGGTGCAGCGGCAGACGTTTTTATGCTTCTGGAACCAGTCGCGCACCTCTTCCCGGCTGGGGTTGGGATTTTCGTCCAGCAAGCCCTTGGCCGAGACGATGAAGCCCGGGGTGCAAAAGCCGCACTGGGCGCCGCCGTGCACGACCCAGGACACCTGCAGGGGATGCAGGTTGTGCTGCGTGCCCAGGCCCTCGATGGTGGTGATGGCGGCGTAGTCCGCGACCAGCCGGGCCTTGGTGACGCAGGCCCGCGCCACCTTGCCGTCGATGATGACGCTGCACGCGCCGCACTGGCCCTGGGCGCAGCCCACCTTGACGCCGGTCAGGTGGAGCTGGTCGCGCAGCACGTCGGCGAGCATGGCGTTGTCCTCGACCACCAACATGCGTTCGATGCCGTTGACGATGAAAATCTTCTGGATCATGTCGTCACCCCTTTTTCAAGACGTGTTCGGGTTGGTTTCCGGCAACAGCCGGCAGGGAACCGTCGGCCTACGACTTGCCGAAGCCGCAGGCCGGATAGCGACAGTCGGGACACATGGCGCACAGGCCGCCATGGCCCAGTTCCACGATGTCCTCCCGGGTCAGGCGCTCGCCGGCCACCAGACGGGGCACGAGCAGATCGAACACGCTCGCGCGGTGGTACATGACGCAGCCGGGCAGCCCGACCACCGGGACATCGTCGAGAAAGGCCAGCAGAAACATGGCCCCGGGAAAGGCGGGCGCGCCGTAGGCCACCACCCGGCCGCCGGCCGCCCGGATGGAGGACGGGGACAGGTCGTCGGGATCGACGGACATGCCGCCGGTGACGGCGAGCAGTTCCACGCCCTCGGCCAGAAGCCGGCGGATGGCCCGCACGGTCATGTCCCGGTCGTCGGGCACGACGACCTGCCGCACCACGGTGCAGCCCAGGTTGCCGAACTTGCGGCGCAGCACCGGGCCGAATTTGTCCTCGATGCGGCCGTGGTAGACCTCGCTGCCCGTGGTCACGACGCCCACGCGCAGCGCCCGGAAGACCTGCACCCACACCACCGGCCCGGACGTGGCGCACACGGCCTCCACCGCTTCCAGGCGCTCGTCGGGCACCACCAGCGGCACCACCCGGGTTCCCGCCAGCATCTGCCCCGGCGTGACGGCGATGTTGCCGTGCAGGGTGGCCACGGCCACGTCCTCGATGGCGTTGAGGCGGCGCAGGGTGTCCACATTGATCCGCAGCAGCCCCCGGCGGTCGGCCAGGATGTTGATGCGGCCCTCGCAGGGCTCGGTCAGGACCACCCCCGCCCCGGCCACGGCCGTGGCGATGCGCCGGGCCGCGTCGTCCTCGTGGACCTGCCCCGGGCCGACCTCCCAGACGTAGAGGTGCTCCTTGCCCAGGCGCAGCAGTTCGGGGACATCCTCGGGCCGTACGACATGGCCCTTGCGAAAGGCCGGTCCCTTGTCCCCGCCCGGGACGATCCGGGTGATGTCGTGGCACAGGACCGTGCCGGCGGCTTCCTGGACAGCAATCATGCGCATGGCGTCCTCCCCGGGAGACGCGAGGGCAGACCCCGGTCGCCGCAAGGGGCGACCGGCCGGCGCTCGGCTCCGTGTTGGAATGCAGACGGTTCGGGACGATGGACCGCGACCGGCGGCCGGGTCCATCCGGACTTCGGCGGCTAGAAGTACTGCGAGAAGTTGAGGTATTCCGGTTTGAAGACGAGATTCATGAGCAAGGTGGCGATGGCGATGCCGGCGGCCGGCGGGTCCAGGTGGTTGCTGCCGTGGTTGTAGAACAGCCGCGCGGCGTATTCCTCGACAAAGGCGGCGCCGATGCCGAACACCATGGCCCCGGCCAGGGAACCCGTTTGCAGAAAGCCCCAGGCCCCCATGATGGCCATGCAGTGGGTGACGGGCGACTTCTGGATGCTGCCCTGCCCGAAATTGAGCATGGTCAGCATGATGGCCGAAAGCCCCCAGCAGAAGATCAGCGGCGCGGTGATGGCCGCCGCCTCGCTGACGGCCCCCTTCTCGGCCAGGGGCACCAGCACCGCCCGCATCCCCTTGGCCACGCCGCCGGAAAGCAACCCCACACCCGCACCCAGGACCACCAGTCGCGACGGCGGCGACATCCAGCCCACCCAGGAAATGGCGTGGTTGTCCGTCCCGAGCCAGCCGTATTTGCGGATGGATTCCCGGTCGCCCCAGGGCGGCTCTTTCTGAAACAGCAGGCGCGCCAGGAAGATGTTGATGATGATGGACAGGGCCAGCATGTCGGATTCGCGCAACACGGGGATGCGCTGGAGCACCGGCACGAGCAGCAGGCCGAAGACCGCGGACACGCCCCCTACCGCCAGCACGTCCCAGGACGTGTCCACCAGGGGGGACAGGATGTCCTTGGCATTGCCGGTCGGGTGGTTGTGGCGCACGCCGGCGGCATAGGTGGCGGCGACGACGCCGGAAACGAACCCGCCGACATGGGGGCCGAAAATCGGTCCCAGCCCAACCTGCAACAATAAGAAATCCGATCCGCCGGCCAAAACGACCAGACAGCCCAGCATGGTGAGCAGGCCGCACAGGCAAAAGGCCCACAGCCCGCCCAGACTGGCTCCGAACACACCTCCGCCAAAGGCCAGGATGATGGCTTCGCTACTCCATGGAACCATTGTTCGCTCCTTGGGCGCGCCGCGCGCCCGCCGCAGGGGCCGGCCCGGACCCGGGGCTTCGCGCCCGGGCGGGACCGGCCGGCATGCCGCCTCCGTCGGGGAAACGGCATGCCGTCGAGTGGACGTCCTTGCCGCAAGGCCTACATGGCGGCCTTGAACAGGGCGATGATGTCGTTGACGTCGCCTTTGCGCGGGTTGCAGCCGGCATTGCCGTCCAGCAGGGCCTGCCTGGCCATGGGTTCCAGATCGGATTCCTTGACGCCAAGGGCGGACAGGCTCTTGGGAATGCCCACGTCGGAGGACAGGCGTTCGATGGCGGTGACGGCCTTTTCCGCCGCCTCCATCATGCCCAGGCCGTCGATGTTCTCGCCCAGGGCCACGGCGATTTCGGCGAACTTGCCCGGATTGACCATGAGGTTCCAACGTTCGACATGGGGCAGGAGGATGGCGTTGGCCACGCCGTGGGGCATGTCGAGCATGCCGCCCAGCTGGTGGGCCATGGCGTGGACGTAGCCCAGGCCGGCGTTGTTGAAGGCCATGCCGGCCAGAAGCGAGGCATAGGCCATGCCTTCGCGGGCCACGATGTCCTCGCCGTAGGCCACGGCCCGGCGCAGGTGCCGGCCGACCAGCTGGATGGCCCGGATGGCCACGGCGTCGGTGGCTTCGTTGGCGGCGAGCGTCACGTAGCACTCCACGGCGTGGGTCAGGGCGTCCATGCCGGTGGACGCGGTCAGGGCCGCCGGCTTGCCGATCATCAGCTCGGGGTCGTTGATGGAGACCTTGGGCAGGTTGCGCCAGCTGACGATGACGAACTTGATCTTGCGTTCCATGTTGGTGAGCACGCAATGCCGGGTGACCTCACTGCCGGTGCCGGCGGTGGTGTTGACGGCGATGATGGGGGGCAGCTCGTTGGTCAGCTTTTCGATGCCGGCGTAGTTGTCGTACAGGTCGCCTTCGTGGGTGGCCGCGATGCCGATGCCCTTGCCGCAGTCATGGGCGCTGCCGCCGCCGACGGTCACGAGGAGGTCGCATTTTTCCTTGCGATAAACGGCCAGCCCGTCCTCGACATTGGAAACGCGGGGGTTGGGGGCCACTTCGCCGTACATCACATGGGCGACGCCGGCCTTGTCCAGGTGGGCCTTGACCTGATCCACGGCCCCGCCGGTCATGGCTGCCCATGAACTTGTCCGTGACGATCAGCGCCTTTTTCCCGAACATCGCCGCGCGCGGTCCCACCTCAGCCAGCGTTCCCCTGCCGATGAAATTCACTGCCGGGCACAGAAAGTCAGCCATTTCGTCCTCCATGGTTGCGGTTGCATCCGGTGGCGGGGTGCCGTCACCGGGGGGATGTCGTTTTTCTTTCGAAAGGCATTCCGCTGCGCCCCGCCCTGGCCGGGCAGCCTTGCCGGCTGCCGTGGGACGGCCTTTATTTTAAATTTAAAATATATGGCTATTTAAATTCGAGACAAAAAATGCGCCTCCCTGCCGATTGTTTTTCCATGAAAACGTGTGTCCTCCTTCTACGCCGCCGCCGGGGGCATGTCAACCATATTTTATAATATATGGCTATTAATTTCCCTCATGCTTCCAAGCGGTTACATTGTTTTCCAACGACTTTGGCGCACGCAAACCTATAAAACCGTGTTCGCGCCGCCGGTCCCGGCCGCCTCAGCCCAACAGGCGGCGGCTGATGGCCTCGGCCGCCCGCCGGCCGGCCCCCATGGCCGAAATGACCGTGGCCGCGCCGGTGACGATATCGCCGCCGGCAAAGACCATGGGCAGGGTCGTTTCGCCGGTGGCCTCGTTGGCGCTGATGTAGCCCCGCCGGTCGACGAGCAGGCCCGGCGTGGCCCGGGGCAGGAGCGGATTGGCCCGGGTGCCCACGGCCACGATGGCCATGTCCGCCCCGATCTCGCAAAAGTCCCCGTCGCAGGCGAGGGGCCGGCACCGGCCGGATGCGTCGGGCTCGCCCAGGCGCATGCGTTGCAGCCGCACCCCGGTCAATCGCCCCTGCCCGTCGCCCACAAAGGCCAGCGGCGCGCGCAGACACAAAAAGGCGACGCCCTCCTCCCTGGCATGGTGGATTTCCTCGGCCCGGGCCGGCATCTCGTTTTCCGAACGCCGGTAGACGATGGAGACGGATTCCGCGCCCAGGCGCACGGCCGTCCGGGCCGCGTCCAGGGCCACGTTGCCGGCCCCGAAGACCACCACCCGCCGGCCCGGAGAGACCGGGGTGTCCCAGTC
This sequence comes from Solidesulfovibrio alcoholivorans DSM 5433, assembly GCF_000702665.1. Taxonomy (GTDB): domain Bacteria; phylum Desulfobacterota; class Desulfovibrionia; order Desulfovibrionales; family Desulfovibrionaceae; genus Solidesulfovibrio; species Solidesulfovibrio alcoholivorans. The sequence goes on from NZ_JNJA01000024.1 coordinate 19,512, forward strand.
GGGAAAGGCGTAGGCCCGGCCCAGGTTGACCCGGGTGAGAAACTCGTTGGCCGAAAAGACGCCGATGAGGTTCTCGCCGGGGATGTCCAAAAAGACCGGCAACCCGGCCCCGATACCGATGAAAACGGCCCCGTAGCCCTGGTCCAGCAGTTCCCGGACCTCCACGGTGCGCCCGCCCACCCAATTGGTGAAAAAGCGTACGCCAAGGGCGCTCAGGGCCTCGATCTCCCGGCGCACCACGGCCTTGGGCAGCCGGAATTCCGGAATGCCGTAGACCAGCACCCCGCCCGGCTCGTGCAGGGCCTCGTAGACGTCCACGCCGATTCCCCGGGTGGCCAGGGTGCCGGCCACGGTCAGGCTGGCCGGGCCGGAACCGATGCAGGCCACGCGCGTGTCCGTCCCGGGCCCGGCGCAGGCCGGGCCGCCGGTCAGGGCGGCGCAGGCCCCGTCGGCCATGAACGCATCGGCCGCGTAACGCTCCAGCCGGCCGATGGCCACGGGCTCGCCCTTGCGGCCCAGGATACAGCCGCTTTCGCACTGGCTTTCCTGGGGACAGACCCGGCCGCACACGGCCGGCAGGGAATTGGTCCGCCGGATGATGCCGTAGGCCGTGGGCACGTCCCCGGCGGCCAGGGCGGTGATAAAGCCCGGAATGTCGATGCCGACGGGACAGCCGGCCACGCAGCCGGGGTTCTTGCAGGCCAGACAGCGCGCGGCCTCGGCCCGGGCCATGGCCGGGCTGTAGCCCAGGGCGACTTCCCGGCAATTGCCCACGCGCTCCCCGGCCGGCTGTTCGGGCATGGGCGTGCGGGGGGGCCTTTTGTGCGGATTCTCAGTTGGCGCAGCGGCAGACATGGCTTTTTTGCAACTCCTCGTAAGCGTGCCGTTCCATGGGGGCAAAGGCGGTCAGACGCCGGGCCAGTTCCTCGAAATCCACCTGGCTGCCGTCGAATTCCGGGCCGTCCACACAGGCGAAGCGGGTTTGGCCGCCAACGGTCACCCGACAGGCCCCGCACATGCCGATGCCGTCGAGCATGATGGAATTGAGGCTGACCTGACAGGGCACGTCGAACCGGCCGGCCACGGCGGATACGGCCGCCATCATGGGCACCGGCCCCACGGCCAGCACCTCGGCCACCCGGGCGTCGGCCTGCAGGCGCTCCTCCAACAGCCGGGTCACCAGACCCTTGCGGCCCCGGGAGCCGTCGTCGGTGGCCACAAGCACCTCATGGCAGACCGTGCGCAATTCCGGTTCGAAAAGCAGCAACTCCCTGGTGCGCGCGCCGATCATGCCGATGACCGTGTTGCCCGCCAGCCGGTGGCCCTTGGCGATGTGGTGCATGGCGGCGATGCCCGTGCCGCCGCCCACGCAGATGACCGGGGCCGCGCGGCGGCGGATGGTCGTGGGCCGGCCCAGGGGACCGCACACGTCCAGGACGGCGTCGCCGGCATCGAGGCTGTCGAGCATGGCCGTGGTCTTGCCAAGCACGAGGTAGACCAGGGTGATGGTGCCGGCCGAGCGGTCGGCGTCGGCAATGGTCAGGGGGATGCGCTCCCCTTTGTCGTGGACCCGCACGATCACGAAATTGCCGGGTCGGGCCTTGGCCGCGATCGGCGGGGCGTAGATGACCAGTTCGCTGGTCCGTCCCGCGATGAGCCGGCGTTTGCGCACAATGCGATAGGGCATGAAACGTCCTCCGTGGTGTCCTAGGCGACGCGCCATGCGCCGGCTAGGTTGTGGTTGTCGCCGGCCGGACGCAGGGCCCGCTCCACCAGCCGGGCGCCATGGGCGATCCGGGCCGGGTCGCGGAATTTGGCCCGGGCCATGACGGTCCGCACGGCCCCGGCGGCGGCGAAAGTGTCCTGGCGCAGCAACAGCAGGGCGATGTCCCTGTCCGCCGCCTTGGCCAGGACCAGTTCGTCGGGAACAATGTCGCCGGTCAGCAGCAAGGCCGCGCAGCCGGCCTCCAGGGCCAACAACTGCACATCGATGCGGTCGCCGCCGCACAGCACGGCCGCGTCCTGACGGCGGCGAAACCGGGACAGAAAATTTTCCGCCTGCATGGCCCCGATGCAGCAGCCGCCGACCAGCCGGTCCCAGCCGGCGGGCCCGGACACGACGCGGCAGCCCAGCCCCCGGGCCAGCTCGCCGACCCGGATTCCGGCCAGAAAAGGATCGTGGCCAACGCAGCCGAGCACGGGCAGGCCCCGGCGCGCCAGAAACGGCGCCACCAGCCCTTCGACCTCGTCACGGGCCGCTTCGGGCACGTCGTTAAAAATGACCCCGACCAGGCGTTCGCCCAAAAGCTCCCGGGCGGCCAGCAGCCGCTCGACATGCGGCTCCCGGCGAACGCGGTCGAGAAGCAGCACCCGCGCGCCAAGGGCCCGGGCCACGCGCGGCCCGGCCAGCCCCCAGCCGCCGCCGGCATGGAGGAAATCGCCCAGTCCGCCGATGAGCATGGCGTCCTTGTCCGCGGCCAGGGTCCGGTAGGCGTCCACGATTTCCGGCAGCCGGTCGGCGGGGGCGTCCGGGAAAACGCCTTTGGCGCACTGCCGGGGCAGGACCACGGGCGCCATGTGGGACAGGGGATCGGACAGGCCGAGGGCTTCCCGGACAAAGCGGCTGTCCAGGCCGTCCGGGTCGCCGGGCACGGCCGGCAGGGCGTCGACGGGTTTGATGAAGCCGATGCGCCGCCCCTGGCGTTGGAAACGCTGGCCCAGGGCCAGGGCGAGAAGGGTCTTGCCGGCGCTGCCGTCGGTGGAGCCGATATAGAGACCGTTCACAGGGCTTCCTCCGGAATTTGAGGGGGATGCTGGCGCGAAAAAGCACAGGGCGCGGGGTTGTGAAGGCGTGCCGGAAGACCCGGAGGTTGGCGGTCGGGTCCTCCGGCACGGATGCAGCCTGTCCCGGGGGGGGACAAACGTGGACGCTACAGTTCGCGGTTGATGGTGCCTTCCCAGGTGCTCACCCGGGCGCGGGCGTCACCGGATTCCTTGGGCGACACCCACTTGGTGGTGACGGTCTTGGCGCGGGTGTAAAACCGCAGGCCGTCGCGGCCGAGGACGTGCAGGTCGCCGAAAAACGACCGCTTGTTGCCGCAGAAGGGGAAGAAGGCCAGGGGCACGGGGATGCCCACGTTGACGCCGACCATGCCGCCGTCGGTGCGACGGGCGAACTCCCGGGCGTAATGGCCGTTTTGCGTGAAGATGGAGGAGCCGTTGGCAAAGGGATTGGCGTTCATGACGGCCAGCCCTTCCTCGAAGTCCCTGACCCGCTTGATGCACACCACCGGGCCGAAGACCTCCTGGTCGCCGATGGTCATGCCCGGGGCCACATGGTCGAAGATGGTGGGACCGACGAAGTAGCCGTTCTCGAACCCCTTGGGCGCGCAGGCGCGGCCGTCGAGGACGAGGTCGGCCCCTTCGGCCACGCCCTTGTCGATCCAGTCGAGCACGGACTTCTTGTGGGCGGCGCTGATGACCGGGCCGAGCTGGGTGTCCGGATCATAGGCCGCGCCGACCACCAGCCGTTCGCCCAGGCCCTTGAGGATTTCCACGAACCGGTCGGCCACCGACTCCTGGGCCACCACCACGGGCAGGGCCATGCAGCGCTGGCCGGCGCAGCCGAAGCAGGAGTTGATGACGCGCTGGGCCGACCATTCCAGGGGGGCGTCCTCCAGCAGCAGGGCGTGGTTTTTCGCCTCGGTCAGGCACTGCACCCGCTTGCCGGCCGCGGCCGCGCCGGAATAAATCTTGACCCCGGTGGAGGTGGAACCGACGAAGGAGACGCCGCGAATGTCGGGATGGGACAGGAGGTTGGCCACTTCCTGGCGGCTGCAGGTGACGAGGTTGACCACGCCCTTGGGCAGGCCGGCCTCGATGAGCAGTTCGAGCAGGCGCATGCCGGTCTGCGGCACCATGCTGGCCGCCTTGAGCACCATGGTGTTGCCGGCGACGATGCACAGGGGGATGAACCAGCCAAAGGGGATCATGGCCGGGAAATTGTAGGGGGCGATGCCCAGGAACACGCCCACGGCCTCGCGGTACAGGCAGATGTCGTGGCTGCGGGTCGCCTCCATCATGGCGTAGCCCTGGATTTCCATGGGCGCGCCCACGGCCACTTCGCAGGCCTCCACGACCTTATGTACATCGCCCCGGGACTCATTGAGGTTCTTGCCCATTTCCGTGGCCAGCAGCACGGAGAGTTCCTCGAAGTGCTGGTTGACCAGTTCCCGGAAGCGGAACAGCACCTGGGTGCGCACGCCCACGGGCTTGCTCGACCAGTCGGGGTAGGCGGCCTTGGCGGCCTGGACCGCGGCGTCCACCTCGGCGGGCAGGCAGACGGGCGCGGCGGCGATCTGTTCACCGGTGCTCGGGTTCATCACCGGCGTGTACTTGTCCGTGGCGCTTTGCCGCCATTCGTTGTCGACACAGTACAAGAGCTTCCTGATAGCAGACATGGCGTCCTCCGTTTGGCTTCGTGACCGTCGCCGCCTTGATCGAAGATGGCGGGAAAGGCGTCAACGCTCGGTTATTGCTTGTTTTTCCGATTACAGTGCCGCGTAGTACAGTTCGACGATTTCCTGTTTGTCCGCCAGTCGCGGATTGTTGGCGGGGCTGCCGCTGGCCAGGGCGTCCTCGGCCATTTTCCCCACCACGGGATCGAGCTTTTCCCGGCTGACCCCGAGCTGTTGCAGGCCCGGCACCTCCAGGGCGGCGATGAGCGCCTTGACCGCGTCGGCCCCGGCCTGGGCCACGGTCGCGTCATCGGCCCGGGGCGGGCAGTCCACGCCCATGGCCCGGGCGATGTCCGCGTAACGCTTCGGATTGCCCGGCAGGGAAAATTCCATGACCACGCCGAGCAAGGCGGCGTTGGAAATGCCGTGGGCCACGTGGAACAGCGCCCCCACCGGCCGGGACATGCCGTGGACCAGGGCGACCGAGGCGTTGGAAAAGGCGATGCCGGCCTGCAACGCCCCGAGCATGGTCCGGGACCGGGCCTCGATGTCGTCCGGCCGTTTCCAGGCCTTGGGCAGATTGCGGTAAATGAGGCCCACGGCGGAAAGCGCCATCACGTCGGTCATGGGCTGGGCCTTGCGCGAGACATAGGCCTCGATGGCGTGGGTCAGGGCGTCGAGGCCGGTGGCCGCCGTCAGCCCCCGGGGCATGGCCAGGGTCAGGCCGGGATCGACAAAGGCGACCTGCGGCATGAGGTAGGGGCTGCCGATGAGCATTTTCACGTCATGCTCGGTGTCGGTGATGATGGTGAACATGGTGGCTTCGCTGCCGGTGCCGGCCGTGGTCGGCACGGCAAAAAGCGGCAGGCCCCGTTGCCGCACCTTGTCGGCCCCCATGTAATCCTGGATGGCGCCGGGATTGGTGGCCATGACGGACACGGCCTTGGCCACGTCGAGGGAGCTGCCGCCGCCGCAGCCGATGACCAGATCGCACCGGCCGCGCCGGATGATGTCCAGCCCGTCCCGGACGTGGGTCAGGGTGGGCTCCTTGTCCACGCCGGCGTAGACTTCGACCGCAATGCCGGCGTCCCGGAGGGAGCCCAGCACCGGTTTGATGGTGCCCGTGTCGATGAGGACCTGATCCGTCACCAAAAGCGCCCTGCTCGCGCCCTGGCGCGCCGCCGCCGGACCGACCTCGGCCGCGGTGTTCACGCCGATGTGCACTGTCGCCGGCATGGTGAAGGTATGCGTTGCCATCTCTCCAATCTCCTTTGTTGCGATCATCCGCCCAGACAAAGCCTTCCCAACCACCGTTGGTTCTCAGAGCGTCTCCAGTCGTTCTCAAACAGTCTTTCTTTTTTCGGAGCGCCCGCCGCCCGGCATCCCGCCGGCCCGACCCCGGAATTTCGCGGGGTGTCGCTCGATGGGGACACGCTACAACAGGGTGTCGGCATTTTCAACCAAATTTTAAAATATATGGTTAATTAAGACAACACATTGAAATCATAACCTTTATTTGGCGTGTTTTGCCGTGTTCCCCACAGGGAAATGTTTTTGCGCCGGGGATTTGCTTTTTTGCTAAAATGAACTTATATTCAAATATAGCACTATTTCGGCGCAACCCAACGGCAACACCCTCAAATCAAGCGCAATTTTTCTGGGAATCGGGTGGAACGGGCCGAGGCACACCAGGGGCGTGCCGCCGGCACTGGACTGTTGGGGAGGCTTGCCTGTAAGCCTATCCGGTCGGCCGACACGCCCGCTTCGAGGCGGCGATGCCGGCCGGCGCGACGCCCAGGACCAGGGCGAAGCGACGCCCCGTCACGAGCAACAACCATGGATCAGCGTATGTTCAAGACCACCAAGAAAGACAAGATCTCGACCCTTATCATCCGTCAGATCCGCGAGGCCATCCTGCAAGGCGAGATCAAGCCCGGCGAAGCGCTGCCCCCGGAAAAGGATCTTGTCCAGCAGTTTGGCGTGAGCAAACACACCCTGCGGGAAGCCCTGCGCACGCTGGAAGGCATGGGGCTCATCGACATCCGGCGGGGAGCCGGCGGCGGTCCGGTGGTCACCGAAGTCAATCTGGAGACCACCCGGGACTTTCTGCAAAGCTTTTTCCACTTCCAAAACATCTCCATCCGCGACCTGTCGGAAGTGCGCAAAATCATCGAACCTTACCTGGCCCGGCGCGCCGCCGAAACGTTTGACGCAAAGGACACCCGGGACCTGCTCGACCTCCACGAAGAATGCCAAAAGGTTTACCGGGAGGACAAGAATCTCGTCGGGGCAAAAGCGGAAATCAATTTTCACATCCTGCTGGCCCGAAAAACGGGCAATCCCATCCTGGTCATGATCCTGGATTTCGTGAACAGCTTGTTGACGGACGTCAAACACCACCTTAAGCCTGGCCGGTTGTTTTCCGAAAAAGTCCTGGGAGCCCACCAACACATCATCGATGCCATTGTGAGCAAAGACGGCGAAGTGGCATCCAAGGCCATGTATGACCATATCTGCCAAGTAGAGAAAGAGTTGGAGAAAGTCATGCAGGCTGCAGAATCGACTCCAAAGATTGCTGTGGACACCTCTGAAAAAGGTGACGGGAGTACGTCAGAAAAGCAATATGCGGAACATGATGTATAACGTCGAGATAGAAAATCTTTGTTTTTTGGTTTTATCCGGAGGGTGTCCCGAAAACTGTGTAAACCTCCACGAAAGGGCGAAGTTCCAGGAAGTTTACACAGCTTTCGCTACAGGCCAAAAATAAGAGGGCCTGCGAATCGTTTCACAGGCCCTTTGCTCGCCACATATTCCGGCAGCGCTAACCGATTGTCATGCACAGCCAGACGTCATCGGCCACGTTTGAGTTTACTTCACAAGCCCGGCTTTCTTCGCAAAAGGGTCCCACGCGGAATTGCGATGCGCGTCATACTCCGTGACGAGCTCAAGCCATTCGCCGACCTTATCCCCGTACAGGCGGGAGATGACGGCCAAAGTCATATCGATCCCCGCTGAGACACCGGAAGAGGTGACTATCGAACTGTCGTCCACCCAATGTGCTTTTTTAATCCATTTTACTTTTGGCCCTGGCTTGGTGGAGCTCTGAAATGCCATCTTGTTGGTCGTTGCCGGACGTCCGTCGAGGAGTCCCGACGCGGCCAACACCGAAGCGCCATTGCAAACGGACATGATGATTGGGGTCTTCCCGTTCTGGGCGCGCAGTCAGTTCAATGTCGCTTGGTCATCAAGGATGGCCCGTACTCCGGAAGCTTTACGCCGGCCGGTGAGGCAATAAGCGGCAACACGAACGCCGGACAGAATCTCGTGGTCTGGCGCAACAAGGTCTTTGGCCACGGCGTGTTCAAGGAGAACCGCTCCTGGTACGCCGAGCAGGTACTCGAACGCATCTCTACCTTGCATCTGATCTATCAAGGCCTCAAGCCTATCCTGGACAGCTGGGCTCTGCGCGAGGCCGACCCGAATAGAGACTTGATGGCGCGTTCCAGATAGACTGTATTCCACAGGATTATCGCTGTCATCACCAGATTGAGGCCGCTGGCGCGGTAGCGTTGGTTCTCGAAGCTGCGGTCGCGGATTTCGCCGAGCCGATTCAGGAACCCCGGTCGGTTTGCTTGGCCAGTTCAGCGAGTTGTTGTACGAGGTGCCGGTAATCAGCGGCAGCGAATGGTGTCAGGTTCAGCCATGTCTGCAATTCCAGCAGGTGCTCGCGTCTCGTCTCCGGGCGTTGCGCGTACTGCGGCCAGATGTCCGGCTCAATGTACAACTGGCTGCCGACGATATTTAGAAGTGATGCGGGAGGTTCCGCTTCACTTGGCAGGGCAAATCCAGGATGGCGCAGGTAGCACAACTGCACTGCGAAGCCGAGACGGTTGTGATTGCCGCGCCGCTGACGTATCGCCGAGAGGTCGGCTTCGGAGAAGGTGTAGTGCCGGATCAGTTCATCGTCTGTCGTGGGGAATGCCAGCAAGGTGTCCCGCTCGGCGGGCGTCAACAGACTGCGGCTCGGCATGGTCAGTCGTTCGTTTTGAGGTACTGGTAGAGGGTTTCGCGGCTGATGCCGAACTCGCGGGCGAGCGGCGCTTTCTTTTCGCCGGCAGTGGCACGACGCCGCAGTTCGAGCACCCGATCTGGCGCGAGCGCCTTCTTGCGCCCCCGGTAGGCACCTCGCTGTTTGGCGAGCGAGATGCCCTCGCGTTGCCGCTCTCGGATCAGGGCGCGTTCAAACTCGGCGAACGCCCCCATCACCGACAGCATTAGGTTAGCCATTGGTGAATCCTCGCCGGTGAAGCTCAGGCTTTCCTTCACGAACTCGATACGCACGCCACGCTGGGTAAGGCTGTGCACCAGGCGACGCAGGTCGTCCAGATTTCGCGCCAGGCGGTCCATGCTGTGCACCACCACCGTATCGCCCTCGCGCATGAAGGCGAGCAGCGCGTCGAGCTGTGGCCGTCGCGTGTCCTTACCCGACGCCTTGTCGGTGAACACCTTGTCCACCTGAACGTGTTCGAGCTGCCGTTCCGGGTTCTGGTCGAAACTGCTGACGCGGACGTAGCCGATGCGGTGCCCCTGCAAGATGCCTCCTGAGCCGAAAGTGTCAGGTAGAAATCTATAGCTTTGTGCGGAATCCGTCAAGAAATTGCAAATATAGATCTATTCTGACGCTTTCCAGTGAAGCCCTCTGGCATCTGGTTAGGGTCTACTCCAAATAGACATAATAAACCAAATAGTTCGATGAGGTCACTTGCGTGCGGTTCGACCCCGCGCGCGTTGAGCCACAGGCGAATAAGTTGAGTCCCGCAAGGTAGGAGTGAAGGGGCCTGCCAAAGGTAGGCCTACTTCACCTGTCCTGCCTTCGCGCACGCTGTCATTGTTTCGACCTTTTTTGTCAGCGACACTATCGGCTAGTATGGGCTTGAATGAGAGCGGTTCCGCTCACTTCTAATCGGATAAACTACTATCAGTTGACATTGGCTGCTAAAAGTGCGTAAAATGCGATAAAAAAACTCCAGGAGAGAATTATGGACAAATCAGGCCGCATTGCCCGATGCATGGGTCGTGTAGAATTTAGATCTTGTCAGATGGAGATTCTCGATATGCACAAAAAAGGGTACGCCAATAAGCACATCTACGACAAACTGGCAGCACAGGGGAAGTTGACATTGGCATACTCAACGTTTAATTTCCATCTTCGCAAACTATTGCAGACAAAAAATTCAAAATCGATAGAAATACAACCGGTTGATCGGAGGAAAATATTTGAAGTACCCCACAATACTGAATTGATCTAGTCATTATAAGTGTACGTCGGCTAGACCCAGCCCCCAAAAGGAGGAGTATCGGCTTGGATTCGTAGGGTACACTCCCGGGCGGACAAGTTCAGGCCGCTGCAACAGGCTTAGCGTACGATTTTTTCCGTTTCGTGAGCAGACCCCTAACCATTTGCAAAAGGCCACGCTCTCTAGGGAACTAGGTAGCGTGGCCTTTTTTGTGTTCTCTCCTTGAGTGTCTGTATAGTACGAAACAGACATCCTAAAAAGCGGGGCCCAAAACAGCCTTATTTTCGATTTTTTGGGCTTCCAATGAACATTGGGCTGCCTTTGGTAGAAAAAACGCTCTGGGGGGCTCCTGGGGCCGATCCTGGGGGGCTGGGGGCTTGCCCCCAGATAGCCCGTAGGGCGTCGCCTCTTTTGCGGATTGTCGATGACTACCCGCGTTGAAGTGCCTAAAAATCCTACCGGGGCAGTCTATTTTTTTGAACGGATCGCGCCCTTTTGGTGGTTTTAGTTTTGACCTGGCTGTCAGTGTAAGAAATCGTTGTGGGAGACCGTAGGATTGACGGGAAGGGTCCCCCCCCGTGTTGCGGGGGGTTGGGGGGGTTCCTTTAGGGCCGAAGGCCTGTTTCCCCCGCTGGCGGGGGGAGCGCCAACGGCGCGGGGGTGAGAATTTGGGCGACGCCTCGCGCGCGAAGATTATTTCTTTCTTATGATTATTCTTAATACGATTATCCCTCTCCGCTTAAATCCTTACAAGGCGGCTCCTGGCTGGGCTTTTCCGCGTGTTATCCGGCGCGAAAAAGGGGTGAGTGGCAACGGTACTGTGCGCGGAGGAAGGGGTGAGAAACAACGGTATATTGGGTTTTTTTGAGGGGTGAGTGACAACGGTAACCCCCAAAAAAGGGGTGAGAAACAACGGTAGCAAAAAGGGGTGAGAAACAACGGTACTCTTTGAAAAAGCTATTTTATTTCAATATGTTTCCTCAGTGTTTCAAAAAAGGGGTGAGAAACAACGGTAGCAAAAAAGGGGTGAGAAACAACGGTACTCTTTGAAAAAGCTATTTTATTTCAATATGTTTCCTCAGTGTTTCAAAAAAGGGGTGAGAGACAACGGTAGCAAAAAAGGGGTGAGAGACAACGGTACCCCCCCTAAGAGGCCAAGGAATTTTAATGCGTAATATGTCGGATTATAAAGATTTTACAAAAAAGGGGTGAGAGACAACGGTAAACCCAAGAGGTCCGACTGACACGTTTTTTACTTAAAAGGGGTGAGAAACAACGGTATCCCGTCTGACACTCCCTCCTCAGGGAGCTGGCTTCTACGAACGTCTAGCGTACGATTTTTGCCAAATCGTGTCCTGACCCCTTTTAGGGGTCAGTTTGGATATCGAAAATTATTGTACGTTAAGGCTATTTTTTGACCTTTCGACTTTAGCGGGTCTCAACCGACGAAACTTACCGGAAGCCGGTATCCGGTTGCTTTTCCAGATATAATCGCCTGTCAGGTTGATGTGCTCCCAGCCTAACGGCGACAAATGTGACAGCAGTTGTTCGTTGATCTTTAGTCCCTTACGCTTCAGGGCATCGATCGCCCTTTCCATATACACAGTATTCCACAGCGAGATCGCAGCCGTCAGAAGCGTCAGACCACTGGCGCGATAGCTCTGATTTTCCGGCTTTCTGTCCCTAATTTCTCCCAGCCGGTGCATAAATACCGCCCGCGCCAGTGCGTTACGTGCCTCGCCTTTATTCAGCCCCGCCTGTACTCGCCGACGCAGTGCAGGATCGCGGAACCAGTCGAGCATAAACAGCGTTCGCTCAATGCGGCCAATTTCTCGCAGTGCTTTAGCTAGTCCGTTTTGCTTGGGGTAGCTAGCTAGTTTTTTCAGCATCAGAGATGCTGTCACGGTACCCTGCTTTATCGAGGTCGCCAGACGTAGCACTTCACGCCAGTGAATTTCGATCTCTTTCAGATTCAGGCTGGTCGTTGATATCAGTGACTGAAGCGCCGGGTATTGGTCAGCTTTCCCTTTGATAAACAGCTTCTTGTCGTGGAGATCCCTGATTCGCGGACAGAACGCAAATCCCAGCAGATGCATCAGGGCAAAGACATGATCGGTGAAACCAGCTGTATCGGTGTAATGCTCCCTGATTTCTAGGTCGCTTTCGTGGTACAGCAAGCCATCGAGAACATGGGTTGAATCCCTGACCCGACTGATTATGCAGGTGTAAAACGGGCTGTATTGATCCGAAATATGGGTATAAAACTGACGTCCGGGCTCCTGCCCGTATTTCGGGTTAACCTGCCCTGCGTAGCGGCCTGAGCTGCCTGTTCTGAAATTCTGTCCATCTGATGATGACGTTGTCCCGTCGCCCCAGAATGCCGCCAGCGGCCTTTTCCCCTGCGCGTTTACCAGCTCTGCAAGGGCTGCTGAATAGGTTTCATCGCGGATGTACCATGCCTGAATATCTTCGAGTGATGATTTGGTGCTACCGGGGCAGGCTTCTGCCATTTTGGTCAGGCCAAGATTGATACCATCCGCAAGGATGGTGGTGAGGAGCAGGCGGGTATCGGGACGGGTAATGTCATTTTTTATATGCGAAAAATGTCGGGTAAACGTCGTCCAGCTGTTTACCTCATCGAGAATTTCCGTGATTTTAGGGCGCGGTAGCATGCTGTAAACCAGCTCTGCCAGCGGTGAAACCTGCGCCGGAACGCTGTTGTCCAGCGGAGAGACTTTTACGCCCTTGTCAGATATTTCCACATCGGGCAGTTCACCAAGGGCAGCCATGGCATTGACCTCTTCAAGCCTGGACTGAAGCAGGGTCATGCGGCTGGTAATGTACTCATGAAAATCAGCAGATACGGGCAATGGCAGCGCCGATGTGAGTTTGTCAAAGTCCTTTTCGGGAATGAGGTAAGGGCCTGTAACGAAATCTGTGTAAACCTCCACTAAGGGGCGAAAGCCCCAGGAGGTTTCCGTGCTGATCAACCGTGACGAACTGACCAGGAAGGTGCTCGAGGGAGAGATCACCAGCCTGGACGACCTCAATGCCGTTCTCCGTTCGATGATCAAGGACGTGGTCGAAACGGCCATGGGAGCCGAAATGACCGGCTTCCTCGGCTACGACCGCTATCAAACACCCGCCAGCGATCCCGGCAACCGTCGCAACGGCTACAGCCAGAAAGAGCTTGCTTCGAAGGTCGGGCCCATCGTCATTGATGTGCCCCGGGACCGAAAATCCGAGTTCGCGCCGGCTATCGTCAAGAAGCGCCACAAGGACATCGGCGGCTTCGAGGAACTCATCCTTTCCATGTATGCCAAGGGGATGAGCACCCGCGATATCCAGTACCACGTCAAGGAAATCTACAACCACGACATCTCGCCCGAGACGGTCAGCCGCATCACTGATGCCGTCATTGACAAGGCCAAGGAATGGCAGAATCGGCCATTGGAGCCGATTTACGCTATCGTGTTCATGGACGCGCTGTTTCTCAAGCTCCGGGTGGATGGCCGGGTCACAAACGTGGCTGCGTACCTGATGGTCGGCATCGACCTGGAGGGGAAAAAGGAGTGTCTGGGCATTTGGCTTGGGCAGAGTGAATCAGCCAAGTATTGGCTCAGCGTGCTCAATGAGTTCAAAAACCGGGGCGTGAACGATGTGCTGATTTTCGCCGTGGACGGGCTGACCGGCTTCCCCGAAGCCATCAGGGCCGTGTATCCCCAGGCCGAGATCCAGCGTTGCCTTGTCCACCAGGTCCGGAATTCGCTGGCGCAGATGGCCTGGAAGGACCGCAAGGAAGTTGCCACCTGTCTGCGCTCGATTTACACCGCACCCACCGAGGAGGCGGGCCTCATGGCGCTGACCCAGTTCGAGGAAGCCTGGGGGCGGAAGTATCCCCAGGTTGTGCTGTCCTGGAAGCGTCATTGGACAGAACTGGCAACTTTTTTCAATTATCCCGAAGCAGTGCGGCGGCTGATTTACACCACCAACCCCATTGAGAGTCTCAACAGCCGGGTAAGAAAGACCGTGAAAGGGAAAAGCGTTTTCCCGACGGAGATCGCCCTGTTTAAGGCGTTGTATCTGGCGGTTGCTGAAGCCGAGAAACGGTGGACGATGAAGACAAGGAACTGGCCAGAGATCATGGCCCAGCTCTCAATCTTCTTCCAGGACAGGCTTCAGGGATATCTCTGCTAAACCATCAACCAGGGGCGTTTACACAGTTTTTGGGACACTCCCTGAGGTAATCATCAAAATTTTTGTAGCGGCGTGAACCTTTAACCCAGATGTCCCCGGAGCGCAACGCCCCCTTAAGCTCGCTGAGCGCACAAAATTCATAGTACTGCCGGTCAATACCTGCAGGTGTAATTACCACCTTGCGCCAGCTTTCGGGGACAAACTCCAGCGGCGCTGTCGCCGGAACTTTACGTGACTGTTTCCGGTACATATCCTTAATCACAACCAGCGCATCAGCCAGAGGTTGCGCTGCCGGGGTTGCGACTAACTGTAAAGCGGACAACATGCGCGGGGCATATTTCCGTAATGTGCTGTATTTCTCAGTAATAATATGCAGCGGGTCAAAATTATTTTTTCTGGCGAGATGACGTGTTTCCTCCAGACTGGCGACAAATTCAGGCCATGGGAGTATGTTTTCTATTGCGAGCCATGGATCGCCACCGGAATCGCGGGCATCAGACAGCGCCTGACCGACATCGATGTACTGCCTCAGTTTTGACTGGATCAGCTTTCCGGTCTGCTGAAGGCGCTCAGCCTGTGTTCTTTTGGCTTTGCTGAAAAGGCTGTTCAGCATTCGCTCATGCAACTCAATCACTTCATCTGTCAGTGTGGCTCTGGCTTCTTCCAGCACGCACACCAGGATCGCATGACGCCGGGCTGCTGAAAATCGGGTCAAATCCCGGCTGCTCATCCTTCGGCCTTCCCGCGCCAGTTTCAGCAACCGGTTCTGGTGAATGGTACGATCTATACCTTCCGGTAATGCCAGCGATTCAATGCTACTGAGCCGATCAAGATGTTGCAGCACGTTCTTACCATTGATTTTACCCGGAGGTTGCAGAAGCCAAGTCAACCTGGAAGACTGATTACCCGATGACTCAAGTAAACGATCCAGAGCATCCCTGTGAGCCTGAGTTAACGGGGCATTCAGGGTCTGAAACACGATTTTATCGCCGCCTGCCATGGCCTCAGCACAGGTACGCTCCACGACATCAATCGCGGGGATTATCACGTTGTTCTGCCGGATGATCGGCGACAATTACTCCTGAGCATCAGCGACAATTAGAATTGTGCATCCACCTCCCCTTGGAGGCTGGCGGCTGTCTCCCCCCGGGAAAGATGGTAGCCAGCTGAAATGATAACGGATGCGCAGGTGAGAAAGCTGATGCGAGAGAAGACCAAAACAGGGCTGACCGGAATAGCCGGGCTCAAGGCCGGCATGAGCCGCAATACGGCGGCAAAGTATCTCAAGGAAGGCAGACTCCCCTCTGAAATGAAGGAGGTACGGGACTGGCGAACACGGCCTGACCCCTTCCTGAATCATTGGGCGGAAATAGAAGCGCGTCTCACGGCGGACCCAGCGC
>NZ_JNJA01000025.1 GCF_000702665.1 Solidesulfovibrio alcoholivorans DSM 5433
TGGGGGAGGAAACCCCCTTTTTGAAAAAAGGGGGTTTCCTCCCCCACGCCCCCTCCTTCCCCGAAAAACTTTCAAGGGGGGGGTGAGACCTCCCGCGCGGGTGACGAACCCCGCCCAGGGGGTCCGGGGGGGATGATCCCCCCCGGCCGCCGGAGGCATCTTCCATGCAAATCACACGCGGCCAGAACACCATCGGCTATCGGGACGGGGCGGAGGCGTATCTGTTGGGCTTTTTCAGCGAGCACGACGTCGACGAATACGAACTTTATCCCCGGGACGCGCCCTGGGCCATCCGCTACCACCTGACCCCGCGCCGCAAGACGTTGCTTTCCTGGCTCGACTTCGGCCCGGGGGGCGAAATTCTCGAACTTGGCGCCGGCTGCGGCGCGCTGACCGCCCACCTTGCCACCCTGCCGCATCGCGTCACGGCCGTCGAAGGCTCGCCCGAGCGCGCGGCCGTCATCGCGGCCCGCTGCCGCCGCGCGCAAAACCTCGAGATCGTCGCCGCCAACGCCGTGGGCCTCCCTTACGACGGGCGTTTCGACGTGGTCACGCTCATCGGCGTGCTCGAATACGCCGCCGCGTTCGTGGACGGCCCAAAGCCCCACGAACGCCTGCTCGCCGAGGCCAGGCGCTACCTGAAGCCCGACGGCTGCCTGATCCTCGCCATCGAAAACCGAATGGGCCACAAATACCTGGCCGGGCTTCCCGAGGACCATACCGGCCGGCCATACCACGGCATAAACGGCTATCCCGGCCCGGGCGGCGCGCGCACCTTCGACCGCCCGACGCTTGCCGCCATGCTCGCCCGCGCGGGTTTTCCCGCCGAGCATTGGCACTACCCCTCGCCGGACTACAAGACCCCGGACGGCGTCGTGTCCGAACGAGCGCTCGCGACCCCCGGGTTCAACGTCCTGCCGCTGCTCGAGCTGCCCACGCCCGATCCCGGCGGCAAGGCCCTCCCGGCCTTCAACGAACGGGCGTTCCTGCGTTCGGCCCTGGCCGGCGGCGCGGCCGGGCACGTCATGAATTCCTTTCTCGTGCTTGCGGCCGCGACGGACGACGCGCCCCTGCTCGCCGCCAACGCCGACACCCTGGCCGTGGCCGTCAACGCCGACTCCTGCCCGCCGCGCTTCCAGACCATGACGCGCTTTGTCCGCACGGACGCCGGCGTGGCCGTTTCGCGCAAAAACCTCCACGGCCTGCCGGAAACGGCCTTCGCCTCGGGCCGCCAGCACGTGAAGGCCCGGGAGCCCTACCGCCTGGGCTACGCGAGCTTTCTGGAAACGACGCTCGACGCCGTGGAGGACGGGGACATGGTCCGCGCCGCGAAGACCCTCGCCGCCTGGATGGACGAGGCGGCGTCTCGCGCGCGGCCCGGGACGCCCGAGGGCGTGCAAGGCTTTTACGCCTTCTGCCGCGAGCGCCTGGGCCGGGAAATCTATACGGACCTTCCTAACGACCGCTGGCTGCCGGGAAGCCTGCTCGACGCCCATCCGGGCAACGTGCTGCGCCATCCGGGCACGGGAGACGTCCGCTACATCGACCTGGAGTGGCAGCTCGCCTGCGACATTCCGCTGCGCCTGCTCATCGACCGGGGCGTCAACCTCGTCGGGCAAAAGCTCGCGGCATTCGCGGCCTATCTCGACCTGCCGCAGGAAGGGGCGCTGCCGCCGGCCATGGAGGCCGCGCTCACCCGCCATCCGCTTTTTCGCCGCGCCGACGCCGCGTCCCTCGCCGCGCTCACCCAGTGGCTTTTCGCGGCCGTGACCCACGGCGACCTCGACCACCGCCGGCAGCGTCCCCCGGCCTGACGCGCCCCTTCCCCCCTGCCGTCCATTGGCGTATGGGGGGATGCCGCCGCGCAAGGATACCCTCTTTTATGAAGCAGCACGCTGCCGGCCCCACGCCGGAAATCCGCACGCCCTCCCCTGTCCTGGCCATGCTCGGGGTCAACCTCATGGTCTTCATGGCCACGCTCGACATGAGCATCGTCAATGTGGCCCTGCCGACCCTGGTCGAGGCCCTGCACACCGATTTCGCCGCCATCCAGTGGGTGATCCTCAGCTACGTGCTCGTCATCGCGAGCCTGCTGCTGCTGGTGTCGCGCCTTGGCGACATGCGCGACAAGAAGCGCATCTTCTCCACCGGGCTCGTGATCTTCCTCATCGCCTCCCTGTGCTGCGGCCTGGCCCCTTCGGTTTCCTGGCTCATCGCCTTCCGGGCGCTGCAAGGCATCGGCGCGGCCATGACGCAATCGCTCGGCATGGCCATCGTCACGCAGATCGCGCCGCCGTCGAGCCGCGGCCGGGCTCTGGGGTTCATCGGCGGCACCGTGGCCATGGGGCTCATGATCGGCCCCCCCCTGGGCGGCATCCTCATCGGCATTTTGGGCTGGCGTTCGCTGTTCCTGCTCAACCTGCCCGTCGGCCTTGTCGCCTTGTGGGTGGTGGCCAGGCGCATGCCGCATCTGCCGCCCGTCAAGACGGGCGAACGTTTCGACCTGCCGGGCGCGGCTGCGGCCAGCCTGACGCTCGGCGCGTACTGCCTGGGCATGACCGCCATCCAGCGGGGCGGCTTCGCCGATCCCGCCGGCCTTGCGCTTTTAGGCCTGTCCCTGGTCGGGCTTTTCGTGTTCGTGGCCATCGAACGCCGTGCCGCCCAGCCCATGCTCGACCTGACGCTTTTTGCCAACCCGCTGGTCACGCTGCCGCTTTGCATGGCGGTGCTGGTCTTCATCACCGGCGCCAGCGGCTTCATCATGCCGTTTTTCTTCCAGTCGGCCCAAGGACGGTCCGTGACCGAAATGGGCCTGCTCATGATGCTGTTGCCGGCGTCCATGGCCCTGACCGCGCCGGTTTCCGGGTCACTCGCCGACCGCTACGGCTCCCGGGGCATCTGCCTGCTCGGGCTCGTGGTGCTGTGCGGGGGCTGCTTTTCCCTGGGCACGCTGACCGTGGCCACGCCCTGGTGGGGCTACCTGCTGCGCACCCTGCCCGTGGGCCTTGGCATCGGCATCTTCCAGGCCCCCAACAATTCCTCGATCATGGGGGAGATGCCGCCGCACCGCCTGGGCGTCGGGTCGGGACTGGCCAACTACGCGCGGGTGTTCGGGCAGTCCACGGGATTGCCGCTGGTGGGGGCGATATTCAGCGCCCTGGTGCTCTCCTCGGGGCACATCGGAGCGCGGGCGGAATTCACCAACGCCGCGCCCGAGGCGCTGGCCGCCGGCGTGGCCGGGGTCTTCCGCTGGCTGGGCAGCCTGCTCTTCCTGGCCATCGTCCTGGGGATGCTCGCCTGGCGCATCGAATACAAACGGCGCAGGGCCCGGGCCGTCCAGGCACCAGCGGACGCCTAGCGTCGCGTCCCCGAGATTCCGGTCGATGGATTTTGAGAACGATTTGTTGCTATGATTCTTCTTTAGTGACTTCCACACGAGGCCGCCGCGACTTCTTCCGCGTTGTCGAACAACTCCCGCCGCACCCGGTCGCGCTCGCGCTCGACCTGCTCGTCCGTGGCCCCGAGTTCCTCCATGAGCCAGGCAGTCATGGAAAGCGCCACCTCGCCTTCGCTGGAAAAGACAGCCTGCACCCCGGCCGCGCGCAGGGCCTCGGCCTCGCGCAGGTAGCCGGCCCGGCTGACGACCCGCAAGGACGGGGCCAGGTCCAGAGCCGCGGCCGCGATCTCGCACGCGTCGAGGCCCGACGCCGTAATGAGCAGGCTCCCGGCATTTTCGACGCCCGCGTGGAGCAGGATCTCCCGGCTGGCGGCGTCGCCGTGGACCACGGGCAGGCCCTTGGCGCGCAGTTCCCGCACGGTTTCGATGTTCATCTCCACCACCACGGGCACGATGCCGTTGTCGCGCAGGATGCGGCACAACATGCGGCCCACGGGACCGTAGCCCACGACCACTGCCGCAGGGGCGGGCGCACCCGCGGGGGGGGACGCCCCGTCCGCAATGGCCTTGTCGGTGAAAAAGCCCCGGCGCTTGAGCCGCGCCAGAAGCACGATGGTCCCCTGGTAAAGCCAGGGATTGAGGATGATGGAGACGACCGAGGCCACGACCAGGGCGTTGAAGGCTTCCTTGGGCAGCACGCCGAGCCCTGCGGCCATGGACGCCAGGATAAACGAGAATTCGCCGATCTGCGCGAGCGCCACGGCCACGGCGCAGGCCACGTCCAGGGGCCGGCGCAGGAGCAGCACCACGGCGAACGCGGCCAGCGGCTTGCCGAGCAGCACGATGCCGAGCGTGGCGAGCTCGAGCTTCCAGCCGCCAAGCACGGTCGTCGGGTCGAGCAGCATGCCGACGGAGACGAAAAAGAGCACGGCGAAGGCGTCGCGCATGGGCAGCGCGTCCGAGGCGGCCCTGGCCCCGAATTCCGACTGCCCGACGATCATGCCGGCCAGAAACGCGCCCAAGGCCATGGATGCGCCGAAAACCAGCGCCGCGCCCACGGCCAGGCCCAGGGCCACGGCCAGCACCGCCAACGTGAAGAGTTCCCGCGAGCCCGTGCGGGCCACATGGCCGAAAAAGCGCGGCAAAAGCCAGCGCCCGGCGACCGCCGTCACCGCGACGAGGCCCGCGAGCTTGAGCAGCGCAAGGGAGAGCGTCAGGCCAAGCCCCGGCCCGCCCGCGTCCCTTTGGCCGTAAAAGACCGGCAACAGCAGCAGCACGAGGATCGTGAAGAGGTCCTCCACGATGAGCCAGCCCACGGCGATATGCCCGGTCGGGGTGTGCAGGGCGCGGTTGTCCGCGAGCACCCGTGTGAGCACCACGGTGCTGGCCACGGAAATGGCGATGCCGAAGACGATGCCCGCGGACCAACTCCAGCCGAGGGCATGGGAAGCCACGGCCCCCAGGGCGGCCGAAGCCGCGATCTGCGCCACGGCCCCGGGCACGGCCACGCCGCGCACGGCCATGAGGTCCTTGAGGTGGAAGTGCAGGCCCACGCCGAACATGAGCAGGATGACGCCGAGTTCCGCGAACTGGCCCGCGATCTCGCCGTTGGCGACATAGCCCGGGGTGAAGGGGCCGATGACGAAGCCGGCCAGCAGGTAGCCGACGATGGGGGACATGCGCAGCCGCTTCGCGGCAAGGCCCAGGAGCAGGGCCGCGAGCAGGCCGGCGGTCAGGGTCAGGATGAGGCTTATTTCGTGGGACACGGGACCTCCGGAAAGGGGCGACAGGGCCGCCGCGCGCGGGGACAGGCAAAGCGCGCCGTCCCCGCTGCGTCAAGGAAGGGCGGTTTCATGGCATCGTAGCTACCGTAACGATCCCCGGCAGGCAACCCGATGTCACGAATTCCGCGGCGCATTGACAGCCACGGCTTCCCTCCCGTAAATTTTACGCATGGATGTCGCGACAACGCCCTCCGATGCCGAAGCCTTCGAGCGTCAGGCCAACCGGTTGCAGGAAGCCGTGGAAAACCTCTTTGCCTGCTGCCAGGCGCGCATCGCCCTGCAAAGCGAGCGCTTCGGGCTGCCGCCTGCGGCGCTGCGGGCCGTGCTGGCGCTGGGCGAAAGCCGCTACCTCGCGCCCGGCGAGCTCGGCCGGCGGCTCGGCGTCACCAAAAGCCGCGTGACGGCCGTGACCACGGGACTTTTGCGCCAGGGGCTCATCGAAAAGCACCCCGACCCCGCCGACGCCCGCGTCACCCTGCTGTCCCTGACCCCGGCAGGCAAGCGCATACGCGAGGACATCCGCACCTTCATGGTGAGCCTTTTTCAAAGCATGCTCGACCGGGTCGAGCCGCAGCGCCGCGAGGCCGTGCTCGCCTCCCTGGAAGTGCTGCGACACTGCATGGATTCCGCCCGGGCCGCCCTCATGGCCTGACCCGCCGCCCCGGCCCGCCCTTTCCAAATCCTGTCCTTTTTGTCATAGGCGCCACATGGATATACCGCTGCTCCCGGATGTCACCATCATCTTCGGGCTGGCCGTCATGGTCATCCTCATCTGCCACCGCCTGAAAATTCCGGCCCTGGTCGGCATGCTGCTCACGGGCGTCGTCTGCGGCCCCTATGGCCTGGGGCTCGTGCGCTCGGCCCACGACGTGGAAATCCTCTCGGAAATCGGCGTCATCCTGCTGCTTTTCACCATCGGCCTGGAGCTGTCCCTGTCCGACCTGTCGCGCCTCAAGCGGCCGGTTTTCTACGGCGGCACGGCGCAGATGCTCCTCACCTGGGCTTTTTTCTTCGCGCTGCCGCTTTTCGCGCTGCATTTTTCCGGCGGCTCCAGCGTCCTGCTCGGCATGCTCGCCGCCCTGTCGAGCACGGCCATCGTGCTGACCACGCTCCAGGAACGCGCCGAGATGGAAGCGCCCCACGGCCGGGTGAGCCTTGGCATCCTCATCTTCCAGGATCTGCTCGCCGTGCCCATGACGCTGGCCGTGCCGCTGCTGGCCGGGCGCACCTTCGGTTTCACCAACTCCATCGTCTTCACCGTGGGCAAGGGCGCGCTGGTGCTCGTTTTGCTCGTGGTGCTCTCGCGCAAGCTCATGCCGCGGCTGCTGCTCGCCATCGTGCGCACGCGCAGCCGGGAGCTCTTCCTGCTCACAGCCCTTGGCATCTGCCTGGCCGTCAGCCTGCTCACCGCGTCGATCGGCCTGTCACTTTCGCTCGGCGCGTTTCTGGCCGGCCTGCTCCTTTCCGGCTCGGACTACCGCGAGCACCTGCACGAGGTGGTGCTGCCGTTCAAGGACGTCTTCACCTCGCTTTTTTTCATCTCCATCGGCATGCTCTTAAACCTCGGCACGGCGATTGAGCACGTCTGGCAGATCCTTGCCGTCACGGCCCTGCTGCTCGTCGTCAAGGCGGTCATGGCCGGCGCGGCCACGCGCATCCTCGGCTATCCCACGCGCACCGCCGTGCTGGTGGGCATGGCCCTTTGCCAGGTGGGGGAATTCTCCTTCATCCTGGCCAAGGCCGGCTTCGACCGCCATGTCATTTCCGAGCACCTCTACCAGAAGTTCCTGGCCGCGAGCATCCTGACCATGGTGCTCGCGCCTTTCATCATCAAGGCCGCGCCCAAGGTTTCGCTCCTGCTGTGCCGCGCGCTTGGCGCGCGGGAGACGCCGCTTGCGCCCCTCGTTCCGGGGATCAAGGACCACATGATCATCCTCGGCTTCGGCGCGGGCGGGCGGCAACTCGCCCGGGCGGCCAAGGCGGCGGACATCCCCTACGTGATCCTCGAGATGAACCCGGACACGGTGCGCAACGAACGCAAAAAGGGCGAGCCCATCCACTTCGGCGACGCCTCCAAGCCGGGCGTTTTGGAGCACATCGGCGTGCGCGAGGCCAAGGCGCTGGCCGTGGTCATTTCCGACGCGGCGGCGGCGCGGCGCACGGTGGAGATCGCCCGGTTCGAGAATCCGGCGCTCTACATCGTCGCGCGCACGCGGTTTAATTCCGAGATCAAGGCCCTGCTCGAGCTCGGGGCCAACGACGTGATCGCCGAGGAGTTCGAGGCGTCGCTCGTGGTGTTCGCCCGGGTGCTGGCCAAGTTCATGGTGCCGCGCGACGACATCGAAAGCATGGCCCAGGAGATCCGGCGCGAGGGCTACCGCGCCATGCTGCCCGATTCCCTGGCTTCCATGGCCGGGGTCGCGCCGGACAAGTCGTTGGCCGGGCTGCACGTGGCGGTGTTCACGGTGGCGGAAGGGTCCGCCCTGGCGGGGCGGACGCTCGAGGAGGCGCGGATGCGGCGCGCGCACAACCTGACGGTCGCGGCGGCGCGGCGCGGCGAGGAGTTCGTGCCAAACCCCGACGGGCTTTTCCTGCTGCACCCCGGGGACAGGCTTTACGTGATGGGCACGTCGGAAGCCCTCAAGGAAGGGGCAGGGCTCTTTCGGGCCGCCGCCTAGGCGCGGCAGGCCAGCTTCGCCGCCGCCAGATCGAACAGTGCATGCCCCACGGTCTTGAAGACCACGGGGCCGGCGGGCCTCGGCGGCGCATCGAGAATGTCTTCCAGGGCCGTGACCGCGCCCCAGTCCACGCCCGCGCGCAGGAAATCGCCGGCCTCGCCCCTGGCCGAGGCCATGTCGTCCACGAAAAGCGCCGCGCGGGAGACAAGCGAGGCCGGCACCTCCGCCGCCTCGGGCGTAAACGTCCCCACCGCCGCAACGAACACGTCGCCCCGCACCGCGTCCGGGAAAACCGGCTCACGGCCGGTCGTGGCCGTGATGATAAGCGCCGCGTCGCGCACCGCCGCCGCGGCACCGGTTTCCACCCGCGCCGCGATCCCCTCCCCGGCCAGTTCCCCGGCCAGACCTTCCGCGCGTTTTTGCGTGCGCGAGACGATGACGACATCCGTAACACCCAGTCCCTGGGCGAACGCCTCGGCATGGGCTCTCGCCTGCACGCCCGCGCCGAAAAGGCAAAGCGGCCCGGCCGGACGCGGCGCGAGCAGGCGCGCGGCTAAAAGGCTCACCGCCGCCGTGCGCCGGGCCGTGAGCTCCCCGGCATCGAGCACGGCCAGCTTGCGCCCGGTCGCGGCATCAAGGACCAGCACCTCGCCCTGGATGACGGGCAGCTCCCGGTTGCCCGGATGCACGGTGATGTTCTTGACGATGGCGACGTCCGCGTCGGCGGCCGGCATGCACAGGAGCACGCCTCCCGGCACCGGCACGGCCAGCCGCTCGGGCGCGACGGCCGTCTCCGCCTTCCTGGCCCGCAGCACGTCCGCGATGGCCTCGGACAGACGCAGATAATCAAACAGCACCGTCGCCCCCTTTAGCGCCTGGGGAAAAGCCGCGCACCGTCGGCGGCGTCCTCGACGCGGTACCCGAGCGCCTCGATCTCGACGCGAAGCGCGTCGGCCCGGGCGAAATCCCTGGCCTGGCGGGCCGCTTCCCGCGAGATCACGAGACGCGAGGCCTCCTGCGGCCAGTCGCTCCGGGCAAGCGGCAGCGCGGCGGCGTCGAGCAGGCCGAGCACCGCGTCGGCGTCGCCAAGGGCCGCCGCGCAGCGCACGGCGTCCGGCCCGGTGAGCGCCCCGGTGGAGAGCAGGCCGTTGGCGAAGCGGCAGAAGGCGAAGAGCTTGGGCCAGAACTGGAACAGCGACAAATCGTCGTCCACCGCGAAGCGCAGCGCTTCGGCGAGATCCCCGGCCTCGGCCTCGACCTGGGCGGAAACCGCGCCCCGGCCCTTGGGCACAAGCCCCAGGTTGGCGGCCAGCTCCTGGACGCGATTGCGGTTTTTCTCCCACATGCGCAGCGCCTCGGGGGAGACGGACAGCGGCTTTTTGTAGCCCACGGACAACAACCACGCGCGCACGGCCAGGGGATGGACGCCAAGGTCCAGGCAGGCGGCAAGGTCCGCCGGCGCGGCCTCGCCGCCCTCGCGCGCCGAAACGCGCCCGCCAACGAGCCATGCCGCGGGCGAAAGGCCCGCGCCCACGGCCCAGATGGCGCGCAGGTTCTCCAGGTGCGGGAAGGCCTTGTCCTCGTCGGTCAGCGCCACGGTCACGGCCGGAAGAGCCTTGGCCGCGGCGGCGGCCATCTGCAAAAACCAGCTCGGCCGCACGTTACCCCAGGGCGTGGCCAAGGCGTCGCCGGCCTTGAGGTCCTTGAGGCTCACGCGCTTGAGCAGGGTGAAATCGTGGGGATTGTCCTTGGCGTAGGCGAGCAGGTCCACGGTCTTGCCGAGCGCCAGCTTGTCCAGGTCGCGCCCGAGCAGACGGCCGTAGGCCTTGTCGCGGGCCACGTCGAAATAGACGCTGCGCAGCTTCTCGTAGGCAAGGCCCTTGCCCATGAGCTTGCGCGTCATGGCCAGCGCCTCGTCCAGGGCCTCGCCGGCCAGGGGGAAAAGCGCCTCGGCCACGCCCAGGGAGGCTGCCAGGGAAGCCACATGCTCCCTGGCCCGGGCGGCGAACTCGCGGCAGGCCAGGCCCGCCGCTCGCGCCGCTTGCAGGCTCGAGTCGTCGAGGTCGGCCAGGCCCACGGCGAGCGTCGGGCGCGCGCCGTCGCGGGCGAGCGCCCGGCGCAGCACGTCGAGGGTGACCACGCGCCGCCAGCCGTCCAGATCACCGGGCGCGGCGAGCGGCGGGCCGAAGGTGAAAAGCCCGGGCGCGGCCCCGGCCGGGTCAAGATAGACCGGCTCGGACGCGCCCACGCTACGCAGCGCCACACCCTTTTTCTCGGGCACGGCGAAAAGGCTCGTGGACAGGTAGCGTTCGCCGCCATCGGGCAGGATGGCGACCACCGTGCCCCGCTCCAGGGACGCGGCCAGCCCGGCCGCAGCGGCCATGGCCGCGCCGCCGCTCATGCCGACGAAAAGCCCCTCCTCGCGGGCCAGCCGCCGCGCCATGGCGAAGGCGTCCTCGTCCTCCACGGAAACGATGGCGTCCAGGGCCTTCTTGTCGAAGATGCCCGGCGGATAGGACTCCTGCATGTTCTTGAGGCCCTGGATCTTGTGCCCGGGATGGGGCTCGACCGCCACGACTTTGACGGCCGCGTTCAACTCTTTGAGTTTCTTGACCAGCCCCATGGCCGTGCCCGAGGTGCCGAGCGCCACCACCACGTGGGTGACGGCCCCGTCCGTGCCGGCGTAGATCTCCTCGGCCGTGCCGGCGTAATGGGCGTCTATGCTCGCGGGATTGTTGAACTGGTCCATGAGCACGTAGGTCTCGGGCTCCTCGCGCGCCAGGCGGTAGGCCTCCTCGATGGCCCCGTCCGTGCCCAGGTTGCCCGGGGTGAGGACGATTTCGGCCCCGTAGGCGCGCATGATGCGCTTGCGCTCCTGGGAGGCCGACGCGGGCATGAGAAGTTTGAGGCGGTAGCCCTTGACGGCGCAGACCATGGCCAGACCGATGCCGGTGTTGCCGGAGGTGGCCTCGATGACGATGCGGCCGGGCACGAGCTCGCCCGATCGCTCGGCGGCCTCGATCATGGCCAGGGCGACCCGGTCCTTGATGGAGCCGCCGGGATTGCGCATTTCCACCTTGGCCGCGAGCGTCACGGCCGGATTGGGGTTGATGCGCGCAATGCGCACGAGCGGCGTCGCGCCGACCAGGGAAAGGACGTTGTCGTGGATCATGGAACCCTCGCGGATGATTGCCAAAGCGGTCCGGTCGGTTTGTGGTAGGCAAAAATCGGCGGGCGGGCAAGCGTGGCAGGATTATTGCTTTGGCCATGGCAATACCGTCAAGGATGACACCATGCCCATCACTTCGTTTCTCGTGGACAACCTCACCGCACTGGCCAAGGCCGGCGCACCGGTCGCGGCCTGGCTCGCCAAGCACGATCCCGATCCCGAAATCATCTTCGGGCGCATCGTCAAAAACCGCCACGGCACCCTGGACTGGCGCATGGATAACGGCCAGGGCATTTTCGAGGCACTGCCGCCGGCTTTGCATTACCGGGACTGGCGTCCCAGCGAAGGGCTCGAGGGCGGGGCCACGGTCATCGTGGGCACGGCCCTCGGCTACGGCCTCAACCATGTGCTGACGGGCGTACCGCCCTCCCACCGCATCGTGGTGCTCGAGCCGCGCCCGGATCTGCTCATGGCCTGCCTGAGCCAAACCGATTACCGGCCCTTCATCGCCAACGGCCAGCTGACCTTCCTGCCCCCGGAGCGGCAGCTCCTGGAAAAAACGCTCCACGGCCTGGACGTGAGCTTTCTTTTCGCGCGCATCAACGTGCGCAACGACATGCCGAGCACCCAGCTCGGGCCGGAATACGCCCAGTGCGCGGGGCTCGTGCGCGCCATCCTGGAAAACATGTCCGTGGACCTGACCACGCTTCGCCTCAAGCAGGAAGTGATGGTCGGCAACGAGTTGCGCAACTTCTCCCGGGCCATGCACGACGGGAGCCTCGCGCGCATGGCCGGCGCGGCCACGGGGCTTACGGCCGTGCTCCTCGGCGCGGGGCCGTCGCTGCCGCGCCTGGCCCCGGCCGTGGCCAGGCACCGGGACAAGGCGCTTTTCGCCACGGCGCTCCAGACCCTGCCGGCCCTGGAACGGCTGGGGATCAAGCCCCATCTGTGCCTGGCCATCGATTTCAACACCGACATGGGCAAGTGCCTGTCAAACCTGCGCGACCCGGCGTTCGCGGCGGACGTCCCCCTGATCTATTCCACCAAAATGCAGCCCGAGGTCGTGGAGCGCTATCCCGGCCCGACGCTGCCGCTTTGGACCGAGGGAGGCATGGCCACCTATGTGCTCAAGGACCTGGAACTGGTCCTTGACGCCGGGGGCAACGTGGGCGTGACGCTGGAGCGCTTCCTGACCTGGGCCGGAGCCAGGCGCTTCGTGCTGGTGGGCCAGGACCTGGCCTGGCGCGCGGACGCGACCCACGCCGCCGGGCACCACGCCGCCACGTCCGGGACCAGTGGCATACGACTGAAAAACCGCGACGGCGAGACGCTTTTCACGCACCTGGGCTTCGTGGCCGCCAAGCGCGACCTGGAAAAGGACTTCGCCGCCCCGGACGTGCGGGCCTACAACCTCTACGGCGGGGGCGCGGTCATCGCGGGCGCGCCGGAGATCGACCCGGACACCCTGGACGACCCGGCCTTTTTCGCAGGCCAGGGCATGGCGCTTCGCGTCTTTCTCGACGCGCTGGCCCGCGCGGCCGCGCCGCGCACGCGTCCGGTCTTTTCCCAGAAGGCCGGGGAGTGGGCGAGTTCGCTCAAAAACGCCTCGAAACGCCTGGAAAAGCTCATGCGCAAGGCGGACAAGCACCAGGGCGAACTCAAGCATCTCCTCGGCCAGATCCAGCTCTTCCTGCGCCACGATCCGCTGTACATGCCGTACCTCTACAACGAGATCATGGAGCTTGCGGGCATGATCCACACCCGGCCGCGCATCGGCGTCAAGGAAATGACGCAATTCCAGGCCCTGCGCAAACGCGTGCTGGCCAAGATTCGGGAAATCGACGCCCTGCTCGGGCCGACGGACTCGTTCGCGGCGTAAGCAGGCGCGCTACGCCCGTGCGGCGCGCACCACGGCGGCGAGTTCCCGCGCCGCCGCGCAGGGATCGGCCGCGGAGCAGACCGCCGAGACCACGGCCACCCCGGCCACGCCCGCGGCCATGACCGCGGCCGCATTTTCGATCGTAATCGCGCCGATGGCCACCACCGGCACCTCGGCCAGGGCGACCATGCGTCCAAGGCCCGCGATGCCCTGGGGCGCGCCGGCGTCCTTTTTCGTGGTCGTGGCAAAGACCGGCCCCGCGCCGAGGTAGTCCACGGGAAGGCCTATGGCGGCCCGCGCCTCGTCCTCGCCCGTGACCGAAAGCCCGATGATGGCCCGCGGCCCGACAAGCGCCCGGACGTCGGCCGGATGCATGTCGTCCTGGCCCACGTGCACCCCGTCCGCGCCGGCAGCCAGGGCCACATCCACGCGGTCGTTAATGAGAAGCGGCACGCCGCGCGGCCTGGTCACGGCCAGCACCGCCTTGGCCAACGCCACGAATTCCCTTGTCGAGGCGGTCTTTTCGCGCAGCTGCACCATGCCCGCGCCGCCGGCCACGGCCGCCGCCACCACCTCGACCAGTTCGCGGCCGCGAAGCGCCGGCCGGTCCGTGACCAGATAGACACCCAGGTCGAAAGCGGGCCGCGTCATGACGCCTCCCGCACGCCGGCGGCGATGCCGGCCTCGTCGAGACTATAGAGCATATCCAGAAACCGCGTGAAAAAGCTGCCCGGCCCGGACGCACCGGCAGCGGCCAGAAAGCCCGCCGCGCTCATCACGGCCATGCCCTGGACCACGGCCGCGAACGGATCGGCCTCGATAGCCATAAACGCCCCGACCAAAGCCGTGGCCGTGCAGCCAAGGCCCGTCACCCGGGGCATCATGGCGTGCCCGCCGACGAGGTCCACGCGCCGCGCGCCGTCGGTGATCACATCCACCGCGCCGCTGGCGCAGACCACGCAGCCAAGCCGCGCGGCAAGGCGTGCGGCGGCTTTCGCGGCGGCGCGGCTGTCGTGGCGGCTGTCCGCGCCCTTGGCCACGGCGTCCTCGCCGGCCAGGGCGAGAATCTCCGAGGCGTTGCCGCGTATGGCCGCAAGCGGCCCCGTTTCGAGCATGGCCTTGGCCACTTCCCGGCGGCGCGAGGTGACGCCCGCGGCCACGGGGTCGA
Organism: Solidesulfovibrio alcoholivorans DSM 5433; assembly: GCF_000702665.1. Taxonomy (GTDB): domain Bacteria; phylum Desulfobacterota; class Desulfovibrionia; order Desulfovibrionales; family Desulfovibrionaceae; genus Solidesulfovibrio; species Solidesulfovibrio alcoholivorans. Next base: position 14,076 of record NZ_JNJA01000025.1, read on the forward strand.
AGACCACGGGCACGCCCGCGCCCCGGGCCGCCTTGGCCGCCGCCAGCATGGCCGCGATATTCTCCTCACCGGGGGTGCCCATGTTACACACCAGCGCCCCGGCCATGGCCGCAAGCTCGGCGGCGTCGACGCTGTGGTGGGTCATGGCCGGCGACGCGCCGAGCGCCAGCAGGGCGTTGGCCGTGGTGTTGGTGACGACGTTGTTGGTGATGTTGACGACAAGCGGCTGCGTCTCGCGAACGCGGCACAGCCCGGCATACGCGGCTGCGGCAAGGTTCATGGGCGTATCCTTGGGAAAGGGTATGGGCAATGGTGCCGGCTCAGCGAATCGTGGACGAATGCTACTAGTCAGGTTCTCGCTAAGATCATTGCCGGCAACTGAAATTTGCAACTCGTTCGAACTGTCTCGGAATGGACACTATCGAGATACTATTACATACAAACAATCATATCACTGTAAAAGAAAAGTCTAATGCATAACCAATTTCAAGATACATATCTACAACAAAATCTGGCACCGCTATTCCACTGGTATCACTATCTGTTACTAGAGATGCAAATATGCCACATTTTCTTCTTTCAACTTTTGAACTTTTAATGAGAGCAATAAAATTCGAATAATCAACCCCCTCTTTCAGCTCAACTGATATGACTTTTAGATTTTTATCTTTGTAATAATCTCTTTGCTTGAACAATGATTCATCTAATACACTGCCAATGTTGTTTACAATATCTTCTGAAGCACCTATTATTCGAAAACTAAATTTTTCAAATCGACGATTGCTAGCATCCATACTTTAGATACTTTCTCGCAAGAATTCAAAATTGACTACAGTATAAGCTATCACTTCCACAAAACCCCTGTTCAACCCGCTTTGAAAAAAGGCAGGGAGAGGCAGGCATCCGAATTCCCTCCGGCGGTACGAACCGCATCAGGTTCCATGGGTCGCTTCTCAGCCGCCTCCCCGGGAAGCGGCGCCCCAATCGGACGCGCTCACGCTAGCCGTTCGCCGCGCCGCTGGCAACTGCGGACGCCAACGCAAAAGGGCGCGCGGCGGATGCCGCGCGCCCTTTCTCTCTGGAGCGGAGACGAATCCCCGCCGTTTTACGCGAACACGAGCACGCCGTCGCGCACGTCCACGGTCACGGTCTGGCCGTCGGCGACCTGCCCGCCAATGAGCGCCTTGGCCAGGGGCGTCTCGATGTGGCCTTGCAGGTAGCGCCGCAGGGGCCGCGCGCCGAAAACCGGGTCGTAGGCCGTCTCGGCGATGAAGGCCTTGGCCGCGTCGGAAAGCTCCAGGCGGATCTTGCGGTCGGCCAGGCGCGCCCGCAGCCCGCCGAGCATGAGCTCCACGATGGCCGCGATCTGCTCGCGAAGGAGCGGCTTGAAGAGGACGATCTCGTCCACGCGGTTTAAAAACTCCGGCCGGAAGTGCCCGCGCAACGTCTCCATGACCGCATCGGCCACGCCCGGCTTGAACGCGCCCGAGGGTTCGATGCCGTCGAGCATATACTGCGCGCCGAGGTTCGAGGTCATGATGATGATCGTGTTCTTGAAATCCACGGTGCGGCCGTGGCTGTCGGTCAGCCGGCCGTCGTCGAGGATTTGCAAAAGCGTGTTGAACACGTCGCCATGCGCCTTCTCGATCTCGTCGAAGAGCACCACGCTGTAGGGCTTGCGCCGCACCGCCTCGGTCAGCTGCCCGCCCTCGTCGTAGCCGATGTAGCCCGGAGGCGCGCCGATCAGCCGCGCCACGGTGTGCCGCTCCATGTATTCGGACATGTCCAGGCGCACCATGTTGTCCTCGGAGTCGAAAAGCGCGGCGGCGAGCGTCTTGCAGAGCTCGGTCTTGCCCACGCCCGTGGGGCCGAGGAAAATGAACGACCCGATGGGCCGGTTGGGGTCCTTGAGCCCGGCGCGCGCGCGCAGCACGGCGTCGGCCACGGCCGTGACCGCCTGGTCCTGCCCGACCACGCGGTCGTGGAGCACGTCGCCCAGGCGCAGGAGCTTCTCGCGCTCGCCTTCGAGCAGCCGCGTCACCGGGATGCCCGTCCAGCGGGAAATGACCATGGCCACGTCGTCGGGGCCGACTTCCTCGCGGATCAGCCGCGTGCCGCCGGCGGCCTTGGTGATGGCCTCCTCCTGGCCGGCGAGATCGCGTTCCAGGCCGGCGAGCTTGCCGTAGCGCAGCTCGGCGGCCTTGTTGAGGTCGTAGGCGCGCTCGGCGTCCTCGATGGCCAGACGCGTCTTTTCGATCTCTTCCTTGATGCGCCGCAGGCCTTCCACAGCGCCTTTTTCCTTTTCCCACTGCGCCAGATAACCGCCCTGCTCCTCCTTGAGGTTGGCCAGCTCCTCTTCGAGCTTGCCCAGGCGCTCGTGCGAGGCCTTGTCGGTCTCGCGCCTGAGCGCCTCGCGCTCGATTTCCAGCTGCATGACCTTGCGGTTGATCTGGTCGAGCTCCGCCGGCAGCGAGTCGATCTCGGTGCGAATGAGCGCCGCGGCCTCGTCGATCAGGTCGATGGCCTTGTCCGGCAGCTGCCGGTCCGCGATGTAGCGGGCCGAAAGCACGGCCGCCTCGACCACGGCCGAGTCGCTGATGCGCACGCCGTGATGCACCTCGAACCGCTCGCGCAGCCCGCGCAGGATCGAGATGGTGTCCTCGACGTTCGGTTCGTCCACGAAGACGGGCTGGAAACGGCGCTCCAGCGCCGGGTCCTTTTCGATGTACTTGCGGTATTCATCCAGCGTGGTCGCGCCGATGCAGTGCAGCTCGCCGCGCGCGAGCATGGGCTTGAGCAGGTTGCCCGCGTCCATGGAGCCTTCGGTCTTGCCCGCGCCGACGATGGTGTGCAGTTCGTCGATGAAAAGGATGATGCGGCCCTCGGAGGTCTGCACTTCCTTGAGCACGGCCTTTAAGCGCTCCTCGAACTCGCCGCGGTACTTGGCGCCGGCAATGAGCGAGCCCATGTCCAGGGCGAAAATCGTCTTTTCCTTGAGGCCCTCGGGTACGTCCTTGTTGACGATGCGCATAGCCAGGCCCTCGACGATGGCCGTCTTGCCCACGCCCGCCTCGCCGATGACCACGGGGTTGTTCTTCGTGCGCCGCGACAGGATGCGGATCACGCGGCGGATTTCCTCGTCGCGGCCGATGACCGGGTCGATCTTGCCCTTGCGCGCGGCGTCCACGAGGTCACGGCCGTACTTGGTCAGCGCCTCGTAGGTGCCTTCGGGATCGGCCGAAGTGACGCGCTGGCCGCCGCGAATCTCGGTCAGGGCGGCGAGGACGCGGTTCTTGTCGATGCCCATGGCTTTGTTGACCTGGCCGGCCATGGTCGAAGGCGGCTCGTCCAGAAAGGCGAGGAAAAGGTGCTCGACGCTGACGTATTCGTCCTTGAGGTGCTTGGCGAGGTCCTGCGCCTTGACCAGGATTTCGTTGAGCCGCGGGGTCACGTAGACCTGTCCCGGCTGCGAACCCGGGCCGCTCACGCGCGGCAGCTTGCCCAGGGCGCGTTCCAGTTCGGCCAGGTAGGCCTCGGCATTGTATCCGGCCTTGTCCAGGATGCGCGGCACGAGCCCCTGCTCCTGGGTCAGCAGGGCGTAGAGCAGGTGTTCGGCGTCGACCTGCTGCTGGCCCATGCGCACGGCGACGGCCTGCGCCTCGCTGATGGCCTGTTGTGATTTCTGGGTGAACTTGTTGAGATCCATATATGTCATCCTCCTCCGTCAGTGCGCCTGAGATAATATCGTGCGATAAAAACGCAAGAGGCTCCCCTTACAAAAGACGTCCCATTTCACGAACCTTGTTTTCCAGATACTCGATGCGCTCCAGCAGATCGACGACAATGCTCGCACCAAGCACGGGCAGTTCGAAATCCTTGCTGATGCGGTCGAACTTGCGCAATCTGTAGAGGTCGCGCGGCCGGAACAGATAGGCGTCCGCCGTGGTGCGTTCCGGCGTGATCCAGCCGAGTTCGATCAACTCGCCGACAATGGTCGGATGCAGCCCCGTCAGTTCCTGGAGCTGGGCGAAGCTCAGGCGTTCGGACCGGGCGGGCACGGTGGTGACGGTGACGACTTGCTTGATGTCCATGGCGACCTCGCTAGAACGACCTGGGGCTGAAATCGGCTGAAGCCGCGGCGAGCTTTTCCCAAAGCTCCCGCTGCGCATCCGTCACATGCGACGGCACCTGCACCATCAGGCGCACGAGCTGGTCCCCGCGCTTGCCCTGCCCGCCGAGGCCCTTGCCGCCCAGGCGCAGCTTGCGCCCGGACGACGAGCCGGCCGGGATGTTCATCTCCACCGCGCCGTCGAGCGTCGGCACGCGCACCTTGGCCCCGAGCGCCGCCTCCCAGGGAGACAGCGGCAGGTCCAGGATGACGTTGCCCTCCTCGAGTTTGAAAAGCGCATGGGGCAGGATCTTGACCTTGAGGTACAGGTCTCCCGGCTTGCCGCCGGCGCGGCCCGGGTTGCCCTGGCCCGAGAGCCGGATCTTGCCGCCCTCGCGCACGCCGGGGGGGATGTTGACGCTCAGCGTCTTGGTGCCCAGGCGCGGCGACCCGTCGGGGCCGATGGTCTGCTCCTGCAAGGTGATGCCCTTGGCCCCGCCCCGGTAGGCTTCCTCCAGGGTCAGTTCCAGGGTGGCGTTGGCGTCCGCGCCACGAGACGGCCCCGTGGAATAGCCCCCGGCCCCGCCGAAACCGCCGAAGCCGGAAAAGCCGCCGCCGAAGTCGCCGTAGCCCCCGCCGCGCTCGAAACGGGCCCGGCCGCCGCCGCCCGCGCCGCCGAAAAGCGTTTCGAAAAAGTCGGAGAACGAACCGGCGTCGAACTGCTGACCGCCTGTGAAGTGGTAGTTCGCGCCCTCGAACCCGGACGGGCGCTGGAAATTCTGGCCGTGCTGCCAGTTGGGACCCAGCGAATCGTAGAGCTTGCGCTTTTCCGGATCCTTGAGCACCTCGTAAGCCTCGTTGTATTCCTTGAACTTCTTCTCGGCCTCGGGATCGTTGGGATTGAGATCGGGATGGTGCTTGCGCGCCAGCTTCTTGAAAGCCTTGGAGATCTCATCCTGGGTCGCGGTCTTGGCGACCCCGAGCAGCTTGTAATAATCCTTGTATTCCACGCTCATATGGGCAGCTTCCCCCGTTGGTCCGGCTGGTTGTCCGGCAAGTTTACATAATAAGTCGCACCGCGATTCCGTCAACCATCCCGGCGGATTATCTTCGCACTGTATGCCCCTTCCGTTTTACACCAGCAAGCCCCCAAAAGCCATAGACAAAACTTCCGTGCGGCTTGCCAAGCACCGGCCTTGCCGCTAGCTTCCCCGGCCATGGCAGCCAAAGATCCCCAAAACGAATTCCGCCCCTTCGCCACCGTGCTCAAAGGCGTCAAGGTGGCCAAGAAGAAACACGTCCCCGACGTCGTGGCCAAGGCCGTCTGCGCCGCCGAAAAACCGGCCACGCCCGAAGACAACGACGAGACCGCGTTTTTCCGGGCCATGAACGGCGTGGCCCCCATGGACCGCGAAAAGACCAAGGGCCGCGACGTCCACCCCGCCGCCCCGCCGCCGCCCCCGCCCTCGCCCGCCGACGAGGAGCAAAAGGCCCTGGCCGCCCTGCAGGACCTCGTCAGCGGCAAGGTCGAATTCACCCTGGAATACAGCGACGAATACGTGCAGGGCTTCGTCACCGACCTCGACCCCAAGGTCTACCGCCAGTTGCGCGCCGGCCAGTTCTCGCCCGAGGCCCATTTCGACCTGCACGGCCTCAATACCGAACAGGCCTACCTTTCCCTGCTCCATTTCATGCGCGAACACTACCTCGGCGGCAAGCGCTGCCTGCTTGTCATTCCCGGTCGCGGCGCGAATTCGCCCGGCGGCGTGCCCGTACTCAAGGAAGAGCTCAAAAGCTGGCTCACGCGCGACCCGCTCAAGCGCGTGGTGCTGGCCTTCACCACGGCCCAGCCCCGCCACGGCGGCGCTGGCGCGCTCTACGTCCTGCTGCGCAAGTTCAAGAAGACAAAGGGGAAGGTCCGCTTCGAAAAGGATTGGCCGGAATTCGGCTAAACGCGATACCGGCCGGCGGCGTTTCATGCCGCCCGCTCAGGCCATGCCCAAAGTCCCGTCCCGCCAAGGAGCCCGCCCATGAAACCGCCCATCGGGCGCGACACCGTGCTGTGCATGTCCCTGGCCGGGCGGCCCGGCAATTTCGGCACGCGTTTCCACAACCGCCTCTACGAACTGCTCGACCTCGACTACGTCTACAAGGCCTTCACCACCACGGACCTGCCCGCGGCCATCGGCGGCGTGCGGGCTCTCGGCGTGCGCGGCTGCGCCGTCTCCATGCCGTTCAAGGAAGCGGTCATCCCGCTGCTCGACGATATCGAACCTTCGGCCGCGGCCATCGACGCGGTCAACACCATCGTCAACGACGGCGGCCGGCTCACCGGCGCCAACACCGACTACCTCGCCGTGCGCCGACTCGTGGAGCAGGCCGGCATCGCCCCGCAAACGCCGTTCGTCCTTCGCGGCAGCGGCGGCATGGCCAAGGCCGTGGCCGCGGCCCTTCGGGGGCTCGGCTTCGCCCACGGCCATATCGTCGCGCGAAACGCCGTCACGGGCCCGGCCCTTGCCGCAGCCTGCGGCTACGCCTGGCAGTCCGAGCTTGCCGGCCTTGCCGCGCCCTTTCTCCTCAACGCCACGCCCCTTGGCATGACCGGCCCCGAGGCGCGGGCCCTGGCCTTTCCCGAGGCGATGATCGCGGCCTGCGACGTCGCCTGCGACGTCGTGGCCATGCCGCCGGAAACACCCTTTCTGGCGCGCGCCCGGGCGCGCGGCAAAAAACTGATTTCCGGCAGCGAAATCATCGTCCTGCAGGCCTTGGAACAATTCGTCCGCTACACCGGGGTCCGGCCTTCCGCAGCGCAGGTGCAAGAGGCCGCGGCGTTCGCGCGCAGCACCGGGTAGCGCCGCGCCGGGGAAAGGCTTGCCGCACAAACAAAGGGGCCGCCGCAGCGACCCCTTTTTCGTTACGAAACCGAACGCTGGCGCGTTTTTACGATCGCCGGCGGCTGCCACGACCCGGAGCCCACGGGCAGGACCGAAGGGGCCCCGGTTTTCGGCCAGTACAGGCGCATGACCAGGTAGATCGGCCCGTCCGGCGCGGGCAGCCAGTTGGCCGCCCGCTTCCCCTGCGGCGCATCCTTTTGGACGAAAATCGTCAGCGACCCGTCGGGGTTGCGGCGCAGTTGCGGCAGCAGCGGCGAGTTGACGAGATAGCGGTTGATCGGGTTTTCGACGAGCAATTGCGTCTTGCCGTCGTACATGGTGACGGACCAGAAGGCGTTGACGGGCGGCAGTTGGCCGGCGGCGAACGTGATCGCGTAGTCGTGCGCGCCGCCGTCGAGGGGTTCGCCATCGGCCGTGGTCCTGGTCATGGGATAGACCGCCTCGACCGCGTCGTTGCCGTAGATGCCGGCCTTGGCCGCGGCGGCGCGCAGCAGCCAGTCCCCGTGGTAAAAGGCGCGGTCGCCGAAGGCCGAACTCAGCAGCCAGCCATTGACGGCCTTACCGATCGCGGCGGCGGCGTGAGTGACCTTTTCTTCGCCGTCCTGCATGCCGCGCAGGACCGCCGCCTTGCTCTCGGAAGACAGGTCCTTGAAATCGAAGGCCTTGCCCGGCCCGACGCCGATGCGGGCGAGCTTTTCCCGGATGGCGACCTCTTCCGGCCCGACCGCCGCGAACTGCAGGACGAAATCGAGGTATTCGAAGAACCCGGTTTGCACGCGTTCCTTGTCGATCTTCGGAAAGGCCGGCAGGGGAAGCGCCGTGGGCGCGGGCCGGCCGAGATACGCGGAAAGCGGGCGCGCCTTGTAGCCCGCCTGCACTTTCTTGACGTTGGCCATGTCCTTGGCGCTGAAAAGCTGGGTGCGGAAAAGCCCCAGGGAAAACCGGGTGCTCGAGCGGAATACCTTCCCGATCCCCGGCGGCACGTCGCCATTCCAGTCCGGCCCGACGATCAGGTAGTCGCCGGCCGCATTGCCCGTGGCCCGGCTGCCGATGTAGCCGTAATTGAAGGTGTTGCCGTCCACGAGCTGCACGCAGTAGTAGCGCTTCTTCTCCACGGCCGGCACGGACAGCACCATGGGCTCCGTGCCGAGATCCATGAAAATGAAGGAATACGGCGTATCGCTGTTTGGCGTCACCACCGTCGTGTCTTTGTAAGTGAAAACGCGCGCTTCGTTATAAAGTACATTGAACGGCGCCTTGAATTGCCCGGAATCGCGATCCACGGCATTTTCGTACATGACACCGTAGTTCATCACGAGCGGCAGCCCGTAGATGAAGCCCTCTTCCGCAATCGCCCGAACCTGCGCCGGATCAAGGCTGTCCTGCGATGTGGCCGTGTCCGGGCGCATCCCCTTGCCGTGCCTTGTGCAACCGCAAAGCACGAGCAAGGCGACGCAACAGAGCAGGGAAAGACGCTTGTCCACCGACAATTGCATGACGATCCTCCTGGTCAAGGTGACGCAACAGGGGTTCGACCAGCACGTCGCGCGTGGTCAAACACCAGCATGACAACATGCACGCCTTTCCCAGCCATTACGTCTCTCTTGCGCGCCCGCGACAAGGAGCAACCGCGTCATGGAAACAACACCGACGAAGGCCCGGTTCGCACGCATCCGACGGCAGCGCCGTTTCTTCCTAGCGACAGGTCGTCTTGCCGGCCGCCGTCGTCTTCCCGGTCTTGAGGTCGAGCGTCATCTCCCGCGCGGCGGTCTTGCCGGCCGGGCAGGCGGGCTTGCCCGCGCCTGTCACCGTTTCCGCGTAGCGCAGCACGCCCGTGGCGACACGCGTCCCGGGCAGGACGGTGGCATCGAGGGTCTGCTTTTGCGTGGCGAGGTTGACGGCCATAATGCCGTGCACGGCGTCGGGCTTGCCGTTTTGGATAAAAAGCGTGTCCCCGGAGAGGCCTGCGAAGGTGAACTCGCCGCCGTTGGGAATCTCGAAAAGCGGCCGGCCTTCGAGGGCCTCGCACACCGCGTCGGGATCGTCGCCCGGGCTGCGGGCCAGCACGCGCAGGATATGGCCGTCGGAGTAGGCGGCCTGGCGGTCGAGCACGGCGTAGCGGGCGTAGAGGTAGCAGACCCTGTTCTGGTAATTGTGGATGTCGGCGGCGTCGGTGCCGGGCAGGCCGGCCTGTTTGCCGTCGGCGATGGTGGTCGCGCCGTATTCCGCCGTCATGGGGCTGATGCTGTCCACGGAAAGGATGCGGTAGGCCTTGCCGTTTCTGGTGAAGGACTCCACGATCCTGCCCTGCACGCGGACCTTGATATTGAGGTCGTCGCCCATGATGGAGGTCGCGTCGAAGGGAATGTAGACGACGCCGGGCTCTTCGGCGTTGTCGAAGACGATGCCGCTTTCCGGGGTGCGGTGGAACATGCCGTAGAGGGTGCTTTTCCCGGCGTCCCCTTCGGGCGCGGCCGGCGCGGGGTCCGCGGCGAAAAGCAGGGACAGCAGCACAAGGGGCAGGAGCGTGCGAAGCGGATGGTGCATGGGGCCTCCGTGGTCGAGATCATTCCGGGTAACAGACAGGGCCGAATTTGCAAGGGTCGCGCGCGCACAGGTCGTTGTTGAAAAAATATGCCGCCCGCGTATGAAAGCCTCATGGAGGGCGGCATGGACCATGCGCAACCCGGCGGCTCGAGCGAACGCATAAAAAACATCCTCATCGCGGTGCTGTTGTGCCTCGCCCTGGGCGAATTCGCCCTGCTCCTGCGAAAGCCCATGCCGGCCCCCGCGCCCGCCGCGTCCCAGGCCTCCGCGCCCGGGACGCAGGCCCCGCACGGGGACGCCGTGCGCCTGCTCGGCGTCGGCATGGACCCCGAACGCGGCCGCTATCTGCTCGCCACCTTCGACCGTCCCGTGGCCGGGGCGACCGAGGGCGCGTCGCCCGCTGCGCCGCCTGCCGCGCTCACGCCCGACCTGCCCGGCAAATGGACCTGGGTTTCGCCGTGGATGCTGCGTTTCGAGCCCAAGGACGGCTTCGCCCAGGCCACGGCCTATACGCTCGCCTTCAAGCCCGACGCGTTCCTGCGCGCCCCCCAGACCCTGGCCGGCCAGACCGAATGGAAAGCCTCCTACGGCGCGTTCGAGGCCACGCGCCTGACGGCGCACCTCGAGCCCGCGCCAGAAGGCGGGGCCATGGTGGTGGTGCGCGGCGAAGCCGCCTTCAACCGCAAGGTGGACCCCAAGGCCCTGGCCGAGAACATCGCCCTGCTCGACCCGGACTCGCCGCAACGGCCCGTGGCGATTTCGCCGACCACGACCTATCCCTCGAAAAAAATCGGCTTCGTGTCCGACCCCATCCGCAAGACGCCGCAGCAGCGCGACGTCAAGGTCGCCGTCACCACCGGGCTGCGCCCGGAAAAGGGCGACGTGGCCCTGGCGCGCGAGGCCGTGGCGGTCATTCCCGTGGCCCTCGACCCGCACCTGCGCCTGCGCGACGTCAAAGCATCTTCCGAGGAAGGCGCGGCGACCATCCGGCTGCGCCTGTCCGCGCCCGTGGAGGCCAAAGAGGAGACCGCCGCCCATGTGGCCGTGGAACCGGACATGGAAACCTCGCTCGCCGGGGACGGCGACGAGCTCGTCCTGAGCGGCGCGTTCGAACCCGGCCGCGAATACACCGTGACCCTGGAAAAGGGCCTCACGGCCGGCGACGGCGCGGTCCTCGACGAAACGGTCTCGCGCACGGTGCGCATCCCGGACCTCGAGCCCACGGTGGACTTCAAGGACCAGGGCATGTTTCTCGGCAAAAACGGCTACAAGAACCTGGCGATAAAAAGCGTCAACACCAACGCCGCCGAGTTGTCCATCGACCGCGTGTATTTCAACAATCTGTTCCCGTTTTTCTCCGTGACCTATTCCGCCTTCGACGACGACTACGAAGGCGGCTCGGTCAACGAGAGCTTCGGCGACCGCATCGTGAACGAACGCATCCCGCTGCGCTACAAGAACAACGCCGCCGTGGTCACGCCCGTGAACCTGGAGAAATACATCCAGGGGCACGAGCCCGGCCTCTACCGCGTGGCGCTCACCGTGCCCGGCAAGTTCCAGGGCGCGCAGCGTTACGTGCTGATCACGGACATCGGCATCGTGGCCAAGCAGGGCCAGGGCGACCTGCTCGTGTGGACCGCGTCCTACTCCACGCTGGCTCCCGTGGCCGGGGCGAGCGTGCGCGTGCTGTCCTACCAGAACCAGGAGCTCGCCGCCGGCGCCACCGACGACAAGGGGCTGTTCCGGGCCAAGGTGCCGCCCAAGCTCCTGGCCGACAAGCGCCCCTACCTCATCGTCGTGCAAAAGGGAGCGGACGTGAGCTACCTGCTCTACGAGCGCTTCCGCGTGGACGCCACGGGCCTCGACGTCGCCGGCGCGGTCATGCCCGACGTCGGCTACACGGCGTTCGTCTACGGCGAGCGCGACATCTACCGCCCGGGCGAGACGCTCGAGGGCGTGGCCGTGGTGCGCGACGCGCGCCTGGGCGTGCCGCCGTCCATGCCCGTGACGCTCAGGCTCAACGACCCGCAGGGCCGCAAAATCAGCGAACAGGCCGTGGTCACCGGCGCGCAGGGCCTCGTCACGCTGCGCCAGGCCCTGCCGGCCCAGTCCCTGACCGGCTCCTACACCCTGGAGATCACGGCCGCGGACACGGTCATCGGCCAGTACCGCTTCCAGGTGGAGGAATTCGTGCCGGACCGCGTAAGCGTCGCGGTCAAGGCGGACACGGAAGCCGCCGGCCCCGGGGAATCGCTGCCCTTCACCGTCAACGGGCGCTACCTCTTCGGCGCGCCGGGCGCGCACCTGCCCGTGGAGGCCCGGGTACGGCTGGTCAAGGCGGCATTCGCGCCCAAGGGCTACGCCGGCTACGTCTTCGGCGACCCGGAGCGCAGCTTCGAGGACACGGAATTTTTCGAGGAGGCCGGCAACCTCGGCCCCGACGGCCAGGCATCCTTCGACGCCCCGATCCCCGACGACCTGTCGCCGCCGGCGGCGCTCGAGGCCATCGTCACGGCGCGCGTGCGCGAGGGCGGCGGCCGGGGCGTCACGGGGCTGGCCCGCATCCCGGTCCACGTCTACGCCGCCTACCCCGGCCTCAAGCGCCTGGCGAGCGACGCGGCCACGCCCGGCAAGCCCGTGCGCTTCGACTACGTGGTCGTTTCGCCCGACGGCAAGCCCGTGGACGCGCCGGAACTCACGGCCACGCTCTACCGCGACACCTGGCAGACGGTGCTGCGCAAAAACCCCGACGGCGCGTTCACCTACGAGTCCGTGCGCGACCCCAAGACCGTGGAGACGCGCACCGTCTCCGCCAAGGGCGGCAAGGGCGCGACCTCCTTCACCCCGCCGACCTTCGGCAGCTACCGGCTGGTCCTCGCCGACCCCGCAAGCGGCGCGTCGAGCCAGCTGGAATTCTACGCCGGCGGCTTCGGCTATTCGCCCTGGGCCGTGGAGAACCCGGCACGCATCGAACTCAAGCCCGACAAGGCCGAATACGCCTCGGGCGAGACGGCCCGGTTCCAGGTGCGCGCGCCCTTTGCCGGCAAGCTCCTCGTCACGGTCGAGGGCTCGGGCGTGCACGACGTCCAGATCGTCAACCTTCCCGGCAACACGGGCGAGATCGCGGTGCCCGTGCGGCCCGAATACATGCCCGGAGTCTACGTGACCGCGACCCTGGTCAAAAAGGCCGCCGACGTCACGCCGGAAAGCCCGTCGCGGGCCTTCGGCGCGGCGCCCATGCCCGTGGACAAGGCCTCGGGCCGTCTGCCCCTTGCCGTGACCGCGCCGGAATCCATGCGCCCGGGCGGCAAGCTCACGGCCGAGGTTGCGGCCCCGCCCGGCAGCGTCGTCACGGTCGCTGCCGTGGACGAGGGCATCCTCCAGCTCATCGCCCAGAAAACGCCCGATCCCTTCGCGTTTTTCTACGCCAAGCGACGGCTCCAGGTGGAGACTTTCGACACCTTCTCCCTGCTGTTGCCCGAAGTGCCGCCCGTGATGGGCAAGGCCCTCGCCGGCGGCGGCGATTCCCTGGAAGACCTCTCCAACTTCGTGCGCACCCAGAGCCCGGGCCGGCGCACCGTGGCCTACTGGTCCGGCCCGGTGTCCGTGGGGCCTTCGGGCAAGGCGCAGGTTTCCTTCGACATCCCCGAATTCCAGGGCCAGGTGCGGCTCATGGCCGCCGGCGTCTCGGGGCGGCGCTTCGCCGCGGCCGAGGCCAGGACCTTCGTCAAGAGCCCGCTCGTGCTGCTGCCGTCGTTCCCGCGCTTCCTGGCCTTCGGCGACGTCGCGGACATCCCCGTGACCGTGCGCAACGACACGGGCAAGGACGGCTCCTTCGCCATCTCCCTGACCGCGTCCGGTCCGGCGCGCGCGGCCGAACCCACGCGAAACGTCGCCATCGCCAAGGGCGCGGCCACGACCGTGGCCTTCCCGGTCACGGCCGGGGACGCCGAGGGCGTGGCGGAATTCGCCGTGGCGGTTTCCGGCAACGGCGAACGCTCGGCCGACACCGCAAGCCTGCCCGTGCGCTCCCCCCTGCCCGCGCGCACCACCATCCGTTCCGGCGCGCTGGAAGCGGCCAGCCTCACCGTGCCGGAACTGGCGTCCGGGGAGTTCGTGCCCGGCACGGCGCGCCTCGACGTCACGGTCGGCCGCTTTCCGCTCATCCGCTTCACCGGCAACCTCAAGGCACTGCTGTCCTATCCTTACGGTTGCCTGGAACAGACGGTCTCGCGCGCCTTTCCCCTGCTCTACTTCGCCGACCTCGCCCGGGCGCTGGACCCCGGGGCCTTCGACGCCCTCTCGCCCCAGGGCATGACGCAAGCCGCCATCCGGCGCATCACCGGCATGCAGCTCTACAACGGCGGTTTTTCCATGTGGCCCGGCGGCTCCGAACCCCAGGCCTGGATGAGTCTTTACGCCGCGCATTTCCTGGCCGAGGCGCGCCTGGCCGGCTATCCCGTGGACCCAAACGTGCTCGCACAGGCCCTGGCCTTTGCCGGCGAAACCGGCAGGCAGGCCGACCTCGCCACGCCCGAAGGCCTCACGCGCGCCGCCTACGCGCTCTTCGTGCAGGCCAAGGCCGGCCGGGCGGACATCGGCGCCATGGACAACCTGCGCGACACCAGGGCCAAGGCCCTGCCGCCCGAGGCACGCGGGCTGCTCGGCGCGACCTATGCCGCCGTGGGCAACGCCCGCACCGCGGACGCCTTGGTCTCGGGCCCCATCCCGGGCGGCGAAACGCAAAAGGAGACCGGCGGCAACCTGTCCTCGCCCCTGCGCGACAAGGCGCTGTTCCTCTCCGCCCTGCTCGACGCCGCGCCGGCCGACCCGAGGCTGCCGAGCCTCGCCGAAGACGTCGGGCGGCTGCTCGAGGGCGAGCCCTACCCCTCGACCCAGGAAAACGCCTTCGCCCTGCTGGCCCTTGGCAAGTACTACGCCCGGCAGCAGGCCAAAAAGCCCTTCTCCGGGACGCTCTACGCCGGAACGGGTGTGCTGTCCGATTTCAGCAGCGACAAGGCGCTGAGCCTGCGCGGCCTGCCCCAATCCGGGGACCTGCGCATCAGCGTGGACGACGGCTTCGAGCCCGGGGCCTGCTTCTACAGCGTGCGCACCCGGGCCGTGCCGACCCCGGCCGCCTACGCGCCCCAGGCCGCGGGCCTCGAGGTCGCGAGGACGTTCCTGCACCGCGACGGCACGCCCCTTGCGGCGGGCGCGGACGTGCCGCAGGGCGCTCTCGTGGTCGTCAGGTTCGCCGTGCGCGCGACCAAGGGGCCGGTGGCCAACGTCGTGCTCGAAAACCTGCTCCCGGCGGGGCTCGAGGTGGAAAACCCGCGCCTGGCCACCACCGAGCGCCTGTCCTGGATGGAGGCGGCGGACGAAAATGACACGCCCGCGTACCTCGACATGCGCGACGACCGCACCCTGGCCTTCACCGATCTTGCGGACACGAAATGGCACGTGTCCTATGCCCTGCTTCGGGCCGTTACGCCGGGCAGCTTCACCGTCCCGCCCGCCCAGGCCGAGGCCATGTACGCCCCGGAACTGCGCGCCGGAGGACCCATCTCCAAGCTGACCGTGTCCGCTCCGGTCAAATAAAGCGCAACCCCATGGAAAAGTTCTTTAAACTCGTCAGCTCCTGCGCCAAGAACGGCATCACCGACCTGCACATCCGCACCGGCCAGCCCGTGGCCGTGCGCAAAAACGGGCACCTGCACTTCCAGCGCGACATCGTCTTCGACACCGCGGACATGGAAGAGCTCCTAAACCGCCTCACGTCCGAACGGCAGCGCCGCCAGCTCGCCGAACGCTGGTCCGTGGATTTCTCGGTCTATCTCCAGGACGCCCAGATGCGGCTCAACGCCTTCTACTCCGCCGACGGCCTGGGCCTGGCCGTGCGCTTCCTGCCGTCGGTGGTGCCGGACTTCGAGTCCCTGAACCTCCATCCGTCCCTGCGCGACCTGTGTTCGCTGCACCACGGGCTCATCCTCATCTGCGGCCCCACGGGCAACGGCAAGTCCACGACCATCGCGGCCATGATCCGCGAGATCAACCAGACCCGCGCCGCCCACGTCATCACCCTGGAAGACCCCATCGAATACCGGTTTACTTCGGAAAAGGCGCTCATGGACCAGCGCGAGCTCGGGGCGCATTTCCTGAGTTTCGAGCAGGGGCTGCTCGATATCCTGCGCGAGGACGCGGACGTCATCATGGTGGGCGAGCTGCGCGACCCGGAAACCATGCGCCTGACGATCAACGCCGCCGAGGCCGGGCACCTGGTCATCGCCACCCTGCACGCCGGCACGCCCGAGGAGGCGCTCCTGCGCCTGTGCAACGCCTTCGGCGAGGGAGCCCAGGATTTCGCCCGGGCGCAGATCGCCTCGTGCCTGGGCGCGGTGGTGGTGCAGCACATGGAGATCCTGCCCCGGGTCGGGTTCCGCGCCCCGGTGCTCTCCATCCTGCGCAGCAACAACTCCGTCAAAAACATCATCCGGGAAAACCGCCTCAACCAGCTCGAGAGCATCATTCAGGCCGGCAAGGGCGAAGGCATGTTCACCTTCGAGCGCTATCGCGAGGATTTCCTGGACCAGAAGCCGAAACTGACGCCGCCGACCGTGGCCTTCCGCCCAAACCAGAACGCCGCGCCGCCCACGCGTCCCATCGAGGCCCCGCAATCCCCGTCCATGCAGGCGGCGCACCCGCAGCATGCGCAAGCCGCGCCCGCGCCCCAGGCCGGGCCCCTTTCGCCGCCCCCGCCCCACGCGGCTCCGGCAACCCCCGCGGGCGCGTCACGCCTTGACGATCTCCCGACCACGGGCCCCTACCGCATCGACGACGAGCCGCCCCTGGAGGAACTCGTGGCGCAAATGCGCCGGAAAATGCCCTAGCCCGACGTGTCGCCGTCCTCCGCACAGACATCCTCACGCAGGACATAGCGGTTCTTGCCAAGCCGCTTGGCCTCGTACATGGCCGCGTCGGCCATATCCAGGGCGTGCTTGAGGCTCGGCTCGCCCCCCTGGCAAAGCGACACGCCGATGCTGCACCCGAGGCCCATGCCCAGGCCGCCGACGCCCGCCACGATCCGCGCGGCCATGGACGCGGCCGCGGCGCGCATGTGGCTTTGTTGCGCCGTCAGGCAGACCACGAACTCGTCGCCGCCCAGGCGCCCGGCCACGTCAGTCTCGCGGATGCTCTCGCGCAGCACCCGGGCCGTCTGCGCCAGCACCCGGTCGCCCTGTTCGTGGCCGTGGACGTCGTTGACCTGCTTGAAGCCGTCGAGGTCGATGAACATGACCGCAAGGGCGAGGTCCGGCTCCTGGCGCACCGCGTCCTCGAGCTTTCTGGCCAATTCCCAGAAGCGGTTGCGCATGGGCAGACCCGTGAGGGCGTCGATAAGGGCCTGTTCCTCGCGGTCCCTGGCCGCGAGCAGGCAGGCGCGCACCTCGCCCATTTCGCGGATGATGACGCCCGCGTCGTACGGGCGCTCCCCTTGGGATATTTCCGTCGAAGCCGCGATCAGCACGGAGACGTCGTGCTCCAGGCGGCGGGCCAGCCAGAGCGAGGCCGCAAACCCCGCCGCCAGGCACAGCAGACCGGCCACGCCGAAACGAAGAAGCATCCGGCGCAAAGGCGCAACGAACGCGTCCTCCGGGACGCCGATGACCACGGTCCACCCCCAGTCGCCCACCTCGGTCCTGGCCACAATCACCGGATACGCCATGCTTCCGGAAACGGTCGCGCCGTTGTCCTCGGGCCGGACCGAGCCGATTTCCTTCCGGCTCTCCTCGCCGAGCACGGCCCCGAGAAACGCCGAGGGATCATAGGACGCGACGATGGCATCGCCGGACAGGATGGCCACGCTCCAATTCTCGGGAAGATGCTGTTGCCCGAGCAAGGCATAGACTTCGACAATGGGAGTGAGCGCGCGCAGGCAGTACAGGGCCTTTGCCCCCACGAAAACGGGCACGCCGAGGCTCACCAGCCGGGAGTGGGAAATCGTGCCAACGTACGGCCCCGAAACGATGGGACGCTCCGATTCGATGACTTGGAGGGCGGAGGCGGGGTCGCTGGTGTCGGGGAGACGTTCGCCGAAAGGGCGCTGGGTGTTGAACAGGATCGCGCCGTCCCGGTCCACCAGCGACATGGAGAAACTGCCTCCATCACGGGCAACGATCCTGACGGCATGGCTGTACAGGGCTTCGAGGTCGTTCCTGCGGCCGGCTTCGCTTTCGGCGATGGCGGTGAGCATGGAGGCCCGGGCCGCCAGATGCCGCCCCACGACGGAGGCGATGGCGAGCGCCCGGCGCTTGAGGGAGACCGTCTCGATTTCCCGCTGGCTCTTGATGGAATCGAGCAGCATGACGCAGGAGAAAAGCGCCATGGGCACGGCGGCAAGGGCCGCCAAGAGCAGCAGCCAGGAATGGAAGGCGACGCGCGGCGTTCCGGCTTGCGGCATGGGCCTCTCCTTGCAGGGGATGCCCGCACACGACAGGGCGATATTCCCTTGTAACCAAAGTCGGGCGACGCGCGCAATGGCGTTGCGCGCCCGGCCGGCGTTTCGCGCGAGCTCAGGCCTGCCGTCTGGCGACCGCCGCGGCCAGGAAGCCCGCAGCCCGGGCGATGACCGCAGGATGCCAGAGCATGCCCAGATGGGAGACGGCCGGCGTCGCCTCCTCGCGCCATCCGGGTCGTCCCACGGCCAGCCCGACCAGGGGCGCGACCATGGCGTCCACGGGCGAGGCCAGGGACAACAGCGCAACCTCCGGCGGATCGGGCAGCGCCGCCACGATGCGGCTGACGGGGCCGCCGGGGACAAGGCCGCGCCCCAGGCGTCCGAACGCCAGGACGGCGAGGCTGCTGCCGCCGTGAGGCGCGCCGAGGGTCACGCAGGCCAGGGTGCGGCGGCCGAAGTCCCCTTCGGCCATCAGCCGCCGCGCGAGAAGCCCGCCCAGGCTGTGGCCGAGGAAGCACAGGGGCGCATCGGGCGGCAGCCAGGCGCGCAGCCGGGCCGCAAGCGCCTGCGCCACGGCCTCGAAATCCGTCCCCAGCGAGAAATAGCCGGGGCACAGGACGAGGCCGAAGCCGCGCCGGGTGAGGGCTGGCCGGAAGCACAGGAAGGCTGCGGGGTTGTGGTAAAGTCCGTGCAGACAGACCACGACCGGTTCGCCGCTGCGGGGCATGCGGCGCGGCGCGCGGCCGACCAGCGGCCCAAGCGGCAGGGTCAGGCCCATGGCGCAATAACCGCCGAAGCTCGTGGCCAGGGCCAGAAGCCTGCAGCGCAGCCGCCGGCCCCGGCAGGCGGCCTCCAGAAACGGCGGCGGCGCGTGGCGCAAGGCTGCGCACAAGGCCCAGACCTGGCTCACGGCCATGGCGGTGGCCGCGACCAGCAGGCCGCCGGCGGCCAGGATGGCGAGTCCCCTGAAAAGGAACGCAAAGTCGGGGGGCGGCAGCATGATTTCATCATAGCGAAATCGCAGAGGAAAACAAGAAAATTTCGCGCTGGCGAAAAAAAACGTTGACGGCGGGTGTCCAGATGCGTAGATACCGTGTCTCGCCGGGCGGGCGGGTAGCTCAGCTGGGAGAGCATCGGCCTTACAAGCCGAGGGTCACAGGTTCGAGTCCTGTTCCGCCTACCAGAGATATGCGGGGTCGTAGTTAAGCTGGTTATAACGCCGGCCTGTCACGTCGGAGGGCGCGAGTTCAAGTCTCGTCGGCCCCGCCAGGAAATCCAGGGAGTTAGATGCAAATCTGACTCCCTTTTTCTTTGCTTAGAGATTTTCCCCCACACTATCCCCCACACGCGACGTCAAAATCGGTCTTACTCGATACTAAAAGACGGGGCATATCCAGTTCACTGCCCCGCCTCTTCCCCTTCTCTTAAATCCCCCGGCAGAGAAAGCCACCCACCGCCATGCTCAAGAACCTGAAGCGGGAAAAGCCGTGGGGCAAGCTGCGGATGTCGCGCAAGAATTATGAGATGTGTCGGCCAGGGCAAGTTCTCCAGGACTTCCCTTTCGGTTAAGGCCGCTATGGTATACAGGTCAATAAAGGCTTTCGATCCCAATGCCGGGGGAGTCTATGGCCGCCTTTATCCGCATTCCTAGTTCATCTGTCAAACAGCACCGAAAAGTGACCCCCAATCAGCGTCCAAAATTGACCCCCTCGATGTTGATGTCCGCCCTCCATCTAATCGGGGAGGGGGCGCCTCATTGGCTTCTGTGCTTGAGCCTCCAGCTATCATTGCCAGTCTCGATGATCTCGCAGTGATGCGTCACACGGTCCAAGAGCGCCGTGGTCATCTTGGCGTCTCCGAAGACTTGCGCCCATTCGCCGAACGTCAGGTTTGTCGTCACCAGCACCGAGGTCCGCTCGTAGAGCTTGGAGAGCAGATGGAACAGGAGTTGGGCGCTGTTTCGGGAAAACGGCAGGTAGCCAAGCTC
>NZ_JNJA01000026.1 GCF_000702665.1 Solidesulfovibrio alcoholivorans DSM 5433
CCAGGGCGGTCTTCTTCAACCGTCTGGGCGAAATCCGTGACCGCAGTTTCGAGCAGCAGCGCTACCGGGCCAGCGGCCTCAACTTGGTGACGGCGGCCATCGTGCTGTGGAATACGGTCTATCTGGAGCGGGCCACCCACGCCTTGCGCGGTCACGGTCAGACCGTGGATGACGTGCTGTTGCAGTGCCTGTCGCCGCTAGGCTGGGAGCACATCAACCTGACCGGCGACTACCTCTGGCGCAGCAGCGCCAAGATCGGCGCCGGCAAATTCAGGCCGCTACGACCGTTGCAACCGGCTTAGCGTACGATTTTTTCCGTTTTCTGAGACGACCCCAGAGGGGCCCGTAGCCGGAAGGTCACATGGAGAGGACCCACATGACCAGGAAAAAAGATACTGACCAGGCCGAGCCAAAGCAAGTGAACGTACCCCTGCATCGGCCACGGGGTGTTCATGACCACTTCGGTGGTAAGGCACGGTCGAACGGGCACTGCGATCCCTATGTACCAACTATTTGTATTAACTCAAAATTGTCCAAACCGCTGTGAGCGGTTACCTTATTTTTTGTTTTCCTGAGATGACCCACAGTATGTCGCCCAGAACGCACTGCCGGAAAGCTCCGGGGCCTGCCTGCGCCAAGCATCCCGGGCGGCGGCCCATTCCCGGCGCCCCTGCCAAAAGGCCCGGAGCAGACGCCAGGCCAGGCGGCGTCCCCGGGCGGGCGCGATGTCGCGGGCATTGGCGAATCCGCCCTCACGGTGCAGAAAAAGCGCCGTGCGGCACAGGAAATTTTTGCGCCACTGGCCCACGCCGCCGAGCAGCACCTGCATGGGCGCGCCCCGCAGCAGCCGGCGGGGCAGCAAATGTCCCCCCAGGGTCAGGCGACGGACCACCGTGCGCAGCCAGCTTTCCCGAGGCGGCTGCTCGAAGCCCCAGGTTTCCTGGGGCAGGAAGGGAAGCACGTTGGCATCCAGATCCTTCGCCTCGTCCGTGATGCCCGCCATGAGGAAGAGGGGATCGACAGCGGTGAACAGGGCCGGCCCCTGCAGGAAATCCTCGAACGCGCGCACCAACATGAGCACCATGCCGTAATTGAACTTGCACAGGTCGCTCTCGAAATCCGCCGCAAGGGCGCGCACGATCCTCCAGTAGCTCGATCGGTTGTACAACGCATCGATGACCAGCAGGTTGCGCACGAAAAAGTAGCGTTTGATCGGACTGATCTTGCTGTAAAATGGCTGGTGCCACACCCCGACGCCGGGCAGCGGCGCCACCTCCACCCCCAAGCGCCGTGTCAGACGCAGGCCGAATTCGATGTCGTCGCCGATGACGAAGAACGGCAGCAGCAGCCCTCCCTGGGCGGCGTACCGGGCCGGAAAAGCGAAGTACCAGAAGGCCCCGTAGTCCGCTCGCTCCTCCAGCAGCAAGGCGTTGAGCGCCTCTTCGTGCTCCAGGTTCAACCCTCGTCCCAGGCCGTAAATCTTGAGGGGATTTTCCCCCGGGCTGTCGGCGGCCCGGCCGTAGAGCGCGCCTGCCTCGAAATGGAGGTGGGGCTTTTGCATGTCCAGCATGGCCCCGGCCACGGCCACGGGCTGTTCCACATGGCGGTAGAAGGCGATGGTGCGCAGCACCGCTTCGCTGTCGCAGGCGATGTCGTCGTCCATAAGCAGGATGTGACTGCCCAGGTCCCGTCGCAACACCTCGGCCATCCCTCGGCTGAAGCCGCCGGCGCCCCCGCAGTTACGGTTGGGGATGAGCGTCACGCGCGGATCGGTGAATTCCCCGGCTTCCAAAGTGCGGCCGTTGTCGACCACGACGACGGCGGACAGGCCCTCGGTTAAATCAGGGTCGGCGAGCAATCCGGTAACGATGGCGCGCAGGTACTCCTCACGGCGGAAAGTGCACAGCACCACCGCCAAACGCACGGGCAACGGCTTGTGCTCCGTGGCCACGTCGCCGCCGAAAAAGGTCCCCGCGGACAGGGCGCGCAACCGGAAGAAAAAGCGTTTAGGCGGCGCGTCCTGCGCGACCGGGGGGATCGTCGACGTCACGGGCCGATCGGGCCGACAGCCGGCAACCGTCTCCTGCCATACGATCCGGGGCGGCGTGTTGAAGGCCGCTTCCCAGACGGTGACCTCGAAATCCCCTTCCAACGACAGCCGGAAAGCCTGTTGGCGGGAGAGTCCGTAGCGGCGCTGGGGAAATTCGTAGTAGCTGTTGGTGTAACTGGATGAGGATAAGTGTTGTCCGGATTGAAACCGGTACACGGGATGCGGACCTGACGCATCAAAGAGCGCCGTAGACTCGTGGGCGAAGCACAAAGCCGCCACGGAAGATTTCCAAGGGAAACGTATGCGTTGGATAATATACATGTGTGTTCTATGAGATAAATATTTTCAAGTGAAGAACCAACGCTATCGGCAAGCGTCATGAATCCGCTGGCCGCAGCAATCACCCTGTGAAACAGAGGTCTGTCCGAACAAGGCGATGCGATACCTCCGCAGACAAATCACTTCTGTCTATAAAAGCCTGTTTCTTCTGTCCGCCCTTCGGGTTGGGCACATCATCATCACTGGCGACAACGCCTTGGAAGCCTCGCCGGCAAAGAGATGCGGCCTTCCGCCTCTTTCGTCCGAGTCTTGAAGGCATCCTTCCCAAGTGTTTCAACAAAACAGACAGAAACATACTGCTCTATTTTCTCCAATGATTTTGTATACGAACCGTTTTCAAGATGGCTAATCAAATAGTTCGTTGGATATTCTTGGGTGATAAACTCTTCAAGAGTACAAGCGATACCTCTTTTCGCAATACGAAATTTGCATAATGATACAGCGATGTTTTCTGGAGAGCGTACGCATGTTAAATATGCGAAATCATATTCTGGAAAAACATCGTGGATGCCCCAAACTTTTAGACCGACAAGAGCTTGTACGTTTCGTATGGTTTCGGAGGACATCATCCATGGGAGGTGATTTAGGTATTTCTGGTTGGAAAAATTTTTTCTAGGTATATCCCGATGGATGTTCCTGTGCATTTTTCAATATGGTCAAAGACAAGTCTGCATGTAGAGTCAGCCTCTTGATTGATGGTTGACTTCGTACACAACATGCTGTCGCTTCTCCTCTCGAAAAATTATATCGATCGTTCGGCAAAATTTTTCTGGTCCTTTGGCACCCCGCCATTGCTGTAGGACATGAGGGCGTGGACGGATTACGGAGAGGCGGACGTCGGGGTGAAAGGTCCGCTTGCCGCCGTAAGCGCCCGACGTGTGGCCTCGAGCCAGGCGCGGCCATGGCGGGCGTCGGGCTCCAGATGGTTCCCTTCTCCCCATTCGTTCCAGGCCATGAGGAAAAGCAGCCGTTCGCCCACGGGATTGCGCGCGAGCGTCTGGCGCGCCGCCTGGGCCAGCCACGCTTCGTAGCGTTCGGGCGTGGCGTCCAGGAAGATGGTCGCCCCGTTCACCCGGCGGGGGCTGTTGTCCCAGGTGGGAAAGACGCCGCGGAACCAGCGGTACGAGGGCCAGGGCTTGGCCAGCATGCCCGCGGCCATGCTGGCGTAATCCATCAGGTCGTCGCCAGGGGAGGCACATGCGAGCGGCGGCGCGACCGCCTGCCGGGCCAGGGGAAGCAGCCGCCAGTCCGGGGCGAATTCAATGGCCGCGTCGAAGCCGACGGCCGCGGGATCCTGGCCGGCCGTGAAGCTCTCCACAAAGGCGAGGTAGATTTCGCCGACGCCCTGGCGCAGGGCCTCCTGCCGCCAGATGTCCGCGGACCGTGCGGGATCGGGCAGGTGGTCGGCGCGGTAGACGACGAACAAGGGACGTCCCTGGACGCGGATGCAGCGGGGATCGGCCAGGGCGGGGAGCAGGTGGAGGATATGGGCCAGGTCGTCCGCGGGGCTGTAGGTCTGCGCCAGAAGGATGTCCTTTTCATGGCCGTCCCAGCGCCGGGTCCAGTTCTCGTTGGCCCACACGAGACAAAAGGGGAAATCGGGTTCGCCCGAGCGCAGGACATCGTCGAAGGGCCGCCATAACAGGCGCCGGCCGTTGAACCAGTAATGGTAGTAGGCAAAGCCGTAAATGCCGTGCTCCCGGGCCAGGTCGGCCTGTTCCTGGCGCGTTTCCGACACCCGCAGGTCGTAAAAGCCCAGTTCGCCGGGAAGATGCGGCTGGTAATGGTCCGGCCAGCGGGGCTTGGCCCGCACCACATTGGTCCATTCCGTGAAGCCGGCCCCCCAGAAGGCGTCATTTTCCGGGGTGCGGTGGAACTGCGGCAGGTACAGGGCGACGGCTTTGACGTCCACGTCAGAGGGCTGCATGCGTTTCTCCTGCGGCATGCCGCCCGGCCATGGCGTCCATGGCCGCCACGCGCTGGGCCAGCTTGCCCGAGACATCGCACAAGGGGATGCCCAACGCCCGCGCACGGGCGGAAAGCAGGTGCTCGCGCACGATGCAGGCGGCTTTTTCCCGAAGCCGGCGCCACGCCGCCGCATCCTCTCCGGGCCCGTTTTCCCGACTGTGCCAGCGGGCCTCGTATTCGCCGCCGCCGCCAAGCAGGAAGCTTTTGAGGTACTCCTGGTAGCGCGGGGAAAGCGGGCCGTCGGGATTGAAGAACTTTTCGCGGTCCGGGTGGAAGATCGCTCCGGCCGCGGCCTCGGGCTCCAAGGCTTCGCCGCAGTCCACGGCCAAGGGCAAAAGCCGCGACAATGTTGCCCAGCGCGCGAGCACGAAGCTCGAGCGCAGCCAAAAGCGCATGGCAAGGCCAAACAGGGCGATTTCGCGCGGGTAGAGGTCTACGTGGCCGACGAGGCCGCCTGCCGCGAGCCATTGCGGCACGGGTTCCTGCCCGAAGCGTTCCAGGTAGCCCACATCGTAGTTGCGGTGGAAGGTGTCGTTGACCAGAATCACGGCGTCGTCCGGCGCGAAATCCCGGTGCGCCAGCCAGGCGAGGCCTTTTTCCCAGCCGCTGAACTCGCGCTGCCGGTTGTCGCCGCCGATGAGGACAAAGCCTTCGCCCGTGCACGAGACTTGCTCCGGCGGCAAGGCGTTGTCCACGACCACCGCGTCGAGGGGCGCGCCGTGGAAAACCGGATCGAGCACCCGCTCCCGAAGACAGGCCATGGCCGTGGCATGGTGGTCGGGGCCATAGCGCAGAAAAACGATGCGGACCATGTCTACTCGCCTCGCTGTGGCGCGAAATCGGGGAAGCCGCGCCAGGCAATCCCGCCGAGCCAGGCCGCCGTGCGCCCGAAGCCGCCGGCCCCCACGAGCAATGCGTCGCAGGCCGCCAGCAGCAGGTGCTTGGCGATGACGCGTTCCATGTCGAGCGACCCGCGGTCGGCGCTGCGGTCGATATGGCTCACCGGCCAGTCCGTCGTCAGGATGCGTTGGCCGAAACGCTGGCGCGCCTCGGTCTTGAGCCGCTCGGAATCCGTTTCCAGAAACCAGCGCGCCGGCGGTTCTCCAGGCGCTTCCAGCGTCAACGCCTGGCGGAAAAACACCTCGGCCTCCCCCGGGGGAAGAAAGCAGGGGTCATCCCAGGCGCCGTCGCCGCCGGTGCGGATCTGGATGCCAAGGACCCGCCGGCCTTGTGTTGCCGCATCCCGGAACGCCGCCACGAACGGCGCGGCATGGGCGGCCACGGGGCTTGGCGTCCCGGCCGTCGCCGCCGCAAGGGGCTCGCCGAAGCAAAGGCGGAAGAACTCGCCGAAATGGCGGGAGAGGAAGCGCTCCGTGCGGAGACCGAGGGCGCGTGCTTTCTCCGCCAGGCGGGGGTTGGCCAGCAGCGCCTCGTAAAAAAACACATTGCTGGCCAGCGCCACGAGCGGTTGGCCGTGGAACCAGCGGGCCTCGATATCTTCCGTCCGCAGGGTCGGGAGCAGGTCGTCGAGGCGCTCGCTGTCGATGGCGTTGACAAAGGGGACAGGCCCAGCCTGCATGACCCGGTCCCAGGCCAGGGTCGCGTCCCAGGGGAGCAGGCGGTCCAGCCCGGCCGCGCCCTCCGGACGCCAGTCGATGCCGGCCGGGGGCAGCGCCCGGGGCAACGCGCCGGGAACGGGCCAATGCACGAGCAGGGCGCGATCGAGCAGCATGGCCAGAAGCAGCGCGTTGGCCAACCCCTTGAGGCGGTCCGCATAGCCGCCAACGCCGTCCTGGACGTGGAAGAGCAGATAGCGCGGCGGCAGATCGCCCTTTCGCATGGCGGCGTGCAGCGCCGCGTACGGGGCGAATGGAAGCGTGTTCACGACTGCGCTTCCCTGCGCAGGACGAAGACCGGCTGGTAGACGGAGGGGTGCACGACGTCCTGCCGGGCCGCATCGAAACCGAATGCCGCCACGAACGAAAACGGGGCCAGCAGGCGTGGCAAGCGGACACGGCCGTAAATACGGTGGGCGTTCCACATGACCGTGTCGCGGCCCACGGGTACGGACAAATACAAAAGCCCCCCGGGCGCGAGCAGCGTCGCGGCCCTGGCCATGGCCTTGAGATCGCCGTCCGGGTCCAGGGGATCGCCGTAACGGCCAAGGCCGTCATGCTCGAAGGAGGAAATGGACAACGCGGCCTGCCACGTCCGCGGTTGGCGCTCCAATTCGGGATAGCCCAGCCAATGGACCTGGGGATGGTCCACCAGACAGGGCTGGTAGTCCAACACCGCCACGCTTGCCGCCCCATGCGTCAGGGCCATGGCCTCATACCATGGCTGCACGGAACCGAAGACAAGCACTTCGTGTCCCGCAACAGGATAGGCTTGCAGGGCCTGCCGCAACCACGCGTCTGTTTCGCCGTAATACGCGTTTTCCCCCCTGGCGGCCTGATCCAGGCAGGACGTGAACGGTGCGGCGGTGAAGCGCCGGGATGCGCCTTCCGCCATTGCTGTCCGGCTAAGGGCCGTAAAAATGTTCAAAATCCCCTCAGAAAATGTTCGTGATCTTCTGCCCAACCCGCTGCGTTCCAAGGATATTTCGGACATCAGCCACCATAACACCCTTCTCTCTCAAGCGCTATCCCTGGTCCCCAGACATTTTTTGCAGAAGCTGGAAGCCCGGCACAAGACAGGCCGTTCCTCCCGCAAGTTTGGGTTCAAGGAGCAGCTTACCGTCATGGCCTGCATCCAGCTTACGGCGCGGCGCTTCATGCGTGCATTGTCCGCAGTCGGAAAGCCGATGACGTGCCTGAACAACCACCTCAAAATCAGGCCAGACTAACATAAGCTTGGATCAAAAACCGGGGGCAGGCCAGTCCGTACAGCAGATATTTCAGCTCATCACGCTTCACCTGCTTGGAACCCACTCCTTGGAAGAACTCCTGAATCCACGAATTCTAAAAATAGAGAATACCTGTTACCTTAGCCTGTTAGACTTGACAGCTTAGCCGGACAACAATGAAATTTTAGGAGGTTAGCAAAATTATCCTCTGCAAAATTGTGATTGCCTCCTCAAATCTTCCATTCTTTTTTAGTAACGTTGCAAGATGCTGATAGAATGTCACGTTCTGTTCGTTAATTGCTATCGCATTTTGAACACTCTTTATGGCTAGATCTGTTTTGCCCAGTTTGTCGTACACACGACTAAGGCCCATATGTGACTCTGCCTTTGTCTCATTAATCATAATAGACCGTTCGTATGATGACTTTGCCTCTTTGACTTCCTCATTTATCAATAACAAGTTGCCAAGCCTCTGGTAATACAGGTAATTGTCTCCATCAATGCGTATAGCATTTTGAATATATTGTATTGCAGAACGATTATCTCCAATATCGTTATATACGTCACTAAGCTGAGTGTGAAGTTCTGAGATGGACGGGTCTATTTGAATTGCTATTTCCAAAGCCATTCTTGCTTTTTGTATATCACCATTAAGGATGAGTAGCTTGGAGTACTGCATATAATAGTAAGGATTGGTGCATTCCTGAATTGCCTTTTCAATACAAGCAATGCCAAAATTAATATTTTTTGTTTCCGTTGAACAGATATAAAGAATCTCATGGAGGTCTATATTGTCAATGCCTTTATTTATCGCGACATGAAACATATTTAGGGATAATTTATATGCAGCAAAACCATTTTCGCTGGGACTGGTTTTCGTTTTGTATCTGATACGTTTGCTTGTGCCTTTATATATCAACAGGCCAACAATATCAGCTGGATAAAAAGCCTGGCGGGGGGGGGGCAGCTCAAGCCGGTCTTTATGGGATACAATGGCGCCTTCACGTTTAGTTGGATAAATATTTATCATCCCTTTGGTGCTACATCTAGGACGCAAAGATCTAAGAAAAAAACCTCGACCTGCATCTAAGGCGATGGTCTTTGTCACAGAGGCTTCTTCTGATTCAATAGTTATATATCCGTTATGTTTCGATGACATGAAAAAAATAGAGTCTATTTCACAAGGTTCTCCAATATTGATACTGATCCCATCTTTTGGGATATGTATACAATCGTAAGAAATGAATGATGTTCCCTTTTTAACAACGTTTTTTATCCCATCAATTTTGGACAGGTGAACTCCTTGGTACGGATGATGTATGCCATTTTTTTGCTGTTGAACACTTTTTTTCTTTTGCAATTTGTTTATGCAGTCTTTAACTGCAAAAGCAATATGCTTCGAAAAGGAAGGTATAAGGTGTGCTTCATCCGAAAACATTGTTTCTTTGTCATAATCTGGAATCAAATTTTTAAGCACTCTAAGCATGTCTATTGATGGAACACCAAAGTGATTGCAAATGTCTAGGTGCATATCCCTGATTGGAGAGTTGTTACCATCCAACTCGCTTTTCCAAAACAAAATTAAGGCCAAAGCCGTTACATTTGATTGACTTACTTGTTCTATAAGGTGATAGTAGTAGGATTCAATTTCTTCAAACGTGAGAATATTGCGGTCATAGAGGTCTTTATCGTTTATAGTGAAGTCTAAAATTAAATAGTCCATTCGGCTTAATAAGTGAAAGTGGCTCAACGCATACAAACCATAGGCGGAGCAGTTAGAGCCCGCAGAATAATTGAAGACTTGATGTGTGGGCGCTAATATTGCCCGCAAGACTGGAGCCCAACCCTTTGGGGAAAGGGAGTTTGACGTTCCTAGAATTCCGACTTTCAATCTATGTCTACCTCTATCATAGATCGTAGTGCATCATATTGATTCATTGCTGTCCGGCTAAGGGGCCGTAAAAATGTTCAAAATCTCCCTGGGAAATGCGAATGATCTTTTGTTCAAGCCACTGCATTCCAAGGAGCTTTCGAACATGCGTCACCATAACCCCTTCTCTCCCAAGCGCTATCCCCGGTCCCCAGACATGTTTTTCAGAAGCAGGAAGCCCGGCACAAGACAGGCCGTTCCTCCCGCAAGTTTGGGTTCAAGGAGCAGTGCACCGTCATGGCCTTCATCCAGCTTGCGGCGCGACGCTCCATGCGTGACGGTCTGCGCGCCTTGTCCGCTGTCAAAAACAGGCTGTATCACTTGGGCCTGAAGCCAGTTTCCCGTTCCACCTTCGCCGACGCCAACAACTCTCGCCCCGTGGGTTTCTGCAAAGACCTTTTGCCGAAATGTACGGCCTGTGCGCGCAAAAAGCGCCAAAGCACAGGTTCCGCTTCAAGTGCAAGCTCTACAGCATGGACGCGACCGTCATCAGCCTCTGTCTGTCTCTTTTCCCGTGGGCGACGTTTCGAAAAAGCAAGAACGGGGTCAAGATGAACACCGTGCTCGACCACGACGGTCACATCCCGGTCTTTGCGGACATAAGCAAAGCCAAAAACCACGAAAGTCGCATGGCTCAAAGCCTCTTCCTGCCCAAAGGCTCCATCGTGACCTTCGACAGAGGCTATATCAACTACGCCTGGTTCCGACTTTTGGGCGAAAAAAGCATCTTTTTCGTCACGCGTCTCAAGCACAACGCCGTCTACAAACTGATCGAACGGCGTCCTGTAAACCGCAAGACCGGAGTCACCTCCGACCACATCCTCGAAGTGACCAGCCGGGGCAATCCCTTACGCCTGCGTCGTGTTGGCTATCGTGACGCAGAAACGGGCAACCGTTACGAGTTCCTGACCAACCACTTCCGCCTGTCCGCCCGAACCATCGCCGACATCTACAAGGAGCGCTGGCGCATCGAAATATTCTTCCGTGAAATCAAGCAGAACCTGCGCATCAAGTGCTTTGTCGGCAACACGGAAAACGCCGTCCTCATCCAGATTTACACAGTCCTGACCGTATCCCTGCTGCTGGCCTACCAGAAGTTCATGAGCAATATCGGCATGTCCGTGCAGCAGATATTTTAGCGCATCATTCTCAACCTGTTCGGAACCCGTTCTTTGGAATAACTCCTGAATCCACGAAGACCAAAAACAGAAAATCCTTGTTACCTTAGCCTGTTAGACTTGGCAGCTTAGCCGGACAACAATGGCCTCCCGCGATGACTTCGTTGCAATACCAGTCGCCGCCGCCGGCCTGGCCCTGCATGGCAGAGGCGTCAAGCAGCTCGGGCGGGGTCGTTCTTGGGGGAGGCGTTGTTCGCATGTCGGTTACAGAGGCTCCACGAGGCTGAGTTGGCCGGGGGGGATGGCGGCCGGGGCGTGGATGCGCATGATGTCGTTTCGCAGGGTGAACGACCATTCGGGCCGGCGCGCGGCCACCATGGCCCGGATGTCGTCCACGCGGGGATAGTCGCCCGTGCCGAAGTCGCGGGCGTCGTCCACGAGGATGACATGGCCCGGCACGGGATGGGCCAGCACGGCCTCGAGTTCCTGCTGGACGGGGGTATCCCGGTCGCCCCGGGCGGTGCCTTCACCGGAATAATGCCCGTCCAGCCAAAAAAGGGCCGGGCGGGTGAGGGTGGCCAATATTTCCGGCAACACCACGGTGGAATCGCCCTGCCAGAGGCGGACGTGGGCGTAAGGTTGGAATTTTTTGCAGGCCGCCTGATGCAGCTGCGGGTCGAGCTCGATGGACTGGAGCCGTTCGAAGTGGTCTTTCAGGAAAAAAAGGGTGTGCCCCAGGAAAGTGCCCGTTTCGACCAGCTCCGGGGTGCCCAGGGACTTGGCGTAGAGGACGATCGTCAAGGCTTTGATGATGGGCGGCGGCGGCACGGGGGTTCCGATCTTGTGCCACGCCATGATCCATTCCCACATGTCCAGGCCGATTTCAGGGAGTTCAAGGGGTTTCATCAGGAGCCTCCTGGACGCTTGAGGATATGTTTCTATGCAATTTACAAGCCATGGCAGGCTGTTCGGCCGGAGGATGGCCGGAACGGAACCCCGCCGGGGAGGTATTCATCCTCCTGGCGTGTCGGGCGGGGAAAGGGCCTGTCCTCCGAAGTCATACGAGAAACCGCGGAACAAACCAGAGAAAAACGAGACAAGCATGCCGCTGTGGTGCAGGGCGAGCAGTTCGTGGCCTGGCATCTTCGCGAAAAGGGCCTGGAGGAACTCTCGCTGGAAAGCGTCGCGCGCCAGCCGACACATCCCCTGCCTGTCGCCAGAAATATCCGCGTAGAGCAGACGCGAGACGGTGAATTCCGTCACCGCCCGCAACTGGTGGCCAGGAATGCCCCTCTCCTGAGTGAGGCAGCGGTAGATCTCCGTCCAATAGGCGCTGACCACAAGATAGTTCATGGCCGGATCGCGGGCTTGGCCACTGTCGATGAACATCTCGCCG
Organism: Solidesulfovibrio alcoholivorans DSM 5433; assembly: GCF_000702665.1. Taxonomy (GTDB): domain Bacteria; phylum Desulfobacterota; class Desulfovibrionia; order Desulfovibrionales; family Desulfovibrionaceae; genus Solidesulfovibrio; species Solidesulfovibrio alcoholivorans. The sequence continues at coordinate 11,647 of NZ_JNJA01000026.1, forward strand.
GGTAGGTCGAGGAGGGTCTTGATCAGCCAGCCACGCAAGCCCCGGCCGATGAAGCGCACGTCCTTCAGGCGGTGCGGCAGGGACAGGGCGGTATACTCGTATTCCTCGAACACATGGTCGGCCGGCGTTTTCCATAGGCCAAAATCCGTGGGTACGGCCAGATGGTCCCGGGCCACCCGCACGTAGACGTCCACCGTCGGCAGGCCGGCGGCGGGATCGAATCGCCCCAGGGCGAGCTGGCCGATGTAGACGGCCGGCCGCGTCATGGTGCCTTGGAGCTCCAGGACGTCCACCAAGAGCCGGATTCCCCAGAAGGGCAGAACCCCGGCGTCGTGAAAGGCCACCACCGCGCCCGGCCGCAGTAGGGGGGCCAGGGCCATGAAGTCCTCGCGGACCCAGTGGAAGCTGTGGTCGCCGTCGATCAAGAGCAGGTCGATGCCCTCTTGGAACTGTGCGGCGAACTGGCGCGAGGTCCCTTGAAAAAGCGTGACGCCGTGATCGGACAAACGTTGGACCGCGCCAGGCTGTGGGAAGGGGTCCACGGCGTGGACACGGCAGGTGGGGGGGGCTGCCCGGCGCATGAGAAGCGCGGACATGCCGTTGTAGGTGCCAACCTCCACGATGATGCCACCGGCGGGTACGGCGGCCGCCGCCGCGTGCAGGGCCAGACGCTCCTCCGGGAGTACCAGCGCCGTGGAATTCAGAATGTCGAAGAGTGCGGTCATGGAGGTCCTTGGCTGTGCCATTCTTAGGGGCATGCGGCCTGCTCTCCCGACAGCACGGGGAGCAGGTCCCGGGTCATCACCTGGAAGCCCAGACGCGTTTCCATAAGCTCCCGGCCGCGCCCGGCCAGCCGTTCGCGCGCCCCGGCGTCGGCCAGCAGCGCGGCCACGGTGCGCTCCATGGCCGCGCCGTCGTCGCAAAAGGCCACGGCATCGCCGTAGCGCTCCCGGGCGAAGGGCAGACTGTCGGACACAAGGGCCGCTCCGCAGGACAGCGCCTCGGCCAGGCGGCTGGTGGGGACGTCGTTGGCCCGGTGCCAGGGGGAATGCACGGAAACCACCACCCCGGCCGAGGCGTACAGGGCCGGGACGAGGGCGGGATGCAGCGGGCCCCGCACATGGGAAGCCAGTTCGGGAAAGGCGTCCCAGTCCGAGCCCCAGATGGCCAGGCCATGGGCGCGCAGGGGGAAGAGGTATTCCGACACGTCCTGGCGCGTGCGGATGCCGCCGTTGCCGCAAAAAGCCACGGGACAGGCCAACTCGGGGCGCGCCGCCACGGGCCGGAAGGCCCTCGTATCGCAAGACATGGGCAACAGCGCGATCCTCTCCGGCGGCGCGCCCCAGTCCGCCAATTTTCGGGCCAGGACCGGCGAGGCGGCGAAAAAGCCGTGATAGTAGTCCAGGACCGCGGAGAAATCCGGGCACTGGGCCCAATTTTCGTCGACACGGGCCTGGACCCACCATATCCGGCGTGGCGCGCCCGTGCGGCGGACCACCGGCACAGGGTACAGGTCGACCAGCACGTCGAGGTTATCGTGGACGAGCACCGGGTCGTAGACCTCGACCGAGGCAAATGGGCCGGCGTCGCCCAGGGCCCGGGCCAGCCCCATGGCCATCACCTCGTCGCCCCAAACGGCCCCGTCGTGGGTGGCGATGACGGGAATCTGGAAACCCAACCGCGCGCCCATGGCTAGCGCCGCGTCCCTGGACGAGGTTGCGAACGGTGGCGGTGCGTCATGGCGCGGACTCCAAGCCGAGGACTTCGGCGGGCAGAGGGAGCGTTTGCCCCGGGCGGTAGCGCAGGCGTTCCCAGACCGCCTCCGGGTTGCCGTCCAGGATGCCCTGAAAAAGGGTCAGGGTGCGCCAGCCCACGCTTTCCAGGGAGAAGTGGCGCAGATAGTAGTCATGGGCCCCGCGTTGGACGGCCGCGTAAAAATCCGGGTCGGCCAGGGCGCGGTTGAGGCTGTCCACGGAGCGCAACCCCGTGACCCCGTCCTCGATGACGCCGCCAAGCCCGCTCTCGGCCGCCAGAAACGGCGTGCGAAGGGCCATGCATTCCACGCAGAAAGAGGCAGGGGACTCGATGGTCATCGTATGGAAGCCGAAGGCGCTCCTGGCGATTTCCGCGTGCAGCTGCTGGCGGGGCATGCTCTCCACGAAGTCGATGGGGTAGCGGTCGCGGTATTTCTCATAGATCTCCACGGCCCGGATGTTGCCGGGCGAGACCATGAGCAGCCGCTCCATGGGCGTTTCCTCGAAAAGCCGGGGGATCAGCGCCTCGAACTGGTCGGGCCCCTTGTAGGGATAGCCCAGGCTGCCGCAGAAGATGCCCCGGTCGAGCCGCTTCTCGCGGGGAAGCAACGGGGGCGCGGCCGTGCCCACGGGAATCTCCATTTTGAGGAACCAGGTGCCGGGCCGGGTCATCTCCGCTTCGCGCAGCTTGTCGAGGAGCACGGCGGACAGGGTGAAGGGCACTTCGCCGAAGATGCGGGCCAGATCCATGATCTTCTGGGTCGGGATCTCCAGGTAGAGCACCATGGGCACGGGCGGGCTGAACTGCTGGGCCAGCTGGTGGGAGAAGGGAAAATTGGCCTCGTGCCAGACCCAGAGCACGTCCGGCCGAAAATCGACGAAGACCTCGCGGGCCTTGGCAAAGGACCGCTCCGGCGGTCCCCACATGTCCGGGATGTCCTCGAACACCCGCTCCACGCGGAGCCGGCCCATGGTTTCCGAAGGGGGGGCCTCTTGCAGGCCCTTGGTGGGATCGGAGCGGCGCGGCCCGATCACCAGGACGTCATGCCCCTGGGTGGACCACCAGTGGTAGAGGTCGAGCTGGTTGTCGCGTTCGCGGATGCAGGCCGTAACCACGGAACAGATGCGCATGTTGCTGACCGCCCTTTGCCTCGTGGTGCGTTTGAAAAAGGAAACGTCAGGATTTCGCGCCCCGGGACAGCCGGGAGCAGGAATCGCACTCCAGGGCCTTGGCGCCGTCGTAGCGTGCCCAATCCTTCGGGGGCGGACCGCTTACTTCCGCGTACAACTTGTAGAAATCCGTGCCCGGAAAAGGCGTGCACATGCTTTCCTGCCAGCTGTCCGGGGCCAGGGCCTCGTGGAAGCGCCGCGTTTCCGCGATCGTTTCCGGGGTTTCTCCGGGAAGGCCCCAGGTGTAGGTGACATGGACGAAGATGCCCAGGGACTTGAGCAGGGCCACGGTTTCGCGCACCTTGCCCAGGTCCAGGCCCTTGCCGCAGCGGTCCACCAGGGCCTGGCTGCCGCTTTCCAGGCCGAGCTTCACGGCGTAGCAGCCGCTTTCACGCATGGCCCGCCAAGTCTCGGCGTCGCTGGTGTCGGCCCGGCACATGGCCGACCAGGGCAGTCCCAGGCGGCCCAGGCCGTGGCACAGCTCCAGGATGCGCGGCTTGCCGATGTTGAAGGTGTCGTCGTCGAAATAAAGGCTGGTGAAACGTGGGAAGCGCCGCAGGCAGTCCTTGATTTCCTCCAGCACCCTCCTGGCCGAACGCGGCCGGAACCTGCGCCCGCCGAACATGACTTGCGGCCACAGGCAAAAGATGCAGCCAAAGGGGCAGCCCCGACTGGCCATGACTTGCAGGCAGTGGCCCTCGGGCGTGTTGGGAAAGCGGTCGTTGTAGCGATAGATCGTGGAATCGCGCAGGGGATCGGGCAGTGCGTCCAGGTTCTCCACCAGTTCCATGGGGTAGATGCCTGGGTTCCCTTCCCGCAACAGACGCGCCACGCCAAGCTCGTACTCGCCCTGGAGTACGGCGAAGACGGAGGGATGGGCCGCGAGGATCTCCCGGGCAAAGACCGTGGCGTGGGGGCCGCACAGGACCACTTTGCCGTGGCCGGCGGCCTTTTTGGCGTATTCCAGGTCCGAACCGATGCTCGGCGTGCTCGTTTCCAGGATGATGTAATCGAAACGCCCCTCGCGAAGGCGCGCCAGCCAGGACGCATCGCTTTCCCGGGTGGCGATGGAATCCGCCAGCCAGACGTCGTGTCCCTGGGACCTGAGAAAAGCGGCCGCGCCGGCCATGAGGAAGGGAAAGGGCAGATAGGTCATGTCCGCCGGGCCGGTGAACGGCCAACGCGAGCCGGCCCGCACTCCCCAGCGCGTTCCCTCTTGCGCGAACCAGGGAGGGTTGGAAAACAGTATGCGCATCAGGGGCCTTCCACACCGACTTCGGTCCGGGGTTGGGGCTCGGGCCAGGCGAGCAGCCGGGCCTGCGCCAGTTGCGTCTCGCCGGAGAGCCGTTCGAGCCTCGCCAGCAGATGGTGGAAGCCCCGGCGAAAGCCGGGATACCGCCATAACAGCCATCGGGTGCGGCGAATCACCGTCACCAAGTCCTCTACGGCGAAAATTTCCCGGGCGCAACGTGACGCAGGCCCAGTCCAGGCGTCCAGCGCCCGGCAAAGGATCGCCAAGCCGCCGACGATCACGGAATGGTGCTTTCGCGCCACCTCGGTGTCGCCCCCGACGTATTCCCCGTACTTGTAGATCATGTTGAGGGCGGCCCAGGCAAAGGGCTCCTGGCGGCCGCTCATGCTGGTGCCGGCGTCGCGCCAGGAGAATTCGCAGGTTTCCCGATCCAAAAAGACGAAGGGATATTCCCGGGACAAGCGGATCCAGAAGTCCCAGTCCTCGGTGCGGGGAACGTCGGGATCGAAGGGTGCGACCTTGTCCAGGCAGTTGGCCCGGTGCATGACGGTAAGGATCGGGATGTAGTTTTCCAGGAGCAGCCGCCGGGCGTCAAAGGGCTCGGCGTAGGCCGTTTCCCGGCGCGCCACGCGCCAGCGGTTGCCCCGGCGCTCCTCCACGGCCCGGCGGGCCGCCGTGTAGACGACGTCCGCGCCTTTTTCCAGGCCGGCGACGCAGACGGCGACGTGTTCCGGATCCAGGCGATCGTCATCGTCCAGGTAGCCGATATACGCCCCGTGGGCCAGTTCCAGGCCGAGATTGCGGGCGCGACAGCGCTCGCCGGGCCGCGACAGATGCAAAACGCGTACACGCGGATCGCCGAAGCGGTCCAGGACCGGCGTCACATCCTGTCCGCCGTCGTTTATCACGAGCACTTCCAGCCGGGGGTAGGTCTGGGCCAGGATGCTGGCCACGGCCTGGCGCAGCCGCGCCCGCCGGTTGCGGGTAGGCACGATGAGGGAGACGAGGGGGGCGGCCATCGCGTGGGCGCTTCAGCGCGCGCCCGGGCGGCTGCGGTTGTCCCGGCGCACATGCGCACCGAAAATCGCGACGCTTCCCCGTGGGCTGTTCGGGGCGGGGCGACGCCTTGCCGCACGGCTCAGGCATGGCGCAAAAAGGTGACGCATATGTTCCTACGACAGGCCGGCCGCGGAGACGCCCACGCCTCCCGGATGGCCCTGCGCTTCGTGACCCCCGGCCGTATCGCGGCCGATCCGCCGTCGGCAGGGGTCGGGATTTTGTCCGGACGCCGGTCGCCTCCGCCACGGCGTACCGGGGCATTCGTCTGACTTCTTTACTAAAAATAATCCAGCCCAAGAATTAACTCAAGCCTGATCCCTGGCGATCACTGTGGACAAAGTGTTAAATATTAAGTACTCTCAGTAATTTAGGGAACAGATAAGGAGAAAGCCGGTGATTAAATTTGTTGCGACGTGCCCAATAACAGATGCGCAAAAGGAATTTTCTAGTAATGATGATTATTTTTCGTGCAGAGACGAACTAAAGTGTAATGATTGCTCTATTTCTCCACACGTGTGTCTCGTCAGAGAACGTGCGCTAGCAAAAGTCATATTCTCCTTGTATACAAAAGAAGATATAGTTCGTAGGCTTTTTATACATGAGTCTTCGCCTTGCTGGAGAGGGATAAGTATGTGGTTGAAAAATAATTCTTCCAACTACACTGGGTCTGGATATTTTCCAAATAGTAAGTTCGGAGTGGTTGTCAATGGACTGAAGAATGAAGATTTAGAGAATCAAACGTTCGAAGATGCTGTTTTTGATCTTGTAATTCATCTGGACGTTATGGAACATTTGTTCCATCCATTCAAAGCATTAAATGAAATATGGAGAACATTAAAGGTCAACGGGCATTGTATTTTTGCGGCTCCCACGTACCCAGAAAAGCAAAATAGTGAGCAAGTCGCTTTTGTCGAGGATGGTGAATTGCGCGTTATAGGCGACCCTGAATATCACGGAAATCCACAAAACTCTGAAGGATCTCTTGTTACTTGGCGCTATGGGTACGATCTTCCACAACTGATTACTAGGAATACAAAATTTAAAAATGTTGAGGTTCGTCGATGGCAATCAATGGATGATGCAATAATGGGAATAATGACAGAAATATACATCCTGAGAAAATAAAAAATGGCCACCCCTCGGTCAACCGCCCGGCGAACCTGAAGTGACCATGGCGTGGATACATTATTTCCATTTGATGACCACCCTAATGATGCTGCGACGGACCGATTTACACAAGATATATATCATGCGATTCAGAATGTCTTACACCGCGGAAAGTCTTCTCCCGATTTCATTACGATTGCGAAATATTTGAAAACAACCAAAAATAACGACAATGGAGTTGGCGGATATGTTTATCCGATATATTAACAATAGCTATAAACACAGTTCACTACAAGCAAGCTCTTGTGCCGGACGCGGAGGTGGACCGAACTCCGGTCATGCGGGCGGGGAAAGGACCTACCCGCCAAAGTCGTAGGAGAAGCCGCGGAACAAACCGGAGATGAACGAGACGAGCATGCCGCTTTGGTGCAGGGCGAACAGTTCGTGCCCGGGCATCGTCGAGAAAAGGGCCAGGAGGAATTCCCGCTGGAATGCGTCGCGGGCCAGCCGGCGTAGCCCCTGCCTGTCGCCCGAAATATCCGCATAGAGCAGACGCGAAAGGGTGTATTCTGTCACCGCCCGCAGCCTGTGGGCGGGGATGCCCCCGTCCTGCGTGAGACTGCGGTGGATCTCCGCCCAATAGGCGCTGACCACAAGGTAGTTCATGGCCGGGTCCCGGGCCTGGCTGCTATCGATGAACATCGCCGCGGGCAAGTCGAGGAGAGTCTTGATCAGCCAGCCGCGCAAACCCCGGCCGATGAAGCGCACGCCGTCCAGGGGGCGCGGCACGGACATGGCGCTGTACACGTATTCCTCGAACACCCGGTCGGGCGGCGTCTTCCACAAACCGAAATCCGTGGGCACGGCGAGATGGTCCCGGGCCACACGCACGAAGGCGTCCACCGGCGGCAGCCCCGCGGCGGGATCGAATCGCCCCAGGGCGAGCTGGCCGATGTAGACGGCCGGCCTCGCAAGGGCGCCCTGCAGTTCCAGGGCGTCCACCAGGAGCCGGATGCCCCAGAAAGGCGTTATCCCGGCGTCGTGGAAGGCCACCACCGCGCCCGGCCGCAGCAGCGGGGCCAGCGCCGTGAAATCCTCGCGGGCCCAGTGGAAGCTGTGGTCGCCGTCGATGAGGAGCAGGTCGACGCCCTCTTGAAACCGTGCGGCGAACTGGCGCGAGGTGCCTTGAAAAAAGGTGACCCCGTGGTCGCCCAGGCGCTGGACCGCGCCGGGCTGGGGAAAGGGGTCCACGGCGTGGATGCGGCAGGTGGGGGGCGCGGCCTGGCGCATGAGAAGCGCGGACATGCCGTTGTAGGTGCCGATCTCCACGATGACGCCGTCGGCGGGCACGGCCGCCGCCGCCGCGTGCAGGGCCAGTCGCTCCTCCGGGAGCACCAGCGCCGTGGAATCAAAAATGTCGAAGAGTGCGGTCATGACGTTCCTCGGGTGTTTCCGTTCGGGGGCATGCGGCCTGCTCTCCCGACGGCATGCGGAGCCGGTCCCGGCCTGCGCCCGGAAGCCCGTACCCGTTCCCTGCGCTTTCGGCCGGCCATCGGCATACTCCAGCAAAAAAAACGGCTGCAGACAAGTCGCGTTCCCCGTGCGCCTTGGAAATACCCCTGCGGCGGAAACGCTTCGCGCCTATGGGCGGAGGGAAAAAGAACTTTGAAATTGACACAAGTGCGGGGTTTGCCACACTTTGTTCCAGAAATTACAGTCTGCGGGGCAGGTTCCTGTCCGGAAGGGCCGGCGCGGCGCGCCGCCATCCGATTCGTGCCGGCCCCTGTTTTTCCCCTCTGAGGAAACGCATATGGAAAAAGTCAGCGTCGTCGTCGCCACGTATAATCAGGCCCGGTATCTCCCCACCTGCCTCGATTCCATCTGGTTTCAGGATTATCCGGATGTGGAGATCGTGGTGGTCAACGACGCCTCGACCGACGCCACGCGGGAGGTCCTGCGCCAATACGCGGCGGCCGTGGACGACGAACGGACGTCCTACGCCGCCAACTACGACGCCGCCGCAAACGTCGTGGAGCGCCAGTGGCATCCCCGCTATCCCCGGCAGGGACGCAGCCTAGTGCTTCTGGAGCATGATCGCAACCAGGGGCTCAGCCTCGCTCTCAACACGGGGTTTCGGGCGGCCACGGGAACCTTCTGCACCTTCATCGCCTCGGACGACATGTTGTTTCCGACCATGGTGTCCGATCTGCAAGGCGCGCTTCAGGAAAACAACGCGGACTTCGCGTATGCGGACATGCACATTATTGACGATACTAATCGTATTTTGCGCCGTTTCTCCCTTCCGGAATACACCTTTGAAAATGCCTTCTGCCATTGGTATCTGTGCGGTATCTGTAAATTATACCGGAAAGAGCTGCATGAAAAGTATGGATACTATGATCCAGACTACGTCTCGCAAGATCATGAGTTGTTTCTCCGCTTTGCCGTGGCCGGCGCAACGTTTGTCCATGTCCCAAAAGTGCTCGCCAATGTGCGCATCCATGAGAAGGATCGCAAAGTGGACAATCACGATCCGGAACAGGAATCACGCCAAAAGACGGACTCCATAAAGCTTGTCCAGCTTGCCAGGAAGTTTGCAACCGGCATGCAACAGCAGGCAGAGAGAATTTTGTAAACACGCGCCGCCCCGCCCCATCTCTTGGACCAGATTGTGGAACAAAACTTGCTTAATTATCGCGAATGTCCCTCTCCGTCAGTTGGGGACATCGGTCGGGCTGTGTCTTTCGTCTGATGCCGTTGATGCCGTCAAACACGAGAAAGAAAACGATACACGGATATGGAGAGCCGCCATGGAAGCAGAGACGGGGCAACGGAGAGGCGATATCCGCCGCAACAATCACGCGCGACGCCAAAAAGGCCTGGCCAACGTCAAGCAGCTCGCGGACGACCTGCGCGGGATCGACATCGTCCTTATCACGCCCACAAGCCCCTACCTGCAGCCGGGGGCCTGCCCATACTGTTCGCCGTGTGACACGCTCCATCCCTTCGGCGCCAGAATCCTCGGCGTCTTCAGCTATCCGCTTGCCGCCGCGCATCAGATCGCCGACCCGGCCGTGGCCCTCGCGGCATTCGCCGACGCCCTGGGCACGCCCTATCTCATGATTGGTTCCGATTACGACTTGCCTTTCGCCTACTGCATGCAACTTCGCGAAATGGGCTTCATCCTCATCAACAACGATGAGAATTCCGTTGATCCCCGCAACATGGCGAATCTCGGCCGCATGGCGAAATGTGACGCCACCATTTCCTATGACCCGAAGGCCGACCGATATTTGCGCGGGCTTGGCGTCGTGCCGCTCAGTTTCGGCATTTCCCTCAACTATTGCGGCAAATTCACGCCGGTATCGCCGGCTTCCCCGCGTCCGGTGGATGTGATGTTCGTCGGGTCCTCCATCGAGACGCCCTATTCAGGGCCGCGCCTTTCGATTCTCAACACGCTGCGAAGCAAAGGCGTCCCTGTCGCCTGCTGGGGCATGGGGTTCCAGGTCTGTGAGGAACTCTTCGGCGGCCCTGCGGCGGAATTGCCCTACAGCCCCGAAACGGGATGCGTTCCCAGCGTGCTCGAATACTATCAACGGGCCAAAATCGGCATCAATTTCGACTTCGTCCACAAGGACAGAACGTTCAAGATCGTGCTGGCCGGGGCGCTGCTCGTCTGCACCGACACCCCGCAGATCCGGGACCTCTTTACGCCCGGCGAGGAAATCGTCGTGTTCACGACCCTCGACGAACTGGCGGAGAAGTGCCGCTACTACCTCGCCCATGAAACGGAACGCCTCGCCATCGCCCGGCGCGGCCATGAAAAGGCGTTGTCCCTGTTTCAGCCCGACAGGATCTTCAAACGGACATACGAGCGGTTCGTCCAGGATATCGCCTCCCTCGATCCCGACCGGACAGTCGAAGACTTGACGCGTGCGGCCGGCGTCGTCGCCTTGACAGGGGAGTTGGACGCGCCATCCGCCCTGGACTATCTTCGCCAATTGCCGCGACGCTTCGGGGCCGCCCACGCCTACGCCGAAACACTGCTCGGGATGTACACGGCCCTGCCGGCCGAATACCAGGCCATCGCCGGGAAGCGCGCCGAAAAAGCGCTCCTTGCGGCCTGCCGGGCCGGCGACTTCGACCTCGCCGCGCTGTTGCTCCCCATCTGCCTCAATACCCTCTATTTCCATTCCCGGTTGGCCATTCTCCAGGCCGCCATCCAGACCAGGCAGGCCCAGGGACGGGACTGTGCCGACTTGGCCGACATTCTGGCCGCATGCCTGCGCCAGTACCAGCGGCAATGCCAGTTGGGCGCCAGTCTGGCGGAACCCTTTGCCGAAGAATTCTTTTTACGAGAGAAATTGCGTCGCAAACTGATCCAAGGGAAAAAGTTGGCCATCTTCGGCGCCGGCGGCAACGGGCGAGCCTGGAAGCGCTGGGTGGAGGCGTCGCTGGAAGGCGTCAGCGTCACGTTCGTGGACAATGACCCGGCCAAACAGGGGAAAGTCATCGACGGGGCGCCCGTCCATGCCAAATCGAGGCTGCGGGAAGAACCTTTCGACTATATCCTGATCGCTTCGACCTGGAAGACGAACATCGCCTGCGAACTGGGCATGATGGGATTCGAAAAAGGCAGGGATTTCGAAGGAACCCTGCATCTCCCTTGCGCCTTCGCCACGGAACGGCCCGGAGAGCTCCATGGAAAATAGCGATATCGCCATCCTCGGCGCCGGCATGAGCGGCCTTTCGCTTGGGACGGAACTGTCCAGGCGGGGCATCCCGTTTACGGTTTACGAGGCGGAAGCCACTCCCGGCGGTTTGTGCCGGACATGGCGCACGGGTCCGTTCCGTTGGGATCTGGGCGTCCACGCCTTGTATAGCAAAGACAATGCCTTTCAGGATTTTTTAACATCCTTGCCTCTCAGCTACCAATCCTGCGATAGAACCGTAAAAATATGTCATCTGGCAAACGATGCCGTTTACGAGCTTGAGTATCCTTTTGAAAATGGGCTTTATCAGCTTCCGGACGATGACTGGGAAGATTGCATCGTTGGCTATATGGAGTCATGCGCATCGAAAACAAATAGTTTCAAAAACTTAAGTGATTGGATTTATTGTGGGCTTGGCTCTGGCATTGCCCGTTGCTTCATGATTCCATACAACACAAAAATATGGAATTCACAACTTGACAATATATCATTGAAGCTCGTATCCAACAAAATAGAACCTGAGCCATTCGAAAAGATTATCCAGGGGGCCTTGGGACATAGATACATCGGTCGTGCGTACCAATCCAAATTTCTGTATCCTCATAACGGCATCCAAACCCTCGTCGATACGTTGCATGCCCCGATCAGCCGTTCCGTCCACCTCAACAAGCTTTTGCGTCGCATCACCCCTCAGGCGAACGGCTATACCCTCGACTTTGCCGACGCCACGCACGCAACGTGCCGGACCATCATTTCCACCATCCCCCTGCCGACCCTCATCGACGCCTTGCCTTACCCGGAACTTGCCGCCCGGCGCGAGCAGTTGCGCCACAACGACACGTTCTTCATCATGATCGGGCTCAAGGACGGCAAGGCCTTCGGTCGCTTCAAGTCCTGCCATTGGGTTTTCTTCGCTGGCGATGAAATCTTCTATCGCTTGACGTTCATGGAGAATTTCTATGACGGGTTCCGCCCCGCCGTCGTCGCGGAGTACACCGTCAAAACGGGTGACGTGGTTTCCCGGGACGCCCTCGTCGAGACTGTCGTTTCCGACTTGCTACGGCGCGGCATCCTCGGCTCGGCGGACGACATCGCTTGCGTCGATACCCAGTTCCAGCAATATACCTATCCTATACCGACCCTCGATCTCGACGACGTGAAGACGTACCTGACTGAGTTTCTCGCCGCAAAAAACATCTACCTAGTCGGGCGCAATGGCGCTTGGGAATATCTGAATATCGACGGCGTATTCGCGAGTGCGACGAGGTTCGTCGCCGCGATGCCGTACCGAAGCTGACCCTTGGGGCGCTGACCGCTCTCATGGAACCCGTTGAGGGCGCGCCTTCAGGCTCCCGGATGGACACCAAGGGGGCATCGAGGACGTTGGGCAACAACGCACGCCCTAAAGCCCCCTTGGGAACACTGACGGGGCCGAAACATGCCGGCACGCGTCTCTACCGTTGACAACGGCCCTGCCGAAATGGTCCTTTCGCTTGTCCTTTTTCCCAAGAATGCTGGGGGAAAACACAACGCGCCATCGCAATGGGGAACGTACATGCGTCCGAACGTCCTGGCCTTCATCCCGGCTCGTGGCGGGTCCAAAGGCATCACGAACAAAAATTTATATCCTCTTGCCGGCAAGCCCCTCGTCTTCTGGACCATCGTGGTGGCCCTGCGGGCCCAGTGCTTCACCCGGATCGTGGTGTCCACGGACAGCCGGGAAATCGCGGACGCGGCCGTGGGGTTCGGGGCGGAGGTTCCCTTTCTGCGGCCGGCGGAACTGGCCCAGGACACCTCCCTGCTCGGCGACGCCATCGCCCATTCCCTCGCCCGCCTGGAGGAGGACGGTTTCCGGGCCGACATCGTGGTGGAACTCTACCCCACCCATCCTTTCCGCTCGGTGGGCCTGGTGCGCGACCTCACGGCCAGGCTTGCGGACGGCGCGGGGCAGGCGAGCACGGTCCGCCCCGTGTCCCCGGCATGGGACCGTCTGCTCCGCCTGGATGCGGACGGGACCGTCCATGGCCTGTCCGGCGCGGCTAAACCCTTTCCCGCACAGGCCTACCGCCGCTATGGCCTGTTCAATGGCTGGAGGGTGGCGCAGGACATCACCCGCCGCGGCTACATCCACCCCCTCCTGGACCCCGTGGAGCTTATCGACATCGACGAAATGGAAGACATGCAGTTGGCCGAAGCCATCATTGCGCGCAACCTCTACGATTTCGGAACGCGGTAGTGGAACCCGTCTGCGTTTTTCTCCTGACGCCCGGGCGGCCTCTTGACGCCGGGGAGCGGGAAGACTTGGGCCGACGCCTCGGCGTCCTTGCCGCCGAGGCAGGACCGACGCGGGCCCTGGCCTGCGTCGGCAAAGACGCCGCCGGCCTGAAGGACCTAGCCGCGCTATGCGGCCTGTCCGTGGCCGTTCTCGCGCCGGGGCGGCAGGCCGCCGGGGCGGCGGGCCTGCCCTGGCCGCCCGGCGCGGCCGAAGCCCTGGCCGCCGCGCAAGAACGCTTCCCCGGGCTTCCCTGCGTTCTTGCCGACGCCTTGCGCACGGATCTGCAACCCACGCTGCTACAGGCGTTTTTGGCGGCCGTGGCCCGGTCTCCGGACGCCCCCATGATCGCGCTTCAGCCCCTGCGCGACCATCCCTGCCAGCTGCTCCACTACTTCACGCTGGAAGACATGCTCGCCCTGTCCCGTGCGCGCGGCGGCGATCCCGCCGCGCCGGCCGGCATCCTGGCCGCCGGCGAGGGGGAAGACGGCTCGCGCTGGCAGTGGGAGGTCGCGCAGGGAGGGGATTCCGTCCTGTCCCGGCTCCCCTGCGCCTGGCCGCGTCCGTCCGAGGCGCGGCGCGAAACATTGCTCCACGTCGAAATCCTGGACGTCGCCGGGAACAGCCTTGGCCGCGTCATGGCGCCCGTCCCCCAGCCGGGCCGCACGTTCACGCTCGGTCCCCTGGAGGAGACGGCCCAAAGCCTGCTCCTGTGCCTGCTCGGCAGCGGGGCGGGCGAATACCATTTCCAGGCGGCCCATCCCGGCATCGACGGCCTGTGGCGCATGACGGACAACGGGGACGTTTTTCTCGAGCAGACGGGTCGCCTCCTTACGGGGAGGCAGGACTTCCCCCCTCTGTACCTGCCCGACGGGCTGCTCGCCTATCTGCCTGCAAAGGCGGACTTCTCGGCGGATGCCGGGCTGCGCGGCTTCCCGCTGGACTGTGAACCCCTGCCGCGCCTGGACGAAGGTTCCGCTCTGGAACGCCTGCTTGCGCAAAAAGGGATGCAGGGAGCGCAGGGATGATCGTCTCCCGCCTGGACGCCCTCGAAGACCGCCTGCAGGAGGCCGCACGCCGCCGCGACGCGCAGGGACTGGCCATGGCGGCCCTGGATTTGGACGACGCCCTGCGCCGGCTGGGACGCCGCCTGGAGTCGCTGCTGGGCTGTCTGGAGACGCAGCCGGGAATGACGGGGAGGCAGGATTGGGGTCTGGGAGAAATATCGCGCAAGTCCCTGGAGCTGCTCACCTACAAGCATTCCTTTTCCCTGTGGCGACGCTGGGAGCAACCGCTGCGGCGCGCGTATCTCGAGCTGGGGCGTCAAAGTTTTTCCCGGGGCCGTTTCGAAACGGCCCGGATACTGCTGGGCCAGGCCCTGGCCGCCGCGCCGATGCTCCCCCTCCGGGCCGAGGAAGCCGCGCTGCTTGGCCCCACGCCGCGCCTGCGTCCGCGCCGCTGCCGGTCCTTCGCCGCCTGGCTGCCGCCGGAAGGCGAAGTGTCGAGCATTGCCCGCCATCCTGCGGACGGCGGCTATCTGGTCCTGGACCACATGCTGGGGCGGGTGCTGCGGCTCGACGCGTCCCTGGAGCCCCGGGAAACCCGGGCTCTCCCCCCGGGAAAATACTGGACGCTGTGCGCCGACCGGGACCACCCGGAGGGCGGCCTCATCTGGGCCTGCGATTTCCAAGGGCAGCGCCTGTTGGGCCTGGACGCCCGGGGCGATGCGGTGGCCAGCCTGTCCCTGTCGGGGCTGCCCGTTGCCCGCGGCGGCCAAACGCGGCCGATTATCGCAGCCGCCGCGGCAGGCTGGCTGTATATTGTCGCGGACGTCCCGGGCAACCCGACGCTCCTTGTCCGGTTACGGCCGGAAGATCCGGCCGGCACGGTGGAAGCGTTCGCCCACCCCTGGTGCCAGGCGGCCTTCGGCGTACACTGCGCCGGCGATGTGCTCCTGACCCTGCATTGGAAGCCGGCGGCGCTGCTCGTCTTCAAAATGGACAGCGCGGGCCGCGGCCGCCTCGCACATCGGCTGCTTTTGCCCGGCCATCTCCCCTCGGACCCCTTGAGCTGCTGCCGGGGCCTGGGGCAGACCGTCGTGACTACGGCCAACAGCTTGCTCCGGTTCGACGAGGAGTTCCATCCCGTCTACTGCCACGACCAGCAGATCGGCGTGCCCCCGGACTTCCAACAGGCGTTCCAACGTTTCTGCCCGGACGGGGCAGGCGGGCTTGTGGCCCTGGACAGAATCAGACACCATATCTGGCAGGTGACCCCATGATGCGACCGAAGGTGCTTTTTTTCTCCCGCGTTTCCGCCGAACCCAATGCGCGAGGGAACGCCACATACATGCGCGACCTGATGCGGGCCCTGGACGCGGCAGGCATCGACGTGGAACTGGCCCTCCTCGACGCGGTTTCCGGCCCTCCCCCGCCGGCCTGGGACAGCCCGGCCACAGCCTCCGAACGGGATTTCGCCCGCCAGCGCATCCTCGAAACCCGGCCGCATGTCGTATTGGTCAACTACACGTGCCTGGCCGATCTGCTTGACGCGGCGCCGGCAGAGACCCTGACAGCCATCTTGACCCACGACGTGTGCTGGCGGCGCGCGGCGGTTTTCGCCGAGGCCGGAGCGCGCCAGGACGGCCTGCGCTGGGATCGCGACACAGAAACCGTGCTCTTGGCCAAAGCGCGATTGCTCGTGGCCATCCAGACCGAGGAAGCCCGCATCCTGGCCGAAATGTCACCCGGGGCCGAAGTGCTCCTCGCCCCTTTTTCCATGCGCCCCTGCCCCATCGCGACGCCCCCCCGGCCCGGGCGCTGCCTGTTCGTGGGCAGCGATGCCGATCACAATCGGGCAAGCCTGCTGTGGTTTCTGGATGCGGTCTGGCCGCTGGTGCTGGCCGCGCGCCCCGAGGCCACGCTGTCCGTCTGCGGCACGGTGAACCACAGGATAAAAAAGACGTTTCCCAACGTGACCATGCACGGCAGGGTGGAGGATCTCGAGCCGCAATACGCGGAGGCGACCGTGTGCATCGCGCCGCGTCTGGTGGGCAGCGGCCTGGAGATCAAGCTGGTGGAGGCCATGGGGCACGGCAAATGCTGTGTCGTCAACGAGCGCGGGTTGTCCGCTTTGCCTCCCGAGTGCCGCGATGCGGTGCTGCCGGCCGCCGACGCCAATGGCTTCGCGGCAACGCTCCTGCGCGCCCTTGGCGACGAGGACTTGCGTTGGGTCATCGGCCGGCGGGCCTTGGACTGTGTGCAATGTTTTTTCAATCCTGAACGGACCTACGCTCCCCTTATCGACCGTATTCGACGTCAGGCTGTGGGTTCAGCGTCATTGTGCGACGTATCGGCGCAGTCAGGCCTGACTTCCTCACCCAGGTCAGCCAGCGCTTCATGAACCGTTTGGCCCAGCCGACGCTGAGGTAATTCCATACCCCGGACAGGCTTTCCTTGGGGTCCTCGTGAGGCGGACCCGGTTTTCTTGGACACGGATTTGCAGGAATCTCAGTGTCAAAGGAGAACCGGGACATGAGGCAAGATAAACGCGAAAAGGGACAGGGGACGGACGACGGCACGGTACGTGATCCTGGGGCGAGTGAAGTTAGGGGAGAAAACACGAAACGGAATTTTACGCACCCTAAGGCGGAATTTTCTTAATTCGCCAGCAAGGAGGTGGGGCGGCGAAGTTGACGGAGACGGCCGGCCTCGGTCTCTTGACCATCACTCCAAACATAATCGCCGGTCAGGCTGATATGTTCCCAGCCCAAGGGCGCGACATGTGGCAGCAGGGAACCATCAATGACCACGCCCTGGTCACGTAGCTCTTCCACGGCCTTGGCCAAATAGACCGTGTTCCAGAGGATGATCGCCGCTGTCAGGAGATTGAGCCCGCTTGCCCGGTAGCACTGATTTTCAAAGGAACGGTCGCGAATCTCGCCCAGGCGGTTGAAGAACACGGCTCGTCCCAGGGCATGCCGCCCCTCTCCCTTGTTCAGTTCCCGCCCCGTCTTCCTGCGCTGTTCAGGGTTTTCCAGCCAATGCATAGTGAAGCACGTGCGCTCCAGGCGCCCCAGCTCCCGCAGAGCCATGGCCAAGCCGTTTTGTCGCGGGTATGCGGCCAGCTTCTTCAGCATGAGCGAAGCGGCCACCGTGCCGGTCTTGATAGAGGCCGTCAGCCGCAGGATTTCCTCCCAGTGCGCCTCAATACGCCGTACGTTGACTTGGCCGGCGATGAGGCCAGAGAGAGCTGGATAGTCCGAAGTGCGGCCAAAGACGTAGAGCCGGCGATCCTTGAGGTCCCGGATGCGCGGGGCGAAGGTGAAGCCGAGAAGGGGTCGTCTCAGAAAACGGAAAAAATCGTACGCTAAGCCGGTTGCAACGGTCGTAGCGGCCTGAATTTGCCGGCGCCGATCTTGGCGCTGCTGC
>NZ_JNJA01000027.1 GCF_000702665.1 Solidesulfovibrio alcoholivorans DSM 5433
GGACCGCGAGGAGATGGAAGTGCTTTTCACCTTCCTGGCTGAGCGCTATGAGCGCGGCAGCGTGCTGATCAGCAGCAACCTCGTGTTCTCGCAATGGGACAAAATCTTTAAAGATTCCATGACCACGGCGGCGGCCATCGACCGGATGGTCCACCATTGCGTCATCCTGGAGCTGACCGGCCAGAGTTACCGGAACCAGGAAGCGCAAAAGCGGAATGCGGACACTCAGCTTCGCGGCAATGACCACGGACGCGGCGCTGAACTCATACCCGAAGATCGCTTGGCTGAAGCCGAGGTGCGTGCACAAGAATAGTTGTCGTCAGTGCCCAGGAGTAATTGACGCTGAGCACCAGGGCGGCATAACTTTCAGGGCGAAACTGTCCAAGAAATCCTAGACCCCTACAACCCCTCCTTGTGTGGAAAAGAATCAGCTAATTATCGGAACGTGATGATTGGCACTTCCGTCTACACACCTTGGCTTTGGCTCTAGATGGCCACTCCTCGCCAACAACTCCACGAAGTCGTCCAAGCACGTTTTGTCTAGATTACATGAATATCGTTCCACATAATCCAGGAGCGCCCATGTCTCCAGGTAAGTTAAATTGGAAACCTTATCCAGCAGGACTTGCTTGTCCACGCCCCATTTAACATACCGCCTGTTAACAAGCCTGTTGTCTTCACTGGCATAACAATAGACCAATGTTTCTTTGAACCAAGTGGCCAAGTGGCGGCTAACAATGGCACCCTGAAGCACGTCAAGAATGAACATAAACTCTGATCTAGTAAGCTTGCTTTTAGTCAGAGCAAGCCCTATATCAAGAGCTTCTTTGATGTTAAAGTCCATCGCATTTTCATTCAACACTTCATGGATTTTTTTATCAGAATATTGATGCAATTCTAAACTTTCACCAATCCACGTGTTGATCTTGTCAAGCATTTCATTTTTCATCATTTCCGTCATAATAAAACTCCTGAAAAAATATTTTTGGATCCTGTGAAACCAAATCCAAGACTTTTAAACACTAAATTTAAAAAAATGTCAAGCTAAAATCTTCAAAAATGCAATAACCAAATTAGAAACAACATAATTATTACATACATATTCTGTGCAATTTATTATTACTACATAAAAATAGCATTGTTTTAGATTGTATTTTGTTTGAGCCACTTCTTGCTGGTCGTTGCCGAAGATATATTCCCAGGCGGTCGCGATGTGGGAGGGGTCAATTTTCAGTGCTGTTTGACACTCGCGCCGTAAGATATCGTGGGCGATGTGGCGGGAATTCCGCTGGCGGGGGCTGCGAAGCAAAAATGGGAGCGGAAAAACGGTACCCGGCATTATGCTGGGAGCTGGATCTAACCGAACGGGACTCGTAAGAACTCGTGTCCCCTAACCTCGTAAAAACTCCCGTCCCTGGACAAGTGAACAAGCCCCCTCGTTGGCCACTTGGACAATGGGGGCTTTTACTTTCAATTATACCAGCTTGAGTTGCTCGGGTTGTCCCGGTTTCCCTTTCTTAGGCTTTTCAAAATTCTTTTGCAGCCACTCAATGGCTCCATTTGTTTCGAGCCATACGTCGCGCATTGCTAGACGATAGAACCACGCAGCGTCCGCCCCTTTTATTGACACGAGGCCAGGAGACAGCTTTGGTTGCTTTATATTCTTTGTCGTAAGATAATGGACACATTTGGGGCAAACATCAATAGCGGCATTTACAGTTTTATGGGCATCTTCTAATTTGTTTAGTCTAAAAGACGCCAACGCTCTTCCAAGCAAAATATTTAAATCAAAATCTTCAGGGTATCTCCTTGAAAAAATAAAAGCTTCGTTGTTTTTGTTTTCACTTAACAATCTATTCATTTTGAACATTCGAACGCCATGGTTGTCGTTAGGATTTAGTCGGAGATAGACATCTACAACTTCCTCAAGTCGCTTATCCTTGTCGAGCATAGAGAATACTGTGACCAATCTCGAAAGGGGACGTAGGGCCGGACGATTTTCAATGAATCCCCACGGCAACGTTTCTTCGCCCTCGAGTTTGATATTTTTTACAATTGCGAACGAACGATCTAAGATTGGCAAAACCATATTTTTCAAAAAAGATTCGTCATGAAAATAATCATTTGAAAAAAAGGCTGTTGCGATGTCATCAAGTATTGTCAAGCTGTCGAAGGTTGCTGGATTGTTTCCCAGAAACAGCAACCATTTTTTTGCTGTGCTTTGTTCCCAAGGGTCAACGGAGGAGAAGGACTCATTGTTTGTTCCAAAAGGCTTGTCGAGTGGGAAAACACTCTCCCATTTCTTTTCTAAGCTCATGAGGGACTCAGGAGTTCTAATGGAGTATTCATGATTGTTTTCGGCGGGGTTGGACTCATCAGCCGGTTCCTCGCCAGGGCTTGATGATGCCTTCAATTCCTCAACAAGCCTTTTGGCTGTTGTTTTAAGTTCATCTTTGGTAACGCCCATCATTTGCAACTTGCTGGAGAATCTTTTGATTAAATGCTCTTCGTCATCGTCCATATCCAGCTCATTATCTTTTTCTAATTGGTATTCAGGAATAGGCCTTTCGGTCGCATCTGTTATCCAGTCATGCAGGACATGAGAAGGATCGTTGCCAGAGTCAATTGAAAGAGTCGCGAGGGCTTCTTTGGGGTTCTTTGCTGCATGTTTGATTAAATCTACAAGATCAGCATAGTCAACTTGTGCTTCCTTGGGCAGGTTCTTGAATTTCTTGAGCCAAAAGTTGGCCCTTTCCTGAACCTGATTCCATTTTCCTTCAACAGCAAGGAGTTGTAATTCCAAATGACTCAAATCAACTGAGTCAGGACTATCCTTCATCGCATTTTTAAATGCTTCCCAAGCCCCTGCAGTGTCTCCTTTATCGATCCGAATGGCTGCAAGTCGTTGCCAAGCCGAAGACCGAAGTGGAGAACGTGGCGCTGTTTCCACAATTTTTTTCAGTAAGATATTCTTGGATTTATATTTATCTAGATCATCATATGCGTTGCAAAGCAAATGGAGGGCGTAGTCAAAGTCTTCTCCGTGACCTTTTATTTCGTCTTTAAAAAATGGTTGCAATAAGGAAATGGCCTTTTGCGGACGCCCCTCTTTGACATGTCTATCAGCAACTACAAGAATGGCAGTCATGGGTATCGAAGAATCTAGAAGAGCTTCTTTCAATTCTTTTGAAGGAATAACGGAAACTAGGATAGGCCAAATGACTTGAGGATCAATCTGGGGTAGTTGATTTGCGCTGTCGCCACAACACTGTTTGTATTTTTTTCCTGACCCGCAAAAGCATTTTTCATTTCTTCCTGGTGTCGGCAACGGCTGAGGCCGAAATTTATTCCAGGGCAGAGGGGTCGCGTTCCAAATCATTCGTCCAAGGGCTATGGAAATTTCAATCAACGCTTGTCGCTGACCATCGGTAAAATCCAAATCCTCTGGCAAATAATGCTCAATGTTGTCACTAAGCCATTTAAAATAAGCGTCTCTGTCTTTTGTGCGAACGATTGTTTTGACGGCATCAAAGACGATTTGTTCGCTAAAAATACTTTCAAGTAAATTCATGTCATTTTCCACGTCGCAACCACCATTGATTTTTCTGCCAATGAGATCGTATCTTTTCGCCAATGCCACGGGTTGATAGCAACGAACACTTACCGAATCGTTTCACGGTCAGATCCTTGCAATGCTTCTAAAATAGATACTTTCTTGCTCTTGCATGCCATTTTGATTTTATATTCAGCCTTCGAAGCTTCTGATCTGTTTTGAAAAGTTGCAGTTGAAACAAGACGAATTGGTCTCCGACTTCTTGTGTATTTCGCCCCGCCTGGCTGTAGCCCATTATGTTCATTGACTCTGCGTTCAAGGTCACAAGTTATACCGCAATACAGAGTGCCATCCGAGCATTCAACTATATAAACAAACCATGACACAGAATTATCTTCTATTTCGCTAGTGCTATTCTTCTGTTTAAAAAAGTATTTCTAAATAAAGTCTTATTATTTCTCACGGCTATGCCAAGCGCCTTCTTTTGGCCAACGAGGACAACAAGCTTCCTTCCTCGAGTAATTCCAGTATATATTAAATTTCTTTGTAGCATTATATAGTGTTGCATCATTATCGGGACAACAATTACTGGATATTCAGAGCCTTGTGACTTGTGAATGGAAACACCATAGGCAAGAACTAGCTCGTCTAGGTCTGTGTACTCATATTTCACATTTCGCCCATCAACGACGACAATTAACTCTTGTTCTTCTGAATCAATTTTTACGATTCGTCCAATATCACCATTAAATACTTCCCGGTCATAGTCATTTTTGATTTGCATGACCTTGTCGCCCACCCGGAACGTCCGTCCGCCTCGGGCGATTTCTTCCCCCCGAGGATTGAGCGACTCCTGAAGAGCGCTATTCAGGTTTGACGTCCCAACAACGCCACGGTTCATGGGAGTTAATACCTGGATGTCGTCGATCGGGTCCAGACCAAACTTTATCGGAATCCGTTCCTTGACCAGCTGGATTATTCGCTGCAGCGCTCGTTCGGGTTCGTCCTCCTCGACAAAGTAAAAATCGTCGCCCTCCATTTTCGGCCGAAGGTCGGGCATGCCCCCCCTGTTGATCTTGTGAGCATTGACGATAATGGAGGATTTTTGAGCCTGCCGAAATATTTCGTTTAGCTCCACGACAGGAATGGCTCCAGAGGCGATCACGTCCTTGAGCACGTTGCCGGCCCCCACCGAGGGCAACTGGTCAACGTCACCCACCAGGATCAGGGTGGTCGGCTTCGGTATGGCCTTGAGCAGGTGGTGCATCAGGATGAGGTCGATCATGGATGCCTCGTCCACGACAATCAGCTCACAGTCGAGGGGGTGGTCCTCGTTCTTTTGGAAACCGCCTTTTTGAATGGAATATTCCATTAACCGGTGAAGGGTCTTGGCTTCATGGCCGGTGGCTTCGGACATGCGCTTCGCCGCTCGGCCTGTCGGTGCTGCCAGTAGGATGTGCTTGGTTATCGCGGAGAAAATTTTCAGGATGGCCTGGATAATTGTCGTTTTGCCCGTCCCCGGCCCCCCGGTAATGACCAGGACCTTGCTCGTAGCTGCGGCCTTGACCGCTTCGACTTGCTTCTCCGCCAGTGTCATGGACAGCTTTTCCTGAACCCATTCCACGGCCTTTGGGGCATCAATGGTGCGGACACCTTTCGGGGCTACCATGAGGGCCTTCAGCCGAACGGCCACCTGGTTCTCGGAAAGATGGAATTTGGCGAGATAAACGGCGTCGATGGGGCCGCTGTCGGCATCCAGGGTCTCACAGACGACCTTCTTATCCGAGGCCAACCTGGTAATCGCATCAGCAAGGATGACCGTCTCAACCTTCAGGGTCTCGTTGGCTTTCTCGATTAATGGTTCTCGGGGGTAAAAGACGTGGCCTTCGTCGGATAGCTGGTGCAGGACGTAGATGATGCCGGCCTCGGCTCGAAGCGGTGAGTTTTTGTCGAAACCGAGCTTTTGAGCGATCTTGTCCGCCGTGACGAAGCCGATGCCGAAAATGTCGTGGGCCAGCCGGTAAGGGTTCTCCTGGACGACGGCAATGGATTCGTTTTTGTACTGCTTGTAGATTTTCGTCGCGTATCCCGAGCTGACGCCGTGAGTCTGCAGGAATAGCATGACGGAGCGGATTTCTTTTTGCTCTTCCCAGGCTTGGCTGATCATGCCGATGCGCTTCGAGCCGATGCCCGGAACTTCCACAAGCTTTTGGATGTCGGCCTCGATGACGTCCAGCGTGGCTTCCCCGAACAGCTTGACGATGCGCTTGGCCATGACTGGGCCGATGCCCTTGATGAGGCCAGATCCCAGGTACTTTTCAATCCCGTGGACAGAAGCAGGGGTAGTCGTCTTGTAATATGCGAGTTTGAACTGCTCGCCGAACTTGGGGTGATTCGACCACTCTCCCTTCATCTTGATGATCTCGCCCGGAGTGGGGCACAAGATATTGCCAACGACGGTCACAAGTTCCCGGCGGCCATACACCTTGACCTTTGCAATGGTGTAGCCACTCTCTTTGCTAGTAAAAGTGACCCGCTCTATCTGGCCCTGGAGATCAACTAGATCCATGGTGATCTATAGGAGTTCAAGCAAGCCGGAAATACTTTTCGCAATCCCCTTACACGAGCACTCGATCATACAGTTGACGATTGAATGGTTCGTGTCTCCACCATTGCGAAAATCCGTTCTTATTCCATAAATAGGGATATTCTTTGCGAAAGCATAGCCGATTTCCCATGAAGTCCCATCGTCGACCTGGGTTCCGTCGAGGAGGGCAACAACAATATCGCACTCGTCAATGGCATTCCTGCATTTTTCGAAGATATGATTTTTAGCCTTGCTCCCAAGAGACAACAAATAGCCATCGTCGAATAGGTCGCCAGGCCAGATTGATATATGCCCTTTGTTATTGAGTGCAGAAGAAAATTTTTTGTGCCAATCGCGATCTGCTTCTGTGAACAATGGACCTGCCTGATATATCTTCATTATTAGCTCTCCTCAAAAATGCTTCATGGAAAATTGTGCTTTAGAAGAAAGTAGACGCGTCAGAGCTTCATTACACAGTACCCATCAGCCGCAATCCTTGCCACGATTTCCTTGTATCTCAAAGAAATGATGTCCGTTTCATGTGCAGGCTCGCGTGAATTTCTGAGAAATTGTACTTTCCCCAATTGTTCGAGAATGCCCTCAGGGACCATTGAAAGGTCGTCTCGTTCTTTGGTAAACAGGTATGTCTTCAGGTTGCTTTTGCTTTGATGTATTGCGAAAATCATAATCACCTACATGTTGTGCGATGACCGTTCAAACATGGCTAGTTCGGTGCATGTCATTGTTTTTTTAAAGCCAAGCACAAGCACCCATCCCGACAAAATGCAATCAACACCACACTCTAAAATGCCTATTCTTCTTCCATTATTGCGATTTGGCGACAACATTCAGTTGAGAATTTAGGATATTTCTCAGCTATTGCCCTATTCGTTGCAGTTTTCAACAGCTTGTAGCACTGGCGACACTCTGAAAAGGGTATATCAAATTCCTCGAAGGATCTAGACAGCTCGTTTAAGATGCCAAGTTTATCCTCGTAATTTGTCAATCGGTGACGAATAAAATTAACAGCCATCCTGTTTGTGCATACTGTTTCTTCAAAGAACTCCTCCCATCTCGAGTCATGCTTTCTCAAAAAATAATCAATTTTGTCGTTTACCCAGTGATTGTAGCTCTGAAGGGCAGCAACTTCAATGTCTTCAACAGGAATTGACTTAACATCTATGGCAATATTCGAATAATCGTCGATGATTGTCTTGATTTTTGATTCAAGAAATGATTGTTTCTCGCTCCACGCCTTATCTTTATTGATTTTCTTTGTTTCTTGAACTTTTTTTCGCCGCAATACAGAAAGTTCAAAGGCTTCTCGAAATTCATTCATCGATTCTATTGAGCTTATTCGATCACTATCATACAAACACAGCGGATTTTTGTATCCGGAATGACGTTTAAATTTGTCTGGATTCCCTGCGAACTTAGCAATAAGAGTCTTTGTCCACCCTTTTTCAACCAAATCTTGCTTCATAATATAACCAGTGCTCTCCATGACGCTCTCCATATTTTTATAATTTACAGTTATTGCAAATGTCGCAACTCGTCGGTTCGTTATTTTTACAACATATGGCTATTGCTACATTGATGCCCTATTGCCGCAAGTGCGAGCACGCGGCGTTAGACATACGCCAAGTAAAATTATGAGCTTTCTACATATGTCCTAAGATAAAAAAACAATCCTAAGAGTATACTGAATTGTTAACGCCTGAACCTCTTGCTATACCCCAGGCGTTAACAGCTTTATTTTCGTTGCTATTGATACATGCTCGTGTTGACTTTTGGACTTACCTGTCCAGATCTTCTTTCAAATTCCTTTTCGAATCCGATGTCGTCACAATACATCAATATGTCAGGATATCCGTTTAATATTGTTTGATTCGATGCTTTGTTTAAAACAGACAGGCACTTTTGATAGTCCCTGAATTCAGCACCTCTTCTCGTCAACTCAATACGAAGCATATCTATGTAATTACGGGCATACAAATAGTTCGATTCATGAATTCTAATATACTCCAAAATTATCGACAAGAGCTTAGCAGACGATATTTCATGGTGCCAGCATCTGTCCCTGGCGGGTTTCTCCCTGCCAGTTCTTTGCAACATTGCTTGATCGTATGCATCGAGTGCGCGGGAAATCAACTCCGCTGAACCAGCGTTGGTTAATTGTAATTCAAAATGTTTGCAAAAATTGTACGCAAAAATTGCCTGATAACTTAACTTACGCACCACTCTCTGGTTAGATCGTTTCACGTGCATTGCTTTAGCTGCTCTAAACTCATTCGATTTTTCAATAATATATATTTTAGACTTTTCAAAAAACCTCCATTGTTTTTGATGAACTCCTGAATTTACACTCATTTCTGGTTCACCGTAAAACCTTTGTGTCATGCGAAGAGACCATCCTCTTTCAGCCAAGTCATCCATCGAAAAATATCCACGTTCAATGTTCATAATGTCCTCCTTAAGCTTTACTTAGGAAGACCATACATCAATTTCCAAATAAAGCAATACTTATCTTTTGGCCAAACATTATATTTCTGTTTTAGAAAAAGTCCTTGACTAAATACCTGCGCAGTTATTGGACATTAATATTTCTGCTTTCAATGAACTTATATAACGATTGACGGCTGACTCCAAGAATCTTTGCAATCGATGCCTTTGGTACATTCAATCCAATAAGTCGCTTAATCTCATCGATACAATCATCCATTTTCGACTTACCAAGACTTCCTTTCTTTCGACCGAGGACCTTGCCTTGCGCCTTGGCCCTTTCCAAGCCATTTTTAGTTCTTTGGCTTAAAAAGTCCCGTTCCAACTCAGCAAACATCCCCGATAAGTAGATGATGCATTTGGACGCCATATCGGAGTCGTTTCGGGTATTGATCCCCTGCTTGATGGCGATCAGCGCCACGTCCTTTTCCTTGAACTGTTCAACTATCTGAACCATCTCCCCCAGCGAACGGCCGAGGCGGGATAATTCACTCACGATAATGGTGTCCCCGGGGGCCAAGCGCTGCAGCAGGTCATCGATCCGGCGCTCCTTCGTCGACTTCCGACTGGAGATCTCAATTTCCAAGAACTCATCAACACGGAGACCAGCTTGGTTGGCGAACCCAAGGATTTCGAGTCGCTGGTTGTCTAGCTCCTGGCGAGAGGTCGACACTCTAAGATAAGCCCAGGTCTTGGTCATGACGTCCTCCATGGCGCTGTCAATCGTAATGGATATTCTATAATTTAAATGGACGCATTTCGTCAACTAGAAATATAAAATTAAAGCTGACAAAACCATCAGGTCATGACGTTCGATTATGGTTGACACATGGCATTTATCTTAGCGTTTTTGATCACGAAGTCTCCTTGCTTCTCTTTTCCGCCAATCACCATCTCGCCTTCAAGCCGCCAAATCCCCGAAGCTGGCCTGGACACTTTAACCACCAATTGAGTGTGCCCTGCCTGATGCACCATGAAAAAAGGCCCCACCCCCAGAAAGGAACGGGACCTTTTCTTGTTATATATAAATGAAATTGGAAAATTTGCATCTTAATGGACAGGCTAGGCTGCCAGTTTTGTAATGATGCGGCCCGTCCTTACTATTCGTCAACTTTAATTAAAGTGTCTTCTGGAAGTTCACAGCCAACACAAATATCTTTAATGGATGAAAACTCAACACAAGGCACATTGGAATCCAATGAATAACTAGCCATCCGAGTAACACCTTTCTTATGTATCCTTTCCGGCCATGTCAGCGAAGTGCAATAATCTTCATCATAATACTCAGCACACTTATCTACATCTACTTCATAAACCAACCTATATTCCATCTTTACGCCCAATAATCTTAAGAGTCGCAATATCTCGTCGCTTACGCCACCAAACCAAATACTAATATCTTTTATTTCTTCCCACATCCATTCTAAATCATCATCAGTGTAATTATCTTGGTAACCGCTACTCATTGTGTTGCCAATGCTTTTAATACTTTCAGACAATTCGCTTAGTTTCCCCTCGATGCTATCCATATTTTCATTGATTTGTGCAATAATCTGATCTCTGGATATGCTACCGACATTTTTTCAACTGCGACATTAGACATGATATAATTCCTCCATTATTTTGTTAAATTTAAAGCCGCCAGCGCCAGGATCGTTATGAGCCACATTTTTAAAACGAAGCCAGCAAAACCGTCAGGCATATATACAACAGCTTTATAAAACCATTTAAGTTGCAAAAGTTTTTTATCTAGTTTTGAATGATACTTTTCCATTATCTCTTTAGGCCACTTGCTCCCGTACTTTCACGCAGGCCTCCTTGTAGGAGGCCATGGCAGTTTGATAGACTAGGATGGCCTGGGCATCTGCCCTGTTGAGCTGGACTTCTTCACCATCGACGTAGATGCGGAAGCCTCCGTAGATTTTTCCGTTCCAGCGGCCAACGGGGTAGCAGGCCGGCCGCTCAGGCTTGGGGATGGCGGATACTGCTGCTTCCTGGGCCTGGTGCATGGCTTGTCTTTGTTTGAGCAAGACCACATCCCACGGCTTGATGTTGTTTACAACTTTGGGATTGAGAGGGGCCAGGGCCTTGATGGAAGCGGTTACTTCATCATCCGTTATCCATTCAATTTTTCGCACCCAGCCCTTTGGGTGACTGCTAAAAGACAACATTTCCATGAAGTTCCCACAAATGCCACCCCATTTATACCCCAAAGCTTTAATCTCTTCCTTGCGGGGTTCGGTGCCCCCGGTAAGGGCGATCTGAAATACCGGGACATGGCCGCGAGCGCCAGGAAAGGGCAGCAATGAGATAGTGGCCGTAATGGGCTTGAGGGCGTCGGATTCGCGCTTCTTGGCCGCCCAGCAAGATGGGCAATCCTGGTTGGCCATCCATTCAATCTTGCGCTCGCGTTCGTTGTGTTTCCCGTACAGGAACACTGTCCTAGAGTGTCCACAGGAATGAATTATATCATATTTTGCCATCATAATACTCCTTCTGTTCTTATTTTAAACCTGACACCGTCAGCTCCATGACTCTATAAACGATAATTTCTTGGACAAGTCAAGCAATGTTTTAAAAAACTGCCTAAAAAATCATAAAGTGCATACTTATTGTGTGCAATTTTTGACCATACATGAAGTGTAACATTAATACATATGCGATTTGCATTGTATTTTAGAACAATGCATTATGGTTGTATTTAATGGTGTCTACCGGGGTAATATTTTTGCACTAACCTATCGTAACAAATGCAATATATATTTTTTTGAAATTCTCCCCCCCCCGTTGGGATTGGTGCGCTTGTCACCGCGCCCATGGCCCCCTATTGGTGCCAGATGGCTCGCACTAACTTGAGATCTTCGGATTTGAGCAGCGAACCGCCCTCAGGCTGCCGCTCTATCTGACAAACGGTCCCGGCCGGATTCGAGTGCGTCGGTTGAAAATCGTTTCAACCCAGTGAAGGATGGCAATTTGCTCGGTTGGCGCTGAAAATCTTTGTGGGACAGGTTCTCAGCGACTACGAAACCAAGCAGATACTTCACTAGGTTGGGCTGATCTAGTTTGCAGGCTGTGGTGTGTTTGCAGTAACCTTTATGCACGTTGATTTACAAAATACAAGGGTCCCGTCTCCGAAGAGAGGGGACCCTTGCCAGCCTTGTTAGCAGCAAAAGTAACTACGCCGCTCTAAAGCTTTCGTTTTCACCGATTGGCGAAACCATGTTAATGCAATCTGCTGACAGTAGGCTATTTTGCCTTAAGCATTCCTCGAACAAAAAATCATGCCTCTGGCTTATTGCTGTATTTGCCGATCGCCTTAACGCAAGAATACACCTCTCGAATGAAGGAAATCGTATATCATGAGAGTCTGCGAGATTCTTTATTTCCATAAGTCTCAAGATTTCTTTAGAGTGATTTGTCCTGCATTCTCTTATATGATCAACAATGAACTTCGCGTAGAATTTTTCGCCCCACGCAACGTCATAAACAAAGAAACGGGCGTCGCTATCATTGAAATAATGATGCAATGTGTTGTACAAACTCCTGTTAGGGACGGATATTTTGGTATGTGCAAAGCGCTGGAATGCACCGAGCACCTTGATTTTTACACTAACAACCTCATCTCTTGAAAATTTGTCGTTCTTATAAAAATAATGGATTGCACGCTCGGCCCTGGTTCTGATTGAGTGTTCGAAGCCTCTTTTGAAGGCATCGCTTTCCTCGATCTCGAAGACATTGTCTTTTTTGTAAAGGCACAAGTTGTTTTTAAAACCACGTCTATGTTTAAGCTTGTCAGGACGTCCGTAAAAAATATCTATCAGGTGTTCCGTCCATCCACGCTCGTTAAGATCACACTTAAGATAATAATTTGTGTCCATACTCATGATAAACCTCCAATGAATAGTTAAATGTTTTCGAGAAAAAGTTGGCAAATAAACCAAACTTAAAACTGACTAGCTCCATTTTTTTGAATCCTCCTTGCGTTTCGTTGAGTTTGTTGTCGCACATTATTGGAATTTTGTCAAGTTAATCTATGAAATATTCAAAAAATATATTACTGCACGAGCTTGAACTTTCAAAGATATTTAAATAATTTTGGCAATTAGGCTATTGAATGTTTAAAAATTTTTCTCAAATTCTCGAAGCTTGGCCAAGATTAACGCTTTTAACAATTTGATCTTCCCTTGACATTTATTGTTGTCATGAAAAATAATCGACCTGACTTCATCGATATCAACGGCCATGCCCCGAAAGGAGGCAATATGCACTTTGGAATTGCTTTCAATCAAATTCACCAGCAACGAAAACCATTCGTCCTCGTTGGTATTACCCTGGGACTGAGTAAGCAAACCTACAGTTGACCTACCAAGGTTCTTGTCTTCGTAAGCAACAAACGTTCGGCCGATCAATGTGAACATCTCCATCTCTCTTTAGTTAATCATCGCGTATTGTCTATTCTTATTACTCTTGAATAAATTCTGCTGAATAGAAGCAATAGCCACAGCTAGTGCTTTTAATGTTGTGCTGTAATAATTAAATCGAAGGTCATGACTCAATTCGACCTGGACAACCTTGAGATTCCGGCCATACCCTTTATATGCTGGAACACGCGGATCTCCATTGATATGCCAATAAAGCGATCGGGTTCCGACAAATTTATTGTCCAGTAAAATATTGTAAGCTCCAGAGTTATCCAAGATGGCTTTTAAATATTGTGCAGTGTCTTCGTCGCACAACGCGCCCCACCTAGTGCCAAGTTCTATGTCGATCGGCACCAAATCGGCAGAAAAATAATTCTTCATCCCGTGCAGGGAAATATACAAAAAACAGCTGGTGACTTTTTTTGCACCATTAATGGCATTTTTATGCCTGAGGATCTGACATAAGGCTTTCCGCTGCTGAGCGTGAGCTTGAACCGAAGCTGCGTTATTAAAGTCAATATCACGATTCAGGTCTGCGAGGCTCCTGGGAATCAAGCTTTGTATTACGCCAGCACCCGTGACTTCGGCTAAATCGTGAGACAATTCTAAAGTCTTCTCGTCACTCTCATCGGGAGTACCGGCGCAGTGAGGTGCATCAATAATAACATGAACCCTCGAATTTCCAGGCCAATATCTGACGTAGTCAAGGTATTTATAGTTAACTTTCATGACAACAATTACTGTTACTTGTTGTTCTTATTCAACCAATCTCCAGATTGGACTATCGTGCCGTGGGGGACGCCGTAGAAAAAGTAGAGCCAGGCGAGCATATTGACCCCATTATCAAGCCGAACAGGCGTCTGTTCCCGATGGTAGCCGTGACGCTCGCCGTCCCGATGGCCTTCCAACGCGTCCAGCGATTTTACCAACTTATTGTCCCAGACCATAAACACTTCTCCTTTAATGAAAGATGTCTCTGGTTGTTTGTGGACGAAAGGAATCCCTGACGAGAACATTGTGTACTTATTGATGGTCACCGCAGATCCAACAAATTCAAATCCTTCACTGCCGTCAAGGAGACGCTGATAGTTTGACTGTCCCCTGCGGAGTGTACCGTAAAAAAAGAGATTCATTGGTGTCACGTAGCGCTCTCCATTGTTTTTAAAACTATGGATCGTCGAATATACGTACCGCCCAAAAAGTCAACTCGAAATTTTACTTTCAAATAAAATTTTTCAATAAAACATTTTAAAACTAAATGGAGGTGTGTTATGATTTTTGTATGTGATATATGCGGCAAAGATATTTCTGAAAATACTTATTTTTATTCATTAAATTTAAACTATGAGAGATTTTATGATGGCGGAATAGAAGTTGGCATAAGCAATTGTCTGCTCACCATGTGTGACAAGTGCGTTGGCAAGCTGCCCGTTGCAAAACTCTTATCGTATGGAGTGCGGATGGGTGGCGAGAGCGGGCATGAGCGTTATGAGCAGATAATGGAAATATTTAATGGCAAAGAAGATATTGCTGAGGACGATGACGCAGCAAAGACCCGTCCGGCGCAAAATCTAGCTTGCAAATAGTCGTCATTGCATATATAAGTATCTTATGGGGAGCGCCAAACCATTAAACAAACCATGGGCAGTGCTAAAGGTTTCCCGGCGTGACTATGAGACCGCCAAGCCCTGGAAGAAGACGCCCTTGTCGCGCAAGGAGTTCGATGAACTGGTCCTTTCATTGCCCGACGGATTTCTTGACCAGTTGTTCCTCGAAGCCGACGCCGAACGCCTTGTTGAAGCAATGTTTCCTGTAGCAGATAAATAAAATCCCCCAAGATCTGAAATGATCTCGGGGGCTATTGAATTACAGCAACTTCTTAAGCCAGTGAATAATGGTATTTATTGGTTTACTTCGTTGAAACAATTCAAGGCAACAGTTTCAATTCGTCCATTGTCTTTTATAAAATCAAGCACAATTGATTGTTTTGCCGCCAGTGACTTGAGTGCTCTATGGTACGACACTGGAATTCTGGCGTCACCCTCCTGTATATTTCCGAGTTTACCATTCAATTTTTTGATGTAATTGAGGATGAGTCTGTAATCGACTCCGGACGAGGAGTTGAATTCCTCTTTTAAATAATTTAAAAAATTCAAGATAACACTTTCGACCTCAATCACTTTTATTTCTTCAGCAATGTCTGGTATCTTTGTTTCGGGTAGCCAAGCGATTAAGCCCCAGGCGTGCCCATCGTCATAATCAAATTTTGCAACTTTTAGAAATCCTCGTTTTTTCAATAAATGGAATGCGCGACGGACCGACACAAGATTTGAACGTGTACGAGGCAAGGCTAAGTGTTCAATAACTTGGTCAACACCGATATAGTCGTCGTCATGAAGCAGATGAATAATTGCTCTTTGTAATTTGCCGAGTCTATTCATTTTCAAGCTCTCGTAAATGTGGGTATTCTGGCAATTGAAATTTTCCATTTTTAAAAGCAAGGCGGAGTTTTCGTCGCCGCTCTTGTCTGGCAAATCCTTGATCTATTGGGCGAGACGTAGGACTTGGTATGGTGTCTTTGTTCTTGATCAGGAACAATCGTAACCTAAAAATTTTACGAATATTTACTAGTGCTTTTTGTGGGGTGTCGCACAATGCTTCAGTATCATGTTTTAATGATCCTGCTTTTATAATCAAATCGTACAACTTTTTACTTTTCATTTTGACCTCATTATTTTTGGGTTTTATTTATGTTTTTCAAGATAACAATTTTTGAGCTTAAAAGTTTACTTTGGCAATGCTGAAATAAATAAGCACTAAATTCATCAATTTGTAGTTTTTCATCGCCGGCAGATGCTCCAAATCGCCCGTATCCGCCCCGTTTAGCACCCCGGGCAGGGCAACGGTCGTCTTGGCCACGAAAACGCAGCCAGTGGCGTCCTGGGACGAAATAAGCCCTTGCCCACAAAATACTGGTCAAGTGGTCCAGTGCCGGCCGACTAAACCTGCTCATCACTGTTCAGGTAAGGCCTGGCGGACCCACAGGCACGAGGCCACTCCGAAACAAACCATTATCTCCACCGCCATGGTCTCACCATTTAAGCTGGAAGCATCCCCAGGCCACAATCTACCCTTGGAATCTATCTAAGAAGTCAAACGGAGTGTTGTTATTCTCAATTACATCATGTACGACCTCTTCGAGATGTTCATATTCTTCGTCTAAATTAAAGAACGATCCGCTGATATTTTTTTTAAGCCAAGAAATTTCTTTGACGTATGACCTCATACATGAAATCAATGATTTTCTTCTGGTTACTGCTCTCCGGACATTACTTTCGATGTTGTATTCAATTTCTCCATTATTGGAGCCAAGGACGCCGGCCTCATCCTCTGAGATTATCTCCATTAATTTTTGCCATATAAGTGCATAAGGCTCGACAGGAAACGACACCACTCCCTTGGTGCAAATGCAAAATATTTTGTCCAATATATACTTAAGTATCGTTGCTGGAACCTGCAAAAAGTCAAATACTGTATTTAATGATGGGAATTCGCGTCTATGCTGCAAAAAGAATTCCCGTTTAATCTGAAATTCCAGGCGAAAAATACCATAGTTATTGTCAAGGCAATATCTATATAATTGTGCCTTGTCTTTGTACTCACGAGCCTCACGGATATAAGTCATAACCTCCCGGTCAATAGATCCAAAATTAGAATACAATCCGTACCAGTAATCGTTGTTGTCGTTGTGGACAATTATTTCTTGAAGCTTATCGTACTGGTTAATTATAAGTTGATCTTTCAAAATAACATTTTTAAAACCACAAGAACGTTCTGTAAATTCAGTATTTTCACTTGATCCATAATTCCAGAATTCATTGCGCGAAGTGGTGCGCAAAGTATATTTATTGTTATTATTGTACAAACTAGACATGGCATCCTGCATAATGCGCGTGGCCTCGTAACCTCCTTGGCCAATTATGTCGGCAGCAATATGACCTTCACTAAATTTCAAATTATTTTTCAGATCATCCGGCGAATATACTAGACCAAGCCGCGTAAACATCTCACTTGTCTTCAAATATATGGAGTCAATTGTGTTGCCTTGAAGAAAGCGAGAAAAATACTTTACCCGAAAATTCCCGCCGGCCGAGGATAATCTTATAGAAACAAACATCTCGTTATTGTATATGTAGCTATATTTATATCCCTTTGTAGTAGCACTTGACTTAATAAACCAGGGACTACTCTCAGCATTTTCTTGTGCCATTTTGACTTCATCGAAGGGGAGGTTAAGCGTCCCGCACAAAGTATCAACAAATAATTTTATATTGCAGCTATCGTAATCCATAATGAAACCTCCAGTCGTATTCTTGTTTATAAACGATCAATATTGCTTAAGAATTTGGGGCCAGAATTAACAAATAAGACTATTAAATTTATATTTTCATTATTGCTTATTGTACACTTATTGAGCAACTCAATGGTTATTCTTGAAGTTGTTGTGTGCATGCATAAACAGCTTGTCATAATTTGATTTAAATATATATCTATACTTAATTTGCATATAGTTCCTAATGGTGGCAATATGCGTTGTTAATGTTTATACATGGCATTTCCAAGCTTGGGCGCAATTGATGGGAAGTGCTTATACTTGAATACGATTTTATCCATGCACAAACAACAACTATGTTTATAAATGTATATATTTGTTTGGTATGTAATTTAAGGGGAGTATTTATAAGTGATTGGAGTATATTACTTATATAAGCATACGCGGACGCGTTGAAGGTATATGTATATATACTTGAATTTGGTTGCATGCAGGAGTTATAAATGTTTATCGATGAATATCGATGTTTTTGTTGAGTGTGAATGTTTATCATTTTTATTGCCCCCCCATTATTATAAGGAGCAAATGTCAAATCTGACGATTTTATATAATTGGCTTTCCACCTCAAGGGGCATCTCACGATAGCCAAGAAGGTAGTTTGACAGCTGGGCTTGGCTGATTCCAAGGACAGTTGCGCAATACGATTGGGAGATTCCTTCTCTTTTTAACAAGCGGTGTATGATATGTTTCTGCGGTGCATTTCTAATTTCCATAACTATTCCTCCGTAAATTTATTATCACCAATGTTTTATTGAAAATATTATTTTGTTTACTTTGTACAAACTAACGGCGACCAACCGTGATCGCCGTTAGTTTGTAGCTAAAAGCTATTTCTTTATGTGGTTCTCTGGAAACTGGTGCCAAACTTGGCCATCAAGGACGTTATAACCTTCCTGCTTCCTGAACCCACCTTTTTGTTTAAAGAAGAAAGGAATACTCAGATTTATACACTTGTCACGAATTGGACGAACCCAATCCAAGTCCATCGGACGAGCCTTGGGACCTGATTCGCCACCGACGATAACCCAATGGATGCCTTCGAGGTTTAAGTCGGGAAGAGGCCCAAGGAGTGGTTCGATCGATACAAATCTGACAATCGCTGGAGTTGTCCGTAAATTATCAATTCGACCTAATGCCTGTTCGTTCTCTACAGTCACTCCCATCCAAATGTTGTCATGCCAAAACAAATGGGGGGATAATTCTTCCAGTCGATCGCCTCGTTTTGTCAACACTTGGAAAATATGTTGAGGAGCGCGTCGCATATACATAAAAACTTCATCAATAAATTCAAGCGGAATATCTTTGTGAAACATGTCCGACATAGAATTTACGAATATCATCTTTGGATCTCGGTAACTCAACTTTTTATTCAACATGTCGGGATGCAGCGTCAGATCAAAACCGTTTCGATATTTTATCAGGCCCATCAGCTTACATCTTTTAGCCATTATTTCAGCGTAACAATTTGCGCAACCAGCACTTATCTTCGTACATCCAGTCGTAGGATTCCAGGTGCAATCAGTCCAATCAATTTTAGTTTTACTCATTAATAGTACCTCTCTTAATTTGTAATTATTTGCTTTTAAGGATGACCTCCAAGATGAAAAAGACTAGTCAAAAATCATAGGCTTGTCAATAATTATTTGAAGCCTAATCTGCTCTTGCCATTTTCTGGGATATTTAAGTTTGCCTGGAGTTGATTTTTTGAAAATCCATTGCAGTCTACTTTGAATGATCACATTGTCATCAAATTAAAACTTATCAACTTCAAATAGGCTTTTGGAATATAAATGATGGTGGCATCCAAGAATGTAAAAAAATCAATACGCCGGCATCCAAACATGTATAACGGTATTGTTTGCGCAAGCTGGCTCTGACGGTAGGAAGGGACAAGGGAGACAGGCGGTGGGCGTAGAAGTGGAGACGAAGAATCCATTGTTTCCCACCACGGCCAGATTTTCCAGAGTGAGGTGCTGAAAATCCTGGGGTTAGACTTTTCAGGATACCACTTCGCCATAATTTTTGGCGTATATTACCTACATAATCACCACTTGCCATGAAACATACATGCGGCAAGGGTGCAATAATTACAGTAACATCATGCTGAAATTATTTAATAAATTTACTTCAGATTATAGCGCCCGGACTTGGACTCACCATCACCCCAGTGCCCAGCCCCCCTGCCAGACCGTGAAGAATGGCAGATCTGCACTTACAACATGCGTTAGACAACCCCGTGGCATGGAAATGGTCAAAGAATAAATTCACATCGGGCCAGTCGGTTTTGAGTAGAAGTCAACCTGGAAGAACTTGAACGCAATTGACCTTGACAATTATTTTGTTTTGTTATCAATCTCGTCAATATCAGGCATATTGTTAAGGAGATTTTCCCCAATGGCTTATGAACTCAGCGATAGACTTGTTATAGGACTCGCATCAAGCGCACTATTTGATCTTAGCGAGTCTGACAAAATATTTCGTGAACAAGGTGAAGAAGCCTATCGGAAATTCCAAAGCGCCAACGAGAATCATCCATTTGATCAAGGCGTTGCTTTTCCATTTATTAAGCGACTTCTGTCCGTCAACGAAATTTCTCCTGATGATCCCCCAGTAGAAGTCGTCTTACTCTCAAGAAATGATCCTCACACTGGCATGCGGGTCATGAAATCAATTCAGTATTATGGGCTTGGAATAACACGAGCAGTCTTTTTACAAGGCAAAACACCATATCGCTACATACCTGCCCTTTCTGTAAATTTATTCCTATCTGCAAATGAAGCCGACGTGAACCAGGCAATAATTGCAGGATACCCTGCAGGGAGAGTCCTTGATTCAAGTCATGCCGACATTGTTGACGACCATGAACTAAGAGTCGCGTTTGATTTCGATGGCGTCATCATTGACGATGAAGCAGAAATTATATTTCAACAAACAAAAGATCTTAGGAAATTTCACGCCAATGAAACTCAAAAAGCGGCCACACCGCACAACCCGGGACCATTGAAAATATTTTTTGAAAAATTATCTATGTTGCAAAAGAAAGAAAAGGATAAGGCAAAAACAGATCCTGCCTACAAGCCTAAAATACGTATTTCAATTGTCACCGCCAGGAATGCTCCATCTCATGAACGTGTTATTAACACAATACAGAGTTGGGGGATAACGGTTGATGAAGCCTTCTTTCTGGGTGGAATTGAAAAAAAGAGGGTATTAGAAGTGCTGGCTCCGCATATTTTCTTCGATGACCAGGAGTTGCATTTAGAACAAGCGGCAAAAGTGCTCCCTTCTGTGCATATACCATTTGGCATTGCCAACAAAAAGCAACAGTCCAAATAAATATATATGGAATATGCCATGACGAAACACATTACTGGATCGATGCTTTATGACCTCGTGCAATGCCCAACTAGAGTCTACATGGACTGTTTTGCCAATCCTGCTGACAAAGTAGAAGTAAGCCCCTTTGTCAGACTCCTTTGGGAGCGAGGATCAGAACATGAAGCTGATATTGTCAGTAAGCTCGGAGAGCCGTGCCTGGACCTTGCGCAGCTCCCGGTGATTGAACGCGAGAAAAAAACCATTGAAGCCATCAGGTCTGGCGTACCATTGATTCACGGCGGAAGAATTCGCAAGGATGACTTGCTTGGCGACCCCGATCTTTTACGGAAAACGCCATACGGATATATTGCTGGTGATATCAAATCCGGCGCAGGCCTTGAAGGCAATGAAGATCTTTCTAAGCCCAAAAAGCATTACGCTGTTCAAGTGGCGCTCTATACTGACATCCTACTTCAACTAAAGATCTCTAGGAGCTATGAGCCATTTATATTAGATATAAATGGACAAACTATTGCTTACAATTTACTAGCATCACTCGATAAAAGTGGATCAACACTTTGGGAGACATACGAATTATCGCTACAAACTGCCCGTGATATCGTAGCAAAGCGGACAAGCCCCGGGCCAGCATGTTGCGCCATTTGCAAATTGTGCCAATGGTACGAAGCCTGTAAATCTGAAATTAAACAACTAGACGACTTGACATTAATACCAGGCCTAGGACGATCAAAGAGAGACGCGCTCTCTATGTGCATTGATACGGTTGAGGACATGGCTCAGTGCAACATAACTGCTTACACAAAAGGGAAAAAGACCATATTCTCTGGCATTGGCCCTGACTCGCTATTGAAATTCAAACAACGTGCGCAGCTTTTAAAAGAACCGAACCCAAAACCATATTTGACAGAATCAATTTCCTTCCCGACTCACTCTACAGAGCTATTTTTTGATATCGAAGTCGATCCTCTCAGGGACTTTTGCTATCTTCATGGATTTGTAAAGCGGACTAATTTTGACAATACAACTGAACGGTTTTATGGATTTTTCACAGAAGACGAATCGTGTTCAGAAGAGCGCTCAGAATTTAGAAAGGCATACGAATTTATTATAAGCAATAAACCGTGCTCTATTTATTACTATTCTAAGTATGAAAGGACAATTTGGAGGAAGCTTCAATCAAAATATCCAACTGTTTGCACGCCAAATGATATCGAGGCAATATTTGATCCTGAGAATGCAATCGACCTGTATTTTGACGTCGTCACTAAAAAGACTGAGTGGCCAACAAATGATCACTCCATCAAAACCCTCGCCAAATATCTAGGATTTTCTTGGAGGGACAAAAATCCTTCGGGGGCGGCTTCAATTGAATGGTTCGATAAGTGGGTTAAGTCACGCGATCCAGGCGACAAGGAAAGAATACTTCTTTATAATGAGGATGACTGTAGAGCAACGCGTATATTGCTTGATGGTATCAAGAGCCTGTGAATGGATTAAATAAAAAATGGAGAAGCTTAGAAGCGGTAAAATTCTTACGATATTTGTTTTTAAGAATTCATAACCAACTTCTGTAAATCCACAAAACGCGCATAACACTGTTTTCAAATGCGGCCTGATGTCCATTTCCTGCGTCCAACTCCTGGCGTAGAAATGGGCAAATCGGTCCGGCCAGGGCTATAGGCTGTGCGTGGACGGCGTTTGGAGAAGCCAGGGACGTGGACACAGCTAGCTGTCTTGTCGAAAATAGTAGCCATTACGCAAACTATGACCCACGGGACCAGATCCTGTGGCGCTTCGGGTCCCGGCCACCCAGCGCGCACCATTTTCGAAGTCCGGACCGCCCCCATGTGAACAGAGACGAGTGCGACGCCAATCATTTGGTGGAAGAAGTTCTGACGTCTGGAGCTAACTCGTTGAAAACTGAAAAAGCCGGCGATAATGAGCAAAACCTGAATAGCACTGGCGCGCTTTAGGCAGCCGCCAAAGAAAACCCTCAGATCGCGCCTTTGGAGACCTTCACTTCGAAGCTCCGTGGCAATCGAGATAACTCCGCTAAATTTTTTCAAATTTTTTGACGAACTCGCTGAGCCGTACACCAAGAACGCGGCACACCTCCTCAAGCTCGACCAAATCAAGGCGGCGCTGGCCAGCTTCGTAACGACTTACGAAGGGCTGTGGCTTCCGTAATTTTTCCGCGACATCGGCTTGGCGCAGTCCGGCTGCCTCCCTCGTTTCACGAAGGAGGCGGGCCAGATCCTCAAGGCGACGTGAATAGAGGCTTTTCTCCATTCATAGTGAGTAGGCCACCTTGACTCGTATACAATAACTGTATATGCTAAAAGTGTATATACGCCCCATTTTGGAGCAACCTATGCATGCCCTTGGAAGAAAAATTTCAATACCCTCTGGAATTATTTGCCTTTCTTCGATATCAATTGCATCAAACTGTTTTTTTTACCATTTTTGCCTGACCTCGCCAGGGATGGAATTTATCCCTGATCTCCAATCCCTGATTATCAAGTCTAGCTGGAGCGGGATAACAACATATGCATTACTGATCATAACAACTCTAATTTCAAAAACATTGAGCAGATCATTTGTATCGCTGCTAGTATCGATCTTATTGATATTCAATTTAGCACTTTTTATTAAATATTGCATAGAAATCGAAGACGTAAGCCTATTTTACGCTGCACTATTTTATTACTTACCATCGACAGTGTCTAATTTAATTCCAGGCATTATAATTGAAAAAAATATATCAAAATGAAACGAAGTGGATTTACTGTCATAGAGCTGGTTGCAGTCCTAGTCATCCTAGGAATAATAGCAATCGTTATTATTAACAAAAATCCACTCGACTCCAACCTTGTCATTGAAGCTGAAATACTAAAATCACATCTCCGCTACATTCAGTTTAAAGCATTGTCAGACGATTCTTGTAATAATTGCTATGGACTGACAATATCATCGAATAGCTATACAGCAAAGCCATCGACGTTAATACTTCCTGGGGATCAGTCATCGACCCATGACTTGTCAAAAAACAATATATCAATAACTGGCACAAATATAACATTCGACCGATGGGGAAGCGCAAGCGCAACAAAAACAATTTCGTTTACTTTGTCAGACAACAAAGGGAATAGCCAGACAATAACAATTAGGCCAATGGCTGGGCTTATAGAATGAAAGTGAAAAATGGGTTTACACTAATTGAAATTATTATATTTTTTGTGCTGCTGGCAATATTTGCAACATATCTTTCAGTATATATGCAGACAACAGTAACAAAGCTCAATAATCCAATCGCCAGCCTTACAAATACCACGACGCTTCTAAGCGCCATGTCGGATATAACAAACAAATACTACGCATTAACACAAGGCGGGGATGCTTCGACAGTCCTTGACGATCTAAAAGAATATGTAACAACAACATATGCGCAATATTCGCCTCAAGCAGTATTTATAACAGACTTAGCATCAGCCGTTGTCAGCGAATCAAAAACAGATATTTTAAAAGTAACAATTGGCGATGATAGCTCTGGATCGCTAGCAAGCTATTTCATGAAGCCATGAATAAAAATTCTGGGTTTACTCTAATTGAAACAATTGTCGTCCTGACTTTATTGGGAGTTATTTCAATAGGTTTAGGGGCATACTATATAAATACAGTCAATAGTTTTAATGCAAACAAGACGGCAGTCCAGATTGAACAGGATTCACAATTTGCACTAGCAAGAATTGCAAAAGAACTCAATCTCTTAAGCGCATTGAAATCTGCGTCCGGGGCAACATTATCTTTCAACCCTTCAACTGACACAGGAAGATCGTCAAGTGATATCTACACATTTACACTTAAAAACGACGAACTAGCCCTCGTAGTTAATAACGATAAGTCGTATGCCATTTTAAAAAATGTAGACAGCTTTACCGTCAGCAAGGTTTCGCCAAATATAGTAATGCTGTCTATTCAATTAACAATTAATGGAATCTCCAAGACATTCCAAACAAGCGTAGCCTTACGATGAAAATTGCATGGGGAATTAGTGCCAGAGGATTTGGACTTATTGGAATTATTATCGCATTTGTCCTTCTTTCGTCAATAAGCACCGCTGTTATATATACATTAACCACATCGTCGTACAATTCAATCAATGAACTAAACAACAACAGAGCTTATTATCTAGCAGAATCAGGCATTCGCTATGTGAAATATAAAAAACTTTCTGCCGGCACATACACATATACACTTAGTGAAGGTGATATATATGTAACAATAAACTCTTCAACTGGGACATCCTCAAAAGGAACCGTTGCGAAAGGGACACAACTACAAGCGATAAGGATTCTTAATGATTCTTATACAGGACCAACCGTTACGCCCGAGTGGGCCAGAAAATTTCCATACATATTCTATTCTCCAGACAAAGCGATATCAATATCACAAAATTCAAACATAACAGGCACTATATATGGGTATGGCATAACAATTGACCAAAATTCAACTATAAATGGCGATATAATTTCAAAAAGCAGTTCAAATGAAGTAAAAATAAACCAAAACGCAATAATCAATGG
This sequence comes from Solidesulfovibrio alcoholivorans DSM 5433, assembly GCF_000702665.1. Lineage (GTDB taxonomy): Bacteria > Desulfobacterota > Desulfovibrionia > Desulfovibrionales > Desulfovibrionaceae > Solidesulfovibrio > Solidesulfovibrio alcoholivorans. The sequence goes on from NZ_JNJA01000027.1 coordinate 25,379, forward strand.
GAACGTTTGCTCCGAATACAATTTAACAATCGACCAGAACGCTGTCGTCAATGGGAGCACCTTTTCAAAAGGGTCGACTGCGTTGAATCAAAAAAGCAGCGTCAGAGGCAGTCTTAATAGCGGCTCTGTCAGCACTAGCCAAGATAGTATTGTCGCCCTAACATCAATCTCAATCGACCAAAATGCAAACGTTAATCATGTTTATACATACAAAGACGACAAAGGCCAAGTACAAGCACTGACGATATATGACAATATCTACTACGGGACAACAAAAGACATAAAATCATCCGCCAACGTCGACAACAATAAAGTCTTTAAGACCTCAGCATCGCAGCAAAATACTAGTTGTGACTCAATGACAGCGCCTGTTCACACAGAGGAAAAATATTTTCTTACTACAACAACCAATGCAACTGCTGACCCACTTTCACCTGGAGGATACAACATATTAAACAAGAGCCAAAACAATAGCCTTCATTTGTCATCCGGAAATTATTATTTTGAGTCGATAAATTTTGACCAGAACAACAGCTTATATCTTGATTTAACATCAGGAGCAATAAATATATATGTCAAGGGTGATGTGAAGTTGTCACAGAATTTTAAGGTTTATGCAAAAAGCAAAGACGATACCGACTATAAGCAAATCACTGCAACTGATTTTGACAAAAAATTATCTTTAAATGTTTATCTTGAGACATTAGGAAGTTTTACGATGGACCAAAATAGTCAGTGGCTTGGGATAATATTCGCAACAAAGGATATAAAAATATCTCAGAAGAGTTATATCATAGGAACATACTTCAGGAATGGTAATATTAAAAATGAGGATGGAACGTACTCTCCTAGCGGAACAATAACCACTGATCAAAACATAACTGCGATCCAGGCAACTGAATAATACTATTCTGGTAGATTCTAGTAGCCTATTTTGGTTTAATTAGCTGTCTGTCCACTCAGTGGATTTATGCAACCCAAGGCACTTGCCGCCAGTTACGCCAGTTCCCATCCTGTCTCAACCCTTGAATGCTACCCGAGCGACAAGAGATGCCGAGACGAAAGGTTATAGTCTTTTTTGGCTCGAGCAGCGGGCCTGTAACGAAAACTGTGTAAACCTCCACTAAGGGGCGAAAGTCCCAGGAGGTTTCCGTGCTGATCAACCGTGACGAACTGGCCAGGAAGGTGCTCGAGGGAGAGATCACCAGCCTGGACGACCTTAATGCCATTCTCCGTTCGATGATCAAGGACGTGTGCTCAGCGTCAATTACTCCTGGGCACTGACGACAACTATTCTTGTGCACGCACCTCGGCTTCAGCCAAGCGATCTTCGGGTATGAGTTCAGCG
>NZ_JNJA01000028.1 GCF_000702665.1 Solidesulfovibrio alcoholivorans DSM 5433
CTTCCTGGCTGAGCGCTATGAGCGCGGCAGCGTGCTGATCAGCAGCAACCTCGTGTTCTCGCAATGGGACAAAATCTTTAAAGATTCCATGACCACGGCGGCGGCCATCGACCGGATGGTCCACCATTGCGTCATCCTGGAGCTGACCGGCCAGAGTTACCGGAACCAGGAAGCGCAAAAGCGGAATGCGGACACTCAGCTTCGCGGCAATGACCACGGACGCGGCGCTGAACTCATACCCGAAGATCGCTTGGCTGAAGCCGAGGTGCGTGCACAAGAATAGTTGTCGTCAGTGCCCAGGAGTAATTGACGCTGAGCAGCCGGAGATAGATTAGTAACTCTTCAGCCAGGAGAATACCTTTATCGGTGCGTGTCGCCATCGGCAGCAGGTGTGTAATACAGTTCTGCTGTATTTTGCCGGTGAACGCCTTTACACCAAGGTAGCGGTACAGTTCGGTTAAATGCTCGCGCCTGGTGGTATCCCTGCCTGAAAGGTAAGCAGGCCAGAGATCCCCGGTAAGTTTTAGCCTGCTGGCGATATGCTTCAGCAGCGCATCAGAGGGTGGGATTTTTTTATCCGGTGCAAAGCCGACATTTTTCAGATAGCAAAGAAGGACGGCAAAACCAAAACGGCTGGCTGGTTTACGGTGGGCACTAATAAGTGCCAGATCATGCTCACTAAAATACGCCATTCGTGTCAGCGTTAACTCATCGTCCGGTAATGCCAGTAATGATTCTCTTTCCGACAGAGAAAGAATCTGCCTCCTTGCCATATAGTTTTCCTCATAAATTATCCGATGCGGTATTTTTAACAAAAATGGTTATCGCATAAGGGTACACCCTGACGCCACAACCAAAACGTGACGGCACACGATGAATGACATAACCTATATGCGATAGTATTAATGCAATAACTTAAATGAGATAACGTGGTGAAAAAATGTTCATCAGAGCTTATTTGAGGGCATCGACGGAAGATCAGTTCGCCGATCGGGCAAAAGAGATGCTGGAGCAGTTTGTTCAGGAACGAGGACATAAAATAGCCAGCTACTACCGGGAGAACATCAGCGGTACAAAACTTGACCGCCCGGAACTGGGACGCTTACTGATGGACAGTCACCGCAATGATATTTTGCTGGTCGAGCAGATAGACCGCCTGACCCGTCTGAGTAACAGCGACTGGATGACGCTGAAAAAGCAGATCGAACAACACGAGCTGCGGATTGTCAGCCTGGATGTGCCCACTTCATGGCAGGCGCTGTCAGATAAAGACCCTTCGCAGGCTGACGCAATCACTCGCGCCGTGATAACAGCTATCAATAATATGCTTATCGATCTGATGGCCGCGATGTCGCATAAGGACTGGCTGAGCCGCCGCCAGCGGCAACGCCAGGGAATTGAACGCGCGCATACACTGGGAAAATACCGGGGTAAACAGGCTGATCAGGAACGGCATCAGAAAGTCCTGTACTACCGGCAGGTCAAGAAACTGAGCATTCAGGAAACAGCTGAGGCTACGGGCTATAGTTGCTCACAAGTTTGCCGTATACAGTCCCTTTACCGGCAGGGAGATAAAGATTTATGAAAAAATACAAGTTCGCGCCCTGGCTGAGTCGCTGGAAACTCATCCCAGACGGCTCACCATTCGTAACGCATACATCACAACTCCTCCCGGTTAAAACATCAACCGATGGCATAAAAGCGATGCTGAAAATTACCGATGACCTGGAAGAACAAAGAGGTAATGCACTTATGGCATGGTGGGGAGGAAGTGGAGCTGCCCCGGTAATTTCCCATGAAAATGAGGCAATTCTTCTGGAGCGTGCCACGGGGCCCGCATCTCTGCCCACGATGTCCAGAGAAGGTCAGGACACAGAGGCTTGCCGTATTCTGTGCCTTACAGCAAACCAGTTGCACATAGGTCGGAAACAGCCAATACCACAACTTACTTCTCTTCATGACTGGTTCCACGCCCTTAAACCAGCCGCCCGGATATATGGGGGGATTCTGAAACAGTGCGCAGAAATATCTGAAGATCTGCTATCTTCGCCGCGTGATGTGACCACGCTACATGGCGATTTGCATCACGCTAACGTCCTTGATTTTGGGTCATCCGGTTGGCTGGCAATTGACCCGAAAGGCTTAAAAGGTGAGCGAGGGTTCGATTATGCGAATATTTTCACAAATCCGGACCTTGGTAATCCAGTTTCTGGAATAGCCGTTGTCCCGGAAATATTTAAACAACGACTTAATATCGTGACCGAAACTGCCGGTCTGGACAGAGAGAGGTTGCTGATGTGGATCTGCGCATGGTGTGGATTATCAGCGGCTTGGTCTTTGGAAAGTAACGGCCCGGTCACTGTTACAACGAAAATAGCAGAGCTGGCACTATCTGAACTGCACTACTGAACTGGAAGTTAAAGTTAACTTTTGCGATTAAAAATTAGCCTTAACGTACAATAATTTTCGATATCCAAACTGACCCCTTTTAAGCCACGGCAGCTATCCTTTACTTTTATCAATGACGACGTGTAATTTTCCTTTTTGAGTTCTGGCGGACAATATAAAACCAACACCTTGCAGCGGCTTTATAACTGCTTTCCTAAAATTCCTCTTGAAATTATCCATATTATGTTCCTTAGAGCCGGATAATCCCTTAATTTTGTCCCATGAAATAATTACGTCTGGTCCGCTTTGTGACTTCAAAAACCCGTGAAACCATTGACTTGTCGGAGGCAATGAAAGTCGTACATCCCAATTAAGCATAGAAAAATCATGGATTCCAAGCAATTTAGAAATTGTAATACTAAGATTTGCAACGATTTTACCATTACTATCTATTGCGAACTCTGGCAATATTGACCCTTTATATTCAATATTTCCAAAAGTTATATGTAGCTTACCTTCAAAAAGGCGGTCAAGCTGCTCCCTTAGTTTTTTTCTATTTGGCCCTGTATCTGTTAATTTCAATTCTTTTAAAAGTTGATAAAATGAGCATGAAACACGGAACTGAGGACTTAACGTGGCCTTTTTACAAAGCTGAATCCAAAGCGAACAATCATCCTGTCTTAATTCTTCACCTTTATATCTTATGACTAAATTTTTATGCCAAGTTATTATTTGCTTGTAGTCATGAAACATTTCTCTTTGGCCTACGCCTGTCGTAAATAAACACGAACGAATTGCCGCATTCGCAGCAGGAACCAATTCTGGCACTAGCGACAGTTGCACAAGACGGCTACGTTTAACTCTTGTCACTGCCTCACTATCTTGAATCGGCGTGTTCTTGTGGTCCTCTTCTTGTTCCTCGTGTGCCTGGAGCCCTCTACTAAGGGCTTGTCTCTCGTCAATGATCTGCTTAGAGTCTCTCGTGAAGGTCATTGGGTCACTCCTTTGACCGATCCCGGCGATTGCCGGGAGGCTGGCCCGGTGTTCGCAGCACCGGGCCTTTTAATAGGGTTTAACAACTAGACGCACAAGACTAGATGGCGTTAGGTATTTTCTTCAAGAAATTTACCGATCAATCCAGCAATGAACCCACTTACATTTTTTATATCATGCTTCGCGGCATACACACGCAGGCCTTTTGCTGTTTCTTGTTCGAGATACAAAGAGAAACGTTCTTTTGGGTTTTTCTCTACATTAACTTCGGAAGCGGTTATACGCTGTGGCTTTTCTTGATGTATATTTTCAACTTGTGCTACAGATTCGGTGCTCCGAAACAATTCACTCTTCAATTCTGGTTTCTTCTTTCCGAGTCCCATAACTACCCCCTCCTCTCAATTTCTTTCGCTAGACGTTCATAGTCTTCGGTTCCGGCAGATGCAGGCCGGTAGGCGAAAATATCTTGCCCCTCGCTCGGCGCTTCCGCCAGGGCAACCGCGTCCCTGATACGAACATCAAATAGCAATTCCCGGAAAGCCTTACGAAGTTCATTGAATACATCGCGATTTAGTGTTTTTCGTTTGTCGAAAAAGGTGACGACAATACCAAGAACACTTAAAGTAGGATTCAGGTCTTTAACCATTGCTACAGTTCCCTGTAGCAGTTCAAGACCTCTCAAGGCATGGTATTCTGCTTGTACTGGAATTACAATTTCTTTTGCAGCGACAAGAGCATTCAATGTTATTAACCCAAGGTTTGGTGGACAGTCGAGCAATACATAATCGAATTCAGTAACTTTATTAAGAATCTTACGAAGCATATTTTCGCGACCAATTCTAGCCGCAAAAGCCAAATCTGCTTGTGCCAAATCGATCCCAGCGGGTACAAGTTCTAGGCCTTGAACACCTTCAACAGGAATTTTAATTTCGTTTAAGTGGGCTTTTCCTTCCAAAGCTTCATATAGGCTTCGACAATCATCCGGCGCAAACCCACAGGACGCGGTTAAACTGCCCTGTGCGTCTAAATCTATCAAAAGGACCTTTCGTTTCATCCTGGCCAGAGCTGCTCCCAAATTATGAACCGTGGTGGTTTTGCCCACGCCGCCCTTCTGGTTTGCGAACGCTATGATCCGCATAGCTTTTAACTCCTTAACGTTTTAGCGTTTTAACGCCAAGGCGTCTTCACGCTTTAGCGTCTTAACGTTTAAATGTTTTCGCACCTTAACGCTAAAGCGTTTTATCGTCAACACGTTTTAGCGCTTTGGCGCTAAAACTCTAAAGTGCTAAAACTCCAAAGCGTTAAAGCGTTAAAGCGCTTGTTCGAACGCATGGCCACACTTGGCACAAAGGATCGCCAGCCCAGGCTTGCCCCACACATTTTGACCACACGGACATGCGTACTTGATTTTGCTCTTGGCCTTGGGCTTGTGGGGCTTAGGTTGGCCGCTTCCCTCTTCCCCTTCCGCCTCGCCTGCGCCGGTCGGGATGGGGGCCGGCTCTGGCCCCTCGATGCTTTGGAAGTTGAAACGAAACCCCGAGGCTAAAAGGTTCTGGCAAGCCTGCTCGAAAAGCCCCCCCGGAATGACGTAATCCGCCATCCGTTGTCCGACTTTCCGCCCCCCAGGCTGGCCAGTGTCGGAGGGCATGAGGCCGATGGATTCCATTTTGTTGGCCCACTCGGTGTTATGGTAGCCGGTGCGCGAGGGGTTGCCGCAGCAAAATTGCCAGTGGTGGCACATTTCGTGGCCAAGGGTCTGCAAAATTTCCATATCTGATTGGTGCCGAAAAACCGCCGGGTTAAGCGCCAGTTCCGGGACACGTCCCGAGCCGTCGCGGCGCTCAAACCGGCCAGGGGAATAATAGCCGCACGATCCCGCCTTGCGTTGGTAGGTGATAAGCAAGTCCGGCAATTCACCGTCAAAAAAACGCGCGTTAAAAATACCATAAGCCGTTTCAATCCCGGTATATTCTGCACTCGTAAGTTCTGGTTTATTTGCCATGGCTTTTATCTCCTGTATGGTACGATACATTCTAAAGGGTTTAGCATGTTCCGGCCAGGGGCTTTTCTTTGTCTTTCGCCTTCTGGCTGTTTTGCCTTCCCCCGGCATCCTTCGGGGCGTGGGGGTGGCGGCAGGGCCTTTCACTTCAAGCAAGGCCTGTCGCCGCCCCCTGCCCCGAAGGTCCGCAAGATTATGTGATGCGGGCGTTTGGCCGTGGGCAGGTAGCAGGACAAGTGCCAAGACAGAGGCTTGGCGCGCCGGCCTGCATTGCCCATGGCCATGCCGTCGCCCGCGTACCACCTGCGGGGTTTTCGTCGTGCATCTGGCCATGACCACCACCAGGGGGAAGTGATCCGGGCCGGCAGGCCCGGTCACTGGCGTTTACCGGCGAGGGGTCCAGGGGGAATCATTCCCCCTGGTCGCTAGAGAGCGCGAGAGGGGGGCGAAACCCCCTCTCGCCGGCTTCGGGAGGATGGACGCGAGGGGGCGGCCCCTCGCGTCCATGGCCCTAGAAAAGGGTTGCTTGGACAATTGCCCGGACGGAAACCAGGGGGCGACGTATCGTGAGCATGGCCACATTGACGCTTGTTCCGGCGGCCTGAAAGGAGTTTTCGGGCAACACGTCCCACGTAGTGGCCAGGGGGCGCAATTGCTCGTTTTGGCGGGGGCCATTGGCGCATAAAGCAACCAACATGCCGCCGGGTTTCAGCATCCCGAGGGCGTGCTTGATATGCTTGATGTCAACGGCGTTTTCAAAAGGCGGATTCATCAAAATTCGATCAAATTTCCCAAGATCGCCGTTGCAGGTCAAAAAATCGGCCTGTTTGACCGTAGCCGTCGGGTAGGCCTCCCGAAGTCTGGCCGCCAATCCTGCGTTGATCTCTACGGCAGTGATTTTGCCGTGTGGGACCGCATCAAGAAGGTTGCCGGTTCCGGCGCTCGGCTCAAGGATCGTTTGCCCCTCCTCGATGCCGGCGGCGGCTACCAGCTGGGCGGCGATGTCGCGCGGCGTGGGGAAGAGTTGCGGCACGGCCACGACGGCGACGGGGCCGGCCTTGAGGGTTTCTTTCAACGCCTCAAATTCGGTTTCGGTGCCCTGGTCCTTGGCCGCGGCCTCGGTGGCCACGGGGTGCGTCTTCGGGCCGTCGTGCAAAAGAAAGCCGATCTCCCCGAGCTCCGAAAGCTGGCCAGCTTCGCGGGCGGCCTGTACGTCTTCCGGGCTCATGATCCTGGCCAGCTTGTCAAAGGGGATGGTGCGCTTGAAATCGCGGCCACCGTTGCCCCAATTATCCAGCACGGTCACGGTCACCTTGTTGACCTTTTGGATGTAGGACCACCCGCCGCGAGGGGAGGCCCAGCACTGCACCGCGCCACCGACGCGGGGGGCGTTTTGATCCGCCACCGTGCCGCCGTCCTCGGCAAGCATGGCCTGCTCGTAGGCAATACGATTGGCATAGTGGGCAATCCAGCGGTCACAATGGGCAATAGCCCGCTCGTGCGCCGGCACAGAAAGGGCGGCGGCCTGTTGGGGCGTTATGATGTCGTCATCAAGGGCGCTGTAAAGGCTCATGCTTCCTTCGTACTGACTGGCAGGAAGTTCGCGGGGGTACTCGCTCAAGGGAAAACAAAAATGCGTGTGGTCATAAAGATTTGTGATGTGAAGCGCCCTGTCTAAAAAGGTCATTTCCACACCATCTTTGCGCTTGATAGCGGCGGCGTCATTGGCCCACAACTTCATAACGGTTTCCGATTGCTTTTTGTCGCGCTCCTGCTTGCGTTTTTCTGCTTCAAGTTTTTTGATCCGACGCGCGCGAACGTCGGGACGCTCCAAATACTTTGCATGTTGCAAGGCTCCTGCGGCGCGGTCCTTCCAATATTGGGACGTTTCCCACATGCTAACCGCCCGGCGCATACCGTTTTCGATGCGCTTGGCATCCTTGCGCGCCCGCTTTTCGCTGTGGTGTCCCACCAGGATAGGCTGACCGAGCGGAATACCATCGGCAATGCGCGAAACAGCGTCCCGGGCCTGGACGGCATCAGCGGCCCGTTTGTCGGAATAGGTGTCAAATCGTTCGGCTCTGGCCTCGGCCCGGTCCACAAGGCTGGTGTCCTCGTCCCCGATCTCGCCGCACAGGGTCAGTAAAAAATCTTCTCGGGCCGGGGTCCACATGGGGGCAACCCACAAGTCTTGCTTGGGTGCCCACTTGAACCCGGCGGCCTTCAGCTCGGCGCAAGTGTCGGCATCAAGGCGGGTATCGCTGTACAAACGCAATTTATTGTCTTCGGGGGAATAGGTGGCGGTCATCATGGCGGATACCTCCCGGCGTTTTGTCTTTGGCCTTTTGGTTTTCTGCCTTCCCCAAGCCCCCTTCGGGGCGTGGGGGGCGGCGGCAGGGCCTTTCACTTCAAGCAAGGCCTGTCGCCGCCCCCTGCCCCGAAGGCCCGCAAAATTATGTGATGCGGGCGTTTGGCCGTGGGCAGGTAGCAGGCCAAGTGACAAGACGGAGGCTTTGCGCAGTCTTGGCGCGCCGGCCTGCATTGCCCACGGCCATGCCGTCGCCCGCGTACCTCTGCGGGGGTTTCGTTGTGATCTGGATGTGGCCACCACCAGGGGGAAGTGATCCGGGCCAGCAGGCCCGGTCACTGGCATTTACCGGCGAGGGGTCCAGGGGGCTTAGTCCCCTGGTCGTCGGAGAGCGCGAGAGGGGGGCGCCGGGAAACAAAGAGCCCCGCGTGGGCGGGGCTCGGCGCGCAGCTCACGCACCAGGGGGTGTCGTGGCTGACGCGTATGTGGTTCAGCCAACAACGCGGAATTAAAGATATTCCGGCGGAGGCAAATCTCCGATAACGATTTTTGGGGAAAACGTATAGGTACTAAAAAATTGTTTTTTCCCACGAATTTTCTTAAAGAATGAAAGCATATTGTTAATAAAACCCTTTGGGGCATTATATGCCATCGTGATTGTAAACGTCTTGTCTTTATTGCCAACGGGTTGCCCGCCGCCTTCTGGATATTCATACAAATCATGTTGGTCAAAACTAAAGAGAAACAGCACCTGGGATGGTGCTATTTGGCTTATAATGCAATTAAAAATTCCACCAAAGTTCTCTCGGGGTTTGTCTCTTTTTAACTCTCCAGAGATTTTTAGCTCTACGTCCTCAGCACGGACACCGCCAATGTTTGTAAGCACAAAACAAATGGAAATATTTTGGAACCTATGCTTGATGGTTTCACGCTCAACCCCACTTGATCCTTTAGGAACATTAAATTCATACTCCGGTCCAATTTGATTCTTTACATAGTGGTATATTTCTAACACAGGCCTTTTATAATTTGTCGATATATGCAATCCAACTTTCAAAGAACCGCTTACAGCAAGGCTACCTAATTCCATTATTGCTTCCTTTCTAAACGAAAAATCGCCAGTGTTGCCACAGCGGGGAAGGTCAGTTACTCAACCGGCCACTTGTGGGAGATATGTAAGCCGAGCCGTTCCGGGAGGCTGGCAACAAATTTATTGATTGTTTCCACATCGTTGCTTCCAAACCATCTCAAAGTAAATATTTTGCCGTTTGAGAAACGCACTAATCCGGGAAAATCCTTATGGTTCAATGGGGCGGGGTATCGACCTGCCCAGGTTGCATGATGGGATAGTCTCCTAAGCAAGTCCTCTTCTCCTTCGTTTAATTTTAACTTCAACTGTTTTGAAAGCTTGTATAAATCATGTGTTTTCAATTGCTTAGGAAATACGGCACTTAATTTTTTTGCAAAGATAAATCGGATGCCATTATTTCACGGAATTTTGCTCTGTAGTGTGTCTGCTCGTCTTGAACTAGTCTAGCCTTTAATAAATTTTCTACGGCAAAAGATGCCAGCATAAAGTAAGATTCCTGCAAGTAGTTAGCAGGAGTTGGAATCGTTGGATCGTCAAGACATTTTTCAACTTTAGCCCAAACGTCAATAATTTCTGGTTCAAGTTTTTTTGCAGTTACTAAAAGATCAATAGCCTTTCCTATCCACTGTGTGGGGTTAAAGGCTGCGTTTTCAAAGTTAGATTGATGTACTTGATCCCAATCAACTTCTATCCCCTGATTTTGTTTTGTTCCCATGGTTATTCCTTTTTAGATGGTTGGTGGTTTTTTGTTCTTGGTGTGATATACTCGTGAGGCGTGCTACCGTAAATTCCCAAAGTTCACATATCATCCATTCCGAGACAGACCAAAACAAACCATTCCAGCCTCTTGCCCCGGCCCGCCCGCATCGAGGCGGCCCGGGACGCCTCCTCCGTGCGCCCCGCGCATACGAATCCGCCCTTTCGTGTGCAGCACGCGCACGACATGCCCCGTCCGCCGGCATACCCCGACAAGGATCTCCACGTGGATCTCCTCGAACCCCGACACTCATTTTTTGTGAGTTGAGATCCCAACACCGTTTTTTTGCCGCAAAGGATCTGGCCAGCCTCGCGCGCCTGGTCCCGCACCTGGTCAAAGAACCAGGTGCGGAACGTTGGTCCGGACGCGAGGAAGATTCGCGTCCGGACGCGCAAGAAATCCGAGATGGGGGCGTTGCCCCCTCTCGGGCTCTGCCCCTACCAGGGGACTACAAGCCCCCTGGACCCCGCTATGCCCCGGCCCTCTTGGGGGGAGCCGGGGGGAAGACCGGCGCGCTCCGCGTCGCCTCCGATCCACAACCACAACCCGCCGGCGGAAGGGGACACCCACTTCCTCAATCGTATTCCTACGAGCAGGCCTTACTTGCCGAGGACGGCGGAACGGTGGCGGATCAAAACGCTCCCACCTCGGTGGCGCGGTAAGGTGACCGTGTTGGGTTTACCCCTAGTCGGAAAAAAACCAAGGCTACTTGCATCAAAGCCCCTGGCCGCGTATAAAAAAACAAAAAAGTCCTTTACGAGGAGCGTATGACAGCGACAGACGACCTGCGAGCGGAACATAAAGGTATTCTTCACATGCTGGACGTCATGCGGGCACTCTCCAGGCACATCGAGGCAGGTGGAACCGTTCCCGCCGCCGAGCTTACAAGCATCCTCGATTTTCTCAAAATTTTTGCCGACAAATGCCACCACGGCAAGGAGGAAGACATCCTCTTCCCTGCGTTGGAGGCTGCGGGCATGCCGCGTGAAGGCGGTCCCATCGGGGTCATGCTTCACGAACATGCCCTCGGGCGGGGGCTTATCCGCGACATGGACGCCGCCCTGACAAGCAGCGTCGGCCCCCGATCCTTCGCCACCCCGGCCTTGGCCTACATCGAATTGCTAACCCAGCACATCGCCAAAGAAAATACGGTCTTGTTCCCCATGGCCGAACATCTGCTGGGCACGCCCGCCCTGACGGCGATGCACGAGGATTTCGAGCGCCTGGAAGAGGAACGCATCGGACCGGGCAGGCACGAGGCCTTTCACCGGCTTCTGGATGACTTGGCCGCCGAATATCTGCCAGAATGAACCATGAAGGCAGCCCCCGAAAAGGAGGGACAGGCATGAGTTTCGAGGTCACCGATACCGTTACCTGGGTTGGCAAACGCGACTGGGAATTGCGACGCTTCCACGGCGAAGAATACTCCACGCATCGCGGCTCCACCTACAATGCCTATCTCGTGCAGGACGAGAAGACGGCCTTGGTGGAAACGGTCTGGGCTCCATTCGCAGGCGAGTTCATCGACCAGCTAAAAACCGTCGTGGACCTCGGCCGTATCGACTACATTATCGCCAACCATGCCGAAAGCGACCACAGCGGAGGATTGCCGGAGCTCATGCGGCTCATCCCGAATGTGCCCGTTTTTTGCACAGCCAATGGTGTCAAGTCCCTGAGAGGACACTACCACCAGGATTGGAATTTCCAGGTAGTCAAAACCGGCCAACGCCTAAGCTTGGGAAGTCGAGAACTGCTCTTCATCGAAGCTCCCATGCTCCACTGGCCAGACACCATGTTCTGTTATTTGACAGGTGACGAGATTCTCTTCAGCAACGACGCTTTTGGTCACCATCTCGCTTCCGAGGGCATGTACAACGATCTCGTTGATCCTTGCCTGCTCATGGAAGAATGTATCAAATACTACGCCAACATCCTCACTCCCTTCAGCACACTGGTGAAACGCAAGATCGAGGAGTTCGCCGGACTTGCCCTTCCACTCAAGATGATCTGCCCAAGTCATGGCACCATCTGGCGTGACAATCCCATGCAGATCGTCACCAAATATTTGGAGTGGGCCGGGGATTACCAGGAACATCAGGTTGTTATCGTCTACGACACCATGTGGAACGGGACGCGGCGCATGGCGGAAGCCATTGCCGCAGGCGTGCACGAAGCCGACCCGACCCTGGTGGTGAAACTTTTCAACGCCGCCAAGGCCGATAAGAACGATATCGTGACGGAGGTTTTCCGTTCCAAAGCCTTGCTCGTTGGCTCCCCAACTATAAATCGGGGGTATTTGTCGTCCCTGGGCGGTTTCTTAGAGATGGTGCGCGGCTTGGGCTTCAAGAGAAAAAAAGCGGCGGCTTTCGGGGCCTACGGCTGGAGTGGAGAGTCCGTCAAGCTTCTCACGGCACAACTGAAGGAATGCGGATTCGAAGTTATCTCCGATGGCATTCGCGTCCTTTGGAATCCGGACGACGACGCGCTAGGGCAGTGCCGGGACTTTGGTCGCGTATTCAGCCAGAGCCTTGCGGGCTGACGACGACATCCAAGTCAGCGGTCTGGCAAAATTGTCCCTCCCGTTGGATAAGCTTGGCAAAATTAATTTTCGACCGTTGTTTGGCGTAAAAAGCGTCAATGACGCAGGAGCCTGACAAAACAATTTTTACTTGATCTATTTGAAGTAGAAAGTGCTCATGGTGTCATTTTTAACACTATGGGCGCTTCTCTAGTAGTTTATGATCTTGTCGGCGGTTTTGACTTGCTCGTAAAGCGTTTTCATATTGGAGCACTTGACGTATTCGCTTTCATCCACCCCGTGGATGATCATGCACTTCCCTCAAGCTGCAAGCATACCCTCACTCAAAGCAAATAGCTTCACTTCCTCGGCGATTGGAAATTGTCCAGAGTCTCCGTTATAAAGATCAACTCCTGGTCCGTTCAAGAAAATCGTGACGTCTTCGTCGGAACTTAACAGGAAATTGCCGAAGCGGATAGCGTTCCACTTGATTTCTGGGGAATTACTCGAAAGGATGATAAGGATTTGCATTTTTGATGCCTTTTTACAAATTCGATAGATAAATCAGATATCAATACCAAGCAGGAAAAGCAAATTGCTTTTCAATCCAAGCGAGCTCGCGCAAAGCATGTGCGTGCTAGGTGGCGATCAGATTTTTTCAAATAAATCAGTTAATTAAAATTGATACGCGTTTGTCTTTGACTTAAGTCAAATTTTTCTAGAGGAATTTGTGATTTAATCGAAATATAATTTTCTACGCAACGGGGCGGTTATGTCATTTGGTGGAGTACCTCCTGAGTCCCTCCAAAGGCCAAACTCGACAGGTCATCGTCTGACTTGCTGATTCCTATGGATATTGATGCAGAATTTCCTGCGATTGCGACAGGCTCCTGGCAGGACAAGAAGGTCTCGTGTCTTTGCCCGGCCTCCATTTTGTCACAACCCTTCTGCTCCACGGTGTGGCTGTCTGGACGCATCTGATGGATTTAAGCTGATTAATCATGTTAACGAATTGGAAGTGTTTCCTCCTGAATTAGTTGGATGTTTGATCTGCTGACGCTCGGAACCTAGCTTACAAACAAACGCCGAAAATGCTGTAATGAGGAGAAGGGTAGGAGGTATGAAAAAAATTACGAAGCCTATCTTGTTTTTGGGATTAGGTGTCGTGCTGGCGTTCCCATTGTTTAGTCTCTTGTATTATACAATGGTTCGCACCTCGACCCCTCTTTTTTGTGCTTCATGTCACGAAATACAATTTGCCTATAACGCATGGCGCACATCTTCTCATGCAAATAATTCTCGTGGAGTTGTGGCTGATTGCATGGATTGTCATCTGCCTGCACCACAAGATACGATAAATTTTTTCTATACAAAATCGTTGCATGGTATCAAAGATGTATTTGCGCACTTCACGGAAGATCAATCAAAGTATGACCACAGTCTTAATCGTGCTAAAGCTGCTCATGATATAAAGAATGATCAATGCCTAAAATGTCATAGAAATTTATTGTACATTACACAGAAACGTGGCGCTATGTTGGCTCATAGAGAGGTGCTTTATCCGATGCCGGGGTATGAAAAACGCTGTACGGACTGCCATCAGAATTTGGTTCATGTTCAGCGTCCTTATTATAAGTATTTATCCTGTGATTCTGATTCCAGGTAGTCTGTGTGGTAGAAAGGTTTTTAGAACCAGACACATTAACAGATACTGACATGCTCGTAGGAGGTGGGGTGAAACATGAAGAGGGTGAGAAGATGGGTAGCGATTGGAACTGCGGCAGGTATAGTTCTATGTACAGCATTTTTTGCTATAGCGCAGGAAAATAAAAAACTCTTGCACCTGAAACCCAAACGCAGGCGAATTTTCCCAAAGCCAAGGAATTTCGTCTTGAACGGGGGATGAGTAAACAAGCTCAGGCGTGTATAGAATGCCACAAAGTTGAAACTCCGGGGATTTTTGCGGATTGGGCGGCCAGTCGACATGCAGCAGCGAACATCACCTGTATTGACTGCCACCAAGCCCAGGAGTTTGATCCTGATGTTAGTAAAAAGCATTATAAGCAGTACGAGCGCTCAGATAACAAGTGGGGGACGGCAGAGTACCGTGTGCCGATTGCTGGGGTTGTCACCCCAAAAGATTGTTCTCGTTGTCACCCTGACGAAGTAAAGCAGTATTCCCGCAGTAAACATGCTCATACCCTAGAGATTATTTGGAAAATTGATCCTTGGCTTCGTCAAGGGCTAAACAATCAAACTGAGCGAACCACAGGTTGCTATACTTGCCATGGCTCTGTGTTAAAGACGAATGAGAAGGGGGAACTCGATGCCTCGACCTGGCCTAATGTCGGCGTCGGGCGAGTTAATCCCGATGGCAGCCTTGGAAGCTGCACGAGTTGCCATACCCGGCACAGATTTTCGGTTATGGATGCGCGAAAACCCGAAGCCTGCGGGCAGTGCCACCTTGGTCCAGATCATCCACAAACGGAAATTTTTAAAGAATCTAAGCATGGTGATATCTACGCTGCTTTTGGCAATACCTACAATTGGAATGCTGCACCCGGTACATGGACCCCAGGTGTGGACTATCGCGGTCCTACTTGCGCTTCATGCCATATGTCAGGTTCAGGCTCGGTTTTGGGAAGCCATGATGTTACAGAACGCCTGTCCTGGGAATTGCAAGCGCCAACAACTGTGCGACCGCAAGACTTTGCAGCATTTCCTGCAAAGACTAATTGGGAAGTTGAGCGCAAAAAAATGCAAGCTGTTTGTAATCAATGCCATGGCTCAACCTGGACAGAAGGTCAGTATGCTCGCATTGATGCAGCAGTAAAGAACTTTGACGAGCTTTACTACAAACCTGCAAAAGCTCTACTAGATGAGCTTTATGCTAAGAAGCTTATCCCTGAAACGCCATTTTTTCAGACTAAGTTTCAATGGGATTTTTATTCGTTGTGGCACTATGAAGGGCGAAGAGCCCGGATGGGAACTGCTATGATGGCTCCAGACTATTCGTGGTGGCATGGCTTTTATGAATGCAAGCAAAAGCTTTGCGAACTGCAAGAGCAGGCGCATCATATGATCTCAACAAACACCCCTGCATTTGTCTATAAAGATTTTCCAGGCAAAGGCGGAGACACGAATATGCCAACAGAGGTGAACTCCCATAAATAAGAGGTGAGTAGAGGCGGTGTTTAGTGAGGCTCGGGGGAATTGTTTCTCCGAGCCTTTTCTTTTTGTTATGGTGTTGCTAAAGGTGATGCTAATGGGTATAAAATGCCTGCAACATAAGGATTCGTATGAAGACATTGTTCGGAAAAGAAAAACCCTGGGTATTGCTAGGGATTTCTCGGAAAGAATATGAAGGTTTGCGGCTTTGGAAAAAGACTAAACTTCCACGGAATGAATTCGACCTACTTTTGGCGTCTTTGCCAGATGAGTTTTTTAAAGACGTAAAACTTCGTGTTGATGTCGAAAAATTGGTTCAAGCTATTTTTTCAAAGTCAAACGGAAAGTATCCTGGCTGAATGTCAAAAAATGGTGCGAGATGATTAAAATAAAGCGTGTTTATGTAGAGAAAGTGCAGGATGATGGAAAACGCTATCTTGTTGACCGGGTTTGGCCGCGTGGAATATCCAAGGAACGAGCAGGAATTGATGGTTGGCTAAAAGAATTGGCTCCGAGCACGGCACTTCGAACATGGTTCAGCCATGATCCAGAAAAGTGGGAAGAATTTAAAGAAAAATATCGCGACGAGTTGAGTAACCCTTTGCTCTCAGATATTCTTCTGCAACTTAGGGAGGAAGCTTCTCGCAGTGTTGTTACTTTGATTTATTCTGCAAAAGATACAAAGCTTAACAACGCTGTTTGTCTGAAAGAGATATTAGAGCTTGGTTAAATTGCTTGGGAATATTTAAAGGAAGGGAAGTCTCATATGTTGCGACTTCCCTTCCTGAATAGTAATTGTTGAGTCGTTTTCGAGTTTGTTAGCTAGGTTGCTTGGTTAAAGTTGAAGCTTTCATTCGAAAATAGGTCATAACCGCCGCAATGACCATTGGCACGACCCCGGCTACTATAAAGATCACATCTCCTGGCATTCTCGCCCATTCGATGGTACGGGTCAGGCTTTTCCCCAAATATTCAAGGCTGCGAGCGTGCCAATACCCGTGCTGCAGAACATCAAAGAATTGAAGTACGCCACCAGGGAACAGGCTCCCGATGGCCATTAGGGCTAACCCGATGTTAAGCCCCCAGAAGGAAATGCGAATAAACCGTTCAGGCCCAGCCCATTGGGCATCCGACAAGACCTGGCGAAATGTGAGGACCATGAGCGCTAGGGCTTCCATGCCGAAGACACCCATAAGCGCCAAATGCCCATGGTTAGGGGTGAGAAGGGTTCCAACTTCAAAATAGCTGATGATTGGCAAATTGATCAGGAAACCACATATCCCCGCGCCTACAAAATTCCAAAATCCGACAGCCATCAAGAAATAAAAGGCCCATTTATGAGGGATATTGATCTGCTCCCCGCATACCGAACATTGGGACCTTGTTAACTTGATAAAATCCCAAGCATCCAAAGTGAGCAAAGTTAAAGGTACAACTTCCATGGCAGAGAAGAGGGCTGATAAAGACATGTTGAGATTTGTTTGGCCACTGAAGTACCAATGATGCCCTGTTCCAACAATGCCGCTTCCAAGAAATAATATCGCATCAAGATAGATGACCCTGACAGCTGTTTTTCGTGTAACCATTCCGAGTCTAAAGAAAATAACAGCAACCATGATGGTCACAAAGAGTTCAAAGAAACCTTCTACCCACAGATGGATGATCCAAAAACGCCAGTTGTCAACTATTGTATAATTTGTCGTTGAGCCGAAGAAAAACGCTGGCAGGTAGAAAACAGGAATGGCTAGGGCGCCAAGCAGAAAGAGCGTCGAGATTTCTCGACGGTTTTCATCGAGCAAAGCGGGCATGACACTTCGCAGTAAGAGGATGACCCAGCCAATGAGACCTATCGCAAGCAATATCTGCCAACCTCGGCCAAGATCGAGATATTCCCAGCCCTGGTGACCGAACCAGAACCAAAGATCGCCAAGCTTTTGGTGTATCCCCGCCAGTTCTCCAAGAAGACTGCCGATGACAACAAATGCGAGTGCCCCAAATAAGACGTGGATAGCTGGGATCTGTCCCCGTGGTTCATTTTCGCCGAGAGCTTGCCCGAGAAGGAGGCCGCCTGCCACAAATGATGTCGCAATCCAAAAGATTGCCGATTGCAAATGCCATGTGCGTAAAATATTGCTCGGGAAAATGGTTGTTAAGTCAAAACCATAAAAGCTGCCAGGATCGGCTCTGAAATGGGCGGTCGCTCCGCCCACGAGAACCTGCACGAGGAACAGAAGGGCTGCTGCCACGAAATACTTGATGATTGCTCGTTGCGTTGGGCTTGAAACACCGGGGAGCATTTGTGGGTGAATGTGCTCGCCAGATCCTTTCCAGCCCAAGTAGTCGAATTTGCCGAAAACAAATAAAACTAAGGCAGTTCCAGTAAGAAGAGTGATAAGGCTTAACGCGCTCCAAAGTACTGTCTCGCTTGTTGGTTTGTTGCCAAGTTCTGGGTCATAAGGGAAATTGTTGGTATATGAATAATTTTCTCCTGGTCTATTCGCAATCGATGCCCAGGCTGTCCATGCAAAAAAAGAGGTTAAGTCGAATAGCTCTTTTTCATCTGAGATAAACTTTTTTTGTAGCCCTCCATTCTCAATTTCGTCACTGAAGTAGTTCTGCCAATACTTTATTTGTTGCTTGAAAGAATATATTTCTTCTGTACTAAATGTTAGCGTGCTTTGTGCTGGATCATATCTGTTCGTTTTGAGCAGTTTTGTTGCTTCAGTTGCAACGGTTTGTTGCTCAGTTGGTTGCAACTTGTTAAAGTCATTGCTAAACTGTGATCTCGCAATGAGTTGCCTTGTGTCTTGGCCGAGTTCATGGAGGTATTGGGCTGAAAAATCTGGTCCAAGATATGCGCCGTGACCCCATATAGATCCATTTTCCATTAATCCATATTTTAAAAAAATTTTTTGCCCGTTTAGAATATTGGTTTTGGTAATAATTGCGTTGCCTTCCTGGTTTACTATTTTCTCTGGAATGGGTGGCGCATTCTTGTAAGAATAAAAAGCTACCATGATTTCAATTGTAAATCCGATTGCAAGTGCTAGAAGAACTCCCTTGCGCCACCAGGACGATAAAGCAGTATCTTTGCTAGAATCGGTGTGCATGGCTCCCCCCTTTGGCAAATCGATGGCGGCCCAAGTGGACTAGAATGGACAAGTCTGCAATGCTATTATCGTAAATAGGATAAAAATGGAATCAAGTTCCTCGTTTTTTCTGGAAAATACACGAGGTGCGGCAAGCACCGCGTCCGGACGCGCAAAACATCCGAGAGGGGGGCGTTGCCCCCCTCTCGGGCTCTGCCCCGACCAGGGGACTACAAGCCCCCTGGACCCCACCCTTCCCCCGGCCCTTTTCGGGAGGCCAGGGGAAGGACCGGCGCGCTCCGCGCCGCCCCCGATCCGCAAAACCACAACCCGCCGGCGGAAGGAGACACAGGAAGCCAAAGCTTTGTTTGGTACGATACAATACAAAGCCATGACATGAAGACCCAAAAAAAGCCCCGGCCGAAGCCGGGGCCGATTTTGGCGCTTATGCAGTAACTTCTTCTCTATCCTCTCCCCGTATTTGGGAAAATGTTTTAATTGGTATAGAATGATCTGGAAACCGTGCAACAATATCCAGTTCTCCCCCCATTGCCTCAATAAAACGACGCAATGTGCTTAAATACATATCTGTTCGTTTTTCGAGCTTCGCAACAGAGGCTTGACCAATTTTAAGTGCGCTCGCAAGCTCTTCTTGCGAAAGCTGCATGGCATTGCGGATTTCCGCAAGGTCCATTTCATCTCGAAGTTTAAGCGCCTTTTGGTGCGCACGTTCCCGCGATTCAGGCGTCATGGCTTCACGCAACTTTGCAAATGACTTTCTACCAGCCATAAAAATAACCAATATCCACAACATTACAGGTTGATAAAATCAAACCGGATGTAATAAACGCTTATTTAATTTGTTCCTTTTTAAGCTCCTCAATATGTACAGCGTACAAATTATCAGCAACAGGAACCATGTGTTCATAAAACATATCATCACCTGTTTTGTCGCCAGCAATAAGCAGCATTGCTATCCTTCTTGGGTCGAAAGCATAAAAAACCCTAAGTGGATGACCACCGCTTTGGATGCGTAATTCCCTCATATGTGAATATTTTGAACTCTGTATTTTACTTGAATACGGGTAAGGCAAGTTAGCGCCTCTTCGTTCTAATTCCTCAACAATCGCTGCAACATCTTCTTGCTGAGAATCAGTGAGAGCTTCCCACCATTGCTCAAATTCGTCAGTATATTCAACCTCGCAGCTCATATGATAAATCTATTCCTTTGAAGGAATATTGTCAAGTATGCTGCCAAAACCAAAGACCTGCAACCACCTGTACTTCCAGCCTGTTCGCGTTGGCCTCTTCAGGAAAAATCACATTGGGAGGGGAAAGTCCAACCGGCCAATCAGCTTCACGTCGTTGAGGGTCATGTCGGCTCTCCTTGTTCATGCTTTTGGCTTTTTGCCTTCCCCCAAGCGCCCTTCGGGGCGTGGGGGTGGCGGCAGGGCCTTTCACTTCAAGCAAGGCCTGTCGCCGCCCCCTGCCCCGAAGGCCCGCAAAATTATGTGATGCGGGCGTTTGGCCGTGGGCAGGAAGCAAGCCAAGTGCCAAGACAGCGGCTTTGCGCGTCTTGGCGCGCCGGCCTGCATTGCCCATGGCCATGCCGTCGCCCGCGTACCTCTGCGGGGTTTTCGTCGTGAGGATCGAAGGCGACGCGGAGCGCGCCGGTCTTCCCCCGGCCTCCCGAAAAGGGCCGGGGGCGGGCAGGGGTCCAGGGGGCTTGTAGTCCCCTGGTCGCCGGAGAGTGTGAGAGGGGGGCGACCCCCCCCTCGCGCATCAGGCCAAGGAGCAACAACGAATGGGCGTGTGGCAAAGAAAGCAAGCGCAGCGCGCAGACGTGAGGGATGGAAGCCCGTAGGGGCGAGACGCGTAGCGGCTCGATGCGCAAGCACGACAGCCCGGCCCGAGCGCAGCGAAGGGACACGCAAAAAAACTATCTCCCTCGATCCCCATAGTCTTTTTGCAAAGGCTTCTGTTGTTTTTCTAGCCCCGATTGCGCTTGCCGGATCAAGCCAATAGCACCGTTTTTATAGCTTATTTCGAGTGTTTCACCCGCGACAGGCCTCCGTTTTGCTAAATCTCCAACGAGGAGCCTTTTCTCGTGTTGGACAATTAAACTACCAATGTCCTGCCAGAAAGAGCTATCACTATAGCCTATTATAGGGCCAGTATATGTTTTCCCTGGCTCAGATTTTGAAATGCTCAAGCGTTTTTCTACGTCAACGTCATTTGTGTGTGCAAGCAAATCTGCCTTAAAATAAGCACGGAATTGTTGACTAGCAGGCAACTTTGAATCCATTTGTAAGACAGGTATCATCCCATCAGGGTTATCAAATTGGATTGAGTCAATTTTTAAAGCCGCTTCTGTTACAGCTTTTTCCATTTCTGCATTGCTTACGGCTTCAGGGTCTTTCGTGCGCTTAGATCGAAAACCATCATCTTCAGTTGTCATTGATCTGACCTCGCAAGTTAGCGTGGCGGAATGTCCAAGGCGCGACGGCGTTCGGATCAGCCCATAAGCCACGATGAGCGCTTTTAGCCTCCGCTTCCAATCGCAAAAGAGAATCAGAATGTGAGTAGCGGCGACAAACCCAAGCCATTCCATAGAGAACTTGGGAAGCATTGATGTTTACGTTGTCGCAAAAGATAGTCCCTATGGCTCTACCGTATTTGTCAACGTCTGTATAAACAATGTTGACCGTTTTCCCAGCAATCATACTACTTAATGTTATGCGCGACTTTTGACCGAAAGGTTGCCCACTGTCACGGCCATGAGAAATTTCAGGAGCGTCAATTTCTGCCAATCTGACACGGAATTGTTGTCCGACAGACAAAATATCAACAGTGTCACCGTCAAGGACGTGAATAACTTTTCCTGAAATGGTATAGGCAAAAGAAGGAAAAGGAATTGAAAGAAAACACAAGAGGAGAGAAAAACGACATAGAAAAATACGCAAGTACGATCTCCTTATTTAAATCAAAGCACCTCCCAAATGGGCTACATCGACCAAAAAATAAAAAAGAATTTAGTTAAACACGATCAGCGGTCGAGGACTCAACCGAAAAAGAATAGAGTCATAAACCCACATGAGTGACAGTGAACCGACCCCTATGCCAAAACAGACATAGATAAGGAAAGACTTCTGCGGCCCATGCATCCCAAGCAAAACTATGGCCGCACCCACTAAACCGCCAAATGCGCTAAGGCCTAACAAGAAGCGGGCGACAGGACGCAGCCATAAGAAAACCTGGAAAACTATAAAGAAAATAAGTTTAATAGCTGTTTCTAGCAGCTTTAAAAAGAAGCCGAACACTGTTTTCATAGTGCTTCACCTCTCTGTTTTGAGGTCGTCCTCAGTATACCCCTTTTTTATAGCTAAGATAAACCACTTAGGCTTACGCCCTTTTCCACTCCATGAATTAAATGGATTATCGGGGTCGCGATATTTTACTTTCTTTTGGTTGAGGTAGTCCAAATCTATCCCGTGCTCATGGGCAATTTCTGCAATCAATTTTCGAGCATTTGCTTTATCAGCGGCGTCGCGTCTCTTTAACTCTCTGTCTATTTCCTTCTGTAAATTCAATAATTCCTGTTTTGATAGATTTGGAAGTCTGTTGGTAACAAACTCAAAATCATTTTGAGCGTTGGTGCTTGACATAAACTACCACCTAGACGATATTCCGTCAAACTTTCAATTTTGACGTCAGTTCAACCCCTGGGAGGACCGCCATGAAACGACTTTGTGCGGCTATGGTCGCGATAATGCTAGCACTTGCTATCACAACTCGTGCCCAGGCTCAAAGTGATGCCGCCTGCGGGGCCGTGCTGTGCCTGCTCAGCGTCAATTACTCCTGGGCACTGACGACAACTATTCTTGTGCACGCACCTCGGCTTCAGCCAAGCGATCTTCGGGTATGAGTTCAGCGCCGCGTCCGTGGTCATTGCCGCGAAGCTGAGTGTCCGCATTCCGCTTTTGCGCTTCCTGGTTCCGGTAACTCTGGCCGGTCAGCTCCAGGATGACGCAATGGTGGACCATCCGGTCGATGGCCGCCGCCGTGGTCATGGAATCTTTAAAGATTTTGTCCCATTGCGAGAACACGAGGTTGCTGCTGATCAGCACGCTGCCGCGCTCATAGCGCTCAGCCAGGAAGGTG
>NZ_JNJA01000029.1 GCF_000702665.1 Solidesulfovibrio alcoholivorans DSM 5433
ATCATGGGAAGGACAGGGCCGATCACTGTGGATCAGGCGCTTTTGGAGCTGCTCCAGGCCGAAGCGGCCCAGCGGCAGTTACGCGCGATCCGCTATCAGCTTGGCCAGGCTCGATTTCCTGTTTCCAAGGACCTGGATACCTTTGATTTTGCCACTTCTCCAGTCGATGAGGCGCACATCCGGTCCCTGTACGAAGGAAGTTTTCTGGCCGAACGCAAGAACATCGTCTTTGTCGGCGGCACGGGCACCGGCAAGACGCATCTCGCCATCGCCATAGCCGGCCGGGCCGTACGAAAAGGCTGAGCTGGTCGCGGAAAATTGGACAGTCAGTTAAGCTATAGCCCTCAAACGAGGAGGACGGTTTTCGATGTCCCAGCGACGAAAGTTTTCAGCGGAGTTTAAGGCCAAAGTGGCGCTCGAGGCCCTGTCAGGCGAGTTGACCTTGGCCGAGTTGGCCAGCAAGTACGACGTACATCCGACACAGATCGCCGGCTGGAAGCGTCAGGCCAAGGAAGGCATGGTTGCGGCCTTTTCCGGGAAGGCGGCGACGGTGCAGAAGGATGCCGCCGCCGAAATCCGGGAACTCCACGCCAAGATCGGCCAATTGACCGTGGAAAAGGATTTTTTAGAGCGAGCCTTCGCCAAACGATGAGTCGCGGGCGAAGGCGTGGGATAGTCGACTGCGGTCATCCCCGGCTCAGTATTTCCCGACAGTGCCGCATCCTCGGGCTGGCCAGATCAACTTGGTATCATCGCCCGAAGGGCGAGTCGGCCACGAACCTGGACTTGATGCGGCGTATCGATGAGCAGTTTCTGGAGACGCCGTTTTATGGATCGCGCCAGATGCGGCTGCATTTGCGGCATCAGGGCATCGTGGTCGGACGAGGACGTGTGCGGCGGTTAATGCGCAGGATGGGGCTGATGGCGATCTACCAGAAGCCCAAGACCAGTCAGCCGCATCCAGGGCACAAGATCTATCCGTATCTGCTGCGCAGTCTTGCGATCAAACGGTCGGATCTACAACGAGCAGCGACCGCATTCGGCTTTTGACGGTCGTCGCCCCATGGACGTATACCGGGATGGTCACTCGGCCTCCAAGGCGGCATGAGCACCAACCGGACTATAGCTTAACCGCGCCGCAAAACTGTCCAACCAATCCGGACCAGCTCAGGCCCAACGGGTTTTTCGGAAAAAGGCCTTTCCTGCCCGACCTTCAAGATACGGCCATCCAGATGGTGTTAACCGCGCCGCCAACCTCTCCAACCGACTCCAGTACTTCTGGCCCCAGGTCTCCTCGAACTCGGTCAGTACAATAAGGCCGGCATCCTCTGTCGGAGTGACCTGCCTGGCGTCTGGCGGGTGCGCCTACCATTTTCTTGCGGCGACTTCCTTCATGACCTCGATCTCGAGGGGCTCGACCAGGAGCCGTTTGAGTCGGGTGCGCGGCAGACGCGACAGCGCCATCTCGAGGATTTCCGCGACCGGAGCGACATGGGGCTCGACAAAGGTCAGGCCCATGAGCTTTTGGTACATGGTGCGCAGCGGTGAAAGCGCCTTGTGGGTGACCTCCGTGCGGCCAGCGTACACCTTGCGCCAGGTCTCATCGGCAGACTTGGCGATCTCGGTGAAAAGCGCTGCGCCAAGCTGCTCCACCTCCTCGTACAAGCCAGAGGCGGCCATCGTCGCGGCATCGGGATTCCCCAGCAGCGGCGCAACCTTGTAGAACTGCCAGGCAAAGCCCAGTCGGGCGCGCACATAGTCGCTGCCGACGGTCGCGTTGGCCAAGATGTTGGCCCAATCGGCATGCTTGGCGATCCAATCCCGAACCAGGCCGTCGTATTCGGCCAAAAACACTTCCTTGCAGGCGAAAAACTCGTTGCGGATCACGGTCAGTTCCTGGACGATTTCCGTCGCCTTGTCCTCAGGGACGGCCCAGCCGCCGAGAAAACGGATGCCGTGCCGGTCCAGAAGCGCAAAGGCCCGCGCCTTGAGCGTGCCGAAGATGCGCAGACTCTCCGGCGGCGCGATGCGCTTGCTGCCAAGGGAGGCCAGATCTTCCGGCGGCAAGTCCACAGAACCGAAGTCTTCGAGATTCAGCTTCCTGCGGGCCGACCACAAGGTGACATTGAGGTTGACGGCCAGGATGTTGTCCAACACGCGGATATCAGAAAGAATGGGCGTATCCATATTCCCCTCCAAAGGGTCAAGGTTATGCCGTCAACGGTAACATCCGCTGGGCCAGTTCGTGGAGTAGGGCCTGAGTCTCCCGTGTGGCCCGGTAGGCTAGGGCTCGGTCCAGGGCATAGGTCACCGGTTGGATGCCCTGGCGGGCAAGGGGCTGAAAACGCAGGGTCAGGGCGGTCCAGCGCAGCAGCGTGCGGGTCGAAAAGGTCACTTCGATCGTCTTGGCGATTTCGCCCGAGGCTTGCCCGACGAAGAGCTTGCGCACCTCCTGGGCATATTCCACCATGCGGGATCGCACCGACTCGGGCAGCTGCGCCGCCCGGCGCTCCAAAAGCGCAAGCTCGGCCGTGGCCTCGGGATACCCCACTTCGCACAACCAGAAGCGGTCCATGAAAGCCAGATTTTGCTGCAGCGTTCCCTGGTAGAGCCCGGTTTCGTCAAAGGAGCCGTTGGTATTGGCCGTGGCCGCGAACCGGAACATGGGATGCGGCACCACGAGTTCTCCGCTGTTTTCCGCCAGGCAAAGCGGCTGGCCATCCAGGATGCCGTTGCAACCGGCGGCCACGTCCGGGCTGACCAAATCGATCTCATTAAGTAGAAAGAGACCGCCGTAGCGCATGGCCAGGGTCAAGGGACCATATGGCCCACGCCGGCGTCCGGCATGTTTGACCCAGCAGTTTGACCCTTTTTGCTACTTCGGCCAAATTACTGGGTTTTTTGAAGCCTTGCCGCAACCCTGAAGACAAAAAAAATAAGGGGTTACAGCTTGTTAGCTGTAACCCCTTTATAGATGGTGCCGAAGGGGGGACTCGAACCCCCACGGGCATGGCCCACCACCCCCTCAAGATGGCGTGTCTACCAGTTCCACCACTTCGGCAAATATCGTCTATTTCGCGGGAGCATCTCCCGGCGCCTTGGGCGCAACCGGCGGAATGTCCTCGAAGGTCACGCCCTTCTTGGGTTCCGCATCCTTGGCCGCGTCAGTCGCCACACCGGCCGGCGGCGCGATGGGCGCGCCACTCGCGTCGATCATCACCGACTTGGCCGAGCGTTTGTGCGAGCCCGTGTACACATTGTACGCGAGCGACGTGATGAGAAAGATCGCCCCGAAAAGCGCCGTCAGCTTGACCAGCAACCCGCCGGCACCCGTGCTGCCGAACACAGACTGGCTGCCGCCGCCGAAGATGACTCCCATCCCTTCCTTGCCCGACTGGAGCAAAACCAGGATGATCACTGCGACGCAGGCGAGTACATGTACAGTAATTATGAGCGTTGTCAACTGAATTTTCCCGTTATTTTCACGGACATGGCCGCGAGTTCATCAGGCCGTCACAATGGCCGAGAAGCTTTCAGCCTCAAGGCTCGCGCCACCTACCAGCACTCCATCCACATTGTCAATCCCCAAAAGCTCCCCGGCGTTGCCTAGCTTCACGCTGCCGCCGTAGAGAATGCGCACGGCCGCGCCCGTTTGCGGCCCAAAACGCTCGATCAGATGCTCCCGCACGACCTTGTGCGCATCCGCCACCTCCGCCGGCCCGGCCGTCAAACCCGTGCCGATGGCCCACACCGGCTCGTAGGCCACGGCCAGCTTGTCCGGGGACACGTCGGCGGGCACCTCGGCCAATCCGGCCGCAAGCTGGCGCGCAAGCACCGCTTCCACCTGCCCGGCCTGGCGCTCTTCGATCTTTTCACCCACGCACAGGATCATGGCCAAGCCCGCGGCCAGGCCGAAGCCCACCTTGCGCCCGACCATGGCGTCGTCCTCGCCGAGAATGTGCCGGCGCTCGGAATGCCCGGCAAGCGCGTAGGCGCAACCGGCGTCAAGGAGCATGTCCGGCGCGATCTCGCCTGTGAACGCCCCCTGTTTCGAAGGATAGAAGTTCTGCGCTCCGAGCGCAAACCCCGCCGCGCCGGCCAGGGCCTGCCCCGTCGTGCCAAGGGCCGTGAAGGGCGGGATGACGAGCACTTCGCGGTCCGCGGGCAGTTTGCCGTCGAGCCTTGCGCGAAGCGCCGCCGCCGTCTCCCCGGCCTCGCCGGCGAGCTTGTACATTTTCCAGTTGGCGGCCATCAATTTCTTCATGACTGACACTCCTTGAGCGCCGCGAACGCCGGCAATTCCTTGCCTTCGAGAAACTCCAGGGACGCGCCGCCGCCCGTGGAGATAAACGCCATCTTGTCGGCCAGCCCCGCCTGGTGCACCACCACGTCGGTGTCGCCGCCGCCGACGATGCTAAGCCCCCGTACCCCGGCCACGATGTGCCCCACGGTGAACGAGCCCTGGGCGAAGGCCGGATTCTCGAACGCTCCCATGGGACCGTTCCAGACCACGGTCTTGGCCGGCTCGATGGCCAGGGCGTAGAGCCCGGCGGTCACGGGGCCGATGTCGAGGATCACGGCGTCGTCGGGAACGGCCTGGAAAGGCACCTGGCCGGCGGGCCGCATCTCGGCGATGGGTTTGCCCGCGTCCAGGGAGATGACGCAGTCCACGGGCAGGTAGAAGCCCACGCCGCGCTCCTTGGCTTCCTTGAGGATGCCGCGCGCGGCCTCATAGAGGTCGGGCTCGACCAGGGACTTGCCCACCTTGTAGCCCTGGGCGGCCAGGAACGTGTTGGCCATGGCCCCGCCGATGACCATGGCATCGACCTTGGACAAGAGGTTGTTGAGCACGCCGAGCTTGGAGGAAACCTTCGCCCCGCCGGAGACGGCCACGAAGGGGCGCGTGGGCGACTGCACGGCCTCGCCGAGAAACTTCCATTCCTTCATGAGCAGGAAGCCGGCGCAACACTTCTTCGCCACCTTGGCGAAGGCCACCATGGAGGCGTGGGGCCGGTGGGCCGTGCCAAAGGCGTCGTTGACGTAGACTTCGGCCATGGACATGACTTCCTTGGCGAAGTCCGTGTCACCGGCGGTCTCCCCGGGGTGGAAGCGCAGGTTCTCGAGCATGAGGATCTCGCCGGGCGTAAGCGCCGCGGCCATGGCCTTGGTCGCCTCGCCCAGGCAGTCCGGGGCCATCTTGACCTCACGACCGAGCAGCTCCGAAAGCCGCTTGGCAGCCGGGGCCAGGGAAAACTTGGGATCGGGCTCGCCTTTGGCCTTGCCCAGGTGCGAACACAGGATCAGCGAACAGCCCTGGGACAAGGCGTACTCGATGGTCGGCAGGCTCGCCCGGATGCGCAGGTCGTCGGTGATGACACCACCTTGCAACGGCACGTTGTAATCCACCCGGATCAGGAGCTTCTTGCCTTTGACATCCACTTCGTCGATTCGGATAAGAGCCATGGGATCTCCTTGGGTGTTGCGTCCTTGGGAGGCTTACGAAGATTCGCGGACCATGACCAGGGCGTCTTCCCCATTGTCGGGGTAATAATGTCTGCGCA
Source organism: Solidesulfovibrio alcoholivorans DSM 5433 (assembly GCF_000702665.1). Lineage (GTDB taxonomy): Bacteria > Desulfobacterota > Desulfovibrionia > Desulfovibrionales > Desulfovibrionaceae > Solidesulfovibrio > Solidesulfovibrio alcoholivorans. The sequence continues at coordinate 5,562 of NZ_JNJA01000029.1, forward strand.
CGCCGGCTTCGCGGAACCCGTGGCGCTGGTAGAGCCGCCTGGCCGGGATATTGCCCGCGCGAACTTCCAAGTACCCCCGGGTCATGCCCATTTTATCCACCAGTTGCAAGACTTGGCCGAAAAGCGCGCCGGCCAGCCCCCGACCGCGCAACTCCGGGGCGACGGCGACGTTCAGCACCTCGAACTCGTCGCCCAGGAAATGGAATGTCGCGTAGGCGGCGAGCCCCCCTGCTCCGTCGGCGACGCCAAACGCGGCAAAGGCCTTGCGCCCGAAGGCGGCCTCGAACGCGGCCGTGTCCCACGGGTCGGGAAAGCAGCGCGCTTCCAGGGCGGCCAGGGCCGGAGCGCTTTCCGGCAAAAGGCGCGCGGGTTCAGGCGCGGACGGGATTTTCATGGCACAGGGCCTGTGGCATACGGGTTGCGGCCCAAAGGCCGGGAGAAGTCGTCATGGCGAAAAAACGCGTGGCCGGTCCGCCGCCGGAAATGGTGGACATCGTGGACGCGGCCGACAAGCCGCTTTGCATCCTGCCCCTTGCCGAAGCCCACCGCCAGGGGCTCTACCACCGCGCGGTCATGGTGCTCGTCTACGACGGCCGGGGCAAGCTCTACCTGCAAAAACGGGCCGCCAAAAAAAGCCTCTATCCCGGCCGCTTTGACCTCTCGGCCACGGGCCACGTCAAGGCCGGGGAAGCCCGCCAGGACGCCGCCGCCCGGGAACTGCTCGAGGAACTGGGCCTGCGCGCCCCGGCGCTGACGTTCGTCGACGCCATCGACGCCAGCGAGGACACGACCTACGAGTTCGTCACGCTCTACTCGGCCGGCCGCCTGTCCACGCCACCGCGCCCCAATCCCGAGGAGGTTTCCGGAGGCATCTTCGTGGACGCCGCGGAACTGGCCGCCCTGGTCCGGGACTACCGCGACCTGCTCACCCCCGCCGTGGTGCGCTTCTTCGAACGCAAAAGCCTGTTCACGCGCGCGGGGTAAGTCGCGGGGGGGGGGCGGGAGGACGGGGAGACGCCTCCGGCGGCCAAAGGGCTACCGCCCTCTGGACTCCCATAAAATTTGCGACATCTTGTTCTCGCAACCCATGCCCATTTCGGAAGGACAGCCTCACTCCGCCAGAAGTTTCTCCATGGCCCCGTGCAGCCGGCCGTTGCTGGCCAGAATGCGGAAATCCCCCAGCGTGTATGGCGCGTTCGGCCGGTAGCCCGTCACCCTGCCCCCGGCCTCGGCGACGAGCAGCACGCCCGCGGCCACGTCCCAGGGGTTGAGCGCCAATTCGTAGAAGGCGTCGAAACGCCCCGCCGCGACATAGGCCAGGTCCAGGGCGGCCGACCCCGGCCGGCGGATGCCCTGCGTCGCGGCGAGCACGGCGCGAAGCGAGGTCGTGATCTCGTCGAGGTGCTCGCGGATGGCGTAAGGAAAGCCCGTGGCCACCAGGGCGTCCACGGGGTCGGCAACGGTCGAAACCTTGATGGGCGCGCCGTTTAAGCGTGCGCCGAGCCCCTGCCCGGCCTCGAAGCACTGGCCGAGAATGGGGGCGTTGACGATGCCGACCAGGGGTTCCTGGCCGTCGTAGAGCGCCACGGAGGTGCAGACGAAGGGGAAGCCGTGGGCGAAATTGGTGGTGCCGTCCACGGGATCGATGATCCAGGTCGGGCCGGTGAGCTTCGTGGCCGCGGCCGTTTCCTCGGCCAGAAACGCGGCACCGGGCAGCACCTTGGCCAGGGATTCCTTGAGCATGGCCTCGACGGCGAGGTCCGTGGCCGTGACGAGGTCGATGCGGCCCTTGCGGCGCACGTCGCGCGGAGCGGCGAAATCGGCGCGGATGCGCTCCCCGGCCTCCCGCACGGCAGCCAGCGCCCCGGCCAGCGCGGCGGCAATGTCAATAGACATAGTCAGTTCCTACGTGAGACGATCAGGCAGGGAGGATGCCTCCGGCGGCCAAAGGGCTACCGCCCTCTGGACTCCCTTATAAGGGATTCCAGAATGATCTGATTTCATCTCATCTCATTAATTTTGCTCAGAACTTCGCCCCGAAGGGGCGACGGGCCTGCGAGGCCGGAATTCGGCCTCGCCGACGCACTCCCGCTAACGCCCATGCATCCACCCGTTCCCGCCCTCCCCCATCGAGGAGGTCCAGGAGGGGGTGACCCCCTCCTGGCCGCCGGAGGCATCTTCCTCTTGCTCCCCCTCTCCCTCTATCCCCTTCCCATCCTTAATTGATGAAAACGTCGCGGAAGCGCAGGCGGTCTTCCATGGCCCGGCCGGTGCCGCGCACGACCGTGGTCAGAGGGGCGTCGTCGAGGAGCACCGACAGGTTGGAGTCCTGGCTGATGCGGGCGTCGAGGCCTTTGAGCAGCGCGCCGCCGCCGGCCAGGAGCAGGCCGTTTTTGGCGATGTCGGCCACGAGTTCGGGCGGCGTTTTTTCCAGGGCCTTCATGACCGCGCCGACGATGATGTTCACCGGTTCGCGGATGGCTTCGCGCACGTGCGTGTCGGTGATGGTGACGGTGGTCGGCGTGCCGTCGATGAGCGACTTGCCGGCCACTTCGAGGGACAAGGGCTCGGGCAGGGGCATGGCCGAGCCGATCTTGATCTTGATTTCCTCGGCCATGTTTTCGCCGATGAGGATCTGGAATTCGTCCTGGACGAAGCGCTGGATGGTCTCGTTGAGTTCGTCGCCGGCCACGCGCACGGATTCGGCGTAGGCGATGGCCGACAGCGAGACCACGGCCACTTCGGTGGTGCCGCCGCCGATGTCCACGACCATGTTGCCCGAGGGCTTGTCGATGGGCAGGCCCGCGCCGATGGCGGCGGCCATGGGCTCCTCCACGAGCTTGACGTCGCGCGCGCCGGCCATCTGCGCCGATTCGACCACGGCGCGTTTTTCCACCTGCGTGATGCCCGTGGGCACGCAGATGACGATCTTCGGCTTGGCGAAGCGGAAGCCGGCCAGCACCTTGCGGATGAAAAAGGCGATCATCGCCCGCGTCACCTCGAAGTCGGCGATGACGCCGTCCTTCATGGGGCGGATGGCCCGGATGCGTTCGGGCGTGCGGCCGAGGAATTCCTTGGCTTCCGTGCCCACGGCGATGAGTTCGCCGCTGCGGGTGTCGATGGCGACCACGGAGGGCTCGTTGAGCACGATGCCGTCGGTCGGGGTATAGAGGAGGGTATTGGCCGTGCCCAGGTCCATGGCCAGGTCTTTCCCGAGGAACCGAAAGAATTTGCTGAAAAACATGCCCACGCTCGCATTGAAGTTCGGGATGCCGGGGAACGATGGCCCCACGTCGCCACGAGGCGGTATGGTAGATGGCGCGGGCTGAAAAGTCTATGCCGAAGACGTGGCGAGACGGGTGCGCAGATGCAGGTTCTCCAGGAAAAGGGCGAGGTTTTCCGCGACCATGGACGCGAAAACCTTGAGCTCCTCGCTGACGGGCAAGGGTCTGGGATCGGCCAGGGTCAGCACGCCCCTGGTTTTTTTGGAAAAGCGGATGGGCAGGCAGAGCACGCTCTTGCATTCGGCGGCCGGCATGTCCAGGCCGAAAAGCGGCAGCCCCGTGGTCCCGGCGTCGTCCTTTTCCCCGGAATAGACCGGTGTCTGGTTCTTGAACACCCAGCCCACCAGCCCCTGGCCCACGGCGAAACGCATGGCGGCGTCGCGGCCGCCGTGGAACGGGTCCTCGCTGGCCCCCTCCAGGTAGTACGAGCGGCCCGATTCGTCGCGCACGGCCAGCAGGCAGTAGCGGTAGCCCGTGGTCGCGGCGAGCAGTTCGAGCAGGCTCGTGCGGAAGGCCTCCCACTTGGGCCGGCTCTTGTGCAGCGTGGCGATCAGGCGCAGGCACTGGTAGAAGCGGTGTTCGTAAAGGCTCGTTTCCACCTCGCGGGCGCGGGCCAGGTGCGTGCCGGCCATGGCCGCGAACTGGGAAAGGATCTTGAGGTCCTTTTCGCCGAAGGTGTAGGTCTTGCGGCTGTCCAGGCACAGCGCGCCACCGGTGTGGGGCACGGGATGGCCCATGAAAGCGCGGATACGCGCCTCCTCGCCGCCCCGGTAGTAGCCGAGCACGCCCCGGCGCTGGTCGAAATTGCTGATGAGAAGCGGCTTGGATTCGCGGATGATCCAGCCCACGAGCCCCATGCCCGGGGCGATGGCCACCTCGCGGTCCAGGGCGTCGCCCAGGCTGAAGGAGGCCGCGGCGCGGCAGACGTCGCCATCCGCGCCGGGCAAAAAGAGCACGGCGGAATAGGCGTCGAAGACGTTGCCGACGATGGCCAGGAGCTGGTCGTAAAACGATGGCTCGGTCATGGCAGGACGCGGGGGGACTTCGCGGAGACTTCACGGGCCGCGCGCCTGCGCCCCTTTGCCGCGGATTGCGGCGCGACCGCCGTGCGTCGCGCGATACGGATGCGCGCCATTGCCCCTCCCTTTGGCCGGGTCCCTGCGTCCCGGCGGTTGCGTGTCGGACAATATACGGGCCCGCACCCTTCGCGTCAAACGAGGGAGGCGAGGCGGGCGAAACGGGCGGGCACGGGACCGCCGGGAAAACGGATGCCGGGCAACGGGCGTCCGGGGACACGCGCGGCCAAGCCTGTCGGCCCTTTCCCCGGCCTGCTTCCAAGGGCCTTTATAAAGTTTACGGTTTAGGGTATGTGATGCTTTTCCCGGCAGCGGCCCAAAACCCCGCCCGGCGGACAACCTCAGCATCGCGGTAAGCACCATGGCTTTCGACTGGACCAAAGCCTTCAGCCAGGTTGAAGAAGCGCCCTTCCTCTTCGGCGGAAACCGCCAGAAGGAAGGCGCGATCCTGCGTGTCCAGTCGCTGCCGGAGCTCAAGCGCTTCCTCGACTGGGTCCACATCAGGCAGTGCCTGCTCAAGCCCTATGCCGAACACGCCAACTACCCGGTGGTGGACTTCCGCGAACTGCTGCCCTCCTTCGAGGCCGACGCCTTCGAATACAAGGAACTGCCCGGCTTCTCCATGGTCGCCCTGGGCCGGCCCCTGCGTTATTTCCAGGAAATCTTCCAGTACGACATCCTGCACTGCCTGCTCGACTACACCGACGAAACCTACCGGGACCAGTGCCCCCTGGAGACCTCCATCTTCGGGCAGAACACCCGCGCCTTCTGCGCCCGCCTGCCGAAGACCGCCCAGGACCGCTTCCGCAAGGAATTCGCCGAAATCGACGTGACGAGCCTGGAAAACTACGCCGCGCTCCTGCCCACCATCCTCGACATGGACCGGGCCCACGTCATGTCCCTGGACACCCAGAACGACTTCTACCTGTCCGGGGTCTACTGCTCGTTCCCGTCCTACCTGGACACGGAACTCAAGCGCTTCGGGCTCAACATCAAGAAATTCGTGGTGGGCGACGACCGGCGCTACGAGCGGCACCGCAGCTTCGTCTACCAGTTCCTCATGGAACTGTACGGGTTCCCCATCGTGTCCGAGCGCCGGACCTCCTCGGCGCTTTTCGCCCGGCGGCTTTTCCGCATGGGTGAAAAGTTCCTCGTGCGCGTGCTCGGCCAGACCGACCGCGCCATCACCACGCTCTATTCCCATCCCGAGGCCCGGTACTATCCGCGCGTGGAAAAAATCGCCCTGGTCGCCGTGGACAAGACGCAGACCGAGGCCATCCGCGCCCTGGACGAGGCAGGCTACTTTGTCGATCCCGACCGCCGCGTGGTCATCACCCGCGTGGTCTACCGCCAGCACAAATACGACCCCAACAACGTCCGCCAGGACCGCGCCCTGTCCGTGGCCAGCCAGGAAGTCATCCACCCGCTCACCGGCCAGACCTACTACCGGCTCAACCTGGTCAAGGACACCTACAGCCTCTTCCTGCGCCTAAACGACATCGTGCGCGGCGAATACAACGGCCGCATCGTCTACAAGCGCAACGAGATCGTGGAAAACACCGACACCCACGAAAAAAAGCTCAAGTTCCTCTACGCCTGGCTCTCCAAGCACCAGCGCCGCATCATCGGCTATTCCGACGACTTCTATTCCAACGTCGTCAAGGTTCTCGACAACTATCTCTTGAGCGCTGACAACTACGACGATTTCAACACCTTGCGCGAACTGCACCAGGAAGTCTGGAGCAAGTACAATTACATCCAGCAGGCGCGCAAGGTGAAGATGCTCGAAGATCTCCAGGATCGCAACTACAAGGGCGAGAACCTGACCTACCTGCGCATGCTCTCGCTTTTCAGCGAAATATTGAATGACCTCAAGTTCGAGATCGTCAACTACTTCGACACCCTCGTTGAACGCGTCCTGTCGCTCGGCGACATGATTCTCAACGACCGCTATCTGCTGCGCAATTACATCCGCAGAAAGGATACGGAACTTTCGCCCTACGGCCAGTCGGTCAAGAAGACCTACGGCCGCCTCGTGGCCCTGCTCGACGAATTCCGTTCCATCCGCAAGGCCAAGAAGGACAAGGGCATCGTCGTCCCCATGGTGGCGCAAGTCTGACGCCGGCCATGGCGGCCCTACGGCGCATCGTTCACGCGCGCCCGGCGCGCCCACCCCGAACCAAGGCGGAGCAACCCGTGGAAAACCTCGTCAAGACCCCTCTTTCCGACTGGAACAGAAGCCACGGCGCCAAGATGGTCCCGTTTGCCGGCTTCGACATGCCCGTCCAGTACGCCTCCATCCTGGCCGAGCACGAGCAGACCCGCACCAAGGCCGCCGTCTTCGACATCTGCCACATGGGGGAATTCTACCTCTCCGGCCCGGGCGCGGCCGCGGCGCTCGGCACGGCCGTCACCCACGACCTCGACACCCTGGCCCCGGGCAAATGCCGCTACGGCTTCCTGCTTTCCTCCGACGGCGGCGTGGTGGACGACCTCATCATCTACTGCCTGGCGCAGGACGAATACATGCTCGTGGTCAACGGCGCGCGCATCGCCGTGGATTTCGAAACCATCCGCTCCCGCCTGCCCCAGAGCCTCAACTTCGTCGACGCCTCGCCCGAGACGGCCAAGATCGACCTGCAAGGGCCGCTTGCGTTCGACATCCTGGCCGCGCGCGTGCCCGGCGATTTCTCGGGGCTCAAGTACTTCAATTTCGCCTTCACCGACTTTGCCGGCGGAAAGCTCATGGTCAGCCGCACAGGCTACACCGGCGAGCTCGGCTACGAGCTGTTTCTGCCCGCGACCAAGGCCGTGGAGCTGTGGGAGGCGCTCGTGGCCGACCCGCGCGTGGCCCCGGCTGGACTCGGCGCGCGCGACACGCTGCGCCTGGAAATGGGCTATCCGCTCTACGGCCAGGACCTCGACGAGGCGCACACCCCGGCCGAGGCCGGCTACGGCTGGCTGCTCACCTCCCCGGCGGCCTACGTCGGCAAGGAAGGGGCCGGGGTCGTGCGGCAAAAGCTCGTCGCCCTGGAGATCCCCGGCCGGCGCAGCGCCCGCCACAGCGACGTCGTGTGCGACAGGAACGGCGCGCAGGTGGGCGTGGTGACCAGCGCCTCCTTCTGCCCGAGCCTCGGGCATGCCGCGGCCCTGGCCTACGTGGACGCCGCCGCGGCCGAGGCCAAGGAATTCCGCATCCGCGCCGCGCGCACCGAGCTTGCGGCGACGCGCCGCGCCCTGCCCTTCTACAAGGCCGGCACGGCGCGTAAAAGTGTCGGAGTCTAGAGAGTGAAGGCAAGAGAGAAGATGCCTCCGGCGGCCGGGGGGGATCACCCCCCCCGGACCCCCTGAATATCCGGTTCGGGTATGGGGCATCTCGACGCTTTTTTCCTGCCGCCGGAAGAGTTTCAAGAACCCTTCGTTCTGACCGGCGGCGAGGCGCACCACTGCGCGCGCGTGCTACGCAAGGCCGCGGGCGAACAGGTGCGCGTTTTCGACGGAACGGGGCGCGAGGGCGTTTTCGTCATTGACGCCGTGGGCAAGGACCGCGTGGCCCTTTCGCCCGTCTCCCTGGCCGCCGTCCCGCCGCCGCCAAGCGCCGTGCACCTCGCCGCCGGGTTTTCCCGCTCGGCGCGGCGCGATTTCTTCCTGGAAAAAGCCGTGGAGCTCGGAGCCTCGGGCATCCTCTTCTGGCAGGCCGCGCGTTCGCAGGGGCGCATGCCGGATGCGCCCAAGGACGCCTGGACGGCCGGGCTCGTCGCGGCCGCCAAGCAGTGCGGCGCGGCACGCCTGCCGGGCCTCGGGGTCGCCCCGGGCGGCGCGGCCGGGCTCGTCGCGGCCTGCCGTGACCGCTTCACCCGGCGCTACCTCCTCTGGGAAGACGCTTCCTGCCGCAGGCGGCTCGGCGTGGACGACGTCGCCGCGCCGGGCGAGGCCCTGTTCGTGCTTGGTCCCGAGGGGGGACTCACCGACGCGGAAGCGACGCTTTTCATCGACGCCGGCTATGCGCCGGTCACCCTCGGCAGCCGCATCCTGCGCTGGGAAACAGCCGCACTGGCCGTGCTGGCCCTGGGGCTCGCCGCAACAACCGACGCCTGACGGCGGGACGCGACAAGGGCGGCATTGCCCCCGCGTCGCAGGGGCTTTATTAACCCGGACGAACCCGTTATACGGAAAGGGTTGCGCGAGACGCCTTCGCGCGAAAAACCGCCGGCACGCCGTTTCGCCCGGCGAGCGAGGAACCCATGGGAGAGGAGAAACGCCGGCGCAGCCGCGTCTGCGCCCATTTCGACGCCTACGTCTACGTGGACGGCGAGAAGATTCCGGTCAACACGGAAAACATCAGCATGAAGGGAGCGCTTTTCGCCCACGAGCCGCGCCTTGCCGCAGGCCGGGACTGCACCGTGGTCTTTACGCTGAGCAAGGACGTCAAGGTCCGGCTCAAGGGCTCGGTCGTGCGCTCGGAAAGCGACGGCACCGCCATCGATTTCGAAAGCATGGACGAAACCGCCTTCTTCCACCTGCGCAACATGGTGCGCTATTCCGCCGCGGATGCCGACAAGATCGACAAGGAATTGCAGGTGCCGGCCTTCGAGCCCGCGCGCGAGGAAAAGGACGACTGATGCGCCGTTTCCGCCTCTCCCGTCTGCTTGCCGCCGCTTGCGCCGTCACCGCGCTGGCCGTGGCGCACGCCGCCCCGGCGGGCGGCATCGACCAGGCCAAGGCCGGGCTCGACGCCCTTGCCGCCGGCGACGAGGCCAAGGCCGTGACGCTGCTCACCGACGCCATCGATTCCAACGAGCTGCCCGAGGAAAAAGCCCCGCTCTTCTACGCCGCCCGGGGCCAGGCCCGCGCCGCCCAAGGCGACTATCCGGCCGCCGTGGAGGATTTCAGCGCCGCCCTGGCAAAACAGCCCCGCGACGCCGCCGCGGCCTACAACCTGGGCAACGCCCATTACGCCATGCGCCAGTACGATCAGGCCATCGACGATTATTCGCGGGCCCTGGACATCGACGTGACCAACGCCAAGGCCCTCAACAACCGCGGCGCGGCCTGGTTCAAGAAGGGCAACCTGCAAAGCGCGATGGCCAATTTCACCCTGGCCCTCGCCGTGGACGCCGAAGACCCGGACATCTTCCTCAACCGGGGCAAGGTCTACGAAGCCATGGGCGAGCCGGAAAAAGCACGCGAGGATTTCCTGCAGGTCAAACGGCTCGACCCTTCCGCCAAGACCCCGCTGGACTGACGCCCGCTCCGGCCCGGACTGCCGGTTGCACGGCGAAGCCCGCCGGGCAGCCGGCAGTCGCGACCGCGCGCGCCGCTACAGCAGTCCCGCCAGCTGGGGCGCGGCCATGCTCGGCACGAATTCCACCACGTCGTAGCGGGCCGCGCCGCAGCTGGCGAAGGGGTCGCCGGCCAGGACGTCGAGAAGCGCTTCGCGGCTTGGCGCACGTGCCAGGATGACGCCGCCCGTGCGCGGCTCCCGGCGGCCGGAGAGCAGGAACGTGCCTGCGGCGTAGTGTTCTTCCAGAAAGCGCACATGCGCCGCAAGCAGCGCGTCCACCACGTCGAGTCCCTTCACGTACGTCAGCAGCACCACGAACATGCAATCCCTCGCTTTTTGGCCGGCGGCATACGCCAAGGGGCCATGCGGGTCAACGCGCCGCGCTTTCCCGGCCGCGGCGACTTTCCAAGCGCCCCGTCCTTGGGTAAAGTTTGCGGGAAGGCTCGCGGCCTTCGCCCACCGCCCGCCCAAAGGAGACGTCATGGAAAACGAGCCGACCGAAGCGCAACGCGCCGCCGTGGCGGCGCTTCTCGAAGGCCTGGCGCTCGGCGCGGCCTTTTCCCCCGAGGAACGCCTTTTCCTGGCCGGGTACCTGCGCGAATACGCCTTTCCGGCAGGCACGGTCGTCATCCAGGAAGGCCGGCGCGCGACGTCCCTGGCCTTTATCGCCGCAGGCGTCGCAAGCATCCAGAAGGAGAACACGGACGCGCCGGAACGCCACATCATCGAACTGTCCCGCGACGCGGTCATCGGCGAGATCGCCTTTTTCGACAACGAACCGCGTTCGGCCACGGTGGTGGCCAAGACCGACGTGCGGCTCCTGGTCATGACGCGCGAGGATTTCGACGCCCTGGCCGAAGCCGCGCCGCAGCTCGCCATACGCATCCTGTTTTCCATCGGCCGGGTCCTGAGCCTGCGCCTGCGTCAGGTCACGGGCCGGTTCGTCGGGCTGCTCGCCTGACCACACCTTTCCGAAAAGTTCACGACGCACAAACGCAAAGGGCCGCGACGCATGTGTCGCGGCCCTGTCTTTTCATTGCGGCAAGGCGACAGGCGTCAGGCGGTAATGGCCTGTTGTCCGGAAACGCCCTCAGACTTGAGCCCCGCGACCACGCTCTCCAGGCCCCTGGCCTGCCCTCCGAGCGCGCCCACGGCCCTGGCCGAAGCGGCCATGGCCTGCAGGGTGTCCGTGGCGATGCGGTTGATCTCCTCCATGGAACGGCGCATCTGTTCGGTGGTTGCGGCCTGTTCCTCGGCCGCCGTGGCCATGGACCGGATCTGATCGGAGGTCCGGGCGACGATGCCCACGATCTCGTGCAACATCTCACCGGAATTGTTCGCCTTTTGCGTACCAAGTTCGATGGCTCTGGTCGTCTCGTCGGTCTTGTCGATGTTCTTGCGCGCGCTTTGCTGCATGGCCGTGATGAAGCCGGCCACGTCCTTGGTTGCGGTCATGGTCTTTTCCGCGAGCTTTCTGACCTCGTCGGCGACCACTGCGAAGCCACGCCCGGCCTCACCGGCGCGGGCGGCCTCGATGGCGGCATTAAGCGCAAGCAGGTTGGTCTGGTCGGCGATATCGGCGATCACGCCCATGATCTTGCCGATGCCTTCGGCCTGGCCGCCCAGTTCGCCCATGTCGCGCCGCAGTTCGCCGGCCAAGCGGTTGACGTCCCGGATGGCCTCGACCACGGCCGTGACCATGTTCGCGCCGGTTTCGGCCTTGTCGCGGGCGGTCTTGGCCAGGGTGTCGGCATCGGCGGCGTTGCGGGCCACGTCGGTCACGGCTTCGCTCATGGCGTCCATGGCGGCGGCCGTCTCGCCGATGCGGTCCTTCTGCTGCGTGGCCCCTTCCTCGACGGAAGCCACGCGGTGGTTGAGGTCCTCGATTTCCCCGGCCAGACTGTCAGCGATGGCGTTGGCTTCGCGCGCGGTCTCGCGCATGCGTTCGGTCTGTTCGAGCATCAGCGCTTCGCGGCGGCGCAGTTCGCTGAAGTCGGAATAGACGCACAGCGCGCCCATGAGCTTGCCGTTGATGGCGTTGTAGAGCGGTGTGGCGTCGATGAGGACGTTTCTGCTGCTGCCCTTGCGGGAAATGAGCTCCACTTCCTTGCTGATGGCCCGGCCCTCGGCCATGGCCACGCCGAGAACGGTCCCGCGGCCGCCGTCGCCGTAAAAAAACTGGGCCACATTCTGCCCGTAATGGTCCTCGGGCCGACCCGTCTGCTCGAGCAGGGCCATGAGTTTTTCATTGGTCAGGCGCAGCACTTCCTTTTCGTCGACCACGACGAAGGGCGTGGCCATGCCCCGGACAATGCCCTGGTAATAGCCCAGGGAGTCTTCAAGGTAATGAACCATGGACGCCAGCGAATGGGCGATCCGGGAAAATTCCCTGGGCAGTCCCGAGGCGGGCTTGGTGGAGAAGTCTCCCTGGCCAATGGTGTCGGCGTAGGTGACGATGGCTGCCGCGCCCCGGGTCACGCCGCGGATGAGCATACCGATCAGCGCGACGAGCAGCACGACGGAAATGACGGCCATGATGAGGAAGATACGGAAGACCGTGGCTTCGCCGGCCTCGATGGCGGCCAGGTTGGTCTTGGAGATCTCCTGCTGTTTGGCGACGCAGGCCAGGGAGGTTTTCTTTATCTCGCGCCACAGTGGCGTCTCTTCGCCGTTGAGCATGGCGACGGCTTTTTGCATGTCGCCGGCGGCGGCCAGCTGCATGATCCGCAACTTAAGCTCATGGCTGGCGTTCCATTTGGGCTCGATCTCCTGAAGCAAGCGGGCGATGTCGCCCTGGGCCAGTTTTTTTGCCGCGTCGAGGGCGTCGCGGAATTCCCTGTCGGCCTTGGCGTAGTTGTCTCGCGCCTTCTGGTCGGAAGGATTGAGCAGGACGTTGCGCGCGGCCTGTTCCGTCTGTAGCCCTTGCGCATAGATGTCCTGCAGATGAAACAAAAGCGGGCCGTCCACTGTGGCAATGGTGTCGAGGTGCCCGACCATCCGCGTTTGCTGCACATACAACAGCACAAGTGTCAGGGCGGCCCCGAGTACGCTGGCAACACCGAGAGTCATCAACAACCATCTGATACTGAATCGGCTCATGGGACACCCCGCAGCGAAGAGAAGGCCCCTGAAGTGTTGCAATTCCTTGCGACTCCAAGGGTTTTGTGAAAATGTCGTGACGAATTGAACAATTTTATTGCATTCAAATGCCCATTGCAAGAATAAAATCACGCTTTAGCATGCTTCTGTTTGGGAATTGAATCACAACAGCCTCTTCTCACTCCTTGCATCCGTCCTCTTGTATTGTGACAAATAGAACAATCAAGACGCACACTCCAACAGCCCGTCGTCCAGGCTCTTTGCGTGCCTATTGACCCGGCAAAGCCAACGCGGGGCCGGACAAGGCGGGGCGAAAAAACGCTTTTCGTTGGGCGGGGCAAAAGGTATGCATAAGGAACGCCGAAGTCGCGGCGCGTGACGCCGCCAGAGAGACCACGGGCCGAAACGCCTTCCGGCCGGCCCTCGACTGCAAGGAGAACCGACCATGCGCCGTACAGTGTTGTTGCTTGCGCTGCTTGTGTCCCTGGCCGCCGGCTGCACCAAGCCGCCCTATGCGAGTCCGGGGAAGGACTTGGCGGTGCTGGAAGAGGATTATACCGACTGCTTCACCAAGGCGTCGCTTACGGTCAACACGCCGCCTTTCCCGGACAGCCCGCTTGCCCAGGCGGACAAGGACACCGACGCCTGCATGAAGGAACGGGGCTACACGCAGCATCTGCGCCTGAATTAGCGGGCGGCGCACCCTTGCCTTTAGCGAGAAATGCGTTATCTTGAAGTTTCGACGGGGGCGCCCTGGTTTCGACGGGGATAGCAAAGCCCTGGTTGCAGGCCGAGGTGCCGCGAGGCCTCGTAAAACACGCGGCAACTGGTTAACTGCCAACGATTACGATTACGCCCTGGCTGCTTAATGACGGCCAGCGTCCCCTTGGCTGACGCCTGATACGCCAAACCGGGACGCCACCCTTATCAGGCTGGTGCAACCCCTCGTCCGGCGGGGCGCGCACGAGACACTAGTCGGACTGGCCGGAGGCGGCCCGGCCGGAAGGCCTGCCCGAGGTGAGATTGTTTTTCGGTCTAAGCCTGTAGACGCTAGGAGTGGCGCATTCTCGGACGGGGGTTCGATTCCCCCCGCCTCCACCAAAACACTTTTCCATCAAGTCCCACAAGGTTCCAACAGCCTTGTGGGACTTGGCTTTTTAAGGGTTCTGCGTATCATCTAGTTCCGTCCAGTTCCTTGACAGCCCAAACACGTTGGGGGCAAAAATGGGGCAAAATTCAGCCTGACGCGCTTTCCGAGGTGGATTTTGCCCCAGCTCACAGAACTGAGAATCACATCGATCAAACCTTCCGGGAAAATAGAGGTTCTTCGACGTTTGAAATGGAATTTACTTTGGGATGAGGTCTCCGCTCGGAGCGGCAACCGGGTAGATCATGGTGATGAAGTTGGCCACGTTCCGGTAGCCCCTGGCTCTGGCCCTGGCCGCCTGGAGGAGGCCGTTTAGGCCTTCGAGGCGGGCGTTGGTGTGCCAGGAGCGCCACCTGGCCAGGATGGGATGTGCTGGGGCGCTATGGCAGATTCGAAAAATGGGATCGCCAAACTGGTGAGTTTCGTGCCGCCGATCCGCCCAAGGATGTCGCTGACGCCATCCACCCTTCAAGGACCTGCTCGAAGACACCAAGCAGTTTATCGTAACTGGCCCACAAATCCCTCTTCGCCCTTGTCCAGGAGCTGCGCCAGCGTGATTGAGGGGAAGTACTCCATTTCGATCGCGTACCACTCGCGTTCCGGTGGAACGCGCCCCATCCAGTAGATATCGACGACGCACGGGTGCGAGGGCTGACCGACGAGCGGCGAACCTTCAGCCAACTCTTCGTTTCGCTTGCTCTGGGCTTTGGGAATCTTAACCGCGACAATCGCGCCGTCTGAAAGTCGCTGGGCCGCCAGACCCATCCATAAGAGCCATCGCCCAGGCACTCGACGATTTCGTAACGCTCCCCTAGTCGCCTATCAGCTCTTGGGATGAAAAATTTGGTCGTCATGATTCGCCTCGCCGAATGATGTTCTCCAGCCGAAGTAGGCCGTCCTGACCTGTGCGGACTGTTGATCAGCATGGAATATTGACCCCTCTTTGGATGAAATCAGCGTCCAAAATTGACCCCCTCGGCAGCCCCCTTAGATGTCTTCGATCATCGGAGACGGGAGGGGCAGCGAGAGGAGATGCTGATAGTGGAAACGATCAGGAAGGTCCGGCTGGCCGCGATGCGGCAAGAAAAGCCGATCAAGCAGATTGCCAGAGAACTGCGCCTTTCCAAAAACACGGTACGGAAAATCCTGCGGGGCGACCTGACAGAACTGCATTACGAACGTCGTGTGCAGCCACGCCCTATGCTTGGAGCATTTATTGCGTCCCTGGAACGTCGGCTGGAGGAAGATAAAGGTCTGCCCAAA
>NZ_JNJA01000030.1 GCF_000702665.1 Solidesulfovibrio alcoholivorans DSM 5433
TTCACCTTCCTGGCGGAGCGCTACGAGCGCGGCAGCGTACTGATCAGTAGCAACCTTGTCTTCTCTCAATGGGACAAAATCTTTAAGGATTCCATGACGACAGCGGCAGCCATCGACCGGATGGTCCACCATTGCGTCATCCTGGAGCTCAACGGTCAGAGCTACCGGAACCAGGAGGCTCAAAAACGGAATGCGGTCTCACAGCCGCGTGGCGATGATGACGGACGCGGGGCCGACCTCAAACCCGAAGATCACATGGCTGAGGCCGAGGTGGATGCACAAAAATAGTTGTCGTCAGTGCCCAAGAGTAATTGACGCTGAGCACTGGAGCATCCCCAGGAGCTTGCCGATAGGCGTAAAGAGCACCTCGTAGCCGTTTCTGGCGGTGGCATGGCCAAGTGCCTGGGCGGTATGGCTCTTGCCGGTGCCGCAGGGACCGACGATGAGCACCGGGGCCTTTTCCTCCAGAAAGCGGCAGGTGGCCAAATCCAGGATCAGCGCCTTGTTGACGGACGGATTGTAGCTGAAGTCGAAGCTTTCCAAGGTCTTTTCGCTACGAAAACCGGCACGGCGGACGCGCAGTGAAAACTTCTTCTGTTCCCGGCGGGCCACCTCGTCCTGGATCAGCATGGCCAGGAACTCCACGTGCGACAGGCCGTCCTCGATGGCCTGTTTGTTGCGGACCTCCATGGAATCCAGGATGCCGGAGAGACGGAGTTGCTTGAGCGGGGGTTCGAGCGCTGGCATAGGGTTCATGAGTTCCTCCTTTTCATTGCAGTATTCCTCGCAGTTCACGGCAATATTTAGACTTTCCTCTGTAGACCTCTTTCACCTCCTCATGGAAAACGGGACGCGGCAGGACATCCAAGCCTTTTTCCAGGATGCGTTTGACGGTGTTATAGCGGGGATCGTGATGGTCCGGTAATCCTCCCACAAGGATGCCGGTGTCGCCATCTCCATGGATGGCAAAGGCCGATGGATGGACAATGTCTTTATCGAGCGGCTGTGGCGCTCGGTTAAATGGGAGTGCGTCTATCTGCGGGAATTCGAAACCGGCAGCCAGGCTCGCCTGGCGCTCGCTGATTGGTTCCGCTTCTACAACGAGCAGCGACCGCATACGGCTTTTGACGGTCGCCGGCCCATGGACGTATACCGGGATGGCCACTCGGCCTCCAAGGCGGCATGAGCACCAACCGGACTATAGCTTAACCGCACCGCCAAACTGTCCAACCAATCCGGACCAGCTCAGTCGGAGTAGCGGGACGTCTTCATGTAAAATCTCCTCGTCCGGGTTTACGAGAAAATTCTACTTTTCAGAACAACCTTTTTTCGGGGGGATTACCGACCCAGTCCCGGACGTCGTCTTGGAAGGGGATGATGCTGGATGTGGGCGGCTGATTCGTTGCCCGGCCTGCAAAGAACGACGACAAGGCCGCGTCAGTGGGTAAGGACGCCGCAGGATTGAGCCAGCCCTGCGCCTCGGCGGTCAGACGGACGTGGGCCAGTTTTCTGCGCCCCATCAGTCCGGTCTTTGTGATCTGCCTGTCGGACTCGCCAAGGCGCATCCGAACAAGGGCATGACGATACTCGTACATCTCGAACCTCCGATTGGACATCCCGCGCTCCTCCCCTTTGTGAATAGGGGAAGGAGTACGCGGCGTCTCGAAGGTCCGAAACCCGGTCGCCTACGGCTGAATTGGCTCCATTAGGTGATCATCAAATGGACTCATTGGGGCGGTCGCCGACAGGAAACGGTACTGGCCGGAGCTGGCGACGTTTTTCAACTATCCCGAGGCGGTACGGCGGCTGATTTACACCACCAACCCCATTGAGAGCCTCAATAGCCGGGTCCGGAAAACCGTGAAAGTGAAAAGCGTCTTCCCGACCGAGATCGCCCTGTTCAAGGCCCTGTATCTGGCGGTGGCCGAAGCCGAGAAGCGCTGGACGATGCGAACGAGGAACTGGCAGGAGATCATGGCCCAGCTTTCGACCTTCTTCCAGGAACGGCTCAAAGACTATCTCTGCTGAACACTTAACCTGGAGCGTTTACACAGTTTTTGGGACACTCCCGTTACCGCAACCGGGAGCACTTCAAGACCGCCATCTACTTCTTCTGCGGCGGCTTAGATCTCTATTCCAAACCGGCCTGAGCACCATTACCACGGGAAACCCGGAAGAACCTTTCAAATACATCTGATTTGTGTTGTGCAGTAAGAATGGCATCTGCCAATTCGCGAAATGCCCCTTCCCCACCGTTTGCCAATAACACATAATCGACTTGATCTCGAATATATTGCGGGGCATCTGCCACGGCGACAGCCAGCCCACACACAGAATATCCTGGCAAGTCAATAGAATCATCACCAATAAAAATGGTCTGTTCTGGAGAGACTCCAGCTTTTTCCATCAATTTCAGGCAGGCTGCTGCTTTATCCGTAGATCCAAGAATGAAAAGTGAAATTCCCAATTCGTTGATTCTGTTTCGTAACGGAGCTGAGTCTCTTCCAGAAAGTACTGCAACTTGTATTTTATTTTTTATCAAAAAATGAATCCCAAGCCCATCTTTTACATTAAATACTTTTATGGCTTCTCCACATTCTGTAAAATATAGCTTCCCATCCGTCAGAACACCATCTACATCCGTAATAACGAGACGAACTTGCGCAAGACGATCTTTTATTGACGGAACCAAGGTGTTTCGCCTGTTTGTAATATCATGGAAAAGTTCAACATGCTCATCGGCACAATCCTCGCAAGACATCTGTCTAGCTAAGAATACACGAATAGGAATACCTGAGGAAATCAAACGAAGCTGTTCAAGACCCTCTGTTTGTTCTAAAATAGATGAATTTAGTGCTGCACAGCGTTCTAGGGCATCTTTTCGGTAAGCGTAAATGTGAATATTTTCAAGATACGATACTACAACATTGCCATCTGCATTGTGTGGAATGAGGGCATGGCTAAAATAAAGCGCGTCTTCATTTTTTGATAAAACAACTTTAACCGTATTAGGTGAGGACGCCCGTTTAAAACCTATTTTACGGCACAATGTTCCAACGGCAACAGACAATTCCTTTTCCATACCGTTTATGAGCGATTCTATGTCATTAGGGTTAAACAACAATTCATTGCCTTGGATATTAACATATAAATCTGCTTGGTATGCTGCTGCGACTTCTATCAACTTGCCTGCCTCGGAACTGTGATGGGGTGATATAATAACTGCTTTACCACCAAAGCCCGCGACAGCATCGAAAAGTCTTTGGTCATCCGTTGCCACAATTACGTTATCTACACCACGGACTTTTTTTGCCTGTCCGTATATGTGCTGGATTATTTTTCTTATTGAAGTATCTGTCGGTGATTTCCCAACACAAAAAAAAGACTTATATCTGGCAGAAATGACAAGAAGTGTTTTCATGGTAGGTGCGCTATTGCGCATTTTGGGTGTGGATTAAATGATAAATATCTTTTATTTGTTTTAGCAAAATGGGGAGTTCTACAATAGGCACCATGTTTGGTCCGTCACAGGGTGCTTTATCAGGTTCAGGATGAGTTTCTAGGAAAATGCCTGTAACAGCACCTGTGGCCATGGCTGCTCGGGCTAGGAGAGGAGCATACTGACGTTGCCCACCGCTACTAACGCCTTTTGCGCCTGGAAGCTGAACCGAATGTGTCGCGTCAAAAACGACTGGAGCATTACATGTTTCTGACATTACCTGTAATCCTCTCATATCAACTACTAAATTACCGTATCCAAAAGACACCCCTCGTTCACAAACACAGAATTGATCCTCAACAACTCCGACGTCCCGCGCAGCCTTTCGTGCTTTTTCAAGCACATTTTGCATGTCCCAAGGGGATAAAAACTGCCCTTTCTTAAAATTTACAGGTTTTCCCGAAGCTGCTACAGAAGCGATAAAATCTGATTGACGACACAAAAAAGCCGGTGTCTGCAACATGTCAACAGCTTCACTTGTGGGTTTGACCTGATATGGTTCATGCACATCGGTAACAACAGGAATATCGAATGTTTCTCCAACTTCAGCAAGAATAGACAACCCTTCTTCCATGCCGACACCTCGAAAACTTGTGCTGGAAGTGCGGTTTGCTTTGTCGAAAGATGATTTATAAATAAATGGGATCGATAGAGAAGTAAAAATATTTTTCAGTTGCTCGGCTGTTTCCAGAGCAAAAGAACGCGATTCAATCACGCATGGACCACAAATAAAAAAAATCGAGTTTAGATTGATCTCACATGTCTTCATACTTATTTTCTTTGTCCTAGCTGTTAGCTGCCTAATTAATTCCAACAGTTAAACCACCGCCTCTGGCGGTATGATCCGAAGAGTTTCGATCGATTCGGGAGTGCTGGAAATACAAAAAGATTGCTGGTACCATGTTGTGTTCATCCCCAAATAGTTGTGCGAGCAGTTCGGGCTGGAACTGGTCGAAGCGCATGCCTTGCCTGACCATGTGCAAATGTGCTTGAGCAGCCCGCCCAAGTTCAGTGTCGCCAACGCGATAGGAAAGCTCAAAGAGAAATCTGCGATTCTTATCCACCGAACATTCCTCGGGAAGACCAAGAATTTGACGGGTTATCATTTTGGGGCACGTGGCTATCGCGTAAGCGCAATTGGTTTGAACGAAGATCAAACCAATTGCGCTTACGCAAACAGGAAGATCATGAGCTGCGCAAGATGCAATTACCATTACAGGGGCTAGACGTAAAACTAGCCAAGTAAAATTGCCCTGGCTGGCTAAAGCCTCCTTCGAGGGGGCACCATACCACAGGCTATGTCAGTGATAGCTGATTCAATCTGGATTCTTTAAAAGTTCGAATTAAATTAAAAAAAACCATATTTATCTGCAATTCTAGAAGTATCATTCCCAGATGCTATATCAACTAAAATTTTATTTTCGTTTGAATGCCGTTTTAATAATTCAGAGAAAACTTTCTGCTCTATCTCCTTTGGTATAATAGCAACGCCTTCTTGGTCGGCAAATATCAAATCTCCAGGCAAGATAGTTACTCCTTGTATGCTTATCTTTCTATTATAGTGTTCGACTGTCGCCCTCCTTCTTACATCCTGACAAGTATAACCAGAGGAAAAAACAGGGAACCCCATCTTTTTTACTTCGATAGAATCTCTAGTCTTGCCATTTAATATGACTCCACAAGCACCAGCGCGCATGGCCAAATTGGCATTGAGTTCACCAAAATAAGCAAATTCTGGGGCTGAGTTTTCTACAACAATGATATCGTTTGCAACTATTGATTCATATGATCGGAGAGCGT
Source organism: Solidesulfovibrio alcoholivorans DSM 5433 (assembly GCF_000702665.1). Lineage (GTDB taxonomy): Bacteria > Desulfobacterota > Desulfovibrionia > Desulfovibrionales > Desulfovibrionaceae > Solidesulfovibrio > Solidesulfovibrio alcoholivorans. The sequence continues at coordinate 5,300 of NZ_JNJA01000030.1, forward strand.
CGTAAATGCCTTTGAAATCTTCATTTTCATTTAATTTTCTCAACTTTAATGTTTTTGATCGGCCGAAAATTTTAACTCCCTCTATGTTTGGAGTTAAACCTTTAATAATTTGATTAGGGTAACCGATGTCATCTAGTATATCAGAAATAAGGCAAGTTGTAGAAATGTTCTTAATGTTAGAAAATAACTTTTGTTTTTTTTCGCGCAATCCAGCTGCAATCAAATTTGCAAGATCAAAATCTTCAGGCCAATTTATATCTATCCCTTCAAGAGGAGGGCAACTCAAGAGATATGGGGAATTGCCTATCCTGCGACAAGTGGCAAGAGCCGCATCTCTAGTAATTATATAGAGCCCCATTGTTTCGATTATGGTATCATCAAGTTCTTTACTGTTCGGTATATGCTCCAAATCATAATTTGGAGATTCGGAATCACGCCATGTATAAAGTTTTTCTTTGCGGACAAGTACAATAGAGTCGTTCCTATTCGACCTGTCGTTTTTTAAAATATCAACGCCTTTTTTTATAGTTTCAACTGAAATAAACGGACTTGTGCAAAGAATTTGAATATATATGTCTGCACCTACATGCCTAACCTCGTTCATAAACAATAAATTCCCATCAGTTTTGTTCGTAGCAAGATCACTATCTCTTTTTAATATTTTACACCCTGTTTCAGATGCCATTTGGATCATATCGTCTGATTCAGTGTCAAAATATACTTCATCGATAAAATCACAAGACATTAACTTTTCAAGCGTATGAAGGAATAGTGGCTTTCCGTCTAAAAAATGAATATTTTTACTCTCAATTCTGGAACTAGAACCCTTTGCTGGTAAAAATGCAACAACTTTCATGTTTAACTCCTGTTCAAATTGTGGTATATTCCGTACGTTCCGTCTGTCATTCTTACAACTAGAGAATTAATTTTTATTTTCTTCATTAATTCATCAGCATCCCCGCAGAGAGTGCCTTGCTCTACAACCTTCGGATTTGATGACATCAAATCCCTCGCGCGTTTGGAAAGAAAATCATGAACACCATTCTTAAGTGAGCGTTTAATATCTCCGTCAGTAATGACTCCAACTAGAGCTTCGTTTTCAATAACACATATAATGCCGTTTTTATCACTTGCTAATTTCGATATAATTGCTTCAGAATTGTCATCGATAAATATCGTCGCTGCTGGCACGGAAAAGTCACTCACAGTCTTCAATAATTTTCTACCAAGAGATCCTCCTGGATGAAACTTCGCAAAATTTTCTTTTTGAAACCCATTTGCTTGCATCAAGATCATTGCAATTGCATCGCCCACAGCGAGCATTGCTGTTGTTGAGCTTGTTGGGGCCAATCCTAACGGACAGGCCTCTTCAATATCACCAATGTTAATACAAAAATTTGAATGTGCTGCTAAACTAGAACAAATATTTCCCGTTACAGATATTGTCACGTTCCCGTTTCTTTTAAGATATGGAATGAGGCGAATTATTTCTTCTGTTTCTCCTGAATATGAAAAAAATAAAATAATATCTTCAACGCCAACCATGCCCAGGTCGCCATGAAAAGCTTCAGCGGGATGTAAAAAAAAACTCATTGTGCCAGTACTATTCAACGTAGAAGAAATCTTTTCAGCAATATGTCCAGATTTACCTATGCCAGAGACGACAACCTTTCCTTTAGACCTTAATATGGCCTCAATGATTTCATTTAAATTACACCCAATTGTTTTTGCCGTTTGTAAGATTGCCCTGGCTTCAATATTCAAAACAGTTACTGCTATGGAGCTATAATCCATTAGTTTTTCGCCAGTATTTTTCCCCATTCGCATTATTTACCTGCTGCCAATGCTGATTGTTTTGAACCAGAGTTAAACACAGAATTTGGAAAGTATTGAGTCTGTCCCACGAAGATTATCGGCCCATTGAAGGGACGCCTGAAAAAACGAAAAAATTGTATGCTAAGATTGTTTGCGCTTTTCATCGCGCTTGAGCTGTTTCACCATGGGTTCCAGCCACGGACTCCTTGCCATGAAAAATATCGTAAAAGGCCAGTCCCGCTCACTGTGCTTGCGGGTCTGCGGGGCACTTGCCCAAGGGCAGCTTCCCTTGGGATGGCTATACCATACACAATAATTATTATTAAAAATAAAATGTTCGATTTATGCTCGGAACGTGCTCGGTTTATTACCTATCCATGACTCAGGTACAATCTAATTGCAATAACTTTTTGAATTTTACCATAAAGTTAGCCACGTCTGGCAAGGCCGGGTGTATGAGAGGATATTGCCTCCGTCCCCTTGGCCTGATTGCCGTGCTGCCGGTAGGTAGCGATAAAGCGTTGTTGGGCCGACCCCAAGCCGGCGAGACACATTCTCGGAAGCGGGCAGCATCCCAGGCTACTCGTAGATTATTTCCCTCTCAACTTCGGCGGTAGCTCTGAACACGGTAAAAATATACCGGCCGTAGGTACTGATTGTACCCAGGTTGGTCACGTCCGTCAACGTGGTGTAAATTTTGTAGCGCGCCCGGTTTCCTGGACACAAGTTTTTCTTACGCCACCCTCGCCAGAGCTGCTTGATCCACCCATTGCTGTCTGATTTCTAACGGGCTGAGAAAACGATTTTTTTCGACCCCTCGCGGTTGTACCTGGAGATAAAAGCTCCAACCGCCGCTCTGATTTCCTCCACGTTCCGAAATCGGAGGGTCCGAGGAGTATTCGACGAGGAAGGGCTTTGGGGTCGGGGAACTGTCGGCCTGGTCCCGCGCTACTGGTGGCGCTCCGTCTTTCCGCATCCGCCCGCTTGCCCGCGCGCACCGTTCCCTTGAGGCCGCCGAAGGCGTCTTGGAGCGAAGGGACTTGGTTTTGGCCGGAGGGGGCGGGAAGAGTGATGGGATTTGAAGGAAATTAGAATTGATTTTTTTGTTTTAACTCTCTTTCGCATAAATCGATAAATAGTGGCATATTTTTTGTATTTCTAAATAATAAAACTCAAAAATAGACATAGACGCATTAAAGCATGCCACCCCAATGGTAGAAATAAAATTTTGATTTTTCAAACCGAATAGACAAGCAAAATCTTCATGCAATACCTTACAACAAAACCCCTCAACACCATAACAATTAGGGTGTGCATATTCGCACAATACTTTATATTGTTCCTCAAAGCCAGGCCATTTACGTTCCAACTTCTTTATTATTGTTAAAATATTTATTGCAACAGGAAATTCAGCATCACCCATTTCCTGACCAAATAATTTATTAATTATGAACTCATTAAAACCTTCTGATGTATTTTCTAAAATGCAACTTTCAATTTTTTCCATATAAACAACAAGCTAAAGCCAACACTTCCATAATTGATTTTGTTAAAATTATAGCTAGAACTTCTCTTTTTCTTTAAATAATCGCAAAGCAATATCACCAATGTCGGCTACGCGGTTGTTTAAAGGCTCTAAAAAAGTAATAGCATTAAACGGGTTTTTCGCTATTATAGATATTTGATAGGCCGAAATTCGTGGCTTAAGATTTGACTTAATCCTACTAACCAATTCTGACGCATTAGCCAATTCAAAATCTTTAGTCGAAACTGGTCATACTCTTATCTCGTTTTTTTCCACACCGATTTCAGCCACGCATCCTTCGGCCCTCCTGGATGGCCGCGCATGGCGTCGGCCAGCTCATCCGGCGAGAGCCCATCGCGCCATGCCTCGAACTGCGCTTGCTCGGCCGCCTGCCGGGCGACCGTGACCGCCTTGGCTTCGGCCTCGGCGTCCTTGGCCGCCTGTTCCTCGGGGCTCACGTAGCCTTTGGGCCGGCGGTAATAGCCGGTTCGGGCCAGGGAGCGGAAGACCCAGGAACATGGGTCGGCCACGGGCTGGCCGTCCTTGTCGCGCATCTGGTCGTGCTCCAACTCCCATTCGGCGTGGTCGAGGCTCTGAAGTATCTTGTCCGTGGTCTTGCCCAGCTCGGCGAGGGCTTGGCCGATCTGCGCGAGCTGATCCGGACCGAAGCCGGTGCGGGCCAGGTTGGGCCAGGTCAAAGCGATTCGCTCGGCGCTAAGAGAGATAGATAGATTTTCTCTATCTATCTTTTCCTTATAATGCGTTGCCGAAACCGTTGTCGAAGCCGAAGGCGTTGTCGAAGCCGCTGCCCTATCCGTTGCCGAAACCGTTGTCGAAACCGTAGCTGAAGGCGTTGCCCAAATCGCTGCCGAAGGCGTTGTCGAAGGTTTGATGCGCTCACAATATCGCCGACAAAGGTGCTCATCGTAGGCCAATTCCACGCCCTGAAACAATCCGTTTCGGTAATCCTTGCGCTTGAAAAAGCCGTCCTTTTCAAGCGCTGTCATCGCCCAACGAATTGTCTTATAAGGAATTCCCAGGGCTGCTACCAAGTCTGGATAGCGCACGATATGGACGCCATCGGCCGGCCTGGTCGCCAAAAGATGGGCCAGGGCTTGCGCTTTTCGACCCGACACATAGGCCGCTTTATCCGTGGGCGCTGCCGAAGGCGTTGCCCAATTCGCTGCCGAAGGCGTTGTCGAAACCGGAGCCGAAGGCGTTGCCCAATACGCTGCCGAAGGCGTTGTCGATGTCGAAGCCGCTGTCGAAGCCGAAGGCGTTGTCGATGTCGAAGCCGAAGGCGTTGTCGAATTGTCTAAGGCGTTGTCGAAACCGGAGCCGAAGGCGTTGCCCAATCCGCTGCCTAAGGCGTTGCCTAAAGTCTCTGGCTGTGGATCAACTGGCTTCGCCTCGGCCTGCGGCACTTGGGCCGGAGCCGGCACGGCCGTGGCCGCTTGGGGTTGTTTCCCCGATGGGGCTCGGAAGGGGATGGTCTTCACTTTCTCGGCGGCTTCGCGGAGCCCGCCGACTTTCGCCAAGGCCCCGTCCATCGCATCGAACATGCTAAGGCGTTTTTTGGCCATGGTTGCCCACTCCCTTACGACGCGGTGCCGTCCTCGAAGATTTCAAGGAATTCCGTTGCCAAATTACGATAGTATTTTGCCCCAACACTTCGCGGGGAAAAACGGATTATGCTTTTCCCTTCCATTTCAGCTTGGGAAAATTGTGTATTGGTAGGAATTGAAGTTTTAAATAAAACATCTTCATCGAACAAACGACGCAACTTGTCGGTTACAACGCGTGAAATAGCTGTTCTTTTGTCAACATTGTTCACGACAAGTCGCAGTAACCGCAAGTCAGGATTTTCTCTTTGCCGAACGCCTTCGATTAATTCCAAGGCCCGTGTCAAACCTTCCATGGAAAATCGGCTTGAACAGAGAATAGGGACAATGACGCAATCTGCGGCATGTAAGGAAGATAAAACAAAAAAGCCCCAGTTTGGCGGGGTGTCGATAAATGTGAAATCGAAGTTTTTGATGGCATATTCACGGATACGATTTCTTAGCCGTAAATATGTTGCCGGAATTCCTTTGTTTAATGATATTTCTAAAGCGGCTGTTTCTTCGCTGTTTGGAATGACGAACAATCCATCATAGGCCGTGGGATAAACGCACCGTTCAATAGGTGTTTCATCACTTTCGTATAATTCATAAATCGAATCCGAAATAACGTCGGGTTCAACGAGTAAGCTTGATGCGTTACATTGCGCGTCATTATCGACGATAAGGACTTTTTTCCCCCGGTTCGCCAAGGCGTGGCCCAGGTTGACGGTCAGGGTCGTTTTCCCCACGCCGCCCTTGTTGTTGCATATGGCAATGATGGCTCCCATGTCGCCTCCCTGTTGGCGAGAACATAGGCGTAAAAATAGCCGGATTGCAAGGGTTTTTAGGGAGAATTTAGGTAGTTTTGAAAGAGCGAAAGACTATGCCGCTTGGGCGAAAGAAACTTTGATTTCCAGTGAATTTTCAAAATCTTCAATAATTCCTTGAAGTTGTTCTTCCGTCCAGGGTCCGAAAATCGCTTCCCGGATCGCTTCCATTTCGGCGGTCATGGCCGGGTCTTCCTTGGGCTCGGGGTCGATAAAATATGTGATGGTCTTGGCGGATTCCTCCCCCGACCAGAGGTCGGAATTCCAAGGGAGTGAGTAGGTTTCGCAAAACTCACGGACCGTGGACAGGTAGCCCACGGCCGCCTGGGGGCGACCTGGGCCGCCGCCGATCCGGGGCAGGTAGTCCAAGGAAGGCAATCCCAGTTCGTCGGCAAGCTTCGCCATGAGGCGGGGCCAGGTTCCCTTCCTGGCCAACCGGAGGGGAGAGAAAACCCCCTCCGAAAAAGCCCCCACTGATATAAGGATACTCTTTATAAGAGTCGGGGCTTTTTCCAGGTGGGTTTTGCCCTGGGCAACCAGGGGCGCGAGTCTTTCCCGCCAATCCTCCATGGCCGCTTCCTCGCCAGCCATGAAAATCCCGGCAACATAGGCCATCTCGCTGAAAATAAATCCGAATTCTTCGGCCAGTGCGCGAAGACGCCGGTAGGCTTCCTCTTCGGCCTGGCTGCTACCGCCCTTGCGGCGGCCGTCGAGGGTGAAGCTCGGCGCTCCAAGGCTTTCGATCGGCCAGTCTTTCCCCAAAACAATGACGGTCTTGGGCGCAAGGACCGGCCGCACGCGGGCCGTGCTCTGGATCAAATCCCGCCTTCCCAGGTCGGAAAACCATTTGTCGCGGGCGGCCTGGTCGCCGCCGAAAAGGGCCAGCTCGGTGTCCACCAGCTCGGCGCGGTTGGGCGTCATTGTGCCCACCACGACGCAGGCGTCAAAATCGGCAAAGGCATTGATGCCTCTGGCGGCGCTGTGGTGTGCCACGGCCCATTCCCGGGCTGTGCGCGAGCATTATCGCCAGCAGGGTAAGGACATTGCCGAGCTGCGCCAGGCCGATGCCGGCCGGGATGTGATCGAGGCCAAGCGGAGCGAATCCGACCGGGTGCTTGCTGACCTGGAAGCGGCCGACAGGCAACGGCCGAAGATCCTTTCCGAGATTCGCGCGGCCCAGCGGGAGCACGCGGAAGAGCGTAACGAGCTGAACCGCGCCCATGCCGAAGACCGGGAGCGTTTAAACGCTCTCGGTGTGGAGCCTGGGGAGGATTTCAGGAAGAAATGCCGCGAGGAACATGCGGCGCTGAATGCCAGATTAGACAATGAAATCAATGGAATAATCGACAAGTACGCCGCAAACGATCCCGAAGCGGCAAAGGCGCTGCGCGACACCATGGCCGCGAAGGTGGCCGATGATGCCGAAAACCGGAAGCTCTCCGGGGCGATGTCCCGGGAGCATGGGGGCTATGACCGGGTGCCGAAGGAGGATCAGGAACGGATCGTCCAGAGCTACCGGGACAACGAAGCCCGGCGAGACGCCCGCCTTGTCGAAATTGAGCGGAGCATGGGGGCGCGGCAAGCGGCCCTGGACCAGGGGCAGGAGGCCCCGGCGCATACTTTCGGGGAAATTAAACCGCATGATGCGCGGCCCGAAATCATCCGCGATATACAATCGACTCTTGAAGCCCATGAATCCAAAAAATTTGAGCTGAAGTGCGCCCAAAAAGAAGAGGGCGATAAGATGCAAGCGGAAGGGAAAGAACTTTCCAAAGAGTGGAACGACGCCTGGAATGCAAAATATCAAAATGCAAATGCGGAATTTCAGCGCGAGATAAATAAAGTTGTTGAAAAGTATGCGGGAGAAGATCCACAGGCAGCGGCGGAAATCCGTTCTGCCCTGGACGAACAACGGGTCAGAGACGCAGCCACGAGAAAGGAATCTGGAGCACTCGCGCGCGCTCATGGAAATGATTTTAAGAAAGTTCCGGTCGCGGAGCGGGATAAAATCGTTGCTCAATACCGTGAGCATGAACAGCACCGCAATGACCGCCTCATGGCCGCGCAACGCGGCATTGTCGAGCGTCGGCAACTTGCGGCCCCATCCCCTGCCCCGTCCATGGCCACGGCCAGACCGGAACCGGCGAAGCAGGAAGCCGGCGGACCGGAATTTTCGCATGGGGGTATGAGCCACGGTGAAATGTCGCATGGTGGCGCCAGCGTCTTTGACGCGCCGCCGGGGGCGGAACAGCCTTCCGCCATGGGGTCGGAGGTCGAACGCCCGGTCGTACAATCGCCGGACCTGGCCCCGGAGCGTCAGCCCGTCGAGCAGCAGGCCGCCAGCTACCGGCCGCCTGTGCGGCCACGTCCCCAGCAGCCGGAGCGCGAGCGGCCGCAGGTCGCACCGATCCCGGAGCCGACCAGGCCGCAGCCCTCCCCTACCCTGGCCAGCTCGGTAGAGCCGGCGAAGCAGGAAGCCGGCGGTCCGGAGTTCTCCCACGGCATGTCCCATTCCGGTGGCAGCGTCTTTGATGCGTCCCCGGGTGGACATCGCCCGGGCGAAGTCCGCCCGGGCATGGATCAAGTATCGCTTGAATCTCGCCCGGGTGAGCTTTCCCCGGGTAAGGGTAGCCCGGGCGAGCTTCGCCCGGGTCAGACAAGCCCGGGTCAGACAAGCCCGGGTCAAGTTGGCCCGGGTGACGATCTTCGCCCGGGCGAAGAGCCTCCGGCACATTTGACCACGACGTCCGAAATCCGGGACTGGTGGGATGCCCAGCGGAGCAAGGCCGGGGGACCGGCCGAGAAGCCGCAGGAGGCCCTTATTCAGCCTGATGAGCGTCCGACCAGGGTTGAGGTTATCCGAGCCCCGGAAAACGCGTCACAGGCCCCGCAGGCGGCCAAGAAGGTGTCATTCGATTTGCCCCCGCCTCCTGACTGGGAAGCCAAGTATGCCGAGGCGATGGCAAAGGCCCAGCGGAACACGGCCATGGAGCGCATGGCGGCCGGGCCTGCACCCACGCCGAAGCCGGCGGAAGACGTTGTGGCCAAAGCGGAAGCCCAGGTCCGGGAATTCGAGCAGGCACAAAAGGAAGCCCGGGAACGAGACACGGCGCGGATGAAGGAGCGAGCCAGGCAGGACGCGGAAAAATATGGGCCTCGGGTTGCGACGGCGTCTGACGAAATCATCCGTGGGACTGTTGTAGAGGCGCAAATCAAGGGAGGCCGTTTAAACGTCGTCGTTGATTGCGGCAATGGACGATACAGAGTGGCGGCATTGCCGCCGATGGCGAATGTATCACCGGGCCAGATTGGCGAATTTCGGCAACAAAAAAATAATATATATGCGTTCAGCTTCGGAAATAATGTGAATATGCAGGCGGTTAATCGGTTTGACGCAAGGAAAAATAGCTTGATGCCTGAACTTGATGCGGCTAAAATAGATTTAGCCAAGACGCTGAAGATCGAAAAGCGTATTCACCTGTAGCCATGGAGGGTTGGCGATGAATCGGTTTATCGCGAAGCTGTTGGGCGGCATCAATGCCGTGGTGTGGGTGCTGCTGGGGATTGTCGCCCCGCTCGGGTATATGACCATGCTGGGCCGGGCGGCCAGTAAAGACCCGGTGATTTTTTTCGGCGTGATCCTCGGATGCGTGGTCAGCGCGACGTTGCTTTGCGGTATCGTCGCGTTGCTCGTGCGGATCGCGGATTCTCTGGATGCGCTCAAGGCCGCTGTGGGACAGGGCGGCACGCCGACGCAAGCGGTGGCGGAATAGTTGTCGCGCGGGATTGGTTTGGGAGAGGATGAGGCCGGAGCCGGGAGGTTCCGGCCTCATTGCGTTGTCATGCTGGACAAGTGGGGCAATCCATCTCTTCCACCTTCTCTCCAAAATTAAACGTAGCAGACTTCCCAATTACATTAGCAACTTTAAGGATAGTTGCCAACGTAATGGATGTATTCTTCGCATCAAGGATTTTATCCACAAGCGATCTGCTTGTTCCCATCCTTTTTGCTATTTCAACTTTCGTTATCTTTTTTTCATCCATGAAATGCTGAAGCTCCCAAGCTATAACACTTTTTATAGCCGCAGCTTCGCATTCTTCATAAAGCCCTTCCTCTTTGAGGAAGTCATCAAAAGACGATCCAATGCAATCATAAGAAGTTGTATCCATATATCCCTCCAAATCACTATTCCATTCCATATCGACAAATACGCTTATATAAATCTTAAGTATGCTATATTTTTTTCAAGGAGCTACTGGATACTTTTTATTTCACTGTTCCACTAATGGCTAGTCTTTTTTCTTCTTTTTCTTGTCAGCTAACCGTTTCAGAATGATCTTGCGGCGTTTTCTGGCAAGTTCAAGATCTTCAGGAGGTGTTCGCGGTGTTTTTTTTATGATGCTGTGAAGTAAGTACATTTGGCCTTCCTCCGCGCAAAAAAACACGCGTGCGATTCGCTTGGTCGCAAGGTCCGTTCTTGTCTGGAAAATTCCGTCCCCCATCGCTTCGCATGTCGGCATTCCTATTGGCCACCCAAATTCTACCCGTTTGATATCCTCTCCAATCGCCTGCTTGTCTGGCGGGCAAACCCTTGAAGCCAATCCCGAACGGGTTCCTTCCCGTTCTCCGTTTTAAAAAAAGTTGCTGGAAGTTTCTTCATCGTCGCTGTCCTCCGTGTCGTTCTGATACCGATTAATGTACTTTTTTTTGTACATTTGTAAAGGGCGAAGGGCGAAAAAAAAGTGCCCTCCCGCAAAATTTTCTCTAACCAGGCCATTTTGACCACTTGAGACACGCCCCCGAAGATAGGAACGTTTTTCGGACTAGGAAATGAAATTCGTTCATTCTTGTGGGTCTGCGGGACTTCTGGCTTTCCCTTCCGAGCTGAACCCGGCTTTGCGGGTGAAGCCGGAAGGCCGAACGAGTCCGCGAGTGAGGGGTTGCCTTTTTCCGGGAAGGTGACGGCCTGGTCCCGCGTTGCCGGTGGCGCTCCGCTCTGCCGACCTCGACTGCCTGGCCATGTGCACCGTGCCCTTAACAGCGTGTTGAAAAACTCCGCCAAGTGACCGAGACTCCAGCCATCGGGATGGTGGAGGTGGTCGATGGGGCTTGGCCGTCAGGGCGATCAGCAGGGGACGATGTATCTGGGGTCGTCTCAGAAAACGGAAAAAATCGTACGCTAAGCCGGTTGCAACGGTCGTAGCGGCCTGAATTTGCCGGCGCCGATCTTGGCGCTGCTGCGCCAGAGGTAGTCGCCGGTCAGGTTGATGTGCTCCCAGCCTAGCGGCGACAGGCACTGCAACAGCACGTCATCCACGGTCTGACCGTGACCGCGCAAGGCGTGGGTGGCCCGCTCCAGATAGACCGTATTCCACAGCACGATGGCCGCCGTCACCAAGTTGAGGCCGCTGGCCCGGTAGCGCTGCTGCTCGAAACTGCGGTCACGGATTTCGCCCAGACGGTTGAAGAAGACCGCCCTGGCCAGAGCATTGCGGGCCTCTCCCTTGTTCAGCCCGGCATGCACTCGACGGCGCAACTCCACACTTTGCAGCCAGTCCAGGATGAACAGCGTGCGCTCAATGCGGCCCAGTTCGCGCAGCGCCATGGCCAGGCCGTTCTGTCGCGGGTAGCTGCCGAGCTTCCTGAGCATGAGGGAGGCCGTCACTGTTCCCTGCTTGATAGAGGTGGCCAGACGCAGGATTTCATCCCAATGGGCGCGGACGTGCTTGATGTTGAGCGTGCCGCCGATCATAGGTTTCAATGCGTCATAGGGGGCATCGCTCTTCGGGATGTAGAGCTTGGTGTCGCCCAGGTCACGGATGCGTGGGGCGAAGTGAAAGCCGAGCAGGTGCATCAAGGCAAAGACGTGATCGGTGAAGCCAGCAGTGTCGGTGTAGTGCTCATCGATGCGTAGGTCGGATTCATGGTACAGCAGGCCATCGAGTACGTAGGTCGAGTCGCGCACGCCGACGTTGATCACCTTGATGTGAAACGGCGCGTACTGGTCGGAGATATGGGTGTAGAACATCCGCCCTGGGCTGCTGCCATATTTCGGGTTGATGTGGCCTGTGCTCTCGGCTTTGCTCCCGGTTCGGAAATTTTGACCATCCGACGATGACGTGGTGCCGTCGCCCCAGTGCTCGGCGAAGGGATGCCGAAACTGTGCATTGACCAACTCGGCCAGTGCCGTAGAATAGGTTTCGTCGCGGATGTGCCAGGCTTGTAGCCAGGCCAGCTTGGCGTAGGTCGTGCCGGGGCAGGACTCGACCATCTTGGTCAGGCCCAGGTTGATCGCGTCGGCCAGGATCGTTGTCAGCAGCAGGTTCTTGTCCTTGGCCAGGTCGCCCGATTTCAGGTGCGTGAAGTGCCGGGTGAAGCCCGTCCACTCGTCCACCTCCAGCAGCAGTTCGGTGATCTTGACGTGCGGCAGGATCATCGCCGTCTGGTCGATCAGCGCCTGCGCGGCATCAGGCACGGCCGCATCAAGCGGTGTGATCTTCAAGCCTGACTCCGTGATGATGGCGTCCGCGCAGGTCGTTGGCCAGCGCCATGCGGTTGACCGTGGCGAGTTGTGTTCCCAGCAGCGTCAGCCGGTCGAGCAGGTACTGGTCGCAGTCAGTGGCCACGGCCAGCGGCAATTCGCGGGCCTGCTTGAGGCTGGCGAACTTCTCGGGCGGCACCAAGTAGTCCTCGAAATCCTTGAATTGGCGCGAGCCCTGCACCCAGATGTCACCGGAGCGTAGCGCGTTCTTCAGTTCCGACAGCGCGCAAAGCTCATAGTAACGCCGGTCAGTGCCGGCATCGGTCATCACCAGCTTCTGCCAGCGCGGCTTGATGAAATCGGTCGGAGCATCGGCGGGTACCTTGCGGGCGTTGTCGGTGTTCATGCCGCGCAGCACCTCGATGGCGTCGAGCACGTTCTTGGCGGCGGGCGCGGCCCGAAGCTTGAGTACGGCGAGGAATTCCGGCGCGTAGCGGCGCAGCGTGGCGTAGCTCTCGCTGATGCGGTGTAGGAAATCGAAGTCCTCGGGCTGCGCGAGCTTCTGCGCCTCGGTGACGCTCTCGGCGAAGGCGTCCCAGGGTATGACAGCCTCGATGGCGGCAAAGGGATCGCCACCGCTTTGCTTGGCATCGATCAGGGCCTGGCCGATGCGGCCGAACAGGCGTACCTTGGCATTGATCGACTTGCCGGATGCCTGGAATTGCTGCTGATGCTTGTTTTTGGCGGCGTTGAACAGCTTGCCGAGGATGCGGTCGTGCAGATCGATGATCTCGTCGGTGACGGTAGCCATGCCCTCGATGGCGAGCGCCACCAGGGTGGCGTATCGACGCTGTGGCTCGAACTTGGCCAAGTCCGCAGGCGTCATCTGGCCGCCCTCGCGGGCAATCTTGAGCAGCCGGTTCTGGTGGACCACCCGCTCGATGCCCGGAGGCAGATTGAGTGCCTGCCAAGCCTTGAGGCGCTCAATGTGTTCAAGCATGTGCCGCGAGTTCGGTTTGGCTGGTGACTGGCGCAGCCAGGCGAGCCAGGTCATCTTGCCGTTGTCGCGGCGCTTGAGCAGGTCATCGAGACGACGGCGATGCGCATCCGATAGCGGCTCGGCCAAGGCTTTGTAGATGCGCCGGTTGGCGCGGGTTATCGCCTCGGCGCAAATACGTTCAATGACATCCAGTGGCGGCAAGATGATGTGTCGATGGCGTAGCAAGTCGAGGACACTGCTGGCCAGCATGATGCCCTTGTTGGTTTGCAACGCCAGTTCGGCCGTGGCATGAATGCACTGCCGGTAGTGCTCCAGACTGAACGACTCCATGCCCAGGTATGCACGCAGCTCAAGCAGATGTTCGCGCCGAGTTTCCTCCCGCTCGGCATACTGCGGCCAACACTCCGGGTCGATGCGGAGTTGTCGTTCGATCCATTGCAAGAGGGACACTGGCACGACGGCGTCGGGCAGCAGGCCCTGACCAGGGAAGCGCAGCAAGCACAACTGTACCGCGACGCCCAGGCGATTTGCCTCGCCGCGCCGCTGGCGGATCAGCGACAGGTCAGATTCGCCGAAGGTGTAGTGCCGGATGAGTTCGTCTTCGGAGTCTGGCAACGTCAGAAGGCTTGCCCGCTCGGCGGCGGACAGGATCGAACGGCGAGGCATGCGATTTCCTTCTTCTTGAAAACGAGGGTTTGTGACAAGCCTGCCAAGGCAACAGGAGCAGCAAGGGAAATCAAGGTGTTATCCTTCTCGAAAATAATTCTTGAAACACTATTCTCGATTTCCTGCCGTCACAACGAGTTTTAAGAAGGAAAGGGGGCACAGGGTTGTGTTCATCGGCTACGCACGTGTTTCGACGCAAGACCAGCACCCTGACCTTCAGCGCGAGGCCTTGATCAAGGCTGGGTGCCAGAAAATTTTTGAAGACAAGACGAGTGGCAACCGAGCCGAACGCCCAGGTCTTGCCACGGCGCTGGAAATGTTACGCGAAGGTGATACCCTCGTCGTCTGGAAGTTGGATCGTCTTGGTCGGAGCGTCAAACAACTGGTTGATTTGGTAGGCGAACTGTACAAGCAGGGCGTCCAGTTCAAGAGCCTCACGGACTCTATCGACACGAGCACGCCGTCAGGTCGGTTCTTCTTTCATGTCATGGCCAGCCTTGCCGAAATGGAGCGCGAGCTGATCGTCGAACGCACACGCGCCGGGCTGGAAGTCGCCCGTCAGCTTGGCCGCAAGGGCGGCCGTAAGCCCAAGATGACAGAGAGCAAGATCGAGTCGGCCAAGAAGCTCCTGGCCAGTGGCGTCCCCCCCAAGGATGTGGCCAAGAACCTCGGTGTGTCCATTCCGACGCTGTACCGCTGGGTGCCAGCCTCAGCCCAGGCTTAGCGTACGATTTTTTCCGTTTTCTGAGACGACCCC
>NZ_JNJA01000031.1 GCF_000702665.1 Solidesulfovibrio alcoholivorans DSM 5433
TCTTCCTCCAGCCGACGTTCCAGGGACGCAATAAATGCTCCAAGCATAGGGCGTGGCTGCACACGACGTTCGTAATGCAGTTCTGTCAGGTCGCCCCGCAGGATTTTCCGTACCGTGTTTTTGGAAAGGCGCAGTTCTCTGGCAATCTGCTTGATCGGCTTTTCTTGCCGCATCGCGGCCAGCCGGACCTTCCTGATCGTTTCCACTATCAGCATCTCCTCTCGCTGCCCCTCCCGTCTCCGATGATCGAAGACATCTAAGGGGGCTGCCGAGGGGGTCAATTTTGGACGCTGATTTCATCCAAAGAGGGGTCAATATTCCATGCTGATCAACATTATTGTTGGCTGAACTTCTTCCGAGAAATAATAATGAAAAACGGTAGATTGCTTTAAGCTACCGTTCGTTGGTGGCGTTGCGCCAGGGATGGGAACGAAAAAAGTACGGGTGGGGAGCGGACGGAAGGCGCGGGACTAACTGGCGGGCAGGGCTAGGCCGGGGAAATCTGCGTCAATCCTTCTTGCGCCCCTTGCTCTTGAACAGCCGCCAGTCGAACTTGCGATAGTTCAATCCCGGCCACCAGCGCATGGCCACGATGGCTGCGAGGAGAAGGGCCAGGTAGATGAGGTGGAGCGCGTCGGATTGATCCATGGTGGTCCTGCCGGGCTACACGGCCAGCAACCGCCTGGGGTCGATCTTCAGGGCCTCGGCCAGAAACACGCCGGGCAATTCCTCATCCTTGAAGGGCAGCACTTCCCGCCAGTGGATGGAATCGGCATCCATGGGGCTATCTGGCCTCCCGGAGGTTTCCTTTCGCCTTGCCCGGCTCAATGCTGATCTTGAGCTTGCCGCCGGTTGCCTTGGCGTAGCGCCGCAGGGTTTCCAGGGAGACGTTTTTCCCGGATTCGATCCGCGCCACCCGGGGCTGGCTTACGCCCATAGCCTTGGCCACGTCCGCTTGAGTCATGTTCGCTTGGGTACGGGCCTCGACCATCGCCTCGATGAGGGCAAATTCCTCTTCGAGCGCATCATATTCCTTCCGAAATTCAGGATCGGCCATCATCCGTTCACGGACCTTGCTGAAAGGAACGGTCGCCATATCAATCCCCCTCACCGAGTCGTTTGACGGCTATTTCAATTTCCACGCGCGGGGTCTTCTGCGTCTTCTTGATGAATGAGCGCAAGATCAAGAGGCGCTTCCCCGACGCGGCCACATAGAGGCTTCGCCCGATCCCGTCACGCCCGGTCGCCCGCAATTCCCAAATCTTCCCTTCCACGTGCCGGGCCAAGGGCATGGCCAACGCCGCAATCCCCTTCGCCCTGAGCAAGTCCAGAGCCCGGGTCAATTTCGCCCGGATGTCGATGGGAAGGGCCTCAAACTCGGCTTCGGCTACCCCGTTGACGAAATGCGCATCCCATCCGCTCATGGCACCCTTCATATAATATTTATGTTATAGCGGCGCAAGTGGCTACGCCTCCAACTTGGTGGCAAAAACGTGATCCCCGCAAGCGTGCCCGTCTTCGACCTGGGGCCAGACGGCCAAAGTGCCAGCCTCGCCGTTGAGGAGCCCGCGAACGATGGTGGGCGCGTGCCGACGGCATGTGCCGTTGATGCGCCAGCGGCAGGAGGAGCAGGTGGGAAGGCGCGGGCCGTGATTTCTGTCCGGGGACAAATTGGGCTGAGGCATGGCGGCTCCTCATCACCGGGATTCTTACTGGTCTCCGAGGCGCACAACCTTCTTGTCTCGGGCCTTGGCCGCGTCCATGCCGGCCTCCAGGCCCTTTACCGCCCGGCGCAGCGTGTCCGGGGACAGGTGGGCATATCGTTGCACCATGGCGAAAGACTGGTGGCCCATGAGTTGCTGAATCGTGTAGAGGTCTGTGCCCGCCTCGGCCAGCCAGGACGCGAACGTGTGCCGCAAACTATGGAACACCACCTTTTGCCGAGCGTCGGTCACGCCATCGTTGAAGCCAAAGGCGTTCACGGTCTTGATGAAAGTTTGCGACACCTGCCCCACTTTCTCCCCTGTCTCGGACGGAAACACGAGGTCGGCCGGGCCTCGGCGCTCTCTGTCCGCCAACATGGCCTTGGCCGCGTCGGTCAAGATAGCCGCCCGGGTCTTGCCTGACTTGGTATCTCGCAGGGTCAAAACGCCGCGCTCCATGTCCACGTCGCCCCAGGTCAGGGAAAAGATTTCGCCTGCCCGCAAACCGCAGTGCAGAGACAGAAGCGCCATGTCCCGCACCTGGGGGCTTTTCTCGGCCAGGGCAGCAAGCAATCGGTCGGCTTCCTCATGGGATAAAAACCGCACCCGGCGGTTGTCGGAACTCGGCTTCTTGATCTTGGTCACGGGGTTTTGCCCGGCAAATAGGTCATGATCCCGGGCAAAATTAAAAACCTGCCGCACCACGGCCAGGGTATACGTGATGGATCGTGCAGCCCGGCCGGCCTCGGCCATATTCTTCTTAATGCGCTCCAAGTGGATGGGAGCAATATCCTTGAGGGGTTTATCCGCCAATACAGGAGCGATCCACAGGCGGTAACACTGGTCCTCCTTCTGCCAGGATCGTTGCGCCTTGTTCTTCTTGGCGATGGGAAAATAGGAATCGAGGAAGACGTGCTCGAAGGTCACATTGTCACGTTCGGCCTGAGCATGGGCCTCGGCCTCGGCTTGACGCTTCTCTTCGGCCTTCTGACGCTTCTCGGCAAGGGAGGTGGCCCCTTCGCCCGTGGTCGCAGCCTTTTTCAGTTCCGCCACGGTCTGTGCAGCCTTGGCCGCGCTCCAGCCCTCGCTTGCCCATCCAAGCCCTTCCTCACGACGTTTTCCGCAGGCCTGAAACCGGATGGCGAAGTATTTGTCTTTCTGGACACCGTGCTTCCTGGTGGCATGTTCATAGTAGCGGACGCCGGGAAAATTCGTCTTGTTCCATGTGACCGCCATGATTGGCCCTCCCGGGTATCGTGGGGAGAAAATGGGGAGCGACGCATGACCTTAACGCCAAAGCGGCCGAGCCGATCCGTTGGCCTACCCTCTCCCCACCCTCTCCCCACTTTTTAGCTGAAACTGAGTGAAAGTGAGTGTGTCCCGATGAGAGAGAAATAGGAGCTAACCCTTGTAGAGTCAATATTTTTGTGGAATCCAGTGAACCAAAGTGAAGGGTATAAAAAAGAACTCTTAATCCGTTGGTTCAAGGTTCGAGTCCTTGATGGCCCACCAGCAAATCACAGGCACTTAGCCAAAAGCTAAGTGCCTTTTTCTTTTTGCCGGATGACGTTGTCCACCGTATGTCCCCCAATTCGAGATTGTGCATGAGTGAAAGCGGGGGAAGTCGCCCCACCAGGGCCTGTGGACCTTGCCGGCGACCTGCTTGCCGTTGCCATGTCGCCCCGAGATTGGCATGAACAATCGCATGCGGTTCGCGCCGCCAAGGGGCCAGGGGCGGCAAGGCCCGACACCTTGCGCCGGCCCGGTTGTCGTCCCGGCGCGGCGGCATTGCACAGGAGGTCGTATGAGAAGTCTTGCGTTGATCGTTGTCTGCCACCTTCTCCTGACCGGCGTCGCGTTTGCCGGCGATGCGCCAAGCGGCGCCGAGCAAAACAACTCCACCCCGCAGCCGTCCAAAAAATCCGAATACAAATCCTCCCCGCGCTTGAACTACAGCAGCAAGCCGAAAGACGAATCCAACGGGCTCGACACGCTCAAGCCCATGCTGGACCAGGCTTTCGGCAACAAGGATGGTTCTGGAGGCGGGGTGATGCCGAACGCCGGGACATACAAGTTCTAGGCGCCCCGCGACGGCCCACTCCCGGCCTCCCGGCGCAGGGGGAACCCTTTCCTTTTTCTTTCGACGGCCCACGCAAAAGCGCCGCCCCGGACACATCCGGGGCGGCGCTTTGCAATTGCAAGGCCCCGGGCGCGCCCGGGGCCGTCAGGCCTTGGCGGACTAGCGGATGAACAGCATTTCCTGGTAGCTCGGCAGCGACCACAGGTCGTCGGCGACCACGGCTTCCAGGGCGTCGGCCACGGCGCGGATCTCGAGCATGGCCGGCAGCACGGTGCAGCACATGAACTTGGCTTCGGCCAGGGTGTCCTCGGCGCTGTGCTCGAGGAGCTTCTCGAACTCGGCGACCTTGGCCTGCAGGTCGCGCAGCTTGGCGGTGACGCACTCGAGGGTGGTCATCTTGAAGTCGTGGCCGATGGCCTTCAGGTTGGCGCAGGTGGCGGCCAGCTCGCCCTGGTACCGCATGGCGGCCGGGAAGATGATGGTCTTGGCCATGCGCACGACCAGGGCGGCCTCGGTCTGGATGGTCTTCACATACTGCTCGAGGTAGATCTCCTTGCGGGAGGCGAGCTCGGCCTCGCTGAACACGCCGTAGGTCGTGAACAGCTTGACAACCTCGGGGCTGGTGAGCACCGGCAGGGCGTCGGGCGTGGTCTTGAGGTTGGGCAGGCCGCGCTTTTCGGCCTCGGCGTGCCATTCCTCGGAGTAGCCGTCGCCGTTGAAGACCACGGCGTCGTGCGCCTTGATGATCTCCTGGATCACGGACTGCACGGCGGCGTTGAGCTTGGCCGGGTCGCCGGCGGTGGCGGCCTCGAGCTTGGTGGCGATGTAGTCCAGGGACTCGGCCATCATGGTGTTGAGGGCGACCTGGGAACCGGCGATGGACTGGCAGGAGCCCACGGCGCGGAACTCGAAGCGGTTGCCGGTGAAGGCGAAGGGGCTCGTGCGGTTGCGGTCGCCCGGATCCATGGGCAGCGGCGGCAGGGTGTCGACGCCGATGTTCATGATGCCCTTCTGCTTGGAGCCTTCGACCTTGCCCTTCTTGATCTGCTCGAAGACGTCGGCCAGCTGCTCGCCCAGGTAGACGGACATGATGGCCGGCGGGGCCTCGTTGGCGCCCAGGCGATGGTCGTTGGACGGCGTGGCGACGGTGGCGCGCAGCAGCGCGCTGAACTTGTGCACGGCGCGGATGGCGGCGGCGCAGAAGACCAGGAACTGGGCGTTCTCGTGCGGGGTGTCGCCCGGATCGAACAGGCTGCCCAGTTCGGCGCTGCCGATGGAGTAGTTGAGGTGCTTGCCCGAGCCGTTGATGCCGGCGAAGGGCTTCTCGTGCAGCAGGCACATCAGGCCGTAGCGCTTGGCCACGGTGCGCAGCACGGTCATGACCATCTGGTTGTGGTCGGTGGCCAGGTTGCCGGCCTCGAAGATCGGGGCGATCTCGAACTGGCTGGGAGCCACTTCGTTGTGGCGGGTCTTGACCGGAACGCCGAGCTTGTAGAGCTCGCGCTCGACTTCCATCATGAAGGCCAGGACGCGGCGGGGAATGACGCCGAAGTACTGGTCCTCGAACTCCTGGCCCTTGGCGGACTTGGCGCCGAACAGGGTGCGGCCGGCGATGAGCAGGTCGGGGCGCGAGAAGACGAAGTTGCGGTCGATCAGGAAGTATTCCTGCTCGGGACCGGCATAGGACACCACCGGCAGCTTGGTCTGCACGCCGAAGAGCTTGAGGATGCGCTGGGCCTGCTTGTTGAGGGCCTGGTTGGAGCGCAAAAGCGGGGTCTTCTTGTCCAGGGCCTCGCCGGTCCAGGAAACGAAGGCCGTCGGGATGCACAGGAAGGTGCCGTTGGGGTTCTCCAGGATGTAGGCCGGGCTGGTCACGTCCCAGGCGGTGTAGCCGCGGGCTTCGAACGTGGTGCGCAGGCCGCCGGAGGGGAAGGACGAGGCGTCGGGCTCGCCCTGGATCAGCATCTTGCCGGAAAATTCGGCCACCGCGCCGCCCTTGCCGTCGGGCACGAGGAAGGCGTCGTGCTTTTCGGCGGTCAGGCCGGTCAGGGGGTAGAACACGTGGGTGAAGTGGGTGGCCCCGCGTTCGATGGCCCAGTCCTTCATGGCGTTGGCCACGGTGTCGGCGATGGACGGATCGAGCTTCTGGCCGAGCTCGATGGTTTTTTTGAGCGACTTGTAGACGTCCTTGGGCAGCCGCTCGCGCATGACCTTGTCGTTGAAGACATTGCAGCCGAAGACCTCGGTGGGTTTGGTCTCGCTGAAATTCAGGGGTGCATGCGACGGCTTGTAATTGATGATGGCCGAGATCGCGTCCAGCCGAGCCTTGATTCCGCTCATAGGGTCCTCTTGCATGTGTTGAACAGGTTACACGTCGAGGGGCGCATGCGCCGCCGCTGCCGCCCGCCGCCCCGTGGCCGCGGGGGGCCGCACAAATGGCGATCCGGCGACGCCCGCCCCACGCCGCCCGCATCGGACCCGTACGTATGTCCTTGCGTGGCCGGCGAAAAAAAATTTCCCCATCTCTCTCGCCACACAGCCGACATCTCTCCACGGCCGCAGGCGAACTCTCAATAATGTAAAAACCGCGACACGTCCATAGCCAATGCGCCCTGCCGCGTCACGCCGCCGCCACGAAACGGGGCCGGCCCGGAAAAACCGGCCCGACGCGGCGATGTCACGCCCGCGCCGTCCGGCGCGCGCCCGCGCCCCCGAACGCGGGGATCGGGCGCGGCAAGGGGATTTCCGACATTTTGGGAGGGGCCCGCCTCGCGGACAAGGCGACGCGGCGTATGACAATGCGGCAAGCCGCGGCGGCAATCGGCGCGTCTGCGCGGGGCAATGCTCCGCACGCGGCGTGATCACGCGTCCAGCATGCGCCGGATGGCCTGCAACTCGTCGAATACCTGACGCAACAGCGGTTGTCCTTCTGCGGCTCCGGACAGCCGGCGGCGCGCGCCATCGATGGTCAGTTTCTCTTCGTAGAGCAGGGATTTGATGCGGGCGACCAGTTCGAGGTGTTCGTCGGAGTAGAGGCGCTGCCCCTTCTTCGTGCGCACGGGGGAAAGCTGCGGAAACTCCGTTTCCCAGAAACGCAGCACAAAGGGTTTGAGTCCCGTGAGACTGGCGACTTCGCCGATCTTATAGGTCCTTTGCAGCATACCGTCCGTTCATGCGCCAAGCCGTCCCCCGGGTCAAGCCCGGCAAACCGCGCGGCCGTCCCTTTACAGAAGCCCCCGCGCGCCTATTTGCAATACAGGCCGGAGTCCTTTCCGGCCCGACGTCCGGCGCGGCGGCGAACACGCCTGCGCGCCGCGCCCAATCCGCAGCCAAACGCCGGTCCATCCGCACGGGACCAGACGTACCCACAAGGAGAACGACCATGGCGACGCTTTCGCTCAAAGACGGCACGACGCTCTATTACAATGACTGGGGCCAGGGACGCCCCGTGGTCTTCAGCCACGGCTGGCCGCTTTCGGCCGATGCGTTCGAGGACCAGATGTTCTTCCTGGCTTCCAAGGGCTACCGCGTCATCGCCCACGACCGCCGGGGACACGGCCGTTCCAGCCAGCCCTGGCACGGCAACGACCTGGACACCTACGCCGACGACCTGGCCGCGCTGACCGAGGCGCTCGACCTGCGCGACGCCGTGCATGTGGGCCATTCCACGGGCGGCGGCGAGGTGGTGCGCTATCTCGCCCGCCACGGCTCCGCGCGCGTGGGCAAGATCGCGCTCATCGGCGCGATCCCGCCGTTGATGCTCAAGACGGCGGCCAACCCGGGCGGCCTGCCCCTGGAAGTCTTCGACGGCATCCGCGAGGCGGTCAGGACCGACCGCTCCCGGTTCTTCAAGGACCTCACCCTGCCCTTCTACGGCTACAACCGCCCCGGGGCCAAGGTTTCCGAGGGCGTGCGCGAATCCTTCTGGCGGCAGGGCATGCTGGCCGGCTTCCCGGCTTCCTACTTCTGCATCAAGGCCTTCTCGGAAACGGACCAGACCGAGGATCTCAAGGGCATCGACGTGCCGGTGCTGTTCCTGCACGGCGACGACGACCAGATCGTGCCCATCGACGCCGCGGCCCGCGCCGCCGTGAAGCTGGTCAAAAACGGCGTGCTCAAGGAGTACCCCGGCGGCTCCCACGGCATCTGCACCACGGAAAAGGACAAGGTCAACGCGGACCTGCTCGCCTTCATCGAAGGCTAGCCGCCCCCTCCCCGCTTCTACGCCCCGACGCGAAAGCGTCGGGGCGTCCCTTTTCCGGCGGGGCACTCCCATCGGGAAGATATCCCTGGACATGCGGCCCCGCGGCCACTATCGCCAGAAGGCGCGCTTCTCCTGTGAGGCCGCCGCGCACCTCCACGAAACACCCAGAATTCCATCACGCCACGCCATGCTGCTCTCTCTGCTGCTCATCCTGCCCGTCTTCCTCGTCATCGCCCTCGGCGTCGTGCTCGACATCTTCTCCGTGCTGCCCAAGCAGACCGGCTCGATCATCGGCGGGTACGTCCTTTATGCGGCGCTGCCCATCCTCATGGTCCACATCCTGGCCGGTTCCGCCCCTGGCGACATCCTGCACGGCGGCTTCTGGGCCGCCATCCTGCTCTCCCAGGTCATCCTCTACGCCGTCGGCTATTGCGGCGAACTCCTCCTCGGCAAACGCGGGCACGGCAAGGCCGCGATCATCGCCCTGTCCGGGAGCTGCTGCAACGTCGCCTTCCTCGGCCTGCCCGTGGTCATGAGCCTTCTGCCCGGCAACAAGGAGGCGCTGGTCGCCGCGGGCCTCGCGGTCATCACTCCCAACGTCGTGAGCATCCCCTGCCAGGTGCAGCTCGAATACCTGAAGCTGTCCGGCAAGGAGTCCAAGGGAGCCTTTGCGCGCCTGGCCCGGGCCGTGCTGCTCAATCCGCTCATGCTCGGCACCTTCGCGGGATTTGCGCTGTGCGTCACGGGCCTGGGGCTGTGGGGGCCCCTGGACAAGGCCGCGGCCATGGTCGGCAACACCACGGCCCCGTGCATGCTCCTGGCGCTCGGGCTCGACCTGCGCGACAGGCTCCGCGTCGCGTTTTCCGGCGACACGCGCTTCGGCTATTTCCGGCTCGCCGCGACCACGCTGCTCAAGCTCGTGGTCAACCCCCTGCTCGCCTGGGCGCTGCTGCTCCTGTTCGGCGTCACGGGAACCTGGCTCGCCGTCGGCGTCATCATGTGCGGCTCGGCCACGGCGCTGCTCACCTACGTGCTGGCGGAAATCTACGGTCAGGTACCCGAAGAGGTAGCCATGATCGCCGTCACGACCAACGTCCTCAACCTCGCCACCCTCACGGTCCTGTCCGCCCTGCTGCGCGCGCAGGGATTGTTGCAATAGAGGGAGAGGAAGAAGGAAGATGCCTCCGACGGCCGGGGGGGTGGATCATCCCCCCCCCGCCCCCTCTGGGCGGGGGGATTGGGTAAGCGGATGAAGGCGTGGTCGTGGGGAAAATTCCGGCATCGCAGGCCCATCGCCCCTGCGGAGCGAGTTTAAAGGAATTTTCTTAAAATGCGGCGCTTCGCCGCTTGCCGTTCCCGACTCTCTCCCCTCCGCTCCCGTCGAGGAGGTCTAGGAGGGGATCATCCCCTCCTGGCCGCCGGAGGCATCTTCCCTCCCACTCCTCCGACCCTGCCGACACCTCTCTACAAATTCCGCTCGATCCAGGCGTCGATCTCCTGGTGCCGGTTTTCCTTGTGCTCCAGGAACTTCTGCTTGAACTCGGTCCGCAGCGCGTCCCGCTTGGACCGCTGTTCCGGGGTCAGCAGGGCGTCCAGGGCGGCCTTGACCTTGCCGCGTTCCACGGCGAGTTCGACGGCCGCGTCGGACATGATTTTCGCGGCCTGGCGCACGGCGGCCTCGTCTCCCGGGGTCTTGTCCATGATCTCGCGCAGCTTGGCGAACGACGCTTTCAGGGAGTCGCGCAGGGGCTGCGATTTGTCGCGGGCGTCCTTGAGAATGGCGGCCACCTGGTGTTTCTGGGCGGCGCTTAAGTCCAGGCTGTCGAGCAGCCGCACGAAGCCTTTGCCGGGACCGACCAGGGCGCCCTGTACGGTTTCGGCCGTATCCTTGGCCATGGCCGCGCCGGAGAAGAGCAACAGTGCACCAAGCGCCATGCCGACGATCAGACGAATTTTCATCAATGTTCCCTCGTGTTGGGGTTATCGGCCGCATCGGGCGGCGCGATGCGCGCCCGGCTGCGGCTCCTTGCGCATGATACGCCGCTCGTCCGAAAGCCCCCCGCATTGCGACGGCAAGCGTCGTCGCACCCGGGTGCGGGGGTTTCCCCCTCCGGCCGCGTAGCAGCAGTGAGGGCGGCATGCGGCACAGGGCCGCATGCGTAGGCCGGAGCCGCGGCCATGGCAACGGTTGGCGGCACAAAAACCCGCGCGGACCGCGCCCTCCCGGGAAACGGCACGCAACCCCACGAAAACGAAAGGAAGGAATGGATGGGTATTTCCAGACGCCATGACGGAAAAAACCGCTTTCGCCCGCGCCTGTCGGCGGTGGCGCTGCTTGCGGCGCTTTGCCTCGGCCTTGCCGGCCCGGCCTTTGCGCAGCAGGCCTCCGGGGCCAAGACGCAAGCCCTGAAACAGGCCTGCGCGGCCGACTACAAGGCCTTGTGCTCCGGCGTGCAGCCCGGAGGCGGCCGCATCATCGCCTGTCTCAAGCAGAACGCCGACAAGCTTTCGCCGACCTGCAAGCAGGCCCTCGGCGACGCCAAGGCGGCCGGACAGGCCCAGGGAGCGGCGCAGTAGCGACTCCTTGCCGGCATGCGCGGCACGAGGCAGTGTAACCAAGCCCCTCCGCCGGCCGTCTACGCGATAAAGCGGCGCCGGTGACCGGCAACGGCAACCGGCGTCGCCGGAAGGGCGCGGACAATGTCCTGGCTCCGGGCTGTCCGGATACGACTGGCAAAAGCGTCCATGGGGTTGCGCAACGTGGAAAGAACCTGGCCCAGCCTGGCATGGCGCGTATCACTTTCGCGCCCTGCCGCCCGTGACGCGGGCGTCGCGCACGCCCCGCGCGTCTACGCGGACGCCGCCGACGCCGCCCTTGCCGCCTGGGCCGCAGACGGCGACCGCCGCGCCTTCGAGGAGATCGTCCTGCGCCACGGGGCGTTCGCCCTGCGCGTGGCGACGCGGATGCTGCGGAACACCGCGACGGCCGAGGACGTGGTCCAGGAAGCATTCGTGCGCGCATGGTCCCAGGTCGGGCGCTACGACGGGGCGCGCGGGCGCTTCAGCACGTGGCTCTACCGGATCGTGGCCAACCTGTGCATCGACCAGCGCCGCCGCACGCGCACGGAGTCCCTGCCCGAGGATTTCGACCCCGTCGATCCGGCGGCGGACATCCCGCAACGCCTGGAGGACGACGAGCGCCAGGCGGATTTGGCCAAGGCGCTGGCAGCGCTCCCGGACCGGCAGCGGGCGGCCATGACCCTCGTCTACGACGAAGGGCTTTCCGGAGCCGAAACGGCAAAGGCGCTCGGCGTGTCGGTCAAGGCCGTGGAACGGCTGCTGGCGCGCGGCCGGGCCTTTTTGCGGGAACGGTTGCGGTCATGAGGACAGGAAAAGGAGGCGCATCCATGATGCCCCTTGAAGAATTCGAAACACTTGCCGCAAGCTATGGCACACAGTTGCATCGCTGGCCGGAAGAATCCCGGGAAGCGGCGCGGGAATTGCTCGCCACGTCCCTGCGGGCCCAGGCCGTTTTTCATGCGGCTGCGGCCCTGGACACCGCACTTGCAAAGGCGGGCGCGCGGGAGCTTGAACGCCTGCTCCCGGCCGCAAGCGAAGCGGCGGCCCTGGCGCGGCTGCGCCGGCACGTTGCGGCCCGCATCGCCGCGCCCGAGGCGAATCCCCGGGCGTACGACGCAGTTGTCCCGTTGCTGTCGCGATGGAAAAGCGGCCTGGGGTACGCTTTTTCACTGCGCCTGGCCGGGCTTGCCACGGCCTGCAGCTGCGCGGTCATGGCCGGCCTCGTGCTTGGCGCGCTTTATACGACGTCGCCCGCGCAGGATGGCCTGAGCGCCCTCCTGCAACCGACGCCCATCGCCATCCTGGAAGAATAGCGAGGACACCATGGCCGAGTCAGCAGCGCGCCCACGGGATTGGCGACGGATTGCCCTGCCCTGTTCGATCGTCCTGAACCTCTTTCTCCTCGCGGCAATCGGCGGACATTTCTATTCCCGCTATGCCGGACCATCGCGGGACAGGACCATGCTCTCCCGCCTGCTGGCCCGCGTCGAGGCGACCCTGCCGGCCGACGAGGCCGCGGCCTTCAAGGCCGTCATCCTGCGCGATCAGGACCGGTTTCTCGCGGCGCGCCAAAAGCTGCTCGCGGCACGGCAGGAACTCATGGCCCAGATCACGGCGGACCCGTACAGCAAGGCCGGCACGGCCCAGGCGCTCAAGGATTGGAAAGCAGCCTGGGACAGCGTTTCCGGAGAATTTTCCGGCACCCTGGTCGACGCCCTGGACACGGTCTCCCCCCAAGGCCGGCGCAAGCTCGTGACCGAACATTGGGGGCACCGGCTCGGCGTTCCCGGTCCCTGAAGCGTTCCCCCCTCCCCCAACGCAGCGCGCCTGCCCCGGTCCGGCGAAGACCGAGGCAGGCGCGTTTTTTTGTCAGGAAGAGGCGCGAACAGGCGGGCGGCTAGGGCCGCGTCACGGGCAGCCTGGCGGTAACGGCCTGGACGAGGGCCTCGTGGACCTTGTCCACTTCCTTGTCCTTGAGCGTCTTTTCGAGGTGGCGGTAGGTGATGCGGAAAGTCAGGCGGCGTTCGTCCGTTCCTTCGGGCGTGTAGGCGTCGAGGAGCAGCACGTCCTCGAAGATGGGGGCCTTGGCCGCACGAATGGCCGCAAGCACCGCGCCCACGGTCACGCCCTCGGGCGCGGCGAGCGTGATGTCGCGGCGCACGGGCGGGAATCCCGGCAGCGGCGTGAACCCGGGCTTGCGGCTGTCGACCAGCACGCGCAAGGCTTCGAGGTCCAGTTCCGCCAGCCACAGCGCGCTTCGCGCGTGGAAGGCGTCGGCGGTCTCGGGCGCGACCTGGCCGATGACGCCCAGGCGCCTGCCCTCGCAGGTGACGGCGACCTGCGGCGCAAGCCACGGCAACTCCTGCACCCGGTCATACGCCGCCTCGGGCAGATGGAAATGGCGCAGCAGCCCCTCGACCAGACCCTTGACGTCGGCATAGCCGGCTTCCTCGTCCCTGGGCCAGGGCCAGCCTTCGGGATGACGCGCGCCGTGCAGGACGATGCCGCACCGGCCGGCCTCCCGCGCGGTGGAGTCGGCGGAGGCGTCGGCGGTGAAAATCCGGGCCACCTCGAACAGGCGCAGGTTGGCGTTGCCCTGGGCAATGTTGTGGCGCACAGAGCCGAGCAGCCCCGGAGCGAGCATGGGGCGCATGACGTTCTGGTCCTCGGAGAGCGGATTGGCCACGGACACGCGGCAGGCCGTATCCAGGCACAGCAGGTCCAAGTCGCCGTGGCCGACGAAGCTGTAGTTGACAGCCTCGCGCAGCCCCACGCCGACACAGTAGGCGCGAAGGCGCGCCCAAAAGGCGAACTCCGTCTCGGGCGCGGCGTCGTCCAGCGACTTGGACACGCGCGGCAGCTTCGGCGCGATGCGGTCCAGGCCGTAGACCCGCCCCACTTCCTCGATGAGGTCGGCCTCGCGTTCGAGGTCCAGGCGGTACGGCGGCGGGGTCACGGCCATGGCACCGGACGGGTCGGTTCCGGTCAAGGCGCAGCCCAGGGCGGAAAGCGTCTTGCGGCAGAAATCCTCGGGCATCTCCTCGCCAAGGAGCATGCTCGCCCGGGCCGGACGGAAGCCGATGCCGCGCGGCAGGTAAGGTTTGGGTTCGGCGCTGGCTTCGCCGGGAAGCGCCGTGCCGCCGGCGGTTTCGAGCATGAGCGCAACGGCGCGGTGCATGGCGTAAACCGAGCCCACCTGATCCACGCCGCGCTCGAAGCGGTAGGAGGCTTCGCTCGGCAGGGACAGGCGGCGGGCGGTCTTGCGGATGGCCCCGGGGCGGAAAATGGCGCATTCGAGCAGCACGTCGGTGCTCGTCGCTTCCATCTCGCTGTTGGCCCCGCCCATGACACCGGCCAGGGCCACGGGCTTCTCGGCGTCGCAGATGAGCAGGTCGCGCGCGGCAAGTATGCGCTCCTGGCCGTCGAGGGTGACGATCCTTTCGCCCTCGGAGGCGTTTCGCACCTTGACCGTATTGCCGGCGAGCTTGTTCCTGTCGAAGGCGTGCAGGGGCTGGCCGAGCTCGAACAGCACGTAGTTGGTGGCGTCGACGATGTTGGAGATGGGGCGCTGGCCGATGGCGAGCAGCCGCCAGCGGATGCGGTCCGGGGACGGGCCGACCGTGACGCCCGTGATCAGCTTGGCGCGGTAGACCGGACACTGCTCGGCGTCTTCGATGTCGATGCCCACCTGCGTCGCGGCGTCGGGGCCGGACTCGGCATAGGTCACCTCGGGCATGGTCAGCGGCAGGTCGAAAGCCATGGCCGTTTCCCGGGCGATGCCAAGCACGCTCAGGCAGTCGGCGCGGTTGGGCGTGATGGAGACGTCGAGCACGCAGGTGTCGAGCCCGAGCGCGGCGGGCAGGGCCTGGCCCACGGCGCAGGTTTCGGGCAGGACCATGATGCCGGCGCTCTTGCCCTCGGCCAGGCCGAGTTCGGATTCCGAGCAGATCATGCCCTCGGAAACCTGGCCGCGAATCTTGCTCTTCTTGATGGTCAGGCCGCCCGGCAGCGTGACGCCGACCGTGGCCACGGGCACGAGCTGGCCGGCGGCGACGTTGGCCGCGCCGCAGACGATGGGCAACGGTGCGGCGCCGCCGACGTCCACCGTGCAGCAGGAAAGATGGTCGGAATCGGGGTGGTCCTCGCGCGTAAGCACCCGGCCGACGACCACGGCCATGATCTCCGCGAAGGGATTTTTGATCTCCTCGATTTCGAGGCCGAGCATGGTCAAGCGGGCGGCGAGCGCCTCGGGCGTGCCGTCATAGGGCGTGAATTCGCGAAGCCAGGCAAGACTGAGCAGCATGATGGTGTGCCTCCGGCGGCCGGGGAAGGAACCCCTTTTTGCAAAAAGGGGTTCCTTCCCCGGACCCCATCCTCCCGGTAAACCCCGATAGGGGTTGCCGGGAGCGACGCCCGGCAATCCGGGCCAAGTTCCGGGGCAGGAGCCCCCTTGATTAAAACTGGCTTAAGAACCGAACGTCGTTTTCAAAAAACATGCGCAGGTCGCCGATGCCGTACTTGAGCATGGTCACGCGCTCGACGCCCATGCCGAAGGCGAAGCCCGTGTAGCGTTCGGTATCGTAACCTACGGCGTCGAAGACGTTGGGATCGACCATGCCGCAGCCGAGGATCTCCACGAACCCGGTGCCCTTGCACACGCGGCAGGTCCCGGCTTCGGTCGCGCCCTTGCCGCCGCACAGGACGCAGGAGATGTCCACTTCGGCACTCGGTTCGGTGAACGGGAAAAAGCTCGGCCGGAAACGCACGTTCGTCCTGGGGCCGAAAATGCGCCGCACGAACGCGGTGAGCGTGCCGCGCAGGTCGGCCATGGACACGCCTGCGTCCACGAGCAGCCCTTCTATCTGGTGGAACATGGGCGTGTGCGTGAGATCCGAGTCGCGGCGGTAGACCTTGCCCGGGGCGACCACCGCGACCGGCGGCTTCTGCGCCAGCATGGTGCGGATCTGCAAGGGCGAGGTATGGGTGCGCAACACCACGTTGTCCGTGATGTAGAGCGTATCCTGCATGTCCCGGGCCGGATGCTCGGGAGGCATGTTGAGGGCCTCGAAATTGTAGTAGTCGGTCTCGATCTCCGGGCCGGTGACGATGGTAAAGCCCAGCTCGCTGAAAGCCTTGCAGATCTCGGCCGTGACCAGGGTCACGGGATGCAGGCTTCCGCCGAAGGGGGCCAGCCCCGGAACGGTCGGATCGAATCCGGCCAGGGCGGCATCGCTTGCCGCGCGCGAAAGCGCCGCAAGTCTGGCGTCGTAAAGCCCGGTCAGGGACTGCTTGACCGTGTTGGCGGCCCGACCGGCGTCGCGCCGGCCGTCGGCGTCGAGGCCCGGCAACTGCCCCATGAGCCCGGCGAGGCGACCCTTGCGGCCGAGAAATTCGACCCGGATGGCCTCGAGGTCCTCAAGCGTCAAGGCCTGGTCGAGGCGCGCGGCGCACTCCCCGACCAGGCCCTCCAGCTCGGCAACGAGCGCAGGTCCTTTGGACACTTAATTCACCTTGGCTTTGGCCAGCTCCGCCAGCTTCTGGAAGCTGTCCTTTTCGCGAACGGCCATGTCGGCCAGGACCTTGCGGTCCAGTTCCACGCCGGCCAGGGTCAGTCCGCGCATGAACACGCTGTAGGACAGGCCGTTTTCACGGGCCGCGGCGTTGATACGGATGATCCAGAGCTTGCGCATCTGGCGCTTGCGCTGTTTGCGGTCGCGGAAAGCGTAGACCAGGGAGCGTTCGGCGACCTCGCGGGCGGTTTCGTACAGCTTGCTGCGGGCTCCGACATAGCCCTTGGCCATGCCCAGGAATTTCTTGTGCCGCTTGTGGGCGGCTTGTCCACGTTTGACGCGCATGGTTTCGGCTCCTTAATGTGCGTGGTGAGGATCGCTGCCGGTCCGCTTACGCGTAAGGCAACAGGCGGCGCACGGCCTTCTCGTTGGCCGAATCGACCAGGGTGCCCTGGCCCAGGCGGCGGGTGCGCTTGGCGTTCTTCTTGGTCAGGATATGGCGCAGGTTCTGGCGGCGACGCGTGAACTTGCCGGAACCGGTCTTGCCGAAACGCTTGGCAGCGCTGCGGTTGGTCTTCATCTTGGGCATATCGGGCTCCTTGAGCGCGCGCGGATCAGGCGGGCGCTGGGGTTTTCTTGACTTGCGGGGCGAGCAACATGGTCATCATGCGGCCCTCGGTACGCGGCTCCTGCTCCACACGGGCCAACTCCCCCAGGTCGACGACGACACGGGCCAGAATGTTCTGCCCCCGGTCCTTGTGCACGATTTCCCGGCCGCGGAAAAACACCGTGACCTTGCAGCGGTCCCCGTCCTCAAGAAAGCGACGGATGTGCTTGAGCTTGGTCTGGTAGTCGTGCTCGTCGGTCTTCGGACGGACCTTGATCTCCTTGAGCTGGACCGTGGCCGCCTTCTTGCGCGCTTCCTGCAGTTTTTTCTGCTGCTGATACTTGAAGCGGCCGAAGTCCATGATCCTGCACACAGGCGGCTCGGCGTTGGGCGCGACCTCAACGAGGTCGAGGCCCTTTTCCTGCGCCATGCGCAGCGCCTCGCTGGTGGGGATGATACCCACCTGGGCGCCGTCGTCGGCGATCACCCGCACTTCGCGGGCCCGAATCCGGTGGTTACACCGGGGATCACTACTGGGAGCGGAAGTTATAGCGCATCCCTCCACGCTTGAACGGTTCTTGGCAATCGGCCGTGATAAGGAGCGCCACTTCGTCCAGGGACTTGACGCCAAGATTTTCCCCGGAGCGCAGGCGCACATTCAGGCCGCCGAGTTCCTTTTCCTTGTCCCCTGCCACGAGCATGTAGGGGATCTTCTCCATCTGGGCTTCGCGTACCTTGAAGCCCAGCTTCTCGTTACGGTCGTCGAGCTCGGCGCGGACGCCGGCCTCGGCCAGCTTGTCGCGGGCCGCTTCGGCGAATTCCTTCTGGGCGTCGGTGACGATGAGGATGCGGGCCTGCACCGGGGCAAGCCATGTGGGCAGCGCCCCCGCGGTATGCTCGAGCAGCACGCCGAGGAAGCGCTCCACGGCGCCAAGGATCACGCGGTGCAGCATCACGGGCCGTTTGCGCTCCCCATCCGCGTCGGTATAGACGAGATCAAAGCGTTCCGGCAAGGTAAAGTCGCACTGCACCGTGGCGCACTGCCAACGGCGGTCCAGGGCGTCCTTCAATTTGATGTCGATCTTGGGTCCATAGAAAGCGCCGTCGCCCTCGTTGATTTCGTACGGCAGCCCCAGGGACTCCATGGCCTCGGTCAAGGCCCTTGTGGCGCGCTCCCAGTCCTCGTCCGAGCCGATGGACTTTTCCGGCCTCGTGGAAAGCTCCACTTCGTAGTCGAAGCCAAAAAGCGCCACCACGTCCTGGACGAATTTGATCACGCCCGTGATTTCGTCAAGGAGCTGGTCCGGCCGGCAAAGGATATGCGCGTCGTCCTGGGTGAACTGGCGCACGCGCAAGAGGCCGTGCAGCACACCGGATTTTTCGTGGCGGTGCACGACGCCGAGTTCGAAATAGCGCTGCGGCAGGTCGCGATAGCTGCGGATGCGAGATTTGTAAATGAGCATGTGCGACAGGCAGTTCATGGGCTTGATGCCGTAGGCCTGTTCGTCGATCTCGGTGAAATACATGTTTTCGCGGTAGTTGTCGTAGTGCCCGGAGCGTTCCCAGAGTTCGCGGCGCAAAATCAGGGGGCCGCGCACGAGCTGGTAGCCGCGCTTGAGGTGCTCGCGGCGCTCGAAGTCCTCGAGGATGGTGCGCACGAGCTCACCCTTGGGGTGCCAGATGGGCATGCCCGCGCCGACTTCCTCGGAGAAGCTGAACATGTCGAGCTGGGTACCGAGCTTGCGGTGGTCGCGCTTCTTCGCTTCCTCGAGGTGGTGCAGGTAGGCCTTGAGGTCGGCCTCGGAAGCGAACGCCGCACCGTAGATACGCTGCAGCATGGGCCGCTTCTCGTCGCCGCGCCAATAGGCGCCGGCCACGGACAGCAGCTTGACGGCCTTGACCATGCCGGTCGTCGGCACATGGGGACCGCGGCACAGATCGGTAAAATCGCCCTGACGATAGAGGGAAACCTCTTCGCCGACGATGTTCTCGTCCATGATTTCGAGCTTGTAGGTCTCGCCCTGCCCGGAGAAAAGCGCCCTCGCCTCTTCCTTGGGAACATACGTGCAAGAAAACGGCACATTGGCGGCAATGCTCTTGTGCATCTCCGCCTCTATTGCTTCGAGGTCTTCGGGTGTGAACGGCCGTTCGAGGGCGAAATCGTAGTAGAAGCCGTTTTCAATGGCTGGTCCGATGGTGACCTGGGCGGCGGGGAAAAGCTTTTTGACGGCCTCGGCCATGATGTGCGCGGCCGAATGGCGGATAATGGAAAGACCGGCCGGAGAATCCGCAGGCACGAGAGCGAGTTCCCGCGCGCCGTCAGGCACGAGAGCGGCCAAGTCGCGGGCTTGCCCATCGACGAAGCAGGCCACAGCGTTCTTCAGACGCTTGCCGGAAACCGCGCGCGACAAGACCTGCGTGCAAGATTCACCTGCCGCCACCTCGATGGACTTATCATCTATAAGGACCTGCACGTCATCTCTCCGGAGGGGCGCTTCCCCGTCCTATAAAGAAAAGGGAGGCCGAAGCCTCCCTGTCATTGCTATGGTAGGACCGGGGAGATTTGAACTCCCGACCTCTTGCGTGTCAAGCAAGCGCTCTCCCCCTGAGCTACGGTCCTATAAACAGAATCAGGGAACAGACTAAGTGCCCCAAACTCGTCCCGAAGTCAACCCCAAATCTTTCGTTCCCAAGAAAAAGTTGGGGGCCAAAACCGTTGGCTTCGTTGGCGCGTCGTTGGCTCGGGGTAAGTACGGATTTGG
>NZ_JNJA01000032.1 GCF_000702665.1 Solidesulfovibrio alcoholivorans DSM 5433
TTTTTTATTTTAATAAAGTGAAAATCAATGCGGATACCACGGATACCATGCTTTTGTGTGGGGTCCGTATTTTCACCAATAACTGCAAGGGCGCGGGTGTCATGGATACCAAGAATACCATTTTTTTAAATTAAGCAATAAAATAATTATATAAACAAATTTTTGATACTGAAATTGAAAAACTGGCATCCGTGGCATCCGTGGCATCCGCAGCCTTATAGCAATTGATTATTCCCCACCCACCCTGGTGTAGTAGCAAAAATTTGTGGTCCGCATCAACAAAAGAATTAAGTTCATGCCAAAACTTAAGCTTAAACTCTAAAATTTGTTTTACCTCAAAAAAATTAAATGTATAATGAGTAAAAACCACAACAAATGATCGCAATCAGATATTAGTCTGCATTATTCGTCATTTGTTTACATTTTTGAAATTAATTAAAGGAGGATATTTTATGTCCACAATTGATGATGATTGTTTTGAAGGTCTTATTGAGTTTAGAGTATTTTTCGATGATGAGGAATTATTTTGTAAATTTTTACATCACTGTATTCAATTCTCAATGGATAATGATGTTGACCATGTGTTTGTTAATGAAGACGGTCGGTTTGTTGCAATTGAATATTCAAAAAATTGCTCAATTTATATCGACGATTTCGACAACAACAATGAAACAACAAATTGATTTTGAAGTTACTTTGAATCTTGTAGATATTACTGATACTTGTTGAGCAATATCTATTTTTGCCATTGGTTTTAGTATTTCTACTTGATACAGTTTGTATACTGTACACTTCAAAAATTAAAAATGTGTCATTGCAAATAAAACCGGCAATGACACATTTTATTTACTATTTTTCTAATGCAATAATTTTATTCAGATATCGATGACATTGTGTGTTACTTGAATAGAGCCCTGTAACTTTCCATGGGCTATTTTAAAGGTGATTAATTTAAATAATGCATCTGTTGTTCCATCCATGCAATGAAATCATCTTTTTTGTACACTATAGTCTTGCTGCCAATTCTTATTTTTTTGGGTCCTTTATTGTTATTGTCGTAGTATTCCATGGTTTTTTTCGAATATACAAAAGGAAGGATGTTTTCTAGCGTTTCCTTAATTTTGCTTCGAATGATGAACTCTGGAAGCTTTTCCTTTAAATATGCGAGATCAATGTTTTTTTTATTTTTCACGATATTGTCCTTTAGTATGGAAGATTTTCAAAGATTTTTCTTGCGCTATCCATCGCTTCTGGCGAAAGATGGGCATAAATTAGTGTGGTTGTAATTGATTCATGTCCGAGCATTTTTTGTAATTGTAAAAGGTCCATGCCGTTTTGGATCGCCCAGCTAGCAAAAGTGTGTCGTAAAGTATGAAAGGTGACCTTGGAGCGTGGATCAATGACATCTGCATTAAACCCTAATGATTTTATTGTTCTATTAAATGTTTTTGAAATGTCATTTGGTGGTGTATTTTTCTTTTTACCAAACACGTAATTTGATTTTGAAATAGATTTTTTATTTAACAGTATTTTTTGGATTTTTGTTGTCATTGATATGATTCGTGTTTTCCCTTTGTTTTTGGTGTTTCTGACATGGATTAGTAAGTTGTTAAAATCAATGCATTCCCAAGTTAGATTTAGTATTTCTGTTTTTCGCATGCCAGTTTGTAACGCAATTGAACATTGCATATAGCAATCGTAGGAAATATTTTTTAATGTTGTTAGTAATATTTCGGCTTCTTCGTGTGTTAAAAAGCGTTCTTTTCTGTTGTTGACTTTTGGAATTTTAAAGAATGAGTTTTTATCAAGAGGGTTTTTGCCGTTATATATTTCATGTTTGATTGCAATATTAAATAAGTGCCTAATTATACTAAATGTATACTGAATAAATCTTGGTGTAGATTTTGCAAGATCTAATTTGTTCTTGACTTTTTGAAGTTGATCATATTTAATTTCGGCAAGAGATAAGTTGCCGATTTCATTTCTTATCCAATTGTTGAAAATGCCAAGTTCTGTTCTTTTTGTATTTGGCTTTACGGTATTGTACTTAAAGTAATATTCATCAAAAATTTGCGCACATGTTAAAGAAAATTTTGCATTTTCTTTTTCAATTTCTTTTTTTGTATTTTCTTCTTGAATTATATGTTCTTTATATTCTTTAAAGTTTGTTGGACCTGTACCGGTCAGGATATTTTGTATGAACATGGTTCGATAATCTGTTGCTTTTTTTTCATTAAAACCTTCGGTTGACCACCCAAGACCAGATGTGACTGTTTTATTTGTTCCTTTAGAATACCTGATCCGATAATACCTGTCCGGTTTTCTGTTGGTGGCGTCTTTCCGTGTGAGATGTTCATAAAATTCTACTCCAGGATGCCCTGGGCATGATTTCCAATTTTTTATCATGATGCTATTTTCTCCTTTTTTTAGCGGTTTAATGATATTTTAAAATAAAAAAATTCAATGTAAACAAAATTTGGTAGAATTTATCTCAAAAACAGAAGTACCCAAGGGAAGCCTTGGGTACAAAATGGGTACAGATTTTGAAGGGGAAGGGGTGAGTAAGTAGTAGCAAAAATCAGAAAAGAGCTATTTTACATGAATAAATTGCTAAATTTATTAGCAAAAATTAACAAATACAATTTGATATAGAATGTTGTGTTAGATTCGTAATCAGCAGGTCAGGAGTTCGAGTCTCCTCGCTGGCTCCATAATTTCAAGGGGTTAGGACCGATGGTCCTGGCCCCTTTTTCATTTTTCAGCGGGCCATGCCTGTTGGCATCGTTGGCGGACCCGATTTATCCGCAATCCCAAATCCCCCTGTCATCCGGTCCTCCCCACCCGTTTTGTCCCCCAGGATTTTCCCGGTTTGGCGGAATTGCAAAATTTCATCTGTATTTTCAGTGTGTTGAAAAATTTTGAACAAATTTGAACGCATATTTTCCGTGGATCATGTGTAATTTCGGTAGGATGCGTCGGATTTGTCGAAATTTGAAATTTTGGGAGGCCGGGGCGGGTTGGGCCGCGCGGGCGAAATGAGCCGGAAAATGAGGGCGTGGCGAGGCGCTACACAATGCGCAGAGGGCTGCGCGTTGTGTGGGAAGGATCGGATGGGTGATGTTTCGTGTCGGGCAGTGCGGGTAAGCTAATAGCGCCGAATTTGTTGCTCAGGTCGAACCGGCACATGATTTTCTTGACTTTCCACAGGTCATCAATCTTGGCTGCCACCTCCACCCCGTCACGTCGGAAGTTAAGAGCAGGTTTGCCTTCTCATATACTGCTGTCAATCTGCAAACAGTATCAACTCACCCTTAATTCGGTCGGTACAGAGCCTGTTATTGAGCTACGTCTGCATCAACAGAGTCAATAACAGTCTTGGTCTGAGTCGGTAGGGTGATTTTGGTCCCAACAGGAACGATGATGATCTCGAAGGTGTCACCGATCTGCTCGCGTAGAGCCTCTAGAAGTTCCCGGGGCGTGGGTCTGGGATTCTGTTCGGGAGACGGAGAAGTAGGCGTTACCTTGATCCCAGTCGTCGGGTTTTCCCGATTTAAGTGCTCAACCAGATACGGATATTCGGCTTCGCCCAGAATCCAGGAAGGATTTGCACCATAACACCTAAACAGCGTGACCAACCAACCATCAGGAATTACCTGCCGCCGCTTTGCGTCGGAAATGCTGGACTGCTTAATGCCCAGGGCATTTCCCAATTCTGTTTGCGTTCGGCACCCGGTAATGGCCTGGATGCGTTCCATAGCTAGCTCAAAATCCATCCTGCCCTCGCTGGTCGTTTACCTGAGCGGCCCCATTGATGGGCCTAACCCTAGGTGTCCATGGGAGAGGTCCGTGGGGTCTTCGTGTGCGCAGTGTTTAGAAAATAATTTATAATCATTAGGGCGTTGTGGGTCGAATCGACGTGGCGATCACTACGGTGAAAGAAGTTGTTGCCGCCTCATTGGGTATCAGCCTGTCAACGAATGCCACTCGGTTTTGCTTTCCGTTGAAAATTTATGTTGCCCAACCGGGGATAGTCAATCTTCACTCTCCGCAGCTTTACCCACTTATTTTATTGGAAATTTTGAGATTGCTTCAGGTAAATTGAAATAACTCGTGCTGATATGCCATGAAAAATACTAATTTTACTTTTTGTATCTATGTAGTTATCTCTTCAACGTGGGCATAAAGCTATTTATATTCAGAGTAGAGGTGAAGTTTAATGGAAGCTACTACTAACGGGCACCGTGTTTTGACTCATATGATTCAAAAACTTAAAAAAAATAATTCGTACAAATCTAAAAATTATGAGATGACAACAGTTGCTAGTTCGTCAATAAGTACAGGATACTTAGACGGTAAGCAGGTTAAGAGAATAATTTTCTATTTAAGAGGGGTTGGGTGTTCGTGGTGTAAGTTAGACTATGGCGGATGTTCTATGTGTGGGCATTTTCATGGAACAACAAAAGGTGATCTTATGCCAGAAGGCGCTCACCTGCAACAGTTCAAGACAGAATACGCGAAATATGATTTTAAAGAATTCCCAATCGTATGTATTTACAATGCAGGGTCTTTGTTAAGCCGAGAGGAGATAAGAGATTACGATTTTGCAGAAATTTTGAAAATAATTGATGCTGATGCGAATATAAAACACATCATTGTTGAGAGCAGGCCAGAGTTTGTTACTGAAAGCGCAATGCAAGTCATGAGTAGTCTATTGAAGTCAACCTCAGTGGAAATCGGAATTGGGTTAGAGTCTGGATCAGAAATTGTAAGAGATCTCTGTATTAACAAAGGATTCTCGTTTGGTGATTATGTAAAGGCTGCCGAGGTGGTCAAGAAGTATAATTTTAAACTGCTGACATATATTACTGTAAAACCATTGTTTTTGACAATTAATGAATCAATTGCCGATGTGGTTGAGAGCTTGAAAAAGCTAAAACATTTGGCAGATGTGGTTTCTCTTGAGCCGACAAGTATACAGAAATGGACGCTTGTGGATTATTTTTATTCACAAGGCATCTACAGAATTCCAAGCGGGTGGATATTAAAAGATATTATTGAAGAAATAAAAGATGATCTGAATGATTTTGGATTTGAATTGCGGATTGGAGGATTTGAATTTTATCCAACACCACAGCTTTATGTAAGTAACTGTTATCGGTGCAATGGTGATTTATATAATGCAATTAACGTTTTTAACGTAAACAAAAGTATTGATGAAATGTTAAGATTGAAGTGTGAGTGTGTAAAGACATATGAAATGGAAAAATATAATGAACAATCGTTGAACACCAACTCCTCTCTGCATGCAAGAGTGTCGGAAATTATCGCAGATAAATTATTGTCAAGTTATCTAAAGTAAGTTGTGTACTGTATAGTTAGGCCAAATGTGTAGCACGATCAAATGGAGGGTTGTATGTCCAGACTCGATTCGCAGGTTCCTTTTGTGGTGAAATTTTTCAACCCGTGTTTTTCACCAGAAATGAAAATGATTTTGTTGCGTTTTGAAAATGACAACGGAAGCAGAGGGTGTATTGGAGTGCATGAGGAATCTTTAGAGTCGTTGTGCAGTGTCCTTATCGAAACTTTAGAAAAGATAAAAGCTTTCCATGATACGGAAAGCAGCATCGCTAATAAGGTTTTAAAATCTGCTTTGACTGCTCGGCTAGAAACTTTGTAAATTTTTTCAAAAAACGGAGATCAATATTCCAGTAGTGCCAGTAAAGATTGATGTCGATATATATCCCTGGAAAAAGGTCTATAAGTTCACCTGTTTTAAAATAACCTTCAGCCTGGATACTTGGTACGGCACCGTAGCCTAGTCCGCATTTGACTGCTTTCAATAGTTGTTCGGAGGATGGAATGTAGTGTGTGTTAAATTTTGCAGGAGATTTCTGAAAAATATTTTTAAACAATTGATGATGAATTGTATCTTTTGTGTTGTAGTTTATGGTCGGGGCTGCCGCCGCATTATCAAATTCAATTCCACTGTTAAACCACTTTTGACAAAAAGAAGGACTCGCTGCAAATTTATACTGCATTGCTCCGATGTAATCACATGAGCATCCTTGGACAATGCTATCGCTCGAGCTTATGCATCCTACGACATCGCCGTCCTTAAGTAGTTTGTGTGTTTCGTCTTGATCGTCAACAATGAAATGGAACAATACCGTGTTGTCTTCGTAGAACTTATTGACAATATTAAAAAGCCAAGTCGCCAGACTGTCAGCATTAACACCCAAATTGAGAATGGTATATTTTTTTTCAGTGCCAGATATTAATCTTGATAAAACATCCTCTTCGAGATATTTTACTTGCTTGTAATGTTTTAGAAGTTGCCGACCAGCAGGAGTTGGTTTGGGCGGGGATGTCCTCACGATAAGAACTTGTCCCATATACTCTTCTAGCTGCTTGATGCGTTGGGACACCGCCGATTGCGAAATAAATAAAGCCTTCGCAGCTTTTTCAAAACCACCACACTCAAGGACTAGGCCAAGAGCTTCAAGCATGTTGCCATCTATCATAAGGTATCCAGATAATATTTTGTTTTGATTAGTTTTGCTTATGGAATTGCCGTGCCAACATTTTTCGCTGTGGTAAAGAAGGTGCGGGTTAAGATGTAAGGGGTGAAGGCCTAGTTATAATGCTGGAAGATTGCGTTTAGTCCGTATTACAGAGTGTTGAAACCCTAGGGTGTCCTGAGTTTACTGGCACTTTCTCGTAGCAAGAAATAAATCAAAGCGCAATATGCTTTTTTTGGCGGAAGTGTGCATTTTTAGAGCGCTGTAATTATGTCTACAGTCTAGAGACAACGTATAATCGAAGGCTAAATATCCTTCGCAACCTATGTTGTAAAGCAATGCATGTTTGTTTGTGGTGCATATGTTGTATGAAGTTGATAGATGAAGGAGATGTTGATGGGAACATATTATATGTCAATCGCGATAGTGGTTTTGTCGAATCTTTTTTATCATGTGTTCCAAAAATCTATACCTCAACAATTTAACCCGTTTATTTCTCTCGTTATAACATATATTACAGCTATAGTATTTTCATTAATATTGTTTCCATTTTACAATACCAATATAACACTTGCCGAGCACTTTAGACTTTCTTTGTGGCCTAGTGTTGCGTTAGGTTTTGCGATTGTTGGCCTTGAAATTGGTTTCTTGCTTGCCTATAGGGCTGGGTGGGATATAAGTATCGCTGCTGTTTTTTCAAATATTTCTGTAGCAATATTTCTCTTGCCTGTGGGATTGCTGATATATAAAGAAAATTTTACAAAAACCAACTTTGTTGGAGTGATTCTGTGTATAATCGGTCTTGTATTGGTTAAGAGGTGAGTAGTTCGTGTTTATTTAGTTATGTAAACGTGTTGTGTCAGACTAGTTGGGTTTTGTTTTTTTTGAACATTTCCACGGTATGCGGCACAGGGGTGATCATGAAGCCCTACTAAAGCTGATCACTGATATGAAAAGGCAACCCCTTCTTGTCACACCTTTGCACAGAATATTTTTCAGCCGGTGCTGTTCGAATTCGCTGATAGCCATGCGGTCTTGTAAGATGATCAGTTGCCCGTGTAAATTGATCACTATCCGCAATCCTCACCCCCGCCCCTTTTACCCCATCTTGCCAGTGTATCGGCGCTGATTTTCTGAAATTTTCTGGAATTTCAGTGTGTTGATAAATTTTGAACAAATTAGAACGCGGATTTTATGTGGATCATGTGTTATTTCGGGAGGATGCTGCGGATTCGTCGAAATTTGAAATTTTGGGATGCCGGAGCTGGTTGGGCCGAGCGGACGAAATGAACTGGAAAATGAGGGTGTGGCGAGGCGCTACCCAATGCGCAGAGGGCTGCGCGTGTGATAAAGGCGAGATAAAGGCACCTGGGAGACTCTTTTCTCTATGCGGAAAAAGTACGGAAGCTGAGGGCACAAAGCCTGCTAAGGCGGTATTGTCAGGAGAATAGTATCCCTGTACTAATGGGTAAGAATAGTATCAAGTGAGGGTCAATTTGTTGATTTCGGGTGAATTGTTGATATGTTAGGTTGACAAATGCTACCCGCTAAGATCATCATGTGGCAGGCATGCTATCCTTCCCTGGTTTGGAAGGGAAAAACTTCTCAGGCGACAATCAGTCAATATGTTCTCAATGTGCTGTAGCCTCTTTGTAGTAAATTTTTAGAAATTTTTGACGAAACACAACATATTAATCTGCTTAATCACGTATGAAATTTTAAAAAACAATGCGGTTTTATCTACTGTTTTTTATAAACAAAATTACCAACCATGGAAATAGAAATGGATTCAATAAACAAGCTTTCATCTCTCGTTTTCTCTCATTTTGTAGCGAGGCAAAATGCATATGCTATACAAGATGCAAACGGGTTGTATCATACGCGATACTTAAGGATTAGTAAATACACAATCAGGCATATGATACTCAACGGACTAAGCTTCCTTACGTATCAAATGCTTGATTCTAAAAAAATTAAATGGTGTTGTTTGGACTTCGATATTTCGAGTAATTTTATTGCCGCCCCTGATTTTCTCATCCTAAAAGAAGATTATTATGATAGATTGATTAAGATTGTCGCTGAGACCTATGAATTTCTAAACAGCAAAAATATTGATAGTTTAGTTGAATTTTCTGGCAATAGAGGTTTTCACTTGTGGATTGTCTTTAGCGAGCCAATACTGAAAGATCTTGGTCATAGAATTTTAAAAACAATCTGTGAAAACATAATTGTGCCTCGTGAATTTGCAATTGATTTTTTTCCTGCTACCCCCCAATTTTTAAAAAAGGGCATCGGTCAAGGAGTAAAGATTCCAATTTCTGTTCACAGGAAGTCAAATAAGTATTGCTATTTTATCGACGAACTAAGCGGTATTTCAATTAAAGACTTATCGGTTGCAGAAATTGGGCCTGAATTCATTAAAAACCAAATAAGAATTTTAGAAAACTATAAACTTCAAAAGCCAAAAGACGTTGTTAAAGCACTCGGTATAAGCCTGTCTGCCGATGAATCTACAAACTTTAATCGCTACGTGAAGACAAGATCTATTGGCATTGATAAAGAAAATTCAAAAAACCTTGACGATGTATTGCAAGAATTATCAAATTGCTCTATTTTAAATACGATAATATCAACCGCTTACTCTTCTTTTCCTGAAAAAAGCCGTACCATCATCGTTGGCTTGTTAAATAAAGTAACGACAGATACTGATAGTGCTTTTGGAAAAAAGCTACTGCTCGATTTTTTTTCACGCATGCCTAATTTTAAAGAAGAGTTGACAATAAAAAAGCTTAAGAATCTAAATTTACAGCCGATAACATGTCGTTATTTAAAGGCATTATTTCCTGACGTCGAGTGTACGTGTATTTATAAAAATATCCAGTCTCCTGTTGAGATTATTTCGGGGGTCACAATAAAGGCATACAATCCATTTGAATCAACAAAAGAAGACATCAGAAGAGTAACGAACTCAACCCTTAAGTACACACGACAAAATGACGAGGTGCCGTTATTTATTATTGAATCAAAACTCAAAAATATAAACATCGATCAATTAGTTGTGTTATGTGATAGTGCTTTGAAAGGAATGTATTGCTTTAAAGGTCACTATGAATTCTTTAGAAATGAAGAAAACTCAGTAAGGACACTTATTTCACTGTCTCCTGAAGATAAGGTAGTGACAAAGTTTTTGATCAAGTGCCTCCATTCTTTTTTTTATATTGGGTTTTCGGAAAATAGCTATGGGTACAAATTTAATGAAAACTATTCAAATGAAAATATATTTTATCCTTGGCTGCAGCAATGGAGAATATTTAAAAAAGGAATCTCTTCTGTAGTCGAAGATGAAGTCATGGCCGAATGCTTCCTCATCAAGCTAGACATAAGATCTTTCTATTCGTCAATCGATAGACAATTGTTGAGAGTTAAGATTGTTGACGGCCCTACAGCAGCTATTAGAAAAATTTTTAGCAATCTCAATCCAATATCTAAAGCGACTATAGAAAATATAGGAAAGCTGCTTGTTTCAGTTTGCGATGAGACGGTTGAAGATATTTCAGGAGTCCCTCAAGGACCTGCTTTTGCGAGGTATTTAGCCGAAGTTTATTTAATGGATTTCGACAAATATGTAGAGCGAATGATAGCTGAAGATTTTGGTCAATATTTTAGATACGTAGACGATATTTTTATTGTAATTGACTCAGAAGACAAAGCATTTGAATTAAATAAAAATATCATATCTTTTTTAAGCAATTTAAATCTTGAG
This sequence comes from Solidesulfovibrio alcoholivorans DSM 5433, assembly GCF_000702665.1. GTDB lineage: Bacteria > Desulfobacterota > Desulfovibrionia > Desulfovibrionales > Desulfovibrionaceae > Solidesulfovibrio > Solidesulfovibrio alcoholivorans. Next base: position 10,282 of record NZ_JNJA01000032.1, read on the forward strand.
ATCAATACAGATAAATCATACTACGGAAAAGTTAAAGACTACCGAGGCAAGTTTGACGATTATATTGATAACGCAAAGTATACCATTGACCACACAAGCCTTAACCTTTCGACAAAAGCGGCACTAGACAGATCTTTGAAAGAACTTTTTGGCTTGCTAGACGGAGGGAAGACGAAAGACATAAAGAATGAAAATATATCTTTTTTTCTAACACATTTTTCAGACCACCCCCTTGTTGAAGGAAGATTAAAAGGCCTGGAGGACTATGTCCTTAATTTAAAACTTGGCCGAGGATCCATGTTTAGAAATTTTTTTGCACACTATATTCCAAAGCATTTGGTAGAGTTAGGGTCAAATCTGTTGGTTTTGTCTTTAGAGGGGTTGAAACGAGAAGTTTTTTTAAATTCTTTGCTTGTACATATTCAAGGGATCTGTTTGTCTCCAGAAGAAAGTGACTCAATTAGAAATATCTTATTATATTATATTAAAAAGAAGCTTTCAAAAGCAGAAGCAGAAACAATTTTAGTATTAATGCTGCAGAATAAACGATTTTTTGATGTTGGATTTTTTAAAAAAATGGATTTGCAAATGATTATCAATGCGCTCCCCGTTGGCTTGTCGCTTGGTGAATCTTCTGCGGCAGAAGAAGGTATTGTTGATCTTCTTATAGGTTTAAATCACGCTGATTTTATCAGTTTATGCTCAAGAATCGCTGTCAATGATATCGGAGACGGGAGATTTTGCAGTAAACTTGGTGACATATTCTTTAACAAAATGTACAATTACATCGGGTCTACTGATTTTAGAACTTATGATCCAATTTTTATATCAGATGAATTGCTTGACGACTATCATTTTGCTTGCTGTTTATTTTCTATTCTTCCAAGCAACAACGACAATTTTGGCAGAGTCGAATTAGTATGGCAGAATATGGTTTGTTTTATGAATAAGCGTCTGCCCAAGGCGCGTGATATTGTAAACCATAAGCGTTGGCTAGAAAAAGCTTCAAAAATACCGATAGACTTTAAAAGGATAATGTCACTACTTGCGCTCGGCGTTGTCGATGGTATTGTTCCAGGATTTAATTGCGAGCTACAACTTTATGAAAATTTCAAAAAAAATATTCTAATTCTCGTTTGCATAACCGAAAACCCTGGAAAAGAAATAATTTCTGATGATATAAAAAGTATTGTTGGTAAATATTTCAATGCTGAAAAATATGAATATTTGCGATGGATGGCTTCAGATCCAGAAGAAGTTTTTCCTTTTCCAGATAAAAATGTATGTGTAAAAAATATAATATACAATGACAGGCTTGTGCTAAAAAAAGACAATGAAATTCTAATCCGGCACAAGACGAACCGAGTCAATTCAGTTGTTCACCATCAAGCTACTTCTGAACCCATCTGCGGCTATCTTTCGGATGAAATATTTGATATTACCAAAAAAAAGTACCACACAGACAAGTTCGCTCCTATAGATAAATTATTTTTAAAAGACGATTTTTTTAAACTTATTGCCGCTATTTGCGCCGCAAAGGAAAACTTAGAAATAATTTCAAATCGACTGACAGATACAAAAGATAGTAAGTTTATCTATGCAAGTAAACTGGAGTATTTTACGCATTCTTTCGACGAACCATTGCTCCCAGAAGCAATACATGACTCAGTGCTTCATAGCTATAATTATGATGAGATGCTAGAGAATAACCGTTTAAATTTTTTAAAGATATTGTCTCAGGCCATATCTGTTTCAAAACACACGGTGTTACCTGCCTTTAGAAATTTAAAATTCACATCAGAAGAATATAGCAAGCGACTAATCCCCTATCATTGCAGGAATGACTACGAAGCTACTTTCAAGCTATTGAGCGCCATATCTTCTCCAAGCGCAGAGATGGATTATACTTGGCCTTATCATGTAGAAGCTGCAAAAATTAATGCTATAGTTACACATCGACTAGGCAGCTCTATTTCTTTCAAAAGTTCAATTATATATGACGTCTTAAATGATTATAATTCTTTATTTGGCTCAAGAAAACTTGACAAGATAAAGTTAATGTTTGGCGTAAACAATTTAATGCTTTACGATTGTGAGAGTTCTTTAGACAGAATTTTTTATCTCGTAATTGACAGTATTGAATTTTTTATCGAGATGACAGGCAAGGAACATTTTGTCCGTCATGTCGCTGATCTGTTGCGGCTTGAACTATTCAGAATATTAACCATAATTAATACGTTTTTTGAAAGTGGAACTGAAGGGATGAGTAATGAGTATGCTGACGAAATAGTTATAGATACAGTTGACTTAGATGCTTTATTTAGACTTAGTTCTTCTATTGCTTTAGATCCTGTAAAAATTACATTTGATGACTCTGTGGCGTCAGAACTTGAAATTGGGGATAGCTTGGTTTACATCTTTGACAAGCCTCAAGATGTTAGTGTTTTGATATTTTTCATTGGTTCTGATATAGAGTTATCTGCATTGTCAATAGAACACGCTGGCGATCTTGTAAATAACACATGCTTTTTAATTAAAAGTTCGATCCAGAACGAGTACCTGATCGCTGTCGTTCCTCATCAGATTGTCAGGTGTTGCGAGGTAATTAAAGCTAGAAAAAAAATTTACGACAATGAATTTCCATATTTTGGAACAAATGTTATGCTGTTTGAAAATTTTTCTCCTGCTTTAAAAAAATTAGAAAATCTTGATAAGTTTGATACGGCCATTGATGTTTTAAAGTGTCATAATGATAATTACAACGAAGATGAAATTAAAAATGACTTGTTAAATTGGCTCATGATTTTCCCACAACATTATCATGCAGCTCTTATTGACGTTATCGCTGCTCATCGGGCATACAGCGCTATTGATATCAACAAGTTTGTACAAATGGCTCACGAATGCCAAAAACGTCCAAATACTATCCTGGGAACAATAAAGAGGTTTGCAGATGGAGGAGGGTTTCATCGGATCATTCCAAACTTTGATCTTGACTTTAGGAGACTCGAAACTGAATTATGGGTGAATAAATTAGAAGCAATAGACTATAGTCAGTCAGAGCTAATTATTCTAGTTGAATTGATAGTATCTGGCACGCAAATTCTAGATTCTTTTGGTAAATATTATTTAAACAACAATCCTTTGCCAAGCATAGTTGAAAAAAATCATTACTTTGATATTTCTCGCAATAAGCAAGAATTTATTAGTTCTCTGTGTAAAATAAAAAAAATTAGATTTATTGCTATAATGAGCACAGACATTGGAAAGAATAGAATTGAAAGTCAATTGCCAGCCATTTTTAGTGAAGTCTCAACAGATATCCCTGAAATTTCAGTTGACGCAGTGGTCTTCGTTCGGGATCATGAAAATACAGTTGATAATAACACAAAAATATCAAAACAAAGCCAACGAAGATTTCAAGAGCTTATTAATAAAGATGAAATATCTAAATTTTTTGAGTTGACTCAACTTAGGCATGGTTATCCATATGAGGACCACATAAACTTCAAATCTAGGAATTTACTTGTTCGACGCCGGACTGTTACTAAGCACTGCTTTAAATTATTTACAATGATTCCGAAAGAAAGTGATGCGAAAGCTTTGTTTTCTATAATAAAAGAGCATTTCTCTCATTGAGTCATTTATTTTGAAACTTTTTTTGCAGTTAATTTGTCATATTAAAACGACTATGCAACTAATTTGCAATTTTTTAATGTATAAATTGTTTTCTTGGTATAATTTAGATTGTTTTAGTGGCGTAGAATCTACCTAATTGAATTGTACAGCTATTTCTTGTTACGCTTATAATGTGCATAAAAGCTACTACTACCTGCTGCAAATGTTGGATAATCTCTCGTCACGAGAATGATGGTGCAAAGGGCCATAACCATGATTCGATCTTTCGCCTTTCTGCTGGTCTTTGCACTTCTTCCTATCTCCTCTTTGGCGGCAGACTCCTGGCAGGGAAAGGTCGTCAACGTCCTCGACGGCACAACCTTGGACATCGCCAAGCCAGATGGAAAAATCGAACGGATCAAGCTCTACGCGGTCATAGCTCCTGTCCCAGGGAATCCACTTGGAGATGCTGCGCGGCGGCGAACAACCTCATGGTGCTATCAGTGGGGAGACGTAGCCGAGGTATTGCCCGTCTACCAAGAGCCAAACGGCCAAGTCATCGCGCGAGTGATTGTCGGGCAGGAAGATTTGGCCGACGTCGTAACGAAAGCCTGTCTTGCCTCAGTTGATGTCGCCACATGCCGAAAGCGTGGGACGATGGAATGCGTGTCTTGGCATGCCTGGGAGCTTCAATGCCGGGACGAGAAAAGAGGATTATGGGCAGACAAAAATCAATAAACTTGGGTTGGTATCATGAAGAGACTTTTCTTGACGCTTGCCTTGGTTCTAGGCCCTGCCTTATCCTTCGCAGTCACGGACCAAGAAGTCCGAGACATGATAATCAAGGAGTCTATCAGTTCGTACCCTGGCAATTGCCCATGTCCCTACAACACCATGCGCAACGGTAGGAATTGCGGCGGGAGAAGTGCCTACAGCCGACCGGGTGGCCGGTCTCCGCTCTGTTACCCAAAGGACGTCACCGACCCAATGGTCAAGGCGTACCGTGCGCAGCACAATTTCAAATAGGCTGGGGCAGGCGTTCTCCCCTTTTCAACCCTGAATCCAGGAGAATTCCCCGTGAAGAAAGCGTATTTGCTTATCGTTGCTCTGCTGCTGGTTTGCTGCATGGCTTCTGCGGGCATTGCTGGGCAGAAAGCCATCACTCCGAGCACGGCCTCCCCGGCAAAAGTCGAAGCTCCTGCCGCCAAGGCCGAGCTTATTGACCTGAATTCCGCGACCGAAGATCAGCTTAAATCCCTGCCTGGCATTGGTGACGCCTATTCCAAGAAGATTATTGAGGGCCGCCCCTACGCCAAGAAGGACCAGCTTGTTTCCAAAAAGATCATCCCTGGCGCAACCTATGACAAGATCAAAGACAAGGTCATCGCCAAGCAGAAGTAGGCAAGTCAAGTAAGCGGGGGCGAGGCATTCTCTTGCCCCCGCAAAGGTGCTCCAATGAAATTTTGCCTCTCAGCCCTGATTGTGTGCTTCTGGCTAGTTTGCCCAGGAGCCCTCCAGGCCTATGACATAACTCTTCATAACACGCCTGTTAGTGTGTACTTTTCTCCAAAGAGTGGCGCACAGCAAGCAATCGTTGATGCCATTGGTCAAGCTAAAGAGACAATCTATGTACAAGCTTACAGCTTTACCTCTGCTCCAATAGCCAAGGCCCTTGTTGATGCCTCTCGCCGGGGAGTAAAGGTCGAAGCCATTCTCGATAAAAGTCAAAGAAAAGCTACCTATACTGGGGCGACGTTTCTTAAGAATGAAGGCATCCCAGTCTGGATTGACGACAAGCATGCCATCGCCCACAATAAAGTGATGATCATCGATGGTTCGACTGTGATCACGGGGTCGTTTAACTTCACCAAGGCGGCCGAAGAGAAGAACGCTGAGAACCTGCTGATCATTCGGGATGAGACTTTGGCTAAGCTCTATTTGGTGAATTGGCGACAGCACAAAGAGCATTCAGAAGAATTGTGATACGTTGGAAGAAATTGTTCGTGGAGGACGTATGCGTACAAGAAATCCTTATTTCGATAAAGAATCTCTGGACTCATGGAATCGCATGCTATCGGAGATGTTCCCAGTCGGTGTGCCTTTGTATTGCGAATGGGTCGAGCCAAACGACATCGTTAGTGTTTTAGATTGTATTGGAAAATTTAAAATTGCTAACCATTCTTTTTTCCCAAATGGTGGTGGTCTTGATCTTGAGGGTTGTCGTTTTTCTGGCTTGGAAACTGATTGCATAGAAATAGATTTTTCTTCAGTCCCTCATATTGTTAAACCACGATGTCTTTCCTTCGATTCTATCGGGACAGAGCAACAGCTTTCGTATTTTCGATTAGAACTCGAAAATCTTGAGCCAACAGGTGTTTATGGCCAGCATTCCAATGATTATGAGGAGTTGGCCGTTGTTAACGGCAAGTATGTAGATAGGTCTTTTTATGATGCAGGTGAGCATGGCGGAAAACCATTGCCAAAGGGCTCTCGCGTAGTTCGGCGTGAATGGGGAGGAGCTATTCTTGTTTTTTGCAAAGTCTCTCCCTATAATAAGATCCCAATGACGTATGATGATGGATATGCCAGAATGAACAAACAGGATTTTCACAAGCTAATCGTCTCAATAAATTCTGAGCTTGCAAAGAAGGCGTCTTCCTAAATTTTATTTGATTCGCCGTTAGAGAAACTGCGGCGTGGTTTCTTGTGGATGGTTGAAGATAAAAAAGCCCACGCCGTCCACTTTGACATGGAAGACGTGGGCTTCTTGCTTGGGCCTAACTATTTTTTGTCGATCTTGGTCTATTTTGCTTCAGCAGGAACTTTCAGCAACTCAAGAATGCCAACATTCTTTTCTTTAGCGGTAGCAGCAAGCGATTTCATGCCGTCAAAACCATTGTCCAGAACAAACTGAGTAACATCTCCGCGCTTAATTCCAAATTCCTTCATGATCATCTGAATCTGCTTGAGGGGATTGTTTTCGCCAGTCAGCGTTTTTCGGGCAATCTTAACAGACATATCTTTCTTGGTAACGCCGTACTTGTCCATGTACTCTTTACGAGTCAAGCCATGAGACTCAAGATGTTTCGTGCCTAAAACCTTAAATTCTACGCCACAAACGGCACATTTGACACCTTTCTTGGTCTTCACATGCTGCGCAGCTTCGATTTGCTTCATGGGCTCGGGCTGGACGTCAATGATCGGGCCGGCGCTGAGAGCAGTCAGCTTTTCGTAAATGCTCTTTGCTACGACTTCCAGCTCGCTGAAATGAACTTTGCCATGGCGAAGTTGGTCTTTTGCCAGATTTAAAGCCTCTGCCCAAATTTCTTTATCGATCATGGTTAACTCCTTTATGGCTGAATGATCTTTTCGGCAGATAGCTTTAAGGTGATTTTCTGTCAACGTGAAATGAAATTTATGTTCATGAGCTTTGCTCATTAATTGATATTCTGTTGCCCCGATGGGGTCGGTCGACCAGTATCCCCGGTCCCGGACCTCTGGGCACCCCTTGGATTCGCGCCCTACGGCCCCGTCCTGGGGCTTTCCTCGTGTGGGGTAGATTGCCCTGGCCCCTCCCCTCAAAAACGCAAGGGTGGGTCGCCTAGGCCCAAAGTCCGATTCGGCCGGAGGCTCTGCCAATTGCCTCGGCCTCCCCGTCAGCTGCCCAGCCCCGTGACCTGGCCCTTGCCCCGAGGGTATCCTTCCCTGGTCCCCGATCTCCTGGGCCAAGAGGTGACCATGCCGACCGAAGCAGAATCTAACGCCAAGACGCTCGAATTGATCGAAGAGATCGAAGAGATCACCAAGCGGTTTCAGCCCATCGAACACCTTTTTGATGTTATGGGCGCGGCAGATTCAGGCGTGCAGGGAGTGTTTGTGCGACGGTGGGCAGAGATAGGCATGCATCTCGCGGCAACTTTCAGGGAATATCTTGATCTGCTAGCCGCTGCTCCAAAGGGCAAAGACTGAAGTCCTGGTCATCTAATCTGTTTTCATGGAGGCTTGGAATATGATGCTTTTTAAATTTATCGCCGGAATCGCTTTGGGTGTCGTCGTTGGCGGTGTGTTTAAAACAATTGCTCACGGCGGTGGCATTATTGTTGGTCGGGATAATGTGCGAAATGCAATCAAAAAGGAAGAAAAAAATGTTCGTGGTCGGTTCAATGGCCTGAAAGTCACGGATAGTGACCCGAAGTTCTATGATTAATGACTAGCTGGATCTATTCTGTCAGGGCAGTCAATATCTTAAGGATCTTTGTCTTATCGCTCGGCGATGCCGACTGAACAATGCCAATGGCAAGTTCTTCCGTCACCTCTGTTGTAAATAAGTCAACTTCGAGGTCAAACAACTTCATTAGGGAGATATCGAGCGCGACTGATAAGTTGTGAAGGCTTTCAAGGGTGGGATTGCCCCGGCCGCGTTCGATTTCCCCGAGGTGCTTCAAGGACAAATTGGCCTTTTCAGCCAGTTCCAGTTGGGTCAGGCTGATCGGCGACAATTACTCCTGAGCATCAGCGACAATTAGAATTGTGCATCCACCTCCCCTTGGAGGCTGGCGGCTGTCTCCCCCCGGGAAAGATGGTAACCAGCTGAAATGATAACGGATGCGCAGGTGAGAAAGCTGATGCGAGAGAAGACCAAAACAGGGCTGACCGGAATAGCCGGGCTCAAGGCCGGCATGAGCCGCAATACGGCGGCAAAGTATCTCAAGGAAGGCAGACTCCCCTCTGAAATGAAGGAGGTACGGGACTGGCGAACACGGCCTGACCCCTTCCTGAATCATTGGGCGGAAATAGAAGCGCGTCTCACGGC
>NZ_JNJA01000033.1 GCF_000702665.1 Solidesulfovibrio alcoholivorans DSM 5433
CATCTTTCCAAGAGGGAAACAGCCGGCAGTCTCCCAGGAGGGAGGATGCACAATTCTAATTGTCGCTGATGCCCAAGAATAATTGTCGCCGATCACTCCAGGCGGCCAAGGCGACCAACACCTATGACAGAAAACTGTCCACCCTGGCCAAGACGGACCTGCTCATCATCGACGACTTCGGGTTGAAACCCTTTAAATCCTCGGAGGATGAGGATTTTCACGACCTGATCGCCGAGCGCTATGAGCGCTGCGCAACGGTCATCACCAGCAACCTGGACTTCGCCGAATGGGGGGAGGCTTTCAACAATAAACTGCTGGGGGCGGCGACCTTGGACCGGATTAGGCATGGAGCCTACAAGGTCATTCTTGAAGGAAGGAGCTATCGAAGCTCCCGAGAGGAAGCGGCGCTTAAAAACCTCGTTGCCGGTGCGGAGGAAAACACCTAACTTTTCGATGCGTCCGAACCCCGGAATCGCCACCCAAGGTGGCTCCATTACGGGTGCACATCGCTGGCTCCATTAGGGCGGTCAATGACATTTCCAGGACAGCACGACATGGGGGTACTTCCGCCCCCAGGTTTCCTCGAACTCGGCCAGGGCCATGAGGCCGGCTTCCTCTGTTGGCGTTGTGTAAATCGAGCGCAGGGAACTGGCAACCTCCTTGCGATCCTTCCAAGCCATTTGCGCCAGCGAGTTCCTGACCTGGTGAACGAGGCAACGCTGGATTTCAGCCTGGGGATACACGGCCCTGATGGCTTCAGGAAAGCCGGTCAGGCCATCCACGGCAAAAATCAGCACGTCGTTTACGCCCCGGTTTTTGAATTCATTGAGCACGCCGAGCCAGTACTTGGCGGATTCGCTTTGGCCAAGCCAGATGCCGAGGCACTCCTTGCGGCCCTTCATGGTCACCCTCCCGGGCTGACCATAACCGGTCACCTACCCACGGAAAACCCGGAAGGACCAACTTGAAGAGCCATGGAATTTGTAGTAGTTCTATAGCACCTCATCGTTCCCGGGCCGCTGTCCGCCTCACCTCAGGCCGTCACGACGGCTCCGGGACCGTCCAGGTCCATGTGGGAACGGCTTGTGGAGGGGGCTTCGTTCCGCTGGTGCTGGAAAAACTTGTCCGCACGCTGACGCGTGCTGTAATGTTGCCGGCAGGAGGCGTTCAGATCTAGCTGGCCCTGGCTGGCACCGACAAGCGCACGTCTATCGACGTGCCTGTCCATCCTGGTTTCAGAGCAGCTACACCTTGACCCGATTCCGGCCACCTCTTCGGCTTTTGCAACCGCAGCCACCGGACTTGCCGGTGGCATTCGATTTCAAGAATAGTATCGGACTTTTTCCAAGGAGTTTTTATATGATATTAGCGCAATCTGAAATGGTTGTAGAAAAATTTTTAATACGAGGTGAAAGAGTATATATTTTTTTAAAGCCGATGATCAACCACGACCAGTTGGGGAATTTCTTATTAACAACGAAGATGATTCAAACAAATAATCCGTCAGATCTAACAGCCGAAAGGCTTGGGCCTAAGCTAGACATAAATTTAGATAAATTCAAAAACATTAGCTGCCTGTGTGCTACAATAAAAAAAGAAGCTGAACCAGTTGAATCATTTTTTTTGTATAAAATGTGCAATAACACGTTATTTAAAGTTCCATTTATTGGTGAAGCGAGAAAAAAATTATATTTTTACAACGAACAAATGGTTAACGACTCTCAAGTAATGTGGGATGAAGGAAGATTTATCGATCTTGAAACAAGGGCGTATGCTTTTTATCAGCTTTCAAAATACTTTTCAACACCGCGTTATGTGCCAGTCTTTGCGTCAGTCGCTTTTTCTTATCAAGCTATCGACATGATCTCGATAGAGAAAGCTAATTCAGCATATAATTTATTGATAAACAACTATAAATACATAAACGAACTGTCCTTGGGAAAAAATGTAAGGGAAAATAGGCACCATTTAGATTTTTCAATGTTATGCGCCAAGTGGCATCTGGAACTTTACTTGAATAAACATGAAGAATTAATAACCACGCTAAGGCATATTTTTAAAAAAAGTCTTTTTTTTGATACAACGAGCATGAAAAGAATCTCGGCAGTCAATGTCATAAAGTCATTGATGTTTTATGGATATATTTTGTACTATCTGAATTTGAAAAAGCATTCGGTTACCGTTTTAAAGAGCTGTTTAACTATATATAAAAGTTCAATAAATAATTTTTCAACAAACTCTGATATTGTTCACTTTAAAGAATCTGAAATCTCTCAGCGTGACACAGCGATCGCATTGGCCTTTTATGCTTATATTAATTCAGACAAAACAGAGTTGCATGACTCTTTAAAATTCCACTTTTGGGTTTCCGGAATCGGTGAGCTGTTGTCGAAATATGAAACTTATTTTTTAAGGAGTCGTGATGGGCTGACAAATATGCTTAACCAGCTTCACATCTTTAGGGATAAACTCCAATCCCAAAACATCGACCCGTGTATTTTATCTACTATCAGTGCTGATTTCGATTTCCTTTTTTAGTGGTAGAGTCCACGGAAGTGGTGTAAATTTTGAAGTCGTCCAGGCGGGGGGGCTCCAGCCTGGACGGGATGGGCGAGGTGGCCATCAGGTCCATTGGCTGTAAAGTGAAGTTGCGGAGCCGCACCTGCAACCAAAGGAGACCATGATGGCCGAGGACAGCATGGCATTAATTGAGCTGATGCAAAAGGCCGACGGCGGCGATTTTCTCCGCTCCCTGGCGGAAGCCGTCTTGCAGCTTCTTATGGAGGCCGATGTGGACGGCTTGATCGGAGCCAGCCGCCACGAACGAAGCGCCGAGCGGGTCAGCTACCGCAACGGCTACCGTGACCGCAGCCTTGATACTCGCGTCGGCTCCCTGCAACTGCGCATCCCCAAGCTGCGTCAGGGCAGCTCTTTCCGCCCTTCTTGGAGCCGCGCAAGACCAGCGAACGCGCCTTGGTGGCCGTCATCCAGGAGGCCTGGATCGGCGGTATATCGACGGGGGGGCGACGATCTCGTCCAGGCCATGGGGCTTTCCGGCATCTCGAAATCCCAAGTGTCCAAGCTGTGCAAGGACATCGATGAACGCGTCCATGCCTTCCTTTCCAGGCCGCTGGCCGGGGAATGGCCCTATTTGTGGCTGGACGCGACCTACCTCAAGCAGCGTGAAGGCGGCCGGGTGGTCAGCGCTGCCGGGTTCACTGGATGCGAAACGCCTTGGCTCGCGTCCCTAAATCGCAGCACGCCATGGTTTCCGCCGCCCTGCGCCAGGCCTTGTTACAGCCAGACCTGGCGGCATGTCGCTGACCAGCTTCGCGGCAAATGGCCAAAACTCGCCAGCTTCATGGACGAAACCGAGCACGACGTGCTGGCCTGCATGACCTTCCCGGCACAGCACCGGGTCAAGCTGCACAGCACCAATCCGCTGGAAAGGCTGAATAAAGAGGTGAAACGGCGAGCGGACGTGGTCGGCATCTTCCCCAACGGGCAGCCCATCATCCGGCTCATCGGGGCCATCTTGCTGGAGCAAAACGACGAGTGGCAGCTGCAAAGCCGCTACATGTAGGTCGAGGCCATGGCCGAACTCAACACCCAATCCAACGAGGCGCAGCCAGCCCAAATTCCACCCAGGGCAGCCTGACCGATTGCCACCTCAAGCACACCGGAATTTACACCACATTGACGGACGCGACCTTTTTAGTCCGCTTGCGCGCAACGATCCTGTGCTGGGCAAAGATAAAACAGACGAGGCTCTCTAAATGTCCGACACCAAGTTGGGAGAAATAGTCTCACCCATTTTGGAGAAATTGGAGCTTCCTCCAAGGTATCGTGGCGGTTTTGACGCCTTTACCGGCGAAAGTATTTCCGGCTGGCTCGTGGACACAACCAAGCCCCAGGAGGTTCTCGAACTCGATGTGGTGATTGAGCGCATCAAATTTCCTACGGTAATGACGGGGGGGGACCGTGCAGATATTGCAATGTATCTTCCTAGTTGCAGATGCAAATTTTGTATCTCGATGCGGGATATGCCACTCGATAAGCTGGAAGCTTTGGCGCTACGGCTGCAAAGTTTTGACGAGCAGCAGATGCTGCTTCCCGTCGCGCTGGAGATCGGTATTCCGGGAGGGCCGAAACTCCCCCTTAGTCCAAATGTCCCGAGTCGAAACAGCCTTGCAGCCGCCATCGGTGAGATCCTTCAACTCGACGAGACGCTTGCGCCGATCTCCGGACTCGAGCAACTGATGAGCGGTCCTCGCTATCGCGGCGGCCTCGACGGCTTTATGGATGATCAGTTTTCGGGTTGGCTGGTTGACCTGAAGCATCCAAGCGAAGCGATCGAGATCGAGGGCGCGATCGAGGGGATTGACTTTTTCCAGGGCACGACTGGCAAGCCCAGATACGACTTGGAACAATACTTGCCGGGAAACCATTGTGGCTTCAGCATCAAGATGTATGAGCAACCGCTTGACCGGCTCAGGGATATCTTGCAGCAGCTGGAGTCGCTGGACGAAAAGAACTGCGGCGAGGCCCTTGACCTTCAGATTAAGATTGTAGGCGGTCCGGCTCTGCCGCTCGGAGCGAGCCAGGTTAACCGGGAAACATTCCGAAACGCGCTCGCCGGGCTGATCGCAAAGTTGGATGAAGAAGTTAGCGGGGATGTTTCGCTCGAGATCCCCGCGAAGGACAGGCTCGCGAGTTCGATCGATGTCTTCAATCCGCTGCATATTGCCGGCCTATTCTGGGACCGACTTCACCCCAACCTCGCTTTGTCGCTAGAGGTCCGACGCAATGGCCGTTGCGTGCACCGCGGCAATGTCGTGGGTCAGAAGCCGGTTGAGTTGACTGTGGCAGATCTCGAACTGTCACCGAAAGATATTTCCGAGATCGCCGCTTCCGGTCATGTGGACCTCGATTTGCTCATTGCCGGCAATGCCGTGCTCGAAAAACGCTTCATGGTGGAGGTTTCCGCCGACGGCTCCTTCGGAGTCCTTCTGAACCATCTGTCGTTGCAACGGATTTCCGGCCAGGTGATGTTCGCTCCGCAATTCGCCGAGAGCACGGAAATTCTCCTTCGTCGCGGAGATCAGATACTGGACTGCTTCGCGACAGATCCCCAGGACCGTAGCTTCGACATAGAACTCTCTGGCGCCGCGCAGGACAACGTAACGGCGCCGCTGTCGCTCGGGCCGGACGACGTCAAGGACACGGCGGAGCAGCGAATCCCGCTATGTTTTGCGAGTGAGCCGGCGATCATCGATCTGGATATCAAGGGGGACCGCATCATCGGACAGGTGCGGGATTTCGGCGGCGACGCCGAGATAGGGGTCGAAATTCTGATCGATGGCCAAGCGATTGCCATTGAAGTCCTCCGTCCGCCGGTGGACCAGGGCGACATCGACAGGCCTTTCGCGGTGCCCGTTTCCGCGCGATGCCGCGAAGGCCATTCGCACCAGGTCGCGGCACGACTGGTGGGTAGTGCGACGGTCTACCCGGATAATCCCTTGATGTTCCGGGCAGACTACCCGGAGCAGGTCGCATTGATCCGGGTGGAAGCGATGCCGGATGGCCATATCGAGGGCTGGGCGGTGATGCCGTGGCAGCCCGATGTTTCGCCGAGGGTGCGGCTGCTGCAAAACGACTCCGAGGTTTGCTGGACCGTCGCCAATCGCTTCCATCCCATGCTGGCGGAAAACGGCCTGGTTCCGGAGCATCGCGGTTTCGAGTTCGCGCCCGGCGAAGCGAAGGCCGTTGAATATGTTTTGCGTTTCGAGGACCAGGACGGCGCTATCATCAAGGACGTTGCCCTCGTCATGCCCGTGGGGAAGGGAAATTTCACCATTGAGGCCGCCGGCCACAGCCGGAGCGGTCTCTGTATTGCGCTGCCCGATCCTTTTGCCAATGCCGCTACGCGCGAAGAAACCCGGACCCTGCTCATGGGAGCGGCCGAGGCTGTTCAAGCCGGCGAAGAGGAGGTCACCGTCGCTTTCCCCGGCAGCTTCCGTGGCGGCGCCGGGGTCGGATGTTCTGTTAAGGATCTTCTGAACGATCTGATAGGGAGCAAGAACGCCCAGACGTTGGCCCGCGCCCGCTTCGTGGTCGTTCCGGAGGCGCCAGTCGATACTACTGCCAGCGGCGGGCAGAAGTCGGCTTTGGCACTCGACATTTGGGTCCGGGCGAACCGGTTCTCGCGGGTGGTCGCGACTTCGCGGGGGGGCATGCTGGCCTATTGCGCCGCCTCGCGGCGGCAAGGGCTCCTGCCAGGAACCGAGATTGTATTGCTCGCGGAGGCCTTCACGATTCCGGATCGCCTGGCCGCAGACCAGTTGTTCGACGAACCGGGACTTCTGTTCGACGAGGCGCTGGAACGTCTTGCGATCAAGGCCTCCGACCGGATTCTGAGTGCGAACCTGCAAGTAGCGGAAGCAATCCGGCAGATCGCACCGAATGATGTACCGCGGCTGGAGCTGGTCCGGATTGGTCTCGGCGAACTGCCGCGGCTGCCCGCGGTCTCGGTCGATCAGGATATTGTGGATTGGCTGGTGTTCGTCGGTCCGTTGCGGGCACAAAACGGCCTGATTCATGTCTGCAACGCGCTCGACCGTCTTACCGGGCGTATGACGGCCGAACGTCGAAAGACCATAGGCATCGCCTTCGTCGGCCCTTCGGACTGGTTGCGTGGCAAGGATTGCGCCGCCTATCTCCGCGATCGGAGTCGAAAGTGGCCGTTTCGTCTGCGCTTGTTGACCGATCTCGATTGGCAAAGCAATGCGCGCGTACTGGCTCCCCTCGGAGGCAAGGGCGTGCTACTCGTCACGCCGCAACTCGAAGGCACGGTTTGGGACACCTTGGCAAGGACCCTTGGTCTGCGTCCGCTCCGGCGCGGTCCTGAGCGCGACGACAACGCCTGGGCACTTGCCGAGGACATTGTGGCGACGCTCGACGGGGCCGAGGCTTCGACCGCAGAGGTAACAGACGTGCCGACACTCGCGTCGCTGCTTCGCGCTTCGGTCCCTGCACCAGCCAGGACGACGCAGTCGCCGCAGCCATTGCCGAAAGTGACCATCTGCGTCACTCATTTCAACCGCCCGGCCCTACTGCGCCAGACCCTGGCTTCGATCGTTGCGAACGAGTATCCGGATTTAGAAATCATCGTGGTGGACGACGGCAGCACGCTGCCCGGGGTGAGCGAGGAGCTCGCCGAGATCGAAACCTGGCTCGCCAACCACAACGGCAGGATCGTGCACCAGAAAAACCGTTACCTCGGCGCCGCACGCAACACGGCGGCCAGGAACGCGACCGGCGACATGCTGATTTTCATGGATGACGACAACCTCGCCACTCCGGGGATGATCCGCAGCTTCCTCGATTTTCATCTCAACACCGGCGCGGAAATCATAACTGCCCGCTTTGGTTTGTTCGACGGAACCGATGCAATTGATCCGCAGCGAGACGTTCCGCGGCAGATCGGGATACCCCTGACGCCGGACATGGCGCTTGGAGTGATCTCGAACTGCTTCGGGGATGCTAACATGATGATCACGCGCTCCGTCTTTGATCGAATCGGCGGTTTCACCGAGGATTACGGGCGGGGTCACGAGGATTGGGAGTTGTTTGCGCAGGCCTCCACCTTGGGAATCCGTCACGAACTGGTCAACATTCCTCTGTTCTGGTATCGCGTAGCCCCGACCAGCATGTTGCGAAATCGCGAGAGCAAGGCCTCCGATTTGCTGCGCAACATCCGCGCCTATGCTTCCACGCTCTCGCCGGAAATCTTCCGCATTGTGCAGTTGGGCCAAGGCCTGACGGAGCGTTGGGATCGGCCCTCGGTGCACGGCCTCTTGCCTGCCCGCTCCGGCCTTGCGACCATCAACCGCCTCGCCTGGGGGCGCGTGGCCGTGATCATGCGGACCAAGGACCGTCCGCTTCTATTGCGTCGCGCGATCGATAGCGTCCTGCACCAGACCTACCAAGATTGGGTGCTGGTCATCGTCAACGACGGGGGCGATTCGGCGCCGATCGAGAAATTGCTCGAACAGCGTCGCAACAGGTTGCAGGGGCGCTTCCTGCTGATCAACAATCCCAAGTCGACCGGGATGGAGAACGCTTCCAACGCCGGTGTAACCCATTCGGCCAGCGAGTTCTTGGTGGTGCACGATGACGATGACAGCTGGACCCCACGCTTCCTAGAACGCTGCGTCAACCATCTTGACAGCGTTTCGCCGGAAGTCGCGGGAGTGGTGACACAGGCCACGGTGATCATTGAGGAGATTGCCGGCAATGAGGTAGTCGAGCGCGATCGCTACCCATTCAAGCAACTCGAGGCGCTGGCACTCACCAATCTTAGCAGCGAAAACGAATTTCCGCCGATTTGCTTTTTATTCCGTCGTTCTGTGATGGAGTTGGTCGGCATGTTTAATGGCGAGCTGCCTGTCCTCGGCGATTGGGATTTCCATCTTCGGGTAGTGCAGCGCTATCAAGTCGATGTTCTGCGCGAGAGCTTGGCTAACTATCATCACCGGGTTGTCGGTGCCGGCGGCGGCTATGACAATACGGTCGTGGCGATGAAGGATACGCATCGAATCCAGCGGACAAAATACATCAATCGCTATCTGCGGGCCGCCTTGCGGTCTGGTGACCTGAGCGAAGGGGAATTCCTCTATCACGGCGAAATACGGCGTAACCAGATCGAGCGGTTTGATGACCTCAAGAACCATCTTTTTTGGCTTGAAAAGTTGCTCAATGATCAGCGTAGCCACACGAACTATCTCGAGGAACTCATCAAAAAAACGTCAGGAAATTGATACTCGTCATGGGAACAAGCAGAATGGTCGAATCTTCTGATTGCATGGGGCTGGTCGATCCAGCTGAAGAAACTGTGCCTTTCGCGTTACGGAAATGGGCCGAGCGTTTCGACGTCATTTCCTTCGACATATTCGATACGGCTTTGTACCGAAAAGGCGTCTTCCGTCCGGTGGACATGTTCTATCGGATCGGTTTCCAAGCCAAACCGCTGACCGGGCTTGATCCCGCGAGCTTCGCCGAGGTGCGCATCAACGCCGAGCGTGAAGCCCGCTCGCGATTGGTGCAGCGTAACGGGCACGAGGTCCACCTCGACGAGATATATACAGCGTTCAACGACCTGCTGCCTACCCGAGGACGGTTGCGATTGAGACCAGCCGTCCTAACGGAACTCACGCAGATCGAGATCGCCATCGAACTGGCGTCTCTCCGGCCTATGCCTTCGGTGAAGGCCTTCTACAACTGGGCCATTGGAGCGGGGAAACGGATCTTCTTCGTGTCTGATTTCTACATGCCGAAGTCGGTACTGGCCTCCGTTCTCGAACGGGAGGGCTACGGCCAGTACGAAGCGCTGTTCGTCTCGATTGACGAGGACTGCACCAAGCATCACGGCGATCTTTACGATCTCGTTTGCATGCGGATGGGGCTTGAGCGGAGCAGCATCCTCCATGTCGGAGACAATACATGGGCAGACGGGTCGCGTGCGCTGCAGGCACGCATCATCCATCTGCCGGTGAATAATCCTGCCCAGCGGCTGGTCGAGCGGCAGGCGCTTGATTGGCGTAAGCCGATCCCACCGCTGACGAGCAGCATGTTGGCCTTCGAGAAGACCTACCTGTTCAACTACGGGCTGCGCTTTGAGGATCCCGGCGACCGGTCGCTGCCTGAGCGTGTCGGATACGAGGCCTTGGGGCCACTGCTGCTCGGTTTGGCCAGTTGGCTCTATGAGGAGTCGGCGCGCGAGGGTTTCTCTTGCTACCACTTCTGCTCGCGCGACGGGCTGGTGATGAAGAGCGCCTTCGATCTCTATCAGGCGCATTTTGGAGAGCGGATCCGCACGGATTATCTCGAAGTATCGCGTCAAGTCATTTATCGGGCGCGGGCCGCGTTCGATCCCGATTGCGCAGAAGAGCTGTTCTTGCAGAACTGGCTAATCCTTAGTCCCGCCGAGGTGTTGCGTCGCTGGCGTCTCGATCCGGCGGATCTAAGCAAAGAAATCCTCGCTTCGGGTTTTTTCGGGCCAGATGACGTCGTGCGTATCGGTGACAAGGATGGCGCGAGTCGTCTCCGCAAACTGTTCCACGCATGCCGTGACCGGCTGGATGCGGCCAACTGCGAACATGGCAAGCTTTTCGCCAGTTATCTCGAACAAGATGGCCTGAATGAAGAAGCTAGCCCATGCATCGTCGACATCGGTTGGCACGGCTCTCTACAGAAGGGAATTCAAGCCATTCTGCCAAGAGGGAGCATGCCAATCTTTGGGCGCTATACAGGGCTGTTTCTGCAAGCGGACCAGCAGCGCGACTTCCGCGGAAGTGGCTATCTATTTTCGCTGGACGGGACACCGCGAGCGATAGCGTTGCGCGCGTCCCCCTGTCTTGTTGAGTTGCTGCATACCGCGTCGCATGGTTCGGTGGTCGGCTACAGACGCGAGGGAGAGCGGATCAGGGCTCTCTACGAGGATCTTCCGGACGAGGTCGAGCAGTACAACCATACCATCGGGCCGATCCAGATCGCCGCTTTGAAATTCATCGAAATGGTTCTAGCCGAGACGCGGGCGACGCATGAGCCGATCGCAGCGGACTACGGTTTCGCCGGCCTGTGCCGTCTGCTCAACAGGCCTACTCGCGACGAGGCGGCAGTCCTGGGTCGGCTCCGGATTGCGCCAAACTATGGATGCGGCGCAACGTCCACGGCGTTAACCGACGTTTCGTCGAATGGCTATAGCCTTTGGGATAATGGACTGAGGTGTTCCGGCTTGGTTGGACATCAGGGCCGCTAAAATAGCCTGCCTTTTTCAAGGCTTGGTGTGTCTTTTGGTTGTTGATTTCGTCGCGTTCTTTGTTGGTCGATACAATGGTTGTAGGATTGTTCTTCGGCTTGTCGATGCCGATGCCTTCTTTCTGATCCGCAAGGATGCCTTCGACTTTTCCTTTTGTAAGCTCCTTGATTCGCTCCTTCCTGGTCGCTTCAACAAGACATCCTTTGGCTCTGAAATGCGCGATGGCTTCAGCGGTTTTCCGATCTATAATGTCGAGGATGGCTTTCTGGTCCGCTTTATCCTTCTGGCGCACGATCTCGCGCGACTCGATGGCTTGAACCAACGCAAATCCTTTAAGAATTCATCCATGATGATGACCTGCCGGCCTTCCTCGGACCAGTCAATTCTTGAGGGTGGCTCCTGGGATTGAGTTGTTGCCGACCATCTGCGCAAAGGCCATCGGCGTCATTTTGCCGAGGCTCGAATGCGGCCGCACCTCGTTGTAAGTCCTACGCCAATCCTCAATGACCACCTTGGCTTCCGTCCGAGAGCGAAACCACTCCATAGAGAGGCATTCGTCCCGGAATTTGCCGTTGAAGCTTTCGGCTTCGCCTCACCTCGGAGGGAAAAAATTATTAGCGCCGTTTTTTTACATCCGTTTTGGGTCTGCTATCATAGCACTTTCGAGACCACCCCAAACGGCCAGTTTTCAGGTCTTTCATTTTCCCTGGGAAAAGTCGGAAAATCGGAAATATGGCCGTCTGCTCAGCGTCAATTACTCTTGGGCACTGACGACAACTATTTTTGTGCATCCACCTCGGCCTCAGCCATGTGATCTTCGGGTTTGAGGTCGGCCCCGCGTCCGTCATCATCGCCACGCGGCTGTGAGACCGCATCCCTGTCCGTCCCGTCTTGGTCTTCTCGCTCATCAGCTTTCTCACCTGCGCATCCGTTATCATTTCAGCCGGCTATCATCTTTCCAAGAGGGAAACAGCCGGCAGTCTCCCAGGAGGGAGGATGCACAATTCTAATTGTCGCTGATGCCCAAGAATAATTGTCGCCGATCAGCCGTCCTGAAAAATCTAATACATTGATTTGACAGGAGATAGATGGGGTTAAGGGCCATGAGTAAAAAATCTCAAAAAATACCCTTGCCAAGTGGTATATCGAGGTATATTTAGTGGAGTCATGAAGATTAAATCCATTGTCGGCAAGGGCACGGTGGTTGGAAAACATCAAGCAGGAGGATTAATTTCCCATGGGGTCAGTCGTCATCAAGTACAAACCAAAGGCACAGCGCCAAAAGGATGCGCTGAGTAAAAAACTCCGGCCTATCCTCGACGCGCTGGAACAACATCTGCTCGAAACAGCAGGTAAACCGTATGGGCGCGGCTGGGATAGCCTCGGACCCCTTCCAGAATTGGACGGGAAAATGCACTGTCACCTTAATTTTAAGAATGTAGCCATCTGGGATATCCAAGAGAAATCTTCCAAGGGTAGCACCGAGACAACGATTCTTGTTGAGTATGTCGGAAAGCGTGATAACGCATACAAGAACAAGAAGTAACAACCTGTGATCATCAAAAGGGGGGGGAGGCATCCTTCCCCCTATAATAAAAGATAGCGAAGGAAATAAAAAAATGGCATTCACAACGGCAAGGATCGAAATCCCGTCTGATTCGCTTCCTCTTGTCGGGCAATTGGTAAAGAAGTTGGGCGGGAAGGTATTCAAGGATTGTGGCGCGGAAGAAGTTCTTTTTACTGCTCCTGTTATTGAAGAAAAAGAACGTGTTTCGCGCATGTTGAAAGGGTTGCGTCTTCGTGCTGATTTGACGCAAAAGGGACTTGCGAAACAAATTGGGGTTCCGCAAAGTCATATTAGCGAATACGAAAAAAACAAACGCAAAATCCCCCGTGAAAAAGCATCTGATCTTGCGCGCATTCTGAAAACTGTTGAATCGGATTTTATCTATAAAGATTAATTCTTTATAGATAATGTAAAAAGAGGTTGGGACTAAAAAAGTTCCAACCTCAATTTTTATTTAGAGGTGTTAAATGCCTCACGAAATAAAGATTGACGTAAAGTCAAGGGTAAAAGTAGGGCGGCATACTTTATTTAGTAGGTTAAAAAATTACTCTGTAGGACTGCTCGTTGTTTCGTTTTTGTCTGCGCTTTTTAGTAGTTTTGGAGCGAACTACATTGTAGAAAATTTTTTACCGCATGATAAGAAGAATATTGAAAATACAATTCAGGGAAAGGTTTTAGAGCTTGAAGAGGCAAAAATTACATTGGTTAATTTGATTAAATTTATTAATAAGCAACAAGATTCACTGCATGAGCTTTCGGCTAATCTTGAAAAGATTAAACAAGAAAAAAAGAGATTGAACCGATGCTGTCTTTAAGTAAAGAGCAAGCTAAAGCCGTGTTGGCATCGTATGAATCTCGAATAAACGTATGGGAAGAAAGAGGGTGGGGGTTTGCTATCGGTTTATTGACGTCTGTTTTGGGCGGTTTTATTTTACTGTACTCAAGTAAAATCCATATTTTTAAGAAAAAACAGTCGGATTGATGTGTTGATTGCAAACAAAAGGCCGGAACCTCCCGGCTCCGGCCTCATCCTCTCCCAAACCAATCCCGCGCGAGAACTATTCCGCCACCGCTTGCGTCGGCGTGCCGCCCTGTCCCACAGCGGCCTTGAGCGCATCCAGAGAATCCGCGATCCGCACGAGCAACGCGACGATACCGCAAACCAACGTCGCGCTGACCACGCACCCCAACACAACGCCGAAAAAAAGCACCGGGTCTTTACTGGCCGCCCGGCCCAACATCGACATATACCCGAGCGGGGCGACAATCCCCAGCAGCACCCACACCACGGCATTGATGCCGCCCAACAGCTTCGCGATAAACCGATTCATCGCCAACCCTCCATGGCTACAGGTGAATACGCCTTTCGATCTTCAGCACCTTCCATAAATCGACCTTAGCCGCATCAAGTGCAGGCATCAAGCTATTTTTCCGTGCGTCAAACCGATTAACCGCCTGCATATTCACATTATTTCCGAAGCTGAACGCATATATATTATTTTTTTGTTGCCGAAATTCGCCAATCTGGCCCGGTGATACATTCGCCATCGGCGGCAAAGCCGCCACTCTGTAACGTCCATTGCCGCAATCAACGACGACGTTTAAACGGCCTCCCTTGATTTGCGCCTCTACAACAGTCCCACGGATGATTTCGTCAGACGCCGTCGCAACCCGAGGACCATAGCGCCGCTCGTCCTCGCGGGCGCGCTCCTTCATCCGCGCCGTGTCTCGTTCCCGGGCTTCCTTTTGCGCCTGCTCGAATTCCCGGACCTGGGCTTCCGCCCTGGCAACAACGTCTTCCGCCGCCTTCGGTACAGGCTTCGGCCCGGCCGCCATGCGCTCCATGGCCGTGTTCCGCTGGGCCTTTGCCATCGCCTCGGCATACTTGGCTTCCCAGTCAGGAGGCGGGGGCAAATCGAATGACACCCTCTTGGCCGCCTGCGGGGCCTGTACGGCGTTTTTCGGCTCCTGGATGACCTCAACCCTGGCCGGATTGATTTCGGGCTCTATAAGGGCCTCCTGCGGCTTCTCGGCCGGTCCCCCGGCCTTGCTCCGCTGGGCATCCCACCAGTCCCGGATTTCCGGGGTGGTCGTCAGGTGCGCCGGAGGCTCGACGCCCGGGCGAAGATCGTCACCCGGGCTTGTTTGACCCGGGCGAAGCTCGCCCGGGCCACCCATGCCGTGGGAGAACTCCGGCCCGGAATCCTGCTTCGCCGGCTCTGCCGAGCTGGCCAGGGTAGGGGAGGGCTGCGGCCTGGTCGGCTCCGGGATCGGTGCGACCTGCGGCCGCTCGCGCTCCGGCTGCTGGGGACGTGGCCGCACAGGCGGCCTGCTGCTCGACGGGCTGACGCTCCGGGGCCAGGTCCGGCGATTGTACGGCCGGGCGTTCGCCCTCCGACCCCATGGCGGCAGGCTGTTCCGCCTTCGGCGGCGCGTCAAAGACGCTGGCTCCACCATGCGACATCCCGCCATGGCTCATCCCGGGGTCGTCTCAGAAAACGGAAAAAATCGTACGCTAAGCCTGGGCTGAGGCTGGCACCCAGCGGTACAGCGTCGGAATGGACACACCGAGGTTCT
>NZ_JNJA01000034.1 GCF_000702665.1 Solidesulfovibrio alcoholivorans DSM 5433
CTTCCTGGCTGAGCGCTATGAGCGCGGCAGCGTGCTGATCAGCAGCAACCTCGTGTTCTCGCAATGGGACAAAATCTTTAAAGATTCCATGACCACGGCGGCGGCCATCGACCGGATGGTCCACCATTGCGTCATCCTGGAGCTGACCGGCCAGAGTTACCGGAACCAGGAAGCGCAAAAGCGGAATGCGGACACTCAGCTTCGCGGCAATGACCACGGACGCGGCGCTGAACTCATACCCGAAGATCGCTTGGCTGAAGCCGAGGTGCGTGCACAAGAATAGTTGTCGTCAGTGCCCAGGAGTAATTGACGCTGAGCAGCATGGTCTCGATGAGGGAGAATTCCTCTTCGAGAGCTTCATATTCGCGCCGGTATTCGGCATCTTCCCGTATGGCTTTTTCGTGCAGGTCACGGGCCTTAATCCTGGGCATGGCCATTCTCGGTTTTCAATGAAAGCGGGATTGGCGTAACGTTTTCCCATCCCGTCAATTCATGCTCAGCAACCCAGAGATCATGGGATTTCTGCAAGTTCAACCAGAGTTCCGGCGTGGTGTTGAAGGCCCGAGACAAGCGCAAGGCCATATCCGGGGAGATTCCGGCCCGTTCATTGATGATTTTTGAAAGGGTCTTGCGGGACACCCTCAGAATTGCCGCCAGTTGCGTTACCGTCAACCGGAGGGGCTCCAGGTGCATCCGGCGTATGACGCCCCCCGGATGGGTGGGCTTTCGGTTCATTCTGCGCCGGGGGGCGTCAGTGGTAGTCGAGGTAGTCGACATCGTAGGCTTCTCCTTGCTCCATGCGAAAGATCACACGCCAGTTTCCAGATACCTTCACGGACCAGAACTTGGCACGGTCCCCTTTGAGCGGGTGCAGCCCTGAGCCTGGAAAGGCCATGTCGCCGGGTACCGTGGATTGATCCAGGCGATCCAGAATATCCGTCAGCTTCTGGGTGTGTTTGGCCTGGATGCCTTTGGCTGTCCCGTCAAAGAAGAGGTCCTCCAGGCCCTTGTGCTTGAAGCTCTTAATCATAGATGTAACCACATAGGTAACGGCTGTCAAAAGGGCAAGGGGAAAAAGGTGGCACTCCTTCGGCAGCCTATTTTTCTCCTAACCGTATGACTTTTTCGCCGGCTTTGGCTGTGTTCATGCCCGCTTCCAGGGTCTTGACCGCCCGGCGCAGCTTGTCCGGGGAAAGGTGGCTGTAACGCTCGGTCATGGCCAACGTGCTGTGTCCCATAAGCTCCTTGACCGAATATAAATCGATACCTTGCTCGACCAGCCAGGAAGCGAAGGTGTGACGTAAGGTGTGGAAGACAACTTTCTGGCGCGGATCGGTGACGCCATTGTTGAAGCCGAGAGCGGCGACCACGCGGTTGAACGTCTCGGAAACCTGCACGATGCGCCCGCCATTGGCGGATAGGAAGACCAGATCGTTGTGCCCTCGGCGTTCCATGCCTGCCAGCATCGTCGTCACGGCCTCGGTCATGTAGGCTGCCCGGGTCTTGCCACTTTTGGTGTCACGCAGGATGAGCACGCCGCGTTCCATGTCCACGTCGCCCCAGGTCAGGGAAAAGATTTCGCCTGCCCTCAGGCCGCAATGTAGGGCGAGCAAGGCCATGTCATGGACGTTGGATTCCCGTTCGGCCAGGGCGGCAAGCAATCGGTCGGCTTCATCGTGGGTCAGGAAGCGCAACCGGCGGGCATCGGCAGAGGGCTTCTTGACCATGGAAACCGGGTTGTCGCCGGCATAGAGGCCATTGCGCTTCGCGAAGTTGAATACCTGCCGCAGGGCCGCGAGGACATGGCGGACGGTTTGGGCGGAGCGCCCGGCTTCGGCCATGGTCTTCTTGATGCGCTCCAAGTGGATGGGCTTGATGTCTCGTAAAGGCTTGTTGGCCAGAGTAGGGGAGAGCCAGAGGCGGTAAGCGGCTTCCTCGGCATAAGCCGTATGCGTGGCTTTGTTGGCCTGGGCCACGGGCAAGTATTTTCCCCAGACTTGGGCCAGGGTGATGTTTTCGCGTTCCTCGATGGCCCGGGCCTCAACTTCGGCTTGGCGCTTGGCCTCGGCCTGCTTGCGCTTCTCGGCAAGACTGGTGGCACCCTCGCCCGTCCTGGCCGCTTCCTGGAGCTTGGCAAGGGTCTGGGCTGCTTTGGCAGCGGTCCAGCCCTGGCTTGCCCATCCCAAAGCCTCTTCTTTGCGCTGGCTGTTCACCCGGTAGCGGATGGCGAAATACTGGTCGGGCTTCACGCCATGCTTGCGGGTAGGGTGCTCACGATATCGGACGCCTTCGTGCTTAGTCTGCTTCCAAGTGTAGCCCATATCTGTCCCCCGAAAGTTGTCCCCCACCTGTCCCCCAATATTTGAGGAAACGGGGTGAAATCGAGTGAAAGCCTATGTGCCATAGATATGCATTACTACCTGTCTTGTCTAGGTTTTTATGGATTCAAGTGAGGTCAGGTGAAAGCATTGAAATCGCCTCCTAAGCGATAGGCCGTGCGTTCGAATCGCGCCGGGAGCACCATAAAAATCAAGGGGTTGGACTGATTGGGTCCAGCCCCTTTTGCGTGGTAAGGTGGTTTGGTCCCGCTCTGGTCCCGCTTTTGAAGCTGATAGGTGGGGAGGTTGAGGAAGGGAAGACGCATCCAAGAGTCGCTTTCCTCATATCCGCATTGGCTGTATCCCTAGCCCGGGAGCCGGCAGAAGCGGCAGTGAGCCGCATATCGGTCTTGCTATTGACCCCGATTCTCGCCAAAAACACAACGCGGCCATTTGACCTGACACCGGCCGGACGGCAGGGCTTTGCCGCATTGCCCCGGCGTCGTCTCTATAAGGATGACTCATGACTTCCGAAACCCATGCCCAGCTTGTCGGCTTCATCTGGAACATCTGCAACCTGCTTCGCGGCCCGTACAAGCGCAACGAATACCGCAAGGTCATCCTGCCGCTCACCGTCCTTCGCCGCTTCGACTGCCTGCTTGCTCCGACCAAGGCGGAAGTGCTCAAGCAGCACCGGGCCCTCGAAGGCAAGCCCGAAAACATCGTGCGGAGCTTGCTCCAGAAAATCACCAAGCGGCCGTTTTACAATACGTCGAAGCTGGACTTCCCCAAGCTCCTCAATGACCCGAATCAACTGGCGCAGAATCTTGCCAGTTATATTGCCGCCTTCTCGCCCAATGTCCGGGCCATCATGGAAAAATTCGCCATTGACCAGCAAATCGCCAAGATGGCCGAAAAGAATCTTCTTTTCGAGGTCATCAAGGCCTTTTGCGACGAACGCCTCGATTTGTCCCCGGACAAGGTGGACAATCTGCAAATGGGCTATGTCTTCGAGGAGCTTATCCGGATCGGCGCGGAACAAGCCAACGAAGAAGCCGGGGAGCACTTCACCCCGCGTGAGGTCATTAAGCTCATGGTCGGCCTGCTCCTCTCGCCGGAGAAAGACCTTGGCCGCAGCCATGTGGTGAAGACCATCTTCGATCCGGCCTGCGGCACCGGCGGCATGCTGTCCGTGGCCGAACGCTATATTCGCGCGCTCAATGCCGAGGCCGATCCGCACCTGTTCGGCCAGGACTGGAACGACGAAGCCTGGGCCGTGTGCAAATCCGACATGCTCATCAAGGGCGACGACGCCGACAATGTCCGGCTGGGCAACAGCTTCACCGAAGACGCTTTTGACCGCGACTCCGAGGGCCGCAAGATCACTTTTGATTACATGCTGGCCAACCCGCCCTTTGGCGTCGAGTGGAAGCAGCAGGCCAAGTTCATCGAGTCCGAGCGGGACAGCCTGGGGCATGACGGGCGTTTCGGAGCCGGCACGCCGCGCATCAATGATGGATCGCTTCTGTTTCTCCAGCACATGCTGTCCAAAATGCGCTCCCCGGCCGACGGCGGCAGCCGCATCGGCATCGTCTTTAATGGTTCGCCTCTTTTTACCGGCGACGCGGGCAGCGGGGAAAGCAGCATCCGCCAGTGGATCATTGAAAACGACTGGCTGGAAGCCATTGTCGCGCTGCCGGACCAGCTTTTTTACAATACCGGCATCGCCACCTACATCTGGATTCTCACGAACCGCAAGGAATCGGCTCGTAAGGGGAAAATTCAGCTCATCGACGCGCGGCGTTTTTTCGTGAAGATGAAAAAGAGCCTTGGCAACAAGCGCAACAAGATCGGCGACGCCGACGAGGGCGAACCGGATCAGATCGGGGACATTGCCCGCATCCATGGCGATTTCCTGGATGACGACACGCGCGTTTTGGGGGCCAACGGCGAGACGAAGACCTTCATTGTCAGCAAGGTGTTCGACAACGAGGATTTCGGCTTTCGCAAGATCACGGTGGAGCGGCCCTTGCGACTCAACTTCCAGGCCAGCCCGGAACGCATCGCGCGGCTGGACGAGGAAACCGCCTTTCGCAACCTGGCTGCCAGCACCAAAAAAAAGGATGCCGTTCGGTTGCAGGAGATCGAAGCCGGCCGGGCGCGCCAGAAAGTCATCCGGCTCATGTTGCGGGCCTTCGGGGAAGGCAACAACCAGAAGCTTTACATGGATCGGGAGGGTTTTCTGGCCGACCTCAAGAAGTTTGGGCGCTCGGGCGGGGTCGGGCTCACTGGTCCGGAACGCAAGGCCGTGCTTTCGGCCTTGTCCGAACGCGACGAGACCGCCGCCATCTGCCGCGACAAGTCGGGCAATCCCGAGCCGGACAGCAGTCTTCGGGACACCGAGTGCGTGCCGCTCAAGGAGAACGTGGAAGACTATTTCCGCCGCGAAGTGCTGCCCCATGTGCCGGACGCCTGGATCGACCACGCCAAGACCAAGATCGGCTATGAGATTCCGCTCAACAGGCATTTTTACCGCTACGAGCCGCCGCGCCCCCTGGAAGCCATCGAAGCCGACATCAAGGCCCTGGAAGCGGATATCATGGCCATGCTGCGGGAGGTGACGGCGTGACCGATGCCATGCTTCCCGCGTCGGCTGGCGGCGAATTTTTGCTCTACCAGACTGAGGACGGTCGTGCCCGCATCCAGGTCCGTTTCGAAGCCGGTACGGTATGGCTTTCCCAGCGGCAGATGGCCGAGCTGTTCCAGACGACCGTGGCCAATGTGAACACGCACTTGCGTAATATCTTTGCCGACGGCGAACTTGCGCCCGAGGCAGTTGTTAAGGAATCCTTAATAACTGCAACCGACGGGAAACGTTACAGAACGAAGTTTTACAACCTGGATGCCATCCTGTCCGTCGGCTACCGGGTCCGCTCCCACCGGGGCACGCAGTTTCGGCAATGGGCCACCCAGCGGTTGCGCGAGTATTTGGTCAAGGGTTTCGCCCTGGACGACGAGCGGTTGAAGGAACCCGCCGGGGGAACCTACTTCGACGAACTGCTGGCCCGCATTCGGGACATCCGGTCCAGCGAGCGGGTTTTCTGGCGCAAGGTGCTGGATATCTACGCCACCAGCATCGACTATGACCCTTCCGCCGAAGCCTCCAAGCGCTTTTTCGCCACCGTGCAAAACAAGATGCACTACGCCGCTCACGCCCACACCGCCGCCGAGGTCATCAGCCTTCGCGCCGATGCCAACGCCCCCAACATGGGGTTGACCGCCTTCACCGGAGCGAAGCCGAGGCAGCAGGACGCGGAGGTGGCCAAGAACTACCTGCGTCCGGAGGAGCTTGAAGCACTCAATCGGATTGTCATGGCCTATCTGGAATTCGCGGAATTGCAGGCGCTCAACCGGAACCCCATGTACATGCGGGACTGGATCGCCAAGCTGGATGATTTCCTGCGCTTGAGCGGCCGGGAGGTGCTGGCGCACGCGGGCACGGTGAGCCACCAGCAGGCCTTGGACAAGGCGCGGGGTGAATATGAAAAGTACCGCCTTGCTCACGCCAACGACGTGACGCCGGTTGATCGGGATTTCGAAGCTGCCGCCAAGGCGCTGGAGAAGACGGGCAAGACGCGTCCGCGCCGAGGGAAGAAGGGAGGGGATGCGTCATGAAGTATCCGGCGTATCCGAAGTATAAGGACAGCGGCGTCGCGTGGTTGGGGGAGGTGCCGGAGCATTGGGAGGTGAAGAGGCTCAAAAACTTATTGGTTGATGGTGATGGAATTAAAATTGGTCCTTTTGGCAGTGCATTGAGACTCGAAGAGATGGTGGATGTTGGTGTAAAAGTATATGGGCAAGAAAATATTATAAATAATGATTTTGACATTGGGCACAGAAGGATTTCAATAGATAAACACAAGGAGATGCTTGCGTATAATGTAAGGCATGGTGATATTCTAGTGACAATGATGGGGACTAGTGGAAAATGCAAAGCAGTCCCAGAAAATGCAGAGCCTGGAATTATTGACTCGCATTTGTTGCGGCTGAGAATTGTTGGTGCTGTATGTAAAGAATTTTTAGTAATGTTAATAGATCAGTCAAGCATTGTTCAAAATCAAATTAATTTTATGGGACAAGGAAGTATAATGCAGGGGATTAACTCTGCTATAGTAAAAGAATTGGTTATTTCATTCCCTCCCCTCCCCGAACAGCGCGCTATCGCCGCCTTCCTGGACGCCCAAACCTCTAATCTCGACACCCTCATTGCCAAAAAGCGCGAGCTGATCGACAAGCTCAAGGAAAAGCGCGCAGCGCTCATCACCCGCACCGTCACGCGCGGCCTGCCGCCGGACGCTGCCACGGCTGCCGGGCTCGATCCGCATCCGAAGATGAAGGACAGTGGCGTCGAGTGGTTGGGGGAGGTGCCGGAGCATTGGGAGGTAGCTGTCTTAAGACGCTTCATTCGTTTCATAACAAGTGGTTCACGTGGCTGGGCCGAGTATTATGCAGACGATGGCGATATATTTGTTCGAATTGGAAACTTGACAAGGCATTCTATTCGAGTTGATTTGACGGATATTCAATATGTCGATCCGCCGCAAGGGGCTGAGGGTGAGCGGACAAGGATAGAGATTGGTGATTTATTGTTTTCAATTACGGCATATTTAGGTTCTGTTTCTGTAGCGACTATCGATGTCGCTGGGGGATATATCAATCAGCATATTGCGCTTGTTCGGATTGGTATGGATGAAATGATGCCTGAATATGTAGCATACTCGACTTTAGCAGATTTTGGGCAAGCCCAACTAAATGGTCAGGGCTATGGTGGGACGAAGATTCAACTCTCCTTAGACGATGTGAAATCACTATGGGTACCCGTCCCCCCCCTCCCCGAGCAACGCGCCATAGCCGCCTACCTCGATCGCGAGACCGCTGCCATCGACGTTCTGGTCGCCAAGGTCGAAACCGCCATCGACCGCTTGCAGGAATACCGCGCCGCCCTCATAACCGCCGCTGTGACTGGCCAAATCGACATACGGGAGGCCGTCCAATGAGTGACACCAAACTGTTCCGTCTCTCCCCCGAGGGCGTGGCCGAACTCCACGGCCAGTCCCTGGCTCTGGAAAAATCGTTGCAAACACTCATGGAACGCAACCTGGACGCGCTCCTTGGCGTGCGCTTCCTGGCTTCGGAATATTCCACCGGCAGCAAGCACAAGGGTCGCATCGATACGCTCGGCATCGACGAAAACGGCTGCCCGGCCATCATCGAATACAAGCGCGCCACCAACGAAAACGTCATCAACCAGGGGCTCTTCTACCTCGACTGGCTCATGGACCATCAGGCCGAATTCAAGCTGCTGGTCCTGGAGCGCTACGGCCGCGACGCCGCCAACGCCATTGAATGGGGTGCCCCGCGCCTGCTCTGCATAGCCGGCGACTTCACCCGCTACGACGAACACGCCGTGGCCCAGATCAACCGCAATATCGAACTCATCCGCTACCGCCACTACCCCGAAGGCTTTCTCATACTGGAAATGGTCAACGCCGTGACGGCCGTCAACGGCGGCGCATTGTCCGCGCCAGCCCCCTCCTGTCCTTCTACGGAAGCCGACCGGCCGACCGTGAAGACCGTTTCAGACTATCTGGAGCAGGCCCAGCCGGAGGTCAAAGACCTTTACCACGCCCTTGAGGATTACTTGCTGGCCCTCGGCGACGACGTGACGAAAAAGGTGCTCAAGCACTATATCGCCTTCAAGCGCATAAAAAACTTCGCCTGTGTGGAAATCGGCGTCCAGGCCAAGCGCCTTGTCGTTTCTGTAAAGTGTACGCCGACGCCGGAAAACATCATCGAAGGCCTCACCCGCGACGTGCGCAACATCGGCCACCTGGGCACAGGCGACATGGAAATAGCCATCAACACCATGGAAGACTTCGAGCGCGCCAAGCCGTTCCTGGAACAAAGCTACCAAGCAAGCTGAGTGCTGCCGGGGGAAAGGGATGTCCAGCCAGACCACCGAGAAGGCCTTCGAATCCTATGTGGAAATCATGCTGCTGACCAAGGCCGGTTGGCAGGCGGGCGATTTGGCCGAATGGGATGTGGATCTGGCCCTTTTCCCGCCCCGCGTGCTGGCTTTCCTCGAAGACTCCCAGCCAGCCCTGTGGGAGCAGATGCGGTCACTGCACGGCGCGAATCTCGAAACGCTGCTCATCGTCGCCCTGGCCAAGGAACTGGACCGCAAAGGCGCACTCCATGTCCTGCGCCATGGCTTCAAATTTTACGGCAAGCTCTTCCGGCTGGCCTATTTCAAACCCGCCCATAGCCTCAACGCCGAAGTCCTGGACCTCTACGCCAAAAACGTCCTGACCGTGACCCGGCAAGTCCCCTGCCATCCGGCAGCCGGTGATGCCGTGGACCTCGTCTTTGCCGTAAACGGCCTGCCCGTCGCCACCTGCGAACTGAAAAACCCCAACACGCACCAGAATTGGCGACACGCCGTCAAACAGTACCAGCAGGACCGCGACCCCCGCGCGCCGCTGTTCCAGTTCAAAAACCGCGCGCTCGTCCACTTTGCCGCCGATCCCGACGAAATCCACATGACCACCCGCCTGCGCCGGGAAGCCACACATTTCTTGCCGTTTAATCGCGGCAACCACCCCGGCAATCCCCAATGCGGCGCAGGCAACCCGCCGCATCCCTCGGGCTACCGTACCGGCTACTTCTTCGAGGAGATCCTTTCACGCGACGTGTTTCTGGATATCCTCGGTCACTACATGTTCCTGCAAAAGAAAGAAGAGAAGGTGGATGACGGCAGGGGCGGCAAGAAGTTGGTCACCAGGGAAACGCTGATTTTCCCCCGTTACCACCAACTCGACGCGGTCGGGAAAGTCGTCAGCGCCGCGCGAACCGAAGGGCCGGGCGGCAATTACCTGATCCAGCATTCAGCCGGCAGCGGCAAGACCAACAGCATTTCCTGGCTGTCCCACCGGCTGGCCAGCCTGCACAACGAGGCGGACGAGAAGGTTTTCGATTGCGTCATCGTCATCACCGACCGCCGCGTCCTGGACAAGCAGTTGCAAGACGCCATCTACCAGATCGAGCATGCCCAAGGCGTGGTCCAGGCCATTGACCAGAATTCCCGGCAATTGGCGGCGGCACTCATCGACGGCACGAAAATCGTGGTCACCACGCTCCAGAAGTTCCCCTTTGTCCTGCGCGGCCTACTCCACGCCGCCGGAGCCGAGAGTCGCGACGCCGCCAACGAGGATGAAAAGCGCCAAGCCAAGGAATGGGAAGAAGCCATCGCCGCCCGGAAATACGCGGTCATAGTGGACGAGGCCCATTCCAGCCAGACCGGCGAGACGGCCCGCGAACTCAAGGGGATACTTGGCGCGGCCCATGCCGAGACCGATGAAGACGAAGCCGATTGGGAAGACGGCCTCAATCAGGTGATGCAGACGCGCGGCCGCCAGCCGAACTTGAGCTTTTTCGCCTTCACCGCCACCCCCAAGGGCAAGACCATTGAACTGTTCGGCCGTCCGGGGCCGAGCGGCAAGCCGGAATCGTTCCATATTTACAGTATGCGCCAAGCCATCGAGGAAGGCTTCATCCTCGACGTGCTGACCCACTATACCACCTACAAGACCTACTTCCGCCTGATAAAGGCCATCGAAGACGATCCGGACCTGCCCAAGAAAAAGGCCGCCCGCGCCCTGGCCAAATTCATGAGCCTGCATCCGCACAATATCGAACAGAAAACCGAAGTCATGGTGGAGCATTTTCGCCGCCACGTCAGCCGCCTCCTCGGCGGCCGGGCCAAAGCCATGGTGGTGACCTCCTCCCGGCTCCATGCCGTGCGCTACATGCAGGCCTTCGAGCGCTACATCGAAGCGCATGGCTACACGGATATTCGCCCCATGGTGGCCTTCAGCGGGACGGTCAAAGACCCGAAAAACGGCCTGGAGTATACCGAACCCGGCATGAACACGGATCGCGTGACCGGTAAGCCCATCAGCGAAGCCCAGCTTCCGGAGAAGTTCGCCTCGCCTGATTACCAGATTCTCCTGGTCGCCAATAAGTACCAGACCGGCTTCGACCAGCCCTTGCTTCACACCATGTACGTGGACAAGCGCCTCGACAATGTGCAGGCCGTGCAGACCCTGTCCCGCCTCAATCGCAAGATTCCCGGAAAGGACGCGCCCTTTGTCCTCGACTTCGTCAATGAAGCCGAAAATATCCTGCGGGCCTTCAAGCCGTACTACGATGCCACAAGCCTGCAACAACCGTCCGATCCCTCGGCATTGGAAACCCTCAAGCACGAACTCGACCTGACCCAGATATACCATTGGAGCGAAGTCGAGGCGTTCGCCCGGATTTTCTACAAGCCGCTGGCCAAGCAGACGCCGTCCGACCACGCCCACATGGAACGGCATCTGCAACCCTCTGTGGACCGTTTCAAGGCCGAAGAGGACCCGGAAAAGCGAAACGAATTCCGGGACAAGCTGTCGGGATACGTGAAGCTCTACGCCTTTTTAAGCCAGATCATACCCTATGCCGATCCCGATCTGGAAATGCTCTACAGCTTCGGCCGTCTTCTTCTGCCGCATTTGCCCTTGGAGCGCGACGGGATTGTCATCAAGGTCAGCGACGAAGTGGCGCTTCGCTATTATAGAATGGAACGCATTTATTCCGGCAGTATCGACCTAAAAGAGGGTGATGATCCAGGCGTGAAAAGTCCAACCGACGTCGGGACAGGCAAGTCCACGGAAGAAAAAGCGCCACTGTCTCAAATTATTCGGGCCGTCAACGAACGATTCGGGACACAATTTACCGACGAAGACATCCTGTTTTTTCAACAGATCAAGGAAAAAGCATGCAAGAATCAACGCATCATTCAGACAGCCAAGGCCAACCCCTTGGACAAGTTTGAACTTGGTATCATGCGCCTTCTTGAAGAATTGATGCTGGAGCGCATGGCGGATAACGACCGCATCGCCACGCGCTACATATCTGACCAGCAATTCCAAGGGGTCGTGCGCCCAATACTTACCAAGAATATATTTGAGACAATCCTTGCCAAGGAAGATGAGGCGACAATCGAAGGATAACCGAATCGATGGTTTGCTGTTTCTTGCTCGTCCTCAAGGTTGCTTGACCCTGCCACGCCCTTTTTTACGAAACAAACGCCTCCGCAGGCGTCACGTCGATGGAGCCATCCCCGGCTTGCCCCCGCGCTTCTTTCATGGCGCGCAGTTCCCCAAGTGCCCGGTACATGCTGCGCTCGATGGCGGTTTCATAGCGGGTGAGCAGGACCAACTTGTCGGCGGATTGGAAGTGGGAAATGAAGTCGCCGTAGGGGTCCCGGTGTTTCGGAGCCCCAAGGCCATTGCCCATGTAACCGGCCTCGAAGCGCATGACCCGTCGCAGTCGCCACAAGCACAGCGCTACCCGCTCCACGAGAAGCGCTTCCATGTCCCCGACCGGGCGGAGATCGGCAACGAGGGATTGCCGCAAAGCGACAAGGTCGGCCTTTCGCTCGCCGGGCAGCACCAGTTCCTTGGCGGTCAGGCCGTGCGTGATGGCGTTGGTGGCGACAATGGCCTTGCCTGCGGCGGACTTGGGGCCGCCCGTGTAATTTTGCTGCTCGCTCATATTTCCCGCTCCTTGCGCATGATTTTTCGGACTTCCTTGCCGGTGATGCCCAGTTCGGCCCCGATGAGGCCGCAAATTCTGTCCGTGCTGCGGCGGTTTTCCTGGCGCGACTCATAAGTCAGGCCGCCGCATTCCCGGCAGAGGAACATTTTCCCAACGAGGTAGAGCTTGCCGACGCGTCGACCGCAATGGGCGTTCGGACACCGAAACCACCATCGCCAGCCGAATGTCAGCCGGGTCCTGTCCAGATCGACGCGGTACTCCATCTGCTCGGTGTTGTTGCAGGTGTAATGCAGCCGGATAAAGGCCGGTTCTGCATCGCATCGGGTTTCATAACCAATGCTGGCAACGGTTTTCCCGCTGCGTGTCCATTGCCATCCGCCATACCTCACGACACCCGGCGCGATGATGCCTTCCCGGACCCAGCGGCCGACGTCCAGGGACCGGAAATCCTCCACGGTTGGTTTTTTTCATGCGCGCATGCCATAGCGCCCGGACCCGTAACCTCCCATCTTTTTCCCTCCCGGATTTTGCCGAAATCATTTGCAAAAAAAGTTGAGGTTCGCGCAGGGTTGACACAATAACATACTAAATTTATTATATATTTTATTTATTGCCATTCGGCATAACAGCCTTTTCCGGTGTTGTATGAATTTTTTCTGTGTATTTAATGTGTTATATGCCGATAGAGCTGTTCGGTCCGCTGGACACCCCCGTCTTATCCCGCTGGAACTTCATTCGAATTTTGCCAAAAACACGGAGGCCTGGAGGTGTTCTTCACCAGAAAGCGCCAATAATTGACGCTGGCAACTGGCCTTATGGGACCCACGACGTCTCCTGGGGGCAGACACCCCCCGGTTATCCGTCTTTTGCGTGCGGCCTCGAAAGGAGGGGGAGGGGGCCTATGCAAAAGCTCCGTCCTGGGGTTCGGGGTGATGATGGGTCATAAGAAGTCCGCCTTGTCCGCCTACTCCGCTTTTATCGAATTC
The DNA here is from genome assembly GCF_000702665.1 of Solidesulfovibrio alcoholivorans DSM 5433. Classification (GTDB taxonomy): domain Bacteria; phylum Desulfobacterota; class Desulfovibrionia; order Desulfovibrionales; family Desulfovibrionaceae; genus Solidesulfovibrio; species Solidesulfovibrio alcoholivorans. Next base: position 12,962 of record NZ_JNJA01000034.1, read on the forward strand.
AAGCGGGTTTTCGGCGGCGGACCCAGCCGGCACAAAGTCCGCTTGGTCCGCTTCCAGGACCAACATATCGCCCCTTTCGGAGGACCCGGCGGATATCGTCTCTCCCCGGTCCGCTGCCATAACGCTGCTTCCTGCCTGAGAAAGCGGACTTGGCGGACAAGGCGGACTTGTCATGACGCGGTTTTCGACCTGCTCGTCCCACACGAGGCAATGCACGCCACGGCGGCCATTGGCGTTGTGCTTTCCGGCCGTGAGGGTCAGGCCGCAGGACCGCAGGAACGCGCCGAAGCTGTTGGACGTGGCGAACTGTTCTTCCGGGGTAAGGCCGGCGTTGAAGCGTTCCCAGACATGCCCGACGGCCAGACGGCCGCTCTCGACCTCGCCGCGCAAGGCGGCAAGGACCTGGGCCAAGCGCACAGTGCGCCCGGAGGACTCCTGGGGCGCGGCGTGTGTGTCGTCCAGGATGACCTGGAGCGCGTCCACGGCCTGCCCGAGGTAGAAGCCCACGGCGTCAAGGCCGTGCTGTAATTCTTCAGGCCCGATGCTGGTGCATGGTTCCAGGCCGTGGGCAAACTGGCGGATGGCGTGCAGGCCGCCGGCCAGACGCAGGGCATAGCCGTAGACCGCGCCAAAGATGCCGGGCTGGATGCCTCCGAGGACTTGGGGCCGCGCGCCGGTAATCAGCATGGTCTTGCCGGCTCGTACCACCCGGGCGTCGTTCCCGTCATGTAGGCACAGCCAGCTTTCCCGGTCGTTGCCGCCCTTTTTATACTGGTGTCAAACAGCACCGAAAAGTGACCCCCAATCAGCGTCCAAAATTGACCCCCTCGATGTTGATGTCCGCCCTCCATCTAATCGGGGAGGGGGCGCCTCATTGGCTTCTGTGCTTGAGCCTCCAGCTATCATTGCCAGTCTCGATGATCTCGCAGTGATGCGTCACACGGTCCAAGAGCGCCGTGGTCATCTTGGCGTCTCCGAAGACTTGCGCCCATTCGCCGAACGTCAGGTTTGTCGTCACCAGCACCGAGGTCCGCTCGTAGAGCTTGGAGAGCAGATGGAACAGGAGTTGGGCGCTGTTTCGGGA
>NZ_JNJA01000035.1 GCF_000702665.1 Solidesulfovibrio alcoholivorans DSM 5433
TTTATCCCCCTTGGATGTACATATACATATATAAAATATAGTAAATATATATGTACAAAACAATTGTAAAATAATGCTGAAATAGAAAATATATGTACGAATATGATATCTACGAAGTATATAATAAAAATTAAGGGCTAGTATGAAGTCCAACACATACTAGCCCGATGAATAGGAGACAATAAGATGATTAACAATAACTTACATAATGTTTTAAACTTTGTCAATAATGATACACAATCAAATAATAACATAGCTATATCCTGTAATATAGACAAGTTTAGCGGCACGTTATTTTTTGACGATAATTACGATGATATTAACTGCATATCACAAAACGTGCAAATGAGAAATGATGTATTTTCGTACACTCGTAAAGATGGATTATTAACCATTAACTTTCGTCGGTATTCTTCGTATGGTTTTAAAATCATATTATCTGAATACTACCGATATGTACGCTTTTCATTTTCATCAAAATTATTACGTATGTGCAAAGAATCAAAATATATAGATTATATTGAAGAATTCTTTTCTGTAATTCAATTTAATATATCAAATGATTATATACGTAAGTTCCTGCGGCCATCATTGGTCGAAGTCCACGTAGATATTTTCGGCGCGGCGGCCCACCGTGACTGGATTAACGCCCGCAAACTGTTGATTGACAACGTGTTGGACGACAAACCCGAGAACACACAAAAGGCGAAAATAAACAAGTATTATAACGCTAATTACGAGACTTTGACGATTAACAAAAATGATAAACCATTATTGATAAAGGAAATGTTGGAAACTGTATCCGACAATGATAATAACGATAAATTATGTAGCAGCGTTAAAATATATGACAAATTATATGATATAATGATTGCAAAATATGGTATAAATAAACATTGGTTAAAAGCATATAGTCAACAATTATTTGGATTTAACGACAAAGAAATTGATTATTTTATTGATACATATTCAAAATTAACCATTAAAGAACGCCAACAAGTATATAGCGAATTATCCAGCCGATTAGGAATTACAAGATACGAGTTCACATTAACCAATGCTATGATTAAAAAAATGTGTGCCTACAAGAAAAATCCATTAAGTGAGATATTCTCATATAATATCCAAAATTGCATTGATTTTAAGCGTGATTTGATGTTATATTTGATAAATAATATATGGTCAATATCGCGAAAGACAAGAATATCAAAGCAGTGGAAGTTGATACCAATCATATCAAAAATACTTAACTTATTAAAAAATGATGAAATAATCCACACACAACCAACAAAACGAAACAATGAAGAGGAAATTATGGGAAAATCAAGCAAGTTAAATAAAAATACTAGGGGTTTGAAAGGAAGATTGCGAACAATACAAAAAGATATAGATGATTTATTTACAGGTGGATATGATGTTAATGGCGCTATTAACGACCTGCGCGAAAGTAGCAATATAATTACAGCAATCTTTGATAATGTTATCAGACATAATCAAATATATAAATTTTAATAACAACTAACAAAAAAACAGGAGCACGCAAAATGGGTATCAGCGATGACGTCGTAAAACCACTGGAGTCAAATATCAAATCATTGTTATTATATATGGAGTCGACAGTTGATGTAATGACCGAGCGAAGCAAAAATGAGAAATTTGACAACTATCGTATAGGCGTTTCTCGATTGCGCTTGTTTTTGAATGATTTAATTAGTTGTATTGATAGGCTGCAAAATCACATTATATCTTCAGATGATTTTTAGATGATTTTGAATGGTTTTTATTGATTGATTTAAAATATGGTAGGAATTGAAGGTGATTGATTGGACCTTCGGTTCCTACCATTTTCTTTCCCCCCTCGTGGCCTGCCTTTGGTTTTTGCCTTTGGCTTCCCCTGGTCCTGGTGGTGGTGATGATCGGCGCGTGGTCGGGGGGAGGGGGTTTTTTTGGGGGGGGTGTCGTGACCATTTTTAGGTGGTCGGCCGGCTCTCTTAAGAGCAAAGCATCTTTTAGCATCTTTTTAAAGCTTTTAGACCCCATTTTTTTTAAATTATTTCAACTCGTTACAAGGGGGTATTGCCTACAGATTTATATCGGTATTGCCTACAGATTTATATCATCAAGCCTACAGATTTATATCCTATTGACTCATACGTTGACACATTGAGTCGTATATTTTAGGCATCCCAAATGAACACCGAACGCGACCGGAATGCCTTGGTGGTGAAGTCCAATGCGTTGGTTCCCTCACTGGCCAAATTGGAACTAATGGAACTTCGGTTCCTTGCCTACTGTATCTCAAAAATAGAACCGCATACGGATGAATTTTGTACCGTGACGGCAAAGGCTAGCGACGTTGCAAAGACCTTCAATATCAGCCCTTACAACGTTTATGGATTGATAAAATCAATTATAATACGCCTCAATTCAAAACCGGCAGAATATCAAGAAGAACTGTATCAGTGCGTATCTGTCTGGTTTACTACATTCAAATACAAAGATGGTGAATTTATATTCAAGTTTAATAATGATTTAATTAGCCACCTATTGCAGTTGAAAGATAATTTTACGACATATAGAATACGGGATGTTTATCAATTCAAATCTGCAATAACGTGGCACGTCTACGAAGTATTACGTCAGTATAAAAATCAAAAAACAGTTGAATTTGATTTAGATAGATTTAGAATTCTAACAGATACGATAGGACAATATTCAAGATTCAACAATTTCAAAGCAAGGATTATTGATGGAGCAATTGAAGATATAAATAAATACTCGGATATCGAAGTTCAATATGATTTGATTAAAAGAGGCGCTAAAGTAATAGGATTACGATTTCATATTATACCCAATTGTAATAAATTATCAGCATCAGAAAAGATTCGTTTACGATTTGACAACGTAACCGTCAATCATCTTCCAGAACTAGCAAAAAAATTACGTGATGAAGCACGTGTCGGACCTAAACAGGCGAAGCAGATTGCTAATTTGACATATCACAATAAATGTGAAGATGAAGTTATGAATATGATACCAATACTAATTCAAAGATACAATAATAGCACAAAGAAAGGTACCATCGGTGGGTATGTATTCCAGGCTTTAAAAAATGAACTTACGACTGGTAAGTTAATATCAAATGATTAGTTACTTATTTGATATCCCCTTTTATAATCCGAGCAACAGTTGATTTTGATATTTCCCCCCGTGCGGACATCCGCAGTCCCTCCCGTCGAATCCGGGTCATAATCGCGTGTTGACCCAAGCCTTGGGCACTTAGCTCCATCACCCGGGCTATCACCGCGTCCCTGTTCACGGGCTTGATATCCGCCCCTTCCTGGCCCGTTTCGTGGTCCGGGTGAGGATTTGTATCCCCCGGCTGGTCCGTGCGCTTAAACGGGCGATTTGACGCCAATGCGCGTGCGATGGCCTCGAGGGCTTTGGTTTGAGCTTCATACGCCGTCAAAAACCGTTCGGCCAACGGGATAAGGGCGGTCATCACCTCGGGGAGGGTTGGGGGTGATGAATTTGGATCCGGCGCTTGAGCTGGTGAGGATGGTTCCTCGGGCGGTATGGGCTTCACCTCGTTCATCGCGGGGAACTTTACTGCAAGCAGTTCTTCCACTTCAGCCCGGCGCTTCCCATCGGCGAACCCTTCGGAAATCGCCTTGAGTAGGGCCGGGGTATCCGGGCCATAAACAAGGGCCTTACTTCCTTTCCCGGCTTTCCTGGTCGGGAACCAGTTTTTAAACGAAGCCAGATAACGACGGGCCGAGGGTTCAGGGATGCCCGCTTCTCGGGCGTGGGTTGCAAGTGGTTTCCACACTGTTTCATCCCCCCTGACGACTATGGTCGTCGACAGGTCGTCACTTCCAAATTTTTCAAAAAATATCAATATGTAATTGTGATTATTTTTTATGTGGTCGTTGGAATATCGTCACGTCGTCGCCGGCAACATAAAATTTTAAGTTGACATTCAACATATTCGATTTAATGGAGATTTTTATAACCACTCGAATTTAATGGAGAATAATAAAAAATGAACACATCCGGAAGCCCATCACTGGAAATAAAAAACAAGATATTTCAGCAGATTGCGCGGCGTGCGATAGCCAGAAACGATTATAAACTTGGGATTGCTAGTGCAAAGATGGGACAAAAAATAAATTGTTTATGCAATAATTCTATAATACTAGAAGGAATTTGCCATCACCAAATCGGAAAATATGGTAAATCAATCTTATTATTTAGGAAAGCTTTAGATAATGCCTCCGGGATTGAAGAAAAACAAGAGATTTACTCCCTTATGCAAGAATACGATATCCCTTCTGATGATGATTTTTTTCATTGTTTACAGGAAGCACACCTATCAATACGGACAAAAAAAATTATCAAATCCTCATTTGTTATCATAACATTGATATTATTATTCATTATGATTAAATTCATACTTTTTTAAGCGGAAAACACGGGGTATACGCTATCTCCAGGTGGACGGACTGGACTTATCGGAACCGATGGGGCAACCGAGGCGAATAAAAACCTTGAAGGTGCCCCGTGGACGAAAGCGAAAAAAATATCGCCCTTGTACCTGGCCTTGGAGCCGACCCGGCGAGCGAAACTGAAAAATTTATCCCTGAAGATCTTCGAGGTCTTTACGAGATCCATAGTTACAAGCACGCTGCCGCTATATGCTATAATAGTTATAAGGAAGAAATAGACGAGATATTTGAAGCTTTAAGAAAATTTAGAATTACAACTGACGACATAATCAAGCCAGGTGGAAATGAATCTGACATCCCAAAAAAAATTTCCAAATTGTTACGCCCGAAGAATTGGTTTGAAACTCGAATCAAAGGCGATTTACTTATTACACTAGATCTTTACAAGGATAATGAAAACGGCACAGGAAAGAAAAAAGACAATAAAACAGTTATAGAACAACACTGCATAAAGCGCGAAAACTACTTAGATGGACATAAAATTGACTATGTAAAAAATAATGTTGCCTTTGACCTTGAGTGGAATAGTAAAGACCAAACCTTTGATAGAGACTTATACGCATTCCGTGCATTTTCTGAATGCGGACTAATCGGTGTTGGTATATTGCTAACAAGAAGCGCAAGCCTCAATACTGTATTTACAAAACTTGGATTAAAGAATAAGTACGGTGCAAGCACAACGTGGATGGGGAAATTACTTTATCGCCTTAACGCGGGACGACACGGTGGATGCCCTGTACTAGTATTTGGCATCACCCCAAAGCTTATAACTGACTGGGAAGACGATGACGACAACGGAAGCACAGATGCAATGTCCTAATCTTGTTGATTTATATGGTAAACGCAAGTTTAGGACTATCCTTGCAGATCCGCCGTGGCAATTTCAGAACCGCACCGGAAAAATGGCCCCTGAACACAAGCGGCTTAATCGTTATGGGACGATGACCCTTGATGATATTCTTAATCTCCCCGTGGCGGATATTGTTAAGGAACCGGCCCACCTCTACCTCTGGGTTCCAAACGCTTTGTTACCCGAAGGATTGCGCGTCTTGGAAGCCTGGGGATTTGAATATAAAACTAACCTTGTTTGGCATAAAGTGCGAAAGGACGGCGGCCCTGATGGTCGCGGAGTAGGATTTTACTTTAGGAATACTACGGAACTTATTCTATTTGGTGTTCGTGGGACAAATGCAAGGACACTTGACCCAGGGCGAAGCCAAGTGAATATTATCAGAACACAAAAGAGGGAACATTCCAGAAAGCCTGATGAATTGTATGATATTATAGAGGATTGCAGCCGTGGGCCATACCTTGAATTGTTTGCCCGTGGACAAAGGAAAGGCTGGATTTCCTGGGGTAATCAATCCGACGAATACAAAATCACTTGGGATACATACGCAAACAATTCGCAGACTGACCGAGGGTGCGTTGCGCTACATACGTTGACGAATAACGATACGTAGACGTTCCTTTTAAGATCCTCAGTACATACTAACATACTTATTTTACGTAATTTCTTTGTCTTTCAACAAAAAAGGTTGGCTCTTTTTCGCATCGTCAAGCCTTGACGATGCGAAAAGAAGGGGTTGAAGGCTATTTTATTCAAAAAAAATTAGTTGACATACCCCAAAGCCCTTTTGTATAATCCCCGTCCAGGGGTTCGAAATCGAACCCCTGGACGGGGATTATACAAAAGGGCTTTGACTTTTATAAGGGTTCCCTAAAAAGTGAGCGGTGTGGGGACGGGTTTAAGTGGACAGAGCCGGTTCCCGCGCTTAGCGTGTTATATTTGCAGGGGAGAATGTTGGCGCATTCTCCCCTGTACCTTTTCCAGGATCTGCGTCACTAGCTCAAGATGTCGAGCAGAACCATCACTGCCCGAACCAACTCAAGCACGGCGATAGCAACTTGTGCATACACCATACAGGGTCTCCCTGTTCTTGCGCGCCGCCCCACACCGCTCGGTTTGGTGGACAAGCGGGATTCCCCGGTTCTGCACAGCAAAAATTCCATAGCAAAATCTGTTACAAAAATCTAGGTTTCCCGTGGGCATAATCTTTTTGCTATTTTATATTAACGATATCGATATGTTGGCCCACACCTTATTCCCCCCCGAGTAACTCCCCTCGGTCCCCCGGCTCCTCATCCTTTTCCATTTGAACCGTCTGTTAAGGTATACCTTGATAGACCTTTTTGACCGACCGTCGTTGCTGGCTCGAAGTCGTCTAACAAGGTCCAAAAATAATTGTTGACACTTTTTCTAAAAATCTCTAAAACATTATTAGACAATCAAGGAGGGCACCACGATGATTGGACAACACATTGGATATACCAGGACGAGCACTACGGACCAAAATTTAGACCGTCAGCTTGATGGAATCGAACTTGACCGAGTTTTTGAGGAACAGGCATCCGGCAAGGATAAAAACCGTCCTGTCCTGAAAGAATGTTTAAAGTATGTGCGTCAAGGGGATACCCTTCACGTGCATAGTATTGATAGACTTTGCAGAAATCTTGCTGATTTATTGGACATTGTAACCGAGATGGGAAACAAAGGAGTGTGCCTCCGATTCCATAAAGAAAATCTTAGTTTTGGATGTGGTGAATCAGATTCTATTTCAAGGTTAATGCTATCCATATTGGGTGCTGTTGCAGGATTTGAACGTGATATGATACGAGAACGGCAACGTGAAGGGATAGCTATTGCGAAGCGTCAAGGAAAGCATCTTGGGCGTAAACCATCATTGAATGATGAACAAATTGAACAAATCAAAACAAGAGTTGCAAATGGTGAAAATAAAAAAACATTAGCTAACGAGTATGGTGTATCTAGAGCAACAATATACAACGTTATAGATGGTATGTGAGGTAATACTAAGTGGCCTTGTGCGTTAGACCTGGCTGGTGGTGGGGGGTGATTGTCCATCATGTCATCCCCCGATGATTGCCGAGGCCCGCAACTCCTGACCTCCTGGCATAGCGTCACTATCAATTTTGGGGAGCGACTAATCTCGCTGGCCGGGGGGATAGTGATAGTTTGAGCATCCCAAAATTTTGAACTTGGGAATAACGGCTCTGTATGCCGCCCTTGCCGAGGTCCATACCCCGACCATATCCAGCTTGACCATTTGCCCGATTATCCCCGCCTCACTCATCACCACGACCGGATATACCCCACCAAATCGCCCCGTAGAGACGTTTTTCCGCCTTTCCCCGGACGATTCCCCATCCCGGCCCGAAAAACGTCCCATTTGATATATTACTTCACTTCGCAAGTGATATTTCCTGGTGACGATGCTACCCGGCGATTTCCCCGGGGCCTCGGCAAGACCATTCCATTATTTCTACCTGTTCCGGTAGACAATACAACTACCGTGATATCATTTTGTTTACTTTTGATTTTATTCAAAAGTTTACTCTCGTTAAAGTGACAAATGTTGATAGCGATAGATAGTCATAGTTTACTTCTGATGTCATTTTAATAATTTTTGTTCCGGTAAAACATATTATTGATTGATTATTTATTTTAGAAAAAATCAAGAATTTGGAGGTAAAAATATGATAAGTGAAAGTTGTATGGAAATAGATACAATTGAAATGCTATCTAATAATATAGATATGATAGATGTAATGTTACTCAATCAATCACTTACAGCCGGTAAAAATAATATCTTAATTGTTGATAGTCGTGATTCAGTATTTCACTTAAAAAAGATATGTTATGATAGTAGTTTTGCAATACCTGGATATGATTTAACAGATAAATTTCGCAATATGATAAATAATAATATCAAATGTGTATATCTACTCGAACACGATAAAATGAATGAACTTGCATTGTATTTCATAAATCGTGGGATATCCGTAAGCATTATAAAAGATATTGATAATAAAGCGATTTTAAAAATGAATCGCAAGGAAATTGAACGAACAATACAAAAGGAATCAATCTCATACTATAAATACCAATATCTTCAATGGTGTAATGATACTGATTTTTCCGCGTATCCCCACGTGTTGGAAAATAAAATTCGTGAATTATTTAAGATGCTAGATTTTGCTGGTATTGAACACAATGAAATGGAAAGAATAAATTTTGACCGATGGTTGCAAGAAATGTTGGCCCTTACTAACCAGTATTACGAGTTAGCAATTTATCCGCTTGTCAAATGGTGCTTTATAACACAACTAGCTAATCACTAAAATTATATAAAAGAGGTATAATAATTATGAAAAAGATGAAATTAAAACCAAAGAAAGTTAATAGAACAAATGTAAACAATAAATTTTCCCTAACGCCAAGCGCACAAGGCGAGATTTCCAGAAGTGTTCTATACGATATAAAGCTCAAAAAATTGATACGATATCTTACAGACTACAAGGAAAAAAGCGGTATGACTTACGATAAATTATGCGCGATAACAGACGCCATAGAATCGATTATCAACAAAAATAATCAGATTAAAAAACAAAACAAAGAACAGCAAAATAAACAAAAATATATGATTATCGGAGGTTACAATGGCCAAAATAAGTAAGGATAAATACCGTTTAGACATTATTTGCCCTCGTGACAGCGGCTTAGCATTAGTCAAATTTTGCAAAGATAATTGCATTAGCGTTAACTCGCTTATAAATCACCTAATCGTATCATTTTTATTAAATAAGCACAAATATGCATTTAATTTTGTTGATGACAATGAACAACCAATGAATAATCAACAAAACACCATCCATGCAGATAATGATAACGAAGATGACAATGAAAATTTTCCAGATATAATTAAATCATTACTAGATGGAGAAAATGAAGGTGTTGATTACTCCTTTTAGATAAATAAAAAAACCCCGGATACGTTAATACCCGGGGAAACTAAATAATAGACATAGAAAGTTAAATGTTGAAGATAATATATGTTTTTAATCAAATCAAAAAATAAGAATGAAAGTGACAGAGTAAACAATCCCGGTAAGAAATCCATTCCATTTTCGGGGTATCCCAAAAAAGTCCTTGACGGGAAACCCTTGAAAATTTCAACGGTTTTCAAAAAACCATTTGATTTTGTTGAAATAAATCTGAAAGTGTTGGCCCCGGTACAACCCTTTGGCCGACCGAAGTCTTGTATTTTACAAGGGATAATTTCAGGACAAGTCACTGGAAATGCTGGAAATATTCAAAACATATGTTCAAAATATGGTGTTTTGATACCCCCTGAAAAAACCATTCGTTTTGATGGTCATTTGATACCATACCAAAAACCATTCAAAAATTATCATATCAAAACGGCATATCAATGTGATGTGCATATTATACCATTTGATTTGATGGTATCATTAGCACCTAGTAATCGCATATATTCTACAAGCATATTGACAAAAAAATTAGTTATGGTAGATTGGATGATCGTTGGTCAATTACGAGTCGCCCGCGAAAATAAACCATTAACCAAGACCATCAAATTGATATTATCAAGTGACCACATCCAGACGACATCACCAGACGATAGCTTAATATACGGTAGTGAGATTTGTTATGAAAATATCAAAAATAAACATCGCGAAGCTATGGCTATCAACGATTACAGCTCAATGATAGGCATAAATAAAATGCACAAAAAATATGCATTTTTTTTGATTGTATATGTATATGTACCATACTTAGTATATATAAGATACTGCCTTTATGTATTTATAAGCCTGATAAGGCAAAGGGGGTCA
>NZ_JNJA01000036.1 GCF_000702665.1 Solidesulfovibrio alcoholivorans DSM 5433
GTGTCAAGCAAGCGCTCTCCCCCTGAGCTACGGTCCTATAAACAGAATCAGGGAACAGGCTAAATGCCCCAAACTCGTCCCGAAGTCAACCCCAAATCTTTCGTTCCCAAGAAAAAGTTGGGGGCCAAAACCGTTGGCTTCGTTGGCGCGTCGTTGGCGAGGTGGGTAAGTACGGATTTGACCTGGGGAGGTCAAGGGGTTTTTGCTCGGGGTTTTTGCTCGGGGGAGGAGAAAAAAGGACGTTGGAGAGGGCTGGAGAATATTAATAAATAATTATTTCAGTATGATATCTTCATTTTTTTGTAACCATCTAAAATTATAACCATTGTGCGAAACATAAAAATTCAGATTACCATAAGATTTTCACCCTATTCCCCTTGACATATTCCACAATATCAAACAAAGAATCGATATTAACAATATCGCAAAAAAGGACCGCAATCGTGATAAAGAAAATTTATCTTCATAATAGTATTTTTATGTCTTTCTTCTTTTTAGTAGTCGTGACATTCACTGTATGCTTAATTGACAATGCTTTTGCATACACTACAGAGCCAATTACAGATTTTACCAACAATAAAAGCAAAGATATTCAGTACACTGACAACAAAATAATTTTTTATGGTGTTGAGATTTCAAAAGGTCAAGAAGAAGTAGTAGCAATCTACAAACGCAACAAAATATTTGAGCAGGATACTGGGCTCGCCGGAACGGATCAAATTAGTGACGCTTATGTTGTTAAAGATTTTCCTGTAAAAGAAATGATCACTCTTGCGATTCCAATTTCAAATGGTGGAGGATCATGCTGTATGACGGAACGTTTTATTACCAAAACACCAGGAAACTTAATCCTTACAACAATTGATAGCGGACAAGGCGTCATCAACAACAAAGAGAATATTGCAAACAATATCCCGATAGCAGTTGGAATACAGGCGACAGAATTACTTAAGAAATCGAACATACTGAAGAAAGTAGAATACTCGTCGCCGTACGGAATGTACCCTGATTATTATATTGTTTTTGATTCTGGAAAGTTTAGACTCGCAAAGCCTGGCGAGTTTAAAAAAGAATACTCAAAGACTCTCTCTGATTTTATTCAAGGCATAAGAAAAGACTATAATACAAAAGCAGCAACACCCTACATCGACCTTGTTGAAACAATTATTTTCTATGCAGCGATGGCCGGGAAATCTGAAGATGAAGCTGTATCCATTTTAAAAAGTACATTCCCCAAATACAAAGAAGCGTTCTTAAAAAATTCAACTAGTTCGATTTACTCACTTATCAATTCAGATATTGACCAGCAATTTGATGCAGTCAAAACTGAACATTTGAAATAGATTTCTACTTTTTACAGAGATTGGCTAATGCAGGGTATTATTTTCTCTAGCGACATAAAGCGCTGAGAAATAATTGTCTCATAACTTTTCCTTAGAGGAGCCTGTCATATGTTTTATTGCTTGCGTTTTTTAGTAATTTCTGTCGCATTGCTTTTTTGTTTGTTGCTTACTGCCTGCAGTTCTGGCCCGTCAAAGTTAGAGGCTGGTGCGGCCATTGATGTAATGAATAAAAGTATGGCGAAAGAATTAGGCGCTATGTTCGGAGCCGATGAGGTTGAATTAGACAAAATCCCTCACGTCAAAGTTTCTGATATGAAATGTAGCAAGATTGGTGATGACACTTATGATTGTACAGTCCTAGCCATTCTTGATGGAGAAACCTCTCAGGAAAGGTTGCGTTTTACAAAACTTGATGAAAAATGGCGCGCTACGCGAATTAAGTAGCTTCCTCTAAAATCGAGCTAATTTTTCAAACACTAAATATAGCTACTTATTAAAGATCCATGCGCAAGGGAATAAATATTATCAACCCATCACCCAAGGAGTAGCTATGAACTGCATGCTCATCTTTTTTATTATATTACTATCACCTGTAGGATTATATGCTGAAACAAAGTCCAACTGGAACATCGCAGGAATACGGTTAGGAGAAGAGCCAACCAAAGTTGAAGCTGCGATTCAAAAAGAATTCCCTAATTTTAAATACAAAAAGTCAGTACATAGTTTTCAGCACAAAGGATTTAGATTGCCTGAAATATATCTCGGATATGATGCCTATAATCCAGTAGGAGATTATGACAGATCAGATTATATTCAAACCTTTTTCAGCGTGCAAGATCCAACTATATTAATTTCAATTGCTCGACATATGAATTTTACTATTGAAAAAAATCTACCTACTTTTTCGGCAATAAAGACATCTTTGATTGAAAAATACGGTCAGTGGCAGCTCGAATACAAATGGGGACATGTTTTATATTTATATTGGTTTGACGGAACACCTGAAAAATACAGGAATGAAAACTTTTTAAAAAAAAGGTTGAGTCCAGACAGAGCAAGTTTATCTTCAATACATGAAGGTGTTGTGGATTACTGTGGAGGACTTGAAAAAAATTTAGGAATAGTTATGCGTGCAGAGCTAACTTTAGATCAAAACAATTTTGTTGTATTTATGAATTACGAACTCACTAACTATCCAGAAGCCTGGAAATCATGCTCTGACGTTTGGGAAATGTTAAATACAGGGATTAACAATAAACTACAAGAAGACAGTAGCAACGGAGATCTTGTTAAACCAAAACTATAGCCCAACACGACATTTTTTATTCAACCCCAAGGAGAAAGAAATGAAAAAGTACTCATACGTTATTATTATTTTTGTTTTAATTTTTTCATCTTGCTCATCCTCAAGTGTCCCAAACGACAGCCAAATAGAAAAAATTTTTCAAAATAAACTCGATGAAATGTCAAACTACAAAAAACTTCAAAATTTTAAACTAACGAATAAAGTCCAACCTAACGACTATACTTTAAAATTTAACGTTACTTATGACATTGTTTCTAAATCTGGCAAATTTGACATCAAAGATGGACACATAGATGCTCCTGTTACATTGATAAAAAGCACAAGCGGTTGGATCTTACAATAAAATATACTAATTAATACTTCTTCTTATTTCAGACTGTCGTACCCCTAAGACACTAACCATAGGAGGACAAGAGATGTTTTTTAATAAAAATGTAGGGATTTCTTTTTTCTTCTTAATACTTTGTTGCATTTTGATTTTAGCTAGCAACTCCATTGCAGCAGAAACAGACTGCCCTGATACAAAAAGCCTCGGTCGTGATGGACGGGCAGAAGATTTTGATATAAGAGGTCTTAAAGTCACAATGAACGTTGTAGATATAAAGAAATTTGCCAATGAACACGGCTGGAATTACTCCCAACGTGGTTCACTTAAACTTCTTGACATTTGCCCACAAGATGTCGATTGTGCTACTGCAGTATATAAAGATGCTCCTGGTTCTTTTCGGATAGAAATTTCTTATGATGACACTGGCAGAGTCAACACCATACACTATGATTTGTTTTTAAAGGGTTCTTTTTCTGAAGCAGGAAAACTACTGATAGAAAAATATGGGAAACCTCTCCTTCAAAAGCCTGGGGATAAGACTGAATATTACTATGGATTACAGACTGATCCCGATAAAAAAACACCTTCCTATGCTTATACTTCTTCTACATTTATGATGTCGGCCAGAATAATAAGCTACGACAGTGGCGAGCTAGCGGGATTTTCTCGTGTCCAATTAACACTCAACAATCCTAAGCCTAAGATTGGTCACGAGACCAAGGCGACGCAGCCGAGTTTTTAATCCATACGCAGAAGTTTTCCTCATACAAAACTTTTTTTGATACGCCAATCAATAAACAAAAAGAATTTAAAGGGGATAACAATGCGCTCAATTTTTATAGTTGCTATTGTTTGTGCGGCAGTCAACTTATACTCTTCAACAAATGCACAAGTTTTATCTCGAGGCATCCCAGGGAGAATGTCACTTCACACCGGCGAACAGACTCCTGGCTTACCCACGTTAGAAGATGAAGATAAAAAGAAAATTACTAACGAAGAGGTTAAATCACCACCCGACGAATCACCTACTTCAGAAGCAACTACGGAACAAGGGCTTGTTATTTATGGCCGGAATTCATGCGGCTTTACTAGCAAGTACCGAAAAGAATTAAAACAAGCTAACATTGAATTTATTTACAAAGATATTGACAATCCAGCAAACGACAAAGAATTTACGAAATTAATGATCAATGCTGGACTCAATAGTGTCGACCTTCCTGTTGTAATAGATAAAGGGAAAATGTCAATCAGACCTAACCTTGTTTCTTTAATAAAAAACAACATGAGCAAAGGCACAGACACTGAAGCATATAGCCAAACAAAAACTGTTATCGTTTACAGCATCTCTTCGTCATCTTCCAAACAATTCCTTGGAGATTTAAACGAATATGGAGTAAAATTCACTTTTAAAGATGTGAACAGCCCCGCCATAGAGAAAGAATTTTCTAAACGGATGATTGCTGCAGGATTTTCTGGCAGTGTCAAGCTGCCGATTGTGTTGATTGATAACAAAATATATGTTCAGCCCAGTGCAGTTGAAACAATGCAAAAAGCAAAATAATGCTTTCTCGTAACTATATTTTATTAAAGCGAGGAGAAAATGCTAAAGACGACAGCTGTCATCTGTTTTTTGCTTGGAAATTTTTTTATTGTTGGTAGCAGCTTTGGAGGAAAATGTGATGATGCTTATGAAATGAGTAGTCAGCAGACCAAAAATTATCCTAAATTAATCAACTTATGGACGCAATGCCTTGAAGAAGGACTTGGTTGTGACTCACAGAGAGCTACTATTCATTTAAATCGAGGCATTGCCTACTATAACAACGCAGAGTATGATGAGTCCATCGCTGACTTCACGGCAGCCATTAAATTAAATCCTAAATATGCTAAGGCATATAAATACAGAGCCATTGTTCTAAGAAAAATTGGCAATGAAGCTAAAGCAAAGGCAGATGATGAAAAAGCAAATAAAATCAATTAATTTTATCGATCAACACCCCCGTCACTTCTATCACGACTTAATTTTGAAGCCCTGTTCGACGAACTCTACACGAGGTGTCTTTCTCAAGCTCCGGAGCACCAATTTTCTCTTGAAAACAAGCTGGTCAGCCTTGACGCATCGGTCATCGACTTATGCCTGGCCCTGTTCCCCTGGGCCAAGTTCCGAACGCCAAGGGCGGCATCAAGATGCACACGGTCATAGACCATAACGGCTATCTCACGGAGGTGGTCACCGTCACCGAAGCTAAATACCATGAGGTCAACATCGCCAAGCTGCTCAAACTGCCCAAGGGATCAATCGTGGTCTTTGACCGGGGCTATAACGACTACACGTGGTACAGGCAGTTCTGTAAATCCGACGGGTCCTGGTCACATGGATCGGGCAACGGTGTCACCTCCGATCACATCATCCAAATCACCATTTGCGAAAAAACCATGACCTTGCGCTGCGGCGGCTATCGGGATTAGGAAACCGGGAGGTGCTTTGATTCCTTACCAACCATATGACGCAGCCGGCACAAAGAGCGATGGCAGGTCGAAATCTTTTTCCGGTTCATCAAGCAGAACCTCAAGATCAAGTCGTTTTTCGGTAATTCAATAAATGCCGTTCTGTCCCAAGTCTACATGGCGATGATCGCGTACCTGCTCCTGGCCTACCAGAAGTTCCTGTCAAAGATCGGCATCAACCTGCACTATCTGGCCCGACTGGTGCAGTGGAATCTGTTTCAGTGCTGCAATATCCTCGATCTCGTTAGCACTCAACGGACAAGAGTAAAGTAAAATGATCCTAGACAGCTTATGCTTTTAGCTTAGCCATACAGAAATGAAGTACGCTTTAACCGGATGAGCCAGTTGAACTGATGCGGTTTACGGATTCAGGGGGTAACTATAATGGTTGAAGATTATGACACTCGCAGAATGACTAAGCAGGCTGGTCTAGACGGAACTTCATGGTCTGGATGTACAAATAGCGATGGATGGTTGAAAGGAAATGCAGAGCGCATTGCTGCCCAACGGAAAAAAGAGGAGGCCTCCAATAGTTTTTGCTCTAGCAATTCCTGCGAAGCATTTGCTCACTCCGGCGAGGGGGGGCTCTTCATTATTTATATTATATTATTTTTCCTGGCTCTTCCAATATTATACTTTCCATTGCTTGGAATTATATATCCAGCAAAGATCGTCGGTCACACCTTTCATGAATATCTTTCTTCACTTAATTCGCGATTTAGCTTTGAGATATCAGGATATTTCCTTAACTTATTGTCTATTGTCTTAGCGATTGTAACAGCCGCGCTTTCACTTGGAGCAGTTGCCTTTATATACATATCGCTATTTTGTTTTTTAAAAAGTTTACCAAAGACGTTACGGGTCCTCGCTTCTTTTTCATACGGCTTCACCTCTGCCTATCTATCGCAACGTTACGCAGCATACCTTCCGTTTCCAGGCGGAGATGGCCTCCCTATCATTTTTAAAGGCCTGATAAACATAAATATCCTTTCATCAGCATACGGCATTATTACTGTAATTTGTTTTTTTGCCATAGGAGGTTACAAAAATTTAACATCAGGGCGCGAGCGAAAAGCGGCTATGCTGTGGAAAAAAATCATACTTCCGCTAGCCGCGCTTGTCTTAGCGAAGTTCTTGTTTATAGACGGGGTATGGACCCAGCTACGAAACTGGAAAATTTCGGAATATGACGAAAAATACAACCCTGGCATCGTCATTCTGAAAGGAAAAGTCGACCTTAAGATAAAAGACCTCTCGTCGTTTACCAAACTGAAAAATGGTGTTTTAAGTGCACGTTGTCCGCAAAAGGTCGGCGACGAAGTTAAACTGACTTTGCCATGCTGGGTAAAAAGTGGTACCGATGGACATTTAGTCTTTGCTCTTAGCGGGACACCTGGCGTCATTGCACAATACAGCACTGACGGGATGATTACAGAGATAAAAGTCAACGGGGAATCGTTTTTTTACAAGGAAAAATTCCGAGAGCCTTTTTTGTCACCTACTTATTTTAAAATGAAAGACAGCTATAAAATCCAAAACGACAAGGTGTTCATATCAGACGACGGACACTTTATGGGACCAACAAAAGAGACAGCAAACTTGGCTCAGAAACTATTTGAAGACGAACTCCGACGTGAAGGCAAGGATCCCAACCTGATAATATGGAGGTAGAGTCCCCGGTGATGGTGTAAATTGTGGGATCGTCTAGGCCGGGGGGAGAAAAACTTCACAGGGCGACGTGGGCCATGATGCGCAACTATTCCCATACAACCATTGAGATTTTTCCATACATTCTAAAACTTCATCTCAGGAACCACTACACCGGTCCCTTTCTCTATCCATGCAGCGACTATTCTCCTATGACAAAAATCACCTGACTTCTCATAGCAAAGTAAAGTCGCATCTTCTCCAAATAAAGATACAATCTCGTTCATTACTTCTACAGGATTTAATAGAGATAAAACTACGAACGTGAATTCTTGAGTATATTGTTGCGGAGTTACAAGCCCTCTTTTGTAGCGATCTACTAAAGCCCATGGAGGAGCAAGCTTTTTATATTCCCTTGACTTGCTCCAAGAAGGTTTAACTTGGGCAATACAAACAGGATTTGCAATATCTTTTTCTCGTGCGAAGTAGGACGTAGTGATCATAAAATGTCCTAGTATTTTACAGTGCTTTCAACAGAAGCAGAAAGGCAACTTTAAATAGCTTAAAATTACTGTGACCCACGCCAACCCCTGATTTAATGACTGACGTGGGCCAGTCCACTTGATATTACATCCAGCTTCTACTTCTCTTTTTTCTTAGAAGCAGGAGCTTTCTCTTTCAAAAGATTAAGAGCAGGAATACCCTTATCTTTCGCTTGTGCCATCAACCCTTTAATGTCACTAAACCCATACTCCGTCACAAAAGGTTTAACTTCTGCTCGTTTAAGATCATACTCTTTCATGATATAACTCATGATAGTAAGAGCATTATCATCACCCGTTTTAACTTTACGTTCGATATCTCCTTGCATATCCTTATCAGTGAGACCATACTTGACCATGTACTCCTCACGAGTAATACCATGGATACGCAAATGATTTACTGATAATGTCTTGAACGTATTACCACATTCAGCACAACGAACTTTACCGGCAACTTTTTCATGTTTGAATTTGGATGCTGGAGCAACAGAAAGCGCGATCTGAGGAGCTTCAGCTTCTATAGAACTAACATCGAAGGATGCCAAATTTTCCATTTGCAACAAATCATCATAAATAGCTTTAGTAGCTTTCTCAAAATCAGAGTAATGGATTTTTCCATGACGCATCTGGTCTTTAGCGATATCTTTAGCTTCAGACAAAAGCTTCTTATCGATCATAAAAGTACTCCTTCAGATAAATTTACTGCCGATATAGCGCTTGTCCGAAAATGGTGTCAATGATTCCCTATAAAAATTCTTGTTAAAATCTCGTACCAGGATTGGGGATGGGTTGGGGAACGGCAGATGCCCCAGCGCCCCGGACACCCCATTATTTCGCGCCCTAGGGCCCCCTCCTGGGCCGTTTCTCTTCGACGGGTCCCCTTTATCCCCCACGGTAAAAATCGCAGGGAAAACCCCGCTCCGGCCCAACGACCTGTTTTCTCTGTGACAGTATCAGCGCCATTCCCATGGGACCGTGACCATCCCCCTACTCCAGGGTATCCTTATGCTTGAATGTATCTGCAACCATTTAAAGCAAAAGGATAGAATATGCCAGACAACAAAGACCTTTTATCATTAAAGGATGAAATACTTGTTTCATTTCGTCCAATTCACGAGCTTTTTAAAATTATGGATACAACATCTGTTGAAATCTATGGAGAGCTATCACGATCTTACTCCGAAGTTGGAGTAGCATTGTGTAATAATTTCCGATCCAAATTGGACCATATTTTACAAAAATACGACAAAGAACAGGACCTTTGCAATGAAAACTAAGTCTATCTATTCTGGCATAATTATGTTAGGATTGTTTTTATCATCCACTGGATATACTGACGATAATATTAAGTATAGCCAGTGCCTCAATATATTTAAGGAGAAAGATGGCATACAAACAGGAACCATAATCAAAATGGCTAACGGGGAAGTTTTCGAAACTCTTAGTAGTTCCTTTAATTACGACAGAAATCTTGTTAGTCCTCTTTGCTCTATCATAAAATATAAACGCTATTACTACATACTTATTAGTGGTGTTGATAAAAAGATACTGGCCAAGAAACTAAGCTAAAAGATGTAATTATATTTAACGGCAAAGTACGACAACGTATTTCCTAATTTCACGCACTTTTTCTATACGTATTTACGATGATTTCGCCGCGTGTCGATTAAAAACAAAAAGTGGTTAGAATCTGCCAAAAATGAGATAAAAAATACCCACCAGTGGTACAGCTAAAAGTCTTACCCCGGTTTTTTGAGCACCACATACCTGAAATCGAGGGTAAAGTGGTAGAACCAGGAAAATAACGTACCTCCCCTTCCAGGATGAACGGGGGCAGACCGAAAATAGTGCTATAAATTAAGGAAGATAACACATTTTCTAGAACTTTTACCCGCGCCAGCTGTCACCCTCAAGCATTTGGCGCTAACACTCTCGCCTACCTGGTCCTTCCCGATCTTGGTCCTTCTCCGGTAAAGAATCCGTACCTGAACATCCACGGTCACCAAATTTTCGGGGTAATACCTGGCCACTCTGCGCATGAGACCGCATCGGTAACGCCGGTTTCGCATGAATGCTCAGCGTCAATTACTCTTGGGCACTGACGACAACTATTTTTGTGCATCCACCTCGGCCTCAGCCATGTGATCTTCGGGTTTGAGGTCGGCCCCGCGTCCGTCATCATCGCCACGCGGCTGTGAGACCGCATTCCGTTTTTGAGCCTCCTGGTTCCGGTAGCTCTGACCGTTGAGCTCCAGGATGACGCAATGGTGGACCATCCGGTCGATGGCTGCCGCTGTCGTCATGGAATCCTTAAAGATTTTGTCCCATTGAGAGAAGACAAGGTTGCTACTGATCAGTACGCTGCCGCGCTCGTAGCGCTCCGCCAGGAAGGTGAAAAGCACCTCCATCTCTTCCCGGTCCTGCT
>NZ_JNJA01000037.1 GCF_000702665.1 Solidesulfovibrio alcoholivorans DSM 5433
GCGTTCCACGGTTGCCCAAGTGCCAGCGGCCAAATCCGTGGCATCAAGTTCGGTGAGGCCATCAGGATTGCAGCGATGGTGATGGACGTCGTAAAAACGAACAAGTAGCACGTTAATTTACAAGCTGATGCTTGTTTAATTTTTGCAACTTTCTTTATATGCTTTCACAGTTTCTAAAAAACTTTTCGTAGAACTAAAATCAATTTCCTTTTCTAAATTTTGGAAATTTTCTGCTGTTATCAGCATGCAAGTTTTTGAATTTTTCATGACACCTAGCAAGACGCCATTTGCTGTTATAAGATAATCACCCGCTTCAGGAGTATTAAAATCCCAAAGTGTATAATTTAAATCTAAAGTGGTAGACTTGTTATTTACAGTTGCTTCAACTTGATTATCAAGTTTTTTATAGGCAACCCTTGCTTTGTGCTTAAATATATATATCTCAGATGGTAAAGCCCGTTGCATCGATGCTAAAGAATCATATACTTTCAAGGATGGAATCGTCTCATGTATGGGTATAACTAGCAGTTCGCAGTGTGATGAAATCACTTGAGCGTGTAAAAGTTGCATAGATTTTGGAGAATTCCCAAGTAGCCGAATTATATAGTCCGATTTCTGAAGATTGTCAGATGTAACGTTAGACCATTTAAACCCAATTGATGCTCCATGGACAACGGCAAACAATTTTTCACCAACAGAGATTACCAACGGATATGATTCCAAATCTGCCTTACTATTTCTAATCCACCCCTTGTCCGCAAGGCTAGCGTCAATCTCTATCCTTGCGTCGTTAATTCTACCAGGAGCAGACGATATATCATTCATCGCCTTGAAGCCTTTGCTTTCTACTAGGTTCTGCTTTCTAAGAATTTCAGCATTCTTCTCTTCAATGCCAGACAATAATTTCTTAGATTTTTCTGGATCTTTTTCTTCTTGCAATTTTTTCAAAAGTGAAAGAAGTTCTCCATTTATAAATTTTAACTGTTCAAGGTGTATGCTAATTTCTTTCACGTCATCTTGTTTTATTATAAATCGATTTTCTACTAGAGCATTCCCCAAAATAGCAGTCATATCCATTCTTCTCTGGCTTTCATTGACTACATTTCTTACGTCATCCTGAATTTTTCGAGGTAAATCATCTATCTTTTCACTTAAAGAAGCTACTGTTTTATTTTCTTCTTTTTGATCAGACTTCATCTGAGATATATCTTCGGAAATCTTTTCAAAATTTCTAGACATGCGCTCAGTTGATGACGCTAGTAAACTTATTGACTGGGCTTGCTTTTGGTTGGATTCTTCAAGTCTTAAAATATTATTTCTAGCTTCCTCAATTGTATGATTTGCTTTTGATAATTCTTGTGAAGTAGCTTCAAGGTCTTGTGCCGTCAGGATCTTTTCTTGCAGTGCTTTGTCTCGTTCTTCCTTTATCTCTCGATTTTGATCTTGAAGAGCTATTACTTGGATGTTTTTATTAGCCATGGCATATTGACTGTAATAATTGTCAGCTATCATATTTTGTTCTTTGTCAAATTCATCTATAGTACTCCAGAGACTTTCGGAAACACCAGCAATTGCCCCATGGGCTAGGTAACTATTTTTTCGAGGAGTATCAGAAATATACAAAAACAATGACGTAACAAGAAAATCCATAATCAATATTAATAAAGCAGGCCTCATCGCTACACCTATTTGCCTTGCTTTTCCATAGAAAAAATTATTGACTCTTTGGCTTTTTGTAAATAATTCATGCGCATATAAGCAGAACAACCAATTCCAATCAGCGTTGATAG
Source organism: Solidesulfovibrio alcoholivorans DSM 5433 (assembly GCF_000702665.1). Classification (GTDB taxonomy): domain Bacteria; phylum Desulfobacterota; class Desulfovibrionia; order Desulfovibrionales; family Desulfovibrionaceae; genus Solidesulfovibrio; species Solidesulfovibrio alcoholivorans. The sequence goes on from NZ_JNJA01000037.1 coordinate 1,791, forward strand.
GTACGCCCATAGCCTTGCAGCTTCAGAACCGAGCAATGACATCAGAATAAATGCAAATATTGTCATCCCCAATCCAATATACATAGGAAGATCAAAAAAAATATCCATGTTGTTAATCAAGGCAAGCTTTACTTTTGGACTAGACACTTCTTTAAAAATTTTAGACAATCTAGATTTTGCAAGGTGAATTGAGTATCCTTGTAAGATTATATTAGCTACTAAAACTATAGCAATTACGGGGGAAGCTTTCTCTTGAAATAAAAAACTTGATTGCAAAGTTGAGCCTTGCTGCATACTCATGCTTGAGCTAAAATCTTCCCGTTCATTCTCGTTATTTTTATTAAAAACAATATAAAAAGACAAAACTAGCGCAACAAAAACTATTGCCCCTAATATCTTTTTAATGCTCCGATTGGGTAGTTCTGTTTCGTTATTTTTGCGAGTAGGATTGAAAAACGGGAGAATCATCAGAATTGATAAGCAAAAACAAATTATTGCTATGCCATATTTTAATATTACGGCAAGACGTTGATTAGTTCGTGCAAACTCAAGCCATTTATTAGTCACCGCAGTGACAATTATTGGAGTTGCTTTTGTGCTATTTTTTAAAAATCTAGAAACTAATGTAGGATGCTCGGCAACAAATTTCAATCCTGCTGGCCCCTTCCGTAGGGCAGCGTAAAATGAGTTCATCCCTATTTGGCCATAGTTTGCTAAATTATCGATCACCTTTGTTGTCACTTCCATTCCATGACTACCTGCAACGGCCATGATTCTTGACATCTTCGCAGCGTTGTCTGGTGCCATTGAAATAAGTTTAGATATCATTTTTACTTGATCAACATTCTGGCAATATTTAGTTATCGTTACAAACCGTGACCATGTGCCAGCTTTTTTAAATAATTCATAGAACGGTATAAAAAAATCTTTTATTTTTTCAACCTTTGCAAATTCGCCTAAACTTTTGAATCCTTTAAGCATTGTCCGAAGAAATTTGATCATCGGCTCAGAGAGAGCTGAAACTTTCTTTAATGCCTTCATGACCGTTATCGCAGCTTCTCCTGGAGGGAAAATAGTAGTTACAATTCCAGCGGTACTAAGAGTTACAATCAAAGGATCGGCTTGATCTTCAAAAAAAAGTTCTCTAGTCAAATCCCGGAGATCGCCATAAATAACAAAGTCTGCTGCCGCTGATCCTGCGAGACTGGCTAAATCATCAGCCTTACCAGTTAAAAATCCATAGCCAGCAGCACGTAACCTTCCAGCTGGAGAATTATCAAACTGAATTTGATTTAAATATTTTCCTTTTAATGCTTGAGCACTCGGCGAATCAGGTAAATTAGATTCGATAATATAGTCGAGTATGTTAACAGCAGATTCCTTTCTCCCAGCATCCCATTCTTGTTCTGCTAACGACCTCAGGTCAACATCAGGCAATTGATCAAGCATATTCACTGCTACTACCGATTTAAAATCATTTTCAGTATAGTCAGGAAGTCTTAGTATAACGCAAGCAACAACAAGCAATAAGAAAATAAAAATAATTTTTTTCACGACTGTGCCCTTTTGTAACGGATTAAGATAGTCATATTTCTAAATACAAGACTCTCGTCTTATGCCTAGGCCTGCTTCTAAAAGATAATTGCTAATCCTGACCAGCTAATCCTGACCAGCTAATCCTGACCGCTCAGAATCAACCCCTTCGTCTAACTCTGTTGTTCACAAGCCAGCTTAATCTATCGGTAACCAACACGGGTATCATATGTTTCAAAGGTTTTTAACTAAATGCATTTAATAGTAGAGATTTTACTCTTATTAAAATTAAACTTTTGAGTCGTATATTAGATACTGATTTAATAAGTTAATTTCCATTTTTTTGGGAAGATGATTCATAATGACCAAATGTTGAATATTGCCTAACGTTGACATGGTCGACTTCAATGAAAATTTCCCACAAGTTCAAATCATTTAACCAAAAACATAAATACCATATTTTGTGAGCAGTTTCTAAAAATTGTTTTAACACTCTATGGTGACAAAACTGTCCACTAGGAGGTTCAAGGATACATATCCATTGCTACGCTTGGTTGAAATATAAACACATTCTTCTGATGCTCATTTGTCCAAGGCTGCCGCTGTCAAGGAAAAGGGCTTCGCTATCATCAAGTTACTCGGTTGTATCCCCGCCGCTCCCGCCAAGGATGAAAAGAAGAAATAAATTTTCATAGATCTATGAAGCAAGCCCCCTCATTGGCCAGGTGGTCAATGAGGGGGCTAAAATTTTCCAGAAAGAGATATTCCATGAAACATCTTCTAAGGGTTATTTTTTAGAAATCTTAGAAAACACCGACCATATTCTTTTAAAATGCTGTTGAAAACACAGTGTCTTAGGCGGCGGAGCCGTGTCAACATTAAATTCACTTTGGATAGAAATCCTTTCGCACTCATTCATACCAAGTTGGCTGCAAACTTTTTTTATGTAATTGACTTCAGACTTATCTAGCATTTGATCGCATAACGCTATTGAATAAAGAAGCCTGACAACTTGAGAGCAGCTTTCTTTTGTGTAAAAATATTTTGAAATGTTCCTTGGGAAACAACTAGATTGTGCTATTTTTTCAATTTCAGAATCAAGTGCACTTTTTTCGACACTACTAAAGGCTGCATATATTACCTGACGCTCTTTACAATCAATTGGTCCGTCAACTTTAGCAATTTGAAATGACAAAGCAAGCAGTGCTTGAGTCGATTTAGAAATTGTATTTTTGAAGGATGAAGAATTAGAGTTAAAAATACCAGTCGCAGGAATGCTTTCGATCAAATAAGGTGTCGCTGCAATTGCAATTTTAATACAAGCTGTAAAAATAGACATGGCAATTTTCCTTGATTTATGCCAATTGAGACGATTTCATGTTAGAACTTGCTTCAAAAATTTTTGCTCCTTTTTCAAAGAGTTCCCAAAGATTTTTAAGCCAATTTTCAATTTCAATAGCTTTATCATACGGAAGCTTCATCCTTTTCGAGATATCCTGTATTGCCTCGGTTTCGGATGCTGAGACATGTCCGTCTAGACAGGCCAAGGTAATGAGGTCACGTAATAAGACAAGTTTTTCGTTCTGATCAAAAGCTTCAAAATCTATCTGGTCAATTTCAATTTTTTGCAAAGTTGTTGCCTGAATCCCCCAAACCGCAGCCTGTTGTTGAATAAATTGCTTTTCTGGAGGACTGTATTTAAAATAATATCTTGCGATACTGTCCAGACATGAAAAATAGTTAATAACATTAGGCATTTGTTCACCTCGTTGTGTGAAGAATTTCTTTTCGTTTCTGATCTTCTTTGCCACCACTACGGACAAGCTTGGAGATACCAAACCCAAGGAAGCCTGCTGCCACAGCACAACCAACAGTCCAACCCAACGGGGTAGAAGCCACGAATACACAACCGAGAGCACTACCCAAAGTTGTTGATCCAAAAATCGTTGAAGCTCCCGCAGCAGTAGCGGCGGCTGAAGCAGAGAAGGCTCCACCAGTAGCAGCTAGTGTTGTAGTTAGTATTTCACCAGCTACTCCAATTTTGTCACGGCCTGATAACGATTCTAAAGCTTTGTTTCGATCTTGATCAGTGATTACTGTTGTATCGATTGCCATCTCAATTCTCCTCGAAAGATATCTTCAAAGTCAAAATAATATCAACGATTAGTTGAAAAAATTCTTTTGCTGCATCTATTGCAATCGCAAATATATTTGATGTATTCGATTGAAGGTCAAGAGAGTGACCGATAACTGCTCCGTAAAAGGCCATAACAGCTGTCGCAATGGGGGAAAGCAAAGGGCCTATGAATGGCACAAGATTAACTAGTGCACCTAGACAAGCACCCAAAGCCATACCTATTGCCATATTGGGGTTCCGCTGAATAAATTCAACTATTCGGAATATTATTAGCTTGCCGATGTTCACCAGCTTTGATCCAATTTCTTTTGAAACATCCCAAAGACTTAGCAGTCGCGTCGTGATTTCAAGTGGAATGCCGTATTTCTCAAGTAAAGTTACAACCTCTAGCTTAGTTACAAAAGTATTCTCGCTTTCAAGCAGCTTGACTTGAGCGAATGCTTCTTGCGCGTCCATAGTGCCTCCTTTTGTATTGAGAATACATTACAAAACACCATTATAATCATGTTTACACAAAAAATATCATAGTATCAACTTATGCTGAAAGTGGGTTTTAATATTTAGCTATAGTCAAGACATTTATTCAGTTTGTCTAAAAACTGCATGTCAACCTTCTTGTCGACGTGATCAGAGTTCCAAAGACCTGAACGACGAACCTTTTCCCTATTGCTATAACAGCCAAGCCAATTAGAAGATGGGGGATCAATTTGGGGTTTATCAAAATTGCTAAGTAATGCTATTGATCCTTTTTCGATATCTGCGCGCAAACTGTCGGGACCAGGTTCATCGGAAATATCCAATAATATAAATGGCAATTTGTTTATAATATGGCTGACATGTATTTCAATTGGCGTTTCAACAGATCGCAACACATCTAAAGAAATTCCAGTTTTTCGACTCGCTTTCCCGGCATCACTTTTTAGTCCCCATGTCGGCACATCAAAATTATCTCTCGATATCAAGGCTTGGCCAACAAGTAATCTAAAGATCGACCCGCGATGATTACCGCCGCCAGTTCCCACTGTGCCTCGATGCTGTGCGAGCCGCCCATGCAAAGATGATTTTGAACCAACAGTCAATCCATGCGTGCCTACACGCACTACTCTCGGACCGCATCCACTGTCGGAGCGTGGCTCACTTTCGTCAAAAAAGAAATATACACCCCGGTGTGGAATAGTATTATTTTTCATAGACTCAGAAAGTTTAAAGAATCCTCCTTGCTTTATTTTAAATGAATCAAGGAGATCGTAAAAAATTTTAATATTTTCCAGTCTATCCATTCTTAATCCTTGAATTCAGCCACGAAATTTGTTCACCTAGTCTCAAGCCTTCAAGCGGAATGATCACTTTCTTGCAAAATGTTAGCAATTCAGTCACAAGAAACTCTCTGTAGTATTTGCCAGCTAATATTACGACTTCATCAATAATGTGTTCTTTTTCTTTCAATTTTGTGGCCACGTCGTGAGACCATTTGTGTCTTTCATCTTTTTTAAGCAATTTAAGTGTCATGTTATAATTTTCAATTGGCGAATCTGGAGCTGTCAAACCATATTTGGCTGATAGGATGTACCAGTTGCAAGGCTGCATTTCAACAAATCTTTTGGATTTAACAAACCAATTGGATACGTATAATTCCTTCGCCGGCAAAATCCCTTCCCTTTTTTTCGATACGCATGAAATTAAAAATATTTTTTTCATTTAGTGTCTGTTTTTCAGTCATTAATGTTTAAGAATGTGTAAAATCACATGTCTTTGATATGTTTTTTTGATATTATTAACTGCTGATTTCATACAATTGTTTGGCTGAAGTGAGCATGGCATGGATCTTGGTGCGAATCTCTAGTGGCTCAATAAGTTCAGCGTGATCGCCAAAACTTAATAGCCACGAAGTAAATTCTTCATAACTTTTCACGGTCAAACGCAGGACAACCTCCCCAGAAGGCATCTCTTCTATTTCTTGGTCGTCACTCCATATCCTTTCTGTGATATATGTAGAGACAGTTGTATCAAAACGAACGGTGGCTTTGAAAGAATTTGTATCTATCAGCCCAAAATTGTTGTTACTTGAATTTGGAAGTTCGACAAAATTATGCTTCTTTCTTAGTGGGTTTAGACATTCAATCCTATGGACTGCCAATGTCATTGGCTGAACTATCTCTTGACCTTCGTCTTTCTTGATCCTCCAGCACTCTAAATACATTCCATTCTGATAGGACAGCAATCGCATTGGAGCTATCAAAAATGTTCTAGACGTGCTTGCTTGGGGACTTTTGTATTCAACATCACACAGTCTTTTTTTTGGGATTGCCTGCATGATTAACGTTATTATCGACTGATAAGGGGTATAGTCGATCATCCCTTTGGCAAATGATCTTGCAATGGGTTCACGTGCCAAGTTTTGCAGTGAACTATCTGGAAGCATGCTTGCAGTTTTATCGACCGTGCTCTGTAGTTCTATTCTAAAATGCTCAGGAAGCATGTGTGAAACAATGTCTTTGCAAAAAGCTATTTGCTGTACATTTTCATACATCATGCAGACAGTCTTAGATTTTTTAAGCCTATCAACCTGAAACCATCTTTCCCTTCCGTCTTTCCCATATTCTACTTGCTCAAACACTTCTATCTCAGAAATTAATCTTTCAATAGTCGTTTTAGAACATTGAAGTCTTTCTGCAAGGCTAGACAGTGTATGCTTCCTTCCGCTAAAAAGAAGCAAAGAATACAGCTGAAGCATTTTAAGCGAACTTGAGGCATCTGGGTTAAGTCTAGCCGGCATCTACTTCCCTCGGTGAGAATCAATCATTTCACAACTATTATACTCACGCTCATCACACAGGACGAAATCTTGCCTTTTTTCCCAAAAAAAAATGGAAATCGCCCGTGCTCGAGATCGAACCATTTCTTGGCATCCTTCGCCAAGCCAAAGCCTTGAGTAACCTTTCAGTATTAAAGGTTTTTTACGCGAATTGTTGTAGACGCCCTATTGGAAATCTCAACACGACTTCTTTGTCCTGAAAAGGCTGGGATACCTCCTCCCGGACCAGGTCGCTGCCCTGACCAACGCTTTCCATGAATGGTTCGATGACGCCTCCATCCGCCCCCCTACCTTGAAAAGCCGTGGCCGGGATCGGACGGTATCGGTTGGTGTTTCTCTTTATTCGCTTCACCAGAGCCAGTGGGGCGAAATGCTTGCACTGAACGATGTTAACGATATCGATTACCGCGCTGGTTATGTCAAGTTGATAAAGCCCCAACATCTTGAAAAGAAGGAGGTTGCTGGTCGCGTGATCAAAGTCGTCCTTGTGGGGATTGGCCCGCCCCATGTCTCAGATCCATACCGCCCTTGTCTCGGCCCAAGCCCCCGCCCAGTGCGCCCATTAACTGGACCACCGCCAGCTCCTTGGCCTTGGCTTCAACGTCCACGGTCATCTCACGCCCCAGCCAGCACACCGGAAAGTCCTTC
>NZ_JNJA01000038.1 GCF_000702665.1 Solidesulfovibrio alcoholivorans DSM 5433
AAAAAAAAAACCGATGGGTGCCCATCACCCACTGATCGGTTCGCCAGCATGGGGATTTTTCCCTTCCAGAACGCCTGTTTTTTGCATTTTTCAAGCATTCACCACACAATTCCTTATCGAAGGGGGAAAATGCGCCAAAATTGATTTTTGGGGGGTTCTGGCACGTGGCTCCTTCCAAGGGTGTTTGCATCAAGGTTGCCACAAGATGATTCTATATTAATCCGGTATTAAAATATTGTTTTCCCTCCTCGAAAATGCATATCGCGCTAATTTTTCAGTAAAAATCCTGTAAAGTTTTAAATTTACCTGTTGTGAATGGGAGATACTTTCTTGCAACGCATTGCGGATTCCGTTAACTGCCCAAAATATAAAAATATTAGGGAGGTTTTTACGTATGGAAATGTCGTGGAAGGATGCGATTGAAAAAGTTCTTTCGGAATCTGATGGATCAATGCATTATTCTGATATATCAGAAAAAATTATTGAAGATGGTTATAAAAAGAAATCAGGTGCAAATCCTGCGGGTGCCGTATTCACAGTAATGGCAGGTTCAATAAAAACAGACGGTGAAAAATCACCTTTTATAAAAGTTGGGAAAGGTATCTTTGCTCTTAATCCTGCAATGAAAAAATCAGATAAAAAGAAAACTAAAAAGACATCTACCGTCCGTACAGAATCAGAAGAGCCTGAAATCATTGTTCAAGCATCGGGATTGTTTTGGCAAAGGGATATGGTGCAGTGGAAAATTGTTCCTAAATTATTTGGGCGGCAATTTTCAGGGTCAGATATGACGGATTTTTCAAATCAAAGAGGTATTTATATACTTTATGACAACCATACTCCTATTTACGTTGGTAGGGCAACAGAATTGCCCATTGGTAAAAGAATTTCTGATCATACAAGAGACAAACTTTCAGGTCGATGGAATCGATTCTCTTGGTTCGGATTGTTAGAAGTTGATGATAATGGTGTTCTTTCAGAAACAAAAAACAAAAAATATACACAAGAAAATTTTATTTCAGCTTTAGAAGCAATACTTATAGAAACTCTTGAGCCTCCAAGAAACATGAGAATTGGCGATGGTTTTAGAGCTTGCGAATATCTCCAAGTTAAGGACCCTGCGTTTGGTGAGCTAGACAAGAAAAAAATTTTGGATGACATGTTTAAACAGATGTCTAGTTATGGGCATGCATCTGATGCTTAAAGTATTAAAACGGCATTTCGTCCATGTCTTTGACAGCTGAATCTGTTAAGAAGTTCATTGATGCTGGCTGGTAAGGAACTTCAATAAATTTCAACTCTCCAATCTTGTTTGCAAAGAGTATCTCCGCAAAAGCAGTTTCCGCTGACAGGCTGTTGGTGGAAACTGCTTTTTTGTTTTCTCTTACATCAAGTAACGCATCGACATTGTTTTCCAAAATATTAAAATGCTCCGAACCTGAAAGACATTCTTGTTCGTGGTAATTTTGTTCTATATTACAATACAGCGCAAGTATTGATATGTTTAGATGTTCTGCTGTGTTTTTTAGTTGTCTTAAAACATATCCAGTAAATTTTTCGTAACTGCTGAATTCATTGTTGCATGTTAAGTTGTGTAAAAAATCTACCACAATAAACTTGACACCGTGTTTCTTTTTCATGTTTGCAGACATGTTTTTTACATTTTCAATAGAAAGAGTATTCACATGCTTTAGAAATAGTGGTGCTGATGAAATACTTTTTGAAGTTGATGATAATTTATTAAAATCATCAAGTGTGATTGCGCCCCTATATGTATCTTCAAGGTTTATTTTTGAATTACAACACAATAACTGTATTATTATGTCATTTAAAAGAAAATCATTAGAAAAATAACAAGATGGAATTCTTTGTGTTATTGCGATTTGTGATATGATGTTTAGTGCAATCGATGTTTTCATGTTGCGTTGGGCACATAAAACAACCAACTCACCAGGAGAAATGCCCCGCATGCAGACATCTATTTCTTCTATTCCGGTTTGCATTCCGTTCTTTGAAGAATAATCTTGTGATTTAATCTTTAATTTTTCCACGACATTTGCAATCTGCTCTTGTAGGCGTGATTCCACGTGGTTCTCCCCTTGTTGGGATGCTTTTATTCTTGAATTGTAGATGATTATGGGAATTTATCTATAGGAAAATTCGCTATTTTTAAATTTTATCAATATTTACAGTATGTTGATGTGTAAATTAGTGAATGCAACGCATTTAACTCTTCTTGTCTATTATTTAGTTTACTTTTTGTTTTCGACCGGTAATATAAGATTATTCCATTATTTTATGTGGTTAGGTTGTTTTGTGAGCCTAAAATCTAAAGGGGTAATCTAATGAGAACATGTGCAGATTGTGTTCATTTTATATGTACATTGACAGGAAAATGCATTGAAGGTAAGTGGCATAAGATATGTCCGGTGGTGAATTATGAAGTTTCAGAATGCAATGTTGCAAAAAGTGAATGCTTTTCTCCTTGGAGAATAGGTAAATTAAAAAGTATACAATGATGTATGTATGGGCAGCTTACCTAAATTTATTTCAGATTTTAAAGAACAAGATGTTTTAAAGTCTGATTTTTCAATAAGTAAAAGAAATATTCTTGAATTTTTTGAAAAAATTTATAATATATTGGTAGTTAAGCCAACGTTTTATGTAGATATCAGTAATAGTGCGTTCTCGCGCTTGTTGTTTGAAGTAAAATATCCCTGGAGAAAACCGGATTTGTCTTTTCTTCTTACGAGTGATGGAAAGCTAGAGGTGCGTAAGTATGAGAAAGGTAAAAAATGTTGCTCTGTAACATATAATTGTATAGTTCAAACTGAAATACTGATGAATGTCAATCGAATTATTAAGGAATACAACTATTTTTATGAAACGATTTCTGATTGGTCGTATATTACAGATGGTATAAAATACACTGTAGATATCACAATGGGCAATGGCGTCAGAAGAATTTTTTCATTTAAAGGAATTGCGTTGCAAAAAAATAAAATGGAAAAAGCGTCGATGCAAATGTTTTTAGAACAACTTGAGTTTTTGTTGTTTTCATGTTTGAAAAACAAATCATAAAACAGAAATTTTTGATGATAAACAAGTTGATTTAGTTTTAAGTATTATTTGCCAGTTGATTTGAAACATAAAAAGCATCACCACAGGTAGTAATGGTGATGCTTTTTTATTTACATACACAAATTATTTTTGATACTTTGAATACCTAAAACAAATAAAGCACGCGCTATTCCACTTTTAGAAAGCCCCATCTTATTCCTAAGTTTTTCAATTTCTTCAAATTGTTCATCTGTAACACGTGTTATGTATAATTTGCTAAGATTATTTTTCATTTCTAGTTCCACCGTATTTTTCTGTAGCGACTAATCCTTCATCATGGCAGTTCTTTTCGTAATAACGTGCATCAAATCCTTTTTTTCTTAAATACCATTGTACATGGTCAAGCAAATCATAATGAGTTTCCATTACTTGGGTTTTGATAGTTAGTGTGTAAATTCGTTCATCAATTTTTTTTAAAACATCTTCAATTTCTTTGACCATAAATTCCTCCTTTTGTATTTATTTTATTTATAAAAAAATTACAGATAAATATAAATTTGAATACAAATAATTTTGTTTACACGAAAAAAAATTGTATCATATTAGGTCTTATGGATTCTATGCCATGCTTTCGCTTTGCATGGATTCTTGTGCTTTATAAGGAGGTTTTGCATGATATGTATGTACTTGAATGACTTTGTAGTTAAATTTTTAAATAAATTTCCTGCTGATGAAATTGAAAAAATATTGATAACTAATCATGATGAAATAGAATTTATAGAAATTTTAAAAATTGTTATAAAAATAAGCAAATTAAAACAAAATGCTATAGAATCTGCTTGTGGATTTTCTCCAAAATTTCTGACGGAATTATATACATTTTATGGAAAAGATGACTTGAAACCAAGTAGAAAATTGTCTTTTTATAAAAGGTTCGAAAGTTATAAGCTGTTGTTAAAAATGTTAGAAACATTCTTTTCTAACAGACAACTTCTTGCTATCAATGTAGAGGAGAAAAAATTAAAAGATATTGAAGAAAAAAAGAAGAAACGCAAAGAAAAAGTTATAAATGAGATTAATAACTTTAAGAATTTTTATATATCAGAAGGTCTCCGATATAAAACTGTTTTTCGTGATAAACCAGGGCGAAGACAAAATCGGACATTTAACAAAAAATAAAAAATGTATGAATAAAAGGAACATAAGTCACTGATATTACGAATGAAAAAGTGTAAAATGATTTGGTTTTTTTTGAATCAAATCCTGCGTCGGATATATTAATAAGTGATGATTGATGTAATATTTTAATAAAATATTTGTGCTGCAAAAGCAGCAAATGATGATGTCAAGTTTCACTGACGTTCAACAAGACATCATCATTTTTTGTTTGTGTATATATGTATAAAAAGTTATATACATATATTTTTTATTAAAAATTACAAAAGCAATATTATCTCATCGCCTTTATAATATATATAAGTGGAAAATTCGGTAAAAATGTGACCTTCAAAAACTTGTTTTGAAAGATTGTATCCTTCTGGGAGCATCTAAAAAGGTACACCTTTTTTGGCATTCCCCTTTTCCGCGTAAAACCTGGATTCCCACTGTCCAAAAAGGTCGGAAAAATATTTAGTTTACAATTTTCTAAAAAGTTCTAAGATATTTTTGGACAAACGGAGGGGGATGGACATGAGCCATGGGCAGCACGTGGGATACGCGCGCGTTAGCAGCCTTGACCAAAAAACAGATCGGCAACTGGACGGAATTCAGCTTGACCGAATGTTTGAGGAAAAAGCCAGCGGCAAGGACACGAAGCGTCCGGTCCTGGCTGATTGCCTGGCATACGTCCGCCAGGGCGACACACTTCACGTCCACTCAATAGACCGGCTGTGCCGGAACCTTTCTGACCTCTTGCGGATCGTGACTGCGCTTCGGGAAAAGGGGGTTTGTGTCCGCTTCCACAAGGAGAACCTGTCTTTTGGATGCGGCGAATCTGATGCCACTTCTGAATTGATGCTTGGGATGCTTGGTGCGGTTGCGCAATTCGAACGGGCTCTAATAAAAGAAAGACAACGGGAAGGTATTGCTGCTGCAAAACGTGCTGGAAAGCATCTTGGAAGAAAACAAAAATTGACTGATGAACAGTTTAATGAAATCGTTACACGTGTTAAATCCGGAGAAGATAAAACAAGCATCGCTAAAGCATATGGAATATCAAGGGCAACTGTTTATAATTTTATCAAACGTAAAAATATCAATCCTTAGAGTTTATTTTTAAATGACATTTCACTACAAAGTATTTTTTACTGATTCAAAAGAAGATTAACAACGGAACTTAAGTTTCTTCCCTGTGTAGAAGTGTAATTTGCATTGATTGTGCTTGTTTGATTTGCTAAAATTGTAACAGACTGGTTTTGCGGTGCTGTCCATCCATTCGTTATTTTGAAGTAAACAGTATTCGCTCCTGTTGTTATATTGCTTAAAGTAGTCCCGCTGTTTTGCCAGGAACCGTTGTCAAGATTCCATTGAGCACCAGCAGTTACTGCGCTTTGGGGTAAAATATTAACCTGTAACGAACCAGTGTATGTCTGTTGAATATACGTTCCAGTTGAATCTGTTGTTTGATTTGCAGAAATTGTAACAGACTGGTTTTGTGGTGCTGTCCATCCATCTGTTGTTTTAAAGTAAACTGTGTGTGTTCCAGTCGCAATATTGCTTAAAGTAGTTCCACTGTTTTGCCAGGACCCATTGTCAACATTCCATTGAGCACCAGCACTTATAGCCCCTTGAGGTTGAATACTAACTTGTAATGACCCTGTGAAATTGATTGTTCCTTTAATAAGAAGATCATTTGCATTATTTGTAATGATTAAATTGCCACTGGTGTCAGTTGCGATAGCATCCGGTCGCAAAGAAGAATTATCTTCTGGATTCGTAATATCCCATTTGTCTAAAAAGATACCTAAAGATGAAAATTTTTGTACAGTGTTATTGTTTTTATCTGAAACAAAAACATTTCCTGTTGAGTCAATTGCCAATCCAGAAATGTAATTAAATTGTCCATTTCCAGTTCCGTACGAACCCCATCTTGCTAAGAATGAACCAGTAGAGGAATATTTTGTTATTCTGTAATTACTTGGCTCTGATATGTACACATTCCCGGAACTATCTGCAGCAATTGAAGGAGAATAATTCGATTGGTCCGGTCCAACCCCATACGAACTCCATTTTGTTAAAAATACACCACTAGCATTAAATTTTTGTATTCTATAGTTTCCCGAATCTGCAACATAGATATTCCCGCTTCCATCTGTTGTAATTCCAGTTATATTAATAAATTGCCCATCACTAGATCCATAAGTACCGTATGCTTGAACAAATCCACCTGATGTATCAAATTTTTGGAATCTGCTGTTGTAAAATTCAGAAATGAGAACGTTTCCTGTTAAGTCAAAAGCAACTCCATTTGGTATTTGAAATTGTCCGTTCCCATGTCCATAGCCACCCCATGTTGTTATTAAACTTCCTGTTGATGAGAATTTTTGAATTTGTTGTACAGACTGTCCAGTCTCACAAACGTAGATACTTCCGTCTTGCCCGACACCAACTGCAGGCAAAATGGAAAAATTACTAATATTTGTTATTTTTGAAAATTGAATGGTATTATTTGCGTGTACAATGTTCGTAAATACAAATAGTACAATGAGGAACGCGTATTTAATTTGCTTTTGCACGGAGAAGTATCCCTTGTTGTTTTAATTATTAGAATACATGCATTGTAGTTGTAATTATAATCAAACTTTTGCATAATTCTTCGGATTTTGTCAATAAAATTTAAATTTAAAACTATGGATCAAATGTTGTATACCGTTTTAGTCACCATTTTTCTGGTAATTTTCTACTCGTATGAAAAACGCGAAGAATTTCAACAGTATTTTCACGCACCCGATATGGAATTATGTAAGGATATCGTTCAATCACAAGCTCCCGGGTCCCAAAAACACGTCCATTTCTGCCATGATTAGGGAACTCTTTTAAAGTTTCAATCCGTTCCATCAGATGTAGATAAATCTTGTGCGCTAAATCTTGATCCTCTTGTGCGATAAATTCTAATTCCGCATCAAGATTTTGCAATGCTTTTCGAAGCCATCTAATCCGCACGACGACGACCCCATTTGGCGTCTATAGCCTGGATTTCATCCGCACTAGCGAAATCACCAGCATCAGCCTCGGCAAGCCCCTTTTTTATTTCAGCGACTTGCCATGCTTCTCGCGCAAGAAAGTCTTCCAGGGCTTGGATCATCAGGAAACTTTTGCTCCGCCCGGTGGTTTCAGCGAGCTGCCCGAGTTGATCAGCTAAAGTCTGGGGTAAACGCAGGGACATTGACGTTGGCATGGTGGCACCTCCCGCTTGTATTACAACATAATACAGCGTATTTCAGAGGGACGCAAGAATTTCGGGCTTGCCGTGGGGTATTTTTTGTGGAAATCGTGGTGGTAGTGGTGAAAACGTGGTAACAGCGGCATGGCTTTTTCTCGGTAAATATCGCTGGTGGTGAAAACGTGGTTTCCATGAAAAGCATGAGAATTGAGGATTGGCTTGGTTTTAAGGAGTTGGAGAAAATCACCGGTATCCCTGGCAGCACCATCAGAAGGTATGCCGAACGATTTTCTCGTTTTCTTCCAGCTAAAACGGTGGACCGGGTTAGAAAATTTCCTCCTGATTTTGTAGACATTTTCAAACGGATACATGGTTTCTATCAAGAGGGTCGCCGGACAGAAGAAATCGCCGGGCTTTTAGCTCTTGAGGTTGCTACCACGTATGACGTTCAAGACGTTGCCACAGATGTCACCACGGTTTCCACCGTGTCTTCGCCCACACCTGAAATCTTGGCTTTACTGGTCCCAATCTTGGACCGTTTTGCATCCGCGCTTGAAAGGATAGCCGAAAATAGTGCACGCACAGCAGAAGCTGTTGAAAAGCGGCTTGCAAAGCTGGAAGAGTTGAATAATGGATTCATAAATTCAAATTTTAAAAAACAATTAGCACAAGAAAAAGATTCTAACCTAAAAATTTCTTCAAAAAGCGACCAGAGACTGTCACGTGATGAAATTGTGGCACGTGTAGTAAAGCTTCACGGGGAAGGATGTGGCGCAGGAAGAATCGCAACTATTTTAAAAAAAGAATGTTTTCCAACACTTTCCGGACGGGGTTTTTGGGGAAAAGGTTCTGTTAGAAGAATTATTGCAGAATCAACATCCAAATAATGGAATTATATATTATGAAGCCTAAAAAAAATCAAGAACCGCCTGTGCAGCTTTCTTTGTTTAATTTGTTACCTGAAAGCAGTATATTTTCTAATACTGTAGAACTTTACGATGCAATCCCAAAATATATTGTTGGGAAAAATAGATTCGGTGAAAGGTTATATCCAATCGAAAGAACTTTTAAACATAAAGAACGTGTG
Organism: Solidesulfovibrio alcoholivorans DSM 5433; assembly: GCF_000702665.1. Classification (GTDB taxonomy): domain Bacteria; phylum Desulfobacterota; class Desulfovibrionia; order Desulfovibrionales; family Desulfovibrionaceae; genus Solidesulfovibrio; species Solidesulfovibrio alcoholivorans. The sequence continues at coordinate 8,529 of NZ_JNJA01000038.1, forward strand.
TATAAAGTTGTCATAAAACCTGCAATGATTAAAAATACGGCTGG
>NZ_JNJA01000039.1 GCF_000702665.1 Solidesulfovibrio alcoholivorans DSM 5433
AAAAAAGCCCCGGGGGGAGGCCCGAGGCTTCGAGGGAGGGGGAACCTACATTCTGTCTTTCGCCGAACACGTTGTCGCCAGGTGGGGGCGGGCAGTTACACGGCGGACGCTGCTGCCAAGGCTACTAGGGACGGCATCCCGGCGGTTGAAGCGGCATGTGCGCCGCCACCGGTACAAATCCTTTGCCCAGAATTCTGCGCGGGCCAGCCAAGGTACAGGAAGCTGTACGACTGACAGCCTGCCAACGGCGCTACTTTGCATAATAACATACTGATATTACTTACTATATCGACACGATTCCAACTTGGCACGCGTCCTGCTTAGAGAAAAGTATCCTTCCTCTGAACAACACATTTTCTGAAGAGACCTTTGGGATGGCTACCCGAAGGTCTTTTTCATTTTGGCGCTCTCACACTGAATATCCCCATGTCTTCTGCCGGGCAGTTCGGATATGGCCGGTCGGTGGGCAGACCGACTCTCCTTGGCATTCGTAGAAAATACTGTACCGCTTCATACGCTGCGCTGCCTCAAGGATAGTGGCAAGCCAGGATGCCATCTCCCCGGATGACGGCTTCGATCTCTGCCCAGCCGAGCACCTGGACCACCTCCTACTTCTAGGCCCGAGAACAGCAAGGAGGAAGCATGGATATAGCCAAGGTCAATATCCTGGGGCAGGCCGTTAAGACCAACGACGAGATGGTGTCGCTCACGGATTTGTGGAAGGCGAATGGGGGAGGAGAAAAAAAGAAACCACGCCGGTGGCTTGAGGCCGAGAGCGTGCAAGACCTCATCAAGGCCTTGGCCAAGAAAGAGGGAGTGAGGAAATCCTCACTCTTGAAAGTGAAGAAAGGCGTAGGGACTTATGGCCATTGGCAATTGGCCTTGGCTTTCGCCAAATGGCTCTCCCCCGAAATGCACATGGCCGCCAACGCCGTGTTCCGGGGCTACGTCAACGCCGACCCCGGGATGGCCATGGAGGAATCCGCCATCTTCACGACAGGCGCGGCAACGGAAAAGGGCCGAGTCACCCCGGCCCTGTCGTTCTAGCGGTTCTCCCGCACCTCAGTACAAGCCCACCTCGCGCGGCACGTCCATCAGTCCGGTTTTGAAGCTGGCGGCAAGCGGTCCGCTCGGGTTCGCCACAGCCTCCCAGAAGGATTGATAGGGCTTGCTGGCCAGGGCCTTGATTACGGCCGGGCTGGTCGTGGCCTTGGCCGCCGCCCACGGACCGATGGTGGTGCTCAGAAGCCCGGGGAACCCCCCGCCGGCATAACCTGCCCCGCCCTGCGCCAGGAACCGGAAGGCGTCCTTGACGGCCTGGATGCCCTCCAGGGTCGGAGCGGTGCGGGAGGTGTTGTAAAACGTCCCGGCATTCTTCAGTCCCTCGGACGCCGTTTCGATTGCTCCCAGGGTGTTGGCCGCGTCGTAGGGATCGGGAAGCCCGTTTAGGAGTGCCGCCTTGGCTTCGTCGGACATGCCCTTGTTGGAGCCCGAAAAGTTCGTCAGGAACGACGATGGCGAAAACTCCCCTTGTCTGGTCCCTGCCCCCTGGCCGAGACGATCCACGAGCCCGGCGGCGATGTCGTTGAAGGCATTCTGCCCGAGCACTTCACGGGCAGCATCGAGGCTTTCCCCAGGAACCCTGCTATCAGTGAAATACGTACCGATCGATGCGGGCTGACGGTTGCGCAGGAGCTTTTCAAAGGCGTCCCGGCCGGTCTTCTCCACCGAATACCAGTCCTTGAACCCGGTCCAGGCGTTTCCCTGCCCGGCAGCAGATGCGGCGGCATCCAGGTCGGACGACAAGAGCCCGTTGACTCGCTTGAGAAGGCCTCGGTCGATATTATCCGTGGTGGCCGTGGCCGAGGGCTTGAGGAGCTTGCCCACGTCCTTTTTCGCCTGCCACAGGGAGCCGAAGTTCAAGTTCCCGGCGGCGGCGTCGTCCATGGCCGGGCCGATGAGGCGGGTCATGCGCCCAAGAAACTGATCCGCCATTCCCGGGGAAAGGCTGGCCGCAGTGTCATTGATCCACTGGATGGTGGTGTTGATGTCAGCCGGTTGGTTCGCCAGGGCCTGGGACAGGGGCGCTTCCCTGTTGGCGGCCTCCCGGGTGAAGGCGCGCCTGCTGGCATCGGCGGCGTCCAGGACGCTGTTTCCAAGCGTCTCCCGCGCCACGTCGCCACGTGGGGCACTGGGAGCGATGCGCGTGGACAACTCGTCCAAGGCGTCACCGAGTCCCGTGCGACCACGTTCGGCAGCCTTGCCCATCACCCCGGAGGAGCCCCACATATTGGCCAGGGCATTTTCAAGGAAGTGCGCCGCGCCCGAGTCCGACACCGAGCCCACGCTCGGAGGCGTTTTCCCGAGGGACCGCCAGGCGTCGTAAAGCTCCTGCTTGACCGGGGAGAGCAACCCGCCCACCTTGGAAAGGGCCGCCCCGCCAAGATAGCCGAGGCCGGTATCAAGCGCCCCCTGGGTGACGGCAGTCGAAGCGGGTTTATAGCCCACCTCCTCCTTGCCCTGGGAGGCCAAATAGCGGTTGAGCAGCGCGTCGGCCAGGTAATCATAGCCTTGGCCAGCGGCAGCAGTCGCGGCAGCGGAACCGACAGCACCGACACCCGTAGCCGTTGCCGGAGCCGTGGCGATAGCTGTACCGAGTTGTGCCGCCTCGCGACCCAGGCTGGCCACGTCGCCCACGTCGAAGCCTTTGGGGTTGTAGACGGTCAGCTTCTTGGAAGTGGGATCACGATAGACGAAGTTGTCATCCCCGGCGGCATAGGTCTCGGGGCCGTAGAGCCGGGACATGATGGCCATGCGCCGGCCGGGATCGGATTCCTTGCCCACCACGGCACGGACCAGGGCGGGAGCGCCGGTTCCGGTGTCGAGGTCTTCCCCCAGGGCTTTGCCGAGGAAGGCCGTGTACGGCATGTCCGCGTAGTGATTGCGGTGGAGGCCCTGCAAAAGCTGGTCGTCGGACAGATCGCTATACTGCGGGTACTGCTCCCTAATATCTTGCATGCTCATGGTGGCTACCTCAGTCCCAAGGGGTCGTTGGCCTGCTGCTGTACGGGCTGGCTCCAAGCGCCGGGGGATTGCTGTTGCTGCTGAACCTGCCCACGGCCGGCATTTTGGAGCGCCGTGCCGAGGAAGGCCTTGAGCCTGGTTAATTTGGACCGGGCGACCAGGGGAGAATCGTAGGGGCTTGGCATATAGATCTTTTCCTGCTCGTCCACTTCCTTCTCGTTCGCCTGTGCGCCGGTCTTCAAGTACAACGAATAGCCGATGGCTTCCCGAAGCATATTGCGCACATTCACCGCATCAGAGTGCGGGAGGAACATTTTCAGGGCCACGCCGGGATCGAAATTCCCATTCGGGAAAAGGCGCTTTTCAGCTTCGTCCACGTAGCCGGTGCTGAGTTGCGCGCCGCTGATCTTGCCTGTTTCCTGCGCCGTCAGAGGCTTGCGGTCCCCCGTCTGCGTCATCGTGTAACCATTGCCCATGGAGTTCTGGGCTCCCGGGGCCTGTCCCTGCGGTTGGGTCGGCATTTGCGCCCGTGGCTTGAGCGACGGGAAACCGAGCTGCGACAAGTCAAGCTGCATGACCGTCTGTGCGCCCGTGCCCGGGTCCGTCGTGACCTTCGGCTGCGTGAGATAGGTTTCCGAAAGAAGGTACTTGCGCTTTTCCTCGTCCGAGGCCGTGCCGTCCTGAATCTTCGGGGCCAAGGCGTACACCGTGGACATGGCCTGCTGTTCCATCCCCTGGCCGCTGAAAGCAGCGCCGTTATCCTTGCTCGGCAACCCCTCGATCTTGCGATACTGGCCCGTCCGCTTATCCACCATGTAAGTGCCGTCAGGCCGTTCCACGATGTCGTTTTGGGGCTGCGTCAGGTCGGTCATGTTCTTGGCCATGCCAATAATGCGATTTGCCGCTTCTCCGGCTTTCCCGGGAGCGGCGACGAAGGGAGCCACGGCGGTCGCCATATTGGCCCAATAATTCCCGCTGGGCTGGCCACCTCCCGTCCCGGGAGTCCTCGGGCTGCCCGATGCGTCGGAAACGACCTGTGGGCCATTTTGGGCAAAGACCTGTCCCGCCGGCTGCCCAGGATAACGCCCGAGCCCGGCGGCGGTGTTGAGCATGTTGTCGGTCAGGGCCTTCCCGCTCCCCTCGACGTGCGCCATGGCCCAAGTCAGGCCCTTGGCTGTCTGCGGGTCGTTCAGGTCCAAGGGATCGTCAGGTCCCTTGCCGAGCATGTTCGACACCAGCGAAATATACAGGGGTGTGTTATTCTCGTTCGAGGGCGCGTACCGGGAAACAATACCGCGAACCGTGTTCAGCCCGTAGGTATTCTGGTAGCGCCGCAACTGCGAGGTCATGGCGTTCAAGCCGGTCTGCATGTCGGGGAACGACTGGAAGCCTTGACCGTTCACATTGCGCAGGTTCCCAGGATTGAAGTTCCTCTTCCAAATAGGGTCCTGCGGAGAATTTCCCGCAGTGGCGGAAGAAGACGTCGCGGGGGGCATAGCACCAGCGTCGGACGTGGGGCCTGGCTGCTGTGTCGTAGGATTCGCTGGAGGGGTCGCCGCGCCTGGACCATTCATCAGGCCTGGCCCGCCAGTTATACGCCCAATGGCATTCATCAACCCCTTGGTCCAAACCTGATCCTGGGATTTCTGCTGAATGCCAGCAAGCACATTCGGGTCCATATAGCCGTAGACCGAGGCATCAGGTGTCGCCGGGTTCTGTCCAGTAAGAACACCGTTCAAGTAGTTGTTGGCACTCTGCTTCATGCCCCGGTCATAATCGGACTGCCAGTCGGTTTTATCCTGCCGGGCCTGCTGGTGCTGCATCTGACCCATTTGCGCTTGGCGATAAGCGTTTGCAGCATCTGCCTCTTTCTGAGCCAGGACTAACCGCTGCTCGGCCATGTATTGTTCTTGCGCACGATTCATCCCGGCGGTCAGGTTCTGTCCAAAGGAGAGCAGCCCAGCCCCGATGTCGTCCCAAATGTTACGCTTAGGCATACTTCCCCCTACCCGAAGATGGATTTCAAGATGCTGCCGCCAACCGTGTTTCCGCCACCCGTTCCCCAGCCGCCAATCGTCCCGAGCAGGCCCATGCCGCCTTTCAGAAGACCGCCTATGCTGTCGTCGCCGCTTCTTTGATCGGCGTAGCTGGCGGCTTTATTCTGCATAAGGTTTTCTTCAGTCGGATTCCCCATGTCCCACCATGTCAAGTAGTTCTTGAACAAGTTCTGGCGTTCCGACTGATCCCAGGAAATCTGGGGCATGTAGTACCCATCCCACCACGACTTCTGCAAATTATTGTCATATGCGTTCGTGTTCCAATTCCAGTTTCCTTCGTTCTGCGCCTGCGTCATGTTCCAATTGTTCTGCGCGTTGGCGTTCTGAAGATTGTAGGAATTGAGCGCCGCGAGCTCGGACAATTTCTGCTGATCCTGCGACTGATTGAACTGATTTTGTGCCAGCCCGACTTGCGTTTCCCGATTGGCGAGGTTGTTCCACTCGCCCGTGCGCGTGCCGTAAATGTTGTTCGCGAGGCTGGCCAGATATTGATTCGACGAGTCGCGGGCCTGCTGCGCCTGGGATGCGGCTTGGGCGGCGTTGGTCGTGAGCGCGTCAGAATACGTTTTGTAAGCCTTATCGTTGGCCTGCTGGTTCATGACGGACGAGCCGTACATGCCCTTGCCGCCCATGGAGCCCTTGATGGCCTGCATGGCGGAATCGTAGGCATTCTTCGCCGCAATCTCGCCGGGCTGCTGGAGATTGGACTGGTACTTGTCCCACGCCCCGTTGCTCGGCTGCTTGTACATGGACTGCGCCGTGTCCATGGAATAGTTGTTGTCTTTGTATTGCCCGGTGTAGGTCTGGTTCGGGTTGATCCACGAAGACCACTGCGACATCTGTTTGTAGTCGCCAGGGCTGGTGTAGGAGAGGCCGGAATAAGGATTGGACAGGGTAGACGCCTTGTTGGCGTGCGAAACCCAAAAAGTCCCTGTGTCGGGGAAATCAATCTTTTGGAAGGGGTCGAAACCGTTGGCGGCCATGTTAAACATGGAGCCGATTTGGCCGAACATATTGGACGACATCCTGTCATCCTCCTTGGCAACGTCCTGTTGCCGTGTTGCAGGTTACAGGTGCGCGGTCTCCCCGTCGATCTCGGCAAGAAAGTTGCGCATGTAGGCTAGGGGGCCACCGAGGCGTTGCACGCCCTCGGCCATCCGTTGCCGGGCCTCCTGGGAGGTCGGCGCGATATCGGGAAAGTCTCGCCCGAGCTGATCCACGAAGGCCAGGCATTCGCCGAGTGTGGATGTCCCGTCGCGGGTCTCCAAGACCTCTAACCGTCGTTTCAAATTCATGTTATTGCTCCTGGGGCTGAAAACCGTACAAGGTTAACAGGTCACGTTCATCTGCCCGCCCTGCGTCGAGCATGGCCAGCAGTTCATCCGCGCCCTTGCCGAAGATGTCGGTGTAGTCGCCGGTCCCGGGCACGGCCTCGTCCCCGCCAAGGTTGGAAGCCATCCGATCCACCCGGGACATCCTGTCCAAGAGCCCCTTAACGGAAACGCCGTGATCCGCGCCCCAGGTGGTCAGACGATCCAGGAGCGGGCCGTCCGTGATCTCGTGACCGGTCTTGATCTCCATGGCGGTCCTGGCGAAGGCGTGGGCAGATTCGAGCCCGTGCCCGGCAGGACAGGCAGCCTCCAGGCGGGTCAATCGAGATTCAAGATTTCTCATGCGCTAGGCTCCGTTCGCTTCAAGCGCGGCGATGCGTTTTTCGAGTTCGGACGCCTCAAGCGCCCGGCGATGCGTCTCGACCAACCCGGCAAGGGCGGTGGCTTCGCTCGGGGTCACTTCGCCAGCGGCGACGGACTCAAGGATAGCGGTCATCGCGGAGGGGAGGTCGGAAGCGGATTTCAGCGGGGGGAGCGAGAGGGCCACGGGGGCATCCCGCTTGGCAGGACACAATCTGTCCAAGATCGCCCGCAGCACCGGACCATCGCCAGATAAAGCCACCTCAAGCGCCTTGTTCGTGATCTCCTCGGCGCGGGAGTCCAAGAGGGCCTGCACCATGCGGGTCGCATGATTCTTCGCTCCACGCGGCTTCCCGGATGGGTTGCCCGAAACGCCTTTTGGCCATGCGGTCTTGGGCACTTTTCTGTGCTTGGGCTCTGAATTTTCAGGCATCGTTTCCGCCCCCGGCAGGAAGGCGGCCACCCCGAAGAGCAGCCGCCAACAGGTCTAGTTGACGTACCGGCTGCCCATGATGAAATGGGTCGGGTTTTTGGCCACCACCTCGACGCCGATTTGCCCGCAGAACACGTCAAAACCCTCGACATCGCCCAGCGCGGCGGCCAGACGGCGGGCGGCGTAGGTGCGTTTGGCAAGCTGGCGGACATCCCGGTATTGCTCGACAATACGCCGCTTTTCGATATTGCCCACGGCCATCTCCATGCGGGCGTCGAACTCATCCCGGCGTGCGGCCAAAGCGGCAAGGGCCGCCTTCGCCTCTTCGAACTCGTGAACACGTCGCTCGTGAAGCTCGTATGTGCCGACGACCCGACCCACTTCGGCCTCAGCCCGGCGCAAGCCATCCAGTGCGGCCATTACGCGGTGCCGGCGTTCGGAAATCTCGGAATTGGCGTCAACCAGCTTACGCGCAGCCTTATCGTCGCCGGTCAAATACAACTTGGCCATTTCACCTGG
>NZ_JNJA01000040.1 GCF_000702665.1 Solidesulfovibrio alcoholivorans DSM 5433
GCGCTGGGTCCGCCGTGAGACGCGCTTCTATTTCCGCCCAATGATTCAGGAAGGGGTCAGGCCGTGTTCGCCAGTCCCGTACCTCCTTCATTTCAGAGGGGAGTCTGCCTTCCTTGAGATACTTTGCCGCCGTATTGCGGCTCATGCCGGCCTTGAGCCCGGCTATTCCGGTCAGCCCTGTTTTGGTCTTCTCTCGCATCAGCTTTCTCACCTGCGCATCCGTTATCATTTCAGCTGGCTACCATCTTTCCCGGGGGGAGACAGCCGCCAGCCTCCAAGGGGAGGTGGATGCACAATTCTAATTGTCGCTGATGCTCAGGAGTAATTGTCGCCGATCATGTGCCTTTACGGGCCATTGACCGGCACGTCAGGCGGGGAGGCCTGTGCCACGTATATCGCTACATATTTTGCGATTCGGGTCTTTCACCACGGTTTTGACGGAGGTGCGACCTCCGCAGCCCGCCTTGCCTTTTTAAATCAATGCGCAACCGCACAAGCTGCAATTATTTCGGCCATAAACGCCAAGTTTGGGACTGTTTACGCGTGGCCATAAGGGGATAGGCATGGGGAAAAAATTTTTAATCGGTTTTTTTTGTGCTCTTTGCGTGAGCATGGGTGGTTCAAACAACCTTAATCAAGCATACGCGAGTAATACAAATTCAGGAAATGAGGTAACGGCATCCAATATACCTGCGCTTTTGAATTTTAAGACACTTGCAGCCGAATGTGCTCCCAACGTGCATATCCGAACGCTTTCTTCCGTATTGAGGCAAGAATCTCGTTTTAACCCGTTAGTGATAGGTGTTAACGGTGGATACTCTTTAAAAAAGCAACCCAAAACATTAGATGAGGCGGTCAGCCTTGCGAATAAACTTATAAGTCAAGGATATAATATCGACGTCGGCCTTGGACAAATCAACTCAAGCAACTTTAAAAGTCTCGGCATTTCAGTAGACAAACTATTTTCACCCTGTGAAAATTTAAAAGCCGCCTCTCAAATCTTATCAGCCTGCTATGCGAAAGCCGTAAAAGAGACTGGGAAAGAGGATCAAGCTACCTTACACGCGGCATTATCTTGCTATAATACAGGTTCACTTTCACGGGGTCTTTCCAATGGTTACGTTAGCAAAGTTGTTGCTATGGCAAGTCTTCCAGTGCCTGAACTATTGCCGGCAACCCAAAAACTAGACCAAACCCCGCCCGAGGTGCCCGAAGCGCAAAAAAACGAAGATTCGTCAACACCTCAAAATAAAAAAATAATCGCGAAATTTCAGGAAGGGGATGCGGGCGAACCGGATGTATTTAGCGCGGCCGGTGATCCCGATGCCTTCACACCTGAGAAAAGCCCTGAAAAGGCTTTAATAAAAAATCAAAATTGAAATTTTGATCGAAATACATTGTAATTGAGAAGATTATATTCTACAGTCAGACTAGTGCAGTCTTGCATTGACATAGGGATGTAAAACGGGAGGAGTAAGATTTTCATATGAACAAGCGCTTCATTCCAATGCCAATTTCACTTGAATGCGTGGACACTATTTTTCAGGAGAAAAAAGCTTCCAGCATAACAATCGTTCGCACAACACATAATAAATGGATTTTCACTTTTGAAGCCCCAAGCCCAACAACCGGGGCTATCGAGCTATGCACATTGCAAACACAAAGGGGGAGTGTCCGCGAATGGTCTGACCCAAGATATCTCTTTGACTGGCTTTTCAAGCGTTATGGCGTTCAAGAAGGAAACTTTAAAATCCTCCCAAAGGAGAAATAATATGCAGACCAACAAAACAAACACCATCGGTAGCGTCGTTGTTATGACTTTGATTTTGGCCGCTTGCATCGTATCGCCGGCCTATGCTGCTGGGCTCTCCCAAGCAACGACTGTCCTCAACTCCATCAAGGAAAATCTCACAACAATCATTCCCATCCTTGCTACTGTCGCGCTTATGATTATCGGCGTCATGTACGCCATGCGCATGATGCACAAAGATACCTTTGTTCATTGGCTTATCGGTATCATCATTGCTGGTTCGGCAGCGGAAATTACTTCCATGATTATCAGCTAATGCAGGTCAACTAATGGACTCGTACCACATTCAACCATTTCCCCTTTTTAAAGGGGCAACGCGAGTTCCAACTGTTTTTGGCGTACCGTCCATGGCATTGCTTGGCGCATTTACGGTTGTCGCATTGATCGCCATGTGGGTTAACATTTGGTGCTGGCTTTTGCTTCTCCCTGTTATCACTATCATGAGGCTCATCACTAAACATGATGACAGGGCGTTTTCTATTTGGTGGCTATGGTTTGAAACAAAATGCCGCAATAAGAATACGGCATTTTGGGGCGGGTCTACCTATTCTCCTACGAATTATAAAAAGTATCGGAGGCGTTAAATGTCCGTGAGCGCTGCCCTGAAAGTGATGGAATCTGAAATCGGAATGTCCGAGTACATTCCTCTTTCCCATCATGTAACACCCCATATCGTTTCCACTCACAGTGCAGAGTATATGACGACGTGGAAGATTTCAGGGCGCGCCCACGAATGTGCTGACCTTGAAGATGTTTTTTTATGGACCCGAGATTTAAATGCTTTTGTTCGTGGCATCGGAACTGAGCATATTTCATTTTGGGCGCACATACATCGGCGTAGAGTTGTCGAATATCCAGACAGCGAGTTTTCAAATACATTTTGCAACAAACTCAACGACCAATACAAAGACTCTTTCAAAAACTATAACCTAATGGTTAACGACCTATATTTAACAATTGTCTATCGGGAATCAACCGACAAGGTTATGTCGTTTTTCGCCAAACGAGAAAAGCACTCGTTAAAAGAAAAAAGCGAACTTCAAATAACAGCAATTAACACACTTAACGACATCAACAGACAATTTGCAACAATTTTAAAGAAAAGTTATGGCGGTGAGCTGCTCGGTATTTATTCATTTAACAACCATGCCTATTCATCAACTCTTGAGTGGTACAGCTTTCTTATCAACGGAGAATTTTCGCGGGTTCCTGTTTGCAAGGAACTTATCTCTGACTATTTGCCACAAAATCGACCAATGTTTAGCAAGTGGGGCGAAATAGGAGAACAAAGACACCTCAACAAAACCCGCAAGTTTGCTATTCTTGAAATCAAAGAGTTCGATGACACCACCGAACCAGGACAGTTTAACATACTGCTTGAAAGCAATTATGAGTTTATTTTAACGCAATCTTTTTCGTGTCTATCTCTTCATGCCGCACGTGGATTCCTCAAGCGCCACAAAGCCCAATTGGTTGACGCCAATGACGTGGCAATCTCACAAATTGAAGAGATTGATCAGGCCCTTGACGAGCTTGTCTCGCGCAAATTCGTGATGGGTGAACACCATTCAAGCCTCTTAATCTATGGCAAGACTGCGGAGGAAGTGCGGGATTACGCGGCCAAGGCCAAGGGGGCGTTGCTCGATAGTGGCATTGTACCTCATGCTGTCGATTTAGCCCTTGAAGCGGCTTTTTGGGCGCAGCTTCCTGGGAACTGGCGCTTTCGGCCTCGGCCAATGCCGATCACTTCGCTTAATTTTTTGTGCCTCAATCCATTCCATAACTTTCTGAGCGGCAAGCCAAACAACAACCCTTGGGGGCCGGCGGTCACTATTCTAAAGACGGTTAGCGGCACACCTCACTACTTTAATTTTCACGTTTCTGGCCTTGAGGAGAATGCCACAGACAAGCGGTTACTTGGTCACTCCTTTATTGGTGGCCAATCAAGTGCCGGTAAAACAACGATTCTCGGCTTTTTACTTGCTCAGGCTCAAAAGTTCGATCCCACAATTGTTGCATTCGACAAAGACCGTGGCTTGCAAGTCGCAATCTGCGCTATGGGTGGTAAGTATCTTCCACTTAAAAACGGTGAGGCATCCGGTTTCAATCCATTGCAGTTAGAGCCTACAAAAGCAAATATCCTATTTCTTAAACGCCTTATTATGCAGCTCATAGCAAGTAGCGGTGATGCTATCACTCACAATGATGAGCGCGAAATCGATCAAGCGCTTGATACGGTGATGCACCATATCGACAAGCCGTTACGCCGCCTCAGTCTTTTGCTTCAGTCTTTACCGAACCCACTACGTGATGAATACGATTCACGTCCAACTGTCCACGCTAGACTAGAAAAATGGTGTCAAGGCGGGGAATATGGCTGGTTATTCGACAATGAAAAAGATGAACTTGACTTAACAACTCACCGTCTTTTTGGCTTTGACGTAACAGATTTCCTCGACAACCAAGTAACACGTACACCGACAATCATGTACTTATTATTCAGGACTGAAGACATGATTGACGGAAGACGTTTTATGTATGTCTTTGACGAGTTTTGGAAAATTCTTAACGATGCGCAATTAGAATATTTTGTCAAAGATAAGCTCAAAACAATGCGAAAAGAAAATGGCATTTGCCTATTCTCAACACAAGAGCCTGACGACGCATTGCGAAGCAATATCGGAAAGACAATTGCACAACAATTGGCGACTTTAATTTTCCTGGAAAACCCCCGTGCTGACGCTGACGATTACATTGAAGGATTCAAGCTCACTCAATCGGAGTTTGCCGTTATTAAAGAAATTCCATCAGGGTCAAGACGATTCCTCATCAAACAAGGAGAACAGGCTGCGGTTGCATCCCTGAACTTGGCAGGCTTTGACGATGCACTTTTGATTTTGTCTGGCACACCTGACAATGCGGATATTTGCGAGGAAGTAATTGCCGAGGTTGGCGACAACCCCGACGTTTGGGTTCCTTTATATCTTCAACGCGTTCGCGCTAACTTCGGAGGAAAACAATAATGAACACCAAAGCCATACTGTTTTCATTCGCAGTTTTTTTCATCATTTTTTTTGGGGGAACGAACAACACATACGCTCAAATATCTGTCACAGTTACAACGGACATTCCTGGATTGTCCTTTCATGCGGAAGACATTGCAAAATACGTTGAAATGATACAACAGATGAAAAGCCAAATTGAACAGCTTGAGGCAACATACAAATCATTAACTGGCTCATCTGGAATTGGTAGCCTTTTCGATAATTCGGCCCTGAAAAGCCTGCTCCCATCTGATTGGCAAAATGTTTATGAATCCGTAACCAACGGCGGGTACTCCGGCATATCTGGAACTGTGTCAAGCATTCTTTCTTCAGAAAAAAGTAAAGTTTCAAGCGGCACAGTTAAAGACGCGTTAAGCTCTCTTGAAACTCGCATGTCTGAAAAGGCAGCATATGACAAAGCCCTTGGCGAGAGTGCTTATAAAAGCGCACTCCAACGACTTGATAGCATCGAATCGATGGTTGAACAAATAGACGAAGAAACTGACCCTAAAGAAATAATGGACTTGCAGGCCAGAATACAGGGAGAGCAAGCCGCCATCCAAAACGAACAGACAAAAATTCAGCTCATGTCAATGCTTCAAAAAGCTGAAGACGGCCTCATCCAACAACAAAAACGCGACTTAGGGAAACGCATTTTCAGCTCGGAAGCAACGCAAATTCCTTCTTTAGGAGATTAACAATGAAGATCATCATCAAAGCTACTTTTGTTGTTGCTTTGCTTGTTTTATTTGGCTGCAACCAAGAAAAAGAACATGACGTTGCGTGGTATCGTGAACACCGCACCGAACGAAAAGCCAAGCTTCAAGAGTGCCTAAACGGCACTCGCGACAATCGAATTTTTAATGCAAACTGCGACAACGCAAAAGTTGCTGAAGGAGCGGAAATTTTCAGCAATAAAAAAGATGTAATAATCGACCTCAACGGCGCACACAAAAAATAGACATGGTTCATCATGGAAATACAATTATTCTCACAGCTATTTACGAGGATTGACACCATAACCTCAACATTTGTTAGCTCCATATCCTCAAATGTCATTTCACAAGTTACGCCTGTTATTTCTGCCGGGCTCACCGTTTCATTTATTTTTTATGGTTTTTTAGTCGCCCGTGGAGCAGTTGACTCCTCAATCATGGATTATCTCTATCGCTGCTTCAAAATAGCTGTGATTGTTTCCTTTGCGGTCGCAGGTGGTATTTATCAATCTTCTATTGCTGACGTCATAACAACTGCCCCTGACGAATTTGCAACCGCCATTCTTCCATCAGCAAGCGAAGCACAAGGATCAGCAGCAGCCAACTTAATGGATAAAGCCGCCAGTGTCGGATTTGAAAAAGCTGGCGATGCTTGGGACAAAATTTCAGTAATGGAAATGGGCCATGCTGTAGCATTAGCACTCATTGGTCTATTAATAATTTTAGCGACTATTATCTTAACTGCTGTTGGGGCTTCATTTCTTCTTGTTGCTAAGATCGCGTTAGCTGTACTAGCGGGCCTTGGTCCAATGTTTATTTTTGCTTTAATATTTAAACCAACTCAAAAGTTTTTTGAGGCATGGAGTGGTCAAATATTCACATATTTCTTTATGATCGTTCTCGTTTCAAGCGTATTTGGTGTTATGATGCAACTTTTTACCACCTATGTTTCGAGCATGGAAATAGACGGTGTCATGTCACAAGCGGCATCTGTCGGAGGCTGCTTAATTCTTTCTACAGTCACGCTTGTCATCTTTTTGCAAATCCCATCTATGGCGGCCTCTCTTGGGGGTGGCCTGTCGGTCAATATGTGGGGAGCTGTGAATACAGCCCGATCCTTGGGTTCTTCGGGTGGTGCCATGCGGGCAGGTGCGCCAGTAAGCACCGGCAGCGCTGGGGGCGGTGGCGGTAAGGCTAGCGGAGGGCTTGCACATGGCTTGATGTCCAAAGCGAGTGCAGGCTTATCAAAAGCTGCCGGGCTCTTTCGCGGTTCCCGCAAGTGACCGGCCTTCCTCTCCCTTTGAAGGCGGTAGCTAAAAAAAGCTACCGCCTTTTTAATTCAAAATTGCATTTTTGATCGATAACGGCTAAGATCAGAACAAACGCCCCCTGGAGGAAATAAAGGTGAAAAAACTCATGGTTTTATGCTTATGTGCCTTGCTTACTGGGGTCGTCTCAGAAAACGGAAAAAATCGTACGCTAAGCCTGGGCTGAGGCTGGCACCCAGCGGTACAGCGTCGGAATGGACACACCGAGGTTCTTGGCCACATCCTTGGGGGGGACGCCACTGGCCAGGAGCTTCTTGGCCGACTCGATCTTGCTCTCTGTCATCTTGGGCTTACGGCCGCCCTTGCGGCCAAGCTGACGGGCGACTTCCAGCCCGGCGCGTGTGCGTTCGACGATCAGCTCGCGCTCCATTTCGGCAAGGCTGGCCATGACATGAAAGAAGAACCGACCTGACGGCGTGCTCGTGTCG
>NZ_JNJA01000041.1 GCF_000702665.1 Solidesulfovibrio alcoholivorans DSM 5433
GCAGGACTTCTGTTGACATCCTTTGTTTTTGAGATACGATCAACTCCGAAACTACGACATCAAAAACGAAGGAGACCTAACCATGCCTATTGCATCGAAATTTGACGCTACGAAACTTCGCACCATGATCACCGAAGGAAAAACCGCACAGCAAATTATGGATGCCTTTGATATTCCCAAAACCACCCTGAAAAACCATCTCACGAAGCTGATGCAGATGGACGAGAAGTTCTACAAGATTGAAGGGATGGATGCTCGTGTGGCATCTGGAAGCGTGAAGTTCTCCAGCACCGGTCTTCGTCTGTCCCCGACGCTCCTGGCTAACTACGGCTTCAGCCAGGGTGATGAGTTCAAGGTTTCCTGCATGGAAGAGGGGAAGATTGTCTTGGAGAAGAAATAGCCAGAATTTCGGATAGTTATGTGAAATGGCCCACGTTGTCCTGGAATATTGGTTGGCGTGGGTCTTTTGTTGTTTGTTTGAAGTGAAGCATCTTGTGTGCGATAGGGGTATTCAGATATCCTGGGGTGTGGTGATTAAGTGGAGTGGTTAAGCTGTTTGGAAGGTAAAGAGAGGTTTTGCAATGGGAGAGATTTCGACAATATCAGTTAAAGGGTGCATGATTTTTGAATATTGCGAAAAACTAAGTTTGAACCTGGCGGATTGCAAAATGATAGCAACGGGGTGCTTAAAGGACTGGCAAGATTTTCTTCAAAAAAAATATCCATATGCCGATGTGAAGATTGGAATGAGCATTGTTTCCTCTACTGAGGTAGCAAGAATGACAACGATTGAAGCCATGGAAGTTAACGAAGGTGGGGTGTATTTCCCAATCGAAATTGCAGGACTAGAAGAAGTTCTGCAAGACAGGATGAATAATTTGATGCAAACTTATTTGGAGGCCAAAAAAAGCAAGTGTAGTGTGTGATTCAATGTAGGTTAAGTTGGTTAGGATGCTCTGAAGAGCTTTGTGTTTGATATGGTTAATTAGATGTTCTCAGGATGATAAGTAAAAATCCTGAAAGTGTTGGTTTTCATGAACAATGACCGCGCATGCATTAGTGGTGATTTATTGGTTTCGGTTGTTAATTTTAACCCTGTATTAATTAGAGATTTAATTTCATTATTATCGGCTGAGCACGTAAATTTTGGATCTGGAGTAATTAAGGACATCGTTAAAAAAAATGTAGTTGACCTTGAAGTTTTCGTTGTTTTTTGCATGGACAGCGGCAGTAAGTTTTCAAAAAGTTTTTCTCTTGAGAGTCTGAACTCGAACAAGCTTAAAATTCGTTGTTCAAATCAGTTTATTGAAAAGTTACAGTCAGCTGAATGGCGCAATCGTCGTGTGGTCGAATTACAAGAAGAACAGAAAGAGCAAATTGCCAAGGAAGAATTTGAAAAAAAATTAGCAGCAGAAGAGCAAGAAAAGAAAGAGCAGGCTGAAAAGGAGTTGTTGCATTTAAAAAATGACTGTATTGAAAAAATTAAGTTGATGTTCGATTCTAATTTTTTAAATGCTGACCATTTTTATGACACAAATTGTAGGAGTCTTGTGTCTAGTGAGGAATATCTTGCCGAAAAAAATGCATTCACACGGCAGTGGCTAGTTAGTAACATATATGCTGGGCAAGACGTAAAAAATACTCCAAGTTTTGAGCAATTAACAGCAATTGGTTCGATACATGGTAATATTCAAGTTATAGCACGTGCAGGCAGTGGAAAGACTACCACTCTTGTGAATAGAGCTATTTTTTTGATTAAACATTGCAAGGTGTCTCCTGACAATATACTCATCTTGGCATTTAATCGCAAGGCAGTTGTCAGCATCCAAAAGAAAATTTTAGCCGCTTTTTCTGAAGATGCTATAAAAAAAATTAGTGATTCAGAAAAGATAATCAATAAAAAGAACAATCCAAAAGATGTATTAAACAAAATTGAGAATTGTGTAATTGAAATTGCAGAATTAAGCAATATAGATTTGCCGCATGTTATGACGTTTCATGCTTTGGGTAGGGCTATAGTTGAGCCAGATAGCGATGTAATATATGATGATGAAGACGCTGACGTTTTAAACTTAAGCGAAGTAATACAGTCAGTGATAGATGATCATATTCGAGATCAACGCTATCACCCGTTAATCAAGCAGATAATGCTGCATTTTTTTAAAGACGATTGGGAAAGTATTGTTCAGTTTGGATATGATAAGGACAAAAGAGAGTTTCTTGAATTTAGACGTTCACTCCGGCATATTTCTCTTAAAGGTGACAAGGTGAAGTCGTATGGAGAAAAAGTAATAGCTGACTATCTTTGTGAGAATGGATTTCATTATTGCTATGAATACAGACATAGATTTGGCAAAGAAACTTGTCGCCCTGATTTTACAATATTTTATAACGCTGGGAATAGAGGAAAGAAGGGGTTGATTATTGAATACTTTGGCATGAGGGGTGATCAAGATTACGACAATAATATTGTAAAAAAACAGATGCTTTTCAATAGTCGGACTGACTGGGATTTTTTGGAAATTTATCCGGACCTATTAAGCTCTAAAAATAAAGATGGATTCCTTCAACGCCTTGAAAAATCTTTGGAAGAGTTTGGCTGTATACCCAATCCGTTAAAAGAAGAAGAGCTTTGGAATTTGATAAAAAAGCGAGCAATTGACGATTATACAAAAGTTATTAAAGATTTTATCGGAAGATGTAGAAAGTTGGCCCTGTCTCCTGAGGACTTGATGGATATGATAAATAGTTTTTATAGTGCGCCTCCAATTGAAAAGAAATTCCTTATGATGGCGCACATGTTGTATGGTCGATATCTCGCTAAGCTCAAAGAAATTGGTCAATATGACTATGATGGAATCATGTTAAGTGCAACGGAAATCCTCAATAAAGGGGAGTTTGTTTTTACTAGAAAATCTAGGAAATGTGATATTAAACAATTGCGTTATTTGTGCATTGATGAATTTCAAGATTTCTCATGTTTGTTCTATAATATAGTGCGTTCGTTGCGAACTATAAATCCAAATATCCATTCGTTTTGTGTGGGAGATTCATGGCAAGCGATCAACGGATTTGCTGGATCAGATTTGATTTATTATGAAAATTTTCCAGATTATTTTGAAAATTCAAACTGTATAAGTATTACAACTAACTTTAGATCTCCAAAGTCTATTGTTGACATTGGAAATGCATTAATGAAAGGATTTGGAAGTCCTGCAGTATCTAATAAACCCTCAAAAGGAGTAGTATTGTTGGCTAAAATAGACAAATTAGAGCCGACATTAATTGAAAACCAGAGGCATGGGTTTACTGATAGCTTCGATGCGTATACGGCTAGCATGCTTCGAATAATTGGATCTGAAGTTTGTCATGATCGGAAAGTTGCCATTTTAAGTCGGACTAGATTTGTTTACAATAAAGACATTTCTTTGGAAAATTATCTTGTCAACATAAGGAGCTTTTTCCCAAATAAGAAAAGAAAGTTAATTAATATTTCTACTGTTCATAAGTACAAAGGTTTGCAGGAAGATACCATCATTCTTTCAGATTTTTTTTGCAGCAGGTTCCCTTTGCTGCATCCAAGGTGGGTTTTTTTTAGATTGTTTGGAGATAGCCGTGAAAAAAATATTATAGATGAACAAAGGCTTTTGTATGTTGCATTATCCCGCGCGGCAGAAAAGTTAATACTGATGACAGAGAGTGGCTCGGAATCCCCTTTTTTTGACAAACTTAAGTCAAACGCATACCATATTTCAGAAGTTAATTGGAGTGATTATAAGCCTGTCAAGACTGTTGATCCAAAATTACAACGTGTTGTAGTATCGGTGGGAAATGCTAATTATTGCGAGAGGGCTGTTGAGTGCGCTACTTATTCGGTAAAAGAAATGTTGGGTGCTTGTGGATACAGATTCAATACAGTGAAAACAGTCTGGGAAAAATCAATTTTGAAATCTTCTTTTAGATTAGATACTGTTAAAGTTGAACCTTGGGTTTTTACTGAAAAGCCGTTGATGGTTATTGTTGAAGATGAGGAAAAAAATTTAATTTATCAGTTCAGGGTCTTGAATGGAACCTGCTATGATTTGGTTTGATTTTTTTGCATTGCATAGTAATGCATTCTAGATGGTTTTGAAGCTAAAAATTCATAATGAATCCACAAGGTCGTTTGTTTTGTTGGTCTAATCTTGCTTATTTTTGATAAACAACTCTATTATGTTTGAGATGGCTGTTACGCAATTGCAACGATGAAAGGTGTGATATGCATAAGGTCTTGATTGTAGAGAGCGATGATCATTATAAACTTTTTATACCACCATGGGGAAAGGATAGAGCTAAAACGATACATCCTTACCAATGGTGTATACAAGAAACTTGCTGGAAGTATCCTAAAACTAAAAATATTTATGATGCATTGGTGCATGAATTCGGAGACGATATTTCTGCTGGTTCTTTTCCGCCTCCTCCTACAACAAAAAGCTTCCAAGATATTCAAAATGAATTTGATGATAAGATTAAGAAGCTTGAGGACGAGAATAAATTGCTTAAGCAGAGTTTGTTAGGTTATACGGAGATTTCAAATGTCTTAAAAGATAAAGATGCTGAAATTGAAAATTTGCGTGATATTTTGAAAAATTTTGAACTAGAAGAAGCTGGATATAAAAGACAACTCCAAAGGGCGAGGCTAATTGTTAAAGAATATGAAAAGAGAATTGATGAATTGAAAAATGTTCCTTCCGATTATTCAAAAATCAAATTGAGTGAATTTTTGCAACATATTGCAATCAAGGGTATGGGCGGACGCGATGGCTACTTTGAGCGCGACGTGATGTCGATCCCATTGGATTCAATGTTTTGTATTGAGATCGCAAAGAAACTCCATGGTTGTCTTACGCGTATTACAGGTGTTTCTGGGACTCTTTATGAGGTAATTGATTCAGCTAAGCAACAAGGGTTTCTAGTTGATGAAGCTCTTGACTATGTACATGTTATCCGCAAGCAAGGAAATGAAGTAAGGCATAACGATCCAGACAGAAGAACATATGAACTGCGGGCAATGTACTCTTTTGTAGCTGCAGCGTTGCTGTGGCCATTAATGCCTGAAGTTGATTAGCCACTGGTTTACTCGCAGATACCACAATTCGGTAAAGCTATAATAATTCGTTGTTGCATTGGTCGATGCATTAATTCCAACAGTTAAACCACCGCCTCTGGCGGTGTGACGCCAATAGGTTTGACCGTTCCTAGGTTGATTCTGTTGGAAAAAGAAGGCTCTCCAGACCAAGCCCGCCGGGGCAAGGATGAGGAGAGCCTATGCGAGATTGGGAAAGCCAAGCGCACGTACGCTGGTATTGCCGGTACCACGTCGTGTTCATCCCGAAGTACCGGAAGAAAGCGATCTTTGGAAGACTTCGAAAGGAGATCGGCGGAATCTTCCGGGAGTTGTGTCAGCAGTTCGGGCTGGAATTGGTCGAGGGGCATGCTCTTGCTGACCATGTGCACATGTGTTTGAGCATACCGCCCAAGTTCAGCGTTGCAAACGCGATTGGAAAGCTCAAAGGAAAGTCCGCGATTCTTATCCACCGGAGGTATCTCGGAAGGACAAAGAATCTGACAGGGTATCACTTTTGGGCGCGAGGGTACTGCGTAAGCACCGTTGGCTTGGATGAAGCGATGGTTCGCGAGTATATACGCAAGCAAGATCAGCATGAACTTCGTCAGGAGCAGTTAACGTTACAAGAAGTGGGCATGAATCCACCGAAGTAACAAGACCCCGGCGGGTTATAGGCCCCCTTCGAGGGGGCATCCTCATACCACCGGCTCTGCCGGTGGTAGCTGATTATGCAAAAAATTTTTTTGTAGAGAGTCAGGATTTGCCGTGTTAGTCTATGTCTTGATCTGACTCAGATAAAATCTCTGCAAGTAACTCTGCACGATCTCCTATTTCATCTTCATAATCACCGGGCTCAAGGTCATCAGTATTGAGTTCATAATCATCCGGTTGGGGGTGGGTGACATCATCTTCATAGGTTTCAGACTCGAAAACTTCAAAAATATCTTCCATGAGGATCTCCTGCTGAGCTTGTTTAAATGTCAAGTTCATCATTTTCATATTTGATTTCAATATTTCATGCAATTTAAAACTTAACCTTACATGCATGCCCCACGAAGGTTGTCCGCCCATTTGACGGTGTTTGTTTACTCATAACTCTTTCACTCCTTGACATTTCTATTCAACACTTTGAAATAATTAACTATTCCCATTCTCCTATCCTCTCCACGTCCTTTTTTCTCCTCCCCTGAGTAAAACCCCTTGACTTCCAGGTCAAATCCGAACTTATCCCGAGCCAACGAAGCCAACGGTTCTGGAAACGGTTAAGCCCTGATTACTCGGCATCACTTGGGAAAACTCGGTTAACTTCTGCTAGATTTTGGCTTACGGTCGCTCTCTCACACTGGACGCTGGCACGATCTGGTTCAAACCCCCTCGGGGGCGAAGGTGGTGGGACTTGGGCGTA
>NZ_JNJA01000042.1 GCF_000702665.1 Solidesulfovibrio alcoholivorans DSM 5433
TGGAATTCACCCAGGCGCTCAAAGATGCCGGCGTCGCCATCTCCATGGACGGCAAAGGTCGATGGATGGACAATGTTTTTATCGAGCGGCTGTGGCGCTCTGTGAAATGGGAGTGCGTCTACCTGCGGGAACTCGAAACCGGGAGCCAGGCCCGCCAAGTCCTTGGAGACTGGTTCCGCTTCTACAACGAGCAGCGGCCGCATTCGGCTTTTGACGGTCGTCGCCCCATGGACGTATACCGGGAGGGCCACTCGGCCTCCAAGGCGGCATGAGCACCAACCGGACTATAGCTTAACCCCGCCGCCAACCTGTCCAACCAAGCCGGACCACCTCACAGGGAGACATTCCTGCGAGCAATCCCGCCGTTACTTTGCTGCGAACTGACTCATTTTACTTATATCGATAATATTTTGTTTATTTTCTAAAGACCTAATCCGCAAAATCCAGCGAAAATATTTCAGTAAATTTCAGATAGATATATTAAAGCATCACAAGAGCCTGTTCCTTGTGTTACAATTCCTGGAGTTTCTCACGAGACTTCAGGTCTTGTTCGCTAATAACCATCCTATCAGGAGGCACGGTGAATGTTGTGATCGAAGTCGCATTGAGACTCGTTGCCGTTGTCGTTTGCAAGAAAGTCCTGAAGAAGATTGTCAAGGAGGCAATCATCATCGTCATTAAAGAAGCAATCTGAAACAGAGGGGGCATGGCTTTCCATGTAACCCCTTTTTTCTTTAGGTCAATACGTCAGCCATCTATTGAGAAAATTCTTGTCCAGAGTGATTTTGAACGGCGACATTTGATTCCCTGCCCCATGGTCAGATTTGTCCCTGCCCAGCCGAGGCCCCACATCCTTAAGCAACTTCCGCCAC
Organism: Solidesulfovibrio alcoholivorans DSM 5433; assembly: GCF_000702665.1. Taxonomy (GTDB): domain Bacteria; phylum Desulfobacterota; class Desulfovibrionia; order Desulfovibrionales; family Desulfovibrionaceae; genus Solidesulfovibrio; species Solidesulfovibrio alcoholivorans. The sequence continues at coordinate 873 of NZ_JNJA01000042.1, forward strand.
CCAATAGTGCATTTCGTCGGCACCATCAAAGCCGTGACCAAGGCTTGGGGCCAGGGTATTCTCCCCGTATTTACCCTTTAAATACTGGAGGATGCCAACATGGATGATTTCAACCTGATCTATTCCTACAGCCGTGCCCAGGCCATTGCCGACGGAGTCTTGATCGACGTCACCGCCCAGGCCGGGGAGGCCGGTTTCAAATTCCACACCGTCGTCACTGATAACCTGTTCCATTCCTACATCACGCCGCCTGCTGGCCTGGAAGGGGAAGGGCAAAGTATCGAGGGCCGCCTGCACGATGTCTTTTTCGTTCTGCTTGCCGCCATTCGGAACTCCAAGGCGGCGACGGACTATGCGGAATTCGACGTGCTCTTCGTCATGGCTCCTGGCCGACAGGAGAAGGTCAAGGTGGTCGCCGTCGTCGGCCCTGGCGACAAGGGCGAGCCGGTGATGACGATGATGCTTCCGGGAGATGATTAGCCATGCCCGGCACCGAACAGGACCTGGACCGTCTTGACCAGCTTATCTGCCGACTCCACCCCCTTGAACAACTTTTCCATCTGATGGGCAAAGTTGGCGAGGACACCGCCGGCGCTGAACTGGCCCGTGGATGTGCGGAAATAGGGCTGGTTCTGACCGGGCGGCTGCGGGCGTGCCTGGAGCAGTCCTTCCGTCACAGAAGCCAGCCAACCAGTGACGGGCAAAGTGAAATTTCAACCGCCGGCCATTGAGTCCCGGCGAGACGCCAAAGGAGTCAAAATGGAAACCTTCCCGCCCCATACAAGTGCCATCGACCTTTCTGCCCTGCGCGGCGTCCTCTCCGAAGACTTTGACGCGCCGCTAGTGAACCGGGTCATCATGTGCCTTCGAACAGATGGCCCCGGCAGCACCAGGGTCGCGCTTGCCGACGTTCGGCCGGTACTCATGGAAAACTTTCCCCAAAACACAGTTGACCGAATCATTATGGCCATGTGCCTGTCCATTTCGCTGTCCCCGGAATGAAGCCACCCAGAATTCCCCGGGCCAGGGTTAGACCCTCCAAAGGGATTCCTTTCCTGGCCCCGGGCAGACCCCTAAAATCCTCAATCCTGCGCGTTTGGGGATTCCCTGGGGATTTCTATCCCCCAGCCCCGAAAACCCAGGAAATCGCAGCCTCGGCCCAAAGCCGCATTTTTTCCTGATGACGATAGCGCCGCCCGGCATCCCTCTCGTGCAATTTTTCGTCTTCAAGCAGAAGTCCTATTTCATCTGTAATTACAGATATATAATCTATATAAACTTAACGCCTGGAGGAAAACCATGGGTAAAAAACATGACAATCCCGAGTCCGAGGTGCCGACCAAGATCGAATCCCGATACCAGCCCGGCCTATTGCGCCAGTGCATTTCCGAGAACCTTTCCGCCGACGCCATGATGGAACGACTCGGCATCCTGCACAAGCAGACGCTGCGAAAGCACTTGTTGCGCCTTATGGCCGAGGACAAGACATTCTATGATGTCGAAGCCCTGTTCGTGCGCGGCAGCAATCTGCCCAAGGTCAATCCGAAGGGCAGGCTGACCCTGAACCTCCGGGGCATGGTCATCGCCGGACAGGAAGTCGCTGACGGCGACATCTTTCAGGTTCGCGTCGAGGAAGACCAAATTGTCCTCACCAGGGGATGAACTTTAACCGGGTAGCCGGGCCGCAAGGTCCGGCTTCCTCTCTTTGGCAGGGCAGTCGCGGCGGCCGCAAGCAGTCACTTTGGCAGCCCAGCCGGTGCCGACGCGGGCAAGCCCCAAAGCCGCTTTCTTAGTAAGAAGCGGCATTGACCCAGAATTTCTCCAAAAGGCTTTTAACTTCAAAGAGATACATGGATTTGGGCCACCGGCCGAGGCCCCAGTGCCATTTTCAAAGATCGGTTTGATCCTTCCCCCAAGAAAAACATGCTTTCCAGGAGGTAGCTCCATGCGAGTGGACCCGTTCATCGAGACGCGAACTCTTCGCTCGATCAAAAGACTTTTGGCTGACAGTCCGAGAGATAAGCTGCTGTTTGTCATGGGCATAAATTCCGGCTTGCGGGTTCAAGACCTGCTGGCTCTCCGGGTCGCCGCCGTGCGCGGCTTGAAGCTCGGTGACCGCATCTCCATCCAGGAGAAGAAAACCGGCAAGCCCAACGTGCTCATCGCCAACAAAGAGATTCTGGCGGCCTTGGAGGAGTACCTCGCCATCGCCCAGCCCGATGACAGGCACTACCTGTTCAAAAGCCGCAAGACGGCGAACTCGCCCCTGACCACCCTGACCGTCACCAAGAAGGTGAAGGCCTGGGCCGCCGCCATCAACCTCAAAGGCAACTTTGGCGCGCATACCCTGCGCAAGACCTGGACCTACCACCAACGCCGTGAATTCGGCGTCTCCTGGGAGGTTCTGGCCAAGCGGCTTAACCATTCCAGCCCGTCCGTGACTCGGCGTTACCTCGGAATTCAAGACGAGGAGGTTGAAGAGGTCCTGATGAATTCCCTCTAACATACCGTTTCAACGACATTTATCAAACAGGGGTCGTTGTGACAGCCACGGCTCGTCAGGGCGACCCATTTTTTTCTTGGCATGGACTAAATAGGCTTTACGAATACGACTAACATACTTATTTAAAACAATTAAATTATTAAATAGCACGAAATTTAATTTTTTATGCAAATAAATATCGGACCCTAAATGATCAAACGGAGGCGAAGAGTGTCTCACAAAGAGTCGCACAGAGATCAAGCAACTTGAGAACGGCCGTTTATCTGCAATATCGGATTGCCTGGGATGCAACGGGGCGAAACTTACAGTAAGAATCGGCCCATGTCGGTCGGGCCATTTTTAACACCAGCGAAAGCTGCCGAGTACTGCGGATACAGCGCGAGACGCTTTCGGGTACTTGCACAGGAATTCTGCATTCCTAAGTACGGTCCTCACCAAAACAGATTTCGCGTTAGCGACCTAGATGCTTTTATGCAAGCTCCAAGCGCTTTTTTAAATGGTGCGGCTTCTGAAACCCGAACACCCTTGAAGTTGGAGGTTTAGGAAAATGTCTGTCCACAAGCGAAACAACAACGACACCTACTACGTGGCGTACCGGGACGAAAATGGCCGACAACATACAAAGACTTTCGGCAAAGGGCGAGCTGCGAAGCGTGAAGCCGAGAAGTTCGACAAGCAAGTGAAGGGTCCGAGGGCGGCAGAGACTGGCTCTCCTTCGCCGACTACTGAACCGCCGGTAGCCGCTTCAGGCAAGATATATCTGGACCAGTTGGCTCAGATGTACATTAGCACCAGGAAGGTCGAAGGGACGACGGTGAAGACCCTCGGCGAAATCAAATCTTTCCTGGAAAAACACTTCATCCCGGTATTTGCCCAGCGACCGGTGGAAGAAATACGGTACGACGAGATCATGACGATCATGGGCAAAGCCTACGCCAAGCATTCCCCCGTCACGCGCGGGCGGTATCTGTCCTACCTGAAGACCGTCTTTCAGTTTGGGGTCAAGCAGGACCTCATTGAGAAGAACCCGCTGCGCCATTGGAGAAAAACGAAAGAGCACCCCCGCGACACCAAGTTGACCTTCGAAGACCTCATGAAGATCAAGGCAGTCGCGGTCCCGCATCTCGCCTGGGCCATTGAGGTCGCCTGGAACCTTGGCGTCCGTACTGGGGAGTCCGAACTATTCGCCCTGAAATGGGCCGACGTCAACTGGGCTCAATCAACCGTCAGGGTTTTTGCCACCAAGACACAGTCAGCCAGAATCATCCCGGTTTCGCCAGAGTTCCTGTCACGGCTCAAAGATATGCGACCGAAGGCCCAGACCGAATTCCTCATCGAGTACAAGGGCAAGCAGGTCAAGCAGTTCCGGCAGTCGTTCCGGTCGGCCTGCAAGCGCGCTGAAATCCCTTACCACGTGGTCCTTTACGACATCCGCCATCTGTTCGCCACCACCTTGCTCCAGGAAGGAGGCGACCTGTCCGCCGTCAGCAAGCTCATGGGGCATTCGTCGATTAGCATGACCGCAATCCAATATTATCACCTACTTGGTGATGAAAAACGCCGGACCATCATGAAGTTGCCCAGTCTGTGTGGATCGGAGGACACGCCGCCGCTGCCGCCGCCGTCGCCGGATAAGCCGAAAGGAGAAGGGGCAAAAGTATTGTCATTCCGGGCGAGGAAGAAAAAACCTGTCCTTGCCGGACCCGGCACTGGCAAGAAAGGCCAAGTCGGTTGATGCCGATTTTCCTGTAAAAAATGCACGCCCGCTGTTTATTGATATAAACGTCGGTTGATATTTCTAGACACGGCTCAGGGCTTCGCTTTAAGAAGGCGGCATGAGCGCCCACCTCCAAATCAAGCCACTCGTTGCTCGCACCGAGTTGCCCCTGCCTTTGTATCTGGCCCCGGTTTCTGCCGGTTTCCCTAGCCCTGCCGAGGACTACCTGGACCGCGCCCTCGACCTCAACGAACTGCTCATCAGCAACCCGGCGGCCACTTTTTATGTTCGGGCAAGCGGCGATTCCATGCGTGACGCCGGCATCCAGACCGGGGACATCCTGATTGTTGATCGGGCAATAGAGCCTCGGCCTGGAAAAATCGTAATTGCCGCCGTGGATGGGGAGTTGACCGTCAAGCGGCTTCGCCTCAAGGATGGTCGACTCTACCTCGCTCCAGAGAATCCTGCCTACCCCTGCCTTGAAGTGTCTCCCGAGGCATCCTTTGAGATTTGGGGCGTCGTGACCTGCGTCATCCACCGGACCTAAAAAAATGCCGCCACGCCGGATTCTGGCCCTTGTGGACTGCAATTCCTTCTATGCGTCCTGCGAGAAGGTTTTCGTTCCCTCGCTCGCCAACAAGCCCGTTGTCGTTCTTTCAAACAATGATGGCTGCGTTATCGCCCGCTCAGCAGAGGCCAAGGCATTCGGCATTCCCATGGGCAAGCCAGCCTTCGAGTGCCGAGAACTTTTCCGCCGTCATGGCGTGGCTTGATCGGCGACAATTACTCCTGAGCATCAGCGACAATTAGAATTGTGCATCCACCTCCCCTTGGAGGCTGGCGGCTGTCTCCCCCCGGGAAAGATGGTAGCCAGCTGAAATGATAACGGATGCGCAGGTGAGAAAGCTGATGCGAGAGAAGACCAAAACAGGGCTGACCGGAATAGCCGGGCTCAAGGCCGGCATGAGCCGCAATACGGCGGCAAAGTATCTCAAGGAAGGCAGACTCCCCTCTGAAATGAAGGAGGTACGGGACTGGCGAACACGGCCTGACCCCTTCCTGAATCATTGGGCGGAAATAGAAGCG
>NZ_JNJA01000043.1 GCF_000702665.1 Solidesulfovibrio alcoholivorans DSM 5433
GAGCAGCCTATTCGCGCAAGTCCCAGCTATGAGCCGGGAGGTTCTGGCATACTGCCCTGAACCAGTGTGTTTTGCTGCATGATGCGGGGTATTGAACCGTTCAGGATGTTGTCAGTAGCGGCCGCTATGTTTCAACAGCCTCGGAAGGCAGGACAGGTGAAGTAGGCCCACCTTCGGCCGGCTCCTTCACGCCCTGCCCTGCGGGTCCAGCTTATTCGCCTGCCGGCTCAACGCCCCAAAGTGGACGTCCACGCACCCAAAAACAAATGCGCGGTCTTGCCCATTAACCCACTGAATTAATAAGCCCAGGCGGTCAGACTCGAACCTCCGGCCTCCGGGTTGGCCGCCACAAGGACGGCGAGACGCCTTGCTTTCGCCGCGTCAAATCCCGAGTTCGCTATGTGACCCGAGACGCACCAGGTCAAGGAAGCCGTCTTGTGTCTTGCGATAGATAAGCACGAGATCAGGCTTGAGGTGGCAATCCCTATGGTCGCACCATTCACCCGTCAGCGGATGGTCACGGTTCAATACTGGAAGCGGTGTATCTGCGGCCAAAAGGTCAACGATGGGCGGAAGCAAGTCGTCGAGTTCCTTACCGTGCCGCCCGGACTTCTCCCGTTTATAGTCACGCTTGAAGCGGCCTGTGTACCGGACCTCACGCATTGAGGGACGCCAACAGATTTTCCGGCTTACCAACCGTCGTCAACTCGCCCCGGCGCGCCGCCTTCATTGCCTCAATGGTTTCTTCGTTCGGAATGAGCGGATCGAAGGGCAGGGCCTTTTCCGTGGCGATCCGGATCAGCAACATCCGGAAGGCATCGGAAACAGTGAGCCCCATCGAGGCCAGAACCGCCCCGGCGTCTTCCTTGACCTTCTCGTTGACCCGGGCTCGGACAACAGCGTTAGCGGTCATAATTCACCTTCCCTTTTGGGCTACAAAGTAGCTCACAAAGCCGCCCTTGTGAAGGGGCTGGCCAGGAGGGGAACCTGGTCACCGCCATTTCGTCTTGTCCTGGACGCCTAGCCGGAGGAGCGCCGCTATTCTTTTCCCGTAGGTAGTCGACTAAGTGGGCTTTCCTATAGCATATAAGGTATTGAAACCGGGAAAATGTATACGTTCTGGCGATGAACGATGACTTACATGAATGGGTGAGCTGGGTGGGTAATGAAAAAGGCGGCCACTATAAATATAGTAGCCGCCGCTTCTACATCATGTCACTAGTTAGGCATAGAGACGCTTGTCGTTATTTTAATTTCCCATCCAGAGACATACCAGCCTTTCGTTTGCAATTCCTTCAGAGCCTTGTTTGTGTCCAAAGCAATTCTTTTCTCGCCTTCGGAAAGATTCATACTTTCACGGAAAGACAATTTACCGAGAGATTCTAATACCTCTGCTGGTATAGTTCTGATGTCTGTTCCTTTTGGAACAAGAAGGCTAGCTCTGGCCTTACCCACTGACGATGGGGTGCGTTCTGCGTCGTAAATGTCTACTTGCAAAGGGATATCCTCCTGTTAAAGGTTGAAAACGTTAGGACAATCCTGACGCCGGTAAACAAATAAGGTGGTGGACCAAAACGTCAACGTTAGCTGACGCAAGCTGTTTCGTGTGGGCCATTGCCATCGTCCAGCGGCGTCAGGGTGACAGGGGCGTGCGCGGCCATGGCTACGCCGTGCAAAAGTGAACGGACACGGGAGCAACTCCCATCCCGGGCATCTCATCCACGGTGATCCGCACTGAACCACCAAGACAACCGAGCCAGCGTATCAGGCGATCCGTGCTCACAAAACCAACTCGCCCACGGAGCACCTTTGATAAAGTGCCCTGGTCGGTTCCACATCGTTTGGCGGCCTCAACCTGTGTAAGACCTTGGCGCTTGATGATGTTTTCAAGGACCATGATAAGATCGGCCTTATAAGCACGTTCTTCGGCGTCGGGACGCCCAAGATCAGCAAAGACGTTACCCGACCCCTCAATGATTTGTTCTTTCATAACTATCCTCGTCTATGACGAGTCGTGTTCGCGGGCAGCCTTATAGCGCGCGACAATCAACTCCTTATCTTTAGGCGGAATTCCTATACCGCTCTTGGACTTTTTGTGAAAAGCGTGGAGAACATACACGCCTTTAGTAAGTTTTGCGACGTAGACAACGCGGTAAGCCTCTTTGTCATAGTCAACCTTAATTTCAAGTACTCCGCTAATTCCTTCTCCCAGGCTTGATAACGAGCTAACACAGTCTGGTGTTTGCCCATATTGTACTTTTCTTAAAGCTGATCCGGCCTCATCCTGCATATCATCTGGAAACTTACAGAGCTTCTCCTTTGAGTCTCCAATCCAAAAAACGCGTTTCATGTGTTGCTCTCCTACTTGACGTTGAAAATATTGAAATAATGGCGTCCATGTGGTGGCTCCTCTGGTTAAGGTTTGATTCGTGTGTCCTTTAAATATGGTAGGTCTGCCATATTGTCAAGGTGTCTTTTTCAAGCTCTGTCACGCACCGGACGGCATGTGACAGGCGGTATGTTATTTCATAGACTGTCATTTGACATGAATAACTTTCGGGGATAATTTGTCCCCAACACCCCGGAGGTCATCCCATGTCCCACCACGCCTATCTCCGCGTCAGCACCCAGGACCAGGCCGAAAGCGGAGCCGGTCTTGCTGCCCAGCTTGATGCCTGCCGGCGCTTCGCCAAGTCCCAGGACGCCGAGCTGGTGGCCGTGTTCGAGGACAAAGGCGTGTCCGGGGCCAAAGGACTGGAAGCCCGGCCCGGGTTGCTGGACGCCATCGCCGCCTTGAAAAAGGGCGACGTGCTGGTGGTGGCCAAGCGGGACCGGCTTGGACGTGACCCCATCAAGGTGGCCATGATCGAGTCCGCCGTGGTCAGGAAGGGCGCGCGGATCGTCAGCGCCGCCGGCGAGGGGACGGACGGGGATGACCCTGCCTCGGTCCTCATGCGGCGGATGATAGACGCCTTCGCGGAGTACGAGCGGTTGTTGATAGGGGCCAGGACCAAGGCCGCCTTGGGAGCCAAAAAGGCCCGGGGGGAGCGCACCGGGTCCGTGCCCTACGGCTACACCATGGCCGCCGATGGCGTTCACCTGGAGGCCGTGCCCGAGGAGCAGGAAGTTATAGCCGAAGCGCGCCGACTTCATGGAGCTGGTCAAAGCCTCCGGGCCATCGCCCGGGAACTGGAACGTCGGGGATTTGTCAGCCGGGCCGGCAAGGCGTTCTTGGCCGAACAGGTGAAAAGGTTGCTGGCCGCATGAGCAAACGCCCCATGGATCTGGAAGCTATCCGGCAAGCGCGGGACAATCTGGACCGCATCGCCCGCGAAAATCCCCACATGATTGACCACGCCCGCGCAAAATGGACTGAAGAGGATATAGCCGCGATGATAGTTGACCCGGAAAAGATGACGTATACCGTCGATGAGGCCGCCGAGGTGTTGAATTGCCATCCGCAAACCCTTCGCCGGGCTGTCCGAAATGGCTCCTTGCAGGCTGCAAAAGTTGGAAAGGCTTTCACCATTTCACGGTCTGACCTGGAGGCTTACTATCAGGCCAAGGGAGGCGGCCGGCTATTTGCTGACGACGCCCCGGATATGCCGGAGGCGTAGCAATAAAGCGGCCCCGGCGAGGTGTTACGAGCACCAGGCCAGGGCCTTCACCACAACCGCATCGGAGGTGCGACCATGGCTGAAAATTCCGTACCCGTAGACCTGCTGGCCGGCAAGGATGAGCTGGGGCTGTTTGGGACTGACGAGGCCGACACGGCGATACGCGACTTCATCGGCATCGCCTTGAGTCCGCTTTCAAGTTTCCTCGGACTGCTGGACGACCTTGGAGCCTGCAACGACGATGTGCGCGCCGTCGCCATCACCGGCAAGTCGCTGCTCGCCCGAGCGGACAGCCTTTTTGACCAGCTCCATGCCAACCTGGGCCGTGCCGGCGTCAGCATCTTGGTCGGCGTGGAGGGGAAGTCCTGGGAACCCCATGGCGTGGCCTCCTGCGTCGTGAAGCGACTGCCGATCCCGGACCCCAAGGGATATGAAGCGGCCAGACAGCGATGGGAGCTTCAACGGTCCTGCGCCGAGCGGATGGACGCATTGCTGGGCCACCCCGAGCTGGCCGAGGACATGCTGGCGCACATGGAAAAGTTGGTGCCCAGGACCAGGGAAACACCCCTGGCCGGACAGGTGTAGACGATGCCGGCGGCCTGCTTCTGGTCGAGGTGGGCCGCCCGCTAAGGTGGTGGCGAGAATGTGGCGACCGCCACAAAGTCGTCACGAGTTAAGCCGCACTGGTTCTTGATTTACAGACCGTCACGACGTGGCGACGACCATGACGACCACATGGCCCGAGGTGACCGTGGAAGGCTGGAAACCCCTTGCGACCCTGGCCCGGGAAGCGGATGTCCCGGAGGCGTCCGCCCGGAGGTATGCGGAGACGTTCTCCACCTTTTTCCGGTCGCGGAGGGTAGGCAAGGCGATGCTCTACGACCCCGAGGCCGTGGACGTGTTGCGCGCGGTTTCCAATGCCTTCGGGGAAGGCCGCCGTCGCCCCGAGGTCCAGGAACTTCTCGCGACCCGGTTCGGCCAGCTCCACGAGGTTGAGCCCGTCCGCGACGAGGTGGTGGCGACTCGCCAGGAACCCACCGCGCCCACGTCGTCCACCGACCTGGCCCCCGCCGTTCAAGCCTTCACCGTCGCCGTGGATCGGCTGGCCAGCGCCCTGGAACGCCAGAACGAAATCCAAGCCCGGACCCTTGCCACGATGGAAACTCGGCTTGCTGCCCTGGAGGCCGTCAGAATGCCCCAGGAAGCGCCGGAGCCGGAAATGCGACCGGAAGGTCATGCCGATGACAAAACGGCCGGGAAAACGCCTTTCTGGCGGTCCCTGTTGCGAATTTTTGGAGGTGGCGACCGTGGCGAATGAGCCGAAGCCCATCACCGACCCGTTGAAGGTGGTCATGGCCCGCATCGAGGCCAAGCGCGCCGGCCTGCCCGTGGAGGACCACGCCAAGCATGTAGCCGCCGAGGTTCACGCGGAGGTCGCACCTAAGGGCGCGGTGCCGCCGGAACAGGGGTGGATGTCCTTTGCCCCCATGCCGTCCGACCTGTGCCGGGTGAGCCCGTTTTTCCCCATGGGCAAGAACGAAATGGCCGTGCGCCCCTTCATCCGAGGGCTGGCCATAACCAAAAGCGCCTGGGGTGAAGTGACGTACACCGGCCCCAAGCTGTCCACCTTCGAGGAGGACGTGCTGCTGGCGGTCCTGGCGTTGCTCAAAACCGTGGGGCCGACCGGCGACGACAAGCCCGTGTGGAACTACACCGGCCCCTTGCGCCCGATCCTGACGGCCATGGGCTACAAGCGCACCGGAAGCGACAATTACCGCCGCGTCAAAGCCGCCCTGGAGCTGCTGGCCGTGGCGGGGGTCAAGCTGCAAACCAAGCGGGGCAAGTGGGCGATGACAACCATGCTCACGTGGGCCGGGGGCGACGACAAGAGCCGCGACATATCCGTGACCGTGAACCCCTATTTCGCGGAGGTCTACGCGGCCGGGGCCGTAAACCTGTTGGATTTGGCCAAGCGGGCGGAGCTGTCCCGCCCCGTGTCGAAGGCCTTGCACAGGTTCGCCACTTCCCACCGGGGCGACTGGCGCGGGCACTTCCTGACCCTGGCCGCCGCCATCAACTTGGACCTGGACCGGCCCCATTTCGAGCTGCGCCGGCAAATCAAGCAGGCCATGACGGAGCTGCGCAAAGTAGGCGTCCTGTCCGCCAGGAGCAAGTTTTCCGGTGACGACGTGGTGACCCTGGCCTTGGCCACGAACAAACCCAAGGCGGTGGAGGGCTGACCGTGTGGTTTTGCGCACATGGTCGGTGTGGTTTTGCACCCATGCCGAGCACCGGCAGATGTGGTTTTGCGCACATGCCCGTGTGGTTTTGCGCACATGC
>NZ_JNJA01000044.1 GCF_000702665.1 Solidesulfovibrio alcoholivorans DSM 5433
CGTGTTCTCGCAATGGGACAAAATCTTTAAAGATTCCATGACCACGGCGGCGGCCATCGACCGGATGGTCCACCATTGCGTCATCCTGGAGCTGACCGGCCAGAGTTACCGGAACCAGGAAGCGCAAAAGCGGAATGCGGACACTCAGCTTCGCGGCAATGACCACGGACGCGGCGCTGAACTCATACCCGAAGATCGCTTGGCTGAAGCCGAGGTGCGTGCACAAGAATAGTTGTCGTCAGTGCCCAGGAGTAATTGACGCTGAGCACAGCCTGGATTTTTTTGGTAAAATAGGTGATCCTGCTCCAAAAAAGCTAGTCTGCATCCTGTGGTACACACAGGAAGATCTTTAATATCCTTTCTTGAACTTGTCTTGTCAATAATTAAATACGCTAGCTGTAGTGTATGAAATATTTTCAGCTTGATCGTTCTACTTGCAGCGCAAGGGTCTTGCGTACAATAGCAATCGCAACTAATGTAAATAAATTGTCGAATTAAACGTTATTCTCTTGATTGATATTTGTTGTAATATAATGTGATATTTATGTAATTGCTGGAGAAGTGCTACAGATATGGACGGTCAATGCCTCAGAACGTTCCTGTTGCAGCTTTAGCTTGCTTGCATAGATCGATCTGGAGTGATTAATTACAGACAGTCAGGATGGATAGAACGCAGAAATGGTCGCCAAAAATTTACCAAAAGAACGCCAAATGCTCAATCCCGCACGAGTTTATTTTGTTGGCTGGCCGCCAACAAATCAAATTGGCTGTACCAATAAATTCAAGTGATTAGCCAAAATTTGTGGCTTCGTAATCAGCAGGTCAGGAGTTCGAGTCTCCTCGCTGGCTCCAAAAATATCAGGCACTTAGACGAAAGTTTGAGTGCCTTTTTTCTTGCTCTTTGGAATCTGGTGGCAGTACTGGGGGCAGTTAGAAATGTGCAGGCCCGTGAAGTCTGGTGATGCCGGTTGCCTGTTCACCCGCGTTTTCCAGCCCACCCCCTCCGACAGCTCAGCGTAAAATTACGCTCAGTGCCCGGCCTGCCCATCGAGTTGACGCAGGATCAACTTGCCTGCCCGCTACAGGGAAGAATCCTTCACTCTCAGCCTGCCGGGTATTCTCGATGAGGTAGCGGGACCACTGCTTGCCGAGGAAGGCGTGGATGGCTGAAATCCCTACTCCTTGGCCCTTGATGCTTCGGTAAGAAGGCTCGGATTCGATGACATCCTGAATAGGGCCTCCGCGTGCAGAGTCCCTAAATTCTTCCCACGTCCCATATTTCGCCAACTCCGCTTCGATGAACGCTTTCGCGGCCCGCACCGTCCGGGCAACCGGCCGAATTTTCGGCCCGTCGAAGCCGCGTTTTCAAATCGCACCTTGTCGCCAGCCGAAGGTCTGCGTTCAGCGCAGGGCTTGCCCGGCAAAGTGGGGTTCCCGGCCCCACATGGGTTCAGGATTCTGAATCCATCCCACAGCCGGCCCACAGCCCCATATCCTCGCCAGGATCGACGCCAGCCCCGCCATGACACTTTGCCCGGACAGACCGCCAGGACGCAGCAGGGAGGCGCTACGGGCCACGGCAGCCAAGAGGATGTCGTCAGGTGTGCTTTTTGTAAGACGGGCAAACTTTGTGCTCAGGGTCCCACCAAAGGACTTTGAGAATGTGGCGGTCACGGATTCCCCAAAGACGCTCCTTCCCTGTGAACCGTAGGGAAAAGATTTCGTCTACGTCCGCTTGGCCGATTGCCTCAAGCCGGCGTTGTGCCTCGGGAGCGATGCTTTCAACGGGGATAGGATGGCTTCCCGTGTCCATGATTTGCGCCCAAGTCATGGATTCCAGGTGGCGGGCACGGTGGAAGATGCGGTCCCAGATCACGGCAGGGTCAATGCCCCGCCAACCCCATGGGCCGTCTGGGTCAAGCGCCTGAAACTGCCAAGTGATCCTTTCCGAATCGGCTCCCCGGGCCTTGTCTGCTCCTCGGGGCTGCTTCCTGAGGTCGGGAGGGAGGGCTTTTTGAACGGGTCGTTTCTTGCCCATCAGGCAGGGTCGGGGTCAATGCTGCCGTAATACTCGGCCATGGCGTCATGCCCGATGACGGTATTGCAGGACGCACCATCCGGGCAACCATGACGCGCATTCTTCCAGGGGTCTTCCATATGGGTAAGGTCGCTCAACCACTGCGAAGTTTTGTCGCCGTAGTAGCCCAGCACCCCGCGAACCGTCTCGGCCTGTTTGGCGTCGAGCTTCTCCGGGTCGCCTCCAGGGATAGTGTCCACCTTGAAGCGTCCCCTGTGCGCCTGGAAAAGTTCCGGGACCACAGGACCATTGGTCCACGCCTGGACGTCCTCGCAGAAAAGCGGCTCCTCATCCCAAACCAAGGACCATGCTTGGGAATAGTAAACCAGCTTTTGCAGCTTCATGGCGGTCAGCGGCCCCTTCTCCCGAAGGATGAAGGCGGCAACATCAAGCGCGGAAACCATTTTCTGTCCCTCTGCCCCTTGGCGTTCCGTGGGGTTCCTGAAAGCCCCTGAACGCTATTGGTATTTCATAGTCATTCACCTGGGGAAATCAAGCTGATTCGCCCCGGTTCTTCCGATTCTGCCGGGCATTTCGGGTTGTGTCCAGGGTAGAGAATCAAAACCGTCTCCTGAACGTCTTTGAACAATTCCAGCCGCTTGCATGTGCCAATTCAAAAGTAGCGATTCGTTACCTTTGAACGATTCCAGTTACTTACCACCCTGCCGGGGGACACACGGGGGACAGGCCCAGCAACGAGAAAGCGGCCCACCTCCGAAGATGCAGGCCGCCCATGATCCGGTTGCCGATGTCCTACGCGTGGGATTCAGCTCCAACGGTAGCACGGTTCTGTTGTTGGCTCTTGAAAATGCGCAAGGCAGCTACAGCCATCTTTATAGCATCGCCCGTTTTTTTGCTGTTAACTAAAAGGTCCATGGCATACTGCTGAAAGAAGTAATTCGCAGCTCTCATAAACTCGTAAGCGTCCTGGCCTTCTTCCCCTCTGTTGCAAGTTGCAACATGATTGAATGGCGCGTTTATGGCGTCAATGAAGGTGTCATGTAACTTGTAAAGCTCGTTTTGTTTCTCTTTGATGAGCTTCGCCAGAGATTCCGCCTTTTCAACGTCAATCCGCATCATCGGCCTGTGTTCTTTCATGGCGTGGATTTTGGGCTTGGCGTTAGGCATGCTTCACCTCCATGCCTTCGGTCGGGCGCGGGGCTTTTCTCTTTGGTGCCAGGGTTAGTTCGGCATCTACAGCCTTGTCCGCTATGGTGCAGGCATCGCCGACGAAGCCCACTTTGATTTTTCCCACCTTGGCTTCCACCACGTTCAGGGTGTCGGCAAGCTGGCGTTGCGAATAATCGGTCAGGGCCGCGAGTACCACGCCCACATCCAGAGGATGGAGGCTCACACCCTTCACGTTGTATTCGCACAGGAGGTCGCCAAAGGCCCGCAACGGGGCAAAGGCCATGGTGACCGCTTCGGGAAGGACTTCGGTGTAATCCGCTTCATTCATGTCCCACCTCCACTCCGACGATAGCGCCTGGTTCCGCGTCAGGATAGGCAGTCGTTGCAATCTGGAAGAACACGCGGCCAAACTGCGCATTCAGCGGGGATTGCATCTCGTTTATCTTCCGCTCGGCCGTCTCCAGCAGCGATTCCAGGACAACGCCCACGCCGATAGGGTCAACGGTCAACCCTTTTTCATCCAAGTTGATGAGGAGTTCCTTGAACGACCTGACCGGGAGCAAGGCGGCATCGGCCACCCCGGCAACGGAAAGGCAGTAGGTCTTTTCATCCATGGCGCACCTCAACCATGCCCGGCAGGATGGGGAGAATGGGCGCGCAGGGCTCCACGGGCAGCGCGGCCGGGCCATCGTCGAAGAATGGGCGGGAATGGCCGCACAGGGCCTTGAGGAGCGTCCAGGCGTGGGCGGCGGCGAGGGCGTGGGGTTGGGATTGAACGCGGACGCAAGAAAAGATAACTGGACGGTCAGCCATAATTCACCTCCGGCTAAGGTGGGTTAGGGTTAGGCTCGGTTCGGAGTTCGCACCTCCGGGCCGGGCCGTTTTTGCGACTAAACGCTCTTGGAACGCTCTAATTTCTCCCTGACAGCTTCGATAATCCAGTCCTGAAGGGTTTTCCCCTCCTTTGCCGCCTGGGCTTTCGCTTCTCGGTGAAGATCGTCAGGGAAGATTTTTATGTTGATAGCTTTCACTCTCCGCGACTCCTTCCCAACTTTCTAAGTTTTATTACCTGGCCTGTCAACTTCCCCCCGAGCAATACTCCCGTGACCTCCAATCGCGCCAGCGCCTTCGGACCTGAGAGATAGCATCAGTTTGTCACAAAGAATTTATATATCAAAACAAGTAAAATGACAAATACGACAGCCAGATGCGCATAAGTAATCAACCCCAACTTGTTTAACTCGTAATAGATAGCATCAAGTTGTCTTGTTTTTGCCGTTTCCTCGAATCCTTTTATCATATCAACAGCTTTTTCGATTGCTAATTTCTCTATCTCCTTGTCGTCCATTCTGCTATCCCCTTAATTTATATTGTACTTTGTTTTGATTGACCTCTGAATAAATATGGCATCAAATGCCCCCCTCGGTGCTGAGGCTGAATCTTTAAATGCTACAACCATAAAGACGGCTTTCGGTTTTGTTATGTCGAAACTATAACCAGGCGTACTATACGTTGTGGCTGTACCATATGAATTCGCATTAAAATTTCCATTTCTATATAATGTTCCAGTTGTCGTGCCAGAATAATTCGTGTGCGTTTCTCCTGGGACATATATGCTCATCCTTTTGGCATCCGATTCATCTGTTGTTATGATAAAGAATTGATACCCATTTGAAATTGTTATTTCAGCAGCTCTTAGTAAAGCATAGTCCTTTGCCCTTTCCATGGATGTATATCCATTCCCACGGAAAGACACTCGATAGATGTTTGGAGCTAAAGCGATATCATCGTAACCTCCTCCCAGACCATGACTTTGGTACGGAGAAGCGCACCCGGCCACCATCACAACCCCCAACGCCATCGCCAGGAACTTATTCATAACGACCTCCGTTGCGCCTACAACCTGATACTTGTTTGCCCGCAGTCCCGGCAAGGGGAACAGCAAAAAAATATCGGGCTACCTACCCGCAAGCGCATCGAAGAAGAACTTTCCGAGCGAGGCGATACAAAAAAATCGTTGCGCGAGATTGGCCGCGAGCTTGCGGCAGAAATAGAGCGGGTGTTCGAGGCGAAGGTGAACCCGAGGACGCTTATCAGCAGAACCATCAGGGCTAATCGGCAAAGTGATTCAAATGAATCACCCGACGAAAACCAAGCACCCACGCCACTTCATCCCGGAGACAATGGGGACAAAATCACGCCCGACAACCTATCCCCCTGCCGTGATCCGATACCGTCCCTCCACGATCTTGAGCTTCCCGGCGGCCAAAAGCTGATAGACCGACCGGGGCCGCGTCCCTGGCTCAACGTCCAACTGGAGCCGCAGCACGGGCAGATACCAACGCTCGATCACTCGGCGGATGCGCGGCCTATCCTCCTGGCGCACGAACTGGCCGAAGCGGAGACGCACTTGCCCGGCAGGATCGAGGAACGCCTCTGTGTCCTTGGTGGCCAGCCAGTGCAACGGGTCAAACGGTTTCGGCATGGTCGCAGGATGCCACGGGCGAGGATGGCCGCCAAGGTGGGAACCATAAAAAAGCCCCGGGGGGAGGCCCGAGGCTTCGAGGGAGGGGGAACCTACATTCTGTCTTTCGCCGAACACGTTGTCGCCAGGTGGGGGCGGGCAG
>NZ_JNJA01000045.1 GCF_000702665.1 Solidesulfovibrio alcoholivorans DSM 5433
CGCCGTGAGACGCGCTTCTATTTCCGCCCAATGATTCAGGAAGGGGTCAGGCCGTGTTCGCCAGTCCCGTACCTCCTTCATTTCAGAGGGGAGTCTGCCTTCCTTGAGATACTTTGCCGCCGTATTGCGGCTCATGCCGGCCTTGAGCCCGGCTATTCCGGTCAGCCCTGTTTTGGTCTTCTCTCGCATCAGCTTTCTCACCTGCGCATCCGTTATCATTTCAGCTGGCTACCATCTTTCCCGGGGGGAGACAGCCGCCAGCCTCCAAGGGGAGGTGGATGCACAATTCTAATTGTCGCTGATGCTCAGGAGTAATTGTCGCCGATCAGGTCTGCGATTTTGGCGATGGGGAAGGATCAAAAACGTGGTTTACCACCTTTTTGACCACGATAGCCCAGGCCAATGCCTATGGCAGCCCCCTATCCAGAAGCGAACTGCAAATGATCACATCCTCTTCATTATTCTCGATGATATTGACATACTTCGGGATTACTTCAAGAAGAAGTTGCCGGAAATGCTGAAGGTGAGCGACGGCTTCAGAAGCGTCGTCGGACCGGTGCTTGGCAGAAGCTGAAGGAGACAGCGGCGGTGTAACCTGCTACTATCAAAAAAATGATCGAGAGTGCTGTCAGTGATTCATTGAAGCACCACTAGCATCACTCAAAAAATTAATTATTTAAACACGCTACCCAAAGCGGCTCATGCCGAACTTTCCAAGCCAGATAGTTCCCATTCTATTAATTATATGATAATAACACCTTATGTGGGAAACAGAATTTTGCCGCCAAGCATACGTGGCTTGGTCGAAATGTTTTTTATTTGGACAATGCCAAGCGAAAGACACTTCGTCTATATATCACAAATAATCAAGAAATATATTTCAATCATTCTAGACCTTAACTAGTTCAATACTATGCCAAACCAACATCATACGCTATCTTCTTCGAAAAGAAAAATTTTTCAAACAGAGGGATTAGATTGCCCTTTTGTTGATTACGAAATTCGAAATCTAAGCGACTATCTGGCAGTATTTAGCAGCCTCATCGGTTCGGATGATATTTTTTGGTTTCGAGGCCACGCAGATTATCGTTGGCTGTTAATCCCTTCAGCATTACGTTACAAAACCGTTAGTGATCGTGAAAAAGCATTGGGGCTAATATCATGCTTTAAACGCTATGCTGAAATGAAAATTGAACGCCCACCAGAACTTAACGACGAACTACGGTGGACACAACTTGCTCAGCACTATGGCTTACCGACGCGCCTTCTAGATTGGACAGAGAATGCTGCAGTTGCATTATACTTTGCCTGTCAAAAACAAGAACAGGACGGGTGCATTGTTATAATCAACCCAGTTGATTTGAACAAAGCATCAGGCATTAAGACTTCTAGAATACTAGATTACAGCAAAGACGCCGAAATTATCAATGAATATTTTTTCCTTGATGGGAAAAGATCCCCAAGAAATGGCAAAAATAATATTGCCATCTACCCGATCTGGAATTCTCCCAGGATTACGATCCAGCAGGGGGCATTCACCTTGCATGGATCAAACTGTTTCTCTATAACTCCAAAGCAATCCCCCTCACTTGTCCATGTTCCAATCCTTAAACAATACAAAAAAATTTTATTAAACGAGCTAGATCGCTTTGGCATATCTGAAATGACGATTTTTCCAGAAATTGATAGGATATGCAACTACATTAAGTGCAAAGCAAAACTCGACAACCATTAATACCCATAAAGGACAAAAAATGTCTGAATATATCCCATTTATCAACGGATCAGGAGATTGTAAAATTGCAAAAAAGATATTCTCAGACTGTGAGTTAATAAGAATTTCACTGGATTCGTACTCGAATATCTCACACATGCTTCCTAAAAGTGTCTCGCTCTGGGTCGATCTTTCCATCGACGGGAGCCATTGCCTACTAAACGGGAAAAACAGAGAAAGCAACTGGATAAGTTATATTAAAAGCTATACAAATAGCGACATGCTTTGTGACGCTTCAAAGCTAAATAAAATAGATCAAGCAGTGGTCAAAGCTTTTGTTTTTGAAATAATGGACAGAGCTCTGCAATTAAAGCCAAAATGGATCACACTTCCACAAATCCCAATATGCGACGACACTTCGCGAAACAAATTAAACAAAATACTTGCAATTAAATCTGCTGAATGGAGAAGTGAAAGGCAGTTCAATGGAAATCTCATTTTCCCCTTAGTCTTCACACACCAAAACCAGACGAAAGGGAAAACCGAATGGGTTAAAACCCTTACAAACGCTCAAAAATGGTACAACCTTTCAGGTGCCAATGGTCTTTGGACTGTTGACTCATCATTAAATGACGAAGACTGTTCAAAAGGAATAGCAAATAGGCTTAAACAATTAATTGATTTTTCGGTTGCTTTGAATGAAACATTTTCCAGTACTCCGATTAAGGTCACAGGCCCATACTGGGGTTTTAACTTAGTTTTATGGGCGAGAGGTCTCTTCAATCATCCGGCAATCAGTTTAGGCTCTGCCTATCAATATTATCTTTCCGGTGGATTTATCAAGCAAGGAAAAGCTAGAATAGCGCTCACACCTTTAAGAAGAAGGGCAATAGCCGATCCCGGACTAAGGGGTTGGCTTGAATATTCATTAACAAAGATTTCTCAAAATGATCCAGCTTATAAAGAATTTCTCACGCTGACAAAGGACTATGAACTGATCTCACTGGAGTATTCATCAAAAGAGCAGGTGGCCAAATTCTACAGAGAGTGGATCAACAAGATAGAATCAATACCAATCGAGGGAAGATCACTATACCTCTATCAAGATTTCTCTAGTGCATATATTTTAGGAAAACAAATTGACCAAAATTTACCTGATTCGGAAAAATCTGCCCGCCTACCTGAAAAAATAGCACAGCAATTAATGCTGACATGCCTTTGAAAAAGTTCGCCAAAATCGTTCGATACAATGATCTTGCAGAGCGATGTTTATTTTTTTTGATATTTGAGGTTTAATTACAACATCGCAAGAAACTCGCCCGAACCCTAAGAGACCAACACCACTACTAAAGAACTGCTCCTTCAACCCGCTATCACAAACCTTACGTGCGGCATCTAAAGGCAATCCAACATAGGATTCGTCCGCGAATCTTAAATTCGCCTCAGCTTGACGTAATGCCTCAGAGAATCTTTTTATCTTTAACTCAACTGCAATCAATCTATCATGAAGAGGGTACCACCCATTTATCCTTTGGAAACATTCATTGTTCATTGAAATTATAAATTTATTTTTTTCTAGAAATGACAAATCACTTTCAAATTTACTTCTGTCAAGTACTAAGGAAAATTTTTGATAAAGCGACTCTTTGTCTATCGAAGTCCCTGTATCTTTCTCAGGGATACTCATAAACAACATAACCCTGAGTTGCGGACCTAAGCTCTTTCTTTGTCCATAGAGAAGCCTCTTTTGCACACTTTCACATCGAAAAGAACAACCAACCACATCACAGACTCCCCAAGGAAGAGAAAACTCTTTTTTACAAAACAAGCCCTGAGCATGCACCCACTGCTCAGCAAACAAGGTCATATCCTTTTCATATAAAAAAAAAGCATTCATCTTCTATCTCAAGGAATAGCAATATCACATCGCAATCCATTGCCACCGTTGATAGCCCAAAATACAAATAATACTAACGATAACACACTGTGCCGCCACACCAAAAGAAGACTTACTTCAGACAAATAACCAGTTCCTTACCTACCGCCTTGGCATATTTTCGCAGTGTCGCCACGGACGGCGAGTGTTTACCGCTGGACAGAGCAGATTCCAAGCGGGCGACGGACGGGGCTTTAGTTCCCATCAAGGCAGCCACCTGGGCCTGACTCAGACCAGCTTCTTTTCTTGCCCGCAGAAGTTCATCCAGGAGAGCAAACTCTGGGGCCATGGCATCATAGGCTTCCTTAACAGCAGGATTCGCAAGCATCTTTTTTGAAAGTTCTTCATGGGTTAACATGCCTTAACCTCCTGCATTCGTCTTATCGCAACCACCAACTCCCGCTTGGGAGTCCTCTCCGATTTCTTGATAAAGTGATGAAGCATGACGATTTTCTTCCCGACAAGAGTACAATAGAAAACTCTGGCGATTCCTTCAGCACCTTTCAAACGAAGTTCAAAGAGACCATCTCCCATCGCCCTGGTATGCGGTAACCCAAGATCAGCGCCGAATATTCGCATTCGTGCCGTAAGGTGCAGATAACGAGCTTGGAGGGTAACTGGCATCGCCAGGATCTCCTCCTGCAACCAATCGCTATAATAGAGTATTTCCCATGTCACAGCCTATAGATAACAAATATGTTACTAGCCGTCAAGGAGTATTGCTAAAGATGAGGCGGGCTCATTGACGAATATATAATAAAATCAATGAGTAAAGAGAGGCGGTTGGCAACCACCGCCACAGTCACGCCAACGCCTGACCACAGTCGCGCCAACGTACGAATTCCAGACCAATAAAAAGAAGAAGACCCCGTTGGCTACTCGCCAACAGGATCACTTTTTCACAGGGGCTTTTGGAATTATTTTAGGGGGTTAAATCACGCTTTTGGCGTGTCAAGCAAGCGCTCTCCCCCTGAGCTACGGTCCTATAAACAGAATCAGGGAACAGGCTAAATGCCCCAAACTCGTCCCGAAGTCAACCCCAAA
>NZ_JNJA01000046.1 GCF_000702665.1 Solidesulfovibrio alcoholivorans DSM 5433
TGCCCCAAACTCGTCCCGAAGTCAACCCCAAATCTTTCGTTCCCAAGAAAAAGTTGGGGGCCAAAACCGTTGGCTTCGTTGGCGCGTCGTTGGCTCGGGGTAAGTACGGATTTGGTACGGGGAGGTCAAGGGGTTTTTACTCGGGGAGGAGAAAAAAGGACGTTGGAGGGGATGACGTTATGCGAATAGTTAATTATTTCGGTATGTTATGCTTAAATATCAAGAAGTTACGTGACAATGCAGGAAGCTGCGTTCTCATAATCCCCCCAATCCCCTTAAATACCTAATCATCCCGAATAGTTTTGAAGTTAAATATGTTGTTAAATTTATAATGTTTTGTAAACCGAATTTCATAGACCTCGTAATCTTCGAAATAGTCCAATTTGTCCAAAACACTTAGACAATCTTTATGTATAATATCATTATCAATAACTTCCAAAGACTTTATATCGAGGACACAAATTTCGTAGCCATGTACTCTCTTCTCATGATAAGACAATACTAGATCACAAGACATTCTATAAAATTTACCAATTGCAAATTTATGGTATGCTGTTTTGAGGCGAATAAATTCAACATCCGAAACAAACAGCGCACAATAAAATGCATCAATCAATACTGACGAATCAAAACAGATATAACCACGTAAAAAAATTGATCCATTGTGACTGCTAATTTCTTTACTTACAACAAAGAAATTATACAAAGCACTCCCCTGCTATTCTTTAAATCTAAATATAAAAAAATGCATCAATATCTTAAATGTTTAGTCGCACATAATAATATCATCTATAGACTCAATACATTCTTCACAATGTTTCGACTTAAAATATCCAAAATATATTTTGACTAAAGTTTCGCTAATATCACAATGACGACATAGGTAGTAAACACAAGACGGGATCATGTTCTCGACAATCTCTTTTGAAAACTTGCCATAATTTTGTGCATATTTTTTTACTGCTATCCGCAATATCCAAAGATCAAGTGCGCCAAAATCTGGGAGCATAAACGGAGCGGTTGTTATAATTTTTTCCAAAATATTTTTTACAGAAATATAACAACAAGACGTGACATCTAACACAGACACGACTTGCAATGAATAAAAAAAACATCTAAATAAAACCATAAATAAATCCGATGCCTTCTCATCACGAGTATCAAGCGGATCAAAGACAACTCCTGGCCTTTTAAAGCTAACTTCTTCGTCTGGAGGAATTCTGATTCCTGTCCCTTTAAGCCACCATTCATAGTAATATTTTAAAGCTCTTAAAATGCCAACCCCGTCCACACTAGCGTGAACATTTCCTCCAAAATAATAATCTTTATCATACAAAAATGCGAATTCAGAGAAAACAGCCTTAGCTTTCATGTCGCTGCTTATAATAGAATTAAATTTCATTCTTTGAGTCTCACATGATTTAACAACACATTCAATCATTTTGATTTCAGAAGTAAAATCCAAGACTTTTTTTCCGACATCGGCACCTAAAAATTTAGATTCAATGAATTTTGCGACGAATATTTCCATCATTCCTTCATATTCTTCAAAACAACTGACATCTGGTATCTTGTAATTCTCTTGATAAACTTGCGGCATTTCGTACAACACTTTATCTTCTGGAATTGCCAGCTCAACCTCTTCTATTTCAAGATCAATACACCTTGCGTTATTCGTTTCATTACTAGCGGAGGGAATATTATCATCAATCAAATTGTCTGTCTCTATAAAATAGTTTCTAACAAAACAATAACCACACATATTTCCTCCTAAATATTACGTGACTTACCATAACCCCATCTTCACATAATCTTTCTCGTCCTGAGGGAAATGATCAAATTCTACCCAGCCCTCATCCATTAAATCTATGACAATATGCTGTCTGGCAACTGCATCTGCATGTTCTCCAAAAATTTTAACAGCTTCCCGTATACCTTGTTCGTGGTGCCGTAATCGTCTGTGACGCGTAAAATATGGAGCTTTACCATGGAATTCATCAAGCCAAAGTTGAATTTCTTCATATGTCTTGCCAAATTTTAGCCTTGACGCTTCACAGTGTATTTTAAGTGTAGCCATACTGATACCCAAAAAAATCATGCTAAAATAAAATGAAAATATATTTGCTCGTAAGCATCTGAACAAACAAAAACGATTTCCTCCTTGCCGCTAAAAAAATGGATCAGAAACTCTTCCTCTGGATCATCATACGCATCAGACTTAAAAAACCAATCTTCATCATCGTGACGAATTACAACTTCAAATTCATCATCACCTTTCCTTAAGCCAAATCTGATTGCCTGGTGTTCATTATTTTTCCTAATCGAACCGCTGACAAGTTCATACCGATCGAATTCTTGGTCGTCCAGATCAAGCCAAAATGCGTACACATCAGCAATCTTTAACTTCGCGATATCCATGTCGAACTCCTCACTTATTCTCTTGTCCTTCTGCAACCATCTGACACTGATGATCATATCCAAAACGAAGTGTCTCGAGCAACAGACAATACCGCAGCTCAGAGCCCTCAACCCTGACGGAATGATGACTTTCCTTCCAATATTCACAATCCTTACAGTATATTGGCTCCACGTCGCTATCTCCCATGGTTTGTTTCGTATTGCCCTCTGTGGGAACCATGGGTAAGACTTTAACCACGGGCCGTTCCAGAATCCGTAACGCGATTGATTATATTTTAACACGATAAATCAGATGGTTGCATGAAATGCCTTCCAAAATTGACCAATTTGCCTCTCCCACACAAAAAACTCTCAATCTTTTCAGCTTGTTACTTTTCACCGGAAAAAAGTTTTCTCTATCACAACTTGCTAAAATACTTGAATGTTCGAAGCAAACCGTCCTCCGGATCACCGGCGAATTAAGTCGGACCAGAAATATCAATCTCAGGGATTGGATCGAAAACGGCCAGAGATGGTTCCAAATCGAGTCATCACCCCGTCCGCACGTGTCCCTTTCCTCCCGAGAGATTCAGTTCCTAAGGATGTGTAAGGAGTTCGTCTGGCATCTTATGCCGAAGGGGATATCTGAGGAAGTAGAAGGGGCACTTAACAAAACGACAGCCCTCCTCCCCAATAAAGAGGATGGCACGACGGCTCTTGACTCGATCTGTGCGGTATCTGTCAAGGGCGTCATCGACTACACTCCATTTCAGGATATAATTGAAACGACATTACGGGCTATACGTGATAAAAATATCTGCGAGATATCGTATCAAGGACCCTACAGGCCCGAACCGAGAATTTCTCATTTTGCTCCGATAAAAATTCTTTCTTACCGTGAGTCACTCTATGCCGTTGGCTTTTCCGTTACCGAGATGGGCAACCCAGAAGTGCTTTACAAAACTACTTTTTCTATTCAGAGGATAAAAAATATTACTATTTTAAATATAAATCATAATTTTGAAACATTAGAAGACGACAAAAAAAACTTTTTCTTTGGATTCATGGAGAATGAGCACTTTCTCGTCTCAGTAAAATTCACTTCTCAAGTAGCCCAATATATAAAGGAAAGAAAATGGAGTGATGATCAAAAAATCAAAGAGTACAAAGATGGAAGTGTCTTGCTAGAATTCATGGCTCAGAGTGCTCCAGAAGTCATTTCATGGATTTTAAGCTTTGGGAAAGAAGCGAAACTTATAAAGCCAAAAAATTTAAAACAACAACTTACTGGCGAGTTAAAACTAGCTCTATCTTTGTATAACTAGCTAGTCATTATACTGGAGATATTTATGACAGGATTAGTCATAGACTTTGAAACAAATTGATTTTATGGTTCATCAGTTCTTTCTGTTGCTGCCATAAAAATAGCTGTCGATTGGAATCTTAGAAAAGTAGATCGACTCGATACTTTCGTCCGGCACTATCATCCAGTTGAAAAATGGAATCCGTATGCTCAGGCTGTGAATGGTCTCTCTGCTAGGGAAATCAAAAAACTGCGCACTGGAGCCGAATGTTGATCAGCATGGAATATTGACCCCTCTTTGGATGAAATCAGCGTCCAAAATTGACCCCCTCGGCAGCCCCCTTAGATGTCTTCGATCATCGGAGACGGGAGGGGCAGCGAGAGGAGATGCTGATAGTGGAAACGATCAGGAAGGTCCGGCTGGCCGCGATGCGGCAAGAAAAGCCGATCAAGCAGATTGCCAGAGAACTGCGCCTTTCCAAAAACACGGTACGGAAAATCCTGCGGGGCGACCTGACAGAACTGCATTACGAACGTCGTGTGCAGCCACGCCCTATGCTTGGAGCATTTATTGCGTCCCTGGAACGTCGGCTGGAGGAAGA
>NZ_JNJA01000047.1 GCF_000702665.1 Solidesulfovibrio alcoholivorans DSM 5433
CGGTCGCCCCCTGCGCGGGGGCGCGGATTGAAACTCAAGCTGACCCACAGCCAGGTTGGAAATCGCAAGTCGCCCCCTGCGCGGGGGCGTGGATTGAAGCTTGAAGAGGTAGCACCACGCCGATACCCGGGCGAGGTCGCCCCCCCGTGCGGGGCATGTAAGGTGAAGTGCGGGTTAAGATTTACCGAAAATTATGAAGTATATTAGAAAGTAGAGTAAATAGTCGGGGTGCAGCTCGAAATTTCATCAATCCGAGGTGAAGGTTTGGCTGGTTCTTGAGGTTTTGTCCCAGCCCTCAAAACTATCTTCCTTTCTTCCCTATTCGCTTTGGGTCAGTGCCTCAGGAAAGAACCTTCAGAACCTTAGAAACCTATGCTTCGCCCGCCTTGGCTTGGACGACCTGCCAACTGGCCATATTCGGGCCGGGAACTTGGACGAGCCGCAACCCGTCGACGACACGACCTTTGTGACGTTTTAGCCAGTGGCCTAGGCGGCGCGTATTGATCCCAGGACCATTCTTCTCGCCGGCGATGTCCTCAAGGACTTCAATAAGCCCAGAGTCGTTTGAGTGGCAGCATTCTATGAGGCGCTTGATTTTTATGGCGCTTTTCCCAAACTCTCGCCACCAAAGGGTGAGGAGCGTGTGCAGTTGCCCCAGTTCCGGGTCGTCATTCATAATGGCGTCGCGGCTGGCGCAAGGGTCCGGTTCGCCGACCCACATGAGCGCGCCACGCACCAGGGCAGACCACTGGCCGAAGCCGCCGAAAGGGGTGCCGCCCATGTCCGGCCGGCCGGCGACAATATAAGCGCGCAGGATGGTTAAAATGGCGCTGACATACTCGGTGCGGTTTTGGCGTACGCCCTCAAGGGGATCAAAGGAGAACTGGCGTTCTTCCGGGCGTTCGCATCCAGGGTCCAGCCGGCAAAGCAAGGAGCGGCGAGGTAAATCGCCGGCCAATACCAGATTGTTGCCGTTGGCCGACCAAAGGGTCGTGCTGGGTATTTCAACCTGAGCAGATGCACCAAGCGGGCGAACTTTAATCGTGTCAGCTGTTATGGCCTGACAAAGCAAATCAGATTGCAAAGCTCCATTAAGATTGTCCAAACTTACAAGTAGATCCCCAGAAATGAGGCTGCCGATAAGACGCTTTTCAAGCTCGGCGCTGTCAATCGTCGCTGAAAGAACTGCCGTTCTGTTCCCCGTTGCGATCATGGATGCAATATCCATCAAATACGATTTTCCGCTGCCACGGACAGGAGCCGTGATTGCGAAAAGAGGAATGTGGTCAAGGATTGGTCGCGCCATGGTACTGATAAGCAGAGCCAAGGCGACGGAACGGTCGACGGGTTCTACAAAACTGAAACCAGTCAGTAAATCTTTTATAAATTCAATCTTATCTGCTGCTTCTGAGTGCGTCGGATGGTTGGAGATTTTGATGCTGAGGTGGTGGGCGAAGTAGTATTGGCTTTGTGGGTCATAGCCCGGCGTGAGTAGCAGGGTGCCGTTCGGTCGTAACGTTGGACAATTCAAAATGCCCCGCAAAAGCGGCATGGGCCACAGGCCGGCGCGTCCCGTGATGGTGTCAGCGACATCCTTGGGCGGATCGACGGCACGAAACTCACCAGTTTGGCGATCCCATTTCTCGAATCTGCCATAGCGCCCCAGCACATCCAGAAGGAACGCCTTTTTGACTTCCATGATAACGACAGTTTCTTGAGGACTGTTCGCAACGCAACATTGCGAAGACGCCGGTAGCTTGCCAATCCGTACGAGTTGAGTGCCCCGTTGAAATATTTTGAATTCATAGGGTAGATCCGGTCTGGTCAGGACGGCCTCGCAGGCGTCTACGAGATCGCCAGAGGCCCCTTTTTCTATGCGGATGACGTCTGATACGTTTTGCAGTTTCCGGTAATGGATGTGCAGATTTGGGGTGGTGATTTCGTATTGTTCCCAGGACAAACATTCAAAAGCTGATAAGGACATTATATTGTTCTCAATATGCTGCATGACCTGTGTGTTGTCCCATCCTTCGGCCTCGGCATCAGCCAAATCCCAGCCAGCATTAACCTCCTCAGGCGGTAGAACAATATTGGCGGGCGTACCGATTTTTTCCAGAATTCTTGCCACTTCCATCGCCGCCTCAAAGCCGCATCTGTCAGCATCGGGCCAGATAAAGACCGTCCTTCCTGCTAGTGGCCTGAAGTCGGCCTTGCGAACAGCCTTCGATCCTCCTGACCAGGTGACGGCTACGGCATCGGTAAGAAGGCGTTGGGCTGCGTCCGCTGTTTTCTCGCCTTCGCAGACAAGAACCATGTCATTCGTGGCCGAGGCGGCCAAGCGGTCAAGGCCATACAGGGGGCGGGGAATAGGAAAGCTCTTCCATTGCCAGCAAGCCTTGCTGTTTGCCTCGCCGTAGACCTGGGGGAGAACTTCTTTGCCGCCGTCAGGCAGATTAAAGCGGCAGACATAGCCTAGGATCTGCCCGTGCTCATTTCGATAGGCCCAGCGGGCAGCGACGGTCCTATTGACCCAGGAGCCGGCAACTTGGTGCCTGATGATGTCTGGCGGCGCGGGGACGTGCGATGGCACAGGCATGATGATTTGTCCTGGTGAGTTAGAGGCCGTTCCCCTAGACTTGCTCGCCTTGTTCGAAAGACGGTAGCGAGTCTGGTCTGAAGTAACTCCCAAGTTCTCAGCGAGTTGTTGGGCTGCATCGCTTTGCCGCAAGCCATGGATAGCCGCGAACAAGGAGACCAGATCGCCTCCCTTGTCGTCCGTGGCAAAATCGGCCCACCTGCCGGTGGCAAGGTTGACTTTGCACGAGTGGCCTTGTCCGCCGTCAAGGCTGGCACAGACGTATTCCTGACCCTCCTGCCGTCCCCCCGGCAGCCAGATGGGGAGTAGCTCAGTTATCCGTCCAAAGGCAGCATCGTTGGCGCACTGAATTTGCGAGCGGAGGCTTTTGCTGCGAGTGACAGATTCAAAAGGCATCCGTTTATGCGCCATGGCCAGCCCTCTGCTTGTCGTAGCCAGGGCGCTCACGCAGGGTGGTTCGCCACCAAGCTAAGAAGGGGTCGCGGCGGACAAGGACTGAGGTGGTCCGGCTTGGTTGGACAGGTTGGCGGCGGGGTTAAGCTATAGTCCGGTTGGTGCTCATGCCGCCTTGGAGGCCGAGTGGCCCTCCCGGTATACGTCCATGGGGCGACGACCGTCAAAAGCCGAATGCGGCCGCTGCTCGTTGTAGAAGCGGAACCAGTCTCCAAGGACTTGGCGGGCCTGGCTCCCGGTTTCGAGTTCCCGCAGGTAGACGCACTCCCATTTCACAGAGCGCCACAGCCGCTCGATAAAAACATTGTCCATCCATCGACCTTTGCCGTCCATGGAGATGGCGACGCCGGCATCTTTGAGCGCCTGGGTGAATTCCAG
>NZ_JNJA01000048.1 GCF_000702665.1 Solidesulfovibrio alcoholivorans DSM 5433
CCGCTGAAAACTTCCGTCGCTGGGACATTGAAAACCGTCCTCCTCGCTTGAGGACTATAGCTTAGCAGGCTGTCCAATTTTCCGCGACCACCTCAAAATTTTATAAAATTGAAGGGATGGAAGATCGGGCGGTTTCAGGTGCTGCCAAGTTCTCGAAGAATGGTCTCCGTCTGTCCCCGACGCTCCTGGCCAACTACGGCTTCAGCCAGGGCGATGAGTTCAAGGTGTCCTGCTTGGAAGAGGGGAAGATTGTCTTGGAGAAGAATAATAGCTAGAATTTACGGATAGTTCTGTGAAGTGGCCCACGTCATCCAGGGAAAATGGTTGGCGTGGGCCGCGTGTTATTGATAATAAGATGCGAACTTTACTGTAGCAAGATATTAATTGCGGGTGCGACTATTTTGGTTTTGGCTGAAGTAAAAGGTATGTTAAGCAAGTCCGTTTTTAAGATTAAAAACAAAGGTTCAAAGTATAATGGGTTAAAATTTAAAGCTGGTGATAGTTCTATCCCTTCGGCGCATATGTATGCCGATCTGATATAGTCAAAATATGGCTGATTGTTGGTTTCGGTGCCAGGTTTGTATTCAAAACGGCTTTCATAAGAATTTAAGTCCACATTGTATAAATCTACATCTCTATCTAGAAGTGGCTTTTCAAATATAAAATTATTCCAACTGCCACGTTGGCCTCCGTAGGCTCCGTTTGCCATTGCTTCATGGTCGTAGTCAAAAAATAATCGATACGGAATGTGGTAAGGATGTTCTTCTCCAGTCGAGAATATGTATTGGATATTTAAGCTTGTGTCCGCAAAAATTGATAGATTTTTATTGGATTGAATAATCGTGTTAATTAATGGGGTAAATTTGAAACCAGATGATGGATTGAAGTAATCTGCAAGAGCTTGCTCTGGGTAATCTGTTTTGTTGAAAGCGCAGAAAAATGAACTTCCTGTTGGTTCTGCTCCGCCATTTGTATACCCTTTAGCTGACAAGTTTGAGTTCACTGCCCAGAAATCAAATCCATTGAAAATTGCTTCTCGGATATCATTTCTTGCTACCCCCCCCTCTGGTGTTGACAAAGCAGCAACATAAAAAATATACTTTGACGAAAATTTGCTATAATTTTTTGAAAACTGTACGTTTAACCAACGCAACCAAGGATTTTTGGAGTGTTGATTGTCAATGTCAGCACTTCCAACTAACGTCTGTAATTTGTCCCAGTAAATCGTGTCAAAATCTTTCGCATTAATATGTTTCCATCGATTATTTGCGTTGTTGCTATCAATGTCATTGTCGGAATCAGTTCTGTCGACATTATCCCAGTTTAGATCAGCAGCACCTTGTGTGCCTAAATCTTTTACCAAGGTGCCAATGCCATCATCGTCAGAAGCGGGGCTTCCGTGATGGGGTGTGTCGAGAGCAATTAGTTTAGTGTAATTTTCAAACCCTTGTTCTTCAATTAAATCACGCCCTACAAGCCCGCCCATTGAATGGCCAATTATTACTAAATTATTGTTATTAATCCCATGCGATAGGTCGTTATTTAGTTTTGAAGACTCGGACAATAATTCGTTTAGTGTCTTCGCATTGAAACTTACGTGCTTGTAGGTTGGGTAGTGATATAGATAAATATGAAATTTATCCTGTAGTTTCTGAGAGATAAGGTAGTAGTCTAAAAAATGTTGCCAATATTCTAATTCAGAATTTGACCAAAGCAAAAGTGACGATTGTTGTCGATCTTGAAAATCTGTATTGCTGCCTTGCCATCCATGAATTAGCAGAATTGGTATTCTGTTATCTGTGTAGTTTCGAATTTTAGATGCATATTCTGTTTGTTGCCATTTTGTGTTGATTTTTTTGTTGATTATTTTGTCAAAATCTATAATGCGATGAGTTGTTGCTGTCCCAACCTGTAGTCTGTACCTGTCGTCATATCGGCTGATGGAGCAAAGATAATCTTGGTTTTCGAAATAATTATAAGAATTATTTAATGGGTCTTTCAGATCAATTTTTGTTTCATGTAGAGTACGTGAGGAGATGGTCGCCTCCGGTGCTAATGCCGTAATTTGGTCATAGGTTATGTTGAGTGTCGCATATCTCCAGTCTGTACCAATAAAAGTTTTAAAATAAACAGTTATAGTTTTATCTAAAAACTCATCGTCTAATTGCCATTTGATTTGTGAAATTCCGGTTTCTGCTGGATAACTTGATTCTTCTTTGTGATTGCCGGCAGTGAATGTATAAATAAGTTCGTTTGGAAAAGTAGTCGGTTTTTTGAATTTTATGGTCATTGACTTATCCGTGTAGTTTATGCCACTTGAATTTAGATCAAATGAAGACAACAGTGGGTCAGGGTCACCATCCCATTCACAAACAAAATTGTATTCAACGTCACACCTAACATTATTCCACATTCCCCCAAAATCACCCCAGTAAGCCAAGCAATTTTCGCTTGTTCCATTATTGGGTTCATTAGGATGCCAGTTAGAATATTCCCATGGTTCACCGGATGTCCACTGCCACATTCCTTCGGTCTGTGTATCACTGCCGCCAAGCCACATGTTTGAGCCGTAAGCGTTATAATAAAAATTAGATCGAACAAAATTATCTTCCTCAGATGATCGTATAGATGCTAAGTACCCTCCATTTAATGCGCAATACGATTGAGCTGATTCCCAACTTTGCACATTGTCGATGCGTTGGTACGTATGTCCATTAGTTGTGTTTGTAATTTGTAATGAATCGCACAAGGCATATTTGTTATAATTAAGCATAGTCATGGAGCAGATAAAAAAAATAACTATAAATTTTTGCATAATAAATGGCCCTTTTCCTTGCAATAAATGTTCTTGCAGCTTAAGGATATATGAGTTGAGTGACTCATGAATTTACAAAGATTGTTTATAGTTGGCGGATTTTCATATTCCTGTCAACATTGAAATAGTAACGGGGCTGGGTAACTTCTTCTGCATTTTACACAATATATTGTTAATATTGATAATATTGCTGTTGAAATTGTTACTGTGGGAGTGGTCTCGGGAGAAGGAATTTCCGTCTTTGCTACCTGCATCCCCAGCTTAACTTCTCGCCATTTCTCGTTAACATATTTAAATAATTATATATTCTTATTTTATCGTCCTCCCCAACGTCCGTTTTTCTCCTTCCCAGAGTAAAAACCCCTTGACCTCCCCAGCCCAAATCCGTACTTACCCCGAGCCAACGACGCGCCAACGAAGCCAACGGTTTTGGCCCCCAACTTTTTCTTGGGAACGAAAGATTTGGGGTTGAC
>NZ_JNJA01000049.1 GCF_000702665.1 Solidesulfovibrio alcoholivorans DSM 5433
CCCCCTGCCACTTTTCGAGGGGGCCTTGCCGGCTTCTGAACGAAGGCGCGAGGTGAAACCTGAAGTGCGCGGTGTTTTCTCACGCGCGCGCGAAGGATTTGCGACCAAACCTGTACCGCACAAGCCCCGTCAGCGTTTCTCACGCGCGCGCGAAGGATTTGCTGGTAACTACGTGGTAACCACGGCCTGATGCGCCCCCCTCCCCCTGCTTCATCCTGACCATGGGAACCGGATAACCCCCACCCCCATGCCCCCCGACGACGTGATGGAACCGCCTGGCCAGTAGTACCTCGGGAGAGAATTTTGGGACATGTACGCGCGGGCGCGCGCGTGAGGCTGGACCCCGAACAACGAACCGAACAAGCCCCAAAAGTACGCACCCAGGTACGCACAAATTCCCTCACGCGAACGTGCCCCCCGGCCTGACTTAACATCGTGAAGTTAGGGGGGACGGTACGCGCGCACGCGCGAGGGGATGGTGGTGACGGCACTGGTGACCAGCGACTTCGGACTGATCCCGCGCGCCTCTTTTCAGCCTGTTTTTTCAGGCCGGCATGGGCAGGTGACCCAAACGTCAGGGCGCAGGTGTTTCGATTGTCCTGGGACGGAAACGGGCTCCTCCACCAGCAAGCTGGTACTGCTCCTGGGCATGGCGGCGCAGCTTTTCCCGCTGCTCGGCGCTGATGTACGGATTGCGCCCCGTCCTGAATGGCCACAGCCCGCACGGCTCCAGGTCCATGAACACCTTGCCGGCGGTGCAGGTGGCCGGCTCCTCCCCGGGCTGGCACTCCTCGCGGCAGTACCCGGCGATGACGCGAACCAGCCGGCGGTCGGCCCCCTGCTCGATGACGCCCATGCGGTAACCATGGAAGGTGCAGGTCGTAGACGCGCACTCCGCCACAAGCGGGGCACTGCCACCCATGCAGGCCAAGCAAAAGCGCCTGATAGACTCAAGCGCGGTTCGGCGCTTTCCTTCAAAGCCGGGGACAACAGGCTTTTTCGTCATGCTGTTCACTCCTAAAAATCAGGCGTGAGGTTGAATCGCTCCCCCATCGCCAGCCAGAAACCAAGTTCTATTTCCTGAATCTGCCACCTGATGCGGTCGAATGTCCGTTGGTGCATGTGCTTCGGCTTGAACGTGACCGGGTACGCCGTGCCGGCCTTTGCCTGGACCCGTTCCCGCAGCTTGTTCGACCGCCGCAACGCCCGGGACAGTTTGTCCTCGTTTTCGACCGCGTAGGCGATGCCGTGGCAATGCCGGCACCAGAAGCGCCGACCGCCAAACAGAACGCCGACGCGCCGGCCGCACCTCGGGCACAGGAACCAGGTCCGCGTCCCGCCGTAGTTGCAGGGGGTCCGGTCCAGGTCCACAAGCTCGTCAACCAGCTCGCCGGCCCTGGTCGAATAGGACAAGCGGATGGAATCGACGCTGGTGAAAATGCTGATGCTCCCGGCGGGCTCGTCGCCCCAGGACCAGCTCCACGAAAAAGCCAGCCCTGGCCGTAGGCAATCCCGGCGATGGAGCTGCCGCACGTCCAGGCGCAGCATGTGCTCCCCGACCGGCCGCCAGCCCGTTCGTCCTCTACCCACGTCAGCACCTCCGAAATATTTTCCAAATCAAAAGCGAAAAGTTGGGTTTTGCTTCCCCTGAATCGCCCCGAAACATAGGCACCATGCGGTTTTTCACGTGGTCATCGGGCGACCGTTTTTATGGGGTGCAGTTTTGCCCATCATGCCGCCTGCCCATGGGCTTTGACGATGGCCTGGAATCGCTTCCGGGCTCCATCAAGGTACTGGTGCAGGAAGGACCAAACGGCATATTCCCCGGCCGCCCGGCTGCCGACGAACAGGAAGGGCACGCGCAAGTGAGCCATGAAGCTGATGACGCTTTGACAGGCGCTATGCGGGTTCAAGCGGGACCGATACTTCCCACCGGCCAAGTCGGACCATGGGGCTTCGACCACCACCAGGAAGGCATCCATGCCCCGGGCGCGCTCCAGCTCCCTGACGAACCGCTGGCGCTCCTGCCCCAGGCACATGGTCAGGTCAGCAAGGCTTTTGCGCTCGCAGGCCACCATGCTTTCCAGCCCCCTCACCGAATAATCGCCCGTGGCCAGGCTTCCGTCCTCCACGGTCACGCCCTCGTACCTGGGGCTGTCGAAGGCGTAGCCGGCCTGTTCCCTGGTGTCGCGGATGATAAGCACGGCGTCAGCCCTCGCCCCGATCCGCCCGGCGCTGGTCCAGGATGGCGGCCACGTCAGCGCGGTGCTTGTCGTAGAAGGACCAGAAGTTTGACGCCTGGGAATGAAGTTCAACCCCCTGTTCCACCAGGTCTCGGTGAAGTTCCGCTACAACAAAGTCTTCGCCATCACGCTCGATGCGGTCGGCTATCGCGGCCAACAGGAAAGGCTCGTCGAACTTTCCGCGCGACTTCCGAGACTTCGGCATTTTGGGCTCAGTCGCAGGCTTCGCTTCCAACAGGTCAATCCTATCCGCGAGCATGGCGATGCGTTCCAAAGTGTCGTAATCGCTTAAGCTAGACTGGCTAGCCTGCGCTAGCTTTTCGACTGAGCCTTCGACACTTGCCATCCGCGCCTCGATGACGGCGAGCTGGGCCTTGATGCCGACCACTTCAGGATCGGGACCACCAGCAACAGGCCCGGCGCCCACGGGCGACTCCATGCCGGCGGCCAGGATGACGGCCCGGGAAGCTAAGTTCGCCACGGACGCCCCCGGGGACGCGGCCTTCAACTGCTCCAACGCTTCGACCGCCGCCGGTTCCAACCAGACCAACATGTCCTTGGGGTCGTCTCAGAAAACGGAAAAAATCGTACGCTAAGCCTGGGCTGAGGCTGGCACCCAGCGGTACAGCGTCGGAATGGACACACCGAGGT
>NZ_JNJA01000050.1 GCF_000702665.1 Solidesulfovibrio alcoholivorans DSM 5433
CCCCGGGGGGAGGCCCGAGGCTTCGAGGGAGGGGGAACCTACATTCTGTCTTTCGCCGAACACGTTGTCGCCAGGTGGGGGCGGGCAGTTACACGCGATGCAGGCCGTCAAAACCAACGACGAAATGGTGTCGCTCACCGACCTGTGGAAGGCGAGCGGCGAGACGAACGCCTCCTTCATTGCCTCTCCCCCCAGAAACCGCCCCAACTTGGGGCAGTTTCTCTTCCGTCATCTCCACCCATTCCTTCACCAGTTTGTCCCGCTCCAATGCCGTCAGTTCCGCCCGGTGCAGGTTCTCGCTGATCTCAACATGCTCCCGCAGGGAACCGCAATAGCGCCAATTCTAGCCGCGTTTTCGCCGTCTACGACACAAAGGTCGTGTAGCGTACAAAAGTCGCTCTATTGGGCACTACAGGCCTTCTCGCGCCTGCCGTGCATTTTTTGAGCAGGCGCGGCAACAAAAAGGGCCGAGTCACCCCGGCCCCGTCTTTTCGTTTATAGGTGCGGCTACCAAAATCGACCGAGCAGCCCGCCGGCAATGCTGCCAATGCCGTTCCACATTTTTTGTGTGCTCGCTGAGTTAGCCATGGAGCGTTCAGCCGCAAGATTCGCGGTCTCGTTTTGCATTTTCTGTTCTTCAGTCGGATTCCCCATGTCCCACCATGTCAAGTAGTTCTTGAACAAGTTCTGGCGTTCCGACTGGTCCCAGGAAATCTGGGGCATGTAGTACCCATCCCACCACGACTTTTGCAGGTTGTTGTCATACGCGTTTGTGTTCCAATTCCAGTTCCCTTCGTTCTGTGCCTGCGTCATATTCCAATTGTTCTGCGCGTTGGCGTTCTGAAGGTTGTAGGAATTGAGCGCCGCGAGTTCGGACAACTTCTGCTGATCCTGAGACTGATTGAATTGATTTTGCGCCAGCCCGACTTGTGTTTCCCGATTGGCAAGGTTGTTCCACTCGCCCGTACGGGTGCCATAAATGTTGTTGGCGAGGCTGGCGAGATATTGATTCGACGAGTCGCGCGCCTGCTGCGCCTGGGACGCAGCTTGGGCGGCATTGGTCGTAAGCGTGTCGGAATAGGTCTTGTACGCCTTGTCGTTGGCCTGCTGGTTCATCACGGACGAACCATACATGCCCTTGCCACCCATGGAACCCTTGATGGCTTGCATCGCGGAATCGTAGGCGTTCTTCGCCGCAATCTCGCCGGGCTGCTGGAGGTTGGTCTGGTACTTGTCCCACGCCCCGTTGCTCGGCTGCTTGTACATGGACTGCGCCGTGTCCATGGAATAATTGTTGTCTTTGTATTGCCCCGTGTAGGTCTGGTTCGGGTTTATCCACGATGACCATTGCGACATCTGCTTGTAGTCGCCGGGGCTGGTGTAGGAAAGGCCGGAGTAGGGATTGGACAGGGTGGACGCCTTATTGGCGTGCGAAACCCAGAAATTCCCGCTGTCGGGGAAATCAATCTTTTGGAAGGGGTCAAACCCGTTGGCCGCCATGTTGAACATGGAACCGATCTGGCCGAACATATTGGACGACATCCTGTCATCCTCCTTGGCAACGTCCTGATGCTGCGTTGCTGGTTACAGGTGTGCGGTCTCCCCGTCGATCTCGGCAAGGAGATTATGCATGTAGGTGACTGGCCCGCCGCGCCGTTGCACATCCTCGGCCATCCGTTCCCGGGCTTCCTGTGTCGTCGGCGCAACATCGGAAAAATCTCGCCCGAGCTGATCCACGAAGGCCAGGCATTCGCCGAGTGTGGATGTCCCTTCGCGGGCCTCCAAGGCCTCTAACCGCTTCTTGATGCTCACTTTACTACTCCTGTGGTTGAAATCCGTACAAGGTTAACAGGTCGCGTTCATCCACCTGACCCGCGTCAAACATGGCCAAGAGGTCTTCGGCGGTCTTGCCGTGGATGTCAGTAAAGGCACCGGTCCCGGGCACGACCTCGTGCCCCCCAAGGTAGGAAGCCATCCGATTCACCCCGGCCATCCTGCCCAAGAGCCCCTTGACGGAAACTCCGTGATCCGCGCCCCAGGTGGCCAGTCGGTCGAGCAACGGCCCGTCCGTGACGGTGTGACCGGTTTTGACCTCAAGGGCGGCCC
The DNA here is from genome assembly GCF_000702665.1 of Solidesulfovibrio alcoholivorans DSM 5433. Lineage (GTDB taxonomy): Bacteria > Desulfobacterota > Desulfovibrionia > Desulfovibrionales > Desulfovibrionaceae > Solidesulfovibrio > Solidesulfovibrio alcoholivorans. The sequence goes on from NZ_JNJA01000050.1 coordinate 2,107, forward strand.
TGGCGAAGGCGCGGGCATGGGCCGTGATGTCTCCGGCCGGACGGTTTCCTTCGAGGCGGCCAAGACGGGCTTTTAGACTTTTCATGCGGTTCCCCTCGGGCGATAAATCCCGGTGTCGATCACTAGGATGTTGCTTCCCGCGTTCTCGGGGTGTTGAATTAAGTATGCAGGAAGCGGGTTTACGCCCTCTTCTTCGACGACAACAAAAAACGTCCGTTTCGGTGTGGCGGTTTCTTCCAATTTCGTGACGCGGGCATTCAGACTCGCCATGTTCAAACCCCTTTGGTCTCCAGGGCCGCAATACGTACCTCAAGGCTAGAGGTTTCAATCGCTCGGCGGTGCGTCTCCACCAGTCCGGCCAGGGCGGCGGCTTCGCTCGGGGTCAGTTCTCCGGCAGCGGTGGCCGCCAGAATAGCGGACATGGCGGTAGGAAGGTCGGAGGCGGATTTCAGCGGAGGCAGTTCGACCGCGACGGGGGCATCCCGCTTGGCAGGACACAATCTGTCCAAGATCGCCCGCAGCACCGGACCATCGCCAGATAAAGCCACCTCAAGCGCCTTGTTCGT
>NZ_JNJA01000051.1 GCF_000702665.1 Solidesulfovibrio alcoholivorans DSM 5433
GATCTATTTTTACCAAGGTTTTGTACAATATTAGCCATCCAAGCAAATACATAATTATAAATTTCTGGTTTATTGTCGCAAATTACTTCCATAATGTGATTTTTATATAATGACCAATCACCTGTTTCTTTTGGTTGTACCGCAAATCCTTGCCATAAATTGTATGTACCTTTGATATCTTCTGTCGGGGAAAAAATAATACCATTTGGAAAATCTTTTCTGTAACTACTATTTAGCCATAATTTTGTAAATTTATCCTCAATAATTTCTCCTTTTTTGTTTATGCATTTGCCATGTATAGGTAAATATCTTTTATTGAAATCATCATATGAAGATAAACTAAAAGTTTTAAGTCCACTTAGTTGATCTATCTCATTGTAATTAATAATTAACGATTTACCAGCAATTGAAATTGCAGCATGTTCGCTGTTAAATTCAATAAATTTTGAACGATTTAAATTTAGAACGTTTTTTTTACTTAGTTGTATTGGGCTTGAAATTAGATTGTTAAATGGACAATTTTTACATACATTGTTTTCAAAAGTGTTCTTGATGTATGTGCATGTGAATGGTCCTCCTTTTTCTTTGGCTTGTTGGATTTTATTTTCTGTTTCGTCGTAGCTATAGTTTGAATAATTTTTTGAAATATCGTGACAATGTTGTCTACCGCTATCTATTCTTGAAACAATAGAAAGCATTGCGTACCATTCCGGTTCTGATAAATTATAGGAATTTGTTTCGCAATAATTTATCCACTTACATCCTGTTTTAAGTAAGAAATATTCTGATATCGAATTGTAGTCACAAATATCAGCAATATAATCAGTGATGGCGATTTCTTCTTTGTCATAATTATTATTTTGCATTTTACATTCACTAAATTTATCAGTGTAATTATTGCAAAACACTTTAGCATTATATTTAATATCAGTTGCTTCAACAATTGATGTTAATTTGTTGTATTTGTGGTTGATTGTTTCTGGAACGCGTAACATTTGAGCAAGGTTAGCTGTATTATCAACAGCCCATTCGTGACTTATGCCATTCAGCATTATATTGTTTTGAAAACATTTTAATGAGTTTGTAATATAATCTCTGTTATTATCATCGATTATGATTGGCTCATTGAATATCCAATAGGCATGAATTCCTCCCCCAGTAGAAACTATGATGGAAGGTTTTTCTATTGTATCTAATAATAATATCGCATCATCATATGTTGTGGGTAAATTGTTTTTGCTATGTCCTTCATTTCCATAGTCAATATCTGTCCAAAATCCAGTTAAACATGAAACTGTGTCGTTTGTTGCCCGTTTGTTGTCTTTAGTGGGACTAGATAATAGTCCAAGACCAAAATACACATGGCATAGTTTATTACTGTCAATGCAATACTTTGCAATTTTATCTATTTCATTTATGTGAAATGACTTATTCGTGACCATTTGAGTTTCTTTACTTTTAGTTGAAATGGTTATATAGTAATTTTCTGAATTTTTTGGTAATATTTTTTTAAAAAATTGTTTAATATTATCTACGTTTTGAGCTATCATCCTTTTATTCTCCTATTAACTGCTTTTTGATGCAACTTCCATGAGTCCTGTAACAATCAAGAATCTGATGGCTGATGAAATTGACAAATTATAACTTTTGGCGAATTCCATTATTTTGCCATGCAACAATTCATCAGTTCGCAATGTTAGATTTTTTGTACATTTCTGATTTTTCATTTTTCCTCCTTTAAAATTTTCATTTAGTTGCGCTCAATTCTACCGTTAATCAATTTGCAGTAAACAAAGTTTTTTGCATTAGAGGTCATTTTGAGCCGATTTCTTTGCGATATGCGTATAAATGCATTCTTTTTTATATTTATGTTAGTGATGCTAAAGTTCTTACAAATTAAACAGTCAATTTGTTTATACAATATTTCCAAACATTATATTTTTCCCGTTGCAGCATTGGAAACAGAATGATATTGCACTATAAATAATAGTGCTATCATTCTTTTATCCCTAAATCATCCCATTCGGGCGCGCCTTCCCAAGTGGGATGATTTTTTGCAGAATATCTTTTAATAAAAAAATGTAAAAGAATGTGCCAATTTTTACGAAAAATATTTACTAAACTTGTGATTTTAATCTGAAACTAGGTTGCAATATTGTTTCGATTCGTGCCATGGACAGTGTATTTTTGTTTGTCTTAGTAGTTTAAGAACATATTTTTTTGCAGTTAAAGAATTGTTTAAATAGAAATTGAAAAATAAATTTTAGTTGAGCGGACCAGTTTGTGTTATACTAGACTATGACGGTATGGAATAAATTTAAAGTTAAGATTAAGAAGTCCGCACTGGCAGAATGGCTAATGCTGCCCTATCGGCATTAGCTTACATCTAAAGGGTGCTAGGGAGAAAATGACACTGGAGTATGGGGATACGACGCAAAGCGGCGTTACGAGGCGGAGATACGCCCTGGATTAGACCCAGGATGAAGTATTGGAAATGAGGTGGTCCGGCTTGGTTGGACAGGTTGGCGGCGGGGTTAAGCTATAGTCCGGTTGGTGCTCATGCCGCCTTGGAGGCCGAGTGGCCCT
>NZ_JNJA01000052.1 GCF_000702665.1 Solidesulfovibrio alcoholivorans DSM 5433
TCTATTTTTACCAAGGTTTTGTACAATATTAGCCATCCAAGCAAATACATAATTATAAATTTCTGGTTTATTGTCGCAAATTACTTCCATAATATGATTTTTATATAATGACCAATCACCTGTTTCTTTTGGTTGTACGGCAAATCCTTGCCATAAATTGTATGCACCTTTGATATCTTCTGTCGGGGAAAAAATAATACCATTTGGAAAATCTTTTCTGTAACTACTATTTAGCCATAATTTTGTAAATTTATCTTCCACAATTTCCCCTTTCCCGTTTATGCATTTGCCATGTACTGGTAAATATCTTTTATTGAAATCATCGTAGGAAGATAAACTAAAAGTTTTAAGTCTACTTAGTTGATCTGTCTCGTCGTAATTAATAATTAATGATTTACCAGCAATTGAAATTGCACCATGTTTGTTGTTAAATTCAATAAATTTTGAACAATTTAAATTTAGAACGTCTTTTTTACTTAGTTGAATTGGGCTTGAAATTATATTGCTAAATGGACAATGTTTACATACATTGTTTTTAAAAGTGTTCTTGATATTTGTGCATGTGAATGGTCCTCCTTTTTCTTGTGCTTGTTGGATTTTATTTTCTGTTTCATCATAGCTATAGTTTGAATAATTTTTTGAAATATCGTGACAATGTTGTCTACCGCTCCCTATTCTTGAAACAATAGAAAGCATTGCATACCATTCCGGTTCTGATAAATTATAGGAATTTGTTTCGCAATAGTTTATCCACTTACATCCTGTTTTAAGTAAGAAATATTCTGATATCGAATTGTAGTCACAAATATCAGCAATATAATCAGTGCCGGCAATTTCTTCTTTGCCATAATTATTATTTTGCATTTTACATTCAGTGTAATTATCGCAAAATATTTTTGCATTATATTTAATATCAGTTGTTTCGACGATTGATGTTAATTTATTGTATTTGTAGTTGATAGTTTCTGGAACGCGTAACATTTGAGCAAGATTAGCTGTATTATCAACAGCCCATTCGTGGCTTATGCCATTTTGTATTATACTTTTTTGAAAACATTTTAATGAGTTTGCAATAAAATCTCTGTTGCTATCACCGATTATGATTGGTTCATTGAATACCCAATAGGCATGAATTCCTCCACCTGTTGCAACTATGATGGAAGGTTTTTCTATGCCATCTAATAATAATATCGCATCATCATATGTTGGGGGTAAATTGTTTTTGCTATGTCCTACATTTCCATAGTCAATATCTGCCCAAAATCCAGTTAAACATGAAACTGTATCGTTTGTTGCTCGTTTGTTGTCTTTAGTGGGACTAGATAATAGTCCAAGACCAAAATACACATGGCATAGTTCATTACTGTCAATGCAATACTTTGCGATTTTATCTATTTCATTTATGTGAAATGGCTTATTTGTTACCATTTTAGTTTCTTTATTTTTAGTTGAAATAGTTATATAGTAATTTTCTGAATTTTTCGGTAATATTTTTCCAAAAAATTGTTTAATAGTATCTACGTTTTGAGCTATCATGCTTTTATTCTCCTATAAACTGATTTTTGAGGTAACTTCCATGAGTCCTGTAACAATCAAGAATCTGATGGCTGATGAAATTGACAAATTATAACTTTTTGCGAATTCCATTATCTTGCCATGCAATAATTCATCAGTTCGCAATGTTAGACTTTTCGAACATTTCTGATTTTTCATTTTTTCCTCCTTTAAAATTTTTATTTAGTTGCGCTCAATTCTACCGTCAATCAATTTGCAGTAAACAAAGTTTTTTGCATTTGAGGTCATTTTGAGCCAATTTATTTGCGATATGCATATAAATGCATTCTTTTTTATATTTATGTTTGTGATGCCAAAGTTCTTACAAATTTAACAGTCAATTTGTTTATAAAATATTTCCCAAAAATTATACTTTTCCCGTTGCAGTATTGGAAATAGAATGATATTGCACTATAAATAATAGTGCTATCATTCTTTTATCCCTAAATCATCCCATTCGGGCGCGCCTTCCCAAGTGGGATGATTGTTTGCAGAATATCTTTTAAAAATTAAATGTAAAAGAATGTGCCCATTTTTACGAAAAATATTTACTAACCATGTGAGTTTAATCAGAATCTAGGTTGCAATATTGTTTCGATTCGTGCCAGGGACAGTGTATTTTTTGTTTATCTTAGTAGTTTGAAAACATATTTTTTTTTGCAGTTAAAGAATTGTTTAAATAGAAATTGAAAAATAAATTTTGGTTGAACGGACCAGTTTGTATCATACTAGACTATGACGGTATGGAATAAATTTAAAGTTAATATTAAGAAGTCCGCACAGGCAGAATGGCTAATGCTGCCCTATGCGGCATTAGCTTCCATCTAAAGGGTGCTAGGGAGAAAATGACACTGGAGTATGGGGATACGACGCAAAGCGGCGCTACGAGGCGGAGATACGCCCTGGTGTAGACCCAGGATGAAGTATTGGAAAAAACGGAACACAAGCGACATCGTGCTCCTTTATCATGCTAATTTACCTACTTATTTTCAAATTTCTTGACCAT
>NZ_JNJA01000053.1 GCF_000702665.1 Solidesulfovibrio alcoholivorans DSM 5433
CTTTCCCGGGGGGAGACAGCCGCCAGCCTCCAAGGGGAGGTGGATGCACAATTCTAATTGTCGCTGATGCTCAGGAGTAATTGTCGCCGATCACCATGCTGGACGCCCGGTAGAAAGCCGGCTTGACCCAAGCGCAAGTTGCCGAGCGCATGGGCGTCGAACAGCCCGTAGTGGCGAAGACCGAGGGCGGCCGTTCAAACGTCTCCATCGACACCTTAAAGCGCTACGCCCACGCCACCGGATGCAAAATCAAGGTGGAGTTTGTTCCGGCCTGAACACATGAGGGAAACATGAGTCCCGTCCGTGACTTCGATGACACGCTTAAAGAGCTTTTGAGCGACCCGGAACAGGCGGTCCAATATCTCCGCGCCGCCATGGAAGAAAGCGACCCCCGTGCGTTGGCCGTGGCCATTCATGATGTGCTGAAAGCTGTTCGCTCCGCGCCCGAGGAGAACGACGCCGAAACGGAGGCCCTGTGTCGTGCCCTTGCGGGGCTGAAACAAGCGGGAGTGACCCTAGATTTCCTGGCGCGGTAGACACCCCCATGGGGGCTTTGACCCCAAGGAGCTTTGATATGCTGCGCTTCCCCTGCGGTGCGGACGCCTGACGAAGGGTATATGGATTCCAAGCTAAAACACGACCTCATGCGGGAAGCCTGTGAGGTAGATACCCCAGATGATCGCAAGGGTCGCCGTGATCGACACGAAACGGCTTGCAAGGACAAAAGGCGGAACAGAGGGTGCTGTGGTATCTGCGGCTCGGAGAATGTCATTCGCCAGGGTGTGGCCGTTTGCCACCAGTGCGGCAAGGAGGAGCCGTACGTGATGATAGAGGCCGATTGGTTCCAGACGTGGTTTGATGCGGCACAGCAAAAGGAACGCTGGCCTCATCCCCCCTGCGGACATGAACCGGATAAGCGACAACGGTTGACCATGCCGCAAGATGCCTACGTCCTGAAATGTCCGGACTGCGGAGCCGTACATGGACCGTGTTGCCCAGCCTGCGGGAAACCTTCCTGGAAAGCAGGAGACAAGGCGTTTTGCACCCAGTGCGGTTTTCGACGAGAAAGACGATAACGACATTTCCCCGACCTAAGCCGCGAGTGACCATCGTGCCAGCGGCTCTCAGGAAAACGATAAGCCCGCCTCCCCCTGTCCAGGGTCTTCAAGGTCGACCCCAAACGCTTATTTGCAGTGTAGCCCGGCAGGATCACCATGAACCAAAACTCCTCCATGGCACAGCATATCAGCGCACAACGCGCTATCGCAGCACGAGTTTTAAAATGAAAAAATCTATTTTCTCAGCAACAGAATTAATAACCGCGCTCATTGAAAGCAATGACCAATATTACACAGATATTGGTAGAATCAACTACATAATTGAACGTTACATAAGATACAACAAAGGCAATGCAAGCATATGGCTACAAGACGCCTTTGGCCGCACGATGGACCTCTACCAAGAAGGCAACAACACTGCAGAAAATATTGAAACTTTACTAAAACTTACAATTATCGTGTTTATTCTTGAAGGACTACACATAAAAATCGAAGGGAAATCCTACAACAATTCTGACAACTCGCTAGACATTTCCTTCATTCTCGACAATTTTTCACAAGTCCATACAAGCAAACAAAATCTTAAAACTTTTTTTGAAGATAAACAATATCCATTGCCATATTTTCTATTCAAAACGAGCCAAAACAATTCAAAAACACATTCCGAAGAAAACAAAAACAAATTTAGAATAGCATATAGAGAAGTATTTGAGTCATATGAATTTGACGAACAACTCGAAACACTTCGCAAACTAAACCCAACGACCATCACTGAATTTGCCCAAAAAAGAGACCTGCTCAAACAAATCGAGCAAGAAAAACGTAATTTTATAAATTCTGAAGATATTACCATTCAACATACAAATTTCTCGCTTCATGACATAACAAAAGAAAGCATAGTCCTAATACTCGAAACCCTCTGCCGCGATCACACACTCATTGCCAACGAACTACAAGCCCGGGGGCTGACAAGAGAGCGGATCGGGCAGCTCATGAATTTCAAAGAGGGAGGCACAAGCAAGGACGCATGCATCAAACGAGCATCCAGGATGCTGAAACCAAAGAAGAAAAATACAAAATAAAATATCCCTGTTTGTCCCGCATTTTGTCCATCCCTTCCGACTTACCAATTCGCTAGCCTCCCGTGAAAGACAACCCTCACGGGAGGCTTCATGTCCAACATCCTTGATGAAACCGTTTCGACCCTACAGTCAGTCCTACCTCCGGTCTTTGCCGGGCTCGCCCTGGACGAACTGACTGACGGGGCCATCAACTGGCGAACCATCCAGAATGCCAGGAGTAATCCCGACATCGACATTCCTCGCGAGTGCTTCATTTACTCGGGCCGCAAAGTCTGAGGTGGTCGCGGAAAATTGGACAGCCTGCTAAGCTATAGTCCTCAAGCGAGGAGGACGGTTTTCAATGTCCCAGCGACGGAAGTTTTCAG
>NZ_JNJA01000054.1 GCF_000702665.1 Solidesulfovibrio alcoholivorans DSM 5433
GGCCGACCTCAAACCCGAAGATCACATGGCTGAGGCCGAGGTGGATGCACAAAAATAGTTGTCGTCAGTGCCCAAGAGTAATTGACGCTGAGCACGCCATGTCGTCATCGTCAATGATGCATTTCCCCGGAGTCTTGAACCAGCATGTCATGCACCCCCGGCAATGCCTGATGTCTTTTTCCGCCAGAAAAACCGTTACGGTCTCCGCGCCAGCCCGCTCTGCTCCTTGCAAAAATGAACGAACCATCAAGTGGGTAATGCTCTCTCTTCCCTTCGGGCTGCCATTGATTGCGGCAATTTTCATGGTGTCCTCCTTGCCTTCTCCAAAGCGTGTGAACAGGATTAAGCCCAAGTACACCATCAGATAGGTATTTCACCTGTCAGAACTGACAGGCAAAACGATCGGAAAGAGGATCAGGTCAGGAAATGTCGACCAAACCGGAGTGGATCGCTACCGCCACGGCCTGCGCGCGGTTCACCACTTGAAGCTTCCGCAGAATGTTGGTTACATGAAAGTTGACGGTTCTCTCGCTGATTTTCAGGATGACGGAGATTTCCCAGGAAGTCTTTCCCGCTTTCAACCAATCGAGCACTTCCTTCTCTCTGGCGGAGAGGACAACGTCCCCTTTCCCATGGAATTTATCCCTGGTGATGTCGGATAACACCATATGCAGGTGAGGGATCAGTACCTCCAGTATCGCTTTGTGCCGATCGGAACACGTAATGGACGAACCGGAAAAACAGAACATACTGCCTCGACTTCCCGCCATCCCGGATATGCCGTGGGTACAGCATTCCCGCAGCCCAAAATCAAAGCCGAGCGACGTAATCTCCTCTCTGCGAAAAAGGTTCTTTCTGGCCAGGGGCCAGACCTGAACCCGAAAGGATCGGAAGTTTTCCAGAACGACACGGTCTCTCTGAGGATAGTTTTTCGCCAGATACTCCGAGAGCCATCCATCGGGAAAGCTGACATTAATATGACTTGCCAATAAGAGCCCATGAGGCCTGTCAAGTTCACCCAGTGCGGTAATGGCGTAATCAAAGGAAAAGAGTTCCTGAATTTTCGGAAATAGCGCCCTGAAATCCTCTTTGTCCTTACAGGCGAGGCACATGTTGATCAATTCGATCAATGCGAGCGCATCGCCGCCCGTGATTCGGGCACGCACGCTAGAGGATTCAGGTGGGGACATTTTCGTCCGCCTCCCATGACAGGTCGTGGAACTTGTTCGTACCTGGCATCGGTGAAAAGCCCGTCAATGCCCAGAGGTCTACCATGGGGCATGGCCCCGTCCATCCTGCACTTCAAGCCCGTACGAAGGGCAGGCAACTGCCCATTGACCCGAGGAGGGAGGCCAACAACGCGAGCGGCCGCGTATTTCACCTCAGGGGCATTCTTGTTCACCAGAATCCTGACTACCAAGAGATCGATCCTTAAGCCACGTCGAAAATCCTTTTTCATCGATTTCACCAATGGCCAAGGCAAGAACTGCTGCAACTACTTCGGGTTCCGGTGCGGTCAATTCCCAACCATTGATGTCCAGAAATACATAAGCAGCGAGAAAACCCGTCCGCTTATTCCCATCAATGAAGGGATGATTGTTTACGATACCAAAGGCGTAAGCTGCGGCCAAATCAAAAACATCGGGAGCACCATATTGCAAAAGGTGTTGAGGTCGCGCAAGTGCCGACAACAAAAGACCATGATCCCTGACGCCTCTTCCTCCACCATGTTCAGCGATTTGTTCGTCATGGATGGCGACAATCACCTTCTCGGTCAGCCACCGCCAGTCCATCACTTGGCCAGTTCCTTCAATGCGTTGCGATAACGGGCCATTCCCTTACGAGCGGATTCCATTTGCGCTTCAAATTCCGGGTCATAGGGAGTGACGGAATATCCCTCCGGCGTCTCGGTGAGGTAAACGCTATCCCCTTTTTTCACCTTGAGACGCGCGGCAACTTCTTTCGGAAGGATCAATCCCGTGGAATTTCCAATTTGGGTGACGGTTGCTCGCATATCTCCTCCCTTGATGTTCAAACAAAAATTATAACAGCATTTGCCATCGGTCAAGGGGGGAACACTGGGAAAAGATGAGAGTTGCATCTAAAAAAAATTCAATGAAATCAACAGTAAATCCGAAAATAACTATCCCAGTTGGCAGCCACCGCCAACGACTGACCAACGACCGACCAAAGTCCGATTCTCAGGCCGAAAAAAAGAAAAAGATCCCGTTGGCTCTCCGCCAACGAGATCACTTTTCATAGGGGCTTTTGGAATTATTTTAAGGGGTTAAATCGGGAAACTCGCGTGTCAAGCAAGCGCTTTCCCCCTGAGCTACGGTCCTATAAACAGAATCAGGGAACAGGCTAAATGCCCCAAACTCGTCCCGAAGTCAACCCCAAAATTTCCGTTCCCAAGA
>NZ_JNJA01000055.1 GCF_000702665.1 Solidesulfovibrio alcoholivorans DSM 5433
TGTGGTTTTGCGCACATGCCCGTGTGGTTTTGCGCACATGCGGACCCCACCGGAGCCCGGGCCACGCCTAGCTTCCCAGCCGCCTAAAGGTATTAAAAGGAATTAAAAGAAAGAACGCGCGTGCGCGCGAGGACCGAAAAACGCCCGATCCATCTCCCAAATTAGCCCGGCGTCCATCAGCGGCGACGAGACGAACAGCCTGCGCTTCGCGCTGCCACGAGGGGAAAGGCAACTGCACCATGGACGCTACGCCTTGACCGCATAAAGCAATGGCGATATTATTTCGTCTGGAAAAGGAAAAGCCCGGCGGGCAACCGGGCTTCATGTGGAAAAACGTGGGCTACGACGTGGAGCTTTCTAGGTGAAATATCGCGCAGTGACGAGCCAGATATACCGCCTTGTTCATTTCCGGTCAAGCCCAAAAGCGCAAAAAATGGGCATGACACATGGGCGAAGCGGCTCCTATCCTTTCGACAAGCTCTAGTTATTCACAAGCTAGCCGGCACGGCTCCATCTCTCCACTGGACTGGTCCAGGCCGATGGACGTGCACAAGATGTCCGGCCACCCCGGGGCCGCCCTGGTGGTAAACCAGCTCATGGCCGAGGTCGCCGCGCTGCTTGGCCGTGGTAAACTGCACAAGCGTTACCGCCAGCACGTCGCAGCCGTGGCCCTGGATTTGTTCTCCGCCTGGAGCGATGACCCGACGCTTTACGTGGCCTACCCGCGCGGCCGAGATTATTACGGCGTCGGCGAGCGTATGGCGCTGCTTCATTTCGACCGGGACATACTGACGACGGTAGTCGATTCAATGGCCACGCTTGGCTACGCCGAAAAGCACGGTGGCTACTACAACCACGTCACCAGTCGCGGGAAACAGGCAAGAATGAGGGCGATGGACCGGCTTGCCGCATTAATGCTTTCGGCCAAGGTGGCGGCTGGTGATATAGTTCGCCAGCATGACGAATTGTATCTACGCGCCGAGAAGGACGCGAAGGGAAAAAAGGTGGCACTGGCAGTGCCGAAGACGCGAAGGACGGCAATGATGCAGCGCAACGTCCGAGTCATAAACGACCTGTTGCGGAAAACGTCCGTCAGGCTAGACCTTGACGATGAGGAGATGGCCGAGCTTGTGACCGCATTGGGCCATTGTCCTGACTTTCGCTGCGATACTGTTTACCGCGTGTTCAACAACGGCGTCATGGACCGTGGCGGGCGCTTCTACGGCCATTGGGCACAGGGCATCCCCTGCCGATACCGCGCGCACCTGCTCATCAATGGGGAGCCGGCGACCGAATACGATTTTTCTGGACTGCACTGCCGCCTGCTGTACGCCCAGGCCGGCGCGATTCCCCCGGCGGGCGACATGTACTCGTTGCCCAACCTGTCCATGGACGACAACAAGGCCGTCAGGGACGTGCTGAAAACGCTGTGGCTCGCCGCCATCAATGCGGAAACAGACGATGCCGCGATACGAGCGACTCAACGCGGCGTGCGTCAGGAGTTCGGCGTCACGGTTTCGCAAGGTGAGTTGCAAGTCTGGTTGGCTGGCCTTCGAGAGCGTCATGCCCCCATCGCCGGCTTTCTTGGCTCCGGTGCCGGGCTGCGGCTCCAGTACGCGGACTCGCTCCTGGCCGAGGGCATCCTGCTGAACTTGGCCGCCCAAGACATCCCGGCCATTCCTGTTCATGACTCGTTCATCGTCCCGCTGTCCAAAGGCCCCGAACTGGTCGCTGCGATGAACAGGGCGTGGACCGCCCGATACGGCATCGCCATCGGAATCGACGCAAAGTACCCGGTGCCGACGAACTAGGCCAGCGACATCCCCTTGTTTAATAGCTACGGCTGGTTAGCTATAAATCCTGCCTAGTAATGGTATGGGCCTCTTCTCGGGCCTTCGGTCTCCCTCCTTTACTTGGTCTACCCCTATAGCGCTCCGGCTCCTGTGAGCCGGCCCCTAGAGCCGGCGTCGGCTGTTGCCCGTTACCAAGGTCTGTCCGTCAGAGCCGCCCCATCCGGCGGGTAACGTCCTGTAACGCCACGAAACACCAAGCCACGCCTTCCACTCCCGGAATCGAGAAATAAAAAAAAAAAA
>NZ_JNJA01000056.1 GCF_000702665.1 Solidesulfovibrio alcoholivorans DSM 5433
TTAACCGAGTTTTCCCAAGTGATGCCGAGTAATCAGGGCTTAACCGTTTCCAAAACCGTTGGCTTCGTTGGCGCGTCGTTGGCTCGGGGTAAGTTCGGATTTGGTACGGGGAGGTTAAGGGGTTTTTACACAGGGGAGGAGAAAAAAGGACGTTGGGAAGGATGCGAGACTGTGAATAGTTAATTGTGTCAGTATGTTAAGTTAAAATATCAAGGGGTTACGAGGTGGCAGACTGGCAACACATAAAACAAAGGACCATTTTAACCGAACGACTCACACAAGAGTTGCATTCTCCAAAACTCGGTAGTAACAATTTGAAGTGAAAAGATAAACAAAATCGGTTAGTCTGTCGATCCAAGCCCCAAAGAACTGCGAAACGACCTCCATCAAACAGGACATAACATGCTCTACCCCAAAATAGTTATTGCCGATGACTCCAAGCTATGCTCGCATGTCCTAAAAAAATACATAGACGAGCTTGGGTACGTCTTACTTGGAGAAGCGACAAACGGTGTAGACGCCATCAAATTAGCAGAGCAACTAAATCCAAGCATTGTGATACTTGATGTTTATATGCCAAAAATGAATGGCTATGAGGCTTGTGAAATCATACAAAACAAACTTGGCATACCGACGATTTTAATTACTGGGCACACTGAGGGGTCTTCTCTAGACAACATCATCAAGTCGTCCCCTTCAGGCATCATTATAAAGCCCTACAATTTGTTTCAGTTCAAATCAACAGTAGACCTCATCTACTCAAACGAGAAATCACAAATCAACCTTGCGAGATATAAAAATATTGTTCAGAATGCCCCAATGCTATTCTCTTTAATAGATAAAAATTACAAATATATTTTAGCAAATGATTTTTACTGCAAGGCTTTCGTTAAAACTGAAAATGAAATCGTAGGAGCAACCATAGCCGAGCTATTTGGCGATAGTGTATTCCAAGGCATTATAAAGCAACACATTGACGCGGCTTTATCTGGCAATATAGAAAAATACGAATCTTGGTTTGACTATCAAGGCATAGGGCGTCGATATATGTCTGTAACTTATTCCCCATTCTCCGAGAAACGCGAAGGAGTCTCAAAAGGTGTCGTAGTTTTTTCAAGTGACAGCACCAAACTTAAATTATCAGAAGAAAAACTAGAAAAACTATCTACCACTGATCAGCTTACAAACATAAATAATCGCCGAAAATTTATGGAAATATTACAGGATGAACTTGAAAGAGCGAAACGATTCAGACACACATTTCTTCTACTCTCAATCGATATCGACAGCTTTAAATCAATCAACGACACGTATGGTCATCCCGTTGGCGACAAAGCTTTAATTTATGTTGCTAATCTACTGAATAAATCACTAAGACAGGTTGACACCGTCGGCAGAGTAGGTGGTGAAGAATTCGGTGCTATTATACCAGAAATAAATGATCAAGATTCAACCTCATTCCTTGACAGACTCATTAACTCCTTCAACACAAATCAATTCACCTCCAACAATATTAATTTGAAAATAACTGTCAGCATCGGAGTCTCAACATTCCCAGACTGTGGGAACAATCTCGAAGAGCTTTTAAACAAAGCGGACGAAGCCCTTTATCGAGCTAAACATAATGGCAAAAATCAATATTTTATTTATTGCAGTTAACTTCTTCTCAGTATAACGACCCACGCCACCCCTCTTCCCAGGACGACGTGGGCCATTTCGAAACTATTCTCAAAAGATACAGTTAGCTAGCTACTTCTTTTCCAGGACGATCTTCCCCTCTTCCATGCAGGAAACCTTAAACTCATCACCCTGGCTGAAGCCGTAGTTAGCCAGGAGCGTCGGGGACAGACGAAGACCGGTGCTGGAGAACTTCACGCTTCCAGATGCCACACG
>NZ_JNJA01000057.1 GCF_000702665.1 Solidesulfovibrio alcoholivorans DSM 5433
GTCAACCCCAAAATTTCCGTTCCCAAGAAAAAGTTGGGGGCCAAAACCGTTGGCTTCGTTGGCGCGTCGTTGGCTCGGGGTAAGTACGGATTTGGTACGGGGAGGTCAAGGGTTTTTTGCTATGGGGAGGAGAAAAAAGGGCTTTGGGGAGGACGGGATGATATGAATCGTTAATTGTATCAGTATGTTATGCTCTATCTCCATAATATCATACCCCTTCGAATCATAGGGAATCTGCACCAATATACTTATTCTTGACTATATATTTAAAATTGAATATACTGCTAAAAATTTTACATAGAATTCCAATGCCGAATTGAGCCACGGAGTGGAAATGTGCAAAGGGCTTGAACTTTTAGATGAAAACTACTGTATTCTTTTCAGTGCGTTGCCTAAAGACACACAACAAATCAAAATCGGCAGATCTCAAGATAGGATATGTCGTTTCTGCGGCAAAAATGAGAAAGAAACAACATTTAAAGATATCGCACATTCAATTCCAGAAGCCGTCGGAAACAAAAATATTATCACTCTTGATGAGTGCGACGAATGCAATACATTTTTTTCCAATAATATTGAAGTTCACTTTGACAAAGTATCTAAAGCATATAGACAAGTAGGACAGATCAAAGGCAAGCGAGGCGTGCCAAGCTATAGGACAAAAAGTAAAAAATCACGGATAGACTACGACAATGGATTGACTATAAAGGAAAGTACGGAAGATAAAATATTGACATTCCCCGAGGACAACACTGCGATCTTCAATTATGAAATTGAACCATATATTCCTGTTGCCGTTTATAAGACATTAGTAAAAATGGCTCTCTCTGTCATGCCCAATAATGACTTAATACATTTCAAAGAAGCAATTGAATGGATAAAAAACAAAGATCATACGCAACACTTTATCACTCCAGAAATTGCGATCGAAACATTTATTCCCGGCCCTCGTCCGGTAGATGGTGTTATGGTTTTATTGCTTAAAAGATCAACAAACAATCCGACTGTTCCTAGTTACTTATTTTCTTTTGGCTATGGGAATCTTATATACCAAATCGTACCCCCTACGTTGCTCGATTGCATTGCAGGTTTGGCTACAAATTATACTATCCCAATGATCCGAACACTTTTTGACAGAGACTGGCTTTATGGAGAGCCTAAAGTACGTGTAAGTAATTTATCTTCACATGATATTCAAAAAGGTCAAATTCTTCCGATACATCACCATTATGACAAAAAAATTCCCATGGACCCCAGCCTGATAAAACGCTGAATATTTACTGCTTCAAATTCTTGGAAGTATCAATCACTTTCTCCATAGAGGTGACTTACGTGATAGGCTGTCATGTTTGAAACAAACTTCTACTATTTATCATCATACCCATGCCACCATCTTCCCTGGACGACGTGGGCCATAATGCGCAACTATTCCCAAACAATCCAGCTAGCTACTTCTTCTCCAGCACTATTTTCCCCTCTTCCATGCAGGAGACCTTGAACTCATACCATAGTTGAAACTTAATCATCACTCATATCCATGGGTTGCCGGATAGAGTTGGTTCAACATAACTAATTATAATTCAATATTTCTTTAATTCTATCGAACCTAAAAGCTCCCAGTCCTTTTTCACCAAGCTCCACTATTGAATTCATAACATTATTACAAAATCCATCGAATGGACGTTCGCCAGAATGCCTATTACACCAGTGACTTGCTCGGGGCTGTTGATCAGCATGGAATATTGACCCCTCTTTGGATGAAATCAGCGTCCAAAATTGACCCCCTCGGCAGCCCCCTTAGATGTCTTCGATCATC
>NZ_JNJA01000058.1 GCF_000702665.1 Solidesulfovibrio alcoholivorans DSM 5433
TGAAAACTTCCGTCGCTGGGACATTGAAAACCGTCCTCCTCGCTTGAGGACTATAGCTTAGCAGGCTGTCCAATTTTCCGCGACCACCTCAGAAAGATCCACTTTGAAAACCTGAGGAACTAATTATATAGCCTGTATTAGCTCCTATATCTGATAGAACTGTTCGGAATCCATGGATTATATTTTGAGGAATTTTTGACTTCCAATATTTACATTCAAACAAAATAATATTCAATCTGTTAAAGACTTTCTCCTCTGCGTAGACGTCTATCTCAACTTCGCCACGTACAGATTGTATTTTTTTCTCGACTTCAGTAGCAAACCCACATTCTATTAAAACCTGAGCAACCATCTCCTGAAGTTCTTGCCAAGTAGCAGGTTCTCGTTTGCTGAGCATTCTTTATTCCTTACGATCATGCTGAGTTGACTATATTTAACAATTCTAGCTCCGGTCTTCAACCTTGACTAGGCCTTTACCTCCGGCAGTTCTTCCCAGGAAGTGGTGTAGTGCGGTGACCGGGCTGCCTGCTTCATCTTCCAGTCCTGCTTGATGCCGCAGGCGGCAAGACGAATCGTATCGCGCCCCCACCGGGCGTTTGCTTGATCCATAACTCCCATGAGGCGTTCAGCCTTCGGATCAGAGGTCGGCACCGGGCTGAGGAGCGAAAGCTGGTGACAGCCAATGGGCTCCAAGCCTGACAGCATCACCCCTGCCTTCTTGTAGCGGTATCCCTTCCGAAAAATCCGCTCCAGTACCTGCATGGCAACCTGGAGAATTTCGCTGGTATGCGCCGAGGCCCCTGGTAACGCGCCAAAGGCCGAATTGGCATACTGAGGCTCGCCCTCTATAAAAGTATTGGTCTGGACCCACACGGTCACACCGTTGGCGACCATGCGGGCTTTGCGGAGCCGTTCAGCGGCCCGGGAGGTATAGACAGCCAGGGCTTCGCGCATTTCCTCAATCCTGGTCACAGGCTGCCCAAACGACCTCGATGCGGTGACTGACTTCTTTGCCGGGGCTATGGACTCCAGGTCGATGCAAGGGATGCCCTGGAGTTCGAGCAAGGTATGGAGGCCGCCGACTGTCATTTTTCGTTTCACAAAGTCTCTGGGTAGATCTCGGAACTGGCGTGCATTCACGACGCCGTATCGTTCGAGCATGGCAGCGTAGCGCCGGCCGATGCCCCATACGTCCCCCACTGGCACTTGCTCCAATAGACCGTCAGAATCGGGCGTAGCCCCGAAATCCAGCACGCCATCCAGGTCGGAGTTCTTCTTGCTCAGCTTATTGGCAACCTTGGCAAGTGTCTTGGTCGGCCCCAGGCCGATGGCAACGGGAATGCCGGTCCAGCGGCGCACCGTCTTCCGAATATGCTGGCTGTAAGCCACGACATCATAAGGCATCCCGGTCAGGTCAAGAAATGCCTCATCGATGGAGTAAACTTCAAGGCTCGGGGTGAACGTCGCCAGAGTCTTCATGACCCGGGCTGAGAGATCGCCATAAAGCGTGTAGTTGGAGGAAAAGACAGCCACTGCTCAGCGTCAATTACTCCTGGGCACTGACGACAACTATTCTTGTGCACGCACCTCGGCTTCAGCCAAGCGATCTTCGGGTATGAGTTCAGCG
>NZ_JNJA01000059.1 GCF_000702665.1 Solidesulfovibrio alcoholivorans DSM 5433
CTTTCCCGGGGGGAGACAGCCGCCAGCCTCCAAGGGGAGGTGGATGCACAATTCTAATTGTCGCTGATGCTCAGGAGTAATTGTCGCCGATCACCCTGGCGACCCGAACAACGCAAGCCGGCATAATTGAATACAAAAAAGCCCCTCATTGACCAAGTGATCAATGAGGGGCTTTCTTAAATGGTCGTTGAAAACCTATTTCTTCTTTTCTTCCTTGGCGGGCGCAGCAGGAGCGCTGCCGCCGAGCATCTCGATGATGCCGACTCCCTTCTCCTTGGCGGCGGCAGCCAATCCCTTGAGGCCGTCAAAGCCCTTGTCCATCACGAATTTCTTCACTTCACCCCGAGCGATGCCGAACTCCTTCATGATCATCTGCATCTGCTTGAGGGGGTTGTCTTCGCCAGAAGTGGTCTTGCGAGCCACCTTGACCGACATGTCTTTTTTCTTGACATCAAACTTCTGCATATACTCTTCGCGGGTAAGCCCATGAGTGGCAAGGTGCTTTTTTGTCAAAGTTTTGAATTCCGCACCGCAGAGAGCGCACTTCACACACTTACGAGTTTTCTCATGACGAGGAGCTTCAATCGGTTTCATAGGCTCGGCAGTGACATCGATAATGGGGCCGCTCCGAAGAGAATCGAGCTTTTCGTAGATGCTTTTGGCTACGCTTTCGAGATCGCTAAAGTGGATTTTGCCGTGGCGCAGTTGGTCCTTAGCAAGATTAACAGCTTCCGACCACATTTCCTTATCGATCATAATGGCTCCTTGGTTTTGTTCGTGTCAGATGGGAACGATCTACCATCGATAAATAATATGTCAACTCGATTTTTTAAATTGAAATATAAATTTACAAGCTAGATCTGGCCGAATGCTGAAATAATTTCAGAAAAAAAGGAAAGCTATGCGATTTGGACTTTGTTGCTTATTTGTTGAAGAAAAAATATCGTTTAGAACGACCACGGCGAAAGCCTTGTTGAACCTGACGGTCAAAACACGCTTGGAAAAAATATCCGAGATTTGCCTCCACAACGCCAAAAGTCTGCTGGAATCTGTCAAGACTGCTCACCGTATGGGTTTTGGTGCGTTTAGAATCTCATCACAGCTATTTCCCAGAATGACTCACCCAGTTACGGGCTACCGGCTTGAAGATTTGCCGGGCGATGAGCAAATCAATGGCTTGCTGGCAGCGACAAAGGACTTTTCAAAGAATAATGGTGTCCGCCTCAGCTTCCATCCGGATCAGTTTATCCTGCTGTCATCGCCAAGGAAGGAAGTGACGGAAAATTCCATTTGTGAACTATGCTGCCAGGCCGTCTGGGCAGAGGCCGTTGGAGCAGATGTGATCAACATCCATGCCGGTGGTGTTTACGGTAACAAGGAGCAAGCTCTGGAGCGTTTGAGCGGAGCGTTCAAGGATCTGCCTGAGAAAGTAAGCAGCCGACTCACATTGGAAAACGACGATGTCAGCTATACGATACGCGATTTGCTTCCTGTGTGCCAAGCGCTCTCTATCCCGTTAGTTTACGACGTCCATCACCATCGCTGCAATCCTGATGGCCTCACCGAACTTGATGCCACGGATTTGGCCGCTGGCACTTGGGCAACCGTGGAACGC
>NZ_JNJA01000060.1 GCF_000702665.1 Solidesulfovibrio alcoholivorans DSM 5433
CCAGCTTTTTGAGGGCCTTTTCCAGGTTGAAGTCGCGTTTGGCGATGAGCAGCTTCTGCACCAGACGGTAGGCCGGGATGAACAGCACCGGATGATCGCGACGGACAAGCTCATGACCGATGGCGCACAGCAGATGCGTTTTCCCTCGTCCTGGCAGGCCGAAGGCCACGATGTTTTCCGACCGTTCAAGGAAGTGCCCCTCGCACAGGGAGGGCAGGATCTTCTTCACCCGTTCCGGCAAAGCCCCCGTATCCAGACTAGCCAAGGTTTTATCCCCTGGCAGGCCGGAGGCCTTGCGGAGACGTTCGATACGGCTTTGCCGTCTGTCCTCCAGTTCAAGCTCGACCAGGTACTGCAAATACTGTTGGTAGCTCCAACCCTGGCTCTCGGCCGTGGCCGTCGTCTCTTGGAGGCGGCTGGCAAACGCCGAAAGATGCAATGCCTTGAGGCAGATCGTGAGGCCGCCGGTTTCCTGGGTCATATGCAACCTTCCTGTCGGGACAGGAGATTGTCGTAAACCGAAAGGTCCACGAGCGGCGCGTCCATGCCCATGGCCGCGAGCGTTTCGCCATCGGTGACCATGCTTTTGACCCCCTCGGCGCTGAGCAGCGTGCCGGCCTCAAGGAGGAGTTCCAGGGCGGTTTCCACCTCGGCCTCCATCGTGGACGCCGCCAAGTGCAGGATGCGTACGTACTCCTTGTCGGCCTTGTTCTCCTCGAACCGGTCTCGCAACGCGTCGTAAGCACGCCGGAAGACCAGGGAGGGGAAGAGGTCTTCCTGGTAACGATAGAGACGAAACGCACCGGGCTTTTTCACCAGGGACCAGATGATGTGACGGTAGTTGATCCGGTGGCCGCCGCGTCCCAGGAGGCGTTGGGTGGTGAGTTGGACCTTGCCGCCATAATACACGTCGATCCTCCCCTCATAGACTCTGACCATGATCTTTTCTCCAATGAGTCTGGAGGGTACGGAATAGACATTGCTTTTGATGGAGATAGTGCTCCAGGAACTGACCCTGGTATCGACTTCCGTAAATTCGGGAAGTCTGGCCATCGTTACTGGCCGCATCACAGCCAGTTCCTCCCGAAGCTTCGTTTGCCGGGGACGGTTGGTCTTGAGCAGCATCCGCCACAACCACATTTCGTAGGCGGTGGCGCTTTCAAAGTCATTACTGCCGCGCAGAAGCAGGTATTGTTTCAGCCGATTTTTCAGCCCCCGGTGCATGGCCTCGACATCACCATTCTGCTCCTTTTCGCCGACAGCGATGGTCCTGGGGTGCATGCCGAAGTGACCGACCATGGCCACGTATTCCTCGTTGAAGGCCCGCTTGCCGCTGGTCAGATCGTGGGTGGCCGCCGTGGAATTGTCCGTTTGATGGTACAGTGGCGCATGGCCCAACCGAAATAACGCTTCCTGCACGCCTCGCTTCAGCGCCGCCAGCGATTCGGAATGGCAGACCGTGACCCATTCCCAGTTGGAGTATGGCAGCACCGGATGACACAGCATGTGCGGGAAGGCCTCGCCCTG
>NZ_JNJA01000061.1 GCF_000702665.1 Solidesulfovibrio alcoholivorans DSM 5433
TTCATTGAAGTGGATACCCGGGTCAGTTCCTGGAGCACCCTCTCCATCAAGAAGAACGTATATTCCGTGCCCTCCAGGCTGATTGGCGAGAAACTCAGGGTCAGAGTCTATGAAGGCAGGATCGACGTCTATTACGGCGGCAAAATGCAGCTCACCACTCCTCGGCTCCTGGGCCGGGGTGGACACAGGATCAATTATCGACACGTCATTTGGTCCCTTGTGAAAAAGCCCGGCGCGTTTCGCCTCTACCGTTACCGGGAGGATCTCTTTCCTTCACTGGTTTTTCGACGTGCTTATGACGCGTTGCGGACCAAGCTTGAGGAGAACAAGGCCGACAAGGAGTACGTGCGCATCCTCCATCTGGCGGCATCAACGATGGAGTCCGATGTTGAAGCGGCCCTGGAACTCCTTCTGGAGACCAAGACGCCAATCAGTGCCGAGGGGGTCAAGGCGATGGTCACCGACGGCGACAAGCTCGCGGCCATGGTCATGGACGCGCCAGTGGTCGACCTCTTGATTTACGACAACCTGCTCCATCGCCAGGAAGGTTGCGTATGATTCTGGAATCCGGCGGTCTCGCGATCTGTCTCAAGGCCTTGCACTTGTCGTCATTTGCCGCTTGCTTCCAGGAAATGTCGGGCACAGCCGAGAGCCAGGGCTGGAGCCATCAGCAATATTTACAGCATCTGGCCGAAATTGAACTGGAAGACAGGCGACAGGACCGGATCGAGCGCCTCCTGAAAGCGTCTGGCTTGCCAAGGGACAAAACACTGGCGAGCCTGGACATGACCGTTTTGCCGGAACGCGTGAAGAAGATGCTGCCCTCCCTGTGCGAGGGGCACTTCCTGGGACGAGCGGAGAACATCGTGGCCTTTGGGCTCCCGGGACGCGGAAAGACGCACCTGCTGTGCGCCATCGGCCATGAGCTTGTCCGGCGTGGTCATCAGGTGCTGTTCATCCCGGCCTACCGGCTGGTCCAGAAGCTGCTCGTGGCCAAACGTGACTTGATCCTGGAAAAGGAACTCAAAAAGCTCGACCGGTTTGAGGCAGTGATCCTCGACGACATCGGCTACGTGCAGCAGGACCGCGAGGAGATGGAAGTGCTTTTCACCTTCCTGGCTGAGCGCTATGAGCGCGGCAGCGTGCTGATCAGCAGCAACCTCGTGTTCTCGCAATGGGACAAAATCTTTAAAGATTCCATGACCACGGCGGCGGCCATCGACCGGATGGTCCACCATTGCGTCATCCTGGAGCTGACCGGCCAGAGTTACCGGAACCAGGAAGCGCAAAAGCGGAATGCGGACACTCAGCTTCGCGGCAATGACCACGGACGCGGCGCTGAACTCATACCCGAAGATCGCTTGGCTGAAGCCGAGGTGCGTGCACAAGAATAGTTGTCGTCAGTGCCCAGGAGTAATTGACGCTGAGCA
>NZ_JNJA01000062.1 GCF_000702665.1 Solidesulfovibrio alcoholivorans DSM 5433
CGCCCCCTCCCCGATTAGATGGAGGGCGGACATCAACATCGAGGGGGTCAATTTTGGACGCTGATTGGGGGTCACTTTTCGGTGCTGTTTGACACAAACCCCTTGGCAAGCAGAAAAAGTCCCAGGAGGAACCCGGTAGAGCGCGGAAGTGGTGTGCCCGAGGGAAAAGCCCAAGCCCCAATATCCCCAGGAGAGGGTTTCGACTGTTTTCTCAGTGAAACTACTTAGATTTTAGCTAGTTCTGGAGTGCAGGATGCTACATCTTCTGATTTTCAGCAGATTGGGCAGTAAAGTCGGTCACCTCAGAGCAGAATCAGCGACATAATGGCCGACTGAGTCTTTCCCAGAAAACTCTGTGAAACAGCTCGGAGTTGCTGGAATCAGCTAGATAATGGGGTGTCGAATCGCAGGACTCTGCGAATGTTCAGTCCCGATCAGTGCCAATGCCCCTGAAACAGCCCTGTTTCTGGTCCTAGGAGAGGGTAGGGCAGATAGCCTGACGTATCTACATGTAATAATGCATTTTCAGAAATACGCGTTTTCCCGCGTTTTTGATGGTCCTGAAAACCGTAAGATGGTACTGAAGTTGATGTTTTTACGGGTTTCTCTCAATTCAGTCGAAAAAAAGGAAAAATCGATGCTGCAATTGACTGAAGCTGAAAAGAATGATGTGGTCAAGGCCGTTAAAGAACGGTTTGACCAACTGGTTTCGGCATTGAATAAAATCGATACGGCGAAATGGGAATCGTTTTATAGCGATGATTTCCCTGTAACTGCCGTTGCCGGTGTTGATTTTTACGGAGATAAGAAGACTTGGGTTGAAACTGTCGGTGAATATTTTTCGCAAAGGAAATCGCAAACTGTCGAACCTGTTGCCGTTAAAATTACCCCGTTAGCCCACGACCTAGCTCTCCTTGTCAGTGAAGAAAACACTTCGATGGCTCAGGATGACGGATCAGTGGTGAAATCGAAGCATGTTTTTACGATGGTCTGGAAAAATGGTAAATCTGGATGGAAAGTCTTGCATTCTCATGAATCATGGGTAGATTCTTAATCTGTCTGATCAGATCAATCTGACATCAAACCTCAAGGAGATACCCATGCCCAAAGAATCGAAATTCGACGCGATGAAACTTCGCACCATGATCACTGAGGGGAAAACAGCTCAGCAGATCATTGACGCTTTCGGCATCAAGAAAACCAACCTGAAAGCCCATCTTTTGAAGCTGATGCAGATGGACGAGAAATGAGGTGGTCCGGCTTGGTTGGACAGGTTGGCGGCGGGGTTAAGCTATAGTCCGGTTGGTGCTCATGCCGCCTTGGAGGCCGAGTGGCCCT
>NZ_JNJA01000063.1 GCF_000702665.1 Solidesulfovibrio alcoholivorans DSM 5433
TTTTTTTTTTCATCGGCAACATGCCCCGGAAGGGTTGGGCGGCTTGGACCTGGTTCCGCTCGTGGATCACGGAGCGTGAGCATCTTCTGGTGGCAGCAACAACCATCGGGGGGGGATGGTGAAAAGGACACGCCATGCTTTTTTGCGTCCAAATCGGGACAAATTTTTAACGTTTCAGGTCCGGTGATAGTTCGGGCTGCTGGATTTGAAAAAAATAAAAATGGGGGCGTGTGGGAGGAAATCAGGACAGGTACAGGATGGATGATTGGCTTTTCACCTCGTGGCAGCGCAGCGAAGCGAGCATCTTTGTCTTTATTCTTAAAAGGGTTAAGAAAAGAGTGCTGGTTGAAAAAAGGTGTTTATCATCCTAAAATAATTAGGAATAATCAGAAACATGGGGGAATCAAAACTCCATATTTTGCCTACCCCGGGGGGAATCAAAACTTCATAGGGGGAATCAAAACTCCATATTTTGCCTACCCGGGGGGAATCAAAACTTCATATTTTGCCTGCTGGGTTTTCCACAATTTACCCCAGGGGGGAATCAAAACTCCATATTTTCATTTCCCCTGTTCCCCTACCTCCAAGATTTTTCGATGTAGTTGGTTGCTTCGTTTTATTTCAGCAACAAAAGATTGAGAAGGTACTAACGAATATTTGTAATCATTAATAATTTTAGCATATTTCCAATCTATCAGTACATTTTCTTGCTTCATTTCTTCTAATGCTTTTGCTATATACTTATTATTTTCACTGTTTTTTGAATACGGTTTCATTCCACTGCCTTCAATTATTGTTGATAATTTAATTTCGTATGGGTTCATCATTGATGCTTGCAAATAGTTATGTGACATTTTTTTATGTAAATACCGTGCAATAAAATTTGAATACTTCATGCATATCTCATAATTATATCTTCTAAACGTTAGTTCAAAAATACTTTTTTTAACCAGCGAATTAAAGAATATTACAAAAGATGTTTTTTTACCTTCTCCTTCTATCCAGCCTTCTTCTGTTTTTCCAGCAATGCGTCCGAATAAACTTTCACTAAAAAGTTCTTCTTTTTTATTATTTTCTAGAATCATTGTAAGTTTCATATTACAAGAGACCAATACTTCCAATGCATCTCGAATTTGCGCGTAGCTATAAGAATGTCCTGTTCTTTTTAACTCTTTTTGAAGCTGATACAAAGTAAATAAAACACCAACCTGCGCACCAACAGCAACGGCAGAACCTTCTGTTGCAATTTTCCTTAAAGCATCTTCGACAAACTCTTCTCTTTGTCCTGGCAATGCATCTATATATTC
>NZ_JNJA01000064.1 GCF_000702665.1 Solidesulfovibrio alcoholivorans DSM 5433
GTTTGGACCCTGTATAATTACTCTACGTTTACAAGCGACACAAATTTAATATCTAAAAGTTTTATAGTAAAAACAACAAAAATAATTAATTCGATATACTCCATATCTACAGATTCTGATAATTGCCAATTTGTTTCTAACTCAACAGCAAATAATATTGAAATAATCGTCAATAAAATTCACCATGTGGTGTGGAATGTTTCGTATTGGCTAAAAAATACAACAAACAAGACGCTTGACCGAAGCGATGGTGGTAGTAAAAGATGAGAAAAATTATTATTTTTGTTTTTGAGCAAATTGTTTTTTATCTTTTTATAATAAATTTCTTGCTTGTCATAGGAGGGTCAATATATTTAGCCCGCATACTAAAGACGCAGTTTTTATGGATAACTTTAGATGAAGGGTTTATCGCAGTTTTTCTAATACTCATAGGATTTTGTATTTTATGTACGACTTTTGGAGTTTTGATGATCACACTTGATAATAACAGAGCACTAAATAAGATTTTAGACACACTCAAAAGCAACTGATTGTTCAAAGAAAAACTGCTTAACTGGTCAATTGATTTCGACAATTTCATACGCCACCGTTAATGCTTTTTTTAATAGTTTCCATGCCATCAATCAAAGCATTTAACTTATTATTTCAATATGTTAAAAAATAATCATTTGTTCCTTCCAAGTTCAAAATCCCTCTGTCTTTAACAACATGCTGAAATTATTGTGAAAGACGATCAGAAATGGGCGTCTTTTCGCTTTTCTGCCACATGACGCAAGTAGTGAATCCAGCAACCTAGTTCTCGACCTAGCCTTCCTTCGAAAATATTGACGCTACCCGCTAAGCGCCCCCCCTTACGGGTATGGACTATCTTATTGATCCGTATTTGTCCGCTTGGCGCAATTGCATCTTTTGCCGTTAAAAATGATTAATCATCTTTCGCAGGACTTCTGTTGACATCCTTTGTTTTTGAGATACGATCAACTCCGAAACTACGACATCAAAAACGAAGGAGACCTAACCATGCCTATTGCATCGAA
>NZ_JNJA01000065.1 GCF_000702665.1 Solidesulfovibrio alcoholivorans DSM 5433
TTACAAGCGACACAAATTTAATATCTAAAAGTTTTATAGTAAAAACAACAAAAATAATTAATTCGATTTACTCCATATCTACAGATTCTGATAATTGTCAATTTGTTCCTAACTCAACAGCAAATAATATTGAAATAATAGTCAATAAAATTCACCATGTGGTGTGAAATGTTTCGTATTGGCTAAAAAATACAACAAACAATACGCTCGACCGAAGCAATGGTGGTAGTAAAAAATGAGAAAAATTATTATTTTTGTTTTTGAGCAAATTGTTTTTTATCTTTTTATAATAAATTTCTTGTTGGTAGTAGGAGGATCAATATATTTAGCCCGCATACTAAAGACGCAGTTTTTATGGTTAACTTTAGATGAAGGGTTTGTTGCAGTTTTTTTAATACTCATAGGATTTTGTATTTTATGTGCGACTTTTGGAGTTTTGATGATTGCACTAGATAATAACAGAGCACTAAATAAGATTTTGGACACACTCAAAAGCAACTGATTTTTCAAAGGAAAACCGCGTAACTGATCAATTGATTTCGATAATTTCGTACTCCGCCATTAATGCTTTTTTTTAAATAGTTGCCATGCCATCAATCGAAAAATTTAACTTATTATTTCAATATGTTAAAAAATAATCATTTGTTCCTTCTAAGTTCAAAATCCCTCTGTCTTTAACAACATGTTGAAATTATAGTGAAAGACTCTCAGAAATGGGCGTCTTTTCGCTTTTCTGCCACATGACGCAAGTAGTGAATCCAGCGCCGACCTGGTTCTCGACCTAGCCTTCCTTCGAAAATATTGACGCTATCCGCTAAGAGCCCCCTTACGGGGATGGACTATTTTATTGATCCGTATTTGCCCTGCTCGGCGTAATCGCATCTTTTGCCGTTAAAAATGATTAATCAGCTTTCGCACGACTTCTGTTGACATCCTTTGTTTTTGAGATACGATCAACTCCGAAACTACGACATCAAAAACGAAGGAGACCTAACCATGCCTATTGCATCGAA